>NZ_SWDE01000001.1 GCF_013337185.1 Serratia proteamaculans
GCGTGCGGTGTTGTTGGCGCCGCTGAGGCTGTAGTTGAGCAGCAGGGCGGTGATGCCTTCGTCCCATTGGGTGGAAGGCACATAGCCGCGGGGCTGACGGGCCAGCGCGGCCTGGGGAATGCTGAGTGCCAGCTGCTGGCGGTCGAACAGCAGGCGGGTAGAGGCCTGGGGAATGGCTGAAAAATTAGCGCAGGCGGCATCGGGAGCCCCGAGGGCAGGGAACTGAGCGACGCGCACGCCGTAGTCGGCGAGTTCGGCGACGCTGATGCAGGGCTGCAGGCCCTGACCGTCGGCCCCGGCGGTAAAGGTGACCATACGGGTATCGACCTGCTGGTCGTTAATCAGCACATCGACCCGGTAATCACCGGGAAGCTGGTTTCCGTTCTCCTCAAACACCGCCAGATCTGCACCAGATTGTGATGGATTGCCCGTCTCCAGCAGTGCCGGGTTAAAATAGTCCCGCGCCTGCACACTCTGGGCCAGCAGTTGCAAGGCAATCAGCAGCGCCAGCCGGGTGGGGGAAATGCCCATCCGCAGATGTTGTTTCATTACATCACTTCCTTGTTGTGGGCCGGCAAGCCTTGACCGGCAAAAGCAACGGGTAGCCTGGCTACCCTTGCAAAGTGCCTCGCTGTAGTGCACCGGGGCCGCCGAAGTCGTTAATCAGTCGCCAGGTCACAGCATTGCCTGCGCCCGTGGGTAAACTAAAACTGGTGCTGCCGTGAGGGGCCACGAAGGTGGCATCCTTCACCTCATGGCCATTTACCGTCACGTTTTGAAAGTTCATGTAGAAGGGGGTGGGGTTGGTGACTTCCAGCTTCGTCCCTATGCGGTGCCAGGCCAGTTGCCCGGCGACATTTTCAGGCAGGCCCTTCAGGCTGGCGGGGCGATAGATCAGTTTGATGCGGGTTTTGATCGCAATCTGCAGCGTGTTGTCGCGCCGTTCCGCTGAGGGAATGGATTTGACGTTCAGCCAGAACAGCGACTCACGGTCTTCCGGCAGGCTGCCGCCGACCCGTACTACACGCAGTACGTTCTGGCGCCCGGCATCCAGACGAAACAGCGGTGGGGTCAGGATGAAAGGAGCCTTTTCACTGCCGCCTTCCTGCTGTTCTACCCAGGACTGAATCAGGTACGGCAGGGCATCCGGATTATTGACACTCAGTGATGACTCTTTTTTGTCACCGTCATAAACCAGCCGGGTGGCACCGACCACTACGCCGGCCTGCGCCAACTGGCTTATCATCATTACACTGCCACATAGGGCAGCAAGCCCGTATCTCATGAGGGGTCTCCAAAAAAGGACGGCAAATGCCGTCCGGGCAGGGGGATCAGTTGTAGTTGATGCTAAATGTGGCGGTGGCATTGGCTGAACCGGCTGATACGGTTGCAGCGGTGGAGATATAACGGGCGGTGAAGTCGAGATCGTTGGTGACATCGTTGGCAGGGACTGAAGCATCCCCTTTCGCCAGGGTATAGCTTACGGAGTTGGTAGCCAGCGGCAGCACATTGCCGCTCTTGTCGCTGATTTGGATACCGAGACCGGTTGCTGCACCGGCACCGCCGGTTAATGCCAGAATTTTGTCATCGCCACCTGCGGCGATGCCGTCGAACTTGACAGTGGCGGTGGTGGCTGTTGGGCAGGTTTTCAGTTTTAGGGTGAATTTGGTTGCGCCTGCGAGGGAGCCGGAGGCACCGAACGAGGTTTTACTGATCTTGCCCATTGGCACTGACAGTGCATTAGAACCACCCATATCGACGACGCAAGCCGTGT
This sequence comes from Serratia proteamaculans, assembly GCF_013337185.1. GTDB lineage: Bacteria > Pseudomonadota > Gammaproteobacteria > Enterobacterales > Enterobacteriaceae > Serratia > Serratia proteamaculans_D. Next base: position 1,775 of record NZ_SWDE01000001.1, read on the forward strand.
CGGTGACAGAGCCGGTAAAATTGACGGTACCATCGGCAGCGAAGGCGGAAGAGAAGGAGAATGCAGCGGTGGTGGCCAGAGCGGCCGCGAGCAGAGTGTGTTTCATGGTAACAGTTCCTTAGTTAGTGCGAATCTACGCACAAGTCTCCATTAACCCATTGATAGGGTTGTCCTTTTTTAAATTCAACCCTTGTGTGTCCCTTTAGATAAAAGGCAACATTTTGAGTCATAATGTCACATTAAGTGAGTAGTGTTGTTCACTGGGTGATTGGAAGGTTTTAATAGCGTAAAACACCATGGATGGTGTATTAACAGTGTTAATAACTGGATTTATTTTTTTATTTAGAGCGAAGAAGGCAACAAAGCCAGGTTTTTCCGATGGCGGACTCCCGCTGGGCGCAAAGCGACGGAATATGATGGATCTTTCAATTTACTGATATTTAAATAGTTATTTAGTTAAGAAAAATAACTTTCACGCAGTGGTTGACTTTATTTCAGGACATTCTTAAGTTATGTGTCAGTTTGACTCAAAAAGTAACATTTTCGTCTGTCTTTTCCTCCTTCCACAGATGTTTAAACCGGCCTGAATTGGCGGCGGTATACAGCACGGTGTGTTGAATATTGCGATGCCCCAAATAGTCCTGAATCACCCGCGTATCGGCTCCGTTATCGGCCAATGCATAGCCACAGGCATGGCGCAGCATATGCGGGTGTGCCGCTACCGCTAGCCCGGCCTGTTTACCGTAGGCCTGTAACATACGGTAGATGCGCTGGCGCGATAGCCGATAGCCCTTTTGCGATAAAAACAGCCACTCTTCATCTTCCAGATTGCGGCACGACTGGCGCTTTTCCAGCCAGCGGGTCAGCAGCTGCTTTTCGGTCGCTTCCAGTGGATGAATGGTGGAAAGTCCATTTTTTAGCCGGTTCATGTAAACACAGCCGCTTTCCATATCCAGATCGGCCAGGCGCAGACCGTTGAGTTCGCTGACGCGACAGCCGTGGATAAAGCCCATCCAGATCAGGCAACAGTCGCGTTCGGGGGCGCGACCGGCAGCGGCCTGTTGCAGCAAACGGTTGACCTCGTTGCGCGTCAGGTGCTTGCGGTGAGCGTGGGATTTTTGCATTGCTTATCCTCAAAAAAGACAATGGCCGGCAACAGGCCGACCATTGGCGTCGTCCGTCAATGATTGACGATGCACAGCGAGTATAGTGCAGGTTTGGCGTAAAAGAGCGGCAGTCTGTGGGCAGGAAAATCCGATCTCCTTTAATACCTGACAGCAATAGGCTGGTTTTTCAAATTTGCCAGTTCGATAAGGCATTTATTTCACGCAAGCTGCTGAATTTGCGAAGCGTTACGCAGTTCACTAATTGAACAATCATTGCTGGTGAAGTAAGCTTTTCCCCACTAACTGACAGCCACAGGAGGTGGGGTATGCGTAGTTTGCCAATTCGGTTATCAAATGAAATTGATGACAATCTGAACGAGATTGCACAGCGGCATGGAATGAAAAAAACGGATGTGATCCGCTTGGCTTTTGCGCTAATCAGCATTGCTGATAAGCAGTGGGTGAAACAAGACGGTTCCTCTCTTGGCATCGTGCGCGAGAACGGTGAGGTGTTGGAGGCGGTAGGTCAGGTGGTGGGGGTTTTCCCATGAGTATCCAAAATCAGAGTGCAAAGGTGGATGCGGAAACATTGTATTTGGATCCGGCATTGGTGTTTGACGAAATGGAGCGATTGCGGCTAGCGCGTCAGGTGTTGTGCGGCATCTTCGTTATCAGCGTGGGCGTTTTTGTTGCCCACGCGTATTGGGATCAAAATGAATCCATCAGGCAGGTGTTCGAACTGTTGAAGATTGGCGCCCTGCCGTTGGTCACATTGGTGATCTCCTTTTACTTCCCTAATAGCCACGCCAGATAATTCCCGCCGATTTGCCCCTTTTTGCTTCCTTGCCGTAAACTTGATATCTCAGTATTGTTACCATTATTTGTCGGCGGCCGCCGGCTATTTGCAGTGCATAACAACAATCAATAGCCCAGGTATGTGGGCACTTTGGGATTTAAAACCGGGGATGACTCGGTGCTGTCACAGGACTGCGCCGGGAGATCGCTTTATGGATATACAGGTTAGTTAACAACAATAATGACAATACAATCTTGTTCACCCACGTTGCTGCCGTTGAAAGTCATCGCCACGGGGGCAGCATTGCCACCCAACCGAGTCGACTCCTCCGCGCTGGATAGCCTGCTGTGCAAGCCGACAGGCTACGTCGAGAAACGCTCCGGTATCCGCTACCGATTTCACGCCACCGATGATGCCAGCCAGGCTGAACTGGCCGTCGCTGCATTGCAGGATGCCTTTACCCGTAGCCGCATCGATACGCAATCGATAGATCTGCTGATTTCCGCGTCCGCGATTTCAGTGCAGGCCCTGCCTTGCACCGCGGCGCACATTCTTAAAGTGGCCGGTCTGGCACCGGGCACTGCAGGGTTCGATATCAACAGCAGCTGCGTCAGCTTTATTTCCGCCATGCAGGTGGCCGCCGGGCTGCTGAATGCCGGTACCTACCGGCGCATTGCTATTGTCTCCGCCGATTTGGCTTCACGCGGTATTGACTGGCAGCATGAAGAGTCCTCGCTGATTTTTGGCGACGGTGCGGCCTGCGCCATCGTCGAGCGTGGCGACGGCAGTAGCGGTATTCTGGCCAGCCTGGTGGAAACCTATCCTGAAGGCAGCGAGCTGTGCGAGATCCGTGCCGGGGGCACGCGGCGCAACCCGCGCGCCGGCATGAATAACAGCGATTTCCTGTTCCATATGCAGGGCAAGCAGCTGTTTCGCCAGGCGTCGGCGCTGATCGAAGATTATCTTGCCCGTCTGCTGGCCGCCAGTGGCCTGACGTTAGGGCAGATCGCCACGGTGGTACCGCATCAGGCGAGCCACCTGTCGCTCGAACATATGCGCAAGCGGCTGCACGTTTCCTCTGAGGTACTGGTGGATATCTATCGTTATCACGGTAATCAGGTGGCGGCGTCTATCCCCACTGCGCTACACGCTGCGGTTACCAGCGGTCGCTTTAACCCGGGTAAACCGGTGATGCTGATCGGCACCGCCGCCGGGCTGTCGCTGGCCGGCATGGTGCTGCTGCCATGAAGGTTCTGGTCACCGGGGCCACCAGCGGACTGGGGCGTAATGCTACGCAGTGGTTGCTGGAGGCGGGTCATCAGGTTCATGCCACCGGGCGTGATAGCCGCGCCGGGCAGGAACTGCGTGAGCTGGGGGCCGAATTCAGCCCGCTGGATTTGACGCAGGCCACGGCGGAGCAGTGTCGTCAACTGATGGCCGGTTGTGATTGGATCTGGCACTGCGCGGCAAAATCATCCCCCTGGGGCAGTCAGGCAGAGTTCTGTCAGGCCAACGAGGTTGCGACCGAAAAACTGGCACAGGCGGCAGGGGACTGTGGCGTCCGGCGTTTTGTTCACATCTCCACACCGGCAATCTATTTCGATTTTCGGCCGCACCAGAATATCGACGAAGGCTATCGCGCCCGGCGTTTCGCCAACCATTACGCCGCCAGCAAATATGCTGCCGAGCAGCGGCTGCAAGCACTGGTGCCGCGTTACCCGCAAACTGCCTTTATTATTCTGCGGCCCCGAGGGCTGTTCGGCCCGCACGACAGGGTGATTGTGCCGCGGCTGCTGCAACAGCTGGATCGCGACCGCGGCGTGCTGCGGTTGCCTGGCGGTGGCAAAGCGATATTGGATCTGACCTTTGTACTTAACGTGGTGCATGCGATGGATCTGGCCAGTCGCCAACCACGCTTGCCATCCGGCGCGGCCTACAACATCACCAATCACCAACCGCAGCGGCTGGCGGATATGCTGGATTCGCTGCTGCGCCAACAGTTGGGGCTGCGTTACCGGCTGCAGGCGGTGCCTTATTCCTTGCTGTACGCGCTGGCGGGCGGGCTGGAGTTGTTGGCCCGTTTTACCGGCAAAGAACCCTTGCTGACGCGCTATAGCGTGGCGGCGGTGCATTTTGATATGACGCTGAGCCAAACCCTGGCCGTGGAACAGTTAGGCTATCGGCCACGTTATTCGATGGAAGAGGGGATCCGCATTACCGGAGACTGGCTTAAACGGCAAGGAGAGCAGCCCCATGGCTAAGGTCACTGTTTTTGAAGTGGGGTACTGTACCCATATCGGCTGTATGGCGCTGCGCGGGGCCGGTTTTCGGGTGTGTAAATTCCCGGCTCGTGCCTATTTGCTGGAGGTGGGAGAGCGCCGCTGGCTGTGGGATACCGGCTATGCGCACTATTTCCAGCAGCAGACGCAGTCCGGCATTTTCCGCATCTACCGCCAAATGACGCCGGTGTATTTCGACCCGCGTGAGTCGCTGAGTCAGCAGTTGCTGGCTGCCGGTTACGCCGCTAATGATATTCAGGCGCTGATTATCTCGCACTTTCACGCCGACCATATTGCCGGGCTGCGAGATTTCAAACACCTCGATTTTATCTGCTCTGGCGAAGGCTGGCGGCAAACCCGGACTTTACGCGGCTTCGCGGCGTTAAAACGCGCCTTTATCCCCGGCCTGATCCCAGAAGATTTCGAGAGTGGCCTGCAGTTTATCGAGGGTTTCCCACAGGTCAGTCTGCCTGCGCTGCTGGCTCCTTTTGAACGCGGCTATGCGCTGCCGGGCAGTGAAGGGCAGATCCTGCTGGTTGATTTACCGGGGCATGCGGAAGGGCATATTGGCGCCTTTATTCTCACCGACCAGGGCTGGACGCTGCTGGCCAGCGACGCGGCCTGGTCGCCGCTGAGTTATCAGCAATTGCGCGGGCCTTCGCGCCTGGCCAACCTGGTGATGGACGATGCCAACGCCTATTACCGTACGCTGGAGCGCCTGAATCAGCTCTGGGCGAGCGGCAACGCGAATATTTTACTCTGTCATGAGGGGGATTTATGAACCCGCTGATGACGCTGTGGTATTACTTTCGCACCCGGCGCCTAACCTTTGCCGACCGTCAGGCGCTGGAGGCATATCAGGCCAAACGGCTTAGGCGTTTTGCACGCCGTGTGCTGGCAAAGAGTCCTTATTTCAGCCGTTTCAAACAGCAAGCGATGGCCGAATGGCCGCTGATGGACAAGGCGCTGATGATGGCGCAGTTTGACCAAATGAATACTGCCGGGCTGCAACGTGAACAACTGCTGGCCTGCGCGCGGCGCAGCGAGCAACAGCGGGATTTCAGCCCGAAAATCGGTAAATACAGCGTGGGCCTGTCGTCGGGCACATCCGGCCAGCGCGGCATCTTCGTCGTCAGCCCGCATGAACAAAGCCTTTGGGCCGGTGGCATGTTGGCGAAGATGCTGCCGGACGGGCTGTTTGCCGGTGAGCGCGTGGCGCTGTTTCTGCGGGCGGACAATAATTTGTATCACAGCGTCAACAACCGCTGGTTGAGTCTGGAGTTTTACGATCTCTTTGCCCCCTTTGCCGAACAGCTCTCGCGGCTGGAGCAACAGGCACCGACGATTATCGTCGCACCGGCGCAGGTGCTGCGTGCATTGGCCCTGGCGGTGCTGGCCAAAAAAATTCGGCTCGAGGTCAAAAAGGTGATTTCGGTGGCCGAGGTGCTGGAGGAACAAGACCGGCGGCTGCTGGCGCAGGTGTTCCCGGCGGTGGGTGAGGTCTATCAGGCCACCGAAGGCTTCCTGGCCGCCACCTGCGCGCACGGCACCCTGCACCTGAACGAAGAGTTTTTGCACATCGAACCCCAATGGATTGATGAGCAGCGTTTTACACCGTTGATCACCGACTTCACCCGCAGTACCCAACCGATCGTTCGCTATCGGCTGGACGACGTGCTGGTCAGGCAGACCGAGCCTTGCCCCTGTGGGCAGTGGTCAATGGCGATTGCCCGTATCGAAGGGCGGCGTGACGACCAACTGATGTTGCCGGATGCCCTTGGCCGGCCACAGCTGGTGTTTGCCGATTTGTGCAGCCGGGCTATTGCCAATGCACTGCCGCTGACCAGCGATTACCGTTTAATCCAGTCTGGCGAGCGGCAGTTGCAACTGATTGCCGACTGTAGCGAAGCAGACCTGGCGAACTGCCAGCGGCAACTGGCTGCCTTGTTTGAACGCCACGGCATCGACAGCGCTGGGCTGGAGTGGCAACTGAGTACGCAGGCGGTGATGCCGCAGTTTGATCGCAAGAGAAGGCGGATTATCCGGCAGGTGGCCGCATGATGAAAACGCTGCCGTACCGGCTGTGGCAAATGCTGTTGGGCTGGGGATTTGTCGGGGTAGTCTATAGCTTTACCGACCGCCTGCAGGGCGCGGGTACGCTGCTCCCGCCTTCGGTGATTGACCGTTGGATCCCGTTCAGTCCGACGGCCATTTGGCTGTACCTGTCTTTCTTTATCATTATTCCGCTGGGCTACTTGCTGGCACCGATCCCGCGGGTTCGATGGTTGCGTGCCGCGATGCAACTGGCTGCTTTGGGGGCCGGGGCGGTCTACCTGCTGTGGCCGACCACTATGGCTTATCCGCAAGACAGCGGGGGCGGTGTGAGTTCAAAACTGCTGGCGGCGCTGACCCAGGTGGATTCGTTGCAAAACTGCCTGCCGTCGTTACATATGGCGCTGACGGTGCTGGCGGTGTGGGCACTGAGCGACCGACAGCGTAAAGTGAGAACCGCGCTGTTGATGCTGTGGGCGCTGGCGATTGCCTTTTCCATTTTGCAGCTGCGTCGCCATCTGCTGGTCGATCTGGCCAGTGGGGCATTGCTGGCGTTTTTGGCAGGCTGGCTGGCGCAGTGCATAGAAAATTGGCGGCGTGACACCGTCACAGGAGAGATAGGATGAGCGAACTGGCGATGCCCATCGTGTTCATGCTGTTTGTCGTCATTGGTGAGGCGCTGGTGCTGCAGTATGCACAGCGTCAGCAGGTCAACTGGCACGATCTGGTGTTCAATCTGAACTCCGGCCATATCATGCTGTGGTTGTTCCGCGGGCTGGAGATCACCTGCTACGGCTATGTGGCGGCGCACTTCAGTCTGGATTTGCTCGGCAGTTGGCCACCGGTGCTGATGTGGCTGTTTGCCCTGCTGGCGTGGGACTTCGGCTTTTACTGGTTGCATCGCTTGCATCATTACCTGCGCGTGCTGTGGGCGGTACATGTGGTGCATCATCAGGGGGAGCATTTCAATCTGTCGCTGGGAGTGCGCAACTCCTGGTATTCGTCGCTGACCTCGATCCCGTTTTTTCTTCTGCTGGCGCTGTTGGGCGTGCCGCTGTCGGTGTTTGTCACGGTCTCGATTCTGCACTACAGCATCCAATTGTTTAACCATAATGCGCTGACCCCCAAACTCGGCTGGCTGGAGCATATTCTTGTTACGCCGGCGCACCATCGGGTGCATCACGTTAAAGATATGGCCTATTCGAACCAGAACTTCGGCGGCAGCTTTATTTTCTGGGACAAGCTGTTCGGTACTTTTTGCCCGAGCCTGCCGCAAACGCCGTTTGTGTATGGCGTCAGCGGCGATAAGCCGTCCGCCAATCCGTTTTGGGCCAGCAATCTGCCGTTTCTGCGCTATTTTCGCCTGCGCTGGCGGCCGAAGGCGAGCAGCGGTCGTTTCCGCTACTCGGCGCTTAGTGTGTTCAGCGGCGCGATGCTGCTGTTTGCGCTGGTGATTGGCTATGTTGACCAGTACGGCTATGGCTACAGCGATATCAGCTGGCCGCAGATGGCGCTGCTGGTGTTGTTGGCGCTCGGTTCGATGGCGCTGGGCGGCATGACCGAAGGGCATCGTTGGGCGATGACTGCCTGGTTGATGATTACGCTGAGTCTCCCGCTGCTGTTTATCGGTTATCTGGGCTGGTCGCAGCTTTATTGGCATCTCGCGATGGCCCTGCTCACATTGCACGGTGTTTGCGTGGCGCTGGGCTGGGGCCGGGCAAGCGCTCCGGCGCAGCTGGAGGAACCCCATGGCTGATACACTGGTCCCATTGAAGTTTCCCGCCGACGGTGAACAGGCGTTCCATCGTGCGCTTAAACGGGCGGCTCATGCCTATCTGGCCGGTGACCATCGCTATGCCGACGGTTGGCGGTTGGCAAAGGCGGCGCTGTTGTTGGCGCTGTGCGTGGGCTTTTATGCGCTGAGTCTGATGCAGCAGCAGGTTTGGGCATTTTTGGCCTGTTATTTCTTGTTCGTGATGATGGGCATGTTGCTCAACGTGAATGTGAACCACGATGCTTCGCATAATGCTTTTCTACGTGCCCCCTGGGCCAGCCGACTGGCAGGGCGGCTGGTGACGCTGCCGTTGGGGGTGGATCCGGATTATTGGCGGGTGCGCCATGTGGAATATCACCATGTTTACGCCAACGTTGAACACTACGATCTGGATACCGAAGAGAATGGTTTCTTCCGCCAGACACCGTTCCAGCGCTGGCGCAAGCATATGCGTTATCAGCACCTGTACTGGCCGTTGATTGCCGCACTCTCCTTGCCCTATATCGCCTGGATATTTGACTGGTCGGATCGTTTGGGTAAAACCCCGTTGCATGAAAAGAATATTTTACCGGGCCGTAGCGGCTGGGCGGTGTTTATCCTGTGCAAGATTGGCCATTTGGTGCTGGTACTGGCTCTGCCGTTGGTGCTGTGCCAGCAGAGCGGTATCGACTGGCCGTGGGTGCTGCTGGCCTATGCGCTCAGCCAGATGTGCGCCTCGTTGTTGGTGGTGTTTCTGCTGCTGGGTACCCATTGGGCGCAGGCCGAATTTTATCCGGCTCCGGAGGGCGACAGCATGCCACATGGCTGGTATCGCCATAATTTCGCTACCGCCTGTGACTGGCAGACTTCGCCGCGCGGCTTGCAGCACCTGACCGGTGGACTGAATTATCACCTGACCCATCATCTGTTTCCCGGCTGGAATCATCGCCATTATCCGGCGCTGGCCGCCATAGTGGCGCAGTTGGCGGTTGAGCACGGCATGGAATACCGCTGCATTGGTTACCGCGAACTGCTGGCGCAACAACAGCATTTTTTGCGTCGGATGGGGCAGCCATGAAGCCATTGCGTCCGTTGGCCTTCAAGCCGGATGACAGCGGGTTGCATCGAGCGCTGATGCAGGCCGCGCAGGGTTATCTGGCCGAGCATCACGACCATCGTTTTGCCGACGGCGGCATGCTGGCGAAAGTGCTTTTCCTGCTGGCGCTGTGCGCGCTTTATTATGGGTTTAGCCTGCAGCAGCAGAGCCTCTGGGGCTTTTTTGCCTGCTACTTCGGCTTTATTTTCATCGGCATGTTCCTCACGGTCAACGTGGTACACGACGCGTCGCACAACGCGTTTTTCCGGCAGCCCTGGGCCAACCGCTGGCTGAATTGCCTGGTGAGTATCCCGCTCGGCCTGGATCCCGACTGCTGGCGGGTACGGCACGTGATTTTTCACCACGCACACAACAACATCGAGCATTACGATCCCGATATCGATGCCAATGGCGTACTGCGGCAGACGCCGTTCCAGCGTTGGCGGCCCTTTATGCGCGCGCAGCGCTTTTACTGGCCGCTGGTGGCGGCGATGACCTTTCCGTATTACATCTGGCTGTTCGATTGGTTGGATCGGGCAGGGCGAACCCGGGTCAGGGCGAGGATGGCGCAACAGGGCGTGCGCGGGTGGAGTATTTTTCTGGCAGGTAAAGCGGCGCACCTGATACTGGCGCTGGCGATCCCATGCTATCTGTTGCCCCCGGCGATCGGCATGGGGCAGATCCTGCTGGTTTATCTGCTCAGCCAGATGCTGTCGTCACTGCTGTTTGTGATGTTGATTATCGGCACCCACTGGGCCAAGGCGCAATTTTATCAGGCACCGGAGCAGGGGCCATTGGCGCACGGCTGGTATCACCATGTGTTTGCCACTACCTTTGACTGGTTCACGCGGCCGCGCTGGCTGGGCTATTGGTTGGGCGGCGCGAATCTGCACCTGACCCACCATCTGTTCCCGCACTGGAGTCACCGGCATTACCCGGCATTAAGCCGTATCATTGCCGAAGTGGCACCACGTTATGGTATCGATTATCGGGTGTTGGAACTGGGGGAGTTGCTGCGTCTGCAACAGCGCTTTCTCACTGCAATGGGGCGCAAACCGGTTTAGTTATTGATGGGTATAATATTTGCAACTTGTTGAATTTGCGAAGCGCCCCGCAGTTCACTAATTGAACGATTCGCCGGCTTCACGTAGACTCTATCCCACGGAAAAAGAGTAATAGGAGGCGAGCTAAATGTTATTTTCCGATTTATTTATCTAATGAATCTTTAGCAATTTTCTGAGACCCTGTTCTGTACGTGATAATCGCTTTTCGAAATGTTAATCTCTGCCATAAGCACATAGACACGCAGTGGATAGAGGTTGCTATGAAAGAAATCACATATGCCCGACTCCGTGCCGATTTATCTAAAGTATTAGATGAAATTCGCGGTGGTGAGACTTTTATTGTTATTCAACGAGGAAAGGAGTCCGTAATGCTGGGGCAAGACAACCAAGAATCATCAACTTCAAAAATAAACACATTGGATAGCAAAGTATTAAAGGCTATGGTGCGAAATACCGTGTCAGCTATAAATGCCAATCAGGTTACACCTTCCATTACATCGACAGAGGTCGATGCGCTAGCAAGAATGATTAAGCTTCAGGGAATGCTTGATAAAACCACTATTGATGCACTGCAAGAACAAGCTGAGTCGGCAGGAAAATCAAATCCTGTCAAGCAAATGTCTATCAAAGATGCTGTCGCCGAAGTGAGAAAGCGGCATGCCAAAACTATAAAGGATTTGGAGGGTAAGTAATGGAAGCGCTTATCTTTCTTTCTACTCAAGAGGTGATTGATATTCAGCGCGTAACCTTACCTCAGGGGGCCGTAGTAGATATTGATAAGTTAGAAGGTGCCCTGGGCCGGGTTATCAATCATCATCACTATCACTCATGTGATGATGTTTTTGAACTGGCTGCCGTATATTTAATTTCTATAACAAAATCTCATGCATTTGCTGATGCTAACAAACAAACCGCTTTTATATCATGCGCGACATTTCTGCTGGTGAACGGGCAACCGTTAAGAGAGTCATTTTTTCTCGTCAAGTTAACGGTAATGGTTACTGAAGATAAAGTGGATGTTAATCAGGTGGCGTTTTTACTGCGTCTTCTTGGCGATTATTATTATAAGTCCATTTTTGGCGGCGTTGATGATTTGCCTGAAGATGAAAGAGAACGTTTTTTGTATAACTTAACGGTATTTACCATCACTGCCGATGATACTGAAACGGCAGAGTTTATAGCTGCGGCAAACCGCCTGATGAATGATGCTGAACTTGATGAAATGGCAAACCAAATTGTTGCTGGTTACCGTAACCCGGTTTAAAACTCCTCTTAATGTTGTCACCCAAATAGCCACCCAGCTCAGGTGGCATTTGGGCGTATATTTTTAATGCGATCTCATGCCCGCTGCATTCATCAACAGGCGGAACATCGAAGCGACCGCGAACAGCCCCAGCACGCTGGCGCTCCAGATCACCACCAGCCAGCCGATGCGTTTCCACCAGGGCGCCGGCACAGGTGCGGTTTTATCCTGCATAGTTTCTTCCCTCATCAGTGATAACCCTGTTCATGGCTGACCTTGCCGCGGAACACGTAGTAGCTCCAGAAGGTGTAAACCAAAATAATCGGAATGATAAACAGCGCGCCCACCAGCATAAAGCCCAGGCTTTGCGGTGGTGCAGCGGCTTGCCACAGGGTGATGGACGGTGGGATCAACAGCGGCCAGATACTGATGCCCAGACCACTGAGGCCGAGGAACACCAGCAGCAGGGTGAGCAAGAAGGGCGAGTAGTGCGCCGCATTTTTCACCCCATGTTGAATGCCCCAGGCGCTGAGCAGCACCAGGATCGGCACCGGCAGCAGCACAAACAGATTCGGCAGTGAGAACCAGCGGGTGGCGATCTCCGGGTGGGCAATCGGTGTCCAGATGCTGACCACCGCCAGCACCAGCAGCAGGATAACCAGCAGCGGCGTTGCCAGCCGGTACATGCGGGCCTGCAGGTCACCGGCGGTTTTCATCACCAGCCAGGTGCAGCCGAGCAACGCATAGGTCACCACCAGCCCCAGCCCGCAAAACAGCGCGAACGGGGTCAGCCAGTCGAGAGCGCCACCGGCATAGGTGCGGCCGTTGACCGGGAAACCGTTGATGATGGCACCTACCACCACACCCTGGCTGAAGGTGGCGAAGATGGAGCCCCAGATAAACGCCTTGTCCCAAATGTGGCGTTTTTCTGCCGTGGCCTTAAAGCGGAACTCAAAGGCCACGCCGCGGAAGATCAGGCCAAACAACATCAGGGTCAGCGGAATGGCCAGCGCGTCTAGGATCACCGCGTAAGCCAATGGGAAAGCGCCAAACAGCGCCGCACCCCCCAGTACCAGCCAGGTTTCATTGCCGTCCCACACCGGGGCGACGGTGTTCATCATCACATCACGGTCACCGCTGTCCTTAACCCAGGGGAACAGGATGCCGATACCCAAATCAAAGCCGTCCATTACCACGTACATCATGGTGCTGAACACGATGATCACAAACCAAATCAGCGGAAGATCAATGCCCATGCTCAGCTCCTGTCATCCAGAGTTTCTTTCACCGCAGACAGCGGACGTGCCGGTCGGCCTTCGGTGTCATCTTCATGCCCTTCATGCTGCTGCGGCCCTTTGCGGATCAGCCGCATCATGTAGGAGTAGCCCACGCCGAACACCGAACAGTAGACGATGATAAACGCCAGCAGGCTGATGCTCATGTGCAGGTCACCGTGTGCGGAGACCGCATCCTTGGTGCGCAGCAGGCCATACACCACCCACGGCTGACGCCCAATCTCGGTAGTGAACCAACCCGCCAGCAGTGCCAGCAAACCGGAAGGCCCCATCCACAAAATGAAGTAGAGGAACGGCCGTGACTGATACAGCCCACCGCGCCAGCGCAGCCACAGGCTCCAGACCCCGGCGAGGATCATCAGCATGCCCAGTGCCACCATAATGCGGAACGACCAGAACACCACGGTGGAATTCGGCCGGTCCTCCGGTGGGAAGGATTTCAGTGCCGGTACCTGCTCGGTCAGGCTGTGGGTCAGGATCAGGCTGCCCAGGTAAGGTACCTCCAGCTTGAAGCGGGTTTCCTCACGTTGCATATCCGGCCAGCCGAACAGGATCAACGGGGTGGCTTCACCCGGCGGGTTTTCCCAGTGGCCTTCGATAGCCGCGATTTTTGCCGGCTGATATTTCAGCGTATTCAGGCCGTGCGCATCGCCGATCATCGCCTGTATCGGCGCGACAATCAGCGCCATCCACATTGCCATCGACAGCATTTTGCGCATCGCCGGAGTGTCGCGCCCGCGCAGCAAATGCCAGGCGGCGGAGGCACTGACAAAGAACGCCGAGGACAGGAAGGCAGCGGTCGACATGTGCAACAGCCGGTACGGGAATGACGGGTTGAAAATCACTTTCAGCCAGTCGACCGGCACCACCTGGCCGTTGATGATTTCGTGGCCCTGCGGGGTCTGCATCCAGCTGTTGGACGCCAGGATCCAGAAGGTGGAAATCAGCGTTCCCAGCGCTACCATGCAGGTAGCGAAGAAGTGCAGGCCAGGGCCGACACGGTTCCAGCCGAACAGCATCACCCCGAGGAAACCGGCCTCCAGGAAGAAGGCGGTCAGTACTTCGTAGGTCAGTAACGGGCCGGTGATACTGCCGGCAAACTCGGAGAAAAAGCTCCAGTTGGTGCCGAACTGATAGGCCATCACCAGGCCGGACACCACGCCCATGCCGAAGTTGACGGCGAAAATTTTTGACCAGAAATGATAGAGATCGCGGTAGGTTTCATTCCGTGTTTTCAGCCACAATCCTTCCAGCACCGCCAGATAACTGGCCAGGCCGATGGTAATTGCAGGGAAAATGATATGGAAAGAAACGGTGAAGGCGAACTGTATTCTGGCAAGTTCCAGTGCATCAAGACCCAGCATGGCGCCTCCTTGGGTTGTACATAAAATGGCCTCTTCAGTATAGCGGTAATTTTTCTATCGAAAGCTTGGCGTCAAGTTAAGCACGGAGTACAGTGACTATAATAGTGACAGTTATTTCACTTTTTCATATAACAGTTAGGGCTTATGACCAGATACGAGCAGCTTGCACAACAGATTCGTGAACAGATCCAGAACCGGGTATGGCGGGCGGGCGACAAGCTGCCGTCGCTGCGTGAGAGCGGTAAACGTGCCGGACTGAGCCTGATGACGGTGGTGCAGTCGTATCAATTGCTGGAGAGCCAGGGCTGGATCGTCGCACGGCCGCAATCCGGTTATTACGTGGCGGCGCGTCCACAGCCATTGCCGCAGCCGGCACACGGCGCAAAGCTGTTGCTGAGTGAGCAGGTCGATATCAACACCTTTATTTTTGATGTGCTGCAGGCGTGCCAGGATCCGGAGATTGTGCCCTTTGGTTCGGCGTTTCCCGACGCTACCTTATTTGCTCAACCCAAGCTGGCGCGGGCGCTGAGCAGTGTGGCGCGCAAGTTTACGCCGCACAGCTCCCTGGCCAATCTGCCGCCCGGCAATGAAGCACTGCGCCGCCACATCGCCCAGCGGTATGCGCTGAGCGGTATGCAGGTGGCGCCGGACGAAATCGTGATTACCGCCGGGGCGATGGAGTCATTAAGCCTCAGTCTGCAGGCGGTGACCCAGCCGGGGGACTACGTGGCGATCGAATCGCCGGCGTTCTATGGTGCGTTGCAGGCACTGGAGCGGCTGCGTCTGAAGGCGGTGGCAATTGCCACTCACCCGCAGGACGGCATAGATCTGGATGCGCTCGAGCAGGCGCTGGAGCAGTACCCGATCAAGGCCTGCTGGCTGATGACTCACTTCCAGAACCCGCTGGGGGCCAGCCTGTCGGACGACAACAAGCAGCGGCTGGTGAGTTTACTGCGTGAGCGGCAGATTTCCCTGATTGAGGATGACGTTTACGGCGAGTTGTATTTCAGCGCCGAGCGGCCGCAGCCGGCCAAGGCGTGGGACAGCGACGGGCAAGTCCTGCATTGTTCGTCATTCTCCAAATGTCTGGCACCGGGTTTCCGCGTCGGTTGGGTGGCGGCGGGGCGATACGCGCAGCAGATCCAACGGCTGCAACTGATGAGTACCGTCTCGACCAGCGTGCCGACCCAGTTGGCGATTGCCGATTATCTGCTGCACGGCGGCTACGACACCCATCTGCGGCGTCTGCGCCGCTTGCTGGCGCAGCGCCAAAGCATGATGCACCAGGCAATCGCACATCATTTTCCGCCGACCGTCAAAGTCAGCCAGCCGGACGGTGGCTACTTCCTGTGGCTGGAGCTGGATCCGGCGCTGTCGTCGATGGAGCTCTACCAGCGTGCACTGGCATTGGGGGTGAGTATCGCGCCGGGCCGCATGTTCACCACCGGCAACCACTTCAACCATTGCTTCCGCCTGAACGCCTCTTTTGACTGGAGCGACAAGCACGAGGCGGCAATCAAAACCTTAGCCAAACTTATCCGGCAGCTCGAACCCGCAGGCTAAGCACCCTGGGTCGATTGGTATCGCAATAGAAAAATTCATAATGCTTTTTCCGGCAAAGGAATGCCGGTTTCGTTGTTAGACAGCCCTCCGGCCGCCCATTACTCTTCGATAAATTTTGTCACATTTTATCAACGGGTAGACAAGGGGCAGTGGGTGAGCAAAATAAAAAATAATATAAACAAACTGTTGCAAAAACGACTGGTGCCCTTGGCGCTGGCCAGTGCGATAGGCATTTCATTGGGTGCGCAGGCGGAAACGCTGACGGAAGGGATCACTCCGGCCACCGATGCCAGCCTGGTACCCAGCGCCGCCAAGCTGCGTAAAGACACCGTGGTGGCCGGTATACTTGAACCACAGGGCAACTTTAACCCTTATCTGTTCACCAACGGCTGGGATGAGAACGTCACCGACGTGATTTTTACCCGGCTCATTGGCCTGGACAGTGCAGGTAAACCGGTGGCGCGATTGGCTGAATCCTGGCAGGTCAGCCCGGATAACCGGGTGTATACCATCAAACTGCGGCCCAATCTGCTCTACAGCGACGGTTCGCCGATCAAAGCCGAAGACATCGCTTTTACGCTGACGCTGCTGCATGACCCGGCCTATGACGGTGAAACCGACATTACCCCGGCGCATATTCAGGGCGGCGCGGAATACAAAAACGGCACCGCCCCCAGCGTCAGCGGGCTGAAGGTGATTGACGATCGCACCATTGAGATCACCACCACCCAGCCGGGTGCGACCACGCTGCAATTGATCGGCGGGCCGGTGTTGTCGAAAGCCTATTACGCCAAGGATTATCAACGCGGCAAGCTGGAAAGTGTGCGCGCGCTGAATGGCAAGCCGTTGGGCAACGGCCCTTATATTTACGACAAATATATTCCGGGGCAGGAGATCCGCTTCCACGCCAACCCGAACTTCTATCTCGGCCAGCCGGCGGTGGCGCGCTTTATTTACCGCGTGACCAACCCGGCCACCAACTTCCAGCTGTTCCAGACCGGTGAAACCGACTACGACGCCTTTACCGCCAAGCCCGATGATATTGAGCAGTTGAAGCTGTTGGGCTTTGCCAATATTAACCTGTACAGCTCCAGCGACTACAGCCGGGTGGATTTCAACCTTAAGCGTCCGGCGTTGCAGGACGCGCGTGTTCGTCAGGCCCTGATCTACGGCCTGGATCGTCAAAAGCTGATCACCGTGGTGTATCAGGGATACGGTACGGTGGCCAACCAGCCCATCTCTCCCGTTTCCTGGGCCTATGATCCGCAAGGCATCAATCCTTACGCCTACGACGTCAATAAAGCGAAACAATTGCTCGATCAGGCCGGGTGGAAACCGGGTGCAGACGACATTCGCCAGAAAGACGGCAAGAAGCTGGAGCTGACGCTGCTGGTGACCAAAAAGCTGCTTAACGATGCGCTGGTGCCGATCGCCAAAGACAACTATCGGCAGATAGGCGTGCTGCTGAAGCCGCAGGTGTTGGATTTCAATGCGTTGCTGGCACAGCGCAAGGCCGGGAATTACGACCTGGCGTCGCTCAGCACCAGCGGGTTGAATGACCCGCATGACGGGGTGCGTGATTTCATCAGTCAGATGAGTGAAACCGGCTATCACAACCCGCAGGCAGACAAGCTGATTGCTCAGGCTAACGCCACGCTGGATATCGGGCAGCGCAAGCCTCTGTATCACCAGCTGTATCAGGTGCTGGCGGAAGACCCACCGGTGATCCTGCTGGGTAACCGCAAGATCCTCAGTGCCAGCAGCGCCCGCGTCACCGGCTTTAAACCGGATGTCTACAATGGCCTGACCGGCAGCCTGCCGGACGTCAAACTGGCTCAGTAACGGCAAGGTACCGCCGCGTTCCTCCGCGCGGCGGTAATGGAAAACACCATGAGAAATTTTATCCTGCGCCGCCTGCTGCAAACCCTGCCTATGCTGCTGCTGGCATCACTGCTGATTTTCTTTATCTTCGCGCTGACGCCCGGCGATTTTATTGACGGCAACATTAACCTGACGCCACAACGCGCCGCCGAATTACGCGCGCTGTACGGGCTGGACCAGCCGCTGTTGATCCGCTACTGGCACTGGCTCGGTCAGTTACTGCAAGGCAATCTCGGCTTTTCGCTGCAGTACCAAATCCCGGTCAGCACCTTGTTGAACCAGTACATCTGGAACTCGTTCCTGCTGGCTTCGGTCGCCCTGGTGTTGTACTGGGGCATCGCGCTGGCGGTGGGCGTGGCGTCGGCGATGAAACCCTATTCGCTGTTCGACCATTTGGTCACCGTAGCGGTGTTCGGCGCCATGTCATTTCCGACCTTTTTCCTTTGTCTGCTGCTGATCAAATGGTTCGCCGTCGATCTGCACTGGCTGCCCGCGGGCGGCATGTTGCGCACCGGTAGCGAAACGACCGGGCTGGCCTGGGTGGCGGAAGTGGCGGCGCACCTGCTGTTGCCGGTGCTGGCGCTGGTGATGCTGCAGGCCGGTACTCTGACGCGCTATTTCCGTGCCAGCATGCTGGATGTGATCCGTATGGACTACATCCGCACCGCTCGCGCCAAAGGCCTGAAGGAGAAAACGGTGATCGTCAAACACGCGCTGCGTAATGCCTTGCTGCCGATCATCACGCTGCTGGGGTTTGAATTACCGGCGCTGTTTTCCGGCGCGCTGATCACCGAAAAAATCTTCAACTGGCCAGGGGCGGGGCACATCCACATCGACTCGCTGGCCGCCCGTGACTATCCGGTGCTGATGGGCTTCACGCTGTTTCTGGCGGTGCTGACCATTTTGGGCAATCTGCTGGCGGACATTTTGTACGCCTATGCCGACCCACGAATTCGTTTGAGGTGAAGATGTTGGCAACGCTGTTTTTTGGACGCCGTCGCCGCTGGCGGCAGGCGCAACTTCCGGCGCTGGCGCAACTGTCGCCACCCCCGACCGCTCAGGCCTGGCAGCGGCTGCGGCGTCACCGGCTGGCGATGGCCTCGCTGCTGTTGCTGCTGATACTGGCGGTGCTGTGCCTCTTCGGGCCGATACTGTCGCCCTGGCAGGACGATGCCGGTGATGCGCTGAACATCAACCAGGCGCCCAATGCGGCACACTGGCTCGGCACCGATTTTCTCGGTCGCGATATTTATACCCGCCTGCTGCTGGCGGGGCGTATCTCGCTGACCATCGGCCTGGTGTCGATGCTGTTGTCCGTCACGCTCGGTTACCTGCTGGGGGCGCTGTCCGGCTATCTGGGCGGTATGGTGGACAAGCTGATTATGCGCTTTGCCGATCTGCTGATGACCATCCCCAGCCTGCCACTGCTGATCATTATGGGCGCGATGCTGTCCGAGCTGGACGTCTCGCCGGACTACCGTATCTACATGGTGATGATCATGCTCAGCCTGCTGGGCTGGCCCTCACTGGCGCGGCTGGTGCGCGGTCAGATCCTTTCGCTGCGCGAACGCGATTTTATGCTGGCGACCGAAGTGCTCGGGCTGTCCACCCGGCGGCGTTTGTTTGGCCATCTGTTGCCGAACACCATTCCCATCCTGGTGGTAGTGGCGACCATGGGCGTTGCCAACGCCATTCTCAGTGAGTCGGCACTCAGCTACCTGGGGCTGGGCGTGGTACCGCCGACGCCGTCGTGGGGCAACATGATGGATGCCGCCAACAGTCTGATCGATTTTCAACGTCGCCCCTGGTTATGGATGCCACCGGGTCTGGCGATTTTTATCACCGTAGTAGCGATTAATATTCTGGGTGACGGCCTGCGGGACGCGCTCGATCCGAAAATGAACGGAGCAAGACCATGAGCCGACCCCTGCTGGCTTTTAATCAACTGTCGGTGGCCTTCAATGGCGAACAGGGCCGGGTGCAGGCGGTGCAGCAACTGAGTTTTGAACTGCATGCCGGGCAGACGCTGGGGGTGGTCGGCGAATCCGGCTGTGGTAAAAGCGTCACCGCCATGGCATTGATGGGGCTGTTGCCGCAGCCGCTGGCGCAAATTGACGGCGGCGAAATCCATTTCGACGGGCAAGATTTATTGAAGCTGCGGCCGCAGCAGATGGCCGATCTGCGCGGTAACCGGTTGGCGATGATTTTTCAGGAGCCGATGAGCGCCCTGAACCCGGTGCTGACCATTGGCGAACAGCTGGTGGAACCGCTGATCCGTCATCGCGGCACTTCGCCGAAGGCGGCCTGGCGCGAGGCGACGGCGCTGATTACCGAGGTCGGGCTGGCGCGTGCGGAGCAGTTGATGACCAGCTACCCGCACCAGCTTTCCGGCGGCATGTTGCAGCGCATTATGATTGGCATGGCCATCAGCTGCCGTCCGGCACTGTTGATAGCCGATGAGCCGACCACTGCGCTGGATGTCACCGTACAGGCGCAGATCCTGGCACTGCTGCGTGAACAGACCCGCAAAAATAATATGGCGATGATGCTGATCACCCACGACCTTGGCGTGATTGCCCAGATGGCCGACCGGTTGGTGGTGATGTACGCCGGACGGATAGTCGAACAGGGGGCAACGCGTGAAGTGCTGGCTAACCCGCTGCACCCCTATACTCAGGGGCTGATGGCTTCGCGGCCGGTGGCCGGGCAGCGGCGGCGCAGGTTGTATTCGATCCCCGGTCAGGTCCCTGATTTGGCTAAACTGCCCGAGCATTGCGCCTTTGCCGATCGTTGCGCTCAGGCCAGTGCGCGCTGTCGCGACGGCATTCCACCCATGTATGGCCCATTGCAGCGTCAGTCTGCCTGTTTTCTGAATGCGGGAGGGCGTGTTGATGTCGGCTGAGTGGTTAGTGGAAGTCAAAGGTTTGAAGAAGCATTTTCCGCTGCGTGAAGGCCTGTTCGGCCGCACTAGCGGGCAGCTGCAGGCGGTGGATGACGTCAGTTTCGGTATTCGAAAAGGCACGATTTTCGGCCTGGTGGGCGAGTCCGGCAGTGGGAAAACCACCGTGGGGCGCACGCTGCTGGGGCTGCATGACAAAACCGCCGGTGAGGTGCTGTTCAAGGGGCAGGCGCTGGATGCGCTCAGCCCACGACGGCTGCGTGAGATGCGCCCGAAGATGCAGTTGGTGTTTCAGGACCCTTACAGTTCGCTGAACCCCAGGATGCGCATAGGCGATGCGATTGGTGAAGCCCTGTTGCAACATGGGCTGGCGCAGAAAAACGAGCTGCGCGATCGGGTGATCGACACCATGGAGATCTGCGGGCTGTCAGCGCAGCATTACGGACGCTTTCCGCATGAGTTTTCTGGTGGCCAGCGACAGCGCATCGGTATTGCCCGCGCGCTGATCTTGCAACCGGAATTTATCGTCGCCGATGAGCCGATTTCGGCGCTCGACGTCTCAATCCAGGCGCAGATCATCAACCTGTTTTCCGATCTTCAGGAGCAGCAGGGAGTGACCTTCCTGTTTATTTCGCACGATCTCGGGGTGGTGGAACACCTGTGTCAGGACGTGGCGGTGATGTATCTCGGCCAGATTGTCGAGAGTGCAGACCGCGACAGCCTGTTTGCTCAACCGCGCCATCCCTATACCCAGGCGTTGCTGGCGGCGGTGCCCAGTCTGGATCCGCAGCGCCAGCCGCTGGCGATGGCGCGGGGTGAGCTGCCTAACCCGGCGCAACCGCCGCACGGCTGTCGCTTTCACACCCGTTGTCCGCAGGCCACCGCACAGTGCCGGGAACAGGCCCCGGCATTACGTACGGTGGCCGCAGGGCATCGGGTGGCCTGCCATTATGCCGAGTAACCTAGGCCAGATAATGCTTCAGCGCTCGTCCGGCCTGATGGATGGCGGAATGTACCGCCGGCACATGGGCGATAGGGTTTAGCAGACCGTAATCGTGGATCAGTCCATTGTAGCGGGTGGAAGTGACCTCTACCCCGGCGGCATTCAGCAGCCGGGCGTAGGCCTCGCCCTCGTCACGTAGTACGTCCAGTTCGGCGGTCTGCACCAGTGCCGGCGGCAGGCCTTTAAGCTGTTCCAGCGTGGCATTGAGCGGCGAAGCGTAAATCTCCTTACGCTGCGCTTTATCGGTAGTGTAGTTGTCCCAGAACCACTTCATCATGTTGCGGGTCAGGAAGTGGCCTTCGGCGAACTGGTGATAAGAGTCGGTATCAAAGCTGGCGTGCGTTACCGGCCACAACAGGATCTGCGTGCGCAGCGCCGGGGTGCCTTTCTCTTTGGCCATCAGGCTGACCACCGCCGCCATATTACCGCCGACGCTGTTGCCGACCACCGCGAGCCGCGAACCGTCAACGTTGATTTTCTCGCCGTATTCGGCCACCCATTCGGTGGCGGCATAGGCCTGATTGATGGCGGTCGGGTAATGGGCCTCCGGTGACGGGGTATAGTTGACGAACACCGCTGCCGCCCCTGAGCTGTAAACCAAATCACGCACCAGCCGCTCATGGGTAGGGAAGTCGCCCAGCACCCAGCCGCCGCCGTGGAAGAACATAAATACCGGCAGTGCTTCCTTGACCTTGGCCGGTCGCACAATGTGCAGCAGGATATCCTGCCCCTCGACATGAATGGTTTTCTCGCTGATTTCGACCTCGTGCAGCGGCACTTCGACGCTACGCTGCGCGCCCTCCAGCACTTTGCGCGCCTCTTTCGGTTTCATCTGTTCCATCGGCTTGCCGTCACCGGCATTCAACGCATCCAGAAAGGTACGGATATCGTGCTGAGCGGCGGGTTGGGTGGGATCTACAGTTTTCTTGGACATCATGGCTCCTCAAGCGTTTTTCGGTCGAGATCACAGTGTAGTTGAATGATGCACGTTTGCTGGCCCGACAGCACGTTGAGAAAAGGCGTGCCAAGCCACGCTTTCGGCCGCCTGAGTTTGACTTTTCTACGGGGTGAAGATACTTTTTAAACACCAATGGCACACGTGTTCCATTGGCGTCGATCACCGGATAACCCGGTGCCTCTTTTGGGCGCTAAACGCCGTGCGGGAAACAGAACCCTATGATTGTGATTGCAAACTCTGAAGGACATCCGGGCATCGGTCTGTCGGCCGAACGGCTGCAGCAGGGGCACAACGGCCTGCGGGCTATCGTTGACGGCATCAAGCTGGTGGAGTTGGATCCGAGCGTGCGCACCGTGGGCTATGGCGGCTGGCCCAACGTGTTGGGTGAGATGGAGCTGGATGCTTCGGTGATGGACGGTGACAGCTTGCGCACCGGCGCAGTAGGGGCATTGCAAGGCTATTTGCATCCGGTGGAGGTGGCGTACCGGGTAATGGAAGACCTTAACCACGAGATCCTGGTCGGTGCCGGGGCGGCACGTTTTGCTGCCGAAATTGGCGCACTGGCCGGTGACAATCTGATTGCCGACTCCAAACGCGTCTGGTGGGAAAAGCTGGAGCAGGCGATGAGTGCCGAACAGCGCCGTGACTGGCCGAATATTCCGTTGGCCGGGCTGTCGAACAACGCCACCGATCCGGAGCGAGTGCGCGATACCACGGTATTTTTAGCGCAGGATGGTGGAGGGACCCTCAGTGCCGCTACCTCGACCTCGGGCTGGGCGTGGAAATACCCGGGAAGATTGGGAGACAGCCCGATCATCGGCAGCGGCTCCTATGCCGACAGCCGCTATGGAGCCTGTGCCTGCACTCACACCGGGGAAATGACCATCCGCTGCGGTACCAGCCGCGCCGTGGTGTTGTACATGAAGATGGGCATGACGCTGGATCAGGCAGTGTATGAAGCGATAGAGGATTTGAACTACCTGAAGGACGGTTATACCGAAGGGGTGACCATCCATGCCGTCGATAAACAGGGCAACCACAAGGTGGTCAGCCTTAATTGCCCCGGCCCGATCCAATACTGGCTGTGGCAAACCGGCATGGAGGCACCGGAATTACGCGATGCCGAGATGATTACTACCCGCTGAAAGATAGGGTTAGCAGGAGGCGCGGACCACCAGTTCGGTGGGAATGGTCACCTGCTGCGGCGCGGCCTGCGGGCTGCTGCTGCGTAGTTCGATCAGTTGCACAATGGCGGCGATCATCGCACTGATATCCCGCCGTACCGAGGTCAGTTGGTAGCTCGGCCAGGCGGCCATCGGGATATCGTCGAAGCCGTAGACCGCGACGTCCTGCGGGATGCGCAACGACGTATGCAAACGAATATAATCCATCACCCCCATCGCCATGGAGTCTGCGGTGCAGAAGATCGCCTGCGGAGCCGGCTGTGCCGCCAGCAGCTGCGGCGCCAGTTTGAAACCGCTCAGATAGCTGTAATCCCCGCTGAGCTGGGCCACGATCTGCAATTGCTGCTGCGCCGCCTGGGCTAAAAAGGTCTGTTGACGCAGCTGTTCCCCTTTGGCGCTGCTGCGTCCGCCAAGGACTGCCACCCGTTGTTGACCCTTTTGCGCCATCAGCGCCGCCAATTGTTGCAGGCTGGGGGCCTCATCGGCGTTGAGCGCATCGCACAGGGCATCGGCCGCCAGGCCGTTGAGCATAATCGGCGTGGCGACGCGAAACAGATCCCTGGCGGCGCGGGCGCTGATATGGTCGGCGAATACCACGGCAGAATCTACGTGATAGGAAATGGTTTGTTTTAGGTAACCGGCCGGATCTTCGATGCCTTCCAGCCGGATCATCACCGCCTGCCGGTTGCTGTTTTGCAACTGTTCCACCAAACGGTCGAAAAACTCCAGGTCGGACAGGTCATGAAAGTGGTTTACCACCACTGCGACAAAGCCGGTTTTGCCGGTGTGCAGGCTCTGGGCGATGGCATCCGGGGCATAGCCCAGTTGGCTGGCGACGCGCATCACCAGCTCACGGTTTTTCTGCGATACCCGGCCCTGATTGGAAAAGGCGCGGGAAACCACGGTGCGTGAAACGCCGGCCACGCGGGCGACATCGTGAGAGGTGACTTTTTTAATCGGCATGGTGCGCATACTCAACGGAAAACAGGGCGCTGCGGTAGGGTCGCGCAGCGGGCATAGGGTCTCACAGAATGCCGGTCGGTAACACTGTTTCCCCCTGCGGTGCCAGCCGTTCGCCGGTTTGTGAGTCAAAAAAGTGCAGCGCGCTGGTATCCAGCGTCACCGCCAGCGGTTGCCCTTGTGACTGCTGCAACTGAGAATGCTGTTTCACGATGTACTGCGCGCCGTTATCACCCTGCACGAACAGATTGCTCTCCGCCCCCAGATTTTCGCTGTATACCAGCGTCCCGGTCAGATGCGGTTCTGCCAGCGGTTCACTGATTCGGCAGGCTTCCGGACGACAGCCCAGCGTCAGCCAGGCGCCCTGTTGCTGAGTCAACGCCGGGAAATCGGCGGCGGCCAGCGGCAGCACCAGGCCCGAATCGCCTTGCAGCACAATCTGATCCCCCTGAACCTGTACCTGCACTTCAAACAGATTCATTTGCGGTGAGCCGATAAACTCGGCGACAAAACGATTGACCGGACGGTGGTAGAGATCCAGCGGCGTGCCGATTTGCTGGACTTTGCCCTGGTTCATGATCACCACTTTGTCCGCCATGGTCATTGCTTCCACCTGATCGTGGGTGACGTAGATAATGGTGGCACCAATCGCCTTGTGCAGCGCCGACAGCTCCTGACGCATGCGGTTGCGCAGTTTGGCATCGAGATTGGACAGCGGTTCATCGAACAGGAACACCTTCGGCCGCCGGACGATCGCCCGGCCAAGCGCCACCCTCTGGCGTTGGCCACCGGAAAGCTGACCGGGTTTAACCTGTAGAAATTCGCTCAGGTGCAGCATTTCGGCGACGGCGGCAATCTGGCCGGCGATCTCCGCTTTGGCCATGCCTTTGATTTTCAGCGACAGCGCCATGTTGTCGTACACCGTCATGTGCGGATACAGCGCATAGCTCTGGAACACCATGGCGATATCACGGTATTTGGGCAGCACTTCGTTCATGCGTTCGCCGTCGATGCGCAATTCGCCGGAGGACAGGGTTTCCAGCCCGGCGATCATCCGCAGGGTGGTGGACTTGCCGCAGCCCGATGGGCCGAGCAGCACCACAAATTCGCCTTTTTCCACCTGCAGATTCACGTTGCTTGCGGCCTGATAGCCGTTGTCATAACGTTTGTTGATATCGAGCAATTCTACGTAAGCCATCAGTGCTCCGTTTCGGCAAGCAGGGAACTCAGCCGTGCCAGCAGCAGCACGCCGAATGAGGACGCGCCGTTGGCGTACAGCTTGCGGTGCGGCATATCGGTCGACATGGCGGCGATGTCCAGATGCGCCCAGCGTTGACCCGGTTGTACGAACTCGCTGATAAAGGTGGCCGCCACGCACGGGCTGCCGTGCGGATCTTCACCGCCGTGGCGGTAGTCGGCAAATTCAGACTTCAGCACGCCGCGATACCAGCCGCCGTGCGGCATCGGCCACACCGGTTCTGCGCTGACCTGGCCCGCCTGGGTGACCTGCGCCAGAAACGTCGGGTCGTTGCCCATCATGGCGGCATATTCCTTGCCCAAAGCCACGCCGGCGCCGCCGGTCAGGGTGGCAATGTCCAGCAGATAATCCGGTTGGAAGCGTTGCTGGGCATAGCTGATCACGTCCGCCAGCACCATGCGACCTTCGGCGTCGGTGGAAATGATCTCCACCGATTTGCCGTTGTGCATAGTGACAACGTCACCAGGGCGCTGGGCGCGGGAGGAGGGCATGTTTTCCACCAGCCCGCACAGGCCAATGACGCGGATTGGCAATTGCAATGCGTCGATAATGCGCATTGCACCCACCACCGCGGCGGCACCGCCCATATCGAACTTCATGGTGCTCATGCGTGCCGCACCTTTGATGCTGATACCGCCGCTGTCGAAGGTGACGCCTTTGCCGACCAGCGCCAGCGTGTGGCGGGCGTTGGCCGGGTGGTGATCGAGGATCAGCAACTGCGACGCGCGGGCGCTGCCCTGGCCGACCCCGAGCAGGCCGCCAAAGCCCAACGCCGCCATTTGTTCATCCCCCAAGACCTCCTGACGCAGATGACGGAAGGGCAACTGTGCTACCGCTTTTACAAAGCTTTCCGGGTAGAGAATATTGGCCGGTTTGTTCATCAGCTCGCGGCCAATGATCACGCCCTCGGCATGCAGATTAGCCCAGTCGCACAGAGCCTGAGTGGCCGCGTCCTGGCTGCTTAGCGGCAGGGTCGGGTCGGCAAGCCGGGCGTTGGCGTGATGCTGATAATGATAAGCGCCCAGCCGCAGGCCGAACAGTAACCAGCGCCAATTCTCGGCATCTGCCGGCAGCTCTGGGGCCAGCGTCAGGCGGAGCTGTTGCAGCCCGTAGTCTTTTTGTCCGGCGGCGATCACCGCCCCGGCATCCTGTAGCGCGGCAGGGGTCAGCGGCGTGCCAATATTGAGCGCAAAACGGCCGTCACCCAGTGGATAAAGCGTGCCGACGGTTGCCCGCTGCAGCCCGGCATTTTGCAAGGTGGCAGGCAGTGGGTCTTCTGCGGAGGCAAACAGGATCACTTGTTGACGCTCGTTCGCGCCGTTAACGCGGTAAATATCGATTGATTGCATAAGTTACCCTTTGACCGCCCCACGGGTGAGGCTTTCCATCATTTGTTTGGACGAGAAAATAAAGGCGATCAGCAGCGGCACGATCGCCAGGAAACTGCCGGTCATCACCAGGTTCCACGGCGTGGCAGTGGCACCGCTCAGGCTGCGCAACACCAACTGAAGAATTTGTTTGTCCGGCGACTGCAACGCCACCAGCGGCAGCATAAAGTTGTTCCAGGTATCGACCACCACTACGATCGCCACCGTCAGCAGCGCCGGGCGCATCAACGGCAGGCCGATACGCAGGAATATTTGCAGTTCGTTCAGGCCATCCATGCGCGCACTGTCGAGAATTTCACTGGGCAGCGAGGAGCTGACGTACTGGCGCACCAGGAAAATGCCGAAGATGTTGACCCCGGCGGGGAGCCAGACGGCGGCGAACTGATCCAGCAGGCCGACGCTTTTGATCACGAAGAAATAAGGCACCAGGTTGACCACGCTGGGCACCATCATGGTCAGCATCAGGGTGGTGAACAGCACCTTTTTGCCCTTGAACTGATAAACGCTGAAGGCGTAGCCCGCGGCGGCGGACACCAGCACGCTGGTCAGCGTCGCCATGGCGGTGACATACAGGGTATTGAGCAGCGCGCGGGTGAAAGGTACCTGCTGTTCCAGCCCCTGGTAGTTTTCCAGCAGATGGCTGCCAAAGCGCAGCGACATGCCCATGATGCTGCGGGTGTCCTGCGTCGCCAGCAAGGCCGACCAATAGAACGGGAATAATGACAGCGAAGCAAACAGTGAGACCAGCAGGTAAATCACCAGCTTGCCGGTGTCAAAACGGCGGCCGTTAGCGTTCATTGTTCAATCCTCCCCGCTTGCCAAAGCCCCAGAACACCAGGGCGCTGACCACGGCAATCAACAGGAACAGGATCCAGGAGATCGCCGAAGCGGTACCCATGTCCAGATAGGACCAACCGGTTTTGTAAACGTACATCGATACCGTCAGGCCGCTGTTGTCGACCCCGCCGGTGCCTTGCGTGAGGATCATCGGTTCATTGAACAATTGCATATTGCCGATCAGCGTCATCAAGGTGGCGAAGAAGATAAAGGGCGCCAACAGCGGCAGGGCGATATAGCGAAATTTTTGCCAGCGGCCGGCGCCGTCCAGTTCTATTGCTTCGTACAGGTCCGGTGAGATCGACGCCAGGCCGGTCATGTAGATCACCGTATTGATGCCGGTAAACTTCCAGGTCACCTGATTGGCGATAGTGAAACGGATCCAGTCGCTATCAAAGAAGTTGATCGGCAAGGCAGCGGCCAGCGCGCCGAGGTGCAGTCGGGTGGCTAACCCGCTGAGCAGTTCGTTAACCATGCCGACCGGGGAGAACAGGTTGAACACAATCAGGCTGACGGCGACGGAAGAGGTGATGTAGGGCAGGAAGATCGCCGCCTTCAAAAAGCGTCTGCCGCGCACGATGATGTGCAGCAATGAGTAGGCCAGGGTGATGGCGAACAGGTGCTGACACAGACCGGACACCAGCGTAATTTTGATGGTGTTGACCAGCGACACCCAGAAGGCATCGTCGGTGAAGGCATAGTAAAAGTTGTCCAGCCCGACAAACTTCATCGAGCTGAGGCCTTTGACCGGGTTCCACGACTGAAATGACAGAAACGCCGAGAAGAAGATCGGGAAGGCGTTGAACACCGCGAACAGCAGCATAAATGGCAGCAGCAGCAGGTAGGCGGTGCGGTGATCGTGCAGCAGCCCTTTGAAAAATCGCTTACGCATAGACTCCCCGAACCGACGGAAATAAAACATGGGTGGCCGAAAGGCCTGACTGAATATCGCCTCTTTCTTGAGGAGAGGGGGAAGGTTAATCGCGTTTCCCCCTCACCCTAATCCTCTCCCATGGGAGAGGGGATTATAATGAGCGCATCCGCCGCTCGAGCAGCTTGTTGGCATCGCGCAGGGTGCTGTCGATGTCCTGATGCTGCACCAGAATTTTCTTCGCCGCTTCGTTAAGAATTTCGTTGGCGATGTTGTCTTCCGGCGATGAGGCGACCGGTTTCAAATCCGGCACCAGACTGGCGTAGTAGCGCATCGAGTGTTGACCGCCGAGAATGCTGCTCGGGGTGTCAAAGTAGGGCGCGTTATACACGTCGAGGCGGGCAGGTAAGGTACCGGCGGTTTTCGCCGCGTCGATCACTACGTCACGCTGCATAAAGTACTGAATGAACTGCCAGGCCGCCTGGGTGTTTTTGCTCTGCTTCGGGATCACCAGCGTGGTGCCACCGGCATTGACCTTGATATTGCCCGGCACGCCGGTCACCCGCCATAGCCCGGCTTTGGCACCGTCCGGATCCAGTTCCTGCTCGATGCGGCCTTCGTCCCAGGGGCCGTCGATATCGGCGAACAGTTTCCCCTGGCGGTACAGTTTGATGTATTCCTGCGAGTTGGTTGAGCCGTCGAGCGAGGCGGCCAGCCCTTTGTCATACAGCGTTTTAATCACCGTCATCAGCTGCTTGATTTGTGGCGAATCAAGATTGGGTTTGCCGTCTTTGGTGTACACCGGCTTGCCCGGTTCACTGTTCATGCCCACCACCAGCGGGTTGATCAAACTGGTGGCTGCCGGGAGCAGATAAGCGCCTTGCTCTTTTTTCAGTTTTTCACCAAAGGCGATAAAGCTGTCCCAGCTTTTGGTGATGTCTTCAATCTTCACGCCAGCCTTCTGCACCATGTCGTTCCGGTAGATCATGATCACCGGGCCGGTGTCGTAAGGCACACCATAGATGTTGCCATCGTTGCCCTTCGCCAGGCTGATCATCGAAGGATCAAACTGCCAGCCCTGGCTATCGATGCTAAACGGCGGAGCGCTCAGGTTGTTCAGCCCGCCTGAGTTGGCAAAACTGCCCAGCTTGATGGTGCTGACGCTGAAAATATCGGCGGCACCCTGGCCGACGGCCAGCGCGGTGGTCAGCTTTTGATGGCAGTCGGCGAAGCCGCATTTGATCGACTGCACCTGGATGTCCGGATGTGCCGCCTCAAAGTCTTTAATCACCTTGTTGATGTAATCATTCGGCAAATAGTTGGCGAAGGTAATACGGGTGTTGGCGCTGGCGGAAACGGGCAGGGCCAGCAGCACGGCCAGTGCGGCCCCGGTGATCCTATGGTTAGTACGCAAGCAGAAATGAGCCATGATAACCCCGATGCTGTGCAGTCGATGTGGTGTGTGTTTTTTCATCATGGAACACGTGTTCCATTGAAATTAACCTATTATCGCGCCCCCGGACTGTCAACAATTTGTTCGCTAAGTTAACAAATATGAGATCTGGCGCGGGAGTTACTCGCAGATACGCCCGATGTTGGTTCACACAGGAGCACGCCGAGCCTGAACTGATGCGGGTTTGCCCGTGTTTGGTGCGTTCTGTGCACCGAAGTGGGGCGAAAGTGTGATCGGGCGCAGATCGGGCCAAATTATTTTTGCGAGCGCGATCAGAATTATTGAAGTTTTTTGTAATTGAATAGGATTTCGCGGCCAACGATGATTTTTAGCCTTATTTTTTCAATTATTCATTACCAATGCATATTTATTGAATAAGTATGCATTGTAAGCCGTTGTTTTAGCGTAAAAAAACGCAAAATTCGCCAAAAATCCCAGTTTGGCACGATAGCTGCTCTACACTCTTTATCAAACGGCATGTATTTTAACTGCTCGTTAACATTTATTCCCCGTTCCAGGACCCGATACCCGGCATAAATAGCGAAAAACGCGTTTGATGTAACAGATTTGTTTCTGAATAGACGGTGAAAGGCAGAGTTATCACCGGTCGAAAAGTTGAACTCACGGCGCAGTTTTTGTTGTTTTGTTGCGGGACATGCGGGCTGGAGCGGCCCTTACAGTCAAAATTCAGTCTTTGCTGAAGTTATGAGGTCATTATGGAACAGCCAATCGCAGTTACCCGCCAGTCTTTCGATGACTGGATGGTCCCGGTTTACGCCCCCGCTGATTTTATTCTGGTACGGGGAGAAGGTTCGCAGGTCTGGGATCAACAGGGTAAGTCTTACATCGATTTTGCCGGCGGCATCGCGGTCAACGCGTTGGGCCATGCTCATCCGGTGGTGACGGCGGCGCTGGTGGAGCAGGCGGGAAAACTATGGCATCTGGGCAATGGCTACACCAACGAGCCGGTACTGCGTTTGGCCAAACAGCTGATTGACGCCACCTTTGCCGACAAGGTGTTTTTCTGTAACTCCGGGGCGGAAGCCAACGAAGCGGCACTGAAGCTGGCGCGTAAACGTGCGCTGGACCAGGGCAACAGCAGCAAGAATCAGATTGTGGCATTTAACAACGCCTTCCACGGCCGCACGCTGTTTACCGTCTCTGCCGGTGGCCAGCCGAAATACTCCAAAGACTTTGCTCCATTGCCGGGCGGCATCACCCACACGCCGTTTAACGATCTGGCGGCCGCCGCCGAAGTGATTAACGACCACACCTGCGCGGTGATCGTCGAGCCGATTCAGGGCGAAGGCGGTGTGTTGCCGGCCGATCCAGCCTTCCTGCAGGGGCTGCGCGAGCTGTGCGATCGTCACGATGCGGTGCTGATTTTCGATGAAGTGCAAACCGGCATGGGCCGTACCGGCGAGTTGTACGCCTATACGCAATACGGCGTGGTGCCTGACGTGCTGACTACGGCGAAAGCGCTGGGCTGCGGTTTCCCTATCGGCGCGATGCTGACCACGGACGAACTGGCTAAAACCCTGGGCGTCGGTACCCACGGCACCACCTACGGCGGCAACCCGCTGGCGACGGCGGTAGCGGGGGCGGTGTTCTCAATCATCAACACGCCGGAAGTGCTGGAAGGGGTTAAACAACGCCACCAGTGGTTCCTTGATGGCCTGAACAAGATTAACCAGCAATACCCGATTTTCTCTGAAATCCGCGGTGGCGGCCTGTTGATTGGCTGCCAGTTGACCCAGGATTATGCCGGCAAAGCGAAACAGATCACCCAACTGGCCAACGAAGAAGGCGTGATTGCCTTGATCGCCGGCCCGGATGTGGTGCGTTTCACTCCTTCGCTGATTATTCCTGAGCAGGATGTGAAAGAGGGGCTGGCGCGATTCGCGCGAGCCGTGGCGCGAATTTGCAGCTAATACCGGGGCTGCGCCTTCACCGGCGCAGCCTGTTTAAGAAGAGGTTCGCATTATGATGATTATTCGCCCTATAGAGCGTCGCGATTTGGCTGATTTACTGACGCTCGCCGGTAAGTCCGGTATCGGTCTCACTTCCCTGCCGCAAGACGAAGATACCTTGCTGGCACGCATTGAGCGGGCGTTAAAAACCTGGCAAGGCGAACTTCCGCGTGGTGAGCAGTGTTATCTGTTTGTGCTGGAAGACACGGATCGCCAACAGGCGGTCGGGGTTTGCGCCATTGAAGTGGCCGTTGGCCTGACCGAACCCTGGTATAGCTTCCGCGTTGGCACTCAGGTGCATGCCTCCAAGCAGTTGAATGTGTATAAATCGGTGCCGACGCTGTTCCTCAGCAACGATCACACCGGCCATTCCGAACTGTGCACGCTGTTCCTCGATCCGGACTACCGTCACGGCGAAAACGGCAAGCTGCTGTCGAAGGTGCGTTTCCTGTTTATCGCCGCTTTCCGTGAGCATTTCTCTGAGCGCCTGATTGCCGAAATGCGTGGCTTCTCCGATGAAGAGGGCCGTTCCCCATTCTGGGAGAGCGTGGGCAATCATTTCTTTTCCATCGAGTTCGCCAAGGCGGACTACCTGAGCGGCACCGGTCAGAAGGCGTTTATCGCCGAGCTGATGCCAAAGCACCCGCTGTATGTCGATTTCCTGGCCGAAGACGCGCAAAAAGTGATTGGTGAAGTGCACCCGCAGACGGTACCGGCACGCCGGGTACTGGAGTCGGAAGGCCTGCGTTACCAAGGCTATGTCGATATCTTCGACGGTGGCCCGACGCTGGAAGCGGAAATCGACCATATCCGCGCGGTCAAGCAAAGCCGCCTGGTGAAAGTGGTGCTGGATGAAACGCCGATGCGCGTCGATGCGCCGGTTCATCTGGTGGCCAACGATCATTATCAGAATTACCGCGCACTGCTGGTCAATGCCGAATTGTATGACGACCGTCTGCACCTCAATGCGGCCACCGCTGCGGCGCTGGGCGTTGAGCAAGGCAGCCCGGTGCGGGTTATCCCCCTTATTGCACAGGAGAAAGCGTAATGTCACATCCTGCACTGTTTATTAATGGCGCCTGGCAGCCGGGCCGTGGCGCTGAGTTCAGCAAAACCGATCCGGTCGACAATCAGCCGCTGTGGCAGGCTAACGCCGCCGACGGCAGCGATGTGGCCGCCGCTTGCGAAGCGGCTCGTGCTGCGTTTCCTGCCTGGGCGCGCACTCCGTTTGAACAACGCGAACAACTGGTGAAACGTTTTGCCGCGCTGTTGGAAGAGCACAAGTCGCATTTGGCGGCCACCATCAGCCGTGAAACCAGCAAGCCGCGCTGGGAAACGCTGACCGAAGTCCAGGCGATGATCGGCAAAGTGGCGATTTCCCTGCAGGCTTATCAGGCACGTACCGGCGTTAGCCAGACCGCGATGGCGGATGGCGCTTCGGTGCTGCGCCACCGGCCACACGGCGTGCTGGCGGTGTTTGGGCCTTATAACTTCCCCGGCCATTTACCTAATGGCCACATCGTACCGGCCCTGCTGGCGGGTAACACGGTGGTATTCAAACCGAGCGAACTGACGCCGCAGACTGCCGAGGAAACCCTGAAGCTGTGGCAACTGGCCGGTTTACCTGCCGGGGTGATCAATATGGTGCAGGGCGGACGTGAAACCGGCGAGGCGCTGGCCGCCAGTACCGATATCGACGGTCTGCTGTTTACCGGCAGCGCCGGCACCGGTTATCACCTGCATCGTCAGTTGGCGGGGCAGCCTGAAAAAATTCTGGCATTGGAAATGGGCGGCAACAACGCGCTGATTGTTGACCAGATTGAAGACTGCGATGCGGCGGTCAACCTGGCGATCCAGTCGGCGTTTATTTCCGCCGGTCAACGCTGCACCTGTTCACGCCGCATTCTGGTGAAACGTGGCAGTGAGGGCGATGCCTTTATTGAGCGTTTGGTGCAGGTGGCGAGTGCGTTGCGTATTGGGCGCTGGGACGCTGAACCTCAGCCGTTTATGGGCGGGGTGATCTCTTCAGCGGCGGCGGAAAAAATGCTGGCGGCACAGCATCACCTGCTGTCACTGGGCGGCAAAGCCTTGCTGACCATGCAGCGCCTGGAAAGCGGCAGCGCGTTGCTCAGCCCCGGCATTATTGACGTGACCGGCGTGCGTGACGTGCCGGACGAAGAGTACTTTGGCCCACTGACGACCATCATTCGCTATAACGACTTTGATGAAGCGGTGCGTATCGCCAACCAGACGCGCTATGGCCTGTCTGTCGGCCTGGTATCGCCGCAGCGTGAGCGCTTTGATCACCTGTTGCTGGAAGCGCGCGCCGGTATCGTCAACTGGAACAAACCGCTGACTGGCGCCTCCAGTGCGGCACCGTTCGGCGGCGTGGGGGCCTCTGGCAACCATCGACCAAGCGCCTACTACGCGGCAGATTATTGCGCCTGGCCAATGGCGTCGCTGGAAAGCGAAAGTTTGACGTTACCGACCAGTCTGTCGCCGGGGCTGTCATTTAATTAAGTTTTACCCGCCGCTTTTCAAGCCGCAGCGTTGTTACTGTAGGGGCGCAGCATGCAGCGCCCCTGCAATATCAGGAGAACAGCATGTCAGGATATGAAGTCAATTTCGATGGTCTGGTGGGCCTGACGCATCACTACGCCGGATTGTCATTTGGTAATGAGGCTTCGACCCAACACCAAAATAGCGTGTCGAACCCGAAGCTGGCGGCCAAGCAAGGCCTGCTGAAGATGAAGGCGTTGGCCGATCTCGGTTTCCAGCAGGGGGTTTTACCGCCGCAGGAACGCCCGCATGTGCCGATGTTACGTAAACTGGGTTTCAGCGGCAGCGATGAAAGCGTGTTGGCGCAGGCGATGCAGCAATCCCCACGTTTGCTGTCCGCGCTCAGTTCGGCTTCTTGCATGTGGACCGCCAATGCGGCCACGGTGTCACCATCCGCGGATAGCGCTGATGGCAAGGTGCATTTCACTGCCGCCAATCTGAACAATAAATTCCATCGTGCGATTGAGGCTGAAACCACCTCTGGTGTACTGCGAGCGATGTTTAACGACCCCCGCCATTTCGCCCACCATGAGGCCTTGCCGCAGGTGGCGCTGTTTGGCGACGAAGGTGCGGCTAACCACAACCGGCTGGGCGGCGACTACGCTAAACGCAGCGTGCAGATGTTTGTTTACGGTCGTCAGGAGTTTGGCGGCGAAATTGCCCCAACGCGTTATCCGGCGCGCCAGACGCGTGAAGCCGGGGAGGCGATTGCCCGTCTGCACCAGTTGGACGAGCAGCACACGGTGTTTGTGCAGCAGAATCCGGAGGTGATCGATCAGGGCGTGTTCCATAACGACGTGATTGCCGTCAGCAACCAGAACGTGCTGTTCCATCATCAGCAGGCTTTTTATCGGCAGCAACAGGCGCTGGATGAAGTGCGCCGCAAGATGGCGACGCTGGACAGCGAACTGGTGGCGATTGAGGTGCCGACGACGCGGGTTTCCGTGGCGGATGCGGTGGCAACCTATCTGTTCAACAGCCAGATCCTGACCAAGCCAAACGGCAAGATGATGATCGTGGTACCCGAAGAGTCGCGCCAGCACAGCGGCGTCTGGAGTTACCTGAGCGAGATGGTGGTCAGCGGCGGACCTATTGATGAAATCAAGGTGTTCGATCTGCGTGAGAGTATGCGTAACGGCGGCGGACCGGCCTGTTTGCGGCTGCGTGTGGCGCTCAATGAGCAGGAGCTGCGGGCGGTTAATCCGCGCGTAATGATGAACGATAGCCTGTTCGTCACGCTCAATGAATGGGTCGATCGTTATTACCGCGATCGCCTGACGCAAAATGACCTGGCCGATCCGCAACTGCTGCGTGAAGGGCGTGAGGCGCTGGATTCCCTGACAACCATCCTCGGGTTGGGTTCGGTTTATCCTTTCCAACAATAGACGGAGCCACCATGTTTGATTTGTTGGCCCTGACGCTGGCGGGGCAGGCTCCCGCTGAGCAACAGGGCGAAAATGCGAATTTGCACTGGCGTTGGTTGACGGAAGGCCTGCTGGAAATCACCCCCAAGCAAGGCTACCGCCAGGCGGTGGTGCTTTCTGCGGGTATCCACGGTAATGAAACTGCCCCCATTGAGCTGTTGAATCAGTTGGTCAAAGACTTGCTCAACGGCGATCGCCGCTTGGCGGTTCGACTGCTGGTGGTGCTGGGTAACCCGGCGGCGATGCGAGCCGGAAAGCGTTATCTGCACAGTGATATGAACCGGATGTTTGGCGGCCGCTATCGCGATTTTGACCATAGCGGTGAAACCGCGCGGGCACAGCAGCTGGAGCAGGTGGTCGCGGAGTTTTTCGCCGATGAGGGCGCTGCACGTTTCCATTATGATCTGCATACGGCGATCCGCGATTCGCGCCTGCCACGCTTTGGCATTCTGCCGTTCCAGACGCGACCTTACAGTGCAGATATGCTGGCCTTGCTGGACGCCGCCGATCTGGATGCATTGGTGATCCACAGTGCGCCTGGCGGTACCTTCAGCCATTTCACCAGCGAACATGCCGGCGCCGCCAGTTGCACGCTGGAACTGGGCAAGGCGCGGCCGTTTGGCAGTAACGACCTGCAGCAGTTTGCCGCCATTAACCGTGCTTTGCAGACGGCGGTGAGTGATGAGCCTTTGCCGCAACGAGCGGGGGATGCTTTGCGGCTATTCCGCGTTGAGCGTTCGCTGATCAAGCGTAGTGAAGACTTCAGGCTGCATCTCAGTGATGATACTGCCAACTTTACCGAGTTGAAGCAGGGAATGCTGCTGTGTGAGCAACCGGGAGAAGAGTACCGGGTTGGGCATGCCAGCGAATGGATATTGTTCCCTAATCCTGGGGTTGCGCTTGGGTTGCGTGCCGGTATGGTGCTGGTGGAGGCACCACGTAGCACGCTGTATTGTTCGGGTGTTCTATAAAGCGGTTTTATTCTTGTGGTATTTAAGGTTGCAGCGATGTTGGCTGCAGCTTTAAATAAATGCGGTATATCATGCTGTTCATTTCTCTTATTCCCTCTGATTTATATTCTGCGATTTATTTTTTCTTTTTTATCTTTACCTCTCTCCCATTTTGATTTTTGGTCGTTTGAATCGAATTAATTATTCGAATCGGTAAAAGCTTGCCTTAAAACCCGAGAGACAACCCTAAATCAGCTCAATGACTTTACTCAGATAAAAATGTGAAATAAGTAACGTTATTCATAACCATGCTAAGTTTCATGGTATTTATGAATCGGATGGAAAGCATACAAAAAGAAACTAAATTGCACCAAATTAGTGCGCTGCACCAATTTGGTTATAACTTATGTGGCAAATTTCAATGATAATCAATGAGTTGATTGTCGCTGTGAATATAATATTTACTTACAAATAAACATGCTTTATCCACGGTGTTTTATGAACTTTTTTATTTGAAGTTGGGATTCATGATGCTAATGTCACATGGCTCCTTTATTAGGGGCGCTCATAAAACGCTAAATGATAAAGATCACAGCCCAAATCATAAATTGGGCGTGATGGGCAGGAATTAAAATTATAATATCTAGGAAAATAAATGATGAAACGCAGTGTATTAGCCTTAGCTATTGCCCTCGGGGCAATCACCTCCTTTGCCAACGCGGCTGAAATCTATAATAAAGATGGCAATAAACTCGACCTTTATGGTCGCGTATCGGCCAAACATGTTTTCAGCGATGATAAATCCGAAGATGGCGACAAGACTTATGTCCGTTTCGGTTTTAAAGGCGAAACGCAAATCAATGACCAACTGACCGGTTACGGCCAGTGGGAATACAACGTTCAGGCCAACCACGACGAAGCGCAGGGTACTGCGGGCACCAAAACCCGTCTTGGCTTTGCCGGGCTGAAATTCGCCGACTACGGTTCATTCGATTACGGCCGTAACTACGGCGTGGTGTACGACCCAGAATCCTATACCGACATGCTGCCTGAATTCGGCGGTGACTCCTATAGCTACACCGACAACTACATGACCGCACGTTCCAACGGCCTGGCAACTTACCGTAACCGTGATTTCTTCGGCCTGGTTGAAGGTCTGAGTGTTGCGTTGCAGTACCAGGGTAAAAACGACGGTGATGGCCGTGGCGTGACCAAACAAAACGGTGACGGTTACGGTATGTCCCTGGATTACCAGGACATCGGTGGTTCTGGTATTGGCGTAGCGGCGGCGTTTTCTGACTCCAACCGTACCAGTGCACAAAAAGAACTGGCTTACGGCAAAGGCGACAGCGCAACAGCCTGGACCACGGCAATCAAGTATGACGCCAACCAGGTTTACCTGGCAGCCATGTATGCCGATACACGTAACATGACGCCAATCAGCGGCAATGGCGTGTCTGGCTTCGCCAACAAAACGCAGAACTTCGAAATGGTGGCTCAGTACCAGTTTGAGAACGGTCTGCGTCCATCTCTGGCCTACGTGCAGTCCAAAGGCAAGGATATCGAAGGGATTGGTGATGTCGATCTGGTGAAATACGTGGAAGTGGGTGCGACTTACTACTTCAACAAAAACATGTACACCTACGTTGACTACAAAATCAACCAGTTGAACGACGATAACAAGTTGAAACTGAGCACCGACGATATTGTGGCAGTGAACCTGACCTATCGCTTCTAAGTTTCAAGACTATTACCTTCTTTCCTGTGTCGGGATCTAAAAGGTAAACAGGCAGAGCACAAGCTCTGCCTTTTCTATTACTGGGCGGTTATCCTTTCGGGGCTTGCCCCATCACTTCAATTGCCGAGCGTAATGTGGCAAAGCGCTGCTGATTGGTCTCATGCTCAATCTCGTTGACCAAATGGGCCAAAATATTATTGCCGGAAATTTTTTTATTGAGATTGATCAGTTGGATCACCGCGCCGCCCACTACCAGGCTGACGTCGCGTAACAGGGCTTCATAATGTTCGTTTGAGGAGGTAGATCCAGGCATCACGCCATCTCCATATCGTTCGGGTGAAGCAATTTAGCAAACTGGCGGCATAAAGCATTGTCGGCGTGGCGCTTTTCCGGCGAATTCAGAAATTCCTCAGATGAAAATAGCGGAAAAGACGGCCAAAGTTTTACATCGGCGCATATTCGTTGGCAGGCAACCAGAAGCCGTCGATAAAATCTTCAAACGGAAAACAGCCGGCATGGCGCAGATTCTGTTCTTTCATGCTGATCAGGCACTGGCGTTCATCGCGCAGTACGTCAACCACGATATCGGCGCAGCCACCATCCAGATAACAGACAAACATCACCAAGGCGTACATCGCGTCTCACGTCCTTTACCTATCCTTCCATAACCCTATTGTAGGTAAAGTCGGCAATTGTTTCACCTTGGGGTCTGTGCAACTGGACAGATTGACAGCCAAAGAGGGCACTTTCGGATTACTCTAACCGCTTAATACCTCAGGGCCAATTGAATATCCCTCTTGCAGTGCTAAGCTTAACAAGCCTTAAGTCAATGCAACATTGTAACCATCGAAAGGAGTGAATATGGGTTTGTTTAACTTCGTCAAAGAAGCGGGCGAAAAACTGTGGGACACAGTGACCGGCAATGCCACTGCCGAAGACCAAAGCGCCAAGCTGAAGGATCACCTCAATAAAACCGGTTTGCCGGGTATCGATAAGGTTGATGTGCAGGTGGTTGACGGTAAAGCCGTGGTGACCGGTGACGCAGTCAGTCAGGAACTGAAAGAGAAGATCCTGGTGGCCGTGGGTAATGTGGCCGGCATCAGCGGTGTGGAAGACAAGGTATCGGTTGAACAGGCTGCGGCAGAGAGCCGCTTCTATACCGTGAAAAAGGGCGACACCCTGAGCGCGGTTTCGAAAGAAGTGTATGGCAACGCCAATCTGTACAACAAGATTTTCGAAGCGAACAAGCCAATGTTGTCCAGCCCGGACAAAATCTATCCAGGGCAGGTACTGCGTATTCCACAGTAACGCCATAGATTGATTCCCAGCCCGATCTTTGGTCGGGCTTATTCGGGTGACAAACACCCGAAAAACGTGGTTTTCGGATGTTTGGGATAAACCAGAAGACATAATTCTTTGTTTTCATTAGCCTCCATATAGGGCTTTAAAGGCAAAGAACTTTGTCTGCAATCTGAGCCCGATCTTTGGTCGGGCTTTTTTATTTTATTTTGTATAAGTTGGGCTAATTATTTTCTTGTTGTAATAAGATTTTGGAATGCGATAGGTTCTTCGCTATCTCAGTCCGGGGCCAATGTTGACCCTCGACAGGAAAATTGATAGCGTCGTGCCACTTTTGAGGTCTGGGCGGCATTGAGCGCGGAATCTGATAAACCCGCAATAGCGGGCTTTTTATCAATCACCCCTCACAAAAACGTTAACGCGTGATGAGTTAAGATAGATTCTGTGAAACAACAACGTAATACCTCACAAGATAAAAACTACCGTGAAACTTTGGGAGATGCGCAATTTGCTGTCATTGTGCTGGCGATAGCGTCTTGCTCCCTGATCATCTTTACGCTGTCGGTCACGCTGTGGCTGACATGACGTCTTTCAATACAGGGGATAAAATGGAGCACAATCTCCACGATGAAACCAAGCTGTTGGCCGTTATCGGCTTGCTGGTTTCCGTGTTGTTAGTGGTATCAATACTCTTTGGTGTGACTTACTTCTCCGATCTGAAGCATGCTCGCGATGAAGTCGATATAAAGGGCTGCTATATCAAGTCGTCTTAGCGCCAGGGCCTCACAGGTTGCATTCTGGATGCCGGCTCATGCTAAGCTGGCATCCAGCTGTTCACTCACCTGTGTGACGTTCTGGAGGCGTTTTATCATGAGCAATTCCCGCCCAACTCATTCTTCATCTTCCCGTGATTGTCCCGTGGTTGACGGTATCCGTCAGATCCAACGTATTGCCGTACGTAACGCCGAAGTTGGCGGTATCGAGATTAATCGTGCCCTGCCTACCCGTGAACGGCGCACGGTGGGAGCCTGGTGTTTTCTCGACCATGCCGGTCCGTCGGTCTTCAGCGGTTCTTCGCAGGGGATGGATGTTGGCCCGCACCCGCATATTGGTCTGCAGACCTTTACCTGGATGATTGAAGGGGAAGTACTGCACC
Organism: Serratia proteamaculans; assembly: GCF_013337185.1. GTDB lineage: Bacteria > Pseudomonadota > Gammaproteobacteria > Enterobacterales > Enterobacteriaceae > Serratia > Serratia proteamaculans_D. The sequence goes on from NZ_SWDE01000001.1 coordinate 43,174, forward strand.
GTGACAGCCTGGGCAGTGAGCAGATTATACGACCCGGACAGGTCAATCTAATGACCGCAGGGCAGGGTATCACGCATACCGAGCAGTCAACGGGTGAACAGCGACGTTTGCATGCTGCGCAATTATGGATCGCGTTGCCTGCCGGACATGCCGATATGGCGCCGCGTTTTGATCATTATCCTGACTTGCCATGCTGGGTTCGTGACGGGGTAAAACAAACTTTGTTGGTAGGGGAGTTTGAACAATATCAATCTCCGGTGTTTACTCTTTCACCATTAATCGCCATTGATCTGGAATGGCAGGCCGACGGCTATTTGCAGTTACCCTTGCGAGAGGATTTTGAAATAGGTTTCTTGCCCCTTGTTGGTGCATTTGAGCTTAATGATGAAAAATTTTCACCCGATGAGTTTGCCTATTTAGGTAAGAATCTTAACCGTATCGGGTTACATGCCAACAAAGGAAGCCGGGGATTATTAATCGGCGGAGTCCCATTAAGCGAAGAGACTCTCATTTGGTGGAATTTTGTTGGGCACAACAAGGCTGAGATTGCCCGTGCGCAGCATGACTGGGAGCAGGGGAATAGACGTTTTCCCGATGTTGTGGGCTATTGTGGCCCGCGCATGGCCGCGCCCCACCTGCCCTGGAGCGACGTTTGATATCATCAGGCTATAACAACGGGAGGGTTTTATTCATTTCGCTCTATTAACGTTAAATTAATGTGATCGAAATTCCATGTTTTGGCGTAAATATAGTTTATCTGGTAAATAGTGATCTGGCGCAAATAAAAGGTCGGAGCAGTGGATTAAGATAAATCTCAAGAAGTGATGTTGTCCACCGCTAGTCAGAAGCCTGTGAGGTCATTATGAGCCAAGTACTCTATCGTGCAAGATTATCCCATGTTGTTATTGCAACGGCGGCTTTTTGGATCTCGATCGCAGCGATGCTGGTTGTTGTGCTTAACTAACTCTGAATGATTATGCAATAAACCCGCCCTGGCGGGTTTTTTTATGTCTTTATATTCGCAATATTCAGAGTGTGGTTATACTTGTTAAACCTGATACCTGATTAACCCTGTAAAATAAAATGATAATTATTTCTAATATAATAGTGCTGCTAATTGCCGCGATTCATCTGTACATCCTGATCCTTGAAATGTTCCTTTGGCAGAAACCCACCGGCAGACGAGTGTTCGCCACTACCGCCGAGTTTGCTGCGGCAACGCGGGTGTTGGCGGCCAATCAGGGGCTGTATAACGGCTTTCTGGCAGCAGGACTGGCATGGGGCGTCTGGCGAGACGAACCTGCAGTGCAGCTGTTTTTCCTCGGCTGTGTGCTGGTGGCGGGCGTGTTTGGCGGGCTGACGGCCAGCCGTAAAATTCTCAGGGTACAGGCATTGCCCGCGTTGATTGGCCTGGTGGTGGTGCTGTGGGTGCATTAACCCGCCGTTAACGATGGCGGGAAAATCGGTCAGGCAGTTTTTTGATGAATGACGTGCAGCGGTGGGGCGATATGCAGATCCACGCTTAAATCCTGACGAAAATCATAAGGCGTGATATCGAAGCGCTTTCTGAACATATAAGTGAAGTGTGACTGTGAGCCGAAACCAAAATCGAGGGCGATGTCGAAAATAGAGGCATCACTGCTACGCAACTGGTAAACCGCGCCGGCCAGCCTGCGTTCGCGGATGTACTTGCCCAGCGAAATCCCGGTCGCTTCTTTGAATAACTTCTGCATGTGCCACAGAGAGTAACCGGAGTACTCGGCCAACTCTTCGAGATGGATCACTCTTCCAAGGTGAGTTTCGACCCATTTACTGAGGGCGCAGACTAATGAGAGGTGGTGTTCTTGTATCATCAGTGCGTCTGTGTGAGATCTACATAGCGTTGAAGTATACACAACTTGCCGCCCCGGACAAAAAAGCCGCCGACATCAGGGTGAAATTATTCGGAAAAACCATCGTCAGGTGGCTTGTCATTCGAAACGAAAAACGGCTAATCTGGGATTGCCCGCTGCCGCTGATACCGAAGTGGGCCAGGTCGCAACAAATAACAGCCTAAGCAGAGTCAGCCGTGACAATTCAGCGTTGATGGGGTGATCGCATGTTAATGACAGTGATTATTACTCTGGTTGTAATTGTAGGTGTAGCCGCTTTTATGGTGACACCGGTGATGAGAATGAATAATGCGGAAGGTGTGGGAGGTGAAGAGCCGTGAAATCAGGGCAGAACATGACCCCAAAAGGGGTTTGACAGACTACCGAAAAAGCCTGGGCAATCAGTGACCCGGGCTTTTTATTGGTGAGCGTTTGCCGATCAGACGTTTTTCCGCTCCACGGTTTCTTCGCCCCAGTACAGCTGGTCGGCGCTGGTTTTGGCAAACGCCATTTGCAACGCTTCGTCACTGCCTTCTTCCCAGATTTTTTGAGCCAAAACCTCGTCATTTTTCGCCAGTTCAAAAATAGCCTCGGCGATCTCAACCGAGGTCTCACGCACGGTAGCCCAGGATTTCACATTGTGGTTTGCCATAACTTTCTCCTGTTGGGGTGTGGCTGAGGGATACGCCGAAATGCGCGCCGCTCAAGCCTCAAGTATAGGTCAATTCAGCCGGGTGTTTTGACGGCCAATGCGCAATAACGCTGAAAATTCAGCGGCAAACGGCCAGGGGGCAGCAAAGCGCCAGTTGGCATGCTATTGTGTGCGGCGTCTGAATCAAGAAGGAAAGGTATTATGTCCGACATGCTGAACAACGATCAGGAATTGGCTTCCGACCTGGTTGCCTGCCAATTGGTGATCAAACAGATCCTGGATGTTATCGATGTCATCGCGCCTACCGAGGTGCGGGACAAGATGGCCAGCCAGTTGAAAAGCATCGATTTTACCACTCACCCAGCCGGTGCCGATCCCGTGACCCGGCGGGCGATTGAAAAAGCGATCGCGCTGATTGAAATGAAGTTTACCCGCAACTGATGGGGAACCGCCGCTGAGCGGCGGTTTGAGCGGTGGTGATTAATCCACCACCGTTTCGACTTTCTTGAACAGCGGGCAGTCGGCAACGCCAATCAGGCCGTTGTCACCATGCAGATACTGGGCTATCACCAGGTTGCGTGCCGTCATGTACTTACACTGCAATCCCAACCCACCGACGTTTTTATTGCTGCCGACCAATACGCCATATCCCGAGAACAAAAACGCGCCATAAACTACCGCCAGCAGAACCGCCCATTTAATCAGCTTACCCATTGTGACTCCTTGTTATTTATCGTCGTTGCGATATAGCCATGCGGAAGAACCGGTCGCAATGGTAACAATCTGAAAAGTGGTTCTGGCGCTGGTTTCTAAACGACAGGTTAAAGTTCGTTTAAGTTGGCTGTGATACATTCGGAACAAATTATCAAGATAACAATGAGGCTGCTAAATTTGTTGCGGAAAAAAATCCTCGTGATAATAGCCTTCCTTGCTGCCTGCCTGTTCTTTTATCTGTTGGCGCTGGATAGCTATTGCGATGCGGGGGGCACATTTGCGTTGGGAGTTTGCTCCGTTACCCGTTTCGTTCCCTGGTGAGTTGCGTAGCGGCGCGTAACAATTTTCTATCAAGATGTTCGTGTCGGTGCCCGGAGTGCTAAGATGTCCGCCTGTTTTTAGCAGTAGATAGGGTTGTCCATGTACGATTTAGGTTTTGGTCCAAATAGTCTGGTGTCACTGGTTGTCGCCTTGTTGGCAGTCCTGGTGGGATTATGGATCTGGTTCCTGGTGAATCGCGCCAGTGTGCGAGCCAATGAGCAGATCCGCCTGCTGCAGGAAATTGCCGAGCAACAGCGTCAACAAACCGCATTATTGAAAAGCCTGGCGCAAAGCGCGCGCGGCGATAGCGTGACGGACGATGACGATCTCAGCCCGGCGCTGGATTTCAAAGGTTTTATCCCCGAGCGTTAATCAAATTTCCTGCCGGGTGGTGTTGCCACCCGCGTTGCTCCGAAAAACATAAGTATAGATAATATGAAAAGCCATCCCATTGTCATAAATCTGTCGTATTGACGTCGTAATGTAGCGCCAACTCTACGAAAGATGGATAAAGCCGATGATTAAATGGTATGAAGAAAGCGACGCCGAAGTGAACCGCAGCATTGCGCTGATCACCGGAGAAAATCCGGACAAGTGGTATCCTTACGGCGGCGTGAAAGGTAAAGATTATTGCAAGAACCCCTCCGATGCCTGGCCGATTATCTGCGCCAATAAAATCAGTCTGAATGCCGACAGCCAAAGCGATAGCTCGCAGTGGCAGGCACGCATGAGCACCCAGCGTGGCGAGTGGCAGGCGGATTGCAGCAGCCCACTGCGCGCGGCAATGATCTGTTTCCTGCTGAGCCAGCAAACTAACGAAATGGTACGTTGAAACACCAGAATTACTGATGACTTTCCCTTTTTATGACAACAGAACTTGTCTCTGGCGGAGCCTGTTTATGAAGCGCATTATTAAAGGTGATAAAAACTTGTCTCATCTGGTGGTTGCCCATGCGGCAATCGATCGTCATGCCGAAAGCTTTGGTCAGCGCCGACAGGGCTGGCCTTCAACCTACCTGATAAAATATCAAAACGATCGCGTGGCGGTCGAAGTGGTCACGCGCCGTCAGTCCTACGTCGCAACGCTGATGATAGGCGCGCGCAATCTGACCAAGTTGTGCGGCCTGTCCGGCTAAAAATCGCCTCTCTTTAGGTTTATTCCCAGTATAAAATAGCGCCCTGGCCATCCTTGCCGGGGCGCTACTCCTTGATGCTCACGGGGTTAAGTGTTAAAAAGCCGCCCGCAGATACATTTATTGATTGGCGAAATCTTGCGCAAAAGCGACAGGATCCCACGCCATATGAGGATAAGATGGGCGGTCAGCAGCAGGATACCCCGCTAAAACGCGGCTTAAAAAACAGACATATACAACTTATCGCCCTGGGCGGCGCCATTGGTACCGGCCTGTTTCTCGGCATTGCACAGACCATTAAAATGGCGGGCCCTTCGGTGCTGCTGGGCTATGCCATCGGCGGTTTTATCGCTTTTCTGATCATGCGTCAGTTGGGGGAAATGGTGGTTGAAGAGCCGGTTGCCGGGTCGTTCAGTCATTTCGCCTATAAATACTGGGGTGATTTCGCCGGTTTTCTTTCCGGCTGGAACTACTGGGCGATGTTCATTTTGGTCGGCATGGCCGAACTGACCGCGGTTGGGATCTATATTCAATATTGGTGGCCGGACATCCCGACCTGGGTTTCCGCCGCAGTATTCTTTGTCCTGATCAATCTGATCAACCTGGTTAATGTGCGGCTGTACGGGGAAACCGAGTTCTGGTTTGCCATTATCAAGGTGGTAGCGATTGTCGGCATGATTGTTTTCGGTGCCTGGCTATTGGCCAGCGGCAACGGGGGGCCGCAAGCCAGTATCAACAACCTGTGGGAGCAGGGCGGCTTTATGCCACACGGCATTGAAGGGCTGGTGATGGCGATGGCGGTCATCATGTTCTCATTCGGTGGGCTGGAGATGGTGGGCATTACCGCCGCCGAAGCGGCCGATCCGCGCCGCAGTATTCCCAAGGCGACCAATCAGGTGGTATACCGCATCCTGATTTTTTATATCGGCTCGCTGACGGTGCTGCTTTCGCTCTATCCCTGGCACAAAGTGGTGGAAGGCGGCAGCCCGTTCGTGATGATTTTCCATGCGCTGAACAGCAACCTGGTGGCGACCCTGCTGAACGTGGTGGTGCTGACTGCGGCGCTGTCGGTGTACAACAGCGGGGTCTATGCCAATAGCCGTATGTTGTTTGGCCTGGCGACACAGGGGAATGCTCCCAAGACATTGACCCGGGTGAACAAGCGTGGTGTCCCGGTGTTGTCGATCGCGCTGTCGGCGCTGGTGACCTCGGTCGGCGTGCTGATCAACTACGTCATGCCCGGTAAGGCGTTTGAGTTGCTGATGGCGTTGGTGGTGTCCACCCTGGTGATTAACTGGGTGATGATTTGTCTGGCACACCTGCGATTCCGTGCGGCGAAAAACCGCCAGGGCGTGATCCCGGTCTTCAAGGCCTTTTGGTACCCCTTCGGCAATTATCTGTGCCTGGTGTTCCTGAGCCTGATTCTGGTGATTATGTATTTCAGCGAGGGGATCCGTATCTCGGTATTACTGATGCCGGTGTGGATCTTGCTGTTGTGGGTTGGTTTTCTACTGACGCGCCGCAAAGGCGCTAAAGTACGGCGGTAATTTTTAACGGAGGCGCTATCTGGCGCCTCCGTTGCATTCATTAGCTGCGTGGCATAAAGGCATTGCCTGGGGTGGCGCGGCCCAATCCCAACAGCTTCCTGCACAGCAGGAACAGGGTGGTGATGACATCGATAGCCACCACGCTTAGCATCAGCACGCCCAGCATGAAGAAACTCACCAGCGCACCAAACAATAGCACCAGCGGTGCCGGTACGCGTACCCGGCGCAGTTTCATCGCGGCATACATTTTCCAATACTGCATCTGTGCCAGCATCGCGCTGCGGATACGGCCCAGTCGAACACGTGACTTGCGTGATGTAGAACGGCTCATAACTTCTCCTTTTCTGAATGTCCTATAAGTAAATCACAAGGATCTTAAGAGATGCTTAACAGGCTCTAGTCGGCCCTGGCATTCTCACAGGGACTGTGACAACACAAAACCCGAAAAGGTCACTCTAAGGTGAGCACGGTTCACAAAGCACGCTGATCGAGTATCTTGTTATCTTATCCACCTGCCCGTGTAGGGTGTCCGCAGTGGTCGGGAGAGCAATTTGAAGATAACCAATCGTTACTATGATGCCGGCAAAACGCACCATACCCCGCAGGGGTTTCGTAACCCGGAGCCTTCGCAGCGTCAGGATGGGGATTTGAAACGCTGGCAGAACGAGCGTAAACAGCAGGGATTGCCCAAACCACCACAGATGGGCTATCAGCAGTTTACCCAGCGCTGGTGGCAACGCGCCGACCTTGGCGGCAGCGATAACAGCATTTGGTGGCTGGGGCACGCTTCAATGCTGCTGCGCCTGGATGGTCGATACATCCTGATCGATCCGGTATTGTCTGAACGTGCATCGCCACTGAGTTTCTATGGCCCGAAGCGCAAGACGCCGCCGCCGTTGACGGTGCAACAGCTGCCGACGGTGGACGTGGTTTTAATTTCACACAATCACTATGACCATCTCGATCGGCGCACCGTGCGGCAGTTGGCACGGCGTTTTCCGCACGCGACCTTTATTGTGCCCCTGGGGCTGAAAAACTGGTTCCGACGTTACCGACTGCAGCGGGTAGAAGAGCTGGACTGGTGGGATAGCCTGAAATTGGGCGATTTGACTTTCCATTGCACGCCGGCACGTCACTGGAGCATGCGCACCCTGTGGGACCGCAATCGTTCACTCTGGTGCGGCTGGGTGATCCATCACCCGGCGCTGCGTTTCTATTTTTCCGGAGACAGCGGCTATTCGGATCGCCTGTCCGATATTGGAACCCGTTTAGGGCCGTTTGACGTGGCGGCATTACCGATTGGCGCCTATGCACCACGTTGGTTCATGCAGGAACAGCATATGGATCCGCAGCAATCGGTGACGCTGTATCAACAATTAAATGCACCGCGGGTCATCCCGATCCATTGGGGCGTTTTTGAATTGGCCGATGAGTCATTGGATGAACCGCCGCAGCAATTAAATCTGGCTCTGAGTGCGGCGGGAATTGAGCAGCATCAGTTCCGGCCCATCAAAATTGGCGAGCGCATTGCGCTTGAAGCTAACTCTTAAGCGTTATTCCTGGCCCTGTGTGGCGGGGACGGTTATCGTCACCGCCTGCAGGCCAGTCCCAATGCGGGTTGTAGCCATTCGCTGGTGCAGGGCCCAGTTTATCCGGTACCTGACCTAACCTGTTGGCATGAATAGGGACAAGGCGCGGGAAAAGATAAAATAAATATGTTCACCGGGCATTGTTATTGACCGAGTAAATACCTATGTGGATTTCAAGATTTAATTCAGCTATGGATTCCCACAGTTCTCAAGATTATTGCCGATATTTAACCCCCGTAGTCAGTAATGTATTTCTCTGCCACTGCACGGCAATAGTGCGTAAATTCTGATTTTGCATGCTTATGCACCCAAAAGTGGCACGCTATTTGATTTTTGTCGCCAGATCGCTGTTGCATAAATTGTGCTCACCCGCGCTGAGGGCAATAATGATCTTCGGTATTATTTCGTTGTCACCGGCGGGTGAGGTCGCAGACGTGAGGCGCTACCAGCGTTGGGCCGTCCGGATGGCGACCCAATGGTCGGATCATCCGATATCAAATGTACCCGTTCATCGATATTCAAAAGTTTTATAAGAAATTCCATAAAGATTCAAAATTTTTAACGTTCTAAGCGCCTGTCCGGCGTTATATGTTGCAACATACATTGGTCAATCGGATGAAAGAATTGTTAAAATTCAGTCTGGGTGCGGAGTGTAGCGGGGCGACACTGTTAAGCAGAAAATAGCTAAGGCTTCAACATCTTTTAGTCTATTTAAGCTTATGTTGCTCTCGACCGTTTCAAATATGTGCGACAGCTCCACCAGTGATTAAAAATGGCTTGCCATCGAATACAGAGTATGTGATAACGCATCTGGGTAAAACGAGGTACAGTTCTGTATATGTGTGGCATTTTCAGTAAAGAAGTTCTGAGTAAAAACGTTAGCGTTGAATACCGCTTCTCTGCCGATCCTTATCTTAGTGCCTCAAGCAGTAACGACTCTAGTTTGTCTATGTAACGCCTCCGGGCGGTTTAAACAATCCAAAGGAAATACTCAAGATGGCAAAGATCAAAGGTCAAGTTAAGTGGTTCAACGAATCTAAAGGTTTCGGTTTCATCACTCCAGCTGACGGCAGCAAAGACGTGTTCGTACACTTCTCTGCAATTCAGGGTAACGGCTTCAAAACCCTGGCTGAAGGCCAGAACGTTGAGTTCGAAATCCAAGATGGCCAGAAAGGCCCATCTGCAGTAAACGTTACTGCAATCTAATCAGCGTCAGCTGTACAAAAAACCCGCCTTCGTGCGGGTTTTTTCGTTTCTGCTATCCGCCGGTAATGATAATCCCTGCGTACTGATTTCGCCCGGTAATGCCCGGATGGGCAGGATCTTGCTCGCGTCGGTGGCTGTTGCGACGATAGCTGGTGTATTTAAATCGCTGTGGCTGCTGCGGGTCCGTATTGGGGGTACAGATAGTACAGCTCCCGGCATGGTCAACGGCGGAAAAACCCAGTTCACGCAGTTTGGATTCGGCAATGGCGGCCAGATCCAGGTGGCGATAGCGGGGGCTGATCAAGGCCGCGGGCAGGGGTAACTGTTGCTTGAACCTTGCGACCAGTTCCTCGTTGACCTCGTAACAGCAGGGGCCGGCGGCAGGGCCGATGGAAGCCACCCAGTTGGCCGTTGAGTCATCACGGCGGATACGCGCTGCCAATTGCTCCAGTATGCCATCCAGCAGGCCACGCCAACCGGCATGGACGGCAGCAATCGCTGAGCCGTCGTTGCGGCTGAAAATCACCGGCAGGCAGTCTGCCGTTAACACACTCAGCAGAATGCCGGGCTCAGTGGTATAGAAGCCATCGGCTTCGCCGCACTGTTGCGTCGCCTGTGTCACGTCGACAATGCGAGTGCCATGCACCTGTTTTTTTTCCGGCAGGGTAGAACGATAGGCCAACAGATGGCCTGGCAGCAGCGCACTTTTGTTGCCGAAACCGTGCTGAATGGCCGGGATGGCGTTGAGCAGTGGGGAAAAATCGGTCATATCACGTCTTTACCTGCGTCAGAAAAGTTAACGTCAGTGTAGCCAGTTTTTTTCCTCGCTGGCTAGGGGCTTGCGGCATCTGCCTTGCATCGTACAGAAGGCTTCTTTAGACTAGCCGCGCCGTATCTCTCTGGAATCCAAGCCATGTCTTATCAGTGCCCTCTGTGTCATCAGCCGCTTCATTTTTCTCATCTGCAATGGCGTTGCGACGCTAACCATCAGTTTGACTGCGCCAAAGAAGGCTATGTCAACCTGCTGCCGGTACAGCACAAGCGCTCAAAGCAGCCCGGAGACAGCGCGGAAATGATGCAGGCGCGGCGTGCGTTCCTGGATGCGGGTTTCTATCAACCCTTGCAGCAGCGTGTCGCTGAGCTGTTGGATCAGGCGTTGGCGAGCGATGCGCAGGCGTTACTGGACATCGGCTGTGGCGAAGGCTATTACACGGCGGAAGTGGCCGCCCGGTTGACGCAGCAGCGTAATATCACCGTTTATGGCCTGGACGTTGCCAAGGTGGCGATCCGCTATGCGGCCAAGCGTTACCCGGCAGTCTCATTCTGCGTGGCGTCGAGCCATCGTCTGCCGTTTGCCGACGCTTCTCTGGACGCCATACTGCGTATTTACGCCCCTTGCAAAGCTGAAGAACTGGCTCGGGTAGTGAAACCCGGTGGTGTGGTGGTAACGGTATCGCCTGGCCCACGTCACCTGTACCAATTGAAAGAGCAGGTGTATCAGCAGGTGCAACTGCATGTCGAACAGGATGAGCAGTTTGCCGGTTTTGATTGCGAACGAGTTGAGTCATTAGCGTACCCGATGACGCTGCCGGGTGAGCAGGCGGCCAACCTGCTGCAGATGACGCCTTTTGCCTGGCGTGCCTCGCCTGAGGTTCAGCAGCATTTGAGTGGTTGTGAAGCCTTTGCCTGCGAAACCGATTTTGTTATAGCGCTGTACCGCCGTCAGCCTGATTGATTGACCGTCCAGAAACGAAAAAACCTGCCATTGGCAGGTTTTTCTTTGGGTTGAGCGCTATCAGGCCAGATAGCCCAAATGCTCCAGCAGAATATTGAAGCCGATACCGATCAACACCACGCCGCCGAGGATCTCCGCGCGCTTGCCGAGCAATGGCCCGATAAAGCGGCCTATCATCATGCCCAGGGTGGCCATAATCATGGTAGCGCAGCCAATGGCCATGGCGGTGTGGACGATATTCACCTGCAGGAAGGCCAGGCCGACACCAATAGCCATGGCGTCGAGGCTGGTAGCGATGGCGGTGGCGACCAGTAACCAGAAACCGTGACGCTTCACTTTTTCCACTTCGTCAGGCCGGTTCCTGACGCCTTCGACGATCATGCGCATACCGAGGATAAACAGCAGCGAGAAGGCGACCCAGTGATCCCATTCCATAATGTATTGGCTGGCGAACAAGCCGATGCCCCAACCGATAATTGGCGTAATGGCTTCTACCACGCCGAAGATAAGTCCGGTGCGTAGCGCTTCACGAAAACGGGGCTGATGCAGGCTGGCACCTTTGCCAATTGATGCGGCGAACGCATCCATAGACATGCCAAAAGCGAGAATGAGTGTAGCTGACAAGTTCATGTTGAATAACCTCGGCCGGGCGGCTCCATATACACGTAACCCACCCCCAACCATACGACGGAGTTACGTGTCTATGGTCTCGCCAACCTTACCTGGCTGCCCGCACCACGTTTTAATGTATAAAACGAGTATGTTGATACGGGCGTTTCTGGCGTTTTATTGCCCAGAAACCGGCTACTCCCCAATGACGGCGCAACCATAGCATATTAATTCCGTTTCCAACAACCCTTATTCCCGATGGACATTGGTTTGAAATTGATAATGGTTTTCATTAATGAAGTGTATAAGAAGGAATATAATGTAGGCGAGTGCAACAATATTGCGTAAATAATCATCAGGTAGCCATGTGCGCTGATGATTAATTATCCACATACAGCGCAGGGCAACACGGGGCAGAATTAAGGTTGTTTTTTACTCACTGATTCTCAACGAAAAAGTGATAAATTTTCTCCAGATCGTCTAATTGAGTGACCTGAATCAACAACCGACGCTGCTCAAGATCTATCACCAGGATGCCATCCTCGGATAAATTCATGGCCTTAATCCGGTTATATTCAATAAAGGCATTGGCATAAAAGAAACCCTGCGCTTTAAACAACATCTTGGGCCAGCGGATATAAGAAATATAAATTGCGATCAGTGCTAAAGAAATAAGCAGCCAGGTGGTTAATACCGCACCCTGGGTGGTGACATTTCGGTAGAGCAGAATGGCGATCAGGCCGACAAAAATCAGGCAATCAATTCGATTTCGGCGCTTTAACTGCACCTTGAGCAAGGTTTTGCCTTTCAGCAGGTTCATGCCGAACTCATCGTAAATCGCATACACCAGCATCAGCGCGGTGAAAATCAGTAATACGCCATCGGTCAGCGACATCTTTCAACTCCACAAATAAAAAAACCGGGGGTTTCCCCCCGGCGGTTAAAACGCTTACAGACCCAGCAGACCTATCCAGTAACCGAAGATACCGATGGCGAAGAAGCCAATGATGATCCACAGCGCATTCACTTTCCTGCGCAGCAGCCACATACAGCCGAAGGTCAGCAGCAACGGCACCAGGCCCGGCATCAACTGGTCGAGGATGGTTTGCACCGTGGTTACCGTGGTATGCCCGGTCTGGTCGGTGATCTTCGACACCACCAGCGGGATATTCACGTGCGTCCACTTGTTAACCAGGGCCCCCATGACAAACAGGCCAAGAATGGACGCTCCTTCCGTCAGTTTTTGCAGGAAGCCGCCGCCCATATCATTAACGATATCCACCCCTTTGCGATAACCGTAGGCCACGCCGTAATAGCGGGTCAACAGGCGCACCAGGTTGAACAGGACGAAGAACAAAATCGGGCCCAGCAGGCTGCCACTCATGGCAATACCGGCGCCGAGTGCGGCAAATACCGGACGTACGGTACCCCAGAAAATCGGGTCGCCGACACCAGCCAAAGGCCCCATCAAACCGACTTTGATACCGTTGATGGCCGCATCGTCGATAGGCGCACCGTTAGCGCGCTGTTCTTCCATCGCCATGGTAACGCCAAGGACCGGCGCCGCCACGTAAGGGTGGGTGTTAAAGAACTCCAGATGGCGTTTGATTGCCTGTTTGCGCTCGTCGTTATTTTCCGGATACAGGCGACGGATCACCGGTACCATTGAGAAGCAAAAACCCAGCGCCTGCATACGTTCGAAGTTCCATGAACCCTGGAACAGATTCGAGCGCATAAACACACCGCGAATATCGGCCGGCGTGAGTTTCTTTTGAGCTGTTGTATCAACCATTTCTCTCACCTATTCCTAGTCGAGTTCGTTATCGAGGTCGTTGGCATTTGCCGGGCCAGCCTGGACTACCTGAGACTTGTTGTATTTCGGGCTGAGCTGGATATAAAGCACGGCCATCACCACGCCGATCACGCCGAGGGCGACCAGGTTAAAGTTGGTGAAGGCGGCAGTAACGAAGCCGAGGTAGAAGAATGGCATCAGGTAGCCGGCACGCATCATGTTGATCACCATGGCGTAACCTACTACCACGATCATCCCGCCGGCGATGTTCAGGCCGCTGGTGACGACTTCCGGGATCGAGTTAAGCAGCGCGTGAACGCCTGAGGTACCCACAGAGATAGCGACGATAACCGCCGGGATGGCAATACGCATCGCCTGCAGCAGCAGGGCAGAGATATGCAGCCAGGTAATGGCGCGCAAACTGCCTCGCTCCGCCGCGCTGTCCGCCGCGTGCTGGAAGGCCACGGTCAGGGTACGCACGATGATGGTCAGCACTTGCCCGGCCGCCGCCAGCGGAATGGCCAGGGCGATACCGGCACCGACGCTTTGTCCGCCGGCAATAACCAGAATGGTGGAAATGATTGACGCTAACGCCGCATCTGGCGCTACCGCCGCACCAATGTTCATCCAGCCCAGGGCGATCATCTCCAGCGTACCGCCGATGATGATACCGGTTTTCATGTCACCGAGAATAAAGCCGATCAGGGTACAGGCGACCAGCGGACGGTGGAACTGAAACTCGTCGAGGACGGAACCCATCCCGGCGATACAGGCAACGATAAATATCAGTACAATCTGAAGAGTGGTAATCTCCATTGCACTTCTCCTATGACCAAAGATCTCTGAGTAAAATAATTATTGGCTGTCGCCATTAATTGAGTTTGTTAATCAGGTCCATCATTTTTAACCGACTGTCGGACGAGACTTTACGAACTTCCAATTCAATACCGCGCTCGTTTAATTTCTTAAACGCTTCGATATCTTTTTCGTCAACCGAGACGGCATTATTCACCTGGGTTTTGCCCTGGCGGAACGCCATGCCGCCGATATTTACCGACTTGATATCCACGCCGGCTTCCACCAAACGCCAGACGTCGGTCGGGTTGGTGAACAGCAGCATCACGCGATCGCCGGCATATTTCGGGTTGTTCCACACCCGAATGGCTTTCGCCACGTCGACCACGTGTGCGGTGACGCCCGGAGGGGCAACCTGGGTCAGCAAGGTTTTGCGAACGTGGTCGGCGGCGACTTCGTCACTGATCACGATGATGCGGCTGACGTCGGTTTCCTTGGTCCAGCGGGTCGCGACCTGACCGTGGATCAGACGGTCATCGATACGGGCCAGGCCGATTTTCATATGGTCATTGGGACCCAGCGGCGCCTGAGGGGCGGCGGGTTTTGCGGTGGGAGCACTTTGTGGTGCCGCGGGCTTAACACTCTCTTCGGCTGGTTTTTTCAGCGCTTTCACGCCTTCACGGCCGGTTTCCAACGCCAGCGCGACCAGTTCGTCGAAGCCAGGGTTGTCGTCTCGTGCCATGAACGTTTCCACCAGCATCGGAATGTTAACCCCGGTGACGACCTCATAGTTCTCTTTATCGACGGCGATGCGGCTGGCCGCGTTGAACGGGCTGCCGCCCCAGGTATCTACCAGGAACAGGACGCCACCACTGGTGTCCAGCCCGCTGATTTTACCCTTGTATTTCTCGATTAACGTTTCGGCATTTTCACCGGGGACGAAATCTATAAAAGCGACGTTATCCTGTTCGCCCAATAGCATTTCCGTCGTCTTCAGCAATTGTTCTGCTGCGGTCCCGTGTGTGCCGATGATAATAGCTATTGCCACTCGCTACCTCCTCATTGAACTTCATGCACGGATTGTGTTTGTTCAGTTCATTTTCTTGCTGGTGGTCACTTCCGTGGTTCAGATACATTATGGTAGAAATTTGGAAACCCGCCGTTAACATTTCTCGCGCAGTTTCAAAAGCCTGTGCGCGTGAATCCACGTCAGCGCCATTTATTTTAGTGAGTGAAAAAATAAATTTTGTGACATTGCTCTGCTATTGAGCGCTCGGATTACTCCTAACCCGGTGTTTGCGGAATTAAACAACAGAGCTGTTACAAGACGATGCAGAAGGTAAAAAAGCTTCTTTGCCGGCAAAAAAATTCCTGCTAGAGTATTTCTTCTTTCATATTTAGGAGTGAAGGGCCTCAGCCCACCCTATGGACTGTCACCGAAGTTACTGTTTTTCAAGGTTCCACCCGCCACCTGCTGGCGTAGTACAAATCACACGGCCGCTCGGCCATCCCCCGGTACTGCAATCCCGATATCTTGCTATTTCTGTCCGCGCCTTTTCTGCGTCGGCATCGTCACGCCTGAGCACCGCTCGGCCATCCTGTCTTTTTTTCGGAGTCTGATATGGAATTTTTAATGGACCCCTCAATTTGGGCCGGGTTACTGACACTGGTGGTATTGGAAATCGTACTGGGTATCGACAACCTGGTGTTTATCGCCATTCTGGCCGATAAACTGCCGCCGAAGCAGCGTGATAAAGCACGCATACTCGGCCTGTCGCTGGCGCTGTTTATGCGTTTGGGCCTGTTGTCGGTCATTTCCTGGATGGTGACGCTGACCACGCCGCTGTTTAGCGTCGGGGAGTTCAGCTTCTCCGGTCGTGATTTGATCCTGCTGTTCGGTGGTGTGTTCCTGTTGTTCAAGGCCACCATGGAGCTGCACGAACGGCTGGAAGGGCAAACGCACCAGGATGGCGCCAACCGTGGCTACGCCAAATTCTGGGCGGTGGTGGTGCAGATTGTGATCCTTGATGCGGTGTTCTCACTCGATGCGGTCATTACCGCGGTGGGCATGGTGAACGACCTGCCGGTGATGATGACCGCCGTTGTCATCGCCATGGTGGTGATGCTGGTGGCTTCCAAACCGCTGACCAACTTCGTCAATGCGCACCCGACCATTGTGGTGCTGTGCCTGAGCTTCCTGCTGATGATCGGCCTGAGCCTGATCGCCGAAGGCTTTGGTTTGCATATTCCTAAAGGTTACCTGTACGCCGCGATTGGTTTCTCGATTTTGATCGAACTGTTTAACCAAATTGCCCGCCGTAACTTTATCAAACATCAGGCTCATCGCCCGATGCGTGAGCGTACCGCAGAGGCGATCATGCGCCTGATGGGGCAGCAGCGCGCGCAGCAGACGGACGAAGCGGCACCGCTGCCGGTGAATGAAACCTTCGCCGAGGAAGAACGTTATATGATCAGCGGTGTGTTGACGCTGGCTTCACGTTCACTGCGAAGCGTGATGACGCCGCGCACCGATATTTCATGGGTGGATTGCGACCGTTCCCGTGAAGAGGTGCGTGAACAACTGTTGGATACGCCGCATAGCCTGTTCCCGGTTTGCCGCGACTCGCTGGATGAAATTATCGGCGTGGTGCGTGCCAAGGATCTGCTGGTGGCGGTAGAGCGGGGTGAGGATATCGCCGAGTTTGCCGCGCGTACGCCACCGATTGTGGTACCGGACACCATGGACGTGATTAACCTGCTGGCGGTATTGCGCCGTGCCAAGGGACGTCTGGTGGTGGTTACCAATGAATTTGGTGTTGTGCAGGGGCTGGTCACGCCACTGGACGTGCTGGAAGCCATTGCCGGTGAATTCCCGGACGAGGATGAAACGCCGGATATCGTGGTGGAAGACGCCAGTTGGCTGGTGAAGGGCGGCGCCGATCTGCACTCACTGGAGCAGGCGCTGAACTGCGACGATCTGGTCAGCCCGACGGCGGACTTCGCCACCCTGGCGGGGTTCCTGCTGTCCCACTACGGCCAAATGCCGGCGGTGGGTGAAACGGTGGAGCTTAACCGGCTGCGTTTCGAAGTCGTTGCGGTGTCCGAGTACCGCATTGAACTGGTGCGTATTACCAAAGTTGAGCCTCACGACGAGGAGCACCAGTAACCTACGGGCCGGAGGCATCACGCCTCCGGCTTGCTTTCCTGTTCCTTCCGCTGCTCTTCCCGCTGATTTACCGACCGCAACCGTGACTCATACTGCTGTAACCACAGTGGAAATACATTGATTGGCATCGGCTTGGCGAAATAGAACCCCTGCAATGCATTGACCTCGCGCGAGCGCAGATAATCTGCCTGTTCGGCAGTTTCCACTCCTTCAGCCACCAGTCTTAATTTCAGCCGCTGCGCCAGAGTAATAATGGTATCGGTGACGGTGGCGTTAATCGCATCGGTACCAATGGCGGCGGTAAAGCCACGGTCGATTTTCAACACGTCAGGGCTGAGTTTTTTCAAATAGCTAAGCGAACTGTGTCCGGTACCAAAGTCGTCGATGGCCAACATGATGCCCATTTCCTTGAGCGTTTTGATTTGCTCATACTGAATTTCCGACAGGGCGGTACGTTCGGTCAACTCCAGCATCAGCGAAGGCATCGGATGGGCGGGAAGCCACAGGCGGCGGATATCATCGATAATGGTCACCCCGTTGAAATGCTCAGCCGCAACGTTGATGCTGATATAAAACGACGGGCGTGGCGGGAACAACTGCAGGTTTTCCACCACGGTGTTCATCAGGTAACGGGTCAGGGCGATAATCAAACCATGCTGCTCCGCCAGCGGGATAAACACGTCGGGAGAGATCCAGCCCTGGCGCTTGTTTTTCCAGCGCAGCAGCATCTCAACCCCGACACAGCGGCCGGTTTCAGCATTGATGATCGGCTGACAGTAAACGCGGAATTCGCGGTGGGAAATGGCGTGGCCAATGTGATACGACAGGCTCATGCGGTTAGCGGTGAGCAGATACACCACATAGGCCGCCAGCAGGCTGATCAGCAACGACAGTGGGATATGGCGCGGCAGCGCCGCCAGCGCCAACATGCTGGCCTGAGGGCCGAACAGTGAAATAGAGAACGGATACCTGGTAGATTTTGCGGTATAGCGCAGGTCGCTTGTCAGGGTGTCGCTGCGCAAGATTTCCCGGCGGCCATATTCCAGGCTGTAGTTGCCGACGTTCAGCACCACTCGTTGTGCGTAGGGCTCCTGAGGTTCCAGCAGGAAGTTCGCCAAGAGCTCAATATTGAACACGTGCAACACGCCGTTACTGTGGTTATCAGGCTGCGTTGGAGTCCACATGATCAGCGTCGGCACGCCTTTGGCGACAGAGAGTGAAGGGCGCAACACCAGTTTCGCGCCATCGTTTGCTACGCTGGGCAAAATAGCGCTGAAAACGTACTTACGGGTGCCAAACAGGCTGGAACAGTAAATAACCCCGTCTTTAACCAGCAGCATGGCCCGCAGGGCCTGGTTTTGCGCTGCGCGAAAACGCAGCGTTGGCATCACGGCCTCACAGGATGAGTCCAGCAGCGGCATGGATCGCTCGGCCTGTTGCTTTGCCGGTGTCAGCAGATCGTTAATCTTGGCGACGGTGCGGGTGGCGAGCACCTGCCGGTTTTGTTCAATAGTGCCAATTTCTTGATAATAACGGGTGTAGAGCGATAACAGCAGAATAGCCAACCCGACCGCCCCGGCGAGTAGCCAACGGTAATAGCGGTATTTGGTCACGGCAAGTTGGGTCATCAACATCGCTAAATCCTTGTTCGGTAAGCCAGCCCAGAATCACCGTCAGGCCAAACTGTCCTAAATGATACTTGGCTAATTCTAGCCTGTCGTTATACAAGAGTGATGTTAACCCAGTAAATTATTTAAATTTGGTGAAACAGAGGGCTAAATTGTTGGTTAACTGTGGGATAGGGGGACGGGGTTTTGAATATTTTGTGTGACATTGTCACCAAATGGCATTAATGATTTGATTAGCCGAAGGTTACAGCAAGAAAAACCCCGCCGCGAAGGCGGGGTTAGAGGGTCAGTCACACTGCACTTTGATCGCCAGACCACCGCGAGAGGTTTCGCGATATTTGGCATTCATGTCTTTGCCGGTTTCGTACATGGTTTCGATGACCTTATCCAGCGAGACACGTGGTTCACTGGTACGACGCAGCGCCATACGCGCTGAGTTGATCGCCTTCACCGAAGCAATGGCATTACGTTCAATGCAAGGAACCTGAACCTGGCCGGCAACCGGGTCACAGGTCAGCCCCAGGTTATGCTCCATGCCGATCTCTGCCGCGATGCAAACCTGTTCCGGGCTGGCACCCAGCAGTTCGGCCAGGCCGGCTGCGGCCATCGAGCAGGCCACGCCCACTTCACCCTGGCAACCCACTTCGGCACCGGAGATAGAGGCATTCATCTTGTACAATGCGCCTACTGCGCCCGCTGCCATAAAGTAACGGATATAAATATCCGGGCTGACGGATTCAATAAAGTGGTCATAGTAAGCCAGTACGGCAGGGACGATGCCACAGGCGCCGTTGGTCGGCGCGGTGACGACTCGCCCGCCGGCCGCGTTCTCTTCGTTGACCGCCAGTGCGAACATGTTGACCCAGTCAATTACGTTCATCGGATCGTTGGACAGCTTGTCGGAAGACACCAGCATGCGACGCAGCGCGGAGGCACGACGTGGCACACGCAGTGGCCCCGGCAGTACGCCCTCGGTGTTCAGACCGCGATCGATACAGGCGCGCATGGTCTGCCAAATGTTACCGAAGTAGGTTTCGATATCCTGCTTGCTGTGCAGCGCCAGTTCGTTCTGCATCACCAGGCCGGAAAACGACAGCCCGGTATCACGGCAGTGGGCGAGAATATCACGAGCAAAACTGAACGGATAAGGGACGCTCAGCTCGTGTGCGTCGGCTTTACCGAAGTTCTCTTCGTCGACGATAAAACCGCCGCCGAGTGAGTAGTAAGTCTTGCTGTAAACTTGTTTATCCCCAGCGAAGGCGTGGATCTGCATGCCGTTCTCATGCAGCGGCAAATTGTCGCTACGGAAAACCATGCCGCCGTCACGCGGGAAATCAACCTCATGCAGGCCGTTGGCCAGCATCAGGCGTTGACGTTGTTCTACATCGCGAATAAAGCCCGGGATGCTATCGATATCAACGGTGTCGGGCATATTGCCCGCCAGGCCGAGAATGATAGCGATATCGGTATGGTGACCTTTACCGGTCAATGAGAGTGAGCCGTAAACATCTACGGCAACACGCGTGATAGAAGGCATCAGGCCTTGATTTACCAGATCGTCGACAAACTGTTTGCCGGCTTTCATCGGTCCAACCGTATGAGAGCTGGACGGGCCGATGCCGATCTTAAACATGTCGAAAACGCTAATCACGCTAAAACTCCTTAGAGGCATATTGTTATGGCTGCAGCGGTTAAAAACCGAGCAGGGAACTGCGATATTGTAAAAGGGCCGCACGGGTTTGGCTGCCTTTTTCGCATGAAATAAAATAATCCTTGGTGTTAGTTTTTTACTGATTGCCGCAGGCATTCGGCCGTTCGTGGAACATCCGTTGCCTAATCTCGGTTAATGGCAATCGCGCCAGCTTCCGTTGCTGAACGCGGCCGGCTTAAACCCTGCTGAAATAGTGGTTTATTCCGGACTGCGCTATTTTACAGGTATTTCGTAAGGTTGAAGAGAGGGTTTACAGTTTTTTTAAAACTCTGATAGCCAGAAAGGTAGTTTAAAAAGCAAACCAATGAAGTGATGCCGATCGCTTTACCCACGCCTGTTGCGCAGGTAACCGTTTGGCTTGTGATGAGGTTCACATTATTGGCGTTAAATGCTGACCTGTTGTGCCAGTCTTCGAATGATGGCGGCGGTCAATCCCCAGACAAATTGGCTCTGATACCAGGACAGATAAATGCGGTGTGAATGACCGGCACGGTGAATATCCAACGGATAATAGCGCGAAAGCGTCAGTGCTTCGTGCAGCGGCATTTCAAAAACCTCGGCCACTTCATCTTCATTGGCGAAAAATTGCACATCGGGTGAGATCAAGCCAACCACCGGGGTCACCTGAAAACCGGTGCTGCTGTCGAGAGGGGCCAGTTGACCCAGAATGGTCACGGCTTGCGGTGGGATAGCCACTTCTTCCTGAGCTTCACGCAGGGCGGTGATAATCGCCGAGCCGTCTTCAGCATCGGTTTTACCGCCTGGGAATGCTACCTGGCCCGGGTGCTTGCGCAGCGAGTCGGCGCGGCGGGTCAGCAACAGGGTGGGTTCGGGGCGGCAAATAATCGGGATCAACACCGCGGCCGGACGAACGTTATGTGAAATCTGCGAGGCCTGTGGCAGTTGCAGCTGAAAGCGGCTGATAAAGGCCGCCAGCGAGGCCGGATAAGTGGGTTGGTTCACGAAGCGATAAACTCCCCCAGTTGCGGCAGAATGCGGCCGACCTTATCAAAGGTTTCCTGATATTCCGCCTGTTCCTGGCTATCGGCAACGATACCGCCCCCGGCAGAGCAGTAAATACGGCCGTTTTCGGTGATCAAGGTGCGGATAGTGATGTTGGTGTCCATGGTACCGCAGGCGCTGATATAGCCAATGCTGCCGCAGTAGGCGTTGCGTCGCTGCGGCTCCAGCTCTTCAATAATTTCCATTGCTCGTACCTTGGGCGCCCCGGTAATGGATCCCCCAGGGAAGCAGGCGCGCAACAGTTCGGTCGCCGGAGTGGATTGCGGCAGAGTGGCGGTGATGGTGCTGACCAGATGATGTACTGCCGGGAAGGGTTCGACCACGAACAGTTCGGGAACCTCGACGCTGCCCGGTTCGGCGACGCGGCCGATATCATTGCGTAGCAGATCGAC
Organism: Serratia proteamaculans; assembly: GCF_013337185.1. Classification (GTDB taxonomy): domain Bacteria; phylum Pseudomonadota; class Gammaproteobacteria; order Enterobacterales; family Enterobacteriaceae; genus Serratia; species Serratia proteamaculans_D. Next base: position 65,058 of record NZ_SWDE01000001.1, read on the forward strand.
AATCATCAGGTTCTCTGCGCGGTCTTTGTTGGAGTTTGCCAAACGTTGCGCCTGTTGCGCATCCTGCCCGGCATCAGCCAGCCGCGGCAGCGTGCCTTTGATCGGGCGGGTTTGAATCTGTTGGTTTTCCAGCCACAAAAAACGCTCGGGTGAAACGCTCAGCACGGTGTTATCCGGCAGGCGCAGGAAGGCTGAGAAGGGCGCCCGGTTGCTGGCGCTCAATTGCTGAAAGGCTTGCCATTCATCGCCCTGATAATCGGCAGCAAAACGTTGCGCCAGATTGATTTGATAACAGTCCCCACTGCGCAGGTAATGCTGAATACGCTGGAACTTTTCCCCGTATTGCCGCCGCGTCATATTGGCCTGCCAGGGGCTGGTCAGGGTAAATGGCGGTCGGGGCGCAGGCTGCTGATTGCGGAGCCACTGCCAGCGCTGTTCACCATCACCATAGCTGAGTAACGTCAGCGTTTGTTGGTGATGATCGGCTATCAACGCCCAGTCATAAATACCGACCGCCATATCCGGCAGCGTGATATCTGCCTGTGCCCACTGCGGCAGTTTTTCTACCCGGCGGCCCAAATCGTAACCGAACAACCCGAGGGCGCCCCCCAGAAACGGCAGACAGGTATCAACCTCCGGCTGCAAGTTCTGTTGTTCCAACTGCTGCTGTATCAGGCGGAAAGGGTCTTCCGGCGACGACCAGTGTTCTTCACCGCGACGGATCTCGGTAACGGGGCCGCGTGTGGTCAGGGTTGCACAGGGTTGCGCCACCAGAATATCGAAACGGTTATGTGAGTGTTCGGCAAAACCGGAATGCAGCAACATCGCCCAAGGCTGTGAGGCCAGTGGGGCAAACAGCTCCAGCAGGGCGGTGCGGGTGTAGGGTAAAGACTTAAGATTCGGTGCGATTGTGCTCATGGGCCTCAATAAACCTGACTGGCGGGGCGGCGGTTTCTGACCGCTATTCTGCCATATTCAACCGGCTGACGCATGCTCTGGCATCAGGCGCATAAGCACACTTCACATAAACGATGAGTAAACAATTTTGCAAATGAAGCATTTTTTGCGACTTTGGCTATAATCCAATATGTTAAAAACTACATCATTGAACGGTTAAGATAATTCTTGGATTCGATGATTTCAATTTCAAATCCTAAATTTCACTATTAGTTTCATTCAGTTATTGTTTTTGCTTGTTATCACTCATCTGTGAAAGTACAGATCTTAAAATATAAATGGTAACAAGACGCATTTATGCCTGTGACTCTGTCGATGGGCAAGTGCCTTATTTAATTTAAATGCACCCTGATATTTTTAAAAACAGAAATATTCATTCGTTACTTTTTGCGAAGAGCTGCCTATGCCCCTAATGCTAAGTGTTATTGTCCCGTTGCACAACGTGGGTGAACTGTTTGAGCCGTTTCTGGCGTCACTGCTGGCCCAGAAAGAGCGTCGTCTTGAGGTTATCATCGTCAATGATGGTTCCACCGACGGCTCTGGCGATATCGCCCACCGCTATGCGCAGCAATACTCGCATATTACCGTGATTGACCAGCTTAATGCCGGGGTATCCTGCGCGCGTAATGCGGGGTTGGCGGTTGCCAGGGGGAAATATGTGGCGTTCCCTGATGCCGATGATTTACTGGCACCTGAAATGTATTCAACGCTGGTTGAATTAGCCGAACAAAACCAACTGGATGTCATGCAGTGTAATGGCGAACGTTATTTCACCGACCAGGATGAACTGCAGCCGATTATTCCGCTAAAGCGATTGGGGGATACCGATGTTATTAGCGGCGTGCAATGGCTGGAGCGGGCGTTAAAATCAAGAAAGTTTATTCATGTGGTCTGGCTGGCGGTATATCGCCTTGATTTCATTAAGCAGCACCGGTTGTATTTCGAACCGGGTTTGCATCATCAGGATATTCCCTGGACTACTGAAGTGATGTTTAATGCACAGCGGGTGAAATACCTTAGCAAAGCGCTGTATCGCCAGCGGGTGCACGGTCAATCGATCAGCAACCGTCGCCGTACGGGCAAGGCAAACGTCGAGTATCAGCGCCATTACATGAAAATAGTCGCCATGCTGGTGGCGTTGAATCGGCGTTATGCCGATAAAATTGACATCCGCCCAGCCTTCCACTGGCAGATTACCCGTGAAGCCCTGGGTATTTGTCACAGCATTCGCCGTGAACCCGAGCTGGCGGCCCAGTGCCGCATTACCGATGAGTTCTTTCAGCTTGGTATCGATCGGGCGATGGTTGATAACGCCCGCGGCCTCAAACAGGGATGGCACGTTATTCTCTGGCTTCACCGCCTGAAGCAGTGGCGACATGGCGATCCTCATTCTCTGCAGGCTACTGAATAACAGGCGTTGGGATCCGTCGGTTTAAGGCGTATACTCAGCCTCCATTTTGCCGGAGAGAAACACATGCTTGCAGGTATGCCGTCACTGAGTCATCTAGAGCAGCAGGAAGCTGCAGATCGTATCCATCTGTTGATGGAACAAGGCATGAGCAGTGGTGAAGCCATCGCGCGCGTCGCGCAGGAAATCCGCGAAAAACATCAGGGTGATCAGGTCAGCGTCATGTTTGATGACGAAGACGACGATGAAGAGTATCAGGAACGGCCGGATGACCAGGCTGATGATGACTCGGAAGAAGACGAAAACTATTGATGTTGTCGGGGCCGGTAAACCGGCCCCAAAGTATTAACCTTCAATCACCACCGCAGCGGCGGCCCGTTTGGCTGATTCCACCGCCAGCTCTACATTTTCTGCCGTAGCCAGCGCGACCCCCATCCGACGTTGACCGTTAATTTCCGGCTTGCCGAACAGACGCAGTTGATTGTGGCCAACCAGCGCGTGTTCCAGACCGCTAAAGCGCAGGTCACTGCTGATTAGTTGCGGCAGGATCACCGCCGAAGCAGAAGGGCCAAACTGGCGAATGGCACCAATCGGCAGACCGAGGAAAGCGCGCACGTGCAGCGCGAATTCTGACAGGTCTTGTGAAATCAGGGTCACCATGCCGGTATCGTGCGGGCGCGGTGAAACCTCGCTGAAGATCACTTCGTCGCCACAGACAAACAATTCAACGCCGAACAGGCCAAAACCGCCCAACGCCTTCACCACGTTTTCTGCAATCGCCTGCGCGCGGCTCAGAGCCAGGTCACTCATCTGCTGCGGTTGCCATGATTCACGGTAATCACCGTCCTCCTGACGATGGCCGATCGGTGCGCAGAAATGCACGCCATCGACTGCGCTGATGGTCAGCAGGGTGATTTCAAAATCAAATTTCACCAGCCCTTCAACAATCACCCGGCCACCACCGGCACGACCGCCTTGCTGGGCGTAATCCCAGGCGCTTTTCAGCTGTTCCGGGTTGCGGATCAGGCTCTGGCCTTTGCCGGAAGAGCTCATCACTGGCTTGATAATGCACGGGTAGCCGATTTGCTCGACCGCCTGCCGGAAAGCCTGCTCGCCATCGGCAAAGCGGTAGCTGGAGGTGGGCAGCCCGAGGGTTTCGGCAGCCAGGCGGCGGATGCCTTCGCGGTTCATCGTCAGGCGCGTTGCCTCGGCACAGGGCACCACGCGATGTCCTTGCTGTTCCAGTTCAACCAGCATGCTGGTGGCGATGGCTTCGATCTCCGGCACGATATAGTCAGGACGCTCCTGCTCGATCACGGCTTTCAACGCGTTGCCGTCCAGCATGTTAATCACGTGGCTGCGGTGTGCCACATGCATGGCGGGGGCGTCGGCATAGCGATCGACGGCGATGACTTCGAGGCCCAAACGCTGGCATTCGATAGCCACTTCTTTACCCAGCTCGCCGGAGCCGAGCAACATAACGCGGGTGGCGGACGGGCGCAGGGCGGTTCCAATAGTTAACATAGTCTCGTACCTGGATCTGTGGCGTTTAACGCGGTCTGATAATGGGCCAGTAGTATATACGAAAACGTTTGCGTGTGAAGCCGAAGGCCATCCGGCACCGTTATGGCGGCCAAAAACTGCCCAGGGTGGCTTTTTTTATGCGTGAAATCCGTAATTCACCCTATCTCTGTTATCATCTGCGGCTGATTCGGTGCTGCCTTGAGCGCGCCGCCATTCCATTTGCCATAAAGAGTTATCGCCGTGAGCACAGTATCCTTTTCTTCCCTGCCGCTGCCAGCCGAACAGTTGGCCAACCTCAACGAACTGGGGTATGCCGAAATGACACCGGTGCAGGCCGCCGCACTGCCCGCCATCCTGAATGGGCAGGACGTACGTGCCAAAGCAAAAACCGGCAGCGGTAAAACGGCGGCGTTCGGCATCGGTTTGCTGGACAAAATTAACGTCGCCCAAGTGGCTGCGCAGGCGCTGATCCTGTGCCCGACGCGTGAGCTGGCCGACCAGGTGAGCAAAGAACTGCGCCGTTTGGCGCGCTTCACCCAGAACATCAAAATTTTGACCCTGTGCGGCGGCCAGCCGATGGGGCCGCAGCTTGACTCGCTGGTGCACGCCCCGCATATCGTGGTGGGGACGCCGGGACGCATTCAGGAGCACCTGCGCAAGAAAACGCTGGTACTGGACGAATTGAAAGTGCTGGTGCTGGACGAAGCTGACCGTATGTTGGACATGGGCTTCGCCGATGACATCGATGACGTGATCAGCTACACGCCGCCACAGCGCCAAACGCTGCTGTTCTCGGCAACCTATCCGAGCGGTATTGAACGCATCAGCGCACGCGTGCAGCGCAGCCCGTTAAATGTGGAAGTGGACGACGGTGAAGAACAAACCACCATCGAACAACGCTTCTACGAAACCACCCGCGATCAGCGCCCGGCAGTGCTGGTATCGGCAATTCGCCATTACCAACCTTCTTCCTGCGTGGTGTTCTGTAACACCAAGCGTGACTGTCAGAGCGTATATGAGGCGCTGGAATCTCGCGGCATTAACGTGCTGGCGCTGCATGGCGATCTGGAACAGCGCGATCGTGACCAGGTGCTGGTGCGTTTTGCCAACCGCAGCTGCCGCGTGCTGGTAGCGACCGACGTCGCCGCGCGCGGCCTGGATATCAAAGAGCTGGAGCTGGTAGTCAACTACGAGCTGGCATTTGATCCGGAAGTTCACGTACACCGTATCGGTCGTACCGGCCGTGCCGGTTTGAGTGGCAAGGCGATCAGCCTGTGTACGCCGCAGGAAATGACGCGCGCACATGCCATTGAAGACTATTTGCAAACCAAGGTTAAGTGGGCACCGGTGTCTGAGCTGAGCGGGGCGGGCAATACCACGCTGGAAGCCGAAATGGTCACCCTGTGCATCGACGGTGGGCGCAAGGCCAAAATCCGTCCAGGCGACATTCTTGGCGCATTGACCGGCGATGCCGGGCTGACGGCGGCGGAAGTGGGCAAGATCGACATGTTCCCGGTGCATGCCTATGTGGCGATCCGCAAGGAAAGCGCCCGCAAGGCATTGCAACAGCTTCAGCAGGGCAAAATCAAGGGTAAGAACTGCAAGGTGCGGTTGTTGAAATAAGTCGCGTCAGGGGTGCGCTTGCATCCCTGCGTAAAATCACCTTATACTGTATAAAAATACAGTATTCTAACCTTTGAGGAATGCACACATGGCCGTAGAAGTTAAATATGTGGTGGTGAGAAACGGTGAGGAAAAGATGACTTTCGCAACCAAGAAAGAAGCCGACGCTTACGACAAAATGCTGGATCTGGCGGATAGCCTCGGTGAATGGCTGCAGCAGTCACCCCTGACTCTGGATGATGAGCAGCGTGAAGGGCTGAGCTTCTTCCTGGCGGAGAATAAAGACGTGCTGGGGCAAATTCTGCGTGGCGCTGCGCCGACAGAAGCACCCAAGAAAACCGCCAAAGTGAAAACGGAAAAACCTGTCGCTACCACTAAAGAGGGATCTGCGTCAGAAAAGCAGGCAGCATAATGACTTATGTTGCGGCAATGTGATGAAAAAGGATCTAGAATGAGCCGTGGAATAACTTTCTTCAGTCGCTTTGAGCCAGACATTCTGGCCGGGCGCAAGACCATTACCATTCGGGATGCCAGTGAGTCCCACTTTCAGCCCGGTGAGGTATTGCGCGTAAGCCGCAATGAAGACAACGTATTTTTCTGCCAGATTGAAGTGCTGTCAGTCACACCGGTGCGCCTGGACGGGTTAACCGAGCAGCATGCCCGGCAGGAGAATATGTCGCTCAGCGAACTGAAGCAGGTGATCAAGGAAATCTATCCGGGGCTCGATGAGCTGTTTGTCATCACCTTCGCCAAACGCTGATCTTTAGCCAGACCAGTTGTGAGCCAAGGGCCAGCGCCTGCGGATAGCGTTAATCACAACTGGAGGGAATATGAAAACAACGGGACTGAGTTTGGTGGTAGCACTGTTGGCCATGGCGGGGTTAACCACCACGGTGCAGGCGCAGGAGCAACGTAGCGCCAAAGTCGCGCAATGCGCGGGCCTGCAACCGGCGGACGTTGCCGCTCAGGTGAAACGCGATTTTCTGCAAAACCGCATCACGCGCTGGGAAGCTGATAAAAAGCTGCTGGGCACGGCCACCCCGATAGCCTGGATCAGCCCGGAAGCCATTACCGGTAAAGATGCCGTCTGGCAGGTTCCTTTAACGGTTCGCGGCACCAAACAGGATAAAACCTATAACGTGGTCCTGGACTGTAACGCCGGCAAGATTACCTACAGCGAACCACAGTAATAGCGCAAGTTTCAGCGGGGGCCGGTATGGGTTACCTGACTGGAAATACTCAGCCCGCCTTATCAGCGGGCTTTTTGTTGCAAACTACGGGCCTTAGTCGGTGAACGGGATCACCAATTCGCCCGGTTTCACTTCCAGTCCTTTCGCCAGTTTCTTGGCCATCGCCTCGGTTTTACTGTTATCCGGGTTCAGCACGTAGGCCGGCTTTTGGTCGAAGTAGGATTTCAGCGACTGATTCAGGTAAGGCGTCAGCGCCTTCATCACCGTCTGCATTTTCTCCGGCTGCACGCTATAGTCGGTCAATTCCATGTCCTTCAGGAATACCGCGCCTTGCTCACGGTCATAGACCGGTTGTGCCTTCAGCGTCAGCTTCAGATCCGCAGTCTGCGGGCCGAGGATCGAGGTAATATTCACTTTAGCATCGCCGGAAAGGGTGACTTTGCCCGGTTCGCTACGGCCAATTTGGCTCTGCAACTGCGTCAAAACGATATTGGCGTCGAGTAATCCCGGCACGCCGATCTGCTTCTGGTAATCATTATGCTTTTGCAGGTAATCGTTCACTTCCTGCTCGCTAAGTGTGTATTGGGTCAGTTGATTGCAGCCGACCAATGCGCCAACAAATGCCAGGGCTGCCACACCCATCATAATTTTTTTCATAAGTACTCACGTGTAGGGGGCCTATCTATCCGCCCCGATTGACATGGGCGCAGTATACCGCGCCACTTTCAGAACATGGGATAATATTGATAATGCGCGGGAAACTGCTCACGACCTATCGGATAACGCCGAAACTGCTCAGCGGCGCAAACGCAATGCCAGCAACAATACGCCCCCCAGACAGGCTAGCGCACCCAGTGCCGGAAACAGCGGAATGCCCCAAAGCCGCACCGAGGATTGCATCAGGTAGGGCGCCAGACCCAGCGTGAAGGCGGCGGTCACTATGGCAATGGCCAGGGTGACGGCAGCCCGCTCCAGCGCCTGACTTAGCTGGCTGATGTTCTTGAGGTTGATATCGGCACTGATTTGCCCGCGTTTTAGTCGGCGCATCAGCAGACGCAGGGTTTGCGGAAGTTCTTCACCCGCGTCCAGTGCTTCACCGCCCAGCGCCAACATCCGCCGACGCACCGCTTCGGGGGTATAACGCTGCAGCATCACCTGTTGCAGCATGGGTTTCAGGGTGGCGATGATATCGAAGTTGGGATCCAGCCGGTGCAACACGCCATCTGCGGTGATTAACGCCTTGAACAGCAACACCAGATCCGGCGGCAACGCCAACTGATGTTCACGCGCCATCACCAGCAGGTCGGTTAACGCCTTACCCAGCGTCAGGGTTGCCGAAGCCTGCTTATCGAGAAAGTTTTGCGCCGCCAGTTCCAAATCCAGCAGATCCAGAGGATCGCTGTCCGACCAGGCGATCAAGGTATTGACGATACCGCCGGACTCCCGCTCGGCAATGGCCTGCAGCAACAGCAGTAACTGATTACGCCGCCGTTCGGAAAGTTGGCCGACCATACCGAAATCGATAAAGCCGACGCGGTTATCCGCCAGGGCCATCACGTTGCCGGGGTGCGGATCGGCGTGATAAAGCCGGTGCTCCAGCACCATTTTCATAAAGGCCTGCGCGCCGCGCCGTGCCAGAAGCGGGCCATCAAAACCGGCGGTTGCCAATTGCTGTGGATTTTCCGGCGCGATGCCGGGCAGAAACTCCTGCACCAGCAGACGTTTCGACGACCATTGCCAATAAATTTTCGGTATTACTACCTCGGGCTGTTGAGCAAATTGCTGCGCTACCCGTTCACAATTATTGCCTTCGTGAGTCAGGTCCAGCTCGTGATTAAGCGCGGTTGCCAGCGCACGTACCATCTGGCGCGGCCGGTAGCGGGCCAGTGCCGGGCTTTGCTGTTCCACGGTTTCCGCCAGATAGGCCAGCAGGCGCAAATCGGCGTGAATGGTTTTTGCCAGGCCAGGGCGCAAGACCTTGATCACCACGGCTTCACCGCTGTGCAAACGGGCGCGATAAATCTGTGCCATCGATGCGGCGGCCAGTGGGGTTTCATCAAACTCGGCGAACAGTTGGTGTGGGTCACCACCCAAATCGGCGGTAATATGCGGTGCCAGTTCGCTCCAGGCCAGGGTTGTCGCCTGGCTGTGCAGGCGATCCAGTTCGTCGGTCCAACTTGAGTCCAACAGGTCTGAGCGGGTCGCCAGGATCTGGCCGAACTTGACGAAGGTTGGCCCCAGCGCTTCCAGTGCGGCGCGCAAGCGTTGCGGCAAGGTTTGGTTATCTTGTGGCTCACCGCCGCCTTCACCGCCGCTTAGCAGGGTGCTCAGACCCAGCAGGCGAATCACATCCTGCAGGCCGTAGCGGATCAGCACCGCGGAGATTTCTTTCAGTCTCGCCCGATCGCGGGCGGTAACCAGCACCATTTTCAACATTTGCGCGCTATATCCTTATTGCGGAGGATCACTGTTCCATATCGAACAGCAGCGGAATATCACTGCGCTGCGCCATACGGTTACGATAGGCTTCGACGCTATCCGGCAGCGTAAGCCCGGCGACGATCGACAGCGAACGCAGCAGTGGGAACAGATGAATATCGTCCTCCGACAGGCTGCCATTGACGGCTTCAGGGGAAACAATCAGCCCGGAAAGCACCTGCAGATCGGCTTCCAGTTGAGCGATCAGATCGGCACTGTCGGCCAGATGGGTGGAAAATTCACCGATCGAGGCTTGTTTCTTGTCGGTAAAATACTGACGGGCGCTGTCGGTGGCGAACTCTTCGAAATCCGCGTTGGCAAAGCGTGGCAGCAGCAAGTTGAGGCTGTAGCTACCGACCCGTTGTAGCCAGTCGGCGATCGCCGGGTTGGTTTTACCGGTCAGCAGGGGGTTACCGTCGAGTTGATCGACGTAATGCACGATATCCATGCTTTCCGGCAGGAAACTGCCGTCGTCTTTTTGCAGAATGGGGGCCATTTTCTTGCCAATCATGCTGACAGGCGTAGCTTCATCGTCGTTGAGCAGGGTGACCAGGCGGACGGGCAGATTTTTCAGGCCAAAAATCATGCGGGCTTTAACGCAGAATGGGCAATGATCGTAGATAAACAGTTTCATGCTTGCTCCCGTTGTCAGGTTTTAACAGCAATAGTTATCACAGCATACTGAGGCTGTCGCGAAGAGTTCTTGTTGGAAGGTGCGTTATTGTTGGATGGCCCGCGCAAAATACGCGGGCCAAAGCAGGCGTTATTTTTTGGTTGGAACCGAATTGATCACTTCTATCAGGTGGATACGCGCCTCTTCCAGATCGATTTTATCCCGCTCGTTGCTGGCGTTGACTATCTGTAACTGCTTGATGATGTCGCTCTTCAGGTCGGCATTCCCAGCAATGATATGGGCCAGCGCTTTTTCTACCAGAGTTGAGCGTGCGTACAGCATGCGCAGGTTCAGTACCATGTGCTCGAGTAACTGCGGTAATTTTGATTCATCGGTCATCGCCAACTTCTCCTGTTTATGTTTTTACTATCAGGATAGCAGCTATGGCAAATTCGGCTGATTTTCTGGCAACTTAGAGAAAAACCTTAGCCCCCGGGGGCAATCGCCGGTGCGCTGCTGCGCGGGTTGAACTGCCAGTAAAGGGCGAACAGGGTAATAAAGCCCACGATACCCAGCAGTATCCACGGCAGTTCCGGCATGTTCATCGAGTGGCCGGTGTCGTACATCCAGCCGCCGCCGGTGTAACCCAGTGCGCCGCCCAATGCCAGCCCCAGGCGGCTGAACCCCATGTAGCTGCCGCGTGCGCGGGGATCGGCCAGCGAAGCGCTGAGGGTTTCACGCGCGGGCTCGGCGATGATCGAACCGAGATAGAAACAGCAGATCAGAGTAAACACGCCCTGCAGACTGGTTGCCAGCCCAACCGGCATCAGGCTGAGGGTCATCAGCAGCAGGCCGGCCATCAAGCGCTGTTCCAGCCGAAAACGTTTTTCGCTCCAGCGAGCCAGTGGGTACAGAAGTGACAGCGACAGCGCGGCTTCGATGGCATACATCCATTTTACCGCCGTGGGTGAACCGGCAATTTCATTGACCACGATCGGCAGCATCAGCATCACCTGTACCGACAGCATGTAGTAGCCGGTCAGCGTCAGCACGTAGGTCAGGAAACGGCGGTCACGCAGTACGCGCATCATGCCTTCCTTCATTGGGGTGCGGACGGTAGAAATACGGTATGCCGGCAGCAGCCAGGCGTTCCAGCCCGCAGCCAACACGAAAATGCCCGCGCCGACCCAGCAAACGAAGTGGAAATCATATTGCAGCAGCCAACTGCCGATCAGGGCGCCAATCACCGCCCCGGCACTGTCCTGCATCATTAACAGGGAGTAAAAACGGCCACGCTCATGCGGACGGGTGAGCTTAATCACCAGCGCGGTGCGCGGTGGGTCAAACAAGGTGCCACCGAGGGCGGAAAGGGCGCAGGAGAACCACAGCAACCAGGGCTGATCGGCCATGGCCATGGTGGCGAAACCGGCTGCGCGCATCAGCATGCCAGTGACGATCATCGGTTTGGCGCCAAATCGGTCGGCGATTGCCCCGCCAAAAATGCCCAATCCCTGTTGGATTAATTGCCGCAAACCCAGTGCGGCACCGACCACTACGGCCGCCCAGCCAAGCTGATCGACAAAGCGAATCGAAATAAGTGGAAAGACCACAAAAAAGCCTAAAACCACTAACAGGTTATCGAGTAATAGAAAATACTTACCCAAGCTCCGAGCTTGCGATACCAGAGACATGCTTCACCACGAGCAATTAAGGGGGAGAGGAGTGCGACCGCCCTAGTTTGTACCCATTCCCGGATTGCCGATAGGGGCGAGGAAGATAATATTTTTTTATCGTCAATACGTTACCTGCACGGCAAAACAGCACGAAAATAGCCGTAAAATGGCCAATCGCTTATTTACTGAGCTGTCGGGATTTTACCTCCGGGGCAGGCTACGGTTATATTAAATGAGGGTAAGTGCGGTTCTGCGCCGCTGTTTAAAAAATAATGGCCCAGGATAGGTTCGTCGCAGGATGAATATCCAGACATGCGCCCAATAAATACTTCTTATCGAACCGTTCTGACCGCGGGGGAAATGATGTTTGGCTACCGCTCTGCATCACCAAAAGTACGCCTCACCACCGACCGGCTGGTTGTCCGTTTAGTTCATGAACGCGATGCCTACCGGCTGGCGGAATACTATGCCGAAAACCGAGCCTTCCTTAAGCCATGGGAACCGGTCCGGGATGAAAGCCATTGTTATCCTTCCGGCTGGCAGGCACGGCTGGGGATGATCACCGAAATGCAAAAGCAGGGCAGCGCCTACTATTTTATCCTGCTTGATCAGGAAGAACATGAAGTGCAGGGCGTGGCGAACTTCAGCAACGTGCTGCGCGGTTCATTCCATGCCTGTTTCCTCGGTTATTCACTGGCCGAAAAATGGCAGGGGCAAGGGCTGATGTATGAAGCGCTGCAGTCCGCTATCCGCTATATGCTGCGTCAGCAGCGGATGCATCGCATTATGGCCAACTATATGCCGCATAATCAGCGCAGCGGCGCGTTGTTGACCCGCCTGGGATTTGAACGTGAAGGTTATGCCAAGGACTATCTGCTGATTGACGGGCAGTGGCAGGATCACGTACTGACGGCATTAACCAATAAAGAATGGCTACCGCCACGCTGAGGCCAGAAAATGAAATATGAATTAAGCGCTAAAGAAGCCAGGGTGATTGGCTGCCTGCTGGAAAAGCAGGTGACTACCCCGGATCAGTATCCCCTTTCCCTCAATGGCATCCAGCTTGCCTGTAACCAGAAAACCAACCGCGAGCCGGTGATGGAACTGACGGAAAGTGAAGTGCAGCAAATTCTCGACCTGTTGCTAAAGAAACATTTTCTGCGCACCCTCAGCGGCTTCGGCAATCGCGTGGTCAAGTATGAGCACCGCTTCTGTAATTCGGAGTTCGGCCAGCTAAAACTGTCTGCCGCCGAGGTGGCGGTGGTTGCCACCTTGTTGCTTCGTGGCGCGCAAACTCCCGGTGAACTGCGCACCCGCACTAACCGCATGCATGAGTTTAATGACGTTACTGAAGTGGAGCAGGTACTGACGAATCTGAGCGCCCGAGAGGATGGCCCCTTTGTAGTGCGTCTGGCGCGCGAGCCGGGCAAGCGTGAAAGCCGATTTATGCATTTGTTCTGCGGCCAGATTGACGAGGCCCCGGCAGAAGCAGAGCCGGGCAATGACACTGAATTGAGCCAGCGCGTCAGCGTATTGGAAAACGAAGTGGCACAGTTAAAACAGCAAGTGCAGGCGCTTTTGCTGCGGGAGAGCGAATGACTAAATTACGCGTTGGCGTCGTGGGGTTGGGCGGTATTGCACAAAAAGCCTATTTGCCAATCCTGAGCCAGGCGGCGGACTGGACGCTGGTCGGCGGTTTTTCCCCCAACCAGCAAAAGGCACAACCGCTCTGCGACAGCTATCGGATGGCCTGTTTTTCCGGGCTGGACACTTTGGCCAGGCAATGCGATGCGGTGTTCGTGCACAGCAGCACCGCCAGTCATTTTCAGGTGATTAGCGAATTACTGCGTTACGGCGTTCATGTCTATGTCGACAAGCCGCTGGCGGAGACGGTTGAACAAGGCGAGCAGTTGATCGCCCTGGCTGAAAAGCAGGGCAAAACGCTGATGGTGGGTTTTAACCGTCGTTTTGCGCCGTTATATCGTCAGTTGAAGCAACAGATGCAGCAACCGGCATCGATTCGCATGGACAAACACCGTGCCGACAGCGTCGGGCCAAACAGCCTGCGCTTTACCCTGCTGGACGATTATCTGCACGTGGTGGATACCGCGCTGTGGCTGGGTGGCGATGGGGGGAAATTACTCAGCGGTAGCCTGCGAGCCACGGCGGCCGGTGAGTTGATGTATGCCGAGCATCATTTTGAGTGCGGTGAAACGTTGGTGACCACCAGTATGCATCGCCGCGCCGGCAGCCAGCGCGAAAGCGTGCAGGCAGTAACCGACGGCGCAGTCTATCAGTTGAGCGATATGCGCCAGTGGCTGCGGGAAGACTCACAAGGCGTGCTGGAGCAACCGGCACCAGGCTGGCAGACCACCCTGGCACAGCGCGGCTTTGACGGTGCAGTTCGCCATTTTATTACTTCTGTCAGCAACCAGACGCTGCCGGAAACCGCCGGAGAGCAGGCGATTGCTGCTCAAAGGGTGATTGAAAAACTGCTGCGCGATGCCGGATTATAAGGTAACCCCATGTAACATATGGCGGTAGCTATTCTGCCGCGGATGAGTAAACTTAGCCGATAGTTTTACTGACGCCTGCTGATGCAGGCGTCGACATTTACAGGGCACATCAGAAAAACCACATGAACCTACTAAAATCGTTGGCCGCCGTCAGCTCTATGACGATGTTTTCGCGGGTGCTGGGCTTTGCCCGTGACGCTATCGTGGCGCGGGTGTTTGGCGCCGGTATGGCAACAGATGCCTTCTTCGTGGCGTTCAAACTGCCCAACCTGCTGCGGCGCATTTTTGCCGAGGGCGCATTTTCTCAAGCCTTTGTGCCGATCCTGGCCGAATATAAAAGCCAGCAGGGTGAAGAAGCGACGCGCACCTTTATCTCCTACGTTTCCGGGCTGTTGACGCTGATACTGGCGTTGGTCACGGTGTTGGGGATGCTGGCCGCCCCCTGGGTTATCTACATTACCGCACCGGGCTTTGTCGATTCACCGGACAAATTTGCTCTGACATCGTCGCTGTTGCGCGTTACCTTCCCCTATATTTTGCTGATTTCGCTGGCCTCGCTGGTCGGCTCGATCCTCAATACCTGGAACCGTTTTTCGATCCCGGCGTTTGCGCCAACCCTGCTGAACGTCAGCATGATCGGTTTCGCGCTGTTTGCCGCGCCATACTTCAATCCACCGGTGATGGCGCTGGCCTGGGCGGTGGTGGTCGGTGGGGTGCTGCAACTGGGTTATCAACTGCCGCACCTGAAGAAGATCGGCATGCTGGTGCTGCCGCGTATCAAACTTGGTGATGCCGGGGTATGGCGCGTGATGCGTCAGATGGGGCCGGCGATTTTTGGCGTTTCGGTTAGCCAGATTTCACTGATTATCAACACCATTTTTGCCTCGTTCCTGGTCTCAGGATCGGTTTCCTGGATGTACTATGCCGACCGTCTGATGGAGTTTCCTTCCGGGGTGTTGGGTGTGGCATTGGGCACTATTTTGTTGCCGTCGCTGGCAAAAAGTTTCTCCAGCGGTAACCACGACGAATATTCCCGACTGATGGACTGGGGTTTGCGTCTGTGCTTCCTGCTGGCGCTGCCGAGTGCTATCGCGCTGGGTATTTTGGCCAAGCCGTTGACCGTTTCGTTGTTCCAGTACGGCAAGTTCAGTGCCTTTGATGCCGCCATGACTCAGCGTGCGCTGGTGGCCTATTCGGTCGGGCTGATGGGGTTAATCGTGGTCAAGGTGTTGGCACCAGGCTTCTATTCGCGCCAGGACATTAAAACGCCGGTTAAAATCGCCATCATCACGCTGATTTTGACTCAGGTGATGAACCTGATGTTTATCGGCCCGCTGAAACATGCCGGGCTTTCGCTGTCGATCGGTCTCGGGGCCTGCCTTAACGCTTCGCTGCTGTACTGGCAGTTGCGTAAGCAGAAGATTTTCCACCCGCAGCCGGGTTGGGCGATGTTCCTGACCAAGCTGGTGATCGCGGTGCTGGTGATGTCGGTGGTGCTGGTCGGCGTGATGTGGCTAATGCCTGCCTGGGATCAGGGCAATATGCTGGAGCGTTTGCTACGGCTGGCGGTCGTGGTGGTCACCGGCGTGGTGGCTTACTTTGGCGTATTGGCTGGGCTGGGCTTCCGGCCACGGGACTTTGCCCGCCGGGTGGCGTAACGGATATTGCCGTCGTCAAAGCATAAAAAAGGGTCGCCATGGCGACCCTTTCTCGTATTCAACCCCGAGAGGTTACATACGTTCGACGGTTTCGATACCCAGCGTATCCAGACCGGCTTTCAAGGTTTTGGCGGTCAGCAGTGCCAGTTTCAGGCGGCTCTGACGCGCTTCTTCGCTGTCTGCATTGAGGATCTGGCAGTGCTCGTAGAAGCCGGAGAACAGGCCCGCGAGGTCGTACAGATAGCTACACATCACGTGCGGGGTGCCTTCGCGCGCCACTGTGGTGATCACTTCTTCAAACTGCAGCAGACGGGTTGCCAGCGTGATTTCACGCTCTTCGGTCATCACCAGTGGCAGGGTCAGATTGCTTTCATCGACACCGGCGCGTTTGAACACCGAGGCCACGCGGGTATAGGCATACTGCATATAAGGTGCGGTATTACCTTCAAACGCCAGCATATTGTCCCAGTCGAAGATGTAATCGGTGGTCCGGCTTTTTGACAGGTCGGCATATTTTACCGCACCGATGCCAACCGCATTGGCCAGGCTCTGCATTTCTTCTGCCGGCATATCCGGGTTTTTCTCGGCGATCAGTTTGCCGGCGCGATCCACCGCTTCATCCAGCAGGTCGGACAGTTTCACCGTGCCGCCTGAGCGGGTTTTGAACGGCTTGCCGTCTTTACCCAGCATCATGCCGAACATGTGGTGTTCCAGCGACAGCGAGTCCGGTATATAGCCGGCTTTGCGCACGATGGTCCAGGCCTGCATCAGATGTTGGTGCTGACGCGAGTCGATGTAATACAGCACACGATCGGCGCCCAGAGTTTCATAACGGTATTTGGCACAGGCGATATCGGTAGTGGTGTACAGGTAGCCGCCATCCTTTTTCTGGATGATGACGCCCATAGGCTCGCCGTCTTTATTTTTGTATTCATCGAGGAATACCACGGTGGCGCCTTCGCTTTCCACCGCCAGGCCCTTGGCCTTGAGATCGGCAACAATCCCCGGCAGCATCGAGTTGTACAGGCTTTCACCCATCACGTCGTCTTCGGTCAGGGTGACGTTCAGACGGTTATAGGTCAGCTGATTTTGCGCCATGGTGATGTCGACCAGCTTGCGCCACATCTTCAGACAGTACTGATCGCCGCCTTGCAACTTCACCACATAGGCGCGAGCGCGTTCGGCAAAATCGGCGTCTTCGTCATAGTGTTTCTTCGCTTCACGGTAGAACTGTTCCAGGTCGGACAGATCCATATCGCTGGCGTTCTCGTTCTGCATTTTTTCCAGATAGGCGATTAACATGCCGAACTGGGTGCCCCAGTCGCCAACGTGGTTAGCGCGGATCACCTTATGGCCCAGGAACTCCTGGGTACGTGCGGCGGCGTCACCAATAATGGTGGAGCGCAGGTGGCCGACGTGCATTTCTTTCGCCACGTTGGGGGCAGAGTAGTCAATAACGATGGTCTGCTGTTTGACCGGCGCAATATCCAGTTTTGGCGCGCTCAGCACGCGATCGGCTTGCTGGGCAACCCATTCGCTGTTCAGGAAAATATTGATAAAGCCGGGGCCGGCGATTTCCACTTTGCTGGCGACGACGCCGAGGTCAAGCAGTTGCACCACTTTTTCCGCCAATTGGCGCGGCGGCATGCCGAGTTTTTTGGCGACGGACATCACGCCATTGGCCTGATAATCACCGAACTGTGCTTTGGCTGATTGACGGACCTGCGCTTCGCAATCGGCTGGCGCGCCTGCGGCAATCAGCGCCTGGCTGACTTTATCTGAAAGAAGAACCTGAATATTCACCGGGTTACCTTAATGACGAACGAGGGGCCGTATGCCATGCCCCTGCGGGATTCAAAGGTGGTTTTTTTGGCTGCGCGTCAACACGGCGGCCCACCACAAAACAGCCTGTAATTGTAACTGATTTGATGGGTGACGTCAGCAGTTGGCGCGGGAGGATTAGGTGAAAGTCCTGGTTCATTAATGCCCGCCAGCAATGAGTTGCGGTGGCAGAGTGAACGGCATACGAGAAAAAACATGGAGGGGATAAATTGGAATCAGCAGAACTAGTGTTTTTTGTTTCTGCGACCAGCATCCAGCGTGTTATTGCGACGTGATTTAAAATGACGATATATCGCATAGGCAGCAATAACTACCAATAGCAAAGAAACTATTAAAAGGAACATAAGTGATTATCTCTGACTCAATTTTCACTAAAGTAGCTCAATTGATATTTTCAAGCAATTACCGCGCTAGTGTTTAGGAAGATTCTCATGCCTGATTTATTGCAAAGCCTTTAGTTAACAAGTTGTTGATGCTTCTGTTTTAATGGACATTCATTCCGAATCGTTTTTTTACTACGTATGAATTAACTATTTCTTAAGCATTTATGAATGTTGGCAGTGGTGAATTATTTGGCTTAATAAGTTAGCAATATCTTCAGTGCTCTGGTCATAAGAAAAAGCTATAAACTTATGCCATAGCCTTTGTCGGGAATTAAAGGCTGGAAAAGTAAAATCTGCAGTGTAATAAAAAACGAGAAAATTATTCTTTTGTGCTTTTTATGTTCAGCAAATAGCCACTTTATCTTGGCGTTCTATTTGAGAGCAAAAAATATTAACTTGCCGCGTCAGCCGGGTGGCTAGCAGCGCCTCAGACGTGTAAATTACCCCTCCTGAAAACCGCTTTCCGCAGTATCGAGGATGCTATGACCACTTTCCCGGCGATGGCCGAACTTGACGATTTAGCGCTGGATTTACCCCGCTTTGAACTGGCGCTGTGCCGGTTTGCCGAAAAGCTGCATTTGGATTTGTCCCAGTTTACGGCGGATCATATCTCGGTACGTTGCCATCAAAACACCACGGCCGATCGCTGGCGGCAGGGGTTTGAACACTGTGGCTCATTGCTGTCAGAGTCGATGATAAATGGTCGCCCTATATGCTTGTTTGATCTCCAGCAACCGCTCAAGGTCGGGCCATGGTTGATCGACTGCGTGGAGCTGCCTTATCCCGGCGATAAACGTTATCCGCACGAGGGCTGGGAGCATGTGGAGCTGGTGCTGAGTGGCGAACCGGCCACCTTGTATGCGCGGGCGTTGAGTCATCTTCCCGATGAAGCGTTGCTGGCACCTGGGATCAAATTGAAGCAGAGTTCACCCCAGGGTGAGGGCGAACGTTTGCCTAACCCGACGCTGGCGATCACCGATGGGACGGTGACTATTAAATTTCATCCTTATTCCATCCGGGAAATCGTCGCCAGCGAGCAAGCCTAATTTGGCATCCGCGATTGGGTCGCCAGCATCATGCGATCCAGTGCCTGAGTCAGCAGTTCGCGCCGACAACCGAAATTCAAACGGACGAAATGGCGGTTGCCAAAATCCAGCCCCGGACTTAACCCGACGCCGGCCTGTTCAAAAAAGGCGTGCGGGTTATCGACCGCCAGTTGGCTACAGTCAATCCAGGCCAAATAAGTGGCTTCAACGGGCTGTAGCAACAGACCGGGCATGGCATTAATACGCTCGGTCACCAAATCGCGGTTGGCGCGCAGATAAATCAACAGCGCGTCCAGCCAGTCTTGGCCATGCTGGTAGGCGGCCTGGGCGGCAACCAGCGCCAGTACGTCCACCTCCGGCACGATGCCGCTGCGAGCACGGGCCAGCTTCTGGCGTAACTGCGGGTTGGGAACAATCGCCAGCGAGGCGCCAAGACCGGCAATGTTGAAGGTTTTTGACGGTGACATCAGCGTGATGCTGCGCTGGGCGGCGTCTTCATTCAGGGTGGCAAAGGGGATGTGCTCGCAGCCGGGTTCCAGCAACAGGTCACAATGAATTTCGTCCGAACAGACTGTCAGCTCATGGGCCAGGGCAAATTCATGGTGCAGCAATAGCTCTTGCCTGCGATAAACCGTACCGCCCGGATTTTGCGGGTTGCACAACAACAGTAGTTTCTCTTTACCACTGAGCTGCCCGGTAATGGCGCTGAAATCCAACAGCCAGCGACGGTCGTGCAGCGTCAACGGTACTGGCAACTGGGTGCGTCCGGCAAATTTCGCTGCTTTGCGAAACGGGGGGTAAATCAGGGAGGGTGCCAGAGTGCTTTCGCCCTCAGAGGTAAAAGCGCGCACGCATAAATTAAGACCGCAAACCAGACCGGGCAGGAAAATCAGCCATTCGGGGTTGATACGCCAGCCGTAACGTTCCAGCATGCGGCGGGTAAAAATCTCAATAAGTTCGGGTGAAGGATGGCTGTAGCCGAATACCGCATGTGCTACGCGCTGCTGTAATGCGTCGATGATGGCCGGTGGTGACGGGAAATCGGTATCGGCGACCCAGAGTGGAATAATGTCGCGGTCGCGATATTTATCCCACTTAACGCTGTCACTGTGACTACGGTCTACCCATTGATCAAAATTGAATGCCATAGTTACTACCCTGTGTAGGCTGATACCTCTTTATCAGCCTAAGAGATAAATTGAAAAATTAACAATTGCCGTCGCAGGTTAGCCGTCATCTGGGGGTGACAATGATAAAACTGGAAGTTTGTTGCTATAGCGTCGATTGCGCGCTGACGGCTGAGCGGGCAGGTGCCGATCGCATAGAATTGTGCTCCAGCCCGAGCGAGGGCGGTTTGACACCCAGCTACGGCTCATTACGCCTGGCGCGCGACAGAGTCAGCGTGCCGGTGCATCCTATTATTCGTCCGCGCGGTGGGGATTTTTGCTACGGTGCGGTAGATTTTGATGTGATCAAGCATGATATTGCACAGATCCGCGATATGGGTTTTGCCGGTGTGGTGGTCGGCATGCTGGATGAAGAAGGGCATATCGACCTGCCGCGCATGCGCGAAGTGATGCGCTTGAGTGGCAATATGGCGGTGACCTTTCATCGTGCATTTGATATGTGCCAGAACCCGATGGTCGCGCTCAGTCAACTAACTCAGTTGGGCGTGGCGCGGATCCTGACTTCCGGCCAGCAGCAAAATGCGGAGCTGGGTTTACCCTTGCTGCGTGACCTGCTGCAGGCCAGTCAGGGGCCGGTCATTATGGCCGGTGCCGGCGTGCGCTTGAGCAATCTGCATAAATTTGTCGATATCGGTATTCAGGAGCTGCACAGTTCATCCGGTCATGCGGTGCCTTCGACCATGCGTTATCGCAAAGCCGGCGTGACCATGTGTTCAGACAGTGAGTTTGATGAATTTAGCCATTATTGCGTGGATGGCGAAATGGTCGAAGCCATGAAAAACTCGCTGGCATTGGTCGATCCCTTGGCGCAAACCGCATAGCTAAGCCGCTTTCAGACTGAAAGGTCGATTGGCCAGTAAATGAACACCATAACCCGGCAAGTTGCCGGGTTTTTTACATTTATAAATCAATATGATATCGAACAAAATCCTCCATATCGTCCTGCCATGGCTGGCACAAACGTCCTGGCGCGACCGCCTACTTCCTGATGCAGTAACCTTTGCTACGAGCCACGTTGAATGGCCGAATTCATCCTAGGGAAACTGTGTAGTTAAGGAGGAAACATGAAGTTCTATTTTATTTGCCTGCTGGTGGCATGCCTTTCATTATCCGGCTGTGTCGCAGCCTATTATCGCTAAGGAGAGCGTATGCGTTTTCTGATTATTTTATGCCTGGTCTGCAGCCTAAGCGCCTGTGCAACGCTGTATTACCGGTGAACATCATGAGATTGTTAACTGCTATTGCGATACTAATGTTGACGGGATGCGTCTCAGTCTATGGGCCGACAAAAACCGGTAATCAACCCACCGAGGGCAGCGCAGCCGTTGTTCCGAACTCGCCTGATGCGGCAAATACCCAGCTAATCGGCAATAGAAAACCCGATGAACTGCTTGATCGGGTGGGGGCGGTTCTTGCTGCAAAAGGGATAACCCCAACGCTGACGGATCGTCGACTGGGCGTTGTCGGGGTCACGGGTAACGATACCGAGCTGGCCGCGCTTTATTTGGATTGTGCCGTCCAGACCACCCCTTCAAATCTGACGCAGGAGTACCGAATTCTGATTCAGGTCTATTCTGCCGGGGAAGGCAGCCATGTCATGGTGCAGGTTAGTGGTGTGGCGGGGCTGACCACGCCGGACGGTAATGACAAGGTTAAACCTTTTGAATGCCAATCCAGCGGGGTGCTGGAAAAGGATTTACTGGAAGCCTTGCGAAAGTAACTGAGGATGGCGTCATCACCTCGCTGGCATAGGAGGTGATGACGCTGTTTTCATTTTGGCTTAAGGTTTTTTCGCCACCAATACGGCACGCAGCGGAGCAGGGTAGCCTTCGATGGTTTTACCCGGATTGTCAGGATCGAGGAACTCGGCCAGTGACTCGCTGGTCATCCAGTCGGTGCGGCGTTGCTCTTCAGTGCTGGTCACACACATGTCGGCGATTTTCACGTCGACGAAACCGCACTTCTCCAGCCAGCACTTCAGCGCTTCGGCAGACGGAATAAAATAGACGTTCCGCATTTGCGCGTAGCGATCGCCGGGCACCAATACCTGATTGCGGTCGCCTTCTATCACCAACGTTTCCAGCACCAGTTCACCTTCGTTAACCAATTGGTTTTTCAACTGGTAGAGGTGATCCAGCGGCGAGCGGCGGTGGTACAGCACACCCATCGAAAATACCGTATCGAAGGCGGCCAGTTCCGGCAGTTGTTCAATGCCGAGCGGCAACAGATGAGCACGCTGATCGCCGCCCAACAGTTTACGCACCGCTTCGAACTGACACAGGAACAGCTGCATCGGGTCGATGCCGACCGCCAGATGTGCCCCAGCGCCAAGCATGCGCCACAGGTGATAACCGCTGCCGCAGCCGACATCAAGAATGGTGCGACCGGCCAGCGGTGAAATGTGCGGTAAAACGCGATCCCATTTCCAGTCGGAATGCCATTCGGTGTCGATATCGATGCCATACAGCGAGAACGGCCCTTTACGCCACGGCATCATGGTGCGCAGCATCTTTTCGATGCCTTCCAACTGACCTGGCGACAGAGGGGGGGCCATCTCGGCACGCACGCCGTCCAGTAAATCCAGACGGGTTGGCGTCAGTGCCGGCAGGTGTTCAACCGAATTAAACCACTGTTTGAACTTGCCGTGCAGTGACTCACGCTGCCAGGCGCTAAGCTGCGCGGGCAGGGTATCGAGCCAGTGACTGAGGTTGCCTTTTGCGATGCGTTGATAAAAATCACCAAACTCAATCATGCTGCTGCCCCCGATTTCAGGGCGATCAGTGAACCGAAGTTAAAGCACTGGAACCAGACTTCGGCATGTTCAAAACCGGCCTGCTTCAAACGCGTTTTGTGGGCATCTACGGAGTCGGTCAGCATGACGTTTTCCAGCATGCTGCGCTTCTGGCTGATTTCCAGTTCGCTATAGCCGTTGGCGCGTTTAAAATCGTGGTGCATGTTGAACAGCAACTCGCCGACGTCGGCATCTTCAAAACTGAATTTCTCCGACAGTACCAGTGCACCGCCCGGACGCAGTCCGCGATAAACCTGTTCCAGCAGGCGCAGCCGGTCAGCCGGCTCCAGGAATTGCAGGGTGAAGTTCAGCACCACCATCGAGGCGTTTTCGATTTTGATATCGAGAATATCAGCCTCAATCACTTCTACCGGGGTGTCGGCGCGGAAGGCGTCAATATGGCGGCGGCAGCGTTCCACCATCGCCGGGGAATTGTCGACGGCAATGATGTTACAACCCGCCACCTTGATATTCCTTCGCATCGACAGCGTTGCGGCGCCCAGTGAACAGCCGAGGTCATACACCTGGCTGCCTGGCTTAACGAAACGTTCGGCCAGCATGCCAATCATCGAAATGATATTGGAATAGCCGGGAACGGAACGCTGGATCATGTCAGGGAACACTTCAGCGACGCGTTCGTCGAAGGTCCAGTCGCCCAGTTTGGCGATTGGGGCAGAAAAAAGAGTATCGTGGTTTGGCATGGCGGCAAATCAGTTCAGAATTCGAAGGCGCATATGCTAACAGAAAATGGCAAGAAAGAGCAGCGGAAGCAGGCGGCGTAACCGCCTGAGGTCGTGCAGGGATCAATGAAGGCTGAAAATAATATCCCACGGCAGATAGAAAATATTGGCCAGCACCATTAACACCAACGAAAGGTAGGTGGCCGTCATGCCGGAACGACGCCAGCGGACTTCACGATTGCGTAAACCGTAATAATGCACCAGACGGCCGGCCATCAACATCAGGCCACAAATATGGATCATCCAGACTTCAGCGCCGTTCATCTCCATGATCACCAGCAAAACGGCGGCGATAGGAATGTATTCTACGGCATTGCCGTGAACGCGGATGGCGGTTTGTAGCTCGTAAAATCCGCCGTCTCCGTAAGCGACACGGTATTGCATCCTTAGCCTAACCACGTCATAAGATAGTTTGATCAACAACAGTGCGCCGAGCACGACATAAAGCGCGCTTACCATTTTTAACTCCATTCCCTAACCAAAACTGGCAGCCAGCATCATAGCCGCCATTGCATTCACTGTCGCGAGGAAAAATCTGATGTTATTGGTCAGATTAATAGGTCAAAACAGTGCATCCTGCTCGGGCCAGTCAGGTGGCGGTGGCAAATTCGGAATAGCCTGATGCAGTTGCTGCCAGATTTTCTGCGCCTGTTGCGGGGAATCGCCGTTATCCGGCGTATGGATAAACAAGAAGGGCTGATGCCGGGATTGCCAACTGGGCAGTTTCTGTTGCCAGGCGTCGAACCAGCGCAGGTTATCCTGCAACACATCGCCACCGATAAAACGTACCAGCGGATTGTTGGCGGTGACCAGCGCATGCACCGGCAGCTTGGGCTTTTTCTGCTGTGCATCGCGCACTGCTGCGCTGTTGGGCACGGCGTGATGCACCGGTCTGCTGTCAAGGATCACGCGGTTGATACCCCGCTGATGCAACCCCTGATTCAACAGTCGCTCTTCTTCACCCTTGCCAAAGAATGCCGGGTGGCGTACTTCCACCCCGTAGGTAAACTCTTTTGGCAAGGCGTCAAAAAATTGCCACATCGCCGGTAGCTCCGCCGGGCCGAACGCGGCGGGCAGTTGCAGCCAAAGTTGGCCGATGCGCTGATGCACCGGGCTCAGGCATTGGTAAAAGGCTTGTACATTGGCGTCACAGTTGCGTAGTGCCGCCTGATGACTGATGGTGGCGGGAAATTTAAAACAGAAGCGAAAATCATCGGTGGTCATGTCGCGCCAGCGCTGGACTATTTCCAGTTTTGGTAACGCGTAGAAGGTGGTATTGCCTTCCACGCAGTTAAAGTAGCGGCTGTAATCCGCCAGATCGCGCAGCCCGATACGGTTCCAGGCCGGGTGTTGCCACTGTGGGAGTCCGATATACATCAAGCTGGCATCTTCCTTAATTATCCCTGACAGTCAAACGCGGGCGCAGTATGCGGCGCCCCTACAACTTAACGTTACTCGCCGATGGCGGCAAGAATTTCACGGGTGCTGCGAACGCGCGCCAGACGCGGGAAGATGTTGTTGAAAGCAAACTGGTGCATTTCAGCGTTGGGTGCGCTGCACAGGTCTTCGGCGATCACCAACTCGTAGCCGTGCTCCCAGGCGGCCCGGGCGGTCGATTCCACGCCAATGTTGGTGGCAATACCCCCCAGTACGATGGATTTAATGCCGCGGCGACGCAGTTGCAGGTCAAGATCGGTGCCGTAAAATGCGCCCCATTGTCGCTTGGTCACCAGGATATCGCTGTCGCTAACCGCCAGCGACTCGGGGAACTCCCACCAGTTGGCAGGCAACTCACCGGCTGGGGAGGGTTGATCTACCGGTTGTTTCAGCGCTTCGGCAAAGGAATCTGACCAGCCGACGCGCACGAGGACAACCGGCGCACCCAGCGAACGAAAGTGGGCTGCCAACTGTGCACCATGGGCAACCACGCTCTCGGCGCTGTGTGGCCCACCGGCGTAAGGCAGAATACCCTTTTGCAAATCAATCAATACCAGGGCCGTAGTTTGAGCATCAAGTTTTAACATGGGAATATCTCGTTACGAGGTGGATGAAATACGCGCAGGTGAGCTGGCGCGCTAAACAGGGGTAGATTCAGGCTACGTGAAAAAAGCGTCACGGGTTAATGGGAAATTTGTTAATCAATGTGTTATTTCGGGCAAAAACACGTCATTTAGTGCTGTAACAAAGCTGTGTTCGCACTTATCTGTCGCATGAATTTCCTTTATAATGATCGCCTTTTTTCAACACACTTTACTCCGACGACCTATGCCGATTTATGAATATGCATGTGGTGCTTGCAGCCTTCGGTTAGAGAAACTGCAAAAATTTTCCGATGCGCCGCTGACAGATTGTCCGGCGTGTGGGCAGCCCGCGTTAACCAAGCTGATTTCGTCCACCGGTTTCCAGTTAAAGGGTACGGGTTGGTATGCAACAGACTTCAAACCGGGTAATAAGTAGAGTTCATCAGAAATTATCAGAAAACAGCCGCGTGGCAGGCGCTAAAGCCCGCGCGGCATCGGCTTAAGCCAAAAGGATAGCGTATGCGTACTGAATATTGCGGGCAGTTGAATCTGTCTCACGTGGGCCAGGAAGTCACTTTGTGTGGTTGGGTCAACCGTCGTCGCGATCTGGGCGGCCTGATCTTTATTGATATGCGCGACCGCGAAGGCATCGTGCAGGTGTTTTTCGATCCGGACCAGAAGGCCGCGTTCGATAAGGCGTACGACCTGCGCAATGAATTCTGCATCCAGATCGTCGGCACCGTGCGTGCTCGTCCGGACAGCCAGATCAATAAAGATATGGCCACCGGCGAAGTGGAAGTGTTCGCCCACGCTCTGGAGATCATCAACCGTTCCGAGCCTCTGCCGCTGGATTCCAACCAGGTCAACAGCGAAGAAGCGCGCCTGAAATATCGCTACCTGGATCTGCGTCGTCCTGAAATGGCCGACCGCCTGAAAACCCGCGCCAAAATCACCAGCTTCGTGCGCCGCTTTATGGACAGCCACGGCTTCCTCGATATCGAAACGCCGATGTTGACCAAAGCCACGCCGGAAGGTGCCCGTGACTACCTGGTACCGAGCCGCGTACATAAAGGCAAATTCTATGCGTTGCCGCAGTCACCACAGCTGTTCAAGCAGTTGCTGATGATGTCCGGTTTCGATCGCTACTATCAAATCGTTAAATGCTTCCGCGACGAAGACCTGCGTGCTGACCGTCAGCCTGAATTTACCCAGATCGACGTGGAAACCTCTTTCATGACCGCCGAACAGGTGCGTGAAGTGATGGAGAAACTGGCGCGTGAACTGTGGCTGGACGTGAAGAATGTGGATCTGGGTGATTTCCCGATCATGACCTTCGAAGAAGCGATGCGCCGCTACGGCTCGGACAAACCGGATCTGCGTAACCCGCTGGAACTGGTGGACGTTGCCGACCTGGTGAAAGATGTCGAGTTCAAAGTGTTCTCCGGCCCGGCTAACGATGCCAAAGGCCGCGTAGCCGCGATTTGCGTTCCGGGCGGCGCGCAGCTGACCCGTAAACTGATCGACGAATACGGCGCTTTCGTTAACATCTATGGCGCCAAAGGCCTGGCCTGGCTGAAGGTCAATGACCGTGCAGCCGGCATGGAAGGCGTACAAAGCCCGATCGCCAAATTCCTCAGCGCGGAGGTGCTGGAAGCAGTCCTGGCGCGTACTAACGCGCAGTCCGGCGACATCCTGTTCTTCGGCGCCGACAGCTTCAAGATTGTGACCGATGCGATGGGCGCGCTGCGTCTGAAACTGGGCCGTGACTTGCAACTGACCAAACTCGACAGCTGGGCACCGCTGTGGGTGGTCGACTTCCCAATGTTCGAAGAAGACGGTGAAGGCGGCCTGGCAGCGATGCACCATCCGTTCACCGCTCCACGCGACATGAGCCCGGAAGAGCTGGCAGCAACGCCAACCGCGGCCATTGCCAACGCTTACGACATGGTTATCAATGGCTATGAAGTGGGCGGCGGTTCAGTACGTATTCACCGCAGCGAAATGCAGCAGACGGTATTTAGCATCCTCGGTATTAACGAGCACGAACAACGCGAGAAGTTTGGCTTCCTGCTGGACGCGCTGAAGTACGGCACGCCGCCACACGCCGGCCTGGCTTTTGGCCTGGATCGTCTGGTAATGCTGCTGACCGGTACCGACAACATTCGTGACGTCATCGCCTTCCCGAAAACTACCGCGGCTGCCTGTCTGATGACCGAAGCGCCGAGCTTCGCCAACCCGGCGTCGCTGCAGGAGTTGGGGATTTGTGTGGTGAAGAAAGCGGCCGACGATTCAAAGCTAGAGAACGTTTAATGAACTACAAGCGACCCGAGTCTATTCTGGTAGTGATTTATGCCATCTCCAGTGGCCGGGTGCTGATGTTACAGCGGCGCGATGATACTGAATTCTGGCAGTCGGTGACCGGCAGCCTGGAGGAAGATGAGTCGCCGCCGCATGCCGCCCGGCGTGAGGTCATGGAAGAAGTCGGCATCGATATCGAAGCAGAGAATCTGCCGTTGTTCGATTGCCAGCGCTGTGTGGAGTTTGAACTCTTTGTCCATTTGCGACATCGCTATGCCCCGGGAACCACGCGCAATAAAGAGCATTGGTTCTGTCTGGCTTTGCCTGAAGAGCGCGATCCGGTGATTACCGAACATCACGCCTACCAGTGGCTTGAGGCGGCGCAGGCCGTGAAGTTGACCAAGTCCTGGAGCAATCAGCAGGCGATTGAAGAGTTTGTGATTAATTCAGTCCAGTAATTTTTTTCGGAGATTTTTTATGGCAGGTCATAGTAAGTGGGCCAACACCAAGCACCGCAAGGCAGCGCAGGATTCCAAGCGCGGTAAAATTTTCACCAAAATTATTCGCGAGCTGGTGACCGCCGCGAAACTGGGCGGTGGCGATCCGGGTGCTAACCCGCGTCTGCGTGCGGCGGTTGACAAGGCGCTGTCCAACAACATGACGCGCGACACCCTGAACCGTGCCATTGCGCGCGGCGTGGGCGGTGATGATGATTCCAACATGGAAACCATCATTTATGAAGGCTACGGCCCGGGCGGCACTGCCGTCATGATCGAATGCCTGAGTGACAACCGTAACCGTACCGTGGCCGAAGTGCGTCATGCCTTCACCAAATGTGGCGGTAACCTGGGTACCGACGGTTCCGTAGCTTACCTGTTCACCAAGAAGGGCGTCATCACTTACGCACCGGGCCTGGATGAAGACGTGGTGATGGAAGCGGCGCTGGAAGCCGGTGCCGAAGATATCGTCAGCTACGACGACGGTGTCATCGACGTATTCACCGCCTGGGAAAACCTCGGCGAAGTGAAAGATGCCCTGACCGCTGCGGGTTTCACTGCCGACTCGGCAGAGGTTTCCATGATCCCATCGACCAAGGCCGATATGGATGAGGAAACCGCGCCTAAGCTGTTGCGCCTGATCGACATGCTGGAAGACTGCGACGACGTGCAGGAGGTTTACCACAACGGTGAGATCTCCGACGAAGTTGCAGCAACGCTGTAATCGGCTTGAAGTACGGCGCTGCCTGGTGGCAGCGCCTGGCGAAGTTAATGCTTAACGCAAGGTGGGTGTAGGGATGACGATCATTCTCGGTATCGATCCCGGATCGCGCATCACCGGTTACGGCCTTATTCGCCAGCAGGGCCGTCAGTTGACCTATGTGGCCAGCGGCTGTATCCGCACCGTGGTGGATGACATGCCGACGCGTCTGAAGCTGATTTATGCGGGCGTGAGCGAAATTATCACCCAGTTCAAACCGGACTTTTTTGCCATCGAACAGGTGTTCATGGCGAAGAACCCGGATTCGGCGCTCAAGCTAGGGCAGGCGCGCGGCGTGGCCATTGTCGCTGCCGTGAACCAGGATTTGGAAGTGTTTGAGTATGCGGCACGCCAGGTGAAACAAACGGTGGTCGGTACCGGCGCGGCAGAAAAAGCCCAGGTGCAGCACATGGTGCGCTCCTTGCTGAAGCTGTCGGCCAATCCTCAGGCTGACGCCGCCGATGCGCTGGCCATCGCCATTACCCACTGCCATCTCAGCCAAAACGTGTTGCGGATGAGTGAAGGGCGATTGAACCTGGCGCGTGGGCGTTTAAAGTAGCGCTTGATCGGTGATACCTTAGGCTGGATATTCATCCAGCCTTTTTTATGTTATAAGCTTTACCAGCACGGCATGACAGCAGGTCATGCTCATGAATTTTGCAGGAGGGTAAATGATAGGTCGTCTCAGAGGAGTTATTCTGGAAAAGCAGCCGCCGCTGGTGTTACTGGAGGCAAACGGTGTGGGCTATGAAGTGCATATGCCGATGACCTGCTTTTATGAGCTGCCGGAACTGGGGCAAGAGGCTATCGTGTTTACCCAATTCGTGGTGCGCGAAGATGCACAATTGCTGTACGGCTTTAATGATAAACAGGAGCGTGCGCTGTTCCGCGAGTTGATCAAAGTCAACGGCGTAGGGCCGAAGCTGGCGCTGGCTATTTTGTCCGGGATGTCGGCGCAACAGTTTGTCAGTGCGGTAGAACGTGAAGAAATTACCACGCTGGTGAAATTGCCGGGTGTCGGTAAGAAAACCGCTGAACGCCTGGTGGTTGAAATGAAAGACCGCTTCAAAGGGCTTAATGGCGATCTGTTCAACAACAGCAGTGAAATTGCGCTGCCAACCGCCGCACAAGCTGCCGAAGTGGATGCAGAAGCAGAAGCTGCCTCTGCACTGGTGGCATTGGGATACAAACCGCAGGAAGCCAGCCGTATGGTCAGCAAAATAGCCAAACCTGGCGCCGATTGCGAAACCCTGATCCGCGACGCGTTGCGCGCCGCGCTGTAAGCGCCGATAAGGGATAGAGAATGATTGAAGCCGATCGCCTGATTTCTGCCGAACCGATCAATGAAGAAGAAATTCTTGATCGCGCCATCCGGCCGAAGCTGCTGACGGAGTACGTCGGTCAGCCACATGTCCGCGAGCAGATGGAAATCTTTATTCAGGCGGCCAAGCAGCGTGGCGACGCGCTGGACCACCTGCTGATTTTCGGTCCGCCGGGGCTGGGTAAAACCACGCTGGCCAACATCGTTGCCAATGAAATGGGCGTTAACCTGCGTACCACTTCCGGGCCGGTATTGGAAAAGGCGGGCGATCTGGCGGCGATGCTGACCAACCTCGAGCCACATGACGTGCTGTTCATCGATGAAATCCACCGCCTCTCTCCGGTAGTAGAAGAAGTGCTGTACCCGGCGATGGAAGATTACCAACTGGATATCATGATCGGCGAAGGCCCGGCCGCTCGCTCGATCAAACTCGATTTGCCGCCGTTCACGCTGGTGGGCGCAACCACCCGTGCCGGTTCACTGACGTCGCCATTGCGTGACCGCTTCGGTATTGTGCAGCGTCTGGAGTTTTATCAGGTCGCCGATTTGCAGCATATCGTTTCACGCAGCGCTAATTGCCTGGGGCTGGATCTGTCGGAAGAGGGCGCCCATCAGGTAGCCCGTCGTGCGCGCGGCACACCGCGTATTGCCAACCGTTTACTGCGCCGGGTGCGTGACTTTGCCGAAGTTCGCGCCAATGGCGTTATCAATGGCGAAGTGGCGATGCAGGCGCTGGATATGTTGAACGTCGATGCCGAAGGTTTTGACTATATGGACCGCAAGCTGCTGCTGGCGATTATCGACAAGTTCACCGGTGGGCCCGTTGGCCTGGATAACCTGGCAGCGGCGATTGGTGAGGAACGGGAAACTATCGAGGACGTTATCGAACCCTTCCTGATCCAGCAAGGTTTTATCCAGCGCACACCGCGTGGGCGCATGGCGACCAATCATGCCTATAAGCATTTTGGCATGGTGCGCGAAGAGTAAGACAACTCGGTGCATTAAAAAAGGGCCGCAATTGAATCAATTGCGGCCCTTTTGACATCGGTAGCTGCCGGGGTCAGGCTTGCTGCTTTTTGGACAAACTTAAAACAAACAGCACCGCGGCGCTCAAGACGACCGACGGACCGGCTGGGGTGTCGTAGAAGGCCGAAAAGGTCAGCCCGCCGGTTACGGCAAGCACACCCACCAGCACCGCGTATCCGGCCATTTGCTCCGGCGTGCGAGCAAAGCGACGTGCAGTCGCCGCAGGAATAATCAACAGTGAAGTTATGATCAGCGCACCGACGAATTTCATCGCCAGGCCGATGGTCAGGGCTGTCACCAGCATCAACACGGTGCGCGCGCGCACCAGATTAACACCGTCGACATGGGCCAGCTCCGGGCTGACGGTCATCGACAGCAGGTTGCGCCACTGCCACCACAGGATCAGCAGCACGACGGTCACGCCAATACCAATCATCCAGATATCGGTGAGGGTGACCGATAGCAGGTCGCCAAACAGGTAGGCCATCAGATCGACCCGCACGTTCGACATTAGCGCTACTACAACCAACCCTAATGAAAGTGCGCTGTGCGCCATAATGCCGAGCAGGGTATCAACGGAAAGCTGCGGGCGACGCTCCAGCCACACCAGCACCAGAGCCAACACCAGCGTCACGGCAATCACCGCATAGAAGGGATTGATATCCAGCAGCAGACCGAAAGCCACGCCAAGTAACGAGGCATGCGCCAGAGTATCGCCGAAATAGGACATCCGCCGCCAGACCACAAATGAGCCAAGCGGACCGGCGGCGCAGGCCAGCAGGACGCCGGCCAGCCAGCCGGGTAATAACAGTTCGATCATGCCTCACGGCCCCCGGTTTTCTTCAACACAATTCGTCCTTGCAGGTCGTGACGGTGGTTATGGTGGTGGCGATAGACCGCCAGTTGTTCCGCACCGCGATTGCCGAACATGGCGATAAATTCAGGATGCATCGAAACCACTTCCGGCGCGCCGGAACAGCAGATGTGTTGGTTGAGGCACAGCACTTCATCGGTTTTCGCCATCACCAGGTGCAGGTCATGGGACACCATCAATACCGCGCAGCCCAACTCTTTACGCAACTGGTCGATCAGGTCATACAGCGCCAGTTGGCCGTTAACATCAACCCCCTGGGTCGGTTCATCCAGCACCAGCAGCTGTGGCTTGTTCAGCAGCGCCCGAGCCAGCAATACGCGCTGGTTTTCACCCCCGGAAAGCTTTTGCATGGGTTGATCGAGTAGGTGGGCCGCCTGTACGCGCTTAAGCGCTGGCAGAATATCGGCCTTTTTGACACCGGGCTTCAGGCGCATAAAGCGGCTGACAGTCAGCGGCAGGGTGGCATCGAGGTGCAATTTTTGCGGCACATAGCCAATGCGCAGGCCAGGCTCGCGTTCCAGTGTTCCCTCGGTGGGCGCAATCAGCCCCAGCACCACTCGCACCAGCGTGGATTTGCCCGCGCCATTGGGGCCGAGCAGCGTCAGAATACGGCCCGGCTGCAGGCTGAGCGAAATATTCGACAGCACCTTGCGGTTACCAAAGGAGACGGAGATATTTTTTAGCGTTGTCAGTGTGGACATCTCATGATTACATTTTGCAGAACTAACCGAATGTTATAATATCACGCCTCGCTGATGAAAACGACGGGATTACAGATAATGGCACAGAAAAATAAATGGCTGCAGCGCACGTTGCTGGCCAGCGCATTGATGATGGCCGGGCCACTGAGCAGCGCGTCTGCGGCGGTGGTAACTTCTATACGGCCAGTGGGTTTTATCGCCGCGGCGATAGCCGATGGCGTGACGCCGACCGAAGTGCTATTGCCGGATGGCGCATCACCGCACGATTTCGCGCTGCGGCCTTCCGATATCCAGCGCCTGCGTGCCGCCGATCTGGTGGTGTGGGTGGGGCCGGATATGGAAGCTTTTCTGACCAAACCTTTAGTCTCCATATCGGCTAACCGCCAGGTTGCCATCAGTGAATTGAGTGGGGTGAAACCTCTGCTGATGAAGGGCGAAGACGACGATCACGACCATGAACACGGCCATGATCATGCAGCAGATACGCATAATCATGCTGAAAGTGACGAGGGGGATGGACACCATCACGGCGAATATAACATGCACGTTTGGCTGTCTCCGGAAGTGGCAAAAGTGACCGCGATCGCGATTCACGACAGGTTATTGGAACTTATGCCGCAAAATAAAGACAAATTAGACGCAAACCTGCGCCAGTTCGAGAATCTGCTGACGCAAACTGACAAAAATGTTGGTAACATGCTCAAGCCTGTGCAAGGCAAGGGATATTTTGTTTTTCATGATGCTTACGGCTATTTTGAGAAACATTTCGGTTTGAGCCCGCTGGGCCATTTCACCGTTAATCCCGAAATCCAGCCTGGGGCACAGCGCTTACACCAAATTCGAACACAGTTGGTTGAGCAGAAAGCAGTATGCGTTTTTGCTGAGCCACAATTCAGGCCGGCCGTAATCAATGCGGTTGCCAAGGGGACCAAAGTGCGTTCTGGAACGCTGGATCCGCTGGGCACCGGCATCGCACTGGGGAAAGACAGCTACGGGAACTTCCTGACACAGCTGTCAAACCAGTACGTGAGCTGCCTGAAGTAAAGATTATGAGGATAAAATCGAGTGCAGCAGATAGTCAAAACTATCGCTCTGGCGTATAACAACCTGCCACGGCCCCACCGCGTCATGCTGGGGTCGTTGACAGTGGTTACATTGGCCGTTGCCGTCTGGCGGCCTTTTGTTTATCACCCAGAACATAACCCCATCGTTAAGAGTATCGAATTAGAATCCAGCCAGTTACGATCCTTGCTGCCAGAAGCCAGTGAGCCGATCGATCTTGACCAAGCCACCCCCGATGATGACATCCCACAGGATGAGCTGGACCAAAAGGTCGCCGGCGAGGATGGAGTGCATGAATATGTGGTTTCCACTGGTGACACCCTGGGCAGTATCCTGACCCAATATGGCATCGATATGTCGGACGTCACCCTGCTGGCATCGCAGAACCGCGATCTGCGTAATCTGAAAATTGGTCAACAGCTGTCATGGACAGTGAATGATGCCGGTGACCTGCAGCGTTTGACCTGGGAAGTGTCCCGGCGTGAAACCCGCACTTACGATCGTACGGGCAACAGTTTTAAAGAAAGTCAGGAATCGCAACAGGGTGAATGGCGCAATAATGTGATCAGCGGCCGACTCAACGGCAGCTTTGTCACCAGCGCCGCTAACGCCGGCCTGAGCCGTGCTGAAATCAATGCGGTGATCAAAGCACTGCAGTGGCAGTTGGATTTCCGCAAACTGCGCAAGGGCGATCAATTCTCGGTATTAATGTCCCGCGAACACTTTGATGGCAAGAGTGCGCAGAGCCAGTTGCTGGGTGTGCGCATGCGCACCGGCGGTAAGGACTACTACGCTATTCGTGCCGAAGACGGTAAATTCTACGATCGTCAGGGTTCCGGTCTGGCGAAAGGCTTTATGCGTTTCCCAACCATGAAGCAATTCCGCATTTCCTCAAACTTCAACCCACGCCGGGTTAACCCGGTCACCGGGCGCATTGCGCCGCATAAAGGCGTCGACTTCGCGATGCCGGTTGGCACCCCGGTGCTGGCCGTGGGTGACGGTGAAGTACTGATCGCCAAACGCAGTGGCGCTGCGGGTAACTATGTGGCTATCCGTCATGGTCGCCAGTACACCACGCGTTATATGCATCTGAAAAAACTGTTGGTTAAGCCAGGTCAGAAAGTGAAACGCGGCGACCGTATTGCGTTGTCCGGCAACACCGGCCGCTCTACCGGCCCACATCTGCACTTTGAAATGTGGACAAACCAACAGGCCGTGAACCCATTGACGGCGAAACTGCCGCGCTCTGAAGGGCTGACCGGTAAAGATCGCAGTGATTATCTGGCGCAGGTGAAGGAAGTCACCCCGCAGCTGCAGCTGGATTAATCCCTTGTTCGGGCGCTGTGCGCCAGTGATACCATCGGCCTGATTTCGGGCCGATGTTGTTTTATATTGGCGCTTCGTCGTGGTTAATTGCAAAATCAACCATTGCAATTATGATTAGCCGAACCGCTAAGTTAAGAGCTTGTGCATGCAAAACGAAAAAAAATCTAACTCAGAGTTCATCCCGCAATTTCAGAAAGCCTTTTACCACCCGCGCTACTGGGGCGTTTGGCTGGGAACCGGGCTGATGGCCGGTATTTCATTGGTGCCTGCGCGCTTGCGCGATCCGGTGCTGGGTGCCGTTGGCAAGCTGGCCGGCAAGGTGGCTAAAGGTGCCCGACGTCGTGCGCGCATCAACCTGCTGTATTGCTTGCCGGAAGTGCCGGAAAACGAGCGTGAGCACATCATTGATGAGATGTTTGCCACCGCGCCGCAGTCGATGATCCTGATGGCCGAACTGGCCTGCACCAAACCGGAAAAAGTGTTGAAGCGCGTTCGCTGGCACGGTGAAGAGGTGCTGGATAAAATCCGTGAAGAAGGCCGTAACGTGATTTTCCTGGTGCCGCATGGCTGGGCGGTGGATGTTCCGGCGATGTTAATGGCGGCTCGCGGTCAGCCGATGGCGGCGATGTTCCACAATCAGAGCAACCCGTTGGTCGACTACCTGTGGAATACGGTGCGCCGTAAATTTGGTGGCCGGATGCATGCGCGCAATGACGGCATCAAGCCATTTATCAGTTCGGTGCGCCAGGGCTATTGGGGCTATTATCTGCCCGATCAGGATCACGGTGCTGAACACAGTGAATTCGTTGACTTCTTCGCCACCTATAAGGCGACGCTGCCGGCGGTGGGCCGCCTGATGAAAGTCTGCCGGGCGGCCATTGTGCCTTTGTTCCCGGTGTATGACGGCAAAACCAGTATGCTGGATGTTTATATTCGCCCGCCGATGGACGATTTGGCCACCGCCGATGACCACAGTATTGCGCGTCGGATGAATGAAGAGGTGGAGAATCTGGTGGGGCCGAACCCGGAACAGTACACCTGGATCCTCAAGCTGTTGAAAACGCGTAAAGAAGGTGAAATTGAACCTTATTCACGCGATGATTTATACCGCTAAGCGAGCGTTGCGTTTGCCTGGCGTCAGGGGCCAGTCATCTCAGGGTGACTGGCCCCTTGTGTTAAATATGTACCATGCAACCCTGAGCCATGAGCGGCTCCAGTACGGCGGGTATCTGAGCAAAGTTGTTCCAGCGCAGGTCTAACCGTCGCAGACGGGTCAATGCCGCCATGCTGTCAGGTAAGGTAGTCAGGCGGTTAGCGCGCAGGTCTAGCGTGCTCAGTGTCGTCAACTGGCCAAAGTCCGCCGGTAACTGCTGTAGCTGATTTGTACGCAGGTTGAGCTGAGTCAGGTTGGCCAACTGGCAGAATGCAGCCGGTAGCCGATTGATGGCGTTGTTTTCCAAATCCAGTACGGCCAGTTCAGACAGTTGAGCTATTTCATCCGGCAGCGTGGTCAGACGGTTTTTCATCAGATGCAGTTCCCGCAGTGCGGTCAACCGACCGAGGGTGGCAGGTAATGCACGAATCTGATTGTTGTACAGTCGCAGTTCTTGCAGATTACTGAGCTGCACAACAGCCGCCGGCAGTTCACTGAGCTGGTTATCCGTCACGTTCAGATAGCGTAATTTGTGCAATTTCCCCAGCTCAATGGGCAGGTCGCAAAAGGCGTTGTCGCTCAAATACAAATAGGTCAGTTCACGCAGTTCACCCAGGCTTGCAGGGACACTGGTGGCTTTATTGTGGCCACAATCCAGCATGGACAGCCGTTTAAGTTGACCAATTTCGTTCGGTAACCCGCTGAGTTGGTTGCAGGAGATATTCAATACCTGCAGGTCGCTATGCCGCAAAATTTGCATCGGGAACTGGCGAAGCCGATTGTCGTACAGACTGATTTTCAGCAGAGAGTTGCCCTGCAGACTGGCATCGTCCAGATTCTCCAGCCCCTGGCCGTCGAGATCCAGCGCTTGGGCATGGTGGTTTTGCTGTGGGTGTTGATGAAGCATCGGTGGCTCTCCATTTGCCGTAACGGCGACTGGAGCTGAGTTTATCAGGGGAGAGGGGGGAGCGTAAAAAATGCCGACCGCGTTAACGGCCGGCAGCAGTCTATTTTACTCGACGCGCAGGATACGGCTGGTATTGGTGGTACCCACGGTTTCCATCACGTCGCCCTGGGTGACGATCACCAGATCGCCAGAGACCAGGAAGCCTTTATCACGCAGGCGGTTAACCGCGTCATTGGCCGCGATAACGCCGTCATTATGGCTGTCGAAGTACACTGGCGTAACGCCGCGGTACAGCGCAGTCAGGTTCAAGGTGTGCTCATGGCGTGACATGGCGAAGATCGGCAGGCCGGAGCTGATACGTGACATCATCAGCGCGGTGCGGCCTGACTCGGTCATGGCGATCAGTGCGGTGACCCCTTTCAGGTGGTTGGCCGCGTACATTGAAGACATGGCAATGGCTTCTTCAATGTTGTCGAATTGCACGTCGAGACGGTGTTTGGAGACGTTGATGCTTGGGATTTTCTCTGCACCCAGACAAACGCGTGCCATAGCCGCCACGGTTTCTGCCGGGTACTGACCGGCCGCGGTTTCAGCAGACAGCATTACGGCGTCGGTACCATCCAGCACGGCGTTCGCCACGTCCATCACTTCGGCACGGGTAGGCATCGGGTTGGTGATCATCGACTCCATCATCTGGGTCGCGGTGATCACGGCACGGTTTAGCGTACGGGCACGGCGGATCAGTTTTTTCTGGATGCCGACCAGTTCCGGATCGCCGATTTCGACGCCTAAATCGCCACGAGCGACCATCACTACGTCGGAGGCCAGGATGATGTCATCCATGGCTTCGTCGCTGCAAACGGCTTCGGCACGTTCAACCTTGGACACGATCTTGGCGTTGCAGCCTGCATCGCGTGCCAGACGACGTGCGTAGTTCAAATCTTCGCCGGTACGCGGGAAGGAAACCGCCAGGTAGTCGACGCCGATTTTTGCCGCGGTGACGATATCGGCCTTGTCTTTCTCGGTCAGGGCTTCAGCAGACAGGCCGCCACCGAGTTTGTTGATGCCTTTGTTGTTGGACAGCGGGCCGCCAACGGTGACTTCGGTAAACACTTTCATGCCCTGAACTTCGAGCACTTTCAGCTGTACGCGGCCGTCATCGAGCAGCAGTACGTCGCCGGGTACCACGTCGGCAGGCAGGCCTTTATAGTCGATACCGACTTTTTCTTTATCGCCTTCGCCCTTGGACATGTTGGCATCAAGCAGGAATTTATCACCGATGTTAAGGAAGATTTTGCCCTCCTTAAAGGTGGAAACACGAATTTTCGGCCCTTGCAGGTCACCCAGAATAGCGACGTGGCGTCCCAACTTGGCAGCAATTTCGCGCACTTTGTCAGCGCGGATCTGGTGGTCTTCTGCAGTGCCGTGGGAAAAGTTAAGCCGAACTACGTTAGCGCCGGCGGCAATGATCTTTTCCAGATTATTGTCGCGGTCAGTAGCCGGACCCAGGGTGGTAACGATTTTGGTTCTTCTGAGCCGTCTGGACATGTATTACTCCGTTGACTGGTGAAGCAAATTATTGGTGTTGCGATAACGTCGGATAACGAAACCAGGAGCGAAATGTAATTTTACTACACTGATATTTCACCCGGGTTACCCGCATGAGCGTTTTATAGGGTACTGCCTCTAATGCTGCCGTCCAGATGACTTTGAACGACAGGTTTTTTCACATCGGTTACGAGTCGAAACTGTTGGGGATAACCACACCCTTATCAAAGCGCGATTCTTTCAACGCTTCCTTGACCCGCTTCAAGTTATCTCTGAATTTGGCCCCTCTACGCAAGGTAAATCCGGTGGCCAGCACGTCGATGAGCGTTAATTGTGCAATTCGCGATACCATCGGCATATAAACGTCGGTGTCTTCCGGGACATCGAGCAATAATGCCAGCGTGGCTTCATGAGCCAGTGGGGTATCACGTGAGGTAATGGCTATGACTGTGGCATCGTTTTCACGCGCCAGTTGCGCCATTTCCACCAGGTTCTTGGTGCGGCCGGTATGGGAGATGAGTACCACCACATCCCCCTCGCTGGAGTTCATGCATCCCATGCGTTGCATGACGATGTCATCGAAATAGACCACCGGAATATTGAAGCGGAAAAATTTGTTCATCGCGTCGTGGGCCACGGCTGCCGAGGCACCCAAACCGAAGAAAGAGATTTTTTTTGCCTGGGTAAGCAAGTCAACCGCACGATTGATTGCTGCAATATCCAAATTTGCCTTTACTGTATCAAGACTGGCCATCACGGATTCGAAAATTTTACCGGTATAGGAAGCAACGCTGTCATCTTCCTCCACGTTACGGTTTACGTACGGGGTGCCGTTGGCCAGGCTTTGGGCAAGATGCAGTTTAAAATCAGGAAAACCCTTGGTATCGAGACGGCGACAAAAGCGGTTGACGGTGGGCTCGCTAACGTCCGCCATCCTGGCCAGCGTCGCGATACTGGAGTGAATGGCGGTCTGCGGGGAGGCGAGGATCACCTCGGCGACTTTCCGTTCAGATTTGCTCAGCAGCTCCAGATGGCTCTGGATTTTTTCCAGCGTATTCATATAACGAGAGTCACTCATGGGTTTTGTCGATTTCAATCAAAGGAGAAATCAATGCCGGTTTAGTGAAAATATACTACGTGCTGGTAACCGTTGGCAGTGTCGACAGAGGGTATGCAGAGTTTTTTCATCAGAACATGACCTGTGTCTAACTTTCATAATGGTAAAAGAGCATCAAAAAAGACAGAAAATTACAGTTTTTGGTTCAGCCAGCGGCGTTTACTACCGATAGCGCTTAACACTGCAATTTTTGGGGCTTTTTTTCTACTTTTTATCCGGGTTTACTGGCCGTAGTCAAAGAGAGTACATTAGTAATGTAAGAAAATTACAAATATCCTGCAACGAGGAGATGAACATGGCGGTAACCTCTACAGCCCAGGCGTGTGACCTGGTTATTTTCGGCGCGAAAGGCGATTTGGCGCGTCGTAAGCTGTTGCCTTCCCTGTACCAGTTAGAGAAAGCCGGTCATATCCACCCGGATACCCGTATTATCGGCGTCGGCCGTGCCGAGT
This sequence comes from Serratia proteamaculans, assembly GCF_013337185.1. Taxonomy (GTDB): domain Bacteria; phylum Pseudomonadota; class Gammaproteobacteria; order Enterobacterales; family Enterobacteriaceae; genus Serratia; species Serratia proteamaculans_D. Next base: position 105,750 of record NZ_SWDE01000001.1, read on the forward strand.
GGGATAAAGAAGCCTATATCAAGGTGGTCAAGGAAGCGCTTGGCACCTTTATGAAAGAAAAACTCGATGACGAACTTTGGGCCACGCTAAGTGCGCGCCTGGATTTCTGCAACCTGGATGTGAACGACAGCAAGAATTTTGCCAAATTGGGCAAAATGCTGGACCAGAAACATCGCACCACCATCAACTACTTTGCGATGCCGCCCAGCACTTTCGGCGCGATCTGCAAAGGGTTGGGTGAAGCCAAGCTGAACCACGAGCCGGCCCGCGTAGTGATGGAAAAACCTCTCGGTACCGATCTGGCGTCTTCGCGCGTGATCAACGATCAGGTGGCGGAGTATTTCAACGAGACTCAGGTTTACCGTATTGACCACTACCTGGGCAAAGAGACGGTATTGAACCTGCTGGCACTGCGTTTTGCCAACTCACTGTTTGCCTCCAACTGGGACAACCGTACCATCGACTCCGTGCAAATTACCGTAGCGGAAGAGGTGGGTATTGAAGGTCGTTGGGGTTACTTTGACCAGGCCGGCCAGATGCGCGACATGATCCAGAACCACCTGTTGCAAATTCTGACCATGATCGCCATGTCACCTCCGGCGGATCTGACCACCGACCGTATTCGTGATGAGAAAGTGAAGGTACTGCGCTCACTGCGTCGTATCAATCAGACCAATGTGCGCGAAACCACGGTGCGCGGCCAATATACTGCCGGTTTTGTGCAGGGCAAAAAGGTCCCTGGCTATTTGGAAGAGGAAGGGGCGAACAAAAGCAGCAACACCGAAACCTTCGTCTCTATCCGTGTCGATATCGATAACTGGCAGTGGGCCGGCGTGCCGTTTTACCTGCGTACCGGTAAGCGTTTGCCGACCAAATGCTCTGAAGTGGTGGTCTACTTCAAGAACCCACCGCTGAACCTGTTCAGCGATTCCTACCAGCAGCTGCCGCAGAACAAATTGACCATTCGTCTGCAGCCGGATGAAGGCATCGAGATCCAGGTGTTGAACAAGGTTCCTGGCCTGGATCACAAGCACCGCCTGCAAACCACCAAGCTGGATCTGAGTTTCTCGGAGACCTTCAACCAGGAGCACGTGGCAGACGCCTACGAGCGCCTCTTGCTGGAGACTATGCGTGGTATCCAGGCGCTGTTTGTGCGCCGTGACGAAGTGGAGGAAGCCTGGAAGTGGGTAGACTCCATCATGGATGCGTGGAAAGCGGATAACGAAGCGCCGAAGCCGTATCAGTCCGGTACCTGGGGTCCGGTAGCCTCGGTGGCGATGATCACCCGCGATGGCCGTTCCTGGAACGAGTTCGAATAACGACCCGGCCGGCAGTTTATCTGCCGGCATTTTTTTGCCCGCACGACCGGGGCGCAACATCACTTGGGGTACGGCCGGACACCCGCGAGACTCCGTGGGGCCCTGTGGCAGGGGCGTGCCATTGATAACCCGTAAGTAATGGAGAAGTAACGATGAAAAACTGGAAAACCAGCGCAGAACAGATCCTGACCGCCGGTCCGGTAGTTCCGGTGATTGTGATTAATAAGCTGGAACATGCGGTGCCGCTGGCCAGGGCGCTGGTCGCCGGTGGCGTACGTGTACTGGAAGTCACTTTGCGCACCGCCTGCGCGATGGACGCGATCCGCGCTATCGCAGCTGAGGTGCCGGAGGCGATTATTGGTGCCGGTACGGTGCTTAACCCGCAGCAGTTGCAGGCAGTGACCGAAGCCGGTGCGCAATTCGCCATCAGCCCTGGCCTGACAGAAGCGCTGCTGAAAGCCGCTACCGCAGGCAGCATTCCATTGATTCCGGGTATCAGCACCGTTTCAGAGCTGATGCTGGGTTTGGATCACGGTCTGCGTGAGTTCAAATTCTTCCCGGCTGAAGCCAACGGCGGCGTTAAGGCACTACAGGCGATCGGCGGCCCATTCCCGCAGGTACGTTTCTGCCCGACCGGTGGCATCACCCCAAATAACTACCGTGATTATCTGGCGCTGAAAAGCGTATTGTGTATCGGTGGCTCCTGGTTGGTACCGGCCGACGCGTTGGAAAATGGCGACTACGCGCGCATCACTGAACTGGCACGTACTGCGGTGAGTGGCGCCACGGCGTAACCCCCGCCGGGCCTGGTTTTGGCGATTATTTGGTCGGTCAAACTTAAACGAAGGTTCAACGACTTGTTGAGCCTTTTTTTATTTTTAAATTAGTTAACTTTCTTATTTATAGACTATTTTTTTACTGTTTTTGTGAAAATGGCGGTTTGCTTTATGATTATTGCTATGGTACAACTATTGTAGTTGAAATTTTACTTGATGAGGATATTGGGCAAATCGCACCCGTGTAACAAGATTATGTGCGACTGAGAATAGAGAATACTTATGATGACAACTAATGGAATTACCCTCAGAACCTCTACTTGCCAGCTTTTCCTGTCTGCCATCCTTGCCAGTGAGCATCACTGGTGCAGCGAGCTATAGCGTCTTTCTCCCTTAACCGGTGCTGGTGACAGGCTCAGTCCTCCGTCATTACGCGTAACCGGGCAAACATTCTTATTACGTTTGGGTCAGTTTATCCCCAGGGATCTCTGCGTCTTCAGCGCCTGTTTGCGCCTGTTTGACGAGATAAATCGGGATAAATATGCCTTAGCGTGCGTTATTCGCCGTTTGGGAGAGAAATCATGATTTATTGGATCTTTTTAGGTTTGGCCATCGTCACCGAAATTATCGGTACCCTGTCAATGAAATACGCCAGCGTCAGCGGCGGCATGACCGGCCATATAGTGATGTATGTAATGATCACCGCGTCATATGTGATGCTGTCGATGGCGGTAAAACGGGTTGCCCTGGGCGTCGCTTATGCTCTGTGGGAAGGTATCGGCATCCTGTTTATTACCCTGTTTAGCGTGCTGTGGTTTGACGAACCGATCTCGGCATTGAAGGTGCTGGGTCTGGTGACGTTGATTGCCGGTATCATGTTGGTGAAGTCCGGCACCCGCAAACCACGAAAACAGGCAACTCCGCGAGGTGACAACCATGCAACAGCTTGAGTTGTACCACATTGCTTTTCTGGGGTTGGCGATCGTGCTGGAGATTATTGCCAACATTTTCCTGAAGATGTCGGACGGTTTCCGTAAAGTTTGGTTGGGTCTGCTTTCTCTGCTGTCGGTGCTGGGGGCGTTCAGTGCGCTGGCGCAGGCGGTGAAGGGGATTGATCTGTCGGTTGCCTATGCGCTGTGGGGCGGTTTCGGTATCGCCGCGACAATTGCTGCCGGCTGGATCCTGTTTGGTCAGCGATTGAACGCCAAAGGCTGGATTGGCCTGGTGCTGTTACTGGCGGGAATGGTAATCATCAAACTGGCTTAATCAGCAACAAATACGAAAAAATAAAACCGCAGGCGTTATCGTCTGCGGTTTTTTACTTTACAGCGCGGCAATAATTTTGATTTCAACCTTGTACTTCGGGTTCATCAATTTGGCCTGCACGGTACAGCGCACTGGGGCACTACCGGCAACTACCCAGGCATCCCAGGCGGTATTCATCGCAGCAAAGTCAGCGCCGTCGGCCAGAAAAATGGTGGCGTCCAGCACCCGGCTTTTGTCGGAGCCTACGCGGGTCAGGATCATGTCAATCGCTGCCAGGGCGTTAGCGGTCTGCGCGGTCGCATCATCATCCAGATTTTCCGGCACGCTGGTGTAATAAACAGTGTCGTTATGAACTACGGCTTCAGACCAGCGATCGGCAGGATCAATTCGTTCAATATTCATTCGGTTATCTCCATATCATAGTCGCGTGTAGGGTATCACAGCCATCGGCAGAAATACTCGACGTTAAAGTCGGTGGTAGCCGCGCGGCAGGATTGGCATAATCAACGCTGAATAATACCGGCAGAGAGATAGCGTGACAGACGATTTCGCAACAGACGGCGCCCTGGCGCAGGCAATCAAGGGTTTCAAACCGCGTGAAGCACAGCGGCAGATGGCGGAAGCGGTCACCGAAGCCATTAACTTCAAGCAGGAGTTGGTGGTCGAAGCGGGCACCGGCACCGGTAAAACCTTCGCCTACCTGGCTCCGGCACTGCGGGCCGATCGCAAAGTGATTATTTCCACCGGTTCAAAAGCGCTTCAGGATCAGCTTTATGCACGCGATCTGCCCACCGTTGCCAAGGCGCTGAACTACAAAGGCAAGATGGCGCTGTTGAAGGGGCGATCCAACTACCTGTGTCTGGAGCGTCTGGAGCAGCAGTCGATGGCCGGTGGTGAACTGGCCGGACAGGCACTGATCGACCTGGTCCATCTGCGCAAATGGTCATCAATGACCAAAGAGGGTGACATCAGCAGCTGCAGCGACGTAGCGGAAGACAGCTTCGTCTGGCCGTTGGTGACCAGCACCAACGATAACTGTCTGGGCAGCGACTGCCCGCTGTATAAAGATTGTTTTGTCGTCAAAGCCCGTCGCCGTGCCATGGATGCGGACGTGGTGGTAGTGAACCACCATTTGTTCCTGGCGGACATGGTCGTGAAAGAGGGCGGCTTTGCCGAACTGATCCCCGAGGCCGATGTGATGATCTTCGATGAAGCGCATCAGATCCCGGACATCGCCAGCCAGTATTTTGGCAAACAGCTAACCAGCCGCCAGTTGCTGGATCTGGCCAAAGATATTTCCATTGCTTACCGCACCGAAGTGCGTGACGCGGCGCAGCTCCAAAAAAGCGCCGACCGTCTCAGCCAGAGTACCCAGGATTTCCGCTTAATGCTGGGAGAGCCAGGCTTTCGCGGTAATCTGCGCGAGGTACTAAGCCAACCTAATGTGCAGCGCGCCTTGCTGTTGCTCGATGATGCGCTCGAACTCTGCTACGACGTAGTCAAGCTGTCCCTGGGTCGTTCAGCCTTGCTGGACGCCGCCTTCGAGCGCGCTACGCTGTATCGTGCACGGCTCAAACGTTTGAAAGAAGTGACGGAACCGGGTTTCAGTTACTGGTACGAGTGCAACTCGCGCCATTTTGTTTTGGCGCTGACGCCATTGACGGTAGCCGATCGTTTCCGTGAGCTGCTGGATGAGAAACCGGGCAGTTGGATCTTCACCTCGGCAACCTTATCGGTTAATGAGCAAATGGGGCATTTTACCGATCGTCTGGGCCTGAACAAGGCCAAAACCTTGCTGCTGGCCAGCCCGTTCGACTATGCGAAACAGGCATTGCTGTGCGTGCCGCGCTTTTTGCCGTCACCGAACCAGCCAGGTGGCGCCCGGCACTTGGCGCGTATGCTGCGGCCGTTGATTGAGGCCAATAACGGCCGCTGTTTCTTCCTCTGTACCTCGCATCAGATGATGCGTGAACTGGCGGAAGAATTCCGGGCGACCATGACCTTGCCGGTACTGTTGCAGGGGGAAACCAGTAAGGGCCAACTGTTGGCGCAATTTGTTGAATCCGGTAACGCGTTGCTGGTGGCGACCAGCAGTTTTTGGGAAGGGGTCGACGTGCGCGGCGATGCATTATCGTGCGTGATTATCGACAAGCTGCCGTTTACTTCACCCGACGATCCATTGTTGAAAGCGAGGATTGAAGATTGCCGGCTGCGCGGTGGCGATCCTTTTAACGATGTGCAACTGCCGGATGCGGTCATCACCCTGAAACAGGGCGTTGGGCGTTTGATCCGCGATACCGACGATCGCGGCGTGCTGGTGATCTGCGATAACCGTCTGGTGATGCGGCCGTATGGCGAAGTGTTCCTCAACAGCTTGCCGCCGACGCCACGCACCCGCGATATCGCCCAGGCGATTGCCTTCCTGCAGGCGGAGCGCTAGCGGATAGGCGTGACCACAGGGCTGTGCTACAATGCGCGCCCTGTATGAAAAACCCTGTTTTTTTCCCGCCTGAGGTTGGCATGTCCACGCGAATTTTAGCGATCGATACGGCGACGGAAGCCTGTTCCGTTGCCATCTGGAATCAAGGCGAAATCCACGCCCTGTTTGAACTGTGCCCACGTGAGCATACGCAACGCATTTTACCTATGGTGCAGCAAGTGCTGGCGGAATCCGGCGTCACTCTTAATCAACTCGATGCTCTGGCCTTTGGTCGTGGGCCAGGGAGTTTTACCGGCGTGCGTATCGGTATCGGTATCGCGCAGGGCCTGGCGTTGGGCGCCGGCTTGCCGTTACTGGGTATCTCCACGTTGCAGACCATGGCGCAAGGTGCCTGGCGCGTCACCGGAGCAGATCGAGTGCTGGCGGCGATAGACGCGCGCATGGGTGAAGTTTACTGGGGCCAGTTTGAGCGTCAGCAAGACGGCCATTGGCTGGAAAGCGAAGGTGAGGCGGTACTTTCACCCCCGCAGGCGCTGGTGCGTGCACAAGGTCTGCAGGGGCACTGGGCGCATGTTGGCACCGGCTGGCAAACCTATCCGGATCTGGTCACCGGTTCCTCGTTAAGCTTGAGCGATGGCCAAATGCTGTTGCCACAGGCGGAAGATATGCTGCCGTTGGCGTTGCATACCTGGCAACAGGGGCAGGCCGTAGCGGTAGAAAATGCCGAGCCGACCTACCTGCGTAACGAAGTCACCTGGAAAAAATTGCCGGGGCGTGAATAGCGCAACCTATTGTGCTTTGCTGGCGTTCGGCATATGACTGAACTGCAACTTGCTCGGTGAACTGATGTCAAAGTTACAGTTATTTCAGGAGATTGCGACGATGCTAACCCGCACTGTAAGTAAAAAAATGTCGTTGCTGGCTATTGCCGGTGGCGCGCTGGTGCTGTCGGGCTGTGTTACCGTACCCGACGCAATTAAAGGCAGCACGGAAACGCCGGTGCAGCAGTTGTCCTCGGTGCAGAATGCTCCGAACCTGTTTGTGGGTGCAGAAGCCCGTTTTGGCGGCACCGTGGTGAATGTCGCCAATGAGCAGGGGCGTACGGTGTTGGAAATTGCCGCCGTGCCGCTCGATTCCGGTGCCCGGCCGATTTTGGGCGAGCCGTCACGGGGGCGTTTGTTGGCCTCGGTTAACGGTTTCCTGGAGCCGGTAGATTTTAGAGGTCAGCTGGTTACCGTGGTGGGGCCAATTACCGGCGTCAGAGACGGCAAGATTGGCATGACGCCGTACAAGTTTGTCACCATGAACGCTACCGGCTATAAACGTTGGCACCTTAGCCAGCAGGTGATGATGCCGCCAGCGCCAATGGGGCCATGGGGCTGGCGTAGCGGTACCTGGGGGCCGGGCTGGGGCGTAGGCTACGGTTGGTACAACCCTGGTCCGGTACAGGTGCAAACCATAGTTACCGAGTAGTGTTCGCGAGAAGTTAACAATTTTATTAGGGCGGCTCCGGCCGCCTTTTCTTTTTGGCGCAGGGAAACGGCGCCAATTAGTGATGTACATCGCAACCTGAATATTGTTTAAAACTCAAACTGGTCTGCTGAGTTAAAATATTGTTATGGTTTAGCTGCATATTTAGGGGCTGCGATGATGATAATGAATAATGATTTCAGGAGTAATACCTTGGATAAGGTTTGGTTAAAACGTTACCCGGCAGATGTTCCGGCAGAGATCGACGCCGATCGTTATTCATCTTTGGTCGAAATGTTTGAAAATGCGGTTAAGCGTTACGCGGATCAACCCGCTTTCATGAACATGGGTGAGGTCATGACCTACCGCAAGCTGGAAGAGCGCAGTCGAGCTTTTGCCGCTTACCTGCAAAATGAACTGGGTCTGCAGAAGGGTGACCGCGTTGCCCTGATGATGCCGAATCTGTTGCAGTATCCGATCGCGTTGTTTGGCATTTTGCGAGCCGGTATGGTGGTGGTCAACGTTAACCCACTGTATACGCCGCGTGAACTGGAGCACCAACTGAACGACAGCGGTGCCAGTGCCATCGTGATCGTCTCCAACTTTGCCCACACGCTGGAAAAAGTGGTGTTCAACACCCAGGTAAAACACGTGATCCTGACGCGCATGGGCGACCAGCTCTCTGCCGCGAAAGGTACGCTGGTTAACTTTGTGGTGAAATACATCAAGCGGCTGGTGCCAAAATACCATCTGCCGGCCGCCATTTCTTTCCGCAGCGCTTTGCAGCGCGGACGCCGGCTGCAGTATGTCAAACCCGATATCATCAACTCCGACCTGGCGTTCCTGCAATATACCGGTGGCACCACCGGCGTGGCGAAAGGCGCGATGCTGACGCACCGTAACATGCAGGCCAACGTGGCGCAGGCCAAAGCCGCCTACGAGCCGCTGTTCCGCGACGGTCAGGAACTGATTGTCACCGCCTTGCCGCTCTACCATATTTTTGCGTTAACGGTTAACTGCCTGCTGTTCATCGAATTAGGCGGCCGTAATCTGTTGATTACCAACCCGCGTGATATTCCGGGGTTGGTGAAGGAGCTGGGGCGCTATCCGTTCACCGCATTAAGTGGGGTGAATACCTTGTTTAATGCGCTGCTCAATAATGCCGACTTCCATCAGCTCGATTTCTCGACGCTGCGCTTCTCGGTCGGTGGCGGCATGTCGGTACAAAAGGCGGTGGCGGACAAATGGGAGAAAACCACCGGCAAGCATCTGCTGGAAGGCTATGGCCTGACTGAATGCGCTCCCCTGGTGACCTGTAACCCGCACGATTTAAAACACTACAGCGGCAGCATCGGTCTGCCGGTGCCCTCCACCGATATTCGGCTGGTGGATGATAACGGCAATGATGTGCCGGTCGGCGAGCCGGGCGAACTGTGGGTCAAAGGGCCGCAAGTTATGTTAGGCTACTGGCAGCGGCCGGATGCCACTGATGAAGTGTTGAAAGATGGCTGGCTCGCGACCGGCGATATAGTTACAGTGGATGACATGGGCTTTGTGCGCGTCGTCGATCGTAAAAAAGACATGATCCTGGTTTCCGGGTTTAACGTATACCCGAACGAGATTGAAGACGTGGTCAGTCAGCACCCTAAAGTGTTGGAATGCGCGGCGATTGGCGTACCAAGTGACGTCTCCGGTGAAGCGGTCAAGATCTGCGTGGTGAAGAAAGACGCCTCGTTGACCAAAGAAGAGCTGTTGACCCATTGTCGTCGGCAGCTTACCGGGTATAAAGTGCCTAAAATTGTTGAGTTCCGCGACGAGTTGCCGAAGTCTAACGTCGGTAAAATTTTGCGGCGAGAACTGCGTGATGAGCAGAAAAAACTTGTGGCGGCCGATGCCGCCTAGGCTATCATCTACGCCTTACAGATCAACAACGCCGGTGAATGCCGGCGTTGTTGTGTTTGAATCATGAAAGCGACCAAGAGAATGACGTTTTGAACTATCAGTTGATCACTACCGATGCCGGATTGCAGCAGGTCTGCGAGCAGGCGAAAAACCATGCCCAGATTGCGCTGGACACCGAATTTGTCAGAACGCGCACTTACTATCCGCAGTTAGGCCTGATTCAATTATACGATGGTGAACAACTCTCCCTGATTGACCCTTTGCCAATCAAGCAGTGGCAGCCGTTTATCGATCTGCTGAGCAACACTCAGGTGGTGAAATTCCTGCATGCCGGCAGTGAGGATCTGGAAGTGTTCCTCAACGCGTTCAAAACGCTACCGACGCCAATGGTGGATACTCAGATCCTGGCGGCCTTTACCGGTCGTCCGATGTCTTGTGGCTTCGCTACCCTGGTGGCGGAGTATATGCAGGTGGAGCTGGATAAAAGCGAAGCCCGGACCGACTGGCTGGCGCGTCCGCTGACGGAAAAACAGTGCGTCTACGCCGCTGCCGACGTGTTCTATCTGCTGCCAATGGCCAAACGGCTGGTGCAGGAGACGGAAGAGGCCGGTTGGACGGCGGCTGCCAGCAATGAATGCCTGCTGTTGTGTCAACGCCGTAGCGAGACGCTGGCGCCGGAATTGGCCTACCGCGAAATCACCAACGCCTGGCAATTACGTCCACGTCAGTTGGGTTGCTTGCAGAAACTGGCTGAATGGCGACTGCGTCAGGCGCGTGAGCGTGACCTGGCGGTGAACTTCGTGGTACGTGAGGAGAACCTCTGGCAGGTAGCGCGTCATATGCCAACCTCGCTGGGTGAACTGGACTCGCTGGGGCTGAGCGGCCCGGAAATTCGTTATCACGGTAAAACGCTGGTGGCGCTGGTGGCAGAGGCCGCCGAGCTGGAAGAGTCGGCATTGCCGGAGCCGTTACCGAATCTGATCGATCAGCCGGGTTATAAGAAAGTGTTTAAGGAAATCAAAGCGGCGATCGTCATTGCCAGTGAGCAAAGCGGGTTGAGCAGCGAATTGCTGGCATCGCGTCGGCAGATTAACCAGTTGCTGAACTGGCATTGGAAATTGAAGGTTGGCGACAATTTGCCAGAATTAGTCAGCGGATGGCGCGGTGATTTATTAGCGGCTCCCCTTCAGGACATTTTGAAGGATTATTAATCGGGCAGTGAAAACGTTGGGGCAGGGTAAGGAAACTCTGCTCTGGTTATTTATTAGAAATAATCGAAGTAGAGACTCTTACCGGCAGCATTTACTTTAAACAACCGTGACGCAAGATTAATTGAGATTAATCCCAAAGGATAAAAACGCTAATTAAGTTTTTTTATCTCAATAACTGGTTATGCATACAGTTACCCCCTGTATGAAATACACAGGGGGTAATTAATGCGTCACACTCATTTAGTTACTTCTTCCGATTCCGGTAATGTCACGTTGAGTTCAAGCACCGAAATATCGTCCCCTTTCTGCTCAAACTGCACGTGCAGCATTTCAGGGTCGATTTGAATGTATTTGCAAATTACCGCCAGAATATCGCGTTTTAAATCAGGCAGATACGGGGGCTCACTGTCCCCCCGACGACGCTCCGCGACGATAATCTGCAGCCGTTCCTTGGCTATATTGGCTGTCTGCTTTTTGCGGGACAGAAAGAAGTCTAGTAATGCCATGGTTTATCCCCCAAAAAGGCGTTTCAGGAAACCCTTCTTCTCTTCTTCAATGAAGCGGAAGGGGCGTTCTTCCCCTAACAAGCGGCTAACGGTATCGTCATAGGCCTTACCGGCGTCTGATTCGGCATCAAGGATCACCGGCTCACCCTGGTTGGAGGCCCGCAGCACAGACTGGTCTTCCGGGATAACGCCGACCAGAGGAATGCGCAGGATTTCCAGGACGTCTTCCATGCTCAGCATGTCGCCACGGCTCACGCGGCCCGGGTTATAGCGAGTCAGCAGCAGGTGTTCCTTAATCGCCGATTCGCCTCTTTCAGCGCGACGGGACTTGGACGACAAAATGCCCAGGATACGGTCGGAGTCACGTACTGAGGAAACTTCCGGGTTGGTAGTGATGATGGCTTCATCTGCGAAGTACAGGGCCATCAGGGCGCCGGTTTCGATACCTGCCGGAGAGTCACAGACCACAAAGTCAAAATCCATCTCGCCCAAATCGTTGAGGATCTTTTCAACGCCTTCGCGGGTCAGCGCGTCTTTATCGCGCGTTTGCGATGCTGGCAAGATAAACAGGTTGTCGGTGCGCTTGTCTTTGATCAACGCCTGGTTCAGCGTGGCATCACCCTGAATGACGTTAACGAAATCGTAAACAACCCGGCGTTCACAGCCCATGATCAGGTCAAGATTCCGCAGACCGATATCAAAATCGATCACCACGGTTTTCTTACCTTTTTGGGCCAGGCCGGTAGCGATGGCCGCGCTTGAAGTGGTCTTGCCAACGCCCCCTTTACCCGATGTAACAACAATAATGCGTGCCATGAAATGGATTCCTTGTCAAAAGGGCTTAATTTAAAGGTTGTATGGTTAAAGCGTTATCCAACAGGCTGAGTCGTACTGCCTGCCCGACATAGTCGGACGGGATTTGGTCGCTCAACCAGTACTGCCCTGCGATAGAGACTAGCTCAGCACCCAGGTGCGTGCAAAAAATCTGGCACTGTGTATCACCTGAAGCACCAGCCAGCGCACGACCGCGCATCATGCCGTAAACGTGAATATTGCCATCGGCAATTAATTCAGCGCCGGCGCTGACGCTGCTGGTCACGATCAGATCGCTGTTGCGGGCATAAATCTGTTGGCCGGAACGAACAGGGGTACTGATGATGCGCGTCTTGGCGGGGGCGTTGGGATCCACCACCGGGGCTGGCGCGGGCGCCGCTTCCGGGGCGGCCATCTTCTGGCCTTTGCCTTCGTTCAATAACGGCAGCCCGGCACGGGCTATGGCACGTTTTTGCCGCTCATCTCTGCAACCGCTGATACCCACAACGCGCAGCCCTGCTGCCGTGACAGCCTGTTGAAGTTCTTTCCAGTTTGCGTCGCCGTTCAGCGTTGCAACGTTGATAACAACAGGGGCATTTTTCAAAAAAGCGGGCGCTTGCTCGACTTTTTCTTGTAACGCCTGACGTATTACCTCGGGTTCCGAATTATACAAATGAACAACCGATAGGGTAAAACTGCTGCCTTTTAGCTCAATTGGCGATTGTGACATCTATCCTGACTCAGTCTCAGCAACTTTAAATCCCCGGAATACCAATCGGGGTGCGATATTCCGAAGTACTATAAGCATGTTATAGTCAGAGTTATATCCAGGCAAGACGCTGCCCCAATTAAATAGAGTTAAAAACATGCTTTGTGTGATCTATAGAAGCTCGAAACGCGATCAAACTTATCTTTATGTCGAAAAAAAAGACGATTTCTCCCGAGTGCCGGAAGATCTGCTGAAAAGTTTCGGCACGCCGCAATTGGCAATGATGCTTTCTCTTGAGGGCCGGGACAAATTAGCCTCGGCAGATATTGAGAAAGTGAAAGAGGCCCTGAAAGAAGAAGGGTTTTATCTGCAGGTACCCCCGCCGTTGGAAAATTTATTAAAACAGCACTTGTCTGACGACAAAAAATAACCGTCGTTGGCGTGCAGGGGCTACGCTGGATCAGTAACCCCAAACTGATAAAGGAGCTGGGTGATGAGAGGGTCAGCGAAGACAGCGATAGTGACTCTGCTGGCGCTGGGAACTGGCGTCTGTCCGCAACTGATGGCACAGGTCGCTTCACCGGCCACAACTGTTGCGCCAGCACAAAGCACGTTGGCTGAAACCGGTCGCGATCCGGCACAGTTTCCAGCCTATATTGAGCAACTGAAACGTCAGGCGCTGGCGCAGGGCATTAACCCGGCTATCGTCGACAGCGCTTTTGCCAACGTGCATTTTGTCGATCGAGTGATCAAGGCAGACCGCAATCAGCCGGAAAAGAAAATCACCCTGGATGATTATCTAAAACGCGTATTGCCGCCGGCCAAAATCGCGCAGGGCCGTGCTCTTTACCGGCAATATCAACCCCAGTTGTCTCGCGTTACCGCTCACTACGGTGTGCCTGGGCGTTATGTGGTGGCGTTGTGGGGGATGGAAAGCGCCTTCGGCAAAATCCAGGGGCGTGAGGATGTGATATCTGCGCTGGCTACGCTGGCCTTTGAAGGTCGTCGTGAAGCTTTCTTCAGCCAACAGCTCATGGCAGCACTGCGGATCCTCGAACAGGGGCATGTCAGTCGCGAACAACTGAAAGGCTCCTGGGCCGGTGCGATGGGGCAGTGCCAGTTTATGCCGACCTCATTCCTGAATTATGCGGCGGATGGTGATGGCGATGGCCGCATTGATATTTGGAACAACGTTGACGACGTGTTTGCCTCTACGGCCCGTTATCTGTCGCGTGAAGGTTGGCAACCGGGCGTAGGCTGGGGCAGGGAAGTTAAACTGCCTGCCGGTTTCAGTAGTGACAGCCTGGGGTTGAAAGTTAGCCAGGTCCACAGCGTCAATGAATGGCAAAAGCGTGGCGTGCGCCGTGCGGATGGTTCAGCCTTGCCGCATTCTACCCTGCGCAGCTGGGTGATTACGCCGGATGACATGCAGGGGCGGGCATTCATGGTTTATGACAATTTCCGCACGATCATGCACTGGAATCGCTCTTACTATTTTGCCATCGGTGTGGGTATGATGGCTGACGGTATCGGCCAATAAATCAGGGCCAGAGTACCTCCACCCGCGCGTGGGATAACGGGCTTAGCAAGCTAAGCCCCTACATGATTGTAGGGAGAAGCGGTATGTATCAACATAGAGACTGGCAGGGTTCATTACTTGATTTTCCGGTAAACAAAGTGGTTTGTGTAGGCAGTAACTACGCCGATCATATTAAGGAAATGGGTAGTGCGACCTCGGCAGAGCCGGTAGTGTTTATCAAGCCTGAAACGGCGCTGTGCGATATCCGCCAGCCGGTGGCGATCCCCAAAGAGTTTGGTTCGGTACATCATGAAGTGGAACTGGCGGTGTTGATCGGCACGCCGTTAAAACAGGCTAATGAAGATCGGGTTGCTCGAGCCATCGCCGGGTACGGTGTGGCGCTGGATTTGACGCTGCGTGAACTGCAGGCGGGCTTCAAGAAGGCGGGGCAGCCCTGGGAAAAAGCCAAGGGGTTTGATGGCTCCTGCCCGATCTCCGGTTTTATTCCGGTGGCGGAATTTGGCGATCCGCAAAATGCCGAGCTGTCCCTGACGGTCAATGACCAACTGCGTCAGCAGGGCAATACTCGCGATATGATCACCCCGATCCTGCCGCTGATCAGCTATATGAGCCGCTTCTTCACGTTGCGCGCAGGTGACATTATTCTTACCGGTACTCCGCAAGGCGTTGGCCCGATGAGCTCAGGCGATATGCTGAAAATCACGCTCAACGGTAAATCATTAACGACTCGCGTTATTTAAAACCAGGGTAAGACCCACTAAAAAAGGCCCCGCGGGGCCTTTTGTCTTTTTCTTCGGTCAGGGTTGGGCAACGTGCTTATTTACGGCCCAGCAAGAAACCGAAAACAATCCCCACCGCAGCGGCGATAGCCACACCGGCAAGCGGGTTGGATTCAACCTGAGTCCGCACCGTATCAGCCGCATCGCGAGCCGCGTAGCTGGCCTGGGAGGCATATTTACGGGCTGCGCCTTTAACCTGATGATCCGGCGAGTCCGTTGCCTTACCAAAGGCTTCTTCAACGGCACCGGCAGCTTCATTGACCTTGTCTTCTGCTTTTCCAAACATACTTGGCTCCCTATCTCGGTTATCAAAGGCGAACATTAAACATAGCAGGATTATGTCGTGTTTGGCGGCAAATCGTGCGTTATAAGATGAATCTTAGCGGTAAGTTGCAGAGTTGCCAGGCAATAATTCTGGGGCAAACGAAAAGGTGATAGGCCTGTGATTTGTACGTATAATTAGGCGATGCATACCGTGTTTTTATCTGCAAGGACCAAGCAACAATTGGCGGAGAGTCACGGCGCTTAGTGTTGAATGCCGTTGTTTTAAATAGCATTTTTTTTAAGCAATTATGTTGTTATCGCTATGATTATATTGTGTTTTCAGTCTTTCTATTTGGCTGGGATCTCTATATAGTGCACCCTCAAAACCTGTACGCAGGTTATCTATTCATTTACCTATACCGGACGCGAACATGTCACAAACCCCTTTTTGGCAACAAAAAACGCTGGCGGAAATGTCAGAACAAGAGTGGGAATCGCTGTGCGACGGTTGTGGGCAATGCTGTCTGAATAAGCTGATCGACGAAGACACCGACGAGATTTATTTCACCAACGTAGCCTGTGACCAGCTGAATATTAAGTCGTGCCAGTGCCGCAACTATGAACGTCGCTTTGAGCTGGAAGAGGACTGCATCAAGTTGACGCGTGAGAACCTCACGACATTTGACTGGTTGCCACCGACCTGCGCATATCGCCTGATTGGCGAAGGCAAACCGTTGTTTTCCTGGCACCCATTGGTTAGCGGTTCCAAGGCGGCGATGCACGGTGAGCGCATTACGGTGCGGCATATTGCGGTACGTGAAAGTGAAGTGGTGGACTGGCAGGACCACATCATGAACAAACCAAGCTGGGCACGATAGGAGTTAACTTCTTATAGGGAGATAAGAATGAGGAAGCCTGCATTGTTTTTTTTGCTTTTATTAGCCAACACGGTAAGTGCCGCAGATTGGAAAGTAGATGACAGTAGGGAGTTTATTCACAACGGTACACTGACAATCAGACAGATTGACGGTCACTTTAAAATTACATTCCCTGACCAGTCTATTCTTAGATCGGGAAGCATTGTTGTTGATGGTGACATATTGTATGTGAATGAACCCAATGGCTTTAGCGGCATTTATGGTGACAGAATAATCAAACGCCTGCTTTCAGCGCAAACAGCAGTTGCAAGATATGACGACAGATATAAAACCAAGCCATCACAAGAAGTCATCGACCTCCCAGATTTGAAATTGAAGCTGGAACAGCTAAAAAAATGAACCCGCTTCGGCGGGTTTTTTAGTGGCTGGGTTGAGGTGATAGTCTTAACCCAATCAGATTTGTAGCGGTAGTTTCCGGCCCTTGTTAGTTTGAACAAGCACAGATAGGGACGTTAAACGAAAAAAGCCCCTGCAAAGAAGAGGGGCAAGACACACAACAACACCAGGGAAATCGTTAATACTAACTTGCGGATACTATAAGGTTTTTGCGGCAAAACTTCATCAAAATATCGATGCAATAATGCATCACTATGATGAGTTTTTTTGTATAAGGTGTGTGAGAGCCAATAAATCGTTCCGTTATAGTATGATTTCAGACCGGAAAACTGAGATTGTCATTCCGCGAATAAGGCTTTTTACTCCTCTAAGTTAATGTTATGTAAATTACGTGCCAAATCCCGCCCGGATGCTTCTTTTTATACAGAAGGTTAGGTAGTTTGACCGCTCTCACGCTAAGTTCCGAGAGTAAAATAATGAAAATGATACGTCTGTTTGCCGTGGCTGGGGCGCTGATAGTGCTCGTTTATTACCTTACGCATACTTAATGTAGCTTTATCTCTGAAAAATATTCGAAAATCCATAAAAAACGGCGCCCTGAGGCGCCGTTTTTTATTCGGTCATGCTTAACGACCAAACAGGTCACGGCGACGCGGGCGAACAAACTGCGCAGCCAATACGATGATGGCGAACATCAGATAGGCCGTGAAGATCCCCACCAACCACTGTGGCATTTCCAGCGTCAGGAACTCCCATTGGCGTACGGAACAGTCACCGGATGCGTGGAATACTGCAGGCAGCCATTTGTCCAGCGGCAGCCAGGATGGGAAGCTGACGAAGAAATCACAGGTATTAAATGGCGAAGGATGCAGTTGGATCATGGTGTGTTTCCATGCCAGTTGCAGGCCTTCCCAGGCACTGTAAATCCACAGCAGAATAGCGATATAACGCAGTGGCGTTTTCGGTGCGATGGCGCCAAGCAGCGAGGCACCCAAAATGCCAAACAGCGCGCAGCGTTCGTAAATGCACATCACACAGGGTTGCAGCAGCATTACGTGCTGAAAGTAGAGAGCAACCAATTCCAGCACCAGCGCAGTCAGGGCCATCAACAGCCAAGCACCGCGCCCCTGCGAGCAGCGGTTAAAGAATTGCAACATATATTTATTCTTCCATGCAGTAAGCAATTGAACTGGCAGTGTAAACCAATTCAACTCTGCTGCCAGCTACCTGAGCCTGATTCAGCACAAAAATAGTCGCTGACAGCGGAGTGGATTTACAGGATCAGTGTGCAGCGGCTTCAATCGATGGCAGCGTCAGCCAATGCCACTGGGTCAGCAGGTCAGTCACGGGTGCCAGGGTAAACTGGACGCACAGCAGACCCACCAGGGTTAATACCACAGTATAGGGTAAAGCCATCCATACCATTCGCCCGTAAGACAAACGCACCAGCGGCGCCAGTGCAGAGGTCAGCAGGAACAAGAAGGCCGCCTGACCATTCGGCGTGGCAACCGACGGTAGATTGGTGCCGGTATTAATGGCGACCGCCAGCATCTCGAACTGCTTCAGGGAAATCGCACCGTTTTCAAACGCCGCACGCGCTTCATTGATATAGACCGTCCCGACGAACACGTTGTCAGATACCGAAGAAAGCAGGCCATTAAACAGATAAAACAACGCCAGTTGTGAAGAGGGTTGCGCCTGCAGCACAAACTGGATAATCGGTGTGAACAGGTGTTGCTCAATAATCACCGCCACCACGGTGAAAAATACCGTCAGCAGCGCGGTAAAGGGCAGCGCTTCCTGAAATGCCTTGCCGATGGCGTGTTCATCGGTGACGCCGCACAAAGAAGTGGCGAGGATAATCACCGACAGACCAATCAGGCCCACTTCCGCCAGATGAAAGGCCAGTGCCACCACCAACCAAATGCCGATCAGCGCCTGAATGACCAATCTGACCTGTTCTTGTTTACTGCGTCCGGCGGTGGCCTGACGGTCAAATTCGGTCAGCACTTCACGTACGCGTTCCGGTAATTTTGCTCCGTAGCCGAAGATGCCGAAGCGCTCAAGTAATAAGCAAACCACCAGACCGCACGCAAACACCGGCAGGGTCACCGGCGCCATGCGCAGGAAGAAGTCAACAAATCCCCAGTCGGCGCTTTTGGCAATAATCAGATTCTGGGGTTCACCCACCATGGTCATTACGCCACCCAGCGCGGTACCGACGCCGGCGTGCATCAGCAGGCTGCGCAGGAAGGCACGGAATTGCTCGAGCGTCTGTTTATGATCGTCACTGGCCAGAGTGCTGTCGTCACCGACATCAACATTACCGTCAGGACGGTTGGAGGCCACGTTGTGGTAGATGGAATAAAACCCGGTTGCGACGCTGATAACTACTGCCACTACCGTCAGCGCATCGAGAAAAGCTGACAATAGCGCGGCTGCAAAGCAGAACGCCAACGAAAGCAGCATTTTTGAGCGAATGTTGAGCAGTAGCTTGGTGAAGACGAACAGCAGCAACTGCTTCATAAAGTAGATGCCGGCCACCATAAAGATCAGCAACAGCAGCACTTCCAGATTATGGGCAATTTCTTTACCCACCCGATCGGGGCTGGTCATGCCAATCAGCACCGACTCAATGGCCAGCAGACCGCCCGGCAGCAGTGGGTAGCACTTCAGCGCCATTGCCAGGGTAAAGATAAATTCGACCACAAACAGCCAACCCGCAATGAACGGATCGACCAGGAAGAAAACCAGTGGGTTGACCACCAGGAAAATAAGAATCGCCAGTTTGTACCAGTCCGGTGATTGCCCGAGGAAGTTTTTCACCAGGGCACTGCGTAAGGTTGTTTCCATTGTGTGTTACACGT
This sequence comes from Serratia proteamaculans, assembly GCF_013337185.1. Lineage (GTDB taxonomy): Bacteria > Pseudomonadota > Gammaproteobacteria > Enterobacterales > Enterobacteriaceae > Serratia > Serratia proteamaculans_D. The sequence continues at coordinate 124,886 of NZ_SWDE01000001.1, forward strand.
CCTGAAAATAAGTTGTCTCATACTAGCCTAACAATGCCGCCGGGGCAGATGCAATACGGGCTTGCTTTACGATGAGAATTTTCTCTAAGTGGTGTTTTTGCAGGTTTTTTGCCACTTTATGCACAGTTTCGTTCAATGTTTTTCGCTCACACTAGGTCATGCAATAGCGATCTGGTATGATCAGCCGACTACTATTACTGATTATCGTCGCTACGGAACGTCAAACACATGGTCATAAAGGCGCAGAGTCCTGCCGGTTTCGCGGAAGAATACATTATCGAGAGTATCTGGAATAATCGCTTCCCTCCTGGCACTATTTTGCCCGCGGAGCGTGAGCTTTCAGAACTGATTGGTGTCACGCGCACCACCTTACGTGAAGTTTTACAACGCCTGGCCCGTGATGGCTGGTTGACCATTCAGCATGGCAAACCGACCAAAGTAAATAATTTCTGGGAAACATCCGGCCTCAATATTCTTGAGACGGTGGCTCGCCTCGACCATCAGAGCGTTCCACAATTGATCGACAACTTGCTGTCTGTGCGGACCAATATTGCGGCGATCTTTATTCGCGCAGCGGTGCGTAACCATCCAGAGGCCGCTCAGGAAGTGTTGGCAAAAGCCACCCAGGTCGAAGATCAGGCGGATGCATTCAATCTGTTGGACTACGAAATTTTCCGTGGTCTGGCGTTTGCCTCCGGCAACCCGATTTACGGTCTGATCTTCAACGGTCTGAAAGGCTTGTACACCCGCGTTGGCCGTTACTACTTCTCAAACCCGGAGTCTCGCAAGCTGGCGCTGACTTTCTATAGCAAGCTGTCGACGCTGTGCCATGAGAAGTCATACGATCAGGTAATGGATTGCGTGCGTAACTACGGTAAAGATAGCGGCGCCATTTGGCAAAGCATGCAAGGCACTATGCCAAGCGATCTGACCGAAGCCCGTCGCTAACCTCAACACCGCATTACGTAAAAGGGCGCCAAATGGCGCCCTTTTAGTTATTGAAGAGTCTTACAGCGGTGTCGGGCGGGGTGGGCAACGCTCCAGTAACTCGACGCTGCCGTCCTCGTTTTGTTGCTCCAAAATAATGTCGAAGCCCCAAAGGCGATGCAGGTGTTTCATCACTTCACGCCGGCTTTTATCCAGCGGGGCTCGATCCTGCGGGATATAACGCAACGTTAATGAACGGTCACCGCGTAAATCCACATTCCAGATCTGAATGTTCGGCTCGTGGTCGCTCAGATTATATTGCGCCGACAGCTCCTGACGGATTGCGCGGTAACCGGCTTCATCATGGATCGCGGCTATTTCCAGGTAGTTATTGCGATCGTCATCCAGCACGGTGAACAGCCGGAAATCACGCATGATCTTCGGTGACAGGAACTGACTGATAAAGCTTTCATCCTTGAAGTCACGCATGGCGAAGTGAAGGGTTTCCAGCCAGTCTTTACCAGCGATGTCCGGGAACCAGTAACGATCTTCTTCCGTCGGCGACTGGCAGATGCGCTTGATGTCCTGGAACATGGCAAAGCCCAGTGCGTAAGGGTTAATGCCGTTGTAATAAGGGCTGTTGTAAGGCGGTTGATACACCACGTTGGTATGGCTGTGCAAAAACTCCAGCATAAAACGTTCGGTTACCCGGCCCTCGTCGTACAAATGATTGAGGATGGTGTAGTGCCAGAATGTCGCCCAGCCTTCGTTCATCACCTGGGTTTGTTTCTGCGGATAAAAATACTGGCTCACTTTGCGCACAATACGCAGAACCTCACGCTGCCAGGGTTCCAGCAGCGGCGCATTCTTTTCCATAAAGTAGAGGATGTTTTCCTGCGGTTCGCTTGGATAGCGGCGCGCCTGCTCAGGTGCCTCTTCACGCTCAACCCGTGGCAGGGTCTTCCACAGCGTGTTCACCTGGCTTTGCAGGTACTCTTCGCGGCTTTTTTGCCGGGCTGTTTCTTCGATCAGTGAAATTTTCTGTGGCCGTTTGTAACGGTCCACGCCGTAGTTCATCAACGCATGGCAAGAGTCGAGCAGCTTCTCTACTTCTTCAACGCCGTAACGTTCTTCGCACTGGCTGATGTAGTGGCGGGCGAACAGCAGGTAATCGACGATCGAACTGGCGTCGGTCCAACTGCGGAACAGGTAGTTATTCTTGAAGAATGAATTGTGTCCATAGCAGGCGTGCGCCATCACCAAAGCCTGCATGGTGATGGTGTTTTCTTCCATCAGGTAGGCGATGCAGGGGTTGGAGTTGATCACAATCTCATAGGCCAGGCCTTGCTGCCCATGCTTATAGCGCTGCTCGGTCTCAATGAATTTTTTACCGAATGACCAATGGGTGTAGTTAATCGGCATGCCGACGCTGGAATAAGCGTCCATCATCTGCTCTGAGGTAATGACCTCGATCTGATGCGGGTAGGTATCGAGCTTGTAATGTTTGGCTACGCGATCGATGTGCTCCAGATACACCTGCAGCAACTCGAACGTCCAGTCCGGTCCATCGCTCAGACGTTTATCTTCCTTGACCTTATCATGTGTTGAAGTAGTCATCAGCGCACCCTCGTTATTACGGACCTTGCTCGAACGGCAGACCCTTGTATCAATCGTAGCTCAATCTGCGCAGAGGTAATAATGATATAAAGCTTAAAAATTCAACGATCTGTCGCAGGGAACCCACCTATAGAGCTGCCGGGGAGGTTTTACCCTGAGTTTTTTCTGCTGGAGCAGGATCTCACTCCGGCAAAGCGTTATATTGGTAATGTTGCAGTTTTGTGGTTTATTATTCTGTTGTATTGGCGCTGTCTCATTTTTATATTCTGTTAAATCCTTGTTGCTTTCTTGGCTTTCCCTTGATGCTATCAATGCAGTCATTGACTGCATAACAGCCCGTGTTTCGCTCTGAAATCCTCCTTTCACCACATCTTATCGCTATTTATAGGTAGCTATTGCAAAAGAGACGGCCATGAACGATAAATTAATTGTGAATGTTGTCACGTTTGATGACGAAGATGTTGGACGGATTTTTCCACTGAGTTAATTTCCTGTGAGCAGAAGATTATGCTTTGTGAAGCCTTAAGCTGGAGTCAGCGATGCGAGTGGTAATTTTAGGTAGTGGAGTGGTGGGTGTTGCCAGCGCCTGGTATTTGGCGAAAGCGGGACATGAGGTGACGGTGATCGATCGTCAACCCGGTCCGGCGATGGAAACCAGCGCGGCGAATGCCGGACAGATCTCACCGGGCTATGCGGCTCCGTGGGCTGCGCCTGGTGTGCCTTTGAAGGCGGTCAAATGGATGTTCCAACGCCATGCGCCCTTGGCGGTTCGTCTGGACGGCAGCAGCTTCCAATTGAGCTGGATGTGGCAGATGCTCAAAAACTGCAATACCGAACACTACATGACCAATAAAGGGCGTATGGTGCGACTGGCTGAATACAGTCGTGACTGTATCAAGGCGCTGCGTCAGGAGACTGGCATCCAATACGAAGGCCGTCAGGGCGGGACGCTGCAACTGTTCCGTACCCAGCAACAGTTTGAAAGTGCGTCTAAGGATATTGCGGTGTTGGAAGATGCCGGCGTGCCTTACAAACTGCTGGAAGCCAGCCAGTTGGCCAGCGTTGAACCTGCGCTGGCGCAGGTGGCGCATAAGCTGACCGGCGGGCTGCAACTGCCTAACGATGAAACCGGCGACTGCCAACTCTTTACCCAGCAGTTGGCCAAACTGGCACAGCAGGCCGGGGTCACCTTCCTGTATAACCGCAGCGTCGACCGTCTGCTGGTGGAAGGGGACAAGATCAGCGGTGTGCAATGTGGCGGAGAAATCTTCAAAGCCGACAGCTATGTGGTGGCCTTTGGTTCTTATTCCACCGCGCTGTTGCGTGATCTGGTGTCGATCCCTGTCTACCCGCTGAAAGGCTACTCGCTGACCATTCCTATTACCGATGAGTCCGCCGCGCCGTTCTCAACCGTGCTGGATGAAACCTACAAAATTGCCATTACCCGTTTTGATCAGCGCATTCGCGTCGGCGGCATGGCGGAAATCGTGGGTTTCAATACTCAGCTTGAACAAAAGCGTAGAGAGACGTTGGAGATGGTGGTTCGCGACCTTTACCCTAACGGTGGACGGGTAGAAGACGCGACCTTCTGGACCGGTTTGCGGCCGATGACGCCGGACGGTACGCCGATTGTCGGCAAGACTTCGCTGAAAAATCTGTTCCTGAATACCGGTCACGGCACTCTGGGCTGGACCATGGCCTGTGGTTCCGGGCAGTTGCTCTCCGATTTGATGTCCGGTATCACTCCGGCCATTCCTTCAGACGATCTGGGAGTGGCTCGTTACAGCGCCGGATTTAGCAGCCACTACACCGGCCCCTTGAACGATGTGCATCCCGCGCGTTAAAAACCCTAATTTATAATGTTATTGTCACGGGCGTTGGCCCGTGACCGCATTTGCCGGCCCGTAGGAGTGCTCATGCCTCGCCCGATTTCCGCCACGTTACACCTTGGCGCTTTTGATAATAACCTGCAGGTGGTTCGTCGTTACGCCCCCAAAGCCAAAGTCTGGTCGGTGGTCAAGGCCAATGCCTATGGTCACGGTATCAAACATGTCTGGCGCAGTATGGCGCAGACCGACGGTTTTGCCTTGCTGGATCTGGCCGAAGCCATTTTGCTGCGCGAGTCCGGTTGGCAAGGACCGATTTTGCTGCTGGAAGGCTTTTTCAAACCACAGGATTTGGCCTTGCTGGACCGTTATCGTTTGACGACCTCGGTACACAGCGACTGGCAACTGGCGGCGATAGCCGAGGCCAAACTGTCGGAGCCGCTGGATGTTTATCTGAAAGTGAACAGCGGCATGAATCGTCTGGGGTTTACGCCGGAACGTTTGCACGCTGTCTGGATGAAGGCCCAGGAGATCGGCAACATCGCCAGCCTGACGCTGATGAGCCATTTCGCCACCGCTGACGGCCCACAGGGCGTCGAAGCGCAAATGGCCGCCATTGAGCAGGCGGCGACGGGTATCACTTCACCGCGCTGTCTGGCCAACTCTGCCGCCACCTTGTGGCATCCGCAAACCCACGGCAGTTGGGTGCGGCCAGGCATCGTGCTCTATGGTGCTTCGCCCAGCGGCCAGTGGAGCGATATTGCCGACAGCGGTCTGCAACCTACCATGACGCTGAGTAGCGAAATTATCGGTGTTCAAACGTTGAAATCCGGTGATCAGGTGGGTTATGGCTGGCGTTACCGCGCTGAGGGAGCACAACGTATCGGCGTGGTGGCCTGTGGGTATGCCGATGGCTATCCGCGCCATGCGCAAACCGGCACGCCAGTCTGGGTGGACGGTGTGCTGACACGAACGCTGGGCACGGTTTCAATGGATATGCTGGTGGTCGATCTGACGCCTTGCCCACATGCGGGTATTGGGACAGAAGTGGAGCTGTGGGGGCGACGCCTACCGGTTGACGATGTCGCCGCCGCGGCAGGCACGCTGGGTTATGAACTACTGACGGCGTTGGCCGCCAGAGTGCCCATCATCACCGAGGCCTAAGCCTCAGGCAATTTTCTTCAACTGACCTTTTATTTGCTTGCTGCGCTGTCGTGCGTGCAGCGCCAGCAGGCAACCCACCAGCATTACCAGCGCCAGTGACAGCTTGGGCGGCAACGGCAGCGCCATCGCCAACAAGCCCAGAGCGGCACCGCCGGCCATCTGCACAAAACCGACCAAGGCAGAAGCTACCCCGGCCTCATTGGAATATGGCTCCAGCGCGTAACTGGTTGCCGGACCCATCACAAAGGCCAGCCCAGCGCAGGCGAAAGCGACCGGCAGCATATAGGCCAGCCAGTGACTTTGCGCCGCACCGGACAGTAAGGAGACGCCCAGCAGTAGCCCGATAGCCCCGAGACCCATCAAGATACCGCCGGTCGCCAGACAGACGGGACGCCCGACCTTGTGAATGATGCGGTTGGCGAAAAAGCTCACCAGCATGATCCAAAAGCCGTTGGCGCCAAACACCAACGAGAATTGCAGCGGCGTCAGCCCGGCGGTTCCCATTAGCACGTTGGGTGCCAGCGAGACGTAGGTCAGCGCCATGCCCATGGCACCGGAGTTGACCACGGCGAAGGACAGAAAACGGCGGTCGCGGGCGATGCGGGCATATTGCCGCACCGGCAATCCTTTGACGCGCACGGTGTCCGCCGGACGGGTTTCCGGCAGGCGAAGGGCGATCAGTACCAGTACCGCCAACGCGTAACACACCAGGAACCAGAATGGGGCGCGCCAGCCATAGGCTTCTGCCAGCAGCCCACCCAGCAAGGGGGCCAGAGCAGGAATAATATTCAGCGTACCGTTGAGAAAACCGAAGGCACGGGCTGCATCGTCGCCGTTCATCCGATCGCGCACGCCGCTGAATGCCACCACGGCGGTACAACAGACCGCCACACCCTGCAACAGGCGAGAGGCGACAAACATCGTTGGCGTGGTGGCCAACGCCGCCATTGCTGCGCCAATCATGTAAATCACAATACCGGCCAGAGCCACCGGCTTACGGCCGTAGTTATCCACCAGCGGGCCGGCAATAACCTGCCCGAGGCCCAACACCAGAATAAACAGAGAAATGGTGGACTGAATCAGCGCTTCACTGCTGTTAAGGCCAGCGGCGATGGCGGGGATGGTCGGCAGATAGAGATCGATACCCAGCGGGCCGAGCAGCACCAGGCTAAGAAGCAGAAACAGAAATTTTTGCATAACAAAAACAGCACATCCGAGTGACAAAGAGGGCTAGAGTAGAGATTCTGGCGCTAAATGGAAAGAGGCAAAGCCCAGGCCTGCCGCCGGTACGCCAGTCTTGTTCTATTTATGACGCAGCGGCTTTGCGATAGTAAAGTGCCGATACCGTATCCGCCACGTAACGCGCCTGATGTTTGGCGTCATCCAATGCCCGATGGGGCGTGCCTTCAAATGCCCGTTCTTTCTTCGGGTTAAAGCCCAGCATTTCTGCCAGGGTGATCACCGTGCGCACATCTTGCGTGTCCCAAAACTTCCACGGACAGGGCATTTCAAGCTGCTGGAAGGCATGCTCGAGAATGGCGCAATCGAACTCCTTGCCGTTGCCCCAAACCTTGACCTTATCGGTGCTGTTCATATGGATAAATCGGCTCAGGTTGGTCAACGCGCGTTTGAGGCTTTCTGTGCCGCCGAAAGCCAGCTTGCGCGCTTCATCCGACTGTTTCGCCCACCAGGCAACGGTATCCAGGCTGATGGTTCTGCCGGGCTGATCTTTTTGGCTGCTGACGGCGTTTTCAAACTCTGCGCCGAGCTGCCCGGTTTGGGGATCGAAAAATACCGCGGCGACCACCAGGATCACCGCGCTGGGTTTTATATCCAGCGTTTCAATATCTAACATCAGATGGTGCATTGGGTCTCCCGGCCGGTTGAGGTAATGCATAATATTACTACAAACCGGACCAGGATGCGCCGTCAGCCCCGACGGTTGCCGGTGGTATTGGCCAGCGTTACTGCAAGCACCGCCAGCAATATCAGAGCGATGGCCGGTGCCAGCACTCCCCATGGCGCCCGTTCGATATAAGGCATGCCTTCCGCCAGCACCAGCCCCCATTCTGCGCTGGGTGGCTGCGGGCCCAGACCAAGGAAACCCAGGGCGGCCAGCGCCAGCGCAATGCCCGGCAGGCGCAGCATGGCATGGCGCAGCAGTGGCCCCCATAACGCAGGCAACAGGTAATGCGTCAACGTACGCAGTCGACCCATCCCCAACACCGGCAACATGCGAATATAGGGCTGCGTGCGGGCCTCCATCAGCAGCGAAGCGCAATGGGCGGCCAGCGGAGCCCAACTGACCAACATCACCGCGCAGGCGGCGCCGTAGGCCGAAGGGCCGCTAATGGCGACCACCAGCAGGCCTGCGATAATCGGCGGTGTGGCGTTGGCCAGTTCAATCATTCCGCACATCAGACGGGGCATCAGCCCGAACATGATCCCGAGAAACAGCGAAGCGAAGCTGACCCCCAGTGCCAGCAGGCTGGTATTCAGCGCACCGTAAGCGACGCGCGCCAGAATATCGCGACCGGTGGCGTCGGCACCGAAGGGCAGATCGAGGCTGGGCGGCTGCAGGCGAATATGCAGTGACGAGAGTGGATCGCGAATGATCCCGCTCAGCACCAACAGGCATAACAACAGTGCGGCCAAGGCGGCGAAAACGTAACTGCCTTTGCCGCTGTGCTGTGGCGGCGTCGAATTGGCCAGGCTTGGCGCAACCCGACCCAGCAACAGATAATGCGCGGCCTGTGCAAAAAAACCGGTGCTGAAGGCGATCAGCAATAAGATCAGAATGCCGCATTGCAGCGTTGGCAGATCTTGCGCGATGGCGGCACCTAATGTCGCTCTGCCCAGACCGGGAATGGCGAACACTTTTTCGACGGCGATGGCACCGCCGGTAAGCCCAACCAGCACCAAACCGATTTGCGGTAACAAGGCGGGTAGCGTGCGGCGCAACACTGCCAGCAGACAATGCCACCGGGAGATACCGGCCAGGCTCCAGGTGATTAGCCAGCGCTCGGATAAGGTCGCGGCCAGGCCGTCACTGAACAACAGGCCCAGCAGGCCGCCGGCAGGTAAACCCAATGCCAGCGCCGGCAGCACTACATGGCGCAAACTTTGCCAGCCGTAGGGGGGAAACCAGTTTAGCCAGACGGCACCGAGGATCAGTAACAGCGCGGCCAGCAGGAACTCGGGCAGGGCGGTCAGCGCCACCGCCAACACGCCTGCAGGGCGGCGGTTCTCGCCATGCAAGCCGCGCCAAAGGGTTGGCAGTGCCAGTAATAATGCGACCAACAGCGCTATCGCCAGCGCGTAGCCCATTAGCGTCAGAGAAACCCCGGTAGCCTGTAACAGCCCCTCCAGTACCGGACGACCGGAGATCCAGGAATGACCGGCGTCGCCATGTAATACGCCATTAAGCCAGCGGCCAAGCAGTATCAGCGGTCCGTCGTCCAGACCAAAGCGTTGGCGAATGGCATTCAGGGCTTCGGGCGTCGCTTCCTGTTCGGCCGAGCGAGCTCGCAGCAGGCTAAGTGCCGGGTCGCGACCGGATAGCCAGGGCATCAGACCGATCAGAGATATCATTGCCGACAGGGCAAACAGGCGCGAGGCCAGTGGCAATAGCCATTGGGCCAGTCGCATCAGGGCTGTCCGCTGGCGATCATGCTGCGCGCTGTCACCAGTTGGCGTTCTCGCGGATCGCGCTCTGCGTTCTTCATGTCCGCGGTTTCCCCCTGGATCACTCGTTCATGCAGTAGCGGGATCGCGGCATGAGTGGCCAGGATGCGGTTTTCCGCCGCCATGATCGCCTGGCGTCGCTGTGCACCAGCCGCAATAGCGGCAGCCCGGGTTAAAGCCGCATCCACCTGGGGGTCGCACAGTTGGGCGATATTGAACGAGCCCTGACAGGCGAAATCGCTGAACATATAAGCCAGTGGATCGCCGGAGTCCAACACCGTGGCTCGCGACAGAATAAATGCGTCGAATTTGCCCGCCAGCGCATCGGCTTCAATATGCGCATATTCCCGCACTTCCTGTTTCACCACAAAGCCTGCCGCGCTGAGCTGTTGCGCCAGATAAACGGCGACTTCCGGCAACTCGGCGCGATCGCTGAAGGTGGCCAGAGTGATTATTTGTCCCTTCACCGTCGTGGTGGGCAGCAAGGGTTGCGGCTGTCGCAACGGTGCCGCCCAGGGCAGTGCCGGGCCAAGCAGCCCGCTGGCGACATCGGCACGGCCTTCGTAGACATTGTCCACCAGAGGCTGACGCTCAATAGCCGCTGCGGCGGCGGCACGCACCTGCGGATCGCGAAAGGCACCCACTCGGGTGTTCAGATACAGGGTGTTGGTGCGCGGCATCGGCACTTCATGGATCAGTTTTGCTGCAATCAGTGGCAACTGTGATACCGGCACGGCTTCAACCAGATCGGCACTGCCAGTGCGCAGGGCTGCGGCACGGGCGGCGCCGTCCGGTACAAAGCTGACGTCAATGCCTGGCGCTGCGGCTTTTTGGCCCCAATAACCGTCAAAGCGCTTGAGTCGCGCGCTGCTGGTCCCGTTGATTTCCGTCAGTACAAAAGCGCCGGTCCCTGCCTGCAATGGATTAACCACACCGTTGGCACCGTAAGCCCGTTCGGCAAGGATAGCCAGTTGTGGGCTGGACAGCCGCTGCGGAAGTAAAGGGTCGGGTACCGCAGTGGAGATGATCACGGCGTGATCACCTTCTGTACTGACTGATAATTCAATGCCGTCAAGGATGCGTGGTTTTGGCGCGGCGTTGATTGCCGCCGAAAGTGAGCGTACGACGCTTTGTGCTGTCATTACACTGCCGTCGTGGAAGCTAACCCCTGGCCGCAACACAAAGCGCCAGCGGTGTTGATCTATCTGCTGCCATTCGGTGGCCAATGCCGGTTCGGCATCACCATTGGCGTTCAGCAGCACCAGCGTTTCGGTATTGCTCCAGCGCGAAAGCTTAAACGCATCATCGCTGAGCGGCGTAAGGCCGGAACGAGGCGGTTGCAGCATGGCCAGCCGGATGCGCCGTTCTTCGCCGGCACCGGCTTTCGGTTCGGCAGGGTCAAAACAGCCGCCAAGCAGCAAGCTGCCGGCGAGCAGGCAGCCGGTGGGGCCAATAAAGCGCGGATTCAACATGAAAAAGTCCTCAGAATGTCAGGGCTGATAAAGGGCGGGTAACGATGGAATTGCAGCCAGCAGTTCGCAGGTGGCGGTATGCCTGGGACTGCGCAGCAGTTCATCGGTTGGGCGATCTTCCACGATGGCGCCGCAGGCCATCACCAGCGTTCGTTGGCATAGGGCGGCGACCAGTGAAATATCATGGGAGACAAGCAGCATGCCCATATTTTGTTGACGAGTAATCTTGTCGAGCAGGCCAATGATCTGCTGACGCAGCGGCAGATCCAGACCGCTGACCGGTTCATCGGCGATTAAAAAAAGGGGTTGTAGGGCGATAGCACGTGCCAGCGCCACCCGTTGAGCTTGCCCACCAGAAAGTTGGCCGGGACGGGCGTGTAGCAGGTCCTCATCCAATTCGACCTGCCGTAATGCCCGTTCAGCGGCAATGCTCAAATCTTGCGAGGGTGCCAGTTGACGCAGAGGAGCAATAATCAACTCGGCCACGGTGTGGCGCGGGTTAAGTGAAGCATGGGCATCTTGTGGTACGTATTGCACCAAACGTCGATACCAGCGTAATTGCCTCATGGAGGCAGGGCGGATGGCGTTGCCCTGGCACAGGATATGGCCGGCATCCGCTGTATCCAATGCCAGCAACAGCCTGAGTAGCGTCGATTTCCCGGCGCCGGAGCAGCCTACCAGTCCGACGCGCTCCCCTGGGTACAGATTCAGGTCGGTGGGTTTTAGTCCGTCAGACTGTGATGAATATCGGAGGCAGACTTGCTGCAGGCTGATGAAGGGCAGCGTTCCACTGATTGACATGCCATTCACTCCGTTAACCTGCCAGGCTCAACGGCGATGTCTGTTTGAAGGCTGGACGCTGCGCTGTAGCAACCAACTGCCGGGTATAGGGGTGAGCAGGGTGATGCAATAATTGTGCGAACGATCCTTGCTCGACTATTTTGCCATCCACCATGACGATGGCACGCTGACACAGGTTGGCGGCAACGGTGAGATCGTGGGTAATAAACAGCAATGCCGGTGCGTGAGGACGTTCGGTGTAAGCTTTCAGGATAGCGATCAGTTGATGTTGGCTGACCATGTCCAACGCAGTGGTGGGCTCATCGGCGATTAGCAGGCTTTTCTCACCCACCAATGCCAGCGCTGCGCAGACTCGCTGGCATTGTCCGCCAGACAGTTGGCCCGGATAGCGTGACATGATGATCTCTGGTGGCAAGCCTAATGCCGCCAGCAACTCGGCGGCGCAGCACTGTGCCGGTTGTTTTTTCATGTTGTTCTGACCGCGTATTGCGAGAATTAGCTGCTGGCCCACTCGGGTCAGAGGATTGAGACTGGTAAAGGGATCCTGAAAGATGGCCGCCAGTGCAGGGTGTTTGCGCTGTTGTAAACGCTGGCCACAGAGTTCTTGTCCTTGCAATCGTATTGAGCCGCTTACTACTGCGCCAGCCGGTAACGTCCCCAAAATGGCGGCGGCAGTGAGTGATTTACCTGAACCCGATGCACCCAACAGACACAGACGTTCGCCGGCATACAGAGTAAAATTCAAATCGTGAATTTTGACGTCTCCGTCGAGCGACAGCGTCAGGTGTTCTACGGTGAGTAACGGCGAGGTTTGGTTATCCATTGACGCATCTTTTTGGGTTTATTTGTTATGTGATAACATAACATTTGTGAGTTCGAAATAACCAGCGGATTTATGAAATACTTTGAAATAGTCTAAAGCGGGGTAAGCAAGGTATGATGCTGAGGGTTTTGTTGTCAGGTTGGTCTTATCGGTGAGAACGCTTATTTTTATTTTGTGTATGGCGGGTTATCTGCTGGTGTTGAGTTACCTTGGTGTTTTCGTCACGGATAAAATATGTGAGAAATCCAATAACTACACCAAGGTGTGCCGCCTGGTCGATATTTCGGAGCCGCATATTCCAAAGTAAATTCGGCTGTCAGCTCAGATAATCAGCGGTGATAAGCGGCGTCAACAGCCCTGATAATGCGGCCAGCGTTGCCCATTGTCGCCACCCAAGGCGTGCCAACCAATCCTGGCGCAGTGGTGGTGTCGCAAGCTGACCCACGGCAACCGTACCGGCCAGCAGCAGCGTCAGAAAAATGAATACCAACCCACGACTCCATGCATTGAACTCGATGTGCAGCACATTGGCGTAGTACAGCCGCATCAAAATATAATAAGCCAGCATCAGCCAGGCGAAATGGGTACGTTTTTTCAGCACCTGATAAAGTAGAAATGCGATGAAAATGCTGTGGCACACAGAGATCAGTGGCGCTTCAATGGGGCGCCTGACGCAGCCGTTATACACCGCCAGATAGATATTAAACACCAACTGGGCATAGATGGTATAGATATACCAGCCATAGATGATTTTGAGCTTTTTGGGCGTTGGCGGGGTTGGGCAATAATCCGATATCATTGGAGCCTCCTGAGCTGACTAGCGTTATACCACCTAAAAACTAAATGAAAATTAAACGCCAAACAGGCTTTATTTTACCCCCTGACCTGGAACTAAGCCGCATTCGCCAGGTCTGTTGAACGTTGCAACACGTAAGGTGTTTTTATGTGCTCCATAATGGTAATTCATTGATATGAAAGATTATAAAAGCGATAGCTCCGCCGTGTATCTGTTGATTATCACCCTGGGACTCTATTTTTTCCTGCCACCGGCGCTGGTCGCTTTCTTCTTTGATTGGTTAAATCTCAACCCCTTTAGCATTATTCGCTTCTGGCATTTTAATCCGTTTTCCGCCGACCGCGGCATTCCTCTCTATCAAACCTTTATATACATATTAATCTTATGGGTTATAGCGAATATTCTGCTGGCGCTTATTTTGCTGATGGCTCGACGTCTCTATGTCCGGTTAGTCAGAAGAACTCGTTGAGCACGGGCACCAGATAGATCAATTTGCTTCCAATTGGTATGCCAGCCAAATGCTGGCATTAGTTTGATGACCAATACCCCGAAATTTCCGTAATCAGTCCAGGGTTTTTACCTGCGACAAGTTAGTTCGCCTGCTGATAAAAAGTATCCTCATGCTTGTAATCCCTTATCGATAAAGATAATAATTATCATTAATATTTCCTTTTCTTTACATACAGCCCACCGATAGAACTTTTGCACTCTTGTCAGCCAGCGCTGCTGATGGGGGCGGGTCGGGGGTGACTTAATGATACTTACCGGGGATTATAAATATGCAGATGATTTTTCCTGTCAAACGGTCGCGTGTTTTGTGTGCGCTCGCGATGTTCCTGCCGCTGACCTCGCTTGCCGAAGATACCCTGGTGGTTACCGCCAGACCTGCGGATACCGCCGAGTCTGCGACTCAAGGCTATCAGGCGACCACCAGCCAGGGGGCGACCAAAACCGACCAGCCGCTGATCCTGACGGCGCAGTCTGTTTCTGTGGTGACACGCCAACAAATGAGCGATCAGAATACCCAAACGGTTAACGATGCACTGAAATATACCCCGGGCGTTTTCACCAACTTCGCCGGCGGTGCGACACGCTATGACACCATTGCATTGCGCGGTTTCCACGGTGGAGATGTCAATAACACCTTCCTCGACGGTCTTCGTCTGTTAAGTGACGGCGGCACCTATAATGCCTTGCAGGTTGATCCCTGGTTCCTGGAGCGTATCGACGTCATCAAGGGGCCTTCTTCCGTGATGTATGGGCAGAGCATTCCGGGCGGGCTGGTGGCCTTGACCTCCAAGCGCCCGCAGTTTGCTACGCAGGGAAAGGTTAATCTTTCGGCAGGCAATAACAGCACCAAGGGCGCGGCTTTCGATGTGACCGGTCCTTTGTCGGAGCAGTGGGCTTATAGGCTGACCGGAATGACGCGCAGCAGCGATACCATGTATGACCATCAGCGCGAAGAACGTTATGCAATTTCGCCGTCACTGCTGTGGCAACCAGATGAAAATACCTCACTGTTACTGAAAGCTTACCTGCAAAAGGATCCGTCCGGCGGTTATCACAGTGCCGTACCGGCAGATGGCAGTCTCTATTCCAGCTCAGGCGACAAACTGGATCGCGGATTCTTTGATGGCGAGAGCAGCCGTAACGTCTTCAAACGTTGGGAGCAGATCTACAGCTACGCCTTCTCACACAGCTTTAATGACGTTTGGTCATTTCGCCAGAATGCCAGCTATACCCATTCTAACGTTGAATTGCAGCAGGTTTATCAGATTGGTTGGGATCAGGATCACCAGTTACTGAACCGCTATTACAGCGGATCGGCAACCTCACTGGACGCATTCGCCGTCGACAACCAACTGGAAGCCGACTTTGCTACCGGGCCGCTGGATCACCGAGTGATGCTGGGCCTGGATTACCAGCGTTTTCGTAATAACCTGTGGGATGAGTCTGCTGAGGCCTCTCAATTGAACCCTTATACCGGTGTTTCGGGGGGCGCGGGGTTGACCAATCTGACGCATACCGATTCCCGCCGCCACTATGAACAGATGGGCGTTTATCTGCAGGATGAAATCAGCCTGCAGAACTGGTATCTGAATCTGTCTGGTCGTTTTGACCGTATGGAGGCCAAAAATACGGTGCTCAACACCGGCACCAGCGATGAACGTCGTGACGATAACTTTAGCGGCCGTGCCTCGTTGCTGTACCGCTTTGACAGCGGTTTCTCACCTTACGCCAGTTACAGCACTGCGGTGACGCCGGAAGCGCTGTCCGATCAAAACGGCCATATGCTGAAGCCGAGCACCAGTGAGCAGTACGAGGTGGGGCTGAAATATCAGCCGCCGGGCAGCTCATCAATCTACAGCGTGGCACTGTATGACCTGACGCAGAATGACGTCGCCAACCGCGTGGTGCAGCAAAGTTATTATCTGCCCGCCGGAAAAGTCCATTCTCAGGGGATTGAACTGGAAGCTCGCAGCAAGTTAACCGAACATCTCGATCTGATAGCAGGCTACACCTACAACAAGGTGAAGTTTAAAGATGCGATTGACGGCAACAACGGCAATACGCCGTATTTGGCGCCGGAGCAAATGGCTTCGCTGTGGGGCAAATACGCCACCATCTACGGGGTGGATCTGGGGGCTGGGGTGCGTTATATCGGCAAGCAGTGGGCGGATAACGAGAATACGCTACGTATTCCTTCGGTGACGCTGGTGGATGCTTCGGTGCGGATGAATCTGGATGCTGTTAACTCATCGTTGAAAGGCGCTTATGTGCAGTTAAACGTGAATAATCTGACCGATCGAAAATACGTCGCGGCCTGTTATGGCACCGGTTATTGCTATTGGGGGGCAGAACGCTCCGTGCTGGCGACGGTAGGGTACGATTTTTAAGGGAAGGCTCATCACTGCCCCGTCGGTCTTTGGCGGGGCGGTTGCTCAAGCGTTAAAACAAGGAGAACATCAACACTACCGGTAGGCTTAATGGCCAGGTCAGGCCAATGGTTAACGCACTGATAAAACGAATTTTAATGGTATCCCGGCTGACCAGATAGGTAAAAATCATAGAAACTAACAGGCCAATTAAATAAAAGTATTGTGTTGCTACCCACAGCGACGACATGAAACCAATCCCAGTTGTATTTTTAAGCCTTAAATTTTAAGGGCTCAATCCCACATAATCAATGCTTATTAATTCTTTCTTTTATTGACGATATATAACCACAGTTTTTGTAGATATATACCAATTTAACGGTTTTATAAGACTCTCTGGAGAGAGCGAAATTTGAAAATGTTAAGCATATGTAATATATTGGTGTCTTATAAAGCAAAATGAGGCGTTATTATGAGCTTTTGGAGAATCGTATTTACCATCATCTTGCCCCCTTTGGGTGTACTGCTGGATAAAGGGATCGGCGGGGCGTTTATCCTCAACATTATTCTGACTCTGCTCGGCTACTTCCCGGGCCTGATCCACGCATTCTGGATCCAGACCAAACAGTAAGGGTTTTACGGGCATATCGCCCAGGGAAGCTGCTGTTCAGCGTAACGCTATCAACCCTGGTATGGGCACATGCCGGGGTTTTTATCTTTGAAGGGGCTAATGAATATTGAGGCCGTAGACAAACAACCATGAAAAAAACATCGCCAGCAGGCCTGCAATAAAAAGAATGGAGATCATTTCCTTCACTGAATAATTCCCTTTTGATTTCGTTGAAATTACTTCTCATTGTTTTTTCATGGGATTTTAGATCGTAATAGGTAAAAATCCTAGTTTTAATGTGGTGGTGTGACTCTTCATCGACCAAAATACAGCACTTGCATAGGAGGTTTACCCCTTGGAAATCCCTGTTTTAAACAGCCGCCGTCTGGTATTACGCCCGCTGCAGGCTGATGATGCCGAAGATATTCAGCTTATGTTTCCGCACTGGGAAATCGTACGTCTGATGACCAGCCAAATTCCTTGGCCATATCCTGATGGTGCAGCACTTGAGTTTATAAATAATGTCGCATTACCGGCGATGGCTGCGGGTAACGGGTGGTTTTGGTCTATCCGACGTTTGGAGGATCAACGACATTTGATAGGTGTGATTAACCTTAGCCTGGGTGGCAACAGCAATCGTGGTTTTTGGTTAGCACAGCAATGGCAACGCCAGGGATTGATGACTGAAGCCAGTCAAAGCGTCACGGACTTCTGGTTCAATGTGTTGGGGCAGGAGGTATTGAGAGTATCCAAGGCAAAAGACAATCTGGCATCACGTTGTATTTCTGAGCATAACGGTATGAGCGTGGTTGCCACTCAAGAAAATGACTATATCGTTGGACGCATGCAGACGGAAATCTGGCAGATCAGCCGGGCCGAATGGAACGCCAGAAGGGATATGATGAAGGGCTAACTATTCGTAGCTATTGCTGAAAGCTGCTGATGTGAACTATATACAACAGGGCATATAAGGCGTTTTGGTTTGGTGCAGATGGCGCTGGAAGCATGGCCATGTTGATTATCGGGTCTGGTGTAGCGCCTCCACGTGGTTAAAGAGGGAATTTGTAATGAATGCAAAACCTACAGTAGTCCTGGTTCATGGATTTTGGGGCGGTGCAGCGCACTGGAGTAAGGTCATTACCGAATTGTCGCATAAAGGATATCACTCGATTCATGCCGTAGAGATGCCACTGACATCGCTGGCCGATGATGCAGAGCGCACGCGCAAGATGGTGGCACAGCAAGAAGGGCCGGTGTTATTGGTCGGGCACTCTTATGGTGGCGCGGTAATCAGCGAAATGGGCAATCTGCCTAATGTGGTCGGGCTGGTGTTTATCGCTGCCTTTGCGCCAGATGCAGGGGAAAGCCCTGGCGGCATCACCCAGCAACATCCTCCGATTGCGGCGGCGAACCTGGCACCGGATAGCGATGGCTATTTATGGATTAAAGCCGATAAATTTCACGAAAGCTTCTGTCAGGATCTTTCCGCCGATGCAGCACTGGTCATGGCGGTAACGCAGAAGGCACCGCTGGCCAGCACCTTCGGCAACGAGATCACTGAACCGGCCTGGAAGCACAAACCTTCCTGGTATCAAATTTCAAGCAATGACCGGATGATTGCACCGGAAAATCAACAGCATATGTCGGCGCGGCTGAAGGCTAAAAAAGTCATTACGCTGAATGCCAGCCATGCATCGCTGGCTTCTCATCCTCGAGAAGTGGCAACGTTGATTGACGATGCGGCTAACGCCTCGTAAACGCCCATCGTTCAGACCCCGCTACTGCGGGGTTTTTTTATGCCCTGATATGGGAATAATAAAAATTATTCTTGCTGAGCTGCATCCAAAAACATCTCCTCGTACGTATATCCGAATGTGAGGCAAAACTTCACCTCTCTTACCTTCGAGGAATTGGTCATGAAAAAGCTCATTACTGGCGTTATATGTGCATCGGTACTGTTCAGTGGCGTGTCTGCCGCTGCCATGATGTCTGATCAAGTCATGGTAGGTGGCGCCGCCATGTACCCAAGTAAAAATATTGTCGAAAATGCCGTTAATTCTAAAGATCATTCGACTCTGGTGGCTGCGGTCAAGGCGGCGGGGCTGGTGGATACCCTACAAGGCAAGGGGCCGTTTACCGTATTTGCACCGACCAACGCGGCCTTCGCCAAATTACCGGCCGGCACCGTAGACAGCTTGTTGAAACCCGAAAATAAGGCTTTGTTGACCAGCGTGCTGACCTACCACGTGGTGGCAGGCAGATATGATATGAAGCAGTTGGAAAAGAAAATCCATGACGGCAAGGGTTCTGCTGAATTGAAAACGGTGAACGGACAGCCTTTGTGGATCATGAGTAACGGGCCACATAATATTCAGCTTAAAGACGGAAAGGGCAATATTGCCAATATAAGCACCTACGATGTATTCCAAAAAAATGGGGTGATTGATGTTATTGATACCGTCCTGATGCCTAAATAAATTAGGGCTATACTTGCTGCGGGTGTTCTGAGTGTCAGTCACCCGCGGTTTAATCAGGATGGAACATGACAGCACCTTTGGCAGAAGATGATGTGGCGATGATGAAAGCTATAGGTCGTGGCGATCGTCAGGCCTTTGAACAGCTTTATCGCCAAACGTCACCGCGTTTGTTTGCTGTTGCCATGCGTATACTCCGTAGGCAGTCCTGGGCGGAAGAAGTGTTGCATGAAAGCTTTATCAGCGTTTGGAACCGGGCAGCCAGTTACGATCCACAGCTCAGTTCCCCTCTGACCTGGTTGACACACATTGTGCGTAACCGTGCCATCGACTGGCTACGCGGTTCGAGTGGGAAGGCGGCAGAACGCGAGGATGAGTGGGGGGATCTTGACGGTGCCAGCCTCATTGAACCGGTTGAAGAGTTACAGCGCTCGCAGGAGGGACAAAAGCTGACGGCGTGTTTAGATAATTTGCCCGTCGATCAAAGGCAAAGTATTGTGCTGGCTTACTATCAGGGTATGTCGCACGGCGAAGTTTCTGTTTATCTTCAACAGCCGCTTGGCACGGTGAAAAGCTGGATCCGCCGAGCTCTCGATCATCTAAAAGACTGCGTGGGATTATGAAAAACCGGGGGGAGTACGACTCAGCCCTGGCCGCGGAGTATGCACTAGGCACGCTGCGTGGCCCGGCGAGATTCAGGCTGGAACAGCGGATCCGTCATGAACCGGAGCTGGCCGCTTTGGTGGCCCGATGGCAGGCGTTGTTGTCTCCTCTGGACAGTGCGTTGATGCCAATAACACCGCCTGAACGGGTGTGGAAAAAAATCCTGCTTAGTCTGCCAGCTGAATCCCGTCAAAGCCGCTGGCGTTGGGATTATCTTGCCTGGGCACTGGCTGCCGGTTTAGCTGCTGTAATATTGGTGCCGCGTTTTATCACATCGCCGCAGGAGTTTAGCCCGGCGGTGGTGCTCACCAGTAGCCAAACCGGTAGCGGGCAGTGGATTGTGAGTCTGGACAAAGCGGCAAGCCATCTGCAACTAACACCGGTTAATCCGCAGCCAATCGCTGTGGCAAAAAGTTTGCAGCTCTGGGCAATACCTGCCGGGGGGAAACCTGTGTCATTGGGGGTGATTGCGTCACAACAGGTCACCAGATTGCCACTGGAGCAGATCCAGTTGTCCAGCGGGATGACCATCGCTATTAGCCTGGAACCGGCTGGCGGCTCGCCAACCGGACAACCGACGGGACCAGTACTGTACAGCGGGCTGTTAGCCTCGTTGTAGTAGCCTATAGTGTTAAACCGACTTACGATGTTCGGCCGCATGCATCGCCAGATAGGTTTTGAGATTATCGTCACCAATCCCCAGAGTTGCTAAAATCTCGGCCATAAAGCTGACTGGAGCGCTACCGGGGGCGGTGATCACGCGTCGATCGGCCACGGCGTAAGGCACATCCTGATAGTACGCCGCCCCACGATAATTGAGCTGCGACAGGTTTTCCGGCGAATTGGAAGTATGGCGGAGGTTATCCAGCACACCCGCTTGTGCCAATACGCGGGTTCCATCGCAAATGCCGGCGACAACGATGTTTTTCTCATATGCCTGTGCAACCAGCTCGGTGATATTGGGTGCCTGTTCTGTTTGCCATGCGGTGCCGCCACAAACGATCAGCAGGTCGATTTCATCCAGTCGGATGGACTCGATTGACAACTGCGGAGTCACCAGCATGCCGCTGGAAGAGGTGACCTGAAGCCCCTTGGGTGAGGCAAAACGGGTGTCGAAGCCATAATAACCACGACCGGTTGAGTTGATCAGTGCGGTTTCCCAGTCGGAGAAATTCTCGGTAAGAATGGTGATAACTCGTGTCATTGGCGCGTATTTCCTTGTGCATTTGGTCATGGGCGTGGAGGTTTTCTCCCGCAGGAATACCCAGTCTAAGGGTGAGCACTGCCAATTTCTGTCAGTAGGGTTTGCGACCGATCATTGTGTTCAATAGCACGGTTGATATCAAAAAAATCCCGCACAGCGGCGGGATTAAGGGATGATAGCGACAAACTGGATGTTGTTCTGATTATGCGGTGTTGTGTGTTTCCAGACCACGACAGTAGCGCACCTGAATTTCGACGACAAGACGAAAAACTGCAATAGCGCAGCTATCAGAATATCCTCATAAGAAATTGAAATTGTTTGCTAAATGGTTAACTCAATGGAAAGGGGCACAGCCTGATAGCGATTATTGAGCCACTTCCTTGTGGAGAGGCGTCCTAGCGTCGTCTCCGCTTGGTGTTGAAAGTAGTTCCCCTTCTTTGTCGCAAATACATGACAAAGGAAAATACAACAACTGCGATCAAAACGACGATGATTGCAACGGGAAGTAACTCCATGGCACTCACCTGAGATGGCAATTCGGTACACCATTAAATAGGACTTTTCCTAATCCGCGCAATAAACATTGCGTAGGGGAAGTGTAATTAGGAATTACCTTAGCTGGTGACCATCGAGCCTGTTCAGGAGAAAAAACTTTTAGATGAACAGTTACTTACAGCTTTATCTACGAGGTAAGGATAGTGAGGGAGGGATTTAATTGACCATGGCGTTAGGTTAAAGCTGAATTAAATCTTTCTCGTGGCAGTTTTCATTATTTTTGTAAAAGAAAACGGCCGATTAGTCTGATTAACCGGCCGTGGGTAAAGATGTTAATTATGCTGTCTGCTTGTGAAAAAGCTCGCGGAACACCGGATAGATATCGTCCGGTTCGCGGATATGTTGCATGGCAAAATTTTCGAATTTCGCCTGCAGATCTTCATACTCACGCCACAGTGTTTGATGGGCACGGCGGGTGATTTCAATATAGCTATAGTAACGCACCATCGGCAGCAGCTTCTTCGCCAGCAGTTCATGACACAGCGGTGAGTCATCGGCCCAGTTGTCACCATCCGACGCCTGTGCGGCGTAGATATTCCATTGTGCCGGGTCGTAACGCTCTTCAACCACTTCATTCATCAGTTTCAGCGCGCTGGAAACTATGGTGCCGCCAGTTTCCTGCGAATAGAAGAACTCCTGTTCATCCACTTCCTTCGCCTGGGTATGGTGACGGATGTACACCACGTCGACGTTTTTATAGGTTCTGCTCAGGAACAGATAGAGCAGAATATAGAAACGTTTTGCCATGTCTTTGGTGGCCTGATCCATCGAGCCGGAAACGTCCATCAGGCAGAACATCACCGCCTGGCTGGAGGGTTCGGGCCGACGCTCATAGTTCTTGTAGCGTAAGTCGAAGGTGTCGATAAAAGGCACACTTTCGATTTTTTTGCGCAGCTCGGCAATTTCCTTCCGCAGCCGTTCCTCTTCCAGCAGTTGCACCGGTTCGGTGTTTTCCATCTGGGTGAGTTCGTCTTCCAACTCATGCAAGGCGCGCCGTTTGCCGGCGGTCATGGCGGTTCGTCTCGCCAGTGAATTTTGCAGCGAACGCACTACGCTGATGTTGGCCGGCACGCCGTTGGCGGTGTAACCGGCTCTATGGGTCTTGTACTCGGTGAGCTGCTTGTACTGATTCTTTTTCAGGTTTGGCAACGCCAGATCCTCAAACAGCAGGTCGAGGTATTCATCCTTGGAGATCTGGAAGACGAATTCGTCCTCGCCTTCGCCGTCCTGGCTGGCGTTACCCTGGCCGCCACCACCGCCGCCGCCACCCTGTGGGCGCTCAACGCGGTCATTCTGGACAAAGTGGTCATTACCGGGATGAACGCGGTGGCGTGTGCCACCGCGACCCTGATGAAACATCGGTTCGTTGATATCGCCATTGGGGATCGAGACTGACTCCCCGCTGTCTACGTCGGTGACCGAACGCTTGTTGATGGCTTCGGCAATCGACTGTTTGATTTGCGACTTGTAACGACGCAAGAAGCGTTGGCGGTTCACCATGCTCTTGTTTTTACCGTTCAGCCGTCGGTCAATAAAATAAGCCATACTTCCCCCAAACGACGTTGCCAACTTTCTACGCCATCTCCATGACGCTAATTCTCATTAGACGTTATGAAGACTTTCTGACCCGCAGATACCATTCACACAGCAAGCGAACCTGTTTGCGGGTGTAGCCTTTTTCCATCATGCGATCGACGAAGTCGTCGTGTTTCTTCTGCTCGTCCGTTGAGGTTTTAGCGTTAAACGAAATGACCGGCAGCAACTCTTCGGTGTTCGAGAACATTTTCTTCTCGATCACGGTACGCAGCTTCTCATAGCTGGTCCAGTTAGGGTTGCGGCCACTGTTATTAGCCCGCGCGCGCAGCACGAAGTTGACTATTTCGTTGCGGAAATCTTTCGGGTTGCTGATGCCGGCCGGCTTCTCGATTTTTTCCAGCTCGGCGTTCAGCGATTCGCGATCGAACAGTTGGCCGGTGTCCGGATCACGGTACTCTTGATCCTGGATCCAGAAATCTGCATAGGTCACGTAGCGGTCAAAAATGTTCTGCCCGTATTCCGAGTAAGACTCCAGATAAGCCGTCTGGATCTCTTTGCCGATAAACTCGGCGTATTTCGGGATCAGATAGCCTTTCAGGTGTTCCAGAT
Organism: Serratia proteamaculans; assembly: GCF_013337185.1. Taxonomy (GTDB): domain Bacteria; phylum Pseudomonadota; class Gammaproteobacteria; order Enterobacterales; family Enterobacteriaceae; genus Serratia; species Serratia proteamaculans_D. The sequence continues at coordinate 148,523 of NZ_SWDE01000001.1, forward strand.
ATTTCTCTGACTGATCCTGAGGGAACTGCTCACGTTCGATCTGCTGTTCCAGCACGTAGAACAGGTGTACCGGGTTAGCGGCGACCTCTGCGTGATCGAAGTTGAACACCCGCGACAGAATTTTAAACGCGAAACGGGTAGACAGGCCGTTCATGCCTTCATCGACCCCGGCATAGTCGCGGTATTCCTGATACGACTTGGCTTTAGGATCGGTGTCCTTGAGGCTTTCACCGTCATAGACGCGCATCTTCGAGTAAATGCTCGAGTTTTCCGGCTCTTTCATGCGAGAGAGCACGGTAAAGCGAGCCAGCGTTTCCAGAGTGCCTGGGGCGCATGGCGCATGGGTCAGCTCACTGTGATCCAGCAGCTTGTCATAGATTTTGATCTCTTCCGAAACCCGCAGGCAGTAAGGCACTTTGACAATGTAAACACGGTCGAGGAAGGCCTCGTTGTTTTTGTTGTTACGGAAGGTCACCCATTCTGATTCGTTGGAGTGAGCCAGGATAATGCCGCTGAACGGCAGGGCGGAAATCCCCTCGGTTCCGTTGTAGTTACCTTCCTGGGTGGCGGTCAGCAGAGGGTGCAGCACCTTGATCGGCGCTTTAAACATCTCTACGAACTCCATGATCCCCTGGTTGGCGCGGCACAGGGCACCGGAATAGCCGTAGGCATCCGGATCGTTCTGTGCATGGTTTTCCAGCTTACGGATATCGACCTTACCGACCAGTGCAGAGATATCCTGGTTGTTCTCATCGCCCGGTTCGGTTTTGGCGATGGCAATCTGTTCCAGAATAGAAGGGCGTACTTTGACTACTTTGAATTTGGTGATGTCGCCGCCAAACTCATGCAGGCGTTTGGCCGCCCACGGCGACATGATGGTGCCGAGGTAGCGATTCGGGATGTTATATTCTTTTTCCAGAATATTGGCATCCTCCTGCGGATTGAACAGGCACAGCGGGTGGTCGTTAACCGGGCTGCGTTCACCGTTGGCGCTCAGGGTGTAAATCGGCACCAGTTGCATCAGCGCTTTCAGGCGTTCCGCCAGCGATGATTTACCGCCGCCCACCGGGCCCAACAGATAAAGGATTTGTTTCTTCTCTTCGAGGCCCTGAGCGGCGTGTTTCAGGTAAGAGACTATCTGCTCGATAGCTTCCTCCATGCCGTAGAACTCTTCGAATGCCGGATAGCGTGCGATCACGCGGTTGGAGAACAGGCGAGACATGCGCGACTCAAGCGCAGTGTCGACCATTACTGGTTCACCGATAGCCATCAGCAGACGTTCGGCCGCATTGGCATATGCACTGCGATCTTGCCGGCAAATGGTAAGAAAGTCCTGCAGTGTGAACTCTTCGTCCTTGGCAGCTTCGTAGCGCTGGCGATAGTGGTCAAATATGTTCATGGCGATGCCCGTCCTTTCGTTATTAGCACAGGTTAAAGGGAGCTGGTGATAGTGTTTTGGCTCCCGAAAGAAGAAGTTATCCCTGAGTACAGCAACTCGTATGCCAACTTGGTGCGCTTATTATCGCGAGTTGCGCTGTATTGCCACTGGCTCAGGATTTATTCACCTTCTGATTTAAGCTTAGTTTGCATACCAGAAAATTTCCTGCGTGGTAAAAAGCTTTTTTTAAGTCATATCAATGACTCAGTTATTACAGGGATAGCCAAATGCCTTGTCTGGCGCGGCCTGCGGCAAAAAACGTCATGGTTCTGCCATGATTAATTCATATTTAGGTTCTAAGTTATTCGATCTTGGTCGTTTTCTATTGTAAAGATTCAGCGCGTCACGAAATTCTCACATAAACTAAGCACGCTATTAACTCTGTTATTTATGGAAAAAGAACCAGTGAAGATTTTTAAACTCAAAACGCTAGCAATTATCGCTTCCGCAATGGTTTGTGCGCAAAGTGCTCAGGCAGGAACTTGGTCACTCGGCGCTTCCGCGCTGGTTAGCCCGGACCCGTATCGTGGTTATCAGGACCGCGTGTATCCGGTACCCGTCATTAACTATGAAGGTGATGACTTCTACTTCCGTACGCTGACCGCTGGTTATTACCTGTGGAAAGATCAGCAAAACCAACTGAGTCTGATGGGCTACTTTTCACCGCTGGGCTATCGTCCGGGTGACAGCGACGACGACCGCATGAAGCAGTTGAACAAGCGTCGCGGTACGCTGATGGCCGGTCTGGCCTATTCGCATTTTGCCGAGTGGGGCATTCTGCGTACCACCTTTACCGGTGATACGCTGAATTACAGTAACGGTATGGTGGGTGATTTCGCCTATCTGTATAAATTTGATCTGGGCGATTTCACCCTGGTGCCTGGCGTGGGCTTGGCCTGGAGCAGCAAAAACCAGAACAAATACTACTACGGTATCAGCGAAAACGAGTCCCACCGCAGCGGCCTGGACAGCTACACGCCGAGCGATAGCTGGGCACCTTATGTTGAGCTGAGCGCCAACTATAAGATTAACAAAGACTGGGACGCATTCTTCCTCGGGCGCTACATCAGCCTGTCCAGCGAAGTGAAAGACAGCCCAATGGTGGATAAATCTTACACCGGGGTGTTGATGACGGGTGTGAAATACACCTTCTAATCGAGGGTTGCACCAGTATCGGGCAATGTATGCATCATAAAGGGGCGCTAGCGCCCCTTTTGCACATCTGTAGTGCGTGGTTACTGGGCGGTACTGTTCACCGCCCTTAACGGGATCAGGCGTTGTTACGAATACGGAAGGTCACGGCCAGTCGGGCCGGCTGTTCACCTGCAGCCACCAGGGGTTTACTTACGCGACCGGTTTCTACACAAACCATGGTTTTATAACCGTCATTCGGCATATCCGCCATGCTGCAAGAGAGCTCCACACCCGGGTTCCAGGCAATAACGTCACTCATGTGATGGTGATGAACCTCAATGGTGCGCTGTAATGATGCATCCTTGATCAGGCTGAACGCGTCCGGTTGGGTATAAACCCGGTCGGTCTGGCCGACGAAGGTCACGTCACCCACCTGGTGTGCTTGTGCACCAGCGGCCACTTTATCAATGTAAGGTTCGCCGAGACCCGCTACCTTGACCTGCGCAATATCACCAATCTGGAAGTAAGTGTGCAGGGCTGCGGTCGCCTGATAGTCGCCGTGGGACTCCAGCTCGATTTCACATTCCTCACCCAGTTTGAAACGGGCGATCAGCGTGAAGGCATGTGGCCACAGGCTGCGGGTCTGCTCATTGTCTTTCAAGGTGAAGGTCAGAATAACGCCGTTGTCGTCTTCATCATGCGCCGTCAGAGTCCACGGCTGATTGCGTGCGAAACCGTGCGAAGGTTTTGCCACCGGGCCAAACCAGGGCCAGCAGATTGGCACGCCGCCACGGATGGCATTGCCCTTTTTAAACGGTGTATTGTTGCTCAGCCAAATAACCGGTTTTTCACCGCTAGGTTGCCAGGCCAACAGATGTGCGCCCTGAAGGGAGATAGCAGCACGCACTTTCGGATGGGAAACCACCACGACAGGCAGCTCATCGAGCTGGCGCTGACTGATAAAAGGGGAAATCTGTTCGGTAACGGGTAGGGTGAAAATCTTTTCGTTCATCGGGTTGCCTTTTGTTCGCTGTAGAAACAAAAAAAGGGCGACAAAAATGTCGCCCTCATCATCAGCTTAACATCAATCCATTATTTGGAGATGTGAGCGATCAGATCCAGAACCTTGTTGGAATAGCCAGTTTCGTTGTCGTACCAGGAAACCAGTTTCACGAAGGTGTCGCTCAGAGCGATACCGGCTTTGGCATCGAATACGGAAGTCAGAGTTTCGCCGTTGAAATCGGTAGAAACTACTTCGTCTTCGGTGTAGCCCAGCACGCCTTTCAGCTCGCCTTCAGAAGCGGCTTTGATAGCAGCACAGATTTCTTTGTAAGAAGCTGGTTTTGCCAGACGAGCAGTCAGGTCAACCACAGACACGTTCGGAGTTGGAACGCGGAACGCCATACCGGTCAGTTTGCCGTTCAGTTCTGGGATAACTTTACCTACTGCTTTCGCAGCACCGGTAGAAGAAGGGATGATGTTCTGGGATGCGCCGCGGCCGCCGCGCCAGTCTTTGTGAGACGGGCCATCAACAGTTTTCTGAGTTGCGGTAGTTGCATGCACAGTGGTCATCAGAGCTTCAACGATACCGAACTTGTCGTTGATAACTTTAGCCAGTGGTGCCAGGCAGTTGGTGGTACAAGAAGCGTTAGAAACGATTTCCTGGCCAGCGTAGGATTTGTGGTTAACACCCATAACGAACATTGGGGTGTCGTCTTTGGATGGGCCAGTCAGAACAACTTTCTTAGCGCCTGCAGCGATGTGTTTACGTGCAGTTTCGTCAGTCAGGAACAGGCCAGTTGCTTCAGCAACGACGTCAACGTTGACTTCGTTCCACTTCAGGTTAGCCGGATCTCTTTCTGAGGTACAACGGATGGTTTTGCCGTTAACAACCAAGTGGCCGTCTTTAACTTCTACAGTGCCGTTGAAGCGGCCGTGAGTAGAGTCATATTTCAGCATGTAAGCCATGTACTCTGCGTCTAACAGGTCGTTGATTGCAACGATTTCGATGTCAGAACGTTCTTGAGCAGCACGAAAAACAATGCGACCGATACGGCCAAAACCGTTGATACCTACTTTGATAGTCATATATTCCACCAGCTATTTGTTAGTGAATAAAAGGTTGCCTGTAAAATTACAAAAACCTTACCAAGCGTCAAGCGGAATCGTGTCAATACTTGCTGCAAATCAAACCTGGAAGCCGGGTTTGAGTGCTTATTGCACATTCCGTTTGCGTTCGGCCTCATCCGTTATATGGGGTCAAACCGCTAAGTATAAAGTCAGCCCGTGTAAGATATGTGATCGGCATCACAAATCATCGTGGCGTGACCTTTATGGGCTACAGTTTAGGCCAAAAAGCGCTGCAGTGTTGTTAATTTTTTGTTATTATTACTCATTGTTTTCGTTGACATTATCCACATTCAGAGAAACGCACAAATGGCTAAAGAGACAACCCCTGACCATCCGGCCACGGAACTGAATGAAATCCAACGTTATGTGACTCAGGAACGTGGTACCGAGGCGCCGTATTCCGGCAAATTGCTGCACAACAAACGCGAGGGCGTGTACCATTGCCTGTGCTGCAACCATCCGCTGTTCTACTCCGACAGCAAGTATGACTCCGGCTGCGGCTGGCCGAGTTTCTATCAGCCGGTTTCCGACGATGCTATTCGTTATCTTGATGATAATACGCATAATATGCATCGCGTTGAGATCCGCTGTGGGCATTGCGACGCCCACCTGGGGCATGTCTTCCCCGATGGGCCACAGCCAACCGGCGAGCGTTTTTGCGTTAACTCGGCGTCGTTGAGCTTTACCGACGATGAGAGCGGCGAAAAAACGGCCGGCTGACGGATTATTCAGTGAGAAAAATCGATTCAGCTAATTATTCTTCCACGAGTGAGGAAATGCTCTGATGGACGTAAAAGATCTGATTGCCGCCATGACGCCGGAAATCTATCAGCGACTGGTGCTGGCCGTTGAGTTGGGCAAGTGGCCGGACGGCGTGGCACTGACGCCGGAACAGAAAGAAAACAGTCTGCAAGCGGTGATGCTGTGGCAGTCATTACACAACGCTGACCCGCAGCACATGAGTATTGGCACCGACGGGCAGATAGTGATGAAGAGTAAGCAGGAGCTGAAACAGCAGTTCATTGCTGAACCGCTGGTCAAGTTAAAACCACAGTAAATCTGACAGCAGGGCGATGCTCGCATCGCCCGCTGAGTTACCGTTTCCCGCCGTTAATCCCCAACGACTCCGCCAGTTGATGCGCTAACCGGTTATTGTCGTCTGCGCCATATTCCCAGAACATCGCACCGCCCAATCCCTTGCTTTTGATGTAGTCAGCCTTGAGTTCAACCGAACGCGGGTTCTCGTAGGAAATAGCGAACAGCGGCTTACCCTCGGCGGATTTCATCGTCAGGTAAGGCACCTGGGCGTCATTGTCCCAATGGGCGGTGAAGCGCCGTTGTGGATCGTTTAGCAGCTTGCTGACGATATCGTTGTATTTGAAATAGCTGTCCTTGGTCAGGTCCAGCCCCATAGCCTTGAACACAGCCGTTTCATGGGCGGTGAAGTAGGGTTGGGTGACCGGGTTTTTGGCCGCGTCCGCTTTGTCCCAATCGATGCCCGGCTCGGTCGCCCGTTTTGGCACCCGGCCATAGAAACCAATCCCCAGATTCAACTGAGCTGGCTTTAACCCGGCGGCAAGATAGTTATCCACCACAAAATTGGCGCTGTAACGATCGGCAGCGGCGACGGTTGGCCATTGTTTGGAGTCATACAGATTGGAGTTGAAGTATTGGGTGCCGTACGCCATGTCGTAAGTCATCAGGTTGATGTAGTCGAGGTAGGGCGCAATGCCTTTAACGTCGACCCATTCCTGCGGGCTTTTCACGTTGGCCCCGACGGCGATGGTCAGCAACTTGCCTTTATCCAGCGCTTTATGTAGCTCAGCCAGCAACAGCGTGAAGTTGGCACGATCTGCCGGTTGGCTTTCGACCAGCCCCCAGGCACCGTTAACCGGGTATTCCCAGTCGAGATCGATGCCGTCCAGATGATATTGCTTGATGACCTGTTGTACCGAGCGGATAAACACCGCCCGACTTTCCGCTGTGGCAGCTGCGCCGGAGAACCCGCGCGCGCCCCAGCCACCGACGGACAGCAAGACTTTCAGCTCCGGGTTCTGTTTACGCAGAATCGGCAACAGTTGCAAATCCGCCATCACCTTGGGTGACAGATAAATTTGGTGCAGGCGGGACGGATCTTTTAGCGCCGGGTTGGTTTCCTGTTTCTCGTCGTTGTAGATCAGACCGAAAGAGTAATTGAGGTGGGTAATTTGTGTGACGTCCAGCTTGTTGATATCGCCGCCAGGGCCGGCGGTAACATCACCGCCGCCGTTGAAATAACCGACGGAAAGGTAAGAAGCGGCATGAGCCATGCCGGCACCAGCCATACCAAGCTGTACCGCTACCAGTAAAGGCAGCAGTTTACGGGTTAATACCATGTCATCTCCTTTGGTCGGCAAGGCCGACCGAAACCGCCTGAGGCGGTAACATAAAGCCGGGCTCAATGGGCCCCGGATGCGTATAACTTACTGATGCCAATGCATCAGCGGTCATAACAGCAAAAGCGCCGCACGTGAACAAGATGTAATCACAGGAGAATGGTTGGAATGTGAGCGATGTCGAGGTTTGGATCAGGGGAGGGAAAGGGCGCAAAAGCGCCCAAGAGTATCAGTGGGCAATAAATTGTGACAGGGTAACTAATTGCGCTCCAGCCTGTTGCATTACCCGGAGCGCTTCCTGACTGTCGCCGGGCTGCAAATCAACCCCGCGGCAGCCGTCGGTAATCACCGTAGTTTTGTAGCCCAACTCCAGCGCATCCAGCACGCTGAATTTTACGCAGTAGTCGGTCGCTAACCCCATAATCGCCAGATGACTAACGTTCTGCGCTTTCAGCCAGCTGTCCAACTCGGTGTGCGAGCGGTGACTGTTGTCGAAGAAGGCGCTGTAGCTGTCGATAGCCGTATTTTGCCCTTTACGGAACACCGCGATAATCTCCCGTTGGTGCAATTGCGGATGAAACTCAGCGCCCTGGCTTTCCTGTACGCAGTGCACCGGCCACCAAACCTGCGGCAACCCCTCCAGCTCACCCAGGGTGCCTACTGGTGCGTTGGCATTTACCGCAAAGCTGCGGTGATTGGCGGGGTGCCAGTCCTGGCTGGCGACCACCGGCTCACCGCGTGCGTTGCAGGCCGCTATGGCCTGATTGGCAACGCTAATCACGGCATCACCTTCGGTCACCGCCAATGCGCCGCCGGGGCAAAAGTCGTTTTGCAAATCGATAAGCAACAGCGCTGTTTTCATTGCGACTCCATGGTGTGTAGGGTTAACCGCTAATGCTCAATTCACCGCGCAGGTCCTGTTGCATCAGGCTGCGGATTTGTTCCGGCGTCAGGGGTTGGCTCAGCAGGTAGTGCAGCTTGGTCAATGCGGCTTCGACCGTCATATCAAACCCACTGATGACGCCGGCATGGGCCAGCGCATTACCGGTGGCGTAGCCTTCCATATTGACCCGCCCGGAGATGCACTGCGTCAGGTTGACCACCACAATGCCGCGTTCAGAGGCATCGCGCAATTCATCCACCAGCTCTGCTTTTTGCGGTGCGTTGCCTACCCCGTAAGAGCGCAGGATCAAGGCTTTCACCGGTTGTAGCAGGAAATTGCGTACTACCGCGCCGGAAATGCCTGGGTAAATGGTCACCACACCGATTGGCTGCGGCGTAATGTCATGTACCTTGAGCTCGCCATTGCAGACCGGGCTGTCGATGCCGTTCTGGCGACGAATATGAATACCGGCCTCCAGCAGCGGTGGCAGATTGGGGGAAGCAAAGGCGTCGAAACCGTCAGCATGCGCCTTGGTGGTACGGTTGCCGCGGAACAGCTTGTTATTGAAGAACAGGCTGACTTCATTCACCGGATGGTTGGCTGCCAGATAAAGCGCGTTCAGCAGGTTGGTCTGGCCATCGGAACGCAGTTCCGCCAGTGGGATCTGAGAACCGGTGACAATCACCGGCTTGGCCAGGTTTTCCAGCATGAACGACAGCGCCGAGGCGGTGAACGCCATGGTGTCGGTACCGTGCAGGATCACAAAGCCGTCATAGCGGTCATAATTGAGTTTGATATCGTCGGCGATGTGCTGCCAGTCTTCCGGCGTCATGTCGGAGGAGTCGATCAGCGGCGCATATTCATGAATGGTGAAGTCCGGCATTTCCGGGCGGTGGAATTCCGGCATCAGCGCCAGTTGCCGCTGCAGGTGGCCGGAGACTGGAATATAGCCGTGCTCAGAACGCTGCATGCCGATGGTTCCGCCAGTGTAGGCGACGTAAATCGATTTCTTTTGCATAGTGATTGTTTTAACAGAAATAAGATGGGCTGAATTATAGGGGGATAAACGCAGAAAAAAAGCCCGGCGGGTGCCGGGCTGAGGATTAATTTGTTAGCGGACTTCTCCGCAGGTCAAACAGATGGCATAGCGGTTTTGCGGATCGTTCAGGTTATTGAACAAACCCGGTTGCTCTTTGACCGCCATGGCCACTGATGCCAAGGGCGCAGGCAGCATCGACTGGATGGCCGCCGGCAACATGGCGTGAATGGAAACGCCAAATTGGCTGAGAACCATATCGGTCAGGCTTGGCGTATCGACAAACCAGTTAAGCTGCCACTGTTTCAATTGCGCCAGTTCGGCGGCTTTCTTCACCGCGTCGTCGAAGTCACCCAACTGATCGACCAGACCATTGGTCTTGGCATCGCTGCCCAGCCACACGTGACCCTGAGCAATCTGATCAACCTGCTGTGGTGTCATTTTGCGCGACTTGGCAACCAGGTCGATAAAGTTTTGATAACCCTTCTCGATGTTCAACTGCATCATCTGCGAGAACTCAGGCGGCAGTGCCTTGGTGACCGCCAGATCCGCCAGCGGCGAGGTTGCCACGCCGTCGGTATGTACGCCGATACTGTCCAGCGTCTGCTCGTAGGTGTTAATCACCCCGAAGATGCCAATGGAGCCGGTGAGGGTGCTTGGGCTGGCGATGATGTAATCCGCCGGTGTAGAGACCCAATAGCCGCCCGAGGCCGCCATGCCACCCATGGAAACCACCACAGGTTTGCCGGCGGCACGTACCGCAGCCAACTCGGAGCGGATCACTTCCGAGGCACTGACGCTGCCCCCTGGGCTGTTGACCCGGAAAATCACCGCCTTGATAGCCGGATCCAGTCGCGCCTGACGCAGTTCTGCGGCAGTGGTATCGCCGCCAACGGTGCCTGGTGTTTGCGGGCCGTCCATGATCGCGCCGTTAGCGAAGATCACGGCGATTTTACCGCCTTGATCCGGCGTCGGCTTCGGCTGGTAGTCGTAGATACTGGTAGCGTTGAAATCATTGGCCTGTTTGTCCCAACCGAAAGTCTTGATCAGTTGGTTTTCGATAACGGTGCGCGACGCCAGTTCATCGACCAGTTTGTTATCCAGCGCATACTTCGCCGTATCACCACCTGCCGCCTGCATCCCGCTCAGCACGCCTGCGGCCCCTGGGAACAGCTGTTGCGCCGTGATCTGGCGGTTAGCCGCCACGGTATCCAGATAGTTTTGCCACAATCCACCAATCCAGCGGCTGTCAGCCTCACGGGCAGCCGGTGACATATCGTCACGGATCAAGGGTTCCACGGCGGATTTATAGGTGCCGACGCGGAAGATGTTGGTGGTGACCTTGAGTTTTTCCAACAACGATTTGTAGTAAAGGTTGTTGGTGGCGAAACCGTGCAGGTCGACCGCACCCTGTGGCGACAGGTAAACCTTGTTGGCGTAGCTGGCCAGATAATATTGTGTCTGGTTATAGCTGTCGCCAATGGCAAAGATCGGTTTGCCACTGTCACGGAATTCACGCAGTGCCTTGCCGATGTACTGCAGCGAAGGCTGATCGGCACCGGCAAAGTCATTCAACTGCAATACCATGCCGGTAATGTTTTTGTCGTCTTTGGCCTTGCGGATGCTGTCAACCACGTCAAACAGGGAGTTTTCCTGCAGGCGGTTGCTGGAAGCGCCCAACAGTTCACGACCCCATTGGCGAACCTTGTTGTTCATCGACGGTTGGTCAACCACCACGCCGCTCAGATCAACCAGCAACGCACCGCGAGTAGGGACGGCAGGGGTGGTGGCACTCTGGAATGAAAGATAGATGCCAACCCCAACCAGGATCAGCAACACCAGGAACAAATTGAGGATCAGTTCCCTGATAAAGTTCAGCAGACGCCATGTCCACCTGAAAACGCCGGCAATGATTTGCCACAATGTGCGCATGTGCTCTCCAGCAAGAGTCGAGAATGTTCCGCTATCCTAATGAGCGGCCAAAGAAATGTCAGCTTTAAATCGTGGGTCACAGAGGCTAATGTCGAGGCTGTCACTCGCCGTTTAGCTATGTTACCGTGATTTGAATGAAAATTGTTATCAGGAGTTTACGATGGATGCACTGGATCTTTTACTGAATCGCCGCTCTGCGTCACGCCTCGCGGCCCCGGCGCCGGAAGGCGAGGCGCGTCAGAATATCATCAACGCGGGCCTGCGAGCGCCCGATCATGGCGCCTTGCAGCCATGGCGTTTTGTGATGATTGAAAACCAGGGTCTGGAGCGTTTTAGTCAATTGTTACAAGCTGCTGCAAAGCAGGACGAAATGGATGAAGCCGCGCTAGAAAAGGCGACAAAAGCGCCATTCCGCGCCCCGCTGATTATCACCGTGGTGGCCCATTGCACCGAAGAAACCAAGGTTCCGCGCTGGGAACAGGTGGTTTCTGCCGGTTGTGCGGTCCAGGCGATGCAGATGGCTGCACTGGCGCAGGGCTTCAACGGTATCTGGCGCACCGGTGCCTGGACCGAGCACCCACTGGTTCGTGAAGCCTTTGGCTGTCGCGAGCAGGACGAAATTGTCGGCTTCCTGTATTTGGGTACCCCACAGTTAAAAGCTTCGACCAAAGTGATCGCCCCGGACAGCACGCCTTTCGTCAGCTATTTCTGATCCCACCGGCGGGATTGCGGCAAAAATGCGCTAAATCCCGCCATTCTGTGTTGTTTATGAGCAGGCCGTTCGGTTATCGGCAGCCCGCTCTTACCAATCCCGTCGGCAAGCGCTACCCTATGATATCTTGAATGCCGTTAACCGAAGGGAGTGGTATATGACATCGCCAGCGATCCGTTTAACCCAGTACAGCCATGGCGCCGGCTGCGGTTGTAAAATCTCACCGAAAGTTCTCGAAACTATTCTGCACAGCGAGCGGGAGAAATTTGTCGATCCGCGCTTGCTGGTGGGTAATGAAACCCGTGACGATGCGGCGGTGTATGACATCGGCAACGGCGTGGGCATTATCAGCACCACCGACTTCTTTATGCCGATCGTCGATAACCCGTTCGACTTCGGGCGCATTGCCGCCACCAACGCCATCAGCGACGTGTATGCCATGGGCGGTAAACCGATCATGGCGATTGCCATTCTGGGCTGGCCGATTGCCACGCTGCCGGCGGAAGTGGCGCAACAGGTGATCGACGGCGGGCGTTATGCTTGCCAGCAGGCGGGTATCTCTCTGGCGGGGGGCCATTCTATCGATGCGCCAGAGCCTATTTTTGGCCTGGCGGTAACCGGCATCGTCAATACCGAGCGGGTGAAGAAAAACAGCGCGGCGCAGGCCGGAGCCAAATTATACCTGACCAAGCCGTTGGGCATTGGTGTGCTGACTACCGCCGAGAAGAAAAGCAAGCTGTTGCCAGAGCATGAAGGCCTGGCGACCGAAGTGATGTGCCAACTGAACAAACCGGGCACCGATTTTGCCGAAGTCGAAGGCGTGACGGCGATGACCGACGTCACCGGTTTCGGCCTGCTGGGCCATCTGAGCGAGGTTTGCCAGGGTTCAGGGCTACAGGCGACGGTATGGTTTGATCAGGTGCCTAAATTGCCGGACATAGAGCGTTATATTGCCGAAGGCTGCGTACCCGGCGGTACCGGGCGCAATTTTGACAGTTACGGCCATCTGGTCGGTGAAATGACCGATCTGCAGCGCCAATTGCTGTGCGATCCGCAGACCTCCGGCGGCTTGCTGCTGGCGGTACTGCCTGAAGCGGAGCAGCAGGTGCAGGCGATTGCCGAGCGCCACGGCATTCAACTCCAGGCTATCGGTGAACTGCATGCGGTCGTGCCGGGCAAGCCGTTGATCGAGGTTGTCTAGTGTCAGCCACCAGGGAACGGGAAGACAGCCAGGACTATCGCCGTATTTTTTTGCAGAATATCCCGCTGATTGACGTGCGTGCACCGGTTGAGTTTCAGCAGGGGGCTTTCGCCAATGCCATCAATCTGCCGTTAATGAATGACGATGAGCGGCAGGCGGTTGGCACCTGTTACAAACAGCAAGGGCAGCAGGCAGCGATTGCCCTGGGCCACAGCCTGGTTAATGGCAGGCTGCGCGAGCAACGTACGGCCGCTTGGCTGGCGCAATGTGCTCAATGGCCGGAAGGCTATATTTACTGCTTCCGCGGCGGTTTGCGTTCGCAACTGGTGCAACAGTGGCTGCGTGAGGCCGGCGTCGCCTATCCGCGCATCACCGGCGGTTACAAGGCCCTGCGCAATTTTCTGCTTACCACGCTGGAGCAAAGCGCCGAACTGCCGATGGTGCTGATTGGCGGCAATACCGGCAGCGGTAAAACGCTGCTGGTCAATGAGCTGGCCGACGGTGTTGATCTGGAAGGTGCGGCGCACCACCGCGGGTCATCTTTTGGTCGAACGCTGGTGAGTCAAAGCGGCCAGATTGATTTTGAGAATCGTCTGGCTGTGTTATTGCTGAAAAAACAGCATGGTGGCTGCCGCCGCTGGGTGCTGGAAGATGAAGGGCGCATTATCGGCAGCAACAACCTGCCATTACCGATCTTCAACCGCATGCAGCAGGCACCGGTGGCGGTGATAGACGATCCTTTTGAGGTGCGTCTGGCACGGCTGCAGCACGAATATATCGATCGGATGCGTATTGAGTTTGAACAGGCCTACGGTGCGCAGCTTGGCTGGCAGAAGTACGATGAATATCTGCATCACGGCCTGTTTGCCATTCGCCGCCGCCTGGGGCTGGAGCGTTTCCAACTGCTGACGCAGCACCTGGAACGGGCACTGCAGCATCAGCAGGTCAGTGGAAATAGTGACCAGCATCAGCAGTGGCTGGTGCCGTTGTTGCAGCACTACTACGATCCGATGTATCACTACCAATTGGAAAAGAAATCCCAGCGGATTGTGTTCCGTGGGAATTATGCTGAAGTAAGAGAATTCCTGATGACGTACAGCCAGAATAACGGTGAATAATGCGACTGTTTATTGCCGAGAAACCGAGTTTGGCGCGCGCCATTGCCGACGTACTTCCCAAGCCACATCGCCGCGGCGACGGGTTTATCGCCTGCGGTAACAATGATGTGGTGACCTGGTGTGTGGGCCACTTGTTAGAACAGGCGCAGCCGGATGCCTACGACAGCCGTTATGCGCGCTGGTCGCTGGCGGACCTGCCGATCATCCCTGAAAAGTGGCAGTTGCAGCCACGGCCTTCGGTCAGCAAACAGCTTAATGCCATTAAAAAGCTGCTGCACGAGGCCGATGAAGTGGTGCATGCCGGTGACCCGGACAGGGAAGGCCAATTGCTGGTGGATGAGGTGCTGGATTATCTGGCGCTATCGCCGGAAAAACGTCACAGCGTTCGCCGTTGCCTGATCAACGATCTCAACCCGCAGGCGGTGGAGCGCGCGATTGAACGGCTGCGTGACAACCGCGACTTTATCCCACTTTGTGTCTCCGCCCTGGCGCGCTCCCGTGCCGACTGGCTGTATGGCATCAACATGACCCGCGCCTACACCATTTTGGGGCGTAATGCCGGTTATGATGGCGTGTTGTCGGTGGGCCGGGTGCAAACGCCGGTGTTGGGGCTGGTAGTCCGACGTGACGAAGATATTGAAAATTTTGTCTCGAAGGACTTCTTTGAAGTTAAAGCGCACATCGTGACGCCCAAAGACGAGCGTTTTGTCGCCCTGTGGCAACCGAGTGACTCCTGCGAGCCTTATCAGGACGAAGAAGGGCGCTTGCTGCATCGATCGTTGGCAGAGCACGTGCTCAAGCGTATCGAGGGTCAGCCGGCGCTGGTCACCTCTTATAATGATAAACGGGAATCAGATACTGCACCCTTGCCGTTTTCACTGTCGACCTTACAGATTGAGGCTTCCAAGCGCTTTAACCTGAGCGCGCAGCAGGTGCTGGACGTGTGCCAGCGGCTGTATGAAACCCATAAATTGATTACCTATCCGCGTTCCGACTGCCGCTACCTGCCGGAAGAGCATTTTGCCGGGCGGCATTCGGTGTTGAACGCCATCAGCGTTCATCAGCCGGATCTGTATCCGCAGCCGGTGATCGACAGCGATCGTCGTAACCGTTGCTGGGACGACAAGAAGGTGGATGCTCACCACGCTATTATTCCTACCGCCCGTGCCAGTAAGGTCAGCCTTAGCCAGGATGAGCTGAACGTTTATGGCTTGGTTGCGCGGCAGTACCTGATGCAGTTCTGCCCGGATGCCATGTTCCGCAAATGCGTGATTGAGCTGGATATCGCCGGCGGCAAGTTTATCGCCAAGGCGCGTTTTCTTGCTGAGGCAGGATGGCGAACGCTGCTTGGCAGTAAAGAGCGTGATGAAGAAAATGAAGGCGCTCCGTTGCCGGTCGTGGTGAAGGATGATGAGCTACTGTGCGAACGTGGTGAGGTGGTTGAACGCCAGACTCAACCGCCACGGCCGTTTACCGATGCCAGCCTGCTTTCCGCCATGACCGGGATTGCACGTTTCGTTCAGGATAAAGCGCTAAAGAAAATCCTGCGAGCGACCGATGGTTTAGGGACCGAGGCCACGCGCGCGGGCATCATTGAGTTGCTGTTCAAGCGGGCGTTTTTGTATAAGAAAGGGCGCTATATTCACTCCAGTGAAACCGGTCGAGCGTTGATCCATTCGCTGCCGGATATTGCTGCCCGTCCTGATATGACCGCCAACTGGGAAGCCACGCTGACGCAAATCAGTGAGAAATCCTGTCGTTATCAGGACTTTATGCAACCTCTGGTAGGCACTCTGCAGGAACTGATCTATCAGGCCAAGCAGAGCCGGGCGAGTATGGCGTTTCGCGGGTTGCCGCCGTCACCTTCTGGCGGAGCGAAAAAACGCAAGAAAAGCGCCGGTAAGGCGCGGGAGAAGAGCGAATGAATCACGGCTTACTGTTGCTGGCCGGTAGCGCACTGATGTTTTGCTCCACGGCGATGGCCAATCGTGGCGATGTCGATGTGGTGGTGCCAGTTTCGCCGGAAATCTGGGGGGCAGCCAAAAACGCTGCTGCTCAGCCGACAGCTCAACCTTGCAGTCGCTGCTGTATCTATCAGGATAAAAACTATTCTGAAGGGGCGATACTGAAGGTGGAAGGGGAAGCGTTGCAGTGCGTACGCGACCCCAACGTGGTGGGGACCAATCCGTTAATCTGGGTGCGTCTGAAGAAGTGACGCGGTAACTCAGCCTTGCGCCTGCAGTGCGCTAATATAGGCGGTTAATAGCGGCACATCCGCCGGAGCCAGCGGATAATCAAATGCCTGCTCCGGCGCCAACCAGACAAAATCTGAATGGCAGCGGTTTTGTAATTCGCCGCTAAAGGTTTCAACCTGCCAGGCATGGAGCCGGATGACGCGCTCACTTTGCTGCCACTGGTTGCTGGCGACATAGCGGCCCACGCTGGCCACAATTCCCAACTCTTCGTCCAGTTCACGCGCCAGTGCCTGTGGCTGGCTCTCGCCTGCTTCTACCTTGCCGCCGGGGAACTCCCACAGTCCGGCCTGATCGCTGTCAGCATTACGCTGCGCCAAAAGAATCTGGCCATTTCTTTCAATGATGGCGGCGACGACATCGATAATTTTCATAGGTACCACATAGCGAAACCCCGGCAATGGCCGGGGTTGGGACAATTACAGTGAGAATTCCGCCCAGACTGGCGCGTGATCCGACGGCTTTTCCATCCCGCGGATCTGATAATCGATACCGGTGGCGGTGCAGCGTGCGGCCAATGGCGTGCTGGCCAGCAGCAGATCGATTCGTAGACCCCGGTTTTCATCGAAACCCCGTGAGCGGTAGTCGAACCACGAGAATTGATCGTTACGTTCCGGGTTGGCGTGGCGGTAGGTATCGACCAGGCCCCAGTTCATCAGGCGATCCATCCATTCGCGCTCCTCCGGCAGGAAGGAGCACTTACCGGTACGCAGCCAGCGTTTACGGCTTTCCTCGCCGATGCCGATATCGTAATCGCTTGGGCTGATATTCACGTCACCCATCACCAATACCGGTGAGTCCACTGACATTTGCTGCTCCAGGTAGTTTTGCAAATCCTGATAGAAGCGTGTCTTGGCGGGGAATTTGATCGGATGGTCACGGCTTTCCCCCTGTGGGAAGTAGCCATTGATCACCGTCAGCGTGCCTTGCGGCGTCGCCAGATCGGCCATGATGATGCGGCGCTGTGCATCTTCATCATCGGTAGGGAAACCACGGCGTACGGCAAGCGGCTTCTCTTTGGTTAGCAGTGCCACGCCATAGTGACCTTTTTGGCCATGATAGAACACGTGATAACCATGCTGGCTGACTTCTTCCAGCGGGAACATGTCATCGTGAACTTTCGTTTCCTGCAGGCCGATCACGTCGGGCTGGTGCTGTTCGATGATCGCGGCCAGTTGGTGCGGACGCGCACGCAGTCCATTGATATTAAAAGAGACAAACTTCATGAGCGGTGCCGTTTTTACAAGAAAAATGTGTTGAGATAGTAGCAGAGTTTGACCAGAAATGTAACGCAGGCCAGCGGCATCAGGCCGCCGGCGGCAAGCTGAATTATTTTGCCCAGCGGTCGTAAGTCTTGGGCTGATAGTCGTCAAACTGTTGCAGCAGGGTTTGCGCTGATTCACTGATGTG
Source organism: Serratia proteamaculans (assembly GCF_013337185.1). Classification (GTDB taxonomy): domain Bacteria; phylum Pseudomonadota; class Gammaproteobacteria; order Enterobacterales; family Enterobacteriaceae; genus Serratia; species Serratia proteamaculans_D. The sequence continues at coordinate 166,144 of NZ_SWDE01000001.1, forward strand.
CATGGTGCCCAGATAGTCATGGCGCATAAAGCCCTGATCGGCCACGTGCTGCAGGAAACTGTTCAGTGGGCGATAGAACCCATTCACGTCCAGCAAGCCAACCGGTTTGCTGTGATAGCCAATCTGACCCCAGGTCCAGATTTCAAACAGCTCCTCGAGGGTACCTATGCCGCCGGGCAGCGCGATAAAACCGTCTGCCAGGGCCGCCATGCGCGCCTTACGGGTGTGCATGTCCGGAACCACTTCCAGTTCGGTCAGGCCACGATGTGCGGTTTCTGCTTCTACCAGCCGCTCAGGAATGATGCCCACGGCTTCACCACCGGCGGCAAGCACGGCATCAGCCACAATGCCCATCAACCCTTTTTTGCCGCCGCCATAAATCAGGCGTCGGCCCTGAGCGGCAAGCGTTTGCCCCAATTGCCGCGCGTTCTCGGCATAAGCAGGATTAACGCCTTCGCTGGCACCACAAAAAACGCAGATATTGTTACGCATGCACTTTCTTCCTTACTGCATTAAAGAAGTCAGTGGTATAGCGAATTGTTGACCGGAGTTCAAGTTGAGGATGCGCTGAATGGTTAAGGGAATTGATAAATGATGAACGGACAGAGTGAAAGGGATACTTTCGGGTTTGATTTGATTCTGGGGGGCATACAAGGATGGTGGTGGGGGAAGGATTATTCGTCGCTGTGCGACTCACCCTGCGGGCCGCGCTGAAGCGCGTTGTCTCATTGCATGAGACTCGAACCTTGTCGAAGCTTCTCATCCCTCCCGGTAAGGAGCGATATGGATACTGCCAGGTTTGATTTGATTCTGGGGTATATACAAGGATGGTGGTGGGGGAAGGATTCGAACCTTCGAAGTCTGTGACGGCAGATTTACAGTCTGCTCCCTTTGGCCGCTCGGGAACCCCACCATGGTATTCATGGTTTTACAAATTGTAGTTCCGGTTTTATCCGGAAGAAACCTGGCCGGTTCCTTTACTGCGTCTTCACTCTTAACAGAGAGAAGATGGTGGTGGGGGAAGGATTCGAACCTTCGAAGTCTGTGACGGCAGATTTACAGTCTGCTCCCTTTGGCCGCTCGGGAACCCCACCACTGGCCTTGCTTGCGAAACGTCTGTCTCGGTAAGCGGGGCGCATCATATCAAATGAAACGGGCGTGTAAAGCATTGAAATGCAGAAAATGAATCGTTTGCCGATTTTTTACTCGTGGCGGTGCATCCCTGAACGAAAGGCACCGCTTTCTTGAGCAATTACAGGATAACCGTCCGGTTGCCGTAGACAAATACCCGTTGCGCCAGCACATGGTATAGCGCGCGGCTAAGGGCATTTTTCTCGACGTCTCGCCCGGCACGCATCATATCTTCAGCCGAATAGGTGTGATCGACATGAATCACGTCCTGCATGATGATTGGGCCTTCATCCAGATTATCGTTAACGTAATGGGCAGTAGCGCCGATGATTTTCACCCCGCGCTCGTAAGCCTGGTGGTAAGGGCGTGCACCGATAAAGGCCGGCAGGAACGAGTGGTGGATATTGATCACCTGGTTTGGATAATGCTGCACGAATGCTGGTGTCAGCACGCGCATGTATTTGGCCAGCACTACGTAATCCGGCTGATACTGATCAATCTGGGCCATCATTTTCTGATCGTGTTGATCGCGCGTCAGGCCTTCGTGGCTGACCAGGTGGAACGGGATATCAAAACGCTCTACCAGCGTTTGCAGCGTATCGTGGTTACCGATAACCGCCGCAATCTCCACATCCAGACCGCCGTAGGCGCTTTTCATCAGCAAATCGCCCAGGCAATGCGCTTCTTTGGTCACCAACACCACAATACGACGACGGCCAGAGTTATGCAGTTCGCGAACCGAACCCACCGGCAGTGCACTGTCGAGATCCGCCAGCAAGGTAGTGTCGTTAAAAATGCCTTCCAGCTCGGTACGCATAAAGAAGCGGCCGGTGCGGTGATCAACGAATTCATTGTTCTGAACAATGTTGAGTTCATGCTTGTAACAAATATTGGTGATCTTGGCGATCAGGCCTTTGGCATCAGGACAAATGGTGCGCAAAACTTTTCTTTGTACATTTTGGTGTGGCATGGGATTGAGGATCCTGTCTGATACTGAACGTCCTGTCTTTGCAGGCGAGAGTTTTTATCATCTATATCTTCAAGCGGCGACGCGATGGTGAGCTGCTTGAAGTCTTTGGGTTACCTTGAGCCTCGGCTAGCGTCCGCAGCATTTTTTATATTTTTTCCCTGAGCCGCAGGGACAAATTGCATTTCTGCCGGGTTGGGGTTTGGTTCCGTCAATATAATACCAGCGTTGGTCAAGCTGAAGGAAGCGAGAACGCTCGTGCATCGCCTGGTGCTCACCGGTGTTGCCGTCGACGAATCGGGCAATGAACTCGACAAAACCTTCCCCGGCCTCATGGCCCTGTTTTTCTTCAACCACCGTCAGACCCAGCCATTCGGTATGCTTGAAACTGTCGACGATCGCGTTACGCCATTCCGATGCATGACAGTCGGGATGCCAGGTGGCAATCAGATAATCCACATTGTGTTTTACGTAAGCGCTAAAGCGCGAGCGCATTAATTTTCCGGGCGTGGCCGGCGTTTGGGTGCCGTTGACGTAGGGTTCGCAGCATGCGCTATACTCCAGTCCGCTACCGCAGGGGCATAATTCGGGCAAGGTGACTCCTAAAATGGCCGGAACGAAATGAACGGGCCGATGCCGAAAGTGATTTAGCGCATATGTTACCTAACATCATTCGACCCTGACAATCTACGCTGACGACAGGATCGAAACAATTCACCGAAAAAAGGCGGTAATTATGCGGAAAATCAAGGTTGGATTGGCATTGGGGGCAGGGGCGGCTAAAGGCTGGGCACATATTGGCGTAATCAATGCACTAAAGAAGTTGGGTGTTGAAGTCGATATAGTAGCCGGTTGTTCGGTTGGCGCATTGGTGGGGGCTGCTTTTGCCAGCCATCGTCTGCCGGCCATGGAAACCTGGGTGCGTTCATTCAGTTATTGGGATGTGATCCGTTTGATGGATTTATCCTGGCAACGCGGTGGGCTGCTGCGTGGTGAGCGCGTATTTAATGCAGTAGGGCAGTTGTTGAAAATTGATGACATCGCCGAGTGTTCATTGAAGTTTGGTGCCGTGGCGACCAATCTGAGTACCGGACGGGAACTGTGGCTGACCGAAGGTGACATTCATCAGGCGGTGCGAGCGTCATGCAGCATGCCCGGCCTGTTGGCGCCGGTGTGGTTTGACGGTTATTGGCTGGTGGACGGCGCCGTGGTGAATCCGGTACCTATCTCATTGACCCGGGCGCTGGGGGCCGACATTGTTATTGCCGTTGACTTGCAACACGATGCCCATCTGATGCAGCAGGATTTGTTCTCGGTGCGCAGTCCTGATATGGAAGCGGCAAAAGATCTCCCTGCCCGTAACTGGCGAGGACGATTAAGGGAACGCATCAGCAAAATGACCACCAGAAAACCTAATTTCACGCCAACGGCGATGGAAATCATGGGAACTTCTATCCAGGTGCTGGAAAATCGATTGAAACGCAACCGCATGGCAGGCGATCCGCCGGATGTGCTGATCCAACCCTATTGTCCGCAGATTTCAACGTTGGATTTCCATCGCGCCGAAGAGGCGATTGAAGCCGGCAGGCTGGCAGTTGAAAAACAGCTGGATAAGCTGTTGCCCTTGATAAAAAACAAATAATTTACGGTTCTTGACTGTATAACCTGCGATGGGAGCAATTTCTGACAGGCATAAAAGGTCTTTTTGAGCCACTATTACACTATGAAAAGGGAAGAGGCTCGGCTGATGGCATTACCATTGACTCACAAGCGCATTTTGGTCGTTGAGGACGAACTGGTTTTTCGTTCCGTGCTTGTTGGCTATTTGAAATCGTTGGGGGCGGAAACCAGTGAGGCCCCCAATGGTTTGCAGGCGTTGAGTCTGGTGGATGATGTGCATCCCGATTTAATCCTGTGCGATCTGGCGATGCCGGAAATGGATGGGATTGAGTTTGTCGAACATCTGCGGCTGCAAGGGGTGCAAACTCCGGTGTTGGTGATTTCGGCTACCGATAAAATGGCGGATATCGCCAAGATGTTGCGGTTAGGCGTTCAGGACGTGTTGTTAAAACCGGTGACCGACCTTAATCGTTTACGTGAAGCGGTGCTGGGCTGTCTGTACCCTAATATGTTCACTTCTCCGGCCATTGAGGAGGTGGAACTGTTCCAGGACTGGGATGCGCTGAGTAAAAATCCTTCCGAAGCGGTGAAGTTGCTCAAACAGTTACAACCCCCGGTGCAGCAGACCGTGGCTCATTGCCGGATTAATTATCGGCAATTAACCACTAGCGAGAACCCGGGATTGGTGCTGGATATTGCGGCACTGTCGGATAAAGACCTGGCGTTCTATTGTCTGGATGTAACCCGCGCAGGAGATAATGGCGTAATGGCGGCCCTGCTGCTGCGCGCATTATTTAATGGATTGTTGCAAGACCATTTAGCTAATCAGCGTCATCGGCTGCCGCAAATGAGCGCATTGTTAAAGCAGGTTAATCAATTATTACGTCAAGGCAAGCTGGAAGGGCAATTTCCGCTGCTGGTCGGTTATTATCACACCGAATATAAAAACCTGATCCTGGTCTCCGCCGGCCTACATGCCAATGTAAATACCGGTGATAATCAAATTCAACTGAGCAACGGTGTGCCACTGGGAACGCTGGGTGCGACCTACATGAATCAAATCAGCCAGCATTGTGCTGCCTGGCAGTGCCAGGTTTGGGGCTCGGGTGGCAGGCTACGCTTGATGCTCAGTGCTGAATAATTCTCCTGGGTCAAAATAGTATTTGAAATTTATATATTTGAGATGCTTATTTTTACCTCAGTGAGTCCATTGGGTAATTGTCCTAAAGTTTTTCTATTTGTGCTGCGGTTAATGCCAGTCAGTCATAAGCTGGTATACTCCGAGGGTTTTTGTATGGCGGATGAAGCTCATAAACTGAGCGCTATTAAGAGAGGAAATAATGCCTGCTGTAAATCGTAAAGTCAGAAAGGCTGTGATCCCGGTTGCAGGCTTGGGAACACGGATGTTACCGGCGACAAAAGCCATTCCTAAAGAAATGCTGCCGCTGGTTGACAAACCCTTGATCCAATACGTTGTCAATGAGTGTATTGCGGCAGGGATTAACGAAATTGTGTTGGTTACCCATTCCTCCAAGAATTCGATCGAAAACCATTTCGATACCAGTTTTGAACTGGAAGCGATGCTGGAAAAACGCGTTAAGCGTCAGCTGCTCGATGAAGTGCAGTCTATCTGTCCCAAGGGCGTTACCGTGATGCAGGTGCGTCAGGGGGTGGCTAAAGGGCTGGGGCACGCGATTATGTGTGCCTATCCATTGGTCGGTGACGAACCGGTGGCGGTGATTTTGCCGGACGTGATCCTCGATGAGTACAGCTCCGATCTGAAAAAAGACAATTTGCACGAAATGCTGCAGCGTTTTGAACAAACGGGGATCAGCCAGATTATGGTTGAACCTGTGCCGCATAAAGATGTTGGCAACTATGGCGTGGCCGATTGCAAAGGTTATGAACTGCAGCCGGGCGAAAGCGCCCCGATGGTCAGCGTAGTCGAGAAACCTTCGCCGGATGAAGCCCCTTCCAACCTGGCCATTGTTGGCCGCTATGTGCTCTCCGCCGATATTTGGCCGCTGCTGTCGAAAACCCCTCCGGGCGCCGGTGGTGAAATCCAGCTGACCGACAGCATTGAAATGCTGATGCAGCAACAGACGGTAGAGGCGTATCACCTGAAAGGGATCAGCCACGATTGCGGCAACAAGCTGGGTTATATGCAGGCATTTGTCGAATATGGCATGCGCCATGCCGGGCTGGGCCAAGAGTTTACTCAGTGGCTGAAACAGTTACTGGCCGCTGACAAGAAATAATTTATTCATCTTTCGTCTTAATTTGAAAAACTAGGATTTTCCCATGAAAGTAACAGTTTTTGGTATTGGCTATGTTGGCCTGGTGCAGGCTGCGGTGTTGGCTGAAGTCGGCCACGACGTTATGTGTATTGATATAGACGAGCGTAAAGTCGAAAACCTGAAGAAAGGGAATATCCCTATTTTTGAGCCAGGCCTGACGCCGTTGGTACAGCAAAACTATGAAGCAGGTCGCCTGCAGTTCACCACCGATGCTAAAGCCGGCGTTGAACATGGCACCATTCAGTTCATCGCCGTGGGCACGCCACCGGATGAAGACGGCTCTGCCGACCTGAAGTATGTGACGGCCGTAGCCCGTACCATCGCAGAACACATGACCGATCATAAAGTGGTGATCGATAAATCTACCGTACCGGTCGGTACCGCAGATAAAGTCCGTCAGGTTATGGAAGAAACGCTGCGCCAACGCGGTAGCCAGATTCCTTTCGATGTGGTTTCCAACCCCGAATTCCTGAAGGAAGGCGCGGCAGTAGCGGACTGCATGCGTCCTGAGCGCATTGTTATCGGTACCGATAACAAAGATGTGATTGAACCTATCCGCGAGCTGTATGAGCCGTTCAACCGCAATCACGATCGCATGATCATGATGGATATTCGCAGTGCTGAACTGACCAAGTATGCTGCCAACTGCATGCTGGCGACCAAAATCAGCTTTATGAATGAAATGTCTAATCTGGCCGAAATGCTGGGTGCAGACATTGAGAAAGTGCGTCAGGGTATCGGTTCTGATTCCCGTATTGGCTATCACTTTATCTACCCAGGTTGTGGTTATGGTGGCTCCTGTTTCCCGAAAGACGTTCAGGCCCTGATCCGCACCGCTGAACATATCGGCTACCAGCCAAAACTGTTGCAAGCCGTAGAGCAGGTTAACTATCAGCAAAAATATAAGCTGACCAAGTTCATCAAACATCACTTTGGTGAAGATCTGAAAGGTAAAACCTTTGCGCTCTGGGGGCTGGCATTCAAGCCAAATACCGACGACATGCGTGAAGCTTCCAGCCGGGTGCTGATGGAGCAACTGTGGGAGGCGGGTGCTACCGTTCAGGCGTACGACCCTGAAGCCATGAACGAAGTACAGCGCATCTACGGTCAGCGTGACGATCTGAAGCTGGTCGGTACCAAAGAAGCAGCGCTGCAGGGCGCTGACGCGCTGGTTATCTGTACCGAATGGCAGAACTTCCGTGCACCGGATTTCGACGTGATTAAAGGTTCGTTAAAGCAACCGGTGATCTTTGATGGCCGTAACCTGTTTGATCCTGAACGTTTGGAAAATCGTGGCTTTACCTATTATGCGATTGGCCGCGGTGCGTCCATTCAGCCGGTTATTTAAGGGATAAATATGAAATTCCTGGTTACAGGCGCGGCAGGGTTTATTGGTTACCACACCGCTGAGCGTCTGTTGGCCGCTGGGCATCAGGTTGTCGGTATTGACAACCTGAATGATTATTACGATGTGGGCCTGAAAATGGCTCGCCTTGATCTGCTGGCGGATAAATCTGCATTCCAGTTTATTAAGCTGGATTTGGCCGATCGTGAGGGCATGGCGCAGCTGTTTGCCGAGCATAAGTTCCAACGGGTGATCCACCTTGGTGCACAAGCCGGGGTGCGTTATTCATTGGAGAACCCACTGGCGTATGCTGACTCAAATCTCATCGGGCATATAAATGTGCTGGAAGGGTGCCGACATAATAAAGTTGAGCATTTGTTATATGCTTCTTCCAGTTCGGTATATGGCCTGAATCGTAAGCTACCCTTTGCGACCGAAGATTCTGTTGATCACCCGATATCTTTGTATGCGGCAACCAAGAAAGCCAATGAGCTGATGTCGCACAGCTACTCCCATTTATATGGTCTTCCTACCACCGGTCTGCGTTTCTTTACCGTTTATGGCCCGTGGGGGCGTCCGGATATGGCGCTGTTTAAATTTACCAAGGCCATATTGGCGGGCGAGAATATTGATGTATATAACCACGGGGAGATGCACCGTGATTTTACCTACATCGACGACATCGCTGAGGCTATTGTGCGGTTGCAGGCGATTATTCCACAGCCGAATGCAGCCTGGACGGTTGAACAGGGTTCCCCTGCAAGCAGTTCTGCGCCGTACCATGTCTATAATATCGGCAACAGCAATCCGGTGAAGCTGATGGAATATATCAGCGCATTGGAACAGGCGCTGGGGATTGAGGCACGCAAGAATATGTTGCCGATGCAACCTGGCGACGTGTTAGATACCAGTGCTGATACTGCGGAGCTTTATCGTGTGATTGACTTCAAGCCTGAAACCGGCGTTGAAGAAGGTGTGAAACGCTTTGTGGAATGGTATAAGTCTTTTTATAAAGTTCAGTAATTGAGCAGTATGTAAATGCTATAAGGGGCCACGGCCCCTTTTTTATGTCAGGAGGGGGCAGATAACCAAGAGGCAAGCCCTATGAGGTAGAAGGTTACCTACATAGGATAATTACGTAAAGCCTGGCTTTGGTTCTTCTACTACTTCTGAAAATAAGCATAACAAAAAGGCTCCCAAGGGAGCCTTTTTAACTTGCAGCGGAATGCTATTACAGCAGGAAATCGTCCAGAGATTTACCTTGCTCTTCGATAGCTTTCTTAATCACTGCTGGAGTACGGCCCTGGCCAGTCCAGGTTTTCAGTTCGCCGTTTTCGTCTTTATATTGGTATTTAGCCGGACGTGCAGCACGTTTAGCTTTACCAGCGGCTTTAGTTGCAGCCATAGTTTGCAGCAGTTCATTAGGATCAATACCGTCAGCAATCAGCATTTCACGATATTGCTGCAGTTTACGAGTGCGTTCTTCAACTTCTGCTTGAGCCTGGCTGTCTTCTTCGCGACGTTCGTTCACAACAACTTCCAGTTTTTCAAGCATTTCTTCCAGCGTTTCCAGGCTGCATTCTCTTGCCTGTGCGCGTAGAGTACGGATGTTGTTCAAAATCTTTAATGCTTCGCTCATTGTCCTAGTCTCAAATTATATTGGTGGGGGGCGTCTGGATAATAATAGAGTGCTCTTTTCTTTTCTGCAATAGCCAAATTGAAAAGGAAGGCTCAAATTTACCTTTTAAAACACTAAACCAGAACACTCTGGCTAATATAGGCAGGGGAGGTAAGTATTACAACCGTCATTTTTAAGTCAAATTTTCAACAGCGACAGTATGTTTGCTATGCCGGAATGGCATTCATGGCTAAGTTATAATTGTGTTTTATATCAATATTACGTCGAATTCTGTGGGTTAAATCACGCGACTAAGTATGCAAACACTGTAAACAATGGGGGTATACGAGTAAAGATAACGTCAAGAACTGTACCCCGGCTGTTTTATGTCATTAAATACTCTGGCGTGGTGCCAGGCAGCGTTAATAGATTTAATTCCGCCTCTGCTTGGGGCCTCTGGGGCTTTACGGTGTTGGCATAACCATTAATGCCGGGTGCTAATCATTAGCAGTAATTAAATGTGATGTCAGACAGAAATTATCCTGTAAATAGATGTAAAGGTAAGAGGTGCAGAGAACGGAATGTTTCATTTGAAAGTGGGTGTTCGTTTAGTGAGAGGTTGATTAACCCAGAGGCGTGAGCAGGCAGGCGGGTTATGTTACACTTTAGGTCTGAATCAACCTTTGAATATTTCTTATACCATTGGAGTTGCGGGCCCATGGCTCAACTTTATTTTTATTACTCTGCGATGAACGCAGGGAAATCTACCGCGTTGTTGCAATCTTCATATAATTATCAAGAGCGTGGTATGCGTACGTTGGTGTTTACCGCCGAAATAGATCATCGGTTTGGGGTGGGCAAGGTCAGTTCGCGAATCGGTCTGTCGTCACAGGCGCAGCTCTATAATAATGACTCGATGCTCTATGCGATGATTGCACAGGAACATCAACAGCAACCGATTCATTGCGTGTTGTTGGACGAGAGCCAGTTCCTGACGAAACAGCAGGTTGAGCAATTGTGTGATGTCGTCGACCAACTGGATATTCCGGTTCTGTGTTATGGCTTGCGCACCGACTTCCTGGGAGAACTGTTCATTGGCAGCCAATACTTGCTGGCCTGGGCAGACAAACTGGTAGAGTTGAAAACTATCTGTCATTGCGGACGCAAGGCCAATATGGTGCTACGGCTGGATGAGAACGGACAGGCGATGCATGCTGGTGAGCAGGTAGTGATAGGGGGGAACGAGAGCTACGTCTCCGTTTGCCGCAAGCATTACAAGGAAGCCATACAGGCACTGGAGTAGCGTTTAGAACGCTGCAGGGAGCCTTGTGGCGTGTTTTAGCGCTATTGCGCACTCAGGTAAGTACTGGTCAACGTGCCGCATAAAAAAACCGCCTTTCGGCGGTTTTTTTATTGGTTCAATGAACCGTTATTTTTTGGACTTTTTTTCTGCTTTGGCCGCCGCTGGAGCTACCAAAACTTCTTCATCTTCCGCTTCACTAAACTTACGGCCGTAGAAGGTATCCAGCATGATTTGCTTCAGTTCGGCAATCAGCGGATAACGCGGGTTGGCACCGGTACATTGGTCGTCAAAGGCGTCTTCAGACAGTTTGTCGACTTTCGCCAGGAAATCGGCCTCTGTCACACCAGCTTCACGGATGGATGCCGGTATGCCCAGTTCAGCTTTGATCTCATCGAGCCAGGTTAGCAACTTCTCGATTTTCTGCGCGGTACGGTCGCCTGGTGCGCCCAGACCGAGGTGGTCAGCGATTTCAGCGTAGCGGCGACGAGCCTGTGGGCGGTCGTACTGGCTGAAGGCCGTTTGCTTGGTTGGGTTGTCGTTCGCGTTATAGCGAATAACGTTGGAGATCAGCATGGCGTTGGCCAGACCGTGTGGGATGTGGAACTCAGAACCCAGTTTGTGGGCCATTGAGTGGCAAACCCCAAGGAAGGCGTTGGCGAATGCGATGCCGGCGATGGTCGCAGCATTGTGCACGCGTTCACGGGCGACAGGATTCTTGGCACCTTCTTTATAGCTGGCTGGCAGATACTCTTTCAGCAGTTTCAACGCTTGCAGCGCCTGACCATCAGAGTATTCGTTCGCCAGTACTGAAACGTAAGCTTCCAGTGCGTGAGTCACCGCATCCAGGCCGCCAAAGGCGCACAGGGACTTTGGCATGTTCATCACCAGGTTGGCGTCAACAATGGCCATGTCCGGGGTCAGCGCGTAATCCGCCAATGGGTATTTCTGGCCGGTCACGTCGTCGGTCACTACCGCAAATGGAGTCACTTCCGAACCGGTACCTGAGGTGGTGGTCACAGCAATCATTTTTGCTTTGACGCCCATTTTCGGGAACTTGTAGATACGTTTACGGATGTCCATAAAGCGCAGCGCTAGGTCTTCGAAATGGGTTTCAGGATGTTCGTACAGCACCCACATGATCTTCGCCGCATCCATCGGTGAACCACCGCCCAGCGCGATAATCACGTCTGGTTTAAAGGAGTTCATCTGCTCAGCGCCTTTACGCACGATGGACAGCGTTGGGTCTGCTTCAACTTCAAAGAACACTTCTGTTTCAATGCCGTGAGACTTCAGAACGGAAGTGATCTGGTCAGCATAACCGTTATTGAACAGGTAGCGGTCGGTCACAATGAAGGCGCGTTTTGCCCCGTCGGTCGCTACTTCTTCCAGCGCGATAGGCAGTGAGCCACGGCGGAAGTAGATTGATTTCGGAAGTTTATGCCACAACATGTTTTCTGCTCGCTTCGCTACAGTTTTCTTGTTGATCAGGTGTTTTGGACCGACGTTTTCAGAGATGGAGTTACCGCCCCAGGAACCGCAGCCCAGCGTCAGAGACGGAGCGAGTTTAAAGTTGTACAGGTCACCGATACCCCCCTGAGACGCTGGGGTGTTAATCAGGATACGCGCGGTTTTCATTTTGTCGCCGAAGAAGGCAACGCGTTCCGGCTGGTTATCCTGGTCGGTGTACAGGCAAGAGGTGTGGCCGATACCGCCCATGGCAACCAGTTTTTCTGCTTTGCTGACAGCGTCGGCAAAATCTTTGGCGCGGTACATGGCAAGCGTAGGGGACAGCTTTTCGTGAGCGAAAGGCTCGGTTTCATCAACCAGCTTCACTTCACCGATCAACACCTTGGTGCTTGCCGGCACTTTGATGCCTGCCATTTCAGCGATTTTCGGTGCAGACTGGCCAACGATAGCCGCGTTCAGGCCACCGTTTTTCAGGATAATGTCCTGTACGGCTTTCAGTTCTTTACCCTGCAGCATGTAGCCGCCGTGGGTAGCAAAACGTTCGCGGACTGCATCATAGATGGAGTCAACCACGATGACCGACTGCTCAGAGGCGCAAATCACACCGCTGTCGAAGGTTTTAGACATCAGAATTGAAGCGACAACGCGTTTGATATCCGCAGTTTCGTCAACCACAACCGGAGTGTTACCTGCACCAACGCCGATTGCCGGTTTGCCGGAGCTGTAGGCGGCTTTCACCATGCCTGGGCCACCGGTCGCGAGGATCAGGTTGATGTCAGGGTGATGCATTAACTGGTTGGACAGTTCAACGGTAGGTTGGTCAATCCAGCCGACGATATCTTTCGGCGCGCCGGCGGCAATTGCTGCCTGCAACACGATATCTGCTGCCTTGTTGGTAGCATTTTTCGCACGTGGGTGCGGAGAGAAGATAATGCCGTTACGGGTTTTCAGGCTGATTAACGCTTTGAAAATGGCCGTAGAAGTTGGGTTGGTGGTAGGCACGATACCGCAAATCAGGCCAATAGGCTCTGCAATGGTGATGGTACCGAAAGTATGGTCTTCGGCCAGGATGCCGCAGGTTTTTTCATCTTTATAAGCGTTGTAGATAAACTCTGATGCGAAGTGGTTCTTGATCACTTTATCTTCAACGATCCCCATACCTGACTCTTCAACGGCCAGTTTGGCCAGAGGAATACGGGCATCGGCAGCGGCGAGGGCAGCAGCGCGGAAAATCTTGTCAACTTGTTCTTGGGTGAAGTTGGCATACTCGCGCTGGGCTTTTTTTACACGTGCAACTAGCTCGTTCAGTTCAGCGACATTTGTTACAGCCATAATGCTCTCCTGATAATGTTAAACTCTTTCAGTAAATCAGCCGTGCGAGCAAGTAGTATAGACAGAACGGTGGAAAATGCTGTTTTAAAAACAAAGGCTTTCCGCCATTTTTTGTCGCATGCTGCTGATTTGCTTAAAGAGCTTTACCCGATGCTTCAGCAGGAGAAGACAGCGGGCCGAACAGAGATGCCACTTTTTCCTTAACCTGTTCTACTCCCTGACTACGACTAAGAGCTTAACTACTCTTGGGTAGTGATTTTGTGATTTAAATCATAAAAAGCGCAAGCTGACACCATTCAGCTAAGGTTTTTGAGAATCATTCTTGATAACTGCGATGCCAGGCACTTTTTTCAACATAAAAAATCATAAACCGTACATTGCTTTAACAATAGAGAATTATCTTATCGATGTGGATATAAATAGAGATAAATCTCGTTCATGAGCAATGGATTACCCGTGGCAATTCTATTACATTAGCGCGCGAAGGCAGTGTCACTTTTTAGAGCTATTAAAGCGGAGTCATTTGTGGGCCAATCTCTGTTGGATTTTTCCGGCTTCATTAAATTTTTTGTCGGCCTGTTTGCGCTGGTAAACCCGGTGGGTATTTTGCCGGTGTTTATCAGCATGACCAGCTACCAGGCGGCGGCCGGTCGCAATAAAACCAACCTGACCGCCAACCTGTCGGTCGCCATCATCCTGTGGACCTCGCTGTTTTTGGGGGAGGGGATTTTGCGCATGTTCGGTATCTCTATTGACTCGTTCCGCATTGCCGGCGGCATCCTGGTGGTCAGCATTGCCATGTCGATGATCAGTGGCAAGCTGGGTGAGGACAAACAGAACAAACAGGAAAAATCAGAGAGCGCGATCCGTGAGAGTATTGGGGTCGTGCCATTGGCATTGCCATTGATGGCCGGACCGGGTGCTATCAGTTCCACCATTGTCTGGAGTTCCCGCTACCATAGCTGGCAGAACCTGTTGGGGTTTAGCCTGGCTATCGCGTTGTTTGCCTTTTGCTGCTGGTTGTTGTTCCGGGCTGCACCTTTGCTGGTACGCTTGTTGGGGCAAACCGGCATTAACGTCATCACCCGTATCATGGGGTTGTTGCTGATGGCGTTGGGTATTGAGTTTATCGTGACTGGCATAAAGGCGATATTCCCCGGCTTGTTGTAATCAGCCAAATGAGTCGCGAATAGGATGATTCGCGGCTCAAATTAATTTTAAAAATAAAAACTATTATTAGCTCGCATTAATATAGTGCGAAATATGAATGAATTTTCTTCACTTGCACCATGATGTGGCATAAATCTCAACTTGTTGCTCAATAAAAGCTCTAAGCGTTGTTTTTACCTCTTATCTTCCCCACTTCCTGCCCTTTTTTGCCTCCCGAATATCAAATTTGCTGTTAATTTAATCACATCATTCTGTAGGGCTTGTCTCGCTTTCATCCAGGTGTTATTAGTGATTAACCGCACATAAGCAGGTGTTTGTTCTTTGAACGGCGCCTTTGTTAACTGAATGTTTCTTTATTGGGTGTGTGGGTTCGCTGCGTACGGCTTTGATGGTGATGATTCTAATTTTAACGATTAAAATCAATATGTTGAGTTGATTTCTTGTTGCCCCTTCGTCAGGGTGACAAAACCCGTCTGATGCAATAAAAGAGAATTGCTTAACATTTCTGTAAAAATTATTGGCTATGGAAATTGCCTTCTGCTAATTTCCGAGCAACTTTCTACGCGTAATTAACGGTATCGCGTCGACAAAGTGGGAACGATTTTTGCTGGTGTCTGTTTATTTAGAATTCTTATAAATACTTCACGAATATCGATAAGCAATGCTTGTTGGTGAAAAGGAGCCTCGACCATGCAGCAAACCCTAAAGCACACTCCATTGGCTATGTTGATTGCCGGTTTGCTGAGTATCAGCGCCGTTTATTCTGCTCAGGCGGCTGAGGTTCCGGCCGGGGTGCAATTGGCAGAGCAGCAGAAAATTGTTATTAACAACGGCTCGGAAGTGGCTTCATTGGATCCGCACAAGGTTGAAGGCATACCGGAAAGCAATATCATTCTGAACCTGCTGGAAGGGCTGGTCAGCACTGACGCCAATGGGCATGTGGTGCCCGCGGTAGCGGCAAATTGGGAAAATCAGGGATTTAAAACCTGGACTTTCCACCTGCGTCCCGACGCAGTTTGGAGTGATGGCTCCCCAGTTACCGCGCAGGACTTCGTCTACAGTTGGCAGCGCCTGGCCGATCCGAAAATTGGCTCACCGTATGCCAGCTACCTGCAGTACGCCAAAGTTGAAAATATTGACGCCATTCTGACCGGTAAGCAAAGCCCGCAGACTCTGGGTATTAAAGCTATCGATGATAAAACGTTGCAGGTCACGTTGAGTGAGCCGGTGCCGTATTTCATCAGCATGCTGAGCCACACCTCGCTGAAACCGGTCAAACGCTCGGTGGTTGAGAAGTTTGGCGACAAGTGGACGCTGCCTGCCAACTATGTCGGTAATGGTGCCTATCGCTTGAAAGATTGGGTGGTGAATGAGCGCATCGTGCTTGAGCGCAGCCCGAGCTACTGGAACAACAAGAAAACGGTTATCGATCAGGCAACCTTCTTGCCGATTACCTCAGAGGTCAGTGACGTCAACCGCTTCCGCAGCGGTGAAATCGATATCACCAACAGCGCCATCCCGCCGAACCTGTTCGCGAAAATGAAGAGCGAGATCCCTGAGCAATTGCACGTTAACCCTTACCTGTGCACCTTTTATTACGAGATCAACAACCAGCGCGCACCTTTTACCGATGCCCGAGTGCGAGCTGCAGTGAAACTGACGTTGGATCGCGACATCATTGCCAACAAGATCATGGGCCAGGGGCAGATCCCGGCCTACAGCTTTACCCCGAGCTTTACCGAAGGTGCCAAATTCACAGCGCCGGAATGGGCAGGGTGGAGCCAGGAACAACGTAATGCCGAGGCGAAAAAATTGTTGGCCGAGGCAGGCTTCAGCGCGGCTAAACCGCTGAAGTTTACGCTGCTGTACAACACTTCCGATCAAAACAAACAGCAGGCGATCGCTGCGGCGTCAATGTGGAAGAAAAACCTTGGCGCGGATGTCACGCTGCGTAATCAGGAGTGGAAAACCTCGCTGGAAAGCCGTCATCAGGGTCAGTACGACATAGCGCGTGCCACCTGGTGCGGTGATTATAACGAGCCCAGCGCCTTCCTGAATCTGGTTATCTCCAACAGCAGCATCAATACCATTTTCTACAAGAGCCCGGCGTTTGACGCCCTGATGGCCAGCACGCTGAAAGCGCCGGACGAAGCGGCGCGTGCTGCTCTTTATCAGCAGGCGGAGGCTCAGTTGGACAAAGACTCGGCGTTAATCCCGGTGTATTACCGTGTCAGTGCGCGCCTGATCAGACCGTCGGTGGGGGGCTTTACCGGTAAAGACCCGCTGGATTACACCGATGTAAAAAACCTGTACATCATCAAGCAGTAACTAGGGGTATTACGCCACGCCAACAGGGGTGAGTAATATCAGGGAGGCCGCCTGCCGTATTCGTTCAACGGCCGCCGGTATAACAAGGTCCGCTCACGGGCAACGCAGGCTCCACGACGAGCCTGTGATAATAAAAACTGGAGTATACACATGACCAACATCACGAAAAAAACCATCCTTGCGGCCGGCATCATTGCCGCGCTGGGTATCACAGCAACCGGAAGTGCAATTGCTGCCGTTGTGCCGGCAGGCGTACAGCTGGCAGATAAACAAGAGATCGTTAAAAACAACGGCTCGGAAGTACAGTCCCTGGATCCGCACAAAATTGAAGGCGTACCGGAAAACAACGTTACGCGCGATCTGATGGAAGGCCTGGCCAACAACGGCCCGGATGGTTCCATTGTTCCAGGCGTGGCTGAAAGCTGGGATAACAAAGACTTTAAAGTCTGGACCTTCCATCTGCGTAAAGACGCAAAGTGGTCGAATGGCAAGCCGGTAACGGCACAAGATTTCGTGTATAGCTGGCAGCGCGTGGTGGATCCGAAAACGGCATCCCCATACGCCAGCTATCTGCAATATGCTCACGTAGAAAACGTCGATGACATCATCGCCGGCAAAAAAGACAAATCCACCCTGGGCGTAAAAGCCATCGACGATCACACTTTCCAGGTCACCCTGACCGAGCCGGTGCCTTATCTGGTTGAAATGACGCCGCACTACGCGATGAAGCCAGTATTTAAAGATGCGGTCGAGAAGTTTGGCGAGAAGTGGACCCTGCCGGCGAACTACGTCAGCAACGGCGCCTACAAGTTAAAAGACTGGGTTGTTAACGAACGTATCGTGCTGGAACGTAACCCGGAATATTGGGATAACGCGAAAACCATCATTAATAAAGTGACGTTCCTGCCAATTTCGTCGGAAGTGACCGACGTAAACCGCTACCGCACCGGCGAAATCGACATGACCTATAACAACATGCCGATCGAACTGTTCCAGAAGTTGAAAAAAGAGATCCCGAAAGAAGTTCACGTCGATCCATATCTGTGTACTTATTACTACGAGATCAACAACCAGAAAGCGCCATTTACCGATCAGCGCGTACGTGAAGCGCTGAAGCTGGGTCTGGATCGCGACATCATCACCAATAAAGTGAAAAACCAGGGCGATCTGCCGGCCTACAGCTTCACCCCACCTTATACCGATGGCGCCAAGTTGACGCCACCAGAGTGGTTCGGCTGGACGCAGGAAAAACGCAATGAAGTGGCGAAAAAACTGTTGGCTGATGCGGGTTACGGCCCGGGCAAACCACTGACTTTCTCACTGCTCTACAACACCTCTGATCTGCATAAAAAACTGGCGATCGCCGCGGCATCCATCTGGAAGAAAAATCTGGGCGTGGACGTGAAGCTGGTGAATCAGGAGTGGAAAACCTTCCTGGATACCCGTCATCAGGGTACCTATGACGTTGCGCGTGCCGGCTGGTGTGCCGACTACAACGAACCAAGTTCGTTCCTGAACATGATGCTGTCTGACAGCAGCAGTAACACCCCGCACTATAAGAGCGCAGAGTTCGATAAGCTGATGGCGAACGTGTTGACGGCGAAAACCAAAGAAGAACGAGCAGGTCTGTATCAGAAAGCTGAAGTGCAGCTGGATAAGGATTCGGCCATCGTTCCGGTTTATTACTATGTGAATGCCCGTCTGGTGAAACCTTATGTTGGCGGTTACACCGGTAAAGACCCACTTGATAACGTGTACGACAAAAACCTGTACATCATCAAGCATTGATACGGTAAGTGCCGGCGGTGTGAACCGCCGGCCCATGTTGAAATAATAAGCCGTTATCAGGCTGCAGCACAGGGTTAGGGCAATGCTTAAATTTATATTTCGTCGCTTGTTAGAAGCGATCCCGACACTATTTATCCTTATTACCATCTCATTCTTTATGATGCGTCTGGCACCCGGCAGCCCATTTACGGGCGAGCGTGCGTTGCCTCCTGAAGTGATGGCCAATATCGAGGCCAAATATCATTTGAACGATCCGATCTGGAAACAGTACGGCCATTATTTGGTGCAACTGTCAAAAGGCGATTTCGGGCCGTCGTTCAAATACAAAGATTATTCAGTTAACGATCTGGTCGCCGCTTCTTTCCCGGTATCTGCCAAACTCGGCCTTGCCGCATTCTTGTTGGCGGTCGTCCTGGGGGTTAGTGCCGGGGTGGTTGCCGCACTGAATCAAAATACCAAATGGGATTATACGGTGATGGGCTTTGCCATGACCGGGGTGGTGATACCCAGTTTTGTGGTGGCGCCGTTACTGGTATTAATTTTCGCCATCACGCTGAAATGGTTACCAGGCGGCGGTTGGAACGGTGGCGCGCCGAAGTTTATTATCTTGCCGATGGTGGCGTTATCACTGGCCTATATCGCCAGCATCGCCCGTATTACACGTGGATCGATGATTGAAGTGCTGCACTCCAACTTTATCCGTACCGCCCGCGCCAAAGGGTTGCCGATGCGTCGCATCATTTTCCGCCATGCGCTCAAACCGGCGTTATTGCCCGTGCTTTCCTATATGGGCCCGGCGTTTGTCGGCATCATCACCGGGTCTATGGTGATCGAAACCATCTACGGTCTGCCGGGTATTGGCCAGCTGTTTGTTAATGGTGCGCTGAACCGCGATTATTCTTTGGTATTGAGCCTGACCATTCTGGTGGGTGGCCTGACCATTTTGTTTAACGCGATCGTCGACGTGCTGTACGCCGTTATCGATCCAAAAATTCGTTATTAAGCTGGAGCACGCAAATGATGTTGACGAAAAAGAATAGCGAGGCTCTGGAGAACTTCAGCGAAAAGCTTGAAGTGGAAGGGCGCAGCCTGTGGCAGGATGCCCGTCGCCGCTTTGTGCACAACCGTGCGGCAGTCAGCAGCCTGTTTGTACTGGCGCTGATTACCCTGTTTGTGATTGTAGCTCCATGGCTGTCACAGTTTGCCTATGACGATACCGATTGGGCGATGATGTCGGCAGCACCGGCTTTTGACGCGGGGCACTACTTCGGTACCGATTCCTCCGGGCGTGATTTGTTGGTACGTGTCGCGATTGGCGGACGTATCTCGCTGATGGTTGGCGTTTCCGCCGCGCTGGTGGCGGTGATTGTCGGCACCCTGTACGGCGCCATGTCCGGTTACCTGGGTGGTAAAATTGACTCGGTCATGATGCGTCTGCTGGAGATCCTCAACTCCTTCCCGTTTATGTTCTTCGTGATCCTGCTGGTGACCTTCTTTGGTCAAAACATCCTGCTGATCTTTGTGGCGATCGGCATGGTGTCCTGGCTCGACATGGCGCGTATTGTGCGTGGACAGACCCTGAGTCTGAAGCGTAAAGAGTTTATCGAAGCGGCGTTGGTATGCGGGGTTTCCAGCCGCAATATCGTACTGCGCCACATCGTGCCGAACGTGCTCGGCGTAGTGGTGGTATATGCCTCATTGCTGGTGCCGAGCATGATCCTGTTCGAATCCTTCCTCAGCTTCCTGGGGCTGGGTACCCAGGAGCCATTAAGCAGCTGGGGTGCATTGCTGAGCGATGGCGCCAACTCGATGGAAGTTTCACCGTGGTTGCTGCTGTTCCCGGCGGGTTTCCTGGTTGTCACTCTGTTTTGTTTCAACTTTATCGGCGATGGTCTGCGTGACGCCCTCGACCCGAAAGATCGTTAAGGAGTGCAATCATGAGCACCATTGAAAATCCGCAGTTGCAAACCAGCACCGCCGTGAAATCGTCGTTGTTGTTGGATGTCAAAGACCTGCGCGTGACCTTCGGCACTCCGGACGGTGATGTGACGGCCGTTAACGACCTGAACTTTGACCTGCGCGCCGGCGAAACGCTGGGGATCGTGGGTGAGTCTGGTTCCGGTAAATCCCAGACCGCTTTCGCGCTGATGGGACTGTTGGCCAGCAATGGCCGCATTGGCGGCTCGGCCAAATTTAATGGCCGTGAAATCCTCAATCTGCCGGAAAAACAGCTCAACAAGCTGCGGGCAGAAGAGATTTCGATGATCTTCCAGGACCCAATGACTTCGCTCAACCCTTATATGCGCGTTGGTGAGCAGTTGATGGAAGTGCTGATGCAGCACAAGAAAATGGGTAAAAGCGAGGCCTTCGAAGAGTCGGTTCGCATGCTCGATGCGGTTAAAATGCCGGAAGCGCGTAAGCGCATGCGCATGTATCCGCATGAGTTTTCTGGTGGCATGCGTCAGCGTGTAATGATTGCCATGGCGCTGCTGTGCCGGCCGAAGCTGTTGATTGCCGATGAGCCGACCACCGCACTGGACGTGACGGTTCAGGCGCAGATTATGACCTTGCTTAATGAGCTCAAGCGCGAGTTCAACACGGCTATTATCATGATCACTCACGACCTGGGTGTTGTGGCCGGTATCTGTAACAAAGTGCTGGTGATGTACGCCGGGCGGACCATGGAATACGGCAGCGCGCGTGACGTGTTCTATCACCCAAGCCATCCTTACTCCATCGGTTTGCTCAATGCGGTACCGCGTCTGGACGCCGAAGGTGAGGCGCTGATGACCATTCCAGGTAACCCGCCGAACCTGCTGCGTCTGCCGAAAGGCTGCCCGTTCCAGCCGCGTTGTGCGTACGCGATGCCGCAATGTTCGAGCGCTCCGCCATTGGAGCAATTTGGTGAAGGGCGCTTGCGTGCCTGCTTTAAACCGGTGGAGGCGTTGGTATGAGTACGGTAACCGACAAGAAAGTTCTGCTCGAAGTGGCCGATTTGAAAGTGCACTTCGACATTCATGATGACAAACAGTGGTTCTGGCAGCCGCCGAAAACCCTGAAGGCCGTTGACGGCGTGACGCTGCGCCTGTTCGAAGGGGAAACTCTGGGTGTGGTGGGTGAGTCTGGTTGTGGTAAGTCAACCTTCGCCCGCGCCATTATCGGCTTGGTGAAGGCCACCAGCGGGCGCGTTGCCTGGCTGGGTAAAGACCTGCTCGGTATGAGTGACGTTGACTGGCGCAAAACCCGTAGCGATATCCAAATGATCTTCCAGGATCCGCTGGCATCGCTGAACCCGCGTATGACCATCGGTGAAATTATTGCCGAGCCACTGCGTACCTATTACCCAAAAATGCCGCGTCAGGAAGTGAAGGACAAGGTCAAGGCGATGATGCTGAAGGTTGGCCTGCTGCCAAACCTGATCAACCGCTATCCGCATGAGTTCTCCGGCGGTCAGTGTCAGCGCATCGGCATCGCCCGTGCCCTGATCCTGGAGCCGAAGCTGGTGATTTGCGATGAGCCGGTCTCGGCGCTGGACGTGTCGATTCAGGCGCAGGTAGTTAACCTGTTGCAGCAACTGCAGCGCGAAATGGGCCTGTCGCTGATCTTTATCGCCCATGATCTGGCGGTGGTAAAACACATCTCTGACCGCGTACTGGTGATGTATCTGGGCCATGCGGTAGAGCTGGGTACCTATGACGAGGTGTATCACAACCCGCAGCACCCTTATACCAAAGCGCTGATGTCAGCGGTGCCGGTTCCGGATCCGGACAAGGAGAAGGACAAACAGATCCAATTGCTGGAAGGGGAACTGCCTTCGCCCATTAACCCGCCATCCGGCTGTGTGTTCCGCACCCGTTGCCCGATTGCCGGGCCGGAATGCGCCAAAACACGCCCGCTGCTGGAAGGCAGCTTCCGCCATGCGGTTTCTTGTTTGAAGGTTGATCCGCTGTAACTGACCGTTTCACTCTATTGTGTTGCCTAAAGGGGCTCATGTTTACATGAGCCCCTTTTGCTATGGCATTCCCGTTGCTATTTAAAACCAATGAAAATCGATGAAAACCACAAATAACTCACCAAATCAAAAATTGAAAACCAGGTGTCTATTTTGAGAATTAACTTCATCTTAATGATTATAATTGATTTTTGTTTATCATTGCGTTTTCCGGCGTGGCTTTTTGGTGTGGCTTTTGTGTTGTAATGATGTGGTTTATGTGGTTTTATTATCACATGTTTCGTGGTGAGATAACGCGTATGACACAGCTGAATGAAAATGTTGATGTGGTAGTTATTGGTGGTGGCGTGGTGGGGTGTGCCGTTTTCCGGCGTTTCACCCTTATGGGGGCGAAAACGCTATTGCTGGAGCGAGGCGGCGATATCTTGTCGGGCGCCAGCAAGGCTAACAGCGCCATTTTGCATACGGGCTTTGATGCACCTACGGGAAGCCTGGAATTACAATGCATGCAGGCTGGCTACGAAGAATATTTGGCGATCAGGGAAAAGATGAATCTCCCGCTGTTGCAGACCACGGCTATTGTGGTGGCCTGGAATGAAGAACAGCTTGCCGCTCTCCCTGGCATTGTTAAGCAAGCGCATGAAAATGGGGTGACTGACGTGGAGCAAATTTCTGCCGCTGATGTTTACCTGCGCGAGCCAAAACTGGCTGAGGGTGTGTTGGGGGGCGTATTGGTTCCCGGTGAATATGTCATCGACCCCTGGAGCGCGCCGCTCGCTTATGTCACACAGGCTGTGATGCATGGTGGAAAATACCGTTTCAACTGCGAAGTGACCAATGCGACGCAGGATGAGCAAGGCTGGTTATTAAACACCACTCAGGGCCGTGTGCGAACCAGGCTGGTGATTAACTGTGCAGGCAACCATGGCGATTTGATCGATGGCCTGTGGCGTACGCCGGACTATGAGATCCGCCCACGCAAAGGGCAGTTTCTGGTCTTTGACAAAGCGGCGGCCGCAGATATCAACGCCATTATCTTGCCGGTACCGACAGCTACCACCAAAGGCGTTCTGCTGTGTCGAACCATCTTCGGCAATATGATTTTGGGTCCAACGGCCGAAGAACAAACCGATCGTAATCGTGCGGATGTGGATGAGACGGTGCTCAAAGGGCTGATTGAAAAAGGCAGCCAAATGCTGCCGACGTTGGGCCAATATACCGTTACCGCCACCTATGCGGGGCTTCGTCCAGCAACGGAAAAGAAAGAGTATCGCATTTATCACTACCCTCAGGATAATTGGGTCAGCGTGGGTGGCATTCGTTCCACCGGGCTGACTGCCGCGTTGGGCATTGCCGACTATGTGGAAGATCTTTACCGCAACCATTTCAGCGAGCTGTTTCCCACCCAACCCCCACTCGATGTGCAGTGGCCGGTGATGCCGATGTTGTCTGAGTACCAGCCGCGCGATTATGCCTGTTCGGGCAATGGCGGCATCGTTTGTCATTGCGAATTGGTCACGCGACGCGAGCTGGAGGCGGCTTTCCACTCGGCGGTACCGCCAGAATGTATCGGGGGCTTGCGTCGCCGCACGCGCGTCATGATGGGGCGTTGTAACGGTTTTTTCTGTAGTAATCAGGTTGCCGAAATCGTGGGCGACCGTCTGGATAATACGCTGGTCGTCGGGAGGGTAGAATGAGTCAACTATACGACGTCATTATTATTGGCGCAGGGCCAGCCGGTTTGGCCGCCGCCCGGGCCTTATGGGACGAGGGAGTAAACCGCGTTCTATTGTTGGAAAGAGAAAAGGAGGCGGGTGGTGTCCCACGCCATTGTCGTCACCCGACGTTTGGAATGCAGACCTTCCACCGACCGATGAAAGGCCATATTTGGGCCGAGCGGATATTGAGCCTGGTGCAAAAAAATTGTGAAATCAGAACCGGCACCACAGTGGTGAACATCAAGCCGGGGGGAGAAGTGACGATCTCCAGTGACCGAGGTATTGAAACCCTGGTTGCCAAACGCGTCATTATTGCCACTGGCGTGCGCGAAACACCACGCCACGCCAGACTGGTTAGCGGCGTCAGGCCACAGGGGGTGCTGACCGCGGGGGCATTGCAGCAGTTTATCTATTTGAAAAAACTCAAGCCGGGTGTTCAGCCGGTGATCATAGGATCTGAATTAGTCAGTTTTTCCACTATCTGGACGTTACGCAATGCGGGTATAAAAGCCCTGGCGCTGATTGATGAAAACACCCGGCCAACTGCGTTTCGTCTGGCCGCGATATATGCTCGCCTTATGGGGGTTAAACTCCACCTGGGGGCGCATGTTACCCAGATCAATGGCCGTGAGCGGGTAGAAAGTATCGAGTTTACCGCCGCAGACGGCAGCGCGCAGCAATTGCCCTGCGACAGCATTATCTTTACCGGCCGTTTTACCGGTGAATATACGCTGATTCGTAACAGTCACCTGGCCTACGAGCCAGAGAGTGGCCGTCCCTGGTTCGATCAAGATGGCCGCTGTTCTGACCGCGATTATTATGTGGTGGGCAATATGACTCATCCCGCTGATATGGGCGATCAGTGTTACCTGGAGGGGTTACGCGTAGGTCGGTTGGTTGCACAATCACTACTACGACAAGGTGCGCAGCGTTTTGATATTCCAGTTCAATTGGATGAGGTATTCCGTATTGCCGCGCCAAATGTTATCTCCGTTTCGGCAGAGGCCGCAGATCGCGTCACATTGAACGTGCGTGTTAACCGCTATCATAAAGGCGAAATTATTGTGCGCGATGGTGAAAAGGAACTTTACCGTGGTAAACACCGTTGCTTGCCTGAACGTCGTACTCTTCTGAAAAATATCGATATTTCTGGCTTAACATCGAACAGTCAAATACGGGTTATCGCACGGTAAGCTTTCTTTACTCGGCCCATCGAATAAGCCTGCAAATTTGCAGGCTTATTTTTTGGTCGTATTACAGATAGTTATTTAAATTCGTGCTCAACTTCTGACCACAGGCTTACGCGTTGATTACGAGATTGATAGAACTCAATCTCTCGCTTGATGCCTGCACTCTTGTCCCAGCCGGCAAGATCCAAAATAACCAACTCTTCCATCAAGTCTAAAAACAGGGCGTCAACAGGAGCCCACATTTTGCCAATCTCTGCCTTATCGGTTTTTTCCAACTGTAAATTAATCGGGTGCGACATGGTTACCTGGCTGAAAACGGCATGGCCCGCCTCGATGATATTAGCCGCGACTTTGTTGCAAGCCAGGAAACGCTCCTGGACTACATTCTCATCGGCATGGCTGTAGGGGCAGGCAAGGAATATCTTACGCATGGTGACCTCATAATTTTAAAAGAAAGCTGTGCCTGGTATCAGGCACAGCGGGGGGATCAAATAAGGGGATTAAATGGCTTGAGGGACTGTAGGACGATCGTTTTGTACCCTGTCCTCTTCACCCCTATCGCGTTGTTCCATACGTTGCGCTTCCGGTACGGAAATGAAGATAGCGATGGCTACGGCAATGGCA
This sequence comes from Serratia proteamaculans, assembly GCF_013337185.1. Lineage (GTDB taxonomy): Bacteria > Pseudomonadota > Gammaproteobacteria > Enterobacterales > Enterobacteriaceae > Serratia > Serratia proteamaculans_D. The sequence continues at coordinate 191,994 of NZ_SWDE01000001.1, forward strand.
CCTGCAAGAAATTTTCCGGCCATAATTGGCAGGACCAGGGTCGGCTGGAAGTTGGCGGTAAAGGCCAAATGGTCGCCTAATGTGGCCTGGGCACAGATACCAAAGGCCACGCATAACACTTTGTCACGGGCTCGCATATCCTTGAACAGGTGATAAACGGCGATGATATTTGCCAGCACCATGACCATACCAATGGCGCCAGCGTCGGTAAGCCGAAGTTGGCGGCCAATAAACTTCATCGGGCGCTGACAATATTTTTGGAACAGGTAACAAATCGGGAAAGTCCCTGCCAGCATGATGCCGATATAACCGGCAATCTCAATGGCCCGATAAAGCTCTTTTTCGTCGGCGAAGAGGGGATCAAATACCCAACCGCCAAAGATTTTGCTGAACACGCCGGTGAAGTGCTGAATAATGCAGGCGGCCAGCACCATCTTGATAAAGGCATCCATGATTTTGCCAAAGAACAGGAAGCATTTAACCATCCACAAGGTTCGATACTTCAGTCCCAATGCCAGCAGAATACAAAAGACAAACAGGGGCGAAAGCAGTTGCAAGGCATTGAAAAAGTCGATGCTCAGGTAATGATTGGCGGGTGAAGATGTGGAGATAATGTCCCTCACAGGAATATTATTGAAGGTTATGATCGTCAATGAAATCAATACCCCAAACGGGATGCTGATCAAGCCTGCCATGGCGCCCAGGGCCAGATACTTGTGGTCTTTTTGTTGCAACATCACCAGACCGACCGGGATCAAATAAACGATGCTGGCACCCGAGGTGTAGCCAATCAACATCGCGGTGATCCATTGATCCCGGTTAGCGGCAATCGCGTCCGCCAACTGATAGCCTCCCATATCAACGGCGATAATGGAAAGGGCGGCAATGGACGCATCCGATCCCATTGATTGGAACAGTGGGCCGACGGTGTAGGTAATGGCGTAAGAGAGGATCGGGATCGCCGCCATAATACCGGCTTGTGCCAGAAATACGGGGCCGATGGAATGGATACCATTGACGAATTCTTTGCCTAAACCGCTTTCGGGTTTTATCACCGATGCCATGGCACCGAGCAGGGTTCCGGCCATAATGATATAGATAATGATGTTGCCAATCTCAGACATAACTGCCTCCATTTTTCTTATTATTTATTCGCTACGCAGATTGCGGGAACGGGCAATAATGTCCTTATATTTTGCAAAATAAGGGGACAGATCGCGTTCTGCAGGTTCAGTAGTAACGTGTTGTGTGCTGACGTTCATGGGGTGGGCATTACCTAACCCCTTGCGCGCCAGTAAAGCGACGCCTTGGGCGGTAATTTCCCGGTTTGACGGAGTAACGATGCGTTTTTGGATCAGGTTGGCCAGAAACTGTTTAAAGTAGAGATTTGCCGACAAGCCACCGTCCACGGAAATGGTGTCGCCAATGGGGCGAACTTTGTCCATGGCGTAGATCACTTCGGCTGAGCGCATGGCGATCCCTTCAAGAATGGATTGCAGCATGTCTTTGCGTTCGGTTTCCAGCGACAGCCCGGCCCAGAGACCCGCGGCCGAGCGATCCCAATATGGGCAGCCCAACCCGGAGAGCGCGGGGATAAATGCTAACCCGCGAGCGATAGCAGGCTGATCCGGGAAGTCTGAGAATTCCTCGATATCACCGTACAAGCCGATCTTTTTGGCCCAGTTGATCGCCGATGCTGCGTTATAGACGCCGCCATCCAGGCCATAGAGCGGAGGTTCGCCCGGTAATTTCCAACATAGCGTCGGCAACAGGCCCGAGCCTTGTGCATCGGGTACATCTGTGCCGGTAATAGACTGTAAAAATGCCCCGGTACCGAAAGTAATTTTCATCTGACCGGGTTGCAGGCAGCCATGGCCATAGGTACCGGCAAATTGATCGACAATGCAGGCAGTCAACGGCGTGGTATTGCCGGAGCAAGTCACGTCGCCAAAGTGGCCGATATTATCCCGAATTTCCGGCAAAGCGCCGATTGGAACGCCAAAAATCCGGCACAGTTCTTCATCCCATTGCAGAGTGTGGATATTGAACAGTGAAGTCCTGGAGGCTGAGTTGTAGTCCGTGACATGAGTGCCGCACAGATGGAACATGAAAAAACTGTCCATGGTGCCAAGCCGTAACTGACCGCGGCGGGAAAGTTCGTCTGCACCGGGCACATTGCGCATAATCCAACCCAGTTTACTGCCTGAGAAATAGGTATCCAGTGGCAAGCCGGTTTTTGCTCGCACGGTTTCCTCTACACCTTCTGCTCGCAGACGGCGGAGAACGGATTCAGTTCGCTGGTCTTGCCAAATAATGGCGTTATATAGCGGTAACCCGCTCTGTGCATCCCAGGCAACAACGCTCTCCCCCTGATGCGCCAAACCCATTGCATCGACAACGCCACACTGGCTAAGACAGGTTCGTATGTTGCGCAGGATCTCCATCGGGTCATGTTCAACCCAACCCGGATTGGGTGTTAACTGTTTATGCGCAATGGCGGCGGGAGAAAAGTGTTTCCCATCCTCGCCGAACACCACGACGCGTGTTCCTGTTGTTCCTTGGTCAATGGCTGCATAGCGTTGGTTCAGCATAAAGCCCTCAGGTCTATTTGTGGTTTAGATGTTGTCATTGTGCCCGTTTATATTACTTATTATCATTAAAACACATTAAAGCAACATCAAAATCACAACTATCGATTTAATTGTGACCAATATCGCGGTTTTTACTTATGACGGTGTGGTTATGATGTGGTTGTTGCTGTGTTTTTGTGTGTGAAAGTTCAATAGGCTGTTGCTTCATGGTTGGAGTTGGTGAACAATTGCCGTCTAAGCAATGAAAAACCCTTAAATCCACAATTTTTTTCATGTTAAATGCTACGGAATGGGTTAGAAGATGGATTATTCAAACGCACTAGAACGCAGAAACATCATTCTCGAAAAGTTGAAAACTAACGGGCAAGTGTTCGTCAATGAACTGGCTGATGACTTTAATGTTTCGCAGGAGACCATTCGCAGAGATCTCAATAAGCTTGAAGAACTCAAACACATCAAGAAAATCCATGGCGGGGCAGTTATCGCTCAGTTTGGGTTTGAGCTGGAGTTTAATCAGCGAGCCAGATTGGCCGAGGATGACAAAAAGGCGATAGCCGTTAAAGCTGCCGAGTTGATCAAGCCCGGTGACTCACTATTTATCGATTTTGGTACTACAACCTTAGAGTTTGCCAAACAGATTGCCAGCATTAACCAGCTTACCGTTATCACCAATTCGCCGGTTATTGCCAACCTGTTTCATGAAAATACGACGATTGACCTGATTTTGATCGGCGGGCAATTTGGTCTGTCAAAAATGGAATGCATTGGGCCGGTGGCATTGCAGGGCATCAGCGCTTTCTATGCAGATTATGCGGTTATCGGCGCGGGTGCGGTGAGCCCCAAGGCCGGGGTGATGGATCAGGATTTGAACGAAGCGGCGATTGCCCGTCAGATGATCAAAAACAGCAACAAAACCATTGTTCTCGCCGATGGGCATAAGCTGAATAACCATGCGACGGGCCTGGTAGCGGATTTAAAAGATATTTCGTGGCTGGTGACCAGCGATCCGGAGAAGAAATTGAAGAACCTGGTTTTCCCGGCAAATCTCCAGGTGATTGTCGCCTGACGGGGAGGGTTAACAACCATGCCAGTCATGATGACCGGCATGGTTTATATTGATGCTTGCGCTGTTACTCTTTCCACAGAATGTGGCAAAGCTTGTGGTCTTTCTCACGGCACAGCAACACGCGGGCAAACACGTCGTTGATTGGTTCACCGTCGCTGTCCGCCAGGCCAATCACCACTTCGGCGAAAAAGTCAGGGTTCAGGTCAAAGTCCACATGTTCAGACCAGTCTTCCGCCGGGTCATACAGTTCTGCGCCGCCGCGCTCCTCAAACTGCAGGTTGAACAGCAGAATATCCGCCGGATCCAGATTGTCGCCGGCCAACTCCAAAAAGATGTCGTAAGCCTGTTCCAGCGTTTCGTCTTCAGTAAGGCGGTTATTCAAATCCATAATTAAATCCCGATAACAAATGATTCCTCATTATACCCTATGAATTTCAAGTTGCAGCTAGGCGACCAGCTCATTCATCCTCAGGCGCTTACTTAAGTAAGTAACTGGGGGTGACAAATCTGCCGGGAGCCGATTTGAACGCTGCTTCCAGCGGCCCCGAAGGGGGGTGGCCCATGGACGGGCCACATAACCGAGTGCAGGTAACAACGCTGCAACTTGAAAGGCGACGGGTATAAAGCATGCCCGCTACGGCATTTAAAGCAGCGGGCTGAAAAAGTAGAACAGGCGCTCAACAATACGGTGCCAGAACGGCCGTTTCTGCCACTCTGCGGCATTCAGCAACTGCGAACGAGCAATATAGTCGTCCTGCACGCAGGCCAGATCGCTGCCGAAACCGTCATCGTCGATCACCAGAGTTATTTCAAAGTTCAGCCACAGGCTGCGCATGTCCAGATTCACCGTGCCGACCAGGCTGAGTTGGCCATCAACCAGTACGCTTTTGGTATGCAGCAGGCCGTCTTCAAACTGATAGATGCGCACGCCAGCCTCCAGAAGTTCGGAGAAGAAAGAGCGGCTGGCCCAACGGACCATGGTTGAATCGTTGTCACGTGGGACGATGATGCTGACTTCAACCCCGCGCAGGGCAGCGGTACAAATCGCATGCAGCAAATCGTCGCTGGGTACGAAGTAGGGGGTGGTCATGATCAACTGTTCACGTGCCGAGTAAACCGCGGTCAGCAACGCCTGGTGGATCATTTCTTCCGGGAAACCGGGACCGGAGGCGATAACCTGGATGGTGTGGCCGCTTTCCTGTTCGAACGGCATGATATTGACGTCCGGCGGCGGCGGCAGGATCCGTTTACCGGTTTCAATCTCCCAGTCACAGGCATAAACGATGCCCATGGTACTGGCGACCGGGCCTTCCATGCGGGCCATCAGATCGATCCACTGACCGACACCGGCGTCCTGTTTGAAATAACGTGGGTCAACCATGTTCATACTGCCGGTGTAGGCAATATAGTTATCGATCAGCACCACTTTACGGTGCTGACGCAAATCCATTCGGCGCAGGAAGACGCGGAACAGGTTTACCTTGAGCGCCTCCACCACTTCGATGCCGGCGTTACGCATCATGCCAGGATAGGGGCTGCGGAAGAATTGCAAACTCCCGGCTGAGTCCAGCATCAGGCGACAATGTACGCCACGGCGCGCAGCGGCCATCAGCGATTCGGCCACCTGATCGACCAACCCGCCGGGTTGCCAGATGTAAAACACCATCTCAATATTATGACGTGCCAGCTCAATATCACGGATCAGCGCTTTCAGCGTTGCGTCGGTGGTGGTGAGTAACTGGAGTTGGTTGCCCTTAACGCCATCGATGCCCTGACGACGATCGCACAGTTGGAACAGGGGTCTGGCGACCTCGCTGTAATCGGTGGCGAAGATGCGCTGGCTCTCTTTTAATTCGCTCAGCCAGCGTGCGGTAGAAGGCCACATTGCCTTGGCGCGTTCGGCACGGCGTTTGCCCAGATGCAATTCACCAAAAGATAAATAAGCCACAATACCGAACAGCGGCAGAATATAGATCACCAGCAGCCAGGCCATAGCGGAAGGTACGGCGCGGCGTTTCATCAGAATACGCAGTGTCACACCAGCGATAAGCAGCCAGTAACCAAACACCATGAGCCAACTGATTACGGTATAAAATGTTGTCATAAAGGCGAAAAATCCCGTTCGCAAACCACCAACGATGAGTGTACGCACAGAACGCTAAAGGGGAAACCTTTTCTCGGCGCTTATGTTGCAAAAATATGATTGGCTTAAGGCACTTGCTGTAAACAAAAATACATTTTGCGCCGAACATCCTTTGTCATCACAAGGGCAAAATACGGGGTGCCGCGGGTTGGATCCTGTGACGAAAGGACTATAATGCCCGCCGTTGGCATTTGACGGATGAGTGATGAAACGATGAGACGCAGTAGAAACGAGGTGGGCCGCTGGCGGATGCTGCGGCAGAGTCAGCGCCGCAGGCATCGCTGGTTGGAACGCCAGTCTTGCAGCAATCGGCATATTATCCGGGTGCGTCGTCGCCTGGATGACCAGCACCGGCGTTCATTGCTGTTTGTGGTGGCCTACGAGTGGTAAAACGAAAACAGTCCCCAGGGGGACTGTTTCAGATTGAAAAGAAGGAAATCGGGTTTTGGCTGCCGAGGTTATTTCCCAAGATAGGCGTTAAGCATCCAAACCTGTTTTTCCTGCTCTTTGATGTAGTCACTCATCAGGGAAGCGGTGCCTTCGTCCCCCGCATCGGCTGCCAGAGTCAACAGGTCACGCTGCTGTTGTAGCAGCACCGAATAGCCGTGCAGTAAACCGCCCAGCGTGCCTTTATCGTCGGTGACATTGGTATCTTCCTTGATGTCGGACGTTTTCAGATAATCGCTGAAGGCATGACGCGGTTGCGACCCCAGAGTCAAAATACGTTCTGCCAGCTCATCAACCTTGGTTAACAGATCGTTATAGGTTTCTTCAAATTTGACGTGCAGTTCAAAGAAATGCGGGCCGGAAATGTTCCAGTGGTAGCCGCGCACGTTCATATACAGCACCTGATAATTTGCCAGCAGCGCATTCAACGCTTCCGATAGTTTTGCCGATTGTTTGCTGTCCAGGCCGATATGGTTTTTCGCTGCTTTCTTCGTCGTTGCCATAATAATCTTCTCCTGATTATTTGATTCGATGATTTACACAATATCCATAACAAACACAGTAACCGGATTTATCGCAGGGTTAAAGACGATCAAAAGCATCAATGCAATCGCTGAAACCAATAACGATAAATCCGACAAGCAAATTGCCCATTCAGTTTAAGCACAATGCGTTAACAACAACAGCGACTTGGTATCATTACTTGCGTAAGACCATTTTTGCCACGCCGGCACTTAGCGCCATCAGCAATGCCGCCGCAATCAGCACCACTATAAATGCGCGATCGAAAGCCAGTCGTGCCAGTTGCCTCAGTTGTTCAGCTTGATCGACAGCCAGATTGGCCGCCAGCCGCAGGGCTTCATCAATACTGTCGTAGGCGACGTCACCCACCGGCAGATTGTCGGGTAACACCAGGCTGTGGCTATAGATGGCGGTCATCAAGCCACCCAGCAAGGTGATACCGAGCACGCCACCCAGCTCATAGGACACGTCCTCGATCGAGGCAGCCATACCGGATTTTTCTTCCGGGGCATTGAGCATGATGGCGGTCGACGCGGCGGTAATGGCGCCACCGATGCCAAAACCGGCGATAAACAGACAAACCAACTGCGACATCAGGCTGTTCTGGTAAAGCAGGGCCAGCCCGGCGATGCCGAGGCCGGTCAGGAACAATCCGCCGAATATCATGCTGCGCTCGCCGTAGCGCGGCAGCAGTAAACCGGCCAGTGGGCCTGCCAGTGCGGACGCCACCGGGATTGGCAGAATAAACAGCGCGGCCTGTAATGGGCTCAGCTCAAGCACCAATTGCAGGCGTTGAGTCAGAACCAACTCCACGCCGACTAATGCAATCATCGACACCAGCGCGACGCCGACGCCGCCGGCAAACAGCCGATTCTGGAATAGCGAGAAGTCGATCATCGGGTAGCGCGCCTGCCGCTGTCGACGAACAAACAGCCAGAGCGACAAAACGCCGATGGCGGCGGCGATTGCCAGCGCAGAAAGGGAGGGAGTTGCCTTGCTAAGTTCCTTCAGTGCATAGATGCTACCCACCAGACCGGCCATGATCTGCACTGACCCGAGGATATCGTAAGGAGCTTTATTTTCCCCACCGCAGTGCGGTATCAATCGCCAGGCCAGCGGCAGTACCACCATGACGACAGGAACGTTGATCAAAAATACCGATCCCCACCAGAAATACTCCAGCAAGACGCCACCGACCACCGGGCCGATAGCGGCACCACCGGAAGCGACCGCTGCCCAAATGCCAATCGCCAGGGCGCGTTCGCGTTCGTCAGTAAACACATGGCGGACAATGGACAGGGTTGCCGGCATCATCATCGCTGCACCTACCGCGAGAAATACGCGGGCGGCGATCAGCCATTGGGCTGAAGGAGAGAAGGCCGCACAAAGGGAGGCGATGGCAAACACCGGCAGCCCGGCAATAAACAGCCGTTTATGACCAATGCGATCGCTCAGCATGCCCGCTCCGGGCAGTAAACCGGCGACCACTAGCGGATAGGCATTCACAATCCATAACTTTTGTGAGGCGCTGGCATCCAGCGCCAGGGTCAGCCGAGGCAATGCGGTGTACAGCACCGTCATATCGATAATGATCAAAAATAGCGCGCTGGAGATCATTGCCAGGATCAACCAGCGGTTGTTTGCGTGCATAATATTATTCCAAAAAAGCAGGCGACGCGGATGCGTTGCTATAAGGTCACCACCCGAACGTAACGGGTGGTATACTGGGGTAATATATATCCATACGTATGTATTGAAAAGAGGGTTTCTCAATGGGACGTCAACGGAGCATCGATCGCGACAAGGTTCTGGATATGGCCGAGGAGATTGTCGCCAGGCAGGGTGCGGCCGGGTTGACCATTGATTCTGTCGCCAAGGCGATGGGGATTTCAAAGGGCGGGGTGCAGTACTGCTTTGGTACCAAAGACGCGTTAATTGATGCGATGTTCGAACGTTGGGGTAAAGCCTATGACCAGGTTTTCGATGCCATTGCCGGGGAAAGTCCCTCGGCCACAACGACAGTGCAGGCGCATATGCAGGCCACCCGAAGCTCCGATCAGGCATCCAGCGCCAAGGCCGCAGGTCTGATGGCGACCCTGATCCAAACGCCAGAGCATCTGGACAGCACGCGTGAGTGGTACCGCAGCCGGATCGCCGGTCTGGATTTAACCACCGAGGAGGGCAAGCGGGCACGATTGGCCTTTCTGGCTACCGAAGGGGCATTTATGTTGCGTTTCTTTGGCCTGATGGAGATAAATCAAGCGGAATGGGATGCCATGTTTGCGGATATGCAGACGCTGATTCTGGCGAAAAAATAGTTCACCTATCACAGCGATAGCTGGCGAACCGGCAAGCGAAGGGAGTAACTTTATCGGACAAGATATTCCCTCGAAGAACCCTTTGGCCAGCCACTCCGTGCTGGCTTTTTTTTATCTGGGATCTCGCCAATAATGGCGAGTCCGTGATGATTGAAGCGGCGATGTCCCAAAAATCAGAATACCTGCTTAAAAGGCTTTACCGTTACCTCAGCATAAACGCCGGCGGCGACGTAGGGATCCTGCTCGGCCCAGGCCTGGGCGTCTGTCAGTGAAGCGAACTCCGCAATCACCGTAGAACCACTGAAACCAGCACTGCCAGGGTCGTTGCTGTCGATGGCTGGATTGGGACCGGCGATGACCAGGCGGCCTTCATCACGCAGGGCTTGCAGGCGTGCCAGGTGGGCCGGGCGTACCGACAGGCGATTTTCCAATGAGTTGGGTACGTCTTGCGCGTAGATCAGATAAAGCATGTTTCACCTTTAAAATCATTGCTATAGATCGGTAAATTTAAAGTAGCGCAAAAGGGGTTACAAGGGAATGCTTGCTCGCTGGAATTTGCCTGTGACTGGCGCTTATGCCTTGAGGTGACTAGCTTTTATTCGTATAGTTCGGCCGCATGATTTAATGAGACAAGGATTGAGAGGTGAGGAAATGACGGAACTGGTTAGAGATAAACTCGACTTGCCTGAGGGCAAAAGCAAACTGCTGCTGCACTCTTGCTGTGCGCCCTGTTCCGGTGAGGTGATGGAAGCCATTCAGGCTTCTGGCATCGAATACGCCATTTTCTTCTATAACCCGAATATCCATCCACAAAAGGAATACCTGCTGCGCAAGGACGAGAATATCCGCTTTGCGGAACAGCACGGCGTGCCGATCATTGATGCCGATTACGATACCGATAACTGGTTTGCTCGCGCCAAAGGAATGGAGCACGAACCTGAGCGCGGGATCCGTTGCACCATGTGTTTCGACATGCGCTTTGAGCGCACCGCGCTGTACGCGCACGAGCATGGCTACGACACCATATCCAGTTCGCTGGGAATCTCCCGTTGGAAGAATATGCAGCAAATCACCGACTGCGGCGTGCGCGCAGCGGAAAAATACCCAGACCTGGAGTATTGGGATTACAACTGGCGCAAAAAGGGTGGTGCGTCGCGGATGATCGAGATCAGCAAGCGTGAACGCTTTTATCAGCAGGAATACTGTGGCTGCGTCTATTCACTGCGTGACAGCAATCTACACCGTAAGGCGCAGGGCCGGCCGTTGATCAAACTGGGCGTGTTGTATTACGGCGATGAAGATTAATGCTGTATTGGTCAAGGATAACCCGCTACGGCGGGTTTTTTCGTTTTGGCCAGGTAAATCAGGTTAATGAAGCGTGTGAAAGCCTCAGTGAATAGGCAAACGAAAGGTTAATATCCCCATGAGTTTGCAGGTTTTAGCGATGAATAATGACGATTAGAGCGATAGTTTGCCATTCGTTATTGAATATGATTGCTATTTGCATTTAAACTTGGCGAACCAGAGGAAACAGAATCATTATGCCGCTAAAAAAGATGTTCCTTAATCGCCGTTTGTCCGTGCCAATTATCTTGTCTGTTGGCTTACATAGCGCCTTGGTGGCGGGTCTGCTCTATGCTTCTGTCAAGGAAGTGATGGAGTTGCCGAAACCTGAAGATGCGCCGATCAGCGTCATGATGGTCAATACCGCCGCGATGGCAGAGCCGCCTCCGCCGGCACCGGCCGAGCCTGAGCCAGAGCCACAGGTAGAGCCAGAACCCGAGCCAGAACCGCTCCCAGAGCCACCGCCGAAGGCGATACTGAAGCCGGAGCCGGTAAAACCCAAGCCGAAGCCAAAACCGAAGCCGAAGGTCGAAAAAACGGTTAAGCGTGAGCCACAGAAAACCGAGCCGCGTGAGCCGTCGCCGTTTGAAAATAACCAGCCGGCCAAGCCTGTCGATAGGGCTCCGGTGAAGCAGGCGCCGGCAGCACCGGTTGCGGGCAATTCGCGTGATGTGGCACCGAGAGCACTGGTGCAATCTAAACCAATGTACCCGCCACGGGCGCAGGCATTGCAGATCGAAGGCAAGGTAAAGGTACAGTTTGATATCGACAGCGATGGCCGTGTGAGTAACGTGCGTATCCTGTCAGCAGAACCACGCAATATGTTCGAACGTGAAGTTAAACAGGCGTTGCGTAAGTGGCGCTATCAAGCCAAAGAAGTAAAAGGTCATATCGTGAATATCCACTTCAAGCTGGATGGTTCGACCGACGTAAACTGATTAAGGTTTGTGCCAATAAAAAAGGGTCGCTATTCACCAGGCGACCCTTTTTGCTGTTTGCATTCCGGCTTATTCTTCGAAGCCAACGCGGAAGTTCATCTTGCCATCGGGCAGGGCGCGTGAATTACCTTCATCGTCTACTGCAACATAGGTAAACACAGCTTCGGTTGCGCGGTAGCGCTGGCCGATAGGGGCGGAAGATACTTTTTTGACCCACACTTCGATATTGATGGTGATTGAACTGCGTCCAGTGCGGATACAGTGCGCGTAGCAACATACCACGTCACCCACCGCGACCGGTTTCAGGAAGGTCATACCGTCCACTCGCACGGTAACGACGCGGCCTTCGGCAATTTCTTTCGCCTGAATAGCGCCGCCAATATCCATCTGCGACATCAGCCAGCCGCCAAAAATATCGCCGTTGGCGTTGGTATCTGCCGGCATCGCCAGCGTTCGCAGCACCATTTCGCCACTGGGTAAAGGTCGTTGTTGAGTCATAGCTGTCTGCTTATCAAAGAAGGGATTTCACTATACTGCCCGTAGCAAAGGCTACGGGCATTAACAATTTTGTAACTATTTTTTCTGTTCTTCCGGCATGTGCCGATAAATATAAACGCCGCTGAGCAGGGTAAATACCAGCGTCAGCGCGGTCAGACCGAAGACTTTAAAGTTAACCCAAACGCTCTGGGGCAACCAGAAGGCAACGTAAATATTCGCCAGACCACAGGCCAGGAAAAATACTGCCCAGGCCAGGTTGAGGTTATTCCAGACTTTATCCGGCAGCGTCAGCTCTTTGCCCAGCATGCGTTGAACCAACGGCTTTTTCAGCACCAGTTGGCTAATCAGCAGCGCCAGTGCGAACAGGCAATAAATGATCGTCACTTTCCATTTGATAAACAAATCGTTATGGAACACCAGCGTCAAAGTGCCGAACACCAGCACCATCAGGAAGGTGATCAATGTCATCTTCTCAATTTTGCGGTATTTGAACCAGGTGAACACCAGCGCCAGGGCGGTAGCAACAATCAATGCGCCAGAGGCAACATAGATATCGTAGAGCTTATAAAAAGCGAAAAAGACAATTAACGGGAGGAAATCAAGAAACTGCTTCATAAATCAATCCATCATCTGTTCATCGGCCGACTATACCGGATTTGGCGGGCTCTGTGTACCGCTGGCAACTGCTGATTATCGGCGTTTGGTCGTCGGATTTCCGCCATGAAAGCAGGAATTTGCATAAACTTACGATTGAGGTCGCGAGTTCGCGGCGGGCAGATTGCCAGCACGGCATAGGCATCGCATGATACGCGCAATAATAGCCGGATAATTTATAACGGAAAACAGTTTATGCAGTGGAAATCTCTCCAGGCGCTTACGCCCGGTTTGACGCATTTATTAGGGTATCAACGCAGCTGGCTCAAACCGGACATCCGCGCCGGGCTTTCCGTCGCCGCCGTGGCATTGCCGGTAGCGATTGCCTACGCCGAATTGGCCGGCGTCAGCCCGATAGTGGGGTTATATTCCTGTATTTTGCCAATGGTAGCCTACGCGTTTTTTGGCTCTTCACGCCAACTGATTGTAGGGCCGGATGCGGCGACCTGTGCGGTGATTGCCGCCGTCGTGACCCCGTTGGCGGCGGGCAATATGGAACGCCATTGGCAATTGACCATCATGATGACGGCAATGATGGGCGCCTGGTGTCTGTTGGCCAGCCGCTTCAAGCTGGGCGCACTGGCCGATTTACTCTCGCGACCGATACTCAGCGGTTTGCTGAACGGCGTGGCAATTACCATCATGGTCGATCAGATTGGCAAGGTGTTCGGATTTGGCGTGCACCCGGCGCAGCTGATCGAACGTATTTACGCGCTGCCAGGCAACCTGATGCACAGTGATTGGCTGACGATGGCGGTCTCGTTACTGGCGCTGGTTACGCTGATCGGGTTTAAAAAATGGCGGCCCAACTGGCCGGCACCTTTATTTGCCATTGTTCTGGTCACTTTTGTTACCTGGGCAGGCGGGTTGCAACAGCATGGTGTGGTGACGGTCGGCGGTTTTAGTGATGTACTGCCGATAGTGCAGTGGCCGGATTTTCAACCGGGTTTGCTGCGTGACATGGTGATCCCGGCGCTGAACCTGGCCGTGGTCAGCTTTGTCAGCATGATGCTGACCGCACGAAGCTTCGCGGCGAAAAACGGTTATGAGGTGAATGCGGATGCCGAATTTCGGGCGCTTGGCCTGGTGAATATCGTCTCGGCACTGTCGCAGGGGTTTGCCATCAGCGGGGCAGATTCGCGCACTGCGGTTAATGATGCCAACGGCGGCAAGAGCCAACTGGTATCGATCATTGCGGCGGCGGTGATTGCCTTCGTGCTTTTGTTCCTGATGGCGCCGCTACAGTTTATTCCGGTGGCGGGGTTGGGTGTGGTGTTGATGTACGCCGCCTGGTCGCTGTTGGATATTCGTGGCATCTGGATCATGCGGCGTCGCAATGCTCAGGCCTTCCGGCTGGCGATGTTTACCTTCCTTAGCGTACTGCTGGTGGGGGTGATCAGCGGTATTGGCCTGGCGGTTTTACTGGGCCTGATGCAGTTCCTGCGCACGGTGTTCCGCCCAACGGAACAACTGCTGGGCGTTAATGACGAAGGCATGATCCATTCGATGGGCAACAATAACGGCATTAAAGCGGTGCCCGGTGTGATGATGTATCGTTTCAACTCGCCACTGACCTATTTCAACGTGGCGTATTTCAAACGGCGGATCCTGAACCTGGTGGACAGCACACCGTTCCAGCCGCGTTGGGTAGTAGTGGACGCCGTTGCCAGCTTTACCCATGCTGATATCAGCGTACTGGCGGCCATCGACGAATTGAAACGTGATTTGTTACAGCGTAACGTGAAGTTGGTGCTGGCAGGACGGCGAACCGAGCTGACGCGCTGGTTCCGTATCAATCGAATGGGGCGCGATCGGGAGTTGATATTGGTGCCGGACTTGTACCTGGCGCTGAAGCTGATTCAAAGTAAGGAGCAGGCGGAACCTGCTGTGGCTCAATAAACAAAAGGCACGCCGAAGCGTGCCTTTCAGATTTCGACTGTGAGATTAGCTGCGCAGCAGCATATACAGACGGAACAGGTAAATCAGCAACAAGGCCGAAACCAGGTTGCTCAGGGCGGTCAGCACCACGCTGGCGACGTTCGGGGTCAGCACCGAAAGGTGGCTCACCATAAACAGCACCAGCAGCTTGGCTGCCAGCCACAACATCATCGCCGGAACAATCACCCGCGCATTGGCGAACGCCAACTTGCAGCTCAGCTTAATCGAGGCGAACACGCCTTTCTTTTCGGTAGCGGTAATCACCGGAGCCAGAGAGAAGGCGATCGCCATGATCACGCCCGGCACCACAAACAGCGTCAGGCCCAGCTGGATCAACAGCGTGCAGATAAACAGCAGCAGCAGTAAACGCGGCAGTTCCGGCGCAGAAGCACCGATAGCGCGCAGTGCGCTGATGCGCTGCCCCTGAGAAACCAGACGAATCAATGTCAGCATCCCGCCAACCAGCAACACGTTGCCCACTAATGCGGAAAAGGTGGCGGCGGCTGAAACCTTCAATAACACCATCTGTTGCTCAGGCGTCATTTGTTGAATGATTTCCTGGATCCCCATACCGGCGGATGCAGCAAAGTCACCTTCCGTTGCGCTCAGGATCTTCAACTGTTCGACGTCAGGGCTGAAAGCCTGGTTGAGCAGCACAGAAATGAACGCGGTCAACAGCGCCAGCATCAGGATACTGGTCAGTTGGTTACGGAAAAAATTAAAACTGTCACGGTACAACGTGTTGGCCGTGATAGGCATGCAGACTCCTTGGCATCGAGAAACAGAGATAAATCAAAATCAGTGGGCGATTGTACCCTGTTCCAGGCCGCTGTGGCACCCCGCGAAGTGCACTGTGACGATTTCTTCTGCAATCGGCTTTATCGCTATCCTTTGCCACCTTTCAAGCTGTGTTCTTGCGTCGGAACATGTAGATAATTTGCAACAAAAGGCATTTTTTGATTCAGATCAATCCTTGATTTATTAGCCTCTTAGGTAACCTTGTTTTTAGTAGGAATTAAAACTTTTACACATAAGATGTGATCTCGATGGGATCATAAATACCCGTAAGTAGGTATATTCCCCCTGGATGATAACCACACAAATGGAATGGATAATGAAAAAGACAACTCTGGTGGTATTGGCGGCAATGATGACGCCTATGTTGGCAAGTGCGCATCAGGCAGGCGATTTTCTGTTCCGCGCAGGCGCTGCTACTGTGCGGCCAAATGCCGGATCGGACGACGTGTTGGGGCAAGGCTCATTCAGTGCCGACAATAATACCCAGCTTGGTCTGACCTTCGGCTATATGGTGACGGACAATATCGGCGTCGAATTGCTGGCTGCAACGCCGTTTCGCCACAAGGTAGGGCTGAACGGTTCTGCGGTGAACGGGAATATCGCAACGGTACGCGATCTGCCACCAAGCCTGATGGCGCAATACTATTTCGGCGACAAACAGGACAAACTGCGTCCGTATCTGGGGCTTGGCGTTAACTACACCACCTTCTTCGATGAAAAATTCAACGATAACGGCAAAAGCGCCGGGCTGAGTAACCTGAGTTTAAAAGACTCTTGGGGCGTAGCCGCGCAGGCGGGTCTGGATTACAACCTGGATGAACACTGGATGCTGAACATGTCAGTGTGGTGGATGAACATCGAAACCAAAACTCGCTTTGACGATGCGGACGGTAATCATCACAGCATTGATACGCGTTTGGATCCGTGGGTGTTCATGTTCGGGGCAGGGTATCGCTTCTGACAGGGATGAAACAGGGAGGCGCACGCAGCGCCTCCGTTTTACTTTTACTACTTGATGTTCATGACGTTTTCAACGGATTTCACACCCGCTACGCCACGAGTCACCTGCACCGCACGGTTGGCATCGGCGCTTGAACTGACAAAGCCGCTCAGTTGCACACGACCTTTAAAGGTCTCGACACTGATTTCGGTAGACTTGATGGTTTTATCCGCCAGCAGCGCTGACTTCACCTTGGTCGTCACTACCGTATCGTCAATATAACCGCCAGTCCCTTCAGATTTCGCTGTTGGCGCGCAGGCACTTACTGCGAATGCCACAACGGCTGCCATGCATAAGACCGAAAGGGTTTTAAATAGCTTCATAAATTACTCTCCATGCAATGTTATTGTTGAAACTACATTCGGGTTTTCACCTGAAAACGTAGCGCATTTCCCCAAATAAAGAAATGCCCGACGCGCAGGGTTAATTGTGAGACAAGAATCAGGTTTGTTCAAATCGAAGGTGTAAAAAAAATAGCACAACCTTGAAGAGAAACAATATGTTAACAACGGGCATAGATTATCTACGCCCGTTGCTGGTCAATCATGCCCGGGTTGCGGCTTTCATTTCACTGACGAAGGTCGACAATTGCGCCAGCATTTCGGCCGGTTGCGTATGGTTTTGTTCGATAATCTTGACGATCGCGGAACCGGATATCGCCCCAGCAGCCCCGGCCTGCAGCGCATCACGCACCTGGGCCGGCTCAGAAATACCAAAGCCTTGCAGCGGGGGGGCAGCATGGTATTCACGCAGTTTGTTCACCAGGTGATGCAGCGGCAGCTGGGCACGGCTTTCGGTTCCGGTTACGCCTGCACGTGACAACAGGTAGGTGTAGCCCCGGCCATGTGAGGAGATTTCACGCAGTAAATCGTCGTCAGCATTTGGCGGGCAGATAAAGATTGGTGCGATACCATGACGGATAGCGGCGGCACGGAAGGGCGCGGACTCTTCATACGGCACGTCGGCAATCAGCACCGAGTCTACGCCCACTTCGGCGCAGCGTTGGTAAAACGCATCGATACCTTTATGGAATACCAGGTTGGCGTACATCAGCAGGCCGATAGGAATGCCGGGGTGTTTCTGGCGGATGGCAGCCAGCATTTCGAAACACTGAGTTGGCGTGACGCCAGAGGCGAATGCGCGCAGCGCCGCACTTTGAATGGTTGGGCCGTCAGCCAGTGGGTCGGAGAACGGGATACCCAACTCCAGCGCGTCGGCGCCGGCTTCAACCAGGGTATCGATGATTTGCAATGACAGTGCCGGGCCAGGATCGCCGAGGGTCACGAACGGGACGAAAGCGCCTTCCTTGTTGCTTGCCAGGCGGTCGAACAGTTGCTGGTAACGTTCCATCAGATTTCTCCCCGTGCTTTCAGAATGTCGTGAACGGTAAATATGTCTTTGTCGCCGCGGCCGGACAGGTTAACCACCAGGATCTGTTCCTTTTGCGGTGTTTCACGGATCATTTTCAGCGCATGCGCCAAGGCGTGGGAAGACTCCAGCGCCGGGATAATTCCTTCGCTACGCGACAGCGCTTTGAATGCATCCAGCGCTTCGTCATCGGTAATCGACACGTACTCGGCGCGACCGATACTGTTCAGGTAAGCGTGCTGCGGCCCAACGGAAGGGAAGTCCAGCCCGGCGGAAATGGAATAGGACTCTTCAATCTGGCCTTCGGAAGTCTGCATCATCGGCGCTTTCATGCCGAAATAGATACCGACGTGGCCGTGTTTCAACGGCGCGCCGTGTTGGCCGGTTTCAATACCCAGACCGGCAGGCTCAACGCCGATCAGCCCCACGCTGGTATCATCGATAAAGTCGGCAAACATGCCGATGGCGTTGGAGCCGCCACCCACGCAGGCCAGTACCGCATCCGGCAGGCGGCCTTCGCGTTCCAGCATCTGCGCTTTGGTTTCTTCACCGATCATGCGTTGGAATTCACGCACGATAGTAGGGTACGGGTGTGGGCCCGCAGCAGTGCCTAACATATAGTGGGCGGTTTCGTAGCTGCCGGACCAGTCGCGCAGCGCTTCATTACAGGCGTCTTTCAGCGTGGAAGAACCGCTGTGTACCGGGATCACTTCCGCACCCATCAGGCGCATGCGGAATACGTTAGGTGACTGGCGCTCAATATCTTTGGCACCCATATAAATGCGGCATTTCAGACCGAGCAAGGCACAGGCCAGGGCCGAGGCCACGCCATGCTGACCGGCACCGGTTTCGGCGATGATTTCGGTTTTACCCATGCGTTTGGCCAACAATGCCTGACCCAACACCTGGTTGGTTTTGTGCGCGCCGCCGTGCAGCAAGTCTTCACGCTTCAGGTACAGCTTGGTTTTGGTACCGGCAGTGAGGTTTCTGCACAGCGTCAGCGCGGTTGGGCGACCGGCGTAATTTTTCAGCAGGTCGATAAATTCAGCCTGAAACTCTGGGTCGCGCTGAGCGCTGACAAAGGCTTCTTCCAGTTGTTTTAAGGCCGGCATCAGAATCTGCGGCACATATTGGCCACCAAATTCGCCGAAGTAGGGGTTAAGCAGCGTCATTATAGTTCCCGTTATTATCCGTTAATAATCTTCAGTAAGCGCGCAGAGTCTGGAACACCGCCGCCAGGCGGGCAGGATCCTTAATACCGGGCTGGCTCTCAACGCCGGAATTAAAGTCCAGACCGGCACAGCCGAGTTTGGCCGCGTCAACACAGTTATCCGCGCCCAGGCCACCGGCCAGCATTACGTTTTCAAGGTTTTCGCCGTGCAGTACCGACCAGTCGAAACGCTGCCCGGTACCGCCCGCGCCGTTATCCAGCAGGTAGCGGTCAACGTGCTGCAAATCGCGCTTTGGCAAATGGTCTTTCACGCTCAGCGCCTTCCAAATTTGGCAGTCGGTCGGCAGTTCGGCACGCAAGGCGGTGATATAGGCTTGATCTTCAGCGCCGTGCAGCTGCACCGCTTTCAGGCCCAGGCGCTCGACGGTCTGTACTACCGTCTCTACCTGCGCGTCACAGAACACGCCGACGTATTTGAGCGGCGCACCGGAAATCACTTCGCGGGCACGATTGATATCAACATAGCGCGGCGAGCGCCCGACAAAAATCAAACCACCGTAGACCGCACCGGCCTGATAAGCCGCGGCAGCATCCTGCGGACGGGTCAATCCGCAAACTTTATTGTCGCCGAGCATCACCCGACGCACGGCGGCGCGCAGGTCGGGTTCCGACATTAATGCGCTACCAATCAGGAAACCGTTGGCAAAGTGGCTCAATTCGCGGATCTGACCGTAATTGTTGATGCCGGACTCGCTGATCACCGTTACGCCGTGTGGCACACGTGGCGCCAACTGACGGGTGCGCTCCAGGTCGATACTAAGGTCGCGCAGGTCACGGTTATTGATGCCCACCACGCGCGCTTCCAGAGCAATGGCCCGTTGCAGTTCTTCTTCACTGATCACTTCAGTCAATACGCCCATGTTCAGGCTATGCGCCACTGCGGCTAGCTGGCGGTATTGATCGTCGTTAACTACCGACAGCATCAGCAGGATGGCATCGGCCTGGTAGAAGCGCGCCAGGTAGATCTGATACGGGTCGATAATGAAATCTTTGCACAGCACCGGCTGTGTCACCGTTTTGCTGACCAGCGGCAGAAAATCGAAGCTGCCCTGGAAATATTTTTCGTCGGTCAGCACCGAAATTGCCGAAGCAAAATCTTTGTAGACCGAAGCTATTTCTACCGGATCGAAGTTTTCGCGGATCAGCCCTTTGGAAGGGGATGCCTTTTTACATTCAAGAATAAACGCCGTTCTGGCTCCCTCTAACGCGTGGTAAAAACCGCGTTCACTTGGGACGATTTCATTTTGAAAACTGGCCAGTGGCTGTTGTTGCTGTCGTGCTGCGACCCATTGCGCTTTATCACGAACAATCTTGTTGAGCACGGTTTCCTGCATCATTTATCCTCTTGCTGCCAGTGCGGTGACACGCTCGTAAGCCTGTCCGCTGTGAATCATGTCCAGTGCCTGCTGCGCATTTTGGCGCAGGTCTTCTTGCCCGAATAACTTCAACAGCAGCGCCACATTAGCGGCTACCGCAGCGGCGTGCGCCGGGTCACCTTTACCTTGTAACAACCTTGCCAGAATGTCACGATTTTCTTCCGGCGTGCCGCCCAGCAGGGCTTCCAGCGGATAGCTTTGCAGCCCGAAGGACTGTGGCGTCAGTTGATAGCTTTCAATTTCGCCGTTGTTCAGCTCGGCCACGTGGGTAGCCGCGTGGATCGCCACTTCGTCCATTCCGCCGCCGTGTACCACTGCCGCCCGTTGATAACCCAGCACACGCAGGGTTTCGGCAATTGGCAGCACCAGTTCCGGGCTGTAAACGCCGATCAACGCCAGCGGTGGACGTGCCGGGTTGATCAATGGGCCGAGCACGTTGAACACCGTGCGGGTTTTCAACTGTTGGCGTACCGGCATCGCATGGCGAAATCCGGTGTGGTACTGCGGGGCGAACAGGAAGCACACGCCCAGTTCATCCAGTGCCTTACGCGCTTCTTCCGCCGGTAAATCCAGTCGAATACCAAATGCTGCCAGCAGATCCGATGAACCCGACCGGCTGGATACGCTACGGTTGCCGTGTTTGGCCACTTTGGCGCCGCACGCCGCCGCTACAAAGGCGCTGGCGGTGGAGATATTAATGCTGTTGGTACCGTCACCCCCGGTGCCGACGATATCGGCAAACGGGTAGTCCGGGCGCGGGAACGGCAGGGCATCGGCCAGCAATGCCTTGGCTGCACCGGCGATCTCTTCCGGGTGTTCGCCGCGGATTTTCATGCTGATCAGCGCGGCGGCCAGTTGGCTTGGCTCCAGTTCACCACGCACGATGGCGCTGAATAACAGCTGGCTTTCCTGCTGGTTCATCGACTCTGAACGGTACAGCTTTTCAAGAATAGTTTGCATCGTCGTTTCCCCTCGTTATTTCGCCAGCGCCCAGGCCAGAGTCTGCTCAAGCAAACGCGCGCCATGGGTGGTCAGGATCGATTCCGGATGGAACTGGAAACCGCATACGCGATGCTGGTCATTACGGACTGCCATCACCATTTCGCCAAACTGGGCGTTAACGGTGAGCTCGGCCGGGATATTGCTGCCAACCAGTGAGTGGTAGCGTGCCACCGGCAGGGGATTCACCATACCGGCAAACATGCCTTCACCATCGTGGCTGATTGCCGAGGCCTTGCCGTGCAAAATCTCACCGGCCTGGCCGACGTGGCCACCGTAGGCTTCGACAATCGCCTGATGCCCCAGACAGATGCCGATAATCGGCAACTGGCCGCGCAGGCGCTGCAACAGCTCCGGCATGCAGCCGGCCTCGGACGGGGTGCCCGGACCCGGTGACAGCATCAGCACCGGCTGTTCCAACTGCTGCAGGCGTTCGATAATCACGTCGGCAGAAATCTGGTTACGGTAAATCACGACCTGATGACCGCTGGCGCGCAGCTGATCGACCAGGTTGTAGGTAAAGGAATCGACGTTATCGAGCAGCAAGATATCGGCCATCAGAACACCTCCTTGGCATGGTGCGCGCTGGCAATGGCACGCAGCACGGCACGTGCCTTATTACGGGTTTCATCGGCTTCCGCCTGAGGAACAGAATCCAGCACCACGCCGGCGCCGGCTTGCACGGTAGCAATGCCGTCTTCAACATACGCGGAGCGGATGACAATACAGGTATCCAAATCGCCGGTGGCGGTGAAATAACCGACCGCACCGCCGTAGCTGCCGCGACGGGTGCCTTCAGAGGCGGCGATTAACTGCATGGCGCGCACTTTGGGGGCGCCGCTCAGGGTGCCCATATTCATACAGGCCTGATAGGCGTGCAGCACGTCGAGGTCGGCGCGCAGGGTGCCGATGACCCGGGACACCAGGTGCATCACGAAAGAGTAGCGGTCCACTTTGGTCAAATCGGCCACGTAGCGGCTGCCGGCCTGACAGATACGTGCCAGATCGTTACGCGCCAGATCGACCAGCATCAGATGCTCGGCCAGTTCTTTATGGTCGGTCCGCATTTCCAGTTCGATACGGCTGTCGAGATCCAGATCCAGTGACCCGTCGGCACGACGGCCGCGAGGACGGGTACCGGCAATCGGGTAGATCTCGATCTGGCGGTTGCCGGCGTCGTATTTCAGCGCGCTTTCCGGCGAAGCACCGAACAGGGTGAATTCGTCATCCTGCATATAGAACATGTATGGGCTTGGGTTGTTGTCTTTCAGCGTCTGGTAAGCGGCCAACGGGGCCGGGCACGGCAGTGAGAAACGGCGTGACGGCACCACCTGGAAGATTTCGCCCTGACGGATGGCCTGTTGCAATTCGCTGACCACCGCACCGTATTCTTCATCGGTCTGGTTACAGCTCAGTTGCATGTCTTCCAGCTTCTGGTGCGGGATAGGCTGTGGTGTCTGTTTCAATTGCACCTGCAGCTGTTGCAGGCGCTGTTGCAGGCGCTGTTCTTCCGCCGTATCGGCCGTGAAAACGCTGGCCTGCAGCCGGGCAACGCCGCGCTGATGATCCAACACCAGCAAGGTTTCCGCCAGATAGAAGCAGAAGTCCGGGCAGCGCTGATCCTGGCGCAGTGCCGGCAGGTCTTCGAACCCGGCGACCAGATCGTAGGCAAACAGCCCACCGAGCATCACTGCCTCACGTTCGTCCGCCGGGGAGTCAACCAGCGTCAGCAGGGTGCGCAGTGCATCAAACACTGACAGCGAACGCAGGCGGGCATCTTCATCCTGAATCGCATCAATCACCGGGAAGATCAGTTCACGTCCATTAGGACGAACCTGGATCTGGACTTCTGCCGGCAGGGCCTCATCCAGCAGCGGCAGCATCGCCGCGCCATTGGCGGTCAGCGCCTGTAGCGTCACGGTGCGGCCCAGTGCGGTGATGCGCAGAGCGCTGTCGATCACCAACAGGCTTTGCAGGTTTTGCTTGCTGTTGATCTCAGCCGATTCCAGCAGCAGGGTGGCCGGGCGGGCGCCGCACAGCTGGTGGAAAATAGTGGTCGGATCGCCCCGGTAACTGGCCTCCGCCTTCAGTAATTTGAGTTGTGGTTTGATGTTCATCATTGGTGGTTCCAGTTAAAATTTGTCCATAAAAAAGCCCGCGTTACCAGCGGGCTTAGGGAATCTGCAGTGTCAGATGACAGGTATGCGTGATTACTCCGCCCGAGAAAGGGAGTGACGCCACCAGCGAAGAAGAGAAGTTTGCTTATTCATTTCTGTGCTCTCTTGTTTATCATCCAACCAGGGAACTGCCCTGAACTTGTGTACTAGTTAACTGGTTCGCAGGAATAAAGTCAACCCTCTTTTCGCACAATGTTTTAGCACCAGGCGTGAATTGTTTTCATCAAGGGGAGGGGCGCGCGAGCCAGAATAGATTTCCGTCCGGCGGGCGATCGCGGGTATGATAGAAGGCCAAGCCATTGCCGGATATTCCTTTTGACAGACAGCAGCCCCCAGCCCTCCGCCTTTACTCTCTACGACTTACACAGCCACACCACTGCCTCTGACGGCTATTTGACGCCGACACAGTTGGTGCAGCGAGCGGTTGAAATGCGGGTGGGCGTACTGGCGATTACCGATCATGACACCACCGCCGGCCTGGCCGCTGCGGCCGCCACCATTGCTGAATTGTCGCTGCCGTTGCAACTGGTTAACGGGGTGGAGATCTCCACGCTGTGGGAAAATCACGAGATCCATATCGTGGGCCTCGGGATTGAGACCGGGCACCCGGCGATGGTGCAACTGTTGGCCGAACAGACCGAACGCCGTAACCTGCGCGCTCAGGAAATAGGCGTGCGGCTGGCTAAAGCGCGTATCGACGGTGCTTTTGAAGGTGCGCAAAAGCTGGCGGACGGTGGTGCAGTGACCCGTGGCCACTTTGCCCGTTATCTGGTGCAGATCGGCATGGCCGATAATATGGCTCAGGTGTTCAAGAAATACCTGGCCAAAGGCAAAACCGGCTACGTTCCGCCACAGTGGTGTACAATAGAACAAGCCATTGATGTGATTCATCAATCCGGTGGCCAGGCAGTGATCGCTCACCCGGGTCGTTACGATCTGACGGCCAAATGGCTGAAGCGGTTGCTGGCGCACTTTGCGGAACATGGCGGTGATGCCATGGAGGTTGCGCAGTGTCAGCAGGTGCCGCATGAGCGTTCGCAACTGGCAAAGTATGCGCAGGAATATCAATTACTGGCATCGCAGGGGTCTGATTTTCATCAACCCTGCTCGTGGATCGAACTGGGTCGCAAACTGTGGTTACCCGGCGGTGTTGAACCCGTGTGGCGTGACTGGCCGCAGCCACAATTGGCCAAGGTCGATTGATTTAACGTGGGCGACGCCGCCCGCGTGCATCATTTTTAGGAGCAAGTCATGAGTCAGCTTTTTTATATTCATCCAGACAATCCACAACCGCGCCTGATTAATCAGGCGGTGGATGTGCTGCGTAAGGGCGGGGTAATCGTTTATCCCACCGATTCCGGTTACGCGCTGGGTTGCAAGCTGGAAGAGAAGTCGGCAATGGAACGTATCTGCCGCATCCGTCAATTGGACGGTAATCATAACTTTACGCTGATGTGTCGCGACCTGTCCGAGCTGTCGACTTACGCTTATGTCGACAATACCGCGTTCCGACTGATCAAGAACAACACCCCCGGCAACTACACTTTCATTCTGAAAGCGACCAAAGAAGTGCCGCGTCGTTTGATGAACGACAAACGCAAAACCATAGGTTTGCGCGTGCCGTCAAACCCGATTGCGTTGGCGTTACTGGAAGTCTTAAACGAGCCGATGATGTCGACCACGTTGATGCTGCCGGGCAATGATTTTGCCGAATCCGATCCGGAAGAGATCAGCGATCATCTGGGCAAGCAGGTGGATCTGGTGATCCACGGCGGATTCCTGGGCCAGCAGCCAACGACGGTCATCGACCTGACCGAATCCGCGCCGGAAGTGGTGCGCGAGGGTGCAGGCGACCCAACACCTTTCCGCTGATTCATTGCCGGAATTTTTGCTCATTATTCTGAAAAGTGGCTGAGACGGCGTCATTTAGGGTTAAAGCCGCTATTCTACAATATCAAAAATTGATAATCAGGCAGGATGCACAGCGATGATTAAGCGCGTTTCTCTTTTAGCGGCCATATTGTTTTCCTCTGCGGCCAGTGCAGGTTTTTATTCTGGCAGCGCCTTGCTGTCTGAGACCAGCGGCTATGTGAAAAATAAAGACGGGGCAGCCACCGTTGCCGAAGCGCTCGATGGCGGGTTGTTTATGGGCTATGTGGCAGGGGTATTCGATACCTTTACGATGCAAGGCAACCGCAATATTTGCCCGGATGCCGGTATGAGCGTAGGCATGGCATCGGATGCGGTCATGCAGTATTTAAATGAACACCCGGAACAACTGCACTATTCAGCACCTTCGGTGATTATGCTGGCGTTAACCTCCGCTTACCCTTGCGAACGTCATTAAAATTGTTCGTTTAGTGCGTATTATTTCATTAGGTGCGAAGCCTGTTTGCTAGCACCATTTCACATAGATGAGATCGATAAACGCTGTCATTTTACCCCTAGCGCACAAGCCCCTGATTGATTTAGGGGCAGGACGTTTAGGAGACAAAATGACAGCGTTTCGCCATGGCACTCTTTCCCTCGATTATCACGATTCCGGTTCAGGTCCACTGACGCTGGTTTTGCTGCCCGGCTGGTGTGAGCCAAAAACTGTTTTTGATCCTTTTATCACCCTGGCGGAACAACAGTACCGGGTGATCAGTCTTGACTGGCGTGGGCACGGCCTGTCAGGCCGCGATGCCACGTTGTCGTTGGACGCCGAAGATCTGCTGGCGGATCTCCGTCAACTGTTACTTGAGCTGCGGGTGGAGCGATTTGTCACCTTGTCGGTGGCTCACGCCAGCTGGATTGCTGTAGCACTGGCCGAAGGCTTGCCACAGCAGGCGCAAGGCATGGTGTTTCTCGATTGGATAATGACACCGCCCGAGCCGGCATTTTTCGCGTCGGTGCAACAAATGCAATGGCCAGAAAAGTGGCTGGCGGCGCGTGATGCCTTGTTTGACTTCTGGCAGGGTGGCACTGAGCAACCGCAGGTAAAGCATCATTTGACCGTTGAAATGGCCCAGGAGGACTTTCGCGTCTGGCAGGCGGCTGGTGTTGCGATTGAACAAGCCTATCGGCAATATTCCTCGCCGCTTAACCGGTTGAGCGAATTAAGCTCCCCTCCAGCTTGTCGGCATATTTACTCACTGGATCGTGAAGAAGATTACCTGCGTCAACAACAGGTATTTGCCGCTAACCATCCTTTCTTCTCGGTGGCGCGGCTGGAGCATGCTCGTACCCATCTTGGTATTCTCGAGCAGCCGGAGGTGGTGTATCGCGAGGTCGTCAATTTCCTCGATAATTAATCGGTCGCGATTATTAATCTAAACGGTTCCGTGCCTGTTTTACCTGCGCGTGCTGATATTTCGATAATCGACCCGCAATAAAGTGGGTTTCAACCCCATTGAAAGCCTGTATAATGCGCGGTTCGATCTATGTAAACGTATTGTTACTGCCGTGGCGCTCGACGCCGCGGCGGTCATCCCCCCGACGCCTGTGAAGGCGACACTAGAGGTTGCTCAATGAGCGAGAAGTTACAGAAAGTTTTAGCGCGCGCCGGCCATGGCTCGCGTCGTGAAATCGAAACCATTATTGAAGCCGGCCGCGTCAGCGTCGACGGTAAAGTCGCCAAACTGGGTGATCGCGTTGAAGTGACCGCTTCAATGAAAATCCGTTTGGATGGCCACGTTGTTTCGATTAAAGAATCCGAGGAAGAAGTTTGCCGTGTACTGGCGTATTACAAGCCGGAAGGTGAGCTCTGCACCCGTAGCGATCCTGAAGGCCGTCCGACGGTGTTTGACCGCCTGCCTAAGCTGCGTGGCTCACGCTGGGTGGCAGTAGGGCGCCTGGACGTCAATACCTCAGGCTTGCTGCTGTTCACCACCGACGGTGAATTGGCGAATCGCCTGATGCACCCAAGCCGTGAAGTTGAGCGTGAATATGCGGTGCGTGTATTTGGTCAGATTGAGGACGAAAAAATCAAGCAACTGAGCAAAGGCGTTCAGCTGGAAGACGGCCCGGCCGCTTTCCGCACCATCAGCTTCCAGGGTGGCGAAGGCATCAACCAGTGGTACAACGTGACCCTGACCGAAGGGCGTAACCGCGAAGTTCGTCGTCTTTGGGAAGCGGTTGGCGTTCAGGTTAGTCGCCTGATCCGCGTACGCTACGGCGATATCGATCTGCCAAAAGGTCTGCCGCGTGGTGGCTGGACTGAACTGGATTTGCCGGCGATTAACTATCTGCGTGAACTGGTTGAATTGAAGCCGGAAACCGTTAGCAAGATGCCGATTGAACGCGAACGTCGCCGCGTGAAAGCCAATCAGATCCGCCGTGCCGTCAAGCGCCATACCCAGGTTGCCGGCAGCGGTCGCCGCAGCACTACAGGCAGCAAACCTGGCAAACCAAGCAAGCGCAGTTAATCATCACGCCGCAACCCTCTTCGGGCTGCGGCGTTTTCTATCTGTTACCAGTCAATTCCCTGTTGTGCCTTGATACCTGCGTCAAACGCGTGTTTCACCGGCCGCATTTCCGTGACCGTGTCCGCCAGTTCCAACAGATCCCGATGGCATCCTCGCCCGGTGATAATCACCGTTTGGTGCGCGGGACGTTGTTGTAACGCCTCCAGCAGCTCATCCAGCTCAAGATAGCCGTAGCTGACCATATAGGTCAGTTCGTCCAGCAGCACCAGATCCAGGCTGTTGTCGGCCAGCATGCGCTTGCCGTGTTGCCATACGACCTGACAAGCCGCGGTATCGCTGGCTTTATCCTGGGTTTCCCAGGTAAAACCGGTAGCCATTACCTGAAATTCAACGCCATGTTGCTGCAACAGGTTTTTTTCCCCGTTTGGCCATTCACCCTTAATAAACTGAATGACGGCGGCTTTCATTCCGTGGCCGACAGCGCGGGTAACGGTGCCAAACGCTGCGGTGGTTTTGCCCTTGCCATTGCCGGTGAATATCAACAGTAAACCCCGTGCGTCCTGGGCGGCAGCGATACGGGCATCGACCTGTTCTTTCAGGCGTTGCTGACGTTGTTGGTGGCGATCTTCAGCCATGATAAAGCCCCTTTTATTCGGCGGCGCCGGGTTTACGGTTTGGCTGGGCGTCGAAGCTCATGCCGGTTTTACGTCGGCTGTCATCGCCCATCAGATAGAGGTAAAGCGGCATAATATCGGTCGGGGTTTTCAGCTTGCTTTTGTCTTCATGCGGGAATGCAGTTGCGCGCATTTGAGTGCGAGTTCCACCAGGATTGATGCAATTTACCCGAAGATTACGACTTTTGTATTCATCGGCCAATACCTGCATCATGCCCTCAGTAGCGAACTTGGACACCGCATAGGCCCCCCAGTTAGCGCGCCCGCTACGGCCGACGCTGGAGCTGGTAAATACCAGCGAGCCGGCATTGGATTTCAATAGCAGTGGCAACAGTGCCTGGGTGAGCATAAAGGTCGCGTTGACGTTCACCTGCATCACCTCATTCCACATCTCCATCGACAGCTCGGCCATCGGCGCGATATCGCCCAGCAGTCCGGCATTATGCAGCACACCGTCGAGGCGCGGGATATGAGTAGCCAATTCATCGGCCACCTGTTGGCATTGTTCCTGAGTGGTATGCAGCAGATCCAGCGTGATGATGTAGGTTGGCGCACTGCTGAGCTTGGCGATTTCGGCTTGCACCGCCTGCAGTTTGCTTTCGGTTCGGCCTAACAGCACCAGTTGCGCGCCGAATTTTGCGTAAGTGAGCGCCGCTTCGCGACCGATGCCATCACCGGCGCCGGTGACCAAAATAATACGTTTTTCCAGCAAATCTTGTTTAGGTTGGTAATGCACAATAATTCCTCGCGCCTTGGTGGCTGGTCTCCCGCTTGCATCGGGGAGAGGGGTGGGTTGAGAGGCCATGACAGGAGCTAAGGCTCGACCGCATGCAGGGCCCCACAGCGAATTTGGCTCATCATCTTGATGAATAATCCGTGTTATATGCCTCAAATGGATCGTATTTTCAATGATTAGGCAGCAGAATCGGCATTCTTTTGTAACAAAAATGGAACAGCAGCGGCTTGGTTAAGCCCCTGGGCGCCCACATAGTAAAGAGGTATCACAAGGAATTTTTATTTAGCCGCGACAGCCACCGCGTCGGTTGGCTAGAATGAATGAGATCATACTAACAACCTGTTAATAAAGGCGGAATCTGTGGAGTTTATATCTGTTTACGGCCTGTTTTTGGCCAAAGTCGCGACGGTAGTCATTGCCATCGCCGCGCTGGCGTTGCTGGCGGTCAGCCTGGGGCAACGTAAGAACCGCCAGAAAGGGGAACTGCAGCTAACTGACCTCGGCGAACAGTATCGGGACATGCAGCGTGATATGCGCCTGGCGCGCATGGGCGATGCGGAACAAAAGGCCTGGAACAAGCAGTTTAAAAAGCAGACCAAGGCCGACGATAAACTGAAGAAACAACGCGCTAAAGCCGGTGCGGTTGAAGCCACCAAGCCTTGCCTGTACGTGCTGGATTTCAAAGGCAGCATGGATGCCCATGAGGTGACCTCACTGCGTGAGGAAATCTCGGCGGTACTGGCGGTGGCGACGCCGCAAGACGAAGTATTGCTGCGGTTGGAAAGTCCGGGTGGGGTGGTACACGGTTACGGCCTGGCGTCATCGCAACTGGCACGCTTACGCACCGGCGGTATTCGCCTGACGGTAGCGGTAGACAAAGTGGCGGCCAGCGGGGGTTATATGATGGCCTGCGTGGCGGATCGCATTGTTGCGGCTCCCTTTGCCATCATCGGCTCAATCGGCGTCGTGGCGCAAATCCCCAACTTCCACCGCCTGCTGAAAAAGAACGATATTGATGTAGAGCTGCACACTGCCGGTGAGTTCAAACGCACGCTGACGCTGTTTGGTGAAAATACCGAGCAGGGCCGTGAGAAATTCCGTGAAGATCTGAACGACACCCATGAGCTGTTTAAACAGTTTGTGCATCAGCAACGTCCATCGCTGGATATCGACAGCGTGGCGACCGGCGAACATTGGTTTGGCATCCAGGCCAAGGAGAAAGGCCTGATTGACGCCATTGGCACCAGTGACGATTTGCTGATCGCTGAAATGGAGAACCACGAGGTGGTTGGGGTGCGCTATGCGCGTCGCAAACGCATGATGGACCGTTTTACCGGCAGTGCGGCAGAAAGTGTCGATCGTCTGTTGTTACGCTGGTGGCAGCGTGGTGAAAAGCCACTGCTTTAAACCGGACGATTAAACATCAAGGGGGCTAACACCCCCTTTTTAATGCTTAGTCGACTAAATGATATTTATCAGAAAACACGTGGGCCAAGTGTTTAAACATATTAAATACTGCGGTAGTTTTTATTGTTGGCAATCCATCCGGATCCAAAAAGAATTCACCGCGGAAAACTAAAACGCTGCCTTTTTGTTCAACATCGGTGGCAACCATACCTTGCAGATAATCATCATGCTGACGAATTAGATTATTTGCTTCTTCCAGCAGGGCTTCACGGGCAATAGGTGAGGTTTCAGTGCGCATTTATTACACTCCAATGAAAAATTCTGCACATATTCTAACGCCAGTTCGCATTTATCCGCAAACAGACTAAGGTTTATTTGCCGTCTGGATGGCCAGCACTATCTGCTGATTGGCGAAATCTGCCTTTCCGTGCTAATTAGGTTGCGTGACGCTTTTTATCAGGTACAGTGTGGGATTTTGCGGCGTCGGGTGGAAGGTTTTGTTTACGCCATAAGTGAGTTTCACACAGCCATACTTCTGGGGTATGGGTGAATAGCGGCCAGGATCAACAACTTGCGTTCAGGTTGAGCAGTTAAGCAGCCAATAGAAAAAAACATGTTGATCTCTTGCCAGAGTGCCGCAATATAAAAAAGAGATACGAATCGCTGCGGCAAGGCGAGATAAAAGACTTCTTTTTAGAAGAAATAAAATTAGGTAAAGGTAAATATGGGTAAAGCTCTCGTAATAGTTGAGTCCCCGGCAAAAGCCAAAACTATTAATAAATATTTAGGTAATGACTACGTGGTGAAGTCCAGCGTCGGTCATATCCGTGATTTGCCGACCAGTGGCTCAGCCAGCAAAAAGAGCGCTGACTCAACCGAAGACAAAGCCAAGAAGAAAGTTAAAAAAGATCCGACGACGGCGCTGGTAAATCGTATGGGCGTCGATCCTTACCATGGCTGGAAAGCACATTACGAAATCCTGCCGGGTAAAGAAAAAGTTGTTGCCGAGTTAAAGTCGTTAGCGGAAAACGCCGACCACATTTATCTCGCAACCGACCTTGACCGCGAAGGGGAAGCCATTGCCTGGCACCTGCGGGAAGTTATCGGTGGTGACGACAAACGCTTTAGCCGCGTGGTGTTTAACGAAATTACCAAGAACGCGATCCAAAATGCGTTCAAACAGCCCGGCGAACTGAATATCGATCGTGTCAACGCACAGCAGGCGCGTCGCTTTATGGACCGCGTGGTGGGTTACATGGTCTCGCCGCTGCTGTGGAAGAAAATTGCCCGTGGCTTGTCCGCTGGGCGAGTGCAATCCGTTGCGGTTCGACTGGTGGTGGAGCGTGAGCGCGACATCAAAGCCTTCGTGCCGGAAGAATACTGGGAGTTGCACGCCGATCTGTTGGCGAAGGGTGATACCGCGCTGCAGATGGAAGTGACTCATGCCCACGACAAACCCTTCAAACCGGTTAACCGTGAGCAGACTCACGCCGCACTCAAAGTGCTGGAAAAAGCCCGTTATACGGTACTGGATCGCGAAGACAAGCCGACCAGCAGCAAGCCGGGTGCACCTTATATTACTTCTACGTTGCAGCAGGCGGCCAGTACCCGTCTGAGCTTTGGCGTGAAGAAAACCATGATGATGGCTCAGCGCCTGTATGAAGCCGGTCACATCACCTATATGCGTACCGACTCCACCAACCTGAGCCAGGATGCGCTCGAGATGGTGCGTGGTTACATCGGTGACAACTTCGGCGACAAGTACCTGCCGAAAGCGCCGAACCAGTACAGCAGCAAAGAAAACTCGCAGGAAGCTCACGAAGCCATCCGTCCGTCGGATGTCAACGTGCTGGCCGAGCAGTTGAAAGATATGGAAGCGGATGCGCAAAAACTGTATCAGCTGATTTGGCGCCAGTTTGTTGCCTGTCAGATGACACCGGCGCAGTACGACTCCACCACGCTTTCGGTTAAAGCCGCTGATTACCAGCTGCGCGCCAAAGGCCGTACGCTGCGTTTCGATGGCTGGACCAAAGTGATGCCTGCTCTGCGTAAGGGTGATGAAGACCGCACCTTGCCGTATGTTGAAGTAGGCAGCGATCTGGAACTGCAGAAGCTGATCCCAAGCCAGCACTTTACCAAGCCGCCAGCGCGTTATAGCGAAGCGTCCTTGGTAAAAGAGCTGGAAAAACGGGGTATCGGGCGTCCATCGACCTACGCTTCAATCATCTCAACCATTCAGGATCGTGGTTATGTGCGAGTCGAAAGCCGCCGTTTCTACGCTGAAAAAATGGGTGAGATCGTTACCGATCGTCTGGAAGAAAATTTCCGCGAGCTGATGAACTATGACTTCACCGCACGTATGGAAAACGGTCTGGACCAGGTAGCCAATAACCAGGCTGAGTGGAAAGCGGTGCTGGATGAGTTCTTTGCCGAGTTCAGCGAACAGCTGGAAACGGCCGAGAAAGAGCCGGAAGAAGGCGGTATGCGCCCGAATCAGATGGTGATGACCAGCATCGATTGCCCAACCTGCGGTCGCAAGATGGGTATCCGTACTGCCAGCACCGGCGTTTTCCTGGGTTGCTCCGGCTATGCATTGCCGCCGAAGGAACGTTGTAAAACCACCATTAACCTGGTGCCGGAAACGGAAGTGCTCAACATTCTCGAAGGGGATGACGCGGAAACCAACGCCTTGCGTGCCCGCCGTCGTTGCCAGAAATGCGGCACGGCGATGGACAGCTACCTGATCGATAACCAGCGCAAGCTGCACGTGTGCGGCAACAACCCAGCGTGTGACGGCTATGAGATCGAAGAGGGTGAATTCCGCCTGAAAGGGTACGACGGTCCTGTGGTTGAGTGCGATAAGTGTGGTTCTGAAATGCACCTGAAAATGGGGCGCTTCGGCAAGTACATGGGTTGCACCAACGAGAGCTGCAAAAATACCCGTAAGATCCTGCGTAACGGTGATGTTGCACCGCCGAAGGAAGATCCGGTTCCATTGCCGGAACTGCCATGCGAAAAGTCGGACGCTTACTTTGTTCTGCGTGACGGCGCGGCCGGTGTGTTCCTGGCGGCTAATACCTTCCCTAAATCGCGCGAAACCCGTGCGCCGCTGGTGGAAGAGTTGGCCCGTTTCAAGGACCGTCTGCCTGAGAAACTGCGTTATCTGGCGGATGCGCCAGTGGCAGATGCGGAAGGCAACAAAACCTTGGTGCGTTTCAGCCGCAAGACCAAGCAGCAGTACGTCTCTGCAGAGAAAGACGGCAAAGCCACTGGCTGGTCTGCTTTCTACATTGATGGCAAATGGGTTGAAGGCAAAAAGTAAATTTGCAGCCTGAATGCAACATTAAAAACCAGCCCATGTGGCTGGTTTTTTATTGGCCAAAGAGGGCTAACGGATCTATCCTTGACTGTTTTTTCCCTCCTGGGGCCAGGGTTTCACCTTGATCGCAATGCAAAATAATCGTTACCACAGTGTGACGTGGATCTATACTTGAAGCTGTAGCGTGATATAGTGGTTATATAAAAAGTTTTTTTATGATTAAAGCTTATTAACAACGGCGGTTTCTTCAGCGTCTGGGTGAAACACGGAGTTTAGGGCTTGTTACTTTTCAGCATACCGGGGCGACACCGATATACCTGGCTGCGGCTCAACGCAGTGTTTAACCTAGGATGGTATAAGATATGAAATTGCAGCAGCTTCGTTACATCGTGGAAGTGGTTAACCACAACCTGAATGTCTCCTCGACGGCAGAAGGGCTTTACACTTCACAACCCGGTATCAGCAAGCAGGTGCGGATGCTGGAAGATGAACTGGGCATCCAGATTTTCGCCCGCAGCGGTAAGCACCTGACTCAGGTGACCCCGGCAGGCCTGGAAATTATCCGGATCGCCCGTGAAGTCCTGTCCAAGGTAGATGCCATCAAAGCCGTCGCCGGCGAGCATACCTACCCGGACAAAGGTTCACTGTATGTAGCCACTACCCACACTCAGGCACGTTACGCGCTGCCTAACGTTATTAAAGGCTTCATTGAGCGTTATCCGCGAGTTTCGCTGCATATGCATCAGGGGTCGCCGACGCAAATCGCAGAAGCCGTATCCAAAGGCACCGCAGACTTTGCCATCGCCACTGAAGCGCTGCACCTCTATGACGATTTAATCATGCTGCCGTGCTACCACTGGAATCGCGCGGTGGTAGTAAAGCCCGATCATCCATTAGCCGGTAAAAGCCACATCACCATCGAAGAGTTGGCGGCTTACCCGATCGTTACCTATACCTTCGGTTTCACCGGCCGTTCCGAGTTGGATACCGCGTTTAACCGCGCCGGCCTGACGCCACGCATCGTGTTCACCGCGACCGACGCCGACGTGATTAAAACTTACGTGCGCCTGGGGCTTGGCGTAGGGGTGATTGCCAGCATGGCCGTGGATCCGATTCAGGATCCCGACCTGGTGACGGTGGATGCGCGTGATATCTTCACATACAGCACCACCAAAATCGGTTTCCGCCGCAGCACCTTCCTGCGCAGTTATATGTACGATTTCATCCAGCGCTTTGCTCCGCATCTGACGCGCGACGTGGTCGATAGCGCCGTTGCGCTGCGTTCCAACGAAGAGATTGAAGCGATGTTTAAAGACATCAAGCTGCCGGAGAAGTAAGCCGTCAGGTTAATGGCTGATAGCAGGAGGGGAACCAACCCCTCCCTGTTTTATCTTTTTCAGGTTTTTTCACCTCTGATATCCCCTTTGAACACCCATCGCACGGCACCAATTCGTCATCTCATTGCCAGTTTCTGCTGCACGGCAAGCAGGGTACG
This sequence comes from Serratia proteamaculans, assembly GCF_013337185.1. Taxonomy (GTDB): domain Bacteria; phylum Pseudomonadota; class Gammaproteobacteria; order Enterobacterales; family Enterobacteriaceae; genus Serratia; species Serratia proteamaculans_D. The sequence goes on from NZ_SWDE01000001.1 coordinate 227,439, forward strand.
GCGCCTTATCCAACCGCTGGCCGGGCGAATGGCTCCCCAATAGCAGGCGAAACGCGCTTTTACCTGGGGCGTAGGGCACCAGACAAAGGTTTCCGTAGTTAGCGTTGCCCAACCCGCACTGTCCTGCGTGACGTTGAAGCGCAACACCAGTTTAGCCGCATCGGGATCGTTGTAATGGTCAAACTCTTCAGCATTGGCCAGACTTGCCACCCCCATGGTCGGGCGCCAGAAACGACCGGCCAATCCAAGAGAAATTTCATTATTGCTCTGATGCAACAGGGTAAAAGTGTCGAAACCAAATGCAGCGGCCGGCGCAACGTTCTTGGTGTTGGTGAACCATTGGCGCAGCTTCGTGGGTAACTGACGCAGCATCAGTAACCGACTGATGATTGGGTCCTCGGCCATATCCAGCGCAAGCACCGCCTGAATAATGGCTTCAGGTGTGGCATTAATGGGGGCTGACTGATGTTTTTCATGAAAGCTGAAGGCAGGAATATAGGGCGGGGCGCCTTGCCAGCGCTGACACTCACGTTCTCTGACGAATCCCAAAAATGCCACTGCTCGCTCCTTGGATTTAAAATATGACTTTGGCATCACTGCCCATGCTGCGCGGTAAGTCGCAAGTTGTTCTTCGAACGGTTGGAAAGGAACCTTAACAGATAGCTACCGAAGCGGGAACATGACCCACTTGTTATTCTGTGCTCAGTGCAACCCATGCCTAAGCCGTTGGGAAAAAACAACTTCTCCATTCTTGATTACTTCTGCCTATCGTTATGATCAAAACGTGTTGTTATCAAAACGTTACATCATCTTTGTGTTATCTTTAAGTAAGACCTCAGTGATTACCCTGTTTTATGCATAATAAGAAATGGAGGAGCTATGTCGTCCGATCTTCGTGAAACGAGTATGGATAAGCTGGTTGCGCTCAATAGTGAGTATCGCTATTACAGTCTGCCACTGGCCGCGAGACAGCTGGGTGATATCGACCGGCTGCCAAAATCAATGAAAGTGCTGTTGGAAAACCTGCTGCGCCATGTGGATGGCGACACCGTGCTGGTTGACGACCTGAAAGCTATCGTTGGCTGGTTACAAACCGGCCATGCCGACCGCGAGATTGCCTACCGCCCGGCCCGTGTATTGATGCAGGATTTTACCGGCGTGCCTGCGGTGGTGGACCTGGCCGCGATGCGTGAAGCAGTGCAGCGATTGGGCGGCAATGTTGACCAGGTTAACCCGTTGTCACCGGTCGATCTGGTGATTGACCACTCGGTCACCGTTGATGAGTTCGGCGATGACGAAGCGTTTGAAGAAAACGTGCGTATCGAAATGGAGCGTAACCACGAGCGCTATACCTTCCTGCGTTGGGGGCAGAAAGCCTTCAACCGCTTCCGCGTAGTGCCGCCGGGCACCGGTATCTGTCACCAGGTTAACCTGGAGTATCTTGGCCAAACCGTGTGGCACACCGACGAAAGCGGTCAGCGCATTGCCTATCCGGACACGCTGGTGGGCACCGACTCCCACACCACCATGATCAACGGCCTGGGCATTCTTGGTTGGGGCGTGGGTGGTATCGAAGCCGAAGCGGCGATGCTTGGTCAGCCGGTATCGATGCTGATCCCGGACGTGGTGGGCTTTAAACTCACCGGTAAACTCAGTGAAGGCATTACCGCTACCGACCTGGTGTTGACCGTCACCCAGATGCTGCGTAAGCACGGCGTCGTGGGCAAGTTTGTTGAGTTCTACGGTGACGGCTTGGCGGATCTACCGCTGGCTGACCGAGCGACCATTGCCAACATGTCACCGGAGTTTGGTGCTACCTGTGGCTTCTTCCCGGTGGACGAAGTGACGCTGGGGTATATGAAGCTGAGTGGCCGCAGCGATGAGCAAATCGCGCTGGTGGAAGCCTATGCCAAAGCGCAGGGCATGTGGCGCAACCCTGGCGACGAGCCGGTGTTTACCAGCACTCTGGCACTGGATATGTCGACGGTGGTAGCCAGCCTGGCCGGGCCGAAGCGCCCGCAGGATCGAGTGGCACTGCCAGAGGTGCCCAAGGCTTTCAATGCCGCTACCGAGCTGGAGATCGGTAACCAGCAACGAAAATCCGAATTTAAACCCTTCACCCTTAACGGGCAGCAGCACGACCTGCATAACGGTGCGGTGGTGATCGCCGCCATTACCTCCTGTACCAACACCTCTAACCCCAGCGTAATGATGGCAGCCGGCCTGCTGGCGAAAAATGCGGTGAAAAAAGGGCTGAGAACCAAACCCTGGGTGAAAACCTCCCTGGCGCCGGGATCCAAAGTGGTGACCGACTATTTCGACAGCGCCAAGCTGACGTCCTACCTGGAAGAACTTGGGTTTAACCTGGTGGGTTACGGCTGTACTACCTGTATCGGTAACTCCGGGCCATTGCCTGAGCCTATTGAGCAGGCGATTAAAGAGGGCGATCTGACCGTAGGTGCGGTGTTGTCAGGTAACCGTAACTTCGAGGGCCGTATTCATCCGCTGGTGAAGACCAACTGGCTGGCCTCGCCACCCTTGGTGGTTGCCTATGCGCTTGCCGGCAGTATGAAGATTGATCTGACCAAAGAGCCGCTGGGTGAAGGCCGTGACGGCCAGCCGGTGTATCTGAAGGATATTTGGCCGAGCAGCCAGGACATTGCCCAGGCCGTTGAGGAAGTGCGTACCGAGATGTTCCATAAGGAATACGGCGCGGTGTTTGACGGTGACGCCAACTGGCAGTCGATTCAGGTTGCCGGTTCGGCCACCTATCCATGGCAGGCGGACTCCACCTATATTCGCCATCCGCCGTTCTTCAGCAGCATGAAAGTGCAGCCGGATCCGGTGCAGGACATCAAGGACGCCCGCATCCTGGCAATCCTGGCTGACTCGGTGACCACCGACCATATCTCTCCGGCAGGGAACATCAAACGCGACAGCCCGGCAGGCCGCTATCTGAGCGATCATGGCGTTGCGGCGCTGGATTTCAACTCCTACGGTTCACGCCGTGGTAACCATGAAGTCATGATGCGTGGCACCTTTGCCAACATCCGCATCCGTAACGAAATGGTGCCGGGGGTTGAAGGGGGTTATACCCGCCATATCCCGTCACAGAATCAGTTATCGATCTACGATGCTGCGATGCAGTATCAGCAGGAGCAGGTACCGCTGGCGGTGATCGCCGGTAAAGAATACGGTTCCGGCTCCAGCCGTGACTGGGCTGCGAAAGGGCCACGTCTGTTGGGGGTTCGCGTGGTGATTGCCGAATCCTTTGAACGTATTCACCGTTCTAACCTGATTGGTATGGGTATTTTGCCGCTGGAGTTCCCGGTAGGTGTGACGCGTAAAACCCTGGGGCTGAGTGGTGATGAGCAGATCAGCGTCAGCGGGTTACAAACGCTGAAACCAGGGCAAGTGGTGCCGGTGCTGATCACTTATGCCGATGGGCGCAAGGAAGTGGTCAATACCCGTTGCCGAATCGATACCGGCAATGAGCTGACCTACTATGAAAATGACGGCATCCTGCACTACGTGATCAGGAAAATGCTGTAATAAAAAGGGCGCCTTTCATTCATGGCGCCCTGATTTTTCCTCGCGAGGAAATTACTCTTGGTCCAGCAAATGGCCCATTTTTGCGGCCTTGGTGGCCAGATAACGCTCGTTCTTCGGGTTGCGACCGACGATCAGTGGCACACGCTCGGTAATGTTGATACCGGCTTCGGTCAGGATCTCGACCTTTTTCGGGTTGTTGGTCAGTAAACGCACCGCATCCACGCCCAGCAGTTTGAACATGTCCGCACACAGGGTGAAATCACGTTCATCCGCAGCAAAACCCAACTGGTGGTTGGCTTCTACCGTATCAGCCCCCTTGTCCTGCAGCGCATAAGCGCGGATCTTGTTCAGCAAACCGATATTACGACCTTCCTGGCGATGGTAGAGCAGGATACCGCGACCTTCTTCCGCGATATGCTCCAGTGCGGCTTCCAGCTGAAAACCGCAGTCGCAGCGCAGGCTGAATAAGGCATCACCAGTCAGACACTCAGAATGTACCCGTGAGAGTACCGGTGTTGCGCCAGAAATATCCCCGAACACCAGCGCCAGATGATCGTGTCCGGTTGCCAGTTCTTCGAATCCTACCATCAGGAAATCGCCCCAAGGTGTTGGCAATTTGGCCTCTGCCACCCGTTTAAGCTGCATGTTGCTCTCCACAAATACTTCCGATTCAACCATGGTTGCGCATCCTACTTCCGGCCCAGTGAGCTGACCAGTATTAAATGCACAACGACGATCGGCATTTCATTAATTATCGGCTATTTTGCCATAACTTCTTGCCCTGAGGTGCTTAGCAAATCAGCATCCGGCGTTTTCAGCCAACTATTATTGCAATAGGCCGTTTATCTGTTTAATTTTTCGAGTGTTATCAATATTGCAAGATTGTTACACTGCGAATTGGCTTATGCAAAGGACAATGGGAATGTTTGAGATTGCAAAACGTACGGCGGCAGGCGCACTAGTGCTGTTGCTGATGCCGCTGGCGGTATGGATTTCCGGCTGGCAATGGCAACCAGGTGGCGATGGCAGGTTGTTGAAAGGTCTGTACTGGATGACTGAAACAGTCACTTCGCCCTGGGGGATCCTCACCAGTATTATTCTTGGCGCCTGGTTTTTGTGGTGCCTGCGTTTTCGTATCAGACCGGCCATTGGGTTGTTGGTGCTGCTCAGCGCGTCGATTCTGATCGGACAGGGCGTGAAGTCCTTGATCAAGGATCGCGTGCAGGAGCCACGGCCATTTGTGCTGTGGTTAGAGTCGGCCCACCAGATTGATGAAAAGTACTTTTACTCGCTCAAACGTAAAGAGCGGGGCGCATTGGTGAAAGAGCAACTTCAGGATCAAGCGCTGGTACCGGTATGGCTACGTGAGCACTGGCAGTTTGAGACCGGCTTTGCGTTCCCTTCCGGCCATACGATGTTTGCCGCCAGTTGGGCGCTACTGGGCGTAGGGCTGTTGTGGCCAAGACGGCACTACAAGACCGTAGCGGTCTTGATGGTGTGGGCAATAGGTGTCATGGGCAGCCGTTTGCTGCTGGGCATGCACTGGCCACGGGATCTGGCGGTGGCGACCCTGATCAGTTGGCTGCTGGTGACAATAGCTTGCTGGTTGGCCCAACGCTGGTTTGGCCCTTTAACGCCACCGCCGCAAGAGCAGCAGGAAATTGCGGAAAGAACCTCGGTGGACAAAAGATAGGTGACGCCGTCACTTAATGCGGGGCCGTTATGGCACCGCATTAACCGCTTACATTTCCCGTCATTGCAATTCTCATTAATGCCCCCACATCCTTATTAATCTATTATTTTGAGAAGCTTTCTCATTAATTTGTTCGGGAGCGTCGTTTACTGTCGAATATGCCAGCAGATATGTGGTTTTATCGTGCCGCAGGGTTTCCCTGCCACGATGGGAAATGCTAACTTAAAGGTTAGGGAAGCCACGTATTGGCATATACCCGTCATCTTTCAAGTCGCAGCGTTGTTATCTGCACTCGCTCACACCAGTGACTTACTTGAGTAAGCGCCTGGAGATGAGCGAGCTGGCCGCCTGGCTACAACTTGAAAGCTATAGGGTAGAATTCATCCGATTAACTCGGCATCGCGGGAAAGAATGTGAAATATTTGCTGATTTTTTTGTTGGTTCTGGTGATTTTCGTGATTTCTGTCACGTTGGGCGCGCATAACGATCAGGTTGTGAGTTTTAACTATCTGGTTGCGCAGGGCGACTATCGCGTATCGACCCTGTTGGCGGCGTTGTTTGGCGCCGGTTTCGTTCTCGGCTGGGTCATTTGTGGCCTGTTTTATCTGCGTACCCGTATTGCGCTGGGGCGAGCCGAACGCAAAATCAAAAGGCTGGAACTGCAGCTTGAACAACCTGCTGAATCGGCAGTTCCGTCCGTTGTCAGCAAGGAATAACCTTCTATGTTAGAGCTGCTGTTTCTGTTGTTGCCCGTGGCTGCCGCGTACGGCTGGTACATGGGGCGCAGAAGTGCTCAACAGGACAAACAACAGGAAGCTAACCGTCTGTCGCGTGAGTATGTGGCCGGGGTTAACTTCCTGCTTTCCAACCAGCAGGATAAAGCGGTCGATCTGTTCCTTGATATGTTGAAAGAGGACAGCAACACCGTAGAAGCCCACCTGACGCTGGGCAACCTGTTCCGTTCGCGCGGCGAAGTCGACCGCGCAATCCGTATCCATCAGGCACTGATGGAAAGCGCCTCTCTGACCTTCGAACAACGCCTGTTGGCCGTGCAACAGCTGGGACGCGATTATATGGCTGCCGGCATGTACGATCGCGCCGAAGATATGTTCGGCCAATTAATCGGCGAAGAAGATTTCCGCATTTCCGCGTTGCAGCAACTGTTGGTGATCCATCAGGCAACCAGCGACTGGCAAAAAGCCATCGACGTGGCGGAAAAACTGGTCAAGTTGGGTAAAGATAAACAACGTATCGAGATCGCCCATTTCTACTGCGAACTGGCATTGCAGGCGATGGGCAGTGACGATCTCGATAAGGCAATGGGCTTGCTGAAAAAAGCGGCCTCGGCAGATAAACAGTGCGCCCGGGTATCTATAATGGTGGGGCGCATTTATATGGCGCAGGGCGAATACGCCAAGGCGGTTGAGTCACTCACGCGGGTGCTGAACCAGGATAAAGAGCTGGTGAGCGAAACCTTGCCGATGCTGCATGAGTGTTACCAGCATCTGGAACAGCAACAGGATTGGGCTGACTTCCTCAAACGCTGTGTCGAAGAAAATACCGGTGCCACCGCTGAGCTGATGCTGGCGGAGATTATTGAGCAGAATGAAGGCCGTGACGTGGTGCAGGTCTATATCAACCGTCAGCTCCAGCGTCACCCGACGATGCGTGTATTCTATCGCCTGATGGATTATCACCTGGCAGATGCGGAAGACGGCCGTGCGAAAGAAAGTCTGTTGTTACTGCGTGATATGGTCGGCGAACAAATACGTACCAAGCCGCGCTATCGCTGCCATAAATGCGGGTTTACCGCACACTCGCTGTATTGGCATTGCCCTTCATGCCGGGCCTGGTCATCGGTTAAACCGATCCGTGGGCTGGATGGACAATAAGTGGCAATAAAAACGGGGCTAAAATAGCCCCGTTTTTTTAATGATGTTAGCGATTTATTTTTTCTTGCCGGCTTTGGCGCCGCCTTTCAGCAGTTGACGCAGCTTCTTCAATTCTTTCTGGTTCAGCGGCTGCTCAATTTCTTCTTCAACTTCCTGATTATCGATTTCACCGTGATGCAACTCCGTCGACTTTTTAGCGGCTTTAGTCGGTAAGTCGAAGCTATTTTCAAGGCGTTGACAGACCTCGGCGCTCAGAGAAAGTTGGTTATCGGCGGCAATGGCACGAATTTTCTCTTTGAGTTCCAGAGGGATTTTAATCGTTAGTGTAGATATCTCGCTCATTTTGAAGCCTTTCTGCGGGAAGATTGCCTTCAAGCTAAGCCAGTCGGGAGTGAGAGTCTAGTGTGTAATAAAAATTTAATATTTCTGTAACATTGGGCGGGGGAATAATAATGAACGATCTGGCGGGAGGAAGAGGGGTAGAGCCCGGCGTGCCGGGCCCTATACCGAAGTGCTTATTTGTAGATGACTGCGCTGCCACTTAGCATGTTATTACCACCGGCAGAGATAATGCGGTAGCTGCTGGCGCCCTGGGCTTCGGCTTTGGCGGCCAGTTTGGCTTCCAGGCCGCTCAGCGTGGTGGCATGGCCTGCAGAAACGACGCCGGATGCGGTCAGGCTGGTGGCCTGCTGCAGATCCACCGGTTCAGCGGCGAAGGTAGCGAAAGAAGTCATGGCGATAGCGGCGGCTGCTGCAAAATATTTGATGCTTTTCATAAGGAACTCCAGTCTGTTTATTTAGGTTGGAAGCCGTTCGCTTCCGATGTGTTGAATAATAAAGCATCCACGTAGATTTAAAATCTGATAATGCTGAGCATGTTGTTCAAAATATCTGATTAACAATTTACGCATCTTTACGGCGCTTTACGCAGCCTGGGTTAATGGCGTCGGGGCTATATTGACGCTTGATGACGAACCTGTGGCTAAGATTACTTAACTGCAGGGTGCGCTGCGGCTGGGATTTCTTTCGGCTGGCATGTAGAATGCGGCGGTCAGTTTGGCGGGTTGTTACCTGGTTATGTCCACTTTACAGAAGGTAGAAGAAATGAAGTCTGAAAATAACATTAATAACAATGACTTAAAATCATCTCCGATCATCGTTGCACTTGATTACGCCGATATTGGCGCAGCATTGGCATTTGCCGATCGTATCGATCCGCAGGACTGCCGGCTAAAAGTGGGCAAGGAAATGTTCACCCTGTTTGGACCGCAACTGGTGCGCGACTTGCACGCCCGCGGTTTCGACGTATTCCTGGATTTGAAATTCCACGATATTCCCAATACCACCGCCCGTGCGGTAGCGGCGGCCGCTGAGCTGGGCGTATGGATGGTCAACGTCCACGCCAGCGGCGGTGCGCGTATGATGACTGCAGCCAAAGAGGCGTTGCTGTCTTATGGCGCGCAGGCGCCGTTGTTGATCGCCGTTACAGTGCTGACCAGCATGGAGGCGGAGGATCTGCAGGCTATCGGTATCGACCTTTCTCCGGCTGAGCAGGCGGAACGTCTGGCGCGTCTGACCCGTGATTGTGGACTGGACGGCGTGGTCTGTTCTGCGCATGAAGCCGAGCGCCTGAAAGCGGCCTGTGGCCAGCAGTTCCAACTGGTTACGCCAGGTATCCGTCCTGCAGGCAGCGATGCCGGCGATCAGCGCCGTATCATGACACCGGTACAGGCACAGGCGGCGGGTGTTGACTACATGGTGATTGGGCGCCCGATCACCCAATCTGCTGATCCTGCCGCTACGCTGAGCGCCATTCGCGCTTCACTGGCCTGAGGAGATACTGATGAAGGACGATAACAGCCGTCTGGTTTATTCCACCGACAGTGGGCGTATCAAGCAGGAAGAAGTTAAGCCACAGCGCGACAAGGGTGATGGCATCGTGCGCATTCAGCGCCAGACCAGCGGGCGCAAGGGGAAGGGCGTATGCCTGATTTCTGGTGTAGATCTGGACGATGCGGCGCTGGAAAAACTGGCGGCTGAACTGAAGAAGAAGTGTGGCTGTGGTGGTTCGCTCAAGGACGGCGTGATTGAGATCCAGGGCGATAAGCGTGATTTGCTAAAACAGCTGCTGGAAGCCAAAGGGATGAAGGTCAAACTGGCGGGCGGTTAATCGCTGGGGGAATTGCCATGCCGCGGTGTAATGCTGCGGCATGGCAGTGGGTGATGCTGCCGGGCGTTAACCCGTTAATGGCAATGATGCCATTGACTAAAAGCAAAACAGACCTGAAATATTCTTTATTATGGTTAATACGTCAAAGCGTAAACGCTTTTGCCAGCCTGTCGGCTAGTGGCCGGTCAGGTTATTTACCTACCTGATGACCAATGATGCCCCCAACGGCGGCTCCGCCGAGCGTACCCAGTGCGCTACCATCGGTCAACACCGCGCCGCCTACAGCCCCTGCACCGGCACCGATAGCGGTGTTACGGTCACGTTTGGACATGTTGGAACAAGCGCTGAGTGAAAACGCCAGCGTAAGCGCCAGAGCGGCGGTGGCGAAACGTTTATTGATAATCATCATAGTGACTTCTCCTTAGCATTGGCTTATGGGAGTGCCCTATAAGTATAGGCATGAACCCTAAATTCGGCCTGCTATTGGCTCCCAAAGCGTATCGATATAAAAAATGGCATTTTTTGTTAAAGGCAGAACAATTGAAAAGCTAAAAGCACTCTCTCTGCCAATATCCACTATAAGCCTCTGCCTGACGATAAACAGGTAAATAGTCCTAAAGTCCATTTTCCCGCCTTTTGCAGGCTATTTCCTCTGTGCCCCACAGTTCTCGGTTTCCAGCAGAAGGCTACGCGGTCTTTAGCGATTTACGCCATACCCTCTCAGGGACAGCCTGCCGACAATATTCCCAACAGGCTTAACCGGGAAAGACAAATGCTTAACGATCTCAAGCAGCAGGTATTAGAGGCCAACCTGGCCTTGCCACGCCATCATCTGGTGACATTCACCTGGGGTAATGTCAGTGCTGTCGATCGCCGCGAGGGGCTGATGGTGATCAAGCCGTCGGGGGTAGAGTATGCATTGATGACCCGTGACGATATGGTGGTGGTGGAGCTGGAAAGCGGCAAAGTGGTGGAGGGGACTAAAAAACCGTCATCGGACAGCGATACCCACCGGGCGTTGTACCTGGAGTTTGCCGCTGCCGGAGGGATTGTTCACACTCATTCGCGGCATGCCACCATCTGGGCGCAGGCGGGACTGGATATTCCTGCCTGGGGCACCACCCACGCCGATTATTTTTATGGCGACATCCCCTGTACCCGCCAGATGCACAATGAGGAAATCAATGGCCGCTACGAGTGGGAAACCGGCCGGGTGATCGTCGAAACCTTTGCAGAACGCCAGTTGGATCCGGCGGCGATACCGGCGGTGCTGGTGCACTCACACGGCCCCTTTACCTGGGGAAAGGATGCGGAAAACGCAGTGCACAATGCGGTGGTGCTGGAAGAGATTGCCTACATGGGGATCTTTTCGAGCCAACTGACACCGGGGCTGGCGAACATGCAGCAAACGCTGCTCGATAAACATTACCTGCGCAAGCACGGTAAAAATGCCTATTACGGCCAGTAATCCTCAGGTGGGCCGTCGTGTGACGGCCACCGTTATCCGGCCTGACGCCTAATCGTTCACTATATCCAACTGTATTCCCTGACGTTTCAACTGGTGCTGATAGTCCAGCGACAACCGGGAATCGGTGATCACCCGATGCACTTTTCCCTGCTGAGTCAGCGGATTGGGCTGGATTTGTCCAAACTTGGACGAGTCGGTCAGGACAATATTTTCTACGCCCTTGGCCAGTACGGCATTAACCACATCGGCGCGCATCATATCGCGACCGGTAAAGCCGGTGTCCGCATGGTAGCCGTCAATGCCGATAAACGCCTTGCTGAAATGCACCTGCTGAATGCACTGTCGCGTTAACGGCCCGACCACGGTTTCGCTTTTTTTCTGATACATGCCGCCCAGCACGATCACTTCGCAGTCAGTCTCTTTCAGCAGGTTGGCGATATAGTGGCTGACGGTGATCAGCGTGATGCGCTTGCGTTCGGCAATGTAGCGAGCCAACAGCGCGTTGGCACTGCCGCTTTCGATAAAGATGGTTTCATCGTCGTTAACCAGCGATGCGGCATATTGCGCCAGCTTTTGCTTGAGGGTGAAGTTGGACATCATGCGAGCATCGACGTCATCACTTTCCAGCGCCAGCGCGGAACCATGCACCCGCTTCAAGTAGCTGCGCTTCTCCAGCAGGTTCAAATCCTGACGGATTGTCACCTCAGAAACGCCGGTAGCAGCAGCTAAATCGCTGACGCTGATGCGCCGACGGTCGTTAACCAATTGCAATATTGTCTGTTGTCTTGAATTCATATCAGCCTGATGTGCGGCCACCAAGGTGCGGCCGCTAATATTTGTTGTTTAAATAGTATGTTCTGTTCGCGCAATAATATCATCCTGCGCGTCAGGGGATAATGCGGTAAAGAACGCGGAATATCCAGCAACGCGAACCACTAAATCACGATATTGGTCAGGATGTTGCTTCGCTTCCAGCAGGGTTTCCCGCGACACAATGTTGTACTGCACGTGCCATCCCTGATAGGCCTCAAAGAAGGTGCGCAGCATCAACATCAGCTTTTCACGATCGGCCGGGTTTTCCAGCGTGGCCGGGTTGAGTTTCTGATTCAGCAGCACGCCACCAAGAATTGAGGCGGTGGGCAACTTGGACAGCGAATTGAACACGGCAGTTGGCCCCAGATGGTCGGTACCTGATGCCGGGCTGGCACCTTCCGCCAGCGGCGTATGCGCTTTGCGCCCATCAGGGGTTGCCAGGGTAGCCGCGCCAAAGGGCACATTAGCCGAAATGGACGAAGTGCCGGCGTAGTAAGTGCCGCCGATCGGGCCACGACCAAAGCGGGTATTGTGATACTGCCCGAGTTCGTCAATGTAGGTCTGATAAGCGCGCACCAGTAATTGGTCGACCTCATCCACGTCATTGCCGTATTTTGGTGCGGCGTTGAGCAGCCGCTGACGTAACTGCTCGCCGCTCAGCCCGTCAAAGTCATTAGCCAGCGCTGTCGCCAACTGCTGCTGGCCGATCGCACCCTGTTCGAACACCAGTTTACGCACTGCCGCCAGACTGTTGCCCAGGTTGGCGATACCGACCTGCAGGCCCGAAACCCAGTCGTATTTTGCACCGCCTTGCTTAATGCTTTTGCCGCGTTCGATGCAGTCGTCCACCAGCGCAGAGCACAGGATGTCGTGAGCATTTTCTTCCAGCACGCTATCGACCACGCACTCAATTTCAATCGACTTACGGGTGTAGTAGCGGATCTGGCTGTCCCAGGCGTCAAGCACCTGATCGAAATGGCTGAAGTTGCCTCGCGACAACGCCAACTCCTGGGGCAGGAACACCTTGCCGGAGGTGGCATCACGCCCTTGCTCCAGCGCCGCCAGCAAGACTCGGGCGAAGTTGATAAAACTCATGCCGGTGCAGCGATAACCCCATTTTCCGCCGACGGCGGTTTCGATGCAGCCGATTGCCGCATAGTCATAGGCATCCTGAGGTTCCACTCCCAGCTTGATAAACTCCGTAATCACTATCTCATCGTTGTTGAAGGCTGGCATACCAAACCCACAGCGGATCACCTGCACGCAGGCATCGAGAAAGTCGCTGCTCATCCCGGCATGGTAGCGAACGCTGAGGTTGGGTTGGGTCGAACGCAGACGGCCGCAGGACTCCAGAATGGTATAGGACAAAGGATTCACCGCGTCGCAGGGTTTACCCTCTATCAGCCGTTGTCCGCCGATAGTGACGTTCTGATACAGCGGGCTGCCTGCCGAGGCTTTGGAGTGCGAGCCAGAACGGATCTTGTTGATCTCCAGCAGTTTCAACCAGCAGCTGTGCAGCATTTCGATCGCGCGCTCGCGCGGCAGAGTCTGCTCCAGCTCGACATCGCGGCGATACCAGGGGTACAGATATTGGTCGAGACGGCCAAAGGACACCGAATGGCCGTTGGATTCAATTTGTAGCGTTAACTGAATGAAGTAACACAGTTGCAGTGCCTGCCAGAAGGTCTGCGGTGGGCGGTGAGCTATCAACTCGCAGTTTTCCGCCATGGCCAGCAGTTCTTCACTTCGCCAGCGGCGACTTTCTGCCTGTGCCATGCTGCGGGCCAGTGCGGCAAAGCGCAGAATATGGGCACTCAGTGCCTCCAGGGTCAGGTCGATAGCCTTCAGGAATTGTTCCTGCTGTAACTCTTGCCAGTCGGTGAGGTGAATGCGGCTGCGGCGCTCGTCCACCTTCTCGCGTAGCCCGTCGAGGCCTTTTTCCAGCAGCAGTGGGAAATTCACCGCCAGGTGGGCATCGCCCGAAGTCATATTGCCTTCGGCCTTGATGATACCGGTGGCCAGCAGCGCCTGTTGTTCATCGGTGAACATGCCGTAGCAGCGGTCTTGTACCGTCTGGCCGCGCCACCACGGGCATATCCGGTGCAGGATGGCTTTGTTCTCTTCGCTGATGGAAAAACCGGCGCCTGGGCGGTCGGCCAGCTGGTCAATCTCGTCTTCGATCCAATTGACGGTATATTCCGGGAAGATCGGCGCAGCGCGCAATTCACTGGCCTGGTTACCGATAATCAGCTCATCGTTGTCGATTCTCAGGGTGCGTTTGGCCAGATGGTTAGCTAACGCCAGCGCCCGACGCACCGGCAAGGGTTTGTCCAGGTGCTGCTGATAGGCTTCGGTATAATGCTGTGCGCGTTCGGTGCAAACCGGCGGTTTGACGATATGGATCAGCGCGTTCTTGTGGGCCAGGGTGCGTTCGGTCAGGGTGGTCAAGTCCAGCGTGGTCATAATGTTATCCTCGCAAAATAGCGGCCAGCCCTTTGGTTTTGGCGTACTGCTCGGCATAGGCCAGCAGGTCGGGCGCATCCAGTGGGGTACGGGCAGCGTGATAGGGTTCGCCGAGCAGGTGGTATTTGTTGATGCCCAGTGTGTGATACGGCAAAAAATGAATCTCTTTGGCACCGGCGTCATCGGCGGCGAAATCGACAATCGCGCGGACAGAGTGGCGATCGGCGTTAAACTCCGGGATCAGCGGCACACGCACAATGGTTTGGGTACCGCGTTCAGCCAGCCGACGAAAATTGTCCATCACCCGTTTGGCGGATCCGCCGGTCCACTGTTTGAAGCGCCGCTCATCGACGTGTTTCAGATCCGCCAGCATCAGGTCAAGCCAGGGCAGTGAAGGGGCGATGTACGACCACGGGGTATGCAGACAGGACTCCACCGCGGTATGAATACCGGCCTCACGACTGCGGCGCAGCAGTTCTGCCGCCACGGTCGGTTGCATAAAGGGTTCACCGCCGGACAGCGTCAGTCCACCGCCGGTCCGTAAATAAAAGGGGCGGTCGCGCAGGACCTCGGCCATGATAGCGTCGATATTTATCGCGCTGCCGCACAGGCTGAGCGCGCCGGTTGGGCAACGGGCAGCCAATGCGGCATAATCTTCATGGCTGAGTAAATCGCGCTGGATCACCAGATTATCGTCTATCCGCCGGACGGCCTGCGGATCCTCTTCGATACACAGCGTGCAGCCACCAAGACACAGGCGTGGGTCGAACAACAGGTCTGCGTTTCGCGCCCGGCTTTCGGGGTTCTGGCACCAGCGGCAGCCAAGTGAGCAGCCCTTCAGAAACACTACGCTGCGAATGCCTGGGCCATCATGGGTGGAATAGCGCTGCAGATTGAAAATCACGAGTCACCTGTCATTCGGTTGCTTTTCTGTTTTCATTAAAGTTGTTTCGAATGAAAGTTGATTTGATTTCGATCAAATATAAACGTATTGCATGTCCTACTATGACCAGAGTTTGAATTCGCCCACAGAAGATTCAGGAGTCCGTAATGGAGCTATATCTCGATACCGCTGATGTGAACGCCGTGAAACGCCTGGCGCGCATCCTTCCGTTGCATGGTGTGACCACCAATCCAAGTATTGTTGCCAAAGAGGGGAAACCGATTTGGGAGGTGCTACCGGCGCTGCGTGATGCGATGGGGGGCACTGGCAAGCTGTTTGCTCAGGTGATGGCCAACGATGCCGAACTTATGGTGGCTGAAGCGGCGCTGCTTCATCAGCGAGTGCCAGGGCTGGTGGTGAAGGTGCCGGCGACCGCTGAAGGGCTGGCAGCGATTAAGAAACTGAAAACGATGTCGATCCCTACGCTGGGGACGGCGGTCTACGGCGCGGGTCAGGGATTGCTGGCGGCGTTGGCCGGGGCAGAGTATGTCGCCCCTTACATTAACCGTTTGGATGCGCAGGGCGGTGATGGCATCAAGATGGTACAAGAGCTGCAACAGTTGCTGACGTTGCATGCACCAGGAGCCAGGGTGCTGGCCGCCAGTTTTAAAACGCCGCGTCAGGCACTGGAGTGTTTACTGGCCGGTTGCCAGGCCATCACCTTGCCGGTCGACGTGGCCGAGCAGTTCCTTGCCGCACCTGCGGTACAGGCGGCGGTAGAGAAATTCGAGCAAGATTGGCAAGGGGCGTTTGGGACTAACTTATTGAACTGAGTTGTAAACAAAGAAAAGGGCACTGATCAAGTGCCCGGTTGTTTAGAAGTAGGGGCGCTGCATGCCGCGCTCAATAGCAGGTTTAGCCATTCTCACGCAGGACGATCGGCGACTCCTGCGCCGTAGGCTGACTGGAGTTCAGCGCACGGCGGATCACAAAGAAGGCGGAGACCAGCATGGTTACCGCCACCAGCATAAAGAAGGCGCAGAGCGCGGCGTTAATCTGGTTGCTGAACACGATGGTTTCCATATCCTTTAAGGTCTTGGCCGGTGCGATTAACGTACCTTGCTCAATACCGGTAGAGAATTTCTTCGCCTGTGCCAGGAAGCCGATACTCGGTTTTTCATGGAAGATCTTCTGCCAGCCGGCGGTCATTGAGGTGATAAACAACCAGACGGTGGGCAGGATAGTGACCCAGGCATAGCGCTGTTTTTTCATTTTGAACAGCACCACGGTACCGAGGATCAGCGCCATTGACGCCAGCATCTGGTTACCGATACCAAACAGCGGCCACAGGGTGTTGATGCCGCCGAGCGGATCGACCACCCCCTGATAGACAAAGAAACCCCAGCCGGCGACCGCTACCGTCGTCCCTGCCAGATTACCGAACCACGAACGGTTGTTGGCCAGCCGTGGGATCGCCACGCCAACCAAATCCTGCACCATAAAGCGGCAGGCGCGGGTCCCGGCATCGACGGCGGTCAGAATAAACAGGGCCTCGAACAAAATGGCGAAGTGATACCAAAACGCCATCATCGCGCGGCTGTTAAACACCTCGGTAATGATGTGCGCCATACCTACCGCAAAGGTTGGTGCGCCACCGGCCCGCGACAGAATCGAGTGCTCCCCGACGTCCTTGGCAATCATGGTCAGGGTTTCCGGGGTGATCATAAAGCCCCAGCTGTTGATCACCTGCGAGGCATTTTCCACCGTGGTGCCGATCAGCGCCGCCGGTGAGTTCATGGCGAAGTAAACGCCCGGATCGATGACCGACGCGCAGATCAGCGCCATGATGGCCACGAAGGACTCCATCAACATGGCACCGTAGCCGATAAAGCGGATATGGCTTTCACGCTCCACCAGTTTCGGTGTCGTGCCGCTGGACACCAGCGCATGGAAGCCGGAAATCGAGCCGCAGGCGATGGTAATAAACAGGAACGGGAACAGCGAGCCGGCGAACACCGGGCCACTACCGTCGATAAAGCGCGATACCGCCGGCATTTTCATTTCCGGCATGGCGAAGACGATACCAATCGCCAGCCCGATAATGACGCCAATCTTCATAAAGGTGGACAGATAGTCACGCGGCGCCAACAGCAGCCACACCGGCAGCACCGAGGCGACAAAACCGTAGACCACCAGCACCCAGGTCAGCGTAGTGCCGTGCAGCGTGAAGAACGGGCCCCAGTAGGGGTCTTGCGCCACATTGCCGCCGTAAATAATCGCCAGCAGCATCAGGGCAAAACCCACCACCGAAATTTCGGCGATTTTACCCGGCCGAATAAAACGCATGTACACGCCCATAAACAGCGCGATAGGAATGGTGGCGGCGATAGTGAACAGGCCCCATGGGCTATCGGCCAATGCTTTTACCACCACCAGCGCCAGCGCAGACAGAATGATAATCATCACCCCCAGCGCACCCAGCATGGTGATCACCCCGGCGAAGGCCCCCAGCTCCTGCTTGGCCATTTCACCCAGCGAACGGCCGTCGCGGCGAGTGGAGATAAACAGGATCAGGAAGTCCTGCACGGCACCGGCCAGCATCACCCCAACCAGGATCCAGATGGTGCCGGGCAGAAAGCCCATTTGTGCCGCCAGGATCGGGCCAACCAACGGCCCGGCACCGGCGATAGCGGCAAAGTGGTGACCAAACAACACCCATTTGTTGGTGGGCACGTAGTCCAGCCCGTCGTTGCGACGTTCCGCCGGCGTCATGCGGCGATCGTCTAGCTCAAAGACTTTCTTGGCAATAAACAGGCTGTAGAAGCGGTAAGCGATGCTGTAGCAGGCGACCGCCGCTACCACTAGCCAAACCGCATTAACATGCTCCCCACGGCTTAGCGCCAGCATGGCGAAGGCAAATGCGCCCACCAACGCCACCGCCAGCCAGACGATCCCGGACTTGACGTTTTTCATGATCAACAACTCCTTGGTGCGCAGAAATAAAAAAGAGAAGCTCTTATTGGAGAATGGATACAAATTAAAAGTAGGAGTTTTGTGCGTGAAGAACAGCAGGCCGGATGAGAAATGTGAAGCTGGTTGAGTAATAGCGTAAAAACAATGTGATGGTGTTGTGGCGCCGCCTCTCTTTTATGACGCCAAGACATCGGCGTCGTTATTCAAGCGACGAAAAAAAACACCGGAGGTTAACCCGTCCGGTGTTTGTCTGACCTGAGATTAATCTCGCGAGCTTAGACCGCCGGTCTGGCGATCACGCTGCGGGTTTCCATACGCACTTCGGCGATGGTGACCTGCAGGTTATCCCCCTGGCGATAGACGACTTCGCCTTTGATCTGAACGGTGCCGGTCTCCTGGCTGCAGACCATTTCATCACGCACCGCGTGAATAAAGGGTGCCGGGATAAAGGCCACTGCGCCGTTGTCCAGCAGGCGTACACGCAGGCCGCCGCGAGTCACGTCGATGATCTCTGCATTGAAGCGCTCATCGGTGCCGGCTTTATCTTTCAGGTAGCGGGCATACAACCAGTCGCCCACGTCGCGCTCTGCCATGCGGTTCAGACGACGGCGCTCTGCCAACTGGACGGTGACTTCGTCCTGAGGTTTTTCGGCGGATTGCTCGGCGATAATGGCTTTCAGCAGACGGTGGTTAACCATATCGCCGTATTTACGGATCGGTGAGGTCCAGGTGGCGTAGGCTTCCAGCCCCAGGCCATAATGCGGGCCCGGTGTGGTGCTGATCTCGGCATAGGTCTGGGAACGACGGATGCGGCTGTCGAGGAACTGGGTCGGCTGTGAATCCAGGTGACGGCGCAGTTCGCAGAACCCTTCCAGCGTCAGCAGTTTCTCGGCATCGGCTTCCACGCCGTTGGCCTGCAACACGGTCACCGCCTGTTCAACCAGCAGCGGATCGAAACCGGTATGCACGTTGTAAATGCCGAAGCCGAGGCGGTCGCGCAGCACGATAGCGGCGCAAACGTTGGAAGCAATCATGCACTCTTCAACGATACGGTTGGCACTGCGGCGCTGCTCGGTGACGATCTCCAGCACTTCGCCTTTTTCGCCCAGAACAAAGCGGTAGTCAGGGCGATCCTTGAATACCAGAGCGTGCTGGTGGCGCCAGGAGTTACGCGCATCGCACACGCGCTTGAGCAGGGTGATTTGCTGTGCAATGTCGTCACTTGGCGGTTGCCAGCCGGCAATGCCTTCCAGCCAGTCGGACACTTCGTCATAAACCAGTTTGGCTTTTGACTCGATCTCGGCGGCGAAGAAGCGAATGTCGTCAGCCAGGGCACCGTCGGCACCGATGGTCACGCGGCAGGCCAATACCGGACGGCGTTGGTTCGGGCGCAGTGAACACAGGTTGTCTGACAGGTCGCGTGGCAACATAGGAATGTTGAAACCTGGCAGGTAGTTGGTGAAGGCGCGCTTGCGGGCGATTTCATCCAATGGGCTACCTTGCTCGACGTAGGCGGTCGGATCGGCAATGGCGATGGTCAATTGCAGTGAGCCGTCACCGTTGTCCTGGACGAACAACGCATCGTCCATATCTTCGGTGCTGGCACTGTCAATGGTGACAAAGTTCAGCGCAGTCAGGTCTTCACGCGGCAGTGAAGCATCCGGCTCGCTGATGGCAATCATCTCCGGCGCTTCTTTTTCCAGATTGTGGCGGGCCAGCGTGACCCACCATGGCGCCAGGTGATCTTCACCATCGGTAATAAATTGGGTCAGGTCAGCGTTGAAACCACGGTCGCCTTTCAGCGGGTGGCGACACATTTCTGCTACTGCCCAGTCACCGGCCTGGAAATTGTGGTTCAGACCACGCGCGGGACGACACTGAATCGCGTCTTTCAGCAACGGATGATCGGGCACGATCGACAAACGGTCATCGCGCTTTTGCACTCGGCCAACAAAGCGCGACAGGAATGGCTCGATCAGAGTTTCCGGCTCGGCGATTTCGCGATCTTTCTCGGTGTGCAGAGTCGCGCTCACCCGGTCGCCGTGCATGACTTTCTTCATGTACGGTGGCGGAATGAAATAACTTTTTTGACCGTCTACTTCAAGAAAGCCAAAGCCTTTCTCAGTCCCTTTTACTACGCCTTCAACACGCGGGGTCTGAGAGTGAAGTTGCTGTTTAAGCTGCGCCAGCAGCGGGTTATCTTGAAACATATCGTCCAGTGAATGGGTTGTGAGTGGCAAGATTTGCGGCTGACAGTTTTACGCGAATCACCCGCTGCGGGCAAGCCAAACGTCACGGTTTTACCGCGTTAGCGCGTGAATTTAGGGAATATCGGGTGTTCACTAGTCGGAAAGAAAAACCCCGGCTCGAAAGGCCGGGGAGAAGCGGGAGGAAATCAGTCCTGCAGCGGCGTTGGCTGCAGTATTTCAATCCAGTAGTCGTCAGGGTCTTTGATAAAGGCCACGTAATTCATTCGGCCTTCATGCAGGCGCTTTTGGAAGTTCACACCAAGCCGTTCAAAACGTTCACAGGCGGCGCGCACGTCCGGCACCGTGATACACAGGTGACCAAAGCCACGCGGCTCACTGTTGCCGTTGTGGTAGTGGAAATCGGCCTGTTGTTCGCTGCCGTGATTATGGGTCAGTTCCAGAATACCGGGTTGGCCCAGAACCCAGCGTTTGCGCTCGGCGTCATCCTGAGGGATCTGATCGCGTGAGCTACGGGTCAGATAGCAAATGGTGAACGCGGCTTCTTTAAACTCTTCCAGATACACCGGGGTGAAGCCCAGTACGCGAGTATAAAAATCCAGCGCTTTGGTCAGGTCTTTAACGCGGATCATGGTGTGATTGAACACGTAGCCGTTGGTGACCGCTTCCGGTTGGGCCGTAACGCCTGGCAGCGTCAGTAAATCATTCAGTGGCATAGGGATCCCTCTTGGTTTGTTGGTACGACACTAGGGCATAACAATGCTAATCTAAAGTGATTGTTTTTAACTAAAACACTAATAAAAAGTGAATGCTCTATGAAGCTGAGCCAGCTAAGGTTTTTCTGTGCCGTGGTTGAGTATAAGACCATTGCCGCCGCTGCGCGGGAGTTGCATTGTGTGCCCTCCAACGTGACCTTGCGTATCAAAGAGTTGGAGGAGTCACTCGGCGGTGAGCTGTTTTTCCGCGATAAAAACCGGCTGTATGTCACTCCCAAAGGACGGTTGTTTTATCTGCAGGCCGTTGAAATTCTGGCACTGGCAGAACACAGTCAACAATTGTTCGCCGGTCGGCTGCAACAGGGCTTACTCAATTTGGGGGCGCTGGATTTTTCACTGGTCAGCCACCTACCGGCGCGCATTGCCCAATTGCGCCGAAGCCAGCCGCAGATGCAGGTGAATGTATTGAGCCGGGACTCACTGGTGCTGGAGCGGATGCTGATAGACAGTGAGCTCGATCTGGCGGTAACCGATGGGCCGATTGAACATCCGTTACTGGCCAGTCGAGCGGCGTTTGACGAGCGTTTGGTGTTACTGATGCCTGTTTCAGTGCCGCAGTTGGACGCGGCAACGCTGGCGCAATTGGAGTTTTATACTTTCAGCCGCGAATGTTCTTTTCGTCTGAAGATCGATAGCTGGTTAGCCTCACGTCAGTTAAAGCCGCGTATGACGCTGGAGATGGAATCGTACATGGCGATGGCGGCCTGTGTGAAAGCGGGCTGCGGCGTGGCCTGTATTCCAGGGTCATTGCTGCCGTTGATCCTGCCGGACGCGGAATTGAAAGTGGTGGAAATGGGGGAAGCAGGGCTAAGCAATTTGTACTTCGTGTGGCGCCGCCATCAACTCTCTGATGAGTTGCAAACAGTGATCGATATATTAGCGCGCCCGGCGTAAACCGGGCGCTGCAGGTCAGGCGATACGTAGCGTCGGCTGCGTGACGCAACGGCGTATTTCTACCGGTATCGACTTGGAGGTCGGCGTGCCGGTACCGTCCCCAAAGCTGGCCAGCGGCACCAGTGGGTTGGTCTCGGGATAATAAGCCGCCAGATTGCCGCGTGGGATATCGTAGCTCACCAGTTTGAAACCGCTCACCTTGCGGGTGATGCCGTCATTCCACAGGGTTTCGATCTCCACCAATTCGCCGTCCTGCATATCCAGAACGGCCAGATCTTCCGGGTTGATAAACAGCACTTCCCGTTGGCCATACACGCCACGATAGCGGTCATCCAGCCCGTAGATAGTGGTGTTGTACTGATCGTGCGAGCGCAGGGTCTGCAATGTGAAGGGGGCCTTACGCCCGTCCAACTGCGGGAACAGGCTATCCGGCAACGGGGCTGCGCCGAATTCCGCCTTGCCGCTCGGCGTATTGAAGCGCAGTTCGGCGGCGGCATTACCCAGATAGAAGCCACCCGGTTGATCGCAGCGTTGGTTAAAATCTTCGAAGCCCGGAATGGTGGCGGCGATATGATTGCGGATCAATGAATAGTCATCCGCCAACTCCAGCCAGTCGAGCTGCTGGTTGCCCAGCACCGCATCGGCGATACCGCAGACAATGGCGGTTTCCGAGCGTTGGGTTTCCGCCAGCGGCTTGCCGACGCCTTCAGACGCATGCACCATGCTGAAGGAGTCTTCCACCGTGATGTACTGCGGGCCGCTGGCCTGCAAGTCCTGCTCTGTCCGGCCCAGCGTCGGCAGGATCAGCGCGTCCTTGCCGGTCACCAGATGGCTACGGTTAAGCTTGGTACTGATATGCACCGTCAGGTCGCAGCAGCGCAGGGCGCGGGCGGTGCGTTCGGTGTCCGGTGCGGCGGCGGCCAGGTTACCGCCCAGCGCCAGCAACACCTTCACTTCGCCACGCAGCATGGCTTCAATCGCCTCTACGGTGTTATGGCCCGGCTCGCGTCGCGGCGAGAAGTTAAAATGTTGTTCCAGGCTGTCTAGCAGCGCCTTGGGTGACTTCTCATCGATCCCCATGGTGCGGTTGCCCTGCACGTTGCTGTGGCCGCGTACCGGGCACAGACCGGCCCCCGGTTTGCCTAACTGACCGAACAGCAGTTGCAGGTTGGTGATTTCACGCACCGTTGGCACCGAGTGTTTATGTTGGGTCACGCCCATTGCCCAGGTGCAGATCACGCGCTCAGCCCCCTGATAAATGGCAGCAGCCTGGCGCAGTTGCGCTTCGCTGAGGCCGGACTGCTGGGTGATTTGCTCCCATGAGGTGGCATCCACCTGGGCCAGATAGTTCTCCACGCCGACGCTGTGCTGCTCAATAAAGGCCAGATCGAACAGACCTGGCTCACCGGCAGCCAGGCTCTGACGGTGGCCCTCAAGCAAAGCTTTCACCATACCGCGTACCGCGGCCATATCTCCGCCGAGGTTGGGTTGGAAATAGGACGAACTGATCGGGGATGACTTGGGCGTCAGCATCTGAATTGGGCTCTGCGGATCGGCAAAGCGCTCCAGCCCACGTTCGCGCAGGGTATTAAAGCTGACGATGCGTGCACCACGGCTGGCAGCGTTTTTCAGGCTGTGCAGCATGCGCGGGTGGTTGGTGCCGGGGTTCTGACCAAATACGAAGATGGCGTCGGCCTTTTCAAAGTCATCCATACGGATGGTGCCTTTACCCACGCCGATACTCTGTTTCAGCCCGACGCCGCTGGCTTCGTGGCACATGTTGGAACAGTCGGGAAAGTTACTGGTACCGAGCATGCGGCCAAACAGTTGATACAGGTAGGAGGCTTCGTTACTGGCGCGCCCCGAGGTATACAGCTCGATCTGGTTCGGATTATCCATTTGCCTGATGTGCTGGGAAATCAACGCCAGCGCGTCCGGCCAACCGATCGGCTCATAATGGTCGGTTTCGGCGTTATAGCGCATCGGGTGGGTGAGGCGGCCCTGATATTCAAGAAAGTAATCGCTTTGTTGCTGTAGAGTGCTGACGCTGTGGGCGGCAAAGAATTCCGGTTCGACCGCATTACGCGTGGCTTCCCAACTGACCGCTTTGGCGCCGTTTTCGCAGAAGCTGAAGGTGCTGTGATTATCATCGCCCCAGGCACAGCCTGGGCAGTCGAAACCGCGGGCCTTATTTACGCGCATCAGGTTACGCAGGTTTTTCAGCGTCTGTTTGCTGTCGAGCACATAGCGAGTGGTGGCTTCGAGTGAACCCCAGCCGCCCGCCGCGCCGGTATAAGGCTTTATTGACGGTTTAAATTTCATATTGGTCTTCGCAGGTGGTTGTAGCTAAAAAGTGAACGCTTTTTTAAGCGCTTTCAGTGTTTATGTCACAAGTTTAGGAGGGCGCGGCTTCAGCGTCTAATCGAATGGGACTATGGCGGCATAGAGCCGGTTTATCGCAGGCTCGGAGCGGGCAAACAAATGGTTGCATAATGACATGTGCTGAAAAAGAGTAATGATTCCGCTTTCGCCACAATTAATGCAGTCTATGCCTCGGATTATATTGGTATTTTATTTTGCCCGTAGGGCCTGAGGAACAGCGATTGAAGCGTTCAGTATTGGTGGTGATAACCGGAATTTTGCTGCCTTTGGCGGTACAGGCGGCAGATGCGCCACTCAACTTTCCCCTCATGACACCACCGGCGATAGACGCCGCCTCTTACGTGTTGATGGATTACACCACCGGCCAGGTACTGGCACAGGAAAATGCCGATCAAAGACGTAATCCGGCCAGCCTGACCAAGCTGATGACCGGATTGGTGATTGATCACGCGCTCGATCAGCACAAGATTGGTCTGGACGACGTGGTACCGGTGGGTAAAGATGCCTGGGCCGAAGGTAATCCGGTATTCAAGGGCTCGTCGTTGATGTTTTTAAAACCCGGTGACAGGGTCACGGTTCGTGACCTCAGCCGTGGCATTATTATTGACTCCGGTAACGACGCCTGCGTAGCCATGGCGGACTACGTAGCGGGCAGTCAGGCCGCCTTCGTCAAACTGATGAATGAAAACAGCGCTCAGCTTGGCCTGCAAAACACCCATTTTGAAACCGTTCACGGTCTGGATGCCCCAGGGCAATTCACCACGGCGGGCGATCTGGCGGTGATTGCACGCGCCATCATCATGAGCGAACCGGCGGAATACCATATGTACAGCGAGAAATCGCTGACCTGGAATGGCATCACCCAGCAGAATCGCAACGGGCTGCTGTGGGACAAAAACCTGCGGGTCGACGGCCTGAAAACCGGTCATACCGCCTCGGCCGGCTTTAATATTATTGCCTCCGCGACCGAAGGTGACCGCCGACTGATTGCGGTGGTGATGGGCGGCAAAAGTTCGAAAGGACGCGAAGAACAGGCGCGTAAGCTGCTGACCTGGGGCCTGCGCGATTTCGATACCGTACATTTGTTTAGCGCTGGGCAAAGCCTGGGGCAGGAGAAAGTGTGGTACGGCGATCGCCATGAGGTTGCGGTGGGCAGCCGGCAGGATCAATATCTCAGCCTGCCGAAAAGCGAAGCGGACAAGCTGAAGGCGCAATATGTGATCAATACGCCGCGTCTTGATGCTCCGCTGACTCAGGGGCAGCCGGTCGGCGAAATTCGCATCAGCGACAACGGCAAAGTAGTGAAAACCTTGCCGCTGGTGGCATTGCAGCCGGTCAATCAGGGCGGCATGTTCTCGCGCCTGATGGACTATGTGAAGTTGAAAATCTGACCCCCGGGGCGCAGTGCTCTGCGCCCGAAATCCTGCAGCGATGATATATCCTTGACGATGGTGGTGACGATCTTATCTAAATATGAGAGTTACTAATCAAACAGTCCTCAAATTTTTTTCACATTGAACAATCCCACTAAAATGTTAGGATATTTCCGATTGTAATCAAGGTGATTGCGATCTGGTTAAGGCGTGGGCGTTATTTGGTTGTCTTAAACAATAGTTAAAAATTTATCTATGGGGATAGGGAAGTGAAAAAATTGATTGGTGTAACAATGCTGGCCTTTTTACTGTCAGCATGTGACAAACCCAAAATAGATGCGTCTACTGACGAGTCAATGAAAGAATCCATTCAGAAGATTAGGGAAGCACTCCCCCAGGAAAAGCAGCCTCAATTTGATGACGCGCTTAAAGTGGTCGCGTTCAGTCAGGTCAGCATGCGGGATCTCATGCAGGCAGGAGTGACTAAAGACGCAGATTTTGTACAAAACAAAATGAAGACTGCTCTGGCGGGTAAAACGGGTGATGAAGTTATCTCTTATGCAGAAACAATCAAGTTGGAGCGTCAAAAAAGAGAAAAAGAACAGGCTCTGCAAGAGATTACTGAGTTAGAAAACAGAAAAAAAACCTCCGCAGAAAGTGTTGAGCAACTGAAAGCTTTTAAAGTGACGAGCTCTCGGTTTTACTTCCAAAAAGAGAAATATGGAAGCGACCAGCCAATCATTGCGTTAAGTGTAGAAAATGCCACGCCTAAAGCAGTATCTCGTGCGCACTTTAAGGGGGTAATTGCAAGTCCCGACAGATCTGTTCCGTGGTTTAGCGATTCATTCAATTATGAAATTGCCGGTGGTCTTGAGCCCGGTGAAAAAGCGGATTGGGCTCTGGCCCCTAATCGGTTTTCTGATTGGGGAAAACTAAAGCTTCCGGCTGATGCTGTATTTACCGTTACGGTAGTGGGAGTCGACGATGCTGATGGCAAGCCTATTTTTGGTAATGCGGAATTTACAGAGCGTGATGCCGTACGTCTTGACAGACTGAAGGAAAAGTACTCGGTGAATTGAAGCTATCCTGGTAAATGTTCCCAACCCGGCCACTGAGCTGGGTTTTTTATGTCCTGCTTACAGGAACGACGTACCGATCCAAGACTTGCCAAGATAAGGATTATCATAAAAAATATTGTTACAGTGCGCTGTAACCCGCTGGAGTGTTTTAGTCAGTACATCAGTGTATACGTAATGGCCTCCTGCAACCTTTGCTGTAATAGCTGGAAATAAATAAAATCGATATTAAGCAACTGATTTACCTATGCAATCTCGAACGTGAACGCCACTTTGGTCGTGCGGCGCAAGTCAGCTTTGTCAGCCAGCCAACGCTATCCATGCGGCTGAAAAATTTGGAAAAAGAGCTGGGTGTCTCGTTAATCAATCGCGGCAACAATTTCGAAGGCTTTACCGCCGAAGGTGAGCGGGTGCTGTCGTGGGCGCGTGAGATTGTCTCGGTGTATCAGGGGCTGAAGCTGGAGGTGGAGTCACTTAAGCACGGCCTTAACGGCACGCTGCGCATCGGTGCCGTTCCTCAATGCAGTATTTCGCTGGCACAAATGTTAAAGGCGGTCAGCGAGCGTTTTCCGCAGTTGGATTACCGGGTGTCGGTGTTGAGTGCCGATCAGTTACTGGAGGCGCTGACGGCGCATACCGTGGATATCGGCATCGGCTTCTTTGAGCTTTCCACGCTGCAGGAGCTGCATTTCCAGTCACAGCCGCTGGCGGACGCCGGCGTTGAGTTGGTGTTCCACCCAGAGTACTTCCCCGAGCTGACAGGGGACGCGCCAATGACGCTGGAGGAGGTGGCTGCACTGCCGCTGTGTCTGGCGGAACCGACGCGCTACTTCCGCCGCTACCTTGATCAAAACTTCCGTGAAGCCGGTTTGACGCTGCATGTCCGCATGGAAACCACCTCGATATTCCAATTGCTGCAGGGCATTTTTGTTGGTCTGGGCTGCGGATTATTTCCGCCAGGCAACCTGTTGCCGAGCATGATGCCGGAGTTGCAGCACCGGCAGATTGCCATCGCAGCCATGTCACGCCATGCCGCAGTGGTGACCGCCGAGCCGGGGCGTGCATCGCCATTGGCGCAGCACTTTTTTGATGCCGCGCGCGGTTGGCTGTTGCGGTAACTATTCTGCCTGGCTTTCGCTGAAGTGCTGCGTGTCACCCAGGGTTTGGCGTAAGCGGTTCTCCCAGGCGTAGAGTGCCCCGGTGAGGATCACGTCCAGCGCCTGTGCCTGATTCATCCCACTGTTAAACAACGCCTGCACGCTACGCGGAGTGAATTTTTCCGGCGTGCGGGTCAGGTCTGCAGCCACGCGGATCACCGCCTGATGAACCGGGTTATCGGTGCTCTCCAGCCCATGATCAATATTGTCTAACAGAGCACTCACCAATAAGTCATGCTCAATATCCTGCGCCACGGTGGAGGTGCAGTAGCGGCTGCCGTTAATGCGGGAAACCGCCAGCGTCGCCAGTGCTTTCAGCCGCGCCGAAAGGCCATAGCCGTCGGCGTTGATACTGTTAAATACGCCGTTGCGCTCACGTAGTGCAGCGGCATCATGGGCCAGCAGCAGATAATAAGACTCGCTGCGGGCGTCGGGATGGCTTTGATCCAGCACGTCAAGCTGTTCAGCGCATGCCTCTTCCAGCACCACCGATGGCAGCCGTGCTTGCCATGCCAGTTCTTCCGTGGTGAAGACCACACTTTCAGCATCCGCTATGTTCGGGAAACCGGGCACCACGCCAGTGGGCCGCCCGGCCAATGCGGCCACGCCGGCCACCACCCGTGCCTGATAGCTGACAAAGCCGATAATCTGCGAAAACGTCACAATATCCGCCGGGCTGAGCCCGACGTCGCTGAGCTGCTGCAATGCTTTCGGGCAAATCAGGGTCGGCTGACCGGCAAGTTGGCGGGCATATTGGGTGATTTGCGCCAGGCGGATATTGCTTTCACGTGAGGCATCAGGGCTGTACAGCGGGGCGAGGCGGGCAGCGTAATGGCTACAGAGGGATTGCACGCCGGTCACCTGAGCCACCGTCAACGCAGTGCTGAGGCGATCGTAAGGTGACAATGTCACTGATCGCGTTAATTCGACCCGATCCGGGAACAGCACGTGGTAACTGGCCAGCGAGGCGTTAAATACCCCGGCGCGTGCGGTCAGTGCCGTGTTCAGCGCTTCGTCGGCAAAAGCGCCCAGCCCCAGCAGGAAGCGATCGCGGATACCGGCCGCCTGGGGTTCCAGCGGCTGGTCACCGCGCACGCTGCTTTGGGTTTCGTGATACCACTGGGCATTATGTTGTCGACGTAGTAGTTCCATAGGGGATAGTCCTTAATCAAGCACAATAGCCACCGCTGCAAAAGGCAACGGCGGCAAGATAAAAAGGCAATCTGCCCGCAGAGGGGCACGGAATGGCAGGATCAACGCTGACCGTCGCAACACAGTGCGTGGTCATAAACAGAGAAACCTGCGGCTAAAGCGAGCAAAAACTGCGCGAGTTGGCGATGGCGAGGGCTGTTCATCAGTGCGATATCCTGTCGTTTAAGAAGCTCAACGTAGGGGATATCCTCACCGATTCGATTGACGAGATAAAATAATGTTAAGTGCTAATCAATAACTGAATGGAATAAAATATAATGAGATATAACAAAAATGTAATTTGTATTTGAGGATATTGGCTAAGCCAGTGCCGGGTAGATCAACAAGTCTGTCCGGCATGGCTAAAGCGGACGTCACCCTCTCCAAAGGGAGAGGGCCGGGGTGAGGGGCTCATGCATCTCAGGACCGAAAGATCAGAATCTGCCGCCATCGCGTCGCCAGGCGTCCGCGGTGAGGGCTTCACCAAAGTGGCTGGCGATCAGGCGTTTGGTCAGTTCGTGCAGCGGGGAAGCCAGTACTTCTGCGGTACTCCCGCGTTCGACGATTTCCCCTTCGTGCATTACCATCACCTGATCGCTGATATGCTTCATCATCCCCAAATGCTGGGTCACGTAGATATAGGAGATGCCGTGTTTCTCCTGCAATTCGAGCATCAGGTTGATGATCTGCGAGCGCATCGACATATCCAGTGAGGCCAGCGCCTCATCGGCCACGATCACCTTGGGTTGCAGGATCAGCGCACGGGCCAATGCCACTCGCTGTTTCTGGCCTGAGGCCAGCATATGCGGATAATAATTGGCGTGGTCCGGCAACATCCCTACCTGGCGTAGCGTCTGGTTGATGTGCTGCTCGCGCTCCGGGGCCGCCATTTCGGTATTCAGCCGCAGCGGGGCATCCAGCAGTTGGCCAATACGCTGGCGAGGATTGAGCGAAGTGCTCGGATCCTGAAATATCATGCGAATGCGCTGGCTACGATAGCGATAGTCGCCATAGTTGAGCCGATGATCGTCGATCAGCAGTTCGCCGGATGAAGGCTCCACCATGCCGGACAGCATCTTGGCCAACGTCGATTTACCGGAGCCGTTCTCGCCGATGATGGCCAGCGTTTGTCGCTCACGCAGGGTAAAGCTGACCGATTTCACTGCCTCAACGTGCTGGCGGCGAAACAGCCCGGTGCGGTAGCGGTAGGTTTTGCTCAGATTACGCACTTCCAACAGCGTTTCCATGTTATTGCTCCTCCATGTTCAGCGGGAAGTGGCAGGCGAACAGGTGGTTTTTCACCGGGCGCAGGCGTGGTGTTTCAATGCACTTTTTCTGGGCATAAGGGCAACGTGGCCCCAGGCGGCAACCGATAGGTAAATGCTCCAGCGACGGAATGGCACCCGGCAGGGTGTTGAGACGGCTTTTATGCGGCAAGGCGCGGCCGAAGTCCGGCATTGAGCGGATCAGCGCCTGGGTGTAAGGATGGTGCGGCGCGGCCAGCAGGTCTTCACACTGGGCGCTTTCCACCGTTTGGCCGCAGTACAGCACGTTGACCCGATCCGCCCATTTACTCATCATTTGCAAATCGTGGCTGATCAGCAAAATGGTGGTGTTGTTGTTTTGGTTCAGGCGCGCCAGCAGGCGGAAAATCTGCGCCTGGGTGGTCGGTTCCATGGCGTTGGTGGGTTCGTCGGCAATCAGCAGGCGCGGCTGATTGGCCAGGGCGATGGCGATCATCACTTTCTGGCATTCGCCGTCGGTCAGCTCATAGGGGAAGCTGCCCATAATGTCCTTGTGATCCTTGATCCCCACGCGGTGCAGTAGCTCAATCGCGCGGCGTTTGCGCCAGTTAAAACGTTGCCACCAACGGCCCTTATAGGTCCAGCCAGGGATCGCCTGCGCCAACTGGCGGCCAATGCTTTCGGACGGATCCAGACAAGACTGCGGTTCCTGGAAGATCATCGAAACGTTATGCCCGACCAGTTTGCGTCGTTCACGCGGGGTCAGTTGCAGCAGGTCGATATCGTCAAAACGGAAACGGTCGGCGGTAACGCGCCAGTTGTCTTTGGTGACGCCGCAAATTGCCTTTGCGATCAGGCTTTTGCCTGAACCGGATTCGCCCACCAAACCACGGACTTCCCCTTCGCTCAACGTCATGCTGACACGATCAACCGCCTTGACCGGCCCTTCGGCGGTCATAAATTCAATCGTCAGGTTGCGGATATCAAGTAATGGCATTATTCCACCCCTGTATTGATTGCGCGGCGCATTCCGTCGCCCAACAGGTTAACCAGCAGCACGCTGATCAGGATCGCGGCACCGGGCAGCATTACCGTCCAGGGGGCGACATACACCAGCTCCAGCGAATCGCCGAGCATGGCTCCCCATTCCGGTGACGGGAGCTGTGCGCCGAGATCGAGGAAGCCGAGTGCGGCAATATCCAGGATCGCCATCGACAGCGCTCGGGTGAACTCCGTCACCAGCACCGCCACAATATTAGGCATCACGGCATACCACAGGATCTGCAGCGTAGAGGCACCGTCCAGACGCACCGCGACCACATATTCTTTTTCCAGCTCGTCGTGTACTGCGCTGTAGATAGTGCGCACCATGCGTGGCAATAACGCCAGCCAAACGGCCAGCATGGCGTGTTCGAGCTTGGGCCCGAGAAACGCCACCACCACAATCGCCAGCAGCAGCGAAGGGATGGAGAGCAGGGTGTCGAGAATATGATTGAGCACCGCAGAGCGAAAACCACGGGTGACGCCGGCAAATACCCCCAGTATCACCCCGACCACGGAAGCGGCCACGGTGACCAGCAGTGCGGCGCCGTAAGTGGCGGCGGTACCGGCCAGCAGACGGCTGAGAATATCGCGACCGAGGTCGTCAGTGCCCAGGAAGAAGGAAACGTTGCCGTAACGCGACCAGGAAGGTGGCAACAGTTGATAGCCCAGGAACTGTTGATCGAGCGCATAAGGTGCCAGCAGGCTGCCGAACAGGGAAAGCAGCAGCAGCGCTATCACGCCGTAGAAGCCAATCATCGCCAGCGCATCACCGTAAAAAATCCGCCAGGTGTAGAGCAGCGGACTCGGCATTTTCTTTTCGCGGTATACGTTATCTAAGGGCATACCATTCCTTATGTTTCAGTGGGTTGGTGGCAGCGCCCAAGATATCGGCCAGCACGTTAATGGTGATCACCAGCGTGCCCACCACCATCACTCCGGCGGAGATCGCCGCGTAATCCTGCTGGCGGATGGCATTAATCATCCAGCGCCCGAGGCCCGGCCAGCTGAACACCACTTCGGTGATCATCGCCAGCGTCAGCATGGTAGAGAACTGCAGGCCCAGTTTGGGCACGATCGGCGGCAGGGCATTATGCAGCACGTGGCGGCGGATAATGGTGAAACGGGACAGCCCACGGGTCGCGGCGGCTTTGATGTAGTTCTGGTTGAGTACGTCGTCGGTGCTGATACGCATCAGGCGCACTACCTCGGTGGTCGGTGCTACCGCCAGTGCGGCAATTGGCAGGATCATATGGCGTAGCGCGCTGCCAATCATTTCGCTGCGATAGGGCGAATCAGATAGCCAGGCGTCAATCAGGGCAAAGCCGGTGATCGGTTTAACCTGATACAGCAGATCGAAACGGCCGGAAACCGGTAGCCATCCGAGGTGCAGTGAGAAAAACAGCATCAGCAGCAGTGCCAGCCAGAACACCGGCATCGAGAAACCGAGCAGCGCAAAGGTGCTGATGGCGGTGTCCTGCCATTTACCGCGCATCACGCCGGCAATAATCCCCAGCGGAATACCGATAAATAACGCCAGGGTGAAAGCCAGAATGCACAGTTCCATGGTCGCCGGGAACACTTCACGGAGTTGCTCGCTGATGGCCTGGCCGTTAATGCTGGAAACGCCAAAATCCCAGTGCAATAGACTGACAAAGTAAAACTGATAGGCATCCAGCAGGGCGGCACCGTTCAGCGGGGCACGCGGTGTGAAATAACTCAGGCTAAAGCTGACCAGCGTCAGGAAGAACAGCGTGATCAGCAGCAGCAGGCAACGGCGTAAGGTAAAGATAATCACTTTTTCGGCCCCTCCGCAGATTCACGGAACACGCCGGCAAATGACGCATTGCCAAACGGGCTCAGTACCAATCCCTTGATGTCGTAACGATAGGCCTGCAGGCGCAATGAAGACGCCAGCGGCAACACCGGCAGTTGTTGTTCGAGAATTTTCTGCGCCTTCTGATAGTTTTCGATTCGCTGCGCCAACTGCTGTGACAGCAGGGCATTTTGCAGCACTTCGTCAAAACTTGGGTCACACCAGTGAGCATAGTTGGTTTGTGAGCGGATTGCCGCGCAGCTCAGCAGTGGCCGGAAGAAGCTGTCCGGGTCGTTACTGTCGGTGGCCCAACCGGTCAGGGTCAGGTCGTGATTCATCTCCATCAACCGGGCTTCCTGGAAGCGGCCTTCAACCGGCACGATGGTGACTTTGATCCCCACCTGGGCCAAATCGGCCTGGATCAGTTCGGCGGTCTTCAGCGGGCTGGGGTTGTAGGATTGTGAAGCGGTAGGCACCCACAAGCGCAGGTTGAGTGACTCAATACCTGCCTGTTTCAGCATTTCGCGTGATTTAGCCGGATTAAACTCGGTGACGTGCGCATCATTGTCGTATGCCCACGAAGCGCGCGGCAAAATAGAAGCGGCGGTTTCTGCCGTGCCGTAGTAAATCGACTGCATCAGACGCTGGTTATTGATTGCCAGCGAAATCGCCTGACGAACTTTCAGGTTATCCAGCGGCGGTTTGCGGGTGTTGAACGCCAGATAGGCGATATTCATCCCCGGGCGCAGCGTCAGGCGCAGACGCGGGTCATCACGCAGAATAGAAAGCTGGCTGGCGGCCGGATAGGCCAGTACATCGCACTCGCCGGTCAGCAGCTTCGACAACCGACCGGTGCCACCGGCACCCAGGTCGATCACCACCTGCGGCATACGCGGTTTACCTTTCCAGTACAGATCGTTGCGTGCCAGACGAATGTATTGCCCGGAGCGATATTCATTCAGCAGGAAGGGCCCGCTACCGACAGGTTCGCGGTCGATCATTTCCTGGCGCCCTTCACGTGTCAGGTTGTCAGCGTATTCAGCCGACAGCACCGGCGCATAGTGGGTCGCGATATGCCACAGGAAGGAGGCGTCCGGTGCTTGCAGGCGGATTTCGACCGTGTATTCGTCGAGCTTTTTCACGCTTTGCACCGAGTCGCCAAACTGCAGGCTGTCGAAGTACGGATACTCGCCGCCGTTGACGTCATGGTATGGGTGCTTCTGGTTAAACACGCGCTCGAAGCTGAATACCACGTCGTCGGCGTTCAGTTTCCGGGTCGGTGTGAACCAGGCGGTGGTCTGGAAGGGCACATCCTTACGCAGATGGAAACGGTAGGTCGCGCCGTTATCCAGCACTTCCCAGCTTTGCGCCAGTTCGGGGATCAGCCGATAAGTATAGGGGTCAACATCCAGCAGACGATCGTACAGCTGTGCGGCCAGGGTATCGACCGTCAGGCCGCTGCTGGCCATCTGCGGGTTAAAGGTGTTCAGTATGCCGCTGACACAATAGACAAAGCCGCTTTGGCGGATGTCCGGCAGCGGAGGGGCCACGGCGGGCGCAGGAGGTGTTGAGGCCAGGGCGGTGCTCGCCAGGCAACTCAGCGACAAAATCCAAAGGGGTAAACCACGCATAGAGGCTTCATGGGTTAATAAGCAATAGCCTTAGTGTATCGCACTCTGACGAACAGCCCAATCCATTGAGCAAAATGGCTGAGTTTTCTGCTACTTGATTGAACAATTCGCCGTCATGGGCAAAAAAGTTTCAATTGATATGTTATAACATAACAAAATAATGTTACCTTTCTCTGGCAATGTATCAATAATCGCAAGGGGATGTATGAACAAGGTTGCACTTCCACCAACCCAGCCGCTGCCAGATGCACAGGCCTGGCAGGGGGCAATGAGTGATGTCGGACTCGATTGGGTAGGGATGCAAGGGATCGCACTGCCGCTGGAGTTGGCGGGCAAGCCGCTGATGGCAAAAGTTAATGCTGGGATCAATCTGCGTGCCAGTCGCCATGGTGCACGTGGAATACATATGTCGCGCCTGTACCTGACGCTGGATGAATTGACTCAGGGCGAACTGACGCCGCAACGTATTGCTGACTCGCTGCGGGCTTTTCTGGCGTCGCAGCCGGAACACAGTGACAGTGCCAGCCTGAGTATCAGTGGCGAACTGCTGCTGTCGCGCCCGGCGCTGCTGTCGGCACATCGCGGCTGGAAAGCTTACCCACTGAAAATTGATGCCAGGCTAACCGCCGGGTTAACCCTGTCGTTGACGGTGGGCGTGCCCTATTCCTCCACCTGTCCGAGCTCGGCAGCGCTTAGTCGCCAACTGGCGCAGCAGCAGTTTCAGTTTGATTTCGAACAGTCAGCGGACAAAGTCGATCAGCAGCAGGTCATTGACTGGCTGGGTGAACAGGGCATGCCTGGCACGCCGCATAGCCAGCGCAGTTGGGCCTGGGTGACGGTCACGCTCAATGAGGACGAGGCCGAATTGCCGGTGGTCAATTTAATCGATCGCATCGAGCATGCGCTGGGCACACCGCTGCAGACGCTGGTGAAACGTCAGGACGAGCAAGCATTTGCCCTGGCTAATGGCCAGAACCTGATGTTCTGTGAGGATGCCGCGCGCCGCCTGTATCGGATGCTGCGCAGCCAGTGCAACCACCGCGCTTTTTCATTGCGTGTGGAGCATCAGGAAAGCCTGCACGCCCACAATGCGGTGGCGGAGTTAAGCTGGCAGGAGGCTGAAAATGCTGCGTAAAAACCCCAGTGGCCATCTGCCACAGGTTTCAGCGAATGCCTACATCGATCCTACCGCCATTATTTGCGGCCGGGTGATTGTCGAAGATTTTGTCTACGTTGGCCCCTATGCCGTGATCCGTGCGGACGAACTGAATGCGGCCGGGGACATGGAGCCGATCATTATCGGTTCCCATTCCAATATTCAGGACGGCGTGGTGATCCACTCGAAAAGTGGCGCTGCGGTCACCATCGGCCGCTTCAGCTCCATTGCCCATCGCGCCATTGTCCACGGCCCGTGTCGCATTGAAGATCGGGTGTTTATCGGTTTTAACAGCGTGCTGTTCAATTGCCATATCGGTTCCGGCTGTGTGGTGCGCTACAACGCGGTGGTGGATGGCGTGACGCTGCCGGAAAACCTGTATATCCCGTCAACCGAACGTGTCGGTGCCGACAGCGATCTGTCGCTTTACCCGCAGGTCGATCGCGGCGCACTGCAATTTTCTGAAGAAGTGGCCGCCACTAACGTTGAACTGGTGCGCGGTTACCAGGCATTACGCAATGAGTTTTGAGTGAGGACCCCCATGAATCCATTACCCGTAACCGTACTTTCCGGCTTTCTCGGCGCCGGTAAAACCACGGTGTTGAACCATATTCTGAATAATCGTCAGGGCATGCGCGTGGCGGTGATCGTCAACGACATGAGTGAAGTGAACATCGACGCCGCGCTGGTCGAGAACGAAGTCCAGCTCGATCGCCAGCAGGAAAAGCTGGTGGAGATGAGCAATGGCTGCATTTGCTGCACGCTGCGTGAAGACCTGCTGATTTCAGTGCGCGAACTGGCGCAGGCCGGTCGGTTTGATTATCTGCTGATCGAGTCCAGCGGTATCTCCGAACCCTTGCCGGTGGCAGAAACCTTCACCTTTGAGGACGAGCAGGGCGAAAGCCTGTCGCACTTCGCCCGTCTGGATACTCTGGTCACCGTGGTAGACGGGGTCAACTTTATCCAGCAGTACCAGCAGGCGCAGTCACTGCAGGAGGCGGGTCAAAGCCTGGGCGAGGATGATTTGCGCAGCGTGGCCGATTTGCTGATCGAACAGATTGAGTTCTGCGACGTGATGCTGGTGAGTAAAACTGATTTGCTGACCCCCGAGCAACAGGGCGAAGTGATGGCGCTGCTCGCCAGCCTGAACCCGGATGCCAAAATCATCGCTATCTCTCCCGGCAAACTGCCGCTGGAGGCGGTATTAAACACCGGCAGCTTCAGCTTTGACAAAGCGCAGCAGGCTCCGGGCTGGCTTAAGGAACTGCGGGGTGAGCACCTGCCTGAAACCGAGAACTATGGCATCAGCAGTTTTGTTTATCGGGCGCGTCGACCTTTTGCACCAGATAAATTCTATCGGGTGATCAACGGCGACTGGGGCGGTGGCAAACTGTTGCGCTCCAAAGGGTTCTACTGGCTGGCGACGCGTCCGCGTCAGGCTGGGCAGTGGAGCCAGGCCGGTGGCATCGCCCATTATGGGTTGGCGGGGACTTTCTGGCGCGCTATCGCACAGGAAAACTGGCCGCAGGATGAAGAGACCCAGGCACAGATTATGGAGAAGTGGGTGGAGCCTTTTGGCGATATGCGCCAGGAACTGGTATTTATCGGGCAGAACCTGCCGCAGGCCGAAATAACCCGTTTGCTGGATGCCTGCCTGCTAAACGATGAGGAAATGGCGGCGGGGGTCGACTACTGGCATGAGATGGCCGATCCCTTCCCTGAGTGGTAATTGCACAATGACAGTGTGGTAATGAGAAAGATTCTCAACAAAGTGCTTTACAGGTGATACTGATAACTATTATCATCGCCTGGCAGTTCACGGAAGGCCACAGCTTGTGGCTCTGCTGTGAAAGGCACGACATTGCTCACATTGCTTCCAGTGTTTTTTAAGCCAGCTCGGGTGCTGGCTTTTTTTTTGCCCGTTATTCTTCTTCTGCCTCGCCATTTTGCAACAGCGCGTGCTTTTTCAGCATGCCGCGCAACTGGTGATAGGTCAGCCCCAGCAGCTCTGCCGCCTTACGCTGATTAAATCTTCCCTGTTGCAGCGCGGCTTCGATTAGTGATTTTTCCTGCGCCAACTGCCAGGCTTTCAAATCCAGCGGCAGGGTTGGCCGCTCAGTTGGCGTTTCGCGCGCCATGGGCAATGGCATAGTTTCCCGTTGAGCGAAGGGGTTGATGATTATCTGATCCAACGCGCTGTCACTGGTACCGTGCCGATACACCGAGCGCTCCACTACGTTTTTCAATTCACGCACGTTGCCCGGCCAGTGATAGCCGAGCAGGGTGTCTCTGGCACGTTCGGTAAAGCCAGGGAACAGCGGCAGCGACAACTCGCGGCACATCTGAATCGCAAAGTGCTCGGCCAGCAACATGATGTCTTGCTGTCGCTGGCGCAGCGGCGGTAACTGCACCACGTCGAATGCCAGCCGATCCAACAGGTCGGCGCGGAATTTGCCCGCCGCCGCCAGTGCGGGCAGATCGTCGTTGGTGGCACACACCAGCCGCACGTCAACCTGCAGCGGCTGGCTGCCACCGACGCGCTCCAGGTGGCCGTATTCAATCACCCGCAGCAGTTTTTCCTGCACCAGCATCGGTGCGGTGGCCAGTTCGTCGAGAAACAGCGTGCCGCCGTCGGCCCGTTCAAAGCGGCCCAGATGGCGCTTCTGCGCGCCGGTAAAGGCCCCGGCCTCGTGTCCGAACAGCTCGGAATCCAGCAGGTTTTCATTCAGGGCCGCGCAGTTAAGCGAGATAAACGGCCCCTGCCAGCGGTTGGACAGGTAATGCAAGCGGTGGGCAATCAGTTCTTTACCGGTGCCGCGCTCACCGATCACCAACACCGGTTTGTTCAACTTTGCCAGTTGCGAGACTTGCTCCAATACTTCGACAAAGGCATTCGCTTCGCCCAACAGGTTTTCTAACTGTTCGCTCATGATGAATTTCGCCAATGTTTGGTGAAAATAATCACTCTACAGTATGCTCACAGAGAGTCAAAAATAAATAATCTTTATTATTCAATTAAATAAAAGTTGGCACGGGTTTTGATTAAGTCTTAGGGAAATCTGTATGACCCAACGCGGCGCTTCAGACGCCATCAGAACCAAGAGGAAGTGAATTATGGGTATTTTTTCTCGTTTTGCCGACATCGTGAACGCCAACATCAATACGCTGCTGGATAAGGCGGAAGATCCGCAAAAGCTGGTGCGTTTGATGATCCAGGAAATGGAAGACACGCTGGTTGAAGTCCGTTCTACCTCAGCTCGTGCGCTGGCGGAGAAAAAACAGTTACTGCGTCGCATTGAGCAGGGTGAAAACCAGCTTAGTGACTGGCAGGACAAAGCCGAACTGGCACTGCGTAAAGAGAAAGAAGATCTGGCCCGTGCGGCACTGATCGAAAAACAAAAAGTGGCCGACCTGATCACTACGCTGACGCATGAAGTGTCCACCGTAGAAGAAACGCTGGCGCGTATGAAGAGCGAAATTGGCGAGCTGGAAAACAAGCTGACCGAAACCCGCGCTCGCCAGCAGGCGTTGACCTTGCGTCACCAGGCGGCGTCCTCTTCTCGTGATGTGCGCCGTCAGCTCGACAGCGGTAAACTGGATGAGGCGATGGCGCGTTTCGAGCAGTTCGAACGCCGCATCGACCATATGGAAGCCGAGGCGGAAAGCGTCATCATCGGTAAAAAGAAGTCTCTGGATCAAGAGTTTGCCGAGCTGAAAGCCGACGACGCCATCAGTGAGCAACTGGCGGCGCTGAAAGCCAAAATGAACCGCTCTGAGTAAGGCGACAGCGGCCACGGTTTGTGGCCGCCCACCAAGACGCATTAAGAAGGAAAAGAAATGAGTGCTCTATTACTTGCCATTCCGTTGACAATCTTTGTGTTGTT
The DNA here is from genome assembly GCF_013337185.1 of Serratia proteamaculans. Taxonomy (GTDB): domain Bacteria; phylum Pseudomonadota; class Gammaproteobacteria; order Enterobacterales; family Enterobacteriaceae; genus Serratia; species Serratia proteamaculans_D. The sequence continues at coordinate 267,174 of NZ_SWDE01000001.1, forward strand.
TGTCGCACCGATTTGGCTTTGGCTGCATTACAGCAATCGGCAACAAAACGGCATTCAACTGAGCCATCAGGAGATGCAGCGTATGGCGCAGTTGGCCGAAGATGCCAAGCGCATGCGTGAACGCATTCAGGCGCTGGAAGAGATCCTCGATGCAGAACACCCGAACTGGAGACAGTCTTGATGAACAACACTCTGGGCAGTAAAAAGCTTTATCGCGTACCTGAAGAAGGCATGCTGAAGGGCGTCTGCGCCGGTCTGGCCCATTATTTTGACGTGCCGGTACGCCTGATCCGAGTGATCGTGGTGTTGTCGATGTTCTTCGGACTGTTCTTCTTCACCCTGATCGCTTATTTCGCGCTGGTATTTGTGCTGGATGAAGCACCGGCCAGCCGATTTGAGGGCGAGCAGCAAAAAACACCGCGCCAGTTGCTCGACCAGTTAGAGTACGAACTGGGCAGCGGCGAACAGCAACTGCGACAGGTTGAACGTTACGTGACGTCGGACACCTTCGGCGTACAGAGTCGCTTCCGCAAGTTATAACCCCGCCTTGGCGCGCAATGGCCTGCGCATGGCGCAGGTCAGGCATCGCACCTGACATCATCCTTTTGAACAAAATTGTGCCGGAGGGCATTGATAATGAAAAAAACCTATGCCGTAAACGCCGTTAAATCCGGTGGATTTAAACAAGGAGCAGGTGCAATGTTGAAGACATTGTCTAAAGTCATCATCATAGCGTTACTCAATTACGGCCCGGCAGGGGCGGCCGGCTGGCTGCTGCGCACCGTAGGTCGCAAACCGATTCGCTTTGTCCTGGCGCTGGTGCTGGAACCGTTGTTCCGCAAAGGGCTGAACAAGGTATTTGGGCGTTATGCCAAGGAGAACAATGAAACGACTGCAAAATGAGTTAACGTCGCTGGTCAACCGCGGGATGGATCGCCATCTTCGTCTGGCGGTGACCGGCCTGAGCCGCAGCGGCAAAACCGCCTTTATCACTGCTTTCGTCAACCAATTGCTGCATGTTCACAGCGGTGCCCGCATGCCGCTGTTCTCGCCGGTGCGTGAAGAACGTCTGCTGGGCGTGAAGCGCATTCCGCAGCGCGATCTCGGCATTCAGCGTTTTACCTATGATGAAGGGCTGGCGCAGCTTTATGGCACTCCGCCGAGCTGGCCGACCCCGACGCGTGGCGTCAGTGAAATTCGCCTGGCGTTGCGTTATCGCTCCAACGATTCACTGCTGCGTCATTTCAAAGACACTTCAACGCTGTATCTCGAGATTGTCGATTACCCCGGCGAATGGTTGTTGGACTTGCCGATGCTGGAACAGGACTATCTGGCCTGGTCGCGACAAATGGCCGGTTTGCTGCAGGGCGATCGCGCCGAGTGGGCCAGACCCTGGCTGGAACTGTGCAAAAGCTGCGATCCGCTGGCACCTGCCGATGAAAACAAGTTGGCGGCTATTGCCCAGGCCTATACCGATTATCTGCTGCGCTGCAAAAGTGAAGGGCTGCATTTTATTCAGCCGGGCCGCTTTGTGTTGCCGGGCGATCTGGCCGGTGCGCCGGCATTGCAGTTCTTCCCGTGGCCAAACGTCGACAGCCTTGGCGAGTCAAAACTGGCGCAGGCGGATAAACACAGCAACATCGGCATGCTGCGTGCGCGCTTCAACTATTACTGTCAGACCATCGTCAAAAACTTTTATAAAGAGCATTTTGTCCGTTTCGATCGCCAGATTGTGCTGGTGGATTGCCTGCAGCCCCTCAATAGCGGCCCGCAGGCGTTCAACGATATGCGGCTGGCGCTGACCCAACTGATGCAGAGTTTCCACTATGGGAAGCGCACACTATTCCGCCGCTTATTTTCACCGACCATCGATAAACTGATGTTTGCCGCCACCAAGGCCGATCACATCACCGCCGATCAACATGCCAATTTAGTGTCGTTGCTGCAGCAATTGGTGCAGGAAGCCTGGCAAAACGCGGCGTTTGAGGGCATCAGCATGGACTGCGTCGGGCTGGCTTCGGTACAGGCGACCGAGAGCGGTATCGTCGACCATCAGGGGCAGCGCATCCCGGCGCTGAAAGGCAATCGTCTGGACGATGGCGCACCTCTGACGGTATTCCCAGGCGAAGTACCGGCCCGTTTGCCGGGGCCGACGTTCTGGCAAAATCAGGGCTTCCATTTTGATGAGTTTCGTCCACGCGCGATGAGTGTGGACAGTCCGTTGCCGCATATCCGTCTGGACGCGGTAATGGAGTTTTTACTGGGAGATAAATTGCGATGAGCGAGCCGATAAAACCGCGTATCGATTTCGAACAGCCGTTGGAGCCGCCGCAGGAGCCGGTGCTGCGTGCCAACGTTGCCTTCGACGAACAGCAGGCGGAACACTTTTTCCCGGCGGCACCGGAGCTGCAGCAGGAAGAGGAAGAAGGGCGTGCCGAAGGCATTATCAACGCAGCCCTGAAACCCAAACGCAGCCTGTGGCGCAAAATGGTGACCGCCGGGCTGACGCTGTTCGGTGTCAGCGTGGTGGCGCAGGGCGTGCAGTGGGTGCATACCGCCTGGGTACAGCAGGATTGGATCGCCATGGGCGGTGGCGTGGCCGGTGGGTTGATTGTCTTCGCCGGGGTGGGTTCGGTAGTGACCGAATGGCGTCGGCTGTATCGTCTGCGCCAGCGTGCAGAAGAACGAGATGTGGCACGGGAACTGTTGCATAGCCACGGATTGGGCAAAGGGCGTGAATTCTGCGAAAAGCTGGCGCGTCAGGCCGGTCTCGATCAGGGGCACCCGGCGTTGCAACGCTGGCAGGCTTCACTGCATGAAACTCAGAACGATCGCGAAGTGGTAGCGCTGTACGCCAAGCTGGTGCAACCGGTGCTGGATAACCAGGCGCGGCGTGAAATCAGCCGTTCGGCGGCGGAGTCTACCTTAATGATCGCCGTCAGCCCGTTGGCGGTGGTGGATATGGCGTTTATCGCCTGGCGTAATATTCGGCTGATCAACCGTATCGCCGCGCTGTATGGCATTGAACTGGGTTACTTCAGCCGTCTGCGCTTGTTCCGCCTGGTGCTGTTGAATATCGCCTTTGCCGGAGCCTCTGAACTGGTACGCGAAGTGGGCATGGACTGGATGTCGCAAGACCTGGCCGCCCGACTGTCCGCCCGAGCGGCGCAGGGCATCGGTGCCGGTTTGCTGACCGCCCGACTCGGTATCAAGGCGATGGAGCTGTGCCGTCCGCTGCCCTGGCTGGAAGGGGAAAAACCGAAACTGGGTGATTTCCGCAGCCAACTGATTGGCCAGTTGAAAGACACCATGAAAAAGAGTGATAACAAAGCCAAATAATTCGCCAATGGCGCTCACTCGGGCGCCATTGTTCTTTCTTGCCGCAATTACACCCTGCTAACGCCAATACGTAACCCGCACTTGACGAAAGACGATCCCCCTGTAAATACATTATATTTATCTGCAAATTTACTGGCGGTTGTGATAACTCTCTGCTGATAAGCTAAAATGACGCCGATGGTGTTATTCACTTGCGTTTAAAATCATCAACAACAGCGATAAATCAGAGTTCTGTCAACTTTTGCTGACAGATTACTTCTACCGCTTGGGGTGAGAGAGTATCATCATCTTCAGTCATCCCCGCACCTGCAGAGATAAGGCCAATACTGATGCGTTTGGAAGTTTTTTGCGAAGACCGGATCGGTCTGACTCGAGAGTTACTCGATCTTTTGGTATTGCGCAGCATAGATTTACGTGGCATCGAAATCGATCCCATCGGCCGCATTTACCTCAATTTTTCCCAACTGGATTTTGACACCTTCCGTGCGCTGATGGTGGAAATCCGCCGCATTGCTGGCGTGACCGATGTGCGCACCGTGAATTTCATGCCGTCTGAACGCGAACACCGCGCACTGCGCGCGCTGTTGGAGTCGATGCCTGAGCCGGTGTTCTCGATCGATATGAAAGGCAAAGTCGAACTGGCCAACCCGGCTGCACAGGCGCTGTTCGGGCTTAGCGAAGACAAAATCCGCAACCAGACGGCCACCGCATTGATTGGCGGTTATAACTTCAACCGCTGGCTGGAAAGCGAACAGACGGCGCCACAATCGGAGCGGGTGGTGATCCGCAGTCAGGACTTCCTGATGGATATCACGCCCATCTACCTGGAAGACGAAAACCAGCAGAACGCCGCCGTAGGCGCGGTAGTGATGCTGAAATCCACGGCCCGGATGGGGCGTCAGCTACAGAATCTGTCGGTAAACGATGATACCGAGTTTGATCATATCGTTGCCGCCAGCCCGAAAATGCGCCACGTGCTGGAGCAAGCGCGCAAATTGGCGATGCTGGATGCGCCACTGTTGATCGTGGGCGACACCGGCACTGGCAAAGATATTCTGGCCCGGGCCTGCCATTTACGCAGCCCGCGTGGCAAGCAGCCGTTCCTGGCGCTGAACTGTGCCGCATTGCCGGATGACGTCGCGGAAAGTGAGCTGTTCGGCCATGCGCCGGGAGCTTACCCGAATGCGCTGGAAGGCAAGAAGGGCTTCTTCGAACAGGCGCACGGTGGTTCGGTGCTGCTGGATGAAATCGGTGAGATGTCGCCGCGCATGCAGACCAAACTGCTGCGTTTCATTAACGATGGCACTTTCCGCCGCGTAGGTGAAGAACACGAGGTCCATGTGGATGTGCGGGTAATTTGCGCGACGCAGAAAAACCTGACCGAACTGGTGCAGCGTGGTGAGTTCCGTGAAGATCTCTACTATCGCCTTAACGTGTTGACCATCACCATTCCGCCGCTGCGTGAGCGTCCACAGGACATCATGCCGCTGACCGAACTGTTTGTGGCGCGTTTTGCCGATGAGCAGGGAGTAGCGCGACCGAAGCTGGCCAGTGATCTGGGCAGTTTCCTCAGCAAATATGGCTGGCCTGGCAACGTACGACAGTTAAAAAACGCCATTTACCGGGCGTTGACGCAAACCGAAGGTTTCGAACTTCGTCCGCAGGACATTGTACTGCCGGAGTTCGAGGTTGAAATGTCGCTGGGTGATGAGGTGATGGACGGCTCGCTTGACGACATCAGCAAGCGTTTCGAACGTTCGGTGCTGACCCGTTTGTACCGTACCTACCCGAGCACCAGAAAACTGGCGAAACGCCTGGGGGTTTCGCATACCGCGATCGCCAATAAGTTGCGCGAATATGGGCTCAGTAGCCGTAAGCCTGGTGGGGAAAGCGAAGAATAAAAAAACGGGCGCCATAAGCGCCCGTTTCAACTTTTAGAGGCCGGCATTCGTCGGCCTCCTGGCATTACTTCAGTGCAGCCAGCGCCGCATCGTAGTTCGGCTCGGTGGTGATTTCATTCACCAACTCGCTGTACAACACGTTGTCCTGGCCATCCAGCACCACAACCGCGCGTGCGGTCAGGCCTGCCAGTGGGCCTTCAGCGATTTCAACGCCGTAGGCCTGTTTGAATTCAGCGCCACGCAGGGTGGACAGGGTGACTACGTTGTCCAGGCCTTCTGCACCGCAGAAACGTGATTGGGCGAACGGCAGGTCGGCCGAGATGCACAGCACTACGGTGTTATCCAGGCCGCTGGCCAGTTGGTTGAAGGTACGTACCGAAGTCGCGCAAACGCCGGTATCGATACTTGGGAAAATGTTCAGAACTTTGCGTTGACCCGCGAAGCTGCTCAGCGCCACGTCTGACAAGTCTTTGGCAACCAGTGAGAAGGCTTTGGCTTGTTCGCCGGACTGTGGCAGGTGGCCTGCAACGCTAACCGGGTTGCCTTGAAAATGTACTGTCTGAGTCATTAGCTTGATTCCTTTTACAGGTGTTTATACAAAGGGCATGAGCCTAATAAGAGGGCCTTTGGGCCGCTTTTAACATTAGGTTCACACCCTGGCCTCAGTTTATGTCAACAATTGTGGGTTGAATAGATAAAGTTTGCTAAATAGTTGTATATATTAGAGTGTGTCCAAAAAAACACCCACGCGTCAGCCCGATTTTCTACGTAATTTCCGCTCAGGAGCCGTTATGAGAAGCATGCGTTTTTACCCAGAAGCCTGGCCGCTGCATACCGCCTTTGTTATTGCTCGCGGCAGCCGCACCGAAGCCAAAGTAGTGGTGGTCGAAATTGAGCAGCAGGGTGTGCGGGGCATTGGTGAATGCACGCCTTATCCGCGCTACGGTGAAAGCGAAACTTCGGTGATGGAACTGCTGGCTGAAGTGGCGGCGGCGGTCGAACAGGGCGTGACGCGTGAACAATTGCAACAGCTGATGCCGGCCGGCGCGGCACGTAATGCAGTAGATTCCGCCTTGTGGGATTTGGAGTGTCAACTGAGCGGCCAGAGTCGCTGGCAACGCAGCGCTGTTGCCGAGCCGGAACGCATTCTGATGGCGCAAACCGTTAGCATAGGTTCTCCGGAAGCCATGGCCTTCGCCGCGCGTGAACTTGAGCAGCAAGGGGCACGCTTGCTGAAAATCAAACTGGACAACCATCTGATCAGCGAACGGCTGGTGGCGATCCGTGCGGCGGTGCCGGATACCACGTTGATTGTCGATGCCAATGAGTCCTGGCAGGCGGAAGGGCTGGCGGCGCGCTGCCAACTGTTGGCTGATTTGGGCGTGGCGATGCTGGAGCAACCGCTGCCGGCGACGGATGACAGCGCACTGGAAAACTTTATTCACCCGTTGCCTATTTGCGCCGATGAAAGTTGCCACACCCGCGGCGATTTACCCAAGCTGGCCGGTCGTTATCAGATGGTCAATATCAAGCTGGATAAAACCGGCGGCCTGACTGAAGGGTTGGCGCTGGCGCAGGAAGCGCGACAACAAGGGTTCGCTATTATGCTCGGCTGCATGTTGTGCACTTCGCGGGCGATAAACGCCGCATTGCCGCTGGCACCGGGCGCGCGATTCGTCGATTTGGACGGCCCGACCTGGCTGGCGAATGACGTTGAACCGGGGCTGAATTTTGAATGTGGGGCGATTAATCTCGCCCCATAGCCGGTTTAGCCTGGGTAAGTCAGCAATTCTACCATCGCGTTGAGGTATTTTTCGCTGGCCGCATCGGCCGAGATCGGCGGGAACTCTGCGGTAATACAAGGCAGTGACAAATCGGCGCACCAACTGCCGAATGATCCCGGTGTCTCGTAACCGACGCTGGTGACCAGCGGCAGAGCAAACTTATGCGAAAGCCAGACGCCAAGCTGTGAACTGGCCGGGTCTTCAATGCAGGCCAATGGCTCGTGGAACGACACCACCCAGTGTGGTTTCAACCGATGGATCAGATGACACAGCCCCTGGGTTTCCGGTTCGGAGCCTGGGCGGCCGCCGGTAGAGAGTTTTACATCCCGCGCCTCTGCGGCGCTGTTCCAACGATAAACCGTATCCCTCGAACGCCAGTTGGCCGCCGGGAAGTTACGGTTCAAATCTACCCCGTTAGCGTTGGCACGTAACCCGAGCTGGCAACCGTCGGGATTGACCGCCAGTACCACGTGGTGGCGCAGTTGGTTTGGCGCAATGCTGCGCAGCGCGCAGGATAGGGTGACGATAGCGGCGCTCTCATCGCCGTGGGTACCGGCAATAATCAACCCGGTTTCCGGGCTGCTGACGGCCGCCGGGAAATAGAGCAGTGGTGCACCCAACAGCGAACTGCCGTAATTCTCTCCTGCAACGGCCAATTGGCCACGTTCACTGCGCGGTCGATGCTGGATCATGATGTAGTCCCTGATTTAAAGGTCGAGAGTGATTATCATTTTATTCAGTGTATTACGCTTTCACTTAACTTTCCCAGAGCAATTTCTCACCCGGTGACAAAATTGATTGTCATAAATTTCTGAACAGTGAATCCGATTATTGATGGCTGGCGGACGATCTTGGGTTCGCTACACTGACTCCTATTATGAACAGATAAACTGGAGTTCCTCATGAAAGCCATTGCAGTCAAACAACTCGGTGCTACGCCAGAACAGGTAGAGATCGCCAAACCTTCGCTACAACCCGGCCAGATCCTGGTCAAAATGGCCGCTGCCGGGCTAAACCCGGTTGACTGGCGGATTGCCGACGGCATGCTGCAGGGGAAATTGCCCCACGTTTTCCCCTTGGTGATCGGTACTGACGGTGCAGGCGTAGTGGAGGCGGTCGCCGATGATGTCACCGGCTTCAGCGTCAACGAACGGGTGGCCGGCAAGTTTATGTTCGGCGTTGTCGGTGCCGGCAGCTACGCCCAGTATGCGGCGATCGACCAACGTGCGGTGTTGGCAAAGGTGCCCGATGAGGTGAGTTTGACCAAGGCAGCGGCCCTGCCGATTGCGGCCGGTACCGCGCTGAAACTGGTTGAGAAACTGCAACTGACCGCGGGGGCGACGCTGCTGGTGGTGGGGGCGACCGGCGGCGTTGGGCGCTTCGTTATCCAATTGGCCAAGCGCCAGGGGCTGAAAGTGATCGCCACCGGTGGTGCTGATGCCGAGGCAGCATTGCGTGAGTTGGGGGCGGAGAAGGTGATTGATCATCACCAGGCACCCGTGCTGCAGCAGGTTCAACAACAGTATCCGCAGGGCATTGACGGTATGATCGATCTGGTCAGCAATGCCGAAGCATTCAGCGCCTTGCTGGTGATTCTGCGTAAGGGCGGCGTGGCGCTGAGCACCATTTGGTCGGCAGCACCGGAGCAGATGCTGCAACAAGGCCTGCGTGGCGGCAATCTTGAGGCGCAAATCAGCGCGGATGAGCTGGAGCAGCTGTTGCAGAGCGTAGCGCGCGGTGAGTTGCAGGTGCCTGTGGAACGTCTGGTATCGATCAAACAGGCACCGGAAATGCTGGCGCAGAGCAAAGCCGGTGGCTCACGCGGCAAAACCGTGCTGAACATTGATTGGTGAAGCCAATAAAACCACGCCAGCTATTTTGTTCGCTGTTGTTATACTATCGGCAAAGCTAACCCAATAACCAAACAGGGGATTTAACATGCCAGTAGCCAGAATAGTTGCCAGCTATAGCGAAAATGATAAGGATACCATCACGCTGTTGTGCGGCGTGGACGAAGAAAACCAGATCCGTCAGGGGGAATGGTTTGGCGTGGTGAAAAACGACGACGGGCGTGGCGATGAGTCCAACTATCCGTTTACCCTGCACGTCGATTACCAGAAAAACAGCTTCTATCTCGACTATGGTTTTGACGATGCCGAGTCGCGCCAGATGCAGAAAACCGATATTCATGCCAAACCGTTGGCCGAGAAAGGCTTCTTCACCATTTTTGATGAAGAAGAGGGTGAGGAATTTAGCTACCGCATCAATAGCATTCACCTTTACGACTAATAAAGTCGGCTAACAGAAAATGCCCGTATCGACACCGTCGTGCGGGCATTTTTATTGCCTGGCCCCCAGTTTTTACATCTTGTCCGCCGGGAACTCTAGGTGAGACTAATCTTGTGCTATAAGATAAAAAATTCAGATGGTTAACGGGGGATGGATCAGAATGACGAGAAAAAAAATTCAACAGGGTTTTCGTTTGGCGCTGTGTGCCGTGGCGATTGGCGCAGGGTTGAGCAGCGCAATGGCGGCTCAGGTTCCCCCAGGTACCACGCTGGCGGAGAAACAGGAAATTGTTCGCCATATCAAAGATGAGCCGGCCTCACTTGATCCCATCAAAGCGGTGGGCCTGCCGGAAGCGCAATTGGCGCGTGATCTGTTTGAAGGGCTGGTAAACCAGGATGCCAACGGCAAGGTGATCCCAGGCGTCGCCACCCGCTGGCAAACCACGGATAACCAAACCTATATTTTCACCCTGCGTAAAGATGCACGCTGGTCTAATGGTGACCCTGTCACGGCGAAAGATTTTGTTTATAGCTGGCAACGCTTGGTTGAGCCAAAGAACTTGTCACCTTTTGCCTGGTTTGCCCAACTGGCCGGCATCCAAAACGCCGATGAGATTATTACCGGCAAACTGCCCGCCGATAAGCTTGGCGTAACCGCGCTGGATGATTACACCTTCAAAGTACAGTTGAATAAACCGGTGCCGTATTTTGTCAGCCTGACGGCTAACTTCAGCCTGTTCCCGGCCAACAAGGCAGTGGTAGAGAAATTTGGCAACGACTGGACCAAGGTCGGCAATTTGGTCGGTAACGGGGCGTTTAAACTGCAGGAGCGGGTCGTTAACGAGAAGCTGGTGCTGACACCAAACGATCACTATTGGGATCATGCGCACACGGTGCTGACCAAAGTGACCTTTGTGCCGATCAACCAGGAATCCAACGCCACCAAGCGTTATCTGGCCGGCGATATCGACATCACCGAGTCCTTCCCGAAAAACATGTACCAAAAGCTGCTGAAAGACATCCCGGACCAGGTCTATACCCCGGATCAGCTCGGCACCTATTATTATGCTTTTAATACCCAACGTGCGCCGACTAACGATGTGCGGGTGCGCAAGGCATTGTCTTACGCTATCGATCGCAAAATTATCGCCGAAAAAGTGTTGGGGACCGGTGAAAAACCGGCGTACCACTTCACTCCGGATGTCACCGCCGGGTTTAAGCCGGAAGTGAGCCTGTTACAACAGCAATCACAGGCGGAACTGGATGCGCAGGCCAAGGCGTTGATGCAGGCGGCCGGCTATGGCCCGAACAATCCGCTGAAACTGACGCTGTTGTACAATACTTCGGAAAGTCATCAGAAAATTGCGATTGCCGTGGCTTCCATGTGGAAGAAAACGCTCGGTATTGACGTCAAGCTGCAAAACCAGGAATGGAAAACCTATATCGATAGCCGTAACACCGGCAATTTCGACGTGGTGCGTGCTTCCTGGGTCGGCGATTACAATGAAGCTTCGACCTTCCTGTCGCTGTTAAGCTCCACTCACAGCGGTAATATTGCCAAATTCAAGAGTGCAGATTACGACAAGCTGCTAGCGCAGGCCAGCCGTGAAACCAGTCCGGCAGCCTTGACCACTGACTACAACAAACTTGAGCAGATCATCGCCGAACAGGCACCGATCGCGCCAATTTATCAGTACACCAATGGCCGACTGATCAAACCCTGGGTGAAAGGCTACCCGATCACCAATCCGGAAGACGTGGCTTACAGCCAGACGATGTATATTTTGAAGCATTGATCTATCGCGGTAATCCCATGTGTTGCTATCAAACCCCGCATCAGCGGGGTTTTTACTTAGGTGGCAGGATTAGGGGGCATCAAACAATGCGCTGCGGCCTGTCGTCGATGGAAATACGCAAGCGACGTCGTGGGCACAGCTGGGAACGATCAGTAAATCACGTTTGGCGTGCGGCGCAATAAAGTGACGGTCGTAAGCGGCATAGGCGATACCGCGCTGCAGTCGGTAGGGGCCTTGCGCCTGCGCTGCGCAAGACTTATCGAGTATTTTGTAGAAAGTGCCGGGTGCGCTGCCGGTATCCTTCTCGCCTTCAAGATAGGTGATATCCGCCGTTGCATAGCGCTGGCGCACCCTTGCACGGTTTTGGTCGAGAAAGGTCGGAACCGTTTCAATACCGTATTTCCAACGATCGACGTTCGGGCAGGCATCGTTCCTGACCTCAACCCAATCAAAGCTACAGTCACCTTGTTGATTACAGTCGCGCCAGTCGGCAGGGCGACCATTCTTTACCGGCTGCGGCCGTCGACTATCGAAATAGAGCCAACTGCCGGGGTCGGCGATGACGTAACGCAGCTTCACGCCGGCCGGCGGATGGGCGAACCCGACATAGTGCTGCACAAACTGTGCCCCGGCGGAGAAGCCGGCGATGGTCACTGACTGTACCGTTGGCCATTTTGTTTTCAGCTCGGTAAGCAGACTATCCAGTGCAGCAAATGAGCCGGTATTCCCCTGGCTGTCCAGCCCCCCTTCGATCCAGGAACTGCAGCTCCAGAGTGCGTCACCTGCCTGCGCGGGGGGCACTCCGGGGGAATGACAGTGTGCGGCTTGCGCATCGCTAACCGGGAACAGCGGGGCAACCAGCAGCCGGTTATTGGTTTTGGCGGTACGCTGGGCCGCCGTTAAGGCAGCGGCCAGCGTTTTGCCTGCATCTCTGGGATGCCCGTGCATAACGATTAACGCGCTGTGTGGTGTGGGGCCATGAGATTTTGCGACGAAGTAAGGCAAATCACCCGCTGAGTCCGCTAGTTTGACCCGGTATGCATCAGCGATAGTGTTGAGTGAGTTATCGGCGGCAAACAGCAAATGAAACGGTGCTGGAGCAAACGCCAAAACAGAGGCTAACAAGAATGTCGAAGTGGATTTCATTGGATGCCCGGCCGCGCATTGTGCGTTATTTATCCATGTTAGCGCATAAGGCTCTTCCTGGTGCAGCATTCGCACGGCTTCATCTTTGATCCGCCTGGCATTAACGCTAGACTCTGGGATAACTGAAAGCAGAGGGGGATGAGGAATGGAAGTCATTGAGGGGCGCGAGTTACAGGTTCCTGACGCAGTGTATGCCTACCAGCTTGATGGCAAGGGCGGGGTAACATCGATTGATTACGATGACAAAGTCACCTGCGATGAGCCTTGCTGGCTGCATCTCGATTATGCGCACCCTGCCAGCGCCGAATGGCTGGCCACCACGCCACTGCTGCCGGATGCGGTCAGAGAGGCGTTGTCTGGCGAAAGTTCGCGGCCGCGCGTCAGCAAGGTGGGCGATGGCACCATGATCACACTGCGCAGCATTAATTTTAACGCCAACTCGCGGCCGGATCAGTTGGTGACCATTCGCGTCTACATGACGGATAAACTGATTGTTTCCACCCGCCATCGCAAAGTTTATTCCATTGACCAGGTGGTGAATGACCTGCAAAGCGGTAGCGGGCCGACCAACAGCGGTAATTGGCTGGTGGAAATATCGGATGCGCTGACCGATCACGCCAGTGAGTTTATCGAGGATCTGCATGACAAGATCATCGATCTGGAGGATTCGCTGTTGGAGCAGCAGGTTCCCGAACGCGGGCAACTGGCGCTGATCCGCAAACAACTGATCGTACTGCGCCGCTATATGGCACCGCAGCGTGATGTATTCTCCCGGCTGGCCAGCGATCGTCTGCCCTGGATGAATGATGACGACCGTCGTCGCATGCAGGATATTGCCGATCGGTTAGGGCGCGGCCTGGATGATCTGGACGGCAGCATTGCCCGTACCGCGATCCTTTCTGACGAAATCACCACCGTGATGGCCGATGCCATGAACCGCCGCACCTACACCATGTCATTATTGGCGATGGTGTTTTTGCCGACGACCTTTTTGACCGGGTTGTTCGGCGTCAACCTGGGTGGCATTCCGGGCGGCGGTAACCCTTTTGGTTTTGCTGCGTTTTGCCTGACGCTGACCGGATTGGTGTTCGGTCTGGGCTGGTGGCTGAAGCGACGCCGCTGGCTGTAGCCAAAAAGCGCTGATAACCCGGTTAACATTGAGCGATATCAACTTTTGCCGGGGGGAAATGGGGCATGATCTATCTCGCAGGTGAATACAACGTCAAGCGATGGGCGTTGTGCTCCATAATTGTCTTACTTTCTTATATTTAGAATTACTGCATAGCACATTGATTCATACGATGCCGGTTTAATCACCGGCATTTTTTTGTCTGCAATTTGCCCGTCAGGCCGCACTCTCATCCCAGAAACTGGCCTCGATCTTGTGTCCGTCCAGATCCCGAACAAAACAGCCGTAATAGGCTTCGCCATAGTGTGGTCGTGAACCGGGAGCACCTTCATCTGTCGCACCGGCCTGCAACGCCTGGCGGTAGAAATCATCGACCTGCTGTTTGCTGGTGGCGAAAAACCCCACGTGCAGGCCATTGCCGGTAGTGGCCGGTTTACCGTCGATCGGTACCTGCAACCAGAATTCCGGATAGTCACGCCCATAACCAATGGCACCTGGGTGTTCCAATACCCGTCGGCAACCTAGTGCGGCAAGGGTTCGATCGTAGAAGTCGGCTGCGGCGTCAAAATTGTTGCTGCCGAGCGAAACGTGAGACAAGCAGGGAGTAATGTTCATCGGTAATCTCCAGTGACTGTATAAAAACACAGTATAGAATAAAAACGGCACTGTCCGATGAATTCTGCTGAAATTGCGAGCGGGATCGAAAACTGATGAAGGGAAATTTCCGCCCACAGCGTGCGGGCGGAATAACGACTTACTTGATTTCGAGTACGTCTAAGCGCACCGGGACGGCGTCATCCGCATCCTCCGGTTGCCAGCCGATCGGTTGCATCGGAATATCTTCACGGTCAAAGGCCAGATCGCCACCGTCAACCACTTCGCTGCCGTGCTGAATCCCTTTGAAATCAAACAGGTTGTAGTCGCTCAGGTGCGAAGGCACGACGTTTTGCATCGCGCTGAACATGGTTTCCAGGCGGCCAGGATAACGTTTATCCCAGTCGCGCAGCATGTCGCCAATGACCTGGCGTTGCAGATTAGGCTGCGAGCCGCACAGGTTGCACGGGATAATCGGGAAGCCTTTGGCAACCGAGAAACGCTCAATGTCTTTTTCACGGCAATAAGCCAGCGGGCGAATCACCACGTGTTTGCCATCGTCGCTCATCAACTTGGGTGGCATACCTTTCAGCTTGCCGCCGTAGAACATGTTGAGGAACAGCGTCTGCAGAATGTCGTCACGGTGGTGGCCAAGGGCAATTTTGGTGGCCCCCAGCTCGGTAGCGGTGCGGTAAAGGATACCGCGGCGCAGGCGTGAACACAGTGAGCAGGTGGTTTTGCCCTCAGGGATCTTGTCCTTGACGATGCTGTAGGTGTTTTCCTCAACAATCTGGTATTCCACCCCCAGGCTTTCCAGATAGGCCGGCAGAATATGCTCGGGGAAACCAGGTTGTTTTTGATCGAGGTTGACCGCAATCAGCGAGAAATTGACCGGTGCGCTCTGCTGCAGGTTGCGCAAAATCTCCAGCATGGTGTAGCTGTCTTTGCCGCCGGACAGGCAAACCATGATGCGGTCGCCTTCCTCAATCATGTTGAAATCGGCGATCGCCTGGCCCACGTTACGACGCAGGCGCTTTTGCAATTTGTTCAGATTGTACTGTTCTTTTTGACTAACTGTTTGTTGTTCTGACATTTAAATCGTGCTCGTTCTCAATTGGGGGCACTATGGGCATAAAGTTTTAGGCAGCGAGTTTAGCATTCTATGGGCTGCTTGGGTATTTCATCCATACACCCCAGGCCGCAAAGGCGGTTTGCTTGCCTCAGTACACGCGGGCACGCGGCAAATCGGCCACCCGCGTGGTGTAAGCGGGAGAGAGAAACTCACGCTTCATCGACCATGTCTGTTGGTTTCCTTGCCCGGCAAACCAGATCCCGGCATGGCCTGACTGATTGATTTTATCCAAAGCGGCCATTAAGCGTGCGCTGTTAGGCCGTGGCTGATACTCATCGAACAGGTCCAACTGAGCGACGCCTTGCGAGTAAAAGTCTTGTAGCATAACGCCGGCTTTTAGATAACGGTGACCGGGCTGCCAAATCTTGTCAAGGCATCGAATCGCAGCGGCGATGATGTCGCGCGTATCCTGCGTCGGCGTATTGAGCCTGATGCTCGCGGTGTTGCCGTAATACTTTTCATTGGCCGAGAAGGGACTGGTTTTAACCCATGCATTGATATTTCGGCAATACTGGTGTTCCGCACGCAGTTTCTCTGCCGCACGGGAAGCGTGCATACAGATCGCCTGATGCATATCCTGGTATTCAGTGACGCGTTCGCCAAAAGACCTGCTGCAAATGATCTGCTGTTTGCTGGGGGCAAACTCCTCGAGTGACAAACAGGGTTCACCGCGCAGTTCACGAACCGTGCGTTCAACCACCACGCTGAAATGCTTGCGGATCATCGTGGTACTTGCATCCGCCAACTGCAGTGCGCTTTCGATCCCCATATTTTGCAATTCTTTGGTTATGCGCCGACCGATGCCCCAGACTTCTGCTACCGGTACTTTATCCATTAATTTTCGCTGCCGCTCCAGGTTGGAAAGGTCAACCACGCCTTGGGTCTGACTCCATTTTTTCGCCGCGTAGTTCGCCAGCTTTGCCAGCGTCTTGGTCTGGGCAATACCGACGCCGACGGTGAGGCCGGTGCATTGCAGAACGCGGGTGCGTACCTGGCGCCCGAACTGAGCCAGATCGACACAATTTTCTACCCCGGCAAGATCAAGGAAGCTTTCGTCGATAGAGTACATTTCGGTCCGCGGCGCCATTTCTTCGAGCACGGCCATCACTCGCATCGACATATCGGCGTACAGCTCGTAGTTGCTGCTGAATGCGATGCCGCCGGCACGCTCAAAATCATGCTTTATCTTGAAATAGGGCGCGCCTGTTTTCAGACCCAGAGCCTTTGCCTCTTTGCTCTGTGCCACCACGCAGCCGTCGTTGTTCGACAGCACAACAATCGGTCGGCCACGCAGGTCCGGACGCCACAGCGTTTCACAACTCGCATAGAAGTTGTTTACATCGGCCAGGGCGTACATTATTTCAGCCTGGTGATGGTTGAAACCACCACGCCGACAATGTCCAGTTCTTCACCATCATCGGGGAGTGGAATCGGCCTGAATGTCGGGTTCATCGGCTCAAGCTGTCTGACAGGGTGCAGGCACAGGCGTTTAACCGTGAACTCGCCTGCGATGCTGGCGATCACGATATCGCCGTGGCAGGCACCAATGCTTCGATCGACTACCAGCATGGATCCATCGGTGATCCCGGCTTCGATCATGCTTTCTCCTGAAGCGATCAGAAAGTAAGTCGCCGAAGGGTGGCTAATGCAGTACTCGTTGAGGTCGATCCGCGCGTGTATATAGTCTTGCGCGGGGCTGGGGAAGCCCGCGGGAACGTTATCGGCGTAAAGTGGAAAGAACTGTTTCTCTGGGGTTGGTGTGGGGAAAAAGTGTTTCATGGTGCATTTCTCTATACTGTTTTTATATACAGTATAAGCGAGTTTTAGCCATTACAACCATAAAGAAAGTCAGGGGCGAGACGATCCACAGCTATCCCCTTGTTGGGCAAGATGATCCTCTCGGAAAATTTTTAGGGTGTGGATCACTGAGCCGAATATCAAAGAGGCCAGTCATATTGCTGGTACCGGTTTTGATTCATATCCGTTGTGACCTTTAGTCAAGCCTTGCAGTGGAAAGACATCTCCAGCCCGACCCGCAATCCGGAACGAACACGGCTGATGGCATGTCGGCTGGTCACCCGGTAATAGCCTTTCGTCCCGCGAAAGGGCCTTTCTGCAGCTGCGATAATGGCCATGTCTCCCGGTCTGAGCGGAACCACCAGAGGCCGTGACTGCATCCGGGGACGTTGTTCTGTCATGATAAACTCACCGCCAGTAAATTCATTGGACAGTACGGCCACGATCTGGAGAGGGAACCGATGATCCCCCTCGTTCTGCTGGGTAAGACAGGCATAGTCCCCGACACTCAGCAGGTTCAGGTGAGTCAGTTCATGGATCTGCCCGGCATCCTGATTGATTTTCCGAAATGTTGCCCACTCCCCAGGATAACGAAACCCGGCGTTGAGGATCTCATTCCAGCGGTTGGCCGTGGGTACCAGATAGCGATACAGGTTTTCCCGCCAAGCCGCGAGTGAGGAAGGCAAACCAGAAGGATAGCAATGCAGGGTTCCGCAACCTGAATCACGTTGTTCCAGCGTTTCGGCCCTATGGCCGGCATCGCTCAGTTCATGATAGTTATCGGCATCCAGCATCCCGGGCAGCACCGCGTAGCCTTCAGCATCCAGTTGATGGTTAATGTCGTTCCAGTCAATCTCTTTCAGCCGGGTCAACATATTCAGCATGGTGAGGCTCTCCATCAGATATCTGTAGCCGTTTCCCGGCGCAGCAATTCACGTTTGCGCTCAATTCCCCAGCGGTATCCTGCCAGGTCACCGTTCTGCCTGACGACACGGTGACAGGGAATGGCAACCGCAATGTGGTTAGTGGCACATGCACGAGCAACGGCCCGAACCGCTTTGGGCGAACCGATCTGCCGGGCAATGTCCGCATAGCTGACGGTGGTGCCGGGCGGAATATCCCGCAGGGCCCGCCAGACACGTTCCTGGAACGCTGTCCCCTGGACATCTAAAGGAAGGTGCAGCCCAAGAGACGGCGCTTCAATGAATCCCACTACCTGTGCAATAAGTGATTCAAACTCACTGTCACAACCAATAAGCTCAGCCTTCGGAAATTGATCCTGAAGACCACGAAGTAATGCTTCCGGGTCATCACCGAGCAGAATGGCGCAAATCCCTCGCTGGCTTTGTGCGACCAGAATCGCGCCCAGCGAACATTGCCCAACGGCGAACCGGATAATGGCCCCGATCCCGCCCGCTCGATAATCACGAGCGCGCATGCCAAGTAACTTATTCGATTCTTCATAGAAACGGCTGTTTGAATTATATCCCGCATCATAGATGGCATCGGTAA
The DNA here is from genome assembly GCF_013337185.1 of Serratia proteamaculans. Lineage (GTDB taxonomy): Bacteria > Pseudomonadota > Gammaproteobacteria > Enterobacterales > Enterobacteriaceae > Serratia > Serratia proteamaculans_D. The sequence continues at coordinate 285,592 of NZ_SWDE01000001.1, forward strand.
TTGAAGCCCCCGGCTGGGTCAATTCCTCACGCAGTTTACGGGCACGGTAAGCTGAACTGTATTCCTTGGGAGTCAGTCCGGTTTCAGACTTGAACAGGCGGTGAAAATGGAACGGGCTCATTCCGATTTCTTGCGCTATATCTTCCAGGCGCGGAGGTGTCTCGGCGGCTTCAACCATGCGGCAGGCTCGGGCAATCAATTTTGCACGTCCTTCTGCTGCACTGGTTTTGTCCGCTACCGCCCGGCGACTGCTCCGGTAACCTGCGGCCACAGCGTCTTCCTGCGTGCGGAAAAATACTACATTCTCACGTTTTGGCAGGCGGGCGGTCGAGCTGGGGTGACAATAAACACCCGTGGTACGCACAGCGTACACAAAATGCCCATCCGCACCCGCATCACGCAACTGAACGGCCATCCAACGTTCGTCGTCGGTCTGATATGCCGAGGTTTTGCTCATAATCAATGTCCCATCATTAGAGTAGCGGAGACAGAGTAGAATTTAATTCAACCGCAAACACTCCGATTCTTGCTGGTATTACTCAAGGTTGTATCCTGAAATCGTCTGGTAAATTGCCGTGAAGGTCTTTATCCAAACATTTCAGGAAACTGCATTTTCACCTCGCATCATGAAATATAATCCCCATCGTATACCGGTGGCCCCGGGTGATTCGGCTGACACCGTGCCTCATCGCGACTTTTGCCGGCCTGCGCCTGCCAGATATCGGCCTCTGGTTGACGGTAAACACCACGGCATCCCCCTTGTTCAGTGCCACAACCTCAGCCCGCCGGCTGCGCGATGCCTGTTCTGTCATCACAAACTCGCCTCCGTCAAAATCAACACCCGGCTCAGACAATAAAATAGCAACCTGCATCGGGAATACATGCTCGCCGTACAAATCTTGATGCAGGCAGTTGTAATCACCAACACCGTACTGCAAAAGTAGCGGGGTGGGACGGATTTGCCCGGCGGAATGACAGTGTCGTATATAGGTATCCAGTTCCGCGGGATATTCTTCCCCTATGCCCAAATACCGGTTCCATCGGTTCGCCAGTGGTGCTATGCGGGCATAGAGGGAATGGCGTAGTTCATCGAGCAGGCTTGGTAAGGGATAAGAAAAATATTTGTATTCGCCACGACCAAAGCCGTGGCGGGACATAATGATCCGGGACCGGAAACCTTCTTTCTGTCCGTATAACGCAGAAAGTGCATCACACTGTTCGGGGGATAAGAGCTTCGGTAACACCGCGTTGCCAAATTCGTCAAGTGAACGGGCTGCAGCCTCCCAGTTATAGATTTGTGCCGGAGACATGAGGGGAGAATGATGGATGGTCATTGCCGCGCCCCCGGGGCGCTGTGAGCAGCCTCAAATGCCAGCAGTGCGCGTTTTCGCTCCACGCCCCAACGATATCCGGACAGGGTACCGTCCTGACGGACCACGCGGTGACAGGGGATCGCTACCGCCAGAATGTTTGCCGCACAGGCTCCGGCAACCGCGCGGGCGGCATCAGGCGAGCCTATAATGGCCGCAATCCGGCTGTAGCTTCGGGTCGTGCCGACAGGAATATCACAGAGCGCTTTCCAGACCCGCTGTTCAAACGCTGCTCCACCAATATCGAGAGTCATTTCTCCCTCGACTACGTTATTTTCAAGCAGATCCTTAACCTGTTTCACCTGACGAGTCAGCGTTTCGGGAGATTCCGTAGTCTCCGCGCTCGGGAACGCCTGTCTGAGTTGCGTAAGGAGATTAGATTTGTCATCGGCCAGAAAAATGGCACAAATCCCGCGAGTAGTACATCCGACCAGAACCAGACCAAACAGACTGGTTGTCACGGCATAAAGTATGGGCTCGCTAATGACGTCGTTTTTGGCTCGGAACAGATGCTGTATTGTGGTATTCGTTTCGCGTTTCATTTTTCACCTCGATGTCTGATTGACACTTTCAGCATAACGATGGCCACCGGTGTTAAATATCCGCTTATTGCGATCAAATTTTTTTACCATCGCAAAGTGGTTAGGAACTCGAGGAAGCCAGATCAGCCACGGCCAGATAATGGTCGTCAGTACAAGACTCTGTTGATGAAAAAGCCCGCATAGCGGGCTTTTTCATCAACAGAGTAACGACTCAGGAAATATCTCGTGTCGGAACAATTAAACTGAGCTGAGTCAGGGCTGCAACCCCGTCGTCCAGCCCTCGTTCCTCGACAATTTTGCCATCGACGATTTTCAGAATAGTGATCCCGGTAAAATGCATTTTACGACCGGTCGCTGCAGGTAACCCGCCCACAAGAAAATCATTATGTGCTGGTCCGGTGTGGGTACCGCCGCCTTCCCATTGGCCTACTACGTAGTCACCTTCAGCGATAAGCTCTGCTGTTCCCCAAAAATTAAGATCGGGGAATGCTTTGCGAAAATCCGTCATGAACGCTTTGATATCTGCATGTCCGTGTCGTGGTTGATGCAATGAGTAGTGCAGTACCATATTCGGAGACGCCAATTCATCCACCACAGACAGGTCCGGGTTTTCTCCCCAGAATTCAGTAAACCAACGTCCGACGATGGCTTTGTTCTGCTCTTGTTTCGAACTCATTTTGGATCCCTCTGTTAATGTTCTGATTCATCACCGGCGTATTTCAGCGGCTTGGCTATAAATTAATTCTCAGGTCATTAAATAAAACTCTGTTTCTTGCTTTTTAATTAATTAAATTACGTACAAGACGGGTGAGTCTTTCAAGATGGCCATCACGAATACCATTGGCCTGAAGTCCTTCAAAGGTTCTGAAAAGATAATCTGCGGCGCTTCCGAGACTGCCTGACGCTACAGATAAATGTTGAGCAATAGCGTTTTCAACCAGATCCCCAACGTACTTAGGGTGTTCAGAATCAATGGTGAAAGCCAGAGCCCAGCCAAAGGGCATGTCATTGTGATCTGTTATCGGTACCCAGCGCGGTATATAACCGCTGCACATCATTTCTCTGCGCCAGAGCAGCGATAATTCCTGATGAATATTGTCTTCCGAGATCCGGTACGCCGTACCATCACAGCGCCCGCCCTTATCAAGGGCCAGCATTAGTCCCGGCTGCCGGGCTGTTGCTCTTAGTGCGGTAATTGAAAGACAGAATTTTCGATGCCATCCACTAATTCTGGCAGATCTCCTTTCTTCATATCGAATCGCCGGATTCCAAACCAGAGAACCATAGCCAAAAATCCATAAATCGCCCTCTGGTCTGGATTTCATCAGCTCGTAAATGGACTGTTGTTGTTCTGCTTCTGACATCAACTCCTGTTTCGGGTCGTCTTTTATTGCCAATTCATTGATAAGACTAAACTGTAAAAAATCTCTTTTCAGTAAAGGCTCTGAAACGATGGTGTTGCTAAATTTTTGTTCGCGGAGCTGAAGGGTATTGACACTCATATTCACCTCGTGGTTATTCATATTCTCATGAGGTGAATAATGGCTGTTAAAAATAATAAACTATCTCTGATTCTTGCTAAGGAATTAAATTATAAGTGTCACGTCTGATCATAATGGAGAAACAGTTTGATGATCCGCATCTGCCTGCAGGCTGGCCTGTTATTTTGCCTGACACCGCTGGCCGCCAGCGCTACTGAATGCTGCATTTTCTTGCAGCATCCGCAGCTGTTACAGGTAAAAGCACAGACTCAAGGGGATGCAAACTACCGGCTGCTGATGCATGACGCCGACAGCGCGCTGCAAAAGCCGTTGCTCAGCGTCACGGATAAAGGTTTGACGCCGCCGAGCGGAGACAAGCATGACTATCTGAGCCTGGGGGCTTATTGGTGGCCGGATGCGAGCAAAGACAACGGGCTGCCCTGGATCCGCCGCGATGGACAGGTGAATCCGGCCAGTAAGAATGAGCAAAGTGACGGTGTGCGTTTGGCGGAGTTCACCCAGCGGGTTCAGACGCTGGCACTGGCGGGGTATTTTTCCGGTCAACGGCGCTATAGCGACCGGGCGATTGAGTTGATCCGTACCTGGTTTATCAACCCGGCAACGCGGATGAACCCGAATCTCACTTACGCCCAAGGTATTCCGGGCCGTGACAACGGTCGGGGTAACGGTATTCTGGACGGACGTTATTTTTCCACCCGCATTGTCGACAGCCTGTTATTGCTGCAGCAGACACCGGGCTGGACGGCGCAAGATGAAAGCCAACTGCGGCAATGGTTTGGCCGTTATCTCGATTGGCTACTGCACAGCCCGGCCGGCAAGCAGGAGGCCGCTGCAAAGAATAATCACGGCAGTTGGTATGTGGTACAGGTGGCGGGCATTGCTACCTGGCTCGGGCGTGATCAGGTCGTACGCAATATGGCGACGCTGACGCAGCAAAAGCTGGACTTGCAGCTTGCCGTCAATGGTTCGCAGCCGCAGGAGTTGCTGCGCACCCGGTCGTTCCACTACAGCTATTTTAACTTGCAAGCCCTGGTACTGATGGCCGGTTTGGCGCAACGTCAGGGGATTGATCTCTGGCACTACCGAACCGAACAAGGCAGTTCATTGTTGGCTGCGCTGAATTTTATGGCCCCCTATGTTGATGTGGCACAGCCATGGCCTTACCCGAGTCTGGATCGGGTTGGGGTTCGCCTTGTTCCACTTCTGATCCAGGCCGACAGCATGCTGAAAACCACGCGTTATCAAGCGGTGATTGAAAAGGCGCAATTTGATGCTGCGCAATGGCAGGGAAAGGCGAGCTACGTGCGGGGAGCGGTGAAAGAAGCGCAGCGGCAAAGTTGGCTGGAAGCGGGGCGCGAACCGGTCGCGCCCCGATGATTTACTCGGCGGAGGATTTTTCCCCTTTGCCGGCCAGTAGACTGAGGAAGTCGTACTTTTCCTTCAACTCTTTCTCTGCGGCCTGATACAGCGCACTGGCGACCTCCGGCTGTTGTGAGTTCAGGCGACGGAAGCGCTGCTCTTTTAGCAGGGTTTCGGTCAGGTTGCTGTTTGGCGGTCGGGAGTCCAGCGCCAGCGCAGGTTTGCCCTCATCGGCGCGGCGCGGGTCGAAGCGATACAGTGGCCAGAAACCGGTGGCGGTCAGTTGTTTCATCTGGTCGTGACTGAGCGCCAGATCGTAACCGTGCTCTTCGCAGGGGCTGTAGGCGATAATCAGCGATGGGCCCGGATAGGCCTCGGCTTCCTGAATCGCTTTCACCGTCTGGTTGAGCTGCGCACCCAGCGAGATTTGCGCCACGTACACATGGCCGTACATCATCATGCTGACGCCCAGATCCTTACGTGCCTTGCGCTTGCCGTGCTCACCGAACTTGGTGACTGCGCCCAGCGGGGTGGCTTTCGACTGTTGGCCACCGGTGTTGGAGTAACATTGGGTATCCAGCACCAGCACGTTGACGTTCTCGGTCAGGCTGAGGACGTGATCCAACCCACCGAACCCGATGTCGTAAGCCCAGCCATCGCCGCCAATCAGCCAGATGGACTTATCCACCAGATAATCGGCGTCGGTTGCCAGTTGGCGTGCATCGTTGCCTTCGATTTTTGCCAACAGGCCGCGCAGTTCAGCAATCTGCTGGCGGCGCGGTTCCGGTGCAATATCCTCCATTTGCAGGGCATTAACCAACTGCGCCGGCAACTGTGGTGCCAGCGTGTTCAACAGGCGCAATACGCGGCTGCGGTGCTGGTCGACCGTCAGGCGGAAGCCCAGACCGAATTCGGCGTTGTCCTCAAACAGCGAGTTGGCCCAGGCCGGGCCGCGCCCTTCGGCATTGGTGGTGTAAGGCGTGGTGGGCAGGTTGCCGCCGTAAATGGATGAACAGCCGGTGGCGTTGGCAATCAGTAGCCGGTCGCCATAAAGCTGGGTCAGCAGCTTGATGTACGGCGTTTCACCGCAGCCGGAACAGGCGCCGGAGTACTCAAACAGCGGTGAAATCAACTGTGAGGTACGAATATCGATCCGCTCGAGCTGCGCCGGGTCGATCTCCGGCAGTTGCAGGAAGAAGTCGTAGTGCTCTTTCTCCACTGCCAGATGCTCCAGCCGTGGCGCCATGTTGATGGCCTTGATGTCCGGATCCTGGCGGTCTTTCGCCGGGCACACCTCAACGCACAGGTTGCAACCGGTACAGTCTTCCGGCGCCACCTGCAGCACATATTTCTGGCCGCGCATATCGCGCGCTTTTACATCCAGCGATTGCAGCGAGGCAGGGGCATGTTGCATCGCCTCCGGCTGAACCACTTTGGCGCGAATGGCGGAGTGCGGACAGGCGGCAACGCAGTGGTTGCACTGGGTGCACAGATCCGGCTGCCAGATGGGGATCGCCTCGGCGATATTGCGTTTTTCCCACTGAGTGGTGCCCACTGGCCAGGTGCCGTCCGGCGGGAAGGCGGACACTGGCAGTGCATCGCCCAATCCGGCCAGCATCGCGGCGGTGACGGTTTTGACAAAGTCAGGCGCGGCGTCGGACACCACCGGCGGTCGCATTGGGCTGCTGTCGTCAATCGGCTGCAGTGGGATCTCAATCAGTGCATCGAGCGTAGCGGCCAGTGCCTGCCAGTTGCGTTCAACAATATCCTGGCCTTTGCTGCTGTAGCTGCGGGCAATGGCATCGCGCAATTGCTGCAGCGCCACATCGCCCGGCAGGATTTGGGTCAGGTGGAAAAACGCCATCTGCATCACGGTATTGATACGCGCGCCAAGTCGGCATTCCCGCGCCAGTTTGGCGGCGTTGATGATATAAAATCGTGCCTGGCGCTGTTGCAGCACCGCCTGCACTTCCTGCGGCAGCCGCGACCAGATTTCTTCAGCACCATAGGGGGTATTGAGCAGGAAAATGCCGCCGGGTTTCAGGCGCTCCGCCATCTGGTAGGTATCGATAAACTGCAATTGGTGACAGCCGACAAAGTCAGCGCGGCTGACCAGATAGGCCGAGTTAATCGGCTGCTCACTGACGCGCAGATGCGACACCGTCAGGCCACCGGCCTTTTTCGAGTCGTAGACAAAATAGCCCTGTGCGTACAGCGGCGTGCTGTTGCCGATGATTTTGATGTTGTTTTTGGTAGCGGAAACCGACCCGTCGCTGCCCAGACCGTAGAACAACGCCTCCAGAGAGGCTCGCTGCGGCAGGGTTTCTTCACTGAGGGGCAGGGAAAGGCCGGTCACATCGTCAAAAATACCGACGGTAAAACGCGGACGCGGTTTGTCCAGCGTCAGTTCTTTAAATACCGCCAACGCGCAGTCTGGCCCGAACTCTTTTGAGGACAACCCATAACGGCCACCGATCACCATTGGCATGCTGGCGTGTTCACCCCTGCTGAAGGCTTCGGCCAGCGCGGTCATCACATCCAGATACAGCGGTTCCGCCAGCGCGCCTGGCTCCTTGGTGCGATCCAGTACGGCGATTTTGGTTGCGCTTTCCGGCAGCACGCTGAGCAGGTGTTGCGCGGAAAATGGCCGGAACAGCCTGACTTTCAGTACGCCGACTTTTTCACCGCGAGTCAGCAGGGCGTCGATCGCTTCTTCGCAGGTTCCGATAGCGGACCCCATCAGGATCGCTACGCGTTCGGCCTGCGGATGGCCGTAATATTCAAAAGGCTGATATGCCCGGCCGGTGATCTGGGCAAACTTGTCCATCGCATCAATCACGTGCTGGCCGGCCCCGTCGTACCAGGGGTTGGTGGCTTCACGCGACTGGAAGTAGGTATCCGGATTGGCGGAGGTACCGCGCACCACGGGATGGTCCGGCGACAGCGCGCGGCTGCGGTGCGCATCAATCGCCTCCTGCGGCAGCATCTGGCGCAGGACATCGTCGCTCAGCGGGACGATTTTGTTGATTTCATGCGAGGTGCGGAAACCGTCAAAAAAGTGAATAAACGGCAGGCGACTGTTGAGGCTCGCCGTTTGAGAAATCAAAGCAAAGTCCTGCGCTTCCTGTACGTTACTGGCGCACAGCATGGCGCAGCCGGTCTGGCGTACCGCCATCACGTCGGAATGGTCGCCGAAAATCGACAGTGCGTGTGTGGCGATGGTACGTGCGGCGACGTGCAGGACAAACGGCGTCAGTTCACCGGCCAGTTTGTACAGCGTCGGGATCATCAACAGCAGGCCCTGCGACGAGGTAAATGAGGTCGACAGTGCGCCGGTTTGCAATGCACCGTGCACCGTGGCAATGGCACCGCCTTCCGACTGCATTTCCACCACTCGCGGTACGTCGCCCCAGATATTCTGACGGCCGTCGCCGGACCAGGCATCCGCCTGTTCCGCCATGGTCGAACTGGGGGTAATCGGGTAGATGGCAATCACTTCGCTGGCGCGATAGGCGACGGAAGCGACTGCATTATTACCATCTGTAGTAATCATCGACTTTACCTTTCATTGCTCAAAAAGCTGCAAAAGTCGCCTCTTGCAGTAATTAACAAAGTCTAGCAGAGGGATATATTGGCCCTTTATCGCATTTGTGTGACGGTGGGAAAATCGACCAGAGTTACTGTAAATTGATATTTCCCGTATTAAAATCACGCCGCGAAGACGAATTGTCATGGTTGTTTAACGACAATTTATTTCCGGCACGTCATACTGTTGAGCAGGTGAACTTACGGAAGAAAAAAACGATGAGCGGATTTATGTATTTAGCCATGGCGATTGTGGCGGAAGTGGTCGCCACCACCATGTTGAAAGCCTCAGAGGGCTTTACCCGCCTGTGGCCATCGCTGGTGGTGGTGGTCGGCTACGCGGTCGCTTTTTGGGGACTGTCGATGGTGGTTAAAACCATGCCTCTGGGCATTGTCTACGCTATCTGGTCAGGCATGGGCATTGTTCTGGTGTCAATTGCGGCAGTATTTGTTTATCAGCAAAAACTGGATCTGCCGGCAGTTTTCGGTATGGGGTTAATTATTGCCGGTGTACTGGTGATTAATTTGTTGTCGAAAACGGCGGCGCACTAATTGTTATTTTAAAGTAAAAATAGCCAGCGTGACATTCAGTGACGCTGGCTGAAAGCCGCAGTAATAATAACTGAAAATAATGAATCAGTTATATCCATCCAGTAACAAAGTCGGCGCTGTTTTTTTACTATTGTCTGACAATTCCCAGTCCGTCCATTGCTCCCAAATCCTTCCTTCAAACCTGTCATCGCTCTTGTCACCCAGACCGCACGGTGGCTGCTCCTTGAGCCGCGTGAAAGCCCCGATGGCCCCAAGAATGATCACAACGTTCAAATAAACGCCAAATAATTGCAGGAATATATTTTCATTATTTATATATCAGGCTAGATTAAATAGGTTTGCATCAAAGATAACGAAACGTGTCCGCATAAAGTGACGCGAGTTATACCCTTTGGGTTTCGAGTTGCAGCTAGGCGACCAGCTCGCTCATCCCCAGGCGCTTACTTGAGTAAGTAACTGGGGTGAGCGAGTGCAGGTAACAACGCTGCGGCTTGAAAGACGACGGGTATATCGGCAATGGCGATTTTACACAGCGTAGTCTCGGGTTCAGGAGTGGAATAATGACAACATCGAAATGGTTGCTGGCCAGCGCCGTATTGCTTTTGGCCGCATGCAGCAGCAAAAATGAAGAGCCAGTGCAGCAGGGCAACAGTGCCAGAATCAATACCTTACAGACCAGCGCGAACTGCGCCAGCGTGGGCGGTACCACTACCGTGACGCACAATTTAAATGGCGAGGCGGTAAGAATGTGCCAGATGCCGAATGGCAAGCAATGCGAAGAATGGACTCTGGGTCAGGGAGCCTGCTCAACCGCCGGTTAAACAGGAAAGCACACCAGGCCGCCAGGGCCTGGTGAACAGGGGGTTACTGCACCCAGTCTCGCTGGGTATAGACCAGGACGTGGCCGCTGCCGCTCAGTGTCAATTTCTGAGCGTCAAGGGTGATTTTTGCCCCTTTGCCCAGCACGTCGCCAATCAGCCAATCCCACTGGTTGAGCTGCGGGTCAGAGCAGGCCATGCGGGTCGAAGCCAGCCCTGGCACCGTCAACACGCCGTCTTGCAACTGGCCGCCACCAAAGAAGTGGTTACACATGGCGCCGGAAACGTGCATTTTCTCACCGAACTCAAGGTTGGGTCCGTTGCCGGGGCGAGACTTCACCGCCACGCCATCGACGCTTTGCAGCGCAAAATTGTGATGCAACAGATCGCTTTCTGTCACCGTTTTACCGTTCTGGCTCATTCCACACCCCGCTAACAGCAGCGCCGTTAACGCCACTGAGATGGACTTTTTCATCGACTTTCCTTGTTTAAAATATCAGGCATTGAGCCGATTAGGGCAGTTCTCGCCCTGTTCCAATTGGTGAATGTTTTTCAGCGTGGTTTCCGAGATGCTGGTCAGCGCCTCTTCGGTCAGGAAAGCCTGGTGACCGGTAAACAACACGTTGTGACAGGCTGACAGGCGGCGGAAGATATCGTCCTGGATCACGTCATTGGATTTGTCTTCAAAGAACAGGTCGCGTTCATTCTCATACACATCCATGCCCAGCGCGCCGATTTTCTGCTGTTTCAAGGCATCAATCGCCGCCGAGGAGTCAATCAGTGCGCCACGGCTGGTGTTGATAATCATCACGCCGTTTTTCATCAGGGTGAAAGCATCGCTGTCCAGCAAATGATGGTTTTCCGGCGTCAACGGGCAGTGCAGGGTGATCACGTCGGACTGTGCGTACAGCGTTTTCAGATCGACATATTCGGCCCCCATCTCCAGCGCTTGCTCGCTTGGGTAGGGGTCATAGGCCAATAGCTTCATGCCAAACCCTTTCAGGATCCGCATGGTGGCGATGCCAATTTTACCGGTGCCAATCACCCCGGCAGTGCGGTTATGCATATTGAAGCCAATCAACCCCTCAAGCGAAAAGTTGGCATCGCGGGTGCGCTGATAGGCGCGGTGAATACGACGATTCAGGCACATCATCATACCCACGGCGTGTTCAGCGACCGCTTCCGGCGAATAGGCCGGTACGCGTACCACTTTGATGCCCAATTCTTTGGCGGCGTCCAGATCCACGTTATTGAAACCGGCACAGCGCAGGGCCAGGGTTTCTACCCCCAGCGCCGCCAGTTCTTCAAGGACTTCACGGCTGCCGTCGTCATTAACGAAGATACAGATGGCTTTGCAACCGGCGGCGTTTTTGGCGGTTTTTTTACTGAGCAGGAAGTCGAAAAACTCCAGCTCGTAGCCAAACTGCTGATTCACCAGTTCGAGATATTTACGGTCATACTGTTTAGTGCTGTATATCGCCAATTTCATCGTGGTTTCTCCAGCGTCATTTTTGTGATCAATTTAACAGATTTTAGTAAATTCTACAATTGGTTAGCCGGTTTCGGTAACGCTAAAAAGGGGTAACGACTATCGTTCGAAGCGATATCAATTAAGGGTAGCTGGCGACGCCGAAACATGACGGATATTCGTGGTGGGTAGATTGGCAAGGCGATGTGCGGCGCAAAGCTCTTTCGGTCTGAGCAAAAAAAATCCCCACGGGGGGTGGGGAATGGCTTCTCAGTATAGTTAGCTAGCAGCTGACTTTTGTTAGAATGCTTGCAAGACTATTAATGATCAAATGCAACGACAATAACAAAAGTCTGAAACAGGTCATATTCATGTGATGAATATGTAACTAAAGCTTACAGCATCCGCAGCAATGGCTATAAAAGCCCCGGTACAAGGCATCTTCTTCGGTCTCGGCTTCACCCTATGTCAAATTCATGCCATCATTATTGCCAATTCAGGCATAGACTTAGCCTAAATGGCCTTTGGCCCGGGTAAAGGGCGCCTAACTCAGGAATGAAACAATCATTTAATGACTAAGCGATTGAAAGTATTCATAGGGATTGTGGTGAGTGTGCTGATCCTGCTGGTGGCGCTGTGGCAAACTCTGCCGCGCTGGCTGCCGCGTGTGCTCTCGCACTGGTTACCGCAGGGCAGCCAGTTGGTTTTGCAGGGCAAACCCCAGTGGCGGCAAGGCGCTTTGCAGCTGGATGGCGCCCGCTTTTTAGCGCAAGACTGCCTGCTTGCCAGCGCCGGCCCAACCCGATTGGCTTATCAGCAGGGCCGCTGGCAACTGATCAGCGACAAACTGCATATCGATACTGCATGTTTATCAAAATTGCCTGCCGATGAGGCTAACAGTGCCCCCCTGGCGCTGGACCAACTGCAAAAACAACTACCGCTGCTGGATATCACCATCAAGGATCTCTCGGTGCTGCCGTGGCAATTCTATGCCGGTAAACTGCAGATACATGCCACGCCAGAAGGCCAGAGCCTGCAATATCAAGGACCCAACATCAGCGTTGACGCGCTGCTGGATCAACATCAGCAACTGACGCTGAACAGCTTGACTCTCACTGCGCCCAACAGCCCGCAGCCGCTGCATCTGACCGGCAAAATCAGCATTCCGCTGGATTTGGACAGCATGCCGACGCAAGGCGCACTGCAGGGCGAACTGCAGACCGCTTATCTGGAAAAACCTTTGCTGGTGGATATGCGTTGGCAACAGCAGCAGGGGGTGATGACGCTGACGGAAAAGGGGGCAGAGAAACCTTTGGCCACCTTGCCGTGGGAAATCAATCCGCAGCAGGTCAGTATCAAGCAGGGCGAGTGGCGCTGGCCCTACAGTCAGCAACCGCTTAACGGCGGGTTGAGCATCGCGCTGCATGACTGGAGCAAAGGCTTTGATGAAGCCCAGATCAGCGCCCGTTTAAATGTGATCACCGACGGCCACAACGGCAAAGGCAACGCGGTGTTGACGCTGGGGCCGGGTAAGGTCGGGCTGATTGACAGCGACTTACGCTTCCAACTGACCGGTCAGGCGAATATGGCCGACTTTTCCATGACCGCTTCAATCCCTGGCATCATCAGCGGCACTATTCTTAACCCGACGCTGGTGTTGCAGTCTGGGTCACTGCTGCGTTTGTGGGGCAACGCCACACCGGAAATGAAACTGGAAGAGGCGCGGTTGCCGCTGGCCGGCGTAAAGGTCACCGCGGGCGGCATCACCGGCCGCCTGCAGGCGATCATTAATGCCAGCGACAGCTACTGGGGCCGTTTTAAACTGCATCTGGATGGCAAGGCCCAGGATTTTTGGCCGGACCACGGCAACTGGCAATGGCGCTACTGGGGTAACGGCCAGTTACCGCCGCTACAGGCCGCCTGGGACGTTGCCGGCAGCGGCAGTTGGCAGGACAGTACCCTGGTGCTCGATCGTCTCTCTACCGGCTTTGATCAGTTGAAGTACAGCATGGTGACGGTAGACGCACCGCGCCTCAGCCTTAGCCAACCGCTGCGTTGGCAGCGTGACCAGCTGGCCCCGGCATTCAATGGTGAACTGCAACTGGTTTCCGGCAAGGTGAGCTTCACCAATGGGGGTTACCTGCCGGCGCCGGTGCTGGCCCTGCAGCTCAAGGGCAAGGCGCCGGACAGCTTCCAGCTACAGGGCAAACTGCAGGCGGAACAGATTGGGCCGATAGCACTGCGGGGCCGCTGGGATGGTGAGCGTTTGCGCGGAGAAGGCTGGTGGCCGAAACAATCGCTGAAAGTGTTCCAACCCTTGATCTCACCGGATCTGAATATCAAACTGCGCGACGGCGAGTTTTATGCCCAGTCTGCTTTTTCTGCTGCCCGGGTACAGGGCTTTGAAGCCGGTGGCCACTGGGTGGTGAAAAACGGCGGCATGTGGCTGAAAGACGGCGAGATGAGCGGCCTGGACTTTGTGATGTCCTACCGACTGAAAAATCATCTTTGGCAGTTGGGAGCCAAAAAGCCGGTGATGTTACGCATCAAGTCGATTAGCAACCTGTTTGAAATGCAGAATATTACTGCCGATTTGCAGGGGACTTACCCTTACAGCGAACAGGCACCGCTGACGCTGAGCAACGTGGGGATGGATGCGTTAAACGGTCATATCAGCCTGTCGGCGCTGCGTATGCCGCAGCATGACGCCGCTGTATTGAAACTGGATAAAGTCGATCTCAGCGCCTTGTTTACCGCGCTGAAGCCAAAACAGTTTGCCATGTCCGGGCGAGTGGATGGCGAACTGCCGCTGTATCTGAATCATCCCAAATGGCTGGTGCGCAATGGGTGGATCGCCAACTCGGGCATGCTGACGCTGCGGCTGGACAAGGATATGGCCGATGCCATCGGCAGCAATAATCTGGCGACCGGCGCGGCGATCGACTGGCTGCGCTATATGGAGATTAACCGCTCGAAAGCCAGGGTTGATCTCGACAACCTCGGTGAGCTGACGCTGAAGGCGCGCATTGATGGGGTTAATCCGCAAAAAAGTGCCAAACGAGAAGTTATCCTGAACTATAGCCATCAGGAAAACGTGTTTCAGCTGTGGCGCAGTCTGCGCTTTGGCGACAATTTACAGGAGTGGCTGGAACAGGCCCTCTCAAAACCTGGGGAACAACCATGAAAATCATCAGCAGGCCATTGCTGGTCGCCGTGCTGGGCACGTTTTTGCTGAGCGGCTGCGTGCCGCGCATCGAGGTCGCAACGCCTAAAGATCCGATCACCATCAACATGAACGTGAAGATCGAGCATGAGATCCACATCAAGGTGGATAAGGACGTCGATAATCTGCTGAAAACCCAAAGCGGCCTTTTCTAGGAGCCAACATGAAAAAACGTTATTTAGGCTTGATGGCCGCCGCCTGGATGTTCAGCAGCATGGCGATGGCGTTGACGCTCGATGAGGCCAAGCAGCAGGGCCGCGTGGGGGAAACGCTCAGCGGTTATATCGCGCCGGTGAAGCAGGATGCGGAAACGCTGACGCTGGTGAAAAACATTAATGCCGGACGTACCGAAAAATACCAGCAAGTGGCAGACAGCAACCATATCACCATTGACGATGTGGCACGCATGGCGGGGCAGAAACTGGTAACGCGAGCCCCGGCTGGGGAATACGTGCGTGGTATCAACGGCCAGTGGCTGAAGAAATAAAAAAAGCGCGCCGTTTGGGCGCGCAATAAAATACAGCATTGGATTTTTATGAGGGTAGTGCAGGTGTGACAGGACTTTAGTCATACTGTGGTGGCTTCGCCTGGGCATTACGCCCCAGCGAGAGACATCAGGCGGCAACTACCTGAGTCAGTAAGGCCTTGGCGTCGGCCTGTGCTTTGGTCGCAACGTCCGGGCCGTAAGCAATGCCTTCTGCGAACACGAATTCAACGTCGGTGATACCGATAAAGCCCAGGAACAGACGCAGGTAAGGTTCTACCAGGTCAGTCGGGGTGCCTTTATGAATGCCGCCGCGGCTGGTCAGGATGATTGCGCGTTTGCCTTTCACCAGGCCTTCAGGGCCGGTTTCGGTGTAACGGAAAGTGACGCCGGCACGGGCAATCAGGTCAAAATAGTTTTTCAACTGGGTTGGGATGTTGAAGTTGTACATCGGTGCCGCCATAACGATGGTGTCATTGGCTTGCAGCTCAGCAATCAGCTCATCGGACAGAGCCAGCGCTTCGGTCTGACGTGGGGTCAGCGGGGTATCGGAAGGGCGCAGTGCGCCAACCAGCTCACCGTCCAGTACCGGGATTGGCTGAGCAGCCAAATCACGCACGGTGATGGTGTCGTTGCCATGAGCGTTTGCCCATTGCTCAACGAAGAAATCGGCCAGTTGGTTAGACTGAGAGTAGCCCGCCAGGATGCTTGATTTAAGAACCAATACTTTGCTCATCGGTAATTCCTTAGGTTAAGACAGTGACATCAGGACGGTGCGTCCCTTGCATGCAGTACACTGTATTCACATTTTTCCGGCAGTGATAGCGCAATATTTCGAGACCTTTGTTCGATTTTATTGAATAACCTTTTCGGCCTTAAGCGGCGGGATTATGGGGAAAAAGCGGCTTGTGATATTCTTCGCGTCCAAAGCTGAAAACTGGCTAACTCATTACCAAACCGTTGCTAACGCTTGATACAGCAGCGATGAAACAAGGAATACCGAACGTGAAATCTCCGCTCGTGGCATTGTCTGCCCAACTGGGCGAGCTGATGCTCCGTGATCAACAGCGCCTGCAACGTCGGCTGCAGGGCGCACGAAAAATCAAAAATCCCGATGCTCAATTGGCGGCTGCCGTTGAAATCGAAAGTGACATGGCGCTGGCGTTGCGTAAGGTGCAATCTCGCGCTGCGACCTGCCCGAAAATAACCTATCCTGAAAACCTGCCGGTCAGCCAGAAAAAGCAGGATATTCTGCAGGCGATCCGTGACCATCAGGTGGTGATTGTTGCCGGTGAAACCGGTTCGGGGAAAACTACCCAGTTACCGAAGATCTGCCTGGAACTGGGGCGTGGGGTCAAAGGGCTGATCGGCCACACCCAACCCCGGCGTCTGGCCGCGCGCACCGTGGCCAACCGTATTGCCGACGAACTGGAAACCCCATTGGGCGGCAGCGTCGGTTATAAGGTGCGTTTTAACGATCAGGTCGGGGAAAATACCCTGGTCAAGCTGATGACCGACGGCATTCTGCTGGCGGAAATCCAGCAGGACCGGCTGTTGATGCAGTACGATACGCTGATCATCGATGAAGCGCATGAACGTAGCCTGAATATCGACTTTATCCTCGGCTACCTGCGCGAACTGCTACCCAAGCGCCCGGATCTGAAAGTCATCATCACCTCGGCAACCATAGATCCGCAGCGGTTTTCGCGTCACTTCAACAACGCGCCGATTATTGAAGTTTCCGGCCGCACTTATCCGGTGGAAGTCCGTTACCGCCCGGTGGTGGACGACGCCGACGATACCGACCGCGATCAACTGCAGGCGATTTTCGATGCGGTGGACGAACTTGGCCGCGAAGGGCCGGGGGATATCCTGATCTTTATGAGCGGTGAGCGCGAAATCCGTGATACCGCAGATGCATTGAACCGCCTTAATCTGCCGCATACCGAAGTCTTGCCGCTGTATGCCCGGCTGTCCAACAGCGAACAGAACCGGGTGTTCCAGTCACACCACGGTCGGCGCATTGTGCTGGCCACCAACGTGGCGGAAACCTCATTAACCGTACCGGGTATCAAGTATGTGATTGATCCGGGGACGGCGCGCATCAGCCGCTACAGCTTCCGTACCAAGGTCCAGCGCCTGCCGATCGAGCCGGTGTCTCAGGCCTCGGCCAATCAGCGTAAGGGCCGCTGCGGCCGTGTGTCGGACGGTATTTGTATTCGCCTGTATGCGGAACAGGATTTCCTGTCGCGACCGGAGTTTACCGATCCGGAGATCCTGCGCACCAACCTGGCGTCGGTGATTTTGCAGATGACCTCGCTGGGGCTGGGGGATATCGCCGCTTTCCCGTTCGTCGAGGCGCCGGACAAGCGCAATATTCTGGATGGCGTGCGCCTGCTGGAAGAATTGGGGGCGATTAAAACGGCAGAAAATGGCCATTACCAGCTGACTTCGCAGGGCCGTCAATTGGCACAGTTGCCGATCGACCCACGCTTGGCGCGTATGGTGCTGGAAGCGCAGAAGAGCGGTAGCGTGCGTGAGGTGATGATTATCACCGCGGCGTTGTCGATCCAGGATCCGCGTGAGCGGCCAATGGACAAACAGCAGGCGTCGGATGAAAAGCACCGTCGCTTCGCGGATAAAGACTCGGACTTCCTGGCCTACGTGAACCTGTGGGACTGGCTGAAAGAGCAGCAAAAAGAGCACTCCTCCAGCCAGTTCCGTCGGCTGTGCCGCAATGACTTCCTGAACTACCTGCGGGTGCGCGAATGGCAGGACATCTACACCCAACTGCGCCAGGTGGTGAAAGAGTTGGGGCTGCCGGTTAACAGCGAGCCTTCCGATTACCGCAGCGTGCATACCGCGCTGCTGACCGGGTTGCTGTCGCACATCGGCCAGAAAGATGCCGACAAGCAGGAGTTTACCGGTGCCCGCAACGCGCGTTTCTCTATCTTCCCGGGGTCCGGCCTGTTCAAGAAGCCGCCGAAGTGGACCATGGTGGCCGAACTGGTGGAAACCAGCCGCCTGTGGGGGCGCATTGCCGCACGTATCGAGCCGGAGTGGATAGAACCGCTGGCTCAGCATCTGGTGAAGCACAGCTACAGTGAACCCCACTGGTCTAAATCGCAGGGAGCGGTGATGGCCAGCGAAAAAGTGACGCTGTTCGGGTTACCGATCGTTGCCGCGCGCGCGGTCAATTACAGCACCATTGATCCGCTGCTGTGCCGTGAGCTGTTTATTCGCCATGCGTTGGTGGAAGGCGACTGGCAGACGCGCCATGCGTTCTTTGCCGCTAACCTGAAACTGCGTGCCGAAGTGGAGGAGCTGGAACATAAATCGCGTCGCCGTGACATTCTGGTGGACGACGAGACCCTGTTCGCCTTCTACGATCAGCGCATTCCGAACGATGTGGTGTCCGGGCGTCATTTCGATAACTGGTGGAAAAACGCCGGTAAGCAAAATTCAGACCTGCTCAGTTTTGAAAAAGAAATGCTGATCAAGGACGGTGCCAATCAGGTCAGTGCGCTGGACTACCCAAACACCTGGTACCAGGGCAACCTCAAGCTGCGTCTGACTTACCAGTTTGAACCGGGCACCGACGCCGATGGCGTTACGGTACACATTCCGCTGCCTATTCTTAATCAGGTTGAGCAACAGGGCTTCGAATGGCAGATCCCGGGTATTCGACGGGAACTGATCATTGCTCTGATCAAGTCATTGCCGAAGCCGGTACGCCGCAACTTTGTACCGGCGCCGAACTACGCCGAAGCTTTCCTGGGGCGGGCGACGCCGCTGGAAATGCCGCTGCTGGATTCGCTGGAGCGCGAACTGCGTCGTATGACTGGTGTGACGGTGTCACGTGAAGACTGGCAATGGGATCAGGTGCCCGATCACCTCAAGATGACATTCCGGGTGGTGGGTGAAAAACACAAAACCCTGCGTGAAGGCAAAGATCTGACGGCGCTGAAACTGCAATTGAAGGACAAGGTGCAGGAAACGCTGTCGGCGGTGGCAGACGATGGGCTGGAACAAAGCAATCTGCATATCTGGAGCTTTGGCAAACTGCCGGAGTTTTATGAGCAGAAACGCGGTGGCTACTCGATGAAGGCTTACCCGGCGCTGGTGGACGAAAAAGACAGCGTGGCGATCCGCCTGTTCGACAGCGAGCAAGAGCAGCGACAGGCTATGTGGCAGGGCACGCGTCGCCTGCTGCTGTTGAATATTCCTTCGCCTATCAAATATCTGCATGAAAAGCTGCCGAACAAGGCCAAGCTGGGGCTGTACTTTAACCCTTACGGCAGAGTGCTGGATCTGATCGACGATTGTATCTCGTGCGGCATCGACAAGCTGATCGCAGAACACGGTGGGCCGGTGTGGCAGGAGGAAAACTTTGCCCGCCTTCAGGAGCTGGTGCGCGGCGAACTGAATGAAACGGTGGTGGGCGTCGCCAAACAGGTCGAACAAATCCTGACGGCGGTGTTTAACATCAACAAGCGCCTGAAAGGCCGGGTTGATATCTCGTTGGCGCTGGCGCTGTCGGATATTAAAACTCAGCTCGGCGCTCTGGTTTATCGTGGGTTCGTCACCAACAACGGCTGGAAACGCCTGCCGGATACGCTACGTTATCTGCAGGCGATTGAACGTCGGCTGGAGAAGCTGGCCATCGATCCGCACCGTGACCGCGCGCAAATGATACGGGTGGAGCAGGTGCAGCAGGCCTGGCAGCAGTGGCTGAACAAACTGCCGCCGAAACGCCTGCAGGATGACGAGGTGAAAGAGGTGCGCTGGATGATCGAAGAGCTGCGCGTCAGTCTGTTCGCTCAGCAACTGGGCACACCTTATCCGATCTCGGACAAGCGTATCCTGCAGACTATCGAGCAGCTTTCGGGTTAAGCGACGTGGGCAGCCTGGATTGCAGGCTGCCCGATAACCCAGACGTTTTATTCAAGGGGGAGTTAAGCGTTTATTTTCCTGCAGCCAGCGCATCCAGCGCATCGCGAATACCGGTCACTGCCAGCGCACGGTTATCGGCGCGGTAACGATCTTTGGCTGCCGGTGCAGAACTTTGAATGGCAATCAGCCGCCAGCCGTCGGCAGTTTTCAGCAGTAACGGCGAACCGCTATCGCCGGGCAGAGTATCGCACTGGTGCGACAGGACGCCTTGTTGCGCCCAGCCGGTCACTTTGCAGTTCTGGTGGCTGTAGAGGTCATCCAGATGATCCTCCGGATATCCTGCCTGGGTAATCAGCCGTTTGGCTTGTTTCATTGCCTGGGTCAGCGCCTTGCTGTCGCCTTGCCACAACGGCAGCGGCTTAATCGGCAAGGCTTTTTTATCCTTCAGACGGATCAGGGCAAAATCATAGGCCGCCGCCGCAGGCGGTACTATCCAACCTTCACCGTCAGGCTTGAGTTTTTTGCCCAGTTTGCGATCAACCAGCGTTTCAATGTTGTCGGTCTGGTATTTCCAGGTCTTATTACCGGCCACAAAACGAAGTGCAATGGCTTTGTCCAGTTGCCCCGGTGGCGCCAGCACGCAATGACCTGCGGTGAGCGCCAGATGCGGTGAGATCAGCGTGGCGGTGCACAAGTTACCGCTGGCGGTTTCCACCTGTCCAATTGCCTGCCACGGCCAACCGTCGGTTTCCGTTACTTTTATACGTTCATCTTTGCCAAAAAATAAGCGGGTTTGCTCAGCGCTCGATGCATCGGAAGGGCTGTCGGCCCGTGCTGAGAGGGAGAGTGCGAGCGGGAATGAGCACAGCAACAGCAAAACGGTTATGCGCATAGGTTTCTTGCCTGGAAAATACGGGTCATCCATAAACACACTGAATGGTAACTATAGACTGATTTAGTCGCCGTGTGGATGGGCAGTGATTGATTTTTCAATAATTTCTAATCCAGAGGGGCTGTACAGCTACAGATAAAAAAAGGCGGCAATCAGTCCGCAGAGGATCAGCGTGGTCAAAATGATTTCAAATAAGTAGCGACGCAGCATGATGAGAACCCCCGATGAAAAAACACCCGGCGAACCGGGTGTTGGATAACTCAAGCCTGAACTGGTGAGGGGAGCCTCACATTAGTTGCTGTTACGCCGCTTTTTTATGGCTGGCTTTTTTGTGGTGCTTTTTAGCTGCCTGGGCTTTCTGAGCCGGTGCTTTTTTAGCGGTAGCTTTGTGGTGTTTTTTGGCGGCCTGGGCTTTTTGAACCGGCGCTTTCTTCGCGTGATGTTTTTTCACGTGAGTGGTCTTGGCTGGTGCAGCCATGGTGGTAGTAGCCGTCGCCGCTGGTGCGGTAGTGGTGGTAGTGGCAGCGTCAGCAGCGAAGGCAACAGAAGACAGACCCATTGCAGCGGCAACAACCAGAGCTAATACTTTTTTCATTGTTGATTCCTCAAATTACTCATCATGTATCAAGCCCACTGCGGGGCCGGTGATAAGATAGTAGGCAATCATCGTGATGCTTTCCGTGAGTGATTGGTTTCGGCGTGTAACCTAATGTACATCGCGAAAACAGGCCGCTAAACCAAGCGAGTTTGTCGCCCAGGCAAGCCTATTTTAGTTACAACATACTAATAGTGAATAGCCAACCCGCACTCTGCGGCTTGGGTGCCTTGGATAGGGAAAGTGCGCTATGGAATACTCATGGCAAAGCAGGGGGGAAAAGGCACGGGGTTAGCCGTGCCTGGGGTTCTTACAGGTAACGGCTTTCCAGATGCTTACGGAAATAGTCAGGATTCAAGGTTTCGCCGGTCGCATTGGTGATTAAGGTTGCGGTAGGGAAACGGCTGCCGTGACGCCAGATATTCTGTTTCAGCCAATGGAACAACGGGGCCAGGTTGCCTTCGGCAATGTCAGCGTCCAGCGTTGGCAGGGCTTTGCGTACGCTGTGGAACAGTTGTGCGGCATACATGGCACCCAGAGTGTAAGTCGGGAAGTAGCCGAAGGCACCGTCGGTCCAGTGAATATCCTGCATACAGCCGTTACGGTAGTTGCCGATGGTATCGAGGCCCAGGTAGCCGTGCATTTTCTCGCCCCACAGCGCCGGGATATCTTCTGCCTCAATCTCGCCTTCGACCAGAGCCTTCTCGATTTCATAACGCAGGATCACGTGCGCCGGGTAGCTCACTTCGTCAGCGTCTACGCGGATCAGACCTGGCTTCACGCGTTGATTTAGTCGGATGAAGTTACTTTCTTCCAGTGCCGGTTGCTCGCCGAATTGTTTGATCACCAGTGGACGCAGGATCTTCAGGAAATCGCTGCCGCGTGCCAGTTGCATTTCAAACAGCAGGCTTTGTGACTCATGGATCGCGGTAGAACGTGCCTGGGCTACCGGCTGCCCCAACCATTCGCGTGGCAGATTTTGTTCGTAACGAGCATGGCCGGTCTCATGCACGATACCGAGCAACGCGGTCAGGAATTCTTTGTCGTTGTAGCGGGTGGTAATGCGAACATCTTCCGGTACGCCACCGCAGAATGGGTGGGCGCTGACGTCCACGCGACCGCCGTCGAAGTTAAAACCGAGCAGCTTCATCACGCTCAGGCTCAGTTGACGTTGAGTTTCCACATTGAACGGCCCCTGGGGAACCAGACAAGGTTCCTGAGCCTGTTTGGCCACTACCTTCTGCAGCAGGTCGGGCAGCCAGGTTTTCAAATCGCCAAAGATGCGGTCAATGTCGCTGCTACGCATCCCCGGTTCATACAGGTTCAACAGGGCATCATAGCGACTGCTACCTGCCGCTTCGGCACGGATCTGCGCTTCCTGACGGCTCAGCTTGACCACTTCACGCAGATTTTCCGCAAAGCCTTCCCAGTCGTTGGCGGGACGTTGGGAGCGCCAGGCGTGCTCGCAGCGGGCGCCGGCCAGGGATTTAGCCTCGACCAATGATTCTGGTACCAGTACCGCATTGTCATACTGGCGGCGCATTTCCAGCAAATTAGCCTGGTCCACGTCGTCCAGCGTTTCTTGCTGCGCGCGTTCAAACAGACGACCGGTTTTATCCGAGGTTAAAATCTGGTGTTGCAATACGCTTAGCTCAGCCAGTGCCTCGGAGCGTGCTTTGCTGCCGCCCGGTGGCATCATGGTCTGCATATCCCAGCCGGCAATGGCGGAGAGGTGGCCGAAGCGTGACAGGCGGGTGAAAATGGCACGCAGCTCGTCGTAGGAAGAAGGGGAATGTGCAGATGTCATCGTTTAGCTCCATTTTTTGTAAACCGGATAACTCTTTGGCGTTTTTATGCTGCTACGTCAACGGGGTTACACCGGGTCTGCTTTTAAATTGAAAGTGGGCTTGAGCGGCCAACAGAAGCGGAAGCTGGCACCGCCCAGAGGACTGGCGTCAACGTAGACCTGGCCCTGGTAGGCCACGGCAATGGAATGAACAATCGCCAGACCCAGTCCACAGCCGCCGGTAGCGCGATCGCGGCTGGGATCCAGACGCACAAAGGGCTCAAATACCCGCTCACGTTCTTCCGGTGGAATACCTGGGCCATCATCTTCTACCTGCAGGCAGGCGTTGTCACCGTCAAACCACAGGCCGATGCGCAAGCGTTGTTCACTATAACGCAGCGCATTGTTCACCAGATTATCCAGCACCCGCTCCATTAGCCGTAAATCGACGCCGCCAAAATCACCGACGTGCGGGATGTTCAATTCGATTTCACGTTCCGGGTGGATCAGGCGCAGGTCGTCAGCCTTGTCTTCCAGCCACTTGGGTAAATCCAGCGGTTCTATATTGAGCGCGACCTGCGGACGGTCGAGACGCGCATAGGTCAGCAGTTCGTCGATCAGTGACTCCAACTGACCGATATCGCGATTCAGCGCCTGCTGTTCACTGTCGGAAAGGTTATCGCTCATCGCCAGACGGTAACGTAGCCGGACCAGCGGGGTGCGCAGTTCATGGGCGATACCGTCGATCAACTGTTTCTTGCTGGCGATCAACGTATTGACGTTATCCGCCATCTGATTAAACGCCACGCCAAGCCGGTTCAGGCTGGAGGTAGGGTCGAAATGGGTTCGCTCATCGAGATGCCCGGCCCCCAGGCGTTGGGCCGCATTTTCCAACTTCAGCAAGTCCTGCCAGTGCGGACGCATCCACAGAAATACCGGCAGTGCCAGAGACATGCCGATAAACACCAGCAGTGCCAAATCCAACAGCCGCATTTGGTGCAGGTAGAACAGATAAGGGATCGGGCCGACCACCAGTACGTAGTGACTACGTGGGATGCGCTGCATAAAGGTGTATTGGTCGTCGAGCGCGATGATCTCCCCAAGGCGCAGCCGTTTTTTCAAATCTTCACTCAAGTCCTGTTTACCGAGCGGCTCGATGTGCAGTTTAAATGACAGGTTCAGGTCCAGCGTGGCGATGGTCTTGTTCCAGTCTTTCAACGGAATTTCCCGCAGTTCGCTGCGCATCAGGTACAGCGAGCTTTTCATCAGGTCGTCCATCGACTGGCGGCCGGCGCGTTCGGCGGTGACTTTGTACACCAGGCCCACCAGCATCGCCATCACCAGGAAACAGACGAAAAGCAGCAGGAAGAACTGCACAAAGAGCTTTCTCATTGCTGCACGAACTCCCAGGCATTTGGAGCGAACAGGTAGCCTTTATTACGGACGGTTTTGACGCGGAAAGGCTCCAGGGCATTGTCGTACAGCTTGCGGCGCAGGCGGGAAATCGCCACGTCGATACTGCGATCCAGGCCGTCGTAACTCACGCCACGCAGGTTTTGCAGCAGGGCTTCGCGATCCATTATTTGGCCTGCGTGGGTAGCCAGTTCCCACAGCAGATCAAAATCTGAGGTGGAAAGGGTGATGACCTCTTCACCCAGCGTCACCTGCCGGTTGACCGGGTCAATGCATAACAAGCCAAAGTGCAGGGCGTTGTGTTGAGTGAGCGGTTGCGTCGACTCTTCCTTTGGCTGGCCGCCATGCTGACGCAGGTGCAAACGCAGTCGCGCCAGTAACACTGCCGGTGGCGTGGTCTTCAGGATGTAATCGTTAGCACCCATTTCCAGCGAAAGAATATGGTTCATATCGCTGTCGAGTGAGGTGAGCAGCACGATCGGACCGGGGAAGGTTGGGCGCAAATCACGGCACAGCGTCATGCCGTCCTTGCCGGGCAACATAATATCCAGCAGCACCAGATCCGGTTGTTCCAGCTCGATGCGTGCCTGTGCACTGTCGCCGCGTGGCTCAATCAACACTTCAATGTCGTGCTTGCCCAGATAGGCGGCAATCAGTTTGCCGACTTCGGGATCGTCTTCTACAAAAACAATTTTATGCATATTCAGCGGTTTTATCAGAATAACGAAATTCAGCATAACGCGGGGCTCCGCGATACGCCATGCAGATCTGTGCGTTAGCGCAGCGGACGTCCGCCGTCGACACCATGGGTGCGGCCGGTGACATAGCGGCTGTCCAGCAGATAGTTCACCAGATTGACCACTTCGCTCTCGCCAGGGGCGATTTTCATCAGGGATTTTGCCAACGCCTGTTGCCGATAATGCTCGTCGTCGCCCGGATTGAAAATAATCAGCGCCGGTGCGATGGCATTGACTTTCACTTCGGGCGCCAGCTTGCGGGCAAATGAGCGGGTCATATTGTCCAGCGCGGCCTTACTGGCGGCATAGGCAATGTGTTTGTCGCTGCCTTTCTCTACCACATAGTCGGTCAGATGGATGATATCCGCGCCGGCTTGCCCCTGGCCCAACAGACAAGCTTCCAGCAGTTGATTGAGCAGATAAGGCGTATAAACGTGAATTTGCAACATGGCCGCCATCACTTGCTCCGGCGGTACTTCCGGCGATTCGGCCTGCCAGGCGCTGGCGTTGTGGATCACCGCGCGCAGTTTGGGCGCTGCCTGGCGGACCTGCTCGGCGAAACGGTAGATACCGTCGTGCGTTGAGAAATCGCCCTGAATGCAGGTTGCTCCCAGTCTTTTCAGTTCGCCCAGCGCCGGGTAGTCGCTGCGATAGGCAATGATCACGGGAATATCGCGTTGCAGGAATGACCTTGCCAACGCCAGTCCAATCCGGCGTGCGCCGCCGGTAATCAGCACCGGTGCAGAGTTGTGAAGTTCCATTGATTAAAGCTCCTGGACAGACTGGCAAACAATAGGGGAATTATGCCATTATACGGCGGAAATTCGTTAAAGCTTCGCATCGATTATCCATTTCAGGATGTAATACACGGCAATGAGAGGAAGGGATGAACAGCAGTCACCTTGCACCCGTCGCCCGCAGTGAGAAAATCTGTTTTGATTACATGGATTTTCTGTCCGCATCGTGCAAGAAGCACTGGCGCTTTGTTGATGCAATTTATGGCGTGATGCCATTTTTTGGCATGGTATTGAAATCACAGGCTTCCGCTTCGCAAACGCGGAAAGAACAGTTGAAAGCGTTGGCGCTGCAGGTGGTTTCCACCCAGGTCAGCGACGAAACCAACATCGTGCGCCTGATCGATCTGGCCCAGCAGCAGGGGCTGGCAGTATTCGACATTAAGCTGCCTTACGCTCTGGACTCGCAGCAGTTGGCGACCATTCAACAAGAGTGCGTCGAGGGAGTGATTATCTCTCAGGTTGGGGAACGCATGACCATCAGCCTGCGCACATCTCAAAGTAACTGACCGGGTGATCCCACCCGGCCATTCTTCACTTACTGCAGCATAAACCAGCCGGCCGGGACCGTGGCCATCAACAACAGAAAAATACTGCTTTTTTCCAGCCGATTCAGCAATTTGACGTCATTATGTCCGCTTCGGGCATAGATAAACACCAGCAGCCCCGGTGCATACAGCAACACCGACATCAGCAGATGCATTAACCCAGAAGCATAGAGCAGCCAAATACCGTACAGGCAGGCACCTGTGGCGGCGAACATCAGCCGTTTGTCCTGACGACGGATCGCCACCTTAAACAGGAAGGCACCGACCAGGAAATAAGGCACCAGGATCATTTCCGAGGCGATGGTCAGCAGAGAATTATAATTGCTGCCGGTCAGCCAGATCAGCACCAGGGCGAACTGCACGGCAATATTGGTCAGCCAAAGTGAAGCCGAAGGCGCGTGATTCTTGTTCTGCTTGCAGAAAATCTTTGGGAAGGCGCCGTGTTGTGCTGCCAGCAGCGGGACTTCGGCGGCCATAATCGTCCAGCTCAGATAGGCCCCGCAGACCGAAACAATCAGCCCGGCAGCGATAATCACGTCACCCCAGGGGCCAATCAGGTCGACCATCAGCACCGCCATGGAAGGATTGCGCATTTCGGCCAATTCGCTGCGCGGTACCACCCCCAGGGACAACAAAGTCACCAGCAGGTAAACCGCCAGTGCGGAGATCACCGCCAGCATGGTGGCACGGCCGACATCCTTTTTATGACGCGCCCGCGCTGAAACCACCACTGCGCCTTCCACACCGATAAATACCCACAGGGTAATCAGCATGGTATTTTTTACCTGTTCCCACACCGGTTTACCGAGAGCGACGCCGTGGAAATCCAGCGTAAAGACGTCCATGTTGAACGCCATTGCCGCCAACACGGCAAACATCCCCAGCGGCAACAGCTTGGCCAGGGTCGCCACCAGATTGATGCTGGCTGCGGTTTGCACGCCACGCAACACCAGCGCGTGGACGATCCACAGCAATACGGACTCCGCCAGCAGTGCCTGCCAGGTATTGCCATCGCCCAGAATGACGTTGCCGCCGCGGTCGGTGAATAAACTCAGTGCGGCGAATACGATCACCAGATAAGAGACATTGGCGATCACCGCGCACAGCCAGTAACCCCAGGCGGAACAGAATCCCACCAGCTCGCCAAAACCTTCTTTCGCATAGGTAAAGATGCCGCCGTCCAGATCGGGGCGCAGGCGGGTAAGCAACAGCATGGCAAAAGCCAGAAACAGGATGCCAACGCCGGTAATCGCCCAACCCAATAGCAGGGCAGCCGGGCTGGCAACCTGCGCCATGTTTTGTGGCAGGCTGAAAACCCCGGCGCCCAGCATTGAGCTCAGCACCAATGCGGTTAACGCGGTAAGACCTAGTTTTTTTTCCAATGACGGATCCTGAGCGCAGAATAAACAACTGGAAGGGAACTGCTTGGCAGTAATAACCTAATGACAATTACTGAACGAGTAGACAATAGCCCTAAAAATTGGCGCAAATTCTACGGCTGGATGCGTGTGGATGCAATGATTAACTATGCGTGATTTACAAAAAACTATTCAACTGGCAGGGCGGTGAACGACAAAAAAACGGGCAGCTCAATGGCTGCCCGATGGTAAACCGCAAATTGAAACTTATTTGAACAGATCGGCGCTGACGGTCAGGTTGCCGCCGCTCTTGTTCTGCCACTGGCGGGTCACGTGATAGTATTTGGCGCCTTTCTCGGCTGCGCGTTTAGCGACTTCGCTGGAAACGTCAGTCATGCTGTTGAAGTGGCCAGTGAAGGTCACGGAATCAAACGGCACCATCTGCGCGGCAGTCACGTTGTTCACTTCCTGAATTTGGGTACCGTTCGGTAAAGTGACAGTATAACGTTTGCCGGTAGAAGACTGGGTTTCGAAGAAACGGCCTACGTCGCGACTTGGTGAGCCAGAAGAGGCAACACCCGGAATTTCAACCTTGGCAGCAGCAGCGCCACCGGCAGCCAGTGCGGCTTTACCGGCTTCAGAGTCGGCCGGAATGGCATCCGGGCTCTGAACGACACGTTTAGGGGCATCGGCTTTATAGATATAAGCGGTAATGAACTGGTTACCGCCCTGGTTGGCATCAACCTGACGCACGATAAAGAAAGAGGCTGCGCCTTTCTTTTTCGCTTCTTTACTGATGGCATCGTTGATGTCCGGCTGGCTGCGGTAGAAACCGCTGACGCTCACCGTATCGTACGGCTCCAGCAGGAAGGCCTGTTCTTTCGGCAGCTCGGTCACCCCGTTAATTACGCGGTATTTCGGGTCTTTGCTCACTTCCGGCGCATCTTTATGATAAAGATCTGCGGTGACGCGCCAGTTGCCGCCATTGTTGCTGTTGTTGCTATCCTGGATATAGAAGGAGTCTGCACCCAGTTTGTCTGCACGGCGGGATACGGCATCAACGGCTTCATTGATGGCATTAAAGCGGCCGGTAATCGTGATGCGATCAAACGGCTTCAACGCCGCTGCTTTTTCAGGAGTTAACTCTTGTGCCGCCTGAGCAGACAGCGCAGTGAGTGATAACAAGGCTGATGCGATGATCGTGTTCTTCAGCTTCATAAAAAATCCTTTCGCCTAGCGCATTAACGTTTATAACGTGCTGAACTGTTTAGGTGTAATTCAGCCGCCGATTATTACATGTAATCTCGACCAGTGTCTCAGCATTTTATGTCATCCCGTGAGACAACCCCCCAGAAGGATTGTGCCCGATATTCTGCGCAGAATCGCCATAAGTTTCAATAATAAAGCCTTTGATGTCATAAGTGTTAATTATTCACAATTTTATAACTTTTATGCGCTTTGGCCGTGTGTCACTGGAAAGTCGCCAACCTTCGTCAGCCCCAATATGGCCGCAAAAACGGCATTCCACTGGGGTTTTTAACTTTAATTTGCGATTTATCATGTCACTGTCTGAGTTTTTATGTAAAAACAGACCTGAATGCGTAAGCAATTATGGATCATCGATCATATTTTCAGTAGGTTATAGATGGCGCCTTAATTCGTTGCCGACAAGGTTAATAAAAATCTGTCAGCCGGGGCCATCGCTATGGGTAGGAAGATAATAAACATCATCATAGACAGGTGAGAAGGGAACATTATGCGTATTGGTGTACCAAGAGAACGGTTGGCCAATGAAGCCCGGGTCGCAGCAACGCCGAAAACGGTGGAACAACTGCTGAAGCTGGGCTTTACCGTCGCGATTGAAAGCGGGGCGGGTAAACTGGCAAGTTTTGACGATAGCGCTTATGAAGCCGCTGGGGCAACAATCACCGACACCGCTGATGTCTGGCAGTCGGATCTGATTTTAAAAGTTAACGCACCGCTTGAGGACGAGATCGCGTTAATGCGCGAGGGCAGCACCCTGGTCAGCTTTATCTGGCCGGCGCAAAACCCGGAGCTGATCGCGCAGCTGGCCGCTCGCAACGTCACTGCAATGGCGATGGATTCTGTACCGCGTATCTCACGCGCACAATCCATGGACGCACTGAGCTCAATGGCCAACATCGCCGGTTACCGTGCGATTGTTGAGGCCGCGCATGAGTTTGGCCGCTTCTTCACCGGGCAAATCACCGCTGCCGGCAAGGTTCCACCCGCCAAGGTCATGATCATCGGTGCCGGCGTAGCGGGCCTGGCGGCCATCGGTGCTGCAGGAAGCCTGGGGGCGATTGTTCGCGCCTTCGACACCCGTCCGGAAGTCAAAGAGCAAGTACAGAGCATGGGCGCGGAATTCCTCGAGCTGGATTTTGAGGAAGAAGCGGGCAGCGGCGATGGCTATGCCAAAGTCATGTCCGAAGCCTTTATCAAGGCCGAGATGGCGCTGTTCGCCGCCCAGGCGGCCGAGGTCGACATTATTGTCACCACGGCGCTTATCCCGGGCAAGCCGGCACCGAAGCTTATCACCAAAGAGATGGTGGCTTCGATGAAACCGGGTAGCGTGATCGTCGATCTGGCGGCGCAAAACGGCGGCAACTGTGAGCTGACCGTAGCCGACCGCGTGACCGTTACCGACAACGGCGTGAAAATCATCGGCTATACCGATTTGCCAAGCCGCCTGCCGACTCAATCCTCACAGCTTTACGGTACCAACCTGGTTAACCTGCTGAAGCTGCTGTCGAAAGAGAAAAACGGCGAAATTGACGTTGATTTTGAAGACACCGTAATCCGCGGCGTTACCGTGGTGCGCAGTGGCGAAGTCACCTGGCCGGCACCGCCAATCCAGGTTTCTGCCCAGCCTAAACAGGCACAGGCCGCAGCGCCGGTTGCCAAACCGGCAGCAAAACCGGTTTCACCCTGGCTGAAATATGGCCTGATGGCGCTGGCCATTATCCTGTTTGGTTGGTTGGCCAACGCCGCACCGAAAGAGTTTCTGTCTCACTTTACCGTGTTTGCGCTGGCCTGCGTGGTGGGTTACTACGTGGTATGGAACGTCAGCCATGCATTGCACACCCCGTTGATGTCGGTCACCAATGCGATCTCAGGGATTATCGTGGTCGGTGCGTTATTGCAGATTGGCCATGGCGGCTGGGTGAGTTTCCTCTCCTTTATCGCCGTGCTGATCGCCAGCATCAACATTTTTGGTGGATTCACCGTCACTCAGCGCATGCTGAAGATGTTCCGCAAGAACTAAGGGGTAGCATATGTCTGGAGGATTAGTTACAGCTGCATACATTGTTGCCGCTATCCTGTTCATTTGTAGTCTGGCCGGCCTGTCGCGCCATGAAACGTCCAAACGGGGCAACCTGTTTGGCGTTGCCGGGATGGCGATTGCGCTGATTGCCACCATCCTCGGGCCTGATTCCGGCAACGTGGGCTGGATCATCATCGCGATGATTATCGGGGGCTCCATCGGGGTTTACCTGGCGAAAAAGGTCGAAATGACCGAAATGCCAGAACTGGTGGCGGTGCTGCACAGCTTTGTTGGCCTGGCGGCGGTTCTGGTGGGGTTAAACAGCTACCTGGATCACGGCGCGCCAATGGAGCCGGTGATGGAGAATATCCATCTGACCGAAGTGTTCCTCGGCATCTTTATCGGTGCGGTCACCTTCACCGGTTCGATTGTTGCGTTCGGCAAGCTGCGTGGCATCATCTCCTCCAAACCGCTGGCACTGCCAAATCGGCACAAAATGAACCTGGCGGCCCTGGTGGTCTCCTTCCTGCTGCTGGTGGTGTTTATTCGCGCCGACAGCGTGGGTTGGCAGGCCGTGGCGCTGGTGCTGATGACCGTTATCGCACTGGCGTTTGGTTGGCATCTGGTGGCTTCCATCGGGGGTGCCGACATGCCGGTAGTGGTGTCGATGCTCAACTCTTACTCGGGTTGGGCAGCAGCGGCAGCGGGCTTTATGTTAAGCAACGATTTGCTGATCGTGACCGGTGCGTTGGTGGGTTCTTCGGGGGCCATCCTGTCTTACATCATGTGTAAGGCGATGAACCGTTCGTTTATCAGCGTGATCGCCGGCGGCTTCGGTACCGATGGCTCTTCGACCGGTAATGCGGAAGAAATGGGCGAGTATCGCGAAACCACCGCGGAAGAAGTTGCCGAGCAGTTGAAGAACTCCACTTCGGTGATCATCACCCCAGGCTATGGCATGGCGGTAGCGCAGGCGCAGTATCCGGTGGCGGAAATCACCGAGAAACTGCGGGCACGCGGCATCAAGGTGCGTTTCGGCATTCATCCGGTTGCCGGGCGTTTACCGGGCCACATGAACGTGTTGCTTGCCGAAGCCAAGGTGCCATATGACGTGGTGCTGGAGATGGACGAAATCAATGACGATTTTGCGGATACCGACACCGTGCTGGTGATCGGCGCCAACGATACGGTGAACCCGGCCGCACTGGAAGATCCGCGCAGCCCAATCGCCGGTATGCCAGTGTTGGAAGTGTGGAAAGCGCAGAACGTGATTGCCTTTAAGCGCTCGATGAACACCGGCTATGCCGGCGTGCAGAACCCGCTGTTCTTTAAAGAGAACACCCAGATGCTGTTTGGCGATGCCAAAGAGAGTGTGGAAGCGATACTGCGTGCGCTGCAGGCGTAACGCCAACAAATAAAAACGGGCCAATAAGGCCCGTTTTTTTATGCGTCAAACATCAATCCTCGTCGTCATGCTCATCGTCTTCGTCGGCTTCGATCGGGCAATTGAAGTTTTCCGGCTTAATCACCAGCAGGTCACATTTCAGATGGTCGATCACATGTTCTGCCGTGTTGCCGATAAACGCTGCCGAAATGCCGGTACGACCGAGCGTGCCCAATACCACCACACCCGCCTGCAGGTGCTCGGCCAAATCGGGGATCACCTCTTCCGGCAGGCCTTTTTCAACGTGGGTAAATTCTTCTTTAATGCAGAATTTCTGCCTTAACGCCTTCATGGCGATCAGGTGCTGCCCGCGAATGGCGTCGTTGTAGACACTAGGGTCAAAGTCTGGCAGTTCGATAGCAATATTGATGGGGGTAACGGGGTAGGCGCCGACCAGGTGAACTTCGGTTTGGTTGACGTTTTGCGCCAGTTCAACGGTTTCCTGTACCAGCTTGATGTTCAATGGGTCATGGTAGGGTTCTTCGCTGGCCAGATTGACCGCCACCACCGCTTTGCTGCCTTCCTGCCAGGGTTGGTCCTTGACCATCCACACCGGGCAAGGGCATTTTCGTAACAGATGCCAGTCGGTTGGGGTGAAAATAACGGATTCCAGCCGGTCGTGTTGATGCGCCATTTTAAGTAGCAGATCGTGTTTGCCGGCGATCACTTCCTGAATAATCGCTTCATAAGGGCGGTTATGCCAGACCACTTTGATTTCAATAGGAACGCCTTCGTCGAGGTAAAAACGGCATTGCTCGTTGATCCATGCGGCACGTTGGCTGATAACACCTTGTCGCATCGCCGTCCTTTCGTCCGGGGAAAGCAAGGTCGTCATCTCGTAAGAGAAGTCGTAAATAGGCAGGAAGGCCTTAATGCGCCCGCCATTTCGTTTAATCAGGTACACCGCCCGGCGCAGCGCCGGCTGGTCATCCTGGTTGGGGTCAATAGCCACCAGAAGATTCTGATACTTCGCCATAGGGCCTCCTTACAGCTGAAAATCAACAGTCTGTCAATTTACAGAGTAACCCAACATTGAAAAACAGAACAGCAGCAGAGATGAGCCGGGTCAATAATTCTGTTGAATTACTAACCCAGCTTGGGATCAGGCGTTTACGGTCACGTTAATGCGTGGCGTACCGGCCAGCATCGACAGGGCGTCGACGTTTTCGATAGTGATATATTTGCCTTTGACGCTGAGGATTTCGCTTTTCTGGAAGCGGCCCAGCAGACGGCTGATGGTTTCTACCGTCAGGCCAAGGTAGTTGCCGATATCGCCACGGGTCATGGTCAGGCGGAACTCACGTGGTGAGAAACCGCGTTCCGCAAAGCGGCGCGACAGGTTATAGACGAAAGCGGCCAGGCGCTCCTCGGCATTTTTCTTCGACAACAGCAGGATCATGTCCTGATCGCCTTTGATCTCGCCGCTCATCAGACGCATGATTTGCTGGCGCAGGTTAGGCATTTTACCGGACAGGTCATCCAGGGTTTCGAACGGGATCTCGCAAACCATGGAGGTTTCCAGCGCCTGGGCGAAACTTGGATGCTTCAGGCCGCCAATGGCGTCAAAACCGACCAGATCGCCCGCCAGGTGAAAACCGGTGATCTGCTCATCACCTTGCTCGGTAATGGTATAACTTTTGATGGTCCCGGAGCGGATAGCGTACAGCGATTTCAGCTCGTCGCCGGCCTTGAACAGGGTCTGGCCCTTCTGGATAGGCTTTTTCCTTTCGATAATGTTGTCGAGCTGGTCCAGCTCATGAGCATTAAGAGTAAAAGGAATACACAGCTGGCTGATACTGCAATCCTGACAATGGATCGCACAACCACCAGACTGGATACGACGAATCACGCGTTTTTCCGGGATCATAGATTACGCTCATTCAATAATTGATATGCGTCAATTTTAACATCTTTTCCGGCAGGTGATAAGGGTAGCATTAATAACAACGGGGGCATTCTGTGCGAAATTTGTGCAATCATACCGCCGATTGTTCTGTAGCTGATTGAAATGTTTTGATTTCTTTACCACTTACATCAATACGTAACGCTTACCGCAGCCGGGGTATCTTTGCGATGCCCCGGCTGGTAGGGGATTAAAGCAGTTCGTTCTGTAAATACCCTTCATGTTTCAACAGCCACTGTTTGCGCTGGACGCCACCGGCATAGCCGGTCAATGCGCCTTGCGAGCCAATCACCCGGTGGCAGGGCACCACGATGCTGATGGGGTTGGAGCCGTTGGCCATACCCACAGCTCGTGATGCCGTTGGGCGACCGATGCGTTTCGCTAATTCGCCATAGGTAATGATCTCCCCACAGGGGATCTGGCGCAGTTGCTGCCACACGCTACGCTGGAATTCGGTACCGGCGGTCATCACCGGCAATTGATTAATGACATCCAGCTCACCTGAAAAATAGCGCTGCATGGCATCGGTCAGACCGCCAGGGTTGGATTTGTCTACCAGTTGGAAGCGATCGGCACGGTAGTGGGTATTCAGCAGCTTCATCAGACGCGCTTCATGCTCTGTCCAGTCAATGGCGCGTAACCGGTCCTGCTCATCGGCAATCAGCACCAGTTCACCCACTGGCGTCGCCATACGGTCAATAAAAAAAGTTTGCATGTGAACACTCCTCTCGTTTGATGAGCGGATTATTACATGAAATGCGTGTGAACGATGGCGGATTCCGGACATGAAGATGAGCAACCTGAGGTTGCCCATACTGTGAGCATGAATGTGGTGTGTCGCTTTATGCCTCAAATGTATAAAATAAATTTATAAATCTTCAATAAATTTATTTAATTGAGTCAAAATTAATACTAAACAAATACCGCAGGTGACTAATAAAAGTAACCTGGGTTATTAATAAAGATAACGCAGGTTATTTATAGCTTATTGTGACGTTCTTTAGATTTTCGTTATTATTAATCATTTCAGTTGTCACGCTGGAAACCAGTTCTGGTGGCATATTTTTTAATGATGTGGTGACAAGAGCATTGCTGTGTGCCGAATTTACGCCATAACAATTGGAAATGATCCCTTCATTCTGGTGTTTGATAGTGCAGGCTGGCGCTGTGATTTCGCCGGTAAAACGGATGGTACCAGAAGCTACACGGCCGCTGGGGCTTTGTGCTGCCTGCAGGGTCGCGGGGAGAAGGGCCAGGAGTACCAAAGCTATGCGAGAATAGTTCATTATTAATTCCTTTTTAAAATGAAGTGATAAAATAAGTGTTTCCAATTAAATAAAGTTCAACAGATATGCCAGGCGTTATCCGTAAACAAAAACTTCCGAATCTCCGTCTTAAATGGTTTATATACTATTCTTAATTCTTATCGCCGATAGATTTGATAATAGGGAGGGAGGTGGGAAAAACTATGATTTAGATCATGGTGAAGGTGGCTTAATGATTAGCAGGCGAATGTAGCGGATGTACTGTGAGCTACGTCACGTTAAAAAGAGGGTTGTGGCCGCAGTTGAGTCTAAAACGGCGGCCAAATCTGGTGCTTTATCCTGAGTTACAGCATGCCACTGCTGCCACAGATGCGAATTTTCTCGGCTACCACCTCTTTCATCGCCAGTTTTCCGGGCACGATATACTTGCGCGGGTCGTTAGCGTCCGGGTGCTGGGAGAAATAGCTTTTTACCGCATCGGCAAAGGCGATTTTCAGTTCGGTAGCTACGTTGACCTTGCAGACACCCAGTGAAATGGCGCGTTTGACCATGGCTTCAGGAATGCCGGAAGCGCCGTGCAGTACCAGCGGGATATCGACCTGTTCGCGGATCAGCGCCAGACGATCAAAATCCAGTTTGGGTTCGCCGTGATACAGTCCGTGGGCGGAGCCAATCGCCACCGCCAGTGAATCGATGCCGGTCGCGGTAACAAATTCGCGTGCGGCGGCCGGGTCGGTAAAGAAGCTGTCGGTAGAATCGACAATCAGGTCATCCTCCTGGCCACCGAGCCGGCCCAGCTCTGCCTCCACGCTGGCACCGTAGCGGTGACACAGCGCCACAGCCTCGGCCACCTTGGCAATATTTTGCGCGAATGGCAGGTGTGAGCCGTCGATCATCACCGAGCGGATACCGCTTTTGACTTTATATTCGATGTCATCCATTTCTTCGTGGTGGTCCAGGTGCAGCGCCAATGGCAGATCGTAACGATGGGCGGCTGCCTGGCAGATACCGATCAAATAGTCGGTACCGGCATAGCTAAAGGTGCCGGGCGTGCCGGCCATAATCACCGGTGAGCCCAGTTCGGCGGCGGTTTCTGCCACCACCTGTACGGTTTCCAGATTATGGACGTTGAACGCCGGCACGGCATAACCCTGGCGCTGTGCTTTTAGCAGCATTTCGCGATTGGATATCAGGTACATAGAGATTCCTTACGCCACAGAAGACGGGTAACGGTAAATGGTGACGCCTTTCACCACCCGGTTAACTTCACCGGTCGGGCACGGATTATCCGGCGTCAGGCCAAGTGCCAGCGAACTTTCAAATGCCAGCATCTGGGTGAATAACAGGTAAGGGAACAGCAACCAGACGTCATCTTCGGCGTGGTGCAGGTTCAGCATTTGTTCACACAGCGGTTGGGTGCTGCCGGCCAAGCCGATCATCTGCATTGCCAGGCCGTCACGTTGCAGCTCGTTCCACAGATCGCGATCGTACTGACGGGCATAGTCGCCGCTGGAGAACATCAGCAGTACCAGCGTTTGGTTGTCGACCATAAATTTTGGCCCATGACGCAGGCCGAGCGGCGAGTCGTAGCGGGTGACAATCTGCCCGGCCGTCAGCTCCAGCATCTTCAGCGAAGCCTCTTCCGCCAGCCCGGTAAAACAGCTGCCGCCCAGCGTGATATACCGCCGGAAACCGCTGGCAGCCAACGCCTTCACCTGAGGTTGCAGGCTGTCACGCAGTTCATGGCAGCGCGCTACCATTGCCGTCAGTGGCCGCTGGGCCTCGGCAAGGGAATAGGGGCCGAGCAACAACGCGGCGGACAGCATCATGCAACTGAAGCTGGAGGTCATGGCGAAGCTTTGATCGTTGGATCCCAGCGGCATCACCAGCGAACAGACGTTATCGCGCTGATGGGCGTATTGCGCCAACTGACTGTCCGGGTTGCATACCAGCATCAGGTGATAGCTTTCCGGCAGCAATTGATCGGCCAGTTCCACCGTTGCCACGCTTTCCGGGCTGTTGCCGGAGCGAGCGAAAGACACCAGCAGCGTAGGGCGAGTCAGGTCGAGATATTGGTGCGGGTTGGCGACAATATCGGTGGTGCCGTAGGCCACTACGTCACGGCCGGTTTTCTCGCGTAGCCAGGGTGCCAATGCACGGCCGGCGAAGGCGGAGCTGCCTGCGCCGCACAGTATAATCTGCAGGCGCGGGTTAGCCAGCAATGGGGCCAGGAAAGGCTGCCACAGCGTTTGTTGCTCCTGCAATTGCCGGTGCAGGGCGGCCCATAAGTCCGGCTGCTGCCAGATCTCACGTGCGGTATGCAGCGCATGTCGTTGTTCCAGCCAGCCCGCATCGTAAGCAAAATAACCGTTCATGTTGAAACTCCTTAAAAACCTCGGTTAACGGTCGGCGATAAGCACGTCGACCCCTAAATGGTTCAGCGCATGCAGGTAGCTTTCCGGGATGCGACTGTCGGTGACCAAACGCTGGATTTGGCCGATTTCACGGATCATGCAAAAGCTGGTGCGCCCGAACTTGCTGGCGTCCGCCACTGCGATCACTTCACGCGCTACGTCGCACATGGCGCGATTGAGTTGTGCTTCACCGGGATCCGGCGTGGTGATACCGCTTTGCAAATCAAAACCGTCGACGCCAAGAAACAGCTTGTCGAAACGGAACTGACGCATGTGTTGCTCAGCGGCCGGGCCATACAGTGACCAGGATTTGCGTCGTACGCTGCCGCCGACCACCATCAGATCAACCTGTTCGTTATTGGCCAGTTCGAAAGCGATATTCAACGCATTGGTCATCACCACCAGATCCTTTTTACCGACCAGTTGCTGCGCCATTTGGCTGGTGGTCGAGCCGGAGTCGAGAATGATGGCATCGCCGTCGTTGACCAGTCCCGCAGCCGCGCAGGCAATGGCGTATTTCACGTCGCGATTGAGACGTCCCTTGTCCTGTAACGGGCGATCGAAGGCGAACTGTTTATTGAGCATCGCGCCGCCATAGGCACGGACCGCACAGCCGCTTTTCTCCAGTTGGCGCAGGTCGCTGCGGATAGTGACGCTGGAAACCGAAAACTGGGCGCTGAGTTGCTCGACGCGCACTGAGCCTTCGCGACAAAGCTGGTCGATAATTAATTCCCGTCGTTTTAGGGTATTGATCATTAACGCGTGACTCCTGATTTAGCTGTAGCCATACCCGGCCGCGGCGCTATGCGTCGCAGTTAATCTGGCAGGAGTGCTTTCAGTTGTTCGTGGCGAATTACAGCAAACGAAACAGTGAAATGCAATCGGTTATTTTATAAAAATCCATATGTATCAGTTGTTTATATTTAAAATGCCTTTCGGTTGCCCCTCAATCGAAAGGCGTTGGGGAATAAAGTGAAAAGCCGTAATCCGTTATTTATCAGGCGACAACTTGCCGCCTGGGTTAATTTGTCAAAAGCAGGATGAAAGCTGCGCCACTGATTTTTTCCTGGTGGTCTTTTCACTATTTTTTATTGCCAGCTTTGGCGTAATAACGCAGCTCCTCGTACACCGCTGCTGTCGCCGTGAACCGGCGGGTAGATTGCCGCCGGTTCGGTACCGGGCAACAGCCAATGGCTCATGGCCGGGGGCAGCAGTGAATACAGCTCGCCAACGTTGGACAGCCCGCCACCCAGCACGAAAGCATCAACATCCAGCAACAGTTGCAGGCTGGCCAGTGCGCTGGCCAGAATATCGACGTACATGGACATCAGTCGCCGCG
The DNA here is from genome assembly GCF_013337185.1 of Serratia proteamaculans. Taxonomy (GTDB): domain Bacteria; phylum Pseudomonadota; class Gammaproteobacteria; order Enterobacterales; family Enterobacteriaceae; genus Serratia; species Serratia proteamaculans_D. Next base: position 325,162 of record NZ_SWDE01000001.1, read on the forward strand.
CCAGCGGGTCGCCCTGTCGATAACTGGCGATCAACGCCGGTACGTGGTCGGCGTGATGACCGAAATGGCGGCTTAATGCCAGCAGACCGCTGCCGGAAACATAGCGTTCAAAGCAGCCAGTCAGCCCGCAATTACAGGTGAATAACGGCAAGTCGTAGCGCTGCGCCAACTGGGCGGAGATCGGCGTGTGGCCCCATTCTCCGGCCAGCCCATTGCGGCCCTTATGCAACTGCTTGTTCATCACCAGGCCGCCGCCGGCCCCGGTGCCGATAATGGCGCCGAACACCAGCGCCAGATGCTCGGTTTGCGGCGTACTGGCCTCGGAAAGGGCAAAGCAGCGGCAGTCGTTTTCAATTTCAACCGGTCGCGCCAACTCTTGTGCCAAATCGTCTGCCAGGCAATGTCCGGTCAGGCAGGGGACGTTAACCGCCAGTTGCCGGCGGCTGCGTGGATCCGTCACGCCCGGTAAACCGATGCCGATACTGCCCTGGGTGTGCAGTTGGCTGTCGGCACTGTTGACCAATTGATGGATGCAGGACAAAAACTCGCGATAATCGCCGGTGGGAGTCGTGACTCGCTGGCACAGGACCTGCCTGAGCTGCCGGTCGTAGGCCGCCATCTCGATCTTGGTGCCACCGATATCGAAACCGTAGCGCATCTGTGATATTTCCACGTTTTCAGGCTCCGCTCAGGGTGATCACCGCAGATTCGCGGCGTGCGCGTTCCGCCGCAAATACCATCAGGTGGCTTTCCAGCGTTTCTGCCGGTCCGGACAGCACCTGTGAAGGATCGTTGGTGCGAATGGCGTCGATGAAATGCTGCATAAGGTAGTAATCGCCACCGCCATGACCGGACATGGCGTGCAGATCTTCGGCCTCATCGACGTCGTAGACCTTTTCACTGTCGTCGACGAATGAGGTAATGCGGATGTAGCGTCCGTCTCCCTCGAGACAGCCATGGCTGCCAAAAATACGGGTCTGGCGATCTTCCAGCCGGGTAAAGGCGGTCATGGTGAAGGAGGCGGTGCGGCCACCGGCAAATTGCATGTTGACCACCTGATGATCGACCACGTTATTGTCGCAGCGATAGACGCAGCGGCCATATTGACCGTCACGCAGCGCCGCCTGCAGATGCTGCTGACTGACTTCTGGAGTTAACACCCGCAGGAAACCCGGTGTCGCCTTGTGGTTGTCGCCCAGGTAGATGCGTTTGGCAGAGTAGGGGCAACTGGCTTCCACCGCGCAGTCCAGGCAGTTATCCGCGGCCCCGGCCGGTTGGTTTTCCTGGCGAAAATGGCGCAGGCCGCCGAATGAGCTGATCTGCTCGCAGGGCAACTCCATGATGTAGCGGATCCAGTCGATATCGTGACAGGACTTCTGCAGCAGCATAAAAGCGGCTTCGCCGTCGTTACGCCAGTTACCACGCACGAAGGAGTGGGCCTGGTGCCAGTAGCCCACCGGTTCCAGATGCTGCAGGCTGACGATGTCGCCAACCACGTTATCGCGCAGCAGCTGTTTCAGCTTTTGGGTGTAGCGCGTATAGCGCAGTACGTGGCCGACAGAGAAAATCAGCTTCTGGCGCACCACTTCCTCGACGATGGTGCGGCATTCACTGGCGTCCGGCGACAGCGGTTTTTCCAGCAGCATGGCATAACCCTGTTTGGCGAAGGCCAGTGCCGGTTCGAGGTGCAGAGTATCCTGGGTGCAGATCAGCACGGCATCGGCCAATTTTCCTGCGTCGGCGGCCTGCCGCCAGTCGGTGAACACCTTATCCGCCGCGATGGCATGTTGTTCGACAAATTGCTGACGGTAGACATCACGCGGTTCGGCCACGGCCACCACCTGCATTAAATCCGGGTGTGCCAACGCGTAGCGCGAATAAATTTCTCCACGCGCCCCGGCACCAATCACCAGAACCCGAACCGGACGACCGGCAAAACCATTTTGTTGAGCTGACGACATTGCACATTCTCCGATCTAATTATTTGAGGTTTTGGCCGCTGATCTGGTCGAACAGGTGAGCGCGGGACAGGTCGAAAGCCAGGTGGATCTGTTCCCCCAGGCGTGGCTCCCAGTCAGGCTGCGACGCCATGCGCAAAACAAAGCGCAGTCCGGCCAGTTCGCAGTGCAACAACTCTTCATTGCCCATGCGTTCGATGGTGACAATCTTTGCCGGGAAGCAATTACTGCTGCCGGGCGCGCACAGCCGCAGAGACTCCGGGCGAATGCCAAGGCAAACGCGTGGGTGCGGGTAATTTTCCAACTGCCCTTGCAGCGTCGCCGGCAGTTCGAGCGGATGTTCGTCGCCAATGCGCAGCCCGATACCCTGCGCGCTGCGGGTAATCGCCATATCGTGCAGGTTCATCGACGGGCTGCCGATAAACTCGGCGACAAAGCGGTTGGCCGGTTGGTGGTAGAGATTGATCGGTTTATCCACCTGCATAATGGCCCCCCGGTTCATCACGCAGATGCGATCGCCCATGGTCATGGCCTCCACCTGGTCGTGGGTGACGTAGACCATGGTGGCGGCAGCACCTTCCTGCTTGAGTTGATTATGCAGTTCGATCAGTTGAACGCGCATCGAGACCCGCAGCTTGGCATCAAGGTTGGACAGCGGTTCATCGAACAAAAACACCTTGGGTTTGCGCACAATGGCGCGGCCGACCGCTACACGCTGGCACTGGCCGCCGGATAGCTGGCCCGGCTTGCGCTGCAGCAGGTTGGTGATTTCCAGTTTTTCGGCCGCATCCCGCACCCGGCGGTCAATTTCGGCTTTGCTTTCCTTGCCGATCAGGCCAAACGCCATGTTTTTGTAGACCGTCATGTGCGGATACAGCGCATAGTTCTGGAACACCATGGCGATACCGCGATCTTTCGGCATGGTGTCGTTGACGCAGCGATCGTGGATTAATATCTGGCCTTCGCTGACGCTCTCCAGCCCGGCGATCATCCGCAGCAGGGTGGATTTGGCGCAGCCGGATGGCCCGACAAACACCATAAATTCGCCGTCTTTAATATCCAGATCGATCCCGTGCAACGCATTGAACCCGTTGGGATAAACCTTCTTCACACTGTTTAACTGTATACCGGCCATATTATTTACCTTGTGTACGCGGTTAGCCTTTTACCCCAGCGCTGGCGATGCCCTGGATGAAGTAGCGTTGGAAAAGAATGAACAGCATCAGCATCGGGATCACCGCCATCAGTGCACCGGCCATCAGCAGCGGATATTCCACCCCGGCACGGCTCGACAGCGATGCCAGCCCGACCGGCAGCGTCAGTTTCTCGGTGGTGGTGTTGACGATCAGCGGCCACATCAGGTTATTCCAGCTCCACAGGCCGTTGATGATGATGCAGGCGATAATGCCGGGACGGATCAGCGGCAGCATGATGCGCCAGAAGATAGCGAAGTAGCTGTAGCCGTCAATCAGCGCCGCTTCTTCCATCTCTTTTGGCACCGCCAGGAAGAACTGGCGCAGCAGGAAGGTGGCGTAAATACTGAAAATCCCCGGCAGTACCAGCCCGGTGATGCTGTTCACCAACCCCAGTTTCTGCACCACCAAAAATTGCGGGATCAAAAAGGCCTGTCCAGGCACCATCAGGATCGAGATACACACCAGGAACACCGCATCCCGGCCGCGAAAGTGCAAGCGCGAGAAGCCATAGGCGGCCATGGTGGCGACCACCATTTGCAGCGTGACGGTGAAAAAGGTCGCCAGCAGCGAGTTCAGATAAAAGTCGGTGAACGGAATTTCATGCATGATCTTGCCGTAGGCCTGCAGGCTGGGGTGGGTCGGCAGCAGCGTCAGCGGGATCTGGATACTTTCAGCCTGGGTTTTCAGCGAGGTCACCAGCATCCAGATAAAAGGTACCACCGAGGCCAGCGCCGCCAACACCATAAACAGATACACCAGCGTTCTTTTACTTATGCTCATCGTCGTGGCTCCTCAGCTGACTTTCAGGCGTTTGCCAATCATCATTTGAATCAGGGTGATCAGCAGGGTGACGGCGAACAGCACCACGGTGATGGCGGAGGCGTAACCTTTCTCCTGCAGGTAAAAGGCATACTTGTAGAACAGGTTGGTGACGGTCATCACGTCACTTTCCACCAAGGCGCGGTCGAACATCAGGAACACTACGTCGAATATTTGCAGGATCTCGATAAAGCTCATCACCGAAACGAAGAACAGCGTTGGCACCATCATCGGCAGGGTGATGCAAAAGAAGCGGCGCAGGGTGCTGATACCGTCAATGTCGGCGGCCTCATACAGTTGACGTGGAATGCTTTGTAACCCGGCCAGCAAAATGATGATCTTCAACGCCAGCGACGACCAGATAATGATGATGGAAACGCTGATGCGCACTACGTCCGGATCGGACAGCCAGGCCACCGGCGAAATCCCCAGCAGGCCAATCGCCTGGTTGATCAGACCGAAATCCTTGTTGAACAGCCATTGCCAGACCATCGCCACTGCGGCAGGCATGGTGACGGCCGGCAAGAACAGCAGGGTGCGCAGCACTGCCTTGCCACGGATGTTCTGGTTCAGGCCAATCGCCAGCAGCAGCGACAGGCTCAGGCTGATGGGTACGCACACCACCACGTAGAACAGGGTGTTTCCGGCGGCGGTGTAAAAGTCGTCGTCTTCAAACAGATTGACGTAGTTATCGACGCTGAGGGTGCTCCAGCGCATAAACTGGTTAAGATCGGTAAAGCTGTAAAAGATGTTCTGTAAAAAGGGGACCAGATAAAACACCGTCAAGCCAATCAACAGCGGTAAAATCATTACCCAGCCCCAGAAACGCTCGGCGCGCTCCAGGCGGCTGAGTGCCGGGCGTGGGACACTTTTTTGTTGTAGGGGGACCCTGGTTGTTTCTGCCAGCGACATGTTGCCTTTCCTCACCGGTAACTGCTCTGCGGTATTCCGCAGCCGGTGCGCCTTCGGGCAGGCGCTACCGGCTCGGGGTGATTACTGCTCCATCACGCGTTCGATCTTCTTGACCGATTTGTCCATCTCGGCTTTGGCATCCGCGCCCATAAAGATTTTCTTCAGGCTGGCAATCCACATGTTTTGCCATTTCGGCGTATTGGTACCGGCCGTAGGGTAGGCTTCGGTCACGTTGAGGGTGTCAATATAAGGCGTGACATCGACTTTTTTGATCTCCGCCGCCCAGGCTTTAGCCGCCAGTTTGTTGGCCGGGATCACCGCTTTTGCCAGCTCGGTTTGCGAGGCTTCGGAGCTCATAAACTCGATGTATTTCCAGGCTTCCTGCTTGTGGGCGCTGTTGGCGGACATGGCAAAGGCCAGGCTGTGTGCCACGCCGGACTGGCGCTCGATTTTCGGCATCATGACCACGCCGATATGGTCGTTGATCAGCGGATTGTTGGCGAAGGGGGCGGCCAACCATGAACCGGCATACACCATCGCCGCGCGGTTGGACTGGAAGATGTTTTCGGTTTTGACTTCGCTCATCTGTTGGGCGCTGGGCATCAAGCCATCTTTCATCATGGCTTGCAGTTGTTGATAGACCCAGATGGATTTATCGTTAGCAATGTCGGTGGGTTGGCCGTCTTTCGGGACTATGTGGTTGCCGTTCTGGAACAGCAGGTTCATATAGCTGTCCTGACCGTCAATGCTCAGATCCATCACCAATGGGAAGGCACTGCCTTTCAAGCCGGTTTTCAGCGCAGTGGCTTTGTTTTTCAGGTCATCCCAGCTCCAGTCGTTGGTCGGGTAGCTGACGCCGGCCTGGTCGAACAGTTTTTTGTTGTACCACACGGCGATCGAGTCAACGTCGCGGGGGATGGCCATTTGCTGTCCATCATACTGATAGGCTTTAACCGAACTGGCGACGATATTATTTAATTGCACGCTGCTGCCGGTAATATATGGCGTTAAGGGTTGCATGATGCCATTTTTGGCGTATTGAACAAAATAAGGCATGTTTATCCAGAATATATCTGGTGCGACGCCACCCGCAGCAGCGGAATCCAATTTAACGAAGTATTGTGCCGATGGGGTTAATTCTATGGCGATTTTAATGTTAGGGTTTTCTTTTTCAAATCGCTTGGCAATCTCCTGCTCGGCAGGTAATTGATTTCTGTCCCATACGGCGTAACGCAAAGTTATTTGATCGGCGGCATATAACATGGTCGGCAATAATAATGCAACCGCAATGGCAGAGTGCGCCAGAAGACGGCCGGTATTTTTTATCGGTGACATTGCTTTCCCCTCGGTGAACGACGAATAAATATTTTCGTAACGTGAATTCTTTCTATCCCTTAACTTTCAATGTGTCAATACGCCCCGATCTGCCCAAAAAAGGGGCAGGAATGTTTCGTTGTTGTTAAAATCGAAAGGGTTGAAGCCTAAACTGAAAGCGTTACCCGTTCACAATCTGTTAACCTTTTGGGCCGGTTTTGGCCCTGCCATGCAGCAATTCCGGGCTGCTGGGGGCATAGGAATAAATGATAACCCTTGCACCATAATGGGGATTAAAAACATTTTTATTGTGCATGCCGGGTTATCTTTCATTTTTGTGATGCAAATAAACAAAAAAATCGTATAGGGCAGCCTTTGTCACGGCGTATTGCCGATTTTTGAATGGACTCTATTGTTTGCAGCGATAAAAGGGTTTAGCCTGAAAATCACTCGTCGGTATTTCCCAATAAAAGAGAGCTCACCGTTATGCGCCTTTCATTGACCTTTACCCATTGCCTGGAAAAGATATTCCACAGCCATAATTCACCGCAGATTGCACAGATAAATAAACTCAGTAGTCTTAATAATGAAACTGTTTCATGGCAGGGGATTTATTGCCTGCAACGGCGCGGGAACGAAACGCGCCGTGAATTAGGCTATCGTATTGAGGGGCCATTGGCGGAGTATATCAGCGTGCGTCAGGTGCAATCAGTACCCAGCCACTTCCCCTGTTATGCCGAGACCGACGAGAACTATCTGCGCACCGAACCGGGGTTATTTCCCGATCCGCTGATGCCCCTGGTCGATGAGCGTTTCTTTGCCGCCTGCAATTATTACGGCAGCCTGTGGTTGACCTTAACCCCACCGGCAATACCAGTGGCGGGCGGGGACTATCCACTTGAGCTGACGCTGTTTGATGTGACCAGCGAGGAAGTGCTGGCCAGTGCTACATTGACGCTGCATATCGTCCCGGCCGCGCTGCCACCGCAAACCCTGCTGCACACCGAATGGCTGCATTCCGACTGTCTGGCGGATTATTACCAGCTGGCGGTGTTCAGCCCGGAATACTGGCTGGCGGTACGCAACTTTGTCCGTACTGCGGTTAACGGTGGGGTAAACATGTTGCTGACGCCGATATTCACGCCGCCGCTGGATACCGCCATCGGCGGCGAGCGTACCACCGTACAACTGGTGGGCGTACAGCGGTCAGCGCAGGGTTACCGGTTTGATTTCCAACGTCTGGCGCAATGGGTGGCAATGGCGCAGGAAGAGGGCATTGAACATTTTGAGATAGCGCCGCTGTTTACCCAGTGGGGGGCGGCACACGCACCGAAAATCATGGTGGAAATAGACGGCACGCTGAGTCCGCTGTTCGGCTGGCATACCGACGCCCACGGCGAAGAGTATCAACAGTTTCTACAGGCACTGTTGCCTGCATTGACCGACTGGTTTCGCGAGCGACAGCTGCAACAGCGGGTGTGGTTCCATATCTCTGACGAGCCGACGTTGGACAATATCGGCGTTTACCAGCGTGCCAGCGCTACCTTGCGCCCGCTGTTGGCCGGGTTTCGTACTTTTGATGCGCTATCTGATTATGCATTTTACCAACAGGGACTGGTGGAAACGCCGGTGGCTGCCACCGATCATATCGAGCCTTTTATTGAGAACCAGGTGCCCGGCCTGTGGGCCTATTACTGCTGTGTACAAAAAACCGAGGTGGCCAACCGCTTCTTTGCCCAGCCTTCTGCGCGCAACCGCATTTTGGGGATCCAATTATACCGCTACAACATCACCGGTTTTTTGCATTGGGGCTTCAATTTTTATAACAGCGGCCATTCGCGGGAGCGACTCAACCCCTACGCGGTGACGGATTGCCGCAATGCCTTTCCCTCCGGCGATGCCTTCGTGGTTTACCCCGGTGAGAAGCTGATGCCGGTGGAGTCACTGCGGTTGCGGGTACTGCACCAGGGCCTGCAGGACATGCGTGCCTTACAGTTGCTGGAAAGCCTGACTGACCGCGCGACGGTGGAGGCTTTGATTGAACAACAGTTGGGGATGGACATCACTTTTAAACGTTATCCGCATCAGGCGGAGCCGCTGTTGCGGTTGCGGGAAGTGGTGAATCAGCGCATCGAAACCTTAATTTCGGTGGCATAAAATGCGGCTTTGGTGGCGACAGGCCTCTCTTCGCCACCAAGTTTTCAATAATTTGCTATACCTGATAGTTGAGGGATTTCATTTTTCTGTCATGTTTCTGACATGTTAGGGTCATAGCGCTGGCTTAAGTTTGCAGCGACTAAGCCAGGAGATAACGCGATGTTTAGCTTGGACTCTCTGTTGCATGATGCATTTCCACACCGCAAGACCCCTGCCTGGCAGCGTAGCCTGCTGAGAACTTTACTCTTCGAAAAAGAATTCAAACAGTTTGCCGCCGACTATCCGCACCTGAAGGGGCTGGATTTGATTGAGCAGGTGGTGGATTACTTTAACCTCAGCTGTGAGTTGGTCGATGGTGACCTGGAAAATATTCCGAGCCAGGGGCCGGTGGTGCTGGTCGCCAACCACCCGATTGGCTCGCTGGACGGTCTGGTGCTGCTGCGTGCCGTGGCGGCAGTGCGCCCGGATGTCAAAGTGGTCGCCAGCCAACTATTGACCTACATAGAGCCGCTGCGCAACCTGTTTGTGCCGGTGGACAACGTCGGCAACAAGACCAACCGCAAGCAAATTGAAGGCATGCAGGCCCAGTTGGACAAGCAGGGCGCTCTGATCCTGTTTCCTGCCGGAGAGGTGTCGCGCATGAGCCCGAAAGGCATTCGTGACGGCCACTGGCATACCGGCTTCCTGCGTCTGGCGGCCAAGGCCCGGGCGCCCATTGTGCCGATCCACATTAGCGCGCGTAACAGCAACCTGTTCTATTTCACCTCGCTGGTTTACCGACCGCTCTCCACACTCTTATTGGTACGTGAAATGTTCCAGCAGCAGGGTGGACGTATCAAAATCCGCGTGGGCGGCCGTATTCCGTTTACCAACTGGCACGATGGCCACACCAGCGCCAAAGATTTGGCCGAGCGTTTCCGCCGTCACGTTTACCGTCTGGGCCAGGGCAAAGAAGGATTGTTTGCCAGTGAGTCACCGATTGCCTTGCCAGAGGACCGGTTGGAATTGAAGAAGGCGCTGGCAAACTGTGAGCGTCTTGGGGTGACGCCGGACGGGAAAATTATCTTCCTGTATCGCCGTCAGGGTGAGGCGCGAGCGCCTATCCTGCGTGAGCTCGGTCGGCTGCGTGAGATTGCTTTCCGCGCGGTGGGTGAAGGTTCCGGTCGCCGTCGTGATTTGGACAGCTATGACGACGACTATTACCACCTGGTGCTGTGGGATGCGGATGAGCTGGAGATTGTTGGCGCTTACCGCTTTATTCCTACGGCCGAACAGTTGGAACAGAAGGGCCTGGAGAGCATCTACAGCAACAGCCTGTTCCACTATGACCGCGATATGGCACCGATTCTGGCGCAAGGCATCGAACTGGGACGCAGCTTTATTCAGCCGGCCTATTGGGGCAAACGCGGTCTGGATTACCTGTGGCTGGGGATTGGCGCTTACCTGGCAAAATATCCGCAGTATCGCTATCTGTTTGGTCCGGTTTCCATTTCCGGCGGCATGCCGGTGACGGCGCGTGACCTGTTGATTGCCTTCTACCGACTGTACTTCTCGCCTAATCATGCGTTGGCGCAGTCGCGTCAGCCTTATCCTGCCTCGTTACCGCAGGTATTGGCGCAGTTTGCCGGCGATAACTATCAGGAAGATTTGGTCAGGTTGAAAAGCCTGCTGAGCAACATCGGCTGTTCAATCCCTACGTTGTATAAACAATATACCGAGTTGTGTGAGCCCGGCGGGGTGCAGTTTATTGATTTCGGTACCGATCCGGCCTTCAACAACTGTATTGACGGCCTGGTGCTGGTCGATCTTTCCCGGCTTAAACCGGCGCGGTTCCAGCGTTATATTGCGGTGCATCAGCCACAGGATGCCTGTATAGAATGATTGGCGTGGCCTTCATGCCTTTTTGATCTAACCTGAAGCTTGGCAACGGTGGTGGGGTATGGCCTAAGATAAGGCTTTGTTCCACCGCCGGAGTTTTTCATGCCACAGTCGTTTGTCTCGCCTTTGTTATCCGCCGAAGATCCCGCTGCCGTGGCGATTGAAACGCCCAGGGGTGCCGCACCCTTTCTATTACTCTGCGATCACGCCGGCCAGGCGATACCCCAGCAGTTGGGCGATCTCGGCCTGCCGCCTGGAGAAATTGACCGTCATATCGGCTGGGACATTGGCGCATTAAATGTTTCACGCCATCTTGGCCGCCAGTTGGACAGTACGTTGATTCATCAGCGTTACTCACGGTTAGTGATTGATTGTAACCGCACGCCGGGTATCGCCAGCTCTATCCCGCCGCTGTCGGAATTGACACCGATTCCCGGCAATATCGGTATTGATGGGAATCATGCGCAGGCGCGTGAGCACGCTATTTTCAGGCCTTATCATCAGGCGATAACCGACCATCTGGATGAACGGCAGCGTAGCGGATTGCCTACGGTGATTATCGCCATGCACAGCTTCACGCCGGTGTTTAAAGGTAACGAACGGCCGTGGCAGGTGGGGTTGCTGTTTAACCGTCAGCCGGAGTTTGCCTTGCTGCTGGCAGAACTGCTGCGGGAAGAAGGGGATTTGCAGGTCGGCGTCAATGAGCCTTATGCCATGACCGACGCCACCGATTACACTCTGCCGGTGCATGCGGAACGCCGCCAGCTGCCTTACGTTGGCATTGAGATCCGTCAGGATTTAATCGCCGACCAACAGGGGCAGCAAGCCTGGGCAAAACGCTTCGCCAGGCTGCTGCCACAGGCCTGGCATCGCTGGCAAATTTGACTTTAGGAATATTCCCAGTGATGATAACTGTAAGGAACGTGTAAAGCGTCATTGGGAAGAGTCAGGAGCGACGAGTGGAGCAGAATGATAACGGATTGTTTATCAAGCAGGAGCGTTTCGAAGTACTGGCGATACTGCGTGAAATTTGTAAACAGCGCACGCCACTGAAGGTGGTCAATGATCAGCAGCAGTTTCAAAGTGTGCTATTGAGCGTCGGACCGGATAACATTGTGTTCAGCGGCGATGAGGCGGACACGACGGTCGACGGCGAATGTACCATTGTGATTGAAAGTCATGACGCGAAGATCGAGTTCTCCGTAGGTCAGGCCGAGTTTACCGACCATCAAGGGGTTAACGCCTGTTCAACCCGATTGCCGAAAGAACTGGTTTACATCCAGCGTCGTCGTCAATTTCGTGTCACCACTCCCCACTGGCGTGAGTTTCTCTGCAGCGGCGAATATGCCGATGGCAGTGAGTACCAGTTGAGGATCCACGACCTGTCCGCCGGTGGCGTTGGTTTGCGAGTTGACGGCCCACTGCCGGAAAACCTCCAGCCCGGTTTTCAGTTTAAAAAGGCCATGTTGGATCTCGGCAGCTACGGCAGCTTCAAGGTTAATATGGAACTGGTGGTGATCAACGAAGATCACGAACTCGATGAAGACGACAACATGGTGCACTTCTCGCGCCTGTCGTGCCGTTTTATGAAGCTGGGCCTGGCAATGGAAAGAAAAATTCAGAGCGCGGTGTTTGCTTTCGAATTGGATTTCAATAAAAAGAAAAAACGCTGATAAGCGGCGTTGCGTTTACCATCTCCTTTCATTAAACGCAGTATCCAGAGGGGTTCCGATGCCCAGACTCGGTCTGGCATGGTGCGGAACCTCATCCTCTCCCCCTCTATTAATGTTAATCGTGCCGATTAATATTGAATTTTCATTTGTCCTTTTGTTATGCGATGCTTAAGACTTCGTTAAGCAAAAGGACTCTGCGTGATGCCTGATTATTCCCGTTGTACCTTTACCGAAGGCAGCGTTGCTCTGCCGGAAGGTTACAGCGATCGCACCGTCAACGTGCTGTTGGCCGGTGATGATATCTCCCCCTCTCTGAATATTTCCCGTGATGCATTGCAACCTGATGAAACCCTGAACGGTTACATTACGCGTCAGCTTGAAACCCTGTCCCTCAGCCTGAAAGGCTGGGTGCTGAAGGGGCGGGAGCCTGTGACTTTAGGTCGCAATGGCTTGCCTGGAGAGTCTGTGCATGCCAGCTATCTGCGTGATGGCAAACGTATCTGGCAACGACAGGCGGTGTTCGCGCTGACGGATGGGCGCGTACTGGTATTTACCCTTGCGCAACCCCGTAAACTGGCTCCTCAAGATGAAACCTTATTGCTCCAGGTTTTGGAGAGCTATCAGCAGACACCGGACGTAAGCGGTCAGCCATAAGGAACATTTATGAGTGAAGCGGCACGCGTCGGCGATACCATCGGCCATTCTCATGCCCTGGCCGGTATGATTGGCGGCACAATAGTCGGTGGCCTGATCGCCGCCGCCGGAGCGGTAGCGGCCGGTGCCCTGTTCGTCGCCGGGCTGGCCGCATCCTGTATCGGAGTCGGTGTGTTGTTGATTGGTGCCAGCCTGGCGGTGGGTTATCTCACCGGGGAGGCGGCCACCGCGGCCCGAGACGGCATTGCCGATGCCGGTGCCGGCAGCTTGTCGCCGACAGGCAAGATCGTTACCGGTTCCCCCAATGTATTTATCAACGGCAAACCTGCCGCGATCGCTACCCTTAGCCAGGTCGCCTGCAGCGATGACGGCCCGAGCATGCAGATGGCGCAGGGCTCCGACAAGGTCAGTATCAACGACCAACCTGCTTCCCGCGTGGGCGACAAAACCAACTGCGACGCGCAGGTGATGGAGGGTTCGCCCAATGTGTTGATTGGTGGCGGAACCGTCACCACGCTGCCAATTAAACCCGAAGTGCCGGACTGGCTGTACAAAGCCTCTGACCTGACACTGCTGTTTGCCGGACTGGTTGGTGGCGTCGGTGGTGCAGCAGGCAAACTGGGTGCACTGGGTAAAATGCTGAGCAAGCTGCCCGGCATCAACAAACTGGGGCGGATTGCCTGCCGTTTTGGCACCTTGATGACCGCCACGGCCGCCGCAGGCATCATTGCCCGCCCGGTGGATATCATCAGTGGCCAGAAGTTTTTATCCGGCGATGACGAACTGGATTTTGTGCTGCCATCACGTCTGCCGGTAACCTGGCAACGTTACTGGCGCAGTGGCAACCCCGGTGACAGCGTGTTGGGGCGCGGCTGGAGTCTGTTCTGGGAGAGCAGTTTGCAGCCGTACCAGGACGGCCTGGTGTGGCGCGCGCCGTCCGGTGATTACGTTTCCTTCCCTATGGTGCCGCGCGGGCACAAAACCTATTGCGAAGCCGAAAAATGCTGGCTGATGCACAACTCCGACGGCAGTTGGCAACTGTTCGATGTTGGCGAGCAAAGCTACCACTACCCGCGCCTGGACGGTGAACAGCCGAGCCGGTTATCTATGCTGACCGATGCCACCGGTAACACCACTTCGCTGTTTTATGATGACCACGGCCAACTGATTGAGTTGGTCGACAGTGCCGGCCAGCGCTTAACCTGCCGCTATTTGACTACCGCTAACGGTCTGCTGCGCCTCAGCGGCGTATTGCTGCATACCCCAAACGGCGAACGGTCGCTGGTCAGCTACGGCTACGACGATGAAGGACAACTGATCAAAGTGACCAATGGTGCCGGTGAAATCACCCGGCGCTTTAGCTGGCGTGATGGGCTGATGGCCGGCCATCAGGATCAAAATGGGTTGCTCAATGAATACCTGTGGCAGGAGATTGAAGGATTACCCCGGGTCACCGCCTGGCGTCACAGCGCCGGCGAAGAACTGACGTTGCACTACGATTTTGTCGGTGGTGTGCGGCGAGCGGTACGGGATGACGGTAAACAAGCGTTGTGGCAACTGGATGACGACAACAACGTGGCGCAGTTTACGGATTTTGACGGCCGTAAATCGGCATTTATCTATGAGCGGGGTGAGTTGTGTGGCGTGGTATTGCCGGGCGGCGCTCAACGATACAGCGAATGGGATAACTATGGTCGCTTGCTGAGTGAAACCGACCCGCTCGGCCGTAAAACGACCTACCAGTATTCCCGCAACAGCGGCCGCTTGTTCTCTGTGATCTCCCCAGACGGTAGCCAGACGTTTCAGCATTGGGATACTCAGGGTCGGCTAACCAGACAGATTGATGCGCTGGAGAATACAACTTCCTACGACTACCCCGATACGGAAGAAAGTTTGCCGGTGCGCATCACTGACGCTCTGGGGGGCGTGGTGAGACTTGACTGGAACAGTCAGGGGCTGTTGACGCGTTATACCGACTGTTCCGGCAGCGTCACCGCCTATGCGTATGACGTGCTCGGCCAGTTGACACAGCGTACCGACGCGGAAGGCCACCTGACCCAATACCGTTGGGATGCTGCCGGTCGCCTGCAAGCGTTGCTTCATCCGGACGGCAGCGAAGAGCGGTTCGTCTGGAATGCGCAAGGCCAGTTGGCTCGCCATCAGGACTCGCTCGGCAGCGAAACCCGCTGGGCGTATAACCTGCTGGGCCAACCCGTTAGCATCACTGACCGCATCAACCGGACGCGCCACTACCATTACAATAACCGGGGCTGGTTGACGAACATTGAGAACGGCAACGGTGGGAACTATCACTTCAGCCACGATGCCGTCGGCCGGATAATGGGTGAGAGGCGTCCAGACAATACCGACCACTTTTATCGTTATGGCCCCGATGGCCAACTGACCGAGCATCGGGAAACCGGCCCACTGGACACGTCGGTATCTCCAGTTCAGCGCCTGCACCAACTCCGATATGACGAAGCGGGCCAACTGGTCTGGCGCGGGAATGACAGCGCCCAATGGCAGTATCACTATGATGCTGCGGGCAGGCTGAATACGCTGACGCGTACGCCAACCGCCGTCGGCGCGGCGTTGGGTATTGAAACCGACCGCGTGCAGTTGCAATACGATGCTGCCGGCAATCTGCTGACGGAACAGGGCGTCAACGGCGAGTTGCAGTATCAGTGGGATGCGCTGGCCAACCTGCAGACGCTGACCCTGCCACAGGGAGACCAGTTGCAGTGGTTGTACTATGGTTCCGGCCACGCCAGTGCCGCAAAGTTTAACCAGCAGCTGGTGAGTGAATTCACCCGTGACCGCCTGCACCGGGAAACCGGCCGCACGCAGGGCGCGTTGCAGCAACATCGCCAGTATGATGCGTTAGGGCGCAGAACCTGGCAGAGCAGCACCTTCAGCCACGGTCAGATAACCAAACCGGAAGACGGCGTGTTGTGGCGGGTATTCCGTTATACCGGTCGGGGTGAGATTGAGGGCGTCAGTGATGCGCTGCGCGGCGAGGTGCACTACGGTTATGATGCCGAAGGGCGTCTGTTGCAGCACCGCGAGCAGAGCCTCGGCAAGCCAGGTAACCGGCTGGTGTATGACGCCGCCGATAATCTGTTGGGTGAAAAAGGCCCGGACAGCGACGTCGAAAGGTATTTACCGCTGGCACCCATTGTCAGCAACCGCCTGACACACTGGCAACAGTTATTCTACCGTTACGACGCCTGGGGCAATCTGATCAGTCGGCGCAACGGGATGTATGAACAACATTATCGCTACGATGCCGACAACCGGCTGATACAGGCCCATGGTCGTGGCCCGCAGGGAGAGTTTGAGGCGCAGTATCATTACGATGCACTGGGCCGTCGCAGCCGCAAACAGGTGCGCTACAAAGGTAAACCGGAACAAACCACCTGTTTCCTGTGGCAGGGATATCGCTTGCTGCAAGAGCTGCGCGACAATGGCACACGCAGAACCTGGAGTTACGATCCTGCCAGCCCATGGACGCCGCTGGCGGCGCTAGAACAGGCCGGCAGCAGCCCGCAGGCGGACATCTACTGGCTGCACACCGATCTCAACAGCGCACCGCTGGAAGTGACCGACGGCGCTGGCAATTTACGCTGGTCTGGGCAGTACGATACTTTCGGCAAGTTGCAGGGCCAGACGGTTGCCGGTGCGGAACGCCGCAAAGGGGCTGTCTACGACCAGCCGCTGCGCTATGCGGGGCAATACCAGGATGATGAAAGCGGATTACACTATAATCTGTTCCGTTACTACGAGCCGGAGGTCGGCAGATTCACCACACAGGATCCGATTGGCCTGAGTGGTGGGATGAACCTGTACCAGTATGCCCCTAATCCTTATGGTTGGGTGGATCCTTGGGGATTAACAGGCAAGCCCTTAAATTCTCCATTAATAGATAAATGGGTAGATAAAGGGGGGAGTGTTTGGCAAGAAATTGATGGCCGTACTTGGGTATATCAAGATAACGTTGGCAATATAGTTAGGTATCCAGATGGGTATCCAGACTTTAAACCATATGAAATACAACGCGTTGATGTTACAGACTTAAAAGGTAACCATCGACTTGGTCCATCAGGGGATTTTGGTAAAGCGAATGCTTTAGCCCCTAATGGCCCAGCTAACTTGGAAGTTAATACGTGGCACCACCATCAGAACGGAGTCACGATGCAAGAAATTCCTAAAGACATACATAGTAGCTTCACTCATAGGGGTGGAGTTTCAAAGCTAAAGAAATCTTGTTCTTAGTATGGAGAATATATGCCAATTTCATGCGGTAGTAGTTTATTAGAAGCTCAGATCAAGGATCTTGAACAGGAGTTCTCGGTACATTTCCCCGATGACTACAGAGGTTTTTTATCTTCTTACAATGGTTTTGTGGTTAAGCAACCTGATTTTTGTGAGCTTGACTGTGATGCTGTCGATGATGAGGTTATTGCATTTTATGCATTGTTTGGGGTGAGCATTTCAAATAAAAATAATGAGGTAAGACATCAGAACAAAGAGTATATTGATGATATTAGTTTTGTCAAAAATGCATTTATCATTGGAAGTGATCCAGGTGGAAATTACTTTGTTTTAGTCTGTGAGGGTGGGTTGGAAGGAGTATATTATTGGGACAGAACTCATCTGCATGCAGAAGACGAAAAACAACTATTTGATATTCATGAGGAAAATGAAAGCGGTAATCTTTATAAAATCCACAGTGAGTTTAAGGACTTCTTTAGAGAAATACTAAAGAATACTTTAGATGTGGGTATGAATTTTAATAGGGATTTATAAGTTGAAGAGCTAATCATCACATCTACTCTGTAGAAGGCAACGGTACTCTTGGTATTAAGTGGCAAAGAGATCCGAGGAACATTGTTTTCTAACAAACCCATAACCACCCAAACGGTATAAACGAGCATGTCCACTGGTTAACGGGGAATAGGGGCAATACACAAAATGCTACAAATGACCGATTGATTGATCGAGAAGTAACAAGTAGAGCACGTGGTAACTGTTCACGTTGATGAGGATAGATATGTCGTTCGATAAAGTACTTATAGAGTTAGTGAAAACGTTCGAGAACAGCTCCCAGTCAATGGGCTCGATTCGTTACTCATCAGTAGAGGTTCCCTCAAGCAAAATTGCTCTACGTATTTCAGGTCAAATTGAGCATTTTTATAAACATATCATAATGGAAAAAAAACCTACTTTAGGAGGGGGACTTTGCCATGCAGTTTTTTGAGCCTGAAAAACTGAAAGATGCCTTGGTAGGATGGCGGTGGATCGGCCCTCAAGGTATCGAAGATCCTAGTTGGAGTAAGGATTATATTATTTTTGCTGATCGCAATGGTGATGCTCTATTTTGTGATGTTTCAGATGATAAGTGCCCTGTTTATGGAAGCATTCAGAAAGTAAACTATCAGCTATCTCTTTCACTGTGTGATTTCATTAATGCAATTAATAAATCGATTGATATTGAAGAAAATGAGTTTAACAATGAAACTACAGATGAAGATTTCAACCACTTTCCTGATTATTTAGCGGCAATCGATAAAGAGTTAGTGAATATTATCCCGAGACAACTGGCCGATAACTTTAAATATTTTTACTTTGGTTAGGTAAAGTTAAAAGGAGGCGGGTGCTGAACACGGAAAGGGATCCGTCTACGACCAACCGCTGCGCTATGCGGGGCAATATCAGGATGATGAAAGCGGATTACACTATAATCTGTTCCGTTACTACGAGCCGGAAGTAGGCAGGTTCACCACACAGGATCCGATTGGCCTGAGTGGGGGCATGAACCTGTATGCTTATGCTCCAAATCCATTAGGTTGGATCGATCCTCTAGGCTTGGCTAATAGGCCTAATAATGGGATGTATAAAATATTCTTTGATCACTCAGTTAATCCATCGAATAGGTATTCAAGTGATGCTGTCCAGTTTAAAAGAGCAAATGATGTTTTAATTGAACAACTAAATACAGATGCAGCATTCCGAAAAGATATGTTCAACCGTCATCCTGAATTGAGCAATTGGATGAAAAATGGTAGTAAGAGTAGTAGTCCGTCAGGCTTCACATGGCACCATCATGAGGATATTAATAGATTGGTTTTGGTCGATAGACTTGATCATAAATCTAATCATGCTTTATATCATCCGATAGGAAATGGTGGGCGAGACATTTGGGGGGGGGTGATCCAGGTCGTAAAGGAAAGCTCGATGGCTTTACAGGAAAAGCTTGTTAATCAGTAACATACTTTAAATAGGTGAAATATGTTGAATAAAGATAATCAATATAGTTTGGCAGATATCATTTCTGCTATGAAAAAAACAGACTCAAGAGATGATAACTTTTGTTTGTATGGTGAGACTGATGATCAGCTGAAAGTAGATGGGAATTATTATATAGCAGATTATCCTGATGTGGATGATGATGACAAAGAGATATATCCGCAAATAGTAATCTCAAAAAATTTGAACTATTTATATTCAGGTCAACAGTTTGCAGATGTTGTTGATTCAGTTCTTGAGCAAAAGCCATCAGCTTCACTCGATGATTTTGTGGAAGCATTGAATTATTATTCCGCTAATGATGATTTTCTTGATTTATAGCTATTAGAAAGCCGGGATGATCTAGAAAAGATCCTCCCAGCTTTTTTATCTGTTACCACGCAAGAGTATTGCCTTGTTGTACTTGAATGATCACCTTGCCGGACATTACGCTGATCGCCAGCGCTTGCCCGGCAAGGCCGCACTGCGTCAACCAGTCTCCCGCCAGATACAGCTCACCGTTATCCCGTATGAACAGATTGGTGAGGGCCGCAGGCGAACATCTACTGGCTGCACACCGATCTCAACAGCGCACCGCTGGAAGTGACCGACGGCGCTGGTCCGGCTACTACGATATCTTTGGTAAGCTAACAGGCCAGACGGTGGCCGGTGCGGAACGCCGCAAAGGGGCTGTCTACGACCAGCCGCTGCGCTATGCGGGGCAATATCAGGATGATGAAAGCGGATTACACTATAATCTGTTCCGTTACTACGAGCCGGAGGTCGGCAGATTCACCACACAGGATCCGATTGGCCTGAGTGGTGGGATGAACCTGTACCAGTATGCCCCTAATCCTTATGGTTGGGTGGATCCTTGGGGATTAACAGGCAAGCCCTTAAATTCTCCATTAATAGATAAATGGGTAGATAAAGGGGGGAGTGTTTGGCAAGAAATTGATGGCCGTACTTGGGTATATCAAGATAACGTTGGCAATATAGTTAGGTATCCAGATGGGTATCCAGACTTTAAACCATATGAAATACAACGCGTTGATGTTACAGACTTAAAAGGTAACCATCGACTTGGTCCATCAGGGGATTTTGGTAAAGCGAATGCTTTAGCCCCTAATGGCCCAGCTAACTTGGAAGTTAATACGTGGCACCACCATCAGAACGGAGTCACGATGCAAGAAATTCCTAAAGACATACATAGTAGCTTCACTCATAGGGGTGGAGTTTCAAAGCTAAAGAAATCTTGTTCTTAGTATGGAGAATATATGCCAATTTCATGCGGTAGTAGTTTATTAGAAGCTCAGATCAAGGATCTTGAACAGGAGTTCTCGGTACATTTCCCCGATGACTACAGAGGTTTTTTATCTTCTTACAATGGTTTTGTGGTTAAGCAACCTGATTTTTGTGAGCTTGACTGTGATGCTGTCGATGATGAGGTTATTGCATTTTATGCATTGTTTGGGGTGAGCATTTCAAATAAAAATAATGAGGTAAGACATCAGAACAAAGAGTATATTGATGATATTAGTTTTGTCAAAAATGCATTTATCATTGGAAGTGATCCAGGTGGAAATTACTTTGTTTTAGTCTGTGAGGGTGGGTTGGAAGGAGTATATTATTGGGACAGAACTCATCTGCATGCAGAAGACGAAAAACAACTATTTGATATTCATGAGGAAAATGAAAGCGGTAATCTTTATAAAATCCACAGTGAGTTTAAGGACTTCTTTAGAGAAATACTAAAGAATACTTTAGATGTGGGTATGAATTTTAATAGGGATTTATAAGTTGAAGAGCTAATCATCACATCTACTCTGTAGAAGGCAACGGTACTCTTGGTATTAAGTGGCAAAGAGATCCGAGGAACATTGTTTTCTAACAAACCCATAACCACCCAAACGGTATAAACGAGCATGTCCACTGGTTAACGGGGAATAGGGGCAATACACAAAATGCTACAAATGACCGATTGATTGATCGAGAAGTAACAAGTAGAGCACGTGGTAACTGTTCACGTTGATGAGGATAGATATGTCGTTCGATAAAGTACTTATAGAGTTAGTGAAAACGTTCGAGAACAGCTCCCAGTCAATGGGCTCGATTCGTTACTCATCAGTAGAGGTTCCCTCAAGCAAAATTGCTCTACGTATTTCAGGTCAAATTGAGCATTTTTATAAACATATCATAATGGAAAAAAAACCTACTTTAGGAGGGGGACTTTGCCATGCAGTTTTTTGAGCCTGAAAAACTGAAAGATGCCTTGGTAGGATGGCGGTGGATCGGCCCTCAAGGTATCGAAGATCCTAGTTGGAGTAAGGATTATATTATTTTTGCTGATCGCAATGGTGATGCTCTATTTTGTGATGTTTCAGATGATAAGTGCCCTGTTTATGGAAGCATTCAGAAAGTAAACTATCAGCTATCTCTTTCACTGTGTGATTTCATTAATGCAATTAATAAATCGATTGATATTGAAGAAAATGAGTTTAACAATGAAACTACAGATGAAGATTTCAACCACTTTCCTGATTATTTAGCGGCAATCGATAAAGAGTTAGTGAATATTATCCCGAGACAACTGGCCGATAACTTTAAATATTTTTACTTTGGTTAGGTAAAGTTAAAAGGAGGCGGGTGCTGAACACGGAAAGGGATCCGTCTACGACCAACCGCTGCGCTATGCGGGGCAATATCAGGATGATGAAAGCGGATTACACTATAATCTGTTCCGTTACTACGAGCCGGAAGTAGGCAGGTTCACCACACAGGATCCGATTGGCCTGAGTGGGGGCATGAACCTGTATGCTTATGCTCCAAATCCATTAGGTTGGATCGATCCTCTAGGCTTGGCTAATAGGCCTAATAATGGGATGTATAAAATATTCTTTGATCACTCAGTTAATCCATCGAATAGGTATTCAAGTGATGCTGTCCAGTTTAAAAGAGCAAATGATGTTTTAATTGAACAACTAAATACAGATGCAGCATTCCGAAAAGATATGTTCAACCGTCATCCTGAATTGAGCAATTGGATGAAAAATGGTAGTAAGAGTAGTAGTCCGTCAGGCTTCACATGGCACCATCATGAGGATATTAATAGATTGGTTTTGGTCGATAGACTTGATCATAAATCTAATCATGCTTTATATCATCCGATAGGAAATGGTGGGCGAGACATTTGGGGGGGGGTGATCCAGGTCGTAAAGGAAAGCTCGATGGCTTTACAGGAAAAGCTTGTTAATCAGTAACATACTTTAAATAGGTGAAATATGTTGAATAAAGATAATCAATATAGTTTGGCAGATATCATTTCTGCTATGAAAAAAACAGACTCAAGAGATGATAACTTTTGTTTGTATGGTGAGACTGATGATCAGCTGAAAGTAGATGGGAATTATTATATAGCAGATTATCCTGATGTGGATGATGATGACAAAGAGATATATCCGCAAATAGTAATCTCAAAAAATTTGAACTATTTATATTCAGGTCAACAGTTTGCAGATGTTGTTGATTCAGTTCTTGAGCAAAAGCCATCAGCTTCACTCGATGATTTTGTGGAAGCATTGAATTATTATTCCGCTAATGATGATTTTCTTGATTTATAGCTATTAGAAAGCCGGGATGATCTAGAAAAGATCCTCCCAGCTTTTTTATCTGTTACCACGCAAGAGTATTGCCTTGTTGTACTTGAATGATCACCTTGCCGGACATTACGCTGATCGCCAGCGCTTGCCCGGCAAGGCCGCACTGCGTCAACCAGTCTCCCGCCAGATACAGCTCACCGTTATCCCGTATGAACAGATTGGTGAGGGCCGCAGGCGAACATCTACTGGCTGCACACCGATCTCAACAGCGCACCGCTGGAAGTGACCGACGGCGCTGGTCCGGCTACTACGATATCTTTGGTAAGCTAACAGGCCAGACGGTGGCCGGTGCGGAACGCCGCAAAGGGGCTGTCTACGACCAGCCGCTGCGCTATGCGGGGCAATATCAGGATGATGAAAGCGGATTACACTATAATCTGTTCCGTTACTACGAGCCGGAGGTCGGCAGATTCACCACACAGGATCCGATTGGCCTGAGTGGTGGGATGAACCTGTACCAGTATGCGCCCAATCCTTATGGATGGGTGGATCCGCTGGGGCTTTATAATGGTGAAAGGGAGCGTGGTTTAGGGAAATATCATGTTTTCCACGAGCACACATTGGACTCTTCTGAGTACACAATGACTGACAAAGAGCATTTTAGTCGGGCAAATGAGTCAGTATATAATCGTTTACAGACTGATGCTGAGTTCAGAAGAACAATGCAAACGAAGTATCCTGATGTAGTGAAACATGTACAACCGAGTAGTAAGGGCAATTTCAGAGGGTCATCACCACCGGAGACGACTTGGCATCATGGTGATGTACCCGGTTCTTTGCAACTGGTTGATCGCCCTGACCACAGAGATTACCACAAGATATATCACCCTGATGGCTTGGGTGGTCGTAATAAGTGGGGTGGCGGCACCAGTTGTAGACGATAAGGATTAAATATGAAGGTTATTAACGGTTTTGCTGAGTTATTAAAAGTGTACGATTCTTTGCCAAATTCTGGATGGATCTTTATAGATCATGATTTTGATACTTCTTCAAAATCTGATTTATTGAACCGAGATTACTATCTGTCCGAAAACGATGACGAAGAGTTTGAAATGGAGGAGGATAAATCTACTTTCCTTGAGTCTCCAATATTTAAAGATATAGTCATCAACAAGCTAAAACATAACCAGCAGGCATCTAAAGATGAGATGCTTGATGCTGCAATTTATTACCTAGAGAACGATGATTTCTTAGACTAATTACCAAAAAATCGTCACAACTCAATAAAGACTCCTTTACTGCTTTCTGAGCTATCCGTAGCACCCTGTGTGGAGCCAATCCACGCAGGGTGAATGATACTCATCTACTGATGTCGGTATATCCGTGACTACGGCCTATTTCAAGGCACGCAGGCTGCCGATTTCCTCCAAACCGAAATGCTCCGCTTCAGTCAGCACATCGCAGACCTCACTGCTGGCGGTCAGGATTGCACTATTGAGGTTTTTGCCGTGCAACAAATGGCTGACCAGCAACGCGGCAAACATGTCACCGGTGCCTTTAACCTTCGACTGGATCTTGGGATGGGTATAGCTTTGCACCTTGTCGTGGCTGACCAACAGTAAGCCAATCTGATCGTCATTTTCCGCCACGCCCGGCGCACTGGTCACCAGCACCCACTCGGTGGTGTCATTCAATAATGCCTGTGCGGCATGCTGCGTTTGCTCCCGGCTGGTCAACGGATGCCCGCAAAGCTGCTCCAGTTCGAAACCGTTGGGGGTGAGGCCATTAGCCAGTTGCAGGAAAGGGGAACGATAACAACTGACGATACGTTCATCCACGTAAACGCCTTCACCGTAATCGCCCATCACTGGGTCGATATAAATTTTTATCTGTGGATTGATAGCGCGCACGCGCTGTAACCAGGTATGCAGGAAATGGCATTGGCCGACGTCGCCCAGATAACCGATGATCACTGCCCGGGTGCGTTTCATCACGCCACGGGTCAGTAAATCCTCGAGAAAACCGCTGAACCACTCGGCCGGTATCACGCCACCGCTGGGCGCGCCATAATAGGGCGGGCAACCGAACAGCACGCTGGGCACCTGTAGCGCTTCCAGCCCCTTTTTCAGCAGGGTGCGATAGGCGATACCGTTGCCGACGCTGCCGTACACCACCTGCGATTGAATACTGATCACATCAATCTGTGGGGGTTGTAATTGAGAAACCTGTTGCATCTATAACATCCTTGGTTCGATTTTATCCAGCCACCGCGTAAATACCTGACGGGCGCGCTGCTCTAATTCTGTACCGTAACGAGCGGCCTGTTGACGCAAGCGCTGTGGCAGAATACCGGCCAACTCAAGTTCACAGGCATGGCCCACCAGCCAGCGTTCCAGGTCCTGATGATCGGCTTCCAGATGGAACTGCAACCCAAGGGCGAAGTCCTGATATTCAAATGCCTGATTAGGGCAGATTTCAGTACTTGCCAGACAAGTCGCGCCCTCCGGGATCATAAACATATCTCCATGCCAGTGTAGCACCGGCGTGGTTGCCAGAGGTGCCAGCACCGAGTCCTCATGCTCTGCCAATGTTAATGGCTCGAAGCCGATCTCTTTCACGCCGAGCGAAACCACATCGGCCCCCAGGGCCTGAGCCATCACCTGTGCGCCGAGACAGACGCCCAGCGTAGGCCGTTTTTGCTGCAGCCGCTGTGTTACCAGTGCTAATTCATCGTTGAGAAACGCATAGTGCTGCTGACCGGCAAAATGTTGTGCCGCGCTGATCGGGCCGCCAAGCACCACCAACAGGTCGGTTTCCTCATTATTGATGGAACGTATATCGTCACGGCCCGCATCGTAATAATCAATCTGATAGCCCCGTAACGAAAGCAGTGAACCCAGGATACCGAGGTTTTCAAAATTCACATGTCTGATAGCGACAACTTTCTTCATGGCTGCACCTCCGTGCCAAGGGGATAAGATTCCAGTTCCAGCGTATCGCCCAGGATGGTGATACCGTCAATGCCGCTTTGATAAACGATCCGACGCTCTTTAACCTGGCTGATATGCAACCGGTAGCCCTGTTCCGTAGGAAACAGCGCCTGGGCCTGCTGCAGCTGGTCGCTGGCCCAGGGGGTGAACATCTGCAAGCGGGCGAAAGCTTTGCCGTCGTGTTGAATATCGAGCACGTAATGTTTTTCCATCTTTACCCCTTAACTTTTCCGTTCCAAACAGGTAATCTGTTTTGAACTAATACAAAAAGGTTTTATGTATGAGTTCATTGTATGCAAAAGGCGGTAGCGCTGTCCAGATTGCTGAACAGATCGGCACGCAGATCAAGCAGGGGGATTTACAGCCGGGTGACCTGTTGCCGCCGGTGCGTCAACTGGCCGGCGAACTGGGCGTCAACCCCAATACCGTTGCCAGCGCCTATGGCAAACTGCGCGATGCCGGGCTGGTCGCTACCCGCGGGCGTGCCGGAACCCAGGTGCTGGAGCCACCCCTGATGGCGCTACGCAGCGTTCGGCAGGTTCCCGAAGGCATGGGTGATTTGGCCAGCGGCAATCTGGATGGCACCTTGCTGCCGGCACTGTCACTGAGTACAGCCGACGTCTTCCCACAGCAGAATGGCTATGACATCAGCGGTGATTTACCGGCGCTATGCCAGCTTGCCGCTGACTGGTTGAGCCAACAGGGGGCGGAACTGGGTGAGACGGCGGTGTTTTCCGGTGCGCTGGATGCCATCGAAAAGGCGCTGCGCAGCCATGCGGCACCGGGGGCCTCGGTATGGGTGGAAGATCCCTGCTGGCCACCGTTATTGACGCTGCTGCGGCATCTTCGTCTTAAACCCTTGCCGTTGCTGGTGGATGAACAAGGTTGCCGTCTGCCGGAAAAGGACGCGGGTTCGCAGGGTTGCGCGGTGATCCTGACGCCACGCGCACAGAACCCAACCGGTATGTCGCTTAGCGCTACACGTGCCAACGACTGGCGTGAATTCCTGACGCAAAATCCGGGCTGTCTGGCGATTGTCGATGACTTCTGGGGGCCGCTATCGCAACAGCCACTGAATTTGCCGTTTACGGCGGACAATGGTTTGTATGTGCTGTCACTGAGCAAGTTCCTCAGTCCGGATCTGCGTATAGCGCTGGCCTGCGGTAAGCCACAACTGTTGCAGGCAATGCGTGCAGATCAATACATACGCGAACGCTGGGTCAGCCATATTCTGCAGCAAATTGCCGCCAAATTATGGATGCAGGCGCAGCGTGATGGCCTGCTGGTGCGGGCGCAGCAGGCTTACCAGCAACGACGAGACGCGTTGACGGAGCGGTTGCAAGCATTGACCGGTTCGCGGCTGCCGCCGGGTGAAGGGGTACATATCTGGCTGCCGGTGCGTTCAGAAGCCGCCGCCAGCCAAATCATGGCACAGCGCGGCTGGTTGGTGCAGGGCGGTGAACCCTTCCGCCTGAAAAGCGGCCCGGCGATCCGTGTCAGCCTCGCCAACCTGCTCCCGGAGCAATTAGAAACAGTGGCTCAGGATCTGGCTGTGGCCATCGGCGCCGGTGCCGTAGTGAACTGATTGGGCAGGCTCAGGCTTGCGCCAACAGTTGCAAAGAGGTCAAACGGGCGACGGGTTCGCTGATCGGCGTATCTATCACAAACTCTTCCACACCATATTGCTGCTGCAATTGATCCAACTGACTCCGCACCTGCTGGGCAGTGCCGAGCAGGATGTGGCTTTCGCGCGGCTCAATACGGTAATCGGTAGCCCCGGCCTGCTGAACATAACTCTCTGCCTGCTCAAGGCTGCCGACGGTTACGCTTTGTCCGCCGGTCACATGCACCCGGTATTGCTGGATCCCGGCGGCCAGCGCCTGAGCCTGATCGGGGGTGTTGGCGACGATCACTGCGACGGCCAGCAGGGCTTTGCGTCCACCGCTTTGCTCGCTGTAATGCGCCAGCGCGCGTTGAATATCGTCCGGGTTACCATTGAGCTGCGCGGCAAATACAAATGCCCAGCCGTGTTCTGCAGCCAGCTGTGCGCTTTCTTTGCTGGCGCCCAACAGGAAGCGTTGTGCGGGCTGCGACGGTTGCGGTGTGGCACTCAGGCCGGGTTGCGCGTCATCATTGAGGTAGGCGTTGAGCTGGGCAAGCTGCTGCGGGAAGTCCGGTTTATTCTGTTGATCGTGAGCCGTTTGCAGCGCCTGGGTAGAGAGTGGCAGCCCACCGGGCGCTTTACCCACCCCCAGGTCGACCCGTCCCGGTGCCAGAGTCGCCAGCAGATTGAAGTTTTCCGCCACCTTATAGGCGCTGTAATGTTGCAGCATGACCCCGCCGGACCCAATGCGGATGCGCGAAGTTTGCCCGAGTAAATAAGCGATCAACACTTCGGGGGAAGGGCAAGCGAGCTGCGCGGTATTGTGATGCTCGGCCAGCCAAAAACGACGGTAGCCCCAAATTTCCGCCTGCTGCGCCAAATGCAGCGTGCGCGTCAGCGCCTGGGCGGCGCTCTCTCCTTCGGCAATCGGACTTTTTTCCAATACGCTCAGGGCATAAGCCATTTTCCTGCTCCTTTATCATCATTTATTGATGACAAATACCATGCCCGGTCCCACAGGCTTAATATTGATTGGAGATAGGATATTCCATTGATAAAAAACGTATTTAGATATGCGCAGAACGGTAAAGAGGCGCGTGATTAACGCGCCTAAAACAGATCAGGATTCCAGCCAGGCTTTCAAACGAATGGCGTCTTTATAGTGGCCGTAGCGTTGCTTCGAGCCGAGCAGGATGATCACCACCGGCTGCCCTTTAATCAGGGTACGCATCACCAGACAGTGCCCGGCTTCGTCGGTGAAACCGGTCTTTTGCAACTGGATTTTCCAGGCGGGATTATTGATCAGTCCATTGGAGCTACGGTAGACCAACTGACCCCGGCCAGGACGCACGATTTGCTGTTTGTCGGTACTGAAATGGCGAATGGTCTGATAACGGTAGGCGTGATTAACCATTTTCAGCAGGTCATTGGCACTGGCGACATTGCGTGGTGTCAGCCCGGTAGGATCGTAGAAGCGGGCGTGTTTCATGCCAATGGTGCGCGCTTTCTGATTCATTTTCGCCACGAAGGCTTTGCGACCACCGGGATAGTTGCGGCTCAACGCCGAAGCAGCGCGATTTTCCGACGACATCAGCGCGATATGCAGCATGTCACGGCGGCTGAGGGTAGAGCCGATCGTCAGGCGTGAGTGGGTTTTCTTCAACAAATCACGGTCGGCGGCGGTGACCATCATTCTGTTGCCCAGCGGGCGCTTACTGTCCAGCGTGACCATGGCCGTCATCAATTTGGTGAGCGAGGCAATAGGCTGCACCCGATTGGCTTGTTTCTGATACAGCGTTTTCCCGGTTCGTTGATTGACCACCAATACCGATTTCGAGTACAGCGCCAGCGGCGCAGCGGCTTGTGCCGCAGGCAGAATGAACAGCAGAGTGAGAACCAGAATCGCGCTGAAGCGGCGTGCGGGAAAACGGATGAGGGAATTAAATAAAGACATGGCAGACGTGACTATGATCCTGAAAGGTGAATGAATATCAGCAAGAGTCTGCACAGCAAATGTGGAGAAAATAGGGTGGCGTTGTAACGGGATGATAATCCGGCAGAGGTCAGGGAGGCGTTGTACCGCCTCCCTGGAACAATCAATACACTTCAGGCACCACCATATTGTCGGGTACCGGGTGGCGGTTGTAATCCGGGCTGCGTTTGCGCGGCGGTAGGGTGATCACATTGCCTTCCGCCTCTTCGTACGGCAGTTGCTCAAGCAGATGGCGAATACAGTTCAGGCGTGCCTTTTTCTTGTCGACGCCCTGAACCACCCACCATGGCGCTTCAGGAATGTTAGTGCGCGCTAACATGACCTCTTTGGCCTCGGTATAGTCCTCCCAGCGGCGGCGGCTCTCCAAATCCATCGGGCTAAGCTTCCATTGCTTTAGCGGATCGTGGATGCGGCTGAGAAAGCGCAGTTCCTGCTCATCGTCGGTGATAGAAAACCAATATTTGACGATCTGAATGCCGCTGCGCGTCAGCATTTTCTCGAACTCCGGCACGCTACGGAAAAACTCTTCATATTCTTCGTCGTTGCAAAAGCCCATCACTTTCTCTACTCCGGCGCGGTTGTACCAGCTGCGATCGAACAGCACCATTTCACCCGCTGCCGGCAGGTGGGCAATAAAGCGCTGGAAATACCATTGGGTACGTTCGCGATCGTTGGGTGCCGGCAGCGCGGCAACGCGGCAGGTGCGCGGATTCAGGCGCTGAGTGATACGTTTGATCACGCCCCCTTTGCCGGCGGCGTCTCGGCCTTCAAAAATGATCACCAGCCGGTGGCCGGTGCGCATCACCCAGTCCTGCAGTTTGACCAGTTCCCCCTGCAGGCGCAGCAGTTCGCGGAAATACTGTTTGCGCCAGGCTTTCTTCTGGTCACTGTCCACTTCGCTATCGTCAAAGCGCAGGTCGTCCAGCTCCATCTCCAGCTCTTCGTCGTAACTGTCGTAAAACTCTTGCAGCAGGCGTTGGTTGAAGCTTTCGTCGCGATCAAATTCATGCATAGCCATGATTAATTCTCCGTGTTAGCCCGGTTTTAGAAATGGGTGAAAATCCAGTACAGCCCAGCGGAAAGCAGTATCGAGGCCGGCAGCGTCAACACCCAGGCCATCAGCAGGTTGCGCAGGGTGGACATTTGCAGACCGGAGCGGTTGGCCGCCATGGTACCGGCGATGCCGGATGACAGAACGTGGGTGGTGGAGACCGGCAATCCAAACATGTCCGCTGCACCGATGGTGGTCATTGCGACCAGCTCGGCACTGGCCCCCTGGGCGTAGGTCAGATGGCTTTTGCCGATCTTCTCGCCAACGGTGACCACGATGCGCCGCCAGCCGACCATGGTGCCCAACCCCAGAGCTATAGCGACCACCACCTTGACCCAGAACGGGATAAAGCGGGTGGCGCTGTCCAGATCGCTTTTCAGTGCGTCCAGATTGCGCTGCGAGTCAGCGGATATTTGCAGCTGTTTTTCCGACTTCAGGTGTTTAATCACTTCCGATGCCAGATACATATCATTACGGGTGTTGGAAACCGCCTGCGCAGGGATTTTGTCGACCGAGCCGTACTGGCGTATTTGATCGCCAATGGCCCCGGTCAGTTGCGCCAGCGCTGGGACCACTTCTGCGGTCAGTTCACTGGTACGCACATAGCCGGTCAGCACATCGCGCGCCGGGGTCTGGCTGACCTGCGGGAATTGGCTCAACAGTTGGTTTTTGGTGACCTCCGCCAGTGCCGCGACGCGTGGAATTTGCTCGGGTGGCATTGAGCGGTTCAGCGCGTAGGCGATTGGCATGGTCCCGACCAGGATCAGCATGATCAGACCCATGCCTTTTTGCCCGTCGTTGGAGCCATGGGCAAAGGAAACCCCGGTACAGGTGAGGATCAGCAAACCGCGGATCCACAGCGGCGGCGGCGAATCATTCTTGGGGGCAGTGTACAACTGACGATTTTTGACGAAGACTTTCAGCGCCAGCAGCAGCAGGGCGGCAAACACAAAACCGATCACCGGGGAAAGCAACAAGGCGTAGCCCACCTTGATCGCCTGACCCCAGTCGACGCCGCTGGTGCCGGTGCGGCCATGGATTAGCGCATTGGCTACCCCAACGCCGATAATCGATCCAATCAGGGTATGAGACGAGGAGGCAGGCAGCCCGAGCCACCAGGTGCCGAGGTTCCAGATAATCGCCGAGAACAGCAGGGCGTAAACCATGGCAAAACCATTGCCGGTTCCGGCCTGCAAGATCAACTCAACCGGCAACAGCGAAATGATGCCGAACGCCACCACACCGCTGGAGAGCAACACGCCGAGAAAGTTAAAGAACCCTGACCAAACCACGGCCACCATGGGCGACAATGAATGGGTATAAATAACGGTAGCTACCGCATTGGCGGTATCATGAAAACCATTAACAAATTCAAAGCCCAGCGCAATCAGCAACGCTAATCCCAATAAAAGGAACGGGAGGTAGCTGGTATATACTGCACCGGCATCGCTAACGTCGTTAAATAAATTTACCCCGGCAAAAGCTATCCCCAGTACTAATAAAAAAACAAAAAAAAGAACAGTGAGTCGACTGTTCTTTTGGTAGATTTTTGGCAGGCTGGACGCGGTTGGCGCACCTGCTTGAACGGCGCTGTTATCGCTCATAAAGGACCTTCCCGATAGACTTCATTTAGAATGCTGACGATGTTGTACAGTGCTGCCATCAAAGTATTGGGAAATAATGTGACTTTTTTATGACGCTAATATTAATCATCGAGAAAAGTGAAAATAATTAACGTTGTCATTTAAAGGTTGATATAAAGGCGAAAGCCGATTAATTAATCGGTGTGGTTATTCAGGATAAAGGTTTATGGCTCAAACGGTTGCGGAAAAATTACACAAACTTGATTTTGATGATGAGGTTACCGGGCTGATTTACGGCCATGTATTCCGCACGGCAGAGCCGCCGCAGCGAGTGTCTTCGCAGCAGGCTTGCCAGGCCTGGCAGGCGTTGTTACCGGGGGAGGGATTTATCTGGCTGCATCTCAACCTGAACCATGCGGCCGCGGAAAAATGGTTAAAAAACCACTTTGCCATTTCCGACTTTTTCTTTGACGAAATTCGTCACGGTTCCCATACCACACGCATTGAGCGACAGGGCGATGATCTGTTTGCGGTGCTTAACGACGTCATTTTTCACCCCAAAGAGAACAATCCGGAGATTGCCACTCTGTGGCTGTACTGCCGCAGCGGGCTGGTGGTCACGGCAAGGCACAAACCGCTGCGTTTGATTGAACGGCTACTGGGGCGTCTGGGACCGCTGCAACTGGCATCCTCTACCGAGCTGCTGGCGCACCTGCTGGAAGAACAGGAAGAGGTGTTGGAACAGTTGGTACGCCAGGCCAACCAATATGTAGACACCATTGAAGATCGCCTGTTGAGCAATCATGTGAAGCGTAACCGTACCGAGCTGGGACGCATGCGTCGCATGCTGTTGCGTTTTCAACGCCTGCTGGCACCCGAGCCGGCGGCACTGTTTCGTTTACTGAATCGGCCGCCGACCTGGCTGAGCCGCGACGTGGTGCAGGATTTACGCCAGTTCACCGAAGAGTTCACCGTGGTTTTGAACGACCTTGCCAGTCTGACCGAGCGAATTCGTCTGCTGCAAGAGGAGATTGGTGCCAAGCAGATGGAGCAGAACAACCGCACGCTGTACACCCTGACGGTGATCACCGTCCTGGCACTGCCGATCAATATCGTTGCCGGTTTCTTCGGTATGAACGTGGGCGGGATCCCGCTGGCCAGCAATCACCACGGTTTTATCCTGTTGGTGTTGCTGGTCGGCGGTTTTACGCTGGTGACCGGCTATCTGGCATTCAGACGCCGGGATGAAGGGTGATCAGAGTCTGGCCCGGTACTCCTCTTCCAGCCTGGCGTGGGTACTCCAGAAGGGCTGAGGTTGCCGGTCGTGCAGACGGTCGACCAGAATATCCAGATGGGTATGCCAGCCGCCGGCCACGCTGAGCATTTCGTCACGGTTGGCCAGGCGACGATGGGTTACCGTCAACAGCACCGCGTTCCCCTGTTCGGTCAACTCGAAGGTCACTTCGGAAGGGCGGTTCTGCCCCTGTTCCGCCCAGGTAAAACTCAGTAACCGCGGCGGGAACAGGCAGGTGATATGGCCGACGTTGCTGACGCTGCAACTGAGGTTTTTATATTTGGCCGGCGTTGGTTCATGCTCACCGGTCAGGTCGGAATTGCGGAACACCAACTCAACCTGGGCACCGCTTTCCAGCTTCATATCGCCGGCGGCCAGCCAGGTGGCGCGTTTGTCGGATTCCGTCAGATAGGCCCAGACCCGTTCGATCGGGCCGGGCAGCAGCCGCTGAATGCGCAGCGTGCCGGTTTCAATAATCATGCCGTAGTCGTTCATAGTTCACTCCTTGGGAGGATTCGGTTCGGGCTGCAGCAGCGCTATTTCCAGCGCGTCCAGCCGCTCTGTCCAGAAATGCTCGTAGGTTTTCAGCCATTGCATGGCCTGTGCCATGGGCTCGGGTTCAAGCCGGCAGATATGGTTTCTTCCCTGCACGGTACGCTGCACCAGCCCAGCAAGCTCCAGTGCCTTGATATGCTTGGATGCGCCGGCAAAGGACATTTGCAGCGGCGCGGCCAGTTCACCAATGCTGTGCTCACCGCCGGCCAACGCACGCAGTATGGCGCGCCGCGTTGGGTCGGAAAGTGCACGAAAAATGGCGTCCAGCTGTGAGGAAGATAATTTAACCATATGGTTGAATATAGAACAGGCTGGCTAATATTCAACCGGTTTGTTGAATATATTTTTTTCCAGGCCCCGGTTGATCCACCGGGGCAGCGGGGTCAGGCACGGGTTTGCGCCAGCAGCGCGTTCAGCAGCACGTTGGCACCGGCGGTCGCCCACGCAGGCGAGATGTTTTCCAGTTCGTTGTGGCTGATACCGTCCACGCAGGGAATGAAAATCATCGCCGTGGGGGCCACCCGACTCAGGTAGCAGGCGTCGTGTCCGGCACCGGATACCATATCGCGGTGTGAATATCCCAGCGCCCGTGCCGCCTGGCGGACGCTGTCGATACAGCCTTGATCAAAACGTATGGGTTGATACTGGAAGATACGCTCCGCACTGGCGCTCAGCCCCTGGGTGCCGACTTCGGCCACCGCTGCCAACAGCTGTTGTTCCATCTGTTCCAGCACCGCCTCTTGCGGGTGACGAAACTCAACGCTGAAGAACACCTTGCCAGGCACCACGTTGCGCGAATTGGGGGTGATTTGTGCCATACCCACTGTGGCGCGCGCGTCAGGCATGAAATTCATGCCGATGGTGTTGACTGCTGTAACCAGGGTGGCGAAACCAAGCAGGGCGTCACGGCGGCGATCCATCGGCGTGGTACCGGCATGGGCGCTAAAACCGATGATTTCCAGTTCATACCAGCGTTGACCTTGCGCGGTGGTCACTACGCCAATCTCAATGTTTTCCGCTTCGAGGATCGGGCCTTGCTCAATATGCAGCTCAAAGGCGGCGTGGATTGGCATATTACCCACGGCGTGTTCACCGGCGTAGCCAATCTGCTGCAACGCCTCACCGATACTGATGCCTTGTGCATCGCTGCGTGACAGGCCGTAAGCCAGGTCGAACACCCCGGCAAACACGCCGGAGGAAATCATCGCCGGGGCGAAACGTGCGCCTTCTTCGTTGGTCCAGTTGACCACTTCCAGCGCTCGTTCGGTGGCAATCTGGCGATCGTTAAGGGTGCGGATCACTTCCAGACCGGCCAAGACGCCATAAATACCGTCGAAACGACCGCCGTTGGGCTGGGAGTCAACGTGAGAACCGGTGATCACCGGTGCCAACTCGGGGCGAGTCCCCTCACGGCGCAAAAACATATTACCCATCCGATCGACCCGTACACTGCAACCGGCTTCCTGCGCCCAGTCACGCAATTGGTCGCGTGCCTGACGGTCCTCTTCGCTGAGCGCCAGGCGGGTGACGCCGTCTTTCGGGATGGCGCCGAACCGTGCCATGTCGAGCAGGCTTTGCCACAGGCGTTCGCCATTCACCTGATGCGTCATTTTTTCTCCCCTTGCGATTTGGCGGTGTAGCGGAAATCGCAGCAGGACGCGCCGGACATAATGGTCTGGGTACGCTTCAGTTCGACATCCGGCGCATAGCCGACGATAAACTGACTGTCACGGGCGCAGGACAGCAGGTGGCCGATTTCACCCAGCCCCATCTGGTGGTACATCTCGGCATAACGGCAGCGGGTGACATTATAGTCGAAATGTTGCGGATCCTGGTTAATCACCTTAACCTGCAGCGCATCGTCTTTTTCCCACAGGTACTGCAAGGCGGCGAAACTCTGCAAATCAGCGCCATTCGGTTCCTGTGCGGCAAAGTTTTTACCGGCCTCAATGGCTGCGTTCTCGATGGCTTCACCAATCACCGCTTGCGCTCGCTCTTTACCGATCTCACGCACCAGGATTTGGTAGATTGGCTTGATGATTTCCGCCTCTATCCGGCGCCGGGCCAGAATACCCAATTCGTTTTTTGCTTCGCTCATTGCCTTGCTCCTCACTGCCTTGCAGATCGTTATTGTGCTTTTGCGCCGCCCAGTACGCTTTGCGGCTGCCATTTACCGTCAACCACCCGATAAAGGGTGAAGCTCGGCTGCTGCAGATTGCCCTGTGCATCGAATGCAATAGTGCCCGTGACGCCCTGATAATGAATGGCGCGCAATTTCGGCAGATAATCGGCCGGATCGGCGGATCCCGCCTGCTCGATGGCGGCAATCAATACCCGGGTGGCGTCGTAGGCGAACGGCGCATGCAGTTCGATATGGGTTTTGTAGCGGTCACGGTAGGCCTGCTCAAAGGCTTTGCCGCCTGGCATCTGTTCCAGCGGCAGGCCAGGCTCCAGTGCCACCACGCCTTCACCTTCTTTCTGCGCCAGCGTCAGGAAAGTCTGGCTGACAAAACCACCCGCGCCCATCAGTTGGGTGTTCATCCCCAACTGTTTGATGCGACGGGCCAGCGGGGCGGCCTGCGAGTCCACGCCGCCGAAGAAGATCAAATCGGCGTTCTTGCTGCGCACGGTGGTCAGTACCGCACTGAAATCAACGGTCTTGTCGTCGACATATTCCCGCGCTACCGGTTGCAGGCCCTGAGCCGCCAGCGACTTGATAAACTCATCTGCCAGCCCCTGGCCGAACGCGGTACGATCGTCGATTACCGCAATACGCTTGGCCTTAAGCACCTTCACCGCATAGTCGCCAGCATAATGACCGCCGTCATCGTCATGGCCCATTACGCGGAAGCTGGTATCGAACCCTTGTTGAGTATAGCCGTGGCCAGTGGCGACCGGTGCGACCTGAGCAATACCGGCGTCGTGGTAAATGCGTGCCGCCGGGATGCTGGTGCCGGTGTTCCAATGGCCGACCACGCCGGCGACGCCTTCGTCCACCAGACGCTGGGCTACCGCAACGGCGGTGCGCGGATCGGACTGATCGTCCTCGGACAGCAGTTTAAAGGTGACCGGCTTGCCTTGCAGCGTCGGTTTCTGGGCGTTGGCATCGGCGATTGCCAACTGCGCGCCATTTTCCAAATCCTTGCCGATACGGGCAGAAGGGCCAGTCAGCGGGCCTGCCAGGCCGATCAAAATAGTTTCATCGGCCTGAACCGGTGAAGTCGCGCCCAGGCTGACCAGAATGGAGGCGGCCAGCGCCAACGGCTTGAAGCGAGTTATCTTGCTCATGTAAAACTCCCGGTGTGGTTAAAAGTAAAAACAGTTATTCGCCCAAATAGGCTTGTTTGATTTTTTCATCATCCAGCAGGTCGGCAGAGCGACCACAGTGGCTCAGGCTGCCGCTGTCCAGCACATAGGCGCGATCCGTGGATGCCAGGGCCAGTCGGGCATTTTGTTCCACTAAAAGCAGCGTGACACCGTCACGAGAAAGGCTGTTGATGACCTCAAAAATGGCTTCCACCACGATCGGTGCCAACCCCATGGAGGGCTCATCCAGCACCAACAGGCGCGGATGGCTGAGTAACGCCCGGCCAATGGCCACCATCTGCTGTTCACCGCCGGAAAGCAGCCCGGCCTGCTGTTGCAGCCGTTCACGCAGACGCGGGAAAATAGAGCAAACCTGTTCCAGATCCTGACGTACCGCCGGTTTGTCACGGCGTGAATAGGCACCCAGTTGCAGGTTTTCCAGCACCGTCATTCGGGCGAAAATACCGCGTCCTTCCGGGACCATCACCAGCCCCTGTTGCAATAAGCGATGCGGTGGCACGCCGCGAATGGAACGCCCGTCGAACAGGATTTCCCCTTCGAAGGGTTGCAGGCCAGTCAGCGCGCGCAGGCTCGAGGTTTTACCTGCACCGTTAGCACCGATTAAAGTCACCTGTTCGCCGCTGTTTACCGTAAAATCGATGCCTTTAACTGCATGAATGCCGCCGTAAGATACTTTTAACTGTTTGACCATCAATAAGGGTTCAGACATCGGCCGCCCCTCCCAGATAAGCGCGGATCACCGCCGGTTCACGTCGCACCTGTGCCGGTTCGCCTTCGGCGATCACTCTGCCGTAATCAAGCACCGTCAGACGATCGCATAGCCCCATCACCAGCTTGACGTCGTGCTCGATCAACAACAGGGTTTTGCCGCTTTCACGGATACGTTGCAGGAGCTCGCGCAGCGCCACTTTTTCGGCGGCGTTCATACCGGCTGCCGGCTCATCCAGCGCCAGTAATTTCGGTTCGGTTGCCAGCGCCCGGGCGATTTCCAAGCGCCGCTGGTGACCATAGGAAAGATCGCCGGCGCGATAGTGGGCGAACTGACTGATGCCGACGTACTCCAGCAGCGCGTGGGATTTCTCTCGTGTGGCTTGCTCTTCCTCTCGGGCACGCCGATGGCGTGAGATCGCCGCCCATAAACCGTTGCGGGTGCGCAGATGACAACCGACCATCACGTTCTCCAGAACGCTCATTTCATTGAACAAGCGCAGGTTCTGGAAGGTACGGGCGATACCGGCCTGTGCCACCTTGTCGATGGCCTGCGGCTTGTAGCGACGATCCTGCAGACGAAACTCGCCGCTGTCGGCGCGGTACAGGCCGGTGATCAGGTTGAAACAGGTGGTTTTTCCCGCACCGTTCGGCCCGATCAATCCGTAAATCTCGCCCTGGTGAATGCGGATGCTGACGTCATCCACCGCGGTCAGCCCGCCAAAGCGTTTACTGACGTGACTGAGTGTGAGAAGTGGCGTCATGCAGCGGCTCCCGGTTGGTGACGTGCCGGCCACAGGCCTGCCGGGCGATAAAGCATCACCAGAATCAGGGCCAGCCCATAGAAAAGTTGGCGAATAATCTCTGGATCTATCCACACCTGGCCGAATAGCGCCTGTTGCAGTGGCCCCATGGTGCTGCGCAGCAGTTCTGGCAGGGCGGCCAGCAGTAACGCGCCGAGGATCACGCCGGGTATGTGGCCCATGCCGCCCAGCACCACCATCGCCAATACGGCAATCGACTCTTGCAGGGTGAAGGATTCCGGTGAAACAAAACCCTGGAACGCCGCAAACAGTGCGCCGGCGACACCGCCAAAAGTAGCTCCAATGGCGAAAGCCAGCAGCTTGAAGTTGCGTGTGTTGATGCCCATCGCCCGCGCCGCGTCCTCATCTTCGCGAATGGCGGTCCAGGCGCGGCCAACCCGCGAATGCTGCAGGCGTAGGCAGGTAAACAGGATCAGCAACAGCAGGGCGGCGAACAGGTAGTAATAGAGATACAGGGATGAAAAACGGATGCCAAACCACGAGTGCATACCGGAAAACTTCAGGCCGAACAGCGTGACCGGATCGATAGCGGAAATCCCTTTAGGACCATTGGTGATATTGAGCGGACGGTCCAGATTACGCATCAAAATACGCACTATCTCACCGAAACCCAGCGTGACGATCGCCAGATAGTCGCCACGCAACCGCAGCGTGGGTGCCCCCAGCAAAATGCCGCACAGCGCGGCCAGCACCGCTGCCAGTGGGATCAACAACAGAATCGACAGATGCAGCCCCTCAGGGAACCACTGCAACAGCAGCGGAAATTGTTGAGTGAGGTGCGGTGATGAAAGCAGCGCGGTCAGATAGGCGCCGACGGCGTAAAAAGCGATAAATCCCATGTCCAGCAGACCGGTGAGGCCGACCACGATGTTCAGACCCAACGCCAGCATCAGATACAGCAGCGCGAAGTCGACAACCCGCACCCAATAGTTGCCGCCGACGGATCCGGCCACCCAGGGGGCCAGCAGCAGACCGAGCATAAACAGAACCACACCAAGTCTGGCGCGGTGTGGGGAAGCGGTGTGTAGAGTAGAAGCGGTCAGAATAGTCATCTTGTGTCCTCAGGCGCGGGTGGCGACGCGCTCGCCCAGCAGCCCGGATGGGCGCAATACCAGTACGGCAATCAATATCAGGAAGGCAAACACGTCCTGGTAGTTACTGCCGAAGGTGCCGCCGGTCAGTTCGCCGAGATAACCGGTGCCCAGCGACTCGAACAGCCCCAGCAATAATCCGCCGAGCATGGCACCGCGCAGGTTGCCGATACCGCCCAGCACGGCAGCAGTGAAGGCCTTGATGCCCGGTAAGAAGCCCATGGAAAAACCGGCATTGCCATAATTGCTGGCCATCATGATGCCCGCTATGGCGGCCAGCGCGCCGCCGAGGGCGAAGGTCAGAATGATGATGCGGTTGGGATCGATGCCCATCAGGCCGGCAACCTGCGGATTTTCCGCCGTAGCACGCATGGCGCGGCCAAAGCGCGAGTGCTCGACCAGCAGCAGTAACCCGACCATTACCAGCACGGCGACCCCCAGCGTGGCGATACCGGTACCGGTGATCACCGCGGGTGCGTGTCCGGCACTACCCTGGGTCAGGGCGATAGGTGACATTGGCAGCAGTTGCGGGAACATTAACGGATTGCGCGACCAGATCAGCATCGCCAGGGTTTGCAGCAGTAGCGATACGCCAATCCCGCTGATCAGCGGTGCCAGACGCGGGGCATTACGCAGGCGACGGTAGGCCAGCCGTTCAATGCTCATCGACACCAACGCGCAGACCGCCATGGCAACCAGCGCCGCCAGCAACAGCATGACGTAAGGTGACAGACCAGGGAAATGATGTTGCAACACGCCGAGGGTAGACAGGGCGCTCAGTGCGCCGACCATCAGCACATCGCCGTGGGCAAAATTGATAATACGCAGAATGCCATACACCATGGTGTAACCCAGGGCGATCAACGCATAAATGCTGCCGAGCATCAATCCGTTGACGGTCTGCTGTACCAGCGTATCCATAGGGGGAGTCCCGAAAAATTATGATTCAGGAAGCTCAGAGTAGAGAGTTAGAGAAAATTGTAAAATAAGGAAATATAATTTCTTATACGGAAAATGTGTGTTTTTAATTTGTTGATTTATTTGTATATTAATTTTAAACCGTCGCTGATGTTTAACCGAAATAGTCAACATATGAAAAAAACAGAACAATGCGTCACCGCGTTGCCTAACGATCCGCCGCTGCGCGCGGTGCGGGCGTTTGAGGCTATCGCCCGCCTGGGTAGCGTAACCGCCGCGGCGAAAGAACTTGCGATATCCCCTTCGGCAGTCAGTCACCAACTCAAAACGCTGGAGGCCTTTCTGCAAATGCCGCTGACCGAGCGGCAGGGGCGTAACCTGATCCTGCGTAACGAAGGACGGGATTATTACCGCTCGATCCGCTCGGCGTTTAACGTATTGCGTCAGGCGACCGAGCAGGTGCGTGAGCAATCGGCTTCCCGGCAGGTCACCATCAGCCTGATCCCGCTGTTCGGCATGGGCTGGTTTATTCCGCGTTTGCGCGGGTTTTTGCGCGAGAACCCTGATATCGACATCAATGTGGTGTACGCCAACCACCGTAATTACCTCAGTGACGCTGCCGATATCTCGATTCGTTTTGGTACCGGGCAATGGAGCGGTTATCGCAGTGAAAAACTGATGTCCGGCAAAATGGTGCCGGTATGCAGTCGGGGGTTTATCAAGGTGCACGGGCTGTTGGACACGCCGGATCAGCTTTCACCCCTGCCGCTGCTGCATGACGAAGAACGCACTACCTGGATGCAATGGTTTCAGTTGGCCGGAGCCCGTCGGCCGCTACGCAGTACTGGCCCGATGTTTGAAGATGGCTTGCTGACGCTGGCGGCAGTGCAGGCGGGGTTGGGATGCGCCCTGATGCGAGAGCCGTTGATCGCGCCTTATCTCAGCAGCGGCGAACTGGTTAAGCTGTTTGACCTGGCAATTGATGACGGCCGAGATTACTACCTGTGCATAAGACAAAACACCGAACTGTCGCCGGAAGGACTGAACCTGCAACGCTGGCTGCTCAAAGAAGCCGGGGCCTGAGGGCAATATGCCAATAAAGGGCTCACGCTAACTGCCTGAATTGACTATTCTGATGATATCCAAAATGGCTTGGTCGGGAGTCCACAATGACTACAGGGAACGAACCGGAAACGCCTAAAATGAGCCTGCCGTTGCTGGCCGGTGGCGCATTGGGGGTGGTGTTCGGCGATATCGGCACCAGCCCGCTGTATACCCTGAAAACCGTGCTGTTCCTCTCCGGTGATGCGCCTTCGCCACCGGTGATCCTTGGCCTGCTGTCGCTGATTTTCTGGACGCTGGTGATAGTGACCTCGCTGAAATACGCCATGTTTGCCATGCGTATCGATAACCGTGGTGAAGGCGGCATCATGGCGCTGATGTCGTTGTTGGTCAGTAAGAAAAAGATCCGACCGATGGTGGTGTTTGCCGGGCTGTTTGGTGCGGCGCTGATCTACGGCGATGGCGCGATCACCCCGGCGATCTCGGTATTGTCGGCGCTGGAAGGGCTGAATATTGTCCTGCCCGAGTCTCAACCTTATATCTTGCCGGCGGCGGTGGTGATCCTGATCAGCCTGTTCGCCATTCAACCCTTGGGCACCGCGCGTATCGGCAAAGTTTTCGGGCCGATTATGGCGCTGTGGTTCTTTTCCATCGCCGCGCTGGGCATTTGGGGAATTATCCAGCATCCGGCGGTGCTGATGGCGCTAAACCCGCTGTATGGCATTGATTTTCTGTTTTCCAACGGGCTGACCAGTTTTCTGGTGCTGGGCGGCGTTTTTCTCTGTGTCACCGGTGCGGAAGCGCTGTACGCCGATATGGGGCACTTTGGCAAAAAACCGATCTGGCTCGCCTGGTTTGGCATTGTTTTCCCCAGTCTGTTACTGAACTATGCCGGGCAGGCCGCGCTGATCCTCTCTGGTGCTGACGTCACCCAAAATATCTTTTTCCGCCTGTGCCCACCGATGCTGCAAATTCCGTTGGTGATTTTGGCGACCCTGGCCACCATCATCGCCAGCCAGGCAATCATCA
Organism: Serratia proteamaculans; assembly: GCF_013337185.1. GTDB lineage: Bacteria > Pseudomonadota > Gammaproteobacteria > Enterobacterales > Enterobacteriaceae > Serratia > Serratia proteamaculans_D. The sequence continues at coordinate 367,635 of NZ_SWDE01000001.1, forward strand.
GCGGGGCGTTTTCCATGACCCGTCAGGCGATCCAGCTCGGCTGGCTGCCGCGCTTACTGGTAAAACAGACCACCGAAGAGAGCTACGGGCAAATTTACATCGGTGCCATCAACTGGTTGCTGATGGCGGTAACGGTGTTCCTGACGGTGTTCTTCAAATCGTCTGACAATTTGGCAGCCGCCTACGGTATCGCCGTGTCGCTCACCATGATCATGACTACCGGCCTGCTGTTTGTGGCCATGCGCGAGGTGTGGCGCTGGGGAGCGATCGCCAGCCTGTTGGTGGCCGGCGGCTTCTTTATCGTCGATCTCAGCTTCCTGTTGGCCAACCTCAGCAAGGTGATGCAGGGCGGCTACGTACCACTGCTGCTGGCCACCCTGGTGTATGGCGTGATGTTAATCTGGCATCGCGGGGTGATCGCCGCTTCCCGCACATTAGGGGAGAAAAGCGTGCCGCTGGCAGATTTTCTGGCGCATCTCGAGGCAGAAAAGATCCCTCGGGTTCCGGGCACGGCAATCTTTCTTACCCGTACCCTGAGCGGTACGCCGCCGGTGATGAAATGGCACGTAAAACGTAACGGGTCGCTGCATGCCAATGTGTTGGCGCTGCATATCATGATCGTTAATGAACCCCGGGTAGCAAATGCCGAACGGCTGGTGATGCGGCAACAGTCGCCGGGGTTTTGGTGCGGCGTGGCGAGTTATGGATTTATGGAGCGACCCAATATTCCCCGCTTGCTGCAGCATGCCGAGGCGCAAAAAACCGGATTGAACTTTGGTGACGCCACTTATTATTTAGGGCATGAGAGCGTGGTGCGCCGCGAAGCCAACGACCGATTGCCTGCCTGGCAACGCAACATTTTTGCGCTGATGGTGCGTAACGGTATGCACGTGACGGATTACTATTATTTGCCGAGCGATCAGGTGGTCGAAATCAGCCGACGGGTGCCGGTGTGAGCCGTTTGGCTATAGGTTAAAATCAATGGGTATTTAGCCACCGGCGAGTGAGAGGGTAAATTGCCGTGGCAGCGATGGAGCTGCTAACGGACGAAGCCCTATGTCATTATTCGATCTTACTGCGCTGGCCAGCGATTTACCGGAAGCGTGGCGTTCCAGCGTACTGGGCCGTGTCGGCCCGGCCAATATCAAAGTATTGCGGATGGATCAGCGGGAAATTGCCGTTGAAGTTCATGATTATCATGAGGGATTACTGGTGATCTCCGGGCAGCTGCGAATTGAAGTGCAGGGCGAAGAGATTCGGGTTAATGCCGGGCAACTGTATCAGGCCACTGCCGGCGTGCCTCACCGGGTACTGGCAGGTAGCCACGGCACCCTGGTGATATTTGATCTGCCGGAATGATTACCCACCGTTTTCCAGCGCCAGTAGTGCAACCTTGACCGCGGCCTCTAACCGGGCGCGGCTGACGCCATCGCGCGCCTGCACCGACAAACCGTGCAGGAAGGCGGCAAAATAGTCGCCGAGGGCTTCCGCATCGGTTTCTGGTGGCAGTTCCCCCGTCGCAACGGCGGTTCGCAGCCGGTCAATCATGCCCTGAGTACGCTGCAGGCGGTGTTCTGCCAGCCAGTCTTTGATACCGCTGTTTTCGTCACTGACGCTGGCGGCAGAAGAGACCACCATGCAACCTTGCGGCAGGTCGGTGCGGCTGTAGAGCGCCACCGCGTCGTCCAGCAGGCGTTTTATTGCCACGCGTACGCTGCTCTCTTCGCTGAAGGCGCGATCGGCAAAGCCACCTTCATGGTTTTCGTAGCTGGCAATGGCTTCGCGGAACAGCAACTCTTTCGAAGCGAACGCTTTATAAATGCGTGCAGAGGCAATGCCCAACTCGGCGACCAAGTCCGACATGGAGGTGCCTTCATACCCCTGACGCCAGAAGAGATCCCGAGCCTTCAATAACGCCTGTTCACGGTCGAATTCGCGCGGTCTGCCTGCCATTCCTCTGCTCCTGATTACCTGTTGTTCTGCGCAACAGGATCGCTTAATTCCACTGTAATACCAACGATTTTTTAAAATTCACTTGCTGAGAAATTGATTTAAGCCTATTGTTTGTCAATCGACAACCAATAGGAGTTTAGGATGAAAACCTTGAAAGGCCCAAGCCTGCATCTGGCACAGTTCAGTGACGATGCCGCCCCCTTTAACAGCCTGCCGACTATCGCCCAGTGGGCGGCACAAACCGGCTTTAAAGCTTTGCAAATCCCGGCATGGGACAGCCGCCTGTTTGATTTGGCCACCGCCGCAGAAAGCCAAACCTATTGTGATGAGCTGGTCGGCATGTTGGCAGACCATGGCCTGGTGGTCAGTGAACTCACTACCCATATTTTTGGCCAACTGATGGCAGTGCATCCGGCCTATGACGCACTGTGCGACAGCTTTGCGCCAGCGGAACTGCATGGCAACCCGCAGGCGCGAGGTGAGTGGGCGCACCGGCAGTTGCTGTTGGCAGCCAAAGCCTCTGCGCGGCTGGGACTCAGTGAGATGGGCACCTTCTCCGGTTCCCTGGCCTGGCCGTATTTGTTCCCATTCCCGCAGCGTCCTGCGGGGCTGATCGAAACGGCGTTCGATGAACTGGCCAAACGCTGGCTACCGGTGCTTAACGCCTGCGACGAGCAGGGGGTGAATCTGTGTTATGAAATCCACCCGAGTGAAGATCTGCACGACGGCGTGACCTTTGAAATGTTCCATCAGCGCGTTGGGGCTCATCCGCGCTGCCAGATCCTGTTCGACCCGAGCCACTTCGTGCTGCAACAGCTGAACTATCTGGATTACATCGATATTTATAAGGACTTCATCCGTATGTTCCACGTCAAGGACGCCGAGTTCAACCCGACCGGACGGCAGGGCATTTACGGCGGCTATCAGTCATGGACCGATCGTGCCGGGCGTTTCCGCTCATTGGGTGATGGCCAGGTGGATTTCAAAGGCATTTTCTCGCGCCTGACCCAGCATGGTTACGCCGGTTGGGCGACGCTGGAGTGGGAGTGCTGCCTGAAACATCCGCAAGATGGCGCCCGCGAAGGTGCGGCCTTTATTCGTGATCACATCATCAACGTCACCGACAAGGTGTTTGATGACTTTGCCGGTGCGCCGGTTGACCAGCAGCAAATCAATACCTTGCTTGGCCTGCGCTGAGCCACGCTATTCCACCACGGAGAACACCGATGACACTGCAAAATAACGGATCCATGTTGAATGGACCTGAACCCGAACACGTCTATACGCGGGTAAACGGCAACCGAATTCACTGCGTTACGCTGGGCGAAGGGCAGCCGGTACTGCTGATCCCGGGGTGGCCGCAAACCTGGTACACCTGGCGTCATGTGATGCAGGCGCTGGCGGCGGCAGGCTTTAAGGCGATAGCGGTAGATCCGCCGGGCATTGGCGATTCGGACAAGCCGAACGGCGGCTATGACACCGGCAGCGTGGCCGCGACCTTGCACCAGACCATGCTGCAACTGGGGCATTCACGCTATCAACTGGTCGGCCATGACATTGGTATGTGGGTGGGTTATGCCATGGCGAGCGATTTCCCACAGGCGGTGACGGGGCTGGTACTGACGGAGGCGGTGATCCCCGGATTGGCACCCGCGCCACCGATTTTTGTGCCGGCAGATCAAAACATTTTCCTGTGGCACTTCATGTTCAACCAACTGGCGGATTTGCCTGAAGCCTTGACGTTGGGTCGCGAGCGGGAGTATCTGAGCTATATCTTTAACCGCTGGTCCTATCGTCGCGATCGGGTGGCGGCGGAAACCTACATCGCCGCCTATTCTGCCCCCGGCAGCCTGCGGGCCGGTTTTGATTATTATCGCGCCATTCCGGAAACCATCCGGCAAAACCAGCTTCGGGCCGAGACACCGCTCAGCATGCCGGTGATGACCATTGGTGCCGAGCACGCCACCGGCGATGCGCCCTATGTCACGTTGCAGGGCAACGCCGTTAACCTGCGCGGCGAAACTGTCGCTGACTGCGGTCATTTTATCACCGAAGAGTGCCCTGAGGCGTTTATCGCTCTGGTGGTACCATTCTTGTTGGGGAGCCTGGCTGATGCCGCTTGACCCACAGATTGCCCATTTTCTGACGGAAACGGCGGGGGCCGCCGCACCTGCCTCCTTGTTTGAGATGCGCGCAGCCGCAGAGGCTGGGCTGCTGGCATTGCAAGGCGAAAGCGAAGCCAGTGGTGGCGTCAGGGATGGGTGGGTGACCGCCGACGACGGGCATAAGATCGCCATTCGGGCTTACTGGCCAGCGGGCGTGGCAATGGGGAAACCTATGCCGGCGATGCTGTACGCCCACGGCGGCGGCTGGTGCCTGGGTTCGCTGGCGCTGTATGACAAACCTTGTCAGGCACTGGCGAACGCTACTGGGCGGCTGATCCTGTCAGTTGATTACCGACTGGCACCGGAACACCCTTATCCACGGCCGTTGGAGGATGTTTATCAGGCGCTGTGCGGGGTCGTTGAACGGGCCGACGAGTGGGGGATTGATGTCAATCGCATGGCCGTTGGCGGTGACAGCGCCGGTGGTAATCTGGCAGCCGCCGTTACGCTGTTGGCCCGCGACCGGGATGGCCCAGGGATTGAACATCAGCTGTTGCTGTATCCGGCGTTGAGTCGCGCTATGGATACGGCGAGTTATCAGGCTTATGCGCAAGGTTACTTCCTGACCCGGGAGGTCATGGAGTTTTGCTGGGGGCAGTATCTGGCTGACGGAGTCCAGGGGCATGACCCTTACGCAGAACCGCTGCATGCCGAGACGTTACGGCAACTGCCACCGGCGACCATTCTGAGCTGTGAGTACGATCCGTTGCGCGATGAGGCCGAGCATTATGCCCAGCGGTTGCGTGATGATGGGGTAGCGGTGCGCTGTGAACGGCTGCCGGGCATGGTACACGCCTGTATTCATATGCTGGGGTTGACCCCGACGGCACGGTTGCTGTTCGAAAAGGTTGGCTGAACGAGGTCTAGGTAATGTGGACGCTGAAGCCTGAGTGAGGATCTCCCTCTCCAGGGTGAGGGGAAACAGGCAGAACCCTCTCCCAAGGGAGAGGGTATTGTTAATTAACGCCCTGCAACGGTAACAAAGCGGGTTTCCAGATAGGATTCGATGGCTTCGCTGCCGCCTTCGGTACCGTGACCGGAGTCTTTAACCCCGCCAAACGGCGTTTCCGGCAGGCCGAAACCGATATGGTTGATGCTTAGCATGCCGCTTTCCACATCCCGGCCCAACGCCGTCACCGTAGCGATGCTGCGGCTGTAGGCATAGGCCGCCAGACCGTAAGGCAGACGATTGGCTTCGGCGATGGCCTCCTCATAGCTGGCGAACGGGCGCAGCAGGGCGACCGGGCCAAAGGGTTCTTCAGACATCGCTCGCGCACTCAGCGGCACGTCGCGCAATACCGTTGGTTCGAAGAAGTTGCCGGGGCCGGCCACGCGCTTGCCGCCGGTAGTGGCTTTGGCACCTTCGGCGATGGCATCCTTCACGAAGGCCTCAATGGCGTCCACGCTGCGTTGCAGTACCATCGGCCCCATGGTCACGCCGTCCTGCAGCCCATTGCCCATTTTGATTTCACGCACCGCAGCGGTGAACTTCTCGACAAAGGCCTCATAAACGCCTTGCTGGATCAGGAAGCGGGTTGGCGCGATGCACACCTGACCGGCATTACGGAACTTGGCCAGCGCCAATTCTTTGGCAGCCGCATCAAGATCGGCATCGTCAAAAATCAGCACCGGTGCATGACCGCCCAGCTCCATGGTGGCTTTTTTCATATGCTGCCCGGCCAGCGCCGCCAAATGTTTGCCCACGCGGGTTGAACCGGTGAACGAGATTTTGCGAATGGTCGGATGCGGGATCAGGTACTCGGAGATTTCTGCCGGGGTGCCGTACACCAGTGCGATCACACCGGCAGGAATGCCCGCGTCGGCAAAGGCCCTGATCAGTTCCGCCGGGGAGGCCGGGGTTTCTTCCGGGCCTTTAATGATGATGGAACAACCCGCGGCCAACGCGGCAGACAGTTTGCGGACGATCTGGTTGATCGGGAAGTTCCACGGGGTAAACGCGGCAACCGGCCCCACCGGCAGCTTCAGGGTTTGCTGCTGAACGTCCTGGCTGCGGGACGGGATTATCTGGCCGTAGGTGCGGCTGGCTTCGCCGGCAAACCAGTCAATCACGTCCGCCGAGTTAAGAATTTCCACCTTGGCCTGCGCCACAGGTTTGCCTTGCTCCTGGCTCATGATCGCGGCAATTTTATCTGCACGCTCACGAAACAGTGCCGCGGCTTTACGCATCAGATTGGCCCGCTGGTAAGCGGAGGTTTCGCGCCAGACTTTAAAACCGCGTTCGGTTGCGGTCAGCGCCAGATCGAGGTCGGCTGTGGTGGCGTGTGCCACGCTGCCAATCACCTCATCGGTAGCGGGGTTGGTGACCGGCGTGGTTTTACCGGCGACTGCGTTGCGCCATTGTCCGTCGATATAGAGTTGAGTATCTGGATACATTGTTGCCTCTTACTTTCAGGGGGTTAAAGACAGGTTTCCCACTCTGCGGCGGGATAATCAAGGCGTCGATGCTGACTGGCAGGCATTGAACACCGGATAAAATACCCTACGCGGAATGAACCGCAGCGTCCAGCGCACCGCGTGCGCCACTACTCAAACCACGTCGCTTTGACTATCATACAGCCACCAACGGCATTGAAGCAGGGCGGTACGGTGCAGGGTGTTCCAGAGCAGTTTCACTTTGAAAAAGACAGTGCGCAGTTCCGGCAGTTAGTGCAGGTGCCGGGCGTAGAGCTTTATCACGCCCATATAGAACGCTATGCCTTTGAACCCCACACCCATAATGCTTTTGCTATCGGTACCGTTGATTTGGGTGCCGAGCGTTTCCGCTATCGTGGCGCGCAGCATCGAGCTGCCCCGGGGTCATTAGTGTTGATGAACCCGGACGAGCTGCATACCGGTGAAGCTGAAACTCCCGGCGGCTGGAACTACCGCATGCTTTATCTGGAACCGGACACGCTGGAGCTGCTGTCGGGTGAACAGGGATTCTGGTTCACCGATGCGGTGCGCCAGGACGTGCAGGCGGCACGGCAATTGTCCGCCACGCTGGCCGCGCTGTGGCAGGCCAGCGATCCGCTGACTATTGACCATTTGCTGGCGCAGGTGGTCGATATCTTCCGACCACATAGTCAAGTGGCTCGCCCGTTAAAGGCCGAAGCGGCGCACCGGTTTGATATCGTCAAAAGTTACCTGCAGGATAACTTCTCTGCCGTAATTACTCTGGAGCAGTTGGCGGCACTGGTTTCCCTCAGCCCTTATCATTTTCTGCGTAAGTTCAAAGCCCAATACCATGTTTCCCCTCAGCAAATGCTGATGGCGATCCGCCTGTCGCAGGCCAAGCAGATGTTGGGGCGCGGAATGCCTGCGGCACAGGTCGCGGCGGCGGCGGGGTTAACCGATCAGGCGCATTTGACCCGCGCCTTTGCTAATCGTTACGGTGTCACGCCAGTACGTTATCAAAAACAGGTTATCACCCGCTAAAACAGCAACCTGCTACAATATTTCCCCGCATCAGTGAGCTAGGCTGTCCTCTAACGCCGGCCAGTTGGATTTCTCCCTCTCCAGGGGGAGAGGGCCGGGGTGAGGGGGCTTTCGCGTCGGTATGTCTCCCCTCACCCTAACCCTCTCCCAAAGGAGAGGGGATTTAAGCCTGACCTCTGGTTTTATTCACGGGTTCTGATGGAGTCACTATGTTTGTTGGCGTGTTATTTGCCCTGGCTGCCGGGCTGATGTGGGGGCTGATTTTTGTCGGCCCTTTATTGATCCCTGACTACCCGGCGGCGTTGCAGTCTACCGGGCGTTATCTGGCCTTTGGCCTGATTGCCTTGCCGCCGGCGTGGCTCGATCGTCAGCGTCTGAAAAAGTTACATCGTAACGATTGGCTGGAGGCGCTGAAGCTGACGGCGATCGGTAACCTGCTGTATTACCTGTGCCTGGCCAGCGCCATTCAGCGCACCGGGGCACCGGTATCCACCATGATTATCGGCACGCTGCCGGTGGTGATCTCGGTGACCGCCAACCTGTTTTACAGCCGGCACGACGGGCGACTCTCCTGGCGCAAGCTGACACCGGCGCTGATATTAATCGCCTGTGGACTGGCGCTGGTTAACGTTGCCGAGTTGCGGGGTAATACGGCACCGATCGATGTCTGGCGTTATACCAGTGGGCTTGGGCTGGCATTGCTGGCGGTGGCTTGCTGGACCTGGTTCCCGCTGCGCAATGCCCGCTGGCTGCGAAACAATCCGAGCCAAAGGCCTGCCACCTGGGCAACCGCGCAAGGGCTGGTCACCTTGCCGCTGGCGTTGGTGGGTTATCTGTTGGTTTGCGGGCAATTGGCTTTAACCCAGCCGACGTTTGCGCTGCCGTTTGGGCCAAGGCCGGAGGTGTTTGTCCCCTTGATGATCGCCATTGGCATGCTGTGCTCGTGGATTGGCGCCCTGTGCTGGAATGAGGCGAGTCAACGCTTGCCGACGGTATTGGTGGGGCCGCTGATCGTCTTCGAAATACTGGCCGGACTGGCTTACACCTTTATGCTGCGTCAGGCCTGGCCACCGTTGTTGACGCTGGGCGGGATTAGCTGCCTGATTATCGGCGTGATTTATGCGATGCGAATCAAGCCGCAGCCGGTGGTGGTGGCTTTGGCCACCAAAGAGTGAAGCCTGCCGCTGGCAGCGGCAGGCAGTCAACTCAAGATTTCCGGTGATGAATGATCTCTTCGGCCACGTTGCGCGGTGCCTCTGCGTAGTGGCTGAATTCCATGGTGTAGGTTGCGCGGCCCTGCGACATCGAACGCAGCGTGGTTGAATAGCCGAACATCTCGGATAACGGCACCTTGGCGTGGATCTCCTTACCGCCGCCGCCCGGAATGTCCTCCATGCCTTGCACCAGACCGCGCCGCGATGACAGGTCGCCCATGACGCTACCGGCGTAATCCTCGGGTGTTTCCACTTCTACCGACATGATCGGCTCGAGGATAACCGGGTCGGCCTGGCGACAGGCTTCTTTAAAGCCGAAGATCGCCGCCATGCGGAAAGCCTGTTCCGAAGAGTCGACGTCGTGGTAGGAGCCGAAGGTCAGGTGAACCTTGACATCCACCACCTGATAACCGGCCAGCACGCCGGTATTCAGCGCCTCCAGCACGCCTTTTTTTACCGCCGGGATAAACTCGCCCGGGATCACGCCGCCCTTGATCTCATCGAAAAACTCGAAGCCCTTGCCCGGCTCATTGGGTTCCACGGTAAATACCACATGGCCGTACTGGCCTTTACCCCCTGACTGGCGCACGAACTTGCCTTCCACATCGGTCACGCGCTTGCGGATGGTTTCGCGGTAAGACACCTGCGGTTTGCCGGTGGTGGTCGCGACGCCAAACTCACGGCGCATGCGGTCGACGATGATTTCCAGGTGCAGCTCACCCATACCGTAAATAATGGTTTGGCCGGAATCCTCGTCTGTGCGAACGCGGAACGACGGATCTTCCGAAGAGAGGCGCTGCAGGGCAATCCCCATTCTTTCCTGATCGGCCTTGGTTTTAGGCTCAATCGCCTGGGCGATCACCGGCTCAGGGAACACCATTTTTTCCAGTGTGATAATGGCGTTAGGATCACACAGCGTGTCACCGGTGGTGACGTCTTTTAGCCCCACGCAAGCGGCGATATCACCGGCGTGCAGTTCCTCGACATCTTTACGGTCATTGGCGTGCATTTGTACGATGCGGCCAATGCGTTCTTTCTTGTCTTTCACCGGGTTATAGACGCTGCTGCCTTTGGTCAGCACGCCGGAATAGACCCGCACGAAGGTCAGTTGGCCGACGAAGGGGTCGGTCATCAACTTAAACGCCAGCGCCGAGAATTTTTCGTCGTCGGCGGCCCGGCGAATGACAATGTTGTCTCGCTCGTCATGGCCTTCCATCGGTGGAACATCAAGCGGCGAAGGCATCAGTTCAATCACCGCATCCAGCATGCGCTGCACGCCCTTGTTACGGAAGGCCGAGCCGCACAGCATTGGCTGAATTTCGCCGGCCACGGTGCGCAGACGCAGACCACGGACGATCTCTTCTTCGCTCAACGGCATCTGATTGAGGTATTTGTCCATCAGCTCTTCCGAGCCTTCGGCGGCGGCTTCGATCATTTTATCCCGCCATTCCTGCGCGGAGTCGCGCAGTTCGGCCGGGATCTCTTCAAAGCTGAAGCTCATGCCTTGTGTTGCCTCATCCCACAGGATGGCCTTCATGCGCACCAAATCCACCACGCCGGTGAAATGGTCTTCGGCACCAATCGGGATAACGATCGGCACCGGGTTGGCTTTCAGCCGTTCGATCATCATTTTGCGCACGCGGAAAAAGTCGGCACCCACTCGGTCCATTTTATTGACGAATGCCAGCCGCGGGACCTTGTACTTATTGGCCTGACGCCAGACGGTCTCCGATTGCGGCTGTACGCCGCCCACCGAGTCATAGACCATCACCGCGCCATCCAGCACTCGCATCGAGCGCTCGACCTCAATGGTGAAATCCACGTGTCCTGGGGTGTCGATAATATTGATGCGGTGCTGCGGATAATTATGCTGCATGCCGTTCCAGAAGCAGGTGGTTGCCGCCGAGGTAATGGTAATCCCACGTTCCTGCTCCTGTGCCATCCAGTCCATGGTGGCGGCGCCGTCGTGGACTTCGCCCAGCTTGTGACTGACCCCGGTGTAAAACAGAATCCGCTCGGTGGTGGTGGTTTTGCCGGCATCGATGTGCGCCGAGATGCCGATATTGCGGTAGCGTTCAAGGGGGGTAGTACGTGCCATAATTAACCTTTCTTAGCCGCGATAAACCGCTGCGGCTTAAACAGTATGAATAATTATGATAATCCTCTGTGGGTTATCTCCGGACGGGTGAATGTTTACACCGATCACAGACTAATCGTAGTTGATGAAAGGGGTTTTGGTATTCGATGGCTGCGATAGGTTTTTTCGTTCGGGCGTGTCGGCACAAGATTAAAGAACAAAGGGGCGGTAAGCCCCCTTGATGGTCTACTCGGCAAAGATATGCGCCTGTCCGATGATGTTCAGATTGACGTGTGAACCGGGGCGGAGACCTTCGCGGCTGATGGTTTTAATCTCGATCGCGGTATTACTGTCGGTCATGTGCAGGTTTAAGGTCGAGACAAAACCGGCAAAATCAATACCGGTCACCACCGCCTGGCTCTGCTGCTGTGGTTCGGACTGGCTAATCTGGATCTGCTCAGGACGAAGCATGATGCGAGCCGGGCCACGGCGCTGACGATCGTCAACGGCAATCCGTCCTAACGCACAATCGGCCCAGCCTTGTTCCAGCTCAGCGGAAAGTACCAGCGTTTCGCCTAAAAAGGTGGCGGTCGGTTCGTCCACCGGCCTTAAGTAAAGATCTTGCGGCGGCCCGACCTGCGCCAAGCGGCCATTGCGCATTACCGCTACCTGATCGGCAAACGACAAGGCTTCGGTTTGATCGTGGGTCACCAGAATCGACGCGACTTTGGCTTCGGCCAGCAGTTCCGCCACCGCTTTGCGGGTCGCGGCCCGCAGGCCGGTATCCAGCGCGGAGAAGGGTTCGTCCAGCAACATCAACTTGGGTTGCTGAGACAGCGCACGGGCCAGCGCCACACGCTGTTGCTGACCACCGGAAAGCTCATGCGGCCACAGTGCCCCCAGGCGGCGATCCAGCGCCACCATCTCCATCAGGGCATCAATACGCAATTGCTTGTCACGCTTGCTGCCCTTCAGGCCGAAACCGATATTGCCGGCTACGGTAAAGTGCGGGAATAACGCGCCGTCCTGGGGGACAAAACCAATGCCACGCAGGTGTGCCGGCACCCAGCCGCTGCCGTTGGCCATCGCTTGTCCTTGCAGCATCACCTGGCCGCTGTCCGGAATTTCAAAACCGGCGATAATACGCAACAGGGTGGTTTTCCCCGAGCCGGAAGGGCCGACAATCGCCGTGCGGCTGCCCTGTGCCACGTTTAAATCAACATGCTCCAGCACCTTGACCGAGTTATAGGATTTACCGATGCCTTGCAGTTCAAGCGTGCTCATAATCCCGCCGTACGTTTGGATTGAGAATAAAGAAGCCAGGTCAGTGGCAACGACAACACCACCATAATCAGGGCGTAGGGTGCGGCCGCCACATAGTCTATCTCGCTGGTCAGCGCCCAGAAGCCGGTGGCCAGCGTGCGGGTACCGTTGGGGGCCAGCAGCAGCGTGGCGGTCAGCTCATTGGCGATCGCCAAAAACACCAATGCGGCACCGGCGGCGGCACCGGGGGCTGCCAGACGCAGCGTGGTGCTCCATAATGCTGCCGCCGGCGAGCGGCCGAGGCTACGGGCCACGTTTTCCAGCTCGACCGGTGCCTGGGCAATACCCGCGCGCAGGTTGATCAACGCCCGTGGCATAAACATCAGCAAGTAGGCCAGCAGCAGGGTGATTTCAGTCTGATAAATCGGCCGGAAGCTGTGAATGGTGATGGTCACCAGCGCCAGTGCCACCACAATGCCGGGCAGTGAACTGGTGATGTAATTACAGCCTTCCAAGACCCGATACAGCCGTGCCGGGTAGCGTACCGACAGCCAGGCCATAGGGATCGCGCACAGCGTGATCAGCAGCGCACCGCTGGCGGCCAGTGACAGTGTTTGCAGCAAGGCAGGCAGCAATTCGCTGTTGCGCCACACTTCAACGCCGCCCAAGGTCAACCAGCGGGCCAGGGTGATAAAAGGCACGCCCAGCGCCAACGCGGTGAGGCTCAGGGGCAGCAGCAGGCCGAACAGGGTGGTGATGGGCCCAAGGCGATAAGCCGTTTGACTGCGCGCGCTGCCTGAACCGACGCGGGCATAACGCGCTCGCCCACGGCTGATGGCTTCCAGCATCAATAATCCCAGGCAGCACAGCACCAGCACCCCAGCCAACATATTGGCCGCCGGGCCGTTAAAGGTCGACTGGAACTGATCGAAAATAGCGGTGGTGAAGGTGTCAAAGCGGATCATCGCATACAGGCCGTATTCGGCCAGCAGGTGCAGTGCGATCAGCAGCGAACCGCCCCAAACGGCCAGCTTTAGCTGTGGCAGCACCACGCGGAAAAACACCGCCAGCGGACGAGTACCCAGTGAGGTGGCGACGTCTTCAATACCGGGATCCAACCGGCGTAATACCGCCGCGGTGGGCAGATAAATAAAGGGGAAGTAGGCGATGACCGAAATAAACACCCCGGCCCCCAACCCATGCATCGAAGGCATCAGGCTGATCCAGGCATAGCTTTGCACGAATGCCGGCACCGCGAGTGGTGCGGTGGCCAATAATGACCAGATGCGACGGCCCGGCAGCGTGGTGCGTTCGGTTAGCCAGGCCAGCGCGACCCCCAGAATGGCGCAAATCGGCAGCGTGAACACCACCAACAGCAGAGTATTGAGCAGCAGTTCGGCCACCCGGGGGCGGAATACCAGCGCTTTTACCGTTGGCCAACCGGTTTCAAACGCCACGCTAATGACAAACCCCAGCGGCAATAGCGCCAGCAGGGAGAGTAAAATGGCGACCGCCACGATAAACAACCCGGGCCGTTGATGGCGGCGGGCCGAAGTATACCGTGGCTTTAAGCCGGCGGCGTTGAAACCTGTATTCGACATAGGGCTAAAAACTCTCTGTACCAATCAACCGGCTTACATCAGCCCGGCTTGAGTCATCAGTTCGACCACTTTTTTACCGTTCAATGCAGAAGCGTCAACCTTTGGTGCGTCCAGTTCTTTCAGCGGAACCAGTTTCGGATTAGAAGCCGCGTTGACGCCAACCGCATATTCGAAAGCGTTGTTGGTGCGCAGGATCTCCTGGCCGTTTTTACCGGTGATCCACTTAACGAATTCTTGCGCCTGTTTTTGGTGCTTGCTGGAGGCCAGTACGCCACCACCGGAGATGCTGACGAACGCACCCGGATCCTGATGTTTGAAGTAGTAAAGCTTGATATTTTTGCTGTTCTCGCCGGTCTTGGCGCCGTCAACGAACGGATAATAATGGTAGATCACGCCACTGTCGATTTGGCCGGCATTGACCGCTTTCATGACGGTACTGTTGCCTTTATAAGCGGTGAAGTTGGTTTTCATCGCTTTCAGCCATTCCAGCGTGGCTTTTTCGCCTTTCAGCTCCAGCAGTGCGCTGACGATCGCCTGGAAGTCTGCCCCTGAAGGCGAGGCGGCCCAGCGGCCTTTCCATTCTGGCTTGGCCAGATCCAGCAGCGACTTGGGCAACTGCGCCTCGGTCAGCTTCGCCGGGTTATAGACGAACACCGTTGAACGGGCGGCAATGCCAATCCAGCGGCCGTGTTGCGGACGATACTGAGGTTCGACCTGTGCTAGCGTCGCAGCATCCAGCGGGGCAAACAGCTTGGCGTTATCCACCAATACCATCGCCGGGGAGTTTTCCGTTAAAAAAACGTCGGCAGGGGATGCGCTGCCTTCTTGCACCAGTTGGTTGCCCAACTCGCTGTCGCCGCCGTTACGCAGGGTCACTTTAATGCCGGTGTCTTTGGTAAAACCGTCCACCCAGGATTTCACCAGGTTTTCGTGTTGGGCGTTATAAATAACAATGCCTTCATCCGGGGACGCCGCATTGGCCGAGAAGGCCAGCATCATGGACGATGCCAACAGGGCAATCGGGCCGAGAGAAGAGAAACGCAGCTTCATACAGTCATCCTTATTTAGAGAGTGCAGAGAAGAAATGCTAATTGTGACAAACGGACGTTGGGAGCCATGATTGTATATAAGAACATTAATAATGATAGTGAAAACGATTCGTATTAATTTATTTTTGGTTTTAGCTCAATAATTATCTCGTCTTAAGGAAAAATTAAGCTTTTAGAATGTTACCCAGCCATGGCAGGGGGCTATTTATTTGAATATGAAAGAAATTCACGTTGTTTGAGGAATGCTGTTTTGGTTATGAGTCATAGCGTTTAATCATTTAATTTATTCAACTGCTTCAAGGTATATATACGTCGACAAAACACCAATAAGGGATATCGACGTGAAGTATTCATTCAAACTTAAAGGATTGGCTGGTCTAATCATCTTGTCTTTTCAGGCGGGGATGGCAGTTAACGCCGCCGAGGTACCGGCAGGAACGCGACTGGCGGCGACTCAGGAACTGGTACGGGCCAATGGCTATGAGCCTGCAACGCTGGATCCGAATCTGGCGGAAAGCAACGTAGAGTTTTATATCTTCAATGACCTGTTTGAAGGGTTATTGCGGGTGGGGAAGAAGGGTGAAGTGATCCCCGCGTTGGCGACAAAATGGGAGCAGCAGGGCAATGTCTGGACCTTCCATCTGCGCCCGGATGCCAGGTGGTCCAACGGCGATCCGGTCACTGCCGGGGACTTTGTCTTTAGCTGGCGACGCCTGACTGACCCCAAAACCGCCTCTCCCTACGGCAGTTATCTGGCCTCCGCCTACGTGCTAAACGCGGCGGAGATTAACGCCGGCAGTAAACCACCGGCCGAACTGGGCGTGAAAGCGCTGGATGCACATACCCTGCAGGTGACCTTGGCCGAACCTAACTCTTATCTGCTCAAACAGTTGGTCCATTTCCCGGTGCTGCCGGTCAACCCGAAAGTGGTGGAGAAATACGGTAAAAACTGGACGCAGCCGCAGAACTTTGTCGGTAATGGGGCATTCCGGCTGGCACAGTGGGTGGTCAATGAAAAGGTGGTGGTGGTGCGCAATACCCAGTATTGGGATAACGCCCACACGGTGCTTAACAAAGTGACTTTCCTGCCGCTGCAGGGGTTCCCGGAAGTGGCACGCTTTCGGGCCGGAGAGATTGAGCTGGGTTACAGTGCGCCACCGGAACTGTACCAACAGTTAAAAAACAGCCTGGGCGATGAGCAATTAGTCACTTACCCGCTGTTGTCGACCAGTTACTTTGCTTTCAACAACCGCCAGGCCCCGTTTAACGATGTGCGGGTGCGCCAGGCGTTAAATCTGGCGCTGGATAAAGAGATTATTGCCAGCAAAGTGTTGGGTTATGGCCAGCAACCGGCCTGGACCTTCACTCCAACCGGTGCCGGTGGCTTTACGCTGCAGGCCGGTGAGGCGGCGGGATGGTCACCAGCACAACGCATCACGCAGGCAAAAAAACTGCTGGCCGAGGCTGGGTTTACGGCGGAACATCCTTTACGCTTTACCCTGCTGTACAGCAATGACGCGACCATTAAAAAGATTGTGATCGCCGCCAGCGCCATGTGGAAAAAGAACCTGGGTGTGGATGTCAGCTTGCAGAATCAGGAGCGCAAGGTGGTGCTGGACAATATCAATAACGGGCAGTACAGCGTGGCTTTCAGCCGCTGGCTGGCGGACTACAACGATCCCTCGACCTTCCTGAACGTATTCCGCTCCACCAGCAGTGAGAACTCGGCCAAATATGCCAATCAAGATTACGATCGCTTATTGCATCAGGCCACGGCAGCCCAGACCCCGCAGCAGGTACAACAGTATTTCCAACAGGCCGAAGATTTGCTGGCAAAAGATACCCCGGTGGCTCCGGTCTATTACGAAGCCAACGCTACGCTGGTCAAACCCTATGTGAAGGGCATCGACTTTACCCGGCAGGGGCCGCTGTACGATAAAAACGTGTATATCATCGCGCATTAACGTTTTAATAATGCGGATTGGGATGAATCCGGTCCGCTGTTAATAGATTTTTCTAAATGTTTCATAAACGGTTAGCCAGATTTTCGCCCGAAAATAAACAGTCGCGCCTATACTGCCCCCCGTAGTTTATATGCAGTATCTCGTTTGGCGAGGCTCCTATACAAACACAGGTTACTGATCTGACGACATCGAGAGATGCCCAAGGTTAAGACAGGCTTTATCGGATTAAGGTTCAGCCCAAGGTAACTTCTGATGAATACATCAGATACGTTGTATAGTGCTAAAACCTGGACGCGGAGATAGGCTGTCTGCACTCCCTCTGTGGTTAACGCCCCTATGCGATTCGCTGT
This sequence comes from Serratia proteamaculans, assembly GCF_013337185.1. Classification (GTDB taxonomy): domain Bacteria; phylum Pseudomonadota; class Gammaproteobacteria; order Enterobacterales; family Enterobacteriaceae; genus Serratia; species Serratia proteamaculans_D. The sequence continues at coordinate 384,706 of NZ_SWDE01000001.1, forward strand.
TGAAGTTCAAACAGAAATAGGGACTAACATAATGAAGTCACATCACAACACATCATCCCCGGCGCTGGCCACAGCTGAAACTCTTGATGAGTCTTCGGTGGCGGGCTATATGAACGCCGATTTCATTACCATTCCAGGTAATATGACGGTCAATAAGGCAAAAGAATATTTTCTTTCGCAACTTAAAACCGACGAAATTCCGACCCAACTGTTTGTTACCGCCGACGATTATCATTTGCGCGGGACACTTTCGGTTAAAAAATTACTGCAATGCGAAGATAACGATAAAGCCGTTGGGGTCATGATCAACCACAGCTATTTTCAGGTTTCACCCGATGACGATCGTAATGACGTCGCGCATTTATTGGGTAAGGGCGGGCTGGACGTGGTGCCAGTGGTGGTCAATAAAACCCTGGTAGGCGTGTTGGGTGAAAAAGAAATTGCCCGGCTGATTGAAGACGAAAACACCGAGGATGCACAGCGCCAGGGCGCCAGCCTGCCGCTGGATAAACCCTATCTGGAAACCAGCCCCTGGGCATTATGGCGCAAGCGTTCGGTATGGTTACTGATGTTGTTTGTCGCCGAAGCCTACACCGGGAATGTGCTAAAGGCATTTGAAGAACAGTTGGAAGCGGCGATCGCGCTGGCGTTCTTTATTCCCTTGTTGATCGGGACTGGCGGTAACAGCGGCACCCAGATTACTTCCACGCTGGTTCGCGCCATGGCGCTGGGTGAAGTCAGCCTGCGTAACCTGGGCGCGGTGATCCGCAAAGAGGTTTCTACATCCTTATTGATAGCGGTCACCATCGGTGTAGCCGCCTGGGTCCGCGCCTGGATCATGGGGGTGGGCATGGACGTGACTATGGTGGTCAGCCTGTCGCTGGTGGCGATCACCGTCTGGAGCGCCATTGTCTCCTCGATTATCCCCATGCTGCTCAAGCGGCTGGGGATTGATCCGGCAGTGGTGTCGGCCCCCTTTATCGCCACCTTTATTGATGGCACCGGCCTGATTATTTACTTCAAAATCGCCCAGTATATTCTGGGGATTTAAACCGCCATCCGCTCCGTGTCGTAGCCGGGGCGGGTATTTTATTTCACTGAGAAGGAGGCACGTAAATACTCATGAGTAATGACAATCCCCGTTTTTTAATTAAAGGGGCTTCTATCGATAATAGTTAACCGAGGATAATATAATGGGAAATATGACAATTTTTGTAGGATTCCTGAGCATTATCAGCTCACTGGGCCTGTTAGCCGCCTATATGAGCACCAAATGGGATGATTAATGAACGCTAAAGGTCCGCCTGGATGCATCCTCCCCGAAGGTTTTATTTACTACGGGGAGGATGCGATTAAACTCTGACCGCCCAATGGGGACTTTGGGAGTATAACCACCATGATCCTTCTTATTCTTGGCTTGCTTTATGCCATTTTGATGATCTCTGTCGGTGTGAATGAGATTTATTTTTATTCAACCGGAAAATCAGAATTCCTGTCTAGTTTAATACTGACATTCTCGGGTACTATGCTGCTGGTTGCTTTTGTCTGGCAATGGTCGACTAAAATAAAAAAATGAATTACCCATTTGAATGTGAGCCGTAATATGCAAAATGAAAAACAATCCGTTGCCAGAAATTCCATGATAGCCAGTGGGCTATTGGCAACCGGTAAATTTATTGCCGGTATTTTTACCGGCAGTATTGGTCTTATTTCCGAAGGGATCCACTCTTTCACCGATTTTATCGCCACCAGCATTACCTGGCTGGCGGTGCGTATCAGCGACAAACCGGCTGATGATGATCACCATTTTGGCCATGGCAAAGTTGAAAACCTGGCGGCGTTGTTTGAAGTGCTGCTGCTGTTGGGCGCGGCGGGCTGGATTGTTTATGAGGCCGGCAAAAGCCTGTTGGGGGAGGCTCATGAAATTGTCGCGGCTCCGGTGGTGATTGCCGTGCTGTTGATCTCGATTGTGGTCGACTTTTTCCGCGTCAGGGCACTGAATCGCGTGGCGAAGGCTACCGACAGTGCGGCGCTGGAAGCCGATGCACTGCATTTCTTCTCCGATATGCTTGCCTCCACCGTGGTGCTGTTAGGCATGGTGTTTGTGATGCTGGGTTTCACCCGCGCAGATGCCATCGCCGCGCTAATCGTCGCTTGTTTTATCGTAGTGGCAGCGGTGAAATTGGGTAAGCGTTCGTTTGATTCGTTGATGGACACGGCGCCGGCCGGTGCCAAGGAAGAGATCGGTGTTTTGCTCGAGTCCTTCCCGGCGATACTGGCCACGGAAAATATCCGCATTCGCAACGCCGGTGCCATCTTGTTTATTGAGGTCACCGTCGCTGTCTGTCGCACTTTACCGCTGGAGCGAATTAACGCGTTGAAGCAGTCAATTGCCGAACGGCTGGAGCAGCAATATGCCAATGCCGAAGCCACGGTAATCGCTAATCCACAAACCCGCAGTGACGAAGACATGGCGACGCGCATCCGGGTGATCGCCGCCAACCACGGCGCGGTAGTGCAAAATGTGGCGTTACAGCAACTGCCGGAACGCATGTCGATAAGCATGGACTTGGCCGTGCCGGCCAGTGCCAACGTGGCGCAGGCGCATGAAATTGCCAGTGAGATTGAAACGCTGTTACGGCAGGCGATTGGTGAGGATACGGAGATCGAAACCCACCTGGAACCCCAAACAAATCACTGGATCGCCAGCGAGGATGTCGCGCCGGAGCAACTGGCGAGCATTCGCCAGATATTGGAAACGGTGGTGGAAAAAGGCGAGATGGTGCAGGACGTTCATAACATCCGCGCACGCAAAACCGCTGGCGGCATTATCGTCAATTTCCATTGTCGGGTTTCCCCGGCGGCTTCCATCGCATCGGCGCATGCGGCGGTAGACAGCATAGAGCGCCAGTTACGAGCACTTTACCCAAGCATCTCTCGGGCGGTAGGGCATGTAGAACCGATTAAACCTAAATCGGTCGTCTGAATCCCTGGTTTTCCTTACCTCAAAAGACCTCTGCATGCCGGGGGCGCTGCTGATAAACGCTCTTCAAATCTGCAATAAACGTTGTTGGCACTATGTGAGAGCGACAGAGAATGACAGCACCCAATGAGGCCGAAGCCCCGGTTGCTCAACCCACGCCCGGTAGGTCGTTGGGGGGACCACCGAAAGCCAAAAGGCCAGCCCCCCAGGGTTGTCGGCCAGTACCGACAGTTGCCAACGGCCAGGATGTAATTTGAATAACGCCTGCACGGCGCTTTTGCCGATGCCGTATTTGCGCCAGGGCCTGGCGATATAAAACTCGGCCATTTCAAGGGTGGTACCTGGCTCCAGGTTTCTGACCAGGGCAAACCCCACCGGTTGCTGCTGATTTAAAATCAGATAGGGGTATCTGCCGCTTTCCTGCCAATAGCGTGACAGGTGCGGGTAATCTATATCTGCGCCCAGTTCGCGCAAATAATCAGGCAGCATGGCCGCCAGCATCGCTTGCTCGGCATGGGCTGCCGGCCTGAGATGAATATTCATATCGCCCCCAAAAGGGAAGAAGAGGCCGCCCGCAGGCGGCCTGTAAAGGTTAGTCCAGATTCAGTCGTGCTGTAAGGATGGAAATCTCACTGCGCCATTGTTGCTGCAACTGCGTTTTTTGATGTTTTGGCTTGCGCGCCAAATCCTCCTGCAGTTTGCCTTCCAGTTCAAACAGCGCGGCCAACAGCCGTTCTTCGTCATCGTGCTGTAACTGATGATTGACGGCATCTCGGTTCGGTGTCGCCATAGTGACCGCGTCACGTTCTTCTGCCAGCCGGGTGTAAACGGGCTCCAGATCCTGCGACTCTTCCAGCCGCTGATGGTCAATCAACCAGAAACGATTGCAGCTATTTTCGATCAGCATTCGGTCATGAGTGACCAAGATGACTGCGCCGTCAAACTGGCGCAAAGTCTCCGCCAACTCCTCCTTGCCTTCCATATCCAGATGGTTGGTGGGTTCATCGAGCAACAACAGCGAATGGTTAGCCAGCGTCAGGCCGACAAACAGCAGGCGTGAACGCTCGCCACCGCTCAGGGTACTGATGCGTTGTTGATGACGCAGATAGGGGAAACCGGCACCAATCAACGCCATCTTGCGCTGATCTTCGGTCAACGCCGCGAAGTGGGTTAATGCTTCACTCAGCGTGTCATCATCGTGCAGTTGCTGCAGACTTTGATCGTAATACCCGATGCGTACCCGCGGGTGGAACACCGTTCCCCGCAGGGTCGCGTCCTGATATTCCCGCCACAGATGATGCAGCAGAGAAGATTTCCCACAACCGTTGCGTCCGACGATGGCGATTCGGTCACCGCTTTTGACCCGCAATGGGTCGAGGCGGAACAGCACCGGCGCGTCGATTGCCGGGCGAACTTCCATGGGTGGCAGGGCCAGCAGGCGATCGGCATCCAGCGCCTCTCCCTTCAGCCTGAGTCGCCATTGGCTGCCCGCGCTCAGCGTGGTTTGCTCCTCCTTCAGCCGGTCAACGCGCTTCTCCATTTGCTTGGCCTTGCGGGCCAGATCTTCGTTGTCGTAAACCTTGCCCCAAATGGCCAGCCGATGGGCGCTTTTCGCCACCCGGTCGATCTCTTTTTGCTCCGCCTGACGGCGATGGGCATCCGCCGCATCCTGTTCCTCCAGCGCCTTGCGCGCCGCAGTGCAGGGTAAGCGGAAGAATTGCAGGGTTTTGTCGCGCAAAATCCAGGTGCAGTTAGTGACCTGATCCAGCAGATAGCGATCGTGGGACACCAGCACAAAGCTGCCCGACCAGCTTTGCAGGAACCGCTCCAGCCACAGCAAAGTAGGAAGATCCAGATGGTTGCTGGGCTCATCCAGCAGTAGCAGGTCCGGTTGACGGATTAATGCTCGTGCCAGCAGCAGACGCGTGTGCTGGCCACCACTCAGGGTACCTGCGGTCAGCGTCCATGACGGTGGCGCAAAACCCAGGCTGGAGAGCAGAACCTCAGCCTGCCAACTTTCACTGATACGCTGATTTTCAGGCAGCCGAGCCAGTACCGCATCCAGCAGGGTACGGTCATGCAGGGCTTCAGGCAGGTGCTGTTCTACCCGTGCCATCAGACACTGGTGGGAAGGGGTGACGCTGCCGGTACCGGCAGGCAGATCGCCGCTGAGGATTTTAAGCAGGGTGCTTTTGCCACAGCCGTTATGGCCGATTAAACCGATGCGGTCACCTTTCTTCAGGCTGAAGGAAACCTCAACCAGCAGAGGGCCGAAATTGTTGTCGTACCCGACAGATTGTGCAGATAGTAATGTGGTCATTGCTTACTCAAGAGTTACAGGCATGCAGATGCCTATCGTCAAACATCGCTGACGACAACCCGGTAAGCCGGAGGGAAGGTACTTCAGATTTTAGTCAGCTTCGCTCAAGCCTGGGTTATCGCAGCACGATACCGGTAATGCTTGAGCAGCAGCGATTACTATAGAAGTGTGAGTAAAAAAACAATTCACACATCGGCATAGTAATCCTCCTTTTATTTCGTTGGTTAATGAGTGAGCTGAGTATAGGGGGCTTTGACCGGTTATGCCACTGTGAATCTTTCAGGTTATCAGTGCAGTAAGCGGCAAAGGTCATCAAAGCAGCGACCAAACGGATAATCGTGCTGAATGGGAGTAATACTGATATTTAAGCGCAGATTAAGCAGTTATCATAATCACAGTTTATGATTAGCCAAGCGGGACGGTAAATACCGGCCCGCTTGTTTCGTCTGTCTATCATGCCAACGCTGAGCACCGAATTTATGTTAAAGCCCCGTCAGATTATTCTTTTCCTGTTCCTGCTGTTTGGCTTGCAGTTAGCGCCGTTGGCCAGCGTCGCTGCACAAGATGATGCCCCGGTGGCAGAAAGTCCGCCGGATCCTGCGACTGCACTGAAGACTTATCAAAAGCAGTTGGACAGCATCAAGCAGCAGGTTTCCAAAGCCGATAACGATAACCAGCTTAGCAAACTGAAGCTGGCTACCGAGGATCTGGCCGCCGGGCTTGATAAACTGGCAACCGATCTGCAACCGGCACAGGAGAAACTGCAGGGGCAACTTGACGTATTAGGCCCGCAGCCGGCCGCCGGTTCGATGGCTGAAACCGCGGCCGTGGTGCAGCAGCGTAATACATTGAACAACAGTAAAAAACAACTGGACGATGCGGTGAAACGCGCACAGGCCATGCGGGCCGGTGCGATTGATCTGGGCCAACAAATCAGTGACTTGCGTCGCGTGGCGTTCAAAACCCAGTTGGCATTGAACACCGGTAGCGTACTCGGCAGCAAATTTTGGTCGCCGGTGGTGCAACCTGCCGCCAGTGACGTGCAGAGATTGGACGAGTTCAATACGGCCATGAAACAGGCCTGGGACACCAGTTGGCAGGAAGAGTGGCGCTACGGTACCCTCACTCTGTTGGTATTGGCGGTGATTATCTGGTCATGGGGCCGTTATTTTTCCGAGCGTTTTCTGGCCTGGGTGAGTATTCGTTTTCTGCCGGATGGGCGTTTACGCCGCAGCTTTATGGCGATAATGACCGTCACCGTTACGGTTATCACCACCAGTATTGCGCTGAATCTGCTGTACGTCACTTTTACCCGCGTGCAGCCGTTGCCGGGGATGTTGGAAGATTTTGCCGAAGGCTTTTATCGGTTGGGGATCTTCTGCGCACTGATCGCCGGTCTGGGCCGGGCGACGCTGTCTCTTAACCGTCCGTCATGGCGTCTGGGTACCATGGATGACGCGGTAGCCGCCGGTTTACGTTATTTCTCGCCGCTGCTGGCCGGGTTAGCCTTGGCATTTGGCTCGATTGAGCTGATCAACAACGTGGTGAGCGCCAGCCTGGCCACCACCATTTTCGGCAACGGCCTGGTTGCCGGATTAATCGGTATGGTGCTGTTGGCGATGCCGCTGCGTTCCCAGCGCATTCGTCGCCAACTGGAACAGCAGGGTGAGCACGTAGAGAAGCGTTCCACCCTCAGTGGCCTGTTGCACATGAGCACCCTGGTGTGTTCGGTGATAATCCTGTTTTCACTGCTGGTGGGGTATATCGCCTTTGCCCGCTTCCTGACCTATCAGGTGATCTGGATCGCCCTGGTACTGATGGCGTTTTATTTCCTGCTGATGTTCGCCACCGATCTGTGCGGTGCGATATTTTCTTCGCAGACCGCCAGCGGCAAGATGCTGAAAAAGTCGTTTAACTTTAAGGATCGTCATCTGGAGCAAATGGCGATAATCTTCACCGCCATTGCCAAGTGTTCTCTGTTGTTATTAATGATTGTTTCGCTGTTTAACGGCTCGTTCGGCACCACCACGCCCAACTCGTTGCTGGACAAGATCATTGCCATCCTCAGCGGTGAAGGCCTGCAACGACTGAATATTGTGCCGGGCAACCTGATTAACGCGGTTATTTGTCTGGCGATCGGTATCTATATTCTGCGGGTGACCCAGCGTTGGCTCAGCCAGGAACTGCTGCCGAAAACCATTTCAGACATTGGTATTCGTGCATCACTGGTCACGCTGTTCAGCAATGTGGGTTACGTGCTGCTGATCCTGATCACCCTGGCGGCGCTGGGTATCCAGTGGAACAATCTGGCGTGGATCGTCAGTGCGTTGTCGGTGGGTATCGGTTTTGGTCTGCAGGAAATCGTGAAGAACTTCATTTCCGGCCTGATCCTGCTGACCGAACGGCCGGTAAAAGTGGGCGATATGATCGGAATTGGCGGTGTGGAAGGGGATGTGCGCCGCATTAACGTACGTGCCACCGAGATCCAGCTCAGTGACCGTTCGACCATGATCGTACCCAACTCGCAGTTAATCTCGCAAAACGTGCGTAATGCCACCATGGGCAATGCGCAGGGCGTGGTGACCATCGCGCTGACCTTCCCGACGGATATTGACCCGGAGCAGGTGCGTAATATCTTGCTGAGTGCTTACCAGGAATATGAAGCCATTCAGGAAACGCCCGCGCCTTATGTTCGTTTTAGTCAGCTTGGCCCGGAAGGTATTATTCTTAGCGTAACCGGTTATGTAGCCAGCCCGCGCATGGTGGGTTCCACCAAAAGTGAATTGCTGTTCAATATCCTCAAGCTGCTGCGCGCGCAACGGGTCAATATGTCCAGTCCGCAAGAAGTGGTGTTTATGAAGCAACAGGCGAAAAATCTTACCAACGACGAAGAACAATCTTCGTAATAATCCCCTCTCCCAAGGGAGAGGGTTAGGGTGAGGGGGAACATGCATATGCCCTCACCCCGGCCCTCTCCCAAGGGAGAGGGGGCGTTCACGGAACGACACTGAGCCCATAAGGCAAACTCAGTGCATCGCCGGTACCACGGACTGCGAGCAATCGCTGTTGGCACTGGCGGAAGTGTTATTGCAGGTTTGTGGATCGTTATGTACGGGCGGTGGTGGTACATCCTGTGGGCCGCCTCTGCCCATACAGCCGGAAAGCATCAGCATCAACAGCACAGGGATCATTGTTTTCATCTCAGTTACCTCCGATCTGAATACTCCCTTAAGTATATGCCCTGAAAGGCAGTTGGGCCGCCCAATGATGCGTATTGAGCCGGATAGCCATTACAACAGAGGGCGGATCGGCTCCAGGTACTGCTGCATTAACTTTTGCATTTGCACCAGGTGTGGGGCATCCGCTTTTTCACGCATCAGGTAAATGCCGACGGTACAGCGTTGGCCTGGTTGCGTCAGTTGCAATGGCTCGATGCCGTAATCGGCAAAATAGCCTGCCATGCAGGCAGGATAGGCCAGCAGCACCGCGTCGGAATCGTTGATCATATCCACTGCCGACATCATCGAGTTGGTCGAACAGATCACCCGTTCCGCCAGGTGCAGGCGGTTACGCGCCAGCTTTTTCGGCTGCATATCCTCCACCATATGATGATAGCGGCTTTCATCCGGCGTCAGCTCGACACAGGGGTAGTCCAGTAATGCGTCCGGCGCGACCGGTTGACCCAGTAATGGGTGCCCGCGCCGTACGAACATGGTGTCGCTGGTGCCGAACAGCGGCAGAAAGCTGATGCCAGCCTTGGGGTTCAACCCCTGAATTTCATGACCGATAAACAAATCGATATCGCCGCCCAACAGTAAATCCATCAGGCGCAGATGGTTGCCCAGATCGATATGGATGTTCACCGAGGGGTGCAGCTTGCGGTAGGCGTTGAAACTGTCGCGCACAAACATATACCACCAGGCATGACCGGTGCCCATGCGTAAGCTCTGCTCCTGACGCGCCTTGATAAAGGCCAGTTTGATCAGCGTATTGTCATAAATTCGCTGCATCATCTGTGCCTGCTCCAGCAGCAGGTCACCGTATTCGGTGGTTTTCACTCCGGTTGAGGTACGTTCCAGCAGCTGCACCCCCAGATTTTCTTCCAGTTTCTTCATGTTGTGGGTCAGCGTTGGCTGGCTCAGGCAAAGCTTGTTTGCTGCATGACTCACATTTTTGAACATCGCCACTTCGATAAACTGCCGCAGAATTTTGTCCACGATCATATTTTCCACTGGTGGTATAGAAAGTTTCTATATCGTAGCGATGAAAAACGATTTCCGCCAATGACCCGCCTTCGATAGCTTGCTCCCATGCCGGTATTCCCAGCCGCCACCCCAGAGGATGCAATGAGAAGATTGATACCGAGTATGGTTGCTGCCGCACTGGCGGTGACAACGGGTCAGGCGCTGGCCGACACGCTGCGCATGCAGTGCGCTCCCAGCAAAGAGGGGCGCCAGTATTGCAATGAGATCAAGCAGCGCTTTGAGGCCCAGACTGGCCATAGCCTGGAGTTTATCGATCTGCCTCCCGCTTCTGATGAAAAGCTGTCGCTATTCCAGCAATTGTTTGCCGCCAAAGACGCCAGCGCCATCGATCTGTTCCAGGCCGATACCGTATGGATCGGCGTACTGAACAAGCACCTGCTGGATTTGACTGACAGCGTGAGCGACATCAAACCGGATTTTTTCCCTGCCGCCTGGCAAAACAACGTGGTGAACGGCCGGGTCAAAGCGGTACCGGCCTATCTGGACAGCGGCGCGCTCTACTACCGTAAGGATCTGCTGGAAAAATACGGCGAACAGCCGCCGGTGACCTGGGCCGATCTGACCCGCATCGCCACCCGCATTCAGCAGGGTGAACGTGCCGCCGGTCATAAAAACTTTTGGGGGCTGGTGTTCCAGGGAAAGTCCTATGAGGGGCTGACCTGCAACGCACTCGAATGGGTAGCTTCACAGAACGGCGGCAGTTTTATCGACGCTCAGGGCAATATCACCATCAACAACTCACAGGCGGCGCAGGCGCTGAATATGGCCGCCGGCTGGATCGGCAAAATTACGCCGAAGGGCACGCTTGGCTACATGGAGGAGGAGTCGCGGGCGGTTTTCCAGAACGGTGATGCCATGTTTATGCGCAACTGGCCATACGCCTACGTGCTGGCACAGGACAACAGCAGCGCGATCCGCGGCAAGGTGGGCGTGATGCCGCTGCCGAAAGGTGCCGATGGCCGTTCGGTCAGTGCATTGGGCGGTTGGCAGTGGGCGATCAACGGTTATACCAAAAACCCTCAGGCGGCGATCGCGCTGCTGAAAATCGTCAGCGATGCCGAATCGCAAAAAAGGGCGCTGGCGCTGATGGGCCAGGCGCCTTCCCGCACGGCGTTGTATGACGATCCGCAGGTCTTGGCGCAGGCGCCTTATCTGGCGGACTTCAAGGTCATTTTCGCCCAGGCGATGCCGCGCCCGGCAACCCAAACCAAAAGGCAGTATGCGCAGGTCTCCCGGGCTATCTACAACGCCACCTTTAACGTACTGCGCGGCGATAGTGACGGTGTCACTGCAGTCGCGGATCTACAGCAAAGACTGGAACGGATTAAAGCCAGAGGATGGCGTTGAAAGCAGGGCAATTATCCATTAACCGCCGGAGTCATGATGCATGAAACGCGATACTCACGCTTTATCCCTGACGGCCACGCCAGCGCCTGCCCAGGCGCGGCCGGTCAGGCGCAGCAAGCTTAATCACCAACAGCGCCGCAGCCGTATCGCCTGGTTGCTGGTGGCACCGGCCATGTTGTTGCTGGCGGCGGTGGCGGGTTGGCCGCTGCTGCGCACCCTGTTTTACAGCTTCACCGACGCCATGCTGGACGCGCCGGACGACTATCGCTTTGTCGGTTTCGCCAACTATCTGGACCTGACCGCGGGCGGCCATCATTACGGGGTGTTGGCGGATCCGCTGTGGTGGCTGGCGGTGGGCAACACCTTGCGTTTTAGCCTGCTATCCGTCTCGCTGGAACTGGTGTTTGGCATGCTGCTGGCATTGCTGATGAATCAGAAATTCCGTGGTCAGGGGCTGGTCCGCACCGCCATTTTAGTGCCCTGGGCCATTCCGACCATTGTTTCCGCCAAGATGTGGGGCTGGATGTTTCATGACCAATATGGGGTAGTCAACGACCTGCTGCTCAAAAGCGGCATCATCGCCACACCTTTGGCCTGGGTTGCGGAGCCGGGGTTGTCGATGTGGGCGGTGGTGATTGCCGACGTCTGGAAAACCACGCCGTTTATGGCCTTGATGCTACTGGCTGCGCTGCAACTGATCCCCGGCGATTTGTATGAGGCCGCACGGGTCGATGGTGCCAATGCCTGGCAGCGCTTCCGCCGCATCACCTTGCCGTTGATTATGCCGGCGATGATTGTCGCGCTGATTTTCCGGGTGATGGATGCGTTGCGGGTGTTTGATCTGATCTATGTGCTGACCTCCAATAGCGAGGCCACGGTGTCGGTATCCGGTTATGCCCGCGATCGCATGGTCAGCTATCAGGAAATGGGCTCTGGCTCGGCCGCTTCGGTGCTGGTGTTTATGATGGTGGCGGGTATTGCCGCCTGTTTCCTCACGCTGGGTCGCCTGAACGACAAGGAGAAACGCGCATGAAGCTGAGCCGCCAACAGCAAAAGTACGGCCACAAGGCGCTGATATTTGTCGCCGCCGCGTTGGCCAGCCTGATTTGCCTGTTTCCTTTCTATTACGCGCTGATCACCTCATTGCGTTCGGGGCAGGATTTGTTCCAGGTCGCCTATCTGCCTGGCAACCTGCACTGGGGAAATTACCTTACGGCGTTGATGGAAAACGGCATCGCCCGCAGCCTGCTCAATTCCATCGTTGTGGCGACGCTGACGGTAGGTATCTGCCTGCTGGTGTCAATTACCGCCGCATTCGCCCTGGCGCGTATCCGTTTTCGCGGCCGAAAGTATCTGCTGTTCACCATTCTTTGCGTGTCGATGTTCCCGCAGGTGGCGGTGCTGTCCGGCATGTTCGAACTGGTGCGCTTTATGGGGCTGTATGACTCTCTGGGTGCGCTGGTGCTGTCCTATACCACCTTCTCACTGCCGTTTACCGTCTGGGTGCTGACCACCTTTATGAAGGCGATCCCGGCGGAACTGGAAGAGGCGGCGATCGTCGACGGTGCCGGTACCTGGACTATCATCAGCCGTATTTTTGCGCCGATCATGGGCCCGTCGCTGGTGACTACCGGGCTGCTGGCATTTATCGGTGCCTGGAATGAATTCATGTTCGCGCTGACCTTTGTCATCTCCAGCGGCAAACGCACCGTGCCGGTAGCGATTGGCATGCTGCAGGGCGCCTCTCAGTTCGAACTTCCCTGGGGCACCATCATGGCGGCCTCGGTCATCGTCACACTGCCGATCATCGCACTGGTTCTGATATTCCAGCGCCGTATCGTCAGCGGATTAACCAACGGCGCAGTAAAAGGCTGATTTTCGATTAACCCTAAGCAGGAGCAAACCAATGGCTACAAAAATCGTTTTAGTGGGGGCGGGCAGCGCGCAATTCGGCTACGGCACGCTGGGGGATATCTTCCAGAGCAAGACATTGTACGGCAGCGAAATTGTGCTGCACGACATCAACCCGGCCGCGCTGGCGGTGACCGAGAAAACCGCCCGGGACTTTTTGGCGGCGGAAGATCTGCCGTTTACCCTCAGCGCCACCACCGATCGTAAAACCGCGCTGCGCGGGGCGGAGTTTGTGATTATCTCGATTGAAGTGGGTGACCGTTTTGCGCTGTGGGATCTGGACTGGCAAATCCCGCAGCAATACGGCATTGGGCAGGTCTATGGCGAAAACGGTGGCCCCGGTGGCCTGTTCCACTCGCTGCGTATCATTCCGCCGATCCTCGACATCTGCGCCGACGTCGCTGACATTTGCCCAGATGCGTGGATATTTAACTATTCCAACCCGATGAGCCGCATTTGCACCACGGTGCATCGGCGCTTCCCGCAGCTTAATTTTGTCGGCATGTGCCACGAAATTGCTTCGCTGGAGCGCTATCTGCCGGAGATGCTCGGCACTTCGTTTGAAAACCTCAACCTGCGGGCCGCCGGGCTTAACCACTTCAGCGTACTGCTGGAAGCCAGCTACAAAGACAGCGGTAAAGACGCTTATGCCGATGTGCGCGCCAAGGCACCGGATTATTTTTCCCGCCTGCCGGGCTACAGCGACATTCTGGCCTACACCCGTACCCACGGCAAACTGGTGCAGACCGAGGGCAGCACCGAGCGCGATGCGCTGGGCGGCAAAGACAGTGCCTACCCCTGGGCCGACCGCACGCTGTTTAAAGAGATCCTGGAAAAATTCCACCACTTGCCGATCACCGGCGACAGTCATTTTGGTGAGTATATCCGTTGGGCCAGTGAGGTCAGCGATCATCGCGGTATCCTCGATTTCTACACCTTCTATCGTAATTACCTCGGCCATGTGCAGCCGAAAATCGAATTGAAGCTGAAAGAACGCGTGGTGCCGATCATGGAAGGGATGCTGACCGATTCCGGCTATGAAGAGTCGGCGGTCAATATCCCTAATCTGGGGTTTATCAAACAATTGCCGGAGTTTATTGCGGTTGAAGTGCCGGCCATTATCGATCGTAAAGGTGTGCATGGCATCAAGGTCAATATGCCGGCCGGCATCGGTGGGTTGCTCAGCAATCAGATTGCCATTCACGATCTGACCGCTGACGCGGTCATTGAAGGCTCGCGTGACCTGGTGATCCAGGCGCTGTTGGTGGATTCGGTCAACGACAAATGCCGCGCGATCCCTGAACTGGTGGACGTGATGATTTCGCGCCAGGGGCCGTGGCTCGATTACCTTAAATAAGCCGGATGGCGGGACGCTTGTCGGCGTCCCGCTCAATGCCAATGGGGTGTGAGAACGGGAGGAATATGGCGCAATTAACGTTGGAAAAACTGCAAAAACGATACGGCGCAAACGCCGAGGTGATCAAATCGCTGGATCTGCAGATCAATAGCGGGGAGTTCGTGGTGATCGTCGGGCCTTCCGGCTGCGGCAAATCCACCCTGTTGCGGATGATCGCCGGGCTGGAGGAGATCAGCAGCGGTGGCATGTATATCGATGGCAACTATGTCAACGACGATACACCCGCCGAACGCGGTATTGGCATGGTGTTCCAGTCTTACGCACTTTATCCGCACATGAGCGTGTACAAAAATATGGCGTTTGCACTGGAGTTGGCGGGGCATTCGGCGGCGGAAATCGACAATCGGGTGCGTGAGAGTGCGCGTATCTTGCAGCTTGAGCCACTGCTGGAGCGGCGGCCGAAGGATCTTTCCGGTGGGCAGCGGCAACGGGTGGCGATTGGCCGCGCCATCGTGCGTGAACCCAAGCTGTTTTTATTCGATGAGCCGCTGTCCAACCTCGACGCATCGCTGCGGGTACAAATGCGTATGGAGGTGGCATCGCTGCATAAGCGGTTGGGATCGACCATTATCTATGTCACCCACGATCAGGTAGAAGCCATGACGCTGGCCGATCGCATTGTGGTGCTCAATCAGGGGCATGTTGAACAGGTGGGGACGCCGCTGGAACTGTACGACCAACCGGCCAATGAATTTGTCGCGCAGTTTATCGGCTCGCCAAAAATGAATCTGATCCCGGCAATTTTACGGCGTGCCGGTGAACACCAAAGCGTGGTGGAACTGGACAACGGCAAGGCGCTGGTGCTGCCGATCTCTACGCCAGCCGGAATGGAAGGCCAGAGCGTTAACGTCGGCATTCGGCCGGAACATATTCGCGGCGGTGAACTGGCCCAGTGCGAATTTCAGGGGGAGGTGATGTTCGTTGAGCACATGGGTAATGAAACCTATCTCTATCTGAACAATGGCAACGCTTGCGAGCCTTGGGTGCTGCGTAATCCCGAGCGTTCGACCATCCAGGCCGGTGATACGGTGGGTGTGCGTCTGCCGGTGGAATGCTGCTATTTGTTTGATTCTCAGGGCCAGGCATTCCAGCGCATTTTAGCGTCGCCACAGGCACATTAATCGATAAAAGGAAAAGTGATATGAGCGGTGGGCAAACAGTGCGCTGGTGGAAACAGGCGGTGGTTTATCAGATCTATCCGCGCAGCTTTATGGACTCTAATGGCGATGGCATTGGCGATCTGAATGGCATTACCGGCAAGCTGGATTATTTGCAATGGCTGGGCATTGACGTGATTTGGATCTGCCCGATGTATCGCTCGCCGAACGACGACAATGGCTACGATATCAGTGATTATCAGGCCATTATGACGGAGTTCGGTACCATGGCGGACTTTGATCGTTTGTTGGCTGAAGTGCATGCCCGCGGCATGCGTTTGATACTGGATTTGGTGGTCAATCACACTTCGGATGAACATCCGTGGTTTATTGAATCCCGGTCATCGCAATCGAGTGCCAAACGTGACTGGTATATCTGGCGAGACGGCAAAAACGGCGCGGAACCCAACAACTGGGAGAGCATCTTCAACGGTTCCGCCTGGAAATATGACCCCGGCAGCGAACAATACTTTCTGCACCTGTTCTCGGAGCGTCAGCCGGATCTGAACTGGGAGAATCCGCAGGTGCGTGCGGCGCTGTATGACATGATGCGCTGGTGGCTGGACAAGGGCATTGACGGCTTCCGCATCGATGCCATCTGCCATATGAAAAAACAGCCGGGGCTGACCGATATGCCCAACCCACAGGGATTGCGTTACGTGCCATCGTTCGAACGGCATCTTAACTACGACGGCCTGCTGGACTATGTCGATGACCTGTGCGAGCAGGTATTTAACCGCTACGACATCATGACGGTGGGCGAAATGAACGGCGCTTCGGCGCAGCAGGGCGAGGACTGGGTGGGGGAACAGCACGGCCGGCTGAATATGATTTTCCAGTTTGAACACGTCAAACTGTGGGAAACCAGCCATCAGCGGTCACCGGACGCTGGGCTCGATGTGATCGGGCTGAAGGATATTTTTACCCGCTGGCAGACCTTGCTGGAAGATAAAGGCTGGAACGCGTTATACGTGGAAAATCACGATATTCCGCGCGTGGTCTCTAAATGGGGTGACGATAAGCAGTATTGGCGTGAAAGCGCCACCGCCATTGCCGCCATGTATTTTCTGATGCAGGGAACCCCGTTTATCTATCAGGGCCAGGAACTGGGGATGACCAATACCCGCTTCAAGAGTCTGGCCGACTTTAACGACATTGCAGCCAGAAACCGCTTTGCCAAACTGCAGGAGCAGGGCATGGATGAAGCGAAAATCCTGGCATTCCTCGGTCGTAGTGGGCGCGATAATTCACGTACCCCAATGCAGTGGGACGACGGGCCTCACGCTGGTTTTAGCACGGTGACGCCGTGGTTCGCGTTGAATGCCAACTTTGAGCAGATTAACGTGGCGCGTCAGCGTAACGAACCGGATTCGGTGCTGAATTTTTACCGGGCCTTGATTCGTCTTCGCAAGCAGGATCCGATATGGGTCTATGGCCGTTACCAATTACAACTGGCGGCGCATCCCCATATTTACGCCTACAGCCGTAGCATGGATGAACGGCAAGGCTGGGTATTATGCAACCTGAGTGGTGAATCACAACAAATTGACTATCAACTCTTGCCGTTGGGAGAAAAATCATTGTTGTTGAGTAATTATTCCCAGCAGGGTGAACGGCAAATGCTTCGCCCTTATGAGGCACGAATCTATCAGTAGGGGAAATATTGCAATAAATTGAGCTAGCCATAAATTAACTTCTACGGGAAAGTTATTCTAAATCGCCAACTTTCCCAGTTAATGACTTCCCAGAGGAATTGAAAAATACTGTTTGACCCACTTTAAGCCGTAGGGAATGGCTTAAATGATCAAAAACCATACAGACTTTTGTTTGATTCCTCCCCTTACCGCCGCGTTTTCTCTCAGTTTGCTGATATTTAATGTGTTTTATCTTATTTGTTTCTGAGGTAAGGGCATTTCACGGGCTGTGCCCCGACCCTAACATCGCCTAAACCAAGGTGAAATTTTATGATTTTTTACGATTTCACTTTTAATTTCACATTAACAACCCGTGTATTGGCCCTAATGTTATTTTTTTTCACATGCCAGCGTGCAACTTTAGCGCTACTCTGACCAGGCTGTGTCTAATTAAGGAAGATGCCATGTGGAATATGCAAACTAACATAGGGATATGTTATGAATTCCTCTGTTGCCCCATTGAGTTTCATTTCCTTGAGATTCTTTCCCAAAGCACGCCTTTTTCATGACTCTGCGATAATACTAATGGCTTAAGGATTAATGGGTCTTTAATTATCAGGATGACAATAATAATATCACGTCGTGATTATTATTTAATTATTCTTTTTCCCGACCAGATAAATCTCTCTGCCAGCCTATTTATTCACTCAGGAGTACACTAATGAACCCGTGTTTGGACTTTATCGGTATTGGCATCGGTCCGTCCAACCTCAGTATTGCTGCGCTTGGCAGCGAAATCGAAGGTTTTAATTGCAAATTCCTCGAGCGCAAACCGCAGTTTTCCTGGCATCCAGGTATGATCCTGGCGGAATGCAGTATGCAGACCAGCTTTTTGAAGGATTTGGTGACAGCCGTCTCGCCAACCAACCCTTATAGTTTCCTTAACTATCTGGTGAAAAGGAAAAAATTCTATCGTTTCCTGACAACGGAACAACGCGCGGTGTCTCGTGAAGAGTTTGCCGATTACCTCAACTGGGCTGCCACGGGGCTGGATTCGCTGGTTTTCAACCAGGACGTTCAGCGCGTGGAGTTTGATAACCAACGGCGGCAGTATGTTGTTACCACCCAGAATGAGGTGTTTTACGCTAAACACGTCTGCGTGGGCATTGGCAAGAAAGTCAAACTGCCGGACTGCGTGACCGAACAAAATGATCGGTGTTTTCACGCCAGCGAAATGATGTTTCGCCAGCCAAACCTTGGCGGAAAACGCGTGGCGATTGTGGGCGGCGGTCAAAGTGGTGCCGATCTGTTCCTTAACATTTTTCAGGGCGAGTGGGGCCAACCGGAGCAACTGAGTTGGATCTCCCGACGTAACAACTACAACGCTCTTGATGAAGCGGCATTTGCCAACGAGTATTTTACGCCCGATTATGTCGACGACTTCTATACGTTCAGCAATACGGCCAAACAGCAGATGCTGCGCGAACAAAAAATGACCTCCGATGGCATCACCAGCGAGTCTCTTTTGGCTATTTATCGCGCCATGTATCACCGCTTCGATGTTCTGCAAGAGAAACGCTGGGTACGCCTGTTACCCAGCCGCTCCGTGACGGCTCTTAATAGCCAGGATAATTTTTATCGGTTGGAGACGCAGCACCATCTTGATCAGGGGCGCGAGACCCTGGATGCCGATGTGGTTATCTTTGCTACCGGCTATGAACAGGCTCAACCGACTTTTCTTGCCTCCCTGGCGGACCGGGTGTTAACCGACGCCGATGGGCAATATCGTATTGCCGCTGATTTTACCCTTGAGCGCGAGGCGGGGCATGAGAATGCTCTGTTTGCCGTCAATGCCAGCATGCACCACCACGGTATTGCCGATCCTCAGCTCAGTCTGGTGGCCTGGCGATCGGCCCGCATCCTCAATCGGGTACTGGGCGAGAATAAATTTGATCTGAGTACCGCCCCGGCGATGATTCAATGGCGCAGTGAGCAATAACAGCCAATAGCAATAAACCTCCTTTGGTTCCTTGCAGGAGCCGTTTTAATACTTTGTTCAAGTTATGAGACAGGTTGTATGAAAAAGAATATTAATAAATTTATCATGAACCAATTGGCTACATTCACACCGACTTTTAAAACAAAATTAATATATAAAAAAGCGTTCGGGAAAAGATTAAATCTTAACCCGCCAGTGACCTGGAACGAAAAAATAAACTATCTGAAACTTAACGGATACAGCAACAATACGCTGGTTACGCAATGTGCCGATAAATACGCAGTCAGAGAGTATTTGAAAGCGAAAGGCTGCGAAGAAATTCTCAATGAGCTTTACTTCGTTTGCGATTCAGTCGATGAGATCCCTTGGGGGTCTTTGCCCGATAAGTTTGTGATTAAGGGCAATCATGGTTCAGGTTACAACCTGATTTGCCAGGACAAGAAATCACTGGACGTTACCAAAGCCGCTAAAACCATTGATAACTGGATGAAAGAGGACTACTGGAAGGTCTATGCAGAGCTGAACTATAAGCAAATCAATAAAAAGATAATAGGTGAGAAATTTATAGAGTCAGCCAGTGGCCATGGCCCTGATGATTATAAAATATACTGTTTCCATGGCGTACCTTACTGCACGCTACTTTGTGTTGGCAGAGAAACCGGCACGCCGAAATATTACTTCTTTGATAAAGACTTCAAGTTTCTTTGCTACAGCCAGGATTGTTTGGCTCTTAGCCAGCAGGAGATAGATGCTTTCGTTAAACCCGAGGGCTATGACGATCTCTTCGAGTACGCCAGAAAATTATCTGCACCCTTTGAGTTTGTCCGTGTCGATTTCTATATTGCCAACGGCAAACCCATTTTCGGCGAGCTAACCTTTACCCCTTCCGCAGGCATTGATACGGACATGCTCGAATCAACCGATATTTTGCTCGGGAAGATGCTAAAGCTGAAATAACAGTAAATAATCCCCGGGTAGGGTGCAGTGGTACCCGGGGCTTTCAATCAAAAATCTACCGTAGCCTGCAGGCTTAGGCTACGCGGTTCTCCCTCAATCACCCGCAGGTTGCCTGCGCTGGACGCATAGTACTCGCGGTTGAACAGGTTTTTGACGTTCAGTTTAATTTGAGTGTGTTTGCCGACCAGCTTGCTGTCCCAGGCGATAAACGCATCTGCCACGGTGTAAGCCGGCATGGTAAAGCTGTTTTCCGGATCGCCGGCACGGCGACCAACATAACGACCCCCACCGCCAAGACGTACATCACCAGGAACTATCGGCAGCGTTATACGATGACTCAGGTACAGGCTGCCCATGTTGGTAGGGGCGTTTACCAGCCGGTTGCCGACGTTATCCGGGTTGAGGTTGTCTTCCACAATTTCGGTTTTGTCGTAGCTGTAATTGGCGGTCAGATCCCAGTTGCGGGCGACTTCGCCGTTCAGCTCCAGTTCAACACCGGTCGATCTTGCCTTGGGAATACTGCGAGTCACACCGTTGATAAAGATCGACATATTGTTTTCATCAATGCGATACAGCGCCAATGTGGCATCCAACGCCGGATTTACCTGCCATTTGCCACCCACTTCATAGGTGGTGCCGGTTTCTGGTGTGGCGACGTTGCCATTGTCATCCACCGCCGTTGATGGGGTGAAGGATCGGCTGTAGTTGGCATATAAAGAAACGGCCGGCGTCAGTTTATACACCACACCCGCCTGCGGCAGGAATTTGTTATCTTTGTCGTTCAGCGTGTTTTGTGGGTTCTGGAAGCCGTTACTGTTGTTCTGATAGTAAGACTGGTAGCGAGCGCCCAACACCGCTATCCACTGGTCAGTCAAATGAATGCTGTCTTTGACATAGGCCGAGCGGCTGTACAAGGTAGTACGCAAATTACTCAGGGCATCATTGTAGGTGCTGCTGTTGGTTACCGGGGTTTCGCCATACACCGGGTCATACATATTGAAGGTTTGTGAGACCTTGCCGCGATAGGAATAGGCCTTATAGGTTTCATTTTTCTCATAGTCGACGCCAATCAACAGGTCATGTTGCATGCCCAGTGCAACCGGTGAACCATTCAGATCCCAGGAGTAATAGTTGGTCTGATGGTTGAAGCCGCGGTTGGCGTCCGCACGGCGTGAAACGATGCCGGTGGTAGTGTTGACTGCGGTGGCACGCACTTCATTACTGTCGTAGCGGCGTTGCATCCAGGCATAGCTAAAGCGGGTGGTCCAGGTGCTGTCCAGCGCATACTCATAGTGCGTGTTCAGACGTTTGTTCTTGCCCCAGGCGTGGTTGGCGTAGTCATCCAGCCTGCGGTTATAGGGGATATCGACCGGTTTGCCATTGATAAAGGCGGTACCCCGGTCATAAGGGATATCGTACTTGTATTCGCTGTAGGAGATGTTAAAGGCAGCCTTGTCGCCAAACCAACTGAGCGAGGGGGCGATCAGCGTATGTTCGTCGGTGCCGAAATTGCGCCAGTAATCCTGGTGTTGGCGTTCGGCAATAAAGCGGAAAGCAAAGCCGTTCCCCAATGGCCCGGTGACATCAACGGAACCACTGCCGCCACCAAAGCTGTTGGTGGCACCGCTGATACGGGTATTCCAGTCGTACTGTGGCTTTTTGCCGATCAGATTGATGATGCCGCCGGGGCTGAGAATGCCATACAGCAGTGAAGCCGAGCCTTTGAGAACCTCCACACGATCGGTGGTGGCATCCATGCTCAATCCCTGATTGCTGCGGATGCCATCGATAAATACCGAACCATCCGAGTTGACGCCAAAGCCGCGTTTGACGAAGCCATCTTCGGTGCCGCCAAGGGTATTACCCTGAGTCACGCCGCTGACGAATTTCATGGCGTCGTTGACGCTTTTGACTTGAAAGTCGTTGATCACCTCGGGGGTGACCACACTAACGGACTGGGGCACCTCGTTGAGCGGGGTGTTGGTTTTGCTGCCGGTTGAAGCGGTATCTGTGCTGTAACCCTCGGCAGGTAAGGCGTTGGCGGTCACGGTGAGTGAATCCTCCTCGGCCAGCGCGGCGGTGGTTGTCAGCGCCGGCAAGACGCTAACGAGGAAGGGAAGCGAACGAAGAGCCTGATGTTTTTTTGTTTTTTTCAGACGATGATTTTCTACCTGGCACATAGTATTCCATATCAAATTAATAAATAATAACGATTATCATTTTTATTATAATTCGCATATGTACAATTTGGATAGTGAATGTTTCTCGGGTTTGTGGCGGTTGCTGTCTGAGCCACAGATTGAAACATAATAGTATTTTTATATTTTCAATTAACGGATGTCAGGTCCCCAAAAAGTAGCAATAATGTCAGTTGGGCTGTTCACAAAGCAGGCATTGCCAGGCAGGCTGAGCAGGCTAATGGCCGCCATCATGCAGGTCGAATTTTATCCGTATTCTTCGCAAGCTTCTGGAAGCAAGATGCACACCACTGAGTTACCTGGCGCCACAAGATTACGCCACGCGCTAATCGTCTTTATGCTGGTGTTCTGCACCTGCATCTTTGGTATCGAAAGCCGTCCCATTGGTCTGTTAGCGCTATTTTGGCCAACCAATGCGGTACTGTTGGCGGTGCTGGTACGCTACCCGGCCATGGCCAGCCCTGTTGGCTGGTTGATGGCGATGTCAGGCTATTTGGCGGCGGATCTGATCACCGGCAGTCCATTGGGCAAAGCCATCTTGCTCAATGGGGCCAATATTACCGGCGTGGCGGTCGGGTTTTATCTGTTTATGCGTTTATCGCCGCAGGTCAGGACCCTGGAACGCACCTCGTCCAGCATTTATCTGTTCGCCATCTGCCTGGCGAGCGCGACGGCCACGGGGTTGGTCGGTGCCGGGGCTTCGGTGCTGCTGTTTGGCCGCCAGTATCTGCCTTCATTGGCGTTGTGGCTCTCTTCGGAATTTACCAATTACATCACGCTGATGCCGTTTATCCTGGCTTTTCCGCTGAACTGGCAAGCTTATCTGCGCAGCATTTTCCAGGCCGTGACCCTACGCAGCCAGTGGTCTAATACCGTCAGAAAAATAGCGGTGTTACTCCTGCTGCTGTTGGCTTGCTTCGGTAGCATCCTGATTGGTGGCCCCGGAGCGGTGATTTTCCCGATGCCGATCCTGCTTTGGCTGGCGATGTCATTCTCGCTGTTCAGCACGATGATCGCAGTGTTGGTTTATGTGTTGTGGTGCCATCTGGCGATTGATCTGGGCCTGATTACCACTAACCTAGATATGAAAATGCTGCAAAATACCGTGTCGATGAGACTCGGCGTAGCGTTACTGGCATTGGGGCCGATTGCCGTTGCCAGCATGAATTTTGCCCGCAATGCACTGCTGCAAAGGCTTGAGCACGTGGCGAATCATGACGCGCTGACTCACGTATTGACCCGCAGTGCTTTTATGCAGCGCGGAACGCGGCTGGTCAGCCAAAAAGGGGAGCAGGTCTGCATTATGATGCTGGATATCGATTATTTTAAATCGATCAATGACCGCTTTGGTCACGCCGGAGGCGATGTGGCGCTGCTGTCCTTTACCCGCGCCATTACTGGCGATCTGCGCGATATCGATTTGTTTGGCCGCATGGGGGGGGAAGAATTTGCCATCGTCGCCCCCATTGCCCAACAGCAGGATGCGCTGTCATTGGCTGAACGTCTGCGCCGCCGGGTTGAACTGGAATCCATCACCATGCCTGCCGGCGCTTCTTTGCAGATCACCGTCAGCATCGGCATGGTCACCTGCATTGGCGGTGCCGGGCAGGATCTCGATAACCTGCTAAAAATCGCCGATCTGGCGGTCTATAAAGCCAAAAACAGCGGCCGCAACCGAGTCGCCACGCCTGAACTCCTGCCGCAACATTCCCTCGAGATCTAAAACCCGGCCGCCCTCGTTAATGGTTGACCCCGCTAATGGGGTCTAAAATGGAAGAGGGCGTCGGCAGTTCCGCTGGTGCCAACCCGACTGTCTAATCGACAAGAGGACACTCCGATGAAATATGTTGATGGTTTTGTAGTGGCGGTGCCAGCCGCCAATAAGGAGGCGTATCAAAAACTGGCCGCCGCGGCTGCACCGCTGTTTAAAGAATTTGGGGCTACGCGGATCGTCGAATGCTGGGGCACTGATGTTCCCGAGGGAAAACTCACCGACTTTCGCGGTGCGGTTAAGGCTGAAGCCGACGAAGTGGTGGTGTTCAGTTGGATCGAATATCCGTCAAAAGAGGTTCGCGATGAAGCCAACCAGAAGATGATGGCCGACCCGCGCATGAAAGCGTTCGGCGATCAAATGCCGTTTGACGGTAAACGTATGATCTTCGGCGGCTTCGAACCTATTTTGGACCAGTAGCGGAGGGGATATTGTGAAAATCACCCAACACCTGTGGTTTGAGAAAGATATGGAAGCGGCTTTGCGTTGCTATATCGGCTTGATCCCCGGCTCCTCTCTGACCTGGCAGTCCACCTTGCCGGCCGATACTCCCAGCGGCCCGGCCGGTAGCGTAAAACTGGCGTCTTTTACCCTTGGCGATCAGCGCTATGCAGCGATTGAGGCCGGTCCGTTGGATCCTTTCAATCACAGTTTTTCCATTATGGTCGAATGCGCCGATCAGGCAGAAGTAGACCGACTTTGGCAAGCACTGAGTGAGGGTGGCCAGGTTGAGCAGTGCGGTTGGCTGCGCGATCGCTGGGGACTGAGCTGGCAGATAGTGCCCAAGCGTTTGGCCGAGCTGATGAGTGATCCCGACAGTGCGAAGGTGCGCAGGGTCACCGAAGCGATGCTGCAGATGGTCAAACTGGATATCGCCGGGCTGGAGGCGGCGGCGCGCGATTAAGAATACGCGGGTTGATGCCCCGCAGTTTCTTCCTGGCTGCGGGGCGCTTAAGGTGATGCAGCATCACTCAAGGCGTCGAAGTAAGTGATAAATTGAAGTAAATCATCTTTTTGAATCAATCCTGCTCACGCAAGGCTGAATTATTATCATTTGTCAGCCTGGGCAAATCGCTGCACCCTAGGTATAACCTTTATGCAGCGCAGAGAACAACCATGGAAAAGACACAGATTCAGCAGTTGGTTACGCAATTCCCGCTGGTGCAGGAACTGATCGAGTTAAAACCTGTGACCTGGTTCAACCCACGAGCAACCAGTTTGCAGGTCGGGCTGCCGTTTGTTGGGCTCGGTGCCGCAGACGTGAGCGACGCAGAACAACGTCTGGCGCGTTTCGCCCCTTATCTGAGTGCCGCCTTTCCGGAAACCCGCGCCACAAATGGCGTGATTGAATCTGAAGTAGTCGCGCTTCACGCCATGCAAACTGCGCTCGACCAGCGTTATGGCTTGCCGCTGGCCGGCCGTTTGCTGTTGAAAAAGGACAGCCATCTACCTATCTCCGGTTCGATCAAGGCGCGCGGCGGTATTTACGAGGTGCTGGCGCATGCAGAGAAACTGGCGCTGGAGGCAGGGCTGCTGCAACTGACGGACGACTACGCCAAGCTGTTCTCGGCGGAATTTCGCGAATTCTTTGGCGGTTACCGCATTGCCGTCGGCTCGACCGGCAATCTGGGCATGTCGATTGGCATCATCAGCGCCCGGCTGGGGTTTAGTGTCAGCGTGCATATGTCGGCGGACGCCCGCGAATGGAAAAAACAGAAGCTGCGTGACAATGGCGTCAACGTGGTGGAATACGAGCAGGACTATGGCGTTGCCGTTGAACAGGGCCGTTTGCAGGCGGCGAGCGATCCTCGCTGTTTCTTTATCGATGACGAGAACTCCCAGACGCTGTTCCTGGGCTATGCCGTGGCCGGTGGCCGCCTGAAACGTCAGTTTGCCGAAAGTGGTGTCCAGGTCGATGCTCAGCACCCGTTGTTTGTGTATCTGCCTTGTGGCGTTGGCGGTGGGCCGGGCGGGGTGGCCTTTGGGCTTAAACTGGCCTTTGGCGACCACGTACACTGTATCTTTGCTGAACCGACGCATTCGCCTTGCATGCTGCTTGGCGTGCATACCGGCCTGCACGATGGTATCTCGGTACAGGATCTGGGCATTGATAACCAGACCGCGGCGGACGGATTGGCGGTGGGGCGCGCATCCGGTTTTGTCGGCCGGGCTATGGAGCGCCTGCTCTCCGGCTTTTACACCCTTAGCGATCGCGAGATGTTTGCCCTGCTGGGGCTGTTGGACAGCCATGAGCATATTCAGCTTGAACCATCAGCATTGGCGGGTATGCCGGGGCCGTGGCGCGTAACGGCTGACACTGAGTGGCTGGCGAGCCAGGGGCTGAATGCACAACAGATGAACAATGCCACCCACCTGGTGTGGGCGACCGGTGGCGGCATGGTGCCTGAGGCGGAGATGGCCAAGTACCTGGCCAGCGCACGCCAGTCGGTCTAATGGGTTAGCAGCGAAAGCTCCTGCGCGCCCTCGAGCAGGATCGGCAGTATGCGTTCGGTCAGTTCGCTTAGCGGGACATGGCCGGCCTGCACCCCGACGTTTAACGCGGCAGTGACGCCGCCGTTGACCGAGGTAATCGGTACCGCGATGGATCGCAGACCGATTTCCAACTCCTGATCGTTAATCGCGTAACCCTGAGCTCGAACCTTATCCAGTTCATCACGCAGTTTATCAATCGAACTGATGGTGTATTGCGTATAACGCATCAGGGTGATGCGTTGCAGGTAATCGTCACGCTTGTCTGTCGGTAAATGGCTCAACAACACCCGTCCCATAGAGGTGGCGAAGGCTGGCAAACGGCTGCCGATGTTCAAGTCTATGGTCATGATGCGTTCGGCAGAGGCTCGGGCAATATACAAAATATTGTCGCCGTCCAGCGTGGCGATAGAGCAGGACTCATTCAACAGCTGGCTGATATGTTTCAGTACCGGCTGGGTGGCTTTAGCCAGCGGCGTGGCACCGAGATAGGCATGGGCCAGCGTCAGGATCCGTGGGCGCAGTTCAAAGTTTTTGCCGTCCTGCGCGTAAACAAACCCCAGCTTGTTCAGGGTATACAGGCAACGACGCACCGCCGCGCGTGGAATGCCGGTTTTCTGGCTGATTTGTGAAATCGACATCAGACGACGCTGCGGAGTAAAAGCCTGGATCACCTCAAGGCCCCGGGCCAGCGAGGCCATAAAATTGGGGTCGCCTTTGAAGGGATCGCCGCTGGCGGCGGACACTAAGCTATCAGGTGCAGTCTTCTCTTCACCGACTGAGGTCTTGGTCATCGCAATCTCCCAAAAAGCCGTGTTTACCGCGCCAGATAGCGCAGAGTCGCCGCGACGGCCAACTGACGAATATGGCGAACCTGTTCTTCCGGTGTTTCATGGCTTTCAAACAGGGCATTGAAGGTGTACTGGTTGGCAACGTAGTGGAAACACAGGCTGCTGATCAAGCGATGCACGTCGGCTGCGCTGGCGTCCGGAGTGAACAGTTTTTCTTGCTTGCCGCGCTGCAATATATCTTCCAGCAGGGTCAATGCGCTTTGATTTAATGCCTTAATGCGTGATGACTGGCGGATATACTGGCCGCGCATCATGTTTTCCATGCAGATCACCCGGATGAAGTCGGGATGCTCCGCATGATAATTAAAGCTTTCCTCTACCAAATGAGTCATGGCGGCAACGGGCGCCAGGGCTTGCAATTCCAACCCGGTTTCGTGCGCGCGAATATGCTGATACACGTGTTCCAGCACCTCCAGGTACAGTAATTCCTTGGTCTTGAAATGATAAACCACCATGCGTTTGGTGGTGGCCGCGTGCTCGGCAATGTTTTCCATGCGGGCACCTTTCAGACCGGCCTCGGCGAACTCGGTCAGCGCCGCAGCGAAAATACGCTGTTTCAGCCCGACAGGGTCGTTTTTGCGTTTAGTCGCGGGGATATCATCATTGTTCAAAACATCAGTCACTTATCTTGGAGGAACACCGGTTAAGAGTAACTGGGGTCACCCGGTAATACAATCCGCTGCCGCTGCGCTTTTGTGAACGACGTCATATTGCTCACATGTAAACCCTGACGGCAATAACCGCAGGGTTGGGAAGATCGCTCTCACAATTTGACAACATTATTTTCCGCGGGTCTGGGGGCTATCCACGGGCAGTAAAGGGCATTTATGGCTCAATCTCAGCGTATTGTCTTGCCGGAAAAAGATGCAGTGGTTTTTTTGATTGTGAGAGAACGTACCATTGGGTTCAATCAGCGCCAGGTTATCGATAATCTCCGTTGCCGAGCCGCACGGGAGTTCTTACAGTAGAAGCCAGAATATTTAATCTCGGTTCGATTATCGAACATTGGCATTTATTGGCGTCTGTACCAAGGAAAAATTGTGGCTTCAAACGAAATTGATGTTCGAACGCTGATCAACGATCGCCCGATATGCGGTTACCAAAAACTGATTATTTTGCTGGGTTTTATCGTTATTGCGCTGGATGGCTTCGACATTACCCTGATGGGGTTTATTGCCCCTGAGCTGAAAAGCCAGTGGGGCGTCAGTAATCAGCAACTTGGCATGGTGATTAGCGCCGCACTGGTCGGCCTGACGATCGGTGCGCTGCTGGCCGGCCCACTGGCAGACTGGCTGGGGCGTAAAGTGATCATTATCAACAGCGTGTTCTTTTTTGGCCTCTGGACGCTGGTCACTGCGTTTTCGCACAATATTGATCAAATGATATTTTTCCGTTTTATGACCGGGTTGGGGCTGGGCGCGGCAATGCCGAACGTCGGCACTTTAATCTCCGAATATGCGCCGGAAAAGAAACGCTCTTTCATTATCACCGTGGTGTTTTGTGGCTTTACCTTCGGTGCGGCGCTGGGCGGATTCGCGGCGTCATGGGTTATTCCACAAATGGGCTGGCATGCGCTGCTGTTGCTCGGTGGCATACTGCCGCTGCTCAGCGTTCCGCTGTTGATCGCCAAACTGCCTGAGTCGGTGAGGTTTTTGGTGACCAGGCGAGCCAGCACTCAACGCATTGGCAAAATTGTGGAAAAGCTGGCACCGGGCAGTACCCATGCCGATACCCGTTATACACTGCCGCCGCTGGTGGCGCCCGGCAAGGGAGCCATGCAGATTGTGATCTCGCGGCAGTACCGTTTTGGCAGCCTGATGCTGTGGCTGGGCTATTTTATGGCGCTGTTTCTGGTTTATCTGCTGGGGAGTTGGCTGCCGACGCTGGTGAAAGGTATTGGCATGAGCGTGGCGCAGGCGGCGGTGATCACCGCGCTGTACCAGGCCGGCGGTACCTTCGGCTCGCTGTTCGCCGGCTGGCTGATGGATAGGGTCAATCCACACCGCGCGCTGGGCATGATCTACCTGCTGGGGGCGGGGCTGACATTGTTGATCGGCCTGGCGTCACACAGCAGCCTGATGCTCGGTGTGTTGGCACTGGCCTGTGGTTTTTGCCTGAACGGTGCCAATACAGGCATGAACGCGCTATCGGCACATTATTACCCGACTGAGGCGCGCGCTACGGGGTCTAGCTGGATGCACGGCGTTGGGCGTATTGGTGCCATCCTGAGTGCCTTTGCCGGCGCGGAAATGCTGGCGCTGGGCTGGGGGTTCGACCGCATTTTTGCCATTATCGCCATTCCGGCGTTGATCACTGCTTGTGCCATCTTTATCAAAGGTGCCAGAGGGTATAACCGTCAGGCGCAGTTGGCTACCCAGGAAACCGCCAAAGGTCTTTGAGTTCAATGGCTGAGGCGTTGCAATTGGACTTGATCGGCCTGCCGCGCCTGCTCGGCCAGTGAGGAAAACTGTGCCGGGCGATAGAATGTTTTGGGTGCCGGCAGGCGGCGCATATCGCTGCCTTTATGAATTTGCAGTTCTCCCAGATGGCTTAAGGTGAACCCGGCTATTTTCTCCGGCATGGTCAAGCGATACGGCGGCGCTTTTTCGAATGGCACGGCAGTAGGAATTCGGTTTTCACCAAGATAGTAATTGCGTTTCAGGACTAAAAACTTATCGGGCACCCGACGCTTGCTGTTCCACCAGTCGCCATCGACCTCACGGAATTGCCGTTCGGTTTCCGCCTCATTGACTGCCTCAAGGCCAATTAAAGCTTGTGAAAGCGCCTTATCCATCGCCAGGTTGTAGTTTTCCACTGAACCGGCATGTCCCTGCAAAATCACGTTTACCGCCAGCCTTGCCCCCAGCAAATTGGCGTAGAGATCTTCCGGTGAAAAAGCAGAAATTTCCTCGGAAAATCCGGCCACTGACTGGAAGCCGTACCACTGGGCAATTTCATGCCACTGCGCCAGTTGAAACGCCACATGCCCGGCCAGCCATGCCGCCAGATTATATCTGTCAGCCATCGATGCTGGAGGGGTAAAGGCGTAAAACTGAGCGCGTCTTAGCCCTAACTCCTCACTGTAAAACACACGCCACTCCCGCCCCAGTTTCGGATACAGACGGGTGAACAGATAAAAGGTGTTATCGGCGGTATCGCGAACATGGGCGATATCAATAAACCCGCCGCGTCGCGTATAGATAAGGCCGTTGGCTTCATCGCTCAGACCAACGATATTTTTCACCGCACCCAATGCACTGTCATTGTAGTGATGGTGACCTAGCGTGCTGAGTGAGAGCACGTTGCCAATTTGATAAACGGGAATCGGGATGCCGACCGCGCGCACCTGAAGGTTATAGCCAAAGGCACAGCAAGGGCGAAGTGATTCCGGGGGCGAAAGGTTTTGCGCGACCGGCCAAACGCGTCTTGCCTGCTCAAAGGGTAAAATGTCAGCCTTGCCCGGCTGCGCATCTGCAAAACCGGCGACAGCCAACGACAGGGCGAGAAAAAAAACACGCATTAAAAGGCCTCCGCGACCTGAAAATAAAATCCTGCGCTCTCGCGTCCCACGCCGAGATCGAGTCGCAAATTCATATTGGGTTTGATTTCAAAACGATACCCCGCCCCCAGAGTCGGCAGAATAGGGTGTTGTCCCATTTTATCCAGGCTGCTCCCCAGCGAGCCCGCGCCTAGCCAGAGTACGTAGCCGTGCCGCCAGTTTAATTTTTTGCGGTATTCGATTTGGCTGCTCACAACATCTTTATCACGGTAGCGCCCCTGATAATAACCGCGTAATCGGCGGTCATCACCGGCCTGCGAAAGACGATCCCAGGGCACATCTCCGCGGGCAAAACGTCCCCAGGCATCGAATGCCAGCACGTCATTCTCGTTGAGCGGAAAATAGTAATTGTATTGCAACTGCAGGGCAGTGAAATGCGTATCCGAGCCGAGCGACGGATCAAACAGGCTG
The DNA here is from genome assembly GCF_013337185.1 of Serratia proteamaculans. GTDB lineage: Bacteria > Pseudomonadota > Gammaproteobacteria > Enterobacterales > Enterobacteriaceae > Serratia > Serratia proteamaculans_D. The sequence continues at coordinate 415,976 of NZ_SWDE01000001.1, forward strand.
TAGCTGGCGCTGGCATACTGCCCTTTTTTCGGCTGTGTGATGGCGTCGCGGGTGTCGTAATTGAGGGCGAAAGTGGCGCCAGAACTCTGTGGTGTGGTGGAGTCCGTATAGCGAGAGAAGGTATCGCCAGGCTGTGGATCATCAACTTTGGCATTCAGCGTGGAAAAGTCCCAGCCCACAACGGCATAAAGGTTATCGACCAGCCGATAAAAAACCTGCGGATGAACGCTAAACGAATCCTGAGTATATTTCTGGCTAGAGCCCTGCGCCGCATCATAGCCTACACCCCAGAACTCCGTTGGGATCTTGGCGACCGAACCTGTAACAAAGAGACGCCACTGATCATCGCTAAAGAAAGTGTAATTATTCAGGCCCAGCCCCAGGGCGCCGCTGGTGCTGACAAAACCGGTAAATGAGATGGACGAATTTTGCGTGACCTTATCGTTCGGATCGACCCGATAGAGACCGGCCGCCGCCGCCCCCAGACCCAATTTTAACTCAGGCGTATAAAAAGGGCCGGGCAACACCGTCCAGTTCACGCCTTTAGCCTGATTGTATTGATCGTCGGCTCCCATGGTGCCGAGAAACGTATCTATGGACTCACGCGTAAGCAGCTCCGCATGAATCGGGGCAATCAACAGGCTCAGTAGTCCACTCAGCAACCATACAGGGGTTTTCATTAGAATCGATATTCACCCGCCAGGAAAAAACTGTTTCGCTCATTGAAACCGACTTCGGCCAGGACGTTGAAGTTCTGTGTGAGTTCGTACTGTGCCCCAATCAGCGTATTCCACGGCGAGGAGAGATGCTGTTTGACATCAAAGCGCCCGGCGTTGTCCTTATTCACGGCGTTAATCAGTGGCTGAAGTTCTGCCGGCATATGCAGGTCCGAAATATTGCCTTTAAACTCCTGGTCCACATCCTGATACATACTGCCAATCCACAGGCTCAGATGGGAGGGGCCAGAGATGGCGGGCATGTCAAAGCGATAACCCACGCGTGGTGAAACCGTAATGGCTGAAATTTTTCCATCCAGAATGTCAAATTCCGTGCGGGTATAATTGGTGTCCACCAGTGCAAACCATTTCTCATAACCCCCTGCCAGGGTAAACCCGGTGCCCCAGGTGGTGCCTTTAAAGTCGAGAGCAAAATCAATATCCTGGAGGTCACCACTTTGATTAAGGCGATGTACCGCAGAGGCGATGATACGATCGATACCGGTGTATTTCGACGGATCGGCATCGACAGAAACCTGGGATAAAGATGACCCTCTGGTGTGCCCGACCAAACCATAAATGTTTAAAAACGGGAACACCCACATATCCAGCCTAAGGTTCTCGCTTTTGCTGCGCTGGCGAGTCTTCCCGACATCAATATTAAACAGATCGCTGGGGATCGGGTGATCGCCGAGTTTCAGACCGGAAAACGTAATGCTATCGACATTAATATTCTGGCGTATGTTCATGTAACTGAGATTGACGCCAAACGGCAGCGGAATGCTATAACCGCGAGCGCGGGCTTCATCCCCCCAGATAGGAAAGGTGCTGTCGCTTTGTTTTGAGTCGTTAGTGGCGGCCCCGATGGCGGCGCCCGATAAAAACAGCAGGGAAAAAACCACTCGTTTAGCGTAACGAAGTGAGAGGTTTTTGCCGCCTGCCGGGCAAAGCCCATGATTTTTCATTTTTTGGTTCTCCACGTTAGGCAAAGTGAGAGAAGGTCGGTATCCACCGACTTACAGCCCAGAGCCGACATTGAAATAGAGCGCCCGATCGCTATTGCTAAAGGCGACATCAATCCCGGTATGTAATCCAAATTTTCGCGCGATCAGGTAACGAAATCCGCCGCCCCACGCCACTTCAGTTTTATCGAAAAGCGATTGGGCATCGCGACTGGCGCTACCGGCACCAACAAAGCCTTGCACCACCCAGCGCGGTGTCACCTGCCACTCCAATTGAGTTTGCCCAACGGCGACGTAATCCCCCTGATAACGGTAGCTTGGGATGCCACGAAGTTTGATATAGGGCCGCGCCAGCGGGGTTAGATGGCTTTCATAATTCGATAATGACTGGTAGTTACCGGCGAGAGCCAGGGTGAAATCACGGCCCAGCGGATGGAAATATTTACCGTCCAAAGTCAGGGTGTCATAACGGTAATTACCGCCGAGAAAACCGGTATAAAACTGGTATTCCGCCGAGGCTGATAAGCCATGACGGGGGTAGAAAAAGTTGTCCGTGGTGTCATATTCCAGCACCAGACCCAGACCGGAACTGCTGCTGGACTCCCCCAGTACCCGTTGCAAAGCCTGGCTGATGACGGGGTTGTCGGCAGAAATCTTCGTCCTGGCATAAAACTGTGAACCGCCGACAAAGAAAGGCGTATCGGCAAGGCGGAACAGCAGTTTTTGCGTTCCGCCATAGCCTTTGGTTTGGGTGCTGACCCCATGACCGCCGCCGAACCCGGCAATATCACCGCTGTAAATATCCAGATTGATATCCGCGTAACCGACCGCCACCAGATAGCGAATAGCATCGTTATTCCAGGTGTGTCGATGTCCACCACCCACAAACCAGGTGCCATTTTGTGTTGCGCCACCGCCAAAAGCGCTGATTGCCGGTGGCGCGCTGTTTCTTCCTGAACGAGGCGGGGTATTTTGTTGGCCGGTGTCATGCAAAAACAGCCCAAATAAACCACCGCCATAACCCACGGCCGGTTCGGTGATCACCACCGGAACCGGTAAAAAACCGTAGCGGTTATCGCTCATGTACTCGCCCATATCCAGCATGCCGTCTTCCGCGTCTGTCATCCCTGCGGCCTGAACGGCAAAGGGGAAGGCAAGGCAGGAAGCCAGAGTCAGCAGGGCGCCCAATTTGGTCATGGCTGCTTATCCGGTTGCGCCGCCGGTGCGGCGTACCAATTCTCTCGAGCGACCATCACCGCATTTTCAGGCTGAAGCACGAAGTTCGGCGACATAATCTGGACGTTAAATTCGTTGAACACATCCTGGATATGGCTATGTAATTCGCTTTTAACGCTGGGCACAGATTCGCCGGCACCGAGCCTGACCTGCAATTCATAGGCGATGTACCAATCCATTAAATTGAGCTGACGAACAAGCGGGCGAACCCGGTTGTCGATACCTTTGGTGCGATTGGCCGCCAGTTCGAGCATGGCGTGCACCTGACGCCAGGGGGTGTCGTAACCAATCGTCACGCTGGTGGTGAGATTGATACCGTCGCCGGGGTTAAGGGCGCTGAGATTGGTGATTTTTCCACTGACAACCACTGCATTCGGTACGGTGACGATGTAACTTTCGCGGGTGAGGATTTTGGTGGCCAGCATCCCGACTTCGCTGACCAGACCTTCATTGTCACCAATCTTGATAAAGTCGCCTTTGCGCAGCGCACGTGAGTAAGTCAGTACCAATCCGCTCATGGCGTGATTCATCAATCCCGCCGAACCGAGGGTTAACATCAGCCCAAAGAAAACGCTGACGCCTTTAAATGCCAGAGAGTCGGCACCGGGTAAAAAGGGATAAGCGGCCGACAGGGCAAACAGCCACACCATCACCGAAATCAGTTTACGTGTGGCGCCCACCGTTTCGGGATGCAGGCCGGGTACCACCAATCTTCCACTTTCGACGCGTTTTAACAGTGCTTTGAGCAGTTTGAGAATGAAACCTGTCAGTAAAAAGATGATGGCGACAATCACCAGCCCAGGGAACGCGGAAACAATGGATAGGGTGATTTTTTGTATCACGCTGATAGACCAGTCACCCAGGGACTCGCCCCAAATGCGCGTCCACGGAAATAACCGAAACAGCCAGCTCAACCAGATATAAAGGGCGCCAATGCTCAGCAAAATCATCAGCAGGGCATACAAACGGGATTCAAACGCGCCGAGCAATACGCGCCAGCTTTGCGGGATCCATCCGCGCTTGAGCGCTATTTGGGTGGCATAGAACTTTTTAACCCGCTGCCAGGATTTAAACGCAGCGTAAAATACCAAAGCCAGTGCCAGGCTTCCGGCTGCGCTTTTCGCCACCGCAATGGCCAGATAGGTCGAAGAATATTGTTCCAGCAACGCAGTACGCTGGGCATTGAACCTGGCAAGTACTCGCTGTGAAGCCTGATCCAGCGTCAGGTCATCCCCTTCATCAAGATCCCCCTGCGTTAATAACATAAATGGCTTGCCGTTGATGGTAAACAGCCGTCCCTGCTGGTTATAACGTTTGATGACATGAACCTGTACCGGCTGGCGGATGTCTTCTTCGGTGAGAGAGCGCAGGGTGTTACGGATCCGCAGTACGCGTTCTTCTGGGGTGGTAAAACCAAACTTGGCCTGCAGCATGACGATCGGCTGATGAAAAATATAAAGCGTACGGGCTTTTTCTTGATCGGTGGCTAGTTGGCGCGGTTCCGCACCAAAGCACAGGGAAGAAATCAGAAATAACAGACAGCAAACAACGCCATTCACTTTTTTGCTCATGGTTACCTGCCCAGTCAGTAACTAATTGTTATTTTTTAGACTCATCCGTTTCAGCTTAGCTGAGAAGACTGCGCTTTCAAGGGACTCAAACCGGGCAAATATCGCTTCTGAGAACATAGGCAAAGTATGTTTCGTCGATGTTAATCAGATCACAGAACCCCAACGGCAGCATTCCGCGTAAAAACAAACTATCAAATTGATAATAAAAGCCTTCCTGTAATGCCGTTATTTTCTCGTTCGGTTATCGCACGCTAATTAATTTAACAATATTGAAACTTATGGTTGGCGATGCTTTGATGAATAGGCGATTAACGAACCAAGTTTCGATAATCGCACAAATGCGACTTTGCCAGGAGAACACCTGGCCGTTATCGCCGGGGTTATTTAACCTGGCCAACCCAGGAAGCGCGCTATGTCCCAGTCAAATACCATAGAAATTCAGTCATTTATTAATAACAGTCCCTTCTCCCGCTACCAGTGGCTGATTCTGGTCCTGTGTTTTCTTACCGTGGCGCTGGACGGCTTTGACACCGCGATTATCGGTTTTATCGCCACCTCACTGGTACAGGACTGGGGGATAGAGAAAACCTCGCTGGGGCCGGTGATGAGTGCGGCCCTGGTGGGGTTAGCCGTGGGAGCGCTCACCGCCGGCCCCCTGGCGGACCGCATTGGCCGCAAGAAGGTGCTGGTGCTATCGCTTGTCCTGTTCGGCGGTTTCAGCCTGTTGACGGCGTTCGCCACCACCTTGCCAATGCTCACATTGTTGCGTTTCCTAACCGGGCTGGGGCTGGGGGCGGCAATGCCGAACGCGGCCACCCTGATGTCTGAATATGCGCCGGAACGCAAGCGTGCGCTGCTGGTCAACCTGATGTTCTGCGGCTTCCCGCTCGGGTCGTCGATGGGCGGTTTCGTTTCCGCCTGGTTGATCCCGCATTTCGGTTGGCAGAGCGTGATGGTACTGGGCGGCGTGATGCCACTGTTATTGGCGGGGGTGCTGATTGTTGCACTGCCGGAATCCGCGCGTTTTATGGTGGTGCGGGGGTACCCGGCGCAGCGTATTGCCGCCGTGCTTAAGCGCATTGCGCCGCTCAATTTAACCGAACTGCCGCGTTTTAGCCTGATTGAAGAGGGCCAGGTGAAGGCCAAATCGGCGCTGGGGGTGATTTTCTCGCCGCGTTATCTGTTGGGTACCCTGATGCTGTGCCTGACCTACTTTATGGGCCTGATGATTTTCTATCTGCTGACCAGTTGGTTACCGCTGTTGATCCGTGAAACCGGAGCATCTATTCGTCAGGCGTCATTGATTACCGCGTTATTTCCTCTGGGCGGGGGCATTGGCGTGCTGATCATCGGTTGGTTGATGGATCGCATCAATCCGCACAAGGTGGTGGCGGTGGGCTATCTGCTAACCGGACTGTTCGTCTGCGCCATTGGCTATGTTTACACCGATCCGATCCTGATGGCGGTAACGGTATTTATCGCCGGTACCTGCATGAACGGCGCACAGTCCTCAATGCCGGCACTGGCCGCTGGTTTTTACCCCACGCAGGGACGGGCGACTGGGGTCGCCTGGATGCTGGGGCTGGGCCGTTTCGGCGGCATCCTGGGCGCCATGAGCGGCGGGGTGCTGATGCAAATGCAACTGTCATTCAGCACCATTTTCACCCTGCTGGCGATCCCGGCGCTGGTGGCGGCGCTGGCACTGATGATCAAACACTTTGCAGCCAGGGCGGCGGCATTGTCCGGCTCGCTCAACAAAGCTTTATAAGGAGATAACCATGCGTACACAAATAGCGATTATTGGCGCAGGCCCGGCCGGATTGATGCTGTCGCATCTGCTGCATTTGCAGGGCATTGAGTCGGTGGTATTGGAAACACGCGGCCAGCATGAGGTGGAATCCACCATTCGCGCCGGGGTGCTGGAACAGGGCACGGTCGATTTACTCAATCAAACCGGGCTGGGTGAGCGCATGCGCGCAGAGGGGGCGCAGCACCATGGCATCCGACTGGCTTTTGGCGGCCAACAGCACCGGATCGATCTGACCGAACTGACCGACCGGGCAATTACCGTCTATGCCCAGCACGAAGTGTTGAAAGATTTGATTGCCGCGCGACAGGCGGCGAACGGACAGCTCCATTTTGAAGTGGAACAGGTAGAACTCAAGGCGCTGGACAGTGAGCGACCGCAGGTGCATTACCGGCATCAGGGCGAGCAACGGCGAATTGACTGTGATTTTGTCATTGGCTGCGACGGTTTTCACGGCATTAGCCGGGCCGCGATGCCCGGCGGACTGCGACAGGACTATACCCGGATTTATCCCTTCGGCTGGTTCGGTATTTTGGTGGAGGCACCGCCGTCCAGCGATGAGCTAATCTACGCCCGACATTCGCGAGGCTTTGCGCTGATCAGCACCCGTTCGCCTGGCGTTCAGCGCATGTATTTCCAGTGCGATCCGGCGGAAAACGTTGAGCAATGGTCGGACGATCGCATCTGGAACGAGCTGGAGAGTCGACTGGAGAATCACGATGGCTGGTCGCTGAAAAAGGGCCGCATATTCCAGAAAAACGTGGTCGGCATGCGCAGCTTTGTTACCGAACCCATGCGCTGCAAACGCCTGTTGTTGGCAGGCGACTCGGCGCACATTGTGCCGCCGACTGGAGCGAAGGGACTGAATCTGGCGATGGCGGACGTTTGCCTGTTATCGCAGGCACTGGAGGCGTTCTACCGTCACAACAGCTGGCAACGGCTGGACAGCTACAGCGACGACGCCTTGCAACGCGTTTGGCGTGCGGAACATTTCTCCTGGTGGATGACCAACATGTTGCACACTCGCCATGACGACAGTGCTTTCCAGCAACGTTTACAGCTATCGGAGTTGCAATACACCGTGAAGTCGCGCAGCGCCATGACGGTGCTGGCGGAAAACTACGTCGGCTCACCGTTTCAGATGATGTGACCCGGGCGATATCACAAAAACCAATATATTCGCTCAATGTAACGATAATCGCCCAAAGAAGCGTTTATCGTTATTGACGCTACTGACCGTGCCGCGCCATCATCGGGAAATAGCTTTTTTGCCCGGAGGAACTATGGAATTACTGACGCCGCTGCTGCGGTCTTCAGCGGTGACCCCTTGCTTTAGCGATAACGCTACGTTGCAGGGGATGCTGGATTTCGAAGCGGCATTGGCCAATGCACAGGCCGGGTTGGGCATTATTCCTGCCGAAGCTGCGCAGCACATTAGCGAGGCTTGCCACAGCCATCTATTCGATGCCGGTGATCTGGCACAGGCAGCCGCGCAGGCGGGCAATTTGGCGATCCCATTGGTGAAGCAACTAACTATTCGGGTGGCGCAGCAAAATGCCGAGGCTGCACGCTACGTGCATTGGGGCGCAACCAGTCAGGACGCTATCGATACCGGGTTGATACTGCAACTGCGGCAAGCCATCGAACTGACGCACAGCGATTTGGCGCGGTTGATTTCGGCGTTGGTATCACAAATGACACGCCATCAGGATTGTGTGCTGGTCGGCCGCACCTGGATGCAGCACGCTTTGCCCACCACGCTGGGATTAAAACTGGCGGGCACCCTGGATGCCTTGTTGCGCTATCGGCAGCGGCTGGATGAAATGCGGCCCCGCGTATTGGCGCTGCAATTGGGTGGTGCCGCCGGCACTCTGGCTTCGCTGGGTGAGCAGGGAAGTCTCCTGGTAACGGCGTTAGCCGACAGGCTACAACTGACCGCCGCAAACACCCCCTGGCACAGCCAGCGCGATCGCCTGCTGGAGGTTGCCGGTTGGTATGCCGGATTGTGTGGCTCGCTGGGCAAACTGGCGCGTGATATTTCGTTACTGACACAGACCGAAGTGGCGGAAGTTGCTGAACCGGTGGCAACTGGGCGCGGTGGTTCTTCGACCATGCCACACAAACGTAATCCGGTAGCCTGCGCGGTGATCCTCGCGGCGGCCAATCGGGTGCCTGCGCTGGTTGGCGGGTTGTATGCCGCCATGGTGCAGGAGCATGAACGTGGCCTGGGCGGCTGGCATGCCGAATGGGAAAGCCTGCCGGAACTGGTGATGTTAACGGCGGGCGCCTTACACACCGCCGGCGATCTGATTGACGGGCTACAGGTGTTTCCTGCACAGATGGAATATAACCTGAAGTTAACTCAGGGTCTGATCATGGCCGAGGCGGTTACCATGGCGCTGGGCGAAGCGATTGGCCGCCAGCAAGCGCACCAACACATCGAAAAACAGTGCCATCAGGCGCTGGCACAACGGCTGACTCTGCTTGAGGTGTTGCTGGACGATCCGCTGGTTATGGCACATTTATCCGCTCAGCGGCTGACCGAACTGTTGGATCCCCAGCAGTATCTTGGCAGTGCCAGCGCCTTTACCCAGCGTGTGCTGGCGCAGGCTGCCGCCGCAACTTCAGGAGCAAATCAACATGAATGATGAACAACGTTACCAGCAGGGCATTGAGGTGCGCAGGGCGGTACTGGGTGACAGCCACGTCGATCGCAGCCTCAGTCAGCTCACCCCGTTAAATGAAGAGTTCCAGGATTTTATCAGTCGCTATGCCTGGGGGGAGATCTGGACCCGGCCGGGGCTGGCACGTCATACCCGCAGCCTGATCACCATAGCGATGCTGATCGCCCTTAACCGCGAAGCTGAACTGCGCATGCATTTGAAAGCGGCGGTGAACAACGGAGTGACTCGCGAGGAGATTAAAGAAGTGCTGATGCAAAGTGCGCTGTACTGCGGCCTGCCGGCGGCCAACTCGGCTTTTCATCTGGCGGCAGAAGTGTTTGCCGAGCAGGACCGGGAAGCCGACTAAACGGAGCGTGCCGCACCAGCGATGCCGCGTACTGTGGCGATAAAGGCCAGCACCGCCTCAGTCAATTCACCGTCGTTACGGGTCAGAATACCCACCGCTTCCTCCATCCCCTGAGTCGGCAGCGGCAGCGGGATCAACTGACCGGCGGCAATATCGGCCTTCACCGCGCTGGAGGGCACAAACCACAGATAGTCAAATTGCAGCGTCATCTGACGGGCCAGCGAAGCGGACAGCGTTTCTATATATTGGCCGGGCAAGTTGAAGCCCTGGGTCGAAAGCAGACTCTCGGTGTTGTGGCGCGGCACCGTGCCCTTCGGCGAGATAATGGCCGGATAATGCAGCGCGCGTTCCAGAGTGATGGTCTCACTCAACAGTGGATGGCCCGGCCGGGTCACCATCAGCAAGGACTCCAACAACAACAGTTCAAAAGCCAGCCCACTCATCATTTCCGGGTCGGCCATGCGGCCAATCGCCACGTCAATCTCACCTGCTTTTAGCTGCGCCAGTAACTCGGCATTTTTACCGGTAATTACCTGAATGCGTGAATGAGGGTGGGCCTGCTGAAACTGGCCGATGGACTGCGGCAGCATGCCCAGTGCGGTGGTCGGCAGTGCGCCGATACGCAGTACCCGCGCCGGTGCATCGTCGAGCCGGTCAAGCGCGTGCCCGGCGGCGGTCAACGCTTCCAGCACCCGCGTGGCATAGCCGAGGAACTGTTCTCCCTGTTCGGTCAGTCGGGTTCCCTGCCGGTTGCGCACCAGCAGACGGTTGCCGGTCAGCGCTTCGAGTTCGCTCAGCGTCTTTGACAGCGCGGGTTGGCTCAGGCTCAGCTTATCGGCGGCACGGCTCAGCGAACGTTCCTGCGCCACGGCAACAAAGCCGTTTATGTGGCGTAAACGCATGCGTTGGATGAATAAATTGGCTTTTTTCATCCCCCAGTGTAGGGAGTTTTTCCCCAGTCTAACAAGTGATGGCGGCCGCATTTTTGCACTGACGCCCAATTTTTTGCGGCCGCATACAGGCGGAGTTTACAGGTCGAAGAACACCGTTTCGCCTTCGCCCTGGATCACGATATCAAAACGATAGACCAGCTCTTCACCCCGGCGTTCTGGCTGGGCAATCAGCGTTTTACGCCGTACCTCAAGTTCGATCAGATTCAGTACCGGATCCTGCTGGTTGGCCGCCTCCTCATCGGCAAAATACAGCCGGGTGTGCAGGCCAATATTGATACCACGCGCGACAATCCACAGGTTAATGTGCGGTGCCATCATCCGCCCGTCACGACCACAAACGGCACCCGGCTTGATGGTTTCAAAGCGGTAGAGGCCGGTTTCAAAGTCGCTGCAGCTGCGGCCCCAACCCCGGAAGCCGGTATCCAGCGGCTTGTTTTGTTGCTGGTCGCCAGGGTGGTTGTAGCGGCCGTGACTATTGGCCTGCCAGATCTCTAACAGCACGTCGCGGATAAGGCTGCCGCTGCCGTCAAACACCCGGCCTTCCAGGATGATGCGCTGGCCTTGCGTGTCCGGCTGGGTCAGCACCTGGCCGAAGTTATTTTCAAAAATCTCAAAACCCGCGGCCAGAGGAGCGAGGCCAATGTGCACATAAGGCCCGGCGGTTTGTGACGGGGTTTCCGGTAAATAGTTTTGCGGCATCATGCTTTCCCCTGCAGACGATTTTCAAACAAGGTGGCGCGGTGGCCGCGTAACACCAGATCGAAACGGTAGGCCAGGCTGTCCAGCTGTACCGCGGCGGTTTTGTCCAGCCCGGCGATCAGCGAGCGCACCGCGTCGTCATTTTTGATGGCGCGAACGATGGGGCAACTGGCAATCAGCGGGTCGCCCTCAAAATACATTTGAGTGATCAGCCGTTGGGCGAAAGCGCTGCCGGAAAGCGAGAAGTGAATATGGGCAGGGCGCCAGTCATTGACCCGGTTGCGCCAGGGATAAGGGCCGGGCTTGATGGTGCGGAAAAAGTAATAGCCGTTTTCATCGGTCAATACCCGGCCGCAGCCGCCAAAATTGGGATCTATCGGGGCCAGATACTGATCCTTCTTGTGGCGGTAACGCCCACCGGCATTGGCTTGCCATACCTCGACCAGCGCATTGCGCATCGGCAAGCCGTTTTCATCACGAACGTAGCCGTGCACAATAATACGCTCGCCGATCGGCAAGCCTTGTTTGGCGTAGTTGAGGATCAGGTCGTTATCAAGTCGGCCGAGTTCGTGTTGGCCAAATACCGGGCCGGTGATCTCAGACAGGGAGTTTTGCAGGGATATCAGCGCATTTTTCGGTGAGCGCAGCACGCTGGTTTTATATTCCGGTGCCAGCACCGGCGGATGGCGATCGTAGTTACGTTGGTAGAGTTCATCTATCTGGCTCATGCGGAAATCCTCATGGCGTAGGCAGGGGGCAGAGGGCTGATCTGTTTTGGTTTAATGTCAGCACGAAGGGGAGAATAGCTTTCCCTATCCTGAGTCTCGCAAGCCAGAGTGTTACGATAAAGTGAAATTTAGCGGTGTTTTACATAACCTGAGGTTATGCAATGAGAGGGGGTCGCTTCTTTGCCAACCCCGAGAGTTTAAAGGAATGGATGCTTAACCGTCTTTGTGCCGACCATGATTGCTTGCCCGCCGACCCTGACACGGCTAATCCTCTGCTCTTGTGTATCAATCGTCACCTGGATCAGGGAAGAACATCCCATGGCCCGTCCTTGCTCTAACAGGAAATGCGTTTTGCCGGGCAGGAGATGATTGACCAGATAGCACCCCAGAGCGCCACTGGCACTGCCGGTTGCGGATTCTTCATCTATACCGTACAGCGGTGCAAAATTTCGACAGTGGGCGGTGATGGAGGTTTGGTGACTCAATTCAAATACGTGGAAACCAATGGCGTCGAATTGACGGCTCAGGTTTGCGATTGCTTCATAATCGGGTTGCAGCAGGTCTAGCTGGCCGGGTTGTACGGGGATAAGAATATCCGGTAATCCCGTTGAGACCACCGCAATGGGCAAGCCGGTCCCCGTAATCACCTCAGGGGGAACTCCGAGGGCAACGGCAACATCATCGACATCAGGCCCTTGCCGCGTAACAGGCAGAGCCTGATCCATAACGACACTGTGGGGGCTGACGGCCACACTCAGAATACCGGCTTTGGTTTTTTGCGTGTAATGGCCCGGTGCAAGCAGATAGAGCGAAGCCAGGGTGAAAAAAACGGCCAAGGTCGCGTGCCCGCAAAAATCAACTTCCCCTTCAGGGGTAAAAAAATCCACTTTGAAATCGGTATCTTCACCGACATGGACAAATGCGGTCTCGGAAAAACCCACCTGCCGCGCGATTGCTATTTTTTGCGCGACGCTCAGCTCGGGAGGATTGAGAACGACACCTGCGGGGTTACCGCCAGAATTATCTCTGGTAAATGAGTTGACAAGGTGCACCTGGACGTCGTGCTCAATCGAGCGAGTTACCTCACTTTGCATCTGTTACTCCCGCGTAATGGCTTGGTGAACCCTCTCATTCATCGAGGATCCCTTTCTTTTAACTTTAGGGATTGTTTCTACCATCTTTAGGGACTGAAAACCGATAAGATATTTGAATGTGCGGAAGTTTTAACAATAACACCATAAAAATGAGCCACAGGAATGTGGCTCATAATGGATTATTGGGCAGATGATTAAAGCTGTTCGCCGTTGCTGGCGATCACGGTGCGGTACCAGTCGAAGCTCTTCTTGCGTGAACGCTCCAGCGTGCCGGTGCCGTCGTCGTGTTTGTCGACGTAGATAAAGCCGTAGCGTTTGCCGTATTCACCGGTGGTGAAGGAAACGCAGTCGATGCAGCCCCACGGGGTGTAACCAAGCAGATCCACGCCGTCTTCGATCACCGCTTTTTTCATCTGTTCGATATGCGCACTCAGATAATCGATGCGGTAGTCATCGTTGATTTGACCGTCGGCCTCGACCTTGTCGAAGGCACCAAAGCCGTTCTCAACGATAAACAGCGGCTTCTGGTAGCGCTCGTACAGCACGTTCAACGAATAACGCAGGCCAACCGGGTCAATCTGCCAGCCCCAGTCGGAAGCTTTAACATGCGGGTTAGGCACATTGCCGGGGAAACCGAACATCGGGTCGCTGCTGCTCACCGCATCGGCCTGCAGGGCGTTGCTCATGTAGTAGCTGAAACCGATGTAATCCGCGCAGCCTTCACGCAGGGTTTGCTCGTCCTGTGGCTGCATTTCGATCTGCAAGCCCTTGCGCTGCCAGTCACGCAGCAGGTACGACGGATAGTAACCGCGCACCTGAACGTCGGTGTAGAGATAACGCTGGTGCATGGCTTCAACGCTGTACATCACGTCGTCCGGCTTGCAGGAGAACGGGTAGAAGGGCACGCAGGCCAGCATGCAGCCGATTTTGAACTCCGGGTTAATCTGGTGGCCCAGTTTCACCACCTGGGCGCTGGCGACGAACTGATGGTGCAACACCTGATACAGCGTTTGTTCCGGGTTTTGCTCTTCGCTGTACACCACGCCGGAGCAGCAGTAACCGAACAGCGGATATTGATAGTTGCTCTGGTTGTTGATCTCGTTAAAGGTCATCCAGTATTTCACTTTGTGCTGATAACGGCGCATGACCACTTCACTGAAACGCACAAAGAAATCGACCACTTGACGGTTTTTCCAGCCGCCATACTCTTTCACCAGGTGATAAGGCATTTCGAAGTGGGAAAGGGTGATCACCGGCTGGATATTGTATTTCAGTAGTTCATCGAACAGATCGTCATAGAATTGCAGACCGGCTTCGTTTGGCTCAAGTTCATCACCCTTAGGGAAGATGCGCGTCCAGGCAATAGAGGTACGGAAGCATTTGAAGCCCATCTCGGCGAACAGCGCGATATCCTGCTTGTAGCGACCATAGAAATCCACGGCCTCATGGTTAGGATAACGATAACCCTCCAGTACGCCATCGGTCATTACGCGATCCACGCCGTGCGCGCCACCTGACAGCACGTCAGCAATGCTTGGGCCTTTACCGCCCTGATCCCAGCCGCCTTCAACCTGGTGTGCGGCAACCGCGCCACCCCACAGAAAATCTTTCGGTAACTGTTGCTGTTTCATCGTTGGTTTCTCATTCGCTTATTAATGAAAGGTAATGAGAAGATATTAGCAAGCTGGAAGTGAATGTCACGATATAACAAAATAGCGTTCGGGTAACTTGTCACATTAAAAAAACAGCCTGTTTTATTTGGCGGCGTTAATATGGCCCAACCGTTTGCCGATGGTTTCGATAATGTAAATAACCGGGATCTGGGTGGTGATATTATGTTGCCCGGCGATCAGCTGTGGGGGAACGTGATAGGAGAGGTTGAAGTCCGCCATACGCGCCAGTGACGAGGTTTCGTTGTTGGTGATGCTGACGATCTTGCAGTGGTGCAGGCTGAACTGACTGGCGAGGCGCAGGATCTCTTCGGTTTCACCGGAAACCGAAAGTATAATCGCCACCGCGTTTTTATACATGTCGCTATTGATCGGATAATAAGGGTCATCAATATGGGTGCTGAACTTTCCCACGTTGGAAAAGAATCGCGCGCCATATTTACCCAATGTCCCTGAAGTACTGACGCCGACAAAAATAATGCGCTCGGCAGCGGCAATATGCTGCACCGCCTGGTCAAGCAGCTGATTAAATTCGTCGTTATTAATGCTCTTAAAGAAACTGATTATTTCGCTGGTGCCAAAATCTACCGGCGGCGCTTCGTTTTGCTCAAGATATAACTTAAAGCGAATACGGAATTCGGAATAACCCGCGCAGCCCATTTTCTTGCAAAAACGCAGCACGGTGGTGGTGGACACCCCGGCGGCCTCGGCCAGCTCGCGGATGGTCATATACATCACCGCGTTTTTGTTTTTGATGACGTAGTTATAAATCATCAACTCCAGCGTATTGAGTTCGGCAATGGCTTTATGGGTAAACATAGACCTATCCGGCGAGTAACAACAGACCTTAATCAGCGGGCTAACATAGCAAATTTTGCCGTTGCCCGCTCGTGGTTTTCGTTGTTATTCAGGCGCGTTTGGCCTTATCCAGCAGTGCATCATGTGCCGGCTCGCTGCCGGTCAGGTCGCATTCTCTCGGCAAGCGCCAGGCGATGATGCCGGCGATGATCAGCGATACCGCCAATGCGCAAACTGCGACGTTTTGACCATACAGGTAGATCATCACCCCCACCAGATAGGGCCCGCAGAAACCGCCCAGATTGCCCAGACCGTTAATCACACCGCGCGCGCCACCTGCCACCTCCGCCGAGGCGATACGGCCGGGCATTGACCAGAACGGGCTGGTTGCCGCCTTCAGGAAGAAACCGCAAACCACCAGGGCGATATAGGCCGCCACTACGTTATGGCGCAGCACCACCGATGCCAACAGCGCGGCGGCGAAGCAGAACAGGGAAACCATCACCCACAGGCGGCGCTTGCCGGTTTTATCGGTCAGCACCGAAATCAGGTAAATCCCCAGCAGGGTGGCGACGAACGGCAAAATGGCCAGGAAACCGACCGAGGCCATATTGCCACCGGTCAGGTTTTTCAGAATGGTCGGCAACCACAGGGTGTAACCATAGTCACCGGTCTGGTAGAAAAAGTTCAGCAGGACCAGCTTCATCAACCCTTTGTTGCGAAATACGTCTCTCAGTGGCGCATTGCTGACCGGCTGGGTTCTGCTGCGAGCCTGACGTTCGCGTGTCAGTTCTGTTATCAGATACTCGCGCTCACGGGCCGGTAACCAGCGTGCTTCCTGCGGCCGATCGCTGATTAACAGCCACCAGACGGCCAACACCACCAGTGACAGCAAACCTTCGAGGATAAACAGCCAGCGCCAGTCGAGCTGGTTAATGATGGCGCCAGAAATGGGGGCGGTGAGCATGCCACCCAGCGGGGCGAACATCATGACGAAGGCGTTGGCGCGGCCCAGTTCTTTTTCCGGGAACCAGTTGCTGATCATGGTCAGCACCACCGGCAACATCCCCCCTTCGGAAATCCCCAACACAAAGCGCAAGATCAGCAGCTGATAGTGATTAGTGACAAAACCGGTCGCCACCGAAACCACCGCCCAGGCACACAGTGACCAGGCGATAAAACGTTTGCCGCTGCCGTTAACCGCAATGCGCCCGCCGGGAACCTGCAAAAACAGATAGCCGATAAAGAAGATGCCGCTGGCCAAACCGGCCATCTGGCTGGTGATGCCCAAATCACTTTCCATCCCGCCGGGCAGGGCAAAACTGATATTGACCCGGTCCATAAAGGAAATAATGCAGGCGATCAGGATCGGGGCAATAACCCGCAGCCAGCGGGTGTTGGGTAT
The DNA here is from genome assembly GCF_013337185.1 of Serratia proteamaculans. Taxonomy (GTDB): domain Bacteria; phylum Pseudomonadota; class Gammaproteobacteria; order Enterobacterales; family Enterobacteriaceae; genus Serratia; species Serratia proteamaculans_D. Next base: position 432,645 of record NZ_SWDE01000001.1, read on the forward strand.
TTTATTATCCATGGCGATCTCTCTTTATAAGGCGCAGGGAGAACCTCTCAATTCAATAAAGAGGTTCTGTGGTACGGCGATAATAAATTCGAAAGAAACGGCTTAATTACTCAATGGCGTGGGGCAACGGCGCCTGGTTGAAAAAGGCTTCAACGTTGGTAAATACGATGTCGCTCATTTTTTGCCGGGTTTCCTGAGTGGCACTGGCAATATGCGGCTGCAGCACGACATTATCCATGGCGATCAGCTCGGCAGGCACCTGCGGTTCGTGGGCATAGACGTCCAGCCCGGCACCGGCAATGTCACCGTTTTGCAACGCGGCGATCAGGTCCTTTTCGTTGACGATGCTGCCACGGGCAATGTTGATCACCAGCGCATGCGTCGGCAAGGCATCAAATACGGTCTTGTCCACCAGGCCTGCGCTGTCCTTGCCACCGGAGATGGCGATCACCAGAAAATCGCTTTCCCGCGCCAGCGCCAGCAAGTCCGGGTAATAAGCATAGGGCAGCGTGCTGTCCTGTTGGTGGCTGGCATATTGGATGCGCATGTTGAAACCGGCTGCGCGTTGGGCGATGGCGCGGCCAATGTTGCCCATGCCAAAAATCCCCAGTCGCTTACCGCTGACCTGCACCGATAAACCCGGTGCCTGCTGCAGCCAGTGCCCGTCACGGACAAAGCGGTCATTGAGGCAAAGCTGGCGGGCGGTCGCCAGCAGCAATCCCAGCGCCATATCCGCCACGTCTTCGGTCAATGCGCCGGAGGTGATGGTTACCGCGATGTCGCGTTGACGGGTGTAGCTCAGGTCAATGGCGTCGGTACCAACGCCGAATACTGCTATCAGGCCTAGCCGGGGCAGTTGTTCGAGAACTGGCGTGGCGACGCCGACATCTCCACGGGTGATAATCGCGTGGAAGGTCTCACCCTTGGCGGCCAGAAAAGCGACCGGGTCGGCCTGCTCATACAGCCGATGTACCACAAAGTTGGCTTCCAGGCGGGCCTGCAGGTTTTCCATCACTGGGGCAATTAACAGCACTTCATTGGGGGTAGCGGTCGTCATGGTGTCACCTGTTTAAATAGCGTTAATGCGTTATGGCTATCAAAGCGGTTTTCCGCAGGCGGTTTTGCGACAGATATCACGCTGAAGGATGTTAAAAAAGGGTGTTACCCGGAATGTGATCGACGGGGTAAAAGCGGTAACAGCAAGCCGTAACATGGTAGAGCGAAAGGTAAAACTTTCGTATTCGGATTAGTGAATACGATTACGGACATCTATCAGAATTTAATAATAAATACCCACTTTTCGGTAAAGCAATTTGCGCTACATCACCTTAACATTGCCAAGTCTTTTAATGATTATAATTAGCAGGCTGTGAATTATTCATCGCAGTGATATTACGGAGAAATCCGTTTGGTTAAGGATATATTTCACCATGGAAATCAAAATAAACGGCCGGATGGTCGCCCTTGACGACGTCTCGCCCGAGACGCCTTTACTCTACGTGTTACGCAACGATCTTGGCCTAAACGGCCCCAAATACGGCTGTGGTCTGGGGGAGTGCGGTGCCTGTACGGTGCTGATCGATGGCGTTGCTGCTCGTTCTTGTTCCATCCCGCTGAGCGGTGCGCTCAATAAATCCATTACCACGCTGGAAGGCCTCAGCGAAGCAGGACAACTGCATCCGGTTCAACAGGGGTTTATCGATGAGCAGGCCGCACAGTGCGGGTATTGCACCAATGGCATGATCATGACCCTGGTGGCGCTGTTTGAGCGCAACCCGCAGGCCGATGAGCAACAAATCAAAAACGAACTGGCCTATAACCTGTGTCGTTGCGGCACCCATATCGAAATCTTGCGCGCCGCCGCCAAAGCCAGACAGCTGTTGGCTGAAAGGGGGCAGGCATGAGCCGTCTGGAAATAACCCGCCGCCGTTTGTTACAGGCCGGTGGCGTGGTGATGGTCAGCAGCCTGTTGCCTGTATCACTTAATGCTTTTGCCGCCGATCCTGTCACCCTGGGCAACCTGCCGCTGGATCGCGTGGACAGCTTTATCGGCCTGACCGCCGACGGCCGGGTTACCGCCTTTAATGGCCATGTGGATCTTGGGACCGGCATTCGCACGGCGTTGGCGCAAATCGTTGCCGATGAAATCAGCGTCCCTTTTGACGATGTTACGGTCATTCTGGGGGATACCCAGCGTACGCCGGATCAGGGCCCCACCATCGCCAGTGCCACCATTCAGGTGACCTCAATACCGCTGCGTCAGGCGGCGGCGCAGGTGCGGCAATTGCTGCTGGGGCTGGCCGCGCGTGCTTTCGCGTTGCCGGTGGATAAGCTGCGTGCAGAAAATGGCCGGGTGTTTGCAGTGGATAAACCCCATGTCAGCCTGAATTATGGCGATCTGGCCAGCGGACAAAACTTACAGGTGACGCTGGATAAAACGGTCAAGCTGAAAAGCGTGGCGGAGAGCCGTTACGTCGGCAAGGCGGTGCCGCGGGTGGATATTCCGGCCAAGGTTACCGGCCAACTGACCTATGTGCACGATCTTCGCCTGCCGGGCATGCTGCACGGCAGAGTGGTGCGGCCGCCTTATACCGGGGCGGACAGCAGCGCCCCCCTGGGCAGTGGGCTGCTGTCGGTGGACAGAGCTTCTATCTCTCATCTGCCAGGCATCGTCAAACTGGTGGTGATTAACGATTTTATTGGCATCGTGGCCGAGCGCGAAGAGCAGGCGATCGACGCCATGCGCCAATTGAAGACCGTATGGCGCCCGTGGTCCGGGCTGCCGGATCTCTCGGGGGATGGGCTGCATGCGGCGTTGGTGGCTAACCCGAAAACCGATCGTGTACTGCGTGACGATGCTGGCGTCGATGCGGCGCTGGGGTCGTTGCACACCGAGGTTAATGCCGATTACGTCTGGCCCTATCATCAGCATGCTTCCATCGGGCCTTCCTGTGCGGTGGCCGATGTCACCAGTGAACATGCAGAAATCTGGTCGGGTACGCAAAACCCTCATGACCTGCGTAAAGACATTGCCCATTTGCTCGACCGGCAGCCGGAGCAGGTGCACATCAACCGGATGGAGGCCTCAGGTTGCTATGGCCGCAACTGCGCCGATGACGTGTCGGCAGATGCCGCGCTGTTATCACAGGCCACCGGCAAACCGGTCAGGGTACAGTTGATGCGCGAGCAGGAGTCGGGCTGGGAGCCCAAGGGCACCGGGCAGTTGATGCGGGTGCGCGGTGGGCTGGATCAGCACCGGCAGGTGGCGGCCTATGAGTTGAAAACCAGTTATCCCTCCAACAATGCAGTGACGTTGTCACTGGTATTGACCGGCAAGGTAGCCAATCGGGCCGACGTACAGCAGATGGGCGACAGAACCGCCATTCCGCAGTATGAATATCCGAACATGCGGGTGATTTGTCAGGATGCTGCGCCGATCGTTCGGGCTTCCTGGATGCGCGGGGTGTCGGCGCTGCCCAACGTGTTCGCCCACGAGTCGTGGATTGATGAACTGGCATGGCATGCCGGGCAGGATCCGATCGCTTTCCGCCTGCAATATCTGAAAGACCCGCGCGCGGTCTCGTTGATCAATGCACTGAAGAAACAGGCTAGCTGGCAGGAGGGTCCGTCGTATCGCAACCCGGCACCGGATACGCAGGCGTGGGTCAGTGGGCGTGGCTTTGCCTATGCGCGTTACTTCCACAGCAAATTCCCCGGTTTCGGCGCCGCCTGGGCGGCCTGGGTGTGCGACCTTAGCGTCAATCGCCACAGCGGCCAGATCAAGCTTGATAAAATCTTCGTTGCCCATGACTGCGGACGCATCATCAACCCGGCCGGAGTGCGCCATCAGGTGCATGGCAATATTCTGCAGTCCGCCAGCCGGGTGCTGAAAGAGTTCGTCACCTTTGACGCTTCGGCGGTGACGTCGCTGGACTGGGGCGGCTACCCGATCCTGCGCTTTGACGAGTTGCCGCAGGTAGATGTTCAACTGCTGGACTATCCGGATGAGCCGCCGATGGGGGCGGGAGAATCGGCTTCGGTGCCGAGTGCGGCCGCCATCGCCAATGCGTTATTTGATGCACTGGGGGTACGCCTGCGGGAAGTGCCATTTACTCCCGAGCAGGTGCTGAAAGCGTTAAAACAGCAGGCTCCCGCCAACGCAGCAACCAGGGATAAGTCACTATGAGCAAATTAAAGAAAGCCGCCGGATGGGGCAGTCTGGCCGTCATCGCCGTAGTGGTCGCTGGTGCCGTGGTCAGTTGGCAGCCGGAAATTGCGCCGCGTGATGCAAACGAGACCCACGTTTTTAGTCAGCAACAGATTGCCCGTGGCAAAATGCTGGCCGATCTTGGTGACTGTTCGGTCTGTCATACCCGGCCGGGCGGTAAACGCAACACCGGCGGGCTGGCGATGGAGATCCCCTTCGGCACTATCTACACCACCAACATTACGCCGGATAACGAAACCGGTATTGGCAAATGGTCGTATGCTGCCTTTGAACGGGCAATGCGTCATGGGGTCGATCGCCAGGGGCGCTATCTCTATCCTGCCTTCCCCTATACCGCCTTTACCCGTACCAGTGACGAAGATCTGCAGGCGTTATACGCCTACCTGATGTCACAACCGGCGGTGAACTACCAGCCACCCGTTACCGCATTGAGTTTTCCGTTTAACATTCGCCAGGGCATAGTGACCTGGAACTGGCTGTTCCTGACGCCGGGCGCGATGAAAAACAACCCTGAGCAAAGCGCCGAATGGAACCGGGGAGCCTATCTTACCGAGGGGCTGGGTCATTGCAGCGCCTGTCATTCACCGCGCAATTTGATGTTTGGCGAAAAAGGCGGCAGTGCGCACTTGACCGGCGGCGTGGCGGAAGCCTGGACGGCACCGTCGCTGACCGGCAGTTCGGCGGCACCGCTGGATTGGACCCGGCAGGATTTGCTCAGCTTTATGCGCACTGGATATTCGGCCAATCACGGTGTGGCTGCAGGGCCGATGGCACCGGTAATTGAAGAGGGGCTGTCACGCCTGCCGGAGCAGGACCTGCAGGCCATCGCTACCTATCTTCGCAGCTATCACCCGCAGCAACCCAGGGTCGCAGAGGCTCGACGGCTGAATGACTGGGCCGAGTTAAAAACGGAGCCGTTAACCACCGAAGGGGCACGTATTTTCTCCGGTGCCTGCATGGCTTGCCATGCTCAGGAAAAGGGCGCGCAAATGGCCGGGGTCAGACCTTCACTGGCGCTGAACACCAATCTGTTTGCCGATACGCCAGACAATGCGATTCGGGTGGTGCTGGACGGGATCCAGCGGCCGGCCAATATCAATCTGGGATATATGCCGGCATTCCGCCATAACCTGAACGATGGGCAGATTGCGGCGTTGCTTGATTTCCTGCGGCAAAGTTACGCCGGGAAAGCGCCGTGGCCTGACCTGCAGGCGCAAGTCAGCCGCATACGCAGCGAAACTGAAGATAGATAGGATTGTTAGATAGATAGCTTTGCTAAATAGGGGCCATTGCAGGCCCCCTATTCAGTGAATCACGCACAGCTCATTCCAATAGCTGAAACGGACGCGCTGTTTCAGTCGGTTATTCCACAGATAAAGCGTCATCGTTTGTTCCTCCGCCATGTCTGTCTTAATAAATAACAGCTATTGCTGAACCGGGCGAATACCTTATTTTGCTGAGCTTTTGATATTTTTGGGATAACCGTGCCTGGGTTTATCGGTGATAAATTCGGTTTAAGGCAGGTTAACTCTCGTCAGCCAGACAGGGCTTTTTCTTCACCTGCATCAGCCGCCAACCAAAGTTCATGCCCGCTGCCGCCAGCAAGATGGCCGCAGCGCCCAACAGTTGCATCAGGCTCAGGCGGTGGCCGAACACCGCCCAGTCGACGATAATTGCCACTATCGGATAGATAAACGACAAGGCACCCACCAGGCTGGTCGGGATTTTCTGGATCGCGCTGTACAACAGCGAGGACATCAACCCGGTATGCACCAGGCCAAGGGTCGCCAGCAGCAGCCAGGTATTGGCCGTTGACGGCAGAGCGCCCAGCCCGGCGAAGGGGGCCAACAGCACCACGCCAACGGTGAGCTGAATCAACACAATCAGATGCGGCGGCACCCCTTTCAACTGTTTGACGATCGCTGCCGCGACTGCATACATAAAAGCCGCGCCCAGCGCCAGCATCACACCGGTAAAGTAATGGGAACCGGGAGCGCCGCCGTTATGTTTGCCGGTAATGATCAGCAGCATGCCGCCAAAGGCCAATAACAGCCAACCGATCTTATTCGCCGTCAGTTTTTCACCAAAAAACAATACGCCCAGTCCGACCAACATAAAGGGCTGCACGTGATAAGTGACCGTTGCCACGGCAATAGAGGCGTAGGAATAGGCAGCAAATAGCAGCGTCCAGTTCAACACCAGCGCGACCCCACCCAGTACCGCTATTGCGGCCTGTCGCCGGGTTAACCGGCCCTTTTTCAGCAGGCCGAGCAGGGCGCAGGCAACCAGCATCGCCAGCGCGCCAAAGGCACAACGCCAGAAGACCACCGTGGTTGCCGGTTGCCCCAGCATCACCACCGGCCAGCCTACGGTGCCGGAAATCATCATGGCGAGCGTCATCTGCCATACGCCGCTGGTTTTCACTTTCATTCACCTTCTCCCCATTTGTGCTCAATGCTTGCCGATGTCGACAGTTATCATTAAAATGAACAACTGGACATTATGATGAACAGGTTGCAACTGTTCGTCAAGTCGAACAATCGGATGATATGGTGAACAATGAGCGATAATACCGGCAGTAACGTCACCCCCATTGGTCTGCTTTCCAGCGCCATTCGCCGTGAACGCGAGCGACTGGGGCTGTCGGTTACCGAGTTGGCACGGCGGGCGGGTATAGCAAAATCAACGCTTTCGCAGCTGGAAACCGGCAACGGCAACCCCAGTCTGGAAACGCTGTGGGCGTTGGCAATGGCGCTGGATGTGCCGGTCAGCCGGTTAATTTCTCAGCCGCGTCAGCACGTTCAGGTGATCCGCGCCAATGAAGGGGTGACCACCGTTTCCGAGCAGGCCAACTACGCCGCGACCTTGTTGGCAACCTGTCCGCCGGGCGCGCAGCGCGATATTTATCGCCTGAGCGTGCAACCGGGCGAAGCACGCATTTCGCGCCCGCATATGCCGGGCACCATTGAGCACGTGATTATCAGTAGTGGCCGGGCGCTAGTCGGGCCGAAGGACCAGGCGGTGGAGCTGAGTCCGGGGGATTACATCAGTTACTCCGCCGATCGGGAGCACATTTTCGAAGCCCTGGCAGCGGATACCACGGCGGTGATGCTGATAGAGCAAGGCTAGTGCCGTTGGATCACTCAAGCGGGGGTTCGGTGTAAAAGGTCATCTTTTCATAATGGTCGTTAAGCAGATTAACCTCCGCCGTCACGTTGAACCCCAGCGTTTGATACATTCTGCCCAGATAGGGTTTGCTCTTGTCGGCCAGCAAGCCGACCTTTTGGAAACCCTGTTTTTTGGCCTCAAGCGTCACCTGATTGACCAAACGTTTCGCAATTCCCTTACCCCGACATTCCGGTAACACCGCCAAAGAATCAATATAGATTTCATCCGGATCAGACTCATTTTCCATCTCGGGCAGAGATTCGGTGATGGCCTGGAAGCCGGACTCATCTTCGCCGCGAAAGTAGAGGATACAACCCAGGATCCCGCAGTTGCTTCGGGCGACAAAGATGTTTCTGTAACTGAAGTAGATGTCATCACGGCTGAAATTTATTTCATACTGATGGAGGGCATCGTTAATATCATCCTTACCGGAAAGCGCCAGTACGGCATCTTTATCTGCCAGGGAGATGAGCCTTACAATTTCTGCGGCATCGGTTTTTTTCGCTTTTTCGATAATGATATTTTCCATAAATAGCCTTCCTTTTGAAACGTGGCCTTTGTATTTTGAAACTTGCTGCCCTGAATGATACCTCGGATCCCGTCAGGCGAATCGGTATTTTATTGAAAACGCTTCTCATTTATACTACTGTGCCCGCCCGTTGTGACGGTGAACCGCGCCTGATTAAGGCCATCGTCTGGTTTAAAAACCTTCAAGGAATGAAGATGAAAATTGTTATTCCCTCAATACTGTTGCTTGCCGGTCTGACTGCCGCGCAACCGGCAACGCTGCTGGCCGCAGAGGCCGCGACGGCTACCGCGCAAGAAAACGCTGCCCGTAATGACTTTAGCTTTGTGCGTTACCGCGCCGATTATCAAGTGCGGGCCAATGCCAGCAATGTGAAAACCGAGAGCTACGAAGTCCTGCTCAAAACCAAAGCCGCGGTCGAAAAATTCAGCCAAATCCGCCTGAGTTACAGCGAGAAAATGGAAACGCTGGAGGTGGTCTCCGCCTATACGCTGACTTCCGATGGCCAGCGCCACGATGTGGCACCCGATCGTATCTATACCCAGGAAAGTTATTCCAGTGCCTCGGCTCCCTTGTATGCCGATCGCAAGGTGCGGGTCATCGTTTTCTCCAACCTGGCACCGGGTTCGCGCGTGGTGTATGAACTGCGTCGCACGCAAAACACGCCGTATTTCCCGGATTATTTTGGCCTGTGGGAAACCTTCAGCGTATTCGATCAATTTGATGACGCGGAGGTTAACCTGCAGGCGCCGGCAGATTTGCCGATGCATGTGTTTACCCGTGGCGTGGAAGGTGGCAATGCGCCGCAGGTGCGCGATGGCCAGGCACACTGGCGCTGGCATTATCAGCGCAGCGATCCGCTGAAGGCCCAGAACTGGTCGGCGAACAGCTGGACGTTCAGTCCAACCATCATGGCCAGCACCTACCGCGAATGGCCACAGTTGGCCAAAGCCTACCAACTAAAGGCCAGCCAGGCGGCGAAAGTCACCCCGGCAGTGCAAACCCTGGCGGATAAAATCACCAGCGGTATCAGCGATCGTCGTGAGCAGACGGCGGCGATCTACCGCTGGGTGGCACAAAATATTCGCTACGTTGCCGTGTATTTGGGCAACGGTGGGCTGGAGCCCAATTCGGCGCAGAGCATCCTTGATAACCATTACGGGGACTGCAAGGATCACGTAGTGCTGCTGGAGGCATTGCTGGCGGCCAAGGGCATCGTCAGTTCGCCGGTGCTGATCGGCATGGATGAAGGGCCAACTCTGCCAACGGTGCCGCTGTTGGGGCGCTTCAACCATGCGATCACCTACGTGCCGGAATTCAAGCTGTATCTGGATTCCACCAATCCCTGGGCCCGATTTGGTCAACTGCCGGGGGCTGACCTCGGGGCGCCGGTACTGATCACGCGCGAAGCGAAATTAGCGCGCACCCCGGATAATGACGAACTGCGCAATAACACGTCACTCAGCGTGGACTTTGTTTTCGATAAAGCGGGCAATATGCGTGGGCAGACGGAGCGCAAACTGGGTGAGGTGGATGAGATTGACCTGAGGGGCTATTTTTCCCAACTCAACCAGCAAAACCAGGCGCGGGTAGAAGAAACCATTATGGCTTCCTCCGGTATTGATGGCCGTGGGGAAATTGCGCTACACGGCGATCCTTTCGATCTCAAAAAGCAGTTTGGTTACAGCTATCGTTTCAAGGCCGAGGATTATGTCGATTTTGGCGTGGTAGGCGGGATGACGGTGCCAACGCCGCCTGGGGGGAAATCTTTCCGTACCCTTTACTCCACGACGTCGGCACCGACCAACGAAACGCCGTTCTATTGCACCGCACAGCGCTATGACGAAACCTATCGGCTGAATTTACCCGCTGGCGTGCCGATCATTGCGGTTCCAAAGAACCAGCAGTTCAATAATACCGCCGGTGAATACCGGGTGACATGGCAGCTGGAAGGGCGACAGGTGGTGGTTAACCATCGGCTGCAGATGAATGCCATTCGCGGCAAGGATGCACTCTGCCAGCCGCAGGATTACCCGGCATTCCGCGAGCTGTTCCAGCAGGTACGGCGTGGTTTCCGTGGGCAGGTGGTTTATGGCGAATTGTCGAATGCTGCGCTGAATAAAGCCGGCGGATAACCCTGAGCATGCCCCGTCATTACGGGGCATGCTTCACCACGACAGCGTCTGACTGTGGCGTTTTAATTCATCAATAAAGACCCTGACTTTTTTGGGCACGTATTTACGGTTGGCGTAATAAACCCACATCGGTGGCAGTGGGCGACAATATCCCGACATTATTTCGACCAACGTTCCCGCCTCAAGCTCTTTTTTGATCCTGTGACGTAAAAATACATGAGCAATACCAATTCCTGCACGAGCGGCCTCGATAATAGCCTCGGTATTGTCGGTAATAAAAACTCCCGGCAGGTCAATGTCATGATCTTGCTCACCATCGGTCAGCGACCATTTATGCAATATGCCACGATCGGGGAAACGAAAGCGTATGCAACGATGTTGTTGCAACTGAGCAATATTCGTAGGGGCCGCATGTTTTTCAATATAATCGCGTGAGGCGATAAGGGCACAAGGCAGCGCCGGAGTTATTTGTACGCCAACCATACCGGGCTGCAATTTATCTGCCAGCCGAATACCCACATCAATTCGTTCCTGAATAATGTCTATCAAATGGTCTTCGTAATTTATTTCCAGAGTGATTTGTGGATAGCGCCGATTAAATTCGGCCAGCAAAGGCGCCTTAAGCAATTCTTTTGCCATTTGTACGGCGGTGATGCGCAGATGGCCAGAAGGCAGGTCCTGGCTCTGATGCAGGCCTTCGCGAGCATTAAGTATATGTTGATAAAAAGGCGCCACACTTTGATAGAACCATTCACCGGCTTCACTGAGACTAACGCTACGCGTCGAACGATGAAACAGCTTCACCGCCAACTCGGTTTCCAGTTGCCCGATCCTCAGGCTGACTGCGGCTGGCGTGACGCTAAGCATGGCGGCCGCTCTGGAGAAATTGCCGGCTTCGACCACGGTCAAAAACAGGTGAATGCCGTTAAGCGGATCTTGTCTATTCATAAGATAAACTAACAACTGTTGTCAGGTGAGTGGGTATTGTTCACATCCTAGCGCAACTTTATAGTTTTCCCCAGTTTCGTATTAACGGGGTTACTTGCCATGTCAGGATCGTTCTCGTTGGATTATGCCCGGCAAATTATTGCCAAAGGGATCAGCACCGCGCAGCAGCAGGGGCTGGCGGTCTGTATTTGTGCCTATGATGACGGCGCCAATATGATCGCCTTTGCGCGTATGGATAATACCCCGCTGGGGGCCATTGATTTAGCCCAAAGGAAAGCGAAAACATCGGCATTATTTCGTATTCCCAGTGCCGACTTGGGCCGGCTCTCAGGTTCAGGACAAGAGTTGTGGTCGATTGAACACAGCAACCAGGGGCTGGCCTCTTTTGCCGGCGGACTGCCAGTCTATTCATCTGCGAATGAATTTATTGGCGCAATTGGCATTTCCGGCGCCAAATCCCATGAGGATGCTTATATTGCAGAGATCTGTTTGAAATAAATGCATACCCGTATTTAACTGCATTTTTTAAATAAAATTCCATTTAATAATATAGACCATTCTGCTTGTGGCAGAAGGAGGCCGTATGCCTGAAATAACCCGCAGGAAATTTATCATCAGCAGCGGTGCGGTGGCGGCAACGTCGGTATTACCCGCTATGACCGTGAGTGCCAACCAAATTAATGTGAACAAAGGAAATCATCAGATGGTTAATAATACAATATTAGTGACAGGCGCAGGGTCCGGTTTTGGCCGGGAAGTTTCACTGGCGCTGGCGGCCCGTGGGCATAAGGTGATCGCCGGTGTCCAGCTCACGCCCCAGGTTACCCAGTTGCTTGAGGCCGCCAAACAGCGCGGCGTTACGCTACAGGTTGAAAAGCTGGATATTTTGGACCGCCGGGATCGGGAGTTCGCGTGGAAATGGGATATTGACGTGTTGTTCAATAATGCCGGTATTGCCGAAGCGGGTGCGGTGGCAGAAATGCCTATCGACGTGCTGCGATCCCAGTTTGAGACTAACGTGTTTTCCAGCATGGCGCTGACTCAGGGCTTTATTAAACAAATGGTGGGGCGCAAGAGCGGCAAGATCGTGTTCGTTTCTTCCGTTGCCGGTTTACTGACCGGTGCTTTTACCGGCGCTTACTGTGCGTCCAAACATGCATTGGAGGCGATAGCCGAGTCCTTGCGCATGGAACTGGCCGATTTTGGCGTGAAGGTGGCCACGGTCAATCCCGGGCCTTATTTGACGGGTTTCAATGATCGCATGATGGAAAGTTTCAGGGTGTGGTACGACCCCAAGGTGAACTTTATTGATCACAGCAAGCTCAAGTTTCCTTTCGATCAGTTCGATCCGCAGGAGATGGTGGACAAAATGGTCAGCGTTATCGAAGAAGAGAACGGCTTATTCCGTAACCTGCTGCCTGAGTCCTTCATTGAAGTGGTGAAGAATGACCAAAAAGACGGGTGGACGCGTAAGCAATAACAGCGTGTTGGCCGGCCGGTTGTTGTTACCGGCCGGCCATTTTCAATTACTTTTCACCACCATTACTTTTTCACCACCAATCCCATCCCGCGGCCACGAGGATCAGACGCCGTCTCTGGCGTATCGCCGTTGACGCGGATCACCTGAATATCCCCCATGTACCAGCCCTGATCTTCCAGCTTATAACCCATGGCTTTCAGTTGTTCCGCCACTTTGCCGGTCAGTGGGGCAAAGCTGTCGAAGAAGATGGTGTCTTTAGGCAGCAGTTGGTGATGAACGCGCTGGGCGGCCACGGCCTTGTCCAATGGCAGTTGGTAATCATAGATGTTGTTTATCACCTGGAAAATCGAGGTGAAAATACGCGAGCCGCCGGGGGTACCAATCACCAGGCTGACGTTACCGTCACGGGTGATAATGGTCGGGCTCATGGACGAAAGCATGCGTTTACCCGGTTCAATGGCATTGGCATCGCTGCCGACCACGCCAAAAGCGTTGGCGACACCCGGTTTGGCGCTGAAGTCATCCATTTCGTCATTCAGCAGGAAGCCGGCACCTTTCACCACCACGCCGCTGCCAAAGTCCCAGTTCAGCGTATAGGTGTTGCTGACCGCATTGCCCTGAGCGTCAACAATCGAGAAATGGGTAGTCTGGTGCGGTTCCAAACCAGGCCGCACTTTTTCGGTTGGCGAAATGGCGGTGGGGTTGATCTCCGCAGCCCGTTTTTGCAGATAGTCCGGCGCGACCAGTTGAGCTACCGGGACCTTGGCAAAGTCCGGATCGCCAAGATAATCGGCGCGATCGGCAAACACGCGTTTCTCAATTTCCGACAGCAGGTGAATATAACGTGCCGAATTGAGTTCTACGCCTTTGAAGTCGGCGGCGCGGTCTTCTTTGATGCCCAGCAACTGAGCCAGTGCGATGCCGCCAGAGCTGGGCAGCGGGGCGGTGTAAAGGGTGTTACCGCGCCAGGAGATTTGCATTGGGTCACGCCATTTCACCCGATAGTCAGTCAGATCCGCCTGGGTAATCAGACCACCATCGCGCTGCATCTGGGCCACCAGCAATTTGGCCGTTTCCCCCTGATAGAAGTCTTCGGCGCCCTTATTGGCGATACGCTCCAGCGTTTTGGCCAGCTCCGGTTGTTTAAACACCGCACCGGGTTTCATGCTGCCAAAATAATCGCCAAAGTTGGTTTTTCCGGCGAACAGCTTGTTGGCGTCTTCACGGTACTGATATTGCTGATCGGCCACCTTAAAACCCTGCTGCGCGTAACCGATGGCCGGGGTTAACAGCTCGGCCCAGGGTAATTTACCAAAGCGTTTATGTGCCTCCCACAGCCCCAGTACCGTGCCCGGCACACCGGCGGCCTTGGTTCCCACCAGGCTGAGGTTTTCAATTACCTCGCCTTTATCGTTCAGGTACATGGTTTTGGTGGCCGCTTTGGGGGCGATTTCACGGTAGTCGAGGAAATAGGGCTTACCGTCGACGTACAGCGTCATAAAGCCGCCGCCGCCAATGTTACCGGCTTCCGGGTAGGTCACCGCCAGGGTAAAAGCGGTGGCGACGGCCGCATCGACCGCGTTACCCCCGGCCTGCAAAATTTGTGCGGCCACTTTGGCACCGTATTGATCCGGTGCCGCTACGGCGCCGGCATTCAGATTTGCGGCCAACACCGAGGGGCTAAGAGTGGCAAGTGCCACGCTGAGTGCTAAGGTTTTCAATAAGCCAGAATGCATAGCGGTTCCTTTTCGAATTGAACGATGGCAGGTGACTTCAATCTCAACAATTACTTAGCGCCATTCTGTGCAGGTTTTCGGGCGCCTGATTGAAGGTAGCACCGCTCAATCCGCCATGCTTTATCCGCAGCATGGATCCGTGAGCTGGAACATTAAACGGTGGACGGTAATTGTGTTAGCAACCACTCACAAAACTGCCGGGTATGCGGGCTATGTTCACTGTCGCGGTGGACAAGCCAGGCCCAGTTGGGGCCGCGTACGCTTTGTTCCGTCAGCGGTTGCAACACGCCTTTTGCCTGTGCCTGCTGTGCCAGCAATTGGCTGACCAGCGCGATACCCAGGCCATCGCAGGCGGCATCCAGTAACAGGCCGGGGTCTGAGAAATTCAGCCCGTGGCTGCTTTGTCCGATATTGACGCCGCCCTGAACGGCCCAATGGCTCCAGTCCATCTCGCGTTCACCGTGCAGAGTGGTACGTTGCTCAGCGGTCAGTTTCAGCAGGTCAGGATGGCAAGCAGGATAGAGTCTGTCCTGATGTAATACCTGGAGGCTGCATTCGGCTTGCGCACTGAGATCGTCACGGATCGCCAAATCGACGGTTTCCGTCGCCATCTCCGGCGGGTCGAAGGTGGTGAACAGCCAAAGGTCGATATCCGGGTGCTGCCGATGAAAGCTCTTCAGATTTGGCACCAGCCAGTGGCGGGCAAACGCCGGGGTAGTATTGACGATCAGTTGGTTGGGTTTGCGGTATTGATCCAGACGGCGGATGCCGACCGCCAATTGTTGCAGCATCACCTGGGCGGTGCTGTAGAGATCGTGTCCGGCATCGGTCAGGCTGACACTGCGACCACTACGGAAAAATAGCGGTTGTTCCAGATAGGCTTCCAGGCTGCGTATTTGCTGACTGATGGCCGACTGGGTGAGGTGCAGTTCATCGGCGGCTTGGTGGAAACTGCCCAGACGGGCAGCGGCTTCAAAACCACGTAACGCGTTCATCGGGGGCCAGTGTTTTAGCATTATTGATAAGCCTATCTAATCAGGTGTCTGCTAAATGTATCCTTTGTTATGGCAGCACTGGAAGCTTTAAAATGTATTACATCGAAATCACGCCGTCTTTCACTGAACAGAATACCTTACTTCAATGACGGCAATACAGGAGCAAACCATGTCAACGCGTCGTGAATTTATTAAGCAGGCATCCCTGATTGCCGGTATGAGCCTGACGGCATCCATGGGGCTGACGTTACCGGCCCATGCCGCGCCAGCGGTGCGGGGAGAAGGCTGGCGTATGCCGGATGAAGGCGAAGAGCAGCAACGCGCTTTTATCGCCTTTGGTGCGCAGCGGGACATTTGGGCTGATTATACTGCAGGTGTGCAGGATGCTTTGGGGCGCATTGCGAGAGCGATCGCTCAATATCAACCGTTAACCGTATTTTGCCGTGAGAGTGAACGTCGACTGGCGGAAGAGAAATGCGGCAGCCACAATGTGACCTTTATTGTCACCGAACTTGATGATATTTGGATGCGTGATATTGGCGCCAATTTTGTCGTCAATCAGGCGGGCAAACTGGGGGCAGTAGACTTTAACTTTAACGGCTGGGGCAACAAACAGCAGCACAAATACGATGCGCGTTTGGCGGCGTTTGAAGCCAGTCATTACGGTGTGGCCAACATATGGCGCAGCGGACTGGTGGGGGAAGGCGGCGGTATCGAAGTGGATGGCCACGGCACCGGTATCATGACTGAGAGCAGTTGGGTCAACAAGAACCGTAACCCAGGCTGGAGCCGTGATCGGGTGGAGCAAGAGTTGAAAGAGATGCTCGGGCTGCGCAAAATTATCTGGCTGCCGGGGATTAAGGGGAAAGATATCACCGACGCCCACGTTGATTTCTACGCCCGTTTTGCCAGTCCGGGAGTCGTGGTGGCCAATCTGGACACCGATCCCGACTCTTACGACCATAAAGTGACCCAGGCGCATTTGGCAATCCTCAAACAGGCGACCGATGCCGATGGCCGCAAGTTGCAGATTCATACCATGTCGCCGCCGATGGATCCGCGTCGCAGCCGTTTCAGCAAGGGTAATCCGGATTTTGCTGCGGGATACATCAATTACTTTGTGATCAACGGCGCGGTTATCGCCCCCGAATTTGGCGACCCGGAAGCGGATGGCGAAGCGTTGCGATTATTAACCGAGCTTTATCCGGATCGTGAAGTCGTGCAGTTGAATATTGACGCCATTGCCGCAGGCGGCGGGGGCATACACTGTGTGACCAATCAACTGCCGGCGATTTAAGTCTGGTAACCACGCAGGGCCGACCTGGCCCTGCGATCAACCTTGTGGCCCCAGACCGTGGGTCAGCAGTGTGATGGCGTGGCGGGCGATAACATCGGCGCTCAGAGGATTGTTGTCATCGCGGTGCCATTTGGGCGCGGTGGCCAACGGCAGCAGCGTCATGCCAAACAGGGTGATAAACAGCAAAGAGGGTTCCAGTCCGGCATTCAATTTCCCTTCGGCCTGCCAGCGGATGATCGATTGCAGCGCGCCTTTGCGCTGGGTATCGCCAAAACGCTCGTTCATGCGCTGCTTCAGTACGCCGTTATCACTCATCACCTCACGCAGCCACAGTGGGGGAAACCACGGGTGCTCGCTGGAGATATCAATAAACCGCTGCGCCAGTTGGGTAAATGCGGCCACCGGATCGTCGGTATTGGCGTCAAAAACGCTGCTGGCAGCGAGCCTCACCGGCAGAAAACGTTCGTCGATCAACACATCCAGCAACTGTTCTCGGTTGTGAAAGTAGTAGTGCAGCATGGCAGGAGTCACACCGGCCTCTCGGGCGATGGCGTTCAGTGAGGTTTCGGCAATGCCCTGACGGGCAAACATATTTAGCGCCGTGTTGAGCAGGTGCTCGCGTTTTTCTGCGCCATTAGCGCTGCCGCTGGGGCGACCGGGGCGGCGTGGTTTTTGAACGTTTTGTGCTGTCATCGCGGTGAGATCCATTGACCGGAGAAAAGAATAACCCATATATTAATTACTCGATTAATTAATTACAAGCAGGCTCGGCTAAATGGGTACTGATAACGTAGCAGGTAACGAAGATAGCGGCAGGGCGTCTGAACAGGCGCCCTCGATCCGTTTGCTGTTCTCCGCTCTGCTGCTGGTTATGCTGCTGGCAGCACTCGATCAGACAATTGTGTCTACCGCATTACCGACCATCGTCGGTGAATTCGGAGGTCTGGAGAACCTGTCGTGGGTAGTGACCGCCTATCTGTTGGCATCCACCATCGTGGTGCCGCTGTATGGCAAGTTTGGCGATCTGTTCGGTCGCAAGATAGTGTTGCAGATCGCCATTGTGGTGTTCCTGCTCGGTTCGGTGCTGTGCGGGTTGGCGCAGAATATGACGGAACTTATCCTGATGCGTGCGCTGCAAGGGCTGGGCGGCGGTGGTTTGTTGGTGGTGACCATGGCGGTGGTCGGCGATGTGATCCCACCGGCCGATCGTGGACGCTATCAGGGGTTGTTTGGCGGGGTATTTGGACTGGCGACGGTGGTCGGCCCGCTGATCGGTGGATTGCTGGTGCAGCATTTCTCCTGGCGTTGGATCTTCTATATTAACCTGCCGCTGGGGATTTTCGCGCTGCTGGTGATTGGCGCGGTGTTCCAGTCGAAGGTCAATCGGGTAAAACACGAGATTGATTTTCTCGGGGCCAGCTATCTCGCAGCGGCACTGACCTGCATCATCCTGTTTACCAGCCAGGGCGGCACGGTGATGGCCTGGTCGGACGGTCAACTGTGGTGCATTCTGGCCTTTGGCCTGGTGTCGATAGGCGGGTTTATCTACGAAGAGCGACTGGCGAGCGAGCCGATTATCCCGCTCGACCTGTTCCGTAATCGCACCTTTGTCTTGTGCGCCCTGATCGGTTTTATCGTCGGTATGTCGCTGTTTGGATCGGTGACTTTCCTGCCGCTGTATCTGCAGGTCGTGAAGGATTCCACGCCTACCCAGGCCGGGATGCAGCTGCTGCCGCTGATGGGTGGGATTATGCTTAGCTCGATTATCAGCGGTCGGCTGATCAGCAAGCGCGGCAAATACCGCATTTTCCCGATTATCGGCACCCTGTGCGCCCTGGCAGGTATGGTGTTGCTGGGGACGTTGAAAAACTCGACCCCGGTGCATTTGCTGTACCTCTACATCAGCCTGCTGGGGTTGGGGCTGGGTATGGTGATGCAGGTGATGATCCTGGCGGCTCAAAACAGCGTAGAGCCAAAGCATATGGGGGTCGCGACCTCTAGTGCCACGCTGTTCCGCTCCATTGGCGGCTCTATCGGCGTGGCGGTGTTTGGCGCGATTTTTACCAATGTGCTGCACAGCCGTCTGGCTAGCTTGCTGCCGGAGGGCGCAGAACTGCCGCGTTCACTGGGGGCTGATGCCGTGCACCATTTGCCGGCGCAATTGCAAAACGACTACCTGCAGGCCTTCGGCGGTGCGATCCACTCGGTTTACCAGATTGCGGCGGGGGTGATGGCGTTGGCCTTTGCCTTGACCTGGCTGTTGAAAGACGTGCCTCTGCGCAAGAAATAAACCCTGAGCCGGTGCGTGAAATGCGTGCGCACCGGCTTTCCACATGCTCTGCGATGCACTTTTACTGAATCCTTACGCAACCCTGTCAGACTAAAAACGTCGCTTTCTATATATTGAGAATAAACGTTCTCAATAGGATAGAAAGTCGATGCAAAGGAAAAAGGTTTTACTGGTCAGCCTGTCGCTGTTGTTGTCTGCCTGTGATGGCCAGACCGGCAGTGCTCCGGCCGGTGCAGCCGGCGCGCCGGAGGTGGGTGTGGCAACATTGCACAGCCAGCCGGTCACGCTGAGCAGTGACCTGACGGGCCGGGTCAATGCCACCATGACCTCGGATGTTCGTCCGCAGGTGGAAGGCATTATCAAGGCACGCCTGTTTACCGAAGGTGCGGAGGTCAAAGCCGGGCAGGTGCTGTATCAAATCGATCCCGCGACCTACCAGGCCAGTTACGATCAGGCCGCTGCCCAGTTGAAAAGTGCCCAGGCCACGGTGAAGTCCAGCCGCCTGAAGGCGCAGCGCTATGCCGCACTGGTGAAGGAGAATGGCGTCTCCAAACAGGATGCGGATGATGCGATGGCAACCTATCTGGAGGCCGTAGCCGCCGTCGCGCAGTATCAGGCGGCGCTGGAAACCAGCAAAATCAATCTTGCCTATACCCAGGTACGCGCGCCGATTTCCGGCCGTATTGGTATTTCTTCGGTCACGCCGGGGGCGCTGGTCACTGCCAGCCAAACCGATGCACTGGCAACCATTCGCGCACTCGATCCTGTCTATGTCGATCTCACTCAGTCCAGCAGTCAACTGCTCAAATTGCGCAGGCAGCAGGCTTCATTGCAGCGTGACAATGTCACTCCGGTGGCGATCAAACTCGAAGATGGCACGCCCTACAGCCACCCCGGCAAGCTGGAGCTGACGGAAGTGTCGGTGGATGAATCTACCGGTTCTGTCACCCTGCGTGCCGTGTTCCCTAACCCTGAGCACGAATTACTGCCAGGCATGTATGTTCATGCCACCCTGGACAACGGGGTCGATCCCAAAGGCATTCTGGCACCGCAACAGGGCATTACCCGCAATGCCAGGGGCGAGGCAACCGCGTTGGTGGTTAACGCGCAAAACAAAGTGGAACAACGCACCCTCACCACCGGACAGGTTATCGGCAGCAGTTGGCTGATCAGCAAAGGGCTGAATGCCGGCGACCGACTGATCGTCGAAGGCACGAATAAGGTGGCCGTCGGCGTTGAGGTCAAGGCAGTTGAAGTACAAAAGCAGGCAAATACGGCTGCGACTAACGGCGGGGACCAATAACCATGGCGCAGTTCTTCATTCGCCGCCCGGTGTTTGCCTGGGTGATTGCGATCATCATCATGCTGTGTGGCCTAATGTCGATCAACTCGCTGCCCATCTCGCAATATCCGGACGTCTCCCCACCACAGATTTCCATTTCCGCCACCTATCCGGGGGCTGATGCGGAAACCCTGGAAAATAGCGTTACCCAGGTGATTGAGCAGCAGCTGACGGGGCTTGATGGGCTACTTTATTTTTCAGCTACCAGCAGCTCCAATGGTTCGGTAAGCATTAACGTGACCTTTGATCAGGGCACCGATCCAGATATCGCTCAGGTGCAGGTGCAGAACAAGGTACAGCAGGCGGAAAGCCGTCTGCCGACCGAGGTGACCGCCCAAGGTGTAACGGTCAAGAAATCCCAGAGCAGTTTTTTGCTGATCGTCGGGCTGTATGATGAAACCGACAAGGCCAGTATGGCGGACATTTCCGACTATCTGGTGAGCAACATTCAGGATCCGCTGTCGCGCATTGACGGCGTCGGCGACGTGCAGGTATTCGGGTCAGAATACGCGATGCGCATCTGGCTGAACCCGACCAAGCTGGCGTCTTTTTCGCTGATGCCCTCCGATGTGGAAACGGCGATTGAGGCGCAAAACACCCAGATTTCTGCCGGTAAAGTCGGCGATTTGCCTTCAGGTGCCGATCAGCAACTGACCGCCACGGTGAAGGCGCAGTCGCGGCTGCAAACGCCGGAGCAGTTCCGCAATATTATCCTGAAAAGCGACAGCAGCGGAGCCTTGGTGCGCCTGGGCGATGTGGCGCGGGTTGAGCTGGGCAACGAAGATTATTCCTCCAGCGCCCGCCTTAATGGTCACCCGGCCTCAGGGATTGCCGTCAAGCTGGCCGCCGGGGCCAATGCGCTCAATACCGCCAAACTGGTCAAGGCCAAGGTGGCGGAATACCAAACCTCGATGCCCAATGGCTACAAGGTGGCCTACCCGAAAGACAGCACCGACTTTATTAATATCTCGATCGAAGAAGTGGTGAAAACGCTGATCGAGGCGGTGGTGTTGGTGGTGATCGTGATGTTTGTCTTCCTGCAGAATTTGCGTACCACGCTGATCCCGACTATTACCGTGCCGGTGGTGCTGTTGGGTACCTTCGGCGTGCTGGCCGCCTTCGGCTATTCAATCAACACCCTGACGCTGTTTGGCATGGTGCTGGCAATCGGGCTATTGGTGGATGACGCCATCGTGGTGGTGGAGAACGTCGAGCGCGTGATGCGGGAAGAGAAATTGCCGCCGCGCGAGGCAACCGAAAAATCGATGAAGGAAATCACCGGCGCACTGGTCGGTATTGCCATGGTGCTTTCGGCAGTCTTCCTGCCGATGGCGTTTTTCGGCGGTTCCACCGGGGTGATCTACCGCCAGTTCTCGGTCACTATCGTGGCTTCTATGGTGTTGTCGGTGATCCTGGCGTTAACGCTGGCTCCGGCACTGTGCGCCACCTTGCTGAAACCTGCGCATGATGATCTGACCAACAAGGGCCTGCTGGGCAAATTCAACCGTGGCTATAACCGCCTGCAGGAGAAATATGCCGATAAGGTCGGCAGGGTGATCCACAGCCCAATGCGCTATCTGTTGCTGTACGGCCTGTTGTTGATTGCCGCCGCCCTGATGTATATGCGCCTGCCGACCGGTTTTCTGCCCAACGAAGATCAGGGGGTGGTGATGGTGCAGTATACGCTGCCGGCCGGTGCCACCAATGCCCGTACCTCGGCGGTCAGCGATGAAGTAAAAGATTATTTCCTCAACGATGAGAAGGCCAACGTCAGCACTATTTTCACCATTAACGGCTTTGGTTTCAGCGGCAGTGGGCAAAACGCTGGTATGGCCTTCGTCAGCCTGAAAGACTGGAGTTTACGCTCCGGCAGTGCCAATACCGCCGATGCGATTGCCAAGCGTGCGATGGCGCACTTCGCCAAGATCCGTGACGCACAGGTGTTCTCGATGAGCCCTCCGGCGATTGACGGTTTTGGTCAGTCTGACGGTTTCACCTTCGAACTGCAGGCCAAAGGCGCAACCACCCGCGCAGAGCTGCAGGTGATGCGTGACCAGATTATCGCTGCAGCGGGGAAAAACCCCAGCCTGAGCGCGGTACGCGCCAACACCTTGCCGGATACCCCGCAGCTGCAGGTGGAGATCGACAATGACAAACTGCAGGCGTTGGGGCTGAGCAATAGCGACGTCAGCAGCACGCTGACCAGCGCCTTCGGCAGCACCTATGTTAACGACTTTATCGACCGCAACCGGGTGAAAAAAGTCTATATGCAGGGGGATGTCGAGTACCGCTCAAAACCGGAAGATCTCGACAAATGGTTTGTACGGGGCACATCCAGCAGCGGTAGCACCAGCATGACGCCGTTCTCGGCCTTTGCCGCGTCACACTGGATCTACGGGCCGGAAAACCTGTCGCGCTATAACGGCCTGTCGTCGTTTGAGATCACCGGCCAAGGCGCGCCCGGCACCAGTTCCGGTACTGCGATGGATGAGATGGCAAAGCTGGCGGCTAAGTTCTCTTCTGCCAGCAGCTTCTCCTGGAGCGGCCTTTCTTATCAGGAGCGCTTGACCAGCGGGCAGGCTGGATCCCTGTATGCCATTTCACTGGTGGTGGTGTTCCTGTGCCTTGCCGCCCTGTACGAAAGCTGGTCAATTCCGTTTGCCGTGATGATGGTGGTGCCGATGGGCGTAGTTGGCTCGTTGTTAGCGATCACGCTGCGTGGCCTGGAAAACGATATTTACTTCCAGGTGGCACTGTTGACCATCATTGGTCTGTCGGCCAAGAACGCCATTCTGATCGTCGAATTCGCCGAAGAGAAATACCAGCGGGGTGAAACCTTGATCGCCGCGGCGGTTGAGGCATCCCGCATGCGTTTACGTCCGATTTTGATGACCTCCCTGGCGTTTAGCGCCGGCGTGTTGCCGCTGGCGGTGTCCAGCGGTGCCGGGGCCAACAGCCGCATCGCCATCGGTACCGGGATCATTGGCGGCACTATCACGGCGACGTTACTGGCGATCTTCTTTGTTCCGTTGTTCTACGTTTTGGTACGCCGGATGTTTTCACGCAAAACAACCGTCGCCAAACCGTTGGAAAACACTGCGCCACAGGCAGGAGAATAATGTGTTGCAACGTTTAATCATTCTGACATTCCCGCTGTTACTGGCGGGGTGTATCTCGCTGGATCCGAACTATCAGCGTCCGCAGGCACCGGTACCCACCACCATGCCACAGGGGGAGGCTTATACTGCGCCTTCCGGTAAATTATCACTGAGCTATCCGGACATTCCGTGGCGTGACTATGTGGTCGACGCCAAACTGCGGCAGGTGGTAGAGATGGGGCTGAGCAGCAGCCGAGATCTGCGTGAAGCCATTGCCAATATTGAATCGGCGCGGGCGCTCTACGGCGAGCAGCGCTCCGATTTGTTCCCGACCATTAACGCCGGTGTGGACGGCAGCCGTGGGCGGGCACTGACCGGTAACGGTAACGCCACCGCAATCAGCCAGAGCTACGAAGCCACGGCCGGCACCAGTGCATTTGAGCTGGATCTGTTCGGCAAGAACCGCAGTTTGTCACGCTCGACCTTTGAAACCTATTTGGCGGAGTCGGAAGCGGCCAAAAGCACTCGCCTGACGTTGATCGCCGATATCGTCACCGACTGGGTAAACCTGGCGGCGGAACGCAGCAATCTGGCTGCGGCCAAAAGCACCATGGAAAGCGCCAGATTGTCGCTGGCGGTGACGCGCAAAAACCAGCAAAACGGCATTCTGTCGATGGTTGATGTCGCTACCGCAGACACCGTGTATCAGCAGGCGCGTTCGGACGTGGCCAGCTACACCACCAGCGCCGCACAGGCGAAAAACGCGCTGGATCTGGTGGTGGGGCAAAGCGTACCTGAGAGCCTGTTGCCGACGGATATCGCAGCATTGTCCGGCATAATGAAAGATATCCCGGCGAATCTGTCTTCACAGGTGCTGCTGAACCGCCCGGATGTACTGGAGGCCGAGCATAACCTGAAGGCGGCCAACGCCAATATCGGTTCTGCCCGCGCGGCATTTTTCCCGTCTATCAGTCTGACGGCCAGCGGTGGCATAGGCAGCGGGGAGTTGTCATCACTGTTCAGCAAGGGGGCGGGTGTCTGGTCATTTGCACCGAGTATCAGCCTGCCGATCTTCACCGGCGGCTATAACACCGCCCAGTTGAATTACACCAAGGCGCAGAAAGACCTGTACGTTGCCACCTACGAGAAAGCGGTGCAGACGGCATTCCAGGAGACCGCCGATGCCCTGGCGCGTAAAGGCACTATTCAGGAACAGTTAGCGGCGCAAACCGGCTATGTGGCGGCTTCGCAGGAATATTATCGCCTGGCAGAGCTGCGTTATCGCCACGGGGTGGATACCTATCTGACGATGCTTGACGCGCAGCGCACCTTGTATAGCGCTCGGCAGTCGTTGATTACCACCCAGCAAACCGAATATCAGAACCTGATCACGCTGTATAAAGTGCTTGGGGGTGGTATTAGCGCAGAGAAGCAGGGCGATGGAGTTATTGCCAATAATGGCTCCCTGACCCAATAAAATTTACTGCAAGCAACAATGCTAATACGCAGGATGCCGACAACATTCCGCGTATTTTTATATCCACTCTGTGGTGAAAGTGTAAAGAAAAGGAAAATCACTTTGCCTTACAGAACTCGCTACCTTAAGAAAGGTCTGAATATTATCGCATCATTCTCGCGGCCAAATAGTTTGAGGTTGAAATGGAAAGTGATATTCAGCAGCAGGTCATTTCAGTGGTCGATCGCTATAACGCACCGGGCCTTCTCAAAAGGGGCATCGACGTGACTCTCAATACCGAAATAAACAAAGAGCTAAACCTGTCGTTGCCGATGTCGGAGACGCTGATGCATGGCTACTTCGTTGCCTTCCAAATAGACTGCAGTAATTACAATCATGAGCTCTATTTTCGTCAGGAGTCTAAATCAGTGTCATTATTTTCCCCATCATCCCGACGTAGTAATCATTGGGATCTTGAGATGGAAAGGATCCGGCCCTTGTATGTTTATATGCTGGTGCGATCCGCCCGCGCAAAACGTTGGCTCTATGACATTCACTTTCTGATTGAACAATTAAAGTAATCTTGGGTGGTTGGCGGAATAATTAACCCACGAAAAGTCAAAATAAAATATGGCCCGCAGCTGTGTTGCGGGCCTTTTTATTGCCTTATTCCGCCAGCAGTTCGGCAAATTTCGCCAGCCATTGCGGATGTGCCGGCCATGCCGGGGCGGTCACCAGATTGCCATCAACATG
This sequence comes from Serratia proteamaculans, assembly GCF_013337185.1. Lineage (GTDB taxonomy): Bacteria > Pseudomonadota > Gammaproteobacteria > Enterobacterales > Enterobacteriaceae > Serratia > Serratia proteamaculans_D. Next base: position 458,097 of record NZ_SWDE01000001.1, read on the forward strand.
GGCCTGATCGATGCCGATGTCGGCAAAGTGTCCGCCAGCCAGCTGTACTTCTGGCGCGCAGGCCGGGTAGGCACTGCAGGTTCTGCCTTTCAACACGCCGGCGGCGGCCAGCAGCTGCGGGCCATGACAGACGGCTGCGATGGGCTTGCGTGCGGCGTCAAAAGCCTGCACCAGTTTGATGACCTGCGGATTCAGTCGCAGATACTCTGGCGCTCGGCCTCCGGGGATCAACAGGGCGTCATAGTCTGCTTCTTTGGCGGCCGAAAAATCGGCGTTCAGGGTGAAACGGTGGCCGGGTTTTTCGCTGTAGGTTTGCGCGCCGTCAAAATCATGGATCGCCGTCATGATGTAGTCGCCTATGGCCTTATCGGGGCACACGGCATCCACCTGATGACCTATCATTTGTAACGCCTGAAACGGCACCATGGTTTCATAATCTTCGGCGTAATCGCCGACCAGCATCAGGATCTTTTTCTTGCTCATCAGGGGCTCTCCGGGAGGGGAAATGATCCCTAACATATAGCCCATCGGAACGTGGATCGCGAACTCACACCTCGTAAAAATGCATTGTTGAGCCTGCTTGACAGGTTATTCATAAAACACTCACGGTTTATTGATGCAGCCTATTCATAGTGCGGACTTGGAATATGGCCATGAATCTTGGACATGGTTGAAGGGTTCGTTGAAGAGGCAAGAAATGAAAAGCAGGAAATTGATTTGGCAAATGGCATGTCTGTTGGGTTCCATCACGGCTGCAGGTGCACACGCCGATAATACTGGCTCTTCCCAGAAGAGCGTAATAATGGGGCTGGGAGCACGCTATTCCCCTAGCTACAGTGGGTCAGATGAATGGCATACGCAAGTTGCACCGGCATTGCAAGTGCGGGATGGCATGTATTTCTTTGACACTTTAAAAGGGGTTGGGTATGACCTGCGCAGTGACAATGGGTTCTACCTGGAACACACCCTTGGCTATGATCTGGGGCGTGCGGATCAGGACAGCTCCTGGCGTGCCGGTTCTGACAAACTGAAAGGCATGGGCAATATTAAAGCGACTGTCAATACATCAATTGCAGCAGGGTGGATGGTGGAGCCGTGGTTATCTCTGGAAGGGCTGGCAACACTTCCGCTCAGTGATGGACAGGGGGTTCACTATAGAACCTCCGTCACCGCTATTCCTGTGCAAAATGCCAATGACAGCATCGCGTTTCAAGTGTCGGCCCTGTTTGGAGACAGCCGTTATATGAACACTTTTTATGGCGTGAGTGATAATCAAAGCATGCGCTCAGGCTATCATCGTTACCACGCTGCCGGTGGCCTCTTCGGGGTAGAAAGTGAATTAAGCTGGAGCCATCAATTCACCCCGCAATGGGGGGGCGCTCTTAGTGTCGGTTACACCTGGCTTGGCGACCATGCGGCGAATAGTCCGATTGTATACCAGCGCGATCAGCCCACGGTCACCGCCGCCATAACTTATGCTTTCACTCTCTAATCGGGAGATGGGGTGAGACCTTTACACTGGTGTGACCTCTTCTATACTGATTTTTGCCGTGGTCATTTTTCGCCGCAGGCTGTTCAGGGAGAGCAACCTCAGCGAGGTAGCGCAGTATCTCATCCATTGACCCACCGGGTGCTTCCGGTCTCTGCTTTCGAGAAAGTCCCATGTTAAATCTGGCTACATTGCTTGAAGAGAGTGCGCGTTCATTTGCCGATCGTCTGGCGCTGGTGCAGGAGGATGTTCAGTTTAGCTACACCACGTTGAATCAACGTGCCAATCAGGTCGCTAATTTACTGATTGCCCGTGGAGTGCAGCCCGGTGAAAGGGTGGCGCTGGCTTGCCCGAACAGTTGGGAATTTCCCGCTATTTACTATGGCATCCTCAAAGTCGGTGCGGTGGTAGTCCCTTTGAACACCTTGTTAAAAGCGGGGGAGTTTGAATATTACCTGCAAGACTCGCAGGCGGTGAGTTTCTTTTGTTTTGAGGGCCACGCCGGATTGACGCTGGGGGAAGAGGCGCGACGTGCCTTTGATACTGCAGAGCATTGTCGTGATTTTATTATTATCGGCGACAGCCTGCCGCTGGCGGGGGATCGCTTCAGCCAGGCCATCCGCACCCAACCCACCGCTTTTGACAGCGTCACCACGCTGGAATCGGATACTGCCGTGATCCTTTACACCAGTGGTACCACCGGCCGCGCCAAAGGGGCGGAATTGACCCATTCCAATTTGGTATTGAACGCCCTGGGCTCGGTGCAGCTGTTCAATAGTTCGGTAGAACATCCCGATCGTCATTTGGTGACGCTGCCGCTATTTCATACTTTTGGTTCCACCGTACAGATGAATGCCGGTTTTGCTTTGGCGGCAACGCTGGTCATGGTGCCGCGTTTTGATGCGAAGCAGATCATTGCGCTGATGCAAAAGCACGCCATCACCTTCTTTGCCGGGGTACCCACCATGTACTGGGCATTGCTGAACGCGCTGGATGATACGGCGGATCTTGCCCTGTTACGTAAAAACCTGCGCATGGCGGTCTCCGGCGGCGCCAGTTTGCCCGTACAAATCATCGAGGACTTTGCCCGGCGCTTCGGCGTTAATATTCTTGAGGGCTATGGCTTATCAGAAACCAGCCCGGTGGCTACCTTTAACCATCCGGGCCGGGTCAATAAAGTCGGCTCTATTGGCCAGCCCATCTGGGGGGTTGAAGTCCGATTGGTCGATGTCATCGGTAAAACGGTAGAGGGCACAGATCAGGTCGGCGAGATTGCGGTGCGTGGCTACAATGTGATGAAGGGCTACTTTAACCGTCCGGAAGCCACGGCCGAGGTACTGGAAAACGGCTGGTTCAGAACCGGAGATCTGGCGCGCCGTGATGCCGACGGCTTCTATTTTATCGTCGACCGGTCAAAAGATGTGATTATCCGCGGCGGATTTAACGTCTATCCGCGTGAAGTTGAAGAACTGATGATCCGTCATCCGGCGGTGTCATTGGTGGCAGTGATTGGCGTACCGCATCCGTCGTTGGGCGAAGAGATAAAAGCGGTGGTGGTGTTGAAGGATGTGGACGAGCCGGTGAGTGAAGAACAGCTGATCGCCTGGACCAAAGAGCGGCTGGCGGCGTTTAAATACCCACGCGTCGTTGAGTTTGTGGAACGGTTACCGATGACCAGCACCGGCAAGGTGATGAAACGGTTGCTGCGTTGAAGGAAGCTCTTTGAAATAATCCCGGCCTGCAGCGCAAGCCGGGAGAGGTAATGCATTAACCTGGGTAAATGCCACGCTCTTTACGTGCGGTCAGGATACGCTCACAGGCGACGATATATGCCGCTGTGCGCAGGCTGCACTCTTTCTCTTCGGACTTGTTCCAAACGTGAATCATGGCGTCGGTCATGATCTTGTCCATACGCTCGTTGATTTCGCTCTCGCTCCAGAAGTAGCTGGCCATGTCCTGCACCCATTCGAAGTAGCTGACTGTTACGCCGCCGGCGTTACAGATAACGTCAGGTACTACGGTGATGTTGCGTGAACGCAGCACGTCGTCCGCATCTGGGTAGGTTGGGCCGTTAGCGCCTTCCAGAACCAGTTTGGCGCTGAGGATTTCTGCACGTTGACGGGTAATCTGGCCTTCCAGCGCAGCTGGGATCAGGATATCCATGTCTACGGACCAGAAAGCTTCGCTTTCGATTTCGCTGGCGCCAGGGAAACCGGCAATTTGCTTGTTCTTGGCCTGCCATTCGGTCAGCGCTGCCAGATCGATGCCGTTGGCGTTGAACAGGGTAGCGGAGTGGTCCTGAATCACCACCACACGCGCACCGATACCAACGAACAGGCGGGCGGCTTCGCTGCCCACGTTACCAAAGCCCTGAACCGCAACCTTGGCACCTTCGATTTGCACGCCCAGACGTTTCGCCACTTCACAGCCGGTAACGAATACGCCGCGACCGGTAGCTTTCTCACGACCCAGAGAGCCACCCAGGTGGATAGGCTTGCCGGTAACCACGCCAGTGATGGTCGTGCCGTGGTTCATGGAGTAGGTATCCATCATCCAGGCCATCACTTTGGAGTTGGTGCCGACGTCCGGTGCCGGGATATCTTTCTGTGGCCCGATGATAAAACCGATTTCGCTGGTGTAGCGACGGGTCAATCTTTCCAGCTCGCCTTCAGACAGTTTGAAAGGATCGACGCGGATCCCCCCCTTGGCGCCACCGTAGGGCAGGTTGACTGCCGCACATTTGATGGTCATCCAGGCTGACAGCGCCATGACTTCATCGAGATCAACGTCCGGGTGATAACGGATGCCGCCTTTACCCGGGCCGCGCGACAGGTTGTGCTGAACGCGGAAACCTTCGAAATGGCGGATTGAACCGTCGTCCATCTGCAGTGGGATATCAACGATCAGCGCACGCTTCGGGTGACGCAGGGTATCAACCCAACGCGACAGATCACCCAGGTAAGGCGCAACGCGGTCGATTTGTTGCAGATAGGTGGCCCAGGCCGTTGTGCTGCTTTCTGAAGCGTAGGATAGCTTTTCCATAACCAACCTTTTTTATATAGAGGTGTTTATTTTGTTTAACCGTGGATTACTAAGTGCATAACACTTTTGCGACGCCAAATTTACCATTAAAAGCACGGCTTGTTAGCCCCCCCTTGGCGGGCTGCGGAGCGGTTTCCAGCGGGTTTTTCGACGCAAAAATGAATAGTTAATTACTTTTTCAGGAGAGGGTAGTCGACTACTCATACTTTATGCATAAAAAATGCATAAAACCCGTTTTTATCTATTTTTCAGAACCTTGAATGTGATCAAAAAGTTTCATTTTATTTAAGTGTCGTGTTGACAATGCCGTTTCCTGACGCCAGAGTTAAATTCATGTTAAATCTTGGTTGGTCGCGTTTTTTTCTTGAATGGGAATAATCACAACCCACTGATATCAAGGTCTTTATCCTCCACGCTCATGCTTCGCATGCAAAATGTGGGCTGGCGCTCAGTTCGAACAGTCGTTTTCTGAGACGGACAGATATTTACTTCCCTTTAACAAAAGGGCGGGCAGCGTTTGGCCTGAATTTCTTTTTTGCCGGTAGAACGCCAACGGCGTTTCACTCCTGCTGCAGCGGTGAAAGCTGCTTAATCGCCTTAATGACGGACAGGTAACACCATGACAAAAAGTAAGCAACATCGGTTGAATACCCATTCAACCGAGGGGCACGACTGCGCCCAAACATTGCAACGGGGTCTGAGCGAACGGCATATTCAGCTTATTTCCATCGGCGGGGCCATAGGCACCGGGTTGTTTATGGGCTCGGGTAAAACCATCGCGCTTTCCGGCACTTCTATTGTTTTGACCTACGTGATTGTCGGCTTCTTTATGTTTATGGTGATGCGGGCGATGGGCGAATTATTGCTGACCAAGCTCGACTATCGCTCGTTTGCCGATTTCGTCTCCGAATACCTGGGCCCCAAAGCCAGTTTTTTTCTCGGTTGGTCTTACTGGTTGAGTTGGGTGGTAACCTGCATTGCCGACGTAGTGGTGTGCGGCGGTTACATACAGTACTGGTACCCGGAGGTTTCGCCCTGGCTGCCGGCCTTGCTGACCCTGGGGCTGCTGTGCCTGTTCAATATGCTGTCGGTGAAGATGTTTGGTGAAGCAGAGTTCTGGTTTGCCATCATCAAAGTGATTGCCATTATCGCGCTGATCCTGACCGGTGCCTGGATGGTGTTTATTGGCTGGACCTCACCGGATGGGGTTAAGGCCTCGGTGAGTAATATCACCGACCCCAATATCTTTATGCCGCACGGCATATTCGGCTTCTTTGCCGGCTTCCAGATTGCCATTTTCTCCTGCACGGGTATCGAGCTGCTGGGCACCATGTCGGCCGAGACCAAGGATCCGCAGAAGGTGCTGCCCAAGGCGATCAACGTGATCCCGGTGCGGATCATCATTTTCTATGTATTCTCGATGCTGGCGATTATCGCCGTGACCTCATGGAGCCACGTTTCGCCGGACAGCAGCCCGTTCGTTATGTTATTCGACCAGGCTGGTTTGCCCGCCGCCGCAGCAGTGATTAACTTTGTCGCCTTGACCTCCGCCATGTCTTCGGCCAACAGCGGGGTTTATTCCAGTACCCGCATGCTGTATGGCCTGTCGATGGAGAAACACGCGCACGGACAGTTCAAAATCCTGTCACGCACCACGGCAATTCCGATCCGCAGCCTGATGTTCTCCTGCTTCTGTATGGTGGTGGGCACCATGCTGTTGATCCTGATGCCGAATGTGATGACGCTGTTTACCATTGTTTCTACCGTGGCGGCGATACTGGTGGTTTACAGCTGGGGTATGATCCTGGTGGCCTATCTGGTTTATCGCAAACAACAGCCCGAACTGCACGCCCGTTCTACCTTCAAAATGCCGGGCGGGGTGATCATGACCTGGCTGACGTTGGCGTTCTTCGCTTTCACGCTGGTGCTGATGGTCTTTGACCGGGATACGTTGATAGCGCTGTGCAGTATGCCGCTGTGGTTTATCGCCCTGGCGATAGTTTGGCGCTTCAGGATCAAAAACAGCCTGGCGCGGGAAGACTATGTGTATTACCAGGCTGGCCAAGAGGCTGAGTAGGATCGGAAAGTCAAAAAAGGGCGAGGGCGCCCCCTAAGAAGCCCTCGCCAAAAAGTGGCAGAACCTGCCCGGGTCTACCTAAAAGGGTCTAAACGATAAAGTCGGTTTGAGCGTTGACTTGCCCCACGATATTCACCAGGAAATCAGGCTGCCAGCCGTGATTCCCGACGTCGTGTCCGTGCAGATCCAAGGCCAGAACGCTATTGTTGCCGCTGCTGCTTATCGTCGCCTCGTTGCTGTTGCCGCTAAAGCCCCCGACGAACTGGATATCGGTGGCGAAAGCGCTCAAATCAATCTTGTCGACGCCGGTGGTGAAATCCATGATCTTGTCCGGTGCTTTGACGGTGGAGTCAGACGCCGCGGCAAAAGCGAAGATATCTTTACCTGCGCCGCCCCACAAAGTGTCGGCCCCTGCGCCACCAAAGATAAAGTCATTGCCGGCACCGCCCTTCAATACGTTGTTCAACGCATTACCCACCAGGACATCGTTGCCGCTGCCGCCGATGGCATTTTCAATATTGGTGCCCTGAGTGATCGACACGTTACCTTTCAAACCGCCGACGTCAGAAAATGCCCCTTGATTTAGGTTAATACGTTGATTGGCGCTGTAGCCGGAGAAATCAAAGGTGTCATTACCACCGGTATCCCAGGCGCTGAAGATCACTTTGGTGGCATTACTGTTGGCGGAGAGGTAGTCACGCTGGGTATTGGAGTTAAAACCGTAAACGGTATCGCCAGAAAATGCATGGGTGTTGGCACCGTACAGGTATTGCATGGCCGCAATGTCATCCATCAGCGGGCCGGACGCGTAATGACCGTTGAAGTCACCAATGGCCGGTTTACCCGCTGGGTTGAGTTCGGAAAAATAGCTCATGATCGAAAACTGATTGGTGTCTTCCACATACTTGGCATCCTTTTGATAGGTAGCTCCATCGCCATTATAGGTTCCTGGGTGATCAAGCCCCAGAGCATGGCCAAGTTCATGGGTAAAGACTTGAGCACCATAACCGCCGCCAGAACCCGGTTCGCGGTTTTCGGGAAGATCAACAAACCACACCTGGCCCGAGGCATCGTGTCCCCAATCGTCAACCAAAGGCTCGCCATTGTCATCAAGCGTGTGGGGAAAGAAGCCGTAGTTACTGTCGCTTTTAGGTGTTGCGGTGAAGTTGCCGAATTTGATCTGCGCATCCTGGCTTTGATTGGCCGGCAATGCTTTAAACGTCAGATTGGCGACATCGGCCCAGGCCTGCAACGAAGCTTTGGCATAGGCTTGCTGTTTAGCATCCAGCCCGCTTAAACCACCGTCACCCTCAGTATTGAACTGATGTTCGCGCCAGGTAGGGAAGGCGTAAGTCAGGGTAGCGCCTTTCCCCAGGTGTGCATCAGAACCAACGCCATTCCAGGATTGCAGGTTGCGGGCCAGGTTCTCACCGGCCGCCAGTGCGCTGTCGGAGGGGCGGCCATTCAGAGTGTAATCACCACGTTCCTGATAATGCCAGAACAGATCAATGCTGCTATAAACTCCAGAATCATCTCTATCGGCCCATACAGACTTATCATATTGGCTGTAGATATAATTTTGTTTAGTCATTTGGTCATGCCCTCGAGTTAAGTAAATCCATTGACGCACTGTAACGTTAAGCCCTGTTATTCCCTTGGCATTGATAATGGCGAAATAAATTTAGTGCTGATTTTTTATTGGCTTTCACGATTAAAAAATCTAGTCATAGGCTGCCAGGCTGTAAACTCTCATTAAGTAAAGAGTGAATTCACCACTGGGAAGTAAATGTCGGTCAGGCATGACTCCTTTTTTATGCTGAATTTACAGCAGCGATCGTTAATTTTTTTGTGCCATGCCGATTATCTCTATCGCTACACGATAAAACTTTCTCTGATGATCACAGGGTTGAAACTCTATGACTGAAACCAAATGGGTCATGATCGTTGATGGGGTGACGGTTTTTTTAGCCAATGTTAAATGAACAAGGCACTCGCCTAATATTCGGTAAACCTCACCGTTGATATCTTTGTTGCTTCCAAAAAGGCCATAGAGTTTGTAATCCATCTCGTTATTCATTGCATTTCTCTTGATGGTGGAACCGGGTTAATAAGGGTTGACACTGTTTTAGTCGTAGCTGTTCATCTGAGGTAAACTGGCCTGTAAATGAGTTTTGATAAAGTCCACGCAGGTACGAATAAGTTGCGTTTTTTTCTCCTGGTTTTTGATCACCGCGATAATATCTGCCGATTGCTGATATTGAGGCAACACTCTGACCAAAACCCCAGATGCCAGCTCTGACGCAACGCTCCAGACCGGCAGCAGGGCAATCCCGTGATTTTTGACGGCCCAGGTTTTCACAACGTCGCTGTGGCTGCTGGAAAGTGAGCCTTTCACCTTAAGCTTGCTTTCCGATGCGTTGCGGCTGTCTGTGAGCCGCCATAGCCCCATACTTTCCTCGCGGGGGCGATACAGTATGCAATTATGGTTATTGAGTTCATCAAGTTCCTGTGGGGTACCCTGGCGTTTGAGATACAGCGGCGAGGCGCAAAGGACCCGAAAGCTGCTGGCTATTTTATAAGCCACCAGATGGGGTTCTTTTGCACTGCCGATGCGGATATCGATATCAATATCGTCGGCAATCAGGTCATTTTGTTGGTTGGTCAGATCCAGCCAGATGTTTAACCCTGGGCTCTGTCGCTGCATCAAAGACAAGACCGGTGCCAGATGATGCAGCCCAAAGTAGGCATTACAGCTGATCCGCAGATTGCCGCTGGCAACGTCCTGCAAGGCATTGATGCCCAGGATGGCATCTTCAACATCACCCAGGATCTCTTTAACTTTAATAAAAAAGAATTCGCCGCTTTTACTCAACATCACTTGACGGGTAGTGCGAACAAACAGCTTGGTATCCAATGCTTTCTCAAGGGAATGGATACACTTTGTCACGTATCCCGGGCTGATACCGAGCTCCTGTGCAGCCCGGTTGAAGCTAAGCCACTTGGCAACCAGGAGAAACAGATTCAAATGCCACAAAGATATCTGTTTCGGCAAGGATTTAAGCAGAGACATACGGTTCTTCTCATATAAAATATGCGGGTATTTAATGTCACCTCACACCTTCATAGTGGAATGGGTGACTTAAATCAGCAGTGAGGTTAAATGCAAGTATTCGCACAGTTTAATGATAATAAGCCATGTGTAAATTCGAATTGGCGTTAATGACTAAATTTCAACATGGTGAAGGTGCTGTTTTATTTAAATATATTAATAGGATATAAGCTTATAACTAAAAATAATTTTATTTACCAATTCGATGGAGTTTTCCTATTTATTTGATGGAATTATATTAATGATTTTATTTTTCCACTCAGTAGAAGGTGACTGATTTTAATTTATCTCAGATAAGTCGTATCATTTGATACTACCCCAAAAGATCGTTTGAATTTCTGAATGGCTCCGATATAGTTGTTCAATACAACCACATCGGAGCCCTCATCATGTCGACCACCCAACCAAGCCCGTTTTTACAACCGATCAGGGATGCGTCACGCCATCTGGTGCGAGAGCTGGGCTTTATGGGCAATACCCTTGCCGGCACAGATTTGCCGCCGTCTGCGGTACACGCATTGATTGAAATCGGCGATCGGCATGTTGATACCGCGGCTGAGCTTTGCAACTTGCTCAATCTGGAAAAATCCAGCGTTAGCCGCATGCTGAATAAACTGATCAAAGCCGGAGAATTGGTGACTTTGCCCAGTGAGCGAGATGCCAGGGAAAAAATCCTGCGGTTAACGGATAAAGGGCAACAGACTCTGGCAGGGATTAACCGGTATGCCGATCATCAGGTTCTTAACGCGCTGCAACAACTGCCAGCTGGCGCCAGCGCAGGTATTGCCGGAGGCCTGCAGAATTATGCTGCGGCGTTACGCGCTCACCGTTTGGGTGAAGTATCAGTTTCTGCGCCAGCCATCGAGATTGTCAGCGGTTATCTGCCTGGGTTTACCGGTAGAACGCTGGAAATGCACATGCAATATTATTCGCGCACGGTGGGGTTTGGTGCCTTTTTTGAAGCTGCCGTCGGCGCAGCGCTGGCCGATCTCGCCGGGAGGCTGTCGCATCCGCTAAACCAGACCTGGTCTGCATTGAGCGATGGCCGCATTGTCGGATCGGTTTCAATTGATGGGGAAACCCTGGGGGAAAATCGCGCCCACCTGCGTACCTTTATCATCGATGACAGTGTGCGTGGCAGAGGCGTAGGCCGTCAACTGCTGAACCGGGCGGTTAGTTTTTGTGATGAACAGGGCTTTGATGAAACCCATTTGTGGACCTTCAAAGGGCTGGATGCGGCCCGGCATCTGTATGAAAGCGTCGGTTTCACGCTGGCAGAAGAGCAGCCGGGCACACAATGGGGTCAATTGATGACCGAACAGCTATTTATTCGCCCTCAAGTTGCCCGAGGTTGACGTATTTGGTTTCGAGATACTCATCAAGCCCGATGGCGGCGCCTTCACGACCCAGCCCGGATTCTTTGACACCGCCAAAGGGAGCGACCTCGGTCGAAATAATACCTTCGTTGATGCCAACCATGCCGCTTTCGAGCTGACGTGTCACACGAAATGCGCGTGCCAAATCGCGGGTATACAGGTAAGCCGCCAGTCCAAAGGGCGTATCATTGGCGCGGCGGATCGCCTCATCTTCATCGTGGAAGCGGAAACAGGCGGCCAGCGGGCCGAAAGTTTCTTCATGCGCCAACTGCATCCGTTCGTCGGCATCGGCCAACACCGTTGGCTGGAAGAAGGATCCACCAAGCGGGTGACGTTCTCCGCCGCACATCAGTCGCGCCCCCTGGTTTATAGCGTCCTGCAGATGAGCCTCCACTTTTTCTACCGCTTTCAGGTGGATTAACGGGCCTTGCTGCGCGCCTGGCGTCATGCCGGGAGCCACTTTCAATGCCCGCGCGGCATCGGTCAGCCGCTGGACAAAGCGGTCGTAAATGCCGTCCTGAATGTAGAAGCGATTGACGCACACGCAGGTTTGGCCACTGTTCCGGAATTTGGCCGCCATTGCGCCCGCCACCGCAGCATCTATGTCGGCATCGTCGAACACGATAAACGGCGCATTACCGCCCAACTCCAGCGACAGTTTTTTCACCGTATCCGCCGCCTGGCGCATCAGCAGTTTGCCGACCGGCGTGGAGCCGGTAAACGACACTTTGCGCACCAACGGGCTGGCCATCAGTGCGGCACCGATGGCCGGGGTATCTCCGGATACGGCGTTAATCACCCCTGGTGGCACTCCGGCCTGTTCGGCAAGTACGATCAGCGCGAAGGCGGAAAGTGGCGTCTCGTTAGCGGGCTTGATCACGGCGGTGCAACCGGCTGCCAGTGCGGGGCCTAATTTGCGCGTCAGCATCGCCAGAGGGAAATTCCACGGCGTGATAGCAGCAATCACGCCGACCGGCTCTTTAAAGGTGATGATTTGGTTACCGGTCTTGGTCGCCGGAATGGTCTGCCCATAAGCGCGTTTGGCCTCTTCGGCAAACCATTCGATAAAGCTGGCGGCGTAAGCGACTTCGCCCTGGGCTTCGCTCAATATCTTGCCTTGCTCGGTCACCATCAGCTCAGCCAGTGCAGCCTGATTTTCCATGATCAGTTGAAACCAGCGTTGCAGGATTTGTGCTCGTGCCTTGACGGGCAAGGCACGCCACGCCGGTAGGGCCGCAGCCGCCGCGGCGATGGCCTCGTTGGTGTCTGCGCTGCCGACCGAAGCGACCTCGGCTACCGATTCACCGGTGGCGGGATTACTGACCTGATAGTGCTGCGTACTGGTGCGCCATTGGCCGTCACAGTACCAACCGTTGCGCAGTAAAGAAGAATAGTCAGTCATGCAATGTTCCTTGTGTCGATATTATCCATGGCAAATAGCCCGTTGGCGGGGCGGCTCTCACGCGTTATACGCTTACCGGCGGTGTAATCATTGATGACATCGCATGGGGTATAGTGGCGTTCCAGTTCGTAGCGCTCATCCTCACTGAGCGTGGTAGACAACGCACTGACGGCGCTGTCTATTTGCTGCACCGTATCGGCCCCGACCAGCATGCAATCGACCCCCGGGTGGCTGAGCACCCAGGCCTGGGCAACCTGCGCCGGAGGGATGCCCCGTAGCGATGCCACCAGGCTGACCGATTGAGCCACGTTGCGCGAAGTGGCGTCGGCGTACATTTCCTGAGTGAAGAAATCTGTCTGGTTACGCACCGAGTTGAAATCGCAGCTTAATAAACCGCGCGCCAGTGGGCTGAATACCGATACGCCCAGCCCCTGATCGCGGCATAAAGGGATCATCTCCCGTTCCTCTTCGCGGTAGGCGCAGTTGAGTTGCAATTGCATGTTGATGGGTTTGACGAAGCCGTGGCGCTCACATATCCATAGAATTTTGGCCAACTGCCAGGCATACATGGTCGATACGCCGACATAGCGGGCTTTGCCGGAGCGGACGATATCGTTCATCGCCGACCAGGTTTCTTCAATCGGCGTATTCACATCGAAATAGTGCAGCATGTAAATGTCGACATAATCGGTACCCAGGCGGCGCAGGCTGGCGTCAATGCTGGCCATGATGTGCTTGCGTGAATGCCCCTGATTATTGGAGCCGCCACCAATCGGATAACCGACTTTGGTGGCCAACACCAGTTCGTCGCGCTGGGCCAAACGCCCAATGATATTGCCCACCACTTCTTCGCCCGCACCGCTGGAGTAGAAATCCGCCAGATCGATAAAATTGATACCTTGTTCCAGCGCATGGCGGATCAGCGGCTCACTTTGCTGTTCGTCGAAGATCCAGGGTTTCCACTGTTTGCTACCCATGTTCATGGTGCCGAGACACAAACGGGAGACTTTCAGCCCACAATTACCAAGATTGATGTATTCCATGGGGTTTTCCTCAGGCACGCGGCGTATAGAAGGGGTTAGCCAATTGCGGCAGGGCGTCGGCCAACTGGCTGCGGTTGGGCAAGCGATTCATCGCGGCGTGGATCGCCTGACGGCAGGCGCGATAGTTATTGCGATACACCTCGTCCAGATTGTCGCAGGCCGGGTTGACCCAGTTGGCAGTCACGATACACCACTGGTCTTCGGCCTCCGGCGGCAGAATACCTTCGAGCAAGGCTTCGGCCACCGCTTTGGCGATCGCCGCCTGAGAAGCTCCCCAGGTGGCGTTGCCATGCAGTTCGCCGCTGATTTCAGCCTTGTTGACATACAGGGTCATTGGCTTGGTCGGCACGTTGGGTTTTACCACCACCATAAACGGGCAGTGGCCCTGGCTGGGGGACGCCAGGCTGGAAGAAAATGCCTGACCGACCACACCATCACGCGGTCCAATCATAATATTGATGTGCGAGGCGTTTACGCCATTCCCCTCAAAGCCTTCACCGATATACATTTCCACGTCATTACTCCTGTTTTCAATAAGATGGTGTTATTTAGCTGATGTCAGCAAAGCATTTTCTGCGCGCTGCGCTGGATCCTGGCTGGCATCCACCAGGGTTAATCCTTTGGTTTCCGGCGCCCAGGCGATGGAGACCAATGCGCCAATAATTAAAATCACCGCCAAAATGCCGGTGGTGGCGGGCATGCCATAGTGGACAATTGCCAACGGCAACAGACCGGTGCCGATAGCCGATCCCAAACGGCTCATTGAGGTGGCGAAGCCGACGCCCATCGATCGCACTTCCGTCGGGAAGCTTTCCGCCGGGAAAACGCCGACCAGATTGCTGACCGCCGACATCACCAACGTAAAGGCGGCAAACAGGGCAATCAGCCAGGCCGTTTGGCTGGCGGGAATGAGGCTCAGCAGAATCAGACAGGCGGCCAGGAACACGAAGGCGCCAATCAGGAAACCCCGTCGTGAACAGAACATCGTCAGCACAATGCCCAGCAGTGCGCCGACGATCAGCAGACCATTGAGCAACAGGTCAGTAGAGAAGTTTTGATCCAGGCCCATCACCTGCAAAATCGACGGCAAGAAGGTATAAATTGCGAAGTACGGGATCACCAGACAGACAAAGAACAGGCTGTTGAACGCGGTACGGCGACGATAAAGGGGGCCAAACAGCGACATAAAGCGTGGTTTGCTGAGGGTCGGCGCTTCACCGACCAGCATCACATTCGGGCCGAAATAGCGATGAACAATCGCCATGGCCTGATCGCGACGGCCTTTGCCCAGCAGCCAGCGGGGGGATTCCGGCGTGCCGATACGCATGATCAGAATGATGAATGCCGGCACTGCGGAAGACGAAAGTAGCCAACGCCAGGCATCCGGGCCCATCGCCGTCAGGAAGTGACCGGCAAATCCGGCCGCGACATAGCCGAAGGTCCAAATCACGCTGAAGGATCCGAGCAGCACGCCACGGTGTTTACGCGGGGAGAACTCGGCAAGCATGGTATGCCCGACAGAAAAGTCACCGCCGAGCCCGATGCCCACCATGACCCGCAGCAGGAACAGTTGCTCCGGCGTAGTGGCAAAGAATTGCAGCGCTGAGGCGAGGGTGATCACCACAAAGCTGAAGCAGAATATTTTTTGCCGTCCAATGTGATCGGCGATCCAGCCGAGGGCCAGGCTGCCGATAAACAGCCCGATCAACGCTGAGCTGCCGAGCATGCCTTCCCAAAAGGCGGAGATCCCCATTTGTGGTTTGATTTGTGCCAGGGCGAAACCAATGACGCCCAGTACGTATCCGTCAGTGAAGTGGGCACCAAATGTCAGCCCGGCGATTTTGAGATGGAATCGGTTTAAAGGGACGTCATCCATACGAATTTGTTGCGATGTCAGATTTTGCATTGACCTGTCCTCCGGTAGGAGCGGTGTAGGGTTATTGTTAGATTTTTGTTTTGAATGCGTGAACAATGTGGCAGCAGAACGGGGTATTCGGCGAGTGCGTTTTAGTCATACCCTCAGGTGGAAAATGCATGTGATCGGCTTCTGGTTTTACAGAAATAAGCGCCACAGAGACTGGCGAATAACTGCAAATTAGCAACATATAGTTAACAGGCAGGTTGCTGAACAGAGGCGCTGTGGATCGTGAGAAAACTTCCGTCACTCAGTATGTTGCGTGTATTTGAAGAAACCTGCCGTACGCTGAGTTTCAGCAAGGCGGCAGAGGCGTTGTTTATTACTCAAAGTGCGGCCAGTCGTCAGATCAAACAGCTTGAGGCGTTTCTGGGGAAATTGCTGTTTATCCGCAGCTACAGCGGCCTGGCGTTGACCCAGGATGCAATTTTGTTGTTGCCGCGGGTACGCCAATCGTTGGATATCCTCGAAGAAGGGATCCAACAGGTACAGTTGCACAATCCGTTGCAGCATCTGCGGTTACAGGTAGCGCCGACCTTCGCTACCCGCTGGTTGGCACCGCGACTGGTGGCGTTACGTCGCCGCAACAGCCAGTTGCAGATCGCGCTGATCAGCGAGACCCGACAAAAATACTGCGATTTTGACTGTGCCATTCGTTTTGGTGAACCGGCCGATTGCGCCATCAGTGGGGAATGGCTATGCCATGAACGCCTGGTACTGGTCGGTAGCCCTTTATTGATGGTCAATGAGGTCTTCCCGCCGTTGCATACCCAGACGCAGTTGCACATTCTGAACGGCGATATCCGGCTGGATAACTGGGCGTGCTGGCTGGCGGCGGCGGGGCAAGTGATTGCCGGTCAGCAGAGCGGGTTGGAGTTCAGTACTCAGGATCAGGTGATTAACGCCTGTATTACCGGTGCCGGCTATGCGGTACTGGATCGATTGATGATCCGTAATGAGCTGCAAAGCGGGCTGTTGGTGTTACTGTCACCGCTGGAGCTGAAAAGTCGCAACGGCTACTGGTTGGAAATTCCTGCCGGCAAGCGCGATTTACCGCGGGTAGGTTACTTTCATGACTGGCTGCAGGAGGAAATTGTGCAGCTATCACAGCTTCCTGAACCAATGTCGGGCATGATGGCGGTGGTTTGAGCAGACGTGGAGATACCGGTGTGTGGGTGTGTTACCTTATTGTTAATGAACATTGCCCGTTATCCATCCGGACGGGCCTGACTGGGGAAAGACGTGTCTTCAATTGTTGAGTTGTTAAAACTGCATCCGGTGATTGCCGCAGTAAAAGATAATGAAAGCCTGCAGGCCGCAGTGAAGTCGGATTGCCGGATTATTTCGGTGCTCTACGGCAACATCTGTAATATCGGGCGCATCGTGCAGCAGATTAAAGAAGCCGGCAAATACGCCTTTGTGCACGTTGATCTGCTGGAAGGCAGTTCCAACAAAGAAATCGTGATTAACTTTCTGAAGATCGTGACGGCCGCCGACGGCATCATCAGTACCAAAACCTCAATGGTGAAAGCCGCGCGGCAGCAAGGGTTCTATGCCATTCACCGGTTGTTTATCCTCGACTCCATCTCCTTTAATAACGTCGACAAACAGGTGGCGCAGTCCACGCCGGACTGTATTGAGATCCTGCCGGGCTGTATGCCGAAAGTGTTGGGATGGGTGGCAGACAAGATTGATCTGCCGATCATTGCCGGTGGTTTGGTCTGTGATGAAGACGACGCCCAGACGGCACTAAAAGCCGGGGCTATTGCCGTCTCCACCACCAACCATGACGTGTGGAAATTAAAGCTTTAACTAATCCACCAGGGGGCTGAGCGCACGTAACAGGGGATCGAGATGGGTGCTCACCCGCTGATAAACCTGCTGATTGAGTTGCTGGTAAAAGCTGTGGTTGCGGGTATCCGGCGTAAAGCTTTCGCCTACCTTCACCAGTTTGTCGGTGGCCTGCTGATAACTGTCGAATGCGCCTACCGCCATACCGGCGTTGATGGCGCAACCCACCGCAGCAGAACCGCTCATCAAATTACGCCGGGTCGGGATACCAAACACGTCGGCAAAAATCTGCATAAACAGGTCGCTGTTGGCACCACCGCCGGAAATAATCAGGCTGCGGAATGGCGTATTCAGTTCCTGCGCCATCTTGTCCATGTGGTTTTTCATGGTGAAGGCAATGCCTTCCAGAATTGAACGATACATATGCGCCCGGGTGTGACGCCCGTCGAAACCTATCATCGCGCCTTTGCGGAATTCCGCTTCCGGCGGCGGTGCCCAGTCATGCACGGTGATTAATCCTTCGCACCCGGCAGGCACCCGTTCTGCCTCATGGTTCAGCAACTCTTCTATGCTCACCCCGGCGTCATGGGCAGCGGATAGCGCTGCGGCACCGAATTGGTCGCGAAACCAGCTGACTGTCCACATGCCACGCCGCACGCCCATGCATTCATACAAATAACGACCGGGGATCGAGGCCTGAAACGGCCAGAAATTCTGTGCATTTTTCACATTGGTATGGCCATGCACCATGGCGCCGATATAGGTCCCCAGCGAGATTAACGCCACTCCCTCATCCAGCGAGCCGGCCCCGAGGGCTTCTACTGCCTTATCGTGTGCGGTCGCCACGACCGGAATACCGGCAGGCAAGCCGATTTGTTGCGCCGCGCGTTCGCTGAGATGACCGAGAATTTCCCCCGGCTTCACCACATCAAAAACCTGATCGCGCGTCAGGTTGCAGCTTTGCCAGACTTGCGGGTCGGTGCTCCAGTCCAGAGTGTCATTGTCCATCGGCCACCAGCCGATATAGTTGGCGCAGGTATCTTTAAACTCACCGGTCAACCGGTGCGTGATATAGCCGGAAGTGGTGGTGACATAGCGCACGCCCCGGTAAGCCTCGATATACTCATAGGGCTTATTCATGCGCTTATCCATCCAGTTGATGACCGGATAGGCCAGTTCACCATTTTCTTTCAGTAACGCCCGGCAACAGCGAATGATGCAGACGCCCATCGACACAATGTCCTGCGGCTGTCCGCCATGGTCGGCAAAACGCTGCATCACACGGCGGAAAGCCACTTTTAACGCATTCCACAGGTCGTCATCAGGATGCTCTGCCAACAGCGGTGCGGGAATATCCAGTTTGCGCAGTTGCTGCTTGCCTTCGCAAATGACCTTGCCGTCCAAATCAAAAATCACCACTTTTGCGCTTTGGGTGCCAACGTCCACACCCATCAGATACTTCTTCTTCATGCGATCGCTCCTTAAGAAAAATGCCTTACCCGACGGCCGGTTTTGGGGTTATGGTTTTAGCGTCGGCAGTTTTGATCTTGTTGAACAACAGATAAGTAAATACCACCACCAAACCGGTGGCGACCAGGCCCATCAGCCACATGTTGCGGTAGGCCTCGGCGGCGGGCAGGGTGTCTTGCCAGTGTCCGACCAGCGGATAAACAAACACGTCCGGCAGGAAACCAATCACCGAGCAGATGCCGACGGTCGTCCCCATAATGAATTTGGGCGTGCGGGCTTCACCTATGCAGGCGAAATACAGCCCGCGTGAGGCATAACAGGTAAACGCCAGCAGCAGGATCAGGCCGATACCGACGGCGACCGACGCGGGTTGCCGATTGGTGAGTAACAGGGCCACCAGCGTGATCAGGCTGACCACCGCCAGCAACTGGATCACCCGGGTGGGGGATTTCAGCCGGCTGTGGCTGGTGATCAAGCCGCCGAGCGGGCCGCACATGGCGCGGAAAATTTTATTGATGACAATGCCCATATAACTGGCGGCCACCAACGTCATGCCATACATTTCAGTCAGATAATTGGTGGAATAACTCAGGATGGCATAGATGGTGTAAACGCCGAAAATGATCATGCTGCAATACCAGGTGGTACTGACTTTCAGCACTCTGAGGATATCGCCAAGGTTAAATTGGCGCGAGGGTTCCGCGTTGTCCGCCGCATTGTTGATCCCGTCAGTGACAAAAAACCAACAAAGAATGCCGAGCAGAATATACACGCCGCTGTAAATCAGGATCACCGCCTTAAGGCTGTTAGGATCTTCGGTGGCGAACAATGAGAACACCCACATGGTGAACACCGCCAGCGCCATAACGCCAACGCCGCGTAAGCCCTCCATCCAGCCCATTATTTTTCCCTGTTCATCATGGTCGCCCAGCAGCGATGCCGCCTTGATGGAAACGGACCACAACAGCAGAATAGTGGTAATGGCGAACGCCACCTGGATCAGGATCATCATCCAGAAAGGGGGGTAGAGTGCCATCAGCCCGCCCAGTAGTCCGGTGGCGATCATGGCAAAAGTCATTGTTTTACGATGGGAGAATTTATCGGCAATAATACCACTGGGGGCATAGAGAATAATGGCGGCAATACCAAAGGTACTCATTATTAACCCTATTTCGGTATTGGAAAAACCCATAAATTTCGCCATGGGTATTTGATAAATATAACGCAGGTAGGCCAAATCAAAACTCACGCCGCCGCTTATACTTATTATCGCCAGCGTTAACCAGCGGTGGAAATTGGATTTTTTCATGCGGCATTCCCGTAAAAATGTCAAACAAAAAAAGAGAAAAGCAAGCTCCCCGCATAGCGGGAAGTTACTTTTCTCTTCGGCTCATTCAGTAACTGTACTAACAAATAGCATGCCACTGATAATATTAAAAGTGACTCCTATCACAAAAGATTAAAATAACAACGGCGGGGTTGATTGTTAAAAACAGGGATTATTAGCGTATTTTTAGGCATGAAATAATTTTGTGATTCAAATCACGGAATGGCATTGGTTCGGCATGTTAGCTTACTCCTCAGTTACTAGAGCCGATGAGAAAAGTAACTTCTCTGCCCACCCGCAGAGGAGCTTACTTTTCTCATTTTTTTTGCATTTTTTTCAGGCTAAGGAGTTAGCACATGTCACTAGATGCATTGAATGCGTTCTCACTGGATTTCTTTTCACTGAAGGGCAAGACGGCCATTGTCACCGGTGGCAACAGCGGTCTGGGACAGGCGTTTGCCGTTGCCCTGGCCAAGGCCGGTGCCAACCTGTTTATTCCCAGCTTTGCGATGGACAAGGGGCAAACCCGCGAAATCATTGAGCAGCAGGGCGTTCGCGTTGAGTTTATGCAGGTGGATATCACCGAAAAAGGGGCACCGGCTCGGGTCATCGCGCAATGTATGGCGGACTTCGGCAGCGTGGATATCCTGGTGAACAACGCAGGGATCTGCAAACTGAACAAGGTGCTGGATTTCGGCCGGGCGGACTGGGATCCGATGATAGACATCAATCTGACCGCCGCCTTTGAAATGAGCTACGAAGCCGCCAAGGTGATGATCCCCAACCAGCAGGGCAAGATCATTAATATCTGCTCACTTTTCTCGTATCTCGGTGGGCAATGGTCACCGGCTTATTCCGCGACCAAACATGCGCTGGCCGGTTTTACCAAAGCTTATTGTGATGAACTGGGTCAATATAATATTCAGGTCAATGGTATTGCGCCTGGGTATTATGCCACCGATATCACTGCAGAGACACGCAGTAATCCGGAAACCAATCGCCGCGTGCTGGAACATATTCCCGCCAACCGTTGGGGTGATACTCAGGATTTAATGGGGGCGATGGTATTTTTAGCCAGTAAGGCATCAAATTATGTTAATGGCCACTTGCTGGTGGTCGATGGTGGTTATCTGGTTCGTTAAATAAACGGGGAAAACCCGTTTTATCTCAGGCAACAAATTTTATATTCTATTATCAGGAAGGAATAACCATGTCTCTGACTCGCGAAGCTATTGTCACTCATTTAAAAGAAATCGTTGGCCCGGCACGGGTTATTACTGATGAAGAAGTGCTGAAAAAAAACAGCGTCGATCGGTTCCGCAAATATGCCGATATCCACGGTGTGTTCACCCAGCCGTTACCTGCGGCGGTCGTCAAGCTGGAGAATACCCAACAGGTGGCTGACGTATTGAAGTTTATGAACGAAAATCGCATCAACTGCGTGCCCCGTACCGGCGCGTCTGCCACCGAGGGGGGGCTGGAGACGGTGGTAAAAAACTCGGTGGTGCTGGATGGCTCGGGATTGAACCAGGTGATCAGCATCGATATCCGCAATATGCAAGCTACGGCCCAGTGCGGTGTGCCGCTGGAAGTGCTGGAGAATCAATTGCGGGCGCAGGGGTACACCACCGGACATTCGCCACAGTCCAAGCCGCTGGCACAAATGGGTGGGCTGGTGGCAACCCGCAGCATCGGTCAACTGTCTACGTTATACGGAGCGATTGAAGACATGGTGGTGGGGCTGGAGGCGGTGTTCCCCAATGGCACCATTACCCGGATCAAAAATGTGCCGCGCCGTGCGGCCGGGCCAGATATTCGCCATGTGATTATCGGCAACGAAGGGGCGCTGTGCTACATCACCGAAGTGACAGTCAAAATTTTCAAATACACGCCGGAGAACAACCTGTTTTATGGCTATACCCTCGACAACATGCAAACCGGTTTCGACATCCTGCGTGAAGTGATGGTCGATGGCTACCGTCCATCCATCGCCCGACTCTATGATGCGGAAGACGGCACTCAGCACTTTACTCATTTTGCCAAAGGGAAATGCGTGCTGATCTTTATGGCTGAAGGGGCAAAAGGCATTGCGCAGGCGACCGGTGCCGGTATTGAGGCGATCGTACAGCGCCATGCTGAGTGCCATAAAGTGGACAGCAAACTGATCGAACAGTGGTTCAATAATCTGAACTGGGGGCCGGAGAAAGTAGAGGCAGAACGCGTACAGATTATGAAAACCAATAATATGGGGTTCACCACCGAGGTTTCTGGTGACTGGGCGAGTATCAACACCATCTATGAAAACGTGATCCACCGGATACGTACCGAATTCCCCCATGTCGCGGACATCACCATGCTGGGTGGCCACTCTTCCCACAGCTATATCAATGGCACCAATATGTACTTCGTTTACGACTACAACGTAGTGGGCTGCAAGCCAGAGGAGGAGATCGACAAGTACCACAATCCGTTGAACAAGATTATCGTCGAGGAAACCCTTAAACAGGGCGGATCTATGGTGCATCACCATGGTATCGGCAAGCATCGCACACACTGGACCAAAGACGAGCACGGCAGTGCTTATTACATCCTGAAAGCGTTGAAAGAGGTTTACGATCCCAACGGCATTATGAACACCGGCACCATTTATCCGCTGGAGAAGTAATCTTGCAACTGGCCCGGTTTACCGGGCCTCCTCGGTGGTCTGCAAGTTCCCGCGATGTTTTTCCCCCCAGGTACACAGCATATCTATGATTGTTGGCACAACACCGTGAGCGAGTGTTTTATTTAAAATAAAACGGCATCTCTCTGATAGTAATCAGGGTTTAGTCTATGATTACCCTTGGTGCATTTTACCCTCATAAATAAGTGAGTATGCAATGCGTAAATCCCTGATTGCTTTTTCCCTGATGTCAGCATTCATCAGTACGGCTTCATTCGCCAACACGCCAGCGTCGCTCGAAAAAGCGGCTCTTCATGGCAATGAAACTATTGCTACGCCCGGCGGTAACGTTGAGCTCATTAACTCTCATATCTCAGATAAAAGTTCTCAGTTACTGTTTGATGAAATGGATTTGCAGCGAGCCTCTCAGGCCTACATCTGGTCTACCCCCTACGTCAGTATGACGTCCTGGCGTGATAACCAGAATAAGGTGTTTGGCACTGGTCAGGCTGGCGTATTCGCCGTACTCAGCAGCTATAACGAGAAGCTGGGCATTGTCACTGCCAACCTGACCACGCCGTATATTTTCTCATTTTCTGATTTATCAAAAGGCCCACTGGTTATCAATTATCCGGCAGGAAAAACCGCTGGTGGCATTCTGGATTTCTGGCAACGCCCGGTCGCGGACCTCGGCTTAACCGGTCCGGATGGCGGTAAAGGGGGTAAATACATCATTGTGGGTCCCGAGGACGATGTCAGTAAATACAAGGCTGATGACACCTTCGTTTTTCAGTCTGCGACCAACAACATCATGGTCGGAACGCGTATTCTTGATACCGCCGCAGATGCGAAAGAAACATTCAAATCGCAGCTGACAATGAGTTCGGTCGATGGCAAAAAAGCCGATATTCGTTTTGTTGAAGGTGTGGACAAAAAGTGGTCGGCTACTGCTCCGCGGGGTCTGGCCTACTGGAAAATGCTGAGCGATATTATCAATCAGGAGCCGGTTCGCGAGCAGGATAAAGCCTGGCTGGCGATGCTCGAGCCACTGGGTATCGTGAAAGGCAAGCCTTTTAATCCGGATGCGCGCCAGAAAATGCTGCTGGAAAAAGGGGCGGCACTGGGCGAACTGATGACCCGTAACCTACAGATTAATCCGCGCTATACCTCGGTATACTGGCCCGGTACACAGTGGTACAAGAGCTTCGACTTCAACCTGTCACAGGAAACCGATACCAAAATACAGCTTGATGAGCGGGCTACCTGGTTCTATGAAGCGGTATCGAGTACTAAAGGGATGGTTCAGCCGCAGGTCGGTGCCGGACAGGTCTATATGACGACCAAACGTGACAGTCATGGTGACCTGCTGCGGGCGGATAAAAACTACAAACTGCATGTGCCAAAAGATGTACCGGTCGGCCAGTTCTGGTCGCTGACACTGTACAGTGAAAATACCCGCCGTGCTTATGACAGTGGTGAAGGGACTATTCGTAGTGCAAGCCTGGATAGTCGTATGCAGGACCTGGTTAAAAATGCTGACGGTTCGGTAGATTTGTATATCGGACCAACCGCGGCGAAAGGATTTGAGAAAAATCATATGAAAACCGTGGGAACGGATGGATGGTTCGTCTATTTCCGTCTGTATGCCCCGGAACAGGCCTTCTTCGACAAATCATTCAAGCTGGGCGATTTCCAGCGTCTGAACTAATTATCTCGGGCGGTAACTGCTCACGCTTTTTGAGGAATAGTCATGAAACTTACCATTAAAACTGTCGCCATGCTGGTTGCCGCCTCTCTGGCATCAGCCGGATTGCCAGCTCTGGCACAGAGTTCTACGGTGACAGGAAGTACCACCACGCTCACTTCTGCCCGGCATCTGACACAGCAACAGATGAACGAACTGGCGCAGAAAGCCTATATCTTCACTTACCCGCTGGTGATGAATTATCGCACCATGTACGCACAGTCCATCAAATCAGGTGACTTTGGTCAGTGGTTACATCTGGGGGTGTCCAGCCCGAAAGATACGGATATCGTTACCCCAAATGTCGACTCGCCGTATTCTTACGTCTGGCTGGATGTTCGCAGTGAGCCGTGGGTACTGACGATGCCAAAAATTGAGAAAAGCCGCTTCTATACCAGCCAATGGGACGACATGTGGGGCTACGTGCTGGGGAATCCGGGGTCGGTCAATGACGGCAACGACGGTGTCAGCGTCCTGCTGGCGGGCCCTGACTGGAAAGGTGAAACACCGAAAGGGATCAAGCGTGTTATTCGTGGTGAAAGTGATTTCCTCGGCTCGCTCACCCGTACTCAGTTGATGGGGGACATGAGTGACCTCAATAACGTGAAGAAGATCCAGCAAGAATATAAAGTGCAGCCGTTGAGCGAATATCTCGGTACGGCCAAACCGGCTCCGGCAGCAAAACTCGATTTCCCCGAGTGGAAAGAAGGTGCTGAGATAACCCCGCAGTACTGGGAGTATGTGGCGTTCATGCTGCAGCACGTGAAGCATAATCCAGCAGACCAGAAAATGTATGACGCCCTGAAGCAACTGGGTATCGGCACTGACGGTAAGCTGGATAGGGCCTCACTGAGTGCTGAGCAAAAAACGGCGCTGGAACAGGGCATAACGCTTGCGCAGAAAGAGATGAAAGACGTTGGTGATAAAACGAAGGATGCCAGCAAACTCTTCGGCACCCGCGAGAAGTTGAAACAGGATTACCTGACCCGGGCAATGGGGGTCTATCTGGGGATTTTCGGGAATACCACCGACCAGTCTTTCTATTACTCACTGCTCAAAGACCAGAACGGACAGATGCTGGATGCGTCAAAGCATGACTATGTCATCAAAATGGCCAAAGCTCAGTTGCCACCGGTCAAATATTTCTGGTCCCTGACGCTGTACAGCCTGCCACAACGTCTCCTGGTAGCAAACAGCGATAACCGTTACTCTTTCAGCAACACCACGCCAGGGCTGGTTAAAGGTGATGACGGTTCAGTCACGTTCTATGTTTCCAGCAAAAAGCCGGATGATAAATCGGTGAACTGGTTACCGGCGCCAGAAGGTCCATTCTGGACTGTCATGCGTACCTACGGCCCCGATAAATCCATCCTGAATGGTTCATGGAAAGCGCCGGAAGTAAAAGCGGTGAAATAGGCAATTTATCCTCAATCACGCGTTGTCAGGGCCAGTCAATACGACTGGCCCTTTTACATTCAGGCAGTAAACGCCCGTGAGGAAATTTTCACGATGATGCTATCGAGTGATATTTGTTTCCGGGTGCTGCCAGACCATCGTCGCAGTTGTACATATTAACTATTCGATATGTGCACCAAAACCGCTCCGTCCGGGGGCAATATCGGGTTTGAGGGTTAATGCCGGGATCTCATAGTCCCCTGCATTCTGCCGTCGGAAGGGGATCGGTGCAGTGTGCGCCAGGTCATCAAGCCGCTGCCCGAGGCGGGCGCTGATCTCGACAAATTTTGTTTCATCCACCCGGCCGGTACGATAAATGACGAAGGGCGGCAGCACCTCGAAACCGGGGTAATGCAGGATACCATGCTGGATAGGGAACAGGATGTCATCGATCGGGCCATTGATACCCCGCTCGGTGTAATGCGACTCCCAGCCACCTGTAGTGACAATCAGCATCGCCCGTTTCCCTGCCAGGGTACCTTCGCCATAACGATCTCCCCAACGCAAGTCAGAGTGTTCCCCCACGCCATAGGCAAATCCGTAGGCATAGACGCGTTCAACCCAGCCTTTAAGGATTGCCGGCATCGAAAACCACCACAGGGGAAACTGCAAAATGACCGTATCTGCCCAAAGCAGCTTTTCCTGCTCCAGCTCAATGTCCTGGCTCTGTAGCCCGTTGGCAAAGGCATGCCGGGAATCGAGTGAGGGATCAAAGCGAGTGCCTGGCGGGGAAACCCTGCTGTCATTGGCATCGAGCGTGGCTTTCCACTGCATGGCATACAGGTCGGAAACCTGTACCTGATGCCCGGCAGCCTCCAAACGTTGGACCGAAAAATCCTTGAGTGAACCATTTAACGACTGCGGTTCAGGGTGAGCATAGACCAATAAAACATTCATAACAGGACCTCCATGGGTTGATGGAAGTCAGGGTAGGCGCTTATCAGGTATACTAGAAATGAATTTCCAATATTACAGGTATTACTGTGAATAATATCAGACGACTGGATCTCAATCTGCTGGTAACGCTGGACACCTTGCTGGCCGAGCACAATGTGACCAGGACGGCACAGCGTTTAAATCTGTCGCAGCCGGCGGTCAGTGTGCATCTTGCCAAACTCAGGGATATCTTTCACGACCCTCTGCTGATGCCGGGGCCGCGCGGCATGCGACCGACCGCACGGGGTGACGAGTTACGTGAACCTCTGCGCCTGGCACTTGAGGCGTTGGAGCTTGCGGTATCGCCATCAGAACCTTTTGATCCCAGGGTGGCGGATAATACCTGGCGTGTGGCGGCATTCGACTACGGTGAGTCGACCATTGTTCAACCGGCGCTGATGGGGTTACGAACTGCGGCACCGCATAGCCGACTGGCAGTGATAGAAACCGTACCCTCACGTATTGCCAAACAGGCCGAACAAGGCGAGATAGACCTGGCTTTTCATACCCGCGAAGGGTCACCGCCCAACTTGCGTCAGCGTATTTTGTTTAGTGAACGCTATGTGCTGGTCGGGCGTACGGGGCACCCTGGGTTGCAAAATCCGCCATCGTTGAGCCAGTTTTGCGAGTTGGAACATGTGATGGTATCGCCGGACGGCGGAGGTTTTTTCGGTATCACCGACAAAGTACTGGCAGAAGCCGGTTTAACCCGGCGGGTGGTGCTTTCCGTACCACACTTTCTGTTTGTGATCTCGGTGCTGGCAAATTCAGATCTGGTGGCGATGCTGCCATCGCGGCTGGTACGCAACAACGGTGCGCTGCAGGTGGTCGAACCGCCGGTTGAGGTGCCGGGGTTCGAAATGACCATGTTGTGGCATGAACGTTCTCATCGCGATCCGGCACATCAATGGCTACGTGAGCATATTGTTGCCTCGGTTGGCTGAGGCTCAGGGATGCCTGCTGTATTTCAGTAATTTACCCTGAAGCAGCAACATCAGCGTACGCACAAACAACAGACCAATCAGTAGATTGCTGAAGACAAAAAGGGGTAATGCGAGCGCAGACAATATTCCTTCCTGGCTTGTATGCCCCAGATGCAGGGCAGTGGTCGCCAGGGCTGAAAGTCCGAATGAGAAGCTCCAGAACGAGACATTGAAGGGACCTTTCAGATACCAGGGAAGCAGACGCACGATAAACAACAGTTGCAGCAGACCATAGCCGAAAAGCATTTTGGCCAGTACGTCCGCTTCCCCCCCGTTAATCGCCAGCCAGGCACTGCAGGCCACCAGAGCCGGAGCCAGTTGGATGCCGAGAGAAAGGCGAACCGGTGCCGGCATTTCGCCCTGGTTGCGCAACCGCTGCAAAATGGTCGGCTCCAGGCTTAGCCAGGAAAGGATCCCCGCCCCCAGAAACAGCAGGCCCAGATCCTGATAGCCCAATGCACCGCAGGCCATGCAGCTGATAAAGTTGTTGGCGACCGTTGGCAAATAAAGCCCGGGCGTGGTGGCTTCAACAGGATGAGCCCCGCGCCACAAACCGGCACTTTGCCAGGCGGCATAGCTCAGCTGTGCCACGGCCCCCACGGCAAATATCGCGACGGCCAGTGAACGCCACCAGGGCACCACACCAATGGCGACCAGAATGGTAGTAGCCGGGAGCAAACTGACATAGCTGCTTATCAGTGGATGCTCAATTTCTGCTTTCACGCTGTGGGGAAACCGCAGCAGGCGGTATAAAAATGCGCAGGCCAGCAAAAACCAAAGGGTGACGGCGATAACGACCAGTGCCTCACCAATCATTGAGGAAACAGGCAGGATAGTAGCCGCATAACGCCAACCAAAACCCGAGCCAATGATCCCCAATACCATGCCAAAGTAGCCGGCAGGTAGATCGAGGAAACGCGGTGCATTGTTTAAAATAGGCTTATTCATTTTGTTTATATTTTCAAAAATATTTTAAGCGATCTTAGCGAGTTTGGGATGGGGAAGCAATAATACTTAGGGAATGAGAACAGGCTCGAGAGGGGCTTGACCGGGCGATGATAATCACCACCCGGCTCCGTTAGTTAGAAGGTGACGTTGACCTTGGCCCAGAGGGTACGCCCTGGCTCATTTACCGAAGTATTCGATGAATAACCGAAGGTGCTGTTGCCTGCCAGATTGAGGTGCTCGCTGTAGGTTTTGTTGAAGATGTTATCCAGGCCGGTGCTGAGTTTGACCTGCGGATGGGCCTTGTAGGCCACATTGGCGGAAAGCACGCCAAAGCCCGGGCTGTCGGCAAAGTCTTTACCCACCACGTTACCCTGATTGATCGCCACACGGTGCTGGCTACTGACCAGACGCCAAAGGCCGGTGCTGCTCCAGTCGCCACGTTCGTAGGTTAAACCCAGGCGCGCTTCCAGCGGCGGAATTTGGGGCAGTGGCTGGTGGTCAGTGGTGTTTTTACCCCAGGCATAGGCCAGACTGGCATCGGTTTTCCAGTGCTCGGCAAGTTGGTACCCCATACCCATTTCACCGCCCATAATGGTGGCATTCACGTTATCGGCCTGACTAATACGAACATGGTGCGGATCGTATTTGAACAGGATAAAGTCATTCACATGACCCAGATACGCGGACACCCAACTGTTAAAGCGCTTGTCGGTGTATTGCGCGCCGATATCGATTTGCGTGGTCTTTTCACTCTTCACGCTATCAAACGGGCTTTTACTGCCGTCCGGCCCCAGAGTCGGGGAGAACAGTTCCCAGTAGTCAGGGAAACGTTCGGTATAACCAATCCCGGCGTAAACCATCAGCGGCATGCCGGCAAGCGTATGCTCAATGCGCGTAAAACCGCTCGGCAAGGTATCGGAACGTTCACGCTCATTAGCCGATTGATAGTTATCCACCAGGCTGCGATCAAGGCGCACACCGCTGATAATCTTGCTTTGTTCGGTCGCGGTCCAGGTCAGTTCGCCAAAAGCGCCGTAGTTATGAAATTGCGCATCCTTCTGCCAGCCGTCGCCCTGTTTATTGCGGTGAGTGTTGGTTTGCGTATCCATGCCGCTTTCCAGCTTGAAATCTTGCCATAGCCAGGTCCCCATGACGCGTCCGCCGACGGTGCGGCGATCCAGTTGCATCGTCATCCCCATATTCATATGACCCATGCCCATATGTCCCATCGCCATGCCGCCCTGACCGGGGGAGCGAAGGGTGACGTTATCCATCACATGGTTGGCATAGTTGTAATAAACCTGAGCTTCGAGCTTGTCCAGCACCTCGCCAATGTTGGACTTTTCAAACCGCATGCCCAGGCTTTCACGCTTGAACTGTGAACCGTCCATGCTGCGCCCGGCATAACGTGCTTCGCCATTACCCCGGCCCATGGTCACTTCCAGCAGGGTATCGCTGTCTGGCGTCCAGCCCAGCGCCATATCCCCATTCCATTTATCCCAGCGCGATGGCACGCGATCACCATTGCCATCCTGATAGTCGTTGGAACGCGATTTGTTGCCCATCAGGCGCAAATAGCCTTGTTCGCCCCCCAGACTGGCGTCGATATTTTCATCCCAGCGACCGTTAGAACCGGCCAATACGCTGGCATTGCCCTTGATGCCGGGCTTGTCAAAGCGCGGACGCTCACGTTCGAAACGTACCGTTCCCGCCGAGGAGCCAGGCCCCCAGAGCACCGTCTGCGGGCCTTTGGTGATGGTCAGCAGGTCATAGCTTTCCGGTGAGATATAGGACGTCGGGGCATCCATTCTTGCCGGGCAGGCACCCAACATTTCGCCACCGTCGGTCAGAATTTTCAGTCGTGAGCCAAACATGCCGCGGAACACCGGATCGCCATTGGTACCGCCGTTACGGATCTGTGAGAAGCCCGGAATGGTTTTCAGATAATCCGAGCCATCGCTGGCCGGCACCGGCTGACGCGGCGTTTTAGGCGATGTCACTATGGTCATCGGTGAATAGAGTGGCGCAGTCACGGTAATGACGTCACCGTCGTTGGTTTTGACGGCAACATCATGCTGATGTTGTTCTGCGGCATGGCCATTGAAGGCCACCAGAGCAAACAAAGGCATCGCCGCAGTAATATGCAGTGACAGAGGGTGTTTTTTATAATTCTTGGTTTTACCGAACATCATCGTTCCTTAATGCAAATTTTGAAGCTAAACGTATTTTTATATCGCGACCGGTTATTATTTAGGCATAGTAGTGCCCGGAGCATCATGCCGCCGTAAATAAGGGTTCGTCCTCGCCATAGCGGATTAATAACGCCAGTCGAGTTGCGATAAATAATGATCTGCAGCAGTAAATCTGACAGGCGTACGTCAACTCCTGATTGAATTATCTCAACAGGAATAATTTGGCTGCAGTCTATTAATTTTTATATCAGAGGAAGTGATGCTGGTGGTGCGCGAGGTTGTGCTTCGGAGTGGGCCACATGGGCGAATAACGGGAAGATATAATGCGCTGGTGGTGCGCGGGACAGCAACGAGCCAGACCAGAACAACGGCGAATAGGCCAGGTCCAACAACGGCACATGGATCAGCAGCACGCAGTAACCGCAGGCGCTGTCATCCATCATCATCGCCATATTGTGGCTGCCGGTCTGCATGGCCATTGACATGCCCGGCATGCTGGCCTTAGTGCTCGGTGCTGGCGGTGGCGAGTGATGCCTATGTGCCGACATATCCATACCGCAGTCTGCCATGCTGGCGGTATCAGACTGCCCGACGCGCGCATGCTCCAGCGATCGGGAGATCACCGGGGCAATGAACAACATCAGGATCGCAAAAATCCCCAGACAGGCAGGGAGACGGCTTCGCGATGTAGCAGTCCTGATTAACGACACATATATCCTAAAACAGTGCGAAATTAACGGACGGAATTGTACTGTTTTATGCTGCAAATGTTAAAACATTTTATCCGGAGTTAGCCTATTGATAAAGTGAATTGCCGTTTGTCTCACATTCCCAACTCATTTAACCTTTAGGATATATCTTGGCCTCGCCGTGAAATAATACTGGCAGTAAAGGTAGTGTTATATCCAGACTGCTGAATATTCCAGCGTAAATATCATGGACAGGCTAAAAACATTGGGTAAATCCGTCTGCCGGAGTGCCCAGAAAAACCTCAACCTGCCAGTTTTTGCATCTCACCACGCACAATCCCGGTAATAGTCCGGATGAATAACGCAGCTATCACCACGCTTGCCAGAGCCAGTAATGAAACAGCTATGGCATCTGCCCAAATTGCCTGAGCAAACGCGGCATAACGTAGGCCGGCGCCTGCGGCGGCGGATAGCGGAAAACTGACGGCCCACCAGGAGACCCTAAACGGACAGCAGCGTCTGAGGTCACGTAGGCGTGAAAGCAGGATAGCCAGCAGCAGCAGTGTCAGAGCAAATAATCCTTCTGCGAACAAATCTACATGTCCCACGGTTATCACGTAGGCAGAAAACCCTACAGCAAAAGGGGCCAGCATAATTAACAGTGACGGGCTCATGGTCGAAGGCATTGGCTCTTCAAACATCAACCGCGAAAGAATGATTGTAAACAGGGGAATTGCAAAAAATAACCCAACCGACAACCCTAACACCATCAATGCATGTGGCGGTTCGGTAAAATGTAATGCAGGGACTGCCAGCGGAATATCCAGCATCCCCACCAATGGCACGATCCAGGCCGGAACGGCATGAACCCTTTGTTGACGAATACCAACCCAGCGACCGGCCATTAACCACGCAAATACCGTCATGCCTATTGCCCCCAATATCCATAGCGCGCGAGCCAGGGGCATACTGATTTCGGCCAGTATAGCGGGCAACAGCAATGCGCTAATGAGCGGCGTCCCAAATAGCGCACCGGCGATAGGGTGAGTAAACTCGGCTTTGACGTGTTCAAATCCTGTCGCCGCTTTAATGGCATAAGCCACAACCAGCAGCACGAATACGATCACCGCAGCACCACTAATTATTTGCGCAATCCACAAGGGTGTCCCCCACTGTGTATGAGCCATTCGCCAGGCCTGCCCTAAACCGGCTAATCCCATGACGGAACCAAACAAAGCTACGGGTAACCAGGACAACCGGGCAGCGGAAACGGAGATCATATTCAAGCCTCACCTTAGTTTGGCTGTGTTGCAGCCAAAGCATCCATCACACGAGCCGAGTACACCATCGCGGCCCCCGCGTTCAAAGCCACCGCTACGCCCAGTGCTTCTGCTATCTCTTCTCTGGTTGCGCCGTGTTTCACTGCTTCCGCAGTATGTACCGCGATACAGCCATCGCAATGTGTCGTAACCGCGACAGCCAGTGCGATCAGCTCACGAGTTTTGGCATCCAGATGAGAGGTTTTTTTCCCCGCTAGCGATAGCGCCTGATAGCCAGAAACGGTATCAGGGGCCAGCTTGCCCAATTCGCCGACACGGTTCATCAACTGCTTGCGGTACTCATTCCAATCCAACATGGTCTCTCCTTTCTTTGATGGGGCGATCATTGCGCAAAGCCAGATCGCATAAAAACCTGTCTAGATAATAGTCTTTGCTCGTGATCTGATGCATGATGTGGAGTCTATATTTTTAGCTCATTCGTCTCATGGATACTTTAAGTCAACTACTTTCACTTAGCCAAACGCAGGTCAGCTTAGATGTACGCTGCTTGTTGGACGGGGCATTTTCTATCCCACATGAGATCATGCGTCCTGGGGAGGCGACTTTCCATTTCCTGCTTTCCGGTAAGTGCCAGTTGCGCCTGGGCAAAGGCCAGACACTGAAGATGAATGCAGGAGACTTTGTTTTATTGCCCCATGGTTCCGCCCACGAATTACTAAACGTAACCAGGGATGCCCATTCAGTTCGGAAGATAACCCACGATATACGCATACAAGCAGGCAAGTCTCTACCGATCAAATGCAACCAGGATGCAGCCAACCAGGCTGACGTGGATTTGCTTTGTGGACGATTTATTTTTACTCGTGGTGCAGGGACACTGCTGATGCAGTCATTACCCCAAGTACTGCATGTCTGTTTGCGTGACTCTTCCGGGGTGGATCAGTTGGAAGCCTTGATCTCTCTGTTACGCACAGAAACCGACGATGCTCAGCCTGGTGCTCACTCAATTGTGAATACGCTTGGGCAGGTTCTTCTCATTTTTGCGTTGCGGACTTATAGCCAAGGCATAAATATATCGCCTAACTTACTGGCGTTAGCAGCGGACAGAAGGTTAGGCCCTTCGATTCAGGCCATCCTGGAGTTTCCATCGCAGCCATGGACGATTTCATCGCTCGGTAAAATGGTTGCTATGTCGCGTGCTACCTATGCCCGGCAGTTTCAGGATAGATCTGGCATGACGGTGGGGGGATTTCTTACCCAAATCAGGATTATGCGAGCGTGTGAACTGCTGTCTAACACCGCTCTGGGTCAAGCAGATATTGGCGAG
This sequence comes from Serratia proteamaculans, assembly GCF_013337185.1. Taxonomy (GTDB): domain Bacteria; phylum Pseudomonadota; class Gammaproteobacteria; order Enterobacterales; family Enterobacteriaceae; genus Serratia; species Serratia proteamaculans_D. The sequence goes on from NZ_SWDE01000001.1 coordinate 492,354, forward strand.
GCCGTCGGGTATCAATCCGAAGCGGCCTTCGGTAAAGCATTTCACAAAATCATGGGACAGACACCGGGCCGGTGGCGGCGGGGGCAACGTATTGGAGCTTAATCCATTTAGAATCGGTGATTACGCGGGTTGTTCCCCCAGTGCCTTTAACCAAACAATGAAGGCGTCAATCTTCGGCCACTGGCGGTCGGAAAGTGTCGATACATAGTAGTGCTGGTCGCATTTGAGCTCCATTTTCGGGAAGGGTGCGACCAGTTCACCGGAGCTGAGTCGTTTGTGGATCAACCGCTTGCGGCCCATGGCCACGCCAACATGATTGATGGCTGCTGTTACGGCCAGATCGGAACGATCAAAACCTATACCCGGAGAGGTATCCAGATTGACATCGAAATGCTGAGCCCAACTGTGCCACTCATCGGTACCGGAATCATAGCTCCAGGCTTGTCGATCGTGGAGCAGGGTGCAATGGGAGAGGTTGCCGGGAAAGTTGGCCAGCTCAAATTGACTGGCGTACTCCGGGCTGCATACCGGAATGATCGCTTCATCCATCAGGTATTGATAATGAAGCTGCGATGATGGCGTGGCATCGAAGTAAACCGCCAGATCAATGCCGGCGCGTTGGAAGTTCACATATTCGTTACCGGTCAGAATGGTCAGATTAATGGCGGGGTATCGGCGGGAGAAATCCGCCAACGCCGGCACGATCCAGCACTGGGCAATGGAGGGACGGGAGTAGATCGTTAATGAACCTGATAGCGCCTGATTCTTGATATCCAGAATCTCCTGGTTCAGGGTGCCGAGTGAGGATTTTAGCGCCCAAAAAACCCGTTTGCCTTCGGTCGTGAGTTCCACCTTTCGGTGAGAGCGGACAAACAGCTGGATACCCAGATTGGCCTCAAGCTGGTTAATATTATGGCTGACGGCGCTGGGGCTGACAGAAAGCTCATCGGCCGCCATGGCGAAAGACTCATGCCGTGCAGCCACTTCAAAGGTAAATAACCGCGATAACTGCCAGCCATTCAGTGACCGATGCGGCCCCGTTGGCAAATGATTTACCGTCATAATCCCCCCTGGAAATTTAAAAACGCCTACGATTTACACACCGACTTGATGAGTAAAGTTGACCCATGTCGCTAAATTGCCCCATTTTTTGGCATAAGTCACTCGTTTGATTCTGTTTCACTCATGTGAGGGCGGATTTTTATCGTTTGTCACCGATCGTCGTTTTCCTGTCCAATGGCAGTCAGTTAATGACGGGGGTATGGGCTATGGATTCGCAAGTTTGGGTTGCCGGCACGCTGATCGCCAGTATCGCGATCATCATTGTGACCATCGTGAAGTTTAAGTTTCACCCATTTTTGGCGTTACTGTTGGCGAGCTTCTTTGTCGGCGGCATGATGGGCATGGGCCCGATTGACATGGTCAATGCCATCGAAAACGGCATCGGCAGTACGCTAGGTTTTTTGGCTGCGGTTATTGGGCTGGGAACCATTCTGGGCAAGATGATGGAGGTCTCCGGCGCGGCAGAGCGTATTGGCATTGCGTTGCAACGCTGCCGCTGGTTGTCTGTCGACGTGATTATGGTGTTGGTCGGCTTGGTTTGCGGTATCACGCTGTTTGTTGAAGTAGGCGTAGTTCTGTTGATCCCATTGGCTTTTTCCATCGCCAGAAAAACCGGGACTTCATTGCTCAAGCTGGCCATTCCTCTGTGTACCGCACTGATGGCGGTGCACTGTGTAGTTCCTCCTCATCCGGCTGCGTTGTTTGTTACCAACAAGCTGGGAGCCGATGTAGGCACAGTGATTGTTTATGGTCTGTTGGTCGGGCTGACGGCGTCGCTGGTAGGTGGCCCATTGTTCCTGAAATTGTTGGGTAAACGCTTGCCGTTCAAAGCGGTACCACCTGAGTTCTCCAACCTGGCCGTGCGGGAAGAACATTCACTGCCATCACTGGGGGCAACGCTGTTTACGGTTTTGCTGCCGATAGTGCTGATGCTGGTCAAAACGGTCGCTGAGCTGAATCTGAATAAAGAAGGGCACTTGTTTGCCGCTATGGAGTTTATCGGTAACCCGATCATTGCCATGTTTATTGCAGTATTCGTGGCTTACTACGTTCTCGGGATCCGTCGTCATATGGGGATGAGCGCGCTGTTGAGCCATACTGAGTCCGGTTTCTCCTCCATCGCCAATATCTTGTTGATCATCGGTGCCGGCGGGGCATTTAACAGTATTTTGAAGACCAGCGGCCTGGCCGATACCCTGGCGCTGATGCTGTCAAACCTGCATATGCATCCTATCCTGCTAGCCTGGCTGGTCGCACTTATTCTGCATGCCGCCGTGGGTTCCGCCACCGTAGCCATGATGGGCGCCACGGCGATAGTCGCGCCGATGTTGTCGCTTTATCCCAATGTTAGCCCGGAGATTGTGACCATTGCCATCGGTTCTGGCGCTATCGGCTGCACCATAGTGACGGATTCACTGTTCTGGTTGGTGAAGCAATATTGTGGGGCGACGCTGAATGAAACCTTCAAGTACTACACTACGGCCACCTTTATCGCATCGGTATTGGCGCTGGGCATGACCTTCCTGCTTTCATATATTATTTGAGGATATCGTCGGCAATCGTCATCAGGCACTATCCTGCGACGATTGCCGTTATTAAGGTTGTTTTTGATCAGCAGTGAAGCGTGCAGGACGATAAATTGCAGGTATTTCCGGGTTATTACCGCTGATCAGCTCTTCACTGACCATTCGGCCCAGGGTAGCCGCACAGGTTACCGCCGGATGCATGACGGCAACATAAACGCCAGGCATCTCCTCGATAAATCCGATGACCGGACATCCATCTTCCGGCACTGGGCGCTGTCCCACCGATTGACTCAGTAAGTGCAGCGAAGCTGCGCCGTTCAATCCTGTCTTCATCGCTGCCAGTGTCTCAGCGGCGACATTATCGGTACTGCCCGATAGTGGATAGTCTTCCGCAGCCAGGATATCACCGTTACGGGCATGCCGGGCTTCTACATCATGACCAGAAATCAAGGTGTTAATTAAATGTTTTTCGGAGCTGAACCGTAACAAAATTGCCGGCGAGGCCAGGATCGGCAACGGGATCCCAAGGGTATCAAGTAGGGGAGTTATACCCGTTCCACAGGCCAGGATGACCCTATCCGCATTTAATTCGCCTTCCGGGGTTTGGATGCCGGTAACCTGGTTTCCATTTCGGAGAAAGCCGATGACTGCCGTTTGACTTTTCAGCGTAGCCCCCAGGCTACAGGCCTTTTCCAGCAGGGCGTATGTGGCATCTATTGGGTCGACAGCACCATCATAAACCGCATAATATGCACGCTGTGGCGGGTTGTTAAACGCGGGTTCAAGCTGGGATATCTCGGGTTCTCGAAGCAGGTTTTCATCAGGCTGACTTTCCAGCGATTCATCGTCATAACTCAGTGCACCAGTCCAGTTCACCCAAAGCTCCGGGATTTCTTTTTCCAGTCGCTGCCAATCTGCCACCGATGCGCGGCGAAGAAATGCATCTGGTGCGTCATCACTGACTGTCGTGTGGATCCAGCCAAAAGAGCTGCTGGTAGCGCCAGAAGCGGGTTGGTCTTTATCGATGATCGTCACTTTTATGCCGCGACTTGCCAAATGATAGGCTATTGATGCACCCATAATCCCCGCACCAATAACAATCATATGTTTCTCAGTGGTACACATACGGAGTTCCTTGTGTGAAAACTGGCCTGACTATCCCATAAATGGCCAAAGCGTGCAGAGGTATTTTGGGTCGGAGTTTACGTATAGCCATAACTGGTCGAAGACCTGGCAGTATTCTTACTATTCCACAGGTTGCGGATGTATTTTGCCGTTTTATTCACTCAGAATTGATAGCTGTAGTTCACATTGAGAAAGTAAAGGGCAGGAGAGTCGTAACTGCCTTTCACCGGTTGCGACGAAACATGGGAAGAGTCCATAGTAAGGTATTCAAAGGCGGCACCAATGTTGCTGGCGGAAGTGAGCTGATATTGCGCACCGACCCCAAAACGCCAAGCCGCACCGGAAGGCATGGTCATAGAGGTGTCATTTTGTGAACGGTAGAAGCTGCTGTCATACGCCACCCCGGTATTCAACCGCCATCTGTCATCCGGCCGGAACTGAAGGCCCAATGCCGTATGCCAGGTATCGCGCAGACGGTTATCACGGGGTATTTCAGAACCGGCCACTGACACTTGATTAGTGCCATAAGCACTCCAGTCTTGCCAGCCGAGGTCACCCATAACAGACCAGCGAACATTAATATCATGCACCACACTCAGCATGAGTTGTGCTGGCGTATTGACCTGTGCGGAAATAGGGAGGTTATATGTCCTGTTGGGAAGTTGAGGAAAACGTGCCGTACCATCAATATTGAAATGATAGTCGGTTTTGCTGGCATAGTTCAAACCAACCCGTGTGTTCTTCGTTGCATCGAACAGCAGACCAGTGCGAAAGTTCAATGCCCAATCGTGATCTGTCTGTTTTTCATCCCATCCGCCTACGTTGCGTGTTAAGGAAAGGAAGCCGTAATTAATACCGAGCCCTACGCCCCATGACAGTCTGTCATTTATCTTCCAGGCCAGCGCTGGGCTTATCGTCAATGCCAATAAGGTGCTGTCTTTGATAAGCCGGTCGCCGGCCCAGTCGCCAAAACCAAGCCCCAGGCCGTAGTTACCATAAACCCCGACCCCTGCAGACAGGTCATCGTTCAGGCGCTGGTGATAAAAAAGACTGGCGGCGGGAAACCAACCGAGGGTGTTACCCGGGCTAGGCCCCTGCAGTGTGGCATCGTTGTCGAGGCGGTAGGGAGTGTCACCATACAACGTCTGCAGGCCGCCGGTGAGCATTCTGTCGGGCAACCGCGTCATGCCCGCAGGATTCGTTACCAGAGTGGAGGCATCCTGCGCTCGAGCGGCCTGTCCAGCACCTGCAAGTCCGGTATCCTCGGTTGCGATCTCATAAAGGTAAAGTCCACTTGCATGTGATGTAACTGAAAATAGGACACACGAAATCAATGCTACTCTGAACTGCATATTGCCTCCGGAGAAACATGCATGGCAGGTTAAAGGGCGGGTTTTTATGATGAAATGGCAACTGTTTATAAACATAGCAAAACACTGAAGCTCGACAAGTTTAAGTGACGACGAGCATGCATCACAGATCCTGGATATAAGGCACTAAAACACGGAAGATAAAGTAATAAAAATCCTATAAAACCATGTATTTAATCAATGTAAAAAGTCAAACTCCTGATTTATTGGATGCACAAAAACCAATTTAAAATAACTATCTCTTCATCGGAAAGGCTGTGACTGGATTTGAATGATTTTTTTTCTTAAAAAGAATGCAGCGTGGTCGTTATTATCTATACTGAAAAGGTTTTGTTTTTCATGTTCCTAATGATGGGTAATGTGAAACGCTCATCTAAAATGCAATATCTCCCAGTAGGTTACGATCTTATATCTTCCATTATCTGTTCAAATCAATGTATTCAACCTATAACAGTTCTGCCTAAGGATATACATGATGAAAAGAACCTATAAAGGTGTTGGTGTATTAGCTTTTGCCGCCAGCTCCTTGCTTTCTGTCGGAAATGCAATAGCAGAAGATCCAGCCCAGAACCCGCTCGGCACTGAAAACACAAAGAGTAAGCCTAATATCATTTTAATTGTCGCGGACGACACCGGTTATGGTGATCTCGGCGCTTACGGCGGCGGAGAAGGCCGTGGGATGCCGACACCAAATCTGGATAAGATGGCTCAGGAAGGTATGACGTTTTTTAGTTTTTATGGTCAGCCAAGCAGTACGCCAGGACGTGCTGCCATGCAAACCGGTCGTATTCCAAATCGCAGCGGGATGACGACCGTAGCGTTCCAGGGACAAGGTGGCGGGTTACCCAAAGAAGAATGGACTCTGGCCTCTGTGTTGAAAACAGCGGGCTACAACACCTTCTTTACCGGCAAATGGCATCTGGGTGAATCCGATTACGCGATGCCTAATGCCCAAGGCTACGATGAGATGCGGTACGTTGGACTTTATCATCTGAATGCCTATACCTATGCCGATCCTTCATGGTTCCCCGATATGGATCCAAAACTGCGTGAAATGTTCCAGCGCGTAACCCGGGGAGCATTGTCAGGCAAAGCGGGCGAAACCCCGACTGAAGATTTCAAAGTAAATGGGCAGTACGTCAATACACCAGAAATCGATGGCAAAGAAGGTGTGGTAGGTATTCCATTCTTTGACCGCTATGTGGAAAAAGCATCGCTGGAATACCTTGCCGCTCACGCCAAGTCAGACAAGCCCTTCTTCATGAGCATTAACTTCATGAAAAACCATCAGCCCAACATGCCGGATCCTGATTACATAGGGAAATCGATGGCCAAGACAAAATATGCTGATTCGATGGTTGAGATGGACTCACGTGTTGGCCATATCATGGATAAAGTCCGTGAGTTGGGCCTGGATAAAAATACGTTAGTGATTTTCACTACGGACAACGGTGCCTGGCAGGACGTCTATCCAGATGCCGGCTATACTCCGTTCCGAGGCACCAAGGGGACAGATAGGGAAGGTGGCAGCCGTGTTCCGGCTATTGCCTGGATGCCGGGGAAAATAAAAGCCGATGTGAAAAATCACGACATCGTGGGGGGCCTGGATTTAATGGCAACCTTCGCCTCTGTCGCCGGGATTAAAGAGTTACCGAAAAATGACCGTGCTGGGAAACCGATTATTTTCGACAGCTTTGACATTTCCCCCGTGCTGTTTGGGACCGGCCCAGACCCGCGCACCGAGTGGTTCTACTTTACCGAAAATGAACTGACCCCAGGAGCAGCCCGCGTGGGTCATTACAAAGCAGTTTTCAATCTGCGCGGCGATAATGGTGCGTCAACAGGGGGGCTAGCTGTAGACAGCAACCTGGGCTGGAAAGGTGCGTCATCCTACGTTGCAACCGTGCCACAAATTTTCGATCTTTGGCAGGATCCTCAGGAACGTTATGACATTTTCATGAACAACTATACTGAGCACACTTGGACGCTGGTGACCTTCAATGAGTCAATCACCAATTTGATGAAAACCTACGTTAAGTACCCGCCGCGTAAAGCGCAGAGCGAGGCATACAGTGGGCCAGTGACTATCAGCCAGTACGAGCGTTTCCAAAACATTCGCGACCAAATGAAAGAAAACGGTTTCCAATTAGGCATGCCTACAGGCAATTGATTTTCTGATTCAATGGCCTGGTCATAGACTGGGCCGATTTTTTCAAACCTATTAAGGTATTGAGATGAATAACTTTGCACGACTGCCAAAGCGGGTTATTGGTTCTGGTTGGTGCCTTGTCACTACATTGATTTTACTTGTTTTTCTTTCTCTTCCTATGGTGAGTGTTGCCACAGAACAAAATGCCGCCCTTTCATCCTGGAGTGACTCTGCAGCTAAATCAAAAATTGTCGATTTCGTGAAAAAAGTCACGGACGTTAATGGTTCGGATTTTGTGAAGCCTGAAGAGCGCATTGCCGTATTTGACAATGACGGTACATTATGGACCGAGCAACCGGCTTATGTTCAGTTGATCTACCTAATGGATCGCATCAAAGAATTGTCACCACAGCACCCTGAATGGAAAAATCAACAGCCTTTCAAAGGGGTGATTGAAAATGATATGCGTGCAGTTGCGGCTACGGGTAACCAGGGCCTGATGGCCATCGAGCACGCAGCAGATGTGGGGCTAACGACGGATGAGTTCAAGCAGAGTGTATTAAAATGGCTGGATACTGCACGAGACCCGCGTTTTAAACGTCCTTATACCGAGCTGGTTTTCCAGCCTATGCTGGAACTCTTGAATTACTTACGTGCAAACGGTTTTAAAACCTACATTGTTTCTGGTGGAGGGGTTGATTTTATACGTCCCTGGGCAGAGAGAGTCTATGGCATTCCCCCTGAACAGGTCGTAGGCTCAACCGACAAGGTTAAATTTGAAGTCGACAAAAAGGGGCAACCAAAGCTGATTAAACAAGGTGTCATCAACTTCATTGATGATGGTGACAATAAGCCGGTCGCAATCAACCGGTTTATTGGCCGAAAACCTATTCTGGCATTCGGTAACTCAGACGGCGACTTACCCATGTTGCAGTATGTCGCATCTGGCCAAGGGCCGAACTTGGTGCTGTACCTGCATCATGATGATGCTGAACGTGAATATGCGTATGACCGCAAATCCAGTTTTGGCAAATTAGATAAAGGCCTGGATGTGGCGAGAGATAAAGGTTGGCCTGTTGTCAGCATGAAAAAAGACTGGACGTCAGTATATCCAGAAGCTCAGGCCAAATAACGATAATGGCATTATTTTGTTGTACCTGAGGGGAATCGAACCCCTTTTTTATGAGAAATCAGAAGGCAGAGGTGTGATAAAACAATGAAACATAGCACAACTATTCCGCTTAACCCGCTTCTCAATTTTGAGAAAATGTCGGTAAATTTCAAACGTCGTTATCATGTTATGGCTAAACCTTCCGGTTCGACGTGTAACCTTGATTGCAGCTACTGTTTTTATCTGCATAAAGAAGAACTCTTGCATCAGCACCGCGATATGGGAATGAGTGATGAAGTTCTTGAAAGCTTTATTCGCCAATATATTTCCAGTCAGGACGGTGAGGAGATTATATTTTCCTGGCAGGGCGGAGAGCCTACCTTAATGGGACTTGAGTTCTTTGAAAAAGTGGTCGCATTTCAGAAAAAATATCAACCTCAGAACCAACGAATAGAAAATGACCTACAAACTAATGCGGTATTGATCAATGATCATTGGGCCAGATTTCTAAAAAAACATAATTTTCTGGTAGGTGTTTCCATCGATGGTCCACGTGAATTACACGATCGTTATCGCGTCACTCGCAGTGGCAAACCCACGTTTGACCGGGTGATGAAAGGCGTTGAGTTCTTAAAAAAACACGGTGTTCCTTTTAATGCACTGGTCGTAGTAAACCGTACTAATGCTCGCTTCCCACTCGAAGTTTATCGTTTCCTGACCCAGGAGCTTGGGGCGACCTATATTCAGTTTAATCCTTGTGTTGAGCCGGTTGACTTCAAACAGACAGCACCTCAATTCTGGAATGATGACAGTATTCCCGTCACCGGCACACGCAGGGCAAAACCGGGGGATTTAGACTCAATTGTAACCGACTGGTCAGTTGATCCCGAAGACTGGGGAAAGTTTTTGATCGCGACTTTCCAGGAGTGGGTCAGTAAAGATTTGGGTAGGGTGCAAGTCAACCTGTTTGAGACCGCTGTTGTTCAAACCATGGGATTGCCTTCACAATTGTGTATTACCGCCGAATTCTGCGGAAAAGGATTAGCGATAGAAAAAAACGGGGATGTGTTCTCCTGTGATCATTATGTGTATCCCGAGTACCGATTAGGCAACGTGTCAACCCATAAACTGGCCCATCTGGTTTTCTCCGAGCGACAAAAGCAATTTGGCATGGGAAAGCGCGATACGCTGCCTGAGTATTGTAAAAAATGCCCTTATCTGAACTTGTGTTGGGGAGAATGCCCAAAAAACAGGGTGGTACGGGCACCTGATGGCGAACTCGGGCTGAATTATTTATGTCCAGGGATCAGGGCTTTTTTTGAATCAGTATCGCCTGCTTTAGATCAGATAGCCAAAATTCTCAAAAATATAAATGTGTAATCACAGAAAATCTCAAGGAACAAAGTGACATGGTTGCGAACTGAAGCCCGGTATGGTCTAGTCATCGTGTTCAAGTTGCAGCCATGATAAAGCCCAGAACCTCAGATTCTACGTATATCCACCCAGGTGCGCATAATGTATATTATGTTAAATTGCATTTATGGCTACGCACCAGGCTGTCCATCCTGGCCATAGCTCACCTCGCCTTTCTCTTTACCGGTTCTTTCAGCAGCTAACGCCTGTTCATTGATGACTATTGGTTTGTGATTCAACATCACCTGCGTCAACAATTGGTCGGCGTGCCCTGGTGAAAACGCATCTGCCATCGACCGCCATTGTCATTTGCAGATAACAGCCAGATCGACGAACGCAATGTGCACCGAGTAACACCACCATCATCACTGCGATGAAAGCTACGGTATGTCAGCAACACCGCACCTTCGGCAATGATGGCCAACTTAAAGCCTTCGGAAAAAATCGGTGTCTGACCACTTTCTATTTGAAGTGCCGCCAGGGTTTGCTGTTTGTCATAGTAATGACCTGAGCGCCCAATCTCTTCAAAGTCTTCATGCAGCAACTCACTCACCACAGCAATGTTGTTTCTCGTTGCCGGCTGATGCAGCGTAACTTCCATGGATTGGATTAGTGCCAATAGCTGTGTCGAATCGGTCAAAACACCCTCCTTTTTTGATCGCGCTACGTGAAATCTGAAATGAATTGGCTGCCATGACCTTGCAGATTTTGCCAAAATGCACCGTTAAAGATCCCCTTAAGGCGGAATCTGGACCCTTGTGGGTTCAGAACCTGAGCAATTTCGTAATAAATCGTTCGTACGGTGATACCCAACCACATTCCTGGGGCCTTACTGACTGCTATTTAACATAAGTTCGTGACAATGTCACTCATGTCCCTATCGGCCGCAATGTGCCATATCCGTGTTTTTTATTTGAACATTTTTCATTACAGTGTCACCTCAAAAAAAGGTGCCAGGACAGAAATGGTTTCTGCGACATAGCCTTCGCCATCATACATATCCATATGGTTTGCGCCTTCGACAATGTGGTAACGCTTGTCATTGCTGGCTGCACGGTCGTAGAGATCGTCGCTCATCCATTTGCTGCCCGCCGCGCTGCCAGCCACGATTTGCATCGGCTGGCTCAGGTAGATTTCAGCCATGTGATAAGCGTCATAAGTGATGATTTGGTTCAGACTACGCAAGGTGGCAAAGCTCGGCGCGGTCGGATACTGCGCACGCGGCGTGTGGTAATACTCCCAGGCCTGACGCAGCTCTTCATTGGGTGCATCAGACTCTTTCATCGGTGCCAGCGGCATGGTACCCATTTCGTTACTGCGGGCATCCTGTGTGCGTGCATTAGAACCCACGTCAACCAGTGGCAACGCGTCAATGGATTTAACGTTATTCTCCCAGCCATTGCGGAACATGGAACCAATATTCACCGCACTGACGGTACCGATCGCCTTGATACGGCGATCCTGAATCGCAGCATTAGCGGTATAACCGGCTCCGGCGCAGATCCCCATGGCGCCGATGCGAGCATTGTCGACGTAAGGCAGCGTAGTCAGATAATCAATCACTGCACTGACGTCTTCGGTACGGATGTAGGGATTTTCCAGTTGACGGGGTTCACCGCCGCTTTCGCCCTGATAAGAAGCGTCATAAGCAAGGGTGACAAATCCCTTCTCGGCTAATTTACTTGCGTAAGTGCCGGCAGTTTGCTCTTTAACCCCCCCACCAGGATGTGAAACGACGATCGCCGGATACTGACGATTTTCGTCAAAATCAATTGGGAAATAGATAACGGCGGATAAAGAAATCGCCGGGTTGTTGGTATTAATAAAGCTAATCTTCTGGTTCATCATCAAATTCCTTATCAGTGTGTATTTGTCAGTAATCGTGCTGAGTGATACCACTATAGACGCTGTCAATTAAGATGATTAGACTCAAAATTGTGATTGGTCTTATCATTTAAATGATTAATTGGAGTATCAATGAAGCGTGATGAGATAGCGGATTTGGTGGTGTTTGTGACCGTCGCTGAAGAGCGGAGCTTTACCCGTGCAGCAGCGCGTTTGGGAATGGCGCAGTCAGCGTTGAGCCAGATAGTTCGCCGTATAGAAGAGCGTCTTGGATTGCGTTTGTTAACCAGAACAACACGCAGCGTGGTACCGACTGAAGCCGGTGAACATTTACTTTCGACTCTCGGCCCCATGCTGCACGATATGGACTCTGCCATGACCTCATTGGGCGATCTGCGCGGTCGCCCTTCTGGCTTGATACGCATTACTACCGTTGAACATGCGGCAAAGACTATTTTGCTGCCAGCCATGCGTACGTTGCTCAGTACACATCCCGAGATCAAAGTAGAAATAATTATCGATTATGGCCTTACCGATGTTGTGTCCGAGCGTTTCGATGCCGGCGTTCGGCTGGGCGGTGAAATGGATAAGGATATGATCGCGGTACGTATTGGCCCGGACATTCCGATGGCAATCGTGGGAGCACCGAGCTATCTCACCAAGCGTGGTGTGCCAACTTCTGTGGCTCAACTGATCGATCACCAGGCAATTAACCTCTTTCTTCCCACCTCAGGGACAGCTAATCGCTGGAGATTAATCCGTGGCGGACGGGAAGTCCGTGTTCGCATGGAAGGACAACTTTTGTTTAATAACCTGGATCTGATTCTGGATGCTGCCATTGATGGTCACGGACTGGCTTATTTGCCGTATGACCAGGTACAGGCCGCAATTGCTGACAAACAACTAGTGCGAGTCCTGGATAAGTTCACTCCCGACTTGCCGGGGTACCATCTTTACTATCCACACCGCCGCCATGCGGGCTCAGCCTTTTCTCTACTTATTGACACCCTCAAGCACATGAAATACATCAAGTAAATGATATTTAATAGCTCCAGATAATAGTACCTGGCACAAATGACAATACCCTGAAGGTCATTAACTGCTGCCTGCAATCATACAAAATCAATTGCCAAAGCAACTATTGCCATTTAACCTATGTGCACTATTTGCCGAGGTACTCTATGTTATCGAAAGAAAAATCCCTTTATGCCCTCACCAACGCCTTGCAACCGGTTCGCCGGGTATGGAAACAGGCCGCGACGTTGGTGATAGCTAAAACCGGCATCTCCATGTCGCTGGCTACGGTTGTGGTATGGGTACATCGCAATCCGCAAGGTATCAATCAACGCGATCTGGCGGAAGAAGTCGGCGTCAATCCGGGCGCACTGGTGCGATTGTTGGATCAGGCTGCAGCGTTAGGCTTTCTCGAACGGCAGGAATTGCCGGGCGATCGCCGGTTTAAAACCTTGCTCATCCTGCCCGCCGGTGCCGAACTGGCCAAAAAGATCGAAGCCGCGGCGGACAAACTTCGAGTCGAATTGATGCACGACGTGCCGCTGGAAGATATAGAAACCGCCACGCGCGTTCTGCGCCTGTTTGAAGAGCGCGCCAGTCAATACCTGCAACAGGCCGACAATGAACCATGAAAGTAGGTAAACCGCAGCTGCTGTATGCGGCGAAGATGTTTATCTCCGCCATGCTGGCCTTTGCACTGGCGGAAAGCATTGGGCTACAGAACCCTTATTGGGCCATGGTGACCTGCTGCGTGCTGAGCAATCCGGTCAGCGGCGCCGTACGCGCCCGTGCTACCTACCGTTTTTGTGGCACCCTGTTCGCTGGTGCATTGACACTGGCGATCTCAGCATTGCTCAGCAACACACCGATACTGCTGATCGTTGTCGCAGGATTGTCTTCTTCTCTAATGCTGGCCATCTCTTATCTCGACCGCACGCCGCGTGCTTACTTTTTTCAGTTAGGCGCGATCACCATGATGCTGGTCGCCATCGCCAATATTAATCACCCGGACACCATGTTTACTATGGTAGTCACTCGGGTAACGGAGATCTGCCTGGGGATCCTGACGGTGACACTGGTAGACAGCGTACTGTTTCCCTCGTCTTTGGCACCGGTATTACGCTCACGGTTAAAGGGCTGGTTATCCGACCTGGCGCGCTGGCAGGAAGATAGCCTCGACGGCAAGGCGGGTGATGCACAGGTTGAAGCGGATCGCATTCGCTTGCTGAGCGATATCGCCTCATTCAACCAGATGATGACCACCCTCGGCTATGACAGCTCGGTCGATAAAAGCACCCGTCAGGCAGCAATATCAATACAGCAGCGAGTATTGCAGATCGTGCCGCTGCTCTCCTCTATCGGTAGCAGCATCAGCGCCTTGCCAACCAGCCTGCAACCCGCGCTGCAGCCCTGGTTGGATGAGGTACGTCAGCAAGCCAGTGAAAATACGCTGAACTATGCGCGCCTGAACGTCCTGCTACCCGCCGACGAGTCGCTTTTCCCCTGGGAGAAATTGATTGTCGATGAACTGTCGGAACAGATTGAGGGCTGGCTGAAACTGTGGTCTGAAGTTCAACAATTGAATGCTTTTCTGGAGGGCGAGCCTTTACCCGCGGCACTGCAGGCACAGATGATGCGCTGCCGCGTATTCTCGCCGCCGCCGGATGTCGGCATCGCGCTACGCATGTTCGCCGGTATTTTGACGACCTATATCCTGCTGTGTGGTTTGTGGTATTTCACCGGTTGGGCACAGGGCGCCAACATGGTGCTGATGGGGATCGTAGCCATCGCTTTCTTCGGTGCCGGTGACAACCCCGGTGCCACCATTGCCACCTTTGGCCGTTTCGCTGCTGTCGCCATGGCCCTTGGCGCCCTGCTCAGCTACGTGCTACTGCCGCTGGCCGGGGATTACGGCAGCTTCCTGATCGTGATGGGCCTCTTTCTGCTACCGCTTGGCGTTTGGGCCGCAACCAATCCGCTGGCTACGCTGGCGATCGCGCTGTCGCTCAGTAACGTCAATTTTCAGGGGCACTATGCACCGAACAATATGGGACTGTATCTGGAAAGCACCACCGCCACGCTGATCGGCGTTTATTTTGCTTTCTTATGCGCCGCGCTGTTCCGGCGTTGGGGCACCGACCAAGTAGTGGCGCGGCTAATTCGCAAGGATGCACAAGAGATGTTAGCTATCAATCGGCACGTTTGTGAAGCTGACTTGCAGCGCTACCAGGCTCGGGGATTAGATCGCATTAGCGCACTGGGTAGCCGCTTGGCCACGGTTGGCCAGGTTGACTGCAGCCCGCAGCTGTTGGTGCGGTTAAAAACCGGTATCAACCTGATTCAGTTACAACAGGCCAACGAATTCAACAATGGGGCTGTAAGGCTATCCGAATTGCTTGCTGTGTTTCGTCAACTCTCGCTGGCGGCGGAAACACCACCGGTACTTCTGAGCCAGATCGACGCCGGTCTGCAACAGGCCTGGCGGCAGAACGATCGACGTACGCTGCGACCGCTTACCCGATTACGGCTGTTACATTTCCCTACGGCATTGCACTGGAACCCACAACATGATCGGTGAAATCAACATTGATGGCATTTTCATTTCGCCGCTGTTGTTGTGCCTGATATGCGCGTTTTTCCTGCGTATAGCGCTTTCCTGGGTATTGAACAAGGCGGGATTTTACCTTTTGGTGGCACAGCGCCCGTTATTCGACACCGCCCTGTTTCTCATTTTGGCCGGACTGTTTTTCCATGTCCTTAAATTGTTAACCACC
Organism: Serratia proteamaculans; assembly: GCF_013337185.1. Taxonomy (GTDB): domain Bacteria; phylum Pseudomonadota; class Gammaproteobacteria; order Enterobacterales; family Enterobacteriaceae; genus Serratia; species Serratia proteamaculans_D. Next base: position 507,743 of record NZ_SWDE01000001.1, read on the forward strand.
CCCTGAGGACTCCATGTTTCGTGAACGTACCGTCGCCCTAATACGCCCCGTACTGACCCTGGTTGCCGTGCTGGCCGCTATAGGTGTGCTGTGGCAACTTTATCTCTATTACACCTACGCGCCTCAAACCCGCGACGGCAAGATCCGTGCCGACGTGGTGCCTTTGGCCACGGATGTCTCAGGTAAAGTGGACAGCGTAAATATCCACGATAACCAGATGGTGCATAAGGGGCAGCTTCTGCTTAGTCTGGATAAAGTGCGTCTGCGCAATGCGCTTGAACAGGCAGACGCTGCCGTGGAACGTGCCAACGTGCAGTTAGCCTCCTCCCGGCGCGAGAATCAGCGCTATCAGGCGCTACAGTCGGCAATCTCACAGCAGGAACGCGACAACCACCGCGACGCCCAATCACTGGCCAAGGCCAATCTGGATCAGGCTCTGGCCGATCAGGCGTTGGCGCGTATCAACCTGCAGCGCGCCGATCTCTATGCGCCAGTGGATGGCGTAATAACCAACTTCTCTTTACGGCCGGGAGCCTACGCAACGGCAGGTCAGCCGATCATGGCGTTGGTAGACTCCAACAGCTTCTACATCGCCGGCTATTTCGAAGAAACCAAACTGGGCCAGATACAAAACGGTGATAAGGTCATTATCCGTATCATGGGCGAACGGCGACCACTGTATGGTCACGTCGACGGACTTTCCGCTGGTATCAACGACAGCGAACGTACCACTGCCACGGGTAACCTGCTCGCCAACGTAAACCCGACGTTCAGCTGGATCCGTTTGGCGCAGCGCATTCCGGTACGTGTCGCCATTGACCAGGTGCCCAGCGGCGTAACCCTGATCGCCGGACGTACGGCAACAGTTAGCCTGAGTGAAAATTGAGGGCAATCCGTTCAGGCAGCCCCCACAATAGCGCAACAGCTTAGCCCGCCGCGTTGTTACGATGAAGGGCGCGCGAGACGGCGTTCAGCAACTCCGGAATGTCCATCTTGGGCAGTACGACTTCTATAAAGGCCAATTGGCGGCTGTTGGCCACCTCAAGCAGCGCCTGCTGTAACTGTTCCGGTTCAGTGACGCGCAGCGCCTGCATCGAATGTCTCTCAGCCAGTGCTTGTGGCAACAATGTCCAATTCCACTGCGCGATATCGTTGTAGCGTTGCTCAGGGCCGTGAATCGCTCGTTCAATGGTGTATCCTTCGTTGTTCAACAAGAAGATGACCGGTTTCAACCCATCGCGCAGCATCGATCCCAACTCCTGCGCGGTAAACTGTGCAGAACCGTCGCCGATAAGTAAGATTACCCGCCGCTCCGGCTCAGCGGTTTGAGCACCATAAGCTGCCGCTAACGTATAGCCCACCGAGCCCCACAACGACTGAACGATAAATTTGCAGCCCTGCGGCAAATTCAGCGCTGCCGCACCAAAGCAAGCCGTCCCTTGATCTGCAAAAATAATATCGCCGGGCCGCAGGAAGTCTTGAACCTGTTGCCAGAAAACCTGTTGATCAAGCCGACTATGGGTAGCATTCGGCTGCACCGGGCGATGAATTACCGGCGGCTGCCACTGTTTTACCAGAGATAAACTGAGCTGGTGCAACGCCTTAACCGCTTCCTGCATCGGGATCTGGCTGAACACTTGTTGCCCAACTCTGGCTTCAAACGGATGAATACTGATGCACTTTTCCGCCGGTAACTGGTGGCTGAATCCGGCCGTGACGATATCGGAGAACACCGCACCGACGTTGATCACCACATCCGCCTGTTCTATCGCTTGTCTAACCTGCGGGTCACTGGCAGCACCGGCATAGGTGCCGGTAAAACCGTGGCGGGTTTCGTCCATCACACTCTTACCCAGCAGCAAGGTAGAATGCGGTAAATGAACCTCACTCATCCATTGATCCAATGCCACATCAACATTGAAGCGCTCCGCCAACAACCCCGCCAATACCGAAACCCGGTGAGCCGCTTGCAGTTTCTCACCTGCCGCCACGATAAAGTCCTGTAGCGACGCTTCCGACAGGCAGGGCTGACGCAGTTTCAATGATAAGGGCCGTGAAGCCAACGGGGTTTCTGCCACATCGCAGGGAAGCAGCAAATACACAGGACGACGTTCAAAGAGTGCCGTGGTCAGCAGGCGATCGATTTCTGCTTCCGCATTGTCTGCGGTGAGGCAAGCCTGGGCGATGGTCACTTCTTTTGCCATACGGGCAAAGTGACCGAAATCACCGTCGCCCAGCGAATGATGCAGTAAACGGCCGCCTTGCTGTGCACGCAGGGCCGGCGCGCCGACCACGTGGATCACCGGTACATATTCGGCATAGCTGCCGGCGATGCCGTTCACGGCACTCAGTTCCCCCACGCCGAAGGTCGTCAGCAGTGCTGCCGCCGTATTGCAACGCGCGTAACCGTCAGCAGCATAGGCCGCATTAAGTTCGTTGGCACAGCCAACCCAGGTGACGTGTTGATGAGCGATCACATGATCGAGTAACTGTAGCGTGTAATCACCAGGTACCCCGAAAAAATGACGGATGCCGATCTGAGCCAATCGGTCGAGGAGATAATCTGCAACGGTATAGTTGTTAGTCATGACGACTCCCTGCCTTTAAAGGAAAAAGCACGGTTAAAAAACCTGTTGCGTTGGACGCAACACGATTTCATTGATATCCACATCGGCAGGTTGCTCAATTGCATAGGCGATGGCGCGTGCCACCGAATCCGCCGAAATGGCCTGTTTATAAAAGTCCTGCACGAACTGCACACTCTCGGCGTCCGAGCTGCCAAGCTTCAATTCTGAATCCACCGCTCCCGGACAAATGGTTGTGGTTCGGATATGCGCCCCAACCTCATGCCGCAACCCCTCAGAAATCGCCCGCACCGCGTACTTGGTCCCGCTATAAACTGTCCCACCCGGGCTAAAAACCTTTACCCCCGCCACCGAAGAAATGTTGACGAAGTGCCCGTCATTTTGTTGCTCGAACACCGGTAAGACTGCGGCGATACCGTACAGTACCCCCTTGATGTTGATGTCTATCATTCGTTCCCATTCATCAACTTTTGTCATGGTGATCGGCGCAATCGCCATCAATCCGGCATTATTGATAAATACGTCTATCCGACCAAATTGCGCCACGGCGGCGGCGACCATGGCCTTAACCTCTTCACGCTCAGTGACATCGACCTTGACCGCCAGCGCTTTACCGCCGGCGGCAATGCATTCGTCCACCAGCAGATCAAGGCGTTCCTTACGGCGGGCAGCCAACACCAGGGTGGCTCCAAGGGTGGCCAAATGGCGTGCGGTTGCCTCGCCCAGTCCACTGCTCGCGCCCGTAATCACAACGACTTTGCCTGAAATTTGGCCCATACTGTGCTCCTGATAGCTAATCACCGGTTTATTTAGCGGCTAATCAGCATGTTAGAAATGACTCAAAATGAGGGGGAAGGATCCGCACCATGACGAATATCAAGCGGCGAGTCGGTGATATCTATATGGATATCGCCGGAATAACTCTATTATTACCGTTGATATATCAAGTCATTAATGAATGCGCATTTAAGCAATGACGACCTCAACGATAGAGACGTAACAGTCGGTATCAATGATGCGATTTAATTTTAAATCGACACTGGCCAACATCGAACGCAATTTATCCTCAGTACGTGTTTGCCCACCGTCGAAACTCGCCAGCAGTAATAAGTCAAGTTCATTACCGCCATGCCAGCTATTACCTTTCGGGATCACCGGCTCCATAATCAACAGCTTTGAATTCTCATGCATGGCATTTCGACAGCAGCGTAATATGGCTTTCGCCTGGTCGTCAGGCCAGTCCATAGTGATATATTTTAACAGGTAAAAATCTGCCGTTGGACAGGACTCAAAGAAGCTCCCTGCTTGAGTTTCCCAGCGTGAATCATCACCCAATTCCCCAAGGCGGTTTCTGGCCAATATTTCAGGGCGATCAAATAGAATACCGTGCAGCGTTGGATTACTGCGTAAAACGTTCAGCAGCAGTCCGCCCATGCCGCCGGCAATATCGACGACGGTTGTATTTTCAGGAAAGGTATAGCTGCGTGTTAAGAATATGTTCTCCACTGCTGACATGGAAGACATGCCGGTATGAAAATCATACCCTTCTTCCCTTTGATTACTGGCCTTTGACCAATATTCGTAGAAGGACAAGCCGTACAGATTTTTAAAGGAGGATTCGTGGCGCAAGCTATCGACGAGGTTACCCAGCGGCAACCAAAATGTCTCATCGGTCAGCATCATGACCGCAGAGCGCAATGAGTTGGGGACATCGGAACGCAGAAATTCTGCGGCAGGCGTCAGTGCGAACTGGCCACCTTCGGTTTCTTCAAATATTTTTTTCGATGCGAGCATGCGCAGAACACGGTACAACTTCTGCCCGTCGACATTGACCATTTTCCCCAGCTCATCCGCGTTCTTTGCGCCTTCCTTGAGACAATCGGCGATGCCTAAAACCGCTGCAGCCCTAAGCGCCCCCTGATAAGTAAAAGCCATAGATTGCTCTAATAAATATACCGCAGCATCAGCATGCTCAGATATACAATTTGAATCATTCACCATGATATTATTTCCTCTATTTAACTATTCGTTAAAATAAATTAAAAAAGAACTTATCAAATAACAGCATTGCTTAAGATGATTGTCGTACAAATAACCTTGTACGCAAATCAACCTGGGCCGCCTGGTGATGTGCAATTAATTCAATGTTGTGAGTCAAAAAGTCATAAATATTAACTCGTTACAAAAATTTATTTAAAGATTTACCATGCCAGTTTAAACATGAGATAACCACGCACTGCAACTATTTCATAATGACAAAAATAAATTCCCACCAGGGAATAAATGCCATTTAATTAATTGCAATGCTAATCAATAAACAAGGTGACGTTAACAAGTTATTTTAATGTTGATATTTTATTGTGGGATGAAGTTTGGCCTCTTTATAAATAAAGTCAAACTTATTTGAAGTAAAAAGTCCTAACCGACAGATAATTTGGAAATTATTTTATGCTAATCATGATTAAATGAAGGTGGGATAGGAAGTATATATTACTCCATCGCCCTAACCCCTTTTATCAGCACATTTTTACTTATGAGGGAAAATGGTCAAAAAAGTTACGTCGTCACGGCAGGATTGGAAATACGTTTTGAATCAGAACTCCCCGCTGAGTGACGGGGAATTCCACCAGATAAGCCAATGTGGGCACCAACCTGGCTTATCTGCTGTCAACCCTGGCGGGCCAGTTCCACGCCATCGAGTTCAGAAATTGCCAGACAGAATACTTCAGTGATGGCATCCACCGTGTAGGCGGTTTTGGCCGGGATCATCAACATCTCATGAGCCTGTAGAGTCTGATCGCCAATTTTTAGCTCACCCGACAGGACCATCAGCTTGACCCAGCCCGGATGCATTCTGGCTGACTGATGACTGCCAGCATCAAGTTTCAGCAGCGCCGTGTGCCCTTGCGCCTCACGTTTCAAGATATGGTAATACACTCCATCGTAAGGCATTTTCTCGTAGTGCAGTGTCGCCAGTGTTCTTTTATGCATGATAGCTTCCTAGTAATCGGTGATTAGTTGGATCAAGTATCACAATTCCCTAACGGCCTATCGGCCTGTTAATAAATATATAGGACGTATGCCTCATACGCAAAAACTCACTTTTGAGAACTCAATCAGCCAGATCGCTTAAGAATTTCCGGGCAGGAACAAAGAAGTTAACGCCGGCGACGGCCGTGGAGAAATCAAGGATCCGGTCATGCAATGGGGCTGGATTGCCAATGAACATACGCTCAAGCATCTTCTCAATCACCCAGAGGTGACGTGAATAGCCGATAAAATAGGTGCCATATTCGCCGCGCCCCGGAGAGGCGAAGGGCATGTTATCGCGCAAAATGTCGTGTTCACCCTGCTCGTCTTCAATGGTGCACAGAGTCTTATGTGATTTTTGTCCCTCTGTCGCATCCGGCAACTCAACGTTATCAAACTTGGTGCGTCCGATAATGGCTTCCTGGGTTTCCACCTTCTGTGCGCGCCAGGCGGCCATATTGTGCAAGTATTTCTGTATCACCACATAGCTGCCACCCGCGTAGTCAGGATCCTCATCACCCACGATAGTCGCCTGTGGCAAGGCCAGTCCCACCGGGTTCGCGGTACCATCGACAAACTCCAGCAGGTCACGTCCGTCAAAATAACGGAATCCCGCGACCTCATCGACGACAGTGATCGAATCGCCAAAAGCTTCCAGCAACATTTTCTCGAACTCAATGATCAAATCTGTCGCGCCTGCACGGACGTGGTACAGCAAATCGCCGGAGGTGGCCACGGCCGTATGCTTTGCACCTTTAATTTCCTTAAACGGCGTCAGCTCTTTGGGTACGGGTTTTCCACTAAGGCTCTCCCAGACGCGATGCGCAATGCCGACGTTACAGGTGAAGCTGACATCAATGGATCGTATCTGGACATTTTTAATCAGGTCTTCGGTACTGGCGATTACGGCTCGGGCAGTGGCGAGTGATGCACTATCGTCTTTGACTTTGAGGATAAGAAAGGCGGCAGCGGCCGTCATGGGTGCATCAATGTATTGTGGTTCGGTCTCAAGCGCGCGTTGCGCCAAAGACAGTGGTGAAGTTGATTCTTGGCTCACGAAAATCTCCCCAAATGGGTGAGTAATCAAGGGTATTTATCTTAGCGTCGATGATGCCGCATAGCCAAGCTATATCCCTGCAGATGCCATTGACATGGAGTAACAAAGTGATTGGCGGGAATAGCAAAAACGCCCGCAGAATACGGGCGATATCCAGCACATTGGTATCCTGCTAGCCTTTTTTAGACTGCCGCTCACCGGCAAACAGCCCTCGCTCCCTGGCCCAGACAATGGCTTCGCTGCGGCTGTGTACGTCGAGTTTGGAGTACACCATCGCCACATGATTGCGCACGGTATTGGGAGCAAGATTGAGTCGCGTGGCGATTTTCTTGTCTGGCAGCCCCTCACAGATTAACCCCAGCACATCCCGCTCACGGGCGGTAAGATCGGTGAAGGAAAATCCGGACAGGTTGGGCTTATTGATGCTTTTCACATTGGCCAGCTTCTCGAGCAGCGTCTGACTGAACCAAGAAGCGTCCTGCATCACCTCCTCGATGGCGGAAACCAACTCCAGTTCCGAACGTTTACGCTCGGTAATGTCCATCATGACCAACAGATAACAGGGAGCGTCATGAATACTCACGGCATCAGCAGACACCACGCAGTCGAGCACTTCGTTACCCTTCTTGCGGAGTTTAAGATCCTGGCTTTCTACGTTGCCGGTTTTTCCCAGTAAGGTAAACAAGCGACGACATTCCCCCTGTCCATCGATGAAATTGATATCCTCGACTCTCTTGCCGATCAACTCCTCAGCGACATAGCCGGTGGTTTTCATAAAGGCTTCGTTAATATCCAGCACCTGCTGCTTGTCCGCGGTGCACACCAGCGTGGGGACCGGGCTTAAACGAAAGGACTTGGCGAACCGCTCTTCACTCTCGCGCAATGCCGACTCGGCCTTACGGCGAGGTTCAAGATCGGTGAAGGTAAACAGCATGCAATCGACTTCGTTAATATCCAGCGGCTGACCGGCGACGATCACCAGCTTGGTTCCTCCGGCTGGCAGTTTTAACTCGGCCTGCATCTGCGGAATGGTTGCCCCTTCACTCAGTCGTTGCACTGCCAGATCCTTATGCTCCGCTTGTTCCAGCACATCCAGCGCGTAGACCGAATTACCCATCACCTGTTCGCGGCTATAGCCGGTCATATCGAGAAACCCCTGATTAACCTTGATGTAACGCAGGTCGCTCAGGCTACAGATCACCGCAGGCGCCGGATTGGCATTGAAGGTTTTTTCAAAGCGTTCCTCGGCGCTGGCCCATTCGGTGGCGTCACTCAGGATCAATACCAGCAGCTCGGGTTGCCCTTTGGCGTCAGTGATAATCAGGCTACGTAAACGGTGAACCCAGAGAAAATCCGGCTCGCCAGCGGGCCGTACCTCGACCAGTACGTCGCTGAACTCCTCGCCGGCAGCCACCCGGTTAAGCGGATATTGCTCTGAGCTCAAAGGATGATTGTTGCGATAACGCAAGGCAAAACGCTCTTCATACTCCTGGGCATTGGCACCCAACTCACTCAGTTTGGTCAACCCATGCATGCTCAGTGCGGCCTCATTGGCCCACAGAATGGTCCGGTCGACTTCAGTCAGGATCACCCCTTCGGTCAGTCCTGAGATGATCTGTTGTAGTTGGCTACGGTTGGTTTCGCTGGCAAGAACGGACTGGCTCATTATTTCTCCATAAGACAAAAGGTCTCAGGCCACCGGGCGGCGATCGGCACTCCTGACAATGACACGACTTCCCAACCAGCATAGTGCTTAAGTAGTTCATTCGCGGGGTGTGAATGCACTAGCTCCATGGGTGCAAATGAACCGGGACGTTGAGTGGTGCACAGCGGCAGACTGATTCTGTCGGTGCAGCGGAGTGCTGCGCGTACAACCACTTGTCCAGTAAATATAAGGAATAACAATGACCACTGTCTATGAATCCAATCGCCTGGCGTTTAACGTTTCATGGGGCTCAATATTGGCCGGGAGTGCCATGGCGCTGGTGACCTATCTGATATTGAGCGTACTGGGTACTGCTGTCGGCGCATCGGCCGTGGATCCGCTGCACGCAGGCAATCCCCTGAGTGGCTTCGGCGTGGGGACCGGCATCTGGCTGTTCGTCACCACGTTGCTTTCACTGGCCGCAGGGGCCTTTGTCGCCGGCCGTACGGCCCCCAACCGCGGTGGCTTGCATGGCCTGTTGAGTTGGGCAGTCACTACCTTGCTGACCACCTGGCTGGTTATTTCATTGGCGAGCGGCGTGGTCGGTCTGGCCGGCAGTGCGGTTGGCAAAGGGTTGTCTCTGGCGGGCAACGGTGTGGCGGCGGCCGCGCCGGGCATTGGTGACAGCGTTAAACAGCAACTTGATAAAAAAGGCATCAGCCTGGATTGGGATGACCTGCAAAATCAGTTGGCTACCACGCTCAAGCAAACCGGCAAGGCTGAATTGGATCCGTCCAACCTGCAACAAAAAACCGAGCAGGCCGGTGCAGATGGCAAGCAGTCGGCGACCGATGCGGCTAGCGATCCTGCGCAGGCGGCCGCGGAGCTTAAGCAATGGTTCGAACGGGTTAAGCAATCTGGTGAACCTACCCTGAATGCCGCGGATAAAGACGCGCTGGTGAACATTGTCGCCGCACGTACCGGCAAGAGCCACGCTGAGGCGACCCAAATTGTCGACAACTACGCCCAGGCTTATCAGCAGGCGGTACAAAAAGTTGAACAACTTAAGGCTCAGGCCGAGCAGAAAGCGCGTGAAGCGGCTGACGTTGCGGCCAAACAGGTATCCCGTGCCGCCTGGGGCTCCTTGCTGATGTTGCTGTTGGGTGCCGGGCTGAGTTTTGCTATCGGACGTATTGCGGTGTCAACGCGTCGTACTTTAGTTGTGAGCGAATGAAGATGGACCTTTCAACCAAGCGAGAGCTGTCATCCATCTCATTAAATTATCGTAAAGTCGTGGGGGCGTCGCTACCGGTGCTGACCCTCGATTTCTACAATGAAAAAAACGAGCGCTATACCCTGCGTTATAACTTGCCGCCGGACACGCCGGAACGGACAGAGCGACGGGTGTCTTTGCTGCTGCATCTGCTGAGCAAGCAGAAACCGCTGGAGATTGATGACGCGACAACTTGATTCAAATTAAGTGACCCACCAGGCCCGAGCCGGATACGCTACCGGACTCGGGCCTTTTAATGATCTACTTGACCACAATCCCCCATTTCTTCATGCGCGACAGCAGCGTAGTGCGCTTGATACCCAGACGCTGTGCGGCGCCTCGTGGGCCGGCAACCACACCGTTGGTTTCCTTCAATACGCGAATAATCCGTTGACGATCGTCTTCACCCGCCTGCACAGGCTCTGCCGTGGGCAAGGGTAAAGCCATCGACGGCACCGGATAGCGCAGTTCCGGCAATTCCAGGTTAAGCACCGTGCCACGCGTCAGCAAGACTGCCCGCTCGATGACATTTTCCAGCTCGCGCACGTTGCCCGGCCAGGGCATCTGGCTCAGCAGGCGCAGAGTTTCCGCCGGAATGCTGTCGATGGTGCGCTTCATCCTGCGTGCAATTTTATAAGTGAGAAACTTCACCAATTGCGGGATGTCTTCCGGCCGTTCACGCAATGGCGGGATGACGATCGGGAACACGTTCAGCCGATAAAAAAGGTCACTGCGAAACTCCCGGTCGGCCACCATTTGCTGCAGGTCACGGTTGGTAGCAGCAATCAGGCGCACATCCACCGAAATCACCTTGTTGCCGCCGACCCGTTCAAACTCCCTTTCCTGCAGCACTCGCAGCAGTTTAGGCTGCAGTTCCACCGGGATTTCACCCACTTCATCCAGAAACAGCGTTCCCTTATCCGCCAGCTCAAAACGCCCCATCCGCTGGTTGGTTGCGCCGGTGAAAGAGCCTTTTTCATGACCAAACAGATCGCTTTCCAACAGCCCGGTCGGCATCACCGCACAGTTCATTTTCACCATGCGCTGATCACGTCGCTCGCTCAGGTTGTGGATAGCGCGGGCAATCAACTCTTTACCGGTGCCGGTTTCACCGAGGATCAGCACCGAACAGTCGCTTTTCGCCACCATTTCAACCTGTTTGAGCACCGCAGACATCACCACGCTACGCCCGACAATCTCGCCAAAGTCCGGGTTATTGCCGTTGATTTGCTCAGTCAGATAGAGGTTTTCATGTACCAGGCTCTCTTTGAGGCGGCTGATTTCCTGGTAGGCCAGCGCGTTGTCCACCGCAATGGCGATACGCTCGGCGATCTGCTGCAACACCCGCAGATTGGCGGCATTGAAGTTGTCCGGCTGGCACTGCGCCAGCTTTAATACGCCCAGGGTCTTGTTGCCAAACACCAGCGGCAAGACGCACAGCGTTTGGATCTGGTCATGCCAAAGGTCAAACAGCTGGCGTTCGTAAGCCGCCAGGCGATCGGAATGTTTCAGATTGAGCAGCAGCATTTCCCCACTCTGCATCACCTGTTCGGATAAGGTACCGGCCAGCGCTACGCTGTACTGTTGACGTTCAACCACGTCGTCTTGCAAATAATGGGTGGAATAGATGGTCACCTGATCGGTTTTATCGACGCATAACACCATGCTGATGGCATCGATCTTGAAAAAGCGGTGGATCTCGGTGGATATTTCGCCAATCAAATCATCCAGATCGAGCTTCGATAACACGGCGTTGGTGACGTCGACCAAAACGCGGAAATCGTCACGCTCATGGCACAACTGCCGTTGGCGGTTTTCCGCCTGCTCACGCAGCCTGATCTGTTCCACCGCCAGCGCAACCAATTCCATCAATGCCTGCAACTGCACCAGACTGGCATCACTGAAGGGTTGCGGGCTACTGCGTAACAGCTCACAACCGCCGATCAGGCTACCGCCAGCGTGCAGCGGCATCAGGCAATATTGGTTAAACGGCAGATACAGCGCCAGGGCGTTGATTTGCGGGTAACGCGCATGCAGATCTTCGCTATGCCAGCGCTGTGGCAACGGGCTTTGTCGCAGTCGGCTCACCGGCCCGTTAGCCAGCAAAGTTTCATCCTGATAGATGACCGGCTGCCGCTGCGCATCCAGCCCATGAAAACTGACCCGCTCACTGTGCATATCAAACAGCACCAGCGTCACATGGTCTGCCAGTTGCTGACGTTGCAGCACCTGGCGCAGTTGCCGTAACAGATCGGCGAAGCTGTGCTGACTGAGCAGCGTACGGGTGGTTTCCAGTAATTCTTGTTTTTCTAATTGTGCATTCGACATTGTTTATCACTTGCCTGAGTCGCGATGATGATTTTAGTGAGTCACGTCACAAAGTGTAACGCTGGGCGACAAGGTTCTCCCCCGACAGGATCAACAAATGCGCGGCAAAGGCTCGGCATGCGGTAAATCCAGCAGGCGGCTGATGCCATAAGCGCCCTGCAGTCTCACTTGCCGCCCGGCAGTCACCCGGCCAATCAGCGTAGCGGCCTTGCCCAGCGGATGCACCTGTAACGCAGCCAGTACCGCCTGTTCGGCTTCCGGCGCGGCCACCACCACCAGTTTGCCCTCGTTGGCAAAGTTGATGGCATCCAGCCCCAGCAACTCGCAAATGCCTCGCACTGCCGGTGCTATCGGTAACAGGTTCTCTTCAACTTCAATCCCCACGCCCGCCGCACGAGCAAACTCATGCAAAATGGCGTTCACCCCGCCACGGGTCGCATCGCGTAATGCCCGCACGCCGTTAATGGCCCGCAATGGCGCGATTAACGGTGCCAACACCGCGCAATCACTGATCACATCCAGCGACATCCCCAGCTTTTCCCGCAGGTTGAGGATAGTCGCCCCGTGATCGCCGAGCGTACCGCTGACAATAACAGCGTCACCGGCGCGGATATGGGTCGCCGCCCAATCCAATTCCGTTGGGATCACCCCAATACCGGCGGTATTGATAAACACTTTGTCGGCCGCACCGCGCTGCACCACCTTGGTATCCCCGGTCACAATGCGAATACCGGCCTGCTGCGCGGTGGCAGCCATCGAAGTCACCACCCGCTGTAAATCGGCCAGCGGCAAGCCTTCTTCGAGGATGAAACCGCAGGAAAGATAGCGCGGTAACGCCCCGCTGACCGCCAGATCGTTAGCCGTACCGCAGACCGCCAGTTTGCCTATATCACCGCCCGGGAAGAAAATCGGGTCAATCACGTAGCTGTCGGTGGTAAAGGCCAATCGATCGCCCAGTTGGGTTAATTCGGCCAAATTCAGGCGGGCCTGATCTTCACGCTGATCCAGCAGCGGATTGGCAAAGGCCGGTAAGAAAACCTCATCCAGCAGTTGTTGCATCGCGCTGCCGCCGCTGCCGTGAGCCATAGTAATCACGTTATTCATGCCGGGGTTTCCTCTGTTTCACGGCGGTATTGGTACCAGGCGGCGCAGGCACCTTCCGAAGACACCATTAGAGCGCCAAAAGCGTTTTGCGGCGTACAGCCACCACCAAATAGTGGGCAGTCGCGCGGTTTGCAACGCCCGGTCAGCACCTCCCCACAGCGGGCATGAGGATCGTCAGCCACCTGCCGGTGCTGCGGGCGGAAACGCCGTTCCGCATCAAAGGCGCTATAGGCCGGGGTTAAGGCAATGCCCGAATCGGCAATAGTGCCAAGACCGCGCCATTCGCTGCCGCCGCCCAGCACAAAGACTTCGCTCATTGCCTGCTGTGCCAGCAGGTTGCCCTGTTCCGGCACCACCCGGCGGTATTGGTTTTCGGTTCGGCTCTGCCGGCCCACAAACTGTTCAACCAGCATCATCACCCCTTGCAGGATATCCAGCGGTTCAAAACCGGTCACCACCAGGGGTTTATGGTATTGCCGACTGATAAAGTCATAAGGCTGGGTACCGATCACCATGCTGACATGGCCAGGTGCCAGAAAGCCGTCGATGCGCACATCCGGCTGTTGCAACAGGCTGCGCAAGGTGGGGATCAGGCTGATGTGCTGGCAAAACACGCTGAAGTTATTCAGCCCTTCCAGCCGGGCCTGTTGCAGGGTAATGGCGGTGACCGGCATGGTGGTTTCAAACCCCAGGGCAAAGAACACCACCTGCCGCTGCGGGTTTTGCCGCGCCAGCATCAAAGCATCCAACGGCGAGTAAACCACTCGCACATCTGCGCCGCGCTCGCGGGCCTGCAGTAAAGAGCCTTGTTTGCCCGGTACCCGCAACGCGTCGCCGAAGGTGCAAAAAATCACCTCCGGGTGAGCGGCGATTTCGCAACAGGCATCAATACGCCCCATCGGCAACACGCAAACCGGGCAGCCCGGCCCGTGAATAAACTCAATCTGCGGCGGCAGCAGCTTATCCAGGCCAAAGCGGAAAATGGCATGGGTATGACCGCCGCAAACCTCCATGATTTGCAACGGCCGCTCGGCGGTAAACGGCAACTGTGCGGCACGCCGCCGGATATGCTGCAACAGGGTTTTTACCCGCAGCGGATCGCGGAACTCATCAACGTAATGCATGGTTGCCTTCCCCCGCCAAAAACAACGCCACGTCCTGTTCCACTTCCCCCATCGCCTGCAGTGCCGAAAGCATCTCCTCGGCCTCTTGTTGATCCAGTCGACTCATGGCGAAGCCCACGTGGATCAACACCCAGCAGCCGATCATCGCTTCCCTGGGCTCACCTTCCTGACGTACCAGCGCAATATTCACTTCCCGCTGTACACCACAGACCTCGGCCCAGGCGTGCTGGGGCTGCTTTTCATCCAGCGCCACGATCTGCCCCGGAACGCCTATGCACATAACTGTTTCTCCAGCCAGGCCAGCCACTGGCTCATGCCTTCACCGCTGGTCGCCGAAAGGGGAATCACCTCAATGGTCGGGTTCACCTTGCGGGCATTGTCGATACAGGCTGCCAGGTCGAAGTTCAAATAAGGCAGCAGATCGATTTTGTTCAGCAGCATTACCCGAGCGGCGGCAAACATATGCGGGTACTTGAGTGGCTTGTCTTCCCCTTCGGTAACCGACAGCACCGCCACCTTATGGCGTTCCCCCAGATCAAAACTGGCCGGACAAACCAGATTGCCGACGTTCTCGATAAACAGCAGGCTGTGGGGTTTGAGTTCCAGGCGCCGGGCGGCCTCGTGAACCATTTGCGCATCCAGATGGCAGCCTTTACCGGTATTGACCTGAATCGCCGGCACGCCGGTGGCGCGGATACGTTCCGCGTCATTGGTAGTTTGCTGGTCGCCTTCCACCACCGCGCACAGGTGCTGACCACGCAACCGCAGCAGCGTTTCCGTCAGCAGCGTAGTTTTGCCGGAGCCGGGGCTGGAAACCAGATTCAGCGCCAGAATATGTTGCTCGGCGAAATACTGGCGATTCCCCTCCGCCAGACGATCGTTCTTGTCCAGCACCCGGGTTTCAATTTCCAGCATTCGGCGCTGGCTGATACCCGGTGCATGGGTGCCCGCCAGCCCCAAACCGTAATGCAGGTCACCCTGCACATTGCGTTGCGGACGGAATGGCACCTTCACGTCCCCTTCAATGGTTAATTCACCCTGGGCACAACCGCAGGTACTGCACATATTCATTCCCCTCTGTTATTCAATTTCCAGGCGTTTTATTTGCAAGCCATCATCGGCCTGTACCCGCAGATTTCGTCCGCTACAGTGCGGACAGACCAGCACCTGCGGTAACAGCAGCTCGACATCGCTCTGGCAGTCATGGCACCAACACTGCGCTTTCTGTTCCACCAGATGCAGTTCGCAGCCTTCGGCCAGAGTGTCGCGACACACCATGTCAAAACAGAACCGCAGCGATTCGGCCTCGACGCAGGAAAACGCGCCAATCTCGAACCACACCGCGGTGATCCGTTGCGCATTATTTTGGCGAGCCTGTTGCTGCATTATTTCCATCGCATGTTGGCATAGGGTTATTTCGTGCATTCGGCCTCCGATAATGGCGATAAACGCGTTATTCCCCTCACGTTGCAAATATGATGCCAAGCCGCCAATGACATATTTGTCGAATCGGCTGTCATCGTCAGTCATTAAATAAGCCACTCCCTAAAGGATTGGCGACTTAATTTAATCGTGACCATTGAATTAAAAGGAAATAATGAAATTTACCGGAGTTTGGCACGCTTTATGCTTTAACTCGCTGACCCGGAGCTATTTCGACAACGACCATTAATTTTGAGTGAGGACCATGAGTACAATCAGTGAAGTAACCAGTCAGGCCGATTATATCGCCAACAAAAGCAATCGTCTGATGGCGCAGTGGCAGACCTACCACAGCACCCTGGTCAAAGCGGTCACCACCACCAAAAAGAAGATTAATCATCAGTTTACCTACGGCCAGGAAAACGATCTTCGCTTTGTGCTGTTCAACCACTTTACGGTCAGCATCCAGTTGAGCGAAGGGTTTTACAGCCAGGATATTTGCTACCGGATTAATCTGGCCACGGCCCATGAGCCGGAAAACTTTGCCCCTTTCGCCCATGCCACGCTGGATGAAAATGGCAATATCGACGAAGTAATAAACAACCGCGACATGCAGGCGGTATTTGAGCATTACCTGGATAAGATCGCCGTTATTTATCAATGCCTGTTTGATTCCATGCATGATGGCCACGCCATTCATGACGCACTGAAAAAAATAACCTTACCCGTCTGACCGTCGGCGTTAATCACTGACAGAAAACTGTCGAAGCGTCATTTTTTACTGACGATTTCGTCATAAATGACGAAGCAAGGAGTGTGCATGAACCGCTTTATTATTGCGGACCCCAAATTGTGTATTGGCTGCAATACCTGTATGGCAAGCTGTTCTGCGGAACATCGGCAATATGGATTGCAGGCATTACCCCGCCTGCAGGTGATCCGCAACGCCCGCGACTCTGCGCCGGCGATGTGCCACCAGTGTGAAGATGCCCCCTGCGCGCAGGTGTGTCCGGTCAATGCTATCCGCCATCAGGATGACGCCATCGTACTGAACGAAAGCCTGTGCATCAGTTGCAAGCTGTGCGGCATCGCCTGCCCGTTCGGTGCCATTGGTTTCGGTGGCAGCACCCCACTGGCGATCCCTGCGGACTGCAACACCCCGCTGGCCTTACCTGCGCCCAAAGCACCGCGCCCGATCAGCCCCTTCCTGGATTGTGTGCCCGGTGTCCGTGCCGTGGCGGTGAAGTGCGATCTCTGCGACTTCAGCCCCGAAGGCCCCGCCTGTATCCGCACCTGTCCGACCCAGGCGATCCGGCTGGTGACCGACCAAGACGTACGCAACGCCAGCGAACAGAAAAGGCGCAATGCAATGCAGGCGCTCAACTCCGAGTTGCCGTTTGCGACCGTACCTGGATCCCACAAGGAGCCAAATTGATGATGTATGCCCTTTTGCCCGACCCGCTGTTGCTGCTGACATCAGCCCTGGTCGGATATTTACTCTGCGCCCTGTTGGGCTGGTTACTGGCCCCCTGGTCACGTATCAGCACTCTGCTGAGCGGCGGCACCTTGCTCTGCGCTGTCGCTTCGCTGTTGCCCGCGGTACAGATGCTGTTTGCGCCGCTTCACAGCGCCCGTTTGCCGTGGCTGCATTACGCAGTGGAAATCAGTGGCATCAACGCCCTGTTACTGCTGGTGATAGCTCTCTGCGGAGTCTTTGCCGCGCTGTATCACGCAGGCAGCTTATCCCGGCTGAACCCGCGTGCTCGTGGCCGGCTGGCTGGGTTAAGCAATCTGATGCTGGCGGCATTAAGCGCCGCGGTAATGGCCGATAACGCCCTGGCTCTGCTGTTGCTGCTGGAGTTGGCGGCGCTGTGCGGCTATTTCCTGATAGTCCATGCCCCGAGCGCTAAAAGCCTGCGCGCCGGTCATAGCCAATTTTTGCTGATGCGCTTGGGCACCCTGCTGCTGGTTGCCGCCTTCGCGCTGATCTATTGCCATAGCCACAGCCTGCAGTTCAGCGCTATCCGCACTACGTCATTGCCTGAAGCATTGCGTAATGCGGTATTCCTGCTGGCGTTGGCCGGGTTTGGCATTTTTGCCGGGCTGATGCCGCTACATACCTGGGTGCCACAGTCGCACAGCAGTGCGCCCGCCTCCGCGGCCATGTTGTTTTCCAGTGCGCTGATGAAGGTCGGCCTGCTGGGCATCCTGAAGATAGGGCTGGATCTGCTGGGCACGCCGCCGCTGTGGTGGGGATTACTGGTGCTGCTGTTGGCGGCCGGTACGGCTTTTTTCGGCGGGCTGTATGCGCTGATGGAGCACGACCTGCGTCGCTTGCTGGCTTATCACACCCTGGAGAATATCGGCATTATTTTGCTGGGCATCGGCGGCGCGATGGTCGGCATGGCGCTGCAACAACCGCTATTGACCGCCTTCGCGCTGATTGGCGGCCTGTTCCATCTGTTGAACCACAGCCTGTTTAAAAGCGCATTGCTGTTGGCAGCCGGGGCCATTGAACAACAGACCGGGCTGAAGGACATGGAAAAAATGGGCGGCCTGGCACGGCTGATGCCCTGGACCGCCGTTTCGCTGCTGATTGGCCTGGTGGCGATGGCCGCCTTGCCGCCGTTGAACGGTTTTGCCAGTGAATGGCTGATTTACCAGGGACTGTTCCGCTTTAGCGCAGCCCCTGGCTTTATTGGCCATTTGTTCGGCCCGCTGCTGGCCGTGGTTCTCGCCCTGACCGGTGCGCTGGCGGTCATGTGCGTCAGCAAGGTCTTTGGCGTTGCCTGTCTGGGGGCGCCACGCTGCAACGCCGCGGCGAATGCCGTACAGGCCAATGTTTGGCTGACGCTGAGCCATGCGCTGCCCGCCTTGTTGTGCCTGGTTTGTGGCCTGGGAGCGCCCTGGGCAATCCCGTTGTTTGCCCGCCTGATTGGCATCACGCCAGAACATTCGCTTTCTGTCAGCGGCTCAATGGTTTCTACCCCACTGATCGCCATTTTATTGCTGGCGATGCCGCTGCTGCCGCTGTTGATCGCGGCGCGCTATCAGACACATCGCCAACCACATCGGGTGCAAGGCAGCGCCTGGGCCTGTGGTTACGGCCATGAAGACGCGATGGTGATCACCGCCACCGGCTTTGCTCAGCCGCTGCGAGTGATGTTTGCCCCGCTGTATCAACTGCGCCGCTGGCTTCCTGCAAGGGTCAGTGATGGGTTACACCGTAACGCATTCGTTGCCTTCTGCCGCGGTCTGGCCGCCGTAGAGTTGGCGGTGCTGCTGGTCGTGGCTTTTGCCTGAGGAGATAACGATGACCTATCCCTGTGTGTTACTTGGTTTGGCGCAGGCCCTGCTGTTACTGGCTGTTGCCCCGCTGTTTGCTGGCATTAGCCGGGTGCTGCGTGCCCGAATCCATACCCGACGCGGCCCCGGCGTATTACAGGAATACCGTGATATCGCCAAACTGCTTAAGCGCCAAAGCGTGGCGCCGGGCGCTTCCGGCCTGGCCTTTCGCGCCATGCCTTACTTACTGACCGGCACCTTGCTGGCCATCGCCTGCGCGCTGCCGATGCTGACCACCGCCTCACCGCTGCCTGCCATCGGTGATGTGATCACCCTGATCTATCTGTTCGCCGTGGTGCGCTTTGTGTTCGCCATTGCCGGGCTGGATACCGGTAGCCCCTTCACCGCTATCGGTGCCAGCCGCGAAGCGGTGCTGGGTATTTTGGTTGAACCGATCCTGTTGCTGGGTTTGTGGGTAACGGCGCTGGTCGCCGGTTCTACTCAACTGGGTGCCATGGTGCAGAGCCTGCTGGGGTTGCCGCATCACGCCTGGCTGCCACTGCTGTTGGCCGGTTTGGCCTGCGCGTTCGCCACCTATATCGAAATGGGCAAGCTGCCGTTCGACATGGCGGAAGCCGAACAAGAGCTGCAGGAAGGCCCGCTGACGGAATACTCCGGCGCTGAGCTCGCCATCATCAAATGGGGCATCAGCCTCAAACAACTGGTGGTGTTGCAACTGTTCCTCGGCGTATTCCTGCCCTGGGGGCAAGCGGCGCAGCTCACCGCCCCGCAGCTGTTGACCGGACTGGTGCTGGCGCTGTTCAAGCTGCTGTGTGCGGTGGTGCTGATCGCGGTTCTCGAAAACAGCGTGGCACGTTTGCGCTTCCTCAAGACCGGCCGTACCACCTGGGCCGGTTTTGGACTGGCTTTTCTGGCGCTGGTTTCCTGGCTGGTCGTCGGCTGAACAATGATTAAGGCAATCAATAATGACTAACGAACATCAAGGCCAGCACTACCTGGCGGCATTGCAGCAACAATTTCCCGCTGCCATGCTGGCGGCAGAATGGCAAACGGCCGATCAGTTGACGGTGACCGTCAAACTCAACGCGCTGCCGGAAGTGGTGGAATGGCTGTATTACCAACAGGGCGGCTGGCTGTCGGTGCTGTTTGGTAACGACGAACGCACGCTGTGCGGCAATTACGCGCTGTATTACGTGCTGTCGATGGAGCAAGGCACCAAATGCTGGATCACGGTACGGGCCGAAGTTGACGCCCAAACGCTGGAGTTCCCTTCCGTTACGCCACGGGTGCCCGCTGCCGTCTGGGGTGAACGTGAAGTGCGCGACATGTATGGCCTGCGCCCGATTGGTTTGCCGGATGAACGCCGACTGGTACTGCCGGACGACTGGCCGGACGATCTCCACCCGCTGCGTAAAGACGCCATGGATTATCGCCAACGGCCCGCGCCAACCACCGATGTGGAAACCTATCCGTTCCAGAGCCTGGCCGGTAGCAAAGCCAACGTGGTGCCGATCGGCCCGTTGCATATCACCTCGGATGAACCGGGGCATTTCCGCCTGTTCGTCGACGGCGAAGACATCATCGATGCCGACTACCGGCTGTTCTACGTGCACCGTGGCATGGAAAAGCTGGCCGAAACCCGTATGGGCTACAACGAAGTCACCTTCCTGTCGGACCGGGTGTGCGGCATTTGCGGTTTTACCCACAGCGTGGCCTACACCAGTTCGGTGGAAAACGCGATGGGCATTCAGGTGCCGGAACGCGCCCAAATGATCCGCTCAATCCTGCTGGAAGTGGAACGCCTGCACAGCCACCTGCTGAATCTGGGGTTAGCCTGCCATTTCGTCGGTTTTGACTCCGGTTTTATGCAGTTCTTCCGGGTGCGTGAACAGTCGATGAAGATGGCTGAGATCCTGACCGGCGCGCGCAAAACCTATGGTTTGAACCTGATTGGCGGCATCCGCCGCGACATTATGAAAGACGACATGCTGCAAACCCTGCGGCTGGCGGCGCAAATGCGCAGTGAGTTGGTGGATCTGGTCGATATCTTGCTCAGTACGCCGAATACCGAACAGCGCAGCGTCGGGGTTGGCCGTCTCGATCCGCAGGTGGCTCGTGACTACAGCAACGTCGGTCCGATGATCCGCGGCAGTGGCCACCGCCGTGATACCCGTCTCGATCACCCCTTTGCCGGTTACGCCAAACTGCCGGTGGAACTCTGTGTGGAAGACGGTTGCGACGTCTATTCGCGGCTCAAGGTGCGCATTCACGAAGTGTTCAACTCGCTCGGCATCATCGAGTTCGGCCTGCAAAGCCTGCCGAGCGGGCCGCTGGCGGTGGACGGTTTCACCTATATCCCGCACCGCTTTGCCCTGGGCTTTGCCGAAGCCCCGCGCGGTGACGACATCCACTGGAGCATGACCGGCGATAACCAGAAACTGTTCCGCTGGCGCTGCCGGGCCGCGACCTACGCCAATTGGCCAACCCTGCGTTACATGCTGCGCGGCAACACGGTTTCCGATGCCCCGCTGATCATCGGCAGTCTGGATCCCTGCTACTCCTGTACCGACAGGATGACCATCGTCGACGTGCGCAAGCGCCAGTCCATCATAGTGCCGTACAAAGAAATTGAGCGTTATGGCATCGAACGGAAAAACAAACCGTTCTAACCGGAGCCCATCATGCTGAAACTGATTAAAAAAGTGCTGAAAACCGGGCCGGCCACCGTCGCCTATCCGGCCCAGCCGTTGGTGGTCGACCCGAACTTTCGTGGCAAACCCGAATACAACCCGCAGCAGTGTATTGCCTGCGGGGCCTGTGCCAACGCTTGCCCGTCCAATGCGTTGAGTATGACCACAGACCTGACCGGCGGCACGGTGCGCTGGCAGCTGTTTCTCGGGCGCTGCATCTTCTGCGCCCGCTGCGAAGAGGTTTGCCCCACCGCCGCCATCCGGCTTTCACAGCAGTTCGAGCTGGCGGTGTGGCGCAAAGAAGACTTGTACGAGCAAGCCGACTTTGCCATCTGCCATTGCCGTCAGTGTGGCAAAGCCTATGCGTCGCAGAAGGAAATTGACTATGCCATTGCGCTGCTTGGGCTGAGCAGTACAGAAACCGCCGCGCGCCGCACGCAGTTTGAAACCTGCCCGGCCTGCAAACAGCAGCAAAACCTGACCCAGGCTGACCGCATTGACGTTGGCCGCCATCTGACCCGGGAGGTCATCTCATGAATCCGCCACTGATTGGCCCGCGCGACGAAAATGGCCTGCCGGTGCCGATCACCCTCGACGACAGTATTGCCAAGCTGAAAACTACCCTGCTGAAGGATATCCGCCGCTCGGCCTATGTTTACCGGGTGGACTGCGGCGGTTGCAACGGCTGCGAAATTGAAATTTTCGCCGCTATTTCCCCGCTGTTCGACGCCGAGCGCTTCGGGATCAAAGTGGTTCCCTCACCCCGTCACGCCGATATTTTGCTGTTTACCGGGGCAGTCACCCGCGCCATGCGTATCCCGGCGATCCGCGCCTGGCAGGCGTCACCCGATCCGAAAATCAGCATCTCTTACGGTGCCTGCGGCAACAGCGGCGGCATTTTCCACGATCTCTACTGCGTCTGGGGCGGCACCGATCGCATCGTACCGGTGGATGTCTATATTCCCGGTTGTCCGCCGACGCCGGCCGCCACCATTTATGGCTTTGCCATGGCGCTCGGCCTGTTGGATCAGAAAATCAAAGGTCGCCAGCATGACGAAACTCAGGGCGAAGCCACCCGCCTGTTGCACCCAACATTGCCCCAGCCGCTGCGGGTATTGCTGGATCGCGAAGCCCGGCGGATGGCCGGCTATCGCTATGGCCGCCAGATAGCCGACCAGTTTATGCAGTTGCTGGCCGCAGACAGCCCATTGCCGGTTGAACAGCGCATTAACGTTTACCTGCAGCAGCAGGACGATATGCGTCTGAGCGAGATTGTCGGCAACCTGCAGGGGATCTATCAACGGGTACTGCGGGGGGAGCTGCGACTATGAGCCACTCCCATGCCCAGGTGGTGTTCTACTCCCTGAGCCGCAAATTCGTGCAAGAGAAAAAGGCCCCGCCCAAAGCCCAGGAGGTGATCTATTACAGCCTGGCGATTGGCCACCATCTGGGGGTGATCGACTGCCTGGAAGCCAAACTCAGCTGCCCGCTGGCCGGGTTCCGTGCCTGGGTCGCCCAATTGCCCGCAGGCAGCACCGCCCGGCGCAAGCTGGAAGGGGTCGATCGCTTCGGTGAAATCTGCATCGACAGTAGCCATACCCACCTGCTGGCCACCGCGTTGAGCGCTGCCGACCCGCAAATGAACCCCCAACAGCAAGACTGGAGCCAACAGTTGATCGCCCTGCTGCAGTCGATTGAAAACGAACCCGCCATTTATCTGATGGTCCGGAGGCATGATGACTGACGTTTTATTGTGTGTGGGCAACTGCATGATGGGCGATGACGGCGCCGGGCCGCTGTTGGCGGAGCTCTGTGCCGGCAATCCACCCGCCGGCTGGACGGTGATTGACGGCGGTGCCGCACCGGAAAATGACATCGGTCATATCCGCGAGCTGCGTCCTGCGCGGCTGGTGATTGTCGATGCCACCGATATGGGGCTGGCCGCGGGGGAAACCCGGGTGATCGATGAAAAAGACATTGCCGACATGTTCATCATGACCACCCATAACCTGCCGCTCAATTTCCTGATCGACCAACTGCGTGAAACGGTGGCGGACATTACCTTTATCGGCATTCAGCCAGAGGTGGTGGCGTTTTATTACCCGATCGGCGCGGCGGTTCGCCACGCGGTGACCACCCTGCACCAACGGCTGCATGACTGGCCAATGAATGGCGGTTATCCGCCACTGGTGGTGACGAATGTCTGACGCAGTATCGTCATTTGTGTCGACATGCCGTCGGTCACTTCGTCACCACCAGGCTAACCCTCTGCTTTTACTTGATTTTCAGGGTTGGCACGCTTTATGCCTAACCCAGGGCACAACCTATCCATAGTCATACCCGGATGAAGGGTAACTCAGGAGTTATTGATGAACCGGTTTATCATCGCCGATCCCAAGAAATGCATCGGCTGCCGTACCTGTGAAATCGCCTGTGTGATGGCACACAGCGAAAGCCAGGATATTTCAGCCCTCAACGCCGCCAGCTTCGCCCCACGTCTGCATGTGATCAAAGGCGTTAACGTCAGCACCGCCGTGCTGTGTCGCCAGTGTGAGGACGCGCCTTGCTCTAACGTCTGCCCTAATGGCGCGATTAGCCGCACCAACGGCATGGTGTTGGTGATGCAGGAACGCTGCATCGGCTGCAAAACCTGCGTGGTGGCCTGTCCTTACGGCGCGATGGAAGTGATCACCCGCCCGGTTGTCCGCCAGAACGGCGCCGTGATGAGCGCCACCACCGAGAAAGCCGAAGCCCATAAATGCGACCTGTGCATCGGCCGTGATAGCGGCCCGGCCTGTATGGAAACCTGCCCGACCAATGCGCTTCACTGTGTGGATCGCAACATGCTGCAGGAAATGAACGCCGAGAAACGTCGTCGCGCCGCGCTCGACACCCTGTCGTCACTGTTTTAGGAACTGAACCGATGAAAAAAATCACAACCGTCTGCCCTTACTGCGGTGCAGGCTGCAAAATGAAACTGGTGGTCGACAACGGCAAAATCATCCGCGCCGAGGCGGCTGACGGCGTGACCAATCAGGGCGAGCTGTGCCTGAAAGGCTATTACGGCTGGGACTTTCTCAACGATACCAAACTGCTGACGCCACGTCTGAGCCAGCCGCTGATCCGCCGTGAAAAAGGCGGCAAGTTTGAGGCCGTCAGCTGGGACGAAGCCATTAGCTACACCGCGCAGCGGCTACAGCAGATCAAGGATAAACACGGCGCCAGCGCCATCATGCACACCGGCTCTTCACGCGGTACCGGCAATGAAACCAACTACGTAATGCAGAAGTTTGCCCGTGCGGTAGTCGGTACCAACAACGTCGACTGCTGCGCCCGCGTCTGCCACGGCCCGTCGGTGGCGGGTTTGCAGGCCACGCTGGGCAACGGCGCAATGAGCAACTCGATTGGCGATATCGAAAACTCCAAATGCCTGCTGGTCATCGGTTACAACTGTGCCGATTCGCACCCTATCGTGGCTCGCCGGGTGCTGAAGGCCAAAGAGAAAGGCGCGCAAATTATCGTCTGCGACCCGCGCCGTATCGAAACCGCGCGCATTGCCGACCAGCATTTGCAGATCAAAAACGGCTGTAACATGGCGCTGGTCAATGCCTTCGCCTATACGCTGATTGAAGAAAATCTGTATGACCGCGACTACGTGGCGAAATACACCGAAGGTTTCGAGGCCTACCGCCAGCAGTTAGCGGATTACGCCCCGGAAGCGGTAGAACAGCTGACCGGCGTCAGCGCCCAGCAAATTCGCCAGGCGATGCGCACCTACGCCAGCGCCCCTTCGGCCACCATCATGTGGGGCATGGGCGTCACCCAGTTCGGTCAGGCGGTCGACGTGGTCAAAGGGCTCGCCAGTCTGGCCTTGCTGACCGGTAACCTGGGCCGGGCCAACGTGGGGGTTGGGCCGGTACGTGGGCAGAACAACGTTCAGGGTGCCTGTGACATGGGCGTACTGCCCAATGAGTTCCCTGGTTATCAGGCCGTCACCGACGCCGCAGTACGCGCCAAGTTCGCCGCCGCCTGGGGCATTGACGCTGCCAAAATGGACCCGGAAGTCGGCTACCGCATCACCGAGATCCCACATTTGGTGCATGAAGGCAAAGTGAAGGCCTACTACATCATGGGGGAAGATCCGTTACAGACCGAAGCCGATCTGAGCCTGGTGCGCGGCGCGTTCGAGGCGCTGGAATTTGTGGTAGTACAAGACATCTTTATGACCAAAACCGCCGAACAGGCCGATGTGATCCTGCCTGCCACCTCCTGGGGTGAGCATGGCGGCGTGTTCTCCTGCGCCGATCGCGGGTTCCAGCGCTTCGAGAAGGCCATTGAACCGCAGTACAACGTCAAGCGCGACTGGGAGATTATCAGCCTGCTGGCCACCGCGATGGGTTATCCGATGCATTACGACGATAACCAGCAAATCTGGGATGAAATGCGTGAGCTTTGCCCACTGTTTTATGGTGCCACCTACGAAAAAATGGGTGAACTGGGCCATGTGCAATGGCCTTGCACCACGCTGGAAAGTCAGGGCACCCCTTACCTGTATCAGGGCAACCAGTTCACCACCCCGACCGGTAAAGGCCAACTGTTCGCCACCACCTGGCGTGCCCCGGCGGAAGTGCCGGATGCAGATTATCCGCTGGTGCTCTGTACCGTGCGTGAGGTCGGCCACTACTCCTGCCGTTCGATGACCGGCAACTGCGCCGCGCTGCAAACCCTGGCGGATGAGCCCGGTTTTGTGCAGATCAATCCGCAGGATGCCGAAGCGTTGGGTATTGCCGACCAACAACTGGTGTGGGTCAGTTCGCGCCGCGGCAAGGTGATCAGCCGTGCCAACTATAACGAACGTATTAACCTGGGCGCGGTGTATATGACCTACCAGTGGTGGATCGGTGCCTGTAACGAGCTGACCCAGGAGAATTTGGACCCGATCTCCAAAACGCCGGAAACCAAATACTGCGCGGTAAAACTGGCGGCCATTGCCGATCAGAACTGGGCGGAAAACTATGCACAGCAGAGCTACAGCGATATGAAGGCCCGCCTGCGTCGCGCGGCTGAAGATGTGATGTAAAGCTGCACCGTCACTTTGTAGGGGGCGAATGAATTCGCCCCGATTCACCCACAGAGAGTAATAAAAAGTGTCCCATTCAGGATTACTGCTGCGCATCAGCGGCAAGGTACAGGGCGTCGGCTTTCGGCCTTTTGTCTGGCAACTGGCCGAACAGCTCAACCTGCGTGGTGAAGTCTGGAACGACAGCGCCGGGGTGGAAATTCGCCTGGTAGAACCCGTCGATCTTGAAGTGCTCCTGCACGTGTTACACCAACAGGCGCCACCGTTGGCACAAATAGATCGCATTCAGCAGCGTTCGTTTACCTGGCTGCAAGCCCCTACCGATTTCAGTATCCGCCCCAGCCAAAACGGTGCTATGGCAACCCAGATAGTGCCGGATGCCGCAACCTGTCCACAATGCCTGCAGGAAATGAACGATCCGCAGGATCGACGCTACCGTTACCCCTTTATCAACTGCACCCATTGCGGGCCCCGTTTTACCATTATTCGCGCCATGCCCTACGATCGCCCGGCGACCAGCATGGCGCCCTTCACCCTCTGTCCACACTGTGCCTGGGAATACCATTCTGCGCAGGACCGACGTTTTCATGCCCAACCGGTGGCCTGCAGCCATTGTGGCCCACAGCTGTTTAGCTGTCTGGCGTCAGGACAGACGCAGCATCAGGGGAATGAAGCGCTACAACAGGCGGTTACCGCGTTGGCCGCCGGGCAGATTGTGGCGATCAAAGGCCTGGGCGGTTTTCACCTGGCTTGCGACGCCACCGACACCCAGGCCGTCGAGCGTCTGCGGCTGCGTAAACGGCGGCCAGGTAAACCTCTGGCGGTCATGTTGCCGGACACGGATTGGCTGGTACGCTGCGCCAATGGCGTTGACCAGCCGCAATTGCAAACGTTGTTAACTTCACCCGCCGCGCCTGTGGTATTGGTCCCCCAATCCCCTTACTCGCCGCTGTCTGCCGCCGTAGCTCCGGGGTTGGATGAGGTCGGCCTGATGCTGCCGGCTAACCCGATTCAACATTTACTGATGCAGGCAATACAGCGCCCGCTGGTGATGACCTCAGGCAATGCCGCTGGCCGAGCCCCGGCGTTAACCAATGACCAGGCATTGGCTGATTTGGCCGAGATTGCCGATCTGTGGCTGATGCACGATCGCGAGATCCTGCAACGCGCTGACGACTCGCTGGTGCGTTTGCTGCCCGAAGGCCATGAGATGCTGCGCCGGGCGCGCGGGTTCGTTCCCGACGCCCTGCCGCTGCCGCCCGGTTTCCCTGCTCAGCAGGCGCTACTGGCGGTGGGTGGAGATCGCAAAAATACCTTTTGCCTGGTTCAGGGAAATCAGGCCCTGCTCAGTGCGCATTTTGGCGATTTGGAGCAAGAGGATATTCAACAACAGTGGCAACAGGCCATCAAGCACTTCACCGGCTTGTACCATTGCCAGCCGCAGCGGTTGGCCAGCGATGCCCACCCCGGTTATGTCAGCCATCAATGGGCGGCCCGGCAGTCGCTGCCGGTGACCCCGGTGCTGCATCATCATGCGCATCTGGCCGCTTGTCTGGCCGAGCACCGTTGGCCACTGGAGGGCGGTGCAGTCATCGGCCTGGCGCTGGATGGTCTCGGCTACGGTCAGGGCGGTGCCCTGTGGGGCGGCGAGTGTCTGCTGGTCGATTACCGCCGTTGCCGTCATCTCGGGGGATTACCCGCCGTGGCGCTGCCCGGCGGTGACCTTGCGGCACAACAACCCTGGCGTAATCAGTTGGCACATTTCGCGCGCTTCGTGCCGGACTGGCAAAGCTACCCTCAGGCCGAACGGCTGTTGGCTTCCCCATGGCGACCGCTGCTGCAAGCGATTAACGCGGGTATTAATGCCCCGCTGGCTTCCTCCTGCGGCCGTTTGTTTGACGCCGCCGCCGCCGCCCTGGGCTGTGCCCCGGCGCAACAAAGTTGGGAAGGTGAAGCGGCCAGCCGGTTTGAAGCGCTGGCGCACCAAAGTGGGCCTTGCCCACACCAGGTGACATTGTCACTTGTCGACGAGCAATTTGATCTTGCCGCGTTCTGGCAACGGTGGCTGACCTGGCAAGCGCCCGCCCCGCAACGGGCCTGGGCATTTCACGATGCGCTGGCGCAGGGCTTTGCCAGTCTGGCCAGGCATTTTGCCCTGCAGTATGGCATTGGGCATGTGGCATTGAGCGGCGGCGTGCTGCATAACCGCCTGCTGCGACAACGTCTGCAGCACCATCTGGCCCCGTTGCAGGTGTTACTGCCACAACAACTGCCTGCGGGTGACGGCGGGCTGGCGCTGGGTCAGGCGCTGGTCGCCTGCGCCCAACACTCTCCGGCTTCTTCTTCTACCTTTGACAGGACCTGACATGTTAAACCGCGAGTTTTTCCGCACTAATACCCGCGCCTTTTGGTTATTACTGGCGCTGGTGGCGTTAAATCTGTTGGCCTGGGGAGCCGCTTTTGCCGCCTTCCATCGCTACCCGGCGTTAATCGCAGCCGCTTTGCTGGCATATGGCTACGGGCTGCGTCATGCGGTGGATGCTGACCATATCGCCGCTATCGATAACGTCACCCGCAAGCTGATGCAGCAAGGCCAGCGACCGGTGTCCGTCGGTGCATTCTTCTCTTTGGGCCACTCCAGCATCGTGATCCTGGCCTGTATTGCCATTGCCGCCACTTCATTGGCATTTGGCGACCGTATCGGCTGGCTGCATCAGTACGGCGCGACACTGGGCACGCTGATCTCCTCGCTGTTCCTGCTGGCGATGGCGCTATTGAACTGGCTGATTTTCCGCGATGTTTACCGCATTTTCCGCCAGGTGAAACGCGGGGAAAAACTGGTGGAACAAGATGTGGCCCTGCTGGTTAACGGTAGCGGCGGCGTGATGACGCGCCTGTATCGCTTTGCTTTTAATCTGGTGAATAAAAGCTGGCATATGTATCTGGTCGGCTTTTTATTTGGCCTGGGTTTCGACACCGCCACCGAAGTCGGCCTGTTGGGCATCTCCGCGGCGGGCGCCACTTCCGGCCTGTCGGTCTGGTCAATCATGCTGTTCCCGTTGCTGTTCGCCAGCGGCATGGCGCTGATTGACTCGCTGGATAATTTCGTGATGGTCGGCGCTTATGGCTGGGCCTTCAATAAACCGATCCGCAAGCTGTATTACAACATGACCATTACCGCCACCAGCGTGGCGATTGCTCTGGTGATCGGCGGCCTGGAAGGTTTGGGATTGTTGGTCGACAAACTGGGGTTACAAGGCGGCCTGTGGCGCGGGGTTGAAGTCCTCAATGACCATATGGGCAGCGTTGGTTACGCCGCCATCGTGCTGTTTGTGGTGTTGTGGGCATTGTCCGCGCTGAATTACCGGCGCAAAAACTATGACTCGCTGCCCCTCTAGTCCCCTTACCGGCAGCCACCGAGGCTGCCGGTAAAAAACACTTCATTCGTTATTAAATTCTTTCAATTAATATTATAATCCAGGTTATTAATCAACCTGATCAGAATGTTATCTTTATTAACCAATAACAATAAGTTATTTAAATAACGACAAATTACAATAAAAATACTTAAGAAAAAACGACGTATCTTGGCAATTCAGACTATGTTTATTAATGTTGTAACTCATCCGCGGCCAAATAAAGTGCAAGTTCATTGCTGTTTTATTTGGCCGCCAATAAATCAATGTAGTAAGCAGCAGTCAGGAGTATAATCATGACAACAATATTTTTCATTGGTGATGATCATGAAAAAGATGGCACAATAACTGCCGGAACGTTAATTTTTTCAGAGTTTGGATTTAATCCTGAAAAAGATAATTATATTTTATTACTTGAATCAGAGGAAGACAATGGAGATAAAGGCTTTATTCCGAAAACTGATTATGAAATTGAGCTGGCGGTTATTCTTGATCAGAAACCTAAAGGAAAAGATAGCGCCACACTAAGGTCATTAATGAATAATAGTGACAATAACGTTTATGGCTTTGATAATAACAACCCTACCTTTAGCGTTGCGCGACAGAACCAACAGAGAAAGTCCCTGCAAAAGTACGTCACCAAGAACAAAGACACAAAGGGAGCCCTTTATTACGTCATTGTTGTCGGTGCAGCCCACCTGGAGCCACGCACGGACGTTAAGGGATGGGTAGTTCTGCAAAATAATGAGGGTGATTTTTATGGTTCCAACTGTCAAATAGCCGTCAGTATTCCAGATTAGAATCGCATTCTCGCGCTGTTCGTCACCACCGTAATCCAGGCAATATTCAATCATAACTTATTAATACAGGTGATATTATGTCCATTGATAAAACACAGATGACTAATGCCATCAATGCGGCGTTAGCTGAACTTCATTCTGCAATAAGAATCGATAATTTAAACTCAGATAAAACCACTGACGGCTCAATTGGTTGCACCCAATTCGCCGGAGCCGTTTATGAAAAGGCCGGAGGAAAGGATACGGATAAAAGTTACAGAATCAAAGTCAATAACCTGACCGGCGATGAACTTAAAAAATATAAAAATGGCGATCTGGTTAATATATTGCTCAACTATGATAACTGGGATTACACTCACGCATGCTGCGTTTATTTTTCTTCAGACACCTCGTATGTTATTCAGACCTACCTTAACCACACCGTACGCATTGTCACCTCATTTGAACACGCTGTATTAAATCAACGTTGGCATCAATATGCAGAGACCAAAGGCGGCAATGCCGAAGTCTTTAATTCGCTGTTTTCAGTCAAGCCAGTGGACCTGCCCAATGTGGTCGAAGTTATTATCACTGAATTACTTTGAGGCAACTTGGCACATTCAATCCCTTTGACGGCAGCCCAACATTCCCGGGTTGGGCTGCCACCAGCGTGGGCTTGATTAACGGATAATATAGGTCCCCTTACCTGCGGATTTGGCCCGATACATGGCATCGTCCGCTTTGGTCAGCAGGGCCTCGGCGGTAATATCACCGCCAGAAGTAATGGCTGCGCCGATACTGGCGGAAAGACTCACTTTTTGATTGCCGACCTGGTCCATTGCCGCCAGCTTGACCAATACGCTCTCGCAAAACGCGCTGACCTGAAGTTGCGGGTGCGCCAAAGGCCAGAGGATAACCGTAAACTCATCGCCGGCGAGGCGTGAAACGCTGTGATGAGGCCCGGCACAGGCATTGAGCAATTCTGCAAAGGTTTTCAGGATAAGATCGCCGAAATCATGGCCAAAGCTGTCATTCAGCGTTTTGAATCCATCAAGATCGATAAACAACAACGCCATCTGCTGTTGTGGGCAACAAGCCTGCAGCGTTGCGCCTAACCGAAGCAGGAAAGCCCGCCGATTGGTTAGCCCGGTCAGCATGTCATGCGAGACGTCGTATTCTAACCGCCGCTGCAAACGTTTAAGCTCGGTAATATCCATGGAAAGAATATAGAAGCCCTGGGTTTCACTGGGTACCAGGGTGGTATGAATGATCGCTGTCCCCTGGCGCGTTTGCAGTTCATTCTCAAAACTGACGGTTTCTCCCTGTAACGCCCGCTCGATCATCGGTCTGGCTACGGCATAAGCCTCGTCGCCCATAAATGCCTGTACGGTCATGGTGTTGAGCTGAGATTCATCCAGACCAAACCAGCTTTTGTAAGCACTGTTGGCGAACAGATAACGTTCATTGGCGTCAATCTGACTGATCAAGGCCGGCATATTATCGGTAATGGCCCGCAGGCGTTCTTTCTCACTACTCAGTTGCAGCTCGGTGAGCGCCCGATTGGCAATCTCATGATTGAGTTTATTGACGGCAAAATTCAACTCACGGGTACGTGTCACTACCCTGTCTTCCAGCTCATGTTGCAGTGCATAGAGGTCGGCCTCGGCCGCTTTACGCTCGCTGATATCGACAATGACCGAGATAAAATGATGAGGCTCGCCATTCGGCAAACGATTGAGCGACACCGTCAGTTGAACCCAAATTGTTGAACCATCGGCGCGGATATAACGCTTTTCCATCGAATAGGTGTCTATTTCATTGGCTAACAGTTGTTTCAACAGCCCGAGATCGGTGTGCAGGTCTTCGCGATAGGTGATGTCCTGGAAGGTGCGATCCAGCAATTCTCTCTCAGAATATCCCAGCATTTCACAGATCCGCGGGTTCACCCGTAGCCAATATCCCTCCAGCGAGACCAGGGCCATGCCCACTGCCGCCTGCGAAAAGGTTTGTTCAAACAGGGCTTCGGTACGTTGCAGGTTTGATTTCAGACTCTCGGTATAGAGATCACGCTCGATGCTGTGCAGATACTCTTCGATAACGGCGGCAAAATCGCGTAAATCATGCACCATCTCAGAAGAAAACGCCTGTGGATGACCGTCGATAATGCATAAGGTGCCCAACGGCAGGCCGTCCAGTGACAACAAGGGTTGCCCGGCATAGAAACCGATTTTTGGCCCGCCGGTGACCAGGGGGTTGTCAAAGAAACGCGGGTCAACCGCAGTATCCGGTACCACCAACGCGTCTCGCTGCAAAATGGCATGGCCACAAAACGAAATGTTGCGTGGCGTCTCTCGTGCCTCCAGACCCGAGCGAGAAAGGAACCATTGACGCTCGCGGTCGATTAACGAAATCAGGGCAATACTGACGCCAAAATATTTGGCGGCCAGGCGCGTGACGCGGTCTAATTTCTCTACCGAATTCGTGTCCAGTATGTTCAGTGAATGCAGAACCGATAGCCGTTCGGTTTCATTTTCTGGAAAACAGGGTTCGTACATAAGTTGCTCCGGCTTATCTTTTCTCGGCGATGCTGATTCACAACCTGCATGGCTAGCCGTTGCCTTTAATGGCTTAACACCGCACCGTAAATGACTTATTTCATTCAGCTTAGACGGTTTTCTCATTTTTTTCGGATAATTGCTTATGGCGACAAAAATGCCCGAAAATTTATCGGGCATTAAGTGGGGAAAAACATCAATCTGTAGCGAGGCTAATCAACGCCGTGGCTCCGAGTCCTTAAATCCGGGATAAATACTCTTCCAACACCAATGGGTAACCACCACCAGCGGGTTGCTCGACCGGTACATCCGTAAAGGCGCTGGCTTCGGCCACCCATTTACGCTGTGGTGGCAAACCCCAGGGTAACAGTTGCTGGCGCTGATCGGCGGCGAGCAGGTTGGTTTCCAGCTCGATATCGATCATCTGATAAGGGGTGTTGTGCAATTCGATGCGATGACCATCGGGGTCGCGAAGATACACAAACAGCACGTGCCCCATACCGTGCCTGCCCGGCCCGCGTTCAACGGCGTCGCCAAACCCCAGATTACCGGCGGTATCGCAGGCGCGCAGGATCTCTTGCGAGTCGGGAATGGTGTAACCGAAATGGTGCAGGCGTGGCCCCGGGCCATGCAAATACACCAGATCCTGAGTGTTGCCCTTGCGTTGTAAAAAAGCGGCGCCCAGGCCTTGTTGATTAAAATAGATATCCGATGCGCGGAAACCCAACTGCGTCATATAAAACTCAGCCGCCCGCTGCACGTGGGGGGTGTGCAACTGGAAGTGGTCCAGTCGTTGGACACTGCCGCCGCGATACAAATGCACCTGATGATGTAAACGCGGCACTACCGGCATGGAGGCGCAAAGCTCGATCAGTGCGCCGGTCGGATCGGTAAAATGCAGGGTGCGCCCCTGAAAAGGCACTTCGGCCCAGTGATTATCCATCCCCCGCTGATCGAAAAACAGTTTGGCCAGTTCCAAATCCTTTTCCCTGAACACCCGCAAGCCGATGCGTTCACAGTGGGGTTCCGCCTTGCTCAGCTTGATCACCAGACTGTGGTGGCAGGCTTCTTCCAATCCGCGTAGATACAGCCGGTGGTCTTCCTTGTGGGTCAACACCATACCGGCCACCTGAGTATAAAATAGCTCGCTGGCGGCCAGATTCTGTGAGGTCAACACCAGATGACTGGCACGGGTTATGGCAAAAGGAGGATCGTATTGAGTCACGGGTATGCTGGTCATTGCGGTTCCTTGGCTGCTTGGTCAGAAGAGTCCCTCAGGCACCGGGATCTTCCATCACTGGATTGCTGAGGGTGCCGATACCGGCAATGGCGACCTCAACCCGGTCCCCTGCCTTCATCCACACCGGTGGTTGCCTGAATGCACCGACCCCTCCCGGTGTGCCGGTCACCAGCACATCGCCTGGCAACAGATCGGTAAAGGTTGAGCAGTATTCAATCAACGCTGGGATAGAGAAAATCAGCTCGTCGACCGAGGCTTGCTGCATCAGCTGTCCATTAAGGCGAGTTTCCAGGGTTAGCGTCCGGGGATCGGGGATCTCATCCGCGCTGACCATCCAGGGACCGAAGGCCGCCGTGTGACGAAAATTCTTACCGGCGGTGAATTGTGAACTGTGTCGCTGCCAGTCACGTACGCTACCGTCGTTATAACAGGCGTAACCCGCCACGTGCGGCATGGCGTCACGCTGGGTAATACGACTGCCACCTTTGCCGATCACCACCGCCAGTTCGCCTTCATAGTCAAACTGAACCGACTCTGGCGGGAGCAGTAGCGGTTGATTCTGGCCTACTTGTGAAGTCGGCAGCCGCAGAAACAGCGTCGGACGCTCCGGCTCTGGACGGCCGGTTTCCAGCAGATGCGGCCGGTAATTCAGGCCAACGCAAATAATCTTGTCCGGATGGGGCACCGGCGGTAACCAACTGACCTCGCTTGCCCGCACAGTGGACGGCGCGTACAGAAACGGCAGGAACACGCTAAAACTGCCTGCGGCTAACGCGCTACGCAGGTCCGGATAGGGTAATAACCGGCTGCAGTCGACAATTTCATCCTCTCCGCGCAGCAGGCCATACCCCGCACGCCCCTGGCTAATAAAACTGACAATTTTCATTGCGCCTCCGGATTTGGGTTATCGATCTGCTGGATGATCCGCTGTACGGTGCTTTGATAATGTTGACTCAGCAAATCAGCGGCAAGATCGGCGTTGCGCGCCAACACCGCATCCATGATCGCCTGGTGCTCGCCGTCGACGTCGCGTGGAGTGTCGACGCCCTCCAGTTCATAACCAAACCGCAAGCGACGATAGCGCTCGGACTGATCAAACAGTAAATCAGAAAAACGCAGCATCCACGGCGATTGGCAGGCCATCAACAGGCTGCGGTGAAAGCTGTAATGGAGTTGACTCCAGTTGGCGGAATGGTGCTGGTTTTCATCATCAATACGTGGGCAGCGCGTCAGGCGGTGAAAGGCGGCAATAATCCCCGCTTCCCATTCCGCATCGCCATTGGCAATCGCCAGCCGTAACGCATGGGTTTCGATCAACTGCCGATTGGCGGTAATGTCTTTCAATTCGCTGAGTGAGACTTCACTGGCACGAAAACCACGTTGTTCATGTGCGGTTACCAGCCCTTCCGTGACCAAACGCGACAGCGCTTCACGCACCAGTCCGGGGCTAATGTCCAGTTCAGCGGCGATATTGCCGATCACCAGTTTGCTGCCCGGCGGATATTCGCCGTTAATAATCCGCCGACGGATCAGCGCCACCGCCGCACCGCTCAGACTTTTAAAGGCACCGTTGTGTAATTCTTGTTTGCTGTTCATTCGCTTTATTTCTCGCTACGCGGTTATAACAACGCAGGATAGGCACCGCCATCCAGGTGCATGTTTTGTCCGGTAATATACCCGCTTAAGTCACTGCACAGATAGACACAGGCGGCGCCAAATTCTGCCGGTAGCCCCATACGCCCGGCTGGAATTGAATCAATTTGCCCTTGGCGCGCCTGCTCGAAACTGATACCGCTCTGTTGCATCGCGACCTGCGCCATCTGTTGCTGGCGAGGAGTATCAAAACGCTCGGGCAGCAGATTATTGATAGTGACATTGTCGACGATGCACTCGCGGGACAAGCCTTTACAGGCGGCAGTCAGCCCGGCACGGGATGCGGCGGACAGTGTCATATGGGCACGTGGCGTGCTGACCATCGCCGAGGTGATGTTAATGATGCGGCCAAATTTCCGCTGCCGCATTCCCGGTACCAGCGCACGGATCAACATCAGCGGTGCCAACAGATTCCCTTGCAACGCCGCCAGCCAGGTTTGTTCGTCAAACTCAAAGAAATTCCCCGGCGGCGGGCCGGCATTGTTATTCACCAGAATATCGGCCTCCGGACAGGCCGCCAGCAAGGCATTGCGCCCTTGTTCCGTGGTGATATCGCCGCTAACGGTGAAAACGCGTCCGCCGGTTTCAGCCTTCAAGCGCTGTTGCGCGGCCAGCAGGCGAGACTCGTCACGGCCATTAATCCAAACGCTCACGCCTTCTCGCAATAGCGCGGCAGCACAGGCATAACCCAAACCACTGCTGGAGGCGCATACCAGGGCGCGTTTATCAGCCAGTCTCGTATCCATTACCCTTCTCTCCTTCATCACGGATGGTGCCCATGTCAGGCAGGTGATGTTGCATAAATGTAATGCTATCGATAAAAAATATAGACAGCAACAAAAAATATTCTTTACTATAAAAAATATATTTTATTCCTTCACGACATTTTCACCATCACCTCTACGGAGAGAGCATGAAAGAGAATGAGAGGTACGACTATATTGTGGTTGGCGGTGGATCCGCCGGTTGCGTGGTTGCCGGCCTGTTGGCAGAAAGAAGCTCAGCACGCATTTTGCTGCTGGAAGCCGGACCGGAAGACAAAGGGTTATTTATTCGCATGCCTGCCGGGTTCCCGGAAATCGTCGGCAAACTGATTTGGCCTTATCAAAGCGACGCCGAACCCAATATGCGCAACCGGGCTATGGCTATTCCA
The DNA here is from genome assembly GCF_013337185.1 of Serratia proteamaculans. GTDB lineage: Bacteria > Pseudomonadota > Gammaproteobacteria > Enterobacterales > Enterobacteriaceae > Serratia > Serratia proteamaculans_D. Next base: position 545,183 of record NZ_SWDE01000001.1, read on the forward strand.
CAAGGCCGGGTCCTGGGGGGCGGCAGTTCGGTGAACGGACAACTCTATGTGCGAGGCCACGCGCAGGATTATGACGACTGGGAAAACAAGTATGGTTGCACCGGTTGGGGCTATCGCGACGTGTTGCCCTACTTTATCAAGTCGGAATGCAACCAAAGCCTGCACAACGATTATCACGGCGACAGTGGCCATCTGAAAGTCAGTGACTCTGGCTATCGCCATCCGCTCAGTTACGCAATAGTCAAAGCCGGCCAGGAGCTGGGTTATCCCTACGTCAATGATTTCAACGGTGCCGGCCAGCAAGGCATTGGCTTCTATCAAACCACCACCTACCAGGGGCATCGCTGCAGCACCTCGGTGGCCTATCTGGCTCCGGTACGCCATCAGTCGAATATCGTGGTACTGACCGGCGTTATGGTTGAACGCCTGCTGCTGGAACAAGATCGCGCTACCGGTGTGGAATTCACCGATGCTGGCGGTAAACGCCGACAGGTTCAGGCCAGGCGGGAAATCGTGTTATGCGCCGGTGCCATAGGCACCCCCAAACTGTTGATGCTGTCCGGCATCGGCCCCCTCGAACATTTACGCGAAGTGGGAATTAAACCCCGGGTTGACAGTCCTTTGGTAGGCCAGCGCCTGCAGGACCACCTGCATTTCTCGGTTATCGCCAGCCTGCGCAATCCGATCAGTCTTCTTGGGCAAGACAAAGGCCTTAAGGCGCTGGCTAATGGTCTGGAATGGCTGCTGTTTAAACGCGGGATTTGCGCCTCCAACCTGCTCGAGTGTGGCGGCTTCTTTGCCACCGGCGATGACGACCGGCCTGATGTGCAATTAATGGGGCTGGCAGCGTCGGATAACGTCGATGACAAGGGCAAGCAAGCGCAGAACCAACATGCGCTATCGCTCAAGCTGGCACACCTGCGACCTCAGGCTCGCGGCGAAGTGCGGTTGCGCGACAGTCATCCGCGTTCGTTACCTCAGATAAGCCTCAATTATCTGGCCACGCCAGAAGACGTCGCGGCTCAGGTCAGAGCGGTGCGTCTTGGTCTGCAACTGTTCCAGACCCCAACGTTGGCGTCGCTGATCGACCAGGTTCTGTTACCCACTCCGGATTTGAACAGCGATGTACAACTGGCGGCGTTCGTCCGCGAGCACGGTAAAACAGAGTATCACCCCACGGGTACCTGCTGTATGGGGGCCGATCCGGCAACTTCGGTGGTTGATTTACAACTGCGGTTGCGTGGTGTGGAGGGAGTACGCATTGCTGATGCGTCAGTTTTCCCATGCATCCCGGCGGGCAATACCAATGCCCCGACTATCATGGTGGCAGAGCGCGCCGTTGACATGATGCTGGCCGCTTTCCAGGAGCAGGAACATGCATAAAAAATTAACGCTGACCTTTGATAACGGCCCCCATCCGCAGGGAACGCCGCTGGTGTTGAAGACGCTGGCAGAGTATCGGCTTTTGGCCAACTTTTTCCCTATCGGCGAGAAAATCTCCGCGCCAGGCGGTGAAGCCCTGGTCCGGTCGGTAAAGGAGGCCGGGCACCGGGTAGGCATTCATACCCTGACCCACTCACTGCCGCTGGGCCTGGGGGCGCCGGGTTTCGCCCGCCACGAAATTATCGAAGGACAGGCCCGGCTCGGTCAATACGCTGAATCCCCGCCGCTGTTCCGCCCCTATGCCGGCAAGGGGATCCTCGGGCCACATGTACTGAATCAGGAGGCGGTTGAAGTGTTGCAACAACAGGGGTTCAGTCTGGTGCTGTGGAATTCGGTGCCGCGCGACTGGGAACTGCCGACCGACGCCTGGGTGGCACGGGCGCTGGATGACCTCGCCAATAACAACTGGACGGTGATGGTCTTGCATGACGCCCGTCCTGAAGCGATGGAGCATCTGGGGTATTTCATTGAACAGGCGGTGTTGATGGACGTAGAAATCACCCAGCAACTCCCCGACTGGGTGATGCCCATCCAGGGCGGCCTGCGCCGTCATCCTTTTTCGGCGTTGATCGCCCCGGTGGCTGACTAGCCGTGCAGCAAGGAGAATGGTTATGCAACAACAAAACGTGATTGGCGAATTCCGTTATCAACAATATGCGGTCCAGCTGCCACCGCTGCTTGAAGGTCGTGAACAACGTCGGCATCAGGTGGTGATTGTTGGTGGCGGCCCGGTGGGCTTATCGCTGGCGCTGGCATTGGCGAAACAGGGCATCGCCTCGTTGGTGGTGGAAAATGACACCCAGGTGTGTACCGGCAGTCGGGCAGCCTGTATCTCTCGTCGCAGTCTGGAGATCCTCGACAAACTGGGGCTGGCCGACACCTTCGTCGATAAAGGGCTGGCCTGGACCCGGGGACGCAGTTTTTACCAGGGCGAGTTGGTGATGCAGTTCGACATGTTGCTGGATGACAACCAGCAGTTCCCGGCGATGATCAATCTGCAGCAGTATTACATCGAGCAATTTCTACTCGACGAAGTATTGCGCCACAACGATTTGATCGAGATGCGTTGGGGAACCGAGCTGCAAAGTCTGGAGCATCAAGAAGATAGCGTGACATTGTCACTCAAAGCGAACGGCATCGACTATCAACTGGAGGCCGACTGGCTGATTGCCTGTGACGGCGGCCGCAGCCGGGTACGGGAACAGTTGGGGCTGCATTTGCAGGGCGAAGTGCATCATGGGCGTTTTGCTATCGTGGATATCGAGCTGGAAAGCGACACCCCGGCCGAGCGACGGGTGTGGTTTGAAACCGCCCTGCGCCCCGGCCCGATGTGGATGCACCGCCAGCCGGACAATATCTGGCGTATTGATTACCTGCTGGAAGAGAGCGTCAGCGACGAGGACGGGCTGAAACCGGAAAACGTGCTGCCGGTGGTGGAGCGGTTCCTTGAAATGGTCGGCGAAAAGGGACAATGGCGACCTATTTGGATCAGTATGTACAACGCCAAGGCGCTGTCGCTGGACCATTACCATCAGGGTCGGGTGCTGTTCGCCGGCGATGCCGCTCATGTGGTGCCGATATTCGGCGTGCGCGGACTCAACGGCGGCCTGGATGATGCCTACAATCTGGGCTGGAAGCTGGCCTACGTGCTCAAAGGTCTGGCACCAGAGGCACTGTTAGCCAGTTATTCCAGCGAACGCCGGGCCGCCTGGCGTGAAAATGCCGGGCAAGCCAGCCGCAGTGCGGAGTTTATGTGCCCTGCCACGCCGACCGGCACCACGCTGCGCAATGCGGTATTGTCGCTGGCGGCTCGCCACCCGCAATTCTCATCGTTGATCAACCCAAGACAAACCCACAGCATTTGCTACGCCGATTCCCCCTTGAATACCCCGGAAGCGACCGATCTCGATGCCTGCGGGCCTCAGTCTGGCGCGGTGTTACCAGAATTCCCTGTGTTGCTCAACGGCAAGCCGCAGCATCTGACCCAATTGCTGGATGCACGCCATTTTACGCTGTTGCGCTTCCTGGGCCACGACACGACGGCCGCCCAGGAAATAGATCGGCAACCTTTACTGCGTGTCGTGACTATCGGCCGCCCCGGTCAATCGCAATTCGGTGACGCCGGTGAAGTTGAAGCCTCAAACGGCCAGTTGCATGCCGCCTACAGTGGCCCCGCTGGGGCGCTGTATCTGGTGCGACCGGATGGCCACGTTTGTTGGCGCTGGACCCAAAGTGACTACGCGCCCGTCGCAATGCTTGAACAGGCATTACGGCGGGCCTGCGGCTGGCAGAGTGACAACGGAGAATAATGCAATGAAGGTTAAGTTGAACGAACAACAGCTCGATGAGCTATACAGCCAGTTTTATCAGACCGCCGGGCAGTTTTCCGGCGAATCCCTGGCGCTATTTCTGTCACGGCTGAATTTGTTGCTGTTAGATGCGTTGGCGGATGAACCGGCAGCGCGGGAACTGATTGCCGAAGCCGCGCGCTTTAAGCCCTGAGCTAAAAACAGATTCAACCAGGCGATGCTTCGTTATCTGGAGGACTCGCTGTAAGTTTCGGGTCGTGCGGCTCGGCGGCCTGCAGATAGTACTCGGCGAGGTAATCAACAAAACTGCGGATGTTAACCGGCAAATAGCGTCGGTTAACGTAAACCACATACAGCGAGCGGTGGCTCCAGGTACAGTCTCTCATCAGTCTGACCAAAGCCCCGCTGGCCAGCGCTTCGCGCACTACAAACTCAGGCTCCAAAATAATGCCTCTGCCCTCCAGCGCGCTGGCCAGTAAGGCATCGCCGCTGTTGGCACGCAATGACCCAAATACCGGCACCTCGACCAGACGCCCCTCCGCATCCAGATACTCCCATTGTTCCGCCCGCGGCAACAGTGAATACACCAGACAGTTATGGTCACGCAATTCCTGTGGCGTGACGGGCGTGCCCCGCTGCTTTAAATAATCGGGGGACGCGCAAAGTATGCGAGGGATATTGCACAGCTTGCGCGCCACCAAAGACGAGTCCGACAGATTGGCTACGCGGATCGCCACATCAATTCCCTGCTCTATCAAATTAACCAACTGATCGCTCAGGCAGAACTCTACCGATACGCGAGGGTAACGACGTTGATAGCCGGCGACAATCGTCGCCAGTTCTGCCCGGCAATAGGGGTGCGGCGCACTGATACGCAATGTACCGGCCGGCTGGCCCTGATTGCCCATGTAGGCTTCCAGCGCCAGGCATTCGGCGCTAATGCGTTGGCTGTATTCAAAACATTCACGCCCGGCCTCGGTCAAGGTCATCGACCGCGTGGTGCGATGCAACAAGCGGACGCCAAAATGCTGCTCCAGCTCGGCAATGGTCTTGCTGACCCTCGGGCGCGAAAGATCTAACGCCTCTGCCGCCGCCGTAAAAGTACCGCCGGTGACCACCGCATTGAATATGCGCAATGCATTCATCATATCCATATTTACGTCCTTTTAGCCCGTTGCGTCATTAGCACAATATACACCCTCCATTGGTTCCTGTATGGCAACAGTGTGATACGGCCAGCCCACTGGTTGTTCAGCTTTGGCGCCGCTAGTTTAGCTATATCCCTCGATGAGGATCACCGCAGACTGAAATAAGGATCTCCCATGAGTAGCCAGACTAAAACGTTCGAACAATGGCAGCAGCAGGCAAACGCCCTGCAGATTGAAGGGCGTGCCTATATTAACGGCCAGTACCGGGACTCGGCCGACGGTGCCACTTTTGCCGATATCAGCCCGATAGATGGTCGTCTGTTAGCGGCCATTGCCGACTGCGACCCTGCCACCATTGATGACGCGGTTGCCGCTGCGGACCGGGCCTTCGCCGCCGGGGTTTGGCGCGACAGGTCTCCGGCCGAACGCAAAAATGTCCTGCTGCGCCTGGCCGATCTGGTGGCTCTTCACCAGGAAGAACTGGCGCTGCTGGAAAGCCTGGATACCGGTAAAACCATTCATGAATCGCTGGATATGGATATTCAGGACGTGGGTAAGGCCCTGCGCTATTACGCCGAGGCCATCGACAAACTTTCCGACGAGATTGCCCCAACCGGGGACAGTTTCCACGGCATGGTCACCCATCAGCCTTTAGGGGTGGTGGCCGTGATGACGCCCTGGAATAACCCGTTGATGATTGCCTGCTGGAAGATCGCGCCAGCGTTGGCCATGGGCAACTCGGTGGTATTTAAGCCATCGGAAAAAGCCCCGTTAACCGGCATTCGTCTGGCAGAGCTGACCCGTCAGGCCGGGATCCCCGACGGCGTATTCAATGTTGTTACCGGGGGTGCCCAGGTGGGTCAGGCTCTGGCCCTGCATCCCGGCGTGCGGGCGCTGGCCTTTACCGGTTCCACTCAGGTCGCCAAGCAACTGCTGATTTATTCCGGGCAATCCAACATGAAACGCACTTACCTTGAAGGTGGCGGTAAAAACGCGCATATCATTTTTGCCGATACGCCGGATCTGGCGCGTGCAGCGCGCTTTGCAGCACTGGGTTTTTGCGCCAATCAGGGGGCCGTTTGTGCTTCCGGTACTCGCTTGCTGGTAGAGGCGTCGATTAAACAACAATTTCTTGCCCATCTGCTGGAAGAGGTAAAGCGCTGGCAACCGGGGCATCCGCTGGATCCTGCCACCATGATGGGACCACTGATTGATGCCCGCCACCAGGCCAATGTTCTAAGTTTCGTGGAGTCTGCGCGTGATGAAGGTGCCAGCATTCTTTGTGGCGGGATCCCCGATAAAGATATCGTTACGGGTGGCCATTTCTTTGCGCCAACCATCATCGATAATGCCACACCGACCATGACCGCCTCACAAAACGAGATTTTCGGTCCGGTAGCTTCAATCATCACCTTTGAGGATGAAGAAGAAGCCATCCGGCTGGCCAACGACAACGAATACGGCCTGACCGCCGGTTTCTGGACTCCGGACATTGCCAGAGTGCACCGCATTGCCCGGCGGCTGGAGGCTGGAACCGTCTGGGTCAACCACTTCCTGACCCGCGATATTCTCTCGCCTTTTGGCGGTTTCAAGCAGTCCGGCATTGGCCGAGATTTGTCGATTCATGCCCTGCGCCAATACGGGGAAATGAAAGCCACCTGGATCGCGCTGAAAGACATCGACGCTCACTAAGGGATCGCCATGAAACCAGATAACAAGCTGACCAACCGCGGTCGTCGCCGGTTTATCACCGCCAGCCTGGCCATCGGGGCGGCAGCGGCGCTGCCCTTCGCCGGACATGCACGCCAGCCGGCACCCCACACCACCGCCAGCCGCAACGATGACCATAAATATGATTTTATTATTATCGGTGCCGGTTCGGCCGGTTCGGTGGTCACCCGTAGGCTGGTGGACGCCGGTTTAAAGGTTCTGCTGTTAGAGGCCGGGCCAAGAGATGATATGCCGGCGATCCACAACCCCCCGCAGGCCATGGAGCTGTGGCATTCTGCGGTTGACTGGGGCTTTTCGACCCAGCCCCAAATCTACGCCGGTAAACAGGACATTTACTGGCCACGCGGCAAAACGCTGGGTGGCTCCAGTGCGATCAACGGCATGATGTACGTGCGCGGCCTGCCCGCCGATTATGACAACTGGGCAGCTCTGGGTGCGACCGGCTGGAGCTGGCAGGAGGTTCTGCCTTATTTCCGCAAAGCGGAGCACTGCAATATCGCTGGATTATCCTCTATGCACGGTACCGCCGGCTTGTTGCAGGTCTCCAGCCCGGCCATGACCCCGCTGGCCCATGCCTTTGTCGAAGCCGGGCAACAGGCCGGTCTGCGATTAGTGAAGGACTACAACGACGGCCAGGACTCGAGCGGCGTCAGTTTCCCGCAGTACACCATGACACCGGACGGCAAGCGTGCCAGCGCCTGGGTCTGTTATGGCGACGCCATCAGACAGGCCGACAACCTGTCGGTGATCACCGAGGCGCGCGTGCTGAAGCTGTTGAATCAGCGCGATCGCATTACCGGCGTGCACTTTATTCATCGCGGTGTCGACTACCGCATCGAAGCACGTCATGAAGTGCTGCTGTGCGCCGGTTCGCTGATGAGCCCTGCCATTTTGCTGCACTCCGGTATCGGCCCGGCGGAGCAACTGGAGAAAATGGGCATCCCCCCTTTGGTTAACCTGCCCGGCGTGGGTGAAAACCTGCACGACCATCTGGTGTGCCCGATGGTCTGGTCATCACCGCAGCCGGTGGCTGTGGGTCTGGCCTCGGGTATTGAGGCGCAGATTTTCCATAAGTCGGCATCTCAACTTTCGGCACCGGACACCCAGTCGCTGCTGTTCACCATACCGTTCCTGCCTGGGGTTAGCCAGGGTTACACCGTCACGCCGGGTCTGGTGCGACCGCAAAGCCGTGGCCGCCTGTGGCTTAATTCTCGCGACCCCTTGCAGCCGCCATTAATGGATCCGCAGGTATATTCCGCAGGTGAAGATCTGGAGGTGATGACCGACAAAGCCTTGCTGCTGCGCGAAGTCATGCACCAGTCGGCGCTCACGCCCTGGCGCGGCAAGGAAATGGGAATGGACGGTGTGGATAACCGTCGGCAAATGCGCGACTACATCAGCCGCATGACAGGCTCATACCACCATCAGGTCGGCACCGCCCGCATAGGGACTGACAATATGGCGGTGGTCGATCCGCAATTACGGGTGCGTGGTCTGTCTGGGCTACGGGTAATAGACGCTTCCGTGATGCCGGTCATACCTACCGGTAATACTAACGCCCCCAGCATCATGATCGGTGAAAAAGCCGCCGATATGATCCTGTCGGGCCATCAAACCAAGGCGATATAATCATGACCACAACCGTATTGATTACCGGTGCCAACAAGGGGCTGGGCTGTGAAACCGCCCGCCGACTGGCCGAAAGTGGCTGGCGCGTCGTACTCGGCGCCCGTGACCCTTTGCGCGGCGAGCAGGCGATTGAGGCACTGGCATTGTTGGGATTAAAGGCTGAACTGCTGGTGCTGGATGTCACCTCGGAAGAATCGGTCCGGCAGGCTGCGGCTGATTTCAGCAAGACTTACGGCCAACTCGATGTGTTGATCAATAATGCCGGGGTTGGCGGTTCACGTGAGCATCCAACGGAAACCGGTGCCGCCGCACTGGCGGAGATATACCAGACCAATGTTTTTGGCGTGGTGCGCATGATGCAGGTTTTTCTGCCCTTGCTGCAGACGGCAGAAAATCCCAGAGTGGTGATGGTGTCCAGTTCACTGGGTTCATCACATACCATGACCGGCAAAGGCGGCGCGACTTTCGAGGCCGGACTTTTACAACTGGCCTATCCGTCCTCCAAGGCGGCGCTCAACATGCTGGTCACCCAGTATGCCAAGGCATTGCCGGCGATCAGAATCAATGCCGTTAACCCGGGCTTTACCAAAACCGACCTTAACCACCATACCGGCCATCAAACGCTGACCGAAGGCACGGATGCCATTGTGGCACTGGCTTCTATCGACAAGGATGGCCCCACCGGCAGATTCTTTGACCGTCACGGTGAAATCCCCTGGTAAGACCCGAGCAATGTAACGCCCCTCAGGCTAAATTCGCTTAATTTCTAAGCAACGATTTATTTATAATAAGTTGTTGCTTAAAAAACACTCAGGCGTAAACCTGGCCACCATCAGAAAATTGTCAGCAAAATAAGTGCATTGGCTTAGTACCCCTAATTTTATTGCGGGCACAATATGTGCCTTGTCAACTCTCCTGTCATGCCTCTACCGCGTCATTATTGGCCAATAAACCACCAATTTATTGTTTTTAATAGAAAAAACATTAAATACCCCCCGGCTAAATAACTATTGAGCCGGGGGGTAAAAAGCCATATATTGGGCGCGTTTTTTCACGGTAGTTACTTATTCAATTTAATAATTCAACTAGGGCGTTACTGATACCCCCAGTTGTAGGAGAGATATGATGACGGATAAAGTCCGTATTGATAATTTCGGTGTGAGTTTAGAAAATGTAAACAACGAAACATATTTGGCGAGACAAGCCGAATTTGAATCGAATGTCAGGAGTTACCCCCGTAAATTGCCGTTGGCAATTGCGAAAGCCCAAGGCGTGTGGATCACCGATGTTGAGAATAATCAATATCTTGATTGCCTGGCTGGTGCGGGTACGCTGGCTCTGGGTCATAACCATCCTGACGTCCTTCAAAGCATCCAAAATGTCATTACCAGCGGCTTGCCGTTACATACTCTCGATCTTACAACGCCGTTGAAAGATCAGTTCTCAGCTTATTTGCTCTCTTTATTGCCAGGACAGGGCCAGGAGTACTGCCTGCAGTTCTGTGGCCCTTCGGGCGCAGATGCGGTTGAGGCCGCACTGAAACTGGCGAAAAAGCACACCGGTCGTTCTGGCGTGATCAGCTTCTCCGGCGGTTACCATGGCATGACCCATGGCGCGCTGGCAGTCACAGGCAACCTGTCACCGAAAGAAGCGATTAACGGCATGATGCCGGAAGTTCAGTTTATGCCTTACCCGCATGAGTACCGCTGCCCGCTGGGTATCGGTGGCGAAGCCGGCGTTAAAGCACTGACCTACTATTTTGAAAACCTGATTAATGACGTCGAAAGCGGCGTGCGCAAACCTGCGGCGGTCATCCTGGAAGCGGTTCAGGGTGAAGGCGGCGTCAACCCGGCTCCGGTCGAATGGTTGCAGCGCATTCGCAAAGTCACTCAGGAACACGGCATTTTGCTGATTATCGACGAAGTTCAGGCCGGCTTTGCCCGTACGGGTAAACTGTTCGCCTTCGAACACGCCGGTATTGAGCCGGACATCATCGTGATGTCCAAAGCGGTAGGCGGCGGCTTGCCACTGGCGGTATTGGGCATCAAGAAAGAATTTGATGCCTGGGAACCTGGCCACCATACCGGCACCTTCCGCGGTAACCAACTGGCGATGGCCACCGGCCTGACCACCCTGCAGCACCTTAAAGATAACAACGTGGCCGGTAAGGTCGCCGCACAAGGCGAATGGCTGAAAGCCAAGCTGGCCGAGCTGCAAAAACGTTATCCGGCCATTGGCCACGTGCGCGGCCTGGGCTTGATGATTGGCATGGAAATCGTTAAACCGGACGAAGCTCAGGATCATATGGGTTGTTACCCGGCGGATCCTCAGTTGTCTGCCCTGCTGCAGAAGAAATGTTTCGAAGCCGGGTTGATCCTCGAGCGTGGCGGCCGTAACGGCAACGTACTGCGTCTGCTGCCTTCCCTGTTGATCACCAACGACGAACTGGGCATTTTCCTGGATAAATTTGAACAGGCCCTGTTAGCCGCCGGCGTCAAGCCTGTAGGTATGGAGTGAATTCGATGTCCCGGTTAAACCCGATTCTGGCCGCTTCGGCGCAAAGCACCGAAGCCTACCAGCAAGCGATCGAGCAAAGCAGCCAGGCGGTAGTGCAGTGGCTGCAACAACCCGAGATGTATCAGGGGAAAACCGTTGCCGAACTGCGTGAACGCATTACGCTGGATTTTAATCCTCAGGGCCTGGGCAACCAGGCAGCAATCGAACGCGCGATTGAGTACTTTTTAAAAGACAGCCTGTCGGTGCATCACCCACAGTGTGTCGCGCATTTGCATTGCCCAAGCCTGGTGATTAGCCAGGCGGCGGAAGTGCTGATCAACGCCACCAACCAGAGCATGGACTCCTGGGACCAAAGCCCTTCAGCCACCATCATCGAGATGAAGCTGATCGAGTGGTTGCGTACCCAGGTCGGTTATCAGCCTGGCGATGCCGGTGTGTTTACCAGCGGCGGTACCCAGAGCAACCTGATGGGGCTGATGCTGGCACGCGATGCCTTCTTCGCCAAGCAGGGTCACTCTGTGCAACAGGATGGTCTGGTCGGTAACCTGCGCAAGATTAAAGTCTTGTGTTCTGAAAACGCCCATTTCTCGGTGCAAAAGAACATGGCGTTGCTCGGTCTGGGTTATCAATCCGTTACGCTGGTGAAAACCGATGAGTTCGCGCGGATGGATGTGAACGACCTGGCCGAAAAACTGGCGCAAGCCAAGGCCAATGGCGAACAGATCCTGGCGATTGTTGCCACCGCAGGCACCACCGATGCCGGTGCTATCGACCCACTGCGTGCGATTGCGCAGTTGGCGGCAGAACACCAAGTTTGGGTGCATGTTGATGCAGCCTGGGGCGGCGCGTTGCTGCTTTCAGAGAAGTACCGTGACTATCTGGACGGCATTGAATTGGTGGATTCCATTACTCTGGACTTCCATAAACAATTCTTCCAGACAATCAGCTGCGGCGCCTTCCTGTTGAAAGAGGCCCGTCACTATGAGCTGATGCGCTATCAGGCGGCCTACCTGAACTCCGAATTCGACGAAGCTCAGGGCGTGCCTAACCTGGTGTCCAAATCCTTGCAGACCACCCGCCGTTTTGATGCGTTAAAACTGTGGATGGGGCTGGAGGCATTAGGTCAACAGCAATACGCTGCGATCATCGATCACGGTGTGACGCTGGCGCAACAGGTTGCCCACTATATCGGCGACCAACCGGCGTTGGAACTGGTGATGCAGCCACAGTTGGCCAGCGTGCTGTTCCGCTACCGTCCGCAGTCATTAGCCGCCAGCGGCGATGCTGCCGTGGCACTGCTGAACCAGCGGATTGGCGATGCACTCCTGGAGTCAGGTCGCGCCAACGTTGGGGTAACCGAATTTAATGGCGTAACCTGCCTGAAAATGACGTTGTTAAACCCAACGGTCAGCCTGGACGATATCAAAGTCCTGCTGGCACTGGTGGAAAAAACCGCGCAGCAATTGCCTGCCGCCTAATCCACCTGCCCTGACCAGCAGCGAAAAGCCGATAACCTTTGTGGGTTATCGGCTTTTTATTTGCCCATCACCAAGGCACGACTTTCCCCAGGTAGTCGAGGTAATGCAGTCCCGAACGCCCGGCATAAGTTTCAATGGTGTTAAGCAGGTTCGGAATGCTCTCGTCGATGCTCAAACGCCCTTCTGAACCGCCCAATTCGGTACGCACCCAGCCTGGAGCCATCAACAACAAGGTTCGCGGATCATCACTATTACGCGCGGCGTAACTACGCATCAGCATATTTAGTGCAGATTTACTGGCCCGATAAACCTCGAACTTGCCATTGGTGTTGTTAGTCAGGCTACCTTGCCCGGAGGACATCACACCGAGGGTCCCGGCTGGCGTTACCAAATCCTTAAAGGTCTCAATCACCCGCATCGGGCTGAGCGCATTAGTGACCATCACCCGGTTGAACTCTTCGGTCGAAACGTCCGCTATGGTCTCGCGATCGTCATTTTTTACCCCGGCGTTAACAAACAACAGATCAAAATGCCGTTCAGAAAGGCGCTTATGTAACGCTTTTACCTGCTCAGGCAGCGTGATATCGGCCGTCTCCACCTCAAGGCTGTCAGGGTATTTTCCTGCCAGACGATAAAGCGGCTCTTTAGATGACTCGCGGCCGGTGGCGACCACTTTATCGCCACGTTTCAGCAGTTCTTCTGCCATCGCAAAGCCCAGCCCCCGGGATGCGCCGATCAGCAGAACGGTCTTTGATGATAAATGAGGTGTTGGCATGGATCATTTCCTTAGCATTTCAGTTGTTTTGTGATGCAGAAAATATAACTATGCAGAATAGATTGCGGAAGACGCAGCATTTGCACTTATAACATGCACCCAACGCCTGCCTTCATTGATAGTTCAGGATGCCCGATATGACAGACCCCGATCTCAATTTACTGATTGCTCTCGATGCCCTGCTTACCCTGGGCAGCGTGGCGGGTGCTGCCCGCAGGCTTAAGCTAAGTGCTTCTGCGATGAGCCGCACGCTTAGCCGCCTGCGAGCGGTCACTGGCGATCCTTTATTGGTGCGTGCCGGCCGCAAGATGGTGTTGACACCCTATGCCGAAGAGATTCGCGAGCGAACGCAAAACGTGGTGTTCGAAGCCCGTGCGGTACTTCGCCCTGCGGTATCAGATCTGAGTTTATCCAGCCTGGAGAGAACCTTTACCCTGCGCGCCAACGAAGGTTTTGTCGAGGCCTTTGGTGCCGTGCTGATCGCAGCGGCGGCACAGGAAGCCCCTTCGGTACGCCTGTGTTTTGCCCCCAAGCCAGAGAAAAGCTCCACCCATTTGCGCGAAGGTCTGGTCGATCTTGAGATTGGCGTGCTGGGGGTAATGGGGCCGGAGATTCGTTTGCAGGCCCTGTTCCGTGACCGATTTGTCGCGGTAGTCCGCAAAGGTCATCCGTTTGAACAACAGACCGAGATTACGGCCCAACAGTATGCCGCCTGTGGTCATGTGGTGGCCTCACGCCGTGGACTATTAACCGGGCCGGTAGACCAGGCGCTGGCCGAATTGGGACTGGAGCGCAAGATTGCCGCCGTGGTGCCGAGCTTCCCCGCCGCGCTGGCGGTGGCGCAGGCCTCTGATTTGGTGGCATTGGTCCCGGCCTCCTTTTTGATCAACCACCCCGTAGGCAATGACGATGCTTCCACACTTTATGCTTTTGAACTGCCGGTAAAAACGCAGGGCATTACCGTTTCGCAAATGTGGCATCCACGCTTGGAAGCCGATGCGGCTCATCGCTGGCTGCGACAGTTAGTTTTGCGGGTGGTTAAACAGCGCTTTGAAATTCGGAAGTTTTAAGGATTCGATGTCGGGCGCATTCATTAATGCCGGAGGGAACGTTGAGCCGATTGGCTAACCATGTGAAATGGGAAAATGCTTATTAAACTCACCCCAAGATTTTTCACCTTTAGCTTTAAAGGGGTCTTAATCGGGTTAGCGTCCACTATGCAGTGCAGGTAAAACGATGACGCCCAATCAATCGAAACACTGCAAAGTGGAAGGCGAATATTAACGTACTGAATTAAAATCTCTAACCTTATGTAACTAAAGAAACCGAAAAGGTGACAATTGATTCACTCGGAATAACAGCCACTCAAAATATAAGCGCAAAATAGACTATTCCCTGCGCATAAAAGTTAGCAACCCTTATTATCCCTGGCCACATCAGGGTTTAATAGGTAATCAACAACTTCATCATCCACACATTGATTAACGTCGTAAAGCGCAATGGTATGCCCATCCCCTTTTACCGTAATCAATGGGCTATTAAAATACTTTGCCATCTTTGCCGCCCCAGCGTATGGCGTGGCAGGGTCATAAAGCTGTTCAACAAATAATAAGGGAGGCAGTTCAGGAGAAACGACCGGAACATGGGGATGCAGCTTCCCTTTGAACGGCCAGAAGTCGCAAGTATTACGCGGAGACTCGGTCTTGGCGGGATAATTACTGAACCCCGAAGCTTCCACTTGCCTCTGCGCCAGTAGCCGGCTCTGGTGAATATCAGCGTCTGGATTAGCCGAGTCTGCACAGGCGATCACCAGTAAGTTATCAGCCTCTTGCTCGGCCTGACTTTTGGTATCCGAGCCATCCTTATGATAAGCCAGTGGGCCTGGCTGTACCCTGTTTTGCGCCCTTGGCCTATAGTTTTGATCTGGAGCCGCTTCACCCTCTTCAGTTTTTTCCAATTTTGCCAGCGTTGGGTAATCGAAGTTATCGCTATCTATTGAGCGCAACAGTTTCGCCAATGCTGGCCAATCCTCTGATGAATACAGTGTATTGGTCGTGGCCAAAATAATATCGCCTGATCCTATTTCTTCATCGTTATTATCGGTCAGCCCCAGAGCATCCACTTTTTTAAGCAGTTGGTGATAGATCGCAGTAGCATTCTTTTTATTTAACTGACAGACCTGCTCCTTTTCGCAGTAGCCGGCAAATCTTTCGAACGACTGCTGAAAGGACAGCGCCTGTTTATAATCACTGGTGACGCCGTCTTCCGTTATGTCCACCACGCCGTCCAATACCATGGCTCTGACTTTATTGGGGAATCGTTCGGCATAAATTTGCGCTACCTGGGTGCCGTAGGAATAACCAATAACATTTAATTTGTCGCCCCCCAAAGCGTTTCGCAGTACCTCAAGATCATTGACCGCCTCATCGGTACCTATATGTTTCAGCACCTTAAGTCCGGTATTAATAGTGCAGCCCTGTACCCAGTCCGCATTTTGCTTTTCAGCAGTGTCCCTATCAACGTCTACATCCGACTCGGGTGACGGACAAAGTATCCCGGGTCTGGACTGCCCGACACCTCGTGGGTCATAGCCAATAATATCGAAGTTTTCGTTTACTGTTTCTGCTACCAGGGAAACCCGTATCCCTGGCAAGCCAGGGCCGCCGGCAACGTTCACCAGACTACCCTGTTTTTCACCGGTGGCCGGTAAACGCGTTACCGCCAATCTGACGGTTTCACGAGTATTATCATCGTCATAAGACAATGGTGCTTCAAGATAACCACATTGCAGACGATCGGGGATCTCTTCCTGACCAAACCATTGACCAAATTGGCCGTTATCACAGGATTGCCAATCTATCGCCTTAACCGGAACGGATGCCAGACTGGTGGCCAAAGCTGCATAGGGAGAGAAAATAATGGCTATAAAAGCGACTTTCAAAAAACTCACGGTAAACCCTCAGCTTAAAAAACACGATTGCCTAACTCCAGGCTCCTTATTATGTCGGTGAACATTCAAGATTTGGTCAACAGATTCGTTTTATGCCAGCTCATACCATGGATGCCGTCAACTCGTCTTAACGAGACTCCAGACTAACAATTACCGCCAAAAAGCAACATATCCTTAACTTGCTAACGAATCAAATGGTACAATATGATTATTCCGTCGTTTGATCCTCGCTTTGCAACTCCGTTTTGATCGGGAGGACGCATGATCGTGGTCATCGAGGTAAACATGAAGAAAAACATTATCTTGGAGTCTGTCAGCCATGCCTGAATCAACTACCCGTCCGGGTATAAAACTTAAACTATGGTGTTGTTTATTGGGGATAATCCTTACCGCAGTCGGCTTATTCTTTGCCATTGCCGGTGGCAAACTGGTCTCGTTGGGGGGCAGCAGCTACTTCCTGATTGCCGGTATCGTCACCCTGCTTTGTGCGGTGCAATTCTTCCGCCGTAAATCTTCAGCGGTGCTGTTGTTCCTGCTGGTGTTTATCGGCACGCTGATTTGGTCGGTGTACGATGCCGGTTTCGATTTCTGGCCACTGGTTTCACGGTTAATGGTCCCTGCCGGTTTGATGCTGCTGGCCTTGCTTGGCTGGCCGACACTGCGTAAATCGGAAGGCAAGGCACCACTGGCGAAGCTGTCCTACCTGCTCAGCGCGGTACTGGCGGTGGGCATGGTTGGCACCTTTGTGCAGATGTTCCAACCACACCCTACCGTCGCTTTCAGCGGAAAACCCTTGCCGTTGATCCCGGTGGATAAAGCCAAACAGCAAAAAGACTGGGACAACTACGGCAACACCCCAGGCGGCAGCCGCTTCGTGGCGCTGGACCAAATTACCCGCGACAATGTGAAAGAACTGAAAGTCGCCTGGACCTTCCACACTGGCGATACTCCGCTAAGCCCGGATGGCAACGGTGCAGAAGATCAACAAACGCCGCTGCAAATTGGTAACCGCGTCTTCCTGTGTACGCCACATAACAATGTCATCGCCGTCGATGCCGACAGCGGTAAAGAGATTTGGAAGCGTGAGATCAACGCGAAATCTCAGGTCTGGAACCGTTGTCGCGGCCTGGCCTACTTTGATGTCACCAAGCCAATACCGGCACCGACGGTGCCGGGTTCAACCCCTGCCATACCCGCTGCTTTGGCGGCCGGTGACAGTTGCCAGCGCCGTATTCTGATGAACACCATCGATGCACGCCTGGTGGCGATCAACGCCGATAACGGTGAATTCTGCCAGAACTTTGGCAACCAGGGCGTGGTCGATCTGAAAGCCGGTCTGGGTGACGCGTCAGATCCCAAATACCAACTGACCTCTGCCCCTACGCTGGCCGGTACCACCATCGTGGTCGGCGGCCGCGTAGCCGACAACGTGCAAACCGATATGCCTGGCGGCGTACTGCGTGGTTTCGACGTGATCACCGGTGAAATGCGCTGGGCGTTCGATCCGGGCAATCAAGATCCGAATTCGGCCTTGAAACCAGGGCAGACCTTCGTGCGCAGTACGCCGAACTCCTGGGCGCCGATGTCCTACGATCCGGCAATGAATACCGTGTTCCTGCCAATGGGCAGCTCTTCGGTTGACCTGTGGGGCGCTAACCGCAACGCACTGGATCACAAATACGGTGCCTCTATCCTGGCGCTGGACGCCACCACCGGTAAAGAAAAATGGGTTTATCAAACCGTTCATAACGACCTGTGGGACTTCGATCTGCCCATGCAGCCGAGCCTGATCGATTTCCCAATGAAGGATGGCACCAGCAAACCGGCGCTGGTGATTGGTGCCAAAACCGGCCAGCTCTTCGTGTTGGATCGCCATACCGGTAAACCTTTGACCGAAGTTAAAGAGCTGCCGGTGAAAACCCGCACCATCCCTGGCGAGCAATACTCGGCCACTCAGCCGTTTTCTGTCGGCATGCCGCAGATTGGCAATCAGAAACTCACCGAATCCGACATGTGGGGGGCAACGCCGTTCGATCAACTGATGTGTCGCATCAGCTTTAAATCGATGCGTTATGACGGGCTGTTCACCGCCCCAGACACCGATATCTCGCTCAGCTTCCCCGGTTCGCTGGGTGGCATGAACTGGGGTGGTCTGTCGACCGATCCTAACAACCACTATATCTTTGCCAATGATATGCGTCTGGGCCTGTGGGTACAGATGATCCCGCAGAAAACCGATGCAAATGCGCCAGCCAGCAACGGCGGTGAGTCGGTCAACGCCGGGATGGGTGCCGTGCCGCTGAAAGGAACCCCTTACGGCGTGAACAAGAACCGCTTTATGTCACCGCTGGGCATTCCCTGCCAGAAACCGCCTTTCGGCACCCTGTCCGCTATCGATCTGAAAACGCAGAAGGTAGTGTGGCAAGTCCCGGCCGGTACGGTGCAGGATACCGGGCCATTCGGCATCAAAATGCGCGCACCAATGCCGGTGGGCATGCCAACGCTGGGCGGCACGCTAGCCACTCAGGGCGGCCTGGTGTTCATCGCCGGCACTCAGGATTACTACCTGCGGGCATTTGACTCTTCCACCGGTGAAGAAGTCTGGAAAGCACGCTTGCCTGTCGGCAGCGGCGGCACGCCAATGAGCTACGTTTCACCGGTCACTGGTAAACAGTACATTGTGATCTCCGCCGGTGGCGCACGCCAGTCGCCAGATCGTGGTGACTACGTTATTGCCTATGCGCTTGATAAATAAATTCACCCATAAGCTATAATTACACCAGCCCCCGCTTAATCACGGGGGCTTTTTTATATCTGCCGATATAACGGTTTAATAATATTTAACAGTGAAAACAGCGGGAGAAAATTGGATGAGTTAAAAAACATAAATACGAGAGTATTCCTAATGTGTTGCCCGGGATTATATCTCATCCTCTCTGGTGGTTTTTTATTGCACAGGCCAGGCTACATGATGATTTCCGCTGGCAAAAAATATTTTTGGCGTGAATGCCGAGCGGTTTTCAGAGGAAATGACAAATGAGTGTTTTACCCGAGCGCAGTGATGACAATCATCCTGTTGATATGGCTAATGAAATATTTGACGGCTTGCCGAATCTCATTGGCGTAGGTAATAGCCTCGGGGGACATTTCAATAGGTTATGGTGTGAATATACCGGCCTTGCTTCATTTGATAACCAGGGCGCCTGCTGGTTGAAAGCCCTGCATCCGGATGACTACGCGCACATCGATTCGTTGTGGCAACGGTCGATAACCGCCATCACCTCGTTCATTTATCAGGCCCGTCTGCGCCATTACAGCGGTGAATATCGTTGGTTTTTACTGTCGTTCGGCGTAAAAAAAGCCCCGGATTCCGCACAATTCCGTTGGTTTCTCAGCTGCACCGACATCCATCAGCAAATGCTGGAAAAACAAATCATTGCCGAGACGTTGGCGGCGCAAAAAAATATGCTTGATGCCAGCGTCGACTGTATCAAAGTGATTAATAATGACGGTTCATTACTGCATATGAACAAAGCGGGTAGCATCGCTTTGGGCGTAGATGTGAACCGGCAACAGTTTGGCATGCCCTGGTTGGGTTTGCTGCAGCCGGAAGTTCGCCAGCGAGGCCAAAAAGCGCTACGCAAAGTTTTAAGCGGGAAAAATGCCAGATTCGCCGGCCTTAGCGCCACCCCGGATGGCAGATTGCAGCATTGGGATAATATCCTCACTCCGGTGATCGACAAGAACTCCCGGATACAAAATATATTGTGCGTTTCGCGCGATGTCACCTCTCAACGGATAGCTGAAAAACGCTTGCTGATCGCCAGTGAATATGACGAACTGACCGGTCTGCCCAACCGGCGGTTATTCAAGAAAAGATTAAAACAGGAAATGAAACGCTCGCTGGCCAATAATAAATCCCTTGGGCTGATTTTGCTGGATCTCGACCACTTTAAGCTGGTGAACGATACCCTGGGACACGATGCCGGCGATCATCTGTTGCGTGTATTGGCCCGGCGGCTCAAGGCTGATTTAAACCCCAACTCATTTGTCTCCCGACTGGGTGGCGATGAGTTTGCGGTGGTGATCAGCGACGTAGAAAACGAGCAGGATATTTTCAAAATCGCCAATAACTTTCTGCTGCAGCTTGAAACACCGGTCACCCATGGCGGTAAAGCACTTCATTGTGGCATGAGTATTGGCGGAGCCCTCTACCCGCAGGATGCTCGCGACGCGTCAGAATTGATGAAATGTGCCGATACCGCCCTGTACGAACTCAAGGACGGCGGCCGTGGCGGCGTTTATATGTTTAATCCGCAGATGATGGATAAAGCCAGGGAACGTGCGACACAGCTTAATCACGCCCGTCAGATTGTGCGTAACAACCAGATCCGCCCCAGCTATCAGCCCAAGGTCAACCTGACAACCGGCACCCTCGTGGGCTTTGAGGCCCTGCTGCGCTGGTATTGCCCGCAAAACGGCATCCAGATGCCGGATAGCGTCTGCGAAGCGTTTAACGACTACGAATTGGCAACCAAAATTGGTGAAACCATACAGATGAAGGTGTTTGCCGATATCTCGGCCTGGCTTGCCTCTGGCGTAGAAGTTTTGCCCGTGTCGCTGAACGCTTCCCCTATCGAGTTTTTACGCGATAGCTACGCCGAAACATTCCTGCAGCGCTTGCAGATGTTTAACATCCCTCACCATCTGATTGAGCTGGAAGTGACCGAACACGCCTTCAATAAGCACGGTTCGAAATATGTGCTGCGGGCTTTGCAGATGCTCAAGGAAATGGGGATCCGAATTGCGCTCGATGATTTTGGTACCGGGCACTCTTCCTTAACCCACCTGATGAACTACCCACTGGACTGCATAAAACTCGATCGCGACTTTATCCGCCGCATGAACCACGAAGCAGCTATTTTGGGCATTGTGGAAAGCATGGGCATTCTGGGGAAAAAGTTGTCCATCGATATCATTGCCGAAGGGATTGAAACCGAACAGCAGCGGCAAACGCTGTGCAATTCCGGATATCATTTGGGCCAGGGTTTTCTGTTTAGCCAGGCCGTAGAGGCGCCCCACGCGCTCAGCATGTTGTTAAAGAGCCCTTCCTCCAAAATAACCGCTTGACCTTCCCGTGGTGGGAAGCTTTAAGCTTTCCGCCAACAGACATCATAAAGGGATTGTTCAATGACTTCCGTTTCTCTCAAACCCGCCGCCAACCCGGCGATGCCCAAGGTCGCCCGCCTGAGCCTGCCGGTCGACGGCATGACCTGCGCCTCGTGCGTTGGCCGTGTCGAACGCGCGCTGAAGGCCGTACCCGGCGTGGATAGCGCTTCGGTCAATTTGGCTACCGAACGCGCCGACCTCACCTTCACCGGCAATGCTGACTCGCAGGCGGCGGTTCGCGCTATTGAGAATGCCGGATATAACGTGCGTGAAGAGACCACCGAGCTGGCAATCGAGGAAATGACCTGCGCGTCCTGCGTCGGCCGGGTAGAAAAAGCCCTGAACCAAATACCCGGCGTGCTTGAGGCCAATGTCAATCTGGCTACCGAGCGTGCGCGGGTGCGTCACCTTGCCGGTGTCGTCTCTATAACTGACCTTGAGGCCGCCGTTGAAAAAGCCGGCTACCAGCCACGGCGCCTGTCCACCGCCACCGTCAGCACAGAGGATCAGGATACCGAGCGACGTGAGCATGAGGCCCGTGGGCTACGGCGCTCGTTGCTGATTGCTGCCATCCTCACCTTGCCGGTGTTTATTCTCGATATGGGGTCGCACCTGATCCCCGCCATGCATCACTGGGTGCTGGGCGTGCTGGGTGAACAAACCAGCTGGTATCTGCAATTTGTTCTCACCACCCTGGTGCTGTTTGGGCCGGGGCTGCGTTTCTTCCGCAAGGGGATCCCGGCGCTACTGCGCGGCGCTCCCGATATGAACTCGCTGGTGTCGGTCGGCACGGTGGCGGCGTACGGCTATTCGGTGGTGACGACTTTCATTCCCGAGGTGCTGCCACAGGGCACCGCCAACGTCTATTACGAAGCCGCTGCGGTCATCGTCACCCTGATCCTGCTTGGCCGAACGTTAGAGGCTCGCGCCAAGGGGCGGACCTCGCAGGCCATCAAGCGGCTGGTCGGCCTGCAGGCCAAGACTGCCCGCGTCGAGCGCAATGGCGAAACCGTCGAAATCCCGCTCGATCAGGTGACCCTCGGTGACACCGTGCTGGTTCGTCCGGGCGAAAAGGTGCCGGTTGACGGCGAAGTCGTCGAAGGAACCTCTTACGTAGACGAGAGCATGATCACCGGCGAACCGGTGCCGGTACAAAAAGGTGTGGGTGCCGATGTTGTTGGTGGCACCATTAACAAAACCGGGGCTTTCAGTTTACGCGTCACCAAAATCGGTGCCAATACGGTGCTTGCGCAAATCATTCGTCTGGTCGAAGAGGCTCAGGGCTCCAAACTGCCGATCCAGGCGCTGGTTGACAAGGTCACCATGTGGTTCGTGCCGGCAGTAATGGCCGCCGCCGCGCTGACCTTCCTGGTTTGGCTGGTGTTTGGCCCCTCCCCGGCACTGACCTTTGCGCTGATTAATGCGGTGGCGGTGCTGATTATTGCCTGTCCTTGCGCCATGGGATTGGCTACACCAACCTCCATCATGGTCGGGACCGGCCGCGCCGCCGAGCTTGGCGTGTTGTTCCGCAAGGGTGAAGCCTTGCAGGCACTGCGCGACGTCAGCGTTATTGCCCTCGACAAAACGGGCACCCTGACCAAAGGTCGCCCTGAACTGACTGACCTGGTGCCCGCCGAAGGCTTTGAATACGATGAGGTTCTGGCTCTGGTGGCGGCAGTGGAAACTCGCTCCGAACACCCGATTGCCGAAGCAATTGTGGCGGCGGCCCGGCAGCGGAACATGGCGCTCGCCGCGATAGAAAGCTTTGAGGCCACTCCGGGCTTCGGCGTCTCTGCCAGCGTCGCCGGACGCACCATCGCCGTCGGTGCAGACCGCTTTATGACCCAGCTCGGCCTTGACGTAAGCAGCTTCCAGCAGTCCGCTCAGCGTCTGGGTGAACAGGGTAAAAGCCCGCTTTATGCGGCCATCGACGGCCGTCTGGCGGCGGTGATCGCGGTCGCTGACCCAATCAAGGAAAGTACGCCAGAAGCCATCAAGGCGCTGCATGCGCTTGGCCTTAAGGTGGCGATGATCACCGGCGACAACGCGGCTACCGCTGCGGCGATCGCCAAACAGCTGGGAATTGATGAAGTCGCCGCCGAGGTTCTGCCCGACGGCAAGGTTGCGGCGCTGAAGAAATTCCGCAGCGGCGGTGCCCGGGTGGCCTTTGTGGGCGATGGTATCAACGATGCCCCGGCACTCGCCGAAGCCGACGTTGGCCTGGCCATCGGCACCGGAACCGATGTGGCCATTGAGGCCGCTGACGTGGTGCTGATGTCGGGCGACCTGCGCGGCGTCCCCAATGCCATTGCACTCAGCCAGGCGACCATCCGTAACATCAAGCAGAATCTGTTCTGGGCCTTCGCCTACAACGGGGTGCTGATCCCGGTCGCGGCCGGTGTGCTCTACCCGCTGAACGGCACATTGCTTTCACCGATCTTCGCCGCGGCGGCCATGGCGCTCTCCAGCGTCTTCGTTCTCGGCAACGCACTGCGGCTCAGAGGCTTTCAGGCCCCGATGGCAGTTGAAGAAAAGATAAGCGCTGACACTCAGTAATCCCCCCTAACCGACCGCCCGGCAATACTGCCGGCGGTCGGTTTTTTTCTTGTCGCGCAAGTCGTTACTTTTGCTGGAACCACCAGGGATCAAACTGGGCGGGATGGTTAAAACCATTGACGATCTGACCGGCGAGCTCTTCGGAATTGGCCGCATTAAACATCAACTCCATCACATGCGGTGACGGCGGCAATAACATGCTGTTGGTCCAATTAACTACGTGACGGGCATAATCCCAGTAATGCTCAAAAGTCTGCACCATCCAATTTTCATCAAAAGCCGCATCGCCGCGGGCCAGGATCTGTTGCAGATAAAGATGCGCGCATTTGGCTGCACTGTTGGAACCCTGACCGGTGATCGGATCGTTTAACACCAGCGCATCCGCCATACCCAATACCCGACGACCGGAGGGTAACGTCAACACAGGTTCGCGTACGCAGGGTGTAAAACGACCGGCCATAAAACCCTGCGCATCGGTAAGTTCAATATCGCTACAGCGATCTGCTTCCCAGGGGAGCCAGCGTTGAAGGATATTCAGGCTGTTTTGCAGATGTTGCCCCGCGGTGTTCACGTTCTCCCAGCAGTCCATCGGGCCACCGGGAATACCTTCAAACACCATGATGTCGCAGACACCACTGAGGGTATAGGCAGGGAAAGTAAAGTACTCCCCCACACCGGGGATCAGGTTGAAGTTGATCTGATCCCCGCTTTCCATCGGGCGCATGCCATGAATATAGGTCAGCGCCAGCGCCCGCTGTGGCCGGTCGAATCGACTGCGCTGGGTATTGACCGAGAACTGACTGATAATGTCACCTTTGCCCGCCGCCAATAGCACTAAGTCATGGCTGGCAGATAGCCGTTCCAATTCACTGACGCCGGCCTCGGCGATGATCAGTTTGCCGCCGAGACGTTCAAACTCCTCCATCCATCCGGCCATTTTAAGCCGTTGATCAACGGATTGGGCGTACTGGTCCAACCCGCCTCGCCAATTTAAGATCGGTTGTTCTGCCTGTTGCGGATCGGCCAGCGTCAGGCTAATACCTTCGATGCAGGGAGCATCTGCCTCCCAAAAGTTGAGCTGTTTTTCACGTTCAGTCTCCAGCGCATCGTGAAACATGCACTGGCTGGACATAACTCTGCCGCCGCGCAGGCTTTTCGCGTCGCGGTTAGTCAGCAGCGTAACCGGGTAGTCGGCGGCCAACAGGCTCAACGCCAGCTGCAGACCGGACTGCCCGGCCCCCACAATGGCAATAGTTCTCATGATGCTTTCTCTTTTCCAGTTAAAGGTAACTCTTCCGTCCCTGCACCACGGGGCGGACACAAAGTGACTTTTCTAAAATTACTTAGCCAATTTTGTTCGTTCACAGCTTTGGCGGCATAAAGGATAGTGAGTCGACCGCCCCAACCACCTAATAATGCAGGTAATAATAATGATGTATAGCGCAAAACTCACCGCAGCGGCGGCACTCCTTAGTCTTTCTGCCCTGGCCCATGCCGCACCGGGCATAGACCTGGTCGCCAACGAAACGCCGATCCATACGCAAAAAAGCCCTGAAGCGGCGGCCAGGATCCCGGCCGGATTTAAATTTGTCGAGCCGGGCACGCTGACCGTGGCCGTGTCGATACTGGGCAGTGGCCCGCCGTTTGGGCTCTACGCCCGTGATAATAAAACGGTGATTGGCAGTGAGTCGGATATTGCCCGCCTGGTGGCCGATGGCCTGGGGCTGAAACTCAAGCTGGTACCGACTTCGTGGGAGGACTGGCCGCTGGGTGTCACTTCCGGCAAATACGACGCGGCGATTTATAACATTACCGTTACCCGGGAGCGTAAGACCAAATTCGACTTCGCCACTTATCGCCAGGATACGCTGGGGTTCTACGTCAAGAGCGGCAGTAAAATCACTTCGATAAAATCGGCACCGGATATTGCCGGCAAGAAGATTATCGTCGACTCCGGCACCAATCAGGAAGCCGTGTTGCTGGCCTGGGATAAAGAGAATCAGGCCAAAGGGCTGCCTGCCCTACAACCGATCTATGTGACCGACAAGGCGGCCGCCACGCTGGCCATTCAGTCCGGCCGGGCTGACGCCACCTTTGGGCCGAACGTCTCCGGTGCTTATCAGGCAAAACTCAACGGGAAAACCACCTTGGTCGGCATCGTGCCGGGCGGCTGGCCACGCAGCGCCAACATTGCCGTTACGGTGAAAAAAGGCAATGGTCTGGTGGATGCGGTGCAGGCTTCGCTCAATAGTGCTATCGCCAATGGCAGCTATCTGAAGGTGTTGGATCGTTGGGCGGAAAGCGACGAGAAAATCGAACATTCTGAAATTAATCCACAGGGACTGGGCGACAACTGACCTTCCGGGCAAGGCCCTGAAATGGGCCTTGGCTATTGAGCTGTCATTCTACCGCCCGCCCCCGGTTTTTCTCCATCTTGCGATAAAGCGTGCTGCGTGAAACACCCAGCCGTTTCGCCGCCAGGCTGATATTGCCATTAGCGTGACGGATAGCGTCCAGCATCTCCTGCGGTGCGGCACAGGAGTCAGGAGCGGTCGCTACAACACCGAACTGTTCGGGCAGTGCGTCAGGCGTAATCAGCTCGCCATCATCCGCCAGGGCCAACAGCACCTTCAGCGTGCTCAACAACTGCCGAACGTTGCCGGGCCACGGATAGCGAGCCAGCACCGCGACGGTCTCCGGTGCCAGCCGGATACTCCGAGACTCGGCACCCAGCTCACGCCACAGATTAAGGATAAAACCATCGACGTGCGCTCGCTGACGAAGCGGTAAAATGCGCAGGTTAAACTCCTGGATCCGATACATCAAATCCTCTCGGAACGCCCCCGCCGCCACCTGCTGCGCCAAATCCTGATGGGTGGCGCAGATCAACGAAAAGTCGACGGCATAGCTGATACGACTGCCGAGCGGCGTGACCGTTTTTTCCTGCAGCACCCGCAGCAGCCGGGTCTGTAAACTCAGTGGCATATCGCCGATTTCATCCAGGAACAATACGCCGCCATCGGCCTCTCTGATCTTGCCAAGGTAACCTTTTGGGTTGGCACCGGTAAAAGCGCCGGGCGCATAGCCAAAAAGCTCGGATTCGATCAGGTTCTCGGGCAAGGCAGCACAGTTGATCGCCACGAAATTGCCCTGCCGCCGGTGACTTTCCTCAAACAATCGTTGGCTAAAGTACTCCTTGCCGCAGCCGGTTTCCCCGCTAATGCACAGCGCCAACCCGGCATTCAAAATACGTAATGCTTTTTGTCTGTCGGCGCCGTCACGATCAACGGGAGACAGCAGCGGCCGCATCGACTGCGAATGCCGTTTCGGCATCTGCAACTGCGAATAATAATGGCGATTATTAACTGCCAGCGTTTGACGTGGCGCGTTAAGCGTCTGGCGCTGCATTTCCGGGAACAGGGAGGCGAAATTCAGAGTGCCAAAGCAGGCGGCGGTAAGATTAAACTCCTGCATTGCCAGTCGGTTGGCGGCGGTGAGGATCTCATCACGAAACACCAGTAGCAGCTCATGGGCGCTGCCGAGCACCCGCGCATCACTGTGCAGGCGCAGCGTCCAGTGTTGAGCGGTGACACACCCCATTACCCACTGATGCTCTATGTGCCTGACAGCTTGCAAAATCAGGGATCGTGCGTTATCAAAAGGGCGTTGCGCCGGCGTAGAAATGTCCAGCACCCCGGCAATCAGGCCGTCGGGCCGGTAAATTGGCGCTGCTGCGCAGTAAAGCCCGGTGTTTTGATTAAGAAAATGCTCGTCGCCATTGACCTCGCACAGAGCACCGAGCGCCAGCGCGGTACCTATTGCGTTAGTGCCACGTTCCTGCTCACCCCATAAATTGCCCGGTGCCAACGAGATACGCGAAGCCTTACGCAAAAAATGGCTATTGCCGCAGGTTTCCAGCACCAGCCCCCTGGCATCAGAGATCACCACTATTGAGGGTTGTCGGTTAATTTCGCCGCCCAGACGCTCGATCAGCGGCTGCGCCAATTGTGCCACCCAGCCATTTTGCCCACGCACTTCATTGAGCAAAGTCGGTCGGATAAAAGGAACCAAATCGTCGGCCCGGTTAAGGCCATAACCTTGGCAGCGTAGCCAGGATTCTGACAGTGGGCTGGATGCAGACAGGTTATCGCTCTCAGAAGCAAACCCGGCTTGGGTGGTCTGGTCTTTATGCAACATCCCCAACTCCCGCCAATAAAGTGTTGCATTTTTGTATCATAGATGTGTCTCACGCGTTGCGACATGGGACACAAAAAATAATAGAAATGAATAGTCAGCCCTCGGTTTTATTGCTGCTGAAAGAGTTTTTGATTACTCAATGCACTGATATTAATCATTTTTTATTTTTACACCTCTGCCATCGCCGCAATGTGGCACAGGCAATGCTTAGGGTTAGGGTGATGGCGTCACTCAGTCAGGCGTCAACCCTACACAGTCTGTTCCCATAAGAGGTGTTTACATGAAATACGTTCATCCCGGTTTACCTGGCTCGCTGGTTTCATTCAAGCAACGTTATGGCAATTACATTGGCGGTAAATTTGTCGAACCCGTTTCAGGCAACTATTTCACCGACACCTCCCCGATGACCGGCCAGACGGTGGCCGAGTTCCCACGCTCCGACGCGAAAGACATCGAGCTGGCATTGGATGCCGCCCATGCCGCGGCCGAAACCTGGGGCAAGGCCAGCGTGCAGGAGCGCTCCAACGTGTTACTGGCTATCGCTGACCGTATGGAGTCAAAGCTGGAGTTACTGGCGCTGACCGAAAGCTGGGACAACGGGAAGCCGATCCGCGAAACGCTGAACGCGGATATCCCACTGGCGATTGACCACTTCCGCTACTTTGCCGGTTGCCTGCGTGCACAGGAAGGCACCGCCGCAGAGATCGACCAAAACACCGTCGCCTACCATATTTACGAACCGCTGGGCGTGGTTGGGCAGATTATCCCCTGGAACTTCCCGCTGCTGATGGCGGCCTGGAAACTGGCTCCGGCGCTGGCAGCCGGTAACTGCGTGGTGCTCAAACCGGCAGAACAGACTCCGCTCAGCATCTGTGTGTTACTGGAAATGATTGGTGACCTGTTGCCACCTGGGGTACTCAATGTGGTGCAGGGCTTTGGTAAAGAAGCCGGTGAGGCACTGGCGACCAGCAAACGCATTGATAAAATTGCCTTTACCGGTTCCACCCCGGTAGGCCGACATATCCTCGCCTGTGCAGCGGAAAATATCATTCCCAGCACCGTCGAGCTGGGTGGCAAGTCACCGAATATCTTCTTTGAAGACATCATGCAGGCCGAACCGGAGTTTATCGACAAGGCGGTTGAAGGCCTGATCCTCGGTTTCTTTAACCAGGGAGAAGTCTGTACCTGCCCTTCACGCGCCCTGATCCAGGAATCTATCTACCCACAATTTATGGAAAAAGTGTTGGCGCGCATCACCACCATTCGCCAGGGCGACCCCTTTGATACCGACACCATGATTGGCGCGCAGGCCTCCCAGCAGCAGTTCGACAAGATCCTGTCTTATATCGAGATCGCCAAGAATGAAGGCGGGAAAATTATCGCCGGCGGCGAGCGTGCCAGCCATGAGCAGACGTTGCAGAGCGGTTTCTATCTCCAGCCCACGCTGATCACCGGTAATAACAGCATGCGTTTCTTCCGCGAAGAAATCTTCGGGCCAGTGATTGGCGTCACCACCTTCAAAGACGAGGCTGAAGCGCTGGCATTGGCCAACGACAGTGAGTTCGGGCTGGGTGCCGGTCTGTGGACCCGCGACGTCAACCGCGCTTACCGCATGGGCCGCGCCATCAAGGCCGGACGCGTGTGGACCAACTGTTACCACCTCTACCCGGCGCATGCCGCCTTCGGCGGTTATAAAAACTCCGGCGTCGGCCGCGAAACCCACAAGGTGGCGCTGTCGCATTATCAGCAGGTGAAAAACCTGTTGGTCAGCTACGATGCCAAACCGCTTGGACTGTTCTGATTTGGTGGTCTTCAGATTGCTGACAAACCCGCGAAAGGGCTAAATCGGTAGGGGTCGAACATGTTCGACCCGATGTAACCCATTGATTATGCAAATGGGCGCAGCATGCAGCGCCCCTACCATTGAACAACAGAGCTCTTGACCAACGGCCTCAAGGCCACCTATAGATGGCTTTATTTTTTGGCGGGATTAAGAGTTGGTCAGATCGATAACCATACGGCCACGGATGGTGCCTGACTTCATCTCTTCAAAGATGGCGTTGATATCCTCCAGCGGTCTTTTGGTCACTTTCGGTGTCACTTTGCCCTCGGCGGCAAACTGGAAGGCTTCTTTCAGATCTTCCCGAGTCCCCACCAACGACCCCACCACCTGAATCCCATCCAATACCAAACGCGGAATACTCAGATCCATACTCTCTGGCGGCAGGCCCACGGCCACCACCTTGCCCCCGGCGCGAACCGCATTCACCGCAGAGTTAAAGGCCGAGCGTGCTACCGCAGTGACCACGGCGGCATGAGCGCCCCCGACTTTCTGCTGGATAATTTCTTCGGCGTTCTCGGTTTTGGAATTGATAACCAGATCCGCACCAATTTCTTTGGCAAAATCCAGCTGGCCCTGATTAACGTCAATGGCGATCACTTTGGCGTTGAACACGTTCTTGGCATACTGCAGCGCCAGGTTGCCCAACCCGCCCAGGCCATAAATCGCGATCCACTGCCCCGGTTTGATATCGGAAATTTTCACCGCTTTATAGGTAGTAACCCCGGCGCAGGTGATGCTGCTGGCGGCAAAAGGATCCAGGCCATCAGGCACCTTGACCGCATAGTCCGCCACCACGATGCACTCTTCGGCCATGCCGCCATCCACACTGAAACCGGCGTTTTTGACCGAGCGGCACAGGGTTTCGTTACCGTTGACGCAGTATTCACAGTGGCCACAGCCCTGATAGAACCAGGCGACGCTGGTGCGGTCTCCGACTTTTAACGAGGTCACCCCCTCGCCGACGGCAGTAACTACGCCGACCCCTTCATGGCCCAGGGTGATGCCGGGAACCTCGCCAAAATCGCCATTCTTAACGTGAAGATCGGTATGACAAACTCCACAACACTCCATCTTGAGCGCCGCTTCGCCATATTTCAGTGGGCGAAGCTGCTTTTCCTGAATATCTACGCTGTGGTTTTTGGTGACTACGGCAGCTTTCATAGGATGTCTCTCCTCAGGTGAGTTGAAGTACAGTTGTTAATGTAGTTGCTGTACCCTCTGAGGGCAAGAAGCCGGTGTTTTGTTTAAAAACAGACAGTTAATAATTATTTCTTGCGAAAGAGTTAAACAGGGTTCTTCAGCCGGAATAATGATTAGCGCTTGGTTTTAGTGATTTTTGTCGCCTTGGCGGGGTTACCGGCAACGAATTCCAGGGTGGGCGAGTAGTAAAACGGCAACCAGGCGTGGAAACTGCTTTCCCACTCCCATTTGACCGGGCAAGGCCACAGGATATCTTCATGCAGAATGTAGTAGACCCAACGTCCATGCGGGCGACGGGGTTTGGCTGTGCGCATAGACCCTGACTTCTTTGGCACAGGTAGCCGTTGTTCCATTTGAAATTCTCTTTGTCATCAGGGGCTACGGAGTGGCAAAGGTCAAATTTAACATGGACGGCGGTCGGCAAGCCATCTTTCCCGCAGGGACATTCGTCCGCTACGACATACAACTGTCATTAATTATTCATACCAGATAAATACGCGCCAGCTAGGGTGGGCAGAACACGCCAATTCAAGAAGCACCATGAGCTATTTATCACTTTGTAACATCAAGAAAACCTGGGGCGATAAATCCGCCCTGGATGACGTCAGTTTTGACGTAAAAGAAGGTGATTTTGTTGCGCTGCTGGGACCTTCCGGCTGCGGTAAGTCTACCCTGCTACGCACCCTGGCCGGGCTGGAGTCCGCTGACAGCGGCACGATTGAGATCCAGCAACGTGACGTGACCGCCCTGCCGCCATCGCAGCGTAAATTATCGATGGTATTCCAGTCTTACGCGTTATTCCCCCACCTCAGCGTGCGTGAAAACCTGTTGTTTGGCCTGCGAGCCAGAGGTGAAGACAAGCAACACTTTGCCTCCCGGTTAGCCGATATCAGCAAGCTGATGGAACTGGAGCCGCTGTTGGATCGCTTGCCGTCGCAGCTTTCCGGCGGGCAGCAACAGCGTGTGGCGCTGGGCCGTGCGGTGATCGCCCAGAACAAACTGTGCCTGATGGATGAACCCTTATCCAACCTGGACGCCAAGCTGCGCCAAAGCATGCGTCGGGAAATCCGTGCGCTACAGCGTAAGCTGGGGTTGACCATGCTGTATGTCACCCATGATCAAACCGAAGCCATGAGCATGGCGGACAAAATCATTCTGCTGAACGATGGCCGCATTGAGCAGCACGACACCCCAGACAACTTATATAACAACCCTGCCAGCATTTTTGCCGCGCAATTTATCGGAGCGCCACCGATGAACATCATCCCGTTAACGCGCAAAAGTGATGGGTTTCATATTGGTAACGCCCCGCTGCCGGTCGTCTTTGGCAGCCAGGAAATGGCGTTGAGTCTGGGGATCCGCGCCGAAGAGATTAGCCTGTGTGCTCCGGGCAGCGGCAATCTTACCTGCCAGGTGCTCAGCTATGAATATATGGGTGCCGATACCCTCGTCGTTTGTCATCTGCCGGCGGTTCAGGGGCAAATCACGGTCAAAACTCCCGGCATGCAACACTTTACCGAAGGCAGCCTGGTCGGTCTGCAATGGGCCGGCCACGCGCAGTACCTGTTTTCCTCCAGTGGTGAGCGTTGTCACGCCATGGAGCAGGCTTTTCAGCCAGTGACTCATCAATACGCCGTTCAATAATCAAAAAAACATCATTTTATTTCAGGGGAATACCATGTCCGTCTCGATCCGTTTATCCAGGTTAAGCGCTGTTGCCCTGTTGCTGGCCGGTGTGACTCTTTCTGCCCAGGCGGCGGATGCCGTAAAACTGCAAATGTACTATCCGATCGCGGTCGGCGGCAAAATCAGCCATACCGTTGAAGGCCTGGTGGCAGATTTCGAAAAATTGCACCCGGATATCAGTATTCAGCCGGTCTATACCGGTGACTATGCCACCACGGTGACCAAGGCATTAACCGCGTTCCGTGGCGGCAACGCCCCGCAAATCGCCGTCATTGGCGATATCGAGGCCTATTCGCTGATCGACGCCGGGGCTATTTTACCGGTCAGCGATCTGGCCAACGATCAGGCAGGCAAGGCCTGGATCGACGGCTTCTATCCGGCATTTATTCGCAAAATCCAGGGTAAGGTCTGGGGCATTCCGTTCCAGCGTTCTACCGTGGTGCTGTACTGGAATAAACAGGCGTTCCAGCAAGCCGGGCTTGATGGCGAGACCCCACCGGCCAACTGGCAGCAGGTGGTCGATTTTGGCCAGAAACTGGTCGTTCGCAACGGCAACGAAGTTAAACAATGGGGGATTGAGATCCCTTCCACCCCGATTGGCTATTGGACTTTCCAGGGCATTGCCGCCACCAATGGCAGCCATTTGGATAACGGCAAGGGTACGGCGGTGACCTTCAACACCCCGGCCAACGTTGAGGCGTTAACCTGGCTGACCGATTTGGCGCAGAAATATCAAGTCTCTCCAAAAGGTGCCATTACCTGGAGCACCACGCCGCAGGACTTTATCGACGGCAAAACCGCCATGATGGTGACCACCACCGGCAACCTGACCACGGTGCGTGAAAACGCCAGGTTCCCGTTTGGCGTCGCCATGCTGCCGGAGAAAACCCAACGCGGCAGCCCGACCGGCGGTGGCAACCTGTACCTGTTCAAAGGCACCAGCCCGGCTCAACAACAAGCCGCCGTGACCTTTATGCGCTGGCTCTCTGCGCCGGAACAAGCCGCCCGCTGGAGCATCGCCACCGGCTATGTGGCCACCTCACCGGCCGCCTGGGAAACCGCAACCATGAAAGAATATGCCGTCAAAGTGCCGCAGGCGACCGTGGCGCGTGAACAGTTGAAATATTCGCAACCCGAGCTTTCAACCTATAACAGCGTGCAAATTCAGGAGTTGCTCAATCGCGCGGTGGAAGCCGCAGTGACACAGGGCAAAACTCCGGCGCAGGCGCTGGAAAGTGCACAAAAACAGGCCGACCGCCTGCTGCAACGCTACCAATAACCGGAGCCGGCATGACCCAAGCACATTCTGCCGCACCCGCCGCTGCCCATAAGCGCTTTTCTTTGCAGCTTTATGGTTATCTGCTGGTCCTGCCGGCGTTGGTTTTTCTGATCACCTTTACCCATTACCCGGCTTTGGCCACGGTGTGGGAAAGCCTGTTCAGCGCGGCGCACAATAACCGACCGGCCCAATTCGTTGGGCTGGAAAACTACCGTGCCCTGCTGGATGACGAAACCTTCATGCTGGCGCTGCGTAATAACCTGTTATATGCGGCCGTCACCATTCCCCTGGCAGTAGGATTGGCACTGCTGATGGCGCTGGCGGTAAACCGGCGCATGCGCGGTACGGCTTTTGCCCGCGCCGCCTTCTTCATTCCTTCGCTGCTGCCGATGGTGGCCATCGCCAATCTGTGGCTGTTTTTTTATACCCCACAGGTAGGGTTGCTGAATCAGTTGCTGGCCATGTTTTCGCTGCCTGCGGTCAACTGGCTGGGGGATCCCCAATCCGCGCTGTATTGCCTGATGGCGGTGTCGGTATGGCGTGAGGCCGGTTTCTTTATGATCTTTTATCTGGCGGCCCTACAGCAGATTGATCCCAAACTGGGCGAAGCTGCCGAGATAGAGGGGGCCTCGCGCAGCTACTTCTTTCGCCGTATCCAGTGGCCGCTGCTGATGCCGACCACGCTATTTATTCTGATCAATGCTTCGATGAATGCTTTCCGCATTGTCGATCAGGTGATTGCCATGACCAACGGCGGGCCGGACAACAGCACCAGTCTGCTGCTGTTCTACATCTACCGCACAGCATTCAGCTATTGGGATTTGCCCTACGCCTCGGCGATGACCGTGGTGCTGTTGGTCATTTTAGCCAGTATCGCGTTAATCAAATTCAATCTGCTGGATAAGCGAGCCCACTACCAATGAGCCTTTCCATCACTTCCTCGCCGCCGCGCAGTATTTCCCTGCGCCGCCTTTGTTGGTGGCTGCTTACCTGGGGGGCCGCAATCTTGTGGGTCTTCCCAATCCTGGTCGCTACCTGGGTGGCCATTCATCCCGCTGCCGATCAGGGCGGTTTTTCATTGTTTTCGCCGTTAACTGCCCAGAACTTTATCAATGCCTGGCATGCCGCGCCTTTCGGCCGTTATTTCCTCAACACCATCATGCTGGTGCTGCTGATTGTGTTCTGCCAACTGATATTGGCCACCATGGCCGCCTACGCTCTGGTGCGATTCAGGCTTAAGGGGGCGGGCATACTGTTTGCTTTGGTGCTGCTGCAGTTGATGATCAGCCCCGATGTGTTGATCCTGAATAACTACCAGACCATTGGCGCGCTGGGGCTACGCGATACGCTACTGGGGATCGCCCTGCCTTACTTTGCCTCGGCATTTGCCATTTTCCTGCTGCGCCAGACCTTCAAAAGCATCCCGCTGGTGCTGGAGGAAGCGGCGATTGTCGAAGGCGCCAGCCGGTTTTACATCCTGCGCCGCATCTATATCCCGCTGGCAAAACCGGTGTATATCGCTTTTGCGCTGGTATCAATCAGTTTCCACTGGAATGATTTTCTCTGGCCGTTGGTGATCACCGACTCGGTTAACGTGCGGCCACTGACCGTCGGACTGCAGCTATTTTCAGCGCCAGAGCAAGGTGTGCAATGGGCGTTGATCGGTGCCGCGACGCTGATGACTTCCCTACCTTTGCTGGTGCTGTTTCTGGTGTTTCAGCGTCAGTTCGTCCAATCCTTTATGCGCGCCGGCATTCGCTAGCGCTGAGCGGGTAACCCATGACTTCAAATCTCACCGCAGCACAATCTCTGGCCCTGGGCCAGGTCAGTTCGCTTTACCAGCACCCAGCACTTTCCGGGCAATCACAACCGCCAGGGACCCTTCGCTTTGGGCTAATTGCCGATCCGCAATATGCTGATGCCGATCCCAATCTGGAATATAACCGTTACTACCGTAACAGCCTGAGTAAGCTGAGCCAGGCGATTACCGAACTGAATGATTTGCCGCTGGCCTTTGTTGCCACGCTCGGGGATTTGGTTGACGATAACTGGAGCAGTTACGCCGAGTTATTGCCGGTATACGGGCAGTTGCTTCATCCCCATGCGGTGGTGTTGGGCAACCATGACGCCGACGTCATTTCCCGTCACCTGGCGGCTCAGTCTCCTGCGCTGGCGCTGCCCAAGCACTATTATCAATTCAGCCTGAACGGCTACCGTTTTATCGTGATTGACGGTAACGATCTGAGTCTGTATTGCAATCAGGCTAACGGTGATGAGCGCGCGCAGGCACAGCAACTGCTGGCCCGCATCCGTGCCGAGCATCAACCACAAGCACAAAGCTGGAACGGCGCCGTTGGCGATGAACAGCTGCGCTGGCTGGAATGCAGCCTGGCGGATGCGCAAAGCAAAGGCGAAACCGTTGTGGTGTTCGGTCACTATCCGCTGGCACCGGCCAATGAACACAACCTGTGGAACTGCGATGCGCTGGTGGCCCTGCTGTGCCGCTATCAGGTACGCGCCTACTTTGCCGGTCACTATCATTTGGGGGATTATGTGCGGGTGGAAAACACCGACTTTATCACCCTAAAGGGCATGGTCGATGGTGACGATCTGCTGCCGTTCGCTATGGTTGAACTGGCAGGCGAAACACTTTCGGTCACCGGCTATGGCCCGGAAATCAGCCGGGTGCTGGTGCGATAAACACCAGCCAGGGCCCCCCTATAACACGGCGAGTAGCCTGCCGTGTTATAGGGCATTTATAGCGAACCAAATTCCATACTCACCGGTTCGATCAGGTCCAAAAATGCCTCGCAGGCAGTTTGCCCTTGCCAGGACGCACAGATGGCTTCCGCATGCTGTTGATCATCGGCAAATGCAAGATCGACAAACACTCCGTTGCCCAAACTGACCAGATGCTGACTCTTCCACCCCTGCTGAAGAGAAAGATGGGTTCCCACCATCAGGTTATAGGCGCTGCGCATTTCGCTCTCATCAACACCAGGCTTCAGCCGAAACCGCCCTATTTCAATGCCACATCCTGTTCCCATTCGCGCGGCTTGAGCCAAGGGGGCCGTATAATGCCCCATGTTTACCAAACTTTTGACGGAAGACCTAAAACTGGAGAATTCAGGTTGGCTCTCGACGGCTTTTGCAGCAGCCAGCGCGTCCTTATGGCTATTCCACATAACCAGATCGACACGCTCAGTTGGGCTATCCATGCCTGAAAATGCAACCCAATCTATAAATCCTGGGAAATGCTTCAGCATATTTTGTGCAATAGCTCTTGCTGAATCAGCTTGCTGCGGGTCTTTTACCTTGTAGGTGACTATCTCGTAACATGGGGTGGTCATGTAAACTCCGTTATCATCTTGATATGAAGTCTTAATCGTATGACACTACCCTGACAGTTTTTGTCAGGGTAGTGTCACCTCAAACTATGAAAACTATTCGGTTATTCGCGTTACTCGATAATCTCCGTTGTCGCGTACATCCTGTCTCAGCAGAAGTTTTGGCCCAGGCTTTGAATGTCTCGGTGAGAACAATATACAGAGACATGGCAACGCTTCAGGCCATCGGGGCCCCCATTCGTGGTGAGTCTGGCTTGGGTTACTTGCTTGAAAAAGGCCATTTTCTCCCGCCGCTGAGTTTTGACCCCGATGAATTGGACGCGATTATGCTGGGAATGAGGCTGATTGCGGCTCGCAGTGATGATGCGCTCTCTGCTGCCGCGAACCGGGTTTCGGCCAAAATCAGCGCGGTGATTGATGTCAAAAAGACAGATATCTACAAAAGGCTCCCTCTCAGGGCCGTATCTCGGCAAACAGAAGAAAGCGCAAAGGCCAATAAACATCTGGCTTTCCTGCGCCTTGCGATAAGACAACGTCTCCAACTGAATATGACTTATCTGGATCTTAAAGGGGCAAAGAGTCACCGAATCGCCCGCCCCCTTGGTTTGACAATTTTTGATGCGGTGTGGTTGCTGACGATATGGTGCGAAACCCGTTCAGATTTTCGTAATCTGAGGGTCGATAACATCATCTCTGCCGCGGGTACCGGCCTGCATTTCAGACCTGAGAGTGGCAAATTGTTTGAAGATTACCTCAAGACACTTTAGAACCACTTGAGGCACATCAGGACGCCAGCCCGCCGCCGCCTGCGTAGGGGGTTTTACCGGCAATCTTCATCACCTCGGTCCCAAAGGTGACAAAAGGCGTCTGGCGGCTGGCATAAATCAGTCCACCCGCTTTAGCGCGCACCGCTTTTACCGTATCGGTGATCGGGTCAACAATTTCAGCTACCGCCTCATCCGCTTCCACCCACTCCCCCGGCTGGCGTAGCAACAACAGAATGCCGCTGGCGGGTGCGGTAACAATCTCCCCGGCAGCAAACGGCAACATGGCGACCTCAAGCTGCGGTATCACCGGGGAAGCACCGGCAACGGCACCGCGGTGCTGTAAGTATCGATAGAGTCGCTCGGCATCGCCGCTGGCCAACGGGTGGCTGATATCGCGCTGGCCGCGTAACTCCAGCGTGACCGCCATACAACCCGGAGTCATCCCATCAAGGGCGGAATGCTCTGCTGCCAGCCGATGCCAAGGCAGGCCGCAGGCTTCATCAAAGGAGCCACCACCGCTGTCTTGCGAAAGCAGCACCGCACCCATGTCCATAAAGCGGGCCAATGTTTCCGCCTGTTCGCTCCAGGCCGGATCGGCGTACATGTGCAGGATCGCGCGGTCGTCGCAGTGTAGATCCAGCACCACGTCCGCGTCACAGGCCAACAGCAACAGTTGCCTGCGCAGCGCCGTGACTTCGCTGGTGTCTGGCACCGCCTGTAAAACATGGCGCATAGCGGTGCGTACCTGCTGATGCATAGGCTCTGCGGTACTGAAATCCTGCTGCTGCAACAAGCGGGCTAAATCAGGAAAGTCACGGTTAAAATTGCGGCCACTGACCAGATCGAAGCGCCCTATACCTGCGTTGAGCAGCACCTGCGCCAGTCCTGGTGGGTTGGCTACCGGGACAAGAATTATTTCACTTTGCAGTTCACCACGCCGTTCCGCCTGGCTGAGCAATCTTTTAAGATAGTGCAGCACCAGCATGCCGGGCAGTTCATCGGCATGCAGACCGGCCTGCAGGTAAATTTTTTCGCCTTTACCCGGCTGGCCGAAATGAAAACTGGTGAATTGGCGCTGCCCACCCAGGGCATGTTCAGGTAACTTATGCTGTTTACTTTTCATTGGACGCCCTATCTGTGGAAAAGAAAGCCCGGCTTGATCGCATCGACAAAAAAATCCTTGAAATACTGTGCCGGGATGGCCGCATTTCGTATCAAAAACTGTCCGAACAGGTCAATCTGACCGCCCGCCCTTGCCTTGAACGGGTTCGTGGGCTGGAGCGCGACGGAATTATTCGTGGCTACAGCGCCATTATCGAATTGCCGGAGCCGGAACATGCGTTTGTGATCCAGGCGCAGATCGCGTTGGCCGACCACGGCCACTCCCAACCGGCGTTCGAGCAGGAAATGCGTAATACCCCAGAGGTATTGGACTGCTGGCTGGTCAGCGGCAACTTCGATTTTCTGGTGCGTATCGGCTGCCGCAGCATGGAAAACTATCGGCTGCTGGCCGATACCTGGCTGACCAGCAAAAAGTTTCGGGTGGATAAAATCGTCACCCTGACCGAGCTGCAGTCGATCAAACGATCCTGAACGGCATCAATCGCGACGGATAAAGGCCAGCCAGCGACGCTCCGCCCGTGAAAACATGAAGATCAGCAGGAAAGTACACAGCAGGTAGAGCGCTGCCGCCATCAGAAACGGAATAAAGGGTGAATAGGTGGCGGCATAAAAGGCACGAGCCACACCGGTGATATCCAGCAGCGTGACGGTGCTGGCCAGCGAGGTGGCATGCAGCAGGAAGACCATCTCATTATTCAGCGCCGGAATACCGCGGCGCAGCGTTGCCGGCAGCACCAGGCGGCGGATTATCTGCCACTGGCTCATGCCATAGGCCTCACCGGCAATCCACTCCTGACGCGGGAAGGTTTCCATCATGCCGGCCAACAGCTGGGCAACGTAAGCGCTGGTGTTGAGTACCAACGCCAGCGTGGCGCAGAAAGTGGCATCGCGAAACAGCAGCCAGAAAGGCTGGTCGTTCTGCCAGCCCAACTGCACCACGTCGAACTGTGACAGGCCGTAGTAAATCAGCATCAACTGCAGATAGAGCGGCGTGCTACGGAAAAAGTAAGTCACGCTGCGGATAATCCACGACAACGGTCGCGGGCCATAGACCTGGCCGATCGCCATTAGCGCTGCCAGCAGCAATCCCGGCACCACCGATAACAAGAACAGTTTGGCGGTCATCGCCAGCCCGGTCACGTCGGAACCGTCGCTCCACAAAAAGCTCGGTGCCGCATCCAGCATATTTTGCAGATTCATCAGCGTGCTCCTGCCGAATGTGAGGAAGCCAACGCGTAACGCCTTGCCAGTCGGCTAAAGCCCCAACTGGAGACAGCGGTAATCCCCATATAAATCAGCGCCACCAGGAAATAGAACAGGAAAGGCTTTTGCGTGGCCCGCCCGGCCTGCTCCGCCAGCCAAACCATGTCCTCCAGCCCGAGAATTGACACCAGCGCCGAGGCTTTCATCAGCCCAAGCCAGTTGTTGTTGATACCGGGAATGGCGAAGCTCAGCATCTGCGGCAACAGTACGCGGCGAAAAACCTGGCCCGGCCGCATGCCATAGGCCATTGCCGCCTCGAGTTGGCCACGTTCCACGGTGAGAAAGGCGCCGCGAAAAGTTTCGGTGTAGTAAGCGCCAAACACAAAGCCGATGGCCAGCACGCCAGAGATGAAGGTGTTGAAACGCAGCGGCCCCAATCCCACCAGGCCAAGCAAGCCGTTGACCAGCATTTCGCCGCCAAAAAACAGCAACAGCATGATCACCAGCTCGGGAATGCCGCGCACCAGCGTGGTGTAACCCGTCGATACCCAGCGCAGCCAACGCGGACCAAAGAGTTTGATCAGCGCATTGAGCATGCCGAGCGTCAACGCCACCGCCAGCGAAACCAGCATCACGCACAGCGACAGTAACGCGCCATGTGCCAGCAACGGTATATACTCTGCGACCATTTATGGCCTCCCCTGGATGACTGGATCCGAGCCGGTTTAGTTGCCGTAAATATCGAAGCTAAAATATTTTTTCTGGATCGCCTGATAAGTCCCATCGGCGCGTATCGCCTTGATAGCCCCGTTTAGCGCATCGCGCAGCGCCGGATTGTCTTTACCCACCGCAATGCCAACGTCAGAAGAAATGCTGCTGTCTTCAATGACCGGCCCGGCAAAGGCAAACTTCTGCCCGCGTGGAGTATCGATAAAGCTGCTGGCCGCTTGGGTGTTGTCCTGCAATGACGCATTGATGCGCCCGGACATCAGATCCAGATAGACATTATCCTGGTTGGCGTAAGAGACAATTTTCACCCCTTTTCCGCCCCAGTGCTGTTTGGCATAGGCCTCATGAATAGAACCGGTCTGCACGCCAACGGTTTTGCCTTTCAGGCTGGCGACGTCCGGCAGCAATGCGCTCCCTTTACGCGCCACCAACTGGGCAGAACTGCGGTAATAACGGTCGGTAAAATCCACCTCTTTCTTGCGTTCATCGGTAATGGTTAACGAGGCGATAATGGCATCGAACTTATGGGCGTTGAGCGCGGCAATCATGCTTTCAAAGGGTTGTTTGACGAACACGCATTTGGCATGCAGCTGGGTACACAACGCATTGGCGATATCGATATCGAAACCGGTGATCTCACCGCTGGGTGCCAGCACGTCAAACGGCGGATAGCCGCCGTCAACGCCAAAGCTGATGGTGTCGAAGGCCTGCGCCGCTGCTGGGCCGCCCACTGCCAGACTGATCAGTAAAACTGCTAATGTTTTTTTCATGGCTGAGATCCCCGGTAAAAGAAAGTATCAGAAACGCAGTGACAGGCAGGTCAGGCCGCCGTCCATTTTTTTAAATTCGCTGGTGTCGAGTTGAACGATGGGCATGCCGAGTTTTTCTATTTGCGCCAGCGTTTGTGGGTAACCTTGCGGGGTGATCAGCGTATCGTTGATCCACAGCGTATTACCGGCGTAGGACTCCGCTTCCGCAATGACGATGCTGTTAAAACCGCTAAAGGCAGCATGGTGCTGGTAGTCTTCCGTCAGCAACAGGGTATTACGCCCCACGTAATTGACGATCGATTTCAGGTGCAGCCCGGCGCTCACCTCAATGGCCGTGACCCGGTAGCCGTAGGGCTCTACCGCCGCAGCAAATTCACCGATACCGGCTTCGTCAGTGCGAGACGTCTGGCCGACAAAAAACTGGCGATCGACCAGCAGCACATCGCCACCATCAAGATGGCCGCGCTGGCTCATCCGCACTACCGGGCGTTCCCCTTCGAACAGCGGCGCAATGGTGGTCACTTCGCCCTGGCGGCTTGGCGCACCCGGATGGGTGATCACCGCCAGCTCCGGCATCACTACCGCCGTGTCTTCAACAAAGTGGGCGTCAGGAAATGCCGGGGCAGCCGGTAACACGGTCACTTTTAACCCCAGGCGGAGCAAAGTGTCCACATAGGCCAAAAACTGGCGGCCGGTGACAGCAATATCCGGCGCCCCCAATTGGGCGGTGGTCTGGCCGCTGGCGCAGCTATCGGCAGGGAGTCTGGCAATGGCTTGAGTAAAGTGCATGGGCGATTCTCTCTGTTGAAGGGACGGTCACTGTTATCTCGATTATCAAACAGATAGCCTCGTCAAACAGGCTGAATCCGCCCATTGGCGCTCTGGATTTACGCTGTTTATTATCCCAGCGACGACCTATTCTGCTGCGCTCAGTACAAAACCTGTCCTTTCACCGCAGGGGCGCATGCGCACCGCTGATGCGTGGCATCACTTCTTTCATCAGCTCAATAAACTTGCGCAAGCGCGCCGGATAATAACTGGCGTACGGGTAAAGCAGATAGACAGGTAAAGGTGCGGCGCGCCATTCCGGCATCAACGGCGTCAACTGCCCCTGTTCCAAATCCTGTGTGACTATCCAGGATGACAGCATCGCCACCCCCACGCCGTTCAATGCCGCTTTGCGTATCGCATAAAGACTGTCGGTACTCAACCTGGGCGCAATGTCAAAACGGCAGTTTTCACCACTGACACTGTGGGTCAGGGTAACCTCGTTGCGATAAAAACTGTTTAGCGCCAGCCAGGGCAGCCGCACCAAATCCCCGATCTGCGTCAGCGGCGCATGCGTCGCCAGCAGCTCTGGGGAAGCAACCACAATGCGCGGCACCTCCGCCAGCAGCACCGCAACCACGGAAGGATCGGTCACCGGACCGGCGTGGATAGCGCAGTCTACCCCTTCAGGAATAAAATCGGGTGAGTGGTCGTTGAGCGTCCACTCCACGCTGGTCTGGCTATAGCGTTGCAGATAATCGCCCAGTGGCCCAATCAACTGATCCTGACCAAAGGCATGTGGCGCCCTTACCCGCAAGACACCGACCGGCTCATCGCGCACCCCACGCAGTTCATCTTCCATGCTTTGCCATTGTTCAATTAGCTTGCGTGCGTGCTGATAGCAACGTTCGCCATCATCCGTCAGCTTCATGCTGTGGGTGGTTCGCTGGATTAATTTAACGCCCAGCAGTTGTTCCAGCACCTGTAAACGCCGACTGACGGTGGGTTGTGAGGTGTTCATTTGGGCTGCCGCCGCCGATAGGCTGCCGCTGTCAACAATGCGCACCAGGGTTTGCAGCATGGCTATGCGGTCGCCATTGGGAAATAGATTCTTATTCATACCTATTACGTATAACAGTTTTACCCGCGCAGGGGCTACAGTTTACGGCGAATACTGGCAAAAATAGCCGCACTTAATCTCGATTGGAATAATCACCATGAGCCAGACCTCACCCGACCATCACACCACCGTGCCTGCCAGCGCGCTTTCAGCCAAAGTTGTCTTTCTGCTGGCTAGCGGCGCCGGTTTGAGCGTGGCGTCAATTTACTACAGCCAGCCGATGCTCGGCATTATGGGCAATGCATTCCACGCAGGAGTGAGCGACGCCGGTATGGTGCCTACGCTGACCCAGGTAGGTTACGCTCTGGGGATCCTGCTGCTGGCGCCACTGGGCGATCGCCACGATCGTCGCCAGATCATCCGTATTAAAGGCGTACTG
The DNA here is from genome assembly GCF_013337185.1 of Serratia proteamaculans. Lineage (GTDB taxonomy): Bacteria > Pseudomonadota > Gammaproteobacteria > Enterobacterales > Enterobacteriaceae > Serratia > Serratia proteamaculans_D. Next base: position 589,298 of record NZ_SWDE01000001.1, read on the forward strand.
CTGGCGCTCACGCTGCTGTTTTGCGGTTTCTCTTCGTCCTTCCCGTTGCTGTTGCTCAGTAGCCTGGCGATTGGCCTGGCCGCTACCGTGGCGCAGGACATTATCCCGGCAGCCGCCACGCTGGCTTCTGATGCCAACCGGGGCAAAACGGTGGGCACGGTGATGACCGGGCTGCTGGCCGGCATTTTGCTGTCGCGGGTGTTCAGCGGCCTGGTGGCGGAATATTTCGGCTGGCGCAGCGTTTACCTGCTGGCGGCAGTGGGCGTGCTGGCGATCACCCTGATGATCGGCGCGGTATTGCCACGCTTTAAGCCCAATACCACACTGAGCTACCCGGCACTGCTGCGTTCTTTAGGCAAATTGTGGGCAGACTACCCGGAGCTGCGGCGCGCGGCGCTGGCGCAAGGTTTGCTGTCGGTGGCGTTCAGTGCTTTCTGGTCGACACTGGCGGTGATGCTGGCGGAGCGCTATCAACTGGGTAGCGCCGTTGCCGGAGCTTTTGGTCTGGCGGGTGCGGCCGGCGCCCTGGCGGCACCCCTGGCGGGAATGTTGGCCGATCGTCACGGGCCGGGCTACGTCACTAAAATCGGTGCTGCCATGGTGGTGGTTTCATTTGCCCTGATGTTTTTGCTGCCGTTACTGTCGGTACCGGCGCAACTGACGCTGATCGCCCTTAGCGCGGTAGGCTTTGATCTCGGTATTCAGGCTACGCTGGTGGCGCATCAGACCATTATTTACGCCATCAACCCGGGGGCACGAAGCCGCCTCAACGCCATCCTGTTTACGCTGGTGTTTGTCGGTATGGCCAGCGGCGCGGCATTGGGCAGCAAAATCCTTGAGAGTGCCGGTTGGCCGGGCGTGGTGGCACTGGCTACTCTGGCGGCCGCAGGCGGGCTGGTCCTGAGAATCTTGGCCAAGCCTGCTACACGCGCCATAGCCTGAGTGATAAAGCCGCAGTGAAAACTGCGGCTATAGTGGCGGCCACGCTTACTTCGTATTGGCCGCCATAAACTCGGCCAGATTATCCCGGGTGATGATTTTATAAGGCACCCAGTTGTACGGCTGGGTTTTTTGCTTTTCCAGCAGCGCTTTGGTCACCTGCACCGCCCCGGTGGCCTGCCCCTTGGCGTCCTGGAAGATGGTCAGGGTCATGCCGCCATTTTTGACAAACTGCTGACCGTCCGGGGTACCGTCGATGCCAGCCACCAAAATGGTTTTATTTTTAGCCTGGTTCAACGCCATGATGGCACCAATCGCCATTTCGTCATTGTTGGCGGCAATGGCGTCAATCGGACGACCATTTAGCAACCAACCGGACACCACATCCACCGCCTCATTGCGCTGCCATTTGGCGGTCTGTTTCTCCAGCACCTTCATATCTTTATACTTGGCGATCACCGCTTCCACCGCCCGCGTGCGTTCGCGAGCCTCTTCGTTGGACAGCGCCCCCATCAGGATCGCCACGTTACCGCGATAGTTCATCTGTTTCGCCAGGGCTTCCATCTGCATCTCACCGCCCGCTGCCGAGTCGGACCCAACGTAGGCCATGGCTTTGCCCAATTTCACCTCTGGCTTGCGGTTGACGAAAATCAGTGGAATGTGGGCGCGTTCGGCCGCGTCCATCATCGGCTTCACCCCCTGGGTATCGACCGGATTGAGGATAATCGCGTCCACCCCGAGGTTGATAAAGTCATCCACCTGCTGCACCTGCAGCGCCACGTCCCCTTTGGCATCGACAAACTGCCCGTCCATATTCAACTGCTTGAGTTCACTGACCATCTGCGAACGCAAGATAGAGACAAAGTTAAGATCGAAATTGGCCAGCGCAACGCCGACCTTATAGGTTTTCGCCTGGGCGCTGAAGGCCATGACCATGCTCAGCAGTATCAACAACAAGGTTTTGGTTTTCATGGTGACATCCTGTAGGTTGAGGTTTGTTTTTTTATTTAAATCAACGCATCACTGTTTATTCCGGGCAACAGGCCAATACCCGGTTTGCTTCGGTTTATAGGGTGAAATGGTCGCGGAACTGTTGCAGTGCCTCGGTGCTGTCATCGGATGCCCAGCCTTCCATCGCTACCACCCCCTGATAGCCGATTTCGTCCAACGCGCGGGCAATGGCGCGGTAGTTAATTTCACCGGTACCAGGTTGTTTTCTCCCCGGCACGTCAGCCACCTGAATTTCACCGATTGCCGGGCCACAGCGGCGGATCAGTTCAATCAGGTTGCCCTCGCCAATTTGCGCATGGTAAAGATCGAGGTTCATCTTCAACCCCGGTCGATTAACCGCCTCCACCAAAGCCAAAGTGTCGCCAGCTTTGGCAAAAGGCGTACCCGGGTGATCCAACGGCAGGTTGAGGTTTTCCAGGGTGAAAACTTTACCGGCCTGCTCCCCCATTTGTGCCAATCGGTTTAACGTATTGGCCGCTTTCAGCCACATCGCGCCCGTCACCACCGCCACCGGTTTCACCGGCAGCCCCTGCGAGTCCAGGCCGGTACCGTGCAGATTCAGGCTCGGGCAGTTCAAGCGTTGCGCCACCGCCAGCGACTGCTCGGCGCTTTGCAGCAGTTGAACGATCTCCTCTTCGTCGGTCAGGTTGCCGCTGAGATAGCCGGTCATCGAAGTAAAGCGCGCTCCGGTAGCCACCAAAGCATCAAGGTCTTTATTGGCCCAGTTCCAGATTTCAACGCCGAAACCCAGCGCATCAATACGCGCCACGCGTTCGACAAACGGCAGGTCGAGAAACACCATTTCGGCGCAAACGGACAGCTGAAAACTCGCCATTATTGATCTCCCAATCTGATCGGTTTGCCCTGCTGTACCGACGCTATACAGGCCAGTGCGATTTCCAGCGCATTACGCGCATCCTGACCAGTCGCCCGTGGCCTTTGCCCTTGCCGAATGCATTGAGCGAATTCGGTCAGTTCCGCCACGTAGGCGTCGTGCAGCAAATCGGTATCCTGACGTGAAGTCTCAATGGCGATACCCCCGGCGTGATAACGCACGCAGTTGTTTAAATTGATATTGCCCGCCTGCAACATGCCTTTACTGCCAAACACTTCACCGCGTACGTCATAGCCGTAGACCGCCTGGAAATTGGCCTCGGCAGTTGCGATAGCGCCGTTATCAAAGCGAATAGTGACTACGGCGGTATCCAGCAACCCCTTGTCCTTGAAGTCCGGACGCACCAGCGCATCCGCCAGGGCGTAAACCTCTACCGGCCTGGCTCCGGGGTTGAAGTGCAGCAAGGTGTCAAAATCATGGATCAGGGTTTCCAGAAAGATGGTCCATGCCGGGATCGGCGCCGGATCGCGCAACTGCGGGTCACGGGTGACCGAGCGGGACAACTGGGTGGTGCCATTTTCGCCCGACTTGACGGCAGCAATGGCCGCGGCAAAACCGGTAACAAAACGGCGGTTAAAGCCCACCTGCAGCACCACACCCGCCTGATTGGCGGCGGCGATGGCGCAATCTGCCTCCTCCAGCGTGACGGCCATCGGTTTTTCACAGAAGACGTGCTTACCCGCCCCGGCCGCCGCTATCACCCACTGTGCATGGGTACGCGCCGGAGAAGCGATCACTACGGCATCAATGGCCGGGTCATCCAGCATCGCCTGCAAATCGCTATGGGCCTTAACGCCCAGACGTTCCGCCAGCCGTTGCGCGGCACCGGGTAACGGATCGGCCACCGCGGCCAGTACCGCGCCTGGCACACGCCGCGCCAGCGACTCTGCATGGAAACTGCCCATTCTTCCGGCACCAATCAGACCAACGCGCAGGGTTTGGGGTAAATGGCTCATCGTGATTCCTTATGTGGGTAACGCCCTTGCGGGCAACAAGTTCACGGAGGGTATTGCAAAGGGGATGCCAGCTTAAAACCCGGGGAATTTGTGAGGCGTTGCACAGATAGCCATAACAAAGTGACAACTAAATTGACATGTCAATTTCACATGTCAATAAAATGGACATTACATTCCAAAACGGAGTTATCCGATGCACACTGCCGCCGGCCTGCTGCCAATCAAAGATGAGAGCGACCCGATCTTCAGCCTGCCGGAAGGGCCGGAGGCCGGTGAATGGGACAGCCTGTTTTGGCAAGGCTGGCAGGCATTTAACGAAGGGGGGCAGCCGGGCTGGATCCGCAAGTCAATCTTGCAATCATGGCGGCGCTCGCGTGAGTACGGTATTGATCCCGATGAGTTTGTCTATCACGCACCACCGGCAGAGCAACTACAGGCCATCCTGTTGCACAACGCCGGGCTGATTAGCGTGGCACGCAGCATCATGGAAAATCTGTTGGCCTACAACCCCGACGGCCACATCAACCTGACCGATGCCAACGGCGTCACCCTCCACTACTGCGGTGTGGACATGACGCCGGTCGGCAGTATTCTGCGTGAAGAGGTTCAGGGCACCAACTGCACCGCACGCTGCCTGCTGGAACAGCGCCTGGTGTATGTATTAAGCGGCGAAAACTGGAAGATGGGTCTGCGCCATCGCCATCGCCAGTGCGCCGCCGCACCGGTACGTGACGCCGAGGGAACGATGATTGGCGTGCTGACCCTCACCGCTACGCCGGATAATTTCAATGCCCACACGCTGGGCACCGTGCAGGCAGCGGCGGAGGCCGTCGGTCAACAGCTCAAGCTACAGCGGCTGCTGGCCGAACAGCAGTCCATTTTGGAAACCCTGAATGAAGGCGTGATGGTTTGCGATCGTCAGGGCCGCCTGAAAACCGTCAATCGCTATGCCCGCCAGATTTTTGACGGTCTGGAGCCGGGCAACGAATCGATCGATGACCTGCTGCGCCCGCAGTCCGGCTCGCTGCTGACCATGCCATTTTGTAACGATCGTGAAATGGTGTTTATGCCAGCCGGTAAACCGGCCCTCTCCTGCGTGATTTCATTGATGCCCGCACCGGATGACGGTCGGGTGCTTTCAGTACGTGAGAATCAGCGTATCCGTGCCATTACCCGCCGCGTAATGGGGGTTAGCGCCAGCTATACCTTTGAGATGATATATGGCCACTCCGGGCGGATGCGCGAGGCCATCATGCAGGCGCGCACCTGCAGCCGCAGTGACAGCACGGTACTGTTGACCGGCGAAAGCGGCACCGGCAAGGAGCTGTTTGCCCAGGCTATCCACAATGCCGGCGGACGTTGCAACGAACCCTTTGTCGCCGTCAACTGCGGTGCCTTACCGCGTGATTTGGTGCAGAGCGAACTCTTTGGTTATGTGGACGGTGCCTTTACCGGATCGCGCCGGGGAGGAGCCGCCGGCAAGTTCGAACTGGCGGACGGTGGCACCCTGCTGCTCGATGAAATTGGTGAAATGCCGCTGGAAGCACAAACCAGCCTGCTGCGCGTACTGCAGGAAAGCGAAGTGCTGCGCATTGGTGCGGCGCAGCCGGTAAAAGTGAATGTGCGCATCATTGCCGCCACCCATTGCGACTTGGTGCAAGCGGTGGAGACAGGCGCCTTTCGCCGCGATCTCTATTACCGTTTAAACGTGCTCTCGATCCCGGTTCCGCCACTGCGTGAACGCCGGGACGACATTGCCGGACTGGTCAACGGCTTTATTCACAAGCTCAGCACGCGGATGAAAAAAGTTCCGCCGCAGGTTTCACCACCGGCGATGGCCTGCCTCAACGCCTGGCATTGGCCGGGCAACGTGCGCGAGCTGGAAAACCTGGTGGAGCGGGTGGTGAACCTGTGTGAAGGATTACTGATTGACGTAGGTGACCTGCCTGAGGATATCCGGCGAACTGCCCCTGAACCGGCCCCTATTCCCTCAAGCCGGCTGGAAGACAATGAACGCGCTCATATCATTCAGGTGATTGAAGCCAATGGTGGCAATTTGAGGCAGGCCGCCCAGATGCTCGGGCTGTCGCGCACTACGCTGTACAACAAAATCAATAAGTGGCAGATCGATTTGGCGCTGCTTCGCTCCTGAGTGCCCCGGAGCCAGGCAGTTTTGCGCTCTGGCAGCAGACCCGGTTATATTTTTGTCTGATTAACGCGTGCGGACAGCTCCTGATGACTTTCCTTCCGCTCGCTGTATCTGTCAGCAAGATAGTCAGTCTGTCCCTTCAGCAGCAGGGTTATTTTGAACAACTCCTCGGTGACATCGACGATGCGATCGTACCAGGAAGAGGGTTTCATCCGCCCGTTATCATCGAACTCCTGCCAGGCTTTCGCCACTGAGGATTGGTTGGGAATAGTGAACATCCGCATCCATCGGCCAAGAATGCGCATCTGATTCACGGCATTGAATGACTGCGAACCGCCGCAGACCTGCATCACTGCCAGTGTTTTGCCCTGAGATGGGCGAACAGCGCCTTCACTTAACGGGATCCAGTCAATCTGGGCCTTCATCACTGAACTCATCGCACCATGTCTCTCAGGAGAACTCCAGACCATCCCCTCACACCATCTGACCAGTTCGCGCAGCTCAGCGACTTTCGGATGTGTTTCTGGCGCATCGTCAGGCAGCGGCAGACCCGATGGGTTAAAGGTTTTGACTTCGGCGCCCAACGCGGTCAGCAGGCGCCCTGCCTCCTCAGCAGCAAAACGACTGTATGAACGCTCTCTTACCGAACCATACAGGATCAGGATCCGTGGTGGCTCTTGCAGATGCAGACGCTCGGCAATCTGCTTATCAAAGCACTCTTCGTTCAGGGCCGGAAATTGCTCCACTTTTTTGTTCCTCATTATTTACACGCGGTGATTTAAAATTTAATACATATGAATTATCATATGTGTAATTTAAACGCATTGAGGTCCAAAATGCTACAGCCTGTTCAACTTTTCAAAATTTTGTCGGATGAAACACGACTGGCCATCATTATGCTTCTCAGAGAGTCGGGAGAGCTGTGCGTTTGTGATATCTGCGGGGCTACTTCAGAGTCACAGCCTAAGATATCCCGCCACATGGCGATATTACGCAATGCAGGGCTGGTCATTGATCGCCGTGAAGGAAAATGGATCCACTATCGACTCTCGCCCCATATCCCTGCCTGGGCGGCAGAGACCATCACGGCTTCCTGGCAGTGCCTGCGTGAAGATGTTCGTGGATGGCTGGCACAATCAGCGACATCCTCCTGTTAAGCCATAGGAACACATTGCTTTAATCATATATAACGGAGTCTGATATGTTACTGGCAGGGAGTATTTTTTTACTGACGCTGATTCTGGTCATCTGGCAGCCCAGAGGGCTCAGCATTGGCTGGAGTGCGAGTATTGGCGCCGTGCTGGCATTGCTCTTTGGCGTCATCCACCTTAATGACATTCCTGTCGTGTGGAATATCGTCTGGAATGCCACGGCAACCTTTATTGCGGTGATCATCATCAGCCTGCTGCTCGACGAGTCGGGCTTCTTTGAGTGGGCCGCACTGCATGTTTCCCGCTGGGGCAATGGGCGAGGACGTTTGCTTTTCACCTGGATTATATTGCTGGGTGCGACGGTCGCAGCGCTGTTCGCCAACGATGGTGCAGCACTTATCCTGACGCCCATCGTCATTGCCATGTTGCTCGCGCTGGGTTTCAGTAAAGGAACAACGCTGGCCTTCGTTATGGCAGCCGGATTTATCGCGGATACCGCCAGTTTGCCGCTTATCGTTTCAAACCTGGTGAATATTGTCTCTGCTGACTTTTTCCAGCTCGGTTTTACGGAATATGCGTCGGTCATGATCCCCGTAGATATTGCCGCTATTATCGCTACGCTGGTCATGCTGCATCTCTTTTTCCGCAAGGATATCCCGGCGACCTACGACGTAGCGTTACTGAAGACACCTGCCAGCGCCATTAAAGACCCGGCAACCTTTAAAGCCGGCTGGATTGTCCTTGTGCTGCTGCTGGCGGGGTTTTTCGTTCTTGAGCCGTTAGGGATCCCCGTCAGTGCGATCGCCGCAGCTGGCGCTGTTGTCCTGTTTGCCGTGGCGAAAAAAGGCCATGCCATTAATACCGGGAAAGTGTTGCGAGGGGCACCCTGGCAGATCGTTGTCTTCTCTCTGGGGATGTACCTGGTGGTCTACGGACTGCGAAATGCGGGGCTGACGGAATATCTTTCCCGTGTTCTCAATCTGCTGGCAAATGAAGGACTATGGGCTGCAACATTGGGCACCGGCTTCCTGACGGCATTGTTGTCGTCAGTCATGAATAATATGCCTACCGTGCTGATTGGCGCATTGTCGATTGACGGGAGCACGGCTACCGGCGTCATCAAAGAAGCCATGGTTTATGCCAACATCATTGGCTGCGATTTAGGTCCAAAAATCACCCCTATTGGCAGCCTCGCCACCCTGCTGTGGCTTCATGTGCTTTCACAAAAAAATATGACGATCACCTGGGGATATTACTTCCGCACCGGCATCGTCATGACCCTGCCCGTTCTGTTTGTCACCCTGGCCGCGCTGGCGTTGCGGCTCTCCGTTACTTTCTAATGAGATACCGATATGAGCAACATTGTCATCTATCACAACCCGGCCTGCGGCACTTCACGTAACACGCTGGAGATGATCCGCAACAGCGGTAACGAACCGACGATTATTTATTATCTCGACACACCACCTTCACATGATGAACTGGTTCAACTTATTGCGGATATGGGAATTACCGTCCGTGCGTTGCTACGCAAAAACGTTGAACCCTATGAGCAGCTGGGCCTTGATAATGAATTATTGACGGACGAGCAGTTGATTGAATTTATGCTTCAGTATCCGATCCTGATCAACCGCCCCATCGTCGTCACCCCGACCGGAACCCGATTGTGCCGCCCTTCCGAAGTGGTGTTGGATATCCTCCCAGAGCCGCAACAGGCCGCATTCACCAAAGAAGACGGTGAAAAGGTAATTGACCAGGCGGGCAATAGAATCAAGCCGGAGTAAAGACCTTAAAAGCACGGTGGGCGTAACCCACCGTGACTGATTTAAACAATAAAGTCGGTGGCAGTATTCGCTTGCCCGACAATATTGACCAGGAAGTCCGGGGTAGCCTGGCCATTTATATTTAGCGCCAACTCACTCAAATTACTTTGTGAGTCATAGGTTAGCAATGCCTCCCCCGCCTGACCGCTAAAAGCGTCAACGAAATGAATAAATCCTGCGTCTTTAGCGCCATGATTAAAGAACGACAGATCAATTTTGTCGATGCCGGTTTCAAAGTCCATAATCTTATCTGGGGACTTGAACGACGAGTCACTTACCGCAGAGAAAACAAAGATATCGTTGCCGCTGCCACCGAATAGCTGATCCTGCCCGCCGCCACCGTAAATAACGTCGTTACCCGCACCTCCATGGATAATATTGGCCGCATCATTGCCGACAATCACATCATTACCTGAACCACCAATGGCATTTTCAATCACAGCGCCCAGAGCGATGGAAACGTTGCCCTTCAATCCGCCGACGTCAGAGAAGGATCCTTCCGTCAGATTGATGCGTTGGTTCTGCGTATAGCCCGAGAAATCAAGAGTGTCGTTGCCGCCTGCATCCCAGACGGAGAACACCAGCTTCTGGTTGCTGTCCGTCAGCGTGTAGAAATCCCGCCCGGTATTGGAATTGAACCCGTACACCGTGTCCCCGGTGCGCGTAGTGGTATTGGCGCCATACAGATATTGAATAGCGGCAATATCGTCAACCAGAGGCGCGGCGGCAAAATGACCACCGTTATCACCACCGGTGAGTGACTCATCCCAATAGCTCATTACGCTGAATTGGCGCGTGTCCTCAGCATAATTCGCCATGCTGTAGTTGGGTGGATTATTTTCATCGGCATTATATTTTCCAGGATGATCCAGGCCCAAGGTATGCCCCAGTTCATGGGTAATGCTCAGGCGACCATAGTTGCCAAGCTCTGGGTGCAGGTTGGCGTAAACACCATCACGGGGATCTGCGTAATCGTAATTGATGTTGAACCAGCTTTGACCATCGGTATTATGCCCACGATAGTCATTACCCGCCCCGCTGAATGGCTTAATTGCATAAGCCTGGCCAGAACCCTCATAATTTCCGAAGGTAATATTGGATTTTTGATCCGGGGCAACTTCAACAAACTTAAGGTTAGCTACATCAGCCCAGGATTGCAGAGACAGCTTGGCCTGAGCTTTTTGCTCTGCGGTGAAGGCGCTAAGGCCGGTATCTTGATTATTGGTGCCAAATCGGAAATTTAAATTACTCTGATTATAATCCCAGTCTGGGAACGAATAAGTGACGGTAGCGCCGTTGCCGGTGACATGAGTACCATTCCAGGTCTGTTCACTACGTGCTATTTGCTTCCCGGCCTCTTCCACGCCAAAAGAAGGCTTATTATTGATGATTAAATCATTACCTCTATTATGATAATTCAGCAAATCATTAACGTCATCCCAACCGCTGGTCTTTCCATTTAGGGAATTATCCATATCCATCTCCAGTAGGTTAATTCATTTCCGTTATATAGAAATAAAATTTCGATATATAGAATTACCGCAACATCATATCGCAGCATTTAAATGCTAGTATGATTTTCAGATAGCTCAATATATTTTGATGAAATAATTTATCGCGGAGTAATCATCTTTTTAATATCTAATTATTAGTGCGAATAAGCCAACGCCGCCGACCAGGGATAATCCAGGGAGTTGCCCCTCAATCGCGCCACTTGCCAGTTGCCAGGCCTGTTGCGCTATACTGTGGCCCACTTTTTGTAACGAACTCAGAAGACTATGGAACGCTTTCTAGAAAATGCCATGTACGCCTCTCGCTGGCTACTTGCCCCGGTTTACTTCGGCCTGTCGTTGGCCTTGCTGGCGCTGTCGATAAAATTCTTCCAGGAGATCATCCACGTTCTGCCGAACATTTTCGCCATAGCCGAGGCGGATCTGGTTCTGACGCTACTGTCGCTGATCGATATGGCGCTGGTAGGCGGACTGCTGGTAATGGTGATGTTCTCGGGTTACGAGAACTTTGTTTCGCAACTGGATATCAGCGACGACAAAGAAAAGCTGAGCTGGTTGGGCAAAATGGACTCCACTTCGCTAAAGAGCAAAGTGGCCGCATCCATTGTCGCCATCTCTTCTATCCATCTGCTGCGGGTGTTTATGGATGCCAAGAACGTGCCGGACAATAAGCTGATGTGGTATGTGATCATCCACCTCACCTTTGTGCTTTCCGCCTTTGTGATGGGCTATCTCGATAAGCTGACTCGCGACAAAAAATGATCCCCCGTTAGCCGTCACCCTCTGCTGGCGGCTAACCACCCACCCCGTTAAAATCTAATATTAATCAGCATATTGAGTCATATTTTAAACTTCCATTTTTAGTGACGTTGTCACCAAGAAACCTTTATCCGCTTATAGGCCTAATTTCACTTGGTGCATCCAATGATAATAACATTATAATGTTATTACACTTCGACAGGCACAGACGCCGGCACAAGCTGAGCTTTGTCCCGCTGACAGGACCCTAATCAATCATGCCGCTCAATGGTAAACCACTACAGTTTCAGGATGTTCAATCCATCCTGCCGCACCGCTTCCCCTGTCTGCTGGTTGACCGCATTGTGCCTGACGGCACTGCCGTGGCCGAAGGCCGCTTGAGTGCCATCAAAAATATCACTGCCAATGAACCGACCTTCTGGACTGGCCACCACCAGACCACGGTGTTTCCCGGCATATTAATGGTGGAGGCGCTGGCACAGACCACTGGCTTGTTGGCTCATTATTTTCTCAGCCCGCTATTACCCGGCGAACATTACTATTTTGCCGCCATTCATCACGCTCGTTTCTATCGCTCGGCACGGCCTGGCGATCAGCTTCGTATGGATGTCGCCTTTGTTAGGCAGCGCTCCGGCCTTGCCCGCTTTACCGGCCGTGCCACGGTCAATGGCCGCCGCATCTGTACCGCCGAGTTTATGTGCGCTCGGAAGTAACACCGCAGTTTTCTGATGGAGGCTTAAAGAAATTACTATGTCTATGGTTGATAAATTGCTTAATAGCCTGGATTTTTCTCCTCGCGGCCAGGTGATTGCCCGCAAGCAAGACCACTGCGGTGAAATTATTGTCTCTGACCACAAGGGCTACCGAACCCTGCGTTTTGACGGTATTTGCGAGCAGAGCAAAATGTGCATCGACGCGCCACAGGTACCGGTTCACAACTACATCAAAACCATGCTGATGGCGGTGGCCTGGCAGCCACCTTCGGCAGCGCTGATCCTCGGACTGGGTGGCGGCGGTCTGGTGCGGGCATTGCATGCCTATGACGCCAATATGCTGCTGGAAGTGGTAGAACTGCGCGAGGCGGTGGTCTCTGTTGCGCAGAGTTATTTCACCTTACCCACCGACGAAAAGGTTGTCTTGCGCGTTGCTGACGCGGGCGATTTTTTACGTGCCCCGGTAACCCGGCAGTATGATCTGATTTTTTCCGACCTCTACAGCGCCTTCAGCATGGATCCGCAACAGGGGACGCAAAGCTTTCTTCAGCGGTGTGCCGGACGGCTTTCACCACAAGGTTGGCTGGTGCTGAACTACCATGAAGTGCCCGATGAAGATTCACTGCTGTACCACAGTTTGCACCGGGTGTTTAACAGCGTGTTGTACTGCGTTGCGCCCAGCGGCAACGTGATTATCTATGCCACATTGGCTGAAATCGAGACGCCGCTAAACCTGCTGCGCCGCCTTAGTGCCGAAGTCGGGCCGAGTTTTAACTGTGACCTCGGTTACCTGTCACGCAAGATTGAACGCTTGCACTTTAGCTGAGCCGGTAGGGCCATTTCACTATTATCATTTGATTATTATTCTCTGGAGTCACCATCATGGAAAAGAAAACGGCGCGCCTGACCGTACTCATTGATCCTGATAAGAAAAAAGCGTTGGAAGAGCTGTGTTTGCAGCAGGACGTCACCCCTTCCCAGGTGATCCGCCAGCTGATACGCGACTATCTGCATAAACATCAGGTGGAATATCCAAGCCAGCCGACCCACTCGAATCCGCGCGTGGATAACGTCTGAAGTCAGATGGCGCAAGATTCGCGCCATCTGTAACTGCTACGGTGATTTACCCCTTGCGTGCCTCGGCGGAAAAACCATGCCGTTTGGCCGCTATCGTGAGCGCCAACCCTCCCAGCACCAACACCAGCGATGCCCATGGGAAGGACACCGCCCCGAAGTGGTCAAGCAACAAACCGCCAAAAATACCGCCGACAGCAATGGCGCTGTTCCAAATGACGACGTTCATCGCCAGCGCGGCATCCGCCCCCTCGCCGGCAGTGTCCGCCAGTGCAGTTTGCAATAACGTCGCCGCCCCGCCAAAACTCAACCCCCACAGCCCCATCCCCACATAGATCGCAGTCGCGGAGTGAATACCAATACCCAACAGCAACGTCGTCACGGCGAACAACGCCAGGCTGGCCAGCACGGCCTTTCGCAAATGGCGATCAACCACCCGGCCGGTAAACCAAATCCCCGCCAGCGCCGCCAGACCAAAAACAAGTAACACCGCATCAACCTGACTGGCCAATCCGGCCGGCGTCACCAAAGGGGCAACGTAAGTGTAGAGAATGTTATGCGCAAACATCCACAGCATAACGACGCCCAAGACCGACCTGACACCCGGAGTGATCAGCACCTTATACAGCGGCATTCGCTGAGTACCCGCCTGGCCAGGATAATCCGGCACCTTTGCCAACACCCAAACGATTAACGTTAGTGTCATCAATGACATCACACCAAAAGCACTGCGCCAACCCACCACCGTTCCCAGCCATGTTCCCAGTGGGACCCCCAGCGAAAGCGCTATTGGCGCACCCACCATAGCGACCGCCATGGCTTTTCCCTGCAGATGAGGCGCCACCATGCGGCGAGCATAACCGGCAAGCAGGCTCCAGGCCAACCCTGCCGCCGCCCCGGCAAAAAAACGCGCGGCCAGCGTGACAACATAGCTGGAGGAAAGCGCTGTGACCGTGTTGAAAACAAAAAAACCGCCAATGGTCAGCAACAAAACACTGCGTCGACGCCAGCGTTGAGTGGCAAGCGTCAGGGGTATGGCCGCCAGTACAGAACCCAGCGCGTAGGCGGTAATCATCTGTCCTACCAGTGAAGGCGATACCTGCAGGCCGGGAACGATCAGCGGCAGCAAACCGGCGGGTAAGGTTTCGGTGGCAATACAGATAAAACCTGTCATGGCCAATGCCAGTAGCGCCGCCATCGGCAAACGCTGCGCCTGTTCGGGTATATCCCCTTCTACAGTGCAATTGATTGGGGTCTGGCTCATCAATAACCTCATTATGTATCGATCGGTATAAATGTGGGCGATACTTACCCGTCCCCGTGAGCGCATCACGAGAATTGATTTATGTATCGAGTGGTATAATAATGCTAAGCGGGTATCATCTGAGTGTCAATGATATTTATACCGATCGGTATATAATTAAAAATCTGGAGACAGCTATGGCACAAATAGGCCGCCCTCGCCGCTTTGATCGCGACCAGGCCGTGCAGCAGGCGCTGCATCTGTTCTGGCAGCACGGTTATGAGTCCACCTCTCTGGCACAGCTGAAGGCACAGATTGGTGGCGGCATTACCGCACCCAGTTTTTATGCCGCCTTTGGTTCCAAAGAGGCACTGTTCAACGAGACGGTGTCCTGCTATCTCAATAGCTATGGACGGGTGAATGATGCGTTGTGGGATGATTCGCTGCCACCCAGAGAAGCGATTGAAACTTCCTTGCGCCGCTCGGTCAAGATGCAATGCGAAGACCACCATCCCAAAGGCTGCATGGTGGCTTTGGCGGTAATGTCCGGCGGTTCTGATGAGCATGCCGCGGTGCTGAAACCACTGACAGACTCACGCCAACGAACGTTGAAGGGTTTTAGTCGCTGCATTCAACGAGGCATAGCAAGCGGCGAGTTAAGAAAACAGATTGACCCTGCTGTTATCGCCACGCTGTTCGACAGCTTCCTTTTGGGCGTTTCAACGCTTGCAAGGGATGGCGTCGACTACAGCGTGCTGGATAACGCCGTCACGGCATTGATGACGGTTTGGGATGTTAATAGTCATGCCTGATGGCATCGACTCTAAAGTGTTCACCGGACCAATCTGGCGAACACTTTGGCAAATCATCGCCCTTCCATATCATTAGCAAAGTATAAATATCATTACCCAACTAATATGATGACTATTTCAACTGTTTAATTAACTATTCACAACCTTTATGGTTAAAGAAATTCCTATCACACAATTAATTGCTTAGCTAAGTGTCATGAATTATTTTAACAACTCTAAAAAGACTTTATCACCCTTGCCGTTCAATTCATTGATTTAATGAAATTAAAGATCGGAAGTCGCGAAATAAAAACAAAACCCTCCTGTTTATTTGATTCTTTAAATAAATTTTTCTTTATTTTTTTAACGCTGTGATTTGCTTGGTTATCTCGATCTCAACCCAAAAATACTTCATTTATTTTTAAGTGTCAGTTGATTTTTTAGTCGCCATTGCTATTGTTGAAGTTGAGTAATTCATCGCTCCCGACCCGAAAAATAAATTTTATTTTTATACTCACAAATGTATAAGGACCAGACCATGCCGATTAAAAAATACGTCATTCTTGACAGCAATCCGGCTGCTGTTGGGAATGATGACTTTATTCTATTAGGTTTGAAAAATGAAGGTTTTGCCAGAGGTTGTCCGATGTTATTTGGCGGAACTGCTGATGCAAAAGACGGCCCGGTTGACGGCAAGAACTTTGCCTTAAACGTTATCAAAAGAGAGACCTGGGAAGAAACTCTGCATAATATTGAAGTCCAGCAAGTTGTTCGCTATAAAGTTTTTCCCAATGATATTACTTTCTACACCAGTAAAGTTTTCACCTTCACTGGTACAGTAGCGCTTGGCGGTGAGTTCGCCTGGATACGGAAAGTCAGCAAGGGAAAATTGAAAACCTATTTTAAAAACAAGCCCTCTGCCACCAAAGATATGTTTGCTCAAGAACTGTACGCCATGACGCAGGATCCACATATAGATCCTACCGATGGTCAATTCGAAGAATATCTTGGTTCCGACACTCTGAGTGCCATTTACGCTTATTGCAAAGAAACCTGTAAATAAATCATTAATCGTTTAATTAGCTATGGTTTGGTTCATTGCCGCCATTGCTTGCGCACGTTTATGTCTGAAACTTATTGGGTACTGATATTATGATCACACAAGGTTATACATCAGACGAGAAGACTATTGTTAAAGATGTCATCAGCAAATATAGCAATGCCGGTCTGTTTATTATTGAACCCGGCGATCCCTTGCTGGTCAGCTTTTACGATATTCAATTAAAACTTGCCGGTCTTACCACGGGCAATACTCCGCAGTTTACTCAATGCTGGCAACAGACAAAACGGCTTAAACTCAGTGCCGGCCGGTTGAGCGATGCCGGTAATGGCTCCGCTCAACCGGTTTACAGTATTGTCCGGCTGGACTCTACCGACGGTCGAAATTATCGTGCCAATGCCATAGGCTCCCTGCCTGTCTCGGCGACTAACGTCACGCAAACCCTTGGGCTGTTTGACGGCGAGGCCGGCAATGTCGGGCCGGTTAACTACAACCAGGCCTATGTCTACGCCGCAGACTGTACTCTGAGTGCCAATGGGGTTTATCCGGGTAGCCAGATCGCTGCGGATTATCCGGTCACGGTGATTTATACCTTTGCTCAGACTATCGGTAACCAGACGGTATACGGGGCAGAAATCATTACCAGCCAGAGTTATCCAAAAATTATCTATAATGAGTCACCGAGAAGTCTTATTAATCCAAATGAAATCAAGATCTGCCTGACCCGCGATGAGGCCGACTGTGATTACCGAAATAATTATGACGGCTCGGTCAGGGTACCGATTAAAGGTAATATTACCTACCTGGGGCAAATTGAGCTCAACGGGGGCCAACCTGTCAAAGCCAGTAATACCATTTATTTGATACGTACTCGTGCTGGCGGCGATCCTGTCACCCCTTTCGGCAACTACAATATTTTCAATTCAGCCAACACCAGAATTAATGGTGACAATATCTCCTGGGACCTGGACTGGCTAAGGTTCAATCAGGTTGACTTTGAATCTGGCGAATGGGTTTATTATGTTTTCAAGGTTATTCTCAATGTCGATGGGAAAAGCATTGCGACCTTTATCACCAACGCCCCTAAAAGCCTTGAGCCAGACCAGCGATTTCTAAACACAGAATCATTAAAGCCGATGCGTATTGTTTATGGTTGTCTGGCTGAGAACACAAAAATCCTGATGCAGGATGGCAGGGAAAAAATGATTTCCGAGCTTGCTATCGGTGAGTCCGTATTATCGAGAAACAATGTACCGCTCAAAATTGAAGCCATCACTACTGGCCAGGAACGTCATTTCATCGAAATAACCGTAAAAAACAACAAAGATGAAATAAAAAACATTACCACCAGCCTTGGCCACCCGTTTATTACCTCAGCCGGCGTGGTGATTGCTCGTGAATTAAACCACTCAACGAAATTAATCACTCTGGATGGTGAGTGCGAGATTATAAGCATGGTGCAACAACAAGGAGAACTGAAGGTATATAACCTGCAGTTGGCGGCTGAAGCACCTGCTGACAAAGGTCTGTACGACGACAACACCCTGTATGCCAACGGCATATTGGTCGGTGATCTCCAGATGCAACGTATCTATGAGGATGAATATTACCAACGCCCGGCGAATATCCTGAGCAAACTGCCAAAAGAATGGCATCAGGATTATCAAAACCATCTCAACGCGGCGGGTAAATAACTCATGTATCAGGGCTATCCGGACTTTCAGCAGATTATCATTAGCGACCAGCTTAGGTTTATCGCTACCTATCAACAGAATGATGGCTATTTCTTATACCCGGACTCGGTCAGCATTCTGGTCGCGGATCCACTGGCTTTCTCGCTGGATATTGTTCGCAGCCCCAGCACCGACAGTATTT
Source organism: Serratia proteamaculans (assembly GCF_013337185.1). GTDB lineage: Bacteria > Pseudomonadota > Gammaproteobacteria > Enterobacterales > Enterobacteriaceae > Serratia > Serratia proteamaculans_D. Next base: position 607,248 of record NZ_SWDE01000001.1, read on the forward strand.
ACGGCTGGCTGAATTTCACTACAGAACTGCAGTATGCCGCAGGCCAAAGTCTGGTGAATTTCAAGCAGCAACACCCGGATAAAGCGGTGAAGGTGTTGCCGGTGTTACCCGGTAGCCTGGGGTTTGACGTGCCGATTGAGTATCACAGCGCTCTTCGCGGGCAAAGCTATGACGCCACCTGGTATTCGGCTCAGTGTATCCAGTTTATTATTTTGCTGAATTCGGCCAGTACCCAGCTGATTGAGAAAACCCTGCTCGATGATACCATCGGTTTTAATGCCCGGCTGGACGGCTTTGTTGAGGGGGTATCGCCGCGCCTGGCGTATTCCGTCGAGTTTGATCCCCGCGCGCTGATGCTGCTCCTGACCGACGGAGCCAAAGGCACGCCTCTGGTTAACGATGACCGGGTGGCGTTTGACTATGGCCTGCTGACGCAATATCTCTACCAAAATCTGGCGCGGCTGCCGCTGCAAATCAGTCCCCCCTTACCGGAGAACCAGCCCGAGGAAAATCTGCTTTTCAGCCAGACGTTCCTTGACCGACTCTACAATCTGTTGGGCTCTCCCTACGCCGGTCCGGCATCCAGCAATACGGCGATGATCGCCCTGCAGGTGCCCGCTCAAGGCGGCCGGGTGATCTTTAAACTCGACTCGGTGGTGCTGAGCCAACGCCCGCTGTGTTTTATACTGGATCCTTTTGCCGCCGCTCAGCAAATCGCCAAAGTCTCGCCCGAGACCATTATTCACCGCACTACCGCCCCGCCAATTCCACAGGGTGAACGGGAGATAGACGTTTTCTACGCCTTCCCGCAGGGGTTGAAAAGCAATGTCTCTATCGATATTCAGATCACCGTGCCACCAGGGTTGATTTACCCGATGGAACAGAGTCAAACCCAACTGCTGAATTCTGACCAGAGCCGGTTGACCTTCCGCTTTTATACCAGCGAGTTGGAGACAGAACCTTTCTTCTACCAAATCCGGGTTAATAATACGCAACTGGGCGGCTGGCCCTCCAAAATCGGTGAACGGCAAGCGTGCGACCAACGCGCTCTGGTGTTGGATTACGCCGCGCTGCCCTGTCAGTTTCTGACCATCAATATTGATCCGAGTTTTGCCCGGGAAAGCCGAATTAGCGGTCGCTATCATTCTGCCGGCTGGCAGCAGGATTTTACCTTAACCACAGCGGCACCTTATTTCAGTTACCCAATCCTCGGTGATGAAACCTACGCCGAAGCAACCGCCTATCAGCTTGCCGGCAGCGGCGTCGTACCATTGCCGATGCCGATTACCCAGCCCACCACCATCGGGGCTTACAGCTTCCCGCAGTTTGGCTCACAACGAGCGCGGATCACCGTCATTCTGCCCACTGAAATGCTCAAAGCCACGGTGCTCTTTCAAGCCCAGGGCACCGACCGCACTACGGAGCATACCTTCACCCACCAACAGAGCAGTTTCGATTACCTGTGGACGGTCACTTCTATCTTTGCCTGCGGATTCCGCTACCAGCCCCCTTCGGGCCAATGGTCGGCGTATGTGACCGGCGATCAAACGATTGATATAAAAGGTGAAAAATGAACGCTGAAGATTTGAACCCTCAACAAACGCTACAGAACTTTTTCCTGCTTGGCCGAGCCTTCGCTTTCCACGACCAAACGCAGCCGCCGGAATGCTACACCTACGGCAGCTTTACCCCGCAGGTAGTGCTGGACGGCAAGGTCAGCGCGCTGCATTTGCTGACCAGCCCCGGCGGCGGTCTGGCGACCTTTATCGCGCCCAATCTGCCGGTGGATACCGCGGCGATTGAAGCCTATATCCGCCAGCATTTCATTCCGGCTCCGGGAAAAATCAGTCTGCAACAGGGCGACATACGTCAGTCGCTGTTTCTACGCTTTGTCCACCAGCCGGAATCCGGCAGTTATAACGTCGAATTCGAACAGTCAAAAATGCCGCTGACCCATGCCGAAGCCGGCCTGCTGGACAACGCCATTCGCGGAGCCAAGAGCCAGGTTTATCTGGTGACTCACAGCCGGTTTAGCGTTAGCAGCCGCGTTGCTGCCAGATTGGAAACCGACTGGGTGGCATTTCTAACCCTGGCCTTTAACCAGCAGGCGCGTCAACCCGAAGCTATCGCTATTTTGCTTAATCAGCAGATCGACGCCGGGGTGATCACCCTGCTGGAACAGTTCGATAATGATCCTTCGCAACAGACCCGCGAACTGGTCAGAAACTCACTGGTGAATACTGCAGCACTGCTGGTCAGCAATACGCTGCGTAACATCCATTCCATCGATGAAATCCCCAGCAAGATCAGTTATGACGTCAGCTACAGCAATAGCGTGCCGCAACGCTATTTGCTGGTTCAGCAGCAGGATATCGCCACCTTGCTTGGCCAACTGCCCGCCGACAGCATTATCACTTTTACGCCGACCCCGTTACCCGAACCTACCCGGCCGGATAAGCCGATAAAACACCGCGAATGCGTGGTGAGTCTGGGGTTCAATCCCAAGAGTTTTAACATCATGTCGATCGAGCTGCGCTATGCCCAGTCGCAAACGCCGATGCAGTGGCCCAGCTTCCCCCCGGTCACCTTGAAAACCACTGAAGAGGTCAGCGTTATCACCCTGAAAGTGACGTTTTCCGACTACACCAGCTATGAAAGCCAACTCGGCTGGCAAGACAGCCTGGCGCTCACCCCGCAAGACCTGGGTTTCTATAGCCTGCTGTTTGAGGCCGAACCGCTGAAGGCGAAATTTAAGTCGATTAGCGGCACCGCCACTTATCAGCCGGCAGGTCAGGCAAAAAAACAAAACTTCAGCTTTTCGTTTGCTGCCCAGCAGTGGCAGGCCAACTGGTGGATTAATGCCCATGCCGCCGGTTTAAACGGCCGCGTTGACTACCAATGGCAAGGCAAACTCGACTCGATATTCCCCAAAACCTACGACTCTGGCCCGCTACAGGCCAGCGCCAGCCCCGTCAAACTGCAATACAACAAGTGACATAAACAAGAGGAACACCCTATGTTAACCACCGCTTTGCAGCAATCGGTCAAGATCGCCACGGATAAATATCTGGGCATTAAGGAATATGCCTTTACCTGCTATGGCGACAGCATTGATAAGAATACTTTCTATGTGGTGCCCGAGATCCCGGTGTTTGTCGCCAGGGATGCCAAAAGCCCCTATTTCATGTTCTACAAGTACCGTGGTGAAGACAACCAGGGCGGCTATGCGCAATTTACCGTGATGCTGCCGCAGCCTGATTCGGAGATGAAAAACAAGATCGCTATCGAGTTGCTCGGCAAGCTTAAAGATCCGCTGATCGCGAAGTCCACCCTGATCGTCAAGTATGTTCAAGCCGAGCAGGCCTCGGTGGCCGACCCCGAAAATGCGACCAAAAAAGCAGCTATGGATACCGCGTTGCGCAATACCGGTTTAAATGACGATCAGGCTGCCAGGTTTGTCGCGTTATATGACAGCAACAAAGGCAATGACCAATTCGTGCTGGAATTGACGCCGACAGAAATCAAGCTGCAAGTCCCGAGACTCACCTCGGCACAGGCTTCATTGATTCTGGACAGCAACGAGAAATTCTACCGCCAAATCCCCACCACGCTGTCGCCATCAGGCCTGGGTGATAACAATACCGTTTTCAGCCTGTCGTTAACCGGCGAAGGTGCCACCCTGTTCGAGCAGGTATTGAAAGGCACCGATAAAAACTCCAGCGTTGGCATTCGTTTCGACTTCAACCTGGATGCTTCCCTGCCGGCGGCCAAAGTTACGGTCAGCTATGACAGTGAAATCACCAAATCGGTGACGCAAAGCATCACCTACCACACCTGGTCGGCCGATGAGAAAAAAATTGAGCGCGAATATATCGAAAAAGGCGCGATCAAGATCGATGTTCAGGTCGGGCTGACCGCCGCAGAAATGGGCATGACCGCGGATCAATACATTAAATGGAAAGACGGGCTAACCGCTTGGGGGCAAAAGCAGGTAGAACAGATTTTAAGCAGCCAAACCGGGTTGGACATGAGCCTGGAATTGCTTAATGAAGCCGACGGCTTTGATAAATTCAAGTCCAGCCTTAGCGAAACCAAAAGCTTTACCCGCGTTTATGATGAAAACTCGGTGGTCTCTTTCTCCATCGCCCCTCAGACTCAGTTGCCGTCTATCCAGTCCATTGTCGGCGAAGCCAATCTGAAAGACTATTTTAAAGAGTACGATCTCAACGATCCTTTCTACCAGTACATACAGCCCAAGTTCTATGTCACACAGGATTTGGCACAATATAACGTCGCCAATATCGTGGTGACCGCCGTCTACGACAAAGACAACCAGAGCACGCTGCAGTTTTCCCCAGGCGACAGCGAGCCGAAAGAAACCGGCAAATGGTTTATCAACCCCGAATTGGGTCGGGCATTTAAATACTCCTACACCGTCAACTTCACCGGCATGCAGGCCAAGCCCTATCACTCTGGCGAACTTCAGAGCGATCAGGATCTGGTTATCTCCATCAACGTGGCCGAATGCGGCATCGTTTATGCCGATATTTCTACGCTGCTCGATCCTATGGGCTGGAAAGTCTTCAGCCAGGTGGTGATTAAAACCCAATATTCCGATCCCGATAAGGGGGTCAAACTCAAGACTGACAGCCAGATAGTCAGGGAGTCGACTCCTCCTCACCCCTTTATTTACCCGATTGGCATTGACGTGGATAAGCCGATTTATTTCTCCACCGATTACCAGACCCTGGATGGGGACAGCCTGACCTACATCCCCAGCGGCGTTGAGACCAACCCACAACTACCGGGTTATGGGCTGATCCGCGGCCACCAGATCGTGGTCGCCAATGCCCTGCCGAAAGAGCAGAAGTACACCATTATCTTCAAGCCAAGCCAGAAAGATATCTCGCTCATCACCTATGAAATGGTGGTGTATTACCCGAAATGGGACTTTACGCAATCCCAATCCCTTGCCCTGACCGAGTTTGATCCTAAATCCCTCACCCAGTACCTGACCTTCGACCTGATGCAGGCTGAAAAAGACAACGAGGTGAGGATCCATTACGTCGCTACGGTGTATTACGGGCCTGACAATCTGGAAAAAACCGTCAAGAAGGATGTGACAGGAACCAGCACCATTGTGGTGGTGACTTTCTGATGTGCTGAGCACTCCAGGGCAAAGCTTCTTTGCCCTGGATCTCCTTCATAAAATGGGATGGTCGCTATGAACAATCAGGTCGTAGTGCAAAACATCTGTTTTATCCGGGCCGATCCGGACCGGCCCATTTATTATTATTGCGCGGCCGCGCCGGGCATTAGCGTTATTGACGGTGACCAACCGGCGGTCCAGCTACAGATATTTAGAAACAGCAGCCAACCGGCCACGGTTTACTATGCCATGCTGTCGTTGCAAACCCAGTTAACCAGCAGCCCCGAGGCGGCGCAGTCGGCGGCGGCAGCCAACCCGGACATGCCGCGCGACGCGGTGTTATTACCCTTGCAGGCGATCGCTTGCAGCGCCACGCTGAACATTCCCGGCTTTATCGACGGCCAAACCAGCAAGACCTCACTGAGCGACCAACAAAACTGCTATCTGTTGGCCAAATTACCGGCTGACGCGGATATCGCTCTGCTGGCCAGCCTGATGGCGACCCCCGCCACGGCGCCCATCGCCATCAGCTATAAAATTGACTATCTGCTGCAATTGCCGCCAGCCACCTTTGAACTGGAAGCCCGTTGGGATCAGGTTTATCAATTTCTGCAGCAGTCGGTCGGTTTCAACCTGCTGTTTTTTTCCGTCGATATCGAAGAAACCTCATCGCAATTAATCAGCAAAAAAGTGGTGACCATCAAAGTCAGGGACACTGACCCCGATGGGCACTTCAGGCAGGCGGTGGCCGAGTTGACGCAGATCCTGACCGGCGAGTTTTTCACCCCGGTGTTTGCCGAAGTGCCACAACAACCCAAGCCCAGGGCCGGTTTTTATCTGCAAAGGCTGTCGGTTGAGGATATTGACCAGCGGCGTTTAAGCGGCAAGCTGAGCGAAACCACGGTGGTCAAACGTTCGCTTTATCCGCAGGCCCTGTTTGCCGAACTGGTCGCCGGCACCGACTATCAGGCCAACCGGGTGATCAGCCAAACTGACCTGCAGGATGACTTCTTCGCCCACCGTGAAGTTCGGATCAACCTGCTGTCCGACGAGCTGGACGTTAACGTCCAATTGGTGATGGTGCGCCTGCGCTATGGCTCGGACAGCAAGCAATACACCTTCCGCCTGGGTGATATCGGGCCGAAGTTATTCAGGTCACCGAGTATTACCGACCCTATAACCGGCAAAATGCTGTGGCCGGTCGAATACAGCTTCACCGTCTATCTCAATCAGGCGGTAGGCGGCGTGAAATCGGTCAGTTCCGGCGCGCTGCAAACCGAATTGAACGATGTCTATCTGGATATTGAGTCTGTCTACGGCCGCTACGATTTTGTCATTGAGGCCGCCAGCCTGTTTGACTGGCGCTGGTACCAGTCGATCCTGGTCACCCTGCGCTGCCGCCATAGCGGACAGCCGCTAGCCAGCCTGTCGAAAAGCTTTCAGATTAGCCAGACGACGCAGCAGAACAGCTATCCGGTGATGCTGCCCAACCCGGATCAGTATTTGTTTGAGGTCACCAAGGAATACAACAGCGCCGTTAACTCGCCCCATATCTCTGCGCTGTTAAACGAACCGACCAGCCAGGATGTGTACCTGGTCTCCAGTCTGTATCACCAGCGGGTGTTAATGATTGCCGCCAACATGGACTGGCAACAGATTGCGTCGGTGCTGGTTTCTGCCAGCTATGCCTATTTGCCCGGCGATGACGCCCCGCCTTTGCAGCAAATTTTTCAGTTTACCGCCGACGATGCCGCCCCTCAGCGTTTTAGTGCCGACCAACTCGACCCCGAACGACTTAGCGTCGATCTGGAAATTTGGTTTACCTACCAACCGGACCAAGGCGGGGATAAGCCCGATTACGTCCAAACCGCAACCGTTCAAGACGATATCGATATCGCCAACCTCATTTAAGGAACCATCATGTTATTACTCAGAGCAAGAACTGCCACGATCAACAACATCACCTTCTTTGCCGACGACTCCGATGACAAGCAGTTCTGGTATTTGCCCGGTGATATCCATATCGCAGAAAAAGACGGGAGACCGATTTTTTCATTGATCAAATACACTGGTGACGGCAGCGGTCAGCAAGGGGGTTACATCAACTTCGAGGTCAATACCTCGATCGATGCCAGCGAGTTGGACGCTGCATTTAACGAGTACCTGCGTAAACTCAAAGTTGATCCGAAAACCGCCCGCAAGGCCCAGGTGCCGTATGACAAAGGCACGGTAAATTTCTTCGTGCTTGATGTCGGCAGCAATGCCAACGGTGAGTTGATCAGCGCGCAGTGCCCCAGCCTGTTTGGCAACAATAGTGCCATCTTCAGCGCCAAACTGACGCCGCAGCAGGCGGTGATCCTGGAAGCGGCCTTTAACAAAGCGCAGGCATCGGCGGCCGTGGCCTATAACCTCAGCTTTACCGGCATCACCCCAGCGTTAAAGGTCGAGGTAGAAGCCAAATTTGAAAGCATCTACAAAGAGTTCGACCTTAAATTTGGCGCCAATATCCCGATCCCGGTGGAAACCCCGGCCAGTTTTTGGCTGGGCTTTGACAGCGTGATCAAAAAACTGCAGCAGGATCAGAAGTTGATCATCAAGGTCACCGAGAGCATGCCGAGCGAGGAGGAAGCCAAAGAGAAAGAATGGGCGCTGCAGTTTGTCAAAGAGGAGATCCTGAAAAGCTTCTTCACCGCATCGCTCAAACCCAATGATGACAGCAATACTCAGGCCAAATCAGCCAGCGACTCCATCCTGGAATCTCTGCTCGCCAGCGGTAAAGAAGACGGTGAGGAAGGCGGCAAAGGCGGGCTGTTCCCCAGTGCCTCGCTGGAAATAAAACTGGTGCGCATCGAAGAAACCAAAAGCCTGAACTTCAACTACACCTCATCAAAAGCCCTCAGCCAGTCGGCGGTACCGCAAAACTTTATCGGCAGCGACATTCTGCGCGCCAAAAAAGAGCCGCCTTACTTTATTGAAGTTAACGTTAACGATCCTTTCTTCCAGAAAATCGACTTTACCGTGCTGGGGCCGGATGGTTTTGACGAATACGGCATCAAGGCCGCTACCTTCAAAATCGAATATAACAAACAGGTTTATACCGCCGAACCGTTTGTCACCGACGACGGTAAATGGAGCAAGACCATTTCGCGCAGCCCTGACAGAAATGAGCTGTTTGTGATCAACAGCGAATATGCCTTCAAGTCTGCCGCCACCACCGGCTGGGAAGGTAGCACCAGCTACAAGCAGCCGTCGGCTTCAGCTTCAACCCTGCTGAATTTGGATCCTGGAGCGGTGCTGACCTTCAACGAGATCTCCATCTTCCTCGACCGGAAATTCTCCTGGGAGAATTACAATCAGGTGATCGTCGAACTGACTTACCTGGACGACAAACAAAGTCGCAAAACCAAGAAGTACCAGTTTAATCCGGATAAAACCGAGGAGCAGACCTTTAAGTACCGCTGCCTGACTGAGAAGCCCTGGACGGTCGATTACAAAATCACTTACCTGCTGGTCGGTGGTGACAGTGTCACGCGTGATGGCAGCGAGAATCCGCCGGCCATTGTTATTCCGGCCGTGGCATAGGGAACTGACGATGGTCGAACGCAATACGGTATTACCAGCGGCATGGAACGCCCTGGTAAGCGCCCTGTGTCAGGAGGCGCCCTATTTACGCCGCTCACTGGTGCCCGAAATCGCGCGCTTTAGCCAGGCACGCCAGGCTTCAGGCTGTTTGTCCGCGGCCTTTAACACCAGTCTGTTGGGGTATAACGGCAGTCCACTGGAGTTCACCGTCTCGTCGTCAAAACCGCAGGCGCTTTCCTGCACGCTGGACCCTTTTTTACCACGCTATGCCGAAAATCGTGGGGTTGAGGCTTTTTATCGGCACTACCAGCAAATCACGGACTCGCCCGCGCAGGATGATGTAGAGGCCTGTTTGGCTACCATCAGCCAGATGCAGCGCCAGGCGGCCCAACCTCTGCGCTTTGGCTCCTGGCTTGGGCGAAAATATAGCCCGGAGACGGTTAAAACCAAGGTCTACTCCGAGGTCCCGCCCGACAGTACGGTGGAGATTGTCTGGCCGGATTACCCCGCCGCGGCCTGCCAACTGGCCGGCTTGTCACTGCTGATGGTCGGTTATTACCCGCAACAGATCGACTCGCCGCGTGAGTATTACTTCCAGTGGCACAGTGCGCTAATCACTGAAGCTGATATTGCGGCAGTCATGGCCTTTTTTGACTGTGAACGGCTGTTTCCAGCGCTGGCACCGCTGCTGGAACGTGCCCGGCAACAAACCCTGAGTCGCGAAGGTTTTCCACCCACCACCTACGGTTTTAGCCTGGTCTATGGCCCCGGAGGTGAACTGGAGAGCTTCACGCTGTTCACCATGGCGGCCAGTTTCTTTGGTGATAACCCGCGAGTGTTCCCCGCGCTGCAAGCCTTGTTGACACAAAGCCAACAAACCATGCCCTTGTTGCAATGCGTCATGACCGCGCAAGTTCCCCTGCAGTTCAACGTAGTGGGTTTTTCACTGGATATGCAGGGTCGTCATGCCATCAGCTGCACTTTTAGCCCGCAAAATACCCACTTCGTAGTGCAGCCGCAGCAACCGATTTCATCCGCCGGCACTAATGAGAATTCCAGCTTAAGCGCGTTACTGAGTCAACAGTGTGCCAGTGGCGCCTTTGCCGCCCATGTCAGAACCCCGGACGGATGCTGGCATCATGATGAAAACGCCTTTGTGACCGCGCAGGTGCTACGCACTCTGGATCACACCCCGCAGACCGAGCCTTATATCGAGAAGGCGCTCGACTTTTTAATCGCCTGTGAAACCCGCCCGTGCCATTTCAGCTTTTGGCCGCCCACCGCCCATCCGCCATGGATGGCGAACCAGAGTATCTGCGCCGACATTGACGACACCGCGATTATCACCGAGTTGCTGTACAAGTTTGGGCGCATTTCACTGTCACAGGTCGGGGAGACGATTTCGCACATGAACGGCTATCAGCTACGCCGGGTCGATCCCCGTCAGGCCGCCGAGCAGCACCAATGGGCGGAGTGCCAAAGTTTTCACACCTGGATGAAAGATGATAATGACATCCGCCAGTTGGATTGCTGCGTGAACACCAATGCGCTGATCCTGCTCCACCGACTTGTGAGCGGCAGCGACGCCGTGTTACCGGCTTACCGGCGCATTATTCAAATGCTGAATCAGGCGGTGCAATGGAGTGACAACCGTTACGATCGGCTCAGTTCGCTAACGCCCTATTACGCCCACCCCAACGAATGGCGCACGGCCCTTGAGTACGCCAGGCTGGCGGGGATCCCGCAACTCACGCCGCTGATTGATGCATTGGCCCACTGGCAATGGCCCGCCGACCAATTGGAAAGCCCACTCTACCGTCGGCATGACGGGCGCTTCCTCTGGACCTCGTCCTGCCTGAACCAATTCAGAACTCTGGCCCAAACTGAATGCACTGAGGATAACCATGAATACCTTTCTCAATGACCTGGTGGCACTGAACCAAATTATTCTGCTCAATGCCCGTGAGCAGTTTCCTGACGTTGAGGGTAAAAAGCTACGCTACCGGGCGGCAGCGCTAATGCGGGAAGACGACCTGACCGCCGAGGTCTGCACCGAAATCGTTTCAGGGGAAACCCGCTACCAGATCGCCACCAGCACCGACGGCAGCAGTTGGCGCATGCAACTGGACTTTGCCCTGAATCACAGCATCCCGCAAATTCCCTATGTGGTGCTGAGTTACACCCGCTTTGGCAGCGTCGAAGAGATGATTTTTGACCAGGTCCTGCTGACACCACAGGAAAATCGCTATCAGGCTCAGCTGGATCTGTACAAGCTGGAGCAACGCGACGCCTTGCTGCAGGCCTTGTCGGATTACGATGCGCAAACCACGCTGGTGGTGGCAGTCAAAACCGAGCACGGCCTCACCAATACCGTCACCGACCCTAAAGTTTTCTACTTTGCCGAAAACTATTACCCGTACATTTACCAGGGCATTGCGCCACCACCGCCGCGCCTGCAGCTGATCCTCACGCCATTGCAGTATCAGCAACTCTGGTATAACTACTATCAGGACTACGTGCGCAAGAATTACCTTTATTACCTGCCGGATACCTTCCTGCTGGGCACCGATACCGATGGCAAGCCGATGCTGTCAATATCCTTCTCCGCCGGCGAGCACGCCACCTCGCTGGGGGAGATCAAAGTGACTTTTGACTACTTCCTGTCGCCCAAGGTGAACCAGGGACGCATCGCCAACGCCACGGCACAGTTTTCACAAATGCAGTCGGACGCCCGGCTGGCACCCTTCGCCAATGCGGACTCACTGGTGTTGCAGCTGGCATTGCCCGAAGGCAAAACCGAGGAAAAAAATGCGCTGATCAACCTGCAAAGCGGCATTGTCGATTCATTCACGCTGCCCGCTCAGCAGTTCGCGCTAATCTGGGACGCGTTATTTGATCGCTCACCGCAAAACCTGTTGTTGAAAGGCTATCTGGCGGTGCAGTTTATCGGTTTTAACCCGGATAACCTGCCGGTGGTACTGGCGCTGGATGCCAAATATCAGAGTAAGGTACGTGACTTTATCAAACAGACGGCACCGGTCGACATCTACAAAACCATTGAATTCAGAAGCGACAGCGGTGCCTACGACCCCTCTGGGCCGCGACCGATCAAACGCATTTTGGTGAATATCGATAACCAAACCGTCGAATTGAATAAAGATCACCCCAACCATGACGTCACGGTTAAAGTCTCGGCATTGGATCTGATCCTCAACCCGGATAAAAAGCTGATTTATCATTACGACCTACAGGTTTTCTACGTCGATGGCGGCATGACGCCCTACTACGATAAAACCTCCAGCTTTGAGATCATTTACGTCCCCTGAGGAGCGATCAGTCTGCTGTTGGCATCTGCAGCAGACTGCGCAGAAACAGCATAATCAACCGGCCCGAGGGATCGCCCCCCCCACGAGTACGTTGCAAAGCCAACCCGTGCGCCATCGCCATAAAAGCCGCCGCCAGCTCATGGGGTTCCGCGGGCGGCGTCTTACCCACCTGCTGAAACAGCGAGGCTATCACCCCGCCAATTTTTGCCTGATGGCTATCCCAGACCCTTTGATATTCGACGGCGAAGGCCGGGCTGCGCTGCGCATGCAGTTGCAGCTCTATCGACAGCATGCACCAGTCAACCTCCAGATTCAGGGTCGCCGACCAGGCTTCCAGCGCCGCAAATACCTGCTCCGGACTTCCCCCATCATTCTGGGTCAGGCCGGTGAGCTGTGCCGCCTCCGTTTCCATATGTCGCTGCAACAGTTGCAACAACAGATCCTCCTTGGAAGCGAAATTGGAATAGAACGCCCCCTGTGAATAGCCGGCCTCGCTGGCAATATCACGGATCGAAGTGCCGCCATAACCGCCGACAATAAATAATTGGCGAGCGGTTTCAATCAGCCGTTCTCGGGTCTGATGTTGGCTCTCCTCACGGGTTAAGCGTTTTTTTATCGTTTTCATCTGTTTCAACTTTACGCGGGTTGTCACTGCTCCAGTGCATTCAAGATATCACTTGATATTTTAAACCTCTACCACTAGATTTAGATATCACTTGAACTTTGAAATTCACTTAAGATTTTAATCATGATGAAAATAGAAACGGCATTTGTCACCGGCGCGACCGGTTTGCTCGGTAATAATCTGGTGCGTGAGTTGGTCTCTCAAGGGGCCAGGGTCAAAGCTCTGGTTCGTTCCATGGAAAAAGGTCGCCGGCAGTTCGGGGGGATCGAAGGTGTTGAATTAATCGTAGGCGATATGACTGACGTCGCCGCCTTTGCCGAACACCTGCAAGGTTGCGACATCCTGTTCCATACTGCGGCCTACTTCCGTGATAATTACAAGGGCGGTAGCCATTGGCCGAAGCTGAAAGCCATCAACGTCGAGGGTACCAGGCATCTGCTGGAACAGGCTTACCGTGCCGGATTACGTCGTTTTATCCATACCTCATCCATCGCCGTGCTCAACGGCGAACCGGGCCAGCCGATCGACGAAACCTGTCTGCGACGCCCCGAAGATGCCGATGATTACTACCGCAGTAAAATAATGGCGGATGAAGAGGTTTTGGCCTTCCTGAATCAGTATCCGGAAATGAACGGCAGCCTGATCTTGCCAGGCTGGATGTGGGGGCCGGGCGATCTTGGTCCCACCTCTTCCGGTCAGTTAGCCAATGACGTGATGCAGGGCAAATTGCCGGGGCTGGTGACGGGCAGTTTTTCAGTGGTTGACGCGAGAGATGTGGCACAGGCCATGATACTGGCTGCAGAGCGCGGTCGACGCGGTGAACGTTATCTGGCCGCCGGGCAACACATGACCATGCACCAGTTGGTCCCCTTGCTGGGAGAGATTGCCGGTGTCAAAACCCCCACCCGCACGCTGCCACTGCCGTTTCTCTACCTGTTGGCGACGCTACAGGAGGCCTACGCCCGCCTCAGTGGCAAACCGGTGCTACTCAGTCTGGCCACGGTACGCCTGATGGTAAAAGAGGGCAATCGTTCTCATTTTAATCACGCCAAAAGTGAACGTGACCTGGGGCTGACATTCCGACAGTTGGAACAAACGCTTCAGGATACGGTGGCCTGGTTACGCAATCACCTCAAGCCCGGCTGATCCGCCAGAGTTTGTCGATTAAGCCGTTGTGTTTCGAGTTAGTCGGCCCAGCCCGCCGACTCAATCACTCCCTACCGTAATCCGCGTCCGGTTTAATAGCGGCAGGTTTTTTGAGGGTCATTACCAATGCGATGGCTACCAATACGCCAGCCGCCAGGTAAGTCACCCGCATGCCATGGGATATCGCCTCTGCCGTCGCCAGCTTGATATCACCAGTGTTCGCCGCCAGCATAAACAACGCGCCCATGGCAGAAGCGCCGGTGATCAAACCAAGATTACGTGACAAGTTAACCATGCCGGAGATCACCCCGCGTTGCTCAGGGGCTGCATGCTTCATCAGCGCGGTATTATTGGCGACCTGAAATAGCGAGTAACCCAGGGTAATCAGGCAGAGGGGAGCCACATAGCCGAGAACGCCCTCACTTAACAACATCATCGACATCACCCCCGCCCCCAAGGTCATCACGGCGAGCCCCACGGCAGTAATTTTTTGTGCCCCCAGGCGATCCACCAGTCGGCCAGCAGGCACACCGAACAAAGCGGCAACCAGCGGCCCGGCTGACATCGCCAGCCCGGCCTGTCCCACCGTCAAGCCCAAACCGCGCGTCAGGTAAAATGGCCCCACTACCAGCGACGTCATCATCACCGTCATCACCAGTGCGCTCATCATTAACCCACTGCTCAGCCCCGGCTGGCGGAACAGCGCCAGCTGTATCAGAGGCGATGCCGTGCTGTTTTCCAGCCGTATAAACAGCCCGGTTCCCAGACCGGCGCAAAGCAACAACAGCAAATTGATGGCACCGAAATCACCCTGTCCCAAGGTCATCGACAGCGCGTAGCTGGCCAGCGTCAAACCCAGCAGCAAAGAGCCGGGCAAATCAAACCTGCCGGTGTCCTTTTGCCACTGCGGCGGGTTCCCAGGCAGATAACGATAAACCAATATAAAGGCCAGCAGCCCCAGCGGAAAATTCACCAGAAACATCGCCCGCCAGCCAAAGCCAAAAATCAATGCGCCGCCCAGCGAAGGGCCAAGCGCGGTGCCAATCGCCGACATGCTGCCCAGCAACCCCATGGCACGGCCGGTATTTTCTTTGCCCAACGTCTCACCCACCAGCGCCATGGTCATCGCCATCATCACTGCCGCCCCCAGCCCTTGTGCAATGCGGGCCGCCAGCAGCAGCCAGATATCAGGCGCAATGGCACAGAGTGCGGAAGCGACGCTGAACAGGCCAATCCCCAACAGCAGCAGGCGGCGTCGGCCGATTCTATCTCCCAGACGCCCAACCGCAATGATGGAGGTGGTAATGGTCAGCAGATAGACGATCATCACCCACTGCACCGCCTGAAACGAGGTGTTGAACGCCTGTGCCAACGTGGGCAAACCGATGTTGGCGATGCTGGCCCCCAATGAGGAAACCAGCATCGACAAGGAAAGGCTGGCGAGGATCCCACCGATATGGGGGCTGGGGGCGGTATGCTGAGTAATTGGCTTCATAGTCTGACTCCTGAAAAGAACCTGTCAGTAGCCTATGTCAGCTAATAACCTGGCGGAAGACGCAGCATATGCAGTTTATTAGTGCATGCGACGCCATGTTATGGCCGAGTTTGGCCAGCATTAAGCAGCAAACTTTAAATCGCCTTCAGGCAGATGATGAGGAACCACTCAAGGAGACAAGATGAAAATCGACCTGCTGTTTGATGACCTGTCAGTACGCGCGGTGCAATACAATGCCCGCAACTCGGTAGAGGATTTTGACGCCTGTATGGCGCAATATGCGGCGTTGGCCAGCCAGGCCAAAGCGCAAACGCCGGGGATTTATAACATCCACTACGGCATGGGCGTTGCCGAACGCCTAGATCTGTTCCCGGCCGCCAGCCAGCCTGCGCCCCTGTTGGTCTTTATTCACGGTGGATATTGGCACTCCCAACGCAAAGAGGAAGCCTGCTCGATGGCCGCCAGCTTCACCCGCCACGGGGTAGCGGTGGCCACGCTGGAATATACCCTGCAACCGGAAGCCACACTGGCGGAAATTGTCCGCGAAGTGCGCAGCGCAATAGCCTGGCTTTACCATCATGCCGCTCAATATGGCATCGATCCCGAGCGTATTTTTGTCAGTGGCAGCTCAGCCGGCGGCCATCTGAGCGGAATGCTGATTGCCGATGACTGGCAGCATCTTTATCAGTTACCGGTCAATGTGATTAAAGGCGCGCTGGCGCTCAGTGGCTTGTACGATATTCGTCCGCTGTGTGATATCTACGTCAATGACTGGATGCGTCTGACGCCTGAACAGGCGGCAACGCTCAGCCCGCTGTTTATGCTGCCGGCAAAGGCCAATGCGCCGCAGATCCTGCTCGACGTAGGTGCCAAAGAGACTCAGGGCTTTAAAAACCAGACGCTGGCTTATTACGCCGCCTGTCGTGAAAAAGGGCTTAACGTCACGCTGCTGGAAGACAGGCACTGCAACCATTTCACCCTGGTGAACGAGTTGGCCAATCCTGACAGCGCCATGTTCAAACAGGTCATGGCAATGATGATGTAACCCCGGTCGCTTAAACAGCAGAATAGTGCCCGGCTATTCTGCCTGGGTCATTTTATTAAGATTAATTGCGCCTTTGCTATGCACAAAATTGACTAAGGCGGATGCAACTCCGTAATGCTTCGGTCTCTCTGGGCTACCTGTTCTTTTTTTATATTCCATTTGGCAATATGAAAGTTCCGTTCGTTCTTTCGGCCCCGGTAAAATCACCACACAATGAAATCTGAATTGCTGACCAGCGCATAACCGCATAAAAAATCAGGTTTTATATCTTGCCATCGCTCATAACCGCTCAATTTGCCCGTCTGGTGCTCGATAGCCGGCCCGAAGCCTCCGCCCTGTTGGCCGCCCGTGTTGGGCTGATGGATTATTTCGCCTGTGCATTGCCTATTGCCCAGGGCGCACTCACCGACAGCGGGCTGGCGACGGTGAACACGGTCTTCCCCCCTGTCGGGCCTGAGAACCGGGCGTTGTACTTCGGCTATGTCAGCCACTCGCTGGATTTTGATGATTATCACCCCGCGCTGCGCGGCCACCCGACCACGGTAGTGCTGTCTGCGCTGCTGGCGCTGACCGACGATAAACCTGACGTTGATGCGCTGCTGAGCGCCTATGCGATCGGCGTAGAAGCCGCCGGGCGACTGGGGCTGGCTGCGGGAACCCAGCATTATCAGTTGGGTTTTCACAGCACCGCGACCCTGGGGGCGGTGGCCGCCAGTGCGGCAGCCGCACGCTATTTACAACTGACACCCCAACAAACCCAGATCGCACTCGGGCTGGCCGCCACCCAGGCCGCCGGGTTGCGCAGCCAGTTTGGTTCGGCCGCCAAACCGCTGCATGCGGGATTGGCGGCACGCGCGGCGGTAAATGCGGTGCTGCTGGCTCAGGCGGGTTTTGTCGGTCAGTCGGAAGGCGTGATAGACAGCCTGCTGCACTCGCACGGTGACGGGCGGCAGCGGCCGGAGCTGCTGACCGCGGACTGGGGCGCGCCGTGGCGCATTCTGCAACCGGGCCTGGAATTTAAACGCTACCCGACCTGCGGCGGTACCCACAGCGCCGTCGAAGCGGCATTCATCCTGCGTGAGCGCCTGCTCGAACAAGGTATTACCGCCGCCGATATCCCTGCGGCAATCCGTCATATTCAGGTCAGTTTCCCGCCTGGCGCCGATACCGCGCCTTATATTCGTCGCCCGTCAAACGGGGTCGAGGCGCGTTTCAGCCTGGAGTATGTCATCGCCGACGCCCTGTACAGCGGCAGCCTACCGCTGATGCATTACGGCGAAAACCCGGTTGATCCACTGATTGCTGCCCTGGCAGCACGGGTTGAGCGCCACGCCGACCTGACGGCTCCACCGGATGAGCTGGATGCAGAGTTACGCTTCCACCGCGTGACCCTGACCCTACACGATGGTCGGCAATTAAGTGACATTGTCACCAGAAAGCAAACGGCCGCCCGCCAAACCGATGTCAATGCCAAGCTGCGCAGCATTCTGCACCTGTTGCCGCACCTGGATTGTGACCGGGTGATCAGCGACTGTGCGCTGGCACAGCCTGACGCCTTGACCCGTTTAATAAAATTACTAAACCAATAATAAATATAGGAATAATTATGAGTGCTTTATCTTCAACACCATCGCGTCAATTACGTCTCGGCCTATTTGTTCAGGCACTGGGGCACCACGTCGGCGGCTGGCGTGCCGCCGGTGCCAGTGGTTCTCCTACGGACATTGACTGGTTCACCTGGATCGCTCAAAAAGCCGAGGAAGGCACCTTTGACATGTTCTTCGTCGGCGATGCGCTGGCAACCAGCGTGCACCGTTTACCCTCCACCATGTCGCGCCTGGAGCCACTGACGCTGTTGGCTGCGCTGGCGGTGAATACCCGCCATATCGGGCTGGCGGCTACCGCCTCCACCACCTTCGATCAACCCTTCCATCTGGCACGCGCCATGGCCTCCATCGACCATATCAGCCACGGCCGTGCAGCCTGGAACGTGGTGACCTCATTTTCCAGCGATGCCGCTCGCAACTTCAGCCGTGACGATCTGCCCTCACACGCCGAGCGCTATGAAGTGGCACGCGAGTTCCTGGAGGCCAGCTACAAGCTGTGGGACGGCTGGGAAGAAGATGCCATCGTGCGTGACAAAGAAAACGGTGTGTACGCCATTGACGAGAAAATTCATGCCGCCAACCACAAAGGCAAACATTTCTCGGTACAGGGGCCGCTGAATATTTCACTCTCCCCACAGGGCCGTCCGGTGATTATCGAAGCCGGCTCCTCACCGGCCGGACAGCAGTTGGCGGCAGAAACCGCCGAGGTGGTGTTTACCGCCGCCGCCACGCTGGAAGAAGGCCAGGCTTTCTACCGCAGCCAGAAGAAATTTGTCGCCGATGCCGGACGCAATCCGGATCACTTGCTGATCCTGCCGGGCGTGATGCCGATCATCGGCCGTACCAAAGCCGAGGCGCAGGAAACCTGGTATCAACTTAATCAGCTGGTGGATATCGATAACGGCATCGAACAGCTTTCTGCCCGTTTTGGCTTCGATTTGAGCGGCTTGCCGCTTGACGGCCCGGTACCGGACGTGGGCGCGACCGAAGGCGGCCAAAGCCGGGTGAAACTGCTGACCGATCTGGCGGCGCGTGAAAACCTGACGTTGCGTGAATTGGCCGCCGTGGCCGCCGGCTCACGCGGGCATCGCGTGGTGGTGGGCACCGCCGAAGAGATCGCCGATGACTTCCAACTGTGGCTGGAACAGCAAGGCGCCGACGGCTTTAACATCATGCCTGCGGTACTGCCGAACCAATTGGAACTGTTCGTCGAACTGGTGATCCCGGAGCTGCGCCGTCGTGGTCTGTTCCGCGAAGAGTATCAGTATGCAACCCTGCGTGAAAACCTGGGCCTGCCGCAACCGGCAATCAACTTCGCCAACGTTAAATCGGCTTAATTCGCAGGGGAACATCATGAAAATCACCATTAAACGTACTGCACTGTCCCTGCTGCTGGCCTCTGCCGTGCTGGCACCGCTGGCCAGCGGCTTCGCCGCCGAAGGCGATGTGCCCTTCCGTGCCGCGGTGAAAGCCAGCGCCGATCCGGCTTTACACAACAGCCTGCCTGAAGCCATCAAAAAGGCCGGTTACATCGTGGCAGGCACCAACCCGAATACCCCACCGACCACCTTCTATGAAGCGGATAACAAAACGCTGGCCGGTCGTGAAATTGACGTGATGAGCGCGATTGCCGATCGTCTTGGCGTGTCCATTCACTGGAAAGACACTGGCGGTTTCGACAATATCATTCCCGGCCTGAAATCCGGCCGCTATGACGTGGCGCTGGCCAATATCGACGCCAACAAGAAACGCTTCCAGCAGGTTGATTTTGTCGGCTATTACAACGCGTCCAAACTGGCACTGATTGCCCGTAAAGATGCGGCACTGGGGCCTTATACCGATCTGGCTCAGCTTTGTGGTCAAACCGTCGGTGCGGGTGCAGGCACTTCACAGATCACCCGTTTGCAGCAGGCCAGCGAACAATGCGTCAGCGCCGGCAAACCGGCAATCGTCATTCCGATCTTCCCGGACCGCCCGGCCGGGGTTCAGGCAGTGATCAGCGGCCGGGTGCCGATGTTCTTCGGCCCTTATGAAGGCTTGCGTTACCAGGCGACCCACGTTAAGCCGCTGGCGCTGGCCGGTGATATCAACATTGAAGGCACTACGGTGGCCATCGCCTTGCCGAAAGGCTCCGAACTGGTAAAACCGGTACAGGCGGCGCTGAACTCGCTGATTGCCGATGGCAGCTATCAGAAAATCCTCGACGGCTGGGATATCGGTTTTGGCGCGGTGAAAACCGCCGGTATCAATGAAGAGATCGCAAAATGAGTGGGCAATACCCTACCGACGATGCCGAGCTGCGCATCGTCGGTCATCGGCATTACGGCCGCTGGTTCAGCGCACTGCTGGTGCTGCTGATGGTTGGCCTTATCGCCAATTCGATGCTGCATAACCCGCGTTTCGAATGGGCCGTGGTGGCTGAAAACTTCACCGAAGAGTCGATTATCAACGGCGTGATCATGACGCTGAAGCTGACGGTGATTTCGGTGATCTTCGGCTTCGCCGGTGGCGTTTTGCTGGCACTGATGCGCCTGTCGGCCAACCCGGTGCTGGTGGCGGTAAGCTGGTTCTATACCTGGTTCTTTCGCGCGGTGCCGATGCTGGTGCAGCTTTTCCTGTGGTACAACATCGCCGCGCTCTATCCGCGCATCAGCCTGTGGATCCCGTTCCTGGGGGAAGTCGCCAGCGCGCCAACCAACACCATTATCAGCACCTTCAGCGCGGCAGTGATCGCGCTGGTGATGCATCAGTCGGCTTACGCGGCAGAGATTGTCCGTGCCGGTATCCAAAGCGTCGGCAGCGGTCAATTGGAAGCCGCCAAGGCCCTGGGCTATCGTCGTGGGCAAATTCTGTGGCGAGTGGTTTTACCGCAGGCGATGCGCACTATTTTGCCACCGGCCGGTAATGAGGTGATCGGGCAGCTTAAAACCACCGCGGTGGTATCGGTGATTGCCCTGCAGGACGTGCTGTATTCGGCGCAGATCATCTACCAGCGCACTTACGAAGTCATTCCGCTGCTACTGGTAGCCACGCTATGGTATCTGGTGATGACCTCAATTTTGTCGATCGGCCAGCACTACGTTGAGCGCTACTTTGGTCGAGGCAGCCAGGCCAGCCGCAGCAACTGGCTGTTTCGCCGCCGCAAGGCTCCGGTTAGTCCGTCACAGGGAGCAGAGTCATGAGCGCCGCCATTCACATTAATCAGGTTCGCAAGTCCTTCTCCGGCACCGAGGTGTTGAAGAATATCAGTCTGCAGATCCCGGCCGGCTCGGTCACGGTGATCCTTGGCCCTTCCGGCTCGGGTAAATCGACCTTGCTACGCTGCATCAACCACCTGGAGAAACTCGATGGCGGCACCATTCGCGTAGGCGAACAGCTCATCGGCTATCGCCAGAAAGGCAATCACCTGTACGAACTGAAGGAGCGAGAAGTCGCCGAACAGCGTAAAAGCATCGGCATGGTGTTCCAGCAGTTCAACCTGTTCCCCCACCGCACGGTGCTGGAAAACGTCTCTGAAGCGCCATTGCTGGTAAAAAAAGAAAAGAAAGCCGTAGTTTTGGAGCGCGCAAAAGCATTGCTGACCCGCGTCGGGCTGGAGCATCGCATTCACGCCTGGCCACGCGAGCTTTCTGGTGGCCAACAACAGCGGGTGGCGATTGCCCGTGCGTTGGCAATGAACCCTGAGGTGCTGTTATTCGATGAGCCGACTTCTGCGCTCGATCCCGAGCTGGTGGGCGAAGTGTTGCAGGTGATGAAAGGCCTGACGCATTCCGGCATGACCATGGTGGTAGTGACGCATGAAATCGGCTTTGCGCGCGAAGTGGCGGATCAAATCATCTTTATGGATCAGGGGAAAGTAGTGGAAACGGGCACTGCACAACAGGTGCTGGATGCACCACAGCACCAAAGAACGCGTGATTTCCTGGCAACGGTACTCTAAAACTGCATCGGGGGCATTGCGCCCCCGATCATTAAATTCAGTCTTTTTTCCGACCAATGGCAGAGAAAAGATTACACAGCTCACCCAGACCATAAATCGAGCCCAGCAGTACGGCTATCATTACCGGCACCAGGATCACCACGGTTGCCAAACTTTCAATCATTTCTAACATCGTTGTTTCCTGGTTTTAAACAGAGAACCCTCTTCCGAATCCGAGGCTTTCCCCTTGTATATACTAAGGTTATTTTTTTGGCTGGTTTCAATATGTGATGTAGATCACAACCAACTTCGCTAATGTAACTTACACAGTTGCATTACCACAATACAAAAAAATGCTCTCTTCCCGTGCTCCTGGCTGTCTCCCTGTCGTGCTCACACAACGCCTTTTACAGACTGGCGATCGCCCTCTATCTGATAGCGGTCAGTTAACATTTTTTAAACAAGCATTGAGCCAACCAATAGAATAAAAATACTTATTTACTCAGAAATTAAATTTGTTTCAATCGAAACCTCACGCCACATCCTGTTGTTTATAATATAAAAACATTGCATTACCCTTTCCGGCTCGCAACTATCATAAACACGTAGCAATATTGGTGTAGTTGGCAGCATATTGAACATGCGAGAATAATAGGCATGGCTTATCATTAGCCTAGGAAGAATTATTAGAAACAAATATATGACGCCATATTGTTGCATATTTGTTTTATGGAGAGACAAGTGAAATTTAAATCAAAGAAAATTACAGGCATTTCATTAACAAAAGAATACCTCATCAATAACAATAAAATACAACAAGTTACACGGAAGAATCGCTTGTCTCAGCACAAATCTGGAACAACAAGAAAGTTAACCTCGTTAACCGTTAGCAAGGGTTTATCAACGCCAGAGAATAAATTAAAAAGAACCACAATTCAGTGGATGGAGCGTTATGCCTGGCATGGGGTATTCATCGTTAGCGGATTATTTTGGCTGGTGGTGTGTGGCCTTATTTGGTTTCTAAGTTCCCTGTAAGGCGATTATTTACCCTTAACTTTAGTCATAAGAATTTAAATTCTCCGGTGCCATCTACCCGCTAATAAAGTGTTAGTTATCCCCCACTCAGTCCATTCTTTCCAGAAGAGTCTGCCGTTGTGCACTGCATTGGTCAGTCGTGAGAGCAACTAACCGGCGTAGCGGCAGCGGTATACACGCGATAGGTCGCTCATCTTGGTTGGTCAGGCAGAGAAACTGTCTGTTTTGTCGCCAACCCAGAGCATGGCAACCGCGAAATAAAATCCGGCCACTCAAAATTAAGAATATTTACCTATTCTAATTTCCTGCGCAGGAATACATTCATCTCAACTTTTACCGGCCGATTAACACGAGCTTTATTTGTCCGTTAATTAGGCAATTTACCAGGAAACTCTTATGAACTTTAAACGTGCCGCAGGTGTGATGGTGGTTGTTATCGCTACCCTTTCCGTAACTGCATGTGGGAATATGTCTCACCGCGATCGCAACACCGCGATCGGTGCAGGTGTCGGTGCCCTGGGTGGTGCAGTATTGACCGACGGCAGCACGCTGGGCACCTTGGGCGGCGCAGCGTTGGGCGGCATCATCGGCCACCAGACCAGTCGCTGATCCCGGCCGCAAATACATCAATCCCAGATCGGTTATTGTCTATTTAAAAATAACCGATCTGAAATTCACACCATTCTATTATTTTTATCATTTAAGATAAAAACTTAATATCCTCCACATTATTTCATCCCAATAAAATAAAGCCCACTTATAGTATAAATTCTGGTACTACCGCCACTCACTCTCGCTTTCCAACAACGCCACAACGGATGTTGTTGCTGTTCTTGCCCGGCCATTTTTATTTCTTGACTTACATAACTTCAGGATTATAGTTTCCAAATAAAACGTGAAACAGAGTTTCATATTTGAAACTTTATCAAACGTAAAATAATAAATACTTAACTAAAACTTGTCTCATATATAAAACTCAACGAGCACTTCCATTATTTATGGCGGAATTCGCTCGCCTTTTTAAACATCAGGTGTCATCAGGGGAAATTCATGCGCAGAGCCATAATCATAACTTTACTATTATCACCAATGAGTTACGCAAACACGTCCACATCCGCCAATGATAAGCTCGTCACAAAACCTGAGGTAAAAAAGAGCAGTCCGGCATTCCCCCATCTGCATTGGCAAAGTGAGGACAATAATAAAAACATTGATATCGGTGGTGCATTACGCGCCAACTATCGTTATGAAGACTGGGGCAGCAGTAATTACCGCAACCCACCCCACTTACGTTTTGATACCTTTCGCATCGATGCCAGTGGCAACTATAATGACGCTTTCTTTGATTCCGGATTTTGGTTTCAGGATCACCGAAAATACGCCATCGACCGGGCCTATGTCGGCTATCACCTGAGCGGGAACTCTGACCTGCAGCTGGGCGCACCTTTCAAACCCTTTGGTTTACAGCCTTATCCCCAGTTCGGCTGGTCCTACGGTATCCCGTTTTATCTCGGTTTCGGGGTCAATAACGGGTTAGGTGCCAAATACCAATTCCATGACCATGGCTGGGCGCTGGATGCCGCCTATTTCCCCCGCATGATGCCGGCAGGCGTGCGCTACGCCCCGGAAGTGGGCAATTTCGACGATCTGAAAAATACCAACTACGGTTCGCAACATTTGCAAGCCAACGAGAAGCGTGACCAGGTGAACCTGCGTCTGGCACGTGAATTCCATCAGGGCGACTGGAACAACGAGCTCGGCGGTTCGCTGGCAGTTTCCCGGCTCTATAATCATGACACCGGGGATAATGGCACCTACTGGGCGACAGGCCTGCATGCTTTGGTGAACTACGATCCGTGGCATCTGTCGACGCAAATTATCCGTTATTCTTATGATGCCAAAGGGCCTGAGGGTGCCAACAACTCGGTAATTTTAATGGGCGGTAATGGCCTGACGCCGGCCTATTTGATTCCGGCGCAGGCCACCACTGCGTCCATTAATCTGGCGCGTGATGTCGAAGTGCCCTGGGGGCCGGTGAAAAAACTGCGTTTTTATAACGACTACAGCGTGTTGTGGAAAGATAAGGACGGCGGTTCTGACTCTAAAATGAATACCCTCGGGGTGCAGGTCTTTGCCCTGCCGGTGATGGTGTGGGTTGATCTGACCTGGGCGCAAAACGCCAACCCCTGGGGCGGTGCCGAAAACGCCACCGGCTGGACCAGCACCCAGTCCTCCGGCAGCAATAAATGGTATTTCCGCACTAACCTCAACATCGGCTACTACTTCTGATCCGTTCCCCCTAATCCGAGGGGGAAACATTACATTAGCCCTTAACCTGAGACACCACGTTCAACGGCTGGGCATCAGGCAGAATGTTCATATGTTCCAGCACCTGAGCCATAATTTTGCCAAATACCGGGCCGGCCACCGAACCACCGAAGTGTTTGCCGGCTTTCGGGTTATTAACCATCACCACCAGCGCTACCTGAGGGTCGCTGGCCGGTGCCACACCGGCGGTGTAGTTGATGTAACCGCCGTCGTATTTGCCATTCGGCCCCATCTTCTCTGCGGTACCGGTTTTAATCGCCAGCCGGTAGCCCGGCACTGCGGCGCTGAGCCCGCTGCCGCCTGGCAAAGCATCGCTTTCCATCATGTGCACTACGGTTTTTACCGTATCTTCCGGCAGGATCCGTTGCCCCATTACCGGTGGTGTTACTTTGGTTATCGACAATGGCCGATAAACGCCGTAGGAACCGATAGTGGCATACTCGCGCGCCATCTGTAGCGGCGTCACCCGCAGGCCGTAGCCGAAGGAGAAGGTTGCCCGTTCGATATCCGCCCAGCGTTCACGGTGCTGCGGCAAGTAGCCGCTGCTCTCGTTACCAATCCCCAGATCGGTCGGCAGCCCCAGGCCAAAGCTTTTGTAAACTGCCGGCAGCACGGTAGCGGGCAGCGCCAACGCGATGTGCGAAACGGCGATGTCACTGGATTTTTGCAGTACTCCGGTAATGGTCAGTTTCGACCAGTGGCCCACGTCCTTGATTAAGTGCCCGTTAACCCGGTAAGGCGTGGTATCCAGCACGGTATCCGGCCTGATTAGGTGGTGCTCCAGCCCGACCATCACCACCACGGGTTTCACCGTCGAGCCTGGCTCGAAACTGTCACTGCTGCATACGTTGCGAATATCTTTTGTCGGCGTACCCGCATAGTTGTTTGGGTTAAACGACGGGTAGCTGGCCATGCCCAGCACCTCGCCGGTATTCACCTTCACCAATACGGCACAGCCGGAGTCTGCCTGGTTGGCCACCACGCCATCGCGGATCTGTGCATACAGCACGTACTGGATAAATTTGTCGATGCTCAACGTGACGTTCGGCGGAGGCACAGGATCGACGTTTTTAATCACACCAATCACCGCCCCGCTACCATCCTTCTGGTATACGCGCAGCCCGTTCTTGCCTTGCAGCAGGTGGTTAAAGCCCAGTTCGATGCCTTCCAGCCCCTGATTATCCTGTCCGACAATACCGATCAGCCCGGCGGCATCCTGACTCATCGGATAAAAGCGGCTGAAGTCCTGCTCGGTACTGACGCCAGTCAAATGCAGCTTGCTGATATAGTTGGCATTATCATCTTCAACCTTGCGTGCCAGATAGACAAAACGCTTATGGGCGTTCGACTGGATCAGCTTTTGTACCTCAGTCAGCGGCATTTTCAGCACGTTGGCCAGGCTCTGCCAGCGTTCATTGGTGATATCGGTATGGCTATCGAGGATATGTTTGGGATCCAGCACGATATCGCGCGAAGACACGCTCACGGCCAGCGCTTCACCATTGCGGTCGGTGATCATTCCCCGGTTGGTCGGCAACACCTGGGTGCGGATCGAACGCTGATCCGCCTGGTCAGTCAGTTGTTGATGCTCCAACAGTTGTAAATAACCCACTCGAAACGCCAGCAGGAAAAAGCAAACCAGTATCCCGGCGCAGATCCAGCCAAAGCGAAGGGTTGAATAATTTTTACCGCTTTTTTTTATTAATGGCGCCACTGTTAACCCTGCGTTTTTATTAAAGTTATGTAATGATTTCAGTCTACCCTGACGAAAATCTTTAGAAGATTGCAGTTTGTAAGAAAGTAAAAACAAACGCGTTTACTGTTGCACATCCGCGCTGTCGTTTAACTCCGGTTTAACTTCTTGCCCCTTGTCAGGCTGCGGGGCATTGGCCGGGTCAAATATATGGTCGAGGATCGCCCGCGCCGTAGGCCCTGCCACCACGCCGTCACCACCGCCGTTTTCCAGAATCAGCGCCATCGCCACCCGTGGATTTTTATAAGGGGCAAACAGCGTATAGAAAATATGGTCACGCAGCCGCACCGGGATCATTTTGGCGTTATAGGTCTGATTTTCTTTCAGCCCGAACACCTGTGAAGTCCCGGACTTGGCGGCAATTTGGTACGGCGCGGTGTGGAACAGCTTGTAGCCGGTGCCGTTTGGCAGGTTGGCCATACCATACATGCCGTTGCGCACAATGCCCCAATACGGCGATTTGGCATCGCCAATCTGCGCGGCCTGCTTCGGTGGTTGATAGAGGTTCACCTGGCGACCCTGGCGCAGGGAATACAGCAAATGCGGGGTTTTCACCTTGCCATTATTGATAAGCGTAGTGAGTGCCTTCACCATCTGGATGGGCGTGGCGACCCAATATCCCTGGCCGATACCCACCGAGATAGTATCCCCCTGGTACCAGGTTTTTTTATGCACCCGCTGCTTCCATTCGCGGCTTGGCAAGACACCGCGATATTCTTCATTAAGATCAATCCCGGTAGCCTGGCCGTAACCAAACTTGCTCAGCCAGCTATGAATGCGGTCAATGCCCATTTCATAGGCCACCTGATAGAAGAAGGTATCGGCAGACTCTTCAATCGCCTTGGTCACGTTCAGCATCCCATGGCCGCTTTTCAACCAGTCACGATAGCGGCGCTGAGTCCCCGGCAAGGTCCAGGTCGGTGCGCCAAAGAAGGTGGTATTGGGAGTGATCACCCCGGCGAACAGCGCAGAAGTCGCCATGTAGGGCTTCACGGTAGATGCCGGTGGATAAAGCCCCTGAGTTACGCGGTTAATCAGCGGCAAATCGGGGTTGGCCAACAAGGATTTATAGGCGGAATAACTGATGCCCTTCACGAAAGGATTGGGATCGTAGCTGGGGCTGGAAACCATCGCCAGAATACCGCCGTCACGCGGATCCTCGACCACCACCGCCGCTCGCTGCCCCTTCAACACCGACTCGATATACTGTTGCAGCGACAGATCGAGCGTCAGATAGATATTCTTGCCCGCCTGCGGCGGCTGCTCCTTCAGCAGGCGAATGACCCGGCCGTGGTTATCCACCTCCACTTCCTGATAACCGGTGGTGCCGTGCAGTTCAGACTCATAATAGGCCTCAATGCCCTGCTTGCCGATATTGTGGTCGGCGGCGTAGTTCTCACTAAGACCGGCTTTATCCAGCCGCTTTAAATCAGCGTCATTGATTTTTGATACGTAACCCACCACATGAGCCAACTCGGCACCGTACGGATATTCCCGTTGCTGATAGGTATCGATGGTTACCCCATCAAAGCGATACTGATTGACCGCAAAGCGCGCAACCTCGGTCTCGGTCAGCCCGCTTTTCAGCGTCACCGGCTTGTAGCGACCGTTATGGTGCATGTCATCGCGAAAGGCGGTGATGTCTTCGGGGCTAAGATCGACAATCGGCGTCAGCTGTTGCAGCAACGCGGTCATGTTTTCGATTTTGCTGGGGACGACCTGAATTTGGTAAAGCGTAATATTACGCACCAACGGGATACCGTTGCGGTCGAAGATCAGCCCACGACTCGGGGCAATCGGCACCATTTTAATGTCGTTCTGATTGGAACGAGTTTGGTAGAACCCATGCTGTTTGACCTGCAATCGATACAGGTTGGCGACCAGCACGCCAAAACAGGCGACAACCAGCACCATGGCCACGCCGGCACGGCGAATAAACAGCATTTCCTCGGCGGAATGGTCACGAATTTTATCTTTTAATAGGGCCATGCGTGGCGAGTTACCTGTCAGACGTCACAATTTCCCAAGATAAATCAGGGTCGTGAAAAGTCGGCAAGCATAGCGTTATTGGCAAAGGCGCCCCATGAAAAGGTTGCTAATGAAATGGCATAAATGTTTCAGCATGTTGGAATGTTACCAAATGCCGATTTTTCTGCCGGTCAGGGATTGAGCCGTGATTTATGCCGGTGCTACAATGTGACGCAGATCACACTAATTCATTTTTTGCCCGCACCGCCCCCCGCCGGTTGCGGCTTTTTCCAAGGACCATGTTCGATGAGTGCCATTGCCACAGGTTTTATCATGATGCGCTGGGAGTTACTGAGCGCCGTTATGATGTTTATGTCCAGCCAGCTAAACGTCGTTTGCCGTAAGACCAGCCGCAACGGCATGGCATTTATGTTCAGCAGCCTGGGGCTGTTCACCACCTGCTGGTTCGTCATGGGCCTGATGGGCATCAGTTTCAGCCAGGAAGGTTTTACGCAGTTCTGGTCACACGCCTGGGATATGTATGTCGAAGTGGTCAGCAACACCCCCACCGACTGGCCACTGCCCTGAGCCGCACTTAATCACCCCCAACGGCAGGCAACGGCACCGACATCTCCAGCAGTATTTTGCAGAATGCCTGCGCAGCCGCGCCAGGTTCAGCACCGTTGACGATCAGGGTGAAATCGATGTCGGGCAATTCGGGTAGCCCGTACTGGTCGCCGATCACTTTCATTCCCGGCGCCACATCGCCGCTTGCCATGACGGCAACGCCCAGCCCCGCCAGCACGGCCGCCCGTAGCCCTTGCTGGCTTTGTGAGGTGAAGGCGGTATGCCATTCGATAGCCTTGCTTTCCAAAGCGGCGATCCCGGCCTCGCGACTGACCGACGGCGTGGGAAACAATGCCAGCGGCAACGACGTGCCCTCAAGGCTGAATGTCTCAGCCGCTACCCACACCAATTGCGTCCTCCGCAATAACCGGCCCTCAATACGGTTAGCCAGCGACATCACGACGGCCAAATCCAGTTCGCTGCCCTTCACCATCCCACAAAGATCCAGCCCGATACTGACATTGACCTCCAACCTGACCGCAGGAAAAGTCCGGGCGAACTGGGATAACAACGGCGGCAATCGTTCCCCCAGAAAACTCTCCGTAAGGCCAAAGCGTACGACTCCCGACACGGGTGAGGATTCAAAGCGCCGTCCCATGGCGTCGAGCGCATGCAAAACTTGCATGGCGTGGCGTAGCAAATCCTCACCGTCTTCAGTGAGCGTCAGGCGGCGCGTAGTACGGAGCAATAACTGTCGGCCAATCTGCTCCTCAAGCCGACGGATCTGGTGACTGATCGCGGATTGGGTCAGATTCTGTTGCTGCGCAGCGCGTGTAAAGCCGCCGGTTTCGGTAACCGCAACGAAGGTGCGCAGCAGTGTCGGGTCAATGTTCATAGGATGATTACATGATGGAATTTAATTAATAACAGTAAATTAAATCATTTCTATCATGCAAATCATTTATCCAGAATGGTTACTCGTTTCCGTAACCTTTCTTTTGTGGAAAAAATTCATGACGCTCTCTCACACCAGTAAAAACAGACTGGCATTAACGGCAATTTGCCTCGCCGCGCTGATGTTCGGCCTGGAAATCTCCAGCGTGCCGGTGATACAGCCGACGCTGGAACGGGTATTACACAGCGATTTCAGCGAAATGCAGTGGATTATGAATGCCTACACTCTGGCCTGCACCGCAGTGATGATGGCCACCGGAACACTGTCCGACCGTTTTGGCCGCAGGCGAGTTTTCATCATCGCCATTGTCGCTTTTGGCCTCACGTCCTTACTCTGCGGCCTGGCCAACGGCTCGACGATGCTGATCGTGGGCCGCTTTTTGCAAGGCATGGCGGGCGGCGCCATGTTGATTTGCCAGGTAGCAGCATTGTCGCATCAGTTTCAGAACGGCAAACAGCGTGGCCAGGCCTTCGGCATTTGGGGCATCGTTTTTGGCATTGGGTTAGGGTTTGGGCCGGCGATCGGCGGCGTTATCGTGGCGATCGCCAACTGGCAGTGGGTATTTTTGATTCATGTTGTCATCGCCGCTCTGACACTGTTACTGGTGATTTTCAGCGTGCAAGAATCCCGCGCTCCTCAGGCGGAAAAACTGGATAGTCTGGGGATCGTCACATTGTCGCTGTCGGTTTTTGGGTTGGTCTATTTTATCACTCAGGGGGCGGGATTCGGTTTCACCAGCGTTCGCGCCGGGGGGATTCTTCTGGCTGCAGCCCTCAGCCTGCTACTGTTTATCGGAGTTGAAAGACGCAGCCCCTATCCGATGATTGAGTTTTCCGTGTTCAGGAATCGGCAATTTTCCGGGGCGCTGATGGGATCCATTGGCATGAATTTCAGCTTCTGGCCCTTTATGATCTACCTGCCGCTCTATTTTCAAATTGGGTTGGGTTATGACAGCCTGACCACAGGTTTGTCGCTGCTCGCCTATACGCTTCCCACGCTTGTCTTCCCCCCGGTGGGTGAGCGATTGGCTCTGCGTTTCCGCCCTGGAACCGTGATCCCCTCGGGGCTATTCGCGCTTGGATTGGGCTTCCTGCTGATGAAATCAGGTAGCAGCGGCGAACATACCGGCGGATTGGCTATGCTGCCGGGGTTACTTATCGCCGGCATCGGCCTGGGGATCACCAATACTCCGGTGACCAACACCACCACAGGTTCGGTGTCGAATGCCCGCGCCGGCATGGCCTCCGGGATAGACATGAGTGCCAGAATGATTGCGTTGGCTGTCAATATTGCCGTCATGGGTTTTATCTTGCTGGCGGGCGTTGACGTTTGCCTGCGACAAACGCTGCCCGAATCATTCGCTACCTTGCCGCTACGTTCGGTGGCGGAGCAGATAGTGGCGGGTAATCTCACCGCGTTGAAAACACTCCCCGAATGGGATGCCTTGGCCCCCTTGGTTCATACTGCGTTGACGCAAAGTTTTGGCCTGGTGATGTTGTACGGCGGCCTCGGTGCCTGGGCATTGGCTGCGGCCAGCCTGATGATTTTCGCCCCCTGGAAAACTGCAGCCGCACTCCCCCGGTAATAACATCGCGCTATGACTGAATGGTTCATAAAATAAAATATAATCGGGTGGCCAGAGACCGCCAGGAAATTATTTACCTGCAAGTGGAATACCCGCTGCTGAGCCTGTTCCACGATTTTTTTGCACGTTCGACGCGCGGTATTATCCGCTGAGCAAGGTGGCCGCTAGGCCACCTTATGGCAACGCACCGCCGTGCCCCCCAGATTGACCCGCAAGTTTTGCGGCAGTTGGCAGCCTTCTCCGGCATAAGGGCAACGCTCGCGAAAAAAGCAGCCCTGCGGTAACTGGCGGTTGCCCGGCAGTTCGCCCTTGCGGTCTTCAATCGTGCTGTCGGTCAATGAGCGACCTGCGCGAGGTACCGAGTCCAGCAGCAACCGGGTATAAGGGTGCTGCGGCTGGCGCAGTACCTGCGCGGTCGGCCCCAGTTCCACAATTTGCCCCAGATACATCACCGCCACCCGATCGCTCATGTGCTGAACCACAGAAACATTATGTGAGATCAGGACGTAAGTCAGGTTGCGCTCGCGTTGCAGCTCCACCAGCAGGTTGAGGATCTGCGCCTGTACCGAGATGTCCAGCGCCGAAGTGGGTTCATCGAGCACGATGATATCCGGTTGTGAAGAAAGCGCACGAGCAATGGAGATGCGCTGGCGCTGTCCACCGGAAAACTCATGTGGCAAGCGGTCAATCGCCTCCGGCCGCAGCCCGACCTGTTGCGCCAGTTCTGCCGCCTGTGCCCGCCGCTGCGCCACGCTGGTATGCTGCTGCACATACACCGGCTCGGTGATAATGCGCCACACCGGCAGACGGGGATCGAGCGACGACTGCGGATCCTGAAACACCATTTGCATACCGCTGCCAAACCAGGAGCCATCGTTGCGTGCGCGCAGCAGCTCACCGCTACTCGGTTTCAACAAGCCCATCAGCAACTGTGCCAGCGTACTCTTGCCGCAGCCGGATTCGCCAACGATACCCAGGGTTTCCCCGCGCATGATATTGAGATCCACCCCGTTGAGCGCATGGACGTATTCACGCGGCTTGCCACGCCAGTTATAGCTGGCAGGAAAGCGTAGCCGCACGTCGCGCAGTTCCAGCAGCGCTTCAAGGTTCAATTCGCACCTCCAAATCAATAGATTGCGGATGCCAGCAGGCCACCCGCTGGGCCGGCTCTGCGGCTAAGGGTATTAGCGGCGGTGTTTGTCGGCACTGGCCGTCGGCGTGGCTGCAACGGTTGCTGAAGGCGCAGCCCGGCGGCAGCGCACTCAGATTAGGCACCGTGCCGGGAATGGCCTGCAGCAGGCTGCGCGGCGCGGCGCGTTCCGGTGCCGCCAGCAACAGGCCTATGGAATACGGGTGGCTTGGGTGTTCGATCACCCGCTCCGTCGTACCGCTTTCAATCACGTGCCCGGCATACATCACATACACCCGGTCGCAAAGCTGCGAGACCACCGCCATATCGTGGGTGATAAACAGCACCGCCGTGCCGCTGGCACGCGCTTTTTGTTGCAACAATCTCAGTACCTGGCGCTGCACCGTAACGTCCAGCGCGGTGGTCGGTTCATCGGCGATAATCAGCTCCGGCTCGCAGGAAAACGCCATGGCGATCAACACCCGCTGGCGCATACCGCCTGACAGCTCGAACGGATACCGCTCCATCACCCGCTCCGCATCGGCAATTTGCATCTCCCGCAGCAGTTGGGCAGCCTTGTCACGCGCCGCACGAGCCGAGAGCCGCTGATGCAGGCGGATCACTTCACACATCTGGCGACCAATCTTGCGCGTCGGATTCAGTGCGCTCATCGGTTCCTGGAAAATCATCGATACCCGCGCACCACGCAATTGACGCATTTGCCGCTCACTGGCCTTGAGGACATCGGTACCCAGCATCTGCAAAGCTCCACCGGTCACGCTGTAGCCGTCCTCCGCCAGCAGCCGCAGGGTCATCATCGCCGTCACCGACTTGCCGGAACCGGACTCACCCACCACTCCGACAATCTCACCGGCCTTAACCTGCAGCGAAACGCGGTTAAGGGCCTTGACGCTGCCGCCGTAGACCGGGAATTCCAGTTGCAGCTCTTCAATAGATAAAACGGTAGCTTCACTCATCAGCGCCCCCGGGTTTTAGGATCCAGCAGGTCGCGCAGACCGTCGCCGAACAGATTAAAGCCGGTGGCGGTGATCAGGATCGCCGTACCGGGAAAGGCCGAATACCACCATTGGTCGAGCACATAGTTACGACCGTTGGCCACCATCGCCCCCCACTCGGCGGTCGGCTGCTGGGCACCCAGACCGATAAAGCCCAGCGTGGCCGCCATCAGGATTGCGGTGCCAATATCCAGCGACGCCTGCACCACCAACGGTGGCATCACGTTACGCAGCACATGCCAACCGATCAGATGCCAGCGGGAAGCGCCAAAGGTACGTGCTGCCTGCATGTAGGCCTGGTGGCGCAGCGTCAAGGTTTGGCCTCGCGCCAGCCGCACATAAAAAGGAATGCGCACCACCGCGATAGCCAACATGGCATTGAACAGGCTGGGCCCAAGCGCCGCCGCCAGCGCCATGGTCAGCACCAGAGAAGGCACCGACAGCATAATGTCCATGCAGCGCATAATCAGCGCATCCACCGTGCCGCCCATCACGCCGGAGAAACAGCCCAGCAGCGAGCCAATGCCCCCTGCCAGCACCACTACCGCCAGCCCGGCGGCCACCGACTGACGGCTGCCGACCAGTACCCGACTGAACAAATCACGACCTACTTCATCGGTACCGAACCAGTGTTCTGCCGAAGGTGGCAGCAGGCGTGCGGTAAGATCAATGGCATCCGGGTTGTGCGGGACCAGCCACGGCGAGAACAGCATCAGAAACAGCACGGCAATCATGATAGCGGCACCCAGCAGCGTCAGCGGACTACGCCGCACCCGGTACCAGGCACGGCGCAGGCTGACAAAGCGCAAGGTCGGTTGCGCCGCCGGCGGTTGTTCGATTTGAGTCATTGTCATTATCCCTCGCGCCCCATTCGCGGGTCGATCCACAGATAAAGCAGATCGACGATCAAATTAACCATCACGTAGGCGAAGGACACCACCACGGCAAACCCCATGACCGCCGGGAAGTCCAGCGCCTGAATGGAGTCCACCACATAGGCCCCCATGCCCGGCCAGGCGAATACCGTTTCGGTCAGTACTGCGCCATACAGCAAATCCCCCAGCGCCAGCCCCAACACCGTCACCGACGGGATCAGGGCATTGGGCAGCGCATGCCCGAGCACCACGCGCCAATGCGATAGGCCGTTGGCGCGAGCAGTGCGAATGTAGTCTTCCCCCAACTGTTCCAGCATCGCCGATCGAATTTGCCGCGCCACCACCCCAAGGTGAACAAAGGCCAGGGTCAGCGCCGGCAAAATCAGGTGCTGCAGGCTGTTCCAGAAGGCTTCGCCGTTGCCGGTCAGCAGGGAATCGAGCAGGTAGAAGCCGGTGATATGGGTCGGTGGATCCAGCCAGTCGTCCAGCCTGCCGCCACCGGGCAACAGATTGAGTTGGCCGTAAAAAAGGATAATCACCCCCAGCCCCAGCCAGAATGCCGGGGTGGAGATACCGGTTACCGACAGTAACCGCACCAGATGGTCGGGCCATTTATTGCGATAAACCGCCGACACCACGCCGAGCGGCACACCCAGCGCTATTGCCAGCAACAAGGCGCAAAAAGCCAGCTCCAGCGTGGCGGGAAAGAAGGCACGCAGATCTTCCAGTACCGGTCGCCCGGTGCGAATGGAAGTTCCCAGATCGCCATGCAGCAGATCCAGCACGTAGCGGCCAAACTGCACATATAACGGCTGATCCAGCCCCAATTGCTGGCGAATATGCTGGACAATTTCTTCGCTGGCGCGGTCACCGGCCAGCAACCGCGCCGGATCGCCGGGGATCAGGTGAGAAATGGTAAAGGTGATAACGCACACTCCGAACATCACCAGCACCAACCCCCAGCAACGCTGACGGATAAGGCTCCAAACGTTCATAGCGATTTCCCATGGTGCAGGGGCAGCCAAAGGGCTGCCCGAAGAAGATTACTTGCTCATCTGCCCAACGTTGAATACCTGCTCCAGCATTGGGTTATATACAAAGCCCTTCACCTCTTTGTTCATCGCCACCTGATAGTTTTTCTGGAACAGATAAACATAGGCCGCCTGGTCGATGACAATTTTCTGCGCCGCCTGATAATCGGCGGTACGCACCTGCTGATCGGACACCGATACCGCTTTCTTCAGCAGCGCATCCACCTGCGGATCGCTGTAGAACGAACGGTTGCCCGGCAGCCCTTTCTTGTCGGATTCGAACCAGTAGTTCATGAACATGTAGGGGTCGGCGAAGTCCGGGCTCCAGTTGCCGATGGCGATGTCGTAGTTACCCTGGCCAATGCGGTCACGCATGGTGGCATTGGCCAGTTTCTCCAGTTTGACGTTGATGCCCACCGTCGCCAGGCTGGCCTGTACCGACAGCGCTATCGCCTCCCAGTTAGGGTCGCTTACCGAATACAGGAAATTGAGCGAAGCCGGTTTGTCCTTCACCGCCGCCAGTGCTGCCTTGGCCTTGTCGGCATTCTGGCTATATTGCTGCGCATTGGCGTCGTATCCCCACATGCCCTCCGGGATCGGGCCACGCATCTGTTTGCCGTTGCCGCCGAGAATGCCCTTCACCATGCCCTGGTAATCCACCGCGTAAGAAATGGCGCGCCGCAGGTCAACCTGATTCAGCGGCGCTTTACCGTTGTTGAGGTACAGATAGGTCACCCGCAGCGACGGGTACTCATTGACCGCTACCTTGTTTTCACTCTTCAGTGCCGTCAGTTGGTCGATCGGCAAGGATTCGGCAATATCCAGATCGCCGCGGGTCAGTTGCAGACGTCGGGTCGCGCTTTCACCGATGATTTTCACCGTTACGCGCTTGAATGCCGGTTTGGCGCCGCTGTAATGCGGATTCGGCACCAGCACCAGTTGCTGGCCTTTTTGCCAACGATCCAATTTGTACGGGCCGGAACCGGCGCTGTGGTTCGCCAGCCAGGCTTTACCTTCATCAGCCGGATTGGCCTTGGCGATGGCCGGGTTAACGATACCGGCCCCGTCGTTGGCCAGGGTGTACAGGAACGGCGCAAACGGGGTTTTCAGGGTAAAACGCACCGTCAGCGGATCTACCGCCGTCACCCGCAAATCTTTCGGGAAGGCTTCGGAAGGCCCCTGACCAATTTTCATCAGGCGTTCGAACGACCACTTCACCGCCTCGGCATTAACATCCGAGCCATCATCAAATTTGTTGCCGGGTTTAAGTTTAAAGGTCCACACCAGTTGATCGTCAGAAGCCGTCCAGCTCTCGGCCAGTTCGCCTTCCACCTGAGTCGAGCCTTTACCGCCCTCGGTCTTGTACTGCACCAACCGCTGGTAGGCCGGATAGGTCACAGTCCAGTCGTTGTTATCTATGGTCACCGCCGGATCCAGGGTTTGCGGATCGGCCGCCTTGCCAATCACCAGCATGTCTTTGGGAACCGCCGCCTGGGCCTGACCCATTACCGTCAGCCCCAACGTCACTGCAGCCGCCAGAGCGGCGTATTTGATCTGATTCATAAACAAAGCTCCTGATGCGTTGAATGTGTGTTGTTTTAATCGTAAGAAAAACAGCCAAAGCGATCGGCCAACAGCGGATACTCGCCAGCGTTGGGCAGTTCGAAATGCCACCATTCGCTGGCGATACCACGAAAACCTCCGGCGGCCATCACCGCATTCAGCAGTAGCCGGTTGCGCTGCACCTCCGGAGGGAAATCAGGGTAAAACGGGTGAGACCTTTCGCTCATCTCATCAAAAGCGGTGCCCATATCCAGCGCCACGCCGCTGGCATCCAATAGCGTCACGTCGATCGCCACGCCACGGCTGTGGTGCGAGCCGGTAAGTGTGCTGGTGACATATTGCGGATCCGGACACGCCTGCCACAGCAGTGCCTGCGCCTGCTGTGGCCGATAAGCGTCGAACACCTGCAGGGAGAAACCGGCCAGCCGCGCCGCCAGCAAACAGCGCCGTAGCCCCTGTACCGCGTCGGGATGCAGCAGGCAGCGGCTCTCAAGATAAATCGCCCGACCGGTCAGGTTGTCGGCGCTGGCGTATTTCAAGTCGATCGGCAGCTCGGGAAAGGCTTCGGCCAGCTCGATTAAAGTTACATTGTCACTCATTACGTTTTCCCATAGTGATTAAGATTCGAATTGCCCCAGCTCTTTTTGCAACATGCGGTTATTGGCCAGCCGTTGTTCCACCGCCGCGCCGCCCTGTTCCAGCACCGAAGACAGCAGCAGATTGAACAGACAGCTCAGCGGTGCCAGTGAGTCCCAAAACTGGCCGGTATCGGTTTTCACCTGCAGCAGATCAATCGGGTAATCCCTTGCCCACGGGCAGTAAATATCGGTGATCAGCGCCAATCGCAGCCCGCGGGCGCAGGCGGCCTGGCAGTATTTTTGGGCGATAGTGGAATAGGCGCGGGTGTCGGTCAGCACCAAATAAGGCGCACTGAATTCCGAATTGAGTGATTCCACGTAGGTGCCGGACAACCCGTCGGCGTAATAGACTTTGGGCCGCAGATATTCCAGATGACTGTAGAAAGCATTGGCGATGCCGCGCGTGGACTGAATACCGACCACAAACACCGCTTCTGCCTGTGCCAACTGTCGGCTGACCTGGGCAAAGGCATCACCGCCGGCTAGTTGATAAACATGCTCAATCGCCTCCAGCTCCAGCGTTAACGACTGGCGCAGCTTTTGCGGCTGTGGCTGTGCGCGCCGTTGGCGATAGGCGCCCAGACGGTCGGTCACGCCCCAGGGCTGATACAGCGCCGTTCCCTGTTCACGCAGCGTGCGTTTCAAATCGTCAAGATTGCGATAACCCAGACTGCGCAGGTAACGCCCCACAGAAATGCCACTGGTAGCAGTGCTGCGGGCGATGCTGTCTGCCGTTTCAAACGGCACCTGCGCCAAATTGGCCAGCAGATAACCGGCAATACGCTTCCCGGTTGGGGTCTGTACCGCAAATGACGCTTCTATTTGTGCGATTACATCTGGATGCTCAGCCATAGTTCGCCCACTGTTGTTGAGTTGTCATCACGCCACCCTCTGTTACTCAGGTAACAAAGACTGATGATGACAATGCATGGCGCGTGCCAATGGCTAACTGCTGGGGAAAAATTCTCG
Source organism: Serratia proteamaculans (assembly GCF_013337185.1). Classification (GTDB taxonomy): domain Bacteria; phylum Pseudomonadota; class Gammaproteobacteria; order Enterobacterales; family Enterobacteriaceae; genus Serratia; species Serratia proteamaculans_D. The sequence goes on from NZ_SWDE01000001.1 coordinate 646,554, forward strand.
CGCGGCGGCGTATGGCGCTACAGGAACGGCAGCGCCCACGGTTACAACATAGTCATCAGTTGATAACTATTGCACAACATTTGGGCAATGCATCTGGCAATGCACCGCCGTGAACCTTTAATTTCAATTCTATGACCAGGCTTGCGAAACCAGTGCAAAAGTCCGTGCAAGATGACAATCCGGACTATGAGGTGTGTCACGAACCATGATGGTGGGCGTATCGACACAGGGTAACCCCCGCCCAATCAACCATTCGCCAAGACCGGTGTCGAGCGGTGTATCCACCCGCACGAACTGACCGCTGCAAGGCTGGCACAAGGCATCAATCAGGGCAATGGCCCCCGCAAGCTCAGGGGCAACCACCGGGCCGATCACACTGCCATAACCAAAACGACGTCGCAGGGCAAAACCCACAGCAATACCCTGTCGTTCCAGCACCAACGCCTGCTCGGCACTGGCCAGCAATGCCACCCACAACGGCTGACGCTGCAGGCCACTGGCGGCAAAATCCAACTCAGTCAGTAAGGCAATATCTACTGGCAATGCCGGGCGCAGGGTTAAACCTGGCGGCAAAGGCTCGGCGTTGCGCATTGGCAGCTCCCGGCATTGATGTTGCGCCAAGGGCCCCTGCTCGATAAACCCCAACTGCCGATACAGCGGTTTTCCCTGATCGCTAGCCACCAGATGAAGCTGATAATCGCCCAGAGATGTCATCAGTCGCTGCATCATCGCCCTGGCAATACCCTGCCCACGATGCTGCTCGGCAACAATCACCAACCCCAGCGTGGCACGTTGTTCACCCCACAACCAACGCAGCGCACAGCCCACCACCTTACCTTCGGCCTCGGCTATCACACCGGCTCCCAATGACCACGCCAGTTGCCAATCTTCCCGTCGATGGGGCCACTGCGCCTGCTGCGACAGTTCGAACGCGGCCGGAAGATCCGTTTCGGTCATTGAGCGCAGAATAATGCTCGGTTTTTCCTGGGGCACCTTTATCTCCTGATTCATTAAGCGGCGAAATTCGCCCTGGCACAAAGTAGCAGATTCGCATCTGCCTGGCGCATTGCTTATGGTCTGAATTTGGACTAAATTTGACACATTCGACCTGCGAGGACGCCTGTATGAAAGTTGAAACTATAAGCTACGTAAAGAAACACGCAGCCGCACTCGATTTATCTGAGCCTATTCTGGTGACGCAAAATGGCACACCGGCTTATGTAATTGAGTCTTATGAAGAGCGCAAGCAACGGGATGATGCTATTGCCCTGCTTAAATTGCTAACGCTGTCTGAAAAAGACAAAAAAGAAGGCAAAGTTTATTCCCGCGACCAGTTACTGGCTGATATAGATGACTAATGCGGTAAAAGGAGATGTCGTATGAAGGAACAGCCAGGTATTGAGTATACCGCAACGGCAAAAGGCACCCTGGTCGAGATTATCCGTCATCTTAAAGCGAATAATGTCCCTCCGATGCCTGTCGTGGATGACATCATCAACGCGTTTGAAGCCAGGGTTAGTCAGTTTTCAGTCGGTTGTCAGATTTGCCCTGAACTTTTAAAGATTGGCTGCGATAAATACCGTGAATGTAATACGCCAAACGGTAACCGCGTCATCTATTCACTCGAAGACTCTCTGATTACCGTGCACGCTTTTCTTGCACAAAAGCAGGATATCCAGCAGCTGTTGTTTAATCGATTGATAGCCCCTTAAGCCCACCGCCCGGCAGGTTTTTCTTTTATTCACCGATTTCGGCCAGCAGCCTCTGATAACCGGTGTTATTATTACTCTGCTCAATAAATTCCTCCCAATTCAAAGTGGTACGACAAGCTGATGGAAGCGTGGAAACTCAATCTGATCTCGGTCTGGCTCGGCTGTTTCTTTACCGGGCTGGCGATGAGCCAAATCCTGCCTTTTCTGCCTTTGTATGTCGAACAACTTGGCGTCAGCGGCCACCAGTCGCTGAGTATCTGGTCCGGACTGGTGTTCAGCGGCACCTTTTTGGTCTCGGCGCTGGTATCACCACTGTGGGGCAGCCTGGCAGACCGCAAGGGCCGCAAGCTAATGCTGCTGCGTGCTTCGCTGGGGATGGCCGTCGTGATTGCGCTGCAGGGTATGGTCACCAACGTTTATCAGCTGTTTGCGCTGCGTGCGCTGATGGGGCTGACCTCTGGCTATATTCCCAATGCCATGGCACTGGTCGCCTCGCAGGTGCCGCGTGATAAAAGCGGCTGGGCTTTGGGTACCCTGTCTACCGGCCCGGTGACCGGGGTGATCGTTGGCCCACTGTTGGGGGGCCTGATGGCCGACCATCTGGGGCTACGCGTGGTGTTCTTCGTTACCGCGGTACTGATGTTTGTCAGTTTCCTGATTACCCTGTTCCTGATAAAAGAACGCCATATCGAGGTAAAAAAAGCCGATCGGTTAAGCGGTAAAGCAGTATTTCAATCGCTGCCCTATCCGACGTTGATTGTGACCCTGTTTGTCAGCACTCTGATGATCCAATTGGCCAACTCGTCGATCAGTCCGATACTGACGCTGTTTATTAAGGATTTATCCGGTGATAGCGGCAACCTGGCCTTTATTAGCGGCATGATCGCCGCCGTTCCTGGCGTAGCCGCGTTGATGTCCGCCCCGCGCCTCGGCCGGCTTGGCGACCGTATCGGCACCGCACGTATTTTGTTGGCCGCATTGGGATTGACGACGGTGCTATTTGCCATCATGGCCTGGGTGGAAACGCCGCTCCAGTTGGGGATCCTGCGTTTTCTGCTGGGGTTTGCCGATGGTGCCTTGATGCCTGCCGTGCAGACACTGCTACTGAAGTACTCTTCCGATCAGGTCACCGGGCGCATCTTCGGCTATAACCAGTCGTTTATGTATCTCGGTAACGTGGTGGGGCCACTGATTGGATCTGGCGTATCGGCGTTGATGGGCTTCCGCTGGGTGTTTGTGGTCACGGCGGTGCTGGTGCTGATTAACTGCCTGCAACTACGCAGCCAGTTTAACAAGGTCGGGGATCATGGGAGTTAATACTCATAAGATTTTTATATTAATCAAGCCATAAAGTATCGGCTTAGCATATTTATAAAAAACGGAAATTAATATAAATATCTTACCATCAACAATTTTATCAGCAATAAAAGCAACACCTATAAGGATTGTTTAACATCCTTAATTATAAAATCACTCAAGAAAAACTTTATTTAAATCTTGCTATTTCAGAAAATCAAACTAATCTATTACTTTACAATTACAAAATGGAGAGTAGACATGGAATTTGTTATTCCTTGGGCTTTAGATGGTTATGTTAGATTACTGTCAATTATAATTCCATTGCTTATCTTTGGATTATACATATATTTCCGTGCTGGGTCTGGTTACACCATACTACACAGAATATGGAGTTTTATTTCTGGATTAGGTGATTTTAATCATCCAAAAATAAAATCAATGATGGATGACAGAAATGATATCGAACGCTACAACGTCATATTCAATGGTAATGCGACCAATATAAACCAAATATTGAATTTTAAACAATGGTCTAAAAAATATGATATAAATATCATTGAGATATCCAAAGCAAAGCAATGGTTTGATATTGTCAATTTAAAAGTAAACACACCATCCAATATGAGTAACTGTGTTGTTATGGCTGGTGTTATTTTACTCTATCTGCTCACAATGTTTTTTACAAATATTGGGTTAAGTAAATCAGCGCTACTAACTTTCAATAGTGACAATCAACCATTTTGGTTAGGCTATAATTCAGCAAGTAATTTCTACCCAGGTTTTTTACCTTTCGCGAAAAACAAATCTGACTGGACTCTCACTAAAGGACAGTGTATCGACAAAAAATTTAATCCTATGATATTAAAAGAAACATCTGGACTAAGTGATGAGCAGATAAACATAATATGCACATCATTTTCCGACTCGGAACAATCTACATTTATTAAAAACACCATCTCTGAGCAAAAATACATCTTATTATTTTCTTTAATGTTTTCACTTTTAATGCTCTATTCAATAGTAAAACTATCAAGAAGGTTTTCAAGCGCGTCTGCAAAATTAATGGTTGATAAAAAAATAGAGGAATACAATCTAAATAGCCCACCGGATTAATAACAAAAAACGTTAACGTAACTGATTTAAAATAACCCCCCCCCTCCCCAACGGAGAGGGAAGCCTTTGGCAACGGTTAATCTCGCAACCAGGGGGTAAAGGTCACGCCGATCAACAGTCCTTCCGGGCTGAGCAAGCGGGTGACGCTCTGACCCCAGGGTTCTTCACGGTTGGCTACCAGCAAACGATAACCGCGATCGATCAACCCCTGAGTCGCCAGTGCCATATCGGCAACGTCAAATTCCATCCAGGCCTGCGGTACCGGTAAATCGGTCGGCCATTGATCGCTGCCGAAGCAGGACTGCGCGGCCTGCGCCAATGGCCACAGGGCGAAGTGTTTAACCCCCTCCAGTGCGCCATGCTCAGTCAGCAAATAATCGGCATTGCCGTCCATCGGCTTCAGCGGCAACCCCAGCGCGTCAGCGTAGAACGTCTTGCTTTGTTCCGTTTGCCGGGTAATCGGCCCAAATCCGGCGATAAACAACACGCCCAGTCCTGCGAACTGCTGTTCCATGTTCTCTCCTGTTGGCTATCAACGCCCCTGACGCATTTGCGTCGGGGCAAATCCATAGGCCGCCTTGAAGCGGTTGCTGAAATGGCTGGAGGAGCTAAAACCGCACTCCAGAGCAATCTGCGTCAGTGGCAGCAGGCTGTGACGCAGCAGTTTTTCTGCCTGCTGCAGCCGCGCTCGCATCACAAACTGGTGTGGTGCCAGACCGGTGTCATGCTTGAACATGCGGGCAAAGTGGAACTCACTCAGCCCCGCCTGCGCCGCCAGGTCTGCCAGCAACAACGGCTGGTCTAGATGCTGCTCAATATACTCTTTCACCCGTCTGGCGACTGCCGGAGCCAGCCCGCCACGCACCTGCGGCAACGCCCATTGCAGTTGGCTGTAGCGCTGGATCAGGTGCGACATCAGCAGGGTTGTGGCACTGCTGAGTGCCAGTTGGTTGCTGCGATCCTGCCAGTTGCAGTTAAGTAAAAACTGGCGATACAGCAATGTGATCTGCGAGTCTTCGCCAAAGGCGCATGATTCGAGGTTAATCGCCGCCGGGCTACGATCCCAGGTTTGCTCTGCTACCTGACGCAAATGACGATCGGTGCAGTAAAGGTGCACAAAAGACAAATCGCTGCGCACGTCCCAGGTAGATTCATACTGACGCGGCATAATACAGAAGCGATCCGGCCCGCCGCCGTTCTTCCAGCCACCGGGGACTTTTTGATAACACTCATAGCCGTCGGCAACATACAGACTCAGAGTATGGTGATCGGCGCTTTCCTGAGTAATTCGGTCATTGCAGTTAGACCAGGCGGCCAGTTCCACGCCAGAACCCAGCCGCACGCTGTTGTGCAACCGCGCTTTATGTTCCCGCAGTGTTTCAAACGCCTTGTAGCCGGACATCGCCGCCTCCCTTTTCACCCATCCCTCCAGTGTAGAGAGTGGTGCAGCGCCACACCAGCCGTCAGTCCGCGCTTTTGCCAAAAAAAGCGCAAGAATATGCAATTGCCAGCAAAGCACTGAAAGCACGGTGGCGTGCAGCAGCGGATACTGCCTCTCTCTATTTTTTGCCGGACTTTATTATGAACACGCTGCTGTACCTTGCCGTGGTGCTGATTTGGGGCACCACCTGGATTGCGATTACCCTGCAACAGGAAGGGCCGGTGGCCATTCCCGTGTCCATCAGTTACCGCTTTGTGGTCGCCGCGCTGGTGATGTTGGTCATTCTGCTACTGGCACGTCGCCTGCGTCGCATTGCTCTGGGCGACCATCTGTTCTGCCTCCTGCAAGGCTGCTGCGTGTTCGGGTTTAACTTCTATTGCTTCTACCATGCTGCGGCCTATATCAGCAGTGGGCTGGAATCGGTGATTTTCTCAATGGCGGTGCTGTTCAACGCGGTCAACGGCATGATTTTCTTCCGGCAACGCCCCAGCCCGAACCTGCTGCCGGCGGCGATGCTGGGTATCACCGGGATCGTCGCCCTGTTCTGGCAAGATCTGGTCGCCACCCAACTGGCACCGGAATTGTTGAAAGGCATTGGGTTGAGCGCGCTCGGTACTTTCGGTTTTTCTCTGGGCAATATGATCAGCTCCCGGCACCAGCGGCGTGGGCTGGATATTCTGTCCACCAATACCTATGCCATGAGTTACGGCGCAGTCCTGATGGCGCTGATCGCCCTGGCCCAGGGGGCATCGTTTCAAATTGAATTCAGCACCCGCTATATCGGTTCATTGCTGTACCTGGCGATTTTCGGTTCGGTGATCGCCTTCGCCGCCTATTTCAGCCTGCTGGGCCGTATTGGTGCCGGTGCAGCAGCCTACAGCACCCTGTTGTTCCCTCTGGTGGCACTGAGCATTTCAACAATCTATGAAGGCTATCAGTGGCACATCAATGCGGTGATTGGCCTGTGCCTGATCCTGCTGGGTAATCTGGTGATGTTCGCCAAACCGGGCCGATTCACGGCTTTATGGCGTCGCCGGGCGGTGTAAATTGCCCCCTCAACGTCGCCAGTATCGTCAGCTAGCGCGCACGCGCCGGATCGTACTGCCACCACCATTTTAGTGCGTCGATATCGATAGTTTGGGTGCTGTTGAAGGTTTCTACCGGCTGGGGTTGTGTCAGTTGGCCACCTTCAAAAGCCCCCTCGTCACTGTTGCCACTCATTGATTTATAACGACGGGTATTCTGCGACCAGGCAGTAGCGCCGACATAGTAACGAACCACCGACTCGATATAAGCTTTCAGCCCGGCAGAGGCCGTTTTTTCCACTTCAGCTCGCAGACGCAGAAATAGCCCCAGCAGCCGCAGACGCATCTCGAGATACTCCTCAATACCCTCGTCAAAGCTATATTGTCGTTCGCGGATCAATACGCGGATCAAGTTGTGTTCTTTATAGTTCGAGCCGCGCACCATTTCCTTGAGGTAGGCATGCGGTTCCGTCTCCCAGGCCATCAGGTGCGACAGCATTTCAAACAGCGCCCGCACAGGGCGATCCTCAAACTCCCGCTGCGACACATCAACATTAGCGATCACATGCCCTAACGTCGGAAACGACCAGGCACCGCCGCCGGTCACCCGCATGGAAACATAGTCGTTCAAAGAAGGGGCCGGATTAATGGCCTTCCACATCTCGGCCATCATGTAGATACGCATCGATTCGACAAAGCGGGCGGTTTGTTCCGGTTTGGCGTATTTATCCAGCCGAATCCGCAGGTCACGCGCAGCCAAGGCATAACGGTCCTGCGAAAGTGGGTATTCTGGTGATTCAAACTGCCGCCAGATCTCCGCCGAGGCCTGAATGAATTTTTCCGGCTTGCTGGAGATCGGCCCCTCATCGCAATATTCGTCATCGTAAGCAAAAGCCCACATGCAAAAATCCACGCCAACCTGCAGCAGTTCGTCACTGCCAACGGGGTACATCATCGAGCCCAGCCAACTGCAGTGAATATTGGCCAGCCGCTGACGCTGTTCATCATCCTGATAAAGTTCGAACCGATCCGCATAGGCCCGGGTGGCCTGCTCGAAGGGATCGCGATCATAACAATCCTGATCCAGATAAGGGGTAGCGTTACCGGGGGAAAAATGGGGGTGAATTGCAAAGCTGAACGGTTGGGGAAGTGCCGGCAATTTGATGGTCATTCCAGGTCTCCTTGCGGATAAAATTGTGTGGTCCAGCGACGATAAACGGCCATATTGCCTTCACCGGCAATCAATTTAGGCTGTTCGACAAAGCGCCGGTTGCGCCAGACATCAAAATCTTCCTTCACCGTTTTGACAAACCAGCGATGGATGTAAAGCAGCAAGGCGGCATAAACCCAGCGCTGCAACCAATGTGGCAAACGCGAAACTCGCTCAACGCGGATAGTGTCAATCATGCGGAAATCCCAGCTTAACGGCGTGATCTGCGTGCCCAGTGCCTGAGTGCGTGCAATCAGCCCCAGACGAGCGAATTCGGCCTCACCTACGGCGTAACCGAGACCAAAGCATCGCATTTTCATATTCACCGCCTGGCCAAAGACCTTGGCTTGCATGGTGTAGGTCATCTGGTGTCGATCTTCCTGATGCCGTGTGACCACCTCTTGCAAACCGTGCAAATAGGCGAAGTGCAGCGGATCGGCGCTGTTTTCCGTCATGTCCTGACACAGCCCCTGCAACACGAACTTTTCATAGCGTCCCTGCGAAAAGCCCGCTCGTTCAAGTACCGGCAATTGCCAGTACGGCGGTAAATCATCCTGATGGCGCCAGACAAAAATGACGCCGTCGACCTCGGTGATGTAACGTTGCGTCAACGCCGCCACCGGGGGTTTCTGACCGCCGGCAGTTCTCACACAAAGCCCATCAGGGTTAAAGGCCAGGCCGTGAAACGGGCAAACCAGCTCTTCTCCCACCACTTTGCCACCATAGCCCAGATGCGCACCGAGGTGTGGACAATAAGGGTCTATCGCCCGCGCTACGCCGGAGGCGGTACGATATAACACCAACTCCTGCCCCATAAAAGACACCCGCTGAACCTGTTTCGCCAGCAGTTGGTGGCTGAATCCGGCCGCGAACCACCCGTTGGGATAAGGCAAGGCGACCTGGCCAATACCCGTGGCGCTACGCTTATGTTCCGGCGCGGATATCAGGGTAATCGGCACCACACTGTCCTGCTCTGCCGTCGAGAAAGCATCCATAATGAATTCCTGTACTGAACTGAAACTCTGGCCTTTGTGCACCTGACGGCGGTTATTGATGCCCGACGACCGAGGCTACTCCGCTTCAAAGCCGTCTATTTGATCGGTTTTTGCGCAATCACACTGTAGGTAGAAACCTTGTCCTTCAGCAGCGCTACCGACCAGTTTTCAGCCAATACCCGCAGTTCTTCCAGCGCACCGCCAACGCCTTCCGGGAAATGGCGTTCAATATTGGCCTTCGAGTCCATCAGCCAGTGGGCAACATCAACATTGGAGGGCAACACGCGGAAATCTTTCACGGCAAAACCACTGTCTTCCAATACCTGGCTGAAATAAGCCGGTGTTTTCTGATGGCGGCAGGCCAGGCGATCTACAATATCCGGCGTATCGGACTGGTAGCGATCCGGTTCAACGTTGTACAGGTTGTCGGAAATAATCACCTTGCCACCAGGACGCATCCGGGTGAACAGCGCACGCATCGTCTTCTCGTACAATTCATTAGGGAAATGAGAGATCACCCCGCGGATGATCACCAGGTCATACAGATCTTCTGGATCCGGCAACAGCCCGATATCTTGTGCATTGCACAAGAACAAATTGATACGATTACCTAACCCTTGTTCGGCATGCAGCCTGGCACAGTGGTTAAGCTGTTGGGCGCTGACGTTCACCCCATCCAACCGGTGACATTCGGGATAGCGTTCCGCCAGATGCTTGAGGATGTAACCCCAGCCGCAACCGATATCCAGGATACGGCGCATCGCCGGACGATCGCTGCCGGTGACACCGGCCAGAAACAGCTGTTGTTCAAAATAACGTACGCTGGATTCATCCAGCGAAGCGGTGGGCTTCAACTTTGACGCCGGAGCCAGCGAAGGTGCCACATCCTCATACACCCCAAACTGAAACAGCAGCGTGTCGCCAATGGCCTTGCGCCAATGTTCCGGCTCTTCGCAGTAAGTCTGCACCACCTTCTCTTCATAGCTGTCGGTATGGTTATCCCGGATCACCTGATAAGGCTGATTCTGCTGTAGGTACACCGGTTCGGGCGACTTGATTTCAGACAGATTGCTCATGGTCGTTCTCCTCGATAAATACGCATTTTTTCGGGCAAGAAAGATTCATTTCCATCGGTAAAGCTCCCCGTTCCAGCAGCAAGATCGGTTACCGACGGGGCCACAAAGCTGACAATAGCGCTCTCAATGCCGTTGGCGTCCAGACCGTACGCCGCCAGCAGCTCGGCGGGTTCGCCATGCTCAACAAAATTATCCGGAAAGCCCAGCAACAAGCTTTTCACCGCGACCCCGGCGGCAGACAGGCATTCCAGGCAAGCACTGCCCGCGCCCCCAGCGATGCAGCCCTCTTCTACGGTGACCAGGGCGTCATGGGTTTGCGCCAAACGCAGCAGTAATTCGGTATCGAGAGGTTTGACGAAACGCATATTGATCACGGTTGCATCCAGCCTGACACCGGCCTCCAGACAAGGCGTCAACATGGAGCCAAACGCCAGAATGGCTATCCGCCGACCTATTCGACAAACCTGGGCCTTCCCCAGCGGTAACGCCGTCATCTGCTGTAGTGGCACGACGCCCGGGCCACTGCCGCGCGGATAACGTACCGCCGCCGGCCCCTGGTGATTGAGCGCGGTGTGCAACATTTGCCGGCACTCATTTTCATCCGCCGGGCACATCACCAGCAGGTTGGGTATACAGCGTAAATACGCCACATCAAACATGCCCATGTGCGTTGCCCCATCGGCCCCCACCACCCCGGCACGATCGATTGCGAAGGTCACCGGCAACTGCTGGATGGCAATGTCATGGATCAGCTGGTCATAACCGCGCTGCAGGAAAGTGGAGTAAATGGCGACCACTGGCCGCATGCCTTCAGCAGCCAGACCTGCGGCAAAGGTCAGCGCATGTTGTTCTGCGATACCCACGTCAAAATAGCGTTCGGGGAAACGTTGCTGAAAGGTCACCAGGCCGGATCCTTCCCGCATCGCCGGGGTAATACCGACCACGCGGGAGTCTCGCTCGGCTTCGTCACACAACCAGTCGCCAAACACCCGGGTATAGGTGAGCTTGCCGGCGGTGGCAGGCAATATCCCTGCCTGTGGGCAAAATTTGGCGGGTGCATGGTAACCAACAGGATCGGCTTCGGCATGGGAAAAACCGTAGCCTTTACGGGTCACGACGTGCAGCAATTGCACTCCGCCGCGATCGCGCAAGCCTACCAACGCCGGTACTAATGCCATGATGTCGTGACCATCCACTGGGCCGGTATAATCAAAACCCAGTGCGTCGAACAACGCGGTCGATTCACCTGCCAGCAGATCCGCGAGGTGCTTTTTCAGTGCGCCGACCGACGGCGAGATCGACATGTCGTTATCGTTGAGGATCACCAACAAGGGCATATTCGGATCAAGAGCGGCATTATTCATTGCCTCATAAGCCAGTCCGGCGCTGAGCGCCCCATCACCAATCACGGCAATACAATGCCTGCTTTGTTGCTGTAGCCGAGCGGCATGAGCCATGCCCAATGCGGCGGAAATAGAGGTGCTGGAGTGGGCAGTGCCGAAGCTGTCATAGGGGGATTCATCACGCCGAGGAAAACCCGATATACCGCCCTTTTTACGCAGGTTGTTCATCTGTTTTCGCCGACCGGTGATCGCCTTGTGCGGATAGGATTGGTGGCCAACATCCCAGATTAAACGATCGTTCGGCGTATCAAAGACATAATGCAAGGCCAGCGTTAATTCCACCACGCCAAGATTAGAGGCTAAATGGCCGCCACTTTCCGCAATGCTGGATAATAAAAACCTGCGTAGTTCATTTGCCGCCTGCTCTAATTGATTGCAGGTTAATTTCCGCAGATCGCTCGGAAACTTAATTGAATCCAATAGGGTATCCATAGCCACCCACCCGTTAATTAACCTGTATTTTACTAGCAGGAAGCAAGCTTCCCCCAGCCAGAGAGTTCATTGGCGCTGACATTTTTCATTATTACATTAAACCAGGCGGTGAAATGTTCAGGATGTGTTTTCACTTTATCAATTAATTTAGTAATATCAACCCACTGCCAATCATCCGCCTCATCAAAGTTAATTTCAGGTTCCCCATCGAACAACCCGACGAATATATGATCAAACTCATATTCGATTAAATTACCAGGGACTTCAGCATGATAGATAAAGCTGGAAACTTTCTTCAAACGGGTAACAAAACCCATTTCTTCTTGCAAGCGTCGGCAAGCCGCGGCTTGCGTAGCCTCGCCCCAACGAGGATGGCCACAGCAACTGTTAGTCCACAGCCCTGCCGAGTGATATTTACTTAATGCTCGCCGCTGTAGAAGTAATTTCCCTTCACTATCAAATATAAATATCGAAAATGCTCGGTGCAATAGCCCTTGTTGATGAACAGATAATTTACCCGCCGAACCAATAGAGTTATCTTCGTTATCAACGAGTATCAGCATTTCTTCCATTACATGGATTCCTGTAGATAGCGCTCGTTACAAATGGGATTATTTTTACCGTAGATTTATCATTAAAGATGATGATAGTGAGTTGTCAAGCTTGGAGATTAATTAGACGATTTATTTTAAATACTATTAGTTTCTTTATTTTTTAATGAATAATTACCCTGTTAATAAAGCACATTAGTTACCATTATCATGAAGCCGTGTATTTTTCAATAAAAAACAACTCAATAAGCTACTATTCCCCCGACTTGCAAGCAGGGTTAAAAATGCCAGCCATCTCCTTACAACAACTAGGCCTATCCCGCCACAGATTGACTTTTCATCCTGAAATCCAATGTATTGCAACTATACTCAGACTCTTGTCGATTTTTCATAAGGACATCAGGATGCTGAGATTTTCCCGTGGTTGGCTGTTATCCGTCACCCTCACCGCCTTTGCCGCTAGCGCCGATACCGAAACGCCAAAATACGGTCAGGAACTGCAGGGTTTTCACTACCCTTACCCCTTGCAGCAGTTTAGCTTCACCTCTCAGGGGCAGACGTTAAGTATGGGGTATATGGACGTGTCGCCAGAAGGCAATGCCAATGGCCACACGGTGGTGCTGATGCATGGCAAAAACTTCTGTGCCGCCACCTGGCAGGACAGTATTAAGGCCTTGAACAAAGCAGGCTACCGGGTGATCGCACCGGATCAAATCGGTTTTTGCAGTTCGACCAAACCGCAACATTACCAATACAGCTTCCAGCAGTTGGCGCAAAACACCCATGCATTGCTCAATAACCTGAAAATCAGTAAAGCGACAATCGTCGGCCACTCCACCGGTGGCATGCTGGCGACGCGTTACAGCCTGATGTATCCGCAGGCGGTAGAACAACTGGTGATGGTGAACCCGATCGGGCTGGAAGACTGGAAAGCCAAGGGTGTGCCGTGGCGCAGCGTCGATCAATGGTTTGAACGTGAACTGAAAACTTCCGCTGCCGGAATTCGGCAATATGAGTTGAATACCTACTATGTCGGCCGCTGGAAACCAGAATATGACCGCTGGGTCGATATGCTCGCCGGGCTCAATAACGGGCCGGGCCATCGCCTGGTGGCCTGGAACTCGGCGCTGATTTACGACATGATTTTTACCCAACCGGTGTACTACGAGTTCAAGGATCTGCAAACGCCGACCACACTGATGATTGGTACCGCCGACACCACCGCCATCGGCAGCGACATTGCTCCGCCAGCGGTCAAAGCCAAGCTCGGTGATTACAATCTGCTGGGCAAAAAGGTGGCGAAACTGATCCCGCACGCCCGTCTGATCGAGTTTCCGGGACTGGGCCACGCGCCACAGATGGAAGAACCCGCACAGTTTAATCAGGCGCTGATTAAGGCATTACGACCATAACAATCTCGATACAGGACAGAAAACCACCCATGCTTGATATTAATATTCGCCGCCTCCAGGCAGAAGACGTGGAGGATTTTCGGGTTATTCGGCTTGCCGCCTTAAAAAAGTCCCCCGAGATGTTTGGCTCCTTTTACGCGCTTGAAGTTGAGAAACCGCTCCAATTTTTTGCGGACAGGCTCACCAGCTGTGCCGTATTCGGCGCCTATTCAAACGGCAGGATCGTTGGGGTCATGGTATTCAAGCAGGCCGAAGGCATTAAAGATGCGCATAAGGCCTCGCTGACCGGGGTATTTGTTGAACCCGAATTCAGAGGCCTGGGGATCGCCAACGCGCTGCTAAAAGCGGTTATTGACCATGGATCCAACCAGGTTGAGCAGATACTGCTTACCGTTGTGGCAGACAACGATACCGCAATCAGTCTCTATAAGCGGTTCGGTTTCGAACCTTATGGCGTGGAGCCACGTGCGTTGAAAACCGAACAGGGCTATCTCGACGAAATGCTTATGGTGCTTATTTTTCGCCGGTAAAGTGATCGTTGTTCAACCAGCAGGCCTTGTCGTCGACATCGGTTGTCAGACAGAGATCAACGTCGGCGGCAAACCCACGTTCAATCAACTCACAGGCTGAACTGCACTGGCGTAATGCAGTCGCAGGTAACGCCTGAAAAGTCGCTGCTGCAGCCTGTGCCTCCGGTGACAGATTTCGCTTTGGCAGGCGGGATATTATCGCGCCCGCCGTTAGCCAGTCCTCAAGTGCCGGCCGCAAACTGCCATCCGGCCATTTTTCGCCACAGGGAACCACCAAAATACGGTGATATGCCGCGCAGGCGATGGCAGTCGCCTCAAGGTTTCTCAAACTGCCACAGAACACAGCACATCCGGAGTCCCTAGCCTTAAAAGCCAACGCTGAGCCATTGGGCGACGGAAGTACCAGTTTGGTTTCAGGAGGGATAGCAACCAGCGAAACCGGTGAAAGTGAGTATCCCTCGCCCTCAAAACGACGGGTAGTACTGGCTGTAATAGCCCCTAAGTTATTACCGTACTCTGTCGCGGTATCATCTTTCCAAGGGTAAGGATAAACCCTGGCCCCTCGCCCAACGGCAATGCTTACGCAGGTTGAAAAAGACATCACATCAACGATGATCACACAGTCAACATCACCAGCCATTTGCTCGATGGCGTGTATCCCCCATTCAAGGCGGATATCGAACTGAGATTGCGAGAAATAACCCATCTACGACTCCATTGAAAATAAAGGACCCAATGGCCTTTTGAGGCTGTTAACAACCAGCTCTGTTGTTTATGGTAGGGGCGCTGCTTGCCGCGCCTAATCTCCTTACCAACAGATAAAATCCGGTTGAACATGGGAACAAATCGGTCATATAGGTAACCCTTTTAACCCATCACGAAAGTTCAGTATAAACGAGCCTTAAAACCCCTTGCCCTTCGCTCACCCAGTACCTGGGATCGTGCTATGGTATTAACGGATTTCAGTAAGGAGTGGCCGATGCCGAGATTTCTCTCTTTGCGCGCAGTACGGCGCGTTGCCCTGACAGGAGTTGTTATGAGCCTTATGTTAAGCAGCACTACCTTTGCCAGTTCGCTACCCCTGCTGGCCCCTTCTGCGCTGAAGGGCCACTGGCAGTTGAATGACGCCGAAAACAAAGCCGCCGCCTGCGAGGTTGAGTTAAGCGATGAATTGATCGAAGGCACTAACGCCTACCGTTTTACCGCCTCTGCCCTATGTCTGCAGCCGCTGGCCCTGGCCGAATTGCCGGTTGCCTGGCGCCCAACGCCGGACGGCATGACGCTGACCAACGCCGACGGCAGCATGGTGGCGTTCCTGGCGCTGACGGCCCCCAAACACTACGAAGTGATGAACCATAATGGCAAGCCGCGCTTTACGCTGACGCCACGCCAATAACCGGTTTTTCTGGCATGACGGCAGCGTAAAAACCTGTCGTCACGCCACCAACAATCCCATTAACGCACCGCCCGCCAAAACCCACAGCGGATGAATACGCTTGCTCATGCTCACGACCGTGGCCAGCAGAATAATCGCTGCCAACGGCCAGCTTGGCGCGGAAGCTTCGGCGATCAACACCCCACTCGCCGCCACCAAACCGACGGTAACCGGCACCAGGCCGCTCTGCACTCTGCGCCGCCAGGGTTTATCCTTGAAGCGTCGCCAGGCCCCCATCACCAGCAGGGTGACGATCGACGACGGGCCGAACTTGGCAACCGAAGAGACCAGCAGCCCGGCCCAGCCGGCCACGTGCCAGCCAATCAGCGGCACGATCATCATATTCGGACCCGGCGCGGCCTGCGCCATGGCGAACAACGCACTGAACTCCTGCGCGCTCATCCATTGATGAACCTCCACCACCTGGCGCTGCATCTCCGGCAGAATGGTCATGCCGCCACCAAACGCCAGCAGCGACAACTCGGTGAAAATCAATGCCAGTGAGATCAAGATGGCGATCATGATGGGGTCCTCCACCACAGCAACAGAATGCTCAGCGGTGCCAGCACCAGCATGGTCGGTAATAACGGCAGACGCAGCCAGGCGATGGCAATCAGACAGAGCGCCACAATCGCCAGCGACAGCCATTTACCGCGCAGCGGTAACAGCATTTTTATCCCGGTGGACAACAGCAAACCGGCCGCCGCCGCTGCCAGCCCGGCAAACACATGCTGCACATGCGCATCGTTCTGGAAACGGGCGTAGACCATGCCCAATCCCACCACAATCGCCGTTGGCGCGCTGATCAGCCCCAGCAGCGCGCACAAGGCACCGCGTACCCCGCGAAACTCCATACCCACTGCCACGGAAAGGTTGATCACGTTGCCGCCCGGCAAAAACTGACACAGGCCCAGCAGCTCGGTGAACTGTTCACCGCTCAGCCAGCGACGGTCTTCCACCAGCATGTTACGTGCCAACGGCAGTACGCCGCCAAAGCCGATCAACCCCAGCATCAGAAAGCCCAAAAATAGCTCACCGTTACCCGGTGGGGCCGCTAGTTGGCTGTTTTTTACTGCATCAGATTCAGACATTGCCGCTTCCAGATTGCTTTTTATGATGGCTGGTATGATGCGCGCCGCCATGTCATGCTGTCTAATGCATTTCATAAGCAACAAAGATACCTTTGAGGTATGGCTATGATCGAACTTCGTCGCCTGCGGGCGTTCGTTACCGTTGTAGAAGAAGGCAATATCACCCGTGCCGCCGAACGGCTCTTTATTCAGCAGCCGCCGTTAACCCGCCTGTTGCAGGGGCTGGAAGATGAGCTGGGGGTAAAGCTGTTACAACGTTTGCCGCGCGGCGTGCGCGTCACCGAAGCCGGCAATGTGCTGTTCAATGAAGCCCGTGCGCTGTTGGCACGGGCAGAACATCTGACCGAGGCGGTGCACCGTGCCGCACGGGGTGAACAAGGGCATATTGCCATCGGCTTCACCAGTTCGGCCGCTCTGCACCCGTTTGTGCCCAATCTGTTGCGCCGCTACCGCGAGATCCTGCCGGGCATTACCACCCAGTTGGAAGAGGCCGGCAGCGGTGAGCTATTGGAGGCATTGGTGGATGAGCGCCTTGACGTGGCCTTTGTGCGCTCGCCGGTGGGCGGCATTCCCGGGTTGACGATTGAACCGGTGTTGCGTGAATCGATGTTGGTCGCCCTGCCTGTCGGCCACCCGCTGGCCGTCAACAGTGAGCAACCCTTGCCGCTAGAGGCATTAACCCAAGAAGCCTTTATCCTTTATCGTCGGCCTGCGGGTCAGGGTTTATACGACGCCATTCTGGCGGCCTGCCACCGTGCCGGTTTCAGCCCACGCGTGGTTCAGGAAGCCCCGCGCCTGCCCGCAACCCTCAGTTTGGTCGGTGCCGGTTTGGGGCTGTCCATCGTGCCTGCCTCGATGCGGCGATTGGGAGGTGACGGCATTGTCTACCGGGCGATTGGCGATCGGGCCCAGCTCAGCGCGCCGCTTTATCTGGCGCTGCGCAACAACCGAACATCGGCCATCATCACGCGTTTTCGCGATTTGGTGGCCGAAGCGGTCAGCGAGCAGCCGTCCGGTTAATCTTCCTTGTCGGCAATGCGCGTCAGGTGGATCACCAGATACAGCAACTCATCGTTCGACATTTCCATTTGCAGCAGATTTTTCACGTAGTCGCGGATCAGCAGCGCACCACGGTAGGCGTGCGGATACTCTTTGGTGACCTGAGCAAAGATAAAATCGTCTTTCGACGTCATCTGTTGCCCTTCGACCATGCGCTGAATAAAAAACTGCATATGCACCAGAAAACGCGAGTAGTTGAGCGAATCGGTGTCGATATTGATGCGAAAATGGTATTTGATGATATTGAAAATATCTTTCAACATTTTCACCGCCAGCAGCGTGTGCTCCATGTTTTGCACATCGGTCTGGCCATTAACCAGATGGAAAGCGATGTTGCCCGCCTCTTCTTCCGGCAGGCTAATGTTCAACCGCCGGTTGATGTGCGCCAGCGCCTGCGTCGCCACCGCGAATTCCTGCGGATAAAAACGCTTCACCTCAAACAGCAGGCGGTTCTGGATAGCAATCCCTTTGTGGTAACGCTCAATGGCGAAGCTAATATGATCCGCCAGCGTGAAGAAAATCTGCTCGTTAATCCGCCCATTAAGCTGGCGGTTAGCCTCGGCAAGGATCATCTGCACGATCTCAATGTGCTCTTCCGGCGTGGTTTCTATCAGCCGCAGGTAATCGCGGCCCTTTTGGCTGTTTTGCACCACATACACTTTCTCTATCGTGGCCGGGTCGAGAACGTCACCCACTTTGCTGTTAAAGCCAATACCCTTGCCCATCACGATAACTTCATTGTTATCGCCGTCAGTCGATAGCACCAGGCTATTATTGAGTACCTTAATGACTTTCATCGTCGCGGCCGTCACCCTTTATTTTTTTAGCGTTGCCGGCCATCGGAGGCAATCAGCCGTTGATACCAGTCAAAACTGCGCTTTTTGATTCTCCGCAGATCTTTCAGATCCTGCTCGCCCCGGTTGACATAGACAAACCCGTAACGCTTGGCATAGCCCTGATGAGTGCTGACCACGTCTATCGCCGCCCACGGACAATAGCCGATCAGTTCAACCCCGTCGTTGATCGCCAACTGCATCTGTTCGACGTGCTGACGCATAAACTCAATGCGGTAATCGTCGTTAATTGTACCATCGGCCTGTAACTCATCCGGGGCACCGATGCCGTTTTCAGTAATTAATATTGGCAAATGATAGCGTTCAGCGGTTTTGCGTAGCGTTAGCCGTAACCCGACCGGGTCGATCACCCAGCCGTAGCGGGTTTTACCGACGAACGGATTCTCTGCGGCACGGTAAACTCCCGATTCCCCCAGCATGATTTGCTGATCGCCTGCGCGCGCGCTGATGTCGGAGGCGTCGCCACGGCTGGCGGCAATGGTGGCGGTAGAATAGTAGTTTATCGCCACATAGTCCGGTTTGCCCTGCAGCAACAGCGCCGCATCGCCCGGCTCCATCTGCGGAGCCAGTTCGCGATCCAGCAAATAACGCCAGGCCAGCGGGTTATAGCGCCCATGCACCGCCACGTCGAGGAAACTCCAGCAACGCAGCGTCTCCCAGTTATGGGCGGCGATGGCATCCAGCGGATGGCAGGTTTCCTGATACATCGAGGTGGTGTTAATCGCCGGGCCAATCTTCCCTGCGGGGCAGCGCTGGTGACACAGCGCCATCACCCTCGCCTGAGCCACCAGCATATGGTGGCTTTGCTGATACAGCACCCGTTTGGACGGCAGTACGCCGCCCTTTGGCGTGCCAATGGCCCCAGGGTGCAGGATCATGGTGTTTTGTTCGTTGATGGTCAGCCAGTACTTCACCCGGTCGCCAAAGGCGTCGAACAGCACCCCGGCGTAATCGACAAAGGCGTCGATGGTGGCGCGATTAGACCAGCCACCCTGCTGCTCAAGCACATAGGGCAGGTCGAAATGATATAGCGTCACTACCGGCTCGATGCCATGGCTCAGCAGTTCATCAATCAACTGGCGGTAGAAATTCAGCCCGGCAGCGTTGACCTCGCCGGTGCCATTGGGCAGCACCCGCGTCCAGGCAATGGAAAAGCGATAGGCCTTCAGCCCCAACTCGGCAAACAGTTTCACGTCCTCGCGAAAGCGATGATAGTGATCGCTGGCTACCTTAAAGTCGGCGGTTCCTGGCGGATGATCGAGCCTATCTACAATCGACGGGCTTTTACCCTCTTCGTCCCAAGCGCCCTCAACCTGATAGGCGGAGGTGGAAGCCCCCCACAGAAAATCTGCGGGGAAATCGTTCAGTCGTTGATAAATCATGCCGGCTCCTGCTGCGTATTATTAAGGCTGATAATCGGTTCGCCAAAATCCGCCCGGCCCGGCTGACGACAACTCAACGGCGGGAAGGCTTCACTGTTGACCACCAGTACCGGCGTGGTGAGGTCGTAACCCAACGCCGCGATCGCCGCCAGATCAAAACGCACCAGTTCATCACCTACCTTGACCCGATCGCCAATTTTCAGGTTGGAGCTAAAATGCTGCCCCGCCAGATTGACGGTGTCGATACCGATGTGCACCAGCAGTTCAACGCCATTATCCCCCTTGATACCCACTGCATGCATTGAGGGCAGGAAAGTCACCACCTCACCGTCCAGCGGCGCACGCAGCAGCCCTTCTTTCGGTAGTATCGCCACGCCCTGACCCAATAGCCCCTGGGAAAAGACGTCATCGTTTACCTGGTCCAGAGCCACCAGTTGACCGGACAGCGGGCTGAAAATCTGCTGTTCAGCGTCGCTGACAGGATCCGTCATCGTCGTATCCTGCTCTTCGACCGGATCTTCAAAACCCAGGATCCAGGTCAACGCAAAGGTCACTACGATAGCAATGGCACAGGTGACCAGCGCATGGACGATATTCATCGGGTTTTCACCGATAAACGCCGGTAGTGCTGCCAACCCCGGGGAGACAAAGGCATAACGCACCAGCCCGCTCAACCCGGCATAGATACCGGCACAGCCGCCGCCGATCATCGCGGCAATCAGCGGTCTGCGCAGCTTGAGCGTTACGCCGTACAGCGAAGGCTCGGTGATACCCAGCAGCGCGGTGAAACCGGCAGAGGACGCCAGTTGGCGCAGGTTTTTGTTTTTGGTGCGGAAGGCCACGCACAGGGTCGCCGCGCCCTGCGCAATGTTGGAGGCCAGCATGCCCGGCCCGTTAATCATTTCGAAGCCGTTTTTGCTCAACTGACCGGTCGCAATCGGCGTCATCGCCCAGGCGGTGCCGGTGATCACCAGGAAGGGTTGCAGCCCGCCCATCAGCATCGGGATCAGCCAACTGGCTTTACCGTCGACGATCGCCGCGCCGGCGGCAACCAGATCGTTAAGGAAAATACCGAACGGGCCTACCACCACTAACGCCAGCGGTGCGGTAACCAACAGAATAATCATCGGCTTGGTGAAGAATTTAATCATCGTCGGCGAAACTTTTTCGGCAAAGCGCTCGATATAGGACATCAGCCAGACGGTGAAAATAATCGGCAGCACCGAACCGGCATAGTCGGCCATTCGCACCGGAATGCCGATAAAGTCAATCGGCGTGCCCGCCGCCAGCATCTGCGCCAGATTGGGGTGCAACAACACCCCGGCGATGGTCATGGCCAGTATCGGATTACACTCGAACTTGATTGCCGCACCATAGGCCAGCAACACCGGCAGGAAGAAGAAAGCCGCATCGGCAATGGTGTCCAGCAGATGATAGGTCGGACTGGCGGCGTCAATCGCCCCGGTCAGCTTGAGGATTGCCAGCAGCGCCTTGATCATCCCCGCGCCGGTGATCGCCGGGATCACCGGGGTAAAGGTGGTAGAAATCACGCTGATAATCTGTGAAACCACCCCGCCGCGGGCCTGTGATTTCTTGTCGCTCTGCCGCCCCTCGAGAGCGCCGATTTCTTTTTGCAGCGTGCGGAAGGTTTGCTGCACGTTGTTGCCGACCACAATCTGGAACTGGCCGCCGCGCTCCACCACGCTGATCACCCCCGGCAAGGCCTCAATGGCTTTCGCCTCCACCAGGCTGTCATCGTTAAACTCCATGCGCAGACGAGTAGCGCAGTGCGTCAGTTTGCTGACGTTGCCCTTGCCCCCTACCCGCGCCAGTATTTCCAAGCCCAGCTGTTTGTAATCCATCAAATTTCCCCGTAAAAAAAGCAAAAAAAAAGACCAAAATCAAAATGCGCCTCATCGCAATGAGAGGTGCATTCCTATTTTGGTCTTGCCTGCCTAAGCAGTAACACGCCGTAATAAAAATGTCTGGCGATCGTTAGGATCGCGGCGAAAGTATCGTCATAGTTGTGATTTTTCGGCAATAGCCTGCTTTAAGCTTTGTGAGTAACATCACTAATTTTCGAAAATGCACTGCAATGTTGCCCGCCACGCCCCACTTTGGCGCATCGGTTGAATTAACCGATTAAAATAACACTGACAATAAAACACCTGCTTAAATAAATTAATTCTGTTTATTATTTATTGAACAAAAAACACAATTAAATTGATACCGATGCATTATTATTTAATAGTAAACACAATAATTACAACCCCACTCAGTTGGTAACACAAATAAATAAATTATTCGCAGCGAATACAGATTAACCCACTATGATTTAACCGTCGCCGAGCATTTTCAAATCGGCAATAACACACCTACAGTCAATAAAACCAACAGATAAATCCTGCCGGCCTTGCGGCAGGCATTCTATATATTGGAGAAAGTTATATGTTATCGCGTCGTGATATATTAAAAGCCTCTGCGGTCAGCGCAGCAGCCGCCAGCGTAATGGGCGGTATGATTAAATCCGCCAGCGCCGACGATCATCGCAATATTGTCCCGCCCAGTACTTTCCAACCCGCCGCCGATGCACAAAACCTTTATAAATATGTCTTTGCCAACAGCAAAAAACGCAGCCTGCCCAGCGGCTGGGCCAGAGAGGCTACCGTCGAACAATTCCCGATTTCTGAAGGCGTTGCCGGGGTGGATATGACACTGGAACCGGGCGGCGTACGCGAGCTGCACTGGCACGCCATTGCCGCCGAATGGGCATTTATGCTGGAAGGCCATGCCCGTATCACCATCATCGACCCGGAGGGAAAGTGCGAAGTGGCGGACTTCGCCGCCGGGGACGTTTGGTATTTCCCCAAAGGCTACGGGCACTCGATCCAGGCGCTGGCCGACGGCGCGCACTTTGTGTTGACCTTTGATAACGGCCATTTTTCCGAGTTTGGTACTTTCAGCATTACCGACTGGGTGGCGCACATGCCCAAAGAAGTGTTGGAAAAAAGCGTCAATATGCCGGCATCGGTATTTTCCAAAGCCAAACAGGGTGAGGCCTATATTGTCGGCGGCGCGGTTCCCCCGGCTCTGCCCCTACCCAACAACGACGGCGGCTTGAATAATTCCCCGCTGGCCCACCGTTATGAATTAATGAAACAAAAACCTTTTTTTGAAAATGATGCTGGCAGCGTTCATTTAGTTTCCTCAAAAGAATTCCCCATTTCAACCACCATGACCGGCATTATCGAAATCGTCAAACCCGGTGCCGTGCGGGAATTGCACTGGCATCCCAACGCCAATGAGTGGCAATACTATATTTCCGGCAAGGGACGCATGACGGTATTTGGTTCACACGGCCATGCGCAGACATCAGAATATGCACCGACAGACGTCGGTTATGTCCCGCAGGGGTTTGGTCATTACATTGAGAATATGGGTGATGAGGATCTCAAGGTGTTAATCGTACTGGACAACGGTATTTACCAGGATATTTCGCTGTCTGACTGGCTGGCGAAAACCCCGGCCTATCTGCTGGCAGATAACTTCAATAATCAGATTGCCGACTGGCAAGATCGCCCCAGGGATAAACTGGTGATGTCCCGACGCAAAAGTTGATGGCTAGCGAGGGGGCGTTAACCCCCTCGCCAAGGGTTACTGCTTACGCTGCTCCGCTACCTGTTTGGCGGTCACCTTGCCTTGTTTTTCACCAAACTGGCCCACCACGTAGTTGGCTACCGCCGCCACTTCTTCGTCCGAGTATTGGCTGCCAAAGTCCGGCATAAACTCGTGCTGCTCACCAATGCTGATACGCGTACCTTTGAGGATGGCCTGCACCACGCTACGGCCCTGAGGATCGTTAACCGCGGTGCTGCCGACCAGCGAAGCATATTTGCTCTGGCGGCCGGTGCCGTTCCACTGGTGACACCCGCTACAGTCCCCGGCGAACAGCCTGCGGCCCAGTGAATCTTCCTGCCCGCCCGGCAATATCGCACTGGATGACGCCGCACCTTTCGGCTGCAGATTCACCGCACTGGCACTGTCGGTGGCGATCGGCTCGATATTGCGCAGATATTTCACCAGCGCCTGATTGTCCTCCGGCGTCAGGTACTGCAGGCTGTTTTCCACCGCTTCCGCCATCGGGCCGGAAGCGCTGCTGCGCCCTTCCGCATGGCCGGTGGCCAGATATTGCGACAGTTGCTGCTCGCTCCAGCTGCCAATACCGGTATGCGAGTCCGGGGTAATATTGCCGGCGAACCAGCCCTGGATCACTTCACCGCTAAGGTTTTTGCTCTGATTAATGCCGAAGCCCAAATTGCGCGGGGTATGGCATTCACTGCAGTGGCCCAGTGCGGTCGCCAGATAGGCCCCACGGTTCCATTGCTCATCCTGATTGAGGTTCGGCTCGAAGCGTTTTTCGTTGAAGAACGCCAAATTCCAGAACTTCATGCCCCAACGCTGGTTGAACGGGAACGACAGGCCGTTTTCCGGATTGGCCTGCTTCACCGGCGGCAGGCTGAACAGGTAGGCCTTGATCGCCAGTACGTCGTCACGGCTTAACGCTGTGTAGGAAGTATATGGCATTGCCGGATACAGGTTGCCCTGTGGACCGACGCCTTCACGCACCGCACGCACAAACTGATCGTCACTCCATCCGCCGATCCCGGTTTCCGGGTCGGCGGTAATGTTGGTGCCATAAATGGTTCCGAATGGCAGTTTAAAGGCAAAACCCCCGGCGAAAGGTTTACCGCCAGGTGCGGTGTGGCAGGCTACGCAGTCGGCGGCACGGGCCAGATATTCACCGCGGGCCAGTTTATCGCTGATCCCCGCCGGGGCTCCGGCAATGGGCGCAGCAGGCTCGGGGCCGACCGGGCGTAACAGGGTATAAAGCGCGTAGCCTCCCGCTAACACCACGATTGCAACAATCAGCCATAATAGCCATCTCAGGGCGTTGCTCATGGGTTTCTCCCTTAATCCAACGCCTTGGCGGCCTGGTGAATGGCGGCGCGAATGCGCACGTAGGTAGCGCAGCGGCAAACGTTGCCACTCATCGCCGCGTCAATATCTGCATCGCTCGGGTTCTTGCTCTGGGCCAACAGTGCACTGGCGCTCATGATCTGGCCGGACTGGCAGTAGCCGCATTGCACCACGTCCAGATTGACCCAGGCCGCCTGCACCGCTTTACCCGTCGGCGTCTCGCCAATCGCTTCAATGGTGGTGATTTTCTTGCCCTCGGCGGCAGAGACCGGCGTCATGCAAGAACGCACCGGCACGCCGTCCAGATGGACGGTACAAGCGCCGCACATCGCGATGCCGCAGCCAAATTTGGTGCCGGTCAGCCCGGCTTCATCACGCAGGAACCACAGCAACGGCATATGCGGGTCGCCATCAAACGTCAGCGGTTGGTCGTTCACGGTTAAAGTTATCATGCTGTTCTCCTTGTCAGACGCTGGCGTCACTGTTGGGACGGTGTAAAGGCAGGCTCAGTGAACTGCGGGGCCGCCCGAGCAGCGCCAGAGCATTGCCGACCGCCGGAGCAATGGTCGGCACACCCAGTTCACCCACGCCGGTCGGGGCCTCGGTGGAAGCTACGATAATCACCTCTATTTCCGGCATTTCATCGATACGCAGCGGACGGAAATTGTTGAAGTTGGACTGCTCAACCACCCCGTCTTTTAGCGTAATGTTGCCGTACAGTGCGATGCTCAGACCATAGCCGATGCCGCCTTCAATCTGCGCGCGGATCACATCCGGATTGACCGCTACACCGCAGTCCACCGCACACCACACCTTGTGCACCCGTGGAATGCCCCCTTCGCCGATCGACACCTCGGCGATCTGCGCCACCCGGGTATTAAACGCCTTGGCGACGCCAACCCCCCGCGCCCGGCCATCCACCACCTTCGCGCCCTGCCAGTTAGCGGCTTTCGCCACCGCCCGTAATACGCCGGCCTCACGCGGCGCATCCCCCATCAGGGCCAGTCGCCCCTCTACCGGATCCTGCCCGGTTTCCTGCAACAGTTGGTCGATAAAGCTTTCCACCGCGTGGCCGGTGTGGGTGCTGGCTACCGACCTCAGTGAAGTCGTGGGGACCTTGCCGGGCACGATATGGGCGTCGCAGCGGAAGCTCTCAAAGGTATAAGGAACCTCGCTGGCGCCTTCGATCATCATCTGATCGACACCGTTGGCCACCAATGCCGTCATCGCACTGTTGAGCGTCCAGGAATGGCCGACGACGGTATCGCTCCAGCCCACCACCTTGCCGCCACGGATCGCCCCGCGTAGCCGGTGCAGGATCATCGGACGATACCAGCCGTTGCGGATATCGTCTTCACGCGTCCACACCACCTTAACCCCGTGCCCGGGGCCAATCGCCTTGGCGGCCGCCGCCATGTCTGCGGCCAGATCCGGCCCCAGCTTCGGGTTGCCCAGATCGATACGGCGACCAAAGCTGCCACCGGCTAAAATGGTTTCAATTTCTACCTTCTCCGGCGGCAATTGGAACAGGTCGCACAGTTGTTGGTGATCGAGGGTTTGGATCTGGCAGCCATAACGCGCCTTGACGCTTTCACCGTCCCAGAACAGATAGCCGTCCAACGGCTCCATCGGCGCATGGGCCACATACGGGAAGGTGTATTCCGCTTCGATCACTTTGTCGGCTTTATCAAAAACCTCGTCCGGCTGGCCGTGACTTTTCGCCACCGCACCGGGCTTTTGCGCCACCTGGCGGAACTCGGCGAAAATCTGCTCGGTGTTGCGCCGCTCGGCCTGCGAGTCGTCCCACTCCACCTGTAATTTTTCACGCCCCTGGATCGCCGCCCAGGTATTTTTGGCGTACACCGCCACGCCGGTATCGGTCTGCTTCACCGCCACCACGCCCGGTACCTCCAGCGCCCGACTGGCATCAAATGACGCCACCTTGCCGCCAAAACGCGGCGGCTTTTTGATGGTCACGGTCAGCATATCCGGCTCATGAATGTCCTGAGTGAATTGCGCCGAGCCGTTGGTCTTTGCCAGTGAATCCACCCGGTGCAGGCCGCTGGCCTTACCGATCAGCGTAAAATTGGCGGGATCTTTCAGTGTAAGGGTTGCGGGGTCAGGCGGTGGTAACTGACTGGCTAACACGGCAAACTCGCCGAAACCGGCTTCACGCCCACTGGCCGCGTGGCGGATCTTGCCCGCCTGCACGGTGATTTCCTGCGCCGAGGTTTTCCAGCTTTGCGCGGCAGCCTGAACCAGCATCGCACGCGCCATGGCCCCCATGCGGCGCATCTGCTCATAGGCATTGGCCACCGAACTGGAACCACCGGTGCCCTGGAAACCGAACTCCAGGTTTTTATAGACGTTGGTATCAACCGGCGCAGCAACCACCCGCACCTGCGACCAATCGGCGTCCAGCTCTTCGGCGACCAACGTCGCCATGCCGGTATACACCCCCTGGCCTACCTCGGTATGTTTACTGATCACCGTGACAATGCCTTCCTGGTCAATCTGCACGAAGGCATTGGCTGCATGAGGATCAGGCGCAGTGGCGGGGTTTGCGCGGGCCAGCGCACCGGTGGACGGCAGATAGGCACCGATCACCAGCGCACTGGCGCCGACGATAAAACGTCGCCGGGTAAGTGGGACTTCGGGTAGATTCATTGCTCATCGCTCCAAAATGCCGATCAACCTTAATCAATGCGGCGAAATCATTCTTTTTATGCGCGCCGTCTGCATACACCAGCGCGACGGGCTAATAATTAGCGTAGCTCATTATTTTGTCTGTCTGGCATTCAGGCGGGCTTTTCTGTGGTGGATTTGTGCTGTGTACTGCGCGGGGATTTCGGCCCACATGCTATAAATTAGCTATATCTTCATTACCCTCACGAGTGTGAAAGCCATGTCGCAACCCAATAAAAAGTTTCGTTTTTATCGCCCGTTAAAAAGCCTAACCCATACCTTTGGTGACCAATGGTTTGCACTGAAGGCAGAAGCCTTTGCCCGCTTTTTCGGCACACCGACGTTTTTGGTGGGACAAACGGTGGTGGTAGCCGTCTGGATCTATCTCAATTTGGCAGGCCATACCAAGTTTGACCCTTACCCTTTTATTCTGTTGAACCTGGCTTTCAGCTTGCAGGCCGCCTACGCCGCCCCACTGATCCTGCTGGCGCAAACCCATCAGGCCGAACGTGACCAGGCGCACGCACTGGCCGATGCTCAGCATCGCGAGGATTTGGATGAGGCAATGGCGCAACGGCAAACGCTTGCCGCACAGCAATCTGAGCAATTGCTGGCGCTGTTGAAACAGAACACTGAATTAACCAACCTGACCAAACAGATGGCGGAGCGCATTGAAAGCCTGGCTATCCAGTTGGCAAACCGGGATCGCGCGTGAATTTGCTTCGTCACGGGTCATGGATTGCACCAAATTGCATCAGGCGACTGCCTGAACCCGCATCAGCGGCCGGTTTGCGGACTGGTATGGAAATTGCTTCTTCCGATCATGGCTATAAGGGAGAAGCAGATGAAAGCAATTATTATTGGTGGCGGTATCGGCGGTCTGTGTACCGCCATCGCATTGCAGCGTGTCGGTATCGACACCGAGGTTTTTGAAGCGGTCAAAGCAATCAAACCGGTCGGGGCCGCGATTTCCATCTGGCCCAACGGCGTCAAATGCCTTAATTATCTGGGAATGAAAGAACCGCTGCGCGCGCTCGGCGGCCCAATGAACTACATGGCCTATCAGGAATACCTGCACGGCCAGACCCTGACCCGCTTTAGCCTGGATCCGCTGATTGCCAGCGTTGGCGAGCGGCCTTACCCGGTAGCCCGTGCCGAGCTTCAGGCGATGTTGCTACGCAGCTATGGTCGTGACCTGGTGCACTTCGGCAAACGCGTCAGCGGCATTGAAGAAACTCCGCAAGGCGTGACCGCCTGGTTTGAAGATGGCAGCCAGGCCAGCGGTGATTTTCTGATCGCCGCCGACGGCACTCATTCCGCCATTCGCCCTTATGTGCTGGGTCACGGGGTAGATCGTCGCTACGCCGGTTACGTCAACTGGAATGGGCTGGTAGCCATTGATGAGTCCATCGCCCCCGCCGATCAGTGGACCACCTTTGTGGGTGAAGGCAAGCGGGTGTCGTTGATGCCGGTTTCCGACAACCGCTTCTACTTTTTCTTCGATGTCCCGCTGCCCACCGGGCTGGCGGAAGACCGCAGCAGCGCGCGAGCCGATCTGCAGCGTTACTTTGCCGGCTGGGCCGAACCGGTGCAAAAACTGATTGCCGCGCTCGATCCCGAAACCATCAACCGCATTGAGATCCATGATATCGAACCTTTCGAACAGCTGGTGCGCGGGCGCGTGGCATTACTGGGCGATGCCGGGCACAGCACCACGCCAGATATCGGCCAGGGAGGCTGTGCGGCGATGGAGGACGCGGTCGTGCTGGCGATTGCCTTACAAACCAACTCGCTCGGCATAGAAGACGCGCTGTTGCGCTATCAGGAAAAACGCAGCCACCGGGTGAAGGACTTGGTGCTGAAGGCGCGCAAGCGCTGTGATGTCACCCACGGTAAGGAGATGGCGATCACCCATGGCTGGTACGAAGAACTGAAAAGCGAAACCGGCGAGCGAATTCTCTCCGGTATGAAAGAAACCATTATGGGCGGGCCGCTGGCCTGATTCTGCGGCAAGGCCAGGCTTTGCTGTCAAACACTCAAGGTGCGGATGCGCCCCGCCGCCAGTTCGATCACCCGGTCCGCCGTGGCGATCGTTTCCGGCCGGTGGGCGATCAGCAAAATGGGTAACCCAAGCTGACGTAAGGTCTGGCCAATCAGCGTTTCGTTATTAACGTCCAAATGGCTGGTCGCTTCATCGAGGATCAGCAACTGTGGCCGCTTATACAACGCCCGCGCCAACAGTAAACGCTGTTTTTGCCCGGCGGACAGGGTGCCGCCCATTTCGCCGATTAACGTCTGGTAACCCATCGGCAGCTGTTCGATGTCCTGTTCCAACTGCGCCAGGCGGGCACATTCGCCAAGCTTTTGCTTATCAATCCGGGGAGAGAAAAATGTCATGTTTTCGGCAATGGAGCCGCGAAACAGTTGGTCCTCCTGCAACACCACGCCGATATGCTGGCGAACCTGTTGATAATTCCCCTGCCGATGCTCAATGCCCAAGGTGCGGATCACCCCGGCGGTCGGCGGATACAGGCCCAGCACCAGCTTGGCCAGCGTGGTCTTGCCGCAACCGGAGGCCCCGACCAACGCCAGCACTTCGCCGGGCATGATTTGCAACGAGACCTGCGACAGGATCTCCCGTTCGGTTCCGGCGTATTTGAAACTGACCTGCGCCAGGCTTAACGCAGGGCGATCGCTTGGCCAGACACAGGCCGCTGATGGCCCTGTCACACCACCTGCCAACTGCGACGCCGCATCCTCACGCGCCGCCAGCACAATATCCGCCAGCCGTTGGTTATAGACATCCAGCATTCGGTACGCGACCAGTTTGTCGATCAACCCGTTGATGCTGGACGAGAAGCGCCCCTGAAAGGACATATAAGCCACCAACATGCCCACCGAAAACTGACCGGCCAGCACCGCGCTGGCCCCCAGCCACAGCACCGCAGCCCCCACCACGCTGCCAATAACGGTCTGCATAATGCCGTAGACCATCATCAGTTTGCTTTCGCGCAGTTGCGCATTGCGGCGGGCAACATTCAGATTACGCCAGACCGATTCGCGCGGCGTCAGCGCCCCATTGACCCGCAGGCTCAACACCCCGCGCAGGCTCTCCAGAAAGTGGCTGGATTCCTGGGTACCGGCGACCCAGCTGTCATCTGCCGCTTTACGCAGGGTACTGAACCAAAACAGCCGCAGCAGGCCATAAACCAGAGCGGCGGCCAACGCGACCAGGGTTAATTTGGCACTGTAGAAAAACATCATGGTCACCGTGCCCACTACCAGTAACACATCCAGAAAGGCTTCGAGCAGCGTGGTGGTCAGCGTGTCCTGAATGGTGTCGACGGCATCGAATTTGGCGCTGATATCCCCCATATTGCGCGCCTCAAACCAGCTAATCGGCAGCCGCAGCAGGTGGTGAAACACGTTCGCCGTCCACTGCATGTTAAAGTTGACCGCCATGGTGAGGGTCGCCCATTGTCGGGCCAGTTCCAGTAGCGTCTGGGTCGCGGCCATCAGCAACATGGCGATGACCACCAGTGTCAGCAGGCTGGCATCCAGCGCCACCAACACTTCATCAATCACCAGTTGGTTGATCAGCGGGCCAATCAGCGCAAGCACTTCGAGTACCAGCGCGAAGCAGAATATCCTGCCCAGCGCGGCCTTCAGACCCTGGGTTTTGCCAATAAGATCGAACAGGCGGATCTTTTTTCGCTGATCTTTGACCGCAAACTGATGAGTGGGCGTCAGTTCCATGGCGACGCCGGTAAAGTGACGGTTCGCTTCCCGCAGGCTCATGGTTACCGCACCGCGAGCCGGATCGTGTAATTCCAGCCTCTGCCCTCGTACCCGTTTGAGTACCGTAAAGTGATTCATGTCCCAGTACAAAATGCAGGGCACCGACAGCAGGTGCAATTCTTCAAGCTCCAACTGCACGGCGCGGCCACTTAAGTGCAATTGTTCGGCGCAGCTCATCAACTGCGAAAATGTCATACCGAGCTGCGAAACGTTAAATCGTGCTCGCAGCGTGGGCAGATCAACCCGATGCCCATGCCAGCCGGCAATCATCGCCAGACAGGCCACGCCACACTCTGCCGATTCTGTCTGGCGGATCAACGGCAGGCGCTTGCGCCATCCCCAGTTAATCACTTCGGTAACGTCCATGTTCAGATCCTCCCTTGCAGACTCCATAACGGCTCCAGCAGCCACTCGTACAGGCGGCGACTGTCCAGCTCCACATCGGCGGAAACGGTCATGCCAACGCGCAATGGCTCCTGCCGCCCATAGGCCGTAATGGTGGGTTTATCCAAGGCTACGATGACGCGGTAATGCCCTTCGTTTTCTTTCCACACCATCGGGTTTTGCAGCATTGCTTCGCTGGCGCTGAGGCTGGTATCGGTAATCGCCCGGGTAGCGCCGTACTGCACGCCAAACTTTTCATAGGGGAATGAGGCAAAGCGCAAACCCACCCGTTGTTGGGGCTTGATAAACCCCACCGCTTTACTCGGGGCAAAGAGTTCGACCTGCAATTGCGCGCCGTCGGCAACCATCATTAATAAGGGATCGTTTTGTTTTACCGTCTGCCCGGCCCGGGCCAGTACCACGGCGATATGACCATCCACCGGCGCGGTCAATGTATGATTGCGCTGGGCGCCAAGCTCGATTTGTTGCTGTTTAATGCCCTGTAGCTGGCGTTCAAGTTCGGCATCACGCGCCTGCTGCTGCTGTTCCAGGGTGCGCAGCTCTGACGCCGCCGCGGCAAGCTCACGCTGTAGCCGTACCTGCGCCTGCCGCTGGAGTTCAACCTTTTCCTGTGCCTTCGCCAGCGCCATTTGCTGCTGCTGGAATTCAAGCTCTGAGACATAGCCTTTGGCGATCAGCTTGCGGTAACGCCCCATCAGCGACTGGGCCAGTTGCGCCTGCTGCTGAACCAGCGCCATTGCCGCCTCTGTGCTGACCAACTCCTGATTGAGCTGCGCGATGCGTTGGCGCACGCCGGTTTGCTGCAGGACGCGGGTTGCCAGCTCCTGCGCCCGCTGATGTTCCAGCATGCGATATTGGCGATGTAACGAGTCAGACACCGATGCCAGGGTACCTATACCTTGCCCATTGAAATACTCGCCGCTGAGCCGATACAATGCCTGACCGGCCTTGACCGCCGCCCCCTCCGCGACCAGCCGCTCGGTAACCTGCCCGGCGCTGCGCGCCACCACCTTGATCAATCCGCTGGACGGCATCACCACCCCATCCAGCCGCGCTTTGCGGGTATATTCGCCCAGTATCAGAAACAGCATGATGGCCAGCACCAGCAGGATACTGACCCAGGCATAGGCGGTTAAACTGAGGCTGGCGGGGATAATCACTTCACCTTCGGCCCTGGTGGCCTGAGCGGCAAAATAACCCTCGCGATAAAGCTGGGGAGGACGTCCTGTCATTGGGGATTACACCTTTATCGGCATCAGAGGTAGATAATCAGCTTACTGACGGCGACGCTTCCATTTATGGAAAAACCTTCGCGCCGAGATATATATTATTTTCATCAGCGTCATTGTCCCTAACAGGACAAAGAAATAAATCATCCACTTGGCCACTTCACAAGGGATATTGATCCTGAACAGACCGTTATATTGGCTAAGGCCCACAATAAAAAACAAATTATGGGATAGCGTAACGCTAATAATACTAATAATAAAAGCCGACCAAAACGTCTTCATAAAAGACACCAGTTCAACATTAATATCAAATCATACCAGCAAGTTATGCAACACGACCATGCAAGGGAATTTTTCAATACTCATATTTAAACCACATATTTTTAACGCGTAAGGCAGACATAGGTATAAACACGAACCAGTATCATGTCAATATATAAAACCATTTTCACCAATATAATAAACTCAACTAAATTGAATGAATTACATGAGCACTTTAATTACGTAAACAACACAATTTATATATTTTATCACCACATCTATTTTATTCATATTTTAACTACTGCCAATTTCCATGTTCAATTCACAGCACCAATAAATCAATAAATAAACGGCGGCACAAAAGCACCGCCCTCCAGTAGAGATTAATGGCTGCCCGGATTGGCACGCAGTCTGGCCACCTGCGCTTCCACATCTCGCCAGGCCGGTTTATCACCGGCATAACGCTGGCGCAGGTAGTTCACCAGACTCGCTACCTGCCGATCGGAGAAGCTGTCCTTAAAGCCTGGCATAAAGCCCAAATCGGCGGTGGCCGGTTTGGCAATACCCTGCAAGATCACTTTGATCAGGTTATCCGGTCGCTCACTGAAAATATTGGTGTTATTGGCCAGATCCGGACTGACGCCAAACAGCTGCGGCCCACCGACAGCGGCACTGTGACAGGCCTGACAGGCGCCCTGAAACAGCCGTTCACCGGCCTGTTGCCCCAGGGCGGGTTGCAGACGGGTGGCCAGTTTGACCTGCGGCTCTACATTTAATTGAGCCGGACTGCTCAGGGATATCAGGTAGTTGGCCATCGCCCGCACGTCAGACTCCGGCAAGCTGGCCAGTTCGCTGACCACCGGCCCCATTGGCCCGGCCGCGACCCCGTGCTCGGCGGAATGACCGCGGCTCAGGTACTGGAACAGCTGTTCTTCATTCCAGGGCTTCTCCGCCGTGGCCAATTGGTTCAGCGCCGGCGCCTCCCAGCCGTCCACCATCGCCCCGGCCAGGAAGCTGCTGCCGCCCTTTTCCGCGCCCATCAGATTACGCGGCGAATGGCAGGCCGCACAGTGCCCCAACCCATTGACCAGATAAGAGCCCCGGTTCCACTGTGCCGTTTGTGCAGGATCTGGCTGGAACTCGCCCTGGCGCAGGAACAACGCATTCCAACCAGCCATCAGCGGGCGGATATTGAACGGGAAACGCATCTGGTTCACCGGATTGCTCTGCGCGACCGCCGGCTGCGACATCATATAGGCATACAACGCCTGCATATCGCCGTCGGTCATCTTGCTGAACGAAGTATAAGGAAATGCCGGGTACAGATTACGCCCGTCGCGGCTGATGCCCTGACGCATCGCCCGGTCAAAAGCGCTAAATGACCAGTTGCCGATACCGGTCTCCACATCCGGTGTGATATTGGTGCTGTACAGGGTGCCGAAGGGCGTTGCCATCGCCAGTCCGCCGGCGTTGGTCGCTCCTTCCGAGGCGGTATGGCACACCGCGCAATCCCCGACGGCGGCCAGTTGACGACCGCGCTCCAGGGTCGCAGCCGACCAGGTGCCCGAACCAGGGGTTGCCACCGGGGCAATCTCGGCACGCCACGGCAATGCCGTAGCCGCTACGCCCAACAGCGCACCGAAAATACTGGCCGCACCGCCAAACCACCATTTACTGCGCCTGGGTTTAGCCGCTGGCGCAGCTTCCTGCCGGGCGCTATCCGGACCGTTCAGCGCCTCGCGCAGTCGGTCGGAAGTGATCGGCAACTCGCGGAAACGAATGCCGGTGGCGTCAAACACCGCGTTGGCAATGGCCGCGGCACTGGGCACCGAAGCAGACTCCCCGGCCCCCAGCGGTGGATCATAAGGCCGTGGCATCATCACCACATCCACTTCCGGCACCTCCGGGAAGGTCAGAATTGGGTAAGCTCCCCATTCTTTGCTGGAAAGGGTCGATTCTTCGAAAGTCACCCGCTCTTTCAGCACCCGGCTGGTCGACTGGATCACGTTACCGTGGATCTGGTGACGCACGCCGTCCGGGTTGACCATCATGCCGGCATCATGCCCGACCACAATGCGCGTGACCGCTACTTCGCCGCTGGCCTTGTCGATCGCCACATCGGCGACCCAGGCCGCCCAGGCGGCACCAAAGCCGGGGAATTTGCTGTGGATGTAGCGCGCATAGGCAAAACCACGCCCGCGCAACACACCGTCTTCCGCTGGGGTTTGCATCGGTTCGGTATGCGGCGTCCAGCCAGCGCGCTCGGCGGTGCTGAGCATCAGTTCAGTGGCACGTTGATCCTTGATATAACGCAGGCGGTACTCGAGCGGATCCACACCGGCCGCGATGGCCAGCTCATCAATATAGGACTCGTGCGCGAAGGTATTCGGCAGTGCCGACACGCCGCGCATCCAGGAGGCACGAACGATGGGTGCCATGTCCTCAATGCTGACGCGCAGTTCCGGGTATTCATATGGCGGCACTGAGGTGCGGTCCCCCATCTCATAAGCCACCGGTACCGGCTCCACCATGCCGGTCAGCAACAACGCCAGCGTGGGGGCGCCGTTGGACGGATAATAAGTGCGAAAATCATAGGCCACCGGATGACCGGCGGCGTCCAACCCACCATCCACCTCCATCAACTGTGCCGTGCCCTTGGGTTCCCACAGGTGTTCCTGCTCACGGGTGAGCTGCACCCGCACCGGACGCCCTACCGCACGCGACAATAATGCCGCATCGGCGCAGACATCATCGGCACAGTTGCGGCCATAGCATCCCGCCGCCTCCATACGAATAATGTCGATCTGTTCTTCCGGGTACTCCAGCAACCAGGCGAGATCGGCACGCAGCAGATGCGGGTTCTGGCTACCTGACCACACCCGTAACAGCTTTGGCTGGTAGTCCGCCAATGCGCAGGAGGGCCCGATCGAAGCATGCAGTTGGTACGGCCACAGGTAGCTGCGGGTAAAGCGCCGATCGGCTGCGGCCAATGCCGCATCCACATTGCCGGTGTCATGCACCACCCGCGTCGAATGCGGGTTATCACGCAGCGCCTGCGCCACATCGGTCATCTGCGACAGGTTACGCCGCCAGTCCTTCCAACTGACCTGCAGCGCCTCTGCTGCCTTGATCGCCTGCTCTTCGCGCTCGGCGACGATGCCGATAAAATCCCCGATCACCACCAGTTTGACGATGCCGGGAATATGGGCAATAGACTGCTCGTCCACCGCCAACAGGCTGGTGCCGACAAACTCTCCACTGTCATAGCCGGCATAGGGCGGCCGTACCACCCGGCCATGCAGCATATTTGGCAGACGCATGTCGTGCACATAGGTAGATTCGCCGGTAGCCTTGGCCGGGATATCAACGCGTGCGGTGCTGGTGCCGACCAGGCGGTATTCGGCCTGCGGCTTGAGCGGTGCATCGCCGGAAACAGGCAGTTCTACATGCACGCCGGTGACCAGTTCGCCGTAGCTCAGCGCTGGCCCTTGTGGGCTGATAATCAGGCCGTCGTTCAACGTCAGTTGCTCAACCGCAACGCCAAAACGCTGCGCCGCCTGTTGCAGCAGCCAGCGGCGTGCCTCGGCGGCGGCATTACGCAGCGGCACGGCGGAAATCTGCAGCGTCGCGCTGGCGATGGTCGCGCCCTGATTCGGCGTGCTCTCGGTATCGCCCAACACCATGCGCACCTGCTCCATACGCAGGTAGAGCTCTTCGGCGACGATTTGCCCCAGCGCGGTGCGCACACCGGTGCCAAGATCAACATGGCCGTTGAAGGCGTAGACCTCTCCACTGTCGCAAATGGCGATAAACAGCCCCTGCTCTTTGGGTTTCAGGATCGGCGTCTGGCCTTTCGGCACCAGCCCCGGCGGCGGTTGGATCTGATCGATAATCAGCAGCGTGCCATGACGCTGCAATAGTTCGGCCTGGCTCGGTAATGAGGAATGGGTGTCAGTCATGGGGCGAGGTTTCCTCACTGCGGCAGAGAATGATCGCGCGCTGAACTGCACGCAGGATTTCGATATGGGTGCCGCAGCGGCACAGGTTGCCGGACAGCGCCTGGCGGATTTCGCGATCGCTGGGCGACGGGTTGCGATCCAGCAGGGCTTTGGTGGTCATGATCATGCCATTGAGGCAGTAGCCGCACTGCGCAGCCTGTTCCTCAATAAAGGCACGCTGCACCGGGTGCAGATGGTCGCGATCGCCCAGCCCTTCCAGCGTGGTCACCGCGCGACCGGTCATACCCAGCGCCGGGATCACACAAGAGCGAGCGGCAATGCCGTCGACCAACACGGTGCAGGCTCCGCATTCGCCGAGGCCACAGCCGTATTTCGGGCCGTTGAGCGCCAGATCGTTACGTAACACCAATAGCAGAGGAGTATCCGCCATTACCCGGGTATGAATATTTTCGCCGTTGACTGACAGCATCAGCGGATGCTCCGTCAGTGTTTTTACCGCGCCTTCCCTGGGCAATTGCACTTCAGCTATCGCCATTATTGCGTCTCCGCCTGCGCTCTGGTTATACCCGTCATCTTTCAAATCGCAGCTGGGCGCCTGGCTGCAACTTGAAAGCTATAGGGTATGTCTTGTGGGCCGTGGCCTCGCCGCCACCGCACTCACCAGACAACCGCAGTTGCGGATGGCGAATCAGCCGGGCGGCTGGTCTTCCAGCATTTTATTAAGCAGGAACATCAGTGCTATACGTTCGGCCGGATTCAAGGTGCCGAAAGTTAATTCTGTGATCGTCGCCGCATGCGGCACCGTTTCCGTCAGCAGTGCGGCACCGGTCTCGGTCAACCCGACCACCACTTTGCGTCGATCGACAGGATCCGGCATCACGGTAATCAGCTCGCGCGCTTTGAGCCGCTCGATAATGCCGCGAATGGTGGCCTGATCGACCGCCGTCACCTGTACCAGCTCGGTCAACGAACTTGGGCCCATGTCACGTACCGCGCACAGGGTAATAAACTGCACGGCGGTCAGTTGCGAATCGCCAACGTTTTGCTGGAAAATCGCCACATGGCGCTGATAAACCTTACGCAGCAAGTGCCCGACCTGTTCGGTAAAATGATAATTTTCGGTCTTGCCGCTCTCTGCAGCCGGGTATTCGGGGGGCGTCATTGCGTTACTCTCACCATCTATGGAAACCACCGAGAATAGTACAAACCCCCGCGTTTGGCAGCAAGTTAACCCTGGCTGACTCGCGATGCTGCCGGTGCCACCACTTCACCATCCGCCACCACCGTGGTGCCGTCCAGGCTGATGTCGCAATGACGTAGCGCGATATCCATATGGCACGGGGTTTTACGCGTGCCGCCGACTTCGGTATTCGGCCCGGTGGAGAACAGGAAATTGCCGTAGAAAGCGCGAGCATCCATACACATACCGTCGTTTTTATCGTGCAGCCCCATCGCCGTCCATTGCGCTCGCGGCTGCAAGCCCCAGCCAATATGCGAAATACCGTACACTTCCGGATCGTTGAAATACTTCATGTACTCCCGCAGATATTCTGCCTCGAAGCCACCGTGAATGCGCGTAACAAAGCCTTTGTCGACCTCAAGCGTTATACGTTCGCGCGCGTAACTTTTAAACGGCAGCAGGATATCGCCCACCTCCAGCACCAAAACCCCTTCTGCCTGTTCTTCATTCGGCCAGGTGAACAGGAAACCGCTCGGCCAGTGATCCCAGCGCCCCGGTTCGTCGGCATAACCGTATTCGGTCACCGTCGGGTACTGCCCCAGTGGCGCACGGAAGTCACTGCCGGCGGCAGACTTCACCTGCATCAGCTTGGCCTGCTCCAGTACTTCGGCAGCGGCCAGCACCCGCGCTTTATCCTCAGCATTAGGCAACATGCGTGCCAACACCTCCGGGGGCTCTACGGCCAGCAGAATGCGCGTGCCGGTTTTCAGGATCTGCTCCTGTTCCGGCGAATGCAGCAACATCATGGTGTCGACGATCAGATCGGCCGCCTCCAGTGCGCGTTGTGCCGCGTGGTTACCGGTCAGCGCCGTATCGCCACAGTAAGCCGTCATGTCATTGCCCATGGCGCGCGGATGGTTGAACGAAGGCAGTTCTACCGTGTAAACCTTGGCCCCCAGCCGCAATGCTGCATCGGTGGCGGCGCGCACCGTCCGCGCGTCGGAATAGTGACTTTTCAGGATCGCCACGCTTTGCGAAGCATCAACCTTCGACAGCGTAAGCACCTGCTCGAACAGTTGAACCAACTGACTATCATTGACCGCCATGGTGTATCTCCTGTCTTGCTAAGGGTTGGTCGACGCACCCGGCATCGATGAGGTTATTTTGCACAAATTAAAGTGATCACGCTCTTTTAAACATCTAGACCAAAATCAATCGGGAAGCAAGCTCCCGGTTCCAGCCATAAGAAAACCCTATTTAAAGCCCTGCACGCCCTGCTGTTAACATGAGTTTAACAGTAATGGCCGGTCGATTAGCGTGAGCCAGATCTAAATTAACACTTGTGCAACTTTGCGTTATTTAGCGTATACACTATAAATCAATCATCCGGCATCACTGCAGATGCCAGGTAAAAAACC
The DNA here is from genome assembly GCF_013337185.1 of Serratia proteamaculans. Lineage (GTDB taxonomy): Bacteria > Pseudomonadota > Gammaproteobacteria > Enterobacterales > Enterobacteriaceae > Serratia > Serratia proteamaculans_D. The sequence continues at coordinate 686,486 of NZ_SWDE01000001.1, forward strand.
AACAGTCAGGGGAAAAAAGATGAGCAAACAACAACGCATTGCCGTGGTCGGTGCCGGTCTGGGTGGCGCCGCCGCCGCCGGTCTGCTGCAAAAAGCCGGCTTTATCGTCGACCTGTACGAACAGAGCCCGGTGTTTTCCCGCCTGGGGGCCGGCATCCATATGGGGCCAAACGTCCTGAAGATTTTCCGCCGTCTCGGTATTGAGCAACCGCTGGAACAAATGGCTTCGCATCCGGACTTCTGGTTCAGCCGCGACGCACAAAGCGGTGACTATCTGTCGCGCATTGAACTGGGGGCCTTTGCCCGTAAAGAGTACGGCGCGGCTTACGTGACGGTGCACCGGGGCGATTTGCAGGCGTTGCAGATGGCGGCCCTGCAACCGGGCACCGTGCATTTTGGCAAGTGCCTGAGCAAAATTGAGGAGCGTGACAACGAGGTGGTGCTGAACTTTGCCGATGGCACCCAGGCCAGCGCCGATATCGTGATTGGTGCCGACGGTATCAACTCACGTATTCGCGAACATCTGCTGGGCGCAGAAGCCCCCACCTACAGCGGCTGGGTCGCCCATCGTGCGTTGATCCGCGGTGAGAAGCTGGCCAAATACAATCTGAGCTTTGAAGACTGTGTGAAGTGGTGGTCGGCAGATCGTCACCTGATGGTCTATTACACCACCCAAAAACGCGACGAATATTACTACGTCAGCGGTGTGCCGCACCCGGCATGGGATTTCCAGGGCAGCTTTATCGACAGCAGCCGCGAGGAAATGTACGAGACCTTCGCCGGTTATCACCCGATTGTGCAAGCGCTGATCGAATCCAGCGAACAGGTCACCAAATGGCCGCTGTTAAACCGTAAACCCTTACCGCTGTGGAGCGAAGGCCGCATGGTGTTGCTGGGCGACGCCTGCCACCCAATGAAACCGCACATGGCGCAAGGCGCGGCGATGGCGATCGAAGACGCCGCCATGCTGGCACGCTGTCTGCAAGAAACCGGCCTGAGCGACTACCGCACCGCTTTCCAACTGTATGAAGCCAACCGTAAAGAACGAGCCTCCCGCGTGCAGGCCGTCTCCAATGCCAACACCTTCCTGCGCACCCAGGAAGATCCGGCCTGGGTCTACGGTTATGACCTGTACGCACAGGCGCTGAAGTCGGAGAACGCCGCATGAGCCACTTTCTGTATGGCGCCAACGTGCAGGCCAACGGCATTCGCCAGCACTACCTGCGCTACGGCGGCCAGGGTCCGGTACTGATCCTGATCCCCGGCATCACCAGCCCGGCGATCACCTGGGGTTTCGTTGCCGAACGACTGGCCGAGCGCTATGACACCTATGTGCTGGACGTGCGCGGTCGCGGTCTGTCCGCCAGCGGCCCGGATCTGGCTTATGACGCCGAAACCTGCGCCGAGGACGTCAACGCCTTCGCCGCCGCATTAAAACTGGAAAACTACGCCCTGCTTGGCCATTCAATGGGAGCGCGCTTTGCCCTGCGCGCCGCTGCACTACAGCCGGATGGCATACGGCGATTGGTATTGGTCGATCCGCCAGTTTCCGGTCCCGGCCGACGTGAATACCCTGGCAAATGGCCCTGGTACGTGGATTCAATTCGTCAGTCGCTATTGGGAATGGACGCCGAACAGATGCGTGCCTACTGCCCGAGCTGGAGCGAACAACAGCGCCAACTGCGCGCCGAATGGCTGCACACCTGCTATGAACCGGCGATCCAGCGCGCCTATGAAGATTTTCATCAGGTAGATAGCCATCGCGATTACCCCGCGCTGCGCATGCCAACCTTGCTGATGGTGGCGGGCCTGGGCGGAGTGATCCTGCCGGAAGACGAGGCGGAGATCCGCCAACTGCAGCCGGAAATCACCCTGGTTCACGTCGAAAATGCCGGTCATATGATCCCGTGGGACGACTTCGACGGTTTCTTCCGCGCCCTGGGCGATTTTCTGGATTAATCAAGGAGCCTTTGTCATGAGCAAAAATTACCGTATCGGCCAGATAGTACCCAGTTCCAACACCACGATGGAAACCGAGATCCCGGCGATGCTGACCGCGCGCCAGTTGATCCGCCCGGAACGCTTTACCTTCCACTCCAGCCGCATGCGCATGAAGCACGTCAGCAAGGCAGAACTGGCGGCGATGGACGCCGAATCAGACCGCTGCGCACTGGAGCTTTCCGACGCGCAGGTTGACGTACTGGGCTATGCCTGCCTGGTGGCAATTATGTCGATGGGCCTGGGCTATCACCGTGAGTCCCAGGCCAGATTGGCGCAGGTTACCCAAAACAACAACGCCGCTGCCCCGGTGATCAGCAGCGCCGGTGCGTTGGTCAACGGCCTGAAGGTGCTGGGTGCCAAACGCATTGCGCTGGTGGCCCCCTACATGAAGCCGCTGACCCAAATGGTGGTGGACTATATCGAGCACGAAGGCATTGAGGTCAAGGTCTGGCGCGCACTGGAGATCGCCGACAATCTGGCGGTAGGTCGCCATGATCCGGCCAATCTGCCAGGCATTGTCGCCGAGATGGATCTGAGCGATGTCGACGCTATTGTGCTGTCCGCCTGCGTACAAATGCCGTCCTTACCGGCAGTTGCCACCGTAGAGGCGCAAACCGGCAAGCCGGTGCTGACCGCCGCCATCGCCACCACCTACGCCATGCTGACCGCACTGGAACTGGAGCCGATCGTTCCCGGTGCCGGCGCCCTGCTTTCCGGCGCTTATTAAGGAGGCAAAATGTCTGCCGATAATTCACTCACCGATAACTACCAGGGCGTTTGGGGCAACCGCATCGGTTTCGGCCAACGTCCGGCCCTGTTGGTGGTCGACTTTATGCAGGGCTACACCACCGAGGGCGCGCCTCTGTTCGCCCCCGGCGTAGTCAGCGCGGTCGAAGAAAGCGTAGCGCTGCTGGCAACCGCTCGCCAGACAGGAGTTCCGGTGATCCACACCAATATCCGCTATCATGCAGGGCATTTTGCCGATGGCGGCATCTGGGTAAAAAAAGCACCGGTTATGAAAGACATGGTGGAAGGGAATCCGCTGGCGGCGTTCTGCCCGCAGGTGGCCCCGCTGGCGACGGAGGTGGTGCTGACCAAGCAGTATGCCAGCGCTTTTTTCGGTACTTCGCTGGCCCCGATGCTGGTGGCGCTCGGCATCGATACCCTGCTGCTGGCCGGCTGTTCCACCAGCGGTTGCATCCGTGCCAGCGCTGTGGACGCGGTGCAGCACGGATTCCGTACCATCGTGGTACGTGAATGTGTCGGCGATCGCCACCCTGGTCCGCATGAGGCCAACCTGTTCGATATCGACAGTAAATACGGCGACGTCGTGGCCAAACAGGAGGCTATCGCTTATCTGAAACGGTTGTAATCGAGAGATTCACCTGCACGGAGTGCTGAAAAATCAAGAAGGCGCGGCAAGCGCCTCAGGTGACCGCCCGAGACAGAGCGGCTGCCAGCAAACACACAACGCTCCTCCTCCGGAGGCCACTATGCACCACCTGGAGACATCATCATGGCCATTGTTGAAACCCCGCTAGCCGGGAAAGCGGGCGCAGAATCGCTTCTGTACCGCAAAATCACCTGGAAGCTGATCCCGTTCCTCTGTCTGTGCTATTTGGCCGCCTACCTCGACCGCATTAACGTCGGGCTGGCCAAGTTGCAGATGGCCGATCAACTGCAACTGAGCGAAGCGGCCTTCGGTCTGGGGGCCGGGCTGTTCTTTGTCGGCTATATCCTGTTTGAGGTGCCGAGCAACCTGATCCTGCAACGGGTCGGCGCCAAGGTGTGGATTGCCCGCATCATGATCACCTGGGGCCTGCTTTCCGCCTGCACCATGTTCGTCACCACCCCGAACCAGTTTTATGTCATCCGTTTTCTGCTCGGCGTGGCGGAAGCCGGTTTTCTGCCCGGCGTGCTGTATTACCTGACGCTGTGGTTCCCGACCTACCGTCGCGGCCGCATTATTGCGCTGTTCATGATCGGTCTGCCGCTGTCGAGCGTGCTCGGTGGCCCGATTTCCGGCTGGATCATGGGGCATTTTGATATGCGCCACGGGCTGCACGGCTGGCAATGGCTGTTCCTGCTGGAAGGTATCCCCAGCGTACTGTTGGGCATATTGACGTTCTGGGTGTTACCGAACCATTTCCGTCAGGCCAAATGGTTATCCGAGGAAGAGAAACAACGTATTGCCGAGGATTTGGCAAGGGACGACGCCGAAGCCAGCCACAGTAAACACAGCTTCCGCGATGGCTTCTTTAATCTCAAGGTCTGGATGCTAGGCGGCATAGACTTCTCGATCCTGCTGAGTGCCTATGCGATGGGATTCTGGATGCCGACCTTTATCAAAACCGCCGGGGTGACCGACATTACCACCATCGGTATGCTGACCGCGCTACCGAGCGTCGCCGCCCTGCTGGGTATGCTGGTGATCGGCACCAGTTCGGACCGTATGCGTGAGCGGCGCTGGCATATCATAGTGCCGTTTATTGTTGGCGCGATGGCGATGGCCGGTAGTACCTTCTTCACCCATAGCGTGATCGCCACGGTGTTGTTGTTCTCTGTTGCTCAGGCGGCGATCATCGGTGCAGTACCGGTGTTCTTCAGCCTGCCCGCCACCTTCCTGCGCGGTACCGCGGCGGCAACCGGCTTCGCGCTGGCCTGCTCGTTGGCCAATATTGCCGGGTTGGTGAGTAATTCGCTGATGGGGCTGGCGCTGGATCTGACCGGTAAAAGCGGTGGCGCCCTCTGGGCGTTCGCCGGTTGCCTGCTGTTAAGTTCGTTACTGGTGGTCGCTCTGCCGGCCAAGGTGGTTAACCGCTGAGGAGGTTGGGCTCCGTTCGCGGGGCCCGGCTTATTGGCAGGTAAAATGCCCGTCCGCCGCCTCGCCCATGCGTTGCAGCAGGCGGTGACCAATATTATTGCTCCAGTTGAAGCTGTTTTGCAGCACCACTACCGCCGTTTTATGGCGCAGATCCAACCCGATGTAGCTGGAATAGCCACCGATAAACCCCACCTGATAGGTAATTTGCTGGCTACCTACGTCATCGACCACCCAGGCGATAGCCGCGGCCTCTTTACTGCGTGCAAAATGCACGGTCAGCGAGTCTTTCAACGCCTGATCCAATGCCGTCGAACCGGTCGGGACAAAATGCGCCTGCGCATAGCGCAACAAATCGTCGGCGTCGGTATACAGCCCGGCGGCACCCATCATATAAGAAGAAAACTGCCAGTCGGGCACCGGCTGTCCACGCCGAATAAACTTGGGCTGATCGCCGGCATGGCCAATAGCCCGCTGCACGTAGCCCGGCAATTGCTGAGCATCGTAACTGGTGTGGGTCAGCCCCAATGGCTGGAGGATGTTTTCCGTCGTCAGGCGATCGACGGTTTTGCCGGTGCGCCGTTGCAGAATGTAATCAAGCAGCGCATAGCCCAGATTGGAATAGCGCGGCGCTTGCTCCGCCGGAGCTTTAAAATAGGCCAGGTCATCAAGGACTTTAGGCGTATCCAGCGAGCCATAAAAATTATCGCCGGTAAACAGGTAGCGGACAAAGGCACCCAGCATCTCCGGCGTCATCATCTGACGTGGCAGACCCGAGGTATGGGTCACCAACTGCAGCAAGGTAATTTTGGCCGCATCCTTGCTGAGCAAGGTACCCGGCGGCAGTAAGGTTGCCAACGTATCGTCCCAATGCAGCACGCCCTTGTTGACCAACACCACCGTGACTTCGGCAATAAATCCCTTGCTGACCGACCCCACGGCAAACAGCGTGTTGCCGTTAACCGGATAGCGCTGCTGCGCATCGGTCACGCCGTAGCCATAGGTGCGCGCCTGCCCGTCTGCCGTCAATACGCCCACCACCAACCCCGGCGTCTGCCCGCTGTCGACTATCGGCCGCGCCAGGTTGTCGACCTCGGCCTGCAGGTCAGCACTGCACGCCAAACGCCGGCTTTCCAGCGATGATGTGTCGGTCGGCATGCGTGACAACGTGCCACAGGCTGAAAGCAGCAATGGCATAATCAAAGAAAAACAGTGTGTTAGGAGGATTCTTATCTTCATTGCTCACGGGCCAAAAAACAATCGGCGCATGATAAACCATCACACCGCCCATGTCCCCGTGGAATGAAAAAAGGACGCAAGCAAGCTTGCGTCCTTTTTTTATGGTAGGGGCGCTGCATGCTGCGCCCTGTCTAACAATCAATGGGTTACATCGGGTCGAACATGTTCGACCCCTACCGATGTAGCCCTCCACCATGAGGGTTATTCGTCTTTCAGACCACGGTTAATCAGCATCGGCTCAATGCTTGGCGCTTTGCCGCGCCAGTCGATGTAGAGTTTTTCCAGATCCTGGCTGTTACCGCGCGACAGGATCATATTACGGAAACGCTGGCCGTTCTCTGCGGTCAGGCCGCCATGTTCGCTGAACCACTGGAAGGCGTCATCCGCCAGCATTTCGGTCCACAGATAGGCGTAATAACCGGCAGCATAGCCGTTACCCCAAATGTGCTTGAAGTAGCTGGAGCGATAGCGCGGCGGCACATAGCTGAGATCGATTTTGTCTTTCATCAGCGAGTCGGCCTCGAACTTGTCCACGTCCTGCTGCGGCTGATCGGCGCTCAACATATGCCAGTGCATGTCCAGCAGTGCCGCAGACAGCAGTTCGGTCATGTCATAGCCTTTGTTGAACTTGTCAGCCTTTTTGATTTTATCGACCAGTTCCTGCGGCATGGCTTCACCGGTTTTGTAATGCTTGGCGAAGTGGGCAAAGACTTTCGGATCGCTGGCCCAGTGCTCGTTAAACTGCGAGGGGAATTCAACGAAGTCACGGGCGGTGTTGGTGCCGGACAAGCTTGGATATTCCTGATCGGCGAACATGCCGTGCAGCGCATGACCAAACTCGTGGAACATGGTGATCACATCATCGTACGACAACAGCGCAGGCTGACCCGGTGCCGGTTTGGTGAAGTTGGCGACGTTGTAAATCACCGGCCTGGTGCCTTTCAGCTTCGACTGTTCGACAAAGTTGCTCATCCAGGCGCCACCGCCCTTGTTGTCGCGTTTAAAGAAGTCGGTATAGAACAGCGCCAGCGACTTGCCGTCTTTATCGAACACCTCATAAACCCGCACGTCCGGCTGATAAACCGGGATGTCCTTGCGCTCTTTGAAACTGATGCCGTACAGCAGATTGGCGGCATAGAACACGCCGTTGTTCAGCACGTTATCCAGTTCGAAATAGGGTTTGATCTGCGACTCATCCAGGTCATATTTCGCTTTGCGCACCTGTTCAGCGTAGAACTGCCAGTCCCAGGCTTCGACCTTGAAATTGCCTTTCTGCTGGTCGATTACCGCCTGAATGTCTTTGGCTTCACGTTCAGCACGCGCGGTCGCCGCCGGCACGATATTGCGCATAAAGCTCAGCGCCGCATCCGGGGTCTTGGCCATCTGGTTTTGCAGCTTCCAGGCCGCGTAATTTGGGAAGCCCAGCAGTTTGGCCTGCTCGGCACGGACTTTAGCCAGGCGAGCAATGGTCTGACGGGTGTCGTTAGCGTCGCCCTTTTCCGCACGGTTCCACGAGGCATCAAACAGGGCCTTGCGGGTTTCGCGGTTTTTCAGGCTCTGCAATTCCGGCTGTTGGGTGGTGTTTTGCAACACCAGCAGCCACTGTTTATCCAGCTTGCGTTCGCCGGCCGCCTGGGCCGCCGCTGCCAGTTCGCTTTCCGACAGGCCGTCCAGCTTGCCTTTATCCGCGATCGCCAGTGCGCCATCTTTGGTCGCCGCCAACAGTTTGTTGGAGAACTGGGTGCTCAGCGTTGCCGCTTCCTGGTTCAGCGCCTTAAGTTTGGTTTTATCGGCGTCGGACAGATTGGCCCCCGCCAGCTCAAAGTTCTTATAGGTCACTTCTACCAGTCGGCGCGATTCCGCATCCAGTTTTAGCGCATCGAGCTGTTGATAAACGGCCTTGATACGGGCAAACAGCTTGCTGTTGAGCATGATGGCGTCATCCAGCGCCGCCAGCTTCGGTGAGCTTTGCTCATCGAGTTTTTGCAACCCGTCGCTGGTGTTGGCCGAAGTCATGGCGCCAAAGACGTTCATCACTCGCGACAGCAACGCACCGCTTTGTTCCATTGCCACAAAGGTATTCTTAAAATCAGGCTTGGCCGGGTTGTTGGCAATCTTCTCAATCTCTTCCAGCTTCTGCTTGATGCCCGCATCAATCGCCGGGGCATAATCGCTTTCTTTGATCAGATTGAAAGGTGGCGCCTGGAATGGCAGACGGCTTTGATAGAAGAACGGGTTTTGGTTCTTTTTGTTGTCGTGTTGGTTGGCTTCACCGGTCACGTTAGCCTCCTTCGCCTGGCCACTTGGCAACGCGCTATGGTCTGCGTGCGGGTTGGTTTCTGCTGCCTGTGCCTGCGTGCCCAGCGCCATGCCGATCGCCAACACCAATGTCGATAAACGCATCAAATCGAAACTCCTCCATGTCCACAGAATAATGTCGCGGAGAGCTCATCTCCCCTTGAGTCACATCCTAGCTTAGGCGCAGTTGGCAGATTGAGCAAAAACAAGTGATTAGAAGTCCTGCAGCCTCAACAACATGGCAGTTGATTGTCCGATTTTATATAACGGTTCATCCCAAACTCACCTATAGACGCTTTATTGGCCGCGCATTAGCCTTATTCAACCGATGAATCATTCACCGAAATATCCCGACGTAACCCCATACCGACATCAGATCCACAGGTTACATCATCCTCAAATAATTCTGAATTCGCGTCATGCAGATGACCCATTCCGCAACGCCCAGTGACGTGCGGTTATTAAAATCAGGAGATTGATATTTCATGGCTATAACACCTCAACCCGATGAACTGATTATGGGGGGGCGAGAAAATGGAACCCCGAACGAAAGCCCCCTGCTTGGCACCAGAATAATCGGACAGGGTAGCCGGTGCGTGGTCATGCTACCGGGTTGGTTTGGCGATCATAGTGTCTATCAGCCGATGTTTCCCTATCTGGACACCCAAGCCTTCACTTATGTATTCGTGGATTTTCGTGGCTACGGAATATCACGCACCCTGGCCGGCAGTTACACCACCAGTGAGATGGTCGCAGACATAGTCGCCCTGATGGACAGTCTGGGTTGGTATCGCTTCGACGTCGTCGGGCACTCTATGGGGGGTAAAATTGCGCAGGTCATTGCGGCTCGACACCCTGAACGTGTGCGCAGTGCCATAGGTCTGACTCCCGTTCCGGCCAGTGGGTTGGACGTAGAGCAGCAAGTCTGGCGCATCTTCGAACAGGCCGTCACGGATGATGCCTGCCGTCATTCTCTGATTGATTATTCCACCCATCAGCGACTTCCCCGCCGCTGGGTCAGCGATACCGTTCAACAGTCACGTGCGGCATGTGAGCCACAAGTGTTCGCAGCCTATCTCCAAAGCTGGGCGCTGGAGGATTGTTCCATTGAAACATACGGCTGCACGGTTCCCTTGCTTTTGCTGATCGGTCAGCACGATCCGGCGCAGACACTGCCGATGATGGATAGCACCTGCAAGAAGTGGTTCGTCAATGTGCAGATGGAACTGCTTGAAGGTTGTGGACATTACCCAATGCAAGAAATTCCGCTTTATTTGGTGGGTGCCATTGAGGGTTTCTTGCGTAAACAAACTAAGTAGCAGCGACTCTGCTGGAGGTTTACATCATGCATACTGATCTTCCATCATCTAAAAAAACGGCGGTTAAAGCCGGTGACCCTGCCAGACCGATCCGTCGGCTGCACCATTTTGCCTGGCGCTGCCGGGACGCAGAAGAAACCCGACATTTCTATGAAGATATTCTCGGGTTACCGCTGGTCCATGTGATAAAAAACGATCATGTCCCCAGCACCGGGGAATACTGCCCGTATGTGCATATCTTTTTCCGCATGAAAGATGATTCGCATATCGCCTTCTTCGATCTGGGTGATGGGATAGCGGCACAACCCAGCCCAAATACCCCTGAGTGGGTCAACCACATTGCCTTGAAAGTGGATAACCGCGCCGATCTGGACAGCATGCATCAACGACTGCTCGCGCAAGGCATTGAGGTTATTGGGGTTACCGATCACGACGGCTATCTTGAATCCATCTACTTTTTTGATCCGAACGGCTTTCGTCTGGAATTGACCACGGAAGTGGCGACGGCTGAAACAGTGGAAGACTTTGCCCGTACGGCACATCAAGAGTTGGCGATTTGGACCCGGGAACAGGCACGACGTCAGACCTTGGCGGAGGGGAAATCATGAGCATCACTCTGGCTCCGCAATTACGTTTGGCCTCACGTGAAAACGGCCGTCGGGATGGCGAATTGGTGCTGGTTTCACCCGATCTTTCGCGTTGCATTGCCGTGCCCGCTATTGCACATACCCTGCAGGAAGCCCTGGATAACTGGTCGACCGTAGCGCCGCAACTGATGCAGGTTGCAGCGAACGGCTGGTCCGCCGCTGAACCCTTCAAGGTATCAAGCTGCCTGGCTCCGCTACCCCGTGCCTATCAGTGGGTCGATGGTTCCGTTTATCGCCACCACGCCAAACTGATGTATCAATGGCGCAATGAACCCATTCCTCCGCAATATGAAGAAAAACCGTTGGTTTATCAGGGGGGATCGGACGTGATGTTAAAGGCAACCGCACCGATAGAAGCCACGGGTGATGAACTGGATATTGATTTTGAAGCGGAGATCGCCGTGATAACCACGGACGTCCCTATCGGGGTCACACCCGAGCAGGCGCTGGATTGCATCGCATTAGTGGTGTTGCTTAATGACGTCTCTCTGCGCAGGTTGATCCCCGGCGAACTGGCCCGGGGTTTCGGTTTCTATCAGAGCAAGCCCGCAACCAGCTTCGCCCCGCTTGCCGTGACGCCTGCTGCGCTCGGCGCGAACTGGCGGGATGCAATGTTGCATTTGCCGGTGCGCGTTAGCCTGAATGGAAAATGGTTCGGTGCTCCGGACGCCGGTCATGATACGGCGTTTAATTTCGGACAGCTTATTGCACACCTTGCCTGCACCCGCGCTTTGGCGGCCGGCACCATCGTGGGTGCAGGTACGATAAGCAATGCCGATCCGGCATCCGGCAGCGCCTGCATTACCGAAGCCCGTGTGCGTCAGGCGTTGCAGGGTGTAGATGAAAGCCGGCGGCAACCTTATTTGACACAGGGTGACCAGGTGCGGATTGAGGTGCTCGATACCAACGGACATTCCGTGTTTGGGGCCATCGTTCAACAGGTGGCGATCCTTCAAAATAATCCTCAGTGGCCAGGTTAGCGCTGCCCATAACAGGCAATGATCTCTCCGGCCACCGCCACCGCAATCTCGGCCGGCAGTTTGCCTTTTACGTCCGGCAGACCCAACGGGCAGCGCATGCCGGCGATCGCCGCTTCGCTAATGCCGCGTTGGCCGAGTTTATATTCGAAGCGTTTGCGCTTGGTCAGCGAGCCGATCAGGCCGAAATAACCGGCATCGCCACGGCGTAAAATCCGTTCCGCCAGCGCCAGATCCAGTGCGTGGTCGTGGGTCATGACGATGAAATAGCTGCCCGGCGGCATGGCGTCGACGATCTCCAGCGGCTCCTCGCAAACCTCTTGTTGTACCCCTAGCGGAATAAGCGCAGGGAACTCCGCCGCACGGCCATCAACCCAGCGTACCCGGCACGGCAGCGTAGCCAGGATATTCACCAGAGCGCGCCCCACATGCCCGGCGCCAAACAGAGCAATTTGTGGGCGCGGCGGGATCAAGGGTTCGAACAGCACGCTGGTAGTACCGCCACAGCACTGTCCAAGACGTGCCGCCAGCGGGAAACGCTCCAGCCGCAGCGTGACTGCCCCTTGCTGTAGCATCTCGCGAGCAATCGCCAGCGCCTGGAACTCCAGGTGTCCGCCGCCAATGGTATTCACCGCCCGTTCGGCAGTCACCAACATTTTGGTGCCACGATTGCGCGGCGTGGAGCCCAGTTCATCCACCAGCGTCACCAGTACGCAGGGCTCTCCGCGCCGTCGCAAGTCGGCCAGTGCCTCAATCCACTCATCCATCGCCGTTCTCCCTCGCCAATTCAGTGACAATGTCACTTGACAGCATCTGCTGCACGCCCCACAGCACCCGTTCCGGCGTGGCCGGCGCGTCGATATTGGGCTGCAGACGGTAATCTGCCAGACTGGCTACCGCGTCCTTGATTGCGCACCAGACCGAGATCCCCAGCATAAACGGTGGCTCTCCCACCGCTTTGGAATGAAATACCGTGTCCTCGGGGTTTTTGCGGTTCTCCAGCAGTGTGACGCGTAGATCCGCCGGTACATCGCCAATCGCCGGAATTTTGTAGCTGGCCGGGCCATGGGTCAGCAACCTGCCTTGCTCGTCCCACACCAGTTCTTCACTGGTTAGCCAGCCCATGCCCTGCACAAAACCGCCCTCTACCTGACCGGTGTCGATCGCCGGGTTCAGCGAGTCACCCACGTCGTGCAAAATGTCGGCCCGCAGCAGTTTGTATTCGCCGGTCAGGGTGTCGATCAACACCTCTGCGCAGGCCGCGCCGTAGGCGAAGTAATAGAAAGGATGGCCGCTGGCCTTATCGCGATCGTAAAAGATCTTCGGAGTGCGGTAGTAACCGGTACTGGCGAGGGAAATTTGATTAAAATAGGCCTGTTCAACCACCTGTTCGAAACTGAAATAGCGCTCACCCACCCTGACCTGGCCATTGTTGAAGACGATCTGCCCGGCGCTGACCTGATGCTCTCTGGCCAGCATGTCGATTAACCGTTGTTTGATGGTCAGAGCGGCATTCTCCGCCGCCTTGCCGTTCAGGTCGGTGCCGGATGACGCCGCCGTCGGTGAGGTGTTCGGCACTTTACCGGTATCAGTGGCGGTGATCTGGATACGCTCTATTTCCACCTGGAACACTTCGGCGACAATCTGCGCCACCTTGGTGTTCAACCCCTGGCCCATCTCGGTACCGCCGTGGTTGAGCTGAATACTGCCGTCGGTGTAAATCAGCACCAGCGCTCCCGCCTGATTGAGGAAACCGGCGGTAAAGGAGATACCAAATTTGACCGGCGTCAGCGCCAGCCCTTTCTTGAGGATGGGGTTTTGTGCGTTGAACTGCCGGATAGCCAGCCGCCGCGCCTGATAATCCGCGCTGTGCTCCAGTTCGGCGGTGATCTCCTGCAGCAGATTCTGTTCCACCGGCTGATGGTAATGGGTGACGTTGCGCTGGTCTTTGCCGTAATAATTGGTTTTACGCACCGCCAGCGGATCGAGCGCCAGATAGCGCGCAATGTGGTCCATGATCTGCTCGATCGCCATCATACCCTGCGGCCCGCCAAAGCCGCGATAAGCCGTATTGGAGGCGATATGGGTTTTACAGCGGTGGCCGGTTATCAAGACATCCTGCAGGAAATAGGCATTATCGGCGTGAAACATGGCGCGATCGACAATCGAACCGGACAGATCGAGCGAGTAACCGCAGTTACCGGCCAGGCTGATTTTCACCCCATTCAACAGACCGCTGTCGTCAAAGCCGACGTCATACTGAATGTAAAACGGATGGCGTTTGCCGGTGATCAGCATGTCGTCACGGCGGTTAAGCCGCATTTTGACCGGTCGTCCGGTAAGATGCGCCACCACCGCACACAGGCACGCCGGGCCGGCGGCCTGAGTCTCTTTACCACCAAAGCCACCGCCCATGCGCCGCGTGTCGATAGTTACCTTGTGCATCGGCAAATTAAGCACCGAGGCCACCAGCTTTTGGATCTCGGTGGGGTTTTGGGTCGATGAATACACCAGCATGCCGCCGTCTTCGGCCGGCATTACCGAGGCAATCTGGGTCTCCAGATAAAAATGCTCCTGACCACCGACGTGCAGTTCGCCCTGAATGCGGTGCAATGCTTGCGCCAGTGCGCCGTCGGCGTCACCGCGTCGATGGTGGTGCGCTTCCTGTACCACGAAGCCTTCCCGCAGCGATTGTGTGACGTCCAGCTGTGCAGGCAGCTCCTGATAGCTCACTTTAATGGCCTGAGCGGCCCGCCAGGCGACCTCCGGATCCTCTGCCGCCACCACCGCGATCACCTGCCCGACATACTCCACCTCGTCTTTCGCCAGTAGCGGATCGCCGTGGGTTAACGGAGCAATATCCAGTTCGCCCGGCACATCCTGCCAGGTGATCACCCGCACCACGCCAGGAAAATCGTAACAGGCCGACAGATCCAGCTTTTCAATGCGCGCATGCGCTTTCTCGCTCAGTTTTGCCGCCAGGTGCAACTGGTTGGGAAACTCCAGCCGGTCGTCGATGTATTGCGCTTCACCGCTGACGTGCTTATCGGCACTCTCGTGTTTGCGACTGCGCCCCACACCGCTGGTTAACGCTTGACGGAAACGTTCGGCCAACTGCTGCTGGGTATATTCGGTGCGTTTGCGATTACTCATGCGTGGTCACCTCGATCGCCAGTTGTGGCTCCGTCAGCGTAATGAAATAGCGACGCAACAGATTCTGCGCCACCAGCAGGCGATAAGCGCTGCTGGCACGGAAATCGCTCAGCGGCGTAAAGTCCTGCGCCAACGCCTGAGCCGCAAGCTCCACGGTCGCCCGTCGCCACGGCTGCCCTACCAGTTGCTGTTCACACAGCTTTGCACGTTTAGGCGTCGCGGCCATGCCACCAAAGGCCAGCCGTGCCTCACGGATCGTCCCTTGTTCGAGGGTCAGGTTGAAGGCACCGCACACCGCCGAAATATCATCTTCCAGCCGCTTGGACACTTTCCAGGCGCGGAAATCCGCCGGTGCCTGGGCCGGCAGCACGATGCTTTCAATAAACTCCCCCGGCTGCAGCGCGGTCTGGCGATAGTCCAGGAAGAAGTCGCTCAGCGGCAGTTCACGCCGCACGGCACCACAGCGCAGCATCAGGCACGCATCCAACGCCAGCAACAACGGCGCTGCGTCGCCAATCGGTGAGGCATTGGCGATATTGCCCCCCAGCGTGCCCTGGTTGCGGATCTGCTGCGAAGCAAAACGCGCCAGCAGTTCACCAAAGGCCGGGTGGTAATCGGCCAATAGCGGGTAAAGGTCGCTCAATGTGACACCGGCCCCCAGGATCAGACGATCGCCTTGTTGGTTCACCTGCTTTAATGCCTCAATCTGGCCAATGGCGATCATCAAGGGTAAATCCTGATGACGCTGTGTGACTTCCAGCGCTAAATCGGTGCCGCCGGCCAACAGTTTGGCCTGCGGATGCTGTTGATACAGCGTCGCCAATTCCTCGAGGGTCTGTGGCAACAGGCAACGCTTGCCTGCCGCCGCTAAGGGTGTGGCGGCGGGTATCGCCAGCAGGCGTTGCAACGTTTGTTGTTGATGACGGTCGAAGCTGTCTGGCATTTTGCTGTCGCAGGCCTGTTGCGCCGCCGCCAAAATCGGCCGGTAGCCGGTACAGCGGCACAGATTACCGGCCAGTGCCTGCTGTGCCTGTTCGCGATGATAGCTTTCGACGTTCTTTTGCAGGCAAAACATCGACATCACGAAGCCCGGAGTACAAAAACCGCACTGCGAGCCGTGGCAGTCGACCATCGCCTGCTGCACACTGTGCAATTCACCCTGCTGTTTCAGGTCCTCTACGCTGATCAACTGCTTGCCATGCAGCGCGCTGACAAACGTCAGGCAGGCATTAACGCTGCGATAGCGCAACTGGTCGCCATCCGGCTCCGCCAGCACCACGGTGCAGGCGCCACAATCACCGGAAGCGCAGCCTTCTTTGGTGCCACAGCGGCCGAGATCGCGGCGCAGATAATTGAGCACCGTGGTATTGGGGTCGAGCGCAGTTTCATTTTTCAGCGTTTGATTAAGCAGAAACTGGATCATGCGGCCTCCTGCTGCGTAGCCGGTCGGTACACCACTTTACCGTCGACATAGGTTCGGTAAACGTTGCGGTCATCGCCCAGCGTCATCAGCACAAACAGTTGCTCCGCCAGCTCACGGCTGTTTTCATGACGCAGTTTCTGCAGCGGCGATACCGCCGGATCCAGCACTACAAAATCCGCCTCTTTACCGACCGCAAAATTACCGATTTTGTCATCCAGCGACAGCGCCCGCGCCCCACCCAATGTGGCGTGGTAGAAGGCTTCGCAGGCCGAGAGCTGATAGCGTTGCAGTTGACCGACCTTGTAGGCCTCACCCAGCGTTTGCAGCATATTGAAAGTGGTACCGGCGCCCACGTCGGTCCCAATGCCCAGCTTGACCTGCTTGTGCCAGGCCTTTTGCAGATTGAACAGACCGCTGCCAAGAAACAGGTTGGAGGTCGGGCAAAAAGCGATGGCCGAACCGGTGTGGCACAGGCAATCCCACTCTTGCTCTTCCAGATGCAGGCAGTGAGCAAACACGCTTCTCTCTCCGGTCAATCCATACTGGTGGTAGACATCCAGGTAACTGCGGTTGTCCGGGAACAGCTCTTTCACCCAGGCGACTTCTTCCTGGTTCTCGCTCAGGTGGGTGTGCAGATAGGTATCCGGAAACTCTTCACGCAACCTTTGTACCTGAGCCAACAGCGCCGGGGTGCAGGTGGGCGCAAAGCGCGGCGTGATGGCATAGCTGAGCCGTTGCTTGCCGTGCCAGCGCTCGATCAGTTCGCGCGTCTGTCTGTAGCTCTGTTCCGGGGTTTCCAGCAGTTCTTCCGGCGCGTTGCGGTCCATCATCACCTTGCCGGCGATCAGCCGCATATTCAGCGCCGCCGCCTGAGTGAACAGTGCTTCAACCGACTGAGGATGCACGGTGCCGAACACCAGCGCCGTGGTGGTGCCGTTGCTTAACAGTTGCTGCAAAAAGAACGCCGACATCTTGCCGGAGTGCTGCTCGCAGCAGAATTGGCTTTCCGTCGGGAAGGTGTAATGCTTCAGCCATGCCAATAGCCGATCGCCGTAGGCACCGATCATTTCGGTTTGCGGATAGTGAATATGGGTATCGATAAAACCCGGCACGATCAGTTTGTCCGGATAGTGGGTAACCTCAAAACCCGGTGGCAACAGCGTTTCACCCTGCTGCCAGGGGCCAAACCAGACAATGCGGCCTTCATCGAGCAGCAGCAATCCATCAGGAATATGTCGCAATTGCTGCTCCAATTGCTGCGGTTGTATGACGCAGGCAGCAATATCGAAAAAATTGCCACGGATAGCCGTGGTGAATGACAGGCTCATTTTGCTTTCCTTCTCTACCGGCCAGCGCACAGCCCCCGGCTGAGTTATTTCAGCCCGGGGAACTATGGCGGTCTTTTTATCGATCGCAGGTGATGTTTTAAGCATAGCAAGCAGCGTGCCAGTTGGTTTTTTATTGGTTCTTATTATTTAAAAACAACAAGATAAATACATGACACCCAATAATCTGAGTCGATAAAAATAAACAGAAAATAAGCAAACGGTTGCCTTTAAATAGCAACCGTTTGCTTGTATTGGGTTAATTGTGAGCCTGCACCAATAACGGGCAACAATACAAATTGGGGGAATGAAATTGATTACTTCAATAACACTTCATAACGCGGGTTAAATTCATCAAACAGCGGTAATGCGGCCGCGCCTAATGCAGCGGTATCCGCACCGGTCGTCCCCAATCGAACCCGCAGGCCGTCGAGGTATTTGCTGCGCACCGAACGGTGCAGTGGCGCCAGGCGCTTGATCAACTGCTCTACGATACTTTCCGGCATCAGCCCGCCAATAATCACGGCCTCGGCATCGAACATACACTCGATGATGTTGATCGCCTGGCGTAATGCCGGCACCGCCGTATCCAGCCAGGTGTCAATCTGCGACTGCGGTAACGTCAGTAGGTCTTGCGGCATGGCGCTCATTGGATCCAGCCCGCAGCTCTCGTAGGCTGCCTGCAACGAGACATAACGCTCGAGGCACCCCTGGTTACCGCAGTAGCAGGCCCGCCCGCCCGGTTGCACAATCATGTGGCCGACTTCACCAGCATTGTGCGCATGGCCGGTATAAATTCGGCCATCGGTAAAAATCCCTGCCCCAAGTCCGGTACCGAGATACAAATAAATAAAGGAATTAAGCTGCCTGGCCACGCCGTGCAAACGCTCGCCGATAGCGGCCACGGTGGCATCGTTCTCCAGCGTGACCGGCAGGCCACTTTGCGCGTTAAGCTCAGCCACCACGTCGATATCTTCCCAACCGTTAAGCGTGGTCGGCCCGACCGATGAGATCCCTTCCACGCCAAACGGCCCAGGCATCACTACGCCGATGCCCAGCATTTTTCTCCAGCTCAGATCCGGCTGCTGGCGCATTTCTTGCAGTACATCACAAATCAGTTTCAAGGTGGCAGCAGGTTGCGGCTTTTGCACCATAATCAGCCGGTGGAAACGAACGCTGCCTGAGAGATCAACCACGATGATCAGCAGTGACTGGTGATCCAGATGGATACCGATGGAATACGCGCTATCTGGATTCAGGGTCAACGGCGTGGCCGGTTGACCTCGCCCTCCGGCACGACGCGGCAGGTGCGAGGAGAGAATACCGGCCTGTTCCAGTTCTGTTGCAATGTTTGAAACGGTTTGCGGCGTCAGTGAGGTCAGCCGGGCAATTTCGGCACGGGTCAGTTCACCGTGCAGACGGATAGCCTCTATCACTACGCGCCGGTTGTGTGCACGAGCATGTTCAAGGTTAGTGCCGGAAGTCGTCATAACTGCCTATGCAGAAAGGGAAATCGTCTTTGCAGTATGGTGCCCTCCAATAAAGCAATCAAATTGATTTAAGAATCTTTTTAACACCGGAGAACGCACAATGAAAAGCCATACCCTTGCCGCTACGGCAGTCTGTACCCTTTCTGCCCTGGCGCTTAGCCTGTCGTCTGCCTATGCCGCCCCGACGCAAATCAACGCGTTGTTTATGACCCAAGCGGCGTACAGCGAAAATGATATCCGTGCCATGACCGCTGATTTTAGCAAACAGCACCCGGACATCACCGTGAACCTGGAGTTCGTTCCTTACGAGGCGCTGCACGATAAAATCGTCGCGGCGCGCGGTGCCGGCAGCAACGGCTACGATGTGGTGCTGTTCGACGCCATCTGGCCGGCGGAATTCACCAAGTTCGGCCTGTTGCAGGACGTAACCTCGCGCATCAGCGCCGACGACAGCGCCAAGATCTTTGCCGGAGCCATGACCACCGTCACCTATAAGGACAAACGCTGGGGCATGCCGTGGATCCTTGACACCAAATACCTGTATTACAACAAAGCCATGCTGGCCAAGGCCGGGATCGGCGCTCCGCCGAAAACCTGGCAGGAACTGGCGCAGCAGGCAGAAATTATCAAGCAGAAGAACCTGGTCAAATATCCGCTGGTGTGGAGCTGGTCACAGGCCGAGGCGCTGGTTTGCGATTACACCACCCTGGTGTCCGCCTATAAGGGGCAGTTTATTCAGCAGGGGAAAATTACCTTCTCCAGCCCGGGTTCACTGCAGGCCGTCGACTATATGAAAGCGTCGCTGGACAAGGGGCTGACTAATCCGAACTCCCGCGAGTATCTGGAAGAGGACGTGCGCAAGGCGTTTTCCAACGGTGACGCGGCCTTCGCCCTTAACTGGACTTACATGTACAACATGGCCAACGATCCCAAGCAAAGCAAAGTGGCCGGTGACGTCGGTATCGTGCCGGCTCCGGGATCGGTGGCAGGTCAGGTCTCGGCGGTTAACGGTTCGATGGGGCTGGGCATCGCCAAGGCCAGCGCCCACCCCGATCAGGCCTGGCAATACATCAGCTATATGACCTCACAGCCGGTGCAGGACAAATACGCCAAGCTGAGCCTGCCGATCTGGAAGTCGTCATATGACGATCCAGCGGTGCAGAAAGGTCAGGAACCGCTGATCGCCGCCGCCAAACAGTCGCTGAACGTGATGCTGTCGCGTCCTGAAACCGCCGATTACTCTCGTTTGTCCAACGGCCTGCAACAGGACTTGCAGCAAATTCTGCAGGGCAAGGTGACGCCGCAAGCCGGACTGGATGCGGCAACCCAAAGCGCTGCGCGGCTGCGTTAAGCGATGACGATGCTCACTTTACCTCAACGTGAGCGGCGTCAGGCATGGGTGCTGCTGGCACCCATGCTGCTGATGATGCTGCTGTTAACCGCCTGGCCGCTGGCTCGCACCCTGTGGCTGAGCTTTACCGATGCGGCGCTGGTGGGCGACGGCGTTACGCCGGCCTGGGTCGGTACGGATAACTTTTTCTACGCGCTGACCGACCCGGATTTCCAGGCCGCACTGGGGCGCACGCTGTATTTCACCCTGGTTTCGGTGGCGTTCGAAGGGGTGATCGGCGTACTGGTGGCGCTGCTGCTTAACCAAAAGTTTCACGGCCGTAATGTTCTGCGGGTACTGGTTATTTTGCCCTGGGCGCTCCCGACCATCGTCAACGCCACGATGTGGCGGCTGAACTTCAACCCGGATTACGGCAGCATCAACGCACTGTTAACCCAGCTTGGGGTGATTGACCACTACCGCAGCTGGCTGGGTGACCCGGCCTCGGCGCTCAACGCGGTGATGCTGGCGGATATTTGGAAGAACTACCCGCTGATTACCCTGCTAACGCTGGCGGCGTTGCAATCCATCCCGGACGATTTGTACGAAGCTGCGCGACTGGACGGTGCCTCTGCCTGGCGACGCTTCCGGGCCATCACCCTGCCCGCCATTCTGGCCCCGCTGGCGGTGGCGTTGGTGTTGCGAACCATTGATGCCTTCAAGGTGTTCGACATCATTTATGTGATGACGCGCGGCGGCCCCATGGACAGCACCAAGACCCTCAGCTTCTTCGTGTATCAGGAGTCGTTCAGCTATCTGCGAGCCGGCAGCGGCGCTGCCTATGCGGTATTGATGACCTTGCTATGCGGCCTGCTGATCGCGTTATACATGCTGATGCTGTTCCGCCAGCGCAGAAGGAGCCTCGCCGATGAAGCGTAAAATCCGCCTGGTATTGCGCTACGGTGCCGCGCTGCTGCTGGCTGTGTCGATCCTGGCGCCGATGCTGTGGCTGTTTCTGATGAGCGTCAGTTCCTCGGCCGATCTCACCCGCGTGCCGCTGGAATGGCTGCCGCGCCATTGGGACTTTTCGCGCTACGGTAGCCTGTTGTCACTACAGCCCGGCCAGCCGGGCACCTTGTTCTTGCATGCGCTGTTCAACAGCCTGCTGGTGGCCTGCGGCGCGACGCTGATTTCGCTGTTGCTGGCGATCCCGGCGGCGTTCAGCTTCTCGCGTTATCCGGGGCGCGACGGTTGGCTGTTCGCCAGCCTGGCGATTTACATGGTGCCGCCGGTGGCCTTTGTGCTGCCGCTGTACTTTATTCTGCAGCAGTTGGCGCTGCTGAACACCCATATCGGTCTGGTACTGGTCTACTGCTCGCTGATCCTGCCATTCCTCACCTGGATGCTGAAAAACCAGTTCGATGCCCTGCCGATAGACATCGAACAGGCCGCGCGGCTGGACGGACTGCGTCAGTGGCAGGTGCTGCTGCGCATTACTCTGCCGCTGGCCAAACCGGCACTGGGCGCTTCTGCGCTGTTTGGCTGGCTGCTGGCCTGGGACGAATTTTTCTACGCGCTGCTGTTCACCAGCAATATTCAGGCGCAGACGCTACCGGTGACCATCGCCGGTTTCACCGCCGGGCGCGCCACCGATGACGGATTGATCGCCGCCGTCGGCATTCTGGCCGCCATTCCACCTCTTTTTATTGCCATCTGGCTGCAAAAAACGCTGGTTAGCGGCTTAACCAGCGGCGGCAGCAAAGGCTAATTTTATTCAGGGAAATTAACATGATGAGCACCAACACCCGGCCCACGCTGTACGTGGTGGGCAATATCAACGTCGATGTGATCATGAGCACCTTGCAGCAGTGGCCGCAAAAAGGCACCGAGGCAATGCTGGATCACAGCGAACTGCGCCCCGGCGGTTCGGCCGGTAACTGCGCGCTGGCGCTGGCGGCGCTGGAAACCCCTTACCGGCTGGTGGCCAATCAGGGCAACGACTATTTCAGCCCCTGGCTGGCACAGCTGTTCCCGGAAAGCTCGCTGTACTGGCCGACCTACAGTTGTGAAACCTCGCTGACCTTCGGTGTCACCCACCCCGACAACGAGCGCACCTTTTTCAGCAATCAGGGCCACATCACCCGCCTGAGCCAGGACGATGTATTGCATCAAATCCCACTGTTTGCCGGTAATGGTGACACCATTTTGCTGTGCGGCACCTTCCTGTGTACCACCCTGCTGGCGGAATACCCGGCACTGCTGCAAACCCTGCGTCAGCGCGGCTATCGCATTGCGGTTGACACCGGCTGGCCGCCGCAGGGCTGGAGCGATGCGCTGCGTGGGCAGATCGCCGACTGGCTGCCGTTCTGCGACATCCTGCTACTCAATGAAGTGGAAACCTGTGGCATGGCAGGTCATGAAGATTTGTACACCGCCGCCCGTACTCTGAACCGGCAACAACCGGCCGACGCCGCCTGCGTGGTGAAATGCGGCCCGGACGGTGCACGCATGTGGTGCGGCGAACGCCAGCTGCAGGCGGCGGCACACCCGATCAAGGTGGTCGACACCATCGGAGCAGGTGACAGTTTTAACGCCGGTTTCCTGACCGCTTGCCTGCACGGTCATTCGGCTGCGGTAGCGCTGCGCTGGGGCATTCGCGCCGCCAGCCACGCCATCAGCAGTTCGCCACGCCAGTATCTGGACTGGAATACGCTGAAAACCTGCGCCGGAGAAATGGTCTGATGGCAAGTGTCGAACTGGTAAAAGTCGCCAAATACTATGGCAAGCAGCGGGTGCTGAATCCGCTGGATCTGACTATCCCCGACGGCAGCTTTACCGTGCTGGTTGGCCCGTCCGGCTGCGGCAAGTCCACGCTGCTGCGGCTGCTGGCCGGGCTGGATACGCTGACCGAAGGGGCGATCCTGCTGGATAAGCAAAAGATTAACGATCTGGATCCCGCCGATCGCGATATTGCCATGGTGTTCCAGAGCTATGCGCTCTACCCGCACCTGACGGTGGCGGAAAACATGGCGTTCCACATGCAGGTGATGAAGGTCGCCAAAAGCGAACAACAGGCCAAGGTGCAGCAGGCAGCGCGCATTTTGGCAATCGACCATCTTTTACAACGCTACCCGAAAGAACTGTCCGGTGGCCAACGCCAGCGAGTGGCGATGGGCCGTGCTATGGTGCGTAACCCGAAAGTGTTTTTATTCGATGAACCGCTGTCCAACCTCGACGCCCAACTGCGGATGGAGCTGCGCGCCGAGATTAAATCACTGCATCAGCAGTTCAAGACCACCACGGTGTACGTCACCCACGATCAGATTGAAGCGATGACGTTGGCCGACCAAATCGTGGTGATGAAAGACGGCAATATCGTGCAGCAAGGCAAGCCGCTGGAGATCTACGATGCGCCCGCCAATACCTTTGTGGCGCGTTTTATCGGCTCACCGCCAATGAATCTGTTGGAGGGTATCGTCACGCCATGCAATGACCGGCCCGGAGTGACCTGCGGTGAACTGTGGTTCCCGCTGCCGGCCAAATGGCGATTGGCGACGCCCGGCAGCCCGGTGATCCTCGGGCTGCGGCCGCACGATTTCCATTTGGTCGATGTCAGCGAACAACCTTCCGCCACCTTGCGCCTGATGGAGATCACCGGCGATGTCAGCCTTCTGCACCTGACCTGGGGCGGTTACCGCCTGCATGTGCAACTCAGCGGGCGGGTCAATGCCGAAAGCGGTCAACCGCTTTGGCTGATGCCCAACTTTGATGCGATCCACCTGTTCGATGCCGCAACAGGGCTACGATTGAGTGAAAATTGAGTCGCTGATAATGCGCGAAGACTTAACCGGTAACCCCCTCAGCGGGCTCCATTGCTGCGCCCGCTAATTATCACCTGCTTAAGCTCTTTTTAACCTCTGTGCGATGCGCTATGCTCCAAAACTCTGCCAGCGTTAACATTTTTGAAACGGGGTTTCTGTCATGTCCATCTGCTGTTTTTGCTCCGCCCGGCGCACTCAACCATGAGTTTTTTTTCACGTGCCAGCGCGCTGCCGCTGCTGGTGGCGGGCGCCTTTTTTATGGAAAACCTCGACGGCACGGTGATTGTCACCGCCATGCCGCAGATGGCGGCGGCCTTCGGCGTAAGGCCGGTGGACATGAACATTGGTATCTCGGCTTACATTCTGACGCTGACGGTGTTTATTCCTGCCAGTGGCTGGATTGCCAACCGCTTCGGCGCCCGCAATATCTTTGCCGCTGCGGTGCTGATTTTTACCCTGGCATCGGTACTGTGCGCCGCCAGCGTTGACCTGCCCACCTTCACCGCCGCCCGTATTCTTCAGGGCTTCGGCGGTGCACTGATGGTGCCGGTGGGTCGCCTGGTGGTGCTACGCAACACGGCTAAACCGGACCTGATCAAGGCCATTGCCACCATTACCTGGCCAGGGTTGGTAGCCCCAATCCTCGGCCCGCCGGTCGGCGGTTTTATTACCACCTACGCCTCATGGCACTGGATCTTTATTCTTAATGTGCCGCTGGGTATCGCCGCGCTGTGGTTGGCCTGGCGGCTGATCCCGCAGGAAGCACCGCAGAAAGGCGTGCCTTTTGACGCACTCGGCTTCGTGTTGACCGGCATCGCCTGCTTCGGCCTGATGTTCGGTCTGGATTTGATCAACCATCCGCAACTGTCCTGGCTGGTGCCTGCGCTTTGTATTATCGGCAGCCTGGCATTAGGCGCACTGGCGGTTCGTCACGCCAAACGCACCGAGCACCCGCTGATCAATCTGTGGGCGATGCGAATAAAAAGTTACGCGGTCACCATTTGGGGCGGCACGCTGTTTCGCATTGCCATTGGTGCCGTGCCCTTCCTGTTGCCGCTGCTGTTCCAGATCGGTTTTGGCCTGAACGCCTTCGACGCCGGGTTGCTGGTGCTGGCGGTATTTGCCGGGAATCTGGTGATGAAGCCGTTTACCTCGGCGGTGCTGTACCGTTTTCGCTTTCGCACCACGCTGGTGGTCAATGGTTTATTGAACGCCGCCACGATTTTCGCCTGTGCGCTGTTGACGCCACAGACCCCGACCTGGCTGATTCTGGCGCTGCTGTTCGTCAGTGGGCTGACGCGATCCATGCAGTTCACCGCGCTTAATACGCTGGCGTTTTCCGAAGTGCCGCAGCCGCAGATGAATGGCGCCAACACGCTGTTCAATGTGTCGCAGCAAATGGGCAGCGGCCTGGGTATCGCCATCGGCGCGCTGGCCCTGCGGCTGGCAGAGATGCTGATGCCGCAAACGGCCGAGCGTATCCCTCTGGCTGATTTTCAGTGGGCGTTTGTGGTTATCGGCGTGATTGCCCTGCTGGCGGTGATCGACTGCTTTACCCTGAGCGCCAACGCCGGCAGCGAGGTACGCCAGAGAACCCCCGCTACCGCCCCAGTGCAGAAATAAGTCGCATCTGCCGCCAATCAACGTAATATCGATGATCCGCCCCGTTTCACCGGTGCGGATTTTTTGCCGTTTTGGCCTGAAAAGCGAGGTAATAATAATGAATCACAGTGACCTTTCTCAGTGCCGCGTTAACACCGACCGGTTGTTGATTGCCCCATTTACCGCAGCAGACGCCGACGATGTCTACCAGGCGATCACCCCTACCTTGACACGCTATATGAACTTTGAGCCCGAGGAGTCGCCGGAAGCCTTTGCCAACGTTTGGCAAACCTGGCTGCCGCTGATCCGCGAAGGCGAGGAAATGATTTACATCGCCCGGCTGCGCGACACCAAACAGTTTGTCGGCATGGGCGGCGTTCACGACTTGTACAACACCACGCCTGAACTGGGCATCTGGGTGAAAGAGAACCTGCACGGCAAAGGCTACGGGCGCGAAATCGTTCACGCCATGGCGGTGTGGGCAAGCGAGCGTTACCATCCGCGCCACTTTATCTACCCGGTGGCCGAACAGAATACGCCAAGCCGACGTATCGCCGAATCTCTGGGCGGCGTAGTGGCCGGCCGACGCGAAAACACCAAATACGACTGCGTGGTCTATCACATACCGCCACAGCTATAATCGAAGTCATAGCATTGCCTAATGCCGCTCAGTGAATGCTGAGTGGCATTTTATTATCCAAATTAAACTATCGTGTTGTTTGGCTAACCACAAAACGTAAGCTCATATAACCCATTGTTTTTCTCCGCTAGGATTTTCACACACAAAAGACATTACAGTTTGTGTGGAAAATAAACGCTGAAATATTTTAATATCCTTAGGAGAACAACAATGAGCAACAAAACCCTATCAACCTCCCCTAACCAACTCGGTAGCGGTAATTTACCTTCAGGTTATGATGAGATTAATTTCAGGATGGAAAATGGCAACTGGACAAAGGAAATAAAACTGCCATTAGAACCTACCGATAAAAACAAGGTAAATATTATCTCTAACGCAGCTTATACTGCTTACCTTGATACTACAGAGGTCGACGTACCATTAAAGTCAATACCTATTAAAACCGGAAGCAGCTTCACTCTGGTCTATCAGGCAAACATCAGCAAATGGTCCATTAGTGGACCTGGAATCAGTTATCTTTCACCTAATAGCGTTGGTGATACCATTCCTGAAAAACCAGACAATATCACTTTTTACACACTGGCTGACCACAACTGGGTCCCGGCAGTTACGCTACCCGCCAAGGCTAACGATGGCGCCTATATTGTTGTCCGCTCCCGTGCAGCCTGGAACGCAAAAGTAAATACAACGAACATGTTGTATGCCAGCACGACCACTATCTTTACCAATGACATTTATACCTTCAAATATCTGGCAGCATTTAATGGTTGGGTGATTGACTCCGCACCGATCCGAACTCTATTTGCTGATAATATTAACGTTCAAATGCCAAAACCGACTTCGCAGTTCACTGAGGTGAAATTTACAAGTCAGCACTGGATTGAGCTAATAAGACTGCCGGAAAACGCCGGCGATCGCGATAAAGTATCAATAAAATCTTCGTCCATTTTCTATGCAGCCATTGATGTCTCTAACGTCAATATGCCTGGCGCAATGTATTTATACAACGGTGACCAATATGATTTCATTTATATTTCCGAGAATAAAAAGTGGCAATTAATGAAACATCCAGACTCACGTTTCTACGCTTATGAGCTTCCTAATGGAAGACTTGGACAACTCGGCCGGCCACGCACGCTGATCCATGCTGGCGTCGGTAATCCTCATTCGCAATTGGAATTACCTGGAAACCAACCAGCGGGAAGCCGCGTCGTTATCACCAGTGATGCTGTCAAGGACTTTACCGTATTAGCCGATGGGAAAACCTATCCTGTTTCTAATGGTGAAATCGTGGCGTTTAAGGTGGATGAAAATAAAGCCTGGAGTAAAGAAACCATCACCATCGATCTATTGCTGCTTTACAGCGACAAAGCCGCCGCTCGAATGGGGGAGGACACCATGCGCAACCGGCTGATTGAGGGTTTCAATATGACTAATGAGGCTCTGGAAAACTCCGGTGCCAACTTCCGCTATCGTATGCGTGGTCTGCGCCAGGTTGTTGCAAAAGACCATTGGAAAGAATTGATTGACCCACTTCGTGAGTTACGCAGCGATCCTACCGTTCAGGGGTGGAGAGATAGTCTAAAAGCAGATGGCATTTACTATGAAGGTACTGAAGATGGTTGTGGTTTGGCCTGGCTTCGCTCCAGTGCCTACAACATGGTAGCTACCGGCTCAATCAATTGTGGCACCACGGTAATGCGACATGAACTTGGCCATAATATGGGCGTGAATCATGCCGATACAGGCAGTTCCTATAATCAGGGCTATTCATTGGTCAGGAGTATTATGGGTGGCAACACCATTCCCTATTACTCCACTCCACATCGCTATACTCAGGATTATGGCATTCCAATGGGGATCGTGGATAAGGTCGATGCTGTACGCGCGATGAATGAGTTTTCTGCGACGGTCGCCGCATACCGTTAAATGTTGACCTAACCGGTGCATCTGCGCCGGTTAATCAAAAGCAGTTTAAAAAACCGCCCGACTGGCAACAGCGATGGCGGTTTTTCAGCGTGGATGCCGATAACCACTGCCACTTGAAGTAGGATTATGCTAATGCTAGTAGCATCCTGATTAAAAACAGTTGAGGAACAGCAACATGATCATTTTTGTTACGGGCGCTACATCCGGTTTTGGTGAAGCCATTACACGACGCTTTATCCGCGAAGGGCATCAGGTGATTGCCTCCGGTCGTCGTGTCGAACGTCTGGAAGAGTTGAAAGACGAGTTGGGTGAAGCTCTGCATATCGTCCGCCTCGACGTACGTAATCGCGCGGCCATTCAGCAGGTGATTGATGAGCTGCCTGCGGCGCTGCGCCACATCGACGTCCTGGTGAATAACGCCGGGCTGGCGTTGGGTATGGAACCCGCGCACAAGGCCAATGCCGATGACTGGGAAACCATGATCGACACCAACACCAAAGGCCTGGTGAACATGACCCGCGCCCTGCTGCCGGACATGGTAGAACGTAATATTGGCCACGTGATCAATATCGGCTCGGTTGCAGCCAACTGGCCGTATGCCGGTGGCAACGTTTATGGCGCAACCAAAGCCTTTGTCAAACAGTTCAGCCTCGGCCTGCGTGCCGATCTGCACGGTACCCGCATCCGTGTGACCGATATTGAACCGGGCCTGGTGGGCGGCACCGAATTTTCCAACGTGCGTTTCAAAGGCGACGACGGCAAGGTGGAAAAGGTCTACGACGGTGCCAATGCGCTGACGCCAGAAGATATCGCCGAGTCGGTGTTCTGGGTCGCGACCCTGCCGGCCCACGTCAACATTAACTCGCTGGAAATCATGCCGGTCAGCCAATCCTTTGCCGGGTTGAATATCCACCGCGAGTCTTAATCCTGAGCGGCAGGGCCTGCCCCTGCCGTCGTTTCTCAGGCCGCACGCCAGCCGGAAACGATAATCAGCATACCGGCCAGAGCCACACCGGCCCCCAGCCAGTCCAGCGCCGATAACTTCACTCCGTCCACCACCCGCAGCCACAGTAACGCCGTTGCTACATAGACCCCGCCATAGGCCGCGTAGACCCGCCCACTGGCCGCCGGGTGCAGCGTCAACAACCAGACAAACAGCATCAGACTGGCCGCTGCCGGTAACAGTAACCAGGCACTGGCGCTTTTTTTCAGCCACAAATAGGGCAAGAAACAGCCGATGATCTCGGCCAATGCGGTGGCGAAAAATAACAGGGTAGTCTTTAACATCGGGGAAACTTTCTCTCTGTTAACTAAACAAGGCCGTGCTTGACTGGTGCAGTCCGACAGCGCGATGGTATATTTATCAACACGCCTGCGGGCGCGGTAAAGACAGTGTTGCCGTTTTCAGGCAACACTAACTCATAAGGATGAAACGATGAAAACACTTTCGACTCAACGACTGCTGCGCGGGATGCTGCCGGTCGCCATGCTGATGCTGATGGGTGCCTGGCAGGCTCCGGCGCTGGCCGCCAGCTGCACACAGGGCAGCACCTGCGTTACCGTCGATGGCAGCAACAGCGGCGCAATGAGTACCGAAGCGGCCCGTCAGAGCAAACAGCAGTTTAACGATACCAAATCCCTGCGCAACAAGGTTAATACCCGCGTGGAGAAAGAGTTCGACAAGGTAGACAAGGCGATTGATAGCGAAGAACGCTGCGATGACAGCCTGAACGTTAACGCTTACTGGGAACCCAACACCCGTAAATGTCTGGATCGCCAGACCGGTCGTCAGATTAATCCTTAATCTGGTTGCAGCAAGGCGGTGGCCGTTACCCTACGCCACCGTTGCTGCTATCCTGACAAAGGAAGCTCATTTTCAAATAAGGACGAATGGATGAAAAAAGCGCTTATCCTGGGTGCACTGCTGATGGCCGCTGCGCCATTAGCCGCCCTGGCCTCATGCGAAAGCGTGAAGGCAGACATTTCGCAGAAAATCGTCAAAAACGGCGTGCCGGAATCTGGTTTCAAACTGGATATCGTGCCGAACGATCAGGCCCAACAGGCCGGTGGTCTGGTAGTAGGCCACTGCGAAAACGACACGCAGAAGATTGTTTATACTCGCCTTGGTAACGGCGATGACAACGGTGACGCGGCTCAGACCGGCACCAGCCAGGATACGAAAACCTCGCAATAATTACCGTTTTAGGGCGCTCTGTGCGCCCTTTCCTTTTTATTTATGCCTGCTCTGCCTCTTCCCCCTCACCCTGTGGCCGATGCCGCGCGGGGATCAGCATCGCCGCCGCCAGTGCCAGCAATGACAACAGTGCAGAAACCAAAAACACCCAATGCAACGAAGCGGCCACCTGCTGCGTCATGCTCGCCAGTATTTCCGGCGTCATCGCACTACGCGCTGCCGGCTCCATCAGTTGCTGTACCGGATCGGTCGTTTGCGGCAAACGAAGCTGCAGGTTGATATTCAGCGTCGCACCTAAAATAGCGGTACCCATCGCCGACCCCATCATACGGGTAAACACCGTGCAGGCGGTGGCAATGCCGCGGATGCTGTGGTGAGCCGCGTTCTGCACCGAAACCAGAAACGTGGTGTTGCACAACCCCATACCGGCACCGACCATAAACGCCGCCACCCGGCCCCACAATAAACCGCCGGTCGGCTGCAGCAACAATAGAATCAGGCCACCGGCCAGTAATAACAACGCCCCCAGTAACGCCGTGGTGCGATAAGACGTCATCAGCATCAGTCGACCGCTGAAGGTACTGGCCAACGGCCAGCCAATCGACATCAGTGCCAGCGTGGTACCCGCTTCCAAGGGTGTTCCACCCATCACCCCCTGAATAAAGGTCGGCAGAAATGCACTGATGCCCATCATCGCCGCGCCAATCACCAGACCGCCAATATTACCGGCGACGATCACCCGGCTTTGCCATAACGCCAGCGGGAACAGTGGCTCCGGCGCTCGTCGTTCCTGGCGGATCAGCAACATCAGCGAAACGGCCGCTAACGCCAACAGCGGCAGCACCCACCAACCGAGATTTTCTGCCTGCAGCAGTGACAGCAGCAGCGCGGTAACAAACAGCGTCAGCCAGGCGGTCCCCGCCAGATCCAGCGCATGTTTACGCATCTGCTGGCGAGAAGGCAGATAACGAGCCAGGAGAAACATCGCCAGCAAACCGATCGGCAAGTTGACCCAGAATACTAACGCCCAGGGCAAATGCTGGACGATAAACGCCCCCAGCAACGGGCCAATAATCGCCGACACGCCCCAAACGCTGGAAATGTAGCCCATCACCTTGGGCCGCTCGGTAGGACTGTAGATATCCCCAATAATGGTGGTCGCTGTCGGCATAATTGCCCCGGCGCCCAGCCCCTGCAACAACCTAAAACCAATCAGCCAGTACATGTTCGGCGAGAAACCGCACAGCACCGAACCCAGTAAAAACAGCGATGCACCAAAGAAAAATACCCGTTTGCGCCCCAGCAGGTCCGCCAACCGACCATAAATGGGAATGGTGATGGCCTGCGCCAACAGATAGACCGCGAATACCCAACCCAGCAGGGAAAAGCCGCCAAGATCACCGATAATGGTTGGCATCGCCGTGGCGACAATGGTCGCCTCTATGGCCGACATGAACATCGCCAACATGCAGGCAATCAGGATTAAGGGACGATGAGCGATTGGAGCAGGTGTCTCGTTATTTGTCATAGCGTTTTACAAACCGTGGATTCTTGTTTGCCTTAAATTATACCAGCCGGATTAAGGGTTGCCGTTACCGGTGTCTGGTTCCCTGTTTTTACTGGCTATAAACGCACCATTTGAACAGAAAGTGACATCGTCACTAAAATACCATTCGTGGCTCGCTGCAACGAGTAAACCGCGATGCTGCCGGCGAATCTGTAAAGATTCACTGGCCTTCGGCCGGGCCGGCAAGCACAATGTTCAGCTGAACCTTTCATTTTTCTCACGATTTTACTGACGCATGAAACGATTGGTCCATCTGCACCACTATCGCGCCCTGCTGCGCCGTCTGTTTATTGCCATCTTTCTTGGTATTGCCGCTGCGTTGGTGGTTTGGCTATTTCACCGTGCGATGCTCGGGCTGGAATGGTTACTGCTCGATCACGGAGAAGGTAGCCTGGTGGCCGCCGCCGCCGCGTTACCTGGCTGGCGCAGAGCGTTAACCCCGGCGCTGGGTGGGCTGGCGGCAGGCCTGTTATTGTGGGTATATCAACGCTATCAGCACCAGCGGCAGGTTGCCCCCACTGATTATATGGAAGCGATCGAAACCGGTGACGGCCGCCTCGACGTCAGCGCCAGCCTGGTGAAATGCCTGGCCTCACTGCTGGTGGTCTCCAGCGGCAGTGCTATCGGCCGCGAAGGCGCGATGATACTGCTGGCGGCATTGGTAGGTTCCGTGTTTGCCCAGCGCTTTACCCATGAAAAAGAGTGGAAACTGTGGGTGGCCTGCGGGGCCGCAGCCGGTATGGCCAGCGCTTATCATGCCCCACTGGCCGGCAGTCTGTTTATCGCCGAAATTCTGTTTGGCACCCTGATGCTGGCTTCACTGGGGCCGGTGGTGATTGCCGCCGTCAGCGCCCTGCTGGTGACCAATTTGCTCAACGGCGGGCAGGCACCGCTGTATTTGGTAGAGCCGCTGCCTGCGCCCTGGCCGGTGCAATATCTGTTGATGGCGCTACTCGGCGTTTTAGCTGGGGTCTGCGGTCCGTTGTTCCTGTGGGCAATGTCTTCTTCCGGTCGCGCATTCCGTTCGCTACGGCTAAAACCACCGCTGCAATTGGCGTTAGGGGGGCTGATTGTCGGGCTGCTGTCGCTGCTGTTTCCTGAGGTATGGGGCAATGGCTACAGCGTGGTGCAGTCGCTGCTCAGTGCGCCGCCCGGCGTATTGCTGGTAGGCGCCATTCTGATCTGCAAGTTGCTGGCGGTGCTCGCCAGCAGTGGTTCCGGGGCGCCTGGCGGTGTATTCACGCCAACGCTGTTTGTCGGGGCAGCGCTTGGCTCGGTAGTTGGGCAACTCTGTGCCATCTGGCCGGAACTGGGCAGTGCGGTACCGATTCTGATGGCGTTAACCGGCATGGCTACGCTGTTGGCGGCTACCACCCACGCGCCGATTATGGCTGCGCTGATGGTGTTCGAAATGACCGGTGAATATACCCTGCTACCGGGTATTCTGTTGGCCTGTGTGATCGCCACCACCGTCTCACGCGGCTTGCGTTCGGTGTCGGTCTATCACAATGCCTAGCGATTTAGCAGTGGTGAGATATCCAGATAGCGTGCCAATTCACGCTGTTCGGCGCGTGGCAAATAAGGGATTTCACCCAGCAGCGGCGCAGGAATGCGTTGCTGCATCGCATCAATAGTTTCGGCGTAGTGCGCCAGCCCCGGATTGATGCGGTTCGCGACCCAGCCCAGCAGGGGCAAACCGTCATTTATGATCGCCTGCGCCGTTAATAAAGCGTGGCTGACGCAGCCCAGTTTGATCCCCACCACCAAAACCACCGGCAGCTGTTCCTGAATGACCCATTCGGCGTAAGGCCGCATATCGTTCATCAATACGCGCCAGCCGCCGCTCCCTTCTACCACCACGGTATCGGCTTTGGTGGACAAATGTTGTAGCCCACTGCTCATCACGCCGTAGTTGATATCGTCGGTAGGTTGCGCGTGAAACACCTCTTCCAGACAGGTGATGGGATTAACTTCCTGATACGACAGCGGCATGGTTGAGGATGCCTGTAAAACCAAAGCGTCTTTATTGCGAAGGCCTTCGCTGGTTTCCTGACAGCGCGCAGCGACAGGTTTGTAGCCGGCCACAGAACGGCCTTGCGCGGCAAGCGCCTGTAATAAAGCGCGGGAAACCACGGTTTTACCGACATCGGTATCCGTACCTGTAACAAATAAACGCGTTAACATGAATTAATTGCCCCGAGATGCACCGTTAACCAAAAAATCGCCAAGAATGTGGCGAAAGAGACGAACGGGAAAAGTCTAGAGGATGCCGGGGGGACGGGGCTTGAGGTAGCTCAACCTTTTGTCGTTAAACGATAAGAATTACTGATTGGTATTAGCCTTGCAGCAACTGCACCAGCAGCGAACCGTTGTATAACGCTTCTTTCACCAGTGCCGCGCCGGGCATGGTGCCTTTATTGAAGAACTGGGTGGACTCCACCTGAACCTGCTCACTGTAGGCCGGCAGCGACTGCTGACGTATACAGGAGGCAATGGCCGGGTGCAGAATTTCCGCCGCCCGGTTCAACGGAGAACCGACCAGAATTTTTTCCGGATTGAACAGATTAACCATGATCGCCAGGATACGGCCCACGCTGTGCCCCACCCCAAGGATAATATCTTTCGCCAACTGGTCGCCCGCCAGCGCCGCATCACAAAGAGACTCGACGGTCAGCGGCGCACCGTGCAGGCTGGAACTCATGGAGGCACTGAGACGCTGCTGGGCGATTTCCAGTATATTTTCGATGCTGGCGACGGTTTCCAGGCAACCGTGATTGCCGCAGTAACAGCGTTTGCCGTAAGGATCAACCTGAGTATGGCCAATCTCCACCACGCTGTGGCTACCGGCATGCAGCACCCTGCCACCGGTGATTACCCCAGCACCGACGTTGTGGTCAATCACCACCTGAATCACGTTTTGACTGCCGCGAGAAGCGCCGTATAAGGCTTCGGCCATGGTCCAGGCACTGATGTCGTGCTGCAGGTAAACCGGCAGACCGGTACGCGTTTCCAGCGCCGGACCTAATGGCATATCTTCGACGTCGTAAAACGGCATGCGGTGCACCACGCCGGAGATCGCATCAACCATACCCGGCAGCGTAATGGCGATCGCCGTCAGGCGTTCAAGCTTGCTTTGATGGCGGATAAAGAACTGGTCGACTTCAACAAGAATGCGTTTTAACAGTGGGTCGGGGTGCTCGGCGGCCAGTGGCAGCAACTCTTCCACCACCAGTTTGCTGCTGATATCACGCAGCGCCAGCGTAATGGTGCCACGACTGATGCGGGCGGAAAGGTAGTGCCAGGCTTCGGTATCCAGTACCAGCCCAACCGCCGGACGGCCACGGCTGCCAACCTCCTGAAACTCGGTTTCTTTAACCAGATGGGCTTCCAGCAGTTCGCGTACGATTTTGGTGATACTGGCGGGGGCGAGCTGCGCCCGTTTTGACAGTTCGATGCGCGAAATCGGGCCCAGTTGATCGATTAACCGATAAACTGCCCCTGCATTTGTTTGCTTGATTTGATCGATATGCCCAGGCTGTCCAACCGCAATCACAAACCTGCTCCTACTATTTTTCGCGCTTCTAAATAAAGACTATCGGCTATGGTGGGGCTTTTGTAATACAGCGTCAACTATTTGATTCGTTATGTGATTTGCTGCACAAATTCACCCCACTTTCCCTGCGGATTGCGTTTTATTTGCCCAGTTGGCTTTCAGGGCAACAGTAGCGCCATCAGGGATTTGGCCGCGGCCGTCAGGGGGCGTTGGCGATGATGTACCAACCAAACTTCGGTCATCGCCTCAGGCTCCGCCAGCGGTAAATATTGCACACCATCGATTTTAACCCGGGCGAAAGACGCCGGCAGAATCGAGATGCCCAACCCGGAGGAGACCAGGCCGATAATGGTCATCGCCTCGCCGACTTCCTGGGTGATATAAGGGGTGATCCCCGCTTTGGCCAGCAGCGACAAGATCTCGTCATGCAGCGCGGTTCCCACTTCACGCGAGAAAAAGACAAAGGGTTCTTCCGCCAGATGTTGGAAGCGCAGCGTACCGGGTGCCACATGGGTTAACGGATGCCCTTCCGGCACCACCGCCACCAAGGGTTCACACAGTAAAAGCTGATGCTTTAACACATCCGGTAAGCGCGTGTTGCGCATTACGCCCAGATCCAGCTCGCCATTGAGCAAGGGTTCAATCTGCTGCTTGGTGTTCACTTCGCGCATCTTGATATGCACCTGTGAGTGCTGCTGACGAAAAGCTCGCAGGCTGCGCGATACCACGCTGATAAAGGGGGCCGAAGAGGTGAAACCTATGGTCAATTCGCCCAGTTCGCCACGTTCCAACCGTGCTGCTTTCTCGGCGGCGCGACTCACCTGATCGAGCACCTGATAGGCTTCTTTCAGAAACATTTCCCCCGCCTGCGTCAGGCTGACATTGCGGTTGTTGCGCGCCAGCAGGCGTGCGCCGACCATTTCCTCCAGCGCCTGGATTTGCTGGCTAAGCGGCGGCTGAGAAATGCGCAAGCGTTCTGCAGCACGACCAAAATGCAACTCTTCCGCCACGGCGACAAAATAACGCAGATGCCTCAATTCGATATTCATACTTTAAACATCTCAATTTTAATTATTAATATATTAGACAAAAAACTGCCCTCTCCCTATGATTTTGTTAACCAAAGATGTACTTGTTTAACCCCATGTTCGGTAAGGAAAGACTGTGACAACCCCCGTGCGTTCTGCGGCCGCTATGCCGTCGACGCTGGCCGCCAACGATGATGCGGCTGCTGCGCCAAAAACCCGACGTTCCACGCTTAACAAACTTCCCTACATCGAACGAGGAACGCCGCAGTTTATGCGCGTCACTCTGGCGTTGTTTTCCGCCGGCCTGGCCACTTTCGCCCTGCTGTATTGCGTGCAGCCGATCCTGCCGGTTCTGTCCCAGGACTTCGGTATCTCCCCGGCGGAAAGCAGCCTGTCGCTGTCGGTTTCCACCGGGCTGTTGGCGATCGGCCTGATGTTTACCGGCCCGCTGTCCGACGCCATCGGCCGTAAGTCAGTGATGGTGGTGGCGCTGCTGTTAGCGGCTATTTGCACCCTGATTTGCGCCTTTATGACCAGCTGGCATGGCATTTTGCTGATGCGCGCGCTGATAGGCCTTTCGCTAAGTGGCGTCGCCGCCGTCGGCATGACCTACCTGAGCGAAGAGATCCATCCCAGTTTTGTCGCCTTTTCGATGGGGCTGTATATCAGCGGTAACTCCATCGGCGGCATGAGCGGTCGCCTGGTCACGGGGGTACTGACCGACTTCTTTTCCTGGCGGGTATCGCTGGCGGTGATCGGCCTGTTCGCGCTGGCCGCGGCCTGCATGTTTTGGCGCATTTTGCCCGAATCAAAGCATTTTCGTGCCAGTTCGTTGCGCCCGCGCACCCTGCTAATTAACTTCCGCCTGCATTGGCACGACAAAGGCTTACCGCTGCTGTTTGCCGAGGGTTTTCTGTTGATGGGCAGCTTTATCACCATGTTCAACTATATTGGCTACCGCCTGCTGTCGGATCCTTATCACCTCAGCCAGGCGATAGTGGGCCTGCTGTCGGTGGTGTACCTGACCGGTTCCTACAGTTCGCCGAAAGCCGGTGCCATGACCTCTCGTTTTGGCCGAGGGCCGGTACTATTGGCATCGACGCTGATTATGCTGATCGGGATCCTGATTACCGCACTGGCACCGGTAGCGGTTATTTTTATCGGCATGATGCTGTTCACCGCCGGTTTCTTTGCTGCCCATTCGGTTGCCAGCAGTTGGATTGGTCGCCGCGCGCGCCGCGCCAAGGGCCAGGCATCTTCGCTTTATTTGTTCTGTTACTACGTGGGTTCCAGCGTCGCCGGTACCCTCGGCGGCGTGTTCTGGCACAGTTTCGGCTGGAACGGTGTGGTGGCCTTTATCAGCGTGATGCTGTTACTGGCTCTGTTGGTAGTGCATTACCTGAAGAAACTGCCGGAAGCCGCACGCGTTTAATCCCTGCCTTACCGCCTGCCTCTGGTGCAGGCGGTAATCCCCCTTAAAACCTCTGCCAGGCTGGACCACTCGGGCTCCCTGCTCACACTGTTGCGGATGTTGCCCTTTCGTTTGCTACTCTCTTATTGTATGTTGTAACTAAAATAGGAGTGCATGATGGATAAATACGGTTTAATCGGTAGGATGAATGCTTGCTTCAGTGAACTGGAACAGGCACTGACGGGCCTCCACCAGCAGATCCTGCCATTGCGCTTGCTGGCTGGGCGGGTATTTAG
Organism: Serratia proteamaculans; assembly: GCF_013337185.1. GTDB lineage: Bacteria > Pseudomonadota > Gammaproteobacteria > Enterobacterales > Enterobacteriaceae > Serratia > Serratia proteamaculans_D. Next base: position 724,550 of record NZ_SWDE01000001.1, read on the forward strand.
CCTGCCCGAAATAGAGAAAGGCAAAGAGCATGACGCGGTGGCGCAGATTACCGTCGAACAGCATCTTGGCGTGGCCGCACGTGATTTGGCGCTGGAGCACTATCAGCGGCTGTTTATCCATCACAACAAGCACAACATCAGTAGCAAAGCGGCAGTGCGCCTGCCCGGTGTGATTTGCCTGGCGGTGGAACAGCCGGAATACCTGGCGTTGCAGCAGCAAATTACCCTGATTAACCGGCTGAAGGCCGAACTGGAGCAGATCATCACCGTCGACTCCGGCCTGGCACCGGAGCAACGTTTTGACTTCGTCCACACCCACCTGCACGGCTTAATCACCCTTAGCGCCTACCGTACCCTCACCCTTTTAACCAATCCGGATTCGGTGCGTTTCGGCTGGGCCAACAAACACATTATCAAGAACGTGAAACGCGACGATATTCTGGCTCAATTGGAAAAAAGCCTGAAGGCCGGGCGCGCAGTGCCCCCCCATAATCGCGAGCAATGGGCCGAACTGGTCAGCCGTGAGATAGACGACGTCAGCCGCCTGCCCCAGCAGGCAGTGTTGAAAATCAAACGGCCGGTAAAAGTGCAACCCATTGCCCGGGTGTGGTATCAGCCGCAGCAAAAGCAGGTGCAACACCCCTGCCCGCTGCCGCTGATTGCCCTGTGCCAGGTGGAAAACGGTGCCCAGGTGCCGAAAATTGGCGAATTACTCAATTACGACGCCGCGGCGGTAAAACATAAATACAAACCGGATGCCAGGCCGCTACGGCTGCTGGTCAAACGGCTGCATTTATACACCGACGTTCCTACTCGCTGAGGCTGTACACCCGCAGCCGATGACCATCCGGATCGCAGGCGACGAAGCTATAGCCAAAGTCCAGCGTCACGGGCGGCTGAATCATCTTCAACCCCTGTTCGCTCCACCGCTGATAGAGCACGTCCACCTGCTGCGGCAGTTCGCACATAAAGCCGATTTCGCCACCCCCACCGGTCGCCGTTGCGGCAGGCTCGACGCTATGTTTCGACCACATCGCCAGTTTTAGGCCATTGCTCAATACGAACAGCGCGAAAGTGGGTGACAGCTCCACCGGTGCCTGCCCTAGTAATCGACGGTAGAAAGCGGCGCTGTTTTCTGGATTATCAACATAGAGAAGGGTCATGTTTGGAGTTGTCATCGCGCTAACCTCTTGGCTGAAGGGAACCGGCCGGCTCCCGATAACCCAAGGCTAAATCGCTCTACTGACAGTTTTTGGCAGCAGTGAAGAATTATTGTGGCGCAATGCCCTGAGTCTCATGCCACTCTTTCATCAGCGAACGGCGGCCACGTGGATAACGTTGCGCCAACGGCGTCGCCAGACGGATACGGTCGAGGCGGAAATGGCGAAATGACTGGCGCAGCTCACACCAGGCAACCAGCATCCGTGCCTGTTCAAAATAGCCCAGAGCAAAGGGCCAGAGAATACGTTCGCTGGGGTTACCGTCTCGATCGCAATAATCCACCACCAGTTTGCGTTCCTGGCGGATCACCTCGCGGATCAGCACCAGCGTCTCGTCTGCCACCTTCACCAGATCTACCGGGCCAATCAGCAGCGTGCTGGCCTCCAACTCATCGCGCAGCGCAGCAGGCAGAACGTCGGCGATTTTCGCCAGCGCATTTTTGGCCGCGCCGGCCAATTGGCTGTCACCACGACGTCCCACCCAACGCATTCCCAACACCAGCGCTTCTATTTCCTGCTGTGAGAACATCAGTGGCGGCAGCATAAATCCTGGCCGCAGCACATAACCCACCCCCGCTTCGCCGACAATCTCAGCGCCCTGCTGTTGCAGCGTGGCGATATCGCGGTACAGCGTGCGCATGCTGATATTCATTTCCTGCGCCAACGCATGGCCGGCAACCGGATAGCGATGCCGTCGCAGGATCTGCATCAGGTCGAGTAAACGCTCGGTACGTGACATTCATTTTTTCCCACAAAAAAGGCTTACCCAAGTAAGCCCTTTGCCGCTGACACTATCAATTACTTCTTCATGCTGCCGACCATATCTTCCGGGCGCACCCACAGGTCGAATTCCTCTTCGGTCAGGTAGCCCAGCTTCAGCGCCGAGGCTTTCAGCGTCAGGCCTTCCTTGTGCGCTTTCTTGGCGATTTCTGCCGCTTTGTCATAACCAATATGGGTATTGAGCGCGGTCACCAGCATCAAGGACTCATTCAGCAACTGGCTGATGCGGTCACGGTTAGGTTCGATGCCCACCGCACAGTGCTCATTAAAGCCCTGCATACCGTCGGCCAGCAGGCGAATGGATTGTAAATAGTTGTGGATCACCATCGGCCGGAACACGTTTAACTCAAAGTTGCCGGAAGCGCCGCCGATGTTCACCGCTACGTCGTTGCCCAGCACCTGCGCGCACAGCATGGTCATCGCTTCGCATTGGGTTGGGTTGACCTTACCCGGCATGATGGAGCTGCCCGGTTCGTTTTCCGGAATAGAAATTTCCCCGATGCCGCAACGCGGGCCGGAGGATAACCAGCGTACATCGTTGGCAATTTTCATCAGCGAAGCCGCCAGCCCTTTCAGCGCACCATGACCATGCACCAACGCGTCGCAGGTGGCCAGCGCTTCAAATTTGTTGGGCGCGGTAATGAACGGCTGCCCGGTCAAATCAGCCAGCGCTTTGGCAACGCGAACCGCGTATTCCGGATGGGTATTGAGCCCGGTTCCCACGGCAGTGCCGCCCAACGCCAGCTCACAGATATGCGGGATGCTGGCTTCAATATGCTGCAGGTTATGCGCCAGCATGGCTGCCCAGCCGGAAATCTCCTGGCCGAGGGTCAACGGGGTCGCGTCCTGCAAATGGGTGCGGCCAATTTTGACGATATCGCGGTAGGCTTCCGCCTTGTCGCTCAGAGTTTTATGCAGCACTTTCAGTTCCGGGATCAAATGCTCTCGCACCGCGATCACCGCGGCCACGTGCATCGCGGTCGGGAACACGTCGTTGGAGCTCTGGCTCTTGTTGACGTCGTCGTTCGGGTGCACTCGTCGCTCTTCGCCACGCACCCCGCCCAACAGTTCACTGGCGCGGTTGGCCAGCACTTCATTCATGTTCATGTTGGTCTGGGTGCCGGAACCGGTTTGCCAGATGGATAACGGGAATTCTTCGGTATGCTGATCCGCCAGCACTTCATCGGCGGCGCTGATAATGGCGTTGGCACGCTCGGCAGGCAGTAAACCCAGGTCCATATTCACGCTGGCCGCCGCGCGTTTGGTCAACGCCAGCGCATGGATCAAGGCGGTGGGCATCTTTTCGGAAGAAATACGGAAGTGCTCCAGTGAGCGCTGAGTTTGCGCCCCCCATAGCCGATCGGCCGGTACTTCAATCGGTCCCATAGAGTCTTTTTCAATACGAACGGCTGCCATCACGATCTCCTTAGTACAATTCCTAAAAATGTACGATTACGCCAACGCACTCATGCCCGCCGGCACACCCCAATCAGTATAGTGACATAATAACTATTCGCATTAAGAGAGTTGGCTCACAGCATTTTTTCTCCCTATGCCCCGTTTATCGTACGGCCATTATTGGTTGGTGAATTTTCTCAGTCAAAAAGATGAACGTCGGCAATAAAAAAAGCGCCGTCTGGCGCTCTGATTATTAATTTTCAGTCAGAAGATTAATGGTGATGTTGATTATAGGCATTAATTCTCTGGTCCTGCAGATGATTGATTTCATCATAAGCGTCCTGACGTTCATTATGGCGATAGACACCCGCCCCCACGGCACCGACAGCAGCGGCAACCGGGTGAGCAACCGGTGTTGCCACCACCGGTGCAGCAGACACCACCACTGGCACCGGCGTGACTACCACCGGCCGTGGCACGACCACCACCGGTCGGGGTGCTACGATCACCGGCCGGGCAACCCCATAACCATAGGCATGGGTGACCACCACGGCCGCATTGGCACCGGAAGTACAGAGAAGCAGAGCCAGTAACATTTTTTTCATCATCGCCTCATTATTAATAATATTTAAACGGGTTTATAGGCGAGCACTGTATAGCGGCACTGCCTATTAAATTTAGCTAGCCGTGTGGTTGCCAATACAAATGGAATAATTATGATGAGAAAGATATTCAGCCGGTAATAATTCAATGCAAAAAACACAGTTTGAAATATACGGCAGTGATGGGGGCCAAAATATTTTGACTCAGATTTTCCGCCAGAAGATATATTCAACGGTAAACGTATTGGCGTTTTTTTAAACTCTGTTTCCTCTGTTGTAACCGAAGGTGCAATTGTGACACTGGTTGCTATCACGTTATACTTTGTCGGCCTTGGGCCACTTGTTTGATCGCGCCCCGCTTCTACGCCGTAGTTCGCGTGTAGGATAAGGCGCACAAGGTTTTTAACAGTCAGCTACTACCGCCCCTGGCGGCGAACGCAAAGGATGTTTTTCAAGATGCAAAAAATGACCAACGCAGTGCAAAACTACGCATGGGGCAGCCACGACGCGTTAACCAAGCTTTATGGCATCGCCAACCCACAAGGGCAGCCGATGGCTGAGTTGTGGATGGGCGCTCATCCGAAAAGCAGCTCCCGCGTGGCCGGTGCCGATGGCAATTTGCGCTCGTTGCGCGACGTCATTGATGAAGATCAACCCAAACAGCTGGGTGCCAACGTTGCCAAACGCTTCGGTGAGTTGCCGTTCCTGTTCAAGGTGCTGTGTGCCGACCAACCGCTGTCTATTCAGGTGCACCCGAGCAAATCGGCAGCAGAAGCCGGTTTTGCCAAAGAAAACGCCGCCGGTATTCCTCTGGACGCAGCTGAACGCAACTATAAAGATCCTAACCACAAGCCGGAGCTGGTGTTCGCCCTGACGCCTTTCCTGGCGATGAATGGCTTCCGCGAGCTGTCCGACATTGTTTCCCTGCTGCAGCCGATCGCCGGTGCCCATCATGATATCGCCGCCTTCCTGCAACAGCCGGATGTCAGCCATCTGTCTTCCCTGTTTGCCAGCCTGCTGGCGATGAGCGGCGAGCAGAAATCGCTGGCGCTGGGCGTGCTGAAAGCCGCGCTGAATAACCAACAGGGCGAAACCTGGGACACCATCCGCTTTATCGCCGGTTTTTATCCGGACGACAGTGGCCTGTTCTCACCGCTGCTGCTGAACGTGGTGCAGCTCCAACCGGGTGAAGCGATGTTCCTGTATGCCGAAACGCCGCATGCCTACCTGAAAGGCGTGGCGCTGGAAGTGATGGCTAACTCGGACAACGTGCTGCGTGCCGGTCTGACACCTAAATTCATCGATATTCCAGAACTGTTAGCCAACCTGCAGTTCCGTCCACAGCCGGCATCCGGCCTGCTGACCCAACCGCAAAAGCGCGGTGACGAACTGTTCTTCCCGATCCCGGTTGAAGACTTCGCTTTCTCACTGCATGACCTTTCCGCGGCCCCACAGGCGCTGGCACAAAATAGCGCAGCCATTGTGTTCTGCGTTGAGGGTGAAGCGGTATTAAACAAACAGGACCTGCAACTGGTGCTCAAGCCAGGTGAATCCTGCTTTATCGGCGCGTTCGAATCGCCGGTCAGCGTCAGTGGCAGCGGCCGAATCGCTCGCGTTTATAACCTGTTGTCGTAAACACTCGGTAAATTTCTGCAAATTGGTTGCTGAAAGAGTGGCTTACCTTCACAATTAAACGCCTGCGGGCGTTTTTTTATTGGCCCAAATTTGCCCATCCATCTGTTTGAGACAGATGGCTTAATAAGGATGAACAGAACTATGAAAAAATCGTTAGTCGCTGTTAGCGTCATTGTGGTTCTTGGCGCAGCATGGACCGGGGCTTCCTGGTACACCGGCAAACTGATCGAACAACGGATGGGTGAAGTGGTTGATAACGCCAACAGCCAACTGAAAGCCTATCTGCCGAAAGCCGGCGTCAAACTGGGTTATGAAAATTACCAACGCGGTATTTTCAGCAGTAAAATTCGCTATGTCCTGCGCGCTGACGGCAGCGTCACCACCGACGATGCTCCGCTGAAAGCCGGTGATGAAGTGGCGTTTATGGAAACCATCGACCATGGTCCCTTCCCGTTTGCCCAGTTGAAAAAATTCAACCTGCTGCCAAGCATGGCGTCGGTGCATACCGAACTGGAAAATACCCCAGCCACCAAGGGCCTGTTTGAAATCACCAAGGGCAAATCGCTGTTCACCGCCGATTCCCGCATCTCCTACAGTGGCGATACCTCGTCAGCCATTGACGTGATCCCGCTGGAATATCAGAAAGAAAAGTCCTCGCTGAAATTTAGCGGTGCGACCATCAATGCCGACGTGTCACGCGATATGAAAGCCATCGCTCTGGACGCCAACAGCGACAACGCGGTGATCAGCGGCCCGAACCAGTTTGGTCAGACCGAGCAGGTTCAGTTGCAGGGCTTCTCGCTGAAAAGCCAGACCCACGCCGGGCAGTTCGATCTCAGCCTGGGCAACCAGAACATGGAGATAAAACAGGTCAAGGTTGCCGTTGACGGTAAAGAGACCCTGACGCTGGACGGCTTCAAGCTGGCGAGCCAATTCGGTGAGAAAGACACTAACCTGAACGGCCAGATTGATTACACCATGGACGCGCTGAAGATCCAGAACAGCGACTTCGGCTCTGGCAAGCTGTCGCTGAAAATCGACAAACTGGACGCCAAATCGCTGAAAGAGTTTGCCGACCGCTACAACCAGCAGGCCATGCAGATGCTGCAACAGGCGCAGACCATGGATCCGGTTGCCTACCAGCAACAAACCACCGATATCCTGCTGCAGAACCTGCCGCTGCTGTTGAAGGGCAACCCAAGCATCAGCGTTGCTCCACTCAGCTGGAAAAACAGCAAGGGTGAAAGTACCTTTACCCTGAATCTGGACCTGACCGATCCTGCGCAAGCAGGTTCCCCGGCAGAGTCACCGGATCAGCTGATTGCCCGTTCAGTGAAAAAACTGGACGCTAATCTGAGCATTCCAGTGGCGATGGCGACCGAAACCACTTCGCAAACCGCGTTACTGCAAGGCTACAGCGCCGAAGAAGCACAGAAACTGGCACAGCAGCAGGTGCAGGGTCTGGCGGCCATGGGTCAGATGTTCAAACTGACTACCCTGAAAGACGGGGTGATCGGCAGCAGCTTCCATTACGCCGACAACCAGGTTGATCTGAACGGTAACAAGATGTCGCTGCAAGAATTCATCGGCACCTTCGGCCTGTTGGGTGCACCTGGCCCGGTCGAAACGCCGGCTCCGGACGCAGTCCCTGCTCCGGCACCAGCCCAGTAATATTTCCCCTCGGGGCCCGCTTGCCGGGCCCCTGTTTTATCCCTGAGCGCCATACACCGCATCGCGGATCTGCTGCGGATACAGCCCGCTCATGCCTTCAAACGCCGTATTGGTCAGCGCCACCACGCTTAATGCCGCCTGCGGGTCATAAAACCAACTGTGTCCATAAACGCCTCCCCACTGCAGGGTGCCATTGTGCTGTGGCGTTGCCGCCAATGGGGCATCTACCAGCACCGCACCGCCGAAACCAAAGCCCCAGCCCGGCCCCTGAGTTTCAGCTTCGGCCCCGACATGCGCCTGGCGCATCAGTTCGACGGTGGCCGGTTGTAAAATGCCCTCTCCACCATTGCGCAACGTCTCCACCAGTCGCAGCACATCATCGGCATCACCGACCATACCGGCCCCGCCGGAGGCATAGGCATGAGGGTCAAACGCACGTGATGGCGAGAAGGCAATATCAAAACCAAAACCTTCAGGTAGCTTCAACTGCATACCGTCATAAATCGGTTCCGGCCGGGCAGCGGTATCCTGATAGGCCGTCGCCATGTTTTCGCTGTCGGTGGTGTAAAAACCGGTATTACCCAACCCCAGCGGCTGCGCAACCCAACGCTTGAACAACTGCGGCAAGGGTTCACCCGCCGCCGCCTCCAGTACCGCACCCAGCACGTCGATCGCCAGTGAATAATGAAACTCCCTGCCCGGTTCCACCAGCAGTTCCGCCTGTGCCAGCAGACGCAAATTCTGCTCCAGCGTCAGCGACGACGATGTCATCCCGTCTTGAATACCCAACCGCTGATACTGCCCGCCTTCCGGCTGATTAAAACGATAATCCAGCCCGGCAGTGTGACTCAGCAAGTGACGGATTTTAATTTCTGGCTGGCGGCCGTCGGCCAGTGCCGGAGTAAACCACGGCAGCCAATGACTGACCACATCATCCAACCCCAGCTTGTGTTGTTCAACCATGCGCATCGCCGCCAGTGTGATATAGGGTTTGGACACCGATGACAGCCGGAACTGCGTCTCGCGCCGCATCGGCCGCTGTTGCTCACGGTCGGCGTAACCACTGGCCTCGGCATAAATCACCTTGCCGTGCTGGGCCACCAGCACCACGCTACCGACGATGCGTTCTTCGCAAATCGCCTGCCGGCTGACCGCCTGTACTCTTTCTGCTACTGACCGATTCAGTATCGTCATGCTTTGATGCTCTCTGAGGGGGTATCAAAACACTTTAAAGCGATTATTATAAAATTAAATACCCGATAACTTAACGAATCATTAAGCAGGGGTTACTGATAGATGAGCTCACTATTACAGTTACTGCCGTTTTTCGAAGCCGTCGCCCGGCTGGGCAGTTTTACCCAGGCGGCAAATCAGCTGGGCGTCACCCCGCCTGCGGTGTCGCAAAACATTCAGGCATTGGAAACCCGCTTGGGTGTACGGCTGTTCAACCGTACCAGCCGATCGGTGCGACTGAGCGATGAAGGCCGCCTCTTTTTCCAACGGGTAGCACCGGCGATGGGCCAGATAGACATGGCAGCAGAAGATCTTCGGACCCTGCACGGCCGCCCTTCTGGTCTGTTGCGCATCACCCTGCCGCAGTTAGCGGCTTCGCTGCTGGTGATGCCTTATCTGGCCGAATTTCAGGCGCTTTATCCCGAGGTGCAGCTTGAGCTGTTTACCGACGACCATTTTTCCGATCTGGTGTTGGACAGTTTCGATGCCGGTATTCGCATGCGTGCCATGGTGCAAAAAGACATGGTTGCGGTGCCGATCGACAACGACCAACAGCGGGTGATTATTGCCACTCCCGCCTATCTGGCGCAGCACGGCACGCCATTAACGCCACAGGCGCTGAGCGCGCACAACTGCCTGCGCTATCGTTTCCCCGGCAGCGGCAAGTTTGAACCCTGGTATTTTCGGCAGGAAGGCGGGCAACTCACGCTGGAAGTCAGCGGTAACCTGATATTCAACGAAGACCGGCTGATAAAAGACGCGGCGTTGATGGGGCTGGGGATCACCCAACGTTTTGTCAGCACGGTACAACGCGAGCTGGACACTGGGCAACTGGTGGAAATATTGGCGGAATATCGCTGTCATTTTCCCGGTTTTTTCATCTACTTCCCGGCCAGTCGGCATATGCCACTCAAGCTACGGGTGTTTGTTGATTTCATACGGGAAAAGCGGCCGCTACAGTCATCGTCTCAGGACGCCATTACAACGTCCTGAGAGGCCATTAATTAACGCTTATCCAACGCCTGTACCAACTGGTAGGTGGCCGCGACCCGATCGTCGTTCGGGAACCATTTGTTGGCCAGCATCACCACGGCGATTTTCTTCGATGGGATGAATACCGCATAGGTGGAGAACCCACCGGTCGAGCCGGTTTTATTATACCAGGCAGCGCTTTGCTCTTGCTGCGGCGGCGTGATGGCGGTGGCCGGAGTGCCGTTCATGATCATCCCGGCGTTGTTGCCTTCCGTCAGCTTCGCCAGCGCGACCGGATAAGCGTAGCTTTCCCACATCAGATCCTGGGTGAACACCCCAGCCCGGTAGTAACCGGTATGGGTAGCAGCCAGGGCCTTGCGCCACTTATCCCCCACCTTGGCTACCTGCATGTTGGCTTCAAGGTAACGGATCAGGTCCTTGGCATTGGATTTGATACCGTAGGATTCTGCGTCCAACGGGCCGGGCGTGACTCGTACCGGTTGGTCTTTCTTGTTGTAGCCCTGAGCGTAATTATCCATCTGCGCAGCCGGCACATTAACGTAGCTGTGGCCCATGCCCAAAGCCGGCAGCAGCTGTTTTTCCATCGCCTGCGCAAAAGGTTGGTTCAGGCTTTTGGCAGTGATCATCCCCAGCATGCCAATGCCCAGGTTGGAATAAACCCGATAACTCCCCACGGCATGTGGCGGCTGCCAGTTTTTGTAATACGCCATCAATTGCGCGTCGTTGGTCACTTCGTCCGGGACAAACAGCGGCAAGCCGGAGGTATGTGTCGCCAGGTTCAGCAGGCTGACGTGGTCAAAGGCGCTGCCACGCAGCTCAGGCAGGTAATGGCTGGCCGGTTCGGCGAACGACAGCTTGCCCTCATTTTGCGCATAGGCCGCCAGCGTGGCGGTGAAGGTTTTGCTCAATGAGCCCACTTCAAACAAGGTTTGATTGGTGATCGGCTTGCCGGTCTGTTTGGACGCCACGCCATAATCATAAAACTGCTGTTTCCCGTCCACCGACACGGCGATGGCCATGCCCGGCACGCCATATTTTTGCATCAATGGCTGAATAATGGCGTCAATCTCGGCTTTGTCGGCGGCATGGCCTGCCGGCAGGATCATTGCGGCTAACAACGCGGCCGCCAGGCGATTTATTTTGGTCATGTGAAAGCTCTTGGGTTGCAGGGTATCGGCCGATGGCAAAAGATTTTATTGCCTGTCGACGCGAGGATATCCTTGGATGATGGTGTTATTCCTTTTCTGACTGCGTTAATTCCGCACCAGCAGGCTAAATATCAGGGTTTATCCCTGGGTTGACAAGCGATAAGAATTTCAGCCAGCATAAAGAAAAACTTATGGCTAACTTTATGCGTAACCGACTTCCCCTCAATGCCCTGCGGGCGTTTGAATCCTCCGCCCGTCACCTGAACTTTACCCGCGCCGGGCTGGAGCTGAGCGTCACCCAGGCTGCCGTCAGCCAGCAGGTGCGTACGCTGGAACAGCAACTGGGCATTCAACTGTTCCGCCGTCTGCCGCGTGGGTTGGATTTGACCGAAGAAGGACAGGCGCTGTTGCCGATATTGACCGACGCTTTCGACCGCATTGAATCGGTGTTGCAACAGTTTGAGGGCGGGCATTTCCATGAGGTGCTGACGGTCGCGGTGGTCGGTACCTTTGCCGTCGGCTGGCTGATGCCCCGTCTGGCGGCATTCAGAGAATCGCATCCGTTTATCGATCTGCGGGTGTTAACCAACAATAACCTGGTTAATTTGTCCGCCGACGGAATGGACTTTGCTATCCGTTTTGGCGAAGGCCGCTGGCCGGCAACCCACAACCTCAAACTGTTTGATGCCCCACTGACGGTGCTCTGCCCGCCGGAAGTGGCCAGGCAACTCCACACACCGCAGGATCTGCAACACCAATTGCTGATGCGCAGCTACCGGAAAGACGAATGGGAACGCTGGTTTGCCGCCGCACAGATAACCCCATGGCGCATCAACGGCCCGGTGTTCGACTCTTCCCGACTGATGGTGGAAGGGGCGATCCACAGCGGCGGTGTCGCGCTGGCTCCGGCGCGCATGTTTGCTCGTGAGCTGCGTGAAGGTCTGTTACAGCGGCCTTTCAGCGCCGAAGCGGATCTCGGTGGCTACTGGCTGACCCATCTGAAATCACGCGATATGACCCCGGCCATGAAAGTGTTTGTCAGTTGGATCCAGCAACAGGTCAAGGACGAACAGCAATGAGGTCAGGCCGAGCCGCGCTTGATCAACACCGGCGGCAGAATCACGTTTTGCGGCGGTAACTCGGCGTCGGCGATCCGTTGCAGCAAGCGTGAGGCGGCGCTGCGCCCCACTTCTCGCGCGGAACTGGAGACCAGCGTCAGCGGCGGCTCGGTCAGTTCGGCCTCAGGCACATCGCCAAAACCAATCAACGCCACCTGCTGTCCGTAGTAGCTATCCACACCTTCAGAACCGATGCTGCGCCCACTACGCACAATGCCAAAATAAGCTCCCAGGGCCACCGATGCCTTGTGGCAAACCAGCGCGCTGATATTGGGATGCTGTCGCAGCAGGTTTTCCGCCGCCTCCGCCGCCGCCCGTTGATGGCAGTCACATTCGACAATCCAGTCGGAGCGGAAAGGCAGGCCATATTGCACCAGCGTGGCACAAAAGCCCCCCAGCCGTTCGGCGCGGGTCAGCGAACTGCTTTGCCCGCCCAGATAGGCGATTTGGCTGTGGCCGCGTTTGATCAGAAATTCGGTGGCCATTTTAGCCGCCTGCATATTGTCCGGCCGCACCACATCAACCCCTTCCACCCCATTCGAGCGCGCTGCACACACCAATGGCACCCCCTGTTCGGCGGCTTTTTCCTTCAGGCCTTCGGCCGAGCGTACGCCGCCCGCCAGCACCATGCCGTCAACCCCGTGTTCCAGCAGCGTATCAAAACAGCGCATCAGCCCTTTGCCTTCACGCCCGCTTTGGGTCAGAAACAGCACTTTGCCGTGCGCCTCCAGTACCTCGCTCAGGCCCGCGGTCATTTCCGCATAAAACGGCTCGCAAATATCACGCAGGATCAGACCAATCACGCCCGACTCCCCGCCACGCAGCGTTGCCGCCTGACGGTTACGTACGTAGCCAAGGCGCTCGATCGCCTGGTTCACCCGCGCCACGGTGGTGGGTGAAATACGCCCTTTGCCGCTCAGCACCAGCGAAACGGTCGTGACGGAGACGCCGGCCTGCTGTGCGACATCGGTGATGGTGATCTTTTTGATGGTCATAACCTCTGCTAGCCCGATCCTGGGCATTGAGCATCTTGCAACAAATGGTATACCGAATCGGTTTGACCAGTAAAACGTTTTACTGGCATCAGCATTGTCGCCGCAAAGTGCAGGCTAAAATTGTGATTAGCGGCGCATTTTTGCTAGGTAAAACGTTTTATCTTATTTTTACCTAACAGGGGTACACACCACTTTCGCACGTTTTTTCGCCAGGAGCCGCCGGTTATGCCAGCACCTAAAAAACAAAAAATCACGCTTTGGGAGTTTTTCCAGAGCCTGGGCAAAACATTCATGCTGCCCGTCGCCTTGTTGTCGTTCTGCGGCATCATGCTGGGCATCGGCAGTTCGCTAAGCAGCCGTGATGTCATCACCCTGCTGCCGTTTATCGGTCACCCGGCCTTCCAGTTACTGTTCACCTGGATGAGCAAGATCGGTTCCTTTGCCTTCAGCTTCCTGCCGGTGATGTTCTCCATCGCCATTCCGCTCGGCATGGCGCGTGAAAACAAAGGGGTCGCCGCTTTCTCCGGTTTTGTCGGCTTTGCGGTGCTGAATCTGGCCACCAACTTCTATCTGACCACCACCGGCATTTTACCCACCACCGATCCGCTGGTGCTGAAAGCCAACAACATCCAGAACATTCTCGGGATCCAGTCGATTGATACCGGCATTCTGGGGGCGGTGATCGTCGGGATTATCGTTTATAAATTGCATGAGCGTTTCCATACCATTCGCCTGCCGGATGCGCTGGCGTTTTTCGGTGGCACCCGCTTTGTCCCGATCGTCACCACCGTGGTACTGGGCCTGTGTGGTCTGGTGATCCCGCTGATCTGGCCGTGGTTCGCCGCCGGCATTACCGGTCTGGGCTGGGTGATCAACAGCGCCGGCGCCTTTGGCCCGATGCTGTTTGGCACCGGTGAGCGGCTGCTGCTGCCCTTTGGTTTGCAGCATATTCTGGTGGCGCTGATCCGCTTTACCGAAGCGGGCGGCACGCTGGACGTTTGCGGTCATACCGTGAGCGGTGCGCTGACCATTTTCCAGGCGCAGCTCTCTTGCCCGACCACCACCGGCTTTGCCGAAAGTGCCACTCGCTTCCTGTCCCAGGGCAAGATGCCGGCCTTCCTCGGTGGCCTGCCAGGGGCCGCATTGGCGATGTACCATTGTGCCAAGCCGGAAAACCGCCATAAGATTAAGGGCCTGCTGATCTCCGGCGTGGTGGCCTGCGTGGTCGGTGGCACCACCGAACCGATCGAGTTCCTGTTCCTGTTTGTCGCGCCTTTCCTGTACCTGATCCACGCCGTCCTGACCGGACTGGGCTTCACCGTGATGGCGCTGCTGGGCGTGACCATCGGCAACACCGACGGCAACATCATCGACTTCGTGGTGTTTGGCATCCTGCACGGCACTGCCACCAAGTGGTATCTGGTGCCCGTCGTCGCGGCCATTTGGTTCGCCGCCTACTACGCCATTTTCCGCTTCTCCATCCAGCGCTTTAATATCAAAACGCCGGGCCGCGAGAGTGAAACGGCCGCCAGCCAAAGCGCATCTGCAGGCCCGGTCGGCAAATCCGGCTATAACGTACCGGCCATTTTGGCGGCGCTGGGCGGCAGTGAGAATATTGTTTCGCTGGATAACTGCATCACCCGCCTGCGCCTGTCGGTCGACGACATGAGCAAGGTGGATGACGCGGCGTTGAAGGCCAATCGCGCCATCGGCGTGGTACACCTCAACGAACACAATCTGCAGGTGGTGATCGGCCCGCAGGTGCAATCGGTGAAAGATGAATTAGACTCACTGATAGCGGCAGCGCCTCCGGCTGCGGCCCTGCAGGGAGCGTCAAATGTTTGATTTTTCCACCCCGGTCGATCGGCACGGCACCTGGTGTACGCAATGGGATTATATCGCTGACCGCTTTGGCAGCGATGATCTGCTGCCGTTCACCATTTCCGATATGGATTTCGCCACCGCCCCCTGCATTCTCGAGGCGCTGCAACAGCGCCTGCAGCACGGTGTGCTGGGTTACAGCCGCTGGCAACATGAGGATTTCCTCGGGGCGGTGCGCCACTGGTATCAACAACGCTTTAATACCCCTATCGACACCCAAATGGCGGTGTATGGCCCGTCGGTGATTTACATGGTGGCACAGTTAATCCGCCTGTGGTCGGCACCGGGGGAATACGTGGTCACCCACACCCCGGCCTATGACGCTTTTTATAAGGTGATCCTCGGTAATCAGCGCCAACTGCTGGCCTGCCCATTGCAGAAAGACGGCAACGACTGGCAGTGTGATATGGCCCATCTGGAGGCGTTGCTGGCACGGCCACAAACCAAAATTCTGTTGCTGTGCAGCCCGCACAACCCGACCGGCAAAGTGTGGTGCGCCGAGGAATTGCAGCAAATGGCCGAGCTGTGTGAACGCCACGACGTGCGGGTGATCAGCGATGAGATCCATATGGATATGGTGTGGGGTGAACGGCAGCATACGCCGTGGAGCCAGGTTGCTGCCACCTCCTGGGCACTGCTGACTTCCGGTTCCAAAACCTTCAATATCCCGGCGTTGACCGGGGCCTACGGCTTTATCAGTGATGATGCCACGCGCGAAGCCTACAGCCAGCAACTCAAGGCCCGCGATGGGCTGTCCTCCCCGGCGGTGTTGGCTATAGTGGCGCATATTGCCGCTTATCGCCACGGCGAACCCTGGCTGGACGCGCTGCGCGATTACCTGCAGGACAACCTGATCTACGTTGCCGAAAGGCTCCATCAGGCGTTCCCGCAACTGGGCTGGCAACCGCCGCAATCCACCTACCTGGCCTGGATCGATCTGCGTCCGCTGGGCATTGACGACCAACAGTTACAACAGGTGCTGATCGAGCAGGAGAAAGTCGCCATCATGCCGGGCTTCACTTATGGCGAAGAAGGCCGGGGCTTTCTGCGACTGAACGTCGGTTGTCCGCGCAGCAAGGTAGAGGCCGGCATGAATAAGCTGATTAGCGGCCTGAAGTCACTCACCGGGGAAAGATAACGGCGCGGCTCCTCTCCTTTTGAGGGGAGCCGGTATTTTAAGGGATGGTCGGGTGCGAAGAAGACAGCGTCGAGTGCAGGAAGGTCAGGTGTTCACAGGCCAGTTCCTGAGCCAGTTCCGCATCACCGGCGATGATCGCCTGCAGCAGTTGCTGATGGTGGCGATCGGTCTCATCCCAGTTCTGCTTGTCACGACGAATGGTATCGGCCGCATCCAGCACTGAGTCCTGCAATACTGTGTAGAATCCGCTCATCACGCTCAGCATGGCCTGATTATGCGCGGCCTCAATAATTCCCAGGTGAAATTTTGCGTCCGCCCGCGCGGCTTCTTGCAAGGTTCCCTGCGTATAAGCCCACGCCAGTTCCTGGTAAAGCTGGCGCAAATGCTGATGCTCCTGCGGCGTGCTGCGCTTGGCGGCATAGAACGCGGCGGCCCCTTCCAACAAGCGACGAAACTCCAAAATATCCAGCCGCACCTGAGGATTGGAAATCAGCAGGTTGCTCAGCGGAGAAGCCAGGGCATCTTCGAACATATCAGCCACCTGCAGGCCATTACCCTGCCCGCCGGTCAACAGCCCTTCGGCCTGCAGCTTGGTTAAAGCCTCGCGAATTGGCGGACGGGAAACCCCCAGTTGGTCTTCCAGTTCACGCTGAGCCGGCAACCATTCACCCGGCTTGATTCGGCCGCTGACGATCGCATCCTTGAGGGTTTCATACACCAGCATGGCTAACGTAGCGCCTCGCTGGCGATCGTTGCGTTGAATTGGGGTGAATAGCTGTGCTGACATCATGTCGCTCCTGTTTTTTCTATTTAGTTATCATACATCACGGCAGGAGCCACAAGCACGGGGCTATTGAGGAGAAACGGCTTTAATGACTGGAGAAGAATATAAAATAATAATTGATTAACAGTAATGTAAAAATTAGCGTCATATACAGATGTAATTTCAACATGGGTCACCACCGATCTAAGCCTATACCCTATAGCTTTCAAGTTGCAGCTAGGCGCCTAGCTCGCTCATCCCCAGGCGCTTACTCGAGTAAGTTACTGGGGTGAGCGAGTGCAGGTAACAACGCTGCGGCTTGAAAGATGACGGGTATATGCCTGACGATTTAAAAAGCCCCACGCCGAACGAATATAGCGTGGGGGCAACCTGAATTGCAGGCAGGTATTAAATTTTAGGGCCGTAAGTATGTATATCCATGGTGCGGTTGTAATTGATGGCTTCCGATTTGGTCAGCTCACCGGATAACACCCGCATAAACGCCGTCAGGGTCTCTTCTGTCACCTGTTCAATCGACTTGTTGCCCAAAATGATCTGACCGGCATCAATATCCATATCGTGGGAAAGCTGCTGATAGGTACGTGGGTTACCGCAAATCTTCAGCACAGGCACAATCGGGAAACCCTGTGGCGCGCCGCGCCCGGTAGAAAACACGATACCTTGCGCACCGCCGGCAGCAATACCGGTTAGAATTTCCGGCTCAAACCCCGGAGAATCTTTAATCCACAGGCCTTTGCCTGGTACCACATCGGCGTAGTCCAACACCCCTTCGATAGTGCGCGAACCCGATTTATTGATCGCACCCAGCGATTTTTCCTCGATAGTGGATAACCCCCCGGCGATGTTGCCCGGCGTTGGCTGACCGTTACGCATGTCAACACCGACCGCCATTGCCCTTTTCTCCATGGCATCGACGATTTTATAAATGCGCTGCCCCACTTCCGGCGTACGGCCGCGGCGGGCAAGAATATGTTCGGCCCCCATAAATTCGGTGGTTTCGCCAAAGAGTACCGTACCGCAGGCGTCCACGATGCTGTCAGACATCTGACCGATCACCATATTGGATGACAAGCCAGAAGTGGTGTCGGACGAACCGCACTTGATACCCATCACCAGATCTTCCAGACCGGCCTCGCTACGCTGCTGGGCGGAAATGGCAATCGCCATTTTCTGCACCAGATCGATACCCTGCTGGATGGCGCGACTGGTGCCCCCCAGTTCCTGCATCACAATTTTCTCTACCGGGCGACCGGTTGAAGCAATCTGCGCGACGATCTCATCGGCGTTGGACCCTTCACAACCGAGGCTAATCACCAGCGCTGCACCGACGTTGGGGTGAGAGCCCAAACGGCCCAGGGTTTCGGTCACCAGGCTCAGATCCGGCATCAGCTGGCAGCAGCCACAATGGTGCAGCAGAGCTTTCGACATCTGGGTGTTATAAACAATCGCCTGGGCAATTTCGGTCACACAAACGGTAGCGGGAATAATGGCCACGATATTGCGAGAGCCTACCTGACCATTTTCCCGGCGATAGCCAAACCATTTAAATGAATTGTTCATTATTCTATCTCCTAATAACGGGAAGCGCGGGTGTGAATAACCTGACCGCCATGATTAATATCTCCGCGACCGTACTGGCTTTCTAAATTATGGGTATGCACATAGTCACCTATAATGATCTTTTTGGTGGCCACGCCCAGACTCTCGCCATACTTAAGCACTTCGTTGCCGACATTCAATTCCCCAACCGCGATCTTATGGCCGAATGGAATATCTGCGCGAGCGGTAACTTGTTCGGTATTTCCTGACTTGTCTTTTACTGTAATAACATCGCCGCTATGTACATCTTCCAATACGGTGGCAACGCTATCACAAGGCATGATTTTTAATGCCAAAACCTTTGACTGTGACATTTTTTACCTCACTAAATGAATTACTGAAATTTGTTGGCCGTCTGGCGTGTTGAGCGTTTTGCTAACACCGAGACCACCAAAGGACAAAGAATGGCGGTCACTATCACCGCGGACGAAATCTGGGCGGCCGCTACCGCTGCCAGATGGGTAAATCCGGGTGCCACCTGAGCGACTACCGCCGGGAACGCCACCGACAGACCGGCGGTGGTGCCGATTGCCGCACCGACAGCCGGTTTGGTATCGCGGAAGAACCACCGATAACCGAGGAACCCCAGCCCGCCAGTCACCACCAGCGTGATGACTCCCAGCGCGATGCCTTGTACACCCGCCGCCACCAACTGGTGGAAGTTAAGGTTCATCCCCAGTGACCAGGCGAAGAACGGCACCAGAAAATTCTGCGCTTTGGTCAGCATCTCTTTCCAGTCGTCATCCAAATTGCCGAGGACAAAACCGACAATCATCGGGAAAATCACCGCGAGCAGCGCGGTATAAGGCACGCTAATCAACCCGGAGGCTCCCAACGCAATCAGCGTAAAGAACGGGCTGCAGCCGAGCAGCACGGGAGCTAACGCCCCCACATCGGTGTTATCGCCAAACTCGCCGGCCAGGCCACCGAACAGCCCGCCATTGATCGCCGTCATCGCCGGAATTAACGCCAGGGGTGAAATACCCAGCAGGCCTTTAACGCCGTAGAAGTGCGCCACAATCAAGCCAATGACGATGCCGGACACCACTTTAGCGACAAACAGGACTGCCCCTTTCTCCAGCGGACGTCCGACTTTGCGTACGTTAATACCGGCAGCGGCGCACAATAAATACAGGGCAATCAGCGGTGAGGAGCCAAACACAAACAGCTGCTCGGTAAATCCGCCAATGCGTAAGGCATGCGGGTAAAAAGTGTTGAGCAGCGCCGCCAGCAATAATGGGATCACCATCATGCCACCGGGAAAACGCTGCATGGTTTTCATTATTTTCATTTGAGCCTCGTAGTGTCAGCCTGCTTATACAGAAGTTTTTGAGGCTGGCTATGCGGTTCGATGCTTTGCGCTGACCTCATGGAACACCATGGTATACCAAGTTATACCAACAACCTTGATCTACATCATGGTTGCAGCGCAAAGTGAGGCAGGACAAGGGTTCTGGTTTCAGTGAGATGACTAATTTATTTATAAAATCAGTTTATTAGGATAAAAAAAACCGCCAACGACGGCGGTAAAGGGATGAAGCTTTGACCGTTAAACGCAATGGGGCGATTGCATCATTCTGGTGATGATGTTTTTTTGTCTTTGATCATGCTGATTGTTTATACCCTGAGCGAACCCCATATCATTGAGCTGAGCACCTTGCTCAATTAGCCCCGCTCCGGCTCCCCGGTTTAAAACAGCACTGCGTGAACACCAGCCAACTTTCAGGGGCGTCAGTTGCACGGCTTCACGCAGTGCTCCCGTTAACCAGAAATGACTGTAGCCTGCGGGATTTCCTCCACGCTGTGATATACCCTCAACCCCCATTCATTAGCCAGTAACACATCCTTATCTGCGCCTGCAGAGGCACCCTCAATACGATAAACCGCCTGACACTGGGCAATCAGCCGATGGGCCACCGGATAGAGATACTCCTCGCAAATGGCGTCGCCATGCTGGGTGGAACCGGCCGCCGCCGCCAGCGGTAACGCCAGCCACTCCCCAATCACCGGAACATGACCACGCTGGTACACCTCCAGCGCCGCCTGCTCCAACCGCTGCAAATTAGCGGCAATCCGCTGTGCGTCGCCATCGGTGCCGCTCCGGTAAGGGCCGGCAATCAAAATCAGTTGAGCTTTCATAACCTATTCCCCAGAGTGTGGTTCAGAGCGACAAACTGCAACAGCATGATGGTTTTGGCATCGACGATGCTCCCCTGCGCAATAGCGCTCAAGGCCTCCGCCAGCGGCAGTTCAATCACCTCCAGGTCTTCGCCTTCCGCTTCCACCCCGCCACCGTCACTAACCTGGTCGGCGGCATGGTACTCACCGACAAAGAAATACAACTTCTCGGTGACCGAGCCGGGGCTCATATAGGCTTCAAATACCTTTTGCACGTTTTGCACGATATAGCCGGTTTCCTCTTCTGCTTCGGCACGAATGCGTTCTTCCGGCGAGGCGTTGTCCAGTAATCCAGCGGCAGCCTCGACCAACATGCCGTCATGGCCGTTGACGAATACCGGGAAGCGAAATTGACGAGTCAGCACTACCGTCTGCGCCTGCCGGTTGAACAGTAAAATGGTTGCACCGTCACCGCGATCGTAGGTTTCACGGCTTTGTCGTTGCCATACGCCATCACGGCGTAGAAAATCAAAGGTGGTTTTTTTCAGCAGATACCAGTCATCGGACAGCACGCGGGTTTCAATAATACGAACCCGATCTTTAGTGGCGAGCATGTTGGTCAACTCCACATCCAGGAAAGGAAAATGATACTATCGTGCACTTTCGTGTATGATCAAGGTATTTCGTGCAAACAAATTCAACCGGGGAAACGCCATGCTCACCAGCCAACGTAAAAAAATCATTCTGGAAAAACTGGCCCAGGACGGGCAGGTTCTGGCCAAACAGCTCAGCGAAATGTTCGGCTTGTCCGAGGATACTCTGCGGCGTGACTTGCGCGAACTGGACAGCGAAGGACTGTTGCAACGGGTACACGGCGGCGCGCTGCCGGTCTCCCCGGCCATTGCCACCTTTGCCGAAAGAAACGGCCAGGAATCCGCCGCCAAGCGGGCAATCGCCAAAGCCGCTGCGGCAATGATCGCCCCCGGCCAGGTAGTGATCATTGATGGCGGCACCACCTCCGCCGAACTGGTCAGGCAGCTTCCCGCTACGCTGGAGGCCACCATCGTCACCCACAGCCCCAGCGTCGCCGTCGGCCTGGTTGATCACCCCAAAGTGGAAGTGATCCTGATCGGTGGGCGGTTGTACAAACATTCGATTGTCAGCGTGGGCGCGGCGGCGGTTGAGGCGATGTCGCACATTCGTGCCGATATTTACTTTATGGGCGTCACCGGCGTACACCCGACCGCCGGCCTGAGCACCGGCGATCTTGAAGAGGCCTATATCAAACGCGCTTTGGCGGCCCGTGCAGCCGAAACCGTGGTGTTGGCCTCTGCCGCCAAGCTGAATGCCGCTTCGCAATTTGCCATTGGCGATATCACCCTGGCCCAAAGCATTATTGTTGAACGTTCAACCGACGCCGCACTGATTACCCCGTTGGAACAAGCCGGGGTGACGGTTATCAAGGCCTGAGTGGTATCCTGAATTAAATAACCTAATAAATACGGGGTTATTAATCCTGACCGCGTATTTATTCCTGCTCATCTCCGCGCATCGGATAAAAATGCGAGAGCAATCACACTTCATTAAACTTATTTTTTCCTGAAGAGTCATTTCCTCCTTGGCAAATACCTCTATAGCGATTCAGAGGTAACATGATGATTATTAATAAATAGTATTTGAAACCCCGCTATACCCCCCCAATAAAAACGAGATCTTACTCTCAAAAACATTGCCACCCAGCAGCATGTCAAGGTCATTCACGAAAATATTTGTGATTGTTTTGTGATATCGCCTGCAAATTTTAGCTATGTCAAAAATGACAATGAGCTCCACGGAACAGATTGGGAGCAGCTATATGAAAATCGGTGTGGTAATAAGCGGCGGCGACGTCACCGGCATCAATAACTTTATTTTCCAGGTTGCCAGACTGGCGCAGGCCGATATCATTCTGTTCAACGGCGGAATACCCGGACTATTGACTAATCAGCACCGGGCTATCAGCCGGCGTGACCTGGTTGATTACGCTATTTCAGCGATGCCAATAATGTCTTCCGGCCGCACAGCCAAAAAACTGGTCGCCAGTGAATATGAAACCATCAGCAAACAGTTTAAGGCGTTGCACATTGATGTGCTTATTATGGCCGGTGGCGACGGTTCGTTGCAGTTTTTAAATACCCTTAGCGAATTTGGCATTAACTGTTTTGGCGTGGGTATGACCATCGACAATGATGTTTTTGGCAGCCTTTACAGCATTGGTTTTTCCACCGCCTGCGAACAGGTGATCAAAGAGGTTTCCAAACTGCGTAACACCGGGCGCGCCCTGCCCGGACGCGTGTTTATGATTGAACTGCTTGGCGGTTACTGCGGGGAACTGACGCTGCAGGCGGCGATCAAATCCAATGCGGATTTTGCCCTGATCCCGGAGTGCCAATATGCCTTAAGCCAACTGGCGGAGAAAATAAGCCAGCGGCTGGAACAACAAAACAGCGTTATTATTTTATGTTCAGAAGGCTATACCAAAGAATATTCACCGGGTTTTCAGGGTGCCATCGACACCATGATTAAACAGCTTGAACCCAAGATTGGCGTACGTATTCGTAAAACCATTATGGGTTATGGCCTGCGTAATGGCGACCCTACCTGTGAAGAGATTTATCAGGGCACTATTATGGCCAGCGAAGTGGTTCGCTGTATTCACTCCGGCATGAAAAACAAGGCGGTCATTATTAATTCCGCTAACCAACCCATCCCTATTGATTTAATCAGCATGCAAAAACGTTTGGTTGATACCGAAGGACACCATTATAAACTCGCCAGGCAATTAAATATAATCTGAGGAGAGACTCATGCTTAAAATACTGTGCGTATGTGGCTGTGGCCTCGGCTCCAGCTTTGCCATCGAAATGAGCGCAAGGGCGGTGCTGAAAAAATTAGAGATTGAGGCAGATATTGATCACACCACTATCTCTGAAGCCAGCGCCTTTAAATCAGATATTATTCTCACCCAAAAAACCTTTGCCGACATTTTAAATGCCGATGCCAGCGAAGAAGAAAAGAAACGGGTGATTATTCTGCACCGGCTTACCGACAAGGCGGAAATTGAGCAAAAGATTGTGGCCTTTTTGAAAGAGCGCGATATGAAGGAAGCCCACCATGAATAGCCTGATTGACTTTATCGTCAAGGACCTGCTCGGTCAGGCTTCGATCCTGATCGCCTTTATCGCCATGCTGGGGCTGATACTGCAGAAAAAATCCAGCGGAAAAGTGGCCGAGGGCACCTTTAAAACCCTGTTGGGCTTTCTGATCATGATGGCGGGTATCAACATTATTGTCGGCGCCCTGACCTATTTGAACAGCATCTTCACTCACGGCTTCGGCATGACCGGCTACATCACCGACGTCGCCGCCATTGCCGGCCTGGCCAACCGCGAGCTCGGCTCGGAAGTGGCGATGACCCTGATGGTGATTTTCGCGGTAAATATCATTATTGCGCGTATCACCCCGTTCAAATACATCTTCCTGACCGGGCAGGCGTTGCTGTGGATGGCCACCATAGGGGCGGTGATCGGCTATAAAGCGGGGCTCACCGGCCTGCCGCTGATCCTGACCGGCGGTATATTTGGCGGCGTGATGGCGGTGTTAATGCCGGCGTTGGCCCAGCCGGTGGTGCGTAAGATTACCGGTTCGGATGACGTAGCCTTGGGGCATTTCTGCACCATCGGCTATCTGGTACAGGCTGCGGTCGCCAAGGTGGTCGGTAAAGGCTCACGCTCAACCGAAGATCTGGAGCTGCCCGACAACTTCAAGTTCCTGCAGGACACCTACCTGTCGATGGCGGTGGTGATGATCCCGATGTATCTGATCCCCGCACTGGCCGCCGGCCCTCAGTACATCGCCCAGTATGCCGGCGGCATGAATTATCTGATGTACTCCTTTATGCAGGCCATCCAGTTTGTTGCTGGGGTCTTTATCCTCTACAGCGGCGTGCGTCTGTTGCTCAATGAGCTGGTCCCGGCCTTTCGTGGTATCGCCATGCGCATCGTACCGGATGCCAAACCGGCACTGGACTGCCCGGTCCTGTTCCCCTACGCCCCTAACGCGGTGATCGTTGGCTTCCTGGCTACCACGCTGGGTTCCATCATCGGCATGATCGTTTTCCCAATGTTCGGGCTGGCGATGATCCTGCCCGGCCTGCTGACCAACTTCTTCGCCGGAGGAACCGCAGGCATCTTTGGCAACGCACTTGGCGGCCGACGCGGTGCCATGATCGGCGGTGTGGTCCACGGCCTGTTTATCACCTTCCTGCCCGCCATTCTGGTACCGATGCTGGAAAGCTACGGTTTTGTCGGCGTGACCTTCAGCGACTCCGACGTCATCAGTAGCGGCCTGGTGATGGGGCATGCCTTCCAGGGCAACTGGCTGTTCATCGCTCTGTTCATCATCTTCGTCACGCTGATTGCGTGGTTTGTTAACGGTAAATCAACCAAGCACCATGAGGAAAAAGTCCATGAAACTCTATAACTTCAACGAGCTGTTGTCGGTGGCCAAAGCCCGTGATTTCAAGGCAATAGGCTCATTCAACCTCCACTGTCTGGAGATGCTGCCGGCCTTTTTCAAAGCGGCCAGGGACACCCACAGCCCGCTGATGATCCAGATTTCGACCGGCACCGCCGAGTATCTGGGCTACAAACTGCTGGTTGATTCGGTACGCTCACTGGCAGAAAGCGAAGATGTGCCCACCTGCCTGCATCTGGACCACTGCTCGGATATCGCCTCCATCGTGACCGCGATCGACGCTGGTTTCAGTTCGGTGATGTATGACGGTTCGCACCTGGAAATGGACGAGAATATCGCCAATACCCGCAAGGTGATCGACATTGCACGCCAGCGCAACGTTTCTGTTGAGGCCGAATTGGGCGCTATCGGCGGCTCGGAAGACGGCAAGGCGGTGGCGGAAGAAGATATTACTTTTACCACGGTGGAAGACGCCAAACGCTTTGTCGATGAAACCGGGGTCGACATGTTGGCCGTCTCGGTCGGCACCGTTCATGGCATGTATACCGGCAAGGCCCATATCCAGCATCAGCGGCTGGCGGAAATCACCGCGGCCACCCGTACCCCACTGGTCCTGCACGGCGGTACCGGGGTCAGTGATGAAGACATGCGACGAGCAGTGGCAGGCGGCATTGAAAAGGTCAATGTGGGCACCGAGATGAACGTGCAATGGGTCGGCCGCTGCATGCAGACATTTGAAAAGGGCAAGGTGAATGACAGCGTGCGCAAATTCCTGATCCCGGCCAATAATGCCGTCACTCAGGTATTAACGGAAAAAATCGGCCTGTTTAGATAAATAAAACTCTAATTTCATTTTAATATAACCCACAACCCTGGTGCCCTGGCACCCGTCAGGGCTGGAGACAATCATGCTTAACTTCATCAAACGTCTGCGCGAAAAACAATCGGCACCCGACGGGCACAATGATGCTGAAGCCAATGATATATCAGCCGAAATAACTTTATTGGAGCAGCAATTGGCCGCCACGCCGGCAAATGGCGAAATTCATAAAACATTAATGCTGGCCTATAATCGGGCATTAAAGATTTATGCCAAAAATAAAAACTACCGCCAGGATATCGATGTGGTTTTTATCAAGATGGACGAGCTGCGCAATATTATCAGGAAGTCTCTTTGAGGGAATATGATGACCATTAAACAACTGTTGATCGAGGCCGGAGCAATACAGGTCGGCGTACAGGAAACGGACTGGAAAAAAGTCATTGAGTTGGCGGCAAGGCCTTTGGTCGATAACGGCTATATTCACCCTTCCTATCACCAGGCGGTGATCAACAATACGCTGACCAATGGCGCTTATTATGTGTTTGACGAGGGGATTGCCATCCCCCATGCCCGGCCCGAGTGTGGCGTGATCAAAAATTGCTTCAGCATGGTGCTGCTGGAGCAGGCCATCGCCTTTCAAGGCAGTGAAAAGGCCGATATTGTCATCCTGTTCGGCGCGACGGACAGCAACCGGCATATTGAAGAAGGCATCCGGGCGATTGTCGAGTTGCTGGACAACAAACAGCGGCTCGATAAGCTGCGCGCCGCCAAACTGTGGCAAGAGGTGGTAGAAATCTTATGACTGCGCTAACTGACAGCGGCGACAAAACCGTTATTTTGGTCAATGGCATTCCGGCTTCTGGCAAGAGCACCCTCGCCCGTACGCTGGCGCAGCACTTTGGCCTGCCTTATTTGAGCCTCGACGGTATCAAAGAACCCTTTATGGCGCAGTTGGACAACGTGGATCGTGAGCTTAACCGTCGGCTAGGTTACGCCGCCTATCAGGCCATTTGGTCTATGGTGGCGCAGGCACCGCAGCGCTGTATCTACGTGATTGACGCCTGGTACGGTTTTCAACCCAGAGAATTGCTGCGGCAATACCTGCGTGAAGCGGGCGTAACTCAGGTTTTGGAAGTGTGGAATCAGATCTCCGCAAAATTGGCGGCCGAGCGCTATGCTGCCCGCCTCGGCCAGCGTTCGGCAGGCCATCCTGGCGCAGAATATTTGCCGGAGTTACGGGCGCTGGCCGAACGTGCCATGCCGATGGCCATCGGCCCGGTGATCCGCGTTGATCAAGCGCTACCGCTGGAAATCGACCGGCTGGTAGATTGGCTGGTGCAACATGGCGTGGGTGCCAAGACCGATGGAAATATCGTCAAACTGAAGGTAGGTTGAGGTGTTCAGGACACCTTGGCCAACCACAAGGCGGGAGTATTTTCCTCCCGCCATCGCCTGAAAATGCGGCACCCATCGCAATTAATGTGATTTCAGTCACTTTTTTATGCAACGACATGGCAATTTTCATCATTTTGTTTTTATACTGATCTGCACTTTACCTACAACAAAATAACGAGTGCACATCATGATTGACTCCCGCCTTCCGCTGACCGACATCCACCGTCACCTCGACGGCAACATCCGTGCGCAAACCATCCTCGACCTGGGCCGTCAGTTTAACCTTGCCCTGCCGGCCGACGAACTGGAAGCCCTGCGTCCACACGTGCAAATTACCCATGCCGAACCGGATCTGGTCAGCTTCTTGCAAAAGCTGGACTGGGGTGTGGCGGTGCTGGGCGATTTGGAAGCCTGCCGCCGGGTCGCTTACGAAAACGTTGAGGATGCCGCCAACGCCGGTCTGCACTATGCCGAGCTGCGTTTCTCGCCGTATTACATGGCGATGAAGCACCAGCTGCCGGTGGCTGGGGTGGTGGAAGCGGTAATTGATGGCATTCGTTCCGGCTCCCGCGATTTGGGTATTGATGTGCGCCTGATCGGCATCATGAGCCGTACCTTCGGCGAAGCCGCCTGTTTGCAAGAGCTGGAAGGCCTGCTGGCCCACCGTGACGGTATTACCGCGCTGGATCTGGCCGGTGACGAACTCGGCTTCCCAGGCGGCCTGTTCCTCAATCATTTTAATCGCGCCCGTGACGCCGGTTTGCGCATCACCGTGCACGCCGGTGAAGCCGCTGGTCCGGAGAGCATCTGGCAGGCGATCCGCGAGCTGGGTGCCGAGCGCATCGGTCACGGAGTGAAAGCCGTTGAAGATCCAGCATTGATGGACTTCCTGGCGGAACACGGCATTGGTATCGAATCCTGCCTGACTTCCAACATTCAGACCAGCACAGTGCCGTCACTGGCGCAGCATCCGCTGGCCAAATTCCTGCGCCACGGCGTCATGGCGTCGATCAACACCGACGATCCGGCGGTTCAGGGCATCGAAATTGAACACGAATATCGGGTCGCGGCACCACAGGCCGGGCTGACAGAGGCGGAGATCCGCACCGCTCAGGAAAACGGCCTGAAAATGGCATTCCTCAGCGAGCAGGAAAAGCAGGCGCTGCGCGATAAAGTTCGCGGCTGATTGCATTGAATCATTGTTCCCTCTCCTTTGGGAGAGGGTTAGGGTGAGGGGATACATGCAAAATGGGTGCAAAGCCCCTCACCCCGGCCCTCTCCCCCTGGAGAGGGGGACGCCCATTTTTTACTTCGCCGTCAGCACTTCTGCCCGCTGTTTGGCGGTTTTGCGCGCATAGCGCTGGGCCAGCACGGCACACACCATCAATTGCACCTGATGGAAAATCATCAGCGGCAACACCATCGCGCCCACCGCGGCCGCCGGGAACAGCACGTTAGCCATCGGGATACCGTTCGCCAGGCTCTTTTTCGAACCGCAGAACACAATGGTGATCTCGTCCGCAGTATTGAATCCCAGCCAACGCGCGGCATAGGTGTTGATAATCAGCACCACCGTCAGCAGCACCAGAGACATCACCAGGATGGTCAGCAGCGACCAGCCGTCAATCTTGTGCCAAATTCCCTCTACCACTGCGGCGCTAAAGGCGGTATACACCACCAGCAGAATCGATGACCGGTCAGTGAGATTAATCAGCTTGCGGTGGCGATCGACCCATTTGCCGATCAGCGGCCGCGCCAGATGGCCCACCACAAAGGGCACCATCAGTTTCAAAATGATCGAACCGATGGCGTGCAACACGTCAGTATCACCGCCCTGGGTGTGCATCAGTGCGCCCACCAACAATGGCGAGAGGAAAACGCCGAGGATACTGGATGCCGAAGCGCTGCAGACCGCCGCCGCCACGTTACCGCCCGCCGCCGAAGTGAAGGCAATGGCCGACTGCACCGTGGCCGGCAGCGCACACAGATAAAGGAAGCCCATATAGACCGTCGGCGTCATCAGCCCCGGCACCATCAAATTCATCGCCAGCCCCAGCAGTGGGAACAGCGCAAAGGTGCTGAGGAACACCACCAGATGCAGCTTCCAGTGGCCCATACCGGCGATAATCGCCTCACGCGACAGCTTGGCGCCATGCATAAAAAACAGCAGCGCGATGGCGGCGGTGGTCAGGCGATCAAAGAAGGTTTTCCATATCCCTTCGCAGGGGAAAACCGAGGCGACAATCACCACCAGAATCAAAACCAGCAGAAATTTATCAATGCGCAGACGTTGTAACCAGGACATGGAACCGGATCCTTCGAGGAGTATGGCGGGTTCGGTCAGCCGAACCCGGATAAGCAAGCGCGGCGGTTAGGCTACCGGCAGCGCTCTTTGCTGTTTTGCCGATTCCAGGCCCAGCTCGATCAGTTCCATCACCTGGATGGCATCGGCGGCCGGTACCGGGTTTTCACCTACACCGTTAATCGCATCGCGCACCGCCGCGTAATAGGCTGGGTAATTGCCCGGAATACTCAGCAGCGGTTTTTCCGCCAGCACGCCATCGCGTGACAACGTCACCACACCATCGCGCATGTCATAACCCCAGTCGGCCTGCGGCAGGCGCTCACCGGCTTTTAGCCGGTCTTCCTGCGGATCCAGACCAAACTTGATAAAGCTGCCCTGGGTGCCATGCACGATATAACGCGCGGTTTCCGCCGCCGCCAGCACCGTGCCATGCAGCACCACCCGGCGCTTGCCGTAGTTAAGCACCGCGTGGAAATAGTCCACCGACTGCGCGCCCGGACGCAGTTCGGCCAGATCGACAAACAGCGTTTCCGGCTTGCCGAACAGTTGCAGCGCCTGGTCGATCAGGTGCGGCCCCAAATCGTACCAAATGCCGCTGCCTGCGCCGCCCAGCTCACGCCAGCGCTGACGCACTTCTGGCCGGAAGCGGTCGAAATGAGATTCGAAATAAACCACCTCGCCGAGCGCGCCTTCTTTCAGCAGCGTCTTAAGCGTCAGAAAATCGCTGTCCCAGCGACGATTATGGAACACCGACAACAACTTGCCGCTCTGCTCCGCCTGCTGTTTTAATTCCTGAGCCTGTGACAACGTCACGGTAAACGGTTTGTCCACCACCACATGTTTACCGGCGGCCATGGCCTGCTGTGCCAGCGGGAAGTGGGTATCGTTGGGGGTAGGAATGACGATCAGATCGATAGAGGGGTCGTTGAACAGCGCCTGCGGATCGCTGACTACCGTCATCGACGGCCAGTCTGCATGCACTTTACCGGCATCGCTGCTGGAAACGGCAGCCAGCTCTACGCCGGGAGTGCCGACAATCAGCGGCGCATGAAAGGTTTTGCTGGCATAGCCGTAACCGACCAGCCCAACCCGAATTTTTTCTGCCATGGTGTTTCCTCTTACTGGCTCGCAATAGACCCATCAGATTTGACACCATGATGCAGGCAGGAACAAGAAGTAAATTTAATGTTAATTCGTGCCCATAGCGAAAGGCTGTTCACGCTGATTTCTGGCCGGATAGTTTATCTCCAGGCTGCGGCGGCGGAAATCGCTCGGGCTGACCCCCACCCGCTTGCGAAATACCCGGGAAAAGTACAGCTGATCGTCATAACCCACCACCCGACCTATGGTGGCGATCGACTCCTGCGTAGTCTGCAACAGCAGCTTGGCGCGGATCACCCGCTGATCTTCGCGCCAGCGCAGAATATTGATGCCCACCTGCTCGCGGAACAGATGCGCCAACCGCGATGGCGACAGGCAGACATGCCGCGCCACTTCGTCAATCCGCAGCTCGCCGGCCAGGTTGCCGGTGATAAACTGACAGGCTTCGATCACCCGCGGATCCATAATTTTCTGCGGGCTGAGCGGGTCTTCCTCCATCGCGCGCAACAGCAGACGCTCCAGCAGGTTCATCCCCAGCTCTTCGGCAAAGCGGCGACCGGAGCGCTGAGTCTGTTCGATATTGGCGAACAACCGATCAAATTCCAGCAGCAGGTTATTGTTCGGCAAGGTCAGCCGCCCCACCTCATGGGTTTTGCTGTGCCATTCCAGCCAGTCGGCCCAGTAGGCGCGCGGACGGAAATACACCCAACGGTGATACCAGCAGTCGCTGTCCGGTGAACGGCCATAGTAATGCGCCGCCTTGGGCGGAAACAGCAGCAGATCGCCAGGATTACAGTAAAGGGTATCTTCGCCGTCAAACACCTTGCCCTGGCCCTTGATGGTCAGGTTGAGAATGTAGCCCTTCATGCCGCCGGGGCGATCGATAAAGAAATCCAGCGGACCGTCCGCCATAATGGGCGTCAACCCCGCCACCAGATAGGCGTTAAAGGTGTAACCCGGTAACAGCGGGTTGGGCTGCGGTTCCTGCGCCATGCGATGATACATCTGTCCTCCCGGAACGGCTTTGGTAACAATACTCCAGCTTAGCGGCCCGGCAGATAACTGCCCGGGCCGATAACAGAACTGTGAACAGGGTTGGCAATTTAAACGCTGCGCTTGGCCTGCTGTTTGTACCGGTCGAAAATCACCGCCGCCAGCAGGATCACGCCGCGCACCACATACTGCGAGAATGGCGAGATATTCAGCAGGTTCATGGCGTTTTCCACCGTGCCCAGGATCAGAATACCGGCGATAACGTAGGAAATTTTACCGATGCCACCTTTCAGTGACACGCCTCCCAGCACACAGGCGGAGATCACGATCAGCTCATAGCCAATTGAGGTCATCGGCTGGCCGCTGGTCATGCGCGAAGCCAGAATGATGCCGGCGGCGGCGGACACCAGCCCGGACAGCATAAAGATCACGATTTTGGTGCGTACGACTGGCACCCCGGCCAGCCGCGCGGCCTCTTCGTTACCGCCAATCGCCAGCGTATTGCGGCCAAAGGTGGTCTTGTTGAGCAGGAAGCCAAACAGGATCAAACAGGCGACGGTGATCCAGATCGGTGCCGGCAGGCCCAGCCAGTTGGCGTAACCCAGGGCGAAGAAGCGTTCGTCCTCAATGCCTACCGCTTTACCGTCGGAGATAATGTAAGCCAGCCCGCGGAAAATCTGCATGGTAGCCAGGGTGGTGATCAGCGCGTTGATTTTCAGCCGGGCGATCACAAAACCGTTAATCAACCCGGAGACCATGCCCAGTAACAGACCGGCGGCCACGCCGATCCACAGGCTTTCGGTCATGTTGATCACCACCGCGGTGGTGACCCCGGCGCAGGCAATCACCGAAGCGACCGACAGGTCAAAGTCACCGGAGGCCAGACAGAACAGCATGCCGCAGGCCACCATGCCGGACATCGAAATCGCCAGCCCCAGCCCTTTCATATTGATAAAGGAACCAAAGTTGGGCACAAACAGCGCGCAGGCTAAAAACAGCACCGCAAATACCACCAGCATGCCGTAGCTGTCCCAAATTCGCGCCAGCCCCAGGCCGTTGCGTTTTTTCACCGAATGGGTCGTTATGGTCGACATCTCTTTCTCCTTCACAATCAGGCCACCGCCGCAGCGGCATCAGGGGCTATATCGGGGGTGCGCAGCATCGCCAGGCTAAGGGCTTTTTCCTCACTGGCTTCGTCATGCAGTAATTCGCCGGACAGTGCGCCTTCACGCATCACCAGGATACGGTCAGCCAGCCCCAGCACCTCTGGCAGGTCACTGGAGGCGAACAGCACCGCAATGCCGCGCTGCGCCAGTTGGTAAATGACGTGGTAGATTTCATGCTTGGCACCGACGTCGATGCCGCGTGTGGGTTCATCGAGCAGGATCACTTTCATCTCTTCCGACAGCCAGCGGCCCAGAATGGCCTTCTGCTGATTGCCGCCGGACAAATTCATAATCAACTGCTCAGGGCCAGGGGTTTTGATATTCAATGCACGAATATGATGATCGGCATTGCTGGCCTCCCACCCTTTGTTGATCAGGCAACCGGCGCGAAGGCTGTTGCGCCGTGCGCTGATGTTGATGTTGTCGCGCACCGAGTGTACCGGGATGATGCCGTCCGCCTTGCGATCCTCCGGGCACAGCATGATACCGGCGCGGATCGCGTCAATCGGTGAACCAATGGCGATCTCCTGTCCATCCAGCATCAACTGGCCGGCACTGACCCGCGTGGCACCAAAAACCCCCTTCATCAATTCACTTCGCCCGGCACCCACCAGGCCGAACAGCCCGACGATCTCCCCGGCCCGCACGCTCAGGTCGATCGCCGTTTTGACGCCCGGCGCTTTCAGCCCCTTGAGTTCCAGCCGCACCGGCCCCAGCTCACGTGGCTGGTAGCCATAGACGTCGCCCAAATCGCGCCCGACCATCGCCTGCACCAACTGCGCGTTATCCACCTGCTGCATATCGTCAAAGGTGCGCACGTAGCGACCATCTTTAAACACGGTAATGGCGTCGCTGAGGGCAAAAATTTCTTCCATACGGTGCGAGACGTACAGGATCACCCGCCCTTCGGCGCGTAATTCCCGGATCACCCGAAACAGTTGCTCAATTTCTCTGGCCGACAGCGAACTGGTGGGTTCGTCAAAGGCAATCACCTTGGCGTTGCGCGCCAGCGCCTTGGCGATTTCCACCATTTGCCACTGGCCGATCGACAGGTATTTCAGCGGGGTATCCGGATCAATATCCAACCCGAGATGTTCCAGCTGCAAGCGAGATTCGTAGCGCAGCAGTTTTCTGTCCACCAGCCCACGCTTGGTCGGCAACTGGCCAAGATAAATGTTCTCCGCCACCGTCATTTCCGGCACCAGATGCAGTTCCTGATAGATAATCGCCACCCCGGCATTTAACGCATCGGTGGTGTTGGCGAACTGCACCGGCCGCCCCTGCAACTGAACCTCCCCCTGGGTCGGCGCGTAATTGCCACTGAGAATTTTCAACAGCGTGGATTTCCCGGCGCCGTTTTCCCCCATCAGCGCGTGGATTTGTCCGGCATGACAGCTAAAGCTGATGTCATCCAGCGCCTTCACGCCCGGGAAGGTTTTACCTATGCCTTTAAACGCCAAATACGGCAATGCGGCGGTCATGGTGTGCTCCTCCTGCAGTCAAAAATGCCGCCCGACAGCGTGCCGTGGGCGGCTCGCTTGTTACATCAGGCCTTTTTTCTGCAGTTCGGTTTTAAAGTTGTCGCGGGTGATCAGCACCACGTCGGTCACTTCGGTGAACTTTTGCGGCTCTACGCCCTTTTCTACCCAGTCATGCAGCATCTGGATACTCTTGTAACCGTGGATATCCGGGCTTGGCAGCAGCGAACCGTAGAAACCGGTGGCCTGTGCCTTGGACAGTTCGCTGACCGCATCCACCCCGTTGATGCCGATGCCGATCACGTTCGGCGCTTTGAAGCCCTGGCCTTCGGTGGCGCGCACGCCGCCCAACACGGTGTTGTCGTTCATGCCGACAATCAGCCAGTTTTTCACTTCAGGATGCTGCACCAGCATTGAGTTGGCGGCGTCAAACGCCCCTGGGATATCGTTGGATTTGGTCGGCACGCGATAAATCTGTTTCTCCGGGAAGCCGGCCGCCTTCAGCGCGTCGATCGACCCGCCGGTGCGACGACGTGCGGTGTCCAGCTCATCGGCGGTGATCGCCATTACTGCGGTGTCCGCTAATTTCCAACCGCGCTTGTTCTGCTCTTTCCACAATTCCTGCCCCTGACGCTCACCGATTTTGGTGGCGGCCATCATCACTAACGGCACGCTGTCCATAGGTTTGCCCTTGGCGGTGACAAACTGGTCATCCACCGCAATCACTTTCAGGTTGTAACTGCGCGCCTTGGCGACAATCGCCGAGCCGAGTTTCGGATCTGGCGTACAGATAACAAAGCCCTTGGCTCCGCTGGCCGCCAGGCTGTCGATGGCATTGAGGGTTTTCTCTCCGTCCGGCACGGCGATTTTTATCACTTCAAAACCGAGGTCTTTACCGGCCTTGTCGGCAAACTTCCATTCGGTCTGGAACCAGGGTTCCTCCGGCTGCTTGACCAAAAAGCCCAGCTTCATGGTCTCGGCGATAGCTGAATGTGACATAACGGCCGCCAGACTCAGTGTCACCAGCGCCTTAGTGAATTTATGCATGATGCTCTCCGCTAGTTTGTTCTCCGTGGCGACAAAAGCCGCTCGCCATGAAAACGTTATCATTAGGGTGTCTGCTGTCGGCACGTCGCTTATGTCGCGACATTCACCCACAACAGGAGTAAGACGGCTTAAGTTTTAGCGGGTATTTGTTACTGAAATGTAGAGCGCTATCACATCCGTGGAATACAGCAGATATGTGCATATATTTAGCGAATTCCGCCAAGCGACAACTTATGACAGCCGTCACAAAACCACTGCGGGAAGCAGAAAAGTGCATACTTCCAGCTAACGGCTCCTCACCTGCCCAGCGCTTCGGCTCCTATGGTTGTCACAGCGTATTAACACATCAGGAGTCAACATCATGACGGCAGGTGCTATTGCCCTGGGATTGGACTTCGGCAGCGACTCGGTGCGGGTGCTGGCGGTCGACTGCCATAACGGCGCGGAACTCGATACCGAAGTGGTTTATTACCCTCGCTGGCAGCGCGGCGAATTCTGCAACGCGGCGGAGAACCGTTTTCGCCACCATCCGCTCGACTATATAGAAGCCATGGAACAGGCGATTGTCACTGTGGTGCAGCGCCTGTCCCCGCAACAGCGGCTGCAGGTGATTGGCATTGGCGTTGACTCCACCGGCTCCACACCGGCGCCGATCGACAGTCAGGGTCAGGTGCTGGCACTGCGTCCGGAGTTTGCCGATAACCCCAACGCCATGTTTGTGCTGTGGAAAGATCACACCGCCATTGAAGAGGCTGACGCCATCAATCGGCTGTGCCGCAGCGGCGAGTTTCCCGATTATTCCCGCTATATCGGCGGCGTTTATTCCTCTGAGTGGTTCTGGGCCAAGATCCTGCATGTCACGCGTCAGGACGCCGAGGTACGGCAGGCCGCCGCCTCCTGGGTTGAACTGTGCGACTGGGTACCGGCGCTGTTGTCCGCGACCACCGCGCCACATCAGTTAAAACGCGGGCGCTGTAGCGTCGGCCACAAAACGCTGTGGCACCCGGACTGGGGTGGCCTGCCGCCCAAAGCCTTTTTTGCCGCACTCGATCCTCTGCTGGTTGAACACCTGCCCTGGCCGCTGTTTGAAGATTGCCATACCGCCGATCTGCCGGTCGGCACTCTGAGCGCCGAATGGGCGGCACGCCTCGGACTACCCACCACGGTGGTACTGTCCGGCGGAGCCTTCGACTGCCATATGGGGGCCGTCGGTGCCGGTGCCCAGCCTTATACTTTGGTGAAGGTGATCGGCACCTCCACCTGCGACATTCTGATTGCCGATCGTCAGCGAGTAGACGGCCGTGCCATCGAGGGAATTTGCGGTCAGGTCGATGGCAGCGTAGTGCCGGGGATGATTGGCATGGAGGCCGGGCAGTCGGCCTTTGGCGATATGTACGCCTGGTTCAGTCGCCTGCTGAGCTGGCCGTTGCATGCAGCGGCAAAAAACCAGCCTGAACTGCAACCGCAGCTACAAAAGATTGAAGCCGGTCTGCTGGCGGCACTGACCGATGCCTGGGTGGAAAACCCGTCACTGGATCATTTGCCGGTGGTGCTGGACTGGTTTAACGGCCGACGCACCCCTTACGCCAACCAGCGGCTGAAAGGCGTGATCTCCGATCTGAACCTCGGCACCGATGCACCGACGCTGTTCGGCGGTTTTATCGCCGCCACCGCCTTTGGCGCTCGCGCCATTATGGAATGCTTTGAACAGCAGGATATTCCGGTCGATAACGTGCTGGCGCTGGGCGGCATTGCGCGTAAATCTCCGGCAATCATGCAGGCCTGCGCCGACGTGATGAACCGACCGCTGCAAATTGTGGCCTCCGATCAGTGCTGCGCGCTGGGTGCTGCCATCTTTGCTGCCGTCGCTGCCGGCCGTTTCACCAGCGTGCCCGAAGCCCAGCGCCAGATGGCCTGCGGCATCGAACGCACCCTGCAGCCCGATCCGCAGCGCGTCGATCGTTACCAACAACTTTATCAACGCTATCAACAATGGTGCCAGGCCGCCGAGCCGCGCTACGCCCCGACCTCCGGTTCAGCAAATTAAGCCCATACCCAATACAGAGGAGTCTTTTTTAATGAATGCATTCAAGCAGCGCGAAGTCTGGTTCGCCATCGGCAGCCAACATCTGTACGGCCCGCAAACCCTGCAACAGGTCAAGGCGCACGCCGAACAGGTAGTGGAAAGCCTTAACCGCGAAGCCGGCTTACCGGTAAAGCTGGTGCTGAAACCGCTGGTCACCACGCCGGATGAAATCACCGCCCTGTGCCGTGACGCCAACTATCAGCCGCAGTGCATTGGCATCCTGGCCTGGCTGCACACCTTCTCACCGGCCAAAATGTGGATCGCAGGTCTGTCCGTGCTGCATAAACCGCTGTTGCAGTTCCATACCCAGTTCAACGCCCAGGTGCCCTGGGACAGCATGGATATGGACTTTATGAACCTCAACCAAACCGCCCACGGCGGCCGTGAGTTCGGCTTTATCGGCGCCCGTATGCGCCAGCAGCACAGCGTGATTGCCGGGCACTGGCAGGATCCCGAGGCACACCGGCGCATTGGCCAGTGGATGCGCGTCGCCAGCGCCAAACAGGCCGGGCAGCAGCTTAAAGTGGCGCGTTTTGGCGACAATATGCGTGAGGTGGCGGTGACCGATGGCGACAAGGTCGGCGCACAGATCCAGTTTGGTTACTCGGTCAATGCCTATGGTATTGGCGATTTGGTCAGCGTCATTAACGAAGTCAGCCGTGGCGATGTCGATACGCTGATTGAAGAGTATGAGGCCAGCTATGTGCTGAGCGATGCAGCAAAAATCAACGGCGCAAAACGCGAAAACCTGATAGACGCGGCGCGTATCGAGCTGGGCATGAAACGCTTCCTCGAACAGGGCAACTTCCAGGCCTTCACCACCAACTTTGAAGACTTGCACGGCATGAAACAGCTGCCGGGGTTGGCGGTACAACGCCTGATGCAGCAGGGCTACGGCTTTGGCGGCGAAGGAGACTGGAAAACCGCCGCGCTGCTGCGCATCCTGAAAGTGATGGCCGATGGGTTGCACGGCGGTACCTCCTTTATGGAGGATTACACCTATCACTTCCAGCCGGGGAACGATCTGGTGGTCGGCTCGCATATGCTGGAGGTCTGCCCGTCGATCGCCAAAGAAGCCAAACCGCTGTTGGATATCCAGCCGCTTGGTATAGGTGGCAAGGCCGATCCGGCGCGGTTGATTTTCTCGACTCCGGCCGGCCCGGCGGTCAACGCCAGCCTGATCGACATGGGCGATCGCTTCCGCCTGCTGGTCAATCAGGTGGACACCGTGGAACAACCGCACCCGCTGCCCAAGCTGCCGGTGGCACGCGCCATCTGGCGGGCCCAACCCACGCTGGCGACCGCCGCCGAAGCCTGGATCCTGGCGGGCGGCGCCCACCACACGGTGTTCTCCCAGGCGCTGGACGCCGATATGCTGCGGCTGTATGCCGAAATGCATAACATCGAGTTCCTGCTGATTGGCCAGGACACCACCCTGCCGGCGTTCAAAAACGAACTGCGCTGGAACGAAGCCTACTATCAACTCAACCGCCGTTAATCGCCCGGCTACCGGGGGCAAAAATCGCCTGCCGGTAGCCAAACGTGCTGCCACGCCCCCTTGCTCCCAACCATCCGCTTGATATTGATGACGAAGCCCGCATTACCCGCTAAGCTAGGCGGCTGTCATATTGAAACCTGTCTTACCCAGGAAGCCGTTTATGTCTCAAGCTGAATACACCCGTATCGGCGGTTGGTTGCTGGCCCCGATGGCCTATCTGATTGTCACCCTGCTTAGCGCCAGTCTGATGCTGCTCCTGTATGGCATGGCAATTTTCGTGCCGGAATCGCGCGAATATCTGCTCACCAACGCCCAGGCGTTTAGCACGCAGTGGTATTTCTCGGTGCTGACCACCCTGGCGATGTGGTGCTTTACCCTGTGGCTGCTGTGGCTGTTCTGCCACCGTTCACAGCGCTTCCCCAAATTGTTCCTGCTGTGGCTGCTGATTACCGTGCTACTGGCGGTGAAAGCCTTTGCCTTTGCGCCAGTGCCGGATGAACTGGCAGTGCGCAGTCTGGGTTGGCCTCTGTTGATGGCGGCATTGTTGGTGCCCTACATGAAGCGATCCAAGCGAGTCAAAGGCACCTTCACCGAGAACTAAACCACGTTGTACATAAATATGGCCCGTCGCCTTTCAAACCGCAGCGTTGTTACCTGCACTCGCTCACCCCAGTTACTTACTTAAGTAAGCGCCTGGGGATGAGCGAGCTGGGCGCCTAGCTGCGATTCGAAATTCATAGGGCTTGGTTGTGTAAATATTCAACAAAAATGGGCAAAAAGTGGCAAAAAGGGCAATAACCCTGCTTTCCCTATGTTGTGATCAGGCCGCCAATTCCCGATAATAGGCGGCTTTTATTTTTTTAGGCGTCGCAATGACCGAATACCTGCTCCTGTTTGTCGGCACCGTACTGGTGAATAACTTCGTCCTGGTGAAGTTCCTTGGCCTGTGCCCGTTCCTCGGCGTTTCCAAAAAGCTGGAAAGTGCCATTGGTATGGGAATGGCCACCACTTTCGTGATGACGATGGCCTCGGTCAGCGCCTGGGTGATCAATACCTTTATTCTGGTTCCGTTGGATCTGGTGTATCTGCGCACCCTGTCATTTATTCTGGTGATCGCCGTGGTGGTGCAATTCACCGAGATGGTGGTCCGCAAAACCAGCCCGGCGCTGTATCGCCTGCTGGGCATATTCCTGCCGCTGATCACCACCAACTGCGCGGTCCTCGGCGTTGCGCTGCTTAACGTCAATCTTGGCTACAATTTCCTGCAGTCTGCGGTATACGGCTTTAGTGCCGCCGCGGGCTTCTCGCTGGTGATGGTGCTGTTCGCCGCCATTCGTGAACGTCTGGCGGTTGCCGACGTGCCTGCACCCTTCCGCGGTTCTTCCATCGCGCTGATCACCGCCGGGCTGATGTCGCTGGCCTTTATGGGCTTTACCGGGCTGGTGAAATTCTAATGACTGCGTTATGGATTGCGATTGCTGCGTTAAGTGCCCTCGGCCTGCTGTTCGGTCTGGTGCTGGGCTATGCCGCGCGCCGCTTTGAAGTGGAAGAAGATCCGGTGGCCGAACAGGTCGATGAGATCCTGCCACAGAGCCAGTGTGGCCAGTGCGGCTACCCCGGCTGTCGTCCTTATGCCGAAGCGGTCGCCAACGGTGAGATGATTAACAAATGCGCGCCGGGTGGCGAGCAGGTGATGCTGAAACTGGCTGAATTGCTCAACGTCGAACCGCAGCCATTGGGCAGCGAAGCCGCCGCCGAACCGGTGCGCCAGGTGGCCTATATTGACGAAGCCAACTGCATCGGCTGCACCAAGTGCATTCAGGCCTGTCCGGTGGACGCCATCGTCGGCGCTACCCGCGCCATGCACACCGTGATTACCGATCTTTGTACCGGCTGCGACCTGTGCGTTGCGCCGTGCCCTACAGACTGTATTGAAATGAGACCGGTCGCCACCACTACCGCCAACTGGAAGTGGGACATGAAGACGATACCGGTGCAAGTGATCCACGTGGAGCAACATGCTTAACCTGTTCGCCGCCTTCAAAAAAGACCGGATTTGGGATTTCGACGGCGGGATCCATCCACCGGAAATGAAGACCCAGTCCAGCGGCGTACCGCTGCGTATCGCCCCACTGCCGGATAAGTTTATTATCCCGTTGCAACAGCATCTGGGACCGGAAGGCGAACTGTGCGTCAAGGTCGGCGACACCGTGCTGAAAGGCCAGCCGCTGACCGTCGGTCGCGGTCGTACCGTACCGGTGCACGCACCGACCTCCGGCACAATCAGCGCCATCGCACCGCATATCACCGCTCACCCTTCCGGGTTGGCAGAACTGTGCGTGATTATTCAGCCGGACGGCGAAGACCGCTGGTGCGAGCGTGCGCCGGTGGCCGACTACCGTCAACTGACCACCAGCGAGTTGATCCAACGCATTCATCAGGCCGGCATCGCCGGGCTGGGCGGCGCCGGTTTCCCGACCGCCAGCAAGCTGCAGGGCGGCATGAACGGGGTGGAAACCCTGATCCTCAACGCCGCAGAGTGCGAGCCTTATATCACTGCCGATGACCGTTTGATGCAGGAGCATGCCGATCAGGTCATTGAAGGCACGCAGATCCTGCGTCACCTGCTGCAACCCAAGGTCACGCTGATCGGCATCGAGGACAATAAACCCGAAGCGATCGCCGCCTTGAAACTGGCACTGCGCGACCAGCCCGGCATTGCCCTGCGGGTGATCCCAACTAAATACCCTTCTGGCGGCGCCAAGCAGCTCACCAAGATCCTGCTTGGCAAGGAAGTGCCGCACGGCAAGCACTCCTCCGCTATTGGCGTGCTGATGCAGAACGTCGGTACTGCCTTTGCCATTAAA
Organism: Serratia proteamaculans; assembly: GCF_013337185.1. Taxonomy (GTDB): domain Bacteria; phylum Pseudomonadota; class Gammaproteobacteria; order Enterobacterales; family Enterobacteriaceae; genus Serratia; species Serratia proteamaculans_D. Next base: position 766,137 of record NZ_SWDE01000001.1, read on the forward strand.
CGTGCAATTGTCGACGGCGAACCGCTGATTGAACGCGTGGTGACCCTGACCGGCGAGGCACTAAGCCAGCCGGGCAACCTGTGGGCGCGCATAGGGACACCGGTACAGCACCTGTTGAAATTTGCCGGTTTCCAGCCGCAGGCTCAGCAAATGGTCGTGATGGGGGGCCCGCTGATGGGCTTTACCCTGCCCGCGCTCCATGTCCCCATCGTCAAGATCAGCAACTGTATTTTGGCCCCCTCGGTCAGCGAAATGGCACCGCAGGAGCCGGAGCAGTCCTGTATTCGCTGCGGCCTGTGTGTTGACGCCTGCCCTGCGGGCCTGTTACCGCAGCAGCTTTACTGGTTCAGCCGCGGTGAAGAACACGAAAAAGCCCGCAATCATAATCTGTTCGACTGCATTGAATGTGGTGCCTGCGCCTTTGTCTGCCCGAGCAATATCCCGCTGGTGCAGTACTACCGCCAGGAGAAGGCCGAGATCAAAGCTATCGATCTGGAAGCGGCACGCACGGCGGAAGCCAAGGCGCGTTACGAAGCCAAGCTGGCGCGTCTGGAACGTGAAAAACTGGCGCGCGAAGAGCGCCATAAGAAAGCGGCAGTCAAACTGACCGATGGCGACCAGGATGCGGTTCAGGCTGCCCTGGCGCGAGTGCGCAGTAAGAATGCTACTCCGGCGACCGGCACCATCAGCGGCGACGCACCGGACAACAGCGAGATGATCGCTGCCCGTGAAGCCCGTAAAGCGCAGGCTCGTGAACGCCGTGCCCAGCAGGAAACTGCTGTAGCACCGGTAACGGCATCGGCTAGCGAAGATGAAGATCCACGCAAGGCCGCGGTTGCAGCCGCACTGGCACGAGTCAAAGCCAAGAAAGCGGCGCAGCAGACGACGGTGGATAATACTCCTGCCGAATCACCAGCAGTGGTGACAGAAGAGGATCCGCGCAAGGCCGCGGTTGCCGCCGCACTGGCGCGAGTCAAAGCCAAGAAAGCGGCGCAGCAAGCCGCAGTGGTGGAAACGCCGACCGAGCCGCCAGCAGCGGTGACGGAAGAAGATCCGCGCAAGGCCGCAGTCGCAGCCGCCATTGCCCGCGCCAAAGCCAAGAAAGCCGCGCAGCAAGCCGCAGTGGTGGAAACGCCGGCCGAATCGCCAGCAGCAGTAACGGAAGAAGACCCGCGCAAGGCGGCAGTCGCAGCCGCCATTGCCCGCGCCAAAGCCAAGAAAGCCGCGCAGCAAGCCGCAGTGGTGGAAACGCCAGCCGAATCGCCAGCAGCAGTAACGGAAGAAGACCCGCGCAAGGCGGCAGTCGCAGCCGCCATTGCCCGCGCCAAAGCTAAAAGAGCGGCGCAAAATCTGACCACGGCGGATACGGATAAAGAGTGACAAAGTGAGGTGCCTTGCAGAACGCAAGGCGCCTTTTAATCGATAGAAATCAGATAAGTATAATCAACGTCAATCTGACGCATCTTCGAGTCCTGATTCCATTCCTTGGTTTGAATAATCTCCATCTCCACGCTGCCCTTCACCTCATGGCGCAACCCTGGCATTACGTGGGTAATCAGATAAGCGAAGAATTTGGAGCATTCCATAGCGCTCCCCTGATGGTTGATAGAGATATATTCACGCCCGGCAATAGGGATATTGTCTATCTGGTAGCCTGACAGAATATCCTTTTTGTTTTCAGGCTCTACCGCCATGACATGAGTAGCCGAACACTCATTCTCCCCCCGATTACGGACGGAATGGATGCTGTACACCCGGCGGCACTCCACGCTTAATCCACGGAAGAAATCGGTAAAAATCTCATCCTTCATCGCCATACAGGACGAATGTTCGATGCCGTTCTCTCCAGCGAAATCCAGCTGGCGCGAGTATCCCACCAACTGCATATCCGGCAACGTCAGGCGCTTCACTTCGGGATAGAAGTCGGCCGCAAAGTTGGCATCAAAACTAAAACGTGGCATCAGATTCTTCACGTCCCAGCGTTCCATCGAACGGTAACGATTGGGCGTGGTTTCAAAACGCTGTTTGAACATGCGAGTAAAGGTTTGCTGCGAGTCGAAGCCCAGTTCGTCTGATATATCGATAATAGAGCGATGGGTAATACGTAAAGCCACGGCGGCCCGCGTCAGAATGCGCGAACGGATATAGGTGGCGAGCTGAATACCGGTAATGCGTTTGAACTTGCGTTGCAGGTGCCATTTGGAGTAGCCGGAAATGCGCGCGACTTCGTCCAGGTTTGGCCGTTTCTCCAGATGTATCTCAACCCACTCAATTAGCTCTTCAATAAAAAATACATCTTCATTTGTCATTAATTTGCATTCACTAACTTAATAATACTCGGGATAATAACCCACATAGATTATGTAAAAGTTGTTATTTTGTGCGAAAAAACGAACCAAAAACACCATGTCAATCCAGAGGTTATCGCCTGTCACCGGTCATTAATGCCGGCAGTTTCGTTCTTGCACTACCAACCTAACCCGAATATATAACCAAGAAAAATCCGATCGCGCCATAGGTCTGAGAAATTTCGGAGTACATGCCGTGCTAAAAGCCTAATAGCCCTACAATTAAGACGTATTACCCTCAGGGTGATTCAGGTAGAATACAGCGCTATAATTTTTCCTGCGTCTCCGCTGAGAGGCGCGTTGAACCTGCCGATGTCCGGCAAAGATAGGTGTAGTTCTCTATGAAGTTCAGGCCGGTACAACCCACAGCCGCCAAAGGCTTGCACATCGCCAGTTCCCCCTTCACCCATAACCAGCAAAGCACCAGCCGTATCATGCTGTGGGTGATGCTGGCCTGTATTCCCGGTATCGCTGCACAGGTATGGTTTTTTGGCTATGGCACGCTGGTTCAGACCGCACTGGCGATGATCGTCGCCCTGCTGGCGGAAGGCATCATCCTTTCGCTGCGCAAATTGCCGGTACGCACCCGGCTGGCGGATAACTCGGCCCTGCTGACCGCCCTGTTGCTGGGCATCAGTCTGCCGCCACTGGCCCCCTGGTGGATGATTGTCATCGGCACCTTCTTTGCCATTGTGATTGCCAAACAGCTGTATGGTGGCCTCGGGCAGAACCCGTTCAATCCGGCCATGGTCGGTTATGTGGTGCTGCTGATCGCCTTCCCGGTACAGATGACCAGTTGGTTACCGCCGGATGAACTGCGGGCGACTGCGCTGTCGTTCCAGGATACCCTGCTGGCTATTTTCAGTGGCCACACGACGCAGGGTGCCACTATCCACGAACTGCAAATGGGTATCGACGGCATCAGCCAGGCCACCCCGCTGGACGGTTTCAAAACCGGCCTGCGCAGTGGCCATACCGTTGAACAGGTGCTGCAACAGCCGCTGTTCGGTGGCGCATTGGCCGGTATCGGCTGGCAATGGGTTAATCTCGGTTTCCTGGCCGGTGGCCTGTTTATGCTGGGGCGTCGTCTGATCCACTGGCAGATCCCGTTCAGCATGCTGGCGGCTATCGCCCTGTGTTCCGGCGTGGCCTGGTGGCTTGACCCGGCGCAGCAGGCCTCGCCGCTGATCCACCTGTTCTCCGGTGCCAGCATGCTGGGCGCGTTCTTTATTGCCACCGATCCGGTCAGTGCCTCTACCACGCCGAAAGGCCGCCTGATTTACGGCGCATTGGTGGGCTTACTGGTGTGGTTAATCCGTGTTTACGGTGGCTATCCGGATGGCGTCGCCTTTGCGGTGTTGCTGGCCAACATTACCGTCCCACTGATCGACCACTACACGCAGCCCCGCGTGTACGGCCATCGCTAAGGAGCCATGATGCTAAATTCAATGAGAAAGCATGGCACCACGCTTGCGGTGTTTGCCGCAGTGACCACCGCCCTGACGGCGGTGGTCCATAGCCTGACGCAAAGCACCATCGCCCACCAGGCTGCGTTACAGCAAAAGTCGCTGCTTGATCAGGTGGTGCCACCGGAACATTACGACAACAACATGCAGACCGAGTGTTTTCTGGTTAGCAGTCTGGCATTGGGCAATGGCTCGCCGCATCGTCTGTATCTGGCACGCAAAAACGGTCAGCCCACCGCCGCGGCACTGGAAACCACCGCACCGGACGGCTATTCCGGTGCCATTCAACTGCTGGTCGGTGCCGATTTCAGCGGTAACGTGCTGGGGACCCGGGTAGTCTCACATCATGAAACCCCTGGCCTCGGCGATAAAATTGAACTGCGTATTTCGAACTGGATCTCGTTTTTCAGCGGCAAAAAAATTGACGGCCCGGACGATAAACGTTGGGCAGTGAAGAAAGACGGCGGTATGTTCGATCAGTTCACCGGCGCCACCATCACGCCGCGTGCGGTGGTCAATGCCGTTCGACGCACGGCGTTGTATATGGAAACGCTGCCGCCTAAACTTGATAGCTTACCTGCCTGTGGAGCCAGCGAATGAGTGAAGCCAAAGATCTGATTGTCCAGGGGCTGTGGAAGAACAACTCCGCGCTGGTGCAATTGCTGGGGATGTGCCCGCTGCTGGCCGTGACTTCGACCGTCACCAACGCCCTCGGGCTGGGGCTGGCGACCACGCTGGTACTGATACTGACCAATACCTCGATATCCGCCGTGCGCCGCTGGGTACCGAATGAAGTCCGTATCCCGATTTACGTAATGATCATCGCTGCCGCGGTGAGCATCGTGCAAATGCTGATCAATGCCTATGCCTTCGGCCTTTACCAGTCGTTGGGGATCTTTATCCCGCTGATCGTCACCAACTGTATCGTGGTCGGCCGCGCCGAAGCGGTAGCCTCTAAAAAACCGGTCGGTCTGTCCGCACTGGACGGGCTGGCGATTGGTCTGGGGGCTACCGGCGTGATGGTGACGCTGGGTGCGATGCGTGAGCTACTGGGTAACGGTACCCTGTTCGACGGTGCCGATATGCTGCTGGGCAGTTGGGCCAAGGTACTGCGGATTGAGGTGGTTCACTTCGACAGCCCTTTCCTGCTGGCGATGCTGCCACCGGGTGCCTTTATTGGTCTGGGCCTGTTGTTGGCGGTTAAATACCTGATTGACGAAAGGATGAAGGCGCGTACGGCCAAAGCGTTACTGGCCGAACCGGCGCAGGGACAAGGACAGGCAGAGAAAGCATAATGAATAAGCAAAAACGGCTGGAAATTCTTACCCGACTACGTGACAACGATCCACACCCGACCACCGAGCTGGTGTACACCACGCCGTTTGAGCTGCTGATTGCCGTGCTGCTGTCCGCGCAGGCGACCGACGTCAGCGTCAACAAGGCCACCGCCAAGCTTTATCCGGTGGCCAATACGCCGGCCGCCATGCTGGCTCTGGGCGTCGATGGGGTTAAAGGCTATATCAAGACCATCGGCCTGTTTAACAGCAAGGCCGAAAACGTGATCAAAACCTGCCGCATGCTGCTGGAATTGCACGGCGGCGAGGTACCGGAAGATCGTGCGGCGCTGGAGGCTCTGCCTGGCGTCGGCCGCAAAACCGCCAACGTGGTGCTCAATACGGCCTTTGGCTGGCCGACCATTGCCGTCGATACCCATATCTTCCGCGTTTGTAACCGCACTAATTTCGCACCGGGCAAAAATGTCGATCTGGTTGAAGAGAAGCTGCTGAAGGTGGTGCCGGCGGAGTTCAAGGTTGATTGCCACCACTGGTTGATCCTGCACGGCCGCTATACCTGCATCGCACGTAAACCCCGCTGCGGCTCCTGCATGATTGAAGACCTCTGCGAGTTTAAAGAGAAGGTTTATCCCGACGCCTGATCTCGAGGGGCGCACTCATCGCCCCTTTCAGCCCCGCCACTGACCTGGTTTTTATCGGAAATGTGATATCAAGCAGCAGTAACCTTGGTGTTTCCACGGATTTTAGTGAAAAACTCACTTCCCGCTTATTTTCAAGCGAAAAATTAGTCAAAAATTGCGGCAAGTCTCACGTTTTGACGATCACATTGTCGTCACAACCGCCAGAGCCGTTTTCCCAAATTTCTAAAATTTTACAAAAACCGCCATATGCACAACATTCCAATGGATTATTCACCACACCTATTGATATGAACCATCAAAAACCAATGCAGCAGAATATATCACTGTTTAAATTCCGTATAGCTTTTAATCAAAACAAAAACTCGGCAAAGCAAACAAAGTCGAAAGTTAATGCTGCATAACATTTGCAACATGGTCGTTTCACTTCGTGAGCGTTATATGTAACAGAATATGACAAACGCCTTGCCTCGTTGACAAAGATAGTGAACATTAACCGCCGTCATCCCATCCTATAACAACGCAGAAGGATGCAGTCCTGCATCACCTTTTGCAATTTCCCGTCTTTCTGAGTCGGGGCAGTGAAAAATCAGAGGTACCAGTGTCAACTGCAAACAACAACAGCGAACATCCTGAAAGCGTGAGTCTCAACGCCTTCAAACAACCTAAAGCGTTTTACCTGATCTTCTCCATCGAACTCTGGGAACGTTTTGGTTATTACGGCCTGCAAGGCATCATGGCAGTTTATCTGGTCAAGATGCTGGGTCTGAGTGAAGCCGACTCGATTACCCTGTTCTCCTCCTTCAGTGCGCTGGTGTATGGCTTCGTTGCCATCGGCGGCTGGCTTGGGGACAAAGTGCTGGGCTCCAAGCGCGTGATCGTGCTGGGTGCGCTGGTGCTGGCCGTCGGCTATGCCATGGTGGCCTACTCCGGCCATGAGATTTTCTGGGTGTACCTGGGTATGGCGACCATCGCCGTAGGTAGCGGCCTGTTCAAAGCCAACCCTTCCTCCCTGCTGTCAACCTGCTACGAGAAAGACGATCCGCGTTTGGACGGTGCATTCACCATGTACTATATGTCCGTCAACATCGGTTCTTTCCTGTCGATGTTGGCCACCCCGTGGCTGGCAGTGAAATATGGCTGGAGCGTCGCGTTCTCACTGAGCGTTGTGGGTATGCTGATCACCCTGGTTAACTTTATGGTGTGTCACAAGTGGGTGAAGAACCACGGTTCCAAGCCTGACTTCAAACCACTGCACATACAGAAACTGCTGATGGTGCTGGTTGGCGTGGTTGCGCTGGTCGCCATTTCAAGCTGGCTGCTGCACAACCAGGTGGTTGCCCGCTGGGCGCTGGCGCTGATCTCCATCGGCATCGTGATCGTATTCGCTAAAGAAGCCTTTGCCCTGCACGGTGCGGCACGTCGCAAGATGATCGTTGCCTTCCTGCTGATGCTGGAAGCGGTGGTATTCTTCGTGCTGTACGCCCAGATGCCAACCTCGTTGAACTTCTTCGCTATCCATAACGTTGAGCACAATATCCTGGGTCTGGCGTTCGAACCTGAGCAGTATCAGGCACTGAACCCATTCTGGATCATGCTGGCCAGCCCGATTCTGGCGGCCCTGTATAACAAGATGGGCGACCGTCTGCCGATGCCGCACAAGTTCGCCTTCGGTATGATCCTGTGCTCCGGTGCCTTCCTGGTGTTGCCTTGGGGTGCCAGCTTCGCCAATGAACAGGGTATCGTTTCGGTTAACTGGTTGATCCTGAGCTATGCGCTGCAGAGTATCGGCGAACTGATGATCTCCGGCCTGGGTCTGGCCATGGTCGCACAGCTGGTGCCGCAACGCCTGATGGGCTTTATCATGGGCTCCTGGTTCCTGACCACTGCCGCCGCCGCGCTGATTGCCGGTAAGGTCGCTGGCCTGACTGCCGTGCCTGCCAACATCAACGATGCGCACGCTTCTCTGGCTATCTACAGCCACGTGTTTATGCAAATCGGTATCGCCACCGCCGTCATCGCCATTCTGATGATGCTGACCGCGCCGAAGCTGTATCGCATGACGCTGGACACCGCAGAAGATACCGAGAAGAAAGCTCAGGCGGCCGCTATCGCCAACTGATTGCTGACAGGGTTTCAGACAGGTAAAAAAAAGCCGGGGCATTAATTTGCCCCGGCTTTTTTATGTCAGCGCCCTGCGGTTTAGGCTGTGGATTTAGCGCTCAGATTGACCCACATAAATTCACTGACCAGTGCGCCGTGGAATGCGGCCTGTTTCTTGTCCGCCGCGGCGCTGTGCCCGCCTTCGGTATTCTCATAGAAGTAGGCCTGCGGATACCCCATCTGCTGCATGCGTGCCGCCATTTTACGGGCGTGCGACGGGTTAACCCGATCGTCACTGGTGGCGGTATAAAACAGCACCGGCGGGTAGGCCACACCGGCTTTGATATTGTGATACGGCGAGAAGGTTTTGATGTAGGCCCATTCTTCCGCCTTGCTCGGGTCGCCGTATTCGGCAATCCAGGAAGCACCGGCAGAAAGTTGGGTATAGCGTTGCATATCCAACAACGGCACTTCACAGACAATGCAGCCGAACAGCTGCGGGTATAACGTCAGCATATTGCCCACCAGCAAGCCACCGTTACTGCCGCCGCGCGCCCCCAGATGTTGTGACGATGTCACTTTTCGCGCAATCAAATCTTCCGCCACTGCGGCAAAATCCTCATAGGCGCGATGGCGATTTTGCTTTAACGCCGCCTGGTGCCAGGCCGGACCATACTCACCGCCACCACGAATATTCGCCACCACATACACCCCACCGCGTTCCAGCCAGGCCGGTGCTTTTGCCCCCATGTAACCCGGCAATAGCGACACCTCGAACCCGCCATAGCCATACAGCAAGGTTGGGTTACTGCCGTCCAGCTTGATGCCCTTGGCTGAAATTTGGAAATACGGCACCCGCGTGCCGTCTTTAGACTTGGTGAAATGCTGGCTGACCTGATAGCCGCTGGCATCAAAGTCCTGTGGCCCCTGCTTGAGCAGCTCTGCCTCACCGCCGTCGAGATTGCCCAGATACAGCGAAGTCGGTTGCAGGAATCCGCTGATGGTCAGGAAATAATCGTTGGTTTCGTCATCGACGCCGCCAGCGGAAATAGTGCTAATTGCCCCCGGTTTGCCCAGTGGCTTGCGCTGCCAGGTTTTTCCCTGCGGTGTCAGGACTTCCAGTCGGTTGACCACGTTGTCCATGATGCTGAGGATCAGGTGGTCACGGGTACCACTGTAGCCGCTCAGCGCCGCCTGTGCGGTCGGGGCAAATAACACCGTCAGCTCACGCTTGCCCGCCAGATAGTCGTCGAAATGGGCCGCCAGCAGTGAGCCCGAAGGATAGCGCGTTCCGCCCACTTCCCAGTCACTGCTCGGTTTAATCAATATCCACTCGCGGTGCGTGCTGAACTCGGCATCGGCGGGAATGTCGATTTTGACCTGTTGATCTTGCTCATTGAGCAGATAGGTTTCACGGCGATAGAAATCCAGACTGCGGCCCACGTAGTTCCGTTCAAATCCCGGCGTCTGGTCGTGGTAAGCAAACACCGTCATATCCTGCGGTTGCGCCTCATACAGCGTCTGAGCGGCACTCAGCGGTGTACCGCGCCGCCAGCGTTTGGCAATGCGCGCATAGCCGGACTGAGTCATCGAGCCTGCGCCGAAATCAGTGGCGATAAACAGCGTGTCTTTATCAATCCACGAGGCCTGGCTTTTCGCTACCGGCAGCACAAAGCCGTCTTTGACAAACTCTTTGCTGACCAGATCAAACTCACGGATTTCGGTGGCATCACCGCCATCCGGCGACAGTTCCAGCAGGCAATAACGGTATTCCGGTGCCAACGACTGCGAGCCGTGGAATACCCAGTCTTTGCCCTCCGCCTTGCCCAGAGCGTCAATATCCAGCACCGTTTCCCAAACCGGCTTGGCTTTACGGTATTCCTGCAAGGTGGTGCGTCGCCATAAGCCACGCGGATTGGTTTGATCCTGCCAGAAGTTGTAATAGAAATCGCCGCGCTTGGCGACCCACGGAATTTGGCTCTCTTTATTGAGAATATCCAGCACCTGTTTTTCCACCCGCTGGAAGCCTTCGCCCTGGGCAAAGCGCGCGGTGGTGCGCTGATTTTCCTGTTTGATCCACGCCTGTGCGGCCTTGCCCTGCAGCTCTTCCAGCCATAAAAATTCATCGGTGGCGCTGGCGCCGCCTTCTGCCGCCATCGCCAGGCGGATACTGTTAGGTAATGAAGTCATCGCGAATACGGCTCCTGCAGTTTGGGCACTGAGTTTAAGAAACTGGCGGCGGTTACTGTGGTTGATGGGCAAAATCAAACTCCCTTTGACAGTTAATACGAATCATTTTCAATAAAGTAGGCGTTTGGCGGGGCCGAGTCAAAGCCTGCGCCCACACCGTTGAGTCAAAATTTAGGATAGTGGATCAGATCGTGAATGCGCACAGTCTGTTGACTGGTATTACGGTAAGCGTGGGGCCGGTCGGCCTGAAAGCGCATCGCCTCACCCTGGGTCAGATGGTGCCACTGGCCGTCAACCGCCAGCTCCAGTTCACCGCTGATGACAATCACGTGTTCAATCACTCCCGGCTCGTGTGCCGAAGACTCGCTGAGCGCGCCCGGCGCCAGGTCGATAACGAACATGTCAAAACCCAGTTGCCGGTCGAACGGAAACAGCGGCACCACCCGCATGTCGGCGTTGCCTTGGTTGAACACCGGAGCATCGCCATAGCGATGTAGCGTGGCTTGCTGTTGCAACGGTGAGATCTCCAGAAAGGCGGAAAAAGCCACGTTAAAACCGGTGGCGATTTTCCACAAGGTTGCCACCGTCGGGCTGGATTCTCCCCGTTCGATCTGCCCCAGCATCGCCTTGCTGACGCCGGTGTTTTCGGCAGCCTGTGCCAGGCTCCAGCCGCGCTGCATACGCAGCGAACGAAGCGTTTGTGCCAGATGGCCAGACAGTTCCTGCATGTTTTTCTCCCCTGATAGTGCGGCTGATTATAGCCACTTGTGCGCTATAACGCACGGTGCTATGCTCGCCGCTTATCGTGCGTTATAACGCACAACTTTTGTCGGAGTGTGCCATGCGCCCAGCCATCTCTCTGCGTCATCTGTCTCTGCCTGCCGTTATGGCCGGGTTTGTTGCGGTATTGGTCGGCTATACCAGTTCTGCTGCCATTATCTTCCAGGCGGCTGCCGCTGCCGGCGCTACCCCCTTGCAGATTGGCAGCTGGCTGAGCATGTTGGGGCTGGGAATGGGCATTACCTCGCTCGGGCTTTCGCTGTATTACCGCACGCCGATTCTGACCGCCTGGTCGACCCCTGGTGCAGCGCTGCTGGTCACCAGCCTGCCCGGCACGTCGATTAACGAAGCGATTGGCGTGTTTATCTTTGCCTCCGGGCTGATCCTACTGTGCGGCGTGACCGGGCTGTTCGCCCGGCTGATGGATTATATTCCGCAGGCTATTTCGGCGGCGATGCTGGCGGGGATCCTGCTGCGCTTTGGCCTGGATGCATTTGCCTCGCTGCAGGTCAATTTCGTACTCAGCGCCGCAATGGGGCTGGTGTATCTGGTGACGCGGCGTTATCTGGCGCGTTATGCGATTGTACTGACGCTGCTGGCCGGGCTGGCGATTGCGGCGCTGCAGGGCAACATTCATCTTTCGCAACAGCCGCTGGCGTTCGCCATGCCGGAATTTATTACGCCGCATTTTAGCTGGTCGACACTGCTGGGGATTGGCGTGCCGTTCTTCGTGGTCACCATGGCGTCACAAAACGCCCCCGGTATTGCCACGCTAAAGGCGGCCGGCTACCACGTCCCTACCTCACCGTTAATTAGCTGGACGGCGTTGACCGCACTGCTGCTGGCCCCATTCGGTGGGTTTTCGGTGTGTATTGCCGCCATTACTGCCGCCATTTGTATGGGGCCGGACGTACACCCGAATCCACAGCGCCGCTACATGGCAGCCGTCGCCGCCGGGGTGTTTTATCTGCTGGCCGGTCTGTTTGGCGGCGTTATCGGTATGTTGTTCAGCGCCTTGCCCGTGGCCCTGATCCACACCATTGCCGGGCTGGCCCTGCTGGGCACCATCGCCGGCAGTCTGCAACGCGCACTGCAGGATGAAAAGCAACGCGACGCCGCACTGATCGCCTTTTTGATCACCGCGTCCGGCGTGACGCTGCTCGGCGTCGGCTCTGCATTCTGGGGGATTATTGGCGGCGCAATTGCCCATATCATCCTGTCGTTACCGCAACGCCCAGCTAAGTCAGCAGATTGAGTTTAGCCGTCAACTTACGCACGGTTTTCTTCTCACCGGCCAACGCGATACCCAATAAACGCCATTCGGAACTTGGCCGGTTGGCGACGCTGGCGCGGAATTGGGCATAATTGGTGGTTTGCTGGCCATCAACCGGGAACAGGATCCGGTCTACTTCCGCTGCGCGCGGCTGTTGCAACAGAGCGCCCAGTTGCTCCTCACTGGCCGCCAGCACGCTGATGCCTATCGGGATTAACCCCGGCCAACATTGCCCCTGGCTGTCAGCCAACACCTCGCCCACCAACATCGGATGGCGTTGTCCCAGCGTTAACGCCAGTACCGCTGCCGCATTGGCAATATTACCCAGCGGCAAATCCTGATTAATCACAATTACGCAGCGCTCGGCGCTGATCATTCCTGGGGAGATCACTTCCATCATTGGGTTTCCTGTCGATAAGTCAGCCTGCAGGATACCCAGCCGCGACGGCTTAATCTGGAAGGTTTGTGCACAGTTTACGGTAATGCGCCGGGGTCAGACGATAGGCGCGCTGGAACCAGCGGCCCAGGTGGCTTTGATCGGCAAAACCCAGTTGTGCCGCCACGTCAATCGGCTTTGCCCCTGTGGCTAAAAGCCGTCGCGCCTGCGCCAACCGAAGCTGAACCAAATAGGCATGGGGCGGCAAACCAAAAGTCTGGCGGAACAGGCGGGTCAGACGGAACCGATCCAGCCCGGTTAACGCCGTCAGCGTTTCCATACGAATATCCTGATGGCTATTGGCATGCAGATAATCACGGATGCGCCGCGCCTGATAGCCGGAAGTTTCACTCGGCAACGATCGCCGCCAATGCACATGCCGGGTCAGGCCGCACAGCAGGTTATCCAACGCAAATTGACGCTGCAATTCTCCCTCAGCCTGTTGCTGTAACTGCGAGAAAGCCCGCATCGTTACCTGTGCCAGTAGCCGATCGTCAGACAGCGTGGCAGCGAAACTAAGGCAGAAGCTGTCAGGCACCTCGGCAAATAACTGGCGTAGCTGTAGATCCAGCCATTGCGGATTGAGGTACAGCATCTGGTAGGTGAAACCTTCTTCTGCCGGCGCATCACCGTCATGCAACTCCCCAGGCTCCAGCAAAAAAACCTGGCCCGGCGTACTGCGATGACGCTGACTTCGGCAGTGGAACTGCTGCACGCCCTGCTCGGTGACCCCCACCAGGTAATCATCATGCCAGTGGGGGTCATAGGCATGCGCATGCCCGCCAAAATGGGCGCGGATCAACTCTATGCCGGTCGGCCGGTCTTTCTTTAATTCGATCCAGCTGCTCATCGCCGCCCTATTTTCGTTAAGCCAACCTTTCATATAGCAGATGTCCCCCCCGGCGTCTGGAACAAATGTGCGCGCCGGAGTTACAGACGTCATTTTCCCCTTTGGCGATCTTCTGCTTAAATGAGAGAGGGACGAACGTTGCCCTCCAGGGATCGTTAAGGGAGTTTCTATGCCATCTTCTGCGCAGATTGACCTGATTCAACAGATAGACGCCGCGTACCGCCACTGGACAGGTGACGGATTGCCCGGCCCACAGGCCGCAGTTGGCGAACGATGGTCCTGGCTGCATCAACAAGCACCCTACAGCCTGCTGGCCCACACCGGCGGCGGCGATCCGGTGTTTATTTATGCTAACCACTGCGCACAGCAGTGCTTTGGCTATTCCTTCGATGAGTTTATCGCGCTGCCTTCCCGCTTGAGCGCTTCTCCGGCAGACCGTGCAGAACGTCAGCAATTGCTGGATAAGGTCACTGAACAAGGCATCGCGCAGGGATATCGTGGCCTGCGCGTCGATAAATTCGGCGACACCTTCACCATTTATGACTGCGAGGTGTGGCAGACTCCCGACGGTGGCCAGGCCGCGCTGTTCTGGCCACAGCCAAAACGCCGGCCGGGCTGGTATGGCCATCAGGAACAGGTGAACAATGCAAGAAGATAACCGCTGGGCCCGTGTTGACGCTTATATTGTCGACAAACTGGTCATTCAAGATGAAGCATTATTACAGACGCTGACCGCCAACTCTGCGGCAGGCTTGCCTGAACACGACGTGGCACCGAATCAGGGTAAACTGCTGCACCTGTTTGCCCGTATGGTCAATGCCAAACGCATTCTGGAGATCGGAACGTTAGGCGGTTACAGCACCATTTGGCTGGCCCGTGCGTTACCACCTGAAGGTTCTCTGGTCACTCTGGAAGCCGACGAACGCCACGCTGACATAGCCAGGAAAAATATTGCTCGTGCCGGACTGAGTGAGCAGGTTGAGTTGCGGGTTGGCCCAGCCCTCACCAGCCTGCCACAACTGCCGCAAGATACGCCTTTCGACCTGATATTTATTGATGCCGACAAACCTAATAATCCGGAGTATCTGCACTGGGCTCTGGCGTTGTCACACCCCGGTACGGTGATCATCGGCGACAACGTGGTGCGCGATGGTGCGGTCACCGATACCACCAGCACTGACGATCGGGTTCAGGGAGTACGACGTTTTTTTGACATGATGGCGGATGAACCGCGTCTCAGCGCTACTGCCTTACAAACCGTAGGCAGCAAAGGTTGGGATGGTTTTTCCATCGCCATCGTTAATGATTAGGTGACAACGTCACGAGGATGTCCATGAATAACCCTGCCATGCTGCTAGCCCAGCGTTTGATCCGTAACTACGAACAGGTTGAAAAAACACACGACGCCCGCCCGCCACTCTATGACAGCATTGGCGCCCGTTTGGGAACCGGCACCGCCGCCGGCAAGCTGGGTGCCTCGATCGACGTAGTGGCGCCGGGCATGCGTTCCTGCCCTTATCACTTCCACTATGCACAGGAAGAAATGTTTATCGTGCTGGAGGGAACCGGTACCCTGCGGGTTGCCGGGGAGCTATTGCCTATCAAAACTGGTGACGTGATTTTTATCCCACCGGGACCGGAATACCCGCACCAGATCATCAACACATCGGACGCGCCGTTGAAATATCTTTCCATCAGCACCCGTGAAATGCCCGAACTGGTGGAATATCCGGACTCAGGCAAGTTTCTGGCGGCGGCTTTGGGCGAAAATGGTAAACCGGTGCGCTATGTGCAACGCCCTTCAGCCTCGCTCGACTATTGGCAGGATGAACCCTGAATCCCCTTCCGGTAGCGAAAGCCCCAACGCGCGGGCGGCCTGCTCTGCGACGCGAAAATCGATATCCGCCGCCTCGCCGTCCTCCATAAACCAGGCCGCGGACAATCCGGCCCAGGCGAGGATCCACTGCAGCAGCCGCTGGCGCTCCAGTCCGGCCAACAGGCAGACCTGGTCGACCCGGCAAAGGAAAATATCAGGATCGGTGGCGATACCGTAGTTGGGATTGCAGAAAATATTGGCGTAATCGAAAGCACGCTCGCCATACAACCGTTTGGGATCGATCGCCAACCAGCCACGCTCAGCGAAGTCCAACACGTTGTCATGGTGAATATCGCCGTGCAGCACCGTCTGTTCGCGTGGGCTGGTCAGTAGCTCCGCCGCGACGGTGGCACTGAGACGCAACATGCCGCCATGCGCCTGCGCCGCCGGCCACAGTGAGTTGAACCACTGGTCCAGGGGAATAAGCTCCGGCAAAGGCTCGGCTCGTGGCACATGCAGGCGGGCAACCACCTGACATAAAATCGCCGTGGCCTGTCGATCTTCGCCATCGCGTACCATCTGCGCCAGCGAGAGGCGGCCTTGCGCGCGCTCCAGCAAGATACCGTCCTCATGCCAGGCCAGCACTCGCGCCGCGCCCTCGCCCTGCCACCAGCACATCAATAGCCCACCGAACTTTTCTTCCTGTTCGCGGGCAATTTTCAACATGGCGGCCGCCCCCTGATAGCGTACCGGCATCAGTAGGCTGCTGTGAGTTTCAAATGCCTGGCCATCGGGCTGCAACTGCCAGCGTTGCATATAGGGAATTAAAGCCTTATTCATTACCCTGAAACGTCCTTCACAGTTAGAAATGAATGTTAGTGATATTATTAGAGAACAATAAATCTCAGCGTACTTCCGATGTTCATCGTTCCATCCTAGCCAAGTTTGTTTATTTTTTTAATTAATCTCTCGGGGTTTTTACCATGACATCATTAAAGCGCATTAATTATCCACAATTGCCCACGCCGGGCGGCCCCTATGTCCATGCCGTGTGCCATGGCGACACTCTGTACATTTCCGGCCTGACGGCCTTTGCCACCGAAGCGCAAGGGCAAACCACGCAACAACAGACGCAGGCCATTCTGGAGCAGTTGGCGACCATCACCGCCGACGAGGGAACCAATCTAAAAGCGCTGATTAAAATCACGGTATTTTTAACCGATATCGGCGATCTGCAGGCCATACGGCCGGTGCTGTTCGATTATTTTGATGGGGCGCTGCCGGCCTGCTCACTGGTTGCGGTCAGCGCCCTGTTCTCACCGCAGGTCAGCGTTGAGATCGAGGCCATAGTAGCATTATGAAATTGGCGGCTAAACGCCCCCTATAAAAACCGACCCGGCGCACGTTTGTCTTTACCACCAACAGGAAACTTCTGCTAATTTACCACTAAGAAATTTATTACCGACGAGACGTTATGCAGCAAAAGCCGGTTATGCACGAAGCCAGACAGTTAAAGCGCCTCAACGCCGCCACACGACGACAATCCCATATGTACAAATGGATTGCCTTTATCGCGACGATGGACGCGGTGCTGGTGTATTTTTATGACCGGGATATGCGCAACATTACCTTTTCAGGCGCCGTCGCGCTGGTATGTGGCTATTTGTGGATCCGCGATCGCAACAAGGCGCGCGGTTACCGGCGGGAGTACGATCGCAAGTTTGGCAAACACAGCGGCCTTTAGGCCTGCATGGCTTCCAGCACTTTTGCACTGTCAACGATTTGCACAAACTTGATGATTTTCCCGTCGCGTAGCTGATAAATATGCGCAAAGGATGCGGTAAATGATTTTCCGGTCGCGCCATAGGTGCCATGGTAGAAGCCCTGGGCAATCACGTTTTCACCAGCATCATAAAAATGGTCGACATCGGCACGGTAGCCCTGCCATTCCGTTCCCAGACGTTGATGAACATTTTTAAATATCGCCTGCGGACCCATATAGGTACCGGCATAGGGAAAGCCTGCGGCTTCGGTCCACTCTGCGTCGGGCGCTAATGCCGCCAACAGGTTACGACCATTCTCTTCGGCACTGCCGCCTTCATAGGTAGCGCGTACAATTTCAAGATTCGTTGGCATGGGGTTTCTCCGGTAGCATAAGCAGGATATTCCGGCCACGCCCCACGGACACAGGCTTACACCAAGCGGGGATGACCGGAATAAGAACATTCTAGGTTGCTTATTCCGGTATAAAAACCGCGATTACGGCAATAGTCTGTTGCAGTAGAGTAAACAATAGTTTTTTGCATTGTCATAAGCCCCTCATCAACGGCCGCTATTATTTGAGCCTTTCCGACCACAAGGATAGAAACGTGCATTCTTCAACCCTGGCGCAGGCCTTGTTGCAACCCTTCTCACCCTATCAGGAACTGGCACAAGCCTTGTTGCCTCTGACACTCGCTTCCGATGACGGCTCTCACGACGTGGCTCATTTGCACCGTGTTTGGAAGAACACTCGCAATATCAGCCAGCACGAAGGTGGCGACCGCCGTATCCTTTGTGCCGCGGTGCTGCTGCATGACTGTGTCGCCGTGGAGAAGAACTCACCGCAGCGCCACATGGCTTCCCGCATGGCGGCGGAAAAAGCCAAGCTGATGCTGACACAACTGGGTTGGGAGCCACAGGATATCGCCGGAACCGCCCATGCCATTGAAGCTCACAGTTTCTCCGCCGCCCTTACCCCGGAAACGCTGGAAGCCAAAATTCTGCAGGACGCCGATCGCCTGGATGCCATTGGCATGATTGGCGTAGCCCGTTGTTTCTATATTGGTGGGCGCATGCGTAGTGCGTTATACGACGCAGCCGATCCGCTGGCACAGCAGCGTCAATATGACGACAAACACTACTGTCTGGATCACTTCGAAACCAAGTTGTTCAAGCTGCAGGAAGGCTTCCAAACCGCTACCGGCAAAAAAATGGCTCTGCAGCGCACCGAACGAATGCGGCGTTTTCTCGACGAACTGCAAGAAGAGATGTGATCCCCGTTTCGGCATTTCCGATACGCAGCGGCATCTTCGGCCAGCTAATTGCGGTACACTGGCTGACATCTTCACTGACCAGGCTATAACAATGAAAAAACTGACGCTGAAAGACATGACGGAAAGCGAGCAACGTGAAGTAAAAACCGAGCTGGACAAGGCACGTAAAAACCTCGGCAGAGCCTTAACCAATGCCGAGAATAACAAGATCAAGGACGAAGTGGTGGCGCGTATTACCGCCGCCCGTGCGAAAATTGAAAAAGCCACCCGGGCCGAACGTAAAGCCAATCGCATTCAACCTACTGGCGAAACCTTCAATTGGACAGCCTCGATCAACAGCACACGTCGTCCGCGTTAACCTCCCGAAGCCCCTGCCAAGGCAGGGGCTTTATCGTCCCCATTTTATTAGCCAAACTCATCCGTGCTGCTTAATCATGAATAACCGTGTTATCAAGCGGTTGTAAATTGACAGCCTCATGCAGAATATTCATTATCAGCGCATCGTCCCTCGCTTGTTTTCTTATCTGGCTTCTTATTGCTCGCACTGAAGGAACTTACTATGGCCTCATTTTCCGGTATTTGGGTTGCGCTGGTTACCCCATTTAATCATCACGCTGTCGACCTGCCCGCCACTCAAAGGTTGGCTCAGCATCTTATTGCCTCCGGCGTCGATGGATTGGTGGTCTGCGGCACTACCGGTGAGGCGGCCGCGTTAAGCCAGGACGAACAGTTGGCCGTGCTCGACGCGGTGCTGGCCGTCACCCCGGCTCATCAGGTAGTGATGGGCCTGTCCGGTAATAACATGGTCGACACTTTGCAAATGCAGCAGGCCATCCAACTGCGGGATATTGCCGGCGTGCTGATCCCGGCCCCCTATTATATTCGCCCGTCGCAATGTGGCCTGGTGGACTACTTCACCCAGCTTGCCGATGCCTCGAGCGTGCCGGTGATCCTGTATAACATTCCGCAACGCACCGGTATTACTATCGAACTGACCACCCTGCGCCAGATAGCTCGTCATCCGCAAGTGAAAGCGATCAAAGAATGTAGCGGCAATCCTGACACCATGATGGCGCTGATTGATGACGGTGAAATCGACGTGCTGACCGGTGAAGATAACCTGATCCTGACTACGCTGTGCCTGGGGGGCACCGGCGCAATCTCGGCTTCCGCACACATTCATCCAGAACGCTTTGTACAACTGGTGCAACAGGTCGCTGAAGGCGATTTGATTGCCGCCCGTGCAAACTTCTATGCCCTGCTGCCGATGATCCACCAGATGTTCAGTTTCCCTAACCCGGCACCGGTTAAAGCCGCACTGGCTCAGCAAGGGCTGATCCACAATGAACTGCGTTCACCCATGCAAGCCGTACCACAAACGTTGCAGCAGCAAATTGCGGCAACCCTGGCGCAGTTACAGCCGCAAGCCGAGCTGATAAATTAAATTTGTTGATTAACCCGCTGTAATTTTAACGCTATAGGGCTAGGATCAGAGGTTAAGCATGCTTGTCACTCATCATTATCAAGGAGCTTTCGATGAAACTGTTCTATAAGGCCGGTGCCTGTTCTCTGTCCCCTCATATTGTATTGCGCGAAGCGGGCCTGGATTTCACAGCGGAAAAGGTTGATCTGGCACTGAAAAAGACTGAAAGCGGTGCAGACTACCTGACCATCAACCCGAAAGGACAGGTCCCGGCGCTGCTGCTGGATGATGGCAGCCTGCTGACCGAAGGCGTGGCAATTGTGCAATATCTGGCGGACCGCGTGCCGGATCGCGGCCTGATCCCCGCGGCTGGTACGCTGTCGCGCTATCATGCGATTGAATGGCTTAACTTTATTGCCACTGAATTGCACAAGGGATTCAGCCCGCTGTTTAACCCGAAAACGCCTGATGAATACAAAACCATCGCACGGGAAAAACTGGACAAACAGTTCGACTATCTGGATTCATTGCTGGCGAAGCAGCATTTCTTGTTGGGCAACAAGTTCAGCGTAGCGGATGCCTATTTGTTCACCGTGATGCGTTGGGCCATCGCCCTGCAGTTTGATATCAAAAAGCGCACTCAGCTTGCGGCCTATTTTGATCGCGTGGCCGCACGACCTGCGGTAGATGCGACGTTGAATGCGGAAGGCTTGAAATAATACCCGCGCCCCGGCGGTGAGAATGCGCCGGGGCACTCTGCCAGCAGAGTTACAGTTTTACCGCTTTAAACTCGCAGCCCGGCTGCACAATACGCTCCTGAGCCGCCACCACCTGCAACTCATACTCACCCATTGCCTGGGTCGTCAGCATCACTTCATATACCGCTGCCGTGACGTGCTCCAGCGCCTTGTCCAACGCCTCACCCTTGAGCAAATTAACCAGCAACAAACCACTGGTCAGGTCGCCGACACCCACCGGTTGCCGCTCGCCGAAGTCCACCAGCGGACGGCTGATGTGCCAGGCCTGGCTGGCCGTGACCAGCAGCATTTCGAAACAGTCGATATTATAACCGGCGCGGCTCAGATGCTTGACCAGCACCAACTTCGGCCCTTTGGCAATCAGCTCGCGTGCGGCGCTTACCGCCTGCTCCACGTTGGTCACGGTACGCTGGCTCAGTAATTCCAGTTCCAGCAGGTTGGGCGCAATCATGTCACTGCACGGCAACGCCTGCTGACAATGAAACTCCGCCACGCCCGGTGCCACGATGCAGCCTTTTTCCGGATGCCCCATCACCGGATCGCAGAAGTACCAGGCGTTCGGGTTGGCCTGCTTAACCTGACGCACAATCTCCAGGATATGGCTGCCCTGCTCCGGCGAACCGATATAACCGCTCAGCACCGCATCGCAGTGTTTGAGTTGATCTATATCCGCAATACCCTGGGCAATCTCGGTCAGATGGCTGGCCGGCATCACGCAACCGGTCCACTTGCCGTACTGAGTATGATTGGAAAACTGCACCGTGTTCAGCGACCAGACGTTAACGCCCATGCGGCGCATCGGAAACTCTGCCGCGCTGTTGCCTGCATGGCCAAACACCACATGAGATTGAATAGATAGAATGTTTTTCATTGGGACAACCTGACCTCGCCATACCGTGTGCATCAGCCCGCGGCGAAATAGAATGAACAAATAACGTACAGAAACGTTATGCCGGCGCGTCTAAAAACAAGAAACTAGAGGACTTTTTTATTTTTTTGGCGGCGGGATATTGTAACCAATGCTAGCCGGCAAAAAAAGCAGATAGCCAGAACATCCTTCAGCTTTCTGTCGTTAATCCAGATATTCCTTAGGGACACTCATATTGCAATCAACAGATTATGGGCTGTACTTGTTGCTGATTGTTTTCTTTCATGCACACAGGAATATTCCATGAGTCTACTGACATTACAGCAGGATGTTGCCATCCTTTTCTACGCCACACTGGGAAAAAAGGCAGACGACAAGGCCTTGACCTACTTCGCCAAACAGCTTGAAAAAGGCGCCTATACCCAAAGTGAATTGGCTACCAAGTTTATTCTCTCCGAGGATGGTCAGCACCGTTACGATGACCTGAGCACCAGCCAAAAGGTGCAATACATCTATCAAAATACCAATGGTATACCACCGGATGCCACGACCCTGAACGAGTTAACCGCACAGGTTGATGCCGGTACCCCGCTGGGCAACCTGACAACCGCTTTAATTGCCGGAACCCAAAATTATGTTGGTAACGAGGCGGCGCTTCTGGGCCAGCAACAACATCTGGAAAATATCATCAACACCACGCTGTACCCTTCGCAAATCGAGCAACCGTCACAGGTTGACGCCGCCGCAGATGTACAAGGCATGTATTACCTGCTCGGCAGTCTGGTCAATTCCGGCGCCATCGATTACTGGAGTGGTATCCTCGATAGCGGTAAAAAAACCGCCGTTGAATTGGCCAATTATTTCGTTTCGCTCAAAGGTTACATCAGCTCACTGAACAACGAAGACTTCGTGAAGAAGATATTTTCCCAAGCTTTTGGCACCACGGCTAACAGCGCCGATTTGCAAAAATACGTCAGCGGCCTGAACAGCCAGAGTGAAACGCGCGGCGATGTTATGATGCGCATGATGGATGACATCAGAAATGACACCAGCCACGATGTAGCCAGGCAGAACTTTGCGGCGGCAACCCATGTTTATGCCCCCGGTGAAATTCCGGCCGCAAAATATGCCGAAGTGGTCATGTCGCTTTATCTGACGGTAGCCGGTGTCTCTGCCAACGCCGCCGCGATGGATTCTTTTAGCCGCCTGCTGGCCGGTGGAAAAACTCAAGACCAACTGCTGAACACCCTGGCTAAAACCGACTTGTTCAATAATGCCGATAACTATCAGTCCATTTATCAGAAGCTCTATGGCAGCGTCCTCGACAGTGCTTCGGCACAGGCGATCCTTCTCAAGGCCGGTAACGACAAGATCACCGCGACCTCACTCATCATTGAAGCTTTCCGTAATGGTGAATACCCGCTCGACAGCAATGAAAAGCCGAACCCGATACGCGTCGCTGACTATCAAACTAAAATTGCCCACTCACTGGGTTATAAGACCAGCGCAGAGCTCAGTATCGCTAATGACGGTACCCTTACCGGCACGGTAAATTCTGGCGGGGATCATTCATTGAGTCAGGCCGAGCTATTGATATTAACCCAGGTGTATCTCAATATTAATACTCCGTCTGCCGTTAACTTCACCCACTCGCCAAATTTGCAAGAAGTGGTATTGCAAGGGGATATGCCAACCAATGACGTCACCCTCAACTCGTTAAAAAATAAATCATTCGCGTTAAGAGTTAACCTGGATGAGAGTACCTGGTTCAAAACGGCGGAAAAAATCGCGTTTGGCACGGAAAAAGATTCCGTGTTTGTCACCGAAAAATATGACATTTCCAATGCCAGGCTCAATATAGATTTTGCAGACGGCGGTGCTGGTTTAATCTGGAGCGGCAATGGCGTTAACCAGGGTGCAAATAGCGTTAGCACCACTTTCACCGCGCAAAACCAATTCGATGCGAGTGGCACTCTTTCTGCCAACTTTATCCTGAAAGATATTCTTCTGACCACAGGCGAAGATGGCAGCATCAGCGGTCAGATCTACACTAACATTAACCAATTCCTTTACTTCCCCACCCTTGACCTTGCCGGTTACCGTGGCACCGGTAATATTTATCTGGACGGCGAACTGGTTGCCACTGAAGGCACCCATGTTTTTGATTATGGTGTTATCAATCAAACCGCCAGCATCTATAACGGCAGTTATGCCAATGTCGACTATCTGCGACAAGCCGATCATGCTCAAAAAAGCCCCGATGGTACCAGTTGGACCGGTGTCGATGGTTTCGTGCTTTCCGGCTATGCCGATAATGTTCATGTTATTAATATACACATGGACAAATTGCCCCAGCTGTCAGTCACAGGCAATGCCGGAGCGCAAAGCAAACTGCACCTTGAACTGGCATCCTATAAACCCGCCGCCAGCGAATTCTGGGGAGTCAATATCGGTAACGCCGCACTGGATCATGTAGATGCCGGCACACTCAGTTTCACCAGCCATTTCACTGGGCAGCAACCCCAAGAAATGCTAAGGATTTACTCCAGCGGTTCAAAACTTAATACCCTGGCACTGACTGGCGCCGACAGCCATATCGACACCCTGTATTTGAGCGGCGTCACCAAGTTGGAAGCCACAGTGAAAGCCGAGTTCAGTGATAGCCTGAAAAATATTATCATTGAGCCGGTTTCTGACCCATTTGGTGAAGGGATCCCACGTATTGAAGTTGTTCTGACAATGGAGAAAGGAGGCACTGGTGGCGGCACCTTTTACACACTACTCTCCTCTTTGAACAGCCACACCGCTTACGACGGCATTATCAGTGCGCTGGCGGGCGACCAAATCAATATCCAATATACCAACAGTCAGACACTGACCCTAAAAGGCAACACCACGCTGAATAATTTGGTGACGGGTAATGATCATGCCCATGACAGTAAAATCAATTTCGAACAAAGTACCGTCGACAATATGGTCACCATCAATACCCTTACCCTAACGGATACCATTACCGCAGGTAGCCCAAGCCAACAGTGGGTTTTCAACAGCAATAATGTCGGGAATATTAAGGTTTATGGCAACGTAACCAAAGACGCTGAGATTAATACACTCTTTAACTCATTGAATGTCGACGGCGAAAGTACCGCACAGGATATCTTTGCCCAGGCATTAGCGAAAATAGCCCCCGACGGCAGTGTTCTGCAGGATGTCGGCGTGGTGAAGTTCGGCACCGACGCTTATATTGTTATTGATAATAATCACAACCAGAAACTTGATGCTCAGGATATTATTTTCTCGCTAGGCAATAAAGATGTCTATGATATTGCCGCAAATCTTCATTACCAGGCACCCAATGTGGTGGTAAATGGTACCAACCAATACAGTGCCGAATCTATTTAATAGGAAATTCAAACGTGTGGCCCAGACAATTGGGTCGCACGCTTGGAAAAACCAGAATTTCCTTAGTCTCGGACACATTGTTTTTTCCGGATTATCAACTGTACTTAAAGCTTCTTTTTCTCTCCACACCAATGGGACATCAAATGAGCTTCCTTTCATTACAGAAGGATGTGGCAATCCTTTTTTATGCCACACTCGGTAAAAAAGCAGATATCAAAACGCTGGACTTCTTCGCCAGACAGTTGGATCTGGGTCTCTATGGCAAAGACCAACTGGCCGAAAAGTTTATACAGTCGGAGGATGGGCACCAGCGTTATGATGGGTTAACCACCGCGCAAAAAATTCAATACATCTATAAAAACATCACCGGTGATGCTCCAGCCTCCAGCCTGCTGGGGACGCTGGTAGCTCAGGTCAATGCCGGGCAATCTCTGGGGCAACTCGCCAAAGATCTGGTTGGCGGAGTGAAGAGCTATACCGGCAGCGATGCCGTTCAGGTTGCGCAACAGCAGCACTTGTTCGAGGTTATCGATACTACGCTCTACCCTGCGTTGACGCCTTATCCCGCCAATGCCGACGCCGCCGCCGATATTCAGGCTATGTTTTACGTGGTCGGCAGTCTCATGGTGGCAGACGGCATTAATTATTGGAGCAGTATTCTTGCTGAAGGAAAAGCCAGCGCCAGCTATATTGCAGGTCGTTTTGTGGATACCCGCAGTGGGTTGAAAGAACTCAGCAACGAGGATTTTGTAAAAACGGTATACAAAAATACTTTTGGCGTGGACGCTGGTGCGAGCGAAATCGCCGATTATGTCGCCGGGTTAAATAATAATACCGCCACCCGCGGCGATGTTCTTATTCGTTTGATTAACGATATTCGCAACGATACCTCACATGATACGGCCAAACAGAACTTCCTTAATGCTACCCATGTGTATGCTGCGGGTGAACTTCCTGCGCTGCATTACCAGGAAACTGTCGCCTTGTTGTTTATGCAGTTGGCGAACAAAACTGCGCTGAATGCTGCCGGTTTGGACTATTACAGTAAAATGCTCGCTGGTGGAAAGTCCGATCTGGACCTGCTGACATTTCTAGCCAAATCGACTCACTTCCAGGGCGCAGCCGACTTTGGTACCGTTTATCGCAAGCTCTACGGCACTTCCCTCAATGACCTGCAAAAACAGGCTATTCTTCAGCAAGCGGGCAATAACCCACTGCAGGCGACTCTGAATATTATTGATACATTCCGCCATGGTGATGCACCACTGGACAGTGGCCCTCTGCCCAGCGCCAAGAGTATGGTTGACTTCGAGTATAAAATTGGCAGTGAACTGGGCTATCAGATCCGCGGTAACCTGACGCTATCGAGTACCGACGGCACCCTCAAAGGCAGTCTTAATTCAGGTGTCGAACACCAACTAAGCCATGCCGAAATTGCCCAGCTTCTGCAAATTACCCTTAACGTCAACGTCGAAGCCGCTGTCGATCTCAGCTTTGCCAAATCATTGCAGCAGATCTCTTTGCAAGGCGACTTTGCCGCCAACCAAACCACCTTAGACTCACTGAGAGGAAAAAGTGTTACGCTTTACCTCGACGATAATAACGTAACCAACGCAGCAGGCTTGATTAATTTCAACAGCAGCCTCTTAGTTGCCGATCGGCTGGATGTCGCAACAGCCCATACACATATCAATACTGCGAGCGGTGGCGAAACCCGGATGTTATGGAAAGGCAACGCCACTCCTGGCGATGTCAATAAAGTCAGTAACGATTTCACCGCTACGTCTACTTCCACCGGGCAATACAATAACTTCAGTGTTATTTCTGCAAACTTCATCACTAAAGATGTGTTGTTGAGCTCCGGGTCAGAGGGTGACATCAGCGGCACTATTCAAAGCAATCTGAATCAGTTCCTGCATTTCCAATATATCGATTTGGCGAATTATCGCGGTACAGCCAATATTTATCTCAATGGACAAAAGGTGGCGACCGAGGGCTCAAACCTGTTTGATGCCGGCCTGTTGAATCAAAGCGCCAGCATCTACAATAAGCTCTATTCAGGCGTCACCGACCTTACTCAGGCCGATGCGGCGCAAAAAGACAGTACTGGCGACATCTGGACCGGCTCGCTGGGGTTTAATCTTTCAGGTTTTGCCAACAATGTTCATGTCATAAACATTTCTATGGCCACCCCCGTGAACTTACGCATAACGGACAATGCCACCAGTAAGAGCAAGCTACACCTCGAGACCCTCACCGGCAGTGAAACACCCCACTGGAACATCGTGATAGGCAATGATAAAACGTCAACGGTGGATGGTGGCACCCTGAGCCTGACCAGTCATTCGACAGCCTTATCCGGCGAAACTTTATCTATTAACTCAGCGGAAACCTCGCATAACACCCTGACTCTCGCGGGCGGTAGCAATCATATTGAAACGATGGTGGTCTATGGTTCTACTGACCTGAACCTGACGATTAAAGCCGATTTCAGCGACTCTCTGAAAAACATCGTTATCCCTGTGCCAGAAGATCCCTGGAGCAACCCACCTATTATCAATGTAAACCTGACGCTGGAAAAAGGCGGTACCGGTGGCGGAGCCTTTTATAAGCTACTGCAATCCCTGAACGATCACAGTGCTTACAATGGACTTATTGACGAACTGTCCGGCGATCAACTCACCATCGCCTTCACCGCCATGAACAGTTTTCAGATCCAGGGCAACACCACCCTGACCCGTGATCTGGGCGGAGATCCGTATAGTGGCGGCAATAAGATCAGTTTCGGCACTAGTTATATCGACAGTATGGTGACTATCGAAGCCCTGGAAACAAGCGATAGCATTTTCATCGGCAAGGGGGCCGGGCAATGGTTATTCGGCAGCGGTGCCAGCCAGACGATGGCCGTTTACGGCAGTGTGAGTAAGGCATCAGATGTTAATGCGCTGTTTAACTCAATCAGCGTGGAAAGTGGAGACAACGGACAGGATATCTTTGCCAAGGCATTGGAAAAAATCACTCATGGTGCCAGCAATGGGAGTTTGGCTGAAGCTGGAGCCGTAAAACTGGGCAATAACCTGTATGTGGTGATTGATAAAAACCATAATCAGCACTTCGATCAGGACGATATGGTTTTCGCTCTGGGTGATAAGGACATTTACCAGGTAGCTAATGACCTTCACTACCAGGCACCGGCCATCGCAGTTAATGGTGCCAGCCAACACAGCGTTGAATTAGTTTGATTTAACGTCCAAACCTGCGGCGGCCGCAGGTTTGGAAAACCAGAATTGCCTGGAGAACTATCGCCTCTCAATCGGCAATTTTGGCCCCTACTCGTTACTGGATTTTTCTTTCATAGCCACTGGGATATCTCATGAGTCTACTGACGTTACAGCAGGATGTAGCCATCCTTTTCTACGCCACACTGGGAAAAAAGGCAGACGACAAGGCCTTGGTTTATTTTGCCAAACAGCTTGAAAAAGGCACCTATACCCAAAGTGAATTGGCCACCAAGTTTATTCTTTCCGAGGATGGTCAACATCGTTACGATGGCCTGACTACCAGCCAAAAAGTGCAGTATATCTACCAAAATACCAATGGTACACCACCGGATGCCGCTACCTTGAACGCACTGACCGCGCAAGTCGATGGCGGTACCACGCTGGGCAACCTGACAAACGCTTTAATTACCGAAACCAAAAATTATGCCGGTAGTGATTCAGCCCCCTTGAGTCAGCAACAGCATCTGGAAAACGTCATCAACACCACACTGTACCCTTCGCAAATCGAACTTCCCTCCCAGATTTCCGCCGCAGAAAATGTGCAAGGCATGTATTACTTGCTTGGCAGTATGGTCAACTCTGCCGCCATCGATTACTGGAGCGGTATTTTGGATAGCGGCAAAAAAACCGCCGTTGAAATGGCCAACTATTTCGTTTCGCTCAAAGGCTACATCGGTTCACTGAACAACGAAGATTTCGTGAAGAAGATCTTTTCCCAAGCCTTTGGCACCACGGCCAACAGCACCGATTTGCAAAAATACGTTAGCGGCCTTAACAGCCAGAGTGAAACACGCGGAGACGTTATGATGCGCATGATGGACGACATCAGAAATGATACCAGCCACGAGGCGGCCAGACAGAACTTTGCGGCGGCAACCCATGTTTATGCCCCAGGTGAACTCCCGGACGCCAAATATGCCGAAGTGGTCATGTCGCTTTACCTGACTGTCGCCGGTGTCTCTGCCGATGCCGCCGCGATTGACTCGTTTAGTCGCCTGCTGGCTGGCGGCAAGACTCAAGCCGAAGTGCTCAACATCCTGGCCAAAACCGACCTGTTCCGCAACGCCGGCGACTATCAGTCCATTTATATGAAGCTCTATGGCAGCCCACTTGACGGCACCTCCGCACAGGCGATCCTGTTGAAGGCAGGCAATGACAAAGTCAAAGCCACTTCACTCATTATTGATGCTTTCCGCGAAGGGAAATACCCGCTAGATAACCATCCTGCGCCACCACCAGCCACTCTGTTACATGACTATGAAGTGAATTTAGGTGCCGCATTAGGTTATCAAAAAACCTTTAACGGCACTTTTTCCCTTTCTGACAACGGTAAGCTGATGGCAGATATCAACGCCCGTGCTCCCCATGAAGTCACCTATGCGGAAATTGCGTCACTGACGGCATTGAGCCAGTTAAATATCAACGCCAATCTGAATATTGCGGTGGATTTAAGTCAGGTGCCATCAATCAGCATTAACAAAATCGTACTTTCCGGTGACTTTGCCACCAGCACGACGGTTCGGGATTCATTGGGTAACAAATATGCTATTGATCTGTTGTTGACGGAAACAAACATCGCAAATGCCGATGCTACGCAGCAGTTGAAGGCGACAAACGCCACGGTTGAGAGCGGAGCAGACCTCAGTAGCGCCAAGATCAATCTTTTGTTAAACAACCAATTATATTGGGAAGGAAATAGCATTAACGGAGGAGCCAATCATATCGGCAACAACTTCCTGGCGGAGAGAGACACCAGAGTCGACAATAATAACTCGATGATATCGGCCAATTTCATTACCAAGTCGATATACTTGACCAGCAATGATGCCGGCGGCATCGATGGCAGCATCGTAAGTAACATCAACCAATTTCTGTATTTTTCCCTTATTGATCTCACCCACTACACTGGCACCGGCAATATTTATATGAATGGGCAACTGGTGGCCACAGAAGGTAGCAAGGTATTTGACTTTGGCGTGATTGATCAACAGGCCACTATATTTAATCAAGCCTATAACAATGTCAGTACGCTGTTGCAGGCCGACAGAGCCAAAGTGCTGGATGGTAATTATACCGGCTCCCAAGGTGCAATCATTTCCGCCTATTCCGGTGAGTTGTCCCTGATTAACATGACCAATACTTACCTGCAGATCAATGGCGACTTGACCCACCAAAGCCGCATCCATGTGTATGACTCGTTGCAAAGCGGCAAAACATTTAACCTTGCCTTGACGGAAGCCGCGACTGAAGTGCCCTATCTCGACATGGGGACTTTCAGCCTGACGTCAACACATAAAGATACGCTGGACATCTCCATGAAACACGCGTCTACCCATGCAGTAGAACGTGCATTAACGCTGAGCGGAGGAGATAACCACATTTCCACCCTGGAGCTCTCGGGCCTGACGACCGGCCCGGATATGCTGCTGAACCTGACAATCAAATCAGATTTCGGCGATAACCTGCAAACGATTACCGGTATTGATGCCTCGATGGGGCCAGTATTTTCGCAGATAGATCTCAACCTGGTATCGGAAAAAAGCGGCACCGGCGGTGGGGGTTTCTACAAAACACTTAACGCACTCGCTAACAAAAGTGATTTTAGCCATATTATCGACACACTGGCGGGTAACCAACTCAGCGTTAAAAATACCGGTTTGACAGTGCATTCGGCCAGCGTTAAAGGCAACACCACCCTGGATACAACACAAAAGCTGACCTTTAGCGACAGTACTATCGATAGCATGGTCACCTTGAATACCGGCTACCAGAACAGCGTCATTACCGCCGGTGATGTCGGTAATCAATGGATTTTCTCCAAGACCGGTGACAAAACCGCTACGCTGTACGGCAGCGCCACCACGGCCACTGAGCTCAAAAACGTCTTTACCGGCCTGACGGCAAGCGACAACGCTCAGGATCTGTTCTCACAGGTGTTGGCTAAAATGACCAATGGAACCAGCACCAATAACCTGTCTGAAGTCGGCTTGCTTAAGCTGGATAAATCGGTTTATGTCATTGTGGACAACAACCACAACCAGACGTTTGATGCCGATGACCTGGTGTTCTCGATCGGTAATCAGGATCCGTACCTGGCCGCCGTTTCCCTGCACTACCAGGCACCGGCGATCACCGTCAACGGTGCAGCGGCAACAACGCATCTGGTGGAGGAAATGGCCTGAAAACTGATTAGCTAACCCGTATCAGCCCTCACTGAAAATTAAAAAGCCCGGAGGTTATCCCCCGGGCTTTTTCCATTCAGACAGACGCGTTTACTGCCAATCGACCAGGCAGTAATGCTTTTTGCCACGGCGCAGCAGCGTGTAACGACCGAACAAACGATCGGTATCACTGAAGCTGTATTCGGCGTTGGACTGTTTCTCACCGTTGATGGTCACCGCATTGGAACCGATCATGGTGCGCGCCTGGCCACGTGAAGGCACCAGCTCGGCGTTAACCAACGCCTGCTGCAGATCGGCATCGCCATCGAGCTTGATGGTCGGCATGCCGTCCTGCGCCAACTGGGCGAAGTCTGCTTCGGTCATCTCGTGCAGCGCGCCAGAGAACAGGCTCTGGGTGATACGCTTGGCCGCAGCCAAACCTTCCGCACCGTGCACCATACCGGTCACTTCTTCTGCCAGCACATACTGGGCGCGTGGCGCTTTACCGCTGTTCTTGTCTTCTTCTTCCAGCGCGTTGATTTCGGCCAGATCCATAAAGGTGAAGAACTTCAGGAAGCGGTACACGTCGGCATCGGCGGTGTTGATCCAGAACTGGTAGAACTTGTACGGGCTGGTTTTTTCTGGCGCCAGCCAGACTGCGCCGCCTTCGGTCTTGCCAAATTTGGTACCGTCAGCCTTGGTGATCAATGGCACGGTCAGGCCAAATACCTGTTGCTGGTGCATACGGCGGGTCAGATCGATACCGGAGGTGATATTGCCCCACTGGTCGGAGCCGCCAATCTGCAGTTCAACCTGATGGCGGTTGTACAGTTCGGAGAAGTCGAAGCCCTGCAACAGGTTGTAGGAGAACTCGGTGAAAGAAATGCCCGAGTCGTCACGGTTCAGGCGCTGCTTCACCGCTTCCTTGTTGATCATCTGGTTGACGGAGAAATGCTTGCCGATATCACGCAGGAAGGTCAGCACGTTCATGCCGCCGAACCAGTCGTAGTTGTTGGCGGCAATTGCGCTGTTGCTACCACAGTCGAAATCGAGGAACGGAGAAACCTGTTTGCGGATTTTATCCACCCACTCGTTCACCGTTTCGGTGGTGTTGAGCTTGCGCTCAGCCGCTTTGAAGCTCGGATCACCAATCAGACCAGTAGCACCACCCACCAAAGCTACCGGCTTATGCCCGGCGAGCTGGAAGCGCTTCAGGCACAACAGAGGAACCAGATGGCCCAAATGCAAGCTGTCAGCGGTCGGATCGAAACCGCAATACAGTGCAATAGGCCCTTGCGCCAGTCGCTCTGCTAACGCTTCTTCATCCGTAACCTGGGCAACGAGGCCCCGCTCTTGCAGTTGTTTAATCAAGTTGCTGCTTGCCATCAATGACTCCATGTATAAACGAATGCACCTTTGTCGGTACACGACCTTTCGCCCACTGGCGAAATATTAAATTCAGAATGACGCATAGAATAAAGCGCCGGCGACATCAGTGCCAGCGCTTAAGGGGGATTTTCGCTGTTCAGGGTGCCAGTCGGTCAATTTTCCAGTCATTCCCGTCCCGTTGATACAGGAAACGGTCATGCAGACGGTTGGCGCCGCCCTGCCAGAACTCGACGGAGTCGAAATTAACCCGAAATCCACCCCAGAAACTCGGTAATGGTACTTCGCCCTGTTGGAATTTTTGCTTCAGTTCGAGGAATTTGCTCTCCAGCACGCCGCGCGCAGAAATACGCGATGACTGCTGCGAGACCCAGGCGCCGATCTGGCTGTCTTTCGGCCGGCTGGCAAAATATTTCATGACTTCGAAAGTGGACAGGCGCTCCGCCTTGCCGAGGAAAATCACCTGACGATCGAGCATGTGCCACGGAAACAGCAGGCTGACGTGCGGGTTATTCGCCAGCTGTTGCGCCTTGCGGCTGCCCAGGTTGGTGTAGAACACCAACCCTTTGTCATCAAAATGCTTGAGCAATACAATACGCTGGTAGGGCTGGCCGTTTTCATCCACCGTAGCCACACACATGGCGGTCGGATCCGCCAGACGGGCGTCACAGGCCTGTTTCAGCCAATGCTCGAACAGTTCCAGCGGATTGGCTGTCAGATCGTTACGACGCAGGCCGCCACGGGTATATTCGCGGCGCAGGTCCGCAACATCAAATTCATTATTTTCAATCATTCGGTTATCAACCAACTGAAAAATCGTGATTCTATTCTGCGCCAGCGGCGTCAGGATCTCAATCGCTCTGACGCCGCAACTGCCGGATCAATTCGTCAGCGTACAGTCGCTCATAATCACTTTGCCATTACGCTCAAGGTAGGCGTTTTGGCCCTTCGACCAAAAGGTGTATTTATCATCGCTGTATTTTGCACCGGACATGGCCAGTACCTGTTTCAGCTTCAGTTGCTCGCCGTCCATCAACATACTGACGGTGCTTTCCTTACCGTCCAGTGACACCGTCAACGGCGTGGTGCCGCACTGGTAATGCAAGGTTTGGCTGTTTTGCGGCAGAACATAACTGCAGCCGGCCAGCACCAATGTGCCGGCGGCAATAATGATTTTTTTCATGCTGTTGCTCCTTAGGGAAATCTATCGATTTCTATCCTAACAGAGCTAACGGCCCCCCAAAGGCAAAACCGGATAAATCCCACCCAGCAGGGTTTCACAGCTGGCACCGGTCACCGAAGGCAGGTTGCCGGGTTGCCCGGACAAGGTGCGAAACGCCAGCCAGGCAAAGGCCAATGCCTCCATATCGTCGCCGCTAATGCCGAAATCGTCAGTCAGACAGACCTCGGTTCCTGGCAACAACGCAGACATCCGGGCCATCAGCAACAGATTCCGTGCCCCACCGCCGCAAACCAGCAGACGTTCACAGCCGCCCGCCAGCTGAACCTGTTCGCAGATGGTGACCGCCGTCAGTTCCGTCAACGTGGTTTGCACATCCACCGGGCTGACTGCCGCCAGACCTGCGAGCTGGCGCTCCAGCCAGGCCGCGTTGAAATATTCACGCCCGGTGCTTTTCGGTGCAGGTAGCGAGAAGTAAGGATCGGCCAGCATCTGTTGCAACAGCGGCAAGCAAACACGTCCCGCCATCGCCCAACCACCATCCTTATCGTAAGGCAGCGATTGATGACGCCATATCCAGGCATCCATCAGCATATTGCCCGGCCCGGTATCGAAGCCACGTACCGCAGCCCCCGGCAACAACATCGACAGATTGGCGATGCCGCCGATATTCAGCACCATACGTCGCTCTACCGGGTGTGACAGCAGTGCCTGATGGAAGGCAGGTACCAATGGAGCCCCCTGACCGCCGTAGGCCATGTCACGTCGGCGAAAATCGCCAACGGTGGTGATATTGGTCAGCGCGGCGATGCGATTATTGTCACCCAGTTGCATAGAAAAACGCGCATCCCCCTCGGGTTCATGCCAAACCGTCTGGCCATGACAACCGATGGCGGTGATGTCGTGCGCCGCCACACCGGTTTGCTTCAGCAAGCCCAGTACCGCCTCGCCAAACAGCGTACCAAGCTGCGCATCCAGCCGCCCGACCGCAGAAAGCGTGGTCTGCTGGCCCTGACACATCCCGAGAATATCCTGCTTCAGTTGGAGCGGCATCGGATGGCTGTAACTGGCCTGTTGCGCCACCATACGTCCGTCAATTGCAGCAAGCACCACATCAACCCCATCCAGACTGGTGCCAGACATAACACCTATATAGCGGCCTGACTTCATAGCAATATCCTTTACCCTAGCGGGGAAGCAAAAATTTTGACCTGACAAATAAACCAGAATTGCCACATTAACGCCATGAACTATGTTGTATTTTCTCAGCTCTGTGAGCAATGTGCCTGTTTTTAGCCCACACCGAATATTGATAAGTACGGCTAAACAGCGCCTCAACACGCAATGGAATTTCTTCCAGGGCTGTTATAAAGCTAAACCACCGTTTATTATTGGTTGAACAGAGCAAAGTTAAGCTGCGTGCAGTGACGAGTCGTGGTGATGTACGTGGGTTTAAGCCATACTTTGTTCTATCATTTTACTGAATCTGGCCTGGCAAGGTTTCCCAGGTTATGGACTACTACCAACAGGAGTTTTATATGATCAAGCGTCTTCTCGTCGTTGCCATCGCCGCAGTTACGCTGGCAGGGTGCGCCAATGATTCCATGTCCGGCGACGTTTATTCCGCCTCGCAGGCCAAACAGGTGCAAACCGTGACTTACGGCACGCTGGTTTCTGTGCGCCCGGTCAAGATCCAGGGTAGTGAAACATCGAACACCATTGGCGCCATCGGTGGTGCCGTACTGGGTGGTTTCCTCGGTAACACCGTCGGCGGCGGCACAGGCCGTAGCCTGGCGACTGCAGCCGGCGCTGTAGCAGGTGGTGTAGCCGGTAACAGCATCGGTGAAGCTGCCGGCCGTACTACGGGCTATGAGCTGGAAATCAAGACCGACCAGAAAGAGAACATCGTGGTGGTTCAGAAGGCGGGCGACACCAAGTTCAGCCCAGGGCAACGCGTTCGTATGGCTCGCACTGGCGACACCATCACCGTATCCCCACTGTAAGCTGTACTTAGCAGGTAAAACCGGAGGCTTTAGGCCTCCGGTTTCATTTCCGATGCTGTGAAATCTAATCGTAAAAAGAAGAATTTCTTATTGTTTATTTTGCAGTTCAGTAATGTTTTGTTCCAACTTGCCAATCAAACCTACCAACAATTGCACTTCGTCAGTGGTAATCCCACTCAAAATTTCGCCCCGCGTCGAACTGATCACGCTGTCCACCTCCCGGATGATGGGCTCGGCAGCTTCAGTCAGCTTGATACGCTTCGCACGCCGGTCATTGGCGCAGGTGTGGCGAGTAATCAGCCCCTTTTCTTCTAACTGGTCCAGAGTGCGAACCAATGACGGTTGCTCAATGCCGATCGCCTTGGCCAGCTGGATCTGCGACTGCTCCGGCGGTAGGCGATTGATACTGTGCAGGGTTACCCAATGTGTTTGCGTCAGCGCCAGCGGCTTGAGCCGATGATCGATCAGCGCGCGCCAAACACGAACTAATCGTGCTAAATCGGAACCTAATGTTGACTCCACTTACCCCTCCTTATAATTAGCATGCTAACATACCCTCCCAGAGTTTAGACTATTTTGAGTAACTAACATTAAAAACACAAATGTATATAATGTATATTGTGGAATTAGCCACCATTTTGGCCAGTTATTGTTTATTCTCTATGCAAAGACTCAACATATTCACTCATCGGGATTGTTAATGTGAATACTTCATGGCTCCATGCCTCGTCCCCGCTACCCGATTTGGTGCTGGGCGCCTCGCTTTATTTTCCACCCATATTTAAGGCTGTGTTGCTTGGCCTGGTTTTATGGCTACTGGTACACCACCTGTTGCGAGACTGGATTTATTCCGGCGAAATTTGGCATCCCATGCTGATGGATTTGTCTATTTTCGTCATTGCCGTCAGCGGCGCCCTGTGGCTTTTAGCGAGTTGGTAACCGATGACACATAAAACATTAAAATATTTTTCTACGGTAATCGTCTGCGCCATTGCCATCTGTGCCGGCTGGTGGTTGTGGAATTATTATATGCAATCCCCGTGGACCCGTGATGGAAAGGTACGCGCCGAACTCGTCAATATCACACCAGAAGTTTCTGGAAGATTAGAGAAAATAACCGTTCATGACAATCAGTTCATACCTGCGGGAAGTCTGATTTTTGCGATCGACCCCGTGCCATACCAGATTGCGCTCGACAATGCTGAGGCCGCGCTGGCAAAAGCGCAGTCCGATATGGCCAAAACAGACCATGAGGCAGCCCGCCGCCGCAGCTTGCCCAAAAATGTTATTTCTGCCGAAGACATGGATGAGTCAAATTTAGCAGCCCAGGCAATGAAAGCCGCTTATAAAGCCGCTCAGGCCAATCTGGAACAGGCAAAGTGGAATTTAAGTAAAACTAAAATTTATGCCCCTACCGATGGCTATATCACCAATTTACAGGCCCGGGTTGGAAACTATGCCAGCGTAGGTACCCCCCTGGTCGCACTGGTCGACGTACACTCTTTTTATGTCCTCGGCTATTTTGAAGAAACCAAATTAAAGCATATAAAAGAAGGCAACAAAGCGGATATCGTTTTATATAATGGCAATACTCCTCTCCAGGGCGAAGTAGAAAGCATTGGCCGTGCCATTTACGATCAGAGCGTTGAAAGCAGCAGTGATTTATTAATGGACGTGAAGCCCAACGTGCCTTGGGTACGGCTGGCTCAGCGCGTTCCGGTGCGGATAAAACTGCTGAATGTGCCCGCTGATTTACCCCTGGTGGCGGGCACCACCTGCACCATCTCCATTCATCAGTAAGGCTAACCAGTGAACCTGCCTTTTTTGGAATGGAAGCGTACCCCCTGGGGGAAAGCCAGCGCTGGGCAATGGCGTTATGCGCTGCGCAATTCGCTGGCGATGTGCCTTTCGTTGTGGGTAGCGTTCGTCCTCAATCTTGACGAGCCTTACTGGGCCCTCACCTCAGCGGCAGTGGTCAGTTTCCCCACCGTCGGTGGCGTGATCAGTAAAAGCATCGGGCGCGTTTTCGGTAGCCTGGTCGGTGCTGCCGCGTCGGTGGCGATTGCCGGTCATTGCCTCAACGATCCCTGGCTGTTCACGCTTTTTATTGCCGCCTGGATCGGCCTGTGTACTTACATTTCCAATCATTATCAAAACAACGTCTCCTATGCCTTTGCCCTGGCAGGCTATACCGCCGCGATCATCGCCTTTAGTACGGTCAACGTCACCGATACCCAGCAAATCTTTGATATCGCCCAGGCACGTGTTTGCGAGGTGATCACCGGTATTCTGTGCGGCGGACTGATGATGATGATCCTGCCCAGCACTTCGGACGGTGAAGCACTGTTGACCTCCCTGCGGCGCATGCACCTGCGGTTGCTGGAGCACGCTGCGATGCTGTGGCAACCCGAGATCACCGTACAGATGCGCACGTCACATGAAGGGGTTATCGGCCAGATCCTGACCATGAACCTGTTGCGCATTCAGGCCTTTTGGAGTCACTACCGGCTGCGTCGGCAAAATAACCTGCTCAACTATATGCTGCATCAGCAACTGCGCATTACCAGCGTGATCTCCAGCCTGCGCCGCATGCTGCTGAACTGGCCGGATCGCCCGGCCAACCTGGCGACCGTTTTGGATCAGTTGCTGAACGAACTACGTAATCCTGATACTGATAAATATCGGCTGGCCCGCATCCTGCAGCAGATCGCCCCACAGGATCCTGCCGATTACCGCCATCGTGCCTTTTGGCTACGCCTACGCCATTTCTGCTGGCTGTACCTTAACTGCAGCCGCTGGTTGCAACGGCTGGAGAGCGCTACCCCGGTCAGCGAGATACAACCGCCGCGTGTAACGTCTCTGGCCCGTCATACCGACAGTTACGAGGCCGCCTATAATGGCCTGCGCACTTTTCTGTGCATTATCCTCGGCTGTGCTTACTGGATTAACACCCAGTGGGATGCCGGCAGTTCGGCCCTGACGCTGGTTGCCATCAGTTGCGTGCTCTATTCCTCCACACCCTCACCGATCAACAGCATCACCACACTGCTGAAGGCAGTGACACTGCTTTCGATCGTCTGTTTTATGGTGAAGTTTGGCCTGATGATTCAGATAGATGATTTGTGGTTGTTCTGCGCTTTCCTGTTCCCAGTGCTGGTCACCATGCAGATGCTCAAGCTGCAGAATCCGTCCTATGCCGCACTCTGGGGGCAACTGATCGTGTTTATGGGTTCGTTTTTGTCCGTCACCAATCCGCCAAGCTACGATTATCAGTCGTTTATCAATGACAGTATCGGCAAAATTGTCGGCGTGCTGTTGGCCGGTCTGGCGTTCCAGATCTTGCGGCCGAGTTCAGACAAACGCAAAAGCCGACGCATTATCCGTGCCCTGCGACGAGACTTTATCGATCAACTGAGTAAAAAACCGCAACAGAGTGAGAGCCAGTTTGAATCGCTGATTTATCACCGCATCAGCCAATTGAATCAAAGCCAGGATCAAGAGGCACGCAGTTGGTTATTGCGTTGGGGCGTGGTGCTGCTCAACTGCAGCCATATCGTCTGGCAACTGCGTGACTGGCAGACCCGCTCCGATCCGCTCTCGGCGGTGCGTGACGTCTGCATACACTGTTTGCGGGGCATTATGACGGAAAAAGGCGTACAGCACCGTTCACTGGACGCCAGCTTGCAAGAGCTGCAACGCATGAGTAATGCACTGGCGCACCACCCGGAACAGGCGGCGCGCGATCTGGCCGGGTTAATTTGGCGGCTTTATTGTTCGTTGCAACAGTTACAGCAGGCTATCACCCCGCCTGACAGTGCAGCAACCGCGGGCTAAGTGGCTTTATCACTTAATAACGCCACAGGCGAAACGCTCTCCACCACCACCCAGAGGTTTCGGGTGATCGGAGTGGTTATCGCCACCAGCATGTACCATCAGCGCCCTGCCGGTTATTTCACTGATTTTTTTCAGCCGTGGAGCCAATACCGGATAACTGGCCATGCCATCGTCCGTTACGTAAATTGCCGGCAGGTCACCCAAATGGCCGTCGGCATAGGGACCCAGGTGTTTACCGGTTTTTTGCGGATCAAAATGGCCTCCCGCCGCCAGTGCAGCAACCGCCTTGCCCTCTTTCATCCCCGGCTCGCAACTGCCGTTTTCATGAACGTGGAATCCGTGCACGCCAGCCGGTAACGCTTTGAGCTGCGGAGTAAACAACAAGCCATAAGGCGTTTCGCTGATCGTCACCTTGCCAATTTCCTGACCAATTCCCTGTCCGGTCACCAGATTCATGTCAACATCCACCGTCGCCGCCTGAGCGGCTCCGCAAGCCATCAAACCGAAGGCCGCATACCAATAATGTTTCATCAATCAATCTCCTTGGAATACCTGTGAGTGTTCAAGTATAGGGGAATCTGTGACACAACCGCCCAAAACGCGCACAATTTTGCCGATCAAATTCGCATTCTGAATAATTCATACTAATAATAATTCTACCGATGTCGGTCCTCTGACCAGCTGCCGTTCGGTATATCCTCTCTACCAGCACAAGCTGCAATAGCTATTCAAAGATCACCCCGGCACTGCAGCTAGTTCATAAGGAACTGATATGGGAATCTTTAATTATCAAGGGCTCAACGAGGAAAAATCCAAGGCGTTATTCACTGACGCTCTGGCGATTTCCACTTATGCCTATCACAATATCGACAATGGCTTTGATGAGGGCTACCACAATACCGGTTTTGGATTGGGTTTACCGTTAACGCTGGTGACGGCGTTAATTGGCAGTACGCAATCACAAGGTGGGTTACCCGGTATTCCCTGGAATCCGGATTCGGAAAAGGCGGCACTGGAAGCGGTAAATAACGCCGGTTGGTCAGTAATAGGGGCCGACCAATTGGGTTATACCGGTAAAACCGACGCGCGTGGTACCTATTACGGTGAAACCCTGGGTTACACCACCGCACAGGCCGAAGTCTTGGGAAAATATGACAGCGAAGGTAATCTCACCTCCATTGGTATTGCTTTTCGTGGCACCAGCGGTCCGCGAGAATCCCTGATTACCGATAGCATTGGAGATCTGATTAATG
Source organism: Serratia proteamaculans (assembly GCF_013337185.1). Taxonomy (GTDB): domain Bacteria; phylum Pseudomonadota; class Gammaproteobacteria; order Enterobacterales; family Enterobacteriaceae; genus Serratia; species Serratia proteamaculans_D. Next base: position 806,916 of record NZ_SWDE01000001.1, read on the forward strand.
ACCTGTTGGCGGGTTTTGGCCCTGCCGGTTATGCCGATAATTACAGCCTGAAGGCCTTTGGTACCCTGCTGGGTGATGTCGCCAAATTCGCCCAGGCGCACGGGCTGAGCGGAGATGATGTGACCATCAGCGGCCACAGCCTGGGTGGGCTGGCGGTTAATAGCATGGCGGCACTCAGCGACGATAATTGGGGTGGCTTCTACGCGCCATCGAACTATGTGGCGTTCGCCTCGCCAACGCAATACGAGACTGGCGGCAAGGTGATTAATATCGGCTATGAAAACGACCCCGTATTCCGCGCATTGGACGGCACCAACCTGACATTAGCCTCTTTAGGCGTACATGATTCGCCGCAGGAGTCGGCCACCAATAGTATTGTTAACTTCAACGATCACTATGCTTCTGACGCCTGGAATATCCTGCCCTTCTCAATCCTGAATATTCCGACCTGGCTATCCCATCTGCCCTTCTTTTATCAGGACGGATTGATGCGGGTACTCAATTCAGAGTTTTATTCACTGACCGGCAAAGACTCGACGGTGATTGTCTCCAACCTCTCGGATGTCACCCGCGGTACTACCTGGGTTGAGGATCTCAATCGCAACGCTGAGAAACACAGCGGCCCAACCTTTATTGTTGGCAGTGACAGCAATGATTTAATCAAGGGCGGCACCGGGAACGATTATCTTGAGGGCCGTGCCGGTAATGACACTTTCCGCGACAACGGTGGTTTTAATATTATTTCCGGCGGCGAAGGCAATAACACTCTGGATCTGCAGCACGCATTGAAAAATAGCGAGGTCGCCTACGACGGCAATACGCTCTACCTGCGTGACACCAAAGGCGGTATCACCCTGGCCGAGGATATTGGCACACTGCGTACGAAAGAAACCGCTTGGGTCATCTTCAGCAAAGAGCTGGACCATCAGGTTACCAGCGCCGGCTTAAAATCGAGCGAAGGGCTGAAAGCCTATGCCTCGTCGCTCAACGGCGGTGCCGGCGATGACAACTTACAGGCGCGTGCCGGTGATAAATGGCTGTTCGGCAACGATGGCAACGACACCCTGATTGGCCATGCCGGCGGTAATTTAACCTTCGTCGGCGGCGCCGGTAACGACGTCATACACAGTCAGGGCGACAGCAATACCTTCCTGTTCAGTGGCGATTTCGGTCAGGACCAGATTTACGGCTATCAGGCGCAGGACAAACTGGTCTTTATGGGGGCCGATGGCAGCAGCGCGGGCGGTAACTTCCGCGATTTTGTTTCTGAAGTGAATGACAATCTGGTGTTTAACTTTGGCGGCAATACGGTCACGCTGGTCGGAATGGGGCTCAACAGCCTATCGGACGGCCAGGTGGTGCTGGCGTAAAAAACCGGGCAGCCTTGGCTGCCCGGTTTCTTATGGCAATTTATGGTACGTCGTAACCCAGAGCCGCCTTGCGAATACGGAACCACTGCTGACGGTTCAACGTCAACTGCTGTGCCTTCAGCGCCGAACGTACGCGCTCAATCTTGCCGGAGCCAATAATCGGCAGCGGTGACGACGGCAAACGCATCACCCAGGCGTAGACCACCTGTTCGATAGTCTCGGCGCCAATCTCCTGAGCCACCGCCTGCAACTCATCACGCAGCGGCTGGAACTCGGCGTCGTTGAACAGGCGGCCACCACCTAAACAAGACCAGGCCATCGGCTTGATGCGCAATTGCTGGCACTGATCCAGGGTGCCATCCAGAATAGCCGGCTGATGGATCGGCGAAATTTCCAGTTGATTGGTCACCAGTGAGAACGGCAGACGCGACTGCAGCAGCGTGAACTGCGTGGTGGTGAAGTTGGATACGCCGAAATGACGTACCTTGCCGCTTTTATGCAGTGCCACAAAGGCCTCGGCCACCTCATCGGCATCCATTAACGGATCCGGCCGGTGGATCAACAGCAGATCAAGGTAATCGGTATGCAGATGCGCCAGCGAGCGCTCCGCGCTGTAAACGATATGCTCACGGTCAGTAATGTAGTGGCCGATCGGGTTACCCGGCTTGGCGGTGGTGGCGATGCCGCACTTGGACACCAGCTCCATCGACTGGCGCAGTGAAGGCTTCAGGCGCATCGCTTCACCAAAGGCTTGTTCGCAGGCATAGCCACCGTAAATATCCGCATGGTCGGCAGTAGTGACACCCAGCTCAATATGCTGCTCAATAAACGCCAGCAACTGCTGCGGCGACATGCCCCACTCCATCAAACGCCAGTATCCGCAAATCATGCGGGAAAATTCAGGCCCCTGGGGCGCGAGCTGTACACGGTTTACCATTGTTGAAACCTCATGACTTTGTTTAATGCCAGCATACACAAGCGGATAACGCGGTGGGAAGCGGAAAGCCGCGCTTACGTGCGGCAGATCAGAAATGACTTAGAACAGCGAGGGTTGTTCCGGCAGAGGCTCATCCGGTTGTTTATTAGCTCGCTGCAGACGCAGCAAGCGTTGGTGGCACAGGCGCAGCACGTCGCGTTTTTGTGCATCGCTCATTTGCATCCAGCCAAAGCGTTCCTCGCGGCTGCGCAGGCAACCACGGCAAAAGCCGCGATCGTCGGCCTGACAAATGCCGCGACACGGGCTGGGAATGTCAAAAAACTCGAGCTGCTGCGCCACACGTCCTCCTGCGTTCTCTTGCTAATTGAAGACGCCATCGGCGCCGCTGGCAAGTGACTTTTCGGCATGACGGTGAAAATAATCGCGTAAATACCGCAGCGCCTGACGATTTTTCTCCGGCATTGCCCGTTCGAGCGTCATCGCGTGCAATCGCAGCGGTGCCGGTCGCCATTCAGGCATCAGTTGGATCAGTTCACCGCGCTGCAATTCATCCTCTATTTCATACAGCGGTTGAATCGAGATCCCCAGACCGCTGCGAGTAAAGGCGCGCATCACATTCATGCTGTCGCTGACGATCTGCCCTTCCGCCAGACGCAATTTTAACTGTTGCCCGCCCTGATGATGTAAATCCAGATGCGCGCCGCTGAAAGCGCCGGAGATCCAGCGGTGCTGCACCAGGTCCTGCGGTGTCTCGGGTACGCCATGCACGCTGAGATAGCGCGGTGCGGCACACAGCACCATCGGCCATTCCGCCAGTGGATGGGCAATCATATTGGCATCCGCCAGTTGACGATTGACCCGCAGTGCAATGTCGATCCGTTGTTCGATCATGTCGACGATTCGATCATCCGCCAACACCCGCAGAGTCAGTTTGGGATGCGCCTGCAGCAGCGGTGCCAGCGCCTCTGCGAGCGGACGCCCGCCGATGCCAATGGTGGTAGCAATGCGCAACTCCCCCACCAGAGTGTCACGCAGCTCGGCCAGCCGCTGTTCAGCCTGCTGCGCCTGAAACAGCATTGCCTCGCAGCCGGGGTGAAATGCCGCCCCTGCCTCAGTCAGCGCCAACCGTCGTGTAGAACGATGTAACAACGGCACACCGAGCGCTTTTTCCAACGAACGCATATGCTGGCTGACCGCCGATGGCGTCATGCCCAGCCGCCGGGCCGCTCCGGCAAAGGATCCTTCCGCCACCACGGTGGCGAAAACCGCCATTCGATTCAGTTTATCCACGATTATGAAGTTTTACTTACTCAAGAAAGCATGAATATGGCACTAATCAACCCTATTGTTAAGTACTACATTGTAGATACGCGCTCAGGTGAATCTGAGCTGATAAACGACAGGAGCAAACAGATGAAAGTAGCCATTATTGGAGCAACAGGTTTTGTTGGCCGCCGCGTGGTGGATGAAGCACTGGCCCGCGGTTTGCAGGTCACGGCGATTGCACGTCAGCAAAAAGACTTGCCCGACAACGCAAACCTGACCATCGCATTGGGCGACGTCGCCGACACCGAATGGCTGGCGAAACAGCTAACCGGTCAGGACGCGGTAATCAGCGCCTTTAACCCGGGTTGGGCGGAAGAAAATCTGTACGAGAAAACCACCAGAGGCTCACAACAGATCCTGGACGCGGTGAAAAAATCCGGCGTAAAACGCCTGCTGGTGGTTGGCGGTGCCGGCAGCCTGGAAGTGGCGCCTGGCGTTGAACTGGTCGATACCCCGCAGTTCCCGGAAAATATCCGCCCGGGTGCGCAGGCCGTGCGTGATTTACGCAACAAATTGCGTAATGACTCCCAACTCGACTGGACCTATTTATCTCCAGCCGCGCTGCTGGAGCCCGGCAAGCGTACCGGTCAGTTCCGCCTGGGTACCACCAAACTGCTAATGAACGGCCAGGCACCCGCCGGTATTTCGGTGGAAGACCTGTCGGTAGCGATTATCGACGAGATCGAAAAACCGCAGTTTATTAAAGCGCAATTTACCGCCGCCTATTAATCATTCTCGCCTTAATCCCTCGCCAGACCGTCCGGTCTGGCGTCTCTCAAGCTAAACCAAAAGTAAACGCCCGCGTAACCATGATAAATCTCTAAGGTTTTCTTAAGTTTCATCCTGTAAATTTCAGCGCATTACTCAATATCAGGATTCAGATTTGGCAATGTCGTTACGTCAACGCTTACAGTGCAACAGCCTGGGTTTTATCCTCGCCAGTGCCTTATTCTTCACTCTGTTCCAGAATGCGTTATTCCTTCATAAAGCCTGGTCGTATATCAGCTTCGATAACGTCCACAGCGTGATTTTCGCCGCCACCATGCCGGTGGTGATTTTCTGTGCGTTGAATATTATCTTCAGCGTGCTGACCGTGCCGTTTTTACGCAAGCCACTGATGATTTTCTTCCTGCTCGGCAGCGCGGCCGCCAACTACTTTATGTTCAGTTACGGCGTGGTGATCGACGGCAATATGATGCAGAACGCCTTCGAAACCAATCCTCAGGAAGCCACGGCGCTGTTGACGCCACGCATGGGCCTGTGGCTGTTATTGCTGGGTATTCTGCCTGCGGTAGTGGTTTGCTTTATCGAAATCCGTAAGACTCGCCCATGGTGGTACATGGTCGGGTTACGGGCCGCTAACGTGATGCTCTCGGTAGTGGTGATCCTGATTATCGCCGCCCTGTTTTATAAGGATTACGCGTCGCTTATCCGTAATAACAAAAGCGTGGTGAAAATGCTGACGCCGTCGAACTTCGTTTCCGGCACCATCAAATTTACCCAGCAACGTTACTTCACCCGCAATTTACCGCTGGTGAAAATCGGTGAAGATGCGCGTAAAGGCCCACTGATTACTGCGCAGCAAAAGAAAACCCTGGTGATCCTGGTTGTAGGAGAAACGGCACGCGCCGAGAACTTCTCATTGAGCGGCTATGAGCGAGAAACCAATCCACGCCTGAAACAGCAAAACGTGGTGTACTTTAAAAACGCCAGTTCCTGCGGCACCGAAACGGCGATCTCCGTGCCTTGCATGTTCTCCAACATGCCACGTCAGGATTATGACGCCACCCAGGCTACCCATCAGGAAGGCATGCTTGACGTACTGGCGCATGCCGGGGTCAATGTGTTGTGGCGCGAAAACGACGGCGGATGCAAAGGTGCCTGCGATCGCGTGCCGCACGTTGACATGACCAAGTTGAAACTGCCGCAGGATTGCGACGGTGACGTCTGTATGGATAACGTGCTGCTGTACAAACTGAACGACTATATCAACAGCCTGAAAGATGACGGCGTGATAGTGCTGCACCAGATGGGCAGTCACGGGCCGGCCTACTACCGTCGCAGCACGCCAGAGTTCCAGAAGTTCTCGCCCACCTGCAACAGCAATCAGATCCAGGATTGCAGCCACGAACAGTTGGTGAATACCTATGACAACTCGCTGCTTTATACCGACGCCATGCTGGACGACACCATCAAGCTGTTGCAACAACACAGCGACAAGTTCAACACCGCGCTGGTGTATCTGTCTGACCACGGTGAATCGCTGGGCGAAAACGGCATGTATCTGCACGGTACCCCTTACGTGTTTGCCCCAAGCCAGCAGACCCACGTCCCCTTCCTGATGTGGATGTCCGCGGACTATGAGCGCAACTTCAAGGTTGATCGCCAATGCCTGAGTAACATGGCGGAAAAGGATGATGTCTCGCAAGACAACCTGTTCCATACCATGCTTGGCATGCTGAACGTGCAAACACGGGAATATCAACCGCAGCTGGATATTCTGCAGCGCTGCCGGGGAGCCGCCTAAGGGCTTAACTTCCGCGCTTTATTCAGGCAAAGTATCACTCATCATAACCGGCATTTTTATGCCGGTTTTTTTATTGTTATTGACCTAGACCAATCGGTCTATTATGCTGACACCCATTATGACTAAACAAGCGCACTGCCCTACAGATACCCGTGAACATTTGCTCGCTACTGGCGAGACCCTCAGCCTGCGTCTCGGTTTTACCGGTATGGGACTGAGCGAACTGCTGAGCACGGCGGGCGTGCCAAAAGGTTCGTTCTACCACTACTTCCGGTCGAAGGAAGTGTTTGGCGAAGCGATGCTGCAGCGTTATTTCGAACATTATGATGCGGCAATGCAGCAGCTGTTTGCCGACGATAAAGGCGATGCACGCCACCAATTGTTAAGCTATTACGCTCAGGCGATCAGCTATCACTGCCGCAGCGAATGCCATAACGCCTGCCTGGCGGTGAAATTGTCTGCCGAGGTGAGCGACCTGTCGGAGCCCATGCGTCATGCGCTGGAAACCGGCAGTGCCCGGGTGATTGGTCACCTGCAGGATACGATTGAACGCGGGATCCGCGAAGGTTCATTGTCGCTGGCCATGAGCCCGGCGGCCACGGCGGAAACGCTGTATTCCCTGTGGCTTGGCGCTTCATTACGCGCCAAAATCCGCCACTCGGTCGCCCCGCTGACCAACGCGCTGGAAAGTATTGAACTGTTGTTGCGTCCGGCGCAACACTAAACAAAACACCCTGTTTATCATGAATTGCCGCATTGGGCGGCTTTACATTCGTTACTAGTCGACCGGTCTATTAATATAGGATGCACTATGAAGCTTGAAAAGTTGTTCTCCCCGCTGAAGGTTGGCGCTGTAACCCTGCCAAACCGCGTGTTTATGGCCCCGCTGACGCGTCTGCGCAGCATAGAGCCTGGTGATATCCCGACGCCACTGATGGGCGAATATTATGCCCAACGCGCCAGCGCGGGTCTGATTGTCACCGAAGCCACCCAGATTTCTTTCCAGGCGAAAGGCTATGCCGGCGCACCGGGGCTGCATACCCCAGAGCAGATCGCCGCATGGAAAAAGATCACCCAGGCTGTGCATGACAAGAACGGTCATATCGCCGTTCAACTGTGGCACGTGGGCCGTATTTCCCATAATAGCCTGCAGCCGGGCCAGCAGGCTCCGGTAGCCCCTTCTGCGATCAATGCCGACACACGCACTACCGTGCGTGACGAAACCGGCGCCTGGGTACGAGTGCCAACCTCTACCCCACGCGCCCTGGAAACTGAAGAGATCCCAGGCATCATTAATGATTTCCGCCAGGCGACTGCCAACGCACGTGAAGCCGGTTTCGACTTTATCGAACTGCATGCGGCGCACGGCTATCTGCTGCACCAGTTTATGGCTCCGGCCTCTAACCAGCGCACCGATCAGTACGGCGGCAGCATCGAAAACCGCACGCGTCTGACACTGGAAGTGGTTGATGCCAGCATCGCTGAATGGGGTTCAGAGCACATTGGTATCCGTATTTCACCGCTGGGTCCGTTCAACGGCCTGGACAATGGTGAAGATCAGGAAGATGCAGCCCTGTATCTGGTGGAAGAGCTGAACAAGCGTAACATCGCTTATCTGCACATTTCTGAGCCTGACTGGGCAGGTGGCAAGCCTTATTCCGACGCCTTCCGTGACTCGGTACGCGCCCACTTTAAAGGCGTGATTGTCGGGGCCGGCGCCTATACCGCCGAGAAAGCAGAAGAGCTGATCAATAAAGGCTTTATCGATGCCGTGGCCTTTGGTCGTAGCTATATCGCCAACCCGGACCTGGTTGAGCGCTTTAAACTGAGCGCTGAGCTGAACGAACCTAAACCGGAAACTTTCTACGGCGGCGGTGCTGAAGGCTACACCGACTACCCAACGCTGTAAGTAAAATAGCAAAGCCCGCCGGTAGGCCAATGCCGGCGGGCTTTTTGCCATTTAGGGGGAGCCGTCAGTTAGCTCGCGGCCAACCTCGCCCAACGTTTCATTTCATTGGCTCCAAGATCCTTCATTATTGTGAGAAACCAAACGGTAAACTTTTCAGGATTACGCGTTGTTTCATCCGTTAATTGCTGAATATCAGTCCACGACCAACTATGGGCCTCTTCAGGCGCCCCTTCCGGCTTGCCGTCAAATAAACCGACGTAGATATGATCGAATTCGTGCTCAATCAAATCGCCGGGTACCGCAGCCTGATAGGTAAAGCTGGAAACTTGTTGTAGCTCAGTGCTGAACCCCATCTCCTCCTGCAGGCGGCGCTGAGCCGCAGCCAGCGTTGACTCGCCCCAGCGCGGGTGACCACAACAGCTGTTGGTCCATAGCCCGGCCGAGTGATACTTGCTGAATGCTCGCTGTTGCAGCAGCAAGCGGCCCTGGCTATCAAAGATAAAAATTGAAAATGCCCGGTGCAGTAACCCCTGTTGGTGTACCCGCGTTTTGCTTTGCGAGCCAATCGGATTATCATCAGCATCAACCAGAATCAGCATTTCATCCATTAAGCGGCTCCTTCGGCAAACCTGATGTTACTGCTGTGAAAATATAAACCGTCATTATTAATCTGATCCAAATTTATAAATTAGCCCTGTCCAATCCGGGCGCTACATCGTTATCGTGACGCTCTGTTCCTGACAGCGGTTATAGTACCTATTTCCATGTTATGCACGGCGACAAAGTGTGCGGTAGTGTTATCCTGCGGAACTTTTGAGTGACAACGTCACTGATGTCATGATGCTCCCTGCCGTGGCATACATTGAAATCCCTTATGCGGCAACGCTATACTGGATTTGCTTCAATCCATCCGCCATTGGCAACGGCACATCCAATCAGAGGAATTATGCGCTTACTCCATACCATGATCCGCGTCGGTGATCTGCAACGCTCCATCGACTTCTATACCAAGGTATTAGGCATGCGCTTGCTGCGTACCAGCGAGAACCCGGAATACAAGTACTCACTGGCGTTTGTAGGCTATACCGATGAAAGTGAAGGTGCGGTGATTGAACTGACCTATAACTGGGGCACCGACAGCTACGAAATGGGCACCGCATTCGGCCATCTGGCCCTGGGTGTTGATGATGTCGCCGCAACCTGTGACAGCATTCGTCATGCCGGTGGCAAGGTTACTCGCGAAGCCGGCCCGGTCAAGGGCGGCACCACGGTTATCGCCTTTGTTGAAGATCCGGACGGTTATAAAATCGAACTGATCGAAAACAAACACGCCGGCCATGGCCTCGGCCACTAAGGTCAATCAGGGGCGCTTTCTGCGCCCTTGTTTTTTCCGCGTGATAACCGCCTGCAACCGGGCGCAAAATTTGCCATAATGCGCGCTGCATTCGATGAAGATAAGAAACTGATGGCCGAAAAAAGTGATCTTAACGCCCTGAGTGGCCGTTTTCGTGGGTTTTACCCCGTAGTGATAGATATAGAAACCGCCGGATTTAATGCCAAAACTGACGCGCTGCTGGAGATTGCCGCCGTTACGTTAAAAATGGATGAAGACGGCTGGTTGCAGCAGGACGAAACCCTGCACTTTCACGTGGAGCCTTTTGAAGGTGCCAACCTGCAGCCCGAAGCGCTGGCGTTTAACGGCATAGATCCGAGTAATCCCCTGCGCGGTGCAGTCAGTGAGTACGATGCACTGCACGCTATTTTTAAAGCGGTGCGCAAAGGCATTAAGGATCGCGGCTGTAACCGGGCGATAATTGTGGCGCATAACGCCAATTTTGATCACAGCTTCCTGATGGCAGCCGCCGAGCGTGCCAGCCTGAAACGCAATCCTTTCCACCCTTTCGCCACCTTTGACACCGCGGCGTTAAGCGGACTGGTGTTGGGACAGACGGTACTGGCCAAAGCCTGCATTGCCGCCGATATTCCCTTCGACAGTGCCCAGGCCCATTCAGCGCTGTATGACACCGAGCAAACCGCTCAGCTGTTCTGCGAGCTGGTTAACCGCTGGAAGCGTCTTGGCGGTTGGCCGCTGGCCGCCACTAATACCGACTAAGACAAAAAAATCGGGCGGCCCAGTATTAGCTGGCACCGCCCGATGACTTGCAACAATAAAACCGAGCCGATTATGGCTGCTGGTCTTCCTGCTGTTTGTACTTCTCTGCCGTTTCTTTGATCAGCTGCTGCAATTCGCCGCGCTGATACATTTCCATGATGATATCACAGCCGCCGACCAGCTCACCGTCTACCCACAGCTGTGGGAAAGTCGGCCAGTTGGCGTATTTCGGCAACTCGGAACGGATGTCCGGGTTCTGCAGAATATCAACGTAAGCAAAGCGTTCGCCACAGGCAGACAGCGCCTGCACGGCTTGCGCAGAGAAACCGCAGTTTGGCAATTTCGGTGAACCTTTCATATACAGCAGAATTGGGTTCTCAGTGATCTGGTGCTGAATTTTTTCAATCGTCGTCGTCATTATATTGCTTCCTCAAGCCAAATCTCATGGCTACAACATGCATCACATTGGCTATTGTAGCGGCTGGAACAGTCGCAAGAAAACGCCATCTTTTGCAAGGGCATTCCCCCGTTGTCAGTCGCGTCTCACCGGCAAGGCCTTTCCGGTCAAAACATATGCGCAGAATAACATTTTTAATCTGGCCATTTCACTAATATATTTTTTATCAAAACGCGCCGTTTAATAAGTCCGCCGGTGGTCATTGTTGGTTTTTTATACATCAACAGTTTGATTTTTCGGCAAAAAAAATGCTATTAACGTTTTCTCACAATATGGATTATCATTTATGAGTTCTTCGCTGTTTTATATGGCGAAATTCGGGAATACTGTCACTCATTCGATATCTGTTCCGGGGCCAAGGTTGGTAACGTCGACATGCGTTTAATTCTTACGCTTTTTGTGCTGTTGTTTACACAGCTATTCTTTAATCTGGCGCACGCAGCGCCACAGGCCCGTGTTGCCGCTGAGCAGCGCAAGAGCCACGTAAACGAAGCCCGGCCGGATGACCGCAAGAAAAAGAAAGCGGTTAAGGCCAGCAGCAAAAAAGTGAAAGTCACTACTCCGCAAAAAACCGCCAAGGTCACCAAAGCCAAAACAGAAAAAACCGCTAAAAAGATCGTCAGCGCAAAATCGAAAAACAAAACTCATAAAATAGCCAAAATTAAAGTGACCCCGCCGAAGAAGGGCTATAAAAAAGGCTATGGACGCCATCGCGAAAGCGGTATGGCCACCGCCAAATTGGTGGGTGACGAAAAGCCACTGAAGCTCAGCCCGGCGCACAAAAAACGCTACCAGCATGCCAAGCAAACCGCGATGGCCAAGCTGATGGATCAAATGGGTAAACCTTATCGCTGGGGTGGCACCTCGCCAAGAACCGGCTTTGACTGCAGCGGTCTGATTTATTACGCCTATAAAGACATCGTTAAAATTAAAATGCCGCGTACTGCCAACGAGATGTACCACCTGCGTGACGCAGCGCCGATTAAAAAGAGTGAACTGGAAAGCGGCGACCTGGTGTTCTTCCGCATTAACAACCGCGGCGCGGCAGACCATGTTGGGGTTTATCTGGGCAACGGTAAATTCATTCAGTCACCGCGTACCGGTGAAGAAATCCGCATTAGCCAGCTCGACAACGATTACTGGCAAAACCACTACATCGGCGCACGCCGGGTAGTCACGCCAAAAACCATTCGATAATACTCTTTGCGGCTGGCGCTGCCAGCCGCTCTCCCCTGATAATTCCCGCAAACCTCATTGTTGTACTCAATCCCTTGTCCGTTTCCCCTGTATTTCATCGCGAAAATTGCTAAGCTAAATACCCACAATAAAAGAAGGCCAATCTGTTGCCGTTGTTACGACGGTGGGCTGGCACTGTACTAGGAGGAAGCAATGTCGTTTGAACTACCTGCATTACCTTATGAAAAAAACGCCCTCGAACCACACATTTCCGCAGAAACCCTGGAATACCACTATGGCAAGCATCACAACGCCTACGTGGTGAACCTGAACAACCTGCTGAAAGGCAGCAAGTTTGAAGGATTATCCCTGGAAGAGATCGTTAAGGCCTCTGACGGCGGCATCTTCAACAATGCGGCCCAGGTATGGAACCACACTTTCTATTGGCACTGCCTGTCGCCACAGGGCGGTGGTGAGCCTGAAGGTAAACTGGCTGAGGCGATTAATCAGGCATTTGGTTCTTTCGCCGCCTTTAAGCAGCAATTCAGCGACGCCGCAGTGAAAAACTTTGGCGCAGGCTGGACCTGGCTGGTGAAAAAACCAGAGGGTACGCTGGCCATTGTTAACACCTCGAACGCGGCGACACCGCTGACCGGTGATGATAAACCGTTGCTGACCGTCGACGTCTGGGAACACGCCTACTACATCGATTACCGCAATGCGCGACCTGCCTACCTGGAAAATTTCTGGGCACTGGTTAACTGGGCATTTGTGGAAAAGAACCTGGCGTAACGCGGGGAAAAACAATCAGGCGCAGCGGGCTGCGCCTGTTTTACTTGAGGGGATCAGTTCAAAGCAGCGGTGAAACTGAAAGCAATAATCACGGCCAGCGCACAAACGGTGGTGAACAGTGACATTTTCAGATCGGTATCCATTACAACTCCTTTTCAGATTGGGTTTCCCAAGGGTAAAAGGCACACAATTAATGCGTCAAACCATTTTCACACAGTTGAACAATAAAATCTTGTTATCATTTCCCGGTTTATTATACCGATTACCTCTTCCACTTTGGCTCAATATGGGACAAAATTCGCAGTTCACAACTGTGTACCGGCAAAATGCCCCTCCTGACCAAGCGCTGACGACTTCAACACACTAAAAACTCAGTTTTCGCTTCTTTGGAGAAGGATCTACGCAGGCAAACGATTAACATCACACTTACATGCTGCAACATGTGAGTTCAGGAGTCATTCTTTACATGGCAACGATTAAAGATGTGGCCAAACGCGCTGGCGTTTCCACCACCACCGTTTCGCACGTCATCAATAAGACTCGTTTCGTCGCCGAAGAAACTAAAGCGGCCGTTGGCGCTGCGATTAAAGAGCTGCATTACTCACCCAGCGCCGTAGCGCGCAGCCTGAAGGTCAATCACACCAAATCGATTGGCCTGCTGGCCACCTCCAGCGAAGCCCCCTACTTTGCCGAAGTGATCGAGGCGGTAGAAAACAGCTGCTACAGCAAAGGCTATACGCTGATTTTGTGCAACTCGCACAACAATCTGGACAAACAGCGGGCCTATTTGGCAATGCTGGCGCAAAAGCGTGTCGATGGCCTGCTGGTGATGTGTTCGGAATACCCAGACCAATTGCTGGGTATGCTGGAAGACTACCGCAACATCCCAATGGTGGTGATGGACTGGGGCGCAGCCCGCGGTGATTTTACCGATAGCATCATTGATAACGCCTTCGAAGGCGGCTATCTGGCCGGACGTTATCTGATTGAACGCGGTCACCGCGATATCGGTGCCATTCCAGGCCAACTGTCGCGCAATACCGGTGGCGGTCGCCATCAGGGCTTTTTAAAAGCCATGGAAGAAGCCAATATCGAAGTACGCGACGAGTGGATTGTTCAGGGAGACTTTGAGCCGGAATCCGGTTACAAGGCCATGCACCAGATCTTGTCGCAAAAACATCGGCCGACCGCGGTATTCTGCGGCGGCGACATCATGGCGATGGGCGCGATCTGCGCCGCCGACGAGCTTGGTCTGCGGGTGCCGCAAGACATTTCGGTGATTGGCTACGATAACGTGCGTAACGCCCGCTATTTCACCCCGGCGCTGACCACCATTCATCAGCCCAAAGAGCGTTTGGGAGAGATGGCGTTCACCATGTTGCTGGACCGTATTATCAGCAAGCGCGAAGAGTCGCAGGTGATTGAAGTGCATCCAAAGCTGATTGAGCGCCGTTCGGTCGCTGACGGCCCATTCATCGATTACCGCCGCTAATTGCCAACGCCGGAAGCCTCTGTGGTTTCCGGCGTCACTTCGCTTAACCATTCCTGATTCAGCGTTTCACTGTCCCCCAGGTAGTCCAATAGCCAGGCCATCGCCGGTGATGGCGTATTCTGCTGCCAGGTCAGGCAACAGGGGCTGGCCGGAAACGGCTGCTGCAACTGCAACGCTACCAGTTCCCCACGCTGCACCAATGGCAATGCCTGATGCGCAGGCATCATGCCAACGCACAGACCGGCACACAGACAGTCCAGCGCCGAGGCCCAGTCCGGCACCACCAGCCGCCGTTGGTTATCCAGTGTCCAGGTGACCCGCTTGGGCAGGTTACGCGAGGTATCTTCCAGACACAGCGACGGGAAAGGCCGCAGTTGATCATCATTCAACAGTCCATCCAACGCCGCCAGCGGATGCTGCGGACTGACCACGCACAGCCAGCGCATGTCGCCCATATCGCGAAAGGCAAACCCGCCGCCGACCGGCACCGCACGCGTCGCCCCAATCGCCATATCAGCACGTCCATCCACCAGCGCATCCCAGACGCCGTTAAACACCTCAGGTTGAACCAAGAGTTCTACGTCGGGGAAATGGCGATAGAAATCCAGCACCAGTTGGCGGCAACGCTGGGGTTTAACAATGATGTCTACCGCAATTTTCAGTTGGCCACGCCAGCCGTTAGCCACCTGCTGACACTGGCGGCGGGTGTCGAGCATTTTTTTGATGACACTGCGTGCTTCCTGCACAAACACCACGCCGGCCGGGGTCAGTTCCACGTCACGATGACGCCGTTCAAACAGCGGAACTGCCAACCATTGTTCCAATTGCCGCACGGTATAACTGACCGCCGAGGGCACACGGTGCAGCTCCTGCGCCGCTGCGCTAAAGCTGCCGGTGCGGGCGACCGCGTCTACCACATCGAGAGAATATTCAGACCACATGAGCTTGCCTTCAATTTTTTTAACAGCACCTCGCAAATATTACCGTTTCACAAGCAGAGATCCAGCCGGATACACTTGCCGGCGCTAAAAACCTGCGACATTAAAATATTAACGAGAAATACCATGCGAAATTCCTTTGGTTTTATGTTCTACCTTGCCGGCCTGAGTATGCTGGGTTATCTGGCCACCGACATGTATCTGCCCGCCTTTGGTGTGATGCAGCAAGACCTGCAAATTTCCGCTGGGGCGATCAGTGCCAGCCTCAGTATCTTCCTGGCCGGCTTTGCCTTTGCTCAACTGCTGTGGGGGCCGCTTTCCGACCATCTCGGCCGTAAGCCGGTATTGCTGATTGGTCTGGCCCTGTTTGCTCTGGGATGTCTGGGCATGCTGTGGGTACAAAATGCCGTTCAACTGTGGTCACTGCGGTTTATCCAGGCAATTGGCGTCTGTTCCGCCGCCGTCACCTGGCAGGCACTGGTGATCGACCGCTACCGCGAAGGCAAGGCAAACCGCGTATTCGCCACCATTATGCCGCTGGTCGCCCTCTCACCGGCGCTGGCACCCCTGGTCGGCGCCTGGTTGCTGAACCACATGGGCTGGCGTGCCATTTTCGCCGTGCTGCTGGGCATTACCGTCATTCTCTTGCTGCCGACTCTGTTGTTGAAAGAAAACGCCAAAACGCAGCCTTCCAGCGAAAAGAAAAGCAGCCTGACTTTCCTGCAATTGCTGAAATCTCCGGTATTCAGCGGTAGCGTTATCATCTTTGCTGCCTGCTCCGCCGGCTTCTTCGCCTGGCTGACCGGCTCACCTTTTATTCTTGGCGATATGGGGTACAGCCCAAATGATATCGGCCTGAGCTATGTGCCGCAGACCCTGGCCTTCCTGTTAGGAGGTTATGGCTGCCGCACTGCGTTAAATCGCATTAATGGCAACACCTTACTGCCGTGGCTGCTGGTAGCTTATGGCATCAGCATGGTGGCGTTATACCTGGTTGCCACGCAGACCGAACCCACGCTTACCACGCTGCTGATCCCGTTCTGCGTGATGGCGCTGGTCAACGGTGCCACCTACCCAATCGTAGTGGCAAATGCATTAACCCCGTTCCCGGAAGGCACCGGTAAAGCCGCCGCGCTGCAAAATACCCTGCAGTTGGGCCTGTGTTTTGTCGCCAGCATGCTGGTATCGGCCTTTATCAGCCAGCCGCTGTTGGCAACGGTGACGGTGATGGTTTCTACGGTAGTATTAGCCGCATTGGGCTATATGCTGCAACGGGGAAAAGTGATGGATGAACAGCAGGCGACGCGGCAGGAACATGCTAACTCAGCGTCATAATTGTATGTGTTAATAATCACTTAAAGAATATTTTTGCCGAGTGCGATTTACAGTTGAGTAAGCGCCTCGGCAAGCCTATACTCAAAACGACCTTTTAAAATAACACCTTTATAATTTCTTTATCACAAATTGCTGTTGTGTACGCGTATGGCGTCACACTTTTTTAAGGATTGTCTTTCCAGCGTTTCTTGCGCAGGAACCTTCTTAAAGTTTTCCTCTGTTCATAGTCGGATATCAGACGCCACGGAACTTTTTGCCGTAGGTAAACGTATGCTCCCGCAGAATTTGTCTAAGCTATTTTTTGGCGGGTCATAAGTCAGAAGAAGGTGATGGAGAAGCTATGAGTTCATCGTGTATAGAAGATGTGAGCATCCAGGACAACCAATGGTATCGCATCGCTAATGAAATGCTCAGCATGGCCGGTATTGAAATAAACGGCTCACGCCCTTTCGATATTCAGGTTAAAAATCCCAATTTTTTTAAACGCGTGCTGCAGGACGGTTCTCTTGGCCTGGGCGAAAGCTATATGGATGGCTGGTGGGAATGTGAACGGCTGGATATATTCTTTCAACACGTGGTGCGTGCCGGGCTGGAAAAGAAACTCCCCCGCCATTTAAAAGATACCCTGCGTATTGCTGCCGCGCGCCTCACCAATTTGCAATCGAAGAAACGCGCCTGGATAGTCGGTAAAGAACATTACGATCTGGGGAACGATCTGTTTACGCAGATGCTCGATCCGCATATGCAATATTCCTGCGCCTACTGGAAAGAAGCCACCACGCTGGAAGAAGCGCAAGAAGCCAAGCTGCGGATGATTTGCGAAAAACTGCAGCTGCAGCCGGGCATGAACCTGCTGGATATTGGCTGTGGCTGGGGCGGACTTTCCGCCTATGCGGCGAAAAACTATGGTGTTTCGGTGGTGGGTGTGACCATTTCCGCCGAACAACAAAAACTGGCTCAGGAACATTGCGCCGGGCTGGACGTCGATATTCGGTTACAGGACTACCGCGATTTACACCAGCTGTTTGACCGTATTGTTTCTGTCGGCATGTTCGAGCACGTCGGTCCGAAAAATTACCACACCTATTTTAAAGTGGTGGAACGTAATTTAAAACCGGACGGTCTGTTCCTGCTGCACACCATTGGCTCGAATCGGACAGATATGAATGTTGACCCGTGGATCAACAAATATATCTTCCCGAATGGCTGTCTGCCGTCGATCTCACATATTGCCCAGGCCAGTGAGGGGCATTTCGTGATGGAAGATTGGCATAATATTGGCGCCGATTATGATCGCACCCTGATGGCCTGGTACGAACGCTTCAAACAGGCGTGGCCACTGCTTGCCCAGCGTTATTCAGATCGTTTCGAACGCATGTTCAGCTATTATCTGAACGCCTGCGCCGGAGCCTTCCGCGCACGTGATATTCAACTGTGGCAAGTGGTATTCAGCCCTAAAGGGGTTGACGGCGGTATTCGCGTAACGCGTTAATCTCGACGCTTCCAATAAAAGAACCCCGGCTAGCTTGCACTGACCGGGGTTCTTTTTATGTATTGACCAGCGTGGGTATATCAGCCGCAATACACCCGGATGATCTTATCATCACTATCGCCGAGGAAGTTCAGCCGACGCAGGTTAAAGTCCATCGTGACCGCAGAGTTATACGGTATAGCGCGCACTTGCGACTCAATCTGCACGCCTTCCAGCGCTGACATCGGTTTGCCGACATAGTTCTGATATTGCGCTGCGCCGCAGGTATCGTTCTCTGCATCCGCCGCCGTGTTGGCGGTACCCTGTTCAGGCGAGCTGCTACAAGCACTCAGCGCCAACAGCGCCGTTAACATCAACGTTTTCCCATAAAACTTCACGCGATAGCTCCTCTCTGGTTTGTCGTTCGTCAGATCTTCTGCGCCAGCGCACTCGCCGCCGCCATTGCCGCTTCACGGCTCGCCAACACCCGCTCGACAGTGTCAACCACCGCCTGCGTTTGTGGATCGATTTCAATATTCACCTTATCACCCAGGCGTTTTTTGCCCAGCGTGGTGCGCTCCAGAGTTTCCGGGATCAAATGTACGCAAAAACGATTATTGACGACCTCACCGATAGTCAGACTAATACCATCGATGCCAATGAAGCCTTTGTGCAGAACGTATTTCATCAGTTCCGCGTCCGGCATGCGCAGCCATATCTGACGATTATTCTCAGAGGTATAAATCTTGGCAACCTCTGCCGTGCAGATAATATGGCCGGACATCAGGTGACCGCCAATTTCATCATTAAATTTGGCCGCTCTTTCGATGTTGACCACGTCACCCAACGTCAATTCACCAAGGTTGGTCAGGCGCAGCGTCTCTTTGATCAAATCAAAACTGACGCGGTTGCCCTCTACCGCAGTGACGGTCAGGCAGCAACCGTTATGAGACACCGACGCGCCAAGCTCCAGCCCGGGCAGCAGTTCAGTAGGCATCTCGATGACGTGAGTGCGGAAGTTGGATTTTTCATCAATGGCGACCAGCGGCGCGGTGCCTTGTACGATACCGGTGAACATGTGGGCCTCTTCTTTCTAAAAATGTTTAAAGCGCTTGGGGCAGTTTGCCCCAGTTGACGATGAAAACCAAACCCGAGGCGACAAAAAATCTGCAGCTGCGCATTTAATAACTATTTCATCACAGCATTTGCTTAACCACGCCGAGCGGGTACAATCTTTTTGACAAAATTCCGCTATTTTTAATTGTTGTCCTTTCACGACGACCTTTCCCTCCATCATAAATAAATAGAAAAGGTGTATGCGTGCAGAAGTACTTAATTGAAGCGCGTAGCTTATTGGCCCTCGCTATCCCGGTGATCATCGCGCAAATATCACAAACCGCAATGGGCGTGGTTGATACCATTATGGCCGGTGCCTACAGCGCCACAGATATGGCGGCGGTTGCCGTGGGTACCTCAATCTGGCTACCGGCTATCCTGTTCGGCCACGGCCTGCTGCTGGCGCTAACGCCGGTGATTGCACAGCTCAATGGCGCTGGCCGACGCGATCGCATCGCTCATCAGGTGCGTCAGGGCTTTTGGCTGGCCGCCGCCGTCTCACTGCTGGTAATTATCGTGCTGTATAACAGCAAGTTTGTCATCGACATGATGCACAACATCGACCCGCGGTTGGCGGATAAAGCGGTGGGCTATCTGCATGCCATCATGTGGGGCGCGCCGGGCTATCTGTTCTTCCAGGTGCTGCGTGGCCAATGCGAAGGCCTGTCGAAAACCAAACCGGGCATGGTGATTGGCTTTCTCGGCCTGCTGGTGAATATCCCGATTAACTATATTTTCATCTACGGCAAATTCGGCATGCCGGAGCTGGGTGGCGTCGGTTGCGGCGTGGCAACCGCCAGCGTTTACTGGTTTATGTTCCTGGCGATGCGTTGGTACGTAAAACGCGCCCCTTCACAACGCGATATTCTGCCACACGAAGGCAGCAGCATGCGGCCAGACTGGCCGGCGATGAAACGCTTATTCGGCATTGGCCTGCCGGTAGCGCTGGCGCTGTTCTTTGAGGTCACGCTGTTCGCTATCGTCGCCCTGTTGGTGTCGCCACTGGGCATTGTTTCCGTGGCCGGGCACCAGATTGCACTTAACTTCAGCGCACTGATGTTTGTATTGCCATTGTCACTGGGGGTCAGCGCAACTATCCGCGTCGGCTATCGGTTGGGTGAAGGCTCGGTTGAAGGTGCGCGAATTGCCGCCTATGCGGCTATTGCCGTCGGTATCGCCATGGCCTGCTGCACCGCGCTGTTTACCGCCACCTTCCGTGAACAAATTGCCCTGCTGTATAACGACAGCCCGGCGGTGGTTGCCATGGCCTCGCACCTGATGCTGCTGGCGGCTATTTACCAGATTTCCGACTCTATTCAGGTGATCGGCAGCGGCATTCTGCGTGGTTATAAAGATACCCGTTCAATCTTCTTCATCACCTTTGTAGCCTATTGGATCCTGGGGCTGCCGAGCGGTTATGTGCTGGCGCTGACCGATATCCTGGTACCGGCAATGGGGCCTAGCGGATTCTGGATTGGCTTTATCATTGGCCTGACCTTCGCCGCCATCATGATGGCCATGCGTATGCGCTGGCTGCAAAGACAACCGGCGGCACTGATCCTGCAGCGCTCCACCCGTTAAGACTGGCCACCGGTTGGCATCGCCTGCCGGTGGCTTTGGCACCATCACTGCGGAAAAAATCACCGCACTGCACACAAGCGCAGCAATCGCGTGAAATACCGGATAAAATTACGTTTTTCTCCTTGCCAGCACGCAGGTTGCTCGTTAATATTCGTCCCCGCTGTCAGCCATGACAGACAGGAAAAGATGCGTCCGTAGCTCAGTTGGTTAGAGCACCACCTTGACATGGTGGGGGTCGGTGGTTCGAGTCCACTCGGACGCACCAAATTCCTAAAAGCAGTACAGTGCGTCCGTAGCTCAGTTGGTTAGAGCACCACCTTGACATGGTGGGGGTCGGTGGTTCGAGTCCACTCGGACGCACCAAATATCTAAAAGCAGTGCAGTGCGTCCGTAGCTCAGTTGGTTAGAGCACCACCTTGACATGGTGGGGGTCGGTGGTTCGAGTCCACTCGGACGCACCAAATCATTGTTTCCTCAGTTTCACCCTATCGACTCGCGCTTCCTCTACCGTTAACTCGCCAGTACGATCCCGTAGCTTTGCTCCTGTCACCGCAAGCGGCATCAGGTATCATCAAGGCGAATACCTTATCAGGACCGAATCCATGCTGACATTTACTGCCCAGACCCCGTTCGAGAAACTCGACAACGGACTCATCCGTCGACAAGGCATCATGAGCAACGGCGCCCGTGCCACCGAAGTGAAATTCGACGCTGGTACCTTTGGTCAGTTGCAAAAGCGTGATTTCGCTCTGCAAACGCAGGTGGTTTCCGGTGAGTTTGAATTTACCCTGGGCAATGACATTCAGGTGGTGGTCGCCGGTGAAAGCATCATGATCCC
The DNA here is from genome assembly GCF_013337185.1 of Serratia proteamaculans. Taxonomy (GTDB): domain Bacteria; phylum Pseudomonadota; class Gammaproteobacteria; order Enterobacterales; family Enterobacteriaceae; genus Serratia; species Serratia proteamaculans_D. Next base: position 828,294 of record NZ_SWDE01000001.1, read on the forward strand.
TGCCAACACCGCCAGCGGCTGTTTCTGTCTGACGGCAGGTACCCTGTGGGAAATCATCACTACACGCTGATCGTTAATACCTGCACTTATAAAGCGGTTATTTGCGCAACAAACCCCAGCTAAGGGTTTGCATTTGCGCCCTATTTACTGCTGATTTGACGGAACCGAGGTTTTGCATCGGTTTTTTATTTTGTTTCCCGCCGCTTAGCCTTTATAATGCGCAACGTCTTTCAGTTGAATGGTTTCAGCCCTTGATCTGCGAAAACGCAATAACAACACATTTTCATCTCATCACGTTGCGCAGCATCCCCGCATCCCGGCGCTGGCTGAATTTTTCCGCCCCATTTCGACTCTGGTCACCTATCCTTAACTGTGTTTTGCACCACCAGGAACGACTCAAATCCCTTATCAGTGGCCTGACCGCTGGTTTTATTCGTTTTATTATCCATCACAACTTGTAGAAAAATCCGTCATGAAAAAGACCAAAATTGTTTGTACCATCGGTCCAAAAACCGAATCGGAAGAAATGCTGACCAACCTGCTGAATGCGGGCATGAACGTAATGCGCCTTAACTTCTCCCACGGCGATTATGAAGAGCACGGCAACCGCATCAAGAACATGCGCGCCGTGATGGCGAAAACCGGTCAGAACGCCGGCATCCTGTTGGATACCAAAGGCCCGGAAATTCGCACCATGAAACTGGAAGGCGGTAAAGACGCGGCGCTGGTTGCCGGCCAGACCTTCACTTTCACCACCGATCAGAGCGTTATCGGCAACAACGAACGCGTTGCGGTAACCTACGCAGGCTTTAGCGCTGACCTGAAAATCGGCAACACCGTGTTGGTGGATGACGGCCTGATCGGCATGGAAGTCACCAACGTGACCGAAAACGAAGTTGTCTGTAAGGTACTGAACAGCGGCGACCTGGGCGAAAACAAAGGCGTTAACCTGCCGGGCGTTTCCATCCAGCTGCCTGCACTGGCCGAAAAAGACAAACGCGACCTGATTTTCGGCTGCGAACAAGGCGTGGACTTCGTTGCCGCTTCCTTCATTCGCAAGCGTTCTGACGTGCTGGAAATTCGTGAGCACCTGAAAGCGCACGGCGGCGCGCAGATCCAAATCATCTCCAAAATCGAAAACCAGGAAGGCCTGAACAACTTCGACGAAATTCTCGAAGCGTCTGACGGCATCATGGTTGCTCGTGGCGATCTGGGCGTTGAAATCCCGGTAGAAGAAGTGATCTTCGCTCAGAAGATGATGATCGAAAAATGTAACCGTGCACGTAAAGTGGTGATCACCGCCACCCAAATGCTCGATTCCATGATCAAGAACCCGCGCCCTACCCGCGCAGAAGCCGGCGACGTTGCTAACGCCATTCTGGACGGTACCGACGCCGTGATGCTGTCTGGTGAGAGCGCCAAGGGCAAGTACCCACTGGAAGCCGTTACCATCATGGCGACCATCTGTGAGCGCACCGATCGCGTGATGCCAAGCCGTATCGACAGCCTGCATGACAACCGCAAGCTGCGCATCACCGAAGCCGTATGCCGTGGTGCGGTTGAAACCGCAGAGAAACTGGATGCTCCACTGATCGTGGTTGCCACCAGCGGCGGTAAATCAGCCAAGTCCGTGCGTAAATACTTCCCTAACGCCGTGATCCTGGCGCTGACCACCAACGAAACTACCGCTCATCAGCTTATTCTGACCAAGGGCGTGATCCCACAGATGGTTAAGGAAATCGCCTCTACCGACGACTTCTATCGCATCGGTAAAGAAGCGGCACTGGCCAGCGGTTTGGCACAAAAAGGCGACGTTGTGGTGATGGTTTCTGGTGCTCTGGTACCAAGCGGCACTACCAATACTGCCTCGGTTCACGTGCTTTAATATAAAACGTGACATAATTATTTTGACAAAAACGCCGCTTAGCGGCGTTTTTTTTAGCACTGGTAAACCGTTTTCTCAAAAACGCAACCGTGGATTGCTCATTATTTAGCTAATTATAAATCGGAGTTGTCCCATGGAATCCAGCTGTTTTCCCTACATTTTTTAACTATTTTTCAAAAGAAGATGCAAGTTTGAGCGAACGATCAAAATAAAGCACTCCAATCCAAAAAAATTATTCTCTTTCGAAAAAAGTTTGTGTAATACTTGTAACGCTACATGGAGATTAACTCAATCTAGAGGGTGTTATAATGAATCGTACTAAACTGGTACTGGGCGCGGTAATCCTGGCTTCCACTATGCTGGCTGGCTGTTCAAGCAATGCTAAAATCGATCAACTGTCTTCTGACGTTCAGACTCTGAACGCTAAAGTTGACCAGCTGAGCAACGACGTGAACGCAATCCGTTCTGACGTTCAAGCAGCTAAAGACGACGCAGCACGTGCTAACCAGCGTCTGGACAACCAAGCACACGCTTACAAAAAGTAAGATAGCTTCGGTTATTGAAAACGGCGCACAATGTGCGCCGTTTTTTTTGTCTGCAAATTTCCCCTCTTGTTCCCCCCTGCCGTCAGGCGAAAAAAAAGGGCTCAGCACGCTGAACCCCTCGGAATTACCCATTAAGACCGCGTTTTAATTCACCGAACTGATAGGTGCGCTCTTGAATAGGCCTTTATTCGCTTCCTGAGAGGCTACAGGCGTTAAACTGACCTCAGATGGGCTCTGCCCCAGGTTAACCAGTACCGGCATGCCAGAACGGCGTACAACCGCGCTGTCGAACACGGCCTTATCGGTCTGGGCATCCCCCACAAAAGCTTTCTCGGTTTTCGACAACGCGATCGGCATGGTCTGTGGATCGTCGCTTTCAACTCTCGACAGTGGCTGATGCACTTCTACGTAGCGCTTACCGTCCGGCTCAACGGAAATTTTCACCGGGTCGTTGATTACCTGCACGCGGGTGCCACGCGGAACCATATTAAACAACGCTTCGATATCCGTTGGGCGCAGGCGAATACAGCCGGAGCTGACGCGCATGCCGATACCAAAGTTGGCGTTGGTGCCGTGGATCAGGTATTCACCGTGTCCCATGGCCAGACGCATGGCAAACAGGCCCATTGGGTTTTCAGGCCCGGCCGGTACGACGCCAGGCAGTTTCACCCCTTTTTCCAGGTAGCGTTTACGGATATTGGCCGTCGGCGTCCAGGTTGGGTTCGGGATTTTTTGGCTGACAGAGGTCACCTGCAGTGGCGTGTGCATCCCCGTCTGGCCGATACCGATAGGATAAACAATCACTTTGTTCTCGCCTTTCGGGTAGTAGTACAGGCGCAGTTCGGCCAGGTTGACCACAATCCCTTCACGCTTGGTATCCGGCAACAGCATCTGGGTCGGGATAGTTAATACCGAACCTGGTTTGGGCAGGAAGGGATCGGTGCCCGGATTGGCTTCCAGCATGCCCAGCAAACCAATTTTATAGTCAGCGGCAATCGCCTCCAGCGGGCGGCCATCATTGGGTACGGTATAGGTGGTGTTCTCGCCAATCAGACGGCTGTCCGGCGGCGGCAGCGGGTATTCGCTCGCACTGGCGGCCTGGGTGCCAGTCAGTACGGTGGCAAATAGCATGCCCATTAAACTCAACGCACGTTTCATTATCATCCCTATTATGCTTATTACGGTTCGGCCACAAGGCTAACGGGCACTTGGCGGCGGGTAAATCAGACAAGACCTGATTAATACTAGCAATGCTGCAGTTAAAGGCAATAAGTCCTCTAAAAATCAACATGTTATAACGTAATCGCTTTATGGATTTGTCAATGTAACGTCAAGGGGTAAGCTGCTGATATGTCACTGATTTGCGGGGCGAACGAATGGGGTGTTGAGGGTTTGTAAAGACTCATTGACACAGGAAATACCAGTAACGCATCAATGAGTCTACCGCTATGTCACAACTTGGCAGCCTGACTGCGGATAGCGCGGATCATCGCCTCTAACCCTTGCGAACGTGACGGTGTCAGGTGCTGACTCAACGCCAATTCGGCGAAGAAGGGGCGAACATCCAGCTCGACAATCTGCTGCGGCGTCATTTGGTGATAAAGAATAAACACCACCGCCAGCAACCCTTTGACGATTGCCGCATCACTGTCGCCATGGAATTCAACACGCCCCTGCTCATCAAGCTGCATCACAATCCATACCTGGCTCTGACAGCCGGAAATCAGATTGCCCGCCTGACGTTCCGTATCGTCAAGCGCCGGCAGCTTGGCGCCCAGCTCAATGACATACAGGTACTTATCTTCCCAATTCAGGCAACGGGAGAAATTACGCACTAACTTATCTTTGTCCGGCAAGTTCGCCATGAGGATCCTTTCAATCATTCAGGGGCCGGCATGCCGACCCCATGTCACTGACTACAGGCATTGATTCACCCGGAGGGATTAAGCTCCGGTCTGTCCTATCCCAGCAGTTTTTGGATACGCTGTAACCCGGCCACCAGCCGGTCTACTTCATCGCGCGTATTATATAACGCCAACGAAGCGCGGCACATGCTCGGCACATTATAGAACGCCATCAGCGGCATCGCGCAATGGTGTCCGGTACGAATGGCAATGCCGTACTGGTCCAGGAAGCTGCCTACGTCAAAGGCGTGGTGCTCACCCAGGTTAAAGGCAATCACCCCGGCACGTTCTGCCGGGCCGTAGATTTTAAGCCGGGGTACCTGTTGCAGAGCCTCCAGCGCGTAATGCATCAGCGACTGCTCGTAGTCACCAATCGCCTCCAGCCCCAGCGCATTCACATAGTCAATTGCCGCACCCAGCCCCATCATGCCGGCGGTGTTGGGTGAACCGGCCTCAAAGCGCCAGGGTGGCTCGGCGTAAGTAGTCCCTTCCGTCAGGCTGACCTGTTGGATCATCGACCCGCCCCCTTCCCAGGGTGGCATTTGCTGCAACAGCCCCTGACGACCGTAAAGAATACCGATGCCGGAAGGCCCATACAGCTTATGCCCGGAGAACACGTAGAAATCGCAATCCAGCGCCTGAACATCCACCCGCTGGTGCATCACCGCTTGTGCACCGTCGATCAGTACCTTCAGACCGGCAGCTTTCGCCTGCGCCGTTATTTCCTGCACCGGGTTCACCGTGCCCAACACGTTAGACACCTGGGTTAGCGCCAATAGTTTGGTGGACGCGTCGATCAAGCCCGGCAACCGGGCCAAATCCAGCGTGCCATCTGGCTGTAGCGGCCAGACGCGAAGGTTCAACCCGCGTTCCTGCGCCAGCATCTGCCAGGGTACAATGTTGGCGTGGTGTTCCATCTCGGTGATGATAATGCTGTCACCGGGCTGCAAAAAATGGCGGCCAAAGCTGTTGGCTACCAGATTGATGCCTTCGGTAGTGCCCTTGACGAACACAATCTCTTCCGCCGAGCCGGCATTGATAAACGCCGCCACCTTTTCACGCACCGCTTCCATTTCCTGCGTCGCTTCGGCGCTTAACGTGTGGATGCCCCGGTGTACCGCCGCGTAGCCATGACGGTAAAAATCCAGCTCGCGATCGATGACTGCCTGCGGTTTCTGCGCGCTGGCGGCACTGTCGAGGTAAGCCAGCGGCTGGCCATTGACCTCGCGCGCCAACAGCGGAAATTCACTGCGTACCCGTTCAATTGGAAAACTCATGCAGCCTCCCCCGGCAGGCGCTGCGCAATCCGCGCCAGCACCGATTCACGGATGGTGTCGTTGCCAATCCCCTCGGTCAGCTCCGCGGCAAAGGCAAAGATGATCATCTGCTGCGCCGCATGCTTGTCGATCCCGCGCGATTGCAGATAAAACAGCTGCTCCTCATCGATGCGCCCAACGGTAGCACCGTGACTGCACTTCACGTCATCAGCGTAGATTTCCAGTTGCGGCTTGGTATCCACCTCCGCCACCTTGCCGAGCAGCAGGTTGTGGTTGGTCATCTGGCCATCGGTTTTAATCGCGTGTTTGGCCACTTTGATCATGCCGTTAAACACCGCTTTGGCGCGATCGCTGACCACCACTTTGTGCAGTTGGCGGCTCTCGCAATAACCCTTGTTATGCTCCAGGTAAGTGCGGGTATCGCAGACCTCTTTACCGACCGGCAGCACCAGGCTGTTGATCGTCAGGTTGGAGCCTTCACCGTTGAGCTGTGCGCTGGTGTTATGCCGCGTCAGCCCCGCCCCGAGCAGGAAACTGTCACTCTTCACCCGCGCATCGCGGCCAATCACCAGATCGTTATGGGCGAAGTGGTAGCTCGGCTGGCTTTCAAATGCCAGTTTGCAGTGCTGCAGTTGAGCATTGTCACCCACGTTAGCGGTCAGGCGTGCGCCAGTGAAATGCGCGGCATCATTAAGGCTGACGTAATGCTCGATCACCTCCGCCTGCGCATTACGCGCAATATCAAGATGATGGCGGTGATGGACGGTATTCACTTCACCTTCAGCGCCGCGTCCGCTGCTGATATGCAACAGATACAACGGCCGCTGGGCAATTTTGCCGGCCGCCACGCGGATAATGCTGGTTTCCTGCGCCAGACTTTCGGTCAGATGCAGGAAGATTTCGGCCTGGATCGGCTCCGGCAATGCCTGTAGCGTGCCGTAAGGGGCCACCTCAAACTGGTAATCGCCCAGCTCACTGTCGCTCAATGCCGCACTGAAGCGCCCGTCGATAAACACTAAACGGTAAGCGTCGATATCCAGCGCCAATGCATCCCGCTGAGCGGCAGTCACCGCTTCGAGCGGCGGCTCCAGGAACTGTTGCTCCAGCAAACCTTCAAGCGGGGTATATTTCCAGTTTTCATGCTTGCGGGTCGGCCAGCCCAGGCGCAAGGCCTGTTGCCAGTGCGCCAGCGCATGGGCGGAATGCTCGCCGCCGCGGGCTTCAAACAGACTGTAGAGTTGCTGCAGCGCGCGCGAATTATTGTTCGTCGGTAAGCCAGCCATAGCCCTGCTCCTCCAACTGTTTCACCAGGGTGAAATCGCCGGATTTGACGATGCGCCCCTGGGAAAGAACATGAACGTAATCCGGTTTGATGTAGTCCAGAATGCGCTGGTAGTGCGTGACGATGATGAACGAACGCTTGCCGTCCCGCAGTGAGTTAACGCCGTTGGCGACAATTTTCAGCGCATCGATATCCAAACCGGAGTCGGTTTCATCCAGAATGCACAGGTCCGGTTCCAGCGCGGCCATCTGCAGGATGTCATTACGCTTTTTCTCGCCGCCGGAGAAGCCGACGTTAACCGAACGGGTCAGCAGATCGGGCGGCATATTCAACAACTCAATTTTTTCTTCGATAAAATCAGCGAAATCGAAGCGATCGAGCGGCTCCTGCTCGCGATATTTACGCACTGCATTGACCGAGGTCTGCAGGAAGAAATGGTTGCTGACGCCGGGGATCTCCACCGGATACTGGAACGCCAGGAACACCCCTTCACCGGCACGGTCTTCCGGTGCCAGTTCAAGCAGGTCCTTGCCTTTGAAGGTCACTTCGCCCGCGGTCACTTCATACTCTTCGCGCCCGGCCAGGGTCGCAGAAAGCGTGCTTTTGCCCGAGCCGTTCGGCCCCATGATGGCATGCACTTCACCCGGTTTGATTTCCAGACTCAGGCCCTTGAGGATCTCGTTGCCTTCCGCGCTGACTTTTAAATTCTTGATACTTAACATGCAGTGTCCTTAGGTCGCGCTTTCGCGCTGTAAATCCGGCGGTTAGCCCACGCTGTGTTCCAGGCTGATGGCCAATAACTTCTGTGCCTCAACGGCGAACTCCAGCGGCAGCTCAGAGAACACGTCCTTACAGAACCCGTTGACGATCATCGAAATGGCATTGTCTTCGCTGATGCCGCGCTGCAGACAATAGAACAGTTGGTCATCACCAATTTTTGAGGTCGTCGCCTCGTGTTCCAGCTGCGCACTGTTGTTGCGTGCTTCAACATACGGGAAGGTATGAGCGCCGCTATCCGGCCCGATCAGCATCGAGTCACACTGGGTAAAGTTACGCGCGTTTTCCGCACCCGGCAGGATCTTCACCAGCCCGCGGTAGGTATTCTCGCTGTGCCCGGCGGAGATGCCTTTGGCGATGATGGTCGAACGGGTGTTCTTGCCGATGTGGATCATCTTGGTGCCGGTGTCCGCCTGCTGATGGCCACTGGTCAGTGCCACCGAGAAGAATTCACCGATAGAGTTATCCCCCTGCAGGATCACACTGGGGTATTTCCAGGTGATTGCCGAACCGGTTTCCGACTGGGTCCACGACATTTTCGAGCCCGCACCTTCACACAGCGCGCGCTTGGTCACAAAGTTGAGGATGCCGCCCTTGCTGTCACCCCCAGAGAACCAGTTCTGCACCGTCGAATATTTCACTTCGGCGTCTTTGTGCAGGATCACTTCCACCACTGCCGCATGCAGCTGGTAGCTGTCGCGCACCGGGGCAGAACAGCCTTCGATGTAGCTGACATAGCTGCCTTCATCGGCGATCAGGATGGTGCGCTCGAACTGGCCGGTTTTGGCGGCGTTGATACGGAAATAGGTCGACAGCTCCATCGGGCAACGCACGCCCTTCGGCACATAGACAAAGGTACCGTCGGAGGCCACCGCCGCATTCAGGGCGGCAAAGAAGTTATCGTTGGAAGGCACTACGCGACCGAGGTATTTGCGCACCAGATCCGGGTATTCATGAATGGCTTCGCCGAACGAGCAAAAAATCACCCCGCTCTCCGCCAGTTTTTCACGGTAGGTGGTCGAAACCGAGACCGAGTCGAAGATAGCGTCCACCGCCACTTCACTGCCTTCACGCACCGGCACGCCGAGCTGGTTAAACGCCAGTTCAACTTCGCTGGTCAGGTAATTGTTGTCGGTCGGGGCGCCAGGTTGCTGCTCCGCGCCGGGCTGCGAGCCGCAGGCGTCATCACAGCTGCCGCAGGACGGCGCCGAGTAATAGCTGTAATCCTGATAGTTCAGGCGCTCGTAGTTCGCTTTCAGCCAGTGCGGCTCTTCCATTTGCAGCCAGGCACGGTAGGCTTCCAGGCGGAACTCCAGCATCCACTCAGGTTCGTTACGCTTGGCCGAGATCGCGCGCACCACGTCTTCGTTGATGCCCATCGCCAACTCGTCGGTGGCCAACTGGGTAAAAAACCCTTCTTTGTAGCGACCTTCGCTGACCCAAGCCTGCACTTCATTAGGCATTTCTACATTGCTTCGTGTCATGTTGATTGCATCGCTCAAACGCCAAAACTCTCGCCGCACCCGCAGGCATGCTGAGCTTTAGGGTTATTAAATTTGAATATCTGATTCAGCCCTTCACGGACAAAATCCACCGTGGTGCCATCGATAAACGGCATGGCTTTCAACGGCACATACAATTTGGCGCCATCGCGCTCAAACAGCAGGTCGTCGTCAGCAGGGGCACGGGTGAGATCCAGCACATAGGCAAACCCGGCGCAGCCTGACTGCTTCACCCCGAGTTGCAGCCCCTTCACCTGCGAGTCCTGCTGCATTAGTTTCGTAATTTGTTGTACGGCATTGTCACTGAGCAAAATGCCTTGCCAGACATTTTCGTCCAGAGAAAAGGTGCCGACATTTTCCGTTTGCATATGGCCTACCTCACACTCGTGTTTTTCCACAGCCAATCTGGGTTGCTACTATGTTAGTGATAACGATTATCACTTCAACCGTTTGTTTTACAGGGGTATCCGCTAAAAGCCCGGATTTTTACTTCGGCATGCGGCAAGCGCGCGGGACAGTCAGCGCGCCAGGCGCTGCCGGTCAGAAATGGAATCATTTTATCCTTATGAATTTACTGCACATCCTGTATCACCATTGCGTTTACCCATCGGCTCGAACGCTTTACAGGGCCGGGCTTTTTCTGTCGATTTAAACATTCATAGAAAATACCTATTTCTGCATTTTGTCTGTCTTAAAAATGCGTTTATCGACAATAAGGCGCATTTCACGCCATTCCACTCACCCAACCGAGCAGGCAGAAGCGGCCACCTCTGATTAAAGTTTAGTCGCTACTGGCTATATTGGGTCGCTACTGCCCCTATGCATCCCCTGCCGACAATAAATAATTCAACAGAATGATTGATCACCAACGCGTCAATAAATATGATAATGATTATCATTCAATTCGCATTGGGCGTGGGCAAATGAATATCTCGATGAATGCGTGGCTGTTGGGAAAAATTGATGACTACAAATTCAGCGTGCGCGACGCCACGGTAGATTTCTATATGGCGGAGGCGTCACTGCGGCGACCTGAGTGCAACATCAACCACCTGAAACGCTATAACAACGTCAGTCTGAACATGGCGAATCTGTGTCTGGAGAATGGCGATGATGAAAGCTACCTGCATGCGCTGAGCAAACTGCATAATCGGCTGATCGTGGAAATCAATAATCCGCAGCGCTGCCAGCTATTCCGGGTGCAGAGCTATCATTTTGCCCGTCATACCCTGACCCTGATCTGCCAGAAATATGCGATGGAAGGGACCTGGGAGAAGGCCAACGCCTTCCAGAAGGATTTCGTCAAGCGGGTGCCTTTTCAGCTGTAATCCGGTTGAACGACAAAATACCCGCAGACAGGGCTGCCTGCGGGGTAAAACGCTTAATCGATGACGGCGGTAGTCAGGCGCGAGGTGCAGCACAGACGATCGCGCGAATCGAAGATTTCGATCTGCCACACCTGATGACGACGACCAACGTGCAGCGCACGGCACACACCGCGGACTTCGCCTTCAAATGCTGCCCGCAAATGGTTGGCGTTGATTTCCAGCCCCACCACCTTCTGCTCACCTTCGCAGCACAGATAACCGGCCATCGACCCCATCGACTCTGCCAGCACGACCGATGCCCCGCCGTGCAGCAGGCCAAACGGCTGCCGGGTGCGCTGGTCGACCGGCATGGTGGCCTCGAGGTAGTCCTCCTCCAGCCGGGTAAAGCGGATGCCGACATGGCTGACCATGCAGCCTTCACCGGCCTGGTTTAATTGTTCCAGCGTCGTTTCTCTTTTCCACAGTTTCACTCAATCATCTCCAGAAGTGCCTGTAATGGGTGTCGTACTCCGTTACCCTCAATGCGTTTGACCTGGCTGCGGCAGGAATAGCCGGTCGCCAGGCAACGCTGCCGTGGCAAACGTTGTAACGCCTGGTGCCATGATAGCTCATAAATGCCGAGTGAATTCTGCAGGTTATTGACTTCATGCCCGTAAGTCCCCGCCATACCACAACAGCCAACGCTGACATTTTCCAGCCTGGCGCCAAAACGCGCAAAGATCGACGTCCAATGTTGGCTGCTGGTCGGTAATGCCGTGGTCTCGGTGCAGTGGCCGAACAGATACCAGGCTTCACCGGTGGCCGGCTGCTCGGCACGCTCGGCCAGCAACTGTTGCAGCCATTCGTGCACCAATTGCACCTGGAAGTCGCCACGAGTTTCCCCGAGGATCTCGTTATATTCATCTCGGTAACACAGCACCAGCGCCGGATCGACCCCCACCAGCGGCATGCCCAGCTTGGCCACCCGGTTGAGAAAATCGGCGGTCTTGCGCGCGGTGCGGGCAAAGCGCGTCAGGAAACCTTTGATATGCTGCGCCTTGCCATTGGGTGAGAACGGCAACAGCACCGGGCGATAACCCAACTTTTCCACCAGCCGTACAAAGTCCGCCACCACTTTGGCGTCGTAATAACTGGTAAACGGATCCTGCACGATCAATACATGCTGTTCGCGTTGTTGCGGGTTCAGCGCTTCCAGCTGTTCCAGCGTCATGCTGAGCGCGCCGTGGCCGGAGAGCTGTTGGCGCAGCGTCGGGCTGGAAAGCATCGGCAAATCAACCATGCCGATGCTGTTGCGGCTCAGTTCACGCACCCAGGGCTGGCGGAAGAAGAAGTTGAACACCTTTGGCGCCTTTGCCATCAACGGGGTATAACTCTCTACCCCGGCGACCATATAGTCACGCGCCGGTCGCAGATAACGGGTGTGATAAAGCTGCAGGAAACGCGAGCGAAAGCCGGGTACGTCGATTTTAATCGGGCACTGAGTGGAGCAGGCCTTGCAGGCCAGACAGCCGGACATCGCCTCTTTCACTTCGTGCGAGAAATCGTATTCCCCTTTGCTGGCGTACCAACTGTTGCGGGTTTTCTCGATCAGCGCCCTGAAGCTGACACGCTGCTTCGGCAGCTGCTTTTCCAGTTCCAGCGGATCGACACCCTGTTCGGACAGCAAACGCAGCCATTCACGCACCAGCGCCGCCCGCCCTTTTGGCGAGTGAATGCGGCTGCCGGTGATTTTCATTGACGGACACATTGGGCTGCGGACGTCAAAATTGAAACACAAACCGTTGCCGTTACACTCCATGGCGCCACGGAACGAGGTGCGAACCTCGACCGGAATGCGACGATCAAGGGTACCGCGTTTGGCGGCGTCCACTTTCATCATCGGCGCATCGACGCCAAGCGGCGAACAGATTTTGCCGGGATTGAGTCGGTTGTCCGGGTCGAAAGCGGCCTTGATACGGCGCAGCTCCAGGTACAGCTCGTCGCCAAAGAACGCCGGGCTGTATTCGGCGCGGAACCCTTTGCCATGCTCCCCCCACAGCAAGCCGCCATACTTGGCGGTCAACGCCACCACCTGGTCGGAAAGCTGCTTCATCAGCACTTCCTGCTGCGGGTCGCACATGTCGAGAGCCGGACGCACGTGCAACACACCGGCATCCACATGGCCAAACATGCCGTAGCTGAGGTTATGACTATCGAGCAACTCACGGAATTCAACGATGTAGTCGGCCAGATGCTGCGGTGGCACACAGGTGTCCTCGGCAAACGGGATCGGCTTGGCGCGCCCTTTGGCATTGCCCAATAGCCCGACCGCCTTTTTACGCATGTTGTAAATGCGCTCGATGCCCTCCAGATCGCCACAAATCTGATAACCAATCACTCCGCCCTCTCGCTCGGTAATTAGTTCGTCCAGCCGCAGGCACAAAGCCTCCATCTGCTGGTCGATCAGTGCCTTGTCATCGCCGGCAAACTCAACGATGTTCAGACCCAGCATCTCTTTATCCGGCACGTTGGTGATCAGTTCATTGACCGAATGCCAGACAATATCTTCGCGTGCCAGGTTCAGTACCTTGGAGTCGATAGTCTCGACCGACAGCGCTTTGGCTTCCACCATAAAAGGCGCGTTGCGCAGTGCGGAATCAAAGGAGTCATATTTAACATTCACCAACCGGCGCACCTTCGGCAGCGGCGTAATATCCAGCCGCGCCTCGGTGATAAACGCCAGTGTCCCTTCGGCGCCGGTCAGAATGCGTGTCAGATCGAAGGTTTGCAGGTCGTCGCTGAACACATGGCGCAGATCGTAGCCGGTCAGGAAACGGTTAAGCTTGGGGAATTTTTCCAGGATCAACGCCCGCTGATCGCGACAGCTGTTGAGCACCCGGTTATAGATGCGCCCTTCAACCGTGTCTTCGTTGGCAATCGTTTCCGCCAATGGCGTCGGCATGGCGCGGGTGTCAATCATATCGCCACCCAGCAGCACCGCCCGCAAGCCCAATACGTGGTCGGAAGTTTTGCCGTAGACCAGCGATCCCTGACCGGAGGCGTCAGTGTTAATCATGCCGCCGAGCGTAGCGCGGTTACTGGTGGAAAGCTCCGGTGAGAAGAAATAACCGAACGGCCGCAGGTACTGGTTGAGCTGATCCTTGATAACCCCGGCCTCAACCTTGACCCAGCCCTGCTCGACGTTGATTTCAAGAATGCGGTTCATGTGGCGCGACATATCCACCACAATACCGCTGTTGAGCGACTGCCCGTTGGTCCCTGTCCCACCACCGCGTGGGCTGAAGGTCAGCGCAGTGAAGCGCTCTTCGGCCGCCAGACGTGCAATAAGTGCCACATCCGCAGTGGAGCGGGGAAACACTACCGCGTCAGGCAGCAACTGATAGATACTGTTATCGGTCGCCATCGTCAGCCGGTCGGCATAGCTGGTAGCGATATCGCCGTTAAACCCGTTTTGCTTCAACGCTTCCAAAAAATCGAGCACCCGTTGAACGAGGCCGGGCGCCTGAGAAATCTGTGGGATCATTCGCTTTTTGACCCTGTCTGTCTAATTTTTATGCGTCATTATGCACGCTGAATCAGGCCTTTATTCAGACCCACCCTGTTTTTTATTAGAGATAAAAACTAACATACTCGTTTAGTGAAGGCATGCAGATTATTGCAATTGTCCTGCCGCAGAATCGCTCGCAACAAAAGGTGCGCCGTGCTGTCGTTTTTCATCAACGTGCACCATGATTAAACGATCCCAAGGAGTTAACTGACCAGAATGAGAACCCATTCATGACAATCCCGAAATCCCGCTATGATTTGCCACGGATTATTTTTGGCGTGCTGTTTATCGCCATAATGATCGTCGCCTGTTTTTGGGTCATTCAACCTTTTATTCTCGGTTTTGCCTGGGCCGGCATGGTGGTCATCGCCACCTGGCCACTGCTGATTAAGCTGCAAAAAATACTTTGGGGGCGACGTTCACTGGCAGTACTGGTGATGACGATACTGCTGATCCTGCTGTTTATTCTGCCAATCTCTCTGCTGGTCAGCAGCGTGGTGGACAACAGCGCGCCCATCGTCGCCTGGGCCAGCACGCCGGGCAAACTGCATATTCCCGATCTGGCCTGGCTGCAATCGATCCCGATGATCGGCGATAAGGTCTATCACAGTTATCACACCCTGGTGAACGCCGGAGGCAGTGCACTGGTGGCGAAGGTACAGCCTTACTTCGGCCAGACCGCCACCTGGTTTGTGGCACAGGCCGCGCATATTGGCCGCCTGCTGTTGCATTGCACATTGATGCTGCTGTTTAGCGTGTTGCTGTATGCACGCGGCGAGCAAGTGGCTTTGGGCATTCGCCACTTTGCCACGCGTCTGGGTGCCGAAAGAGGCGACGCTGCCGTGGTGCTGGGTGGCCAGGCGATCCGCGCGGTAGCACTGGGCGTGGTGGTGACGGCGCTGGTGCAGTCGGTACTGGGCGGTATTGGCCTGGCGGTGACCGGCATCCCTGCCGCGACCCTGCTGACGGTATTGATCTTTATCTGCTGCGTGGCGCAGTTGGGGCCGTTACTGGTGCTGGTTCCGGCAATCATCTGGTTGTACTGGAGTGGCGATACCACCTGGGGCACCGTGCTGTTGGTCTGGAGTTGCGTGGTCGCCACGCTGGATAACGTGCTGCGGCCAGTGCTGATCCGCATGGGCGCCGATCTGCCGATGATCCTGATCCTGTCCGGCGTTATCGGTGGCTTACTGGCTTTCGGCATGATTGGCCTGTTTATCGGCCCGGTGGTGTTGGCGGTGTCTTACCGTTTACTCACTGCCTGGATGAATGAAGCGCCGGAACCGACTGCCGACCTGGAAGAAGTTGCCAAGGATCTGGAACAGATGTAATCCCTCTTCTGCCCGGGTTACCGGGCAGAACTCTCCTTTTCCCGATGGCTTTTTGTGGAATAAATCTTCCGCAATAATAAAAATCGCCAACGTTTTCTGACCTGATGACCATTATTTAAACATACTGAATAAATACATCTTTTTAGTACTGCGTTAAAATAGACCTCGGTTAAAAATAAATTCTAATAGGCCGATTGATTAAGACGATTCTTAATGACTAATGACGCTTAAATATCTAGTATTATTGCCATCTATTGCTTCAAATACCTGATTTAAAGCAAGATTTCCAAACAATGTAATGCCATACATGTGAATTGCTGTGTGTAGTCTTTGCCCGTCTTCTATGATGGGCTTTTTTTTATTCTTTTTTTGACCGTCTTTATTCACCACGCCATTTTATTTACATTCAGAAATAAAAAAGCCGTAACCTGAGTTACGGCTTTAGCCTTGATAATTATTCCCTATCGAGAAAATTATGTTCTCTTCGACAGATTAACCCAGGTTTGCACCACGGTATCCGGATTGAGCGACAGACTGTCAATACCCTGATCCATCAACCATTCGGCAAAGTCTTCATGGTCAGACGGGCCCTGACCGCAAATACCGACGTATTTGCCCTGACGCTTGGCCGCCTGAATCGCCATCGACAGCAGAATTTTCACCGCTTCGTTACGCTCGTCAAACAGCTCAGACACCACGCCCGAGTCACGATCCAGCCCCAGGGTTAACTGAGTCATGTCGTTGGAGCCGATGGAGAAGCCATCAAAGTGCTGCAGGAACTGATCCGCCAACAGCGCATTGGATGGGATCTCGCACATCATGATCACTTTCAGGCCGTTCTCACCGCGCTTCAGGCCCTGGCGTGCCAATTCGGCCACCACCGCTTCCGCCTGTTCTACCGTGCGAACAAACGGCACCATGATCTCAACGTTGGTCAGGCCCATCTCATTACGCACGCGTTTTACCGCGTCACACTCCATCGCGAAACAGTCACGGAAGTTGTCGGACACGTAACGACCGGCTCCGCGGAAGCCCAACATTGGGTTTTCTTCGTGCGGTTCATACTTCTCGCCGCCGACCAGGTTCGCGTACTCATTGGATTTGAAGTCGGACAGACGCACGATCACTCGCTTCGGCCAGAACGCAGCGCCCAACGTTGCGATCCCTTCCGTCAAACGGCCGACATAGAACTCGACCGGATGGTCGTAGCCCTGCATCAGCGTTTTGATCTCCGCTTGCAGCTCCGGAGTCTGCTGATCAAACTCCAGCAACGCCTTCGGATGCACGCCAATCATACGGTTGATGATAAATTCCAAACGGGCCAGGCCCACACCTTCATTCGGCAAACGCGCGAAGTCAAAGGCACGGTCAGGGTTGCCGACGTTCATCATGATCTTCAGCGGCAGATCCGGCAATTCGGTCACTTCGGAACTCTGCACGTTAAAATCGAGGATATCGCTGTAGACGAAGCCGGTATCGCCTTCTGCACAAGAAACGGTGACCTGTTGGCCTTCTTTGAGCAGATCGGTCGCGTTGCCACAGCCAACCACCGCCGGAATGCCCAGTTCACGCGCAATGATCGCCGCGTGGCAGGTACGGCCGCCACGGTTGGTGACGATGGCGGCGGCTTTCTTCATGATCGGTTCCCAATCCGGGTCGGTCATGTCAGTCACCAGCACGTCGCCTGGCTCAATACGGTCCATCTCGCTGATGTTATGGATGACCTTCACCGGACCTGCGCCAATGCGGTGGCCGATAGCGCGCCCTTCCACCAGCACCGGGCTGGTCGCGTTAAGCTGATAACGCTCCATGGTTTGCTCGTTAGAGCGTACGGTTTCCGGACGGGCCTGCACGATCAGCAATTTGCCGGTATGGCCGTCTTTGGCCCACTCGATATCCATCGGGCGGCCGTAGTGTTTTTCGATCAGGATTGCCTGATGGGCCAGCCCCTGCACTTCTTCGTCGGTCAGAGAGAAACGATTGCGTTGCTGCTCTGGCACGTCTTCAATTTGTACCTGCTTACCGTGGTCCTGCGATGGCGCATACACCATGCGGATTTTCTTCGAACCGAGGTTACGGCGCACGATGGCCGGATTGCCTCTCAGCAGCGTCGGTTTGTGCACATAGAACTCGTCCGGGTTGACGGCGCCCTGCACCACCATTTCGCCCAGACCAAAGGCTGAGGTGATAAACACCACCTGATCAAAACCGGATTCGGTATCGATGGTGAACATGACGCCGGAAGACGCCAGGTCAGAACGCACCATGCGCTGTACGCCGGCCGACAAGGCCACGCCGCGATGGTCATAACCCTGATGCACCCGGTAGGAGATAGCGCGGTCGTTAAACAGGGAGGCGTATACGTGCTTAATCGCCACCATCACGGCGTCGATACCCTGCACGTTGAGGAAGGTTTCCTGCTGGCCGGCAAAGGAGGCATCCGGCATGTCTTCTGCGGTGGCAGAGGAACGCACGGCAAATGACGCTTCCGGTTCGCCGTCGGCCAGTTGCTGATAAGCCAGGTTAATTTCACGCTCGAATTCCGCATGGAACGGCGTGTCGATAATCCATTGGCGGATTTGCGCGCCCGCCTTGGTCAATTGAGCAATATCGTCAACGTCAGTTTGATCCAGTAACTGATAGATGCGCTGGTTAACACCGCTTTGCTCGAGGAAATCGTTAAACGCCTGCGCGGTGGTGGCAAAACCGTTTGGCACGGCAACGCCCAAATCGGAAAGATTGGTGATCATTTCACCGAGGGAGGCATTTTTGCCGCCGACACGGTCAACGTCGTGCATGCCGAGCTGGTTGTACCAAAGCACATTACGCAAGTCTGGGCCATTGTTGGACATCGAGACAATCCTTATTGCTATCAGTAGGGTATAGACGGATTTAATTCGCTTGCTTTCTCAGCGCCGCTAAAACGGTGCCGAGTCAGACTAGCACAATGATCCATAGGAAATGGAAAGGTGAATCGATCAACCCGCTGAAGAAAGTGGATTTTAGGAAAACTTCCTGAAACGGAAATCCGGCCTGGAATCGTTCCCTGTCGCACTAATAGCTTAAATCTCAACAAATTAAGTATTTTTTAAACTTCAGTTTTAAAAACCCTGTTATTTGCATTGTCTTTGATGAAAATAGCGCCATCATGACCAATAATTCCTCATGGGAAATAAACCTCCGTTTTTCATAAAATTTAAAATAGTGTTTTAGCCCCGTGTTTTTATCGCCATCGTTTATTCCCTGACCGACCGTTTATTCATCGACTCTGCCCGCACTATCACAATTTTTTTGCCTGCCCCTTTACCGTGGGATCCTCTGCAGCCCATGATAAGGACCAATAGACGTGATAGTGACGTCACAATTTCAGGTAAGGAGCCCAGGGTGGAAAGAAGCGTTTTTTATATTTCGGACGGTACGGCGATCACCGCGGAGGTTTTGGGTCACGCGGTGTTGTCGCAATTTCCGGTGAAGGCCACCACCTTTACGCTGCCCTTTGTGGAAACCGAAGCCCGGGCCCGTGGGGTTTGCCAGCAGATTAACGATATCTATCGTGATACCGGCGTGCGGCCGTTAGTGTTCTACTCGATCATTTCGCCGGAAGTGCGCAAGGTCATTACCCAGAGCGAAGGTTTCTGTCAGGACATCGTGCAGGCGCTGGTTGGCCCGTTACAGGGCGAACTGGAAGTCGAACCGACCCCGGTGCCTAACCGCACCCACGGGTTGACCGCCAGCAATCTCGGCAAGTATGACGCCCGTATCGCGGCTATTGACTACACGTTAGCCCATGATGACGGCATTTCATTGCGTAACCTCGATCAGGCGCAGGTGATTTTGCTCGGCGTTTCGCGCTGCGGTAAAACTCCCACCAGCCTGTATCTGGCGATGCAATTCGGCATCCGCGCGGCCAACTATCCGTTTACCGCCGACGATATGGACAACTTGCACCTCCCCGCCGCGCTGAAACCGTTTCAGCATAAGCTTTTCGGCCTGACGATCGATCCGGAGCGGTTAGCCGCCATCCGTGAAGAACGGCGTGAAAACAGCCGCTATGCTTCCATTCGCCAGTGCCGGATGGAGCTTGCGGAAGTCGAAGCGCTATTTCGTAAAAACCAGATCCGTTATCTGAATACCACCAATTATTCGGTGGAAGAGATCTCGACCAAAATCCTGGATATTCTGGGAATGAGTCGCCGGATGTTCTGATCCTGACAAGATGGTGGGGAAGCCCCCTGCCATCTGTTGATTATTTCCCCACAGGCCACGTTTTTTGTGCTTTTTTTAGCGGTTCTGATCAACAGAACACAGTTTCTCCGGTTGAATTCATCGGTTTTTACGTTATTGTGATCGCCATCACTTCCCGGCACTCCTGCCGCAGAGAAGAAAAGTTTTTAGAGAAAATCATGCACAAAACAGATGAACTGCGGACCGCGCGCATCGACAGCCTCGTCACGCCGCAAGAGCTGGCGGAGAAGTTGCCAATTTCGGCGGAAATCGCGGACAGCGTAACGGCCTCACGGCAACGAATTGAAAAAATCCTGACCGGTGAAGACCGTCGCCTGTTGGTGGTCATCGGCCCTTGTTCTATCCACGATCTTGACGCCGCCGTCGACTATGCCGGCCGACTCAATGCGCTGCGCATCCGTTACCAGGACCGCCTCGAAATCGTGATGCGCACTTATTTTGAAAAACCGCGCACCGTGGTGGGCTGGAAAGGCCTGATCTCCGATCCGGCCCTGGATGGCACCTTCCAGGTCAATCGCGGGATCGAAATGGCGCGCAGGCTGCTGCTGGAAGTGAACCAGCTCGGCCTGCCGACCGCCACCGAGTTCCTCGACATGGTCGTTGGCCAATACATTGCTGATTTGATCAGTTGGGGCGCGATTGGCGCACGGACCACCGAAAGCCAGATCCACCGTGAAATGGCCTCGGCACTGTCCTGCCCGGTGGGCTTTAAAAATGGCACCGATGGCAACACCCGTATAGCGATTGACGCCATTCGTGCAGCCCGCGCCGGCCATATGTTCCTGTCGCCGGACAAACACGGCCAGATGACTATCTATCAGACCAGCGGCAATCCTTATGGCCATATCATCATGCGTGGCGGCAAGACGCCGAACTACCACGCTACCGATGTGGTCGCCGCCTGCGACAGCCTGCGCGAATTCGATTTGCCGGAGCAACTGGTGATCGATTTTAGCCACGGCAACTGCCAGAAATTGCATCGTCGCCAGTTGGAAGTGGCCGAAAACGTCTGCCAGCAGATCCGCGCCGGTTCCGTCGCCGTTGCCGGTGTCATGGCAGAAAGCTTCCTGGTGGAAGGCACCCAGAAAATCGTTGCCGGTCAACCGCTGACCTATGGCCAATCGATCACCGACCCTTGCCTGAGCTGGTCCGACAGCGAACAGCTGCTGGCCATGCTGGCCGATGCGGTAGACACCCGCTTCTGATCCCATCGCCGGGGCCCCGCCCCGGCTTTTCCGCCCCCCACTCACTCATCTATACTGGTAGCAATTCTCGCAGTTCCCCCATGGAACGGATTTGGAGCCTAGGCATGATCCATTCACTGTTATCTATCCCCTGCGTCACCCTGCAAGGGGAACACAAAACCCTGGGCGATTTCCCTGCCCGAGCTTATCTGGTGGTCAACACCGCCAGCAAATGCGGATTTACTCCTCAGTACCACGGGCTGGAAAATCTGTGGCAGTACTACCGCGAACGCGGCCTGATGGTGCTGGGCTTTCCCTGCAATCAGTTCGGCGCACAAGAGCCCGGTGACCCGCTGGAGATTGCCAACTTTTGCACGCTGAACTATGGCGTCAGCTTCCCGCTGTTCAGCAAGGTTGAAGTTAATGGCCCTGGCGCGCATCCGTTGTTTAACGAGTTAAAACGCCTGGCTCCAGGCGTACTGGGTACTCAACGCATCAAATGGAACTTCACCAAGTTCTTGCTGACCGCCGACGGCCAGCGGGTGAAACGCTACGCGCCGATCACCAAACCCGAACGCCTGTTTGAGCGCATCGAAACCCTGCTGAAATAACCCTGAATTTTGCGGGCTGAGCCGCCTCAGCCCGTCATACCTCTCCTTCCTGCAAAAAGCTTCCATGGGTAAGAAAATTTTCCTTGATGTAACCTTTCGTTCACATGATAATGATTCTCACTTTGATATTAATTACTATTTAACGGCCTGTTTCATAAACATATGACGATGGATAATCACCACCACAACACGCCTGCCCAGGCTGCTCACACCGCTGAAAGCGGCCTGGCCACGCCGCCTTGCTACGACAGTGCGCAACTGCTCGATGCCGATGGCGTGGCGATCATCATCCATCAGGGCCAGCGCTATCAGTTACGACAGACCAAAGCCGGGAAATTGATCCTGACCAAATAATTCCCATCCCTTAACGCCAGCCACCCAGATCCTTTTTGATCCAGGCAGCCAGCAAATCTATTGATATGTTTAAAACATACGGAGAGTTGCGACATGCCTCTGATCTATTCCACCCGGCTGCGTTTATCCGCATTGAGTCTGGCGATTGCCTGTGCTCTGCCGACGGTGACTTTTGCACAAACCAGCGAAACCCCTTCCTCTTCCACGGCGACGGCATCGGTTAAAAAGGACAAAGCCAGCGACGAAACCATGACGGTAGCCGCCACCGGCAATGCGCGCAGCAGCTTTGAAGCGCCGATGATGGTCACAGTGATTCAGGCCGATACACCGCAAAGCCAGACCGCCACCAGCGCCGGCGATATGCTGCGCCGTGTGCCGGGCATTACCGTCAATGGCACCGGCCGCAGTAATGGTCAGGACGTTTTCATGCGTGGCTACGGTAAAAATGGCGTGCTGACATTGGTGGATGGCATCCGTCAGGGCACCGATACCGGGCATCTTGGCGCCACCTTTCTCGATCCGGCACTGGTGAAACGCATCGAAGTGGTGCGCGGCCCTTCCGCCCTGCTGTATGGCAGTGGTGCACTGGGGGGCGTAATTGCTTATGAAACCGTAGATGCCGCCGATCTGCTGTTACCTGGCCATAATAGCGGCTATCGGGTGTATGGCACCGCCGGCAGTGGCGATCACAGCCTCGGCATGGGGGCCAGCACCTACGGCAGAACCGACACTCTCGACGGCCTGCTGTCATTTGGCACCCGCGACGTCGGCAATCTGCGTCAGGGCAACGGCTTTGATGCCCCCAATGATGAAACCATCAGCAATCTGCTGGCCAAGGGCACCTGGACGCTCGATGAGAATCAGTCATTGAGCGGCGACCTGCGCTACTACAACAACCGGGCGCAAGAGCCGAAAAACCCGCAGGAATCGGCCAGCAGCAGCGGTAACCTGATGACCGACCGCTCGACCATTCAACGCGACGGCCAACTGGGCTACAAACTGAAACCTGTGGGTCAGGATTGGCTCGACGCCGAAGCCAAAATCTATTACTCCGAAGTGGAGATCAACGCCCACACCAACGGCAGTGAGGATGAAGCGCGCAAGCAAACCACTCGCGGTGCCAAGCTCGAAAACCGCAGCCGTTTGTTTGCCGATACCTTCGCCTCTCACCTGTTGACCTATGGCAGCGAAGCTTACAAGCAGGAGCAGACACCGGGTGGCGCGACAGAAAGCTTCCCACAGGCGAAAATCAACTTTGCTTCCGGCTGGTTGCAGGACGAAATTACCCTGCGCGACCTGCCGGTCACCCTGCTTGCCGGGACGCGTTATGATAACTACAAAGGTTCCAGTGACGGTTACGCCGATGTTGACGCCGACAAGTGGTCATCGCGCGGCGCCGTCACGGTGACACCAACCGACTGGCTAATGCTGTTCGGCTCTTATTCGCAGGCTTTCCGCGCCCCGACCATGGGAGAGATGTACAACGATTCCAAACACTTCTCCATTCCCATGGGCCCCACCACCATTACCAACAACTGGGTGCCTAACCCGAACCTGAAGCCGGAAACCAACGCCACCCAGGAATACGGCTTCGGGCTGCGCTTTGACGATCTGCTACTGGCTGATGACAGCCTGCAATTCAAAGCCAGCTACTTCGATACCAAAGCCCGCGACTACATCACCACGGATGTCACCATGGAGCTGGGTCGTGGCCCTCGAGGCCCTTATTGCATCAGTTGCACCACTTTCTCGACCAATATCGACCGTGCAAAAATTTGGGGCTGGGACGCTACGCTGAGCTACAAAACCGCCATTTTTGGCTGGGATCTGGCGTATAACCGGACTCGCGGAAAAAATCAAAGCAGCGGCGAATGGCTAAACAGCATCAATCCGGACACGGTCACCAGCACGCTGGACGTGCCACTGGGTGAAACCGGCCTGTCGACCGGCTGGGTGGCCACGGTGGCCCAACGAGCCACCCGCGTAGAAACCGGCACCGCAGAACAAGGCGGCTACGGCGTCAACGATTTCTACCTGAGCTATAAAGGCCGCGATCGCCTGCAGGGCGTGACCACCACGGTGGTGCTGGGCAACGCCTTTGATAAAGAATACTACTCGCCACAGGGCATTCCGCAGGACGGGCGCAATGCCAAACTGCTGGTCAGCTATCAGTGGTAATGTTTTGAATCCGGCGGGCATGAAGATTGCCCGCCGCCTGAATCTCACACAGGAGAACCCGCAATGAGCAATACCCTCTATGCACGCTATCAGCAGGCAAAAATTGATAACCCAGGCAAATATGCGCGTGACCTGGCTGAAATTCTTGGCGTCAGCGAAGCGGAACTGACCCATGCCCGCGTCGGTCAGGACACCCGTCGTCTGCAGGCCGATGCCCGTACCTTGCTGACCGAACTCGAACAGGTTGGCGTCACCAAATCCATTACCCGTAACAGCTACGCGGTGCATGAGCAAATGGGTCGTTATCGCAACCAACACCTGAACGGCCACGCCGGGCTGATCCTCAATCCGCGTGAGTTGGATCTGCGTCTGTTCCTCAACCAGTGGGCCAGCGCTTTCGCCATGAGCGAAACCAACAAGCGCGGTGTGCGTCACAGCATTCAGTTCTTCGATCATCAGGGCGACGCACTGCATAAGGTTTACACCACCGATGAAACCGACCTCCCTGCCTGGATGGCGCTGGTTGAACGCCACCTGAATGCGGAAAACCCGACACTGGACCTGCAACCGGCAGACGCCACGGTCAGTAACGCCTCGCCAGATGCCGAGAAAATCGACCAGGAATGGCGTGCAATGACCGACGTTCACCAGTTTTTCCAGTTGCTGAGCCGCAATAAACTAACCCGCCAGCAAGCCTTCAGCGCCGTCGGTAACGATTTGGCCTATCGGGTCGATAACGGCGCCCTGAGCCAATTGCTTAACGCCGCGATGGGCCTGCAGAACGAAATCATGATTTTTGTCGGCAACCGTGGCTGCGTGCAAATCTTCACCGGTCAGATTGAACGCCTGATGCCGCAGGAAGGCTGGATTAACGTGTTCAATCGCCGCTTCACTCTGCACCTGATCGAAGACGCGATCGCCGAAAGCTGGATCACCCGCAAGCCCACCAAAGACGGTTTCGTCACCAGTCTGGAACTGTTTGCCGCCGACGGTACCCAGATAGCACAACTTTACGGCCAGCGCACCGAAGGCCAGCCGGAGCAAACTCAGTGGCGTGAGCAGGTTGCCGCGCTTGAACCCAAGGATATTGCCGCATGATACCTTCATTGACCCGTCGTCTGGCGCTGTACATTACGCTGGCGTTGCCGTTCACCGCTGCGGCGGCGGAACGTATTGTCTCGATAGGCGGTGACGTCACCGAAATTGCCTTCGCCCTGGGCGCGGGCGATGAAGTGATAGCGCGAGACAGCACCAGCCTGCAGCCGGAAGCGGTTAAAAAACTGCCGGACGTCGGTTATATGCGTCAGCTCAATGCCGAAGGTATTTTGGCGCTGAAACCCACGCTGGTGCTGACCACCGAATTGGCTGAGCCGGCGCTGGTGCTCAAACAGCTGGAAGAGAGCGGCGTTAAAGTGGTGCGCATTCCCGGTGATACCACTTTGCAAAGCGTACCGGAAAAAATCGCTGTGATTGCCAGTGCGCTCCAGCGTACCGAGCAGGGCAAGCAGTTGAGCACCCGTTACCAGCAGCAATTGGCGGCGGTGAAAACCGATGCGTTGCCGGTCAGGGTGCTGTTCGTCATGAGCCACGGCGGTATTACGCCAATGGCGGCCGGGCAACACACGGCCGCCGACGCGGTCATCACCGCTGCGGGTCTGAAGAATGCCATGCAGGGCTTCAGCCGCTATCGCCCGCTGTCGCAGGAAGGCGTGATAGCCAGCGCGCCGGATTTGCTGCTGGTCACCACTGACGGCATAAAAACGCTCGGCGGCGAGCAACAGCTGTGGAAACTGCCCGGCATGGCACTCACCCCGGCAGGTAAACAACACCGCGTACTGGTAGTTGACGATATGGCGCTGCTGGGTTTTGGGCTGGAAACCCCTGCCGCGCTGGCCAAACTGCGTGATGCGGCGGAGCAAAAGTAATGCGCTGCCGTACCTCCCCCCGACTGGCAATGACCGGCCTGCTGGTACTGTTGGCGCTCTTGGCCTTGGGCGCGGCCAATATGGGCGCGCTGACGCTGTCATTCCGCACCCTGTGGCAGCAGCCTTTCAGCGACACCTCCTGGCATATCTGGCTGAATATCCGTTTGCCGCGCGTGCTGCTGGCGGTAGTGATAGGTTGCGCGCTGGCGGTGTCCGGAGCCGTAATGCAGGGGTTGTTCCGTAACCCGTTGGCCGATCCCAGCCTGTTGGGCATCAGCAGCGGCGGCGCGCTGTTTGTTGCGCTGATTATTGTTATGCCGCTGGCCCTGCCGCCGGTAATTGCCCTGTATGGCCACATGCTGGCGGCATTTCTCGGCAGCATGTTGGTCTCGCTGTTGATTTACGGCATCAGCCGCAGCGGCCACGGCAGCCTGTCGCGCCTGCTGCTGGCGGGTATCGCCATCAACGCCCTGTGCATGGCGGCGATTGGCGTGTTGTCTTACCTCAGTAGTGACCAGCAACTGCGTCAATTTTCACTGTGGATGATGGGCAGCCTGAGCCAGTCACAATGGCCAACTCTCGCCGTTTCCGCCTCGCTGATCCTGCCGACCACCCTGCTGACGCTATTACAGGCGCGTCGCCTGAATCTGCTGCAACTGGGAGATGAAGAGGCGCATTACCTCGGTGTGAATGTTCAGCGTGCCAAGCTACAGCTGCTGCTGTTAAGCGCATTGCTGATAGGTGCCGCGGTTGCGATGAGTGGCGTGATTGGCTTTATCGGCCTGGTGGTGCCGCATTTGGTGCGCATGCGCCTCGGTGGCGACCACCGTTGGCTGCTGCCCTGTTCCGCACTGGGGGGGGCCTGCCTGCTGTTGGTCAGCGATACGCTGGCACGCACGCTGGTGGCTCCGGCAGAAATGCCGGTCGGTTTGATGACCAGCCTGATCGGCGGGCCTTATTTCTTATGGCTGGTCATGCGCCAGCGGGAGCGTGTGGGTGGATAACACAGCAAGCCTGACGGCGCAGCAGTTACGTTACAGCTTGGGTTCGCGGCGGTTGATCAACGATGTCTCGCTCAGCATCAATAGCGGCGAGATGGTGGCGATTATTGGGCCGAACGGCGCCGGTAAGTCGACGTTACTGCGCCTGTTAACCGGTTATCTGGCCCCAGGCTGTGGCGAATGCCAGTTGCTCGGGCGACCGCTGGAACAGTGGCAACCACAGCAATTGGCGAAAGTGCGCGCGGTCATGCGTCAACATAGCGATCTGGCCTTCCCCTTTACCGTAGAGGAAGTGGTCAGTATGGGCCGCGCGCCCCACGGAAAACGCGACGCACAGCAGGCGGTGCAGCAAGTGATGGCGCAAACCGACTGTCTCGAATTGGCTCAGCGCGATTATCGTCAGCTTTCCGGCGGTGAACAGCAACGAGTGCAACTCGCCCGCGTGCTGGCGCAGCTTTGGCAGCCGCAGCCCACGCCGGCCTGGCTGTTTTTGGACGAACCGACCTCGGCGCTGGATCTCTACCACCAGCAACATACGCTCAGGCTGCTGCGTACGCTGACGCGGCAACAGCCGATTGCGGTGTGCTGTGTATTGCACGATCTCAATCTCGCGGCATTGTATGCGGATCGCATTTTATTGATGCATCAGGGGCAATTGGTCGCGACGGGCACGCCGCAGGAAGTGTTGCAGGCAGATATTCTCACCCGTTGGTATCAGGCAGATCTGGGCGTGGTTTATCACCCGGAAGTGGCGCTGCCACAGGTGTATTTGCGTCAGTAGTTTATTTACCGGGCGCGTTATCCCGCGCCCGTCATCTTTCTTCGCCAATCAGCTAGAGCAAGAGATCTCCAGATGTTTGCCCCAATCCGGTGGCAACGCGGCGAGATCGTCATACTCTGGGTTATCCGCAAACGGCGCCAGTAACGCCTGATGCAAACGCGCCAGTTGACTGACATCATCCTGTTCGGCACTTTCAATCGCCTGTTGTGCCAGATAGTTGCGCAGGATTAGCTTCGGATTCACTGCCTTCATCGCCTGCTGGCGCTGCGCGTCACTCACCTGTTCTTGCTGCAGGCGCTGGCGGTACTGCTGATACCAGCTATCGAATGCGGCACGATCGATAAATTCATCTCGCAGTGGCGACTGCGCCTGCTGTTGCTCCGTCTGGCTTAGCAAGCGGAATGTGCGGCTATAGTCCCGCCCCTCTTGCGCCATCAGACTCAGCAATCCGGTCAGCAAATCGTTATCCTGCTGCGACTGGGTGAAGAAGCCGAGCTTGGCCCTCATCTGTTCCCCATAGGCACGCATCAGGGCCGGTTCATAGGCCGCCAGCGCATTTTGCAGCTGCTCGGTGCTCATCAGCCCGGACAGGGTTTGCGCCAGGCGGTGAAGGTTCCACAGCGCCACCGCCGGCTGGTTATCGTAGGCATAACGCCCCTGATGATCGGAATGGTTACAGATATAGTCGGGCTTATAATCGTCAAGGAAGCCGTATGGCCCATAATCGATGGTGATGCCCAGAATCGACATGTTATCGGTGTTCATCACACCGTGAGCAAAACCGACGGTCTGCCAATGGGCAATGAGCCGGGCGGTGCGCTCAACCACATCGGTAAACCACAGCAAATAGCCATCACTCTGATCTTTAAACTGCGGCCAGTGGCGGGCAATCACAAAATCAGCCAACTGCTGCACCTGCTCCGGCTGCTTACGGTAATAAAAATGTTCGAAATGACCGAAGCGCACGTGGCTTTCCGCTACGCGTAACAACATCGCCCCACGCTCGGCCTGTTCGCGATAGACGGGCTGTTCGCTGGTCACAATGGTCAGCGCGCGCGAGGTTGGAATACCCAGATGATGCAATGCCTCGGAGGCCAGGAACTCACGGATCACCGAGCGCAGCACCGCACGGCCATCGCCCATACGCGAATACGGCGTCAAACCGGCCCCTTTCAGATGCCAGTCCATGCTGCGGCCATCCGCCAGCCGTTGTTCACCTAGCAGAATGCCGCGACCATCACCCAACTGCCCGGCCCAGACGCCGAACTGATGGCCGCTGTACACCTGTGCCAGCGGTCGCATACCCGGCAGCAGCGTTTCTCCTGCCCAAATCGGGGTTTTATCCTGGGTAAACCAGCTTTCATCCAGCCCCAGCTCACGCGCCAGTGGCTCGCTGTGATACAGCAGGCGAGTTCCCTTTAACGGCGTGGGGTTCAATTCGGTATAAAAACCGGCTAATTGTTGTTGGTAAGCGTTTTCAAACTGCGGCATAGGCCCTCCGTTCCACCTAGTGTAGAGCCTGAGCGTGGGGATTAACACGGAAGAAATGCAGGGAGAACGCATCTGCCTGATACCAGGACAGATGCGGGGGATTTAGCTTTTATGTAAGCCGATACGGCTAGAAAACCTTTTTCGCTGATGAATAAAATACTTTATCAGCGAGAGATTGATAATGAATAACAGTACCGGGATAGCAACCACCTCATCCCGTCCATTATTGGAACCATTGTGTGTGCAGTACTCTCAATTATTTTTATTGAACTCATCGGGCGTTACCCGTAACGCCGCCAGATTATCCACACCAACGCTGGGCCATAAAAAACCTTGTAGGCCAAAAACACCGGCGTGTCTGAGCTTATTAAAATATTCCTCCTTCTCTATTCCTTCGACGATCACTCCCTTGCACAGCAGATTGATATTCTTTAATAGCGAGTCAATCACCACGTCATAACCCTGGTGGGTAAACAACTGCCAGTAAAAACGCTTATCGATTTTCACGTAGTCGAATAGACCATCGTACAATGCGGTCAGAGTTGCCTGACCAGAACCAAAATCGTCCAGCCACAGTGAGAACTTCTCACTGAACCGACGGATTTTTTCATTGTTTTTCCCCGCCGAAAGATTTGGAAAACCCTCGCTGATTTCAAAGGCGATAAATGACCATTGTCTGATCCGTTCGCATAATGGACCGTCAGTAAGGATCAAATCGACCAGGGTTTCTTCGACATTAAGCGTCAGCAATACCTCGTTTTCGACGAACCAGGCGGCATTCTGCTCCGCCAAACTCAATTGTTCATTAAATAACTCAATCCTTTGATCGGTGGACAATAAATTAATCCCAATGTCAGCCGGCATCGCCAAATCACCGTCCAGACTATTAAAACGGTTCAAGATTTCCACCGCCAACAGCCTGCCCTCCATTGAGTAAACAGGTTGAAAAACATAGCTACTAATAAAGTCAGCTTCGAGTTGGATTTTCATTTCAATGCCATAGGCTGAATGGCGAACATCTCATCGTATATCAATATATTTTATCGATCAATCCCTGTGAGATTAATCGGAAATATCAATGCTGCCAGTCATAACTTATCATTTAATTGATAGATTAAAGCTATATTAGATGGCGATAACGCGGATATGAAAACAATTTGGCTTAAGGCAACAACCGTGGCCCACGGCATGAATTTGAGACATATTTAGCTTATGGGATAGGGTAATTCTGAAAATTTGACTTATCGTCATTGTTTTAATTAAAGAAATTCCTATTCCGGGTTAAATATCAAATACGTATATCTGGCCTAGGTACAGAGCAGCGAGCTTAACTGATTAAATTTAATAACGCATCAATTCCTGGCGTTATTCCTTGCATTGATTCGGCAAAAAAATGCCCACCTTGATTTTTAGGGAAGTTATGCTAGTTGAGTGTTTTGACTGTATTTTTTGCAAACAAGGATAACAACAGGAAAGAGAGGCAAACCCGTGACATAAAAAAGGGATGAGTTGCCTCATCCCGGAGCATTCAGGATCCGCACGTTATTTGATCGTTTCAAGCAACCATTGACGCAGTTCGGTTAATTCTGCAGCCTGTTCGGGGTACTGCACAATCAAAGCATCGCAGCAATCGGCCAACGCCTCACTGCGATAGGTGCAGCCCACCAGCATCTCGGCCAACCGTTGCAACGGTGCCGGGTTGAGGCTGTCGGTAAAAATCTGCGCCCGGCAAATGGCGCCTTTTTCCACGTCAAAGAAGATATCTACCCCACCCCAGACAAACCGCTCATTGAGCAGGTGACTGAACGCCGGCGCCTTGCCGAAATTCCATTCCCAGCTGCTTTGTTTGGCAAACTGCGCGGCAAAATCCGGTAAATCGGGGTAAACATCGGGAGAAATGATTTCTGCTTTCGCAGTCTCGCCATAATGCTCAAAGAACGCCTGAGTGATAGCCTCGCACACCTGTTGGTGGCTGATATCGGCTTTAAACTCCGCCAGATTGGCCACGCGAGAACGTACCGAGGTGATGCCCTTGGCCTGCAATTTTTTAGGGTCAGGATTAAGGTAATCGGCCAGGCGATTGAGATCCGCGTTCAGCAACAAGGTGCCATGGTGGAACCCACGATCCTGAGTTTCCCGGTAGGCCGAGCCGGAGATTTTACGCACGCCCTCTGCGGTATCAATCACCAGATCATTGCGCCCCGATGCGCTGGCCGTGATGCCCAACTGAGCCAGAGCCTGCAGAATGATGCCGGTAGAGACGGTTTTATCGTAACCGGGTTTACCCGCCATAAAGGTAAAACAGCTATTGCCCAAATCGTGGAATACCGCACCACCGCCGCTGCTGCGGCGTGCCAGACGAATACCGTCCTGCTCCATGCGGCGGGTGTTGCACTCTTTCCAGGGGTTTTGTGACTGGCCAATGACCACGGTTTCGGCATTGCGCCACAGGAACAGAATTTTCTGCGTAGTCATTTCGCGGAAGATGCACTCTTCCACAGCCAGATTGAACCAGGGATCGTAGGAATCGGAAATCAGCAGGCGTAAGTTACTCATGGCAGTCACCGTTAAGAATGTGATGCCGCCATGATACACCAAATCAAAGGGTTAAGACTAAATGCGCCGCGCCTGCCAGTAGACCTTCTTCCAGTAGACGTTGTTCAGCGAGGAACGCATCACGCCGCGGCTGGTTGAGGCATGGATAAACTGATCGTTGGTGTCATAAATGCCCACATGCAAACCATTCTCACCGCCACCGGTTTTGAAAAACACCAGATCGCCGGGCATCAGCTCATCGCGTGAAACCTTGGTTCCCAGCGAGGTTTGTGCCTCAGTAGAGCGCGGCAATTGCATATCGAAACGATCGCTGAAGGTGCGATAAACAAACCCGGAGCAGTCGACGCCACCGCGGTCTAACCCGCCATAGCGATAAGGGGCACCGTACCATTGACGCAGCTGTTCGTTTAACTGAGCGACAACCACTATCGAATCGGCCAGTCTGCCGCTCGGCGGCGGTGCATGGCTGCTGCAACCGGCAAGAATCAAACTGGCTAATAAAAACCAAATACGCATCCGCATAATATCCCTTCATTGAACAGATTGCCGCTTCATGCCACCTGCTAAAGCATTCCGCCTGCGAGGCAAAGCCGGCACCAGCTAAGGAAAGCGCTATTTTGGGCTAATTTATCCCCCAGCGAGGGAAAAAGGCAAGCATGATGAAGGAGATAATCGAATTGGTGCCGATTTTTGTGCTATTAGGACGTTTTTACCTGGGTCTGACTGTTAATCAGCCACACGCCAAACAGGATAAACAGCGTGCCCAAGGTTTTCAGCAGCGTGGCAGATTCGTTAAACCACGGCAGGATCACCGCCGCCAGATAGACCAGCGCATAACTTACACTCAACAGCGGATAAGCACGGTTGAGTGGCAAATGGTGCAACGCGAAGAACCAGCACAACATGGACAGCGCATAGCCGAAAATACCACCGCTGACCGTCAGTAATGGCAACCAGTACTGAATAAACAGGTTCAGTGTGACGTCGGCAAATGACATCAATGGGATCTGCGCCATGCCCCACTTCATCAGCAATTGTGCCAGCGTGACTAGCAGCACGCTGGCCGCGCCCCAGGCATAGCCCCTCATGGATTGATACTCATCAGCAGGATCCCCAGCATGATTGAAGCCACTCCGTACCAATGGCGTGCGGTCGTGGGCTCATTAAACAGCCAGCGGGCGGCCAGCGTCACCAGAACAAAATTCAGGCTAAGCGTCGGATAGGCCAGGCTGAGCGGCAAACGTTGCAATACGTTAAGCCACACCGCCATGCCCAGTCCCAGCAGCAAAACGGCCAGCGCCAGCCAGCGCAGCGTTACCCCCCTTCTGACTTCGGGAGGTAACTGCCAGCTCAGAGCGGCCTGTTTCTGGCACAGCTGCCCACCACAGGTGAGCAGACTGACCACGACCACCAACAAATAGCCGACTATCATGGCTGCTGTTGGTACCAGAACAACGCCAGACGGTTCATCACTTCGACCTTATCGGCTTTCGGCAGGTTTTGCTGATCAATGCTTTCCCCTCGCGACAACTGCAACACCAGTGAGACGTCACCCTGCTTGCGCGCCTGAGCCAACCACTGCGGGAAATCACTTTCGCTGATGAAATTGCTGCGCGCATCCGGATACTCCAAACCATAAGAAATCTCTCCCTTCTGGTTAAACATCAATACGTCGCTGCGCTTCAGCTCCCAGGCCAAACCTGCCGCCACGCCAACGCTGTCGGTCAGTACATAGCGACTGTGGCTTAACTCAGCCATATTCACCCGGGCGAAGTTTTGCGGCAGCTTGGAGTCCGTCACCTGTTGTGGAATGGCGTAACCAATCAACAGGCACAGCAACACTGGGCAAGCCGCTGCCCAGCTCCAGCGTTGTGCATGGTTACGCACCGACACCACGGCAAACAACAACCAGCCGGCAAAGGCGATAATGCCGATAACAATTTTCGGCCACTCCTGCGCGGTAAACAAATGCACTTTAGGTAACAGTCCTGAGCCCAGAACCACCAGCGCCAGGATGCCGATTAATCCGAACAATCCGTTTAATACGGCGTTAACCTTGAATACCTTGCTGCGCAATGCCGCCACGCAATCTTCGGCATAGGCCGCCATCAGCAACGCCAGGGGTGCCATGCACGGCAGAATATAGGTCGGCAGCTTGCCCTTGGCGATGCTGAAGAAGATCAACGGCATCATCACCCAGCTAAGCAGGAAGAACAGCTCCGGGCGCTGAACACGCTCCCGCCAGCCCTTGAGCAAGGATCCCGGCAGCAACGCCAACCAGGGCAACACCGCCGCCATCAAAATCGGGATGTAATACCAGAACGGGGCTTTATGTTGTGCATTGTCCTCGGCGAAACGTTGAATATGCTCCACCCAGAAGAAGTAGTTCCAGAAATCCGGCTCACGTTGTGCAATGGCCAGCGCCCAAGGCAAGCTCAGCAACACTGCCACCACGATAGCCACCGGGCCGTAGATCAGCAGATCTTTAATTCGCCGTTGTTGAATGACAATCGGGATCACCGCGATCACCGGCACCGCCAGTGCCAGGAAGCCCTTGGTCATAAAGCCCATGCCGCAGGCCAGCCCCAACAGCACGTAGCCACCCAGCTTGCCTTTGGCCGTGGTCGCTTTCAGCGTCAGATAATAACTGACCATCGCAGCAGCCAGCCACAGGGAAATCATCGGGTCCAACACGCTGTAGGTACCGATACTGAATACCAGCACCATCGACAGGAAAATCAACGTCGCCAGGCTGGCGCGGCGCGCATTGCGCCACATCAGCATCGCCAGTGCAAAGACCAGCAACGCAGTCATGCCGGTACTGAATACCGAACCAAAGCGCACCGCAAAGTTGGTATCGCCAAACAACCATTGGCTGATGTTATTGAACCAGTAGCCGGCCACCGGTTTTTCAAAATAACGCAGGCCAAGCAAATGTGGCACTACCCAGTCGCCGCGTTGCAGCATTTCGCGGCTAATCTCGGCGTAGCGGGTTTCGTCCGGTTGCCAAAGCAGGCGACCGTTGAGCGGAATCAGGTAAACCAGAGCAAAAAAAATGGCCAACAAAATGGCCCATGATCCTTTTAGCGCCTTCATGAATCGTCCTTCACATCGGTTTGACAACCCAGCCAACCTTCGCGGCCAGGGAAAGGAGCGCGCTCGACGCGGCCCAATGGCAATGACGCCAAATCTTGCGGCAACAGTGCGCTTAACGGACAGAATTCTATGCCCTGCCGTTGCGCCCGCTGCAGTAACTGCTCAAACATCGCGGCCTGTGACATGCCCTCCACTTCTGTATGAATGGTATACACCGGCACACCGCGATCGTTTTCAATCGCCCGCAGAATGTAATCGTTGAAGTCAGACATACTCACTTCACTGCCAATCACCTCATCAAAGGTGGGCAACGTGACCGGGATCTGTACGGTTCCCACCCGACCATCGCTTAATACCGGACGGAAGGGATGGGTGCCACGGCAGTCGCTGTTGTAGTGAAAACCAAAGCGCTGCTTCACTTCCAGCACCCGCGTATCGGCACGCCAACCGGCAACCGCCGAACATTTGACCGGCTGACCGATGCTGTTGGCCAGCGCATCGACACCGAGCTGAACCTGCTGCATCAGTTGCGCTTCTGACCAACGGCCAACTTTGGCCTGCCAACCCTGGTGATCCCAGGCATGCAGCCCCACTTCATGTCCAGCCTGTGCGGTCAATTTCATCAACGGCCCCAGGGCTCGGGCAATATTACGCCCCGGCCAGGCCGTGCCTGCCAGCAAAATATCCCAGCCGTACAGTGATGCAGCATTAGAGCGCAGCATTTTCCACAGGAATTTCGGACGCAAAAGGCGCCACAGATGGCGCCCCATATTGTCCGGTCCAACGCTGAAGAAAAAACTGGCCTGTATATTGTATTTGTCGAATAGCTCCAGCAACTTCGGCACCCCTTCCCGGGTGCCGCTGAAGGTATCTACGTCAACTCGCAGACCGACTTTCTTCATGCACCGTCACCTTCCTGAACGGTAGTACGCAGGAAGTAATCCAACGTATCAGCGACGGTTTGCTGCATGGCGATGGTTGGCTGCCAATCGAGCAAACGGCGGGCATTCTTGATGCTCGGCGTGCGGTGCTCAACGTCCTGATAACCTTTACCATAATAGCTGCTGCTTTCAACGTCCTTGAAGCCGGCAAACGGCGGGAAACGATCGCGCAACGGATGGTTATTGAAGCTTTCGAGCAGCATTTCTGCCAATTCGCGGATGCTGGCTTCGTTGGTCGGGTTACCGATGTTAACGATCTGGCCGTCGCACAGGCCATCACGGTTTTCGATAATACGGAACAGCGCTTCGATACCGTCATTGATGTCGGTGAAGCAACGTTTTTGCGCGCCGCCGTCCATCAATTTAATTGGCGAGCCTTCCACCAGGTTGAGGATCAGCTGGGTAATGGCACGGGAAGAACCGATACGCGCGGCATCCAGGTTATCCAGACGTGGCCCCATCCAGTTAAATGGACGGAACAGAGTGAACTTCAAGCCTTCTTTGGCGCCGTAGGCCCAGATCACTCGGTCCAGCAACTGCTTGGATACCGAGTAAATCCAGCGCTGTTTGTTGATCGGGCCAACAATCAGGCGTGAGTGGTCTTCGTCAAATTCCTTGTCGTCACACATGCCGTACACCTCGGAGGTGGACGGGAAGATAATGCGCTTGTTGTATTTCACGCAGTCGCGGACGATTTTCAGGTTTTCTTCGAAATCCAGCTCGAATACGCGCAGTGGGTTACGGGTGTATTCAATCGGCGTAGCAATCGCCACCAGCGGCAGAACCACGTCACATTTCTTGATGTGGTACTCGATCCACTCGGAATGGATGCTGATATCCCCTTCCACGAAGTGGAAACGCGGATTATCCAGGAAACGGCTGATGGCGTCAGAACCGATATCCAGACCGTAGATATCGTAGCGGTCATCACGCAGCAGACGTTCGGTCAGGTGGTTACCGATAAAACCGTTAACGCCAAGGATCAGCACGCGGGTTCTGCGCTTCATTACTGCGTTAGGTTTCGCGGCCAGACGGACATCGGTGACGATACCCATTTCCTGCGCCAGACGAGTGCCTTGCACGTACAGGCCCGATTCGTTTTGGCCGGCCACAATTTCCAGCGCACCTTCACCGCAGGCAATGATCAGCGGAGAGGTACTGAGCACGGTACCCGGCTGCTTATCGTGCTGGGTATCCAGCACGCGGGCACGCCAGACAATCAGTTTACGCTGGCCAAGGTAGCTGAAAGCACCAGGGTAAGGCTCGGTCACGGCGCGGATCAGGTTGTTGATTTCCTGCGCGGATTTATGCCACAGAATTTCACCGTCTGCCGCAGTGCGACGACCAAAATAGCTGGCTTCAGCTTCGTTTTGCTTGGTGAATGAGGCGGTCCCGTTTTTCAGCTTCGGCAGTTGCTCTTTCAGCAGCGTCTGTGCCGCTTCCAGCACTTTTTTGTGCAGCGTCAGCGCGGTATCTTCAGCGGCAATCGCCACTTTTTGTTGGCCAACAATATCACCGGCATCCGGACGCTTAACCATTTTGTGCAGCGTGGCACCGGTTTCGGTTTCACCGTTGACCAGCGCCCAGTTTACCGGTGCGCGACCACGGTAATGCGGCAGCAGTGAGCCATGCAGATTGAAGCCGCCTTTTGGCGCCAGTGACAGCAGCTGTTCGCTCAGCATATTGCGGTAATAGAATGAGAAAATAATCTCAGGCTGCATCTCGCGGATACGTTCAATCCACAGCGGGTGGTTAACGTCTTCCGGCGCATAAACCGGCAACTCCAATTCGGCACCCACACGGGCAACGGAGGAGAAAAAGTTGTTCTCACCAGGATCGTCGGTATGGGTGAATACCGCCTGAACATCATAGCCCGCGTCAGTCAGCGCTTTCAGACCCGCGCAGCCAATATCATGGTAAGCAAATACGATAGCTTTCATTATTCTTCTTCCTGAGTATTGTGGTTCGGCTGCTCACCGACCACTTTCTGAACAAAATAACGTGGACGAGCACGAACGTCGGTATAGATGCGACCGATGTACTCTCCCAACAGGCCCATGCCGACAAACTGGGCGCCGATAAAGGTAAATAACACGGCAAACAGGGTGAACACCCCGCCGCCCGACCATTCAGGCCCCATAATCAAGCGCAGGGCGATCAACAGTACCGCCAGCACAAAACCTGACAGCGCCACCACACTGCCCACCACGCTGAGCAAACGCAGCGGTGTTGTGGTCAGACAGGTGATCAGGTCATACATCAGGTTAATCAGCTTCATCAGGCTGTATTTGGAATCGCCAAACTCGCGCTCGGCATGCAGCACTTCAATTTCAGTGGTGCGACGGGCAAAAGTATTCGCCAGAATGGGGATAAAGGTACTGCGCTCGTGGCAGTTCAACATCGCCTCGATAATATGGCGGCGATAGGCGCGCAACATGCAGCCGTAATCCCCCATCGATTTACCGGTGGCACGTTGGATCATCATATTGATGATGCGTGAGGCGCTTTTACGGAACCAGGAATCCTGACGGTTGGCACGCACGGTGCCCACCACGTCGTAACCTTCTTCCGCCACTTTCACCAAACGAGGGATCTCTTCCGGCGGGTTTTGCAAATCGGCATCCAGCGTAATCACCAGATCGCCACTGACCTGATTGAAACCGGCCATGATGGCTGAATGTTGGCCATAGTTACGGTTGAGCAACACGGCAATCACACAGCTGCCCGGCTGTTCAGCCGCGGCGGTCAGCATATCGGCAGAATTGTCGCTGCTGCCGTCATCGACCAGGATAATTTCATAAGCTTGGGTCAGTTGTTTACAGGCGGCGGTGGTACGTTCGAGCAAGGCAGGCAAACTTTCCTGCTCGTTATAGACCGGGATCACCACCGAAACTTTTTTTATCGGTTCAACGCGAGACACGTAACGACTCCACAACAGAAGACAAGGCTTTAACCACGCGATCAACATCGGCGTCGGTCATATCAGGGAATAACGGCAAGGTGCACAGACGTGCCGAGTTCCATTCGGTATTGGGCAAGGACAGCTGCGGATAGCGTTCACGGTAAAATTTCTGGGTGTGGGCGGCGCGGAAATGCAGGCCGGTACCGATACCCACTTCCTTCAGACGTTCCATTAACTGATCGCGATCGATACCGCAGCGATCAGCATCAACACGCACCATAAACAGATGCCAGGCATGGTCGTGCGGATAATCAGGGAGCCCCAGCGGCAGGAAAGGCGAACCTTCCAGTGCGGTGAGATAACGTTGTGCCAGCGCCTTGCGGCGAGCATTAAGCTGCGGCAAGCGGGCCAACTGCACCACGGCGATGGCGGCGTGGATATCGGAAAGATTGTATTTATAACCAGGCTCGACCACTTCGGCCTGTGGCTTGCGCCCCAGTTGCTGGCGGTCAAAAGCATCAACGGCCAGGCCGTGGAACTTCAGGCAGCGCAGGCGATCCGCCAGTTCGTCGTCGTCGGTGGCGATCAGGCCGCCTTCGGCACAGGTCAGGTTTTTAATCGCGTGGAATGAGAATATTGCCGTGCCGCGAGCCCCTACCCACTCACCGTTGTAACGGGCACCCACCGCATGGGCGGCGTCTTCAATCAGAGGAAGGTTGTGACGTTTAGCCACTTCACGCAATGCATCCATCTGCAGTGGTGCGCCGGCGTAGTGCACCGGGACAATGGCTTTGGTTTTTGTCGTAATGGCGGCTTCAACATCACTGGCGCTGACCATCAGCGTATCGCGGTCAACGTCAATCATCACCGGCGTCGCGCCGAGCAATTCAATCATGTTGAGGGTAGAAACCCAGGTCTGTGAAGGGGTGATAACTTCATCGCCTGGGCCAATGTTTAGCGCCATCAGGGTGATGTGCATACCCGCAGTAGCGGAACAGACGGCAATGGCGTGTTTGCAGCCAAAGGTGGCACAGAACTCACTTTCCAACTGCTGATTTTGCGGCCCGGTGGTGATCCAACCTGAGCGCAGTACCTTTTCTACCGCCGCGATCTCTTCATCGCCAATCGCCGGGCGTGAGAAAGGTAAAAATTGATCCATAGTTAACCCCAAACGTATCAAACTGCTTTAATGACACTGTAGATCTCTTTTATTTAACGAATATTAAACGCCAGAGAGAATCGTTCCTGGTGGATTAACTGCCAATGTACGGCCGCAAGCTTAACTAAACCTTAAGATGCGATTTATTATCAGCTAGCTATCTGATCTGCGGGGGCCATCATCATTAAATTAAATTGATTTGATAATCAATTAGTTATAGTTATATGTAATTATTTAATTATTTTGTTTGAACTTAATCATCGTAGCACGTCAGCGACGGTTTTCAAGATTGATGAGGTAATTTTTAGAGCGGTGGCAAAATAAAGCCGGTCGTTACCCGGCTATTTATATCAGGTCCGTTTATTTTCCGTTTAAGTCGCATTTTCAATGCACTAACGCATTATGCCGTTTTGGTCATAATCCAGCGTTGATCGCCGACTGCCTGCAGGTGAAAATCCACGTCATAGATCTGTGAAAGCAGCACCGGCTCCATCACTTCCCGCGTGGTGCCCTGCGCGACAAGACGCCCGGCATGCAGCAACCAGACCCGATCGGCCTGCTGCAAGGTATGATTAAGGTCGTGCGCGCAAACCAACGCGCTGCGCCCACTCTGACAAAACTCACGCAGCAACCGATCCAGCGCCACCTTCTGCGCTACGTCCAGACTATTGGTCGGTTCATCCAGCAGCAAAAGTTGGCTATGAGGATTGACCGTCGGCCAAACCTGCAGCAATACCGCGGCCAACCGCACCCGCTGCCATTCACCGCCGGACAACTGAGTCAGCATACGCGGCAGCTTGTCCATCAATTTTAAACGCTGGCACAGATAAACAATGGTGCTCTCCAGCGCCTGTTCCGTGCTCCCTGCAGGCCGGTGCAGTTCCAGATACTGGAATACCGGCATCAGCGCCACCGGTGGCTGTTGCTGGCTTAAATAAGCACGGCGCAGAGCCAGCTCATTGCCCTGATAACCCGCCAGCGGTTGGCCTGCCAGCAGGATCTCCCCCGTGCCGGGCAGTATGCCCGCCAGGCAAGCCAGCAGTGTACTTTTGCCGGCACCGTTCGGACCAATAAGGTGAAACTGCAACCCAGCATCGACCTGTGCTGAAAACGGGGCCAGACGCCCTTCTACCCCAACCTGACTGAGTTGCAGCATTATGAATTATCGCTCCTTCTTTATATTACTCGGCCAACGCCTGTTTGACGGCGGCCACCAACGCAGGATCTTCCGGTGTCATGTCCGGGGAGAAACGTTGGATCACCTTGCCATCACGTCCGATCAGGAATTTCTCAAAATTCCACAGAATGTCCCCGGTTTGCTTCGGTGCCCGGCCTTTACTGCTCATGCGCTCCAGGAATCCACTGTCCTGCGGCGCCACGGCCTGCGGTTCGGCAGC
This sequence comes from Serratia proteamaculans, assembly GCF_013337185.1. Taxonomy (GTDB): domain Bacteria; phylum Pseudomonadota; class Gammaproteobacteria; order Enterobacterales; family Enterobacteriaceae; genus Serratia; species Serratia proteamaculans_D. The sequence continues at coordinate 869,493 of NZ_SWDE01000001.1, forward strand.
AATCAATGCCTGGTACAACGGATGGCGGTTTTCGCTGTTCACTTCAAGCTTGGCAAACATCGGGAACTCAACGCCAAAGGTGCCACGGCAAAACGCCAGGATCTCTTCGTTGCTGCCAGGCTCCTGTCCGAGGAACTCGTTGGATGGGAAGCCCAATACCTCAAACCCCTGGTCACGGTAGGTTTCGTACAGGGCTTCCAGCCCGGCATATTGCTTGGTCAGGCCACATTCCGAAGCCACATTAACCACCAGCAACACGCTGCCTTTATATTTGCCCAGCGTGGTGGATTGATTTTCGATAGTGTTCAGCGGAATGTCATAAATCGCTTGAGTCATGGAGCTTATCCTCTTGTTTTACTTGCAGGTGAACAGAGAAACTACCTTAAGCTTTTTACCCGGGTCAGTAACCAGATAAATAGCGGTGCCCCCAGCGTGGCGGTTACCACGCCGATGGGTAATTCAGCCGACAGCAGCGTAATACGCGCCACCACATCGGCCGCCAGCAACACACCGGCACCCGCCAGTGCGCAGCCCGGCAATAAATATCGCTGATTGGTCAGGCCGCTGAGACGCAGCATATGCGGTATCACCAGTCCGACAAAGCCAATCACCCCGGCCAATGCTACACTGACGCCCACCAGCCAGCCGATGGCCAGTACCAGTAGATTACGCCACAGGTGCAGGGAAAGCCCGAGCTGACATGCCTGTACCTCGCCCAGAGCCATAAAGTTCAGCGCCTTGCCCTGGCAACACAGCCAAAGCAGCACCGGTAACAACGCCACCACCAGCCATTTCTGCCGCCAGTCGACACCGCCAAAACCGCCCATCATCCAATACATCAGCTGACGCAGGTCCAGGCTGGAACTAAAATATACCGCCCAGGTCATCACCGCGCTACACACTATGCCCAAGGCAACCCCCACCAGCAGTAAGCGTGCATTGGTCAGACGTTTTCGGCGGGCAAAACTCAGCAGCAGGAAGGTCATGATCAACGCGCCGGCAATGGCGCTCAGGCTCATAAAAGCTACCGGCAACAGGCCATTGCCCAGCAGCACCGTTAACACCAATGCCACCCCGGCCCCGTTGGCGACGCCCAGCAAACCCGGTTCGGCCAGCGGGTTTTCAAACAGCGACTGCATCACCGCCCCGGCGACCGCCAGGCTGGCCCCCACCAACATCACTGCCAGCGCACGCGGCAGGCGTAATTGCCAGACAAACAGCTGCGCGGCTTCGCCCGCCCACTGTGAGGGCCAAAGCCAAACGTCGCCCGCGCTGAGGCTGAAAACAAAGGCCACGGCAACACCCAGCGTTAGCAGCAACAATTGGCGTTTATCGCGATGGCGTTGTTTGTGCAGCAATAAGGTAAAGGTCTGGCTGGCTGACATAGGCGTGGCGATTCCCTGCTGGCCGCGGAGGCGGCCGAATAATTGACGTCTGGGTCAAATATTAGGGGGTTAGTGCCTGAAGGGAAAGCATTGCATCAGGTGAATCGCAGGAAAACAGCAGCTAATCCTGCCAGTCACCCGTAAGTGATGGCAAAATCAGCCGCCGTTGAATCAATTAGCGACGAGGGTCGTTATCGTTTTGCGGGTAAGGTTTACCGTGGCCATTGTCATTACCACGGCCATTGTCGCGATCGCCGTTGTCATGATGGTTACCATTGTCATGGTGGTCACCGTCGTTACGATTATCGCGCTCACCGTGGAACGGGTTACCGCCCCGGTCAGGGCCACGATGATCGTAACCACGCGGCGGCGAGGATTGCCAGCGGCCACCATCCCAATACATACCCCGATTATTGCGTTCACCCCTACCACGCCCCTGGTGCTCATGCCACCATTGCGGCGGACGCCAGTCATAGCCATCCCAATAGTAGCCGCGATGGTCCTGATCCCCCAGATGCACCGCAACCCCCGGCACGTTGATATCGATAGAGACATCCGCCTGCGCAGCCACCGGCAGCAGCAGCGGTAAACACACCAGCAACAGGATCTTTTTCATTGTACGCTCCGACTTTATTTTCTTGCTGAGGGGGTTATATCAGTGTGCTTATTTCGCGCCTATCTCACCAATGCCTATTTTCAGATCGTTTTCATCTCCCTTACAGATTCCATACATTCTATTTTTATTATTTGAATAAAATAGCCGCTAACAACCGTTAACGAATAGCTGACATACCAAATGTCCGACGCTATTTATAATAAAGCCAACACCCACCAGAGAGACACTATTATGATTAAACGCATTGGACTGCTATTGACCGTTGCGGTACTGAGTACGGCGCTTAGCGCCTGCTGTTTCGGGCCTCACGGTGGTGGCCACCGTGGCGGTGGCGGATCGGGCCACTACTACAATCACTATTAATCCCCAGGGGCTTCGGCCCCTGATTTATTTCCACCCCATCAGAATACAAAATAAATATAAGAATAATCCGCAAGCAATAGATTATTTTAATTTTAAAAAATGACGTGAATATTATTGAATGGGAATATTTGTTTTTTGCAGTCTAAGAATAAACCGAAATTTCCCTCTAAAAAAGAAAAAGGCCGCAAAGCGGCCTTTTTTGGTTTCATGCAACTTACTCTTTCGGGCTTGCGTTCTCTACCCGACTTTTCAGCTTTTGCCCTGGACGGAAAGTGACCACGCGACGCGCCGTAATCGGAATGTCTTCGCCGGTCTTCGGGTTACGCCCCGGACGTTGGTTCTTGTCACGCAAATCAAAATTGCCAAAACCTGACAGTTTAACCTGCTCACCGTTCTCAAGAGCACGACGAACCTCTTCGAAAAACAGTTCTACCAGGTCTTTGGCATCCCGTTTGCTAAGCCCAAGCTTTTCAAACAGGTGTTCTGACATTTCAGCTTTAGTAAGCGCCATAGGTTCAATCCCTCAAGGATGCTTGGAATCGCTGTTTTAGAGCCTCTACACATTTTGCAACGGTAACGGCTATCTCCTCTTCTTCCAGTGTACGAGCGGTATCCTGCAATACCAGACTGATAGCCAGGCTCTTATAACCCTCTGCCACGCCCTTGCCACGGTACACATCAAACAAGTTTACGCCAACTACCTGATTTGCGCCAACTTTCTTACACTCTGCCAAAATATCTTCTGCGGGGACGTTTTCAGCCACCACAACGGCGATATCACGACGGTTTGCCGGGAAGCGAGAAATCTCCCGCGCCTGAGGCACGGCGCGGCTTGCGACCTTGTCCCACTCCAGTTCAAACACCACTGTGCGGCCGTTAAGATCCAGTTTACGTTCAAGTTCCGGATGAACCACACCGATGAAACCTACACGTTCACCCTGGAAATAAATCGCTGCGCTTTGCCCTGGGTGCAAGGCCGGATTAGCCTCTGCCTTGAACTGAATTTCGGATAATTTACCGGTCAGTTCCAGCACAGACTCCAGATCGCCTTTTAAATCATAGAAGTCGACCGGCTTACGCGCCAGATCCCAATGTTCTTCATGCGTATGGCCCGCAATGACCCCTGCCAGCATGACGTCCTGACGGATACCCAGATTTGCCGCAGTATCAGGGACAAAGCGCAGGCCGCTTTCAAACAGGCGCAGACGCGTCTGCTGGCGATTCTGGTTATAAACCACCGCGGACAGCAAACCGGTCCACAGCGACAGACGCATGGCGGACATCTCTACCGAGATTGGGCTTGGCAGGATCAGCACTTCTTCGCCCGGGTGCAGCAAGGCCTGTACTTTAGGATCAACAAAGCTATAGGTGATCGCTTCCTGGTAACCGTGATCGACCAGCATGGTCTTCACGCGCTTGAGCGTCAGATCTGCTTCGCGGTGCTTGGTCATGATCAGGTCAGCGCGGACCGGTACGTCAGGAATGTTGTTGTAGCCGTAAACACGCGCCACTTCTTCCACCAGGTCTTCTTCGATTTCCATATCGAAACGCCAGCTCGGCGCAACCGCCAGCCAGTTATCGCCCTGCTCGGTCACCTGGCAACCCAGACGACGCAAGATGTCACTGACCTGCTCGCTTGGCACCACGTGGCCAATCAGGCGATCCAGCTTTTCACGACGCAAAGTAATGGTAGCGCGCTTCGGCAATTCACTTTCGGTGGTCACATCAATAACCGGACCGGCCTGACCACCACAGATATCAATCAGCAGACGAGTCGCACGCTCCATCGCTTTGTACTGCAGCGCAGGATCAACACCGCGCTCGTAACGATGAGAAGCATCAGTGTGCAGACCCTGACGGCGTGCGCGGCCGGTAATGGCCAGCGGGTTGAAGAACGCACATTCCAGCAGCACGTCCTGGGTGGTTTCATTCACCCCTGAGTGTTCACCACCGAAGATGCCGCCCATCGCCAGGGCTTTCTGGTGATCGGCAATCACCAAGGTATCGGCAGTCAGTTTGGCTTCGGTACCGTCCAGCAACGTCAGAGGTTCTCCAACGTTGGCCATACGCACCACAATACCGCCTTCAATGCGGCTCAGGTCGAAGGCATGCATTGGCTGCCCCAGTTCCAACAGCACGTAGTTGGTAACATCCACTACCGCATCAATAGAACGAATGCCGCAGCGACGCAGCTTCTCGCGCATCCACAACGGGCTGGCGGCCTTGACGTCGATGCCTTTCACTACGCGGCCAAGGTAACGCGGGCATGCCTGTGGCGCATCTACGCGGATCGGCAGCGTATCGTTAATGGTGGCAGCAACCGGGCTCATGTCCGGTTCGGTCAGGGCAACCTGGTTCAATACACCCACATCGCGCGCCACGCCAATAATGCCCAGGCAGTCGGCGCGGTTCGGCGTTACGCTGATTTCGATCGCGTTGTCATCCAGCTTCAGATATTCACGGATATCGGTGCCAATCGGCGCGTCTTCCGGCAACTCAATGATACCGTCGTGATCGTCGGTAATACCCAGCTCGGAGAACGAGCACAGCATCCCTTCCGAAGGCTCACCGCGCAGTTTGGCGGCTTTGATTTTGAAATCGCCTGGCAGCACCGCGCCCACGGTAGCAACCGCTACCTTCAGGCCTGTGCGGCAATTTGGTGCACCACAGACGATATCCAGCAAGCGGTCGCCGCCCACGTTAATCTTGGTCACGCGCAGTTTGTCGGCGTTCGGGTGCTGACCGCACTCAACGACATGGCCCACAACTACGCCATTAAAGGCACCGGCTACCGGCTCCACGCCGTCCACTTCCAGGCCGGCCATGGTAATCTGATCGGATAATGCTTCGCTGCTGATGGCCGGGTTTACCCACTCACGCAACCAGAGTTCACTGAATTTCATGTAATATTCCCGCCTTACTTAAACTGTTTGAGGAAGCGCAGATCGTTTTCGAAGAACGCACGCAGGTCGGTAACGCCGTAACGCAGCATCGTCAGACGCTCCATACCCATACCGAAAGCGAAGCCGGAATAAACTTCCGGATCGATGCCTACGTTGCGCAGCACGTTCGGGTGAACCATGCCGCAGCCCAGAACTTCCAGCCACTTGCCGTTTTTGCCCATCACATCCACTTCAGCGGAAGGTTCGGTAAACGGGAAGTAAGAAGGACGGAAACGAACCTGCAAATCTTCTTCAAAGAAGTTATTCAGGAAATCATGCAGCGTGCCCTTCAGGTTGGTGAAGCTGATGTCCTTGTCGACAATCAGGCCTTCCATCTGATGGAACATCGGGGTGTGCGTCTGATCGTAGTCATTACGGTAAACACGACCCGGCGCAATAATGCGGATTGGCGGCTGCTGCTCCTTCATGGTGCGGATCTGCACGCCAGAAGTTTGGGTGCGCAATAAACGCGTAGCATCGAACCAGAAGGTATCGTGATCGGCACGCGCCGGGTGGTGACCCGGAATATTAAGCGCATCGAAGTTATGATAGTCGTCTTCAATCTCAGGCCCGGTCTCTACGGAGAAGCCCAGTTCGCCGAAGAAGGCTTCGATACGGTCGATGGTGCGGGTCACCGGATGCAGCCCACCGTTTTCCATACGACGGCCCGGCAGGGAAACGTCGATGGTTTCTGCTGCCAGACGCTCATTCAACGCAGCAGATTCCAGCGTATTTTTACGCGCGTTCAGCGCTTCCTGCACCGCCTGTTTTGCCTGGTTGATCACCGCTCCGGCCGCCGGGCGGTCTTCTGCCGGCACGTCACGCAGCGATTGCATCTGTAAGGTAAAATGGCCTTTCTTGCCTAAATATTCGACGCGTACCAAATCTAACGCGGCAACATCCTGGGCATCTTCTACGGCTGCCTTGGCATTGGCAACCAGCTCTGCGAGATGTGGCATTGCTTTCCTCTTCCTCTGGCCGATATGGCTCTAAGTAATTGTTATCTATTATTCGAACACGCCTTTGACTCAACTCCAAAGCATTTTAAGTTATAGCCCGGCAATGACTGGAGATGGCCAAAAACAAAAAAGCCTCCGCAGGGGAGGCTTAGGCGCTACTTTTCGTTTCTTCTCTTACGCCGAAGCCTCCAGAAATCAGGCGCTAAAGTAAAAAAAGAAACGAAAAATAACAGAGTTCATGATTGCGTTACCTTGTCGATGATTGTCCACCAGAGATACAGCGGCGGTCAATAAAAGCCAGTATTAGTCGCTGAAAAACAAAGATTAAAGAGGGAGCAAGCCCCCTCTTTAATAACTGACTTACGCCAGGGCTGCTTTCGCTTTCTCGACCAGTGCGCCAAAGGCCACTTTATCGAAGACTGCGATGTCAGCCAGGATCTTACGGTCAATTTCAATAGAAGCTTTTTTCAAGCCGTTAATGAATTTGCTGTAAGACAGGCCGTTCACACGAGCAGCTGCGTTGATACGTGCAATCCACAGCTGACGGAACTGACGCTTACGTTGACGACGGTCACGGTAAGCATACTGGCCTGCTTTGATTACTGCCTGGAAGGCAACACGATAAACGCGCGAACGGGCACCGTAGTAACCTTTCGCTTGTTTTAAAATTTTCTTGTGACGTGCGCGTGCAATTACACCACGTTTTACGCGAGCCATATGCTCTCTCCTAAAGTCTTATTCTAGATTCAAAAAAAAATGGCTTATGCGTACGGAAGGCACGCAGTAACCAGGCCAAGATCGTTTTGTGACACCATGCCTTTCGGACGCAGGTGACGTTTACGCTTGGTTGCTTTTTTGGTCAGAATATGACGCAGGTTAGCATGCTTGCGCTTAAAACCACCGCTGCCGGTTTTTTTGAAGCGCTTGGCTGCACCACGTACAGTTTTAATCTTTGGCATTTTAATTAAATCCACTTCGCATTGTTAAACAACGAATCAGTTAGGCGAATAAAACCCACACAACGCAAGCGCTGCGTGGGTTTTATTACTTGGAGGCCTTACTGCCTCTTCTTCGGTGCGAGCACCATGATCATCTGACGGCCTTCGATCCTCGTAGGGAAGGATTCGACAATGGCCAAATCAGAATCTTCACACAGGTCTTTACGGACGCGGTTAAGCACTTCCATACCGATCTGTTGGTGCGCCATCTCACGCCCACGGAAACGCAGGGTGATTTTGGCTTTATCGCCATCTTCCAGAAAGCGAATCAGGTTGCGTAGTTTTACCTGATAGTCGCCATCATCGGTACCAGGACGGAATTTGATTTCCTTGACCTGAATAACTTTTTGCTTCTTCTTCTGTTCTTTTGTCGACTTGCTCTTCTCGTAGAGGAATTTGCCGTAATCCATGATTCGACAAACTGGCGGTTCGGCATTTGGGCTGATTTCTACTAAATCAACGCCCGCTTCCTCAGCTTTTTCAAGAGCTTCATTCAGACTGACAATACCAATCTGCTCGCCATCGACGCCGGTTAGGCGAACTTCTTGCGCGCGAATTTCTCTGTTAATGCGATTAGGACGCGCCGGTTGAACTCGTTTTCCGCCTTTAATACTTTATTCCTCCAGTTGATGAAGACTACGGCTGCGAATCTCTTTTAGCAGCTTGTCTACGACTTCATTTACGTCCAGGCTTCCCAGGTCTTTGCCACGGCGGGTGCGAACGGCAACTTTGCCTGATTCGACCTCTTTATCACCGCACACCAACATGTAAGGAACCCGTCGTAAAGTATGTTCGCGAATTTTAAAGCCAATCTTCTCATTTCTCAAGTCCGCTTTAACGCGAATACCTGCTTCCTGCAATTTTTTGGTCAATTGCTGGACATAATCAGACTGGCTGTCGGTGATATTCATCACCACCACCTGTACCGGAGCAATCCAGGTTGGGTAGAACCCTGCGTATTCTTCGGTAAGGATACCGATGAAACGCTCCATGGAGCCCAAAATAGCACGGTGAATCATTACCGGGACCACGCGATCGTTGTTTTCGCCAACATACGATGCGCCTAAACGACCCGGTAAGAAGAAATCGAGCTGCACGGTACCACATTGCCATGCACGATCCAAACAATCATGCAGAGTAAATTCAATTTTAGGTCCGTAGAAGGCTCCCTCACCCGGCTGATATTCAAACGGAATCCCGTTTTCAGTCAGCGCAGCGGCCAGATCCTCTTCCGCACGAGTCCACATATCGTCAGTACCAATGCGCTTCTCAGGACGAGTAGAAAGTTTTACCGCAATCTTGTCGAAGCCAAAGGTGCCGTAGACATCATAGACCATTCTGATGCATTCGTTCACTTCGGCACGCACCTGCTCTTCAGTACAGAAGATATGGGCGTCATCCTGGGTGAAACCACGCACGCGCATCAGGCCATGCAGAGAACCCGAAGGTTCATTACGGTGGCAACTGCCGAACTCGCCCATACGCAGCGGCAAATCACGATAAGACTTCAGGCCCTGGTTGAAGATCTGCACGTGACCCGGGCAGTTCATCGGCTTGATGCAATACTCGCGGTTTTCCGACGAGGTGGTGAACATGGCGTCTTTATAGTTTTCCCAGTGGCCGGTTTTTTCCCACAGCACACGGTCCATCATAAATGGCCCTTTCACTTCCTGATACTGGTATTCCTTGAGCTTCATGCGCACAAAGGCTTCCAGCTCGCGGAAAATAGTCCAGCCATCGTTGTGCCAGAACACCATGCCCGGTGCTTCTTCCTGCATATGGTACAGGTCAAGCTGCTTACCGATCTTGCGGTGGTCACGCTTGGCGGCTTCTTCCAGACGCTGCAGGTAGGCATTCAGCTGTTTCTTGTCTGCCCAGGCAGTACCGTAGATGCGTTGCAGCATTTTATTTTTGCTGTCGCCACGCCAGTAAGCGCCCGAAGTTTTCTGCAATTTGAAATGATGACAGAAACGCATGTTCGGCACGTGCGGACCGCGGCACATGTCGACATATTCTTCATGGTGATACAGGCCAGGACGGTCGTCATGGCTGATGTTCTCATCCAGAATCGCCACTTTGTAGTTTTCACCACGCGCGGCAAAGGTGTCGCGAGCTTCTTGCCAGCTAACCTTTTTCTTGATGACGTCGTAATCTTTGTCGGCCAACTCATGCATCCGCTTTTCAAGCAGATCCAGGTCTTCCTGTGTCAGGGTACGGTCAATATCAACGTCATAATAGAAACCATTGTCGATCACTGGACCGATCGCCATTTTGGTGTCTGGCCACAGTTGTTTGATCGCATGGCCCAGCAGGTGCGCACAGGAGTGGCGCATGATTTCCAGGCCTTCGGCGTCCTTGATGGTGATGATCGCCAGTTGCGCATCTGATTCGATCAGATCGCCGGCATCAACCAATTCACCGTTTACACGACCGGCAATACAGGCTTTCGCCAGGCCAGGGCCGATATCAAGGGCAACATCCAGGGGGGAAACAGGGTTTGCGAAATGACGCTGACTGCCGTCAGGAAGAGTAATAACAGGCATTAATAATTCCTTATCTACAGTGGTGACCCACACGACAGATCACATGAAGAAATACGATATCGTTTAAATACATGATGTTATCAGCGCTATCCGACTTTACTTTGCCAGATATGTACACTCATATGTACACGATTTAAAATGTACTATGTTGTTACGCCATAACGGAACCGGCAGTGTAACACTATGATTAGCGCGCCATCTACCCGCAGTTTGTTAAACGCCCAGACAATGCTTAACACTCACCCTGTTTGGGCATCAGCAGTCAAAAATTTATTCGCAGCGGGCGAGCAATCACAGGACAAAAATCAGCTATGGCGAACATGCCCCGCTCCCGCTATTCTGATGCCACTAACGGCAGAGTTGAGACAGCATCCCGCATCATGAACCGGTTATTGAAGTTACTCGTTGGCGTCTGCATCGTGCTGGTGGCTATTTTTGCATTGTTACACCTGGGGGCAGACCGCCACCCGAGAGCCATTGCGGTTAACGAACCGCCCATCGAGTGTGAAGATACGCAGGAGATAACCAGTGATTGTGTGAATGACGATGATGCCAACACTGACGCGCTTCCCGAGCTGACCCCCTCCAGCACTCAGGGATAATGAGCTGCAAACTCCATTCCTTTATATTTACAGGTCACTTCCCTATTGTTGCCGCTGAACACGCGGCAAGTTAGGGTATGACTTTATTCTGCGTCACAACATTTACTGAAAACAGGAAGTCTGCCCCATGACGAGTATTCTGCAGTTATTCCAGGCCATTGGACTGGGTTTGGTGCTACTGCTGCCGCTGGCCAACCCACTCACCACGGTCGCACTGTTGCTCGGGCTTTCGGGCAATATGACGCGCGAAGAGCGCAACCAGCAATCGCTGATGGCCTCGGTCTATGTGTTCTTTATCATGACGGTGGCGTTCTATGCCGGCCAGTTGGTCATGAACACCTTCGGTATCTCTATTCCCGGCTTGCGGATCGCCGGTGGGCTGATTGTGGCGTTTATTGGCTTTCGCATGTTGTTCCCACAGCAAAGTGCGGACGAGGCTCCAGAGGTTGAAAGCAAAAGCAATGAGCTGCGCAAGAAAACCTCGGCCAATATCGCCTTTGTGCCACTGGCGATGCCCAGCACCGCCGGTCCGGGAACCATTGCGATGATCATCAGCTCCGCATCGAGCGTCAAAGAGAACACCCTGGGGTTCGCGCACTGGGTGCTGCTGGTCGCGCCAGTGGCCATTTTCCTGACGGTAGCCCTGATTTTATGGGGTTGCCTGCGCAGCTCTGGCGCTATCATGCGACTGGTGGGGCAAAGTGGCATTGAGGCGATCTCACGCCTGATGGGCTTCCTGCTGGTGTGTATGGGGGTGCAATTTATTATCAACGGCATATTGGAGATCATCTCCACCTATACCCCAGCCGTTGCCTGAGCCATAAATACGGGCGCAAACCGCGCCCGTTTCACTTACTTACCTGCAGGTGCCTGCGCGCCTAAAATACCCTGACCTTCCGGCACTTCAGTAAAACGACTGAGGATCTCACTGTAGGTTTTCGCCGGATCCAAATCCTGGAACTGGTTCGGATAGATAAACTTCGCCAAATACTCCAGCCCAACGATATTGTACGGGTGATTGTAGAAATTGTGATAGATGCCATAGAAGCGACCGTCTTTTACCGCCGAAAGCTGGGCAAAACCTGGGCGCTGTTTCATTGCGTTGAACGCAGCATCCACCTGCTGTTGCGTCACACCATAACCAAAAGGCACCGCGGCGTTGGTTTTGCTGGCCCATTGGGAGCCGGAGACAATATAGGCATCCGGCTTCATGCTGATCACTTTCTCAAGCGAGACGTCGCCCGTCGCGCCCGGTAACAGTTCCGAACCCACATTGCGTGCGCCTACCGCCTCAATCATCCCACCCCAGCCGACATGAGCATGGGTGAAACAGCAAGACTCCAGCCCGTTCAGACCGGCTTTGGCTTCAATAAACACCAACGGCTTTGGCTCTACCGTTTTGGTTTTATCGAGGATGCTCTGATAGTGCTGCTGATAAAAGTCGGTGTACTGTTTCGCTTCACTTTCACGGTTCAGGGTTTCACCCAGCAAGGTAATGCTTTTCGGGGTGTTCTCCACCGGTTTCAGCATGGTATCGATAAACAACACCGGAATATTCAGCGCTTGCAGCTTGTCGAGTACACCCGTCTGGCTCAGAGAAGGTTTAGAGCGTAGCTGCGCCACCATCAGATCAGGGTGTTTGGCGATCACGCTTTCCAGGTTAATCTCGCCCTTGTCGCTAAACCCCATATCGATAATGTTCCTGGCTTCTGGCCACTTGCTTTGCAGAATTTTCCAGGTCTCGCCATCGCTCTTCTTCAGCAGGTTGTTCCACGCTACCAGCCGGCTAAAGGGATCGGCGCGATCGAGCAACGCCAACGTCAGAATATCGCGCCCATCCTGCACCACAATGCGTTTCGGCTCTTGTTTAATCGTCAGGGTTTGACCGGCGGTATCGGTCAGGGTGAGTGGATAAGTGGTCGCCATCACCTGAGTAGACAGACCACAGGCACAGGCCAAAGCCAGTAGGGTTATTCGACGGTGCACGTAAAAACTCCTTAGCGTTGAAAATCAATTCAGAAATAATAATGAGAATTGCTCCCATTATCAAAGCTGGCGCCGGGCGAGTTTTCGTTTAATTGAAAAAAGATGTGAACAGCAACAAGGTGGTGCGCCGGAATCGGCGCACCAGTCAGGTTAAATCAGGCCGTAAATCAGCGCCGACAGCGCAATCAGCCCCATCACCAGCACGAATACATTGCTCAGCGCGCGATAACGACGCATGGCAGGTACCTTACGCACCGCATACATCGGCAAAATAAACAGGATCGCCGCGATCAATGGGCCGCTGATGGTTTCAATAATGTGCAACGCACTCGGGTTCCAGACCGTCGCCGCCCAGGTCAGCAGAAACAGCAACACGGCAGAAATACGGTGCGTAATGCGCGAGCTTAGCGGCTTGCCGACTGCTCGCGTCAGGCCGTCAATCAGGCTGGTCGCCCCTTCGGTCACCCCCAGTGAGGTGCCCAGGTAGGACTTGGCCATCGCCAGCATCGCCATCATCGGCCCCAAATAGGCAATCAGCGGGTTCGAGAATTTGTTCGCCAGCGTGGTCAGTACGGTAATGTTTTGATCTTTCGCCTGCTGCATATCCTCGTGGGACAGGCTCAGTACGCAACTGAAGACAAAGAACAGCACCGTGACGCAGATCAGCACGTAGCTGTAGCGCATGATCCGCGCGCAGCGGCGTTCAGCCAGTTCGCCATACAGGCTCTTTTGGGTCGAGGCAAAGGACGAAATAATCGGCGCATGGCTAAAGGAAAACACCATGACCGGCACCGCCAACCACAATGAATGCCACAAATCCGGGCTACTGAACTGAGTGTTCGCCAGGCCACTGACAAAGTTGGCGGTTTGCCAGGTCGGCATCAGGTACAGCGAAATGCCCATCAAAAATACCAGCAGTGGAAATACCAGTATACCCATCGCCGATACGATGCCGTCTTTACCACGCAGCAGCACCAGATTCAGCACCACTACCACCGCCAGGCTCAGCCAGATACGGGGTGGCGACGTCAGGTGAAACTGATGCGTCAGGAAGCTGTCCAGCGCGTTGGTGATCGAAATGCTGTACACCAGCACGATCGGGAAGAACGCCATCAGGTACAGCACCATGATGATTTTACCGGCCAGCACGCCAAAGTGCTCGACCACCACATCATGGATATTGCCGTCACGGCTGGAGCCGGAAAGCACAAAGCGGCTCAGTGCGCGATGCGGTAAATAGGTCAGTGGGAAGGCAAACAGTGCCATCAGCAACAGCACCAGTGGGCCGTTTAAGCCGGCGTTGATCGGCAGAAACAACGTACCTGCCCCCACCGCAGTGGCATAGAGACCAAACATCCAGACGGTATCCGTCTTGTTCCATTTGCCCGGCTGGGCGGCAGCCAGCGTGCCTGAATCGGGAGAAATCGTACTCATAGGAAAGCTTACCTTAATCTGCAGCGACAACGATTGCGCCTAACGGGATATCCCTCTCCGCGAATTTTTAATAATAATCAGTTAGTTAACTCAGAATTTCATTCTTATGCCTGGTAAAAGGACGGCAAAGGATAATTAAAAACGTTGCCCAGGTCTATCTCTCACTGGTTGAGTGGCTATTTGGCGAACAATAATCGCTGTAAAAACCGACTACGCAGCACAAAAAACTAGGGCCTCTAACGAGGCCCTGGGAGGATGACTTACTTGTTGGCGTCCGGATGTTCCGGTACGGCGGCGCTGCCCATGTCCTTTTGGTCTTTGCGCACGCTGGCCACGTCTGAGGCGCTGACCGGCTTGGCGCTGTTACCCCAGCTGGAACGAATGAAGTTAACCACTTCCGCTACCTGCTGGTCGTTCAGGCGCCAGCCAAACGGTGGCATGGTGATATTGGATACCGCCCCCTTCACCGCCGGCGTGGTGTTACCGGTCAGCACGATGTGGATCAACGAGGTCGCATCTTCGGTCTGCACCACCGGGTTGCCCTTCAGCGCCGGGAAGGCACGCTTGTAACCCACGCCGTCGGTACGGTGGCAGGCAGCACAGTTATCGACGTACAACGCCGCTCCGGGCTTGCTGTCGTCACCGCGCCACAGATCCTTGGCTACGCTGTCTTCTACCGGTGCGGCCTGTTGTTTGCCGTCTTTCGGCGGCAACGTTTTCAGGTAACGCGAAATCGCCGTCAGATCCTCATCGCTGAGATACTGCAGGCTGTGTTCAACCACGTCGCTCATACCGCCAAACACGATGGACTTATCGTTACGCCCGGTTTTCAGGAACTCGGTCAGTTCGGCCTCGCTCCAGGTACCCAGCCCATCCTTGTTGTCACCGCGCAGACTGGATGCCACCCACCCGTCGATCGGCGCATTGCTGCCGGACAGATAGTTGTCACCGTCGTTATTGCTCAGCGCTTTTTCCTGCATGGTAATGCTGCGTGGCGTATGGCAGGCACCGCAGTGACCCAGCCCTTCCACCAGATAGCGACCCCGCTCAATCACCGGGTCGGCCTTGGTGTCAGCCACAAAGTCCGCCGGTGATGGCGCAAACATGCCGCGCCAGATACTCAGCGGCCAGCGCATTGACAGCGGCCAGGGAATATCGGAATCCTTGTTGGCCTGCTCCACCGCCGGTACGCCGTGCATGAAGTAGGCATACATGGCGCGCATGTCGTCCTCTTTCACCAGCGCGAACGACGGATAAGGCATCGCCGGGTACAGGGTGCTACCGTTTTTGGCGACGCCCTTACGTACCGCATTGTCGAAGTCTTCGAAGCTGTAATCACCAATGCCGGTTTTCTTGTCCGGTGAGATATTGGTGGAATAAATGGTGCCGATCGGCGTCTCCATCGCCAGCCCCCCGGCAAACTCTTTACCGCTTTTGCCGTTGGTGTGGCAGGCCACGCAGTCACCGGCACGCGCCAGATACTCGCCGCGTTTGATCAACTCGCTGCTGACCGTGGCGTCCTGCGCCCAGACGGAGAAACTCAGTGCACTGAGAACCAGTGCGGGAACAAATGCTTTCATCAGTCGCCGTCCTTATGCCTGCACCAAAGGGCCTGGGTTTTTCAGATACTGCTCGCGAATAGCGCGGGCAGACCAGTAAGCCAACGCGGCCACGGTGCCGGTCGGGTTGTAACCCAGCCCCTGCGGAAAAGCCGACGCGCCGATCGAGAACACGTTATGGACGTCCCAGCTTTGCAAATAGCGGTTCACCGCGCTGGTCTTCGGATCTTCGCCCATCACCGCACCGCCGTTCATATGGGTGGTTTGGTAGCTGGTGGTATCGAAATGGCTGTTGGCATTTTTCGGGCTGCCAGAAATCAGTTTCGGGTTCATGGCCTTGGCGATCGGTGCCATTTTGTCGTACATAAATTGCGCCATCTTGATGTCGTTTTCCTGCCAGTCGAAGGTCATGCGCAGCAGCGGCTGGCCGAACACGTTCTTGTAGGTAGGATCGAGATCCAGATAGTTGCTGCGATAGGACTGGTGCGCGCCGTGGGCATCCATCGAGACATGATGGGTATAGGCATCGGCCACCGCCGCTTTCCATTGACTGCCCCAGGCCGGGGTGCCCGGAGGGGTTGGCAAGCCGGAGATCGGTTTGGTACCCGCCTGGTTGACCCAGAACGGCGAACCGCCAACGAAGCCGGCTTCGGCATGGTCAAAGTTGTCGGCGTTGAAGTCGTCCACACCCACACCATTACCACCAGCGCCGATGAACGGGTTGGTAAACACGTCCTTGTCGAAAAACGCCTTGATGGTGGTCAGGTTTTGGTAAGCAAAGTTACGCCCAACCACGCCTTCGCCGGTCACCGGATCGTAAGGTTTGCCGATGCCGGACAGCAGCATCAGGTGAACGTTGTGGAACTGGAACGCGCCCAGGATCACCAGCTCGGCCGGTTGTTCAACTTCACGGCCCTGCGCGTCGATATAATTCACGCTGGTTGCGCGAGATTTATCGTCGGTCAGGTTCACCTTCAGCACGTTGGCGTTAGTGCGCAGCTCGAAGCGTTTCTCCATGCGCAATGCCGGCAGAATATTGACGTTCGGCGAGGCCTTGGAATACATATAGCAGGCGTAACCACTGCAGAAACCGCAGAAGTTGCACGGCCCCATCTGCGCGCCGTACGGATTGGTGTAAGAATCCGAAGTGTTGGCAGAAGGCAGGTTATAAGGGTGATAGCCCACATCCCGCGCCGCTTTCTCAAACATTTGCGCAGAGAAAGTATTCTTCTGCGCCGGCAACGGGAAGTTGTCGGAACGGTCCGCCGCAAAGGGGTTACCGCCCTTCGGTGCCATTTTCTGGCCCTTGACGGTCCAGGCGGTGCCGGAGGTGCCGAACACTTTCTCCGCCTTGTCGAAGAAAGGCTCCAGCTCGTCATAGGTGACACCGAAGTCCTGAATGGTCATGTCCTTCGGGATGAAGCTTTTGCCATAACGTTCTTCGTAGTGGCTACGCATGCGCAGTTCGATAGGATCGATACGGAAATGCACGCCAGACCAGTGCAGGCCTGCGCCACCCACGCCGGTACCCGGCAGGAACGCCGCCAACTGGCGGTAAGGCACCGCCGTCTGGCTGGTATTGTGACGAATGGTCACGGTGCTTTTTGACAAGTCCTGGAACAGCTTGCGGCGAATGTTATAGGTCAGTTCGTCGATCACCTGCGGGTAGGAACCGTCCGGGTAGGTATCGCGCATCGGGCCGCGCTCCAGCGCCACCACGTTGAGCCCGGCCTCGGTCAGTTCTTTGGCCATAATGGCGCCCACCCAGCCGAAGCCGACGATCACCGCGTCTACTTTTTTCATTACCGTTGCCATTGTTACCCCCTCTCCCCACGAATTGATACCGGGGGTAAGGGATAACGTTCCCCTCGTTCAACCCAGTCCATAAAGTCGGCGCGCGCGCCCGGAAAATTAATCAGCTTCCAACCGACCATGTCTTTATTGCCGCCATGGATCGGATCGCTGAAGAAACCTTCGCGGGTGTTTTGCAACAAATAGGAGAAGAACAGCTTGGCAGGCAACTGCGCAAACTCGGCTTCGCCGGACTCAAATTTCTGCAACAGCGTGTCCTGCTGTGCGGCGTCCAGCTCGGCAAAAACTTTACCGGCGGTTTTCTTGCAGTAGGCATCGGCATCAGCGATACCCAGGTTGTAGATCTGTTTCGGCACCAGCGGCAGTTGATAACCCATTTCCTTCGGAACATCCGGGTTAAACGGCCCCTGCATATACCAGATGGATCCGGTGGCGTACGGGGTATTCATCTGACGATCGATAAACTCCGGCACGCCGGCTTCCAGCGCGCCAGGGCCACGATCGTCGGCCGGGATCAGGCGTGCCACTGCCGCCTTGACGAAGGCCCATTCTTCCGGGGTAAAGAACGTAGGCTGGTAGTCGCTTTGTTTTGGGGTGTCTGTTGCCGCGACCGCCGGTATTGAGGCTGTCAGCGCGCTAACGCCGCTGCCGCCAATCACCGCTGCGGGGATTAAAGTCATCGATTTCAGCAGGAAATCGCGCCGTGAATTGTTAGTTTTATCGTCCGACATATCACATTCCATCCAAAGATAATCACAACTATTTAACCTCAACCTTGCGGTCGATGCGGGTTTTAAACATAAATTGTTACTTATTTGTATATTTATTGAAGCTCAGAATGTGAGCGAACGCCACAATGTTACCGGTAACTTATTGAATGAACGTAAAGATTTGCAGGTTAATGTAAAATTAACTATTCGTGCGGTTTTTTAGGTAACAGGATGGGAAATAACGAAAAATGGGAGCTGCATCGCGCTTTGACCCTGCGCCAATAAAAAACCGGCCCCATTAAGGGGCCGATTTAGCAAACAAATCTGAACTAGGGCGACATTGCCTGGTAGGCGGTGGTGACCTTCCATAAATAGCGTGGCGCTTGCGGGGCCGGATGCTTTTTCTGGATGTGTTGGTAGAACTCATCCGGACTCATCTGGTTAATGCGATTCACCGCCACACGCTTGTCCGACGAGAAGGTACGCAGCATGGCGCCTGCCCCATTCACATAAGAAACGATGGTGGCGTAACGTAATGTTTGTGGATCGTTGATCCCGGCTAGCTGCTGGCTTTGAAGAATATTGATATAGGCCGTTCCCAGATCAATATTAACCGCCGGATCCTTCAACTCACGCGAGCTTGGTTGCCCGCTTCTTCCTTTAAGACGATAGGCGTCACGCCCGGCGGTTGAAGGTTTCAGCTGCATTAATCCCACTGCGTTCGAGGTACTGACTGCATTCGGGTTAAACCCGGACTCTACCTGAATAATCGCTTTAATCAGCGTTTCGTCAACGCCATAGCTGTTAGCGGCCTGACGAATGTAATCGTTATAGGCTACCGGTGTCCCCGTACGGTTAACTGGAGCCTGCGGGGGAGCCTTTAACCAACCACCACGCGATGTGCCACTGCCTGAAATATTGTTTGCTGTTTGGGGGTCTTTGGCACAACCCGACAAAAGCAAAATTGCCGTCAGGCAACCTATTTTTGTTTTCACAGAATCCCTCACTCCTTTCAATGAGTTGCGTAGCATATACAACTTGTAAGGACGCCTGTACGCTTTTTTTGGTCTAATCTCAAGCTACTCGTATACCAAGAGGTGATTTATGAGTCAATCTGCAACAACGTGTTTTGTGGTGACTTTTCGCTATCAGGAAGAAGGATTAGCTGATTTGGCCAAGCTGACAGGACAATTAACCCTTCAGGGATTTGTCACGTCGGTGGCAGACGAAAATGGCGTTCCACATGAGCTGGGCAGCAACAGCTTTGCGCTGATAACCCCACTGGATCAACAGGATGTGCAGCTACTGGCACAGAAGCTTGGGCAGGTGGCGCTGGGTAAAATTCCTGAGGTCGAAATTGTCACCTACGACGCCTATGTTAAGCGGTTACATACTGATACATAAAATGCTATAACTCACCGGGCGGTATTATTTTTTCCATTGAGTAAATAACCGGCAGTTCGCCGGCAGGTGACGCTTGACTTTGCTCTAATTGATATTGATAATCATTTTCATTTGAGCTTGGAGACGTCATCATGTTTATGAAACAACGCGCTTTTCCCCGCCTAGCCATTAGTCAGTCCAGAGGCATTTTCCGCCCTGTCGCCCTGCTGTGCCTGTTATTGACCGCCGGCCTCGCCAGCCATGCCGCGTTGGCGGAAAAAAAGCTGCGCGTGGTGACCACCTTTACCATCATTCAGGATATCGCCCAGAACGTGGCCGGTGACGCCGCCGTGGTGGAGTCAATCACCAAGCCGGGCGCGGAAATCCATGATTATCAGCCAACGCCGCGCGATATCGTCAAGGCACAGCACGCCGACCTGATCCTGTGGAACGGCATGAATCTGGAACGCTGGTTCCAGCGTTTTTTTGAGAACATCAAACAGGTGCCTGCCGCGGTAGTCACCGAAGGCATCACCCCACTGCCGATCCGCGAAGGCCCTTATAACGGCAACCCGAATCCGCACGCCTGGATGTCTGCCAGCAACGCGCTGGTATATATCGAAAACATCCGTAAGGCACTGGTGCAACACGACCCGGCCAATGCTGAAACCTATAACCGCAATGCCAAAGCCTATGCCGCCAAAATTGCCGCATTGGACGCACCGCTGCGCGAACGTCTGGCACGCATCCCAGCAGCCCAGCGTTGGTTGGTGACCAGTGAAGGTGCCTTCAGCTATCTGGCAAAAGACTATCAGTTGAAAGAAGTCTATCTGTGGCCAATCAACGCCGATGAGCAAGGCTCACCGCAGCAGGTTCGCCGGGTGATCGACGCCGTGCGTGCCAACCACATCCCGGTGGTCTTCAGCGAAAGTACCATTTCCGACAAGCCGGCCAAACAGGTCGCCAAAGAGACCGGCGCAAAATACGGCGGCGTGCTGTATGTCGATTCACTGTCTGCTGAGGGTGGCCCGGTGCCAACTTATATCGACCTGCTCAATGTCACCGTACAAACCATTGCCAAAGGATTTGATCAATGACCACCGAGGTTTTTGTCCGCCCTGAATTGAGCGTGGACGACGTTACCGTCACCTACAACAACGGCCATACCGCGATCCACAACGCCAGTTTCACCCTGAGCGGCGGTGCCATCTGCGCGCTGGTTGGCGTCAACGGCAGCGGTAAGTCGACCCTGTTCAAAAGCATTATGGGGCTGGTCAGACCCACCAGCGGCCGTGTACAGCTCAACGAGCAGCCGGTCGCGCAGGCGCTGAAGAAAAACGTGATTGCCTACGTCCCGCAAACCGAAGAGGTTGACTGGAATTTCCCGGTGTTGGTGGAAGACGTAGTGATGATGGGCCGCTACGGCAAGATGAACTTCCTGCGTATTCCTTCAAAGGAAGACCGGTTGCGGGTCGATAAGGCGCTGGAGCGCGTTGGCCTGAGCGAACTGCGCACCCGTCAGATCGGCGAACTTTCCGGCGGGCAGAAAAAACGCGTCTTTCTGGCGCGGGCGCTGGCTCAGCAAGGCACCGTTCTGCTGCTGGACGAGCCCTTTACCGGCGTCGACGTCAAAACCGAGAATGCCATTATTGATCTGCTGCGCGCGTTGCGCGATGAAGGCCACCTGATCCTGGTTTCCACCCATAATCTGGGCAGCGTGCCAGAGTTTTGCGATCGGGTGATCCTGATTAACCGTACGGTGCTGGCCGCAGGGCCGACTGAAACTACCTTTACCCAAAGCAACCTGGAACAGGCATTCGGCGGCGTACTGCGCCATATCAACCTG
This sequence comes from Serratia proteamaculans, assembly GCF_013337185.1. Lineage (GTDB taxonomy): Bacteria > Pseudomonadota > Gammaproteobacteria > Enterobacterales > Enterobacteriaceae > Serratia > Serratia proteamaculans_D. The sequence continues at coordinate 890,631 of NZ_SWDE01000001.1, forward strand.
TCCGGCCCGGACCTGCACGACGACAACGACCCGCGCACCCTGACGGTGTTGACCGATGACGAGCGCCCGGCGGTGTTCTACGGCCATACCAAGAGTGACCCGCCGGCGCAAAGCCAGCCAAAGGAGAAACAACCCTGATGCTGGAACTTCTGCTGCAACCCTTCAGTTACAACTACATGGTCAAGGCTATCTGGGTCAGCGCCATCGTCGGCGCCGCCTGCGCGTTCCTGTCGGCCTACCTGATGCTGAAAGGCTGGTCGCTGATGGGAGACGCGCTGTCGCACTCGGTGGTGCCTGGTGTTGCCGGTGCCTATGCGCTGGGCCTGCCCTACGCCGCCGGTGCCTTCTTTACCGGCATGCTGGCCGCACTGGCCATGACGCTGGTCCGCCACGTCACTCGCCTGCGTGAAGACGCGATTATCGGCTTTATCTTTTCCACCTTCTTCGCCGTCGGCCTGCTGATCGTTTCGCTCAATCCCACCTCGGTTAACGTGCAGTCGATTATCTTCGGCAATATTCTCGGTATTGCCGATGAAGACGTGTTGCAGGTCGAGATTATCATCGGCGTATCGCTGCTGATCCTGTGCCTGGTGTGGAAAGATCTGCTGGCGGTGTTCTTTGACGAAAACCACGCAGTGTCGATCGGACTGTCGCCGCTGCGGCTGAAGATCCTGTTCTTCACCCTGCTCAGCGCCTGTACCGTAGCGGCATTACAAACCGTCGGCGCGATTTTGGTGATCGCCATGGTCATCACGCCGGGGGCAACCGCCTATCTGCTGACCGACCGTTTCAGTCGGCTGGTGATCATTGCCATCGCGATCGGCGCATTGACCAGCGGCTTCGGGGCCTACCTGAGCTTCTTCCTCGACGGCGCAACCGGTGGGGTGATCGTGACCCTGCAGACGCTGGTGTTCCTGGCTGCCTTTTTCTTCGCCCCCAAGCACGGTCTGCTGGCATCCAAACGCCGCGTAGCGCGTGAACAGACCGGAGGCCACTGATGGAAACTCTGTATCAACTGCTCAGCGAACCCTTCGCCTATCCGTTTATGCAGCGGGCGATCCTGGCCGCTATCGTCACCGGCGTGGTCTGTGCGGTGCTGTCCTGTTATCTGGTACTCAAGGGCTGGTCACTGATGGGCGATGCCATTTCGCATGCGGTGCTGCCCGGCATTGTGCTGGCGTTTGTGCTCGGTATCCCGGTGGTGATCGGCGCGTTTTTCTCCGGTATTTTCTGTGCGGTCGCCACCGGATACCTGAAAGAAAACAGTCGGGTGAAAGAGGATACGGTGATGGGCATCGTGTTCTCCGGCATGTTCGCCTTTGGGCTGGTGTTGTTTTCACGCGTCGATACCGATCAGCATCTGAGCCACATTCTGTTCGGCAATATGCTGGGTATTACCGATGCCGAACTGAAACAGACGCTGCTGATGGCCGGTATTACCCTGTTGGTGGTGCTGCTCAAACGCAAGGATCTGATGCTCTACTGTTTCGATCCCAACCATGCCAGGGTGATTGGCCTGCCGGTGAAGCTGTTGCACTACGGGTTATTGTGCCTGTTGGCGCTGACCATTGTCGCTTCGCTGCAGGCGGTCGGGGTGATTCTGGTGATTGCGATGCTGATCGCACCGGGCATTATTGCCTTTATGCTGTGCCGCAGCTTTGATCGCATGCTGATGGTCGCCACGGTGGTATCGGTATTCTCCTGCGTGCTCGGCACCTTGATCAGCTTCCACATCGACGGGGCCACCGGCCCCTGCATTGTGATCGTCCAGGCGATGCTGTTTGTGGTCGCCCTGCTCTACAGCAAGTTCAGGCCGTTACAACGTCACGAAAAGAGCTTAATCAACGCCAAGTCTTGAAACCGGCGGCGGTGCCCAATGAGCACCGCCGCCTGGTTTTACTGCTGCCGATAAATATCCGGCCGGACAATGTGCCAGACAAAATCCTCACGATTCACCGCTTCATAACCCACTTTTTGATACAGCCACGGCGCGGTACCGGTCACCAGCATAATTCGTCGTAGCCGTTGCAACACAGGGTGTTCCAACGTGCAATCCATCAGCCAACGCGCTAACCCCTGCCCCTGATAATCCGGAGAGACAAATACATCGCACAGGTAGCCGAAAGTGGTGTAATCCGTCACCAGACGGGCAAAACCCATCTGCTGTTGCCGGTGATACAAACCAAAACACAGGCTGTTGTCGATGGACAGCTGCACCGTCGCCAGCGAAATGCCACTCGCCCAGGTCGAGGTGGTCAAAAACGCGTGGGTAAAGGCGACATTTAATTCACTTTTATCGCTGTTGATCCGGTATTCACCGCGCTGCCACTGCTGGTTTTGATCCATTAATTTCTCATCTCATTGATAATAAAAGACATGATAAAAACGCCCCCTTGCCTCAGCCGCAGCTGGCCTGATAAACATCGCTCTCCCCCCAGCAAGTTGCAACATGCGCCGTACTTAAATTAATCAATAGCGTATATACTTTGAGCAAACACGAGTGGCGAGAAAATCGCCAGTTGTTGGTGCCAGCTGTGCGCCAGGTCGTGTTTTCTTCAGGCTAAAGACGCTAACCTAATGAATTCGCAGGCAACACAGAGGGGGTGTACCATGTGGCAAGCCGTTAGCCGTCTGTTAAGTGAACATCTTGGCAGCGCAGAAATCCGCGAAAGAACCGAACTGCCCGGGGGCGATATTCACCCGGCATGGCGTGTGAGTTACGGTGACCACCAGGTGTTTGTCAAATGCGATGCCCGGGAACTGTTGCCCATTTTTACCGCCGAGGCCGACCAGTTGGAGTTACTTGCCCGCAGTAAAACGGTGCGGGTTCCGCAGGTTTACGGCGTCGGCAGCGATCGCGACTACAGCTTCCTGCTGCTGGAATACCAACCCCTGAAACCCTTTGATGCCCACGGCGCCTACTGTCTTGGCCAACAACTGGCTCATCTGCACAAATGGAGCGAACAGCCACAGTTCGGTCTCGACTTCGACAACGATTTGTCCACCACCCCGCAACCCAATGCCTGGCAGCGCCGCTGGTCAGAGTTTTTTGCCGAGCAGCGTATTGGCTGGCAGTTGCAGATGGCGGCAGAGAAAGGCATGACCTTCGGGGATATTGATGAGATTGTTGACGCGGTGTATCTCCGCCTGCAGCACCATCAGCCGCAGCCTTCACTGTTACATGGCGATTTATGGCCGGCCAACTGCGCTTTAACCGCCAACGGCCCCTTGCTGTTTGATCCGGCCTGCTATTGGGGCGACAGAGAGTGCGATTTGGCGATGCTGCCGCTGTATCCGGAGCTGCCGCCGCAGATTTATGACGGTTACCAGAGCGTCTGGCCCCTGGAGAATGGATTTATCGAACGTCAGCCGCTGTATCAGCTGTATTACCTGCTCAACCGCAGCAATCTGTTTGGTGGCCAGCATCTGGTCAAGGCCCAACGCGCGGTGGAAGCACTACTGCATTCCTAGCCGCGATAAAATCAAGGCGCTGAACCCAGCGCCTTGATTTCAACTCTCTCTCACCTCAAGCCGAGCCGGCCAGTTGGCCGAGCAGCTTGATGACAAACCAGGCGATCACCGCGATCACCACCGGTAAAATGTACAGCGGGAAGTATTGCAGAAAAATGGTGTGGTGCGGCAACGTAATACGTTCTTCCAACTGCGCACGGGTGTGCCCCTCGCCGCCCTTGGCCTGCTCGAGGATCATCTGGTCTTCCAGGCCTTCGCGAATAAATTTCACCTGGCGTGACATGCGCGCACCTGAAGCCTGCAGCGCCAGCCCGACAAAAATCAGAATATAAATCACGATAAACATGAAATTAGCGCCGCTGAACAGGCTTTTTTCGACGTCCGGGACCGGCGAGTTATACCAGAAGATATTCAGGAACGGCGTATTGAAGCGCACCATATCGACCATCACGTGGACAAAATCCAGCATTACCGCATTGATGCCTTTAGTCTTTTCGCTGTGCTGATAAACAAACATCAACATTGAGATCAACGTTGAAAGCAACGCAGGGATAAAAACCACCCAGCCCAGAATACGTTTGATAATGGCGATGCGCCCAGCCTGTTGATACGTCATGTGTTCCCCTTGTAAGCGACGTAACCGTAATTGGCTAAGTCTACCTGTAGTTACTGAAACTCGCCCACCGTTTTCTTCACTGTGACTGTGCTACAAGCGTAGCCGGGATTATCCGAAATCAACAGCTTAACGACATCCGCGCGTTACCATTAAATAGTTATATAGTTAAATCAATCCGTTTAGACAGGGGCCACCATGATCCGGCTGATTATCTTATTGTTGGGTGCACAGGCGCTGCACGGCCAGCGCCGCCTGCTGATGCTGTTCGGCTGGTTGTGGATTTGCGTGGGCATGCTGATGCTGTTCGACATTCTGCAGGATGGTCGTTCGGTGCTGGCGTTAGATGCCTTGGCCGTCATATTGGCACTGGAGGGGCTGGTGGCTATTTCCGCCGCGCTGGTAATAGGTTCTTCCGCCAGCAGACCGGTACTGTTGAAAGGCCTGGGCTTTATCTTTATGGCTTTTTTGACTCTCGACGTGCCCGCAGACGATAATATCGTCGCCACGCTGGTATTTGGCAGCGCGCTGTTGCTTGACGGCGCAGTACGTATCGCCTCCTCCACGGTGATCCAGCACAGCCGCTGGAAGCCGGTAGCGCTGGCGGGCAGCGGTGAAATTCTGCTTTCGCTGATGATTTTTATTGGCTGGCCGGCACCACACCGCATGACGGTGCCCTTTTGCCTCGGCGTGATGATCCTGCTTTCCGGTTGGGCGCTGCTGCGTATTGCACGACGACTGGAGAGCTTTTCTCTGAATCAGAATCAAGATCAGTCCGCTCCCCAATGGACGCATGACACTACCCCGCTCAGCCTGTACGTCTGGACGCCAATAGGTTCGGCAAAAGACGCGCGCCGACGTTATATCGTCGATCGTTACATCGCCGCAGTCGACGGTGGCGGTAATATCTCCACCGGTCATGCTGCTCTGGCGCTGGATCCGGATGTATATATTAGCCACTATCCGCTTAACGATATCAGCCACTCCGCACAGGATTTTCGCCAGTTGCTGCATTCCGGCGAACAGAACAACGTCGACGGGCGTTTTTTGCCGAGCCTGCAACAAGAGGTAGCGACCTGGTGTCCACCGGATAAAAAAATCCAGTTTCACCGCTATAACCCGACAGCGCTGCGCGCTTTCTGGCAACGCTATCAGCAGGACACCACCTATAACCTGACCCGTCGCAACTGTTCCACCACCGTGATTCGGGCACTCGACAGCGCGCTGGAAGGCGTACTGGGCGATAAGCATCTGTGGCGCCGTTTTCTGTTGCTGGTGCTCGATCCCAACCTGTGGATGCTGGCGGTGTTGCGCAGCCGTGGCGAAAGCATGACCTGGACACCGGGGTTGGTGCTGGACTATGCGCGCATGCTACAGCAGGTCACCGAGCGCCAACATCAGCGCTGGTGGTTAAAGCTGCGGGAAGTGTGGCGTATCCTGCGTTTTGGCCGGGCTCAGCCTCGCAGGCAAAAGTTTTAGTCTCACCGTCAGCGATGATAAAGTGTTTGCCACATTCACCGGCGCCGGCAAGGAGTTAACCGCTAATGGCCTATTCGCAACGCATTGAAACCGCTATTTTTGATATGGATGGTTTATTGATCGATTCAGAACCCCTGTGGCTACAGGCGGAACTGGATATCTTTGGCGCACTGGGGCTGGATTTGTCCGATCGTCACAAGTTACCGGATACCCTGGGTCTGCGCATCGATCTGGTGGTGAAAATGTGGTACCAGGCCATGCCGTGGCAAGGGGTTTCGCAAGAGGAAGTCTCAGCGCGGATTATCGAACGCGCCATTGAGCTGGTACGTGAAAAACAACCGCTGTTGCCGGGCGTACACCAGGCGCTGGAACTGTGCCGCAGTCTGGATCTGAATATCGGCCTGGCCTCCGCTTCGCCGCTGCACATGCAACAGCAGGTGCTGCAGATGTTTGGCCTTGAAGGCTACTTTGACCAATTGGTTTCCGCCGAATATCTGCCTTACAGCAAGCCACACCCCGAAGTGTATCTGATTGCCGCCGAGCGCCTCGGCAGTGATCCACTGCGCTGTATCACTCTGGAAGACTCATTCAACGGCATGATAGCCACCAAGGCCGCCAGAATGCGTTCGATTGTTATCCCGGCGCACGAATATCGCGACGATCCGCGCTGGGCATTGGCCGACCATAAGCTCGAAACGCTGGAACAGCTGACACCTGATCACCTGGCGTAATCTTCACGGCATCGGTCTGCTCCCGGTGCCATGACTCCCCCCTTCAAGCCCCATCAGCGCTTAATTTCAAAATCGCGCATTGCGTCATAAAATAAATAAAACGTTATTTCATTTATATTGAGTTAGTCTGCCGCTCTCTCTATGCTAGGGCGATAAGAAAGCGCCGGGCGATCGGTACAGGCTGTCACTGCCACGCAACCTGATCCTGTCGCCCGGAGCTTTCTTCCTCCATCAGCCTTGCCGGATCAAAAACACATAACCCTTTAGCATTGACCATAACAAGCCGTTGTAAAACCGTATAAAATAAACAATTGGTTACAGGGTAACTGCTTCCACTACTGGGAATTTTCCCATATACTGGATAAATTAACAGTTTATCAGCTGGAACTGCAGTATGACCGCGGAAGGACATCTTATTTTCTCTGTCGCTTGCGCGATTTTCGCCAAGAAGGCCGAGGTGACACCAGAGCTGGCTACCGGCGACTGGTGGCATATTATCCCCGCTGCGCTGCTGACTTCGTTGCTGCCGGATATCGATCACCCCAAATCGGTGTTGGGTCAGCGCCTGCGCTGGATCGCCATTCCAATCTCCCGTGCCTTCGGCCATCGTGGTTTTACTCATAGCCTGTTGGCGATCGCCGGCGGCATGGCACTGTTCCAGCTTGATGTCCCACGCAGTTGGCCGATCCCGCCGGATGTTCTGCATGCGATGATTATCGGTTACTTCAGTCACCTGTTGGCAGATATGCTCACCCCCGCCGGCGTGCCCTTGCTTTGGCCCTGTCGCTGGCGTTTTCGCCTGCCGTTGCTAAATTCTCAGAAAGGCAACCAACTCGAGCGCGCTCTGTGCCTGTGTCTGGTCGCTTTCGCTATCTACTGGCAAGGCGGTTGCACCATTCCTGTGCAGTCCTATTTTGAACAAATAAAAAATATCAGACTGTGATCACATAAAAACGGCCATTTAATATCCGGAAGGGTTATTAATTAAACAAATCAGCCAACAAAGTTATATCAAATTCCATTTGGATATAAGTGAGCCGTTACGCAAACTGTTACGATATTTAGTATCGCTAGGCCTTGGTGCATAGCCATTTTTATATAAGAAAAAATAATTGGAGACATTGGGGATGAATCTTCCGCTGGTTATTAACGTGGTGATTTTTGTCGCCCTCCTTTTGCTGTTGGCGCAAACCCGCCATAAGCAATGGAGCCTGGCGAAAAAGGTACTGGTCGGTCTGGCAATGGGTGTGGTGTTCGGTCTGGCACTACAACTGGTTTACGGCTCCGATAACCCGGTACTGAAAGAGTCCATCAGCTGGTTCAACATTGTCGGCAACGGCTATGTGCAACTGCTGCAAATGATTGTTATGCCGCTGGTGTTCGCCTCGATCCTGAGCGCCGTCGCCAAGCTGCACAACGCCTCTTCATTGGGAAAAATCAGCTTCCTGACGATAGGCACCCTGCTGTTCACCACGATGATCGCTGCACTGGTGGGCGTGCTGGTCACCAACCTGTTCGGTCTTACCGCAGAAGGTCTGGTGCAGGGCACGCAGGAAAGCGCGCGCATGGCGGCTATTCAGAGCAACTACGTCGGTAAGGTAGCTGACCTGACCGTACCGCAACTGGTGCTGTCGTTTGTGCCGAAAAACCCGTTTGCCGATCTGACCGGCGCCAGTCCAACTTCGATCATCAGCGTGGTGATCTTCGCCGCCTTCCTGGGTGTGGCTTCGCTGCAGTTGCTGAAAGACGATAAAGAAAAAGGCCAACGCGTACTGGTCGCTATCGACACCCTGCAAGCCTGGGTGATGAAGCTGGTGCGTCTGGTCATGAAACTGACCCCGTACGGCGTCCTGGCGTTAATGACCAAAGTGGTGGCCGGTTCCAACATCCACGACATCGTCAAACTCGGCAGCTTCGTGGTGGCCTCTTACCTCGGCCTGGCCATCATGTTTGGCGTGCACGCGGTGCTGCTGGCCTTCACCGGCGTTAACCCGGCGAAGTTCTTCCGCAAAGTCTGGCCGGTGATCACCTTTGCCTTTACCAGCCGCTCCAGCGCCGCCAGCATTCCGCTGAATGTGGAAGCACAAACCCGTCGTCTGGGTATACCTGAATCGATCGCCAGCTTCTCGGCGTCGTTCGGCGCAACAATCGGCCAGAACGGTTGTGCCGGTCTCTACCCGGCGATGCTGGCGGTGATGGTGGCCCCTACCGTTGGTATCAACCCGCTGGATCCGCTGTGGATCGCCACGCTGGTGGGTATCGTCACCATCAGCTCCGCCGGTGTTGCCGGTGTGGGTGGCGGCGCAACCTTCGCCGCGCTGATTGTGCTGCCGGCACTGGGCCTGCCGGTCACGCTGGTCGCCCTGCTGATTTCGGTTGAACCGCTGATCGACATGGGCCGTACCGCGCTGAACGTTAGCGGTTCCATGACCGCCGGTACCGTCACCAGCCAACTGATGAAACAGACTGACAAGTCCATTATGGACAGCGAAGACGAAGTGGAACTGGCTCACCAGTAAATTTCGTCGGCATTAAAAAACCGGGGCTGAAGCAGGCCCCGGTTTTTTTACGTCTGAAAAGCCGCTAAATCTAAAACAAAAAAGGCGCTACCGGTGAATGGCAGCGCCTTGATGGCAATCGATGGGATCAGAAAGGATAGTCGTGGTAACCCATTTGCTCGGAAATGTTGCGGGCGGCGCTATGCAGACGTTTGACGTAATCGGCTTTGGCCTCTTCCGAGTAGCGAATGGACGGGAAGGAGATGCTCAGGCCGGCGGTGACCACGCCAAAGCGGTCAAACACCGGCACCGCAATGCAGCGCAACCCTTCTTCCTGCTCTTCGATGTCTTCGCCCACCCCCTGCTCACGCACCTGCTCCAGCAACGACATCAACGCCGCGGCATCGGTCAGAGTGTTCGGGGTGCTGCGGATAAACTCAATTTTTGACAGGATTTGCGCCACTTCATCTCGGTCACGCCAGGCTAACAGCACTTTACCGATCGCCGTGCTGTGCAGCGGGTTGCGACGACCAATGCGCGAATACATACGCAGGTTATACATGGCGTCGATTTTATGGATATAGACAATACTGTCTTCATCCAGCGCCCCGAGGTGAATAGCTTCGCGGGTGTGGTTCGACAGCTCGCGCATCTGGATATCGGCGCTGCGGATCAGATCGACGCTTTGCAGCGACTTGGCTCCCAGTTCAAACAGCTTGAGCGTGAGCGCGTATTTCTCCGACTCGCCCTCCTGCGAAACATAGCCCAATGACTTCATGGTCTGCAGAAAACGGTAGACGGTGCTCTTGGACATCATCACCCGCTGGGAAAGCTCGGTTATGCCAATCTCACGTTCTTCGCCCAGCGCCTGCAAGATACCAAATACCTTCAGCACGGATGAAACCGCATCCGGTTGTTTATCTGAGTCTGCGTTAACCATAGTCAATATCCTACCCGGCATTTTCTGTTTTAAGAAATTTGAACACGAGTTTCAGTATACGCGGTACCGCGGAAAGCACGCAATCTGCCCTGGGGATAAATGCCTGAGAAGGAACGAATTGAGCGCTTAGCTCTCATCGGTTATTACAATTGAGCGGGAATCTGTGGATGCAATCGCAGACGAATATGATTAGCATGGTAATACTCCCCCGAATTAATACCCTCGAGATCAACATGCGTTCTTGTACTGACGGCCTGCCCGTCCCACAACGCTATGGGGCCATCCTCGCCATTGCCCTGGGCATCACCGTTTCGGTGCTCGATGGAGCGATTGCCAACGTGGCACTGCCGACCATCGCGCGCGATCTGAATGCCAGCCCGGCCAGCTCCATCTGGGTGGTTAATGCCTACCAGTTGGCGATCACCATTTCGCTGCTGTCGTTGGCCTCGCTCGGTGACCTGATTGGTTATCGTCGCATCTATCAGGCCGGTCTGTTGGTGTTCAGCATTACCTCGCTGTTCTGCGCCCTGTCCGACTCGCTGACGACGCTGACCATTGCCCGCGTGCTGCAAGGCTTTGGCGCCGCCGCGATCATGAGCGTCAACACCGCGTTGATCCGCATTATCTATCCGCAACGGTTTCTCGGCCGCGGTATGGGGATCAATTCACTGATTGTCGCCTTTTCCTCAGCAGCCGGGCCGACGGTAGCGGCGGCGATCCTGTCGGTTGCCTCCTGGCAATGGCTGTTTGCGATTAACCTGCCGATTGGTATCGTCGCGTTGTTGCTGGGGATGAAGTATCTGCCCGGCAACAGCCAAAAAAGCACTAATCAGCGCTTTGATCCAACCAGCGCGGTAATGAATGCCCTGACCTTCGGGCTGCTGATCACCGCCATCAGCGGCTTTGCCCAGGGCCAAAGCCTGACGCTGATATTCAGCGAAATCGCCGCGCTGCTGGTGATTGGCTTCTTCTTTGTTCGCCGCCAACTGCGACAGGAATTCCCACTGCTGCCGGTGGACTTGCTGCGCATCCCTATTTTTGCACTGTCGATGGGCACTTCGATTTGTTCATTCGCCGCCCAGATGTTGGCGATGGTCTCGTTGCCGTTCTTTCTGCAAAGCACCTTGGGCCGTGACGAGGTCGCCACCGGGTTGCTGCTGACGCCATGGCCTTTGGCGATTATCGTCATGGCACCGCTTGCAGGACGCCTGGTTGAGCGTATTCATGCCGGGTTATTAGGCTGTATCGGTCTGGCGGTGTTTGCACTGGGCCTGTTCCTGTTGGCCCTGCTGCCGCAAAACCCTTCAGACCTGGATATCATCTGGCGCATGGTGCTGTGCGGTGCCGGTTTTGGGCTGTTTCAGTCACCGAATAACCACACCATTATTTCCGCCGCCCCGCGCAACCGCAGCGGGGGTGCCAGCGGCATGCTGGGCACCGCCCGCCTATTGGGACAGACCTCGGGAGCCGCGCTGGTGGCATTAATGTTCAACCTGTTCCCCACTTCCGGCACTCATGCCTCATTGATTCTGGCCGGTACCTTCGCCACATTGGCGGCAGCGGTCAGCAGCCTGCGCATTACCCAACCGCGCGCGCAACCGGAGCCAAGCAGTCAGCAAGCCAAATAACGGACATAAAAAAACCCCGGCGAGCCGGGGTTTTTTACTTTCTGAAGGTTACTTCAGATACTGACCTGAACGCAGCGCTTCGATACGTTTATCGAGCGGCGGGTGCGACATGAACAGTTCGCTGAACGACTTGGACTTGCCGTTGATGCAGAACGCCATCATGTTGCCCGCTTCCTGCGGCTCATAGCTGGTTTTCAGCCGTTGCAGTGCGGCGATCATCTTCTCGCGGCCCACCAGTTTGGCGGAGCCTGCGTCGGCATAGAACTCACGATGACGTGAGAACCACATGGTGATAATGCTGGCCAGGATGCCGAATACCAGCTCCAGAACCATCGACACGCCGAAATAGATCATCGGGTTGCCGTTGCCTTCCCCTTCGCCGTCACGGTTGCCCAGGAAGCCGGCGGCGGCCTGTGCGATCAGACGAGAGATGAAGATCACGAAGGTGTTCACGATGCCCTGAATCAGCGTCATGGTGACCATATCACCATTGGCAACGTGGCTGATTTCGTGAGCAATAACCGCTTCCGCCTCATCGCGGCTCATGCTTTGCAGCAAGCCGGTGCTGACGGCAACCAGTGACGCATTACGGCGCGCACCGGTGGCGAAGGCGTTGATGTCCGGTGCGTGATAAATAGCCACCTGCGGCATGGCAATGCCTGCCTGCTGCGACTGACGGCGTACCGTTTCCAGCAGCCAGTTTTCGGTCTCGTTACGCGGCTGTTCAATCACTTCCCCGCCGACGGAGCGCAGCGCCATCCATTTGGACATCAGCAGTGAGACAAACGAGCCGCCGAAACCAAACAGACCGGCCATGATCATCAGGCCCTGAACGCTACTGGATTGGATTCCTGTCAGGCTGAGCACCAGCCCGAAAACCAACATCACCGCCAGGTTGGTGAGCAGGAACAGAGCTATACGCATCATAAAATGTTTACTTCCTCATAAATGTTAACAAAACGCTGCCTCGGATACCCTAGATGGTATGGGCATTCGTCACAGTTTCAAGAGTTGCACGCCATTAACCTACTAAAAATACGAAACTTTACAAAAACGGCGCTCAGGCAATACTTTTCAAATTGTAAACGACTGTTGCGCAAAACGGTCGGTATTTTTTTGCGTAAAATTAACGATGTGGGCTATTCAATGCCTTAGGCGCGCCCATAAAAAAACGCACCCGAAGGTGCGCTTTTCATTTGCTGGTACTCGGCTGCGTTATTTCGCTGCCGCTGGCTGCGCCTGATCAAGATGCGCCAGATCCAGTGCGATATGCACGGTTTCATCCAGGTATGGGTCAGGTTCCTGGTAATCCTTCGGCAAATCTTCCAGAGCCTTCAGCGGCTTTTTACCGGCGCGCTGCAGACGATCATTAACACGTTGCAGGCGGGTAGCGTCATCATCGTGGTTCTCTTTCTCGCGCTGAACCAGGTTGAGTGAGACGATGTTACGCTTGTCCTTCAGTGCCTTGTAATGAGCGATATCCTGCGCGATGTACTGGAACTCCGGATCCTTGGCGATACGCTGTTCATGATCCTTGAGCAGTTCAGGTTCAAACGGCTTCATATCACCGGTTTTGGTGTAGGTCGCTGCATTGATGCTGTCCCACGGCATGGCGTTATCTTCAAACGCTTCACCGGTTTCCGCCGGATCGACGCCGCTCGGCATCAGAATATCCGGGGTAACACCCTTACGTTGGGTACTGCCGCCGTTAACGCGGTAGAACTTCTGAATGGTGTATTGCACCGAACCCAATGCCGGCCATTCCGGACGCAGCATCTGATCGTAAATACGGTTCAGCGAGCGGTACTGTTGCACGGTACCTTTACCGAAGGTCGGTTCACCGACAATCAGCGCGCGACCATAGTCCTGCATTGCCGCGGCAAAGATCTCGGAAGCCGAGGCGCTGAAACGGTCAACCAGCACCACCAGCGGCCCCTTGTAATAGGTCACGCCGTCGGTGTCCGCGTCTTCACGCACTTTACCGTTGTTGTCACGCACCTGGACTACCGGGCCGCTCGGAATGAACAGGCCTGACAGCGATACCGCTTCTGTCAGTGCACCGCCGCCGTTGGTGCGCAGGTCGATGATCAGGCTCTTGACGTTCTGCTTGGCCATCTTCTGCAGCTGAACTTTCACATCATCGGTCAGACCCACGTAGAAGCCCGGGATATCCATCACCGCGACCTTCTCTTTACCGACGGTCTTGATGGTCATTTTCACCGCGCGGTCTTCCAGACGGATACGCTCACGGGTCAAGGTGACCACTCGGGTTTTAGTACCCTTGCCGGCCGGCAGGATCTCCAGGCGCACCTTGCTGCCCTTCGGCCCTTTAATCAGGGAAACCACGTCGTCCAGACGCCAGCCGATCACATCGACCATCGGTTTTCCCGCCTGACCAACACCGACAATACGGTCACCCACGGTGATCGCCTTGCTCTTCGCCGCCGGGCCACCCGGCACCATGGAGTTGATCAGGGTGTAATCGTCATCCATCTGCAATACCGCACCGATACCTTCCAGGGAAAGGCTCATCTCGGTGTTGAACTGTTCGGTATTACGTGGGGAGAGATAGTTGGTATGCGGGTCGATTTCATGCGCAAAGGCATTCATCGCCAGCTGGAAAACGTCTTCGCTGTTGCTTTGCGTCAGCCGCTTGATAGCAAACTGATAGCGCTTGGTCAGCGTTTCACGGATTTCCTTGTCGGTCTTGCCGGTCAGCTTGAGGTTCAGCTCGTCATATTTGACTTTCGCGTTCCACAGTGCGTCCAGTTCGGCCTTGTCTTTCGGCCACGGCGCTTTGCTGCGGTCGAGATCGATAGTGTCGTTGCCGGTGAAGCTCATTGGCTTTTCCAGCAGCGACAAAGCATAGGTGTAACGCTCAAAACGGCGTTTCTGCGCCAGATTGTACAGCGCGTATGGCGTGTCCAGCTTACCGCTTTTCAGCTCTTCGCCCAGCTGATTACGCTTGTTGGCGAATTGCGCCACGTCGGAGGCCAGCAGCACGTTATGGCTGTAGTCCAGCATATTCAGGTAACGATCGAAGATCTTGCCTGAAAAGTCCGCGTCGAGGGCAAACTGGCGGTAATGAGAGCGAGTGAAGCGCGAAGTTACGCGCTCACTCACCGTTGCATGTTGCGGTTCCTGCTGCAGCTGAGGCAGTTGATCGATGCGGATGTTGGCTGGTTCCGCTCCGTAACTGACACCCGCCCACAACAGACCCGCGACTGCTGTTAATCTGACAAATTTGTTCATGCCTTGGTTGGCCTCCGTATCAGAACTGCAAGTGTTCTGCGCGCACAATCATCGCCAGACCGGAAGAGAGCTGCACACGTACGCCATCTTTGGCGATTTCAAGTACGGTTGCATCCATCGCACTCTGGCCTGCTCTGACTTTGATTTCCTGGCCAATTTGCAGTTTAGAGATATCCGTGACTGGCACACGACGCTGCTGGCTTTCCTCTTTGACTTCACGAGGTTGGCGAGCGGGCTGTGGGCGAGTTTGTGGGCGCGGCTTGCGGTTCTCCGGAGCGGCTCCGCCTTCACGACGTGCAGCAGGTTTTTTACCGGCTGGACGTGGACGACGAGGTTCCGCAGCGGCTGATTCACCGGCAGCTTCACGTTTTTTGGCGTTTTGCTCGGCACGCTGTGCCTGAACTCGCGCTTTTGCTTCTTCAAGCTGTTGACGGGCATGATCGACATGCTGCTGTTCCAGCTCACCGCACGGGTTGCCGTCCAAATCAACGCGTTGAGCGCCAACTTTGACGCCGTACAGGTAACGCCAGCTTGAGGTGTACAGGCGCAGTGCAGAACGCAATTGCGTTTTGCTTAGGTTTTCTTCCCCCTGAACACGCTCGACCAGATCCTGAAAAATACCGATTTTCAACGGGCGAGCTTCGCCCTCGGCGCTAAAGCAGAGCGGAAAACGCTCGGCAAGAAAAGCAATGACTTCTTTACTAGAGTTCAACTTAGGTTGATTTTCCATGAAATTTCCTGATTACAACGGGTTTGCCAACCAGCGCAGGCATGAACAGGCGTCATTATAATGACGCCATCGGTAAATGCCACGTTAACCGTAGATCAACTTGCCGTTACAGTGACATATTTCGCACTATCACACTGTTCCAGCTGCGCGCAAAGCCCCGCCACCACTGCTTCCAGGCCCCTTTCGTCCTGTTCGTCGAAACGTTGATAAACTGTGCTGTCGATATCGAGAACGCCGATAATCTGACCGCCAACGTTGAGCGGCAGCACAATTTCTGCATTACTGGCCGCGTCACAGGCGATATGACCTGGGAACTCATGGACATCGCCAACGCGCTGCACGCGATTTTCTGCCACCGCGCTGCCACACACACCTTTGCCAACCGGAATACGCACACAGGCGATTTTCCCCTGGAATGGACCCAGCACCAGTTGAGCGCCGTCCATCAGGTAAAAGCCGACCCAGTTGACGTCGTCAAGGCGCTCGTTGATCAGCGCACTGGCGTTGGACAACGCAGCGATAAAGTTGGTT
The DNA here is from genome assembly GCF_013337185.1 of Serratia proteamaculans. Taxonomy (GTDB): domain Bacteria; phylum Pseudomonadota; class Gammaproteobacteria; order Enterobacterales; family Enterobacteriaceae; genus Serratia; species Serratia proteamaculans_D. The sequence goes on from NZ_SWDE01000001.1 coordinate 906,504, forward strand.
TCCCCGTCGAGAAGCGCGCACAAATCACGTTTTAATTCCGCGTAGAATTGTTCTTTTGTCATGTGTTAACCATTAATACAGTGAAGAAGGCCACTAGCCCAAGTCTTAAGCCCTATAAAATAAGCATTAAATGCGTATAGCCACAAGGTTAATCATCTGTTGCTTCACAAAACCCTACCGGGCAAGGTATGTTTGCCGCTCAGAAACCCTGTTTTGCCGCCCGCTGCTTGGCCCTGTAAGGCACGGACAGATTTATTTTTCAGCTACGCTAATCGATACGGCGAGCTCTGGGGCAGTTTTTTGTCATGATGAAAATACACGCGATCACCGGCCCGCTATCCAAAGCACGCCACCAGCGCTGTTGCGAATGCGACCTGCTGTTTGTGTTGCCGCCACTGAGCGGCAAACAGGCGGCCTACTGCCCGCGCTGCGATGCCAAGGTGGTCAGTGGCCGTGACTGGTCGATGACCCGGCTGACCGCCATGGCGGTCACCATGCTGCTATTGATGCCCTTTGCTTTCAGCGAGCCGCTGATCAGCATCCGTCTGCTGGGGGTGCGTATTGACGCCAGCCTGCTGGAAGGCATCTGGCAGATGAGCCACCAGGGGGATCCTCTCACCGCCAGCATGGTGGCGTTTTGCACTATTGGCGCCCCGCTGACGCTGGCGTTGTCGCTGCTGTACCTGCGTTTCGGCCACGCACTGGGCATGAACCTGCGGCCGGTGCTGCTGATGCTCGATCGGTTGAAAGAATGGGTGATGCTCGATATTTACCTGATCGGCATGGCGGTGGCGACCATCAAAGTGAAGGAATACGCCGATATCCAGGCCGGCAGCGCGCTGATCGCTTACCTGGCGCTCACCCTGCTCAGCATCCTGACGCTGATCCACGTCAATCTGGAGCAACTGTGGGAACGCTATTATCCGCAGGAACAACCGAAAGGCCTGCCAACGGCACTGCATATCTGCCTGTCCTGCCATTTCACCGGCTATCCTGACCAACGTGGGCGTTGTCCGCGCTGTCATATTCCGATGTGTCACCGGCAGCCCTATAGCCTGCAAAAAACCTGGGCGGCGCTGATTGCGGCGATGATTTTATTGATCCCGGCCAACCTGATGCCGATCTCCATCATTTACGCCAATGGCGCACGAATGGAAGACACCATCTTCTCCGGAGTGGTTTCGTTGGCGACTTCAGGCAATGTGCCGATCGCCGCCATCGTGTTCATTGCCAGCGTACTGGTGCCCTTTACCAAGGTCATTGTGCTGATCACCTTACTGTTCAGCATTCATTTCAAGACCTCGCACAGCCTGAGAACGCGTATTCGCCTGCTGCGCCTGGTCACCTGGATCGGCCGTTGGTCGATGCTCGATCTGTTTGTTATTTCGTTAATGATGTCGCTGGTGAATCGCGACCAATTGTTATCTTTTACTATGGGGCCGGCAGCCTTTTATTTTGGGTCTGCGGTTATTTTAACTATTCTTGCCGTAGAGTGGCTGGATAGCCGATTGATTTGGGATGCACATGCAACAGGAAACGCCGAATACACCGACTGAAGCGCGGGTCAAAAACAAGCGCCGTATTTCGCCATTCTGGTTACTGCCGTTTATTGCCCTGCTGATCGCCGGGTGGCTGGTCTATAACAACTTCCAGGAACGCGGTACCACGGTGACCATTGATTTCCAGTCCGCGGCGGGCATTGTCGCCGGGCGTACTCCGGTACGTTATCAGGGGGTGGAAGTGGGCACCGTACAGAGCATCAGCCTGAGCAAGGATCTGCGCAGCATTGTGGTCGAAGTCAGCATCAAGAGCGACCTGGAAGACTCGCTGCGCGACGGCACCCAGTTTTGGCTGGTGACGCCAAAAGCCTCGCTGGCGGGCGTATCCGGCCTGGATGCGCTGGTGGGCGGTAACTACATTGGCATGATGCCAGGCAGCGGGCAGCCGAAGACCCACTTCACCGCACTCGATACCCAGCCCAAATACCGGCTCAACACCGGTGAGCTGATGATTCATCTGCATGCTGACGATCTCGGCTCGCTCAACACCGGTTCGCTGGTGTATTACCGCAAGATCCCCGTAGGTAAGGTATATGACTACACCATTGCCGAAGGCAACAAAGGCGTCACTATCGATGTCCTGATCGACCGCCGCTTTGCCAATCTGGTGAAGGGCAGCAGCCGTTTTTGGAACGTCTCGGGCTTCAAGGGTGATTTCAGCCTGGCGGGCGCCTCGGTGCAGATGGAGAGCCTGGCCGCTCTGGTCAACGGCGCCATCGCCTTTGACTCACCGCTTGACGGTCAGCAGGCCAAGGCCGATCAAAGCTATACCCTGTATCCGGATCTGGCGCACAGCCAGCGCGGCGTGAACATTACTCTGGATCTGCCGAGCGGCAATAACCTGAGTGAAAACCGCACGCCACTGATTTATCAGGGATTGCAGGTGGGTACTCTGACCAAACTGACGCTGCAACAGGACAGTAAGGTCACCGGTGAACTGACCATCGACCCGTCGGTGGTGGATTTAATGCGCAGCGGCACGCGAATTGTCATGCGCAGCCCACGCCTGAGCCTTAACGACGCCAAACTCAGCCAGTTGCTAACCGGCAATACGCTGGAACTGGTACCGGGCGAGGGTGAACCGCAACAGCATTTCAACGTGCTGGACAGCAGCGAAACCCTGCTGCAACAACCTGGCGTGCTGACCGTGACGCTGAACGCACCGCAAAGCTACGGAATCGACGTTGGCCAGCCGCTGGTGGTGCACGGCGTTAAGGTCGGTCAGGTGATGAGTCGCGCCCTGACGGACAACGGCGTGGTATTTACCGCCGCCGTCGACGCTCAATATCGCCGCCTGCTGCACAAAGACAGCAAGTTCGTGGTCAACAGCCGCGTCGACGTCAAACTGGGCCTGGACGGCATGGAAGTGCTGGGAGCCAGCGCGCAGGAGTGGCTGGACGGCGGCGTGCGTATCATCCCCGGCAGCAAGGGCGAGCCAGTTGGACAGTATCCGCTGTATGGCAATAGTGAAAAGGCCGAGGCAGGGATCATCGGCAACAGCCCTGCGCCAACCCTGACGCTGACCGCCGTCAGCCTGCCGGACGTGCAGGCCGGTTCGGTGGTGCTGTACCGTAAATTCCAGGTGGGCGAGATTGTTAACGTGCGTCCAAAGGCCAACGAATTTGAAGTCGATGTTTATATCAGCCCGGAATACCGCAAGCTGCTGACCAATGAAAGCATCTTCTGGGCCGAGGGCGGTGCCAAGGTACAACTCAACGGCAGCGGTCTGACGGTGCAGGCTTCACCGCTCAACCGGGCGCTAAAAGGGGCCATCAGTTTCGATAATTTGCAGGGCGTGACGCTGAGCAAAGGCGCCAAACGCGTGTTGTACGCCACAGAAACCGCCGCCCGCGCGGTCGGCAGCCAGATAATCCTGAAGACCTACGACGCCAGCAAGCTGTCGCCAGGCATGCCACTGCGTTATCTCGGTATCGATATCGGCCAGGTAGACTCGCTAAAATTGGCACCAGAGCGTAATGAAGTGTTGGTCAAGGCGGTGCTGTACCCGGAATACGTGCAGACCTTCGCCCGCCTTGGCAGCCGGTTCTCCATAGTATCGCCGGAGATTTCCGCCGCCGGGGTCAGCAACCTCGACACCCTGCTGCAACCCTACATTAACGTAGAGCCAGGCCGTGGACGCGAGCTGCGCAACTTTGAACTGCAAGAGGCCACGATTACCGACTCGCGCTACCAGGACGGCCTGAGCGTGATCCTCGACGCGGCCGAAACCGGCTCGCTGCAGATTGGTACACCGGTACTGTTCCGTGGCGTAGAGGTGGGTACGGTAACAGGCTTCTATTTGGGCGCCATGTCCGATCGCATCCACGTCGCGCTGCGTATCAGCAAGAAGTACCAGTATCTGGTGCGTAACAACAGCGTGTTCTGGCTGGCTTCCGGCTACAACCTGCAGTTCGGTCTGACCGGTGGAGTCATCAAGAGCGGGACCTTCCAGCAGTTCATTCGCGGTGGCATTGCTTTCGCCACTCCGCCGAGTATTCCGCTGGCACCGAAGTCAACGCCGCAAAAGCACTTTATGCTGAATGCGGAAGAGCCCAAAGACTGGCGTGAATGGGGTACCGCCATCCCTAAAGAGTAAATTCCCAACCCTCTAAGGGGCTCGGCAATGCCGGGCCCCTACTTTTTTCGGTTTATGGTAAACTCCTGCCCTTATTTATTTTGATTGCTGCCAGAGAGCTCACCCCGTGGCCAAACCTGCCTGCGTTTTTTTGCCGCCCGCCTTTCTTGACGCGACGCGCGCCATCATGCCCGCCGACCTGTCGATGGACGATTTCATTGCCGCCTGCCAACGCCCACTGCGCCGCAGCCTGCGGGTCAATACCCTGAAGATCAGCGTTGCCGATTTTCAAACGCTGGTGCAGGACTATGACTGGCAGCTGGAGCCCATCCCCTGGTGTGCGGAAGGCTTTTGGATCGAACGCAAGGACGAAGAACTGCGGCTGGGCAGCGCGGCAGAACACCTGAGCGGCCTGTTTTACATTCAGGAAGCCAGCTCAATGCTGCCGGTCAGTGCACTGTTCGCCGGGGCCGAAGCGCCGCGCCGGGTGCTGGACGTCGCCGCGGCACCGGGTTCCAAAACTACCCAGATAGCGGCATTGATGAACAACCAGGGGGGGATTGTTGCCAATGAATACTCTGCCAGTCGGGTCAAGGTGTTGCACGCCAACATCAGCCGCTGCGGCGTAAAGAATGTGGCCCTGACCCACTTTGACGGCCGGGTATTCGGTGCGGCGTTGCCGGAAAGCTTCGACGCCATTTTGCTCGATGCCCCCTGCTCCGGTGAAGGCGTGGTGCGTAAAGATCCGGACGCCATGAGCAACTGGTCGCCGGCCAGCGTCGCCGCCATCGCCGACACCCAGCGTGAGCTGATCGACAGTGCCTTCCATGCTCTGGCCCCAGGCGGCGTATTGGTCTACTCCACCTGCACGCTCAACGCGCAGGAAAACCAGCAAATCGTCAACGGGCTGTTGGCAACCTACGGCGATGCGGTCAGCATTGAACCGCTGGGTGACTTGTTCCCCGGAGCTAAACAGGCGTTAACGGCCGAAGGCTTTCTGCACGTGTTCCCGCAAATCTACGACAGCGAAGGCTTCTTCGTGGCACGCTTGCGCAAGCACCACTCTGTGGCCCCACTGGCGAAACCAAGCTATAAGCTGGGCAAATTCCCGTTCACCCCGCTATCCGGCAAGGATTCGGCCGAGGTAGCTCAGGCTGCAGCGGCTTCCGGCCTGGTCTGGGATGAAACCAGCCGTCTGTGGGCTCGCGATAAAGAAATCTGGCTGTTCCCTGCCGAGCTGGAAGCGCTGGTTAATAAAATACGTTTCTCGCGTATCGGGCTGAAATTGGCCGAACGATTCACCAAAGGCTACCGCTGGCAGCACGAAGCGGTTATCGCATTGGCGGTGGCGGATGGCAAACAGCGTTTTGAACTGGATGCCACACTGGCGCAAGAGTGGTTCCACGGCCGGGATTTATACCCAGAGCCACCGCCGCAGACCGATGAGTGTATTGTCACCTATCAGCAACAACCGTTGGGCATCGCCAAACGCATTGGCAGCCGGATCAAAAACAACCTGCCGCGCGAACTGGTTCGTGACGGCGTGTTGGATTTCCACCAGTAATCCCCTGTCTCTGGCCGGAAAATTCCGGCCAGTTAATACCGCTAATAATATTCCGACAGGAGAATATTATTATTCTAATCATTTTACCCGCTGGGTATTCTCGTCCCTTCCCTTGAGAAGATAACGACGCCTTTCAAAATAAAGAAAATTTTCAGCCTTTCACCAAGACAATTCCGGCTTCTTATTCTATTAATTAAACTGTAAATAAATTAATGCGTTTATCCTTTTCTGGATGGCGTCTTTTGGGGCTCACCTTTAACACGGCAAGGAAAAAGACATGAAAAAAATTCTGATGGCATTGACCTCGGCAGCCACCTTGCTGTGCGCAAGTGGCGCAGCCAACGCAGCAGGCACTATTCAGGGTAATCTCGGAGTAACCTTAACCATCGGCGCAGGCTGCGTAGTCGGCGGCGGTGACAGCACGGGTAGCGTCAACGACTTTGGCGCCATTAGCTTCGGCACCTACTCTTCCCTGTCCAACATTATCGACGCCAGCGCAACCGGTTCCGGCGGTGCAGGTACCCTGTCGCTGACCTGTACCACAGGAACCGCCTACACCGTGGCGTTAAACAACGGGTTGCACGTAGGTGCCGGTAACCAGCGCCAAATGGCCAGTACGGCGGGTGCCTTGATCAAGTACAACCTCTACCAGGATCAGGCCCGCGCTACCGCCTGGGCCAGCGGTGCCAACGCTCTGACCGGCACCGGTACCGGCGCCGCAGTACCCTTGATTGTCTATGGCCGCGTCCCGGCGGCCGCTACCACGCCAGATCCTGATACCTACAACGATACGGTGACCATGACGGTAACCTGGTAACAGTGCGGCAGGGTGTTTTGGGCTGTGGATTGCTGGTGTTAAGTCTGGCGGTAAATGCCGATAGCAAAACCGCCACCATTGGCGTCAGCGCCACCTTGTTGAAGGCATGCGAAGCCGGCAGCAGCTCGGGTGGCAATGTCAGCTTTGGCTCACTGGACTTCGGTACGGTCTATTTCCTCACGACCAGCGTCAGCGTAGCCGGCCAGCAAAACGCCGGGGCCATTCGCGTCAAGTGCAACAATGGCACCAGCTACAATGTCCTGCTTAACGGGGGACAAAGCGGCAACACCGCTGCCCGCTATCTGAAAAGTGCCGCCGGCCAGCAGGTGAACTACAACCTGTATACCAACAGTTCGCACAGCACCATCTGGGATAACCTGACCGGGGTGTCGCAAACCGCCAACGGTCAGGATAACTGGTTACCGGTGTACGGCATGATCCCGGTGCAATCCACCCCGCCGATCGGCAGCTACACCGATACCGTGCAGGTCACCATCAATTGGTAATGGCAATGCGTATTTTAAGCAGTGGTTTACTGCTCTGGATGATAACGCCGCCAGTACTGGGCGACACCGGCGTCAACGATCAGCAAAAGACCCAGGCAATGACCGTCAACGCGACGGTGGTTAAAGGTTGCATCCTGGGTAGCGGCAGCAGCGATGTCACCACTTTCGGCAACCTCAGCTTTGGTCAGGTCTCTTCGTTAGCCAGCAATATCAGCATTGTTTCCAGTTCCGGGGCCGGCTCCGTGCTGTTTCGCTGTAATCCTGGCCTGAGCGTCACGCTGGCGCTGGGTATCGGTAACAACGTTACCGGCTCCATCTCCGCCGGACGCAAATTAAAAAATACCCTGACCCCGGAAACCCTGATTTACCAGCTCTACCAGGACAGCAATTATTCCACCATTTGGGGCGATGGCACCAACGGCGGCAGCACTGAGATCGTCGCCGCGACCGGCAGCACCCAGGAAATAAAAGTTTATGCCCGTTTGTTCTCGACCAGTACCCTGCCCACCAGTGGCACTTACAGCGATACGGTCTTACTGACGGTCACTTATTAGTATTTTGAAATAAGGATTTAGCCATGCGTATACCCTTCCGACTGCCATTGACGGCAGCGCTGATGATTGTCGGCCAACAACAGGCGCTGGCCGCCGCCTCGATCCTGATTTGGCCCATTGACCCGGTAATTGAAGATCAACAGCCCGCGACGGCGCTGTGGCTGGAAAACCGCGACACTAAACCGGTCTATATGCAAGTTCGCGTACTCGGCTGGAAACAAACCGCCGGCAAAGACGATTACAGCAACCAGAGCGAAGTGATCGCCAGCCCGCCGGTGGCCTCTATTGCCCCAGGCAAACGCCAACTGATCCGACTGGTTAAACAAACTCCTCCGCCCGCCGGTCAGGAGCGTGCCTACCGCATTCTGATTGATGAAGTCCCGGTGAAAGATTCAGGCAGCCAATCCACACCTGACGGCGCGCAAATGGGGTTGAAATTCCAGATGCGCTATTCGGTACCGCTGTTTGTCAGCGGTAAAGGCGTCTGGACCAAGCAGGACTCGGAAAAACCGCGCGATTATGCCACCGCCAGCCAACCGCAGCTCAGCTACCGCCTGTTGCAGCAAAGCAGCCAGCGCTGGCTGGAGGTGCGCAACCAGGGCATAGTTCACGCGCGCATATCCAAAGTGACCATGCAGGGGAAGACGCTCAATGCCGGCCTTATGGGTTACGTGTTGCCCGGCTCACAAATGCGCTTTGCCCTGCCGGCATCAGGCAGTTTCAGCAGCGGCCAACTGAAAGCCACGGTTAACGACAATAAGCAACCAGTAACCCTGCCTGCTTATTGAGTATCCAATGCAGTTAATCAGGGTGCCGTCACCCCGGCATAACGGGTTCGGGCTCAAACCGTTAGCCTTCGCCATACTCTGCGCAGTGGCCACGCCGTGGCTGCCGTATGCTTACGCCGATGATTTACCGCCGCCGCCCAGCGCCATCAGCATGCCTGATACCACCTTGTATCTGGAGCCGGTGGTCAATGGTCGTCAGACCGGCAAAGTGGTGCCGGTGAACTACCGAGGCGGCCACTATTATCTTACGCCGCAGCAGTTGCTCGATGCCGGCCTGCCGGTGGCGGATAAACAGGCGAAAGAAATTGCGGTCGACCAATTGGAGAAAGTGGACGTCACCTACAGTGGCGACACCCAGCAGCTGATGATCAACGTCCCCAACGACTGGTTGCCCAATCAGAAATTCAACGCTCAAAACCCGCTGGATCGCCTGCCGGCACAAAGCAGCCTCGGTCTGCTGTTCAATTACGATCTTTACGCCAGTCAAAGCAGCGCCAACGGCCAGCCAGGCTATCTTTCCGCCTGGAGTGAACAGCGGCTGTTCGACGGCTTTGGCGTAGTGTCCAACACCGGTATTTTCCGCGGCAGCTTTAACACCACTGCCAACAGTGACCAGGACAACCGCTATATCCGCTACGACAGCCAGTGGCGCTATAACGATGACGAACGCCTGCTCAGCTATACCGCCGGCGATCTCGCCACCGGCGCCCTGACCTGGAGCAGCTCGGTGCGTATTGGCGGCGTTCAGCTGGCGCGAAATTTTGCCTCACGCCCGGATCTGATTACCTATCCGCTGCCGCAGTTTTCCGGCCAGGCGGCACTGCCCAGCAGCGTCGATCTGTATATCAACAGCTATAAAAACAGCAGCACCAGCGTTAACCCTGGCCCTTTTACCCTCAATACCGTGCCCTACATTAACGGCGCCGGGCAGGCCACGGTGGTGACTACCGATGCGCTGGGCCGGCAAGTCAGTACCGTGGTGCCGTTTTATGTCGCCAGCAATCTGTTGCAGGCCGGCATGAGCGATTTCAGCCTGTCCAGCGGAGCGCTACGGCGCAATTATGGTATTAGCTCAGCCGATTATGGGCAGTGGGTGGCCAGCGGCAGCGGGCGTTACGGCGTCACGGATTGGTTAACCCTGGAAGGCCGTGCCGAAGGAGCCGCCGAGTTGGCGGTGGGCGGCGCAGGCGCCAATATTCGGGTTGGTCAGTGGGGGGTATTCAATGCTTCTTACAGCTACAGTCAGGCCGGCGACAATGCTTTTAACGATTATCAGCCTTCGCAGCAACGCAACTACTACGATCCGCTGACCGGTCAACCCATCCCTCAGCCCGACACGCAGCCGGTCTATCAGTACAGCACCAACCATGGCGATCAGAGCAGCATCGGCTACACCTACAGCAACCGCTATTACAGCCTGAATGCCCAGCGTATCCTGCGCAGTGCGGGCTTTGGCGATATTTCGGTGTATAAAAGCGACTATCGCCTGAGCCGCCGTACCGATCAACTGACCGGCAGTATTGGTCTGAACCGATTCGGGAGCATCGGCGCGGGGTATTTCGATGTACGTGATGCCATTGGCCAGCGCACTCGCCTGGTTAACTTCTCTTACAGCATTTCACTGTGGCGCAATACCAGCCTGTATGCGTCAGTAAACCGTGAAATCGGCAGCAGCGGCTACAGTGCCCAACTGCAACTGTCTATCCCGTTCGACAGTTGGGGGACCGCCAGCGTCAGCGCCTCACGTGACAATAATAACCGCTGGAACCAACGCGTCAGCTACAGCCGCGCCGCACCGACCGATGGCGGTTTGGGCTGGAACCTGGCCTATGCCGACGGGCAAAGCAGTGAAAGCTACAGCCAGGCCGATATCACCTGGCGCACCCGACTGCTCGAAGCCCGCGGCGGGATGTACGGCAACAGCGATGATTACACCCGCTGGGGCGAAGTCAGTGGTTCGCTGGTGGCGATGCAAGGCGATCTGTACGCCACCAACACCATCAACGATGCTTTTGCGCTGATCTCTACCGACGGCTACCCGGACATTCCGGTACGCTATGAAAATCAGTTAATCGGCGTGACCAACGCCAAAGGCTATCTGCTGGTGCCGACCGTCACCTCCTATTACCACGCCAAATTCCAAATCGATCCGCTTAATCTGCCGGCGGACGTGGCGGTTCCCAACGTAGAGAAAACCGTGGCGATCCGCGATCACAGCGGCTTCCTGGTCGATTTTCCTGTCCAGCAAATCTCCGCCGCCGATGTCAAACTGGTCGATGCCCAGGGGAAACCGCTGGCCAACGGCAGCGAAGTGGCGGTTATCGGTAGCAAGCAGCAAAGCTATGTCGGCTGGGATGGCATGGTCTATGTGGATCCGGTACAGCGGCAAAACCGGCTGAGCGTCATTCCGGCCGACGGCAGCGCCCCCTGTCAGGCGCAATTTAGCCTGACCAAAACCCAGGGTGTCCAAAGTATCGGGCCCATTGTTTGCCAGTAATTGATGATGGAGAAAAATATGATTAGTGGATCCAAGGCGTTATTACTGGCGCTGCTGCTGCTCATCGGCCGACAGGCGCTGGCCGACTGCGTTACCGCCAACGGCAGCGTCACCTTGCCAGGCAGCAGTACTTTCGCGGTTTATAATGGCTCGCTTAGCGCGCAGGGCACTGCCGGACTCAACTGCAGCGGCCTTGGCCTGTCACTGCTGACGCAAAATACCGTGACGGTAAAGATTAACTCAACCACCCACAACATGGCGCTGGCCAACACCGACGGTTCCGGGGATACCATTCCCTACCTGATTTACCCCGATGCGAATTACCAATATCCCTACAGCGTCGGGCAAACCATCGATTACAGTTCGTTGAACCTGCTGACGCTGATCCTTATTTCCCCCAACGTCAACTTTCCGCTGTATATCAAGACCACCGCCGGGGCTAACGTCCGCTCCGGTACCTATACCGATACGGTCAATCTGGTATGGAACTACCATATTTGCGGCCTGGGCTTGATTGGGTTGTGCATTTGGTGGGATGGCACCAATAAACCCAGTACCGTGACGATAAGTCTGACGCTCACCAAAGACTGCCTGTTCGGCACCGCGCAGAACGTCAACTTTGGCAGCATGGCACTGGTCGGGCAGTTTAACCCGGTGAACCAGAGCATCACCCTCACCTGCACCAAAACCGAGGGCTACAACACCTACTTTACCGACGGCAATAACCCGGTGACCGGCTGGCGGCGTATGAAAAACGGCACCAGCAACTATATGCAGTACCAAATTTACCTGCCCAACAGCACCACGGTGTGGAACAGCACCAACAAGCAAGCCGGAGCGGGTACCGGGCTGGCACAAAGCATTCCTTACCTGGCGCAAATCAACCCGGCGCAAACCGAAGTACCGGTCGGCACCTATCAGGACAACATCAGTTTTGTGGTGGAGTATTAAGCCCGGCCGCTAGCCGCGGAGTGTTAATGTTGCCAGCTTGTGTTTTTTATGTGGCATTTTTTGCTCATTTGGCTATGCTGATGATGACGGCCTCAACTGGTCACACCTCATACCAGAACATCAAGCAAGGAGTTCCAATGGGCAAAACCGTGGTAAAAATAGGCAGTTTCGAGGTCGATGATGCACATTTGTCCTCCTCGCCCGAGCAGGCCAGCACGCTGGCGATCCCTTGCAAGTCGGATCCCGATCTGTGCATGCAGTTAGACGGTTGGGATGAGCACACCAGCATTCCGGCGATACTCGATGGCAAGCAATCGCTGTTGTATAAGCAGCATTACGATCGGCAAAGCGATGCCTGGGTGATGCGATTAGAATGAAAGATGAAAAACTGAAGAACGCGCTGTGTCCCCTCAGGAGCACGGCGCGTTTTTTTATGTGATAGCAATACCACGGCCGGCGAAGAAACGACCAAAGCTGCTCAGCGGCAAGGTCACCTGTTGGCGCGTAGCCGGGCTGTCACCGGAAGGATTGTGAAAGGTCACACCATCGCCCTCAACGGCGGTAACCAACACCAGATGGCCACCCCGCTGCGGCGGCGTCTGCTCGGGCCGGCGAATGCCGGGATGCACCGAGGCGATAAAATAACGCCGCTGCGCCAGTAACTGCGGCAACGCTTCTACCTCAACACCGACCCGCACCTCGGCCTCCAGTGCAAACTGCTCACGCACATAGTCGACAAATGGCGCGTAAATCAGCCCCTTGATACGCTCACCTTCACGTACGTAAGCGCCGTAGGGCAGACTGCGGCGAGCCAGCTCCAGCAGTGACGGAGCATCCCCGTCGCGGTGGCTAAGTACCATTTTCAGGCAGGCCATGCCACAGACGTGATTGGCCCACTCGATATATTCCGCCCGATCGCGTGCGCCACTGAGCGCCCAGTTGGCATCATCCGCCAGCGTCGCTCGACCGGCAATCAGCGCGGCCGCCAGCTCGGGCGTCGCCCATTGGCAGACGTAAGGGACAGAGGAGGTCAAATCAGAAAGTCTCTGCCACTTTGAAATTCATCAGCACCAGCGTCATATCCGGTGAGAACAGCTCATATTCCTCGAAGAAGCTCTGCAGCTCTTTGCGCCAGTAGGCCAGGGAACGGTCACCCTCGCCTTCTGCAAAAGCATGGGCTTCATCAACCTGATCGTAGGTTTTCATCTCGACCGACGTCAGCTCTACCGCACACACCGGGTTGCCTTTACCATCAACCACCACAAACACATCACCGGCCAGTGGGATGCCTTCACCGTCAAGATTGGCGCAGGTGGCCGTTTTGGTGCCGTTGAGGATCAGTTTGACCACTTCATCGGCCTGTTGCTCGGTGTTGCCAAACGCCCAACGTTCGGTGTTTTCATATTTCTTCGGAATTTCGTTCGCCATTGCCATACCTTTATTGAATGAATCATTGTGCAGACAGAATAGTACAACGTATTCCCCGCTGCCTGCACCTGCCGAATTCACTCTCAATCTTCTAATCCCGCAGCTTTACAGGCAATTTACGGTAAATCCCTGTGCCTATGTCGGGACAACAGGCATACTGTGAACGCAATTCACTCCATGGCTATCAGCCAGGCGGCAAAATGAAGCATGACGACCAAAATTCCGATGACACTTTCAGCGCCTTGTTAAAGGTGCTGGCAGCGGTGGTGATTGCTATCTTTATTATCGCCGTCTGGTATTTCAGCTGATCGGCAAAACAGGAGGTCACATTGGCAACCAAACGCATGCGTACCAAACACTGGAAGATGTTTTTGATACTGTTGCTGATCTGTCTCGCCCTGCTGTTATTGCGCTGGGCGGCGATAGTCTTTGGCTAATGGCAGGGAGCAAAACAGATGGCAAAACGAAACGGCAACGGAGTACAGATCGCCTTACTGCTGCTGGCACTGGTGATTTTGGTCTGCGGTATTTTGATGATCACCACTGAGCTGGGTCATCAGGTACTTGAAGAGATCGAAGATATTCTTGAGTAATGCCAGTCCGGCCGGACACTGGCTCACACCACCTTATCCCCGTTCCCGCTCTGCGGGCTGTTTGGTTTCCGGCTCCAGCAGCTCACGCAAATAGGCAATCCGCGCCTCCCCTTGCGGCAACCACAGACGACACAGCCAATGTGGCACTTCTGCCGGCTGACTCCGGCGATGGTACTCAGCCAGTTGCTCGATCAGTTTCATCATTCACCCTCCACAGATTCAACACTGTCAGTATTGGGTGAAAAAACCAGAAGAAATACTGATGGCTTATTTTTTATGCTTCCTGTTTTAATATTGTGCGATCGGTGCGGTGGCGAACCCCTGGCTCAACTGCTACATTGACCAAAAATCAGCCAGCCGAGGTAAGCGATGATGTTCTCGGAGCAGGAGATAAAACCGGTGTGGGATGAAGTGGCACGCTTGATCGGCGACAGCGTGATGCAATTACGCCATCGCGGCGAGGTTTTATCGGTAGAAACGTTGGCGAAGCACCTGGCGCGGCAACTGGCCGACTGTCACGATATTGAACGGCGGATCCTGATTGGTGCCGCGATCAACATGCTGAAAGATGGAAAATGAATCGCCAACCGAAGAAGGTTGGCGATTCAGCAGAAGCCCGAGGTATGCAAGCCCGGCCTTCTGTACGCAATTATGTCAGGCTAACATGACGGAATTAATAGGAATTGTCGGGTTTTCCTCAAAATACCGAATTTTTATTGCTATCTAACCTCAGGCCAGCACGAAATCACTGGTTTCCAGCGGCTGCCCCACCACTTTCACCAGAAAATCGCTAGCGTCAAACCCGCCGCCCAGATTGATGGCTAAATCGCTGACGTGCGCCTGCGCGTCGTAGCTCAGCATTGCCTCACCAGCCTTGCCGCTGAACTGACTGACAAATTCGATGCCATTATTGCTGCCGGTGTTAAACAGCGACAGATCAATTTTATCTTCACCACTGACAAAATCGACGATCCAGTCCGGCGCATCAGCACGTGACTCGTTGGCAGCGAAATAAACGAAGGTGTCTTTGCCCCCATTACCAAACAGATGATCCGACTCGCCGCCACCGTACAAAATATCGTCCCCGGCGCCGCCCAGCAAAATATTATTGGTGTCGTTGCCGATGATCACATCATTGCCCGCGCCACCAAAAGCATTTTCGATAGTCACACCGGCAGCAATAGAAACGTTACCCTTCAGCCCACCGACGTCGGAGAACGATTTTTCGTTGAGGTTAATTCGCTGATTTTGGTTAAAGCCGGAGAAATCGAAGGTATCGGTGCCACCGGCATCCCAGGCGCTAAACACGATTTTGTCCTGCGCATGGGTGGCGGTGAGGAAATCGCGATCGGTGTTGGAATTAAAACCGTAAACCGTATCCCCGCTGCGGGTGCTCATGTTGGCACCGTAGAAATGCTGGATGGCCGTAATGTCATTTAACAAGGGAGCGGAAGAGTAAGCGCCCTGAAAATCCTGGCCCGTGCTGCTCTCGCTGAAATAACTCATCACGCTGTGGGCGCGGCTGTCCTCAAAGTAGGTCGCATCTTTGGTGTAGGTGATGCTAACGCCCGGTGCAGCATTGTAGTCCCCAGGGTGCTGCAACCCCAGCGCGTGGCCAATTTCATGAGTTAACGTCTGACGGCCATATTCGTTTTCGTTAATCAGGTTATTGGCGAACACATTACTTTTGGCGTTATACCAGGTCTGCCCCGCCACCGAGGCAGAAGTATCCGGGTTATAAGCGAAGGCATAAGAACCACGCGAGCTGACATCGAACAGGCCAAATTTGATATTGGCGTTTTGGGTATCGCTGGTTTCGGTAAAGGTGATATTGGCAACATCTGACCAGGATTGCAGTGAGAGTTTCGCCTGCTCGCGCTGCTGCTGATTAAAGCTGCTGAACCCACTGATTGCCATGCTCGACATATTGCCCGGTGCCTGTTGCCAGAAACTGTAACTCAGGTTAACCGCGATGTCGGTCACGCCTTTGTCGTGCCAGCTCCGATCGCCGCGGATCAGTTCCAGCCCCGCATTCTCAAAGCTTTTTGAGGGATGAATCACGTTCAGCAGCGGATCGCTATCGGGTTTATAAGCGCCCTGCAGGGCCAATACGCCGATAGCTTCAGCGGAGGCGTTAACCGATTGATTATTTGATGACATACCTGTATCTCCATATTTGTCATTTCAATGTGCCGAAGGCATCACTGACGGATGGCCTTAATGGCCGTGGTCCGGTGCTGGATAAATACGGGGATTTCGGTAATGCGGCTGGCGCCCTCCATGAGCACTCTTAATGAGAACGATAATCCCTTAAATAAAAGAATAGCCACTTTTGATTAAAATACAGAATTATCTGATAAAAAATAATCCCGTCGATTTCAAACCTGTTTGAGTGCTTATTATTAGCCAGCAGCAAAATAAAAAACCGGGGTAATTCACCCCGGCATCCATAATTTAATCCGGCCTCAGATTAACCACCCCAACAATAGCGTGGCGCCAATCACGGTGGACGCACCGCCGATGCGGGTGGCGATTTGCGCGAACGGCATCAACCCCATACGGTTGGAGGCGGAAAGGATCGCCACGTCGCCAGTCCCACCTAACCCACTGTGGCAGCAGGTGACGATGGCCGCTTCAACCGGGTACATCTTCAGGTAAGGCGCAATCAGGAAGCTCACCAGCCCCATCGACAGCACCACCGAACCACAGACCACCACATAGCCTACCGAGAACACTGCCACCACGCTTTCCAGCGGTACGTACAGCATGCCCAGGCCAATCATCAGCGGCCACACCAGCGCGGTTGAAACAAACTTATAAAAACTGTGCGCACCGGTTTCCATTGAGGTTGGGATCACCCGGCAATATTTGCACAGCACCGCAAACAGAATCATCAGCACCGGACCGGGAATATGGACGATGTGTTCGAACAACCCGCCAACGATAAAGAACGCGCAGATCACCAGCAGTCCGCCGCCCATCAGCTGGAAATCAACGTTGCCAGTGCTTTCTTTGATAGCAAACACCGCGTTGTCCTGCGCCGAACGGATCAGCATGCCGTCACCGCTTAACGCCTTGCGCTTCATCCCCAGACGAGCCAACACCCCCGCCGCCACGATGGCGAAGATATTGCCCAGTACCGCCGCCGGTGCCAGTTGCGCCACGTACACATCCGGCGTCGATCCCAGAATGGCCGAATAAGCCAGCGACAGCGGCAATATGCCTTCGCCGATACCACCACCGATAATCGGCACAATGATAAAGAAGAAGGTGTGGTAGAAGGTAAAGCCAAACAGTTTACCCACCAGCAACCCGGTCACCACCGCCGTCACCGTGCCGACCACCAAAGGCACGAACATACGGATCATGCCCTGGATCAGGATCACCCGGTTCATGCCGAGAATGCTGCCGACTACCAGGCTGGCGATAACAAAATACAGCAGGTTGGCGTCTTTCATCAGCAGATGGACGGTGCCCATCACGTTCGGCTGGAAGAAATTAAAGTAGACCAGCACCGAAGGCACCATCAGACACAGGATGGCCGGGCCACCGATATCACGCAACACCGGGATACTTTTGCCCAAATGCGCCAATGCAAAACCCAGCGTCATAATCACCGCCAGGCCGCCAATCATATTCTTGGGTAAAAAATTGGCATAAGCCGACACGGTGACAATGGCACAAATAGTGATAAACAACGCCACTGGCACAGCACCGATATTCATTTGCCGGAATTGGTTAATTAATCCTGATGAATCAGGCTGCAACGTCTCTTTCTCACAGGCAATTTCTGCATTTATCTGTTTCATTATTCACCCTGCTGACCAGTGTTCAGTGTGGAGCGGCTCGTCTAAAGACATATGAAATAATTTAAGGAGTTAACTCAAATCATTATCATAGACACGATGTAAAATTTGATTTTTTATAATGATTAAAATAGTGGACAGCCCAGAAGATATGATAAAAAATAAAAATACAAAACAAAATGGCGCCTTATTAATTCAATATTGTGAGCCCCCACAGATGTTGGTTTTAATTAATTATCGTCAGCATTTTGTAATTAAAATAATCAGGCGTAAATTCGCTGCTATGCTATAGATGGAAGTAAAAATCCGTGCGTTTATTAATGAGAACCGGAGCGGTAATTAGCTGAATCCGGTCAGCTGTACCCGAACCTGCTTCTGTGCGCGGCACCGTGCAGAAAACAGGCAATAATATATGCTCCATGGCTTTCAGATTGTCGCAACAGCGCGACAGGCCGAAAGTCTGCAGGCATAGAACTAATAAGGAAGTAGGATATGTCTTCAATCGCGATTACCCCACAAACACTGGCCCGTTACGGCATCCATCAGGCTACCGAAATCGTCCATAATCCAAGCTACGAGCAGCTGTTTACCGAAGAAACCCGTGCCGACCTGCCGGCACTGGAGCGCGGTACGCTGACCCGCCTGGGAGCGGTCAACGTCGATACCGGTGAATTCACCGGCCGTTCACCGAAAGATAAATACATTGTGCGTGACGACACCACGCGCGATACCGTCTGGTGGTCCGATAACGGCACCGGAAAAAACGACAACCAGCCGCTGTCGCCAGAAGTCTGGCAGCATCTGAAAACGCTGGTGGGTAACCAGCTTTCCGGCAAGCGCCTGTTTGTGGTGGACGCCTTCTGCGGCGCCAATGCCGACACCCGCCTGAAGGTGCGTTTCATCACCGAGGTGGCCTGGCAGGCGCACTTTGTCAAAAACATGTTTATCCGCCCGACGGATGAAGAACTGCAGAATTTCGAACCGGACTTCGTAGTGATGAATGGGGCCAAATGCACCAACCCGGACTGGCAACAGCAGGGGCTGCATTCAGAAAACTTCGTTGCCTTTAACCTGACCGAGCGTATCCAGTTGATCGGCGGCACCTGGTACGGCGGCGAAATGAAGAAGGGCCTGTTCTCAATCATGAACTACCTGCTGCCGTTGCAGGGAATCGCCTCGATGCACTGTTCAGCCAACGTCGGCGAACAGGGTGACGTGGCGGTGTTCTTTGGCCTGTCCGGCACCGGTAAAACCACCCTCTCCACCGATCCCAAGCGTCAGTTGATCGGCGATGACGAACACGGCTGGGATCATGACGGCGTGTTCAACTTTGAAGGCGGCTGCTACGCCAAAACCATCAAGCTGTCGCCACAGGCCGAACCCGAGATCTATCAGGCCATCCGTCGCAACGCGCTGCTGGAAAACGTGCAGGTGCTGGCCGACGGCAGCATAGATTTCGATGATGCCAGCAAGACTGAAAACACCCGCGTCTCCTACCCGATTGAACATATCGAAAACATCGTCAAGCCAGTGTCCAAGGCCGGCCATGCTAAGAAAATCATTTTCCTGACCGCCGATGCCTTCGGGGTGTTGCCTCCGGTATCCCGCCTGACGCCAGAACAGACTCAGTACCACTTCCTGTCCGGCTTTACCGCCAAGCTGGCCGGTACAGAACGCGGCATTACCACGCCAACGCCCACCTTCTCCGCCTGTTTCGGCGCCGCGTTCCTGACGCTGCACCCGACGCAGTACGCCGAAGTGCTGGTGAAACGAATGGAAGCGGCCGGAGCCCAGGCCTATCTGGTGAATACCGGTTGGAACGGCAGCGGCAAGCGTATTTCCATCAAGGACACGCGCGGCATCATCGACGCCATTTTGAACGGTGAGATTGAACACGCCGAGACCTTCACCCTGCCTATCTTTGGCCTGGAAGTCCCGACCGCGCTGCCAGGAGTTGACCCTTCCATCCTCGACCCGCGTAAAACTTATGCGGACGAATCACTGTGGCAGGAGAAAGCTCAGGATCTGGCACAGCGCTTTATCGATAACTTTGCCAAATACACCGTGACACCGGCGGGTGAAAAGCTGGTCAGCGCCGGCCCTAAACTTTAAGGCTGCAAGAGCTGATGGTTAAATGGTAGGGGCGCCGCATGCTGCGCCCACTTGCGTATTGGGACGAACATGTTCGTCCCCTACGGCAGGTTTCAGCACTCAAGGGGCCAATCGGCCCCCTTTTTACGCCAGTTGCTGATCCAGATTGATCAGCGCCTGTGCCAGCACCCTGGCACCGTCAGCCAACTGTTGCTCGGTAATCGACTCTTCCGGGCAATGGCTGCGCCCGTTCAGACAGGGTATAAACACCATTCCTACCGGCCCGGTGGGTGCCATATACACCGCGTCATGCCCGGCACCGCTTGGCAAACGACGGCTGGCCAGCCCGAGCGATTGCGCCGCAGCGTCGATCGCCTGCATCACCCTTTCCGCACAGGCCGTGGGCCGTGCCCGACTGACATGCTGCAACTCCACCTGTAACCCCAGACTCTGCAAGCGTGGCAAACAGGTTTCCAGCAACAATTCAGGGAAACTGTCCAGCACCTGCTGACTGTCGCTACGCACCTCAAGCATCAGTTCCACCCGGCCCGGCACCGCATTAGGCACATTGGGCGTCATGGCAATACGGCCCACGGTCGCCACCACATAGTGCGGATTACCGCTCTGCTGCGAGGCTGCCGCATGCGCCTGCTCGATCACCTGCGCCGCACCCACCAGCGCGTCGCGACGAATATCCATTGGCGTGGTACCGGAGTGATCCGGCTGGCCAATCACCGTTACCAAGACCCGGCGAATGCCGACAATGTGCGTCACCACGCCAATCGGCAATTGCTGACGCTCCAGTACCGGCCCCTGTTCGATATGCAACTCAACGTAAGCGGCGGTGCCACCGGGCAAGCGCAGTGGCTGGTTCAGTTTTTCCGGCTGAGCGCCGATTCGCGTCATCGCCTGCGCCAACGTTTCACCCTGCGCGTTCTTCGCCGCCAGCATGCCACTGTCCAGTTCACCACAAAGCGCCCGGCTGCCGACGCAGGAAATGCCGTAATCGCTCGGCTCCTCGGACAGAAAATCGATCACCTCAAACGGATGCTGCAAACTGATCGCCTGCTGATGCAGGCTGTGGGCGATCTCAATCCCCGCCAACACGCCGATAATGCCATCAAAGCGGCCGCCGCCGACCACGGTATCGCAATGCGAACCGGTAACAATCGGGGCCAAATCCTGGCGCAGCCCGGCGCGGCGGCCGATCAGATTGCCCCCCTCGTCCAGCGTCACCGTCAGCCCGGCCTGCTTCATTTGCTCCGCCAGCCACAGACGCGCTTCGCTGAACAACGGCGTAAAGGCACGACGCGTCCAGGGCACCTCCGGCAGTGTCATCTGCGCCAGATGATTAACCCTGGCCCACAAACGCTCACTATTAATTAATTCGGTCATTGGCCTTCCCCTTGAGCGGCATGCGGGCGCAGAAACTGGCCGGCACCCGGCGAATTAACAATCTGGCCGTTGGCGAATACCGCCTGGCCGCGACAATAGGTGGTTTCCACCCGCACGCTGAACTCCATCCCCTCAAAGGCGCTCCACTTCACCGCCGACAGGCTATTGGCCGGGTCAAAGCGGTAATGTTCAGGCTTCAAAATAACGAAGTCGGCATCCATG
Organism: Serratia proteamaculans; assembly: GCF_013337185.1. Lineage (GTDB taxonomy): Bacteria > Pseudomonadota > Gammaproteobacteria > Enterobacterales > Enterobacteriaceae > Serratia > Serratia proteamaculans_D. The sequence continues at coordinate 927,850 of NZ_SWDE01000001.1, forward strand.
CCGATATCAAAGCTCCCTTTGCGATCGTCGAGCAAAAAATGGCGTGCCGGATTGCGACACAGCAGTTGCGCCACGGTAGTCGGTGCGATGCCATGTTGCTCGCACCCGGTCCATAGGGCCGGTAACAACGTCTCCAGCCCCGGTCCGCCGGAGGCATTTTTGAACACGTTGGCGTCCCCTTTGCGTTCCAGCCCCCAGCTGACGTGGTCGGAAGAAACAAAAGTGCAGTTGCCCTGCGCAATATGGCTCCACAGCAATTCGGTTTCCGCTTTCGGGCGGATCGGCGGGTAGTGCTTGGTCTTGGCACCAAACTGGCGCGTGTGCTGTTCGTGGTTCAGCATCAGATATTGCACGCAGGTCTCAATGCTGACCGGATAGCCGGCTTGCTGATACATCCGGTACAGTTCGAAACCGCGTGAGGTGGAAACGTGAACCGCATGGGCACGCGCACCGCTTTCTGCCCCCATCTCATAGATCAACGCCGTCGCCAAATTTTCGATCAGCGGCGTGTGGGCGCGCATAAATGCATCCCAACCGGTATCACCCGCTTCGGTCATCCGCTGGATATTCTTGCGCGTCAGTTCCTGCATCTGGTTGTGTACCGCGCAGGCCAGCCCGGTCGGGGCGATCAGTTGGAAGGCGTGCATCAGATCGTCTTCATCTACCCGCGGGAAGCGGCCCGGCGTGGCTTCAAAGGTAGAGAACTTGAAGGCGCAGACCCCGCCCTCGATCAGACCCGCAGCGGCGTCAAAGCCGTAGGTGGAGTTCAGGGTGCCAAACAGCGCCACGTCGACATGACAGTCACGCTCTACCTCGGCAATTTTGGCCTCCAGCAGGGCGCGGCAGGCCACCGGCTGCGGATCGTCATAAGGCATATCGACCATCACCGTAATGCCGCCCGCCGCTGCCGCCCGCGATGCCCAGCCCAGGCCTTCCTGGTTGGCCTGGCTACCCGAATGCACCTGCCCGTCAATCACACCCGGCAGGATCCACTTGCCGCTGGCGTCGAGCACCTGTGCCGCCTCGGGGGCCTGCCCGCTGCCGCTGCCAATGATTTTACCGCCGGCGATCGCCAGCCAGCCGTCAGGCGTCATCCGCTCGGCATCCACCAGGTTGCCCCTGACCACCAGCTCTGGCCGTTGACTCAAATTCATAACGCCTCCCCTTATTTCAATTCGCCCAACAACTGCATAAACATGCAGGGTTATCAGCTTTTCAATCGGCCGGTTGTGCCGATACCAAGGCCAGTGTAGGGTGAGGCTGTCTATTCTGTCTTATGCTTGTTTATCACTCATGCATAACAAAATGTTAACCATTGTGGAGGGCATGTGCGTTTAAACCTCAAGCAAATCGAAGTGTTCCGCGCCATCATGCTGACCGGTTCCATCAGCGGCGCCGCCAAACTACTGCATGTGTCGCAACCCGCGGTATCAAGATTGATCGCCTATACCGAGCAACGGTTAGGCCTGACCTTGTTTGAACGTATCAAGGGGCGGCTGTACCCAACGCCCGAGGCGCGCCATCTGTTTGTCGAGGTCAACTCGGTGTATCAGGGGGTGCAGCGGGTTAACGAAGTGGCCGAAGATTTGATCCAAAACCGTATGGGCCACCTGCGCATCGCCTGCAGCCCGAGCCTGGGCCAGGGCCTGATCCCCAGCGCCATTGCCAGGTTCCATGCACAGTTGCCCGAGGCACGGGTGATCCTGCACACCATGATCCCGGACGTGTTGTTGCAGGCGGTACTGACGCAACAGGTCGAACTGGGTGTGGCCTTTCTGCATGAAGGCCATCCGAATGTGCATTCGCGCCAGCTATACGAAAACCGGCTGGTGGTGGCGCTGCCTGCCACTCACCCGCTGACCGCCAAAAATGTGATTAGCATCGAGGATTTAATCGACCAACCCTTTATCGGCTACGGCACCGAGATCCCGATTGGTCAACTGGTGCGCAAGCTGCTGGATGACGCCGATATGATCCTGCGCCCTACCGTTGAGGTGCAGCAGATCCACGTGGCCTGTGCGCTGGTACAGGCTGGGGTGGGTATCGCGCTGATCGACGAAATCACCGCCAATGGCCCAGTGTGGACCAAAGTGGTTTTCCGGCCGATAGAACCCACCGCCAAAACGCCTATCAGCATCGTGCATGGTATGTACGAGCCCCTGTCACGCCTGGCCCAGGCGTTTATCGCCACCCTGGAGTCGGTGCAGATCCACTGGTCGCGCTAAGCGGTTTTACCGCTCTCTGTGGCGCCGCTCTCCGGCGTGATGACGCTATAACTCATTCACCTGCTCCATGGGTTAACATTTTGTTATACGCAGGTGATAAAAAGTAATGCGACATTTTACCAGACCGCCCCCTAGTATCGAATTCCGGTAGCGCAACTATTCATAGATTATTCATTCAAGCGCAATCTCACCGATACTTTCAGGAGCACAGACCATGGGGCGTGTTTTAACACTTAATGATGTGGAAGCCGCGGTAAAAGGCGGTTCGGTATTTGCCTGCGGCGGTGGCGGTTGGGTAGCCCACGGCCTGGAACTGGGCCGACTGGCGGTCACTATCGGCCGCCCGGAGCTGGTCAGCCTCGACGAATTGGCCGATGACGCCTGGATAGCCACCGCAGCAGCCATTGGGGCCCCCGGCGGCCTGACCGACTGGCAGATGCTCGGCGTCGACTACGTCAAGGCGGTGCAACTGGTGCAGCAACAGCTGGGCGCCCCGATCGCCGGGCTGATAGTCGGCCAGAACGGCATGTCCAGCACCCTCAACGGCTGGCTGCCTGCCGCCGTGCTCGGTTGCAAGGTAGTCGATGCAGTCGGCGATCTGCGCGCCCATCCGACCGGCGATATGGGCTCCATCGGCCTGGCTTCCAGCCCGCAGCCGATGATCCAGGCCGCCGTCGGCGGCAACCGCGCCAATAATGCCTATATCGAACTGGTGGTGAAAGGCGCCACGGCCAAAGTGTCGCCGGTACTGCGCAAGGCGGCCGACATGTCCGGCGGCTTTATCGCCAGCTGTCGCAACCCGATACCGGCCGCCTATGTGCGTCAACACGCGGCACTGGGGGGCATCAGCCAGGCGATCTCATTGGGTGAAAGCATTCTGGCAGCGCGGGGCAACGGCGTGGTTGATACCATTTGCCGTCATACCGGGGGCCAGATTATTGGCAGTGGCGTGGTGGCTACCAACAGCCTGCGTTATACCGAAGAGGCGTTTGACGTCGGCATCGTGACCATTGGTCAGGGTAAGGATCTGCGCCGCATCCATATCATGAACGAACATATGGCGGTGGAAGATGCACACGGTGAACGGATCGCCAGCTACCCGGACGTGATCACCACGCTCGACAACGCCGGCAACCCGATCAGCGCCGGGCAACTGAAGCCCGGCATGGAAGTGGTGATTTTCCATATGCATCACTCGCAGTTCCCCCTCTCGTCATCGGTGACCGATCCGGCGGTCTATCCTCCGGTGGAGAAAACCCTGGGGATCGATTTGCGCAGTTACCTGCCGGCAGGAGATGCCGCATGAAAAGAACCTTTGAGGTGACCTCTGGCAGCCAGCTGCGCTGCCTTGGCTGGCGGCAAGAGGCGCTGCTGCGCCTGCTGGAAAACGTGCTGGCGGTCGGTGAAAACCCGGATGAACTGGTGGTGTACGCCGCGCTGGGCCGTGCGGCGCGCGACTGGCCGTCACACGATGCCATCGTTCACGCGTTAAAAACCATGCGTGAAGACCAGACCCTGCTGGTGCAGTCCGGCAAGCCGATTGGCCTGCTGCAAACCCACGCCAACGCCCCGCTGGTGATCATGGCCAACTGCAATATGGTCGGCCAATGGGCGAAGGCGGAAAACTTCTACCGCTGGGAAAAAGAGAACCTGATCTGCTGGGGCGGCCTGACCGCCGGAGACTGGCAATATATCGGTTCGCAAGGGGTGATCCAGGGCACCTATGAAATCTTCTCGCGCATTGCCGAGCGGCATTTCGACAACGATCTGCGCGGGCGCTTTATCCTTACCGCCGGTCTGGGTGGCATGGGTGGCGCTCAGCCGCTGGCAGGCACCCTGGCCAACGCGGCAATTCTGACCATCGAGGTCAATCAGGCCAGCATCGACAAACGGCTGAAAAACGGATTTTTGCAACACCAGGCGGCCGATCTCGACCAGGCACTAATGATGATCGCCAGCGCTCAACAGCGTAAACAAGCCCTTTCCGTCGCGTTGCTGGGCAATGCCGCCGAAGTCTACCCGGCGATCCTGGCGCGCGGCGTGATCCCGGATATCGTGACCGACCAGACCGCGGCGCATGACCTGGTGTACGGCTACGTTCCCGCCGGTTACAGCCCGGAACAGGTGGCCAAACAGCGCGAGGAAGACATCAATGCGCTGATGGACGCCAGTCGCCGCTCTATCGTTCAGCATGTGCAGGCAATGCTCGGTTTTATGGATCGCGGGGCGGTGGTGTTCGACAACGGCAATCTGATCCGCACTCACGCCCATCAGGGCGGTGTTGAGCGCGCCTTCGAGATCCCTATTTTCACCGAGGCCTTCCTGCGGCCGCTGTTCTGCCGCGCTATCGGCCCGTTCCGCTGGATCGCCCTGTCCAACAACAGTGACGATATTCGGGTTATCGATGACTACTTGCTCGAGCGCTTTGCCGACAACCGTATCGTCAGCAACTGGATCACCCTGGCGCGTCAGCATGTGCCCTTTGAAGGCTTACCGGCGCGTATCGCCTGGCTCGGCCACGGTGAACGCACCGAGCTGGCGCTGGAAGTCAACCGCATGGTGGCAGACGGCCGCCTGTCCGGCCCGATAGCCTTTACCCGCGATCACCTCGATGCCGGGGCGATGACCCATCCGAATATCATGACCGAAAAAATGAAGGACGGCTCCGATGCGATCGCCGACTGGCCGCTGCTCAACGCGCTGGTCAACTGCGCCTCAATGGCCGATCTGGTGGCGATCCACTCCGGCGGCGGCGGTTATAGCGGTTATATGACCAGCTCCGGCGTTACCACCATCGCCGACGGCAGTGAGGCGGCGGCACAACGCCTGCAACTGTCGATGACCAACGACACCAGCACCGGCGTAATGCGTTACGCCGATGCCGGTTATCAGGAGTCGCTGGACGAGATCGCTGACAAGTCCTTGCCCTATATCTCACTACCTCGCGGAGAATAATGATGAATAAAAGCACGGTTCCGCCCATCGCCCCCCTGCTGGTCGCCGATTCGGCCGTCACGCCACGTAAAAGCAGCGGGCGCAAAGCGATTGCTGCCGCTTCTATCGGCAACGCGCTGGAATGGTATGACTTTTCGGTATACGCCTTCTTCGCGGTGTATATCGCGCAGAACTTCTTCCACCAGAACGATGCGGGCACCCAACTGTTTGAAGCCTTCCTGGCCTTCGGTCTCGGCTTTGTTATTCGCCCGCTCGGCGCTTTGGTGATCGGCGCTTATGGTGACCGGGTCGGCCGTAAGGCGGCCCTGACGCTCACCATCATGACCATGGCGGTCGGCACCGCCATCATTGCCTTTGCGCCGCCGTACAGCGCAATCGGTATCGGTGCGCCGCTGCTGATCCTGTGTGGCCGGGTGCTGCAGGGCTTTTCCGCCGGTGGCGAAGTGGGCGGCGCAGCGGCATTTTTGATCGAACACGCCCCGGCGCACCAGAAAGGCCAATACGCTTCCTGGCTACAGGCCAGCATGGGTATCTCCAATATCCTCGGCGCGCTGGTGGCAACGGCGGTCACCCTGACGCTCAGCCACGAACAGGTCGGTGACTGGGGATGGCGCATCCCATTTATCATAGGCCTGTCGATCGCGCCGATTGGCCTGTGGATGCGTAAAACGCTGGAAGAAACGCCGCTGTTTGCCGAAGAACAGGCACGGCAAAAGCGGGAACCACACACGCCGGAAATGCCGTTATTGCTATTGTTCCGCACTCACCGCCGCGCGGTACTGCTCGGCACCGGGTTGTCTATCCTGTGGGCTGTAAGCATTTATGCGCTGATTATTTATATGCCGATCTATGTTCAACGAGTGATGCACTTTGAGAGCCACCAGGCGTTTTTGGCTGCGCTGATCGGCAACTGCTTTATGGTGGTGTGCTGCGTGGCGGCCGGGACCTGGTCGGACCGTATTGGCACCCTGAAAATCTTGCGGGCCGGAGCGCTGTTGCTGTTGGTGGCCAGTTACCCACTGTTGCTGTTGCTTGATGCCTACCACACCACCGCGATGCTGATCCTGGTGCAAACGCTGTTTTGCATGCTGGTGTCGCTGTTCGTCGGCGTGGCACCTGCAGCGTTGTCTGAACTCTTTCCCACCCAGGTGCGAGCCAGCGGCATGTCGGTGTCCTATAACCTGGCGGTGACGGTGTTCGGCGGCTTTGCCCCGGCGATCCTCACCTGGCTGACCCAGAATACCGGTACCCGTTTCGCACCGGCCTGGTACGTGATGATCGCCAGCCTGCTGGCATTATTCACCCTGTATTTGATCGCCCGCCACCCGGCGCGACAGCCCTGAACACCGCGTCATAAAAACATCATAATAATCAATAATAAGGGGTCATTTATCATGCCAGGAAAATTCGCCTTATCGCTGCTTGCTGCGCTGACGTTCGGTTACAGCCAGCTTGGATTGGCCACCGTCACGCTCGACGGCCACTCGATTACCCCACAGATGATCGCCAACGTCGCCGATGGCGAAGCGGTGGCCGTCGCCCCTGCCGCCATAAAACGCGTGACATTGTCACATCAGGTTCTGATCGAGGCAGCGAAAAATGGCTTGAAAATCTATGGCCTTACGGTCGGCGTTGGGTTAAATAAAGACCGGCCTATGGTCGACGTACATGGCAAGCTGACGCAAGAGGTCATTGAGGCGTCGAAAAAATTCAACGTCGGCCTGCTGCATGCCCACTCAGGCGGTATCGGTGAACCCATGAGCATCCGCATGGCACGTGCCACCCTGGTCACCCGGCTCAATGGCTTGCTGAGCGGTGGCGGCGGTGTTCAACCGGCGATTGTCGACGCCTATGTCGCTTTCCTCAACAAAGGGATTACCCCGGTGATCCCGGCGGGCGGTTCGGTGGGTGAAGGCGATATCACAGTAATCAGCCATGTCGGGCTGGCGATGCTAGGCGAAGGCGAGGTGTATTACCAGGGCAACAAAATGGCCGCCATGGCGGCGCTGCAGAGCAGCAAAACGCCGGCCATCACGCCCTACGCCAAAGACGCACTGGCGATCCTCAGCTCCAATGCCTATTCCGCCGCCAGTGGCGCACTGGCGCTGGATTCGCTGGCCCATCTGATGCAGGTCAATACCCTGACCTATGCACTGAGTTTGCAGGCACTGAACGGCAACGTCTCGCCGTTTCTGGCCAATACCCTGGCGCTGCGGCCCTATCCGGAAGTCGCGGCAATGGGGAAAAACCTGCGCGAACTGCTGGTCGGTTCCAGCCTGTGGCAGCACGACGACAGTCGCCCACTGCAGGATCCGCTCAGCTTCCGCTCCGGCGTCTATTTGTTAGCGGAATTGCAGCGCAGCTATCAATCGGCCTATGACCAGTTGCTGGTGCAGTTGAACAGCTCCGACGATAACCCAGGCGTGGCGCTGGGGGTCACACCGCCATCACAAAGCCCCCAGGAAGCCGTCGGCTACGTCAGTGAAGGCAACCTTCAGGGGGCCGTACTGCCAAGCGCCAATTTTGAGCCACTGCCCTGGGTGCTGGCCTTCGAGCAGTTGGGGCTGGCACTGGCACACAATTCACTGGCCAGCGCCCAGCAGGTGGTGAAACTGAATAACCCGGCGTTTACCGGCCTGACCCGTTTCCTTGGCACCGATCATACCGTGCATGCCTTTGGTGCGATGGAGAAACCGGTGATGATGCTGGCAATGCGCAATAAAGAGCTGGCGATGCCGGTGTCGCTTGATTACTTCCCGGTGGCCGGTGATATCGAAGATATTGCCACTAACGCCCCGTCGGTGGTTGAGCGCGTTCAGCAGCAGGTGGATAACGCCTATCAACTGCTGGGTATCCTGCTGGTGCACGACGCCCAGGCGGTGGATTTGCGCCAGCAGCGACACAACGGCTTTACCCTCTCCGCGCCGACAGCGGCACTCTACGCGGCGGTACGCCAGCAGGTGCCGTTTATCGAAACCGACCGCCCACTGGCACCCGACTTCGCCGCCGCAGAGCAGGTGTTGCGCCAATACGGCAAATAGTCCCTGATTTTCCTCTCCCATTCTGAACGCAGGGCGCTCCACGGTGCCCTGCGTATTTTTGCTTCAAATAAACAAAACTCATACCTCGTTAATCATTTTCCGGCAGACACCGGCAGCCACAGTCCCTAACGTGGTAACTGAGCCGTCAGCCAGAAATCACACAATTAGCTGTTTTCTATAAAATAAATGATATAAATATTCTGACAATGCCCACTGACGCTCATTCAATACGTTTCCGGCCTGCAACCAAAGTTTTAATCCGATCACATATTAATAAAAAAAACAGAGAGCGTACCCGATGAGCAACCGCAACATTGTCGACGTCAAAGCGTGGATTGATTCCCGCCCCATTTCCGGCTATCAGTGGCTGGTATTAATTCTGTGTTTCGTGATCATCATGTTTGATGGTTATGACGCCGCGGTGATGGGTTTTATTGCCCCTGCACTGATTGAAGACTGGGGGATTTCGCGTGCCGAAATGGGCCCCATCCTCGGGGCTGCGATGTTTGGCGTCGCTTTGGGAGCGCTGATCGCCGGCCCCTATTCCGACCGTTTTGGCCGCAAGAAGGTACTGCTGCTATCCATTCTATGCTTTGCATTGTTCAGCCTGCTGAGCACCTTCGCCCGCACCCCGCTGGAAATGGCCCTGCTGCGTTTCCTTACCGGCCTGGGCTTGGGCGCGGTGATGCCCAACTGTGTCACGCTGGTGTCAGAGTATATGCCCGAGCGCCGCCGCGGCCTGATGATCACCCTGATGTACAGCGGCTTTAATATCGGGTCCGGTGCCGGCGGGTTTATCGCCGCCGGTATGCTGCCGCACTACGGCTGGAAAGCGGTGCTGTTCTTCGGCGGTATCATGCCGCTGGTGCTGCTGCCACTGCTGGTCTGGATCCTGCCGGAATCGACGCTGTATATGGTGGTACGCAACCACCACAAGGACAAGATTGCCCAAATCCTGCGCCGCGCCGGCGGCGTGTTCAGCGCCGGAACCACCTTCATACTGAAAACCCCTGTGATCCCAAAGAAAGCCCGCGTACTCCAACTGTTCAGTCATGGTTACGCCAGGGGCACTCTGGTGCTGTGGCTGACCTATTTTATGGGGCTGTTCGTGATTTACCTGCTCAACGGTTGGCTGCCGACCATCGTGCGCGGCGCCGGTTTCTCACTGGAGCGGGCGGCGATAATCGCCGGTCTGTTCCAACTGGGCGGCACCCTGGGTGGCCTGCTGGTGGGTTACCTGATGGACCGCTTCGTCGCCAAACGGGTGATCGGACTGTTTTATCTGATGGGCATGTTCTGCCTGCTGTCACAGGGTATCTGGGGCTTTGGCCCAACGCCGCTGGCGGTGTTGGTCTTTGTTAGCGGCATCTGTATCAACGGAGCGCAAACCGGTCTGCAGGCATTCTCACCGGCATTCTACCCCACCGAAATGCGGGCCACCGGCGTCAGCTGGATGCACGGCATCGGCCGCAGCGGCGCCATTATCAGTTCGTCAATGGGCGGCGTATTGCTGGGTATTTTCCCCGGAGCCACCAGCATTTTCATCATCCTGGCGATCCCGGCGTTACTGGCGGCGATCACTATCATTAATCATCAAAAGGCACATCCGGCTGAAATGGTTAAAGGCATCGATATTACCGATCTGCCTGCGTTGTCACGCACCATGAATAACCGGTAATTCTTATTAATACAGAGGTAGACGATGGCTAAGATCATTGGCGGACTGGCGGTGTCACACACCCCAACCATCGGTTTTGCAGTAGACCACAACAAGCAGAACGAAACGGCCTGGGCACCGATTTTTGACGGTTTCGCCCCAATGCAGCAATGGCTGGAAGAGAAAAAACCGGACGTGTTGCTGTATGTCTTCAACGATCACGTGACCTCGTTTTTCTTCGATCACTATTCGGCATTCGTGCTCGGCATTGACGACAGCTACGCGGTGGCCGACGAAGGCGGCGGCCCGCGTGATTTACCGCCGATTCGAGGCCATGCGGCGCTGTCGCAACATATCGGTGCCAGCCTGATGGCCGACGAGTTTGATATGTCGTTCTTCCAGGATAAACCTCTCGACCATGGGTTATTCTCCCCACTGTCCGCCCTGCTGCCGTGGCAGAACGGCTGGCCAATGCAGGTGGTGCCGCTGCAGGTCGGGGTGCTGCAGTTCCCGATCCCTTCCGCCCGCCGCTGCTACAAGCTCGGTCAGGCGCTGCGCCGGGCGATCGAAAGCTTCCCGGAAGACTTGCGCGTCGCGGTGGTAGCCACCGGCGGTGTCTCGCATCAGGTGCATGGCGAACGTTGCGGTTTTAATAACCCGCAGTGGGACGAGCAGTTTGTCGACCTGCTGGTTAATGATCCGCAGCGCCTGACCGAAATCACGCTGGCGGAGTATGCCACCCTGGGTGGGCTGGAGGGCGCGGAGGTGATCATGTGGCTGATTATGCGCGGTGCGCTGTCGGCCAACGTCGAAAAACTGCATCAGGCCTACTATCTGCCCTCCATGACCGGTATCGCCACGCTGATCCTGGAAAATCAGGCGCGTGAGGCACCGGTAGATGTCCATCAGCGCCAGCGCGACAAAATCAACCTGCAACTGGCGGGGGTTGAGAAACTGCCGGGTACCTATCCCTTTACCCATGCGCGCAGCCTGAAAGCCATCCGTATCAACCGTTTCCTGCACCGGCTGATCCAGCCGGCCTGGCGCGAACGTTTCAATAACGCCCAGCAGGCGCTGTTCGACGAAGCACAGCTCACCCCTGAGGAACAACAACTGTTGCGCGAACTCGACTGGCGCGGACTGATCCATTATGGCGTCAGTTTCTTCCTGTTGGAAAAGCTCGGGGCGGTGGTTGGGGTATCCAACCTGCATATCTACTCGGCGATGCGTGGCCAGACGCTGGAAGAATTCCAGCAAACCCGTAATCAGCAGGTGTTGTATTCCGTCGCGGGGAAAGCGCCAAAATGACTATTTTTGACCAACCGAAAATTGACTGTCACCACCATATTTTCGATCCACAGCGCTTTCCCTACGCGTCGGAAAGTTGCTACAACCCACAGGGCCACGAGTTGGCGACCCTGGAACATTATCGCGCGGTGATGCAGGCCTACGGTATACGCCACTCGTTGATTGTCGGCCCTACGTCGGCTTACAACACCGATAACCGCTACCTGCTGGCGGCACTGGCCGCTGGCGAAGGCCGTCACAAAGGGATTGCCGTTGTGCCGCGTGAGGTGGACAGCCAAACGCTTGCCGAATTGCAGTCACAGGGCGTGGTCGGCATCGCGCTTAACGTGGCGATGCTCGGCGTCGAACCTTTCTTGCAGTTGGATCGGCTAATGGGGCAACTGGCAGAACTGGAAATGTTCGCGCAAATCCAGGTGCAGGACGACCAGTTACCGGCGCTGATGCCGCTGCTGGCACGCACCCGCACCCGGCTGCTGTTCGACCATTCGGGTCGGCCGGACGTCAGCGCGGGTCTTCAACAACCGGCGTTTCAGGCCCTGTTGTCACTGGCACAGCGTGAGCACACTTACGTCAAGCTTTCCGGTCTGGCCAAGTTTTCACGCCGGCACTACCCGTTCAGCGACGCTCAGCCTTACCTGTTGGCGCTGCTGGCGGCCTATGGCGGTGAGAAATGCATGTGGGGATCGGACTGGCCTTTCCTGCGCGCCACCGAACGCATGGATATGGGTACGCTGCTGATGCTGGCCGAACAGATGTTCCCCGACGCACAAACGCGTCGGCAAATTTTATGGCAGACGCCGCAGCGGCTGTTTGGTTTTAGCGAATGATCGGAGTAAAGATGAAAACCATTTACGTGCTCAATGGCCCAAACCTTAACCTGTTAGGCACCCGTGAGCCTGAGACCTACGGCACCGACACGCTGGCGACCATCGAACAGCTGTGTCGCAGCACCGCCGCCGAACTGGAATGTCGACTAGAGTTTCGCCAAACCAACCATGAAGGTGAAATGATTGACTGGATCCAGCAAACGCGGGGCAAGGCAGATGCGCTGGTGATCAATCCGGCTGCCTGGACGCACACCTCGGTGGCAATACGTGACGCCGTCACGGCAGTGGCCTTGCCGTTGTTCGAGGTACATATCACCAACGTGCACAAGCGTGAGCCGTTTCGCCATCATTCCTATCTGTCCGACGTGGCCAACGGCGTGATTTGCGGCTTTGGCATTCAGGGATACCGTTACGCGCTGATGCAAGCGGCACAGCTTTAGTCCATACAGACCTCACGCAAGCAGGCGATCAATGCTTGCGCCGCCGGGGAATGAAGGCTGCCCGTACGGCAGATCAGGCCAATGGCGCGTCCGGTATCAGGCAGCGCCATTGACAGTTGAACCAGTTCGCCGGAAGCCAGCTCATATTCCAACTGGTGGGCGGATACCGCCGCCAGCATGTCTGAATTGAGCAGCAAGCCTCTCACCAACGCCAAATCACCGGTTTCCACCACCGGACTGGGTGCCGGGATATTCATCGCCAGGAAGCAGCCGTCCAGCAGGCGCCGCGCCGGAGTGGCAGAGCGTGGCAATACCCAGCGCGCCGTTCTCAACTGTTCGGGCCTTAACCCCGGGACCGCCAGCGGATGGCCGCGACGAGCCAGCAGTACCATCTCCTCGGTAAACAACGTTTCACTGTACACGTCGGCAGCGTAATCGCTGGCGCGCAGCGCACCAAAAATAAAATCGATATCCCCGGAACGCAGCTCGGTGACCAGGGCCTCAAAGGCACTTTCGTTGGTTACCACGCTGACCCCCGGATAACGGGAGGTCAGTTGGATAATGGCCTGTGGCAACAGCCGGGTACGTCCCAACGGCAATGCTCCCACCCGTACCCGCCCCTCCAGCACCCCGCGGCGGGCAGCAATATCGGCCGGAATATGCTGCAGTTCATTCAGCGCACGGCGAACGTTGGCTTCGATTTCACGGCCGGCCAGCGACGGCACCATCCCCTGTGGCGTGCGTTCCAGCAACGGCACCCCGGTACCGTTTTCCAGCACCTTGAGCGCGGCGCTGATCGCCGGCTGGCTAAGTCCGAGCAGCGTGGCGACGGTTTGCATATGCCGGGTTTCACACAGGCAGACGAAAATCTGCAGTCGTCGCACATTGAACAGGTACAAGGGTTCGGGATCGCCGCGCGTCTGCCCCCCCTTGCCCTGTAAGCGCTTTAGCAGCGCCGGTATCTGGTGCAATTCATCAATCGCCCGCCGCGCGCGCGGCAGTACGCATTTACCAAAGTCGGTCAGCAGCATGCCGCTGGCATGGCGTTCAAACAAGGGTGCCGCCAGTTGCTGCTCCAAATCACGGATTGAGCGGGTGATTGCTGACTGGGTTCGGAATAGCTCATCGGCTGCGCGTGAGACGCTGCCCTGGGTCACTACCTGACTGAATGCCCTGATTTGCATCAGGTTTGTCAGCAGACTCTCATCATAGTCCATCGCATTCTCTCCTTTGCCCGTGGTTGGCAATATAAATAAAACGCATACCTGCTGCAATCAAATGAATTATCCGTCCTCCGTCAGAACTGACAGCATGAAGTCATTACACCGACCCAAGGAATCCGATGATGAACTCAGTAACTTCAAACAAAACCGCCCTGGTAGTCAGCGCTCATTCTGCCGATTTTGTCTGGCGTGCCGGCGGCGCGATTGCCCTGCATACCCAACTTGGCTATCAGGTCCACGTAGTTTGCCTGTCGTTTGGCGAGCGAGGAGAGTCCGCCAAGCTGTGGCGTAAAGGCCAGATGACCGAGGACAAAGTGAAAGCCTCCCGTCGCGAGGAGGCCCACGCCGCCGCCGAGATCCTGGGTGCCAGCATCGAATTCTTTGATATGGGTGACTATCCGCTACGGGCCGATAAGGAGGCGCTGTTCCGCCTGGCCGACGTGTTCCGAAAAGTACAGCCGCACTTTGTGCTGACCCATTCGCAAAAAGATCCGTACAACTACGATCACCCGCTGGCCAGCCACCTGACTCAGGAAGCCCGCATCATCGCCCAGGCGGAAGGCTATCGCCCAGGTGAAACCATCGTCGGCGCGCCACCGGTGTACCTGTTCGAACCGCATCAGCCGGAACAATGCGAATGGAAGCCGGACGTGCTGTTGGATATCACCGAAGTCTGGGACAAAAAATACCAGGCTATCCAGTGTATGGCCGGTCAGGAGCACCTGTGGGAATACTACACCCGCGTCGCCCAGCAGCGCGGCGTGCAGGCCAAACGCAACGTCGGCATCACCAGTAGCAAAAATATCGTTTACGGCGAAGGCTACCAAAGCATCTTCCCGCGCGTGACGGGAGAACTGGCATGAGCCTGATCGGTAAAAAAGGCGTGGTGATCCGCAATATTCCACGGGCAAACGCCAACACACTGGATGCCCTGGCCGAATTTGGCGTAGCCACGGTGCATGAGGCGCAAGGCCGCAAAGGTCTGCTGGACCCGGCCATCCGCCCCATCCAGCAGGATCGCGGAATTGCCGGCAGCGCGGTGACGGTGTTGGTCGCCCCCGGTGATAACTGGATGTTTCACGTGGCGGTTGAACAGTGTCGCCCCGGCGACATTCTGGTGGTCGCCCCCACTTCCCCGTGCGGTGACGGCTACTTCGGCGATCTGCTGGCCACTTCACTGAAAGCGCGCGGCGTGCGCGGCCTGATCGCCGACCTCGGCGTGCGTGATACTCGCACCCTGCGGGAAATGGGCTTTCCGGTCTGGTCACGGGCGGTGTATGCCCAGGGCACGGTGAAAGAGACGTTGGGTTCAGTCAACGTCCCGTTGATTTGCGCCGGACAACTGATTTATCCCGGCGATGCGATGATCGCTGATGACGACGGCGTTGTGGTGGTGCGACAAACCGAGGCAGAACAGGTGCTGGCAGCCAGCCGTCAGCGTGCCGAGCTGGAAGAGAGTAAACGCCTGCGCATGGCCGGTGGCGAACTGGGGCTGGATATCTACCAGATGCGCCCACGGCTGGCGGAAAAAGGCCTGAAATATTACGACTCACTGGATCTGCTGGAGGATTGACATGCGCCAACGCCGGATCCCCTGTTTACTGATGCGCGGTGGTACTTCCAAAGGGGCTTTCTTTCTCGCCGGGGATTTACCCGCCGACCCGAACCAACGCGATAAAGTCCTGCTGGCGGTGATGGGTTCCCCTGACCTGCGGCAGATTGATGGCCTCGGCGGCGGTGATCCGCTGACCAGCAAGGTGGCGATCGTAAACCGCTCACAGCGTGACGACGCCGATGTCGACTACCTGTTCGCCCAGGTCAGCGTTGACCAACCGCAGGTGGACTATGGCCAGAACTGCGGCAATATCCTGGCGGCGGTAGCTCCGTTCGCCATCGAACGCGGATTGGTTAAGCCCGGCCCGACGTCAACCGAAGTGCGGATCTTCATGCAGAACACCGGGCAGATTGCTCTGGCCCGCATCGCCACGCCCGAAGGTGAAGTGCAATACGACGGGGAGCTGGCAATTGATGGCGTACCTGGCCGCGCAGCGGAAATCGTGCTGACCTTCAGCGATATTGCCGGTTCCAGCTGCGGCTCGTTGCTGCCAACAGGCAATCCGCAGGACAGCTTTGACGGCGTGGCGGTGACCTGTATCGACAACGGTATGCCGGTGGTGTTACTGCGTGCGGCGGATGTTGGCCGCAGTGGCTATGAAACCCGCGAACAACTGGATGCCGATCAAGAACTGAAAGCCCGTCTGGAGAGCATCCGCCTGCAGGCCGGGCCAAAAATGAACCTCGGTGATGTCAGCCGGCGCACGGTGCCCAAAATGACCCTGATTGCCGAAGCCCGTCACGGTGGCACCCTCAGCAGCCGTACCTTCATTCCGCACCGTTGCCATGCCTCTATCGGCGTTCTGGGCGCGGTTAGCGTTGCCACCGCCTGCCTGATCCCCGGCAGCGTCACCGAGGGTCTGGCCCAGGTCAGCGATGGCGCAGAGCTGCGTCTTAGCGTTGAACACCCCAGCGGCGAGTTCAGCGTGTTGCTCCAGCGCGATCCAACCCAAAGCGGCGCGGCCTCGCTACTCGGTGCCGGTTTACTGCGCAGTGCACGGCTGATTTTTAGCGGTGAAGTCTGTATTCCCGGCGCGGTATGGCCTCAATAACCAAGGAGCATCCATGAGCTTAGCTCTCCCCTCGGTAGCGTTAATCGGCTTTGGTGAAGTCGGCGGCATTCTGGCGCAGGAGCTGCGCGCGCAAAACATTACCGTCAGTGCTTTTGACCCACAAGCCTCATTGGCAATGGCAGAGAAAGCGGCGGCCTGTGGGGCTCACTTCGCCGCGACGCTGCCACAGGCGCTGGAAGGTGCAACGCTGGTGTTTTCCGCCGTCACTGCCGCCAATACGCTACGGGTTGCGCAGCAGTGCGCGCCGTTGCTGCATCCGGGCCAAACCTTTCTCGATCTCAATTCTGCGGCTCCCAATACCAAACGCGCCGCCGCCGAGGCAATCAGCGCCAGCGGCGCGGTTTACGTGGAGGTTGCGGTGATGGCCCCGGTTCCGCCCAAGCGTTTGAAAACGCCCCTGCTGCTGGGCGGAAAGGATGCCATGCCGGTTAGCGCCCAGCTCAACGCCCTGGGGTTCAACAGCCAGGTCTACAGCTCTCACATCGGGGAAGCCTCGGCAATCAAAATGTGTCGCAGCGTCATGATCAAGGGGCTGGAAGCCCTGACCACCGAATGCCTGCTCGCCGCCCAGCGTTACGGTGTCGAACAGCCGGTACTCGATTCCCTGCACGCCAGCTTCCCGTCACTGGGTTGGGACCAGCAGTTGCCCCACTACCTGATCAGCCGGATTGCGGAACACGGCAAGCGCCGTGCCGAGGAGATGCGCGAAGTGGTGCAAACGCTGCGGGACGTTGGCATTGAGCCACACCAAAGCCTGGCGACCGTCGCCAGCCAGCAGGGCCTGGTGGACGCCATGAGCGCCCAGAGACTGGCCTATTCGGAACTGACGCCTTTCGTTTGGCAAACCGCATTGGGCAAAATTTACCCCACCGGTGATTAACATCAAAAAAACCAAAATATTTCACCAGCCGAATATTGTTAACAATCTCATAACGGCGTATTTTGTACCAAATGATTCATAGCAAGCTAATCATCTACCCATTTGGGGGCTACAACGCCCTCTTTTCACTGGAAAACAATGCGATGAAATATCTCTCCTCTTCCTTTGGCGCTCTGGCCCTGATGGCATTAGCCGGCACGGCATCCGCCGCACAACTCAATAACGCCCAGGCAAATCAGGTGATCGCCAGCGTGCAGTCAACCCTGAAATCGCAAAACAGCTTCGGCTGCGTGGCAGTGGTCGACAGCAGTGGCACGTTGCTGGCCTTCCAGCGTTTCGACGGTTCCCCGTTGGGCTGCGTCGATGCCTCCATCGGTAAAGCGCGGACCTCTGCACTGTATCGTGCCCCCACGTTGAAATTTATGCAGCGGCTGCAAAACGGTGAAACCACCGTACTGAGCATTCCGCACGTGGTGGCGCTGGGCGGCGGTTATCCACTGACGCTGAACGGCGAAGTTGTTGGTGCTGTCGGTGTCAGTACGCCGAAGCAGGAGATTGACAACCTGGCGTCCCAAACCGCCGCCGGGACGCTGAAATAAGCCCAGCCTGGCCTTCCCGCTCGAGGAACTGATTATGATTTCAATTTCACGCCGCCGGCTGGTGCTGGCTTCGGCGAGCCTGTGGGCGGTTGGCGTTGTCGGCCAAAACCTGCTGGGCCGCGCCGCATTGGCTCAGTCGCAACCTGGCACTATGCCAGACAACTTTCTGGCTATTTCGCGCCTGCTGACCGACATTCCACTGCCGGATCCGCACCTGGCGCAGCGACTTTATGTCGCGCTGCAGCCTCTGTTTCCACAGCTTGAGCAGCAGCTTGACGTGCTGGCCGCTTTGATGGCGCAGCATGCCGACCTGGCCGGCGAAGACTTCCACGCGCTGATTCAGAGCCAGCCTGCCCCCCTCGCTGCGCTGTACCAGTCACTCATCGGCGGCTGGTATCTCGGCGTGATCGGCGATCCGGCCAGGCCAATCTGTATCGCTTTTGAAAATATCATCAGTTATCAACGGGTGCGCAACTCGCTGATGCCGCCAAGCTATTGCCCTGGCGAACCCAACTTTTGGACTCATCCCCCGCGTAAGGAGACGGCGCATGTCTGATTCATTAAATGCCGATGTCGTGGTGATCGGCGCCGGTATCGCCGGTTCGTTGGCGGCATTGAAAATGGTGCAGGCCGGAGCTTCGGTGTTGATGCTGGAGTCCGGGCCGGAAATCAAACGCGATGAGGCCGTCGAGCTGTTTCGCAACTCGCCGTTCAAAGGTGACTTCACCGAACCCTACCCACCCGAACCCTGGGCACCACAGCCGAAATTTATCCCGACGGACAATAACTATTTGATCCAGAAAGGCCCGGATCCGTACCGCGCCCAATATTTACGCGGCGTCGGCGGTACCACCTGGCACTGGGCCGGGCAGGCTTTTCGTCTGCTGCCAAACGACATGCGGATAAAAACCCTGTACGGCGTCGGCCGCGACTGGCCAATCAGTTATGAACAGTTGGAACCTTATTATTGCGAAGCGGAGTACCAGATGGGGGTGTCCGGCGACAGCGAACTGGACTCGCCGCGCTCACGCCCCTACCCGCTGCCCGGCATCCCTCTGCCTTACGGTTTTGAACGCCTTAAACAGCGCATCGCCGGGCTGGGTTACCAGGTGGGCATCGGCCCGCAGGCGCGCAACAGCGTACCTTATGACGGCCGTCCGGCCTGCTGTGGCAACAATAACTGCATGCCGGTTTGCCCGATCGACGCGCAGTATCACGGCGGTATTTCGGCGCGTAAAGCCCTGGCAGCCGGCGCGCGAATTATTGCCAATGCCGTGGTTCATCGTATTGAGGCAAATGAACAGGGACAGATCGTGGCGGTGCACTATCTCGACCGCAACAAGGCCAGCCATCGCGTCACCGGCAAATGCTTCGTGCTCACCGCCAACGGTATCGAAAGCCCAAAAATCCTGCTGATTTCCACCAGCGAACGCTACCCGAACGGCATCGCCAACGGCTCCGGCATGGTGGGCCGCAACCTGATGGACCACCCCGGCAGTTCGGTGGAGTTCTACGCTGATGAACCGGTCTGGTTTGGCCGCGGGCCAATGCGCCCAGGCAGCATCAATAACCTGCGTGATGGTGCCTTCCGGGCGGAACGCTCAGCGCTGCGTGTTGACGTGTCCAATACCTCACCGGTGCGCTATCTGACCGAAAGACTGATCCGCCAGGGTTACTACGGCAAAGCGCTGAACGACAAGCTGGCCTTCCAGTCCGAGCGCTATATACAGCTGAAGTGCCTGCTGGAAATGCTGCCGGAACCGGAAAACCGCGTTCAGCTGAGTCAAACCGAAAAGGATGCCTGGGGCATTCCCAAACTGGAGGTGTACTACAAATTCCCGGAGTATGTTCACCGCGGCTATGACCAGTCCATGCTCGACTTTCAGCGTATCGTCAAGCAAATGGGCGGTAGCGAAGCGATTTACAGCAAACGTGGCCTGTATGACAACAACCAGCATATCACCGGCACCATGATCATGGGCCGCAGCGGCAGCGACTCGGTGGTGGACGGCGACTGCCGCAGCCACGATCACCCTAATCTGTTTATCGCCGGTACCGGCGTGATGCCCTCGGCTTCGACCGTTAACTCAACCCTGACCGGTGTGGCGCTGGCGCTGCACATG
This sequence comes from Serratia proteamaculans, assembly GCF_013337185.1. Classification (GTDB taxonomy): domain Bacteria; phylum Pseudomonadota; class Gammaproteobacteria; order Enterobacterales; family Enterobacteriaceae; genus Serratia; species Serratia proteamaculans_D. The sequence continues at coordinate 947,815 of NZ_SWDE01000001.1, forward strand.
GCCGACCGGGTGTTGGACAGCCTGAAAGGAGGCATGGCGTGAAAAAAACCTTACTGGCGTTGCTGCCGCTGCTGTTCAGTAGCCCTCTGTGGGCACAGCCTAATGGCGCAGAACTGATCAAACGCGGCGAATATCTGGCGCGCGCCGCCGACTGTACCGCCTGCCATACTGCGCCGGGCGGCCCGGCGTTTGGCGGTGGCTATCCGGTTAATACTCCGTTCGGCGTGATTTATGGCACCAATATTTCCGCCGATAAACAGTTCGGCATCGGTAACTGGAGCGACGATGAATTTGTTGCGGCGGTGCGTGAGGGTGTCGGCAAAGATGGTGGTCAGCTATACCCGGCCATGCCTTACGATGCCTTCACCAAAATGACCCGCGACGATGTGCTGGCGATCAAGGCTTATCTGCTGTCACTGCCGGCGGTAAAACAGGCCACACCGAAAACCGATCTCTCCTTCCCGTTCAACCAGCGCTGGGGAATGCATTTCTGGAAATGGTTCAACTTTGACCAGGGTGAGTTAAAACCCGATCCGGCACAGAGTGCCCAGTGGAATCAGGGGCGTTATCTGGTCGAAGCCCTGGCCCACTGCGGCACCTGCCATACCCCACGGAACCTCACCATGGGCATGGACAACGGCAAAGCCTTCGCCGGTGGCGATCTCGGAGCCTGGACTGCCTATAACATCACGCCAGACAAAAACGCCGGCATCGGCAACTGGTCACAGCAGGATCTGGTCGGTTACCTGAAAACCGGCAATGCACCTGGCCGTGCGTCGGCGTCGGGTCCAATGGCCGAGGCGGTCGAACACAGTTTGCAGTACCTGCCGGAGACGGATCTGCAGGCGATCGCGGTTTATCTGCGCAGCGTTCCGGCCATCGCCGATGAGCAGCAAAGCCGGCCACGAGACAGCTGGGGCAACGCCACGCAGGATTATCTTGACCGACGCGGTGACGGTAATTCCCCGCAGGACGGTGCCGCGCTGTTTAACGGCAACTGCGCCACCTGCCACGGTGCGGAGGGGGGTGGCATCGGCAAAGGGTTCCACGCCTATCCATCGCTGTTTAACCATGGCAGCACCGGCGCGGCCGAGGGAAATAATCTGGTTTCAGCGATCCTGGGCGGCGTGCACCGTGACATGCAGCAAGGGGAGATCCTGATGCCGTCATTCGCCAGCGAACTCAGCGACTCGCAGATTGCCCAGTTGAGCAACTACGTCAGCAAGCAGTTCGGTAACCCGGCCGCCGCCAACGTCAGTGCCGAACAGGTGCAGAAACTGCGCGCCGACGCCGGACTCCCCCAGCCGCCGACGGTTTTGCAGGGCGACAAACCCTGATCCCCCCCACCAGGGTAATGCCGTTCTTACCCTGGTGATCCCCCCTCACAGTTCCCGCTGAAAATAATTGATTGTTTTGTCATAAGAATTTAGAACTGACTGACAATAATTCAAACACAGGGGTATGGGGATGAGTTCACAAACGACGGTGATTGACGCACGTCAGTCGCGGCAGGCATTACTGGCCGGATCGGTCGGCAACTTTATCGAGTGGTATGAATTCGGCGTTTACGGTTTTCTCGCCACCGTGATCGCCGCCAACTTCTTCAGCCTGCAGGGCGAAAGCGAAATCACCAGCCTGATCCTGACCTACGCCGCCTTTGCGCTGGCTTTCTTCTGTCGGCCGATCGGCGCGGTGATTTTCGGTCGCATCGGCGATCGCATTGGTCGCCGACCGACGCTGATCGCGGTATTGCTGCTGATGACGGTAGCCACGGCGCTGATCGGCGTGATGCCCACCTATGCCTCTATTGGCGTCGCCGCCCCGCTGCTGCTGACCCTGTTGCGCATGTTCCAGGGGCTGTTTGCCGGCGGTGAGTTTGGCGGTGCGGTGTCGCTGATGACCGAGTTCGCGCCCAAGGGGAAGCGCGGCCTGTTCGGTGCCTGGCAATCGCTGACCGTCGCGTTCGGGCTGCTGGCCGGTGCCGGGTTGGTGGCGTTGTTGGCCGCGTTATTGACGCCGGAACAGCTGCACGACTGGGGCTGGCGCATTCCCTTCCTGCTGGCACTGCCAATGGGCGCGGTGGCATTGTGGCTGCGGTTGAAACTGCAGGAAACGCCCACCTTTACCCAGGCCCAGCAAAACCGTAGCTCGACGACGCAGCCACCGGCAGTAAAACTGAGCGGCGTAGCAAAAACCATTGCTTTGGGCATTGGTCGCATGATGGGCTGGTCTGCCGCCGGTTACACCTTTTTGGTCGTCATGCCCTCCTACCTGCAAACCTCGCTGCATGCCACCTTCCAGCAGGCACTGGTCGCCACGGTGCTGGCCAACATCGGTTTCGCTCTGACTATTTTGCCTGCCGGTATCCTCAGCGATAAGCTGGGACGCAAAACGGTAATGCTAACGGCGGTGGTGGCGGTTATTCTGTTTACCTTCCCGCTGCTGCACCTGTTGCAGGACCCGCAAAGTTCACTGCTGACCAAAGGTATCGCGGTGATGATTGCCGGTGCGGTGGTCGGCTTGCTGGCCGGTCCCGGCCCGGCCATGCTGGCAGAAATGTTCCCCACCCAGGTGCGTTATACCGGGCTGGGGCTGGCCTACTCACTGTCCAATGCGGTGTTCTCAGGCTCCGCCGGGTTAATCATCACCGGGCTTATCAAGCAGACCGGCAACCTCGATATCCCGGCCTACTACGTGGTAGCGACCTCAGTGGTCAGCCTGTTCGCGCTGATGACCCTGCGCCGCGACGATCATCTGCGTTCGCTTAACGAAGGCTAAACCCTGTCGGGCGCCCTGCGCGCCCTGTATTCCCTACGGTGATTTTGATCACACCCGTAAAATGTTAACGTTAACTTTTGTGATTAACATCGCAATCCCTCACTTTGATGGCTTTATCTGGCGCAAAGTTAACGTTAACAATAGAGCCAATTTCATCCATCAGGGCATTCCACATGAACCGCGAAACAAAAAAATATTATGTGCTCCTCAGCGGCCTGTTGTTTTTCTTCTTCTTTACCTGGTCGTCCAGCTTTTCACTGATCTCTATCTGGCTGAACCAGAAAATCGGCCTGAAAGGAACAGAAACCGGGCTGATCTTCGCGGCAATGTCGATCATGGCGCTGTGCGCCCAACCGCTGTACGGCTTTATTCAGGACAAGCTTGGGCTGCGTAAGCACCTGCTGCTGTTTGTCGGCGTGCTGCTGTTGCTCACCGGCCCGTTCTTTATCTACGTCTACGCCCCGCTGCTACAGACCAATCTGGTGGTCGGTGCACTGGTGGGCGGCGTGTTTGTCAGCCTGGCTTTCAATGCCGGTATTGGTGCGTTGGAATCCTATACCGAACGAGTCAGCCGCATCGTCGGTTTCGAATTCGGCCGGGCGCGCATGTGGGGGTCATTGGGCTGGGCCAGCGCAACCTTCTTTGCCGGCTTTAACTACAATATCGACCCCAATATCAACTTCTGGATCGCCTCGGCCTCGGCGGCGGTGTTCCTGCTGTTGCTGTGGCAAGTGCGTGAGTTGAAACCCAACGCCATGGCCGGTCTGGAATACGGCAAGCCGGAAAACCTGAAGTTGCAGGATGCACTGGCGCTGCTGCGCCTGCCGGGGTTCTGGGCACTGGTGGTGTTCGTTCTCGGCACCAGCATCTACGGCGTGTTTGACCAACAGTTCCCGGTGTATTTCGCCTCGCAGTTCCCCACCCATGAGGAAGGCAACCGCATGTACGGTTTCCTTAATTCGCTGCAGGTGTTTCTGGAAGCCGGCGGCATGTTCCTGGCCCCGCTGCTGGTCAACCGCATTGGCATCAAGCAAAGCCTGTTGTTGGCCAGCAGCGTGATGGCGCTGCGCATGGTCGGTTCCGGCTTTGCCAGCGGCGCACTGATGATTTCCGCCATGAAACTGCTGCACGCCGTGGAATTGCCCATCCTGCTGGTGGCGATGTTCAAGTACATCACCACCCGCTTCGACAGCCGCCTGTCCTCCACGCTGTACCTGGTGGGCTTCCAGTTTATCAGCCAAATTGTCGCCGGTTTTCTGGCACCGCTGGCCGGTTATGGTTACGACCGCATCGGCTTTGCCGACACCTATTTGCTGATGGGTTGCGCGGTGGCCGGAACCACGCTGATTTCCTGCTTCCTGCTGCGCGGCGAGACCGTCGCCAGTGCGCCTCAATTTCAATCCACGTTAAAATCAAGTGAGCCAACCCAATGAAAAATGCCTTAGCTCAAGCCGATCATGCGGTCGAAGCCCTGCGCGCTCAGCGTCAGGATCTCTACTACCCGCGCTTTCATCTGGCCCCGGCCGCCGGCTGGATCAACGATCCCAACGGCCTGGTGTGTATTAATGGCGTTTATCACGCGTTCTACCAACACCACCCCTACGACCAGAACTGGGGGCCGATGCATTGGGGCCATGCCACCAGCCGGGATCTGGCGCACTGGCAGCACCAACCGATCGCTCTGGCCCCCGGCGACGACTATGACAAAGACGGCTGTTTCTCCGGCTGCGCGGTGGATGATAACGGCGTTCTGACGCTGCTCTATACCGGCCACGTCTGGCTGGGCAAAGCAGGCGATGATGACCAGGTGCGCGAGGTACAGTGCCTGGCCACCAGCGAGGATGGGATCCACTTTGTTAAACACGGGCCGGTGCTGTTGCCGCCGGAAGGTATTGAGCACTTTCGTGACCCTAAAGTCTGGCGAGCCGATGACCTTTGGTGGATGGTGGTCGGAGCCAAAGAGAACGGGCTGGGACAGGCGCGTCTTTATCGCTCCAGCGACCTGCGCAACTGGCAGTTCGACCGCGTGCTGAGCGGCGCGCAGACGCTGAGTCAGGGCTTTATGTGGGAGTGTCCGGACTTCTTCCCGCTGGGCGAAAAACAGGTTCTGTTGTTTTCACCTCAGGGGCTGGCGGCCCAGGGTTACCGCAATCGCAACCGCTTCCAGAGCGGCTACTTACTCGGCCACTGGCAACCGGGCGAGGACTTCGGCATTACGCAGCCCTTCAGCGAACTGGACAGCGGACACGATTTCTATGCGCCGCAAAGCTTCACCGCCGCCGATGGCCGCCGCATGCTGTTCGCCTGGATGGATATGTGGGAATCCCCGATGCCGAGCAAAGCGCACGGCTGGGCCGGTGCACTTACCCTGCCGCGCGAATTGACGCTGGCAACCGATGGCAATGTGCTGATGAACCCGGCACGGGAACTGACGGCGTTGCGCAGTCAGCCACAGTCGTTTGCTGCGGTTACATTGACCAACCAAAGGCAAGCTCTGGACGGCGAAGTGCAAGAATTGATATTGACGCTGAACCTGACCAACAGCGATGCCGAACGCTATGGCATCGCCATCGGCAACGCGGCAAGGCTGTACGTCGACAATCAGGCCCACCGTTTGGTGTTGGAGCGTTTTAGTGAGGAGCCAGGGCTGTGCGGCTGTCGCAGCGTACCTTTGCCGCAGGGGGACGAACTGTCGCTGCGAGTCTTTATTGATCGTTCATCGCTGGAGGTGTTCGTCAATCAGGGCGTGGCCTGTCTGACCAGCCGTATCTACCCGGCCGACGGTCAACGCGGCGTTAGCCTGTTTGCCGAAAGTGGACAGGCGCAGTTTGCTGCATCACAGGGCTGGGAGCTGGAGAGTATCTGGGACTGACCGTCCGGTTAATGGCAGGGGCGCCGCATGCTGCGCCCCATCGCTCCCGGAGTCACAGTGACTCGCGCAGCAACAGCGGGCACGCCACTTTTCGCGTCTCCCGGTGATCCAGTTGATTAATCAGGTGCAGCGCCGCCTGACGGCCCAGTTCGTAGTGCGGCAGCTGTACCGTGGTCAGCGGCGGCAGGAACAGTTGGCCGATGCCAACCATATTGTCATAGCCCAGCACCCCGACCTGCTGGGGGATTTTCCAGCCCTGCGCCAACAGCACCTGATAGACGATAAACGCCACCCGATCGTTGCCGCACACCACCACATCGCAATCACGCTGCCCCGGCGAGAAGTGTCGTTGCAGCAGTTCCACGCTGTCGCGGTAATGCTCGTCACCGTCGGTCAGATCAAGATGATATTGCCGCAACTGCTCAACGTCGCCACCGGCTTCACGCCAGGCTCGTTCCAGTCCACGGCGGCGCAATCCGGCCGCCAGGGTGTTCTCCGGCAGGTGAATACACAACGGCGCACGATACCCTTTGGCGATCAGTGTGCGCATGGCATCGTACTGCCCCTGCTCATCATCGGGAATGTAGCTGGCAACCGCATGTTCCGGGCTGACGCAGTTGGCCAGCACCAGCTTTTTATCCAGCAATTTGGCAGGCAGGCTCACCTGCCGCAGCCCCATGGTGGTGAAGATCACCCCGTCCGGCCGATGCGCCAGCAGCAGATCGATGGTGTGCTCCGCGCTGTCATCGGCGAACAAGTTGACGACAAAGCTGTTCCAGCCGTGTTCACGCGCGGTTTTTTCAATCGACAGGATCATGTCCACCGAGAAAGGAGTGGTCGCAGTATCCAGCGCCAGCACGCCGAGCGTTTGCACCCGGCTGCTGTCACCGCGAATACGCCGCGCCGCGAGGTCGGGCACGTAATCGAGTTGGTCAATCGCCAGCTTAACGCGTTGGTAGGTGTCCGGCCGCAGCTTGTCGGGCTCGTTGATGGCGCGGGATACCGTCATTAACGATACCCCGGCAAGTTTGGCAACGTCTTTCAGCGAGGCCATGCGCCCTTCTCTGTGTCGGATAGAAAACCAGATAATCCCACAACTTAGCGCCGGACTCTAGCCCGCTTTAACCGGGTGTGATGTCGGCCCACAGAATAACGCTATCCTCCGCCAGCGGCGTCAGTGAACCGACGTGCTCACCTGCCGCCCACCAGCCGCCTTCACGTTCCGCCAGCGTGACACCGTCACTCAGCAGCCAACTTCCCTGTAACACGTATAACACGCCCGCATGTTGCACCGGCAGCGTGGTCGCCGCCGTTACGCGTTGCACTTTGGCCGCCCAGCGCCCGCGCCGGGTCATGATGTTGAAATCCTGACTGCTGCCCCCCAATAGGGTCGCCTGCAGCGCCACATCGCCGGAGAAAGCGAACGGTTCGCCGACCTGTGACAGCTGATGATCAATCTGCCCTTCGCTGAACAGGTGGACACCGTCACCTTCCAGCAACGTGATAGAGCGATCTATACCGTTGAACGCCGAAAACGGACCGTCCTGCGCGATGGTGGCGATGCTGGCGCGCCAGTCAAAGTCCTGAGCCCCCGGCGGCCAGCAGGCAATCTCGCGGGTTTCCCCGCCGCCATTGCGCCACGGCGTGACCGGCAGCGCAGCAAAATCAAAACGCGTCAGGCTCATCATGCCTCCTGCTGAAAGGTTTTCAGCACCTGCAGGAACTCTGCGCTGCTCTGTTGTTGCAATGCGTGGCGCCCCTGGTCAATGACCTGACGACCGCCGACAAACACGTCGCGAATTTGTTCTTTACCCCCGGCGAATAACCAGCGATTGAGAACGGAGGCATCCGGCGCGGCGGCCAGGTAAGGATCGTCACCGTCCAGCACCAGCCAGTCGGCACGGTAGCCGCTTTGCAAACGACCGATCGGTGCGCCACAGGCCTGCGCCCCACCCTGCAGAGCTTGCTGGTAAAGCACGTCAGCCACCGCAGGCTGCTCCGGCGTGGTCAGGCGGTTACGCCGCTGGTCACGCAGGCGCTGCCCGTATTCGAACCAGCGCAGCTCCTCTACCACGTTGAGCGACACATGGCTGTCGGAACCAATGCCCCAACGGCCCTGATGCTGCAGATAGGCGTCACCGGGGAAAATACCGTCGCCCAGATTGGCTTCGGTGGTCAGGCACAGGCCCGCCACCGCCTTGCTGCGCGCCAACTGCTCGAGCTCGTCGCGATCAAGATGGGTCGCGTGCACCAGACACCAGCGGCTATCCACCGGCAGGTGCTCATACAACCAGGCTACCGGACGGCGACCGCTCCAGGCCAGGCAGTCGTTGACCTCTTTTTGCTGCTCGGCGATATGGATATGCACCGGCAGGGCTTGGTCGGATGCCGCCAGGATCTGCCGCATCTGGCCCAGTTCCACCGCACGCAGCGAGTGGAAACACAAGCCCTGGTTCTGCAGGGGCTGATCCACCAACTGCCGCGCGATCACCTGCTGTTGTTCCAGATAGCCGTCTGCATTCTGAATAAAACGTTTTTGCCCTGGCTGGGCGGGCTGGCCGCCAAACCCGGCGTAGCTGTACAACACCGGCAACAGCGTCATACCTATACCCGCCTGCGCCGCCGCCTGGCTGAGCCGCCCGGTCATTTCGCCGCGATCGGCATAAGGATTGCCGTCGGCACCGTGATGCAGATAGTGGAACTCCGCCACCTGGGTGTATCCCCCTTTCAGCATTTCGATATACAGTTGGCGGGCGATCACCTCGACCTGCTCCGGCGTCAGCCGCTGTACCAGACGATACATCAGATCGCGCCAGGTCCAGAAACTGTCCTGCGGATTGCCCGCCACCTCCGCCAGCCCGGCCATCGCACGCTGAAAGGCGTGAGAGTGAAGGTTCGGCATCCCCGGCACTACGTCGCCGTGCAGTCGGGTGCAGCCTTCAGGATCGGCATCGGCAGTCACCTGGGTGAGGTGACCTTGCGCATTAACGTCCAGCCGAACGTTATGCGCCCAGCCTTCAGGAAGCAGAGCGCGTGAGGCAAAATAAGCAGGCATGGCAGAATTCCACTGTTAGTGTAAAGACTAATAACGCGCGATAATCGCGCATCCGAAAAATGCACTGGCCCATCGCATTGCTGTGGCGAACCGGCCCTTAGTTGTATATACATATACATACGCCGACACCAACAGTAAACTGGTGTTATTATTTTTTTATTTGACGAGGTTAACGTCTTGGTTGATCAACAGACCGTGCTGCAACTGGCTGCTGCCATGAGCGATACCCCCGCCCCGATCTATCAACGGGTCAAGCAGGCGATCGTAAACCAAATCCGTGCCGGCCACTGGCTACCGCACCAACGCGTGCCCTCGGAAAGTGAACTGGTGGCCGAGCTTGGCGTCAGTCGCATGACCATCAACCGTGCGCTGCGCGAACTGACCACCGAAGGTTTCCTGATCCGCATGCAGGGCGTGGGGACCTTTGTCGCCGAAGCCAAAGCGCACACCGCCCTGCTGGAAGTGCATAACATCGCCGACGAAATCGCCGCCCGTGGCCACCGCCACAGCAGCAAGATCCTGCAGTTAAAGGCCCGGCCAGCCAGTGAAGAAGAAGCGCTGGCGCTGGGCATTCAACCCGGCCAACAGCTGTTTTATTCGCAAATCGTGCATTATGAAAACGACCTGCCGGTGCAGGTGGAAGACCGCTGCGTCAATCCTCTGATAGCCCCCGACTACATGCTGCAGGATTTCGACCGTGTCACACCCTATATTTATCTGACGCAAGCCGCTCCGCTGACCGCAGGCGAGCACATCGTGGAAGCCGTGGTGCCAACCCACCAGGAGCGCGAACTGCTGCAACTGGAAGACCACGAACCCGGCCTGTTGATCCATCGCCGCACCTGGTCCGGCAAAACCGTCGTGACCTCGGCACGCCTGCTGTACCCCGGCAGCCGCTATCAGCTGTTTGGCCGTTTCACCAGCGAAGTCTGAGCCCTGCGGGTGCTGCTTTGGCACCCGCCCTTCCACAACGATCACATCCCGATAACAAATTTTTATCCCGCCTCTTGTGACAACTCGATGAATGCGCTAGGTTGTTTTTAATTGTATATACAACCATGTGGGAGCCAAGGCTCCGGCGGAGAAAAGCCATGACTTCTGAGATCCATTGCGACAGCCTGTGGCACGGGGCCGACATCGTCACCATGCGCGACGGCAAGTATCACACCCTCAGCAACGGCGCGATCGCCGTGCGTGACGGCAAAATCGTCTGGCTGGGTGAATATGCGGAGCTGCCGGCAACGCTGACCGCTGATGAAAGGGTAAAATTCGACGGCGGCATCATCACGCCGGGCTTTGTCGACTGCCATACCCACCTGGTGTTCGGCGGCAACCGCAGCGCAGAGTTCGAACAACGCCTGAACGGCGTGAGCTATGCCGAGATCGCCGCTCAGGGCGGCGGCATCATCTCCACGGTAAAGGCCACCCGCGATGCCGACGAAGAACGGCTGCTGGAACAGGCGTTGTTCCGGCTACGCCCTCTGCTGGCGGAAGGCGTGACCTGCGTGGAGATCAAATCCGGTTATGGACTGACGCCGGAAAGCGAACTGAAAATGCTGCGCGTGGCGCGTCGACTGGGCGAACTGCTGCCGGTAGAGGTGAAAACCACCTGCCTGGCGGCGCACGCACTGCCGCCGGAATATGCCAACCGGGCCGACGACTATATCGATTTGGTATGCAACACCATTATTCCTCAGGCTGCCGCCGCCGGGCTGGCTGACGCGGTTGACGCCTTTTGTGAACATCTGGCGTTCTCACCGGCACAGGTGGCGCGAGTGTTTGCCGCCGCAGAAGCCGCCGGACTGCCGGTGAAACTGCACGCCGAACAGCTTTCCGCTCTGGGAGGCAGCGAATTGGCGGCGCAGCACCATGCGCTTTCCGCCGATCATCTTGAATATGCCACCGAACAGGATGCCCGGGCTATGGGCGACGCCGGTACCGTTGCGGTGCTGCTGCCGGGCGCTTACTACCTGCTGCGCGAAACCCAATGCCCACCGATTGATTTATTCCGTAAACACAACGTGGCGATGGCAATAGCCAGCGACGCCAACCCTGGCACCTCTCCGGCACTGTCGCTGCGCCTGATGATCAACATGGCCTGCACGCTGTTCCGCCTGACGCCGGAAGAAGCCCTGGCGGGCGTAACGACCCACGCGGCGAAAGCGCTCGGCCTACAGGCGAGCCACGGTACGCTGGAAACCGGCAAGGTGGCCGACTTTATACACTGGCCGCTGTCGCGACCGGCTGAACTGGCTTATTGGTTGGGTGGACAACTGCCCTGCACGGTGATTTTCCGAGGAGAAATACGTCAATGACCATTAGCGATCCTTTTGATTTCCACGCCGGCAGCCTGCCGCTGCTGATCAGCATTCCCCACGCCGGAACCCGGCTCACTCCGGCGGTTGAGGCCGGTTTAACCGAGGATGCACGGCCGCTGCCCGACACCGACTGGCATATCCCGCAGTTATATGACTTTGCCCGTACGATGGGAGCCAGCGTGCTGGTCGGCAATTACTCGCGCTTTGTCATTGACCTGAACCGCCCGGCGGACGATAAGCCGCTGTATACCACCGCCACCACCGGCCTGTATCCGGACGTACTGTTTGACGGCCGCCCGAGCTTTCTGCCCGGCAAAGCACCTTCTGACCAGGAACGGGCCGGCTATCTGCAGCAGATCTGGCAGCCGTACCACCAGCAACTGCAAGACGAACTGGCGCGGTTAAAGGCTAAACACGGCTACGCGCTGCTGTTTGACGCCCACTCTATTGCCTCGGTGATCCCACGTTTATTCGACGGTAAACTGCCGGATCTCAATCTGGGCACCAACGGCGGCGAAAGCTGCGCCCCGGCGCTAAGTGACCGTCTGGTTGCCTGCTGTGAACAACAGCAGCAGTTCACCCACGTGCTTAATGGCCGCTTCAAGGGCGGTTATATCACCCGCGCTTATGGTCAGCCGCACCAGCAGCAGCACGCGATCCAGCTGGAATTGGCGCAGGTGAACTACATGTCCGAACAGTACCCCTTTGCCTTTGATCCGCAGCGTGCCGCTTCCCTGCAACGCCTGCTGAAACAAATGATCGACAGCCTGCTTTCCTGGGGCGGCCAGTCCCGCTAGATCCGTTTGTTCCCGATACGGGGCAGAGCCACCGCCCCGTCATCGCCACGCCTGCCGAAATACCCTCATTAGTCCGCTAATTTTGTGGCATACATCTTGCCTTCTTTTCTGCTGTCATTTCGATTTGCGTACTGCATCGCAGTTTTGACGAAAAATGCCTCAATCTGGTCGGAACAGCGCACAAAACAGCGGCCCACGGATTTCGCGGTACGCGACAATCTGGCGAAAAGCCCGCTGAGGCACAAATCAGGAACTCACTCTGGAGGCGATGTATGTCTGAAATCCCACTAAACTGGCGCGCCGCACAGGCAGTCGCCGAGCGGCTGCTGGCGGATTGGCAGCACGACGGCGAACCCGGCGGCGCCATTACCCTGTTCGACGCCGCGCAGACTCAGGCGTGCGCCAGCGCCGGTCTGGCTGACCTGGCACAAAACACCCCTTTTACCGCCGACAGCGTGGTGCGTTACGCGTCGGTGACCAAACATATTTTTGCCGCGCTGGCGCTCAATGCCACCGACAACGCCCTGAGTCTGGATGACCGGCTTGGCGACTTGCTGCCTGAGCTACAGGCCCCGCTGGCGGACGTTACCGTCGGCCAGGCGCTGGACATGACCAGTGGGCTGCCTGACGTGCGTGAAACTCTCGGTTTGCTGGGCATCTCGGTACATGCCCGCAGCGAAGCGCAACCGGTGATGCAGTTCCTTCAGGGGCTTGGCGGGCTGAACTATCCGGCCGGCAGCGAAATAACCTATACCAATACCGGCTACCGGTTGGTTGAGGCGGCGCTGCAAGCCAAGGGGTATGACTTTGACCAACTGGTGCAGCAACACATCGCCCAGCCGCTAAAAGTGCAACTACGGGCGCCAGAGAGCTGGTTTGACGTGGTGCCGGGGTTAACCCCCGGTTACTGGCGTTCAAAACAGGGCTGGCAACTGGCCAGCGCCGGCCTGCATCTCTCCGCCTCCGGCAGTCTGACCGGCAGCGCCAATGCCCTCACCCGCTGGTTGCAAACGCTGCTGGCCAATCGGGGGCCGGGTCGCGGCGTGCTGGCGCAACTGAGCGCCCCACGTCATCTCAATCAGGGTCAACTCAGCGCTTACGGCTTGGGGCTGGCGCAAACCCCACTCGGCAAACATCGTCTGCTGGGGCACGGCGGTTCCCACGCCGGTTACAAAACCTACTTCCTGCTGGCGCCCGATCGACAAGCCGGCATCGCGCTGGTGGCTAACCGTGAGGACTGCGACAGTTTCGGCATGGCATTACAGGTGATGGCCGCTTTGCTGGGCGAAACACTGCCGCAACGCAGCAACACCATTCCCGATGGCATTTACACCACGGTGGCCGATCCCTACTGGCTGGAAGTGAAAGACGGCAATGTCGCCTATATGGGGAGCGATGAACCGCTGTATCAGGCCGATGACGGCTACGCGGTCTCGCTTTCCGCCCATATGCCGATACGGCTGAAATGGACCGGTGAAGCGGTTGAGGGGCAAGTCTGCCACGTGGAGCGCCGTTTCCTGCCGGTCACGGCCAACCGCGAGTGCCTGAAACATGTGCAGGGCTTGTGGTATCACCCGCAATACCGCACCGCCTTTGAAATTTGCGGTGACCAGGTACACATCGGCGTTGGCCCCGCAGCACAGCACGGCACTATCAGCTCACTGGGTCAGGGCCGCATGCTGGTCGAAAGCAGTGACGGCCCGTGGCAGAAACGTTTTTGCCTGTATTTTCGCGGTTACAGCGTAGACTTGATCGCCAATCGCAGCCGGGTGCTGACCTTTCAGCGTAGCGGTGCCACTGGCGACTGATTCAGGTGGTCACCCCGTTTTACCGGCCCTAACGGCCAGCAAGGCGCTAAACAGCCGCTGCTTGTCGGCCTCACTGAGATTGGTCTGCGTTAGAGCATGAATGAAATTGTTACGGGCGGCCTCGGTCAGCGGGCCGGCTTTCAACTGCTGCGCCAGCCGCTGTAAAATGCGGCTGCTGAGTTCCGCTATTTGTGGCCGTACACTATCGAGCGGACGCGGCTGCCAGTCACTTTCCGGTTGTGCCAGCCAGTCTGCGCGGAAACGGTACTGAATTGCCTTGGCGGCATCCATTTGCGCCATGATAAATGGCCGCACCGAAAGCGGATCCAACCCCAGGCGTTCTGCCTCGGCTTGCGTGCTGGCCAACACTTTAGATTCCTGTGCCAAATCCTCGATCGGCAAATGCTGCTGGGCCTTGTAACCGGCAACGTCCTTCATATAAGCCAACCGCTGATTAACCAGCTCGCCGAGCGCCGCACCACCGTCCGCCAGCGCTGAAAAGCTGACCAGACAGCAGGCAATCAATAACGTCCTGAACATGACAATTCCCTTATCTTCCCGAAAATAACCAGGAAAAGAGTTCACCACGTTCTCTGCTCTTCAGGCAAATAAAAAAGCCTCGCCGAGGCGAGGCTTTAAAACGAAGAGCGTAACCTTAGTTAAACACGCCGTTGATCACCGAGGCCACCAGGGCGGTACTCAAAGCGACCAGCACCAGGTCGTCACCGGCAATACGCCATTCGTAACCCGGATAGTAAGGCAGATCGTGCAGCATCGATGACGGCACCATTTTCTTGGCGATGCCCGGAGGCAGCGGCTTACCGCGCGCCAGATTTTTAGCAATACCCGGCGGCAAGGAACTGTAGCCGGTCAAACCATAGTTTCGTGCCAGTGAACGTGCACGATCGCGGGAAATGCTGACGGAAACCAGCCCCTGGTCGCTCTCGTTGCCCTTGGCTTTATTACCATGATTGCCGTTATTACCATGATTACCGTTGTTGCCATGATTGCCATTGTTGCCATGACCGTTACCGTTGCCCCCTTTATCGGCCAATGCCGGGGCGGATGACAGGCCCATCGAAACAATCAGCGCCAGCACTGTGAGAGTAGTACGACGTTTACTCATAATGTCACTTCCTGCACGGGTTATTAACGTAACTATAAGCCTAATTTCCCGCATAAAGCATACGGAAAACTCTGAGAGTGTGATCCCATCCAGAGGCCCTTGTCAGGCGATATTGCAAAATATTATTCCAGCGCAAAACAATTCGATAAAACCGAATTTTTAGCTAAGATTTTTCTTGCAGCGAAATAAGCCTTGCCGTAGTTTGGCTAAGTCACAAAAAAGAGTTAGCGAGCTCTTTTTCGTAGCACCTCAAATCATTTTTTTATCACTCAGTGTGATATTACCGAATACTTCCCGCCTTTCCGTGCGGGAATCTTTTTACCGATAAATCGACATCAGATGCACCAAGACAGTGCTTTTTGTTGAGATTTGGTTGCCAATACTTTAAATTCAGCGTCTGAGAAACCTTAACCTCCCGCGGTAGCCAGTTGGCGACGGGTGGGCGTTCAGGAGCAAAAGACATGCAAATGACCCTCATGGAATATATCACGCAGCACTTTAATGGCGATCTTCACCGCTACGCGCAATCCGAAGGCGTGAGCCGTGAACAAATCATCAGTTGGATTGATAATGAATGCCATGTAATCAAAGGACGATTATTTATGCCGGTGCGACATTTACCCGGTGAACAAGCGCAGTGATGACGAAAAAAAACCCCGCCAAAGCGGGGTTTTCTGTTTCTGATACCACGGAAAATCAGAAGTTATAACCGGCGACCAGGTAGTAACCCCAGCCGGTAGATTTGATTGGACCCTGTGGAGTACCAATATCTGCCCCATCCTGCCATTGGCCACCGTTATGGAAATAACGCGCCACGAAGGAGTAGTGCCAGTGATCGTAGTTCAGCGCCAGAATATGGCTGGAAGCGATCGAGTTGCTGGTGCGAACCTGTTTGCCAGTGCCGTCGGTCCAGTTGCTGTCTTTGCCCAGATCGGAACCAAAGTCAAAGTTGGTAAAGCCGATGTAGCTCAGATTGCCGCCCCACAGTTGGGTCAGCGGCACAAAGTATTTCACCTTGAAGCGGTAACCATCCCAGCTGTTTTCGTTGGCAGCCTGGTAGTTTTCCCACTGGTATTTGGCATAGATGTTCATCGACAGGCTCATCGGCAGGCCGGTCTCGATATCGGTGCCCAGACCCATGTACCAGGTGTTCTGACGGCCGTCGGTGTCGTGGCCCAGGTCATAGATGTAGTTGTTGGCGAAGTACCATTCTTTAAATGGACCAAAGCTCAGATCGGTACCGGTCAATTTGTCGATAGAGAAACGAGGTTCGATCTCCATAAACATCGGTGAGCCCTTGTCCCAGATACCGCGGTCCGGGGTGTTGCCTACGCCGAAGAATTTAGGCACATCGACGTAGCCATAGAAATCAAACCAATCTTTTTTAGCGAAGGCTTCGTACTCCAGGTAAACATCGTTGTTCAACTGAGGTCCGAAACGAGTGTGGTAGCTGCCCACCACGTTAACGCTCTGGTGCCACCAATCCGAGACGTATTGGCTGTCTTTGCTATCAGCCATTGAAGATGCGCTGTATGACGCTGCGAGCAGGATACCTGCTGCGAGAGCTATTTTTTTCATTTTATTACCACATGCTTAAAGGGCCATTTCCTGCCCGTTAGAAAAGATGACAATGAGTCTGACGACACCTGGCGTTGCCTCCGCTTACAAACTTCTTCGGCGACGCGCGCATTATAGAAATCACTGGGTGTAAGAATCTGTGATCCAGTTATGCATTTTGCGAATAGGTAATCGATTGCGTTCACATTTGTCAAATTATGTTTCATGAAAATTCACGATCGCTGTGATTTTTGTCATGCACGGTGATTTTTAAAGCAGTTTCTGTGCCAATTGTGCTCAGCACAAAAAAGTTACCGGGTCTGTCGCAGAAATGAAAAAGCCGGCGTTTTTAGCACCGGCTTTTCTTGGGAATACTGCTGAGGAAAACGGAGGAACTCTTGCCAGGATTCAGCTAATTGAAGGTATCGCCTTGGCGATATTTTCCTTACGGAACACCACCTCTTGCCCCGGCTGGATCTCCCACTCCTTGGGCGGGATATCCACCTTCGGCGCGGCGGCGATCACCGAACCATAAATCAGCTTGTCTTCCCGGCGCAGAATGCTGACATCAAGCTGATATTCATGGCGCAGATTGGCAGTAGTCAGGCGCACGGTATCACCGCGCATATAACTTCCACCGTCAATCTCTGGCTGCTGAATGAATTGGATATCGTCTCTCATTTTTATGTTCCTTCATGTTTGTCTGCTAGTTAGATTCTAGTTCAACATTGGGCAACCGGCGGATCATTTCCGTTAGTTTCCTCGGGTTGCCCGCCAACAGATTAACGATCCCAGAGTCACCATCACCACGCCCTGCCAGAAACTGGCGGTCAGTGTGGTATTCAATACCAGTGCGGCAAATACCGCCGACAGCACCGGGGTAAAGTAAGACACCGTCGCCAACAGCGTCATATTGCCGTGCAAAATACCCACGTTCCACGCCGCGTACCCCGCCCCCATCG
This sequence comes from Serratia proteamaculans, assembly GCF_013337185.1. Lineage (GTDB taxonomy): Bacteria > Pseudomonadota > Gammaproteobacteria > Enterobacterales > Enterobacteriaceae > Serratia > Serratia proteamaculans_D. The sequence continues at coordinate 965,088 of NZ_SWDE01000001.1, forward strand.
CCATGCCGGCACAGAGTAACGTCAGGGTCACCGGCAGGGTGAACTGCATGCCGCTTTCGTGGCTAAAGGCGTATTTCACCCACAGCGCAACGGCGGTCAGGGTAATAAACAGCACCACGCCGTTATGGCCCTGGGCAATTCTCTTGGTCAGGTTGCAATATAACGCCCAAATGATCGCGCCACCAAAGGCCAGCGAATAACTCAATGGATTACTGCGTACGTTTGCCAGCATTTGCGCCGGCGACCAGCCGCCCTCACCACTCATGATCCAACCGATACCGAACAACGACAGTAAGAGTCCGGGCAGTAGCCACCATTTGGCCTTTTGTCCGTTAAACACCAGCGCCATCAGTACGGTGAAACAGGGCCAGAGGTAGTTGATCATCCCTACTTCGATGGCCTGCAGGCGGGTGTTGGCATAGCCCAGCGACAGCGACAGGCAGATCTCATAGCTGACAAACAGCAGACTGCCGAGGATCAGGTAGGCGCGCGGAAAATGGCGAAGATTGGGTAGCCGTAGCGCCAGCAGCAGAAAAACCGCGCTGACGCTGTAGATCATCGCAGCACCGCCAATCGGCCCCAGCCCTTCGCTGACGCTGCGGATCAGGCCAACCACGCTGCTCCACAGCAGGATTGCCAGCAGACCGAGCAAAGTGGCTTTATACGAAACGGGGAGTGAAGACATGGAGGTGACCCAATCGGTTATTTTTTCTCAGTATTTTCACTCTACTGTCCGACGGACAAAAAAGAAAGGCGGGAAAACCCGCCTCAGACTGCTGACAAAATGTGCCGAGGTTTCATGGTAGGGGCGCTGCACGCTGCGCCCTATAACATAATCAATAGCTTAAATCGGGTCGAACATGTTCGACCCCTACCGATTTATCTCTTGCGTGGGTTTATCAATAGCCTTATTGCTGCGGTTGTCTTTCCAGCTGCGGTGGCGGCTGGCGGAAACGCCGGGTGAGATACGCCAGGTAACCAAAGCCCATAACCGCCCAGATCAGTCCCATGGTCAGCGAACTTTTTTCCAGGTTTAACCACAACACGCCAACCGTTAACGCCCCGACCAATGGCAGGAACAGGTAGTTGAAGCGATCCTTCCAGCTCTTGTTCCGCCCCTCGCGAATATAGAAATGACTGACCACCGACAGGTTAACGAAGGTGAAAGCCACCAGCGCACCGAAGTTGATCAAGGCGGTCGCCGTGACCAGGTCGAACGACAGCGCGGACAGGGCCACCAGCCCCACCAGCAACACGTTGAGTGATGGCGTGCGCCATTTCGGGTGGATATAGCCGAAATATTTTTCCGGGAACACGTTATCGCGCCCCATCACATACAACAGCCGTGAAACGCTGGCATGCGACGCCAGGCCCGAGGCCAGGGTGTTGATAAAGGTGACACACAGGAAAATCGACTGGAACAACTTGCCGCCCACGTACAGCGCAATTTCCGGCAGTGCCGCATCCGGCTGATGAAAGCGCTGAATGGAAGGGAAAAACAGTTGGATAAAGAATGACACGCTGATGAAGATCACCCCGCCATACAGCGCGGTCAGGAAGATAGCGCGCGGGATCACCCGGGCGGCATCGGGCGTTTCTTCGCACAGTGTGGTTACCGCATCAAAGCCGAGGAACGAGAAACACAAAATGGTGGCGCCGGTGATAATCGGCAGTAAATGCGCATTTTCGCTGACAAAGGGTTGCAGGCTCCACACCGTCCCCAGCCCTTCACCGTTGTGCAAGCCACGCACCACCAGGTAGATAAACACCACGATGATCGCCACCTGGGCCAGTACGAACAGGGTATTGAAGTTGGCCACCAGATTGACGCTTTTCAGGTTGATGGCGGTAATGATAATCACAAAACCCACTACCCATATCCACGGCGGCACTTCAGGGAACAACGCCGTCAGGTATATCTTCGCCAACAGGGTATTGATCATCGGCAGGAACAGATAATCGAGCAGCGAAGACCAGCCCACCAAAAAACCGACGTGCGGATTAATGGCTTTCTGCGCATAGGTGTAGGCCGAACCGGCGGTCGGGAACTGGCGCACCAGCTTGCCATAGCTGATGGCGGTAAACAGCACGCCGGCCAACGCCAGTATATAGGAGGCCGGTACGTGGCCGTCGGTCAGGCCGGAGACAATCCCAAAGGTGTCGAACACCGTCATTGGCGTCAGATAGGCCAGGCCCATCATTACCACCTGCCACAACTTCAGGCTTTTACGCAGTTGCGGCTTGGCCGCCTCATTAACGTCAGTCACATTAGTCGTCATGGCTCTTCCCCTCGTTGTCCTCTGCTGGTAACCGTTTAACGTCATTCAGAGAGGCCGCGGGGAAACTGCTGCTCAGGCGGCGGGAGGTACGATTTAAAGACAATAAAACTCGGCCAGCGGCTGGCCCGTATTCACTGCGGCACAGGCAGATACCTGCGCAGACGGATGAAACAGTTATGGCTGTCATGGTTATTTCCTCGCCGGCGTCCTGTACGCCAAAGTGGAAGCAATGCTTTACCGCAGCGCGCAGCATCGCAGGCCACAGGATAGCCGGCGGAATGCGCCATACGCGCGCGGTAGGATTGGCGTCGAGCGGGTCAGGCGTTTTTCAGCATCCACTCGATTTCGGTTTCGGTGATCAGGCGCTCAAACTGCACCAGCTCATCGGTTTTACAAGCCAGGTAGACATGGCTGAACCTTTCGCCCAGCAGGGCATTCAGCACCGGCTGATGCTCAAATTCATACAGCGCATCGCTTTGGCGGATTGGGAACGGCAGCCCCTCCTGCTCCAGCCCGTTGCCGGTCACTGGCTCTTGCAACGGCAGCGTGGTTTCCAGGCCGTAGACAATGCCTGCCAGAATGGTCGCCATGACCAGATAAGGGTTGGCATCAGCACCGGCTACGCGATACTCCACGCGATGACTGTCGCGATCGCCGCAGGGAATGCGCAGCGCCACGGTACGGTTGTTATGCCCCCAGGACGCCTGGGTCGGCACGTACATGCCCGGCTGGAAACGACGATAGGCGTTAACGTTCGGTGCCAGCAACGCAATAGAAGAAGGCATCAGGGCAATCATCCCGGCCAGCGCCTGCTTTAGCAGTGCGGAGTCTTCACCGTCGTCATCGGCCAGTACGTTGTTGCCCTGCCGGTCCAGCATGCTGATATGAACGTGCATACCGCTACCGGCGTGTTCTTCATAGGGCTTGGCCATAAAGGTGGCCTGCATGTTGTGGTTTTCCGCCACCATACGGATCAGGCGTTTTAACGCCAGCGCATGGTCGCAGGCCTGCAGAACGTTGTCGGTATGATGCAGGTTGACTTCAAACTGGCCGGGTGAGGCTTCCGCCACCGCACCGTCGGCCGGCAGGCCCTGCATACGCGCCAGTTCGTCAATCTCGCTCAGTACGTCGGCAAAGTGGTTAAGATTATCGACCGAGTACACCTGGCTTTGGGTGTTGCGCTCCTGGGTGCCCGGCGCACACGGCGGCTGCAGATAGCCTTCCGAATCGCGCTGGCGATCGATGAGATAGAACTCCAACTCTACCGCTACTACGGGGGATAGCCCGCGCTGACGCAAACGCTGCCACACTCGGTTCAGCACATTGCGCGGTTCAACGTCAAAGGGAGTACCATCTTCATCGAGCATGGTGAGCAACACCTGGCCGATATATTGCGGATCCGCCGCCGACGGCGTCAGGGTGCCCAGAACCGGCACGCAGATATGGTCCGGTTCACCCAGCTCCTGCCCCAGTCCGGCCTCTTCAACCACGTTACCGAGAATATCCATTGCAAACACCGACGCCGGGAAGTAACAGCCCTTCTCCAGCTTGCTCAACCCAGCGACCGGGATACGTTTGCCGCGGAAGCTGCCGTTAAGGTCGGTCAGCAGAACGTCAACGTGCTGAGTTAATGGATAACGCTCCAGGTAGTTCTTCACTTCACGCTGGAACGCGCTACTTCGCTTTTCTTCATGATGCTGAACAAAGTTTTCCACTTCTACTATGTTGGTCTGCATGATTCACCCGCCATGTATGTTTTTGTCTGTGGTTCTCACACTTATTGCCGTCGATGTTTTTTGACCATCTTGCTCAATATAATGTCCACCAATGAAACATAGATGCAACAAAATTGTTTTGCAAGTGTTACTTTGAGTTTGAATATTGCCCATTTGACTGCTAGATTTATAAAATATTGAACGAAAACGGCAGTGGAGAAGCTTATCGTTCATAATTTCGAACATACCAAGGGGATAGCATGGGCAATATATTTAACAGACCGGTGGTCGGCGTAGTGATGTGCAGGTATAGGTTAAACGGGCACCTCACTCAGACCTTGCAAGAAAAGTACCTAAATGCCGTCATCGCTGCAGGAGGGTTGCCAATCGCCCTGCCACACGCGCTGGCGGAGCCGAAATTGCTGGAAGAATTGCTGGAGCGCCTTGACGGGATCCTGCTGCCGGGCAGCCCCAGTAATGTGCAGCCGCACCTTTATGGTGAAAACGGCGATGAGCCTGACGCCGATCCTGGGCGAGATGAATTGAGCCTGGCACTGATCCGCCACTCGCTCGACAGGCGCATTCCCCTTTTCGCCATTTGCCGCGGCATGCAAGAAATGGTGGTCGCCAGCCAGGGCACCCTGCACCGTCGGCTGTTTGAATTACCCGAACTGCTCGAGCATCGCGAAGATCACGACCTGCCGCTGGAACAACAATACGCCCCCGCCCACGAAGTCATCGTTCAGGAGGGCGGCTTACTCACGCAACTGATACCGGATTGCAACCGATTCTGGGTCAACTCACTGCATGGTCAGGGCGCAAAAACCCTTGGCCCTGGCGTACGTATCGAGGCCCACGCCGCCGATGGCTTGGTGGAAGCCATCAGCCTGCGCGACCAACCTTTTGCGCTGGGTGTGCAATGGCACCCGGAATGGAACAGTGAAGAATACGCCCTGTCACGCCTGCTGTTTGAGGGGTTTATTAGCGCCTGCCGGAACTATCAAAAGGAAAAACGCCCATGAGCGATGTCAGCTTGGCACCGGGAAAACGCCTGTCGCAAATCCGCCAGCAACTGGGATTGTCACAGCGCCGCGCGGCCGAACTGTCTGGATTAACCCATAGCGCCATCAGCACCATCGAGCAGGACAAGGTCAGCCCGGCCATCAGTACCCTGCAAAAGCTGCTGACGGTGTACGGGCTGTCACTGTCGGCGTTTTTCGCCGAACCGGAAATACCGGATGAACCACAGATTGTTATCGACAGCCAGGATCTGATTGAGATTGGCAGCCAGGGGGTATCGATGAAATTGATCCACAACGGCGATCCTAATCGCACCCTGGCGATGATGATCGAAACTTATGAACCGGGTACCACCACCGGCGAACGTATCAAGCATCAGGGGGAAGAGATCGGCACCCTGCTGGAAGGCGAAGTGTTATTACAGGTCAACGGGCAGGCCTATCACCTGTCGGCTGGCCAGAGCTACGCCATCAACACCGGCATTCCCCACAGTTTCAGCAACACGTCGGCGCGGATTTGCCGGATTATCAGCGCCCATACGCCGACGACATTCTGATCAACGGAGCAAGGTATGGACTTCCATCATTTGCAGTATTGGCAACACCGGGCGCAAGCCCTGAAAATTGAGAACCGACTGTTTATCAATGGCCGCTATCAGCAGGCCGCCGAAGGCCAAACCTTTGCCGTGGAGGATCCTGCCGGGCAACGCGAGTTGACCCAGGTTGCCCGGGGCAGCAGCGTCGATATCGATTTGGCGGTCAGTGCCGCGCGTGAAGTATTTGAGCGCGGTGACTGGTCCAGAGCGGCTCCGGCGCAGCGCAAGGCCACTTTGCTGAAGTTGGCAGAATTGATGGAACAACACCATGAAGAGCTGGCGCTGCTGGAAACGCTGGATACCGGCAAGCCGATCCGCCACAGCCTGCGCGACGACGTACCGGGTGCCATTCGCTGCCTGCGCTGGTATGCCGAAGCGGTCGACAAGGTTTATGGCGAAATCGCCCCCACCGGCGGCGATTCGCTGGCGCTGATTGAACGCGAGCCTATCGGCGTGGTTGGTGCCATCGTGCCGTGGAACTTCCCGCTGTTATTGGCCTGCTGGAAACTCGGCCCGGCGCTGGCCACCGGCAACAGCGTGATCCTGAAACCCTCTGAAAAATCCCCGTTGACCGCCATCTATCTGGGCAAGCTCGCTCAACTGGCCGGTCTGCCGGACGGCGTGTTGAATATTGTCCCAGGCTACGGTCACGATGCCGGCAAGGCATTGGCGCTGCACAACGACGTCGACGCCCTGACCTTCACCGGATCCACCCAGGTCGCCAAACAACTGATGATCTACGCCGGCCAGTCCAATATGAAGCGGGTGTGGCTGGAAGCCGGCGGCAAGAGCGCCAATATCATCTTTGCCGACTGCCCGGATCTGGACAAGGCCGCGCAGAGTGCCGCCGCCGGTATCTTCTATAATCAGGGACAGGTGTGCATTGCCGGCACCCGACTGCTGGTGGAAGAAAATATTCAGCAAGAGTTCTTACAGGCGCTGCGGCGACATGCGGCAGCCTTCACTCCGGGCGATCCGCTCGATCCGGCTACGGTGATGGGCACGCTGATCGATCAGGGCCACTGCGAGAAAGTGGCTGACTACATCGAACAGGGCCTGAGCCAGGGTGCCGACCTGTTCCTCGACGGCCGCGAACATCCGCAGAACGGCCATGTCGGTTACCTCGGCCCGACCATTCTGACCCAGGTGGATAACCGCATGAGCGTGGCGCGCGACGAGATTTTCGGCCCGGTATTGGCGGTCACCAGTTTTAGCGGTGAACAACAGGCGATGCAGTTGGCCAACGACAGCGACTACGGTCTGGGCGCCGCCATCTGGACGCGTGACCTGTCCCGCGCCCACCGACTGGCACGCCAGTTAAAAGCCGGTACGGTGTTCGTCAATAACTACAATGACGGCGATATGACGGTGCCCTTCGGCGGCTACAAGCAAAGCGGCAACGGTCGCGACAAATCGCTGCACGCGCTGGAAAAATTCACCGAACTGAAAACCACCTGGATTTCGCTGGAATAAGGGCAGATATCATGACTGAACATGTAAAAAGCTATTATGCGGCCTCGGCCAACAGCCACGCGCCCTACCCACAGTTAAATGACTCTATCGAATGCGACGTCTGCATCGTCGGCGGTGGCTATACCGGTCTGTCTTCTGCACTGTTTCTGGTGGAAGCCGGCTATGACGTGGTGCTGCTGGAATCTGCGCGCATCGGTTTCGGTGCCAGCGGCCGTAATGGCGGCCAACTGGTCAACTCTTACAGCCGCGATATTGACGTGATTGAACAACGCTATGGGGCAGAAAGCGCCCGCGTTCTCGGCAGTATGATGTTTGAGGGCGCAGAGATCATTCGCAGCCGTATCCAAAGGTACGCCATCGAATGTGACTATCGCCCCGGCGGCATCTTCGCCGCCCTGAACAACCGGCAATACCATGCGTTGATCGAGCAGAAACAGAACTGGGAACGCTACGGCAATACTCAACTTGAACTGCTGGACGCCGGGCGCATTCGTCAAGAGGTCAACAGCGATCGTTACGTCGGCGCGCTGCTGGATCATAGCGGTGGTCATATTCATCCATTGAATCTGGCTCTCGGGGAAGCCGAAGCCATTCGCCTGCAGGGCGGGCGGATCTTCGAACAGTCGGCCGTGACCAACATCCGCCACGGCGAACCGGCTATCGTCAGTACCGCCAAGGGTCAGGTGAAGGCACGCTATGTGATCGTGGCCGGTAACGCTTATCTGGGCGATAAGCTGGAGCCAAGACTGGCCAAACGCAGCATGCCGTGCGGCACCCAGGTGGTGGCCACCGAGCCGCTGGCGCCGGAAGTGGCGCAGTCGCTGATCCCACAGAATTACTGCGTCGAAGACTGTAACTATCTGCTGGATTATTACCGCATTACCGGTGATAACCGCCTGCTGTACGGCGGTGGCGTGGTGTACGGTGCCCGCGATCCGGATGATATCGACAATCTGATCCGCCCGAAACTGCTGAAAACCTTCCCGCAGTTGAAAGGGGTGAATATCGACTACCGCTGGACCGGCAATTTCCTGCTGACGCTGTCGCGCATGCCGCAGTTCGGCCGACTGGAAAATAACGTCTATTACATGCAGGGCTACAGCGGCCACGGCGTGACCTGTACCCATCTGGCGGGTAAATTGATTGCCGAGTTAATGCAGGGCGATGCGGAACGCTTCGATGCCTTTGCCAAGCTGCCGCACCTGCCGTTCTTCGGCGGTCGCAACCTGCAAATCCCGTTTACCGCCATTGGCGCGGCCTACTACACCCTGCGCGATCGGATCGGGGTGTAACAGAGCAGGCCCGGTGTTTAGCTTCGCCGGGCCTGTTGATTAATGCTTAAACAATCTTCGGTTGGCCGTCTGAGGCGGTCGCCCCGCCATCCACCGGGATATTGGCACCGTTGATAAAGCTGGCGTCGTCACTGGCCAGGAACGCCATCACCGCGGCGACTTCTTCCGGCTCTGCCGCTCGGCCCAAAGCAATGCGTTCGTTGAATTTGTCGCGAATTTCCTGCGGCCAGCCGTTGGTCATATTGGTTTTTACCAGGCTCGGGCACACCGAGTTCACCCGCACGCCGTCACCACCGTGGTCGAGCGCCATGGCGCGCGTCAGGTTTACCACTGCCCCTTTGGCCGCACAGTAGTATGCCGCGCCCCAGTCGCCGCCCAGGCCAGAAACCGAAGCGGTGTTCACGATGCAGCCTTTGGTTTTCAGTAGATAGGGCATGGCAAACTTGGAACAAAACACCACGCCATCGATATCGACCCCGGCGATGCGACGCCAGTCAGCCACGCTGGTTTCCAGCACGCTGCCCGCCACGTGTACGCCGGCATTGTTCAACAGCACGTCGATGCGGCCCAGTTTTTCCGCCACTTCATTCATCATTTTCTCAACCGCGACATGGTCAGAAACGTCGATATGCACCGCCAGTGCCTTGCCTTTCGGCAGCGAGGCCGCCACTTTGTCTACCGCCTCTTTCGCCCAGTCTGCCAGCACCACGGTAGCGCCCTCAGCGGAAAACCGGCGTGCCGCCGCTTCCCCCATCCCATTGCCTGCCCCGGTGATGATGACCACTTTATTGTCGAAACGCATAAGAACTCCTCCATGTGAATGTATTTTATAAATCATACAAATGCTGATTGAGTCCGAGGATAAAACTCATGGACACCGAGGGACAGTCAAAACGTGCGGTTTACTAATCAAAAAGAGGTATTCACTGCAAATTCAATGTGTCAGGACAGGCTTTATCGGAATTAGGCCAACCCTTTGATGAAACTGATAAAATTCATTAATGTAACTATTTACCGACCGTACTATCAGCATTCAATAAGTTCAGTGACTGCCCTATATCGCCGTTTACCGATAAGCAGCGATTATAGGAATGCCGGCAGCAGCGTCGTTTAGCGGCTCGCAGGCATAAAAAAACCCCGGCACAGGCCAGGGTCATCAATGTTTGTCGGTCACTTTCCCGACTGTCATGTTATGGCGTAAGCGTCCGTCCAACACTCCAACCTTACGCAGCCTAAGCACAACTTTTTCACAACAGAAAAATAGACTCAATCGCGGCCGTTATTATTATTACGACGCCAATCTCTTTTGCTGTTGCCAATAACTATAATTTTTGAAAAATAGGGTTATTGAAATACACCAAGCATTATTAATTTTAGATAAACTCCGGGTAATCCCGGAGTTTATTCAGGTAATTCTTTTATTTCTTAGCTGCTCCGGTTTACACCTTCTTCGCTATCGTAAGAAATAAAACACTACCTATAAATTATAAAACTACTACGTTGCCGGCAGAAGGACCCTTCTGACCGTTTTCGATAGTGAATTCAACGCGCTGACCTTCATCAAGCGTTTTGAAATCATTGCTCTGGATAGCGGAGAAGTGTACGAACACGTCTTTGCTGCCGTCTGCCGGGGAGATAAAGCCAAAACCTTTACCTGCATCAAACCATTTTACCAAACCAGTCATTTTAGTAGACATAGATATTTCCTTTATATTTTTGAGACGCCATAAGGCGATTGAGGTCTGTTTTTATTGGAAACTTACTTGGGCACTAGAGAAGGAAATTCGCGGAAGAAGAGGTATCTATGGGATATCACTAATACTGAGAACTGCTTTACTAAAACTGCTTTCATAAGGTCTGTACTACAAACCGATGACGCTATTTATACACGAGGGATTTATTTAAGCAAGCGTTATTTAAAATCATGTCCCTTCCCCCACATCCGTATTACGCCATGTATCTTCAATCACTGTACCGCTGGCATCGGCACACATTTTGTTATTGTGTTGATGTTTTATTGTAATGAAACCTTAACATAAACCTGACAAATCAATAAGTTCTCGACACCGGCATCGCCAAATTGCTAGGATCGCAATTGTGATCTATCGGATAATGACTTGTGTGATTGTGACAGGATAGTTATGAATTATAATAAAATAATGGCCAGTGCAGCCTTTATCGCCAGCCTGACAGGGTGTCAGCCAACCCCACCAAGCTTTGTGAAAAATGCTAACGCATTGCTTGAAAAGCAAATTTCCCAGATTGCGAACGACAAAGCTCACTGTCAATACACCAGTAATAGCGGTTTTTGGCTGTCCGCATGCTTGTTGCCTGGCTCTCACCCCACCCCGCTATTCGCGTTGTTGGAACCGGAGGGTGTTATGCAAGCTAACGATAACCTGGCGATATTTGTGGTACCGATAAACGACGATGCACGTCATTTTGCCAAACAATCCGGCTTCACCCTTCCGGTAACGGTACGGAAAATGCCGATAGATGCCGATAAAGTGATTAAATCCTTACCCTCCGCTGGCTTGTAAATCAGGCGCTACAGAAGCAGGAGCGCCAGTCACGCTTAGCCAATGACCGCAATACCCAGCCGCTCCATTATCTGAAACACCTGGTCGCTGTCCAGCTTCACGCCCTGCAGATCGGTGCTGCGCAGATCCAGCTCACCCAGTTCCGAGTTGGTCAAATCACAATGGGTAAAGTTGGCGGCACGCCAATCAAACGACGCAAACTCGCCACCGGACAGATCCGAACCGCTAAATGTCGCACCGAGGATTTGCGCGCTGTTCCAGCGGTTTTCCCACAGCTCACACTTTTCCAGCACCACTTTCGAAAAATTGGCATAGCTCAGGTTGCTTTTGGTGATGTATGCGCTGCAAAACCAGGTGCGGGGGGTGATCATATTCATAAAGCTGGAGCCGCGAAAATCTGCACCCTGCGCTCGGCACTCACGGATTTCGATCCCTAACGCACTGGCGTTTCTGAAGTCCGCCATCGACAGGTCACAGTTTTTGAAACTGGCATCCTTCAACAGCGCACGGCTGAAATTACCGCCCTGTTGGCTCTCGCGATCGTAAAACTGACAGTCGATAAATTCGGTCCCCGTCAGGTCGGTGCCCGAAAAATCGCAGTTGATAAAGCTGCCGTTTTCAATTTTTTCGCCGGTAAACCGGTTACGAGCAATCTTTTCACCATCCAACTTCAGCGTCATCGCACCACACCTGTTTATTTATACAGTCAGTGAGGCATTATAAGCAGATCTGCTGGCCGGTGAAAAACGTTTTGCCCGATTTTTTCCGCTTCACCGCACAAAAACCACCACACGAATGAGTCGGGTTAAGCCTGCCGCACCTGCAGGCGGTTCATGTTGACCCCGCCAGCCTGTGCCTGCAATACGCCCTGTTCAATCAACGCGTACAGACGGAAATTCAGAAAAGTATCGCCGACTCGGTAGGGTGAGTTCGCCATCGCGTTGCCCACCACTCTGGAACCTTGGGTATAGTCGTTCGGGCAATGCTGCAACAATAGCGTATCGTGGAAATCCTGGGTTTTTCCCTGAATCTCACCCTGAGCAAAGATCCGTACCGGTGCATTGTCCTGCAACAGGCGATGCCAATCGGCGATGAGCATTACTTTATCTTCGGATGTCAACTCACGTCGCCGGATCCACAAAGATTCAAGCGTTTCAATCGGGCAGTACCCCGTGATATCACAGCCGACAAGTTCGGTGACATTGACCACAAACACTGAGCGTTCCCCCAGCAAAGGTAACAGCGCCCGCAACATCAATTGCTCATCGGGATTGTCACCAATCCACAGGGTTACCTGCCCAGTGACCGCGGCCAGTTGCATTTTCAGGTTGTCCATCGCCATCAGGCGCTGGGGGGAAGTGTCCCATTCGGGGGCGTGAACAGATTGATGTAAATCTTGAAACCAGCGGGCCCGGGCTTGCAGACCCGGCTCGTCATCCAGTGCGCACAGCGGCCCAAATGACAGGTTATCGGTGAAATCCAGAACGTTCTCTCCCGGGTAAGCCAACCGTACGCAACCGCCCGAAAGTGCTATATGCACATCCTTCATCAATGCTCTCCTCCGCCTGTTCCCTAAAATAATCCTGAGGTGAATTTTGCCAACTTTTCCACAGGCTCTCTAGACAAAAAATCCGAATTTACCTGCCCGGATGGCACAAAAAAACCGCCCTTGGGCGGTTAATTATCGCTGGCGGAATTTATTTCAGCGCTTCCTGGATCGCATCAGCCATCGGGCCAATGTGCTTTTCATGGCGACCCGGCGACATTCTGGCCATCGCTAAACGCCACCTTGACGATGCTAAACTCGCGCGTGCTATCAGCATTGGCCGTATCGGCAAAGAGACGAGGATAACGTGAATTGACGACCCAAACCTCGCCATCCTTGACGGCCGCCGCAGTGGGTCCATCCAATCCCGGCGGAGTGGCAACCGCGGTAATACGGGCGCTAGTCCAGCCGTCGGATGAAGAAAGCAGCGTCACATCCCCCGACATGCCCCGCCCGGCGCCAGGGAAAGACTGTACCACCACCAGGGTGTCAGGGCTTTTGAGACGTAACCCGTCGGGCCCTTTCAGACGCTGTGGCAGCTTGATTTCGCTTAGCGCGTGCGTTCCATCCAGCGCCACCTTCCACAACAGACCACGGGAATAGTCCCCGGCGATCAGATAGCCGTCCGGGTGGTAAACAATGCCGTTGAGATAGGGTTTTGCCCCCGACGCCGCAGTGGTCGTGACGGGCATCAGGCGTTCGGAACGCACCAGTATCGAAACCGCCTTGGTTGTCTGGTCGATTTTATAAATCTGTGGTTGAAAGCTATCGGTAACGTAGACATTGCCTTGCGCATCGATGGCCAGATCGTTGGCGAGCGTCGGTCCTTTGCTCAACGGCGAGAAATCATAGACATGCTGCAGTGCACCGGTGTTGAGATCAAACTCAAGCACCTGAGCGACACGATTGCGCATACCGGGTGAAGATTTGAGCGCAATGCCTACATCTTCGTTGCAGACCAGCACGCGGTTGCGCGCTGCGTCAACGACAATACCGGAAGTGGTGATTTGTGAACGACTGGCGGCGAAACGCCTGTAACGCCCATCCTCATAAACCAGGCCAATCTGCCCGCCGCGCAGCGACGAAACCAGAAACGCCCCGGCACGTTCATTCCAGGCAATGCTCTCGGGATATCCCCCAGCGACATCGGGGACAAAGGTGATAACCTGGCCCTGGCCCTGGCCCTGGCCCTGGCCCTGGCCCTGGGCCGGCGCGGCAGCTGCAAAGAACAAGACGAAGCTGACCAGCAGCGTAATCCCACCAAGGCGCAGCGCTAAAGCTGATGATACGGTGTTCTGGAACATGACGGGAAACCTGGTAATTAACCGGATCTGCATAGTAGGTTGGGGCTGAAAACAGCACTAGTAGGAAAAAAGGCAATACGCTAATGAAAAAATCGCAGCAATCGTGCGGTGGGTTGCTCAACGGGGTTCGCCAGCAAAACGGCACAAAAAAACCGCCCTTGGGCGGTTGATTATCGCTGGCAGGATTTATTTCAGCGCTTCCTGGATGGCATCAGCCATCGGGCCAATGTGTTTTTCAGCAGCTTTCAGCTGAAAATCCACGCCGTTACCGTCGTTGGTATCAGACAGCGTGGCCTTGATCAGTTCCAGCGCCGCTTGCACCGCCACCAGTCTTTTATGCTGCTCATCCGTGATCGGTTTGGAGCTCATCGTCGTCGGATAGTATTGCTCTAACATCGTTCTCTCCTTGTGATTAGGCTAGTGGCTAACTTAACAGAATTTAAAGATATTTCTAATGGATCGAGCCACAGAATCCACATTCTCTGCGGCGATGTATGCCCTGGGCAAATCAACATGGTGAATAAGTGAACTATAATTGGGCGAACTGAGGTTTTCAGCAGGTAGCCCATTATGTCATTTCAAGGTAGTTGTCACTGCGGCGCCGTCACCTTTACGGTGAACGCCGATCTGCCCCATGAGGCTCTAAGTTGCAACTGTTCAATCTGTCGCCGTAAAGGCATGCTGCTGGCGTTTTTCCCGATCGACAGTTTTGTGCTGAACAGCGGGGAAGACCAAATTCGCGGTTATACCTTTAACAAACACATCATTCAGCACCAGTTCTGCCAGACCTGCGGTACTGAGGCTTTTGCCTACGGAAAAGGCCCGGACGGTGCGGCCATGTGCGCCGTCAATCTTCGTTGCGTGCCGGAATTGGCACTGGACTCCTTGAAAATCCACCCGTTTGACGGCGCCAGCGCCTGAATGGCAATCAGGCGGGATATCCCCCGCCTGCGTACTACTCCAGATAAAACACTTCGGTTAACGCCTCGCTCACCGGGCTGTTATCGGCATGGCTGGGCATCAGTTCACGCATCGACAACCACCAGCGTTGACATACCTCGGTAGCGGCGACGGCCTGCCAGCGTGCTTCTGACTCAATCTCCACCACCGCGAACAGCAGGTTGCGGCCGCTATCAAGGAAGATACTGTAGTGATGCGCCCCATATTGCTTTAAGGTTTGCGCCAACTCCGGCCAGATTGACGTATGGCGACGCTGATATTCCTGATGTGCATCGGGGTGTATCTGCATGACAAACGCCTTGCGGATCATAGCTCACGCACCACATTCAGCGCCGCCGCCCAGGGCTTAACCTCGAAGCGTTCACCGAGCGCGATCAACTGCGCTTTACTGATGGTTTGCTTCATGCCGTTCATCGACAGCACCTTCACCAACACCTGAGCCGATTTTTCCGCGGTGTCGATCAACCCAAAGGCCTCGTCCAAAGAAGGGCCGCTGGCGAAAATACCGTGGAACGGCCACAGAACCAACGAGTGCGAACCCATCTGCTGCGAGGTTTGCTCACCAATGCCGTCGGTACCCGGCACCATCCAGGGCACAATACCCACGCCGTCCGGGAACACCACCAGGCATTCGGTACTCCCTTCCCACAGCATGCGGGTGAAACTCGCCGAGTCCAGCTCCAGCACGTAGCTCAGGGCGATCAGGTTGGTGGCGTGGCAGTGCATAATCACCCGGTCACGCCCGTCGGTCAGGGTTTTGCGCACGCAGTGTGACTGCAAGTGCGAGGCCAGCTCCGACGTCGGCAAGCCGCCGTTGGTCAACCCCCAGTGAATACTGTAGGCGTGGCCATCTTCGCTAATGCGCAGCAATACCAGGCTGTCGGCCGGATCGAGCTGTACATTGCGGAAAAACTTGCCGGAGCCGGTCACCAGGAACCAACAGTTGGCCAGTTCCACCGCCGGTTGGCTCAGTTCGACACGGCGCGGTTGCGGATAAAAATCCGCCGCGTACGGCTGCACCTCTTCATCCAGCAGGCGCAGGCTGACGTTACCGCCGTTGCGCTCATCCCAGCCTTTCAGCCACATATCCGCGGTGGCTTTCACCATGCCCTGAACAAACCATGAAGAAAGAAGTTGTTGCATACGGCACCCTTAACGTTGATTGAGAATTTGTTTTTCGTATTGGCGAACTTCGCCCAGCCAGCCGGCATCGGCGGGCACCTCATGGCGCAGGCAGTACATCTCCCAAATTGCCTGCCACGGCAGCGATTTCTGCTCTTCCAGCATCGCCAACCGCGCGGTGTAGTCGCCGTCATTTTCCAGACGACGCAGTAATTCCACCGGCTCCAACAACGCGCGCAGCAGTGCCTTGCGGGCATTGCGCGTGCCGATCACCCAGGCAGCGATGCGGTTGATTGAGGCATCAAAGAAATCGAGGCCGATATGCACCTTGTCGAACAGACCGTGACGCACAATTTCGTGGGCGATGGCCTGGGTTTCGTCATCCAGCAGCACCACGTGGTCGCTGTCCCAGCGCACCGGACGGCTGACGTGCAGCAACAGACGCGGCACGAACAGCATGGCGGTAGAAATTTTGTCGGAAATCACCTCGGTCGGGTGGAAATGTCCGGCATCCAGCGTCAGCGCTACCTGGCGGCTGGTGGCATAACCCAGATAAAACTCGTTGGAGCCGACGGTGTAGCTTTCTGCGCCAATACCGAACAGTTTGCTTTCCACCGCGTCGATATGGTGGCGGGGATCCAGCGGTTGGCTAATCACCTCATCCAGCGCGCTTAGCAGGCGTTGGCGCGGCGCCATTCGATCGACGGTGAGGTCTTTCATGCCATCCGGCACCCAAATATTCATCACCGACGGCGTGCCAAGCTGTTCGCCGAAATAGGCCGAAACCCGGCGGCTGGCCTGGCAATGTTCAATCCAAAAGCGCCGAATCGCCGGATCGGCATGGGCCAAAGTGAAGCCGTCACTGCTCAAAGGGTGTGAAAAACAGCTCGGGTTAAAATCCAGCCCCAGCCCCTGCGCCCTGGCCCATTCCACCCAGTGGCTAAAATGCGCCGGTTCAATGGCGTTACGCTCCACCGGTACCTCGCTTTCCAGATAGATCGCATGCAGGTTCACCCGCTTTGGTCCTGGGATCAGCGACATGGCCCGCTGCAGGTCGGCGCGCAACTGGTTGGCGTTGGTTGCCCGGCCCGGATAATTGCCGGTGGCCTGAATACCGCCGGTCAGCGCCCCCTGCGGATTTTCAAAACCGCGTACGTCATCGCCCTGCCAGCAGTGCATTGAGATCGGGATGGCATCCAATTGCGCCAACGCCTGCTCGACGTCGATGCCGAGATCCTCAAAACGCGTTTTGGCGAACTCATACGCCTGTTCAATAAGTCGGGTCATAAGCAAAGCTCCTTGGTCGCGGGATTAAGCGTCTGAAACCGCCGCCAGTTGGCCGTAAAGGCCTCGAACGGCTGCGGTGAAAAAGTCTGTTGCGGGAAGTTGTCGGCCACCAATTGCCGGAAAGCGGCGACATCTGCCACCTCACCCAGCGCGATCAATTGGCTGCCGATATTGCCCAGCGTAGAGGCTTCGACTGGCCCGGCCGACAACGGGATACCGCAGGCGTCGGCACAAAGCTGGTTGAGTAACGGATTCTGGCTACCCCCACCGACGATATGCAGATGGCTGAAGGGGTGCTCGCGCAGAGCCTGTAATTCGCCCAGCACCTGCCTATACAGCAGCGCCAGGCTGTCGAAAATACAGCGCGCCAGCGCCGGGGGCGTTTGCGGTGTCGGCATTCCCTGCTCCACGCAGGCCTGCCGGATCTCTTGCACCATCGATGTCGGGTTGATAAAGCGCGGGTGGTTGGGGTTGATTAGCGATCGGCAGCCCGGCTGCGCCGCCGCCTGTTCAACCAGTTGGCACAGGTCGGTCACATTCAGTTCCTCGCACACCCGTTGTAGCAGCCACAGGCCCATGATGTTTTTCAACACCCGATACCGCCCTTCCACGCCGCCCTCGTTGGTGATATTGGCCGCCAGCGCCGCCGCGCCAATGTAAGGATGCTGGCTCTCAAAGCCCATCAACGACCAGGTACCAGAGCTGAGGTAGGCGGCATGTTGACTTCGTAGCGGCGTTGCCAGTACGGCGCTGGCGGTGTCATGAGTGGCCACCGCAATCACCGGCACTTGCGCCCCACTGGCCGTCCGCCAATGGCCGAGGGTGTTGCCCGGCGGGGTCGGACGACCGAACCAGGCCGCTTTGGCACCGGCCCAGGTCAGCAGTTCCGAGTCCCAGTCGCCGCTGTGAATATTCAGCAATTGGCTGGTGGTGGCGTTGGTGTATTCCCAGTTCAATTGCCCGGTAAGCCGATAATGCAGGTAATCCGGGATCAACAAGGCATGGGCGACGCTGGCCAGCAATTCAGAATGGCGCTGGCTAAAGGCACGCAGTTGGTAAAGGGTATTAAAAGGCAAGAACTGGATGCCGGTGCGCTGATACAGCCATTGCGCCCCCAACTCGTGCTGCGCCTGTTGCATCAGCCCGTGAGTGCGAGCGTCGCGGTAGGCGACCGGTAGCCCGACGCGCCGCCCCTGGCTATCGAGCAGCAGATAATCCACGCCCCAGGTATCGATACCGATGCTGTCCGGCGTGACGCCCTGCTGGTCCAACTGCTGCAACCCCTGACGTATGGCGTGCTCCAGCCCGTCGATATCCCAGCAGTCGTGGCCGTCATTCGACACCAGATGATTACTGAAGCGGCTGATTTCCTGCAGGCTGATTGTCCGGTCGTCGGATTGATAGCGCCCCAGCATCACACGGCCGCTGGAGGCACCAAGATCGATGGAGACAATATTGCGAGTGGTCATGGGGTGGCTTCCTGATGAATCGATGGCATCAGTCTAAAACCCCAGATAAACGGCACCTTATCACCACTGCCAGCCCATCAGGCGGGCTGGCAATACGGCAAAGATTTACGCGATACAGCTCACATTTTGTTTTTTTACCGCCTGTGACGCTGCGCGCACTTTGGCACTTTTCCGCACCTTTCTTGATAAATGAACGTCGTATGACAGCTTTTTGCGTTGCAAATTAAAGGCGACCACCCGACGCCTCCTTTAGTATCTGTTACAAATTGGTTAACGGAGATCGAAAGATGGCTATCCTGCACGGCAGTGATTTTTTCGCTTCAAGCCCCTACCCGGTCGCGATTGAACCCCGGGAGCCGCAGTCGAGCTTTCCTGAACATCATCATGATTTTCACGAAATCGTGATTGTGGAACAGGGCGCCGGTACCCACGTGCTGAACGGTCGGCCGCAAACGCTGTGCAGCGGCTGTGTCTGTTTTATCCGCGACAGCGATCGGCATCTTTACGAGCAAACCGAAAATCTTCATCTGACCAACGTGCTGTACCGCGGCCCCAATGCCTTCCGCTTTCTCGCCGGGCTGGAGCAACTGCTGCCGCAGGCGGGCAATGAACAATCGCAGCCGCACTGGCGTATCAACCATAAGCTGCTGGCACAGGTACAAGTCATTATTCAGCGGCTGGAGCAGACCCCTGCGGTATTCAGCCTGGAACATTTGGCACAGCAGGAGTTGCTGTTTATGCAATTGCTGGTGCTGCTACGACAAGGCTGTATCGCTGCCTCTGTGGACGATCAGGAAGGCCGTCTGCGGCGGCTATTGGACTGGCTGGCGGAAAACTACAGTGATGAGATCAAATGGGATGAGTTGGCCGATCGTTTTTCCCTGCCCTTGCGCACCCTGCATCGCCAGATGAAAAAGCAGACCGGCAACACGCCGCAGCGTTACCTCAACCGGCTGCGGCTGTTGCAGGCACGGCAAATGCTGCGGCAGGATGAAACGCGCATCACCGATATCGCTTACCAATGCGGATTTGGTGACAGCAATCACTTTTCCACGCTTTTCAAACGCGAGTTCGGCTATTCCCCCCGTACTCTACGGCAGAACGATTTCTTAACCTGAGGTGCCATGGTGAAAAGCCCCCTTCTGTTGATCAAAGAGGATTATCTGCCGTCGACACTGATGCCGGTGGCGGTGGCCGATCGTGCGCCCCAATCGTCATTTCCGCCGCACACTCATGAGTTCAGTGAAATCGTGATTGTCTGGCGCGGCAACGGCATGCATGTCCTGAACGATCAGCCCTGGCGGGTGACCTGCGGGGATATGTTTTATATCCGCGCCCCTGACTGCCACAGTTATGAATCGGTCAACGACCTGGTGCTGGACAATGTTCTCTACTGCCCGGAACGCTTTCGACTGGCGATCGGCTGGGCGGAACTGCTGCCACCGGATAACGCTCAGCACCAGTCTCACTGGCGTCTCACCACCCGGGGTATGGCACTGGCACGCAGCGTGATCCAGCAGTTGGCGCTCGAAAGCCGTAAAACCGACCTGCTGTCGATCCAGCTCACCGAGGCGCTGTTTCTACAATTGGTGCTGATCCTGCGTCGCCATCGCTATGCCGTCGGCCAGGACGACCAACTGCCGGAAGGCGAACAGCTGGACCTGCTGATGGCGGCCGTTCAGGGCGACAGCGGCGCACGTTTTGAACTGGAGGCGTTCTGCCGGCACCATCAACTGGCAGAACGCAGCCTGAAGCAGCTGTTCCGCCAGCAGACCGGCATGACCATCAGCCATTACCTGCGCCAGTTGCAACTCTGCCGGGCCAAGTCCCTGCTGCGCGGCAGTGATGAACTGATCGGCGAAGTGGCCGCCCGCTGTGGCTTTGAAGACAGCAACTATTTTTCTGTGGTGTTCACTCGTGAAACCGGCATCACCCCCAGCGCCTGGCGTCAGCGCTTTAAACGCACCGAACGCCCTGCCGCCGGGGTAAAACGCTGATCACCCCGCCATGCCCAAGCCGACAACATTGGCAGCCAGAATGATCGTCAGACAGCCGATGCACAATACGCTGACCGGGCGCCGACCGGCGTTTTTCCACTCTCTGAGCAACAGCCCCACCAGACCGCCGCACAGCACATAGAAGCTCATGTGCAGCATCCAACTGATAAAGTCATACTGCGCGGGAATGTTGGCGTGGCCCCAGGCATAAAAGAAGAATTGCAGATACCACATGGTGCCGCCGAGTAACGAGAACAGCACGTTGGCCACCAGCAGCGATTTGGCCTGCGAGAAATCGGCCCTGACGGACAGATCCGTTTTGACCGCCAGACGGATAAAACAGTAGGCCAGGTTAACCAATGCCCCGCCCCCCATGATCACCACGTAGCTCGGCAGCGCGACATACAGCGGATCGATCCCCAAATCCGCTGCGGCCTGATGCATAGGTTTGGCGGCGTCCATGGCAAACGACATACCGGCGGAGAAGATGCCGCACATCACCGCCAACAGCAGCCCTTTCCGCAGGTTGAACTCTTCAGCACGAATGCCCATCGCCCGCTCTTTCAGCACTCCGGCCCACGAAACTATGATCACGCCGAGCAAGGCAATCGCCACCCCAAGCAGAGTCAACTGCCCCCCGGCGGAACTGAACAACGCCACAAAGCGCCCCTGTAATAGCGGTGTCATCAGAGTGCCTACCACCAGCGTGATGCCAATGGCGATGCCAATTCCCATCGACATGCCCAGATAGCGCATGGTCAGGCCATAGTTGATGTTACCAATGCCCCACATGGCGCCAAACAGGAACACCGGTAGCAGGGTCGACAGGCTGAAAGAGCTGTAATAACGCCAAAAATCCGGCAGCAGCACATAGCTCACCGCCCAGGGCAGGATCAACCACGACATCAGGCCACCGATCGACCACATGGTTTCCCATGACCAGCGGCGCACTTTTTTGAATGGGGCATAAAAACAGGCGGCGCTGGCGGCGCCCACCAGATGCCACAGGATTCCCAACATGACAGCATTATTCATTATTTTTGATTCCTTCGTTGCTTGTGATGAGGACAAAAAACAGGCGTGAAGGAGTCTATGAATATTGTCCGGCGCGCAACCTTAGCCTGACTGCCAGTTCTGACGGAAGCTGGCAAAAAACCAGAGGTATCACTGACCGGGATCACAAATTCATCGCGAGGCTATACCGGTGACAGGCCGCAGCCTGAAGAGCATGCTCTGGCTGCCATTCTGACGACGAGGCTGGCAGTGAGGCAAAGGTTTTTAACACAGGAATGTCATTACCATAACAAGGCATTAATAATAATCCTGTGGAGCCCTGCCATGACCCAAAACCAAAAACGGATGTATATAAACGGTGAATTTATTGCCCACAACACTGGGCGCTGGATTGATGTCATCAACCCGGCCACCGAGCAAACGATCATGCAAATCCCGCAAGGCGGTGCGGATGAGGCCAGGCTGGCCATTGACGCCGCAGAAGCCGCACAGCCTGGTTGGGAGGCGCTACCCGCGGTTGAACGCGGCCGGTGGCTACATCGGTTGGCCGAAGGCATACGCCGCAGAGAGCCGGAGCTGACGAAGTTGATCGTCACTGAAGGCGGTAAAACGCCTGAATTGGCTAAAGTGGAAGTGTTGTTTACCGCCGACTACCTCGACTACATGGCCGAGTGGGCGCGCCGCTATGAGGGTGAGATTATCCAAAGCGACCGGCCGAATGAAAACATCTTCCTGTTCAAAAAAGCCATCGGCGTGGTGGTTGGCATCCTGCCGTGGAACTTCCCGTTCTTCCTGATTGCGCGCAAGGCCGCCCCGGCGTTGGTGACCGGCAATACCATCGTGATCAAACCCAGCGAACTGACGCCAGGTAATGCATTGCTGTTTGCCGAAATCGCCGATGAGATTGGCCTGCCGCCGGGCGTGTTTAACCTGGTGACCGGCTACGGGCCGGAGCTGGGTCAGGCGTTGGCGGCCAACCCGAAGGTGGGCATGGTCAGCCTGACCGGCAGCGTCGGGGCCGGTATCGCCACGCTGCACGCTGCGGCAGATAACGTCACCAGGGTATCGCTGGAGTTGGGTGGCAAGGCCCCGGCAATTGTGATGGCCGACGCCGATCTCGACCTGGCGGTCAAAGCCATCGTCAGCTCACGCATCATCAACAGTGGGCAGGTGTGTAACTGCACCGAACGCGTTTACGTGCAGCGGGAGATTTATCCGCAGTTTATTGCCAGGCTGACCAAGGCTTTCCGTCAGGTCACCTTTGGCAACCCTGAGCAACAAGCCGGGCTGGATATGGGGCCGTTGATCAGCGCCGAGGCAGTTCAACGAGTGGAAGATAAAGTGGCGCGGGCGCTAAGCCAGGGCGCAACGTTGGTGATGGGCGGCAAGCGCGAGGCCCGCAGCGGGTACTTTTTCCCTCCCACCCTGCTCTGCGACGTGCAGCAAGAGATGGAGATCATGCACCAGGAAATTTTCGGCCCGGTGCTGCCGGTCTGCTGCTTCGACAGCTTTGCGCAGGCGATTTCTATGGCTAACGACAGCGAATATGGCCTCACTTCGTCTGTTTTCACCCGTGACCTCAACGTAGCGATGATGGCAATCAAACAATTAAAGTTCGGCGAAACCTACGTCAACCGTGAAAGCTTTGAAGCGATGCAAGGGTTCCATGCCGGTTGGCGCAAGTCCGGTATTGGCGGCGCCGATGGCCGCCACGGATTGGAGGAATATCTGCAAACGCAGGTCGCCTATCTGCAGTTTCAGTGATTAAAGCCTGTAACCAGGTCCCTGCATGGGGCCTTAGCGAAACTCCACCCAGCTGGCGCCGGCATCGGCGGAACGCACACAGTTTTCAACCCAACGCACCCCCATCGTCCCGGCATGGACGTCGGGGTACCAAAAGTCGGCCAGAAACGTCTGATCCCGCCGATCGGTCGCATCCATCGCCAGGGCAAAGCGCCGGTACAGATTCGACCAGGCTTCAAACAACCCTTCGGAATGACCACCACCAATCCGATCGTCCGCCAGTGCAATAGGATCCAGATAGGACATACCACGCTCCAGAATGCGAACCGGTTCGCCCTGCACTTCAAATCGCAGTTGGTTTGGCTGCTCGTCCCACCACTCCAGACTGGCCTTCTCGCCGACAATTCGCACCTTCTGCCCGTGCATCGAACCACTGTTGACCGCCGAGCACCACAGGGAGCCAACGGCACCATTGTCGTACTCCATCAGCACGTAGGCATTGTCTTCCAATGGTGCCCGGGTTTTGACAAAGCTCTGACGGCTGCACATCAGGCGCTTGATCTTTAGCTGCGGCACCATGGTTTCTGCCAGGAACAAAGGATGGGTCGCCAAATCGCCCAATACGTAGCTGGGGCCGACAAAGCGGGGGTCCACCCGCCAGCGGGTGCTGGGGTTCTCCAGCTCCACCGCAGTCGCATGGAACCCATGCGCGAACTGCATGTTGATAATGCGTATCTCACCCAGCAGGTCGGCGGCGATCATCTGTCGGGCCTGAAGGATCAACTGGTGTCCGGCATAGCCGTAGGTAACCCCGATAATTTTATGCTGTTTTTGGCTCAGTTCGACCAACGCTTGCGCTTCTTCAGCGGTGAAACACAGCGGTTTCTCACACACTACGTGCAGGCCGGCCTCTAACGCCGTCTGGCAGATGGCAAAGTGGGTATTGTTGGGGGTGGCAATGGAAACCGCCTCGATGCCGTCTACTCTGGCGGCCTCTTCGCGAAATAGCGTGGCGTAATCCGGGTAACAGCGCTCCGCTGCCACCCCCAGGCTCTGTCCAAAAAGACGCCCGCGCTGCGCGTCCATATCAAACGCCCCGGCCAACAGGGAGAAAGTGCCATCGCGCAGTGCCGCAGAACGATGAATATAGCCAATCTGACTGGTTCCGCCGCCGCCTACCATGCCCCAGCGCAGGGATCGGTCCAAAGGTTTAATGCCGTTGATCATCACGTTTCTCCTGATTAAAAACCGAGGGTTCGTAAATAGTTGAGGCTTTCCGTTACGTCACTCAGGCTGCCCTGTGCATGACGCGGGTCGCGCTCCTGCTCAATGGTGATCCAACCCTGATAACCACGGGTCATTAATAATTCTCGTACCGCCGGGTAATCGATCGCCCCCTTACCCAAGGGGCACATCACCCCCTGTTCACAGGCGCTGAAGAAATCCAGCCCACTCGCCAGCACCTGCTGGAATACCTGCGGGTTAACGTCCTTGAAATGCAGGTAATCGATACGCGCAAAATAGCGATCAATCCAGGTGGCCGGGTCCATGCCCGAGTAATACAAATGACCGGTGTCGAGACACAGCCCGGCGGTTTGGTGTGGAATTTGCTCGACCAGTTGCTCAATTTCATCGGCGAATTCGATGCAGCCACCGGCATGTGGATGTATCACCGGCCGAACGCCATATTCCTGCCAGGCAATTTTGCCAAGAGTCTGGATATGGCCAATCATCCGCTGCCAGTCCGCCTGGGCAAGTCGCGGTGCCCGCGAAGGCTGCCCGGCGAATTTGGCCCGCTGCGGATTACCGAAATCAATAATCACCAGATATGGCGGCGAGAAATTACCGGCGTTGATAGGCTGCGCCCTGGCAGTCTGCGACAGGTTGCGGCAAATGTTATGTGTCAGCTCAATGAGATAACTGAAGTTTTGTTCGCTGACCAGATCGTCGAAAATAGTGCCGGCCACCAGCGACAGTCCGTGCCGCTGTAATTCGTCGCCCAAAATAGCGGCATCGGTGGGCAGGTAGCCCCAGGGTCCCAGCTCGATGCTGCGATAGCCGGCAGCGCTCGCCTCCTGTAGCACTTGGGTATAAGGCGGAAGATACGGGTTTTTAGGGTCATCCACACCCCAACTACAGGGCGCATTGGCAATCGGCAAACTCATCATTTTTATTCCTGGTCGAAGTCGATGTGACGTCAGTATTAAATAAACGTTTCGAAACCGACAATGATGAAACTTTCATTTTTTGATGGCGATCGCGTTAATTTTGATAGTTTAAATGATGGTTTTTTATCAAAACCAGACAGGCAGGTGCCGCTGGGAGATTGGGATGTTTGTAATGGAAAACGGCTCCGCCAGAGGGAGCCGACTGTCAGAGGTTTTCTTTGGTGATCAGATCAAAGCGGTTAATGGTGTGACTAAAACCGGAGGAGCCACCAACAGTGGCGGCGACAAAAGTGCTGATGACTGACGCCGCAAATTCGGCAATACGATGCCGGAGCATCAGATCCAGCGTGCCGTCGATCAATGCCATTTCCCCTCCTGCTACCGGACCATGGCAAATCAGCATCACCTGATGCTGTCTGCCGCTTTCCCGCAGCGCAGCGATAATCCCTTCCACACCCCCGCAGGGTGCATACAGAGCCACAAGATTGGGATGCTGCTCCAGCAAGGTTTGAGTGACTTGCCTGGCACTTTCGGTCTGTTCATGACTGCGTACCGGCTCAAGCACCCGCTGACCGCTCAGGTGCTCGCGCAGGTAAGAGCGGAAGCTGATTTCGCAGGTTTCCTGACACAAAAAACGGTTATCGCCGATGATGACCCCGACATCGCCCTGCCGATGGCACAGGCGCTCCACCGCCCAGCCGGCGGTACGGCCTGCCTGCTGGTTATCCCAGCCGATATAACCGGCGCGGCTGTGTACCGATAAATCCGACAGCAAGGTAAACACCTTTACCCCCTGCCGGGTAGCTTCTTCCACCGCAAAGCGGATCATCGGGTTATCCAGCCCCAGCACGCCGATCACATCCACACTTTGGCTTAGCTGCGTGATGGCGGCGGCGGTGTCGCTGACTGCGCTGATGTCATGAAACATGAACTGTGGCGGGTGCTCAGGATCGTAATAGGGTGCGGCCTGTTCCAGCAGGCTATCCGCCAGTTGTGCGTAGAACGAATGTTCCTTGCGCAGCAGGATAAAGCCCATTTTAATCCGTGCGGCTGGTTGGCCCACCGCCTGAAACAGTTGATGCGATTTCTCTAGTGCGAAACCTAATTTGTGCGCCGCCGCAATCACCCTGCGTGCCGTGTCCGGTCGTACCGTCGCACGCTGGTTTATTACCCGATCAACCGTCGCGATGCCAACATGTGCCTCTCTGGCAATGGCGGCCAGGGTGGTTTTCTTGCCTGCCATCATCGTTTCCCTCATGATTTTGATAAAAACTATCATGTCCCAGCCGCCGAAAGAAATCAGCCTGCCGTTTTTGTGTGATCGGGCGCGTTAATGGCGTAATGCGCTCAGCAATAAAGCTCGAAATGTACGGTTCTTGCGGCAAATAGAGCCACAATTGAACTGTCGATAATTTCGACATAACGCATAGTCTGGTTTTTATCTCCCTGGAGAACATCATGACTGCGAACAAGCCCGACGCCATGGCTTCAGCGTCATCCCCTACCACTCAGTGGCTGGCGATTGCCAATGTAGTGTTCGCCGGTATTGCCGTTGCGCTGCACGTGGGTAAGGCGAACATTGCCCTGCCGGAACTGCAGCGCGAGTTTGGCCGGTCCCTGGAGTCGCTGAGCTGGATTATTTCCGCCTTTCCGTTTATCGGCGTGTTCGGGGGCATCGCCGCCGGACAGCTGGTGCGCCGCTGGGGCGACCGACGCTTGTTGAGTCTGGGCCTGGTGATTGTCAGCTTGGCCAGCTTTGCCGGAGCGACTCAACACGACTTCACCGGGCTGATCGTCACCCGCGTTATCGAAGGGATCGGCTTTGTCATTGTGGTGGTGGCTGCACCGACCGTGCTGACCCGGGTGGTGGCGCCGCAACAACGTAATCTGGTGTTCAGCATCTGGAGCACCTTTATGCCGGCGGGCATGGCGATCTCCCTGTTCTTCGGCCCACATTTCGCCGACTGGCAACAGAGTTGGATCGCCGGTGGCATCCTGACCCTGCTGGCAGCGCTGTTACTGCCATTCACCACGCCACGCAGCGTGTTAAGCACTGCAACCGCGACAACACTCAAGCTAAGTCAGGCACTGCTCAGCATCATTCGCGCCCGGCAACCGCTGCTACTGGCTCTGATCTTCACCACCTATAACCTGCAGTTTTTCGCCGTGATGGCCTTTCTGCCGATATTCCTGATGCAGCGTATCGGGCTGACGCTGGTCGCGGCTGGCGGCGTCAGTGCGGCAGTGATTGCGGTCAATATTCTCGGTAATCTCTTCGCCGGAGTATTGCTGTCGCGGGGTCTGCGTGCCCGTACCCTGCTCGCCATTGCCAGCACGCTGATGGGGCTTGCCGGAGCCAGCGTCTTTCTTTCGGCCACACCGAATTCCATGCTGGTCCCACTGTGTTTGCTGTTTAGCGGTATCGGCGGCATGCTGCCCGCCACCATTCTGGCTGCCACCCCGGCGGCCGCACCTGAGCCGACGCTGATTCCCCTGAGTCTCGGCCTGGTGATGCAGGGCATTTATCTTGGCCAGGTGATCGGCCCCATTGTCTTGAGCACTCTGGTGGCCTATGCCGGGTGGACCGCGCCCTCCGTTCTGGTGTTGGCCGCAGCGCTGCTGGGGAGTCTATTGGCGTTAACGCTGACATCCAGAGCCAAGAATCCGCCAGGAAACGCCTGACTCATTACACCATGTATAAAATCAAATGACTCTGACCCCATTTCTCTCTTCATCGCCAGGCATTATCGTTTCAGCAACGCAAATAATGGCTATCCAGAGAACAGATAATGAACAGAGTAAAAACAGTAATTGTTACCGGCGCCTCCAGCGGCTTGGGGTTCGCTATTGCGCAGGCTTACCTGGCGCGTGGCTACAATGTCGTAGGAAACGCTCGCTCGCTGGAACGTTTACAGTCAGCGGCAAGCCAGCTCGGTAATCCAGAAAACCTGCTGTTGGTTCCCGGTGATATCGCCCTGCCGCAAACCGCAACCCGCCTGTTCGAACAGGCAGAGAAAAACTTTGGACAGGTCGATATTCTGATCAATAACGCGGGGATCTTCCTGTCCAAACCGATGACCGAGTATACGGAGGATGATGTCGACGCGATGCTGGCGACCAACCTGAAAGGTTTCTTCTATCCCTCACAGGCCGCCGCCCGTCACATGGCACCCAAGGGTAGCGGCCATATCGTCACCATTACTGCCGCCATCGCCATGCAGCCCATCAGCAAAGTCCCGGCCCTGCTGCCGATTATGGTCAAGGGTGGGCTGAACCAGGCCACTCGTGGGCTGGCGCTGGAAATGGCACCGCATAATGTGATGGTCAACGCCGTGGCACCCGGCATCATCGCCACTCCATTGACCATGAGCAACCCGGACGAACAAAGCCTGAAGTTTATGAAACAGATGGCACCGACCCAACGCATTGGTCAGCCGCAGGATATTGTCGATGCGGTGCTGTACCTGACTGACTCAAGCTTTGTCACCGGCACCATCGTTGCCGTAGACGGCGGCACTACCGCCGGCGTCTGGTAATTAAGGAGAACCTGCAAATGCCCTATGTAAATATTAAAGTCACCGACGAAGGGGTGACCGCCGAGAACAAGCGCCAGTTAATTGAAGGCGTCACCGAGTTGCTGGAGCGCGTACTGAACAAGCCACGCAACGCCACCTTTGTGGTGATTGACGAAGTTGCCACCGACAACTGGGGCATCGGCGGCGAAAGCGTCACCGCCCTGCGCACTAAAGAACGAAACTCGGGTCAACGATAAAACAACCTCAATTCCCCTGGTCTGTTATTAATCCGAGGTTCATCCGAAAGGGCGACGGGTTTGTCAGACTGGGGGATTTTGCTGCAATAAGCCTGCATCTCCCGCTCAACTCCCCCCGCTGAATAGATGATAACTAATAAATTTCATTAATCGTTCATCTATAAAATCCACTACCTGTTACGCGTTTGTGATGATAGGGTTTAATCTTCAAGAAGTGTCAATGCCATTGAATATCGGCATGGGCGGAGAAATCTATCATCAGAGGGACGGGTATGATGTCTAAGGGTATTTCAAAGGGATTCTTTATTCTGATCCTTTTCATAGTTACCGCTGCTTTTCTGGACGTATTGGGTCCCTATTATTCGTCCGTTCTGTGGGCGATCATTCTGGCGGTGATCTTCCACCCGGTGAAACAAAAACTTAAACAGTATCTGGGGGAGAGAAACGGCCTGGTGTCGCTTTTGACGGTCGCAGTAATCTGTCTGATCGTATTTACGCCCCTGGCGATTATTGCGTCTTCATTGGCGATTGAGCTTAACGTCGTCTACACCAAGTTACAGGGTAATAACGCCCAATTCCCGGCAGTTCTGGCCGATACCCTGCGGCTGCTGCCTGGCTGGGCTCGCCATTTCCTTACCGAGCATAACCTCGACAACGCGGCTGAAATACAAAAGAAACTTTCACAGGTGGCATTGCAGGGTGGGCAATATCTTGCCGGTAGCGTGTTCCTGATCGGTAAGGGCACCTTCAACTTTGCCGTTGGTTTTGGCGTAATGCTCTATCTGCTGTTCTTCCTGCTGAAGGACGGCCCTTATCTGGTTAACCTGTCGCTCGAAGCCTTACCGTTATCCGAGCACGTTAAACATCATCTGTTTGTGAAATTCGCCGCGGTTTCCCGCGCGACGGTAAAAGGCACGGTAGTGGTTGCAATAGTGCAAGGTGCACTCGGCGGCCTGGCGTTTTACATCACCGGTATCGAGGGCAGCCTGCTGTGGGCCGCATTAATGGCGTTCCTGTCCATCATCCCCGCCGTGGGTTCCGCGATTATCTGGGTACCCGCCGCCATCTATTTCTTCGCTACGGGAATGCTGTGGAAAGGCCTGTTCCTGGTGGGCTTCTTCGTGGTGATCATCGGTTTGGTCGACAATATCCTTCGCCCGCTGCTTGTGGGTAAAGATACCAAGATGCCGGATTATCTGATCCTGATTTCAACCCTGGGTGGTATGGAGATTTACGGCATTAATGGTTTCGTCATCGGCCCGCTAATTGCTGCCCTGTTCATCGCCTGCTGGAATATTCTTTCCGGCCGCGACAGTGCCGAAACCACCGATGAGATTGATGAAGATTTTATCGAGGAAGGCAAGAATCACCCTGATGCCACCAAGGCGGATTGAAACATTGCCCCTGTCGGGGTAGCTGTAAAACGGCAGTAAACAACGGGAGCCCTTCGGCTCCCGTTGTTGTTCAAATAGGACGGATACGATTGCACTTTTGACTAGTCTTGGGTTACTTTGCGTACATAGATTTGACCAGGAACGCTTATGGATACGGTTGAAGAATTGGGTGGAACCTACTTCTATGCAGGCCGAGCCAACTTGAGCGCTGGTGAATTATTTTTCATGGTGTTCTGTGAACAGGTGGCCGAACAATTAGGGATAGATGACTTTGGCGCTATTGTTGCCGTACTCTCTGGCCTCAATGTCTCCCCTACACGTAGGAAACCAGCCGGAGCTATCAGAGACACATCTTATGCCTCCCGTGGTGCACGCAAAGTATTTGGTTCGGCAAAATTTCCCTTAGGGGCAAAACTGCCAACTGTTATTGGTGGCTAGCCGCCCTCAACCATGAAACTACGTATGACAGCGAAAATAGGGTCATTCGTAGGTCGGGCCGTTCCTGTAGTTGGCTGGATTATCCTTGCAAAGGACGTAACAGAGATTTCGTTCAAGTCAGTTACCAAGTACAACAGTATTGGCAGGGGGAACGATAAGCTATGGTAGGGGATATCGAGCAACGCGTTTATGACCTGATACGTCGTCATGATGGGATTTATCTTTTTAAGAAAAAAGAGCTGACCCCTGAAACGGATTTAGACACGGATCTGAATCTGGAAGATGATGAAGCAGAGGCGTTAATGAACGCTTTCTTTAACGAATTTGATATTGATAGGAATAGTTTTTCTATCGAAACATACTATCCACCAGACCCACCGCTAAGCACTCTTTTTAACCCGTTTAAGAAAAAAGTGATTCCAATAGTTCCAGATCTCACCATCTATATGCTTATCGAATCTGCCAAAGCTGGCCGGTGGCTGTATAAATAGCCGATCTCCCTCGCGCCCTCTTTTGCCTGCCCAAGCGCGAGACCTGACCGCGGAAGAATGCCGGCTGATGGCTACAAACAACGGGAGCCCTGCGGCTCCCGTTGTTGTTCAAATGCTTAAACACAATTACATGCTTTAACGATAGTTTTGTCATTCAACTACTGAGGACGAAATTCCAGTACGGGATTTTTAAAAGCACCGTAAACCGCTTGTGACGGCGGCTTGGGGAAACGGGTATTTGTGATTGCCGTTATAGCAGCCCGGCAAAGCGCAGGATCACCACCTTCAGAGCGGACAGCCAAAAGCATCCCATCCGGGGCAAGCTTCATTCTGATAGTACATTGCTTGCCGGCATAGGCGTTGGCATCATAGAAATGGCTCTGAATCGCAGCGCGTACCTGCCTGGCATAGTTGCTAACCTCATCCCCTGCTGCAGGAGTTGCCTTGCCGTCAAGGGCAGCAAAAAGATCATCGACACCCTCCGCAGAGGGCCCAGCGTTAGCCACAGCGTTCGTCTTGGTACAGCCTGTCAGCCATAGTGAGACGACAATAAGCATTAATGCCGGCAGGTTTTTTTTAAATCCTAAATGAACCCTATTCATGATTCCCTTCTTTTAGAATAGTCACTGGAAAGAACAATAAAAAACGGGAACCATCAGGCTCCCGTTATCATTTAACTCTAAAACACCATTACATGTGTTTAACGATAGCGTCGCCAAACTCTGAACATTTCAGCAGCTTAGCGCCTTCCATCAGGCGTTCGAAGTCATAGGTCACGGTCTTGGCAGCGATTGCGCCTTCCATGCCTTTAACAATCAGGTCAGCCGCTTCGAACCAGCCCATGTGACGCAGCATCATTTCTGCAGACAGGATGATGGAACCTGGGTTCACTTTATCCTGACCGGCATACTTAGGTGCGGTGCCGTGGGTCGCTTCGAACAGTGCGCAATCGGAACCGATGTTGGCGCCAGGTGCGATACCGATACCGCCAACCTGTGCAGCCAGGGCGTCGGAGATGTAGTCACCGTTCAGGTTCATACAGGCGATCACGTCGTATTCAGCCGGACGCAGCAGGATTTGCTGCAGGAAGGCATCGGCGATCACGTCTTTAACCACGATCTCTTTACCGGTGTTCGGGTTCTTGATTTTCAGCCATGGGCCGCCGTCGATCAGCTCACCGCCGAACTCTTCACGCGCCAGTTCGTAGCCCCAATCCTTGAAGGCACCTTCGGTGAACTTCATGATGTTGCCTTTGTGAACCAGGGTCACAGAGTCACGGTCGTTGGTGATAGCGTATTCGATCGCTGCACGAACCAGACGTTTGGTCCCTTCTTCAGAGCATGGCTTCACACCGATACCGCATTGCTCTGGGAAGCGGATTTTCTTCACGCCCATTTCGTCGCGCAGGAATTTGATCACTTTGTCTGCTTCGGCAGAACCGGCTTTCCATTCGATACCCGCATAGATGTCTTCGGCGTTTTCGCGGAAGATCACCATGTCGGTCAGTTCTGGGTGTTTAACCGGGCTTGGGGTGCCCTGGTAGTAACGCACCGGACGCAGACACACGTAGAGGTCCAGTTGCTGGCGCAGGGCCACGTTCAGGGAGCGAATACCGCCACCGACTGGGGTAGTCAGCGGGCCTTTAATGGCAACGCGATAGTCACGGATCAGATCCAGGGTTTCTTCCGGCAGCCACACGTCTTTCCCGTAAACGTGAGTGGATTTTTCGCCGGTGTAGATTTCCATCCAGGAGATTTTACGTTCGCCGTGGTAGGCTTTTTTTACTGCTGCATCAACCACGTGAATCATAGCAGGGGTAACGTCGACGCCAATACCGTCGCCTTCGATAAACGGAATGATCGGGTTATTCGGAACAACCAGTTTACCCTGGGCATCGACCGTAATCTTTTTACCTTCTGCCGGAACAACTACTTTGCTTTCCATCAACCTCTCCTTCAAGCGCAATTTTTGTTAATGCTTTGTAAGATGCGTGTAGATACTACTGGAATTTTCTGTCCGCGCCAATCCGAAACGGATTCGGTTATAATGCGCCTATCATCCGTAATCTCAACTGTTATGAAAAAATTCCCTGTTAGAAATCACAAAGTTAAACGATTCAGCTCGCCTGCCTCCGCCAAACCCGCTATCGCACAGGGGCCGCGTCGCGTGGTGTTATTCAACAAGCCCTTCGATGTGCTGCCGCAATTTACCGATGAGGCCGGCCGTACCACGCTGAAAGAATTCATTCCGTTTCCTGATGTTTACGCCGCCGGGCGACTGGATCGCGACAGCGAAGGATTATTGGTGTTAACCAATGACGGCAAGCTGCAGGCACAGCTCACGCAGCCGGGCAAACGCACCGGCAAAGTCTATTACGTGCAGGTAGAAGGCGCACCGCAGGACGGCGATTTAGTCTCTTTACGCAACGGCGTCACGCTCAAGGATGGTCCGACACTGCCGGCCGGCGTGGAGTTGGTCGCCGAACCGCAGTGGCTGTGGCCGCGCAATCCGCCAATCCGCGAACGCAAGTCAATCCCCACGGCCTGGCTGAAAGTCACCCTGTATGAAGGAAGAAACCGCCAGGTACGTCGCATGACTGCACATATCGGCTTCCCTACCCTGCGACTGATTCGCTACAGTATGGGTAATATTTCATTGGGAGAACTGCAACCCGGTGAATGGAAATGCCTTGATTCGCTTTAATCCGCCCGTCAATCCGTCGCTGTAAGGGGCCGCCATGTTTAAACCGCACGTTACCGTTGCCTGCGTGGTTCACGCCGCCGGCAAGTTTTTAATCGTCGAAGAGACCATTAACAGCAAGGCACTCTGGAACCAGCCGGCCGGCCACCTCGAGGCCGATGAAACGCTGGTACAGGCTGCCGAACGCGAGCTGTGGGAAGAAACCGGCATTCGCGCCACGCCGCAGTCGTTCCTCAAGCTGCACCAGTGGATCGCACCGGACAACACGCCGTTTCTGCGCTTTTGCTTTGTCATTGAGCTGGAACAGCAATTGCCGACCGAGCCGCACGACAGTGACATCGACCGTTGTTTGTGGCTGAGCGCCGAAGAGATTTTGCAGGCGCCTAACCTGCGCTCCGCTCTGGTCGCCGAAAGCATTCGTTGTTACCAGCAGCCGGAACGCTACCCGCTGTCGCTGGTCAGCAGCTATAACTGGCCGTTCTGAGATGAATAAGTGCCGTGCGCCGACGAGGGCAACGTGGTAAAATCCTGCGCTTGTTTTTTATCAGCACGGTTAGTGTTCAAGTTCGCGAGATCCCCATGTCAGACAACAGCCAGAAAAAAGTAATCGTCGGTATGTCCGGCGGCGTCGACTCTTCCGTTACTGCCTATCTGTTACAGCAACAGGGCTATCAGGTCGCTGGGCTGTTTATGAAGAACTGGGAAGAAGACGATGATGAAGAGTACTGCTCCGCAGCGACCGATTTGGCCGATGCACAAGCGGTATGCGACAAACTCGGCATCGAACTGCACACGGTGAATTTCGCGGCAGAGTACTGGGACAACGTGTTTGAACTGTTCCTGGAAGAATACAAGGCCGGCCGCACGCCAAACCCGGACATCCTGTGCAATAAAGAAATCAAATTCAAAGCCTTCCTGGAATTCGCCGCAGAAGATCTGGGGGCGGATTTTATCGCCACCGGCCACTACGTGCGTCGCCAGGACGTTGACGGCAAAAGCCGTCTGCTGCGCGGTGTCGACGGCAACAAAGACCAGAGCTATTTCCTCTACACCCTGAGCCACGAGCAGGTCGCACAAAGCCTGTTCCCGGTCGGTGAGCTGGAAAAACCAGAGGTGCGCCGCATCGCTGAACAGCTTGACCTGGTGACCGCCAAGAAAAAAGACTCCACCGGTATCTGCTTTATCGGCGAACGCAAATTCCGCGACTTCCTCGGCCGTTATCTGCCTGCACAGCCAGGCCCGATTGTTAGCGTCGACGGCCAGACCGTCGGTGAACACCAGGGCCTGATGTACCACACTCTGGGCCAGCGCAAAGGGCTGGGCATCGGCGGCATGAAAGACAGCAGCGAAGATCCATGGTACGTGGTGGACAAAGACGTCGCCAACAACGTGCTGGTGGTCGCGCAGGGGCATGAACATCCGCGCCTGATGTCGGTCGGGCTGATCGCGCAGCAATTGCATTGGGTCGATCGCCTGCCGCTGAGTGGGCCGTTCCGCTGTACGGTGAAAACCCGTTATCGCCAGCAGGATATTCCCTGCACCGTCACCCCGCTTGACGAACAACGCATTGAAGTGCGTTTCGACGAGCCGGTCGCCGCCGTTACCCCAGGTCAGTCAGCCGTGTTCTATCAGGATGAAATCTGCCTCGGCGGCGGCATTATCGAACAGCGTTTACAGGAGTAATCGTGGCGAAGAACTATTATGACATTACGCTGGCGATGGCCGGGATCAGCCAGACTGCGCGTCTGGTCCAGCAGTTGGCGCACGAAGGCCAATGCGATCGCGAAGCCTTTCATACCTCGCTAAGCAGCCTGCTGCAGATGGATCCCCCTTCCACGCTGGCGGTGTTCGGCGGTGAAGAACGCAATTTGAAAATGGGCCTTGAGACGCTGATGGGCGTGCTCAATGCCAACAATAAAGGCCTGGCCGCCGAGCTGACCCGCTACACCATCAGCCTGATGGTGCTGGAGCGTAAACTCAACGCCAACAAACAGGCAATGAACCAGCTTGGCGAACGTCTCGGCCAGCTTGAACGCCAATTGGCGCATTTTGATCTGGAATCAGACACCATTATCAGCGCGCTGGCCGGCATCTATGTCGACGTCGTCAGCCCGCTCGGGCCGCGCATTCAGGTGACAGGTTCACCGGCTATCCTGCAAAACCCGCAGGTGCAGGCCAAGGTTCGCGCCGCACTGCTGGCGGGCATCCGTGCCGCCGTGCTGTGGCAACAGGTTGGCGGTAGCCGCCTGCAGTTAATGTTTTCCCGTAATCGTCTGTTTAAACAGGCGCAAAATATCGTTGCTCATTGTTAATAGATCCCAGGAGTTGCTACCGATGGAATTATCCTCACTGACCGCCGTTTCCCCCGTTGATGGACGCTACGGTGATAAAGTCAGCGCACTGCGCACCATTTTCAGCGAGTACGGTCTGCTGAAATTCCGTGTGCAGGTTGAAGTACGTTGGCTGCAAAAACTGGCCGCCTGCGCAGAAATCAGGGAAGTTCCGGCTTTTGACGCCGACGCAAACGCTTTCCTCGATAAGATCGTCGCAGAGTTCAGTGAAGAAGACGCGCAACGCATCAAGACTATCGAACGCACCACCAACCACGATGTGAAAGCGGTTGAGTATTTCCTGAAGGAAAAAGTGGAAGCGGTCCCTGCCCTGCAGGCGGTATCCGAGTTTATCCACTTTGCCTGTACCTCCGAAGACATCAACAACCTGTCGCACGCGCTGATGCTGCAAACGGCACGTCAGGATGTGGTGCTGCCGTACTGGCGTAAAATCATCGATTCGATCAAGGGCCTGGCGCTGGAATACCGCGATATTCCGCTGCTGTCTCGTACCCATGGCCAACCGGCCACCCCGTCCACCGTCGGTAAAGAATTCGCCAACGTCGCCTACCGCAT
Source organism: Serratia proteamaculans (assembly GCF_013337185.1). Lineage (GTDB taxonomy): Bacteria > Pseudomonadota > Gammaproteobacteria > Enterobacterales > Enterobacteriaceae > Serratia > Serratia proteamaculans_D. The sequence goes on from NZ_SWDE01000001.1 coordinate 1,002,313, forward strand.
GGAGCGTCAGTTCCGTCAGCTTGAGCGCGTGGAAATCATGGGTAAAATCAACGGCGCGGTTGGCAACTACAACGCCCACATCGTCGCTTACCCTGAAGTGGACTGGCATGTGTTCAGCGAAGAGTTTGTTACCTCGCTGGGCATTATCTGGAACCCGTACACCACTCAGATCGAGCCGCACGACTATATCGCCGAGCTGTTTGACTGCGTAGCGCGTTTCAACACCATCCTGATCGACTTCGACCGTGATATCTGGGGCTACATCGCCCTGAATCACTTCAAGCAGAAAACCATCGCCGGTGAAATCGGTTCTTCTACCATGCCGCACAAGGTTAACCCAATCGACTTCGAAAACTCCGAAGGCAACCTGGGCCTGTCAAACGCGGTACTGGGCCATCTGGCCAGCAAACTGCCGGTGTCCCGCTGGCAGCGCGACCTGACCGACTCCACCGTGCTGCGTAACCTGGGCGTCGGCCTGGGTTATGCGTTGATCGCCTACCAGGCGACCATGAAAGGCATCAGCAAGCTGGAAGTGAACCAGGCGCACCTGCTGGACGAACTGGATCACAACTGGGAAGTGTTGGCCGAGCCGATCCAGACCGTCATGCGCCGTTACGGTATCGAAAAGCCGTACGAGAAGCTGAAAGAGCTGACTCGCGGCAAGCGTGTCGATGCTGCCGGTATGCAGACGTTTATCGATAGCCTGGCGCTGCCGGAAGAAGAGAAAACGCGTCTGAAAGCCATGACCCCGGCTAATTACATTGGCCGCGCAGCGACCATGGTCGATGAACTGAAGTAATCGCCCTACGGTGAAATTGCGAACGCGGTATTAACTTCCAGGGGCTGAAATGCCCCTGGATGTTTCATTTGCTGACAGGCGATATTCTGGGTTCAGCCTCAATCTTTTGTGACTGTTTTCTCCCCATCAAGGCAACCGCAATGCCACTTACGGCACAAAGGGCGGCCAAAGGTAGCATCGCCAATGTGTGGCTACCGGTTTTTTGATCGATAATCCCATACACATTCACCATTATTCCCCCGCCAATCAGGTTGGACATCGCCCCAATCGCGGCCAGGCCCGCCGCCGCAGTAGAAGAGGATAACCAGCCGGACGCCAATGCCCAGAATGGTCCTTTCATTGAATAGGCACCGACCAGCATCATCGACAGTATTATTACGCTGCCCGTCAGAGAACCAGTGATAAAGGCTGCCGCTACCCCACCGGCAATCAGAAACAATGCCATCGCCGTATGCCAACGACGTTCACCGGTTCTGTCTGAACTACGTCCCCAAACAATCATTAACACCGAAGCCAGCCCATAAGGGATAGCGTTGACCAACCCGATAGTAAAATTATCCAGCCCAAAGGATTTCAACAACTGGGGTGACCAGACGCTGAGGGTTGAACCTGCCGCCGAAGCGCCAGAACAAATCAATGCCATAACCCAGATATGTTTGTGACGTAAAAGCTGCCAAAGCGAGATGTGACCGATATTTCTACGGCTTTTATTTTCACTGGCGAGCGTATTGGTGAGCCAGGTTCTCTGTGGTTCGGTCAGCCAGGTAGCGTCTTTGGGGTGATTGCTCAGTAGAAAGAATGCGGCAATACCCAGTAATACGGCAGGAATACCTTCGAGTATGAACAACCAGTGCCAGCCGCGTAAGCCTAACCAACCATCCATTGACAGGATCGCGCCGGAAATCGGTGAACCGATAAAGTTAGCCGCAGGAATGGCCACCATAAAGGTCGCTATTATACGTGCACGGTATTTCCCAGGGATCCAGTAGGTCAGATAGAGGATCACGCCCGGAAAAAAACCCGCCTCTGCCGAACCAAGTAAAAAACGCAATAAATACAGCATTTTCTCGCTGCTCACGAAAGCCGTGCAAAGTGAGATAATTCCCCAGCTTATCATGATGCGTGCAATCCAAATCTTGGCGCCCACTTTTTGCATAATCAGATTACTGGGCACTTCAAACAGAAAATAACCGACAAAAAATAGACTGCTGGCGAAGCCAAATACGGCTTTTGTCAGGCCCAAATCCTGATTCATCTGTAGTGCCGCCATCCCGATATTACCGCGATCGATAATGGCAATCAGGTAACTGACGATTAAAAAAGGCAATATCCGCCAGGCCACCCGTTTGACGGTTTGCTGCTCAATATCAGAAAGGGTTGCAGCATTTTGCATATTTTCAGTCATGTTTTCCTCACCGGATGTTCATCGTTTTATCGTTAACCGGTAGATTTTGTTTTACCCTGTAAAATCACCGTGTGCAATGTACAATTAGTATCCATGCAAATGTGCACTTAGCGAGCGCCAATGTTATGACATTGTGTAATCTGTCACAAAAAACGAACAAATGGGGTCGAATTGCGTGATATCCGTTGGATGAATACATTCCAATTCTCGCGCTCACAGGACGTCACTGCGTTATGGCTGGTTTGAGATCGGCATGCTGTTAGATCGCGGTAAAGAGGCAGGATGCCAATCCCGTTCTGGGATTTGGCATCGTCGCATTGGAAGTGTTTTTACAGGATACTTCGATAAAGCCTAGGGAGGATTAGCACAACTAACTGAAATTCAGGCAAAAAACCTTTCGCAAATACTTCTGCGCGCACCGAGATTTATTGACAATTTTAACGCAGTTTCCTTCATTATCTTGCCAATATCCTCTTCTTTACGTGCAAGCGTCAGACGTGATGAGGGCCCGGTCAAGGCTAATGCGGCCACCAGTTTTTCATTTTCGGCAAATACTGGCAGGCAGAATGCGGCGGTATGCGGATCTCGCACGCCTGACGTGTATAGCGGTAAATCCTCGGCGGCATTGACCAGGGGTTCATTCATCCCCCAATGACGCAAAACCTGACCAATAGCGGAGTTATCCAATGGCAAATAGCTGCCTGGAAGGCGGGTTTCACGCAACCCCTCGGAAGACTCGGCACGAAACAGGCATAGCCGCTGGCCGTTTTCAATCACATACCAGGACGCACTTTCTTGCGTAGCCACTGCAAGGGCATGCAGTTCAGGCTGAACAATGCTCGAGAGATGAAAAGACTGTTCATACAATTTGCCAAGATAGAGCAAACGAGAGCCAAGGGTGTAGTTACCATTCTCGAGGCGTACCACATAATTCATGCGCACAAGTGAATTCATCAGGCGATAAACCGTGGTTTTATGGTAGCCAGACAATTGGGAAAGTGTGGTCAGTGACAGTGATTCTTCCCCAGGTTTGAAGCAATCCAATAGCGCTAAGGCCTTTTCTACGGCGATGACACCCTCGTTTCCCATCTTGTTCTCTCCATGTGTATACCGGGGCAGAGTTTACCCTACAAATTGTGATTCACATCTTGTTTACATAAAAAAGAAATATTAACACTGGCTACAAGCAAATTAACGCCGATATATTTGTTTTATCAAATGCAACAAGATTGTACCTGATAAAACAACCGAGGAATACTTATGTCTGTCTATGGCACCCCAATGATCAATCACACTTTCACCCGAGTCCCGGCAGAACAGGTCCGGCAGGCAGCAGAATATCAGGCGGCGATTCTGGCTGATGTCGCCGGAAGACGCGGGACGATGCACGGGCGCATTAAACCGATATCATCACAAATGAAAGTCGCAGGTCCGGCCGTGACGGTGGAGGTGCGCCCTGGTGATAACCTTGCCATCCATGCCGCCCTGGCGATTGCCCAACCAGGTGATGTCATTGTGGTGGATGGTAAGGGTGATCTAAGCGCCGCGCTGATTGGTGAAATCATGTCAACTCAGGCAGCCGCTTCAGGTATTGCAGGGATCATTATTGACGGTGCTGTGCGCGATGCAGATGCGCTTAGCCGTGGCCATTTCCCGGTATTTGCTGCCGGCCTGAACCCAGCAGGCCCAACCAAAGCGATCGCTGGCAGAGTGAATCATCCGGTTTCTGTCGCAGGCGTGGCGATCAATCCAGGCGATCTGATCATTGGGGATATGGATGGCATAGTGGTGCTACCGCGTGAAGAAGTAGCGGCATTATTAGAGTTGGCACAACAGAAGCTTGACGGAGAAAACCGTCGTATTGTTGCAATTAAAGAGGGGGATGTACGTGCCCCCTGGCTGGAAAAATCGCTACGGGCGGTAGGTATGCTGAACCCCGAGGAGAGTCTGTGATGAAAAATTCCCCCTGCATTCTGGTAACGGGTAGCGATCTGGCTAGTGAAGCACTGGTGATGTTAGCCGATTACCAGATTGTCTTTGCCGGCAGCGCACCAACGGAAGAGGTACTTATCGCTCTGTGCGAAAAGCATCAGCCCCTGGCCATTATCGTGCGTTACGGCAAAATCAGTGCCCGCATTATGGATGCATCTCCGGCACTGCGGGTGATATCGAAACATGGCAGCGGTATTGACGTCATAGATCAGGCCGCCGCTGCGGAACGTCAGATTCGTGTCTGCTCTGCACCTGGAGCCAATGCCGCAGCCGTGGCTGAACATACCTGGGCAATGATTCTGGCCTGCGCCAAATCCGTGCGACTTCTTGACCATCGCCTGAAACAAGGTCACTGGGACAAGGCCACGCATAAGTCTGTTGAACTGGAAGGACGCATCCTGGGGCTTATCGGGCTTGGTGCCATTGGCCAACGGGTCGCCGCCATTGGTCGTGCGATAGGGATGCAGGTTATTGCGTATGATCCCTGGGCAAAAACCTTCCCGGAAGAGTGTAAGTCCGTCGGCTTCAACCAGTTGCTGCAGTGCGCCGACGTCATTTCGCTGCATTGCCCGTTAACCGATCAGAACCGGCAGATGATCAACCATAAGGCACTGTCGCTTTGTAAGCCCGGCACCATTCTGGTGAACACCGCACGAGGCGGCCTGATTGATGAAAATGCGTTAGTCCAGGCACTGCAGGATGGCACTATCAGCAGTGCCGCACTGGACAGTTTTACTACCGAACCTCTGACTGCCCCCCATCGTTGGCAGCAAATGGACAATGTCCTTGTTTCGCCGCATATCGCCGGTGTCAGTGACGCCTCCTATATAAAAATGGCTACTGTAGCAGCGAAAAATGTGCTCGACGTAATAAGTGAGACAACGAATTGATACGCTAAAAAGCCATAAAAAAGCCGCAACCTTACCGATTGCGGCTTGCTCAAAAACTTAACTGACAAACATTAGACCTGTTGCCTGCTTTTATCCCATTAAATCCTGCAGCCGTTTTTTCTGCTGCCCTTGTTGGTCAAAGTTGTCGACGTTCAGCCATTGCTCAAACCCGGCCCTGATTGTCGGCCAGCGGTCGGCGGTAATGGCAAACCAGTCGGTATCACGACTGCGGCACTTGGTGATCAGCGCATATCTGAAAGTGCCCTCATGCTTGAAGCCGAATCTCGCCGCCGCCTGTTTGGATGGTGCGTTATGGCTGTCGCACTTCCATTCACAGCGGCGATACCCCAAGTCCTCAAACAGGTGCCGCAACATCAGATAAATCGCTTCGGTGGCGCTCGAGCGCTGCTTCATCGCGGGTGACCAACTGACATGGCCAATCTCCGCCACGCCATTGCTTTCGTCGATACGCATGTAGGCAACCGTCCCGACCGGACTCTGGCTTGCGCGGTCAAACACCGTCAGGTTCACCAACGTGGGGTTCGCCTGCAAGGTTGTCAGATGCTGCAGCATGGCAGCAAGGCTTTCCGGCCGTTCTATCGATAAATAGGTCCAGTCGCGGCCATCGGGTGCCTGCTGGAAAGCCCTGAACAACGCGGCATGGTCGCGCTGTGGCTCAAGCGATTCCAGATGGCAAAAATTCCCGTTCAGGGTTTCACCGCAGGGCCGCTTCGCCGCCTGCCAATCGGCTAATGGCTCCCCCACCGGCTGGCCGAATTGATTGATCACCATAAAGCCTCCGCAGCCTGAAGTTAACGTTCGTAAATAATAAACGAAGTTCTTTTACCTATTTTATCGTACAGCGAACGGGCGGGCGCATTATATTCCTGCGTCGCCCAATAAACCCGGTCACAGCCCTTTTCATCCGCTACCCGATAGGCCTGCTCAAATAATTTTTCAGATACTTTCTTGCCGCGTGCCAGCGGTGAAACATAGAGATCTTCAATATAGCAATAACCGACGGTGCTCCAGGTTGAAGGGTGGAATATCAGATTCATCAATCCCAACAGCTTGCCGTCTTTATCTTCCGCCACCAGGCCATAAACCTGTGACTCTTCACATAAACGTTCGAAGGTATGATGGGTAACCTGCTCTGAAATATCTGCCCGATAAAAATGAAGATATCCCTGCCAAAGATCCAACCATTGTGATTTATCATCGTTTTTTATTCTGCGTACTACTACTTCACTGTTTACTGGATGCATGGTGCCTCACGGGTTTTTCTAAGAAAAAGTAACGTAATACCAACAGGATACACCGGTCAACGCAGCCTGAACACAGACCAATTAATAACAACGAGCAGACCAATTTGAGCGACCTGACTGCCTTTAGTCTGGCATAGGTAACGAATCAAAAATGCATGATAATTTTTTGATAAATCTTACAATCTCGTCGGGTGCATAGGCTGCAAAGCCAAATACCAACGCCCCTTCACTTGGCGGGTGAGTATAAAAATCAATCAACCCGTAGACCCTCATGTCTTGCGCTGCGGCGGCCTGAATCAACCGCCGCTCGGTAGCCGCGTCCTGCAACGGGCAAACCAATTGCAGCCCGCCCTGCGGTAACCGTGGTTGAGTCCAGGCGGCAAGATACTGATGCACCGCCGCATGCAAAATCTCCAGCCGGGCCTGATAGATCTTGCGCATATTTCTTAAATGTTCGGCATAGAAATCTTCATTGATAAATTTAAATAACGTCATTTGCGGCAATGCCGAAGTATATCCATCCTGGAATTGTTTGGCGGCCACCATGGGTTTAATTAACTGCGGCGGAACAATAAGAAAACCAATGCGCAATCCTGGAAACAGGCTTTTGCTGAAAGTACCTATATATAAAGTTCGCTGATGTTGATCCAGCCCCTGCAACGCTGCGGTAGTCAGGCCGTTATAATTGAATTCGGAATCGTAATCATCTTCGAGGATCCAGGCTTTTTCACGCTGTGCCCATGCCAACAGTTTTAATCTTCGTTCAATACTGAGTGAATGTCCCAGTGGATAATGGTGGGAAGGCGTAATATAAATACCCCGTCCGCCCTCTTCGGTCTTTATTAACGCATCAATATCCATACCACAGGGATCCACCCCAATCGGCTGGGCGATTAATCCCGCAGACTGAACCAGCTTTTTCGCGCCCTGGTAACCGGGCTCTTCCACAAATACCCGATCGCCGGGATTAAACAGCACCTGAGTACACAGCGAGAGCGCCTGCTGAGAACTGGTCACCACGATCACCTGTTCGGTGCCGGCTTTAACCCCCCTTTCGCGCCGCAGATACTCAATGATTTCCTCCCTTAACTCCTCCAAACCCTGAGGATCGGCATAACCCAGCAGACGTTCGGCCCCCTGCCGCACCGCCTGCCTTTCCAAATGCAGCCAGCTGTCGATGGGGAACAGCCGCAAATCGGGCAGTGAGGGCGTCAATGAGCCGCTGCGGCGGGTATGTGGAGCATGGGCGGCAATCAGCAAGGAACGGCCATGCGCACTCAGTTCCCGCTCCACCAGCAGGGCCTGGTCGGGGTTGTCAGTCGCCAGCAGTTCACGACCGATCAGGGTGTCTTGCTGGTAGCTGACAAAGCTACCGCGCCCAACGGCACGGGCAATATAGCCCTCCGCTTCCAGTTGAGCATAGGTCTGTTCGACGGTATCGCGTGAAACCGCCAATCGAGCCGCCAGCACCCGGCTGGGCGGCAGCTTTGCCAGATAGCTCAGCTCGCCCGCCGTCACCTGCTGTTTGATTGTCAGATGCAGCGCAGCCTTACGCGTCATTCCTTGTCGTAAATGCTGAATAAAGCTCGCCTGTATCGCATCTGGCGAAACGTCCTGCTGGCTGTCACCGCTGTGTTTCATGCTATTCCGGCTCAAAGATCTTCCGTACCGCTGGCGGATAAACCCACGGAGGAGATGTTGGTTAATTGATCTATATCAATCTAGATGTGAACAAAATGTTTTGAAACAGATCATCCATTGTTTCATTCAGAGCGCCAGCCCTAAACTAATACAACCATACCAGTAGCTTGCTACTAATATGGTTATCTACTTTTTATTACCCATCCCTGCCTGTTTACCGCTGCTGGATAGCAGCGGCGTAGGTCTGTATTGCCTGCGCGGGCATTTATTGTGAAGCATGTTCAAGGTGGAATTATGTCACAACAGCACAACTCTACGCCGCCCCGGCGTAACTTTCTCAAAAAGACCCTGGCATTAATCCCGCTGGCCGCCGCCGGTAGCAGCATTCTGGCACTGGATGCCAAGGCAGCCCCCGCTGCCGGCGTTGCGGATCACTATGTTCCGGTCTATTTCAACGCCGACGAATGGCGCTTTCTGCTGGCGGCTTGCGATCGGCTGATCCCCACCGACGATAATGGCCCCGGTGCGGTCGATCAGGGCGTCCCGGTGTTTATCGACCGACAAATGGAAACCCCCTATGGCCACGGCGGCCTGTGGTATATGCACCCGCCGTTCGTCCCCTCAGCGCCGCAACTGGGTTATCAGTCCAAGCTGACGCCGCGCGAAACCTACCGAATCGGCATTCACGAAGTCAATGCGCACTGTCAGCAACAGTTCCAAAAAGCGTTTGCCGATCTCGAGCATGCCGAGCAGGAACAACTGCTGGCGGCGCTGGAACACGGCCAGCTGGATTCTGAAGACCTGCCCGGCAAGGCGTTTTTCGACCAGTTACTGACCAACACCAAAGAGGGCTATCTGGCCGATCCGGTGCATGGCGGTAACCAGACGTTGGCGTCATGGAAAATGATCGGTTTCCCCGGCGCACGTGCGGATTACACCGACTGGGCCAATCGCCCCAATCAGCCTTATCCCCTCGGGCCGGTCAGTATCTCAAGCAAAAGGAATGCATAAATGAGCGCAATTAAAAAGCCACCGGTAGACGTGGTGATCGTCGGATTTGGCTGGACCGGCGCCATCATGGGGATGGAATTGACCGAAAGCGGTTTGAGCGTGTTGGCGCTGGAGCGTGGCGAACAACGCGATACCTACCCGGACTTCGCCTATCCGCGCATCGCCGACGAACTGACCTACGGCATTCGCATGAAACTGATGCAGGCAATGGCCAACGAAACGGTCACCGTGCGCCACACTCCGGCAGATTTCGCCGTGCCCTACCGCCAACTGGGCTCCTTTTTGCCAGGCAATGGCGTTGGCGGTGCCGGCGTACACTGGAACGGTATGCATTGGCGCGCTTTGCCATCCGATTTGAAGCTGCACACCACCCTTAATGAAAAATACGGTGCCAAGTGGATCCCGGAAGGCATGACGCTGCAGGACTATCCGTTGAGCTATCAGGAACTGGAACCCTACTTCGACAAGTTCGAAAAGGTTTGTGGTACCGCGGGTAAAGCCGGCAATCTGCGCGGACAAATCATCAAGGGCGGTAATCCGTTTGAAGGGGTGCGTAACAACGAGTATCCCACGCCATCGCTTAAGTCGCTTTATTCCGGTTCACTGTTTGGTACCGCGGCCGAATCCTTGGGCTATCACCCCTTCAACGTGCCCGCCGCCAACTGCTCCGTCCCCTACACCAACCCCTATGGCGTACAGCTCGGCCCCTGCAACTACTGCGGTTACTGCGAACGTTTTGGCTGCTTTATGTATTCCAAGGCCTCGCCGCAGAGCACCATCCTGCCGGTGCTGACCAAGCGTAAAAACTTTGAGCTGCGCACCCAGTCGCAGGTGATCAAAGTGAATCTGGACAGCAGCGGCAAGAAAGCCACCGGCGTGACCTATATCAACGCCCAGGGGCAAGAAGTGGAACAACCGGCCGATCTGGTGATCCTCAGCGCCTTCCAGTTGCATAACGTCCGCCTGCTGTTGCTGTCCGGCATTGGTAAACCTTACAACCCGGTGACCGGCGAAGGCGTGGTCGGCAAGAATTACGCCTACCAGATGAACAGCGGTATTTCGCTGTTTTACGATAAGGATACCCACTTCAACCCGTTTATCGGCGCGGGCGCGGCCGGCATGGTGATCGACGATATGAACGGCGAAAACTTTGATCATAGCGGCCTGGGGTTTATCGGCGGCGCCTATATCTCCGCCACCCGCACCGGCGGCCGACCGCTGCAACAAATGACGCTGCCACCGGGCACGCCTGGCTGGGGCAGCGGCTGGAAACAGGGTATCAAGGATAACTATCTGCACAGCATGAGCTTAGGCTCCGAAGGCTCGGTAATGCCGTACCGCGATTGCTATCTGGATTTGGATCCTACTTACAAGGATGGCTACGGCCTGCCGCTGTTACGCATGACTTTTGACTGGAAAGACAACGAGATCAAAATGACCCAGCACATCACCAGCAAAATGGTGGATATCGCCAAGGTGATGAAACCAAAACAGATGTCGGTATCGGTGATGAAAGCCGGCGATCATTACGACGTACGGCCTTATCAGTCGACCCATACCACCGGCGGGGCCATTACCGGCGATAACCCGGCCACCAGCGTGGTGAATAAATACCTGCAGTGCTGGGACGTGCCCAACGTGTTTGTCACCGGTGCCTGTGCCTTCCCGCAGAACCTGGCCTATAACCCCACCGGCATTGTCGGCGCCTTGGCCTACTACTCGGCAGAGGCGATCCGCACCCAATACCTGAAGAATCCCGGTCCGCTGGTTCAGGCCTGATAGCATAAGGAGTTTCACATGAAAGGACTTACCCCCTCGCTGCTGGCGCTGTTGATGCTGGGCGCCACCACGGTGCAGGCGACCGACGACCCGCAACTGGCGGCACGGCTGCAACATGGGGAATATCTGGCACGCGCCGGTGATTGCGCCGCCTGCCATACCGGCCCCGGCGGCCAGCCCTTTGCCGGCGGGCTGAAAATGACCACCCCGGTCGGGGCTATCTATTCCACCAACATCACGCCGGATAAACAAACCGGCATCGGCGAATACAGTCTGCAGGAATTCAGCGATGCCTTGCGTAAAGGCGTCGCCCGCAACGGCACCCGGCTCTACCCCGCGATGCCCTATCCTTCGTTCGCCAAAATCAATGATGGCGACATACGCGACCTCTACCTGTATTTCACCCGGCAGGTTAAACCCGTGGTTCAGCAAAATAAGGACAGCGATATCCCTTGGCCGCTGAGTATTCGCTGGCCGCTGGCCTTGTGGAATCTGGCCTTCCGGGAGGACGGCGCATATCGGCCGGATGTGACAAAAAGCCTCGACTGGAATCGCGGCGCCTATCTGGTTCAGGGCCTGGGCCACTGCGGTTCTTGCCATACGCCACGCGGTATCGGTTTCCAGGAAAAAGCGCTCAGCCAGAGTGACGACGCCTATCTGACGGGTGGCACACTGGAAGGCTGGCATGCTGCCAACCTGCGGGCGGACGCCGTGAGCGGGCTGGGCAAGTGGAGCGCGGAAGATATCACCCGCTTCCTGAAGAGCGGCCATAACCGGCGATTTTCCGCTTTCGGTTCAATGATTGATGTTGTGCAAGATAGCACTCAGCACCTGAGTGATGCCGATTTGCGCGCCATCGCCGCTTATCTGCAATCATTACCGGCCGTCAGTAAGGAAAATTCGCAGGTACAAGGCGGAGGGACGGCCAAAATGCTGCTAAACGGCAACGTCAGCCAACCCGGTGCCCAGACCTATCTGGATAACTGCGCCGCCTGCCACCGCAGCGACGGTCAGGGCTATCGCGATACCTTCCCACAGTTGGCGCATAACCCGGCGCTGTTAAGCGACGACCCGTCCTCGCTAATCAGCATTATCCTCAAGGGTTCCCGTACGCCGGTAACCGTCGACGCGCCAACCGGGCTGACCATGCCGGACTTTGGCTGGCGTCTGAACGACGAACAGATTGCCCAACTCGCCACCTTTGTGCGCAGCAGCTGGGGCAATGATGCACCGGCGGTCACCGCCGCTCAGGTACAGGAAATCCGCAAAAACAGCGTCACCCAACCGCAGCAACCTTAAAACCTGCCAGGGGCCCAGACAATTGGGCTCCTGTCTTGTTCTCACAGCCCTTCTCGTTTAAGTTTGGTTTAACTTCTCATGGGCATTGTTTATCCAACGTTTATTGGACGTTGCCGATAATGACCGCGCACCAAAAATCGATAGCGCTTATTTCCTGCCAAGGCTCTGCGTCCCTTGCGGTAAATGCCGGTTATACCTACCATAACGTCAATATCACGTTCGGATGACCAAGGTTGTTGCACGCTATCCCTCACACGCTGCCGAGCGTGTTACCTTTACAGCGTGGGTGACAGGATGTTCACCCGCAGATTTACAGGAGTCCGCCATGCGAGTACTGGTTGTTGAAGATAATGGTTTACTGCGCCACCACCTCTCCGTACAGATGCGTGAAATGGGCCACCAGGTTGATGCGGCAGAAGATGCCAAGGAAGCCGATTATTTCCTGCAGGAGCATGCGCCGGACATCGCGATTGTCGATCTCGGCCTGCCGGGCGAAGACGGCCTGAGCCTGATCCGCCGCTGGCGTGCCCACCAAATGAAATTACCGATCCTGGTGCTGACCGCCCGTGAAAGCTGGCAAGACAAGGTAGCGGTGCTGGAAGCCGGTGCCGATGACTACGTCACCAAGCCGTTTCATTTGGAAGAAGTGATTGCCCGCATGCAGGCGTTGATGCGCCGTAACAGCGGCCTGGCTTCCCAGGTGATCGTCTTGCCGCCGTTCCAAATCGACCTTTCGCGCCGTGAGCTGAGCGTCAACGAACAGCAAATCAAACTGACCGCGTTTGAATACACCATTATCGAAACCTTAATCCGCAACGCCGGTAAAGTGGTCAGTAAAGACTCGCTGATGTTGCAGCTGTATCCGGATGCCGAACTGCGCGAAAGCCACACCATCGACGTACTGATGGGCCGTTTGCGTAAAAAGGTGCAGGCCGAATACCCACAGGAAGTGATCACCACGGTTCGTGGCCAGGGCTATCGTTTTGATGCGAAGTGAACATGATGTTCAACAAAAATAAAAAGCCTTTTTCCCTACGCGCCCGCTTTTTGATGGCAACCGCCGGGGTGATCCTGGCGCTGTCGCTGTCCTATGGCCTGGTGGCGGTAGTGGGTTATATCGTCAGCTTCGACAAAACTGCCTTCCGCCTGCTGCGCGGTGAAAGCAACCTGTTCTTCAGCCTGGCCCAATGGAAAGACAACAAACTCACCATTGCCATTCCGCCCGATATCGATCTCAACTTCCCTACCCTGGTGTTTATTTACGACGATAAAGGCAAGCTGCTGTGGAGCCAGCGTCAGGTACCGGAACTGGAAAAACGGATCAACAAAGAGTGGCTGGAAGAGTCCGGTTTCTACGAAATTGATACCGATACCCGTATCAGTAGCGAAGTCCTGGGTAACAACCCCAAGGCGCAGGATCAGCTCAAAGACTATGACGACAACGACCAGAATGCGCTGACCCACTCCGTGGCGGTCAATACCTACGCGGCGACCGCAAGATTGCCGGCGCTAAGCATCGTGGTGGTCGACACTATCCCGCAAGAACTTCAGCGTTCAGACGTAGTCTGGGAATGGTTCAGCTATGTGCTGCTGGCCAACCTGCTGTTGGTGGTGCCCCTGCTGTGGCTGGCGGCCTATTGGAGCCTGCGACCGATCCAGGCGTTGGTGAATCAGGTCGGCGAGCTGGAAAACGGTGAACGGGAACAGCTCGACGAGAACCCGCCCAGCGAACTGCGCGGACTGGTACGCAATCTGAATATTCTGGTTCGCAACGAACGCCAGCGCTATACCAAATACCGCACCACACTTTCCGATCTGACCCACAGTCTGAAAACCCCATTGGCCGTACTGCAAACCACCTTGCGCTCACTGCGTACCGGCAAGCAAACCACCATCGAGGAAGTCGAACCGATCATGCTGGAGCAGATCGGGCGTATCTCTCAGCAAATTGGCTATTACCTGCACCGCGCCAGCATCAACTCGGGGCAAACGGTGCTGACCCGCGAGATCCATTCGGTACCGGCCCTGCTGGACAGCCTGACGGTAGCGCTGAACAAGGTATATCAGCGTAAAGGCGTGGTGATCACGCTGGATATCTCGCCGGAAGTCACCTTTATGGGTGAAAAAAACGACTTTATGGAAGTGATGGGCAACGTACTGGAAAACGCCTGCAAGTACTGTCTGGAGTTCGTGGAAATCACCTCCCTCCACTCCGATAAATACCTCACCGTCGTCATCGATGACGATGGTCCGGGCATTCCGGAAAGCAAACGCGAGTTGATCTTCCAGCGCGGCCAACGGGTAGACACATTGCGCCCCGGTCAGGGCTTGGGATTATCGGTAGCGGCGGAGATTATCGAGCAGTACGACGGCTCCATTACCATCAGTGACAGCCCGCTGGGCGGTGCACGTATGCAGGTCACTTTCGCTCGTCAGCACGACTCCCACCATAACGAGTAAATTCTGTTGCTCAGGCCCCGATCCACGGGGCCAAACTTCCGTTATAATCGCACTCAGGCTCACTCCTCTATCCTGGAATAGAACATGGATTATCAATTAGATCTGGACTGGAACGATTTTTTGCAACGTTATTGGCAAAAGCGTCCGGTGATTCTGAAGCGTGGCTTCAAAAACTTTATCGATCCGATCTCCCCGGATGAGCTGGCTGGGCTGGCGATGGAAAACGAAGTGGACAGCCGTTTGGTTAGCCACCAGGACGGCCGCTGGCAGGTGGCGCACGGTCCTTTCGAAAGTTTTGACCACCTTGGCGAGAACAACTGGTCGCTGCTGGTACAGGCGGTTGATCACTGGCATGAGCCTTCCAGCGCGCTGATGCGTCCGTTCCGCCCACTGTCGGACTGGCGGATGGACGATCTGATGATTTCGTTCTCGGTGCCGGGCGGCGGTGTTGGCCCGCATTTCGATCAGTACGACGTGTTTATCATTCAGGGTACCGGGCGCCGTCGCTGGCGCGTGGGCGAAAAAGTGCCGATGAAGCAGCACTGCCCGCACCCGGACCTGCTGCAGGTTGAACCTTTCGACGCCATTATCGATGAAGAAATGGAACCGGGCGATATTCTGTATATTCCGCCGGGCTTCCCGCATGAAGGCTACGCGCTGGAAAACGCGCTGAATTACTCGGTGGGCTTCCGCGCGCCGAACGGGCGTGAACTGATCAGCGGCTTTGCCGACCACGTGCTGGCGCGCGAACTGGGCAGCAAACGTTACAGCGATCCGGACATTCAGCTGCGTGAGCATCCGGCGCAAGTGCTGCCGCAGGAAGTCGATGCCCTGCGCCAGATGATGCTGAGTCTGGTTGAGCAACCGGAACACTTCCAACAGTGGTTCGGCGAGTTTATCTCCCAGACCCGCCACGAGCTGGATGCCGCGCCGCCGGAGCCACCTTATCAGGCAGGCGAAATCTACGAACTGCTACAGCAGGGCGAGCCATTACAACGTCTGGGTGGCCTGCGCGTACTGCGTGTGGGTGACCAGTGCTTTGTGAACGGCGAACTGATGGATACCGAGCATCTGCAGGCTGTCGATGCCATGTGCCAGAACTTCAGCGTTAATGCCACCCAGTTGGGTGACGCGGTAGACGACCCGTCGTTCCTGGCGCTGCTGACCGCACTGATCAACAACGGCTACTGGTATTTTAAAGACTGAAACTGAAGTCATTCCAATAAGGCCATTCGCCCCAGGCGAGTGGCCTTTTTTTATGCTCGCAGCGCCTGCGTCAGGTAAGCATCAAGCTCCTCGTCCGGCATACCCGCCTGCCTGGCTGCCTCGCAAATCTGCTGCCAGGTATTGGCATCTATCGGGATCCCCTGCTGCAAGCGTTGCTCGCGATTCGCCTCTTCCCACTCCCCCGGCACCTCAATCGGCCGACCGTCACTTGGCGGCGAGGCTTTCACCCAGTCAATAAACGCCTCAGCCTCACTTTGCATCTCGGGTGCAGCAAAGGCCTCTGGGTTAAGGATAATGGTGGTCATACAGTTGAAAATGGCGTCGCTGTTGGATTTCAGCGTAGCACTATGGGTAGTTCGTCCGCCCGACAGTGCGCCGCCAAGGATCTCGCACAGGGCGGCCAACGCATAACCTTTATGCGCTCCAAAGGGCAGCAGCGAGCCAAACGGCTGCTCGTGCATCACCTTGGGTTCGAGAGTGGGTTGTCCATGCTGGTCAATCAGATAGCCTGGCGCGACGTTCAAACCTTTGTTGTAAGCCACGCGGGTTTTACCATAGGCGATGCCACTGGTGGCGAAATCCAGCAGCAGCGGCTTTTTACCGGTACGGGGGAAAATAACGCAGAAGGGGTTGGTACCAAAGCGACGATCGCTGCCGCCAAAGGGGGCCACCATAGGATCGCCCACGACATTGACGAAGTGAATGGAGATAAAACCGGCGCGTGCACACTGTTCAGCCCAGTGGCCAATACGGCCGATATGGTGCGAGTTATTTAATGCCACCGCCGCCAGCCCCAGTTGCCCGGCGCGCTCGATGCCTTTCTCCATCGCCTCACTGGCGACCACCTGGCCGAACCCCTGACCACCGTCAATCGTCAGGACCGCACCGGCGTCACGTACCACCTGGGCATGAACGTTAAGCTGTAAATGCCCCTGCGCCAGCGACGCCATATAGCTCGGGATCATGCCGACACCGTGGGAGTCGTGCCCGGCCAGATTGGCCTGAACCAGATGTTCGGCCACTAGCCCGGCCTCTCGCTCGCTACTGCCGGCATGGCGCCAAATGGCCTGCACAAACTGCTCAAGGCATTGGCGATCGATACGGTGTTCACTGCTCATGATACGGCTCCTTGTGCGGAAAATATGTTCTACACTAGGAGCAAATCATTGTTGCGGCAAGCAATTATAATAATCACAATCGGGGCTATTTGGCGTGTTCTGCCGTCAGCGCAGCGATGCGCATAATCACGGCCACCGCCTGTTCCATCCCTTCAAGGGAAACAAACTCATGCTTGCAATGATAGTTATAACCGCCGGTAAACAGATTCGGACAAGGCAGGCCGCGAAACGATAACTGAGCGCCGTCGGTGCCGCCGCGGATCGGCTTCATCACAGGCTCAATATCACAATCACGCATCGCCTGTTGCGCCAGCGCAATCACATGGGGATGCTCTGCCACCTGTTCGCGCATGTTGTAGTAACTGTCTTCAATCGTCACTTCGATATAACAATCCCGCGGCAGGCCTTTGCCCACCTGCTGGGCAACCTCAAACATCCGACGTTTGCGGGCCTCAAAACCCTCACGCTCGAAATCACGCAGAATATAGTGCATCTCTGCGCGCTCAACGCTGCCCTTGAGGCTGCTGAGATGATAAAAACCCTGATAACCGGCGGTGGTTTCCGGGGTTTCATCCGCCGGTAACGCCTGCTGAATACGGGTTGCCAGTGACAGGGCATTCACCATCACCCCTTTAGCGCTCCCAGGGTGAACATTATTGCCGACAATTTTCACCGTCACCGACGCCGCATTGAAGTTCTCGCATTCCAGTTCACCGACACCACCGCCATCCACGGTATAGGCCCACTCGGCGTTGAATTGGTCAACGTCAAAAAACCGTGCGCCCTTGCCCACTTCTTCGTCCGGCGTAAAGGCCACGCGAATATCGCCGTGAGGGATTTTGCCCTGCTGCAAGCGCACCATGGCAGTCAGAATTTCGGCAATGCCTGCCTTGTCATCGGCACCGAGCAGCGTTTTGCCGTCGGTGGTGATCAACGTCTGCCCCAGCATCTGGTGCAGGATCGGGAACATCACCGGAGATAACACCTCATCGCCAATGCCCAATGCAATATCGCCGCCGCGGTAACTTTCGACGATCTGCGGGTTAACGTGTTTGCCGGAAAAATCCGGTGAAGTATCCAGGTGGGAAATAAACCCGATGGCCGGTACGGGCCAGGCAACGTTGCCCGGTAAAGTGCCCATCACGCAGCCATGCTCGCTGAGCGACACCCGTTCAAACCCCAGTTCAATCATTTCTTGCTGCAACGCGCGCGCCAGCTTCATTTGCCCGTCGGTACTCGGCACATGTTTGACGTTCGCTTTGGATTGCGTGTCGAATGAGACGTAGTTAAAAAAACGATCTAGTAGTTTATCCATGGTATCCGCCCTCAGAATATCGCGTTTCATTATGCGGAACCGATCCGGATCAAATATTGCGACAGGTCATTTTTAGCCAGATTTAACGGAAATCATTAAACCTTGTGATGATTTTCCGCATTGCCCAGGTCGCCACGCCCGAAGTCATCGTCCGCCACGGCCTCTGTTGTGTGATCCTCTTCACGACGGGTACCGGTTGTCAGCCACTGACCACCGGTGCCTATTTCCGCCCACTAATTGCATCACCGAATCTTTCCTCCTATAACTTAGCCAAGGCAGAGTTTGCCCCTTTCTTTTTCGCCATCCCAGGGAGCTTTATCGTCAACGTCGTTATCCATTAAAATATAAAAAAGGAACTGACATGAAAGGTATTATCGATAATATCTTAAGCAAGCTGCAGCTTTTTTCCAAAGCCATGATGGGCCCGATATTCTTTTTGCCGGTTATTGGTTTAATCCTGGCGTTAAGTTCTATTCTTACCAATGCCACCTTGGTAAATGAAAACTCCGGGATTTTCCATGTGGGGAAAATGCTCGGCGATACCTTCTGGCCATTATTTGGTAATCTCGGGTTGATATTCTGTATCGGTATTACCTATGGATTAGCCAGGGATAAAAAGAGCGAGGCCGCATTGGTGGCGGTAATGTGCTTTATCATGTTCCTCGGCGCCAACTCGTCTTATCTGCAGCTTAGCGGCCACGTAGCGCAAAAAATCAACGGCGAATTTTACGGCACCGGGCAAACCGAACTGCTGGGTTTCACCGTGGTGGATATGGGCATATTTCTTGGCCTGATCCTCGGCATGACTATCGCCTGGGTGCATAACCGCCTGTGCAACGTTGAACTCAATGGCGTGTTATCGGTTTATGGCGGCTCCAAACTGGTGCTGATCGCCATGACGCCGGTGATTGTGCTGTATGCCATCGCCTTCAGCTATCTGTGGCCGGCTATCTCACACGGCCTGATCTCGCTGACCGGCTTTATGAAAAGCTCCGGTTCGCTTGGCGTATTCGTTTACGGTTTCTTCGAGAAATTCCTGATTCCCACCGGGCTGCACCACTTCATCTGGTCTCCGTTCCAGCTCACCAGCATCGGCGGTTCGATCGTGCAGGATGGCCACACCGTTTCTGGCTCTCAGGCGATTTTCCTGGCCTATATGCGTGACCCGAGTATCTCGCCGTTGATGAATGAAGCGCTACGCTTCTCGCAGCAGGGTATGGTGACCATCTTTGGCCTGTCAGGCGCGGCGCTGGCTTTTTATCACACCGCCAAACCGGAAAAGAAAATGCTGGCCAAGGCTATCCTGATCCCGGCCATCACCACCTCGATTCTGGTGGGCATCACCGAACCGATCGAGTTCACCTTCCTGTTCATTTCGCCGCTGCTGTGGGTGATCCATGCGGTGCTGACTGCGCTGTCACAGGTAGCCTGCAACCTGTTCGAGGTGCGGCCCTGGGGCGCCAGCGGCCTGATTGAGTTCCTGGTGTATAACCTGCCGTTGCCGGTGGCCCTCACTCGCTGGCCGCTGTACGTGGTGATCGGCCTGATTCAGTTCGCCGTCTATTACCTGGTATTCAAAACGCTGGTGCTGAAGCTTAATTTAAAAACGCCGGGCCGCGAGGATGACGACGAGGTCAAACTTTATTCAAAACTTGAGTATCAAAATAGTAAAAATGCGCCTAATGAATTGAGTGGGATCATTATTCGAGCGCTAGGCGGCAAAGACAATATTATTTCCGTCGACAACTGTTTCACCCGGCTCAGGGTTGAATTAAAAGACATGCAACTGGTAGATGAAGCGGCATTAAAAAGTACCGGAGCCAAAGGCGTGGTGAAAAATAGGCGCGAGGTGCAGGTTATTTATGGTGTCACCGTTGGCAAGGTCAAAAACCAGGTCGAGAAGTATTTAGCAGCACTCTGACATTTATTAATTTGGGAGATATTAAATGAAATTAACCGTTCTGGGCGGCGGCGGTGTGCGTTCGCCGTTCCTGGCCAAATCTATCGCCTACAATGCCCACCGTATCGGCGTCACTGAAGTGGTGTTTATGGACACCGATCAACATAAACTGGCCGTATACGGTGCCATCGCTCAGGGGGTATTCCAGCGTATTCGCAGCGATATCGCCTTCAGCCTGACCAGCGATGCGCATCAGGCACTGAGCGGTGCAGACTATATCATCACCACCCTGCGTATCGGCGGCGAAGAAGGCCGTATTTATGATGAACGCATCGCGCTCGACCATCAGGTTCTGGGGCAGGAAACCACCGGTGCCGGCGGCTTCGCCATGGCGATGCGTTCAATCCCGGCGATTATCGATTACTGCCGAATGATCGAACAGCTGTCGTCGCCAGGCGCAGTGCTATTCAACTTCACCAACCCTTCCGGCATGGTGACCGAAGCTATCATCAAATCGGGCTTTAAACGCCAGGTGTACGGCATCTGTGACGCGCCCAGCGAGTTTATTCGCGAACTGGCCGAGCTGTTGGGTTGCCGCGAGAGTGAATTGAGTATCGACTGCTTTGGCCTGAATCACCTGTCCTGGTTCCGCAATGCCAGGGTCAACGGCGAACCGGTAACCGAACGGTTGCTGGCGGACCCACGCCTGTACCGCGACACCTGCATGAAATACTTCTCACCCGAGCTGGTCGAACTCTCCGATAACCTGATGCTCAACGAGTATCTGTATTACTACTACTACCGCGAACAAGCGATCGCCGCTATCGTCAGCGCCGGTGAAACCCGCGGCGAGCAAATTGCGCAGATCAACCGGCAGATGTTGGCAGACTTGGCCGAGCTGGACATCCCAAACCAACTGGATAAAGCCTTCAGCCTCTATTTCAGCCATTATCTGACGCGCGAAAACTCGTACATGCAGCGCGAGTCCAGCCAGGGCAAGGTGAAAGAGCGTGCCATGCTGACGCTGCAACAGTTTATCGAACAACCGGACAGCGGCGGCTACGCCGGCGTAGCGATCGATATTCTGGAGGCGGTGAGCAGTGGCCAGCAAAAACGCGTGGTGGTATCGATGCAAAACAACGACACGCTGGACTTCCTGCATCCTGAGGACGTGATTGAAATCAGCTGTGAACTGAGCAGTGCGGGCATTCATCCGGTGAAAATGCGCGATATTCCCGATACGCAGAAAAACCTGATCGCCCGGGTGAAAGAGTACGAAAGGCTGGCAGTAGAAGCGATTCTGGAAGGTAACCGTAAAAAGGCCATCAAAGCTTTGATGGTGCACCCGCTGGTGAATTCCTACTCGCTGGCGAAAACGCTGGTGGAGGAGTACCTGCAGGCCCATCGGCAATATGCCGAACATTGGCGTTAATCCCGGCGGCGCGGCCTCAGCGGCTGCGCCGTTCAAACCAGGCTTTGATCAGGTTTTCAAACCCCAGCAAACAGTGACCAAAGAACGGGTTGGGATAATAGATATCATGGTCATATTTTTGGCGATCTTCGTAGATAAAACTCATATCGGCCTGCTGCGCCAGCGGGCTGTCACCGTCGCCACAGAACGCCGCCAGCCGGATATCGTTACGCTTCACCGCCTCGCTCCAGTTCAATGCCGAACCACTATTGCCCGATTTTGAAATCACGATCACCATATTGAAACGAAAACGCGTCTCCCGATCGAGAATATCGAAGTCCGGCCACAGCGACAGATAGCTGTCGATGCCCAGAGTCATAAACTTGTTGTACATGTACTGCGCCACCAGCTGCGAGAAACCGCTACCGTGGATCAGAATTTTGCCCTCGTCGAGCAGATCGAGGAACTGCGCCTGCTGCTGCACGCTAACCGCCACGGGGGCCGACTTTTCAGCCAGATAGGCCGGTGCCATGGCCAGATTGAATTTGATAAAATACACCAGCTCCAGATAGCCGCGAAATCCCAACTTTTTGGCCAGCCGCACAACCGTTGACGGCGAGCTATAACAACGGGCGGACAGCGCACGAATGCCCTCGTCGATGCAGGCATCGGGGTTATCGAGAATACAGTTGAGAATAGCCAGATCCGTTTTGCTCAGATCTGCCTGACTGAATACCTGTTTGAAGTTCACCGTCACCCCGTTGGCGCTATTATGACGAAAGAAGCTGGGTATTTTCTGGATGGACAACTCGTGGAGCGGCGGGTGTATAACCCCAGGGAGAAAAAACTTTCCCCTGGGGTCAAACTTAAGGCTGATCCGCTCGTGCTACCTTGCCGACCAGAAATTTATGCACAAAGCGCGGTACCACGGCGCTGGCCTGGCCATAGTGTTTTTCATCAAACTGGCTCTCGACCTGGCTGGGTTCCAGATTCAGCTCCATGGTGTGCGCCCCGCCCAAGCGGGCCTCATGCACAAAACCGGCGGCCGGATAAACGTGGCCTGAGGTGCCAATAGCAACGAAAAAGTCTGCCTTGGCCAGTGCCTGATAGATTTCATCCATGCCCAGCGGCATTTCGCCGAACCATACTATGTGCGGCCGCAGCGGTGCCGGGAACTGGCAGCAATGGCAGCGATCCTCGACGCTGAGATCTTCCGGCCAGTCAAATACCTGCCCGGAACTGGTACAGCGCACTTTCAGCAGTTCGCCGTGCATATGCAGCACCCGGGTGCTGCCGGCACGTTCGTGCAGATTATCGATATTCTGCGTCACCAGCAGGAAGTTATCTCCCAGCCAGGCTTCCAGATCGGCCAGGGCACGGTGCGCGGCATTAGGCGCAATCTCTGCCGACTGCAGTTGGCGGCGACGCTCATTGTAAAACGCCTGAACCAGCTGCGGATCGCGCTGATAGCCTTCCGGTGTGGCAACGTCCTCCACCCGGTGTTCTTCCCACAGCCCGTCGGCAGCGCGAAAGGTGCGAATACCCGACTCAGCCGAGATCCCGGCCCCGGTCAACACCACGACAAACGGCTTTTTCAGCTCGGCGGCCGCCATGGTATCGCGATGAAAAATCCGCGAACGAAAGCGCTGATGCAGCACATGCTTACTCTTGCGAAACTGACACAGCCGATGGCGAGTGTGCATTAACTCTCTCCTTACTTTTCCCTGTTGACCAAATTGAGGAACGCGGCTCCGCGCACCCCACCGGCGTCGCCGTAGCGCGCCTTTTCAATCCGTGGCAACTTGGCCACGCGCAACAGATGTGCCGGCAAACGCTGCGGTAATTCCTGGTAGATCGCTTCAAAGTTCGACAAACCACCGCCAATCACCACCAGATGGGGATCGATGATGGTCAGCAGATTACCCAGACATATCGCCAGCACGTCCATAAAACGTTCGACGTGAGCCACGGCCTGCGGCTCACCCGACTGATAATGCGCAATGATCTGCTGCGCAGGCAAGTGCTGCTGGTAAAAGTGGGCGTACATCCACTCAAAACCGCGGCCGGAAATGTAATTTTCGATGCAACCCTGATGACCGCAGCCACAGGGAACGCGAGGTATATCACGGCCCAGCACCTCAAGGGCATCTACCGGCAGGCGGAAGTGGCCGAATTCACCGGCGATATAATTGCGCCCGGAGACCACCTTGCCATCAACGATCAACCCGCCGCCAACCCCGGTGCCGAGAATAATGCCCAATACCGTTGGATAGTGTCGGAACTCTTCGTCCCAGGCTTCCGAAAGCGCAAAGCAGTTGGCGTCATTATCAATACGCACTTCACGACCAATCAGTTCAGCCAGGTCATGCGGCAACTTCTGCCCCATCGCCGCCGGCACGTTGGCGGTGAACACGGTGCCGTCGTCATCGTTGGGCAGACCCGGAATGCCGATGCCGACCATGCCCTTCTGGCCGCAAAACGCATCGGCTTCAAAGGTCAGATCGCGCAGTGTCGCCAGCAGTTGCTGATAATCTTCACGCGGCGTCGGCACTCTTTTTTGCCAAATGCGCTGCAGGTCTGCGTCGAATACGCCCAGCTCAATCTTGGTGCCGCCCATATCGAAACCGTAGTACATAACCCACCCTCAGGCTAAAAAAATGGGGCGGCATCTCTGCCTCCCCTGATTTTGATTATTGTCCGCTCAACACTCGTGCCGGATCGATACGGCTGGCGCGCCTGGCCGGATACCAGCTAGCCAACAGGCTGAGTACCAGCGCGGTCACCAATACAATCACCACGTCCAGCCAGTGCAGCTCGGAAGGCAGGAAGTCGATGAAGTAAATATCTCCCGACAGGAATGAGTGCCCCATCAGCTTTTCCAGCCCTTTGATGATATTGGTCAGTTGCAGCGAGGCGATCACCCCGACCACCACGCCGCTGACGCTGCCCACCAGCCCGGCCAACAGGCCGTACCAAATAAATATGGCGCGGATAAACCCGTCTTTGGCACCCAGGGTGCGCAGCACGGCGATATCGCCACTCTTGTCCTTCACCGCCATCACCAGCGTAGAAACGATATTAAAGCAGGCAACCCCGATCACCAGCACCATCGCCAGATACATGATGGCGCGGATCATCTGGATATCGCGGTACATATAGCCGTAGGTGCCAATCCAGCTCTTGATGTAAACGTAGGAGTTGGTGACCTCGCCGGCGTCACGCACCAGTTTGTTGGCGGCAAATACGTCGTTCACCTTGATGGCAATGCCGGTCACGCTGTCGCCCATATCCAGATACTGCTGGGCATCGGCCAACGGCACCATCGCCAGGCTGTGATCAAGCTGTCCGCTAAGTTGCAAAATACCGGTCACGTGCAGACGAATACGTTTCGGTTGCAACAGCTTCATTTGCGGATCGCTGTTGGGGATCATCACCGTCACATAGCTGCCCTGCTTGACGCCAAGGGCATCGGCAACGCCCTTGCCAAGGATCACCTGCTGCTCACCGCTTTTGAAGTTGGCCCAGGCGTCGCCCTGCACGTATTTCGGCAAGGCGCTCAGCTGATTTTCCTGCTGAGGATCAACGCCTTTGACGCCAACCGCACGCAGCTGCGCGCCATTTTCCATCAGGCCGGTAAAGTTGATATAGGGGGCGGCAGCCACAATGCCGGGCACCTTTTCCACCCGTTGCAGAATCGACGACCAGTCTTTGAATGGCTGTTTCACCGGTTCGATTTCACCGTGTGGCACCACCGCCAGAATGCGGTTTTTCAGTTCGCGCTCAAAACCGTTCATGGCACTCAGGCCGACGATCAGCACCGCCACGCCCAGCGCAATACCGATGGTGGAAATCACCGAAATCAGTGACACCATACCGCCACGCTTGCGCCCACGGCTGAAACGCAGGGCCGTCAGAAAGGAAAGTGACGCGCCTGCCATTACTCAGCCCCCAACAGGGTCAACTGGGCCTGCAGATGGCCGTCAGCCATTTCCAACTGGCGACTGAGGCGCTTGGCCAATTGCAGGTCATGGGTCACCACCAGGAACGCGGTGCCCTGGCGCACATTCAGTTCACCGAGCAGATCAAAGATGCTGTCGGCGGTGCGTTTATCCAGGTTGCCGGTGGGTTCATCCGCCAAAACCAGCGACGGATTATTCACCAGCGCACGGGCAATCGCCACGCGCTGACGTTCACCGCCGGACAGTTCTGAAGGCCGGTGCTTGCTGCGTTTTTCCAGCCCGACCGCGGTCAGCATTTCCAGCGCCTTTTCCTGCGCCTGCGCCGGTTTCATGCCGCCAATCAACAGTGGCATGGCGGCGTTTTCCAGTGCGGTAAAGTCCGGCAACAGGTGATGGAACTGGTAGATAAAACCAAGCTGGCGGTTGCGCAGTTCGGCCTTGGCCGCCGAGGACAACGTATTGAGCGACTGGCCCTTGTAAATCACCTCGCCGGAGGTCGGTGAATCCAGCCCGCCCAACAGGTGCAACAGAGTACTTTTCCCGGAGCCCGAGCTACCGACAATCGCCATCATCTCGCCCGGCTGCATGGCAAAGCTGACATTACGCAGTACGTCGGTATGCAGGTTGCCTTCCTGATACGTCTTGCACAGGTTGTCGCACTGCAACAAAAGATGGTTACTCATAACGTAAAGCCTCAGCGGGTTGTACGGCGGCAGCGCGCCATGAAGGGTAAAGCGTGGACAACAGGGAAACCGCCATCGCCGCTACGGCAATGACCGTCACCTGCAGCGGATCAACCGCCACCGGCAGCGATGCGCCGTCAATCAATGCGCCGAGGATCGGCATCAGGTTATTAAGATTGCTGGCCAGCAACACCCCGAGCAGCGTGCCGAGCAGCGAACCGATAATACCGGCGCTGGCACCCTGTACCATAAACACCGCCATCACCTGTCGACGCGTCAGGCCCTGGGTTTGCAAAATAGCCACTTCGCCCTGCTTTTCCATTACCAGCAGGCCAAGGGAAGTAATAATGTTAAATGCCGCCACCGCCACGATCAGGCTAAGCAACAGCCCCATCATGTTCTTCTCCATACGTACCGCCTGGAACAGCTCGCCCTTGCGTTCGCGCCAGTCTTTCCATTCGGTACCCTGCGGCAATTTCTGTTGGCTGAGGGTATCGACCGTCAGCGGCTGCTGCAGGAACAGGCGCCAACCGGTGATATTACCGGCCGGATAGCGCAGCAGGCGCGAAGCGTCCTGCTGATTGACCAGCATCTGGGTACCGTCTACTTCACTATTGGCATGGAAGGTGCCAATCACGGTAAACAGACGCTGGATCGGAATGCGACCCATCGGTGTGAACTGGCTGGCGCTCGGCACCATCACCCGCAGCGGATCGCCACGTTTAACGCCAAGCTGCCCGGCTAACTGTTCGCCGATGATGATGTTGTATTGGCCCGGCTGCAGCTGTTGCTGTTTGACGTTCACCAGAAACGGCGTCAGCGGATCGGCTTCGTCCGGGTTCACCCCCAGCATCACCCCCACCGCTACGCTGCGGGCGCTTTGCAGCACCACGTCACCGGTAGTCAAGGGCGCAACGCGGCTGACACCCTGCAAGCCCTGCACCGCCGATGCCGGGATTTGTTGCGGGTTGATTGACCCCTGCGGGCTGGTGATCAACGCCTGCGGCATCAGGCCGAGGATATTGTTCTCCAGATCCTTTTCAAAACCGTTCATCACCGACAAGACGGTAACCAACGCCATCACCCCCAGCGTAATGCCGATGGTGGAAAGCCAGGAAACAAACCGCCCGAAGCGGTCTGAAGCCCGCCCGCGCATGTAACGCAGGCCAATGAATAACGCGACAGGTTGATACATGAAATCCGTTTTGTTGCCGTAGCTTAAGCGAAAGTGATCAAGGATAATAAAGGCTATACCCCGTTTAGGGAACCACCCTGACGCCTTTTATTCCGCTGATCCTGCTAACGGCAGCACGTCACCCGGCGTCACGCTTTAACAGGTTGTAAACCGACACCCGCGAAATACCCAGGGCTTCCGCCGCCATGGTGGCTGCGCCGCGCAGTTGCAGATAGCCCTGCTGCTTTAACAGTTGGAGAGCCTGAAAACGTTGCTCGGAAGAGAGCGCACGCGGAGCGGTGGCATGCGAAGCCGCAAAGTTGTTGATCACCGAGGCGATGTCCGACAGCGAGCGTACACCTTCGGCAACCGGCTGCGGCGTGCTCTGCACCACGGCGGTTAACTGCTGCAAAATAGCGGTGGCACTGTTGAAAATCGAGACGTCCAGATTAAGACAAATCGCGGCCACAAAAACGCCCTGACTGTTGCGCAGACCTATTGAAGTGCTTTTGGCCGGGCGGCCGTCCGGGAAGGCATTGGCATAGTTTTGCACCACGTCAGGAAAATCCGGCGAGGCAATACGTTCCAGCCCCATTTCGCTGGCGGCGTCACCAATGTTGCGGTTAGACAGATTATTGGCGATGGCGACGATAGCACTCTCCGGCTGGGTCAGATCGTGCAGCACCACTTCACAACTGGGGGCAAACATCACGCCCAGCGCCTGGACAATTTTTTCCGCTTCGCGCAGTAACAGCGCATTTTCCTGCCTGAGATCGCTCATTAACTTAACCATTTGACAATAACTTAACAAAGAGTAAATTAAAATTTCCGGGTAATCAATCACCCTTTCACCAGCGCGAGGTCGCCATGAGTTCAACGCCCCACTGTATCACCGCCGCCGATATCTCTACCGCCGCAGAAATTCTGGCCGGACATGCCATCCGTACGCCGGTCATGACCTCGCAGCAGGCCGATCGCCTTAGCGGCGCGCAACTTTTCTTTAAATGTGAGAATTTCCAGCGCGTCGGTGCCTTCAAGTTCCGCGGCGCATACAACTCGATTGCTCAATTGAGTGATGCGCAGCGCAAGGCCGGGGTGATTGCCTTCTCTTCCGGCAACCACGCGCAGGCCATGGCGTTGGCGGCGAAGGAACTGGGAGTTAACGTAACCATAGTGATGCCGCACGACGCCCCTGCGGCCAAATTGGCGGCAACGCGCGGTTACGGTGCCAACGTAGTGATTTATCAGCGCCACAGCGAAGACCGCGAAGCCATTACTCAACGGCTGGCGGCCGAACAGGGTCTGACCATGATCCCCCCTTACGATTACCCGCAGGTGATCGCCGGTCAGGGCACGGCCACCAAAGAACTGATTGAGGAAGTCGGCCCTTTGGATGTGTTGCTGGTTTGCACCGGCGGCGGTGGCTTGCTGGCCGGCAGCGGGGTCGCCGCGCACCACTGGTCGCCGGGCTGTAGGGTGTTCGGCGTGGAACCACAGGCGGGCAACGATGTGCAGCAGGCATTTCGCAGTGGCCGGCCGGTACAGATCCCGCTACCAAAAACCATCGCCGACGGCGCACAGACTCAACAGGTGGGTTCGCTGACCTTCCCAATCATTCAGCAGTACGTCGAGGATATCCTGACGGTCAGCGACCCGCAGTTATGTCGGCAGATGCGCTTCTTTATGGAGCGGATGAAAATGGTGGTCGAACCGACAGGTTGCCTGGCCGCAGCGGCGGCGATGAATTCGCTGCTCGATTTGCGCGGCAAAAAGGTCGGGGTGATCGTCAGCGGCGGCAACGTTGACGTCGATAAAATCGCCGACTATCTCGCCATGGCGGCGCAGGAATAACGCCATCTGGAGGTTAAACATACGCCAATAGACCGCCGCATAGCGCTTTTACCTATGTCAGTTTACTGCCCAGTGGGCTAGTATTACCGGGTAAAGGCGCAGCGTGATTTGTGCCAGGGCGAAATTTAACACATTGATTAAAGATACCTTCATGAGCATCTCCGATAACCGTAACCGTTCTGCTTCTTCTTCATCCTCCCGTTATTCCCTGCCTGAGCGCGCGGGCGATTTGCGCCAGTTGGGGCAACTGACCGGCTCGGCCTGTGCCGTGGAATGCGCCGAGATTGTCGAACGTCACAACGGGCCGGTGATGCTGATCGCCCCGGACATGCAAAATGCCCTGCGTCTGCGCGACGAAATTCAGCAATTTACCGATCAAATGGTCACCACGCTGTCCGACTGGGAAACCCTGCCCTACGATAGCTTCTCACCGCATCAGGAAATTATCTCGGCCCGTCTGTCGAGCCTGTACCATCTGCCGACCATGGTGCGCGGCGTGATCATTTTGCCGGTCAACACCCTGATGCAGCGCGTTTGCCCACACGAATTTCTGCACGGCCACGCGCTGGTGATGAAAAAAGGCCAGCGCCTGTCGCGCGACAAGTTGCGCGCTCAACTGGAGCAGGCCGGCTACCGCAGCGTTGACCAGGTGATGGAACATGGCGAATTTGCCACCCGCGGTGCGCTGCTTGATCTGTTCCCTATGGGCAGCGAAGAACCTTACCGCATCGATTTCTTCGATGACGAGATCGACAGCCTGCGCACCTTTGATGTCGACAACCAGCGCACGCTCAGCGAAGTCGATGCCATCAACCTGCTGCCGGCCCATGAATTTCCAACCGACAAAAATGCCATCGAGCTGTTCCGCAGTCAGTGGCGTGAGCAGTTTGAGGTGCGTCGCGACGCCGAACATATTTATCAGCAGGTCAGCAAAGGCACCTGGCCGGCCGGTATCGAATACTGGCAGCCGCTGTTTTTCAGCCAACCGCTGCCTTCGTTGTTCAGTTACCTGCCGGACAACACGCTGATCGTCAATACCGGTAATCTGGAGAGCGCCGCCGAACGCTTCTGGCAGGACGTCAACCAACGCTATGAGAGCCGCCGCGTCGATCCTATGCGGCCGCTGCTGGCACCGGACAGCCTGTGGCTACGGGTTGATGCGCTGTTTGGTGAACTGAAAGCCTGGCCACGCATGGCGCTGAAAACCGAAGAGCTGCCTGCCAAAGCCGGTAACACCAATCTGGATTACCGCACGCTGCCGGATCTGGCGGTACAAGCCCAGCAGAAAGCGCCACTGGACAGCCTGCGTCACTTTATTGAAAGCTTCGATGGCAGCATTATTTTCTCGGTCGAAAGCGAGGGGCGTCGCGAAACGCTGCAGGATCTGCTCGGCCGCATCAAACTCCGTCCTTCACTGATCCAGCATCTCGATCAGGCCGAATTGGCGGGCCGCTACATGATGGTCGGCGCCTCCGAGCGCGGTTTCCTTGACGGCATGCGCAACCGGGCCTTGATCTGCGAAAGCGATCTGCTCGGTGAACGCGTCAGTCGCCGTCGGCAAGACAATCGTCGCACCATCAATACCGATGTTCTGATCCGCAATCTGGCAGAATTGCACCCCGGCCAGCCGGTGGTGCATCTGGAACACGGCGTTGGCCGTTACGTTGGCCTGACCACGCTGGAAGCCGGTGGCATCAAGGCCGAGTACCTGATCCTGTCCTACGCCGGTGAAGATAAACTCTACGTCCCGGTCTCGTCGCTGCATCTGATCAGCCGTTATGCCGGCGGTGCCGACGAAAACGCACCGCTGCACAAACTGGGCGGTGATGCCTGGTCGCGTGCACGGCAAAAAGCCGCCGAGCGGGTGCGCGACGTGGCGGCAGAACTGCTGGATATTTACGCCCAACGCGCCGCCAAAACCGGCTTCGCCTTTAAACATGACCGCGAGCAGTATCAACTGTTCTGTCAGGCCTTCCCGTTTGAGACCACCCCGGACCAGGAGCAGGCGATTAACGCCGTGCTGAGTGACATGTGCCAGCCACTGGCCATGGACCGTCTGGTGTGTGGTGACGTCGGATTCGGCAAAACCGAAGTGGCGATGCGTGCCGCCTTCCTGGCGGTGGAGAACGGCAAACAGGTCGCGGTACTGGTACCAACCACCCTGCTGGCGCAGCAGCATTTCGACAACTTCCGCGATCGCTTCGCCACCTGGCCGATCCGCATTGAGATGATGTCGCGCTTCCGCAGTGCCAAGGAACAGCAACAGGTGATGGACGATGCCGTCGACGGCAAAGTAGATATCATCATCGGTACCCACAAACTGCTGCAGAGCGATCTGCGCTGGAAAGATCTGGGGCTGCTGATTGTCGATGAAGAACACCGATTCGGCGTGCGCCACAAAGAACGCATCAAGGCAATGCGTGCCGATGTGGATATTCTGACGCTGACCGCGACGCCGATCCCGCGTACCCTGAATATGGCCATGAGCGGCATGCGCGACCTGTCGATTATTGCCACTCCACCGGCCCGTCGCCTGGCGGTAAAAACCTTTGTCCGCGAGTACGACAGCCTGGTGGTACGTGAGGCGATCCTGCGTGAAGTGCTGCGCGGCGGCCAGGTTTACTACCTGTACAACGACGTTGAAAACATCGAAAAAGCCGCAGCAAAACTGGCGGAGTTGGTGCCGGAAGCGCGTATTGCCATCGGCCACGGCCAAATGCGTGAACGCGATCTGGAACGGGTGATGAACGATTTCCACCACCAGCGCTTTAACGTACTGGTCTGCACCACCATTATTGAAACCGGCATCGACATTCCCAGCGCCAATACCATTATCATCGAGCGTGCCGATCGCTTCGGGCTGGCGCAGCTGCATCAGCTACGTGGCCGCGTCGGGCGTTCGCACCATCAGGCCTACGCCTATCTGCTGACGCCGCCCCCGAAAGCCATGAGCACCGACGCCCATAAACGTCTGGAAGCCATAGCATCACTGGAAGACCTGGGTGCCGGCTTTGCCCTGGCCACCCACGATCTGGAGATCCGCGGCGCAGGCGAACTGCTCGGTGAAGACCAGAGCGGCCAGATGACCACCGTCGGTTTCTCGCTGTATATGGAACTGCTGGAAAGCGCAGTCGACGCACTTAAAAACGGACGCGAGCCTTCGCTGGAAGATCTCACCAGCAACCAGACCGAAGTGGAGCTGCGCATGCCCGCCCTGCTGCCGGACGATTACATTCCAGACGTCAATACTCGCCTGTCGTTCTATAAGCGCATCGCCAGCGCGAAAAACGACGGTGAACTCGAAGAGTTGAAGGTGGAGCTGATTGACCGCTTTGGCCTGCTGCCGGATCCGGCGCGTAACCTGCTGCAAAGCGCGGCGCTGCGTCAACATGCGCAGTTACTGGGCATCAAGCGTATCGAAGGTAATGAACGCGGTGGATTTATAGAGTTTGGCGAAAAAAACAGGGTCGACCCAGGCTATTTAATTGGGCTGTTGCAAAGCAATCCGCAGGTCTATCGCCTGGACGGGCCGAGCAAGCTGAAGTTTATGCTGGATCTGACCGATCGCCAGAAACGCCTGAAGTTTACCGAAGAGCTGCTGAGCGCATTCCGCGAGCATACGCTGGCAGCCTGAGCCAATAGCCCCTTCTGATTCCATCAGGAGGGGTTACTGCGGCCGAAAGCCGGCCCCCAGCGGTGAAAACGGCATCAATCGGCTGCAAACTACCCGGTTTTTCCCCTCACGTTTGGCTTGGTATAGCGCTTCGTCCGTCATCTCTATCGCTTTATCTACCGCCATTCCGGGCAAATACAGTGAGGCACCGATAGAAACGGTGATCTGGGTCTCGTGGCCTTCATCGAGCAAAAATACCGTTGTCTCCACGCTGCGGCGAATGCGTTCCGCTACCCCGCCGATAATTTTCGGATCATAGCTGGCGGTGATCACCATAAACTCCTCACCACCATAGCGACCGACAAAATCTTCGCTGCGCACGCTGTTTTGCAACAACTGTCCCATCTGGGTCAGCAACAGATCCCCGGCCAAATGGCCATAGGTGTCATTGATACGTTTGAAATTATCCAGATCGAGGATCATCAACCCGCAGGGACGCCGCTCTGCATGTTGCAACATCAGGCGATAGTCGACGCTGGCACGGTTACTAAGATGAGTCAGGCTGTCGGTGGTGGCCTTATCGCGCATTGAAAAATAGGCGTGGATATGCCTCTCTTTGAAGTTCAGCGCATGGTAGCAAATCGCCAGGCACAGGGCGGAAATGGCCTGATACAGCAACGCATCCAGCCACAGGGTACGAATATCGACCAAAAACCAGACTACCAGAATGCGGTATAACGCAATCAGACCTATGGTCAGATAAAACACCCGGTTCGATTTTTTCAACCAGACCCGTGACAGCAGCAACGGAATGATGATCGAGCCGATAAACAGGTTATCGACGGTAAACCCGCCACTCACCACCAACAACATCAGATAGCACGCCATTCCACTGAGCGCACCGCCAAAAAAGGTCACCAATATCATTGGGATCATCACGAAGCTGTAATGGACGTTATCGATCAACTCCAGCCGATCCTGATTCAGAAACAGTATCGCCAGTCCGGCCAGCAGGCCAAAAAGCAGGCGTTTCCATCCTTCGGACTGATAGGAAAAAGGAGCATTCTTGCTGAGGGCAAAATAGCTGACCGACAGCGTGGCGTAGGTGATGCAAGCGTCGCTATAAAGAGTGGGAATTGACGCAACGTAAGTCATATATATTCGCTATGCTCCGCGGAAAATACAGGGTGATTAAGCAATAAATTTTGAGCACCAATCCCTGTCTCATCCATTCCGGCATGGAACATATTACTCAGATTAATAATAGATTAGCAGTTCTATGTTATTTCCAAGGTATCTATCCCACCAGCCCGGTTCAGGATAGTCTGTCAGACACCTAGAGAGGAGCGACAACCATGAATATCGATGATGATTTGCAAGCGCTGACCCAACAGGAAGCGACGTTGACCTTCAGTCACTTTGACCATAATACCGCCTGGGAACTGGGATCGGCGCTGAAATCTGCCGCAGAACAAGGCCGCCTTTCCATCGCCATCGAGATCCAGCTTGCGGGGCAGACACTGTTTTATTATGCCATGCCCGGCACCACGCCTGATATTGCAGACTGGGTGCGGCGTAAACGCAACGTGGTAAATCACTTCCACAAAAGTTCTTATGCTATCGGCCTGCGCCTGCAACAACGCCAATCAACCCTGGAAGAGCGCTATGGACTCAGCGTGCGTGACTACTCGGCGCACGGCGGTGCCTTTCCAATTAATTTAGCCGGACTGGGTTGCATCGGCACCATCAGCATTTCCGGCTCGCCGCAGTTGGAAGACCACAATCTGCTGGTCAGCACCCTGGCGCACTTTCTCGGCTTATCCCTGCCGGCAGTACATTAAGCGATAAAACCCACGCTATTCTCTTAAGGCTGGCCGCCAGAGTCGCGACCAGCCTGCCATCTGATATTGATTGCCGTTTTGAAAGAGTCTACTTTCATTTTCCCGCAGCGCATTGATGTATATCTAGGAATCACCGCCACAACTGGCGTATGGTGTCTGTCAGCTATTCGAGACGGACCGCAACCGGCCCGCCATTCCGTTCTCTTTTATAGACTTGGTTAACACCTCAGATGAAAACGCATGAAATTAACGGCATTCGGCCGTTCAGCGCCCTGATTGATGCCTGTTGGCGAGATCCCTATTCCCTGCAACGCCTGCTAAAAGACGCCATCGCCGGCGTCACCGTCGGCATCATTGCCATCCCGCTGGCGATGGCGCTGGCGATTGCCAGCGGCGTTCCCCCTCAATATGGCCTTTACACGTCAGCGGTCGCCGGGATTGTGATCGCCATTAGCGGCGGTTCGCGCTATAGCGTTTCCGGGCCTACCGCCGCCTTCGTGGTGATCCTGTATCCGGTTTCACAGCAGTTCGGCCTCTCGGGCCTGTTGATCGCCACCCTGCTTTCCGGGCTGTTTTTGGTGCTCATGGGGTTGGCACGTTTCGGCCGGTTGATTGAATATATTCCCCTGTCGGTGACGCTGGGCTTCACCTCCGGTATTGCCATTACCATCGCCACCATGCAGGTGAAGGACTTCTTCGGTCTGCAACTGACGGCGGTGCCGGAACACTATGTGGGCAAGGTTTACGCCCTGCTGCAGGCGCTGCCAACGCTGGATATCGGCGATACGCTGATCGGCGCGGTGACCCTGTTGATCCTGATATTTTGGCCGAAGCTTGGCCTGCGGGTACCGGGCCATTTACCGGCGTTGATGGCAGGCACGGCGGTGATGGGCATTCTGGCGCTGTTTGACCACCCGGTGGCCACCATCGGTTCCCGCTTCAGCTACCTGCTGGCCGACGGTACCCAGGGCCAGGGCATTCCTCCCATTTTGCCGCAGTTGATGCTGCCGTGGGATCTGCCGGCCGGTGACGGCAAGCCGATGGCGCTGAGCTGGCAGACAATTTCCGCCCTGCTACCGGCGGCATTCTCCATGGCCATGCTGGGTGCGATTGAATCCCTGCTGTGTGCCGTGGTGTTGGACGGCATGACCGGCAAGAAGCACAATTCCAATACCGAGCTTATCGGCCAGGGAGCAGGCAATATTATCGCTCCATTCTTTGGCGGCATTACCGCCACTGCCGCCATTGCGCGTTCCGCAGCCAACGTGCGCGCCGGGGCCACTTCGCCGGTATCTGCCATTATTCATGCGTTGCTGGTGCTGTTGGCGCTGCTGGTGCTGGCGCCGTGGCTGTCCTGGCTACCGCTGGCGGCAATGGCGTCGCTGCTGCTGATGGTCGCCTGGAATATGAGTGAAGCCCATAAGGTGGTTTATCTGCTGCGGCGGGCACCGAAGGACGACATTCTGGTGATGCTGCTGTGCCTGTCGCTGACGGTGCTGTTTGATATGGTGATTGCCATTACCGTAGGCATAGTGCTGGCTTCGCTGCTGTTTATGCGCCGCATTGCGCGTATGACACGCTTGAGCGAACTGAGCGCCGAAAATGGCCGCCTGGTGCTACGGGTGAACGGTCCATTATTCTTCGCCGCCGCCGAACGCATTTTTAACGAGTTGCTGGTGCGCAGTGAAAGTTATGACGTGATTGTCTTGCAGTGGGATGCGGTACCGGTGCTGGACGCCGGTGGCCTGGATGCCCTGCAGCGCTTTATTGAAGCCCTGCCGCCCGGCAAGCAATTGGCGATCACCGATATGCCGTTCCAGCCGTTGAAAACGCTGGCACGAGCGCGAGTACAGCCGATTGAGGGGAAACTGCATTTCTACGCAACGCTACCCGAGGCGCTGACAGCGTTAAACACCTGAAAAACAAAAAGCCCGACGAGTCGGGCTTTTTACTGAGAGAAAACCAGCTTAGTTGCTGGTATCGAGCTCTGGGAAGCTCTTCACCAGATCGTCGATGGCTTTCATCTGCACCAGGAACGGCTCCAGCTTGTCCAGCGGCAACGCGGACGGGCCATCACACTTGGCGCTGTTCGGCTCTGGGTGCGCTTCAATAAACAGCCCAGCCAGGCCAACCGCCATACCGGCACGTGCCAGTTCGGCAACCTGCGCACGACGGCCGCCGGATGCGGCGCCGAACGGGTCACGGGTCTGCAGGGCGTGGGTCACGTCGAAGATCACCGGATGACCACCAGTGGCATTCTTCATCACGTTGATACCCAGCATGTCGACCACCAGATTATCGTAACCAAAGTTGCTGCCGCGATCGCACAAGATCACCTGATCGTTACCGCCTTCCTTGAACTTGTCGACGATATTGCCCATTTGGCCCGGGCTGACGAACTGGGGTTTCTTGACGTTGATCACCGCACCGGTTTTCGCCATCGCTTCTACCAGATCGGTTTGGCGAGCCAGGAATGCCGGCAGCTGGATCACGTCAACCACTTCGGACACCGGCTGCGCCTGTGAGGCTTCATGCACGTCGGTGATGGTTTTCACGCCGAAGGTCTTTTTGATTTCTTCGAAGATCTTCATCCCTTCTTCCAGGCCCGGACCACGATACGAGTGGATGGAAGAACGGTTGGCTTTATCAAAAGAGGCTTTAAAAACGTAAGGGATGCCCAGTTTTTGCGTCACGGTGACGTAGTGTTCGCAAATGCGCATCGCCAAATCGCGCGATTCCAGCACGTTCATACCGCCAAACAGCACAAACGGCAGATCGTTCGCTACGTTGATGTCACCAATGCTAACCACTTTCTGTTTCATGCTTTCGCCTTTGTTGATGTTAAATCAAATGAATTAATGCAGCGTGACCTGTTTCGGTTCAATCGAGTGGATCTGTACTTTGATCACTTCGCTGACCGGATCTTCAGGA
The DNA here is from genome assembly GCF_013337185.1 of Serratia proteamaculans. Classification (GTDB taxonomy): domain Bacteria; phylum Pseudomonadota; class Gammaproteobacteria; order Enterobacterales; family Enterobacteriaceae; genus Serratia; species Serratia proteamaculans_D. The sequence continues at coordinate 1,039,877 of NZ_SWDE01000001.1, forward strand.
CACTGTTCGACAAAATAATTGAGATCCGAAATAGCAATATGGTTGCACTCCAACTGGGCGTAAATCAGCCCACGGTCACGGATTTCGTACGGGTCATCCGGATCGAAGCACAGCACCGTTTCGCTGGCGCGCAACGCCATTTCCATCTGTTTTTCTTCCATCAGGGCGGCCTTCAGCGTATCAAGCATCTTACGCACCACCATGACGTTTTCTGACTCATCGAGATCGTCATCTTCCAACTCGGCGCCCAGACCCAGGTTGCCCTTGATCCACACTTCCAGTTGATGCTCGTTTAGCGTCTCACCGTTCAACGGGTTGATCAGCCACATCTCTTCATCCAGCCAGTCTGCCCGCAGGATCAGCTGGGTGGGGAAAATCACCGGCAACAGCGGTAAATCCAGATGCGCGGCAATGTGCAGGAAAATGGTGCCGAGGGAAACCGGCGTGCCCTGGCGCCCTTCCAGCACCTTGTCGAGCCAAATCGCGTCGGACAGACGATACACGCCGCCGGCACCGCCAAAACCCCAGGTTTTGAAGAACAGTTCAATGAGTGCGTCCAGTTGCTGTTCCTGGCTGAGATCCTTCGGCATCGCCGCACGTGCGTCGTCGACCAGCTGCTGCAGCTTACGTTCGACTTCGGCGGTGGGGAAATCACGCCGCACGGACTGCGAAACCAGGATCACGCCCGCGCTCAGCAGCGCGGTGTTAAATTCAAAATCAGCAATGCTACTCATAAGTATCCCATCAGAAACGGTATTTTCGTCGTGGCAAGTTTAATTATCAGGTACAGACAGCCCAGCGCCAGCACAAACGCCAGGGTGCGCAGGTTCTGGTTTTTGGTCTTCTTGCCCAATGCGACGTAGCCAAGCAGGATATAGATAATAACGCCAAACAGCTTCTCGGTCAGCCACGAGTCCATACCCAGCAGCGGGTAAAACTTGAACATCACCACCAACGCGATACCACTGACGAACAGTACCGTATCATTTATGTGCGGCGTTATCTTCACCCAGCGCTTGTTCATCATCGCCGAGTCTCGCCATTTCCAGAAAAATCGCAACACAAACAAGACAATGCTGATGGTGACTGTCAACAGGTGCAAATGTTTTAACGCTGAGTAGACTGCCATATTGCTTCCTTTTGTTTATTCGCTGTGTGCTTTGTTTTTGTTAGTTCTCAGTTACTGCTGCGGCCATTGGCCAAAAGTCACGCGATCGTTATCACCGTAGTCACGGCGGGTAGCGATCGAAATAAAACCGGCGGCCTGCAGCAATGCGCGCACGCTCTCGCCCTGTTGCCAACCGTGCTCCAGCAACAGCCAGCCCTGTGGCAACAGATACTGCGGTGCCTGCTGCACAATAGCGGACAAATCCGCCAACCCGTGCTGCTGCGCGACCAGCGCGCTGCTGGGTTCAAAACGTACGTCGCCCTGCGCCAGATGCGGGTCGGCGGCGTCGATGTACGGAGGATTACTGGCGATCAGGGCGAAAGTTTGGCCGGCCAGCGGCGCAAACCAACTGCCCTGAAGAAATTGTGCGTTGCCGATCGCCAGCTTCTGCGCATTATGCTGCGCCAGCGCTACGGCTTCAGGCTGTAAATCAACGCCGGTCACCGTGCAGTTCGGGCGTTCGCTGGCCAGCGCCAGCGCAATGGCACCGGTGCCGGTGCCGAGATCGAGGATGTTGCAAGCGGATGACGGCAGGCGCTCCAGCGCCAGTTCCACCAGGCATTCGGTGTCCGGACGCGGGATCAGGGTAGCCGGTGAGACTGACAGCGGCAGCGACCAAAACTCGCGTTCACCAATCAGATAAGCCACCGGCTCGCCACGTTCACGGCGCACCAGTAACCTTTCCAACTGTTCTTGCTGTTGTTGCGTCAGCAAAGTTTCGCCAAATGCCATCAGAAAGGTTCTGGCCCGGCCGGTCACGAAACCCAGCAGGATCTCCGCGTCACGTCGGGCACTGTCACTTTGCGTCAACCGGGCAACTGCCGCCTTCAGCCAGGATTGATAATCCATTACTCGGGCTCAGCGGACAGCGCGGCGAGCTGGTCGGCCTGATATTCCTGCACAATAGGTTGGATAAGCATGTCCAGCTTGCCTTCCATCACTTCATCCAGACGGTACAAAGTCAGGTTGATGCGATGGTCGGTCACGCGCCCCTGCGGGAAGTTGTAGGTGCGGTTGCGATCGGAACGGTCGCCGGTGCCTAACAGATTACGACGGGTTGATGCCTCGGCCTGCTGGCGTTTCGCCATTTCGGCAGCGCGGATACGCGCCCCCAACACCGACATCGCCTTGGCTTTGTTTTTGTGCTGTGAACGTTCGTCCTGACACTCCACCACAATGCCGGTCGGCAAGTGGGTGATACGGATCGCCGAGTCGGTGGTGTTAACGTGCTGGCCACCGGCACCGGAGGAACGGAAGGTATCGATTTTCAGATCGCCGGCATTGATCTCCGGCAGTTCGGCTTCCGGTACCGCCGGCATCACCGCCACGGTACAGGCGGAGGTATGAATACGCCCCTGCGACTCGGTTTCCGGCACGCGCTGCACGCGGTGGCCGCCAGACTCAAACTTCAGCTGGCCGAAAACGCCGTCGCCAGATACCTTGGCAATCACTTCTTTATAGCCGCCGTGCTCGCCTTCGTTGGCGCTCATGATCTCGACGCGCCAGCGACGCGTTTCGGCATAGCGGCTGTACATACGGAACAGATCGCCGGCAAAAATCGCCGCTTCGTCGCCGCCGGTACCGGCACGCACTTCCAGGAAGCAATCGCGCTCATCATCCGGATCTTTCGGCAACAGCAGCACTTGTAATTGCTGCTCCAGCTCTTCCGTCGCCGCCTTGGCGTCTTTCAACTCTTCCTGCGCCATTTCGCGCATTTCCGGGTCATCCAGCATCATTTCTGCGGTAGCCAGATCGTCTTGCACCTTACGCCATTCAAGGAAACAGCGGCTGACATCGGTCAACTGTGCATATTCGCGCGACAGCGCACGGAACCGATCCTGCTCGGCAATAACGCCGGCATCGCCGAGCAGCGCCTGCACTTCTTCATGGCGCTCTTGTAACGCTTCCAGTTTGGCAACAATAGAAGGCTTCATGCGTGGTATTAAACCCTGTTAATAAAGAGAAAACTAATGCTGATCCAGCCCGAGGCTGTCGCGTAATAATTGCAACCGCTCCACGTCGCCATCGCCGGCGGCCTGTTGGAGGGATTTGGTAGGGGCATGAATAAGACGGTTGGTCAGCCGGTGAGCCAGTTCGTGGATAACCTGCTCCACGTCCGCGCCCTGCGCAATAGCGGCCAGGGCTTTGGCTTCCATTTCCGCACGGATCTGATCGGCCTGGGAACGGTAGTCACGGATGGTTTCCACTGCGCCCTGCGAGCGCAACCAGGCCATAAAGTTGATGCTTTCCTGCTGGACAATCGACTCAGCCTGCACCGCCGCGGCCTTGCGCTGCGCCAGGTTGCTCTGAATGATGGCGTGCAGATCGTCCACGCTGTATAGATAGGCGTTGGCCAGCTTACCCACTTCCGGTTCGATATCGCGCGGTACGGCAATATCCACCAGCAGCATGGGCTGGTTGCGACGCGCTTTCAGCGCTCGCTCCACCATCCCTTTACCGATGATCGGCAGCGGGCTGGCGGTAGAACTGATAATAATGTCGGCATCCGCCAGGCGTTCGTCGATTTCCGGCAAGGTGATCACTTCTGCGCCGACTTCGTCCGCCAACAGTTGGGCGCGCTCGCGGGTACGGTTGGCAATAATCATATGCCGTACTTTATGCTCGCGCAGATGACGTGCCACCAGTTCAATGGTTTCACCGGCGCCCACCAACAGGACATTCAGTTCGGCAAGGGATTCGAATATCTGGCGCGCCAGGGTACAGGCGGCAAAGGCCACGGATACCGCACTGGCACCGATTTCAGTTTCGGTACGTACGCGTTTGGCGACAGAGAAGGATTTTTGGAACAGACGCTCAAGCTCACCAGACAGTGACTGCCCGCGTTGAGATTCGGCAAAGGCTTTCTTCACCTGCCCGAGAATTTGCGGTTCGCCCAGTACCAGTGAATCCAACCCGCTGGCCACGCGCATCAGGTGGCTGACGGCTTCGTTGCCGTGATGCCAGTATAGGCTTTTACTCACTTCTTCCGGGCGCAGTTGGTGGTACTCACACAGCCAGGAGACCAGCTGTTCGTGAATATGTTCCTGTTGCTCCACGCTAAGATACAGCTCGGTGCGGTTGCAGGTAGACAACACGACACCGCCCTGCACCAACGGTTGTTGGAGCAAGCTGGTTAGCGCCTGTTCGATAGACTCTGGGGAGAAGGTCACCCTTTCACGCAGAGAAACCGGAGCGGTTTTGTGATTTATACCTAACGCCAGCAGGGTCATTGCTTCGAGTAATACTTCTTTTGGTACGGGTTCTCGTTGAACGGCATTCTACTTGATGCGCGGGATCAATAAAAGGCACAACCGCATCTTCCGTCCAATCGCTGAAATAGACAGCATCAATGAGTGATTAGCAATAAATACAGCAAGATAAAGAATAATTTGACGACATAACATACTGAATTTTAGTGCAGTCTGCGATATTCCGCACAGTATTGAGTAAAACTGACCAACCTGAGTTGGGGATAGCGATCAAATATCCGGCATTTACCAGCCCAAAGTGCCGCAACGAAAGGTGGGATCCAAAATGAAGGACACCTGTTGGCAATAAACATGCTTCGCCTGCAGGTAAAAAAATGCCGAGCCCGCAAAACATAACAGCGAAATAACGATTCGAACTGCAAGCTTCATAATCTTCGGATCTCCCCACGGCGATAGACTCTGGCAATACTACAGAACGCAACATCAACTAAACGCCAACGGCAGCAACACCCGGCCCCAGAGATATTCTTGCGCCCAGAGCGCACGCTCGAGCGATTGTGTTAATCTTATCAGCGAAGACCGCACCTGGCCCCGTGCCCGAGAGCGGTGACAAAGCCGGGAAGTTTCAACGCGATGCAGCAAAAAATTGACGAGCCGGCGTTGCCCCGCTAGCGTAAATACCGATACTCAGGTTTCGCTGTGCGTGCCCGCAAGGACAAAAGGACAAGAGAAAGTTATGCCAATCCGCAAAGTTAGTTTGCTCCGCCTGATCCCGCTGGCCAGCCTGGTGCTGGCTGCCTGTACTACCACCAAGCCGACCGGCCCGGCCACCAGCCCGACGTCGCCGCAGTGGCGTGCCCACGAACAAGCGGTGCAACAACTGAGTCAGTATCAGACCCGTGGCTCTTTCGCCTACCTGTCAGACCAGAAAAAAGTCTACGCCCGCTTCTTCTGGCAACAGTATTCGCCGGACCGTTATCGCCTGCTGCTGACCAATCCGCTTGGCAGTACCGAGCTTGACCTCAACGTACAGAAAAACGTGGTGCAGTTGACGGACAACCAGGGAAAACGCTACGTCAGCGACAATGCCGAAGAGATGATCCGCAAGCTGACCGGCATGGCCATTCCGCTGGACAACCTGCGTCAGTGGATGCTCGGCCTGCCGGGTGAAGCCAGCGACTTCAAGCTCGATGACCAATATCGCCTGAACGCGCTGACCTACCAACAAGGTAGCCAGACCTGGACCGTGGATTATCAGGACTACAACAACAGCCTCAAGCCACAGTTGCCGAGCCGCCTGGAACTGAAACAGGGTGACCAGCGCATCAAACTGAAAATGGACGATTGGACGCTTAAATGATTCGTCAATGGCCATCGCCAGCTAAACTCAATTTGTTTTTGTACATTACCGGCCAACGTGAAGATGGCTACCACCTGCTGCAGACGCTGTTCCAGTTTCTGGATTACGGCGACACGCTGACCATCGACGTACGCCAGGATGACAGCATCCATCTGCTGACCCCGGTGGCCGGCGTGCCGGCTGAGCAAAACCTGATCGTCCGCGCCGCCCGTTTGCTGCAACAGCATTGCGATCGTCACGGGCTGAATACCGCCCCGCGCGGTGCCGACATCAGCATCGATAAACGTCTGCCGATGGGTGGCGGGCTGGGCGGCGGCTCTTCCAACGCCGCCACGGTGTTAGTGGCGCTCAATGATCTGTGGCGCTGCGGCTTGAGCGACGAGCAGTTGGCGGAACTGGGGCTGGCCCTCGGTGCCGATGTTCCGGTGTTCGTTCGCGGCCATGCCGCCTTTGCAGAGGGCATTGGTGAACGTTTACAACCTGCCCATCCGCAGGAAAAGTGGTATCTGGTGGCCCATCCGGGCGTCAGCATCCCGACTCCGGTTATTTTTGGCGATGCAGATTTAAAAAGAGATACCCCGGTTCGCCCATTAAATGTGCTGTTGCAGGCAACTTACGCAAATGATTGCGAACCAATAGCAAGAAAACGTTTTCGCGAGGTTGAACAGCTTGTTTCTTGGCTGTTAGAATACGCGCCGTCACGCCTGACTGGCACAGGTGCTTGTGTGTTTGCTGAATTCGACACAGAAACCGCCGCCCGTCAGGTGTTAAATCAAGCCCCGGAGTGGATACGTGGTTTTGTAGCGCGTGGCGTTAACGTCTCTCCACTACATCGCATTCGTTCCGGGCAGATTGAACCGTAGTTCTCGTTTCGCTGCGCAGAGTCGCTCACACCTGGCCCTGTCATCCCTGCGCCGCTGCGGTTTCAAATTTTTTTACACACCCGTATGATATTGCGCCGGCGTCGCTAACTGCCCCTTAGCGAGGCCGAATGACAATATCTTCTCTGGACGCATGCCTGAGGTTCTTCTCGTGCCTGATATGAAGCTTTTTGCTGGTAACGCCACCCCGGAACTAGCACAACGTATTGCCAACCGTTTGTACACCAGCCTTGGTGACGCCGCAGTAGGTCGTTTTAGCGACGGCGAAGTGAGCGTGCAAATCAACGAAAATGTACGCGGCGGTGATATTTTCATCATCCAGTCCACCTGTGCTCCTACCAACGATAACCTGATGGAACTGGTTGTTATGGTAGATGCCCTGCGTCGCGCCTCCGCAGGTCGTATTACTGCTGTTATCCCTTATTTCGGCTATGCCCGCCAGGATCGCCGCGTGCGTTCTGCTCGTGTGCCAATCACCGCCAAAGTTGTCGCCGACTTCCTCTCCAGCGTTGGGGTTGACCGCGTCTTGACGGTAGATCTGCACGCTGAACAGATCCAGGGCTTCTTTGATGTCCCGGTAGATAACGTGTTCGGTAGCCCGATCCTGCTCGAAGACATGCTGCAACAGAATCTGGAGAACCCAATCGTGGTTTCCCCGGACATCGGCGGCGTAGTGCGCGCCCGCGCTATCGCCAAACTGCTGAACGATACCGATATGGCTATCATCGATAAACGCCGCCCACGTGCGAACGTTTCCCAGGTGATGCACATCATTGGTGACGTGGCAGGCCGTGACTGCGTGCTGGTTGACGATATGATCGACACCGGTGGTACCTTGTGTAAAGCAGCTGAAGCCTTGAAAGAACGTGGTGCCAAGCGCGTATTTGCCTACGCGACTCACCCGATCTTCTCCGGTAATGCTGTGGAAAACATCAGGAACTCGGTAATTGATGAAGTGATCGTGTGCGACACCATTCCGTTGTCTGCAGAAATCAAGGCACTGAAAAACGTGCGTACTCTGACGCTGTCCGGCATGCTGGCTGAAGCCATCCGTCGTATCAGCAATGAAGAGTCAATTTCTGCGATGTTCGAGCATTAATCAGAATTCTTTTCGGTGCGGCGGCCCTGCCGTGCCGGATCGATTGATTGCCCGTTAGCAGAAAAAGAAAAACCCGTTGGTGCATCAGCAGCAACGGGTTTTCTACGGGTAGTCGAACATGACCTTAGACCTGAATACGCGGCAGATCTCCTTTGCCGTTACACCTGCTCCCTTTTGTTTTTTTAATCAATGTGACGAGCGATGATTATCGTTTCGGCACCGTTTATCAAAATGTTTTATCCACCAGTAACGATCCGCCACCTGCTCACGCCCCCCGATACGCGCACCGACCAGCCATAGCAACGCGCCGATGAAGATACTCATGATGGCGCCATGGGCGAAAAACTGCGGTAAATTAAACTGCGATACTTCAGCAAGAATGTTGTATCCAACGCCGACGACCATCACTACCAGCCCCAGCCCCATAAAAAAGTTACCCATTTTGTGTACGTTTCTACGTTTCATATGCCACCTCCATAGTGCCATTAGCCAACCGGGATAACTCAGTAAATCGTTAACCCACTTTGATAAGTTAAGTATAGACCCTGGCCCGACAAGGTGATTGCGTAGGCGATCACAAATGGTAAAGAAAGCATGACAAAACTTTACTTTAAGCAACTAATTAGTTAACAAATTGAATGATTCCGCTAATGAATCACTCACCGCGTTGATGATATCAGCCCACCAACGCCATGCACGGCATCAGGATTTTGTCATTCGGCGCGCAGGCAGGTAGACTAATGCCCTTTCCATTATCCCGATCATAGCGAATCTCCCAGTGAGCAGTATTAAATTGATAGTTGGCCTGGCGAATCCGGGCGCTGAGTATGCCCAGACGCGACACAACGCCGGAGCCTGGTACGTCGATTTACTGGCCCAGCGCCATAACCAGCAGTTGAAGGAAGAGAGCAAATTCTACGGCTACACCGCCCGACTGAATTTGGCCGGTAATGACGTGCGGCTGCTGGTGCCCACCACCTTTATGAACCTCAGTGGCAAAGCCGTACTGGCGATGGCCAATTTCTACCGCATTGAGCCGGACGAAATTCTGGTCGCGCACGACGAGCTGGATATTCCGCCCGGTGTTGCAAAAATCAAACTGGGTGGCGGCAACGGCGGGCACAACGGGCTGAAGGATATTCAGAGCAAGTTCGGCAATAACCCGAACTTCTATCGCTTGCGCATTGGCATTGGTCATCCGGGCGATAAAAACAAGGTGGTGGGTTTCGTGCTCGGCAAGCCGCCGGTCAGCGAGCAAAAAATGATTGATGAAGCGATTGATGAAGCCGCGCGTTGCACAGAGATCTTGCTGACAGACGGTTTGGAAAAAACCGTTCGTCGCCTGCACAGCTTTAAGGCGCAGGCCTGATTGTGATGGCAGCGGACATCACGCCCGCTGCCGACCCGCTTAGGTTCTCAGCTTGAAGGTTTCCTCACCGACGTTAGTGTCATCGGTCTGATAGCCTTCTTCCGCCACGTAATATTGCGGATCGTCCAGTTCATGGCTGCAAAACGGGCCGGCCTGCTTTAACAAACGCACGCAGTCGCCGCTCAGGTGGCGCAAGCGAATGGTTTTTCCCGCCGCCAGATAACGTGCCGTCAGCTTATCAATTGCTTCTACCCCACTGGAATCCATCACCCGGGTACCGGCAAAATCCAGCACCACGTTTTGCGGATCGTTTTTCGGCTCGAACAGTTCGGCAAAGGCCGCGGTAGAACCAAAGAACAGCGGACCGTCCAGTTGATACACTGCGACCTCGCCCTCTACCCGATGCTGACGCACACGAATACGCGCCTGCTGCCAGGCAAATACCAGCGCCGAGATAATCACCCCGCTGATCACCGCCATCGCCAAATCGGTAAAGATAGTGATCACCGTGACCAGCAGCATCACCAACGCATCCGCCTTCGGCATCCGACGCAGGCGGCGCAGTGAACTCCACTCAAAGGTGTTGTAACACACCACCAGCATCACCCCGGCCAGCGCCGCCACCGGCAGCAGGCCGATATAGCCTGACAGGCTGACCACAAACAGGATCAACAGTATCGCGCCGACGACGCCGGAAATACGTCCGCGCCCACCCGAGGTGAAGTTGATAATCGACTGGCCAATCATCGCGCAGCCGGCAAAGCAGCCAAACAGGCCGCAAATGGCGTTGCCCGCCCCCTGAGCGATGCTTTCACGGTTGCCGTTGCCCTTCTTGCCACCCATTTCGTCGAGTACCGTCATGGTCAGCAGTGACTCAATCAATCCCACCAGGGCGATCACTAGCGCATATGGCAGCACCACTTTCAGCATTTCCAGGCTGAACGGGGCCATCGGCAGGCTGAAATGCGGCAAGGCGCCGGAGATATCGGCCAGGTCACCGACCCGTAAGGTATGCAGGTTAAAGCCAATCGCCAGCGCGGAAACCACAATCAGAGCCGCCAACGAAGCCGGGATCACCCGGGTCAGTCGCGGGAACAGCACTACGACCAGGATCGCCAGCGCCACCAGCCCGTACATCAGCAGCCCCTGCCCGGCAATCATATGCAACTGCGCCAGCATAATGACGATCGCCAAACCATTCACAAAGCCGTGGATCGCCGGCAGCGGCACCAGTCGAATAAATTTACCCAACCGGAAAACACCGATCAGGATTTGGATCACCCCAGCGAAAATCGTCGCCCATAACACATAGGCCATGCCGTGTTGCGCCGCCAGGCTCATCAGCACCACCACTATCGAACCGGCCGCGCCCGACACCATGCCCGGTTTGCCGCCAAACAGGGCGGTCACCAGACCGATAATAAAAGCCGTGTGTAGCCCGACGATCGGAGAAAGCCCGGCGACCAAAGAAAAGCCGACCGCTTCGGGGATCATCGAAACTGCCACCACAAAGCCCGCCAGCACCTCGTTCTTGACGGTCGACAGCCTGAAATTGTTCAGGTCAAACATGGATTATTCACTTCTGACAGATAAAAAAACATTCCCGCAGCACGGGAAACAGAGCCGCATGGCGCGGTAAACCTCAGGAGGGGGGCAACTCAGGGTGGACTGGGCAAGAAGTGCATCCGGCGCGTTTCCTGTAGGTTAATCAGAAGTGTCAGTATGTGTAAATGTGATCCAAATCTCAATCAAAAACCGGCTTTGCGGCTGCATTTGCCCGCAGCACACAGCCAGATCGAGAAAACGGCTATGGCTTCTCCCTCTATGCAACAGGCTGCACTTAACGAGCGAGTAGAATACAGTCAATTCACCGAGCCTGGCTGTAGGGCTAAATTTAAAGAGGCTGAGCCGTAGATTGAGACAATAATAGTTTTTTATTCTTGGCATGGAGTACCGGCTTCCTGCTACATCCCGAGCATCTTAAACGATGCCTGGATAATAACCTTCTTCTTCTGATACTCCTCGAGTGAATAATAAAAGAAGCAAGTGAAACCAATAACAATAATACAGGCAATATAAAAACATAGAATCCATTCATGTGGTAAATACCTCCATTAATCAATCAATAACATAGAAATCCACTTCAAACCCTAACTTAAAAAAACAGGCAAAACAATCAGAAAAAATTGCCAAATCATACTCAAAAATAGAATATTAAATTTTACTTAACTGTTTTATGAAATTAAGAAAGAAGAGTTACAAAGTTAAGAGTCATTTTATTTATAATATCTCTTAACTGAGTAATACCCCCCCCCCCGAAATTGATGGTACCCCATGAAGTATTCAACCCAGCAATGGATAAGAAACGTTTAAAAACAAAGCTAATTACACCCCCAAAAACCGTTCTCAGCGCCTATTTGCTCACAACACACAGCCAGATCGAGAAAAACAGTCATTACGTGTATAATGGCGCCATTATTTCGTCCTTTATGCAGTAGGTTAAACCTAACCGGCTGATAGTTAAGATATTTAAGGTGATAACAACATGGGATTCAAATGCGGTATCGTCGGCCTGCCTAACGTAGGCAAATCCACCCTGTTCAACGCGTTGACCAAAGCGGGTATCGAAGCAGCCAACTTCCCGTTCTGCACCATTGAACCTAATACCGGTGTGGTGCCGATGCCCGATTCGCGTCTGGACCAGTTGGCCGAGATCGTCAAACCCCAACGCATCCTGCCAACCACCATGGAATTCGTCGACATCGCCGGCCTGGTGAAAGGCGCGTCCAAAGGCGAAGGCCTGGGCAACCAGTTCCTGACCAACATCCGTGAAACCGAAGCTATCGGCCACGTGGTGCGCTGCTTCGAAAACGACAACATCATCCACGTGAACAACAAGGTTGACCCGGCTGACGACATCGAAGTGATCAACACCGAGCTGGCACTGTCTGACCTGGACACCTGCGAACGCGCTATCCACCGCGTACAGAAGAAAGCCAAAGGCGGCGACAAAGACGCAAAAGCCGAACTGGCCGCGCTGGAAAAATGCCTGCCACAGCTGGAAAACGCCGGCATGCTGCGTGCGCTGGACTTGACTGATGAAGACCGTGCAGCGATCCGCTACCTGAGCTTCCTGACGCTGAAGCCAACCATGTACATCGCCAACGTCAACGAAGACGGCTATGAGAACAATCCATACCTGGACAAAGTGCGCGAAATCGCTGCGGCCGAAGGCTCAGTAGTGGTTGCCGTGTGCGCTGCAGTTGAATCCGACATCGCCGAGCTGGAAGACGAAGACCGCGCCGAGTTTATGGCCGAGCTGGGTCTGGAAGAACCGGGTCTGAACCGCGTGATCCGCGCTGGTTACGAATTGCTGAACCTGCAGACCTATTTCACCGCTGGCGTAAAAGAAGTTCGTGCCTGGACCATCCCGGTTGGCGCTACCGCACCGCAGGCCGCCGGCAAGATCCACACCGACTTCGAGAAAGGCTTTATCCGCGCGCAAACCATCGCTTTTGACGACTTCATCACCTACAAGGGTGAGCAAGGCGCTAAAGAGGCAGGTAAAATGCGTTCAGAAGGTAAAGACTACATCGTCAAAGATGGCGACGTGATGAACTTCTTGTTTAACGTCTAAACCTCGTCTTCTGCAGCAAACTCTAAAATCCACGCCTTGGCGTGGATTTTTTGTTTTAACGCGTGTTGTTGATTTTGCTGTCCTCCAGGACAATAATTTACAGCTTATAAATAAGGAGCCTTCAATGGTCACGACACACGTTTTTATCGCTACCAGTCTGGATGGTTATATCGCGCGGCGAGATGGCGACATCGAGTGGCTATTGCAACGCGATGATCCAAGCGAAGACCATGGTTTCGACGCCTTTATCGCTGATAAAGACATGATCGTGATGGGCCGAGGGACTTATGAAAAAGTTCTCAGCTTTGACTCCTGGCCTTATGACCTTCCCGTCGTGGTACTGTCCAAACAGCTGGTCAATGAGCCGGTTCCCCTGCCCCTGAAGGGTAAAGTACAATTCTCAGCCCTCACACCAAAGCACCTGATTGAACAATTGGATGAACAGAGCATCCGTCGGGTCTATCTCGATGGCGGGCAACTGATACAGTCTTTCCTGCGTGAAAACCTGGTCACCGATATGGTAATCACTACGGTGCCAGTGCTATTGGGTTCAGGAAGAACGTTGTTCGGTGCGATGCCTCAAGATGCCGATTTCAAATTACTGTCCAGCCGAAGCTTCCCTTCCGGCCTGGTTCAATCCCACTATCTGTTGACCCAATAAATCCCCACGCGGACGCCCGACCCCCGACGCGGGATGACATCCAGGACTCTGCGCTGAGCCTGTCTTGTCGCCGTCCCCGCAGCACCGAATCCACCAACCCCCACTCCACCGCTTCGTTGGCACTCATAAAATGGTCGCGGTCGAGTGCGCGTTCGGCTTCTTCATATTAGTCACCGCTTTTATTTATTACTATTTCTGGTAGGCCTCACTCTTTTTTTGAATTAAAACCTTTCACCATATAAGTATATCTTGTCTGTAGGGATCTTATTGTAATTTATTAAAAATATTATTCATAATTTTTAACATTTTGTGAGAGTGTTATGAACTTAAAATTAAAGCCAGATGAGCTCAGCCAGCTTATGCTTCGGTTGAGCACGACATGGCGGGTATATGCCCCAAGCTCTGAATATCGTGGTGGCCGTTTTGCTGATACTGAAAACGTTATTTATCAAAAGGTAAATAACTGGGAAGACATCGTATGGAAAGAAAAGTCACATATGTCACCCAAAGCAGTTATTTTGCCTATTACCGAGACGCTATTTTATTTTGATAAAGAAACCATTCAGATTGCTGATATTAACACGACGCCATTGCTGATATTTGCCCGAGCCTGTGATATCAACGCAATATCCCGCCTGGATTATATGTATTTACGAAACGGTGGCAATGCCGATTACAGCTACCAAAGGTTGCGCGATAAGATTCGTTTCGTGCTAATTGAGTGCGAGGAATCATTCGAAAACTGCTTCTGTGTCTCGATGGGCAGCAATCGTACCGACACCTGGTCGGCAGCGGTGCGTTTTAGTGAGTATGGGGCAAAAATAAGCGTGAAAGACGCCGACCTGTTGCCATTCTTTGCCGATCTTGGTGCTCAGTGCGACTATACGCCGAGCTTTGTCGAGCAAAACCGGGAGCAAGTGCGTACACCGGACAGCGTTTGTGACGACCCGCAAAAAATCCGCAAAATAGTTACCGAGCATCCACTTTGGCAAACTTACGATTCCCGCTGTATCAGTTGCGGACGCTGCACTACGGGTTGCCCTACCTGTTCCTGCTACAGCGTTTTTGATCTCGCTTACGAAGAGAATCCCCAGCGCGGTGAGCGCCGTCGCCAATGGAGCAGTTGCCTGGTGCCTGACTTTAGCAATATGGCCGGTGGTCACGGTTTTCGTCCACAGCCAGGTAACCGTCTGCGCTACCGTGCGCTACACAAAGTCAACGATTACAAAGCTCGCGCCCAGGGGACAGAACACATGTGCGTCGGCTGCGGACGTTGCGACGACCGCTGCCCGCAGTACATAAAATTCTCGCTGATCATCAACAAAATGACCGATGCCGTTCAGCAGGCCCTGGCGCAGGAGGAGAGTGTATGAGCCATCAATGTACCAGTCATAAGTCTGAGCATGCTCTACAGCCCACCGCTTATAAGATTATCGATATCGATAAACACACCGCTCTGGAATGGAATTTCCGCGTTGCCACCCACTTTCCAACCCAGCTCGGCCAGTTCGTTGAGGTTTCTCTGCCGTTAATCGGCGAAGCACCGATTTCCGTTTCTGACTGCGGTGACGGCTGGATCGACCTGCTGATCCGTAACGTCGGGAAAGTGACCAGCGCTCTGTTTCAACTAAAGGTCGGCGATAACCTGTGGCTACGCGGCAGCTATGGGAAGGGTTATCCTCTTGAAGCGTTGCGCAATAAACCCCTGCTGGTAGTCGCTGGTGGCACCGGTGTAGCGCCAGTAAAAGGAATACTGCGCTACTTCAGTGAGAATCCATCTGAGATAGCCAATCTGGATATGATCCTTGGCTACAAAAACCGTGACAGCGTGCTCTATAAACAAGAAATGATGCAATGGCGCGATGTCCACAACCTGATTCTGACCCTGGATGAAGGGGAAAAAGACGAACTCCACCGTGTCGGGCGTGTGACCGAGCATCTGGAAACGCTGGCAATCCCAAATCCGGAGTTGACCCAAGCCATTGTGGTGGGTCCGCCCATCATGATCAAATTCACGGTTCAGATGCTGAGAAGCCGTGGTTTAAGCCCTGAACAAATTTGGGTCGATTACGAGCGCCGGATGGCCTGTTCGGTAGGCAAATGCGGACATTGCCGGATGGGTGAAGTATACGTCTGCGTCGATGGCCCAGTGTTCAACTATGCCCAGGCCCAAGCCTTTGCTGACTAAGGAGCGCTACCATGAGTATAGATATTGATATCATCAAACTGCGAGCGCTTAACGAATACCGGCTATCAAAAGTCCGCGGAGAAGCGATGATCAGCGTGCGTATTCCAGGCGGTATTCTCCCTGCCCATCTGCTTTCCGTTGCGCAGAACATTGCAGAAACCTGGGGAAACGGCCAGATCCACCTGACGACCCGACAGAAACTGGCGATGCCCGGCATTCGCTACGAAGATATTGATAAGGTTAATGCGGCGCTGGAACCCTTTATTCGCGACATTGAAATAGGGTTGTGCGATGTCAACGTTGAGGATACGAAAGCAGGTTACCTGACCATTGGCGGCCGAAATATCGTCGCCTGTCAGGGCAGCCGCATCTGCCAGAAAGCCAATACCGATAGTACAGGGCTGGCACAACGCCTGGAGAAACTGGTTTATCCGAGCCGCTATCACCTGAAAGTGGTGTTGACAGGCTGCCCCAATGATTGCGCGAAGGCATACATGGCCGATATCGGTATTATCGGTATCGCCAGGATACGCTTTAACGCCGATCGCTGCATTGGCTGTGGAGCCTGCGTGAAAAGCTGTAGTCACTACGCGGTCAACTGCCTGAGCCTGAAGAATGGCAAAGCGGTGAAAGAAAAATCCCTCTGTATCGGCTGCGGTGAATGTGTGTTGGCCTGTCCGACGCTGGCCTGGCAGCGTGAACCGGAGCCACTGTTTCAGGTTCGTCTCGGCGGCCGCACCAGTAAGAAAACACCGCGTATCGGCAAGATCTTCCTCAATTGGGTAACGGAAGAGGTTATCACTCAGTTGATACCCAATATTTTTGAGTTTGAAAAAGAGATGCTGGGCGGCAAGCCAATTTATTTGCACATGGGACATTTGATCGACAAAGGCGGCTATATGCACTTTAAAGAGAGCGTTCTGAAAGATCTGAAGCTTAACCCTGGCGCTCATGTTGCTGAAAGGATCTACTGGGCGGAAGACGAGTATGTCGCGGGTATTCACGTAAAACCAGCCGCTGGACAGTAGCTTTCCCGACAATAAATTGAGACGTATTTAAGCGTTGGCTTGTGTATTAAACACTAAAAACCACGACATGCCGTGGTTTTTAGTATTCACAGGTGACGTTGATTTTAGCCCATGCAAAGCAATAATTTACTACGTATAAACAGGGAGCATTCAATGATCACTACACACGTATTCTTCACTGAGCCTGTCGGATAATATGACGATACTTTGTCACCGTCCCCGCAGCACCTTATCCACCAGCCCCCACTCCACCGCCTCATCGGCACTCATAAAATGGTCGCGGTCGAGTGCTCGCTCGACCTCTTCATAGCTGCGGCCACAATGTTTGGCGTATAGCGTAATTACGCTGTGCTTGGTGCGTTTCATCTCTTCGGCGTGGATCAGAATATCCGATGCCTGGCCTTGAAAACCGCCCAGCGGCTGATGCACATGCAGGCTGGCATTGGGCAGCGCCATGCGGTGGCCTGCTTCCCCGGCCATCAGCAGGAAGGAACCCATCGAACGCGCAGTACCCATACACAGGGTATGCACCGGCGCATTGATGTAATTCATGGTGTCATAGATGGCAAAGCCGCTGGTGATCACCCCGCCCGGCGAGTTGATATACAGATGGATCGGTTTCTCCGGATTTTCGGCTTCCAAAAACAGCAACTGGGCGCACAGCATTTCGGCAATCTGATCGTTGACCTCTCCGTTCAGGAAAACGATGCGGTCACGCAGCAATCTCGAATAAATGTCGAAAGAACGTTCGCCCTGGCTGGTCTGTTCAACCACCATAGGGACGAGCAGCATCGATTCACGCACGGGTGAACTCCTGTTTTCAGATGTGGAATGGGAAAGATTGGCCGTCAGGCCGCGCGCATCAGGTGCCGTCCGCTGTCGTTCGCCGCCGTCAGCCAGGTATCGTCCAGCCGGTGGATGACGCGTAACAGGCTGCCGCCAGCGGCGGTGGGCAAAATTTGCAAGGTTACGGTGCTTTCAAGGAACGGCGGCCGATCATCGCGCATCCGGTAACTGATTTCTTCGCCCGGCGTCACCGCCACCGGTTCGACATCGGCCAATACGCGGGTTGGCAACCATTGTTCGCGCAATGCCGGAATGCCAATCGCCCGCCAGACTTTTTCGGGCGGCGCATCAAGTGAATATTCCAGCACTAGCGGCTGTGGATTAGCGTCGGTCTGGTTCATTGATCCATATCCTTTAGCAAAATATTCAGCTGATTGATGCGCTCCGGCCAGAAGGCACGGTACTTGTCCAGCCATTGAGCAATCAATGCCAGGCCCTGCGGGTTCACCTGATAATTAACAAAACGTCCTTGTCGCGCCTCGCACACCAGGCCCGCCTGGCGCAATACCGCCAGATGCTGGGACATGGCCGATTGGCTGATCGGCATACCTTCACGCAGCGCACTGGCATTCATGCCGCCAGCCGCCAGTTTCTCGAAGATGGTACGACGAGTAGGATCCGCCAGCGCCTTGAAGATGTCATTTTCATTCATGACTAAACATTAGTCATCACTTATCTAATGCGCAAGTTTATCGGGGAATGAGAGTGGCGCTTATCCGAGCCGCCATTTAAAACCCCTCAGCGGGCGCCGAGGGGCGAGTTTTATCGATAATGGATCACAAGGTGGTGCAGCTCAGATCGCCGGCGAGGTTCTTTTTGCCATCCTGCGCTTCAAGTACGATTCTGGCTAAGGGTGTGTCTTCGTCATAACGGGCCTGAGCATCCAGGGTCTTCGAGTATCGGTTGTACTTCCACCAGGCATAACCGAGGAAGATCACCAGCCCACCAACGTTATAAAACACAATGGTCATAATGCTGGCACCGGTCGGGAAGGTTGAGGCGACAAAACCCACGGCAAAAATAACGATAAGCGTGCTGACAATCGCGATGCCCTGCAGCCGGGACCCCATCTTGAAGTCACGCTGTACCCGGTCGTACTTCAAACGCAGGTTCAGGTAGGCCAGCATGATGAACAGCGGCGGCAACATCGATGCAGCGGCGGTCATATTAATCAGCGTATTCATCAAGTCCTGCACGCTGTCAGAGCCCAGCGTCGGGATCAGCATCAGTGGAATGACGATAAAGAACTGCAACCAGGCCGCGCGGGTCGGCACGCCATGCTTGTTCAGGCGGATGGTTTTCTCGCCAAAGATGCCTTTGGGGATCTCGGTGAAGAAGATTTTTACTGGTGCGGCGGTCCACATCAGCAATGAGCCAAACATGGCGGTAAAGGAAATCAGGCCGACGAAACGGTTCATCAGCACCGCCGGCAGGCCAAAGTGCGCCGACAGCCCTTCAAACACCTGTACCGTACCACCGGTAAAGTGCAAATCGGCGCGGCTTACGAACACGTTGAGCAGCAAAGAAGACACCGAATACAGCACGCCGATCACCAGTCCGGAAAGGATGATCACTTTGACAAACGAGCGGCTGCCGCCCTTCACGTCATTGACATACACCGCCACAGATTCGGCCCCGCCCGCCGCCTGGAAAATCCAAGCGGTGATACCGAGGAAGGCCCAGTTAAAGTTGGGGGTGATGGCTTCCACCGTGATCGGGTTCGCCGGTTCGATGCCGCCGATCACCGCCGCACCGGCCAGGATGATGTAGGAGAACGTCAGCAACAGCATCAACGAAGAAGTGACCGAGGTCATTGGGCCCAACAGCTTGGCGCCGCTGTTGGAGATATAGGTCGAGAACGCAAACAGGAAGATACTGATGATCGCGGTGGTTAACGGCGTGAAGACGTAGTCATAGCCCAAAAACGCGTAAGAGGCGTAGGCGATAACCCTCGGCAGCAGCGCGGTGAAGAAGAACAGGTTCACAAACCAATAGGTATAGGCGGTCATAAACGCCCAACGCCCGCCCAGGGCGCTTTTCACCCAGGCGTATACCCCGGCTTCGGAGTTTTTATTTAGCGAAACGAACTCGGCAATGATCAGGCAGAACGGAATAAAATAGATGATGGTCGCCACCAGGAACACCGGGGCGGAGGCAATACCAAGCTGAATATTATTGTTTATTACGTTATTAAAGCTGAACACTGCCGCGAACGTCATCGCCAGCAGGCCGAACTTGCCGATAGTATTTCTATTCGACACAGCCATAGACACTCTCCGAAATATTGTAGGGTACTTAATCGGTTTATTTCCCCTGGTCTTTCAAGCTGCAGCCTTGCCGGCGGCAACCTGAAAGCGATGGGGCTTATTTTTAATAAGAGACTTTCACTATTTATTAAGGAAATAGCTGTCTTCTACCGTCACTTTTAAAATGACTTTTTTTACCTGGTGACTTTCTTTAAAACGATAAGCCTGGTGGTTCTCAAAGATAACCACATTGCCTTGCCCCACCCGGTGTGGCTCGCCCTGCCCGCTGAAAAACTCGCGGTCGGTCTCATCCTGATAAGCCACCACCGAAGTCAGCTCGCACTTGTCGGCAATCTCAATGGTTTCCTGGCCGGCAAGGTAATAGTGCAGATCAAAATAGCGGCGATTCCCCTCCAGCCAGCCATGTTGTTGACCCGGCCCGGACGCCAGCCGGTAAACCAGCGAGTCGCCAACCGAATAAAAGACATCGGGCTCAATGCGTTCAATATTATTGATGGCCTCCATGCAGCGTTGCCATTTTTTACCGGCGCGGTAAATAAGCTGAAACTCCGCTAATGATTCGAAAATAATCATAATTTCGCCTCTTCTGACTGAGCGTTATTCATGGCCGGTGCGAAACGATAGCCGGCCAGCGTAGCCGCCTCGGTTTCTTGCTGGTTAAACGGCACCAGCGTAAAGCCGTAGCTGAACGGCGACAGATAAACCCGATAGGAATCCAGCACCTCCGAGCCCCAGGAGTTGGAGCCCAGCCCCAAAACTTGATCGTCGAGGTTTAATGTCAGGTAGTCGCTTTCTTGCAGTTCGTTAATATGCTGCGCCTGGTGCAACATCTCGGCACTGTATGGCCACAGGCTGAAATTGATCGGCCGCCGCGGCTGGATAAAAATCCCGTGCCCTTTGGCGTCTTGCAGACTCAGCCAACGCACCTCTTGGCGATTGCCGTTATCCTGCGGGAACGGATAGTGCTCAAACAGCTCGCCAACCCGCTGCTGATAGTGGCCGATCAGGTTGGCCTGACAGCTATCCTGATAGTTTTCCCCCGGCCCACGTCCGTAGTATTCCACCTGTTCAAAGCGGCGGCTGAGGCCGAAATCCAGGCCAATCTTCGGGATCACCTGCTGGAAATCGCCGTAAGGCACGCCAGACAGATCCAGGCTGACATGGCCCTGCGGAGAGATCTGCCAGCGGTAACGGCAACGCATGCCAAAATCAAATACCGGCGGGGCAATCAGGGTGCTGACTTCAATCACCACGTCATCCCCCTGCCGTTCCCAGTGCAGGCTGCGGAAATGCTGCTGCATGATCTGCAGATGGTTCGGCAACCAAATGCCCTCATACTCCTGCTTATGGTTGTCGATCACCGGCTTGAAGAAGGTCAGGTGCGGTGCGCGGCCCACCACCTCATCCCCAGCCACTTTCCACGACTGCAGTTCACCACTCAGGCGCGAGAAGGTCAGACTGAAGTTATCGCCGCTGACAATCATTTGATGGTTTTCATCAGCGCACTGCAGCGCAGAAACAGAGTTGCACACCGGTGGTGGGGTCAGTAACGCGGTGGCGGGCTGTAACCGATGTTGATACTGCCCCAGCAGATCTCCGCTTTCGCTGTAACGGGTAGCGCTGTCTTTATACACTTCGACGTCGATGAAGGTTTCTTCTGCACCCAGTGCCAGTGCAGGTAAATGGACCTCTTCGGACTCACCCGGCTGTAGGTGCGGCAGCTTAATGTCATAGCCGGCCAGTTGCCGACCAACGGCCTTAACGCTGATCTTCAGCGTAATATCGGCCAGCGAGCTGAACCAATAACGGTTTTTGATCCGTAATACTGGCATGCCGTCGGCCACGCCACTCACCTCGACCGGACACAGCACCTGTTTGTATTCACGCAGGCCAGGGCCTGGACGCTGATCCGGGTAGATCAGGCCATCCATGCAGAAGTTATAGTTATTCGGGTAATCGCCGTAATCGCCGCCGTACTGATAACGTTCACGCCCCTGCGGGTCATGGCTGAGCAAACCGTGATCGCACCATTCCCAAATGTAATGTCCTTGCAGGCTGGCATGGCGGTTAAACACCGACTGATATTCGAACAGCCCGCCAGGCCCATTCCCCATCGCATGAGCGTATTCACACAGGATCCGGGGTTTAGGATGAGGATATTCACCGAACGCATTCATCATCGCCACGCGGGAATACATGGTGCTGATCACATCGACCACTTCCGCATCCCGGTCTTCTTCGTAATGTACCAGTCGGGTGGCATCGAGCGCCTTACAGCGTTTGGCCATGGCGCGAATGTTGCAGCCATAGCCGGACTCGTTGCCCAGTGACCAGATAATGATCGAAGGATGGTTTTTCTGCGCCTTCACGTGGCGCTCAATGCGTTCGACGTAGGCGTTTTCCCAGCGCGGATCGTCGGTAATGCGGCTGATATCGCCAACGTTGGCAAACCCGTGGCTTTCCAGATCGGTTTCCGCCATCACAAACAGGCCGTAGATATCGCACAGCTCGTAAAAACGCGGATCGTTCGGATAATGGGCGGTACGCACCGAGTTGATGTTGTGCTGTTTCATCAGCACGATGTCGCGCTCAACCCGCGCCATATCAACCGCCCGACCTTTGCGATGATCGTGGTCATGGCGGTTAACGCCGTGCAGTTTCAGGTAGCGCCCGTTGATGTGGAATAATCCGTCACGCACGCTGATTTCGCGGAACCCCACCCGCTGCGGAACCACCGATAACAGCTTGCCATCGCCGTCGTGCAGGCTGAGCAGCAGTTGATACAGATAGGGATCTTCCGCATTCCACTGCCTGGGCTGGCTGACCGGGATCTCAAACCGGCAGGTGGCACCCGCTCCAATGCTGAGTTCGTTCGCCCACTGCTCACCGACGCAGGCTTCACCGTCAAAGAGCTGCGCCTGCAGACGATAACCGCCAGCCACGCCTTGCCCCAGATGCTGTAACCCGACGTCTATCGCCAGCAACGCATCGCAATACTGCTCGTCGAAGGTGGTGATCACAGTGAGGTCATGAATATGCGTACGCTGCTGACCGATCAGATAAACATCGCGGAAAATACCGGCCATCCACCACATGTCCTGATCTTCGATATAGGTAGAATCGGCCCATTGCAGCACGCGAACGGACAGCAGGTTGTTCCCCGCTTGCAGGTAGTCGCTGAGATCAAACTCGGCGGTCAGCCGGCTGCCTTTACTGAAGCCGACGTAGTGACCATTGAGGTAAACCTCAAAATAGGTCTCCACCCCGTCAAATTTGATGATGACCTGTTGAGCCAGCCACTCGTCATCGAGTGTAAAAAGACGCTGGTAAGCCCCGGTAGGATTGCTGGTTGGCACATAAGGCACGTCGATCGGGAATGGGTAACCTTCGTCGGTATATTGCAGTTGACCGTGCCCTTCCATCTGCCACATGCCCGGCACGGTGATTTCGCCCCATTCCGCCATCGGCTGGCGGTAAAACGCCTGCGGCACCAGCTCTGGGTGCTCAAAGTAACGAAACTGCCAGCGCCCGCTCAGCAACTGGAAGCCCAAACTTTCGTTGCGATCAAAACTCAGTGCCTGCCTGGCATCCGCGTAGCTGAAGAAACTCGCCCGCGCCGGCAAGCGATTCTCCGACTGCTTTTCTATGTTTTCCCAATTATTCACGTCACGTCTCCCGACAGCTTCAATGGGAGAACGATAGTAAATATTTAGTAAAAACTACAGATCATATTTACCCAATGCCGACGGGATCACAAAAAATATTAAATATCGCTTTTAATCATGACGTTAATTTTTACTCTGGCGAGCCTCTCTGTGCAGCCGCCATCGGCATGCCGCACAGGGAAGATTAATCAGGCTAGCGTGGTGTCGCGCAACTGGAGCGAACTGGGAACAAAGATCGATAAAGGAATGGTTCGCTCATCGCGAATGCGCTCCATCAACAGGTTGACAGCCTGAGCGCCCAGGGTTTCTGATGGAATGCGAACCGTTGATAAGGCAGGGAAAATAAACCGCGCGGTGGGAATATCGTTCACACTGATCAGCGCAATCTGCCCGGGGACCTGGATGCCCTTTTCGTGCAGCGCGCGCAATACGCCGATGGCGATAGAGTCGGTTGCCACCAACAGCGCCGGAGGATAATCGGTGCTGTCCTCCAGCATTTGTCTGGCGCACTGGTAACCCGCCTGGCTGCTGAAATCACCGATGTAAATATCCTGCGGCTGTACCACGTTTTTCAACCGGCCATACTCGACAAATGCCTGCTCGCGCTGATCGGCAAAGGCCGGATCGTCACGCCCGCCGATAAACCCAATGCGTGAATAACCGCGCCCGATGAAATAGTCGATCACCTTCTGGCTGATCTTGTACAAATCAACATTGACGCAGTCGAACTGCGGATCTTCAACCACACCGTCAAGGAACACCACCGGCACTTTTTGTTGGCTGAGTTGCTCATGCAGCAGCGGCTGCGGGCGACCGATAACCAGCAGACCATCCGCCGCAGGCAGCGCTTTTTCACCGTTGAAGTCGTAGCAGGCCACCAGTGAAATACCCAGCTTTTCACATTGAGTTTCAATGCCATAGCGCATCGCCAGGTAGTAAGGATCGTTAATCTCGATGCCCTGCTTATAGGTGAACAACGCGGCAAACGTCAACCGGTGCCCGCTGTGACGTTTTGAAGGCTGAACCTTGTATTCGAGACGCTCCGCGGCTTCCAGAATTTTTTGCCGGGTTTGCGCTTTCACGCTCAGAGTGGGGTCGTCATTCAGCACTCGCGAAACGGTAGCAACAGACACGTTCGCAGCTTCTGCGATTTCCTTCAGTGTGGCCATAGAGTCTCAATCGATAGACAAAACGCTAGCTTACCGGGACAGCTCAGCAAGGTATACGCCCTGATGCTCCATCCCCCCTTTTATCCGTCGGAAACCTCCTTATCGCAGCCTGCACGGCGCTTGCCGACGGTTCGCAATGCTCAGTAGCGAAGATACCGATTTCACCCTTTGTGATCAAGTTAACGATTTACTGATTTTGCGATATTTTTTACTAAATATTTTACTAATATAACTGCCGCTTTACCGTTCTGCTTAAGACGGTTTTTTTACCTCCTCCCAGGGAAATGGGGTCGACCCACTTGGTGTTAATGGATTGAATTGGAAGGTGTTATGTCGTGCCGATCGTCCATTGTCCCAAAACAGATGCGTGTCCAAATGAAAATAATAGCTAATAATAAATTTTTACCCGCTTTACTGCTGATTTTACCGCTAAAACTGTCGGCACAGGAGTCCGTGGTGCCGGCGGAACATAACGAGCTGCCGCCCCCCGAACTGACAACCTCCGCCGCTACCGCCCTGCGCTTTTACGGTGAGCTGGGCATGGGTGGCAGCGTCTATCTCAACGGTGAACACCAACACAAATACAGCGACGGCACCTATATCGAAGGCGGGCTGGAGATCAAGCACGGCCACTGGTTCGGCCTGATCTACGGCGAAGGCTGGACGGTGCAAGCGGATAGCCAGGGCAATGCCTGGGTGCCAGACCACAGTTGGGGGGGATTTGAAGGCGGCATCAACCGTTTTTACGGCGGCTATCGCACCGATGACGGCACCGAAATGATGCTCAGCCTACGCAACGACTCCTCACTGGACGATTTGCAATGGTGGGCCGACTTTACCCCGGAGTATGGCTATGTGATCCCCAACACCCGGGATCTCTCCTATGCCGCCAAGCTGCAGAATCTGACCGGGAAATTCCGCTACAGCGTCACCGCCGCACCGGAAAGCCGTATCGACGAAAGCAAGGCGTTACTGCACTTCGGCAAATATGACCGCTACTCGGACAAATATACCTACCGTGCCATGGTTAACGGCTACACCCAATACGATTTGCAACCCGATCTGACGTTATTAAACGGCCTGGAAATCACCGACGGCATGGGGCAACTGTACCTGCTGGGGCTAAAAGGCAAAAACCTGGCCGGCCGCGTCTGGCACCACACCGGCAAGGGCGACGGCCGCCACCCGGGCACCGAGTCGGGCTTGATGTTAAGCGCCATGGTTGAAGCCACCAAAGGGCTGTATTTCTCGGCCGCCTACAGCTACGCCCGCCACCGGCTGGACAATGCGCCGGACACCGCCACGTCTTACGCGCAGGCCGGTATCTGGTACGAGTATGGCGGCGGCAAATTCGCCACCGCGCTGGACAGTAAATTCTATATGACCAACGACAGCACCGACGCCAGCAACTCGGTGTTTCTGATGCAGTATTTTTATTGGTAACCGACAGGGCAAATCTAATGAATATGATGAATAAACTGCCGCCTTTGGCCGTGGCTATCACACTGACACTATCAGGCTGCTCTTCTCACCCGGCGAATGAGACCGCACTACGGGCAGACGCCTATAAAAACGTGATCAATCGCAGCGGTGCGCCACACTACATGCTCGATTACGATTTTGATGAACACCAGCGTTTTAACCCGTTCTTTGACCTGGGAGCCTGGCATGGCCACTTGCTGCCAGACGGCCCGGAAGGTATCGGCGGCTTCCCCGGCCCAGCGCTCCTTACCGAAGAATACATCAACTTTATGGCCGACAACTTTGATCGGCTGAGCCTGTATAAGAACGGGGAGAAAGTAAACTTCAGCATGACGGCCTACAGCATCCCGGGGGCGCTTATCCAGCAACTCAGCGCGCCGGGGATCCAGGTCAATCTGACGCTGCGTTTCGCTACCGCGCGCACCTCGCTGCTGGAAACCCAAATCATCACCGATACACCGCTGGAGCTGGTGTGGGACGGTGCACTGCTGGAAAAATACTACGCCAAAGAGCAGAAGCCGCAGTCACCTGAGACCATCGAGCAGGCATTCCCGGGCTACACGCGGCACATACTGCCGACGGCGGACGGCCTGCGGGTCACCTTTGGTAAAGTGCGGGCCTCTTCGCAACTGATGACCTCCGGCCAGTCTGAATATCAAATTCATAAATCACTGCCGCTGCAAACGACGGTGAACGGCCATCAGTTCACCGCCAAAGCCAATATCAAAGGTTCCACCACCCTCTACACCACCTACTCTCACCTGCTGACTGCCGCTGAAGTGCAGCAGGAACAGGCCAAGATTGCCACTATCCTCGCCAACCCTCAGCAGTATATGAAGGCTTCCGCGCAACGCTGGGAAAACTATCTCAACAAAGGGCTCAGCAACCCACATGCCACTCAAGCGCAGGAGCGCGTGGCGGTGAAAGCGATAGAAACCTTGAATGGTAACTGGCGCGGCGCGGCCGGGGCGATGAAGTTTGATTCGGTGACGCCTTCGGTGACCGGGCGCTGGTTCTCCGGCAACCAGACCTGGCCCTGGGATACCTGGAAACAGGCCTACGCCATGGCGCATTTTAATCCTGACGTCGCCAAGGATAATATCCGCGCGGTGTTCGCCTTCCAAATCCAGCCGGATGATCCCCTGCGCCCATGGGATGCCGGTTTTATCCCGGATCTGATCGCCTACAACCCCAGCCCGGAACGCGGCGGTGACGGCAGCAACTGGAATGAACGTAATACCAAACCCAGCCTGGCGGCTTGGGCGGTAATGGAGGTGTATAACACCACCGGCGATAAACAGTGGCTGGCCGAGATGTATCCGAAGCTGGTCGCCTACCACAACTGGTGGCTGCATAACCGCGACCATAACGGCAACGGCGTGCCGGAATATGGCGCGACACGGGACAAGGCGCACAATACGCCAGATGGCCGCATGCTGTTCACCGTTAAACGCGGGCAGCAGGAGAAAACGCTCGCCGGGTTGAACAACTACGATCGGGTGGTCGCCTCCGGGCGCTATGACAGCATCGAAATTCCGGCCCAGGTGGCCGCCTCCTGGGAATCGGGCCGTGATGATGCCGCTGCCTTTGGCTTTATCGACCCGGATCAGCTGGCCCGCTATCTGGCACAAGGTGGAAAACGGCAGGACTGGCAGGTGAAATTTGCGGAAAACCGTGCGGCAGACGGCACTCTGCTCGGGTATTCCTTGCTGCAGGAGTCGGTGGATCAAGCCAGCTACATGTACAGCGACAACAAATACCTGGCCAAGATGGCCGATATTCTGGGCCACAGCGCCGATGCCGCCACCTTCCGCAACAAGGCCGATAAACTGGCGGATTACATCAATAGCTGCATGTTCGATCCATCCAGTGGCTTCTTCTACGACATTCGCATTGAAGCTAAACCCCTGCCCAATGGCTGTGCCGGCAAACCCATTGTCGAACGTGGCAAAGGGCCTGAAGGCTGGTCGCCGTTGTTTAATGGTGCCGCCAGCCAGCAACATGCCGATGCGGTGGTGAAGGTGATGAAGGACTCGCGTGAGTTCAATACCTACGTCCCACTCGGTACGGCGGCACTCACCAACCCGGCGTTTGGCGCAGATATTTACTGGCGTGGACGAGTCTGGGTAGATCAGTTGTATTTCGGGCTAAAAGGTATGGAAAGCTACGGCTACCGTGCCGACGCCGTCGCCATGGCACAGGCCTTCTTCAACCACGCCGACGGTCTGGTCACCGATGGGCCGATCCGCGAAAACTATAATCCGCTGACCGGTATGCAACAGGGCGCACCGAATTTCTCCTGGAGCGCAGCTCACCTTTATATGCTGTATAACGACTTTTTCACCCGGTAATCTCGCCGTTACCCTGCCAGGCCGCCCAACTGGCAGGGTTTTCGCTCGGGCTAGGATTTAATCGGGACCACCAGTACGTCAACATTCAACTGATTGATCGCATGCTGGGTAGAGGAAAACAGCTTGTTCCACAGGTCATGGTGATGGCCGAAGATCACCAGATCGATGCTTTTATCCACCACCGCATTTTGCAATTGCTCGGTGAAATCACCGCGTCCAATAATCACCTCGTTGATCGGGTAATTCACGTTTTGGGTCAGCGGCTCCAGCTCTTTTTTGATCTTGTCTTCAAAAGAACCCCCGTCGTAACTCTTCTCCGAGAAACCAATCGCGGCATGGTAGGTATCGTAGTAAATATCCACGTAAATAAGGGAAAGTTTAGCCTGCAGCGCAGCGGCCAAGCGCGCGCCTTTTTCCACCAGCCGTTTGCCGTCATCACTCAGGTCGGTGGCGATAACAATATGTTGATAACACATAGCGCCTCCTGTCATTGATTCAGTAGAGACCCCAGCTTCTGCGATAACATTAGCGTTATAGCATTATGGTTAATTTTAGTTCAGAAATGCGGCGATCGGACGAGGATATCAGGCTAAATAGCCCCGTGGCCGGGGCCTGATGAAAAGATATTGTTCTTATTCTGCATTCTGCCGGTACGGGGTATAGACCCCGTTCAGGCTTTCGAGGAAGGCGACAATATCGTCGACATCCTGCTGTGGCAGTTCGCTACCCACCTGATAGCGCAACATCAGTTTTACCGCCTGATCCAGCGTAGCAACATCACCACGATGAAAATAAGGCGCGGTCTGAGCCACATTGCGCAAGCCTGGCACCTTCTGGCGTAACCTGTCACGCACGTCACTGGTGACGTTCATACGCCCAATATCTGCTGGGGTGATTTCGCCAAAATCAAAATCACGCTTCAGCCCCAAAGGCTCAAAAGAGCGGCCGCCTAAAATGATCCCTGCATGGCAGGTGGCGCATTTGTTGTCTTTAAATAATTGATAGCCGCGTTTTTGCTGCATCGTCATGGCGTTTTCATCACCGCGCAGCCAATTATCGAAAGGTGCATTCGGGGTGATTAAGGTTTTTTCAAATTCGGCGATGGCATCGGTAATATTCTCGCCGCTGAGCCCTTGTGGATAGACCGCAGCAAAGTCGCGGGTCAGCCGCGGATCTTTGTCGAGTTTATTGATGATTTCATCCCAGGATTTGGAGGCCATTTCTATCGGGTTTAATGGTGGCCCACCGGCCTGTGCCTGTAGGGTCGGCGCACGGCCATCCCAGAATTGTTCACTATTGAACACCGAATTAAACACCGTTGGCGCGTTAATTGGCCCCACCGCGCCGCCAACCCCGATTGAGGTTTTTCTTCCATCTACCCCACCGGTGTTCAACGAATGACAGTGAGCACAGGAAATAGTGTTATCCCCAGACAGGCGTGGATCGTGATAAAGCCGAAAACCCAATGCCACCTTTCGCCCATCAACCGGCAATGTTTTGGGGATCGGTTGAACGGGTTCATTGCGATGGGATTCTGCGGTATCGGCACTGGCGTAATAACGCGCACGTTGCTGAGCTATCCAGGTGAGAAAGATTTCCCGTTCAGTGGGATTGATCTGCCCAGCCCAATGCAATGCCACATAGCGGGTGGGTGGCATGGTTTGGTGCTGCATTACCCACTCAATTTTATTCAGGTCGTTTTGTGCCTGCGGCCTATCTTTAATCAGGGCGCTGCGCACGGGCTCCAGGTTGAAGGAGGAGTAACCCAGACGAATATCGTATTCCATCAACTGTTTGGCGATGGGAACAGAGGCATAGAACGGAAGCGAAGCCGACGGGGTATGGCAATAATCGCAGCCCTTTTCTCTTAGCAACCCAAGCACCTGGTTATTCTGTTCCGCTGTGGAACGCAGTACCGAGCCATTCTGAATACGCTGGGTATCGAGATGCCAGACATAGCCGGCCAAAGCGAAATAAACCAACGCAACAGCTGCAATGGAAATCGCCGCAATACGGGTGACCTTTTTCATTTCTCTTTCCTTATGAGACATTGCCGACCAAATAAACGTCGTCAAATAATATTAAACAGAGGGCGAGTAATACTTTTGACGACAATCAATAAATCCCACAGCCATTACCTATAGCTGTAATAGCATTGGTCTATCAATTAGGCGTTGCAAGCTTCCAGATAAATAACCGATTAGATTAAATCAGCAACAATTAAACCTTCAGACATTCACTGAATTAATGAGTATTTGAATTATTATTAAAAATTAAAACGAGCAGAAGAAAATAAAAATGTTATTTGCACGGCGAGATTACTGCAGGCAGCGCTCGCGTGCAATAGCGAGCGCCACCGGGGGTTCAACGCACGCGTTGAACTTCAAACCAAACGTTGCACACCGACAGGATCAGCGTGTTGGCGTCTTTTTGCAGCACATTGTCTCCCGGAACGCCGTCGGTGCCCTGATCGGTGATGCCTTTGATCGGCGTATCGGCATGCTGGATCATCACCCGTTCTACCGCCGGCGTGCTGATGCCCAGCATCGGGAAGTCGATATAAGAACTGCTGCCGGAATTGTCTTCGACAAACTCCTGCGCCTCGACCGTGCTGAGGGTGGCGCCTTCATTTTTCAACTCGGTGCCATTCCAGCTGAAACCGTCGGCCTTGTAACTGATTTTGCCGCCGATCAGGCTTTTGGCCTGTTGCTCGTCCCAGCAACCGACGGTTTGCGTCGGCAGGATCTTGCTGACGTGCCAGTTGCCCAGCAGCGTTTTAGGGATTGGTTCCACCACCGCATCCGCCGCCTGCACCTGAGTTGCTGATACACAAGTCAAAACCACCAATGGCAGCAGCGCCTTGCGCCAGATGTTAAATTGCATGTTATTTTCCTTTGACTATTCGCGCCCCTGTCGGGCTTTCCGCCATCATAATAAGGGGGCGGAACCTGCGTCAAAACAAAGTGAGTATCAGGGCACAAACAGGGAGGATGTTGCTCATAGCAAATCGCTATTAATCATAGTGAATCAGTATTTTATTTTAGCCAGAGGATTATCTACAGTCACTGCCACTATTCAGCCTGCAATAACCAGCAGGCTATTTTGACAAGGACTCTGGGAAATGACATTGAAAAATCTCGCCACCACGCTGGCCGTGATCGGCACCCTGCTGCTGACCGCCTGCGGCCCGACCGCGCAAGACAACCACCACATCAAAGTCGGTATCAGTGCCGGCATCGATCAGTCTTTGTGGGCGGTGGTGCAAAAAGTCGCCAAGCAAAAGTACGACCTGGATGTGGAAGTGGTGACATTCACTGATTACGTGTTGCCCAACGAAGCGCTGAATAACGGCGATCTGGATATCAACGCCTTCCAGCATAAGCCTTATCTGGACAAGCAGGTTCAGGAGCGTGGCTACAAACTGGTGGCGGTGGGCAACACCTTCGTTTACCCGATTGCCGGTTACTCGAAAAAGATCTCTTCCCTCAGCCAACTGCCCGACGGCGCGCAGGTCGCGGTGCCGAACGACCCAACCAACCTTGGCCGTTCACTGCTGCTGTTGCAAAAACAGGGACTGATCGGGCTGAAGGACGGCGTCGGACTGCTGCCGACCTCATTGGATATTGTCAGCAACCCGAAGAAGTTGAAAATCGTTGAGATTGAAGCGCCACAGTTACCGCGTGCGCTGGACGACAAACAAATCGCACTGGCGATTATCAACACCAACTACTCCAGCCAAATTGGGCTGACACCAGGCAGAGACGGATTGTTTGTCGAAGACAAGCACTCGCCGTACGTCAATATTTTCGCCAGTCGGGTGGATAACCAAAACAACGAGAACGTGAAAAACCTGGTCAAGGCCTACCAGACCGATGAGGTCGCCGCCAGCGCCGCTGAAATCTACAAGGGCGACGCGGTTAAAGGCTGGTAATTCGTAATTCACCCCGTGGCAACCGTCACGGGGTTTCTCCCTCCGCTCCTCATCCCCCCGCGATATTTCCGCTCGTTTTTCACCCACACAGATCACAAATCAAGCAATGCACACTAGGTGAAAAAAGCTGCAATGTTGTATACAAGTTTGCGTAAATGTTTTCTATTTGTTTCAAACACCTCGGATGGAAATAATGAAAAATAGAAAAATCAAACTGTTACTAACTGCGGGGGCGATGGTCGCCGTTGCCGCACTGGCGGTCGCCGGCAAAGTGGAAAATGCCGACAAGACCTTCCTTTCGGTAGCCACGGCCTCTACCGGTGGAACCTACTACCCGATGGGCGTCGGCCTGGCCAACGTCTGGAGCAACCGGCTTAAACAGGACGGTATCCAGGTCAGCGGACAGTCCTCCGCCGGATCGATCGAAAATATCGACCTGCTGCAAAAGAACGAGGCGCAACTGGCTATCCTGCAAAGCCTGATCGCCGTCGAGGCCTATGAAGGCGTCCGTAATTTTGAAGGCCGTGCCTATAGCCACCTGCGTTCGATCTCCATGCTGTGGCCCAACGTAGAACATTTTGTGATGCTGGAAAACAAGGTGAAAGACGGCACGCTGAACGATATCGCCGGCACCCGCTTCTCGGTCGGCCCCCAGGCCAGCGGTACCGAACAGTCGACGCTGATCATTTTGCAGGGGGTTAACCTGAGCAAGAAATCACTGACGGCGGAATACCTGGGTTACGGCGATACGGTGTCCGCCATGCGCGACGGTCGGCTCGACGGGGGGGCCTTGCCCGCCGGGGTACCGGCAGCGGCAGTCACCGACATGTATGCCAGCGGCGTGCCTTCACGCATTCTCAACGTCACCGATGAACAACTGGCCAGCATCAACGCCATCGCCAATTCCTGGTTCCGCTTTGATATCAAAGCCGATACCTATCCACGGCAGAGCAAAGCGGTCGCCACCATCGCCCAGCCCAATATTCTGGTAGCCCTGAATGGACTGGATGAAAAGCTGGTGTATGACCTGACCAAAACGATGTTTGAAAACCTGCCGGAAGTGCACCAGGTACATAGCGCCGCCAAATACATTTCGCTGGAGAACGCGCTGAAAGGGGTTTCGGTGCCGCTGCATATCGGCGCCTACAAGTATTATCTGGAGGCCGGTGTCAGCGTGCCCGACTATCTGATCCCCCCGGAAGCGGCGACGCTGACCGCCAATCGCTAAGGAGGCCGTATGAACACCAACAACCTGTCACCCCAAGATGCCGGCGAGCTGGATAAGGAAGCCGGAGCCGGTAGCCGACCGCTGAGCGGTATCTATTTGCAATTGGCCACCCTGCTGGCGATCGCCATTTCCGTCTATGCCATTTACGCCAACGCGCTGTCGAATACTCAGGAGTTCTACCGCAACACCACCTTCCTCAGTGGCATCTTGATCCTGGGCTTTATTTTGTTCCCGTTTTCACGCCGCTACGCCACCAGCAAGTTCAACCGCTGGGACTACCTGTTTATCATCCTGACGCTGGTCAGCTACGGCTATTTCTACGCCAGCTATCTGGATTTGCACGTAGTACGCAAAAGTATTCCCAATACCACCGACTATGTGATGGCGGTGATCGGCATCGGCGTACTGTTTGAGGCCGCACGCCGCACCACCGGCTACTTCATCCCCGGCCTGGCGACCTTCGCGATGGTTTATGCCTTGTTCGGACAATACTTTATGGGCATTTTCGGCCACGGCGGCTTTTCGTTCGAGCGCCTGCTGTACCGGCTGTTTATGACCAGCGAAGGGATCTTCGGCATCACTCTTTCCACCGCGTCCACCGCCATCGTGGTGTTTATCCTGTTTGGCGCATTTCTCAGCGTCAGCGGCGCCACCGCGCTGTTTAACGATCTGGCACTGGCGATCGCCGGTCGGCGTCGCGGTGGCCCGGCGCAGGTCGCGGTGATCTCTTCGGCATTGACCGGCTCCCTGAGCGGCAGCGCGGTGGCCAACGTCGCCACCACCGGCACCTTTACCATTCCGCTGATGAAAAGCATCGGCCTGTCGGCACGCTTTGCCGGTGCGGTCGAAGCCACCGCCTCCACCGGTGGGATGATCATGCCGCCGATTATGGGCGCGGCGGCCTTTATCATGGCCGGGTTCCTCGGTATTTCTTACACCACCATAGTGATTGCCGCCATCATCCCGGCACTGCTGTACTACGCGGCGCTGATTATTGCCATCGATCTGGAGGCCAAAAAGCAGGGTCTGAAAGGCATCAGCAAAGAAAACATCCCTAAAGTGAAGGCGGTATTGAAAGCGCGTGGGCTGCTGTTGCTGCCGCTGATCATCGTTATCGGTACCCTGCTGCTGGGTAAAACACCGATCTACGCCGGGTTCCTCGGCATTATTTCGATCATCGTCGCCAGTTGGTTAGCCCCAGATACTTCGGTGCGCATGACGCCGAAGAAAATCGCCGAGGCACTGAATGAAGCCGCACGCGGTTCCATCCAGGTGACGGTGGCCTGCGCCGCCATCGGGGTGATTATCTGCGTAGTCACCATGACCGGCATCGGCTCGACGCTGGCCTTCAATATTGTCGCCATGACCAACAACACCCTGTGGATGATCCTGCTGGTAGTGATGCTGGTGTGTATCGTGCTGAGCATGGGCCTGCCCTCGACCGCCTTGTACATTGTGGTGGCGGTTACCGTTTCGCCAATTCTGATCAAGGCCGGTGTCATGCCGCTGGCGGCACACTTCTTTGTGTTCTGGTTTGGTGCCCTGTCCAACATCACCCCGCCGGTCGCGTTGGCCAGCTATACCGCCGCCAGTATTGCCCGCGCCGATCCGATGCAAACCTCATGGGACGCGGTACGGCTGGCACTGCCGGGCTTTATCATCCCGTTTATTCTGGTCTATAACCCGATGCTGTTGATGCAGGGTGACGACCTCAACACGCTGTCGGTGATCCATATGGTGATCAGTGCGCTGGTAGGGATTTACGCACTGTCGATCGCCAGCGCCAATTTCTGGATGATGAAAACCCACTGGCTGGAGCGGGTATTGTTCACCATAGCGGCTATCCTGTTGATTAAACCGGGCCTGCTGACCGATCTGGGCGGTGCGGCACTGATTATCACCGCAGCATCGGTACATCTGTTTCGATTCAGACGAAGCACTGCGCAGGGGGCGCTGAATGGTCAATAAAGTCACGCGCCAGAAGGCCTCACATCAGGTGCTGGCGCAGTTAAAAGCAGGCATCAGCGACGGCACCTTCCCGGTCGGGGAAAAGTTGCCGTCGGAAAATACGCTGGCGGAAGCCTTCGGCGTCAGCCGGGTGCCGGTCCGCGAGGCGCTTGGCATACTTGAAGTCAGCGGGATTGTCTCTTCGCGTCAGGGGGGCGGTCACCGGGTAGAACAGCACTCATTACTGAGCCAATACCAGCCGCTGGTGATGGAAATTGCCGACCCCGACGAAGTGGAAGCGCTGCTGGAAATGAGAGAGGTGATTGAACAACAGGCCGCACGCATGGCCGCCGAACGCCATACCGACGAGGATTTGCTGGCGATTGAGCAAGCGTTTAATGATTTCAAACGCTGCACTCTTGATGACGGTTTGATTGGCCATCGACAGGATTACCTGTTCCACCGGGCCATCATGCAGGCCTCGCACAATCCGTTTTTCGTTCAGATCCTGGATAACATGCACGAGCTGTATCTGGGCGTGCTGGTGTATTCACTCAGCAAGAATCTGGGGCGGCAGGCCGAGCGCCAACGGGTGATTGACGAACACCAACGGGTGTTGCTGGCCATCAAAGCCCGCGACCCGGCGGCTGCCACGGCCGCCATGCAAAATCATCTCAGCAACGTACGCGGTAAATTGCGCCGCCTGGATAATGAGGAGTTAGGGTAATCATGCATGACGTGATCATTATTGGTGCCGGTCTGGTCGGGCAGGGCGTCGCCAATGCGTTACAGGAGGCCAACCCGGCGCTGAGCATCCTGATACTGGAAAAAGAGAGCGGCCCGGCGGCGCATCAGAGCGGTCATAACAGCAACGTAGTCCATTCCGGCATTTACTACGCTCCCGGCAGCCTGAAGGCGCGGCTGGCGAAACTGGGCAACCAAAGCATGTTCGCCTTCTGCCGCGAACACGGCCTCTATCACGATCAGTGCGGTAAGGTGATTGTTGCTACCCAGTTGAAGGAACTGGCGCTACTGGAAAACATCTACCAGCGTGGACTGCAAAATGGCTTGGCCGTCAGCCGGTTGTCGCAGGCACAGCTCAGGGAGCGCGAGCCGCACGTCAATGGGATTGAGGCGTTGCTGGTGCCGGACGCCGGTATCGTCAATTACAGCCAGGTGGCGGCAAAGCTGGCGGAGATCATTGAGCAACGCGGTGGCGAGATCCATTACGGACAACAGGTCGAGGGCATCAGCGAAAGCAGCGATGTCGTCAGCATTCACACGCAGCACACTCAGTATCAGGCCAAATGGCTGGTTAACTGCGCCGGACTGTTCAGTGACCGCATCGCCGCCCTGGCCGGTTACCAGACCGGCATGAAGATCGTGCCGTTCCGTGGGGAATATTACGTGCTGAACGACGAGAAAAACTATTTGGTGAATCACCTGATCTACCCGGTGCCCAACCCGGACTTTCCGTTCCTCGGCGTGCATTTTACTCGCATGTATAACGGCAAACGCGACGTTGGCCCGAATGCGGTATTGGCATTCAAACGTGAAGGCTACCGCAAATGTGATTT
Source organism: Serratia proteamaculans (assembly GCF_013337185.1). Classification (GTDB taxonomy): domain Bacteria; phylum Pseudomonadota; class Gammaproteobacteria; order Enterobacterales; family Enterobacteriaceae; genus Serratia; species Serratia proteamaculans_D. The sequence continues at coordinate 1,076,940 of NZ_SWDE01000001.1, forward strand.
CAGCCTGCGCGATCTGGGCGAAGTACTCGGCTATCGTGGGTTCTGGAAAATTGCCGGCAACTATCTGGGGGAAGGATTGGCAGAGGTCCGGCGTTCCCTCTCGCGTCAACGCTTCACCGAAAATGCACGCCGCTTGATCCCCGAACTGCAACCGGAGGATATTCAGCCCGGTCCGGCCGGCGTTCGTGCTCAGGCACTGACCGCCGATGGCAAACTGGTGGATGACTTCCATTTTGTGAAGGGCCGCCGCTCGCTGCACGTTTGTAATGCCCCCTCCCCGGCGGCAACCGCCTCGCTGGAGATCGGCCGTGAGATCGTGCGGCTGCATCTTTCTGCGCTGTGATGGTTATAGACCTTTGCCATCCGGAGAAAAGTAATGGCGCTGCAAGCAGCGCCTGATGATTTAGACACCGTTATTGCAACGCGTGGTCAACTGCAACCCCGGCAGATTTACCGGGTTGGCCGTCGGATTGGTCAACGTAAAGGTCACCGTGCCAGCCTCAGTGACGCACACTGTACTTTTTACCCGTTTTGGATTCTGGTTGAACTTCACCCCGTTAGCGACAAAAGTGGGCAGCACCGTCGCCAGTTGCGCATCAATATCCAGACTCGCCCCCGGCGCCAGCGTTATATCCTGGGACGTTGACTTAACGATTAAATCGACAAAGTCGCCGCTCAACCACTCGGGGTTAGCCCCCCCTATTACGCAGCTATATTTACGCGCCTCCCCCGGCACAGCCCTAAAGTTATATACCTCGTCTCCTGCCCGAGCATCGATGTCTGTCGGCATTTGGCTGTCATAACGGAATTCCCGGCGACCATAGGCGCAAGCATCCATCTGGATCCGACGAATACTGGTGGCACCAATTTCAAACCTGGTTACCGGCACAAAGGCAGTATCAAACACGTTTTTACCGATAACTGTGTTTGGTCCATAGTCAGTACCGATAAAATACAATCCGGCAAAAGAAGACTTAAGTTGCACAATGTTATCGGCAAACACAAAGCTGCCGGGGTTCGACAGGCGAATATGGCCCTGATTGGTGTCCGTTACTCGGTTACCGACAAAACTGCCGCCGGTGCCTAATTTGATGTAATTACTGCCGGAACCGGCGCTAGTGAACGTAGAACCCTCGAAAAAGTTACCGCTGGTCACGCAATCACTCGCGGAGAGCCCGATCTTGCAGTTCAACACCCGGTTGCCGGTAATGGCCGCACGGGTGGCGGAAATGCCAGGATACTCGGCCGTTGGGCTGGTACCGCAGGTATCCACCTGGTTATTGGCTATCAACGCAGACTCAACATTAATCTCACCCAACGTAGTGAAACTGATACCGTTTTGGACTGTGTTGCGCACCGTATTGCCTACACATTTACTACGCCGGATCGGATTCTTTTGCGGATTATTACTCAGTTCACTGTCGACAATAATGCCAAAACGATCGATACCATCGACAAAGTTATCCGCCACTTCCCAATCTTCGATATTGGTGAATGCAATACCGTAAGAGAGGTTGGTGAGAGAGTTACCCTGAACCAGTAAATTCTGGAAAAAAGTCGTTGAACCGCCATTTTCATCGTTGAGGGTAATCCCTCCACCACGATGGCCTTGAGCGGTATTGGGCGAACCAATAGCATCGTACAACCGATTATTGAGGATCTTGCCGTCAAAACTGGGGGTTGAAGAAGTCTTCAACAATATCCCATCGCCATTATGATGATAAATTTCGTTGTCACGCAGCACCCAACGGCGGCTGCCGCGCACCGCAATTCCTTCTTCGCCCAGCTCATGACACTTATTGCGGTAAACCTCAAAACTCTCCGACTGTCGGATACTGATGGCATCGGTATGCATAAACAGGTCGAGATCGTACAAACGAAAACGCTGACCACCATCAATAAATAACGCTGTCGCCTGCTTTGACCACAGACGCGTCGGGTCACTGCCTTTGCGGCTCAACGTCAGGCCGCTGAAGGAAAAATCCGTTTTATTAACAAACTGCACCATCGTCAGCGTCGTCTTGTCACTGTCAAGATAGAGTTGCCCGTCGCCACTAATGGCACAAAAGCCAGGCGCATCAAGCGGGACAAAGGGGGGGCCGGCATCAATATCCGCCAGACGATAACGACCTTCGAGCACCATTTTTTGCGGTGTCTGTGCGGTAGCGATAGCACCCGCGTAATGGAAGAGATTTTTAAGCGCCGGGTAATCGTTGGCAATACCATCCCCCACCGCGCCGAATATCTCCGGATTTAGTACAGAATCCGCATCCAGTACCCGCATCCAGCAGTAGGGTGAACTGGCAGGCTGAGAAACATAGATACATCCATCAATAGCAACCCCGCTGGCAGCGATCGAAACGAAGGTACCGCCCCCCAGCGTACTGCGAATTTGTTTACTTAATCGCGAAGCATCAAAGGCGGTCACCGTCATCAAGGTGCCGGTAGGGGCCGTTTGCTGAGCCAGAGCAGCAATATCTATGCAGGTATCGGTCATGGTACATCTCCTCGTAACGGCATGATTGCCGCCAGAGAACTGTATATAAACACAGTTACCCATAAAACCTGCCAGCCGATGGCACAACAAAAAACCAAAAAAAAGCGCTGCCTAAGCAGCGCCATTACCAAGCTGGAAAACCCTGGCTATTTTGCCGCGTACTTTTGCATATTGGCCGGGGTCACCAGTTCAAACGGGATCCAGTAGTAAGGATCCAGCTTTTCGCCTTTGATCATACGCTGCGCCACGTCAACCGAGGCTTTGCCCTGACCAACGGCATCCTGGAATACCGTCACCTGCATCTTGCCGGAAGACAACGCCTTCAGGCCGTCCGGCGTGGCGTCGATGCCGCCAACCAGCACCTTGCTGCCCTGCTTACCGGCCTGTTGCAATGCCATGATCGCACCAATCGCCATCTCATCGTTATTGGCGGCGACGATATCGATAGACTCACCGTTGGTGATCCAATTGAGCATCAGATCCATCCCTTCGCTGCGCGAGTAGTTGGCGCTCTGCTTTTGCACTACCTTCATTTTCGGGTACTTCGCCACCACCTGCTCGACATCTTTGGTGCGTTGCAGTGCACCGGCGTCGGTCAGATTACCGATCATCACCGCCACGTTGCCCTGATAATTGGCCAGCCGCGCCAGTTCTTCCATCTGCAAGGTGCCGGACTGCTTCTCGTCGGAGCCGACAAACACCACGCCGGAAGGCAGTTTGCTGTCGCCCGGCGTGCGGTTCACATACACCAGCGGAATATCCGCTTTAGTCACCATTTTGGTGATGGCAGGCGTGCCGGCCGAGTTGACCGGATCGACAATAATCGCGTCCACTCCGGCGCTGATAAAATTCTGCACCTGATCGGCCTGGCGGCCTACGTCGCCACGCGCGTCCTCGAACTGCACGCTGATACCGCGCGCCTTGGCTTCTTTGTCGATCGAATGACGAATGATGGTCAGGAAGTTCTGGTCAAAGTAGGCCATCGACACGCCGATGGTTTCCGCCAGCACCGAGGTAGAACAGCCGAGCGCCGCCACCAGCACGATTCTTTTTAAATATTTCATGATGATTCCCCAGGGTAAAAAAAACCGCCGGGCAAAATGCACCGGCGGAAATTCACGGCAATCAGTGTTTTTTACGGTTACGGTGCATATCGATAGATACGGCGGCGACGATAATCACGCCTTTGATGATGTCCTGAATGTAGGAGTCCACACCGATAAAGGTGAAGCCGCTTTTAATCAGCCCAAGGATCACCGCGCCAATCAGCGTGCCGGTAATACGCCCTACGCCGCCCATCAGGCTACTGCCGCCGATCACCGCTGCGGCGATGGCATCCAGTTCGTAAGACATCCCCATGCTCGACTGACCGCTGCTGACACGCGCCGCCAATACCACACCCGCCAGCCCAGCCAGGCCCCCGGCGATGGTATAGACCGTCACCAGGTATTTATTGACGTTAATACCGGACACCCTGGCCGACGTCATGTTGCCGCCGATGGCGTAGATGTATTTACCGTAACGGGTGTGTTTCAGTGCAACGTGGAAGATCACCGCAACCACCAGGAAGATAATCACCGGCATCGCACCCTGGCCGATAGAGGTAAAGCCATCGGACAGGAAGCTGACCGGGTTGCCCTGGGTGTAGTACTGCGCCAGGCCGCGAGCCGATACCATCATGCCCAAAGTCGCGATAAAAGGTGGGATACCGGTACGGGTAATCAGGAAGCCGTTGATGAAGCCGCAAATAATGCCCACCCCGATCCCCGCGCCGATAGGGATCGCCGCCGGCAGGTCGAGTAACGCCGGGTACATCGGTGAAATACTGTCCGAGGTTTGCGCCAGGCTGGCAGCCACCACCGCGGTTAAGGCGATCAGCGAGCCGGAGGAAAGGTCGATACCGGTGGTGATAATAACCTGGGTCACACCCACCGCGATGATGCCGATAATCGCCACCTGCAGCACAATCAGCAGCAGGCGGTTCGGGTTCATCAGGAAGGACTGGTCGCGGATGTACCAGCCCAGGATTTCAAACACCAGCGCAATGCCGAGCATCACGATAAAGATGCCGGTGTCTTTCGGCATTTTGCCACTCAGGCCAGCGAACAGCGGCGCTTTACCCGTAAGTGGCTTTTCGATTTTTACATTACTCATGGGGATTCACCTTTGCGTTATTCAGAGGCCAGCGCCAGGATTTTTTCCTGATTCGCTTCTTCTTTATCCAAAATTCCGGTAATACGACCGCCGTGCATCACCATCACCCGGTCGCTCATGCCCAGGATTTCCGGTAACTCCGATGACACCAAAATAATGGCGACGCCACGGTTCGCCAGCTCGCTGATCAGGCGGTAGATCTCCGCCTTCGCCCCCACGTCAATGCCGCGCGTTGGCTCATCGAGGATCAGTATTTTGGGCTGGGCCAGCAGCCAGCGGGCAATAAGTACCTTTTGCTGATTACCGCCGCTCAGGTTATTGATGATTTGGTCCATGGTCGGGGTCTTGATGTTGAGCTTTTTGATCTGCTCCATGCAGTCCTTGGCCATTTGCACGTGGCTGACGAAGCCGTTTTTGCCGATGTACTCCGACAGGTTGACGATGCTCATGTTCTCGACCACCGACAGCACCAAAAACAACCCGGATTTTTTGCGGTCTTCGGTAAGAAATGCCAGCCCGAGTTCAATCGCCCGGGAAGGAGAATCAACCTTGGCCGCCTGGCCCTCAATGAAGATGTGGCCGCCGTCCGCCGGATGCATGCCGAACAGGCTTTCCATCACCTCGCTGCGGCCGGCACCCACCAGCCCGGCGACGCCGAGGATCTCGCCACGCTTAACGTTGAACGAGATATCGTGAAACCAGTCGGCACGCCGTAGCCCTTCGACACGCAGCACTTCCTCGCCGATATTGTTGTTGAATTTGGGGAACATCTGGGTCAGCTCACGGCCCACCATCATGGTGATCAGCGACTGTTTGGTCAGATTTTCCGTCTTGTCGCAGGCAATAAAGGTACCGTCGCGGAAAATACTCACTTCATCGGTAATGGCAAAAATCTCGTCCATCTTGTGGCTGATATAAATAATGCCCTTACCCTGTTCGCGCAGTTCGCGAATGATGGCGAACAGGTGCACAACTTCACCTTCGGTCAACGCCGAGGTGGGTTCATCCATGATCAGCACATCTGCGTTATAGGAAACCGCCTTGGCAATCTCCACCATTTGTTGGCTGGCAATGCTCAGTTCACCCACCAGCGTCTCAGGTTTGAGTTTAATGTTCAGCCGCGCCAGCAGCTCGCCGGTCTGTTTGTTCAGTTGGTCATGATTCACAAAGCCCAGCTTTGCCGGCTCACGCCCCAGCCAAATGTTTTCAGCCACCGTCATATAAGGCACCAGGTTAAGTTCCTGGTGAATCATGGAAATCCCCGAATGCAGCGCCTGCAGCGTGTCGCTGAAGGTCACCGGTTGGCCTTTTATTTTAATGGTGCCTTCATCGGGGTGATAAATACCGATTAAACATTTCATCAGCGTGGACTTACCCGCGCCGTTTTCTCCCATTAATGCGTGTACGCTGCCTGGTTTGATTTTAATTGAGACTTTATCCAACGCCTTCACGCCGGGAAACTGCTTACTGATGCCTTCAGCCTCAAGAACATAAGGATACATACCGATAACCTCCGCCGTTCGTTAATGCATCCCTGCCGGATAAATACGGCAGGGATATTACCGCGCTGCCTTAACGCTTATTTTCTGTTCTTGTCGGCAAATTCCTGATAGTTGGCCTTGGTGATCAGCTGATACGGGATCAGTACGTTACTTTCCACCTTCTCGCCTTTTACCAGTTGAATGGCGGTTTGCACCGCGCCCTCACCCTGCCCTTTGGCATCCTGGAATACGCTCACGGCCAGATCGCCCTTCTTGATGTATTCCAGTGCGTCCGGGGTCCCGTCAACGCCGGCCACCAATACGCCACTTTTCTTCGCCTGTTTCAGCGCCAGGATCGCGCCAATCGCCATTTCGTCGTTGTTGGAGGCGATAGCATCAATCTTCTGGCCGGTCAGCACCCAGTCGGTGGTGACGTCAACGGCCTCTTTACGGGCAAACTTGGCAGTTTGCTTGTCGAGGATTTTGATGTCGGGATACTTGGCCGCCACCTCCTCCACGCCGCGGGTCCGGTCACGGGTCGCCTCGCTGGACAGCTCCCCCATCAGGATCATCACATTGCCCTTGCCGTTCATCAGCTTGGCCAACTCCTCCATCTGCAATTTGCCGGCCAGTTTGGAGTCTGAACCTACGTAGGCCATACCTGCCGGCAGCTTGACTTCCGGACGGCGGTTAACGAACACCAACGGGATCTTGGCGTCTTCCGCCAGTTTGATCATCGGTTTCACACCCTGGGTATCGACCGGGTTGAGGATAATGGCGTCGACGCCCTGGCTGACAAAGTTCTCGATCTGTTGGATCTGCTGGGCGACATCCCCTTTCGCATCTTCAAATTGGCCGCTGACGTTGCCGTCCTGCTTCATTTTGTTCTGCATTGACTGGCGCAGGATGGTGAGAAAATTGTCATCGAAATAAGCCATGGAAACGCCGATTTTGATGTCTTTTGCCAACACGCTGGCCGGCAACATGCACATCAATACCGAGGTGACGATCAGTTTCTTCAGCTTCATGTTCTGTACCCTTTAATCGTTAGAGTGAAGAGGCCTGTTGATTTGACAGCTAATGAAAAATATTTTTTACATTCAAACAACAATCCGGTCGGTGCTATCCCTTTGATACGGCAGATTTATCGCTTTTTCCCCGTATTCAGTTGGTGTGTAAAACTTTGACCAATGTCTCAAATAACATTAAAAACAACACTTTAAAATAAACAATCTATCTGGGCATTGAAGCCTCAATGTCGTTATCAAATGTTTATTTCAAAATTGAGATTATTGAAACTTTTTAACTCAAACAAGCGAAACATGCGTTTTGGAATGGCCAAGTAACAAAAACATGACACGGATCTAACAAATGGCGCAAAAGCCACCATCGCGTTCGTGACATAAGTGCGTTTGGCAAACAAAAGGCTCCCGTAACGATGAAAAACGATGCTGTACATTCTTGGTAAATGTGCGAGCGAGCACGCAGTTTGCGGATCCGCTGTTTCATCCACGGCGTTACTCGACAATACTGAATGGACGTGTATTTTCAGGAGGATCAGACATGCAGCTCAGCAGTAAGGTACGGATGAACCGGCTGTTTAATAACGGCAAATGCCTCGACGTGGCGATTGATCACGGTATCGCCAATGAACCGGATTTTTTAATTGGCCTGGAGGATATCGAACGAGTCATTAACAGCCTGATCGTTGCCAGCCCCGATGCCATTCAGGTCAATTATGGCCAGGCGGATTTATTGCAACGCGCAACCCAGCGCGATAAACCGGCACTGGTGATGCGCACCGACGTCGGCAATGCTTATAACGCCGCACGCCACCGTGAAATGTGGGCGGTGCTGCATAATCCGGAAGCGCCGATCCTCGCCGCACTGCAGATGGATGCGGCGGCAGTGGTGGTTAACCTGTACCTGATCCCCGATGAGCCGGGCATTTTCCGCCAGTGTGTCGAGAATATCGGCCGCCTGCGTCATGCCTGCGATCGCTACGCCATGCCGCTGATGATCGAGCCGCTAGTGATGGCCCCAGCCGGCCAGGGCGCTGCCTATGGTTCGCTCGGTGACGTAGAAAAAATGGTGCCGTTGGTCCGGTTAGCCCGTGAACTGGGCGCCGATATCATCAAGGCCGACCCGACCGAACGAGTGGAAGACTTTCACCGCATTGTGGAGGCGGCGCGTTGCCCAACGCTGGTGCGCGGCGGCGGTAAAGGCGAACTGGGTGCGGTACTGGAAAAATCCGCCGCACTGATGGCCCAGGGGGCATCCGGTATGGTGTATGGCCGCAATGTCTATCAACACAGCAACCCATCGAAAGTGGTCAGCGCGTTAATGGCCATCATTCATCAGGGTGCCAGCGGTCAGCAGGGGCTGGAAATCTACCATCAACCCTGACAGCCGCTTTTGTAATTAAAATAATCCCTCACCCGGCGGCAGCATGTTATAACCTGCTGCCGGTCGCTACCCCGCGTTCCATTCCCCGCTATTATCCTGACAGGCCCATTCGGAGAACCGCCATGCCAAAACAACGGATACCGCTGAAGCTCAGCACCACGCTCACGCTGATGGTGTCTGCCATCATCGCTTCGGTGCTATTGGTGGTATATGCGCTGTTTTTCGTGCAGATGAATCACCAGGGACAAGATCAGCAACGCCAAAAAGCGATGGCCATTGCCGAAACGCTGGCGCTCTCCGGGAATGTCATTGATGGCCTGCAGCGTGAAGATCACAGTGGCGCAGTCCAGCGCTTTGCCGAGCAGGTACGCCAAAAAAATGAATTACTGTTTGTGGTGGTGGTGGACATGAAAGGCATCCGCTACTCACACCCCAAACCCTGGTTGATCGGCCAACATTTTATCGGGGACGATTTGGAACCCGCGCTACGCGGTGAAACCAACAGCGCCATTAATCGAGGCGCGTTAGCCCCTTCACTGCGGGTATTTGCCCCGGTTTACGACAGCGAACGGCGGCAAATTGGCGTGGTGGCACTGGGTATTGCGCTCGACACCGTTCAACGGGTGGTGGGCGAAAGCCGCTGGATCATCTACTGGACGCTGGCCTTCGCCGCACTGGTCGGCACGCTCGGCATCTTCTTTTTGGTGAAAGCCCTGAAGCGCATCATGCTCGGTTTTGAACCTTACGAAATATCCAATCTGTTTGAGCAGCGCAACGCCATGCTGCAATCGATTAAAGAAGGCGTGATTGCGGTCGATAACCAGTCACGCATCACCATTGTTAACGATGAGGCCAAACGTCTGTTGCGCCAAAATGGGCCTTTCGAAAACCTGCTGTTGGAGTCCGCCAGCAAACACTGGCCGACACAGCTGCATCTGGCAGAAGTGCTGGAAAGCGGTCAACCGCTACGTGACCAGCAGATCAGCTTTAACGGCAGCGAACTGCTGACCAATACCGTGCCGGTGATCGTCAAGGGCCAGGTGATTGGTGCCATCGCCACCTTCCGCGATAAAACCGAAATCAGCCAGTTGGTACAGCGCCTGAGCGGCATGGCGCACTATGCCGACGCGCTGCGCGTCCAGTCACATGAGTTTATGAACAAGCTGCATGTGATCCTCGGCATGCTGCACATGAAGGCCTACCAGCAGTTGGAAAACTACATCATCAACACCGCCAGCACCTATCAGGAAGAGATCGGCGCGCTGTTGCGGAAAATCCAGTCGCCGGAAGTTGCTGGCTTTTTTATTGGCAAGATCAGCCGCGCCCATGAAGCCGGTATCGAGCTGATCATTGATGAATCCAGCCTGCTGCCAGAGACCGACGACGCAGAAACCACTCACGTGCTGATCAGCGTGCTGGGTAACCTGATTGACAACGCCATTGACGCTATCGATGGCGTCGAAGGGCACGAGATCAACCTGAGCTTTCATCACAATGAGAATCACTTACACTGTATAGTCAGCGATGACGGTCCCGGTATCGATCCGGCTCTCGGCGCACGTATCTTTGAACAGGGTGTTTCAACCAAAGGGCCGGGGCGCGGTATCGGGCTGGCGTTGATCCGCAGCAGTCTGGAAAAACTGGGCGGCAGCATTGATTTCGAATCTGAACCGGGTGAGCTGACCCAATTCTTTGTACATATTCCCTATCAGGCCAAGGGCTGAACCATGATTAACGTATTGATTATCGACGACGACCCGATGGTGGCGGAGTTAAACAAATACTACCTGAGCCAGGTGAGCGGTTTTCACTGCCTGGCTACGGTCGCCACCCTGGCACAGGCACGCGCACTGCTGGCCGACGCCGAAGTCAGTATCGATCTGGTACTGCTGGATATCTATATGCAGCAGGAAAACGGGCTGGACTTGCTGCCCGGCCTGCGCGAATTAGGTGAAAAAACCGACGTCATCATCATCTCTTCCGCCAGCGACGTGGATACGGTGCAACGCGCCCTGCACTACGGCGTGGTGGATTACCTGATCAAACCTTTCCAGTTTGGGCGTTTCAAAGAGGCGTTGAATAACTATCAGCAACAGTCGCAAATTCTGGCGCAGCGCGAATTCTCGCAGGGAGATGTGGACAGCCTGTTACGCCGCCAGCCAAGCAGCACCGAAGGGAAAAAGCTGCCGAAGGGGCTGACCAGCATCACGCTAAGTACGGTGTGCGAATGGATTGAACAACAGCACGATGGGGAGTTTTCGACCGATAACCTGGCTAATGCCATCGGGATTTCCCGCGTTTCTTGCCGAAAATATCTGATCTATTTGGCGGAAAGCGGCATTCTCGGCACCCGTATTCTGTATGGCACCACCGGCAGGCCGGTCTATCTTTATCAGCTAAAGCCGGATGCCATCGCCATGCTGAAAGAGTACTGCCGTTAGCCGATGCCCCCGGAGTGAACCGGGGGCATCTACGGATTGTTATTGCGTTTTACGGATCAGACCAAAATCACGCAGCGCCACATACGGGTTCCAATATTCGCGGGCGCTGGCAATCTGCCCATCGTTGATGGTCACGATGGCAATAAACTGCTGATTATAATCGCCGCCGCTTTGTTTGATCTTACCGCTGCTGGTGTATTCAAACACAAACACGCCAGGTTCCGCCGTCACCACTTTTCTCCAGCCCTTCCAGTCGGCATATTTCAGATCGCCGAGGTATTCGCTCATGCCGGTAAAGTAACGGGTCATATTTTCACGCCCCTTGGAGGCCGTGGCGAAGAAGCTGAAATCTTCTACCGGCGCATAAGGCAGTTCAAACACCCCCTGCGGCGTAAAGTATTTCGCCACATTGTCCGGTTTTTCCGACCAGCCATTCAGGCTACGCCAGTAAAACTCGGCGACATCATTAACGTCATAGCCTGGCTGCAAATAATACAGCCCCTGTTTTTCGATAATATGGTCGTTGGCCTGCACGGACGCAGCCGTACCCATCAGCCCCAGCAGGGCCGCTGTAAAAAGTTTTTTCATGTTATTTACCTTATAAGGATTACATACGGATAACGGCTTTAATGGTTTCGCCGGATTGTGAATCCGCCATCGCCTGGTTGATGTCTTTCATCGCATAAAAACGGATCAGGCGATCGATCGGGAACCGCCCCTGTTGGAACAGCTGTGCCAACATCGGGATAAACACCGCCGGTGCCGCATCGCCCATAATGGAGCCCTGCACTGCCCGTCCACGTATCAGGTGCATGATGTCGAGCGGCAAGGATTCGCCCTGCGGCACCACGCCGGTCAGTACGCATTTGCCATTTTCCGCCAGCACTCGCACCGCATCAGCCATGACACCGGCATGCCCGGCGGCCTCAACGCTATAATCCGCACCGCGACCGCCGGTCAGTTGCTGGATCACTTCAGCGACGTCTGCCGTTTTTGAGTTGATCACCACAGTGGCACCCAGTTCTTTGGCCAACGCCAGACGGTTCTCCTTGATGTCCACGGCGACAATTTGACCACAGCCCACTACCCGCGCCGCCATCACCGCCGCCAGCCCCACCGCACCGAGGCCAAACACCACCAGCGTGGAACCCGTTGGTGCCTGCAGAGTATTAATCACGGCCCCCGCACCGGTCATTAGCCCGCAAGCCAACGGCCCGAGGAACTCCAGCGGGATGGTCTTATCGATCGGCACTATACTGCTGGCATTGACCACCGCGTATTGCGCGAAAGAGGATTGGCCGAAGAAGTGACTGTGCACGTCGCCCCCGGCGTCATGCAGACTGACCGAACCATCACTGCGCTGGGCCAGCCAGTTCAGTGGCACATGTTGACGACAATAGGTCGGCATGCCGATGCTGCACTTGTCACAGGTGCCGCAAGAGGCCAGTGACAGCACCACATGATCGCCAGGCGCCACCTTACTGACCCCGGCGCCTACCCGCACCACCACCCCGGCCCCTTCGTGACCAAGGACCACCGGTGCCGGCATCGGGATAATGCCTTTATGGGCCGCAATATCGGTATGACACAGGCCGGTCGCCACCAGTTTTACCAACACTTCATCGGCACGGGGTTCGCCAAGTTGCAACTGCTTGAGGGAGAATCCCTCCGTCGCCTTATCACTAACTGCTGCTGTAATTTCCATCGTCTCTCCCACTGAGCCTGATACCGTTGCTTCGATGTGGGGCAGTATAAGATGCACTATTAGGCGCAAAAAGATGCCATACTCTGATTCACTGTTCTCTAATTAAGGACAATAAGAATGCAGAAAGGCATATTGAAAGACCTGAACGACCTCTATTATTTTGCCCAGGTGGCCCAGTACGGCGGGTTCTCCGCCGCCAGCCGGGCGCTGGATATACCAAAATCCAAACTGAGCGCCCGCGTGTTGGCGCTGGAGAATCGTCTTGGCGTGCTGCTGTTCCAGCGCACAACCCGGCGGGTCAAGCTGACGGAGACCGGTTCGCTGCTGTTGCGCCATGCGCAGATAGCGATCAACGAGGCCGAGATCGCCCAGGAGCTGATTGATCAAAGCCGGGCAGAGCCTTCCGGGCTAGTGCGCGTCAGTTGCCCAAAACTGGCGGCCGATGTGTTGCTTTCCCCCTGCCTGCCCGCCTTTATGGCGGAGAACCCCGGCATTCAGGTACAGCTGTTGGCGAACGACAACCGCTTTGATCCAGTGACCGACAAAATTGATGTGGCGCTGCGTCTGCGCCAGCGCAAAGATATGAGTGAAGGCATGATTGCCCGTGAGCTGGGCCAAAGCGTGCGTATCCTGGTCGCTTCGCCGCAATATCTGGCGCAGCACCCGCCCTTGACCGATCCGCAGCAGTTGAGCACTCACGATCTGCTCACCTTGGTCGACGTGGGCGAACAACAAACCTGGGATCTGGAAGGCCCAGAAGGGGAAAAAAGAGCGGTGCGCGTGCGCCCGCGGCTGATGTGCAGCGAATGGGGTATCGTCCGCAGTGCGCTTTATCAGCACCTGGGTATCGCGCTGCTACCGGATATCACCTGCCATCAGGCGCTGCTACAGGGCGAATTGGTGCGCGTGTTACCGCAATGGGCCTGCGCCCCGCTAATTATGCACGCCGTGTTTCCGACCCGGCGTGGCATGCTGCCTTCGGTACGCGCACTGGTGGATTTCCTGGCAATACAGGTACCGCCGCTGCTGCTGAAAGGCGCGGTAAAATAGCGTCGAACAGCGGGGTTCCCTGCCTGTAATACAGATGGAGAGCGTCAGCGATGGCGCTTCTTATAGACAGGAATATCCATTGCCCCACCCGATGGAAAACAGGGTTTGCCGTGTTGTTGCTTATGTTTACCACAGCGATAATGGCCATTCAGGCTATTATGCTGCCGTCGGTTTGCCAGTTCGGCAGCCGCATGCTGTTGTTCCTGCTTAAGCGCTTCCTCATTAGCCTGCGCAAGGGCCTCTGCGCTCCAGATCTTATGTTTCAGCACGCTGCGCTTCTGCTGATAACTTTCTGAGACTTTATTATCCAGCGGCGGTTCGGCGTGGTACTGCAAATCAACCGACGCCAATGCAGAGAAGCAATAGCACTGCGCCACGCAGGCAAGAAAGATACGTTTCATTAATACACTCCATTAAAGCCCGCAAAGCGGCTTACCCTAATTAAATTAACGAGGGTTCCATTGTTTATTTAATCAACAGCACTCAGATGAAATACAGGTCGACGGGTAAACACCCAATATTAATAGAATAGAAATTACTGAGGTTAATAATAGGTGTAATTAATATGCTTAGCCGTTTAACGATCTAATGTCCGCAACCCACCCATGGTTTATCAGCTGTATGTTCTCTTTTAAAATAAACTTAACGGTTAATGGCAGTAAATAAAAAATTACTTTTTTTAGTTTATTAATTCACATTCTACCGCGAGAGCACCGCGACAAACTGGATTATGTTTCGAAAAGATGGGAAATAATTCGACCAGGAATAAACCGGATGATAGAACTAAAAAAGGCCAGGATCTCTCCCGGCCTTCTTTCATTGCCCGACGGGTTTAGACTAACTCAACCACATCAAACTTAACTTCACCGCTGAGGTCGGCTTCGTAATCAACGCCTTGCAGACCAAAACCGAACAGACGCAGGAACTCGGCCTTATAGCCCTGGTAATCAGTCAGTTCATTGATGTTGTTATCGTTGATCTGTGCCCAGATTTCACGGCAGGTGTTCTGCACGTCGTCGCGCAGTTCCCAGTCGTCCAGACGCAGACGGTGCTTCTCATCGGTATCCGGTGCCGTGCCACTGTACAGTTTGGTGGCGAACAGACGCTGGATTTGCTCGATGCAACCTTCGTGGATCCCCTGAGCCTTCATGATTTTGAAGACGATAGAGATGTACAACGGCATTACCGGAATAGCGGAAGAAGCCTGAGTCACCACCGACTTCAGCACGGCAACGTAAGCCGCGCCACCTTTGGCCTTCAGTTTCTGATCGATGGCCAGAGCCGCGCGATCCAAATCTTCTTTTGCCTTGCCCAGCGTACCGTGCCAGTAGATTGGCCAGGTCAGATCGGTACCGATATAGGAGTAAGCCACTGCCTGCACATTGTCCGCCAGCACGCCGGCTTCTTCCAGTGCGTCCATCCACAGCTGCCAGTCCTGGCCGCCCATCACTTTGACGGTATCAGCAATTTCTTGCTCGTTGGCCGGCTCAACCACGGCTTCAACCAGCACGTCTTTGTTGGTATCGAGCGCCACGGATTTGTACGGTTCGCCGATAGGTTTCAGTGCAGAGCGCACTACTTCACCGGTTTCCGGCATTTTACGCACTGGCGAGGCCAGCGAGTAAACTACCATGTCAATCTGGCCCAGATCCTGTTTGATCAGGTCGATAACCGTTTGGCGGCATTCGTTGGAGAACGCATCGCCGTTAACGCTTTTCGCGTACAGGCCTTCTTCTTTAGCTGCCTTGTCAAAACCAGCAGAGTTGTACCAGCCGGCAGAACCGGTTTTGGCTTCGCTGCCCGGCTTTTCAAAAAATACGCCGATGGTGGCTGCACCACTGCCGAATGCGGCATTGATACGTGACGCCAGGCCGTAACCGGTGGAAGCACCGATCACCAGCACTTTTTTCGGACCGTTTTTCAGTTCGCCACGTGACTTAACGTAGGCAATTTGCTCACGGACATTGGCTTCACAACCTGCCGGATGAGCGGTAGTGCAGATAAAACCACGAATTTTAGGTTTGATAATCATAGTAATTTTTTCTTGGTAGCTAAAAACCGAAGGACAATATACCTGATTTTCTCAATATACTTAAGCTGGGTGCGTGGCAGAATCGCAACAAGTGCAGTGAACAGACCAGTTGTCCCGGTGAAAATCTTGTTACCGCTACAGGATTCATGGGGACAGGAACGAGGAATCTGGGGGAGTTTCAAGGCCAGGCGGTTGTGCGCCCGGCCCGATAAAACCACTTAGGCTTTATTCTTTTCCAGCTGTTCAATCAACGTATAACGCAGTGAAGAAGCATCGGCCGGCGGATTTTCCACCTCCGTCACCTGCACTTTCAGGCGGTAGTTGTAGCCCGGTTCAAAAGTAAAACCTTCAATCCCGGTATAGAACAATCCCCACGGTTCTTGCGCGGAATGACGCACCTGCATGCACTTCATTGGGGCAACGCCCGTACAATTTGCCAGAGCGCTGTTCACCAACAACACTTCCGTATGGTTTCCGTCTTTATTCACCGGTTGACTCACTGTCGCTCCCTCCTGGCTGCAGCCGGCCAGACCGGCCAAGGCAACAAATAACAACGCTTTGATTTTCAATGTAATGTACCATTAAGTCTTTAGGTAGGGTGATAGTAACAAAGCTACGGCTACCGGGGCCAGCAGCCTGTTCAGAATTCTGAATAGAGTGAGTACGGTCGCCATTTGCCAACCACAGCTTCTGCGTCTAACTTTATGAAATCAATAATCCTAAAGGGGTTTTCCATGCGTTCACTTCCTTATATTTTCATCGCGAGTTCGATGGCTTTATTATCAGGCTGTGCCAGCCAGCCGCAGGTGACCAGTGATTATGATCACAGCGCTAACTTCACCCAATATCACACCTACGGTTTTGCCACCGAGACCAGCGGGCAATACCAGACGCTTACAGGCAAGTACATTCAATCGGCAATTAAACAACAGATGGAACAGCGCGGTTATAAGGCCAGCGCAACGCCTGACCTGTTGGTGTACAGCAGCGCAATGAAACAGAACAAAGTGCAGGTGAATGATGCCCCGGTTCCGGTTGGCCGCCGAGGTTATGCAGGCTGGGGCGGTTATAATCAAACCGTATGGAGCTATACCGAAGGCACCCTAACGGTTGACCTGGTGGACAGCAAGAAAAAACAGCTGGTCTGGCGTGGAACCGCCAGTAATACGCTGAACTCAGATGGTACACCGGCCAGCCAAACCCAAATTCAGCAGGCGGTAACCGCGCTGTTTGCCACTTACACCTTTAAGGCTGGCCCAGCAAATAACTGATGGTTTTGCATTGACCAGAGCGACAGCCCTATTTCGGTAAATAGGGCTTAATGCAGCTTATAAATTCAGGATCTTTACCCTTAAAAGCGCAGTGCTCTCTGGTCGACTTGCCAGCACATGGAGTTACTTCATTCCGCTACTGCTGCTATTTTGAAAAATGCTTCAAGATTGCACTTTTGAGTTCCACCTTCTGTGAAGTTATCGGGTGAAAGCCAACCTGAAAGAGCCCTGTCTACAATTGGCCATTCGATATCGATAACTGATAACCAGTCCGTATCGCGGTTACGTTGTTTACGAGTCATCGCCTGACGAAAACGTCCTTCAAACGAAAACCCCAGCCTTTCAGCAGCCTTTCTTGACGCCACATTCAGTGAATCACAACGCCATGCAACCCGACGGTAGCCCAAAGAAAAAGCATTTTTGAGTAGCAGTTGTATGGCCTCTGTACCCATGGTGGTTCGTTGCATCAATGGTGACCAGGTAACATGCCCTATTTCCAGTGCGCCGTTAACGGTATCGATGCAGCTATAGCAGACAACGCCAACCGGGCGGCCACTTGTCATCTCTGCCACGGTCCAGGCGACCAAACTACTGTCGTTAATTTTGTCTTTAATCCAAAGCATCATTTCCTGCAGACAGGCAGGTTGTTCGGCACCAAGCCAGGTCCAGTCTCGGTCATCTGTTGCTAATGAAAATGCATCGAAAAGCGCTTCGCAATGACCGATTTCAAGGGAAGAAAGTTTGCAGTACTGTCCGTTTAACTCACTCAATCTCGGAAATGTCGCGGGCTGCCATTCAGGCAAGGGAAAGCCTACAGATTGACCATATTTATTCGTATCCAACGAGCATTCACCTTCTGCGAAATTCTGTTAAGGCCAGCATACAAGATGCAGTACAGACCCAACAATAGGCTTAAATAAAGAGGGAAAAGAATACGTGATGCTCGTGAAAGGTCTAATATCGAGGTTCTATTTCTTTAAATAAACACTTATAAATCAAACACACAAAAAAAGACCGAATACGATACATTTTATTAAAAACCGATAATATTCAGTGATTTATGGTGCGGAGCCTTGATAAATGGCTACAAATTGGCTACGCACCTAGTAGTGCTAATTAGAGTTATTAATGAGGATAAGATATAATCTTTTGACAATCATTATAATAGTCAAGACAATATTAGTGGTTACTAATATTATAAGTGGGGTTATAATCTTGGTTGCCCATGTGAAAATAAAACTAAAATCTAAATTTAATTTCCATATCTTATAATCAACAACCACCAGACTTTCTTCCAAAACCTTTGGAGTTATAGGATCAAGAGTAGAGTGAATGAATGTCAACACAACTAATATCAGTGAGCATAAGATAGCATAAGAGATATTGTGATATAGCTCTTTCAACAAAGATAATTTTCTGTTGGTTACAACCCCAATACTTTCAGAGTTGTCTCTGACTTTTTCTATCGTTCTATTTTCCTGATCATAAATCAAGACAATAACTGATAATAATAGAGCCGTGAATATAGCACCAAAGTTAACTAAGAGAGAATCAAGGTCTTTATTTAAATTAAAATTATTATAAGCCGAAAAAACAGAAATTAAAATCGGTAAAATAACAAAAGTAACGCAATCTGATTTGGATATTTTATTACTTCCAATATCCCTCAGCGTGTTGAAGTGAGCTGTTACTATGCACAATATATTTATTTTATTGCTCATGTATACCTCCCGTTATATGCCAATTTCCTTTCTTATGTCAGACACTATACCAGACGCCCACCCATCTAAGGAATCAAAATCAGGATTGCCAGCAACCACACTAACCACGTCCAAATCTATTTCTATCTGACACATCGTGCTTCTTTCAGACTTCCCAACACTAAATGTCTTAGTACCTCCCCCCATAACAACCTTAACTTTGACCTGAGATGCCTCTTCACTTAATAGTTCAACCAACTTTGCTTGGTCTGTATCTTTTTTCCTAAAATTCTTGAACTTCCCAAATGTACCATTTTTCTTCGGTTTCAATACATATTCACCATCAATATCACCAAGAGAAGAAATACTATCTTCTAGAGATTTCGGTGCCGTAAAGCCAATTACCCTCAATTCTTTAGTCTCTGCCTCCAACCATGGAATTACAGCCTTATCATAAGTCAGTGGATTGATCTGTATATTTTTATTGGTTTTTCCAGTAAAGAATTTTGAGAATTCCTTTTGGAATAATGACTTTATCCCATCTTTTTTATATGCATATAAGAGGCAGACACCTTTCCTTGACTCTAAAGGAAAATAAAATTGAAAGTAATAATTTTTGACATCCGCGTGATTTTCTTCTTTCGAGAAGGCCAATTGATTATCATCAGTGTTGATTATATCATTTTTGATACCATAGTGACCTAAACTCATCCACCCGGAGATAACCCTCTCCTTAGGTTTTTTCTTTACGTTATGAAATTTATATGTTTCTTTGCTATCAGAGATTTTTTTAAAATCTTTATGCAAAGAAATAAAATCCTCCAATAATTTATAAATGTCATACTGACCTATTCTGTTCAAAAAATCATATCTTTCCTCTACATTTTTTGATTCATTATTTTTGTCATAGCATCGAATAAAATATGGCGCCAGTGAGTACATTTCCCATCCTTTAAATAATACAATTGATTATAGTTAGCATGGTAAGCACCCCATGCAAAAAAGATTATGATGTAGTTTACTAAAAAAAATTTTTTTGTTCTACCCTGTTACATTCATAATGTAACCAACAATCACTTAAAAAACTCAATAAAAAAATGGTGATGGCGCGATTTAAATGAGATGAACTCATTAAAAAATCCATGTAAGCATACATCCATAGACATGCTATTCATTCTCATCAGGCAATCTAGCGGCAAGTTGGTACGCATCTCTAACTATTTGCGAAGCAATCATTGATTCGTTAATGATTTCAATTGCAGCCTCCATTAACTGCCTACTCCGTTGTGGTTCGAACCATTGACCATTCCCAAATTTCCCACCATGAAATAGATTGTTTCTTATTCTTCTAATGTAAATAAACAAACGCTGACAGTCAGTCATGTTCTCAGGAGTTATTTCTGCCCAATCAATAACCCCCATAGTTATGACTTGCTTTTTCGGTGGGTTATCCAAAATAAATCTAACAGAGTTTCTTAAATTGACATCACTGACTATATCAATAGTACTTTGTTCATTGGCGAAACTATCCCAGTCTGCATCAGCATCATAAAAATGGCGATTCCTTTTTTTATAAAACCCAGACACTTTCAATGCATATTCGGCCGTTGAAAAGCGCTTGAAAAAATCAAATGCCAACCGTTCAATATTTCGATTATCTCTCATCATTTAGCCTTAATTGCTTGAAATTGTTTTTATCACTTCACCAATACATTCAACATCAGCAGCAAAACATTCAAACTCTGATGAGGCACCTGACACCTTTATCTTATTCCCTGGGATTCGGGATACAGAGTAAATATCGTGAACACCATCGATATTAAGTAACCACTTACCATTGCCAATGGTATTCCTGTCGAAAGCTATTAACCAAGCATCACTTCCTCGTTCTACAAAACGTAGCGACTTTTCATTTTCAGGGATAAATGATGGATCAGCTACCCAGTGCCCTTCCTCGGTTAACCTTCCAGACGTGATCGTAACTCTGCGAAGAGCTACGAAAAGAGGCTCATATGACACAGCGTCTGGATTACCAGGATTACCTTGCCCAGTGGCCAGCCATAGTAGCGATACTCCAGTATCTAAAGCACACGCCACAACCGCATCGCCGGGGAAATATTCACGCCTGACCCAAGTGCTGATTGTTGCGGTGGAAATGTCCAAAAAGTCTCCGAGTTCTTTTTGAGTTCGAAACCCGTACGCATCTAACATCCTTCGCAGTACAGGCTTACCCCCTGCAGCTTGGATTTTTTCATACAGGGCCTTACCGTGAAGTGTGGATTTGCCAACTTCTAAATTCGAATTTGCAAATTTACCGGTTACTAACCAAGTAACATCCGCGCCTGTATCCAGAGCGCACCGCACTATAACCGTGCCTGGAACTTGCCCTCGCAATAGCCATCCGCCCACGTTACTGCTGGAAATTTCCAGTTTTTCAGCAAGCTCCTTCTGCATAGTAAACCCATAAGAAGAAAGGATTCTTTCTAAAACCTCTGACGCCACAGCATTTTCTATACGCATCAAGACAACCTTAAATTCGATTTTCGTATTTACAGATACAAAAAACGGATCTACGATAGATACACACCACATGTAACACCGTAGAACACAAATCACTAACCGGAGATATTGCGTTATGTCTCATGATATTGCAAACCCCCAGACCGCACCCGCTACGCCTTTTTCACCCACGCAGATTGCAAACATTCTTCTGCCTGGTCTGAGCGGCGCCATTCTGGAAGCAGTGCAGCGCGCAGTTGCTATGCACACCTCCCCAACCATGTCCAAAGAGGACTTCATTGCCGTTAACGGCATCAGCGCATGCGTGCTGGAGAAGTGGATTGCTAACGGCGTTGTGCTGCTGGCGCCAACCCCTACAACTACCGTGAAGCAAAATCGAAAGAACCGGAAGACCGGCGAGATCGAAGAGGTCACGATGACCAAGCACGGTAACGCCCTGATCAATCTCGAAGCGTGGCGTGAGAAAAACCGCCAGGTTGCGATCAAATGCCGCTACATCCGCGGTTAATTCGATTATTCGAATTTTGAAGGGCTAAACCATGTTTGATTATCAAGTCTCTAAACAGGCGCACTACGAAGAAGCCTGCCGCCGCTTCGCGACAAAGCACAACATCAAGCAGTTGAGCGCTGATGCTGGCATG
This sequence comes from Serratia proteamaculans, assembly GCF_013337185.1. Classification (GTDB taxonomy): domain Bacteria; phylum Pseudomonadota; class Gammaproteobacteria; order Enterobacterales; family Enterobacteriaceae; genus Serratia; species Serratia proteamaculans_D. The sequence goes on from NZ_SWDE01000001.1 coordinate 1,098,838, forward strand.
TCGGCGCAGGTGCTGCGTAACAAGTTGAATCCAGACCAGCCGCACCGCCTGACGGTTGAGGAATTGCTGACGCTGACCGACCTAACCGAAGACCCGACGCTGATCGATGGGATGCTGGCGCAGCTGCACTGCCAGCCGTGCGTACCGATCAATGAACTCTCCAGCGGCAAAGTCGCGGCGTATGTGCTGAATGCCACCTCCGAAATCGGCAAGGTCGCTGCCGAGGCAGTTGCAGATGGCGCCATGACCGCCGCACGCCGCGGTGCGATACGCGAAAGCGTTAATGCCGGCATTCGTTACATGACTTTGGCAGGCCTTGCCATCCAATCGCGCATCCATGCCAACCCGACAATGGCCTCCACCGTTGATGCCATCACCGCCGTTGGCGCGTCACTGGGCATGAGTTGAGGTGAACATGATGCCAATTTCTATTGCTCCCCTGCTCAAGCAGCAAAGCCAATCCCGCCATTTTGGCCACGGTTGGATACAACTGCAGAACGGCCGGCGCTGGTGCCCGGCGCAAGACCAGAAAGAACTGCTGGCTCAACTGACTACCGCCCCGCGGCTGTCAATCGCCAGTAAGGCGGCAAAATGGCTTTTACTGAAACTACGCGTACTGTGCCGCTGACACCAGGCCACCTACCAGTTGGACGAAATGCTGAAGCGCGCCCGCATGGATGAGCGCAAGAACCAGGCCGCAGTGATGTCCACCAAGCTGGAGAATCTGGCCAACTCCATTATCGCCAAGGATCTGAGCCTGCGCGATGCCGTGGAGCTGCTGCGCCACGAAGCCGAATTCATCCAAAACCAGGCGATGGAGCTGCACTAATGGCCGACGCAATGGACATTGAGCAGGAACGCCAGCAACTGATCCTGGCTGCTCAAATCGAACAGGCGCGCCGGAAACCGGCCGCCCCTTCCGCCTTTCTTTGTGAAGAGTGCGACGCACAGATCCCTGAGGCACGCCGCCTTGCCGTTCCTGGTGTTGCCCGCTGCGCCAGTTGCCAGGAGCTTCACGAAACAAAATCACGCCACTACCGAGGGTAGTTTATGCTGAATTCCGCGTTGAAATGGGTGGGCGGCAAGCGCCGCATTATGGACACCCTGCGCCAACACCTGCCAACCGCACCAGGCCGCCGCCTGGTGGAGCCGTTTGTGGGCTCCGCTACCGTTTTCCTGAACACCGACTTCGATTCCTACCTGCTTGCCGATATCAACGGCGACCTTATTAACTTCCATAACCCAGACAGCAGAGATAAGGGCTTCACGTTTGAGGTGGATATTCTGAATAACACCACCTGCGACATCAGCATAAACCTGAAGCTAACAGAGCGCGTGATCGTGAAAGAGGCAGGCGGCCAAATGGTTGTAGAGGCCATCCCTGAGCCGGAACCACCTTACGCCGATCAGTGGGCACCCAATGAGTGACTTTATTCAGATTGAAGACTGGCTAGCCGCCCTCGCCTCACAACTGTCTCCAGCAGAGAGGAAAAAACTAACTCGCCAGTGGGCTAATGAATTGCGCCGACGCCAGCGCCTGCAGATCAGCCAGCAACGCAACCCGGACGGAACCCCCTACACCGAGCGAAAACCGCAAGGCCGCAGCAAAAAGGGGCGGATACGCAGGAAAATGTTTAGCAAACTGCAGACTACTCGCTTTATGAAAACAGCAACTACGGCAGACGAAGCCGCCGTTTACTTTGCCGGCGGCGTTATGCGCATTGCACGCGTGCACCATTACGGGCTGCGCGACAAAGTGAGTAAGCGGGGCCCAACCGTGAAATACGACGCCCGCCAATTATTTGGCCTGAATGATCCAGCCATCACCGCCGTCGGCGACATCCTGATTGACCACCTCAGCAAATAACCTGCAGCACAGTCGTTTTCGGCTGTGCTAGCCATGCCGGCAAACATAGACACAAATCGCTTTGCTCGATATCGGCCCCTTGTGCCAGACACCACATACTATAATTAATTAATCCGAATAGATGTATATGTCTCATAGAGACGTCGATGCTCTTGAGACACCTGCATAACATTTTTAATTGTCTTAATCTCTATACTTTCATCCAATGGATTTTTAACAAAACCTGTCAACTCTATAGACTTTTCAGCGAAGTTTATGGGGAGATTATTTGTTACATGCAATGTTTTTCCTAGTTCTTCAATGGAGGAATAGAAATCGTATAATGCTACAGCCACTGCAGCCTCCATATTCAGTCCGGGAACCTGACCGCCGACAGTTCCGTCTGGATTTTTTTGGGTTATTTTATGGGATAAAAAACCTGAAGGGTGGGATGGTAACATCATGTAACACCATACAAATAAGATTCTGAACCCACCGATAACTACGCTATGTATATTTGCATAATATTCATCTGTAGGCACCTCTAGCTCGGGGGCACCTACGAACACAGAAAGAAAAAGCATAGATTTATTCGCATCAAACTCACCTAAACATTCTTCTTTTATTTTTTGTGTTTCGTTATAATCATACTGATCAGTATTTAATGCCGGAAGTCTTCGACTAAATATCGGAACAAAACCAGACTTATTTTTTATAACTGGTGTAAATAAATATGTATTTTTATCTGGATGGCCTTTGACAGATAACGTTTGCTTTATAACATTTATTTGTTCCTTGCTCTGTAAACTTTGATGAAGTGTATACCGTTGCTGCTTAATCCGAGGGAGTTTTTTTATACCAGCTCCAGTCCCAGCCTCACGATAGGACTGAGCATGTCGAAGTAACATCATTACATCCCCATTGTTTTTTATTTTAAATCCGAGAATGTCTTTTTTTACACCTCCCACAATCATGGTAATGGAGATCGTGCTTATATTGCTCTGTAGCTCAGAAACTTGTGGTAATCCATTGTTTTTTTTAGTCACGTCCGTACCTTCGTAAACTAGGTTAGAGAAAGTTATTCCACAGTAAAGTTACAAATAATTCCCTACATTGTGCCAGCCACTACACAACGACCGCAACATGAAGCTTAGCGCATGCACATGGCAGGCTGTGCCAATGAATACACAACTTTCAGAACTCCTGCGCCTGCTGACCAATCTGATCCGAATCGGAACCATTTCCGAGGTCGATGCAGAGAACGGCCTATGCCGCGTGCAAACCGGCGGGCTTGAAACCGCGCCGCTCAAATGGCTGACCATGCGCGCAGGCAGCGCGCGCACATGGTGGGCACCGTCAATCGGGGAGCAGGTACTGATCTTGAGCATGGCCGGTGAACTGACAACCGCATTTGTCCTGCCAGCCATTTTTTCGGACGCCCACCCCGCCCCCTCGGATTCGGAAGGCGCCTTGGTTGCTGAGTTCCCCGACGGCGCCAGGTTCAGTTATGACCCCGAGGCCAGTGCCCTGACCGTGGAGGGTGTGAAATCAGCAATATTTAAGGCGACGACGGGGATCAGGCTGGAAACCCCAAAAGTCACCTGCACTCAATTGCTGGAAACGGCACAACTATCAGTCACTGATGGCGGGACGATGACAGGCGACATCACCCACAGCGGCGGCCAACTCACATCTAATGGCGTCGTCGTTGATGAGCATATGCACAGTGGTGTAGAAACAGGCGGCGGGACATCGGGAGGACCGGTCAAATGATGTATCAAGGCATGAACACCAACAGCGGCCGCGCCGTCGAAGATATCGATCACATTCGTCAATCAATCAGCAAAATTTTGCTGACTCCAATCGGCAGCAGGATCACCCGGCGCCCGTTCGGCTCACTGGATCTACGAGTATGACCGTAAGAAAATTGAGCACCGGCAAGTGGCTGTGCGAGTTCTATCACAACGGGAGGGGCGGCAAGCGTACCCGTAAGCAATTCGCCACCAAGGGGGAGGCACTCGCCTTCGAGAGCTATCAGCTCGACCAGGCAAAGGCCAAGCCTTGGCTGGGCGATAAGGAAGATAAGCGAAAACTTAGCGAGTTGAACGATCTGTGGTACAGGTTGCATGGCTGCTCGCTAAATGACAAAAAAGGCCGACTTGGCAAATTGGTCATTATCTGTAACGGCATGGGTGATCCGGTAGCGTCGGAGATTACCCCACGGGATTGGGCCCATTATCGCGATCAGCGGTTGCGCGGAGAAATCGATAACGGCTATAGCACCAGTCTTGAAACAAGGAAGGTCAGCACGGGAACGGTTAACTGTGAACAAGCTTTTATGCGGGCTGTATTCAACGAATTAAAAAGATTGGGGGAATGGTCTTTGCCAAACCCCTTGGAAAATATCAGGGAGTTCGATCAGCCAGAAAAGGAAATGGCATGGCTGAACAATGAGAAAATAAAAGCACTGATAAACGCCTGCCATGCTCATGGCAACCAAGAGCTAACACTCATCGTAAAGATATGCCTATCAACTGGCGCCAGATGGAATGAGGCCGCAAAACTAAGGCCATCGCAGATATCAAAATATAAAATCACGTATACCAACACCAAAGGGAAGAAAAACAGAACGGTCCCCATCTCGAAAGAATTATATGACGAGCTCACAATACTGGATGAAAAGGAGTTTGATCCTTGCTACAAGCAATTTTATCGAGTTCTGCGACTGGCGAATATAACCTTGCCAGAAGGACAAATGACGCATGTGCTCCGCCATACCTTTGCTAGCCACTTCATGATGGGTGGGGGGAATATCATAGTCTTGCAGCGCATCCTTGGGCACTCAGATATCAGGGTAACGATGCGCTACGCCCATTTCGCGCCAGACCATTTAGAGGAGGCAATAGCGCTCAACCCACTGACACAGACGTACAAGGACAGTGGCGGCAAAGTGGCGACAGAGGAAGAAAAAGGGTGTAATACGGTAGAACAGGAGGCGTGATAAGTGGTTGTTTTGCTTGTAAGTGACTGTTTTAAAATAACAAACAAAAAAAGACCGAATACGATTCCTATATTCGGTCTAGGGAAATGGCTCTTGGGAGAGAGCCGTGCGCTAAAAGTTGGCATTTTGTGCAAAGCTTGTTCAGCCGTGCACTTTAAGAGTAGCTTACCGCGCTATTTTTGCCAGCCAGCCACACGGCGAGTGATAGTTTCATGAAGAAATTAATTCAGCGTAATTTTCCATCACCGGTTCCCCCAAGCTAAGCCATTGTGGGATAAGCGATTAGTTAGCGCACAGCTTTTCGGCGCGTTCGCGGTACGGCTCAACACTCATTTTATGACCGGGATTAGCAGCGTCGTCCAGCAGGATCACGTCCAGCGGCTGGGCGCGCTGCTGCCCTGCTTTCACCTGCGCCTCTGCGGCTTCGTTGAGCGGGTACTGCATCAGCGTGCTGTTGTTGAGTACGAACAGTGCGCCGCCGCTGCGGCACTGCAACGTCACCTCTTCTTTGGTGAACGCCCATTGTTTGCCGTATTCCAGCTTGGTGATATTCACCAGTTGATCTGCCGCCAGCGCACCGGTCGCGGTTGCCAGCAGCGTTATGCCAAGTAATGCCGATTTCATGTTGTGGCCTTAAGGTTGCTATTTGATTCAATTTTCCCGCAGTTTGGGGGCATCCGGCAAGCCGCAATGTTACACCGGCGCATAAGTTGCAAATAAACTGACCAGCAGCAGCACGCCCGCGCCCAACCCAACTTCAATCCAGCAGGCCAGCACCAGCCCGCGCTGGGCCAACTGCGGCATACTGCTCATCGCCGGGACGATAGCGTAACGGTTGGCCAACGCCACCATCACCATCAGCGCCACCAGTGCGGTTTTGAACAGCAGCAGGCGCTGGTAAGGTGAATCAACGTCCAGCGGCCAGCTACCGAGAATAATCAAACTGTTGATCACGCCGGTCAACAACACCAGCGCTACCGCCAGGTGGCCCCAACGCGAAAAGCGTATCAGCGTGGTGACCGCGTCGCTGCGGCTTTGCGGTTGAGCCAGATAACGCAGGCAAACCAGCAACGGCAGCAGGCTGCCAAACCAGTAACCGGCTGCCAGCAGGTGCAGCGCGTGGTTAAAACGATGCGCTACGCCCAGTGCCCCTTCATGCATCGCCGCATGGCCAATAAACGCCATGCTGACCAGCAACAATGTGGAAAGCAGTGCCAAAAGCTGCGTGCGGCGCGGTTCTGCCAGCAACAGGCTCAGCAACGCCAATAATGAAATGCCCAGGTGCCAGCGCCAGACTTCACCGAAGGTGGTGCCCAGTACCGCCCACCACACCTCCAGTCGCCAGGTGTCAGCCCAGCCGTCGCCCATCTGTCCGGCCTGAATAGCCAGCAGCGCCACGGCAGAAAGCCCGGCGAGCCAGGTACAGGAGACCAGTAAAGGACGCACATCACGGGTGAGATACGGGGAAAGGCGCTGTGGCGACAATAAGGCGGTGAACAGGCTGGAGCCAAACATCAGCATCACCGCCGCAAAGTGCACAAAGCGACACAGGACAAACAGGGTCGCCAGACTCATGAGTTAGTTTACGGTGAAGCTGTACTGGCCTTTGGTTTTATGACCGTCGACCGAAACCACATGCCAGCTGACGTTATATTTTCCTGCGGCCAGATCGCCTTCGATAGGCAGATTGACCTGGGTATTGTTGTTCGCATCAAGCTGCAACTTGCCGGTTTTCACTTCGGCGTTGTCTGGCCCGGTGATTTTAATGCCGCTAAAGTTAGGCTCGATACCTTCGGAGAAGTTAAGCGTCAGCACTTTTGGTGCCGGGCTAACGCTGGCATCTGCCGCCGGTGTTTCAACTTTCAAATGAGCATGCGCCAGAGCCTGCTGTGAAGAAAGCCCAACAAACAGCACGAAAATAGTGGAAAGCAGGCGATAAGAAGAACGAATTTTACCAATCACAGTGATATCCCTTACAGCAATAATCGAGGGTGATAAGGGTTAAGGCTAACCGCCAGGACGATGTATCAGCAGCCCAACCCACCGCAGATGATTGCGCCACGGGTAAACAGAAGAAGGGATTAACCAGTAACCCACTGTTTTAACTCTCTACCATCCCTGTAGCGTATCGGGTCAAATGATAACGAGTGTCATTATGCAAGTCGAGCAGAACGCTGGCATTTTGCGATCTGGTAGCACATATCGCTGTATAACCGCGATAAACTCAGGTCATAAAAAAACCGCGCACCGGGCAAAGCCGATACGCGGTTTTCAACAAGGGTAATTAAACCTAGCCGTTACCGTTCTCGCCGGCTGCACCCATTTTCTTCAGATCTTTATCAATGAAGAACAGTGCATTACCGCTGTTACCCACCAGCGCCAGTTTATCCAGCACGGATTTGAACAGCTTCTCTTCTTCGTGCTGCTCGGCAACATACCACTGCAGGAAGTTGAAGGTAGAGTAATCGTGGGCAGTCATGGCAGCATGCGCCAGTTCGTTGATCTGACGGGTAATCAGTTGCTCATGTTCGTAAGTCTGCTGGAACACATCCGCCAGGGAGGCAAATTCAACCGGCGGTGCAGCGATGCTGCCCAGCAGAGGCAGGGAACCGGTATCGCTCAGGTATTCGAACAGGCGTTGCATGTGCTGCATCTCTTCCTGAGAATGCTCTTTAAGGAATGAGGCAGCCCCTTCAAAGCCTTTATCGCTACACCATGCGCTCATTTGCAGGTACAGGTTGGCAGAGTAAAACTCCAGGTTCAGTTGCTCATTCAGCTTCTTGGTCATTTCTGGCGTCAGCATAATCATTCCTTTATTTTGCAGGTATCAACTTAATTTTCCGCATTATGCCTTGGTGAAAACAAAATAAATACACTTGATTCACATCATTACCCATTTAATTTTTAATCACTTAAAAATCAGCATCTTATTAAAAACACAAATTATTCATTTAAATTATTATGATAACCATTTACATCTTTATATTTAATCAAAAGGCGAATCATTCTTATTTAAAATAATAAATAGATTACATTGCCATCAGTGTAATAAATAACCCTTCATACCGCCTGCCATTCTTTGTACTTAACTCCCCTTCTGCGCTTCAGGCTTGCCAAGCGCCGCCGGGTGCATTACCTTCTGCGCTGATCCAATGCGGTAACAGTAAGGAGAATACGGTGGGTTACAATCTGGCAGAGCTTTCCAAAGAAGAGATGGACAAAGTGAACGTTGATCTCGCGGCTTCCGGCGTGGCGTTCAAAGAACGCTACAACATGCCGGTGATCCCGGAAATGGTTGAGCGTGAACAGCCGGCGCACCTGCGTGATTATTTCCGCGAGCGCGTGGCGCATTACCGCGTCGAATCACACAAGTTTTCACGCCTGCCGTACGAGCCGAAGTCCAAATAGTAAAAAGCCCGCCGAGATGGCGGGCTTAATGTCACTTTGCGGCAAACCTGTCGGTGGCCAGCATCAGCTGATGCAGGATACCCGGTTCGTCAAACGAGTGCCCGGCCCCCTCGACGATATGCAGTTCCGCCTCCGGCCAGGCCTTCGCCAGATCCCAGGCGTTTTGCACCTGGCAAGCCATATCGTAGCGACCATGGACAATCACCGCCGGAATATGGCGGATCAGCGGAACATTGCGCAGCAGTTGGTCATCGCTCTCCAGGAAGCCCAGATGTGTGAAATAGTGGTTTTCTATGCGGGCAAACGCCAGCGCGAAATCATCCTCACCAAAAGAAGCCGACTCGCTGCTTGGCAGCAAGGTAACCGTCTCCCCTTCCCACACGCTCCACAGCTTGGCTGCCTCAAGCTGCACCTGCAGATCCGTTGAGGTCAGGCGCTGGCGATAAGACGCAATGACGTCCTTACGCTCTTCCTCTGAAAGAATCGACAAGACGCGCTCCCATTTTTCCGGGAAGAAGCGCGAGGCACCGTCCTGATAGTACCAATGCAGCTCCTGCTTACGCAGAGTAAAAATACCGCGCAGCACCATTTCACTGACGCGTTGCGGGTGGGTTTGCGCGTAGGCTAACGCTAACGTCGAGCCCCAGGAACCACCAAACACCAGCCACTGATCGACACCGGCCATTTCGCGCAGCCGTTCAATGTCCTGCACCAGATGCCAGGTAGTGTTGTTGTCCAGACTGGCGTGCGGCTTGGAACGGCCACAGCCACGCTGATCGAACAGCAACACCTTATAACGCTGCGGGTCGAACAGTTGGCGATGATAAGGGGAAATACCACCGCCCGGCCCGCCGTGAATAAACACCGCCGGCTTACCGTCAGGGTTGCCGCTCAGCTCCCAGTAGATCCGGTGGCCATCTCCAGTGTCCAGCCAACCGCTGTCATATGCTGCTAACGGCGGGTACAAACCTCGTAATTGTTCCATGGCGCTTCCGTCTCTGAGTGGGTCATACCCTCATAAAAGCCGAAGCCACTCATTTGGTCAACGGTAAAACCTGAAAACTCCTGCCCTCCCCAACAAGTTAGGGTGCGTTTGCTTAAAATGAATACGAACTGACGGCAAAATACCGGCTGGCCACGAGTAGCCAGCCGTGAACTTAGCCCCGTTTACGCAGATGTGGCTCTCGCATTTCCTGAGCGGTTTTGGCTTCAATGCTTAGCTCCGCCGTCGGCCGCAGCAACAGCCGCGCCAGTCCAATAGGCTCACCGCTTTCACGGCAATAGCCGTATTCGCCGTTATGTAATCGCGTCAGCGCCGCGCTGATTTTCGGCAACAGACGGCTTTCGCGATCCAACTGGCGGAAAAGCAATCGCAGGTCCTCTTCGCGGGCGGCTTTGTCCGCTTCGTCGCCGGACACCTCGCCGCCATCAATATCCCTCTTCAACGCATCAATGTGCTGCAACAGCTTTTGTTGCTCGTCCAGCAAGCGCTGGCGGAAGAAAGCCCGCTGCGCCGGGTTCATGTAATCAGACTCCGGCATGGCCAGGAGCTGCTGTTGGTTTAGTAAGGTCACAACGTTCATTGCGCTCTCCGGTTATTACTTAATTGTTATATTATAACATATCATAATAATTAAGCAGCCATGCATACGAAAACAAAATTGCACCTATAAACAATCGACTAACAAAACCACTCGCTTTCCTGCTTGCATCCGACAGGCGTAAGGGGGTTAATGGCTGAGCAACCCACCCAACCATAGGTAACTGAGAGGCCATCATGAGTAAGGGAATGGATAGCAAAAAAAATGCGAAGAAGAAGCCGTTGAAAACCCCTGCAGAAAAACGTGCAGGCAAACGCGCGAAGAAAGGCCAGTCGACCGGCGAGTAAGCGAACTTCTAACCGTAATTAAACCCGCCAAGGCGGGTTTTTTGTTGCCTGAAATAATGCTCCACCTTTCAGCGGTTGGCAGGCGCAGGCCTGCCGGTTAAGCTAAACCTGTACAGCCACTCTGAGGAAACCATGAATTTACGCGTAATAGACACTGAAACCTGCGGGCTGGAAGGCGGCGTGGTAGAGGTGGCTTCTGTTGATCTGATCGACGGACAAATCGCCAACCCAATGAGCGATTTAATCAGCCCCGACCGCCCTATTGGCATTGAGGCCATGGCCATTCACCATATCACCGAGCAGATGGTCGAAGGGAAACCACGCATTGCGGTTGCTATCGGTCGCTATCAGGGCAGTCCCTACTATGTCGCGCATAATGCGGCATTCGATCGCGGCGTGTTACCCGAAATGCGCGGCGCCTGGATATGCACCATGAAACTGGCGCGCAACCTGTACCCGGACATCAAATACGGCAACCAATATCTGCGCTATGCGCTGAATCTCGATGTTCAACTGCCGCAGGACACCACGCTTTACCCACACCGGGCGTTATACGACTGCTACGTGACCGCCGCGCTGTTGCAACGCATCATCAAGGATTCAGGTTGGACGCCGGAACAGATGGCGCAAATCACTGACCAGCCAGTACTGCTGAAGAAGTTCAAGTTCGGTAAGTATCGTGGACAGGAAATTGATCGCGTCGCGCAGGAAGATCCCGGCTATTTGCGCTGGATGCTGAAATCTATTGAAGACCTCAGTCCGGACATGAAGCACACGCTGAAATACTATCTGATTGGTTGAAAAAGCGGGCAGCGCCAGCCGCCCGCCTGAAGGTTACTCCGCCAGCGCCAGAATAAAGGCGTACTCCAGCGCGATATCTTCATAAGCTTTGAAACGTCCGGACTTGCCGCCGTGACCGGAATCCATATCGGTATACAACAACAGCTTGCGATCGTCGGTCTTCAGCTCACGCAGCTTGGCCACCCATTTGGCCGGCTCCCAATACTGCACCTGAGAGTCATGCAGGCCGGTAGTGACCAGCATATGCGGGTAATCCTGCGCCTTAACCTGATCGTACGGGCTGTATTGCAAAATGTAGTCGTAATACGCCTGTTCGTTCGGGTTGCCCCATTCGTCGTACTCGCCGGTAGTCAGTGGAATTGACTCGTCGAGCATGGTGGTGACCACGTCAACAAAGGGCACCTGCGCCACAATGCCGTTGAACAACTTGGGTGCCTGATTAATCACCGCGCCCATCAGCAGGCCACCGGCGCTGCCGCCCATGGCAAACACCCGTTTGGCATCACCGTAACCCTGGGCGATTAACGCTTCGGTTACGTCGATGAAATCGTTGAAGGTGTTTTGCTTTTTGAACAGTTTGCCGTCTTCATACCACAGTTGCCCCAGCTCGCCGCCGCCGCGAATGTGTGCCAGCACAAACACAAAACCGCGATCCAACAGGCTTAAGCGACTGGCGCTGAAGGCCGGATCCATGCTGCTGCCGTAGGATCCGTAGCCATATACCATCAGCGGGTTAGTACCGCGCGTGAAGCTATCGTGGCGGTAGACCAGCGAAACCGGGACTTCGACGCCATCGCGAGCCTTCACCCATACCCGCTCGCTGCGGTAATTTTCCGGGGTGAAGTTTTTCACTTCCTGCTGCTTGAGCATCACGCGCTCACCGCTGTCGAGATTAAGCTCATACAGCGTGGTCGGCGTGGTCATCGAAGAATAGCCATAGCGCAACAGCTCGGTTTCCGGTTCCGGATTGTACGCCAGCCAGGTGGTGTAGGTGGGATCGTCGAAGGCAATGCGCTTCACTTCGCCGCTCTGCCAGTGGATCTGTCGCAGTTGGGTCAGACCTTCGCTGCGCTCTTCCACCACCAGCCAGTCACGGAACAGGCTAAAGCCCTCCAGCATCACCTCGATGCGTGGAGCGATCAGCGTCTGCCACTGCGCCTCATCCGCCTGCTCACTCTGGTAGAGGCCGAAGTTCTTGCCGTCCTTGTTGGAACGGATATAGAAATGCTGGTGATAGTGATCGATACCGTATTCATGATCTTTACGACGCGGCACAAACATCTGCGGCTTGCTGTCGGCGCGATCGGCGTCCAGCAGCAGGATTTCCGAGGTGGTGGTGCTGCTCAGGTGGATCAGAATAAAACGATCGGAAGTGGTCTTTTCCAAGCCGACGTAGAAGGTGTCATCTTTTTCTTCGTAGATCAGCTCATCGAGCTGCGGATCGGTGCCCACCACGTGGCGATAGACCTGATAAGGCAGCAGCGTTTTGGCATGTTTGCGTACGTAATACACGGTGGCCGAGTCGTTGGCCCATTCAAAGCTGCCGGAGGTGTTTTCCAGCACTTCGTCAGTCCAGCTATCGTCGCTGAGGTTTTTGAAACGAATGTCGTACTGGCGACGGGAAAGGAAATCCTCCGCGACCGCCAGCTTTTGGTTGTCAGGGCTGACTTCCAGCCCGCCCAGGGTATAAAACTCACGCTGCTCGGCACGTTGGTTACCGTCGATCAGGGTGTCCCAATGCTCGCTCTCGGCCTGCGGCTGACGGACGTAAATCGCGTATTCATTGCCCGGTTCGAAGCGCGTCTGATAGCGGTAACCGTGCCGGACGTAAGGCACTGAATGTTCCTGCTGGGGAATACGCGCCACCATCTCTTCATACAGCGTTTCGCGCAGCGCCTGTTGCGGTTTCAACACTGCGTCGGTAAAGGCGTTCTCCGCCTGCAGATAGTCCAGCACCTGAGGGTCTGCGCGCTCGTCGTCGCGCAGCCAATAATAGTCATCTACACGCGTGTCGCCGTGGGTAGTGATGGGATAAGGACGTTTTTCTGCCTTAGGGGGTGTCATCATTGCTAAATCATCCGCTTACCTTGATTAAGGCAAGAGTGACACGATTCCCCCCGGCTTGCCAAGCGGCGCTATGCCAGCTCGCGCTTTTTCTCGTTCACGTCGTTTTCGATGCCCTGCTTAACGTCCGCCGGGATCTTCAACGACTGCGCCAGCGCGTCGAGATAACCCCGCTCCATAAAGTGATCGACGTCGATCACCATGCAGCTCAGATAATAAACTTCTAACGCTTCGTCTTCATTCTTCACGCTCTGGGCAATCAGATCCGGGTTCAGTGGCTGATCGATGGCCTCTTGCACCCATTTTTGCGCTTCCTCTCCTACCTGCAGTTGTTCCAGGCTGTGGTCGATAGCGCGTTTTTCTTCCGCATCGATATGACCATCGCTCTTGGCGGCAAACACCAGCGCCTGCACCAGCCGTTTGGCGCGTAAATCTACCGGCGTGGTTTGCAGACCGAACTGTGGCTCATCCTGATGAGTTTCTTTCACTCGCTGCTTGTACTTGTTCCACAACACCGCGCCCACCGCCGCGCTGCCGCCGATAATCAACGCGTTCTTGCCGAATTTACCTACCAATTTGCGTGATGACTTGTTCGCCAGCAAGACGCCCACCAGGCCACCCAGTGCGGTCGGGGCCAGCAGTTTGCCGATGCCTTCCGACCCGCCGATTGAACCGGCCTTTTGCCCAATCATGGATTGGATCTGCTGCATCCAGTTATTTTTCATAATTTACCCTTTGCCGAAGGAAACGAAGCGCGCAGGCACAGATTGGCCAAGCTGCCGGTGAACCGTCAGATTAGGGGATTATTTGTCAATTTACGTATGGGGGATGAAAACCTGTGTAGCGGGGAAAGTGGCCGGCTCCGCCGTCAGGCGCAAACCGGCCGGCAAGGCATTAAGGCTGTTCGCCCTCTTCGCCCTCTTCGCCCGGCTGTTCTTCGTCTTGTTCGTACTCCGCCAGTTCGTCACGCATCGCCTGAATGGACTCGCGAGCCAACAGCGACAGGGTGCGGTAAAAACCGGTAGTGGCATGAGCTTCCACTTTACCAAGGAAACGGCCGCACCAGGGCAGCAAATAGTCGTCAAACAAGGTGATCTGCGCCTGGGCTTCGTCTTCCTGCGCCTGATCTTCCAGCCAGGAGGCGGCCAGCAGCAGTGAGCCGAAGTGATCGGCCGGCGCTTCGCTTAATGGCATCCCCCGCTGTTGCAGGAAAGTACGGACTTCCGCTTCTGTCGCCCCTTCAACATAGGCAGAGCGGAATGGTGACACGCTGCACTCACTGCCGACAAACATCGCGTTGAAATCACTGGACAGCTGGTTGACATCGCAACCCTGCTGCAGACGCACCAACAGGTCATCCTGCTCCAGCGGCCAGTGCTGTCGCAGTTTGCCTTCTTTGATCAACGTAAACAGCGGCACCAGCAACGGATCTTGCGGCTGACGATAAAACAGCGTACCCAGCACGCGGCAAACAACAGAAAACTCATTCATGATAATGCCTTATACAATACGGAAAAAATTTGCCGGGACGATGTCACAAATCGGCCAGTTCCGCAATCGCCGGCTTACCGCGCCGTTCGAGAAAGTCCAGCAGGCGCCGAGGGCTAACATTAAGGATGCGTTCCTGCGGGAACTCCACTTCGGCAATAATGCGCTCGCAGTGTTCAAAACCGCCGAGTGAGAAGGCAATATGTGAATCCGAGCCCAGCGCCAGCCAGCCGCCGGCATCACGTACAGCCGCAGCAATCGCACGGCAGTTTTCTTCGCTGCCCTTGCGCGAATGGGTGAACGACGAGTTATTCAGTTCCAGCGCCACTTCATACTTCGCCGCCGCAGCAGCAACCGCGGCAATATCAATCGGGTATCTTGGGTTACCGGGGTGGCTGATAATGTGTACGTCCCCCTGCGCCATCGCCGCGATCATCGCTTCGGTATTGGCGGCCTTGTCCTGTGGTGCAAACACCGGCTCGTGGAAACCGGCAATAATCACGTCGATTTTATCCAGCATCGGACCGGTGCAGTCGATATCACCCTGCCGGTTTTTGATGTTGGCCTCGATGCCGCGCAGGATGCCCACGCCGTCCACCAGACGCGGCCACACGTGCATATTCATAAAATGCCAATAATGCGGTGCATCGGCCATATCCGGGCCGTGGTCGGTGATGGCGAAAAGTTTGATGCCCTTTTGCCGGGCTTCGACGATGTAATCATGCAACGTGCTGTAAGCGTGGGTGCTGGCGACGGTGTGCATATGTAAATCAACGGGGTACATTGCTTCTCCTTCTGAGCGGCCTGCCAGAGTACGGCGGCAGGCGCGGTTTATTATTTATTTAGCTTAGCAGGTGCATCACCGGAAGATCAGTAACCGCGCTGCACATCCACTACGCCGGCCGGTGTTTGTCCGGCCTCAAGCGCGAGAATGTTCGCCGCTATCTGATCCATTGCCGCTTCCGGCAAGGTGATGGCAGCAATATGCGGGGTAATGGTGACACGCGGATGACGCCAGAATGGATGCGCCTGCGGCAGCGGCTCGGTGACGAACACGTCCAGCGTGGCGGCGGCAAGCTGGCCTTGCTCCAGCGCCTGCAATAAATCGTCCTCAACCAGATGCGCACCGCGTGCCAGGTTGATCAGGTAAGCTCCCGGCGCCAAATGCGCGAACAGTGGCTGATTGAGGATCCCGGCGGTTTCCGGCGTATTGGGCAGCAGATTGATCAGCAATTGCACCCCATCGAGAAACGCGGCGCGCTGTTCGGCTCCGGCAAAGCTCTGCACGCCGTCGATTTGTTTGGGGCTACGGCTCCAGCAACGCACGTTAAAACCAAACGCCGTCAGCTTTTGCGCCACGCTTTTGCCCAACACCCCGGCGCCGAGAATGCCAATAGTGAAGTTTTCCTGCAGATGGGGATCGAGCGGCCGCCACTCCTGCTGCTGTTGCAACAATTGGTATTCATCAAAACGGCGGAAATAGCGCAGCACATAACTCAGTGCATATTCCTGCATCTGTTGCGCCATGCCGGTATCTTCAAGGCGCAGCAACGGCACCCCTGCCGGCAGGGTACCCGGGTAGGCACGTTCTTGCTCCAGGATAGCGTCGACGCCGGCGCCGAGGGCAAACACGCCTTTCAATTGACCACGGTTAGCCAACATCTCATGGGGTGGCCGCCACACCAGCGCGTAATCTGCCGGACGATCATCGCCCGGTTGCCAGGCACGAACCTGCGCTTGCGGCAAGCGCTGTGACAGGCCTGTCAGCCATTCCCCGGCATTAAAGAAGGGGTGGTAAAAAATGATGTTCATCTTCGCAACTCCGTCTGTTTTTATCTGTTTCCATCCAGACTTCCGCGATTCGCCGACAGATGCAAGCGTTAAAGCCCAAAACGAAAACAGCCCCGACCAGTGGGGCTGTTTTTATGCTGCGGGATATCAGGCGGCGACAGGGGTGTCGTGCCTGATAAGACGGCGCAGCAACGGGATCAAAATCAGCATCACCACGCCAACGCCTGCGGCTCCCCAGCCCAGCACGCTGAACACTTCGCTGTAACCGGGGTTGGTCAACACCGGAGTACTGCCGCTGTTTTCCGGCATCAGGCCCGAGACGTAGCCCGCCAATACCGAAGCGACGCCGGTGACCATCATCCAGCAACCCATCATCACTCCCTGATAGCGGGGGGGGAGCCAGTTTGCCGATCATCGCGTAGCCGATTGGGGAAATCATCAGTTCACCGATGCTCTGCAGCACATAACTGATGGCAATCCATTTAAACGCCACCAGCCCGTCACCGCCGGCCAGGCTGATACCCAACGGCAGTACCAGCATACCCAGCCCGATACAAAACAACGAACCGGAGAACTGCATGGGAATGTCGATTTTGCAGCCACGGGCGCGCAGGCGATTGAACCACCAGGCCATCAGCGGCCCACCAACCACGATCACCAGCGTATTGATGTTCTGGATCCACTGCGGTGCCACCTGAATACCGTAGACGTTCAGGTTGATATTGTGCTCGGAGAACAGCATCAGCCCCATCGGCGCCAACTGATACAGCGCCCAAAACACCAATGAGCCCAGCGACAAGATAAGGTAAGCCGTCATCCGGCGGCGTTCGTCACGTGGATGATGACGCAGTGTGACCACACACAGCATCAGGAAAATCAGCACGCCAAGGCCAATAACGAAATAACCGCTGAACTCCGCATGGGTCAGCATTACGCGGATAATCGGCACCAACACCACCAATACCGCTAACCCGACCAGCATGCGCCAGCGATATTCTCTACGGCTGGCGTCATGCAATGGTGTGTTGAGATCGGCCAGAATACGCCAACGGCTGACGGCGACGATGATCGCCGCCGCGTTGCCCAAAGTGGCGAACAGGAACAGCGCGCGATAGTTTTCGGTCAGTTGGAAATAGCCGGCGACGGTAAAACCGACAAAGAACCCCAGGTTCATCCCGGCATAGTTCCACAGGAAGGCTGATTCGCGCCGATCGTCGTCCGGCTTAAAACGCTGGGTCAACATCATATTAATGCAGGTGACGTTCAGCCCACTGCCGGTCAGGAACATCGCCAGGCCCCAGTAAAGACCCCAAACCCCGGCAACGGCGATCAACGCGCAGCCGATCACCTGCAGTACCATACCCAGAACGAACAGGTTGCGGTTACTGAGGAAGCGCCCACCCAGATAGCCGCCAAACATATGCAAGCCGTAGTTGAACGCCCCGAATACGCCCATCATGGCGTTAGCGTTAGTTTCGCTGAAGCCCAAACGCTTGGTGGCGTACAGTACCAACGTCGAGTACAGCACGGCAAAACCCAGCGTGGCGAAGATTTGGATAAAGAACAGTGCCCCGGCCCCCGGGGGAATGGCATGGCGCTGTGGCGCCGTCGGTGTGGAATCTGTCGAAGTCAAAGTGAACCTCTGCTGCATTATTATTTGTTAGATCAATCCCTGTCTGCTTATCGCCGGGTCGTTGCCCGGCAACCTGCGCGGTGGTGTGAAGATCCTTGCCAAAACCCCGCGCCAGCACCCTTCCATTTAGCGATACATATGACTAATAATCCAGTATTAATGCATATAACAGCACTGCAGACTTCACTCTTGCTGATATATTGAGCTAATACATACTGAAGCGTTCAAATATTAGCCTGCTATATAATTTTACGCCATGTCTCCCCCATCAATTGATGCGACATGACGGCCGATCGCTCGGGAAATCAGCAAATTGCTGCAACTTTAGCTAAACAGTCATGGTTATGTCACAAGAGGGTTGACGCTGGGATCAGATTCTCCTACATTAGCGCCCGTCGACAGCGCAAAGCGTTAGCGATGAAGTAAAACGGTGAGGTGTCTGAGTGGCTGAAGGAGCACGCCTGGAAAGTGTGTATACGCGTAAGTGTATCGAGGGTTCGAACCCCTCTCTCACCGCCATATTCCACGAGAAAGCCTGAACGCAAGTTCAGGCTTTTTTGTTGTCTGCGAAACAGGGAATTCGGGTGCGGGCCCCCACCCTTGCCGTTCGCCGCAGTTTTCAGCAAAGCGAACACGGCTTAAGCGGACGCGCCGAAACGCAGAAATTCTGCTTGACCGGATCGCTCGCTCTCCCTATAGTAGCGCCCCGTTGCAGCAGTGAGCACGCAACGACAAAATACGGTGAGGTGTCTGAGTGGCTGAAGGAGCACGCCTGGAAAGTGTGTATACGCGTAAGTGTATCGAGGGTTCGAACCCCTCCCTCACCGCCATATTTTAAAGAGAAAGTCTGGATTAACCTCCAGACTTTTTTTTTGCATGTCATACCGACCGGGATGGGGTAAGAACCCTCGACAGGGTTTGACAAAACGCAGGCGTTTTGGGCCGCCAAAGGGGGCCCGTAGAGTGAGCGCAGCGAATCAAGCCCTCCCTCACCGCCCTATTTTACGAGAAAGCCTGAACGCAAGTTCAGGCTTTTTTGTTGTCTGCTATCCGCTTCAGTGCGTGCGACCAACCGCCATAGAGGGTTGCATCACGGCACGGCGCCAGTCGCCCGGGGTTTGACCATAGTGTCGTTTAAAACTGCGATTGAAGGACTGCTGCGAGTCAAAGCCGAGTGAGATCGCCACGCTGACGATCGGTTCGCCGCTGTTGGCCAGACGCTCTGCCGAGACCCTCAGCTTTTGCATGCGAATATACTCGCCCAGCGCGTAGCCGGTCTGGCGTTTAAACATTCGCTGCAGGTGCCACTTGGAATACCCCGCGCGGCCCGCCACGGTGTTGATATCCAGCTTCTCTTCCAGATTGTTATCAATCCACTCAATCAAATCAGTAATAAAACCCGTGCTGTTCATGCTGACGCTCCCATGACTTGGCAGGTAGTTCCGCTGCCCGATGCCATTACGTTGCAGCAGTTTCGCATTAAATGCAATTTTTATTATTGCATTTAACAGAGAGGCACTTCTATAATCCAGCCAATTAATGTAACCGATATTGATACATTAATGTGACAACAATGTGTTTCAAAACCTAACCGTTGCGCCGATGACCGGTGCAACCGCTCTGCCGCCGGTCACAGGCCAGGGAAGTTACCCGGATAACAGGGCCGGGTGTATCGCCAGATCGCGCTTACTACTGGAAAGAAAAATAATGCCAAGCCAGCCAAACTCATTGTTCCATTCACACCGTCGCCAAAGCGGCATCGGTATCAGCACACGCCTCTCTGCCGTCGCGTTGCTGGTCGCTCTGCTGGCCGGGTGTGACAACAGCGTCGCTCAAAATGCGGCTCCCCCGCCCCCGGCTGTCAGCACCGCCGACGTGGTGATAAAACCCATCAGCCAATGGGACGCTTTTAACGGTCGCATCGAGGCGGTGCAAAGCGTCCAGCTACGGCCACGGGTTTCCGGCTATATCGATAAAGTGAATTACACCGAAGGCGATGAAGTGAAAAAAGGCCAGGTGCTGTTCACCATTGACGATCGTACCTACCGGGCGGCTCGTGAGCAGGCACAGGCCGAACTGGTGCGGGCACGCAATCAGGCGGCACTGGCCCGCAGCGAATCCGGCCGTACCGAGAAACTGATCGGCAGCCAGGCGATATCGACCGAGGTGTGGGAACAACGCCGCTCCACTGCCGCGCAGGCACAGAGCAACGTAATGGCGGCTCAGGCCCAGTTCGACCTGGCGCAACTGAACCTCGATTTTACCCGGGTGATTGCACCGATTGACGGGCGCGCCAGCCGCGCAATGATCACCGCCGGTAACCTGGTGACCACCGGCGACAGTGCCAGCGTACTCACCACGCTGGTGTCACTCGATAAGGTTTACGTCTATTTCGACGTCGATGAAGCCACTTTTCTGCGTTACCAAAATGATGGGCGTCGCACGACAAAACTGCCAGTGAAGGTCGGGCTGGTTGGCGAAGACGGCTACCCGCATCAGGGCATTGTTGATTTTACCGACAACCAGCTGAACGCCGGTACCGGCACTATTCGCATGCGCGCCCTGCTGGAAAACGCTGAACGCCGCTTCACTCCAGGGCTATTCGCCCGGGTGCAGATGCCCGGCAGTGCCGAGTTCAATGCCATGTTGATCAACGATAAATCGGTAATGACCGATCAGGATCGCAAGTTTGTTTATATCGTCGATAAGGACGGCAAGGCGCAACGACGCGATATCGAAGTGGGCCGGGTGGCTGGCGGGCTACGCATTGTACAGAAGGGGCTGGCTGCAGGTGACCGGGTAATCGTCGACGGCATGCAAAAAGTGTTTATGCCGGGTATGCCGGTCGCTGCCAAAAACGTGGCGATCAACGCCGACGCCTCCGCGCTTAACTAAGCCCCAGCAAAGGATCCTGATCCATGGACTTTTCCCGTTTTTTCATCGACCGGCCGATATTTGCCGCGGTACTGTCGATTCTGATTTTTGTCGGCGGTGTTATTGCCATTCCGCTGCTGCCGATCAGCGAATATCCGGACGTGGTGCCGCCCAGCGTGCAGGTACGTGCCCAATACCCCGGCGCTAACCCGAAAGAGATCGCTGAAACGGTGGCAACCCCGCTGGAAGAGGCGATCAACGGCGTCGAAAACATGATGTACATGAAGTCGGTGGCCGGTTCTGACGGCGTGCTGGTCACCACCGTCACCTTCCGCCCAGGAACAGACCCCGATCAGGCACAGGTGCAGGTACAAAACCGCGTGGCGCAGGCCGAAGCACGTCTGCCTGAGGACGTGCGGCGGCAAGGGGTAACGACCCAGAAGCAATCCCCGGCCCTGACGCTGGTGGTCCATCTGGTTTCCCCTTCCGGTAAATACGATTCGCTCTACCTGCGCAACTACGCCACTTTGAAGGTCAAGGATGAGCTGGCCCGCCTGCCCGGTATCGGCCAGGTACAGATTTTCGGTGCCGGTGAATACGCCATGCGTATTTGGCTCGATCCGAACAAGGTGGCCTCACGCGGGCTGACCGCCTCTGATGTGGTCTCTGCCATGCAGGAGCAGAACGTACAGGTTTCTGCCGGGCAATTGGGTGCAGAACCGATGCCGACCCGCAGCGATTATCTGCTGTCGATCAATGCGCAGGGTCGCCTGCAGACCGAGGAAGAGTTCGGCAATATTATCCTCAAGAGCGGCGACAACGGCGAAGTCGTTCGCCTGCGCGACATCGCACGCATTGAAATGGGCTCCGGCAGCTACGCGCTGCGTGCCCAGCTCAATAATAAGGACGCAGTAGGGATTGGTATCTTCCAGGCTCCGGGCGCCAATGCTATCGAGCTGTCCAACGCGGTGCGGGCCAAAATGGCCGAGTTGTCGACCCGCTTTCCGGACGGCATGAGCTGGCAGTCCCCGTACGATCCGACGGTATTCGTGCGCGATTCGATCCGCTCGGTGGTAGATACCCTGCTTGAAGCGGTGCTGCTGGTGGTACTGGTGGTCATTCTGTTTCTGCAAACCTGGCGTGCGTCGATCATTCCCCTGCTGGCCGTGCCAATCTCAATCGTCGGTACCTTTGCGGCGCTCTATTTGCTGGGCTTTTCGCTCAACACGCTGAGCCTGTTCGGGCTGGTGCTGGCCATTGGTATCGTGGTCGATGATGCCATTGTGGTGGTGGAGAACGTCGAGCGTAATATCGAAGAGGGGCTGTCACCGCTGGCAGCGGCGCACCAGGCAATGCGTGAAGTGTCCGGCCCGATTATCGCCATCGCCGTCGTGCTGTGCGCGGTGTTCGTGCCGATGGCGTTTCTGTCCGGCGTCACCGGCCAGTTTTATAAGCAGTTCGCCGTGACCATCGCCATTTCGACCGTGATCTCGGCTATCAACTCGTTGACCCTGTCACCGGCATTGGCGGCGTTGCTGTTGAAACCGCATGGCGCGCCAAAAGACATGCCATCACGCCTGATTGATCGCTTGTTCGGCTGGCTGTTCCGTCCGTTTAACCGCTTCTTTGCCAGCAGCTCACAACGTTATCAACGTGGGGTTTCCCGGGCGCTGGGCAAACGCGGCGCTGTATTCGTGGTGTATGTGCTGCTGCTGTGCGCCGCCGGGGTGATGTTTAAAACCGTGCCCGGTGGATTCATCCCGACTCAGGACAAGCTTTATTTGATTGGCGGCGTGAAAATGCCGGAGGGCGCGTCGCTGGAGCGTACCGATGCGGTGATCCGCAAAATGAGCGCCATCGGCCTGAGCGTCGACGGGGTGACGGATGCGGTCTCCTTCCCTGGGCTGAATGCATTGCAGTTTACCAATACGCCCAACACCGGCACCGTGTTCTTTGCGCTGGAGTCATTAAGCACCCGTACCCGCAGCGCGGCGCAGATCAATGCCGAGATTAACGCCAAGATTTCACAGATCCAGGAAGGGTTTGCGTTCTCGATTATGCCACCGCCTATCCTCGGTATCGGCCAGGGTTCCGGTTACTCCCTGTATATTCAGGACCGTGCCGGTCTGGGCTATGGCGCGCTGCAAACAGCAATCAACACCATGTCGGGCGCGATCATGCAAACACCGGGCATGGGGTTCCCGATCTCGTCCTATCAGGCCAACGTACCGCAGCTGGACGCGAAGATTGACCGCGACAAGGCCAAGGCGCAAGGGGTGCCGCTCAATGCCCTGTTCAGCACCTTGCAGACCTATCTCGGTTCGTCTTATATCAATGACTTCAACCGCTATGGCCGCACCTGGAAGGTGATGGCTCAAGCCGACGGTCAATTCCGCGACAGCGTGGAGGACATCGCCAACTTGCGCACCCGCAATGATAAGGGGGAAATGGTGCCGATTGGCAGCATGGTCAGCATCAGCACCACGTACGGCCCGGATCCGGTGATCCGCTACAACGGTTTCCCGGCGGCAGATCTGATTGGTGATGCCGATCCGCGAATACTTTCATCGTCACAAGCCATGAGTGAACTGACGGTGATGGCCAACAAGCTGTTGCCGAACGGCATGAACATTCAGTGGACCGATCTGAGCTATCAGCAGTCCACCCAGGGCAATGCGGCCATTATCGTGTTCCCGGTGGCGGTGCTGCTGGCCTTCCTGGCACTGGCAGCCTTGTACGAAAGCTGGACGCTGCCATTGGCAGTGATCCTGATCGTGCCGATGACCATGCTGTCGGCACTGTTCGGGGTCTGGCTGACCGGCGGTGACAACAACGTGTTCGTGCAGGTGGGACTGGTGGTATTGATGGGCCTGGCCTGTAAGAACGCCATTTTGATCGTCGAGTTCGCCCGTGAACTGGAGCTACAGGGCAAAAGCATTATGGAAGCGGCACTGGAAGCCTGTCGTCTGCGACTGCGGCCAATTGTAATGACCTCCATCGCCTTTATCGCCGGGACTATTCCATTGATCCTCGGACACGGCGCCGGTGCCGAAGTACGCGGCGTCACCGGCATCACGGTATTTTCCGGCATGCTGGGGGTCACACTGTTCGGGCTGTTCCTGACCCCGGTGTTCTACGTTACTCTGCGCCGTATGGTGACACGTAAAACGCGGCAACCCGTAGCAGAATAATTCATCTGCCACAGCCATAAAAAAGCCCGGTTTTAAACCGGGCTTTTCTTTGTCTTATTCTTTATGCCGTATCTATCGCAGACTATTTTTCTGCTGTCTCTTCGTCTTTCTCGTCTTGCATTGCATAGGCCGCGCAGGCTCGCTTATCGCCCCGCTCCAACTCGGCCAGGGAATCCGCCACCGTGTAGCCCGCCAGTACGTTCAGCGATGCCTCTTCTGCCTCGTTTACCACCGACTTGAAATACCAGCAGGCGTTGGCACTGACCAGGCAACGCGCCGGCCCTTCCGGTCGGGCGGCCCAGATGCGTTTATCATCAATAACGGCCAGATAGATATCCCGCAGGGTGATCTGCTCCGCCGGGCGGCCCAGGTGAATCGAACCGTTACGGCCCAGGGTAGAAACAATGATGCCATTTTTGGTCAGGGGCACCATCAGCTTGCGGATAAAACTCGGGTTGGCTTCCAGACCGGCGGCAAGCACCGCACTGGTCGAACGCACGCCCAGCTTCTCAGCCACGGCCACGCTAAGTACCATTTGCATTGCAGTCGGAAAGCGAAAATCTAACATGTTTTTATCTCTGTCTCCGGGAGACCAAATACCTGAACTGGGCCGGTGCGAGATGACACCATCACACCTACTCAACTGCACAATAATATAACAAACACTGTTGCACTATTGAAGGTATGCCCGGATAAATCGCACGGATACATTAGGTCGGAAATCGCGTCAGAACTGGCCTGTGGGTAAACGGCGGGGATTAAGAATGCAGAAACCCGCGTCAATATTAATGCCGCTCGCTTAACTGGGTTAAACGATCAGAACTAACACTGTCCGCGGGTTTAATTCTTGTCTGTTGATTAGGCTTTGTTCAGCACCAGTTGGCCGCTTTTATCCAGCGGGATCTGGGTGCCGGGATCGTGATCCATGCGGATCTTGCCCTGCTGAGTGCCAATCTTATAGGTCACGTCGTAACCCAGCATTTTCTGTGATTTGTCGTAAACCGTTCTGCAACGCTGCTGCGTGCTGGTGGTGCTGTCGTTATTCTGCATCGCACCCTGCACCTGGTTACCGGCATAACCGCCGCCCAAGGCACCCACCACCGTCGCCACATCACGACCACGACCACCACCGAACTGATGGCCAATAACGCCACCGGCTACTGCACCCAGAACCGAACCGGCAATGCGGTTCTCATCCTGCACTGGCGCACGATGAGTGACGGTCACATTGCGACATTCCTGACGCGGTGTTTTGATGGTTTCTTTGATCGGCGTTGCGGCAATGACCTGCGCGTATTGCGGACCGGAAGAAAAAACATCAAGACTGGCCACCGCAGCAATACCCAGAGCAGCTGCAATACCAATACCCACACCGGCTAACATTGACTTGTTCACAGGAAATCCTCCTGAAAGTGTTACCACGCATTTGTACCGGGGATTTTACCGACATTGCACCGCGCTTATTATTTTGCGCATTGGCGGCACGTGGTATTCCGGTTTACGGCGTGCGCGACGCGCCGTCTGTAAACAAGATAAAGTCTGCACAATGTTCCAGAACCTCGCAATAAGACAATGTGACCAAAGATGCTGGAAATCGCCCTTACCCCCAGTGTTTAGGAGGAATCTTAAGACTTTTACCCATAACCACGGGACATTGTGCTGAACAATCAGCCCGTAACGGCCCTATCGCACGGGGGACCGGCATAAAAAAACCCACGCGGGCGAACCGGCGTGGGTGGGTCAAGATCGGCAACTGTTAGTGCATTTTCAACCGCGGGCGGATCACCCGGTTGATGCCGCCAACCAGCATCATCAGGCCGGTTTTAATATAACCGTGTAAAGCCACCTGGTGCATACGGTACAGCGAGATGTAGACGAAGCGTGCAATGCGGCCTTCGACCATCATAGAACCACGCATCAGGTTGCCCATCAGGCTGCCAACGGTGCTGAAACGGGACAGAGACACCAGCGAACCATGGTCTTTGTACACGTAAGGCTTCAGCGTCTGACCGTTCATCAGCGCCAGAATGTTGGTGAAGCAGCGTGATGCCATCTGGTGCGCCGACTGCGCACGTGGAGGCACAAAACCACCGCCCTCTTTCGGACAGGAAGCGCAGTCACCGATAGCGAAAATATTCGGATCGCGCGTGGTCTGCAGCGTAGGTTCCACCACCAGCTGATTAATACGGTTGGTTTCCAGCCCGGCGATGTCCTTCATAAAGTCCGGCGCCTTGATACCGGCCGCCCACACCATCAGATCGGCATCGATAAATTCGCCGCCCTTGGTGTTCAGACCCTTGGCATCCGCGCTAGTGACCATGGTGTTAGTCAATACGCGCACGCCCAGTTTGTTCAGTTCCTGATGCGCAGCGGCGGAAATACGCGGTGGCAACGCAGGCAGAATACGCTCACCCGCTTCGACCAGCGTCACGTTCAGTGCGCTGTTGTCCAGGCCTTCAAAACCATAGCTGTGCAGTTGCTTCACCGCGTTATGCAACTCTGCGGACAGTTCCACCCCGGTGGCACCACCGCCGACGATGGCGATATTCACCCGCTCTTTTTGCCCCGGCTGTGCAGAGAATTTGAGGAACAGGTTCAGCATTTCGTTGTGGAAACGACGTGCCTGGTGGGGGTTGTCCAGGAAGATACAGTGATCTTTCACGCCGGCAGTACCGAAATCGTTCGAGGTGCTCCCCAGCGCCATCACCAGGATGTCGTAAGGCAGCTCGCGTGCAGGAACCAGTTCAGCACCGTGCTCGTCGCAGATTTGCGCCAACTGCAGGGTTTGCGTTTCGCGATTAATGTTGGTCAGCGAGCCCAACTGGAAGCTGAAAGAGTGATTGCGCGCGTGTGCCAGATAGCTCAGCGCGTCGACGCCATCATCAAGGGAGCCGGTTGCTACTTCATGCAGCAAGGGTTTCCACAGATGGCTGTGATTGCGGTCTACCAGCGTGATTTCTGCTTTGTGCTTACGACCGAGTTTATGGCCCAGGCTGGTCGCCAGTTCCAGACCACCGGCACCACCGCCGACAATGACGATTTTTTTCTTTGGCGTTGTCAAAATAACCCCCTAAATGTGAACCAATTGTTGCCTAAGGGTAAATAAATAATATCCTTAGAATACATAGGGTTCGCTTAAAATAAACCTGCTATCTGAAGTCAGAATAGCATGTGGGGTTATTTGGTCATACCAAAATTGATGTACATCAAACTTTTTTGGTTAAAGCCTGGACGAAGCGAAATTTTGAGGATTGTGATTCAAATAGTTAGCGCGAGATCACAGTTTTAAATTTTGTCCCTCAACGGGAAAAACGGGGCTTTCAGGCAAAGAAATGCCGCAATTTTTGTCTGTTCAGAACAATCATTGCGGCGCTGTCGGGCGTTATGAAACTGTTAAGGCAGAGTCTTGAATGCCTTGATGCGTTGCAGATGTGGCGACAGGTTTTTGAACTTGTGGGTCTGCTGTTCATCCCAGACAATTTCATAGTACTTGTGCAACAGTTCAGCACTGAGCTGGCTGTCCAGCACCTCGTCGTGGCGGGAAAGCACCGCCAGACAGCGATCGCGGTTTTTCTCACGGAAGTCCTCCACACACTTGGTGGCGATATCGCGATACTCCTCCGGCCGGTCGATTTTGCCTTGCATATGTTGTTCAGGAGACAAATTGGGGTTGAAGATCACCTGGCGGATACCGCACAGAAAGCCGATACGTTCGGCCCAAAAACCCCCGAGGCCCACCCCGCAGATCAGCGAATGTTTGTCGCCTCCCTGCTGAACCGCCTTGTCCACTTCTTTCAACAAATGCTGCATGTCATGGCGTGGGTGCAAGGTGCTGTAACTGATAAAGCGTACGTCAGGATCGATAAACTGTAGCTGTAATACCTTTTCATGATTGCCGGGACTGGTGGAATCAAAGCCATGTAAATAGATAATCATCTGGATCCTCGCAACAAACGGAGGGCCGCGCCGCAGCCCTCATCATTTACGCCGCACTACGACGTCCTGGGTTCACCCTGCATTACGCTGCTTGTGCTCTTCCCAGCGTTCGCTGAGCGCATTCAGCTCTTTATGCGCCTGCTGCCAGCGCGCAGAATCGCGCAGCTCCTGACGGGTGAACTGACCGCGATGATATAACTGCTTCACCCGCTCTGCTTTGACCGGGGACAGGTTATCCAGCACGCTGACCGCCCCTGCGCGGTTATTGCATACCAGGATCATGTCGCAGCCCGCATCCAATGCTGCCTGCCCGCGCTCGGCATAACTGCCCATAATCGCCGCCCCTTCCATCGACAGATCGTCCGAGAAGATAACGCCGTCAAAGCCCAATTCCTGGCGCAGGATCTGTTTTAGCCAGTAAGGCGAGCCGCTGGCCGGACGTGGGTCTGCTTCAGTATAGATGACGTGCGCCGGCATCACGGCGTCCAGCAGTTGACGGTTGATCAATTCGCGGAAGATCGCCATATCATGTTCGCGGATCTCAGCCAACGGACGCGGATCGCGAGGGGTTTCCTTGTGCGAATCCGCACTGACGGCACCGTGGCCAGGGAAATGCTTGCCGGTGGTTTTCATCCCGGCGCTGTGCATGCCCAGAATGAAACGCTCGGCCATCACCAACGCCTGCTGCGGATCGCTGTGGAACGAGCGCTCGCCAATCGCCGCGCTGACGTGGCCAATATCCAGCACCGGTGCGAAGCTGATATCGATATCCTGCGCGATCATTTCCGCCGCCATCAACCAACCGGCTTCCTGTGCCAGACGCCCGCCCTCATGCGCTTCGTTTAATGCGGCGAATGACTGCGCCGCCGGCAGACGGGTGAAACCTTCGCGGAAGCGCTGCACGCGGCCGCCTTCCTGATCCACCGCCACCACCAGCCGATGGTGAGAAGCCTCGCGGATTTGGCGTACCAGCTCACGCAGCTGTTGCGCATCGTGGAAATTGCGGGTGAACAAGATCAGGCCGCCCACCAGCGGGTGTTTCAGGATCTCACGTTCTTCTGCGTCCAGCTCATAGCTGGCGACATCTAACATTACTGGGCCCACGGCCACCTCACTTCACTATTTATTCAGAACATGGGGATGTTAAACAAAAACGCCGGTGCAACACTGCGCCCCAGCGCAAAAATTCGGGATCGCCGGTTTGTTGCCAGCGCACTTCAAACCATAACAGCATCAGGTAATCTACCCACGGTAACCAGCGCTGCACCTGTGCGCTCAGCAAGGGTAAATTTGAGTAGCCGATGCGAGCATAATGCCCTAAAAATTGCTGTTGATCGGCTGACGACCAGGCATTGCCGCGAAACAGTGCGGCGATATCCAGCGCGATATCCCCGTCGGCCGCATACTCCCAGTCAATCAGCCGCAAGCCTTGACCCTGTGCGATCAGATTGCCCGGATGAATATCCATATGCAGGGGGGCCAGTTTTAGTGGCGTTGGGGGACGACGACGCAGAAAACGCTGATGCAGCTTTAACCAGGCAGGTGTCAGGCGTCGGGGATCCAGCTGCTGCCAGTAGCGAGTAAACTGCCGATGCAGGCTCAGCGGGTAGCCACTGGGCGGCCGTTGATGTAAACCGGCCATCAACTCAGCCAGATTGCCGCCTTCATTCAGCCGGGCAAAACCCGCCGCAGTGACAACGTCACCAGTGAGCCATTGCAAGATAATCCACTGATTATTCTGCGCTAAAACTTGCGGCCCGATGTCCTTACCGACACGACACAACACCCGCGCCTCACGCCGACGACTGACGCCCAACGCGCTTTTTTCTGCGCTTTGCTGGCGAGCCAATAGCTGCACGCCCTCGCCTTCAATCCGCCAGCTTTCACCGGTCAGTCCCTGTACCGGACTGAAACGACAACCGGCGGTTTTCACCGCCGGCAGTTCGCGCTCAATCAGTCTTCGCAGTGCGGCTTCAGTGTGTAACGGCGCCATTGCCTGACCAGACGATTTCACCGCTTTGCACCAGCATCAATTGCATATCCAGCGTAGGTGACTTCACATCACCACTGACGTCGCTGTACAGCACGTACTGCGCGCTGACGATACGCGCCAGACCAATCGCCTTGCTACGTGAGCCCAGGCTGTCATCCGCCGACAGGCCCAGCGTCTGTTTGGCGGTGGCCAACTGCGCTTCCGGCACGATGGAGAAGGTTTTATTTGATGCCAAAGCCTTGTGCAGTGCGGAGGTCGCTTTCGCGGTCTGCAACGCACCGTTGGTGTTGTTCTTCACGCTGTCGAGCAGCAGCACGCTGCCCGGATTAACGCCATCAGCTTTCAGCATCTGATTGACCAGCGGCTGTACGCTGCTCAGCCAATCGAGCTGCTGGATCTTTGGCGGTTGCGGGACAGGTTCAGTCACCGGTGGCTGCGGTTCTTCGGTCACCGGCGGCGTCACCGGCTCAACGGTCACCGGCGGTTGCGGTTGTTCCGGCTCCGGCGGGCGAGACAGACAACCGGTTAACACCAACGCGGCCAGCGCGACAAATAGATACTTTTTCATTAATCCCTCTCTCAATGAACCAAGAGTTTACAAGAATAGATACAGACGCACGCGCTTGGCATCGAGGTTGCCATTGAGCGAGTAAATGGTGGCGTCTGAATTTGGCGCAATAGTAATGGTGCGCGGCGCTTCAAAAGGCCGGATATCCAGCCCCTGATCGTCATACCAGTAGAAGCGATAGTGCACCGTGACCGGCGTTGGTTGGCTGTTGCTGAGTTCCGAAGTCGCCATCACCCGCCCGGAAGCGTTGGAAATCGACGGATTATCGGCCAGAATGCCCGCGGTCAGCACCGGCGAATCCATCACTACCGTCTGGCGGTCGTTAACCGCAATGCCACGCGGGCTACTACAGCCCATCAGTATGATGGCGGGTAACGTCAGCGCCATCAGACAACGCAGGGTTTTGCTATAGCGCATTATTTTCCTCGATTAGCGTGACAGCAGCGGCCCCAATGAGCGGCCACCGACCAAATGCATATGAATATGATAGACCTCCTGGCCGCCATGACGGTTGCAATTGATAATCAGGCGGTAGCCGTCTTCAGCGATACCTTCCTGCTCGGCAATTTTGGCGGCGGCGGTGATCATGCGGCCCAGAGCGGCTTCGTGCTCAACGGTGACGTCATTGATGGTGGGGATCAGCACATTGGGTACGATCAGAATATGGGTCGGAGCCTGAGGTGAAATATCACGGAAAGCGGTGACCAGTTCATCCTGGTAAACCACATCAGCAGGAATTTCGCGGCGGATAATTTTACTGAAAATCGTTTCTTCGGCCATCTGGCGTTCCTTGTAGAAGAAAATAAGCTGTACGCAGTATGAGTGACAAATTCTACTGCTTTCAACCTGATTGCGCACTTTCCGCGTTGAGTGATGCAGAATCAGACAACCGGTCAGGGTAATCGTGCCGCTATCAGCGTTGCCCAGCGGCATTCATCTGATTTTTTTCACTTTGGTTATTCACTATTGTTGCTTTACTTGCCTGTTGCCGCCGCCAATAGTAACCCTATGATTAAAAACGGATAGGTAACAACATGCGATGCAAAACCCTGGTACTTAGCGCGCTGCTGCTGTGCGGCCATGTAGCGGCTGAAACCAAAAGCATTATTGACCTGCAGGCTAATCGGCAACATTTGCGTGCCGCGAAAAACCCAGCCGCGGTGGCCCTGATCCCGGCTAATTACGTTTTTGCCATACCAGGCAAGCTGACCGTCGCGGTGGCCTCTGAAAATTCTCCGCCACTGGCGCTGTTTGCCGAAGATAATAAAACGCTGATTGGCAGCGACCCAGATATAGCACAACTTGTGGCGGACAGCCTGGGGCTGGAACTGAATCTGGTGCCCACCTCCTGGGAAGACTGGCCACTAGGGATCAGCTCGGGCAAGTACGATGCCGCCATTTTCAATATTGCCGTCACCAAGTTGCGTAAGACCAGGTTTGATTTCGCCACCTACCGCGTGGATACGCTGGGTTTTTATGTGAAATCCACCAGCAAAATCACCTCCATCAACCAACCTGCGGACATTGCCGGGCTGCGGGTTATTGTCGGCTCGGGGACCAATCAGGAAAATATCCTGCTTGGCTGGGATAAACAGAACCGCGCCAACGGCCTGGCACCCGTGCAGCCGATTTATGTCACCGACGATGCTGCCGCTAACCTGAGCATTCAGTCTGGACGCACCGACGCATTCTTCGGCCCCCACTCTACCGGTGCCTACAAGGCGGCACTGACCGGCAAAACCAAAATGGTCGGGATTGGACCGAACGTGGCGTATGTGGCAGTGACCACCAAAAAAGATAACGGTCTGGTTGCGGCCATCAATGCCGCCATCAATGGGGTGATCGCCAGCGGCGAGTATGGCCAGGTGCTGGACCGTTGGGGCGAACAGGATGAGAAGGTCTCGCGCTCCACCATCAACCCGCCGGGTATTGGCGACTAGTCCTCTATCAACTGTGGTGCGTGTGCGCGCATCCAGTTGGCCAACGAGTCGAGCGTTGGGCGCAGCGTTTTGCCCAGTGGCGTAATCTGGTATTCAACACGCGGCGGGACTTCCGGGAACACCTGTCGCGTGACCAGGCCGCGCTGCTCAAACTGCCGCAGTTGACGCGTCAGCTCTTTCTGGGCGATCGGTGCCACGGCACGCTGTAGTTCGCTGAAACGCACCGGGCTATCGATCAGTATCAGTCGGTAGAGGATCGGAATCGCCCATTTCCCCGCCACCAGATTCACGAAGCCCACCATTGGGCAAGGTTCGCCCGCTGCCGGTAACGCCGCTAAATTTTTTTCCGCTGTCGAACGCCCTGCATTGGTCATTTCATCCCACCTTGTCCTTTAGTATCCAAAAGGTGCCTACTATGCAAAAGGTACTATAGCGCAAATAATGCCTACATCGACAACAAACGGGAGTGGGTTATGTCACGACTTAAAGGTAAGTATGCGTTGATCACCGGCGGCACCAGCGGCATTGGTCTGGAAACTGCGCGTCAGTTTATTGCTGAGGGCGCCACCGTGGCGATCACCGGCCGCAGCCAAAGTGGCCTCGACGCGGCGGGTGAAGCTCTGGACAACGTGTTGCTGTTGCGCAGCGATGCCGGGGATATTGCTGAGCAGCGTAGTTTGGCGCAGCAGTTAGCCAGCCATTGGCCACGTCTCGATGTGCTGTACATCAACGCTGGCGATGTCACCCATCACCCGTTACAGGAATGGGATGAGCAGAGCTATCAGCGTCTGATGGACATCAATCTCAAGGGGCCGTTCTTTCTGATCCAGTCACTGTTGCCACTGTTGGCCAATCCGGCGTCGATTATTTTGTGCGGCTCGGTCAGCGCACATATCGGCCTGCCATTAAGCAACGTTTACGCCGCCAGCAAAGCCGGCCTGCTGTCGCTGGCCAGAACGCTGTCCGGTGAACTGCACCCGCGCGGTATCCGGGTTAACGGCCTCAGCCCCGGCCCGACAGAAACCCCGGCGTTGGGCAAGCTCGGGTTGAAGGATGCCGATGAGCAAGCGTTACGCGATGAGATCCGCGCGCTGGTACCGATCGGCCGCATGGGCACGGCGCTGGAATTGGCAAAGGCGGCGGTGTTTTTGGCGTCTGATGAGTCCGCCTTTATGGTGGGCAGTGAGTTGTTGATCGACGGTGGCGTGGGGAATTTGTAACTGCGTCGGTAAATACCCTGGGTTTCTCCCTTAAATATCATTCCAAGGGTGTTAATTATTTCATTTGCAACAATCTCACATACCCCGTAAGCAATTATGGGGTCAGCTTACATTACCGCGACTACTCTGGCTGGCAGCACTGCCTAAACTGATCAAACAGGGCGAATTGTGGATCCCTTATCGCCAGCCAGAACCCGACTGACCCTAGCTATCCCTCCCCCTCGTTGTATTTTCCTGATAACGCCATGTCTCACCCAACCGGGAGTCATGGGCATAAGTGGAGATTAAGACGATGAGAGTAAAAAACCTGATTAATGTCGCGCTGCTACTGATACCACTGGCTTTGGGCGGCATCGCCCAGGCCAACGATCAGACCATCCCCTGGGGAGAAAATACCGGCGGTGTGGAATCCAATCATATTGCCGCCGTCGGCCAAAATCTGAATGCCACCCATCAAAAAGTGACCAAGACGCAGGAAGGCGTATGGGCAGCAAATACCGGCAGCATTTCCAGCGACGAAAAAGCGCTGACCCAAGGTCAGAACCCGGCACCGAACACAACGCCTTAACGGAAGTGATAGCGAAGCGACAAGCCGTGACAGCGAGACTGCACGGCTTGTCGGTCAGGCCAGACCGGGAATGGCTACACCGAAGGTCTGCAGCAATAACACCATATTGAGTAAAAGAATAATCACCGTCCCGATGATTGACACCAGGCTGGTCAGGCGGCTATTGACAAATTCGCCCATAATGTCGCGACGGCGGGTGAACATCACCAGAGCAATCATCGGTGCCGGCAGTGCCAGGCTCAGTACCACCTGGCTGTAAACCAGTGCATCAGTGGCATTCACCCCTAACGCAACCACGATGAACGCCGGGATCATGGTCACCATGCGGCGTACCCAGACCGGAATGCGGAAACCGACAAACCCCTGCATGATCATCTGGCCCGCCATGGTGCCCACCACCGAGCTTGAAATACCGGAGGCAATCAACGACATCAGGAAGATACCTGCAGCAGCGGCACCAAACAGTGGCGTCAGCGTATGGTAAGCGGTACCGATCTCAGCCACATCGCTATTACCGGCATGGAAGGCGCTGGAGGCCATAATCACCATGGCGATATTCACCAGCCCGGCGATAGACAGTGCTATCACCACTTCAATATTGGAAAAACGCAGCAGTTTGCGCCGCTCGCCGCTGTCACTGGCCGGCGCACGGTGTTGGGTCAGGCCCGAGTGCAGGAAGATGGCATGCGGCATCACGGTGGCACCAATGATACCGACGGCAATGGTCAGCGCCTGTGCATCCGGCAATTGCGGCGTGACCATGCCCATGCCCGCTGCCGCCCAATCGACCGGCACGATAAACATCTCGACCAGATAACACAGGGCAATCACCGCGACCAGACCGCCGATCATCAGTTCTACCGGACGGAAACCTTTCTTCTCCACCATCAGCAAGGCATAGGTGATCACCGCCGTCACCCCCATTCCTGGCAGCAGCGGCATATGGAACAGTAACGCCAGCGCTATCGCACCGCCGAGAAACTCCGCCAGATCGGTAGCCATTGCCGCCACCTCACTGAGCAGCCACATGCCAATGACCACCGGGCGAGAAAATTGATCGCGGCACATCTCCGCCAGATTGCGGTTGGTAACGATGCCCAGCTTGGCCGACAGCGCCTGAAACAGCATGGCGATCAGGTTAGCCATCACCACCACCCATAACAGGCTGTAGCCGTATTTCGAACCGGCCTGAATATTGGTGGCGAAATTACCCGGGTCCATATAAGCAATAGAGGCAATCACGGCAGGGCCGGCGAACAGTAGCGGCGTGAATGCTCCACGCTTGCGCCCGGCAAGTGCGTTACCAATTGCCGTATTGGTTCGTTCGGTTAACGATGTGCTGGTTGCCGCATCACGCATGTTTACCCTCAATCTTTTTCTGGTTATTTTTCACCCAACACTCACAGCAATGTAGCATCGGCTACACTTTATGCAAAATGGAAGATTCACTGCCTTTGTGTACAAATATTTCTTATTGTCATCGAATACGCCAGCCGAATTGATAATGCGTCGCCTTTGGACTAACGTATGGCGGAACTGCATTAACCTGCAACTTACTGGTTTATCGTTTAAAGGACGTCTCAGACTATGGCAACAAGCGCACCAGACGACGCAGAACGCCCCGTGGTGGCTGAAATGCCGGACGAGGCTGAACATGCCCTGCGCTTCACCCGCGCTCGTGAGGCGCAATCCAATGCGCTGATAGAGGATTATGTTGAGCTGATTGCCGACCTGCTGGTCACCACTCGCGAAGCCAGAACCACGGATATCGCCAAACGCTTCGGCGTTTCGCACCCGACTGCGATCAAGAACATCGCCCGACTTAAAAGCGCTGGCTTGGTAGAGTCACGCCCTTACCGGGGAGTTTTTCTGACCGAAGAAGGTGAACAACTGGCGCAGAAGGTACGGCGTCGCCACCGGATTGTGGTCGATCTGCTGGTGTGCCTTGGCGTATCAAATGAAACGGCGGAGCTGGACAGCGAAGGGATTGAACATCACATTTCTAACGACACCCTGGCGGTGTTTGAACAGTATCTGCAAAAGCACGCAGTAAAATAAATCCTCGCCAATAAAAAAGGGAGGCTTTCGCCTCCCTCAAAACTCCCCTGCCTGAATTAATGATTACGGATGTATTCGTCCATATCCGTTTTCAGGTTGTCAGATTTGGTACCAAAGATAGCCTGAACGCCCGAGCCTGCGACAACGACGCCGGCAGCACCCAGTTTTTTCAGGCCAGCCTGGTCAACCTTGCTCACGTCCGCCACGCTAACGCGCAGACGGGTGATACAGGCATCCAGGTTGGTGATGTTGTCTTTACCGCCAAAAGCCTGAACCAGCGCCGCAGACATTTCAGAACCGCCCTGCGCAACCTGCTCAGAAACCGTGTCTTCACGCCCTGGGGTTTTCAGATCCAGCTTGGCAATCAGCACGCGGAAGATGGTGTAGTACACCAGACCGTAGATGATACCGACGATTGGGAACAGCCAGATTTTGCTGCTGTTGCCGCTCAGGACGATAAAGTCGATCAGACCGTGTGAGAAGCTGGTGCCGTCACGCATCCCCAACAGGATACAGATCGGGAACGCCAGGCCAGCCAGGATGGCGTGGATTGCGTACAGGATCGGCGCAACGAACATGAAGGAGAACTCGATCGGCTCGGTGATACCGGTCAGGAACGAGGTCAACGCAGCGGAGATCATGATACCGCCGACTTTAGCGCGGTTTTCCGGCTTGGCTGAGTGCCAGATGGCAATCGCAGCAGCAGGCAGACCGTACATTTTGAACAGGAAGCCACCGGACAGTTTACCCGCAGTTGGGTCACCCGCCATATAACGAGGGATATCGCCGTGGAACACCTGGCCCGCAGCGTTGGTGTATTCACCAATCTGCATTTGGAACGGCACGTTCCAGATATGGTGCAGACCGAACGGCACCAGCGCACGTTCAACCACGCCGTAGATACCAAACGCCACTACCGGGTTCTGATAAGCCGCCCATTGGGAGAAGGTCTGGATAGCCGTACCGATTGGAGGCCAGATAAAGGAAAGCACTACGCCCAGAACGATTGCCGCCAGGCCGGAGATAATCGGCACAAAGCGCTTACCGGCAAAGAAGCCCAGATATTCCGGCAACTGGATGCGGAAGAAGCGGTTAAACATATAGGCAGCGATGGAGCCGGAGATAATCCCCCCGAGCACACCGGTATCCGCCAGGTGTTTGGCCGCAATTTCTTCAGCCGGCAGGTGCAGCACTAGCGGTGCAACCACCGCCATGGTTTTCACCATGATGCCGTAAGCCACTACCGCAGCTAACGCGGAGACACCGTCGTTATTGGTGAAGCCCAGGGCAACACCGATGGCAAAAATCAGCGGCATGTTGGCGAAAACGGAACCGCCGGCTTCCGCCATCACGTGTGAGACTACCGCCGGTAGCCAGCTAAAGTTGGCGGAACCGACGCCCAGCAGGATACCTGCGATAGGCAATACGGATACCGGCAGCATTAGCGACTTACCTACTTTTTGCAGGTTTGCAAATGCGTTCTTGAACATAGTTGAGTGTGCTCCTGAGTAATAGTGCTTTGCTACTTTTCGCGATTCTTCGCGTTGCAAGGGGGGGAGAAAAAACCCCTGCAATTCAGGGTGTCTGAGCACCCCTTGAATTATTACGCAGAGTAAAATAAATAGGCTGCGCAATGTTTGATGACAGTCACGTTTCGCTGAACAAAACCGGGAATTTTTCTTATATCGCCTATTTTTTGGTAAAAATGAGCAAAAAACGCCCGCACCTCGCCCGAAAAACGGGTGGGAACATTACCCGTTTCGGCGATTAATTACGAGCTTAAAAAAAATTCGGATTTCGTTAACCACAGCTATAGCCTAGGTCAAAGATTAGAGTTCGATGTGAAATAAGCGTGAAAAGTTGGCGGTGGTGGCTTCGGCCAGCGTTTCCAGGCTCACGCCCTTCAATACCGCCATGTATTCAGCCACATCGCGCACATAGGCAGGTTGGTTTTCTTTGCCGCGATGCGGCACCGGGGCCAGATACGGTGAGTCGGTTTCCACCAGAATACGATCCAGCGGCACATAGCGTGCCACTTCACGCAGTTGCTCTGCATTGCGGAAGGTCAGGATACCGGAGAAAGAAATATAGAACCCCAGATCCAGCAACGCCTCTGCGGTAGCGCAATCTTCGGTGAAGCAGTGCAGCACACCGCCACAGTCCTGGGCATTTTCTTCACGCAGAATAGCCAGTGTGTCTTCCCGTGCATCGCGGGTATGCACGATCACCGGCTTGTTCAGATCGCGACCGATACGGATGTGTTCACGGAACGACGCTTGCTGTAGCTCAAGGTTGTCTTTCTGATAGAAATAGTCCAGCCCGGTTTCACCCAGTGCCACCACCTGCTCTGCTGCCGCCAAACGGCGCAGTTCTGCATAGTCGTAGCCACCGTCCAGATTAAGCGGATGCACCCCGCAGGAGAAAGCCACGTCATCGCGTTGGCCTATCAATTGCGTCATCGCCTGATAGCCCGGCAAAGTGGTGGCTACCGCCAGCACGTAACCGACATCGCGCGCCTTGGCCTTCGCCAAAGCATCATCCACATTTTGATGCAGCGTTTGGTAATCCAGGCCGTCAAGGTGACAATGAGAATCTACTAACAACATAATATTTAACTCTTTTACAGCGAATGAGGGTGAGAATAGCCGGTAGCGCCGAGCAACTGCTCCCAGCCAAGTAACTGTTCGGTCAGCAGCAGTTCGCGGTTAACGCCGACGACGCTGAGCAACTGATGGCGACAATGCAGCCATTGCTGCACGGCTTGCTGCAGCGACGTGCTGCTCAGACGGCTGGCCAGCTGATGCACCAGCGGCTGCTGATCCTGGTTCAGAACAAAGCTGGCGGCACCCTGCTGCCACTTCATGGCGTCCATCAACAACGAACATAGCCAGTGTAGCCGCTCAGCGACGTCTTCGTGATTCAATACCGGCAACAGCGACAACATGTCGTGCTGCGGCAAAGCGGCACTCAGGGCCGCACACAGCGCGCTACGCTGTTGCCAACGTTCCGGCTGGAGCAACTGCTCTGCGGCCAACGGCGCGCCGTCATGCAGGCGCAAGGCGGTCAGGAGATCGATCTGATTACCTGGCGTCTGCCGATTCAGCCATTGCAGACTGAGCTGTTCGTCCGGACTGGCGAGATGCCAGTACAAGCAACGGCTACGCAACGTCGCCAACAGGCGTGAAGGCTCCCGGCAGCTCAGCAGGAAATAGGTTTTTTCCGGCGGCTCTTCCAACGTTTTCAACAGGGCATTGGCGGCAGCCTCGGTCAGCAACTCCGCCTGTGGCAGCCAAATCACCTTGGCACCGCCCTGCTGCGCATGAGAATAAAGGATCTCAATCAGCTGGCGGATGGGTTCCACCCCCAGGCTGCTTTTGCCTTTTTCCGGCGTCAGCACGTGATAATCCGGGTGATTTCCCGCCAGCATCAACCGGCAGCTATGGCATTCACCGCAGCTTTTCTCACCGTTGCGACGTTGGCAGATCAGCCAACGGCTCAGGCCATAGGCCAGCGCATCCTCGCCATGGCCGGCAGCAGCATGCAATAACAGTGCGTGATGACCGCGCCCGGTAGCATATTGCCCGACCAACTGCCGGTAAGGGGTATTCAGCCACGGGTACCAGTTCATTACGCGCCTTCCTGCTGCTGTAACCATTGGCTGACGCAACGGCGAATCGCCGCCGTCACCTGCTCAAGCGATTGAGAAGCATCTACGGTGATGATGGACGAATCTTGCGCCGCTAATTCCAGATAACGCGCGCGGGTCCGTTCAAAGAATGGCAGTGCTTCCTGTTCGATACGATCCAGTTCGCCCCGTGCTCGGGCACGCTGCAGCCCCACTATCGGCGGCAAATCCAGGTAAAGCGTCAGATCAGGACGAAAATCCCCTAATACCGTGTCACGTAGCGAGGCCATCAGTTGTTGATCCACACCCCGGCCACCGCCCTGGTAGGCTTGAGAAGACAGGTCATGCCGATCGCCCACCACCCAGGCACCACGTGCCAACGCCGGTTTGATCACCGTTTCCACCAACTGCACACGGGCCGCATACAGCATCAGAACCTCGGCCTTGATGGTCGGCAGTTCGCCATCCACGCCGCGTTTGAACAGGTCGCGCAGTTTTTCCGCCAGCGGCGTGCCGCCCGGTTCACGGGTGAAGGAAATGTCGTTGATGCCGTGCTCGCGCAGTACGTCGACTACGGTATCGCGTGCAGTCGTTTTGCCCGCACCTTCCAGCCCTTCGATAACCACGAATTTACTTTTCATTCTTTTCCTTTAACGCCTGGCGATAGGCGCGCACCGCCTGATTATGGCTGGCCAGGTTAGTGGTAAATTGATGCCCGCCCTTACCGTCGGCAACAAAGTACAAATAAGGTGTCTTCGCCGGATTGGCAGCGGCTTCCAGCGAAGCCTGGCTCGGCATGGCAATCGGCGTTGGCGGCAGACCATTAATCACGTAGGTGTTGTACGGCGTCGGCGTTTCCAAATCCTTGCGGGTAATGTTGCCATTATAAGCCTCGCCCATGCCGTAGATCACCGTCGGGTCGGTCTGCAAACGCATGCCAATACGCAGGCGATTAATGAATACCGAAGCCACTTTGGTACGTTCTTCCGGCACCGCAGTCTCTTTCTCAATGATTGAGGCCATGGTCAGCAACTCTTCCGGCGTTTTGTACGGCAGGCTGGCCTCTCGGCCCTGCCAGGCGCTCTCCAGCGCTTTGATCATACGCAGGTGGGCGCGTTTCAACAGCGCCATATCGGTCATGCCTGCGGTGTACAGATAGGTATCCGGGTACAGGCGCCCTTCCGGGTTGGTGCCTTCCGGCAGGCCCAGCGCCTCGGCAATTTCCGCTTCGCTTTTACCGGCCAAGGTATGTTTGAGGTATTTCGACTGTTGCAACACCAGCAGCCAGTCACGCAGGCGGGAGCCTTCAATAAAGCGAGCGCTGAATTGGGCTTCCTTACCGCTGGCCAACAGTTTGAGCATTTGACGCACCGTCATGCCCGGCGTAAAGCGATAGGTTCCGGCCTTAAACTCGGCCAATTCCGGCTCCAGGCGCAACAGCCATGGGAACCACTGGCCATTGTGGATCAGTTTGTCCCGCACCAGCAGCCCTTCCAGCGCTACCCGACCGGTACCCGCCGGCAGTTTGAAAATGGCTTCCTGCTGGATCGCCAATGGCGTATCCGCGAAGCGTTCAACCTTCTGGTAGCCCCAAAACAGCAGGCCCAATACCAGAACAACAATAATAGAAACGAACTTCAGCTTTCTTTTCTTCATCAATCAGCCATCGTTAACAGTGTGGGCGCAAAAAATCATAAAGTTGGCGTGAAGGGTAACGCCATGATTGCGCAGTATTGACCGGCAGCAACGGCATTAACGCATTGCTCACCAGCACTTCTTCAGCATCGGCCAGCGTCTCGAGAGGTTCGCTGACGCAATGCAGCGAGTATTCACTGCCCGCCAGCAGCTCAATAACCCGGCGACGCATCAACCCAGCCACG
Organism: Serratia proteamaculans; assembly: GCF_013337185.1. Taxonomy (GTDB): domain Bacteria; phylum Pseudomonadota; class Gammaproteobacteria; order Enterobacterales; family Enterobacteriaceae; genus Serratia; species Serratia proteamaculans_D. The sequence continues at coordinate 1,140,611 of NZ_SWDE01000001.1, forward strand.
CCTGCCTGGCTCAAATCTGGCGTAAATACCGCTTTTCCCTTACGCCAGAACAAATTAGCCGCACAGCATTCCACCAGCATACCGGCAGTGTCAAGCACCAGCGCCTCGTCGGCGGTTGTCTGGTCAAGATGCGTGCGGATCAACACCTGCTCCAAACGATTCAAATGCTTCAACCCAGCCAACAGGGGATTGCGCCCCAGCGCTACCGGGCTGAGCGTCAGGCTGATGCCCTGCTCTCGCCATGGCAGATAGTGCATGGGATAGGTGCTACGAGAGACTATGCGCGTGGGGGCCTCACACCCTTGCGGACTGTACCCCCTGCCACCGCTGCCGCGTGTCAGTATCGCTTTGACCACGCCCAAAGGGATAGATTCTGCCGCGCGCACCATTTCATCTTCTAAAACGTTCCAGTCGCAAGGCGGCAGCATCAGCCGCTGCGCTGCCAACTGTAGCCGCTCGATATGCCAGGACAGCAGGTCTATTTTCCCCTCGGTCACCCGGGCGGTAGTGAAACAGCCGTCACCAAACTGCAAGCCGCGATCGCTTGGCGCTAGCGCATCGTGTTGATGCCCATTAATCCAGTACATAGACTCCCCCTGACCGCTTTGGTATCACTACAGAATAACAGGCGCCGGTGCCGTTAGCAGCAGCTTGCCGTTTGCCCACAGAGCCGACAAGCAGAGCTTTCCGAGTCGCGGTCGCGCCATAAAAAAAGCCCGGTTTAAAAAAACCGGGCTTTTTTACCGTCTGCCAGCAGAGGCATTACACCTTGCGGAAGATCAGTGAACCGTTGGTGCCGCCGAAGCCGAAGGAGTTACACAGCGTGTACTGCATATCACTCACCTGGCGTGCTTCGTGTGGTACAAAGTCCAAATCGCAACCTTCATCCGGATTATCCAGATTAATGGTTGGCGGAACGGCCTGGTCACGCAATGCCAATACGGTGAAGATAGACTCGATCGCGCCTGCAGCACCCAACAGGTGGCCGGTCATCGATTTGGTCGAGCTGACCATCACGCGTTGTGCATCGCTGCCAAATACCGACTTCACCGCTTGAGTTTCGGCTTTGTCACCCGCCGGCGTTGAGGTGCCGTGCGCATTGATATAACCAATTTGTGACGTAGTCACACCGGCATCAAGCAATGCATTTTCCATCGCCAGCGCTGCGCCCGCCCCATTCTCAGGAGGAGACGTCATGTGATAAGCATCGCTGCTCATCCCAAAGCCGACGACTTCAGCATAAATCTTGGCGCCGCGTTTCTTGGCGTGTTCGTACTCTTCCAGCACCATCATGCCGGCACCGTCACCCAGAACAAAACCGTCACGGTCTTTGTCCCATGGGCGGCTGGCCGCTTGAGGATCTTCGTTACGGGTCGACAACGCGCGTGCTGCGCCGAAGCCGCCGACACCCAACGGAGTACTGGCTTTCTCTGCCCCACCGGCCAGCATCACGTCGGCATCATTGTAAGCAATGATACGCGCGGCATGGCCAATGTTATGCACACCTGAAGTACAGGCGGTGGCGATCGAAATGCTCGGGCCACGCATGCCGTACATGATGGTCAGGTGGCCTGCAATCATGTTTACGATGGTTGACGGCACAAAGAACGGACTGATTTTCCGTGGGCCACCGTTAACCAGTGAACTGTGGTTCTCTTCAATCAAACCCAGGCCGCCGATGCCGGAGCCGATAGCGGCACCAATGCGGCTGGCGTTAGCCTCGGTGATATCCAATTGTGCATCCTGCATGGCTTGCATGCCGGCAGCGATACCGTATTGAATAAAGGCGTCCATCTTGCGCGCATCTTTGCGTGAGATGAAATCCTCTGAATTAAAATTCTTTACCAGGCCAGCAAACTTGGTCGCATAGGCTGCGGTATCGAAATGGTCGATCAGGCTGATGCCACTCTGACCGGCAAGAAGAGCTGTCCATGTGGACTCTACCGTATTGCCGACAGGAGACAACATGCCCAGTCCGGTCACAACTACTCGACGCTTAGACACGTTTGTCCTCCAAGGAGGGAAAATATGACACTAGGGATAGAAAAAACTTAGGCGGTCGAGTGACCGCCTAGATATGTTCTCTTACTGCTGGCTGGCGTTGATGAAATCAATAGCTGCCTGAACAGTAGTGATTTTCTCAGCTTCTTCGTCTGGAATCTCTGTGTCGAACTCTTCTTCCAGAGCCATTACCAGCTCAACGGTGTCAAGAGAATCAGCACCCAGATCTTCAACGAAAGAAGCGTTATTTAAAACTTCTTCCTGTTTAACACCCAATTGCTCAACAATGATTTTCTTAACGCGTTCTTCGATAGTGCTCATACTCTTAAATTTCCTATCAAAACTCGCTTTCGCGATGGTTTTCGTAGTGTATAAAATGTTGAAAAAGATGCAACTAAATCCCGGCTGGTCAAACCACGATTTTACGCTATTCTGCGGTTTTTACCCCAAATAACGCAAATAGTTTTCGCATTTTTTAAATCATGTACATGCCGCCATTGACATGTAACGTTTCACCGGTGATGTAGCCAGCCTCATCAGAGGCTAAAAATGCAACAGCGCTGGCGATTTCTTTAGCATCCCCCAGCCGATTGGCTGGAACTGATGACAAAATGCCTGCACGCTGATCATCTGTCAACGCCCGTGTCATGTCCGTCTCAATAAAGCCAGGTGCCACGACGTTGACCGTAATGCCACGCGAAGCAACTTCGCGTGCCAAAGACTTACTAAAACCAATCAGACCGGCTTTAGCCGCCGCGTAATTAGCCTGCCCTGCGTTCCCCATGGTACCAACTACGGAACCGATGGTGATGATACGGCCAAACCGCTTTTTCATCATAGCTCGCATTACCGCTTTTGACAGACGGAATACGGAAGTCAGATTGGTGTTCAGGATATCCTGCCACTCGTCGTCCTTCATACGCATCAGGAGGTTATCACGCGTAATACCGGCATTATTCACTAAAATGTCGATTTCGCCAAATTCAGCACGAATAGATGCCAGAACGCTGTCGATAGATTGAGCATCGACCACATTCAACGCAAACCCTTTGCCGCTTGCACCCAGGTAGCTGCTGATAGCCTCAGCGCCGCTTTCACTGGTGGCGGTGCCGATAACTTTGGCGCCACGTGCCACAAACGTTTCTGCAATAGCCCGGCCAATACCCCGGCTGGCGCCGGTGACCAGAACAACTTTACCTTCGAAGCTCATTGTTTTCCTCTTTATTGTTCAAGCGCCGCTGTCAGGCTGGCTGCGTCATTAACCGCCGCCGCCGTCAGGGTGTCAACAATACGTTTAGTCAGACCGGTCAGAACTTTACCCGGACCAACCTCTAGCAGCAAGGTAACGCCCTGTGCCGCCATAAACTCTACGCTTTCGGTCCAACGTACCGGGCTGTACAACTGGCGCACCAGAGCACTGCGGATCGCTTCTGGATCGGTTTCAGTACGCACGTCGACGTTATTCACCACTGAGACCTGCGGTGCGTTGAAGGTAATCTCCTGCAACGCCACCGCCAGCTTGTCTGCAGCCGGTTTCATCAGTGCGCAGTGCGAAGGCACGCTCACCGGCAACGGCAACGCACGCTTGGCGCCAGCGGCTTTACAGGCCGCACCTGCACGTTCAACCGCTTCTTTGTTACCGGCGATCACCACCTGGCCCGGTGAATTGAAGTTCACCGGTGAAACAACCTGCCCCTGGGCAGACTCTTCACAAGCCTTGGCAATGGCTGCGTTGTCCAGGCCGATAATGGCGGACATCGCGCCAGTGCCTTCCGGCACCGCTTCCTGCATCAGTTTGCCGCGCAGCTCAACCAGACGGATTGCCGCCTGGAAATCCAGCACGCCCGCGCACACCAATGCCGAGTATTCACCCAGGCTATGGCCAGCCATGATGGCAGGCATTTTACCGCCCTGCTGCTGCCAGACGCGGAAAATCGCTACGGAAGCGGCCAGCAATGCCGGCTGCGTCTGCCAGGTTTTGTTCAGTTCTTCCGCCGGCCCTTGCTGCACCAGTTGCCACAGGTCGTAACCCAGGACGGAAGAGGCTTCGCTGAAGGTCGCTTCAACGATCGGATATTGAGCGGCCAAATCGGCCAGCATGCCCAGAGTCTGTGACCCCTGGCCTGGAAAAACAAAAGCAAATTGCGTCATTTTTTCTTCCTGTTATATCAGAAACGAACCAGCGCCGAGCCCCAGGTAAAGCCGCCGCCAAAGGCTTCCAGCAGCACCAGTTGGCCGCGTTGAATTCGCCCATCACGCACCGCTTCGTCGAGCGCTGCAGGGACCGAGGCGGCAGAGGTATTACCGTGACGATCGAGCGTCACTACCACTTTATCCAGCCCCATACCCAATTTTTTCGCCGTCGCGCTGATAATGCGCAAATTGGCCTGGTGCGGCACCAGCCAGTCCAGCGCGCTGCGGTCCAGATTATTGGCCTGCAGCGTTTCATCAACGATGTGAGCCAGTTCGGTAACCGCAACCTTGAAGACTTCATTACCCGCCATGGTGACATAGGCCGGCTTGTCCTGATCCTGACGATCCTTGAACGGCAAGGTCAACAAACCACCGTAGCTGCCGTCGGCGTGCAGATGGGTCGACAAAATGCCCGGCTCTTCAGAAGCCCCCAACAGCACCGCGCCTGCGCCATCACCAAACAGAATGATAGTGCCGCGATCTTCCGGATCCAGCGTGCGTGACAACACGTCTGCGCCGATCACCAGAGCATGCTTCACCGCGCCGTTTTTAACATACTGATCGGCGACGCTCAACGCATAGGTGAAACCGGCACAGGCCGCAGCCAGATCGAATGCCGCGCAGTCTTTAATGCCCAGCATCTGCTGCACCTGGCAGGCAGAACTTGGGAATGCGTGGCTCGAGGTGGTGGTAGCCACAACGATCAGCCCGATGTCTTCTTTAGCCACACCTGCCATTTCCAGCGCTTTTTCAGCAGCATGGAAGCCCATCGTCGCGACTGTTTCATCAGCGGCGGCAATACGGCGTTCACGGATACCCGTACGTGAGACGATCCACTCGTCAGAGGTCTCCACCATTTTTTCAAGGTCAGCGTTGGTGCGCACTTGTACGGGTAAATAACTCCCCGTACCGAGAATCTTTGTATACATGTACGATCAGTCACTCTTAGGTAATACAGCTTCAAGGCGCGCAGCAATCCTGTCAGGGACTTGCCGCTGCACCGCCTGCACAGCCTGTTCGATTGCCACTGCAAACGCGTGTGGGTTTGCAGCGCCGTGGCTCTTGATTACGGTGCTGCGCAATCCTAACAGACATGCGCCATTATACTGGTCGGGGTTCAGGTGGCCGAACCGCTTTACCACCCGTTTTTGCAACCAACGGCCCAACAATTTTAACCACCACGCCTGCTTGCCACCGTCTCCGGATGATTTCAGCAGCGATAAAAATACTCTTACCACCCCTTCCATGGTCTTCAGGGTGACGTTACCCACAAAGCCGTCGCAGACCAACACATCGGTTTTACCGGTGAGAAGATCGTTGCCTTCCAGGTAACCAATATAGTTGATTGCCGGAGTATTTTTTAGCACGGCGGCCGCTTCGCGGATATTATCCAGGCCTTTGGTTTCTTCTTCACCAATATTCAGCAGCGCCACGCGAGGTTGCGCAATCCCCACCACCTCTTCGGCCATCACCGCTCCCATCACCGCGAACTGCACCAGCATGGTACTGTCGCATTCGACGTTGGCGCCCAGATCCAGCACCACGGTTTTGCCCCCCAGCTGATTCGGGATCACCGTCATCAGCGCCGGCCGTTCAATACCGCCCAGCGGCTTGATCAGCATTTTCGCCAAGCCCATCAACGCACCGGTATTCCCTGCGCTGACACAACCTTGCGCATCACCGTTTTTAGTCAGTTCCAGCGCAATGCGCATGGAAGAACCGCGGCTGGCGCGTATCGCTTGTGAGGGTTTGGCGTCGCCGGCAATCACAGATTCAGCGGGCACAACTTGCAAACGTTCCAGAAGAACCGGATCGGCTTTGGCAAGTAAGGGAGAGAGGGTGTCGGGATTGCCGACCAGCAGAAGATGAAGCTGTAAATTAGAGGCCAGTGCCTGCAATGAAGCAGGCACTGTGACGCAGGGACCGAAGTCCCCGCCCATTGCATCTAACGCCAGGGTTAGACGAGTCAAGGTATCGCTACTTAGCCGATAACCTTGCGACCGCGGTAGAAACCGTCGGCAGTGATATGGTGACGCAGGTGAGTCTCGCCAGATGCTTTATCAACAGACAAAGTGGCGGTGGTCAGAGCATCGTGTGAACGACGCATGCCACGCTTGGAACGGGTTGGTTTATTTTGTTGTACGGCCATGGACCTTACTCCTTGATTACTTACGCTTTAAACTGGCTAATACGGCAAATGGATTTGGTTTCTCCGCCTCTTCAGGCAGTTTGCCAAACACCATATCCGCTTCGGACACTTCACAGTGTTCAGATTCATGTACCGGGACGACAGGCAGTGAAAGAATAATTTCGTCTTCAATCATTGCCAGCAGATCGACTTCGCCAAACTCATCGACTTCGATCGGCTCGTACGCTCCCGGTAATGCCTCAGCCTGCTCATCATTGACGACCGGGCTAAAACAATATGTTGTGTGAACATGATGTTCAAACGGAACTCCACAGCGTTGGCACATCAGCATTACCTGGACGTCCGCATGCCCTGTTATCACCGCGAGGCGCTGGTTATCAATATCAAAGGATAACGAGACCTCAACATCACTGTCCACACTGACCACAGAGGCGGCGACACGTGTAACCTGCTCAGGCGCATAGGAACCAACATAGTCCAGGCGTTTCTGAGCGGTACGTACCGCATCAATGGTCAAGGGTAATTTTACCTTTTGCATAGGGCGCGCATATTAACTTTGTAACGACTTAGAGTCAAAGAAAAAGGCCGTAAAACGGCACCTTTCACCAATATTCGCTTCCTCAGCGGCGGACAGTTTAAAATGCCTACTCTATTTACGCTACGGTTTACGAAAAAAATTATGCAAAGACTCCTGCTTGCCTCCACCTCGACCTACCGCAAGATGCTATTGGAAAAACTGCATCTGCCTTTTATCTGCGATGCTCCGCAGGTCGATGAAGCCCCACTGGCCGGGGAAAGCGCCGAAGCGCTGGTGCTGCGATTGGCAACGGCAAAGGCCCAGGCATTGGCCGCCGCCTACCCCGATCACCTGATTATCGGCTCCGATCAGGTCTGCGTGATCGACGATAAAATCACCGGGAAACCACACACCGAAGAAAATGCCCGCGCGCAATTACGCCAGGCCAGCGGCCAAAGGGTCACTTTTTATACCGGCCTGGCGTTATACAACAGCCATAGCCGACACCTGCAGGTGCTTTGCGAACCCTTCCACGTGCATTTCCGCGCGCTGAGTGACGCTGAAATCGCCGCCTATATTCGCCTTGAGCAACCGCTCAACTGTGCAGGCAGCTTTAAAAGTGAAGGTTTGGGTATTGCGCTGTTCGAAAAACTGGAGGGACGGGATCCGAATGCGTTGATCGGCCTGCCGCTGATCGCGCTACTGGAGATGCTGCGGGCTGAAGGCATCAACCCGCTGGCATAAAATACGGTTTACTGCGGTTTGGACTGCTTGCGCAATACCTGCAGGCAGTGGCGCAATTCTGCGTCCATCGGTGCTTCGATACGCATGGTTTCGCCGGTGCCCGGATGTTCGAACCGCAATGCCGCTGCGTGCAGGAACAAACGTTTGAGCCCGGTCCCCGCCAATTGGCGATCGAACTCACGATCGCCATAACGATCGTCAAAGGCTATTGGATGGCCGGCGTGCAGTGCGTGAACGCGGATCTGGTGAGTACGCCCGGTGATCGGGCTGGCCTTGACCAGCGTCGCATGCTCAAAACGCTCTTCCACCTTGAAGCGGGTTTCCGATGGCTTGCCTTCGCTGCTGACGCGCACGATGCGTTCACCGCTCTGCAGAATGTTTTTCAGCAACGGTGCCTGCACCGCTTTGCAATGCGACTGCCACTCACCGCGCACCAGCGCCAAATAATCCTTCTGCATCCCTTTCATGCGAAGTTGCTCATGCAGGGAGCGCAGCGCAGAACGTTTTTTCGCCACCAGCAGCACGCCCGAGGTATCGCGGTCCAAACGGTGAACCAACTCCAGGAAGCGGGCTTCCGGGCGCAACGCGCGCAGGGCTTCGATAACGCCAAAGCTCAGGCCGCTACCGCCATGCACCGCCGTGCCGGAAGGTTTATTCAGCAACAGCAGGTGATCGTCTTCATACAGGATGCAATTGGCCAACGCGGCCACTTTATCCAATTTGGCCGAGACCGGCGCGTCTTCACGCTCGGCAACACGCACCGGCGGCACACGCACCACATCACCGGGCGCCAGCTTGTACTCCGCCTTGATACGTCCTTTATTAACGCGCACCTCGCCCTTGCGCACGATGCGATAAATCATGCTCTTCGGCACGCCTTTCAGGCGGGCAAGCAGAAAGTTGTCGATTCGCTGACCGGCTTCGTCGTCAGAAATCGTGATTAGTTGTACTGCAGGAATGTTCGTTTTCATGGGGCAGGATTCTAAATAGAGCGCGTAAATAGCGCCACTTCTTTTTATGTGCTTAACTGTCTCTCTGACTGCAGGCGAAATTCCAGCGGACAATAAGGCAGCAAGCCGGTTTGAACGTTTGCGATTTCTTCCGCAGTTAAGGAAAAGTCACCTTGCTATAACAGTATCAGCAGTGGAATAATGCGTTTACTTTCCACGTTGATTCTCGTTAAACAGGGAAAACTGTGGAATTATAAAATTTGTCTGATGGCACAAAAACGCAGCAATGGCGTAAGACGTAATGTGAAATCAAACAATTAGCGGGCTGCGGGTTGCAGCTTGGCCGGCAAACGGAATCAGATCTGTCGACGTAAATCAGAGGCTATTCCCCTAGTAAAAGTGCTGTTTTTCACAAAGAAATACAGGCTTACCGAGATAATGCGCCCCTATGCAGGCGACAACCGTGAGGTTGACGGCTTTGCGAGAAGACACGGGGTTTTCGGTTTTAATCCGGCCATGAGGTTATTTTGCCCGCAGCTTTGTCGATAATGTAAAAATAACGAGTAAGTTAAGATGAAAAGAATGTTGATTAACGCAACTCAGCAGGAAGAGTTGCGTGTTGCCTTGGTAGATGGACAGCGGCTGTATGATTTGGATATTGAAAGTCCGGGTCATGAACAGAAAAAAGCGAATATTTACAAAGGCAAAATCACTCGTATAGAACCAAGTCTTGAAGCAGCGTTCGTTGATTACGGCGCCGAACGACATGGTTTCCTCCCTCTTAAAGAAATCTCTCGCGAATATTTCCCAAGTAACTACTCTTCTCATGGTCGCCCAAACATCAAAGATGTGCTGCGCGAAGGCCAGGAAGTGATCGTTCAGGTTGATAAAGAAGAACGTGGTAACAAAGGCGCAGCCTTGACCACCTTCATCAGCCTGGCCGGCAGTTATCTGGTGCTGATGCCGAACAACCCACGTGCAGGTGGTATTTCACGCCGCATTGAGGGTGACGACCGCACCGAACTGAAAGAAGCACTTTCTTCCCTGCAACTGCCAGATGGCATGGGTCTGATTGTTCGCACCGCGGGCGTGGGCAAATCTGCCGATGCGCTGCAGTGGGATCTGTCATTCCGCCTGAAGCACTGGGAAGCGATTAAAAAAGCCGCTGAAGGCCGCGCTGCGCCATTCCTGATCCATCAGGAAAGCAACGTTATCGTGCGTGCATTCCGCGACTATCTGCGCCCGGACATCGGCGAAATCCTGATCGACAATCCAAAAGTTCTCGATCTGGCCAAAGAGCACATCGCTGCCCTGGGCCGTCCGGATTTCAGCAGTAAGATTAAACTGTACAGCGGCGAAATCCCTCTGTTCAGCCACTATCAAATCGAATCCCAAATTGAATCCGCTTTCCAGCGTGAAGTTCGCCTGCCTTCCGGCGGTTCGATCGTTATCGACTCCACCGAAGCGCTGACCGCGATTGACATCAACTCCGCGCGAGCAACCCGCGGCGGCGATATCGAAGAGACTGCGTTCAACACCAACCTGGAAGCGGCGGACGAGATCGCTCGCCAGCTGCGCCTGCGTGACCTTGGCGGCCTGATCGTTATCGACTTTATCGATATGACCCCGGTTCGCCATCAACGTGAAGTGGAAAACCGTCTGCGTGACGCCGTTCGTCAGGACCGCGCACGTATCCAAATCGGTCGCATTTCACGTTTCGGCCTGCTTGAGATGTCGCGTCAGCGCCTCAGCCCATCACTGGGTGAATCCAGCCATCACGTCTGCCCGCGCTGTAACGGCACTGGCACCATCCGTGATAACGAATCGCTGGCACTTTCCATTCTTCGTCTGATCGAAGAAGAAGCGCTGAAAGAAAATACCAAAGAAGTTCACGCCATCGTGCCAGTCCAGGTTGCCTCTTACCTGCTGAACGAAAAGCGTGAATCGGTGAGCGCGATCGAAAAACGTCAGGGTGGCGTGAAAGCGATCATCGTGCCGAACGATCAAATGCAAACCCCGCACTACTCGGTACTGCGCGTGCGTAAGGGCGAAGAAACACCAACCCTGAGCTACCTGTTGCCGAAACTGCACGAAGAAGAGATGGCCCAGCCGCTGGAAGATGCACCGATGGAGCGCAAGCGTCCGGAGCAACCGGCACTGGCTTCATTCTCTCTGGCTGCAGACGCCCCACCACCTGCAGAAGAACCTGTTGTGGCTCAAGCTACCGTCGCCGCTACTGCGACCAAACAAGCCGCGCCAGCCGCTGCCAAGCCGGGCCTGTTGGGCCGTCTGTTCGGTGGTCTGAAAGCGCTGTTTGCCGGTGAAGAACAACCGGTTGTCGAAGCCAAGCCTGTAGTTGAGGCGCCGAAGTCTGAAGGCAACGGTGAAAACCGCCGTCAGGATCGTCGTGGTCAACGTCGTCAGGGCACCGGTCGTAAAGATCGTGGTGAGCGCGGAGAACGTGGTGAGCGTGGCGATCGCGGAGAACGTGGCGAGCGTAAAGAGCGCGGTGAAGGTCGTGATAATCGTGAGCCGCGTGAAAATCGCGAACCTCGCGACAACCGTGAAGGCCGTGAAACACGTGAAGTGCGTGATGAACAGCGTCGTAACCGCCGCAATGCGCCACAAGCCACTGCTGCCGTAACCGAAGAGCCGCTGTCTGAAGAAGCCGCCAAGGCACAGCGCGAAGAGCAGCAACAGCGCCGTGACCAACGTGCCGATCGCCAGCGTCGTCGTCAGGAAGAGAAACGTCAGGCTCAGCAGGAAGTGGCCGCGCTGGAAAGCGTAGAAACCGCAACCCCTGCCAACGCCAGCGTTGACGAAGATCTCGAAGAACGTCAGATGCAGAACATGCAGCGCCGTCAGCGTCGTCCTCTGTCGCAGAAAGTTCGCGTGCTGTCTGCGGAAGAAGAACTGCATCGTGCAGCGGAAGAATTGCTGGCGCCAAAAGCACCGGTAGAGAAAGCCCAGGACGTGAAGCCTGTCCAGGTTGAAGACAGTGTTAAACTGCTGCCGGAAACCCTTGAGGCACCGGCCGAAGATGATGCACAGGACAACCGCGCTAATGGCGAAAATGGCATGCCACGCCGTTCACGTCGTTCTCCGCGCCACCTGCGTGTTAGCGGTCAACGTCGTCGTCGTTACCGTGACGAGCGTTACCCTACCCAGTCGCCAATGCCGCTGGCAGGGGCTTTCGCCTCTCCAGAAATGGCTTCCGGCAAGGTATGGGTGAGTTACCCTGTCACACAAGCCGTGCAAGTGATTGAAGAAGCAGAGGTTCAGACTGAAGCTGTTGAGATCGCCGCCGACAACGTCATGGCACCAGAAGCCGTCAGCGTAGCCGCTCCGGTTATTGCCCAAGCCGTTGTTGCGCCAGTGAGTGAGCCAGAAGTTGTGACTCCGGCAGAAGAACCAGCCCAACCGGTTGTTGAAGCCGCTGAGCCGGTCATCGCTGCCCAGGCAGAGGAAACCCCAGCGGCACCGATGGCTGAAGCGCCTGCAGTGGTAGAAGAAACCGCGGTGGTTGAAGCGGCACCGGTGGTAGAAGAAGCCCCAGTGGTTGAACCTGCCCCAGTGGTTGAACCTGCCCCAGTGGTTGAAGAAACGCCAGTCGTTCCGGCAGCAACCGTTGCGGAAGAAACTGTCACTGAACCCGCTCCGGTGTTCGTTGAGCCCGTCGTTGAAGCCGCACCAGTGCAGGAAGTTGCTTCCCCGGTAGTGGTCGAAGAAAAAGCGCCGGTTGTGCAACAGCAGCCAGCGCCGGTGCAAGATGTGCTGTATAAACACATCGCCACTGCGCCAATGACCAAGGCTCCTGCGCCGGACTATGTACCGGAACAACAGCAGCAAAGCGATTGGCAGCGCCCTTCCTTCAACTTCGAAGGCAAAGGTTCTGCGGGGGGTCATGCGGCAGCTAACCAGGCCACCGCACCGGCAACCAAACCGCAGCCGGTTAACGATTAAGTTAATCTGCTCCGATAAAAAAACCCGCCACCTGGCGGGTTTTTTATTGCCTAAAATCGGCTCAGGCTATTTTCTTTAACTGTTTGATATCCAGCGAGTCCAGCTTGCCCTCTAACTGGCTGACGAAATGCTTGAAATGCTCGGTGGCATTGTGTTTTTCCAGTGCCTCAGGGCTTGCCCAACGCTCAAAGAATACGAAGGTGCCCGGCTTTTCCAGATCGCGATGCAGATCATATTGCAGGTTACCCAGCTCCTGGCGGCTTGGATCGATAATCGCATGCACCACATCGCTGACGGCGGACACAAACTCGGGTTTAGCCTGTAAGGTGGCAATAACACGTACTTCCATTTTTCTCTCCCATTCCACATGATTAACATTGATAACCTGATAGTTATGACGCAGGTATCATTCAAATCCCTGTCACTATGCCCCCGATAGCCAATTGATTTCAACTTGCCGTGAACAAACAGATGCATCGCGAGCGCTTTACGCTTATCCTTACACCCCGGCGTGAATAACCCCCATTATTCGCTTTTACGTAGACCCGTTTCTAACCGCCGGAGCCTTGCAACATGACCGCACAACCTCAAGCCCTAAAAATTCGCCGCCCTGACGACTGGCACATCCATCTGCGCGATGACGACATGCTGAAAACGGTATTACCCTATACCAGTCAGGTCTTTGGCCGGGCGATTGTGATGCCGAATCTGGCTCCGCCAATTACTACCGTCACCGCGGCTTGCGCTTATCGTGACCGTATTCTGGCAGCGGTTCCTCAGGGGCATGATTTCACCCCGCTGATGACCTGTTACCTGACCAATTCACTGGATGCAGCCGAGCTGGTCAACGGGTTTGAGCAAGGCGTGTTCACCGCCGCCAAGCTGTACCCGGCCAATGCCACTACCAATTCCAGCCACGGCGTCAGCGATGTGAAAGGCATTTACCCGCTGTTCGAGCAAATGCAGAAAATCGGCATGCCACTGTTGATTCACGGTGAAATGACCGATGCCGCCGTTGATATTTTCGATCGCGAGGCTCGCTTTATTGAGCAGGTTATGGAGCCGATTCGCCAACAGTTCCCTGAACTGAAAATCGTCTTCGAGCACATCACCACCAAAGAAGCGGCTCAATACGTGCAGGAAGGCAATCGTTTCCTTGGCGCTACCATCACCCCGCAGCACCTGATGTTTAACCGCAACCACATGCTGGTTGGCGGCATCCGTCCGCACCTGTTCTGCCTGCCAATCCTGAAACGCAATATTCACCAGGACGCACTGCGCAAAGCCGTTGCCAGCGGTTCGGATCGCTTCTTCCTCGGCACCGACTCCGCACCCCATGCCAAACATCGCAAGGAATCAAGCTGCGGCTGTGCCGGCGTATTCAACGCCCCCAACGCGATCCCGGCTTACGCCAGCGTGTTCGAGCAACTCGGTGCGCTGGAGCATCTGGAAGCCTTCTGCTCGTTGAACGGCCCGCGTTTTTATGGCCTGCCGGTCAATACCGATTTCATCGAGCTGCAACGCGTAGCGACGACTCAGCCGGAAGAGATCGCCATGGGCAGCGAAACGGTCATTCCATTCCTGGCCGGAGAGAGTCTGAGCTGGTCGGTAAAAGCATAATTATCTTTTTTTAATCCAGCCTCTTGCCCCCGCGCATGGTTAACTGTATAAATATCCAGTAAATCGCTTCGGGGGCAATTATGCGTGTTGAAGTCACTATAGATAAAACCAAACCGCTACCGTCAGGGGCCATCGAAGCCCTGACCGGTGAGTTGAGCAAGCGGGTAAACCGCCTGTTTCCAGACACTGTGGTTCAGGTCCGTTATGCCGGGTCCAATGGGCTTTCTGTACTGGGCGGCCTGAAAACAGATAAAGATCTGATCGCGGACATTCTCCAGGAAACCTGGGAAAGTGCCGACGATTGGTTTAGCGCAGAATAATACTGCAATGTAGTTTTTGCCGGGGGTCGCTCTCCGGCTTTTTTGTATTTGAAACCCGGCACAACGCGGTTTAATTTTCTGCTGGAAGAAAAGCCTTATCTGGTCTGTACTGAATGCTTTAACAGGAGGTATTCAAGATGGCCCCGGACAAGATAAAAACCGAAGAAGCGATGACTTTTGGCGAACTGCTGGCGCTGATTGCCGACCAAAAACGACGTTTGAGCGTGCTGGAAGTGGCATTTTCCTATCTGGCTTTTGGTCTGGATGACAAGGCCAATCAATTGTTAATTCACAGTTTGAAGCTGGAATCGCAAAATCAAAATCGTGATGCCGAAACCCAGCAGCACTTTGCCCATCTGGCCCTTGAGCTGGAAAAGCGATTGCACAGTGTTCCACTCCCCCCTGATGTTGAATGAATGTAATGTCTCAGTTCTCATGATTTTGCGTGCCGACATGTCGAATAATCACTCAAATAAATAATTATTTTGCAAAAGAAAGCAGGAAACTCTCCACCACGGTAGCCAGATGCGTATACTGTAATTGCTCACATGATGATGAGCCGCATTGATCCTCGTTAGTCACTCACGGTAGTCACTACTCAATAAGGGGTCTTTATGGACAGAAATGATGAAGTAATTCAGACACACCCGCTTGTTGGTTGGGATATCAGTACTGTCGATGCTTATGACGCCATGATGATACGCCTTCATTACCTGTCTTCACGAGATCAGACACCCGAAGATGCCCAAGTAGACAGAACGCTTTGGCTAACCACAGATGTCGCACGTCAATTAATCAATATCTTAGAAGCCGGCATCGCCAAGATTGAAGCAACGGATTACCAGGACCTTGATCGTAAAAAGCACTAATTCACTGTACCAAAATGCCTAAGGCGCCAGCGATTATCTCTGGCGCCTTTTTCTTTGTCTGCGAGCGGCACAACGGGTGCATTGCGGCTTCCAACCTTTTATCATAACGAAATAGCAACGTATAACAGAGAGGGTATGGCACGTGGAATATGACTTAATTGTTGTGGGCAGCGGTTCGGTAGGCGCGGCGGCAGGTTACTATGCGACACGAGCCGGCCTGAAAGTATTAATGATCGACAGCGCCATGCCCCCACACCGTAACGGCAGCCACCACGGCGATACCCGCATCATCCGCCATGCTTACGGTGAAGGCGAAAAGTATGTGCCGCTGATCCTGCGCTCCCAGGCCTTATGGAACGCCCTGATTAAACAAACCGGCGAAGAACTGTTCCAGGACTGTGGCGTTCTGAATATGGGGCCGCAGGACTCTGAATTTATCAACAACGCCCAATACAGCGCGCAAAAATTCCGCCTCAATACGCAAAACCTTAGCGCAGAACAGATTAACCAGCGCTGGCCGGAATTCAACGCACCGGAAGGCTACGTGGGGGTGTTTGAACCTGACGCCGGGTTCCTGCGCTCGGAACAGGCCGTTGCCAGCTTCATCAAGCTGGCTAAAGATGCCGGCTGTGGCCAGTTGTTTAATTGCCCGGTTAGCGCCGTCCAGCCGATTGACGGCGGTGTGGAAGTGATCACGCCAGAAGGCCGCTTTCAGGGGCGTAAAGCCGTGGTCACCGCCGGGACCTGGGTTAAAGCCCTGCTGCCACAGTTGCCGATCGCGCCACTGCGCAAGGTTTTTTCCTGGCACCAGGCGGATGGCCGTTACAGCGTCAACAACCGTTTCCCGGCATTTACCGTCGAAGCACAGGACGGCAACCATTATTACGGCTTTCCTGCCGATAATGACGGCCTGAAAGTGGGTAAACACGATGGTGGCCAACCCATAGAGACACCGGAGCAGCGCAAGCCTTTTGGCAGCTTCACCAGCGATGGAACCGAAGTTTTCCATTTCCTGCGCCAATTCTTACCGGGTGTAGGGGTATGTTTACACGGCGAAGCATGCAGTTATGATATGAGTCCCGATGAAGATTTCATTATCGATACCCTGCCTGAGTGCGATCGCTTAATGGTCATCAGCGGCCTGAGCGGCCATGGTTTCAAGTTTGCCAGTGTGTTAGGTGAAATCGCCGCACTGTTTGCTGAAGATAAAACCCCTCCTGTGGACATAACTCCTTTCTCACTGAAACGCTTTGATTAACCCCGTCTTGCTGACTAAATCGCAGCCGCCAACTCGCGCGGGCTGCGGTTTAGCCTTTTAGTTACATAACGAAACCATCATAGTGTTCTGAAATCTATAGTAAAAAATATTTCAACGGAAATTTCTGGCGTAAGTATCCGGATTTCCGAATTGATCCCCTGTGGTGTAAGTTCTATTTTACAGCTGATATGCCCCTGCTAATTCTTCGAACCACAAGGACGTCACCATGAAACTGCTTGTCGTGGACGAATGCTGCTTCACTCGGGTCGGGATCGATAACTATTTTACGGACAATGTTTTCGCCCAGGTAAAATGTTGCCACAGCCTGGAACAGGCGACTCCCCTGCTGGAGCACTACCGACCCAGTCATATCCTGGTCAACCTGACCAAACATTGCCGTCATAGTGAAGATGATGCCCAGTTACAGGCTTTTATTGAAGCCACCCCGTCAGCATTGCTGTTTATTTACCTGGACACCCCATATCCCTATAGCGAAGCGCCAATGCGTATCGCCGACCATGCTTTCCTGTTCAATAAAGCCACGCTGCCGGTGACATTACGCATGATGCGGGAAAAACCGGTATCACTAATGGATTGCAGCGTTGAACATTCGCTGTTCAGCCCGCAGGAACTGACGGTAATGAAGCACTGGATGGCGGAAATGCCCAATTACCGCATAGCGAAAAAGCTGCAAATCAGCTCACACACCGTCTATGTTCACAAGCGTCATATCACAGAGAAAATCAACGCCCGCAACCGGCTGGAATTTTATTCGCTGTATAACGTGCTGCGGTACTTCTACCCGCCAAGCGTTCCTGCCAGCCCGATGTCACTGTCCCTACTGGCGGTATGATCAAAGTAGGCTGATTTTAGCGGTGAAATTGGCCTATCCACACGCTTTGCTCTATCGGCAGTATTAACGCCGTCCACAAAAATCTATACTCTGCCAGTCCCTATCTTTTGGCTGCTGAGAATGCTAAACAAAATACTGTCGGCGATCGTCAACAACGTACGCGAACATCTGGTGCTGTATCTCTGCCTGTGGCTGGTGTTGTTAGCGCTGGACGTCTATTTCTTCTTTATGCCTTAACTCATGCAACCCACATTTCCCCGCTGGTGCTTTAACCGTTTTGGCTTTCCGGAACAGGTCCCTGGCGATGGACGCCTTGGTGTCGTGACAAGTCAGGGAAAAGTTTACTTTACTCCGGAGTCGTCGGTTTGCTCGGCTGACCATCACCGAGGATCACCGCCAGTTTATGTCCCCCTTCGGTGGTCTCCAGCGCGATGCGGGTAATAATGGTCAGGGGAACCGACAGCAACATCCCCACCGGCCCCATCAGCCAACCCCAGAAGATCAATGACAGGAACACCACCAGCGTCGATAGCCCCAGCCCGCGCCCCATCACTCGCGGCTCCAGCATATTGCCAATCACCAAATTGATGGTGATAAAGCCTGCGGCCACGACCACAGCATCGCCAAATCCATTAAACAACAGCGCCTGAATCAGCGGCGGAACGGCGGCGATCACCGAGCCAATATTGGGAATATAATTCAGCAGGAACGCCAGCAGCCCCCAGATAAAGGCAAAGCGCACGTCAACAACCGCAAGGAAGGCCCATACGATAATCCCGGTCGCCAAACTGATCGCCGTTTTGATCAGCAGATAACGGGTGACGCCGTCCAGTGCGCGTTGAATGTTGGCAATACCTTCACTTGGCTTATCCAACGCCTGCTGCAATTTGTAAGGCAATAGCTGCACTTCAAACAACATAAATACCACGGTCATCAGCAACAGAAAGATATTGGTCATCGCGCCGGAAAACCGACTCAACAGGCGAGTGATCAGGTTCATCGCCGCGCTGGGATCGACATACTGCAACATAGCCTCGGTGGAAATGGTAATTTTGAAGCGGTCGGCGTAGTGCTGCAATTCGCTCAATTTTTCCAGCATCAAACCGCGATACTGCGGTAATGAACGAGCAAATTCGTTTAAAGATGCCCCCAACACTCCGACAAACAGCATCAGCAATACCACCACGACCACCACCAGCAGGCTTACGCCCAACACTCGGGGTATCCGCCAGCGTTCGAGCTGCACCACCAACGGATTCAGCACCATCGCGAGGAACAACGCCAGTAAAAACGGCACCACAACATCCACCGCAGCTTTAACGCCAGCAAGAATAATCACCAACATTGCCAGCATAATTGCCAGGCGCAGACTGCGATCGGTCAACAAGGTTCGGCCCATACATTTCCTTTGCGTTAATAGCGCAGGCCCAAGGGGCCATCAGATGAGTGTTATGTTAGCAAACTCTCCCCTCAGGCCGCAGAGGTATTACTCCGCGAATTAAAATCCTCGTTTTGCCAAATCCTGGCTGGAAATAATCGACAATCTTGACTAGGGTTTATTAGTTAAAAAAACTCACGGCACTTACGTAACATGACATAAGCTGACAATAATATATAAATCTCTTTATTTTCAATTCACAACATAAAAATAATATGTCTGCACAGTAATCACTCCAACGATTTCACTGATTAACTTAACGCAATCTCGACCAAATTCACTGATTAATATTATTAAGAAGTAACATAGTTAAATTTATTATTGATTTTATGTTTCTTAAAGTTTAATTATTGCAGCCGGATAATGAGGAAAGTAAGGAAACAGGATGCTGTGGAAAAATACCGCTAACCGTTTTGGTCATATTTCAGTGCTGATCCACTGGCTGGTTGCACTGACGGTGTACGGCATGTTTGCTCTGGGCCTGTGGATGGTCACACTGGGATACTACGATGTCTGGTATCACCAGGCACCGGAGATTCATAAAAGCATTGGGACACTGCTGTTTATCGTTATGGTGGTCCGGGTCATTTGGCGTTTCGTTTCACCGCCGCCCAAACCTTTGGCCAGCTACGGTCGTTTTACTCGCGTCAGCGCGATCCTCGCCCATCTGGCGTTATATGTCGTGCTATTCAGCATTCTAATCAGCGGTTATCTGATCTCTACCGCTGACGGTCAACCGATCAGCGTTTTTGGCTGGTTCGACATTCCCGCTACCGTCACCGGTATGGCGGAACAGGCCGATACGGCCGGTACCATTCATCTTTACCTGGCCTGGGTCGTGGTAGTGCTTTCCGTACTGCACGGTCTGGCTGCGCTTAAACATCACTTTGTTGATCGTGATGTTACTTTGAAACGGATGCTGGGTAGCAGCGCCGATTAACCTTTGGATTTATGGAGATTGCTATGTTGAAGAAAACCGTACTGGGCCTGACCGCAGGCGCAATGCTGCTGAGCGCCGGTTCCGCGCTGGCTGCCGACTACAAGATTGACAAGCAGGGGCAGCACGCCTTTATCGAGTTCCGCATCCAGCACCTGGGTTACAGCTGGCTGTACGGCACCTTCAAGGATTTTGACGGCGGCTTCACCTTCGACGAAAAAGATCCGTCCAAGGACAAGGTTAACGTCACGATCAACACCGCCAGTGTCGACACCAACCACGCTGAGCGTGACAAACACCTGCGCAGCGCCGAGTTCCTGAACGTAGAAAAGAACAAGCAGGCCAAGTTTGAATCTACCGAAGTGAAAAAGAACGGCGAAGGTTATGCGGTGGTCGGTAACCTGACGCTGAACGGCGTGACCAAACCTGTCACGCTGGACGCCAAGCTGATCGGCCAGGGTAATGACCCGTGGGGTGGCTACCGCGCCGGCTTTGAAGCCAATGGTAAAATCAAGTTGAAAGACTTTGGCATCACCACCGATCTCGGCCCGGCATCGCAGGACGTGGAGCTGATTATTTCTGTGGAAGGCGTTCGCGCGAAGTAATTCCCGCGAAGAAATAAATAAAGCGCGGCAAGGCTGCCGCGCTTATCAACGACTCAGTTTGACGAATCTTCCGGTGCCGGGATGTGCATCGTGGTCTGCAATAACCCTTTCGACTTATTGAAAATCTTGATGCCATTTTCACGGCCGGCTCGGCGCGCGCGTTGTTCTTCACGCGGCAGTTTCAGCTCTTCGCGGCAGATCTCACTGCAGCAACCTTCAAATTTGGCCGCACAGCTCGGGCACTGAATAAACAGCAGATGACAGCCGTCATTCAGGCAGTTGGTGTGAGTATCACAAGGCGCACCGCACTGATGACAATTGGCGATCACATCGTCAGAAATTCGCTCACCCATACGCTCGTCAAACACAAAGTTTTTGCCGACAAACTTCAGCGGCAACCCCTGCTCTTTTGCCTTACGCGCATACTCGATAATGCCGCCTTCCACGTGATAGACGTTCTTGAAGCCGTTATGCAACATATAAGCACTGGCTTTTTCACAGCGGATCCCGCCGGTGCAGTACATGACAATATTTTTGTCTTTATTGTCCTGCAGCATCTCAACCGCCATGGGCAGTTGATCGCGGAAGGTGTCTGACGGCACTTCGATAGCGTTTTCAAAGTGGCCGACTTCATATTCGTAATGGTTACGCATATCGACAAACAGCGTGTCCGGATCGTCAATCATCTGATTAACGCGATCGGCTTGCAGATACTCACCGACATTCGCCGGGTTGAAACTCTCATCATCGAGGCCGTCGGCAACGATGCGTTCACGCACTTTCAGGCGCAGCACCCAGAAGGATTTTCCATCGTCTTCCAGGGCAATATTCAAACGAACCTGGTCCAGCGCCGGATGCGAGGCAAAGAGTGCGGCTTTGAACGCCTCGAATTTATTCTGCGGCACGCTGATTTGCGCGTTGATGCCCTCTTTCGCCACATAAATGCGGCCGAACACCTTCAGCTTGTCGAACTGAACGTACAGGCTGTCGCGAAACGCTTTGGGATCTTCGATGGTGAAGTATTTATAAAAAGAAACTGTGGTGCGCGGCTCGGTTTCCGCCAACATGCGCGCCTTCAGTTCCTCATTAGAAATTCGGTTATGTAACACTGGCATGGTGTACTTTCCTGTCTTTCGTGAGGTGACTGATTTGAACACGCGCCGGCCACCGGCCCACGCGCGGCGCACATAATACCCGATGATGTGAAGCGCTGGCAACTTGACGCTGCTCACAAATCCCGATACTCCTAGTGGGAGCTTATCCCCTATTTGCCACGGATCTGGAGGACGTCATGAGTCAGCTATTTACCCCGATAACGCTGGGAAAACTGAGTTTACCCAACCGTATTATTATCGCACCTATGTGCCAATATTCCGCCGACCACGGCAAAGCCACCGAATGGCATACCCTGCACCTTGGGCATTTGTCCTTGTCCGGTGCCGGTCTATTGATTGTCGAAGCCGCCTCGGTCGCCCCCGAAGGCCGTATTACGCCCAGCGATCTCGGTCTGTGGGACGAAACAACCGAACAGGCGCTGGGCGAGGTAGTGCAGGCGGTCAAAAAACACGCCACCATGCCACTGGGTATCCAGCTTGCGCATGCCGGGCGCAAAGCCTCCTGCGCGGTGCCCTGGGCGGGCGGTGGTCAACTTAATGCCGCCAACGGGGGCTGGCAGACGCTATCAGCCTCCACCGTTCCTTTCGCACAGCAGGATGAGCCTCCTGCGGCAATGAGTCTGGCACAGATTGAACAACTGAAAGCGCAGTTTGTTGACGCGGCAAAACGCGCCGACCGGCTGGGTTTTGAATTAATTGAGCTGCATGGCGCACACGGCTACCTGTTGCATCAGTTCCTTTCACCACTGGCCAATCAGCGTAACGACCAATACGGCGGCTCATTGCAAAACCGCATGCGCCTGCTGCTGGAGATTTTCACCGAAGTCCGTGCCGTATTTCCGGCGCACAAAGCGCTCGGCGTACGTATTTCCGCCAGTGACTGGGTCGAAGGTGGCTGGGATGAACAGCAGTCTGTTACGCTGGCAAAAGCACTGAAAGAGCTGGGTTGTGACTATATTCACGTTTCCAGCGGCGGCCTTTCCCCTTTGCAGAAGATCCCGGTGGGGCCTAATTATCAGGTCCCCTTTGCCGAAACCATCAAGCGGGAAAGCGGGCTGCCGACTATTGCGGTCGGGTTGATTACCGAGCCGGAACAGGCGGAAGCCATTGTCGCCACCGGCCAGGCCGATATGGTGGCGCTGGCACGCGGTATCCTTTACAACCCACGCTGGCCATGGCACGCCGCGGCGAAACTGGGTGAGAAAGTCAGCGCACCACCGCAATATTGGCGCTCTGAACCGCACGTATTGAAAGGCTTGTTTAAAAACGGCTAAAGCTACCGGGGCGGATGCTCAGCGCCCGCCCCGGCATTCGGTAAAACCGGAAATCACCGTTCCCGCGGCCAGGGCGATACCCGCCACCAGCAGCAACGGATTAAACTGCAGATGCGCCCCCAGACTGCCCAGCAGTGCTCCGCTGACCAACAATCCCGCACTCAACCATCTAGCCAACATAAGATCTCCCTAACAAATTGCGCGAGATAATACGCGTCTGTCGAGTACGGATTTTATCCTTTAGAGCCATTTGGCTTAATTTCCCACCAACTTATATCCGTTCATCATTAAAAATGATGTTTTAATGCGGTGCCTTTTCACGTTCTGCGATAAAAATGCCACAATAGCCGGTTATAAACGGCAGAAAATAAACGTCTGGTCAAAATTCCTCCGCAGGAGAGACCATTCGAGAACTCTGTTATTATCATTAAATGACTGCTTCTAAGCTGAGAACACATGACTCAAGTTCCTTCTTTTAATCGTTCTTTACTGCATCCGCGTTACTGGCTTACCTGGATCGGCATCGGTTTGCTTTACCTGTTGGTCTTGCTGCCTTATCCGATTATTTATCGCCTCGGCACCTCGCTGGGTCGTTTTTCCATGCGATTTCTCAAGCGCCGCGTGGCAATAGCCCAACGTAATCTGGTGCTGTGCTTCCCGGACATGCCGCAAGCCGAACGCGATGCGTTGGTGGTGCAAAATTTTGAATCCGTCGGTATGGGGCTGTTTGAAACCGGTATGGCATGGTTTTGGCCAAACTGGCGTATCGAACGCTGGTTCCAGGTCAGCGGGCTGGAACATATTCAGAAGGCACGAGACAACCATCAGGGGGTTTTGCTGATCGGTCTGCATTTCCTGACGCTGGAACTGGGTGCCCGTATCTTTGGCATTCATAATCCGGGCATCGGCGTTTATCGGCCGCATGACAACAAGCTGATGGACTGGCTGCAGACCTGGGGCCGCATGCGTTCCAACAAATCGATGCTGGATCGTAAGGACGTAAAAGGCATGATCCGCGCGCTAAAGCAGGGGGACATCATCTGGTACGCCCCGGATCATGACTATGGCCCACGCAGCAGCGTGTTCGCCCCACTGTTCGCCGTAGAGAAAGCCGCCACCACCACCGGCAGCTACATATTGGTCAGAATGGGCAAGCCGGCCATTATTCCCTTTACCCCGCGCCGTCTGCCGGATGCCAAAGGGTATGAGCTGATTATGCAGCCGGCGGTGGAAAACTTCCCGCTGGATAATGAGCTCGCGGCCGCCGCCTTTATGAATAAGGTGGTGGAGAAGGAAATTCTGATGGCGCCGGATCAGTACATGTGGCTGCACCGCCGCTTCAAGACCCGCCCGGAAGGCGAACCTTCACTGTATTGACCCACTAACCCGCCGCACGGCGGGTTTTTTATTCCGCAGATCTTGAGAATCGGTAGTAACGGTGGGATGGTAAGGCCTTCGTCGTTAATTCTGGAGCTGCCATGTATATCGTTAACCTGACCTACCACCGCCCGATAGAAGAAGTCGATAGCCACCTTGAGGGGCACATCGCCTGGCTGAAAAAATATTTCCAGGACGGTACCTTCATTGCCTCCGGCCGTAAGAACCCGCGCACCGGTGGTGTTGTCCTGGTAAAAGGTATCGAGCGTGCACAGCTGGATGTCATTGTGGGGCAAGATCCTTTCAACGCCGTAGCCCACTATGAAATTACCGATGTCGCCCTCTCCACCACCGCCAGTGGTTTTGAACTGCTTGCCGGGCTTTAAATTCGCCTTTTTTCCGCGCGTACAGCGCGGAATACTTCCAATATTCTATTTTTAAAACTTTATTTCATTTCCGATATATCTCCCCCCACATCAATTGATGCCACCTATAATTAAGCGCATACTTACCAAGCTAACTTTTTTGCTTTGCCCGACCGACTGCTCATGCGAGCAAAGCCCTCTACCTTACGCAACAGGAACTTATGGCTCCGGCACCCGAATTCATCAACTGGAAACGCAACCTCTTCGTCGCCTGGCTGGGGTGTTTTCTCACCGGTGCCGCCTTCAGTCTGATCATGCCTTTCCTGCCGCTGTATGTAGAAACCCTCGGCGTAACCGGCCACCAGGCGCTGAATATGTGGTCTGGTCTGGTATTCAGCATTACCTTCCTGTTCTCTGCGATTGCCTCTCCGTTCTGGGGCGGGCTGGCCGATCGCCGCGGGCGTAAATTGATGCTGTTGCGATCGGCTTTGGGCATGTCGATAGTGATGCTGTTGATGGGGATGGCGCAGAATATTTGGCAGTTTTTGGCTCTACGCGCAGTACTGGGTCTGCTCGGCGGTTTTATCCCCAACGCCAATGCACTGATTGCCACACAGGTGCCGCGCAATCGTAGCGGTTGGGCACTGGGTACCCTGTCCACCGGCGGTGTCAGTGGTGCATTGATTGGGCCGCTGATTGGCGGCCTGCTAGCGGACCAGTATGGCCTGCGGCCAGTGTTCTACATTACCGCCGCTGTGCTGCTGGCCTGCTTTGTTCTGACGCTGCTGTATGTCAAAGAACAGTTCATCCCGGTGCAGAAAAAGGACATGCTGCACGCCCGTCAGGTTTTCGCGGCGCTAAAAAGCCCCAAGCTGATCCTCAGCCTGTTTGTTACCACCATGATTATTCAAATTGCCACCGGATCCATTGCGCCGATCCTGACGCTGTACGTCCGTGATTTGGCCGGTAACATTCATAATCTGGCCTTTGTCAGCGGTCTGATCGCTTCAGTGCCGGGCGTTGCCGCGCTAATGAGTGCGCCACGGCTGGGCAAACTGGGCGACAGGATCGGCCCGGAGCGTATTCTGGTATTTATGCTGATCGTATCGGTGCTGTTGCTGATCCCGATGGCTTTCGTGCAAACCCCGTGGCAACTCGGCGTACTGCGCTTCTTGCTTGGCGCGGCGGACGGCGCACTGCTGCCGGCGGTACAAACCTTGCTGATCTACAACTGCACCAATCAGGTCGCCGGGCGGATCTTCAGCTATAACCAATCGTTCCGCGATATCGGCAACGTCAGTGGCCCATTAATGGGGGCCGCCGTCTCCGCCAGTTATGGCTTCCGTGCGGTATTCTGCGTCACCGCTCTGGTGGTGCTGTTCAACGCCGTTTATTCCTGGTGGTGTTTGCAACGTCGCCCGAAACGAATGAGAGAAGACACCCTGCAGGAAGAGTAATAGCCGTCTTTATCACCACTTCCTTCACTTAAATGGGTCGGCGGCCCGTTTACCCTACTTTTAGTATTGATACCTTTCACCGCCGCCTTACCAGCCCTCATCAGAAAAATCTTAGTTCAATTGATTGTTTTTAAAAAAGTTATTAACTTTTAGCGCAATAAACCACCTGTCAATAACATTCCTTTCTCAACCAACATAAAAACCAGGAAAGGAGATGTTTGTCGACTTTTCATCTAAAAAATGGGATACAGGGACTAGACAAAACCACCATCCAGTTATCAAATGGTTAAATAATATCACGCCCAATGTAAACCATTGGCCAAGTGAAAAAAGGCCGACGCGTTTTCCACGGTTAACGGGCGCTGCGGCTGCGGTTTTGTCGGGTAATCTGCCACTGGCTGGATCACCTTCCTTAAATACACATACATACCACAGTATAAGCTGCATAAATGCGGCGCATTTTATTGGGAAGACGTTATGCAATCCTCTGTTAATAACCAAGAAAGCCGGACCTTCTTCGGCCACCCTTATCCGCTGGGATCCCTGTTCTTTACCGAAATGTGGGAGCGGTTCTCGTTTTACGGCATTCGCCCATTACTGATCCTGTTTATGGCCGCAACGGTCTACGACGGCGGCATGGGCCTGGCACGTGAGAATGCCTCGGCAATTGTCGGTATTTTTGCCGGCAGCATGTATCTGGCGGCCCTGCCGGGCGGCTGGTTGGCCGATAACTGGCTGGGCCAGCAGAAAGCGGTCTGGTACGGCTCGATTCTGATCGCCCTCGGCCACCTGTCGATCGCGCTGTCCGCCTTTATGGGCAACAACCTGTTCTTTATCGGCCTGATGTTTATCGTGCTGGGTTCCGGCCTGTTCAAAACCTGTATTTCGGTGATGGTCGGTACACTGTACAAGAAAGGCGACAACCGCCGTGACGGTGGCTTCTCGCTGTTCTATATGGGCATCAACATGGGTTCGTTTATCGCCCCGCTGATCTCCGGCTGGTTGATTCGTTCCCACGGCTGGCACTGGGGCTTCGGCATCGGTGGTATCGGCATGTTGGTGGCATTGGTGATCTTCCGGGTGTTTGCCGTACCGGCGATGAAACGCTATGACAGCGAAGTGGGTCTGGATTCCACCTGGAACAGCCCGGTCGCCAAGAAAAACGGTGTCGGTGCCTGGCTGATTGCGCTGGCGGTCGGCGTGGCGGTGGTTATCACCCTGATTGCCCAGGGCATCATTGTGATTAACCCGGTCGCCGTGGCCAGCATGCTGGTTTACGTGATCGCGGCCTCGGTAACCCTGTACTTCATTTACCTGTTTGTGTTTGCCGGCCTGAGTCGTAAAGAGCGCGCCCGCCTGTTGGTCTGCTTTATCCTGCTGGTGTCCGCGGCCTTCTTCTGGTCAGCCTTCGAACAGAAACCAACCTCGTTCAACCTGTTCGCCAACGACTATACCAACCGTATGATGGGCGACTTCGAGATCCCGGCGGTGTGGTTCCAGTCCATCAACGCCCTGTTCATCATCCTGCTGGCACCGGTATTTAGCTGGGCATGGCCGGCACTGGCGCGCAACAAAATCCGCCTGAGCAGCATCACCAAGTTTGTTATCGGTATTTTGTTTGCCGCTGCGGGCTTTGGCCTGATGATGCTGGCCGCACAGAACGTGCTGAGCAACGGTGGCGCAGGCGTCTCTCCGTTTTGGCTGGTGGGCAGCATTCTGATGCTGACGCTGGGCGAACTGTGCCTCAGCCCGATTGGGCTGGCAACCATGACCCTGCTGGCACCGGAAAGAATGCGTGGCCAGATGATGGGCCTGTGGTTCTGCGCCAGCGCACTGGGTAACCTGGCGGCCGGTCTGATTGGTGGCCATGTGAAGGCCGACCAGTTGGACATGCTGCCTGACCTGTTCGCACGCTGCTCGATTGCGCTGCTGATCTGTGCTGCGGTACTGATCCTGCTGATCGTCCCGATCCGCCGGATGATGGAAAACACTCAGGGTAAAAGCGCGCAGAAACCGGCTACCAACGCCTGATAACCGTTTCGCTTAACCCTTCAGCCAGCGCCCGGTGCGCTGGCTTTTTTTATGCTTCCCACGCCCGCTGTTGCAGCACCACCCGGTAACCGTCCAGATCTTCGAACGTCTGTCCACTGGTATCCCAATAAGGGTTGTAGGCAGCAACGTGTCGAAAACCGGCGGCCAGCATGCGCTGACATCCCATCAGCCAATCCTTTTCATCCGGCAAGTAAAATACCAGCAAATTGTCTTGCGTCGGTGCCTGTCCCACTTTCACGCCACGATGGTGGGTAAATTCCAGGTGATAACCGTGCTGCGGGTGCCCGACCATCACGCCGTCAAACCCCTGATGATCGTCAAACTCGCCCAAGCGTTCAAATCCCAACCCCTGGCAGTACATAGCCGCAATTTCTTGCAGGCGATCGGTTGGGCGCGCAATGCGCAGCACCGCATTAGCTATTGGCATTATTTCTCCGCATCATGATGATTTCATACAGCGCCATGCCCACCAGCATGGCCGCCACGAACTGCCAGCCGGCCGAAGACCCGGCCCCGGCCAGTACCCAGGCCGGCCCGGGGCAAATACCCGCCATGCCCCAACCAATACCAAACAGCGCGCTGCCTGCCAGCAAACGGCCATCGAGGCGGCGGTTGGCTGGGATCTGCATCTCTTCCCCCAGCAAGGTACGCTGTCGCCTGCGTGCCCAGTAAAACGCCGGGGCGGCTACCGCAATGGCGCCCACCATCACCAGAGCCAATGAGGGATCCCAGTAGCCGGTAATATCGAGAAACGCCAAAACCTTGGCCGGATTGGCCATCCCTGCAACGATCAGACCGAGGCCAAAAATGGCGCCACTCAGCAAAGCAAACAGGTATCTGAACATGCGGTTAACCTCCCACCCAGTGACGGACTGCCCATACCGTGGCAAAACCCAACAGCATAAATACCGCCGTGGCCGCCAGCGAACGCGGTGCCAGTCTTGCCGTACCGCAAACCCCATGGCCGCTGGTGCAACCGCCCCCCAACCGGGTCCCCACCCCCACCAACAATCCGGCCAGTATCAGCCACTGGCTGCTGCCGCTCACCGCCATGGTCGGTAAGGGTGCGGCAATACCATACAGCCAGGGCGAAGCCAATAACCCAACAAGAAATGCGACTCGCCAGGCTTTCTCTTTACCCTGGGGTGTCAACAGACCGCCGATAATGCCGCTAATACCGGCGATACGGCCGTTAAACACCAGCAGCAGTACCACCGCAACGCCAATAATGCCGCCGCCGGCCAGGGCTGATAACGGCGTAAAATGCAGCCAGTCAATGGTCATGGTGTCTCTCCCGGTTGTGGGCAATAGAGTTGGTACAAGGTGTTAAGTATCGCCAATGCCTTTTCGTCGCTGACCGCGTAGTAAATTTGCTTGCCATCACGCCGTGTAGATACCAGCCCTTCCTGGCGTAATACGCCCAGTTGCTGTGAAAGCGTCGGCTGACGAATTTCCAACGCTTGCGCCAATTCCCCCACCGACATTTCGCCCTGGCTGAGCTGACACAGCAGCAGTAAGCGATCCTCATTGCCCAGCGTCCGCAGTAATGCTCCGGCCTGCGCCGCTGCCTGTCGCATGCTGTCGATATCCATCGCGCCCCTCAAACAGTTTACTAAATAATATATTGTATATTTATAAACTATATTTCCCCACCGCACCATAGGCTGGTACGAAAGGTTTCAGCATGGCATGCTGCCGTTATGACTTTTCCGCAAACAGGGGATGCCCCGAACAATGCTGCTTTTCCATGACGCTGTGCCCGCCAACCGGTCGATTGTGCCGATTGCCAAAGATTATCAGCACGGCGACTTCGAGCCACCTCATTACCATGACTGCGCACAACTGATTCATAGCCTTAGCGGCGTGGTGCAGGTCAATACCCGTCAGGGAAGTTGGGTGGTCCCCCCCGGACGCGGCGTCTGGCTACCGGCCAGGGTTGAACACAGCCTGCGCATCACCGGCAAGGTGGCGGCAAGAGCGCTGTTGGTCGATCCGCTGGCGCGTGCCGATCTGCCGGCCTGCTGTGAAGTGGTACAGGTCTCCCCGTTACTGCGTGAGTTGATTATCTGCGCGATGGATATCACGGCTGATTACCCCACAGGGGGACGTGAAGAGCGAATAATGGAGTTGATCCTGGATGAGCTGCGCGTGCTGCCTATTTTGCCGCTGAATTTACCTGAGCCGCGTACTGAGGCCCTGCTGACACTGTGTCGGCATATTCAGCAATCGCTGGCCCATTCCTGGGAATTAGAGCAGGCAGCCGGTTATATCAGCGTTAGCGGCCGCACGCTGTCACGGCGCTTTCAGCGTGAGACCGGGCTGCGCTTTGGTGACTGGGTGCGCCGCGCCCGTTTGCTGGCGGCATTGAACGCCCTGGCCGCCGGGCATTCGGTGCTGGAAGTGGCGCTGGACCTGGGTTACGACAGCCCCAGTGCTTTCAGCGCCATGTTCCGTCGCCTGCTGGGCGTTGCACCCAGTGCTTACTTCGCCAAATAACGCGCGGCAACGTTGAACAGGGCCTGCAACGAGGCGCTGGCAGAATCGACGTCGATACCCACGCCGTAAGCTGCCTCGCCATGCGCCTGCGTACAGCGAATATAGGCCACGGCGCGACTTTGGCTCTGATGCCCCAGCGTATGCTCGTGGTAGTCCTCTATCGCCAAGTTCAGACCAAAGCGCTGGCGCAGTGCATCTACCGCGCTGGATAACAGCCCGTTCCCTACCCCCAACAGCCGCTGCTGTTGCCCATCGAACAACACACGAGCGCTAAAGCTATAGGCTTCGACGCTGTGACTCTCGGTCTGGTAGCTCAGCAATTGCAGGCGCGGCTGCTCAACCAGCCCATAACTGAGGCGAAACAGCCGCCACAGCTCTGCCGTGGTCATCTCTTTGCCGCTGCCGTCGGTGGCCTGTTGCACCACCTTACTGAAATCAATCTGCAGCCCACGTGGTAACGACAAGCCATGGTTCTGTTCCAGCAGCCAGGCCGCTCCGCTTTTTCCTGACTGGCTGTTAACCCGGATCACCGCTTCATAACTGCAACCGACGTCCGCCGGATCGAGCGGCAGATAAGGCACCTGCCACAAACCGTCCTGTCGCTGCTGCTGGGCGGCGAAGCCCTTTTTGATTGCATCCTGATGCGAGCCGGAAAAAGCGGTGAAAACCAGTTCACCGGCATAAGGATGACGCGGGTGTACCGGCAGTTGGTTGCACTGCTCGACCATCTCAACCACCTGCTTCAACTGGCTGAAGTCCAGCCCCGGCGCTATACCCTGGGTGTACAGATTGAGTGCCAGCGTCACCAGATCGACATTGCCGGTGCGCTCACCGTTGCCGAACAGACAACCTTCCACCCGATCGGCACCGGCCAGCATCGCCAGTTCGGCGCAGGCGACCCCGGTACCGCGATCGTTATGCGGATGCACGCTGATGGTCACCCGATTTCGCTGACTGAA
Source organism: Serratia proteamaculans (assembly GCF_013337185.1). Classification (GTDB taxonomy): domain Bacteria; phylum Pseudomonadota; class Gammaproteobacteria; order Enterobacterales; family Enterobacteriaceae; genus Serratia; species Serratia proteamaculans_D. The sequence continues at coordinate 1,172,123 of NZ_SWDE01000001.1, forward strand.
GCGCCGACAAAACCATTCAATCTGATCGGCATAAACGTTCGGCGTACTGACCTCCACCGTCGCCGGCAGGTTGATGATCATCGGTCGCCCTGGGCCTGGCTGCCAGACATCCGCCACCGCTTCGCAAATTTCCAGGGCGAACTCCAGCTCGGTAAAGCAGAAGGTTTCCGGCGAATACTCGAAAGTCCAGGCGGTTTCCGGCTGCTGCTCGCACTGCTGACGAATGCGCAGCGCGCCATTGACCGCCAGCGCCACCGTCGCCGCCTTGTCCTGTTTGAAGACAATGTCACGGAACATCGGTGCGGTGGCGTTATACAAATGCACAATAGCCCTTGGGGCACCTTGCAGAGCCTCAAAGGTGCGATCAATCAGATCGTCACGTGACTGGGTCAATACCTGAATGCTGACGTCATCCGGGATCAACTGTTCATCGATCAACGAGCGGACAAAATCAAAGTCGGTTTGTGACGCCGAAGGAAAGGCCACCTCAATCTCTTTGAACCCGCACTGCAACAGCAGTTGATAGAACTGCCGTTTGCGGGCGTTATCCATCGGCTCCGCCAGCGCCTGATTGCCATCACGCAGATCGCTGGAGCACCAGCGCGGTGCCTGCTGCAAAGTGCGACCTGGCCACTGACGCTCCGGCAATGCCACCGGTGGGAACGGACGATATTTGATTGAAGGGTTGGTTAACATGGCACTCTCCTGGGCTGTCATAAGCGATGCCTTATTATTTCCCACCGGGAGATAGCTTGCTCGCGGCTGGCAGACAACCATCGTCGCGAAACGGACAACAAAAAAATTTGCATCTTGCGCCAGTGCAGTAACAATTAATTTTGGCCTTAGTCATGACACTTTGGCCTTGCCAAAATTCTTTCGTTACCCTCACTACTGGAGACGACTATGAGCCTGTATGCAACCCTGGAAGAAGCTATTGAAGCGGCGCGCGAGGAGTTTATTGAATCCGCTGAGAGCGGTAGCGACGATCAGCCGCCGACGGTGCAACAATTCAATCTGCAAAAATACGTGATGCTGGATGGTGATATCATGTGGCAGGCCGAGTTTTTTGAGCAAGAAGGCGAGTCGGTCGAATGCCTGACACTACGCAGCGGTGCGGCGGCCCAGGCTATTTTTGACGGTGATTATGACGAAATCGAAATTAGCGCCGAATGGATAGAAGAAAACACGCTGCACGAGTGGGAAGAAGGTGATTTCCAACTCGATCCGCCGTTGGATACCGAAGAGGGCCAGACCGCCGCCGACGAGTGGGATGAACGTTGAATGATAGCGGGCGGGAGCGAGTAAAATCCCGCCCATAAACTCCCCATCATTTTCAGAGAGGCAGTATGATTATCCGTCAGGCACGCCCCGAGGATTACCCCGCCATTCTGCAGTTGCAAACACAAAATACCCCCGCCAATTTAAGCGACAGCCAGAAGCGTCAGGGTTTTATTGTTTCCAGCATGAACGAAGCTCAGTTGGCCCACATTAATCAGGGCCTCGGTATTCTGGTGGCGGTTGAAGACCAGGCGTTGGCCGGCTTTGTTTGCCTGATGACCACGGACGCCCAGCCGCGCCCGCCGGTAGTGGACGCGATGCTGGAAAAGCTGGCCGGCGAGTCATTCAACGGGAAACCTTTGAGTGAACAACGGGTATTTATGTACGGGCCGGTATGCCTGGACTCTGCCTGGCGCGGCAAAGGCGTGCTGAAGCAGTTGTTCGCCGCCGTTAAAACGCATACACGGGAGAAGTTCGACGTTGGCGCTCTGTTTATTGACGACAGTAACCCGCATTCACTGGCTGCCCACCAGCAAGGATTAAAGATGACGGTGTTGGCGCCCTTCCACTGCGGCCCACAGGGGTACCAGCTGTTGGTGTTTGCCACCCGGGAATAGACTTACTCGTAAGGCCCGTGCTGTGCATCAAACGGCAGCATAAAAGTATCCACCACCATCGACAGCGGTACATCGATCACCGTGACATAGCGCCAGGGGGTATCGCGCAGATCCCATTGCACACCCGGGTAGTATTGATGGCCGTGGCCGGCACCCGGTACTGTGCGGCTGATAATACTGCCGCAGCCGGTTAACAGCGTCACGCCTGTTGCCAATAATGCCAGCCGAAAAAAAGAAGAGAGATTCACCAAATTGACTCTTAGCCCTGGTTGTTCTGAAAGTAAACAACGCCCGGCGCGAATGTTAGCATAGTTTTTTCCTTGCAGATCGTCAGCATTGCGTAAGCGAATAGCCAAAAAAAACGGGGAACACGCTGTGCGCATTCCCCGTTTGGGCTACCCAATCAACGCTTAGCGCTGACCTTGCGGATGAGCCCGTTCATTGTGTGGCAGTTGCTGATAATGCTCACGCCAGGCTGCACCTTCCGGCAACAACCAAACACGCTGATGCAGGCGCGACAAGGCAACGGGATCGCTCAACAGTTCCAGGCGTTTGCCCTTCACCAATTTCTCCGGCCCCAGTTGCAACGCCTCATTCACCCGCTCTTCACGATTGCGCTCGATAGCACCGCGCAGATGGTGACGCGCGGTCGCCAGCGCAGCCGCCAAAGCATTGAACGACGGGTTAACCACGGCGTGCATAAAGCCATTGGCCAGTGCACGTTCACGGTTAAGCTGCAGATACTCTTCGGTCGCCAGCAGTTCACGCGGAGGAGAATACTCTTCCGGGATCAGGAACAGTTTGGCGCGCTTGCTCTTGATCCCCAGCGTCGCACGGCTCGACAGAGACGAAACGATCGGTGACAGGATCAGCGAGAAGACGATTGGCGACAACCACCACAGGAAGCGCAGATCCAGCCAGGCCATCCCCCCCGCCCAGACCAGACCGAGCAGCATCTGTGAACCATGGCGCTTAAAGGCTTCGCTCCATGGCGTGTCATCATCGTCACGCTGCGGAGAATTCCACACCACTTCCCAACCGAGGAAGGCGCTGACCACAAACACCGTGTGGAACAACATGCGTACCGGAGCCAACAGCACCGAGAACAGCATTTCCAACAGCATCGACAGGAACAGACGCACGCCACCGCCGTATTCTTTGGCGCCCTTCGCCCAGATCAGCACGATACTGAGCAGCTTGGGCAGGAACAACAGCACCAGAGTGGTAGAGAACAGCGCTATTGCCAGTTCAGGACGCCACTGCGGCCAGACCGGGAACAGCTGACGCGGCTGCAGGAAGTACTGCGGCTCCATCAGGGTATGCACCACCTGCAACGCGGTGGACAACGCCAGGAACATAAACCACAGCGGTGCCGACAGATAGGACATCACGCCGGTCAGGAACACCGCACGGTGCACCGGGTGCATGCCCTTAACCAGGAACAGACGGAAGTTCATCAGGTTACCGTGGCACCAGCGACGGTCACGCTTCAGCTCATCCAGCAGGTTCGGCGGCAATTCTTCGTAGCTGCCCGGCAGATCATAAGCAATCCACACGCCCCAACCGGCACGACGCATCAGCGCGGCTTCCACAAAGTCATGCGACAAGATGGAACCGGCAAAGGAGCCTTCACCCGGCAGCGGTGCCAGTGCACAGTGCTCGATAAACGGCTTCACGCGGATAATCGCGTTGTGACCCCAGTAGTGCGACTCACCCAACTGCCAGAAGTGCAGGCCAGCGGTAAACAGCGGCCCGTAGACCCGGGTGGCAAACTGTTGCACACGGGCATACAGCGTATCCATACCCGAAGCTTTCGGCGCAGACTGAATGATACCGGCGTTCGGGTTGGCTTCCATCAGGCGCACCAGACCGGTGAGACACTCGCCGCTCATCACGCTATCGGCATCCAGGATCACCATATAGCTGTACTCACCACCCCAGCGACGGCAGAAGTCGTCGATGTTGCCGCTTTTACGTTTCACACGGCGACGGCGACGGCGATAGAAGATACGACCATGGCCATCTACATCACGGCACAGTTCCATCCAGGCCTTCTGTTCCGCCATGCAGATATCCGGGTCGTAACTGTCACTCAGCACGTAGATATCGAAATGCTCCAGCTGACCGGTGGCGGCAACCGACTCATAGGTCGCACGCAAGCCGGCGAACACCCGTTCGACGTCTTCGTTACAGATAGGCATGATCAACGCGGTGCGGTGCGCCGGATTGATTGGCTCATCGCCCTTGATAGTGGAAGAGATACTGTATTTGTCTTTGCCGATCAGCAGCTGCAGGAAGCCCATCAGCGCAGTCCAGAAACCGGCCGATACCCAACAGAACAGAATGGCGAACAGGATCAGAATGCCGGTTTGCAGTACGTAAGGCAGCAGTTGCAGCACCGACTGCATCAGATCCTGGTCCAGCATCGCCATCGGGTCGATCAGCGCCCAGCCCTGATACGGCAAAATGGTTTTCATGTACCAGGTGGCGATACCGGTCTGCACCAGCATCAACACCAGCAGCACATAACGACGCATTGAACCGACCACACGCCAGCGGTTTTCCGCGGCGGCTTCCTCTTTGGAAGCATGGCGGTTGTGCGGCGAACGCCCCAGCAGGGAATCCCAGAAGCGCGCCACCGGGTTGGTGCGCCAGGCTTCAGGGAACATGCTGGTACGTTTAATCGGTGGCGTGGCCTTCAAAATACTGCGGCCTTCCACGTCATTGTCAAAATCGTCGTCACTGACCGCATCCGGCCAGGCGCTTTCGATACGCGCCTTGACCGAGGCCAGCGCCACGTCATCCGCCGACAGCGTATCAACGTTGGCATCGGCGGCGCCCATCTTGCGATGCAGCGCCTCCAGTGCCTTGGCGTCATCCGCTCCCGGCTCGGGTTTAAGCGCCTCCGACCGCTCAGCGGTCAGAGGCATTGCCGCAAGATAATCCTGGGCAAGTTGAGTAGGCTTATTCATTGGCAGGTAGCTGATAGCTCCAGGTTTCCGACAGGGTCTTATCACCATTGACCAGCGCTGCGCGCATTTCTACCGGCTTCTTGTCGTCTTTCACTTTCAGACGCAGCGTCAGGCGCCAGCCTTTGGTCACTGGATTATAGCGGACATTGTTTTCTACCATCTCACCGTTATCACCGATGCTCACCTGAGCGGCAACCGGCGTAGCGCCATCCAGGCCTTTCAGTACCGGTCCGACGAAATCAACCAGGAATGCCACGCTGCCGTCTGGCTCGCGGATCAGGTTTGACTGCTTCACGTCGCCGGTAGAACGCATGGTCTGGCTGACGTAGGCAATATCCTGTGAATGCAACTTGTCTTCGTCACGGGTGAAGTGCAGGCGATAGTTCAGCGCCAGCGGCGTTTTGGCATCCGGCAACACGTCCGGAGTCCAGAAAGCAACGATATTGTCATTGGTTTCATCCGCCGTTGGGATTTCCACCAGCTCAACCTTACCTTTGCCCCAGTCGCCACGCGGCTCAATCCAGGCGCTTGGGCGCAGATCGTAACGATCGTCCAGATCTTCATAATCCTTGAAGTTGCGGCCGCGCTGCAGCAGACCGAAACCTTTAGGGTTCTCGACCTGATAGGTGCTGACAGACAGATGCTTAGGATTATTCAGCGGACGCCAGATCCACTCGCCGTTACCGGCATGGATAGACAGACCATTGGAATCATGCAGCGCCGGGCGGTAGTTCTGCGTCGGCGAAGGTTGGTTCGGCCCGAACAGGTACATGCTGGTCAACGGTGCCATACCCAGTTTGCCGACCTTGTCGCGCAGGAACACTTTAGACTCAACGTCCACCGTGGTATCGCGGCCCGGATAGACCACAAAACGGTAAGCCCCGGTAGCACGCGGTGAGTCCAGCAGCGCATAAATGACCAAATGCTTGTCGCCCTGCTTCGGACGTTCAACCCAGAACTCGCGGAAACGCGGGAACTCTTCGCCGGACGGCAAGGCGGTATCAATAGCCAGGCCACGGGCTGAAATCCCGTACACCTGTCCTTTACCTACCACGCGGAAGTAGCTCGCGCCCAGCAGGCTCATAATTTCGTCGTTCTTATCCGCACTGTTGATCGGATAAATCACCTTGAAACCGGCAAAGCCGAGATTTTTTACCGATTCCGGATCGTGCTTGACCGAACCAAAATTGAAGTAGTCCGGGTTGTACTTGATCTGCTTGACGGTGGTCGAGGTGACCTCGTTGATTTTCACCGGCGTGTCGAAGTACATCCCCTGATGATAAAACTCAAGCTTGAATGGGGTTTTCAGCTTGCTCCAATAGGCTTTATCGTGATTGAACTGAATTTGCTGATAGTCCGCGAATTTCATCTCACGGAATTGAGAAGGAAGGTTGCTTTTCGGCGCCTCGAAGCCTTTCCCTGCCAGATCCTGCGCCTGCTTGGCCACATCATCAATAGAAAAAGCCCATGCCGGCGAAGTCAACAGCGTGAACAATACGGTCGCACCTAACCAACGTACGCTCGCGGCGCGTGGTTTCTTGGATAATATATTAACTAGCACATCCCCCCCTATTCGTGTGCTCAAATCATTTAAATCCATATTAATGGATTATTCAGCTTTCCGACAACATGATAAATGGATGGTTCATGTTTATGGCTCATTGTTTAAGCAGCTGACTAAACACCAGCGTAGCAAGCCCCGCAACAAGACGCTATGGAAAAATGTGAAACGCTATAGTAGGGTTTGAGGTTCGATTTAACCATTGCCGACTTATTAAGCGTGTTAATGACCATTCGATAAAATCATCAGCGGTAAACTATGACTAAAGGCAGCAACCAACGCGAGTTTTTCCTCGATTCGATCCGGGCTTATTTGATGCTGCTCGGCATCCCTTTTCATCTGTCCCTGATCTATTCCAGCCATGCCTGGGCGGTGAACAGTGCTACACCTTCCTTCTCGCTGACAGTGCTGAACGACTTCATCCATGCCTTCCGCATGCAGGTGTTCTTTGTGATTTCCGGCTACTTCTCATACCTGCTCTATGAGCGTTATGAACGCCATAAGTGGTTGAAGGTAAGGCTGGAGCGGGTGGCCATCCCGCTGCTGAGTTCGATCCCGTTAATAACGGTGCCACAGTTTTTCATGCTGAAATACTTCACCGATAAATTAAACGGCTGGGAAAATTTTTCGCTCTATCAGAAAATAAATGTAACAGTTTGGGAACTGGTTTCTCACCTGTGGTTTTTATTAACCCTGTCCTTACTGACTACCCTTTGTTTTTATCTGTTCAAAAAAATCAAGGCAATTAAAAGTAATGCCCCACCCTATCCAATAAATAAAATGACTGGATTAGGAAATATCTCACTGTTCTTTCTTATTTATGCTTTATGCTATTCGGCCGGGCACCGTATTATTTTAATTTTTGCTCCATATTTACTCTCCAATGGCCTGTTCAATTTCGTGGTCATGGAGACGATGTTCTACCTGCCGTTCTTCATCCTTGGCGCTTACGCCTTCAAGTATGTGTGGTTGAAAGAGATTTTCCTCAAACCCTCCGTCTGGTCGCTGCTCGGTTCACTGCTGCTGTTCGTTGCCTACATGCTGAATCAGAAGTATCTGGCCCACAGTAGCTATATGTTTGAACTGGAAGTGCTGATCAAAACCCTGCTGGGGATCCTGATGGCCAACGTGGTTTTCTCATTCGGACATACCCTGCTGAATTATCACTCGCCACGAATCACTTATCTGGTCAACGCCTCGCTGTTTATATATCTGGTGCACCATCCACTGACCCTGATATATGGCGCGTTTGTGACGCCACATATCAACAATAACCTGCTGGGTTTCCTGCTGGGTTTGGTGTTTGTCTTCTCCTGTGCCTTCGCCTTATATGAGTTGCACAAACGCGTCCCACTACTCCGCTTCCTGTTCTCCGGAAAACCGCAATAACCAATTGGCATCGCCCTCGCAGGGTGATGCCTCATCTCCTGGTGCCAGCAAATTCGTCTTCGTTAACTTTTTGAATGTTTTACGCATCCTCACACATTGAGCATATTCCTAATAATCGTCCTATTCCCGCCATCACATTGCAAAACGGCAATCGCCTGTTACGCTCATTATGCAGATTTGTAAGTTTTTTTGTTTTTTCTTGGGCTGGGTAATCATATGAGAGAAGCATGGGTCGACTATGCGAAGGGAATCGGTATCATTTTGGTGGTCTTTGGCCACGTTAATCGCGGTTTATACAGTGCGGGTATTCACCTTTCAGAATCGTTTTACCAACTGACTGACAGCGTTATCTACAGTTTTCATATGCCATTGTTCTTTTTCCTCTCAGGCTTGTTTTTTGTTCAGTCATTAGAGAGAAAGGGGAAAGGTCGTTTCATCCTCAGTAAAATTGATACCATCGTATACCCCTATATCATTTGGTCATTACTGCAAGGCACCGTCGAGGTTGTGTTATCTCGCTATACCAACAACTCGGCCAGTCTGAACGACATGCTGGCGTTGTTTACTCATCCACGGGCACAATTCTGGTTCTTGTATGCCCTGTTTATGGTGTTTGTCCTTGCGACCCTGCTGTATAACAAAAATAAATTCAACTATATCCTGCCTACGCTGATCATCATCAGCGCCGGGTTATACGTATACCAGGACAGTCTTACCAAGGCTTTCCACTTTGGTTATATCACCAGTTTTATGATTTTCTTTCTGCTCGGTGCTTTGGCCATTCGTTACTCGGCGACTATTGCCAGAATCAGTATGACTTCCAGTCTGGTGGCCATGTTCGCCTTTGTGCTGCTTGAATGGAGTTTCCATGACTATCTTGGTCTGACCTATACCGATGCAGGTCTGTATTCCATGATCCTGGCTGTAGTCGCCATCACCTTTATCATTTGCCTGTCCGTTTTGTTGGCGAAGGCAGATATAACCTGGCTGAAACGACTCGGTGAGTTAAGCATGGTGATCTACCTGATGCACATCTTGGCCGCCAGTGGGCTGCGTATAGTGTTGACCAAGTTTCTGCATGTTAATAACTGGTCAGCTCATATTATCGCCGGCACCTTGTTCGGTCTCATCGCACCGATGGTTGCTTACTATTTGATTCAACGGCTGCACCTCAATTTTCTGCTGGAACGTCCGAGTTTCCACCGGGCACAACCCAAAGAAAAAACCCTCTGAACATCCGAGGCGGCTCCGGCCGCCTCCACCTCAGTTTTAGCTACCAAAAACACATTTCCGCCGCCTTCATCACTGCCAGCCACAGCTGTAACACGGGATATAGAGCACACATTGCTCACCCCAGTGGCGAAAGTTAAGGCAAAGTTATGCTGGAGCATATTGCCGCTAGTTGTTATAACTGCAATGCATAAGTGGAAATCCACATCCCTGCCTTACGGTAGCGATTGGGCTCAATGAACCCTGAGGGACGACGTTGTCGTTATCAATTGCGACAATGTTTGCAGTATCTCCCTTCCGTCACGACAGAGAGGATTTTTAATGACTGATAAAGACACTTCGGCTCCGGAAGCCGTACCAGAAAACGCCACCCTGCTGAAAATTCTTGGTCGGTTGCTTTCCGCACTGGATGCATCAATCAGCGGCAAGGACCGCAGCATTCTGGTCACCGAGCTTTCCAGCCTTAACCTTGATGGTATTTCAGAGTCAGAACGAAAACTGGCTGCCGAGCTGATCAAGCGGGCTTTGCAATCACTCGATCATTAATGACACCACGCCTGCAAACCATTAAGCCTCCTCACGGGGGCTTAATGGTTTTTCCTTCCCGCCATTTATTGCTCGCATAGAACCACAGCAAGCTGATAACTATAGATAAAAGCGAGAAGTTCATCGTTTTCTCCCCACTTCCTCACACTTTCTCTCTTAAATGACAATAAATGCCAAACTGTTTTCGAATCACCCTTGGCGTTTTACCTAAAAAACAGGCTATCATCATGGGGTATCTGCGCCCGCGCGCAACGCCTTTCCCCCAGCCTGCAGGAGAACGTTATTTTGGATGCCAGCACCATTAACAGTTTGTTCATCATCGGTGCCGTGTTGGTGGGAGCAAGTATTCTTCTCAGTTCATTTTCTTCACGCCTGGGTATTCCCATTCTGGTGATCTTCCTCGCTATCGGCATGCTGGCGGGAGTTGATGGTCCGGGCGGTATCGTTTTCAGTAATTACCCGGTGGCCTATCTGGTCAGTAACCTGGCACTGGCCGTGATCCTGCTCGATGGCGGCATGCGCACCCGCGTCAGTTCATTTCGCGTGGCACTTTGGCCGGCACTTTCCCTCGCCACCGTCGGCGTGGTGATCACCGCCGGGCTGACGGGGCTGGCTGCCGCCTGGTTGTTCAACCTCGACCTGCTACAGGGCATGCTGATTGGCGCCATTATCGGCTCTACCGATGCCGCGGCGGTATTTTCACTGCTCGGCGGCAAAGGCCTTAACGATCGCGTCAGTGCCACGCTGGAGATTGAATCCGGCAGCAACGATCCGATGGCGGTGTTTCTTACCATCACCCTGATTGCGATGATCTCCGCCGGCGAAACCACGCTGAGCTGGATGTTCCCCATCCACCTGTTGCAGCAGTTTGGTATGGGCATTGTCTTTGGGCTCGGCGGCGGCTGGCTGCTGCTGACCTTGATCAACCATATCAAACTGGCCGAAGGTCTCTACCCACTGCTGGCCGTCAGCGGCGGCATTTTGATTTTTGCGCTGACCACTGCGCTGGATGGCAGCGGCATACTGGCGGTGTACCTGTGCGGGCTGACTCTGGGCAATCGTCCAATCCGTAACCGGCACGGTATTGTCCAAACCTTTGACGGCCTGGCCTGGCTGAGCCAGATCGGCATGTTCCTGGTGCTGGGCCTGCTGCTTAATCCACACGAGCTGTTACCTATTGCCATCCCTGCCCTGCTGCTGTCGTTATGGATGATCCTGTTCGCCCGACCGCTTTCAGTGTTTATCGGGTTACTGCCGTTTCGCAGCTTTACCCTGCGTGAACGCAGCTTTATTTCCTGGGTCGGTCTGCGCGGCGCCGTGCCGGTCATTTTGGCCGTTTTCCCGATGATGGCCGGATTGCCAAACGCACAGTTGTTCTTCAACGTAGCCTTCTTTGTGGTGCTGGTTTCACTGTTGTTGCAAGGCACGACACTGTCGTTCGCCGCGAAGAAAGCCAAGGTTATAGTGCCGCCAGCCCTGGCACCTATTTCGCGAGTCGGGTTGGACGTACACCCGGAAAACCAGTGGGAACAGTTTGTTTATCAACTCTCGTCGGAAAACTGGTGTGTGGGTGCTGCACTGCGTGAATTGAAAATGCCACCCGGCACGCGTATTGCCGCACTGTTCCGTGGCAAAGAGTTGTTGCACCCTAGCGGCAGCACGCGGTTGCGCGAAGATGACATCCTGTGCGTTATCGGCCACGAGCATGATCTGCCAGTGCTGGGCAAACTGTTTAGCCAGGCGCCGGTAGTCACTATGGATGAGCGTTTCTTCGGCGACTTTATCCTGCAATCAGATGCACGCCTGAGCGATATTTCACAGCTGTATGGGCTTAACCTGCAAGAAGGTGTGGACGAAGAGCAAACACTGGGTCAATTCGTCATTAAACTGATTGGCGGCGAACCCGTGGTAGGTGACCAGGTAGAATGGGACGGTCTGACCTGGACCATCGCCGAGATGGATGGCAATGCCATCAGTAAAATCGGCGTAAGAATTGTAACTGACTGATCCTTCCTCAATACCGGTCGCTGTGTGACAACACCCGCAGCGACCGCCTCAAAACAGACGGAACTTATAGACCCTGAAAGGTTCTTAAACTCTGTGATTATCAAAACCGGGCGTTTAGCCCCGACGTTTTAACCTTTACTCTGGGAACGCTGCGTAGCAGTGATGGGTATTGATTTGAACAGTAAAACTCGATTTCTATCGGCCATGCTGGGGATTGCACTGACGGTCATTGTGCTTGATCTGAGTATCGCCGATTTGGTCCACAGGCTCTTAATTGGATAATTTTAACGTGGCACAGCAGCAACAAGAAAAAGACATTCTGGGCAAGATACTGATTACCGTCTCCGCACTCTGCCTGATTACCGTGGCAGCGTTACTGATTTGGGGTTTTGTGCTGGATTAACCATCAACCTAGCGAGCACAACCCACCCGAACTCGGGCATAAAAAAACCGCCGCAGCGGTTTTTTTATTGGCGATGGCAAGATCAAATCTTGCAGCCTTCGCAATCTGCCTCATCCTCAAGGATTTCTGGCAGTTCTTTTGCTTTCTGCGCCGCTTTCTCTTCTGCCTGCGCCAATTCGGCATCGATATCAAAATCGAAAATATCATCACTCATGGTAAATCCTCACGCTTAACTGGCTTCAATGCGTGAGTATAATCGACAACTCTTCAGCCGCAAACCCTTCAGTTGAGCACCGCCACCTGTGGCTGTTCATCCTGTGGCTTCTTTGAATACGCCAGATCGTAAACGTCATAGAAATCGATTTCACCTTTATTGGCGATGATTTCCTGCATACGCGCTTTCATCGCTGCTGCTATTGAGGGCTCATCCAACAACGCCTTCACCGACTGCGGTGACAGTGCGCGAGTGAAATACCACTCGCCGTTATAGCATACGCGCAGATCCAGCACGCCGATGTCCTCAAAGCGATACACCGGTTTGATTTCAATCAGCAGCATGGCGAACATGAACAACACGAAGGCAGTGAAAGCCAGGAAGGAAATGAACCCCATATAGGGGACCTGATACATCACGGCGATCACGGCAAAATAGCCGGCAAACATGGCGAGACACAGGTAACGGTGATCGCGGGCAAATTCACTGTTAAAGCGCAGTTTGCCATCGCGCCCTTCCTGCCGATTGATCCGCTCGATTTCTTTTACCAAGATGCTTTTAATCGCGTCCATCGCTACAACCTTATGCCAGGGGGACATTATTGCTATCAATAATCATTCCTCAAACTAACACAAGTACAGTTTGCGCAGGTAGATCAGTTAAGCAATTTTAAATGGGTAACTGTTATACCTCTAAGGGCTAACGTTGCAGGGAATTTTTGCCTTGGGCAAACATAAACATCCGCTGAGCGATATCGTCAGCCTGTTTGATTTTTTGCTTTTGCGGCTCGTTGCCGCGCTGAATGGCACGAGCATAGGCCAGCTCATGCGCCTGGTCGATCATCGCAATAATCTTATCGCGATCCTGCTTATCCAGATTGCCGAGCATGGTGGTGATAATCGCCTGATAGGCGTTGGAGGCGGCGGTCAGCGACTTTTCTCTGGCTTCAAGTATCGCTACGCGTTGCATTAATTCCTGCAGTTGATCGGACTCTGACATGGCGATCTCCTGTTGCCGGGCAGCATACCTGCCTGATTACAGTTTAGCAAAGATCGCTGGAACGGAAGAAAACATAAAGAAAGGAAGAGAAACGGTTACGGCAAAGCACACCCGAAAAACCCAACAAGGAGCCGATAGTGCAAATCAACCCGGGTGCACTTTACGGTAACGGTTCACAAAAGGAAGCTGGCGCGCTATGCAGGACTCGAACCCGCGTCTATCAATTTTGTAGCCAAAAAAGCATTTTAAAACCAACCACTCTGCCAACTGAGTTAATAGCGCATTCCTTCGCTTCGGGGAGGTATTATCCATATTAATGTTATGGATTCAAGCTATCGAACTACAAACCGCTGCATTTGCAGAGGAATCTCATATTTTTGACTATTTCGCACGCAGATAGACGATTGCTTTCGTTTAGCGATAGTTAACCATTGAAACTTTTATATGACCGTCTGCGGCGTGTTTATTGTTAGTTAAAGCGCTGGATGCCACTATAGCGCCTTCTGGGATCATCGTTTTCTGTTATGGATAACACTATGAAAGTCACTCCGCGCCGCCTGGCGTTTATCCTGATCGGCGCTCTGCTGGTCATACTTGCCCTGGTGGCATTCTTTTTACAAAGCCCCCCGCAAACCGCTTCGGTGACCGCACCGGCTCGTCTGGGCGATATTGAAAACGCCGTACTGGCCACCGGCAAACTTGATGCAATAGAGCGGGTCAACGTCGGGGCGCAGGTTTCCGGCCAGGTCAAATCCCTGAAGGTCAAACTTGGCGACAAGGTCACCAAAGGCCAACCTATTGCCGACATCGACGATCTGCCGCAACGCAACGATCTGCGCAACGCCGAAGCCGCGCTGAACGTCGCCAAGGCGGATTTGCAGGCCAAACAGGCACTGTTGAAACAGGCCGAGTCTCGCTTTAAACGCCAGAAGCGCATGCTGAGTGATGAAGCCGGCTCCCGCGAAGATTTTGAAACGGCTGAGGCCACGCTCGCCGCCACCCGCGCCGAACTGATCGCGTTGAATGCTCGCATCGTGCAGGCACAGATTGAGGTAGACAAGAAAAAGGTCGACCTGAGTTACACCCGAATTCTGGCACCGATGGACGGCATCGTCATTGCGGTGATTACTCAACAAGGCCAAACGGTGAACGCCAACCAGAGCGCCCCCACCATCGTCAAACTGGCGCAGTTGGACGTAATGACCATCAAGGCGCAGATATCCGAGGCCGACATTACCCGCGTTTCACAGGGGCAAAAAGCCTACTTCACCATTTTCTCCGAACCCGATAAACGTTACGACGCCACGCTGCGCACCGTCGAGCTGGCACCAGAATCAGTGATGAAAGACGATTCTATCTCCGGTGGCAGTTCGTCCTCCGGCTCCGGTAGCTCCAATGCTTCGGTGTATTACAACGCATTGCTGGACGTCCCAAACCCGGATAACCGGTTGCGGATTGCCATGACGGCTCAGGTTTCATTGCTGCTCGGTGAAGCGAAAAACGCGCTGCTGGTGCCGATCCAGGCGGTACATAAAACTGCAGATAATAAACAACAGGTGCAGGTGCTGACCGGGGACAACCGGTTGGAAATGCGCGAGGTGAAAACCGGCATTACCAATAACGTCGATATTCAAATCCTGTCCGGATTGAAGGCCGGTGAAAACGTGGTGCTGGTGCAGGAAAGCACCAGGCCGGGCGAGGAAGGCCTCTCACTGTGAACACTATCATTGAGCTGAAAGGTATCGGCCGCACCTACACCAACAGCAGCCAGCCGCTGACCGTCCTGAAAAACATTAACCTGAGCATCGCTGCCGGGGAGTTGGTCGCTATCATTGGCGCTTCCGGCTCCGGCAAATCCACGCTGATGAACATCATTGGCTGTCTGGACGTGCCGGACCAGGGTGACTATTACATCAACGGCCAAAACGCGGCTCATTTATCGCCGGATCAACTGGCCAGGCTACGTCGCGAACATATCGGTTTTATCTTTCAGCGTTATCATCTGATGCCGGATATCAGCGCGCTGGGCAACGTCGAGATCCCTGCGATTTACGCCAACAGCCAGCGAGACCAACGCCGACTGCGTGCGGCACAGCTGTTGGCCCGGCTGGGGCTGGAAGGCCGTGAACACCATAAGCCCGGTCAGCTCTCCGGCGGTCAGCAACAGCGCGTCAGTATCGCTCGTTCGTTAATCAACGGGGCTGAAATCATCCTGGCAGATGAGCCCACCGGCGCCCTGGACACCCGATCGGGTCAGGAAGTGCTCGAGATCCTCAGCGAACTTAATCAACGCGGCCATACGGTAGTGATCGTCACTCACGATATGAAGGTGGCGCAGCACGCACAGCGCATCATCGAATTGCAGGACGGCGAGATCGTCGCCGACAGTGGCCGTAAATCCGCGCGTCCTCTGCCGGTGATGAAAAAGACCCCGCCGATTGCTCAAGGCTACTGGCAGAGCCTGCTCGATCGCACTCGCGAATCGTTACAGATGGCGCTGAAGGCCATGAATGCCCATCGCTTGCGTACCGCATTGACCATGACCGGCATCATTTTCGGTATTGCTGCGGTGGTGACGGTGGTCGCGCTGGGTGAAGGTGCCAAACAGCGCACGCTGGAGAGTATTAAAAGCCTGGGTACCAACGTGGTCAGCATCTACCCCGGCCGTGATTTCTTTGATGATGCCATCGACAGCATCCGCACTCTGGTACCGGCGGATGCCGACGCGCTGGCCCGCCAAAGTTTTGTCGATAGCGTCAGCCCTGAGGTCACGGCCTCAGACAGTATCCATTTTCGCAGTAAATCGGCCAACGCGTCGATCACTGGTGTTGGACGCGATTATTTACGCGTTAACGGCCTCACTCTGCTGCAAGGTCGCAATTTCCAGGATGACCGCAACGCCCTGCAGGAAGTAATCATTGACGAAAACGCACGTCAGTCGTTGTTCGGTGATTTCGGCGTAGAGCCACTGGGCCAGATCGTGTTTCTTGGCGCCGTACCGGCCCGGGTAATTGGCGTGGTGCAAAGTAACCAGGACTCGGCCCCCAACCGCATCAGAGTGTGGATGCCCTATACCACCGTCATGTACCGCATGGTGGGTCAAACCAAGCTGAGCAGCATCAGCGTAAGGTTGAAAGATGACGTTGCCAACGAAGCCGCTGTCGCCGCCATTAACCAGTTGCTGACCCAGCGTCACGGCGTTAAAGACTTTATGTTGTTCAACCTCGATAAATTCCGTAAGTCGATCGAACGAACTTCGATGACTCTCAGCCTGCTGATCCTGATGGTGGCCTCAATTTCCCTGATCATCGGCAGCCTCGGCGTGATGAACATCATGCTGGTCTCGGTGACCGAACGGACGCATGAAATCGGTGTGCGTATGGCCGTCGGCGCACGTCGCAGCGACATTATGCAGCAATTTATGATCGAGGCGGTGCTGGTCTGCCTGATCGGTGGCGTACTGGGCATTTTACTGTCTTTCGCCGCCGGCTCGCTGTTTACCCTGCTGGCGGGCGGTATGCTCACCGCCATCTATTCCTGGCAGGCCGCCGCCGTGGCCTTCTGCTGCTCCACTCTGATCGGCATGATCTTCGGTTATCTCCCGGCCCGCAAAGCGGCGCGGATGGATCCGGTCATTTCACTGGCCAGCGAGTAACTTATGAAAATTTTATCCCCCCTGGCGTTATGCCTCGCCGCCCTGCTCAGCACCGGCTGCGGTAATGCGTTGAAAAGCGAATATCAGCCTCCGAAGGTAGACTATCCGACCCAATGGCAGCCCGGTGCCGATGCCGCTACGTCAGTCCCTTTTTCCTGGCGGGACTTCCACGATCCTCAGCTAGACCACTGGCTACAGCAGGTCATGCTGGCTAATAACGATCTGGCCGCCGCCGCGTTGCGCGTCTATCGCGCCCAGTTGGCGGCCCAACGGGTCGACATCGGCACCGCTCCCAGCGTAAACGCAACGCTCAATACCGGCGCCAGCAGGCCCCTTTCCGATTCATCCCCCTGGAATAAAAACAGCAGCGCCAACCTCGGCGTCAGCTATGAGGTCGATCTGTGGGGCAAACTGGCACGACAGCGCGACGCCGCAGAATGGGCCAGTCAGGCAACCCAACAAGATTTGCAAAGTGCGCGCTTGGCATTGCTCGCCAACGCCAGCAAAAATTACTGGCGCCTCGGTTTTATCAATCAACGGATCGGCGTCAGTCAGCAAAATATCGCTTACTCCCGGCAGACCTTACAGTTGGTCAATGCCCGCTACCGTGCCGGCAGCATCTCTTCACTGGACGTGGTGGATGCCGAGCAGAATCTGATCAATCAGGAGAGCAGCCATCTGGCGCTGTTGCGTGAACGTCAGCAAGCGTTGAACGAACAAACGGTGTTACTGGGTGCGCCACCGGGCAAGGCTCTGGTCGAACCCGCCCGCTTGCCCAGCGGCCCGCTGCCGCAAATCAATGCCGGTATCCCGGTCAACGTGCTGCGCCATCGGCCGGATATCAGCGCCAAAGAACTGCGGTTGCGTGAAGCGCTGGCCAACGTCGATGTGAAACGAACAGAGTACTATCCGGCGTTCAGCCTGACCGGTTCATTGGGTGCCAGCAGTACCGCCTTGCTCGAATTTTTGCGCAACCCGTTGGCCTCGGTGGGGGCGGGGTTGTCGCTGCCGTTCCTTGAATGGCGGCAGATGGATGTTGATATCAAAATTGCCCGCAGTGACTATGAGCTGCAGGTACTGGAATTCAAGCAGGCGCTGTATAAAGCCATGGCCGATGTGGACGATGCCTTGTCGTTGCGTAGCCAATTGATAGCTCAGGAAAAACATTTGCAGGCCTCGTTGGCGTTGGCACGCAAATCTGAACGCCTGAATGAAAGCCGCTACCGGCAAGGCGCCGTCCCAATCAACTTCTGGCTGGATGCACAAAACCGCCGCAGGCTGGCAGAACAGGCGCTGGATGAAAACCGTTTTAGCCAATATCAAAACCTGGCACAACTCTACCTGGAATTCGGCGGCTCAACTCAATAATCCCCCCCAGCCTGGCGTCTGCGCCAGGCTTTTTTTCAGCCGCAGAACGCATTAATTTTGCCGGTTTTTACCGCAGTTCTTCCTATACTTAACCCACCCCCCCACCAGACAAAAAACCATCAACATGCACAATAGTTAATCTATTTATGCGCTAAATCGGTGCAAATTCATTAGATAAACTGCTAAATTTGATCGCCGCAAGATATAACGTTAAGCTATAGATGCAAAATAATTAGTCACCTAAATGACATATTCCCGGTGAAAATTGAAACATTACGTGATTCGCATCACACAAAAAATGGCAATGGCTGGTCTCTGCGCATAGCACATAGATTAACCAAACTGATAACTGGGCAGAAGGATCGCGAATTCACGTACGACTAAAATTGATTAAGGGATGATTATATGAAGTTAAGAAAAAAACGTCATAAGCCGATGCATATTAATGACATCACCATTATCGACGACAGCAAGTTGAAAAAGGCTATCACCGCGGCAGCATTGGGCAACGCGATGGAATGGTTCGACTTTGGTGTTTATGGCTTCGTGGCCTACGCCCTCGGACAAGTATTTTTCCCTGGCGCCACTCCCGGCGTACAGATGATTGCCGCACTGGCAACCTTTTCCGTTCCCTTCCTGGTTCGTCCGTTAGGCGGCATCTTCTTTGGTGCGATGGGCGATAAATTCGGTCGTCAAAAAGTCCTCTCCATCACCATCATTATCATGGCGGTGAGCACCTTCTGTATCGGGCTGATCCCCTCTTACGCTTCGATTGGTATTTGGGCTCCGGTGCTGCTGCTGGTGGCAAAATTGGCGCAGGGCTTCTCGGTCGGTGGTGAATACTCCGGCGCGGCAATCTTCGTCGCCGAATACTCCCCAGACCGCAAGCGTGGCTTTATGGGCAGTTGGCTTGATTTTGGCTCGATTGCCGGCTTCGTACTGGGTGCCGGTGTTGTAGTGCTGATTTCCAGCATTGTTGGGGAAGTTAACTTCCTCGACTGGGGCTGGCGTATTCCATTCTTCATCGCCGCGCCGTTGGGCCTGATTGGTCTGTACCTGCGCCATGCGCTGGAAGAAACTCCGGCATTCCAGCAGCACGTGGAAAAAATGGAGAAGGAAGACCGCAACGCTATCGAAAACCCGCCAAGGACTTCGTTCAAAGAGATCGCGGCCAAACACTGGAGAAGCCTGTTGGTGTGCGTCGGTATCGTGATTTCGACCAACGTGACCTATTACATGTTGCTGACCTACATGCCGAGTTACCTGTCGCATAACCTGCACTACTCGGAAGATCACGGCGTTCTGATTATTATCGCCGTGATGATCGGCATGCTGTTCGTGCAGCCGGTAATCGGCATGACCAGTGACCGTATTGGCCGTAAGCCGTTTATCATTGGCGGCAGCATCGGCCTGCTGGCACTGGCGATCCCGTGCTTTATTTTGATCAACAGTAATGTGATTGGTTTGATTTTCGTCGGACTGTTAGTCCTGGCGGTGCTGTTAAACTGCTTCACCGGCGTGATGGCTTCGATTCTGCCGGCGATGTTCCCAACGCACATTCGTTACAGCGCCTTGGCAATTTCATTCAATATTTCGGTACTGGTTGCCGGTGCAACCCCAACGGTGGCCGCCTGGTTGGTCGAGTCGTCCGGAAACCTGTATATGCCGGCTTACTACCTGATGATAGTAGCGGTGATCGGTCTCGCCACCGGCCTGTACATGAAGGAAACCGCCAATAAACCGCTGCGTGGCGCTACCCCGGCCGCTTCGGACCGCTCGGAAGCCAAAGAGCTGCTGCAGGAGAACTACGACAACATCGAACAGAAAGTCGAAGATATCAATGAGCAGATCGCCGAGCTGGAAAAGAAAAAACAGACGTTGGTCGACCAGCACCCAAAACTGGACTAAATACCGCTCTGCCAATCAGCCACCTTCGGGTGGCTTTTTATTGGACTTTTACGCTGGTTTGTTACACTGAGCCAATGAGTTATTCAACGAGGTTTCCACCAATGAGTAAAATGGATTTGCCAATTGTGATTGGAGTAGCGCTCATGATTGCCGTATGGATAGGCGCAATGTTTAACATTGGTGATATCACCCACAGTCTGGCGCGTGTCTTCCATTGGATAGAAAGCCTTCGCTAGCCTGTTACCCGCCCGGCCAAGCCAAAAAAAACCGCCTTGCGGCGGCTGATGGCACTGCTGCTGGTTTAGTTAACCTGGCACCAGTTATGCTGTTTCACTATCCCCCCGTCCGGCGAGGTATAACCGATACAACCCAGAATACTGTCAAACAGTTTCTCGTGGAAGACCGGCGTTTTCGCCTGCTGCAACGCTTTTAACTGATTGAATGCCGCCTTATGGTCAGGCTGGCTAAGAAACTTGTCAGATGCCCAGACCATAATGGGAATGGTACGCTGCGCCTGCGGTGCATGATCACGCGGGGTACCGTGAAAATGCATATTTTCCGAGATCGACTCGCCGTGATCCGAAGCATAAAACACGATGGCATTACGATTACGCAACTGGTTGAAAACCTGCTCAAGGACGTAATCGGTATACAGCAGGCTGTTGTCGTAAGAGTTAACCATGGATTGCGTAGAGCAAGTGTCGTCAATACCCTGGCATTCCGGCTGGTAGCGGGCAAAAGCACGAGGATAACGTTCAGTGTACATATAGTGCGAGCCCTTGGTATGCAGGATCACCAAATGCTTGCCCTGCGGGTGACGGTCTAACGAATCCTTTAACTCGTCAATCAACGCAATATCATCCACAGGTTTACCGGCATTACGTTTTTCCGCCTGAATACTTTCTCTCAGCGCATAATCATCCGCCTGGGTTTTGTTATAAAACCAGGCCTCGCTCTGCATTGAAAACAGTTCAGAGGAAAAACCCTGTTTTTTCAGCACGGAAAATACGTTCATTTCCTTTAGGGTCCGCTCCGGTGCTTCTGACGCGCCGCCTTCACGCACGAACATGCAACGTAACGAGAGCTTGGTTGAGGTATCGCAGGAATAGCCCTGCAGCACCGCAAGGTTGCTTTCCTTATCCAGATTAGGCGTGTTGTCGCGCTGGTAGCCATAAATGCCCATGTGGTCGCGTCTGGCGCTCTCACCAATCACAAACACCACGTACAAATCATTCACGTCTTTTGGCGGTTGATAGGTAAAGTGCGCCGCGGGGTCAAACAGATTATGGCTGTCTTCTGCCTGGCTGTATGAGCTGTAGGTAAACAACCCCAAGGCAGAGAGCCAGTTGGACGGCGAATAACTGCCGGCCACCACTCCACCATAGCTGGCCATCAACTGATTACTTTCCCGATCGTGACGATCCTGTACCTGGCCCATTAGCTTCAGGGGTAACCAGCACAGCAGTGCGGCAGTCAGCATAATGCCGCCCTTCTTGCACCACGCCCAACCGTTGCCTTTCTGATATGCAGCTTCGTGCATCGGGGCCAGCCATATAAACAGCATCGGCAACAGGCTCACCAACACCACCCACACGGCAAAATGCCAGCCCACCGACTCCCTGGACAAGTCAACGTCAGTGGTCATCACCGCCGCCAGAATGCCGTAGCCAATATCCACGTGGAATAACACCATGTAGTAGCTGGCGGCCACCGAACTCAGCACCAATAACGATGCCAAAACACGGAACAACCTGCGCCCCAAAAACGAGATCAGTAGCGTGATAAAACACACCAGGCAGAAGGCTGCGAGCACCTCAATGCCGATCGACAAGGCGTTGTCATAATGAAGTTGCTGATAACGGCGGTAAAATATGGGGATATTGAGCAACACACCGAGATAAAAAGCGATAAAGAAAGAGACCTGCAACTGGGTCCAACGTCGGAACTTCTGCATTATTGATACCATTCTTGCCAAAGTGAATTCATAACCCTTGCCAGATACAGGTTATTGTTGAGAGTTTTCTCTCTCCTGCTGCTGGAATGGTTATCTGACAGGCAATTTAGGCGGGCGTTGCTGCGGTGGCTGAAATTAATGCTGTTATAGTGTAACAATTCATGTGTGGCGATTTTTCAGCTTAGCTTCCAGTAACGGCAGCATCCGCCCACCGTTACTGGAATAGTCCATTTTATGGCGTCTGCGGTTGCTCATCCGCCACGGCGTTTTGTACTGGCATCGCCGCCTGATTTTCCTCACGGTATTTTTGCTTATCCCAGGCGCGGAAGAACGGATAGTAAATCGCCATGGAAATCAACAAATTAACCACCTGGATCACCGTTCCTGAAATATGACCGCCGGTAGCCAGATAGCCACTAATGAAAATCGGCGTGGTGAACGGCAGGGCAATACCCACCGGAGGTGTTACCAGCCCGGTAGCCATCGCACTGTAGGTCACGATCACCAGCACCACCGGGGTCAGAATAAACGGCAGGAAGAAGTACGGGTTCATCACCAGCGGGATCCCGAACACCATGGGTTCACTGATGTTGAACAGACAGCCCGGCGCGGCGATTTTCCCCAACTGTTTCATCTGCGCGCTACGGCTGCGTAACAGCATAAAGATCACCAGCCCCAACAGGGCGCCCGTCCCGCCGGGGGCAATCCACAAATCGTAAAATTGCTGGGTAATGATGTGCGGGATCGGCTGATTGGTCTGAAACGCCACCAGGTTTTCTGACATATTCGCCAGCCACACCGGTTGAATAAACACCAGTACAATGGCGTCGCCATGCAGCCCCAGCGTCCATAGCAGGCCTATCAGAATGACCGAGAAAATCATCCCCGGCAGCGTTCCCCCCACGTGATGCATCGGGATGCCGATAAGCGTGGCGATCATGGTGTTGATATCGCCAAACGGCGTAGCCTCAACAATCAAACGCAGCAGCAAAATCACTGCCAGCACGCAGAACCCCGGGATCAGCGCCAGGAAGGATTTGGCTACCGCCGGCGGCACCCCTTCCGGCATGTTGATCACCAGATTGCGGTTATGCACGAAACGGTAGATTTCCGTCGATAACAGCGCCACTACGATCGCCACAAACAGCCCCTGGCTACCGATAAAATTCATCGGCAGCACACCTTTAACAATTTGCTCCGCGGCCCCTTTCACCGGGGCAAACAGCGTATGCTGGGGAATGGTCATGATAAACGCCACCAGCGAAACCGCACCGGTACTGAGCGGATCCATCCCACGGTATTTCTCCGCCAGCCGGTAGGCAATGCCAAAGCTGGAGATTATCGCCATGATGTCGTAGGTCGCCTTGACCGGGTACAGCAATTTATCTCGCCACGCAGCGCCGAATACCTCGCCCATCAGATTGGCGTAGCTGGGGATCGGTAAGTAAGCGAAGATCAGGAAAAATGACCCAATTAACATAAACGGCATGTTGAGAATTATGCCGTCTCGCACCGACAGAATATGTTTTTGCCCGGCAATTTTTAACGCCGTCGGCAACACGTAACGTTCCAGAATGCTATTTAAACCCGCCATCATCCCCCCTGCCCGGCAAAGCCGGCCGTCGTGATTGTTATTATGGAATATCGACTTAATTAAACTGCGGCAGATAGGCCTGATTCAGGCTCAACACCTCGTCCAGCAAGGGCTGCGCAATGCCGACACCGCCAATCAGCGGGTTAACCACCAGCGCCAACAAAGCACCCTGACGATCGCCATGTACCGCCGCCTCTATAGTCAGGCGTTCAAAATCTTTAACCTGTTGAGTCAACCCGTTCATGGCCAGTGGCAACGGGCCGAAGCTCAGCGGATGCGCACCCTGTGCATCAATCACACAGTTGGTTTCAATCACCGCATCATCAGGCAAGCCCTGAATGGCACCGTTATTGCGAGTATTCACCACCAGTACCTTGCCGCTGTTATTGTGGATCGCGCGGATCAATTCGACCGCTACCTCAGAATAGAAAGCACCGCCGCGGAAACTCAGTTGCTCAGGTTTTTTATCCAGCGTCGGATCGGCATATAAGGCGAATAACTCAGCTTCTACCTTCATCACCTGCTCGGCACGGGTGCCCTGTGCCGCAGCCGCTTCCAGCTCTTCTTCCAGCATGCCGGCGGTCTGATAAAAATAGCGGTGATACGGACAAGGAATGGCCCCCAGTGCCTGCAGAAATGCCGGAGGCCACGGCAGGTCTTTGATGTTGTTCATCGACAACGTTTCGCCATTGCTTAACATCTCCAGCACTTTGGCGGTCACATCCTTACCGCTTTGTGTCACCTGATGCACCCACACCATATGGTTCAGCCCGGCAAACCGCAGATCTACCTGGTCGTGCGGCGCTTTCAGCATATCGGCGATCATGTGATGCATGGTGATCGGCACGTTGCACAAACCAATAATCTTTGCCTTGCTGTAACGCGAGACGGCTTCGGTGACGATCCCCGCCGGGTTAGTGAAGTTGATAATCCAGGCATCCGGCGCCACCGCCTCTACCACGCGTGCCACCTCCAGCATCACTGGAATGGTGCGCAACGCCTTGGCAAAACCGCCAACACCGGTGGTTTCCTGGCCCAGACGCTGGTATTTCAGCCCCAGACGCTCATCGGCGGCGCGGGCTGCCAGTTGCCCCACCCGCAGTTGAGTCAGTACAAAGCTGGCACCGCGAATGGCCGGCTCCAGCGTGAAATGTACCGAAACCACCACCTGCTCCAGCCCATTGCGCTTAAGCATTCTTTTGGTCAGCTCGGCAATGATGCTCACTTTCTCACGGCCGGACTCCACATCGACCAGCGCCAGCTCGGTTAACGGCACATCCTGATAATGCGCGATCAATCCTTCGACCAATTCCGGCGTGTAGCTACTGCCCCCGCCTATTACGGTGATTTTAGTCATTGCCTGCCCCCTGGGGTAAACGACGATAAAGTTCGATCATGTCAGTGGCCAGATCCTGGATCAGCATCGCATTCATCAAATGATCCTGCGCGTGCACCAGAATTAAACTGACCGGTACCTTTCCACAGCCTTCATCCATGCCAATCAGTTCCGTCTGCATGCCATGCGCCCGGCCAATACCGGCTTTCGCCTCTTCCAGCCTGGCGCTGGCGGCTTCAAATTCACCACGGCGAGCCAACTGCAATGCAGAAAGCAGCGAGCTACGCGCACTACCGGCATGAACCAGCAATTCCATCACGCTAGTTTCCAAATCCATCATTACCTCCCCCGGCCTGATTCCAGACACGGCGATCCCACCGCGGGTTAATAAAACAACCCGTGGTAAATCAATAAATAAATGAATATGGGGAACGGCGTCCCCAGAGTGTTATCAGGCCAGCAGGCTAAGTGCCTTGTCCAGCACCTTATCGCCGCGCATGGTGCCGTAATCCATCATGTCGATAACCGCCACGGCTTTGCCCAATGGTGCCGCCAGTTCGGCCAGCCGCGCATGTTCATATTTCACCTGCGGCCCCAACAGGACGATGTCTGCCCGCCCCAGGATGCGTTCAAAGTCTGCCACCGGAACGGCTTCGATCTCGATATCCAGCGCCCGTTTTTGCGCTTCGTTCTTCATTTTTTGTACCAACATGCTGGTCGACATTCCTGCGGCACAGCATAAGACGATTGTTTGCATTTTTCAGTGTCCCGGTTGTTAGCCACCACGGCTGTTCAAATATAAAACAGCTCTGTAACACGCTTGTAAATACCTTAGATCCATACGATTTTATTATGATTTTTACTTAATCATTTAAAAACAATTGGTTAACATAAAAATATCATGAAAATTTTTTTCAACACTGTGATCGGCGATCTAATTATTGGTTTTAAAATAGCGGTTAAAATTTTTAATTGTTTAAATACAATAAGATAAAAACACAATTAATAAACACTGAGATGGGCATCGTGTTTTCCAACAGGACGCGTTGAAAATTATTTTCATTGGTTTATTCTGCCAATCAGGGCTTTATAGCGTGCGAAAAACAGGCTAGTTTGAAGCTTCGGGCATCGGTTGGCATAACAGAAGGGACACTGCAGTTATGGATCTCGTTTACCACATTCAGTTCCGTCAGGATCCGTTCAACCGTCAGGAGGCGAAAGTCGCCCGGACCATCCTGGACAATCCCGGATTCACTTCAACTGCGACTATTGAACAGTTGGCGGAACGGGCCGGCGTCAGTACCGAGATCGTCACGCATTTTGCCCAATCTCTTGGTTGTCAGGATCTTAACGACTTTATCTCGTTGATGCGCACTCAGCCTGTACCGGTAAACCCGCCGGCAGCCGTGGCGCAACCGGTACTGGGCGGCATGGATATCGCTTTCGCCTCCGCCGCCGGTATCGGCAAACTGCCCGGCGTCAGCCCAACGACTTTGAGCCGCTTCGCCAAATCCATCGGTTGTGAAGATATCGGCGACATCGTCTATCAGATCCGCGCGCGGCAAAACCAACTCAGCCAGCAGGAAGCCAAGGTTGCACAGACCATTTTGGACGATATCGCCTTTGCCTCTTCCGCTACGATCGAGCTGCTGGCCAGTCAGGCAGGGGTCAGCCCGGCAACCATCACCCGTTTCGCCAAAACCATAGGTTGTGATGATATTCGCGATCTGCGCATGAAGCTGGCGCAGGCCAGCGTCAGTGGATCACGCTATTTGACTGCCCAAACGACGCCCAATGGGCCACCTCGTTTGTGGCTGCAACGCGTCAACGACGTGGAAACCACGCTGCATCAGCAGCTACAACAGGTTGAACATTCAGCATTAATCGACGCCAGCCAACAGATAAGCCAGTGTAAAAGCGTGCATATTTTTGGCGTAAACAGCATGGCGCTGTACGTTAACGAGCTGCAACAACGCCTGGTGGGTTTGGGCTATCCCGCTTTTGCCTGTCAGGATGCGGCACTGATGCGCATGACCGCCTCCACCCTGAGTACGCAACAGTGCGTGATACTGCTATCACTGAGTGGGGAAAATACCGATTTGCTCAACGCCGCCAGGTTGGCCGGTGCCACTGGCGCTTATCGTATCGCGTTGACCCCGGCAGCCAGCACGCTGGCATCCCTGGCAGATAAGGTCTTGCCCCTGAGCGGTGGCAGTGCCGCACGCTACGGGCTGATGCTGACTCTGGATCTGTTGCTGGCGCAATTGCTGCCAGAAAGCCTCGGTGCGCAAGCGGAAGATTAAATCCACAGAACAAGCCTTAACTATGGCTAACACCTGAGGTTTTTCCTAATTAGCCATCCAGATGACCACTCCCTATTGATGGGAATATTCTTACTACGTTATCGTTAACATCCCACTTAGGTAGTGACCTAAGTGAAATTTGCACAACTTTAATTTTTATATGGCTTCTCTGCCAGCTTCGGCTGGCACTTTAAATTTCATCAGCGGTAAAATTCCATGATCGATTACTCCCTTTACGGTCTCAACGATAAAGATATCGAGACGTACCGTGAACAAATTTACAGCCTGCTCGGCAAGGGCGTTATTCAGGTGCTCTCCGCCAACAAGCCCATCAGCAAACAAAGCATTCTCGCCTATCTGATCAAAGAGATCGAAACACAACCCGATGGCCATTGCCAAAAGCTGCACAGAGCGGCAATCGAAGTCATTGGTATCACCGGCCGCTAAGGAACTGCATGCGAAAATCGGATCTATGCGCCATCATCTCTATCGCC
Source organism: Serratia proteamaculans (assembly GCF_013337185.1). Classification (GTDB taxonomy): domain Bacteria; phylum Pseudomonadota; class Gammaproteobacteria; order Enterobacterales; family Enterobacteriaceae; genus Serratia; species Serratia proteamaculans_D. Next base: position 1,199,951 of record NZ_SWDE01000001.1, read on the forward strand.
GCCGTCGTGGCCCTGATGTGGGTAGCGAACTATAACGCTGATCTAGCACCGCCGTTTGGTATTCACTAGTGCGACCAAGTCTTTCAGGAGAGATAGATAAGAACAACCCCGGCTCAATCGCCGGGTATTACGCCAGGCCAGAATGATTGGTGTCGTTTGGGTGACAGTAAATTATTTGTGCGCGAATAAAATAAGAGGATAACAGGCAGGCATGGTTTAGCGGAGGCCAGAAACAAAAAAACCGCCTTCCGGCGGTCACGACATTACTACTTATTGCTTGTTATTCTTGAATTTATTTTCCTGGTACCCGGGGCGGGACTTGAACCCGCACAGCCATAAGCCGAGGGATTTTAAATCCCTTGTGTCTACCGATTTCACCACCCGGGCTCGGGAAAATTGGAGGCGCGTTCCGGAGTCGAACCGGACTAGACGGATTTGCAATCCGCTACATAACCGCTTTGTTAACGCGCCTAAATTCTGTTTGCCTTTTTCAGGCTAAAGCTCGTAAAACACCAGCTTTATCAAATTTGGAGCGGGAAACGAGACTCGAACTCGCGACCCCGACCTTGGCAAGGTCGTGCTCTACCAACTGAGCTATTCCCGCATTAATCAGAACTTACTGATTTTTTTGCTATCTTTCGGCAAATCACTGCTGCCGTCTGATGCGATGCATTCTACTTACCTGACGTAATGAGTCAATAAAATTGTTGGCTCATTACGTTTGTTTGACGATTTTTGCAGCGCTTTGATCAGGGTTCCAGCAAATCTTTGCGGGCAGCGTTCAAATATTGGAACATTGACCAGAAAGTCAGCACCGCCGCGATGTACAACAAACCAAAGGACACATACTCAACGGAGCGGTCCGGGCGCCATAGCAGGCCGACCAGCGACATCATTTGCGCCATGGTTTTTACTTTACCAATCCAGGACACCGCTACGCTGCTGCGCTTACCAATCTCCGCCATCCACTCACGCAGTGACGAGATGATAATTTCACGAGCAATCATGGTCGCCGCCGGCAGAGTAATCCACCAGACGTGGTAGTGTTCCGCCACCAGCACCAGTGCCACCGCCACCATCACCTTGTCCGCGACCGGGTCGAGGAAGGCCCCAAATCGGGTAGTTTGCTTCCAGCGACGGGCGAGGAAACCATCAAACCAGTCGGTTATGGCAGCAAACACAAAGATGACGGCGCAAACCATCGGAGCCCAGGTGAACGGCAGATAAAATGCCAGAACAAAGAATGGGATCAGAACTACGCGAAACAGAGTAAGCCAAGTCGGTATATTCAATTGCATAATGCTAGGGTAACTATCTGGCTGGAGTGGGAATTAAGAGTATGTTGCTACATTGCCCTCAGTGTTTCAATGCATTGTAGATCTTTTCTGCCAATGCTTGTGAAATACCCGGCACTTTTGCAATTTCCTCAACGCTGGCGTTCAATAATGGTTGAAGTCCACCCATATACTTCAACAGCACCTGTCGCCTTTTTGGTCCAACGCCGTCGATCAGTTCCAACGCGCTGGTATTTCTTACTTTTGCCCTTCTCTGCCGATGCCCGGTGATCGCGTGGTTATGCGAATCATCGCGGATATGCTGGATCAGATGCAACGCCGGTGAATCCGACGGCAAAGCAATCCCCTCACCTTCAGGTACAAAGAACAGTGTTTCCAACCCGGCTTTACGGTCAGCGCCTTTGGCGATGCCAATCAGCAGGGGTTTGTTTTTATCCCAGCTCACGTTCAGCGAGTTAAACACTTCAATCGCCATACCAAGCTGCCCTTTACCGCCATCAATAAAGATAACGTCGGGGATTTTTTTCTCTTCCAGAGCCTTACCATAGCGGCGTTTCAACACTTGCGCCATCGCCGCATAGTCATCCCCTGGGGTAATACCGCTGATATTATAGCGCCGATACTCGGAACGCAGCGGCCCATTAGCGTCAAACACCACGCAGGAAGCGACGGTTTGCTCACCCATGGTATGGCTGATGTCGAAACATTCCATGCGGTTAATCTCGGAAAGATCCAACACCTTGGTTAGTTCGGCCAGCCGCTGATGAATGGTCGACTGCTGGGAAAGCTTGGTGGTCAGAGCGGTCGCTGCATTGGTACGTGCCAGTTTAAGGTAGCGTGCACGGTCTCCTCGCGGTTTACTCTGGATCTGGATTTTGCGACCGGCCAGTTCAGACAGCGACTCGGCCAGCAGGTCTTTTTCCGGCAAAGTGAAATCCAACAGAATTTCCGCCGGCAAGGTGCGCATCTGGCTGCCCTGTAAATAGAACTGACCGACAAACGTCTGCACCACTTCGCTCATATCGGTGCCGCCCGGTACTTTGGGGAAGTAGCTGCGGCTGCCCAACACTTTGCCCTGGCGAATAAACAGGACATGCAGACAGGCCATACCGGCCTCGAATGCCACGCCGATCACGTCCAGATCGTCGCTGTTACCGGATACAAACTGACGTTCAGTCACCCTGCGTACCGCCTGGATTTGATCCCGAATCCGCGCTGCCTCTTCGAAGTTCAAAGCCTTGCTGGCGTTTTCCATCCGTTCGATCAACTGATGCAGAACCTGTTGATCCTTGCCGGACAGGAACAGGCGCACATACTCCACCTGCTGACGATATTCATCTTCACTCACCAGCCCGGCGACACAAGGCCCCAGGCAACGGCCAATCTGGTACTGCAAACAAGGGCGCGAGCGGTTGCGGTATACGCTGTTCTCGCACTGACGTATCGGGAACAGTTTCTGCAGCAGCGCCAGCGTCTCACGCACGGCATAGGAATTAGGGAATGGGCCGAAGTATTCCCCCTTGGCATGTTTGGCACCACGATGCACGGCCAGCCGCGGGTGGCTGTCCGCACTGAGGAAGATCAGCGGATAAGATTTATCGTCTCGCAAAAGAACATTATATCGCGGCTGGTATAACTTTATGTAGTTATGCTCCAGTAATAGCGCTTCTGTTTCGGTGTGTGTAACAGTAACGTCTATTTGCGCGATATTTTTAACCAGCGTCTCAGTTTTACGACTCCCCACCTGCTGGCGGAAGTAACTGGCGAGGCGTTTTTTCAGATCTTTAGCTTTACCGACGTAGATAACCGTGCCAGTAGCGTCGTACATTCGGTAGACGCCAGGCTGGCTGGTTACGGTGCTTAGAAATGCTTTGGCATCAAAACGGTCACTCACTGCTTAACAACGTCTCCGCATTGAACAATCCGTGTCGGATAGCCAGGTGTGTCAATTCAACATCACCGCTGATATTCAGCTTGCTGAACATGCGGTAACGATAACTGTTCACCGTTTTAGGGCTGAGACTCAGTTGTTCTGAGATCTCGTTGACCTTTTTGCCTTTGGTGATCATCAGCATAATCTGCAGCTCGCGCTCAGACAGACAGCTAAACGGCGTTTCCGTCTGTGGCTCCAACTGGCTCAATGCCATCTGCTGGGCAATATCGGACGCAATATAACGCTGCCCGGCCTGCACGGCACGAATCGCATTAACCACATCCTGTGGTGCTGCGCCCTTGCTCAGATAGCCTGCAGCACCCGCCTGCATCACCTTGGCCGGCAATGGATTTTCGGTATGAATAGTCAGCATGATGACTTTAACGTCGGGCGCATAGCGTACAATCTTGCGCGTGGCTTCCAGCCCGCCAATACCCGGCATGTTCATATCCATAAGAACGATATCTACAGCATTGCCACGGCACCATTTCACGGCATCTTCACCGCACTGGGCCTCCCCGACAACTTTTATACCTTTGATATCTTCAAGAATGCGTCGTATCCCTGCGCGCACCAGTTCGTGGTCATCAACAAGAAGAACGCTAATCAAGGAAAAATCTCCAAAAAGAAGGGAGTAACGCAATCAGCCTCTGTTATAGGCAGAGATATTACTTGTTTTTCAGCCAAGAATGAACACAGATTAATACTTACTCCCGATTAACTTTGCGCAATGGGCCAGATTTTTGAATTTTAGTCACCCAGCGCAGCCCGATAAAGCCGGTGTTTGCCGATAAAAAGCCGACGATGTGAATATTACCATGCGGGCTTCTGGTCTCATGATAGTGCGTCTAACCTAAACCGCAGGTAAAATCAGTGTAAGCAATCGCAACACAAATAATATTAACACCAACAGGACTGGATTGTAATTCATTGAAACAAAACAAAATAACAAGATTACCTTTATCTCACAGGGTGAAATTCATTGCAAAAGAAATTATTCAATCCATGCCAGGCCAACGTCAGGCGAGAAGCTAATGTTGGTCATTTAAATAACCGGAACAAGTTAACAATAACCGGGCAGACAAATACTTATTAACTCAAAAAAAATAACTTGGCGGTATTGTTCAGCAAGCCGATTAATTCATCAATAGTGAGTATGCACTATAATGTGAAGTCGCTTAAACCCTGGAACTGACCCCAGCTAATGGTACGGGCACCGAGACAGCGCTATCAGTGCAGATGGATATCTGCATGCTATGCTATACTCCGCGCCCAGTTAAATACGCATCTGCAGGTCCGAGTGAAATGAAATCGGTGTGGGTGTGCATCAAAATGCACTTTGTTTCAGGCTTCGGCCTCATAAATCAGGAGAGAAAATGAGCAACGTTGATTTCACTACGTCTGCAAACCCGGAAACGCTGGCAACAGAAGTTGCCTGCCTCAAAGCCACGCTGACGCTGATCCTGAAATCGATCGGCCAGGCCGATGCCGGGAAAGTCATTATCAACATGGAGCGCTTTATTGCGCAGATTGAAGACCCGACCCAGGCCGAAATTTTTAAAAACAGCATCCAACAGATTAAGCACGCTTACCGTCAATAATCTGTCGCCCTTCCGGCCTGCCGTCATCGCGGGCCCGTTCCCTCTGCGGGAAGGGTGCTGACTGCACCCCGCCAGACTTAAGGCTTACCGGCCTGCAGTACAAAGCCACGCTGCATATCGCCCGCAACGCGGAAATAACGACTCTCACCGGCACGTAGCGTCATTGGCAACCGTCCGCTGGTATCACGCCAGATACACAGGCTGTTTTCGATCATATCCTGCCCAATACTGATTTCGTTATTGCCTACCGGCACCCGGAACTCGGCCTTCTCTTTCGATGCCAGCGATGCGGCAAACTCGCCGTTGATATAAACCCCGGTTCGACAACTTCCCGCCAGCATCCCGCTGTCGCGCACTACCACTATGGTGGCAAACGGCGTTTGTGGCACATTCTGATAAAGCATCAACCGGCTGGGCGGCGGTGATTCAGCCTGCTGCAATGGAACGGCCTGAGTGGCACAGCCAGACAACAGCACGGTTGTAACAAGTAACGCGGCGCAATGCTTCATCCTGAACTCCTGAAATAAACCAGTCTTCATACTAGCAAGAGAATGGCCACTGACAGTAGCGCCGGGGCATCACCCATAGAAAAATAGGATAACTTCCAGTGAGCTGAGAAAAATCAGGCAGGGAAAAGCCTTACCTGTGCCGACCCTATTGCTTGCCAGGCAAGACAGTCGGCAGCTATAAGAAGATTCCGTGGTTAGTATATTGAAATGAATAAGATTTTTATGATTTTTTAAAGCTTAACCATGCGTTTTTGGATGTCCTCGCGAAAGGCGCTGGCCACATAGTTAAAGCCATTTTCAGTCACATAGACCCGCGAATAACCGTTCTCGGACACTGTGGTCACCATATAACCGGCGTTAATCATCTCCGTAGAGGGTGCATTCATAAGAGTAAGAAAACCGCGTCCACGGCACCATTGATAGAAGCGAGTACGACCATAACCCAATGAATCACCGACATCAGAAAGGTTTCTCAACCTATCACAATCCTCTGATAGTGAAGGTAAATCACCACTATCTTTAGGTATTTCAGGTTTATTTTCCAAAATATAACTCCCTTTAATCTCTTCATCATCATGACTATCATTCATCGATCCTGAATCTAAAAAATTTACACCTGAATTGCAATCTCATTACCGACATATTCAATAATGGTTTTAATTGTGAGCATTTATAAAAATCAATATAAACATCCTTACCTTAACTCCCCAAAGTATAAATATCCTTATGCAGCCAATAATAAGAATAAATCCTTAGGTAAATATCTTAATAAATAATCTGAAAACAGACACAGAAGAAACTTAGCACGAATATGATAACCAATAAGTATTATTCTACTTGTCAGCAAGCTCCGCACTTCCTTCATTGCCGCCAGTCTCACCTCAACCTTTTCTAAACAATAACTATTATCATTTCCAATTTTGACCGCAGTTTATTACACTCACGCCCCACCTCGTCTAGGAAGATTCTTAGCGTGTGCGTACAGGACGAAAGGAAGAGTCAGGGATACCATGAAGAAGTATAGAATTTTGATTTTATTACCATTAGCAACATTGACCGCCTGCACCCAATGGGAAAGGGCCGGCGCCGGCAACGCCACCCGCGAGGCGGAGTATGCCGAATGCAAGGGGCGGGGATACGAGCGATTCCCTCCCGATGTGGTACGTGACTTTGAGTTTAGCTACGAGAACCAATACCACAGCTGCGAGAAAGACAAAAAAGACTGCCCGAAAGGCTACCGTTACGATAAACAACCGTCGTTTAAAACGGTGCAAAACGATCGCAATGAAGGGGCACGAACGGCGACTATCGAAGCTTGTATGTATGGCAAAGGCTGGCATGAGAAAACCCATTACTGGCCACAGTAATCTCAGCGTTGTCGAGGCTGGCACTTGGCTCAACTGACACAGCTTGCCGCCGGGGATTATTCATCATCACCGTGCGGCATGCCGGTCCTGGGCCTGGCTTTATTGTGTTCCGGTTTTTTATCTTTTGCGGCCGATAATGCCCGCCCAATCAACCACAGTAGCAGCGGTATCAGCAGCAGGCACAGCCCCAGTGTAATCAGTGCATTTGTCATCCGTTGTCCGCCCGATCTTTCTGGTCACTATGTCTGAGTGTAGCAGGCTTATCCGTCGCTCTCGCTACGTTCCAACCGTGCCAGGGTGGCCAGCCTGGCTGGCGTCAGGGGGATCCGTGGGGCGGGCAGTGGCCAGTCGAACAGATGACGCGCCGCCGTCGCACAGATCTTGCCCTGGCAAGCGCCCATGCCACAGCGGCTGCTCAACTTGGCTGCCGTCCAATCGGCTGATCCACTTAACTGATGCAGCGGTACATCCTCACAACGACACAATAGCGTTTCCGGTGTCGCCAGCGTTTTCAGCACCGGGTTAAGCACAAAGGTTCGCGCTACCGCACAAGCAAATCGCCGCCACTTATCACGTTGCGCCGTTAATGCCTGTGCCTGGATCAGGTTTCCGGTAGCAGCGTAACCGGCAATCGCCCCCTCAGCCAGCGCCAACTCGCTGCCGCCGATCCCGGTACATTCACCGGCGGCATAAATCTGCGGCTGACTGGTTTGCTGGTGAGGGTTCACGGCAACCGCGTTATCCTCAATTGCACACCCCAACAACATCGCCAATTCGATATTCGCCACCAACCCAAACCCACAGGCCAGACGATCGCAATCTAACGTTACCTCGCGAGCCCCTTTTTGCATCCGAATCGCCGTCAGCCGCTGATCGCCTGACGCCTCCAATACATAGCTGTCAGGACAATAATGCCGATTGAACAGGCTAAAGGACTGACGTAACTTCAGCGGCCAGCGCCACAATCCTGCGGCAAAAGCAGCCAGCCGTGCAGCGGGGGCCTGTTCCGCCAGCATCACCACTTCGCCACCTGCTTTGACTACGCTGGCAGCAACGGCCAACAGCAATGGCCCACTACCGGCAATCGCCACCCTTTCCCCTTTAATAGACAACCCCTGCTTAATCTGCGCCTGCAGCCCACCGGCACCGGTCACTCCGGGCAGGGTCCAACCGGGAAAAGGCAACAAAAGTTCACGGGCACCACAACACAGGATCAGCGCCTGATAATCAACCACCCCGCTCCCCGTCTCATCTTCATAGAGAATTTTCTGCGGCCCGCACTGGGCGATAATCTTCACGCCGTTAAGCAGCGTCACATTATTCAGCGCCCCCACCGCCTGCCGGTATTGCTGCGCCAGAGTCGGCAACGCCACGTTCGGCCCGTCGCGCCAGATCTGCCCGCCGGGACGCAGGTTATCGTCGAGCACCAACACAGACTGTCCACTCTGCGCCGCAGCACGGGCTGCCGCCAACCCTGCCGGGCCCGCACCAATAATCAGCACATCGCACGCAAGATCACTCATTTTCGGTCCTCTCAATACGCATTCCTGGCTGGCACAACGTCTGGCACGCCAGCCGCCGCAGGCCATTCACCGTAACCCGGCACTCCTGGCAGATGCCCATGCCGCAAAACGCGGTGCGGGGCTGCCCATTGACCGATATACGGCAGCTATCCAGTCCGAGCGCTGCGGCTACGCTGAGCCCTTCGGGTACGCAGAGACTTTCACCGTTGAGGGTCAACGTCAGTCGATTTTGTTTCATACCAGCAACGCCTCTTTAGGGAACATTCGTGCGGCCAGATAAGGGGTATCGTCAATCGCCGGTCGATGATTATGGATCTGCGCGGCAATCAACGCGGCGCTGCCCAGCGCGGTGGTAACCCCCAGCCCCTCGTGCCCCAATGCCAGCCACAGCCAGCGATGCTGGGGATGTGGCCCGAGCAGCGGTAAACCGTCGGAGGACGCGGCACGCAAGCCAGTCCAGCAGCGGATAATGTTCATCTGCGCCAGTGCAGGAAGAAAGGTGCCAGCACGTGCCAGCATGGCGGCCAGTAACGGCATGTCGATGTCGCTGTCTGGGGCGTCAAACTGGCGGGAGGAGCCGATCAACAGCTGGCCGGTTGGCCGCGCCTGAACGTTAAACGCCACCGAAGTCCCGTCGCTGGCGTGCGCGCTGGCACCATAACCCAGTTCAACCAATTGATGATGCACCCGTTGCGGGTAGCGATCGGTGATCGCCAGATGCCCTTTCTTGGCGCGTAGCAAGGGTTGCTCCAGTAACCTGTCGGCCTGTAAACCACAGGCCAGCACCACTACCGGTGCGGTTAAACGTTCGCCGCTGGTCAGCACCAGCGCCTGCTGTTCCAGCGCGGTAACTTCACCCGCAATCACCCTGACCGCGGGGCCGGCGTCAGCCACTAACCAGCGGGCAACGTTTGGCGCATAAACGATGCCATCACCCGGCACGCGTAAACCACCGGCCAGCCCTGGCCGCAGCATGGGTTCAAGGGCAGTCACCTGCGCGGCGTTCAGTGCTTGGCTGATCACACCGTACTCCGCCATGCGTTGCAGTTTACCTTCGGCAATCGCCATTTCGTCGTCCCGCTCCGCCAGCCACAGCGTACCGCAGCCGCGCCAGGCACAGTTTTCCGGCATTCTTTCCACCAGACTGCGCCACAGTTGCAATGAATAGGCGCTTAAAGCCAGTTCAGCAGGATTATCATCCATGCACACCAGATGCCCCATACCGGCCGCCGTCGCCCCGGCACGCTGGTTGTCCACCAGCAAAACTTGTAATCCTTGCTGCGCCAGCCGCCAGGCGCAGGCAGCGCCGATAATGCCGGCCCCCACCACAATCGCCTCCGCCTGCCTGCCGGCTACCATCAGCGGATCCCCCAAACGAAGGGATCGCGCTCATCCAGCAGCAGTTGGCTGTCAGCGCAAACGTAAGCTTGCCCACGAATAAAGGGAGTCACGCGATCGCCGTTGCGCTGGTAATAGCCGCTGAAGCGACTGCCAATCACGCTCGCCTGGTGCCAGATCTCACCCGGCTGCAATTTGCCGTCGGCCGCCAGACAGGCCAGTTTGGCGCTGGTGCCGGTGCCACAGGGTGAGCGATCGTAAGCCTTGCCGGGGCACAGCACAAAGTTGCGGCTATCGGCCTGCGGGTCGGCCGCAAACAGCTCGATATGGTCGATAACGCCGCCGTCTTCGCCATATATCCCTGCGCCCTCAAGCGCCTGGCGTACCGCCCAGCTAAAGGCGGTGAGCGCATCCAGATTTTGAGTATTGATCGCCAGATGATGTTCGCCGATCAGAAAAAACCAGTTACCGCCCCAGGCGATATCACCCACCACCGGCCCGTAGCCGCTGACCTCAACCCTGACCTGTCGGCGATAACGATAGGCCGGTACGTTTTCCACCGTCACGCTACCATCCTGATGCAAGGTGGCGTTCACCGTACCCACCGGGGTTTCGATCAGGTGTTCACCGACGCCGATTCGTCCCAGGTAGGCCAGCGAGGCCACCAGACCTATGGTGCCGTGGCCACACATGCCCAAATAGCCGCTGTTGTTGAAGAAAATCACTCCGGCGGCGGCCTGCGGTGAGCAGGGCTGACACAGTAAGGCTCCCACCAGCACGTCGTTACCGCGAGGCTCCAGAATGATGGCGCTGCGCCAGTCGTCGTACCGTTGAGCAAACAGCGCCTTGCGCTCCGCCATACTGCCGGTACCCAAATCGGGGAAGCCTTCGACAATCAGTCGGGTGGGTTCCCCGGCGGTATGGGAATCGATCGCCCGCAGCGCGGTAAAATGCGAAGAAAGTGCCATCGGAGTCTCCTGGGTTAATGAAATGTTACCGATGGAGCTAGACTGACCGAATCTGCTGACGGCGGCTTGATGCATTTCGGCGTGGCAAATGCCGAAATCAGCACAATCCCTCTGACAGGGATTAGTCGGGTCGGTACAACCCAGTGAACAAAAGTATGCGGTGATCCGCATAATTGGCAGCTACGCTTGAAAAGTTATAAGAAAGTTAATATTGATGAGGCGCTTGCCAAACGGCCGGTCCGGCCATCTCAGATTCTGTGTCACCCAGCGGGAAAAGGTATTGCCATGCGATTAGCCCAGGATCATCAGCTTGTTACGGCTTCCCGTCCGGTTATCGAGGAACCGGAAGAAGACATTTTTGCCGTTGAACAACTGTCACGCTGGTGCGATGGCCTGGCACAACAGCGTCCGAATACCCTGCATGATCTGCTCAACTCTCTGGCTCTGATCGCACCGCTGCTCAATGCTATTCCCAACGTGGTGTTTTTTATCAAGGATCTGCAAGCGCGTTACCTGCTGGCCAACCTGACGCTGGCCAAGCGCTGCGGTTTTAAAACCGTCACGCCGCTGCTGGGAAAAACCTCGGCGGAGGTGTTCCCGACCCAGCTTGGCTCGGGTTATACCGAACAGGATCTGCGGGTACTGCAGCAGGGAGCCTTGATTCAGGACCAACTGGAAATGCACCTGTACAGTGGGCGAGAGACCGGTTGGTGCCTGACACAAAAACTGGCGCTCTATGACGTTCGGGGCAAGATCATCGGTATGGCGGGCATCTCGCACGATCTGCAGGAGGCCAAAGCCAATCATCCTGCCTATCAGCGGCTGGCGGCGATCGACGTCTATATCCGTCAGCACTATGCCCGACCGATTGCCCTGGAGGAATTAACCGCCCTCACCGCCCTTTCCGTGGCGCAGATCGAGCGCTACTGCAAACGTATTTTCCACCTCACGCCACGGCAAATGATCCACAAGGTGCGGCTGGAAAAAGCCACCGAACTGCTGGCCGGCGATTTACCCATAACCGACATTGCCCTGCAGTGCGGTTACACCGATCACAGCGCATTCAGCCGCCAATTCAAAGCCATGACCGGCTCCACGCCACGTGACTTCCGCATTAGCATCAATTCATAACCCACTGATTTATTTTATCAAACAGTTTATTTTCGGCGCTTTGACGGCCCGTTTTTTGCTTGCCTGATACTCTGCGCCACTGTGCCAATTTCGTCATGGCATTCGGAGAAAACCGTCAAGCCCCTGCGGACAATACAGGTCAATCTGTGATTGGATTTTACCAATAATTCACCATTGATTAACAAACTTGGACGACAGGATAAACACTATGAGCCATAAAGCCATTAGCTGGAGCGGCGTGTTCCCGGCGGTCAGCACTCAGTTTCGTAGCGATTTCTCTCTGGATCTCGATGCCACCCATACGGTGATCAAAAACCTGGTCAAAGACGGCGTTTCTGGCCTGGTGGTGTGTGGCACCGTGGGCGAAAACACCTCGATGACCGTTCAGGAAAAATTGTCGGTGATTGAAGTGGCACGCGATGCGGCACAGGGCAAAGTACCAGTGATTGCCGGTATTGCGGAATTCACTACTGCCTTTGCGCGTGACATGGCGCGTGAAGCGCAAAAGGTCGGCGTCGACGGCATCATGGTCATGCCCGCGCTGGTCTACTCTGCCAAACCCCATGAAACTGCCGCCCACTTTCGCAGCGTTGCCGGTGCCACCGATCTGCCGATCATGGTCTACAACAACCCGCCAATTTACAAAAACGACGTGACGCCCGACATCCTGACGTCATTGGTCGATTGCGAAAACATTGTCTGTTTCAAAGACTCTTCCGGCGACACCCGCCGCTTTATCGACCTGCGTAACGAAGTGGGCGATCGCTTTGTGCTGTTCGCCGGGCTCGATGACGTGGTGCTGGAAAGTATCGCCGTCGGTGCCGAAGGCTGGATCTCCGGCATGTCCAACGCCTTCCCGCGAGAAGGGGAAACGCTGTTCCGTCTGGCGAAGCAAAAACGCTTTGAGGAAGCGCTGGCGCTGTATAGCTGGTTTATGCCGTTGCTGCATCTGGACGCGCGTCCGGATCTGGTGCAGTGCATCAAGCTGTGTGAAGAGTTGGTCGGCCGTGGCAGTTCAATCACTCGCCCGCCGCGCCTGGCGTTACAAGGCGATACTCTGGCCGAAGTCACCGCCGTGGTTAAAAAAGCACTGGCAAACCGCCCAGAATTGCCGGACGTCGGCCTGTAATTGCCACCCTCGCCCGGCCGCCTGCCGGGCCTGAACACCAGCCAATCGGGGGAACCCATGTCCAACGCTTATACCATCCGTGGTCAACAGTTTATCGGCGGCCAACGCCGCGCCAGCGGTGAGGCCGAACTGGTCAGCCTGCGTGCCGATAACGGCCAGCCGACCGGCCACCGTTTTTTCTCGGCCAGCATCGCAGAAACCGCCGCCGCCGCCGATGCCGCCGCACAGGCATTCACCGCCTATTCACAGCTCAGCGCCGAACGTCGGGCCGACTTTCTTGAGGCGATTGCCGAACAGTTGGATGCACTGGATGAAGAATTCTTCAACTTCGCCATGCAGGAAACCGCCCTGCCATTGGCCCGATTGAGCGGCGAACGCGCCAGAACCAGTGGCCAGATGCGGTTATTTGCCAGCCTGTTACGTCGTGGCGATGTACATGGTGTACGCATAGACTGCGCCTTGCCGCAGCGAGCACCGCTGCCACGTCCGGATCTACGCCAATACCGCACCGCCCTCGGGCCAGTCGCCGTGTTTGGTGCCAGCAATTTCCCATTGGCCTTCTCCACCGCCGGCGGTGATACCGCCGCCGCCCTGGCCGCAGGCTGCCCGGTGGTATTCAAAGCGCACAGCGGCCATATGATCACCGCCGAGCTGACCGCACAGGCGATTGAACGGGCCAGAGAGCAGCAACAGATCCCGGCCGGGGTGTTCAACATGATTTACGGCAACCGCATCGGCGCGGATCTGGTTCAGCATCCGGCCATTCAGGCGGTCGGCTTTACCGGCTCGCTGCGCGGCGGCAGAGCCTTGTTCGATCTGGCGATGCGCCGTCCGCAGCCGATCCCGGTCTTTGCCGAGATGTCGAGCATCAACCCGCTGGTCATCATGCCACGGGCGTTAGCCCAACGTGGCCAGCAGATTGCAAGCGACCTACTGGCCTCTTTCACTCTGGGTTGCGGCCAGTTCTGCACCAAGCCGGGGTTGATCATTGGTATACGCGGCGAGGCATTCAGCCAATTTACTCGTGAGCTAAGTACAAAATTGGACGCTGCCCCCCCTCAGGCAATGTTGAATGCCGGCACACTGGCACATTATCGCCGTGGTCTGGCGGAGCTGGAGCAGCAAGAGGGCATTCGTCATCTGGCCGGCAGCCGCGAGCAGCAGCCCTATTTGGCCGCACCGCAACTGTATCAGGCCGATATCTGCTTACTGCTCGGCGGCAATCCTTTGCTGCAGGAGGAAGTGTTTGGCCCGGTAGCCATTTTGATTGCGGTGGAAAATCACCAGCAACTGACCGCCGCACTGGAAAGCCTGCAAGGCCAACTGACCGCCACGCTGTTGACCGATCCAGAGGATCTGGACGATGCCGCACCGCTGGCGCAGCTGCTGACCCGCAAGGCCGGTCGGGTGCTGTTCAACGGCTACCCGACCGGGGTCGAAGTGTGCGATGCCATGGTACACGGCGGCCCTTATCCGGCCACCAGCGATGCACGCGGCAGCTCGGTCGGTACCCTGGCGATCGAACGCTTCCTGCGCCCGGTTTGTTTGCAAAATTACCCGGCCGCATTGTTGCCGCCAGCGTTACAAGACGGTAATCCACTGGGCCTGCTAAGGCTGGTTAACGGTATTTACACCCGAGATCCGATCCCCTCACCTGCCAACAACTAGCCCGGCCGCATCTGCATGCCACCTAATAACAAAAGGGTAAACCCATGACAACCCAAGGCAAATTCAAGAAGCAGCTTACGCTCACCGATTTGACGTTTATCGGCCTGGGCGCAATCTTTGGTTCCGGCTGGCTGTTCGCCGCCAGCCACGTCTCCTCCATTGCCGGCCCCGCCGGCATCTACTCCTGGCTGATCGGCGGTTTGGCCGTGCTGCTGCTGGGCATTGTCTACTGTGAGCTGGGTGCGGCACTGCCCCGTGCGGGCGGCATTATCCGCTACCCGGTATTTTCCCACGGCGAACTGATGGGTTATCTGCTGGGGTTTATTACCCTTATCGCCTTCTCCAGCCTGATATCGATTGAGATCGTCGCGGCCCGCCAGTACGCCGCCGCCTGGTTTCCCTTTCTGAGCCAGCCTGGTTCCGGTAACCCGACGCTGATCGGCTGGCTGGTCCAACTGCTGCTGCTGTGCTTTTTCTTCGCCCTGAATTACTACAGCGTCAAAACCTTTGCCAAATCCAACAATCTGATCAGCGTGATTAAATTTGTGGTACCGCTGCTGGTGATTGTGGTGCTGTTCAGCTTCTTCAAACCCGAAAACCTGCACAGCCAGGGGTTTGCGCCCTTTGGCTCCGCCGGGGTGGAAGCAGCCATTTCCGCCGGGGGCATTATTTTTGCCTATCTGGGTCTGACGCCAATTATCTCGGTCGCCAGCGAGGTGCAAAATCCCCAGCGCACTATTCCTATCGCGTTGATCCTGTCGGTGGTGCTCTCCACCATCATTTATGTGCTGCTGCAGGTGGCCTTCCTCGGCAGTATTCCCAGTGAGATGCTGAGCGGCGGCTGGGCCGGTATTAGTCAGCAATTCTCACTGCCTTACCGTGATATCGCCATCACCCTGGGGATGGGCTGGCTGGCGTTTTTGGTGGTAAGCGATGCCATTATCTCACCGAGCGGCACCGGCAATATTTACATGAACGCCACGCCGCGCGTGGTGTACGGCTGGGCTCGTGCCGGCACTTTCTTTAAAATCTTTACCCGCGTCGACGGTGAGTCAGGCATTCCACGCCCGGCACTGTGGCTGACCTTTGCGCTGTCAATCTTCTGGACGCTGCCTTTCCCCTCCTGGGAGAAGCTGATCGGCGTGGTGTCTGCCGCGCTGGTGCTGAGCTACGCCATTGCGCCGGTGACGGCTGCCGGTCTGCGCCGCAATGCACCGGATCTGCCGCGCCCCTTCTTCGTGCGCGGCTTCTGCGTACTCGGTCCGGTGTCATTTATCATTTCTGCGCTGATTGTCTATTGGTCCGGCTGGAACACCGTTTCCTGGCTGCTGGGTCTGCAGATCCTGATGTTCGTGGTCTATATCCTGTTCAAAAACAAGGTGCCAACCCACGCGGTCAGTCTGAAGCAACAGATTTGGTCGTCGCTGTGGCTGATAGCCTTTTATGCGCTGATTATTATCGCGTCCTATCTCGGCAGTTTTGGTGGCATTAATGCCATTGGCCACCCGTGGGACACCCTCACCGTAGCGGTCATTGCATTGGCGATCTACTACTGGGGCGCCTATACCTGTTTACCTCAGGCGAATTTTGCCGGTGATGAGGAAGAGTAAAGGAGATATGTAATGACGCAAACCCAGAATCTGACGCTGAAAGAAGCCTATGAACTAGCATTGCGCGCATTGCGCAGCAACGGTTTCAGCACCGAACATGCAGATGCCGTCGCGCAAAATGTGACGGCCGGTGAACGCGACGGCTGCGCCTCGCACGGTTTGTACCGGGTGCTTGGCTGCGTGCGTTCGCTGCTGGCCGGCAAGGTATCCGCCGATGCGCTCCCGACAGTTGTCGATCAAGCCCCGGCTATCTTGCGGGTGGACGCTCACGAGGCTTTTTCGCTGCTGGCCTACCGTACCGCGCTGCCGGCGTTTATCGACAAGGTACGCACCAACGGCATAGCTGCACTGGCGATTAACCACTGTGTGCATTACTCGGCGCTGTGGGCCGATATCGAACCCCTGACCGATCAGGGGTTGGTGGCACTGGCCTGTACCCCCAGCCATGCCTGGGTCACGCCGGCAGGAGGAACCCGGCCGCTGTTTGGTACCAATCCGATAGCCTTCGGCTGGCCGCGTCCGCAGCGACCGCCCTTTATTTTCGATATGGCCACCAGCGCGGCGGCACGCGGCGAAATCGAGCTGCATCGCCGTGCCGGTACGCCGCTGCCGCCGGGTTGGGGCATCGATCAACAAGGGGAACCTTCCACCGATGCGGCCAGCGTGTTGCAGGGGGCGATGCTGACCTTTGGCGGGCATAAGGGGTCGGCGCTGGCAGCGATGGTGGAGCTGATCGCCGGGCCGTTGATTGGCGATATGACCAGTAAGGAGTCGCTGGCCTACGATGGCCAGACCGGCTCCTCACCTTACGGCGGTGAGCTGATTATCGCGATGGATCCCGATCGTTTTCTGGGGGCGGACAAAGCGGCGCATTTGGCCAGGGCGGAAGCCTTATTCGCGGATATGAGCGAACAAGGGGCGCGTATTCCGGGGGAACGGCGTTTTGAACGTCGACAGTACAGTGAGCAGCACGGCATTAGCTTGCCGCAGACGCTGTATGACGAGATTGTGGCACTCTGCCGATGAACGAATCAGGCCCGCAATGCAATATTGCGGGCCTGATTTAACGGGATTACCTGACCACCATTACCGAGATATTGGCGTGGCGCACAATGGCCGCGGCGTTGGAACCCAGCAGGTAGGTTTTTACACTCGGGCGACGCGAGCCGATGATGATCAGATCGGCCTTGATCTCCTCCGCCAACTGCAGGACCTCATCGCGCGGCGAACCAAAGCTGATGGTGTAATCCAGGCGATCCAGGGGAATGTCGATTTCCGACATGATCTTCTTGAGCTTATCTACCGCTTTCACTTCCGCCTGATTCTCGAATTCCTTGATACCGAAAGAATAAGCGGTAACGAATGCCGAAGCATCCGGCAGCGCATGGAAGAAATGCACTTTGGCGCCGGATATTTTCGCCAGGTACTCAACATGCTCCAGCGCATGCTCGGTCAACAGATCTTCTTCAATATCTATCGGCACTAATATGGTCTTGTACATATCACATCCCTTCTATGCAACCTTGGTGCCTACAGGGTACTGCCGAGAAGGATAAGGGTGAACTGCTTTCTCGCGCTTTTGTGATCGGCGGTAAATACTGACCAGGATAATTCCTTATTTAACAAAATATAAACATCACATTCCCAACGGCTAGCCGATTAACTATTTCAAACGCGGTTAAATAAGCTGTAAATACACCGCCTTCGCCGTGGCGGCGGTTTTATTGGCCACCGACAGTTTTTTAATCGAATTGCCAATGTGGAAATTCACCGTCCGTTCACTCAGCCCCATTAGAAGAGCGGTTTCCTCTGAGGTTTTACCTTCGCTGCACCAGCGCAAAATATCCTTTTCGCGCAGCGTCAGCACATCTTTGATCGCCTCGTCGTTTACCGATATTAATGCTTCACGCAGCGTTTTATGAACCATCTGCGCCAACCACAGAAAGAAGGTTTCGTTACGCGCACTGGCCTGCGGCGACTGAACGGGAATATTTTTTCCGGCAAAGGTGAGAATGCCCAGCCGGCCATAGCAATCTTTGACCGACTGCGACCAGCCTTCGCGAATACCAAACTGGGCCATACGCCACCACAGCTCTGGCTTGTCCTGGTAGAAATGTTCATCCCAGTAAAATTGCAGCGTGGAGTGATGGGCCTGCTCAATCACCGGATCCTGCAGGTAGACCCGCAGCTTGCGGTAGTCCTCCAGGTAGGATTCGGGGAAATTGCCCTCTATCAGCATTTTGGGGCGGCTGGCCGGGTAGCAGGAAAAAACCGTATAAGAAAAGTATTCAAATCCCAACGCCTGGGCACAAGGTGCCAGTTGGCTTAAAAAAGCCTCGCGGTCTGGCAGACTGGTCAGTAAGGCATCCATCAAAGGCTGAAGGTGGGTGTCCATAAAACAGATTCTCCAGAAGGCCGCACCGGGTTATCGATAAGTAAGGTTAACTATAGTGGAGGGGCTGGAGCGGCAACAGCCGTTTCATAGTATAAAAAGTACCATGCCTATATCAAAAACAGCTATGCCCGCTTGGATATTAATAAATAACACCTTTAAATTGTATTAATAGCGGAAATTACGCGAATAACACAAAGCCGATTTATTGTAAACCTGTCACTTCTACCGTTAGACACTGACAGCTATGCCCCTTACCTTCGCCATAGGCATCGGGTGCTTTTAAAAGCCAAATAAATAATAAGCATTTGCGAATTTCGCAAGGCAGAAAAATACTCACGGGGAGTTTTATGGCAGAGAATAATTCGGCAATCCATTCGGTCGCTGTTATTGGTGCCGGAACCATGGGCAGAGGTATTGCCTATCTTCTGGCGCAAAACGGCATACGAACCCTGCTTTATAATCGTAGCGGTAATAATCTGAATCAGGCCAGGGACTATATTCTCCGCGACCTGGATAAGAAAATAGACGGCGGGAAAATAAGCCCGCAGAAAAAAGGTGAGATATTGGCCAATCTGGTTTTCTCTCCCGTTTTCGACGCTATCGCCGACAGCGATCTGGTGATTGAAACCATCGCGGAACATGAGGTAACCAAGCATGAGATCCTCGCGGCGATTGCCGCCACGGTGAAAAAAGAGGCGATTATCGCCACCAATACCTCCTCGCTGTCATTGAATAAGCTGGCGGCAGGCGTCGAAAATAACGCCCGTTTTATCGGCCTGCACTTCTTTAATCCGGCCCCGCTGATGAAACTGATCGAAATTATTCCGTCCTACTTTACCAGCCGGGCCACCAGCCTGCGTTGTCAGCAGCTGGTGACGGCGATTGGCAAACAGTTTGTGGTCTGCAAAGCCACACCGGGCTTTATCGTCAACCGGATGGCGCGACCTTTTTATCTGGAAGGGTTCCGGCTGTTGGAAGAGAACGTGGCGCTGGCACCGCAGATCGACCGTGCGCTCAAGGCCGGTGGCCACTTTCGCATGGGGCCTTTGGAGCTGACCGATTTTATCGGCCAGGATATTAACTATCAGGTCAGCAGCCAGATTTGGCAGGACATGCAGTACGACCCCCGCTATACCCCCGGCCATTTGCAACGTTCGCTGGTGGATGCCGGGCTGCTGGGGAAGAAAAACGGCCGATCCTTTTTTACCCCCTCTTCCGTCGAGCCCAGCACCGCCGATGCAGGCAGCGGTACGCTGACCTCACTGCATTTTTATGGTGAACATAGCCTGTTCGACCTGTTGCAACAGCGCGCTTTAGCGCTCTGGCCAGGGCTGCAGATTAATCGCCAGCCGGAACGGCCAAAGCTGGGCCGCTTTATCCAGGTAAATGACGCCATGGCCGTCAAAATCACCGATGGTCGCACGGCCAATCTGCTGGCTGAATTGACCGAACTCGATACCTTCGTGATAGACGCCGCGCTCAATTACGCCGATACCGCCTATCTGGTGGCTGCCCACAGCCAGGACGCCAGCACGGCCAATAAAGCGCTATTTCTGACGCTGCTGCAAACGTTGATCCCACAGGTGGAGTTTATTAAAGACTCCCCGGGCCTGATTGTCGCCCGCGTCCTGAGCAGCCTGATCAATGAGTCAGTGATTATGGTGGAGAGCGGGGTTTGCAGCCGGGCGGATATCGATACCGCCGCGGTGGCCGGGGTTAACTATGCCGATGGCATCTTTAGCTGGCTGGCACAGCTTGGGCAAAAAAACGTGAAGTCGACGCTGGACAATATGGCGCAACTGCTGCATTCCGCCCGCTACTACCCGCATTACTCTTTGCTCAATACTACCCGGCCAGAGCTGGCCGTCGCGCCCTAAGGAAAAATGATGACGATTAAAGACGATGGAGTCTATCTGATCGACGGCACGCGCACGGCCATTGGCGCCTATGGCGGTAGCCTGGCGTTAACCCGTCCGGACGATATGGCGGCCTCGATTATCCGGGCGCTGCTGCAACGACATCCTGAAACCGAACCGGATATTGATGAAGTGATCCTTGGCTGCGCCAATCAGGCCGGAGAAGACAACCGTAACGTAGCCCGGATGGCAGCCCTGCTCTCCGGCCTGGATCAGGGCGTGCCGGCGATTACCCTTAACCGCTTGTGTGCCTCCGGGCTGGATGCGGTGATCTACGCCAGCGCAAAAATAAAAAGCGGCCTGAGCGATCTGGTCTTGGCCGGTGGTGTGGAGAGCATGAGCCGCGCGCCCTACGTGATGGGTAAAAGTGAAACGCCTTTCGACAAGGGGGTCAAACTCTACGACACCACCCTGGGCTGGCGCTTTATCAATCCGCAGTTGGCACAGCGCTATGGCAGCGATCCGCTGGGCATAACGGCGGAGAACGTCGCACAGCAGTATCGGATATCCCGTGAAGATCAGGATGCTTTTGCACTGGCCTCGCAGCAGAAGGCCTGGCGGGCGATCGAAAATGGCCGCTTGGCCCGAGAGATAACGCCGCTTGAGGTACAGGCCGACCGTAAAACCCGCAAAACCTTCGAACAGGATGAGTTCCCGCGTCAGACCACGTTGCAAAAATTGCAGGCGCTGAAACCGGCCTTTACCCCCGACGGCTCGGTCACCGCCGGTAACGCCTCCGGTATTAATGACGGCGCTGCGGTGCTGTTGCTGGCCAGCGGCCGCTACGTGAAACGCAAATCGCTGCAGCCGTTGGCGGAGATTGGTCACAGCGCCAGCGCCGGTGTCGCCCCGTCGCTGATGGGGATTGGGCCGATCGCCGCCACCGATCGGCTGCTGGCACGAACCGGCTTTACCCTGAACGATTTTGACGTGATTGAAATTAATGAGGCGTTCGCCGCCCAGGTGTTGGCGACGCTACAAAGCTGGCGTATCGACTTCAAGGATACCCGGGTCAATCCCAACGGCGGAGCCATCGCCCTCGGGCATCCGCTGGGCATGTCCGGCGCGCGACTGGTGCTTTCCAGCGCGCTGGAGCTGCATACCCGGCAATTAAAGCATGCGCTGGTGACAATGTGTGTCGGTGTCGGCCAGGGTGTTTCATTGGTCATTAAAGCCCTCTAATACAAGGAATTCCGAATGAGCGTATTGAACATTCTTGAAGAAAAACTGGCCGAAACCAAAAAACAGGGCCGCTTCCGTGAGTTCCTCAATCTGGAACGCAGCGTGCTGGATAAACCCTGGGCCACCAGCCATGGTCAGAACGGTGAACGCCGTCTGAACGTCTGGTGTTCCAATGACTATCTGGCCATGAGCCATCACCCTAAAGTTATCCTGGCCACGACTGAAGCGGTGAACCGCGTCGGGCTGGGCACCTGCGGCGCACGCAGCATTTCCGGCACTTCTGTCTACCACACTGAGCTGGAAACCCTGTTAGCCAGCGCCTACGGCAAAGAGTCGGCGCTGCTGTTCACCACCGGTTTCGGTGCCAATGACGCCACCTTGTCCACCCTGTGCGATGCCATTCCCGATCTGATTGTGTTTTCCGATGAGCTGAACCACGCCTCGATGATTTACGGCATCCGTTACAGCAAGGCGGAGAAAAAAATCTTCCGCCACAATGACGTGGCCCATCTGGCCGAACTACTGCAGGCCGCCGATCCGCATCGGCCCAAGCTGATCGCCTTCGAGTCGCTGTATTCGATGGACGGTGACTTTGCGCCGCTGGCACAAATTGTGGAACTGGCGGAGCAATATCAGGCGCTGACCTACCTGGACGAGATCCACTCCGCCGGCGTTTACGGTCATCGTGGGTTGGGCTATGCCGAACAACTTGGCCTGTTGGACAAGATCACCATTATCCAGGGCGGTTTTGGCAAATCTTACGGAGCTGCCGGTGGCTACATCGCCGCCCCCCGCGCAGTGGTTGAAGCGGTGCGTAGCTGGTCACCGGCGTTTGTCTTCAGCACCTCGTCCCCGGCTCCTGTGGTGGCGGCCGCGCTGGCCAGCTTCAAATACAACCTGGAGCATGACACCCAGCGCAAGCACCTGCTGGCGATTATCGACCACTTGAAATCCGGCCTGCGCGACGCCGGCATTCCGCTGGTCTCGCAGGACAGCCACATCCTGCCGGTACTGGTCGGCGATCCACACCGCAACAAGCACATCAGCAAGCAACTGCTTGATGAGTACGATATTTACGTGCAGCCGGTGAACGCCCCAACGGTACCGGCCGGTAGTGAGCGTTTGCGCGTTACGCCGACCTCTGCTCATACTCATGAAGACGTGGAATATTTCCTGGCGGCGTTAAGCAAAGTCTGGGACGCTAATCAGTTACGGAGAGCAGGATGAAGTTGACGGACTATAACGGCCATTTTCTTACGCTGTGTCTGATGGCGACCGGCACCTTTGCCATCGGAACCGACGCGTTTATTGTCGCCGGCATCCTCGACGAGATTTCCGGCACCTTTGCCGTCAGCCCCGCGCAAGCGGGGCAGTTAATCTCGGTATTTGCCCTGGCCTATATGCTGTTTGCCCCGCTGACCGCCTGGCTGCTGGGTAACCTCAATCGCAAACATATTTTGCAGTTGGCCCTGGTGTTATTTATCGCCGGTAATCTGGTCTGCGCCTATGCCGACAGTTTTTTGCAAATGTCTGCCGGGCGGGTGCTGGCGGCGCTGGGCGCAGCTTGCTATACGCCGCAGGCCGCGGCGGCTGCGGTTGGGCTGGTCGCAGAAAAGCGTCGCGGGCTGGCGATATCTATCGTTTACGGCGGCATGACCCTGGCTATTGCCCTCGGTATTCCCTTCGGCACCTTCCTGGCAAAGTTGATCGGCTGGCGGGAGATCTTTTTGCTGATCGCCCTGTTGGGCGCGGTCTCACTGTTGGGGCTTTCGCTGGCGCTGAGCACCATCGCGGCACCGGGTAAACACACGCTGAAAGAGCGACTTGCTCCGCTGCGACAAAAAGCGGTACTGACCACCTTGCTGATCACCTTTTTCGCCGTCTGCTCCGAGCATATCGTTTACAGCTACGTGAGCGTATTGCTGAAAAACACCCAGTTTGGCCCGGAGGCTATTTTACCGATCGCGTTGCTGGTGTTCGGTATTGGCGCCGTCATTGGTAACTTCGTTTCCGGCCTGTTGACCGATACCTTCGGCAGCAAGTTTGTGCTGCTGTTTTCGGTATCGGTGCAAACCGTTTCGCTGTTCCTGCTGGCCTTTTACGTCAGTTCCCCCTGGTGGGTACTGGCGATTTTTCTGGTCTGGGGCATTACCGGCTGGATGTATCTGGTGCCAATCCAGCACCACCTGTTGTCGCTGTCCAAACGCTTTGGCGCACTGACCGTTTCACTCAACAGCTCGGTGCTGTATGCCGGTATCGCGGCGGGTGGCATGCTGGGAGGCCTGACGCTGTATGCGCTGCCAGCCTTTTATCTCCCCTTGTTCTCGCTGCCGCTGGGGGCTATCGCCCTGCTGCTGACGTTGGTGTTCTTCCAGGGAGAAAAAGCCAATGAGTGACCTGCCGCTCCCGGTGCTGTATGAGCAAAATGACGGCATTGCGGTGATCGTCCTGAACCGGCCGGAAAAAAAGAATGCCATCAATCTGGCGATGGCGCAGCTGATCCAGGGTTATCTGCAACGGGCCGAACAGGATGATGCCGTTCGGGTGATAGTGCTGACCGGCCTGCCGCAGGTGTTTTCCGCCGGCATGGACGTTAAGGCCTTCCAGCAGGGCGAACTGCCGGTGGTCGAACCGGGGGGATTTGGCGGCCTGGTGCATGCCCAGCTTACCAAGGTGATTATTGCCGCCGTGGAGGGCATCGCCTTCGGCGGCGGCTTCGAGATAGCGCTGGCCTGCGACCTGATCGTCGCCAGCCGCGATGCACAGTTCAGTTTCCCGGAAACCGGATTGGGATTGATTGCCGCGCAGGGCGGATGTTCACGGCTGCCGGCGCGCATCTCCCCCTACATCGCTCTCGACTGGTTGCTGACCGGCCGAGTCATCAGCGCGCAGGAAGCCTGGCAACAGGGGGCCATTTCCCGCATCAGTGAGGGCAGCGCACGCGAGGAGGCGCTGACACTCGCCCGACAAATTGCGCAAAAAAATCCGCTGGCAAGTCAGGCGGTGAAGGCCATCGTCCGCCAAGGTTTGCACCGGCATGAAGCCCCTTCCTTTGACTATCAGCAAAGTTGGGTAGAACGGGTGCGCCAGGCCGCGGTAAAGTCCTTTTGAGAACGTTCTTAGTGAATGGCAATCATTCGCAGTCTGATTTTTAATCACTACAAGACAGTGTTTGAGAAGCCATTGACCCCGCTCTGCGGGGCTTTTTTTACTGATTAGGCTTTCACGGTGGAAAAAGGCTGCATAAACAGGAAGGTACAGGGTTTGCTTTGATGCTGATTAATCAAGGGCACCAAACGCCTGAAGTGCTCCGTCTGGCAATGGGCGTCCAGTGCGGCGCGATCGGGCCACTCCTCGACAAAAATAAAATGCCCGGCATCCTGGTGATCAATAAACAATTCATAGGAGAGGCAAAGCGGCTCCTGCCGGGTTTTCTCCACCAGTTCCTGATACAACGGCATCACGGTTTCAACACAATCGAGCTTGATAAAATCTTCAGCAATCACTTTTAACATTGTTACCTTCCTTGTTTTATCTCAGGCGTACCATCAGGGTAACCGCGCTATCTCATCAGGATGAACCTATTCAGCTAACAAAACCTAATTTACCATTTATTGAAGTTACCAATGGGACACTGGTCACCAGAGGAGACATTTTCAAAGGTGGCCGATGGAACAACTCACACAGATTATCGCCAAATACAGCCCGGAACCTGAATTCCTGTTGTTGATTATCTTTTTATTTTCGCTGGGAAAGTCAGTGATTTTTATTTCCTCACTGCTGCCGCCTGCGTCGGTCACGCTGATGCTGGGCATCGTTGCCGGTAAAACCCAGCTCCCCGACGTCCATGTCTGGGCGGCCATTACCCTGGGCGCCCTGCTCGGCTCGGTTCTGTCCTTCCATTGTGGCGCGCTGTTCTGCCGCCGGGGATCGTTCAAAAGGCTACCGGTCAGATTTCAGGCACCACTGCACAAAGCACAAGCGGCACTGCAGAAAAAAGGCATGCCGCTGTTGTTTATCTCGCGTTTTTTGGCGGTGATGCGCTACAGCGTGCCGTTGGTTGCCGGCATCATTGCCTTGCCCCTGAGGCAGGTGTATTGCGCCAGCGCGCTGTCCGCCGGGATTTGGGCGCTGGCCCTGATGTTGGTTAGCCGGGTGTTTTGAAAACAACAAACCCGCAAATGGGTTTCTACTGATTCAGTTCTGATGGATATAGGCTTTGACGTAAATTTTGGCATTACCTGATAGGCTGACGCGGCTTATAATAAGAAAATATTATCTTTGGCATAATGCGCCACGTCACCACAAACCGTGAGTTCCTGATAGACCACATGTATCAATACCCTGAACATCTGACCGGAGAGGTCGCCAACTTGCCGCAGACTTGCGGGGTCTATTTCTTTCACGGTGAAAACCGAGCCCATCCGCTGTACATCGGTAAGAGCGTCAACATTCGCCGCCGGGTTCAGTCTCACCTGCGTAATCCGCGCGAAGCGCGGTTGCTTTCCGCCACCCGTCGCATCACCTTTATCGAGACGGTCGGTGAGATTGGTGCGCTGCTGCTGGAATCTTCCCTGGTGAAACAGCAAAGTCCCCTCTACAACAAGCGACTGCGTAAAATTCGTCGGCTCTGCGCCCTGCAGGTTAACGACACCCAAACGCGCATCGTATACAGTGACGCGCTGGACTTCTCGCGAACGCCGGACTTGTACGGCCTGTTTCTACGGCGTACGGCGGCCGTCGACTTTCTACTCGAGATTGCCGATCGGGAACGGCTCTGCCTGACGTATCTGGATATTGAAAAGGGCCGTCCTGGACGCCCCTGTTTTCGCCACCAATTGGGCAAGTGCGCCGGAGTCTGCTGCGGCAAAGAGAGCCCACAAGCGCACCAAGCCCGACTGCTTGCGGCCCTGACGCAGGCCCAGGTGCGGCACTGGCCATTCCCCGGCAGGATCGCCATCGAGGAACGACAAGGCCAACTCAAGGCTTTCCATGTCATCAGCAATTGGTTCTACCTCGGTACCGCCCCTTCTCTGCATGCAGCTGAAAAACTCAGCCTGCCGGCTGATGAATTCGACAGAGACTGTTACCGCATTCTTTGTCGACGGCTATTCCATGAAAACCGAGAGCACATTCACTTGATTGATACGCCCTAGCAAGTGCGCAAACCGGTTCACGCCTTGCGGTACGATTGTGCCAACCGGCTCATCCCGCCAAAAGTCCCATTATCAATTTTGCAGGAATTGGCGGATGGGAATCGAGATAAAGGGTGGGTAGATAGACTCAGCTTGCGTCAGATCACTTAACTGAATATTCACGCTGGGAGGATGCCGTTTTTGTGGGGCGAGTCTCAATTAAGTATTATTCTTAAAAAAACGCGCAGGTAAAAACCCAATAAAACATTGATTTAATTTATAAATACTACATACCCCAGCTCTGTAATCAATTGATACAGTGCCCAGAATGCTCACCCCCGGCTTGCGGCCCTAGCCGCTGACTTATTCATCTCGGCCCCCGAATGTCAAACGCTTACACCCATTAGTTTTTCTCATGCGGTGTTTTTAACCCCCTGTTTTATCAACAAGATAAGTCGCATTAGTGCTGTTAATCTGCCCAGACCCAGAGTAATCTTCCGCCCCCAAGACGTCCGATTTGCCTCCGCAGTGTAAAGAACAATCGACTTTTATCCCTCGCATAAATGTTGTAAACATGTTGCACAAAGGTGGCGTTATTGCACTACCTTACTAAATCTGGCACAACCGGATAATCGTATAAAAAAGAGCCACTTCAGAGCTCACTATTTCACTCATGACAGGTAAAACAGGACATCATCAGATGGTAGATCAATCTAAAATAGCCGCTGAGGCATCGCCCGAATCAGAAGATCATCTACGCCGAAACCTAACAAACCGACATATTCAACTGATCGCCATCGGCGGTGCCATAGGTACGGGTTTGTTTATGGGTTCCGGCAAAACCATTAGCCTGGCTGGCCCTTCGATCATCTTCGTATATATGATTATCGGCTTTATGCTGTTCTTCGTGATGCGCGCCATGGGCGAGCTGCTGCTCTCCAATCTGGAATATAAATCCTTCAGCGATTTCGCCGCTGACCTGCTCGGCCCCTGGGCCGGCTTCTTTACCGGCTGGACCTACTGGTTCTGCTGGGTGGTCACCGGTATTGCCGACGTGGTGGCGATCACCGCCTATGCACAGTTCTGGTTCCCCGGACTGTCACAGTGGATCGCTTCGTTGCTGTGTATCCTGCTGCTGCTGGGCCTGAACCTGGCGACGGTGAAGATGTTTGGTGAGATGGAATTCTGGTTCGCGATGATCAAAATCGTCGCCATTGTCGGGCTGATCATCGCCGGACTGGTGATGATCGCCATGCAGTTCCAGTCACCGACCGGTACCGTCGCGTCGTTCTCGCACCTGTGGAATGATGGCGGTATGTTCCCGAAAGGCATCAGCGGCTTCTTCGCCGGCTTCCAGATTGCGGTGTTCGCCTTTGTCGGCATTGAGCTGGTGGGTACCACCGCGGCTGAAACCAAAGACCCGGAAAAAGTGCTGCCGCGCGCGATTAACTCGATTCCTATCCGCATCATCATGTTCTACGTGTTCGCCCTGATTGTGATTATGTCGGTCACGCCATGGAGTTCCGTGGTCGCCGACAAAAGCCCGTTCGTAGAACTGTTCGTGCTGATTGGCCTGCCTGCTGCGGCCAGCGTGATCAACTTTGTGGTGCTGACCTCCGCCACCTCTTCCGCTAACAGTGGGGTGTTCTCCACCAGCCGCATGCTGTTTGGTCTGGCACAGGAAGGGGATGCGCCCAAGTCGTTCGCCCACCTCTCCAAGCGTGCGGTACCGGCTAACGGCCTGACCTTCTCCTGTATCTGCCTGCTCGGTGGGGTAGTCCTGATTTACCTGATCCCGAACGTGATGACGGTCTTCACGCTGGTGACCACCGTCTCGGCGATCCTGTTTATGTTTGTCTGGACCATTATCCTGTGTTCGTACCTGGTTTACCGTAAGCAACGCCCTGCGCTGCACCAGAAATCAATCTACAAGATGCCAGGCGGCAAGCTGATGTGCTGGGTCTGTATGGCGTTCTTCGCCTTTGTGCTGGTGCTGCTGACGCTGCGCGAAGACACCCGCCAGGCGCTAATCGTCACGCCACTGTGGTTTGTGGTGCTCGGTCTGTCCTACGTGTTCCTGCGCAAAAAGAAAACCGCTTAACACTCCTCGGGGGATAGTCCGCTATCCCCTGCTCTCATCCGCTTAGCGCGGCCGAATACCCTCGATAATCACCCGCTGCACGTTCTCCACCGTCTGCTGAAAAAACGCCTCATCGTCCAGGGTCTTGCCGGTCACCGCCTCCACCTGCACCCAAAAATCTGCGTAGTGCTGAGTGGTTGCCCACAGCATAAAAATCAGATGGTGCGGCTCGACCGTCGCGATATGGCCTGCGGCGATCCAGCGCTCAATTATCCCGGACTTCTCGTCCACCAGAGACTTTAACCCGCCCTGCAGCTCTTGTTTCAACAAGGGTGCGCCCTGGATCATTTCCAGACAAAACAGCCGCGATGCCTGCGGGTGATGACGGGATACCTCCAGTTTCAGGCGGATATATTCGCGGATCGCCTGCAGGGGCTCCTGATCGGCGCGCAGCGCCTTCAACGGCGCCAGCCAGACGTCGAGAATATCTTTCAGCACCGCCAGATACAGTTCTTCTTTGGAAGGAAAGTAATACAGCAGATTGGTTTTGGACACGTCGGCACGTTCTGCCACCTGGTCCAGACTGGTGCCATGAATACCGTACAGCGAGAAAAACTCCAGTGCCGCATCCAGGATAGCGCTACGTTTTGCGGCCACCGCACGCGAGCGGCGCGTAGGGGGTTTAACGGCTTGTGGCTTCACTACGGCTCCTTGGCACAACCAGATTTTGGCCAGCATAACAAAGCCACTGGGTGAAACCCACGCTTTTACCTACCCCTTCCGAGTGATTTTCTGCACCTTTAATGAGCAGTTGCGCCTGTTTTTTGTGCATGCCATTTTGACCAAATGGTCTGTTTTAGACCACTCACTCAACATGAAAATCACGAAAGAAAAACAATTCATTGATAAATCAGCCATTTTAAAAACTGGCATCGCCTTTGCAAAAGCCTCCGTATCCAGCGCCGCCCGCAGAAAACATTCAGGCGACGCATGATCCGTTCCACTAGCAACCGGAGATGTTCAAATGAAAATTGGCGTATTTATCCCGATCGGCAACAACGGCTGGCTGATTTCCAGCAATGCCCCGCAGTACCAACCGACGTTTGAACTCAACAAAACCATCGTGCAGAAGGCCGAGCACTACAACTTCGATTTCGCTCTGTCGATGATCAAACTGCGCGGTTTCGGGGGCAAAACCGAATTCTGGGACCACAACCTGGAGTCCTTCACCCTGATGGCCGGGCTGGCCGCCGTCACCTCACGCATCAAGATCTACGCCACGGCAGCCACGTTGACCATGCCCCCGGCAATTGTCGCCCGCATGGCCTCCACTATTGACTCCATCTCCAACGGGCGTTTTGGCCTGAATGTGGTGACGGGTTGGCAGAAGCCGGAATACGAGCAGATGGGCATGTGGCCGGGCGACGATTACTTCGGCCGTCGATACGACTATCTGGCGGAGTACGTCAATGTGCTGCGCGATCTGTGGGGCACCGGTAAATCCGATTTCAAAGGCGAGTTCTTCCAGATGGACGACTGTCGCGTCAGCCCACAGCCGCAGGCGGACATCAAGGTGATCTGCGCCGGACAAAGCGACGCGGGCATGGCCTTCTCGGCCAAATATGCCGATTACAACTTCTGCTTCGGCAAGGGCGTCAACACGCCGACCGCCTTTGCGCCAACCGCAGCACGCTTAAAAGTTGCGGCGGATAGCGAAGGCCGCAGCGTGGCCTGCTACGTACTGTTTATGATCATTGCCGATGAAACCGACGAAGCCGCCCGCGCCAAGTGGGAAAGTTATAAAGCGGGGGCCGATACCGAAGCCCTGGCCTGGCTGACTGAGCAAAGCGGCAAGGACACCAAATCCGGTGCCGACACCAACGTACGCCAGATGGCGGATCCCACCTCCGCCGTCAATATCAATATGGGCACGCTGGTCGGCTCCTACGCCAACGTGGCGCGCATGATGGATGAAATCGCCACCGTCCCCGGCACCGAAGGTGTGCTACTGACCTTCGATGATTTCGTCACAGGGGTGGAAGACTTCGGCGAGCGCATCCAGCCACTGATGAAAAGTCGCGCCGACGTTTGCCCACAGACTGCCGCAAACCGCGAGGTAGCATAATGAAAATTGTTGAAAACCAAACGGTAGTGCGCCGCCAGTCACCGCAGGCCGGGGCAACCCTCACCCTGCCCGCCCGGCCGGAGGCTATCGCCTTTGCGCCGCAGGAAACCGCGCTGATTGTGGTAGATATGCAAAATGCCTACGCCTCGCAGGGCGGCTATCTGGATCTCGCCGGTTTTGATGTCTCGGCCACCGCACCGGTGATCGCCAACATCAAACGCGCCATCAGCGCTGCCCGTGCCGCCGGTATCAAGGTGATCTTTTTCCAAAATGGCTGGGACAACCAGTACGTCGAAGCCGGTGGCCAGGGCTCCCCCAACTGGCATAAATCCAACGCGCTGAAAACCATGCGTAAACGCCCGGAACTGATGGGCAAGCTGCTGGCCAAGGGCGACTGGGATTACGATCTGGTGGATGAACTGCAACCGCAGCCCGGCGACATTCTGATCCCGAAACCGCGCTACAGCGGCTTCTTCAACACCCAACTCGACAGCCTGCTGCGCTCTTACGGCATTCATCATCTGGTGTTTACCGGCATTGCCACCAACGTCTGTGTGGAATCCACGCTGCGCGACGGCTTTTTCCTCGAATATTTCGGCGTCGTGCTGGCCGACGCCACCCACCAGGCCGGGCCGCCGTTCGCCCAGCAGGCGGCGCTGTACAACATCGAAACCTTCTTTGGTTGGGTGTCGGATGTCGACAGTTTCTGTGATGTGCTCGCCGCCCCGCTCAGCCAGACGGCATGAGTTTTGCTCGCCTTTAACCAAAATTAAATTTTCACCAGGAGCGCCACTATGCCAAAAACCATTATTACCCCGCCGGGCACCGGCAAACCGCTGGCCCCTTTCGTGCCCGGCACCCTGGCCGACGGCGTGGTTTACGTCTCGGGCACGCTGGCATTCGATAAAAACAATAACGTGGTACACGTCGGTGACGCGGCGGCGCAAACCCGTCACGTGCTGGAGACCATCAAAAGCGTGATTGAAACCGCCGGCGGCAGCATGGACGACGTGACCTTTAACTCGATATTCCTCACCGACTGGCAAAACTATGCCGCCATCAATCAGGTGTATGCCGAATATTTCCCCGGCGACAAACCGGCACGCTACTGCATTCAGTGCGGATTGGTAAAACCGGACGCCCTGATTGAAATTGCCACCGTGGCCCATCTGGGCCGCTGAGTCATTACCCGCTGAGGACTGAGCATGTATTTTGAGATTTTGGGAAAAGACACGCCGTTGGCACCCACGCTGGTGCTGTCTGCCGGGCTGGGTGGCGCAGGCAGTTTTTGGCAACCGCAGATTAACGCGCTGACTGAGCATTTCCGGGTGGTGGTTTACGATCACTTCGGTACCGCACACAGCAAAGGCAGCGTGCCGAATGGCTACAGCATGGCCGACATGGCCGATGAGGTGGCGCAGTTGCTACGCTCACTTAATGTAGAACGCTGCTACTTCGTCGGCCATGCACTCGGCGGCATGATTGGCCTGCAACTGGCGCTCACGTATCCGCAACTGGTCGAAAAGCTGGTGGTGGTTAACGGCTGGTCGGCGTTGGACAGTCAGACCCAGCGCTGCTTTAAAGTACGTCAGGATCTGCTGCTCAACAGCGGCGTGGAAGCCTACGTGCGTGCCCAACCGCTGTTCCTGTTCCCCGCCGACTGGCTGTCGCACCACCAGAGTTTGCTGGATGAAGAGTTGCAGCATCAGACCGCGCATTTTCAGGGCACCGAAAACCTGCTGCGCCGTCTGCATGCCTTGATGAACACCGATTTCCGCCCGCACCTGGCGGACATTACCACGCCAACCCTGGCGCTGTGCTCCCGCGACGATTTGCTGGTGCCCTACCACTGCTCGCATCAATTGGCGGCCAGCCTGCCGAACGGCGAACTGGCCGAGATGGCCTACGGGGGTCATGCCATGAGCGTGACCAACACCGAGCACTTTAACCGCATCCTGCTGGGTTGGCTGTTGAAAACGCAAAACGCCCAAGCCCGCCTGCAACCCTAGCCCGGAGACACAATATGCAAAGCCAAACGCTGCTTGCCGATGCGCCACTACCGCCGCCGTATGTAGAAAAACAGGACTTCCGCGACGCCATGGCACGCCTGGGATCGGCGGTCAATATCATCACTACCGATGGCCCTGCCGGCCGAGCCGGTTTTACCGCTTCGGCCGTCTGCAGCGTCACCGACACGCCGCCAACCTTGTTGGTGTGCCTGAACCGCTCCGCGTCGGTCTATTCGGTGTTCAAGCAAAACCAGACGCTGTGCGTCAATACGCTGGCCGCGGAACACGAGTCGCTGTCGAATCTGTTCGGCGGCAAAACCCCGATGGACCTGCGTTTCTCCGCGGCACGCTGGTCTACGTTGGCGACCGGATCCCCCATTTTGCACGGGGCGGTGGTCTCATTCGACTGCCAGATCAGCCAGATTGTCAGCGTCGGCACCCACGACATTTTGTTCTGCCAGGCAGTGGCGCTAACGCGTAATGACGACAGCCACGGCCTGGCCTATTTCGACCGGCGCTACCACTCGCTGTTGAAACAATGATCGGCGCATAACCGCTCAAACACATTCACCTGCACCCTGAAATTTTGGAGATAACGATGGCGAATACCTGGTTTCCCCAATGGCGCATGAAACAAGGCAGTCTGGACGGTTCGATTGTTGCGCCCGATGAACGGCTTTCGCTGGCGCAAACGTTGGTGATGGGGTTGCAACATGCGGTGGCGATGTTTGGTGCCACGGTACTGATGCCGCTGCTGATGGGCTTTGACGCCAATCTGGCCATTCTGATGTCCGGCATCGGCACGCTGCTGTTTTTCCTGGTGGTTGGCGGCCGGGTACCCAGCTATCTCGGGTCCAGCGCGGCGTTTGTCGGGCTGGTGATCACCCTGACCGGCTACAGTGGCCAGGGCGCTAACCCGAATATTGCGCTGGCGCTTGGCGGCATCATCGCCTGTGGCCTGGTGTACCTGCTGATCGGCCTGGTGGTGATGAGCGTGGGGACCCGTTGGATCGAACGCCTGATGCCGCCAGTGGTAACCGGTGCGGTAGTGATGGCGATTGGCCTTAACCTGGCACCTATCGCGGTGCGCAGCGTTTCAGCTTCCAGCTTTGACAGTTGGATGGCGGTGACCACTATTTTGTGTATTGGCTCGGTCGCGGTATTTACCCGCGGGCTGATGCAACGGCTGTTGATCCTGGTGGGATTGATCGCCGCCTATTTAATTTACGTGATAGCCACCAACGGCTTTGGGCTTGGCAAATCGGTGGATTACAGCGCACTAAGCCAGGCAACCTGGTTCGGCCTGCCCCAGTTCACCACGCCGGTGTTTCACCTGCACGCCATGTTGCTGATTGCCCCGGTGGCAATCATTCTGGTGGCGGAAAACCTCGGGCATGTCAAAGCGGTGGCGGGCATGACCGGTCGCGATCTCGACCCTTATATCGGCCGTGCCTTCGTCGGGGACGGACTGGCGACCATGCTCTCCGGCTCGGTGGGCGGTACCGGGGTGACCACCTATGCCGAGAATATCGGCGTAATGTCGGTGACCAAAATTTACTCTACGCTGGTGTTTGTCGCAGCGGCGTTGGTAGCGATTGTGCTGGGGTTTTCACCGAAATTCGGCGCACTGATCCACACCATTCCCGGCCCGGTTTTGGGCGGCGCCTCGGTGGTAGTGTTCGGTCTGATCGCCGTCGCCGGTGCGCGTATCTGGGTGCAAAACAAAGTAGACCTGGGCGATAACGGCAACCTGATTATGGTTGCCGTCACGCTGGTGCTGGGTGCGGGCGATTTTGCACTGACTATTGGCAACTTCACCATGGGCGGGATAGGCACCGCCACTTTCGGCGCCATTATCCTTAATGCCCTGCTGCGCAAGCGTAAAGCGCTGCCGCTGGCAGACAGTGCCGTACGTTAATTAATCGGCGCTGGTCTTATTCGGCCAGCGCCGCCGCTTTCTCTTTGCGGCGAATACGCAGTTCGCTAACCAGCACCCCCAGCACGATCAGTGCGCACCCCAACAGAGCGACACCGGGCAAACGCTCGCCGGCAATACGCCCGACCAACCCGGCCCAGACCGGCTCACCGGCATAGATGACCGTGGCACGCGTTGGCGAAACGCTGCGTTGCGCCCAGTTCATCGTCACCTGAATGATGGCACTGGCGAGCCCCAGACCCATCGCGCTATACAACAAGTAGCTGCTATACGGCGGTACCGACTCACCGGTCGGCACCATCATCAGGAACGAGGCCACTGAGGCGGTAGCCAATTGCACCACCGTCACCCGCTTGACATTGACCTTGCCCGCATAGGCACCGATCAAAATGATCTCGGCGGCCATGCCCAAGGTACCAATCAGCGTCAGTATCTCGCCCAGGCTGAGCGTCATATCGCTGCTGCTCGGCGCTGCCAGTAACATCAGGCCGGAGAATGCCAGTAACACGCCGACCCAGGCCATCACTCCGGGAAAACGCCCCAATACCAACCATTGCAGCAGCGGCACCATAGGCACATACATGGCGGTAATAAACGCCGACTGACTGCTGCTGATGGTTTGTAGCCCCACGGTTTGCAGACCGTAGCCGAACATAATGGCAACGCCGATAAACACGCCCGCTTTCAGCTCATACCAGGTCAGCCCACGCAAACTGCGCAGCGAAAACAACACCAGTACCAGCGTGGCCGCGGCAAAACGCAAGCCAACGAAAAAGAACGGCCCGCTGACCTGCATGGCAAGATGCACTGCCAAAAAGGTGCCGCCCCAGATCATGGTGATGAAAATCAGCACCGCTTCCTGTCGCTTTATCTTGGGAATGTACGTGGAAATAAAGGATTTTTTTACTGCGGACACCGGCTTGCCCTTCCTGCTGGGTGCAATATAATGCACAGATCCTGCCAGTATGAGGTAAAGCCTGCGGATGGGCAATACAGTGAACAACGGTAAACATGAAGCTCCCAAGGTACTGCAATATCTGAGCAGCAACCTGCGCAGTTATCGCCAGCAGGCGGGGCTTAGCCAGGTGGCGTTGGCAGAAAAATCCGACGTCAGCCGCCGCATGCTGGCCGGTATTGAGGCCGGTGACCGTAACGTTAGTTTGGCGGTGCTGGACAAGCTGGCCGACGCCCTGAATATCGCCTTCACCGATCTGATCCAGGCGCCCGAAGCGCGCGGCAGCCATTTGGTGGGTGAATTGGCCTGGCAGGGAGTACAACCTGCAAGCCAGGCGCTGTTCGCCGCCAGCGTGCCTGCGCGCCAGCGGGTTGAACTCTGGGAATGGACGCTAATGCCGGGAGAGCACTACGACTCGGTGCCGGATGCCGAAGGCTGGAGCGAAATTATCTACGTGATCGCCGGTAGCCTGACGCTGATACTGGAACAGCAAACCCTGACGCTGGAGGCCGGACAAACCCAGGTGTTCAACAGCGATCAGCACTATGCCTATGCCAACCGCAGCGAGCTGCCATTACGTTTTATCCGCAACGTCACCTTCTAGTCACCACGTCAGCCCGCATTTTCAGCGGGCTGTCACCCCTCTGTCGTCCCCATGTCATGCTACTGTCGTGGCGGCCGAGGGTAGCAGCCCCTACACTTGAGCTCAGTGAACGTTCATTTTGGAGAACAGCATGCAAACCTACCGCATCAGGCAATTGCGACTTGAAAAGGGCTGGTCACAAGAGCAATTGGCCACCATTGCCGGCCTCAGTACCCGCACGGTTCAACGTATTGAAAATGGCGAGCAAGCCAGTCTCGAGACCCTGACCGCCATTGCCGCAGCCATGGGGCTACAGATCGGCGATCTTTATCAGCCGGCGCAGCCGGACAATAGTGACAACAACAATCAGGCAGAACAGGCTATTCGCCGACAGGTAGAAGCGGAAACCAGGCTGTTGAGCATGGCGGTACGGTTTGCCTGCATCGGCCTGATGCTGTTTGCCATCAACTGGTTTACCCATCCGCAATATCTGTGGTCGCTGTGGGCCATCGGCGGCATGAGCATCGCGCTGGTGATGCGTGCCACACGTACCCTGCTGTTGCGTGATGTTTTCAGTCGCTGGCAACAACAACGCCTGGCAGAAAAACTCAGGCGCATGCCATAAGCTGTAGCCAGTCCTCCAACCGGGCCAGCGCACGACTGAAGGTGGCTGGAATAAAATAATACCGCGAAGATAAGTTCAGCATTCACTTCTATGCTTAGGGGGGTATATCGTTCAATCACCAAAGCGGAGAACGGAACATGGCGAAAATATTGGTCCTTTATTACTCGATGTACGGACATATTGAAACCCTGGCGGAGGCGGTAGCGGAAGGCGCTCGCCGGGTCAGTGGCGTTGAAGTGACCCTGAAACGCGTGCCGGAAACCATTCCGGCAGAAGCCTTTGCCAAAGCCGGCGGTAAACAGGACCAAAAAGCACCGGTGGCCAGCCCACAGGAATTGGCCGATTACGACGGCATTATCTTCGGGACGCCGACCCGCTTTGGCAACATGGCCGGACAAATGCGCACCTTCCTCGATCAAACCGGCGGCCTGTGGGCTTCAGGCGCGCTGTACGGCAAAGTGGGCAGCGTCTTCTCCTCCACCGGTACCGGCGGCGGGCAGGAACATACCATTACCTCCACCTGGACCACCCTGGCGCACCATGGCTTTATTATTGTGCCGATCGGTTACGCCACCCCGGAGCTGTTTGACGTTTCCCAAACGCGCGGCGGTACGCCTTATGGCGCAACCACCATCGCCGGGGGTGACGGTTCACGCCAGCCGAGCCAGGAAGAACTGACCATTGCTCGCTATCAGGGCGAACACGTGGCGAAAATCACCGCCAAGCTGAAAAGTTAAGCGATAACCTTCTGTTACCTGCACTGCGGGGTCGTTGATTCCTGCGGCCCCATCTTGTTGCCAACCCGCAGCAAGGTTAAAATGCCGCTCAGCCTGCCATTCACTACCTGAACGTCACGGTCGAAATTCGTTCTGCCCGTCAATCACCGCCCTGTGCCCTGATGACGGGCGTTCTGTTTTTGCGCATAGCGAAGGGAAATAAGTCAGTGTCTAAAGATTTTGATGAACTAATAAGGGACCTGGATCTTATTATTGAGAATGTAGACAGTTTCAAGGCTATGGCCCCGCGCGCACCCGAGCCTCCCGCGGCACCGCCTGTGGTCCATCACTACGATTCGTTCTGCGAGAATGTGGCGCTGAAAGTGGTGTTGAAGGTTTTGCTCTCGTCGGTGGATAAAATCGTCAAGGTACAGATTGCCAATAAGGTCGAGCAGGAAATTGCCCAGATTGAACAGCAGGTAGTCCATGCCGGTGGCGGTCCAGTGTCACCCGAGGATCTGGCGCAGATGACACAATACGTGCGTCGCACGGTCAATAACCTGTTGGAATAATCGCCAGCACGGTTAAAAAACGCGCCAACTTTCACAGGCGATATGAATTTTTACGCTTTTTTTATATCGTCTGCCTTATTCTTTATATACTTAAAGAATAAATTGACTCATTGCCGACAGGCAACCCGGGCGCAAGTATGGTCAAGAATAAGCAGATCCTGGTCGTTATTCATCTTTGCAGTTTTTTAGTGTTCCTTTACAGCCTGTCAATGATCCCCCCCCTGTTGGTGGCGTTGTTGTATAAAGAAAAAAGCGTTTTTTCTTTCTTCTATACGCTGGTTATCGCCGGTTCGCTCGGCGGTTTGGGCTGGTTTAGTACCCGTCAGTCCAAGGTACAACTGCGCACGCAGGACGGTTTTCTGATCATTGTGCTGTTCTGGCTGCTGTTTTCGATGGTCAGCGCCCTGCCGTTATGGATGGACGACACGCTAAACATCAGCCTGACGGACGCGATGTTCGAAGGCGTTTCCGGCATCACCACCACCGGCGCTTCGGTGCTTAATGATGTCTCCGGCCTGCCCAAATCTTTCCTCTACTACCGCTCCCAGCTCAATTTTATCGGCGGCCTCGGTGTCATTGTATTAGCCGTCGCGGTGCTGCCGTTGCTCGGCATCGGGGGGGCCAAGCTTTATCAATCGGAAATGCCCGGGCCGTTCAAGGAAGAACGCCTGACCCCGCGGCTGGCCGACACCTCAAAAAACCTGTGGCTGATTTATCTCGGCCTGGGACTGGCCTGTACGGTGGCCTTCCGCATTGCGGGCATGCCATGGTTTGATGCCCTTTGCCATGGGATTTCCACCGTTTCGCTCGGCGGGTTTTCTACCCGTAATGAGAGCCTGGGTTATTACGATAGCTCGGCGGTGGAAATGGTCGGCGGGATCTTCTCTATTCTGGCGGCGGTGAACTTCACCCTGTATTTCGTCGCCGTGGGACGCCGCAGCCTGAAACCGCTGTTTAACAACCCGGAGCTACGCTTTTTCCTGCTGGTGCTGTCGATTATCGTGGCGATTGTCTGCTTCGAGCTGTACCGCTCGGGCATGTACGGAGCCAAAGACTCCTTCGTACACGGCTTTTTCCTCACCAGTTCGATGATGACCGATAACGGGCTGGCCACCGCCGACTATGCCAAAATGCCTTCGCACACCATTATGCTGCTGTTGGCGGCGAGCTTTTTTGGTGGTTGTGTCGGTTCAACCTGCGGCGGTATCAAGGCACTGCGTTTTCTGATCATGTACAAGCAGAGCCGTCATGAGATTAACCAGCTGGTTCATCCCAACGCCATTTTCACCATCAAGGTTGGTAACGCGCCGATTCAGGATCGCGTGTTGCGTTCGGTCTGGAGCTTCTTCTTTCTGTATGTCTTCTTCAGCTGTTTCTTCGTCTGGCTGCTGAACCTGATGGGCTATGACCTGGTCACTTCTTTCGCTACCGTCGCCGCCTGTATCAATAATATGGGATTGGGATTCGGTGAAACCGCCGCCGGATTTGGTACGCTCAGCGATGCGGCCAAATGGCTAATGTGCTCGGCCATGCTGCTGGGCCGTCTTGAGATTTACCCTATGCTGATTTTGTGCTCACGCGCTTTTTGGCGTTTTTGATACCTTCGCGGCCCTGTCGCCGTGTAGCCTGTTTTTCCTCAACTTTGCTGTACCAACGCTGACACATTCGTAACGTGAATGTGTTGCATTGTTGTATTCGTTTCATTGCGATAAGTTAACTTTACTGTAAATACATACAGTATTATTTTAACTTATTGAGGATATGAATATGCGTTTTAACAAGATGTTAGCTCTGGCCGCCCTGCTGTTTACTGCTCAGGCTTCCGCCGAGGCGCTGGAATCGATCGACAACTGTGCGGTCGGTTGCCCAACCGGCGGCAGCAGCAATGTGTCGATCGTTCGCCACGCCTATACGCTGAACAACAACAGCACCACCAAGTTCGCCAACTGGGTGGCTTATCACATCACCAAGGACACGCCAGCCAGTGGCAAAACGCGCAACTGGAAGACCGATCCGGCGCTGAACCCAGCGGATACGCTGATCCCGGCGGATTACACCGGTGCCAACGCGGCGCTGAAGGTCGACCGTGGGCATCAGGCACCGTTGGCCTCGCTGGCCGGGGTTTCTGACTGGGAATCGCTGAACTACCTTTCCAACATCACCCCGCAGATGGCCGACCTGAACCAGGGTTCCTGGGCACGGTTGGAAGATCAGGAACGCAAGCTGATTGACCGGGCAGACATCAGTTCGGTGTATACCGTGACCGGCCCGCTGTACGAGCGCAATATGGGTAAACTGCCGGGCACCCAAAAAGCACATACCATCCCCAGCGCTTACTGGAAGGTGATTTTTATCAATAACAGCCCGGAAGTGAACCACTACGCGGCGTTTCTATTTGATCAGAACACCCCAAAAAACGCCGATTTCTGTCAGTACCGCGTAACGGTTAACGAAATTGAGAAGCGCACCGGACTGATTATCTGGGCGGGTCTGCCGGAAGACGTGCAGGCATCGCTGAAGGCCAAGCCGGGCGTGCTGCCGGAACTGATGGGCTGCAAGAGCTAACGCATAAACCTGAAACCCGCTGCGGCGGGTTTTTTATTCTTTACGTGCTGTTTTGTCAGGATACCTAAGCAAGTTTATTGCCGGAAAGTTATCGCCAAGTTAATATTCCGCCAAATTATTAGAAACAAAACCATAAGCAATGGAGTTATTCCATTGTTGATTATTTTTTATCCCTCTTTACCCGCTCCCTTTTGCCTTATTCGGCACTAACACCTGTTGTGAGAAAAACACATGGAAAATTTGTTATCAGACGATGGTGGGCTACCAGCCAAAAATGGAACCGGTTTCAGTCGGCGTGAAGTCCTGCTGGGGTTGGCTTCAACCCTGCTGGCAAGCTCGCTGCTCAGTTATCCTTTCCTCAGTCTGGCTGAACAGCAAACTGCCTCGGCCAACCCGCTGCAATTTGCCCGCTTCTTCAAAATATCCCAGACGTTGACCGAACATAACGATATCGATCAGGGGATGTCGGCTCGTATATTTACTGCACTGCATAATCAGAATGCCCAGTTCACTACGCAAGTTGAGCAACTCGGCGGCCTGCTGCAACCGGGCCAGAGTGCTAAACAGTTGCAGCAGCAGGCCGTTCAGGTTGGCTTGCAGGATGTGGTCACCGCAATCATCACCGCCTGGTATACCGGCACCGTCGGCCATGGCCAAACGGCGCAGCTGATCGCCTACAAAGACGCGTTGATGTATCGCCCCGCCAGCGACGCGCTAATCGTTCCCACCTACTGTGGCAATGGACCACTGTGGTGGACCGCAGCCCCGCCTGCCGTCAATGTTTCCCTGTGATCTGAGAGCTTTCTGATGAAAAAACCTGTATTTACCGCCGATGGCAACGCCTCGGCCGATATTGTGATCGTGGGCTCCGGCATCGTCGGCGGCATGATGGCCGATCAATTGGTCAGCCAGGGTTATTCTGTGCTGGTGCTGGAAGCGGGCCTGCGCATCGAACGCGGCCAGGCGGTGGAAAACTGGCGCAATATGCCTTTTGACAACCGCGCCGGTTCAGATTACCAGGGGCTTTACCCCCAATCTGAATTCGCCACCGCGCCGCTCTATTTCCCGGAAAACAACTATGTGGCGCTAAGCGGCCCGAGCGCCGGTAGTTTCAAACAGGGTTATCTGCGTACCGTCGGCGGCACCACCTGGCACTGGGCCGCCTCCTGCTGGCGCCACCTGCCCAGTGATTTCCAAATGAAAACGCTGTACGGCGTTGGCCGCGACTGGCCGATTTCCTATGGCGAGCTTGAACCCTACTATTGCCGGGCCGAAGAAGAAATTGGCGTCGCCGGCCCCAACGATCCGCAACAGCAATCCCCGGTTGAGCGCAGTAAACCTTACCCAATGGATATGGTGCCCTGGGCACATGGCGACATCCGTTTTGCCGAGGTGGTAAACCCACACGGTTACCGCTCCGTTCCCATCCCACAGGGGCGCAGCATCCACCCGTGGAAAGGCCGTCCGACCTGCTGCGGCAACAACAACTGCCAGCCCATTTGCCCGATAGGCGCCATGTACAACGGCATTCATCATATTGAACGTGCTGAAATGAAAGGCGCGGTGGTGCTGGCAGAAGCGGTGGTCTACAAGATCGATACCGATGAGCACAATCAGGTGACGGCAGTCCATTGGCTGGACAACAAAAAGCAGTCTCACCAGGCCACGGCCAAGGCTTTCGCGCTGGCCTGTAACGGTATAGAAACCCCACGCCTGCTGCTGATGGCGGCTAATGAGCGCAATCCGAACGGCATCGCCAACGCTTCCGATCAGGTGGGGCGCAATATGATGGACCATTCAGGTTTTCACTGCACTTTCCTGGCGAAAGAACCTCTGTGGCTGGGGCGTGGTCCGGCGCAAAGCAGCTGTCTGGTTGGCCCGCGTGACGGCGAGTTCCGTAAGGACTACTCGGCCAACAAAATGATCCTCAACAATATCAACCGGGTGGTACCGGCTACCCAGAAAGCGTTGGAAAAAGGCCTGGTCGGCAAAGAGTTGGACGCAGAAATCCGTCGGCGCGCCGCCTATGGCGTCGATTTATCCATCAGCCTGGAACCGTTACCAGACCCCAACAACCGCCTGACCCTGAGTAAAACCCGTAAAGATGCTCATGGCCTGCCTTGCCCGGACATCCACTACGACGTCGGCGACTATGTGCGCAAAGGCGCGGAGGCTGCGCATAAACAGCTGGAACACATCGGCCAACTGTTTGATGCCGATGAATTCAACATCACCACCAGCCTGAACGCCAATAACCATATTATGGGTGGCACCATTATGGGCCACAGCCCCGAAGACTCGGTGGTGGACGGCAATTGCCGTGCTCATGACCATGCCAACCTATGGTTGCCGGGCGGCGGTGCCATTCCCTCCGCCAGCGTGGTGAACAGTACTCTGACCATGGCCGCATTGGGCATCAAGGCCGCCGATGATATTGCGCGCCAGCTGGCGGTGAAATCATGAAGAAACAGCTAAAGCTGACGCTTTTGTCCCTGCTGTTACTCGGCAGTAGCGCCGCGCAGGCGAGTGCAGAAGATGATTTGAGCGGCGCGGCGTTGATTAAAAAAGGCGAGCAGCTTGCCATCGCCTCCGACTGTCAGGCATGCCATACCAAACCGGAGGGCGGTACGCCGTTTGCCGGCGGCTATGGCATCAGCTCCCCCATGGGGGTGATTTACGCCACCAATATCACCCCGTCCAACATTGATGGCATTGGCGGCTATAGCGAAGAGCAGTTTTCCCGTGCGGTCAGGGACGGCATCCGTGCCGACGGCACCCACCTCTACCCTGCCATGCCCTACACCTCCTACACCCGCTTGAGCGATGAGGACATCAAGGCGCTGTATGCCTACTTTATGCATGGCGTGAAAGCTGTCGATCAGAAAAACACGCTGACCGACCTGCCTTTCCCATTTAATCTGCGCTTTAGTATGGCGGCCTGGAACTTGCTGTTTCTGAAAGAGGGTCGCTTTGCGCCAGACACCGGCAAAAGCGAACAATGGAATCGGGGAGCTTATCTGGTCAATGGCCCAGGGCACTGCGATACCTGCCACACCCCACGCAACCTGCTGATGGCTGAAGACGATAGTCAGGCGCTGGCGGGCGGTATGGTCGGCAGTTGGTATGCGCCCAACATCACCTCAGATCCCATCAGCGGTATTGGTGGCTGGAGCCAGCAGCAATTGGTGCAGTATTTGAAAACTGGCCAGATGGCCGGTAAGAACCAGGCTGCAGGCGGCATGGCGGAAGCTATCGAAAACAGCCTGCAGTATTTTTCCGATGAGGATTTATCGGCCATCGCCGTTTACCTGAAAAGCTCTGCCCCGATCAGGGACCCCCATGACAGCCAGGCGGCCGACAGCTATGGCAAGCCAACAAACGTTGAGCCTCAGTTGCGCGGGCTACACCCTGCCACGGCCAATAACACCCTGACCGACGGTGCCGCTCTGTTCAGCGGCAACTGCGCCAGTTGCCACCAGCCGGACGGCAGCGGCAGTAAAAACCAGGCTTACCCTTCGCTGTTCAATAACACGGCCACCGGCGCCGGCAACCCGGCTAACCTGATTTCGGCGATTTTGTTCGGCGTTGAGAGAAGGGTTAGCGGTGAACACGTACTGATGCCGAACTTTGGCCCACAGTCGTATGTTAATCCGCTGAGCGACCAGCAGATCGCCGCTATCAGCAATTATGTCCTGCAGCAGTACGGCAATCCTGCGGTTAAGGTCAGCGCCACGGACGTTGCCGTATTGCGGCAAGGTGGCCCGATCCCGCTGCTGGCCCGTCTGCAGCCTTATATGGCTCCGGCAATCGGCTTTGCAGTACTGGTCTTGCTTATTCTGGTTTGGCTGGTGGGGAGAAAAAGGCGTTAAATCCTGTGACTGCAGGCTGGGGCTATCCCCGGCTTGCAGGTTTTACCGCAAGTCACACAGGGATAGTTTCTGCCTTCATCCTGAGGAATTTGGCATGGGCGTTTTT
Source organism: Serratia proteamaculans (assembly GCF_013337185.1). Lineage (GTDB taxonomy): Bacteria > Pseudomonadota > Gammaproteobacteria > Enterobacterales > Enterobacteriaceae > Serratia > Serratia proteamaculans_D. The sequence continues at coordinate 1,244,792 of NZ_SWDE01000001.1, forward strand.
ATTGAGTTTGATTTTCCACACGGGTGATACCGTGTTTCTTCATGACTTCTTCCATGGTCAGATTTTCATCATCCGGTGTTTCATCAATGACAACATCTTGCGGACGAACATAAGGTTTGGTCGCGCGCTTGAACATCCACCACCAAACGAACACCAGAAACGCACCGGACTTCAGAAAGATCATGGTCCACAAGGCTATTTGATACCAGGTCATCTCTATCTCCATGAAAGAGTTAAACGCGATCGCGTTTGCCTATTTTACCCTCTGCATTGTCGCGATCAATAGTCAACGACCGATCCCCCTGGGTCAGAGCCGCTGTTATAGGCGTTTCTATCATCAATTGCTCTACCTTGCCGCCACCGGCATCTTGCACGGCCCCGACTCCCCATCAGAGACTCTGTTTGTCGGCCTGCTGCTACTGCCGGCACGGCTTGTGTTATTTCCCTGCGAAAAGAACAAATTACCCTTCCGGACAGGCTCTGTTTTCATATAGCTAAAACGTCTAACCAAACCACTTAAAATAGCCGTTTCAACCAAAAAATGTTAATAGCGCCGTTTTTTCGCTATACTCACCCGGTTAGATTTCTCGGGCAGCCAGTTTCGCCCACTTTTTATGGAGCTGTTTTAACGGATTAACCCCTCATTTCCTAACGGACTAGCTAGAAGGTATTCTATGAGCCAAAACGACACTGAAATTGTGGCACGTCGTAGCCATATCAATCCTCCGGTATTTTTTATCTCTGCCGCTTTAATCATCGTCCTGGTGGCCTTTGCCGCCCTGTATCCCGAGTTGGCCGACCGCAAATTCAAAGCGTTGCAACAGGGTATTTTCACCAACGCCAGCTGGTTTTATATTCTGGCGGTGGCACTGATCCTGATGAGCGTGACCTATCTGGGTTTGTCACGTTACGGCAATATCAAGCTCGGACCGGATCACGCCCAGCCAGACTTTAGTTATGTTTCATGGTTCGCCATGCTGTTTTCCGCCGGGATGGGCATTGGCCTGATGTTCTTTGGCGTCGCCGAACCCGTAATGCATTACCTTTCCCCCCCAGTCGGCACGCCGGAAACAGTGGAAGCGGCCAAACAGGCCATGCGCCTAACCTTCTTCCACTGGGGCCTGCATGCCTGGGCGATTTACGCCATCGTGGCGCTGATTCTGGCCTTCTTCAGCTATCGCCACGGCCTGCCGTTGACGCTGCGTTCCGCGCTGTACCCCATTATCGGCGATCGCATTTATGGGCCGATTGGCCACGCGGTAGATATTTTTGCGGTGATCGGTACCGTGTTCGGTGTCGCAACCTCGCTGGGCTACGGCGTGTTGCAGGTTAATGCCGGCCTTAACCACCTGTTTGGTTTGCCGATCAACACAACGGTGCAGGTGGTTCTGATCGTGGTGATCACCGGGTTGGCTACGCTGTCGGTAGTTTCCGGATTGGATAAAGGCATCCGTATTCTGTCCGAATTGAACCTCGGCCTGGCGGTGTTGCTGCTGGTGCTGGTGGCTGCGCTCGGCCCGACGGTGCTGTTGTTAAAATCCTTTGTCGAAAATACCGGCGGTTATCTCTCTGACATCGTCAGCAAGACTTTTAACCTGTATGCCTATGAGCCGAAATCCAGTAACTGGCTGGGCGGTTGGACGCTGCTGTATTGGGGCTGGTGGTTGTCATGGTCGCCTTTCGTCGGCATGTTTATCGCCCGTGTTTCACGCGGACGTACCATCCGTGAATTCGTTACCGGCGTGCTGTTCGTCCCTGCCGGCTTTACGCTGCTGTGGATGACCGTGTTCGGTAACAGCGCCATTAATCTGATCATGGCAGAGGGTGCGCGCGATTTGGCTAACACGGTGCAAAATGACGTGGCGCTGGCGTTGTTCAACTTCCTGGAACATTTCCCGTTCTCTAATATCTTGTCATTTATCGCTATGGCCATGGTCGTAGTCTTCTTCGTCACCTCAGCGGACTCAGGGGCGATGGTGGTCGATACCCTGGCTTCCGGCGGTACCGACCAAACTCCGGTCTGGCAGCGGATTTTCTGGGCCGCTATGATGGGCCTGGTCGCCATTGCCTTGCTGCTCGCCGGTGGGCTGAGCGCGCTGCAAACCGTGACCATCGCCAGTGCCCTGCCGTTCTCGATGATATTGCTGGTGTCTATCTACGGGCTGTTGAAGGCCTTGCGTATCGACGCCTATAAGCGTGACAGCCAGGTGATGACCACTATTGCACCGACGGCCGCACGCAACCCGATCTCATGGCAACGACGCTTACGCAATATCGCCTACTTCCCGAAACGTTCTCAGGTAAAACGGTTTGTTAGTGAGGTGGTTCAACCGGCCATGGCACTGGTGGAGGCTGAGTTAGCCAAGCAAAACACCACTTCCTCGATTGATGACACACAGGACGATCGCATCCGTTTCGAAGTCGATTTGGGTGAAGACCTGAACTTTGTCTACGAGGTTCGCCTGCGGGCCTACATTCAACCGGCCTTTGCTCTGGCGGGCTTGAAAGACGAAGAACGCGATGAAGAACATAAATACTATCGGGGTGAGGTACACCTGAAAGAAGGAGGCCAGGATTACGATGTGATGGGCTGGACGCAAGAACAGATCATTCACGATATTCTCGACCAGTACGAGAAACATCTGCACTTCCTGCATTTGGTTCGCTAGTTCTTTTCGCTATTACTCTGCCGCCCCATCCGGGGCGGTTTTTTTTAGGCTTGGTCAAGCCATTTTCCGCACATAACAAAAAACCCCGCGCTCATAGAGCACGGGGTCATAATTTATGGCGGAGGAGCAGAGATTCGAACTCTGGAACGGTTTCCCGTCGACGGTTTTCAAGACCGTTGCCTTCAGCCACTCGGCCACCCCTCCGCAACGAGCCGAACTATAAACATAGCCGATCCGCTTGTAAAGCCCATTACCGTTCAACCGAGCGAAAAAACAGCACTTGGCGAGTAAGCGTTGAATAAAGCGCCAACTCTGGCTCAAGGTTGCAACAATGATAACTAAGGGTAAAGATTGGTAAACAAACTTTAATCAAACGCTTGCGCTGCCTATCATCGTCACTAATTTTGTGATGACCTGATAAGAGAGATCATTATGGACCGCATTGTCGTCTCATCCTCCTCACGCGACTCGTTACTGAGTACGCATAAGGTTCTGCGTAACACTTACTTCCTGCTTTCTTTGACGCTGGCATTCTCGGCGCTTACCGCTACCGCCAGCACCATGCTGGGGCTGCCGGCACCGGGCCTGTTGCTGATGCTGGTCGGTTTCTATGGGCTGATGTTCCTGACTCATAAGCTGGCAAACAGCCCGGCCGGTATTCTGGCGGCCTTCGCGCTGACCGGCTTTATGGGCTATGCCCTGGGGCCAATCCTCAGTTCGTTCATTAATACCGGAGCCGGTGACCTGATCATGCTGGCGCTGGGTGGCACCGCAGTGGTGTTCTTCTGCTGTTCAGCCTATGTGCTGACCACCCGCAAGGATATGTCGTTCCTGTCCGGAATGATGATGGCCGGTTTTGTGGTGCTGCTGGTTGCCGTCATCGCCAACCTGTTCCTGCAGATCCCTGCCCTGCATCTGGCCATTAGCGCGCTGTTTATTCTGTTCTCCGCCGGTGCCATCCTGTGGGAAACCAGCAACATTATCCACGGCGGCGAGACCAACTACATCCGCGCTACCGTTAGCCTGTATGTATCGCTGTACAACATGTTCATCAGCCTGTTGAGCATTCTGGGCTTCGCGCGCAGCAACTGATTTAACACCTGAGAAAGACCCAAAGCCCCGCTCCGGCGGGGCTTTGGGTGCTGACAAAGCAGGAAAAAGCGTGGTTTTTCCTGCTTTGTGGTGATCAGCCGAAAATCAATAAATTGATTTTCCTGATTTTTATTTATCGACCTCTACTCGCTCTGGGCAGGAATGAGGTTTGTCATCAGTCTGGCCCCGCTCCGGCGGGGCTTTGTTTTTGCAGCGACAAAAGTTTGCTAAACTGACGGCCGTTCTGAATTACCCATTACCGAGGCAGTATGTTGGAGTATCAAGGTCAGATTATTGAAACTGACGCTCAGGGTTACCTGAAAAACAGCGCCGATTGGCATGAAGCCCTGGCCCCCCTGCTGGCCGCACAGGAAGAAATAACGCTGACCGAAGCACATTGGGAAGTGGTGCGTTTTGTACGGGGCTTTTACCTGGAATTTAATACTTCACCGGCGATCCGCATGCTGGTCAAAGCCATGGCACAGAAATACGGTGAAGAGAAAGGCAACAGCCGTTATCTCTACCGTTTATTCCCCAAAGGCCCGGCCAAGCAGGCAACCAAGATAGCCGGCCTGCCGAAACCGGTAAAATGTATCTGAAATGCTAGTAGCGAATGCTGAAGCCCTGATAATCGGCCGTGCCTCGCGGCTCCACCAGCACGCGATCGACCCGTGCACTGCGCGGGCCGCCATTTTTCAGCCATTCCACCAGCTTGTCCACCTGCGGTTGTTCGCCGCAGGCCAGTACTTCAACGCTGCCGTCATCAAGATTACGCGCGTAGCCGCTTAACCCCAACGCCGTCGCCTGATGCTGGGTGTTGTAACGAAACCCCACCCCTTGCACCACGCCATAGACATACGCAGCAATGCAAACCTCTGCCATAATCGGCCCCTAATAAATTTATTCAATTAATAATTATAGTCGATAGGAAAAAGACAAGGGGGAAGGTTCGAGGCGAGTTACATTTGGCTGAGTCCATTCAGCCATTTAGTTAATATTCCAAAAAATTATTTTTCAGGGTACCACTTAGAACGCTCCCCATAAAAATAAGAATCAAGGAAGCGACTTTTCCCACGCAGCGCGATGAAAGAAAATACAAGGGCAGAAATAATAACAACTACGCTGACATAAAACGCTGGTGAATTTGTGTCTAACACCATACCTACAATTATAATTGGTAGAACATGCCAGAGATATATAGGCAGTGAAACCTGCCCTATTTTCACCAATAAATTTTCTTTCTGCAGGTCAAGACTTTTACATATGCCTAGCAACATGCACAGCAGTGATGCATTAAACGTATACCACAATATTGCATCAACCAAAGTCTCATTGGCCACATAGTAGCTCAGCATACCAGAAGCTATAACTATTGGCATTAAAAACAAAGGTTTAAACATGACACTCCAATCAGAAATGCAAAATCCCAACAGGAAGAAAGAATAATAGTAATAGAACCTTTTATCCCCAATAAATTTCAACAGCGCATATTTATCTTCCATAACATCTGCGTAACAATACCACCAAATGGATAGTGCGGCAGATAACAACAAAAACAAACCCAGTAAAATATTATTACGATAGATGATTAATGTATAGAAAACAAAGATAATAACCGCCGGGATATACCACAGGTGATAATAAGGGTAGAGTCCCAAACCAATCAATGTTTTCACACTGATCCCACCAGCCTTAGCTGCCATATATAAGTCGTATGCACTATAAACAACAAAGGCCAGAAGGTAAGGAATAATCATCCGCCATTTGTATTTTTTTAATATGTTCGCAACTCCGGCATCAAGAAAATAACGACGAATAAAGTAGCCCGTCACCCCCAAAAAAAGCGGCATATGGAAAAAATAGATCGCCCCACGTAGACCTGAACTAGCACTGCCAGGCAGCACATGCCCAATAATCACGAGTAATATAAGAGTTCCTTTCAATAAATCGAATGATAAGTCTCTTTTTTTTGACATGTAACCTACATCCTAAGCAAATACAAAAAAGGTAGTAAAGCGCTTAATAACAGGAGATTACACGATTTTTGTCAATGCGAAAAAACCTTAAAATTACAAAAAACTCACAATAAACTTACAAAATCCAGATTAATCCGTTACCTCAGGTAGGTTGGCAGGTAAGCGATCCAGAATCGTCTTTTGCAATGGCACCCAAACAGTCTCATGTTACTCCTATGGCATAATTCTTAATTTTTGCGTATTGACGCTTTTCTCACCAAAAAAAGACATCAAATAAAAACTTTATTAATCAGATAATTATGTCGTTTCCTGCACTGAGGAGGAAATCTGAAGAAAGCCATAAGTAATGTCATCATTTAACGGAGTTAAGCAACAACCTGGTCAAGAGGCGCCACCAAGATTTTTCTTATCGTTACTGATACTTACCCTTCCCTCTTCCCCATTTTTTTTCTCCTGCCGCACTGTCACCACCATCTCAAAAATCGGTCTTTTCCGTCAGATGCCAAAAACTGGACTCTATCATTCAAGAGCAGACTAATCCGTGTTCGCCATGTTTACAAAATGTGATTTTATGTAAATATTATGTTTACAAAAATGTACAAATGTAAATTTATTAGCGAGGTGAATAATGAGCACAATTAAGGATTCTATAGAACGTGACGGCTTTGTGGTCATCAGAGGACTTTTTACGCCTGAAGAAATGAATCAAATGAATCAATCCATTGACAATTTTTTCAAAAGTAAAGGTGTGACATACAGATATGGGCTTACCCAACCCAATATTGCGGTCGAAGAGCCAGAGTTTTCTTGGGTTTTTGATCACCCTAAAGTTTTGGAGGCCTATAGATCTGCATTTGGACAAGAGGAGTTCGTTTTTACATCACACGCTGACATTCATCATAATATGGGCTTTGGATGGCATAAGGATGATGGTAAAGGATCTTATTTCACGGAGCCTTATTTTACACCTGAGTGCAGAGTTTACAAAATGGGCGTTTATATGAATGACCATTCAACCGACGGCAATGGCATGTCTGTTCGAGTAGGCTCTCACCTTAAGAATAATCTAACCGAGGGAGAGGCTATTTCACTGGCAACAAAACCTGGTGACGTAGTCATTTTTGACGTAAGAATTACTCATGCAGGAAAAGAGTATGATGTTGTTGAGCGTGGATTATTAAAACTCGGACGTATATTTGGCGATCATACTGGAAAGTCAAATATAGGTAGAAAAGTACGTGATATTTATTGTGGTTTTAAAACCGGAAAGCCCAAACGCAGTCTGTTTTTCACATTTGGCGCATCAAATATTTACACTTATGATTTCTCTAAAACCAATATGAAACGTCAAGTTGAACAGTCCGGTAGAAACGTTTGTGTTTTATCTGAAAAGCTATCAACCTCACTCAATAGCAAAGGTGTAATGACACTAACATTTGATGGTGAAGTGTAAATCAGGCCGATTATTTAATTCTTTAAATTTTATTAAAAAGAAAAATTCATGGTGAATTATTAACTTAATTCACAATATTCCCATGTCTTCTTCATATTGGCTGATCGCCATTTAAACGAGTTTTTGAATGAAAAATAATCGTGTGGAATCGTTAGACTACTTACGTGGGCTGATGGCGCTTTCAGTTGTTATTTATCACTACACTTCATGGTCCCTGTCATCCGGATCATCGGTTGACGTTATTGGCAGTCAGTACTTATTGGGTAAGCTTGGCATCTATGCTGTTTCTGTTTTTTATATACTGAGCGGTATTAGCCTGGCTTACATCTATGATGGAAAAATAACATCGACTCGACACGTTGCCGCTTTTGCCGTAAAACGAGTATTTAGAATATTCCCTTTATTCTGGATTGCCGTTACCGGAATGATTATTTTTAGCTGGCTTTTAGCAACCGTTAACGGTCAGGATTTTGACTTCCCTTACTATAAAGCTTTTTTAAACTACACGCTTTCATTTGGATTTATTGACCCAACAGCTTATTTATCTACCGGGGCCTGGTCTATAGGGAATGAGTTGGTTTTCTACTCAATACTCTGCCTTACCTATTTTATCTCTTCAAGTTATAAATTAATATTCCCAACAGTGGTCATCTTAAGTATTGCGACAGGAGTCTATTTCTCAATTTATGGTATGAATTCATCACTACCACTTTCAGAACAGTGGCCAACTTATATTAATCCATTCAATCAACTTTTCCTTTTCATGTGTGGTGCAGCGATAGGAAAGTACGCACCAAAACTTAATGTAAGCAAATCGATACTACTATTGATCATATTTTTATCTGCTTTATCTTTCATTTTATACCCCGTACATGGTGACAAAATAAACCTGGTTTCAGGTGTTAACAGAATTTTAATTTCAGTTCTCTGCATATTATTTTCTTTCTCACTTTATAAAATTAATCCTAGTTACGATAACTTCTTAACAAATGCATTAGGAAAACTTGGTGAAATATCTTATTCAATTTACCTAATGCACCCAATCGTCGCCATACCAGTTATATTTTTAGCAAAAAAAACAGGTATCCCTATAAGCTATGGATATATTGCGTCGTTTATTTGTGTAATATTTATTGGTTTCATTACCTATTATCTGATTGAAAAGCCAATGATGCGTGTCGGAGCCAACATTGCTTTATGGTTGAAGAAGGAAGAAATGTCAGTTCAAAATTTGGTTAAGTGACAGGTACAATTAACTTTGTGAATGGATCGGTGACAGCACGGGCCCTTGTTCGGCGATCCCTATAATCATCAACATTTGTGACGTGCAGCAAGCTGACTCCCACACCTCTAAGTACGGCGAGTAAAATCCCGCACGGTAGTGAATAGGACGAGATTCAGATATGATTATGAACTTACTTTTTGACTAAAAATGACCTTAGTCATTTAACATATTGATTATAAAGAAGTTTAAAAATGCGCTTATTTCTCGCCAAAGGACGTGAAAAGTCCTTACTCCGTCGCCACCCATGGGTGTTTTCCGGCGCTGTTCAACGTATTGAAGGTAAAGCCCTTTCTGGCGAAACCATCGATATTTACGACGCCCAGGGCAAATGGCTGGCACGCGGTGCCTATTCACCGGAGTCGCAAATCCGCGCCCGCGTCTGGACCTTCCAGCCAGACGAAGAGATTAACATCGAATTCTTCATCCGCCGTTTACAACAGGCGCAAAGCTGGCGTGATTGGGTTGCCAAACGTGATGGGCTGGACGGTTACCGCCTGATCGCCGGTGAATCCGACGGCATGCCGGGCATCACTATCGATCGCTTCCAGAACTTCCTGGTGTTGCAGTTGTTGTCCGCGGGTGCCGAATATCAACGTGCCGCGTTGATTACCGCTTTGCAGCATTGTTACCCGGAATGTGCCATTTACGACCGCTCCGACGTAGCAGTACGCAAGAAAGAAGGCTTACCGTTAGCCCAGGGCCAGGTTGTGGGCGATCTTCCCCCTGCTTTGCTGCCTATCACCGAACATGGCATGAAACTGCTGGTGGATATTCAGCAAGGTCATAAGACCGGTTTTTACCTCGACCAGCGCGACAGCCGTTTGGCCGCACGTAACTATTCCGCCGGCCGCCGCGTGCTTAACTGCTTCTCCTATACTGGTGCCTTCGCCGTATCAGCCTTGATGGGCGGTTGTACTCAGGTGATCAGCGTTGATACATCGCAAGCTGCGCTTGATATTGCCAAACAGAACGTCGAGCTGAATCAGTTAGACCTGAGCAAAGCCGAATTTGTCCGCGATGACGTGTTCCAACTGTTACGTGCTTATCGCACACAGGGGGAAAAATTCGACCTGATCATTATGGATCCGCCGAAGTTCGTCGAAAACAAGAACCAACTGGCCGGTGCTTGCCGCGGTTACAAAGATATCAACATGTTGGCGCTGCAGTTGCTGAACCCAGGCGGCATTTTGCTTAGCTTCTCTTGTTCCGGTCTGATGCCAACCGATTTATTCCAGAAAATTTTGGCCGATGCCGCTGTAGATGCCGGGCGTGATGTACAATTTATAGAGCAGTATCGTCAGGCTGCCGATCACCCGGTTATCGCGACTTATCCTGAAGGGCTGTATTTGAAAGGGTTTGCGTGTCGGGTGATGTAACTTGAAATACGCTGTTTTGCCCTCATATAGAGAGCAAAGCACTGTTTCTCAGGAGGTCATCATGATTGCCAGCAAATTCGGTATCGGACAACAGGTTCGGCATAAGCTGCTGGGGTATTTGGGGGTGGTGATTGATATCGACCCTGAATACTCTATGGAACAGCCTAAAGCTGATGAAATAGCAGCGAATACCGATCTACGTTTCGCCCCTTGGTACCACGTGGTGATGGAAGACGAAGAAGGCCAACCGGTGCATACTTATCTGGCGGAAGCACAGTTGGATGGGGAAGCCCAGGAAGCTCACCCTGAACAACCCTCGCTGGACGAATTGGCGGAGTCTATCCGTCACCAGCTGCAAGCCCCACGCCTGCGCAACTGATGCGTCAGGCCTGAGAAACAAACGACGAAGGCCTGGCACAATGCCAGGCCTTCTCTTTTTCAGCGCTCCAGCCCCAGACGCGGAATTTCGATTTTAGGGCAGCGATCCATCACCACCTTCAGCCCCGCCTCGTTTGCCAGTGCCTCGGCCTGTTCATTAATGACGCCGATTTGCAGCCATAATACTTTGGCACCAATCGCAATCGCCTCTTGCGCTACCCCGTACGCCGCCTCTGAATTACGGAACACGTCGACCATGTCCACCGGATGCGGAATATCTTTCAACGTGGCATAGGCCAGCTGACCCAGCAAAGTTTGCCCCGCCAGTTTTGGGCTGACCGGCGTAACCTTGTATCCCTGGGCAAGCAGATAAGCCATCACGCCAAAACTCGGCCGCGCCGGATTATCACTGGCTCCCACCAGTGCAATGGTTTTCACTTGTTGCAGCAGGTCGGCAATATCGTTGTCTTGCATCTTTCGCTCCCAATTTTCGACGGTGATTTCCCTATCTCGAGTGTAACCCATTGACCTTAAATCGGCTAAACCCAGGGTCACGGAAACTCCTGGCGACTTTTGCGGTCTGATGCTGTCACTGCCAGCATCCGTGGGTCAAAAAGTGTCAAAATAAAAATAAATGTGTATATTTGTAACTCAAATCCGGATGCTGAAAAATTTTGACACAATCTGTCGCGTGTTCAACACTAATATCGTTGCCACTTATAAGGAGATAACAATGAAATTTGGTCTGATGGTTGCGGGGCTGCTTAGCATCAGTATCAGCATGCCTGCCGTGGCTACGACCCTGAAACTCTCCCCTGACATCGACCTGCTGGTGGTCGACGGCAAGAAAATGACAGGTTCGTTGTTAAAAGGCGCTGACAGCCTGGAGCTGGATGGCGGGCAACATCAATTACTGTTTAAAGTGGTCAAGTCTGTACGTTCAGGCCAAAGCGATCAAACTGTCTATACTTCACCACCCCTGATCACCACCTTCAATACGCAAAATGTCAGTTCCGTCGCCATTGAGCTGCCACGCATTGAAAATGTCCGGGATGGTCAGCGATTTGATAAAACATTTAATTATCAGGTGATTGATAAAAGCGGCAATGCGTTGGCAATGAAACATGACGTATTACGTCCCGATGACAATACGATTACCATCGATCTGGAAAAGCTGATGGCGGATTACAACAGTCAGAAACACCCGGCTTCTGTACCGGCGTTTACTCATGTTCGCACTACTACGCCCAGCTCACCGCTGGCGAGCGCAGCGTTAAACTCACCCACGGTGACACTGAAAGGTGAAAACGTTTCCGAGCAGATGCTGCAATACTGGTTCCAGCAGGCAGATAAAGAAACGCAAAAGCGTTTTCTTCATTGGGCAAATAAACAGCCAGTGCATTAAGCAAGATTGTTGACGCCTTTTATTTAAAGGCGCGCTTTCTTCGCATTTTCAGGTGTAAACGCTAGGCAGTGAAAAACAGTTTCAGTAATCTGTCGCATATCACCTGATTAGCGAAGGAAATCCAGATGGAATTTACCACCCGCACTATCGCCGCGCGCAAGCACATTGCGCTGGTAGCTCACGATCACCGTAAACAAGCCCTGCTGGCTTGGGTTGAAGAAAACAAGTCCGTGCTGGAACAACACCAACTTTATGCCACCGGGACCACCGGCAACCTGATCCAACAAGCCAGCGGCATTCCGGTGCATAGTATGTTGAGCGGACCTATGGGGGGCGACCAGCAGGTGGGTGCACTGATTGCCGAAGGCAAAATCGATATGCTGATCTTTTTCTGGGATCCATTGAACGCGGTACCCCACGATCCGGACGTGAAAGCTCTGCTGCGCCTGGCGACCGTATGGAATATCCCCGTCGCCACCAACCGCTCTACCGCAGACTTCCTGATTGACTCCCCGCTGTTCAAGAGCGAAGTGGAAATCGCCATCCCTGACTACCAACGCTACTTGCAGGATCGTCTGAAGTAACTATAAAAGGCCTGGTTGCCGCCAGGCCCTAAGTTTAGGGTTTTTTCTGCGACGGTACGCCGAGATCCTGCAGTTGCTCAACGAACACCGACGGACGCTCGCGGTCCTGCAATAACCACACCTGATGCTTGGCGCGAGTTAGCGCTACATACAGCAGCCGCCGCTCTTCGGCATCCGGGAAATCTTCCGGCTGTGGCAACAGAACATCTTCTAATATCGACTCACGCGCAACCGCAGGGAAACCGTCGTTACCCTGGTGCAAACCGGCGATAATCACATACTCGGCCTGCTGCCCTTTGCTGGCGTGAATGGTCATAAACTCGATGGTCAACTTGGGCCAGCGGGTTGCCGCTTTTGACAACACTTGCGGCTTCAGATGATGGTAGCGTGCCAGCACCAGAATCCGCTCTTCGGGCTTGGCATAGCCACTCAGCTTATCCAACAAATTTTCGAGCTGTTCATGCGCTAGCAGGACTACCGATTTCTTGTTGCCTTTACTCAGGCTGTTCAACGGTTTTTTCAACTGGTGCGGGTTCTGCTGTACAAAGCGGTTTGCCACCTCACCGATGCGCTCATTGAAACGGTAAGTGGTGTCGAGCGCACATTGTGCCCCTTCGCCAAAGTTCTCGGCAAACGCAGTGGTCAGCGTCAGTTCGGCACCGCTGAAACGGTAAATGGCCTGCCAGTCATCACCCACGGCAAACAGGCAAGTCTGTTTGTTTTGTTTGCGTAGCGCCGCCAGCAGCTGTGCCCGTTGCGGTGAGATATCCTGAAACTCATCGACCAGGATATGTTTCCATGGGCTGACAAAACGCCCTTTCTCCAGAATATTGACCGCCTGATGGATCAGGCCGGAGAAGTCTACCGCCCCTTCCTCTTTCAATGCGCCTTTCCAGGCCTTGAGCAAAGGTGCCATCAGCCGGATACGTTTTGAAAACAGGTCACGGAACTCTTCATCCGCCTGTTCGATCATTTCCGCCTGGCTACCGCCGTGCATCCGCATCAACCCCAGCCAACGTTCCAGTCGGCCGGCCAGCCGTTCTGCCAGGCGTTTATCCTGCCAAAAATCACCTTCCGGCACTTCCCATTCCAGTTCTTCGAGCAACCACTGGCGCCACCCTTTGGCCTGTGCTTTTTTTTCTGCACATTGCTGCTGCCAATGGGTTATCAACAAAGCTCTTCGAGCCTTACTGTCGGTTTCCAGCTTACTGATCGCCGGAACCTTGCGGTTGCCCTGCTGGATAATCTGCAGTGCCAACGCGTGGAAGGTTTTGGCCTGAATAGCCACGCTGCCCAAGCGCTCCTGAATGCGCTCGTTCATCTCTTCCGCCGCCTGACGGCCAAACGCCAGCAACAGGATTTGCCCCGGTTCAGCCTCCTGACGACGCAGCAGCCAACCAGCTCGCGCCACCAGCACCGAGGTTTTCCCACTGCCAGCCCCGGCCAGTACCAACACTGAATCTTCGCCATTAACTACTGCGCGGCTTTGTGAATCGTTCAGGGGGGAAGTTTCGATGTTCTGGAAGAAATCGTGGTAGCTCTCCAGCATACGTTCGGTCCACTGCTGATTACGCTGCCCGACACTGTGCAACCCCTGCTGTAGCCATTGCTGACAAATCAGATAATCATCCCGACAATTGTCGAATTGCTCCAACCGCGCCACCGGCATGGGTAAGGCGCCGAAAGAATCGCGGATTTGTTGCTGTAACTTGCCCAGTTCGGATTTTTTAAACCACTTATCCTGCTGTTCAATACGCTGGATATGTTCAACCTGTTGCTGCAACACGCCGGCGCTGACCTCGCTCATTTCGGCGCTCCACTGTTGCCAGGCCTGCTGGAGATAATGATAAAAGCGTTGGGTTTCCTGCCATTCGGTTCCATGCAGGCGCACCACTTTCTCATCCGGCAGCTCAAACTCCAGCTCGCCCCAGACGATGCCCCGCTTACACCTGACATGAATCAACTGATTGAAAGGAATAAGATATTCATGCTTTTCACCGCTCACCTCTACACCGGCGTGCAGCAACCGCACACGGTTATAAGGATGCTGAGCCAGGTGTTTCCCCAGCGATGTCGCTTTAAGTTCCATATCGTCGCGCCATGACTATGTTGAGATTAAATAACGGATATCTGCCAGTTTACCTGCGATAAGCAGTGGCACTCTAGCGCTAAAAAAAGGGTAGAATAGATTTTGCGTTTTGATAGCAAACGCACCGCATCGCGGTTTGACCATCATTAGAGCAGAATGACGACTATGCGTACTGTACTGAATATTCTTAATTTTGTGTTAGGCGGCTTTTTCACCACCCTCGGCTGGCTGGTCGCAACGGTGTTTAGCGTGGTGCTGATCATCACCCTGCCGTTAACCCGCTCCTGCTGGGAAATCACCAAGCTATCGTTACTGCCATTCGGTAACGAAGCCATTCACGTTAATGAATTGTACCCGGAAAAAAGCAATGCGCTGCTTTCCGCCAGCGGTTCACTGCTGAACATTATCTGGCTGATCCTGTTCGGCTGGTGGCTGTGCCTGTCGCATATTGCCGCCGGGATTGTGCAGTGTGTAACCATTATCGGCATCCCGGTAGGCATAGCCAATTTCAAAATCGCCGCCATTGCCCTGTGGCCGGTTGGGCGCCGTGTGGTATCTGTTGAGATGGCGCAACAGGCCAGAACTGAAAATGCCCGACGTCAGTATCAGCAGCGTTAATTTTTTCTCCGCCTGAGGAGTTTTTCGTGCTCTCTTTTGCACCAGCAATACGCCGTTATGCCTACAACAGCAATCTGCTTTATGATCTGCGCATCTTCATTGCGCTGGCTGGCGCGGCCGCCGTACCCTGGTGGCTAGCCATTCCAAAGCTCACCATTCCCCTGACTCTGGGGGTGGTGGCAGCGGCATTGACCGATCTGGATGATCGCCTGGCTGGCAGGCTGCGCAATCTGTTGATCACCCTGGTGTGTTTTTTTGTAGCTTCCGCCTCCATTGAACTGCTGTTCCCTTATCCGTGGCTGTTCGCTCTCGGTCTCACCGCTTCGACCTGCGGTTTTATTTTGCTGGGTGCCCTGGGGCAACGTTATGCCACCATTGCGTTTGGTGCCTTGCTGATCGCGGTCTATACCATGCTCGGCACCTCAATGTATGACGCCTGGTATCAACAGCCGACGCTGCTGATCATTGGAGCCCTGTGGTACAACCTGCTGACGCTGATTGGCCACCTGATCTTTCCTATCCGACCTCTGCAGGAAAATCTGGCACGTTGTTACAATCAATTGGCAAGTTACCTGGATGCCAAGGCCAACCTGTTTGACCCTGACGTCGAGCATGATGCAGACCTGCCGTGGATGGACGTTGCCATGGCCAACAGCGCGCTGATGACCACGCTTAACCAGGCCAAAGTTTCATTACTGACCCGATTAAAAGGCGACCGAGGCCAACGCGGTACCCGCCGAACGCTGCATTATTATTTCGTTGCCCAGGATATCCATGAGCGTGCAAGTTCCTCCCACGTTCAATATCAGGCACTGAGTCGACAGTTTCGTCACAGTGATATTCTGTTTCGTTTCCAGCGCTTGCTCAGCATGCAGGCTCGCGCCTGCCAGCAGTTGGCTCAGTCGATTCTGCTGCGGCAAAAATATCAGCACAACCTTCGCTTTGAACCGACCTTTGGCCGTATTGAAGAAGCTCTGACTCGCATTACCATCACCCCAGAAAACCGTGAACTGACCAAGGCGTTATGGCACCTGTTGAAAAATTTGCGCGCGATTGACGCCCAACTGGCAAATATTGAGTCCGAGCAGGCGCTGGCCAGTGGCCTGGCGGAAGAGAATAGTCTGTCGGATGACCGACTCACTGGCTGGAGCGATATTCGCTTGCGTATCAGCCGCCATCTAACACCTCAGTCTGCCTTGTTCCGCCATGCCATCCGCATGTCAGTGGTACTGTGCGTGGGCTACGCCTTGATTCAGTTTACCGGCATGCAGCACGGTTATTGGATCCTGTTAACCAGCCTGTTTGTCTGTCAACCCAATTACAACGCCACGCGTCGCAGGCTGGCTCTGCGAATTATCGGCACGCTGGCCGGTATTCTTATCGGCCTGCCGATCCTCTATTTTGTGCCCTCGCTGGAAGGCCAGATGGTGCTGATCGTCATCAGCGGCGTTCTGTTCTTCGCTTTTCGAACCGTGCAATACGCACATGCCACCATGTTTATTACCCTGCTGGTGTTGCTGTGCTTTAACTTGCTGGGTGAAGGTTTTGAGGTGGCCGCGCCTCGGGTCTATGACACGATTTTGGGATGCGCCATCGCCTGGGCGGCAGTCAGTTTTATCTGGCCAGACTGGAAGTTCCGCCAATTACCGGCAGTCGTCACTAAAACGCTGGACGCCAACTGCCGTTATCTGGATGCCATCCTGGTGCAATATCATCAGGGTAAAGACAACGGCCTTCCCTATCGTATCGCTCGCCGGGATGCACACAACAGTGATGCAGAGCTGGCTTCGGTGATATCAAATATGTCTGCCGATCCAAAAGCTGATAAAGAGGTTCAGGAAGCCGCATTCCGCCTGTTGTGTTTAAACCACACCTTGTTGAGTTATATCTCTGCGCTGGGTGCGCACCGTGAGCGTCTGAACAACCCTGCTACGCTGGATCTGTTAAATGATGCGGTTTGTTATGTCGATGGCGCCCTGCATCAGGAAGAACTGGACGACCGGCGCATCACTCAGGCGTTGGAAAGCCTGGCTGAACGTATTGTGCACGCTGCGCCGGAACCGGAAAGCAAAGATCAGTTGGTGTTGCAGCAAATTGGACTGGTCATTGAGCTGCTGCCGGAACTTACCCTACTTAATACCCAAATCAGCAAATCGGCTTGATCACCCGGGGCCTTTTATCAGGCCCCGGACTCCCGGATTATGTCCGTGACTAAGCAATGACATGGTACGTTCAAACCAATGCGTCAGCTCACTGCGTATTTCCGAAGGTAGAGCCTCATGATGATAACCGGCAATGGCCCCGCCCAGAGAAAGCAGTACCCGCAATCCTAAATTGCGCTGCTGCTGCAACAGACGAAGATAGCTGCGTTTGGCGCCATTCAGGCGCAAATCATAAACATTACGAATGCCTGCACGCCAAAGTAACCGTTCCATATTGATGTCGATGTTGGGTAAGGTTTTCAGCCGCCCCTGATTATCCGTTTTAACCTTAAGTTCTCGGCGCGCTTCACGAATAGCCTGCCAGGCTAACCCCACAAGCTCCCTCCTGTCGCGCCACAGCGTTTCATCGACCCAGTAATAACGCATGGTAATAGGTACCCCTCGCTTGGAGTACACCATATTGACCATGCCGCGAGAGCGAAAAGCTGGCTCCAGGCTTTCCGTCGCACGAAGATACAGCTCCCCTTCGGCAATCACAGCGAACATGACGCCATCAGCCAGCAGCCCATAACCGCCAAATTGCGAGCGTGTAGTAATGCCGCCTAATGCGTAAAAATACGCTTTGGCCTGCACGATCCTTCCACTTGATGTCCCTTTCATAGCCTTCTCCTTGTGTAGATTAGTGATCTATCATTCCCCACATCAATGAAATAAAAGTAACGTGAACAAGTAATTAGAAAAATACGCACTATCTGCAGTCATGCCAATCACAAACGTCCGGTGTATGAAAAATGATCGCAATTATGCGAGGTACTACGAAGATTTGAGTTGATCTTAATCACAACTGGATGTACTGTATAAACATACAGTGACACTACGGGCGGGATACTTTATGCGTACTCAATCACTCTACAAACCCCATTTCAGCCACACCTCTTTTGCGCTGAATAATGCTGCAGAGAGCACCGATGCTGGCAAAGCGAATGGCCTTATCAGTGAACTTGTTTACAACGAGCATCAGCCCGCAGTAGCGCAGTTGTTGCTACCTCTGCTGCAACAACTGGGAATGCAGTCACGTTGGTTGTTATGGCTGACGCCACAGCAAAAACTGAGTAAGTTATGGCTACAACAGTCCGGCTTGCCGGTTGGAAAAGTGATACAGCTGAGCCAAATTAACCCGCTGGACACGGTTGAAGCGATGGAAAAAGCGCTGCTGACAGGTAACTACAGTGTAGTACTTGGATGGCTGCCCGATCTTACAGAAGAAGATCGTCTAAAATTAAGGCGTGCGGCAGAATTAGGTAACGCTTATGGGTTCATTATGCGTCCTCAACGTGACATAAACCCGATTCACGGACACTGTTCTACCCTAAAAATTCACTCTTCTTTGTATCATTAAGTAAATTTAGGATTTTTCCCATCATTTTCATCTCCCTGCAAGGGAACCTTTATGGGATCAGGGACAAAGCGAGTGTGGCTGCGGTTCCGCGACCCAAAACCAAGGTTAAAATGCTCGTTTTTTTGCCGGTTAATGTTAGTAAATATGTATATTTCTGCGTTTTTTTTTAGAGCTTTATCACATCACACTTGTAACTTTCGCGCCACGTTGTAGACTTTACATCGCCAAGGTTGCTCTATAACGCCAGATAAACTGGCAGAGTAACAAACGAGGGCTCAAACCTTGGCGAAGGAATTTAACCAAGGGCTTAAAACAGCTTTAAAGCTCATTGCCTATTTGGATGATAACGAGGCGCAAAATGAAAAAGACAGCTATCGCATTAGCAGTGGCACTGGCTGGTTTCGCTACCGTAGCGCAAGCCGCCCCAAAAGATAATACCTGGTACACTGGTGCTAAACTGGGCTGGTCCCAGTACCATGACACTGGTTTCTACGGCAACGGTTACGAGAATGGTATCGGCAATGGTCCGAACCATAAAGATCAACTGGGTGCTGGCGCGTTCCTGGGTTACCAAGCGAACCAATACCTGGGCTTCGAGCTGGGCTATGACTGGCTTGGCCGTATGCCTTACAAAGGCAGCGTGAACAACGGTGCTTTCAAAGCGCAGGGCGTTCAACTGGCCGCTAAACTGAGCTACCCAATCATGGACGATCTGGACATCTACACTCGTCTGGGCGGCATGGTATGGCGTGCAGATTCCAAAGCTAACTACGGTGCAACTGGCCAACGTCTGAGCGATCACGACACTGGCGTTTCTCCGTTGGCAGCAGTTGGTGTTGAATACGCACTGACCAAAAACTGGGCTACTCGCCTGGACTACCAATTCGTTAGCAACATCGGTGATGCAGGTACTGTCGGCGCACGTCCAGACAACACCATGCTGAGCCTGGGTGTTTCTTACCGTTTCGGTCAGGATGATGTTGTTGCTCCAGCACCAGTTCCAGCTCCGGCTCCAGTTGTTGAAACCAAGCGTTTCACTCTGAAGTCTGACGTGCTGTTCAACTTCAACAAATCTACCCTGAAAGCTGAAGGCCAACAGGCTCTTGACCAGCTGTACACTCAGCTGAGCGCAATGGATCCTAAAGATGGTTCTGCTGTAGTTCTGGGTTACACCGACGCCGTTGGTTCTGACCAGTACAACCAGAAACTGTCTGAAAAACGCGCACAGAGCGTTGTTGATTACCTGGTATCTAAAGGTATCCCTTCAGACAAAATCTCTGCACGTGGTATGGGCGAAGCTGATTCCGTCACTGGCAACACCTGTGGCTACAAAGCTGGTCGTGCTACCAAAGCACAGATCGCTTGCCTGGCACCAGATCGTCGCGTAGAGATCGAAGTTAAAGGTATCAAAGACGTTGTAACTCAGCCACAAGGCTAAGCTACCACTCTTAGTAAAAAACCCCGCAATGCGGGGTTTTTTTTTGGCTAAACTAAGTGGTATTGGCAACAAAGAGCCCTTTCCATTGCAGGAACTGGCGGGCTAGTAGGTTTACTCTTTGTCTTTACCGAGAATAGCTTTTAAATCCTGTTTTAAAGATGACATTTGGCTGGCGTACTTCTCTTTACGTTCCGCATCTTCGATTAACTGCACCACAGTTTCTGACAGAGTTACTCCACGGCGACGGGCCAGCGCGGCCAAACGCTGCCAAACCAGAAACTCCAGATCGATAGATTTTTTACGCGTATGTTGGTGTTCTGCGTTAAAATGACGTTTACGCCGTGCGCGGATAGTTTGCTTCATCCGGTTATCCAGTTCCGGATTCATATGGTGGCCTATCCACGTCAGCACTTTTACCGGCTCATTTTCCAGCTTCAGCAGCTCGTCAACGGCTTCCTGAGCAACGCTGTTTTCAATGTGGCGGGTAATAGCTTCCCCTTCCCGGTGCTTTTTCACCAGGTACTTCCATTTCCAACCGCTCTCCAGATTTTCCAGTTGCTGATATTTCATCGTGAGCTCTTCAGTGACCGCGTAACTTTATTAAGCATAACAGCTTTACGCCGAATTTCCCCGGCAATTACACCTCGTTTTAGACTGTTTTTTGCACAGTCATCGCTCGATGTCAAACTCCCTGACATCAACTGTAACTCTGCATCTATCAAGCTGCCGTTATTCTTGTATAATCGCCCTTTCCCTTTTTGACGATTGCATCTAACACTTTGACCAATAACCGACTTGAATGGCAATCACTGTTGCCGGACGTTACGCCTTATCAAGCGATATTTGATACCGCCGCGCAGTTGGCCCCCGTGTCCTTTGCCTCTATTCAGCCTCGGCTGGAAAACGCACTGACGCTGTTTTGCCATCCACAGTCACCACCGCGTTTCATGTTGTTGAAAGCGCAGGAAACGCGTGAGTATCTGGCGCTGATCGCCCAGGCAGTTGAACAACTGCAGCCGCAGAATACCGCATTCAAGGGCAGTCACTATGTGATCCAGGGCAGCAAGGTCAGCGTAGAACCCGCCAGCCAGGGTGATGAACCCTTTGCCGCCGGTGGTGCCTGCGTGTTTCAAGAGTGGGTTGAACCTGAGCAGCTGTTTGGCTGCGTCCGGATCCACAATGATGAAATCAACCTGCAGCCCGGTCTGGTGCATCAGGCCAACGGTGGTGTACTGATCCTGTCTGCGCGTTCTCTGCTGGCTCAGCCGCTGCTGTGGCTGCGTTTGAAGCAGATGATCACCCAACGTCAGTTCCACTGGGTTTCCCCGGATGAAACACGCCCATTGCCGATCACCATTCCTGCCATGCCGCTGGAATTACGGTTGATTGTGGTAGGTGATCGTCACGGCCTTGCCGATTTCCATGATATTGAACCGGAGCTGAGTGAGCAGTCAGTCTACGGTGAATACGAAGAAGACCTGCAACTCACCGAAATCGATGACATGGTGCAATGGTGCGGTTACGTCAATAGCCTCATCGAAGAGCAGCAACTACCACCACTGGCAGCCGATGCCTGGTATCCATTGATGGTACAGGCAGTTCGTCACAGTGGTGATCAGGGCAACTTGCCGCTGTCCCCACTGTGGCTTGGCCAGCAACTTTCCGAAGCCGCGCTGTACGTCGAAGAAGAAAGCATCACCGCCAAAGCGTTTGAAGCCGCGCTGAATGCGCGCGAGTGGCGTGAAAGTTATCTTGCCGAGCGGATGCAGGATGAAATTGAGCTGGGCCAAATCCTGATTGAAACCGAAGGCGAAGTCGTCGGCCAGATCAACGGTCTGTCGGTGTTGGAATACCCTGGCCATCCACGCAGCTTCGGTGAACCCTCCCGTATCAGCTGTGTCGTGCATCTTGGCGATGGTGAATTCACCGACGTTGAGCGCAAGGCCGAGCTTGGCGGTAATCTGCATGCCAAGGGCATGATGATTATGCAGGCATTCCTGATTTCCGAACTCGAGCTGGACCAACCGCTGCCCTTCTCCGCCTCGATCGTGTTTGAACAGTCTTATGGCGAAGTGGACGGTGACAGCGCCTCATTGGCTGAGCTGTGCGCACTCATCAGCGCACTGTCGCTGCAGCCAATCACCCAGCAGATTGCGGTAACCGGCTCTGTCGACCAATTCGGTAATGTGCAGCCGATTGGCGGCGTTAACGAGAAGATCGAAGGCTTTTTCGAAGTTTGCCAACGTCGTGGTTTGACTGGCAAACAGGGGATTATCCTGCCCGCCACCAATGTGCGCCATCTGTGTCTGCATCAGGACGTGGTCGATGCGGTGCGCGAGGGGCAATTCCACCTGTGGGCCGTCAATAGCGCTGCGGAAGCCTTGCCATTACTCACTGGTTACCCCTACTCTGATGAACAGCAACCGAACTTGTTAGCAGCCATTCAGGAGCGGATAGCACAGGTGAATCCGCAGGAACGCCGGCGCTGGCCATGGCCACTTCGTTGGCTCAACTGGTTCAACCACGGCTGATCGGACTTGTTCAGCGTACACGTGTAAGCTAATCTGCGCCCTTCAATAAAATAAGGTTTACTGAGAACATGGTAGAAAAACGCGACTCCTATACGAAAGAAGACCTCGAAGCATCCGGCCGTGGCGAACTGTTTGGCGCTGGTGGCCCGCCGTTGCCGGCAGGTAACATGTTGATGATGGACCGCGTGGTCAAAATGACCGAAGACGGTGGTACCTACAACAAGGGTTATGTGGAAGCGGAACTGGATATTAATCCGGACCTATGGTTCTTTGGTTGCCACTTTATCGGCGATCCGGTGATGCCAGGCTGTCTGGGTCTGGATGCCATGTGGCAGTTGGTAGGTTTCTACCTCGGCTGGCTGGGTGGCGAAGGTAAAGGTCGTGCACTGGGCGTGGGTGAAGTTAAATTCACCGGCCAGGTTCTGCCAACCGCGAAGAAAGTCACCTACCGCATTAACTTCAAGCGTGTGATCATCCGTAAACTGATTATGGGTGTGGCTGATGGTGAAGTCCTGGTCGACGGTCAGGTCATTTACACCGCCAGCGATCTGAAAGTGGGCCTGTTCAAGGACACTGCGGCGTTCTAACCGCAATCACGGCGGCCTTCCCGGTCGCCGTTTATTTCCTTAGTTATCTTTTAATCGTTGCGTCCATAGCGGCTAAACAGTAACTACAATAATTGTAGTAACCAGGAGGTATGCCATGCAAAAAACTCGTTTTGATAACATGCCATGCCCGGTAGCTCGCTCACTGGACCGCGTCGGGGAATGGTGGAGCATCCTGATACTTCGCGATGCGTTTCATGGTTTGTCCAGGTTTGACGAATTCCAGCAGAGCCTTGGGCTTTCGCCCACCATATTGACCCGTCGCCTGAAGTATCTGGTGGAAAGCGGCATACTGCATAAACAGCGCTATCAAACACGCCCGGTACGCTATCAATACTTGCTAACTGAGCGCGGCAAAGATTTTTTCCCGGTGCTTGCAGCCCTGTTTCATTGGGGGAACACCCACCTGGCCGATGACGGCATCAGTGCCGAACTGGTCGATCGTCGTACCGGGCAACCCATACGCGTACAGCTGATCGACAGCATTACTCAGCAGCCCATTGCGCTGCATAATATTACTTTAGCGCCAGGGCCGGCGGCGACCGACGGCATGCGTCAGCGCGCTGCCCTGATGCTGCAGAATCTTTCTGCATTCCCCCCTGAATCATCCAAGGAGTCACTATGAACACTCGTCGTATAGTCATTACCGGCATGGGCGCCGTTTCGCCACTGGGATGCGGCGTAGAGGCTATCTGGCAACGTCTGCTGAACGGCCAGTCCGGCATTCGTCCGCTGCCAGAAGAGATCGTCGCCGACCTGCAGGTAAAAATCGGTGGTCAGGTACCTACTTTGGAACAGGATCCCGAAGCGGGCTTCGATCCCGACCTTTCGGTTGCGCCAAAAGACCAGAAGAAAATGGACCGCTTTATCCTGCTCGCCATGGCAGCGGCCGATGAGGCTATCCGTCAGGCCGGTTGGGTGGCAGACACTGAAGATAAGCAGGAACGCACCGCAACCGTGATCGCATCCGGCATTGGCGGTTTCCCGGCTATCGCCCACGCGGTACGCACCACCGACAGCCGTGGTGCCAAACGCCTGTCACCTTTCACCATCCCTTCGTTCCTGGTTAATCTGGCCGCTGGCCATGTATCGATTAAACATCAGTTCAAGGGCCCGATTGGCGCCCCCGTGACGGCCTGTGCCGCAGGGGTACAAGCCATTGGCGATGCTGTGCGCATGATCCGTAACGATGAGGCGGATATCGCGCTGTGTGGCGGTACGGAAGCGGCTATCGACACCGTTAGCCTGGGTGGCTTTGCGGCAGCGCGAGCCATGTCCACAACGCCTGCAGAAGCTGCAGCCACCGCTTCACGACCTTTTGACAGCGCACGCAATGGCTTCGTTATGGGTGAAGGCGCCGGCATGCTGGTGATTGAGACACTGGAGCATGCACTGGCCCGTGGAGCAACGCCGCTGGCTGAAATTGTCGGTTATGGCACCAGCGCAGATGCCTACCATATGACCTCTGGCGCCGAGGATGGTGACGGTGCCTACCGTGCCATGAAGATTGCCCTAAAACAGGCTGGCGTAACGCCAGAGCAGGTTCAGCACCTGAACGCGCATGCGACATCCACACCGGTGGGTGATTTAGGCGAGATTAATGCCATCAAACATCTGTTCGGTACTAACGGCAGCGTAGCGGTCACCTCAACCAAATCAGCGACCGGCCATTTGCTCGGTGCCGCTGGCGGGCTGGAAACCATCTTTACTGCACTGGCGCTGCGCGATCAGATTGCACCAGCCACATTGAATTTGGAAAGTCCGGATCCAGCAGCAGAAGGGCTGCACCTGGTCGCGAACCAACCGCAACCCATGGCCATAAACTATGCGCTGTCAAACGGCTTTGGCTTCGGTGGTGTGAATGCGAGTATTTTGCTGAAACGCTGGCAGGGGTAATATTGCCTGAAACAAAAACCTCCGCGCTGGGCGGAGGTTGTTCCTTTTATTTGACAGGGAGCCGCTTAAGCGGTCACAGCCCTGTCTTCCATGGCTTCTCGCCAACCTCCCAGCCATTGAGACCGGCTGTCCACAGTCGTTTTATAAGGACAAAGATCTTTCGGATGTCCTAAAATACCTGCCTGATAACCTTTCGAATGCGCCCTTTCCAGACGATCGCGTTTCTGTCTCTTCATGCCTCGTTTCCCTCAATTTTTGGTCTGGTGGAAAGAAAACAATGGCTGCTTTTTGTGCAGCCACGTTTAAGCAATAGCGCTAAATGGAGCGAAGATCAATGCGCAAAATTCACGCCAATGTCATATTTGTGAGCTACGCACGCAGAATTTGCTAAGTGGCTGATATGAAGGAAAGAAGTTAACTTATTGAAATCAAATAAAAACCCCTTCCAACGAAAAATTCCAATATTTCTCATCGAAAGGGGTTAGACCGATTTAGTACAAATTATTTCTAAAAACGACCGGCTTGCGCGGCAATATCCTGGGCTTCTTGTTGCCAGCCCTGAGCCAACGTCCGCACCAACGCGTCGTAGCCGTCTTCACCCTGTTTAAGCTCCAGGCTGAATGGACGCTTGGTCAGATTGCCCTGATGGTTCAGCACCCACTCGCCGCGAATGATCGCCTTACCGTCAAAGCGGCCATGGAAACCACTGATGGTGACGTTGAGCACATCCTGCTCGCTGCTCATCGGCTGCGAGGACACCACCCAACCCGGCAGCGCGCTGCTCAGGTTAGTGACCAGCGTCTGCTGCAACTGTTGATCCAGCGGGCTGGCCCACAGGTTGTTCTGGGCAATCACGTACTGCACGTCATTGGTCTGGTAAACCACCCCGCTCTGCGCCAGGTAATCTGCCACGCTAACGTGCTCCAGCCAAAGCTGGCGCGACGTCGTGCTACCGCTGACCTGTGCCGGCGTGCCCAACGCCGGCAGTTGATAGTAGGTCTTCTGTGGAGTACTGCTACAGGCGCTGAGTAACAGCGCCAGGGCTACCGGGATCCATTTCATCATTTATTGGCCTTCTTCGGCTGAGGATCGTTACTGCCCGCGGCTTCAAATACCAGCGCGTTGCTCTTTTCGTTCAGGGTACGCAGCACCGGCTGCAGTTCACGCAATACCTGATCAAGACGTTGCATATCGCCGACCATCTTGTTGTAAGCCGGAGAGCCAGGCTGGAACCCTTTCATGCTGCGGTTCAGTTCCTGCAAGGTTTTCTGCATATCCTGCGGCAGCGCCTTCATCTCTCTGCTGGCGATAATATCATTCAGCGATTGCATGGTTTTCTGCGTCGTCTGCATGGTTTTCTGACTTTCCGCCAGGGTTTTAGTCGCCTCATTGATCATCGGATTGAGCGGCATCGAGTTGATCTTATCCAGCGTCTGCATCAGTTTCTGCTGGATCTGCGCCAGACCACCGCTGGTAGTTGGCATCAACGGATAGCCAAACATCTCTCGCGGCCCATTCCAGGCTTTCACTTGTGGATAGAAGTCCAGATCGACATACAGCGACCCCGTCAACAGGTTGGCAGATTTCAACGAAGCGCGCATGCCACGTGACTCGGCATCTTTCAAATGGCGCTCGATATCGAAGTTGCCGCCCAATTCTTTCTGGAAGCGATCCGGTTCGATGCGGATCAATACCGGAATACGGTAGTCGGTATCCAGCCGCTGAACCATGCCTTTTTGGTAGAACGGTACCTGACCAACGGTCCCCAGGCGAATACCTCGGAACTCCACCGGCGCGCCAGCCTGCAGGCCACGAACCGAATCAGCGAAGAACAACAGGTAGTCTTTATGCACGGTATACAGCGAATCCTGAATGCTGCGCTGGTTGTCGAACAGGTGGTACTCCGCTTTCGGTTGCGCCAGTTCACCGCGATCCCAACCATCCGGCACGTCAAAGCTGACGCCGCCGCTGAACAAGGTCGCCAGCGAGCCCATTTCCACCCGCATCCCCTGTGCCGACATATCAAACGCCACACCGCTGTCTTTCCAGAAGCGTACGTTGCTGGTCACCAACTGATCGTAAGGTGCGGAGATAAACAGTTGGTAACGCATGGCGCGCATCTTGGGATCAAAGTAACTGGTTTCCACCGAGCCAACGCGATAACCACGGAACAGTACCGGATCGCCAGCATTCAACTGACCGGACCTTTCGCTGTCCAGCACAATGCGTAGCCCTTTAGCGTCTGGCGATGCCAATGGCGGCGCGTCCAGCAGTTGGTAGTCCTTGCCTGCCTTGCCTTTATTGCCCGGCTGCAGCTCGATATAGGCACCGGAAAGCAGCGTACCCAGGCCGGATACCCCACCGCGACCAATCTGCGGCTTCACAACCCAGAAGGCAGAATCCTGGCGCAACAGTTTTTCCATGCCGGAATTCAGACGCGCTTCGACCACCACCTTGCTCAAGTCTTCGCTCAGGGTCACCGTTTCCACGACCCCGACGTCAACGCTACGGCTTTTGATTTTGGTTTTACCCGCTTCCAGCCCTTCTGCGGTAGTGGTGACCAACGTGACCACCGGCCCCTGGTGGCTGAAATGGTAAAACAGGATCCAGGCGCCGATCAGTGCGGTGACAATCGGGATGATCCACACTGGTGACCAGCGTTTGATCTTCTCAACGTCCGCGACGCTATGATTATTTTCCGTCACCTTGCGGCTCCTTTTTTATTGTTTCGTTTACGCGATCCCAGGTTAGCCGGGGATCAAACGTCATGGCTGCAAACATAGTGAGGATCACCACCATAGCAAACAGCAGTGCGCCAATGTCAGGATAAATGCTCATCAATTGTCCCATCCGTACCAATGCCGAAAGCACGGCAATCACAAACACGTCAATCATTGACCAGCGGCCAACAAATTCAACCACTTCATAAATCAGATGCATTCGCTCGCTGTCGGCCCGCGCCTTGCCGGTGCCATTGGCATCCCAACACAGCCAACCAATCGCCAACATTTTTAGCGAAGGCACCATAATACTGGCGATGAAGATCACCATCGCCACCGGGTAAGATCCTTCTCCCCACAGCAGGATCACCCCGGCCATGATGGTGGAGGTCAGTTTGTTGCCCAGCGCCTCGGTGACCATAATCGGCATCAGGTTTGCCGGAATATACAATAAGATAGAGGTGAGCAGCAGCGCCAGCGTCCATTGCAGGCTGTGCCGGCGACGCACATAGCCACGGGAATGGCAGCGCGGACACGAGGTCAGTTCCGCCGGTAAAATGGCCGTGCAACACTGGCAGGAACGCAGCCCCTGACGCAGCCCGGTACGCCCGACTTCCATCGGACGATCAAGCTGCGGTGCAGGTTCAATGTCATTCCACAGCCAGCGGCGATCGACACACTGGAAGGCGCGTACCTGTAGCAGGCAAAACAGGCAGTACGGCACAAAGCTGCTGCCGACGCCGATATCACCATAAGCCATCAGCTTAACGAAGCTGACCAGTACCCCGGCCAGGAAAATCTCCACCATGCACCAGGTTTTAAACTGGAACAGCATTTTGGCCATCCACTCTTTCAAACCGGTGGGGATGGGTACTTTGGCGCAAAGTAGAATGATCGCCAGCATACAGAATGCCGGGATCAGTTGGACAAACACCATAAACAGCGTGGCCATGCTGGCGTAGTCTTCCGCCACCATCACCTGCGGGATTTGGATCAGTTTGATTTCGTTACCAAGACCGGCAACGCGCATATTGATAAACGGGAAAATATTCGCCAGCAGCAGCATAAACAAGGCGCTGAGGGCGTAGCCGATCGGCCGCTTGCGCGGTTCCTCCCAGCGGGAGCTGAGGGTAGTCTTACAACGCGGGCATACCGCTTTTGAACCATATGCCAGCGGCGGCAATGCCACCAGCATGTCGCACTGCGGGCACAGCATCAGATTGTCCTGTTGCTGTGTAGCATGCGTTGCATGGCTGTGCTGCTCGTGATTCTCGTGGGAACACACCATATTCCTCCTTAATAACGTTGCTCACCGGTACGGCAATACCGCCCGCAGCAGCGCGCGAGCGGTATTTTCAACGGTTAGCCGTTTTTCATCGCTTCCAACTCTTCCCAACGGGCGAACGCCTCTTCCAGCGCCCCTTCGGCCGTGGCCAGTGCTGTCAGCACCTGTTGCGTTTCGCTGTGAGGACGAGTGAAGAAATCAGCATCGCTCATTTGCGCCTGCAGCGCCGTAATTTCCGCTTCCAGCTGTTCAAGGCGTTGCGGCAACTGCTCAAGTTCACGTAACAGGTTATAGCTCAGTTTAGCTGCTGTTTTCTTTGGCTGTTCAGCCTTTTTTTCTGCCACAGGCTTGTTCTGATCGGCAGCGACCTGGCGGATCGGTTTTGCCGTCGCGCGTTGATGGTGCGCATCGAAATAACCGCCGACGAAGGTGCTGATCTCACCGTTGCCTTCGAAGATCCAGCACTCGGTTACCGAGTTATCAACGAACTGACGATCGTGGCTTACCAACATCACGGTGCCCTGGTAGCCGTCGATCAGCTCTTCCAGCAACTCCAGTGTTTCAACATCCAGGTCATTGGTAGGTTCATCGAGGATCAATAAGTTACTAGGCTTCAGGAACAGCTTGGCCAGCAACAGACGATTGCGCTCACCGCCCGACAAGGCTTTCACCGGCGTCATCGCCCGTTTAGGGTGGAACAGGAAGTCCTGCAGATACCCCAACACGTGACGGGAACGGCCGTTGACCAGCACTTCCTGTTTACCTTCCGCCAGGTTGTCCATTACCGTGCGCTCCGGATCCAGATCCGCGCGGTGCTGGTCGAAGTAAGCCACTTCCAGCTTGGTCCCGCAGTGCACGCGGCCGCTGTCGGCTTTCAACTGGCTGAGCATCAGTTTCAGCAGCGTAGTTTTACCGCAGCCGTTCGGGCCGACCAACGCAATTTTGTCGCCACGCTGCACCTGGGCGGAGAAATTACGCACCAACACTTTGCCGCCAACCTGATAGTTAACGTCTTCCATCTCAAACACGATTTTGCCGGAGCGAACGGCTTCTTCCACCTGCATCTTGGCGGTGCCCATCACTTCACGGCGTTCGGAACGCTCGTTACGCAACGCCTTCAGCGCACGCACACGGCCTTCGTTACGGGTACGACGCGCCTTGATGCCCTGACGGATCCACACTTCTTCCTGCGCCAGCTTGCGGTCGAATTCGGCGTTTTGCAGCTCTTCTACCCGCAGCGCTTCTTCTTTGCTCAGCAGGTATAAATCATAGTTGCCCGGCCAGGACACCAGCTTGCCGCGATCGAGATCGACAATGCGCGTCGCCATATTGCGGATAAAGGAACGGTCGTGGGAAATGAACACGATGCTACCCTGGAACTCTTTCAGGAAGCCTTCCAGCCAATCGATGGTTGAAATATCCAGGTGGTTGGTCGGTTCATCGAGCAACAGTACGCGCGGAGAACTAACCAGCGCACGGCCCAGCGCCGCTTTACGCAACCAGCCGCCAGAGAGCGAGGTCAGTTCCGCATCCCCGTTCAGGCCCAACTGCAACAGCACTTCGCTGATGCGGCTGTCGAGTTGCCACAGGCCCTGGTGATCGAGGATCTCCATAATCTGCGCCATGCGCGTCAGGTTTTTTTCGCTTGGGTCGGTTTCTACCAGGTGTGAAATCGCGTGGTAGGCTTTCAGGTGTTCCGCCTGTTCGGCGACGCCTTCGGCCACGAAATCAAACACGGTTCCGCCGATATTGCGCGGGGGATCCTGTTGCAGACGAGCCACAATCAGATCCTGCTCATAAATCACCCGGCCATCATCCAGCGGAATTTCTTTACCGAGGATCTTCAACAGCGTGGATTTACCGGCACCATTGCGCCCAACCAGACAAACGCGTTCGTTGTCTTCAATATGAATTTCGGTGTTGTCTAAAAGGGGTGCATCGCTGAAAGAAAGCCAGGCACCGGACATGCTAATTAACGACATAGTAATTATTTTCCTTCGCCGGCATGGGTAAGCAGCCAGCAGTTATGAATTTGACGGTTACGGGCAAAGTCCTGCGACTGCGTCTGGGCGGTAATTTCTTTCGCCTCCAGACCCAATGCGCTCAGGCCAGCCATATCCATCTGGAAACCGCGCTTGTTGTTCGAGAACATGATGGTCCCGTTACGACGCAGCAACCGTTTCAAATCTTGCATCAGCGCCAGGTGATCGCGCTGAACGTCAAAAGTGTTCTCCATCCGCTTGGAGTTGGAGAAGGTCGGCGGATCGATAAAGATCACGTCGAATTGTTCGTCGGCATTTTGCATCCATGACAGGCAATCCGCGTGGATCAATCTGTGCTGTTTGCCGGTCAGGCCGTTAACCCGCAGGTTCTTCTCTGCCCATTCCAGATAGGTGCGCGACATATCCACGGTAGTGGTGCTGCGCGCCCCACCCAATCCGGCATGCACGCTAGCGGTGCCGGTATAGGCGAACAGGTTGAGGAAGTCTTTGCCTTTGCTCATCTCACCCAGCATGCGGCGGGCAATACGGTGGTCGAGGAACAGACCGGTATCGAGATAGTCAGTCAGGTTAACCCACAGCTTGGCGTTGAACTCTTCCACCAGCAGGAACTCGCCCTTCTGCGCCAGCTTTTCGTACTGGTTTTTGCCTTTCTGGCGCTCGCGGGTTTTCAGGATCAACTGGTTGGACGGCAATTCCAGCACCGCCAGCGTGGCGTTGATCACGTCGAACAGACGTTGACGCGCCTTCTGCGCATCAATGGTTTTCGGCGGTGCATATTCCTGCACCACGACTTTGCTGCCGTAGCGATCCACCGCCACGTTATATTCCGGCAGGTCGGCATCGTACAGGCGGTAGCACTCAATACCCTGCTGTTTGGCCCACTTGTCGAGCTTCTTCAGGTTTTTGCGCAGACGGTTGGCAAAATCTTCTGCCACCTGCACGCCACCGGCACCCAATGGGTTTTCTGCCAGTTGGTAGTTTTTCTGCACGCAGTCCAACGGGCCATTTTTAGCCTTGAACTGGCGCTCGGCACGCAGTTGCAGACAGCTCAACAGCTCCGGTGAGGCACTGAACAGTGACAACTGCCAGCCACCAAAAGCGCTTTTCATGATACGACCCAGCATATTATGCAAGGCAATCAGCGCCGGTTCGCTTTCCAGACGTTCACCGTACGGCGGGTTGCAGACTACGGTACCCGTTGGGCCTTCCGGCAGCGGGTTGGTCAGTTTGGCTACGTCGTTGACGTTAAAGGTAATCAGTTCGGCGACGCCGGCACGACGGGCGTTACCGCGCGCCATTTCAATCACCCGGCGATCGATATCAGAGCCGAAGAAACGCGAGGTGGTTTCCTGCAGGCCACGACGAGCGCGTACCTGCGCTTCGGTGATCACTTCACGCCACAGATCGACGTTGTGACCATTCCAGGCGGTAAAGCCCCAGTGTTGACGATGCAGGCCAGGTGCGCGATCGGAAGCAATCATCGCCGCTTCAATCAACAGGGTGCCCGAACCACACATGGGATCCAGCATCGGCGTGCCTGGCTGCCAGCCGGAACGCTGCACAATCGCCGCTGCCAGGCTTTCTTTCAGCGGTGCCTGGCCGGTCAGGTCACGGTAGCCACGCTGGTGCAGGCCTTCACCGCTCAAATCAAGCGCTACGCTGGCCATATCGCGCTGCAGGAACACATTGACGCGAATGTCCGGCTGCTGCTTCGCCACCGTCGGGCGCTGTTCAATTTTGCGGGTAAAGCTGTCGACAATGGCGTCCTTGACCTTCAGTGCGCCATACTGGCTGTTGCGGATCTCTTCGTTAACGCCACTGAAGTGAACGGCGAAAGTTTTATCCACACCAAAAATACTCGTCCAGTCGATCGCCTGTACGCCCAGGTACAAATCCAGATCGCTGTGTACGCGGAATTCATTCAACGGCAGCAAAATACGTGAGGCCAAGCGGCTCCACAGCAAGCTTTGGTACAGAAGACGATCGTCACCCTGAAAATGTACCCCACCCTGTACCACTTTACAGGCGTGAGCGCCCAGCGCTTCGAGTTCGCTTTTTAACAGTTCTTCCAGTCCACGCGCCGTGCTGGCAAACAGAGAGTTCATATCGTACTTATCACCAAAAAGAAAATTGTTGCGCATTATAGCTAATCCAGACCGCTTGTCATAAAGTTGCTCCCTTCTATTTACTAATCGCACGGGGATCAGGGTGATTACGCTAGCTAAACTTTACGTTCATCCGGTTAAATCGCTTCGAGGTTTGCAACTTTCCCACGCTCAGGTTTCCAGTAGCGGCCTGGCTTTCGATCGCACCTTTATGATCACCGAGCCGGATGGCACCTTTATTACCGCGCGGCAATATCCGCAAATGGTGTTATTCACTCCGGCACTGCTGGCAGACGGCCTGTTCCTGACCGCGCCGGACGGAGAAAGTGCCGCCATCCGCTTTAGCGATTTCGCCGCCGAAGCGCAGCCGACCGAAGTCTGGGGCAACCATTTCACCGCCCTGATTGCACCGCAGGCAATTAATAGCTGGCTGAGCGGCTATTTCCAGCGTGAAGTGCAATTGCGTTGGCTCGGCCCGGAACTGACCCGCCGCGTTAAAAAGCACCCGGAAATTCCCCTGTCCTTCGCCGACGGTTATCCCTACCTGTTAATTAACGAAGCCTCATTCAACGACCTGCAACAGCGCTGCCCCGGCAGCATCAAGCTTGAACAGTTTCGCCCCAATCTGGTGGTGACCGGTGCCAGCGCCTGGGCCGAAGATGGCTGGCAGGTGATCCGCGTCGGTGACGTGATGTTTGATCTGGTGAAACCTTGCAGCCGCTGCGTGCTGACCACCGTCAGCACCGAACGTGGACGTAAACATCCAAGTGGTGAACCGCTGAGTACCCTGCAGAAATTCCGCACCGCCGATAATGGCGATGTCGATTTTGGCCAGAATATGGTGGCACGCAACAGCGGTATTATCCGCGTTGGCGATGCCGTTGAAGTGTTATCCACCAAGCCGCCACGCCCTTATGGCGCAGGTAAAGTGGTTGAAAGCGTGCAGGCACCGCAGGACAGTACGCAGAGCGTCACTATTGACTACGCGGGAACGGTGTTTACCGGCAACAATCAGCAGATATTACTAGAGCAGTTGGAACAGCAAGGGCTCCGCGTGCCTTATTCATGCCGCGCGGGGATTTGCGGAAGCTGTCGTATTACTTTGGTCAATGGCGAAGTGGCACCGCTGAAGAAAAGTGCGGTGGCCAACAATGGCACCATTCTTTGCTGCAGCTGTATTCCCAAAAGCGATCTGACGTTGGCGTAATGGCCTTACATCGCCCTGTCGTAAGCCGGGGCTGAGGCTTCATCTTGCGCGCAGGGTTTAAGGCGATCGTGCATCACTTTGATGGCATCGCCCAGCACCATGGTACGGCCGGCCAGCGAAAGCTGATTTTGCGCCAGCAGGCACAGGCTGGCGTTGTCACCGGCTTCCACCACCAGCAGGCGGGCTTCAATGCCGCTCTCCATCACTTTCACCGCCGCCAGTTCGCCGTTCTTCGGCTGCAACGGATAATGCTGCTGAGAAAAATGCCAGCTCTTAGGCATCAGCGGTTTCAGGAAGCGATAAGCCACCAGGGCATTTAATACCAGTTCAGCACGCTGCTCATGGCTAAGCTTTATCTGTTTGCACTGCTCTTCATAATTAAAATAAAGTGCGGCGTCATCGACACAGAAAGAGCATTCATCGAAAGCATCCGGGGTTAACATTTTGGCTGGGAAACGCGAGCGAAAGATCATCCCATTGGCTAAATCCAGCATTAGCCGATCGTGTTCAGCGTCAAAATACCAACGCCAATTATCGTCAGGTTTTATCTTCATCTCTTATCCTTCTCGCTGCCCATGCCACGCAATATTTACCCTAAAAGGTGATTTTATCACCACTCAAGTCGCTTAAACATCGGATAATTCCGCGAACGATATTTATGCTAGTGGACAAAATATAGACGAGCCGGGGGAAGAAATAAACCCCCGGCGGAAAATGAAAGAAAAAATATTAGATGTAGTTAACGATATCTTTAATCAGGCGCGGACCCTTGAAGATAAATCCGGAATAAATTTGCACCAGCGAAGCCCCTGCCGCCATTTTTTCCCGCGCCGCCATCAGGGAATCAATTCCGCCAACACCGATAATCGGCAAGCGCCCTTGCAGCTCCAGGGACAGACGACGGATCACTTCGGTGCTGCTCGCCTGCAGCGGACGGCCACTCAGGCCACCCATTTGCTCACAATAATTCAGCCCCTGGATCAATTTACGATCCAGCGTGGTATTGGTCGCGATCACGCCATCTATATTATGACGTACCAGGCTGTCGGCTATTTGGATCAATTCTTCTTCAGAAAGATCCGGCGCGATCTTTACTGCCACCGGCACATATTTGTGATGACGCTCATGCAATTCCTGCTGCTTATTTTTAATCGCAGCCAGAAGATCGTCCAAAGCCTCACCATACTGTAAGGATCGTAATCCCGGGGTATTTGGTGACGAAATGTTAATCGCGATATAACCGGCATACGGATAAACTTTATCCATACAGATTAGATAATCGTCTTTTCCTTGCTCAACCGGGGTGTCTTTATTCTTGCCGATATTAATCCCCAGAATACCGCCGAAATGAGATTTCTTAACGTTTTCAACCAGATTATCCACACCCTGGTTATTAAACCCCATGCGGTTGATCAGGCCTTCGGCTTCGACAATGCGGAACAGACGCGGTTTGTCATTGCCCGACTGCGGGCGTGGCGTTACGGTGCCGACTTCGACAGAACCAAAGCCCATGGCGCCAAACGCATCGATACACTCGCCGTCTTTATCCAGACCGGCGGCCAAACCCAATGGGTTTTTAAAAGAGAGCCCCATGCAGCTTACCGGCTTGGTCGGCACAGACTGACGAATAAGGAATTCTAACGGGGTGCCGGTGACACGGCGAAGCTGTTGAAAAGTCAATTCATGCGCACGCTCGGGATCGAGCTGGAACAACGCTTTTCTGATGAGGGGGTAGTACATGTACTCTCCTGATTTCCCGGTTGCAAACCGGGGGCGTATTATCCGGTATCCCCTGACCAATTGGAATTGATTAAAAGCAAAAAAAGCGTTTTTTACGCAATCGTTTTCCCCAGCCTGGGCTCAAACCGCCGCCAATCCTCATTTACGCATAACAAAATCAAAAAATGAGATTTAAGTAACCCACCTTATTGCTGATAGGTTTAAAACACTTCTCGAATATTTTCTGATTAAACCTAACTTTTAGTTATAAGGAGTGGTAATGCGCGTTATATCACTGGCCGGCAGCCCTCGCATCCCATCAAGATCGGCAGCACTGCTTTCTCTGAGTAAAAACTGGTTGCAGCAGCAAGGCGTGGAGGTGATCTCCTACACCCTGCACGATTTTGATGCCGAAGATTTGCTGTATGCCAATTTTAACAGCCCGGCGATCAAAGCCTTTACCGAGCAACTGGCGCAGGCCGATGGCCTGCTGGTCTCGACACCGGTGTATAAGGCTTCGTTTTCCGGCGCGCTGAAGACCCTGCTGGATCTGCTGCCAGAGCGAGCGCTGGACCACAAGGTGGTATTACCGCTGGCCACCGGCGGCTCCATTGGCCATATGTTGGCAGTGGACTACGCCCTCAAGCCCGTTCTGGCGGCGCTGAAAGCGCAGGAAGTGCTACACGGGGTATTTGCCGATGACAGTCAGGTGGTGCTGGACGGCGAAAAAATCACCCTGGCCGAAAATCTGACGGTCCGGCTGGAAGAAGCCCTGGAAAGCTTTTATCTGGCATTGGGCCGCCGCAAGCCGCCGAAAGCCAAGCTATCGCCCTCGCTTTTTGCCCGCCAAACCGCCTGACGGCACAGCATATAAGGAAATAAATATGAAACGACTTTCTTCATTGGGCCGTTGGCTTGGCACCAGCGCATTGGCGGGCATCATCTCATTGGCATGGATCAATGCCGCCAGCGCACAGGATCCGGCGCAGTTTCGCATTGGCTACCAAAAAGGATCGGTCAGTCTGGTTCTGGCAAAAACCCACCGGCTGCTGGAACAGCGTTTTCCCAATACCAAAATCAGTTGGATCGAATTCCCCGCCGGCCCGCAGATGCTTGAAGCGCTGAACGTCGGCAGTATCGATCTGGGCAGTACCGGTGATATCCCGCCGATCTTCGCCCAGGCTGCCGGAGCGGACCTGCTGTATGTTGGCGTAGAGCCGCCAAAACCCAAGGCAGAAGTGATCCTGGTGCCGGAGAACAGCCCGATCAAAACCGTCGCAGAATTAAAGGGCCACAAGGTGGCCTTCCAGAAAGGCTCCAGCTCCCACAATCTGCTGCTGCGCTCATTGCAAAAAGCCGGGCTGAAGTTCACCGATATTCAGCCTGTCTATCTGACCCCGGCCGATGCCCGCGCCGCTTTCCAGCAGGGCAATGTCGATGCCTGGACGATTTGGGATCCCTACTACTCCGCGGCCTTGTTGCAGGGCGGCGTACGGGTACTGGGTGACGGTACCGACCTGAATCAAACCGGCTCCTTCTATCTGGCGGTGCGAACTTATACCGAGGCCAACGGGCCGTTTATTCAACAGGTGCTCGATACGCTGACCCAGGCCGATGCGCTGACCCTGAGCGATCGTGCGCAAAGCGTCACGCTGCTGGCCAATGCCATGGGCCTGCCGGAGAAAGTGATTTCGACCTATCTGGATCACCGTCCACCCACCGCCATCAAACCGCTGGACGCACACACCATCGCCGCTCAGCAGCAAACCGCCGATCTGTTTTATGCCAACCACCTGGTGCCGGTGAAAGTCGATATTTCGCAACGCATCTGGCACCCAAGCGCACAATAATTTAGGAGAACTGACGATGAGCCTGAACGTATTTTGGTTTTTACCCACCCACGGTGACGGTCACTATCTTGGCAGCACGGAAGGTGCCCGCAGCGTCGATTACGGTTATTTGCAGCAAATCGCCCAGGCTGCCGATCGACTGGGTTTCGGTGGCGTGCTGATCCCTACCGGCCGCTCATGTGAAGACTCCTGGCTGGTGGCCGCCTCGCTGATCCCCGTCACCCAACGACTGAAATTTCTGGTCGCCCTGCGCCCCGGTATTATTTCGCCCACTCTGGCGGCTCGCCAGGCGGCGACGCTGGATCGTCTTTCCAACGGCCGGGCATTGTTTAATCTGGTCACCGGCGGCGATCCTGATGAATTGGCGGCGGAAGGTCTGCACCTGAATCACGAAGAACGCTACGAGGCCTCGGCGGAGTTCACCCATATCTGGCGCAAGGTGCTGGAAGGAGAAACCGTCGATTTTAACGGTAAACATATTCAGGTAAAGGGCGCAAAACTGCTTTACCCGCCGGTGCAACAGCCGCGCCCACCGCTCTACTTTGGCGGATCCTCCGCCGCGGCACAGGATCTGGCAGCCGATCAGGTTGAAATGTACCTCACCTGGGGCGAGCCGCCGGCGCAGGTAAAAGAAAAAATTGCCGAGGTTCGTGCCAAGGCCGCAGCCAAAGGTCGCCAGGTGCGTTTCGGTATCCGCCTGCACGTCATCGTGCGCGAAACTACCGAGGAAGCCTGGCGAGCTGCCGACCGGCTGATTGCCAATCTGGATGAAAAGACCATCGCCGATGCCCAGCAGGCCTTCGCCCGGTTTGACTCCGTAGGGCAACAACGGATGGCGGCATTGCACGGCGGCAAAAAAGACCATCTGGAGATCAGTCCCAATCTGTGGGCTGGGGTAGGTTTGGTACGCGGCGGTGCCGGTACCGCGCTGGTTGGCGATGGCCCAACGGTGGCAGCGCGTATGCAGGAATACGCCGATCTGGGCATCGACACCTTTATATTGTCCGGTTACCCGCATTTGGAAGAAGCCTATCGCGTTGGCGAGCTGCTGTTCCCGCATCTTGATCTGGTGGAAACCCAGGCGCCCGCGCCACGCCGACCCGCCAAAGCACAGGGCGAAGTGGTGGCCAATATTTATATTCCACAAAAAGCATCGCAAAGCTGAGGAGCCGCACTATGGCAAACGGCACACAACGAATCTTGCACCGCCTGGCCCCCTGGGCATTGCCGGTAGCGCTGGTGGCAGTCTGGCAAATATCCGTGGAAGCGGGCTGGCTGTCGAACCGTATTCTGCCGGCGCCAAGCGCCGTAGTGACCGCGTTCTGGTCGCTGACCAAGAGCGGCGAACTGTGGCAACACCTGACCATCAGCAGCTGGCGCGCGTTGATCGGTTTTAGCATCGGCGGCAGCATCGGGCTGGCGCTGGGCTTTATCACCGGTCTGTCACGCTGGGGCGAACGCTTGCTGGACAGTTCCGTACAGATGATCCGTAACGTGCCGCATCTGGCATTAATCCCGCTGGTGATCCTGTGGTTTGGCATTGATGAGTCCGCCAAGATTTTTCTGGTGGCGTTGGGCACCCTGTTCCCTATCTATCTGAATACCTATCACGGTATCAAGAATATCGATCGGGGCCTGCTTGAAATGGCACGCAGCTACGGCCTCAGTGGTTTCCAGTTATTCGCCCAGGTGGTTTTGCCGGGTGCCCTGCCCTCGATCATGGTCGGCGTGCGTTTCGCATTGGGCTTTATGTGGCTGACGCTGATCGTCGCCGAAACCATTTCCGCCAATTCGGGGATTGGCTACCTGGCGATGAACGCCCGTGAATTCCTGCAGACCGACGTGGTGGTGGTGGCCATTGTGTTGTACGCCCTGCTCGGCAAGCTGGCGGACGTCAGCGCCCAATTGCTGGAACGCGTCTGGCTGCGCTGGCATCCGGCCTATCAACTCAAGCAAGGAGAAGCGCTATGACGACTCCCGCACGTATTCCCCAGGGGACGCCGGTCACGCTGGAATCCATTGCCAAGCAATACGGTAACCGCAAGGTACTGGACAATATCCAGTTACGTATCAGCGCCGGTCAGTTCGTCGCCGTGGTTGGCCGCAGTGGTTGCGGCAAAAGCACGCTGCTGCGTCTGATGGCCGGGCTGGAAAATGCCAGCAGCGGCGCGTTATTAACCGGCAATGCCCCCCTCGCCAGTGCCAGGGACGATACTCGCCTGATGTTTCAGGATGCACGCCTGCTGCCGTGGAAAAAGGTGATCGACAATGTCGGCCTCGGCCTGCGGGGTGATTGGCGAGCTGACGCACTGCAAGCGCTGGAAACCGTTGGGCTGGCCGATCGCGCCAATGAATGGCCGGCAGCCTTGTCCGGCGGGCAAAAGCAGCGGGTGGCACTGGCTCGCGCACTGATCCACCGTCCACGCCTGTTGCTGCTGGATGAGCCATTGGGCGCGCTGGATGCGTTAACGCGGATTGAAATGCAGGGGCTTATTGAAGGGCTATGGCAACAGCATGGTTTTACCGTACTGCTGGTGACGCACGACGTCAGTGAAGCCATTGCGCTGGCGGATCGGGTGATTTTGATTGAGGAAGGGCGTATCGGGTTGGATTTGACCATTGACCTGCCGCGTCCACGCCGTAAGGGATCGGCCAGGCTGGCGGAACTGGAGGCCGAAGTGCTGGATCGAGTATTGTCACCGCCGCAATTGGCTGAAGCTTCGCGCCGGGTAGCGAATTAAAAAAGGGACGGCATGCCGTCCCTTTCCAGACTTACGCGTCGAGCGCTTTGGTGATCTTCTCGAACAGGTCGCCGGACAGATTCTCCAGCCCCTTCAACTGCTCAAGCGCTTTGCGCATCAATGCCTGACGTGAAGCATCATAGCGTTTCAGGCGGATCAGCGGCTCAATCAGGCGTGCGGCAATTTGCGGGTTGCGCTGGTTCAGATCGCTGAGGATCTCGGCCAGGAACTGATAACCACTGCCGTCTGCCGCGTGGAATGCCGCCGGGTTGGCGGAAGCGAAACCGCCGATCAACGAACGCGTACGGTTGGGATTGCTCAGGCTGAATGAACGGTGTTTCAGCAAGCTACGCACCTTGGTCAACACGTCCGCCGCCGGGCTGGTCGCCTGCAGCACGAACCACTTGTCCATCACCAGACCATCCTGGTGCCAACGCTCATCGAATGCCGTTAACAGCGCATCGCGGCAAGGTAACTGTGCCGCTACGGCCGCCGCCAGCGCCGCCAGTGAGTCGGTCATATTGTCTGCCTGACGATATTGCTCGGACACCAGGCGATCGGCCAGCGCTTCATCGCCGAAGGCCAGATAGCCCAGGCACACATTGCGCAGCGAACGCTTGGCAATGTCAGCGTGCTCCACCCGGTAACCGTCGGTTTTATTGGCGTTATAAACCGCCAGCCACTCGTCGGCCATTTCCTTCGCCAGGCAACGGACGATCGCTTCATGCACCGCAGCAATTGCTTCAGGATCGATAGTTGCGAACAGTTCGGCAATTTCACCTTCAGATGGCAACGTCAGGATTTGCGCGGCTAATGCCGGATCCAGCGTCTCATCCAACAGCACGGCGCGGAACGCATCAGCAACGTGTAGTGGCAGCGACAACGGTTGTTTCTGCTGATGTTTGGCCACGTTCAGTTTGATGTAGGTGGCCAGCAGGCTCTGCGCCGCATCCCAGCGGGCAAATTCATTGCGCGCATACTGCATCAGGAAGGTCAGTTGCTGATCGCTGTACGGATAATCCAGCTTCACTGGCGCGGAGAACTCGCGCAACAGGGACGGTACCGGCTTTTGCGCCACACCGTCGAACACGAATGTCTGCTCCGCTTCGGTCACGTTCAAGACGTTATTGACCGCAGAGCCGTCTTTCTGCAGAGCAATCACATTGCCTTGCGCGTCGTACAGTTCGATATCCAGCGGAATATGCAGTGGCAATTTCTGCGGCTGATCGGCGGTCGGTTCGGTCTTCTGGCTGACGTGCAGGCGATACTGCTGGTGCTCGGCATCGTATTCATCGCGCACGGTGAGCAACGGCGTACCGGACTGGCTGTACCAGCGGCGGAACAGTGACAGGTCAACGTTGGATGCATCTTCCATCGCCTGTACAAAATCATCGCAGGTGGCCGCGCTACCGTCATGACGCTCGAAATACAGCTGGATGCCTTTCTGGAATTGCTCTTCACCCAGCAGCGTGTGCAGCATGCGGATCACTTCAGACCCTTTCTCATACACCGTCAGGGTGTAGAAGTTGTTCATTTCGATCACTTTGTCCGGACGAATGGCGTGCGCCATCGGGCTGGCATCTTCGGCGAACTGTGCACCACGCATCACGCGTACGTTATCGATGCGGTTAACCGGACGTGAACCCAGATCTGAACTGAACTCCTGATCGCGGAACACCGTCAGCCCTTCTTTCAGGCTGAGCTGGAACCAGTCGCGGCAGGTCACGCGGTTGCCGGTCCAGTTGTGGAAGTATTCGTGGCCAATCACCGCTTCAATATTCAGGTAATCTTTGTCGGTGGCGGTTTCGGCTTTTGCCAGCACGTATTTGGAGTTAAAAATATTTAACCCTTTGTTCTCCATCGCCCCCATGTTGAAGAAGTCGACCGCGACGATCATATAAATGTCGAGATCGTATTCCAGTCCGAAACGAGTTTCGTCCCATTTCATCGAGTTCTTCAGCGAGGTCATCGCCCAATCGGCGCGATCCAGGTTGCCACGGTCAACGAACAGCTCCAACGCTACTTCACGCCCGGAGCGAGTGGTGAAGCTGTCGCGCAGCACGTCGAAGTCACCGGCCACCAGCGCAAACAGGTAACAAGGTTTTGGGAACGGATCTTGCCACTGCACCCAGTGACGTCCGTCCTCCAGCTCACCCTGGCCTACGCGGTTACCGTTTGACAACAGGAACGGGTAACGAGCCTTGTCAGCCACAATGCGGGTGCTAAAGCGGGCCAGTACGTCCGGGCGATCCAGATAATAGGTAATGTGGCGGAAACCTTCGGCCTCACATTGAGTACACAGCGCCTCACCGGACAGGTACAACCCTTCCAGCGCGGTGTTTTTCGCCGGGTGAATATCATTGACGATGGTCATGGTAAATTGTGCTGGCAGTTGCTCGATAACCAGTTTGTTATCCTGCAACTGATAGGCAGTCCATGGCTGGCCGTCGATCTCAATACTCACCAGCGTCAGGTCTTCACCGTTCAGTACCAGTGCCCCGTCGGCTGCGCCCTGGCGTTTAATCTTGCTGACGGCGGTGACACGAGTGGTCTCTGCGTCCAGCTCAAAACCCAGGTCAATGTCAGTGATGGTGTAATCTGGCGCGCGATAATCGTGGCGATACTTCGCCTGTGGCTGTTGTGTCATAAAAACCCTTTGACGTCTCAGTGAGTTACAGGTGCCAGGCTTTCATCTTGGGGTTATTTCGCCGTGGGGAAAGAGCAGAAATCTCGATGAGCCTGATTGTAAATAAACTGTATCACAGCTACAAAAAAAACCCAGAGATGCCGGGCTACCAGAGCGGAGAAATCGGAGGTGGATCCTAATATTGTCGACGAATTGCCCACTCACTCAGGCACCTTGACCTGATGCGGTATGGAAATCAGCATTTAATGCTAAAAAATAACTTGAGGGTTTTATATTTCCCAAGCGTCAGTCGCTGGGTAAACAGCACGACTTTCTCAGGGCCCGCGGGCAAGCAACTCTTAATCAGTAGCGCTTTGCGGGTCGTAGCGCCCCGGCGGGTATAGTCAAGACAGCCTGGGAGCCACAATGATATAATTAACAAATCTGGCTCAAGGACGCGCGGCGCATATGAAAGTAAAATATCTGATCTATTTTTTTACCTTTGCCCTGATGTCCTCTTTCGCCCTGTTCATTTCTGATGAGCTGGCCGAGGCCAATACCGATTATCGCGACAACCAGCTTAACCTGTACAAAATTACCCGCGCCAAAGAGATTTCCGAAGCTTTTCAAGCCACTTTATTAGCGCACCGTTTAAAACGTCTGAGTCTGATAGATCCTGAAATTACCCCACAGCAGTGGCAAGACGCCGATCGATTGGCGCGGGAAAAAATCGCCCGTTTTCGGCCGCATATCGACAGTGCAATATCGCAACAGCTTGGCATTCGGCAAAAAGTCGCGGCACTTTCCATGCTCAGCCTGATGGAACAACTGCTGAATAACGACAACCTGCAGCTTTCTCATATTACGGACGCCAATGCCAATTTGTTTAATATCAATAGCGCCTACTATATTTCTCAGGCCAGCAAGAGCTATTACCGTTATAGCTACGACAACCGCATGGTCGATGCCGACTCGTTTTTATTCCTGGAAGCCGTGCGGTTAAATAACCGACTGAACATGTCGGTCACTGAACTGGTCGATCAGGTGATCGACGTCAATACCAACCCCCTAGAGCGTAAGGGCGCCTATCTGAAAGCCGTTCAGTTGACTGGGGTATTGAGTGCGCTAAGCACCCGGCTGATATTTATGAAGCTGACCTATAATGATGTGCAGACCACCTTGCTGGTCAATGAGATCCTCGAGCATCTGTCGACCCGGCAGATCGGCCGTATTACCACCGGGCTGTATACCGCCGTGGATACCCATACGGCTTATCCCACTGAATCTATCTATCACTACGTGAGAAACCTCAGCGAGCTGTCCCAGCGGCTTTTTCAGCGTAGTTTTGAGCTGGAGGTCACCGCCTCTCAGCATAAAATCTATGGCAGCCAAACCGCCATTTACGGCATGATTTCCCTGGCCGGTCTGATCGCACTGTTTATTTTTCTGCCGACGCTGGTTTATTGTTCCAATATCAGCCGCTGGTTAACGAAAACACATAATAATATTTTGCGGCTGTCGCGCGGTAATATGAACATCGATCGCAATGAGGTGTTCTACGGTCAGGAGTTAATGGCTATTAGCGATGCCATTAAACAGCTCAAACAGTATCAGATGGA
Source organism: Serratia proteamaculans (assembly GCF_013337185.1). Classification (GTDB taxonomy): domain Bacteria; phylum Pseudomonadota; class Gammaproteobacteria; order Enterobacterales; family Enterobacteriaceae; genus Serratia; species Serratia proteamaculans_D. The sequence goes on from NZ_SWDE01000001.1 coordinate 1,289,623, forward strand.
AAAAGTGACGCTGGAAAACGAAAAACACTTGCTGATCAAAGAACTGGAAGCCTCTTCATTTCTTGACCCCTTGACCAACATCTATAATCGGCGCAAATTTTTCCGCGAGTGTGAATCGCTGGCCGCCAGCAGCTACCCGCTGGCCTTTTGCCTGATTGATATTGATAACTTTAAAAATATCAATGACAGCTACGGCCACCATGTCGGCGATCTGGTGTTGGTCGCCTTCGGTAAACTGCTGCAGAGCACCTTCCGCTCCAGTGATATTTTCTGTCGCTATGGCGGTGAAGAATTCGCCGTGATCCTCGGAAATTGTACGCTGGAGAATGCACGCGAAGTGATGTCCAAGCTACGCGAACGCACCCACCAATTAACCCTGACCATAGCCAATGGGCAAAATGTTCGCTTCACCACCAGTTGCGGCATTGCCCAGGTGAGCGACATCCGGCTGTTGCCGATGGCAATCAAACAAGCGGATGAAGCGCTCTATTTCAGCAAAAATAACGGCAAGGACCGGATCGGCATTCACACCGCGACCGGTTTTATCTGAATTGTTGTTTAAAATAATTAACATTATAATTTTTATGACTAATTAGCCTAAGTCATTCACCTTACAGGCTTATCTGACTTTTCTACCGCTATCCTGATGGCAAGCCAACATAAAGGCACGTTTAATCCTCGACCCGCTCCGATGAATTGTGGTGTGATGCAGCTTCAATAACAGGATAATCCGGGTATACTCCCCCCACTTTTTTTGATTATCCGGATTTGGACACGCGCCTGACGAGGATGCAGTAACGCGCTATGACTCAATACGCCTCCCCGATTTTGACATCACTGCTTGATACTGATGCCTACAAGCTTCATATGCAGCAAGCAGTGTTTCATCGCTACCCCGCTATCAGCGTGGCGGCAGAATTCCGCTGCCGTGGTGATGAGCTGCTTGGCGAATATGCCGACGAAATTAGTGCGCAAATCGCACTGATGAGCCAATTGGCGCTGACAGACGCTGAGTTCAACTATCTCTCAGGGCTGCCCTTCTTCCGTGAGGATTACCTGAACTGGCTGCGCGATTTCCGCTACGATCCGCAACAGGTCCAGATCGAAAACCGCCAGGGCAAGCTGCATATTCGTATTGCCGGCCCGTGGCGCGAAGTGATCATGTGGGAAGTCCCGCTACTGGCGGTGATCAGCGAAGTGGTACATCGTCACCGCTCACCGGATGTTACGCCAGATATGGCAGTAGCTCACCTGCGCAACAAACTCGCGCAGTTTAAAGCCATGAGTAGCGATGTGGATATTTCTCGCTTCAAGCTGATGGACTTCGGTACCCGCCGCCGTTTTTCCCAGCCTGTACAGCAAGCTATCGTCAGCACGCTGAAAAGCGAATTCCCTTATCTGGTGGGTACCAGCAATTACGATCTGGCACGCCAGCTTGATCTTGCGCCAGTCGGTACCCAGGCCCATGAATGGTTCCAGGCGCATCAGCAGATAAGCCCGGTGTTGGCCAACAGTCAACGAGCCGCACTGCAGGCCTGGCTGGACGAATACCCCGATCAGCTCGGTATCGCATTGACCGACTGCATCACTATGGATGCCTTCCTGCGTGATTTCGGCCCGCAGTTTGCCCAGCGCTATCAGGGCCTGCGCCATGACTCGGGCGATCCGTTCGAATGGGGCGAAAAAGCCATCGCGCATTTCCAGAAGCTGGGAATTGATCCGATGAGCAAAACGCTGGTGTTCTCCGACAACCTGGATCTGGACAAGGCGCTGGCGCTTTATCGCCACTTTTACCAGCGCGTCAACCTGGTGTTCGGTATAGGCACGCGGCTGACCTGTGATATTCCAGGGGTTAAACCGTTGAATATCGTTATCAAACTGGTCGAATGCAAAGGCAAACCGGTGGCTAAACTCTCCGATAGCCCAGGTAAAACCATCTGTCAGGATCAGGCCTTTGTAAAAGCGTTACGCAAAGCCTTCGATCTGCCGCTGGTAAAAAAAGCGAGCTAAGTTCCCCCTGCCCTATGCACGCTAAAAAGCCGGCTGAAGACCTCACGCCGGCTTTTTCTTCTTTATATAGTCCTTCTCGTTGCTCCCTTTTCGCCCAGCCCCAAGAAATGTTGCGCCGATACGGCGATTTCTACTTGTGCTCTGCACCGTGCCAAGTAACATAGCAACATCCCCATATTCTTGGGTTATAAGCTATTTCTAAACCAAATTATTAAAGAGAGAAATCTATGAGCGTAGTGCCTGTAGTCGACGTACTGCAAGGCCGTGCTGCGGTTGACAGTGAAGTCACCGTGCGCGGTTGGGTGCGTACCCGGAGAGATTCTAAAGCTGGTATCTCCTTCCTGGCCGTCTATGACGGTTCCTGCTTTGATCCGTTACAGGCCGTCGTTAATAATTCTCTGCCGAATTATCAGGATGAAGTGCTGCATCTGACCACCGGCTGTTCCATTGAAGTCACCGGCATTGTGGTGGCATCTCCGGGCGAAGGTCAGAGTTTCGAACTGCAGGCAACCGCGATTAAAGTGGTTGGCTGGGTTGACGATCCGGACACCTATCCGATGGCGGCCAAACGTCACAGCATTGAATACCTGCGCGAAGTGGCTCACCTGCGCCCACGCACCAATCTGATCGGTGCGGTTGCCCGCGTACGTCATACGCTGGCACAGGCCATTCACCGTTTCTATCACGAGAACGGCTTCTTCTGGGTTTCCACCCCGCTGATCACCGCCTCCGATACCGAAGGCGCCGGTGAAATGTTCCGCGTTTCAACCCTGGATCTGGAAAACCTGCCGCGTACCGATAAAGGTGCGGTCGATTTCAGCCAGGACTTTTTCGGCAAAGAAGCCTTCCTGACCGTTTCCGGCCAGTTGAACGGCGAGACCTATGCCTGTGCGCTGTCGAAAATCTACACTTTCGGTCCCACTTTCCGCGCCGAGAACTCCAACACCAGCCGCCACCTGGCAGAGTTTTGGATGATTGAACCGGAAGTGGCGTTTGCCGATCTCGAAGACATCGCCGAGTTGGCGGAAAAAATGCTGAAGTATGTATTCCAGGCCGTATTGAACGAGCGTATGGATGACATGCAGTTCTTCGCCGAGCGCGTAGACAAAGACGCCATCGACCGCCTGCAGCGTTTTGTTTCTTCCGATTTTGCTCAGGTTGATTACACCGAAGCGGTAGAAATCCTGATCGCCTCCGGCCAGACTTTCGAAAATCCGGTTTCCTGGGGTATCGACCTGTCTTCCGAACATGAGCGTTATCTGGCTGAGAAACACTTCAAAGCGCCGGTAGTGGTGAAAAACTACCCGAAAGACATCAAAGCTTTCTATATGCGTATGAACGATGACGGTAAAACCGTTGCCGCAATGGACGTTCTGGCTCCGGGCATTGGTGAAATCATCGGCGGTGCTCAGCGTGAAGAACGTCTGGACGTACTGGATCAGCGTCTGGAAGCCATGGGCCTGAATAAAGAAGACTACTGGTGGTATCGCGATCTGCGTCGTTACGGCACCGTACCTCATGCCGGCTTCGGTTTGGGTTTTGAGCGTTTAATCGCCTATGTAACCGGTGTGCAAAACGTGCGTGATGTCATTCCGTTCCCGCGGACGCCACGTAATGCAACCTTTTAATTAATCAGATAATACATTTTCTAATTAATTTAGTTACAAAACCAAGGCCAGCTTTGCTGGCCTTTCGCATTTTTTAATATTGACCCACGTCACAAAGTTCCCCGAATATTACTTTTTGTTACAAATACTTTCTTTTTGAAACCTCATTGCGACATTGGTAGCATTTTCGTTCTAGATTAACCCGCCAGTGAATGGAACACTGCGTGCAGACACAGGACGACACCAATCTATCAACAATAGTTCCAAAAGAATTATTGGCGGCAGTGGCAAAGGTGTCCGAATAACACCAATGAGGGTAATATAATGATGAAGCGCAACATTCTTGCAGTGGTAATCCCGGCTCTGTTAGCAGCTGGTGCAGCAAACGCTGCTGAAATCTACAACAAAGACGGCAACAAACTGGATCTGTACGGTAAAGTTGACGGTCTGCACTACTTCTCAGACGACAAAGGTAATGATGGCGATCAGACCTATGTTCGTTTCGGCTTCAAAGGTGAAACCCAGATTACTGACCAACTGACCGGTTACGGCCAGTGGGAATACAACGTTCAGGCTAACCACGCTGAATCTCAAGGCACCGAAGGCACCAAGACTCGTCTGGGCTTCGCAGGTCTGAAATTTGCTGACTACGGTTCATTCGACTACGGCCGTAACTACGGCGTACTGTACGACGTGGAAGGCTGGACAGATATGCTGCCAGAGTTCGGTGGCGATACTTATACCTACACCGACAACTTCATGACTGGCCGTACCAACGGCGTTGCTACTTACCGTAACAACAACTTCTTCGGTCTGGTTGACGGTCTGAACTTCGCCGTTCAGTACCAGGGCAAAAACCAGAACGACGATCGTGATCTGAAGAAACAAAACGGCGACGGTTGGGGCCTGTCTTCTACTTATGACATCGGCGAAGGCGTAAGCTTCGGTGCTGCATATGCATCTTCTAATCGTACAGACGATCAGAAACTGAATGCTACCGCTAAAGGCGACAAGGCTGACGCATGGACTGTGGGCGCGAAATACGACGCCAACAACGTTTACCTGGCAGCCATGTACTCAGAAACCCGTAATATGACTCCATACGGCGAATCTGACTTCACTATCGCTGACAAAACTCAGAACTTCGAAGTGACTGCACAGTACCAGTTCGACTTCGGTCTGCGTCCAGAAGTTTCTTACCTGCAGTCTAAAGGTAAAAACCTGTCTAGCCGTACCGCGAACGGTTCTAGCTTCGGTGGCGGCGATGCCGACCTGGTTAAATATGTTTCTGTTGGTACCACTTACTACTTCAACAAAAACATGTCTACCTATGTTGATTATAAAATCAACCTGCTGGACGACAACGAATTCACCAAAGCCAATGCCATCGCTACCGATGACATCGTTGGTGTAGGCCTGGTTTACCAGTTCTAAGTTGTCAAACTTAACGGTGGTTCACCGCCGGACAAGTTAAAAAACAGGGCTTCGGCCCTGTTTTTGTTTTTGCGTTCCCCTAACTTTTTATCCTGCCAAATCCCCCTTCCCCCTCATTTTTTATGCCGAATATGCGTCCTTCACAAGATCGAGGTGTTTTTCTCGCAAACGGTTGGCAAAGGGCATAACTGGCGCTACCCTGATGCTTCTGTCTGCTTAACTCCGAGCCATGGAAGCACCTGACATGTTTGAAAAAATCACTGCTGCACCTGCCGATCCGATCCTGGGTCTGACCGACATTTTCCGCGCTGACGCCCGCCCTAACAAAATCAACCTAGGGATTGGCGTTTATAAAGATGAAACCGGTAAAACTCCGGTGCTGACCAGCGTTAAAAAAGCTGAACAGTATCTGCTGGAAAATGAGACCACCAAAAACTATCTCGGCATTGAAGGTATTCCGGCGTTCGCCAACTGCACGCAAGAGCTGCTGTTCGGCAAACAAAGCCCAATCATTACCGACAAGCGTGCGCGCACCGCACAAACTCCTGGTGGCACCGGCGGCCTGCGTGTAGCAGCTGACTTCATCGCCAACCAGACCAGCGCGAAACGCATCTGGATCAGCAACCCAAGCTGGCCGAACCACAACAACGTGTTCGGTGCGGTCGGTCTGGAAGTGTTGGAATACGCCTACTACGACGCCGCCAATCATGCACTGGACTTTGATGGTCTGCTAAACAGCCTGAAACAGGCTCAGGCCGGCGATGTGGTGCTGTTCCACGGCTGCTGCCATAACCCAACCGGCATCGACCCAACGCCAGAGCAGTGGGCCCAGTTGGCCGAGCTGTCTGTGGCTAACGGCTGGTTGCCGCTGTTCGACTTCGCGTACCAGGGCTTTGCGAATGGCCTGGAAGAAGATGCCCAGGGCCTGCGTATTTTTGCCGCCAAGCACCAGGAACTGATCGTCGCCAGTTCTTACTCGAAGAATTTCGGTCTTTACAACGAGCGCGTGGGTGCCTGCACGGTGGTTGCTGCTGATGCAGAAACCGCCGACCGCGCCTTCAGCCAGGTGAAAGCCGCCATCCGCGCCAACTACTCTAACCCACCGTCACACGGTGCTGCCATTGTGGCAACCATCCTGGGCGACGATGCGTTACGTGCGCTGTGGGAGCAGGAGCTGACCGACATGCGTCAACGCATTCACCGTATGCGTCAGCTGTTCGTGAATACCCTGCAGGAGAAAGGCGCTGAGCAGGACTTCAGCTTTATCATCAATCAGAACGGCATGTTCTCGTTCAGCGGGCTGACCAAAGAACAGGTGCTGCGTCTGCGTGACGAGTTTGGCGTCTACGCCGTTAACTCCGGTCGCGTTAACGTTGCCGGCATGACACCGGACAATATGGCACCGCTGTGCGAAGCCATCGTCGCCGTGCTGTAAAACCTTCGCGCGACACATAGCAAAAGGGGCGCTCAAAGCGCCCCTTAGTTATTTCTGCCGGAAATAACCTACCAGATGGCCGGCTCTTCACGCAGGAACGGGTTGGTTTCACGTTCCTGACCGAAGGTCGACATTGGCCCATGACCTGGAATAAACGCCATGTCATCACCCTGCGGCAATAGCTTGGTGCGGATTGAGTTGATTAACGCCTGGTGATCGCCTTGTGGGAAATCACTGCGCCCAACGCCGCCATTAAACAGCACGTCGCCCACCAGCGCCAATCTCGCCCGCTCATTAATAAACACGATATGGCCAGGAGTATGGCCAGGGCAATGCAGCACCTTGAGCGTCATCTCGCCCACCTGCACGCTATCCCCTTCTTCCAGCCACCGGGTAGGCGTCAGCGGTGCGCACTCTTCCAGCCCAAACATGCGGCTCTGCGCAGGCAGCCCGTCCAGCCAGAAAGCATCTCTCTTATCCGGGCCGTAGATCGGCACCTGGTAATGCTCAGCCAGCTCAGCGGCCGCGCCAACGTGATCGAGATGACCATGCGTCAGCAGGATCTGCGTAACAGTTACGCCCTGCCTGGCTATTTCGGCCTTCAGTTTTTCAGGTTCACCGCCGGGATCGACCAAAGCCGCCTGCTGGGTGCTCTCACACCAGATCAGGCTGCAGTTCTGACTAAAAGCGGTAACGGGAATAATGTGGTATTTCATAAGGCTCCAACGACAACGGCGCCACACCCTGCCGGGCTGGCGCGACTCACTTATGGTGCACAGCGATTACCAGGTCCGCACCGGGCCGGTATCGATGTGTACGAAGTTGCTACGTGGGTAATATCCTACACCACCGGCGCTCATTTTTAACGCCGCTTTACGGATATTACTCAGTTGGATGCCTTCGATATGGAAGTCCATCGCCTGGCCTTTAGTGTGGTAGCTGTGTTTGGCCACACCGCGACTGCGTTCACGCAGCTCATTGTTGGTGTCCAGGGAGCGATAACCTGAAACCAACTGCACCGGCTTGTTGGTACCCAACAGACCTTGCAGACGATAGAGATGATCGAACAGACGAGGATCGATTGACTTGACCTTATTGGCTCGATAATCACGGAAGAGATGATTAAGACGGACTAACTCGTCTTTATTATATCCCTTGCCGTCGAAGAATTCGGCTTTAAGCGATTCGCCCGTATGCATATTATTTACAACCAAAATACGCGGACGAGAAGTAGAAAGACTGGCAAAGGCTTGCCCAGGGAGCAGCGCTATGCCTACGGCGGCGCTACCTAACGCCAGCCATTTACGGCGATGATGATCAATTTTGTCCATGTTTCTGTTAAACCCGGCAAGAATATCAAAATATATGCACAAAACAGCGCACTGCCCGAACCATAACCGCCCACACTGGCTGAGTCAACCCGTGATGTCCCGCGGTTTGCAGGCACTCACGCAATGAGTGCCTGCATCATGGCCCGATATTCTGACCGTTATTTATTTATAATTACTGCATTTATTGCATTAATTTTTCGGCCTGAGCCAAAATTTGTGCGCCCGATCTCACCGTGTCATCATAATTGTAAATATCTGTGCGGAATTGTGGCTTTCCATCATCAGAGACCCAGGCGGTTAAATAATACAATTTAACCGGAATATGCTGGCGGATATTTACGAAGGTGGTATTCCCCTGTTTCAGAGTGGAAGAAACACGAGTGTTGTTCCAGCCGGCATCCTGCAGCAGCATGTTCGCCAAATCCGAAGCCTTGTTGACCCGAACACAACCGGAACTCAAGGCGCGGATGTCTTTCTGGAACAAATTATGGTTGGGCGTATCGTGCAGATAGATAGCGTCCGAACTCGGCATATTGAATTTAAAACGCCCCAATGAATTGGTCGCGCCTGGTGATTGACGGATCCGGTACGGGAAATTGCGGGCCGACACCATATTCCAATCGATCATCGCCGGGTTAATCACTTCGGCATCGTTGCTCCAGCCCGAAAGCACGGTATAGCCATGCTTCTGGAAGTAGCTGCCGTCACGCATCGCCTTCGGTACGATATCTTCACGCACCAGCGTAGTAGGTACGTTCCACGGCGGGTTCACCACCACATTATTCAGCGCACTGCTCATTAACGGCGTCTTGCGGCTAGGTCGACCAACGATCACCCGCGAGGAAAGCACTTCATTGCCGTTCTGATAGTAGGTCAACGAGTAGTTGGGAATGTTAACCATAATACCGGTATCAACATGGCCGGGCAGTATCCGTAAACGCTGGATATTCAGTGCCAACAGCGAGGCGCGCATTTGCGGCGTTACGTTAAGCCACTCGCGAGTGCGAACGCCAATCACGCCGTCAGCACTCAGCCCCTGCCATTTCTGGAAGCGCTTAACGCCTTCGACCAGATCGGGGGTATAGCGATTATCGGTGACGGTAACCGGGCTTTCCTGTTGCTGCGAAAAAGGCGATTGCGGCGTTGGGACCAGATCTTTGACAGGAGCGGCGGCCGGGCTGACAACGGCACTCTGGCTCTCGCGACTTTTTTCTTCATCAACCGACAGGCCACCATCGTCAGGCTCATTACGCGAACCGGTCAAAACCGCAGGGGGATCCTGCGCTTCCACCGGTGCCGTAGAAGGCGTCAGCATGCCGTTACGCGCCAGGATCTCACGCAAGGCTGGGATATCATCGCTCAGTTGATCGGGGCGCAGGCTTGGACCATTGGCCATTTGCGGCCACGGACGGCCATCGGCCAGCATGTCCCGCAGGGCCTGATGCATCTTGACGTATTGCGGGTGCTGCGGTGCCAGCTTGTTGACATAAGCCAGCGTTTTGCCCTGACGCACCGCCAGCTGCCACTGGTTAATCACCGTATTGGGCGGCAGACCGAGTTTGTAGGGAATATTGCTGTAGAGCCAATTATTACCGTTGGCACCGATGGACGAAACGAACTGCAAATAGCCCAGCATCGCATCAGACAGCACCACATCGCGCGCCACGTCGGTAATTGCCGGGTTGGTCAACAGCTTCACCCATTGGGTAAACTGCGGCTGTACGCCGGACATCGCCAACTCGGCCAGTTGCTGCTGAAATTGCTGAACCGCTTCGCGATCCTGCCACATCAATTGCATCCGGTTCGCCGCGTACAAAGGAGCCAGCGTCGAAAGATAATAGGGTGTGATACCTTTCGGTAATGCCGCCACTATTTCCGAACGGCTTTGCGCCACTGACATGCCGGATGACGCTACCGGAAACGCAGGAACGGTTGCCCATACGGGTAAAGACGACGCAAGACCACATGCGATTGCGCAACTTAACGCCAGCCGCCGTACAGTGTTTCCATTTCTAAGCAACATCCATTGCCCCCTGTATGCTCACAAAAAATATAACCAAGACAACTTATTAGTTTCAGTATACGAACAGAAAAGCCATTTTGCCCTTTGGGTGCCTATGAATAACTGTTATTTCATTAGGCTACTCGGTTTTCAGCGCAGAAAAAAGCAGGACTATCATCCTCCCGCACAAAAAAATAGCCACCCTTGGGCGGCTATTTTCAGATTATTAGCGGGCTTTTTTTGCGTTTACGGCGTTTCTGCCGCAGTAACACCCAGAACCGGCGGCTCATTGGCAAAACCGCGCAGCCCTACTACGTGTACATGTTCATGATTCTGGAACACTTTACGCACCAGTTTATAAGTCGTGCCTTTTTCCGGGCTGATATTTTCCGGTGCTGCGATGATCAGCTGCATTTCCAGACGATCGCACAGCTCGAACAGCGTAGCGATGGATTTGGCATCCAGTCGCGCCGCTTCATCGAGGAACAACAGCCGGCAAGGAGAAATATCTTTACCGCGCAGACGGCGCGACTCTTCTTCCCAGCTCTGTACCACCATGACCAAAATCGACATCCCGGTACCGATCGCTTCACCGGTCGATAACGCGCCACTCTCTGCACGCAGCCAACCATCAGAGCCGCGGAAGACTTCCACTTCCAGCTCCAGGTAGTTGCGATAATCCAGCAGCTCTTCACCAATGGTCTGTGGCGTACGCTGCCCCATATCAATCTGTGGGTTCAGACGCTGATACAGCTTGGCCAAGGCTTCCGAGAAGGTCAGTCGGTTGCTGTTGAACAAGTCCTGATGCTGTTCCTGTTGTTCGGAAAGCACGTCCAGCAGCGTCGCATGCGCTTCACGCACGTTGACGTTCAACCGCACGCTCTTCACCTGTCCGAAGGAAACCGCCTGCAGGCCCTGGTTGAGCATGCGGATACGGTTCTGTTCGCGCTGGATGGTTTTGCGAATGATGTTCGCCACGCTCTTGGAGCTGATTGCCAGCTTCTGCTCACGCGCGGTCAACTCTTCGGTCAGGCGGCCCAGTTCGATCTCCATCTGTTCGATGGCTTCAACCGGATCGTCGGTACGGATGATATCCTGACGAATACGCTCGCGCAGATGCTGATAGACCGCAATATAGAACTGGATCTTGCGTTCCGGACGCTTGGGATCTTCCGACAGGCGCAGCACATCGCGCAGGTGTTCGTTATCCGACACCGCCAGACGCAGCGCACCGAGCGCCTTATCCGACATTGAGCGCAGCTCGTCACCGTCCATATAGGCCAGTTCGCGGCGGTGCAGACGACGTTCAACGCCATTGTCTTTCACCAGGCGCATCACGGCGCACCAACCCGCCTTGGCGGTGACCACCTGCTCGCGCAGTTGATAATAATCGCGCTCCAGCTTGCGCAGTTTCTTCTGCAGACTGTCCATTTCCGCTTCGCAGAAGGTCAGCTGTTTTTCCAGTTGGTTTCGGCGCGCGCGGTTGGTGCTCAGGGCCGTATGCAATTCATCACGACGAGTGCGCGCACGGGCTTCGGCATTGGCATCCGCCTGCACACCGATGTCTACCAGTTCCTGGCTCAGCTCTTTGAGCATGTCGCGCTTGGCGTCATACGAGCTTTTCAGCGATGCCAACACCTGGCTGTACTGGGTGAACTGGGTCTGATACTGGCGCAGTTGCTCACGGGCACGGGTACGTTCCGCTTCCGCATGTTCCAGACGCTGGCGCAGCTTGTCGTTCAGATCGTTATTGGCATTTTGCATGCCGGCAGAGTCGGTATAGCTGAAGTGCGCGCGACGCTGCACCACTTCAATCAGGGCAAACGCCTGCTGCTTGGCCTGACGCTGCACGCTCTGCGCCTGAGTGTAATCCTGCTGCAACTGCTCATGCTGCTGCGGATCGCTCTGCAGTACCGACAGCAGCGGCTCCAGCTTGGTCAGGGAAACGCCGTGCTGCTGAATATGACGCGCGGCATCCTGCGCCTCTTCCAGCTCTTCACGGATTTCTTCCACCCGATCCTGCAGGGTTTCATCGTTTAGCAATGAAACCAGCGGCGTCAGACGGTTCAGTGCAGAAATGCCCTCTTTCGCCTGATCGTACTGCTGACGCTGCTGCTGGTTCTGCGCTTCATGGTTATTCAGCGCACGTTCGATTTCACCACGGCGGGTATTGAGGCCACGGATCTCGGCTTCCGGATCGGCGTCAAAGGCTACCGCCAGATGGTTACCGATAAAGCGGCTGAAGGCCTGGTGCGAACGCTGGGTTTTCTGCACGTCGAACGACAGTGTGGCATAACGCTCTGCCAACTTTTCCCGCTCGGCATGCAATATTTCCAGGCGATTCTCACGTGCGGCACGGCCAAACAGCGGCACTGCCGGGTAACGTGAGTAACGCCACTGGCGCTCGGCAGTTTTAACCAACACCGCGCGGTCTTGTTCTTCGACGGCGAATACGCTGTCATCGAACGACTGCGGATCCCCTTCGATCAGATAGAGATCTTCCGGGCAGTCTTCCAACCCTTCCAGCATCTCACGCACCAACGACAGATCCGGCACCACGATGGCGTGGCGCGACGGGCCGTACAAGGCGGAGAAATACGGTGCATCGTCGATGGTGACGTCGTCGTAGATTTCGGACAGCAGCACGCCACCAAAACGTTCGGCCAGCGTGACCAGACGCTGATCTTCGGCACCGCCAGGCTGGCTGAGACGTTCAATTTGCGCTTCAACAGCACGTTTACCGGCAGCCACTTCGTCACGCTCAACGGTAGTTTCACGTTCGCGCTCCAGCAGTTGCTGCATGTATTCAGTCACCTGCTGGCTGCTTTCAAGCGCTTCACCGCTTTGCTCGCCAAGCTGGCTCAGAGCATCCTGCGCGGCCAACCAGACAGGTGCGCGGGTGGTCAGTTCGCGGATGCGTTGCTGAATTTGCTCCAGTTCCTGGCGCATTTCCATCCGACGCTCACCGGCATCGCTAACGCCCTGCGACAGCGATTCCAGACGCTCTTCCAGTTCTTGTTGCAGAGCATCAAGTTCGTCCGGCTGATACTGCTGTCCATGGCGTTTACAGAACTCCTGCAGCAGACGCTCGGCGTCCTGCTGGGAGCGCAGACGCTGTTCCAGCTCGCTCAGGCGCATACGCAAGGGTTGCACGCGTTCGGCAAGGTGTTGCTGTGATGGCCAGTCGCGCAGCAATTCGCGCGCACACTGCCAGGCTTCGCTGCGGTTGACCTGGCCGGCGATTTTACCCACCAGTTGGTAAGCCTGTTCAAACTGACCGTGCGCGGCGTCGGCCACGCTCAGTTTTTGCTCAAGCATCAGCAGCGCTTCTGTGGCTTCCTGCTCACGCGCCTGGAAAGTATCCAGCCAGTGTTCGGCATTTTCGGCGGTCAGTTCCGGCAGTTGGCACAACGCGCGAGCACGTTCCAACGCTTGCAACGCCTGCTGATACTGAATGGCGCGGGTCTGCTGCACGTCGAGCGCCTGCTGGTAGTCGGCGAGTTGGCTTTTCAGCTCATCCACTTCCAGTTCGGCGGCCTCGGCACGCGCTTCGTTTTCGGCCTGTTGTTCGCTGGCCTCCGCAACCACTTCATTCTGTTCTTCCAGTCGGTAGGTCAGCTCTTCCAGATCGCCTTCATAACGCTCGATCTTTTCCTGCTGACGCATCGCCGTTTGTACCAGATTCAGGTGATCGCTGGCGGCCTGATAATCGGTTTCCAGATCGGATTCCGCACCGCTTTGCTCCGCCAGTTCACGCGCCATTTCAACATGACGGAATTGCTCGGCGGCCAACTGTTTGCGACTGCCCAGCAGATCGCTGCGTAGCGCCAGTGCCCCGTCCAAATGAATGCGCCGCTCATTGGCATGACGCATGTAGTCCGCCGCCACGTAAGAGGTGGCCTCGGAAATCAAATGTTTGAACAGGTCGCGGTCGGATTGGGTCACGCGGATCGCTTCCAGCGTCATGCGGTTTTCACGCAGCGCCGCTTCCATGTCCTGGAAGGCCTTGCGCACACCGCTGTTTTCCGGCAACAGGTAGTCGCGCAGCGAGCGGGTGATGGCGCTGGAAATACCGCCGTACAGCGAGGCTTCAATCAGACGATAGAACTTGCTGCGATCGGACGATGAACGCAGGCGTTTCGGGATCACGCCCAGATCGAACATTAGTGAGTGGTAATCGGTGATGGAGTTAAACTGCTTGAACTGCACCCCTTCCATCTCTTCGACGCGATCTTTCAGTTCCTGCAGCGACAGTACGCGCGCCTGGCGCTCACCTACCGTTTGGGTCAAAAGCTCCGTCGGCTGCACGGCCGTCGGCAGGCCCTGGATCACGAACGGCTTGATGTCGACCTTGCGGTCACGGCCGGCGACCTGCTGCAGACGAACACCAACGACCACACGTTGGTGGCGCGAGTTGAGCACGTCAAGAGTCGAATAACATACCCCGGCGCGCAGTTTACCGTGCAGGCCTTTGTCGCGTGAGCCGCTGGTGGCGCCGGCTTCAGTGGTGTTACGAAAGTGCAACAGCGTCAAATCGGGGATCAGCGCAGTGACGAAGGCCGCCATGGTAGTGGATTTCCCTGCCCCGTTACCGCCGGACAGCGTGGTCACCAACTCATCGAGATCAAAGGTGCGGGCAAAGAAGCCGTTCCAGTTAACCAACGTCAGCGAGCGAAATTTACCGCGTTCAATCATTCCTGTTCATCCTCTGCACTGTCCGGTGTGGTATCAGGCGCCGCGTCTTCTGCATCGCTCTCATCATTCAGCAACAGGCTGTTTTCAACCGGCATTGCTTCGCCGTCGCGGATCATACGCAACTGCGCTTCACGCGGATCGTCGCCGCTGCGTACATCGGCGCCAAAGCGGAACACCGCCTCGGTAATACGGAATTTGCTGCTGTCGTTGCCCATGAAATAGACCATGCCCAAACGACGCAGGCGGTTCAGTGAAGTACGTACTTTTTCATGCAGCTTCTGGCGATCAAGATCCGAACCGGTAGAGCGCTGATTAACGAACTTCAGCAATTTGCTCTCGTCCGCCAGGCTTAGCAGTTCGTCGTACAGCTCCTGATGGCTGAAAATGCCCTCATGCGCCAGACGCTCCGGACTGAGATACAGAAAGCACAGAATTTTCCCCACCATCATATCCAGCTCGGACAGTACCGAACGCGGGATCAGCGTGGTAGAGCGTGGACGCAGGTAGAAGAATCCTTCCGGCGCGCGGATCAGCTCTACGCTGTAGCGGGTGTAGAATTCTTCCAGTTCATCCTGGAAATCCATTAAGAAAGCGTGGTTGTCCAGTTCATCGATACCGATGTGACGACCCGCACGCAGTTGGCTGTCCAGCGCCGGGAACAGCGCGTTAGACAATGCCTTGGCCAGCTTGACTGGCATTATTTGTTCAATATTTGTCGATGACATGGGCCTGGACCTTGGCTCCGTAATCATTGATTGCCTGCCACTGTGCCGGCAACCCTGAAAAATCTGCTTCAGCCACACCAAGGCGCACTGCCTGGTCGACCACTAAACGTGCCACATCGAAATGACGAGCACGCGGATATTGCGCCAGATAATCGCGCATTACCGCCCCTAAATTGAGCGGCATCTGTTGTTCCTGATAAATCTTCAGTGCCTGTTCGATCATTGCCGCCAGCTGCTCGCGGATTTCGCTGAACTCTTCGAACTCCAGATCCGGCGGCAGTTCCCCGGTCACTTCCTCGCTGCGCAACGCCAGTTCTTCGTCTCGCATATCCAGCAGACGGTCGGCATTGGCATGGGTCAGTGTCCATGGGTTGTCGAAATAGTTTTGCACCGACTGACGCAAACGCTGGGCAAATACCCGGTTCTTGTCCATGTCGATCGCGGTACGGATAAATTTATGCACGTGGCGGTCGTAGCCAATCCACAGGTCAATCGCCTGCTGGCCCCAACTGATTATGCGGTCAAGCTTGCTTTGCAGGTCGAACACCAGTTTGTCGATGAAGCCCAGTTCTGCTCCACCCAGCGTGGCATCCTGAATACGCAACAGGTTGGCCTGCAGTTTATCGCCCGCCGCCTCCAGCGTATCCTGCAGTTCGCGCAGGGTACCCGAGGTTTCGGACAACAGCATCTCACAGCTGGAGATCGCCGCACGCCAGTCTTTGTTCAGCAGCGCTGCGATGTCGTCCTTCACGCCCTGCTGTTGTTCATCCATAATCCGCTGGGTCAAATCGATACTGTCGAAGATTTCCGCCACCGAATATTTCAGCGGTGCAAACACGTTACGGTGCCAGTGGAAATCATCACCGCCCTCATCGGCGGCGTCGGCAGCGCGTTTGAGCTCCTGCGCCACAATTGACAGCTGCATCGACAAACGCAGCGTGGAGAATTCGCGCTGACGGATATAGTAATCGGTGATACCGATGCCCAGCGGCGTCAGACGGTAAATCGCGTTACCGTCCGCCTGTTCGCTGATAAAACGGTTTAACAGGCGCTGGCGCACCATGTCGTTAATCGCATTGTTGGCGCGCACGGCCACCGTTTCATGCGTCTGTTCGAAACCCTTGCTGACATGGCGAAATGCATCAACCAGCTCACCTTCGCTCATCTCGCCGTCCAGCCGCTCGCCGTTCAAAGTGGCGATGGCAAGCAAAAACGCGAGACGCTCCGTAGGGAGCGAAATAGAGAAATCATTTTTCCGTGCCCAGGCGACCAGTTCGGGTACTGTCTGGGAAAATTCACTCATAGTTCGTCCTTCAGGTTTGGTTTATGCGCCATGACGTGAATATAGCGCCCCAAACTCACGTACGGCTCCTGCCGGCAATAGTGCTGTTCAAGCGCCAGTAACTCTTCAAATTTTTGTGTCTGTAACTGCCTGCTCTGCAGATAGTCGTGGAACACCCGCACGCCGGTTTTCCCGCTGATGCGCATGCCCAACTGTTCCAGCCAGCCGTACACCTGCGGCGGACTATGCGGATACTGCGGCGACAACGAACGCTTTCTGCGTCTTCTGACCTCTGGGTTCACCAGTTGGAAATTACCCAACACCACGTTACGCATCAAGAGGCCATTGGCGTTAAAGAACATCAATGACAATGCGCCACCCGGCAGCAGGCAATGAAATAACGCCTGCAACGCAGCCTCAGGTTCGGCGATCCATTCAAGCACCGCATGGAACAATATCAGATCAACCGGCTGTTCCAAGTGTTGACCAATATCCTGAGCTGAACTTTGTATGAATTGCATGTTCTGGCTCACACCTTTCTGCTCAGCCAGCAACGCGGCGCGTTGGATCATCTCACCAGAAAGATCGCACAACAACACCTGATGTCCTAATTCTGCCAATTGGCAGGCCATATGGCCTTCGCCACCGCCGGCATCCAGAATGCGCAGCGGCCGCTGCGGCAACTGGGCCAACAGCGTGGTCAGATCCTGCCAAACTACCGCCTGGCGGATTTTCCCTTTGGTGGTGCCGTAAATATTACGCGCAAACTTTTCAGCAATATCGTCAAAATTGCGATCCTGCATGGACAACGGCTCCGCTGATCTTATCCGGCTGGGGGCAAAGTACCAGCCCATTCAAACCTGCTATTTTGGCACAGACTGGCTTAGAATGAATCTTCTTGCGGCCTGATTGTGCCCGGATGTCGTTTTTTCGCCCAAAAGGACCTGATTTTTGATGCTGTTTAACCTGAAAAAGTTCATTGGCGCCATTTTAATGCCGTTGCCTGCGCTGTTGCTGCTGATGGGACTGGCGCTGTTACTGCTGTGGTTCACCCGTTGGCAAAAAAGCGGCAAGGTCATTTTCACGCTGAGCTGGCTGTTTTTACTGCTTTTCAGCCTGCAGCCGGTGGCCGACAGGTTACTGCGCCCGATAGAATCGGAGTATGTCACCTATCGTGGCAATGACCCGGTGAATTATATCGTGGTGCTGGGCGGCGGCTATACCTTTAATCCGGATTGGGCACCCAGTTCCAATCTGATCGGCAATAGCCTGCCACGAGTCACGGAAGGTGTGCGCTTATATCTCGCCCACCCAGGAGCGAAAATGGTGTTCACCGGTGCCGGGAGTCCTAAAACCCTGAGTAATGCGGCGACCGCTGCGCAGGTGGCGGAGAGTCTGGGAGTCCCCCGCGGTGATATCGTTCTGTTGGATCGCCCGTTGGATACCGAGCAGGAGGCATTGCAGGTGTCGAAGCTGGTCGGCCAGCAGCCGTTTATTCTGGTGACTTCAGCCAATCATTTACCGCGCGCCATGCGCTTCTTTGAAGCCAAGGGACTGCACCCGATCCCAGCGCCGGCCAATCAGTTGGCTATCAGTTCACGATTGAATATCTGGGATCGCGTAGTGCCGTCGGCGATGTTCCTCGGCCACAGCGAACGGGCCTGGTATGAAACGCTGGGCAGCCTGTGGCAAAGGCTGAAAGGGTCCGATGAGGTATCTGTCGACTAGTCGGCGTTAACCGGTAATCCAGGGCAGCAGTTGTTTGGACGCATAGTCAAATGGCTGCCGCTCCAGTTTGCCGGTATGAATCAACCGCCCTACCGCTTCCCATACCACATACAACCAACGCCGCATCAGGAAGGACTCCGCTACCGGCGCTCGTTGCAAATAATAAAACAGCAACTGGCTCGGCATTCCCGCTTCACATAACCTGAATAACTCATATTCACGCGGTGCCCACAGCATCATTCCGGGGTTGAGCATCGCCAAAAGTTGATCGCTTTTCGGATCTTTCAACATACTGCGCAGCGACAAGTTACCGTGCACCAATACGCAAGGATCGTCGAAGCCGACAAAAAAATGAGTCAATGCTTCACGGGTGCGGTACAACAAGCGGCGGTCATCCATTGTCAGCAGCGGTGAATTGAGATTACTCAAGGTTGACCATAGCACTTCGACCCGCTGTTGATACCAACAGAACCAGTCGTTCTCCTGGGTGCTGTCTACCGTGCCCACGCAACCGTGACTGTCAATGCGGTGCCAGGCCAATACGCCATCGACAATCTGCTCCATCAGCGTATTCCATCGGTTCGGCGTGCGCGTAGGGGCCTCTACGGATACGCCACGCAAGCGCTCGATCAACAATATTTCTTTATAAGGTGCCTGGTGGGTATAGACCACGCCATACACCGTCGGCAAGCGGATATCCCCTTCACGCGACAGCATCGATAACTTGTAAGCCTCCTGTTGGGCAATGCCCTGGCAGACAAAGCTTTTCGCCATCAGCGGGATCGCGTGGCCCTGTTGGTCATACAGTGAATACATGTGGGCATAAGGTTGTTCGCTGACGCGTTCCAGCCGGCTGATGGATTCACCCAGCACAATACTCAGTTCGGCGCGTAACTGCTCCATAAGGGAATAGCCTCAAGAGAAAGAGAAGAGACGCTGACATCATCGAACGCTGAGCAGAAAAATTCTTCAACGCAGATCAACAAAATGGGGATATAAAGATGGGAAATTATGTCGCCGGCGCGTTGCGTGACGCGCCGACGTTCAATGCTCAGCCTTTGATACTGTCGCGTACGCGCTGCAAATCTTCTGGCGTATCGACACCCACGGTCGGCATTGCCTTGGCAACCGCCACGTGAATTTTTTCGCCGTACCACAGCACCCGCAACTGTTCCAGCAGCTCAATTTGCTCCAATTGGCTTGGTGCCCAGGTCACGTAACGGCGAACAAAACCGGCGCGATAGGCGTAAATACCTATATGGCGCAACAGGCTATCACCGATGCTTTCTTTGGATTGGGCAAAACGTTCGCGATCCCATGGAATGGTGGCGCGTGAGAAATAGAGCGCATAACCCTGCGCATCCATCACCACTTTGACCGCATTGGGGTTAAACGCTTCTTCTGCGCTTTCGATCGGCACCGCCAGGGTGGCCATCCCGGCCTGACTGCCCGCCAGATTTTCAGCTACCTGACGCACAATCACCGGTGGGATCAGTGGCTCGTCACCCTGAACGTTAACGATGATTTCGTCATCAGCAAAACCATAATGCTCGATCACCTCTGCCAAACGCTCGGTACCGGAATTGTGATCGGCCCGGGTCATGCAGACTTCACCGCCTGCCGCTTTGACCGCTTCGGCCACCGCCGGGTGATCGGTCGCGACAATAACGCGACTGGCACCCGACTCGCGTGCGCGCTCCATTACGTGCAGCACCATCGGCTTGCCGTGGATATCGGCCAGCGGTTTGCCCGGTAAACGGGTTGATGCATAACGGGCTGGAATAATAGCGATAAAACTCATGCGTGTTTCTCATCCAATGACAGCGCTCGCGCTTCATTTTCCAACAGCACGGGAATGCCGTCACGCAACGGATAGGCCAGGCCATCCACTTTGCAGACCAATTCCTGGTTTTCTTTATTGAAATAAAGCTTACCGGTGCAGACCGGGCAGGCGACGATTTCGAGTAAACGGTGATCCATGCTTCCTCCAGGGTGGAGATTTAACGTCAGGAAAGTGCGTGAGGATAGCATAACGCTATGCGCCAGGTTAATCACCGGCTGTGTTGTCGCTGCATTTTAATCTGTCAGAGGGATTGAATTGCCCCCGGTGCAGGCGTAGAATTTTGTGATGCAAGTCACAAAAAGACATTCTCATGATCAAACGTCTTCATAAAATCATCGCCCTGTTTGCCAACTTCAGCAACTGAGGCCCCCCTTGTAACGAACGGCGCTGAACATTCGTTTTACCCAAGCCGACAACGCCGTTCGTTATTCCACTTGCCAGCCAGTTCCCCACTCGTGGGCCAGCACCGCCGGAATATCCCCCAAAACAACCTGTGACGCACCGTGCCATTTTGCACTGCGGGTGATTGCCTGCCGAATATCCTGCACACGTTGCTTACCAAAGCGAACCTTGGCCTGTGGGTGGAAACTGATGATTTCGAAAATGCCCTGACGACGATGCATTTTTGCATCGATGCGGCCAATCAACTCACCGCGTTGCAACACCGGTAGCGTAAAGTAACCATACTGCCGTTTTTCTTTCGGCGTGTAGCATTCCAAACGATAATCAAAGTTGAAAAGCTCCAACGCACGACGGCGATCCCAAACCACCGGGTCGAATGGAGAAAGCAAAGTGGTCACGCTGGATTTTAACGCTCCTTGCTCTGCCAGCTGCAGCTCTGCCGCCAGCGAATGGTGCACGTAAAACTCCCCGTCCAAACCGTCGATCCTCACGGGCAGCACTTCGCCCTGATGTTGCAACGACGCCAGTAGCGCTTTCGGCGCAACCCGCTTCAAACGGTAGTAATCTGCCAGCCATTCGGCTCTGAAGATACCCAGGAAACGACAGCTGCGGCTGAGCATTTCCTGCCGTGCATCATCGACAGATAATACATCCCGACTATCATCCCAGTCAGGTAATAATCTTTCCGTCAGATCGTAAACGCGATGGAAATTGCGCCGTTCGGCTACCATCAATTTACCGGCAGTGAACAGGATTTCGAGATGGCGTTTTTCCGGCTTCCAATCCCACCAGCCGCTGTTGCCCTTCTTCTCGGCGCTGAAATCCGCCGAACGCACCGGACCAGCGGTTTCAATATGTTGTAACAGGGCATCTATTGCCGCCTGATGTTCCTGCATCCACTGTTCGGAATACTTCCAGCCCATGCCTTGCGGCTGTAGCATTCGATGACGCAGCAAGCCAAAATCCTCTATGGGTAAAAAGCAGGCCTCGTGCGCCCAGTACTCAAACAGCTGGCGGCCAGCCAGTGCCTGTTCCAGCCATTCCGGCCGGTAGTCGCCCAGGCGGCTGAACAGCACCAGATAGGGGCTGCGTGCGACCACGCTGATGGTATCGATTTGCAGTAAACCCATACGTGTAATGGCGGCAACCACGTCGTCGGGCCTGGCTTTGCGTTTCATCGGGGATAGCAGCCCCTGCGCGGCGAGGTGGATCGCACGAGCGGCAGCAAGAGAAATAACTGGGGTGTTCATCCTGACATCCGAAGTGATTGAGCAATCGCTTGATAATAGTGGATATCGGGGAATTTATCTTCGCCAGTGCTTGGGGTGGCGGCACCGGCACTGGCGAGGAAGGGGGTGGGTCAGAACGCGATAACGTCTGCCGCTGACAGCCCGTGGGAGCTGCGATAGATCGAGAACTCAACGTTCTGACCTTCGTTTAACGATTTATTTTTAGTATTGGCGATAGAACGACGGCTTACATAAATTTCGTCGCTACCATCTACCGGTGAAATAAAACCATAGCCTGCAGCCTGATCAAACCATTTCACACGGCCCATTTGTAACACAGTATTTTTAAACATAACTTATATCCTTTTACTTGAGCATCCTTAACAACGTCATTTTTATTATTGTTGGACGCTACCAGCCCATCCTAAAGTTTTTCGTAACAAACCTCTCGTGAGCAAAAAATAAAAAACCCGCACTCTGGCGGGCTTGTTGAACTTAATATCTTCCGCAATGAATCGGCGCAAACGCCTTATCATGGTTGTATTAAGATCTCTTTACGTTATTCCCTGTTTATTTACAGAGCAACAACGTTGGCGGCAGCCGGCCCGCGCTGGCTGTCTTCTACGGTGTACTCAACACGCTGGCCTTCAGCCAAAGTTTTGAAACCGTCGGTCGCGATTGCGGAGAAGTGTACGAATACATCTTTACCACCGTCGTTCTGTTCAATAAAACCAAAACCTTTGCTTTCATTGAACCACTTCACTTGACCCGTCTTCTTAGACATTACTTATTTACCTTTTAAATATATATACAAAACATGCCATAAGGCAATTTTGGCCGTTCTTAGAAACATTACTTATGGGAGGTACTTAGAAGGTTCGTCTTTGAAGCGGAATCAGATGATAACGTTTTTGGAGGAACTGCTTAATTCTAAACTCGAACATAAATAGGTCTGTATCACAGGCCGACTTGCATTTACTCATAAATCTATCTTTTGCACAAGAGGTTTATTGGCCTGTTTTTACCATTTCGCCATATTTATTTTTATGCCCATGATTATTAATGGATTAATTTATCTTTTTTTACTTAAAACCTTTAGCGTTGTTGCCTTCTGGACGGCCGTACTTTCCGTTATTCGCTGCTCAAATGAGAGCTAACGCATAAAAATCTAATATGCTTGCCCAGGCTATAACAAAACCTAATCGACCTAGCTAAACTTGAGGTGAAAACAAGGCGAATGGCCTTTCAACCAGCACGTTTGCCGCCAAGAATGATATTTTTCAGATTATACTGAATAAAGGAGCTATGCGCATGACCGCCCAGCAGTTCGTCTCACCGAATGAAATCCGCGCCAGATTCTCCCACGCCATGTCAGATATGTACCAGAAAGAGGTACCTCTGTATGGCGATTTACTCGAACTGGTAGCGGAAACCAACCGACAGGTCCTGCGCGAAGATGCCGCATTGGCTCATCAATTACAAATTACCGGCGAAGTCGAACGGCTGGCCATGGAGCGCCACGGGGCCATTCGGGTTGGCACCGCAGAGGAACTTTCCACCCTGCGACGGCTGTTTAACGTGATGGGCATGTCTCCGGTGGGCTATTACGATCTGGCCGTGGCCGGGGTTCCGGTTCACTCTACCGCATTTCGGGCAGAACATGAGGATGCGCTACAGATCAGTCCATTCCGGGTATTCACCTCTTTATTGCGGCTGGAACTGATTGAAAACCCGGAACTGCGCGAACTGGCGCAACGCCTGTTGGCTCGTCGCCGTATATTTACTGAACGGGCACTTGAACTGATCGTACTGCAAGAAGCTCAGGGCGGACTGGACGACAGTCAGGCGGATGAATTTGTCGAACAGGCACTGGAAACCTTCCGCTGGCACAGCCGGGCGACGGTTAGCGCAGCCGAATATCAGCAGTTGCACGACCAGCACCGTCTGATCGCCGACGTAGTGGCCTTTAAAGGCCCGCATATCAACCATCTGACGCCACGCACTCTCGATATTGACCGTGTCCAAATGGCCATGCCCGGCCGAGGTATCACCCCTAAAGCCGTGATTGAGGGCCCGCCACCACGTCGCCGCCCTATTCTGCTGCGCCAGACCAGTTTCAAAGCGCTGGAAGAAAACGTCGACTTTGTTGAACATGACGGTAGCGCCGTTGCCGGGCACCACACTGCGCGCTTCGGCGAGATTGAGCAACGCGGTGTCGCGCTGACAACCAAAGGCCGTGCACTGTACGATCGCCTGCTACAGGCTACCAACGACGCATTGCAGGCACCGCCGAGTGAAAAAAATGCTGACCGCTACAATCAGTTGCTGGCGGAAAATTTCCAGGCGTTTCCAGATGATTACGCCACCCTGCGTGAGCAACAGTTGGCCTGGTTCCGCTATTTCCCGACCGAGTGTGGGCTGGCGGCCAAGGAAACCCTGGATCAACACAGCACACTGGAACAGCTGATCGCCCAGGAATACATTCGCTTTCAGCCGCTGGTCTATGAAGATTTTCTGCCAGTCAGTGCCGCAGGCATTTTCCAATCGAATTTGGGCGACAGCGGGCACACTCAGTACAACGCAGCCTCAAGCAGGGCGGCATTTGAACTGGCATTGGGTGCAGAAGTGATCGATGAATTGGCGTTATATCAGCAAACGCAGCAGCGTTCGATAGATGCCTGCGCGCAAGCACTGGGGCTTCACGCGCTGGCAGTCTGAATTACTTTGTCAGCAGGGCTTCAATACTTTGCAACAATTGCTCAGCCTGATCGGGGGGAAGTACCGCATCGACGGGTAAATACCACCAGTTGGGCTGAGCAAAAGCGCGGCATTTAACCGCGTCTTTCTCGGTCATCAACAACGTTTGCTCTGAAGAAACCAGTGCCGCCAATGGGCCATGCTGATATTCCTGATGATCGGCAAACGCCACTTCCTTTTCGACCTCTACACCCAGTTTTTCTAACGTGGCGAAAAAACGCGGAGGATGGCCGATACCGGCCATTGCCACCACGTGTGGCAGTTCGACTGCCGGCCGGCGCTCACCGCTGGCAACATTGACCGCGTCGCGCGCCTGCAATCGCATAGCGATTTCACCGGGCTGCGCCACTCCCCCGTTGGCAATCAGGGCGTCAACACTGTTCAGACGCGAAGCGCGTTCGCGCATTGGCCCTGCCGGCAACCACCACCCATTGCCAAAACGGCGAACGCCATCGATCACCACCAGTTCAAAATCACGCTGTAAAGCGTAATGCTGCAGGCCGTCATCGGTAATCACCACATCAAGTGGCTGCTGTTTAAGCAGTGCTTGTACCGCTTCAGAACGCTTTGGTGAAATTGCCACTGGCGCAGCGGTACGCTGATAAATCAGCACCGGCTCATCACCCGCCTGCTGAGTGGTAGTGCTCGCGTCAAGTAACAGCGGATAAGCCTCTGCTTTGCCACCATAACCACGAGAAACCACGCCCACCCGGTATCCGCGTTGCTGCAACTGTTCCACCAGCCAGATCACCATCGGGGTTTTACCGTTGCCACCGGCAGTCAGATTCCCCACCACCACGACCGGTACCGGTGCGCGCCAGCTTTTACGCAGGCCGCAACGGTAGCTAAGCCGAATCAGGCCGCTGACCAGGCCATACAGCCAGGACAGCGGTAACAACAGCAAGTAAACCAACGAACTGCCTGACCAGATGCGCTCGATCATTATTGACCAAACTGCATGCGGTGGAGCTGGGCATAAGCCCCCTGCTTTTCGATCAATACCGCATGTTCACCACGCTCCACAATACGGCCATCCTCAACCACCAGGATTTCATCAGCCTTCTCAATGGTCGACAGGCGGTGCGCAATCACCAGTGAAGTACGGTTTTTCTGTAACTCATCCAGCGCCGCCTGAATAGCACGCTCCGATTCAGTGTCCAGTGCCGAGGTGGCTTCATCGAGGATCAGTATTGGGCAGTCGCGCAACAAGGCGCGGGCAATAGCGATACGCTGGCGTTGACCACCGGACAGCATCACCCCGTTTTCACCGATCACCGTATCCAGGCCGTTCTCCATTTTTTCAATGAAGTCCATGGCATAAGCCATGCGCGCAGCCTTCTCGATCTCTTCGCGGCTATAGCGTTCTTCACGCGCGTAAGCGATGTTGTTGGCAATAGTGTCGTTAAACAAATGCACGTTTTGCGAAACCAGCGCCACCTGATCACGCAGCGATGCCAATGTGTACTCGCGCAGATCGTGACCATCCATCAGGATCTCGCCTTCCTGGACATCATAAAAACGGGTCAGCAGATTGGCGATGGTTGACTTGCCCGAGCCGGAACGACCTACCAGCGCCACCGTTTTACCTTCTGAAATACTCAGATTGATATCACGCAGCGCAGGCGTTTCTTTCCCTGGGTAGTAGAAAGTGACGTTACGGAATTCGATATCGCCCTTCGCTCGTGCGACCTCACGGGTACCGGTATCTTTTTCCTGTTCCATATCCAGGATGGAGAACAGGGTCTGGCACGCCGCCATCCCACGCTGGAACTGGGCATTAACGTTGGTCAGTGATTTCAGCGGACGCATCAGGGCGATCATCGAAGAGAACACCACGGTGATGGTACCGGCTGTCAGGGTAGCCATCACACTCGGGAAGCTGGCGGCATACAGCACAAAGGCCAACGCCAGCGAAGCGATAAGCTGAATAATAGGGTCAGAGATCGAGGATGCAGAAACCAGTTTCATGCCCTGCTGGCGCATGCGGTTGCTGACTGAATTGAAACGATCGGTTTCAACCTGCTGGCCACCAAAAATCAGCACTTCCTTATGGCCTTTGAGCATCTGCTCTGCGCTGGTCGTCACCTGCCCCATGGTGTTCTGCATGTTTTTGCTGATATTACGGAAGCGCTTGGAAACAACGCGGATAGCAATAGACACAACCGGAGCCAGAACGATCAGGATCACCGACAGCTGCCAGCTGTAGTAGAACATCATGGTGAACAGCGCGATTATCGACGCCCCTTCACGCACCACGGTCACCAGCGCGCTGGAAGACGATGACGCTACCTGTTCGGAATCATAGGTGATTCGTGACAGCAAGGTACCGGTGGACTGTTGATCGAAGAACGATACCGGCATTCTCATCATGTGGCCAAACAGCCGGCGGCGCATATGCATCACCACCATGCCGGATACCCATGAGATGCAGTAGCTGGAGACAAAGCCAGTCGCTCCACGCACCACCATCAGGCCAATTACTGCCAATGGCATCCACAGCAGAATGCTGCTTTCCGTTTTCCCAAAACCGTCATCCAATAAAGGTTTAAGCAAAGACAACATAAAGGCGTCGCTGGCCGCGTTCAGTACCAACGCAATAGCCGCCACGATCAGCCCGGTCTTAAAAGGTGTGATCATCGGCCAGAGGCGACGGAAAGTCTGCCAGGTGGAGAGATCTTTATCATTCATCATGCAAATACCAGCATCGGAAGAAATAGCGGCCCATTTTACTCATTATCACCCTCTACGCCAAACCGCTGATGGTACCAACGGGGCATTAATTGTTCACGAAAGCCATTAATTTGCCAATCGTTGTCGAAAAAAAGTACGGATAACTGACCGGAGCGCGAAGTATCGTGCCAAATGATGTCATTTGCCAGATATCTGGCAACCACTTTAACCGCAGGTAATCGCCATTTATTGTAACGTGATGCCGAGGCGATTGCCGCTTTCGGTGCTACAGCACGCAAAAAAGGCGGGGTAGACGAGGTTTTACTGCCATGATGCGGAACCTGTAACACTGTAGCGCTCAATGAAGGGCGTTGATATCTTACCAACTGTGCCTCCGTCCTTTTTTCTGCATCCCCCGTCAGCAACAAACTGTATTTGCCATCATCGATACGGATGACGCATGAATCATCATTCCCCGCCATTTTTACCGCCTTTGGCGGCCACAGCACTCGAAACTGAAGCGATTGCCATTGCCAGCGCTCTCCCGCCACGCAGGGTAAGTGGCCGGCATCAAGACGTGGGCTCCTTACCGTCGCTTGCGGAAATGCACGCTGTATCTCTTCAAGACCACCGATATGATCCAGATGATCATGGCTGATTATAATTTGTTCCACAGGTAATCCTCGCCAGTTAAGAAATGGCAAAATATTCCGCCTGGCAGCGCTGCCGGTGCCCCAGCGGGGGCCGGTGTCATACAATATTGCCCGGCCGTTCTTTTCGATCACCATAGCCAGGCCATGCCCAACGTCAAGCATGTCTACGCGCCAACGGTATTGGGCTTCTCTTTCACGCCACAGTACGCAACACAGTGCCAAAGTTGCCAGCGCCGTTGCATAACGCAGCCACCAGTGGAAACGCCAAAAAATCACCAGTAACCAGCCGGCAAGACTGACAGCCAAAGATGCCGCACCGAGATCAACCCAGCCGTCCTGCAGATAGTGTAATGGGGCAAATACCCCTGCCAACGTAAGATCCGCCAACCACCATAGTCCCGCACTCAACGTCGGGGAAATACCAGCCACCACTGCCAGCAGGATCAGCGGTACCGTTATCAACGAAACCAAAGGCACCGCCCACAGATTGGCCGGTATGGCGCTAAGTGTCAGGCCATGAAACAATCCGGCCTGCATGGGCACCAGTAGCAGCGTAATACCAAGCTGGATATGCAGCCAGCGCAATGGCGCCCAGTGCCATCCCGAACGAAAACGAGGATTCAGCGGCACCCATTCGAACCAGAAAATCAGGCAAAATACCGCGGTGGCCGATAGCCAGAAGCTGTCGGATAGTACTGCCAGAGGATCGCAAACCAGAATTAAGCCAACGCACCACAGCCAAATTTGCCAGGACGAGCAATGGATGCCGCGTATGCGTAACAGCATCCACAATGTCAGCGCCAGGCCCGTTCTTACCGCCGGCGGATGAGCGCCAGCCAACCAAACGTAGCCTAACGCGCCGAGCCAACTGACAATCAGCGGAAAGCGGTAGTCAATCAGCTTTGCCGGCAGAAAAAATTGCATCGCCCGCAGCAGGCCCCAAATCAAAATGGCCACCATCGCCACATGCAACCCAGAGATAGCCATCAGGTGAGCAATGCCGGTTTTCAACATCAAGGTTCGTAACGCCGGTTCCAGCGCAGCCCTCTCACCAAATGCCAACGCGAGCAGCACCGCTTTAAAACGAAGAGTGCCAATATTGTTTTCGGCATAAGTGATAATCCGTTGCCGCCAACCACAGTTTTGATCCAGGAGGGCAGCGCTTTTCACCTGTGCCGTCAGTGGTTGACGCTGCGACATCGCCCAGCGCTGGCTGTCAAAGCCCCCTTCATTAAGATTGCCGTGTATCGGCCGCATGCGCAGTTTCAACAGCCAACGTTGCCCGGCACACAAGGGCCGCTCTTTGGGCTGCCAGAGGGTTGAGAAAGCGATGGAAGGCACCAGCCACCGGCCATTGAGCCGTTCGATACGCATAACCGTCTGCTTTCGTGTCGCGCCAGCCAGTGCAATACTGCTGACCTGAACCACGGCGTTCACCACCGGGCCCTGGCTCAGACGGTTGATTTGATTCACCAGGGTCCCGGCAGTGAATACCGCCCAAAGAAAACCCAATGCCCCCCACGCCATAAAACGGCCTGCGCAGCCCCTCCCCCACAGGCAGAGACAAACGGGTAAGGTTACCAACAAGGCAATACGCCCATCGGGTAATTGCGGCATGAAAAGCAGCGGTAAAATACCGCAGATCACCCCACTTACCGCCAAATCCAACGAGGTTCTGATAGGTACTCTCCCGATATAAGGCCGCTATCCAGGCAGCCGACATCACGTGATTGTTTACCTATCGACCAAAACTCGCCATTAACAATCTGAGGGTTCGCGAACGTCGCCGCACAATAGCGGCGGCCGTTACCAGGGTTAAACATATGTTGCGGCGTACTACGCAGAAACATCGGGAAAATTGACAAAAAAAACGGCGCCCTAGGGCACCGTTTTATATTTCTTTACAAGCAACAACTCTATGGGTAGTCAGCGACTAGCCATAGATATTGGCGCGGTCACGCAGCTCTTTGCCTGGCTTGAAGTGAGGGACGTACTTGCCGTCCAACTCAACTTTATCACCAGTTTTCGGGTTGCGACCCACACGCGGAGCACGGTAGTGAAGAGAAAAACTGCCGAATCCGCGGATCTCGATGCGCTCACCATCGGCTAGCGTAGCAGCCATATGTTCTAGCATCTCTTTCACTGCATCCTCAACGGCTTTCGCCGGTACATGAGATTGCTGGCCAGCAAGTCTTTCAATAAGTTCAGACTTGGTCATAGTTCCTCCAAGCTTTGCAGCTAAACTACCGTATCGGGGCGGTCAAAAACCGCCCCCCGTCATTACTCGCCTTTAGCCGCTTTGAAAGCTTCAGCCATTGCGTTAGAGAAGTTGCTTTCTTCTTGCTTGCTGCTGCTGTTAACAGTAGCGATTGCATCTTTCTCGTCAGCTTCGTCCTTAGCACGTACGGACAGGCTTACTACGCGGTTCTTACGGTCAACGCCGGTGAATTTAGCTTCAACGTCGTCACCCACATTCAGAACCAGAGTTGCATCTTCAATGCGGTCGCGAGAGGCTTCAGAAGCACGCAGGTAACCTTCTACGCCGCCTGCTAATTCAACTGTAGCACCTTTGGCGTCAACTGCAGTGACTTTACCAGTAACAATAGTACCTTTCTTGTTCATAGACAGGTAGTTATTGAACGGGTCTTCAGCCAGTTGCTTCACGCCCAGGGAGATACGCTCGCGCTCTGCGTCAACTTGCAGAACAACCGCTGCGATTTCGTCGCCTTTCTTGTATTCACGAACTGCTTCTTCGCCTGCAACGTTCCAGGAGATGTCAGACAGGTGAACCAGGCCGTCGATGCCGCCGTCCAGGCCGATGAAGATACCGAAGTCAGTGATAGACTTGATTTTACCTTCAACGCGGTCGCCCTTGTTGTGGGTTTCTGCAAACTGCTGCCATGGGTTGTTTTTGCACTGCTTCAGACCCAGGGAGATACGACGACGTTCTTCATCGATGTCCAGAACCATAACTTCCACTACATCGCCCACGTTAACAACTTTGGACGGATGGATGTTTTTGTTGGTCCAATCCATTTCAGAAACGTGTACCAGACCTTCAACGCCTTCTTCGATTTCTACGAAGCAGCCGTAATCAGTCAGGTTGGTTACACGACCAGTCAGCTTGGTGCCTTCTGGGTAACGTTTCGCGATAGCAACCCATGGATCTTCGCCCAGTTGCTTCAGGCCCAGGGAAACACGAGTACGCTCGCGGTCGAACTTCAGCACTTTAACAGTGATTTCGTCGCCAACGTTGACGATTTCGCTCGGATGCTTAACGCGTTTCCAAGCCATATCAGTGATGTGCAGCAGGCCGTCTACGCCGCCCAGATCAACGAATGCACCGTAGTCAGTGAGGTTCTTAACGATACCTTTAACTTCCATGCCTTCCTGCAGGTTTTCCAGCAGTTGATCACGTTCTGCGCTGTTCTCTGACTCGATAACCGCACGGCGAGAAACTACAACGTTGTTGCGTTTCTGGTCCAGCTTGATGACTTTGAACTCAAGCTCTTTGCCTTCCAGGTGCAGAGTGTCACGTACTGGACGCACGTCAACCAGGGAACCTGGCAGGAACGCACGAATACCATTCAGCTCTACAGTGAAGCCACCCTTAACTTTGCCGTTGATAACACCGACGACAGTTTCAGCTTCTTCGTAAGCTTTTTCCAGCGTGATCCAAGCTTCGTGACGCTTAGCTTTCTCACGGGACAGCAGAGTTTCACCGAAGCCATCTTCAACAGCGTCCAGCGCAACATCAACTTCGTCGCCTACCTGGATTTCCAGCTCGCCCTGTGCGTTTTTGAATTGCTCAGCCGGGATGGCAGACTCAGATTTCAGACCGGCGTCAACCAGTACTACGTCTTTGTCGATAGCAACTACAACGCCACGAACGATGGAACCCGGACGGGTTTCGATTGTTTTCAGGGATTCTTCAAAGAGTTGAGCGAAAGATTCAGTCATGTTTAATCTTCAGGGTTCTATAGTTTAACGTCCATTTAGCATCCCGCCGAATGGGGTTGTTTCACATACCCCGCCATTGGCTCCATGCCGACAGGGTTTAGGTTACAGGGGTAAAATTTTACCCGATATAGTTCGATACTACCATGACAAATATGACAAAAAGCCAATAACGCCGCCGCGCTTACTGCTGCGGCAACGCTAAAACTTCATGTGCATAAGTCAACGCACGCTGGATAACTTCGTCAATCGACATGCTGGTTGAATCCAGCACGAGGGCATCGGAAGCCGGCACCAGTGGCGCGATAGGCCGATTACGGTCACGGTCATCCCGTTCCTTTATCTCGGCTAAAAGACGTTCAAAGTTAACATTAAAGCCCTTTTCCTGCAACTGTAGCATGCGGCGGTGCGCACGCTCCTCAGAACTGGCGTCCAGGAAAATCTTGACCGGCGCATCGGGAAACACCACCGTGCCCATGTCGCGGCCATCGGCAATCAGGCCAGGAGCCTCACGAAATGCCCGCTGGCGCCGCAACAGGGCTTCACGCACGCGCGGGAAAGCCGCAGCCTGCGAAGCGGTATTGCCGACGGTTTCAGTGCGGATTTCATTGCTGACATCCTCACCTTCCAAAATAACCTGCAGTTTGCCATCCTGGGCAATAAAGCGAACATCGAGATGTGCGGCCAGTGGAACCAGCGCCTCCTCAGACGTGATATCAACCTGATGATGCAGCGCTGCCAACGCCAGTACGCGATAAATCGCGCCTGAGTCAAGCAAACGCCAACCAAGGGATTCGGCGAGCGCTTTGCACAAGGTGCCTTTGCCTGCGCCACTTGGTCCATCAACGGTTATCACTGGGGCTGTAGCCGTCATTTCTCTCTCCTTCAGGTAGAAAACCTCACAGGGACATAACCTGCCGCCAGCACAATGCGAAAGCATAATTAAAACCGTCCCTGCCGCCCGCCCATCGGGGCAGTTACGGTGGCGCATTATACGCTGCCAAACGACGAACTGTTACCCTGGAACTGTCTGGTTGTTGAAAATAAGCGTATGACCGCGCAAAAGTATAGCGGACGGATCCAGGCTACGGGCGTTAAAAACAATAAAGGCCCAATCAAGGGCCTTAAAAGAAAGTATCTGACTGCGGATCACGCCAATTGACTGATGCGCGCCAACTGTTCGAAATAGTCCGGGAAGGTTTTCGCGGTACATTTAGGATCAAGAATGGTCACCGGCGTATCAGACAACGCCACCAGCGAGAAGCACATCGCCATACGGTGATCGTTGTAGGTGCCGATATCGGCAAACTTCAGCTTGGCTGGCGGTACGACGTGAATATAGTCCTCGCCTTCATCTACCTCAGCGCCCACTTTACGCAACTCGGTCGCCATCGCGGCCAGGCGGTCGGTCTCTTTCACCCGCCAGTTATAGATGTTGCGAATGGTCGTTGGGCCTTCGGCAAACAGGGCCGCCGTCGCAATGGTCATCGCCGCGTCAGGAATATGATTCATATCCATGTCGATGCCGCGCAGTTCACCGCGGCTGCACTCGATATAATCATCGCCCCAGGTAATGCGCGCGCCCATTTTTTCCAGCACATCGGCGAATTTGGTATCGCCCTGAACGCTTTTCTTACCGATGCCGGTGACGCGAACGGTGCCGCCTTTGATCGCAGCCGCCGCCAGGAAGTAAGAAGCGGAAGAAGCATCGCCCTCCACCAGATAATCGCCCGGCGAACGGTAGGCTTGGCGGCCATTAATGTGGAACACGCGATAGTTGTCGTGGCTAACCTCAACGCCGAAAGTACGCATCAGATGCAGCGTGATATCAATGTACGGCTTGGAAACCAGTTCACCCTTGATGTGGATATTGGTGTCTTGCGCGGCCAGAGGGGCCGTCATCAGCAATGCGGTCAGGAACTGGCTGGAGACGCTACCGTCGACGGTGACATCGCCGCCGTGAAAACCACCGCGCAGGCGCAATGGCGGATAATCGGTCTGTTCCAGGTAATCAATCTGTGCACCGCCCTGACGCAGAGCATCGACCAAATGGCCGATTGGACGCTCTTTCATGCG
This sequence comes from Serratia proteamaculans, assembly GCF_013337185.1. Classification (GTDB taxonomy): domain Bacteria; phylum Pseudomonadota; class Gammaproteobacteria; order Enterobacterales; family Enterobacteriaceae; genus Serratia; species Serratia proteamaculans_D. The sequence continues at coordinate 1,323,459 of NZ_SWDE01000001.1, forward strand.
TGGCTCACCGGTCAGCACCACATCGCTATTGCCCAGGCACAAAGCGGCTGCCAATGGACGCATCGCGGTACCGGCATTGCCGAGGAACAGTTCAAGCGGCTGACTGGCTACCAGCGGGCCGGCCACACCTTCAACTTTACAGGTGGTGCGATCGGCGGACAGCTGATAGCTCACGCCCAGCGCCTGCAGCGCATTTAGCATATGGCGCACATCGTCGCTGTCCAGCAGGTTGGTCAGCGTCGTCGTTCCCTCCGCCAGCGCAGCCAGCAGCAGAGCACGGTTGGATACGCTCTTGGAGCCGGGTAAGTTGACGGTGCCATTGACCAGGGCAACCGGTTGTAACGTCAGGGAATCCACCATGTGAACAAAAATCTCCAAAATCTGATAAACGAAACGGCCCCGGGAAAATGCCGGAGCCGCTTTAATTCAAAAAGGACAACAGCGAAGGCGGCCCGCTCAATGCAGGCTACCCGGCTTAACCGTGACGACGTTCGAAGTCGGTCATAAAGTCGGTTAATGTCTTCACGCCGGCCAACGGCATGGCATTGTAAATAGAAGCGCGCATACCGCCAACTACTCGGTGGCCTTTCAGTGCCTGCAAGCCAATGGCTTCGGCTTCACTGAGAAACACCTTGTCCAGCGCAGGATCCGCCAACTGGAAGGGTACGTTCATCCAGGAACGGTTGGCAAGCGCCACCCGGCTGCGGTAGAAATCAGACTTATCGATAGTCGCATACAGCAACTCGGCCTTGGCCTGATTGCGTTTGTGCATCTCTACCAGGCCACCCTGCTCTTTCAGCCATTTGAACACCAGGCCGGACAGATACCAGGCAAAGGTCGGCGGCGTGTTGAACATCGAGTCGTTTTCGGCCAGCACGGTGTAATCAAGGATAGACGGCACTTCGCGGCGCGCCTTGCCCAGCAGATCTTCACGTACGATCACCAGCGTCAGGCCGGCCGGGCCAATGTTTTTCTGTGCGCCGGCATAAATCACGCCAAAACGACTAACGTCCAGCGGGCCAGACAGAATGGTGGAGGAGTAATCGCCGATCACGACTTTATCGCCGAAATCCGGTAGCTCATCGATAGCCACGCCGTCGATGGTTTCATTCGGACAGTAGTGCACGTAAGCCGCGTCGTCGTTCAACTGCCACTCTTTCATCGGTTTGATGCCAAGCAGGCCGTCGACGTTAGTTTTCACGTCGATGGTGTTTGGCGTGCAGTATTTTTGCGCTTCGGTGATGGCGCTGTGCGCCCAGTAGCCGCCGTCGATATAGTCCGCGGTAGTTTTGTCACCCAGCAAGTTCAGCGGCAGCGCGGCAAACTGTGCGCGGGCCCCGCCGTGGCAGAACAGAACTTTATAATTGGAGGGGATTTTCAGCAGATCGCGCAGGTCCTGTTCGGACTGCTGAGCAACTTCGATAAATTCTTTACTGCGGTGGCTGATTTCCATCACCGAGGTGCCAAGACCGTGCCAGTTGCACAACTCCTGTTCCGCACGACGCAAAACTTCAACCGGCAGCATGGCCGGACCAGAGCTAAAATTATAAACCTGAGTCATTTCCCCTCACCACATTCACTATTCGCCAATGAAACTGGCCTACCGAAATACGCCCGAACTAACCCATCGGTTTTATCACTCGCGCCCCCTGCCTGCAATGGTTATTCGCCCGGCGCCGGGAAACGCTTTATCCCTGCAATAACAGGCTCTGCCAAATCACCGGTATTTTTTGCCATAAAACGCTGTGACAGCGGCCAATTCAGTGGGTTAACGCGGTTTTTTATGCTGTATTCAGCCGACATGGCTGGGGGCCGCGCAGGCCCCCGAATGAAGAAAAGGCACTCAGTATTGATTAAACATCTGCTGAATTTGCTTGGCGTCTTTGGTCTGCGTCAACGCCAATTGCAGCAGGATCCGCGCTTTCTGCGGGTTCAGCGTGCCTGCGGCCACAAAGCCAAATTTGGCGTCATCCACTTCGGCATCTTCGGTGGTCGCCCCGGTGGGCACTCTGGAAGAACGTACCACGGCGACGCCGTTATGGGCGGCCGTCGCCAGCGTATCGAACACCGTTTTATACAGGTTACCGTTACCAACTCCGGCGCTGACGATGCCCTGATAACCTTCGGCAATCAATGCCTTGGCAGGCGCATCGGAGGCATTGGCATAGTTATAGATAATGCCGACTTTGGGCAACTCAGTCAGGCCGGAGACGTCAAACGGCGTATCCGTGGTGTGCTTGCGCTGCGGCGAACGCTGATAGTCAACCTTGCCGTTATGGATATAACCAAGCGGGCCAAAGTTGGGCGACTGAAAAGTCTGTACCGATGTGGTGTTGGTTTTTGTCACATCACGCCCGTCCAGCACGCTGTCGTTCATCGCCACCAGCACCCCACGCTTGGCCGATTGCGGATCTGCCGCCGTCACTACGGCGTTATACAGATTAAACGGGCCGTCGGCACTCATCGCCGTGGCCGGACGCATCGCCCCGACAATCACCACTGGTTTGTCGCATTTAACCGTCAGATCAAGAAAGTAGGCGGTTTCTTCCAGCGTATCGGTGCCATGGGTGATCACAAAACCGTCGGTTTTAGCGCAGTCGGCGTTGATTTTCTTCGCCAGCTTCAGCCAAACCTCATCATTCATATCTTGCGAACCAATGTTTACCACCTGCTCACCCTGGACATTGGCGACGTTTTTCAGCTCCGGTACGGCATTAACCAGAGCATCAACGCCCAGTTTGCCCGCCGTATAGTTGGATTTTGTCGCCGACTCGCCGCCACCGGCAATGGTGCCACCGGTCGCCAGCAAGGTGATGGTAGGCAATGCCAACGCAGAACCGCTTGCCCCCGCCAGCAGTAGCGCTACAACGCTGAGTTTCACTGATTTCATTAGGTTTCTCCATGATAGATAACCCGCTGAATTATGGCCCTTATCCTCAAAAAAACTGTGACTTTGCCACCGCTTTAGGAATACGTGGAGCTTGGGCGTAAAACCCCGTATCATTGCGCGTTTTTAGTACGCTCAAAAAGTGAAGACAATGACGCAAACTTTTATCCCTGGCAAAGATGCCGCGCTGGAAGACTCTATCGCGCGTTTCCAACAGAAATTAAGCGATCTGGGTTTTAATATCGAAGAGGCCTCCTGGCTGAACCCGGTGCCGCACGTATGGTCGGTTCACATCCGCGATCGCGATTGCCCGCTGTGCTTCACCAACGGTAAAGGCGCCAGCAAGAAAGCTGCGCTGGCCTCCGCTTTGGGCGAATACTTCGAACGCCTTTCTACCAACTATTTCTTTGCCGACTTCTATCTGGGCAAGCAGATTGCCGAAGGCGATTTCGTGCATTACCCGAACGAGAAATGGTTCCCGATCCCGGCCGATGATTCGCTGCCGGCCGGTATTCTCGATGAACGTCTGCATGCATTCTACAATCCGGATCAGGATGTTAACGCCAGCGACCTGATCGATCTGCAGTCCGGGAATGGCGATCGTGGCATTTGCGCCCTGCCGTTTTCCCGTCAGTCAGACCAGCAGACGGTTTATATCCCGATGAACATCATCGGTAACCTTTATGTGTCCAATGGCATGTCTGCCGGCAACACCGCCAACGAAGCTCGCGTGCAGGGCTTGTCTGAGGTGTTCGAGCGCTATGTGAAAAACCGCATCATCGCCGAATCCATCAGCCTGCCGGAGATCCCGGCTGAAGTATTGAACCGCTATCCGGGCGTGGTGGAAGCCATCGCCAAGCTGGAGGAAGAAGGTTTCCCAATCCTGTCCTACGATGCCTCGCTGGGCGGCAACTATCCGGTGATCTGCGTTGTGCTGTTCAATCCGGCTAACGGCACCTGTTTCGCCTCGTTCGGCGCCCACCCTGATTTTGGCGTGGCGCTTGAGCGTACCGTCACTGAACTGCTGCAGGGCCGCAGCCTGAAGGATCTGGATGTGTTCACCGCGCCAACCTTCGACGACGAAGAAGTGGCAGAGCACACCAATCTGGAAACCCACTTTATCGATTCCAGCGGTTTGATCTCCTGGGATATGTTCAAGCAGGACGCGGATTACCCGTTTGTCGACTGGAGCTTCAGCGGCAGCACGCAGGAAGAGTTCGCCACGTTGATGAGCATCTTCGATAAAGAAGGCGCGGAAGTGTATATCGCCGACTACGAGCATCTGGATGTGTATGCCTGCCGTATCATAGTGCCGGGCATGTCCGACATCTATCCTGCGGAAGACCTGCTGCTGGCCAACAACAGCATGGGTGCGCACCTGCGAGATCTTCTGCTGGCGCTGCCGGGCAGTGAGTGGGAGCCACAAGAATATCTGGCGCTGATTGAACGCTTTGACGACGAAGGCCTGGACGATTTCACCCGCGTGCGTGAACTGTTGGGCATTGCCTCCGGTAAAGACAACGCCTGGAATACCCTACGCGTGGGTGAGCTGAAATCAATGCTGGCGCTGGCAGGCGGCGATATGGATCAGGCGCTGATTTGGGCCGAATGGACGCAGGACTTCAACGCTTCGGTATTGAGCCCGGCACGCAGCAACTACTACCGTTGCCTGCAAACCCTGCTGTTGCTGACACAAGAGCCAGAACGCGATCCGGCGCAGTATTACGCGGCCTTCGTGAAAATGTACGGTCAGGAAGCGGTGGATGCGGCCTCTGCGGCCATCAGTGGCGAAGAGCGCTTTAACGGCCTGTTCGCGGTCGATAGCAGTCTGAAAGCCTTGCCGGCCCATCAGGCACTGTTGGCGGCCTACGAAAAACTGCAGAACGCCAAGCGCCGCTATTGGGCGCAGGCATAATCTCAGTATCTTGGCGCCGGCGGATCTCTGCCGGCGCGATACCCCAAAGTCTCAGTTCAAAAATATCAACCTTTTATTTTGACGGTTAAATAAGCGGGTTTTCTGTTTATTTTTTTCGCCTAATTACGCACTTATCGGCAAACAAGATAAATAAAACGGCAATTGTTACTGGTTGGTGAAATAATAATTAACCGATAATTAAACCCTATCCCCTGAAAAGTGACAAAATGCGTTAAAATTTAACCTTATCGAGGCTGTCATCACCGTCTTTTCAAAATTATTTGCAAACATTAAAAAATAGTTTTATCATTAAATTCAATACCTTAATTCAATAAACCTTGCGATTTATCTGGTTTTTGACCGCTTTAGTTTCTCGCCTTATGATCCAAATCAATTTTTACCCTATACTGCTTTGTTAGTATCTTATTGCGTTGTTTTAACCCTTAAAAGCGAGAGTTAGTGTGAAAGCTGACAACCCCTTCGATCTGATATTACCTGCAGCAACAGCGAAAATCGCTGAGGATGCAGGTGTGTATAAAGCCACCAAGCATCCGCTGAAAACCTTTTATTTGGCGATCACTGCCGGCGTCTTTATTTCAATCGCATTCGTATTTTATATCACTGCGACTACCGGCACTGCCGGTGTGCCTTTCGGCCTGGCAAAACTGGTCGGCGGCATCTGTTTCTCTCTGGGGTTAATGCTGGTGGTGGTTTCGGGCGCCGACCTGTTCACTTCCACCGTGCTGATTGTCATTGCCAAGGCCAGCGGCCGCATCAGCTGGTGCCAACTGGGGGCCAACTGGCTGAATGTCTATATCGGCAACCTGATTGGTGCACTGTTCTTTGTGGCACTCATCTGGTTCTCTGGTGAACACATGGTCGCCAACGGTCAGTGGGGCCTGAACGTCCTGCAAACCGCGGATCACAAGCTGCATCACACCTTTGTTGAGGCCGTCTGCCTCGGCATCCTGGCTAACCTGATGGTCTGCCTGGCGGTATGGATGAGCTACTCCGGCCGCAGCCTGATGGACAAAATGTTCGCCATGATCCTGCCGGTCGGCATGTTTGTCGCCAGCGGTTTCGAACACAGCATCGCCAACATGTTTATGATCCCTATGGGTATCGTGGTTAAAAACTTCGCCACGCCAGAATTCTGGCAAGCCGTAGGGGCAACACCTGAGCAATTTGCTCATCTGACCGTAAGCAACTTTATCATCGACAACCTGATCCCGGTCACCATCGGTAACATCATTGGTGGCGGTCTGCTGGTTGGGTTGACTTACTGGGTAATTTATCTGCGTGGTGGTGAACAACAGCACTAAGCTGTTAGTTACCGCGCGCCGAGTTAGAACTCCACAATTAAAGGTAGGTGTATAATGACCGAACTTAACGAGAAATTAGCCAAAGCCTGGGAAGGTTTCAGCAAGGGTGACTGGCAGAATGAAGTCAACGTTCGTGACTTCATCCAGAAAAACTACACTCCTTACGAGGGTGATGAATCCTTCCTGGCTGGCGCAACTCAGGCCACCTCCACCTTGTGGGACAAGGTTATGGAAGGGATCAAACTGGAAAACCGCACCCATGCGCCAGTTGATTTCGACACCAACGTTGCCGCTACCATTACTTCTCACGACGCGGGCTACATTGCCAAAGAGCTGGAAACCATCGTTGGTTTGCAAACTGATGCACCACTGAAACGCGCGCTGATCCCATTCGGCGGCATCAAAATGGTGGAAGGTTCTTGTAAGGTCTACGGCCGCGAACTGGATCCACAGCTGAAGAAAGTGTTCACCGAATACCGCAAAACCCACAACCAGGGCGTATTCGATGTTTACACCAAAGACATTCTGAACTGCCGTAAATCCGGCGTGCTGACCGGTCTGCCTGATGCATACGGCCGTGGCCGCATCATCGGTGACTACCGTCGCGTAGCGCTGTACGGCATCGACTTCCTGATGGCCGACAAGCTGAACCAGTTCAAGTCACTGCAGACCAAGCTGGAAAACGGCGAAGATCTGGAAATGACCATCCAGCTGCGTGAAGAAATTGCTGAACAGCATCGCGCTCTGGGTCAAATTAAAGAAATGGCGGCCAAATACGGCTGCGATATCTCTGGCCCGGCGACCACCGCGCAAGAAGCCGTACAGTGGACCTACTTCGGCTACCTGGCCGCAGTGAAATCCCAGAACGGTGCAGCCATGTCCTTCGGCCGCGTGTCCACCTTCCTTGACGTGTTTATCCAACGCGACATCGATGCGGGCAAACTGAACGAAGAACAAGCGCAGGAACTGATTGACCACCTGGTGATGAAACTGCGTATGGTTCGCTTCCTGCGTACCCCTGAGTATGATGAACTGTTCTCCGGTGACCCAATCTGGGCGACTGAGTCCCTGGCAGGTATGGGCGTTGACGGCCGTACTCTGGTTACCAAAAACAGCTTCCGTTTCCTGAACACCCTGTACACCATGGGGCCGTCTCCGGAACCGAACATGACCATCCTGTGGTCTGAAAAACTGCCGTTGAACTTCAAAAAATACGCTGCGAAAGTGTCTATCGACACCTCCTCCGTACAGTATGAAAACGACGACCTGATGCGTCCTGACTTCAACAACGATGACTATGCCATCGCCTGTTGCGTCAGCCCGATGATTGTCGGCAAACAAATGCAGTTCTTCGGTGCCCGTGCCAACCTGGCGAAAACCATGTTGTACGCCATCAACGGCGGCGTTGATGAAAAAATGAAAATCCAGGTCGGCCCGAAAGAAGCGCCAATGATGGATACCGTGCTGGACTATGACAAAGTCATGGAACGCATGGACCACTTTATGGATTGGCTGGCCAAGCAGTACGTGACCGCGCTGAACATCATTCACTACATGCACGACAAGTACAGCTATGAAGCTGCACTGATGGCGCTGCATGACCGTGACGTTTATCGCACCATGGCTTGCGGCATCGCCGGTCTGTCGGTTGCGGCTGACTCCCTGTCTGCTATCAAATACGCTAAAGTGTCCACCATCCGTGACGAAGACGGCCTGGCCGTAGACTTCAAAATCGAAGGTGAATACCCGCAGTTCGGTAACAACGATGCTCGCGTAGATGACATCGCCTGTGACCTGGTAGAACGTTTCATGAAGAAAATTCAGAAACTGCGTACCTACCGTAATGCAGTAGCGACTCAGTCTGTACTGACCATCACCTCTAACGTGGTTTACGGCAAGAAAACCGGTAACACCCCAGATGGCCGCCGTGCAGGCGCTCCATTCGGTCCAGGTGCCAACCCAATGCACGGCCGTGACCAGAAAGGTGCCGTAGCTTCCCTGACCTCCGTAGCCAAACTGCCGTTTGCCTATGCGAAAGACGGGATCTCGTACACCTTCTCCATCGTGCCAAACGCGCTGGGTAAAGATGACGACGTGCGTAAAGCCAACCTGGCAGGTCTGATGGACGGTTACTTCCACCACGAAGCCTCTATCGAAGGTGGCCAGCACCTGAACGTTAACGTGATGAACCGTGAAATGCTGCTGGACGCGATGGAAAACCCTGAGAAATATCCTCAGCTGACCATCCGCGTATCCGGTTATGCCGTTCGCTTCAACTCGCTGACCAAAGAACAACAGCAAGACGTAATTACCCGTACTTTCACTCAGTCGATGTAATTGCCCCATCCGGGCGGGGTTTCCCGCCCGGTGGTTAAGCTGAACCCCGGGGCCGGATCTTTCCGGCCTTTTTAATAATGCAGTCCCCTGACTCAGCGCGAGTCTGTTTTGCCAGATGGCTATACTCAATGGAATGGCTATCCGGCAAAACAGTTATCCGGCGTAATAACCGGCCAACAGGAATCGTTCCACCCCAGTCGTCGGGCCCTGCCCGCTTGCTGCATCGCTGATCCCTGCTGGCGGTTACAAGCCTACTTTTAGACTGCGTTTGACAGTCAATATTGGAGAAAACCCCGCAATGTCAGTGAAAGGTCGCATCCACTCCTTCGAATCCTGTGGCACCGTAGACGGCCCAGGGATCCGCTTTATCGTTTTCTTCCAGGGCTGCCTGATGCGCTGCCTGTATTGCCACAACCGTGATACCTGGGATACCCACGGCGGGAAAGAAGTCACCGTGGAAGAGCTGATGAAAGACGCCGTCTCTTATCGCCACTTTATGAATGCTTCCGGCGGCGGCGTTACCGCTTCCGGCGGCGAAGCGATTTTGCAGGCTGAATTCGTCCGCGACTGGTTCCGCGCCTGCCACGAAGAAGGGATCAACACCTGTCTGGACACCAATGGTTTTGTCCGCCGTTACGATCCGGTAATCGACGAACTGCTGGATGCCACCGATCTGGTGATGCTGGATCTCAAACAGATGAACGACGATATTCACCAAAATCTGGTCGGCGTTTCCAACCACCGCACGCTGGAATTTGCCCGCTATCTGGCGAAGCGCAATCAGCGCACCTGGATCCGTTACGTCGTGGTGCCGGGTTGGTCAGATGATGACAAGTCGACGCACCTGCTGGGTGAGTTCACCAAGGACATGACCAACATCGAGAAAATCGAACTGCTGCCTTACCACGAACTGGGCAAGCATAAGTGGGTAGCGATGGGGGAAGAGTACAAGCTGGACGGCGTCCATCCACCGAAAGCGGAAACCATGGAGCGCGTCAAAGGCATTCTGGAAAGCTACGGCCATAAAGTGATGTACTGAGGCCTTGGCTACAACAAAAAACCCGGCGCGCTATGGCCGGGTTTTTTATGCTCAGGCGGCAGCAAACGGGGTGTGTTGAGGGTCCGGCTTTTTCAGCAGCATCATCAGATAGACCAGTGCTACGGCGGCAATCATCACAAACAGCGATTGGTCGGAATAATTTTGCATCAGCAGCGCCGTCATCGACGGGCCGAGCAGGCTGCCAATGGTGTAGCTCATCAACAGTGCCTGATTCATCGCCACCAGCTCATGCGGCATCGCCTTCTCACAGGCCCAGGACATCGCGACCGGATACAGGGTAAACCCGGCACAGCCGAGAATGAATAGCGCCGGTGCCATGGCGGAGTGACTGAGCATCGCCACGCTGGCGAGGATCACCACAAATACCTGAATACGCAGCACCAGCAGGCGCCCATAGCGGTCAGCCAGACGCCCTACCGGCCACTGCCCGACAATGCCTGAACTGACCAGTAATGCCATCCAGTAACCGACGTTGGCGTCGCTCATCCCCTGATGAGATAAATACAACGGCATCAGGCCATACAACGAGCCGAGAACAATCCCGGAGATAATACAGCCATTGATGCCCAACCGCGCGCTACGGCGTTTCAACATCGGCCAAACAGCGGCCTGTTGAGGTTCATCGTGCTGGCTGTTAACCCGGGCAAACAACATCGGCAATATGGCGCTGAGCACAATGGCCGTCACCCAGGGCACTACGTTCAACAGTTCGGTAGACACCATACTCAGCAACAGTTGGCCGACCACCGTTCCCAGGTAGTAAACCATCATATAGGCCGCCAGCAGTTGGCCACGGTTGGAAAGGTTTCCGCTGCGCAATAAGGCGCTCTCAACAATCACCCAAATCCAGGCGCAGCCGATACCGGCAAAGAAACGCCAGCCCATCCAACTCCAGAAATCGAGTGACAACGCCATGCCGGCGGTCGCCACGGCAAATACCACGCAGGCAAGATGATAGCTGCGGGTAAAGCCAATGCGCTGGATCAGTTTACCCGCCATCAGCGTGCCGAGCAGATTGCCGGTAAAGTAAGAGGAACTTACCATTCCCACCTGTCCGGTTGACAACTGTGCATGGGTTAACCAAAGAGGAACTAACGTATTCAATACGGCAATAGAAACCGTGAGCAACAACAGGCCACAGAGCAGCAGGAGCACTGGGCGGGAATATGCGGACATAGTGAGATTGAAACCGAACGCGCAATGAGAGTGCGCGCATCATGCCACTGGCGATAAAAAAGTCAATCAGCTCTTATCAGTGGATCGCACGATTTGTTTTTTGTCACCCTGGCGCAGAGTAACTTCTTCAGGAAACGCGCTCTCAATGACCGCTTAACGCTGTGCATCAATGAGGTTTCGGCGTCGCCCCCTTCCTTATAGACGACGCCAAACTTTCTTAACGCGACCGGTGATAAACCATCGCCAACTGGCCCGCAATTTCGGCGGTATTCACCAATACTGCCGCATTGGCCATGGCCGAACGCCCCTGGGTTGCCTGCTCGACCGCTTTCATAATGAATTTGGTTACCTGGCTGCCAGTCACGCTTTCGGCGGCCGCGTCCTCGATGGCGGCCTGGATCGCTGCCTGAACGTCACGGCTGTCAATCGCATCCTCCGGTTTGGTCGGGGCTGCCACCACCATCGCCGCACTGCCCGGTAATGCGCGGTTAATATCAATCGCCTGGGCAATCTCCTCCAGGCTGTCTAGCCGTTGCGGACTGCGATAACCGCTACTGCAGCAATAGAAGGCCGGGAAATCGTCCGCCTGATAGGTCACCACGGGAACGCACTGGGTTTCCAGAAACTCCAGCGTACGCCCGATATCGAGGATATTTTTGGCACCTGCGCACACCACGGTCACGTTAGTGCGGGTAAATTGGATCAAATCGGAAGAGATATCCATGCTGTCCTCTCCTCCGCGATGCACGCCGCCAATACCCGCAGAGGCAAAGAAACGAATGCCGGCCAGTTCGGCCAGCATCAGCGACGACGCCACCGTGGTGGCCCCCATGCCTTTTTGCGCCAACACAAAAGGCAAATTGTTGCTGGATACTTTCGCGATGCCGGGCGTGGTAGCGAAACGTTCGATCTGCTCGCGATTCATTCCCACCAAAATTTCGCCATCGCAAATGCCAATGGTCGCAGGAACCGCGCCGCTGCGGCGTACTGCCGCTTCCACCGCCAGCGCCGTCTCCACATTGGCAGGATAGTTCAGCCCGTGGGTAATGACGTTTGATTCCAGCGCAACCACCGCGCGGTGGCTTTCCAGAGCGGCCTTCACTTCAGGATGAATAACTAAAGGCAGTAAATTAGCGTGCATCATGACTCACTTATCATATTGACGGAAACAGAGGGAAACAGCGCCGCTTGCAGTTGCGCGACACCTTCAGGCTGCAGCAATTGGTAATGGTCGACCGCCAGTTGGATCACCCGTGGCGGATTAACCTGCAGAGCCGGTGAGTTTTCAAGTTGGGAATAATGGTCGCCGGCCGCTTTAATGACGGTTATCGGCGCCCGAACCTGGCGTTGCTGCAATTCATCGAAGTTATAGCCGAAGGCATAGGTTTGCTTGACGATCTCAATGATCCGCTCCACCAGCTCCACCTGAAGCTGTGGGAAACAGCGGCAAATAAAACGCACAAAGTCCCCCTCTTCACGGCACTCTGCCAGACAGCGCTCAAGCAAGGGCCCCTCCACCTGGCGGGCAAAAACGGAAAATAAAATCGCCACAAACACCGGGTTGGTAAAACTGACCTGTTGGTTACCCTCTTGCTCTCGGTCAAATTGCGTTTTTGGCGAGCCGGGAGCAATCAGATACAGCGCCTCCACTTCCTGGCCTTCAGCCTCCAACTGGTAGGCAGCTTCGAAAGCTACGCGTGCGCCGAACGAGTATCCCCACAAGGTATAGGGCCCGTGGGGCTGCAAGCGTCGGATTTGCACGATATCGGCCGCCGCCATCTGCTGGATGGACTCCAGTGGCAGTTCCCCTTCGTTAATGCCCAGTGCTTGCACGCCATAAAAGCCACGCGCCTGGCTCAGGCTCTCTCCCAGCGCTTTCAGACTCAGCGGGTAGCCTCCCAGTCCTGGCCAGCAAAAAATCGCCGGCGCCTGCTGTCGATTAAAGGGCACCAGGCGCGACAGCTGTGGCGCGAGATAGGCATTGCGTTCTATCCAGTCGGCCAAAGCAACGATGCTTGGCGTTTGGAACAGGATCTGCATCGGCAATTTAATATCGAGCGCTTTGTTTACCTGGTTGATAAACATCACTGCGGTGAGTGAGTTCCCCCCGCTTTCAAAGAAATCATCGTCCGCAGAGACCCTTTCCCACTTCATGACCCGGCACCAGATTTCGGCCAAGCGCTGTTGCAATTCGCCCTCTGGAGCCAACAGCGGCTTTTCGGTATTCAGTTGGCAAGCATACAGACGATTAAGCGTTTGTTGGTCGACCTTACCGTTGGCCATCAGCGGCAGCTTGTCCATGACCAGCACACGGTTGGGGATCATGTATTGTGGCAACTGCGCGGCTAGATCGGCTTTCAGCATTTCAGTTGGCCCTTGCATATGCACCCGGTCCTCATCCATGCCGTCATGACTCAGCTGCGACGGGCTGAGCGGGCCGCCGATACAGAAATAACAGCTCTGCATCGGTAACCCGTGGCGGGTCAACAGCGCCCGCATCGCCTTTGCGGCAGGCAAGTCGTGCCCGCTTTTCGAGCTATAGCCGGCCGACATCATCCCCAGCCCCAACGGATTGGCCTGCAGGCGATGCAGCGCACGCCCCAGCATAATGTAATGCCCCTGAGCATCGGCATGGTTGTTTACCAGCATGATGCCAAAGCCCGCACGCTGATAGACCTGCTGATTGATGGCGATAACGTGATGGCGTGCCAGGATCTCCTCATCCATAAAATGCAGCGATCCCTGGCGATAGTGGTACAGCCCAGCAGACATATCGGCGACGCCCTGCGCATGCACCTGGACAAAAAATTCTGCATGCTCGACAACGGCCTCCCTATTGGCTGGCTGAAGGCGATAATCACCAAAATAATAGTCAGTTGCGGCTCCGTCATACCACTGCGGCAATGCCTCCGGTTTGGCACCGGTGATGACCTGCAAGCCATATTCCGGCAGCAGTTCATCGAACAGCCCCAACATATGACCCGCCTCCATCTCCAAAACTTCTTGAATATTGTTCTGATAAACCTGATCGATAGCCGCGCGTTTGCCGATAAAGTGGATTTTCAGGCTCGCCGTTGCCTGTTCCTGCAGTTCGCCTATGCGGTACAGACGGTGGTTTACGGGGTGGTAATAATAGATCCCCGCCGGCCAGCCAAACATGCGGTGAAGTTCGAGGTACATCTGAACCGAATACAGCGCCCCCGGTGATGCGTAGGCGTATTTGGGCAACAAACGTTTTTCACTGGCGAACTGGCCAAAGTTACGCAGCAGCGCGCCAAAATCCTCCGCCGACAGCGCCTGCAGCTCACTCGCTAATACGGCGCGCGGGCTACGCCCCAGGATTGACAATAATTGCGCCTCGGTGACCCGCGTCGTCCCTTCAAAGAAACGGTAACTCTTGCGGCTGAAAGCCCGATAGCTTTGCTGAGCGGTAGCCTGTGCACCGGCAAGCGCGATCGCGGGCAATGCCCGGCACTCGTCCTCGCTGCGGCACCCCGCATTGGACAGCTGCGCCTTGACCTGTTGCCTGCTGGCCTTGGACTGATGATGCTCACCGTGAACCCCCTGATCCATCAACACCGCATGCTGCGAGTCCAACTCGACGCAGGCGATCAGGTTTTGATAATGGGTTCGCTCATCCTCATTGACCATCACCGCCGCCCTTTTCACCCAGAGGTGACGCTCAATGGCCAGGCGAATTTCATCGAGTTCGATACGGTAACCGCGCAGCTTAATCTGGTTATCTGCCCGGCCGGAAAAGTGATAGCTGCCGAGGCTATCCCGGTAAACCACATCGCCGGTGCGATACATACGCGCATGTTCTGCCGCAGTGGTAAATGGATTCGTCAGAAATCGTTCAGCCGTCAACTCGGGACGCTGCAAATAGCCATTGGCCACCTGCACGCCGGAAATGTACAACTCGCCTTTTTCACCCTCGGCCACCGGCTGACGGTGCGCATCAAGCACATAAAACTGGGTATCATCCACCGGTTGGCCTATCGAAACGGCGTCCGGCGACTGTGCCAGCCCATCTTTCTCAACCTCATGCACCGAGGCATTGATGGTGCATTCCGTTGGACCATACAGGTTGACCAGGCTGGCCTGCGGCAGACACTGAAAGAACTGCCGCGCCAGGTTGCGAGTCAATATCTCACCGCCACAAAAGACCTGCGTTAACGCCTGGCAATCCTGTAACAGCGGCTGCTCGACCAGCGCCTGCAGCAGCGTCGGGACGCATTGCAGGCTGGTGATTTGATGATGCAGCAAGGTCATCACCATCATATCCGGATCGCGGTAGCAATCCTTCGGGGCCATCACCAGCGAACATCCCATCGCCGGTGCCAGGATCTCCCACTGCGCGGCATCAAAACTCATGGGCGTTTTCTGCAAAATTTTGCTGTGTGCACCAAAAGCAAAACGACCGGTCAGGTAATGCATATGACGGGAAATATTAGGGTAACTGACCATTACGCCTTTCGGTTTGCCCGAACTGCCTGAGGTGTAAATGACATAGGCCAGCCGCGCGGTATCGCTGGCATCAGCAATGTCAAAAGCCGCTTCGGGCAAATTAGAAAGATAAGGAATATCATTGTCGGTAATAACCGTGACATCAGGCCCGATCAGCGTTTGCAATTTTTCTTTGAGATGATATTGGCAAAAAATAACTTTTACCGCTGAGTCGGCAATCATATAACGCAGCCGCTCATCGGGATATTCTGGCGCCAAAGGTAAATAAGCATAGCCGCTGGCCAAAATCCCCCAGGCGCCGCTGACCAGAGTAGTAGAAGGCTCGCAGAATAAACCGATACAAACGCTGTCTGTCCTAACCCGCTGCCGCAAACAGGAAGAAATACTGAAAACATGGTGGCAGAAGTCGCGATAATTCAGTACGCCGTCCGCGTCCTGCACCGCAATGGCTTCGGGTTGTCGGCTGTAGTGTTGAGCCAACTGTGCAAATAGTCCCGCCGAAATATCCATTTTTACTCTATGAACGCCTCACATTTGCAAGGATCCCGGTAGGGTTGTAATGACGACGTGCTTTAGCAACACTTCCCATTATGGGGAAATGCCCGACCTTATCCCATCAGGGTATATCTGTCGTTGTCATTACTGTCGTTATCCATACAGCTTTTCGGCACTCACCCTCTTTCAGAGTTAATAGTTGCCAGTTGGCAGATGACAACTGACGTCATTTTTTTCGCAGGCAGGAGCCTGAGCGACTTTTGCCCATATCCTTTGGATCTATTTATTTGTCATGGCGCTAATTGCGTTATCAGTGTAAGCATGACGATATTTATCGCCCCTAAACTTTCACCATTAAGAAATAGCGCTGTCTGCGGCCCTGAATAACCAGTAATTCTTATGCTGTTGCTAGCCTGCTACGCGACTAGCGTCTCTGTGACGGCACCAGTCAACCACGGCGGCAAAAGAGCTTACAATAATGCTGGGCTCGGCCGCGGCCAGTACCTGCCGATTTTGGATACCATAATCTACCGCGATCACCGGGCAGCCAACCTGGTGAGCCATCAATATGTCGTGCGTAGTATCCCCCACCATCACCGCTTCCTCCGCCCTGACCTGATAGTGCTCCAGGATTTTGTTGCCAGACTCCGGCGCCGGTTTTTTCTCCGTTACCTGGTCGGCGCAAACCACCACATCAAACAACGGGGCAATGCCCGCCGCCGCCAATAGCGAATTTGCACTGCGTGCGAACTTATTGGTGGTCACCGCCAGATGAAAACCCGCTCCTTTCAACTGTTGCAGGCCCGCGGCGACGCCAGGAAATAACAGCGATGCCGCCATCGGTAAAATCAGCGTCTGAAACTGCCGTTGATACTCCGCCACACAGTCAGTTACTGCCCGTCCATCAGCCTCCTGAGAGAGCAATTGGGCAAAGGCACGCTCCAACGGCAGGCCTATCGTTTCACGGATCAGTTCATCGTCTACCGGCTGGGGTAATTGCAGTTGTTGAAAGGTGGCACGAAAGGCGGACACTATCGCTCTCGCCGTATCAAACAGGGTGCCGTCAAGGTCAAACATAATGACCCGGAGTTCAGGTTTCATCGTTGTCACCTTCTTGAGGGTCAGTAATTAGGGACTTTAATTAAGCAGTCTTTTTTATTTTCTATTTCCGGGCGATAAACCTGCGTCTGCCAGTCATCGGCAGACACCTGCTCTATTGCAATGGAAACGACGCCGGCATCGCACTGTAATGCTTGCGTAATAACCCGCGTGATCTCCTCTGCCAATGCATTCTTGGCGCTTTGGGAAAGTACCTGCGGAAAGTGCTGAATTTTCACGTGCGGCATGTTTTTTCCTTTGTAGAATTTAATTACCCGTGACGGGTACCAAAATAGCGGTCACCGAAGTCGCCGATCCCCGGTTTCATAAAGGCCTGTTCCGAGAGTCCCTGTTCAATGGACGACGTCACCAGTTGGATGGCCGGGAAGCGGGTAAACAAACGATCGACCCCTACCGGCGATGCCAATACATTAACAACATAGATATTTTCCACCGGCACGCCTTGCTCCAACAGCGTTTCGATTGCCATGATCAGCGAACCGCCCGTGGCCAGCATAGGTTCAAATAGCAACACGGCGCGTTCGGCAATATCGTCGGGGAAATGAGAGTAGAAATATTTTGGCAGCTTGCTTTGCGGATTGCGTTGAATGAGTATTTTACCTATCGGCTGGCCGCTAAACATTCTGCGGTACTCGCCCTCAAAACTTTCCCCGGCGCGGATCACCGAAACACCGCAAATACCTCGGGCAAGTTTTAGCCCCGTGTAGGTTTCGCCAATGGGCGTAATCACCTCATGTTTTTCATACGGCAGTAATGCGGCGGCCTGTACCAACAGTTGGCGCAGCAGTTGATCGCTATAATATTCAAAGCAGGCATGCTCCGCCTGTTTATTACGGATTTGAGTGTGCAAATAAGTAAGATAATGATTTGGGGCCAGAAGATGAATATTAGAAAGTTTCATAACCTTGTTCTTTTAACAGAGTAATAGATACATAAGCACCGCCCTTCACCGGGTTGGGTGAAAGGAAGGCTTATATCGATTAAAAATAAAAGTCAGTCTGTAACTTATCAATATCAACAGGTAATAATTAGTCGATAAGATGCATTTCCTTTAGCTCGTTCAATACTTTTGCTGCAACGGCAGAACAACGATGGCTGTCCGCATGGTTCAACCAGGATATTTCTTCTATTTCGGCACTGGCTTTTACTTCGCCACTAAAGTCGGCAGAAAAACAATGTATCTTCACCATCACGCCTGCAGGTTTACCGTCAGCCTGCCCATGGAATTCGCCCAGTGAAATAATACTGTCATTAATTAAATCGACGGAAAGTTCTTCTTTAATTTCTCGGGTCAGAGCTTCTCGATCGTTCTCTCCTGTTTCCCGTTTGCCGCCGGGAATATAAAACGTCGTCTTGTTATACGAACGAGCCATCAGGACTTTTTTATCCTGGATATAAACCCAGCCTAATTTATCAATGAACTTTGCAGCAGGATTGTTATTCACTCTGTTGACCTCTCACTCCAGATTAGGTGCATGTTCAAACGACGGCGGCAATTGGGGAGTTGTGGTGAACTGATGTGCGGTGGCGCGATACAAGGTGCATTTGGTACGCAACCACAGCAGTTTCATCACATAAACCAGTTTTGGGTTATGCTCCTCTTCCTCCTCCACGGCTCGCGCGGTGAGCTGCCGCCACTCGCGTTCCCATAGCGGATCGCGGATATCGTCGTATTCATCGGCATAAAGATGCTGGAGAGATTGTAACTTATCGGGGTGAGCCAAACTATCGGTAGCAAACAACATGCACTGCATCCCGACCCAGTAGCTGCAAAGCACCTCGCGCGCCTCTTGCTCAGGTAAATGCCCGGCGATTTGTTCCATGGCCAACAATGACGTCAACAAGTGCAGCAGCAGAAAATTCCCCGGAGTGGTCAGGTAGATTAATGTGACCGTCTGATAGAGCTGCGCCCAGGCCAGCTCAAGGCTTTGCTGCGTCAGCCACTCCGGCTGGCGATAAATTTCCTCATGCCCCTGATGCAACACACAGGCAATACGATATTGCAGACCGGAGCGCTGTAATTCAGGATGGATACGCGCGGTGATTTCCTCAGCCGGCGTTTCAATCACTGCGCTCTGCCAGGCCAACATCTCTTCCCGCCGTTGCTGCCAGCAGTTCGCCAAACGTAGCACCGAGTCGAAGGCCGTTGGCTCCCCAAGATGCGGGTCGTAGCGGGAGCGCCGGTGATGGCAGGGAACGTACGAATAGGCCATATAGGCCAGGCCTTCGACGATCATTCCTTCATGCTCGGCCAGCAATGCCCAGCCCAGATGAATGGTGCCGTGCGTCAACGAGCCCACCCAACCGTCGATCAGCTCCGGCAGGTAGCTGGCAAGCACCTGTTCACGTCCCTGCTCACGAATCTGCTGCCGGAAAAAGTCGCAATAGGCACTGAAGCTGCTGCGCTTGCCCAGCAGGCTACGCCAGTTTGCGTCATCAATCTGATACCTGGCTTTTCTTGGCGGTTCCAACCCCATGCCGTAAGGCGTCATGGCGGCATAGCGGCGGTAATACCAAAGGATACGTTCCTCCGGCACGCCCAACCCAGCCAAGGCGATAACGGCATGTTTAACATGATTGGAGAGATGCCCGTTAAACTCTATGTCGTACCGCTGATCATCTAACAGTTCATTTATCATGATGATATTTCTCGAGTGTCGATAGGATGATCCCAATGGTGATCAGCGCCACTCCCAATAGCTGAATGAGATGACTGCGCCCACCTTGATTAATCACATCAAACAGCACGGCCGAGAACATCTGACCGCCAATAATTAATACCGAAGTATTCAGCGCCCCCATTTTGGGGAACACGTAGCTGCTGGTTGCCACGAACAGTGCGCCACACCCGCCACCAACCCAGGCGTATGCCGGAACCTGCGCCCAATGAAACTGCCCCAGCTGTTGCCAGTAAAACGCCGCCACCAGCAGGGTCAGAAATAAGAAACCCACCGAGTGATTCCATAAGGAGGTGCGGAAGGCGCCAATAGAGGCGCTCAGCTGGCCATTAATCACCCTGGCCGAGCTAATAATCATCCCGTTTAACAGGGCAATAAAAATAAGCGTATCCACGTCATCGCTCCCTAAAGGCTATAGATAATAAGAAAACAGCCGGAAATAATCAGAGCAGAGATATAAAGGCTACTTCGTGTCATTTTTCGTTTTTGTGAGCCAAATAAACCAAAGTGATCTGAGACAAAACCGAATAATAATTGCCCAACCAAACCAAGAGAAATTGTGCTGGAGAGAGGGATGCCACCGTTAATTGCCATCGTCGCCAAAATAACGGTAAAGGCTCCGGGAATGCCCCCAAGATAGAGCCACCAGGATCGTTTCTGTGGTTTATTATTCGATTCCTGAGGATTTTTTTTAACAAATAACAAAATAAGCAACAATGAACTCAACATACCAATACCGTGAGCCACCCACGAGGCGACGACAGAAGAGGTTTGTTCAGACAGAGCGCTGTTGGCTTGAAACATTAAGGTAAGAAAAAAACCGCTAAGAATAGCGATAAAAATATTTTTAAAATTGCCAATCATAATGTGTAACCTGCGCATTAAAAAACCACTAAGGTGATTTTACAATCCTTGTACAGCAAAGCTTAAGAACGATACCAAGAAGCTTTTACTCATATAATCCGCAAAAAAAACTACACCCATCGATAAAGCATGTCAATGGAATGTTAAGATTGCTTTAATAATTCATTAAAGTTAAACATTAGAGAAAGGGATTGATGTGACAGAGGGGGGAAGCACTGGCGATAACCAGCCCTTTTATGAGTTCATGCGGAGGGTCAACCAGGAACGGCCGCCTGCTTTGGCGGCCGTTCCTTGGTATCAGAAATGCAGCTCTAAAGTTTCAACTTCGGCAGAGCATTCGGCAGCCCAGGCGCTCAGAGTGATCTGCGCCAATTGCGCCAGCCCCTGATAGAAAGGATGTTGCGCATTCGCCTGCAGCAGTTCCAGATAGCGCGGTGCCCAAGGCAGCAAATGTTTGGTCAGCAATTGCTCCACCAACCCACCCTGACGCTCTTCGGCTAACCATGCCACCATCATCAACAAGGTACCGATGTGATCTTCCGGCTCATTGCGATCGTGTTGCGCGTCGATACCATTGGAACGCAACCACCTGCGCAGGCGCAAAGTGGAATTGCCAAACAGCACGTTCTCTTTGTCCAGATACACCGAACCCCATAATGGAGCCGGTAAGGTGTCAGGCCCGACAAACAGACGTTGGTAAGCCTCTGCCAACGACTCTTCCTGTTCATCTTCAATGCCGGTGGCGATCAGCGCTGCCGCCGTCTGCAGCTGCTCGGCGTCGCCATACGGCCACTCTTTGACCCACTCAGATTCAGACAAGGTTGCCAACAGCTGTTGACCGTCTTCACTTTCTGGCGGTGCATACAACAACACACCCAGCACCCGGCCCGTTAAAGCGATATTTTCAAGCGTCATAAATCAAGGATCCTGTTAAGGGCACAGCGAACTGTGCCTGACTACAATATTAACCGGCTACCGCCATGCCAACGGTCATATGCAGGCCGTAGAACACACCACGGCCTACCAACTCACCGGCGATAACCAAAATCAAACCTAAACCCATCCCCATTACGCTCGCGTTACCCCGGCGCAACAGTGGGCAAATCCAACAGCCTAAACCTGACACCACCAACACCAGCCGCCCAACCATTAGCTGGCCGTATTGCGGGATCAGCGTGGAGGCCTGCTGTACCGAGCTATTGATACTGGCCAACTCATAGCCTTGCATCATCACTGCGCACAGGCTGGCCAACAGAGCCACCACGCTAAGAATAGCCAGTGAATAGCGGGCTGATACCGCTAATCCAGCCGCACGCAGCAATAAAACGCCCAGCAACGGCCCGCCGATCAGCGTCGTCAGGAAAAAGTTCAGCGTAGTGTAACCGTTATGCCAGGTTGGCACAGTATCGATTTGATACACCCGCGTCATGGCGTAAACAAAGACCACGCCCAGCACCATGGTCACCCACGGCCACACTTTACCCAACGCCGGTGGCATTCTGCCCAGTATCGCCAGCAGCCAATAAAACCCCCCGACGGCAAAGAACAACGCGCCACTGGCAATTTCATTGCTCAACGCCGAAGCGCCAACGCGGTTTAACGAGTTGAACGCCCGTAACGGTGACCCCAGGTGCAGCGTAGAAGCAATAAAAGCGATGCCCATCAGCAACCACAAAAAGAACATTGAGCGATGAACCGCCCGGCCCTGCTGCTCATTCAGATTGCCACCGATCAGCGCCCCCGCCATGACGCAGGTCGCTCCCACCACTGACTGCCCCAATACGGTAAACAGCATCAGCGGCCATTCATGCCATCCCATGCCCATATTAAACCTCCTTCGGATTGGCCAAATAGCCCGTGGTATCGCCACATGGCCGGCTATTGGCATTGGGTTTCAGCACTATGCTGGGCCGGGTAAAATGCGCCGCCGGCAGCGGAGCCACCTGCGCCAGGGTGCCATGCTGTTGCCGTAATTGTTCGATGGGGCCAAAGTCCAGTGCCCGTAGCGGGCAGGACTCTACGCAAATGGGCTTGTTGCCCTCCGCCACCCGTTCATGGCAACCATCGCATTTGGTCATGTTCCCTTTGGCCGCATTGTATTGCGGCGCACCGTACGGGCAGGCCATGTGGCAATAGCGACAACCGATGCACACCTCTTCATTCACTACCACAAAGCCGTCTTCCCGCTTATGCATCGCGCCGGTCGGGCACACTTTGGTACAGGCCGGATCTTCACAATGGTTGCAGGCGATCGACAAGTAATAGGCAAACACGTTTTGTTGCCAGCCTTCGCCATCCTGTTGCCAGTCCCCTCCGGCATATTCATAGACGCGGCGGAAGCTGACGTCCGGCGTCAGGTTTTTATAGTCTTTGCAGGCCAGTTCGCAGGTTTTGCAGCCAGTGCAACGACTTGAATCGATAAAGAATCCATATTGCTGAGTCATTGGCTACCCCTTATACCTTTTCGATTTGGATCAGATTGGTATGCTGCGGATTCCCCTTGGCCAACGGCGAAGGCCGGTGGGTGGTCAGGGTATTCATGCAGGCGCCGTGATCGACCCGATCGCCGCTCATATCCGCCTGATGCCAGGCTCCCTGACCCATAGCCACCACACCCGGCATGATGCGCGGCGTCACCCTGGCTTCGACACGGACTTCACCACGGCCGTTGAACACCCGCACTTTGTCGCCGGCGATGATCCCCCGAGAGTGAGCATCCAATGGATTGATCCACACTTCCTGACGGCAAGCCGCCTGCAGAACATCGATATTGCCGTACGAGGAGTGGGTGCGAGCCTTGTAGTGGAAACCAAACATTTGCAGCGGATAGGTTTTACGCAGCGGATCGTCCCAACCTTCAAAGGTCGAGGCATAAACCGGTAACGGGCTGATGGTTTCGTCTTTCTCCAACTGCCAGTCGCTGGCGATCTCGGCCAGCCTGCCGGAATAGATTTCTATCTTGCCGGAGGGCGTTTTTAATGGATTGGCTACAGGATCCTCGCGGAACTTTTGATAAGCCACGAAATGACCATTGGGATCTTTGCGCTTGTAAACGCCCATGCTGCGCAACTCTTCATAGCCCGGCAGCAGCGGATCCCTCGCCTGCATTTTGGCGTATAAATGCTGCAGCCATTGCGCCTGGGTGCGCCCTTCGGTGAATTTCTGATATACCTCTGGCCCTAAACGGCGCGCCACTTCACTCAGCACTTCATAAATGCCCTTGCGTTCGAACTTGGCGGCAGTGGCCGGTTGAATAAAGATCAGATAGCCCATGTTCCCGGCATAGTCGTTGGGAATAATGTCTTCCTGTTCGACCGTCATCAGGTCTGGCAACAAAATATCGGCATATTTCGCCGACGAGGTCATAAAGTTTTCCAGCACCACTATCATTTCGCATTGAGAATCATCCTGCAAAATATCGTGGGTTTTATTGATATCAGAGTGCTGATTGGTGATGGTGTTACCGGCATAGTTCCAGATGAACTTGATCGGCACATTCAGCTTATCCTGGCCACGCACCCCATCACGCCTGGCGGTCATCTCCGGACCCCGCACGATGGCATCGGTCCAGCTAAAGCAGGAGATCTGCGCCTTGACCGGGTTGGTCAATACCGGCATCCGCTCAATGGTAATGGTATAAGTCGACTCACGCGCGCCGCTGTTGCCACCATTAATGCCGACATTGCCGGTCAGAATCGGCAGCATGGCGATGGCCCGCGAGGTCAGTTCACCATTGGCCTGCCGCTGCGGCCCCCAGCCCTGGCAGATATAGGCCGGCTTGGCGCTGCCGATTTCACGCGCCAGTTTGATAATTCGCTCTGCCGGAATACCGGTAATTTTCGCCGCCCACTGCGGCGTTTTTTCAACGCCATCTTCACCCAGCCCAAGGATGTAAGCCTTGTAGTGGCCATTTTTCGGGGCGTCGGCGGGTAAGGTTTTTTCGTCGTAGCCAACGCAATACCGATCCAGAAATGGCTGGTCGACCAGGTTTTCGCTGATCAGCACATGTGCCAGTCCGGCGACCAATGCCGCATCGGTGCCTGGGCGAATCGGGATCCACTCATCTTCACGCCCGGCGGCGGTATCGGTATAACGTGGGTCGATAACAATCATCCGCGCATTGGAACGTTCGCGCGCCTGCTCCAGATAATAGGTAATGCCTCCCCCGCTCATTCGCGTCTCGGCCGGGTTGTTACCGAACATCACCACCAGTTTACTGTTTTCAATATCCGACGTGCTGTTACCTTCATTGCTGCCATAGGTGTAAGGCATGGCGCAGGCGATTTGCGCGGTGCTATAGGTACCGTATTGGCTGAGGTAGCCGCCATAGCAATTCATCAGACGGGCGACCAGTGAGGCATTCGGCGATGAGCGGGTAATATTGCCGCCGACAATGCCTGAGGTGTAATTGATATATACCGCTTCGTTGCCGTATTGCTCGACAATGCGTTTCAGATTGTTGGCGATGGCATCATAAGCCTCGTCCCAACTGATGCGTTTGAACTTGCCGTCGCCACGTTTACCGACGCGTTTCATTGGGTAGTTCAAACGATCGGGATGGTTCATGCGGCGACGAATAGAGCGGCCGCGTAAACAGGCTCTTATCTGATGATCGCCGTATTCATCCAAACCGGTGTTATCGGTTTCAACCCAATACACTTCGTCGTCGCGGACGTGTAAACGCAAGGCGCAACGACTGCCACAGTTAACCGAACAGGCGCCCCAGACCACTTTGTCCTGCGCGGCTTGCAGCACACTTTCACTAATGGATTCCGCTAACGCGCGGCGACTAAATGGCAATGCTATGCCACCAACAGCCAGCGCCAGGCCGACGATACCGCTGGATTTCACCAACGTGCGACGGCTGAATCCCCCAGACTCCTGACGGTTTGCTTTGTTTTCCGACATAACTCACTCCACGTTTTACCCTGATATTGATAAACGTCATGCCCTTCACTCCAGGCGGCGAACAGAGGAGACAGATTCGGTGTCTGCTGATGAGCCGGAACAAAAGCCCTCCTCTCTGAGTGGATATTACTCAGAAGTGAGTAGTTAACTTTGTCTGCTATCAATAAAGCGGGGGAAGTATCTGAAAGAAAAATGGCTTTCGAACAAAGGGGGAATAAATTTCTTAAAAAAAAAGCGCCCGCAGGCGCTTTTCGTAGCATAGCTAACTCGTTAACCGATATATTCCAGGCCACCCATATATGGGCGTAATACTTCCGGTACCTGAATACGGCCATCAGCCTGCTGGTAGTTTTCCAGCACGGCCACCAGCGTACGACCTACTGCCAGACCAGAACCGTTCAGCGTATGCACCAGGCGCGGCTTCTTCTCGGTTTTGCTGCGGCAGCGGGCCTGCATGCGGCGTGCCTGGTAATCCCACATGTTGGAGCAGGATGAGATCTCGCGGTAAGTGTCCTGCGCCGGCAGCCACACTTCCAGATCGTAAGTTTTGCACGAGCCTGCGCCCATATCACCGGTACACAGCAACATTTTACGGTACGGCAGGTTCAGCAACTGCAGCACTTTCTCTGCATGACCGGTCAGCTCTTCCAGCGTAGCCATCGAGTCTTCCGGACGGACGATCTGCACCATCTCAACTTTGTCGAACTGGTGCATGCGGATCAAACCACGGGTGTCACGGCCATAAGAACCGGCTTCGGCACGGAAACATGGCGTATGCGCGGTCATCTTCAGCGGCAGAGATTCCTCTTCCAGGATCTCGTCGCGCACCAGGTTGGTCAATGGCACTTCTGCGGTCGGGATCAGCGCGTAGTTGCTGCTGTCGGATTCTTCTTCCAGCGGTTTAGTGTGGAACAGGTCTTCACCAAATTTCGGCAACTGGCCGGTACCGAACAGTGTGGCATGGTTAACCAGGTAAGGAACGTAAGTTTCCTGGTAGCCGTGTTGTTCGGTATGCAGATCCAGCATGAACTGGGACAACGCACGGTGCATGCGGGCAATTTGCCCTTTCATCACCACAAAGCGTGAACCGGTCAGTTTTACCGCAGCGGCAAAATCCAGACCACCGGCCATTTCGCCCAGATCGACGTGATCGCGTACCGGAAAATCATACTGGCGCGGTTCGCCCCAGCGGCTGACTTCCAGGTTATCGCTGTCGTCTTTGCCGTCTGGTACTTCATCGTCAGGCAGGTTCGGGATCGCCAACGCATAGTCACGGATTTCAGCCTGCAGCTGATCCAGCGCGGCCTTGGCCGTGTCCAGCTTGTCACCCAGTTCGTTTACTTCGCGACGCAGCGGCTCAATGTCTTCCCCGCGCGCTTTAGCCGCGCCGATGGATTTCGATCGGGAGTTACGTTCTGCCTGCAGCGTTTCGGTTTCTACCTGCAGAACTTTGCGACGCTCTTCTTGAGAACGCAGCAGATCCAGATCGAGTTTAAAGCCTCGGCGAGCCAGTTTGACGGCGACTGCGTCTAGCTCATTACGCAGCAGATTGGGATCGAGCATGCTAATCCTGTGCTTATTGTTATTGAAAGAAAATTTGATGTTTTATTCGGCTGAATTTATAGCCGTATAAAGGAAGAGTGATACCCGCTAACCTTACCGCAACGGCAACGCTAGCGGTAGCGTTTTGTCTGGCTATTTTGATCCTGCTCAGCAAGCCATGCCAGCTTTTCACCGATTTTACCTTCCAGCCCGCGCGTGGTTGGATGATAGTAACGCGTCCTGGCCATTTCGGGCGGAAAGTAATCCTCACCGGCGGCATAGGCATTGGGTTCATCGTGGGCGTAACGATATTCTGCACCCAGCCCCATTTCCTTCATCAGCTTGGTTGGCGCATTGCGCAGATGTTCGGGGACATCATAATCAGCCATCTCTTTGGCATCACGGATTGCCGCTTTAAAGGCGGTGTAAACCGCGTTGCTTTTTGGCGCACAGGCCAAATAGACGATAGCCTGAGCAATCGCCCGTTCGCCTTCCGCCGGACCGACGCGGGTAAAGCAGTCCCAGGCCGCGATAGCGACCTGCATGCCACGCGGGTCGGCATTACCCACATCTTCTGAAGCAATCGCCAGCAACCGGCGCGCCACGTACAGTGGATCGCCCCCGGCGGTAATAATACGCGCATACCAGTACAACGCCGCATCCGGCGCTGAACCACGCACCGATTTATGCAGCGCCGAGATCAGATCGTAAAAGCGGTCGCCTTTATTATCGAAACGCGCACTGCGTTCACCGGAGACCTCTTTCAGTAATTCCGGCGTCAGCACGCGAATGCCTTTGGCGTTGATCTCCGCCATGTCCGCCATCATCTCCAGGCTGTTCAGCGCCCGACGAGCGTCGCCGCCGACCAGCTCTGATAACATGCGACGCGTCTCTTCCGGCAGTTCGATATTCTGGCCGCCAAAGCCCCGGCTGCTGTCCTGCATCGCCTGATCCAGCACCTGGCTGATATCTTCGGCGGTCAGTGCCTTCAGCAAATAAACACGGGCCCGTGACAACAGCGCCGAGTTAAGCTCAAAAGACGGGTTTTCGGTGGTAGCGCCTATAAAGGTGATGGTGCCGTCTTCAATGTGCGGCAGGAAGGCATCCTGCTGGCTTTTATTGAAGCGATGGACCTCATCGACAAACAGGATAGTGCGGCGACCGGCGTCACGGTTTTGGCGTGCACGCTCGATCGCCTCGCGGATCTCTTTGATCCCGGAGGTGACGGCAGAAATACGCTCGACATCCGCCTGGCCATAACGGCCGATCAATTCTGCCAGCGTCGTTTTCCCGGTGCCTGGAGGCCCCCACAGAATCATCGAATGCAGTTGCCCCGCCTCGATAGCGCGCGGCAAAGGCTTGCCGGCGGCCAGCAGATGTTGCTGGCCGATATACTGTGCCAACGTGGTCGGCCGCATCCGCGCGGCCAACGGTTGGAACTCATTCTGGGAAAAATCGAGCGACATATTACTCACGCGGACCTCACTGGCGCTGGTCGTCCAGCGTCACCCCCTTCGGCGGGGTAAATTTAAATTTGCTGGCATCGGCAGCAACGTTCTGCTGGCTTTTCAGCGCGTAAGAACTGCGCTGGCCGTCCTGCTCAACCGCGGCAAAACTGCGGATAGTGCCGCTGTTATCCACGCTAATAGCGAACTGCTTCAGGTTACCGCTGCTGGATTTTGGCGTCAGCTCAAAATCATTACCCTTCTGTTTAACGTTGTACTGTTTCCAGTCATTGGCGTTATTGCGGGTGATCAGCATAAACGGCGTATTGCCGGTAGCATTTTTCAGCCAGGTGGCGGTCACCTGCTCAACAAAGGGGTTGTAGAACCACAGGGTCTGACCGTCTGACACCAGCACGCTCTCGTCTGGTGAGGTCATGTGCCAGTTAAACAGGTTGGGACGTTTCACCCAAAGTTCACCTTCACCCTGCTGTACCGCAGCGCCATCACTGCTGGTCACGGTCTGGGAGAAGCTGGCGTGGAAACTGTTCACTTTCGCCAGGCGACTTTGCAAATCCTGCGCGGCGTCGGCCAGCACAGAGGTGGAAGCGAATCCCGAAAGCAGACAACAGGCAACTAACAGTTTTTTCATTATTCCAGATACCTTATGAAATGCGTTAACCGCAAGGCGGTGCCGTGCGGGTCAAATGAACCCTCAACACCTTTACTCTACCCGAAGCCATTCGCCGGCAGATAGGCCAATGTTCCGAGAAGCCGATGGGTTTACGCTTCTTTGCACAAGGGCCGCTAAGCGGCCCTTTTATGTTGCTGACAAAGCAGAAAAAAGCGTGGTTTTTCCTGCTTTGTGGTGATCAGCCGAAAATCAATAAATTGATTTTCCTTGTTTTTTATTTATCGAACCCTATTCGCTCTGTACAGGAATGAGGTTTGTCATCAGTCTGAAGGGCCGCTAAGCGGCCCTTTTAATTAAATAACAACGATTAAAACTTCATCAGTCATGCCGTGGCGGTGCCAGCACCTCGCGGTTGCCGTTGTGCCCCTGCTCGCTGACGATGCCCTGCGCTTCCATCTGTTCGATGATACGCGCGGCGCGGTTATAACCGATGCGGAACTGACGCTGTACGCCGGAGATAGAGGCACGGCGTTTATCCACCACAAACTCCACCGCCTGATCAAACAACGGATCCAGCTCTTCGTCACCGTCCAGACCGCCGCCAGTTCCACCCTCACCGTCGTCACCGGCACTGAGGATACCCTCTTTATATTGAGGTCGCTCACGCGCTTTCCAATCCTTAACCACCGCATGCACTTCCTGATCGCGCACAAATGCACCATGCACACGGACCGGAATCGAGGAGTTAGGGGCCAGATACAGCATGTCACCCATCCCCAGCAGGGATTCAGCACCGCCCTGATCGAGGATGGTACGGGAGTCAATCTTGCTGGACACGGTAAAGGCAATACGGGTCGGGATGTTGGCCTTGATAAGACCGGTGATCACATCCACCGACGGACGCTGGGTTGCCAGCACCAGGTGGATCCCCGCTGCACGCGCTTTCTGCGCCAGACGAGCGATCAGTTCCTCAACCTTTTTGCCGACCGTCATGATCAGATCGGCAAATTCGTCGACCATCACCACGATATAAGGCTCTTTCTCCAGTACCGGCGGCGTCATGTCCATGCTGTCGGTCGGTTTCCAGAACGGATCCGGGATCGGACGTCCCATGGCTTCGGCCTGATCGACGCGTTCGTTATAGCCGGCCAGGTTACGCACACCGAGCGCAGACATCAGCTTGTAGCGACGCTCCATCTCGGCGACGCACCAACGCAGGGCATTAGCGGCGTCTTTCATGTCGGTGACCACATCCGTCAACAGGTGCGGAATACCTTCATAAACCGACAGCTCCAGCATTTTCGGGTCGATCATGATAAAGCGCACTTCTTTCGGCGTGGCCTTATACAAGATGCTCAGGATCATGGCATTGACCCCTACCGATTTACCGGAACCGGTGGTCCCTGCCACCAACAGATGCGGCATTTTCGCCAGGTCGGCCACCACCGGTTCGCCAGAAATATCTTTACCCAGGACAATGGCCAGCGGCGACGGATTATCGCGGAATGCCGGGCAGTCCAGCACTTCTCGCAGATAGACCGTCTGACGTTTGACGTTAGGCAGTTCCAACCCGACGTAAGGCTTGCCGGGGATCACTTCAACCACACGTACCGCAGAGGTTGACAGTGAACGCGCCAGGTCACGCGACAGGTTGGAAATGCGTGCAGCCTTGACGCCCGGAGCCAAATCCAGTTCGAAACGGGTGATGACCGGGCCTGGCAAAATATCTACCACGTCAGCTTTCACCCGATAATCGGCCAGGCTGGCCTCCACCAAACGCGCCTTTTGTTCCAACGCGAAGGAATCTACCGGCTCCACCTCTTTCGGGGCTTCGGTCAGCAAATCCAGCGTCGGCAACGGCGTGGTCGGTTTTTGCAACGGCATTTCGTTACGCATCAGGAACGGGTGGATCAGGCTGTCCATTGCCGGCGGCTGCACGGCAGCAGGCTCCGGTTGCGCCACAGGCTGCTGATAGGCTGGCGGCTGTTGCTGCACGACCGGTTGCTGCTGCGGCGATTGATAAGCCGGCTGCGCAGGCTGATAGGATTGTTGTACCGGCGGGGTCTGAGGCTGAGCCGACGACGGATAAACCGGCGCGGCTGGCTCAAACTGACCGAAAGGCACATCATCTTCACGCTCGCTTTGCAGCTCAATACGTTCTTCCAGCTGCGGCGACAGGGTGAAGAGTGGCTCAACCGGGCCATCATCAACCAAATCATCCATCGGCGAGAAGCCGAACGCATTGCGTGTATCTACCGGCGTAGTTGACGCCACCGCTGGAGCGGCATCTGGCTGGCCATAGCGCTGGCTTTGCTGGGCGGCAAATGCCTGACGCAGCGCGGCCTCCTGCAGAGCAGCTTCATCATCCAGATTATCCGACGCAGACTCCTCACCGTAACGCTGGCTTTGCTGCTCGGCAAACGCCTGGCGCAACGCCGCTTCCTGCAGGGCTTCATCATCTGGTGAAAGATTATCAGCCTGTTGCAACGGCTCGTCGTCCTCACGGGTGCGCTGTTCCTGTTCGGCCATACGCTGCGAAGGCAGCTTGATGCCGTAGGAAGCCAGTTCACGCCGGGTCGGAATGCGCACCGGGTTCGGACGCGGCAATTCAGGGCCGAGGCCTTGCTTCACCTGTGAATTCGCGTCACTGGTGGCGCTAAAGGCCGGCATAAAGGTATTGGCGGCAACAGCACCGGCAATTGCCGTCGCTGCAGCGGGTGCCTGAGGTTTCGCGCTGCCAAAGGGTGAAACGGCAGGCTCGGCGGCACTGAAACCGGCCGGAGCACTGACATCAACGTGATCACGCTGGGCGGCAGAGAAATCAAATGGAGAGCGGTCGTGCGACGGTGCTACGGCCGGAGCATCCCAATTGCCCATACGCGGCTCGTCGTCGTCCTGGTAAGGATCGATCGGACGCGTTGTTTTAGGCGTTGGTGTCTCTTCAGGGATCTCAAACGAGTACAGCGGCGGCGCGGTGTTTTCCGCTACCGCGCTCATCGGATGCTGGTTTACCGAAGCCGGAGCCGCGGGTGCCGCAGTAACCGATGGAGCCTGAGCCACAACAGGTGCCGCCGTGGCCGGTGCGCTGGCTGGCGCCGGCGTAACAGGTGTGATATCCGCATCATCGTCATCATTAGCCCGCAGGCCGCTGAGCAACGGATCTTCGGCATCTTCCGCCGCCATTTTGGCGGTTTCCGTGACTGAAGGCGCCGAGAACAATACGTCATCTTCCGCTGCATTGGCCGCCGTCGCCGTGGCAGCCGCCGCAAGCGTGGCTTCCTTGTCTGCAGACTCGGGCTGCTCTTCGACGTAGCGGTCGTCATCGTCGTGATAACGATCTTCACGCCGTGAACGGTTGGTCATAAAGGTCGCCGTCCCCAGCACCACGCCGCCGATACGCTCGGCGATCACCAGCCAGGACCAACCGGTAAACAGTGTCAGCCCCGCAGCCCAAACGCACAGCAGCCCCAGGGTGGCGCCAATGCCGTTGAACCATGGCAGCATGGCGTTGCTCAGCAAACTGCCGATCACACCGCCGGATGCGAAGTAATAGAGATCGTCGACATTCAATGCCGCCAGGCCACATGAAGTGAGCACCAGCGCCAACGTGCCGATCAGGCGCAGTGAAAGCGCGAAATAGTCGATGTATTCGCCGCCGCCGCGCTGGCGATAAGCTGCCCAGCACAACACCAGCATGATCGGTGGTATCGCATAGGCGAGTACCCCGAAGGTGAAGAACAATGTGTCGGCCATCCAGGCCCCGACGCCACCGCCCAGGTTATGAATAGGCTCATGCCACGCGGTCTGCGACCAGCTTGGATCAGACGGATTGAAACTGACCAAGGCAGCCATGAGGTATATGGCAAAAATGGCTACCACAATCAACACAGCTTCGAGCAAACGGCGGCCGCTGCTGAGTTTTCTCAAGGTAACTTCTTTATCTTCTGTATATTCCTGGCTCAAGAAAGGCTCTCCAGGTTCCTGTTAGCTGACATAGCAACAGCGCCGAGAAGCTTTCCCGGCGCCGAAACTGTATGAATAAACAGGAGTGTAACCAATTTAATCAGGTTTTGCACCTGCACCCTACCGTGTTTTGATAACCAGACGGTTACTCTGTTTCACTTCTTCCATTACCACGTACGTACGGGTGTCGTTAACCCCCGGCAGACGCAGCAAGGTTTCACCGAGCAACTTACGGTAAGCCGACATATCCGGCACGCGGGTTTTCAACAGATAGTCGAAATCACCGGACACCAGATGACACTCCTGAATTTCTTCAAGTTTCTGTACTGCCGAGTTGAATTGCTCAAACACATCCGGCGCACCGCGGTTCAACGTGATTTCTACGAAGACCAGCAGGGACGCATCCAGATAATGCGGGTTGAGCAAAGCGGTATAACCATGAATAAAACCCTGGCGCTCGAGGCGGCGCACACGTTCTAAACATGGGGTTGGGGATAACCCCACGCGCTTGGAAAGCTCAACGTTCGAAATACGCCCATCCTTCTGCAGCTCGTTCAGGATATTGCGGTCGATACGGTCGAGATCTTTACCCGGGCGTTTCTTATTGTCTGCCATTATTATTGTCTCTCTTATTTTCTTCCCTGCACTTGCCACACCCTAACCAACGTCAATGTGTAAGGGTTCGTTCCAAGCGAAGACCCAATGCCTGTCATATGCTTCACTACCATCATCTCCCCTGGTGCAGCCTGTCTGTCAAACCCTGCACCGGGTAGTTAAATGACGTTATCGCAAGAAGAATTCCCCCGCTTGCGCGCTGTCCCCTCACCTGCCACACGAAGCTTCAGCAACGGCGTAAAATTCTGCACCAACGCTGTAAATACGTACGATTTACTGTAGGGACAGGGATAATTTCTTCTTCCTATGATGTTTTCGCAAATGCGCAGCGGATTGTCAAAGTAAAAGAAGCAAAATCAGAAGAACGTACCGTCATGAAAAGTTAGCACCCCGTTTTTAGTTATGAATCGCTGGCTTAAAAAGCCCGCATTCAAGGGGCTTAAACCCGCTTAACGGGCTGTTTCCGGTCAATTGAATAGAGAGCGCCGATGAGTGGCTTCCATAAGTTAAATTGCTGCGTTTTACGCTCGCTTTAGCAGCAATTTAATAATTAATAGGTAATGGCTATCAAACAAATCGTTAACAACATCCCCTGACGCTTTTTTTAATGCTGCGTTTTCCCTACAATCGGATCCATTGTCCGCCATTGTGGGAAAAGAGGGTATTCATGGGCACGGCTAAACACAGCAAATTATTGATCCTGGGCTCCGGCCCGGCTGGTTATACCGCCGCAGTTTACGCAGCGCGCGCCAACCTGAACCCGGTGTTGATTACCGGTATGGAGCAAGGGGGTCAGTTGACCACCACCACCGAAGTGGAAAACTGGCCGGGTGATGCCGAAGGCCTGACCGGCCCGGCGCTGATGGAGCGTATGCGCGAGCATGCTGAAAAATTCCAGACCGAGATTGTGTTTGACCACATCAACAGCGTTGACCTGCAGAACCGTCCGTTCCGCCTGTTTGGCGACAGCGGCGAATACACCTGTGATGCACTGATTATCGCCACTGGCGCATCGGCCCGTTATCTTGGCCTGCCTACCGAAGAAGCTTTCAAAGGCAAAGGCGTGTCTGCCTGTGCTACCTGTGACGGTTTCTTCTACCGTAATCAGAAAGTCGCGGTCGTCGGTGGTGGCAACACTGCCGTGGAAGAAGCGCTGTATTTGTCCAACATCGCCGCCGAAGTTCACCTGATTCACCGCCGTGACAGCTTCCGTTCCGAGAAGATCCTGATCAACCGGCTGATGGAGAAAGTGAAAAACGGCAATATCGTGCTGCACACCGACCATACTCTGGACGAGGTGCTGGGCGATCAAATGGGCGTGACCGGCGTACGTATCCGTAGCACCAAAGCGGAAAACCAAACGCAGGAACTGGAACTGGCCGGCGTGTTTATCGCCATCGGCCACAGCCCGAATACCAGCATTTTCGGCGGTCAGCTGGAACTGGAGAACGGCTACATCAAGGTGCAGTCCGGCATTCACGGCAATGCCACCCAGACCACCATTCCGGGCGTATTCGCCGCCGGCGACGTGATGGACCACATCTACCGCCAGGCGATCACCTCTGCCGGGACCGGTTGTATGGCGGCGCTGGACGCTGAGCGTTATCTGGACGGCATCGCCGGCGCAGAAGTGCTGTAACGGCATCCTGCATCATCCTGAAAAGCGGCTATCACAGCCGCTTTTTTTGTACCTGGCAGTTAAATCCGGCGGTTATTCGATGCACAATCTTCTCCACTGGCGTCTGTTGGTTGCAGTGGCCGACAGCGGCAAAATCACTCAAGCGGCGCGTCAATGTGGCATGACCCAATCCGCCGCCAGTCAGGCCATCGCTCAGTTGGAAGACCAACTGCAAACTCTGCTGCTGGTTCGCCTGCCGCATAGCGTTGTGCTAACCCAGAGCGGTGAACAGATTGTCATGCACGCTCGTGCCATGCTGGCCGAACTCGATACGATCCAACACTACGCGCAACAGGCCAAAAGCGCTCACGTTGGCAAAATACGCCTGGCCAGCTTTCCCTCTGCGTTTTCCCTGTTGCTGCCACCGTTATTACGTCAATTCCGTCGACGTTACCCCGCCATTGAGCTGATTCAGTTGGAAGGTACCGATCTGGAAGTCGAAAATTGGCTGGCGCAGGAGACCGCTGACGTCGGAGTGGTGTTGAACCCGGCGCCAGAAAGGCAGAGTTACCCATTGGGGCAGGATCGGTGGCTGGCAGTGACCGCCAGTCACCATCCCCTGGCCAGAGGACGGCAACCGGTGGAGTTCAGCACACTGGCCAAACTGCCCTTTGTTCTGGCTACGGGCGGCTGCTATCTCAATGCGCAACTGTTGGCGCAACAGGCCGGGTTGGCACTGGCGGATGTACGCGCAACCGTCAGTGACTGGGGCACCGCGCTGACATTGGTGCGTGAAGGGGTCGGCGTATCGCTGATACCGGCGTCGGTCATACCAACCGATACTCCAGGTCTTTGTGCCCTGCCGCTATCCGCGCCGCTATACCGTCATTTTGGTCTGGTGTGCTCATTAAGCGGTGCAAGTTCAGCACCGGTGCAAGCCCTGCTGCAGTACCTGCAGGATCGTCTGGCGCTGCCCGTTATTAGCTGAGCTGATAACAGGTTTCTGATATTTTAATTTTTCAGTGGGTAGCACCGACGACATTCTGACGATCAAGCGATTTCGCTTCTTAGCCAGGAACTGCCATGAAACTCTACTTTGCCCCCAATACCTGTTCGCTCTCCCCACATATCGTTTTACGAGAATTGGGGTTGCCGTTCGAACTGATCCGAGTCAATAACCGCACCAAACGCAGCGCCGACGGCCAGGACTTTTATCAGGTAAATCCCAAAGGCTACGTCGCCGCCCTGATGCTGGACGACGGACGGGTGATTACCGAAGGTGCTGCAATCGTACAATATTTAGCGGATCTGCGCCCCGACGCCGCATTGGCCCCTCCAGCAGCGTCTTTCGAACGGGTACGTCTACAGGAATGGCTGAACTTCATTACCAGCGAGATCCACGCGGGTTCCAGCCCATTGTTCAACTCGGCATTACCGGAAGAGGTCAAAACACTGTTTCGCGACAAGCTGCGTCGCCGCCTCTATTACCTTGCCCAGATGCTGGACGAACAGCCTTTCCTGCTGGGTGAATGCTTTAGCGTAGCGGATGCCTATTTATTTACCGTGCTGCGTTGGATGGCCCAGTTTTCTATCGAACTGAAAGACTGGCCATCGTTAACCCGATATATAGCGCTGATCGCCCAACGAAAATCGGTCCAGGCCGCCCTGGCCGCGGAAGCAGCGAGTCAGGAGGTGAACTAACCCGGTTACCGCCGTCTGTTATAGCGATATTTGACCGCTTTATTATTTTCAGTCTGCCGGGTGAAGAGGTAACATTGGCCTTCACTTGTTCGCTTCAGGTTGGGGCAAACACTTTTTTTAACAGTACGTTAACCTTGTCTGTAACAACAGGCGCCGGCGACGCAGACTCATATCTGATGAAAAAAACCAGACAGCAACAGTTAACCCGTTGGCTCAAAACTCAGAGCACCCTGGCGCAGCGTTGGTTGCGCCTTTCCATGTTGTTGGGGCTGATAAGCGGCGTTTTGATCGTCGCACAGGCATGGCTGTTGGCCGCCCTGCTCCACGCCCTGATTATCGAACACGCCCCGCGTGAACAGCTGATCCCCTCGTTTATCTGGCTGGCTGCCGCTTTCGCACTGCGAGCGGTGTTGAGTTGGCTACGTGAGCGCGTCGGTTTTATCTGCGGGCAGGTGATCCGCCAGCGTATGCGTCAACAGGTGCTGGATAAACTGCAACAGCTCGGCCCGGCCTGGATCCAGGGCAAGCCGGCCGGCAGTTGGGCCAGCATCATCGTCGAACAAATCGAAGATATGCAGGATTACTACTCCCGCTATCTGCCGCAGATGTACCTGGCGGTGTTTATCCCGGTGCTGATCCTGATTACCGTCTTCCCGATCAACTGGGCTGCCGGTCTGATCCTGTTGACCACCGCGCCGCTGATCCCAATGTTTATGGCGCTGGTCGGTATGGGTGCCGCCGATGCCAACCGTCGAAACTTTGTGGCCTTGGCACGGCTGAGCGGTAATTTTCTCGACCGCCTGCGCGGGCTGGATACGCTGCGCCTGTTCAACCGGGCTGAAGCAGAAACCGCGCAGATCGCCAAATCGTCCGAGGACTTCCGCAGCCGCACCATGGAAGTACTGCGGTTGGCATTCCTGTCCTCGGCAGTATTGGAATTCTTTGCCTCTATC
The DNA here is from genome assembly GCF_013337185.1 of Serratia proteamaculans. Taxonomy (GTDB): domain Bacteria; phylum Pseudomonadota; class Gammaproteobacteria; order Enterobacterales; family Enterobacteriaceae; genus Serratia; species Serratia proteamaculans_D. The sequence goes on from NZ_SWDE01000001.1 coordinate 1,361,155, forward strand.
TCCATCGCCGTGGTGGCGGTCTATTTCGGTTTCTCCTTCCTTGGCGAACTTAATTTCGGCAGCTACGGCACCGGCGTCACGCTGTTTGCCGGTTTCCTGGTGCTGATCCTGGCTCCGGAGTTCTTCCAACCTCTGCGTGACCTGGGGGCTTTCTACCATGCCAAGGCGCAGGCGGTGGGCGCAGCAGAAGCGCTGGAAACCTTCCTCAGCGCCGAAGGCGAGCAAATGGGCAGCGGCACACAACGGCTTGATACCGATGCGCCGCTGGAACTGCAGGCGCAGGATTTGGAGATCCTGTCACCGAATGGCGTACTGCTGGCCGGTCCACTGAGTTTCACCCTGCCGGCGAACCAGCGCATTGCCCTGGTCGGGTTGAGCGGTGCCGGTAAAAGCTCGCTGCTGAATCTGCTGCTCGGCTTTCTGCCCTATCGTGGTTCATTGACCGTCAATGGAATCGAACTGCGGGAGTTGGCGGCCGAAGGCTGGCGTCAGCAGCTTGGCTGGGTAGGTCAAAACCCGCACCTGCCGGCTCAGACGCTGCGGGCTAATATTCTGCTGGGGAACCCGCAGGCCAGCGAAGCCCAGTTGCAACAGGCGGTGGAGCAAGCCTACGTCGGCGAGATCCTGCCGAATTTGCCGCAAGGATTAGAGACTGAAGTGGGCGATAACGCCGCCCGCTTATCCGTCGGCCAGGCTCAACGCGTGGCCGTAGCCCGGGCGCTCATCAGTCCGCGCCGTTTACTGCTGCTCGATGAACCGGCCGCCAGTCTTGACGCCCACAGCGAACGGCGGGTGATGCAGGCGCTGAATGTCGCCTCGCACCAACAAACCACCCTGCTGGTCACCCACCAGTTGGAAGATACCGAAGATTACGACCAGATTTGGGTGATGGAAGGTGGGCAGATCGTTCAGCAAGGCGATTACGCCACGCTGAGTGCTCAACCGGGCCTGTTTGCCAATCTGATCGCACACCGCAGCGGGGATCTCTAATCATGCGCGTTTTGCTGCCGTTTCTGGCGCTATACCGTCGTCACAGCCTGCTGATTTGTTTGGGCATCGTGCTGGCCATCGTCACTCTGCTGGCCAGCATCGGCCTGCTGGCACTCTCCGGCTGGTTCCTCGCCGCGTCGGCCCTGGCCGGGCTGGCCGGTTTGTTTACCTTCAACTATATGCTGCCGGCCGCCGGTGTCAGGGGTGCCGCCATTTTCCGCACCGCCGGGCGCTACGCCGAACGCGTAGTCAGCCACGATGCCACTTTCCGCGTGCTGTCCCATCTGCGGGTGTTTACCTTTAAAAAGATCCTGCCGCTGTCGCCGGGCGGTATTGCTCGCTTCCGCCAGGCCGATCTGCTTAATCGCCTGGTGGCGGATGTCGATACGCTGGATCATTTATACCTGCGGGTGATATCCCCGCTGATCAGCGCCGCCGCCGTGATTGTGGTGGTGACCTATGGCCTGAGCTGGCTGGACACCACGCTGGCCCTGACGCTGGGCGGCATTCTGCTGTTGTTGCTGCTGTTGGTGCCACCGGTGTTTTATCGTGCCGGTAAGCCGATTGGCGGTCAGTTGACCGCACTGCGCGGTCAGTACCGTACCGATTTGACCGCCTGGCTGCAGGGCCAGGCCGAACTGGTGGTGTTCGGTGCCGTTGAAAGCTTCCGCACCGATCTGGATACCACCGAGCAGCGCTGGCAGCGCCGCCAATGGCAACAGGCTTCGCTGGGTGGCATAGCACAGGCACTGATGATACTGGCCAGTGGCCTGACGGTCACTTTGATGCTGTGGCTCACCGCGGCGGGCGTCGGCGGTGATAGCCAACCCGGTGCGCTGATTGCGCTGTTCGTATTTGCCGCGCTGGCCTCGTTTGAAGCGCTGATGCCGGTGGCCGGTGCCTTCCAGCATCTGGGTCAGGTGATCGCTTCCGCCACGCGGGTGAAACAGGTCATCGACCGGCAGCCGGAAGTGACCTTCCCGACCCATGGCCCGGCGGCCGAGGGCGTTGCCACGCTGAGCCTGCAACAGCTCACTTTCACTTACCCAGACCAGCCGCTGCCGGTCTTGCAGGATGTCACACTGGAGATTGCCGCCGGCGAACACATTGCGCTACTCGGGCGTACTGGCTGCGGCAAATCGACCCTGCTGCAGTTGCTAACCCGCGCCTGGAACGCCGACAGCGGTCAGGTGCTGCTCAATGGCCAGCCACTGAGCGCTTACGATGAAACCACGCTGCGCCAGATGACCACCGTGGTCAGCCAACGGGTGCATATTTTCAGCGATACGCTGCGTGAGAACCTGCGCATCGCCGCGCCTGCAGCGACCGATGAACAATTGCGCGAAGTATTGCAGCAGGTCGGCCTGGACAAGCTGCTGGATAACGAAGGGCTGAACGCCTGGCTGGGAGATGGCGGTCGCCAGCTTTCCGGCGGGGAGCAGCGCCGTCTGGGCATTGCCCGCGCGCTGTTGCATCAGGCACCGTTACTGTTGCTCGATGAACCGACCGAAGGCCTGGACGCCGAAACCGAACAACAGATCCTGGCGCTGCTGCGCCGGCACTGCCGGGGTAAAACGCTGATCCTGGTGACCCACCGTCTGTATGGGCTGGAGCACCTGGACCGCATCTGCGTGATGGATGGCGGCCAGATTGTCGAACAAGGCGATCATCTGACCCTGATGCGTCAACAGGGGCGTTATGCCCACTTCCGCCAACGTATCAGTGGCATACCGCTGTAAAATGGCCTGTAGAGGACGCTGAGACCTTTTATGCGCATAGTTAAGCTGTCACCGCATTCACTGGCGTTCCCCTCTCCTGAGGGCGCGCTGCGCGATCCTAACGGTCTGCTGGCTATTGGCGGCGATTTGACTGCGCCGCGCTTGCTGGCTGCTTATGAGCGCGGTATTTTCCCCTGGTTTTCACCGGGGGAAGCCATTCTGTGGTGGTCGCCTGACCCACGCGCTGTATTGTTCCCGGCCGAGCGCCATATCAGCCGCAGTCTGAAACGCTTTCTGCGCAGTAATCCCTTTCGCGTGACGCTGAATCACGACTTTGCCGCGGTGATCGCCGCCTGCGCCGACCGACCGGAAGAAGGCACCTGGATTGGCCCGGAAGTACAGCGCGCTTATTTGCATCTGCACCGCCTTGGCTTCGCTCATTCAATCGAGGTATGGCAGGGTGACGAACTGGTCGGGGGCATGTACGGCGTGGCTCAGGGCGCGCTATTCTGCGGCGAATCCATGTTTAGCCGTACCACCAACGCCTCCAAGTGCGCCCTGATGACTTTTTGCCGTCATTTTGCCGCTTATGGCGGAGAATTGATTGACTGTCAGGTGCTTAACGCTCACACTGCCACGCTGGGAGCGAAAGAGATCCCCCGAAGACAATTTTTGCAGCAGCTCAGCCAACTTCAGCGCAAGCCATTAGCGCCAGAATGCTGGGCACCGCAAGTGTTACCCCCACAGCAGGTTGAACCACCCTCCCCAACAAACTAATTTTGCGGAAACGGTGCAATGTTCACCGACACTTCTTTACATAATGTGGGTTTTTCGGCATTATCTTGCCGGTTAAAAACTAAGGTAGTTAGACCTAGAGGATTCGATGGCCAAAGAAGACAATATTGAAATGCAGGGCACCGTTCTTGATACGCTGCCAAACACCATGTTCCGCGTTGAATTAGAAAACGGGCACGTGGTTACCGCACATATCTCCGGTAAAATGCGCAAGAACTACATCCGCATCCTGACGGGCGACAAAGTCACTGTAGAGCTGACCCCGTACGACCTGAGCAAAGGCCGCATTGTCTTCCGTAGCCGTTAATCGGCTCACTCGTCGCCAGCCGATGGCGGCACCGAGGATGTAATGCCTCCGGAGCCCTTTCCGTTTACCCCCGTAGCAACGTTCAACACCGAGTTGCAGGTGCGCAGGTAAACTGAGAGGGCTCAATCATTTCTGTTGTGGTGATGATTTTCACCCATAAAAAAAGCGATGCCGAAGCATCGCTTTTTCTTTATCTGAATCTGACCCCAGACTTAGTGCACCGCACCTTCGTCCGCCTTGCGCATTGACGCGCTGATAAATTGATAAGTCAGTTTCTGGTTTTCTTTGTCCAACTCGACTTTCACCGAGCCACCGTCCACCAGCGAGCCGAACAGCAGTTCGTTGGCCAGCGGTTTCTTCAGGTTTTCCTGCATCACTCGCGCCATTGGACGAGCGCCCATCGCACGGTCGTAGCCTTTCACTGACAGCCAGTCACGCGCTTCGTCACTCACTTCCAGCGACACGCCCTTCGCATCCAGCTGCGCCTGCAGTTCGACGATAAACTTATCGACAACCTGCTGGATCACCTCGGTCGACAGATGGTTGAACCAAAGAATATTGTCCAGACGGTTACGGAATTCCGGCGTGAACACTTTTTTGATCTCTTCCATCGCGTCGGTGCTGTTGTCCTGCTGGACCAGGCCGATCGATTTACGTTCTGTCTCGCGCACCCCGGCGTTGGTGGTCATCACCAGGATCACGTTGCGGAAGTCCGCCTTACGGCCGTTGTTGTCGGTCAGGGTACCGTTGTCCATCACCTGCAGCAGCAGGTTGAACACGTCCGGATGCGCCTTCTCGATTTCATCTAGCAGTACGACCGAGTGCGGATGCTTGAGCACCGCGTCGGTCAGCAGACCGCCCTGATCGTAGCCGACATAGCCCGGAGGCGCACCAATCAGACGGCTAACGGTATGACGTTCCATATACTCGGACATGTCAAAACGCAGCAGTTTGATATCCATCGCCTTCGCCAGCTGTACCGTAACCTCGGTTTTCCCGACCCCGGTTGGCCCGGCAAACAGGAAGGAACCGACCGGCTTGCGATCGTGGCCCAGACCCGCACGGCTCATCTTGATGGCCTCGGTCAGTGCTTCAATCGCCTGATCCTGGCCAAATACCAGCATTTTCAGACGGTCGCCCAGGCTTCTCAACACATCGCGATCGCTCGCCGACACGGTTTTTTCCGGGATACGTGCAATACGCGCCACTACCGACTCAATGTCGGAAACGTTAACGGTTTTCTTGCGCTTGCTGACCGGCATCAACCGGCTGCGAGCACCCGCCTCGTCGATGACGTCGATAGCCTTGTCCGGCAGATGACGGTCGTTGATGTATTTCACCGACAGCTCAACCGCGGCACGCACCGCTTTGGCGGTATAACGTACATCGTGGTGCGCTTCGTACTTGGTTTTCAGGCCGTTGATGATCTGAATGGTTTCTTCCGGCGTCGGCTCGATAATGTCGATTTTCTGGAAGCGACGGGCCAAGGCGCGATCTTTTTCAAAGATGTTGCTGAATTCCTGGTACGTGGTCGAACCGATGACCCGGATCTTGCCACTGGAAAGCAGCGGTTTGATCAGGTTGGCGGCATCGACCTGCCCACCGGAAGCCGCACCGGCACCGATGATGGTGTGGATCTCATCGATAAACAGGATGCTGTTCTTATCCTGCTCCAACTGTTTCAGCAGGGCCTTAAAGCGTTTCTCGAAGTCGCCGCGGTATTTGGTACCGGCCAGCAATGAGCCGATATCCAGCGAATACAGCGTACAGTCCGCCATCACTTCCGGGACGTCGCCCTGCACGATGCGCCAGGCCAGCCCTTCGGCAATCGCGGTTTTACCCACGCCGGACTCACCCACCAGCAGCGGGTTATTCTTGCGGCGACGGCACAATACCTGAATGGCACGCTCCAGCTCGGGACCACGGCCAATCAAGGGATCGATACCGCCCACCCGGGCCAGTTGGTTGAGGTTGGTGGTGAAGTTTTCCATACGGTCTTCCCCTCCGGACTGCTCTTCGTTCACCGGGTTTTCCGCATTCGGCGCTTGGCCCGGCTCGTCTTTACGTGTGCCATGTGAAATGAAGTTCACTACGTCAAGACGACTGACGTCGTGTTTGCGCAGCAGGTAAGCCGCCTGCGACTCCTGCTCGCTGAAAATTGCCACCAGCACGTTGGCGCCGCTGACTTCACTGCGGCCGGAAGATTGGACATGGAATACCGCACGCTGCAGTACGCGCTGGAAGCTAAGCGTCGGCTGAGTGTCGCGCTCTTCTTCGCTGGCGGGCAGCGTCGGCGTGGTTTGTTCGATAAAGGCTTCGAGTTCCTGGCGCAGTGCGGCCAGGTCCACCGTGCATGCCTCAAGCGCTTCCCGCGCGGCAGGGTTGCTGAGTAACGCCAGCAACAGGTGCTCCACGGTCATAAACTCGTGTCTGTGCTCACGCGCTCTGGCGAAAGCCATGTTGAGACTGAGTTCCAGTTCTTGATTGAGCATAAGCACCTCCCCAATAGATTGCCTTATTCAGGCTTTTTCCAGCGTACAAAGCAACGGATGCTCGTTCTCCCTGGCATAACGGTTCACATGCACGACTTTGGTTTCCGCCACCTCGGCGGTAAATACACCGCAGATCGCCTTGCCTTGATAGTGGACCGTGAGCATCAGTTGCGTTGCGCGTTCAATATCATAAGAAAAGAACTTTTGCAGAACGTCAATCACAAATTCCATCGGTGTGTAATCGTCGTTGTTAAGTATAACTTTATACATAGACGGCGGTTTTACCGCATCGATTTGTTTTTCTTCGGCCAAGTGTTCAAAATTTAGCCAATCGTTGTTATTGCCCATCGCTGCTCATCTTCTCTGCTCTGTCCTTTAATATGGGGACAGGTTCCGGTTATTCAAAGTGGGGTATCCATACTATTTTATCATCTTCGCCGGCATCCCGCCGCACTGGAACGTGCGCAAAAATCTCTGATGAATTGTTACCAAACAATGTCAATAGCGTTACCTGCTTCAAACTTTGATGAACTGCTCCCTGCCGACAAAAGCCGATCCCTTGACGTGATAATCATTTGCTCTAGAGTGTAAATTCATGGGCTGGTGGTGTTTTAACCACTCTCGGGCTCATCTGCCGCCTGCCATTGGCGGGTGCGAATTCAGTTATTCATCTCACCTAAAAATAGCGTTGCGAGGGATGTAAAAGCATGGAGACGGGTACTGTTAAATGGTTCAACAACGCCAAAGGGTTTGGGTTTATCTGTCCTGAAGGCGGTGGCGAAGACATATTCGCCCACTATTCTACGATCAAGATGGACGGGTACCGGACGCTAAAAGCTGGCCAACAGGTCAGTTTTGACGTGCACCAGGGGCCAAAAGGGAATCATGCAAGTCTTATTGTGCCAGTGGAAAGCGAGGCGTTGGCCTAAACGCTTCCACCGAGTCAGTCTGAAACAGCGAAAAGAATGCCAGCCGCCGTATGACTGGCATTTTTTATTGGCTTGTTATTCGCGTGCCAGAGCGTCAATCGGGTTAAGCCGCGCCGCGCTGCGCGCCGGCAGATAGCCAAACACCACGCCGATGGCGGTAGAACAGACAAACGCACTCAACAACGCCGCCGGTGGGAAACTGATCTGCCAGCCCGGCAGGACAAGCTGCACCAGCAGGCCGATGGCAAACGACAGCGTAATGCCCAGGGCGCCCCCCACCAGACACACCAGTACCGCTTCAATCAGAAACTGCTGCAACACGTCCCCGGAGCGAGCGCCTACCGCCATACGAATGCCGATTTCGCGAGTGCGCTCCGTCACCGACACCAACATGATGTTCATCACGCCGATCCCGCCAACCACCAGTGAAATCACCGCCACCAACGTCAGGAACAACTGAAGCGTGCGGGTGGTTTTTTCTGCGGTCTGCACCAGGCTGTCCATGTTATAGGTGAAGATGTCTTTCTTGCCATGGCGCAGCGTCAGCAAACGCGTCAACTTCTGCTCCGCTTCCTGGCTATTGTAGCCCTCGCGAATACGCACGGTGATCGAATCAAAATAGGCGTTGCCCATCAGTCGGTTGGCCATAGTGCTATAAGGTACCCAGACGTTCAGCGTCTTGCTGCTGCCGAACATCGACTGCTTCTCTTTCGCCACCCCAACCACCGTCGCCGGCATATTGCCCACCAGGATCACCTGGCCTACCACATCTTTTTGATTGGGGAATAACCGGCGCTGGGTATTGGCGTCGATGACCACCGTTTGCGACTGCGATTGCACCTGCAGTTGATCGATACCGACGCCCTGGGTAAAGGTCATGCCGTAGACGCGGAAAAACTGTTCGCTGACTCCGGTAACATTGGCCGCCACATCGACGTTACCCAAGCGCAACCGCATGCTGCTGGCAATCGTTGGGGACAATGCATTGACGTAAGGCTGCTCACGCAGTGCCTCAAGATCGTCGTATTTCAGTGCCTGGCGGAAGGTCGGATCGTCGTCGCCGAAGTCCTTGCCGGGGTAAATGTCGACCGTATTGGTACCGATGGACTTGATATCCGCCAGCACCATCTGTTTGGCGGCGTCGCCGATCACCAGGATCGACACCACCGAGGCAATGCCGATAATAATGCCCAGCATGGTCAGCGCGGTGCGCATTTTACTTGCCGCCATCGCCCGCCAGGCCATCACCAATGCCTCACGAAAACGGCCGGTCGTTTGCTGCCAGGACGGTGCCGGTGCCACCATCTCCAGCGGTTTGGCGTTCGGGTTGCTCTGCCGATCCGGGCGTGAATCGGCAATGATCTCCCCGTCGCGAATTTCAATGATCCGCTCAGCCTGCTGGGCCACCGCCGGATCGTGAGTGACGATAATCACCGTATGCCCCTGCTCACGCAGTTGCTTGAGGATGGTCATCACCTCCTCGCCAGAATGGCTGTCGAGGGCGCCGGTCGGTTCATCCGCCAGGATCACCTGGCCCCCGTTCATCAGCGCACGGGCAATACTGACCCGCTGCTGCTGGCCACCGGAAAGCTGGCTTGGCCGGTAGCCAACGCGTTCACCCAGTCCCAAACGCTGTAACAACGCAATCGCCCGCTCGCGCCGCGCTGCCTTACCCAGCCCGGCATACACCGCCGGAACCTCAACATTATGCGCCGCGCTCAGATGAGGCAATAAATGATAACGCTGGAAGATAAAACCGAAATGCTCACGCCGCAGCCGGGCCAGCGCATCACCATCCAGCGTCGCCACGTCCTGCCCGGCCACCCGATAAACGCCGGCGCTGGGCTTATCCAGACAGCCAAGAATATTCATCAGCGTCGACTTGCCGGAGCCGGAGGCGCCCATAATCGCCACCATTTCACCGGCGTTGATGCTCAGGCTCACGTCCTTCAGCACCGCTACGGTTTGATCGCCCGACTGATAGCTGCGGCTGATACCGCTCAATTCCAACAGCGCGGCCATCAGAGAGCCTCCGCGCCGCCGCGGCTGACAATCACTTCATCGCCAATGTTCAGTCCGCTGAGAATTTGCACGTCAATATTATTACGCAGGCCAATGGCCACCTCGCGCTTTTCCTCCTTGCCCTGTTTCAATATCGAAACATGGTAGCGATTATCGGCGATTTGATCGCCCAACGCTGCCAGAGGAATGACCTGCACCTGATTGACGCCCGCCAGTTGAATATGCACCTGCGCCGTCATCTGCAGTCGCAGTAATCCCTCGGGATTGGGCACTTCAAAACGCGCATAGTAAAAGATGGCGTTATTGACCTTTTCCGGTGTGGGCTGAATATCTTTCAGCACGCCGTCAAAGCGTCGGTTAGGATCGCCCAGCACGGTAAACCAGGCTTTTTGACCCGGCTTGAGGCTGATGACGTCTGCTTCCGACACCTGAGCCTTCACCAGCATGGTGCTGAGATCCGCCAGCGTCAAAATGTTCGGAGCCTGCTGCGCGGCAATCACCGTCTGGCCCTGCAGCGTGGTGATTTGCACCACGTCACCGTCCATCGGTGCTTCTATACGGGTAAACGCCAGATTGATCTTGGCGGTATCCAGGCTGGCCTGATTCCTGGCGATCTGCGCCTGAATGGTACCCACTTGCGCCTTCTTCACCGCCAGCTGTGTCGCCGCCTGATCCAGATCCTGACGCGACACCGCCTGCAATTTGGCCAACGCCTGATTACGCTGCAGCGTTACCGCCGCCAGCTGTTGCTCAGCCTGTGCCTGTTGCAACTGGGCGTGCAGCTCACGCAACGTCGCCTCACCCTCACGGATGCTGTTTTGCGCCTGCTGCGGATCGATCACCCCAAGCAACTGGCCCTTTTTCACCCGGTCGCCGATCTCGACATACAGGCTTTCCAACTGCCCACTGACCTGCGCACCCACGTCAACCTTGCGTACCGCGTCAAGCTGTCCGGTCGCCAGTACGTTTTGCTGTAGATCGCCCTTGGCCACCTTCACCGTTTTAAATGGCGTCGGGGCCGGGTGGCTGAAGTGCCAGGCCGCCATCGCCACGATCGCCACCAGTACGATTAGCGCCATGACCCAGCGTCGCTTATGTCCTTTAAACCACGTCAAAATAGGTTCCTGCCTGTTGCAATTCATGCTGCCAACGGCGGCAGCGGGGCTAAATTATCACGCACGGTGATGAATAACTAAACCTTGGTTCAACACAATGTGGAGACACCCTTGGTTACATTCTGCATTGAACTCCCGTTTAGTGAAGGCTTGGTGAAATAGCGCCATTCAACACAGCCAAGGATTTCATCATGTCTCAGCTCAGCTATCCACTCGTATCTGCACGCCCGCTTAACGGCTGGCAATTGATGACGGCGCTGGCCAATGGCGACAAGGCACCCAGCAAAGCCTGGAAGAAAACATCATTTCGCCTGAAGTTTATCGGCCGTTCATTATTTGGCTGGCCGACCACCAGCGCCCTGCTCAACACCCTGGCATCCAATCCTTTGCTGGATGAAATACTGAAGGCGCAACCCAATCTGCCCTGCAAACTGCATCGCCCTTATCTGGCGGCGAATATGAGCAAAATCGAGAGCCTGTTCGCCCTGCGCGATCATTACGCTCTCAGCAAGCAACGCATGCCGATGAAAATGCTGCTCGGTCATCTGAACAAAACCTTTGTACTGGCCAAAGCCAGTGGCAAGAGCGGCGAAACGGTTTCACTGGAACTGGCGTCCATCGATCATCTGAATAAGGAAGGGGAAGTCACCTTGCTGCTGCGTAACGCCAACGGCATCATGCTGGCCGAAATCACCTTCGCACTGGTGCACTATCAGCAGCGACCGACGCTGTTTATCGGAGGAATACAGGGGGCCAATCAGCAGGTACCACATGCAGAAATCCAGCAGGCCACCAAAGAGTGTCACGGTCTGTTCCCGAAACGCCTGGCGCTGGAAGGGATTTGTACTCTGGCGCGCCATATGGGCATTCAGCAAATTGTAGCGGTCGGCAACGCTACCCATATCTATCAGAACTGGCGTTATCACAGTAAAAAGAAAGACCAGCTGCATGCCGATTACGATCAATTCTGGACATCAATGGGCGGCAAAATGCTGGAAAGCGGCTATTTCCTGCTGCCGGAACAGATCGCCCGTAAACCTATCGATGAGGTGGTCAGCAAAAAGCGTGCAGAATACCGCCGTCGTTATCAATTGCTGGACCAGCTGGAACAAGGGATGGCCGAGCACTTCAGCACCCAGCCTTGTTTTGCCGGGGCCTAGTCGGCCCGGCCACGCGCCAGCCAGATCACACGTGAGAACATTTTTTTCAGCAATGGCGGCACCGAGTCCGTGCCCCACTCGCCCGCTTGCATCGCCACCTCAATCGCCAGGTCGGGCTTCGAAGAGTGATGCACTGCCTTGAGGATCACCTTGCGTACCGGCATCTGCGCATTGCTGGGTACCGAGGCGACCCGGTAATAAACCGGGCTGAAACCTTCACGGAACATAAAGTGTTCCATATCCGGCGCCGGTAACGCGGTCAGCCGGTCACGCTCGTTATCCTCATGGTTATCCAGCATGCCGCGGACGGTGCCGGCGTATTTACGCCCTGCTTCATCGCCGTCCACCAACGCATGCCACTCAATGCCCATACGCCGGGCGAACCTCAGCAGCGGCTTCAGGCCGCACTGGGCGAATTCGATCACCCGTACCCCTTCCGCCTCAAAATGATAACCACACTGGCGCGCCAGTTCGTTGAGCAGCCAGACTTCGGTTTCGCCTTCTACCAGCAGCCAACAACGGGCAAACAGCGACGACGGCCGATTAAAACGAATATGAAAGGAAATGCGCCGCCCATCTTCCGGCCCCAGCCCGCGTGGCCCAAGACGATAAGTGGCTACCCGCCCCGACTCACGCACCAACCGACAAACGTGCTCAACCGGCACCAGGGAGACCAGTTCGCTGGAGTTGGTGGTGGTGATGCGTTGCAGCGGCAATTGGTTAAGCAGCCCCCAGGCCACCGACAGCATGATCGGATGCAGGCGCGTTTCCGGGTCTTCCACCAGCAGCAGCGGCCGGGCGTGCGGATCCAGTTTGACGCTGCCCTTGGCCTGTAACAGCGTAGAAAACATACCCAGTAGAATAAGACGCATGCTGCGACTATTGGGTTCGGCCACCATACGGTTGATACTGTCCAGCGAGCGCCATGCCTGCTGATCCTGATCTTGACCCAGCCGTTGTCGGCGCGGTCGCGTCACCTGTGATCCCTGCTCGGCAAAGTAATGTTCCAACAGTTGCTGCATAGCCGCCAGCCCCTGGCGCAGTTCGGCATTGGTCAGCTTTTGCGGGTTGCGTACCAGCTCACGCGTCAGTTGATCCAACTGCTGGGCCAGTGCCTTATTATCGGCCGGGTGTTCATCATTCAACGTGCTGGGCCGCAGGCGGCGGATAAAACGCGCATCGCGCAGGCGCAGTACCGGGTGGATACGGATAATGGCGTGTGCCAGTTGCTCAATATGGTGCAACTGCATCGGGTTGCCTTCGGCATCAAGAAAACCGCGCCAGGTGCAAACCGTGCCGTCATCGGCCAGTTCACCTTCGCAGCGATAATAAATGCGGTTCAGGTTATCCCCGCCCTTGACCCACAGCGGCGACAGGTGGCGGTAACGTGGTAGATGAGCATGGCCGATATCTTTCTCGCAGAAGGTAAATACCACCTGCAGGTGCCGATCTTTGGCCTCTTCCTCACCGGGCGGGAAATGGAAGTCGTGCGCTTCAAAACGGTACAGCTTGGGTTCCGGTGCCAGCAGCAGGGTCAGCGCGTCAAGCAGGCTGGATTTACCCCAGGCATTTTCGCCGATCAGCAGCGTGTTGTCGTCCAGCATCAGTGACAGCCGGTTAATACCGCGGAAACCTACAATCTCGATTCGCTCTAAGAACATCTGTCGCCTCCCGTGCGCGCGGTCACCGTCCTTATGGGGTGGCCTCCTCAGAGCATGGTCAAAAAACCCCTTGCAGGTCAAGCGGACGACGTCAAATCTGCCGCTTTACTCCAGACGTGGTTTTGGTTAGCGTGTGGGGCCTCGTCGCTCATCCAGGCGCCGCCCTCAGAACAAAGGACGCAAGCTTCACCATGTATTCAGGACTGCTGATTATTCTGTTACCGCTGATTGCCGGTTACCTCATTGCGCTACGTAGCCGGACGTTACTGCAAACCATCAACCGCCTGCTGAGCTGGATGGTCTACGTGATCCTGTTTTTCATGGGTATCAGCCTGGCGTTTCTGGAGGATCTGAGCAGCAACCTGGTGTTGATATTCCAGTATGCTTCGGTGTTTTTCCTGTGCATTCTCGCCGCCAGTTTGCTGATGCTGGCACTGCTGGAACGCAAAATGCCGTGGCACAACAGCCATAAACAGGAAAAACTGCCCTCACGCCTGCATATGGCGCTCGAATCGCTCAAGCTTTGCGGCGTGGTACTCGGCGGTTTCCTGCTCGGCCTGACACAGTGGCAATGGCTGCAATTTGCCAACAAGGGCAGCGAGTACGCCTTGATCTTCCTGTTGCTGCTGGTGGGCATCCAGCTGCGCAACAGCGGCATGACACTACGCCAAATCGTGCTCAACCGGCGTGGCATGATAGTGGCCGTGGTGGTGGTGATCAGTTCACTGGCCGGCGGTGCTCTGGCGGCGCAACTGCTGGGGCTGCCGATTAAGGCCGGGCTGGCCATGGCGTCCGGTTTCGGCTGGTATTCGCTTTCCGGCATTTTAATCACCGATGCCTATGGCCCGGTGTTAGGTAGTGCGGCCTTCTTTAACGATCTGGCGCGTGAACTGGTAGCCATAGTGCTGATCCCTACTCTGGTACGTCGTAGCCGCTCCTCGGCACTGGGTCTGTGCGGCGCCACCTCCATGGACTTTACCCTGCCGGTATTGCAACGCAGCGGGGGGATGGAGATAGTGCCTCCGGCCATTGTGCATGGCTTTCTACTCAGCCTGCTGGCACCGGTACTGATCGCCCTGTTCTCTTGACCCTTCTCCGGGGGGCAGCCCCCGGAAAGCGTAATAATTCCCATCCGCACGGTAAAATTGCGCTAAATCAAACTTGCCCTTGGTAGCATCACAAAAGCCTTTTTAAGCCCCGGTTGCCGATCTATGCTCTTAAACAAGCATTACAAATGCAACTTTAAAAAGGAAGTGATTATGTTTTGTGTGCAATGTGAACAAACTATCCGTACCCCGGCAGGCAACGGCTGCTCTTATGCCCAGGGTATGTGCGGCAAAACGGCGGAAACCTCCGACCTGCAGGACTTACTGGTCGCGGCGTTGCAGGGGCTTTCCGCCTGGGCGCTGCAAGCGCGGGCGCTCGGGATTGTCGATCATGATATCGACAGCTTTGCCCCACGTGCTTTCTTCTCTACCCTGACCAACGTCAACTTCGATTCAGATCGCATCATCGGTTACGCACGCGAAACCATCGCCCTGCGCGGATCCCTGGCCACCCGCTGCCGTCTGCTGGACGCCAGCGTCCATGTCGAACACCCATTGGCCAGCCTGCAGTTGGCCGGTGATGATATGCCTTCGCTGCTACAGCAGGCCGCGCAGTTTGCCCTGAATAGCGATAAAGCCGAGGTCGGCGACGACGTGCACGGCCTGCGCATGCTGTGCCTGTACGGCCTGAAAGGTGCAGCGGCCTATATGGAGCACGCCCACGTACTGGGTCAGTCCGATGACCAAATCTACGCCGACTACCACGCCTTTATGGCCTGGCTCGGCACCCAGCCACGTGACGTAGATACCCTGCTGAACAACGCCATGGGTATCGGCAAAATGAACTTCAACGTGATGGCGATCCTCGATCACGGCGAGACTCAGGCCTACGGCGATCCGGTGCCAAGTGCGGTGAACGTGCGCCCGGTGGCAGGCAAGGCGATTTTGATCTCCGGTCATGATCTGAAAGATCTGCGCATGCTGCTTGAGCAAACCGAGGGCCAGGGCGTGAACGTTTATACCCACGGTGAAATGCTGCCGGCGCACGGCTACCCGGAACTGAAAAGATTCAAACATCTGGTGGGCAACTACGGCAGCGGCTGGCAGAACCAGCAAACCGAGTTCGCCAAATTCCCCGGCCCGATCCTGATGACCTCTAACTGCATTATCGATCCTAATGTCGGTAACTATGGCGATCGTATCTGGACGCGCAGCATCGTCGGCTGGCCGGGCGTTAACCATCTGGAAGGTGAAGATTTCAGCCAGGTGATCGCTCAGGCGCAGGGCATGGGTGGCTTCCCCTATACCGAAATCGAACATATGATCACCGTCGGCTTCGGCCGCCAAACGTTGCTCAATGCGGCCGATACGGTGATTGACCTGGTGGCGCAAAAGAAACTGCGTCACGTCTTTTTGGTCGGCGGCTGTGACGGTAGCCGCGATGAGCGCAGCTATTTCACCGACTTCGCCCGCAGCGTTCCGCAAGACTGCCTGATCATGACGCTGGCCTGCGGCAAATACCGCTTCAACAAGCTGGATTTCGGTACCCTGGAAGGCTTGCCACGCCTGCTGGACGTCGGTCAGTGTAACGACGCCTATTCCGCCATCATGCTGGCGGTCAAACTCGCCGACACCCTCGGTTGCTCGGTGAACGAACTACCATTGAGCCTGGTGCTGTCGTGGTTTGAACAAAAGGCAATCGTCATTCTGCTGACGCTATTGTCACTGGGGGTTAAAAACATTGTCACCGGGCCGACCGCACCGGGCTTCCTGACCGACAACCTGATGGCGATCCTGAACGATAAATTCGGTATGCGCCCGATCACCACCGTTGATCAGGATCTGCAAGCCCTGCTCGGCTAATGCCACTGTTTCTCGGGGCCGCCGATGTCGGCCCCTTTGCTTTTGAGGTGCCCTATGACCCAACCCAGCCCACTTTGCCCCAACCGCATGCAGGTACATTCGATCCAGCAGGAAACCGCCGACGTCTGGACACTCAACCTGATCTGCGATGTTTATTACCCTTATCAACCCGGCCAGTTTGCGCTGGTCAGTATCCGTAATAGCGAAGACACTCTGCGCGCCTATACGCTGTCCTCCTCGCCCGGCCAGAGCCGCTTTCTCAGCATCAGTGTGCGTTGCCTGCCGGACGGCACGGGTTCACGCTGGCTAACCGGCGAAGTCAAACCCGGCAACACCCTGTGGCTGTCCGATGCGCAAGGCGAGTTCAGCTGTGTACAACATCCGGCGGACAGCTACCTGATGCTGGCGGCCGGATGCGGCGTCACTCCTATCATCTCCATGTGTCGCTGGCTGGTGGCGAACCGTCCTGCCTGTGATATCGCGGTGATCTTTAATGTCCGCACTCCCGCCGATACCATTTTTGCCGAGCAGTGGCGCGAGTTGTGCGCCAGCCACCCGCAACTGCGGCTGACGCTGATGGCCGAACAGGACATTCAACCGGGTTATCTCAATGGGCGAATCAGTGCCGAAGTGCTGCGCCAGGCGGCGCCGGATATCACCGAACGCACCGTGATGACCTGTGGCCCGGCCCCCTATATGACCCAGGCAGAACGGCTTTGCCTGCAGCTTGGCGTGCCAGCCGACCGTTTCCATAAAGAGCAGTTCCATACCCCGACAGCCACCGATGGTGAACAGGGCGAAGGATTAACCTTGCGCGCCGCGCGCCCTCTGCGTGAGTTTCGTGTACCGGTTGGCAGCACGCTACTGGCAGCAATGGAGACCCATGCGCTGCCGGTCAACGCCGCCTGCCGCGCCGGGGTGTGCGGATCATGCAAAACCCGCATCCTCGAAGGTGACTACACCACCACCAGCAGCATGACCCTGACCCCGGCTGAAATCGCCCAGGGCTATGTGCTGGCCTGCAGTTGCCAACTGCAAGGTGACGTCACCCTCGCCTGATATTTGCGCCCCGTCGGTCAGGATGGGGCATTTATCGGCAAGCAAGCTTTACCTTCCCCTTCTACACTTTCCCGGTTCCAGGCTTTTATCAGGTTCATCTGCTCAATATCTAAAAAGCTGTACCCAATGGATTTCAATTAGTTGAAAAAACAGGGTATTTCTATCATATTTGGGGGAACTATGAAGCAAACCGTAGCCACACTGATCGCCAAAACTTTGGAACAGGCCGGTGTGAAACGCATTTGGGGCGTCACCGGTGATTCGCTCAACGGACTCAGCGACAGCCTGCACCGTATGGGCACCATCGAATGGCTGGGAACCCGCCATGAAGAGGTCGCCGCCTTCGCCGCCGGTGCAGAAGCCCAGTTGACCGGTCAGTTGGCGGTTTGTGCCGGCTCCTGCGGGCCCGGCAACCTGCATCTGATTAACGGCCTGTTCGACTGCCACCGCAACCATGTGCCGGTGCTGGCGATTGCCGCACACATTCCCTCCAGCGAGATCGGCAGCGGCTATTTCCAGGAAACCCACCCGCAAGAACTGTTTCGCGAATGCAGCCACTACTGTGAACTGGTCTCCAACCCGGAACAGTTGCCCCGGGTACTGGAAATCGCCATGCGTAAGGCGATCCTCAATCGCGGCGTATCGGTGATCGTCCTGCCGGGCGACGTGGCGCTGCGTATGGCACCGGAAGACGCCAGCATGGTGTGGCACACCCCGGCACTGCCGCTGGTGCAGCCGCCAATGAGCGAACTGAACAAGCTGACGGAGACCCTGAACAAGGCGAAGAACATTACGCTGATGTGCGGCAGTGGTTGCGCCGGCTCGCATGACGAAGTGGTCAAGTTGGCCGAACTGTTACAGGCTCCGGTGGTTCATGCGCTGCGCGGTAAAGAGCATATCGAATGGGATAACCCTTACAGCGTCGGCATGACCGGGCTGATCGGTTTCTCTTCCGGCTACCACGCCATGATGAATGCCGATACCCTGGTGCTGCTCGGCACCCAGTTCCCGTACCGCGCCTTCTACCCGACCAATGCCAATATCATTCAGATTGACATCAACCCCGGCAGCATCGGCGCACACTGCCCGGTCAATATGGCGCTGGTGGGAGATATCCATACCACCCTCAGCGCTCTGCTGCCGCAGATAGAGCCAAAGAGCGACCGGGCATTTCTCGACAAGGCGCTGGAGCACTACCGCACGGCGCGCAAGGATCTCGACGGGCTGGCGACGGCCAATGACGATCAGCCGATTCACCCGCAGTATCTGGCGCAACAGCTCAGTCAGTACGCCAACGATGACGCCATCTTCACCTGCGACGTCGGCACGCCAACGGTGTGGGCGGCCCGCTATTTGAAGATGAACGGCAAACGTCGCCTGCTCGGGTCGTTCAACCATGGTTCGATGGCTAACGCCATGCCACAGGCGATTGGCGCACAGGCCACCGAACCGGACAAACAGGTGATCGCCATGTGCGGCGACGGCGGCTTCACCATGCTGATGGGGGATTTCCTGTCGCTGGCGCAACTGAAACTGCCGGTCAAGATTGTGATTTTCAACAACAGCGTGCTGGGCTTTGTGGCGATGGAAATGAAGGCCGGTGGCTACCTGACCGACGGCACCGATCTGCACAACCCTGATTTTGCAGCAATCGCCAACGCCGCCGGCATCAAAGGCATTCGCGTGGAGAAAGCTTCTGATTTGGATGGTGCGCTGCAGGAAATGCTGGCGCATCCCGGCCCGGCACTGCTGGACGTCGTCACCGCCAAACAGGAACTGGCGATGCCGCCGCAGATCAAATTCGAGCAGGCCAAGGGCTTTAGCCTGTATATGCTGCGCGCCATTATCAACGGCCGCGGTGACGAAGTGGTCGAGCTGGCAAAAACCAACTGGTTGCGTTAATAATCGTGTCCTCTTTCAGCTAAAACTATCCCCAACAGATTTCAAGTTGCAGCCAGGCGGCAAGCATGATAATCCCCAGGAGCTGACTCAAGTCAGTGACTGGGGTGAGCATGTACAGCCAACACCGCTGCGGCTTGAAAGATGAAGGGGATAAAGGATTTTTATGCTTATTGATCTACGCAGTGACACCGTGACCCGCCCCAGCGCCGCTATGCGCGATGCCATGGCCCAGGCGGAAGTGGGTGATGATGTTTACGGCGATGACCCCACGGTCAACGCTCTGGAGGCAGAGGCGGTTCGCCTGTCCGGTAAAGAGGCGGCGCTGTTCTTGCCAAGCGGTACTCAGGCCAACCTGGTGGCATTGCTGAGCCATTGCCAGCGCGGTGACGAGTACATTGTCGGCCAGCAGGCACATAACTATAAATATGAGGCCGGCGGTGCGGCGGTGCTCGGCAGCATCCAACCACAGCCGATTGAAGCTAACCCGGACGGCACCCTGCCGCTCGATAAGGTCGCGGCGGCCATCAAACCCGACGATATCCACTTTGCCAAAACTCGCCTGCTGAGCCTGGAAAACACCATCAGTGGCCGCGTGCTCCCGCTGGAATACCTGCAGCAAGCCTGGCAGTTCAGCCGTGAACATCAGTTGGCGTTGCACATCGACGGCGCACGCATCTTTAACGCCGCCGTCGCGCTGAATGTGCCTTTGAATGAGATTGTGCAGTACTGCGACACCTTCACCATTTGCCTGTCGAAAGGATTGGGTGCCCCGGTGGGTTCCTTGCTGTGCGGCAGTGAAGCCTTTATCCAGCAGGCCCTGCGCTGGCGTAAAATGACCGGGGGTGGTCTGCGCCAGGCCGGTATTCTGGCTGCGGCCGGTCTCTATGCGCTGGAGCACAATGTCGAACGCCTGCGTGAAGACCACGACAATGCCAAATGGCTGGAACAGCAGTTGCAACAGATTGGCGTTGAGATTGTTGAACCGGGCGCGCAAACCAACGTGCTGTACCTGCGCCAGTCACCAGAGCTGGCAGCCAAACTGGGCCCCTGGATGCGTGAGCGCGGCGTGCTGATCAGCAGCGGGCCACTGACGCGCATTCTGACCCACCTTGACGTCAGCCGTCAGGATTTGCAGCAGGTGGTCGATTTATGGCAGCAGTTCCTCCGGCAGCACGCCTGAGTCCTTGCCTGTACGGGGCGCTAACGCGCCCCGCCTCAGAGTATCCAGCGGCCATAAACCCAGTACCAAATCGCCAGCGTCGCCGCAATGTTCAGCACCACGCTGACGATAAACCAGCTCTTGAACGGCTGTTTCTGGGTTTTATGGCGAAATACCTGCTGCGCCACTATCGCTCCCACCCAACCGCCCACCAGCCCGAACACCAGCAGCGTGCTTTCCGGCACCCGTTGCCAGCTTCTGCGTGCAGCAAACTTATCCGCAGCGTAGACCACCAGCGTCAGCAGGTTAGCCAACAACAACCACATCCAGATCGGATGCAGGAAAAACAAACTGGCGATCAGCGCCAGCCCCAACAGGGCATAACAAACAGCATTGAGTTTCATAGCTTCCGGCTTAGCGCAGACAAACGGCGGGTAGTGTGACGCCCCCTGTCAGCGGATGCAATGCCCACATAACCACACAAAAAGTGCATTTAAACCACGAGTTTGGCATCCTGTGACTATGCTAAACAGACTTTCACCGCAAAGGCGGCGCTAATGACAGCTCAACGCGTACTGGTTCTTGGAGCCAGCGGCTATATCGGCCAAAACCTGATCCCCCACCTGATCGAACAGGGACATCACATTACCGCCGCCGCGCGTCGTATCGAATGGCTGCAGGAACAGCACTGGCCGCAGGTTAACTGCCAATATGTCGACGTTTACCGGCCGGAAACCCTGACCGCCGCGCTGTGGGAGATCGACGCGGTTTATTACCTGATCCACGGTATGGGCGACGGCGATGATTTTATTGAAAAGGAACGCCAGGCCGCTGAAAACCTGCGTGACGCGCTGCGCAATTCCAGCGTCAAACAGGTCATTTTTCTCGGCGCATTGCAACCCGAAGGCGACAGTTCACCACACCTGGTGGCACGCAAGCTGACCGGGGAGATCCTGCGCCAGAGTGGTGTTCCCGTCACCGAGCTAAGAGCCAGTATTATTGTCGGCCCCGGCTCGGCCGCGTTCGAAATCATGCGCGATATGGTTTACAACCTGCCGGTGCTGACTCCGCCACGCTGGGTACGTTCAAAATCTTCACCGGTAGCGTTGGAAAACCTGCTGGTGTATATGGCCGATCTGCTGGCCCATCCGGCGGAAGAAAGTCGTATTTTTGACGTTGCCGGCCCGGAGTACATCAGCTATCAAACCATGTTCGAACGCTTCATCGCCATCAGCGGTAAAAAACGCTGGCTGATCCCGATCCCGCTGCCGACCCGTTTTATCTCGGTCTGGTTTATCAGCATGATCACCTCGGTGCCCACGTCAATCGCCAGCGCGTTGATCCAGGGGTTGAACCACGATCTGCCCGCCGACGGTAAACCGCTGCAGGCGCTGATCCCGCAGACGCTGCAGACCTTCGATCAGGCGGTGACGGCCACCCTGCAACGCGAAGAAGAGGTGGTCGATTCCGCCGACTGGGGTTACGACCCGGAAGCGCGGGCACGCTGGCGGCCGGGCTATGGTTTTTATCCGAAGCAGGCGGGTTGCTCGATAGAAACCCAGGCATCCAGCCAGGCTCTGTGGCATACGGTGCAGCAACTGGGTGGCAAAGAGGGCTATTTTTACGCCAATATCCTGTGGCAGATCCGCGCACGTATGGACGATATGATTGGCAATCGCGTGGTTTATGGCCGGCCACAGCGCGACACGCTGGAGGTTGGCGACGTCGTCGACGGCTGGAAGGTGATCACCCTCAAACCACAGCGGTTACTGGCATTGCTGTTCGGTATGAAAGCCCCCGGCCTGGGGCGCCTCGCTTTCACCATCAAGGATCACGGCGACCATCGAACCCTGGACGTACGGGCCTGGTGGCACCCCGCCGGGTTTAGCGGACTACTGTATTGGTTCGCCATGATGCCCGCTCATCTGTTTATTTTCCGCGGGATGGCCCGGCGTATTGCCAAACTGGCCGAAGAACATCAGCGCAATCTGCCGTAATAGGCAGTATTCAGGTGTTCAATTGTCGATCAACCGCACACTTTGCTGCTGCGGTTAGGTCCTTTCCGATTGCATAGAGCACGAAATAACGGAAGAATGGCATCTTATTTGCTGGAGCGCCGCTGAAGGCCGTCAGCATTCTGATTTTTGGTGAGAATAGAGTTCGTTATGAAGGTATTGGTCACCGGTGCAACCAGTGGGTTAGGCCGTAACGCCGTTGAATATCTGCGCCGTCAGAGCATCAAAGTACGCGCCACCGGTCGCAACCAGGCGATGGGCAGTCTGCTGGAAAAAATGGGTGCGGAATTCATTCATGCCGATCTCACCAATCTGATCTCATCGCAGGCCAAAGCCATGCTGGCCGATGTGGACGTGCTGTGGCACTGCTCCAGTTTCACTTCCCCCTGGGGTACCGAAGAAGCCTTTGAACTGGCCAACGTGCGCGCTACCCGTCGCCTGGGCGAATGGGCGGCGGCCTACGGCGTTTCGCAGTTTATCCATATCTCTTCGCCGGCGGTTTACTTCGACTACCATCACCATCGCAACGTTACCGAAGACTTCCGCCCTGTACGCTACGCCAACGAGTTTGCCCGCAGCAAGGCCGCCGGTGAACAAGTGATCCAACAGTTGGCACTGTCCAATCCGCAGACCCACTTCACCATCCTGCGCCCTCAGGGGCTATTCGGACCGCACGACAAGGTGATGCTGCCGCGTCTGTTACAGATGATCAAACGCTACGGCAATCTGTTGCTGCCACGCGGCGGTGCCGCGCTGGTGGACATGACCTATCTGGAAAACGCAGTGCATGCCATGTGGCTGGCGACCCAAAAAGAAAATACCCCGTCGGGCCGTGCCTACAACATCACCAACCAGCAGCCGCGTCAGCTACGCAGCGTGGTGCAGCAGTTGATCGACGAGTTGGGCATGAAGTGTCGGATCCGCTCGGTACCCTACCCAATGCTGGACATGATGGCGCGTGGCATGGAAAAGCTCGGCAGCAAAAGTGAAAAAGAGCCGGTACTGACCCACTATGGCGTCGCCAAGCTCAATTTTGATCTGACGCTGGATACCACACGTGCCCAGCAAGAACTGGACTACCGGCCAATTATTTCGCTGGATGAAGGTATCTCCCGCACCGCCCGCTGGCTGAAGGATCACGGCAAACTGCACGGTCTGTAATTAACGGGCGGCTCCGTATTTCAGCAACAGCGCGTCGACAATCGCCTCACTCTCGGCATCCGGCTCACCGCGATAATCGCTGGGCCGGAAATGCATCTGAAACGCCGCCAGCACGTTTTTCTGCTGCCGAGCATCCCACTGCGCATCGATGCCATAACCGTAACTCGCCAGCTTGGCCATCAACGGTGCCAGCGGCACTTCGGCATGCTTATCCCGCCCGGCCAACAGTTTCTGCACCTGATCCTCGTCCGGCCAGGCGCCTATGCCCGCCTGCGCCAGCTGTTGCCAGGGGAATAGCGGGCCGGGATCCTGCTTGCGCTGCGGCGCAATATCGCTGTGCCCCACCACGTCCGTTGGCGAAATACCGTAGCGCTGGATAATATCGCGGCTCAGTGGGATCAACAGGGCTATTTGCTCCGGCGTATAGGGCTGCCAGTGGGTAAACAGCAGGGTACGGTTGAACCCGCGATTGACGATCTCAATACCAATCGAGGTGTCATTAAGGTTGGTTCTGCCGCGCCAACTGCTGGCCCCGGCATGCCATGCGCGCAACGCTTCCGGCACCAGTTGAAATGCCACCGGCTTGCCCTGCGCCAACGGCGGATGTGCCGGCAACAGATAATGCGCGCTGACGTGTTCATCCGTCAGGGTTTTCAATGAGGAGTGGAAGTCTTCGGCAGTGTAATGCATCACCAGGAAACGAATGCGCTGGTCTGCGCCCTGGGCCTGATGCAGCGTTTCCAGCTGATAGCCGCCATGGTCGACGATAGTGTCCTGCGGCGCACTTTGGCAGCCTGCAAGCAGCGCTACGGCAAATATCCCTGGCCAAATTTTCACGAATCCCTCCTGTGTGTCAGCTATGCCGAATTTGTAACCCGAATTGATTAATCTGTATCCAATAATCATTGTAATCAATAAATGATGACAGACCAGCCTGATGTGCAAGCGAGTGTTGCGCTTGACTGGCAGATTGCACTTCAGCTGTTAGGCTAATCATATTATCTGCGCTGATATAAGCGAGTCACTCATGTTCAAGCCAAGCTACCTCTCATGGCTGATCTGTATCGCCATGCTCCCGCTCAGCGGTTGTGACCAAAAAACAGTGGCCAACGCCATGGGGGCCACGCCGTCTGCAGCTACCGCTCCGGCGGCAGACACATCTTCCGCAGTAGCCACCTCCCCCGCGGCAGCACCGGCCTACACGCCGTTGAGCGCCGATCAACTCTACCAGTTGGTCAGCCCGGTGGCGCTTTTTCCTGACAAATTGTTAGCGCAGGTGCTGGCCGGTGCCGGGTATCCCGACCAGATCAGCACGGCGGATAACTGGCTGGCACAAAATCGTAGCCTGCAACCGGCGGCGCTCGCCACGGCCGCAGACGCTCAGCCCTGGGACCCGAGCGTGCGTGGCTTGGTACAATTTCCTGACGTGCTGGATCAAATGGCTAAAAATATCCCCTGGACCACGGAACTGGGCAGTGCCTATCTCAACGATCCTACCGACGTGATGAATGCCATTCAGGTGATGCGTCAACGCGCCGCCACCCAAGGCACGCTGAAAACCTCACCGCAGCAAAAGGTGATAGTCACCCCGGCCACGCAATACGTTGAACAGCAGCCCTCCCCACAAACCGTAGTGGCGGCTCCGGCCCAAACCATTGTGATTGAGCCCAGCCAGCCGAATGTGGTCTATGTACCGCGTTACGACCCCTGGGTAGCCTATGGCGCACCGGTACCGGCCTACCCGAGCTACCAATACCCAAGTGCACCCGGCTATAGCAGCGGCGATATGGTGGCGGCAGGAGTGATCAGCTTTGGTGTCGGGATCGTGGTCGGTGCATTGATTAATGAAAACCATCATGACGACTGGCATAGCTGGGATGTGCACTGGAATAATCGGCGTCAGCCGGTGGTCTACAACAACGCGCCCTATATTTCGCATTCCACCACGGTGATTAACCGCGTCACCAATATCAATCAATTTAATAATGTGAACCGTAGCAACACCGTGAATAACTACCGCAACACGCCGATGGTTCAGGCACCGCGTATTGCCGCACCGACGGCCCGTCCGGCTCCTAACGTTAACACGATGCAACAACCTCACTTTGCCCAGCAGGCCGCCGCGGTTAATACGCGCCAGCCAATGACTACACCTAACTTTACCCATACGGGAACGGTAGCCGCCCCCCGTGCAGTAACACCCTCGGCCCATGCTCAGCCACAGATGACCCTGCCTAAATTCAACTCTACGGCACCCGCAGCGGTACCGCCGCAAACGCGAAAATCAGCAGCGCCGGTTCAGCAAACAGAAAAACGGCCAACACAGCAGCCCAAACAACGCACAACCGCGCCTCAGGCCGTACAACAGGTGACTCGGCCCGCAGCCACTAAACCGGTGGTTCGTAGCGCGCCCGTAGCCCCGGTTTCCCGCCCGCAGCCGGTTCAGCAACGCTCTGATACCCCGCGGAACCCGTTCCATCAGCAACGGATACAGACAGAGCATCGCCCGGCCCCCGCAGTCAGACAGCAGGAACGCCGGCCATTAAAAATTGAATCCCGCAGGGCTGATTAAAGATATGACGCCCCGGCGGAGGCCGGGGCGTGAAAGAAGGGATTAACGACTGACTTTCACTGCGGTGCCGCTGACGGTCACCATCAGCATGCTGCTGTCTTTACCCACGGTTTCGTAATCGATATCAATACCGACCACCGCGTTGGCACCCAACTCTTGTGCCTGCTCTTCCAGTTCCTTGAAGGCGATCAGGCGTGCTTTACGCAGCTCTTTCTCATAGGCCCCGGAGCGACCACCGACGATGTCACGCACGCCGGCAAAGAAATCACGGAAAATATTGGCACCCAGAATAGCCTCGCCGGTGACTACGCCGCAGTACTCGGTAATGGTAAACCCTTCCAGGGTCGGGGTGGTTGAAAGCTGCATCAAAACTCCTTGCTTGATTGATTCATGGCATTTATCTGACCATCGTTTTAGCATTATGTTCTGTATTGAAATGGCACGCACTACGAATGCAAGGCCAGAAATCGCATTTATACTGTAGGCTAGTGGTCTTCATGGTAGAGACTTTCACATAAGGTAATGAGATGAAAACAAAAACGATTGCGGCTGTTATTCCCTTAGCGCTGTTACTGAGTGCCTGCACCACCGTTGAACCGGCATTCAAGGATATCGGCACCCGTACCGGCGGTTGTGTGGAAGGCGGCCCGGATGCGGTTGCACAGAAATTTTACGATTTGCGCCTGCAACAAGGTGCCGGTACTACCCTGCCGGACAGCAACCGTCTGGCGCAATTGCAGCCTTACCTGAGTAAAGTGCTGTACCAGGATCTGGTGACCGCTAACCAGAATCCGGGCAAACATCAGGTCACCGGCGATCTGTTTACCGGCAATGCTCAGGGGCCGACCAGCGCCACCGTCGCCAGCGCGTCGACCATTCCTAATACCGATGCCAAAAATATCCCGTTGCGCGTTCAGCTCAGCTACCAGAAAGACGGTGGCAGCGCAGTCAACTGGCAGGATGAAGTGCTTATGGTGCGCGAAGGCACCTGTTGGGTCGTGGACGATATCCGCTATCTGAACGTGCCACCGCACGCCGCCAGCGGTACGCTGCGTCAGGTATTGGAAAACCAGTAAGCCAACTCAACCACCGGTGCCCTTGTGGGTACCGGTGGTTAGATAAATACCTTGATTGCGCGCAATATTTGTTCAATTTGAGAAATTTCGCTACCTGCCTCACAGCATGCACGACAAATCCCCCCTTCGAACCTGACTCGCGGTATCTTGTGCTATTCTTTTACTATTCTGCCGCGCAGTAATAAATTTTAACGCGCAAAGATTGCATAAGTATTCTGTGGAAGTTAACATTCGCGGCATCAATATCTATTCAATTCTGGCGCATGAGCATTCAACTTAACGGTATCAATTGCTATTACGGCGCACATCAGGCGCTGTTTGACATCACGCTGGATTGCCCAGCAGGGGAAACCTTAGTGCTGCTCGGTCCAAGCGGCGCGGGGAAAAGCTCGTTATTGCGGGTGTTGAACCTGTTGGAAATGCCACGTTCGGGCCAACTGCAGATCGCCGGTAACCAATTCGACTTTAAGCAGGCTCCGGGCGAAAAAGCCATTCGCGAGCTACGGCAGAACGTCGGCATGGTATTCCAGCAATACAATCTCTGGCCTCACCTCACCGTGGTGCAAAACCTGATCGAAGCACCTTGCCGCGTGCTGGGCCTGACCAAGGCTCAGGCGATGGAGCGTGCCGACAAGCTGCTCAAGCGCCTGCGTCTGACCGACTTTGCCGATCGTTTCCCGCTGCACCTCTCCGGTGGCCAGCAACAGCGTGTAGCCATTGCCCGTGCGCTGATGATGGAACCGCAGGTTCTGCTGTTTGATGAACCGACGGCCGCGCTGGATCCTGAGATCACCGCCCAAATCGTCAGCATCATTCGCGAATTGGCCGGCACCGGGATCACCCAGGTGATCGTGACCCACGAAGTGGAAGTGGCGCGCAAAACCGCCAGCCGCGTGGTGTATATGGAAAACGGCCACGTAGTGGAACAAGGCGATGCCAGCCACTTCAAGAATCCACAGACCACCGAGTTTGCCAATTACTTATCACACTAACAATTTTACTTGCTGTAATTTGGGGAGTTTGCGATGAAAAAACTAATAATCGCCGCCGTTCTGGCCGGCATCAGCGTTTCCGCCTCTGCAGCCGAAACCATCCGTTTCGCTACCGAAGCTTCTTATCCTCCATTTGAATTTATTGACGCCGGCAACAAGATCCAGGGCTTTGATGTCGATCTGGCCAATGCGCTGTGTAAAGAGATCCAGGCCGAATGTACTTTCACCAATCAGGCCTTTGACAGCCTGATCCCAAGCCTGAAGTTCAAGCGTTTCGACGCGGTGATGGCCGGTATGGACATCACGCCAGAGCGTGAAAAACAGGTGCTGTTTACCAAGCCGTATTACGATAACTCCGCCCTGTTTGTGGCCCAGAAAGGCAAAGTGGCTGACGTCGCCGCGCTGAAAGGCAAGAAAGTGGGCGTGCAGAACGGTACCACCCATCAGAAATACCTGACCGATAAGCACCCGGAAATCACCACCGTGCCTTACGACAGCTATCAGAACGCCATTCTGGATCTGAAAAATGGCCGCGTTGATGCGGTATTTGGTGACACTGCGGTGGTCAACGAATGGCTGAAACAA
Source organism: Serratia proteamaculans (assembly GCF_013337185.1). Classification (GTDB taxonomy): domain Bacteria; phylum Pseudomonadota; class Gammaproteobacteria; order Enterobacterales; family Enterobacteriaceae; genus Serratia; species Serratia proteamaculans_D. The sequence goes on from NZ_SWDE01000001.1 coordinate 1,389,774, forward strand.
AATGCGGCTCTGGCGGCAGTGGGCGACAAAGTAACCGATAAAGACTACTTCGGTACCGGTTTGGGCATTGCCGTTCGCCAGAAAAATACCGATCTGCAGGGCAAGTTCAACGCCGCTCTGGACAAAATCAAACAGGATGGGACTTACGAAACCATCTACAAAAAATGGTTCCAGCAGTAATCAACTCTGATGAATGAAATTCAACCTTTAGCAAGCGCCGCCGGGATGACCGTCGGCCTTGCCGTTTGTGCCCTTATCCTTGGGCTGATCCTGGCGATGCTGTTTGCCGTCTGGGAGTCATCACGCTGGAGAGTGGTTAGCTGGCTCGGCACCGCCTGGGTCACGCTGTTGCGCGGCCTGCCGGAAATTCTGGTGGTGCTGTTCATCTATTTCGGCTCATCACAGCTGTTGTTGATGCTGTCCGATGGCTTCACCCTGAACCTGGGTCTGTTCCAACTGCCGATCCAACTGGCGATTGATAACTTTGAAGTCAGCCCGTTCCTGTGCGGTGTCATTGCCCTCGCCCTGCTCTATTCGGCCTATGCGTCGCAAACGCTGCGTGGCGCGCTGAAGGCCGTGCCGCAGGGGCAATGGGAATCCGGTCAGGCGCTGGGGATGAGCACCACGGCAATTTTCTTCCGCCTGATCATGCCACAGATGTGGCGGCACGCGCTGCCCGGCCTCGGCAACCAGTGGCTGGTGTTACTGAAAGATACCGCGTTGGTGTCACTGATCAGCGTTAACGATCTGATGCTGCAAACCAAAAGCATTGCCACCCGCACCCAGGAGCCTTTTACCTGGTACGTGATAGCGGCGGCGATTTATCTGGTGGTCACCCTGTTCAGCCAGTACATCATTAAACGCATCGAACTGCGCACCACGCGTTTTGAGCGGGGGCCATCCTGATGTTTGAGTTCTTGCCGGAAATTATCAAAGGGCTGCATACCAGCCTGACGCTGACCATCACCGCGCTGATCGTGGCGCTGGTGCTGTCGCTGGTGCTGACGGTGATCCTGACGCTGAAAACGCCGATCCTGACGCCGTTGGTAAAAATCTATATCACCCTGTTCACCGGTACGCCGCTGCTGGTGCAGATCTTCCTGATCTACTACGGCCCCGGTCAGTTCCCGGCGATCCGCGAGTATCCGTGGTTATGGAACTTGCTGTCGCAGCCGTGGCTGTGTGCGATGATCGCATTGGCGCTGAACAGTGCCGCCTATACCACCCAACTGTTTTACGGTGCGGTACGGGCGATCCCGGCCGGTCAATGGCAATCTTGTGAAGCCCTCGGCATGTCGCGTTCGCAGTCGCTGCGTATCCTGCTGCCGTTTGCCTTCAAGCGTGCGCTGTCGTCTTACTCCAACGAAGTGGTGCTGGTGTTCAAAAGTACCTCGCTGGCCTATACCATCACCCTGATGGAAGTCATGGGCTACAGCCAGCTGATGTATGGCCGTACCTACGACGTGATGGTGTTTGGCGCTGCCGGACTGGTGTATCTGTGCGTCAACGGCTTGCTGACACTGCTGATGCGCCTGGTCGAGCGCCGTGCATTGGCGTTTGAACGTCGCAACTGAGTCAGTAGAGCGATACTCTCAAAGCCCTGCCATCGCGCGGGGCTTTTTTACATCCAGAACAAATTTTTAATCATTTATATTGCATATTAATTCATTAAATGGCAGGGTTAACACCGACCGAAAGCCGCCAAAACCCCTGGGTTATTGTCAGTAAAATCAAGCGGTGACGAGATAAAAATACGCAGACTTGCAGACAGGAGCTTTAAGCATGAAAAAACTATTGCTGGCCGCCACAGTATTAGCAGGCATCGCCTTTAACGCCAGCGCAGCCGAGACCATTCGTTTCGCCGCTTCCGCCACCTACCCGCCGTTCGAGTCGCTCGATGCCAACAACAAGATCGTGGGCTTTGATATCGATCTGGCTAATGCGTTGTGCAAACAAATGAAGGCCGAATGTACCTTCACCAACCAGGCGTTTGACAGCCTGATCGCCGCGCTGAAATTCAAGAAATACGACGCGGTAATCTCCGGTATGGACATCACGCCAGAGCGCAGCAAGCAGGTTGCCTTCACTCAGCCCTATTACGCCAACTCGGCAATTGTGATTGCCGAAAAAGGCAAGTTCAGTTCGCTGGCGGATCTGAAAGGGAAAAAGGTCGGCATGGAGAACGGCACCACCCACCAGAAATACATGCAGGACAAGCATCCGGAGATTAACACCGTCTCTTACGACAGCTATCAGAACGCCATTCTCGAGCTGAAAAATGGCCGCATTGACGGCGTATTCGGTGATACCGCCGTGGTCAATGAGTGGCTGAAGAACAATCCTCAGTTGGCTCCGGTAGGTGAACACGTGACCGATGCACAATACTTCGGTACCGGCCTGGGTATTGCGGTACGTCCGGACAATCAGGCGCTGCTGGCCAAGCTCAACAGCGCGCTGGACGCCATTAAGGCCGACGGCACCTACAAAGCCATTAACGACAAGTGGTTCCCTCAGTAACAACGGTCCAGGGCGTGGAATACCACGCCCCACACTTATCTCTGTAGTCTATTCTGTTCATAAAGCAACCCACTTACAGGTGGCGATGATGAACAAATACGATGTTTCAAACTCACAGGGGCAATTTGCCGACGGTGAACGCCAGGAAGTACTGCTCAATAAACTGGGTATAGTTCGCGTGGAAGATATCAACGATGTTGAATTGGTGCTGCTGGAGAAATTATATCACTCCGTTTTAGGCGCTGACCTCCCTCAGGGCAGGATTACCCTGGCCATGCTCCGGCAATGGCATCACCGCTGGTTGGGCAATGTCTATGACTGGGCCGGCCACGACCGCTCGGTCAATATCAGTAAGGACGGCTTTATGTTCGCGCCGGCGGCACAAATCGTTAAGCTGATGGGCCAATTTCAGTCAAACTGCCTCGATCGCTATACCCCCTGCACCGATTTGGATGAAGCCGCATTAATTGAAGCCATCGCCATTACCCATATCGAACTGATACTGATCCATCCTTTTCGCGAGGGAAATGGTCGGTTGGCGCGGTTATTATCGGACGTGATGGCGGTTCAGGCGGGGTTTGAACCTTTGGATTATGGCTGTTGGGAAAATAATCGGCCGCAGTATATCGCCGCCATTCATCATGGGATGCTGATGGATTACCAACCGATGCAGGAATGGGTTAGACAGGCACTGACAGCAGGCTAAAGGGCCAGGTGAAGATAAGCGTATTTTTCGCGTTTTTCGGCCAATATAGCCGCCACCTGTGTTGACGCCTGCCCGGTTTCAATGGCCGTGGAAGTGGCTACGGCACGTGCAATACGCTCTGACGTCGGCTTACCGGGTTGTCTCTGTGACTGGTGCTTTTTCATGTTTTCCCCTCGCTAGTGGGCTTAGTATAACCTCAATTAAACCGAATGAGGTCAACTCACGTGGTCATGCATTGCCTCCCCGCCCTCTCAGTGCTAAATTTGATACTAAATTTAATACCAAAGGCAATACTATGATCGTCCAACCCATCCTGGCTGATTCAGCCGTCAGTATCAGCGATTTTAAAAAGTCACCTAACGCGGCACTCAAAGAAGCCAACGGACAACCCGTAGCCGTCCTTACTAATGGAAAGATTTCCGGTTATTACGTCTCTCCCGAGACCTGGCAAGCCATTGCTGAATGCCTGGAAGATATCGAACTCGCTGAAATAGTCCGCTCACGGATGAGTGGCAAACGTATTAAGGTCAATCTGGATGACTTATAACCTTGAATTCGAAGAACATGCACTGAAGGAATTTAAGAAATTAGCTCCGATGATCCGGGAACAGTTCAAGCGGAAATTGGTGGCCGTATTGGAAAACCCGTTGGTCCCCGCCAATAAGCTATCCGGCCTGCCTGATTGCTATAAAATAAAACTCAAGGCTTCTGGTTACCGTCTGGTCTATCGTGTCATCGGCGAGGAGATTGTGGTGTTGGTACTCTCGATAGGTAAACGTGAACGCTCAGAGGCCTATACTTCGGCTAAAAAGCGCCTTTAATTACGAACCAGCAGCGTCAGCACTTCGTAATGGGCGGTGTGCGGGAACATATCAAACAGCTGTACGCGCTCGATGCGGTAATCCGGCAACATCTCAATGTCTTTCGCCATGCTCTCGGCGTTACAGCTCGAATACAGAATATAGCCCGGTGCCATCTGGTTCAGATAGTCGCACAGTGCCTTGCCAATTCCGCGTCGCGGCGGATTAACCAGCACCAGCTGCGGTACGCTGCCTTCGGCGGTAGCGAAGCGGGTAGAATCCAGCGCCTGGAAATCGACGTGTCGCAAACCCAGAGTTTCCGCCGACTGGCGCGCGCAGGCAATCGCCTCGGCGCTGATCTCGATGCCGGTCAGGCGCGTTTCCGGCAGTGCACAATGCAGGCCAAATCCACCCACTCCGCAGAACAGATCCCACATGCTGTCGATACCCAATGCCCGCACCCAGTCACGGGCGGTGGCGTACAGTTCGGCAGCCACCAGCGGATTGGTCTGAAAGAAGCTTTGCGGGCGGATATACAGCGGCACCTGGTTAAATTGCTCTTCCAGCGCCTGCTGCTCGCTCAGTGGGATCTCCCGCTCCCCTTCCATAATCGCCATATGTACCGGCTGAATATTGGCGGAAATCACCCTGAGCTGCGGTAACTGCTGTTGCAGCCACGGCAGTGCGGCGCGCAGCTGCGCCAGTTTGCTGTCCGAACGCAGCACGAAGCGCAGCATCACGCCACCACTGTGGGTACTTTCAGTCAGTAGCAGGTACTTCAGTTCGCCGCGTTTACGCGCCACGTTATAAGGCACCAGACCGGCGCGGGCGATAAAACTTTTCAGCACCTCAAACATCGGCGAGAAACTGGCGGGATACAGCGGACAGGCGCTCAGATCCACCGCCGTGCCGTCACGATGCAGCATACCCAGTAGCGGACGCTCTACGCTGCCGCTGACCACCATTTTGGCTTTATTGCGAAATGCGCTCTGCTCGCCGGCGATCGGCTGCAGCCACTGCGCAACTTCACGGTCGCTCAGCAGTGATTGCAGATGATGCTGTTTGTCCGTCAGTTGCTGCGGGTACGGTTTTTCCAACCACTGACAGGAACGGCAGGTGCCCGCCGTATACAAAGCGCAATGCATGAAGATAACCCTGAGTTCGGGGTGAATAATTAAGGGCGCAGAGTTTATCACTCTACGCCGTTAAAATCTCAATTGCGCGCGGCGAAATAATGGCGGCTGGTTGCGGGAACAAACAATAATGCCAGGATGACGATGTCAGGGATTTTTTGCAGGATCAGGACGTGCAGAATTTGGCCGCTGGTTTCACCTTCGACGGTAAACACCTCCGGCAGAAAACTGCCAATGGTGGCCAACAGCAAATAACCGACCACCAGGCACTGGCAGGCCACATAGCCCCAACGCCCCCAGTTGCGGCCGCGCATCACCGCAAAACCGCAACTGATTTGCAGGCACAGTAATAACAGGCCGGCCAAAAAGATCAGGGTGGAATCCCAGGCCTGTGCACTGGTGCTGACGAACTCTTGAGCGCCATCGACCCCCAGTTCCCCCAACAGCAACAGCACGCTGATGCACTTGATGGCCACCATCGCCGTTCCGGCCACCATCACCGGTACTGGCGCATCTGAATTCATTCTTATTCCCTGCCTGCTGTTCAGCATGTCTGACATGTCCATGTTCCGCAACAAAACGCCATCTATACCCGTCATCTTTCAAGTTGCAGCGTTGTTACCTGCGCTCGCTGTAACTCGAAAGCTATAGGGTATATTCAAACGAGATATATAAAGTCAGGTAATCAATTGCAATACCAATAATTGCAAAAATAGCAGGTTTAATCAGACTCAGCTACGGGCAGCCTTTTGTAATTCGCGCGATCGCTGTTTTTCCGAGCGCGCCATAAACCACCATGCAATCAGGCCGATAACGCCGACCACCAGCAGGATCAAACTCGCCAGGGCGTTAATTTCCGGATTGACCCCCATACGTACGCTGGAGAACACCAGCATCGGCAAGGTGGTCGCGCCCGGCCCGGCGACGAAACTGGCAATCACCAGGTCATCCAGCGACAGGGTAAAGGCCAGCATCCAACCGGCAATCAGCGCCGGTGCAATCATCGGCAGAGTGATCACGAAAAACACTTTCAGCGGTGTCGCGCCCAGATCCATCGCCGCTTCTTCGATAGAGCGGTCCAACTCGCGCAGACGCGAGCTGATCACCACCGAAACGTAGGCAGTACAGAAGGTGACGTGCGCCAGCCAAATGGTGAACATCCCCCGCTCCGACGGCCAGCCAAAGGTATGCCCCATCGCCACAAACAACAGCAGCAGCGACAGGCCGGTGATCACGTCTGGCATCACCAGCGGTGCCGTCAGCATAAAAGCAAAACCGGTTGAACCCCGAAAACGTCCAAAACGGACCATCACCACTGCCGCAATCGCCCCCAGCACCACTGCCGCGGTCGCCGAGGCGGCGGCGATAGTCAGGCTGAGCCCAACGGCGCTGATCATCGCCGAGTCATGGAACAACTCGGTATACCAGCGCGTTGACCAACCGGCCCACACCGTCACCAGTTTGGAACTGTTGAACGAGTAGATCACCAGCATCAGCATCGGCGCATACAAGAAGGTGAAACCCAACACCAAAATAGCGATACGCCACGGCGAACGCACTACCGGCAAGTTGTTCATCCCTGCCCCCCCATTTCCTTGTTCTGGTGCTTGTGGAACCAGAGAATCGGTACGATCAACAGCAACAGCATGACGGTGGCCACTGCAGAGGCTACTGGCCAGTCACGGTTATTAAAGAACTCCTGCCACAGTACCCTGCCGATCATAATACTGTCCGGCCCCCCCAGCAGTTCCGGGATCACGAATTCGCCGACCGCCGGGATAAACACCAACATAGAACCGGCAATAATCCCGCCGCGGGTCAGCGGCATAATCACGCTGAAAAAGGTTTTCAGCGGTTTAGCCCCCAGATCCAGCGACGCCTCCACCAGCGAATAGTCCAGCCGCGTCAGCGCGGTGTAAATCGGTAGCACCATAAACGGCAGGTAGGAATACACCACGCCGATATACACCGCCAGATTGGTGTGCAGGATCACCAACGGCTGATCGATCACCCCGGTCCATAACAGGAAGTTATTGAGGATGCCGTTGTTTTTCAGAATGCCCATCCAGGCGTAGACGCGGATCAGGAACGAGGTCCACGACGGCAGGATCACCAACAACAGCAAAATATTGCGGGTTGAGGATTTGCTATGCGCCACCGCCCAGGCCAGCGGATAGCCGATAACAAGGCAACAAATCGTCGATACCGCCGCCACCTGCAGCGATTGCAGATAAGCGTCTATATACAGCGGATCGTCGGTCAGTTGCAGGTAATTGGCAAAATTGAGCGCGATGTCCAGCTTACCCTCTGCCCAGCTCATCAGATCAGTGTAGGGCGGGACCGCCAACGCCAGTTCCGCCAGACTGATCTTGAACACGATCAGGAACGGCAGCAGGAACAGCAGCGTCAGCCACAGCAGCGGTACCGCGATCACCAGCTTGCGGCCATGGGCCATCTGCAGGCGCTGGAAAAAGGCTTTTAGCGGGCCGGGCCCTTTGGCCGGTGGCTCCGGCGGTGTGTGTTCAGCAAGCATTGTCATAATGATTATTCCTCACCTTCTCGACTCACACCGTCAACACGACACAACTGTCGGCTTCCCAGCACAGGCGCACTTCGTCGCCCCAGGTCGGCATCCCTTTGCGGAAACGGTGACCGTTTTGCAATTGGGCGCTAATAATCTGGCCGCTGAGCAACTTCACATGGTAGATAGACAGGTCGCCGAGGTAGGCGATATGCGCCACTTCCCCCACCGCAAAGTTGCAGCCGTCCTGCGGAACCTCTTCGCACAGCATGATTTTCTCCGGCCGCAGTGCGACCTGGATCGGCACGCCGTCCACTACCGAGGCATCGGAGTCCACCTTAATCGCATGGCGCAAACCGGGACTTTGCAGGATCAGGCCATCGTCATGACGCTCTTGCAGCACACAATCAAAAACGTTGACCGAGCCGATAAATTCGGCGCTGAAACGGCTGTTCGGATGCTCGTAGATCTCTTCCGGTTCACCGATCTGCACAAATTTGCCACGGTTCATGATAGCGATGCGCCCTGCCATGGTCATCGCCTCTTCCTGATCATGGGTGACCATCACACAAGTCACGCCAACACGCTCAAGAATATCCGTCACTTCCAGCTGCATGCGATCACGCAGCTTTTTATCCAGTGCGCCCATCGGCTCATCCAGCAACAGCAGTTTCGGCCGTTTGGCCAGGCTGCGTGCCAGTGCCACCCGCTGGCGTTGGCCACCGGATAGCTGGTGCGGTTTACGCTTGGCGAACTCCTGCATGTGCACCAGCGACAGCATTTCCGCTACCCGCTCGGCGATTTCCGCACGCGGCATTTTGTCCTGTTTCAGACCGAAGGCGATGTTTTGCTCTACCGTCATGTGCGGGAACAGCGCGTAGGACTGGAACATCATATTGATCGGTCGCTGGTAAGGCGGCACGTGCGACATGTCTTGCCCATCGAGCACAATCTGCCCTTCCGACGGCTGTTCAAAACCGGCCAGCATGCGCAACAGCGTCGACTTCCCGCAGCCAGATGGCCCCAGCAAAGCGAATATTTCGCCTTTATAGATGGTCAGGCTGACATCTTCGACCGCGTTTTGGCCGTCAAAGGTTTTGGTGAGGTTACGGATTTCCAGCAGAGGAGTGAAGACCTTCTGCGACTTGGCTTGAGGACGAGGGATGACGTCGTTCAATCGGGGTGCTCTCCGGTGCAAACAGTACAAAAAACCACGGCGATTGCCATGGCCCAAAATGGCAACGCAGGCGGGGAGCACCCGCCTGCTGGTATGACACCGGGCTCAGCATGCTGAGCCGCTATTGATCATTTCCCGCTTTTAACTTTAGTCCAGGCGCGGGTAATCACACGATCCAGCTTCGGCGACTGTACGTTCAGCGTAAACAGCTTGGCGCGCAGATCGGCCGGTGGGTACACGTTCGGATTGTTGCGGACTTCGGCATTGACCAGCGGTGTAGAGTCCTTCACCGCGTTGGCGTAATACACGAAGTTACTGATCCCCGCCATGACGTCAGGCTTCATCAGGAAGTTCAGGAACTGGTAGGCAGCGTCCTTGTTTTTGGCATCTGCCGGCATGGCGAACATGTCAAAGTAGGTCAGCGCCCCCTCTTTCGGGATTGCATAGGCCACGTTCACGCCGTTCTTCGCTTCTTTGGCACGGTTGGCCGCCTGCATCACGTCGCCGGACCAGCCGATCGCTACGCAGATATCACCGTTTGCCAAATCGTTGATGTACTGGGAAGAGTGGAAATAACGGATGTTCGGCCGCAGCTTGAGCAACAGATCGTTGGCCGCACCGGTGTAGTCTGCCGCGTTGGTGCTGTTGGGATCTTTACCCAGGTAGTGCAGCACGGTGGCATAGACTTCGCTTGGCGCATCCAGGAAGGAAACGCCGCAGCTTTTCAACTTCTCGAGGTTTTCCGGTTTGAGGATCAGATCCCAGCTGTCAACCGGTGCGTCTTTGCCCAGCACCGCCTTCACCTTGTCGACGTTATAGCCGATGCCAGTAGTCACCATCAGATAAGGGATACCGTACTTGTTGTCCTTGTCGTTGTGCGCCACCAGTTGCAGCATCTCGGGATCAAGGTTTTTGTAGTTCGGCATCTTGCTCTTGTCGAGCGGCTCGAAAATGCCGGCCTTCGACTGACGCTCGAGGAAATTGGATGAAGGTACCACCAGATCATAACCGGTGCTGCCCGCCATCAGTTTACCTTCCAACACTTCGTTGGAGTCAAAGACGTCGTACACCACTTTAATGCCGGTTTCTTTCTGGAATTTGGCCAAGGTGTCCGGCGCAATATAGTCGGACCAGTTATAGATGTGCAGCGTTTTTTCCTCGGCTGACGCCGTGACGCTTGCTGCCATCAGCAGGCCGGCAACCACACCCGATAACCACTTTTTACGTTGGGTGACCATCCGTAACTTCCTCCAAAACAGGGGTGAATCATAGAATTGAACTTGTACCGCAAACGATACAAAACCTTTCCTGATCGAGCGCAATCGTCGCAACCACGGATTGAATGTCTATGCAGTTGATTGCATACACCTTTTTCAGTTGCCCAGCCCGCATGGTCACCAGGGGAATCGCAAGCCCTTAGCAGAATCAGCAGCATAACCGCTGTTGCCACAACGCACCAGCCTCCGGGGATAAAACCGGCTTTTATCGATTTTTTATGCAGTTTGTCTGTATGTGATACGCCATTAATGGCATAAACGAAGAGGAATATCTGGCAGCAGAGGGTTAAACACAGAATATTTTATTGCGGAAGGGAATAACGACAGCATGCCGCCGGAGGGACGGCACGCATCATGTACAGTGGGGATCAGTGCAGCATTGGCAGGCGGTCAGTCGCAGCCGTGTTATCTTCTTCGTCACCCATAAACAGCAGATCGTTCGCCCGCGCCTCGAGGATCACCATCGAGATTTGCTCTTCGCCCTGCTGCATAAAGTGGGTGAACTGCTCCAGCGTGACGCCAACGGCAATGCTCAGCGACTGGCAGACGATCAGCTTAGGCAGATTGTCGTCCTGAATATCAACAAACGCTTTAATAGTCAGCGAACTGGCGTTGATCTGGCTGAGATCGGCCACCAGTGGGATCAATGATGTCGGCTTAACTTCGGCCAGTGCGGAGAACAGGATCACGTTGTCGACCAGATCCAGCTTGGCATCAAATACGCCATCGAAATTTTGCATGTGCGGCAAGTGCAGCGCCTGACAGGAATCGCACTCAAAGAATGAAATGCCCGATTGATCCAGCCAGCGTCGCAACAACGCCAAATCAGGGACAATGAGTGAATCCATAATACCAGCCTCACAATATTCAAAACGCGAAAAGGCGCATAGCTTACGGAAAATTACCCCGCTACGCCACGATCAATGCGGCTTAATTCGCTATTAGGGTAAATATGGTCGATAAAAAGCCGCAACTCCAGCCACAGCAAGGCGAATTTTTTACGGCAAACTTATCCGCCCGATTTCAACCTGAAACCCGGCCTGCCGCGCTGCTCAATATACTCGATCATCCTGCCTGCGATATCCAACCCGGTGGTGCTTTCCACCCCCTCCAATCCCGGCGAAGCATTGACCTCCATCACCAGCGGGCCACGGGCCGCACGCAGGATATCCACCCCGGCGACATCCAGCCCCAGTGTGGTGGCGGCCTTGACCGCAATCGCCCGCTCTTTGGCAGTGATGCTTACCTTGCGGGCAGTGCCACCACGGTGCAGATTGGAACGAAACTCCCCGGGTTTGGCCTGCCGTTCAATGGCTGCCACTACCTTTCCCCCCACCACCAGACAGCGCACATCACTGCCCTGCGCCTCGCGAATATATTCTTGCACCAGGATATGGGCGTTAAGGCCGCGAAAGGCATCAATCACGCTTTCTGCCGCCTGGCGAGTTTCCGCCAGTACCACGCCAATACCCTGCGTACCTTCCACCAGTTTGACCACCAGCGGCGCGCCACCAACCAGTTCGATCAAATCGCCGGTGTCGTCGGGCGAATGCGCAAAACCGGTGATCGGCAAATCGATCCCCTGCCGCGCCAGCAACTGCAGCGAACGCAGCTTGTCGCGCGCACGAGTGATCGCCACCGACTCATTAAGCGGATAACTGCCCAACAGTTCAAACTGGCGCAGCACTGCAGTGCCATAAAAGGTGATGGCGGAGCCGATGCGCGGGATCACCGCGTCGTAACGCTCCAATTGACGGCCGCGGTAGTGGATAGTCGGCGCGGCCGGGTTGATGTTCATATAGCAAGAAAGTGGATCGATAACCTCGATGCTGTGGCCGCGCTGTTCCGCCGCCTCCACCAAGCGTTTACATGAGTACAGCGTTCCGTCGCGCGAAAGAATGGCAATTTTCACTCGTCACCCCAAAAAGGCAAGCACCTGCCTGGCAGGTATGTCTCCGGTGGCCCTTATTCAGCCACGCGGCTCACTGTCGTTTTTATCTTCAGGCATATCAGGTTTGTGCCGATCGTTCTGCGGCGGCAGACCACCGCGCATCAATGGGCCAAATCCTTGCACCACCCGCCAAACCAGAAATGCCGCCGCCGGTACCATCAGCGCCACGCCGAGGAAGATCATTCCCACCGCCGCCTGCTGTGAGGCCAACCAGCCGGGTAATTGAACGTGGCTATGAATGCTCAGATAGGCCAGCACCAACAACAGCATGCCCAGCCCTTCCAAAACCAGCACCGTACGCGGTAAGTCACCGAATGAACGCATATTTTTCTTCTCCAGAAGCTCTGCCTCCAGTGTAGTGAATTCCCATCGGCGGCGACACCCCCGGCGGCTTAATCGGTTACATGAATCAGATTAACAGGTAATTCCTGCTTTTTTTTCGCCGAACCAACGGGCATAGTAAGCGCCATCAATGCGGGTAATGTTCAGGCTCAAGTCTTTTTCGACTGACAGAATGTCATTGCAGTTGCGATTAAATTATTGAATATCAATCTAAGGAGTGTTGCATGTTTGCAGTTATCTTCGGGCGCCCTGGCTGTCCTTATTGTGTCCGTGCGAAAGAGTTGGCGGAAAAACTGACTGAAGAACGTGACGATTTCAACTTCCGTTATGTTGATATCCACGCTGAAGGCATCACCAAGGCCGATCTGGAAAAAACCGTCGGCAAGCCGGTAGAAACCGTACCGCAGATTTTCCTCGATGAGAAACACATCGGCGGCTGCACCGATTTCGAAGCCTATGCCAAAGAAAACCTGAATCTGTTCCAGTAAGCTTCGGGCAGAAAGACGAAAAGGCGCTAAGTGCGCCTTTTTTATTTGCCATTAGCCACGGTGGCACTGCCGGTAGGCTTGCAACAGGCCGCGCGCAAACAAAGCCAGCAACGCACCGAACACGCACCAGAACACCGCGCTGGTGGCATAAGCCAATTCCTGCCAAACCGAGGCAGACGGCGTTAGCCAGAAATGGCGGATGATCAGACACAGCGGCAAGGCATACAACGCCCCCAGTAGCGGGCAGAGAATGCGTTTTTTGCTCGATAGATAGCTGGCGACCACACCGGGTATCACAAACAGCAACAGACCTGTCTCCCCCCGGTGTTCATGATCCGTGCTGCCAAACACCCCACTCTGCTGGCCGAGATACACCAGGCTGAACAGCAGAAAACAGCTTAATATTCCCCACCAATACCGTTCACTCGCCATGCCCCCTCCCCCTTTAACCTCATTACCACACCGTAGAAATCAGCCGTGCCACAATGCCGGTGACGCCTTGTCGTAAACCGACAACGCAAAACTGAACTTTTTCCTTGGCCTAAAGAGAGTTAAATGCTTTCGGCAGGGCATGAACCCAGCTTTATGCTGGCTGTCACGCGCCATAGCGACTAGAATAAACGCCGCCGATCGATGCTTCGAATCGCCTTTCGCTGGTTAGTTATTTATGAAGTCGCTTTTTGACTGAATTTATATCTTATATTTATCTATATCAAGCACTTACTGGTAAACAATAAGTTATCCTACGTGAACATAAACGTCGCTAGTTTGTTAAACGGTAACTACATCCTGTTACTGTTCGTGGTACTCGCGCTGGGGCTGTGCCTCGGTAAAGTCCGTCTGGGCTCCGTTCAACTCGGTAATTCCATTGGCGTTTTGGTGGTTTCGCTGCTGCTCGGTCAACAACACTTCGCCATTAACACCGAAGCGCTGAATCTCGGCTTTATGCTGTTTATTTTCTGCGTTGGCGTAGAAGCCGGGCCAAACTTTTTCTCGATATTTTTCCGCGACGGCAAAAATTACCTGATGTTGGCGCTGGTGATGGTCGGTTCCGCGATGGTGATCGCCATCGGTCTGGGCAAACTGTTCCATTGGGATATCGGCCTGACCGCCGGTATGCTCGCCGGCTCAATGACCTCGACCCCGGTATTGGTGGGCGCCGGCGATACGCTACGTAATACCATCACCAATGGCCCGGCACTGCTGGCAGCGCAGGATCATCTGAGCCTTGGCTACGCCCTGACCTACCTGATTGGTTTGGTGAGCCTGATTTTCGGAGCGCGCTACCTGCCCAAGCTGCAACACCAGGATCTCTCCACCTCTGCTCAACAGATTGCCCGTGAACGCGGCCTGGACACCGACAGCCAACGCAAGGTTTACCTGCCGGTCATCCGCGCCTATCGCGTTGGCCCCGAGCTGGTGGCCTGGGCCGATGGCAAAAATCTGCGTGAGCTGGGTATCTATCGCCAGACCGGTTGTTATATCGAACGTATCCGCCGTAACGGTATTTTGGCCAATCCGGACGGCGACGCTGTATTGCAGGTGGGCGACGAAATTTCGCTGGTCGGCTACCCCGACGCCCATGCACGACTGGATCCCAGCTTCCGCAACGGCAAAGAAGTCTTCGACCGCGACCTGCTGGATATGCGCATCGTTACCGAAGAGATCGTGGTTAAAAACAGCAATGCGGTGAACAAACGCCTGAGCCAGTTGAAGCTGACCGATCACGGCTGCTTCCTCAACCGGGTGATCCGCAGCCAGATTGAAATGCCTATCGACGACAGCATTGTGCTCAATAAAGGCGATGTGCTGCAGGTCAGCGGCGACGCCCGCCGGGTGAAAAGCGTGGCGGAGAAGATTGGCTTTATCTCGATCCACAGCCAGGTGACCGACCTGCTGGCATTCTGCGCCTTCTTTATCATCGGGCTGTTGATTGGCCAGATCACCATTCAGTTCAGCAATTTCTCGTTCGGCATCGGTAACGCCGCCGGTTTGCTGATGGCCGGCATCATGCTCGGCTTCCTGCGTGCCAACCACCCGACCTTCGGCTACATTCCGCAGGGGGCGCTGAACATGGTGAAAGAGTTCGGCCTGATGGTCTTTATGGCCGGTGTCGGTCTGAGCGCCGGTGCCGGTATCGGCAACAGCCTGGGAGCCGTTGGCGGCCAGATGCTGATCGCCGGGCTAATCGTCAGCCTGGTGCCGGTAGTGATTTGCTTCCTGTTCGGTGCCTACGTGCTGCGCATGAACCGCGCCCTGCTGTTCGGCGCGATTATGGGAGCCCGTACCTGCGCGCCGGCAATGGAAATTATCAGTGATACCGCGCGCAGTAACATTCCGGCGCTGGGCTACGCCGGCACCTACGCCATCGCTAACGTATTGTTAACCCTGGCGGGCTCGTTGATAGTGGTGTTGTGGCCGGGGATCCTCGGCTAACCGATAAGCAACGAAGATGAATCAGTGGCAAAAATATTTTGAAATTTTTATCCCCGGTGAGAACTTTCCTTTCGGGGGGTAGTCTTAATTAGTGCCACTGCTTTTCTTTGATGTCCCCATTTTGTGGAGCCCGTTAGTCCCGCCTATTTAGGTTCAAGACTAGCGGGTTTTTTATTGCCTGAATAAACTCCACAGGGGCTAAATCACAGGGTTTGCGAGTAGCTAACCCATTTTGACATATCCTGATGGGAGATATTTCCACCGCACACTACGAGCCCCATGACGGCGTCTACGGGAAGTTGGGGAGCAATGGCCATAGCCGCAGGTATCAGCGTTCCGGAAGCCAGTTCAACCCATAATTTTGCCTCTTCGCCAAAGGCCACCATTCCCTCTATCGCGGACTTATCCGATACCACAACAACCTCTTCGATATAAGCTTGAGCATGGGCCAGCATCATTTCATCAATGGCAGGCACACCGAGGGTAGAGATAATTGAAGTGACCTCAATGTTAACCGGTTTGCCGGCGCGCAACGCCTGATGCATCGAACTTGCCCCAGAGGTTTCAACCCCCCAAATTCTAATCTCTGGCTTTATGGCTTTTAGCGCAGTAGCCACACCGGCCAGCATACCGCCGCCGCCCACCGCAACCAGGACGTCGGTAAGCTCCGGGCAGTCGGCAATGAACTCAAGCGCCAGGGTTCCATGCCCTTCGGCAATCAGCGAATCGTTGCAATCATCAATGACTACATATCCCTGATCAGCCAAAGCCTTAGCCCGCTCAAACGCAGCGTGAACATCAGATTCCACGATAACGGTGCTACCCAGTTCACCCACCCGGTCGATGGCGGTTGCCGGGGCACTTTTCGGCATAATAATGGTGACATCAGCCCCAAAGATCTTCGCCGCCTCGGCTATCGCAATGCCAAAATTACCGCCACTCACCGCCACAAACCGGTTATCTTTAACATCGCTCGCCAGGCTCAAAAACTTGTTAAGCACACCCCGAGCTTTAAAAGAGCCCCCCAACTGAGTGTTTTCAAGTTTCAAAAAAACCGGTCTCTGAATCTTTTCCGTTAATTTTGAACCAGGGATGGTGGGAGTTCGAATAACCTTTCCGGCTAGCCGCTCAGCCGCTTCAGTAATGGCGCTAAATTCAATTAATTTTGTCATTTTTGCCCAGTCAGGTGAGTTTCGTTATTGCACGCATGACATTAAAGCTAACTTTTTAATCCTGCGGCCTTTATCGGTAATTGCTCGCTCCTCAAAATACAGATTTTCACCGTCGCTTTCTATTGGTTAAAGCTATTATGTGATGCAAAAAAAAACCGTCTGGGAAGGATTGCCGGCAACGCAATTCATTCTCCAGACGGGCTCATGTTCAGGTAATCACTTAGCCGTGCTAATGGTTAGCACACATCGGCATTACTTCTGCTCTGCTTTACTCACGGTGTCTTCGGCTTTCCACACGCGGTATTTCACTTCCACGTCTTTCGGTGCGTAGACCACGATTGGCAGGCGGCTGTTGTAACGTTGCATGGCAGCGTCACCCAGATTGGCAGCGATAAATTTTTGCTGTTTGGTATTGTCCGGGCAAGCCATCATGGTGGAAGCCGGTTCAGACAGTTTTTCCACCACCAGGTAGTCGTAACCCCAACCGGAAAGGGTTTTGGTTTCCAGCGTGCCACCCATCATGTGGCGGTTGCAGTCCACTTCCAGCGTTTTGCCAATCAGCAGTTCAACCTTGAAATTCTCTTCGTGTTCCTGCTTCGGCAGGTAAATCACCTGACGGTTCATGCCCTTCTCGGCTTTCGGGTAAGGGGCGACCTTTTCCAGCGGTTGCTTGCTGATATCGGTGTCTTCGGCAGAGGTGGCAGCAATAGCGCTGGCGGAAGCGGCCATCAGCAGGCCGGAAAATACAACGGATGCCTTGTTCATGTTTATATCCCTACAATTTATTAAATGCTCCGGGCATAAGCTAATACACTACAGAGAAGCTCGCCAGTAGTTTAATCTTCTTTACAATAAGCAATGGCCAGTAGCAATAACCCACCGCTGACCATTAATTAGGATAAATCATTAACGAGATGCGTTTTTGGCGATATAAGTCTTCACCACCTGATAGACATAATCCTGGCACGCCAGGCCAGTCTGTGGGTCGTATTTACCCTGATTGGTAATATTGTTGGACAGCACGCGGATGCCGACAAAAGGAATATTGAAGGAAGCGGCGATCTGCGCAGCGGAGGCGGTCTCCATCTCTTCAACCGAGGTATGATAGTTTTCGTGGAAATAGCCAATACGGTCCAGTTCGCTGTTCCACACATCGGCAGAACCGATAACCCCTTCAACCACCTTGCCCTGGGTATAGCTGCCCTTAACACTTTCAGCTATCGCCAACAGTTTGGCATCAGCCGGAAACTGACGGATGGTGTGGGCATTTTTATCTTCACCGGCACTGCCTTTCGAAGCCAGTAAATCCATCGGCTGCCATTGTCGCGAGTCACTGCCTTCCCCCGCCGCCTTCTTCGGTGTTTTAAACGCGCCCAGGCTGACCGAATACTTGCCCAATACGATGTCGTACACCTTCAGCGCCGGATCGTGGCCACCGGCGGTCCCCTGATTGATGATGGCTACCGGATGGAATTGGGTAGCGGCAATAGCCGTAGCGGCCGCTGCATTCGACATGCCTTTCAGGGTTTCTGACACCACCACCGGATACCCATCCACCGTGCCGCGCCAGAAACGCCAGCCGCCAATCTGTTCTTCGCGCGGGTTATCCAGGCGTTGGGCAAAACGTTCTGCCTCTACCGGCATCGCACCCTGCACCACAATCGGCCCGCTAACCTGCGCTAATGCCAAGGGGGAAAAAACTGCACTACAGGCTGCCAATAGCGCCAAATTCAAGTTTCTTGTCATCACCACATCATTCCCATAAAAAGCAAACGATTACCTTAGCCGAAAGCCGATAATCCGCCTATCCCTTTCTCAACCTCAACCAACTGGGGCATTAAGGTTTTCTTAAGACAGAATTATTACAGTGACATCATCCATTAATGTCACCGAGCCTGCGTGTGAACCTAAAACCTTCATTAAATCAATCCTCAACAACACCCCAAATTAAGACTAACGCCCTTTACTCCCTGCCGGCATCCTTTTACCGTTGGCAGGTTTTTGGATTGGTAGTCAGTGGTTTGTTGTTCCTTTGGCTGTCGCGTAACGAACAACTGGACTGGGCTGTCAGCAACTACTGGTTCGACGCCGCCAGCGGGCATTTCCCCTGGCAGAACAATCACTGGCTGGACTTGATTAACCACCGCCTGCTGAAAATTGGCGTGATTACCGGTGCGGTGCTGGCGCTGTTTTGGGGCATTTACCGCCGTAACCCGCGCATGATCGTCACCATGTTGCTGATCGGTATTGGCCCACTGGTGGTCGGCATTCTTAAAGCCACCAGCGCACATTCCTGCCCATGGGATTTGATCGAATACGGCGGCAAGGCAATGTCCTACCCGCTGTTCGGCGCAATCCCGGCAGAGCCCGGGCCGGGCCGTTGCTTCCCTGGTGGCCATGCCTCCAGCGGTTTTGCGGTGATGGCGCTGTTTTTCCTGTTTTATCCGCAACGCCCGCGCCTGGCTTACTGGTGCTGGTTCGGCGGTATTGCGCTCGGCATGCTGATGGGTTTTGGTCAGGTAATGCGTGGAGCACATTTTCTTACCCATAACCTGTGGGCGGGTTGGTGGGTTTGGCTCAGCCAACTGGCTGTTTATTGGATGGTGAGCGGGTATCTCCGCCGCAAGACAAGGTAAATATTATGGAGCAATTGAATTATTTTCTTTTCGCCTGGATCAACGCGACCCCGGCGTCCCCCGAGTGGTTGATTGATGTCGCCACCTTTTTGGCCCGCGATCTGATCGCTATCGTACCTATGCTGATCGTTGGACTATGGCTGTGGGGGCCGCAGAATCAACTGGTATCGCAGCGTCAAGTGGTGGCCAAGACGACAATTGCTCTGCTGTTCGCCATGCTTGCCTCCGCGACCATTGGCATGCTGCTGCCGCACGAACGGCCGTTTGTGGCCGGTGTCGGTTATACCTTCCTGGCGCATGCGCCGGACAGCTCCTTCCCCAGCGATCACGGTACCGCCATCTTCACTTTCGCTCTGGCCTTTTTGTTCTGGCATCGGGTCTGGTCAGGCATTTTATTGCTGGCTGTCGCGGTCGGCATTGCCTGGTCGCGCGTCTATCTGGGCGTACACTGGCCGCTGGATATGGTAGGTGGCTTCCTGGTCGGCCTGGTCGGTTGCCTGTTTGCTCAATTGGTATGGAACCTGTTTGGCGATAGTATTGCCGACAAGCTGACGCGCCTGTACCGCTTCCTGTTCGCCTTCCCGATCCGCAAGGGCTGGGTGAAAGAGTAAGCCTGTATTTTGGCCGGGGCGGCTCCGCCCCGGCTGTCACACTACCCCGGTTACCACACAGAACTCTCGCGTTTTCCCCGCCCCGATCATCATTCTCGAGCGCTCACTTTGCCCTTGCGGACTGCAGGTTGCCGGCTGAATGAACCTGAACAGGCGCTGATTTCCCTGCTGTGTCATGCGGCGCAGGCCATAATTGAACTGCTCGGTGGAGAAACGCGTAACATATCGCCTCCCTTTCGACGCCAACATATAGAACTCGGCCTGATCAACATACAGTGACAAATCGTCCGAGTACTGTAGCCCTTCTTCGGTGACACTTCCCGGTGGCATCAGCGCTGGCGTCGGCAAGTTCTGCCTGAACACCGCCGCAGGAATACAGCCGTAATTAAGCTGGCAAACATAACTTAGCGGCAGCGGGTGGTCGGCAAGATTGGTGATTTGCATATCAATGGAGAATTGAGCACTCTCCGCCGTTAAACGGACCGCCGGACGCAGCCGACAACGTTGATGGGCAGATTCCCCACTGCCGTATAGCGTCAGCGTATCGCCCTCAACCTGCAACCAGACAAGCTGCATGTCTGATAATAAACCGCCCTGGGGTGACCAGGGTGAATGAAAGGCCACACTGCTCTCCGGTTTGCCCCCTAACGTTTTGACACTGCGACGGCCCGACTTCAACGAGTAGCCATCAAAATCAGCATCCCAGATCGTCAGCGCGCGGTAGGGCAATAGGCGCAATGAGCCACGGCTGTTTGCCAGTGTCAGCATCGGCCCTGCAGCAGCACAGTTAAAGGCCGTGACTACAAAATCCGCATTGCGGAAAACTTCATACGGTTGCGCTCCAAACTGTTCTGGCGCCAAATTTATTATCATATCCATGCTTTCCCCCTGGGTGTTCACGCGAGTTATCCCGCGACCAACGCCTAAAATGTTACTTAAATAACATTTATCTCACCCCATGTTATACGTTAAACAGCCAAAAAACGATGATCTGGCATTCATTTTTAAACACCACTAGGTTTATCGCCGATGAAATGTTATTATTCTAACATTACTCACATCCTGCTTTGATAAAACCTTAATAAGGAATCGAGATGACTACCGAAAACATTGATTACGCCCGCTATGTCGATCACACCCTGCTGGCGATGGATGCCACTGAAGAGCAAATCGCCAAACTCTGTGAAGAAGCACAACAGCACAACTTCTACGCTGTCTGCGTTAACTCTGGTTACGTGCCATTGGCTGCGCACCTGCTGCAAGAAAGCGAAGTGAAAATCTGCTCGGTGATTGGTTTCCCACTGGGTGCCGGTCTGACAGTAACCAAAGCTTTCGAAGCTAAAGCGGCGATTGCTGCCGGCGCGCAGGAAATTGACATGGTGATCAACGTGGGTTGGCTGAAAAGCGGCCTGCTGGATGAAGTTAAAGCCGACATCGCCGCAGTGCGCGAGGTTTGCGCGGCGATCCCGTTGAAGGTAATATTGGAAACCTGCCTGCTCAGCGATGCGCAGATCGTTCAGGTTTGTGAAATGTGTCGCGAACTCGATGTGGCCTTCGTTAAAACCTCTACCGGCTTCAGCACCGGCGGTGCTCGTGAAGAGCACGTCAAACTGATGCGCGCAACGGTGGGCAGCGAGATGGGTGTTAAAGCATCCGGCGCCGTGCGCGATCGCGCAACCGCCGAGAAGATGATCAAAGCAGGTGCAACTCGTATCGGCACCAGCTCTGGCGTAGCAATCGTTTCCGGTGATCAGGCTGCTACCGGCAGCTACTGATAACCTGAGGCGTCTGGGTTCCGGGCGCACGCCGAGATAATCTGATGCGGGGTAATAAGTTCAGCCGATGGCTGGACCGCTATTACCCCGCATTTGTGTGTTCAGCCCTGGAGAAACTCTCTTAACCCTGTGGGAAGACAGACTGATGGAAACGCGGCGCGAAGAACGTATCAATCGATTAGTCCAGGCGTTAAAGCGCTCTGACAAGATCCACTTAAAAGAAGCCGCCGTCCTGTTGGGCGTGTCAGAAATGACGATTCGCCGCGATCTCAGCGCTGAACCGGCGGCCGTGGTGCTGCTGGGCGGTTACGTGGTGGCCGATCCGCGCAGTAACGGTGTGACCCACTATTTTGTTTCCGACCAAAAAGCCAAGCAGGTCACGGAGAAACGCCGTATCGGCCTGCTCGCCGCGCAGCTTATCAGCGAAAACGACACCGTATTTTTCGATTGTGGCACCACCACGCCGGCGATCATCGACGCTATCGCTGACGATCTGGTCTTCACTGCGATTTGCCACTCGCTCAATACCTTCCTGGCGTTACAGGACAAACCGAACTGCAAGGTGATCCTGTGCGGCGGGGAATTCAAACCGAACAACTACATTTTCACCGCCGTCGGCCGCCACAGCGAACTTGATCATATCTGTCCCAATATCGCCTTTATCTCCGCAGCCGGCTTGAGCCTGCAGCATGGCGCAACCTGCTTTAACTTTGATGAACTGGAGATGAAGCACCGGGCGATAGCAATGTCACAACAAAAAATCCTGGTGGCCGACCACAGTAAATTCGGTAAAACCAAACCTGCCTGCATCGGGTTATTGACCCAATTCGATCGGGTGATCACCGATCGCCAGCCCGACGCGGAATTTGCGGAATTTTTCAGCGAAAACGCGATCGCCATTCGTTTTTAATCTGCACCCTGCCGTCGACCCCGGTCGGCGGAGCTCCTCAATCCCCCTTCTATCCCGGCAAGATATTGAACAAATAATGCGCAATTGATTCGATTGTTTTATTATCCCTACCCGAAAGCAGGTTAATAAATTGAAACAGTTCTGCAGGCTTATTCCTTCTGCACGGATAAATCTTACTCAATATTACTTTCGTACTCTGCATAACAGCGCTTTTATATGATAAATAGCAGTGACGTCCGCACGATAAATATCAACAATTGCGCAACTAACAAGCTTTAAATATAACCAATCCGGCTTATTTATATGATGAATGATTAAGCATTTTTATCCGCTAGCCACTTAACTAGTTTACCCACGTTATTAGCTGGATATTCATAACAAACATTTTAAAAACAATAAGTTATATATGATTTAACTTTAAAACGTAATGTGATCTACGTCACTAAAACCGCTTAATCCGGGTTTTTAGCTAGATCCAAACCCACGCTTAAAATATATTGCTCGACTTGCTGATAACGGCAGCGTTTTATCTGGTTACAGATTGTTCATACCAGATAAACTCTGAAACATTGATGAGAGCGCGTTCAGCACGAAATTTTACACAAGTGCGCAACATATGCATGAAAAACCAATATAAAAGCAGTTAGCCGCACACATTACGCATTTGAGAGCATGATCACGGTTGTTTCTACTGTAAATCGTTATCTTGCCGCCAACGAAAATCGGCAGGCAATGACCTTCCGGCAGCAGTACCGATACGATGCCCTCTACAGGCTAAATATCATTTGATTAATTATCCGGCACCGCTGCCAAGGGTAATTAGCCTATTAAATAACCAGGGGGACGCCAACACTCCCCGCAAGCAACATCTGATTCTTACCGATGCCGCCATCTGATATTGCGTCATTCGGATTTAACCTTAAGTTTTGCCTTTAATTTTAAATTAGCGTGTTCACTTCGGAGATATTTATGGACACTACACAGACCGGCACCATTGCCTCTGCGGCTTCTGGCTCTACCAGTACCTGGCGTAAAACCGACACCATGTGGATGTTGGGCCTGTACGGCACCGCGATTGGCGCGGGCGTTTTGTTCCTGCCAATCAACGCCGGTATCGGTGGTTTGATCCCCCTGATTATCATGGCCATCATTGCGTTCCCGATGACCTTCTTTGCTCACCGTGGCCTGTGCCGCTTCGTTCTCTCCGGTAAAAACGCCGGTGAAAACATCACCGAAGTGGTTGAAGAACACTTTGGTATCAGCGCCGGTAAGCTGATCACCCTGCTTTACTTCTTTGCCATTTACCCCATTTTGTTGGTTTACAGCGTCGCCATTACCAACACCGTCGACAGCTTTATTACCCACCAATTGGGTATGACTTCGCCGCCACGTGCCATTCTGTCGCTGATCCTGATTGTCGGCCTGATGACCATCGTGCGTTTCGGCGAGCAGGCTATCGTGAAGACCATGAGTATCCTGGTGTTCCCGTTTGTCGCCGTGCTGATGCTGCTGGCCCTGTACCTGATCCCGAACTGGAGCACCGCCATCTTCGAGAACGTTTCCCTGTCCGGCGCAGGCACGGGTATGGGTCATGGTCTGGTTGTCACGCTGTGGCTGGCTATCCCGGTGATGGTGTTCTCCTTCAACCATTCACCTATTATCTCCGCGTTCGCGGTGGCCAAGCGTGAAGAGTACGGTCAGGAAGAAGCAGAGAAGAAATGCTCTCGCATTCTGGGCTTCGCTCACATCATGATGGTGTTGACCGTAATGTTCTTCGTGTTCAGCTGCGTGCTGAGCCTGTCGCCGGAAAACCTGGCGGAAGCCAAGGCGCAGAACATCTCCATTCTGTCTTACCTGGCTAACCACTTTAATAACCCGATGATCGCCTACATCGCGCCGGTTATCGCCTTTATCGCCATCACCAAATCGTTCCTCGGTCACTACCTGGGCGCACGTGAAGGCTTTAACGGTCTGATTGCCAAATCGATGAAGAGCCGCGGTAAAACCATCAGCACCAACAAGCTGAACCGTATCACCGCTCTGTTTATGCTGGTGACCACCTGGATTGTTGCGACCCTGAACCCAAGCATCCTCGGCATGATCGAGAACATGGGTGGTCCAATCATCGCCATGCTGCTGTTCCTGATGCCGATGTACGCTATCCGTAAAGTGCCGGCCATGCGCAAATACAGCGGCCACATCAGTAACGTGTTCGTGGTAGTGATGGGCCTGATCGCCATCTCCGCAATCCTGTACAGCTTCTAATCAAGACCAGCCGGCGCTACCTTGCGCCGGCTTCTCTGCACGACCCCCTTTCCTGCATTAACGCCTAACACCTGAAGAAGGAGGCGAGACCATGGTCAGCGTTTTCGATATTTTCAAAATTGGTATTGGCCCATCCAGCTCTCACACCGTCGGCCCGATGAAAGCCGGCAAGCTGTTTGTCGATGAATTGATTGCCAGCCAGCAGCTATTGGATACCACTCGCGTGGTGGTGGACGTCTACGGTTCGCTGTCACTGACCGGCAAAGGTCACCACACCGATATCGCGATTATTATGGGCCTGGCGGGTAACCTGCCGCACGACGTTGATATCGACGGTATCGCCGGTTTTATCCGCGACGTTGAGCAACGCGGCCGCCTGCTGCTGGCCAAGGGCCACCACGAAGTGGATTTCCCGCTGCAAACCAGCATGAATTTCAACAGCGATAATCTGCCGCTGCATGAAAACGGCATGCGCATCAGCGCTTTCGCCGGTGAACAACTGTTACACAGCAAAACCTATTACTCGACCGGCGGCGGTTTTATCGTCGATGAAGAAAACTTCGGCCTGGCTGCGGCCAATCCGGTTCAAGTGCCCTTCCCGTTCAACTCGGCGCGAGACTTGCAGCAACACTGCAAAGATGCAGGTCTTTCACTGTCCGGCCTGGTGATGCAAAACGAATTGGCGCTGCACAGCAAAGCCGAGATCGACGCTCACTTCGCCGATGTCTGGCAGGTGATGCGCGCCGGTATCGAACGCGGTATGAACACCGAAGGCCTGTTGCCCGGCCCGATGAAGGTTCAGCGCCGCGCCGCGGCCCTGCGCCGCCTGCTGGTCACCGGTGACAAGAACAATATCGACCCAATGAACGTGGTCGACTGGATCAACATGTTCGCCTTTGCCGTCAATGAAGAAAACGCTGCTGGTGGCCGTGTAGTCACCGCTCCGACCAACGGCGCCTGTGGCATCATCCCGGCGGTGCTGGCCTATTACGACCAGTTTATTCGCCCGGTAAACCCTAACTCCTACAGCCGTTATTTCCTGACGTCCGGCGTGATCGGTGCGCTGTACAAGATGAACGCTTCAATCTCCGGTGCCGAAGTTGGCTGTCAGGGCGAGGTGGGCGTCGCCTGCTCAATGGCCGCAGCAGGGTTGGCAGAATTGATGGGCGGCAGCCCGGCACAGGTTTGTATCGCGGCGGAGATCGCCATGGAGCATCACCTGGGGCTAACCTGCGATCCGCTGGCCGGTCAGGTTCAGGTGCCCTGTATCGAACGTAACGCCATTTCCGCGGTGAAGGCGGTCAATGCCGCACGTATGGCGCTGCGCCGCACCAGTGAGCCGCGCGTGTGCCTGGATAAGGTGATCGAAACCATGTATGAAACGGGCAAAGACATGAACGCCAAGTACCGCGAGACATCGCAAGGTGGATTGGCGATCAAGGTAGTGGCCTGTAACTGATAAAAAAGAGGGCGCAATCATCAATGACTGCGCCCTCCTGTTAAAGCTTAATGCTGTAATCCTTAACCAAACACGCTACCGAACCACTGGGTCAGCTTCATCATCACCATGTCCCAGATGCGGCTGAAGAAGTTACCTTCTTTCACTTCCTGCATCGCCACCAGCGGGTATTGCTCAATGGTTTTGCCGTCGAGCTGGAAATCAATGGTGCCGACCACCTGATTTTTTGCCAACGGGGCTTCCAGCGTCGGCTGGTTCAGCTTGTAGCTGGCCTTCAGGTTTTTCATCTGCCCTTTCGGGATAGTGACGGCGGCATCTTTCGCTACGCCCAATGGTACTTCGCCGACGTCGCCAAACCACACTTTCTGGGTCACAAACGGCTTGTCAGTTTTGATTGGCGTGGCGGTTTCGTAGAAACGGAAGCCCCAGGTCAGCAGTTTCTCACTTTCACTAAAGCGGATACGGTCGCTTGGCGCGCCCAGCACCACCGAGATCAAACGCATTGGGCCGTCGGTAGCAGAGGCCACCAAGTTATGCCCGGCGCCACCGGTATAGCCGGTTTTGATGCCATCGACGCTCAGGTTGGTGCTCCACAACAGACGGTTGCGGTTAACCTGGCGAATTTTATTGAAGGTGAACTCTTTTTCTTTGTGCAGCGCGTATTCATCCGGCACATCGCGGATCAGTGCCTGGCTCAATAGCGCCATATCGCGGGCGGTGCTGTACTGCCCTTCCGCATCCAGGCCGTGCACCGTCAGGAAATGGGTATTCTGCAGGCCCAGGGATTTAGCGTAGTTGTTCATCAAGCCAACAAACGAATCCTGGCTGCCCGCGACGTAATCGGCCAGTGCGATGCTGGCATCGTTACCCGACTGAATGACGATGCCCTTGTTCAGTTCCATCACCGGCACCTGATCGCCCGGTTTGATAAACATCAGCGAGGAGCCGCGCAGCGCCGGGTTGCCGGTCGCCCAGGCGTCCTTACCGACGGTCACCATATCCTCAGGTTTAATCTTGCCGGCCTTGATCGCCTGGCCGATCACATAGCTGGACATGATCTTGGTCAGGCTGGCGGGGTCGAGACGGGTGTCGGCATTGCCTTCCGCCAGGATCTTACCGCTGTTGTAATCCATCAGCACGTAGGCCTTGGCGTCCACCTGCGGTGCCGCCGGCGCTTCAGCCGCCTGGACAACAGGCACGGCCAGCAACAGTATGCTGACGCTAAAAGTTAATTTTTTCAGAGTGGTAGGTAAGTTTCTTTTCATCATGACGTCGCCAGAGTGTCCATTCAAATCATTGAAATAGCGTTAACTTTCAAACATATTCACGTTTTCAGCCAACCAGCGAGAGTGGCCCGGCACGCATTTGCCAACCGCAAACTCCCTGCGGCCCCATGACGGGTGAGCGGCGCACCGAAAATGCCCTTGCTGTGAGTTTATTAGATTCATCTTATTTTTGCAGGGTTTAGCATGAATTTTCATCATTTTTACATAACTGTACGCTGTTACGCGCAATTTGGATGAAAAGCCAGCCATAAGCGTTTTTTTTATACTACTCACCGCTACACGGCTGCACATCTAAACTGCTGCACATCTGCGCCTCCATACGTCCAAATAAGATTAATATATTCCAAAAATGCATATTGAACGGTTATTTGTTCTTTTTAATGCGCTTATTGGCAGCGCTATCATCCAGATAACGGCTTTTAAACCGCATTATTCTGGAGGCAACCCATGGCCATACCCCATTCCGTCATCGATATGATCGGCAACACTCCGATGCTGGAACTGACTCAGTTCGATACCGGCCCCTGCCGGCTGTTCGTCAAGCTGGAGAATCAAAACCCCGGCGGTTCGATCAAGGACCGCGTGGCACTATCAATGATCGAACAGGCGGAGCGAGATGGCAGCTTGCAGCCAGGCGGGACCATCATTGAAGCCACCGCCGGCAATACCGGCCTGGGGCTGGCGCTGGTGGCAGCCCTGAAGGGATATAAACTGCTGCTGGTGGTACCGGACAAAATGAGCCGGGAGAAAATTTTCCATTTGCGTGCACTGGGTGTGGAAGTTTTGCTGACCCGCTCCGACGTGGGCAAGGGCCACCCGGCTTACTATCAGGACTACGCCAAACGCCTGGCGAGTGAGATTCCCGGTGCGTTCTATATCGATCAGTTTAACAACCCGGCCAACCCGGCGGCCCATGCCCGCACCACCGCCCCGGAACTGTGGCAGCAGATGGACCATCAGGTAGATGCTATCGTGGTCGGCGTCGGTTCCGGCGGCACGCTGGGCGGTCTTAGCCACTATTTCGCCGAAGTGTCGCCACAGACCGAGTTTGTGCTGGCTGACCCCGCCGGTTCAATTCTGGCGGACTATCTCGATAACGGCCAGATCGGCGAGGCCGGCAGTTGGCTGGTAGAAGGCATTGGTGAGGATTTCGTCCCGCCGTTAAGCGACTTCAACCAGGTGCGCAACGCCTACCGTATCGGTGATGCCGAGGCCTTTACCACCGCACGCGCTCTGCTGCGCAAAGAAGGCGTGCTGGCCGGTTCGTCCACCGGCACCCTGTTGGCCGCCGCGCTGCGTTATTGCCAGGCGCAGACCGAACCCAAACGGGTGGTCACCTTCGTGTGCGACAGCGGCAATAAATACCTGTCTAAAATGTATAACGATCACTGGATGCTGGAACAGGGCTTATTGAGCAAACCGCAGCATGGCGATCTGCGCGATCTGGTTGCCTACCGCCATGACGAAGGCGCAGCAGTGTCGGTAGCATCGGAAGATACTCTGGCTATCGTCCATGCCCGCATGCGGCTGTATGACATTTCGCAGTTGCCGGTGTTGGAGGGCGATCGGGTGATCGGTCTGATCGACGAGTGGGATCTGCTGAATGCCGTGCAGGCGGACGCCAAACATTTCAGCCTGCCGGCCTCCCACGCCATGACCCATGCGGTCAAAACCTTGCAAAAAGAAGCCAGCTATCAGGATTTGCTCGCCACCTTCAACCACGGCCACGTGGCGGTGGTGCTCGACGGTGAGCGCTTCCTCGGTCTGATTACCCGCACAGACGTGCTTAACGCCTGGCGCCAAAAATTACGTTAATAAGGATGATTGTATGACCAAGTTTGATACGTTGACCGTTCACGCCGGTTATACCCCGGACGCTACCGGCGCAGTGATGCCGGCCATTTACGCCACTTCCACCTATGCCCAACCGGCACCGGGGGAGCATACTGGCTATGAATATTCGCGCAGCGCCAACCCGACGCGCACCGCGCTGGAGAGCGCCATCGCCGAACTGGAAGGCGGCAGCCGCGGTTACGCCTTTGCCTCTGGCCTGGCAGCCTGCTCGACGGTGCTGGAGCTGCTCGATCAGGGCAGCCACCTGGTGGCGGTTGACGATCTGTACGGCGGGACCTATCGCCTGCTGGAAAAGGTGCGTAGTCGCACTGCCGGTCTGCGGGTGACCTATGTTTCCCCGGCGGACATTGCCGCACTGGAGCAGGCGATCGAGCCGGATACCAAAATGATCTGGGTGGAAACGCCGACCAATCCGCTACTGAAACTCGCGGATCTGAGCGCCATCGCGGCGATCGCCAAAAAACACGATTTAATCAGCGTGGCGGACAACACCTTCGCCTCCCCCTATATTCAACGTCCGCTGGAACTCGGCTTTGACGTGGTGGTGCATTCCGCCACCAAATACCTCAATGGCCATTCCGACGTGGTGGCCGGCGTGGCTGCGGTTGGGAATAACCCGGAACTGGCCGAACAGCTGGGTTTCCTGCAAAACGCGGTAGGTGGCATTCTCGATCCGTTCAGCAGCTTCCTGACGCTGCGCGGTATCCGCACGCTGGCACTGCGCATGGAGCGCCACAGTAACAGCGCCTTGCGCATCGCCCAGTGGCTGGAAAGCCAGCCGCAGGTAGAAGAAGTCTATTATCCGGGCCTGCCGAGCCACCCGCAGCATGGATTGGCGGCAAAGCAGATGAGCCACTTTGGCGGCATGATTTCGGTACGCCTGAAAGGTGACGATGCCTTTGCCCGCCGGGTGATCAAGCGTTCCAAACTGTTCACCCTGGCAGAAAGTCTGGGGGGTGTGGAAAGCCTGATCAGCCAGCCGTTCAGCATGACCCATGCGTCTATCCCGCTGGAGCAGCGGCTGAAAACCGGTATCACGCCACAGTTACTGCGCTTGTCAGTGGGTATCGAAGATGCGGAAGATCTGCTCGCCGATCTGCAGCAAGCGCTGGCGGAGTAATCCTAGTCCGGAGGTAAAATCGTAGGGCGCTGCATGCGGCGCCCCTACTATTAGGCAATAACATCCTGATAATAGCGCTGCGCCACGTCGGGATGAGAGCGGATCCGTCCTTTCAGGTAGTTAAAACCTACGTCACGCAACAGCGGATTATGCGGATCGCTGGCTGGACCATGCGCCTGGGCCATCAGATCTGCAGGTAGCTGATACAGCGGCACCACGGCATCGAGTCGCGCCCCGAGAAAGAAGGCAATCGACAGACGATCGCTGCCCGCCGGCGGCGTCTCAACCCGGTGCACCGTGGCACGCAGATAGCCGTTGGTTGCCAACTCCAACAGTTCACCGATGTTGACTACAAAGCTGTCTTCAAGCGGCTCGGCGTCAATCCACCTTCCTTCTTCAACTTCAACCTGCAGGCCTTTTTGCCGGTCCTGCAACAGAAAGCTGAGAAAACCGGAGTCTTTATGCGCCCCTACCCCTTGCCCGCTGGTGGTCGCGTCACGCCCCGGATAGCGGATCAGTTTGATATGTTCATTGGGTTTGTCGCCGTAGAGCGGATCAAACGCCTGCTCCGGCAAAGAAAGCGCCAGCGCAAAAGCGCGCAACAGACGCAGCGACATGGCAGTCATCGCCTGCTGCCACTGCAACAGCAACGGTTTGAGTGCAGGCAACGCCTCCGGCCATTGATTTGGCCCCTGTAAACGTGCCCAACGTGGAGTCTCATAGGCCAGTTGCAGCGCAGGACGCTCCGCGCCAATATCGAACTGTTCACGCCAGTCCGGCTGCCCACGCGTCAGTTCGGCCGCCGCTCGGTTATAACCGCGAAAATGCGGCGAATGCACCATCTGCACCGCCAGCTTGTCGGCTTCCGGCAGCGCAAAAAACTGCCTGGCATGCTGCTGCAGTTGAGCATTCAACCTGTTATCCACGCCATGTCCGCGCAGATAGAAAAAACCTACGTCACGCGCGGCCTCACGCAGCCCATCAAGAAATGCCTGCCGCTGTCGCCGGTCGCCGTCAAGCTGCGAAAGACTCAGCTGCGGCAGCGTCTTCAACGTCAGTGGTGGCGTCATTATCCTGTTCCTCTTCCTCTCCGACAAAAACCGGACCGCTATAAAGGCGAATGATCAGCATCGTTAACTCCTGAATGGCCAGTGCATTAGCCTTATAGTTACCACCCCGCCAGAGACGCCAGCCAATATTGTTGCGTTCTAAGTTATGCAAAGATTCAACAAAGCGTCGCAAAACTGTCATCAAGGTTTCTTATGCTCTGCGCAATTTGTTTGCCGCCACTGGCTGGCGGCTTACGCTATCCGCTATTCTGTATACACCCCCATTTCACGCCCTGCCTGCCGGAGAAATACTGATGGATTTAGCCTTATTCGACCTGGATGAAACCCTGATTGATGATGACAGCGCCAGCCTGTGGATGCGCTGGTTAGTCACCGAGGGGTTTGCGCCGGCGGAACTGGAACAGCAGGAACAGCAACTGATGCAGCTCTATTATCAGGGTAAGCTGTCGATGGAGGATTACATGCAGGCCACGCTGGCACCGTTGGCCGGCCTGAGCACCCAGACGGTGGCCGGGTGGGTGCAGCGTTATATCCGCCGCGATATTCTGCCGCGTGTCTACCCCGCAGCCCGTGAACGACTGCTGTGGCACCGCGAGCGCGGCGACTGCATTTTGGTTATTTCCGCCACCGGCGAACATCTGGTCGCACCGATTGCCGCACAGTTGGGTGCCGACGACGCACTGGCGATTGGCGTCGAGGTGCAAGATGGCCGCTTCACCGGTAACACCTACGGCACCATGACTTACCAACAGGGCAAGGTGACGCGCCTGAAGAAGTGGCTGGCTGAACACCCGGAGTTAAGCTTTGAACACAGCCATGGTTACAGCGACTCCCTCAACGACAAGGCGATGCTGGAGTACGTCGATAGCGCTACGGTGATCAACCCGGACACCGAGCTCAAGGCGTTGGCAGTGGATCAGGGCTGGGAAATTTGTCGCTGGGAACGATAAATGGCAACCCGGTCGGCAAAAAATAAAACGCCTTCCGGTGTGACAACGCCGCCATTGTGGCGTACGAATAACAGCTTAGGTTAATTCACCCGTATAAAGAGGCGTTCTATGCTGACCATTTGGGGTCGTGAAAATTCGAACAACGTCAGGAAAGTACTGTGGTGCGCCGCAGAACTGGAGCTGAACTACAGCCATATCAATGCCGGTGGCGCATTCGGCAAGGTGAACGATGAGCTCTACCGTTCATTAAACCCGAACGGCCTGGTGCCGTTGCTGCAGGACGATGACTTCGTGCTGTGGGAATCCAACACCATAGTGCGTTATCTGGCGGCCAAGTTTGGCAGTGAGCCATTCTATCCGCAGGATCTGCAGGCCCGCGCCAGCGCTGAGAAATGGATGGACTGGACCACCGCCACCATTGTCAGCCACTTTAGCGTGGTGTTCTGGGGCCTGGTACGCACCAAGCCGGAACTGCGCGACATGGCCAAGATTGAAGCGGCCATCGCCGCGCTGGAAAAGCAGTTCGACATCGTGGAAGAAACCCTGGGCCGCCAACCTTATCTTTCCGGCGAGTCGTTCGGCATCGGTGACATCCCGCTCGGCAGCTTTGCTTACGCCTGGTTCTCTATGCCGATTAAGCGCCAACCCCGCCCGAACATGGAGCGCTGGTACCAGCAGTTAACCACACGTCCCGCCTATCAGCGTGGC
Source organism: Serratia proteamaculans (assembly GCF_013337185.1). Lineage (GTDB taxonomy): Bacteria > Pseudomonadota > Gammaproteobacteria > Enterobacterales > Enterobacteriaceae > Serratia > Serratia proteamaculans_D. The sequence goes on from NZ_SWDE01000001.1 coordinate 1,422,938, forward strand.
GTGATGAGTGAATTGACCTGAGTTTTCTGCGCCCCGCCAGGGGCGCTATTATGTATTTCTCCGACAGCTTCAGCTGCTGACGGAACATCCCCTTGAAGTTATCCAGCCCGCCCCCCGTAACGCACCCAGCGTTCTGACCCCATGTTTATTTTAAATTTCAACATGTTGCCTTTTACGTGGACTGTGCTTAAGTTAAGGGTTCACCAAGGAGGAAACATGAATATCACCGTTACCGAAATACCTGACGAAGCAACCCTCAACGTTATCCGTTTGGGGCTGCGAGCCCATAATAGTCCGTATATTGACCCTACCCAACGCAAACCCCTTGCCGTTTATAGCCAGGATGAGGCCGGTCGGGTGGTCGCAGGCCTGACCGGTGAGACCTGGGGCAACTGGTTGAGCGTGGAATGGTTGTGGGTGGATGATTCACAGCGCGGCAGCGGGTTAGGTCGCAAGGTGGTGCTGGCGGCGGAACAGGAAGCCAGGGCGCGGGGTTGTCGTTATGTTCGCCTGGATACCTTCAGCTTTCAGGCACGGCCGTTCTACGAGAAACTCGGTTATCAGCTACAGATGACGCTGCAGAATTATCCGGTAGAGCACGAATGTTACGTTCTCACCAAAACTCTTATTGAATAGCAGGTGGCTTGATGGAAACCGCAACCATGGTTGTGAATTGCGTGGCGTACAAGGCTGGTCAACGGCTGGGTGAAGTGACCATTGATGATATCAGCGAGGTGGTCAAACAGCCGGACACCTTCGTCTGGCTCGGGTTGTGGCAGCCGGAAGACGCCTTTATGCGTAAGGTTCAGGAGGAGTTTGGACTGCACGATCTGGCGATTGAGGACGCGCTTTGCGCCCACCAGCGCCCCAAACTGGAAGCCTACGGCGATTCGCTGTTTATCGTGGTCAAAACTGCGCAGTGGGGTCAGGACGAAGTCGAGTACGGCGAAACCCACTTCTTTGTCGGCAAAAACTTTCTGGTCACGGTGCGTCACGGTGATTCGCCCAGCTACGCGCCGATCCGTCTCAAGGCCGAGGAAAACCACAAGCAAATGTGCCGTGGGCCGGGCTTTGCCTTGTATTCGGTGATGGACTTTGTGGTTGATAACTACCGCACCGTGGTAGCGAAGTTCGAGACGGAAATCGAGGCCATCGAAGCCAACATGTTCAAATCCGAGTTTGATCAGGCGGCCATTGAGAACGTCTATACCCTGCGACGCCACCTGCTGGCGTTGCGTAATGCCGCAATGCCGATGGACGAAATCTGCAATCAGCTGATTCGCCTGCATGAAGAGGTGATCCCGAAAGAGCTGCGCGCCTACGTGCGAGATGTGCAAGACCATGCGCGCCAGGTGGTCAGCAATATCGACGATATGCGTGAAATGCTGACTAACGCCATGCACGTCAACCTGGCGCTGGTCACGGTTAAACAGAACGAAGTGGTAAAACGACTGGCGGGCTGGGGGGCAATTTTGGCGATCCCTACGGTAATATTCAGCCTGTACGGCATGAACTTCGCCAATATGCCGGAGCTGAAATTCCCCTGGGCCTATCACACCATCCTCGGGGTGACCGCCGTCGGCTGCTTCTTCCTGTATCAAAAATTGAAGCGATCCGGCTGGCTGTAGTGGGTAATGGGGCTGCCCGTCACAGCCCCAGGGTTACCCATTATTCCGGCTGTACCTGCGGCTGCGGGCTTGGCCGGGTCAGCAGGCTGCCTATCAGAAAGGCCGCCCCGCCCGCCAGCAAGCCACCGTAGATCGGGCTGTTGGCCTCAATGCCGTGGTAATACATCAGCGCCAATACGCTCAGGCTGCCGGTTAGCATGCTGGCAATAGCGCCGGTGCTGGTGGCACGTTGCCAGAAAATCGCACCGATCAGGGGGATCAACATACCGCCCACCAACAGGTTATAGGCCAGCGTCAGCGCCATCATCACGTCACGCACCACAAACGCCAGCCCCAACATAATGCAGCCCATGACAAAGGTTGTGAATCGCCCGGCCGCCAGCCCACCGGAAGGCCGCTTGCGGACAGCCGGCAGTACGTCTTCCAGCGCGATGGTTGACGATGCCAACAGACAGGCACTGGCCGTCGACATCAGTGCCGCCAACGCCGCCGCCGCCACCAGCCCGCTCACGCCCGGCGGCAGCACCGCCTGAGCAATGGCGGCAAAGGCGCCGTCGGTATTGGTCAGATGCGGCAGCACCAACTTGCCGGCCATGCCAATCAGAGCGCCGGCCACGCCATACAGCACGCAGTACACCCCTGCCCCCAGCCCGGCGTAGCGGGCAATATTGGTGCTACGCGCGGTAAATACCCGCTGCCAGATATCCTGACCAATCAGAATGCCGAAGAAGTAGATCAGGAAGAACACCAGGATGGTATCGAGCCCGATCGACGACAGTTGGTAGTAACTGTCCGGCAACAGGTGGCTGAACGCCGCCCAGCCACCGGCCTTGACGATGCTCATCGGCATCAACACCAGCATCATGCCAACGGTCATGATGATAAACTGGATGATGTCGGTTAGCGTCAGCGACCACATGCCACCCAGCGTGGAATAAAGCACCACCAAACCGCCGCCGAGCAGAATCGAAGCGGTGAACGACAAATCAAACATCACCTGCATCACACTGCCGATAGCGATAATCGAGGTCACCGCCACCATCAGGTCATAAGCCAGCATAATGGCACCGCTGGTGACCCTGGCGGCTGGATGATAGCGCCGCGCCAACACCTGGCTGACGGTATAGAGCTTTAGCTTGAGCAGCGGTTTGGCCAACACCATGCTCAACACCACAATCCCCGCGCCCAGCGCACCACAAAGCCATACGCCCGAGATCCCATAGGTGTAACCCAGCTTAACGCTGCCAATGGTAGAAGCGCCGCCAAGCACCACGGCGGACAGCGTGCCCAGGTACAAACAAGGCCCCAGATTGCGGCCGGCCACCAGATAATCTTCCTTGGTGGTGGCCCGGCGAACGCCAAGCCAACCCACCGCCCCTATCACCAAAAAGTAAAACACCACTACCAGCAGGTCGAGATTCATCGGTCACTCCGCATGCTTGTTATTATTCGGTATCAGGCGCAACGGCTCCGCCGATCAGGTTATCGCCGTCGCCTTATCGCTCAGGCAGTACGCACAGCATTTCAAACAACAGGTTGGCCGCCAGTAACGCAGTGTTACCGGAACGATCGTAAGGCGGCGAGACCTCCACCACGTCGCTGCCGACCAGATTCAGCCCCCGGCAACCTCTGACAATTTCCAGCCCCTGCCAGACTGACAGCCCACCGACCTCCGGCGTGCCGGTACCCGGTGCAAATGCCGGATCCAGACCGTCGATGTCGAAACTGAGGTAAACCGGCGCATTGCCCATTTGCTCGCGCACTTCCGCCATCAGCGGTGCCAACGAGCGGTACCAGCAGGCTTCTGCCGGGACCACGCGGAACCCCTGCTTGCGCGACCAATCGAAGTCATCAGCTTCATAACCACTGCCGCGCAGGCCAATCTGAATGACCCGTTGTGGTTGCAATAACCCCTCTTCAAAGGCTCGGCGGAAAGTCGTTCCGTGCGCCAACTTTTCCCCAAACATCTCTTCGTTGGTGTCTGAGTGGGCGTCTACGTGAATTAATCCAACCGGGCCATATCGGCTGGCCATGGCGCGCAGGACAGGCAACGTCAGCGTGTGGTCGCCCCCCAGCGTCAGTGGAATGCAGCCGTGGGCCAGAATGCCGTTATAGGCCAACTCAATGCGGCGAACGCTGTCTTCCAGGCTGTAAGGATTGATGGCGACATCCCCCAGGTCGGCAACCTGCAGCCGTTCAAAAGGGGCGGCCGCGGTGCCCATGTTGTAAGGGCGGATCATCACCGACTCTTGCCTGATTTGTCGCGGCCCGTAGCGCGTGCCGCTGCGGTTTGAGGTACCAATATCAAGAGGAATACCGACGAAGGCCGCATTCAGCCCCCGTGCATCATCGGCGACGGGTAGACGCATCATGGTGGGGATGCCGGCAAAACGCGGCATATCATTACCGCTTTGGGGTTGATTCAGCATGATCTTTCCTTATTCGGCTGTCAGATAATTTCAACATTTGGATAACAATTACAGGCTACCCGCCCCCTGACAGGGCTACCATTCCATCTTTGGGATGTAAGCATTGAAAACACCGATGATTGGTAACCAGTTGAACCATTGGATTTTATTTGGCATTCGTGACATAAAAAGACAGATTTACGGCCGCCAGCTTCATTTTTGGAGTGTTATAAAATGGTTAATACGCGCTATTACTGCGGAGGAACGGATGCTCACCAACCTAAGCGATATTGATCTGCGACTGCTGCGGGTCTTCGTCGCCGTCGCCGAAGCCCATGGCGTCAGCGCTGCCCAGGAAACGCTGCTGATGAACCAGTCGACCATCAGCACCCATCTCGCCACCCTGGAGACCCGGCTGGGATTTCGTCTGTGTCAGCGGGGCCGCTCCGGTTTTATGCTGACGCCGAAAGGTGAACGCATGCTGATCGCCTGCCGCACCCTGTTCAACGCCGCTCGTGACTTTACCCGCGTCAGTCAGTCGCTGAACGGCCTGCTGACCGGGGATTTGCAGATTGGCCTGGTGGATAATCTGGTGTCGCTGCCGGGCAATCCCTTCAGCCATGCCATCAAACAGTTTCAACGCCGACACCAGGATGTGCAGTTGCAGTGCCGCATTTGCGCCCCCGGAGAAATAGAACAGGGGCTGCTGAATCAGCAGCTTGATTTGGGCATCGGTTATTTCGGTCAGCAGTTGGACGAGCTGCAGTATCAGCCCTGGATAGCAGAGACGCAGGCGGTTTATTGCAGTAGCGATCACCCGCTGTTTACGCTGGAGCAACCGGGGCGTGAACAGATTGAAAATGCACGCTGGGTTAAACGTGGCTACTTGTTGGCACAGCAACTTTGTCCGCTGGCACCGTTAAACCTCAGTGCCGTCGCTCATCATATGGAAGGGGTCGCTCATTTGGTGCTCAGCGGCGAGTATCTCGGTTATCTGCCCACCCATTACGCTGCGCGTTGGGTAGAGCAAGGCGTACTGAAACAGTTGGGAGGGCAAGCGCTGTCTTATCAGGCGGCATTGAGTCTGGTGAGCCGGCCGGGGTTGCCGAAGGAGGCACTGAGCGCATTGCTGGAGGATTTGCAGCGCGCCGGAGAGATTTCAGCCGCTATGGCGTTGATGTAGCCCCTGCGAACAGCACGAAAAAATGCCCCGCACTTGGCAGGGCATGTTCAAACGCTTAATTGACCGGCATTCTCGCCGGATCCGGGTACTGATATTCAAACCCCAGTTCATTGCAGATACGGCTGCCGTCCACCAGCCGCCCGCCCTGTTCCGTCTCGGCGGCAAACTGCGGTGGCGCCAGATTTAATTGTTCGGCCAGCGCCGGATAGAACTCACGCTTGGTGGGATGGGCCGGGGCGCACAGGTTATAAACATGGCCGCCTTTCGGCAGTTTCAGCAACAGTTGGATCGCACCGATCACGTCGTCCTGATGCACCAGATTGACCCCTTGCGAACCGCCTTTGACATCGACTTTGCCTGCCAGGAAACGTCCAGGATGGCGATCGCCCCCCACCAGCCCGGCCAGACGCAAAATATCCACCGAGGTGTTCGGCAGTTCATGCAGCCAACGCTCCAGCTCCGCCAGCACCAAGCCGGAAGGTGAAACCGGCTTCAACGGCGAGTCTTCGCGTACCGTGCCGGTGGTTTCCCCGTACACCGAGGTTGAACTGGTAAACAGGATACGCGGCACACCAAAGGCCATCGCGCTGTCCACCAGCATGCGCACCGCATTAAAATAGTTTTCGCTGCCTTCGACGGTGCGGCGGGCCGGGAGTGTCACCACCAGCGCATCGACGCGCAGCAGCGCCTCCAGATCCTCCGGTTCGCAAATCAGTTCCGGCGTCAGTTCCAGCTGATAGCATTCAATCCCGCTCATCCGTGCGGCCTCGACGCCATCCGGCGTGGTTTTACTGCCAACGACGTCAAACCCACGGCTCATCAGCGACAGAGCCAGCGGCATACCCAACCAACCCAGGCCAATAATGGCTACCTTTTTCATCAGCTTCCTCTCCTGAAGACTGCAACACTTTGCCCATTAAGGCTACGCCAGTCGGCGTAGTGATTCAATCCACCGACCTTAAGCTTAGGTAAAGTCGCGTCCAACTAATAACTCAACCTGTTTCAATAAATTAAATTTATGACGATAAAAAAGAGTTGCGTGAAAGACGGCGGATAGTTTAGGTTAATTAGCAATTGAGTTTGTAGCGACTTTATACAGAGAAAACACCATGACACGCATTCAGTTCAGCCACCATCATCACCATCACCCTGACTAGTCTTTCAGGCGATGAGTGCTGGAAGACAGTTTTCTAATCTTCCAGTGGCGCGCAGAATGCAAGAGAGAGCCCTCGGAAGATTTCTTCCGAGGGTTTTTTTTTGGCTCCGGACAGACAGACAAAATAATTTTCATAATAAATTCATAAAATTACAGATTAAACAGAGGTTACCATGCTGGATAAAACACGTTTACGGATAGCAATGCAGAAATCGGGCCGCCTGAGTGATGAGTCTCAGGAATTGCTGGCGCGCTGCGGTATCAAAATCAACCTGCAGCAACAACGCCTGATCGCCTTCGCGGAGAATATGCCGATCGATATCCTGCGCGTCCGTGATGACGACATCCCGGGCCTGGTGATGGACGGCGTGGTCGACCTGGGTATTATCGGTGAGAACGTGCTGGAAGAAGAGCTGCTCACCCGCCGCGCTCAGGGCGAAGACCCGCGCTATTTCACCCTGCGCCGCCTGGATTTCGGCGCTTGCCGCCTGTCGCTGGCTACCTCGCTCGACAGTGAATACACCGGCCCACAAAGCCTGCAAGACGCCCGCATCGCCACCTCTTATCCACACCTGCTCAAGCAATACCTCGACAAACAGGGCGTACGCTTCAAATCCTGTTTGCTGAACGGTTCGGTAGAAGTCGCCCCACGTGCCGGTTTGGCCGACGCCATCTGTGACCTGGTCTCCACCGGTGCCACGCTGGAAGCCAACGGGCTGCGTGAAGTTGAAGTGATTTACCGTTCGAAAGCCTGCCTGATCCAGCGCGATGGCGAAATGCCGGAAGCCAAACAGCAATTGATCGACCGCCTGATGACCCGTATTCAGGGCGTGATCCAGGCGCGTGAATCCAAATACATCATGCTGCACGCACCGAGCGAGCGCCTGGACGAAATCGTCGCGCTGCTGCCGGGTGCCGAACGCCCGACCATTCTGCCATTGGCCGGGGCACAGAACCGCGTAGCCATGCACATGGTCAGTAGCGAAACCCTGTTCTGGGAAACCATGGAAAAACTCAAAGCGCTCGGGGCCAGCTCGATTCTGGTATTGCCTATTGAGAAGATGATGGAGTAAGGCCATGTCGAACTTCAATACTCTGGTCAACTGGGCAGACTGCAGCGCCGAACAGCGCACGGCACTGCTGATGCGTCCGGCGATCTCCGCCTCGGACAGCATCACCCGCACGGTGAGCGAAATCCTCGACAACGTGAAGGCCAATGGCGATCAAGCGCTGCGCGAATACAGCGCCAAATTTGATAAAACCGAAGTTGGCGCACTGCGCGTCACCGCAGAGCAAATAACGGCTGCCAGCGCGCGTCTGGGTGATGAGATCAAGCAGGCGATGGCCGTAGCGGTCGGTAATGTGGAGACCTTCCATAATGCGCAACAACTGCCGCCGGTTGATGTGGAAACCCAGCCGGGCGTGCGTTGTCAGCAGATCACGCGTCCGATCGACTCGGTTGGCCTGTATATTCCCGGCGGCTCCGCGCCGCTGTTTTCTACGGTGCTGATGCTGGCGACACCGGCACGCATCGCCGGTTGCCGCCGCGTAGTGCTGTGCTCACCGCCGCCGATTGCCGACGAGATACTGTATGCCGCGCAACTGTGCGGAGTGGAAGAGGTGTTTCAGGTTGGCGGTGCGCAGGCGATCGCCGCTATGGCGTTCGGTACCGACTCCGTACCGCGCGTGGCGAAAATCTTCGGACCGGGCAATGCCTTTGTCACCGAAGCCAAACGCCAAATCAGCCAACGGCTGGACGGCGCCGCCATCGATATGCCGGCCGGCCCTTCCGAAGTGCTGGTGATCGCTGACGCCGGTGCCACTCCGGCGTTCGTCGCCTCGGATCTGCTGTCGCAGGCAGAGCACGGCCCGGACTCGCAGGTGATTTTACTTACGCCGGACGCCGCGATGGCGCAGGCGGTACGCGATGCCGTAGAACAGCAACTGGCACAGTTACCACGCGCCGAAACTGCACGTCAGGCGCTGGCCAGTAGCCGACTGATTGTCACCAAAGATTTGGCCGAATGCGTGGCCATCAGCAATCAGTATGGCCCGGAGCACCTGATCATTCAGACCCGCGACGCCCGCGCTCTGGTCGACAGCATCACCAGCGCCGGTTCGGTATTCCTTGGCGACTGGTCACCGGAGTCCGCCGGTGACTATGCGTCCGGCACCAACCACGTGCTGCCAACCTATGGTTACACCGCCACCTGCTCCAGTTTGGGGCTGGCGGACTTCCAAAAGCGCATGACGGTGCAGGAATTGACGCCGCAGGGCTTTATGAACCTGGCCGCCACCATTGAAACCCTGGCCGCCGCCGAGCAGTTGATTGCCCACAAAAACGCCGTGACCCTGCGCGTTGCCGCCCTGAAGGAGCAAGCATGAGCATTGAAAATCTGGCCCGTGCCAACGTTCGCGATCTGACCCCTTATCAGTCGGCACGCCGCCTGGGTGGTAACGGCGACGTGTGGCTGAACGCCAACGAATACCCGATAGCCCCAAAGTTCCAACTGACCGCTCAAACCTTTAACCGTTACCCGGAGTGCCAACCGGCTCTGGTGATCGAACGCTACGCCGAGTACGCCGGGGTTAAAAAAGAGCAGGTGCTGGTCAGCCGTGGGGCAGATGAAGGTATCGAACTGCTGATCCGCGCATTCTGCGAGCCGGGAAAAGACGCCATCCTGTTCTGCCCACCGACCTACGGCATGTATGCCGTCAGCGCCGAAACCTTTGGCGTGGAGCGTCGTACCGTGGCGGCCAAACAGGACTGGCAGCTGGATTTGCCGGCTATCGCCGACAGCCTGGACAACGTGAAACTGATTTACGTCTGCAGCCCCAACAACCCGACGGGTAACCTGATCGATGCCAACGATCTGCGCAGCCTGCTGGAAATGGCCAAGGGCAAGGCGATCGTTGCGGTCGACGAGGCCTATATCGAATTCTGCCCGCAGGCAAGCGTCGCCGGCTGGCTGAACGACTACCCGCACCTGGCAATCTTGCGCACCCTGTCCAAGGCCTTTGCACTGGCTGGATTGCGCTGCGGTTTTACCCTCGGCAACGAAGAGTTGATCGCTCTGCTGCTGAAGGTGATCGCCCCTTATCCGCTGTCCACCCCGGTCGCCGATATCGCCGCCCAGGCGCTCAGCACCGAGGGGATCCGCATCATGCGCCAACGGGTTACCGAGATTGCCGCCAACCGCAGTTGGCTGCAGCAGGCGCTGCAAAACTGTGCCTGCGTTGAACAGGTTTTCACCAGCGACAGCAATTACCTGCTGGCACGATTCACTGCCTCCAGTAATGTGTTTAAAACCTTGTGGGATCAGGGCATCATCTTAAGAGACCAAAATAAACAACCGGGGTTATCCGGCTGCCTGCGCATCACCATAGGCACCCGTGAAGAATGCCAGCGCGTGGTTGATGCGCTGTCTGCCCTGCCCGGTGCAACCAAGACTCGCCAGGAGCCAATGTGAGCCAGAAATTCCTCTTTATTGACCGTGACGGCACGCTGATTGCTGAACCACCAGAAGATTTCCAGGTCGACCGCCTGGATAAGCTGGCGCTGGAGCCGGACGTGATCCCTTGCCTATTAGAGTTGCAGCAGGCGGGTTATCAACTGGTGATGATCACCAACCAGGATGGCCTCGGCACCGCCAGTTTCCCGCAGGAAACCTTCGATCCGCCGCATAACCTGATGATGCAAATCCTCAGCTCACAGGGTATTCATTTTGAAGATATTCTGATCTGCCCGCACCTGCCGGCGGACAACTGTGACTGTCGCAAGCCGAAGACCGCGCTGGTCAAAGGCTATCTGGAACCCGGCGTAATGGATACCGTCCACAGCTACGTGATCGGCGATCGTCCAACCGACGTGCAACTGGCCGAGAACATGGGTATTCAGGGGCTGCGTTATCAGCGTGGTTCCCTGGGCTGGAAAGAAATTACTCGCCAACTGACCCAGCGCGATCGTCATGCACAGGTTAACCGCGTGACCAAGGAAACGCAGATTGACGTCAACGTCTGGCTGGATCGCGAAGGCGGCAGCAAGATCAAGACCGGCGTCGGCTTCTTCGATCACATGCTGGATCAGATCGCCACCCACGGCGGCTTCCGCATGGATATCAACGTCAAAGGCGATCTGTATATCGACGATCACCACACGGTGGAAGACACTGGTCTGGCACTGGGCGAAGCGCTGAACAAGGCACTGGGCGACAAACGCGGCATCGCACGTTTCGGTTTTGTGTTGCCGATGGACGAGTGTCTGGCACGCTGCGCGCTGGATATCTCCGGCCGCCCGCACCTGGAATATAAAGCGGAATTCAACTATCAGCGCGTCGGCGATCTGAGCACCGAAATGGTCGAGCACTTCTTCCGTTCGCTGTCCTACACCATGGGCTGTACCCTGCACCTGAAAACCAAGGGCAAAAACGACCACCACCGTGTCGAAAGCCTGTTCAAAGTGTTTGGCCGCACGCTGCGCCAGGCGATCCGCGTTGAGGGCAACACCCTCCCGAGCTCGAAAGGAGTGCTGTGATGGACGTGGTGATTCTGGACACCGGCTGTGCCAACCTGGCCTCCGTCACCTACGCGGTGCAGCGTCTGGGCTACCGCCCGGAGGTAAGCCGTGACCCGGAGACTGTCCTGCGCGCCGACAAGCTGTTCCTGCCGGGCGTGGGTACCGCGCAGGCGGCGATGGATCAACTGGAACAGCGCGAGCTGATTGAGCTGATCAAGGCTTGTACCCAGCCGGTGCTGGGGATTTGCCTCGGCATGCAGTTGCTGGCCAAAAGCAGCGAAGAGAACGGCGGCATCGACACGCTGGGCATTATCGATACCCCGGTCACCCAGATGACCGACTTCGGTCTGCCGCTGCCGCACATGGGCTGGAATCAGGTCTCTGCCCAGGCGGGCCATCATCTGTTCCGCGGCATCGAAGAGGGTGCCTACTTCTACTTCGTTCACAGCTATGCGATGCCGATATGCCCAAGCACCATCGCCCAGGCGAATTACGGCGAGCCCTTCACCGCCGCCGTACAAAAAGACAACTTCTTCGGCGTGCAGTTTCATCCAGAGCGATCTGGTGCGGCCGGTGCGCAACTGTTGAAAAACTTTCTGGAGATGTAGGCAGCATGATTATTCCGGCTTTGGATTTGATCGACGGCAACGTGGTGCGCTTGCATCAGGGCGATTACGGCCAGCAGCGCGACTACGGCAACGATCCGCTGTTACGCCTGCAGGACTATCAGCAACAGGGCGCGCAGGTATTGCATCTGGTCGATCTGACCGGCGCGAAAGACCCGACAGCACGCCAAATCCCACTGCTGCGCAAGCTGCTGGCAGGGGTTAACGTACCGGTTCAGGTCGGCGGCGGTATTCGCAATGAGCAGGACGTCGCTGCCCTGCTGGAGGCCGGTGCGACCCGCGTGGTGATCGGCTCCACCGCGGTAAAACAGCCGCAGTTGGTACAGGGCTGGTTCGAACGCTACGGCGCCGATGCCATGGTACTGGCACTGGACGTGCGCATTGACGCAGACGGCACCAAACGCGTGGCGATCAGCGGTTGGCAGGAAAACTCCGATGCCACACTGGAACAGGTGGTTGAGCAGTTCTTGCCTTATGGCCTCAAGCACGTGCTGTGCACCGATATTTCCCGTGACGGGACATTGGCCGGTTCCAACGTGGCGCTGTATCAGGAAATCAGCCGACGATATCCGCAGATCGCCTTCCAGGCCTCTGGCGGTATCGGTAATCTGGATGATATCGCCCAGCTGCGCGGCAGTGGCGTTGAGGGTGTGATTGTGGGGCGTGCCCTGCTGGAAGGTAAGTTTAGCGTTGAGGAGGCGATCGCATGCTGGCAAAACGGATAATCCCGTGCCTGGATGTTAAAGACGGGCAGGTAGTGAAAGGCGTGCAGTTCCGCAACCATGAAATTATCGGCGACATAGTGCCGCTGGCACAGCGCTACGCGCAGGAAGGCGCGGACGAACTGGTGTTTTACGATATCACCGCGTCAAGCGACGGTCGGGTGGTAGATAAAAGCTGGGTATCACGCGTAGCTGAGGTGATCGACATCCCCTTCTGCGTCGCCGGTGGAATTAAAAGCCCGGAAGACGCCAGCCAGATCCTGTCTTTCGGCGCCGACAAGATTTCCATCAACTCCCCGGCGCTGGCCGACCCGACGCTGATAAGCCGCCTGGCGGATCGCTTTGGCGTGCAGTGCATTGTGGTGGGCATTGATACCTGGTTCGAAGCCGAAACCGGCAAGTACCACGTTAACCAGTACACCGGTGACGAAAGCCGCACCCGCGTCACCGAGTGGGAAACCCTCGATTGGGTGAAAGAAGTGCAGAAACGCGGCGCCGGCGAAATTGTGCTGAACATGATGAATCAGGACGGCGTACGTAACGGTTACGATTTGGAACAGCTGCGCCTGGTGCGCGAAGTGTGCAAAGTGCCATTAATCGCCTCCGGCGGCGCAGGCACCATGGAGCACTTTCTGGAAGCCTTCCGCGATGCCGATGTCGATGGCGCACTGGCCGCTTCGGTGTTCCACAAACAAATCATTAATATCGGTGACCTGAAAAGGTTCTTGTCCGAACAAGGTGTGGAGATCCGCCTGTGTTAACAGAACAACAAAGAAACCAGCTCGACTGGGAAAAAACGGATCGCTTGCTGCCGGTAATCGTCCAGCATGCCGTATCCGGCGAAGTGCTGATGCTCGGCTATATGAATCAGGAAGCGCTGGCCGTGACCGAACAGAGCGGCAAGGTCACCTTTTTCTCACGCACCAAACAGCGCCTGTGGACCAAGGGCGAAAGCTCTGGCCACTTCCTCAACGTAGTCAGCATCACCCCGGACTGCGACAACGACACGCTGTTGATTCTGGCTAATCCGATTGGCCCTACCTGCCACCTGGGTAACACCAGTTGTTTCCACCCGGCCAGCAGCGACTGGGGTTTTCTGTATCAGTTGGAACAACTGCTGGCAGAACGTAAAAACGCCAGCCCCGACAGCTCTTATACCGCCAGCCTGTACGCCAGCGGCACCAAGCGTATCGCGCAGAAAGTCGGTGAAGAAGGTGTGGAGACCGCACTGGCCGCCACGGTGAACGATCGTGAAGAATTGACCAACGAAGCTTCTGATCTGATTTATCACCTGTTGGTGTTGCTGCAGGATCAGGATTTGGACTTGAGCAAAGTGATTGGCCGGTTGCGCGAACGTCATAAAAGATAAAATTACGGCATGAATGCCACAGTTTTTTCTACTTCACTTTTTTAGGCATAAAAAAAAACCGGCATTAAATATCACCTGTGGATATTTTAATGCCGGTTATTGACTAGAATCTTATATCAATAATTTAGATATATTTCTTCCAGAATTTCTTCCTGTTTATACGCTTATAGCCTTCTTTCCAATAGCTCTGCTCAAACATTTCTGAATACTTATGCCCCTGAAGCAAGCGCTCTTTTAGACTTAATTTCTCCGCTAAGGCAATGCGGCCATTATTGGCCCCCGCAGCCTCCGAGTGAGTAATGCCAACCAACGCTTCCAGCTCGTAGCTGCTTGGATTTGAAACAAGCTCAAAGAAAGGTTCGGACAGTAACCGGCTACTCATGGCCTCTGACGGTACAACCGCAAGAATAGAAGAGATGTATTCAAAGAATGACAGAATACCTTTTTGCAAAAGCTGTGCTTTTTTAAGATATTCCAACTCCTCCTCACTCACATTTTCTTTCACTGGCTGAGTTTTACCATCAATCTTTTGGTAACCTTTGGTCGACCCGGTATTGTCCGCCATTGCAAACTCCAACAGCTCGACCCCACCAGAGAGGATCAAATCATGTTGATTTCTAGGCTCCCCAAAATTGGTCAACCAACCTTTCATGTCATTATAATAGGATTTGTTATCCTTAGCCCCTTCAAAGGTTGCCAAGTATAGCCCGCTTATTTTCTTATCTGCCCAGATATCTCCTAAAGCACGGCTGAAGACTGATTGAATGTTTCCCATCCAACCAATATCGACTAACGCGACTGAAGAATAATCACCTACCGCTTCTTTGAAGTAGTCTGAGAATTCATCCCGATACTTCTTGTTTTGCAGTAAAGCATGCATGAACAGCTTATTAATCAGCCAATGAACTTTATCACGCTCGCCGTGGCTTGGAACATAGTTTACGTCAGGGAAGCCAACGTCATGAATATCGGAAAGATGCTCTTCAGCATTTAGTCCAATAACAGAAAGAATGTTTTTTATGCTTTTTCTATTCTTACCACCGAACAGATGCCAGATACGATGCATTGGCCAATCAGTCATTCCCATTTTGTAAGTGGATGCACGGGAAAGATAAACATACTGGTAGTCGAACTGGCGATCTTTATTATAGTAATTAAGAAAAATATCGCGAATTAAATGCGCATCTCGCGCCAAAAACAATAGTTTCTCAACGTTAAGTTTTTTGGCCGTAGCATGGATCCAGGATGTGTAACCCAGCATCAATGGACCAAATATCTTGAAACCAATCTCAGTGAGCGGGTCATCAGAAAAAAACTGTCTCGCCTGAATATTCGTTACTGAAATATTAATAGACTCGCCAATAACATCTTTAATCTGCCAATGGCGTGAAACACTGCCATCATATTCAGACCAATCCGCATGTAGCCCATCTATCGAATGACGCTTTGCCATTTCAACATCAGAATGCTTATTATCGCCAATATGCAACCAACGTTTTCCACTAAGGTTAAGTTTATTCCTAACCTTAGGATATAACTCTCCGGAGTGTTTAGACACCCCTTCTTCACCTGAAGAAAAAATGGCAACATCATCAAGATTTTTGTAGCCAGAATTTTCCAGTAACTCGCGTAGTACTTTCGAAGGTAAATACATATCGCTGATAACGATAATCTTACATCCTGCGGCCCTGGCCTTATTAAAAAGATCTTCTGCCGCTGTACTTTTAAAAAGAACAGCCTTCTCCATCTCTATTTCTAGAGAAATAAGCATGTTAATGACATGCTTAGGCAATGTTGGGATCCTTTGGCTGACCTGGTCATAGATGTCGGATATCAGAATTTCAGGCTCACCTCCGTGTAAACTTACCTTATGTTGTCTGGCTTTTTCTTCCGCCTTTTCCCTGATAACAGAAAAATTATCGACCAAATCGGGCCATGCGATATATTGAGCGTCATACGATAAATTAGCTTGAATCAGTGAAAACAAATCCTTGGGCCGCGCGATTTTTCGACTCAAAAGTGTATCAAATATGTCGAAACTCACGAAGTCGTAATTATTAAAATCCATAGTTCCTTCTACTCCTGAGCATAATTATTCAATGGCCGAAGTGATGACAAATTTTATTCTCAATCGAAGCTATTCGATGAAACATCGTTTCGTTGAAGATAAAATTAGAAATAAACCGACAGGTATAATCGTCAGAGGTATTTCTAGCTATACTATTTAGAATGATTTTGGATGAAAAACCATACTCTTCGGCATGAATAATGCTATAGTTGCCCAGGTTAAAGTCATCTTCCCGGCGGAAATGATAAAAAGACAAAGATTCGGGAACGAGCCACACATCATTCTTGCTCATAAATGATATCAAGAACACCCAGAAAAACGCTGGCTCCATGATATTATGGGACACGACAGTGCGTATAAATGCAGAAAAATCAAAAATGCATGATGATGCCGGGATACTATTTCTATAATATAACGCATCGATATTCACCGGCCCAACCGAGAAATAATGATTCCACGGTTCGGTTCTGTCTATTTTTATCCTGTTGCCCTCAGCTATTTCATAAACTTTATTAACATGGCAGGCAACAGCACCAACAGATTGATATCTAGCTTTACTTTTTTCAAAAACGGAGATACAACGGGATAAATACTCTGGCGCCCAAGTATCGTCGTCATCAAGAAAACATGCATACTCAAATGGGAAGCTGTGTAGTGCCTTAATAAGTTCTTCCTGAGAAGAGACAGCATGAATTTTGTCGCTTTCAGAAATAAAAACTAACTCTTCAATATCTGGCGGTATACCAGAACCGTTAGTCATGATAAAAACTTTATAATTTTGATATGATTGATTTTTCACGGACTCAAGAGCTCGCAAAAGCAAGCGCTTCCTAGTCTCATGATGTCTCAAAATAATAGCAACTGAGCCTTTCATAATTCCTCTATGAATACTATCTAGGCAAATGAATTAACATGGAAACATATTAAATAATTATAGTAATCTCTAATTCACAACAATATAACAATAGAGATCAAACCTTATAATAGCAAAAGCCGGGCATAGCCCGGCCATATTATATTAATTAACTTATTCCATCCATTCGGTATGGAATACGCCTTCTTTGTCGATACGTTTGTAAGTATGGGCACCGAAGTAGTCGCGCTGCGCCTGGATCAGGTTGGCAGGCAGAACCGCTGAACGGTAGCTGTCGTAGTAGGCAATCGCCGCAGAGAAGGTCGGTGTAGGAATACCGTTTTGCACCGCGTAAGAAACTACGTCACGCAGCGCCTGCTGGTATTCATCAGCAATCTGCTTGAAGTAAGGTGCCAGCAACAGGTTGGCGATATCCGCGTCGTGTGCATAAGCGTCGGTGATTTTCTGCAGGAACTGTGCGCGGATGATACAACCGGCGCGGAAGATCTTGGCAATGTCGCCGTAGTGCAGATCCCAGTTATTTTCTTTGGAAGCGGCTTTCAATTGAGAGAAGCCCTGAGCATAAGAAACGATTTTGCCCAGGTACAATGCGCGGCGCACTTTCTCAATGAATTCAGCCTTGTCACCACTAACTGGTGTTGCTTTAGGACCGGTCAACACTTTAGACGCGGCAACACGCTGGTCTTTCAGTGAAGACAGGTAGCGAGCGAACACCGACTCGGTGATCAGTGACAGCGGTTCGCCCAGATCCAGAGAGCTCTGGCTGGTCCACTTGCCGGTGCCTTTGTTGGCCGCTTCGTCCAGGATCACATCAACCAGGTATTTACCTTCTTCATCTTTCTTGGTGAAGATATCTTTGGTGATGTCGATCAGGTAGCTGTTCAGTTCGCCCTTGTTCCACTCGGCGAAAGTTTCAGCCAGTTGTTCGTTGCTCAGGTTCAGCGCCTGTTTCAACAGCGAGTAAGCTTCTGCAATCAGCTGCATGTCACCGTACTCGATACCGTTGTGCACCATCTTCACATAGTGACCGGCACCGTCAGCGCCGATATAGGTCACGCAAGGCTCGCCTTCCGCTACCGCAGCGATTTTCTTCAGAATTGGGGCAACCAGTTCGTAAGCTTCTTTCTGGCCACCAGGCATGATTGAAGGGCCTTTCAACGCGCCCTCTTCACCACCGGAAACGCCGGTGCCGATGAAGTTGAAGCCTTGGTCAGACAGTTCGCGGTTACGGCGGATGGTGTCCTGATAGTAGGTGTTACCACCATCGATCAGAATGTCACCTTTATCCAGGTGCGGAGTCAGGGAAGCAATGGTCTTGTCAGTCGCTTCGCCCGCTTTCACCATCAGCAGAATGCGGCGTGGTTTTTCCAGAGATTCAACAAACTCTTCAACGGTGTAGTGCGGCACCAGGTTTTTACCCGGATTCTCTGCAATAACTTCGTCGGTTTTGTCGCCTGAACGGTTAAAGATCGAAACGGTGTAACCACGGCTTTCGATATTCAGTGCCAGATTGCGGCCCATTACCGCCATGCCGACAACGCCGATTTGTTGCTTGGACATTGAGGAACTCCTGTCTGAGGATGACCCTGTTAGCAACTTTGGCTAACAGGTTTTGTGATATGGCACACATGTTAACTCAGGATCAAGGCGCGTGGGTAGTGATTGGTGCGATAGGCTTTACAACAGATAATAAACCATCAGAAATTATACAGTTGTGTCAATAAATGTTGCTTGGCTTGCTGAAT
Organism: Serratia proteamaculans; assembly: GCF_013337185.1. Taxonomy (GTDB): domain Bacteria; phylum Pseudomonadota; class Gammaproteobacteria; order Enterobacterales; family Enterobacteriaceae; genus Serratia; species Serratia proteamaculans_D. The sequence goes on from NZ_SWDE01000001.1 coordinate 1,441,233, forward strand.
CAGTTCCTTTCCCGACTGGCGGTCAATACTGACTTCTGGTGATAGCAATGGCACTAATGCCTCCACACTGATATCCGGCCTAACCATAGGCCAGTCAGACATCGGCTGTAAACTGGCAAATTTGTTGTCGTAATAATCTGACCACGATAGCGCAATCCCCGCGATACCGAGGCTTGCAGCAATCACCTGGAAATGGAAACGTGAACTGATGCAAAAATCATTGGTGGCGAATGTTAAACCATCTTGCCAAATCTGTTCGAACTGTATGAAATTTGCCTGTGGGAAACGTTCTTGCACCTGACGGAAAAATACACCATCTGAGCCTGGACGAAACTCATAAAAATTGATCGCAGCCGCAGGATGGGTCTGACAAAAACTAGCTACCGCCTTCTGCAACAACAGCAGCAAATTATCTGTCAGAATCCCGCCTTCAGACAGTTCAGTGTGGATACACAGATGAAGAGTGGGTTGTTCACTTTCGACAAGACGCCCGATAGGAGAACCAGGGAAAGCAAAATAATCGTCCCCAGTAAAGCTCAGGCCTGGCAGCTCGAAAGGTTTCAATACCTCGTAACTGGCTTCGTCTCGCACATCAAACTGATTAAATTGGCGGATGGAGGGGGCGAATTTAGCGGCATTTTCGGGTGAAAGCGGTTGCAATCCGAGTCCGGTTGCGTAGCTGACCAACTGATGTTTTTCGGCAAAGTAAGCCGCAAGTTCTATCAACCGCGCATTGGCTCCCCAGAGTTCATTGATGTAGCCGCCCCCTAACAGATGGATACTTTCCGCGGAGATAAATGCCTCGGTCATCAAGCGCTCGCGAAGCGGCAGCGTATAAGGATCAGCAAATTTTTCCTGAACGGACCCATCGTCACCCAGTGCCTGCGCCAGGCGCCAAAGATAATCAACGCATTTAACCCCTGGGAACAACTCCGTAGCTACCACAGCATCCACAGCATCTAGATAGATAACGCTGTCAGGAAACTGTCGTTGCAATTCATTTATCCAATATCGCGTAAGCATGTCATCGCCAAAATTTGGCATACCTGCAGCTGAAACCAAATAAAATGTTTTCTTCAGTATCGGTGGAGCCTGAACATCCCTATTATGCCTTTTCGTCCATAATTTCGCGAAAAAAGCCAAAATAGTGCTCCTTAAATTAATAATTCCCGGTGGCAATCGCACGCTGATAGAGTTTCAGCGTGTCATCAATAACCAGTGATGATGCGAACTTGCTCTCAATTCGCTCGCGACTACGAACGCCCATCTCTACACGTTTGTTTGGGCTGGTAAGTAATTTTTCCAACTTTTCTGTCAAAAGTTTGATGTTACGTTTCTCCACCAAACTGCCTGTGTATTCATCAATGATCAGGCTTTGGCATCCGCCAACATCGTAAGCAATGCAAGCGCGCCCCACAGACGACGCCTCAAGCAAGATGCGTGGAATACCTTCAGAATAGGTAGAGGGTAGCGCCACAACGTTAGAAGCTTTGATAAGACTGTAAACATCAGAACAACGACCAAGCCAGTTTATCAATCCTTGCTGATGCCATTCTTCAATTTGCGACAATGGAATAGCATCGGGATCGTCAACGATCGAGATCCCTGCCACATTGAGCACAAAATCTACGCCTTTAAGCGCTAAACGCTTCTTCACTTCAACCAAATCACCCAGTCCTTTGCTCCACAGCAAACGGCTGGCAAACAGCACAATGGGCTTTTCTCGATTGATTTCCAATGAATAGTGATAGATCTCCGGATTGATACCGGCCCCGTCGATCACTACAGTCTGGCTTTTTTTGGCGTCAGTAAGGTCAATGAGCCGATCACGATCGTGCTCATGTTCAAAAGCCAACAGACATTTTTTATTCTTAAATATATGATTATAGGAATGTAATGTCAGAAAACGAATAACGTTCATCGACAACTTATCTTCCATAAATACCCGACCCAGTCCTACAAAGCCCAAAATGATGGGCTTATTATAAAAACGGGCAAAGAAGCCCCCCATCAGGCAAGGTTTGATGGTGATACAATGCAATACATCCGGGTTAATTTTCTTAAGCAACTGCCAGACCTTAACCAACGAGCCCAAAAAATTAATTGGGTTGATGGAAAGCTCGGAAACAGAAGAGTCATGACAGATAAAACCTTTTTCTGCCAGATTTTGCTGAATGCCGTCTCCCACAAAGTGGCTGACAACATGAATTTCATAGCCGGCAGCTTTAGCTGCCAGGGCTCTTTCAACCCAGTGAAGTTCAAAGTACCAATCTGAGTTGATAAAATAACAAATCTTTTTCATTAAACTCTTACCGGCTAATGTTGTTTACCATTTTTACGTGATATACCGTCAACAATACCGCGCACTACATATTTAATATATTCTATCTTGTTAGCTTGCGAGGTAACAGAAAGTAAATATTTTGCAATACGTAACACGATAGCACCGAGTGAGTAGGGCCTTTCATTTTTTTTGAACAACATCCTTGAAAGAAGCAGGTTCCTGACCAAATAGTACACCTTCCATGGTGGATTGATCCCCCCATTGGCAGGCGGTACATCATGCAAGAACAGCAGCTCTGGTGAGTATCGAAAACGATACCCCTGTTGACTCAACCTGTAAGAGAAGTAAAGATCATCATAATAAATAAAGAGTTCTGACCAGATAGACTCTGTGTTGGCAGCTAAAACGTCTTTGCGAATTATTGCACCAACAAATGACAGCGTCACAACCTCTGACACCTCCAGTCCTGTCGGGGTATAGCGGCCAGGCCTTGCAATATAATCGAGCGTGCGCATCAGCGATGTTGGCATCTTAGTGAAGGGCACATTCATTTTACAAAGTACACCCTGCTTATCCAGTACCCGACAACAATATGCTGCATGATTAGTTTGTACCAACTCGGCAAAACGCACCAGCAACTCCGCTTGAGGATAAGCATCATCGTCAAACATAAATACCCAATCAGTATCTATTTTTTGAGCAATGATTTCTGCGCCAAGCTTAAACCCACCCGCGCCGCCATTGTTTTGCTCAGCACGCAGTACATGAAGACGAGCATCCTCAATCCCGTTCAGCCAAGTCTGAGTACCATCGGTTGAAGCATTATCAACAACGACAATATGCTCAAAAGGCAGCGCGGCAGTTGCCATCCAGCACTGTTTCAATTTTTCCAGGCGATTGAAAGTAACAATTAACGCCGTGGTTTTCATCTGATACTGACCGTAAATACCGGCATGGTCGTTTTTTTCTCCAGGCTGGCCAGATAAATTTCAGCGGTTTTCAACGCCTCAGCAATAGTCACATCCATATCCAGATAGCGGTAGGTTCCCAACCGCCCGATAAAGGTCATGTTATTTTCTTTTTCTGCCAAATCGACATATTTTTCCAGCAGGCTCATTTCACCTACTTGTCGAATTGGGTAGTAAGGGATATCGTTTTCCTCGCATGCGCGGCTGTATTCTTTATAACAAACAGAGCCTTCATGTTGCTCCCACGGCGAAAAATATTTGTGTTCTGTGATACGCGTGTAAAGTACTGATTGCTCGCAATAGTTCATTACCGCACAACCCTGGTAATCACCATCCACCGAGAATTTTTCAAAATCCAGCGTACGGTACCCTAAACGACCGAACTGGAATCCATAGAACGCATCCAGTGGTCCGCTGTAAAACACATGGTCGTATCGCTCGCGTTCCTGCGGCTGGAATTGTACACCGAGAGATACGGAAATATTCGCATGGTCTAAAATACCTTCAACCATTTTGGTATAGCCGTCTTTCGGCATACCCTGGAATTTATGATTAAAATAGTTATCATCATAATTGAAGCGAATAGGTAAACGTTTAAGGATCGATGCTGGCAGTTGAGCTGGGGACATGCCCCATTGCTTAATGGTGTAGCCTTTAAAGAAGGCCTCATAAAGCTCTTTGCCCACAAAACGCAACGCTTGCTCTTCAAACGATTTCGGTTCAGTAATGCTGCTGTCACCTTTTTCAGCGATTAATGCCTTGGCTTCCGCTGGTGAACAGGTTTTTTTAAAGAATTGGTTAATCGTATGAAGATTTATTGGCAACGAGAAAACCTGTCCGTCAACCGTCGCTTTTACCCGATTAACGTAGGGCATCATGGTGGAATAACTATTAACAAAATTCCATACCTGTTCGTTGTCAGTATGGAAGATATGCGGACCATAGGTATGCACCATAACGTCGGTCTTCGCATCACGGGCATCGTAGCAGTTACCTGCGATATGATCCCGGCTGTCGATGATTTGAACCAAATGCCCCTGTTCAGCCAGTTGACGTCCGATTACTGCGCCAGAGAAACCGGCACCTACAATTAGGATTTTTTTGCTATTCATCATTAAGTTACCCAAGAATTACGCGTCTAACTTTGTAGTAGTATTTCGTCATAAAGTTGCGACGAGACGTGCCTATTGGTGCCCATTTATTAAGAGTCGGCATCAAAGCGCGTTTTAATTTGGTCTGCAGCAACACTGGCGTATTGTTCACAAGCTGTGCTGCAGAAGCATGTGAAACCGAGGTGCCAATCAGTCGTTCATAAGCTTCAAACGCCCATGGCGTATTCACGATGTTTTTATGATAGTTATCAAAAAAATCAACGTGGCGCGTATTCCATGGCTTATTCTCACCGGCAAAGTGGATCATCTTTGGTTTTCTGCGAGCCTCAAGATAATCCATGTAGGTTTTAAAAGGTAAATTAGGGAAGAAATCTTCAGTATTACCATTACCATGATATACGTTCCACTCCAATGGCAAATAGTGCACGCGGCCATGGAACACTTTATTCATTATATCCTGATCAAGGAACCAATATGTTTTGCTTTTCATCGCATCCATTAGGTTGGAAAACGTATTTTCCTTGTTCATCAAATCAATGTTAAATACCAAAATACCGGCTTGGAAATAGCCATCCGGGTTAACCATCCCCAATGAGTTTGACAAATACTCTTTAGCTGGCATTACACCATCACTGGACTGTGACATTGCACCGAATAAAACAAATCCTTCCATGACAATGTCTTTTACCGCAGCGACAAGATTATTCCCAAGCGGGATAGTCATTAATTCAGCCAGGTCACTTTCAACAACAGTGTCTGCGTCAATAAAGATAACTTTGTCAAATTCGGAAAAAAGTTTCGGAATGAACAAACGAGCATAGGTTGCCGAACTAAAATGAGCACGGGTAAAGACGCTTTTTATCTCACTAAAAGCATTAACATCAAAGAAACGAAGACTGAAATTTTCAACATCAGCAACTAGCGACAACAAACGACGTTTATTTGATAAAGAAATTCCATTTTCAAGGATAATTAAGTCATAATTGAGTTCTGAACTTGCATGCTTAACAATAGAATTAATTAACGCGGCACCACTGATAGAATAATTATCATCGAAGCAGATCACCACTGGAACATTTTTGGCCGAAAAGACTGGCTTTAAGGTAGCATTAAAAGTTTCTTGTTCGATGAAAGTACGTTGTAACTCTTTCACTTTAAAAGCGTGTTGTTCAATTTGGTACGCGATATAAATATTCAGCAAACGCTCAGAGATATGACCAACAACTCGCTTTTCTTGTGAGTTATAATTTTTGAATCGAAGTTTACCTTCTAGCCTTTCCAAAATAGTGAAGAGCCACTTGGAATAGTCATTAAAGATATCTTTTCGCATAACAAACATATTTGTGTAATAACCATCCGTAGCGTTATTAAACTTATCTGCAGCAGATCTATACTCAGGATAAATGTCAGCAAGGATTTCCAACGCAGCATCGTAATCTTCAATATGCAGGTAGTTAGAAACTTTATAATGATGATAGTTGTTCTTACTACCTGCCGCACTGACATCCCATTTTTTTGGCAAAATAATATCTACATCCATCAGACATAGAGAAATATCTTTATCGTTTAAGCCAAACTTATCATGATATGACGCATCAATTCTCTCATAATTAACTACGCCCCAGTTATCTTCCGGAACCTGTTGATCTTTTGAGAAGTTAAAATGACGTCGATAATGCATAAAACCAACATAGTCTGTCGGTTGCGCATTCTTCCACACCCAATAATGAGCGGTCAACTCACAGTAAAACGGGTTTTTGAAAGAGATGTTATCTCCAGTATCATCACCAGGACAGCCGATCTCATTCGGGTTATTTGCCTTACCAACGTGAATCGGTTGAATCAACGATGAATCAAGAAACGCGCTTGGTTTGTGATGACAAGTATAAATCTTAATAGAGCTCATTTGAATTACCTAATAGTCAGAATTATAAAACTCAGGCCATTGCTATTTTATATTGAGAGATAACGGAATGGGCATCTCCCATCTCTCTCATTTTATGGTTTTCAATCCAAATGACTTTGTCACAGATTTTCTCAACATCCTCAAGGTTATGACTAACAAAAAGAATTGTAACACCTTTCTTTTTGAATTCATTAATAGTCTTCAGACATTTCCGCTGAAAAGCAATATCGCCCACAGCCAGAACTTCATCGATTATCAATATATCCGGATCTACCTGTGTTATCACTGAGAACCCTAACTTCGCCAGCATACCACTTGAATAGACCCGAATGGGCTCATCAATGAACTCACCCAACTCAGAGAACTCGATAATTTTGTCCAGACGCTGTTTTAGCTCTTTGCGACGTAACCCCAACAAGGTTGCGTTAAGCCGTATATTTTCACGACCGGTGAGTTCAGGATGGAAACCCCCACCCAACTCCAGCATGGATGCAACACGCCCAACAACGCTAACCGTACCGGACGATGGTTTCATTACACCAGCGACCAAACCAAGTGAAGTACTCTTTCCCGCACCATTACGACCAATAAGTGCGACAGACTCCCCTTTCTGAACCTGAAAGCTAATGTCTTCAATCGCTAAATAGCTACGACCACTTAGCAAGCTTAATGCCCTACGTGGATTAAAAATCAATTCTTTGATGCCAGATCCAATATGATGATATAATGGATAGCGCTTAGTAACATTTTTAAACTCTATAGCCAAACTCATTATAGTATCTCTGCAAATCTGTACTTTAATTTATTAAATATGCTTGTACCGATGATGACAAATAAAAGTGCATATCCATAGAGCATACCAACCTGGTGGTAATCGATAACCCCATTCATGAAAAGATCGCGCCAACTGAGTATCATATTTGCCAGCGGGTTATAATCGATCAAGAAATGATACTCTTTGGGTATCATATCGCCAGAATAAAGAATTGGCGTACAATAAAACATCAGCATAATGCCTAGGGTCACGAATCTTTCTAGATCACGGAAAAAAAGGTTCAACGTCGACAACATCATTGCAATGCCAAAAGTCATCAACATTTGGGCTATACCAATTAATGGAATTCCCCAAATCCAGTCAACCGAAGGACGCATACCATATACATAGAGAAACACAATAATCACAGGAATGGTGCATAAAAAATGCAGACACTCCATAAGCACGTTACTAAAAGGGATAACGGAACGAGGGAATACTGTTTTCTTTATTATTTGTGCATTGGCTATAAAAGAATATAGTGAATTTGTAGTTGAACTAGCAAACCATTGCCATGGGAAAAGCCCTGTAATAATAAATATAGTATAATTTGGTATTTGAACCCTCATTACCAATTTAAAAATAAAGTAATATATCAAGGCAAAAAGTAATGGGTTTGCAATTGACCATAAATAGCCAAAAAAACTACTTTTATATCTTACTTTCAATTCTTTCTCTGTAATGACCGCAGCCAAATCCCAGAGGTAACCTAAGCTATACTTCATATGAAAACTCGATTTAAGATTAAAATTCCCTAACACAAGAAACGTAATACTTATCAACTGCGTTTGCTAACGAGCGCCTCGCCAGGAAAGGCAAGCTTCAGGCTTCTTCACTATTTACAGCCACGCTACCGCCCCTGGCATTATCGCAACCAGAGTACAGACCAAACAACCAATTGATTCTACTACATATTCCCAATAAATCCAGTTTACAGGATCTTTAGGTCTTACCGCTATCACGCACAGGTTGCTTGTTACGTTACATTCAGCAGCGCCATTTTTCTCTAGGAATCGACTGGATTCCTAACACACAAAAACACTTGGTATCAGTGATTGAAAACCCCTTTCACCCACACCGAAAAGTCTTTTCCCTGCGTTGGATGCCGGAGCCCGAACTCAACAAATGCCTTCATATAACCCAATTTATCGCCGCAATCATGGGAACGTCCAACCATAGCAAAAGCATCAACCGGTTTTTGTTCCATCAACATAGCAATCGCATCGGTTAACTGAATTTCTCCACCAGCACCGTAAGGCGTTTTATCAAGCAACGGCCAAATATCCGCAGCCAATACGTAACGGCCAACCACAGCCAAATTTGAAGGTGCTTTATCCAACTGTGGCTTTTCTACAATTGCACGCATTGGCATGCTCTCACCTGGATGAATTTCGACACCACTGCAATCGACCACCCCGTATTTGGATACATCTTTTTCCGGCACGGGTTCTACCATGACCTGACTGCGCCCATGTTCCGCAAATCGAGCAATCATGCCAGCCAAATTATCTCTTTTAAGATCTGAGGCAACATCGTCAATTAAAACATCGGGTAGCAGTACCGCAAAAGCTTCGTCACCAATCAATGGTCTAGCGCACAAGATTGCATGCCCCAAGCCTTTGGACTGACCTTGGCGTACATGCATCAAGGTAACGCCTTTAGGGCAGATCGATTGTACTTCTTCCAGCAGCTGGCGCTTGACGCGCGACTCCAGCATGCTTTCCAGTTCAAACGATGTGTCAAAGTGATTCTCAATGGCATTTTTTGATGAATGTGTAACAAGAATAATTTCCGTAACACCAGCAGCAACGCATTCATTCACAATGTATTGGATGAGGGGTTTGTCTACGACCGGCAACATTTCCTTAGGAATAGCTTTGGTGGCCGGTAACATGCGGGTTCCTAGACCTGCAATGGGTATGACAGCTTTTAGCATCTTTGTGGGAACCCCCAGCAATTACCGTTTCATTACTGCATCACATATAAAATCAGCGCAATGCCGTTTCATTGCATTGTTGCGTTATAGCACACAGCAGAAAATGACATCAATTTATTCGGCCTGAAGTATACACCCATGTCAGAAGTTAATACATTAACCACACGTAGACAAAACGTCATTTGTCTACACAACGACCTCTTTGCCTAGCAACAAAAATCATAACAAATTGAAACTAAATAAAAAAAAACCAAAAAAGACGCTATAAAGACCGCAATTTTTTGATATCGATTGATGAATCACATAGCATTCATCGAACAAATACCAACCGAAATAAGTAGCATGCTTATAATTAAGCATTCCAATAAAAACAAAATGAAATTGAGAATGATTATTAATTAATGCTAGTCATATCCTTTGCAACATGCCTGTTCCTTAAAAAAAAGCCCGCAGCGTTGAACTGCGGGCTTAGTCAGAATGGAGTGTTACCCCAACTCAACTTTTGCGGCTATAGCCCTGCGGGTTATTCTTTTGCCAATTCCAGGTATCGCGCATCATTTCATCGATACCGCGCCGCACTTCCCAACCCAACTCCTCACGGGCAAGATTCGCGTCAGCCCAGAAAGCAGGCAAATCGCCATCACGACGCGGCAAGATCTGATATGGGATCTTCACGCCAGAAGCCTTTTCAAAAGCTTGCACCATCGCCAAAACCGAGTGCCCCACCCCTGCCCCCAGATTGTATGCTTTGAAGCCCACTATTTTCTTCAAATGATCCATTGCTACCAAATGCCCTTCGGCCAAATCCATCACGTGAATGTAATCACGTTCACCGGTGCCATCTTCAGTTGGGTAATCGCCACCGAAAATGCCCAACTTATCCAGTTTGCCAATAGCAACCTGAGAGATATACGGCAACAGATTGTTCGGGATACCATTTGGATCTTCACCAATCAAACCTGACTCATGCGCACCGACCGGATTGAAGTAACGCAGGGCAATAATGGAAAACTGGGGTTCAGCCTTGGCAAAATCCTGCAAAACCTGCTCCACCATCAATTTGGAAGTCCCATATGGGCTAGTTGTTCCACCAATAGGTGTAGTTTCCACATAGGGCACAGGAGAGTTAGCGCCATAAACAGTAGCGGAAGAGCTAAAGATAAATTGGTGAACACCTGCACGGCGCATTTCATCCAGTAACACCAGCGTACCGGCAACATTGTTTTGATAGTACTCAAGTGGCTTGCGAGTCGACTCCCCTACTGCTTTCAGGCCGGCAAAATGGATAACCGAATTTATCGTGTGAGCGTCGAAAATACGCTTCAGACATTCGCCATCCTGAATGTCACCCTGGTAAAACACAGCCGCTTTGCCCGTCAACTTTTCTACACGCTGCAAAGACTCTTCCGAAGAGTTCGACAGGTTATCCAATACCACTACATCCTCATCGCGCTCCAGCAAAGCCAGAACGGTATGAGAACCGATATAACCGGCTCCGCCAGTGACTAAAATCGCCATATCAACCCCTCTCCCCAGCCTTACTGGAGGATCCTCACCCATTAAAAATAATCTATCGCTCTAAAAAATCAGGAGAAAAATGCAAAACTAAGATATCAATGCCAGCGACATGATACAACTTACTCGATTCATCACCAAAACGTTGAGAACATAACGTATAGAGACAAAAAAGAGCAGCTCAAGGCTGCTCTTTCGGATAAATAGACATGATGAGTGTAACTATCTGCTCAGCGGCTCATGGAAAAATACTGCGCCACCCGTTTGACATCACTTTCATCAAGCGTACCTGAGTCGCTCAGCAAGGTAATCCAGGATTTTATGTAGGTGTACTTAGCCGAGGCCAGATCACGTTGGGCACTGTACAACTGTTGCTCAGCATTCAGTACATCGACGTTGACACGTTGCCCCGCCAGCACGCTCTGGCGCGTTGCCGTCACCTGCGTGGTCGCTGACTTCACCGCCAGTTCGTACGCGGCCAGTTTGGCACGGCTGCTGATACAAAGATTATACTGTTTGCGCAGATCGTTAAGCGTAGTGCCCACCTGTGCATCCATTTCGTACATCGCCTGCCCGTATCGTGACGCAGCCTGGCGAGTCGATGCCGAAACCCCACCGCCGGCGTAGATTGGCATACTCACCTGCACGCCAATACTGTCAGTGCGATATTTTTGGTTAACCGTGTTATCGCTGCTGGAATCATTCTCAGAATGTGAGGCGTAGAGCTGCACCTGAGGCATAAAGCCGGCACGATTTCTCTCCACTTCATATTTCGCCGCATCCACACCATGGCGTGAAGCCGCTAACATCGGGTTATTCTCGAGGGCAATTTTTTGCCACTCTTCAAACTTTGATGGGATCAACGGTGCCACCTGGAACTTGCCAGGACGTAGCAGCTGTACGTCATCGAGCTGATTGAGTGGCATGCCAATAATGACCTCCAGCTCGCGCTGAGCCGCGTCCAGTGCATCACGCGCCTCAATCTCCTGCGCCTCTGCCAGGCTGTAGCGCGCCTGAGTCTCGGAAACGTCGGTAATGGTGCCTTCACCTGCGCTCATTAAGCGGTCGTTCAACGACAGCTGTTCTTTATAAGCCGCTTTTTGCGCTGAGGCTAAAGCGATTTGGTCTTTGGAGTAAGCCACTTCAACATAAGCGGAGATCACCCGTACCGCCAAATCAAGAAACTTGCTGCGGTAGCGCTCATCAGACATCAGCGTTTGCGCCACGCCAGCCTTGTAGCGTGCATAAGCCTCATAATCGAACAGAGGCTGTGTCAGTGTAACCGAGCTGGAATAGCTGCGATACTGCTGCCGCTTGGTGGCTTCAGTAACGTTGCCAAAGAAATCACTTTGCGGATACTTTTGCGTTTGCCAGTTTCTCGGTGAGTTCTGGTAATTGAGCGATACCTTCGGCAGCAGCCCCGCCCTGCCGATATTTTCGTTTTCGTCTCCCGCCTCTTTCTCTTTTATTGCCGCCCTGAAGGTCGGATCTTTCTCAAGTGCCAGCGAATATGCGTCTATAATCCCTATCGAATGAACCGGCGCAGCTATCGCAAACAAGAGGGTACTGATAGCAAGGCCAGCAACCTGTCGTTTAAATTGAATCAAAATTATTCCTCGGTTAATGAAGTATGAGCGCGATCCAAAATAGGTTTAAACAGATAACTCAACAGTGAGCGCGAGCCGGTCTTCACAAACACCTCAACAGGCATCCCCGGCTTGATGTCTTCGCCACTGAGCAATTTCATGCCCTCAGGCGAAACCGTGACCTGCATTTGGTAGTAGGGTTCGCCATTGGCCTTGTCGACCAGACGGTCGGCAGAAACCAACGTCACCGTCCCCGGTATTTTCGGGGTCTTGTTTTGGTTGAAGGCGGTAAACATCAGATCCACCGGCAACCCGTTGTACACTTTATCAATCAGCTCTACCTTGAGGCGTGAATCCACCACCAACGTAGCCTGACTCGGTACAACGTCCATCAGGTGGTCACCCGCTCCCACGACGCCCCCCTGAGTAAAGATATTCAACCCAACGACAGTACCATCCACCGGCGAGGTGATAGCGGTGTTGCCGAGGTCAAAATTCGCCATTTCCAGCTTGTTTCTGAACTCGCTGGCATCCATCTGCGTTTGCGCCAACTGGGTTCTGACTTCGCGTTGATAGTCGGCAAAGCGTTGGTCGATCCGCTGTTGAGACTCCTGCAACTGTTTTTGCACCTGGCCAATTCGCCCAACGGTTTCATCGATACTGCTGTTCACTTCTGCAAACTGACGCTGTACTTCCAGATAGCGGTTACGCGGTAAATAACCGTCCGCCGCCAGTTGCTTCATGCTGTTCATCTGTTCGCGCAGGCTGGAAAGCTGGATTTGCTTGTTGACCCTGGAGTCCTGCAGGCCCTTCAGTTGGAAACGCATGCCGTCCATTGACTGTTTATAACCGTCAACTTCGCTTTGTAATCCCTGGCGACGTGAAGAGAATAACTGCGTTTGCAACGCGATGATCTCAGCGACCCGCGGCTGAGCCTGAATGGTTTCAAAAACAGGAGAAAAAGTGACCTTGCTTAAGCCATCACGTTCAGCCAGCAAACGACCTTCGCTGGCGAGCGTGGTGTAATATTGGTCGCGAAGCGAGTCAACCTGCGCCTGGGCCTGAACCTGGCTCAACTGCACCAGCACCTCGCCCGCTTTAACCTTGTCGCCTTCTTTTACCGTGATACTTTTGATGATGCCGCTGGCCGGGGCCTGTACGGTTTTACGGTTGCCGGAAACGGTCACCGAACCTGGTGACGCAACCCCTTTATCCAAAGGTGCAAACGCAGCCCAGGCAAAGAAGCCAAACAGGCCAATCCCAACCACTAACCAACCCATGCGGGTGAACCGCCGTTCATCCTGAGGGATCTGTTCTGAATACGAGTCTTGCGGCTCGCCAATGTGCGTAGACATACCAACTCCTTTAACTGCAGGCGGCATTTTGGCGCCGCCCGGCAAGTAAACAGCTTAATTAATTTGAGTTTTTGGGATATTGCCTTCGTCCGGCTCGGAATTGACTGCGCGCACCGCCTGCTGTGGTGTTTGCGCCTTCTGCGCATTGGCCAACGCTTGCAGCACCTGCTGAGTTGGGCCAAACGCATTAACGGTACCATTCACTAACAGCAGCAGCTTGGTGGTCATCGACAACAGGTTGGTTCGATGGGTAATCAGGATCACCGTTTTATTACGCTGCTTAAGGAACAGGATCGCCTGATTCAGCGCCTTTTCACCGGCATCATCCAGATTGGAGTTGGGTTCATCCAATACGATCAGGGAAGGATCGCCATACAGCGCTCGGGCCAGGCCAATACGCTGTTTCTGTCCGCCGGATAATCCCGCCCCGCCATTGCCAATGATTGAATCGTAGCCGTTAGGGAAACGCAGGATCAGCTCATGGACCCCGGCCAACTTGGCGGCTTCAATCACTTTCTCAGAATCGATGTCGTTAAAACGAGCGATGTTCTCGGCAATGCTGCCGGCGAACAGTTCGATATCCTGCGGCAAATAGCCAATGTAGGGCCCCAGTTCATCTTTGTTCCATTGGTAAATATCGGCGTTATCAAGCCGCACAATACCTTCGCTGACCGGCCAGATACCTACCAACAAACGCGCCAACGTGGATTTGCCGGAAGCGCTTGGCCCGATAATTCCCAGTACGTCACCCGGCTGGATCGCGAAGCTGACATTATGCAATACCGCATCGCCTTTGGATCCTGGAGGTGTGGCAGTGACACCTTCAACAGAGATGACGCCTTCCGGCCGCGGCAAAGACATACCCATACCGCGCGGCGGGTGCTTATCCAGTAATTTCACCAGGCGCTGATAGGAGAGTTTGGCAGAACTCCAGCTTTTCCAAACGTTAATCACCTGTTCAATAGGCGCCAGCGTACGTCCCATCAAAATAGAACCGGCAATCATCATACCGGGGGTGATATGACCATCAATCGCCAACCAACCACCCAGTCCCAACACCAATGATTGCAGTGAAAGGCGAACAAACTTGGTTATGGAGGAAACGGTAGTAGCACGCTCGCTGGCGACACGTTGGCTATTCAGAAATCTCTGATGCAAACCGAACCAGCGGCGCTTTAAATTAGGTAACATGCCCAATGCCTCGATCACTTCGGCATTACGCAAATTTGTACTCGCCAAACTGCTGGACATGATTGATAGCTTGCTGGCTTCACCCAAAGGTTTCTTGGAAACCATTTCGTTGACCACGGCTAACGCAACCAGCAACAGCGAGCCAACCAGAGCGAACAATCCCAACCACGGGTTAAACAGGAAAATCACCAGCAGGTAAATCGGGAACCAGGGCGCATCGAAGAACGCAAACAATGCGCTGCCAGTCAGGAACTGCCGTACGGTGGTCAAATCACCCAGCATCTGCCCCGCGTCGGAAGAGCCATTTTTCAGATTGGATTCATAGGCCGCCGTGTAAACACGGGTGTTCAATCGCATATCCAACTGACTGCCGATACGGATAACAACCATGCTACGGACATACTCAAGTAGCGCCATCATGCCGAACATTCCCAGCATAATCAGCGTTAACATCAGCAAAGTGATTTCATTACGTGAAGGAAGTACCCTGTCGTAGACCTGCAACATATAGACAGAGGGAACTAACATTAATAAATTTATAAATGCGGTGAATATGCCAACGGTCCAGAAGATTTTACTGCGTGTCCGTATAACATCCGCAATTTCATTACGCGGTATAAATTGATTCACTTTCTTTCCTTAACTTCACCCGCACTGTCAGCCAAATTCGCATTGATCCGTATAGGAAACTTCCCAAACGATAATCACCCCTAACATGCTCAAGACTGCAGTCGCAATTTTTATTAACTATAGATACATAAACCCGATATCGGCAAGGCACAAAGGAAAAAAAAATTGGCGACAACACATCATTTTTTTAATTTTAAAAACAACAAGTTATATCACTCCAGCGACTTAAAAACCAAACCAACAGTTATTACATGGTTTTTCATGCCTCTAATACCTGTTTTTACATATGAACTTTCAAAAAACAAATGATTAGATATCTAATAATCACCACGCTTAGTAGCATACTATGAATTATTATCATTAATAAAAAACCATATATAATCAATATATAAAGAGCGCAACCCATTACTTTCATGAACATTTAAGAATAGTACGATGGCAAATAAATAAAAAAAATCCTAGTTCCTTGACAAAATTCCCGTTAGCTCCTTTGCTTAAATTGCGAAAACAAAAATTGCTATTCATGCGCCATCTTTATATGTCGCTGTTTTTGCGCTCGTTAACACTAAAAATTCTGACCGAATCTCTCCTGTTAACGGTAGTGGAGCAAGGTCACGACATACTTATGACAATAGAAATGGGTACATCCAAAGGGGTAACGTATGGCCACATTAGTAACACAGCAAAAAACAGCGGCGTTGTTTTTAGCCATATCAGGAAAGAGCATTGATGCCGCGGGTTTAGAGTACTATTCACAAAAAGTTGAGACTTCAGCGCTTTCACTTGATCAAGTAGCCCAAAAATTCATTGCAGGCACTGCTGGCCTAAATGGTAAATCAACCTCTGACATTGTCACTGCAGTTTACACCGCAGTAAATGGTAGCGCTCCTACCGCCCCAGTTCTGGCTGCCCTTTTAGCCGGTAACGGGACCGCATCATCCATAGTGGCAAAAGTAGTTTCTGACGTGCTGAACTACAATGGCTTCGATTCAACATTATTGACACAACAGAGCAACTTTGAAACGAAAGTTGAAAAGGTACTCTTCCCAGTTGCAAGCGCATCAGCAACTCCGGGGGCTGCTGACGTACAGGGGATTTTCCACGTTGTCGGTCTGACTCAAACTCAAGACGGGATCAACTACTGGGGCACAGTGCTGGCTCAAGGTTCAAAAACTCTGGCAGCCATCGCACAGTCATTCGTCAACTCCAGTCCATTGAAGACACTGAGTGACAGCGCCTTCATCAATGCTATTTTCCAGAACAGCTATGAACGCGTACCGACTACGGCCGAAAGCAATAGTTATCTAGCTCTGCTGAGCGGAGGCTCAACGCGCGGTGACGTGGTTGCGCAAATTATTGGGGCATTGAAAGGTACGGTTGCAGTCGGTGATACCACGGCGCAACAACACTTCCAGGCAGCAACTCACGTCTATCAACCAGGTGAACTTCCTGCGCTGAACTTCCAGGAGCAAGCCGCAGCCGTATTCCTGGCGGTCCCGGGCCGTGGCATAGATGCCGGTGGCCTCGACACCTGGAGTAAGGAACTGTTCGCAGGCAAAACCTATGCGCAGGTTATCACTACCCTGATCAACTCAGCAGAGTCTCAGGTTAAAGGTGGCCAGTTGACCGGTGATGCATTCGTCCAGCACGTATTTACTTTGGTGCACGGCGTTGCCGCCACAGCGGCGCAGTTAGCTACTTACGGTGCATTGTCTGATAAAACGGCCATTACCCAAGCCATCATTAATGACTTGCGTACTTCCGTGGCGACCGATGCTGCCACTGTAACTCAGCAACACGGTTTTGAATTTGATATTGGTACCAGTCTGCTGTACAAAACTGCAGCCTCACTGACTACCACCGCAGCCGGCGGCAATGCTACCGGTACTGTGAATACAGGCGCATCGCACCAGATCAGCAATGCAGAAACTGCAGTATTGACCGATGTTCAGCTTGCCGCTAACGCAGCCAGCGTTGTTAACCTGAAGTTTGCCGATCATCTGGCGAATCTGACCATTAACGGCACCAGCGCGGCGACGGTTAACCTGTCTGACAATGGTGTTAACCCAGGTGTAGATATTACCGTCAATAACGGCAACATTATTCTGAATGCCAGCTCGGGTGACGATGATGTCGTGGTTACTTCAACGGCAAATATCGCGACCGGCTCCGCCAAGTTTAACCTGGGGAACGGGAACGACAGTTTGCATTGGGCAGGTAATGGGGTATCTAACGGCGCCAATACCGTATCCACAGCGATTACGGCAAATGGTGGCGCGGGAACAGATTCTGTTTCCGCTAACTTTATCACCAAATCTGTGGTAACTAACCAAAATGCTCTGGGTGTTCGTAGCAGCGTAGTAACCAGCAATGCCAATAACTTCTCGAATTTCGAGCAGATTGACCTGACGGGTTATATCGGTAAATCCGTTGGTACGCTGATTACGACTCCACTTATTGGTTCTCCAACTACCACCAGTGTGACGACACCTACCCACGTCTTCGATTTTGGTTTAACCAACGGGACAGCCACAGTAGAAGGTACGACTGGTGGTACAGTCACTCAAGGGGCTGCGGCTACCAACCTGGGTTCTCAGGGCTTTGTGATTTCCGGTTTGGCCAATGCGAGTGTGATTAACGCAGCTGGCGGCACTGCTGCGCAGCTGGAAGTGAAAGGTGATGCTACCGCTGCCAGTACTCTAAGCTTTACTTTTGTGCAGAATGCGACCGATCACTTCAATATTAATTTTGATGCTGTGAGTTCTGCCAACGTTAACGCCGGACAGGTTAGCTTGAACAGCAGCAGCAGCGCATTGTTGGGTACGGCTCTGACTAATGTGAATATTGCTTCCGGTGGTACCGGCAACTTTGACAATATCTTGTCACTGGCTGGGACTAACGCGCAGGTACAGAACATTGCCGTCACTGGCAATCATGTGCTGGATCTGACATTGGGCAGTGGTTTTAGCAACGTGCGAGATATTAACGCGACGGCTAATACTGCTGGCCTGAATTTGGATTCCAGCCATGCCGGTACCGGTGACGGTATCATCGTTCAGTTGCTGAATATTCTGCCACTGAGTGCGGTCACCACGGCGCTTTTGGCACCAGTACTGACCACCTTGGGTCTGAATGGTTATCAACTGACGGTAGAAGGTACCGGTGCTGCTGACAGCTTCAACGTATTGGGTAACACAACCCTGGCCGGTGGCAACGGTGTGAACACCTATGATCTGAAGTCCAGTACGACTCAAGCCGGTGTCACCATTACCGACTTTGACAGTACCAAAGACAAGATTGTTGACGCTGCATCTGCTTTAACTATTTCTGGCGATACCAGCGGTACTGCAGTGGCGGATTACGGCACCCGTGCTTCCGATACTCTGGATGCCCTGCTGGGGACTCTGGTAGGCGGCCTGACCAACGGCGTTATCGGTCTGTTGGGCGGTATCCTCGGTCTGGGCAGCAGCAACGCATTGACTGCGAAAGTGGGTGTGGCGTCTGTGGTGTTCGGTGGAACAGGTGATAACGCCAGTTCTTATGTGATTATTGATAACAACAATAACCACACACTGGATACCAGCGACAGCGTGGTTTACCTGACTGGTCAAAACCATCAGCAACTGTTGGATACCCTGCATTACGCCTAAGCATTATTCGGTAAACTGACAATGTTGGTGAAGTCTGTCAGTTACCGAAGAGTACCAACAATTAATATCAATGCCGGCCAGTTAACTCTGACCGGCATTTTTTTGTGATTAAAGGAGTCTTTTTCTTTGGCGAGGCTTCATTGCGGGGAACTAACAAGGTGGGTTGGCTGAGGAGAAATTTGACAAAAAAAATCCGGAAACAAGGATGTTTCCGGATTGGATTAAGTAGGACAGGATTAGGTAAACACTCGCCCCTTTATCAGTCATTACTCAGCGCAACACATCACCAGGGAGGGGTAATCGCAGAGCTGGAACGCATCATCACAGGCACATCACCATCAGGGGTCGCAGTATTGCCCTGCACTTCTTTCAAAGGCGTGGCCTGCTGTTGTTGCACTGGTGTGTCACTGGACACAAGACTGCGTAGGCTAGACGCAATCCCGGTTGAAGGCTGTGCTACCGGTTTTTCCTGCCAGAACAACATTGCATGTTGGTTATTACCCTTCAACGCGATAGATATTTTTCCCCCAGGCAACACCTGATATTTCTCTACCGAGTATGAGCGGGCGACATCTGCGACTTTACTGAATGCCAACATCGAGGGTTTTGGCTGACCATCTCGAGTCAATAATCCAAAGCGGTGTTCGTTGATCTTCGGATTATCACCATCATCAAGCAGATCATACCACCAGACCCCTTTGATATATGGCCGTGACTTCGCCAGGAAGGTGTACTTCACTATATATTGCGCGGCAACATCTTTCGACAAGCCCCCTTTACCCTCATAGGTTGGCACACCTATTTCGGTAATATAGATTGGCACCTGACGCCCTGCCGCCTTGGCTAGCTTCGCCTCAAACTGATCCACTACGCCGAGATTACCCTCAGGTGCTCGCACGGCATAGCTGTCGTTTCCGTAAGAGTATGGGTGAATAGATAATCCATCGACATAGTTTAGAACACCCAATTTGACAATATTATCAACCCAGGAAGGATCGCGAGTTCCGGTCGGGTTGGCTGAGCCCGTCATGACAATCGCGTTAGGATCGGCCTTTTTAACCGCCGCAGCCGTTGCTTTCACCAGCGCGACGAAAATCTCTGGCGAAGGCGGATTACGTGGTTTAGGTTTAATTGCGGTGGAATTGGTCCATTCGTTCCAGATCTCGTAGTATTTAATCTTGCCTTTGTATTTTGATGCCGTCCAATAAGCATAGTTGGCGAAGGCATTGATAGCTTCAGGTGTGGTTGGATAACCCGAGGGATCATACAGCTTGTTTCCATATGCCAGCACCAATAACCCGTTAAGCCCAAACTTCGCCTGACCATCGTTAAAAGCCTTATCGGCCTTTTGCATATTGCCGGTAATCACATACTGGCCTTTTTGCTGCTCTAACCCACTCCAGGGGAAATCAGCACGATATGAAGTGAAGCCATAACGCTTTACCAATTCCAGATACTTGTCGGGATCGTTGGGATACCAGCGAAAATGCGTGTGTACCCCAACCTCAAAAGCTGCCGAGCCAGAACTAAAAAACATTAGCGGCAAAACAGCAAGGGCTAGCAAAGTCACTTTGCTTTCCCCGATCTTAGGTTTATTACGGCTTGCTATAGTCAGCATCTGACCTCCAGCTTTAAATGGAAAATGAACTGTCTCACGCCCCAGAGACCAGGAAATTCGCACTCCGCCGTGTGTAAAACCAATAATTCAAGCTTTATAATTAATAGGCAGACTTATTAATAAAACCTTTAAAAATAGTCAGAAAGACAATTTTAACGTCCAACCAGACACTCCAGTTACGAATATAGTCCAGATCGAACTCAACACGTTTTTGCATTTTCTCCAGCGTGTCTGTTTCTCCACGCCAGCCATTGATCTGTGCCCAGCCAGTGATACCCGGCTTCATTTTATGGCGCAACATATAGCCATTGATCAACTTTCTGTACTGCTCATTATGCGCAACCGCATGCGGTCTTGGTCCAACAATGGACATATCGCCTTTCAATACATTGACGAATTGTGGCAGTTCATCCAAAGAAGTGCGGCGTAAAAATGCCCCAACCGAGGTTAAGCGCGTGTCACCTTTTGTTGCCTGAACCACTTTGTCTCCATCCTCCATTACCGACATAGAGCGGAATTTCCAGACCTCAATGGCCTTGCCATCCATGCCATAACGGCGCTGTTTAAAGATCACCGGTCCCGAAGAGGTAAACTTCACCATAGCAGCAATTAACAGCAGCACAGGGGAGATAAACAGTAAAATGAAAACTGACAGGACAATATCTTCAATCCGTTTAATAACCTGGTTAATACCACTCATCGGAGTGTCAAACAGCGAAACAACAGGTACGCCGTTAATTTCTTCTGAGCGCGATTGCAAAATATTAAAGGTGAAAATATCGGGTATTAACATCACTGAACAGGTGGTATCGGAAAGGTCAGCAACCGTATCTTTGATTAACTTCTCTTGGTCCATGGACATGGCAATGTACACGCGGTCGATACGCCCGCTTTTGGCATCCTCAACCAATTGGCACAAATCTCCCCTGCGCTCAATCGTACTGTCCAGCGGGGAATTGTCATTGTCATAAATGCCAAGAACCTTAAAGCCCATCCAATGAGCATCTCGTAATGACTCAGCAAGACGGATACCCACAGGCATCGCGCCCATTATCGCTACATTACGGGTGTTAAAACCTATGTTACGCATATAGCCAAGGAATAATCGAATGACACTACGCGAAATGACCAGACCGCAACTCACCAACAAATACCATTGGATATAGACGGAATACTCATTGTTAAAGGCGCTGACCAGTGCGACGGTGCCCGAAGTTAGAAGTAAGCTCAGTGACCAATTTTGTAAAATCAGCTGAACCTCGAGACCGGCACGGACGCCTCGCCATGAGCGATAGAAATCGGTAATACCGCCTATCATTTGAAAAATTACAATTGAAATCAACACCATAACCCAGTGCTGCATAATGAAATCAGCACCAGAAATCAGACAAGACAAGTACAAACCGGCAAAAATAATGAAAATATCTGAAAAGCGCTGAATCATTGAGGTTAGGGAAGCATTAGTGTGCAATGCCCCTCGACGGAAACCGTTCATAGATAACTGCCTATTAACAATCATAGTATAGATGCCTTTTGTTAGTTTTCTCTGGTACCTATATCTCTTAACTTAGCTGAGCCATTCGTATGGCCCAGCTATATAATATAGCGTTAAACTCAGAGATCATCTGCGCAGCAAGGCCAGTATTTCTTCTGTTTTTTGTTGCATTAATAGGGGATTAGCACGCGACTCAACATTTAATCGTACAACTGGCTCAGTGTTGGAACTGCGCAAATTGAAACGCCAATCGGAAAACTCCAGACTAATGCCATCAGTGGTATCAAATGCCAGGGAAGTGGGCTGGTAACAATTCAACACTCTTTCAATTGCAGCCTGCGGATCCTGCAATTTGCTGTTGATTTCCCCCGACGCAGGGTATGCGGCCATACGGTCCTCAACCAATTGACCCAATGTCTTATTCTTAATGCACAACAACTCAGCCACCAGTAGCCATGGGATCATGCCACTGTCGCAATAAGAGAACTCACGGAAGTAATGATGGGCGCTCATTTCCCCACCATAGACCGCATCTTCCAGACGCATACGCTCTTTTATAAAGGCGTGCCCCGTCTTCGACATTACCGGCACTCCACCTGCTTTCGTCACTACGTCGATGGTGTTCCAGCTTAAACGCGGATCATGGATGATTTTTGCCCCATGCTCTTTTTCGAGGAACGCTTCAGCCAGCAAGCCAACGATATAATATCCTTCGATAAAACCGCCGTGCTCGTCAAACAGGAAGCAGCGGTCAAAATCACCATCAAAAGCGATTCCCATATCCGCCTTATGCAGACGAACAGCCTGAGCGGTATCTTCACGACATTCAGGTAACAATGGATTAGGGATCCCATTGGGGAAATTGCCATCCGGCTGATGATGGACCTTGATAAATTCAACAGGTACCTGAAGCTGCTTAAAGCGAGCTTCGATAGCATCGATCACATGACCGGCAGCGCCATTGCCAGAGTTAACCACTAGCTTCAATGGCTTCAAATTAGCCGCATTTACATAACCCAGCAGGTGATCAACATAATCTTTCTCAATAGAGATCTTTTCATAGCTGCCGCGCTTATCTTTATCCACCGGTGCAAAGCTGTTCTGCTCCGCCAATCGTTGAATATCGCGAAGACCAGTATCACCACTGATGGGTTTCGCCTGGCTACGGACTAATTTCATACCATTATAATTCATAGGATTATGGCTGGCAGTAACTTCAACACCGCCATCAATACCTAAATGAAATGTGGCAAAATATATTTCCTCTGTGCCACTTACACCAATGTCTAATACATCCACACCAGAATCACGCAGCCCTTCGGCCAGAGAAAGTTTGAGCTCCTCGCTGGTCAGTCGGATGTCCCCGCCAACAACGACGCTTTTTGGCTTCAAGAATTCTCCATACGCGCGACCTATACGATAAGCTATATCGTTATTTAGTTCTTCGCCCAGTTGTCCACGAATGTCGTATGCTTTAAAGCAGGTCAATGATTGTGACATGTTGAGATCCTTACCCAAATATAAACCCGGCAGCGCTGTGCAAATGTCCACAGCGCTAAATTATTAATTATGTTGAGTTGTATCGCCAATACGAACGATGTCGTCTTCACCCAAATAGGCACCTGATTGAATTTCAATCAAATCCAGGGCGATTTTCCCCGGATTTTCGAGGGAGTGCTCAACACCCAACGGAATATAAATAGATTCATTCTCGCTGATTAACTGTACTTTCCCGTTGGCATTGACTTTCGCCGTGCCAGAAACCACAACCCAGTGCTCTGAACGATGATGGTGCATTTGCAAAGACAGTTTCTCACCAGGTTTAACGGTAATACGACGAACCTGGAAGCGATCACCTTGTGCAATCGCATCGTGTTTACCCCATGGACGATAAACTTCGCGATGCTGTTTGCTTTCGGAGCGTTTCTGCTGTTTGAGCTGATTAACAATCTCCTTCACATCTTGAACTTTATCTTTGTTAGCAATTAGCACTGCGTCTTTGGTTTCTACTACCACCAGGTTATCTACCCCAACCACAGCCACTAACTTATGTTCAGCACGGATGTAGTTATTAGAGCAGTTATGTTCCAGAACGTCGCCGAAGGTAGAGTTACCCTTGACATCTTTCTCACTAATTTCCCACAGGGCAGACCATGAACCCACATCATTCCAACCGGCATCTAACGGCACAACAACGGCATCTGCCGTCTGTTCCATTACCGCATAATCAACAGATTCATCAGGGCAGGCAATAAAGGCTTCGCGATCGACGCGAATAAAGTCCATATCCGGTGACAGGTGTGCCAATGATTTTTTGCAGGCATCCAGAATATCAGGACGGAAACGCTCCAATTCTTCTAAATAGCGGCTAGCTTTGAACAGGAACATACCGCTGTTCCATAAGTAATCACCACTATCCAGATACTGCTGAGCTGTCTCAAGGTTAGGTTTTTCTACAAAACGCGATACGCCACAGATACTGGAACCATCAACACTGGTACCTTTTTGAATGTAGCCATAACCCGTCTCAGGACCTGTTGGCACAATACCGAAAGTCGCTAGTTTGCCTGCTTCAGCATAGGGTATCGCCTGATTTACCGCCTCGCGGAAAATAGCCTCGTCCTGAATAACGTGGTCCGCAGCCAATACCAGCATCAGAGGATCATCACCGTTAGAAACAGCCTGCAGTGCAGCAAGTGCAATTGCCGGAGCAGTATTACGTCCCACGGGTTCCAAAATAATATTATGCGACAAACGAGTAATCTGGCGCAGTTGCTCTGCAACAATAAAGCGGTGTTCTTCGTTACAGA
Organism: Serratia proteamaculans; assembly: GCF_013337185.1. Classification (GTDB taxonomy): domain Bacteria; phylum Pseudomonadota; class Gammaproteobacteria; order Enterobacterales; family Enterobacteriaceae; genus Serratia; species Serratia proteamaculans_D. The sequence goes on from NZ_SWDE01000001.1 coordinate 1,466,103, forward strand.
TCACAAGAGGATTAATAATGTCTAACCCTTTAAGACGCATCACCGTAGTTTGCAGCATTGAGAATTCATTGCACAAAGCTAAAAACTGTTTTGGGAATAACTCACGGGACAGTGGCCATAGACGACTTCCCGTTCCCCCAGCCATGATAACAGGATAAAGGTTACTCATTTTTACTCTCACTGATTAAATACAAATAGGAATTTAGCGTGAATTAACAATAGAACACAGAAATAAAGAACATTAACTACAGATGATAATCCCCAGAGAATATCATCTGTATAGATGGTAAGTATTTGAGACCATTTTTTCAGAAGTGAAATTGGCGCAATAAAAATCTATACAGGACACTTTCATCGACGCCCAATCTTCTTTACCGCGCGTGCTTAGTATATCCACAGCTTCATCGACATTATTGGTCGTAAACAGGTAACCCGTAACCCCTTCACTGACGACTTCTGGCAAAGAGCTGCACCTACTGGCAACTACAGGTAAACCATAACTCTCTGCTTCAACGGCAACCAGACCAAATGACTCCCAGCGACTCGGCATTAACAAAACGTCAGAATGAGCAAAATAAGGGGCTATTTCAGAAGAGGACAACCAGCCTTTATAATTAATTCGCGCATGCTGTGGTGGCTGTTCTTTTGAATGAACATTACCACCAATGACAGTTATTAAAAATTTATCGTCTAACTTTGAGGCAATATCTGTAACCAGATCAAAACCTTTTTGATAGTCAAATCGCCCCACGAATAATATATTAATCTTATCTGACGAATAAGGAGTAGTATAGTCAGCGGCGGGCATTGGGGGTTCTACCCCATTATAAACCACGGTTAAATTAGCTGAATCCATCCCCACATCAAGAGCAATTTTCTTCTCATACTCACTAGTGCAAATGATCACATCAGTATTTTTTTGTAAAAACTTTTCTATGCGAATATATATTTTCTTTTTCTTTTCGGAGGTATCCATCAAAAATGAAAATGCGTGCGGGCAATAAATTATTTTGGGTTTGCACGTCATTCTTATCAGAGGAGTAAGCAATCGACAGATCACACCGGCAAAGGTACTGTGAATATGGATAACTTCCGGTTTTTCTTTGCGAACCACTCGAATATAATTTATCGCCAATGAAATAAATGAAGGAATATTTCTTCCCGTACGGGAGAATTTCTTCAACTTACTTTCAGGGAAAACACCTATTTCTCCGCTCTGGCTATCCGGTAACAAACAATAAAAATCAAATTCATCATTTGGCTGAACGAGTTGCCTGATAACTGTTGCGACTCCACCCTTCACCGTTTCGGCAACATGCAACACTTTTTTTTTCATTGAGCAGCTCTCATAATGATTTTATTCAAGTTTTCAGCAGAACGCATCCAATCGAAACGCCTTACATTCTCAAAACCCTTAGTAATTAAACTCTGGCGCAGTGCATCATCTTGAACAATCCGCTCTAGTGCATGCTTCATTTCAGGAATATTTTCCGGGTCAAAGTACAGCACGCTATCCGCCAGTACCTCGGGCAGAGAGGCCTTATTGGATGAAACAACCGCGCAACCGCAAGCCTGAGCCTCCAACGGTGGAATGCCAAACCCTTCATATAGTGAAGGAAAAACAAAGGCTCTGGCATTAGAATACAATTCAACAAGGCTTTCATCGCTCACACGGCCAACAAACTCTATATTATCAGCCAGCATTGCATCTGGAGAAAAATTCACACCTGCAAAGTTTTTATTCGCGGAGCCAATAATTTTCAACACAACTTCTTGGTTGTTTCTCATTTGCGTGAATGCGCTAACCAGGCCATGGAAATTTTTATGATAATTTGGTGAAGAAACAGCCAACAGATAAGGTTTCGCTTCACTAGCCTCCTGTAACTCAGGTTGAAACTGGCTAGCAACAGCATTATTTATTACATGAATATTATTTAATGGATAGTTGAATGCTGCATGAAGTTCCTTTTTTGAGAACTCGCTAACCGTCAACAAAGCTTTGCTTGAACGTAGCATCAAAGGAACAAAGTTATTATAAACAAAACGAAATTTCGCAGAATAACTTTGCGGATAGTGTTTATAAATAACATCATGGTGAGTAACGAATTTATTACTATAAAAAACGGGAGCCGTATTACATAGGTTTATCAACAAAGGGCTTCCCTGCTTACGCAAAAAGGAGGGTAACTCTAATTGCTCCCATAGATGGCCACTTTTATTACCTATAATCTTAACATTCAACTGAGAGGCAACTTCAGCGTGTATAATATTTCCTGGGGAGAGGAAAACGACATCATCCCTAATTTTACTTAATGCTAAGCTGATCTCTTGAGCAAACCGCTGAACGCCCGTTAAGTCCTGCGTTAAAAATCGCGCATTGACATAAATCATTATCTACCTCATGCCATTCAAATAATATCCGTGTCAATGTGATAGGTGAACACGGCCAAGAGTCTTTTCCGATCTCTTGGCAATACTACCCTCAGGTTTTCTGACCGATAGTAACAAAATCGATATTATTATCGGGAATATGTACCCTGGATAGTTTGTTAGTGGGTTGTTGTAAACGAAATTCATCGACAGTGATATCATCCAATACAAATATACACTGGGATTAAGTCCACGCCGAGTACGCTGGTAAAGAATACCGAGAATTAACGACGCCACAATAACCAAGAAAATAATACCCAAATTTCCGTAATTAGAAAGCATATAGATATACATACTATCCAAGGGGATAGAGTTGGTATTATCATCGCCGACGACGGCATTACCATTCACTGCATAACCCGCACCGATAAAAGGCGAGTAACCGCTGTCAGCACGTACCGCCTCGATGTTCACCGTTCTAAGCAAAATGCTATTCTCTGCGTAGGCATTTTCCTTAGGGAATATCATCTCATAAATACTGTAATTCGTTGTTGTGACGTAGAAAAACAACGACAAGACCATTGTCACCATTGTTACAATGTTCAAACTAAAACGCTGTGAGAAGAAGCGTCGAGAGATCAGGAACATAATATACAGAAGCGCCATGATTATGGCTGTTTTAGACGTAGAAAACGCGATTCCAACAACAATAAGTAATATGTATTTTTTCCGATGTTTTGCGCTAACGAAAGGCGTCAGTACTAACGCAAAGAAAAGATATTCACTTAAGCTAAATGGACCGGTAAGCAGGCCGAAAGCACGAAGCTGTCCCTGAATTGTACGCAACAACAGCCCATATTCTTTACCAAACTGCGTCAACTGCGGGCCTGGGTCAAAACCAATAACCGCGTACAACAACCCAGCCAGACTGGATTCCGCAACAGCAAAGAGCGCATTTAATACGGCAAAAATTATATAGTACTTGATAACCTTTGTGACAATCTCAACCCGCTCATCATATTCAAACAGGAGTAAAACGGCAGCAAAGAAAAATGAACCAAAGGTCAACAATTCTAAACGGAATTGCACTATGGCGCGGAAAAAGTCGAATCGGCCTGATAGCATACTCAAAAGGATAAACACTAATGAAAATACGACCATCGACAAAAATAAAATCAATATACTCCGGCACTGAGCGGACACGCGTGGGTTTCGAGCAAAAAGCAGAATCAACACAAAGACGGGGACGGCCATGGCAAAGAAATCTTTATACAGCAAAAGTGCCCTGGTCGACATGTACGCAACGACAGTCACAATCCCATTCAATGACAGCAATGTCATATACATTAATAACAGGAAAACAACCAGCGATTTTGTCGATACTCTCATTATTGTCCTCTGTACACACTTTCGTAACTGCTGGCTATTTTTTCACTCTCAAAAAACGAGCTCTGCAGCTTATTATTATTTTCTCGAACGGCCTTTACCGCCCCTGAGACAGAAAAATCTTTCAATTCGAAAATATTATCATAAAAAGCAGCAATTTCGGTAACACCACCGCTGAAGGTAGTATACACAACCTTACCAGAGATAGCCGATTCCGCAACCGCACGGCCAAAGGGTTCATTCCAACGTGTTGGTAGCACTACCGCATCGACCTGTGCCATAAAATCTTCAATCTTGATAAACCCGAGTAAATTGACCCCGGCCTCAATCGCCAGAGCCTTCATCCGCTCACCAGAAATATCGTTATTAAATCTACCCGCAGCATAAAACTCTACCTGAGGATCCTGAATGCCTTGCCTGGCCAGCAGACAGAATTCGTCAAATCCCTTATCCTCAGTCAAACGACCGACAAAACCAATTCTAACCTTTTCACTCGCAGTTGCAGAAAATGCTATAGCGGCAACTGGGTTATAGATATAAGTATGCTGTGCATGGCAAGCAAACCCATTATCTTTGTGTAAAGCTGAAATATACTTACTGATGCCAACGAAAGCATCAACGTGCTGACTGGCTTTTTTCTTGAAATATGAGGTAATGATCACAGCTCGGCTTTTTACATCCATATTCATCCCATGTTTAAATAAAGTCCCATTAGGATGGAATAAGTAATAATCACGAGTCGTGTGAACCACTCGTGCACCAAGCTTTTTAGCCACTCGCCACACTGCAACAGAAAAACCACTCAGGTTGTTGGTGTGTACCACATCAGGAGAAAAAGCTTTCAATTCAGCACGTACCAAACTCGCCATAAATGGGTTGTATGAGTCAAGCAAATGCCAGACTGCTTTTTTCAGCTTGCCGGCCACCTGCTTTTGAAACGGCCAATACAGATTCTTTAATGGGAAGTACACAATGCTTACACCATTTAGTGAATCATGTTTAATTTCATCACCTTCATGAAGACAAAATACACGCACCTGATGACCAGCACTCTGCAGGCTTTCAGCCAGCATTTGTACGGATACCTCTGCGCCACCAATTTTGTAGGGAGCATAAAGTGTATTTATTAAAGCAATCTTCATTTGTTGACCACCACAGGGAATTTTATAAAATCAAAATTTATCTTTAATCAGAGTGATATCTGCACTCTCATAAGTCTCATAATTTTTATAGATTGCGTCAACGAATCCTACCCACTCCGGTGACAGCACTTTTTTATCAAGAACATAAGCCGTTATTTTTATTTTTTCATCATAGATTTTAATCAGGTTGTCATATAACGAAGAATAAAAACCAGCTATTGAGGCTACATTCTCGCCCATAACTATGGGATAAACCTCAAATGGGAAGTCGAGACGTCTAACCTCAACATGCTGTCTAATAGCATCGATTTTCTCTTCCCGCTCGCGTCGATGTGGAATATATACTAACTCAACGCCTTCTTGATTCAATTTCAGGTCGTCGATCATTTTCAACGTTAGTTCTATATCATCAACTGAAGTCACCCCAGCTTCGTAAAGCGGCGTTCCGATAATGAATACCTTATTATCTCCCTGCGGCAGGGCAGCCAACTTCAGTTTGAAATTCTGATAATTATGTTTAACTATTCTGTCTTGTTGAGCGATATTGTTTTCAATGTTGTATACCGAGAAAAAGGTAATTTTCTCTCGCTCATTATTGGCCATACCTAAAGACTTAAGAAAAATAGACTTGGCGATATCTCTTACAGTAACGTTATTAGAACGTTTAATCCGGAGTGTAGCCGTACCGTCATCCAACAAGACAATATTTCTTTTAGGGAACTTGTTGGCCAACATCCAGAATACTCTTGCGCGGTATTCACCTGCGATCAATGTCACATTCTCTTTCGCGCTGACGTCTGACTTAACGCTCTTTAATTCCTTCCTGATATCGAGCACTTTACCTAAGTACCCTTCGACATCAATTGTTTTCAACGCCTTGTGTCTGATCATCTTCAATAAATACACGATCTGGCCATGATTCAATGCTGAGTTGGCCGAACGTTTATTCACGATCAGTAAATCGAGAGTGATGTTCTTAACATCTAAATACTCGATCAGGTTAAAAGCCTGCAATGGTGACTCTATATACGCAATGTGCTTACTCATATTTCTGATATCCGGTTATGGCTGCTGATGCAAACTTCCAAGCACTACTCAGTGGAACTTACCTTCAGCTTTAAGCTGCAAATAATGCTCGACATTGCGCTGTGAGAATGGCGTAGCCGGGTGTCCACCCGCAATAGCATAAGGTTGAATATCTTTTACAACAACGCTACCGGCCTGAATAATTGCACCTTCACCTACGGTAACTCCGGGTAGGATAATCACATTAATACCCAACCAGACGTTATCTCCAATATGAGTATCTTTAATTACATAAGTATGATCATACGGAATAGCAGTGCCGTTATGATTATGATTCTCTGTGATTATTACACAGCCAAAACCGCAGTGGAAATTATCACCAATGACAACGCCACCCTTTCCTACAACGGTCAATCCATTAGAATTGAAGTTGTTGCCAAGCATTGTTTTATTATTAACAATGGTCAAAAAATTAACCTTTGGTTCGCGACCACATTTCGCTGCAGTATTGATAACTTTAGAGCGATAACGTTGCTTACGTATACTGCGCAGCCATCGTTTCAAACTTGCTATCATCTTTTCCTCTCAATGCTAATTTGACGCTTACCATAAATAAAGGTCGCCACGCAGGCAAAAAGACTGGATACGGCATAGACGAAACAGAAATACTCTACCTTTATCGTCGTCATGGTAATGATAAAAATACCAACTAAATGCGTAACCATTGAACCCATGGTTATAATTGAGATCATTTTATTTTTACGATAATAAAAAAGAGAATGCGTAAAAATATAATATATAGAAAGAAATGCCGTGCCGGGCAGCAATATATTAAAGTAATAGATGGCGCGATTAAACTCAGCTTTAAACAAGTAAGGGAAAGCAAATGGCATAATAAAGAAATAAATAATACAGGCAACAATCACCAGACCTGTATAGCCATATTGAATTAGCTCAACACCTCTAAAGTCTTTTTCTTTCAATTTTCTATAAATGAATGGCTGAAACGCCTGATTAATTACACCGAAGAACAACATCACTATAGAAGTAAGCTGAAATGCCAGGCCGTAAACCCCGACTACTGCAGTGCTCATGTAATGTGCAATGAAAAATCGATCTATCGATGATTTTATCCAGTAACTGCCATGGTGCGGCAGCAGCGAAACGCCATAACTGATAATTTCTTTATAACGTTTGCGAACCGGTTCAAGTACAACACGTTCACCTTTGATTCTCTTATAAACAAAAAACTCATACGCTAGTTGAATACTGAAAAATGAAGCCGCGATGGCTATCAAACGCTGTCCTGGAGTAGCCGCAATCATTTCGAAAAGAGCGATCGTAAACAGAACGTTAAATGCAGAAAGTAGAAATTGTCCAATCGCAGCGACCTTGTAAGTCTGACTGATACGCAGATGCGACAGGTTAATAAAGTTAAGCGCTTGTGCCAAAGACGCCAGAACGACCAGGAAACCATCACTGAAACTTACTGATATATTCGCGACTAATGTAACAATATAGAATATTGCCACTAACAGTACACTCGAAGCTATCGCCAGCGTGATGTTATCTCTGCGGAACACCAGGGAACTCCCTTCCCCCTCTTGCATGTATTTGACCGGTAACAGACCCTGACCACTAAACGAAATAAAAATGATCAGCATCTGAATAACGGACAAATATAGAGTTAGCGCGCCGTATCCCGACGCGCCAAGGTGTGCTGTTAAATAAGGCAGTATGATGAAGCCTATGACCTTGCCGAGAATATCCCCTATCGACAAGGCCGCAGCGCCCATAATGACTTTGCTCATTTACAGATACTTTTCCAGGAAGTTAAGTGCGTGCCAGAATCCCTCTCCCTGATTTTTATGGCCTTGCCAGACTTCAGGAATGAACATCGCACCAGGAGCGTACCGCTGTAGATCATCAGCAAGCTCGTCAAAGTTCACATCACCTTTACCAATCTGAACGCCTTCGCCATCAACGCCCAAAGCATCAACAACGTGCATGTGCGCAGTGTAAGCACCAACCTTCTGGGTAAACTCATGAAGGTCCCATTGATAGTAGTTGCAGGCCATCATTGAGTGAGAAGTATCGTAGCAAATACGATAGTTATATTTTTCGCAGAATGCTTTAATCTCATCCGGATCAACAAACAGGTTATGGTAACTCTGACCACCAAAGTGCCATGGGAATGGCGGCATGGTCTGGATAATAATTTCCACACCTTCCTGATTAATCTCGCCTAACGTAGTACCAATGCGTTCATACATTGCCTTGCGAGCTTCTTTAGGCAAGAAACCTGTGGTGTTGAATCCACCGGCGTTAACCACGATAACCGGACGTTCGGTTTTCGGGAAATATTGCTTAAGCGCACGGGTCACATCACAAACACGCTGCAATTGTGCGATCGAATGGGCCAGATACGCCGGGTCTTCGGTTGCCAGATCCAGAATATGGTCGTTGGCAAACAGTTCTGGGCTATGTACTGCAAAGCCAATATCTTCAGTACCGGTGAAGAACTCGGTCAGATCCAGTTCCATGTCCTGATAGCTCAGGTGGAACTCAACAAAGTCCAGGTTGGATTTATTTTTCAGCTTACTGTAGTCGTGGTAACGAACTGGAATACCAAATGGACGGTCAAAATCATAATCTTTGGCTTCAATCGCCACATCGTTAAGATCTGACTCGTAGAAATAACCACCGGTTTCAAGATCTCGGTTGGCTTTTTTACCGACTAACTGTTCCATGTACAGAGGTTGTAAACCCTGGCCAGGACTTTTCACTTCAATCATATCGCGGGTGATGATTTCACCCTTTTTCAGGTCACGATTGATGATCAAACTTTTTGCCAGCGTTTCACGGTTGATCATTTCACCCTGAGTGATGGCACGCTCACCAGCCTGACCCATGGATTCTTCAACTTCACGAATACGCACAACCATCTCTTTAAATTCTGGTGGCAACAGTGAAACCTTGTGGTCATTGCCTTCCATGGATTTATCAATGGTGAAATGCTTCTCGATAACGCGTGCACCCAGTGCAGCTACGGCAATGGGTATAGAGATCCCACGTTCATGGCCTGAATAGCCAACCAGGCAACCGGTCACTTGCTGCAGTCGTTTGATATAAGCCAGGTTCACATCTTTGAATGGCGTAGGGTAGGTTGAGTTGCAATGAAGGATCACAAACTCAGCGCCTTTGGATTTCAAGAACTCAACCGAGCTTTTGATTTCTGCTTCGCTGCACATACCGGTGGAACAAATCAACGGCTTGCCGGTAGCAGCCAATGCACCCAGCATTTCGTGGTTGGTAAAGTCTGCAGAAGCAACTTTATAACCTTCCATACCGTACTCTTCCAAAATCTCAAGGCTCTTGAGATCCCATGGCGTACACAGCGGTGTCAGACCCTTGGTTTTGCAGTAATCGAACACTTCGATAAGTTCTTCATTGGAGAGCTGGAATTTTCTCAGCAAATCAATGGTATATTGCGCACCCAGATCGGCAGACTTATCTTTGTCGTTGCCGCCTTTATACAATGAACTCAGATCACGCATTTGGAATTTGACACAATCCGCACCGGCATCAACAGCCAGATCAACCAAGTGCTTAGCCAGTTTGATGTCGCCGTTATGGTTATTACCAATTTCCGCAATGATATAGCTCGGCGATGTATCGGTGATAGTGTGCTTACCAATGGTCAGCCCTTTTTCACTTTGCAACGCAACAGCGACCAGACGGCGATAGTCATCAACCAGAGGCAGAACATCAACGCCGTTAGTGAACAATGCTTCAATTTCAGGACGAGGCGCGTCAACTTTTTTATAGCGCACGTTCTGGTTCATAACTTCAGACATTTCACGACTCAGGTCGAAATCACCACTGGTGATCCAACGACGGAAGTCGCCATCTGAGAAGGAACCGCATAACTTACCGTCTTCAGTTACAACGAAAATAATGCGTTTTTTGTTTGAGTTGATTTTTTCCAATGCTTTGATGATTGTTTCTGTTTCAAACACCAAAAAATCGGATATTTTTTTCTGAATTAACATTAATTATCTCCCATTCCAATTCTGCAAAATCACTTCAACAACCGCCCAATCGAGCATGGTATCAATCTCAAAGCTTTCTTCTTCTGACATCTTATGCGCAACAACTTTTCCGCCAAGACGATTTCCGGTGCTCAAAAGAATTTCGCTTTTAGTTACGTAGATTGAACCATTTTCTTTCAGCTTAATATTTTCCGGCTTAATATCTTGGCGCCGTGGACGGTTTAAATAATCATAATAAGCTTTCGGATCATCTTCATTTTCCCAAAGGAAATGCCAAAATTCGCAGACACTCAATAATGAATCAGCTTTTTTATCAATAATCTTTTTGATCGCTACATCAATCGCATCGTCTTTACGAACTGGTGAGGTTGCCTGCAGCAGAACAGTAAATTCAGGTTTATAGTTCTCATGCTCCGCCAACCACTCTAAAGTGTGCAACAAAGCAGGTTCAGTGGCCGCAGTATCTACTGCCAAGTGAGCCGGACGCATAAAGGGAACTTCAGCACCATACTCTCTGGCAACTGCAGCGATATCCTCACAGTCGGTTGTAACAATAACACGATCAATTTGTGATGAATTCAGAGCCTGCTCAATACTCCAGGCAATTAAAGGTTTACCTGCAATTTCTTTAATATTTTTCTTAGGGATCCCTTTCGACCCACCCCTTGCCGGAATAATTGCAAGATTACTCATCTGATATCTCCGAAATTGGAATCTATAATTTATTGAACGGAACTAGAGGCTCCTAAAGAATAAGGAGCCTCTATTTTACGTAAGGAAGGGGATTTATTTATATTCGTACGCGTAGTAGCCGTAAGCGCTACCGGATTTATGTTCTACGGCATTAAGGATAATACCCTTAATTTCCATGCCATTTTGCTCGAAGCGGCGGATACTTACTTCAATCTCTTTCAGTGAGTTAACACCGTAACGCGCCACCAATAAAGTGGTCCCCACATTACGCGCCACAATTGCAGCATCTGTCACTGCCAATATTGGCGGAGTATCGACCAGGACGATGTCATATTCCTTACCTGCCCACTCAAGGAACTCCGACAGACGATTATGCATCAGCAGTTCTGAAGGATTTGGTGGAATTTTACCACGTGATATAAAGCTCAGATTCTCAATCGAAGTTTTTTTGATCGCCTGTTGCGCCGTTGCCTGTCCAGAAAGCACATCGGACAGACCTAAACCCAACTCACAATTCAACAATGAATGGGCATAACCTTTACGCATATCGGCATCAACTACCAAAATACGCTGGCCCGCCTGAGCAATAACAGCAGCAAGGTTAATACTGACAAACGTCTTACCAATACTTGGGCTAGCGCCCGAAATCATAAGAACGTTATTTTTGGCTTCCAAAGAAGCGAAATGCAAACTGGTACGCAAGCTTCTGACCGCTTCGATAGCCAGATCCGCTGGGTTACCCACAGCAAGCAGTGTGTAGCTTTTAGTACTGCTGCGCTTACCGGATAGCATCGTTTCACGGTCGCTTTTCTGTTGCCATTCAGATAACGGAATGCTGGCATAAACGTTGATACCCTGCTGTTCCAACTGCTCCGGGCTTTCGATGCCACGATGAAGCATGGTTTTCAGCAAGACAAATCCGGTAGAGAACAGACCACCCAACAGGGTAACAATCAAGACGATAATTGTTTTTTGCGGTTTAACCGGACGTGGTTGAGTGACTGCCGGATCAACAATACGTACGTTGCCTACAGTACTAGCCTTGGTGATGCCCAGCTCTTGCTGCTTGTTCAGCAATTGCATGTAAATTTCTTGCCCAGCCTGGACATCACGGGTTAAACGTAAAATTTCCTGCTGAGTCTTTGGCATGCCACTGACACGTTTGTTCAGCTTGTCCTTTTCCTGTTGTAACGTGACGCGTTTCTCCATAAGCGCCCGATATGCAGGGTGCTCTTTAGTATAAAGCTTGGAGATCTCCGCTTCCTTGAAAGTCAGTTCATTCAACTGAGCTTCAACGCCAACAATGGTATCCAATACCGATTTGGCCTCGAGTGACAAATCTACGGAGTCGTTGGCCTGGCGGAAACGATTGAGTTTCTCCTCAGCACTGTCTAATGAGCTACGCACCTCCGGCAATTGCTCTTTCAGGAAGTCCAGGCTTTTAGCCGCTTCCTCTGACTTGCGCTCAACGTTTTGCAACAGGTAGTTTTTACTGATGCCATCCAGGATTTTACGCACCAGAATCGGATCATCGCCAATCAAACTCAGAGCCAAGACTCCGGTATCCTTGCCTTTATCCTCAACAGTTAAAGCATCCAGCAAATTGTTGGTGGCAACCAAACGCTGCAGTTTAGCCACTTCAAATACGGTGCCAGGTTCAGCCGAGATTTCGCTAACCAATAAAGCCACCCCATGGGCGCTGGCTAACTCACCGACCTTCCCTTTGATAATTTCCGTGCCGTTTTTACTTAGCACATAGTTCTTATCATCAATGACTTTCAGTTCAAGCTCAATGTCATCCGCGTTTGACGGAACGTTAAGCCGGGACAATGCGATGCGTCCTGGCTCAACTCCGGTTAAACGCGCCCAGCCACGGCCAAACACTGGGAAAAATTTCTGCTGAACCACTGTGTCAAGATTCAAATCATCAACGGTTTTTCCCGTTACCATCCGCGATTGGATTAGCTCGATTTCCGTCGCGGAGCCCGGTTGGCCGCTAGGTAACATCTGGGATAAATCATTGACCAGTGAATTGCCGACGTTTTGTTCAACCTGAACCAAAGCGTCAGCTTGGTAGACTGGCGTCGCGAACAGTGAATAAATGATACCGGCGACAGAGAATAACGCTGTCACACCGATAATCAGCCACCGGTGGTCCAGTAAAGTCCCAAGCAAGCGACTTAGATCGATCTCGTCATTATTATTGGCCGTTGATAAGCCTGGTTTCGTATTATCAGTCATTGGAATCTCTGGTTAACGATTTAATGCCTGCGCCCATTTTTGGGCAGCATCATCAAGAAGGCGGTAAACAAACTCAAACGCTTCTGCGCTTTTTTTGTAAGGATCGGGCACTTCTTTTTGCCCCAGCCAGTGAGCAAAAAGCATCGTCTTCCCTCTGACTTCCGGCACTAACCGACAAACCGCATCGATATGGCCTTTTTCCATCACCAGAATCAGCGAATATTCCCGGCACATTTCTTTCGTCAGTTGCCTCGCCTCATGATGTTCTAGCGACAAATGGTGTTTTTCCGCAATGGCAATAGCGCTTTTGTCCGCAGGGTTGCCAACTAATGCGCTAATCCCGGCAGAGGCGATCTCTTTCTCTGGCAGATGCTGTTTCAGCAAACGTTCTGCCGTTGGAGAACGGCAGATATTACCTACACAAACAACCAGAATAGAATCAAACATTACCTACTCCTCTACGGCCAATTACGAACACGCAATGCGCCTTCCGTGAGATTGTTGAAACTATCAATGGTAGGTGCCAATTGAACGATCAGACGGTTCCAACGGGCGATCGGCGCGGCTGTAACATAAACAATATCATAAGGTTGCAGGTGGAATTCCGCCCCCATCACCAAGGCTGTCGCATCCGCCATGTTGAGCTGATAAATGTTTGCCAGCTTGTCACCCTGCGTACCATGCAGAGGGCGAATAACGAAGACGCCTGTCGCATCTGCCGCCGCCTGACTGATCCCCTGGGTATTACCCAAAGCCTCTGTCAAAGTCATGCCGCTGCGGTCCATCTTCAGTGTCGCCGGCGTTCTGACTTCACCCATGACAAACACTTTCAGGTCGTCATTGCGCGGCACGTAAAGAATGTCACCCGGGTAAAGCAGACGGTTCTGAGTCAAATCGCCATTCTGCATCAGTTGTTGCAGCGACAAGCTCGACTCTTTGCCATTGTGCGTCAACACAATGTTGCGCCAGTCTGCATTCTCCGTCAGACCACCTGCGGCATTGATAGCGTCCATCACCGTCAGAGGTACGTTGGTAATTGCTTGTTGGCCTGATTTAGACACTTCGCCTGTTACATAGGCTTTTTGGGAACGGAAAGCGGCGATATTGACATCAACCTGCGGGCTCTCAATATATTGAGCCAAGCGGGAAGCGATCTGATCGCGAATTTGGGTCACCGTTTTGCCTACCACGTTCACCTTACCGATGTAAGGATAGAAAATAGTGCCATCCGAATGGACCCAGTTGCCAGTATCACTGGCACTGCGATATTGCCCAGCAGGGGTGGTCAGTTCAGGGTGATCCCAAACGGTGACGTTAAGCACATCACCCACACCGATCCGGTATTCATAGGTACGCAGAGAAGCATCCAACTGGCCATTGGTTTGCGCTACTACTTTTGCTGGGCGCAACTTGTCCAGCAGCTTGGGTGTCATTGGGTAAATATTGACCATTTTGTCAATATCAAAGTCCGCATCTTCCTGCTTTACAACGTCTTTGCCGCTTGTAGAAAGGTGGGTTCCAGGAAACACGGTACAACCACTGATTACGCTGATGGAGATCAACAGCGGTATCATTTTCAATTGTCGTTTTGCCATCAAATTATCATCACTTTCAAAGTAAATGTATCTGCAAAGCTACAATGCTAGCCGACCATGGCTGCGTCTCTGTAACCTTACCAAAATGCCTCGGTTTATGTTCCCGTCCTGAAACGGAGGAAAACCTGTTGCAATAAATCTTTAACGTTTATCTGCTGTTGATGAATACAAAGATATTATTATTAACGAAGTAAAGTATTCAGCTTATGCTCACACTGGCGACTTCCTACAAGCGTTAACGGCAATTACCCTTATAAAACAGAAAGTTGCTGAGATTTTACAACCTGATTCACAAAGAAAAACCGCGAAGGCCAAACGGTAAGACAGCCTGTAATAGAATGTATACTAATATAAAAAATGAAACAGCGAAATTACCTAAGATTCAATGGGTGTGGCAAATTGCCCTGGCAGAGACTGAACTCGCTGCCAGGTAACCAAATATCGCATAGATCCTAGAGTGACAATTTTTCTGCCCACTCGCGAAATGCCTTGCCTTGGGTGGGGTGACGTAGCCCATAAGTAACAAACGCACGCAAGTAACCCATCTTCTCCCCACAGTTGAACGATTCCCCAACCAACTCTGTCGCTTCAACCGGTTTGTGCTTCAACAACTCGGCAATGGCATCTGTCAGCTGAATTCGCCCCCATACGCCCGGCTCGGTTTTCTCTAAAATCGGCCAAATATCAGCTGAGAGAACATAGCGCCCAACCGCAGAATAATTAGACTTCAACGGAACTTCATGGCCCGGTTTTTCTATGATAGAAGTCATCCGCGAGCTTTCACCAGGCTGCAGCTTGTTGGCTTCACATTCAACCACCGAGTAGTCGTGTAAAACATGCTCATCCGCAGCCTGAACCAGCACCTGGCTCAAGCCGGTCTGTTCAAAGCGAGTAATCATATGCGGCAGGTTGTCTTTCTTCAGGTCGGCTTTGGCGTCGTCAAGCAAGACATCCGGCAACAGAACTACAAAAGGTGAGTCCCCTACCAGCGGCTTGGCACAAAGCACCGCATGCCCCAAACCCTTTGGCTGCCCCTGACGAATATGCATTAGCGTTACGCCTTTTGGGCAAATAGATTGCACTTCATCAAGCAACTGGCGCTTTACGCGCGCTTCAAGCATCGCTTCCAACTCGAAGGAGGTATCAAAATGGTTTTCGATTGCATTCTTGGATGAATGCGTCACCAGGATGATCTCTTTGATCCCAGCAGCAACGCACTCATTAACTATGTATTGAATCAACGGCTTATCAACGATCGGCAACATTTCCTTTGGAATAGCCTTGGTTGCAGGCAGCATACGCATACCCAGACCTGCAACGGGAATGACAGCTTTTAACTTGGTCATGGTAATCCTCTTGATATCTTATGATCGTCTTCTCAGCCGTAACTCTTACTTGCTGTTAAGCGTTTGTTTTAGCCACTGGGTAAAATCTTCGCCTTCGGAGGCGTGACGCAGTCCGTATTGTACGAATGCCTTCATATAACCCAACTTATCGCCGCAGTCATGCGATTTTCCGCTCATATGAAAAGCCTCTACGGTTTCCTGCCCCATCAAGGCAGCAATGGCATCGGTCAACTGAATTTCATCGCCGGCACCCGGTAAGGTTTTTTCCAGCAGCGGCCAAATGTCAGCAGACAAAACATAACGGCCAACCACCGCCAGATTTGAAGGTGCATCCTCCAGGGCCGGTTTTTCCACCACGGCGGTCATTGGAGTACTCTCACCTGCTGACAACGCCGCACCACCACAATCAACGACGCCGTATTTCGAAACATCCTGTTCCGGTACCGGTTCCACCATGATCTGGCTAAAACCGGTATCAGTGAAACGTTGAATCATTTTGGCCAGGTTTTCTTTACGCAAATCGGCAGTTGAGTCATCCAGCAACACATCAGGTAACAACACCACAAAAGGATCTTCGCCGACCATCGGCTTGGCGCACAGAACCGCGTGGCCCAGACCTTTCGCTTGTCCCTGACGTACTTGCATTACTGTCACATCTGAAGGACAAATACTCTGCACTTCTTCCAGCAACTGGCGTTTGACCCGTGATTCCAGTACCGCTTCAAGCTCAAAAGAGGTATCGAAGTGGTTCTCAATAGCATTTTTGGAAGAGTGAGTTACCAGAACAATATCTTTAATCCCAGCGGCAACACATTCATTAACGATGTATTGGATCAGTGGCTTATCGACCACCGGCAACATTTCTTTAGGGATGGCTTTTGTCGCCGGCAACATACGAGTTCCCAGGCCTGCTACGGGAATGACAGCCTTCAATCTTTTTTGCATGTTTTTCATCCACATTCAATAATTATTACGTAGCTGAACCAAGCCGCTCATGAAGTCGGAAACGGGATAGTTGAGACACGCTACCGCCCTTGGCTTTCAGCTACCAATGTACTGTCATCGTTCTCTATAGGCGACCAGGTTCAGTCACGTTTTAATGTAAATCGAGGGACGTACTCTTTTGTTAATCGATAGTTAGATCACAAATGAAACAAAATAAATACGTCCTTATAACCAAACGATGATACTTGTAAATGTTTATATGGCTAAGATTCTTATACTATTGCCCTATCGATACAAGCCTAAGATACCCATTGGGTACCCTTTTCAGAATAAGACTACCCACAGGGGTAGACTCAGCAAAGTGTAGCAGTCAATGAAATCCATAATGGCTTGATTTTTAAAAATTATATTTACGCTGCTTTTATCAACAAACGTCTACCCCCATATTCCAAAAACTGACTTCCTTTTCAGAAAATTCCCCATTTCTCCTTGTGTCACATTCTGATCCTCTCCCGCATGGATGAATTTTTATGCATTCATTTTGCTTGGTTTTTTCATTTCGCAGGCAAGTCCCCCCAGTTTTAATGTTGAATTTTCCTGGCTCAACACCCATCATTCGTTTGCGGCATAAGCCGTCGAACTTACAGGTGAAATTGGGCGTATGGAATGGATCGCAGATCCAACAATTTGGGCCGGCCTGGCCACTCTGGTCGTGCTGGAAATCGTGCTGGGTATAGACAACCTTATCTTTATCGCCATCCTGGCGGAAAAATTACCAAAGCATCAAAGAGATAAAGCCCGTGTTGTGGGTTTATTGCTGGCGTTGCTGATGCGTCTGGCGTTATTGGCCTCCATCTCATGGTTGGCGACACTGACTCAACCGTTGTTTTTTGCCGGCGGACATCCCTTCAGCGGCCGCGATCTGATAATGCTGGTTGGGGGTATCTTCCTGCTGTTCAAAGCCACCATGGAGCTTAACGAACGGCTGGAAGGCAAAGATGAAGAGCAACAGGGCCAGCGCAAAGGCGCCCGCTTCTGGCCAGTGGTGGCACAAATCGTGGTGCTGGATGCGGTCTTCTCGCTCGACTCGGTGATCACCGCCGTCGGCATGGTCGATCACCTGGCAGTCATGATGCTTGCGGTTTGTATCGCTATCGGATTGATGTTGCTGGCCAGTAAACCGCTAACACGCTTCGTCAATGCCCACCCGACGATTGTCATCCTGTGTCTGAGCTTCCTGCTGATGATCGGTTTCAGCCTGGTTGCCGAAGGCTTTGGCTACCACATTCCGAAAGGTTATCTGTACGCTGCCATTGGTTTCTCAGTGATGATCGAAGCCCTGAACCAGCTATCGCAGTTCAACCGCCGCCGTTTCCTCTCGACAGCACGACCACTGCGCGAGCGCACCGCAGAAGCCGTGCTGCGCATGTTGAGCGGCAAGCATGAAGAAGCGGAAATCGACAACCAATCCGCCAACCTGTTGGCCGATAGCGGCAATGAAAGCGGCGAAATTTTCAACCAACAGGAACGCCATATGATAGAGCGCGTGTTGGGTATGGCGCAGCGTACGGTAAGCAGCATCATGACCTCCCGCCATGATGTGGAATACCTCGAGCTGAATGATCCGCAGGATAAGCTGACCCAATTACTGGAAAAAAATCAGCATACGCGCATTGTGGTGGTGGAAAACAGCGCCAGCGATGAACCTCTCGGTGTCATCCATACCATTGACGTGCTGAAGCAGCAGTTAGCCCAGGAGCCGCTCGATTTACGCGCGTTGGTGCTGCAGCCGCTGATTTTCCCCGAGCAGTTGACCCTGCTGAGCGCCCTGGAACAATTTCGCCAGGCACAGACGCATTTTGCCTTTGTCGTAGACGAATTCGGCTCGGTTGAAGGGATAGTCACGCTGACCGATGTGATGGAAACCATTGCAGGCAACCTGCCGGAAGCCGGAGAGGAAGTCGATGCCCGGCATGACATCGTGCAAAATGATGACGGAAGCTGGACCGCCAACGGCTATATGCCGCTGGAGGATTTGGTGTTGTATCTGCCATTACCACTGGAAGACAAGCGTGAGTATCACACGTTGGCCGGCCTGCTGATGGAGCACAGCCAGCGCATTCCTCAGGAAGGCGAGCAGTTGCGGATCGGTGACTACCTGTTTGAACCGCTGGAAGTCAGTAGCCACCGTATTTTGAAGGTAAAAATCACCCCGTTGTTGGTACCAGAACCAGACTACGAGGTTTAAACCAGGGCCGGGCATCGCCCGGCCGCTATTATAAATGCTGGGGAACCAGTAACTCCGTCGCCACAATCACCACGATCAACCCAACAATCACCGGTACCGAAGTTCGTTTCACCACTTCGAACGGCGAGATTTTTGCCATACCGGATACCGCCACCACCACCCCGGAAACCGGCGACAGGGTACGTCCCAGGTTCGAAGCCTGTAGCATCGGGATCACCAGATACGCCGGATTAACCCCCATCTGCGCCGCCAGTTTGGGAATCAGTTCTACGAAAGCATAGAAAGGGGCGTTGCCTGAACCGGTGGTCATTGCCGCCAGCATGGTAATCACCACCAGCACCAACATCATGATGATGCCGCCGGTACCGAACGACTGCGCCAGGCTGATCAGCCCGCTGATAAACCCGACGGTGCTCAAGCCCTGGGCGAACACGCCGGCAGCTACCAGCAGCATCACTACGCTGGCAAAAGCGTCCGCCATGCCGCGATAAGCGACTTCCAGACCGCTAAATACCTGTTTGGCACTGAAACTGCGCAGGAATTCAATCACCGCCGCCAACAGCATGCAGCCAACCAACACGGTGATGATATGCAGTTCCGGCCCCCATTTACCATCAAACACCAGCACGCCAAGGATGGGAGTAAAGGGTAGCACCGCGTAGAACCCCGGTGCATGCGTGGTGATTTCACTCACATCCATAATGTGATGCTGTTCATTGGCCTTTTTGTCCAGGTAACGCTGCCAAAAGAAATGCGCAACCGCCATGCAGACAATCGCCGCAATCGAGATCGGTAAAGTAGTTTTAAAGGCGAAATCAACCAAGGGCATTTCCGCCGCCTTGGCGGCCAGTACCACATCACCCGAGGTTGGAGCCAGAATAATCGCCGCAGGGGAAGCACAAATCGCCGCAGCCGCACCACGGCTGATACCCACGTTGACCATCAACGGGAAGAGCGTAGCCATCAACAATACGCCCAGGCCCGTGGCAGAGGAGACCGCCAGTGACATCAGACAGGCAACAAAATAGGCCGCCACCATCAAAAGGTAGGGAGAGTTGATCATTTGCAGCGGACGGGATGCCAGCTTGACCACCACATCATTGGCACCAATGTGAGTCATATAGGCCGCAAATCCGCACAGCATCATAATCATCATGCCAAGATCGCCACCACGGCTCATCAGCAGAATTTTGACGTATTCAATGATGTCAGTCGCGCGCCATCCGGTAGATGTGGCGCTGGCAGGCAACAGACTTTTGCCCATCAGGGCACTGATGGCCAACAGCAACAGGCCGCCCACCATCAATACGCCGGTGGCAGAGTAACCTTTGATGATGTAACGGCCAACGCCTGCCGCGACAACCGCCCCGATCAGAAGCTCTATCATATTCCCTCAACTTATCATTTTCGTTTTTGACCGTGCCAAAGCGTATAAATCGCTTAACTGCGCACACTCTGCACAAACTCAGGCACAGACGTCATGATATCCGTCAAAGTTACGGGAGGAAATTATTGGGAAAGGGAAATACTCTGGCGAGGTTTACTGAGAGTGCAGGCCAGCGCCCGGCCTGCACTCTCAAAGATTAGAGCTTATCGAGCAGTTTTTTAAGATCCTGGCCTTCGCGCGAATCCTTGTTTTTATCGGCCCACTTGTTCAACGCGTCCTTCGCCCGGTTCTGCAGCGTTTTCCGCAAGACCTGGTCGACCTGCAATTGATAGTTAAGTTGGTTCCATGGGCCGTAAACCCGCAGTGGGATCGGCGTTTTCTGCAACTGTTCAATCAGATCGCTACGCCCTTGCCAGCCGCCAGTTACCCGAACGTTAAGCGTCATATCACACTGTTTACCCGGCATGTCTACCGTCCCATTGCCGCTCAGATTTAACAACGGAGAATCTGCACCCAACTCGGTAATTTTTACCGTGCCGCGATCCAGGCTGGCATTAGCCGACAACTGTTTCACTTCGGTATAACGCTGATAATCTTTTTGTCCACTCACGCTGTTATCATTGCGCGCCACGGCTTGCTGAATCAGTTGCTGAATATTCAGACCGTGTAACTGCGCGTCCTGCATCGCCAGCTGAGCAGTGCCCTGCCAGCGCCGTTCAAACGACTGCGACGTCAGGCGATCGCCGGTTAAATCCCCTTCCATGCTGAATTTCCCGGTCATGATTTGCGGCATCTCAAACGCCTTCAAAATGCTGCCAAGTTCAACCTGCTTCACCACCGGCTGCACGGTAATCACCGGCCTGCGGCCACGCGCATCCAGAGTGCCTGGTAAAGCGAAATCACCACCGGCTACCTGCCCGGAGAACGAATGCAGCGTTAACAGGCCCTGTTGGTTTTCCGCCTGGGTCGAAAGATGGGTAATGTTCATACCGCGGTAGGTGAGTTGATCCACACTCAAATTGAGCTGTGCGTTAAAATCTCGCAGCACCTCCAAATTTTGCTGAGGATCGTCCATCTGGCTGGCAATGACCGGCGAGGAAGTGACATTCTGCTCTTGCTGCACTGGCGAACTACTGGACTGCC
Organism: Serratia proteamaculans; assembly: GCF_013337185.1. Taxonomy (GTDB): domain Bacteria; phylum Pseudomonadota; class Gammaproteobacteria; order Enterobacterales; family Enterobacteriaceae; genus Serratia; species Serratia proteamaculans_D. The sequence goes on from NZ_SWDE01000001.1 coordinate 1,487,677, forward strand.
AGCCGGTAAAGGCGTCAAAATTCACCGCCGCAGACGTCAGGTTAAGCGTATAGGCCGGTATCTCACCGAACTGAATACTGGCGCCACCGCTAAAGGTACTGTCATTGGCACCCAGGCTCAGTTGGCTAAGTGTCACTTGCTGCGGCGTCTGTTGATAGACCACTTGAGTGCTGCCGTCGCCTTTAATACCACCGGCCAGGATGTCTGCACCTTCCAGTTGGTAACTGAATTGGGTGACATTGGCTGCAATTCGCCGTGGATATTGCTGCAGATCGATATCTGCGGCCAGGTTGAAGGTCAAGTCGCGCTGATTGCGGTTTACCCGGCTGGAAAGTTCCATTTGCGCCTGGCGTTTGGCATTTTGTTGCAGGGTAAGATTAATATCGCGAACGTTGATCTGTTCGTTATTGGCGCGTTGCCAAATCAGCAGGCTATCCACCACCCGCAGATTATCGATGTCAAATTTCCAGGGCGTATCTACCGGCTCTTCGGAGTGGCTCGCAGGCGCGATAGGCGCATCCGGTTGATTTTGTTCTTCACTTTCAGGAGTCAGGCGGATCACGGCGTTTTTCAGCATCACCTGTTTCACAAACAGTTGATGCGACAACAACGGCAGCAGTTTGACATCAAGGCGCATATTATCTGCGCTGATCACCGGTGCTTTGGCTCCGGGCGCAGTCAAGGTCATGCGACCGGCCAGAATGCTGAGCTGCGGCCAGATATGCCAGCGCAAATCGCCATCCAGCGTCAGATGATAACCACTCTTTTTCTCGACTTTCGTGACCATGTAGGCACGAAAATCATTCGGATTTACCAACAGTACCAGCGCAGACATCCCCGCCAGCAACACCACCAGCAAAATCACCAAAGTCGTCAGTAATCTTCTCATGCCATCCTCTTGTCAGCGCCACACCGACCGTGCTTCCAGCGCTGTTAATCCTTGTCGATTCGACTGGCTACTGCGCCCTGCTGATCGCGGTATTTTGCATCCTGGCGGCTATTATAAGGACGTGCCGCAGGCCCGGACAGCGGTTCAAAACTCAGTGCGCCGATCAGCATGCCCGGACGCAATGCCAGTGGCAGCTTACCTGAATTATAGAACTCCAGGACAATTCGGCCCTGCCAGCCTGGATCGATACGGTGCGCGGTAACATGAACCATCAGGCCCAGACGCGCCAGGGAAGAACGCCCGTCCAGCCAACCCACCAAATCGTTTGGCAGCGTGACCGACTCCAGCGTGACCGCCAGCGCCAATTCCCCCGGATGCAGGAAGAAAGCCTCTCCTTCCGGCAGAACAATTTCATCACTCATCACGCGATCCAACGCGGCACTGACTTCATCTTTCGGCCCGCTAAGGTCGATAAAGGCAGCGGTATGGCCACGAAAAACGCGGAACTGATTGCCTAAACGGACATCCACTGTGGCCCCGTTAATACGCTCAATCGGCGGACGCGGCGAAATCACCAGTTTTTCGCAATCCAGCCAGGCTTCTATATCACGGTCGCACAGTCTCATTTATTCATCTCCATCAAGGCGTGTCACTAAAACAAAAATTGCCACACAACGGGCAAAAGGTCTACGCCGCGGCGTAAATAGTTGCCCGTCGGCCGGAAACACGGGGTTTCCGGCCATTGGATAGCATTACTCGAAGAACTGGCTGATTTTGGCTTTCAGAATATCGATCGCAATGCGGTTTTTACCCCCGCGCGGGACGATAATATCGGCGTATTGTTTGGAAGGATCGATAAACTGCAGGAACATCGGACGGACGGTTTTCTGGTATTGCGCCATTACCGAATCCATCGAACGGCCACGTTCATTCACATCACGCTTCATACGGCGCATCAGGCAAATATCCAGCGGCGTATCAACGAAGATCGAGAAGTTCATTTCCTGACGCAGACGGATATCCGTCAACAGCAGGATCCCCTCAAGAATAATCACCTTTTTCGGTTCCAGGTGAATGGTCTCTTTCTTACGCGTGTGCTCGGTGTAACTGTACAAGGGTAACTCTATCGCCTTGCCTGATTTCAGCATTTGCAGATGCTGAAACAGCAGGTTGTGGTCCATGGCGCTCGGGTGGTCATAGTTTGTCTTGACCCTTTCTTCCATGGTCAAGTGAGTCTGGTCTTTGTAGTAACTGTCTTCAGGAATAACGCCGATATGTTCATCGCCAACCTGATCGCGAAGTTCACGATACAACGTACTGGCGATAAGGCTTTTTCCGGAGGCAGATGCGCCAGCTATACCAATAATGACGCACTGATGCGGCTTGTCAGTCATAAAATTGAAGACCTGATTTCGTAGTGTGAAGGGGGGGAACTAAAACGCGTCAATTATAGGGAGTTAGCGGCCATAGCGCCAGCCTATATTACCGCCGCCAGGCCGCTATATCGGGTTATTTCGTCGGATTGGTCTGCCACGATTTTCAGATGATTGCTTCTAGGGCTATCGGGCATGCCGGGGTAAACTCGGTGACTTGATGATAATCCTGACAATTGGGATGCCTTATTTCACCGGAGACCGACGTGCTGGACTGGTATTTTCTGACATTTTTTGGCGACAGTATGTTGTTACTGCCGTGCTCATTGATTCTCTTTGTCGTATTAGTCGTGCCACCAGCCACCCGAACCGCAGGTTGGCAATGGGCGCTGATTTTCGGCGGTGCCGGCGGCGTGGTATGTGCCTCCAAACTGGCCTTTATGGGCTGGGGCATCGGCATTGAAAGCTATGACTTTACCGGCTTTAGCGGTCACTCTGCGCTGGCGGCCAGTATCTGGCCGGTGTTCCTCTGGACGCTGACCGGGCGTTTTTCACATGCGGTGCGCAGTATGGCGCTGGTGGCCGGTTTGGTATTGCCCCTCACTATCGGGTTATCGCGGCTGGCCATTCAGGTGCATTCGCCTTCGGAAGTAGTGAGCGGATTAGTGTTGGGTTATCTGGCCAGCACGCTGTTCCTGTGGTTACAGCGTGGCAAACCGCGTCCGCAGCTTTCCTGGTTACGGATCATCTGCGCATTGGCTTTACCGCTCGCCCTGATGGGCAACCGGCAGCCGGCACCGACGCAGGGCCTGTTGGAACATATTGCCACCGCCCTAGCGCATATCGAACGCCCTTATACCCGAGCTGATCTGCACAAACACCTTACGACCCCCTAAACAAAACCCCGGCACATGTCCGGGGTTGTTTTCTGGCAGGCGTTAAGTGAATTACAAGGCGCGGAAAGAGATTTCCGTCGGAATAGCTTCACCCTGCCAATACATCTGCGCGGCAACGCGACCGGCAAGCTGGCGATACAGCTCGGCAAATTCGCTGTCCGGGCGGCTTATCACCGTCGGCTCGCCACGATCCAAATCTTCGCGCAGTGAAATATGCAGCGGCAATTGCCCCAGCAGGCGGCTATGGTACTTCTTCACCAGCTTCTCCGCCCCACCGGTACCGAAAATGGGCTCGTGGTGTCCGCAGTTGCTGCAAATATGCACACTCATATTTTCCACGATGCCCAGTACCGGCACATGAACCTTCTCAAACATCACAATGCCCTTGGCGGCATCGAGCAACGCGATATCCTGCGGCGTGGTGACCACCAATGCTCCGGTAACCGGAATGTTTTGCGACAGCGTCAACTGAATATCACCGGTACCCGGTGGCATATCCAGCACCAGATAGTCCAGATCCGGCCACAAGGTATCCTGCAACAATTGCATTAACGCCTTGCTGGCCATCGGACCGCGCCACACCATGGCATTATCGTCGGTCACCAGATAGCCAATAGAGTTGGTTGCCAAACCGTGCGCCAGGATCGGTGCCATATGTTGCCCATCCGGCGAGGTTGGACGCTCGTTCTCGGTGCCCAGCATATTCGGGATCGACGGGCCATAAATGTCGGCGTCCAGAATACCGACCTTGGCCCCTTCCGCAGCCAGCGCTAACGCCAGGTTAACCGCCGTGGTGGATTTCCCCACCCCGCCCTTACCGGAACTGATGGCGATGATATTACGCACCCCCTTGATACCGGCCTGATCGTTGGCGCGTTTCAGAGTAGTAATGTCGTGCTTCAGTTTCCAGTCGATCGCTTCAGCACCGGTCACGCGCAGCAATTCTGCACTGACGCTGTCTTTCAGCACCTCAAAACCGCTCTGCCAGGCGAATGGCATGATCAGTTCAATGTGCAGCACATGATCCAACAACGCGCAGTGGTGAATTGCCTTCAGCGCGGTCAGGTTGTTTTTTAACGTCGGGTGTTCAAAGGCGGCCAGTACACCGGTCACCAGGGCACGCAGAACTTCGGGGTTGGTCTGCTCGGGGGATTTTGTGCTCATCCCGGCTCCTTGATTTTGAATGGATAGCTTCCCGCTAAGCATATCAGAACTGCAGGCCGGTCGGCGCATGTCTGTATAAAGAAACCGCCCTAGCCGTGGCGGGCGCGATCGGGTAACATCAAAGACCCTTTTTATTCATTACAGAAACCAAGTTCTCACTATGCCTCAAGTCGCGAAAAAATTATTGGTGACGTGCGCGCTGCCGTACGCAAATGGTTCCATCCATCTCGGCCACATGCTCGAGCACATCCAGGCAGACATCTGGGTTCGTTACCAACGAATGCGCGGCAACGAGGTTCATTTCATCTGCGCGGACGACGCGCACGGCACGCCGATCATGCTGAAAGCTCAGCAGTTGGGCATCAAGCCGGAAGAAATGATTGCGGAAATGAGCCAGGAGCACCAACAGGATTTCGCCGGTTTTGGCATCAGCTATGATAACTATCATTCAACCCATAGCGATGAGAACCGTGAGCTGTCGAACCTGATTTACGGCCGCCTGAAAGAAAACGGTTTCATCAAGAACCGCACCATTTCTCAGCTGTACGACCCGGAAAAAGGCATGTTCCTGCCTGACCGCTTCGTCAAAGGCACCTGCCCGAAATGCAAATCGCCGGATCAATACGGCGATAACTGCGAAGTTTGTGGCGCAACCTACAGCCCGACCGAACTGATCGATCCGAAATCCGTGGTTTCCGGTGCAACGCCGGTGCTGCGTGATTCCGAGCACTTCTTCTTTGATCTGCCGTCGTTCAGCGAAATGTTGCAGGCCTGGACCCGTTCCGGCGCGCTGCAAGAGCAGGTAGCGAACAAGATGCAGGAATGGTTTGAGTCCGGTCTGCAACAGTGGGATATCTCCCGCGATGCGCCGTATTTCGGCTTTGAAATCCCGGATGCCCCAGGCAAATACTTCTACGTCTGGCTGGATGCGCCAATCGGCTACATGGGTTCATTCAAAAACCTGTGCGACAAGCGCGGCGATCTGGACTTTGACGAGTTCTGGCGCAAGGACTCCACCACCGAGCTGTATCACTTTATCGGCAAGGACATCGTTTATTTCCACAGCCTGTTCTGGCCGGCCATGCTGGAAGGCAGTAACTTCCGCAAACCGACCAACCTGTTCGTACATGGCTACGTGACGGTAAACGGCGCCAAGATGTCCAAGTCTCGCGGCACCTTTATCAAGGCCGGTACCTATCTGCAACACCTGGATGCCGACTGCCTGCGTTACTACTACGCCGCCAAGCTGTCTTCACGCATTGACGATATCGACCTGAATCTGGAAGATTTCGTGCAGCGGGTGAACGCCGACATCGTGAACAAGGTGGTTAACCTGGCTTCGCGCAACGCCGGCTTTATCAGCAAGCGTTTTGGGGGGCAACTGGCCGACAAGCTGGCCGACCCGGCGCTGTACCAAACCTTCGTTGATGCGGCACAAAGCATCGCCGAAGCCTATGCCAGCCGTGAGTCCGGTCGCGCAATCCGCGAAATCATGGCGCTGGCCGATCTGGCAAACCGCTATGTGGATGAGCAGGCGCCGTGGGTAGTGGCCAAACAGGAAGGCCGCGATGCGGATTTGCAAGCTATTTGCTCAATGGGTATCAACCTGTTCCGCGTACTGATGACTTACCTGAAACCGGTAATGCCGTCACTGACTGAACGCACCGAAGCCTTCCTTAATTGTGAGCTGAGCTGGGACAGCATCCCGCAGCCGTTGCTGGGCCATCAGGTTAATACATTCAAAGCCCTGTTCAACCGTATCGATCTGGACAAGGTAAATGAGATGGTCAGCGCTTCGAAAGAAGATATGGTAGCGGCGAAAGTGGTCACCGGCCCACTGGCTGAGGATCCGATTCAGGACACCATCACCTTTGACGATTTCGCCAAGGTTGATATGCGTATTGCCCTGATCAAGAGCGCCGATTTTGTCGAAGGTTCGGACAAGCTGTTGAAGCTGCAGTTGGATCTGGGTGGCGAAATGCGCCAGATCTTCTCCGGTATTCGTTCCGCTTACCCGGATCCAAAAACGCTGGAAGGCCGTCTGACCATCATGGTTGCCAACCTTGCGCCACGCAAAATGCGCTTCGGTATCTCCGAAGGCATGGTGATGGCTGCCGGCCCGGGCGGAAAAGAAATCTTCCTGCTTAGCCCGGACAGCGGTGCACAGCCAGGGATGCAGGTGAAGTAACACCCGCTACCACGGTCATAAGGGTCGAGCTTGCTCGGCCCTTTTTATTTGATCCCCCAAAGTACCTGCTCCAGCCCCTTCCCAAGAGAATCCTTTCGGTTCCAATGCTCCGACATTAAAGTAGACGTCCAGAAGGAAAGACTGCTATAAATAGCCACTTACCGGGATAGTTCTCACCTGCTTTCGGAGCCAATAATAATGAAAACCCTAAAGACCCCGCTGCTGGCCATTGGCCTGCTGACCACTCTGCCGTTGTTTGCCGCAGAAATCCCTGCGCCGGTGCCCACCGCCATCGCTCAACATCAGGGTCCGATTCGCATTGCGGTGATCCGCAATCTGGGCTCCGACGACAACACCACTCAGTTTCTGGCCGGCACCCTCCAGGAAGGCCGTAAACTGGGTTTTAAGGTGGATACCTTCCTCAGCAACGGTGACGACGCACGCTTTCAGGATTTCGTGAATCAGGCCATCAGCCAGAAGTATGACGGCATTATTCTCTCGCAGGGCCGCGCGCCCTATTCCACCGATCTGGTCAAACGCATTACGGCGGCGGGTATTGCCGTATCCGCCTTTGATACCGACATCAGCGGCAGCATCCCCGGCGTGACCGTTTCACAGCAGGATGACGCCTCGCTGGCCAATGAGTCTTTCGGTCAGTTAATCAAGGATTTCAACGGCAAGGCCAATATCATCAAACTCTGGGTGGCCGGTTTCCCGCCGATGGAACGCCGCCAGGCCGCTTATCAACAGTTACTGAAACAGAACCCTGGCATTCACGAGCTGGAATCAATTGGTGCGGTGTCATCCGACGTACAGGGTGATACCGCCAACAAGGTCGGCGCCGTACTGGCCAAATATCCGAAAGGCAAGATCGACGCCATTTGGGGCACCTGGGATGCCTTCAGTCAGGGTGCCTACAAGGCGTTGAAAGAGAATGGCCGTACCGAGATCAAACTGTACAGCATCGACATCTCTAATCAGGATTTGCAGCTGATGCGCGAAGCCAACAGCCCGTGGAAAGTCAGCGTGGCGGTGGACACCAAACTGATCGGCGCAATCAACCTGCGTCTGGTGGCGAACAAAATTGCCGGGGAACCGACGCCGGCAACCTACGAATTTAAAGCCGCCGCTATTCCACAGGCACTGCTGGTCAGCCAGCCGGGGCCGGTCAACGTCGCCGGCCTGGCCAAAATCATCCCGGGCTGGGGCAGCAGCGACGCGTTCATTCAGCCCTGGTTCGCCACGCTGCAGGCTAAAACGGGCAAATAATTTAAATCCTGCATATACTCAGGCAGATTATAGGGGCGGATATCTTCGCCCCCTACGGTTACCCACACCAAATTAATCACCGCATGCATAAACAGGTCTGACATGAAGGGATTCCCACCGCTGATCAACACCTTGCTGGCCAGCTCGCTGGTATTGACCATTGGGCGTGGCGTCACGCTGCCGTTCATTACCATCTATCTCACCGGGCATTTCCATCTGCTGCCGAAAAGCGTCGGTATCATTTTGGGCATCAGCCTGATGATCGGTATTTTCGCCAGTCTGTATGGCGGTTACCTGGTCGACAAGTTCAACAAAAACACCTTGATCCTGACGGCCATTTTGCTGTTCGCCCTGAGTTTTTTCGCTATTCCGTGGATCCCGCGTCCGGGCGGCATCATCGTGGTATTGGCTATTCTGCATACCGCCTATTCGGTGCTGGGCATCACCATCAAAGCCTGTTTTGCCGACTGGCTACCGGTTGCACAGCGTATCAAAGCCTTTTCAATTAACTACACGCTGGTGAACGTCGGCTGGGCGGTGGGCTCATCACTGGGGGTAATGGTGGCAGGGCTGAACCCATTGTTACCCTTCTACCTTTCCGGCGGATTGGCTTTATTCACCGTGACAGCGTTGAGTTTTAGCCTGCACCGGCAACGTCCCACACCGCCAGCGGCGACTGATGTCATGCCGTCTGCACCACCCAATTTCCGCCAAACGCTGACCATTCTGCGAAGCGACCACCGGCTGATTTATTTTACCCTCGGCAGTACGCTGGGCGCGGTGGTATTCGGGCAGTTCACCGGTTATTTGTCGCAATACCTGATACTGGTTTCCAACGCCGAGTTTGCCTACCAGGTCATAGGTGCGGTGATGATTGTTAATGCCTGCATCGTCATCGCCCTGCAGTATTTACTGAGCCGAGGTATGCGGCAGGAAAACATGCTGCGCTGGCTGGCGCTGGGCACCGTGTTTTTCATTTTGGGGCTGATCGGTTTTAGCCTGGCCGGGCAATCACTCTGGCTGTGGGCCATCGCTATGGCGATATTTACCCTGGGGGAAATTATCGTGATCCCGGTGGAGTATATGTTTATCGACTTTATCGCCCCACAGCATCTGAAAGGCAGTTACTACGGTGTGCAAAACCTCAGCGCTCTGGGCGGTGCCATCAACCCGGTGCTGTGCGGTTTTATACTCAGCTATGCCGCGCCGCAAATGATGTTTGTGATGTTGATTGCTGCCGCATTGTTCAGCCTGCTATTCTTTTTCCTCGGTCATCGCCTGGCGCAAAAGCAGCAATACCGCGCAGGCATCATCAGTACAAAATGAGGGCGCACCGGGCTTAACTACGGCTGTCAACCTGCCTGGCAGGCATGATAGCCATAGAGAGAATTCATGGTGTGATTTGTGGCGAAGGTCACAGTTTAATTGTATGATGAATGCATCGGTTAAACGGGATTAAGTTATGACCAAGCTATTCACTCTGTGCTGGAAATACCTGAGGGCAATCGTCCTTATCTACCTTTGCTTATTTGCCGGCAATGCCATCGCGGCGCTCTTGCCGATCGCCATTCCCGGCAGCATTATCGGCATGCTGTTGCTGTTCGCCCTGCTCTCCACGCAAATTATGCCGGCCAAGTGGGTCAAACCCGGCTGTCATCTGCTGATCCGCTATATGGTGCTGTTGTTTGTGCCCATCGGCGTTGGCGTAATGAAATACTATGACCAGATCCTCGATCACCTCGGCCCGCTGGTGGTTTCCTGCATTATCAGTACCCTGATGGTGCTGGTGGTGGTGGGCTATACCTCGCATTATTTCCACCGGGAGCGTCGCATCGTCGGCAAACCGGATGCCGCGGAGGGTGAGAAATGATCCATGAAATTTGGTGGTCATTGCCACTGACGCTGGCAGTCTACTTTGCCGCACGCAAGCTGGCACAGTGGCTGAACATGCCGCTGCTGAACCCGCTGCTGGTCTCGATGGCGGTGATCATTCCCCTGCTGTTACTGACCGGCATCCCCTATGAACGCTATTTTCAGGGCAGCAAAATCCTCAATGACTTATTGCAGCCCGCCGTCGTCGCGCTGGCCTACCCGCTGTATGAACAGCTGCACCAGATCCGCGCCCGTTGGAAATCCATTATCGCCGTCTGCTTTATCGGCAGTATGACGGCCATGATCAGCGGCGGTGCCATCGCTTTATGGATGGGTGCCACGCCGGAAATCGCCGCATCCATTATGCCCAAATCGGTCACAACCCCTATCGCCATGGCAGTGGCGGAATCGCTCGGCGGCATCCCGGCAATCAGCGCCGTCTGCGTAATCTTCGTCGGTATTCTCGGCGCAGTATTCGGGCATACATTGTTTAAACTATTGAAAATCACCACTCGCTCGGCGCGGGGACTGGCCATGGGTACTGCATCTCATGCGCTGGGCACGGCTCGTTGCGCGGAAATGGACTATCAGGAGGGGGCTTTCGGCTCTTTGGCGCTGGTGATCTGCGGGATCATTACCTCGCTGCTGGCCCCTTTCCTGTTCCCGGTACTCCTGCATCTGTTCAGTTAGAACGGTTAAAACTTGCGATATATCTCGCAATTATGCTTTTCATTGCATTGATTTCATCAATAAAGAGATTTGCATCACACTTTATTCACGCAAGGCTGCCTAGAATGTTATCCCGTTAACCAGTAGAGAGAGTTTCTATGCACCCGCGTTTTCAAACCGCTTTTGGCGAACTGCCCGCCACCTTGCAATCCGCCCTGCAGTCTTATATTGATGCGCCTGATTTCCCGGCCATGCTCAAGGCGGAACAAGTGGACGCGATCAAGCAGCGCTGTGGGCTGGATGATGATGCTCTGGCATTCGCTCTGCTGCCACTGGCGGCGGCCTGCTCGTTAGCGCCAATCTCACAATTTTATGTCGGCGCCATTGCCCGTGGGCAGAGCGGCAATCTGTATTTTGGTGCCAATATGGAGTTCAGCGGCGCCCCGATGCAACAAACCATTCATGCGGAACAGTGTGCGGTGACCCACGCCTGGCTGCGCGGTGAACCCGCTCTGGCCTCCATCACCGTTAACTACACGCCTTGTGGCCATTGCCGTCAGTTTATGAACGAACTCAATAGCGGCACCAACCTGAAAATTCGTCTGCCCGGCCGTGAACCGGCAACGCTTGGTGATTACCTGCCGGACTCCTTCGGCCCGAAAGACCTGGATATCACCACGCTGTTAATGGACCAGGTCGACCATGGTTTCCAACTGGCGCTGACGGACGAACTGGAAAAAGCAGCGCTGGCCGCCGCCAATCAGAGCCATGCACCCTACAGCAACGCCCACAGCGGCGTCGCACTGGAGGCTGAAGACGGCACAATCTACACTGGCCGTTATGCGGAAAACGCCGCCTTCAACCCAAGTCTGCCACCCTTGCAGGCCGCGCTGATTCTGATGAATGTTTCCGGCGACGACTGTCAGAAAGTGAAACGCGCAGTGCTGGCTGAGCCAGAAAGCGCCATCCTTACCCAATGGGATGCTACCCGTGCCACGCTGGCTGCCCTGGGCTGCCAAAATGTCAGCCGTATTACTTTCTGATCCTGACCCTGGCGGTGCCGCCCGGCACCGCTGTTAACAGCCTCGCCAGCCGATTACAATGGCATTCACGTCTTAAAACACTTTCTTTAGTTAAATTAGGATTTGATCGTCGATAATTACGCCAATTTACCTCATGATCCGATAACAATTGCTGTACATATTTCGCCGATCTTTTAGGATCACCCTTATAAAGTTATCCGATACGTTGAAGAGCAAAAGTCATGGAACTTGAATACGAAAGCAAACGCCCTCTCTACATCCCTTATGCCGGCCCGATCCTGTTGGAATTCCCACTGCTGAATAAAGGCAGTGCTTTCACCGAAGAAGAACGCAACCATTTCAACCTGCAAGGCTTGCTGCCCGACGCGGTGGAAACCATTGAAGAACAGGCTGAGCGCGCCTATCGCCAATATCAGGATTTCAAAAACGACAGCGATAAGCACATTTACCTGCGCAACATCCAGGACACCAACGAAACCCTGTTCTACCGCCTGCTGGACTCCCACCTGAGCGAGATGATGCCAATCATCTACACGCCAACGGTGGGTGAAGCCTGCGAGCACTTCTCCGATATTTACCGCCGGGCGCGCGGGTTGTTTATCTCCTACCCGAACCGCGATCGCATTGACGACATGCTGCAAAACGCCACCAAACAGAATGTCAAAGTGATCGTCGTCACCGACGGCGAACGTATTCTCGGACTGGGCGACCAGGGCATCGGCGGCATGGGCATTCCTATCGGTAAACTGTCGCTTTACACCGCCTGCGGTGGTATCAGCCCGGCCTACACCCTGCCGGTAGTGCTGGACGTGGGGACCAACAACCCACAGCGCCTGAACGATCCGCTGTACATGGGCTGGCGTCATCCGCGTATTTCCGGTGATGAATACCACGCTTTCGTTGAAGAGTTTATCCAGGCGGTAAAACGCCGCTGGCCGAACGTGCTGTTGCAGTTCGAGGATTTCGCTCAGAACAACGCGACTCCGTTGCTGAACCGCTACCGTGACGAAATCTGCTGCTTTAACGACGATATTCAGGGCACCGCCGCGGTCACGCTGGGTAGCCTGATTGCCGCCAGCCGCGCTGCGGGCAGCCAATTGCGTGACCAAACAGTGACCTTCCTGGGTGCCGGTTCCGCCGGCTGCGGCATTGCCGAGCAAATTATCGCCCAGATGAAATCCGAAGGTCTGAGCGAAGACGAAGCGCGCGCCCGCGTGTTCATGGTTGACCGTTTTGGTCTGCTGACCGACAAACTGCCTAACCTGCTCGACTTCCAGAGCAAGCTGGTGCAAAAAAGCGAAAACCTGACCGCATGGCAAACAGAAAGCGATGCCATCTCGCTGTTGGACGTAGTGCGTAATGCCAAACCGACCATTTTGATCGGCGTTTCCGGCCAGCCTGGTCTGTTCACCGAAGAACTGATCCGCGAAATGCACAAGCATTGCCCGCGGCCGATCGTGATGCCGCTGTCCAACCCAACTTCACGCGTGGAAGCCCGTCCGGAAGACATCATCAACTGGACCGAAGGCGCGGCGCTGGTCGCCACTGGCAGCCCGTTCGCACCGGTTCACTATAAAGAACAGCAGATCCCGATTGCCCAATGCAACAACTCCTATATCTTCCCGGGGATTGGTCTGGGTGTGTTGGCCTCCGGCGCGACCCGTGTCACGGACGCGATGCTGATGGCCGCCAGCCGGGCATTGGCCGACTGTTCACCGCTGGCCACCGACGGGCATGGGGCACTGTTACCGGATATTGACGATATTCAGGGCGTGTCAAAATGCATCGCGATGGAAGTGGGTAAAGCGGCTCAACTGCAGGGAATGGCGGTAGTCACTTCTGAAGAAGCGCTGTCGAAAGCCATCGAACACAACTTCTGGCGACCGCAATACCGCAGCTACAAGCGCACCTCTTTCTGATTTGCACAAGCAAGTTGATAAAGTCCGGCTCGCCGGACTTTTTTTATGGCCGAAAACGCCTAAAAATGCGGCGCAATGCGTGCCAGAACGGGGACAAGCTTGCTTCAAGTAGTCAGGTAAAGTAGCCTTGAGCCATCTTTTTTGGCCACGGTGCGCGTAAGGCAATAACATGTGGAAACGCCTGATAATCGGCTTGTTTGTCATCGCTGCATTGCTGATGATTTCGGCTATCGCGCTCGATCGTTGGATCAGCTGGAAAACTGCACCTTTCGTCTATGACGAACTGCAGGGGCTACCCCATCGCCAGGTCGGCGTAGTACTGGGTACCGCCAAATATTACCGGACCGGCGTGATCAACCAATATTACCGCTACCGCATTCAGGGGGCGATCAACGCCTACAACAGCGGCAAAGTGAAATACCTGCTGCTGAGCGGTGACAATGCCCAGCAAAGCTACAACGAACCCATGACCATGCGTCGCGATTTAATCGCCGCCGGCGTGGCGCCCAGCGATATCGTGCTGGATTACGCCGGGTTCCGCACCCTGGATTCGATCGTACGTACCCGTAAGGTATTCGACACCAACGACTTTATCATCATCACCCAACGCTTCCACTGTGAACGCGCGCTGTTTATCGCGCTGCATATGGGGATCCAGGCGCAGTGCTACGCGGTACCCTCACCAAAAGATATGATGACGGTGCGTGTGCGCGAGATCTTCGCCCGCCTTGGCGCGCTGACCGATTTGTACATCCTCAAACGTGAACCGCGCTTCCTCGGCCCGCTGATCCCAATCTCCTCCATGCACACCATACCGGAGGACGCCCAGGGCTATCCGGCGGTATCACCGGAACAATTGGTCGAGCTGGAACACAAGCTGGAAGCGGAAAAACAAAAGGCCAAACAGCCTTGACTTCCCCTCAATAAAAACAAGAACGGCCAGCATTTGCTGGCCGTTTTTTTGCAGAGACTTTTACTTCTTCTTGGCGTACTTCAGTGAATCCAATGCCACCGCGAAGATAATAATCCCGCCCTTGATGATGTACTGCCAGTAAGGGTTCACACCAATGTAGGTCAGGCCGTAGTTGATAACGGTGAAGATGATCACCCCGGTCACCACTCCCAATACCGTACCGACCCCACCGGCAAAGGACACCCCACCGACCACGCAGGCGGCAATGGCATCCAATTCATACATAAAGCCGAGGTTGTTGGTGGCACTGCCGATACGCCCCGCTTCCAGCAAACCGCCAAACGCATAGAACACGCCAGACAGCGCATAAATCATGATCAGGTTCAGCGGCACGTTCACGCCGGAAACCTTTGCTGCCTCAGGGTTGCCACCGATGGCGAAGATGTTTTTGCCGAAGCGGGTTTTATTCCACAGGATCCAGACAAAAATAATCGCAATGATGGCGTAGAAGGTAATGTACGACAGCTTAAAGTCGCCAAAGCGCAGGAACCCCTGAGCAAAGGTGGAGAACTTGGGATCAAACCCCGCCACTGGTGATGCGCCGACGGAATCGTAATACAGCGAGTTAATGCCGTACACGATGATCATGGTACCCAACGTGGTAATAAACGGCGTCACATTGAGATAGGCAATGATCAGACCGTTCACCAGGCCGATCACCGCGCCTACGGCACACACCAGCAGGATCACCAGTGGAATCGACCAGGTTTCCATATGCGGAAACACCTTGTTGACGTTATCCATCGACTGCAACAGAGTCGCAGCGATCACCGCCGCCAACCCCACCTGGCGGCCGGCGGACAGGTCAGTCCCCTGGGTAACAATCAGCCCTGCCACGCCCAGTGCAATAATAATGCGCACAGAAGACTGAGTCAGAATGTTGCTCAGGTTCATTAAGCTGAGGAAAGTCGGATCCTGGATAATAATAATTGCCAGCAGCACCAGCAACACCACGTAAATGCCACCTTCCTTGAAATAGGTGAACAAAGTTTTCTTATTCAGCGCGTTCATAATTCTGATCCTTAAAGGTGCAGGGATGCGAGACGTAAAATTTCATTTTGCGAGGTCTGTTTGGTGTTAACGATGCCCGCAACCTGACCATTACTCATCACCAATATTCTGTCGGTAATTCCCAAAAGCTCCGGCATTTCAGACGAGACAATAATGATCCCCTTGCCCTTCTTCGCCAGCTCGGTCATCAACTGATAAATTTCGAATTTGGCGCCAACGTCAATACCGCGCGTCGGTTCATCCAGCATCAATATCTCCGGCTGGGTCAGCAGCCAACGGCCGATAATCACCTTCTGCTGGTTACCGCCGGACAGCGAGCCGATGTTGGTATGATGACCCGGAGTCTTGACCCGCATGGCATCGATCACCCATTGGGTGTCGCTCTTCATGCGGGCATTATCCAGCAGGCCAATTTTGTTTTTATAGTTACGGATATTGGAGATCAGCGAGTTAAAACCGACATCCAGATAGGCGTAAATCCCGGTGGAACGGCGCTCTTCCGTCACCAGGGCAAAACCGTGGTTAATCGCTTCATTGGCGCTGTGGTTGTTGATGGCCTTACCGTGCAGCTTGATGGTGCCCGCAATTTTTTCGCGGATGCCGAACAGGGTTTCCACGATATCGGTGCGCTTGGCGCCCACCAGCCCGGCAATACCGAGGATCTCCCCCTGATGCAGGTCGAAAGAGACGTCACGAATCGAAGGCTGACGCATTGAGGTCAGGCCCTTCACCTCCAGGATCACCTCGCCCGGCGTATTTTGCCTGTCGGGGAAACGCTGGCTGAGCGAACGCCCCACCATCATCGAAATAATCTTGTCCATGTCCAGCCCTTCCAGCGGCTGGGTGGCAATCCACTGGCCGTCGCGCAGGATGGTTATTTCATCGCACAACTGGAAAATCTCTTCCATTTTGTGCGAGATATAGACGATGCCGCAGCCGCGCTCTTTCAGCTTACGGATAATGGTGAACAGATGATTCACCTCTTTTTCCGTCAGCGAGGAGGTTGGCTCATCCATAATCACAATCTTGGCGTCGTAGGAGAAAGCCTTGGCAATTTCGATCATCTGCATCTGCGATACCGATAACGTGCCCACTTTATCGCGTGGGTTGATATCAATATCCAGCTCGTCGAATATCGCCTGGGTGTCCTTCAACATTTTGTCCTGATCGACAAACATGCCTTTGGTCGGGTAACGCCCGAGCCACATGTTATCCATCACGGTACGCTGCAACACCAGGTTCAATTCCTGATGCACCATTGAAACGCCATGTTCCAGCGCCTCTTTGGAGCTTTTGAAATCAATTTCCTGGCCCTGAAAAATAATACTGCCGGCATCTTTTTTATAAATGCCGAACAGGCATTTTAATAATGTCGATTTCCCCGCGCCGTTCTCCCCCATTAATGCATGAATGGAGTGCGGACGAACGCGCAGATTCACATTATCCAATGCCTTGACGCCGGGAAATGACTTACTGATATCGGTCATTTCCAGCAGAAATTCACGTGGGCTGTCGGCCATAAGTACACCTGGCTAGTATACCCGTCGCCTTTCAAGTCACAGCGTTGTTACCTGCTTTACAAGACCCATCCGTGAGTCTTGCCCCTTCGGGGCCGCTGCAAGCAGCGTTCAAATCTGTTCCCGACAGATTTGTCGCTCACCCCAGTTACTTACCTGAGTAAGCGCCTGGGCCGAGCGAGCTGGCCGCCTAGCTGTAACTTGAAATTCATAGGGTATGGACTTGATATTAATATAAATGCCCCACCTGCGGCGTTCCTGGTGTTGGCGCTGTTCAGCGCACCGCAAGCGGGGTCATTGTGTATTATCTCAAAACTTACTTGATAAACTGAGACAGGTTGTCTTTATCTACGCCAACGTAAGCAATGCGCACCACTTTATTTTCAATCTTATATTGGGTGCCGTCGGCGGCCGGTTTGCCCGCTGCCAGGTTTTTCGCCAGTTCAAAAGTGGCTTTGGCCTGATTGTCGGCATCGTTCAGTACTGTCCCTGCCATCGCACCAGATTTCACCATCGCCAGCGCTTCTGGCAACGCATCCACACCGAATACCGGAATGCTGGATTTGTTGTGCGCTTTCAGCGCTTCAACCGCGCCCATTGCCATCGCATCGTTGTTGGCAATCACCACTTCGATTTTGTTGGCATTCGGGCCGGACAGCCAGGCATCCATCTTGTCTTTGGCCTGGGCGGTGTCCCACATCGCGGTATCCATCTGCAATGCCTGCGTCTTGATTCCGTCGTCGTTCAGCGTTTTAGTCACGTAGGTGGTACGCGCTTCAGCATCCGGGTGGCCTGGCTCACCTTTGAGCAACACATACTGAATCTGACCGTCTTTGTTCAGATCCCAGTTCGGGTTAGCCTTCCAGTGCTTCTCGATCAGTTTCCCCTGGATCACGCCGGATTCCTTGGAGTCGGTCCCCACGTAATAGGCTTTGTCATAGCTGTCCAGCGCTTTGCGGGAAGGCTCTTTGTTGTAGAACACAATCGGAATATCGTTTGCGCGTGCCTTATCAATCACCACCGGGGCAGCAGCCGGGTCAACCAGGTTGATCGCCAGTGCTTTAACGCCCTTGGCTATCAACACGTCAATCTGATCGTTTTGTTTGGATTGGTCATTCTGCGAGTCATTCATCAGCAGGGTGACGTCCGGAGAGGCCTTGGCGTCTTTCTCGATTGCCTTGCGTACCACCGACATAAAGTTGTCGTCATATTTATAAATTGTGACGCCAATACGGGTATCTGCATGTGCTGCGGCGCCAAACATCATGGCTGCGGCCGTCGCGGCCAGGGTGAAAACCTTCTTATTCATTGTGTGTCTCCGGTTTATGTAGGGTCTTGCTCGGTGTTAGGCCAAAGGTAACCGGTGGCGGGTGCACAACCGGGCCTGGCAGTTTCCCTGTCATCCGTGAATCATGTTATTCCTGAAAAGTGTGGTGCCAGCGCGAGGTAAAGAACAGCAGCGGCAAGTGCCTTTGCGCTGGAAAACGACTAGAGCATAGACGGCGTGATGTTAATAATCTGTGAATTTTCTCACAGATTGAAAACGGTTACACAAGATTAAATGTTCAGAGAGTGACCGCTGCCTCAATTTGCCACGGAGCCACGGAATGGCGGCGTACCAGGGTAGGCATGAACAAATGGCGGTCCTGTGGCTCCAGCCGGCCTGCCGCCCCCAGCAGGGCCAACTCGGTAGCCAGCGTCGCCATGGTGACAATGGGATAGCGCACCGTGGTGAGTTTGGGGCTGGTATAGCGTGCAATGGGGATATCGTCGAACCCCACCAGCGAGAAATTTTGCGGTACTGTGATAGCGTTTTCTTTCAGCACCGCCATGGCACCGGCGGCCATGGCGTCGTTGTAGGCAAACACCGCACTCAAATGCAGGTTACGCCCGAGCAGCTCGACCATTGCCGCTTCCCCACCCTGCAGATCCGGCGAACCATAGGCGCGCCAATTGTCCGGCGTAATCAGCCCAGCCGCAGCCATCGCCTGCGTATAGCCCTGCTGGCGCAGCGGCCCGTCTTCGATCGGGTGGTTGGAGCCCAGATAGCCAATGCGCTGATGCCCCTGCGACAACAGCAAACGCATTGCCATCTCCGCGCCGCTGACGTTGTCCAACCCGACGCAGCGGTGCTCATAACCGGCAATGATGCGGTTGATCAACACCATGCCCGGCACCTGATCGAGGAAAGTCATCAATTCGGCATCACACAGCGCTTTAGCATGCACAATCAAGGCATTACAGCGCTGGCGAATCAGCACTTCGATGGCGTGACGCTCTTTATCCGCCTGATGATAACTGTTGCCGATCAACAAATATTTGTGGTGTTGCTGCGCTACGGTGTCTACCGCTTTCACCAGCGCGCCAAAGAAGGGATCGGAGACGTCCATCACCACCACCCCGAGAGTATCGCTGCTCTGAGTGGCCAGTGCCTGCGCATTGGCGTTCGGCCGATAACCGAGTTCAGCCACCGCCTTAAGCACCTGTTCACGCGTCTCTTTACTGGTCAGGGCGCTGTGGTTCAGCACGCGGGAAACGGTCGCCACGGACACGCCCGCACGCTTCGCCACGTCACGAATGGTGGTTGGATGAACAGAGGAGGCCATGAAAAATCCTGAGGTCGGGGTAGTTGACAGTGGCGCTATCCTACCCCGTTTGTCATCCTCCTCTGCGTGAATCCCGTCACAGGAAAGAAAACGTTTACATACATTTTTTTAACCTACCTGCGCCAGATCTCAATTCACTCCCTTGGGCTCCGTGTTGCCGGCGGCCAGAGTGGTCAGTTTGCGCCATAGCCACTCCACCGGCCCCTGGGCGAAGTAACGCAACCACAGGTTAGAAAACAATAGGTTAGCCAACCAAACCAGCGGCACAAACGCCAGCAGTTGCAGGCGATCGAACTGTTGATACAGGCCAAAGCGATAGAACAGCGTGGTACAGATCAGCGTTTGCAGCAGGTAATTGCTCAGCGCCATGCGCCCGACCTGCGTCAACCAATGCCCAATGCGCAGCCGCGACAGCGTTGGCCAGAAACCGTAGCACAGTGCCAGATAGCCCATGGCCTGCAGCGGAGCGCCCAGTTCGCGCGGCACCTGCAATAAAAAGCCGCTCCAGCGGTAGTCCCAGTGAAGATGCCACTGCAACGCCACCGCCGGCAGTTGGATCAGTAATGAAAGCGGTATCAGCCAGGCGGCCTGACGGCGATAGTACCCCGGCGAATAAGTGCCACGCAGCCAACCGCTGCGCATCAGTCCGGCACCAAACAGCATCAGCCCCGCCAACTCCCAACCGTATTGCGCGCCAATCGCCAACAGGCTGGACGAGAGCAGATCGGTACGGCTACGCCAGGCCTCCATGCCGCCCTGCAGCTTCCAGAATTTTTCATACTGCAGTTCCGCTACGCCGGGCTGCCAGAAACCGCCCGGCTCTCCGTGCGAGATAAAGCCCAGTAACAGCAGCACCCCGACTCCGATCAGGTACAGCACCACGCCTGTTTTCAATAGCTGATAGGTTTCTTTGGCATCGCGGATCATCCGCCAGCACACCAGCCCGATAAGGCCGTAAGCCAGCAGGATATCGCCGTCCCAAAGGAAAATGGCATGCGCCAAACCAAACAGTACCAACCACGACAGCCGCGCACGTATCCAGCCCTTGCCGCGGCGCAGCAGCATCTGCAGACCGGCACCAAACAATAAGGCAAACATCGCCAGAAACTTGGCCTGAGCGAAAATATCCAGCAGCGCCCAGGTCCCGGCATCACGCGATGACGGCAGCCCCAGATAGGCAGGATTCAGGTAGGCCGCCTTCGGCAGGCCAAAGGCGCTGATATTCAGCAGCAGAATGCCAAGGATGGCGATACCGCGCACACAGTCCAGAGTGGCGATGCGCGGCAGCGGTGTGGTCGAAGGGTTGCTCATTATTTTATCGCTGTATTCCGGCCATTAAAAAGGCGCCCGCAGGCGCCTGTTCTTATTCTTTAAACCCACATCACCCGTGATGTCGCACCGCACGCAGGAATTCCTGACGGGTGTTCTGGCTGGACTTGAACAGCCCACCCAGCGAGGTGGTGGTGGTGGCGCTGGTCGCGTCGCGGATACCGCGCGCCTTAACACAATAATGGACCGCATCAATCGATACTGCCACGTTATTAGTACCCAGCAGGGTTTGCAATGCCACCAGGATCTGCTGAGTCAGACGCTCCTGCACCTGTGGGCGCTGGGAGAAGAATTGCACGATACGGTTGATTTTCGACAGGCCGATCACCGCATCTTTCGGAATATAGGCCACGGTCGCTTTGCCGTCGATAGTCACGAAATGGTGTTCACAGGTGCTGGTCAGGGTAATGTCGCGCACCGTCACCATTTCATCTACCTTCATCTTGTTTTCGATGACGGTAATTTTTGGGAAATTCGCGTAGTCCAGGCCGGAGAAAATTTCATCGACATACATCTTGGCAATGCGATGCGGGGTTTCCGCCAGGCTATCGTCGGACAGATCGAGATTAAGCAGCTGCATGATTTCCGTCATGTGCTCTTTAATACGGCGCTTGCGCGTCTCGCGATCCAGCACTTCACCACGCAACGGGGTTTCCAGGCCACGCTCTTCGAGCGCCGCATGAACCAGAACAGCTTCTTTACTTAATGATGTCATTTCATCTCTCCAACGGACCTGAACTCGCCAATCCGGCTGCTTTACCGAGCAGACTGGTGAATTGCATACTCTCCTGACAGCAGAGGTTTCCGTCATTGGCAACGTGAACCCGGTCAAGATTTTGACCCCACTCTAGATGAGAGTGAGGGGATTATCCAGCGATTGTGCTTCATCAGCAGGTGAAATATTCGCATTTAGCACAATCAGGCCCGCTGCGGCTATTCCACGTTTTTTGTACGGAATTTAATCACAACGCCGTCGGTTTTCGTGCCAGCTCACGCGTCGGGGTATTCACCACCAACAGACCGGCAACGATCAGCGCCACCACGGCGACATATAACGCCGGTTCCAGCCGATGGGTCAAGGCGGTGGACAGCGCCGACAGCGTCGGGCCGACCAACTGACCAATCGCATAACCGGTGGTCAGCAGTCCCGCCATGTAACGCGCATGATTGGGTGCCAGCTCCCTGCCGTGCTGAATAGACAGTTGCACCACGCTGAGGAAGCCACCGCCGGTCAACAATGCCCCCAACGCCAGTCCGGCGACCCCCGGCACGATTTCCGCACTCAAGACCCCCAGCGCCTGTACCCACAGAGTCATGGCCAGACGCGTTTGGGTGGTCAGCTTGTGACGGGTCAGGATACCGATAACAATACCCAGCACCGCGGCCCCACCGAAGATCGGCCAGACAAATTGCGCGAACACGCTACCGGGAAAGCGCGCGGCGGCCATTTGCGACAGAAAGGTGGCCGGCAGAATATAGCCAAAGCCCGCCAGGCTGTAGCTCCATACCAGCCGCTTTAGCGCCGGAGTCAACAGCAGAGGCTCCGGTGCCACATCAGGACGATGCAATTCACCGGCCTTCGGCAGGTTAATGCTGATTGCGCCAATCAACACCAGTGCCAACACGCCGTACACCAGCCAGGCCTGAGACGCCGTCAGCGCCAGGCTGTGAATGCCAACCGCCAGCATGCCGCTGATAAAAATCCCGGCACCCGGCCCGGCGAAGACCGCCGCACTGAGCGCCGGGCGGCCATAGTGAGCCAGTCGTTCATTAGTCCAGGCCGCCACCAACACCATCGCCCAGCCGCTGGCCCAGCCAATCAGGAAACGCACGGCGCCGTGCCACCATTCGCCCTGCACCCAGGCCGAAAGCAAGGTCAATATTACCGCTCCCCACACGCCCAGCCACAGCCGACGTTCAACATGTCGGTTGGCGCGCATCGCATCAAAGGCGCCGCACAGATAACCCAGGTAGTTAATGGCAGCCACCAGCCCGGCTCCGGTCAGGGTAAACTGGTGCTCGGCAATCATCAGCGGCACCTGTGGGGTAAAGGCGAAGCGACCAATTCCCATGGCTACGATCAATGCAATAAAGCCACTTAGGGCAATTCTTAAGGCCATGTAGAGTATCCAGACTGTTAAAAGAAAGTTGCCAGTATCATGCCGCAGTATTACACTCACAAAAACTGAATAATACTCATCAAGTTCATCACGAAAAGAGAAGATAATGGATCTCACCCAGCTCCGCATGTTCTGCAGCGTCGCCGAAACCGGCTCCGTCGCCCGTGCCGCCGAGCAGTTGCACCGCGTCCCCTCGAACCTGACCACCCGCCTGCGTCAGCTCGAACAGGAACTGGGCACCGATCTGTTCATCCGCGAAAAACAGCGCCTGCGCCTTTCGCCGATGGGCCATAATTTTCTCTGCTACGCCAACCGCATTCTGGCTCTGAGCGAAGAAGCCATGAGCATCACCCATGCCGGCGAGCCGGCAGGCAACTTCGCCATAGGTTCGATGGAAAGCACCGCCGCCACCCGCTTGCCTACGTTACTGGCAGCCTATCACCAACGTTTTTCACAGGTATCACTGTCGCTGACCACCGGTACCTCCGGCGAAATAACCGAACGGGTACGCGCCGGTACGCTGGCGGCGGCACTGGTTGATGGGCCGGTACAGTATGACGAACTTAATGGCTGTATCGCCTTTCCCGAACATATGGTGGTGATCTCTTGCCTCGATCACCTGCCGATCCACAGCGCCAAAGACGCCAAGGGCGAAACGCTGTTTGCCTTCCGCGCCAGTTGCTCTTACCGCCTGCGGCTGGAGTCCTGGTTCAAGCGCGAAGGCGTATTGCCGGGCCAGGTGATGGAAATCCAGTCTTACCACGCCATGCTGGCCTGCGTCGCCAGCGGCGCCGGGCTGGCGATGATCCCGCATTCAGTGCTGAGCCTGCTGCCGGGCCATGAGCGGGTAAAAGTGCATACCCTACCGGACGACATCGCCCAAACTGCCACCTGGTTACTGTGGCGACGTGATGCCTTCGGCCCGAACGTTCGCGCTCTGAAAGAATTAATTATTGAACAGGCAGAAACCCTCTCGGTTGAAAATACTGCCTGTGATTTACCTGATGCTATCGACATAGCCTGATTAAAAATAGACCACTGGAGACTATGATGGAAATGATCAAAACCCGTGCCGCCGTTGCCTGGGGCCCGAACCAGCCGCTGAAAATCGAAGAAGTGGATCTGATGCCACCGCAAAAAGGCGAAGTGCTGGTGCGGATCGTCGCCACCGGCGTCTGCCATACCGATGCCTATACTCTGTCAGGCGCCGATCCTGAAGGCGTGTTCCCGGCGATCCTCGGCCATGAAGGCGGCGGCGTGGTAGAAGCTATCGGTGAAGGCGTGACCAGCGTAGCGGTCGGCGATCACGTGATCCCGTTGTACACGCCGGAATGCGGCGAGTGCAAATTCTGTAAATCCGGCAAAACCAACCTGTGTCAGGCGATCCGTGCGACCCAGGGCAAAGGCCTGATGCCGGACGGCACCACCCGCTTCTTCAAAGATGGCAAGCCTATCTTCCACTACATGGGCACTTCAACCTTCTCCGAATACACCGTAGTGCCGGAAATCTCCCTGGCAAAAATCAGTAAAGAAGCCCCGCTGGAAGAAGTTTGCCTGCTGGGCTGCGGCGTCACCACCGGCATGGGCGCGGTAATCAACACTGCCAAAGTGCAAAAAGGCGATACCGTGGCCATCTTCGGCCTCGGCGGCATTGGCCTGTCGGCCATCATCGGCGCCCAAATGGCCGGTGCAGGTCGTATCATCGGTATCGATATCAACACTAGCAAGTTCGACCTGGCACGCAAGTTGGGCGCCACCGACCTGATTAACCCGAAAGACTACGATAAACCGATTCAGGACGTGATCGTCGAACTGACCGACGGCGGCGTTGATTTCTCCTTCGAGTGTATCGGCAACGTTAACGTGATGCGCTCGGCGCTGGAATGCTGCCACAAAGGCTGGGGCGAGTCGGTGATTATCGGCGTTGCCGGTGCCGGCCAGGAAATTTCTACCCGTCCGTTCCAACTGGTGACCGGTCGCGTATGGCGCGGTTCCGCCTTCGGCGGCGTGAAGGGCCGTTCGCAACTGCCGGGCATCGTCCAGCGTTATATGGACGGCGAGTTCGCGCTGAATGACTTTATTACCCACACCATGGGGCTGGAGCAGATTAACGAAGCGTTCGATTTGATGCACGAAGGCAAATCCATCCGTTCCGTTATTCACTTCGACAAAAAATAAGCCAGGAGGCAGAGATGACCTTGTCATTAGAACTTCTCGAAGAGCACCGTATGTTCGGCGGCTGGCAACAGCGTTATCGCCATGCGGCGCAGAGCCTGAATTGCAACATGACTTTCAGCATCTATCTGCCGCCCCCGCGCGATGATAACCCGCCGCCAGTGCTGTACTGGCTGTCGGGGCTGACCTGCAATGATGAAAACTTCACGCTGAAGGCCGGCGCGCAGCGTATTGCCGCCGAGCTGGGGTTGGTGCTGGTGATGGCCGATACCAGCCCGCGCGGTGACGATGTGCCCAATGATGAAGGCTATGACCTGGGCCAGGGTGCCGGTTTCTATTTGAACGCCACCCAGGCGCCGTGGGACAAGCACTTTCGCATGTACGACTACATCAGCGATGAATTACCGGCGTTGATCAATCAGCATTTCAGCGTCAGCGATCGCCAGTCGATCTTCGGTCACTCAATGGGCGGTCACGGCGCACTGGTGATGGCGTTGCGTAATCCGCAGCGTTTCCGTTCGGTGTCGGCATTTGCGCCCATCGTTAACCCCTGCCAGGTGCCATGGGGGCGTAAAGCCTTCGCCGCCTATTTGGGTAACGACGAAAGCCAGTGGCTGCAGTATGACAGCTGCCACCTGCTGGCGAGCGGTGCAGAAAAAATACCGGTGCTGGTGGATCAGGGTGATGACGATCAGTTCCTGGCGGATCAACTGCAACCGGCGAAGCTGGCCGAGCTGGCGCGCCAGCGCGACTGGCCGCTGACCCTGCGCATCCAACCGGGTTACGACCACAGCTACTTCACCATCGCCAGCTTTATCGAAGACCACCTGCGCTTCCACGCCGAACATCTGTTCCGTTGATCGAAAAATCCGGGCGGTTACCCCGTCCGGATTTAATCAGATACCGTCGAGAAGAAAATCTATTGCGGCTTTAACCTCGGTCCGGTATTGGGAAGCAACGCAAAATTCAGCGCCCAGGGCACGAACGGGAATACTGGCCATCTCATGAGTCATAATGGCGTACTCGTTGTCATCCACCAGTCTGCCTACAGGGATCAAACGTTCCGTGAGTGTTACCCGGGAACTTTTCAATGGGTAATAAGGGGATCACGACACGACGATTTAATTGCCCGATGATATCGCTTGTCACATCAAGCAGCAGCGGGTAAACAACACCTTTTCCTGTATTTGCATCTACCGTAAATTACATCGCTAAAACGACCTGTTTTCGTCGCTGAAACAGCCATGTTCATCATGAAAACGATTCAGTGTCTCAATAGCTTCCCGATTATTTTCCTTCCATTTCCTCATCTCATGCTGACGCAACTCGGCATCCAAAGCAGCGTTCAGCGTGGCGCTGAGGTTAATACCCGACTCTCGTGCGCGGCTCAGCAAGCTGCGTTCCATCGTCATGGTAACGCTTTGCGTCGTTCGTTGTTTTACTGGCATCAGTACCGCCTACCCTAGCTTTCGTGCAAGCAACACGGCTTATTGCACGGGTAATAACACCAAGGAACAGTGTAAGCCCATTCAAATATGCACCACAGGTCACGCCGAACATCTGTTCCGGTGATCGGTCCTAACCGCTTGCGATGGTCAGTATCGCAAGCGGTTATTCTTCCCGATAACACCGTCAGTTAACGCTCTCGCCCTGTAAACCAATAATAAACATCTTCAAACCAGGTTAATAAGGCTTTGGTGCCGATCACTGTTATCACCGCTATTGTGACATCCACATAGCTATTACAGGGCTTCATAATTAGCAGTGATGAATACTCGATTAAAGAAAATGAAATAAATACCCACAGGGCTACAATAATGCAGTTTTTCATTTACACATCCATGTAAAAATCATAAAAACACTAAGAAAAGCAAGGTAACACCACCCCATGAGAAATAAAATAAAAATAACCATTGATTATAGTGATATGACTAAAACAACAATTGAATTAACGTATCCGGTTGAATTACCGAATACGTTGAAATGTCACAGTTAATTAAAAGATTAATGCCCGATATATTAACTGCTATTAATTTAACTTTATTCTAGCCCTTTAATTTCGGATCCAGCGCGTCACGCAGCCCGTCGCCCAGCAGGTTGAACGCCAGCACGGTGATAAATATTGCCAGGCTGGGGAAAATGGCCACGTGCGGTGCCATTACCATATCCGCCCGTGCCTCATTAAGCATCGCGCCCCACTCCGGCGTGGGTGGCTGCGCGCCCAGGCCGAGGAATGACAGGCTGGCGGCGGTAATGATCGAGGTGCCGATACGCATAGTAAAATACACCACAATCGACGAAATCGTCCCCGGCAGTATATGTCGCAAGATAATGTTCCAGTCGGAGGCCCCAATGCTGCGCGCCGACTCGATATAGGTCAGGTGCTTCAATACCAGCGTATTGCCGCGCACCAGCCGGGCAAACGCCGGAATGCTGAAAATGGCCACTGCGATGATCACGTTGGATATACCGCTGCCCATAATCGCCACCACACCGATCGCCAGCAAAATGCCTGGGAAGGCAAACAGCACGTCACAGATACGCATGGTAATGCGATCCCACCAGCCCTCGTAATAGCCGGCCAGCAGCCCCAGCAGTGTGCCGATCAGCCCGCCGACCAGCACCGAGAACACCCCGGCAGCCAGCGAAATACGGGCGCCCATCAGAATACGGCTGAAAATATCTCGCCCAAGGGAATCTACCCCCAGCCAGTGCACCAGCGAAGGGCCTTCGTTCAGGCGGTCATAATCAAAGTAGTTTTCCGCGTCAAACGGCACCAGGTAAGGTGCCAATAGCGCGGCGACCACCAGCAACAGCACCAACAGCCCGGCCACCAGCGCCACGCGTTGTTGGCGGAAGCGCCGCCAGAACTCATGCCACGGCGTGCGCACCGCGTTAGGGTTAATCGTCGGCATCGCCTTCATTGCGGCGTTGCGTCGCCAATGCTTAATCATCCAGCGTCCTCATTTGTAGCGTATCGCCGGGTTAATTGCCGCATACAGCAGATCCACCAACAGGTTAATCAGAATAAACTCCAGCGAGAACAGCAAAACCTCGGCCTGGATCACCGGATAGTCGCGCATCTCCACCGAGTCGACCAGCAGCCTGCCCAGCCCTGGCCAGTTGAATACCTTTTCCACCACGATCGAGCCGCCGAGCAAAAAGCCGAACTGCAGCCCCATCATGGTGACCACCGGGATCATCGCATTACGCAGGCCATGCTTTACCACCACCAGGGTTTCCGGCACGCCCTTGGCACGCGCGGTGCGCATATAATCTTCCTGCAGCACCTCAACGAACGAAGCGCGGGTAAAACGCGCCATGACTGCCGCCACCGCCGCCCCCAGCGTGATGGAGGGCAAAATATAATGCCGCCAGCTGTCGGCTCCCACCGTCGGCAGCCAGCCCAGATTGACCGAGAACACCTGCATCAGCAGCATACCCAGCGCAAAAGCGGGGAATGAGATGCCGGAGACCGCCAGCGCCATGCCAATGCGATCCGGCCAACGGTTGCGCCAAACGGCAGACAGCATACCGATGCCCATCCCAAAGAATGTCGCCCATAACATGCTGGTCAGCGTCAGCCACAGGGTCGGCAGAAAGCGCGAGCTAATCTCTTCGCTTACCGGCCGTTTGGAGACCATCGAGGTGCCAAAATCCCCCTGTAGCGCATTGACAAAAAAGTGTACGAATTGCTGCGGCAGCGGCCTGTCGAGCCCCAGATCCTTACGCACCAGTTGCACCACCGCTTCGTCGGCCTCCGGCCCCGCCGCCAGCCGCGCCGGATCGCCAGGCAGCAGATGGACAAACAGAAACACCAGCACCGCGACAATCAGCAGCGTCGGGATCAGGCCCAGCAGCCGTTTCAGAAAATAATTAAGCATCTCGGGTGAGTCCCCTCACCCCGCCCTCAGTGAGAGCGGGGATTGGCGCCTTATTTAAGGTCAGCGTTATCAAAGTTGAACGAGGTATCCGGCATCACATAGAAACCGCTCAGCTGCTTGTTATTGGCCGACAGCAGCCGTTCGGTCGCCAGGAAGATCCACGGCGCATCGGCCCAGATACGATCCTGTGCGTCCTTATACAACTTCTGCTTTTCGGCGCGATCGGTGGTCGCCAGCGCGCCGGTCAGATCCTTGTCCACCTGCGGGTTACTGTAGAACGCGGTGTTGAACTGCTTGGGAGGTGCTGCCTGAGTAGAGAACAGCGGCGACAGCGCCCAGTCCGCCTCGCCGGTCGACGCGGACCAGCCGGTATAGAACATACGCACGCCGGTGTCTTTCACTCCAACGCTTTCTACCTGTGCCGCACGCTGACCGGCGTCCATCGCGGTCAGCGTCACTTTCACCCCAACCTGCGCCAACTGCTGCTGGGCAAACTGCAGCACTTTCTGCGCGGTACTGTGGTTATGGGACGACCACAAAGTGGTAGTGAAACCGTTCGGATAACCGGCTTCTTTCAGCAATTCGCGCGCTTTGGCCGGATCGTATGGCCAGGGCTTATAACGGGTGGCGAAGTCAATCGCCGGCGGCACCGGGCCTTCCGCCGGTACTGCGTAGCCGGAGAACGCTACCTTGATCAGCGCATCCTTGTTGATGGCATAGTTCAGCGCCTGGCGTACTTTCAGGTTATCAAACGGCTTCTGGGTGACATTCAGGCTGATATAGCGTTGCAGAATCGACGGCGCGGCCACCAGGTCAAGCTTGGCATTGCCTTCCAGCACCTTGGCCTGCTCATATGGGATCGGGAAGGCAAAAGTGGCCTCGCCGGTCTGCAGCATCGCTGCACGGGTATTGTTATCGACGATCGGGCGCCAGGTGATGCTGTCGAGCTTCGGTAGCCCCGGCTTCCAGTAGCCGTCAAATTTCTTCACCTTGACGAAATCGGTCTGGTTCCAGGTCACGAACTGGTAAGGGCCGGTACCGACCGGATGGAAACCAATCTCTTTGCCGTACTGCTTCAGCGCCGCCGGGGAAATGATCACCGCCGCCGGGTGCGCCAGATTGTTAATAAACGCCGAGAATGGCGCTTTCAGCACGATTTTCACCGTTGTGGCATCCACTACGTCGGTTTTATCGATCATCTTGAACAGGTTGTAGCGCTTGAGGTGGTTGTCCGGGTTGCTGGCGCGATCCAGGTTCACCTTCACCGCTTCGGCGTTAAAATCGGTGCCGTCATGGAATTTCACCCCCGGATGCAGTTTGACGGTGTAAGTCAGGCCATCCGGACTTACCTCATAGCTGTCTGCCAGCACGTTCACCAGCTTCATGTCCTTATCGAAACCGAACAGGCCCTGATAGAAGGATTTGGCCACGGCCTGCGACAGCGTGTCGTTGGCATCATAGGGGTCAAGCGTGGTGAAGTTGGACGCGACGGCGATCACCGCATCTTTCGCCGCCCAGGCCGGGCCTGCGCCCATTGCCGCCAACAGCACGACGGCCGCCAATGCCTTACGTTTGAATGTGTGCTTCATGGTGCTTGCATCTCCTGAGGTCATTAAAAGGCACCGGCGATCGGATGACGGGCAACAAAGTGCCCGGGGCCAACCTGCACCAGCGGTGCGGTAACGGGTTCATCACCCAGCGAGCGGATCGGGCTGGGAATTTCATCGACCAGCAGCGGCTGGCGCTTATGCGCATGGGCCGGATCGGCCACCGGCACGGCCGCCATCAGCTTGCGGGTGTAGGCATGCTGCGGATTGTCAAACACGGCGCGGCGCGGGCCAATTTCGACAATCTGCCCGAGGTACATCACCGCAACGCGATGACTGATGCGCTCCACCACCGCCATATCATGGGAAATAAACAGAAAGGCAATGCCAAACTCCCGCTGTAAATCGAGCAGCAGATTGACGATTTGCGCCTGAATCGACACGTCGAGCGCCGACACTGATTCGTCGGCAATCACCACTTTAGGATTGAGCGCCAGGGCGCGCGCAATGCAGATCCGCTGCCGCTGGCCGCCGGAGAACTCATGCGGATAGCGGTGTGCGTGTTCCGGTTTCAGGCCGACACGCTCCAGCAGCCACGCCACCCGCTCTTGCGCCGCCTTGCCGCGCGCCACGTTATGCACCAGCAAGGGTTCCATAATCGAAAAACCGACGGTCAGGCGCGGATCGAGCGAAGCGTAAGGATCCTGGAAGATAAACTGAATATCCCGCCGCAGATGCTGCAACGCCGGGCCTTTCAACTGATTAATCTGGCGACCGTCAAAGGTGATGGTACCGCGCTGGCTGTCCACCAGCCTCAGCAAGGAACGACCCGTGGTGGACTTGCCACAGCCGGATTCCCCCACCAGCCCCAGCGTTTCGCCGGGGTAGAGGTCAAAACTGACGTTTTCCACCGCGTGCACCTGGCGGGTAACCCGGTTGAGGATGCCGCTGCGCAGATCAAAGCGCGTAACCAGATTCTCCACCCGCAGGATCGGTGCCGCACCGGGCGGTACGGTATCCTGTGGGCCGCCATTGTCCGCCCCGTTCGGCAACGGAAATTTGGCCGGAAAATCTTGTTGTGCCATCGAACCCAGCTTCGGCACCGCAGCCAACAAGGCCTGGGTATAGGGCTGTTGCGGGGCGGCAAACAGCTCACGCACCGGCCCCTGCTCCACCCGTTCCCCCTGGCGCATTACCAATACCCGGTCTGCAATTTCCGCCACCACGCCCATGTCGTGGGTGATGAAAATCACCCCCATCTGCATTTCCTGCTGCAGCACGCGGATGAGCTGGAGGATCTGCGCCTGAATGGTGACGTCCAATGCGGTTGTGGGTTCGTCGGCAATCAATAATGCCGGCTTGCAAGACAGCGCCATGGCGATCATCACTCGCTGGCGCATGCCGCCAGAAAGCTGATGCGGATAGCGGTTAAGCACGTCTTTGGCTTCGGGAATACGCACCAGATCGAGCATCTGCAAAGCGGCCTGTTTGGCGGCCCGATGGTCCATTGCCTGATGCAGGCGCAAGGATTCGGCAATCTGCTCGCCCACCGGAAACACCGGGTTCAGCGAGGTCATCGGCTCCTGAAAGATCATCGCCATATCGGCACCGCGCACCCTGCGTAGCGTGCCCGAATGTGCGCGAGCCAAATCGAGCAGCTCACCGTTTCGCCGACGCAATGGCATGCTGCCGCTGACGATGTTGCCACCGCCCTGTTCGACCAGCCGCATCAATGCCAGCGAGGTAACGGACTTGCCCGAGCCGGATTCACCGACGATCGCCAGCGTTTCACCGCGATCAACATCAAATGACAGGTTACGTACCGCATCCAGAGTGTCGCCCTGTTGATGAAACTGAATGCTGAGATCGCGCACCGACAGTACGCGCTGCGGCGGTAGCCACAACCCCGACTCGGCCGTGGGCGGCATTAAGGTCTCGGTCATGTACCCTCCTGGTGAACGGTTAGCGATATACCCGTCATCTCTCAAGTTGCAGCGTTGTTATCTGCGCTCGCTCACCCCAGTTACTTACTAAAGTAAGCGCCTGGGGATGAGCGAGCTGGCCGCCTAGCTGCAACTTGAAAGCTATAGGGTATAAATCCCTACGGACGGCGCATCGCCGACATAACCAAAACCGCGGTACATCCCTTCACTGTTAAACGGCAGCGCCACGTTGCCCTGACTGTCGATGGCAATCATGCCGCCGCTGCCGCCCATCGCCAGCAGTTTTTCCATGACCACCCGGTCGGTGGCCTGCTGCAGGCTGAGACCGGCGTATTCCATCAGCGCGGAAACGTCATAGGCCGACACGCCACGCATGAATATTTCGCCGGTACCGGTGCTGGACACCGCCACGGTGGCATTGTTGGCATAACAACCGGCGCCGATGATCGGGGTATCCCCCACCCGACCGGCCTGTTTGTTGGTCATGCCACCGGTCGAGGTCGCCGCCGCCAAATTGCCCAAAGCATCCAGCGCCACCGCGCCGACGGTACCGAACTTCCTGTCGGGATCGATCGGCTCAGCGCCATCGTGATCGAGCAATACTCGGCCCTGCTCCGCCTGGGCGCGGTGCAGTTGGTCAAAACGTTGTTGGGTAAAGAAGAAATCGGGGGCAACCATTTCCAGCCCATGGGCGGCGGCGAACTTCTCCGCCCCCTCACCGGCGAACAGCACATGCTGGCTATTTTCCAGCACCGCGCGTGCGGCCAGTATCGGGTTGCGTATCCGGCTGACGCCCGCTACCGCACCGGCATCACAGGTGCGCCCGTCCATCACGCAGGCGTCCAGCTCATGGGTACCCTGATGAGTAAACACCGAGCCTTTGCCGGCATTAAACAACGGGCACTCCTCCAGCAAGCGCACGGCTTCGGTCACCGCATCCAATGCATTGCCGCCCTGGGCCAGGATCTGCTGACCTGCGGCAACAATGCCGGATAACGCCTGGATATACTCCTGTTCCTTTTCCGCACTCAGCGCCGAGCGGGTAATTGCGCCCGCGCCGCCATGAATGGCAATCACTGGTTTGCTCATAGGCCTGACACCCTGTGTTAATCCCGCACCGTTCCCGGGCTGGTAATTAATTATTTTTTCTTTTCCCGACTATATTTAGCCCTGCATTCTATGTAAAGCATTAAGTCAACGCTCAGCATTCAGCGTAGTCCGCTTAGATTATTTCGCACATTGAAATAGCTTAATGGAATAAAAACAGCAAGTTATAACAGTGCAAGAAAGCCATAAATAACGGTTGGGATTTTTGGTAAAAGCAGCGAGGAGATAGACAACTATTATCCTGAGAAATAACCGATAGCTCTGAATATTTAACCGTCACAGGTTCAACCTGCTGTTTTTTAGCAGGCTGAACGCAGATGATAATATTTAGAAACCGGAACCCGGCAGCAACAGAAATGCCTCTTCTTCCGGGGTTGAGACGCGGCCTAATATCGCATTACGGTGCGGGTAGCGGCCAAAACGGTCAATAATGGCCTTATGCCGCAGTTCGAACTCCAACTGGTCACCATTATCCAACTCGGTATACAACGCCAGCGCCTGCTGATGGATCAGCGCCGATTCCGAGTGCATAAACGGCAAATAGAGAAAACCCCGTTGTTCCTTGCTGAGTTGCTCACATTGCCCGCTGCGGATCGCTTCTTGTGCCAACACCAGCGCCATGCAATCGCTGGCAAATGAACGCGGCGTGCCACGGAACAGGTTGCGGCTGAACTGGTCGAGCACAATCACCTCCGCCAGACGCCCCTCAATGGTTTCTCGCCAGTGCGCCAACTCCCCGGCGGCGGCGGCCTGCCAGATCTGGCCAAAGCGCGTATGCAGCAGGCGATCGAAATCATCATCCTTTTTGAACCACAAAGCCGGTTCGATCTCGTCAAACCAAAAGTCTAATACCTGTCTGTGCATCACTGCCTCCTGTTGTTTACATCAGCATAGCATCCTTCATAATACCCCCACATTGCCGCTATTTATCGCGCACCCTGATTACGGAGTTCCCCCGATGGATCATTGCCATACTTCCGATCTCATTTCCCTGGAGCAGGCACTGGAGAAGATGCTCAGCCAGCTCTCCCCCCTGCAGCAGACCGAATCCATTGCCCTGACCGCCGCCGCAGGCCGCATTACCGCCGCCCCGGTCATTTCGCCGATTGACGTACCGCCGTTTGCCAATTCGGCTATGGACGGTTATGCCGTGCGCCTGGCGGATTTGCAAGCCAACGCGCCGTTGCCGGTGGCGGGCAAAGCCTTTGCCGGTGCGCCGTTTGATGGCGACTGGCCGGCCAATACCTGCGTACGCATTATGACCGGCGCTCCTGTCCCTGTAGGCGCCGAAGCGGTGATCATGCAGGAACAGGCCGAGGTAAGTGATGCAGGCGTGCGCTTTACGGCCGAAGTACAAGCCGGGCAAAATATTCGTCTGGCAGGGGAAGATATTCGCCAGGGCGCAGGCGTGTTGCCCGCAGGCGTCAGGCTGGGTGCCGCGCAATTGCCGCTGCTGGCCTCGCTCGGCGTGGCCGAAGTCCAGGTGATGCGCAAACTGAAAGTCGCGGTGTTCTCTACCGGCGACGAGTTACAACCGGTCGGCCAGCCGTTACAGGCAGGGCAAATCTACGATACCAATCGCTTTGCGGTGCGCCTGATGCTGGAACAGTTGGGCTGCGAGGTGATAGACCTGGGCATTATCCGCGACAATCAAGAAGCGCTGCGCGCCGCTTTCGAGCAGGCGGACAGTCAGGCCGACGTGGTGATCAGCAGCGGTGGCGTTTCGGTCGGTGAAGCCGACTACACCAAGCAGATGCTCGATGAACTGGGTGAAGTCAGCTTCTGGAAGCTGGCAATCAAACCGGGTAAGCCCTTTGCCTTCGGCAAACTGAAACACGCCTGGTTCTGCGGTCTGCCGGGCAACCCGGTTTCTGCCGCCCTGACCTTCTACCAGTTGGTGCAGCCGTTACTGGCAAAACTGGCCGGTCACAGCGACTGGCAGTTGCCACCGCGTCTGCAAGCACGCGCCTTGACGCCGTTGAAGAAAGCGCCGGGCCGTCTCGACTTCCAGCGCGGGGTATTTAGCAGTAATGCCCAGGGCGAGTTGGAAGTCAGCAGCACCGGTCATCAGGGCTCGCACGTGTTCAGTTCATTCAGCCAGGGTAACTGTTTTATCGTACTGGAGCGCGATCGCGGCTCGGTGGCGGTGGGTGAAAAAGTGGAAATTGAACCCTTTAACGCCCTGCTGAGGAGCTAAGCATGCTGCCGGAATTAACCGATGCCGAAGCATTGCGCTATAACCGCCAGATTATCCTGCGCGGTTTCGACTTCGACGGTCAGGAAAAGCTGAAAGCCGCACGGGTGCTGATTGTCGGCCTGGGCGGTTTGGGTTGCGCCGCCGCGCCCTATTTGGCTGCGGCAGGGGTGGGTCATCTGACGCTGGTTGATTTCGACACCGTTTCGCTCTCCAACCTGCAACGCCAGATCCTGCACCGCGACGCACGCATTGGCATGGCGAAGGTTGATTCGGCGCGTACCGAGCTGAGCGCCATCAATCCGCATATCCATATTGATGCCGTTGACGGACAACTGGACGATGAACAGATGGCGGCACAGATTGCCGCCAACGATCTGGTGCTGGACTGTACCGACAACGTGGCCACACGCGATCGGCTCAATCGCCTGTGCCATGCGCAGCGCAAACCACTGGTGTCCGGCGCGGCGATCCGTATGGAAGGGCAACTGAGCGTCTTCACCTACCAGGCCGACGAACCTTGCTACCGCTGCCTGAGCCGGTTATTCGGCGACAACGCCCTGACCTGCGTCGAGGCCGGTGTGATGGCACCGCTGGTGGGCACCATCGGCACTCTGCAGGCTATCGAGGCCATCAAACTGTTGACGCAATACGGCCAGCCGCTCACCGGCAAACTGCTGATGTTTGATGCGATGACCATGCAGTTCCGTGAGATGAAACTGCCGAAGGATCCGCTGTGCGAGGTATGTGGCGGGGAATAGCAGACACAAAAAAGGCGGGAATATTCGCTCCCGCCCTCTATATCACTGGCTATCTTGCAGGCGCCGCATGCAGCGCCCCTACCGGATAGTTAGACGATGCCCTGGCTACGCAGATAGTCTTCGTAGTTGCCGGTAAAGTCGATCACCTTGGTCGGTGTCATTTCCAGTACGCGGGTCGCCAACGAGCTGACGAACTCACGGTCGTGGGAAACGAAGATCAGGGTGCCTTCGTACATTTCCAACGCCATGTTCAGCGACTCGATGGATTCCATATCCAGGTGGTTGGTCGGTTCATCCATAATCAGGATGTTAGGACGCTGCATCATCAGCTTGCCGAACAACATGCGGCCCTTCTCCCCCCCCGACAACACCTTCACTTTCTTCTTGATGTCGTCCTGGCTGAACAGTAAACGGCCCAGCACGCTGCGAACTGCCTGCTCGTCGTCTTTTTCCTGCTTCCACTGGCTCATCCAGTCGAATACCGTCAGGGTGTCATCGAACTCGTATTCGTGATCCTGCGCGTAGTAACCGATCTTCGCGTTTTCAGACCATTTCACGCTGCCGCTGTCCGGTTGTGCATCGCCAACCAGGGTTTTCAGCAGGGTAGACTTACCAACACCGTTCGGGCCCAGCACCGCCACTTTCTCGCCCACTTCAACCATCAGGTTGAGCTTGCTGAACAGGGGACCGTTGTCGAAGCCTTTGGTCAGTGCTTCCACTTCCAGTGCGTTACGGAACAGTTTTTTGTCCTGATCGAAACGGATGAACGGGTTCTGACGGCTTGAAGCCTTCACTTCTTCCAGCTGGATTTTGTCGATCTGGCGGGCACGTGAAGTCGCCTGTTTGGATTTGGAGGCGTTGGCGCTGAAGCGGCTGACGAACGACTGCAGTTCGTTAATTTGTGCCTTCTTCTTGGCGTTATCCGCCATCAGACGTTCACGCGATTGCGTAGCCGCCGTCATGTATTCATCGTAGTTACCCGGATACACGCGCAGTTCGCCGTAGTCCAGATCCGCCATGTGAGTACACACCATGTTCAGGAAGTGACGGTCGTGCGAAATGATAACCATAGTGCTGTTACGCTCGTTCAGCACCTGCTCCAGCCAGCGAATGGTATCGATGTCCAGGTTGTTGGTGGGTTCGTCGAGCAGCAGGATTTCCGGATCGGAGAACAGTGCCTGCGCCAGCAACACGCGCAGTTTGAAGCCCGGCGCGATTTCGCTCATCGGGCCATAGTGCTGTTCAACCGGGATGCCAACACCGAGCAGCAGCTCGCCGGCACGCGCTTCGGCGGTGTAACCGTCCATTTCGCCGTAAGCCACTTCCAGATCGGCCACTTTATAGCCGTCTTCTTCGCTCATTTCGGCCATAGCGTAAATACGGTCACGCTCTTCTTTCACTGCCCACAGTTCATGGTGGCCCATGATAACGGTGTCCAGCACGCTGTATTGCTCAAAAGCAAACTGATCCTGACGCAGTTTACCCAGACGCTCGTTCGGATCGAGGAACACGTTGCCGCCGCTCGGGACCAGATCGCCGCCCAGGATTTTCATAAAGGTGGATTTGCCGCAGCCGTTGGCTCCGATCAAACCATAGCGGTTACCGCCACCAAATTTTACAGAGATGTTTTCAAACAGCGGCTTACTGCCAAACTGCATAGTAATGTTGTTAGTGCTTAACACAGCGCTCGCTCTTCATATCATTAGGAATGTGATTTGGCGCGCATTATGCCATAACGGGGATAAGAGATCGCGGGAAGTTTTGGTGACAATTTGAGCAATGGTGCGGTGGCAGAAAAAGCCAGACAGTGCGCGGTGTCTTGAGGCCGGAGGCAGTAAATCCCCTCCGGCGGATTGAGGGGGAATGAATACGCTCACCAGCAGCCATGTTTTAAGATATTGAAATAAACCTCTTTAAACTTTTCTGACCTTAAAACATCCCCT
This sequence comes from Serratia proteamaculans, assembly GCF_013337185.1. Lineage (GTDB taxonomy): Bacteria > Pseudomonadota > Gammaproteobacteria > Enterobacterales > Enterobacteriaceae > Serratia > Serratia proteamaculans_D. The sequence continues at coordinate 1,526,069 of NZ_SWDE01000001.1, forward strand.
TTCAATACCGAAACCTGTTTATCCCACTCTTGGGTAAAATCGGCTTCGCCGTCGTTGTTATTCAGCTTTTTTAAGCCACAGGCGGCATAAAGTTTCGCTTCTGGCGTGGCCTGCGGATTTTTGGCAATACGCAAGAAAATGGCTCCCGCATCCTGATAGGTTAGGATTTTTATTAACTCGGTTTCGCCTACGCTGCCGATACCAACAAACCCATTCATTCCCAAAGAGAAATTGTTAACCCTGGATAAAACATTTTCTGTCTCTTCACTGCTTTGTTCAGCGGTGTAAGCGTTGAGGGAACAGAAAGAAACAACAAGCAAAGTCACAACGCGAAAAATCATTTTCATCAAAGTCTCCCTATTCAACCGGTTTTATACCGGGTTGGAATGTGCCGACATCAAATCCTGCTGATGTAAAACCGCTACAAACGCCTGCGATGCCGCGCTGCGGTAAGCGCTTTTACGTTGCAGTAATACCGCCCGACGCGCCGGCAGAGCGGCGACAAGTGGTACCGATCGCAACTGCGGATCCGCCTGGGCAATCGCCGCCGGTAGAATGGTGGCAAGCTGACCACGGCGCACAATCTCGAGGATAGCACCAATCGCATTAGCCTCTACCGCCACCAGTGGGCAGATGCTCTGCTGGCGACAATAACCGTCGATGAACTGACGGGTAGCAAAATCTTCGCTCAGCAAAGCCAGGGGTTGCCGCTCAAGCTCCGCCGCCGTCAAAGGGTGTTGCCGTTGGGCCAAAAGATGGTCGGCGCCAACCACCATATTCAACGATTCACTAAACAGGTCTGTGGCCTCAATGTCTACCGACTGCGCCTGGCCGAAAGCAATGCCCAAATCCAACCGGTCCTCTGCCAGCAACGCCTCTATTCTGTCCTGCGTCATTTCTTGAATACTCAGCGATATGCCCGGATAACGCCGATAAAAGGCATCGATAACCGGGCCAACCAGATAGGCGCTAAAGGTCGGCGTCATTGCCAACCTCAGATTGCCACGCTCCAGCGTCGCCACGTCATGGATCGCCCGCGCTCCTTCATCCAGATCCTGCAACGCCAGGCGGGCATAGCGCATCCAGGCCGCACCGGCATCGGTCAGACGCACGGTACGGCCACTGCGATCCAACAACGGCGTACCCAGCGTTTCCTCCAGCTGTTTGATTTGCTGTGACAGCGTGGGCTGCGAGACGTGCAGCACTTCGGCAGCGCGGGTGAAATTGCCCTGCTCGGCAACGGCCAGAAAATAACGAATATGTCGCAACAGCATAGTGCCCCTACTATTAGTAATTCCTATGGTAATCATTATAAATGGGTCTTAGACCCTATAGCCAGAGCGGCGCAAGATACTTCCATCGCTTAACAGCACCCAGATGGAGACAGTATGAAAGAGGTTATTGAAGGTTTCTTGAAGTTCCAGCGCGAGGCGTTTGTCGAACGCACGGCACTGTTCCAGCGGCTGGCGACCCAGCAGAGCCCGCGCACCCTGTTTATCTCCTGTTCCGACAGCCGCCTGGTGCCGGAACTGATTACCCAGCGCGAACCGGGCGACCTGTTCGTGATCCGTAATGCCGGCAATATCGTGCCTTCGTTCGGCCCGGAACCCGGTGGGGTCTCCGCCTCGGTGGAATATGCCGTCGCCGCGCTCGGGGTGGAAGATATCGTGATCTGCGGGCATTCCGACTGTGGCGCAATGACCGCCATCGCCACCTGCCAGTGTCTGGAACATATGCCGACCGTGGCTAACTGGCTGCGTTATGCCGACTCCGCCAAGGCAGTCAATCAGGCTTATCAGCATGCCTCCGAAAACGAGAAAGTCAGTTCGATGGTGCGTGAGAACGTCATCGCCCAGTTGAACAATATCAAAACCCACCCGTCGGTGGCTTTGGCGCTTGAACAAGGGCGGTTGAAGCTGCACGGTTGGGTATATGACATCGCCAGCGGCGGCATTGAAGCGCTGGATGGCGAAACCCGCCGTTTTATTCCGCTGGCCACGAATCCTGAAGTCACGGCAACTCCTGCCGTAGCACGCTTTTAATTTCATTATTAAGGAAACAATATGACTCAGTCACTGCACTACTCATCCCCGCGCGAAACCCTGACCGACACCATTATGATGGCCAAGATCCGCAAAAACCTGACCTTCGAAGCGATTAACCAGGGCACCGGCCTGAGCCTGGCGTTCGTCACCGCCGCCCTGCTGGGCCAGCATCCGCTGCCGGAACAGGCCGCCCGCGTGGTAGCTGAGAAGTTGGATCTGGATGAAGACGCCATTCGCCTGCTGCAAACCATTCCGCTGCGCGGCAGCATCCCCGGCGGCGTACCGACCGACCCGACCATTTATCGCTTCTACGAAATGGTACAGATCTACGGCTCCACGCTGAAAGCCCTGGTGCATGAGCAGTTTGGCGACGGCATTATCAGCGCGATTAACTTCAAACTGGATATCAAAAAAGTGCCGGATCCAGACGGTGGCGAGCGCGCGGTCATCACCCTCGACGGTAAATATCTGCCGACCAAGCCTTTCTAGTCTCCCCGCAGTTTGAGCCTCAGTACCAAGCTCTGATAGCCCGTGTAAAAGCGGGCTTAACCCGCGTGATAGCCGCGGCTGTCCTGCGGCACCTGCTCCCGCTGATCCAGCCCATAGTCGCGCACCACCTCCGCCACCCGCAGGCGGTACTGCGCCAACACGCCATGGCGGCCACGCTTCTGGGCGGCGCGGTGCTGCTCGATATTGCGCCACTGCTGTACTGCCGCTTCATCACGCCAAAAAGACAGTGACAGCAGCCGCTGCGGATCGGCCAGGCTTTGGAAGCGTTCAATCGAAATAAACCCGTCAATCTCTGCCAACAGGGGTTTCAATTCGGCCGCCAACTCAAGATAGGTTTCGCGCTGGCCGTCGGCGGCCTGCAATTCAAAAATTACCGCAATCATAGTGAGCTCCTGTCAGAGATAAATTCGGGCACCCGTGCATTTTGCGAAACCCGCCAACGGGCGTTGTGCAGCAGTTGCAGATCAATACCCAATGCCGATAAATGCTGAATGCCGCACCGCGCAATAATTCTCGCCCAATCCGCCCCCGGGCAGCGATGTACACCCTCACCAAAAGCAAAACTTTCGGCCCCCGTACACAACAACACCAAAACGCTCTGCCCAGCCAATATCGGGTATCCCGCCACCTGCGTATCTCGTAGCGCAAAACGGCGGGTATTCTGAATCGAGGGCGTCTCAGACAAGACTTTATCAATCAGTTGCGGCGCATTTCCCGCATGGTTGCGCATCAGCAGCAAAGCCTGGCCGATTAAGCCGGCAGTGCCCTCACACGCCTGAAACATCAAGCCAATGGCATTGGCCATTGCTACCTGACGATCAAGACCTTGCATCGCGCATAAATGCTGCAAACTCAGCCATAACGGGCCACTACAACCCTCAATACGTGCCGTTAAACGCCCCACGGCCAGGATCCCTTTTTCCACCTGCTGCTCACTACCACCTGGCGCAATGCAACGGGAAAAATCCAGAATATCATCGATTAATTCTGACCACTCATCCGCAGGAACACCCAGCAGTGAAGCGATAACGCACACCGGCAGAGCATAGTTAAAACGGGTGATCTGATTTGCGTCAGGCGGTACCAAAGGCATCAATTCTTGCGCTACAGTCAATGCGGTGTTCTCGATCCGCGCCGCATCAAAAGCAGCTAACGTCTGCAGGACAGCCGCTTTGAGTTTGAGATGTTGTTCACCATCCTGCATACGTACCAGAGCACCGAAAATAGGCTGTGCAGGCGTATTCAACAACGCAGCAGGAATAGGTTCATGTGCTGGGCGCACCTCAAAATCGCTACTGTGCAAAATCTCACGGACTGCCGCCGGGGAGGCCGCGACCCAACTCTGCAAACTCGGCTGAAATGCCATCGGCATCATCTGCATATAGTCAGCGAGTGGATCTTCAGAAGTAACGGCAGCAAGAGCACGGGAATAGGGACAAACCGTCATGATGTTCTCCGTTGAACTGGACCAGTGTGAAAATCCATCCTAACGCTGGCCCTGCAGTCATACTTCGTCTAATCTCGAAGTATGGATAACATCGATATTGAAGATCTCCTTACCGCGCTGACCGCCGCCATTGCCGACCGTACGCGGGCACGCATGCTGTGCCTGCTGATGGATGGCCGCGCCTATACCGCCACCGAATTGAGCGCGGCGGTGGACGTCGCCGCCTCGACCGCCAGCGGGCATCTGGCGCGCCTGCAAGAACAGCGGTTGATCGTCTGCGTCAAACAAGGGCGCTATCGCTATTTCCGCCTGACCGGCCCGGCGGTGGCTACCGCGCTGGAAACGCTGATGGCGCTGGCCGGTGTCGAAACGCCGGTGGTGAAAAGCACTACTCCGACTTCCCTGCAATTCGCCCGCACCTGTTACGACCATATGGCCGGAGAAATCGCGGTAAAACTGCATGACCGCCTGCACCAGCTTGCCTGGCTGGAAGGCGAAGAAGACTACCTGTTGACTCAAGCGGGCCACACCGCGTTAACCCGGTTAGGCATCGACTGCTCTGCGGCACGTTCACGGCGGCGTTTCGCCTGCGGCTGTCTGGACTGGAGCGAACGCAAGGCCCACCTTGGCGGCGCACTGGGTGCGGCTGTGCTCAATACTTTTATCGATCGCGGTTGGCTCAGGCGCCAGCTTGAAAGCCGTGAGCTACAACTCACCGCCGCCGGTAAAAAAGCGCTGACAGCACATTTTGGTCTCACGCTTTAACCCTGCGCCGCGTTAGCTTTGCTGCAATACTCAATAGGCAAACCGTCAACCCGAGGACTCGTCATGCTCGACCAAACCCAATTCCCGATCGTCAAACGCTGGCCCGCGCAGCACCCGGAAAGACTGCAACTTTACTCATTGCCTACGCCCAACGGGGTCAAGGTCTCCATCATGCTGGAAGAAATCGGTCTGGCTTATGAGCCGCACCTGATCGATATCGGCAACAACGAAACCTGGACGCCCGAGTTTCTGTCGCTAAACCCAAACGGCAAGATCCCCTCGATCATCGATCCTAACGGCCCGGATGGTAAGCCGCTGGCGCTGTTTGAATCCGGCGCTATCCTGCTGTACCTGGCGGAAAAAAGCGGCAAGTTCCTGCCGCAGGATCCCGCTCTGCGCTACGAAACCATCCAGTGGGTGTTTTTCCAGATGGCGGCGGTAGGCCCGATGTTCGGTCAGCTCGGCTTCTTCCATAAATTCGCCGGTCGCGAATATGAGGATAAACGCCCGCTGGAACGCTATAAAAATGAATCCAAGCGCCTGCTCGGCGTGCTGGAAACCCGGCTTGAAGGCCGTGACTGGATCATGGGCCAGGATTACAGCATCGCCGACATTTCATTGCTGGGCTGGGTCCGTAACCTGATTGGCTTTTACGAAGCCCGTGAGTTGGTCGAGTTCGATAGCTTCCCGCTGGTAGGACAATGGCTGGAGCGCGGTCTGGCCCGTCCGGCAGTACAACGCGGCCTGAATATTCCCGCCCGCAGCGAATAATGGATCGCCTGGGATAGCCACTCGGCTATCCTTTTTCTTTCCCCCATTTACCGTCATAAAACTGTCATACCTCTGCACTACCCTCCTTCGTAACAAATTGATGCCAATTATAATTTTGTATTTCGACAAGGAGCTTTCCCCCTATGCAGCAGTCCCTTTCCCTGATCGCCGGTGCCGTGTTATCCGCCTTGCTCTGTTCCGCCGCCTTCGCCGATGAAACCCCGGTCAATACCGCCAGCCTTTACGAACGTGCGGCACGCGGCAACATCGTGGAACCCGGTGGCGCCCGCCGTCTGAGTGGCGATCAAACTGCCGCGTTGAAGGCTTCGCTGTCTGACAAAACGGTCAAAAACGTGATTTTGCTGATCGGTGATGGCATGGGCGATTCGGAAATCACCTCGGCACGCAACTACGCCGAAGGTGCGGGCGGCTATTTTAAAGGTATCGATGCCCTGCCGCTGACCGGTCAATACACCCATTACTCGCTGGACAAGAAAACCCACAAACCGAATTACGTCACCGACTCCGCCGCTTCGGCGACCGCCTGGTCAAGCGGTGTAAAAACCTATAACGGCGCACTGGGTGTGGACGTCAACGGCAAAGACCAGCCGACGCTGCTGGAAATCGCCAAGACCGCGGGTAAAGCCACCGGCAATGTGTCCACTGCCGAGCTGCAGGACGCCACACCGGCGGCACAAATTTCCCATGTCACCTCACGTAAATGTTACGGCCCGGAAGAAACCAGCGAAAAATGCGCCACCCACGCGCTGGAAAATGGCGGCCATGGATCCATCAGCGAGCAGTTGCTGAAGGCTCGCGCCGACGTCACGCTCGGCGGTGGGGCAAAATCCTTTAATCAGCTGGCAAAAAGCGGCGAATGGCAGGGAAAATCACTAAAAGAACAGGCGGCCGCTCTGGGCTATCAGTGGGTTGAAAACCTTGATGCCCTGAACGCCGTCAGCGTAGCCAACCAGCAGAAACCGCTGCTCGGGCTGTTTGCTGCCGGCAATATGCCGGTTCGCTGGCTGGGGCCGAAAGCCACTTATCACGGCAATATCGACCAGCCGGCGGTGACCTGCGAGAATAATCCGGCACGCACTGCGGATATCCCGACGCTGGCAGCCATGACTGAAAAAGCCATCGACCTGCTGAAAACCAATCAAAACGGTTTCTTCCTGCAGATTGAAGGCGCGTCGATCGACAAACAGGATCATGCTGCCAACCCGTGCGGCCAGTTTGGCGAGACCGTGGATTTGGATGAAGCGGTACAGAAAGCCTTGGCATTCGCCCGCGCGGATGGCAACACCCTGGTGATCGTCACCGCAGACCACGCCCACTCCAGCCAGATTATCGCCACCGACGCCAAGGCCCCAGGCCTGACGCAAACGCTGACCACCAAAGATGGCGCGCCGATGACCATCAGCTACGGCAATTCAGAAGAAGATTCGCAAGGGCACACGGGTACTCAATTGCGGGTCGCGGCTTACGGCCCCCATGCTGCCAACGTGGTTGGCCTGACCGATCAAACGGATCTGTTCTATACCCTGCGCGACGCCATGGCGATTAAGTAAGCTAATAATCGGAGACCCAAACGCTGTTCATCGCCTGGAGTGCAGGGATGAATAGCGTTTTTACCCTTTATAAACAACAGGCAACTGTTATATTGAAGAACACTTTCGCTTTCGAGAAGGACTCTTCATGGCGTTATTCCGCTTGGTTATACTCATCAGTTCGCTGTTTGTTGCAGCTTCCCCCCTGGCCGCTTCGCCGATACAATTCCGTCTTGATTCTGCCTGTGATTTCAGTCAGTTAAGTATCAAGCTTAAAGACTCGCTTAATCCCGGCTTCGTGCAGCTAAACGTCGAACTGCAACCGCAGGCAGCACAACGGCTGGCGGCAATCACTACCAGCGACAACTTCGGCAAAACATTCATCACAGTGATCAACGGTATTCAGGTAAATAGCGCCACGCTACGCAGTGAGTTAAAGGTTACTGCGCTTAGCATTTCGACCGATGGCCCAACCGCACAAAAGCTGTTTCCCAGCCTGTTGAAAAACCAGTGTGAGCCGACCAAAAAATAAGGATCTGCTTTTGAATTTGATAACCCTGCCCTTGACCACCGAACGTCTGCAACTGCGCCAGTTTACGCCTGCCGATCTCGAAGCTTATGCGGATTATCATCGCTTGCCGGAGGTCTATCGTTATCTGTACGCCCCCACACCGGACGATGCGCAGTTGGCCTCCCTGTTTACCCAGGCGATGGCTTCGCGCTTCAGTGAGGACGGCGACATTCTTTATTGTGCCGTTACCTTGAAAGATAGCGGGAAACTGATCGGTGAAGTGTTGCTGAAACTGGCCAACGGCGCAGCATTGCAAGGGGAGATTGGCTACATTTTCAACCCGGCTTATTCAGGAAAAGGCTATGCCGCGGAAGCCGTAAAATCGGTACTGGATCGCGGGTTTGCCGAATCGGGTTTTCATCGCATATTTGCCCGCCTTGATGCCGCCAATCAGGGTTCGATTGGCGTGGTCGAACGTCTGGGTATGCGTAAAGAGGCGCACCTGCGGCAAAACGATCGTTTCAACGGCGAATGGGGCGACGAATTGATTTATGCCCTGCTGAATGAAGAGTGGCGTCAGGCACGCTAACCAGAGACCTTTTAACTATCCGCCAGCATCTTGGCCGCCATTTGCTTATAACTCGCTACCAAATCGCGGCCCTCATCAGGATCGGTACTCACCGCCAGTCGCATCGTCGCCTCCCCCAAATGCATCAACAGGAAAGCGGCATTTTCCACCGCCGCCGGGTCTGACTGCGGTCGTAACCGGCGTATTGTCGCTGCCAGCAATGCACCGTTCAACCGGCTTTCCGCCACTTCTTCTTCACGCAGCGTTTTGTTGGCCTGAGTCGCCGCCCAGATATCCCGCATCACCGGCTCAGCCATAAACAAGGCGTAATATTCGTCAATCAGGCAGTTAAAAGCCTCGATCAACTGCGGTAACGTCTGGACCTGAATCAAGCCTTGCTCGATGCATTCACGCGCCTCCTGGTTATAACGTTGCGCCAGCACACGCACGATAGCGCTTTTATCCGGGAAGTACTGGTACAGCGCGCCAATCGAAATGCCGGCATTTTGCGCCACTTCGCTCATCCGCATCACGTCACTGCCCTGTTGGGCTATCAGCGCAGTTGCGCAGTCCAGGATCAGCTCCACCTTCTCACGGCTACGCGTCTGGCTGGGTTTACGCCGCAGGGCGGCAATATTTTTTTGCTTATCATTCATCATGCATCGTCCTTTGAACAAAAACCGCCTTGACAATAATACGAGGGTTTATCATATTTACAAAACATGAGTAACACTCACATTTTGAGCGACACTATGAACAGCAACGAAAAGGATTCACCCATTCTGGTTTTAGGCGCTACGGGAAAAACCGGTAGCCGTGTGGCAGCACGTTTGCAACAGCGGGGCATACCGGTGCGTGCCGGGCATCGTAGTGCCGCCATCCCTTTCGACTGGCAGGACAGCACCACCTGGCAATCCGCCTTGCAGGATGTGGAAAAACTTTATCTCAGCTTTCAACCCGACCTGGCAGTTCCGGGCGCAACCGAAATCGTTGAACGCTTTTGCCGGCAGGCGGTAACTGGCGGCGTGCAAAAAATAGTGTTGCTCAGTGGGCGCGGCGAAGACGAGGCCCGTCAGGCGGAAGAAGTGGTTGAACGCAGTGGGGCGGACTGGACGATATTGCGAGCCAGTTGGTTTATGCAAAACTTCAGCGAGAGTTTTATTCTTGATGAATTACTAAACGGCGCAGTCTATTTACCACCGGGCGAGATCCCCGAACCTTTTATTGATGCGGAAGATATTGCCGATGTTGCGGTTGCCGCCCTCACCCAACCCGGCCACAGCAATACGCATTATGAATTGACCGGCCCGCGTCTGATGACCTTTGAACAGGCGATTGGCGAGATTGCCGCCGCCGCTGGGCGTGAGATCCACTATCAGCAGGTGCCGGTGGCAGATTACGTTGGATACCTGCGCGAAGCGCAACTGCCGGCAGAAATGGTCACGCTGCTTGAGTATCTGTTCAGCACGGTGCTGGACGGACGCAACGCGTCATTGACCGATGATGTCCAGCGTAGCCTTGGGCGTGCACCGCGCGATTTCAGCACTTACATCGCCGACACCCTTCCCAGCGGAGTTTGGCAAGCGCGTTAACCGGTTAATGGTCGCCCTGCACGGCGGCCATTTTCTTTTTGTTACCGAGGGCATTTGCAATTGTTCTATAAATATTGTGTGATAGCTGAATATCGTTTAAATCCGCGGCAATTAAACCCTGTAAATATAGCGGTTATATTTAAATAGAAATAACAAATGAATTATTCCTGCCTTTAATCCGCTTTTTTTAATTACAAAAGTAGTTTTTAACAATATTGCAAACAATAATATCCCCTCAGTAACCAGAGTTGAACAATCTGTCCCCAGGCAGCCTGTAATAATCCACTTTTCGTTAAAAAAATGATTAACAAAAAGACATTATCACTGCAATCCGGTTTTGCCGGGCGGGTTGATTTCACTTATTTCCAGGGTAGCTCCCGATAAATTCTTTCACCTGCAATGAGTAGAATTTACACACAAGAGATTTGAATTAATGAGAAAATTACTCGTCCTGATTTTCTGTCTGAACCTGTTTGGCGTCACGCAACAGGCCGCAGCAGAAGAGAATAAGACCGTTGATGTGGTTCTGATCGGCGGCGGCATCATGAGCGCCACTTTGGGGACTTACCTGCATGAGCTGGAGCCAAACTGGTCCATCGACATGTATGAGCGCATGAATGGCGTTGCGGAAGAAAGCTCCAACGGCTGGAATAACGCCGGTACCGGCCACTCCGCCTTCGCCGAAATGAACTACACCCCAGAAAAAAAAGACGGCAGCATTGATATCAGCAAAGCCGTGGTGGTGAACGAGTCTTTTGAAATCTCTCGTCAATTCTGGTCTTATCAGGTTAAAAATAACGTCCTGAAAGATCCAAAATCCTTTATCAACAGCGTGCCGCACATGAGCTTTGTCTGGGGTGACGATAACGTCAACTTCCTGCGCAAACGCTATGCAGCGCTGCAGCACAGCACCCTGTTCCGTGGTATGGAGTACTCAGAGGACGCCAACCAGATTAAACAGTGGGCACCGCTGGTCATGGACGGTCGCGATCCTAAGCAAAAAATTGCCGCCACCCGCATGCCGCTGGGCACCGACGTCAACTTTGGCGTGATCACCCACCAACTGGTGGATACGCTGACCAAAAATCCAAACTTCAAGCTGAACCTGAGCCATGAAGTACGCGATATCAAACGCAACGACGACAATACCTGGCGTGTAACCGTGGCCGATCTGAACCGTGACGGCAAAGAAACCACCGTTAACGCCAAGTTCGTGTTTATCGGCGCGGGCGGTGCTTCTCTGACGCTGCTGCAAAAAACCGGTATTCCTGAAGCCGAAGGCTACGGTGCCTTCCCGGTCGGCGGTCAGTTCCTGGTGACCACCAACCCGGAAATTGCCAACCAGCATCTGGCCAAGGTTTATGGTCTGGCCAGCGTAGGCTCGCCACCGATGTCGGTTCCGCACCTGGATACCCGCATGCTGGATGGCAAACGCGTCCTGCTGTTCGGGCCGTTCGCTACCTTCTCCGGCAAGTTCCTGAAAAACGGTTCACTGTTCGATCTGCTGCATTCCCTGAGCACCTCTAACCTGATGCCAATGACTCACGTCGGTCTGGATAACTTCGACCTGGTGAAATACCTGGTGGGTCAGTTGATGATGAACGACGACGACCGTTTCGCCGCGCTGAAAGAGTATTTCCCTGAAGCCAAACAAGCTGACTGGAAGCTGTGGACTGCCGGTCAACGCGTGCAAATCATCAAGAAAGACGATGACAAAGGTGGCCTGCTGCAGTTCGGTACTGAAGTGGTCAGCGCTAAAGACGGCAGCATTGCCGCCCTGCTGGGTGCATCACCGGGCGCCTCTACTGCCGCACCGATCATGCTGCACCTGATGGAAACCGTGTTCAAAGATAAAGTGGCGACGCCGGAATGGCAGAGCAAGCTGAAAGAGATCATTCCGTCCTACGGCCACAAGCTGAACGGCGATATTGAAATGACCAACAAGATCCGTGGCTACACCAGCAGCGTGTTGCAGTTGGACTATATCGAAGTGAAGCCGGAAACCAACTGATAGCCGTTTCCCTCCTCGCTTTAAGGCCGATGACAAAGAGCTTTGTTGTTTAGTGGTAGGGGCGCTGCATGCTGCGCCCTATAGCATAAGCAATGGGTTAAATCGGGTCGAACATGTTCGACCCCTACCGGTTCAGCCCTTGTGCGGGTTTGTCATCAGTCTGAAGGCCGCCTCGTGCGGCCTTTTTCATTTCTCCGCGACGGTAAGAGCACTTTTAGCCACCTTTAGCACCATAGTTAACACTTGCGTAACCCAGTGCCGCAGCCTATTATCAAAGAACAAGCTTGGATAATTACTCTTACCTACACTGACCTGAATGTCGTACTGCGGGAGAACTCAAACATGGATCGCGTCAATATCATTCACGATTTGCTGGACTGGATTGAAAATCATCTGGATCAACCCTTGCTGTTAGACAACGTGGCCGCCAAGTCAGGCTACTCCAAATGGCACTTGCAAAGGATGTTCCGCAGCACCACCGGCCACGCGCTGGGCAGCTATATCCGCGAGCGTCGTCTGTCGCAGGCGGCACAGGCGCTGCGTTCAAGCCCTCGCCCTATTCTCGATATCGCCCTGCAGTTCCATTTTGATTCCCAACCGTCATTTTCGCGCGCGTTTAAAAAACAGTTCGGCAAAACGCCGGCGGTATATCGCCGTACTACGCGCTGGGATGTCGCAGAAATGCGCCCACAGGCTATCGAGCCGCTGAACGGACATCGTCACGAGTCGCCGGGGATGAATCTATGGTATGCAGGTAAGTGTCTGGACGGGGTCTGCACCAACTGGGTTGGTCAGCACTGAGCATAAAAAAGGGGGTTCAGCCTGGATGGCTGAACCCCCTTTTTTACTTAAAGACATTTACTTAAAAGTGACGTCTATATTCGCCGAAGCGTTGAACGGCCCCACTCTCGGGTTGGTGTTCAGCCACTTCAGGCTGGCCAAAAAGTTCTTTTCAACGACGGTGCCGTTGACCAGACCCAAGTCCACCGGGCTGTTCATCATGATCGGTGTATTGGGCGTTGTCGCCTGAGACAACACGATACCAAAACCGCTGTCGCTGGTCGGCAGAATTACACTGTTGTCCTGCACCGGATAAGTAGAGCTGAAGCTGGCCTGCAAGGTTTCGCCCTTGCAATCCTGACCGGTAGTAGGATCAGACATGTTGGCCGAAACGGAGAATGGCACCTGCTTTTCGATCTTGCCGGCCACGGCATTCTGACGTGGAATAGTACCAAAGTTCACGGTTGAACCGTTGTTGGCCACCACGTTGATTTTCGGGTTGCAGGAAATAAACTGAATATTGCCCAGCCCGGAAATATAGGCGTTAAAGTTGCTGTTAGGCGTACCGTTCAAGCCACCCACACCATCCACCTGGAATACCGAATAGGCGTTGCTATCGTTTATTTTACCACCTGGTGGCGGTGCTTTTCCGGTAGCCTTGATATAAATGGCATAGGAAACCGTTACGGTCAAAGATTTGGCCGGGGGACGGCAGCTATTACCGGAAGGACGACATTCTGTACCCGGGCCAACATCTTGTTTGGCACCTTTAGTGGGTTTGATATCCACACTGTTGTAGGTCACGCCCACTTCAATCGAGTTATGGATCTGACTCATACGCGATTGCGGGTCCCAGTACAGGAAAGCATGCTCCCCTCTAGGGTTATTCCAGTCATCCACGCACTGGAAGACGGAAGTAAAGGGTTTTGAGCGCCACAGCAACGCCCCCGCAGCAGTATTGGCCGTTGATACTTTGATCACCTTATCCAACACGATGTCCTGGCGGATACTGCCATTTTGCTTACATGACAGCGCATAGCTGCTCTGCGAGAACGCCCCCAATGTGACCAACAGTCCTGCTGCCAGCCCGAGGTTTTTATGTTTTAACAAAGAAGACATATTCATTCCTTTTACGGTTTTCCGCAGGTCAGCGAAAGTTCCTGATAACCCATCAACTGTTCGGTCGCTGATTTCAGTTCCGGCACTACCAGCGAACAACTTTCGCCGGCATCGCTGCCCCATTTGACCAGCAGGCGATCCCCTGCGGATGCACCGGAGATATAAATATCCCCGTTGGTACCCACGGTACCGTTGTTCTTGCCATCAGCGCTGAATACGTTAGCGCCGATCGGTGGCACACCGCCGTCCAACATTTTGCTGTGTACCAACAGACTTTGACCGGTGTGTGTTTCAAATTTCACGCGGGTGATGGCACCGTAAGTTGGTACCACATCACGGGCTGCCATTGGGATATCCAGGCCATTACCGATATCTTCAGTGCGTAACGCCACGCGGTTGTGACGGTATGGCGATGCGGAAGTCATCACGGCGTAACCAAAGCGGTCGATAGCCACACCCGGCTGGTTTTCCAGGCGGACACCCTTGGCATCTTTGGCCTCGACCAGCACAAAGGTATTTTGCAGCGGTTGCGTCAGAGTCACACCACCGGAATGCGCCACGATACCGCCTGATACACCCAATGAAGACTGTTGGTAATCATTGCTGTAGCTGTAACCGGCATTGACCGTCCCCATACTGCCCTGATAACCCACGTTAGCCGAGCTGGTTTGACCGGAGTAACGATCGTGCCCACTTTGCACCGCGTAATTGAGGCGGTTATCATCCAGTGCCGTGCCGCTCAGACCAGCGCTGTAAGTGTTGCCGCTCTGCTTGCTATGGCCGGCATTGAAGCTGGCCGTCATATCAGACGAATCCCGGCTGAAGAAGCTGAACGGAATCGACACGCTCAAGTTAACGCTGCGATCCTTGTAACCGTAGTTACTGCGGCTGTCCTGATAGAACACGCCGTAGCTGATATTCTTGTAACTGCTGTTGAAACCGCTCTGTACGGTACGATCCTGACCGGATCCGCCCCAATACGACTGGTTGCTGATATTGGTGTACAGCGTTGAGTTACCGGCGATACGTTGGTTGATCGACAGCTCTACGCGTTGGCGTTTATTGTTGAACTTGCTGGTGTAATAAGTCCGACGACGCGATTCCGCCCAATCGGGAACACCGAGGTTACGATCGTTTTCATCGTAGTAATCGTTGCGGTAGTAACCGTCTTCATAGCGATCGCGTTCCGCAACCGCATCCGAGAAATCGTAATAGCCAGAGGTTGAATAACGGTAACCGGCGATCTGGAATTCGGTGCCCCAGTCGCTGAGCGACTTGGAGTACAGGAAGCGGAAGCTCTCACCCTGCTTGTCATCACCGTTGACCAGGTTGGTATCGGAATAGGACATATCAAAAGAAACCGCGCCCCAGGAACCCAGGTTTTTCCCCAATCCCAACACCGCCGAGCGGTAGTTCTCTGCAACCAGCAAACCGCCGTATGGCGTAATGTCATACGCCATCCCGTGGGACAAAGTACCTTGCATGAATTTCGGCTGATAACGGGTGGTACCGTCGTGATATTTACCGGCGGTCATCTGGTAGTCCCAGATCCCTTCACGCAGCATATTTGGCACTGAGGAGAACGGCACCACGAAAGTGGTTCTCGAACCGTTGGCCTCGATCACCGAGACGTTCAGGTTACCACTCAAGGTACTCGGGAAAATATCCGTCAGCGCAAACGGACCCGGTGGCACGTTGGTGCTATAAATGGTGTAACCGTTCTGGCGGATCTCTACGCGAGCATTGGTCGAAGCTACGCCGCGTACCACAGGAGCATAGCCGCGCTGGCTTTCCGGCAACATATCGTTGGCACTGGAAATCTGCACGCCGCGGAACTGGATGCTGTCGAACACATTGTTATTGGTATTGGTCTGGCCAATCACCATACGGCTGCGCAGGGAAACAATATCGGTTTCCGCCCAGCTGGAGATCGCATTCCAGTGAGTGCCCGCTCCTGACTGCTGGTTAAGCGTCGAGTTATTACGCAAACGCCAGTTACCGACGTTGATACCGTTATTCAGACTCAGGAAGTAATAGTCTGAGGTTTTATCGTTGGCGTTGTTGCTGTAGTTATTATGATTGCCGCTGAAGTTATAGTTGACGAAGCCGGCGTTAATACCGCGATCGTAAACCTTAGGCGAGATGGAGCCCTGTGGGCGCGGCACCAGGAAAACCTGCGGTACTTCCAGGTCCATGCGCTGGATAGCCGCGTCATAGCTCAGTTTTGCACCGGAGATCTGCTGTGACAGTGCATAACACTGCGCAGCACCTTCTGTTTTCATATCACCCGGCAGTTTAACGCCGTAGTCCTGGTAATCTTGTGCGCTCAGGCACGGCGATACCGGTGCATCTTTGCTGTCTTTTTTAAATTCGATATCGCGGTGATCGACACGTTGACCGTTGAGGTAAATATCAAACGGATATTTACCTGGCAAAATATCGTCACCACTGGATAACGCAGCCACCTGGGCAATGTTGTCATCGCCATGAATGAAAGAGGTGTTGAACTGCTCCTCCGCCATGGCCATGTGAGAGAATGAAAATGGCACCGCAGAAAAATAAATTACACCATTAATCAGCCTGACCAAACGTTTTGGCGTGGGGGTTGTTATTCTTGTATGTGCCATTTTTGTTCATTCCTTGAAGGGCTTAAATCAATTTAATGCAACGTTCTTAATCTCGGTGTGGCCGCCGTAATCGTTGATATAAGTGAACGACATATTGTTAGCCGACTGCGCGCCCTGTGGCAGAGCAATCTTCAGGCTATCTTGCGGTTTCACCATGTCGGCATTCACTTTCCAGCTCTTGCCACCGCTTTTCAGCGTCAGTATGCCCAACGTCACATGCAGTGGGCCGTTGTTGCTGACCACCAGATTGCTCCCCTGACGCTGCCATTTAAGAGCCTCAGCTTGCTGCTGCAAATTGGTCTTCAGAGCTTCAGGACGGTAAAACAGTTTGATGCGGGTACGGATCGCCACCTGCAGCACGTTGTCCTGCTTAGGTGTTGGCGGAATTTCCTGTACGTTAACCCAGAGCAGACTTTCTCTGTCCTGCGGTAAACCGCTGCCGGAATAGATAAAACGCAAAATCGCGTCTTTTTTGGCAGCCAATTTTAAAATAGGTGGTGTGACCACGATCGGTAAATTCTTTGGCATCTGGCTTGCGTCACCAGTATCCAGCCAGGTTTGCACCATATAGGTGTCATCGCTGTCATTGCTGATTGAGAGCGATGCGGATTTACTTCCGCTATTATAAATTACGCGCGTTGAATCAACTTGAATGCCGGCAAAAGCATTAACAGAGAATGCGAATAAAATACAAGAAAGCACTTTTTTCATCGGAATATCTCAACTCTCAAAATTTAGCCGTCCGTGGCCAATAGCTCTATCTATCCTGCCAGCGAATTAAATTATTTGTATTCGATGGTAAAGGTAGCGTTAGAGTTTGCCTGACCCGCAGTTACTGCATTCTGGTAAGATTTATAACGTGCACGCAGGTTGAAAGTTGCAGAACCTGGGTTATCGCCATCAGAAGCTACAGCAACGGTAGCTGGAGTAGCAACTTCCTGAGAGATTGGCAGAGTTGAACCGTTGTTATCCAGAATTTCAACGCCAACGCCATTAGCGCCGCCAGTTACAGCCAACAGCTCTGGGTGACCGGCAGGGGTGTTGCCGTCAAAGCGCAGGGTGTAATTACCTGGTTCACATTTCTCCAGGCTAATATCGAAAGCTTTAGCACCGCTGGTAGAACCAGAAGTTGGGAATGCGCTGGTAGGATATTTACCCAGGTAAACTTCTTTATTCTGGTCTTTATCAACTACTTGACAAGTAGACTGTACGATTTCACCGGTAAATTTCACGTTACCGCTTGCAGCAGTAGCGTTATAAGCAGTAGCAGACAATACCAGCGCGGCCAAAGGCAATAATACTTTTTTCATTTCCAGCTCCATAGAAAAACAATAAAATAATCGATTCAGTGACAGATGAATATATACCGACCCGGCACTGAGCATACACTCAGCGATAGCACTCCTTGCTTAAAAGGAATGTTGCCTCGATGAACCCATTGCCGGACGAAATATAGACTAAGCGTATTCTTATTGTTAAATCGTTTAAAACATTCATAAGCCCCCTCTTGATAGGAATAAACTATCAACAAATACCTATCGATCGATGTTGACGATTCAATCGAATAGGAATAATCTGTGTTTGGGAAAGTCATGCAGTTGGACATTTTGCCTTAAGGCCTGATTAACAGCACATTATTCCGTATATTTACATTTTGTTACCTTTTGAGCGATTTGGAATTCGAGACAAATTGCACGTTTAACGGTCTGTAAGCGGCATCACTCATCCTGACGGTATCAAATAAGATTATTACCCATAAATATACACATTTTATTTTATTATCGTTATAAAACAGATAGTTATATATCAATCAAGGGATTGAGGAATGCACAGTTCTTTTAGAGAGCAAAATAACGGAATTAATTATGTTTTCCAGCCAATGTTCGCAAAATCCGGACAATTGCTGGCCGTTGAGTGCCTGTCGCGATTCACTTTTAATAGTGGATATGCACATTTCTCTCCTGAGCAGTTCTTTCGTTCCGCCGATAGCGCCACCCGGATTGCGATTCTGTTAGAGCAGGTCAGTCTGATAGAAAAATATAACCACTGGTTTCGTGATAATCAGGTTATAGCCACATTAAATGTGGACGACCATTCTCTGAGGTCCCTGGCTAATAGTCATTTTGCAGAAAGAATTAGTGCCACTCGCTGTATTCATTTTGAAATCAGCGAGAACTCAACCCGATTGGTAAAGGATCGCGTCCACGGCGATCCCTCTCTAAAGAGTTATTCATTTTGGCTCGATGATTTTGGTTCTGGCTATGCGGGTTTTTCCGCGTTGTATAACAGCCAATTTCGCTTCGTTAAATTGGACCGTTTTTTACTATGGGACTTTATGAAAAAGTCCGGCGGTGAAGGTTTAATGCGCGCTTTATTGCGCTTTTTTCACCTTAATCATTACAAGGTGATTATCGAAGGAGTAGAAACTCCCGAACATAAAAAATGGCTGGACGAAATGCCATATTACGCACTGCAGGGAAAGCTGTGGAAGGAATCCGACATCAAGGATTTGAATTCGCTTCTTACAGCTGAATACTTTTAACTCATTATGGGTGTTTGCCATTATGTCTAAAAACAATGTCCTTGTTATTAGTGAGTGTAAGTACAGCTATGTCGGCCTTTCGGTATTACTGAAAAAACATTACGGCAAGTACGATATCAGACTGTTTTCGGACTTTATGCACGGTGGCGCCAAGGCGGAGAAAATAATCAAGCACGATATCGCGCTGATTTTCACCTCCCAGAATCTGGAACAAAGCGTCAATGTCATTGAAAGCCTGGTGTCTTCGCATCAGCAATACAACTCAAAAACACGCCTGCTGGTGTTTTATGACGATGAGCGCGTAGTGAAACTGTTGTCGATTCTGGGCATTTCCGTTGAGCTGGTCTCTACCCGTATCCCACTTTATTCACTGCAGGAAAAAATACAAACCCTGTTGGAAAGCAAAGAACCCGGCGGGATAAAAATGCAGAAAACCCGGGAGCTCAGCCCAGCGGAAAGTGACGTTATTTTCAACCTGCTGCGTGGAGACAGCCTGCTGCACATTGCCCAAAAGCGCGGCACTCATCCCAAAACCATTTTCTCGCAAAAATACAGTGCGATGAAAAAACTGCGTTTGCGCAGCATGAGTACCATCTTCGTCGCCAGTAAGTGATCCTTCAGGCCGCCCTGGCGGCCTGACGCCACGTAGCCACGTTAAATTAATGTAACAAGGAACGATAAAGCAGTAACAGTCACATAACACTCCTGCCCATTGGTTAAGATCCCGCCACGGAGTTTTTCCGTGAGTCATGTCGTCTGGATTAAAAAAAACATCAGGAGATGTTATGAAGTCATCCTTATTCAGCCGTTATACCTGTCTTGTGTTGAGTCTCTTGCTGACGCTGGTGTCATTAGCGCTATTGGCGCATCGGCCATGGTTTTGGCTGCCAACGGTCATCTTTGGTAGTCTGAGCGCATTGGGTATTTACGATCTGACCCAACAGCGCCACGCCATCTGCCGCAACTACCCGATCATTGGCCGCCTGCGCTTCTTCTTCGAATTTATCCGCCCGGAAATCCGCCAGTATTTATTGGAAGAAGATAACGCGCAGATCCCATTCTCCCGTACCCAACGCACGCTGGTCTATCGGCGCGCTAAAAACGAGATGGGTGACAAACCCTTCGGCACCCAATTGGACGTGTATCAAACCGGCTATGAATGCATCGGCCATTCCATGTGCCCGGTAGCGGTATCCGATCCGACCAGCTTCCGCGTGGCGATCGGCGGCCCCGGCTGCAGCCAGCCCTACTCCGCTTCTATCTTCAATATCTCCGCCATGAGTTTCGGTGCGCTGTCGGCCAATGCCATTCGTGCCCTCAATCTGGGCGCGGCCAAGGGGAATTTCTATCATGACACCGGTGAAGGCAGTATCAGTCGCTATCACCGTGAGAACGGCGGCGATCTGGTGTGGGAACTGGGCAGCGGCTACTTTGGTTGCCGCACGGACGATGGCCATTTTGATCCGCAGCGCTTTGCCGAGCAGGCTAAAAACCCGCAGGTCAAAATGATTGAAATCAAACTCAGTCAGGGCGCCAAGCCGGGCCATGGCGGCATTCTGCCGGCGAAAAAAGTGGATGCGGAAATTGCCGCGACGCGCGGTGTACCAGAAGGCGTCGACTGTATTTCACCGGCCTCACACAGTGCCTTTAGCACCCCGGTGGAAATGATGCACTTCATCCAGCAGTTGCGCGAGCTGTCTGGCGGCAAACCCGTAGGCTTCAAGCTGTGTATCGGTCATCCCTGGGAGTTTGTCGCCATCGCCAAAGCTATGTTGCAAACTCAAATATTGCCGGACTTTATCGTGGTGGACGGTAAAGAAGGCGGCACCGGGGCGGCTCCGCTTGAGTTGTCCAACTATATGGGCATGCCACTGCGCGAAGGGCTGCTGTTCGTGCATAACACGCTGGTTGGCTGTGGATTGCGTGACCAAATCAAAATCGGTGCCAGCGGCAAGATTATCAGCGCCTTCGACATCGCCAGCGTATTGGTACTGGGAGCCGATTGGGTGAATTCAGCGCGCGGCTTTATGTTCGCCGTAGGCTGCATTCAATCGCAAAGTTGCCACACCAACCACTGCCCGACCGGCGTCGCCACCCAGGATCCGCTACGGCAGAAAGCGCTGGTGGTACCCAACAAGGCGGAGCGCGTTTACCATTTTCACCAGAACACGGTAAAAGCGCTGGCGGAAATGTTGGCGGCAGCCGGGGTCAGCCGTCCGGAGCAACTGACTTCACACCATATGCTGCGCCGCATTACCTCGACGGAAATCAAGGTCTATGCCGACATCTATTACTACCTGAAACCTGGTGCATTGTTGCAAAAAGAGATTGAGAGCGATTTCTATGCGCGCATGTGGCGCATGGCGACACCAAACAGTTTCGATCAGGCGATCGCCCTGCCGGTTTAAGCGGTGGATT
The DNA here is from genome assembly GCF_013337185.1 of Serratia proteamaculans. Taxonomy (GTDB): domain Bacteria; phylum Pseudomonadota; class Gammaproteobacteria; order Enterobacterales; family Enterobacteriaceae; genus Serratia; species Serratia proteamaculans_D. The sequence goes on from NZ_SWDE01000001.1 coordinate 1,547,325, forward strand.
GTCCCCTCGCCTCAGGGAAGGACTTTGGAGAGGGGGTTGCTTGCTACAGCAGCCCTCCCCCTTAACGGCGAGAGAACATGTGGGTTACTGCTTACGCGCCGGGGCGTCACCGGCCACGTAATATTCGGCGGTGCTGCGCGGCAGCGGCGTGCGCTGGCGGATCCGGTCGGCGATTTTCTCGGCGATCATGATGGTGGTGGCATTCAGATTACCGGTAATGATCAACGGCATAATTGACGCATCCACCACCCGCAACCCTTCTATGCCGTGCACCCGGCCCTGCCCATCCACCACCGCCATTTCGTCTTCGCCCATTTTGCATGAGCAGGAAGGATGGAAGGCGGTTTCGGCATGTTCACGCACAAAAGCGTCCAACTGTTCGTCGGTCTGCACTTCCGGCCCCGGACTGATTTCGCGACCGCGGTACTCATCGAGCGCCGGCTGCGCCATGATTTCACGCGTGATACGGATAGCATCGCGGAACTCCTGCCAGTCCTGCTCGGTCGCCATATAGTTGAACAAGATACTCGGGTGCTGACGCGGATCTTTGGATTTGACCTGCACCCGGCCGCGGCTCGGGGAGCGCATCGAACCGACATGCGCCTGGAAACCGTGCTCTTTCACCGCATTACTGCCGTTGTAGTTAATCGCTACCGGCAGGAAATGATACTGAATGTTCGGCCAGGCGAACTCTTCACGGCTGCGGATAAAACCACCGGCTTCAAACTGATTGCTGGCACCAATACCGCTGCCGTTAAACAGCCACTCCGCACCGATTTTCGGTTGGTTAAACCATTGCAACGCCGGGTACAACGACACCGGTTTTTTACAGGCGTACTGCAGGTACATTTCCAGATGGTCTTGCAGGTTCTCACCCACCCCCGGCAGTTCGTGCACCAAATCAATATCCAGACGGTTCAGCAAGGCCGCCGGCCCCACGCCGGAGCGCTGCAGGATCTGTGGCGAGGCGATCGCCCCGGCGCACAGCAGCACTTCCCGACGCGCACGAGCACTGGTGATTTCCTTTGCCTCCCCCTGCAAGTAGTCAACGCCCACGGCACGTTTGCCCTCGAAACGGATGCGGTCGGTCAGCGCGTGGGTCACAATCTTCAAATTAGGGCGAGATCGTGCCTGATCCAGATAACCGCGAGCGGTGCTGGCACGGCGGCCTTTCGGCGTTACGGTGCGATCCATCGGGCCGAAGCCTTCCTGCTGGTAGCCGTTCAGATCTTCGGTACGTGGGTAGCCCGCCTGAACGCCAGCCTCCACCATCGCGTGGAATAATTCGTTGTTACCGGCTTTCGGCGTGGTAACGCTGACCGGGCCATCGCCGCCGTGAAAATCGTTCGGCCCGATATCGCGAGTTTCCGCCTTGCGGAAATACGGCAGACAATCCAGGTAACTCCAGTCTTCCAGACCCGGTGCCTTTGCCCAATTATCGAAATCCATCGCGTTGCCGCGGATGTAGCACATGCCGTTTATCAGCGACGAACCACCCAGGCCCTTACCACGGCCACATTCCATGCGGCGATTATTCATGTGCGGCTCAGGGTCGGTTTCATAGGCCCAGTTGTAACGGCGGCCCTGCAGCGGGAAGGCCAACGCCGCCGGCATCTGAGTGCGAAAATCCATCCGATAGTCCGGGCCGCCGGCTTCCAGCAGCAGCACGCTGACGTCAGCGTCTTCGGTTAAGCGGGTGGCTAATACGTTACCGGCCGAGCCGGCCCCGATGATAATGTAATCGTATTCCATCGATATCTCCTTATCCCCTTCGTCTTTCAAGCCACAGCGTTGTTGGCTGCATGCGCTCACCCCAGTCACTTACTTAAGTAAGCTCCTGGGGACTCCCGCACTTGCCGCCTAGCTGTGACTTGAAATCCATTGGGTATATATTTTTATGATTAATAGATTAGGATGCCCGGACAAGCATTTAATCGATAATGGGGTGTTTAAAAGATGGAAATATATTCGCCCAGCTCGACCTGAATCGACTTAATTTGGGTGTAGTGTTCCAGCGTACCGAGGCCATTCTCGCGGCCAACGCCGGACTGCTTGTAACCGCCGACCGGCATTTCTGCCGCCGATTCACCCCAGGTATTAATCCAGCAAATGCCGGCTTCCAGTTGATGGATAACCCGGTGGGCACGCGTCAGATCATTAGTGACCACTCCGGCGGCCAGACCAAAGGTGGTATCGTTGGCACGGCGCACCACTTCTTCTTCACTTTGATAGCTGAGGATGCTCATCACCGGCCCGAAGATCTCTTCACGCACAATTTCCATCTCGTCACGGCAATCGGTAAACACCGTCGGGGCCACATAAGCGCCCTTGGCAAATTCACCCTCAGTGACACGCTCACCACCGCACAGCAGACGCGCGCCGCTGTTCTTGCCGCTTTCGATAAAGCGCAGCACCGACTCCATATGCGCAAAACTGACCAACGGGCCAAAGTTGGTTTGCGGATCGGTAGGGTCTCCCAGACGGATGCGTTTAACACGTTCAAGGATTTTCGCCTCAAATTGCGCCTGCAACGCTGCGGGAACAAATACGCGGGTGCCGTTGGTACACACCTGGCCGGAGCTGTAGAAGTTGGCCATCATGGCGATATCAGCGGCGCGATCCAAATCAGCGTCGTCAAAGATAATCAGCGGCGATTTCCCACCCAGTTCCATAGTGACTTCTTTCAGCGTCGAGCCGGAGGCGTTAGCCATCACTTTCTTGCCGGTTTTCACCCCGCCGGTGAACGATACCTTGGCGATGCCAGGGTGATCGGTCAGGTACTGGCCCACTTCTGCGCCGCTGCCGGTGACCACGTTGAATACGCCGTCCGGCAGGCCGGCTTCGGTGTAGATCTCCGCCAGCTTCAGCGCCGTCAAAGAAGTTACTTCACTGGGTTTGAAGATCATGGCGTTACCTGCCGCCAGTGCAGGAGCCGACTTCCATAAGGCGATTTGAATCGGGTAGTTCCAAGCGCCGATACCGGCCACCACACCCAGGGGTTCGCGGCGGGTATAAACAAAGGAGCTATCGCGCAGCGGGATCTGCTGCCCCTCGATGGATGGGATCAGGCCGGCGTAATACTCCAGCACGTCAGCACCGGTGACAATATCTACCGCCGTGGTTTCCGACATCGCCTTGCCGGTATCCAGCGTTTCCAGCACGGCCAGTTCGTCGTTACGTTCGCGCAGGATATCCACTGCACGACGTAAAATGCGAGAACGCGCCATTGCCGTCATCGCCGCCCACACCTTTTGTCCGCTGGCTGCGCTGGCCACCGCACGGTTGACGTCTTCAGCGCTGGCGGACTGGATTTCGGCAAGCACTTCGCCGTTTGCCGGGTTCACTGCGTTGAAGGTTTTTCCATCGGTACTGTCTACATAGGCGCCATTAATATAGAGCTTCTGTAAGCCAAAACGGGACATAGGTTCTCCTTGGGTTGTCCTCAGGGTGGCGTGTGCCCCCGGAGTTGAAACGTAATGTAATCGGTAGTGAGCGCTATCGCCTGCGCCTGGTTAAATGCCGCACCGCGCAACGCGCTGCGCAACCACAGACCGTCGATCAACGCCGCCAGCCCTTTGGCCGCCAGCCTCGCCTGCGTCTGCGGCAGTACCCGGCTAAATTCGGCGCACAGGTTGGAATACAGACGACGACCATTCACCTGCTGCAGCCGGTTCAACTGCGGTTGATGCAGACTGCTGGCCCAAAAGGCCAGCCAGGTTTTCATCGCCGCACTGTTGATCTGGCTGTCGTCAAAGTTGCCGGCGACGATCGCCTGCAGCCGTGATGCCGGGCTATGGTCGCTCAGCGCCTGTAACCTTAGCTTCACCGCCTCGCCCAGATGGCTAATCAAATAGCGCATCGTGGCTTCCAGCAGGCCATTCTTATCCTTGAAATAGTGGCTGATGATGCCGTTGGAAACCCCCGCCCGACGCGCTATCTGCGCAATGGTGGCATCGTGCATTCCAACTTCATTGACCGCGGCCAGCGTGGCATCTATCAACTGCTGCCTTCTGATCGGCTGCATTCCTACCTTTGGCATAATTCGACTCTCACAAAACCGATTTCGGCCTCATCTCAGCGGCGGGATTTCACCGTCTTTCCACCTGCTGAACTTGGTCTTCATGGCCACTATTAAACTTTTTTTTGATTGAACGTTCAATAAAAATTGCATATATTTTATTGCCGATTGGTTACAAATATGTATTTTTCGGTTGTGGAACTGGCTGATTTTTGTGAGGTATTTAACGAATCTGACCAAAATCAGTGTCTGTAAGCGGTTCCCACCACGAGGCGATTTTCCGCTTCGTTAACAAGCAAAGCGGCAATCTTTGGCAAGCAGAATAGCGATTGCCGCGGCGTTTTTATCCGCACTGTTTCCGGACAACACCTGTGTGTCGTTCAGGCTGGTGTGTGGGCACGATTTTACTCAGTTGTTAAAAAACAGAGGAAGACGATGACAACACGCGAAACCTCCTCAAAACCGCAAAAGGATGGCCTTAATCCTGTGGTTTTCTTTACCTCGGCAGGGCTGATTTTGGCCTTCTCGCTGATGACCATCTTTTTTACCGATTTCTCCGGGCGATGGATCACCCGCACCCTGAATTGGGTTTCAACCACCTTTGGCTGGTACTACCTGCTGGCCGCCACCCTGTACATTGTATTTGTGGTGTTTATCGCCGCTTCGCGCTTTGGTTCGATCAAGCTCGGGCCTGAGCAATCAAAACCCGAATTCAGCCTGATGAGCTGGGCGGCGATGCTGTTTGCCGCCGGTATCGGCATCGATCTGATGTTCTTCTCGGTCGCCGAACCGGTGACACAATATATGATGCCGCCGGAAGGCCAGGGTCAGACGCTGGAAGCCGCACGCCAGGCCATGGTTTGGACGCTGTTCCACTACGGCCTGACCGGCTGGTCGATGTACGCATTGATGGGCATCGCCCTGGGCTACTTCAGCTACCGCTATAATCTGCCGCTGACCATCCGTTCAGCGCTGTACCCGATTTTCGGTAAACGCATCAATGGCCCGATTGGCCACAGCGTAGATATCGCCGCGGTGCTGGGTACCATCTTCGGCATCGCTACCACGCTCGGTATTGGCGTGGTGCAGTTGAACTACGGGCTGAAAGTGCTGTTCCACATACCGGAAAACCTGACGGTTCAGGCCGCGCTGATCCTGCTTTCGGTGATCATGGCCACCATTTCGGTGACTTCCGGCGTCAATAAGGGCATCCGTATTCTTTCCGAGCTCAACGTGCTGTTGGCGCTGGGGCTGATTTTATTCGTGCTGTTCTTCGGTGATACCGAGTTCCTGCTCAATGCGCTGGTGCTTAACGTCGGCGATTACATCAACCGCTTTATGGGCATGACGCTCAACAGCTTCGCCTTCGATCGCCCGGTGGAGTGGATGAACAACTGGACCCTGTTCTTCTGGGCCTGGTGGGTCGCCTGGGCGCCGTTTGTCGGCCTGTTCCTGGCGCGAATTTCACGCGGTCGCACCATCCGCCAGTTCGTGGTCGGCACGCTGATTATTCCGTTCGTGTTTACCCTGCTGTGGCTGTCAATCTTCGGGAACAGCGCGCTGTACCAGATTATTCACGGCAACGCCGCCTTTGCGCAGGAAGTGATGCAGTACCCGGAACGAGGGTTCTACAGCCTGCTGGCGCAGTATCCGGGCTTTACCTTCAGCGCTTCGGTGGCCACTATCACCGGGCTGCTGTTCTACGTCACCTCGGCGGATTCCGGCTCGCTGGTGCTGGGTAACTTCACCTCGCGCCTGAGTGATATCAATAATGACGCCCCCAACTGGCTGCGTATTTTCTGGTCGGTGGCGATTGGCCTGCTGACCATAGGTATGTTGATGACCGACGGCGTGCCCGCGCTGCAGAAAACCACGGTGATCATGGGCCTGCCGTTCAGCTTTGTGATCTTCTTCGTGATGGCCGGGCTGTATAAATCGCTACGGGTGGAGGATTACCGTAAGGCCAGCGCCCTGAACACCACCGCGCCAATGCCGGTGTCCAGCAATGACGTATTGAACTGGAAACAGCGCCTGTCACGGGTGATGAATTATCCAGGCACCCAGTACACACAGAAAATGATGGATACCCGTTGCCGACCGGCGATGCAGGAAGTGGCACGTGAGCTGGAATTGCGCGGGGCCAAAGTGGAATTCAGTGAGGTGCCGCCGACCGAAGATGAGCGTTTAAACCATCTGGAACTGCTGGTGCATTTAGGCGAGGAGCAAAACTTTATCTATCAGATCTGGCCGCAGCGTTACTCGGTACCGGGCTTTACCTATCGCGCCCGCTCCGGCAAGTCGCACTACTACCGGCTGGAAACCTTCCTGATGGAAGGCACCCAGGGCAATGACCTGATGGACTACAGCAAAGAACAGGTGATCGGCGATATCCTCGATCAGTACGAGAAACACCTGAACTTTGTGCATATCCACCGTGAGGCACCGGGCAATACCCTGACCTTCCCGGATATGTAATTCGATAAAAAAAGGGGCTCAGCCTGGCTGTGCCCCTTCTCATCTTTTGTATTTTCTGCAGCGCATCTATCTTCCTTTATTTATACAAGTCCGCCGTACCGTAGACATGATTGTTGACGGTGACAGAAGTGATGCGATAGCCACTCGCCCCTTGTTGCCTTGCATCGGCAGCAATTGACTGCTCAAAGTCATTTAACGTTGACGCCTGGCTGGAAACCACGCCAATTTTTTGCAGTTGCTGAGCGTTTTCCGCAGTTACCGGCGCGGCAGCCAATACTGCCCCGCTGATGCAGGCCAATACCACGGCCAGGATAAGGTTTTTCATGATAAACACCTCACTATTGTTGAAAAGACCGGCGACCCAAGCCGCCGGAGTTGGCACGGGGTTTATTTCCCCATCGCATCTTTTTTCATTTCATCTTTCTTCATGCCGTCTTTGGCCATGCTGTCTTTTTTCATAGCGTCATGTTTCATCGCATCCTTACTCATGCTGTCTTTCTTCATGCAATCCTTGCTCATGCAGTCTTTCTTCATGGCGTCTTTTTTCATGCCATCTTTAGCCATGCCGTCATGAGACATCTGGCCCATGTTGTCCTTTTTCATCGAGTCCTTACTCATGCTGTCTGCAGCATTGGCACCGATAGAACCCAACATCAACGCACTGCACATCATCACTGCGAATAACTTTTTCATGGTATTTCCTTCTCTCATTTAAAAAGCACCTGTGTGCCGGGGGATAGTTGTGGCCGCCGTTAACTGCCACCAAACCAGTTGTAACCTTGGTCTTCCCAGTAACCGCCGGGAAAACGATTGGTGACTTCAATCACCTGAATATGTTTCGGATTCTTGTAGCCGAGCTTGGTCGGCATGCGCAGCTTCATCGGATAGCCGTATTTTCGCGGCAGGATTTGGCCGTCGTAGGTCAGCGCCATAATGGTTTGCGGATGCAGCGCCGTGGCCATATCAATGCTGGTGTAGTAATCGTCGGCGCATTTAAAGCTGACATATTTGGCGCTCAGGTCTGCGCCGACCGCCTGGAGAAACTCCGCGAACGGCACTCCGCCCCATTTGCCAATAGCGCTCCAACCCTCTACGCAAATATGGCGAGTCACCTGGCTGATTTGCGACATCTTGTGCAATTGCGGCAGCGTCCAGGGCTGCTTATTCAGCACCAGTCCGTTGACCTCCAGCCGGTAGTCGTTACCATTGATCTCCGGTGCCTGCTCCTCGGCATAAAACGCGTTGAACGGAAACGGACGGGTGATCATCGACTCGGCATACACCGGTGCCAGATGGTCGGCATTGAACAGCCAGCCCTGTACCCGGTCGTTAAACCGCGATATGCGGTTCAGCGCCTGTTCGACATTGGCGTTGTCGCTGATGTCACACCCGGTGAGCATCGCAATACCGCCCAATGTCAGTCCGTTGCGCAGGAAGCGACGACGCGAAGAGGACTCCAGCTGGCGTGCCAGCAGCTGCTGCGCTTCCCTGACTATCTCCCGCCCTTCGCTCAGGCTTATTGGGTCTTTTTCTGTTTTCATCAGGCTCTCCTTAACGTCCACGCAGCATGGCCAACAGCGTGCGTGGCACCAGCGCCACCATCACCAGATGTACCACCACAAAACCCACCAGCCCCGACATGGCAAAAAAGTGGATGTACCGCACTGTGTCATAGCCGCCGAGCAGGTCACGCAACAGAGGGAATTGCACCGACTTCCACAACACCAGGCCGGAAAGCACCATTACCACGCTGGCAACCATCACAAACAGATAGGCCGCCCGTTGCACCATGTTGTAATGGCGCAGGTCGTTATGGCCGAGCTTGCCCCGCAGCGCCGCCAGTAAATCGCCGAGCAGGGCTTTCGGGCTGAGCGGCCAGAATTTGCGTTTCAGCCGACCACTGAACAAATTAATCAGCAGATAACACAGCCCGTTAATCCCAAACAGCCACATGCCGGCAAAGTGCCACTGCAGTGCGCCACCCAACCAACCACCCAGCGTCAGTTCATTGATAAAGCTGAAGTTAAACAGTGGCGAAGCGTTATAGATGCGCCAACCGCTGGTGACCATAATCAGCATCGCCAGCGCATTCAACCAGTGCGTCAGGCGCAGCCACAGCGGATGGATCAGCGCGGGTTTTTCCGGCGTAACAGACATATCCATGGAGTCTCTCCTGACGTTAGCGGTTTCGATGTACTGAGTATCCGTCTGATTTGTTCCCCAAGACCTCACGCAAAGTTAAATAAAATGTGATAACTCCGGCCCTGCGGGTTGTGTAGACTTCAATCAGGTCTGGCAATCAGCGGTGAGAAGAGTGGAAAAGCCAAAGAAAATTTTAATCGTCGAGGATGACGGCAACATCGCAGAGCTGCTGCAATTACATCTGCGCGATGAAGGCTATGACATCAGCCATGCCGCCGATGGCAATCTGGGCATGGCCATGCTGGAACAGGGCGGCTGGGATGCACTGATCCTCGACCTGATGCTGCCGGGCATTGACGGGCTGGAGATCTGTCGTCGGGCACGCAATATGACGCGCTATACGCCAATCATTATTACCAGCGCGCGATCCAGCGAAGTGCATCGCGTCCTGGGATTGGAACTGGGCGCTGACGACTACCTCGCCAAGCCCTTCTCGATGCTGGAATTGGTGGCCAGGGTCAAGGCGCTGTTTCGCCGCCAGGAGGCGATGAGCCGCAACCTGCGGATGGACGCCGGCACCCTGAGTTTCGACGGGTTAACCATCGATCCGATTGCCCGAGAAGTGCATTTGAACCAACAGAATGTCGATCTGACGCCGCGTGAATTTGATCTGCTGTATTTTTTTGCCAAACATCCCGGCAAGGTATTTTCCCGCCTCAGCCTGCTCAATCAGGTCTGGGGTTATCAGCACGAAGGTTACGAGCACACGGTGAACACTCACATCAACCGGCTGCGCATCAAGATCGAAACCAACCCGGCGGAACCCGAGCGCATCCTCACGGTGTGGGGCATGGGCTATAAATTCGCGGCTATGCCGCAAGAGTAAACCATGAAAAATCTTACGCTAACGCAACGTCTGACCCTGATCTTCGCCCTGTTGATGGTAGTCAGCTGTGCCATCTCCGGCTGGATGCAGGTGCGCAGCAGCACCCAGTACAGCCAGGCGGTGATCCAACGGCTGTCCGGCAATCTGGCGCAGCACATTGCCGACAGCAACCCGCTATTGGGGCAAAACGGCCTGAACCCGCAGTCGGTGCAAAGCCTGTTTGGACAACTGATGGCGGTGAATCCCAGCGTTGAGGTTTATCTGCTCGATAAGCAGGGCGAGATTATCGGCAACGCCGCACCGGCAGGTCACCTGAAGCGACAAAAAGTGAGCCTGCAGCCGCTGCAAGCACTCTTCAATGGTGCCAATATGCCGATTTACGGCGATGACCCGCGCAATCCGGAGGCCAAAAAGGTGTTCAGCGCCGCGCCACTGAAGGTCAACGGTCAGGTTGAGGGCTATCTGTACGTGGTATTGCTGGGCGAGGAGTACGATACGCTGACCAGCTCTGCCTTGCATAACTCCGCGGTCTCCATGGCACTGTGGACGTCGGGCCTGATGGTGCTGTTCAGTCTGGTGGCCGGTGGTTTTGCTTTTTATTGGGTGACACGACCTATCCGTCGTCTTACACGCCAGGTCAGTGAGCTGGACAGCGGTGGCATCGCGGCGGTGCAAGCCTATGCGGCGCTGCCGGCCGAAGGCGGTCGTGATGAAGTCAGCCGACTGCAACAAGCGTTCAGCAGCATGGCGCAACGTATAGCCGAACAGTGGCAGACGCTTTCGCAGCAGGATCAGCAACGCCGCGAGTTCATCGCCAATATCTCGCACGATCTACGCACCCCACTGACTTCGTTGCACGGCTACCTGGAAACGCTGTCGGTTAAATCGGCCAGCCTGAGCGAAAACGATCGCCAACGTTATCTGGAGATTGCGCTGGCGCAGAGCCGTAAGGTCGGCCGATTAGCGCAGGAACTGTTCGAGCTGGCGCGGCTGGAATATGGCGTAGTGAAACCGCAGAAAGAGCCGTTCTCGCTCAGTGAATTGGTGCAGGACGTGTTTCAGAAGTTTGAATTGGCGGCGGAAGCTCGCCAGCAACGGTTGCTGGCGGACATCGCCCCCGGCATTCCGTTGGTGTTTGCCGATGTCAGTATGATTGAACGGGTGCTGACCAACCTGCTGGATAACGCCATCCGCCACACGCCTCAGGGCGGTGAGATCGAGGTCCGCCTGTGGCAACAGGCGGGCAAGGTGCTGGTACAGGTTAATGACAGTGGCCCGGGTATCCCACAAGAACTACGCGCCGATCTGTTTGTGCGCCCTTCTATTCTCAGCAGCGCCCGCCGCCATGCCAGCGGGCTGGGGTTGATGATCGTGCGGCGTATCTTGCTGCTGCACGACAGCGATATCCAATTGGTCGAGCGGCCACAAACCGGTGCCTGTTTCCGCTTTTCGATCCCGTTACGCTAGTCGTACAGGGTTAGGGAATGCAGCTTTTATCAACGCTGATAAATTTGTCGTTATAGATAATAAATTTCTGTCCGTTCAGCCGAATACCGGCGTGGGTGAAGGTATCACCGGGACGCAGGTATTCGGTGATCCCCTCCTCGTCGGTACTGTCGCAACCGGGCTTGAGCAGGAACTTGAAGTAGGTATTGCCGGTATTGGTCAGGGTACCGCGCTGCGTATCCAGCCGATAGGCAAAGTTGATCTGGCGCGGGCGCACCACCAAAATGGTGTCCATCACCACTATCGGCTCCAGATTGACACCGCTGGTTTGACGCTGTGCCGGGTCGAAAAGACGAGTCGGGATTTCTCGAAATGACACCCGGTAGTAACGTTCGCGGTCATCCTGCGGGCCACGGTAGAAAAACTTGTAATATTCGCCCTGTCCGGCCTGCAGTTGTAGTTGGCGTGGGGCAAACAGCAGTTCGCCATCTGCCGGGCGACTGCGAGTTTCTTTCTCCCCCGGCCTGTCGATGGCTCGCAGGGTCACCTGATAAATACGCGCACTACGGTTGTTGTTCAGCACTCGCTTGGCGGTAAATGATTGGTTCTGATCCATCGCAAACGTCAGGGTGCCGACGTTTATCGCCGTCGCGTAAAAGGGCCAACACAGCAGCCAGAACAACCAGCTTCTCACGGCGTTTCCTCTAGTTAATGTTGCGCCAGGTGGCTTCAACGTGGATCTCCCCGGCGGCGCTAACGTCGCCATACCAACCGTTGCCCGCTACCGTTTTTAATGAGATCGGGTTATCCATCGGGATACTGAACTTCACCCGGGTTTTGTTCAGCACCCCAACTTCGCCGGAAATGTCATTCCACGGCGTGCTGCTCCACAACGCATTGGTCATGTCATGCCACTGTCCGTCGCAGCCGGCGTCATAGCTTTGTTGGCCGTTGCTGCTGGTAGTGATACTGAGCGTGGCCGGGAAAGGCACCTGACTTTGGTTATCCGCCGAGGAAAAAATACAGTAATTAATCCCGTTGATGGCCTGCGTTGGCCCGGTAGCCATCACCCGCACCTGGTCGGCGGCGGACTTGCCGCTGGTGGTGACGATATAACCAAACTCCAGCGGCGGCTCCGCCGGGCCGACGTAACCTTCACGATGTGGCTGGTTGTCGTAGTCGTCGGAGATGATGCTGATACTGAAATCACGCGGTTTGATAATCAGCTGGTTGGAGGTGGAAAACTCATACCAGCCAGACTCCGGTGAAGTGGTGTTCTGGAAGCGGAAGTTAATCAGGTCACGAGTCCCGCTGTCGGAGATGCCCAGTTTCACCATCTGCTTGAAAAAATTGCTGGCGAAGAACACGTAAATCACATTACTGCTCTTCAGTTGGTTAAAGGTGTAATAACTGCCGGTCCCCGAGGTGTTTTTCCAGCTATTGCCATCCAGGCTGAACTGTAAATCGGCGGCGTTGGTCGCTGAGGTTAACGCCGCATTATTGATCGCCGGAAACACGTGAATCGAGGTGTTACTGACGCTGCCATCGGTCTGCAGATCGTAACTGACCATTTTACAGGTGATGCCAGAGCGCGAACCAATCGTCTGGTTTTTGCAGTCGGCATTACCCTCACCGATGATCGGCACACCATCACTGTTAACAAACACTTCTGACACCGCGTTGGTGTTGATAAAACGCAGATGCGCCGCCTTGCTGTGAGTCACGTTGCGTTTATACCAGTTACCTCTGCTCTGATCCTGACAGCGGCCACCGCTACTGGCATCGTAGACATCCGCGGTTTGGCAGCCATTAATCTGCATGCTGAACGCATCACCGGGAGCCATCTGTTTCAGGTACTGATAAAAACTCGGCGACATCATGCCGTGCATCCATTTAGCGCCGCCCGGAGTGACTACCGCACCATAAAAGCCTTTCTCATCGGTGGCCTGCGGCAAGATCAGGCTGGTATCCATATTGCAGCCGGCATACCAGTTAATGCAGCGCAGCCCGAGGAACGGGTTCTTGATCGGCGCATTTTCCAGCCACATGTCAAAACGATTGTTGGCCGACAGGCCGGTGTTATAACCGTTATCCACATAACCCAGGCTTTGCTGGTAAATGGTGCCGGAGCCGCCGTATTTCAGCCCGGTCCATTTATTGGCACCGGTCATGCGCGGATCCAGCGCCCCGGACGGGGTGACAAAAAAGTTGTCATCGGCGTTGTTCTCAACAAACACAAACTTCACCGTCGCGGCATCCGGCCGGTTGGTGACGCTCACTGCCGCCTGTAGCGGCAAAGCTACCAACAGCATTAGCAGCAGCGTAAACTTAACCTTCATTGCTCATCTCTCCTGCCTGCAGGTTACCCACATAAGTTTGCAGTCCGCTACAAATCACGTCGCCGACCCATATCGCCCCCTGCGCCTTACTCAGATCCAGGCTCACTTCGCAGCTCTGGTTACCACTGTGGGTAAAGTCGATCACCGGGAACTTCTTATCGACGTCCATAATGAACTCCCCTTTTTCATCAGTGCGGGTGCGGCCGATATGGTTTTTGATATAGGCGTTGGCCAGCAGCGTACCGTCTTCCGCCTTGATGCGGCCAAACACCGTCACCATCTGTTTAATTTCCGGTGTGATCACCGCCACGTTGCCTGGATACAGCGTCAGCTTGCTCTTGCGCCTGGTGACGATATCGAAGCTTTCCGCCGAGTTTTTATTGTTCATCAACTCAACTTCGTACTGGCCGTACGGCGACAACGGCACATAGTTTTTATTGCCGGTCAGCTTCACCGTCCGGCCATCAACCCGGGCGGTCAACATGCCGTCATTTTCAATGCCGGTGTTAAAGATGATGCCCGCATTGCCCTCACTTCTGCCGCTGGCCGCAATATCACGCCCTTGCCAGCCCACGCTGCCGCTGGCGGTCAGGCTGGTGTTAACGTAACCGTCGGCAGAGCTGCTGACGTTGACCGTACCGGCGGAATACTTGGTGTCAAAGCGCGCATAGGCGCCCCCGTTCATACTGTTGTCACCCTTGGTATCACCGGAGATCGCTCGTGACAGGTTGGCGCCCAGGGTGCGGATGGGCCCGTCTTGAATGTCTTTACGTGCAGCCAGGTTAGCCATGGTATAGCCGTTCTGGTTTGAAACCCCGGCACTGAGCCAGTTGCCCATCGGCAGTGAGAAATCGAGGGCGACGTATTTACCGGTATTCGAACTGTACCCCCCGTTGTTGTAACGCTGAACGCCGGCCCGCACGCCAAGCGTGCCAAAACGACCGGTGAAAATATTTTGGTAATAATCCGCGTTGTAGTAGTGACTGCCGTTCTTTTTATCGTCGTTGTAACTGAGGCTTAAGCTCCCCAACGGCGACCAAAGCGCACCAAAATTCATCGTGCCGCCGATGGCGCGGTTGTGCGCATCGTTTTGCAGCAGTTTGTCGCCGATCACCGTTTTTTCCTGATTGACCCACAGGCTGCTGAAACCGCCGGGCAGCGCGGCGCTGATGCTGTTGACCAGGCTCCAGGAATGGTCTGATGCCACCATGTTCTGCACGTTGAACTGAATGGATTGGCTGAGTGGCACACTGATCCGGCTTTCACCCACCGCGTTGCTGTCAAACGAGTATCCGGACAGCGCCCAGTTCAGCGTCCGCAGGTTACCGGTGGCCGAAGCGCCGATCAGGTATGAATCCCTGGCTTGCCGCTGGCGTTGATCGTCACCGCGCCAGTCGTCCATACGGATCATCCCGCCCCAAAACTGCCAGGCCAGTGGAGCATTGGCACCGCGATTGGGGCTAAACAGCTTGTTCACCCGCTGCAGGCGTTTATCCACCACCCGACCGTTAACCACCACCTCAACCTCGACGTCATATATGCCGTAGGGCAAATTGCCGGTATCCACCTCATGATTGCCCATGGCAAAGTTCTGCACGCTCAGCAGTCGTCCGTCACGCGACAGATGCACTTCCCCCGCCGAGGGGAAAAACGCCACGATCGGCGTCAGCGATTGACTGTTATCAAATACGGTAGAGTTGGCCCGGTTGCCGTAGGACAGACCATAAATCTTGCTGGAGTTAATGGTGGTGACCGGCCCCAGCGACTGCAGGTTCCAACTGTCCAGCATGCCGGCGGCAAAGCGGCGGCCGGCGAAGTCACGTTCGTACATCGCCTTATACAGCGTGGCGTTCTCATCGCCGCTGCCGATGCCATAGACGGAACCGTTAACTTCCACATGATGTTCACGCAGGGCGGTAACGCTGTTGAGCGACAGATAGCTGGAGGTATTGCCCTCGCTGGCCCGGGTGCGGTTATCGTAAACCCCGAGGTTATAATCCAGCGTACTGCTGACGGCATTCACGCTGGAAACGCCGATGTCGCTGGAGCGGGCGCGCAACAGGGTACCCATCGCCGCCTCTTTCACCACCAGTTGCAAATTCAACTGGCGGAAATCCAGCGCCAGCCAGGCGTCATCGGTCAGTGCAATACGCTGCTGTGAGTCAAAGCCGGCTTCCTGCAGCGCCTGCAATTGCCTGATGGTCTCTGCCGTCAGCGGCGTGCCATCGTCACCGTCTTCCAGCGTGATCTGACGAATTTTCAGCTGATTGTCATCCAGGTACAAAAAGGCGTGGCCAATACGGCGGTCGTCTTTTACGCCACTGTTTTTTTCAAAGTGCAGCAGCAATGGAATACTCATGCCCTCGCGCAGTGCCAGGCTGAAGGTTTGCGGGATTAACACACCGTCAATTTGGGTCAGCCCGGCAGCGATCGCCGCCTGGCCCGGTAGCAACACCGCAGGGATCGCCATTACCCCACCGGCCAGCAGCGTCCTCAACAACACAGCCTTCACATGCCACTCCTTGCTTTAATGTGGTGCATTCCGTTTCATTGCAGACAACCGGCTCTATTTCACCGGGATAAACTGCTCGCCATGCCACAGTGCCACGCGACCTTTCTTGTCGTTGACGTCCACTTTGCTGAAACCACGTGCCTTACCCGGCATCACGAAATAGTTTTCCTTACAGTCATTGCCGTCTTTCTTGTTGCGGCAATTACCGTAGGCCACCACCTTGAAAGTGGCGTTGCCGGTGTTTTTAATCTGGCCGGCGGCAAACTGGTAATTGAATTGATCCTGCCTTGGCGCCACCACCAAAATGGTGCCAATGCGGGCAGAGGTCGTCGCGACGGCATTGCGCCTGGCCGAGTTTTGCCCCACGTCGCTCAGTGCCTGATCGAACCAGACGATGCGGTAATAGCGCTCCTGGCCGTCAGCGGGACCTTTGTAATAAAAGCGAATCACATCGCTGGCGTTAGCCGGCAATATCAGGCTGGCCGGGGACAGCAGCATTTCGTCTTTGCTGCCCATCGGCACCACCGTTCCGGACTCCAATGGGCTGGAGATACGCTCGATTTTGATGTTCACCAGGCGCCCACTGTCGGTGGTGTTTTTGATTTCTTTACTCAAACGCGCGCTATCGCTGTGCATGAACGAACTGATCTCACCGACATCAAGCGCGAAAACAGGTTGAGACAGCGATAACAGCAGGAGAGAAGCGAGAGAGAAAGGTTTCATGACGGTATTCCAGTGGCGTTCTTCAGTAGCGGTGAATACAGGGGGATGACCCTCCCCCTGTTTACAGCGGTCACTCAGGGATTACGCGGTCCAGGTGGCGTTGAACTCAACGCTCACATCGCCGCTCCAGATCCCTTCAGGCAAAGTGCTGAAATCAGTCACTGCGGTGGTGCCGTCAGAGGTGGCACCAATGATGGTGAAGGTGAACTGATCTTGTGCGCTGGTACGAACGGCCTTGTTATAGGCATTAGACAGCGCGCTCAGGTTGCCGCCCAGAATGCCGGCAGAGGTATCGATCATGGTGGTCTCAGCGGTTTTCTCTACGGCAGCGCCGTTGTAGTTCACGCCGACGTTCAGGGTAGAACCAGAGGTGTCGAGCTGAGTCAGGGTGTTGGAAACCAGTTTGGAGGTCAGTTTGAATGCCGTCGCGGTAGCATCCCCTTCTACGGTCACGTCAAACAGACCTTTCTGGCTGTTAAAGCCCTTGATGCCTTCCGCATAGTTGAAAGACAGGCTGCCAATAGGGGTAACAACCAGCTTGCTGGTGGTGTCTTTTTTAGCGGTAGCAGACCAGGTGGCCAACGCCTGAGCGGTGACGTCGGCGGCTTGTGCAGAGCTAACTGCTGCGAAGGCTGAAATAATGGCCAGTGCCAGTGTAATTTTCTTCATGGTAAAACTCCCTTCAACTTTAAATATGATTGTGCGTCCATTAGCGTGACCTGCTTTAGCCAGTCTGCTTGACGAGAGGAAGAGTAATCCAATCAGATCAAAAAAGAATCATTAACTACCAATGGTTAAATATTTAGATTTAAATTCTATTTTTAACATTTAACTGATTAATTTTAAGGTTAAAAACCCAATCAACGTCATTTGTAAGAACAAAAGATTTATTATTTCCTGAGCTAATGCAACAGCCATAGCTGTATATAAAATGCGCACTTACGCAAAATCAAAATACGGCTTTTCGGCTTGTTTTTGTAGGATGTTTAATTTGATGTAAATCAATTCCACGCAACGTGGGACAGAAACATAAATAAATAGTCTGAGGAGAAGGAAATTAAGTCGCCGATCGGCCGGGTGACAAGACAGACCGACGACTTATTTTAGGCTGGGTGCTGGAGACGAAAAGCCAGAATCAAGCGCATAAACCCCGCCTGATTAAGGCCAAGTTTGCGCATGATATTCAACTTGTGGCTACTCACCGTTTTATAACTGCGATGGGTGACACGGGCAATACGCTGCGGATTGGTATCGGTAATCATCATCGCCAGTATGCGCCATTCGCTGCGGGAAAGAGATTCTACGGGTCGAGTCAACACCGTCTGAATGCCCGGACTGCGGTACTCCACTCCCGTGTCGGCGGCGACAACGGCTGCAAACAAACAATCAAGCGGATCGTCTTTTGCCACCAGAGATAAATGTACCTCTGCCGCCAGCATCGCCAGTATGCTGGCGTTGGTGACGTCGGTAAATACGATCAGCGGCGTCTTTGGCCAGAAATCGTTAATGGTCAGAATGAAGCGCAATACATCATACAAATTCTCACTTTCATTATATAACTCCATAATGAGGATTTGCCTCTCATTCTCCTTCAGCGCAGCGTCTATTCCCCTGAGATTGTAGGCAAATTGATAGTGCACAGGCTTAGATTCAATAAGCGCTCGTAATCCTTTTCTCACCCAGGGATTAGGTTCAAAAAAGAGAATAGATTCCCTGAAAGGGGTATTCATCATAATCTGTTACCGTCAATTAGGTATAAAATAGCGGTCGAGCCGGAAATGCCGTGCATTGCATTTCTGGCTTATAAAGCATAAATATTGCACCAGAAAAATGCTGCATTAATAGCCAGACAGTGAAAGTTAAGGGGTTAACTTCAAGGTGATCATATTGGCGGCATATTCCTTTTCCCCCGGGGTGGTGTTCATCCTGACACCGATTAATGATTAATTGATAATTGCTGCGTTGTCGCTTTCAAGACCAGAACAAACTTCAACCCTGTGCTCACGCAAAATGCGACAACGTAGGAAAAATAGCCGGGAAATACCGGAAATGTAGGAGCGCACCTGGTTGCTGCGCACCACCAGCAAGAACTCGTCACCACTGCACGCCGCGGTCTGCGGGGCAGCATAGGCCAGAATGTCACGACTCAGGCCGGCACTGACGGCGGCCGCAGTGCCGGGCATTGACATGAATACCTTACAGCTGTTGGCCTTACCCAGATAAATTTCCTGCCGGGGAACCGAACCGATGAGATAGCTGCTAATTGCCACCACCAGCATAATCACCCCCAGCGCGACAATGCTGGCTATCGCCCACCATCTTCGGGAATAACCGACATGCACAGTCCCAGCGACTGCCGGCTCTGCGGGCGATGAGGCTATTTGAGGTTGCTCAGAAGCGTACGCAATAACCGGTATTTCTTCGTCGGTGAAGCTGTCTTCCTGCTCATCACAAGACTCCACCTCTATTTCATAACGCAGCATAAAACCGACTTTGGGAACGGTCGCGATCACCTCCTCTTCAATGCCCAGGTTTTTAATTACCCGACGTAGTTTGCTCACGCATTGGTTAAGATTATTGTTACCTGAGACCATGCCATAATCATCCCAAACCTTCTTGAATATCACTTCCCGGCAAACGGCCTCACCATGATGGGTAATCAATAGCAGCAGTAATCGCTTCGAAGGATTGGAAATAGAGATGGGATCGTCAGAGAACTCGGCCAGGCTCAGGGTACCCGTATCCACATCAAAAATGATGTGATCATTTAATCTATATTTCATTTTTAAAGGTCACTCTAGTGATTATTTATTGCCAGCATTAAATGTTAATAAAACATTAAGCAATATTTAATCAGGTTAATTAGTCAATCTCAGCCACCCACCGTAATGAAAATCAATTAACGCCACAGCATGGATGCTGCTTCCCTTACTATTTTAGATATAAGATTTTTCTCATAACCTATAACCAAAGATTATACAAACATCACAACCAATGATATATTTATATGTAAAGGTTCTTAAAGTTAGTTTTTTATTTTGTAAATTACCGCCTTTAAGCTAAAAATTCTTTTCGTTCATTTAATGCAAGCACTTTTAATGGGTAAATAATATTACACCCATTTTAACAACATCATATTTAACCAATAATCAAAGAGTAAAGAGCAAAATTGACGCAATCTACAGCAGAATTAATCGTTTGATGCGGGGATACAGACGTAATAAAGAGGGAAATGAAAGTAAATTGTTACGGATGCTATTTTCGCTAATAATACCTGGCGTCACTCTATTAGCGATGTAACGAATAGCCTCAATCAGCGAGATTAAATTAATCTGCAGCGGGAAAAATCAGACTAAAGGTGATCCTGGAGGTGGTATTCCCTTCGGCACACTGGGCACGACTAACCCCGCCGTGCAGCGTCATGATTGCGCGGACGATTGCCAGCCCCAGACCACTGGCATGGCTGCCGGCACTGCGGGCTGCATCGGCGCGGTAGAAACGGTCGAACAACTTGTCAAGATGAGCCGGGGCAATCGCTGGCCCCTGATTAACCACCTGCACAACCACTTCGCCAGTCTGCTGATTGAGGGTTTGCAGCAATATCTGGCTGTTCTCATCGGCATAACGCACCGCATTGGCCACCAGGTTGCTCAATGCACGCTGGAACAACATGGCATCCGCCAGCAATGGCCCTGCGCCCTGGCACACCAGCGTAATACCGCGCTCTTCCGCCAGGCCTTCAAAATAATCAGCCACCCGTTGCAGCTCATGCGCCATATCAAGGCGACTGAGGTTCAGTACTGCTTGCCCTTCGCCGGCACGCGCCAGGAACAGAATATTTTCTACCATGCGCGAAATGCGTTCCAGCTCATCCATATTGCTCGACAACAGGGTTTCATACTCTTCCACGCTGCGTGACTGATACAACGCCACCTGACACTGCCCCATTAGCGCGCCCACCGGAGTCCGGATCTCGTGCGCCAGATCGGCGGAAAACTGCGTCAGACGTTGATAGCCTTCGTTCAGCCGATCGAGCATGGCATTAAACGAACGTGTCAGTTGCTGCAATTCCTTCGGCGCCCCCTGCTCGCTCAGGCGAGTCGACAGCGTGTTCGGCGTAATTACCGCCGCCTGCGCCGCCATGCGCCATAATGGCTGCAACCCACGACGCATCACCCAATACCCCAGCAATGCAATCAACACAAACGCCATCGCCACCGCGGCCACAATCCGCCAAAGATAACGCGCCAGCATCTTCTGTTCATTGACCAACACGTGTGCGGCCGAGATTTGCAGCAGGCGGCCGTCCTCCAGTTTGACCAACGCCGATACGGCCCGCAGCGGCACGCCTTGTGGCGTTTGCCCACCGTGCACCGCGCTCAAGCGCTGCGGCGTGCCAACCGGCGTCGGCACTATCGCCGGCAGACTCAGCCTGGCCGGGTTAACGTTGATTAACGGTTTTTGTCCCGGTAGCTGAAAAATCAGTACGTCCTGTTCGTTACCCAGCATATTTTCGAACAGGCCGGTATTCGCCGTCAGCCGCTCGAGAGGAAAGCGCTGGCTCAGCAAATGGCGAAAATACTCCACCCGTCCGGTGACCTGTAAATCGCTGCGGATAGTCATCTCCTGACGCATCGCGCCATACAGGTACCATCCCGCGCCACTAACCACCAGTGCCGCCACCAGCGCAAACAGCATCGCGCTGCGCAGCGTTAACGACAGCGCCCGCCAGCGTTGGGCCAAAGCCTTCATGAACGCGGCTCGCAAACGTAGCCGATGCCGCGCACGCTGTGGATCAGCTTGACGTCAAATGGCCGATCAATCTTGGCACGTAGCCGCTTGATCGCCACATCCACCACGTTGGTATCGCTGTCAAAGTTCATGTCCCAGACCTGCGAGGCGATCATGGTGCGTGACAGCACCTCCCCTTCGCGACGCACCAACAGGTGCAGCAACATGAACTCTTTGTTGGTCAGCGGGATCACCTGTTCTTGCCGTACCGCTTTGCGGCGCAGGACGTCGAGCTGCAGATCGGCAATCGCATAGTGGTCGGCCTCGCGTACCGTGCCGCGCCGCAATAGCGTGCGCAATCGCAACACCAGTTCAGTGAAGGAAAAAGGTTTGATCAGATAATCATCGGCCCCCAGCTCCAGGCCATGAATACGATCCTGCACCCCGTCGCGAGCGGTCAGAAACAGGATCGGCACGTCGCTTTTCTTGCGCAGCACCTCAATGATCTGCCAGCCATCCAGCCCTGGCAGCATTACGTCGAGCACAATGGCGTCGTAGGCATCTTCAAGCGCCCGAAACAGGCCGTCGGTGCCGTTACGCGCCAAATCTACGCTGTACCCGGCCTCGCCCAGCCCTTTCTTCAGGTAATCACCCGTGCTGATGTCGTCTTCAACTACCAATATCCGCATTATCGCCACCTCATTACACCAGCCGAAATATTAGCAGCTTCGGCAGACCTGCTTGATGACATTAATGTCATTAAACGGACATGGTGCTGTCCCTGTTGTTCAACCATGCTTAACCGGCAACCTAAACAGAGGAGAACATTATGATTACCCGTCATCGTTTTGCCGGTTTACTGCTGTCCACCCTGATGCTGTGCAGCGGAGCCGCCGCTGCGGCTCAAACGCCAGGGAAAGTGATTGCTCCACTGCGCGGCACTATTGATCAAGTGACCGACAGCAGCCTGCAGGTTACCGACCGTAAAGGGGAGAAGGTCAATGTCAAACTCAACGATCAGACGAAGGTGCTGAGCGTTTCAAAAGGTACGCTCGATGACATTAAACCGGACAGCTTTATCGGCACCGCTGCGGTACCCCAAGCGGACGGCAGCCTGAAAGCGTTGGAAGTCCACGTCTTCGCCGCCAGCCTGCGCGGCACCGGTGAGGGCCATTCGGCCTGGGAATCGGCCGACGGCAAGGTGGATACCATGACCAACGGCACCGTCGGTAAACTGGTTAAATCCAACGGCCGTACTCTGACCGTGACCTACGGCAACCAGCAGAAAACCGTTAACGTGCCGGAAGATGTGCCGATCGTGACGCTCGATCCCGGCGATCGCAGCCTGCTGAAACCCGGCGCGCACATCGTGTTGTTCTCCGCCACTGACGATAAGGGCGAACGCGTCGCCACCCGCATTTCTGCCGGCAAAGACGGCACCGTTCCACCGATGTAACTCGGGAGTCGATGATGAAAACCAACGCGCCGCGACCGGTGCACCGCTGGCCGGTACGCCTTACCCATTGGATTAACCTGTTCGCCATGGTCTGCATGTTCATGAGCGGTTGGGAAATCTACAACGCCTCACCGCTGTTCGGCTTTCGCTTTCCGCCGCAGGTCACGCTCGGCGGTTGGTTGGGGGGCGCGATTGGTTGGCATCTGGCGGTCATGTGGCTGCTGGCAGGCAACGCGCTGTGCTATTTCCTGTGGAGCCTGTTCAGCGGCCATTTTCGACGCGATCTGCTGCCGCTCACCGCCGGTAAGTTACGGCGTGATATCTGGCAGGCGTTAACGCTGCGACTAAAGCATCAACACGGCCGTTATAACGCCATTCAAAAGCTAATGTACCTCGGCGTACTGGTTCTCGGGTTGTTGCTGGTGCTCTCCGGGCTGGCAATCTGGAAACCGGTGCAGCTACAAGGGCTGGTCAGCCTGTTCGGCGGTTTTGATATCGCGCGTTATGTGCACTTTTTCGCGATGTCCGGCATTGGTTTATTTGTGGTGATCCACCTGCTGATGGTGATGATCGTGCCGCGCACGCTATGGGCAATGATTACGGGTGGCAAGCTTGACTGCTCCCCGCCCTAAAGGGCGAGGATTCCCACTTCACTGAGTCGAACCTAAGCCGCTTGATGCGATTCAGGATTTACAGACTCTCCGTGGGCTAACGCTGCCAGCCCGGCAGCTTTTATATTCCGTGCCGCATTAATGTCACGGTCATGGCTTGTCTGACATTCCGGACAATTCCATTTACGAACATCAAGAGGTAATTTTTTCATGGTGAAGCCGCAACAACTACAACGCTTTGAGGACGGGAAAAACGGGGCAATTGCGACCAGTGAACGCCCGCCCCATTCAGCCTTGTATGCGAGCTGGCGCACAAACTCGCCCCAGCTTGCATCGGCTATCGCTTTCGACAGCTTAGGGTTGCGGATCATGTTCTTCACTTTCAGGGATTCAACGCAAACAACTTGGTTATCGTTAATCAGTTTGCGGGACAACTTGTGCAAGTTATCCATGCGGCAATCGGCAATTTTCGCGTGGAGTCGGGTCACCTTCAAGCGGGCTTTAGCGCGGTTTTTCGAACCTTTCGCTTTTTTGCTTAAACGGCGCTGAAGTAGCGCCAGGCGAGCCGCGTATTTAGCGGTATGGCGGGGATTGCCTTGTTTAAATCCAGTGTCAGTAACGAACAAATCCTTTAAGCCCACATCAATGCCCACGGTTTTAGCGGAAATGGGCAGTGATACAGGTTCAAACTCGCACAGACAGGAAATGAAATATCGTCCGGCTGCATCTTTGGAAATAGTGACGGTTGACGGCACGGAGGGGAGTTCACGGCTCCAGCGCACGTCCAATGGGGCTTTGCTCTTAGCCATATGCAGCTTGCCATCACGATATTTAAACGCGCTGGCGGTCAATTCAGCGACCTGTTTGTGGCGTTTGCTTTTGAATGCGGGATATTTAGCCCGACCTGCAAAAAAGTGAGAAAAGGCCGTCTGTTGGTGGCGTAGCGATTGTTGCAAGGGGACACAGGAAACGTCATTGAGCCATGCGCATTCAGGCTCTTTTTTAAGCGCGGTTAACCGCGCATTAGCTTGCAGATAGCCGATCTTCTCCTGGCGTTCATAGTAAGCATCAGTACGCCAGCGAAGGATTGAATTATAGACAAAACGCACACAGCCGAACGTTTGAGCCAAAAGCTCAACCTGATCGGCTGTTGGATAGAATCGGTATCTGTAAGCGCGTTTCATATGTACAAAATTACAGGAGCTATCGTGAAAAGACAAAAAGAAGTTAGCTCGAAAACCGCCTCCTTTCCTCCCCGGCCTGAAGGCCGAGGTTTCCCGGAGGCACTCTGATGAGTGATAAAAAACAGCGCCCTGCGGCACCCACGTTGGAGCCGGCGCAAAAGAAACAATTGGTCAATCTGCAGCGCCGCCTGATGCTGCGCTCCGGCCTGACCCTGGGCGGCATCGCCATGCTGAGCGGCTGCAACCTGCAGGACGGCGATCAGGTCGATAAAGTGTTGTGGGCAATGTCGCGCTGGAACGATCGTGTGCAGGCCTGGCTGTTCAGTGGCCAGAAGCTGGCGCAAACCTATCGCCCGGATCAAATCACCCATCCCTTCCCGTTTAACGCGTTTTATCCCGAGTACAACGTGCCGGAAGTGGATCTGGCCAGCTATCAGTTGGAAGTCTCCGGCAAGGTAGAGAAAAAAGCGCCCTGGACGCTGGAACAGCTGCAGCGCCTGCCACAGCAAAGCCAGATAACCCGTTTGATCTGTATCGAGGGCTGGAGCGCCATCGGCCAATGGGGCGGCGTGCCGCTGCGCAACTTCCTGCAGCACGTCGGGGCGGATCTGAACGCGCGCTATGTTGGCTTCAAATGCGCAGACCGTTATTACTCCAGCATCGACATGGCCACCGCGCTGCATCCACAGACCATTCTGGCGCTGGATTTCGGCGGCAAGGCGCTGCCGGCAGATTACGGCTACCCGCTAAGGCTGCGGGTACCCACCAAGCTGGGGTTCAAGAACGCCAAACATATCGCCGCTATTTTTGTCAGTGATACCAACCCCGGCGGCTACTGGGAAGATCAGGGTTATAACTGGTTCAGCGGTATTTAGTTTTCTGCGCAGCGCTGCGCAGGATCCCCTCTGGTGGCTGGCACAGATATCCCGATGCTGCTAATAATTCACCATTAACAAGGAAGATAACTATTGGAAAAGTAATAATAAAAAGGATTTTATCATGGAGATTGATGCTACGGAGCGCTATACGCTACGGGCGGGTGAGTTCAGATATCAGATAACGGTAAGCAAAAGTGATGAAAAAACTGCAGAATATTATCTGGATTTCAAAAAGATCACTCAAGAAATGCGAGCATGGTTTTCGCATGTTTATACCGACCCAGACTTTTTAGATAACGCTTATGCCATAGAGTTTTATGATATCAAAGCGCTAAGTCTTGCCACCAGACAAGGACGCTCCGCATTCGATACCTATACCCCCATGGGGTATACTTTTTCTGAACGTGAGCGCCTGTTCGTCGATGGGATAGGTAAAACTATTATCGACTTCGTTACCCAATATCAGGCAAAGCTCGTTTTTAGCGTACCTTTAAGACCCGCCTTGGCCAAAATCTATGATTCACTCTTGAAAAAACACGCTCAGAGAGTACAGTGTTTGTACAAAATGGAATTCATAAAGGACGGTTTATATGTCATCGAAATCTAACGTCTTGGATCAATCACAGGAGCAAAGCTCGGACTTTTTGAGTATTAAAGAACAGCGCCTGCAAGCCTTACAAGCTTTCCATGATGCCTGGTGGGAACAAAGATGCCAGGAGTGGCGTGAACGAGGTTGCCTCGGTACGCCGGGGCGGGTCATCAGCCGCTACCGTTCCAACGAAACGCCATAACCCCCGCCAGGGGGTTTGAGGTTGCTGACAAAGCAGGAAAAAGCGTGGTTTTTCCTGCTTTGTTGTGATCAGCCGAAAATCAATAAATTGATTTTCCTGATTTTTATTTATCGTACTCTACTCGCTCTGGGCAGGAATGAGGTTTGTCATCAGTCTGAACCCCCATTCGGGGGTTTTCTGTTTTAGCCACTCACTCCCCGGTCGTCATCAGCGTGATATCCGCCTGCAGGATCGCCTCGCGCGCGGCGGCGGGCAGATTGTCATCGGTAATAATCGTATCAAATACCGTTATCGGCAGCGCCAGATAGGTGGCGACTTTACCGTATTTAGAAGTATCGCTGAGCAGCATGCAGCGGCGGCTGGCATCCACAATGGCTTTCTTCACCACCACCTTGTCTTCGTTCGGCGTCGACAGCCCGCGCATCCCCCATGACGAAGCTGAAATAAATGCCAGATCGATAAACAGCCCGCGCAATGCCTGCGCTGCCGCTTCCCCCACGCAGGAGCGATTTTCACGGCAGACGGTACCGCCGGTGTGAATAATTTTGCACTGGCTGTGTTCAATCAGGTAGCCCGCAATCACGAAATCATTGGTGACCACCGTCAGGTCATCGCGATCGCTAATGTGCCTGGCCAGCGCCAGCGTCGTGGTTCCCGCATCCAGATAGATACAGCTGTCAGGGGGGATCTGCCGGGCCGCCAACTGACCGATAGCCGCTTTCTGCTGGCTGTACATCCCTTCCTTGTCCTGATGCGAAGGTTCGATCGCCACCCGTTCTGCCGACTGCACGCCGCCCGACACCGCCAGTACCGCCCCCTGCTCTTCGAGCTTTTGCAGATCGCGGCGGATGGTCATGTGCGACACCCCCAGCCGTTCGGTCAATTCTGCAATGCTGACCACTCCGCGTTCTGATACCAGCGCTAAGATTTGTTGATGGCGTTCTACAGGTATCACGGTTCCCTCTCTTTACCGCAGTGATAATAATTGTGATTTTACGTCAATTTTCGTTCGGCGAAAGCCTGCTGTTTTCAGGCCGTGAAGTCGCTCATGTTATCGGTTATTTAATTTTAATATTTTAAAACAAACAGATAGAAAAGAATTCATATTATTGACCGAGGTGAGCCTCATCCATTCACTGTTAATAATTGTGACAACGATCGCTGATGACGCGCCACAAAGCGCTTATATTTAACACAACAAAACAAATTATCACTAAAGTTAACATGAGGTGCAGTATGACACAGCCAGCGGATTTTGCAGTTTGCATCGTAGGATTAGGTTCGATGGGCATGGGAGCGGCGAAGTCGTGCATTAATGCCGGGCTGACAACCTACGGCGTCGACCTTAACCCGCAGGCGCTGACCACCTTGCAACAGGCCGGAGCAAAACAGGCGGCCACCTGCGCAGACGACTTCGCAGCCGAGCTGGATGCCTTGTTACTGCTGGTGGTCAACGCCGCCCAGGTGAAACAGATCCTGTTTGGCGATAACGGCCTGGCCGCAAAGCTGAAACCGAATACGCCTGTGATGGTGTCTTCCACTATTTCCGCCGCCGATGCCAAACAGATAGAACAGCAGTTGCTGGCCCTGGGCCTCAACATGTTGGACGCCCCAGTTTCAGGTGGTGCAGCCAAAGCTGCCGAGGGCCAGATGACGGTGATGGCCTCCGGTGCCGAATCCACTTTCCGCCAGTTGCAACCGGTGCTGGACGCCATTGCCGGCAAGGTCTATCGCATTGGCGAAGAGATTGGTCTGGGGGCTACGGTGAAAATCATCCACCAACTGCTGGCCGGGGTACATATTGCCGCCGGGGCCGAGGCCATGGCGCTGGCCGCCCGCGCCGGTATTCCGCTGGACGTGATGTACGATGTGGTCACCCACGCCGCCGGTAACTCATGGATGTTCGAGAACCGCATGCGCCACGTGGTCGACGGTGACTATGCGCCTAAATCGGCGGTTGATATCTTCGTGAAGGATCTGGGGTTGGTAGCAGATACCGCCAAAGCGCTGCACTTCCCGCTGCCGCTGGCCTCAACCGCCTTCAATATGTTCACCGCCGCCAGCAATGCCGGTTTCGGTAAAGAGGACGACAGTGCGGTGATCAAGATCTTCGCCGGTATCGACCTGCCGCAAAAGAAGGAGAACGCATAATGCTGCTCGGCGTCATTGCAGATGATTTTACCGGGGCCACCGACATTGCCAGTTTTCTGGTAGAAAACGGTCTGCCGACGGTGCAGTTGAACGGCGTGCCGCAGGATGACCTGCCGGTCGAGGCGCAGGCGGTGGTTATCAGCCTGAAGTCACGCTCCTGTCCGGTGGCACAGGCCATTGAGCAGTCACTGCAGGCACTGGCCTGGCTGCAGCGCCAGGGCTGCCGGCAATTTTACTTCAAATATTGTTCGACCTTCGACAGCACCGCGCAGGGCAATATCGGCCCGGTGACCGACGCCCTGCTTGATGCGCTGGGTGAAAGCCAGACGGTGATCTCACCCGCGTTGCCGGTGAATGGCCGCACCGTATATCAGGGCTATCTGTTCGTGTCGGATCAGCTGCTGGCAGAATCCGGCATGCGCCACCATCCGGTAACGCCAATGACCGACAGTAACCTGCTACGGCTGATGGAAGCACAGGCTCAGGGACGCTGTGGGCTGGTGAATGCCGCAGAAATGGATCGCGGCGCCGGGGCGGTGACTGAAAAACTACAACAGCTGGCACAGCAGGGCATGCGTTACGCCGTGCTCGATACGTTAAATGAGCAGCATTTGCTGACCCAGGGTGCGGCGCTGAAAGAGATGAAGCTGGTGACCGGTGGCTCCGGTCTGGCGATGGGTCTGGCACGCCAATGGGCGCAGCCGGGACAAGGCAGCCCACAGGCCGCTGGAGCGCCGCAGGGAGCAAAAGCCGTGGTGCTGTCCGGTTCCTGTTCCACTATGACTAATCAACAGGTGACACGTTACCGTCAACAGGCAGCCGCCATGGCGGTCGACGTGGCGCGTTGCCTGGACGACGCTGAGCGCACGGCCTATATCACCGAACTGGCCGACTGGGTGCAACAGCAGGCGAATGCCCCGCTGGCCCCGCTGCTGTACGCCACCGCAGAGCCGGAAAAACTGCAGCAGGTGCAACAGCAGTACGGCATGGCCGCCGCCAGCCAGGCGGTAGAGTCGCTGTTCGCCGGGGTGGTCAAACAGCTCCAGCAGCGCGGCTTCAGCCGCTTTATCGTCGCCGGCGGCGAAACCTCCGGCGTGGTCACCCAGGCTCTGGGTATTCGTGGTTTCCACATTGGCCCCTGTATTTCTCCAGGCGTGCCCTGGGTGCGTGCCATCGATCAGTCTATTTCACTGGCCCTGAAATCGGGCAATTTTGGCGATGAGAACTTTTTCGCCCGGGCGCAAACGGAGTTCCCCCTATGACACTGACCCCTGAACAACATGCGCGTGAAGAAATGGTACGTCTGGGAGACTCGTTCTTTCAGCGTGGCTACGCCACCGGGTCGGCCGGTAACCTTTCGCTGTTATTGGCGGACGGCACGCTACTGGCCACCCCCACCGGATCCTGTTTGGGTGAACTGCAGGCCGATCGGTTATCGAAAGTCAGCCTGAGCGGTGAATGGCTGTCCGGGGATAAACCCTCAAAAGAGATCAGTTTCCACCGCGCGCTGTATCTGAACAACCCGGAATGCAAAGCGGTGGTGCACCTGCACTGTACCTATCTCACCGCCCTGTCCTGCCTGCAGGGGCTGGACGTGGAGAATGCCATCAAACCCTTCACCCCTTATGTGGTGATGCGGGTCGGCAAGGTACCGGTGGTGCCTTACTATCGCCCCGGTGACTTGCGACTGGCGGAGGATCTGGCCAAGCTGGCACCGACGCACCGTGCTTTTTTGCTGGCCAATCACGGCCCGGTGGTCACCGGTAAGAGTCTGCGTGCGGCGGCGGACAACACCGAAGAGATGGAAGATGCGGCGAAGCTGATTTTCACCCTCGGCGAACGCCCGATTCGTTATTTGACCGATGATGAGATTGCCGAGCTACGGAGCTGAATCATGCCTAAATTTGCTGCCAATTTATCGATGATGTTTACCGAACTGCCGTTCCTGGAGCGGTTCGAGGCCGCGGCCGCCGAAGGGTTCACCGCAGTGGAGTTCCTGTTCCCCTATGACTATCCGGCCGGGTTGCTGGCGGAAAAACTGCGCAGCCACGGCCTGCAACAGGTGCTGTTTAATACCGCCCCCGGCAATGTCGATGCCGGTGAATGGGGACTGACGGCGCTACCAGGCCGCGAACAGGACGCACGGGCCGATATCGACAGAGCTCTGGCCTATGCCATCGCGCTGAACTGCCCCAGTGTACACGTCATGGCCGGTGTGGTTCCGCCCGGCGAAGACTGGCAGCGCTACCGCGATACCTTTATCGACAATATCCGCTACGCCGCCGACAGCTTCGCCCAGCACGGTATCAAGGTACTGATCGAAGCGCTCAGCCCGCAGGTTAAACCCAACTACCTGTTCTCCAGCCAGCATCAGGCAGCAAAACTGGTCGAAGCCGTCGATCGTCCGAATGTGTTTATCCAGTTCGATTTTTTCCATGCGCAATTGGTCGACGGCAATATCAGCGGTCTGATGACCGCACTGGCCGGGCGCTATGCCCATATTCAGATTGCTTCGGTGCCAGAACGCCATGAACCTGACGATGGCGAACTGAATTATCCGTGGCTGTTCGCCCAACTGGACCGCCTCGGTTATACCGGCTGGATTGGCTGCGAGTACAAACCGCGTGGCGATACCCGAGCCGGGCTGGGCTGGATAAGGCCTTATCGGTAACAGGCCACTCCTCCGTACCTGCACAGCAACAACATAAAAATTAAACGCACCCGTATCGCCAGTCGGCGATCGCGGTGCCTGACTCTTACCCGATTAAAGGCTACCTCATGTCGACTTCTCTGCTTTTGATAATTGCCGTATTAGGCGTAGTGCTGCTCCTGCTGATGGTGATCAAGGCCAAGATCCAGCCGTTTGTCGCCCTGCTGGTGGTTAGCCTGCTGGTGGCGCTGGCCAGCGGCATTCCGACCGGCGAAGTGATGAAAGTGATGACTGCCGGGATGGGCGGCGTGCTGGGCTCGGTAACCATTATTATCGGTCTGGGGGCCATGCTCGGCAGAATGATCGAGCATTCCGGCGGGGCCGAGTCGCTGGCCCAGCGTTTCAGCCAGGCTTTAGGGCCAAAACGTACCATCGCCGCACTAACCCTCGCCGCGTTTATTCTCGGTATTCCGGTGTTCTTCGACGTCGGCTTTATCATTCTGGCGCCGATCATCTACGGCTTTGCCAAAGTGGCCAAAGTTTCCCCGCTGAAATTCGGCCTGCCGATGGCCGGCGTGATGCTGACGGTGCACGTCGCGCTGCCGCCACACCCTGGCCCGGTGGCTGCTGCCGGGTTACTCAGCGCCGACATCGGCTGGCTGACCATTATCGGTCTGGCCATCTGTATCCCGGTCGGTGTTATCGGCTATTTCACGGCCAAATGGCTGAACCGCAAGTCCTACCCGTTATCGATTGAAGTGCTGGAGCAGCTGCAGCTGGCGGCCCCCGAGCCGGCTCCTGCAGGCAAAGCACCGCTAAGCGACCGCATCAACCCGCCGGGTGCCGGACTGGTGGCCGCGCTGATCGTCATTCCTATCGCGATCATCATGCTGGGTACCGTTTCCGCCACCCTGCTTGAGCCAGGCTCGGTACTGCGTGACACTTTATCGTTGATCGGTTCCCCGGCGGTGGCGCTGATGATCGCTCTGCTGTTGGCGTTCTATTTCCTGGCCATTCGCCGTGGCTGGAGCCTGCAACACACCAGCGACGTCATGGGTGGCGCGCTGCCCACTGCCGCGGTGGTGATCCTGGTGACCGGTGCCGGTGGCGTGTTCGGCAAAGTGCTGGTGGAGTCTGGCGTGGGCAAGGCATTGGCGGAGGTTCTGACCACCATTGGTCTGCCGTTGATCCCGGCGGCATTTATTATCTCGCTGGCTCTGCGTGCCTCACAGGGGTCCGCCACCGTGGCGATCCTGACGACCGGAGGGTTACTGTCGGAAGCGGTCAGCGGACTGAACCATTTACAGTTGGTGCTGGTCACCCTCGCCACCTGCTTCGGCGGGCTGGGGCTATCGCACGTGAATGATTCCGGCTTCTGGATCGTCACCAAATATCTCGGTCTTTCAGTGGCTGATGGGTTGAAAACCTGGACGGTGCTGACCACTATCCTCGGCCTGAGCGGTTTCCTGTTCACCTGGTTGCTGTGGCTGGCGGTGTAATTTCTCTGGCATACTGCACAGACCGCCTTTGGTTCTGTGCAGGAAAAAATAATGCCCCTTATTACCGCCGCACCGCAGTTGCTTACCGAACGTTTACGCCTTGATGCCCATACACTGGACGATTTTGACGCCCTGGCCACCAT
Organism: Serratia proteamaculans; assembly: GCF_013337185.1. Taxonomy (GTDB): domain Bacteria; phylum Pseudomonadota; class Gammaproteobacteria; order Enterobacterales; family Enterobacteriaceae; genus Serratia; species Serratia proteamaculans_D. The sequence goes on from NZ_SWDE01000001.1 coordinate 1,579,960, forward strand.
GTGGGCCGATCCTCAAGTGGTACGCTATATCGGCGGCACGCCTAGAGATCGGGAAGACTCCTGGGGTCGGCTGATGCGTTACGTCGGTCACTGGGCGCTATTAGGTTATGGCTATTGGGCAGTGCGCGATAAAGTCAGCGGCGCTTACCTCGGCGGCATCGGCTTTTCTGACTTCCAGCGGCATATCACCCCGGCACTCGACGCCCCGGAGATGGGCTGGACGCTGGTGACATCGGCGCAGGGCAAAGGCTATGCCACCGAAGCGTTGCGGGCGGCCCTGGCCTGGGGGAAAGACCATTTACCGGGTGATAAGGCGGTCTGTATTATTTCGCCGGATAACCAGGCTTCCGTGGCACTGGCGAAAAAAGTCGGTTTTAGTGAAAGCCATCGCAGCGAGTACCATCAGAACCCGATATTGGTGATGCACTGCCCACTATAAACTCACCGTTGCTGTGGCCTGGGCAACCTGAATAAAATTATCCCGCAGCGCATCAGCCTGCTGTGGGTTCCAGGCAATGCCGACCTGCCACTCGGTCTGTTCCCCGCTCAGCGGCAGAATATCGATACCCACCGGAATAATATGGCTGACGCTGTGCGGCAACAGGGCAACGCCAATGCCGGCGGCAACCAGCGCCAACAGCGTCTGGATATCCCCCGCCTGCTGCACCACATTGGGCGTCAGTTGATGGGCGGCAATAAAACGCAGCGACTGTTCGCTCAGACCGCGTCCGCGTTTTGGCGTCAGTTGCAACAGCGGCAGGGTATTGAATTGCCCGATGATCGTTTCCGCCTTCAGCGCCAACGCAGCGGGTGCCGCCAGCACCAACCGATCGCTCAGCAGTGCGGTCGCTCGCAACGGCGTGCTGACCGGCAGCCGCACGAACCCCACCTGCAACTCTCCTTGCAACAACAGTTGATACTGCCGCTCTGAAGGCAAATCCTCCAGCCCCACGGCAACCTCAGGAAAACGCTGGCGGAAGGCGGCAACCAGTTGCGGAGCAAGGTGAAAACTGGACAGCCCGAACCCGATAGCCAACCGCCCCGCTTCGCCTTGCACGATCCTCAAAGCACGCTGTTGAAACTGCACATGCTGACCAACCAGCGTCTGCGCTTCGGGATAGAGTCGCTGTCCGCTGGCGGTGAGCTGAGCGCCCTGGCGGCCACGATTAAATAGCCGGGCACCCAGCAATGCTTCCAGCGACTGGATCTGTTTGCTTAGCGCCGGCTGGGTGATACAAAGCCGTTCCGCCGCCAGACGATAATTGCCCTGTTCGGCCAGCACCACAAAGGCGCGTAGTTGTCGAATATCCATTCCATTTGGTTATCAAATAGAGAATTTAATTGATTATACAGTAATCGATGGCTTTGCTGTAATCGACACCTGATCACAACTAAAGGCGTCCCCCATGACAAACTCTCTACGCGCCGCGACGGTGCAATTCCAGCACCGCGCCAACGATAAAAATTACAACCTGTCGGTGATCGAGGGCTTTATCGCTCGCGCCGCCGCCGAACAAATCCAGGTGCTGACCTTCCCGGAGATGTGCATTACCGGCTATTGGCACGTCCGGCATCTCAGCGCCGGCGAAATTGCTGCACTGGCAGAGCCGATTGCCACCAGCCCTTCACTGGCGCGTATTCGTCCGCTGGCGGAGCGCTATAACATGGCCATCGGTGTTGGGCTGATTGAACAGGGTGAAGACGGCAAATATTACAATGCCTATGCGGTTTGCCTGCCCGATGGCAAGCTTCACGTACACCGAAAACTGCACGCCTTTGAACACCCGGCGATAGCCAGCGGCGATAGCTTCACCGTTTTTGACACCCCATGGGGGGTCAGGATGGGAGTGTTGATCTGTTGGGACAATAACCTGGTAGAGAACGTGCGGGCAACCGCTTTGCTGGGAGCTGAAGTCCTGCTCGCTCCGCATCAAACGGGCGGCACCCATTCCCGCAGCCCACACGGCATGAAGCCAATCCCGCTGGAAGTCTGGCAACAGCGGCAGACAAATCCGGCGGCGATAGAAGCGGCGTTTCGTGGCGAACATGGTCGCGGCTGGCTACTGCGCTGGCTACCGGCTCGCGCTCATGACAATGGCCTGTTCGTTCTGTTCAGCAATGGTGTGGGCCGCGATGATGACGAAGTTCGCACCGGCAATGCGATGATCCTCGACCCCTATGGCCGTATTTTGGCGGAAACCTGGGCGGCGGAAGATCGGATGGTCACGGCGGAACTGGATCTGTCGTTAATCCCGCTCAGTACCGGACGCCGCTGGATCCATGGCCGTCGGCCGGCGCTGTACGGCATTCTCACCCAGCCGCAGGGCTACGAGCGAGATGCCCGCAGCGCTCGCTTTTCGTCAGAGCCGGCGCAGAAACTGGGCAAATAGTCATCTGTGCCAAATTACAGGCAAAAAAAATCCGCCCGAGGGCGGATTTTTATCTGATGCGGCCAATTGCGCCACACGCTCACACCCGTAGGCGTGGAGAAATCTTAGAAACGGTAGCCTACGCCAACGCTCCAGATGCCAACGTCAACGCTGCGGATACGGCTCTGCTCGTAACCAACATCCAGAGCAACGTCCTGGATTGGGTTGAACTGCAGGCCAGCACCGTAGGTGAAGCCGTAGTCGCTGTTGCCGTTACGGTCGGTACCGTTCTGAGCGTTGTCGATGTTTTTGCCGTAGCCAACACCGATCACACCGTAGATGCTTGCCCAGTCGTTGAAGCGGTAAGCTGGACCGGCAGTGATAGAGTTGTACTGAGATTTACCGTAGTAACCGTTCTCAGAACCGTTCTTTTCCACGTGGGTAAAGGAACCGATCACACCCAGTGGGTTGTTGTCGAACTCGTAACGGTACTTCAGGTTGAAACCGTCGGCTTTGTTAGCAACGCCTTGGAGATCACCCTGCGCATAGCCTGCGGATACGGTGCTCTGGCCAGCGAATGCGGTACCTGCGGTTACTGCTAATACACAGGCTGCTACTGCGGAAAGACATGCAATTTTTTTCATAACCACCTCAAACGCGTTATATTTTTAAGTAAATCCATTTGTTCATGCATTGAAAATATAACAAAAATCAGCGTGAAACTCTGCCTTAAAATGAGTGTCTAATGCTTTATATCGTGTAACATTAGATTTCAAGAACAGTGTATCCTCTTCTTTTCGCTCTATTTTCGAGCCGTATTCTACTCGTTTCTGTGACAATAATCACCTATTTAAAATCCAGATGATTCTTAAAAAAAGCGCACTTTTTGAGCATAAAACCCAGCCGACCGTCCTGAATCTGGCACTTTTCTCCGTTGTGAACGCTTTTCTCAGACACATTTAGCTCATTTCATTTACACTGCCATCATCCGAATTTCGACGGTCTTCCCTGGTAGTGGGAACCCCATAAAAGGCTCTTAAGGATGTCCTCGTCTGCAACCGCTAAAGCGTCTTCCACGCTGGTGCCTATCTGTTTATTAATTATTGCCATGGTGTCGATTCAGACCGGCGCCTCGCTGGCCAAAAGTCTGTTCCCGCTGGTCGGTGCTGAAGGCATCACCACGCTGCGCCTGAGTATCGGCACGCTGATCCTGTTTATTATCTTCCGCCCATGGCGCATGCGTTTCGCCGCCGGCAGCCGTCTGCCGCTGTTTATCTACGGCCTGACGCTGGGCGCGATGAATTACCTGTTCTATCTTTCCCTGCGCACTCTGCCGCTGGGCATCGCCGTCGCCCTGGAGTTCACCGGGCCACTGGCGCTCGCCATGTTCTCGTCACGTCGCCCGATCGACTTTCTATGGGTCGCATTGGCGATTGCCGGATTATGGTTCTTGCTGCCGCTGGGTCATGCCATGAACAGTATCGATCCGGTGGGGGCGGCCTGTGCGTTGGGTGCCGGTGCCTGTTGGGCGGTCTATATTATCTGCGGCCAAAAAGCAGGGGGGGACCACGGCCCCGGCACCGTAGCTGTCGGTTCCCTGATCGCCGCCGTGGTGTTCTGCCCGATTGGTGCCTGGCAAACCGGTAGCGCGCTGCTGAATGTCGACATTCTGCCCATTGCATTGGCAGTAGCCATTTTGTCTACGGCGCTACCCTATTCCCTGGAAATTATCGCACTACCGAAAATTCCGGCGCGCACCTTCGGCACCCTGATGAGCCTGGAGCCGGCGATGGCGGCGCTGTCCGGCATGTTGTTCCTTAATGAACACCTGACAACGGTGCAATGGCTGGCACTGGCAGCGATCATCGCGGCTTCCATGGGCGCCACCCTGACCATCAGGCCAAAGCCACAAATCGAAAAGCTGTCCTGAGGAACGACTACGCCTGCATTTGCCAAAAGCGGAATGCAGGCGGGTTAACTGTTTTCACACTGGCAAACAGGCATACTTTTCCGCGCAATATCCCCCACGTTTTATGGAACCGAACCCGGCAGGGTTCAACACATGGAGAATTAAAGTGATCTATAACACTCTGTTTAACCCACGCTACGGCCGTGGGCTGTCACCGAAACTGAATGAAACCCTCACCGCCCTTCGTCAATACGATCTGCCTGAGTTGGCACTGGGGCGGCATGAGATTGACGGTGAAAAGATTTTTATGGAAGTGATGACGCTCACTACCGGATCGACGGAAACCCGGCGTGCAAAGCTGCATCAGGAATATGCCGAAATACATCTGCTAATCAGTGGTGAAGAGCGAATTGATTACGGCATGCTGGGTGACTGGCAAAGCGAATTACCCTATGACGAAGCCCGCGATCTGCAACTGTTGGATATCATCCGTCATCGCCAGACGCTGACGATGTTCCCGGGCATGTACGCCATATTTTTCCCTCATGAACCGCATCAGGTCGGATGCCAGTTGAATGCACCGATGTTGATCAAAAAAGCGGTGGTTAGAATACATTACACCCTGTTGCTGTGACCGGCGAGCCGGTCGAGATGGCCGGCTTTCTCGTCGCTCTATTGATAGCTGCAAAACTGGAGTTCAAATTTTAAAGACCAGAACCATCCGAATAAAATAAAAGTAAACAGAGTGATAAATTTCATTTATAAATTATTACACCCGCAAACAAATCGCAAATTAAAACAAATTAAAAACAATAAAATCAACATTTTAAATAAAAAATAATTTCACACGAGTTAACCTACCCTTATTATTCATCATTTTCAATTCGTTACTCCCTATTTATCCAATAGCCATTTTCGTCCTGCAAAAATTCATATCATTGCTATAATTAGTCCCGTACCAAAATAGGACCAGGTTACAACAAGAGGAGATCTGATATGAGTACCGCTAAACTGGTGAAAACGAAATCTTCTGAACTGCTTTACACCCGCAATGACATGGACGAAAAAACCAAGCTGGACGCCATCAAGGCGCTGAACCGTCAGGTTATCCAGTTTATCGATCTGTCGCTGATTACCAAACAAGCCCACTGGAACATGCGCGGCGCCAACTTTATTGCCGTTCATGAAATGCTGGACGGGTTCCGTACGGCCATCATCGATCATCAGGATACTTTTGCTGAACGCATCGTACAGTTGGGCGGCGTCGCCTTGGGTACGGTACAGGTCGTGAACGACAAGACCCCGCTGAAAAGCTATCCGACCAATATCCACAGCGTGCAGGAACATCTGAAAGCGCTGGCCGATCGTTACGGTGCGGTGGCCAATGACATTCGCAAGGCCATTACTGAAGTAGCGGATGAAGATACCGCGGATATGTTCACCGCAGCATCCCGCGATCTGGACAAGTTCCTGTGGTTTATCGAGTCCAACATCGAATAAACCCGATAGTACCGTTCAAAACGGCCCGCATCGCGGGACTAAGCAGGCTGAGGGCTTTCGCCCCGGCCTGTTTTTCTTTTTACGCAGCTTGAATTGCTCAAAAAACCGCCCATAGTAGATAAAACAGGCAATGGGCAGCATCACAAAAGTGAGGTGACTATGGCAAGCGGATGGGCGGCGGAAGGCGCCGTGCAGGATCAAATCGACTCCACCGTGGATGACGCCGTACAGCGTGCCAGACAGGCGCTGGGCCGGGGCGAAAGTGAGCATTATTGCCAGGAATGCGGAGAAGAAATTCCTTTAGCCCGTCGGCAAGCGCTGAAAGGCGTGCGCTATTGTCTGGCCTGCCAAACCGAGCTGGATAAAAAACAGGCGGCGAGTAGCTTATTTAACCGCCGCGGCAGCAAAGACAGCCAGCTGCGTTAAGCTCATAGGTGCCAGGCACCGCCTAAACTGAACACTCCTGCACCAAATGCAACAGCCTTGCGACACAAAAGTTAGAGTTAGTTATCAGTATTGAAGCGAAATGGTTAACTATCGGTTGTTTCAGCGCCATTATTTGGTTAATGATAGACCCCTGCACCAACAGGCACCCCAAAGCACCATTTTGGGGCCTCAATTTGGTGCATGAAAATAATAATTCGATCTTCAAACACAACATCACAGCATAACTCTTTGTTTTTATAGTAGTTGAAAACATGGCACGATTCTTTCATGGCACCAACTGCAATATAAAAAATGGGTAATCCGCAACCTGTACAGGAAATTCCTCTCATGAAGTCAATTTTTAAAGTCTCCCTGGCCGCCCTTTCGCTGGCCTTTGCCGTAAGCTCCCACGCAGCAGACAAACTGGTCGTCGCCACCGACACCGCATTCGTGCCTTTTGAGTTCAAACAAGGCGATAAATACGTTGGCTTCGATATCGACCTTTGGGCCGCCATCGCCAAAGAACTGAAACTGGATTACACCCTGAAACCAATGGACTTCAGCGGTATCATCCCGGCACTGCAAACCAAAAATATCGATCTGGCGCTGGCCGGTATTACCATTACCGAAGAACGTAAAAAAGCTATCGAATTCTCCGACGGCTACTACAAAAGCGGCCTGCTGGTGATGGTGAATGCCAACGACAACAGCATCAAGGGCATTGACGACCTGAACGGTAAAGTGGTGGCGGTGAAGAGCGGCACCGGTTCCGTTGATTACGCCAAACAACACATCAAAACCAAAGACCTGCGTCAGTTCCCGAACATCGATAACGCCTATATGGAACTGGGCACCAAGCGCGCCGACGCAGTGCTGCACGACACGCCAAATATCCTGTACTTCATCAAAACTGCCGGCGCAGGCAAGTTCAAAACCGTCGGTGAATCACTGGAAGCTCAGCAATACGGCATCGCCTTCCCGAAAGGCAGTGATGAGCTGCGCGTGAAGGTCAATGGCGCGCTGAAAACGCTGCGCGACAACGGCACCTATAACGAAATCTACAAAAAATGGTTCGGTACCGAACCTAAATAACGGATGAAGTCAGTCACTGATTCACTTGAGCACAGGGGTGGTGTCTTAGCCCCTGCGCTTTGTTGTATCTGATTCCCACATTTGGGAACACCGGGAGAAAACACCATGCAGTTCGACTGGAGCGCCATCTGGCCCGCCATCCCCATTCTGTTAGAAGGCGCCAAAATGACCCTGTGGATTTCGGTCCTCGGTCTGATTGGCGGCCTGATCATTGGCCTGGTTGCCGGCTTTGCCCGTACCTACGGCGGTTGGATTGCCAACCACGTGGCTCTGGTATTCATTGAAGTTATCCGCGGTACGCCAATCGTGGTGCAGGTGATGTTTATCTACTTCGCCCTGCCGATGGCGTTCAGCGATTTACGCATCGATCCTTTCAGCGCGGCAGTGGTCACCATTATGATCAACTCCGGGGCCTATATTGCGGAAATCACCCGTGGTGCCGTGCTGTCGATTCATAGCGGTTTCCGTGAGGCCGGCCTGGCATTGGGCCTGTCGCGCCGCGAAACCATCCGCTATGTCATCATGCCGCTGGCGCTGCGCCGCATGCTGCCGCCGTTGGGTAACCAGTGGATCATCAGCATTAAAGACACCTCGCTGTTTATCGTGATCGGCGTGGCGGAACTGACCCGTCAGGGTCAAGAGATTATTGCCGGTAACTTCCGCGCGCTGGAAATCTGGAGCGCCGTGGCAGTTATTTATCTGATTATTACCCTGGTGCTGAGCTTCGTGCTGCGTCGTCTGGAAAGAAGGATGAAAATCCTGTGATTGAATTTAAAAACGTCTCCAAGCACTTCGGGCAAACCCAGGTGCTGCACAACATCGACCTGAAAATTAACCAGGGTGAAGTGGTGGTGATTATCGGGCCTTCCGGCTCCGGCAAATCTACGCTGCTGCGCTGTATCAACAAACTGGAAGAGATCACCAGCGGCGATCTGATCGTCGATGGCCTGAAAGCTAACGATCCCAAGGTTGACGATCGGTTGATTCGCCAGGAAGCCGGCATGGTGTTCCAACAGTTCTACCTGTTCCCACACCTGACCGCGTTGGAAAACGTCGCCTTTGGACCTATTCGCGTGCGCGGGCTGAAAAAGTCGGATGCGGAAAAGCTGGCTCGTGACCTGCTGGCCAAAGTTGGCCTGGCAGAGCGTGCGCACCACTATCCTTCAGAGCTTTCCGGCGGCCAGCAACAGCGAGTGGCTATCGCCCGTGCGCTGGCGGTGAAGCCGAAAATGATGCTGTTCGATGAGCCTACTTCGGCGCTTGACCCGGAACTGCGCCATGAAGTGCTGAAGGTCATGCAGGACCTGGCGGAAGAAGGCATGACCATGGTGATCGTCACCCACGAAGTCGGCTTTGCCGAAAAAGTGGCGTCACGGCTGATCTTTATTGATAAGGGACGGATTGCGGAAGATGGCAACCCTCACGAGTTGATCAACAACCCGCCAAGCCCTCGTTTGAAAGAGTTCCTGCAGCACGTTTCCTGATTTATCCTGTTCAACGGCGGGCGTACTCAGCGCCCGCCGTTTCTATTTAGCACGCGTTCCCACTCCCTGCCTCGCATCATTTCCTACTATATTGCTTGTTTTTATTAACATTTGTCTTTAATCCGCCGATTTACAGAGCCCCAAGAGAGGATAAATGCCCGCAACCGCATGCTCCCGATTAGGTTCTCATCTGCGAGAACGCTGGTTCCCCCTATTACTGCTGCTGATAGCCTGCACTGTTTCCCCGTTGGCGATGGCGCAACCCGCACAGACAGCCGCTTCCGCTGACCAAAACCAACAGCAAAAAGCCTCTTACGCCGCACTGGCGGATATTCTGCAAGACGACAAGGCCCGTGCCGCGCTGATCGACCACCTCAGACAGGCAGCAGATGAATCTGCCAAAACCCCACCGAAAACAGAAACGTCAGAAACGCCCGAGTCGCTGAGTGACAATCTGAGCAATCTGGCACAAGGGGGTATCAGCAGCGTTAATCAAAGGCTGAGCTCGCTGCAAAAGCTGATCGACTCGGGGCCAAAACGCAGTTTTAATCCCGACAGCTTTTTCCGCGCACTGGGCTACTTTCTGCTGACGGTGGTGGTGACCTTTGCCCTCTTCCATCTGATCCGTCGGCTGATCCGCCCGCTGTATACACGCATGGGCAACTGGGGACATAACGCCAAACTGCAGCAGGGGCCATGGTATAAACTGCCGACGGCTATCCTTGGTGCTTTCGCCGTCGATCTGCTGGTACTGCTGCTGGCGCTGGCGGCGGGCAACCTGTTTGCGCGCCATGTGAATGCCGACAGCGCGACCATTCTGCGTTTGCAAACCCTGTTTCTTAGCGCCTTTGCGGTTATCGAGTTCTTCAAGGCGGTACTGCGGCTGATCTTTGCGCCCAACTTCGATTATCTGCGCCCCTTCCCGTTTAGCGATGCCAGCGCCCACTACTGGAACCAGCGTCTCGCCTGGCTAAGCGGCCTGATTGGCTACGGCCTGATGGTGGTGGTGCCGGTAGTGGCGACGCAAATCAGCTATCCGGCTGCGGCTGCGGCCAATCTGATAATCATGCTGGCTCTGACGCTGTATGCAGTGGCTTTGATCCTGCGTAACCGCAAACCGATACAACGGCAAATAAACCTGCTGGCCGAACGCTCCATGGCGTTTTTCAGCATTATTTTGCGCGGTCTGGGTCACGTCTGGCACCTGCTGGCGATCGCCTATTTCCTGGTGCTATTTACGCTGTCGCAGTTTGAAATCGGCAACAGCCTGCGCTTTATGATGACCGCGACGGTGAAAAGCCTTGTGGTCGTTGGCCTCGGCGCCCTGCTTTCCGGCATGCTGACCCGCTGGATTTTCCGTCGTATCTCGCTGCCGGATGACGTCAACCGGCGCTACCCGATGCTGGAACGTCGCATTAACTCCTATATTCCCAATGGGCTGAAGATACTGCGAGTGATCGTAGTGTTGGCGGTGACGCTGCTGCTGTTTGACGCCTGGCATCTGATCAATTTGTACCAGTGGGCCGGCAGCGAAAACGGCGAGAAAATTATTGGCGGGCTGGTGCATATCCTGCTGATTGTGGTAATCGCGGTATTCAGCTGGACACTAATGGCCAGTATTATCGAACACCGCCTGGCATTGGAACTGAGCAACGGTATTCGCCCGAGCGCGCGTGAACGTACCTTATTGACGCTGTTTCGCAACGTACTGGCGATAGTGATCAGCACCATTACCATCATGATTGTACTGTCGCAGGTGGGGATTAACATTGCGCCCCTGCTGGCCGGTGCCGGCGCACTGGGGCTGGCCATCAGCTTTGGCGCGCAAACGCTGGTGAAAGACGTGATTACCGGCGTCTTCATCCAGTTCGAAAACGGCATGAATACCGGCGAATATGTCACCGTCAGCGGCATTACCGGCACCGTGGAGCGCATGACCATCCGTTCAATCGGTCTCCGGGACGACTACGGCGTGTATCACATCGTTCCCTTTTCTTCGATCACCACGCTGGCCAACTATGCGCGTGAATTTGGCGTTTACCGTGCCAATTACAGCGTTAGCCGCGACGAAGACATCGATCGTGTCCATGAGGTGCTGCATCAGGCCGTTGATGCATTGAAACAAGACGAGCAGGTGAAGCACTTTCTGGTCGGCGAACCGGTATTCAACGGCGTGGTCGCGCTGGGTGACCGTTCCTTCACCACTCGTGTCACCGTTCGCACTCAGGCGTTGAAACAGTGGGTGGTGCAGTACGCGCTCGATCGTCTGGTAAAAATGCATTTTGACCAGGCCGATATCGCCATGCCACAACAGGCCATGCAGCTTTCTTATGCTCCTGGCTCAGAACCCCCGGCAGCAAAATGAGTTGAGAGGAAATGACGCTAACCCTGGCCATCGGGGTTAGCGTCACCGGCCTCAGTGCAGCGCTTCTGGCTGTTTTACCTAGGCAAATGTCTGCATCAGTTTCACCACATCCTGCATGCCCACATTCACCTGATTGATCACCTCACCGGCATCATGTGTCAGGGCAACGCCACCGCCCGCTTGCTCCACGCAGACCGCCATTCCGGCAATCGCTGCCGCCACGCCCTGTTGAATCGCTTTGGTAATCCTCTCGATTTCCGTCGCCGCCTGGCGGGACTGTTCTGCCAAAGTGCGTACTTCGTTGGCGACCACGGCAAAACCGCGCCCGTGCTCCCCCGCGTGTGCGGCCTCAATAGAAGCATTGATAGCCAGCAAATTGGTTTGTGAGGCAATTTTACGGATCGCCTCCACCATGGTGCCAATTTGCTGTGACCCATTGCCCAGTTCGCTGACCACGGCAGAAGTATCGCGCGCAGCCGCTTCCACCTGCTGCATGCCCGCCACCGCCTGCTGCACGATCACCGCCCCCTGCGCCGCGGTTCTGTCGGTATCCAGAGAAAGGTGATGTGCGTTGCGAACCATCTGTTCCTCGTGCTGCTGCTGGATCATCAGTTGGGTAATGTCCTGAGCGATTTTCACCACCTTCACCAAGCGCCGATCCTCGTCAAGGATCGGGTTATAGCTGGCCTCCAGCCACACCCGCTCCCCGCGTCGGTTCACACGTTCGAAACGCCCGGTAATAAACTCACCGCGTGCCAAACGCTGCCAATGCTGGCGGTAATCGTCAGAGGCGGCAAATTCTGGCGGGCAAAGCACTGCATGCGACTGCCCGCGCGCTTCCTCCAGCCGATAGCCCATCAAGTTCAACATATTGTCATTGGCATCGAGGATCTTTCCCTGTGCGTTGAAAGTGATCATCGCCATGGATCGATTTAACGCTGCCAATAAACTCTGATGTTCCTGCGCCTGGGTAATACGTTCGGTCACCACGCTGGCGATCTTGACGATCTCCATCACCCGCCCCTGCTTGTTCAATACCGGAGTGTAGGTCCCCTGCAGCCACACCACTTCACCGTCTTTGCGAATGCGTTTGATATTGTCTGTAATCGATTTGCCCTGATTTAACCTATCCCAGTGTTTGCGATAGGCCGCGCTCGCGGCATATTGCGAATCGCAAAAAATAGCGTGATGTTGACCGAGCACTTCATGTCGCTGGAATCCCATGGTTTGTAAAAATAGATCATTGGCGCGCAGCACGGTGCCATCGGGTTTAAATACAATCATGGCAACGGCATTTTCTATTGCGTTCAATTCCGCGCGGCTGTGGGTATTTAACTGACTGAATCGTAACAGCATAGGGTAAAAATCCTTCTGGCAGATGATTTAGCGGACCAAGGCTTCTCATTTTATTTTTACGCACGCCGCGCCCACACGCAGACGTGCATCCCCAGAGAAACAGGCAGGCCTTATTCTCCAGACAGATAATGCTAACCGGGATAAATATATAAATTTAGCAAGGTGACTATTATTTTTTAAATAAATGATTAAATCAGGATTTTTATTATTGATAACCGCATTGAGAATAACGCAAGTTGAAGAAATTGAAAGGAAAACGAAAATTATAATTGGCGCCGGTTAAATAACCGGCGCCTGCGGACATAAATACGACAGCTAAAACTCAGGCAACCAGTGATTCCTCCATGGATGCCGTAGCGGTAATAGTAACTTCCGGTGGGAGATAGCGCAGTTCACTGAGCAGCATCTGGTGATCCTGGCCCAACAGCAGGATCACACTGTCAGCAGCATCCAGCCGGTGATCGTCGTTATTGTCGACAATAATATAACTGCTGTTTTGATCGGCCAATACGCTGCTCACCCCCACCTTGGCGCTGAGAGCCCCCGGTTTGCCCAGATCCAGCAGTGCCGCCAGCAGTTGGCTGGCGCTCCCCATCTGTTCATCCCCCAGCACACCAATCCGGGCTTCAATATTTTGGCCATCGCTGGTGCCGTAATCCGCCAATGAACGACCTCCGGCATCATGGGATAAACGCACGCCAGACAAAACGTCAGTAATACTGTCTTGCTGCAGTGAAAAACCCTTGAGTGTGACGCCGGAAGCCGCCGTGCTTGATTGCAGAGTTACGCTGTTATGCCCTGCACCTGCGATTAGCGTGGTATCTCCCGTAATGTTGAACTGGTCATTACCCCCTCCACCTTTGACTAACAGTTGCTCACCTACCAGCCCCAATTCGGCCAATAACGGATCCAATTTGGCCTGGCTGGCACCGCTGAGCGGCAATAAATCCAGCATCTGGATCAGCGTACCGTTTCCGCTGCCGCCATGGGCCGAATTCAGAGTGAACGCATTACCGGCAAAGGCTGAAGCGTCAATCAGCCCCACATTGTGGTATCCCTCTTCCAGAGTCAGGTTAAAGCTCGCTCGCCCCGAAAGTACAATGTCATGCACCTGGTCATTACTGCCGGTCAACGTCAGTGCGCTGCGCCCCCAACCCGCTGCATTGATGGCAATCAGCTCCAGCGGGTTTTGACTGCCGTGAGAACCCAGTGCCAAAGACCCGACGTTTCCGCTGCCGGAAAATAATAGATCGACGCGGTGAGTGGCATTCGCCAGAAAATCGATTTCGAGCCGGCTGTCTGCCTGATCGCCCACGCTGCTTATTTCAAGCCGTGCAGCATCCGCATTGGCGTTAATCACTTTGACATTATCCGCCCGATCGGAAAGCAACAGTCCCCCGCTACCCAGATCGTTCGCAGCCCGATCCTGGACGACATAGCCCCCCAGAGTGCCCTCTACCGTCGCATGGCCATTTAGTACGCCGTAATCAAAAACATGGGCTTCAGTCACCAGTTTTTCTGTCTTAATCCCACTCCAACTGACCTTATTCAGCGTCGCTTCAGCCTGACCGATATAACCGGCCATATCGAGCTGTTCAAAATGGCTGAAGTTGGCAGCGTTGCTGCTCACCGTGCTGACACGCATTCCCCAAAGATCGAGTGTAGACGTGAGTTTAACGATCAGATTAGCAGACAGGATGTCCATGCCTGCACCACCGTCAGCTCGCAGCGCCCAACCTACATGATTGGCCCCCCCGGTGGCGTTCCCGGCCCATAACAGGCTGTCATTTCCCTCACTCAGATTAAAATTCCCGCTGGCGGCAGCCACATCTGCCAGCGCCGTTAACTGTACCTGATCGCTACCGTAGGTACCGTCGAGAGTGACGTTGGCGTTATTTACGGTCACCGCCACGCCATATTTAACGTTCGGGTTATGATGCAACTGAATGGCCGCAGCCCCCTCCCCATTGATAGTCAAATAGGAAAGCTGGGAGGCATAGCTCAGATCCACAGAGACATCCTTATCTGCATTGAGGAAAACCCGGAACAGTACGGCAGTTTCCGCATTGCTCAGCGAGTGTCCGACATGGGTGTTTACCGTCCCGTAAGCATTTCCACCCTCTTCGCTAGTGCCAAGCGAAGCCGTGGTTTTATAGGCCAGGCTTTGGCCAATCTCTCGGGCAAACGCCCATTGCTCACTCTGAGTCACTCCGCCAGTGACGTCGTTAGTCATCAGATCCTCAACTACCGCCTGCGTGATCACTCCCTTGTCGTCACCCAATGCCCGGTAATGCGCCAGTTGTTGCTCATCTGCGGCTTTGCCATGAACGGCCTGATACACGTGTTGAATAAAAGCATCCCCCTGCAAATCACCAATCTGTCCCTGAAACTCGGGGGTTGCCAACAGGGCAGCGACCAACTCAGGATAACTCAGGGTGCCGGAGGCCAGGGTTTTGCTCCAGGTATCCAGTGAAGCGGCATCAATACTCCGTTCAGGAATAGCGCGAAACAGCGCTGCTACTTGTTCCAAATAAACCGCTGCAGGCAGCTCCCCCGATGGATATTGATAACCGGCATCATTGAAATGCTGCTGCGCAGCTTGATCTGCCGGTGCCACTTCGCCACGTAATTGCTCAATCATGGCAACCAGCAGATCGCCACGCGTCGCCCCTCCCGCCAGTTGATTTTGATAATCGCTCAGTTCAGCCGCCGTTGGCGGGCGCTCAAAACCCTGTTCGAACAACTGCAAAATAAAGTCGCCGTCCGAAAGATTATTGATTGGCAAGGTCTCTATTTTTTCCTGCGCCAGAACGCCCAGATCGCCCCCCTGATTAAGCTGACGGCCATATGAATTGATTTCGTCAGCCAACCAAGGGGCTTTCAGTAGGTAGAACATGGCGATGGCATCACCGGCCCCTCCGACAGCATCATCGGCAACGGACGGGAATAGCCCCTCGGCAATCCTTTGATCCAATGCGTCACGCTGCGCGAGGATAGCCGGATCGTCCCCCAGATAATTGAAAAGATCGATGACCACACTGGCGATCGCGCTATTGAAATGGCCCTGCATAAGCAGCTCGTTGATATAATCCGGATCGGGGTAGGCGTTATAAACCGAAAGGTAGACTGAGGTGAGAATATCGTATTCGCTCTGGCCGTTCATCCAGTCGGCATCAGGCTGACTCATTAAAATACTGGCCATATAAGCCGGTGGCTGACTGCCGATATCAAATTGACTGTCGTAATAGTCAATTTCAGAAACCGTCGGCAGACGTCCAAAAATACCGATGATCAGAGCGCCGACTTCTTGTTGCGTAGATAAAGGAATCATAATAACTCCCACTAATGTGTCGAATGAAAGATACGGCACATCAGTGCCGCAACCTGTCTCCTGCTGCAGGGAGAGAGACGATGCACACTGCTGGGATAGCTATTATTGGTATGGCTACAGTTAAGGAACCTTAATGGGATATGTCAAGAAAGGGCGTCAAGCCTAAAGCCAGTATGGGAGTTGCCTCCCATACCGACAAAAATCTGTGCAAACTCCGAAATTAACGCCAGCGTTCTGCCGCCCAGGCGGCCTGTTGCTCGGCGTCATGGAAGGTCCAGGCAACAAAGCGGCTGATCTTTTGCCCCTGCGCCATCTCGATAGTGCGCACTTCCGCCACCCCGGCCAACTTGGCCGCGTGATAAATCGACGGCAAGGTGGTGTGTTTGGAAATCAGCGAGGTGAACCACAGGCAGTTCTGCGCCTTGCTCACGCTTTCTTCGACCATTTTGCGCACGAAGGCTTCTTCGCCGCCTTCACACCAGAGTTCGTTATTCTTGCCGCCAAAGTTCTGGACCGGCTTGTCGGCCACTTCACCCTTGCCCAGCTTGTGCAGTTTGCGGCGGGTGCTGGCCTGCGCTTCCTGCTCGGAGCCGTGGAATGGCGGGTTACACAGCGTGGCGTCAAACTTCTCAGCCACACCGATGATGCCGTTAAAGATAAACTCCGGTTGTTTTTGCAGGCGCAGACGCACGCTGTTTCTTAACGTCGGGTTCATTTCGACGATCATTTTGGCCGAATTGAGCGACACCGGGTCAATCTCTGAGCCAGTAAAACGCCAGCCATACTCGCGCAGGCCGACGATCGGATAAATGCAGTTGGCACCAATACCCACATCGAGGATCGCCACACCTTTGCCACGCGGGATCTCACCGTCGTTGCTGCTCGCCAGCAGGTCGGCCAGATGGTGCAGGTAATCGGCGCGCCCCGGGATTGGCGGGCACAGGTAATCGGCGGGAATATCCCAATGTTCGATACCATAGAAGTGTTGCAGCAACGCACGGTTGAGCATTTTAACCGCCGCCGGATCGGCAAAATCTACCGAGATATCACCCCAGGCGTTTGGCTTGACGAACGGCTCCAGCGCCGGGCAGCTGGCGATCAGCGCCGGAAAGTCATAGCGCGAGCGATGACGGTTACGCGGGTGCAGTCCGCTTTTCTGCTGCGGGAAGCTTTTCTTTTTTTCCACCGTGACGGGCTCTCTTAAAGGTATTTCTGGCGCGTAAGATACCATAAAGCGACGGCAAACTTGCAGGCGGCAGGAAACACGCCAGAATAAAAGCTCTGTTTAGCCAATTCAGGTCATTTATGAGCAGTGAGTCCCGTTATTACTATGAACCCGCCGCAGGCCACGGTTTGCCACACGATCCGCTGAATGCCATCGTCGGCCCACGGCCGATAGGCTGGATCTCGTCGGTCAGCGTCACCGGCCAGCGCAACCTGGCACCCTACAGCTTTTTTAACTGCTTCAACTACCGCCCGCCGATTATCGGCTTCGCCAGTACCGGCTGGAAAGACAGCGTGGCGAACATCGTCGAAACCGGAGAGTTTGTCTGGAATCTGGCGACGCGCCCACTGGCCAATGCCATGAATAACAGCTCCGCCAGCCTGGCGCGCGGTGAAGATGAATTTGCTTTTGCCGGCGTGACGCCACTACCCAGCCGCCTGGTGAAGGCCGAACGCGTAGCGGAAAGCCCGGTGAACTTTGAATGCCGCCTGTCGCAGTGCATTCAATTGCAAAGCGCTGCAGGCGACAAGGTGGATACCTGGCTGGTGCTGGGGGAAGTGGTGGCGGTGCATATCGACCCCGCGCTGCTGGACGAACACGGCATCTATCAGACCGCCGCCGCCGAACCTATTCTGCGTGCCGGTGGCCCGAGCGCCTACTACGGCATCTCGGAACAGCACCGTTTTGACCTGACCCGCCCGGACGCGCAAAAGCGCTGAGCGGCCACAGGTTCTGAAAACAAGCCCGCCGATGCAGGCACATGGCGGGCTTGTTCAGCGGTTTCAGGCCAGGCGCGCGTTAATCGCTGCGGCGAAGTCACGGCACATCTTTTCATCGCCCTCGGCGTTATCCGCCAGCACCTGCTCGCCATCCACCACGCGAATATGCGCCGCCAGGTCGAAGTCTGCCGCCGGTTGCGGCCGAACAGCAGCGGCAGCGATGGTCTGCTGTGCATCCTGCCAGGCCTGCGCCACCGTCTGGTTGCAGGCCCGCGCCAGATAGTCCGGGTTAAAGCCTTCGCCGGTCAGGCTGCGTAGCGTTTCATCATGACTGACACCGTTACCCGGTAGCCAGTAGTGATGCGCCAGATCCGGACCAATCGCCGGGTTATCGGTGAGGTAACCATCACGCTGCAGGAAGAAATGACGCGTCTGTTCGACCGCCATCAGTGCCAGCAGATAGCCCTGATAGGAACAGGCCGACTCCAGCGACAACAAATGCGGGATCGCCAGCGTCGGACGCGGGCTGCCACTGATGCCCAGAATTTTGTGCTCAACCTCGCGCGCCAGTGCGGTAATCGCCTCTGGTGTCAGCTGTTGCTCATCCCACTGATACAGCGCCCACTCAAAGTAAGGCACCAGCAGAATATGACGTTCGTTGAACGCACGCATCGGCTGACGTGCCGCAATACTGGCTTCAATCAGCGCGTCCGGCACCGGCTCACCGGCGGCGTTTTTCGCATAGCGTTTCAGCCAATCGGCGTCGTCCAGCAGGCTGTCACAGAACATCGACTGGGTTTCCGCATAGGCCATGGAGGTCGGCGGGAACTCCTGCGAGAAACAGGGCGCGTTCTGGCAGATATTGGCAAAGTGCGCGGCATGGCCGCCCTCGTGGAACAGCGTATTCAGCCCATGAGCGCCACTGCCCACCTGATCCGGCTGCGCCAGACTGGTGAAGTTAATCCGCGCCGGCAGCCATTTCCCCTGCTGGATAAACGGCGGCACCGGGCCGTGCATAAAGCCGTTTTCATACTTGCCCTGACGCACCAGTAGATCGAGATCCATCTGCGCACCACGAAAACCGATGTGCAGCCGTTTGAAGCTGTTGATCCAACGCTCCAGCGACTGGGCAAACGGGAAGTAAGGATCCAGTTGTCGGGTCACATCACCGGCGCTGGCAAAACGGATGTTCCAGGGTTCCAGCGCCTGCTCACCCTTCTGCGCCGCCAACTGCTGCAGGCTGCGTGAATTGGCCTCGCGGGTTTGCTGTTCGAAGCGGTCCAGAATGGTGAACAACTGCTCCGGCGTCATGCGCTCGGTTTTGTTGACCTTGTAGTCGAAATAGTTGCGAAAACCCATCTGGCGTGCAAAGCGGTTACGCAGGCTAATCAGCTCCGGCAAACCGTTGAGCAACAGCCACTGCTCCAGCTCACGCAGCGCATTCTGCGAACTGCGGCGGTAATCTTCATTTTCATTGGTGGCCTGGTTGGTCAGCAGCTCACCGAGCGAAGCGTTCACCCGCTGCCCGGTGGCATTCAGATGGCTGACCGGATTGGCCTTGCGCCGGGTATACAGGTCCGCCTCGGCACTGATGATCTGATCCAGCAGCGTCTGGGCCTCGGCATCTTCAATGGCGTTACAGTCAAAGAAACGCAGCCAGCCGTTCAGCCCATGTTGCAGCGCGTCGCGCTGTGCGTCCTGCGGCAGCACTTCCAGCCCAGCTAACAACTGACGAATTTCCGCCAATCGACGCGGTTCGGCGATAAAGCGTTTATAGGCGCTTTCCGCCGCCGAGAAGCGGGCGGAAACATCGTCGCCACCGGTACCCATATAGTTGTGCCAGAACAGATCTTCTTTGGTGCGGTGAACCTCAAGGTAATCCTGATTCAATTGATTGAAGTAATCGAGAGCCTGTTGCATAACCATCCTTTCAGCCGATTCACGAAGTATTCCAGTATAGACGACGGGATTTACGCGCTGCGTAAACGCTCCAGTCCCTGCTCCAGGCTGCCGACTTCACCGGTAGCCAGCAAACAGCAGGCAATCTGCCGTTGGATCGCCAGCGGGATCGCCACCTCACCCGCCAGGCAACGTTCGGTCCAGCGCGCGGTGGTCTCGGCATCTTTTGCCGCCGGCAGCTCGGGAATTTCATCCTGCGCCGGTCGTTCCAGCAGCACCTGCTGCTCGCCGTTAACCATGTAATGGATTTGTGGGCATCGCTGCGGGTTGGCATAGGCCTCGCCTTCGGTACCGTGCATCAGTAACCCGCGAGCGCCGATTTGGCGGAAAAACGAGGCCACACGGCCGACGTATTCCGGGTGCGACACGCTGGCGATACGCAGGACATCCTGCTCGGCAAACGGCGTTGCCAGTTTGGCCAGGGTATGGGCGCTGTTACGCACCCCCATGCGCCAGCGCAGGCCAAGCTGACGCTCCAGAGGGGCAGACAAGGTGGAAACCGGGATAAACACCACTTCGCCCGCATCCAGGCGCTGCTGAGCATGAGCAGCATCTTGCGACCAGGGCAGGCCCAACGCCTTGAAGGTTTCGGCGCTGGTGACGCGGGTGCTGTCATCGAGCACGCCATGTACCACCACCGGCAGACCGACGCGTTTGAGCAACAGCGCCAACAGCGGCGTCAGGTTCGCCTGTTTGCGCGCACCGTTATAACTTGGCAACACCACCGGCATCGGTCGCCCAGACGGTGCCTGCAGGCGGATCACCTGCTGTTGCATCGCCTGATAAAAGCCGATCATTTCCTCTTCGGCTTCGCCTTTGATACGCATGGCAATCAGGATGCCGCCCAGCTCCAATTCGCCAACCTCATCGGCCAGCATCTTTTGGTAGAGCTGAAAGGCGGTTTCCCGATCCAGATCGCGCGCATGGTTCTTGCCACGGCCGATCTCTTTAATAATTTTGGTGTAATCCATGCTCTGCTTTCCCCTGATTCAGTCTGGAGTCAGCATACCTTATCCACGCCGCCGCTCAACCTCATCTGCCAGTTGCTGCTGGTCAGCATCACCGCTACGTAGCGCGGCGATCACCCCTTCGACGTCTTCGGCGTTGCGGTTCTGGCTCATCTTCCATTTGCCTTCACGGTGAGTCACAGCGATCTCGATACCGACAATGCCCCTGATCTGCGCAGCGATATAATTGGTCGGCGCATCGTCGATATGCCAGGGTTCCGGCTGGCGGCCTTCCTGCAACGCCGTCAGCCCGTCCAGCTGTTGTCGCAACCAGCCCGCGTTCTCCGTTACCCGGGGCACCCCGCGCAGTTGCACCACGCTGTAATTCCAGGTCGGCACCACCTTGCCGGTCTGACGCTTGGTTTCATACCAGCCCGGCGAGATATAGCCCTCCGGCCCCTGAAACACCACCAGACATTCCTGCACGGTCTGCAGCAAGGACCCATGGGGATTGGCGCGGGACAGGTGCGCCCGCAACACCATGTTGCCCTGCTCATCGACGTCAATCAAAAACGGCAGCGGGTCCGCTACCAGTCCCTGTTCACCGTGGCTGATTAACATGCCCAGCGGGTGGGCACGTACCAGAGCAATTTGACTTTCCAGGCGGTCATCGCGAAATGAGGCGGGTTGGTACATGGCGTTAAGCATCCTTCAGCGTTATCGGGGGAGATGAATAGCAATAGCACTCGCCACAGCTTTACTAAAGATCCACTTTGCGCTGGTGTTGGATGATCCACCTCAGCAGCCCCAGGGCAACGGCCATCGCCAGCAGGTTGTAAACCATGGCCCCGGCAAACGCCCGCCCATAACCCTCTGCGCCCGCACCGCCTGCCAACAAGGGAACAAAAAACGCGCCGCTGGCGGCAATTCCCAACGCCCCACCCACCTGCTGCACGGTGGAAATCACCCCGGCCGCCATCCCTGCCTGCTGTTCTTTTGCCAGTCCGAGCACCAGGTTAAGCAGCGGCGTCATACTCAGTGCCTGACCAAAGCCCAGAATCACCAGGCCCGGCAACAGCCACAGTGGCTGAACCAGCGCCGCGCCCCACTGCACCTGCGCCACCAGCAATGCCATCCCGGTGGCGTAAATCACCACGCCAAGCGCCAGCACGCCATTGCCCCAGCGTTGTACCAGCGTCGGTGCCAGCAGGGAAGCCAGCATAAAAGCCACGCTGGCAGGCGCAAACAGACTACCGGCCTGAAACGGCGTCAGGCCAATGCCCGCCTGCAACAGCAGGGCAAAACACAGAAAGAACGAAGAGGCGGTCGAGTAAATCGCCAGCACCACCATCACGCCCGGGGCAAAACTCCCCTGCCGCAACAGCGCCGGATCAAGCACCGCATCCCCCGCACGCTGCGCCAAGCGCCGTTCCCAGCGGATAAAGGCCCACAGCACCGCTACGCCCAGCGCCAGCGCGGGCAACACCCACCAGGGCCAGCCACGCGACGGCCCTTCCAGCAGCGGAAGCAGCAGCAACAACAGCCCGCTTGCCGCCAACAGCAGGCCAACACCATCCAGCCGCTGCGCCTGTTCGAGGCGGGATTCGGGAATACGCCGCGCCGCCAGCATGGCCAGCGCCCCCACCGGCAGATTGATCAGAAAAATCATTCGCCAACCGCTGTCGAAGATATTGGCTTCGATAATAAAGCCACCGAAAATCTGACCAAAAATCGCTGCCAGCCCCAGCGTCATACCCAGCCAGGCAAAGGCCCGCCGCCGCTGGTGCGGGCTGTACAACACGCGCAGCAACGCATAGATCTGCGGGAACAACAGCGCCGCCGTCGCCCCCTGCAAAAAGCGCGCTACGATCAACATGCTCAGAGAGGTTGCCATGCCACACAGCGCCGACGTCAGCGTAAAACCCAACATGCCGAGACTAAACATGCGACGGCGCCCAAAGCGATCGCCCAACCGCCCACCGGCAATCAGTAACACGCCGAATGCCAGCTCATAACCGGCAATAATCAGCCCGATGCCGGCAAAGTCGGCGGTGAACTGCTGCTGGATCACCGGCGCCGCCACGTTCACCACAAACAGGTCGAACACCGTGACAAAGCCGCCCAGCAATAACACCGGCAAACCGGGAAGACGACGAGCTCCACTAGCTAATGACTGTTCCATAAATGCCTCCAAAGATTGGGATGGCGGCAGTATGGAACATGTCCTAAACTGTTACTATATAGCCAGTTATACTATTACTAATAGCAACAGGACAGCCACTATGCCGCCGCGCACCCTCAACCGAACCCGTCAGGATCTGGCGGATTTTCTGCGTCAAAAGCGTGAGAAGTTATCACCGCAGGCGGTAGGTCTGCCGAGCGGCACCCGGCGCAGAACGCCGGGGCTGCGGCGTGAAGAAGTGGCCGCCCTGGCAGGCGTCGGCCTCACCTGGTACACCTGGCTGGAACAGGGCAGGGAAATTAACGCCTCGGTGGATTTTCTGGAGAATCTGGCTCGGGTGCTGAAGCTGGACGCGACCGGGCGCTACCATCTGTTTTTGCTGGCGCATCAGCGCCCGCCGGTAGCGGTCGGTCATCAGTGGTGTCAGGTTTCACCGCTGGTGCGCCGCCTGCTGGACGATCTGCAACTGCGTCCGGCTTATGTCATGAACCTGAGCTGGGACATCATCGCCTGGAACCCGGCGGCGGACCGGCTGTTCGCCATCGGCGATCGCCCGGCGGAGCAGCGCAATATGCTGTGGATGCTGTTCGCCGACCCACAACTCAATCAGCGATTGGTAGAGTGGCAAGCGCAGGCACCCCAGGTGCTCGCCAGCTTTCGCCGCGACTACGCCCGCGCCCCGGAAGACGCTACCATGCAGCAACGGGTGCAGGCATTGGAGCAGGTATCACCGCAGTTCCGCCAACTGTGGCAACAGCATGATATTCACGGTCGTTGCCAGGGGCAGCGTACTTTCAAGGTGCCGGGAGTCGGCCAGGTGACTTTTGAACATGCGTCATTCATTGTCGATGAGGAAAATCATTTACGCCTGGTGATGTACAGCGCGCTGGCACAAAGTCCGGCCAGCGCGGCGTTTGAGGCGTCATTGCAGGAGTAAGGCTATTTACGGCTGTTAAAAATCAGCTTGCAAGCCAGCCCAGAAAATCACTGTTCGGGGGCCTGCTTGCCGCCTGGGGCAGCCGTTAGCCGTACGCGGCACTCACCCAGCAGGTTCATGCCCGCAGCCGCCAGCAGGATGATGGCCGCACCGGCAAATTGCAGCGCCACCAACCGATGTCCAAACGCCAGCCGATCCACCAGCATGGCGGCAATCGGATAAATAAACGACAGCGAGCCGATCAGGTTGGTCGGCAGCTTTTGGATCGCGCCGTACAGCAACACGTACATGAACCCGGTATGCAATACCCCGAGCGTCAGCAGTATGCCCCATTGCCCGGCATTGGCTGATGCATGGAAATCCACCAGCGGCAGCAGCATCACCACGCCGACCGTCACCTGGATCAACGCAATCAGATGCGGCGGCGTTCCTTTCAGTCGTTTGGCGGCCAGCGCCATCAGGGCATAGAAAAAAGCCGCCCCCAACGCCAGCAGAATACCGATCAGGTAGTTGTTCTGTCCGCCCGCCTGCTTCGGCTGCGCCAACACCACCAGCATCATGCCGATAAACGCCAGCACCAGCCATAACAGCTTGCGGGCAGTCAGTTTCTCACCGAGGAACAACGCCCCCAGCGCCACCAGCATAAAGGGTTGGGTGTTGTAGACCGCCGTAGCGATGGAGATCGACGCATAGGAATAAGCGGCAAACAGCAGCAGCCAGTTGACCACCAGCGCAATGCCGCCGGCTATCGCCACCAATAGCGTGGTGCGAGTCAGACTGTCACGCCGCAGTTGGCCCAGCGCCGCACAAATTGCCAGCAATACCAGCGCCCCCACCGCACAGCGCCAGAACACCACGTTCACTACCGATTGGCCGGACATCAGCACAAACCAACCAATGGTGCCGGAAATCAGCATCGCGGCCATCATCTCCAGCGAGCCGCGTTTTATCTCTGCGTTCATCGTTATTTCCTCAGGGTAAGCCAATACGCTTAGCTTGCGACTTTCCCGCACCGGTTTCCATGGCATAAAACAGGCCAACATGCTTAACTGCCTTTTTATTTAAGGCATAAGACGTAATTAACCTAATGGAGAGTTTATGGATGATATCGACCGCCAAATCCTGACCCTGCTGGCCGAGGACGCACGGGTGTCGCTGAAAACGCTCAGCGCCAGAGCCGGGTTGTCTTCACCCAGTACTTCAGAACGCCTGCGACGGCTGGAAGAGAATGGCGTGATCCAGGGTTACACCCTGAACGTCAATTTACAGGCATTGGGCTACGCTTTTCAGTCGCTGGTACGCATCAAACCGCTGCCGGGCATGCTCAAGAAGGTCGAACAGCTGATCCAGGATATCCCGGAGGTGATTGAATGTGACAAGGTGACCGGTGAGGACTGTTTTATCGTGCGGCTGGTGGCGCACTCGATGGAACAACTCGACCAGATCCTCGATCGGCTGGCCGAGCGCGCGCAGAGCAACACTTCCATCGTCAAAACCACGCCGGTGAAGCGCCGCCTGCCCCCGCTGCTTTGATTAACGCGTACGTCGGCGGGCGAACGGATTTTTACGCTTTTTGTCTTTTTTTTCCGCCGCAGCGGCAGATTTGATGGCGGCCAGGTGCGCCTTGTCGGCCTCCGGCACATCCCGCTGTTCGATAGGAAATACCGGCAGTGACGCCAGCAAGCGCGAACCGTAGTTTTTAGTCAGCAGGCGGCGATCGTAAATCACGATCTCACCGTGGCACTCATTACTGCGGATCAGTCGCCCCACCTGCTGGATCAGGTTGAACGAAGCGCTTGGCAGGCTCTGCACTTCAAACGGATAACGCTTCAGCGATTTTAGCCATTCGCCCTCGGTCAGGATCACCGGGCTGTCGATCGGCGGGAAGGCAATTTTGTGAATATGCACCTGAGTCAGCAGTTCACCTTTCAGATCCAGCCCTTCGGCAAACGACTGCAGGCCGATTAACACGCTGGCCGTGCCTTTTTCGACCCGTTTACGGTGTTCTTCCACCAGCCGATAGCGCGGTTGATCGCCCTGTACCAGCAGCATCAGGCGCAGGTCGGTCACATAGCTAAGGAAGGTCTGCATCGCCCGATGGCTGCTGAACAGGATCAGCATCCCCTTGTGCTTGCCAGTGGCCTGCTCGGCACGGAAAAAGCGCGCCATCTCTTCCAGATGTTCGGCCTCATTGGCCATCGCCGGCTCAAAGCGCATATTCGGAATAACAATCTTGCCCTGTTCCACATGATTGAAGGGGGAAGACAGGGATTCGAAGCGATCGCCGGCCTTTTCACTTAATCCGCTCATTTCTTGCAGGCGCGAAAAGCTGTTCAGCGAGCGCAGCGTCGCCGAGGTGATCACCACGTGCGGCACCTTGCGCCACAGCAGTTTTTCCAACTGATCGCTGACGCGAATGCCCACACAATGCAGGTACAGATGGGTAACGTTATCGCGCAGATCCCGCGTGACCCATTTGGAGATCGGTGCATTGGAAGACTTGTCCAGCGCGGCCAGCCGCCACAGTTTACTCATCGCCTCCAGATAACCCAGGGTGCGGCTCATCTGAATGATGGAACGGTGCAGCCGCACAATGTCGTGCTTGCCGGTCTGTTCGCTGAGGTCATTGACGATAAACTCCGCCACCCCACGCAAGGCGTCGGTCAACTTGAATAATCGTGCGCAGGTTTCTACCATCTCCGTTGGCAGTTCCCCCATTTCAAATCGATGTTCGGCGATGATCGTATCGGTCGGCAAATAGGCGCTGACCTGATGCTCGAAGATTTGGATCAGTTCGCGCAGTTCTTCGCAGTGGTTCTTCAAACGTTCGCCATTCGCCAACCCCGGCGGGCTTTTCGGCCGGTATTGCGTCATGCACTGCTCAACCTGGCGCACGATCATGTCCAACTGCAAATTGGTCGACAAGGCGGTGATTTCGCCTTCTATCTCCAGCGCGTCACGCGCTACTTCCGGCAGATGATGCCCTTCGTCCAGCACCAGCAACAGCTCTTTCGGGTTCGGCAGTACCGACTCGGTTTCCAGCGCCGCCATCACCAACGCATGGTTAGCCACCACCACGTCGGCGGTTTCAATCTCTTTACGGGCGATATAAAACGGGCATTCACGAATGTAATGGCAGTTACGGCCCAGGCAGTTGGCTTTATCGGTGCTCAGCTTGATCCACAGCGGATCGTCGATCGACAGTTGATAATGGTCGCGCAGCCCGTCCCACTCATGGCGGTCAAGCGCCTTGCTCAGCTT
This sequence comes from Serratia proteamaculans, assembly GCF_013337185.1. GTDB lineage: Bacteria > Pseudomonadota > Gammaproteobacteria > Enterobacterales > Enterobacteriaceae > Serratia > Serratia proteamaculans_D. Next base: position 1,607,022 of record NZ_SWDE01000001.1, read on the forward strand.
TTGGCACAGCGCCTGTTCTTCACCGCTAGAAGGCGCCAGCTCGTCGCCCAGAAACAGCATCAGGTCACCCTGCTCGCTGACGTCAGTGCAGAGCGCCGCCAGGTTACGCGGGCAAACATAGCGCCCGCGGCCAAAGGCACCGGTAAATTTCAGATCGGGAATGATCTTCTTCAGCAGGGGTAAATCTTTGCTGTAGATCTGATCCTGCAGCGCCACGTTGGCGGTGCTGACCACCAGCGGCTTGCTTTCGGCGCGGCCAACGGCGATCCCCGGGATCAGGTACGACAAGGTTTTGCCCACGCCGGTGGGTGCCTCAATCGCCAGGTGGCGTGGGTAATCACCGGCCAGCGTTTTTGCCACTTCGGCGATCATCTGCCGTTGCGGTGCACGGGAAATAAAATCCGGTATTTGCTGCTGCAGGGCTTTGTACCACTGGCCAATCTGATCTTTAACTGCGGGGGAGAGCGCCATTCAACTCTATATCTCTACGAAATGATGGCGCTATTGTCCCACAGACCGTCGGCCGCGTCAGCCTGGCCTTCGATCATTGAGGCGCGACCCGCACTGAACGACCACTCGTCCAACTGAGTTGTGGTGATCACCACCATCACATCTTGCGGCCGTAACTGCAGATTTTCCCCCAGCAGCTCCGCCAACCGCTGATAAAAACGCTGTTTGGTCAGGGTATCGCGCGGACGACCAGCGGTAATGTAAAACAGCACAAAATCCGCCGAACGCGGGCCGCCCAGATAGTCACGATCGTAAATCAGCTCTCCTGGACGATATTGATCGATGGCCTGGAATTTATCGGCCGGCGGTACGCTGAAGGTTTCTACCAACGCCTGATGCAGGCTGTCTGACAGGGTTTTCAGGTATTGCGCAGATTTCCCCTGATGCAAAGCAATGCGGCTGAATGGCATGAGGCTACTCCTGTTTCAGTTCGCGCAAGCGCGTTACGGCACAAGCAGCCGCAGGCCAGCCGGCATAGAACGCCAGATGAGTGATCAACTCGGCAAGCTGTTCGACGTTCACGCCATTGCGCTGGGCCAGTTGCAGATGAAACGGCAATTGCTCCACGCGGTTAAGCGCCACCAGCGCCGCCACGGTGATCAGGCTGCGCTCACGCGGGGTGAGTATCGGCCGCTGCCAGACGTCGTCGAATAATACGCTGTCACTGAGCTGCGCCAGTTTGGGGGCTATGTCGCCGAACGCCTGCTGGCCGGCCTGTTGGGAAGGTTGCATCATTTTCTCCTGTCGATTTACCGATAGCCCCACGCTACCCGCAAACACAGCTGGCGAAAATCGGGATTTTTAACACTAAAGGTTCAGAAAAACAGGATGGTTTCCCCCACTCCCCTGCAAATGACAAGCCTTACTCCAGCGGCGCCACATGATCAAAATGCGCCTGGAACAAGGCGTTAAATTCGGCGCGTTGCTCAACCTTTTGGGAGATAGCGTGCAGCTTGGGACAATGCTGTTGGAACCAGGCCTGTCCCGGCCGCCAATGACACATTACCGCCACATAGAGATCCAGCGCGCTGAAGGTCTTGCCGAGGAACCAGGGCCCGGCATCGCTGGCAGCGGCCAATTGCAACAGTAGCCGCTGACGATAACCCAACACTTCGGCAGCCAATTGTTCAGACCCAGACTCTTTCGGCACCCATTTTTCAGGATGATCGGCATAGGTAAAGGTGGGGTAAATCTCGGCGTTGATGAACAACAACCAGCGTAAAAAGCGTGGCAACAATGCCGATCCGCTATGGGGTGCCAGCTCGGCGTGTGGCGCGCGATCGTGCAGCAACAGAACAATTGCCGCGCTTTCCGTCATTACTTCGCCATTCGGCAGGATCAGAGTAGGCACCTGCCCCAGCGGGTTCAGCTCCAGCAGGCGCTCGCGTTCAGGCCCATCCAGCTGATAGTCCACTTCCTCGTAGCCCCAGGGAAAACCGGTCAGCTCCAGCGCGGCGGCAACAATGGTGGATCCGCAACCACGGGTACCCAGTAACGTATAAGTCTCACGCATGATTCCTCCAAAAACCAAGGAACAGTAACGCTAACTGTAGACCAGCCACAGACAGTTGTATGAAGAAGAAATTCACTCTTTACGCAACTTTTTTAATCGTTCGACATGGAAATGAATATTTTGTCATAAATAGATCACATAACTACGGTAAAAAACCTGCGCTGCAAACAAAACGGGCGGCACAGTGAAGCAGCAGTACAACTGATGATAAGCGTCTTTCAATCGAATAAAGCAGGGTAAATCATGAAACGTAATCTTCTGGCCGTTATTATTCCGGCACTTTTAATTGCGCAGACAGCACAGGCAGCGGAAATCTACAATAAAGACGGCAATAAACTTGATTTTTACGGCCGCGTTAAAGCAATGCACTATTTCTCTGACGATGCCGGTAATGATGGCGATAAAACCTATGTGCGTATCGGTTTTAAAGGCGCTACACAAATTAACGATATGCTGACTGGCTATGGCCAGTGGGAATATCAGATTGCTGCCAACCATGCTGAGGCTGACGGCACCAAAGATACCAAAACCCGTTTGGGCTTTGCTGGTCTGAAATATAAAGATATCGGTTCATTCGACTACGGCCGCAACTACGGTATTATCTATGACGTCGGTGCCTGGACGGATATGCTGCCAGAGTTCGGTGATGATGCTTACGTCAAGACCGACAACTTTATGAATGGCCGTACCAACGGCGTGGCAACCTACCGTAACAACGACTTCTTCGGTCTGGTTGATGGCCTGAAGTTCGCTGTACAGTACCAGGGCAAAAACGAAAACGACGGCCGTTCTGGCAGCAAAGCGAACGGCGACGGTTGGGGCCTGTCTTCCAGCTATGAAATCATCGACGGCCTGAGCGTCGGTGCTGCTTACGCTTCTTCCAACCGTACTGCCGGCCAAAAAGCAGGCACCTTCGGTAAGGGCGATAAAGCGGATATCTGGGCCGGCGGCCTGAAATACGACAACAAAGAAGTTTATCTGGCAGCGACCTACTCGCAAAGCCGTAATATCGCGCCTATTTCCGGCACTGCAACCATTAATAATACCTCTACCTCTGTTAGCGGCTTTGCCAATAAAGCAGAAGGTCTGGAATTGGTTGCGCAATACCAGTTCGACTTCGGCCTGCGTCCATCGCTGGGTTATGTTCAGCAGAAAGGTAAAGATATTGAAGGCATCGGCGACGCCGACCTGGTGAAATATATCGATATCGGTACTTACTACTATTTCAACAAGAACATGTCGACCTATGTTGATTATAAAATCAACCAACTCGACAGCAACAATAAGTTGGGTCTGAAAGATGACAACGTCATCGCCGTCGCCCTGACCTACCAGTTCTGATGTGATGAATAACCACCACTGCAAACTTAGCTCCACTTGATATCCAGAATGACTTCGCCGGGCGGCAACGCCCGGCTTTTTCATTTGATGCTCTGGCCGCCCTTCACCTCTCATCACCGCATCAGGAAACTTGCCTTACAAAACAAACGGGTCTACATCTATATGTTGCGCAAATCAACCTGGATGACCTATGCCAAACACCTCCCCATTCGAATACCACTCAGCATTGCGCTACAGCAGTGACCAGCTGGCGCAGATCCTTTGCCACTGTTTTGAAAACTACATTGTGCGTTTCGTCATTGACGGTGACACCTTCGCCCGTCGCTTCGGTGCCGAAGACCTCAGCCTGAATGACAGCATTATTGTCACGCATCAACAGCAACCGGTAGCACTGGCGCTGATTAGCCGCCGTGGCTTGCACAGCCGGGTGGCGGCGCTGTCGATCCGGCCGGAAATGCGCGGTAAGGGATTGGGTAAAGCCCTGATGCAGCGGATTGTCGCCGATGCGCGTGAGCGCGGCGATCGCCAGTTGTCGCTGGAGGTGATTGAAGGCAATGACCCCGCCATTGCGCTGTATCATCAGGCTGGGTTGCGCATCGTGGGCACCCTCACCGGCCATCTGGCAGGCGAGCAGACGGCTGGCGACACTGTGACGCTGCAGGAAATTGATCCGCTGTTCGTTTCCCACCGCCTGATTGCCGAAGGGGCCACCAGCCAGCCCTGGCTGATCGCCCCGGAAACGCTGTTCAAGCTGCCCGGCAAACCCCATGCCTTTGCCCTTGAACAGCACCAGGCCTATGCGGTGGTGCAGGTTGGCGCGGATAAGTGTTTTTTACGCATGATTTACGTGCCGCCACAACACCGTAACCAGGGCCATGCAAGGGCCATGCTGGCCGCACTGCAGACGCGTTTCTCACCGTTGCCGCTGGTGACCAACGTCTACGTTCCCGAAGTGGCTGCCCCCTTCTTCGCTCGGCTCGGCTGGCAACAGGACGCGATGCGCCAGTTCGAGATGACAATAACCCTGTAAATCTACAATAACCACCAGAGAGCTATCCCTTTATGGCAGGAATAAATAAGCAGAAAATCACCCTTGGCGCGGCCATCGGCATTGCGCTACTGGCCCTGACCGGTTGCGCGCAGCCGCCAAAAACCGACCTGCAAGCCCAGCAACGCCTGGCAGATCAGTCAGTGCTGGCCCTGAACTGGTTCCAGCAGTCCGGGGAGTATCAGGCGCTGTCACACCAGGCGTTCAACAGCGCCAAACTGGCCTTTGATCAGGCCAAAGCCACGCCGGGCAAGAAGAAAGCGGTGGTGGTAGATCTGGACGAAACCATGCTGGACAACAGTCCTTATTCCGGCTGGCAGGCAAAGCAGGGCCAACCTTTCGCCGCTGCCACCTGGGCCAAATGGTCGCAGGCAGAGCAAGCCGGTGCGGTACCGGGTGCCGTGCAATTTGCCCGTTACGTCAACAGCCATCAGGGCACCATGTTCTACGTTTCCAACCGCAAGCAGTCTGAATACGCCGCCACGGTGGCCAATATGCAGAAACTGGGCTTTACCGGCATGTCGGAAAAAACCGTACTGCTCAGCGGTGACACCTCCAACAAACAGCCCCGCTTCGACGCCATCAAAAACGCGGGCTACGATATTGTGGTGTACGCCGGTGACAACCTGAACGACTTCGGGGCAGCGACCTACCACAAGGATAATGCACAGCGCCGCGCATTTGTCGCCGACAACCAAAGCAAGTTCGGCACCCAATACATCGTGCTGCCGAACCCGCTGTACGGCGACTGGGAAAGTGGCATGGCGCAGGACTATAACAAGCTGACGCCGGAGCAAAAACTGCTGATACGCCAACAGGCTATCAAGGCCTGGAACGGGCAGTAAGAGGTTTGTTCACTGCCGCAAGAGGCCTCGCCCTTGCGGCAATATCACAGCATTTTTTCGAAGCATATCGCCTGGGGATTACCGCGATAACGGCCATAATTTTCACGCACCTGATAACCCTGCGCCAGATAGAATCCTACCGCACGCTGGTTCACCTGCCGCGTCTCAAGCCACAATTGACGATAGCCTTGCTGCCGTGCATGTTGTTCAAGCTCACGCAACAACTGCCCGCCTGCTCCATTACCCGCATCACGCACATACATACGTTTAACTTCCGCAATCCCTGCAGCCAACCAGCGGAAAGCACCGCAGCCCACCGCTTCACCGGCAGCATTGCGCACCAGCAGAAAACAGGCGTTGCTCGCCTGCATTTCGCTGAGGTCAAACGAGCTCGCACCGCTGTCGCCGGTGATCTCTGCCAATTTTCTGGATAACTCAGCCATCAGAACCAGGGCTTCCGGACTGCCGGCCTCAACGCGGGAGATAGTCAACATCACAGCAACTTATACATATAACTGGTGGCATCCAGCGCACTGCCGTTGCTGGCGAGGGCATATTGCGGAATGCTGCCCGCAAGTTGAAAGCCCAATTGGCGATACATACCTTCCGCCGTATCGCCGGTCAGGGTATCGAGCACCAATAAATGCCGCTGCAGCTCAAGTGCGCTTTGTTGCACCTGCAGCATCAGGCTGTGGGCAATACCGCGGCGGCGTGCGTCCGGGTGCACCATCAGTTTTACCACCTCCGCCCGGTGGCGGCCGTTTTCCGGCATTGCCAGCAACAACTGCACCGTCCCCACCAAACGCCCGGTATCGTATGCCACCAACAGCAACCTTTCTCCACGCTCAATCGCCGGTAACAGGCTGCGCCAGAACGTCTGCGCCTGCTCCAGTGTGAACGGCATGACAAAACCAATACTCGCGCCCTGGGCGACGCTAGCTTGCAACATTTCGGCCAGTTCAGGGATCGCGTTTTGTGCCGCTTCGGCATTCAGTTGCTGTATCTCAATCATGATTATGGCCTGCTGATAACGAGGGTGTAGTGGGCCGGCTCAGGGCCGGGGGCATGAAATTTTGAAGCGCCGAACAGCCGATAACGCAGGCAGTCACCCGGCTCAAGCTGGAAAGTTCGTCCCTCCAGCGTCAGTTCAAGTCGCCCTGCCAGCAGCCACAGATGGTGCTCGAGCGCATGCACCGAAGGCGTGTCATAGGCAATCACCGCCCCGGCCTCCAATGTGCATTCAATAAACTCGGCCTTATACAGGGCGGCAGGCGGTGAGACCGAACGGCGATGAAAACCGCTGGCGCGATCAACCCACACCGTCTGCTGTTCACGATGCAACAACTCCGGCGGCTCGTCCTCGACCTCGCTCAGCAACCGCGACATGGTCAACCCATAAGCCGAGCACAGCTTGTTTAACAGTGAAGCGGTCGGGCTGGTTTCAGCGCGTTCGACCCGTGACAACGTCGCCCGGCTGATGCCGGTTTGCTGCGCCAATTCCTCCAGCGACCAGCCCTGCTGCTGGCGTAAATCAGACAGTCGCTGTGCCAGTCTGAGATCGGCGCTTTCCAATCCGTTATCCATCATTGAGTCTCTGATACAAAAAATCCCATATGAGAGAAATAATCTCAAATACGGGATTCGTCAATCGGATTTTTAATTGGTGGTCACTTTTTCGCTGCTAGGACGACAGAGCCGACGAGTCTGGTACCAGCTTGTCGCTGTCGGCAACCGGTGGTGCGATTGCCGCACAGCGCCAGGCGCTGAACACCGCCAGCAGCGGCGCCAGTGCAAACAGCAGGAACAGCCAGCGCGCCGCAGAGGCCGCCCCCGCCGCCCCTCCCGGCACATTCAGCCCGGCCAGGTTGGCAATCATCCCGGCCAGTGCAGCACCAAAGGCAGTCGCAAACAGTTGCACCGTAGTGATTGAAGCCCCAGCAATATCTTTATCGGCCTCAGGCGAAACCTGCAGAATACGCGTCAACAGATGCGGCCAGCCGAAACCAATACCAAAACCCACAACCGTCAGGGCAATCACAATCGGCGTCAGCCCGGCCCAATGGCCGCCGGAAGGTATCGGCATCAGCAGGCCCAATGCCAGCAGCCCCACCAACACCAACAGCGGCCCGCTGACAATGGCCCGACGAATGCCTGCACTGCGCCAGCCGGAACTGAGGATTTCCGATAACGTCCACCCCGCCGCCATGGTGGCAGCGATATAGCCGGAAATCAGCGGAGACTGACCGTGTAGCGTTTGCAGGAAATAAGGCACGAAGATTTCACTGGTCATGCCCACCACCAACAGAGAGACGGTGATATACAACGAGGCCAGCGGCGAACCGCGGCGCAAGGCCCCCTTCGGCAGCAAGCGGGCACGGGAGTGCGCTTCACGCTGTATCAGCCAGGCCATCATCAGCACCGCCAACGCAATGCCGCCAAGATTGATCCACGCGCTGTCCGCCAGGCTGCCGGCGGACACCACCAGGACCGCCGTCGTCAACAACAGCAGCTGAGCCAACGGCAGTGGTGCCGCCTGTTGCTGCGGTTTGCCTTTCGGCAGGATCAGGAAGGTAAACCCGGCATACAGCACCATCACCGGCAACAGGATGCCAAAAGCCCAGCGCCAGGCGTTCAGTTCGGCAAAAATGCCGCCCACCGCCGGCCCCACCAAAGTCGCGATACCCCACATCGCTGAAATCAATGCCATCGCCCGCGGCCAAAGCTTTTGCTCAAAGACCAGATTGATCATGGCGTACGAAAGCGCGAAAATCAGCCCGCCACCGAAGCCCTGCACGGTTCGGCCAATCAGCATCACCGGCATTGACGGCGCCAGCGCGCACAGCATCGCCCCGGCAATAAAGAACAGTGACGCCACCACGTAGGCACTGCGAGCCCCGTAACCGCTGAGTAAACGAGCCGATAATGCCGAACCCAGAATTGACGCCACCACAAACAGCGTAGTATTCCAGGCATACAGACTCAGACCGCCAATATCCTGCACCACCGAGGGCAGAATGGTGGTGGCGACCAGAATATTGATGGCGTGCAGCGCTACGCCGAGTGAGAGCGCGATCGCACTGGCACCATTTTTACCGGAAAAGAGATCGGCCCAGCGGCTATCATCGTTGGTTATCACAGTTGTCGTCCTGTTTTCAGAGGAATGGCATTGAGTTAATTGTGAGACTGCGTTAGATTTAACAAGAATTATCTTGGAATAAGAGTAGGGCGAGGCGGAGAAATATGTCAAGAATAAACTTGGAAAATAGCGGTAGTCCCGCACAATCGGTCAGTGACCGTTTGCTGACACTGTTGAAAACCCGCGGCCCACAGCAAGCTTCTGATGCAGGTAAAGTCCTTGGCACCACCGGTGAAGCCGCGCGCCAGCAGTTCGTCAAGCTGGCAAAAGATGGGTTGGTTGAAGCGGTGGCGGAAACTCGCGGTGTCGGCCGACCGGTGCAGCTATGGCACCTGACCGCCGCAGGCAATGCACGCTTTCCGGATACCCATTCCGAACTGACAGTACAGCTGCTGCGCACCGTGCGCGACAAGCTGGGCGAACAGGCAATCGAGTTGTTGATCGACACCCGCGAGCAGGAAACGCGCATTAACTACAAACAGGCAATGGTCGGCGCCACGGATTTGCAGGAACGCGTAGCGCGCCTGACGGCGATCCGTTGTCGCGAAGGCTACATGGCCGAATCAAGCCTACAGGAAGACGGCTCTTTTCTGCTGGTAGAAAACCACTGCCCTATTTGCGCCGCCGCCGCCGTTTGCCAGGGATTCTGCCGCGCAGAATTGAGCGTTTTCACCGAGGTATTACAGGCGCAGGTTGAACGCTCCGAACATATCCTGGCCGGTGCACGGCGCTGCGCCTACCGTATTTCATTGCTGTAACCGACACCCGGCGTAAGGCAGCCAGCAGGCTGGCGTCATCCGATGAATAACCACCGGAAAGCCAGCCCATTGCACGCTTAAAAAAGTATTGAAAAGCGTTGCTTATCCTCTGCCCGATCGGGTTTACTGAGTCCTCTAATAATAACCTTCCCTGCAGAATTAAAATCCATGCTGAGCCAAAGTAGCCGTAACGTCCTGCCGTTAATCGGGGCGCTGTTCACGTTATATATTGTCTGGGGTTCGACCTATTTCGTTATTCGTCTGGGCGTGGAGAGCTGGCCGCCGTTGATGATGGCCGGTATCCGCTTTCTGGTCGCCGGTCTTGTGCTGTTTGGCTTTTTAGCGCTGCGCGGCCATGCATTGCCGACGGCAAAGCAGTGGCTGGCCGCCGGGACCATTGGCATTTTGCTGCTGGCGGTGGGCAACGGCCTGGTGACGGTGGCAGAACATCAGCATGTGCCTTCCGGCATTGCCGCCGTAATGGTGGCGACAGTGCCGCTGTTCACCCTGTGCTTCAGCCTGCTGTGGGGCATGCGTAATACCAAACTGGAATGGGCTGGCATTGGGCTGGGGTTGGTGGGGATTATATTGCTCAATACCGGTAATAATCTGGTCGGCAACCCCACCGGCGCGCTGTTGATCCTGCTGGCCTCCGCCAGTTGGGCCTTTGGCTCGGTACTGGGATCGCGTATCTCTCTGCCGGCCGGGCCAATGGCCGGAGCAGCGGAAATGCTAGTGGCCGGCGTGGTGCTACTGGTGGTCAGCCAGCTCAGCGGCGAGCATCTGACGCAGATGCCGAGCGCCAAAGGTTTCTTCGCGCTGGGTTACCTGATTGTCTTCGGCTCGATGCTGGCGATCAGCGCCTATATGTTTTTGCTGAAAAACGTACGCCCGGCGGTGGCAACCAGCTATGCCTACGTCAATCCGGTGGTAGCGGTGCTGCTCGGCATCAGCTTTGCCGGCGAATCTCTGGCACCACGTGAATGGGCAGCACTGGTGATTATCGTCGCGGCGGTGGTGCTGGTAACCTTGGGCAAATTCCTGTTTGCGCGCCCGTCCAGCCGTATAAAGAACGTGGAGCAATAAGGTAGGGGCGCTGCATGCTGCGCCCGCATCCATCGGGGCGAATATATTCGCCCCCTACGGTAACTGCTGCAGCTTGAAAGACGACGGGTATAAAAACGATTCTTGTTTCGTCCGTTGAAGAGACTATAATTCCCGCTGTTCCGGGCAACCTGCGAAATTATCCCAATGCTTAAAAAATCGTTCATCATCGTTATCTTTCTGTGTGCCTTTGGTTCACTCGGCGGCGTCTTCCTGGCCGGGCTGAATATGTACACCCGTTCCACCACGCCAAGCGAAGAAACCACTACCTCCAGCGAAGCCGCTGCCAGCGCGACCCCGGCAGCCAGCACTCAGACCAAGTGATGCGTCATCCAGTCCTGACAGCGCTGCTGTAAAAAGCGCTGTAGTAACCTGACGCGCTCCGACACCTGCGAGCGATGTGGACAAACCAGGCTGATGGGCACCGCGTCGCTTTGCCACTCCGGCAACAGCGTTACCAAACGTCCGGCCTGAATATCCGCCACCACATCAATGGCTGATTTACGGACAATCCCGTGCCCGGCCAGCGCCCAGCGACGCGCTATTTCACCGTCATCGGTAAAGTAGCGGCCAGTCAGCGGCACCTCCGTCAATTCATCGCCTCGCCAAAAGCGCCATTCCGCCTGCCTGTGCCCACTGGGTTGATAAATCAGAATGCTGTGCTGAGCAAGTTCGTCTGGCGTTTGCGGCGTGCCATGTTGCTGCAGATAAGCCGGACTGGCACAAATCAACCGTCGGTGCTGCGGCAGGATCGGTAGCGCCACCAGCGAAGAGTCCGCCAGTTGACCAAAGCGCAGCGCAATATCCACCGGTTCACGAAACAGATCGGCATGGCGGTCATTAATCAGTAACTGCAGCTGGATATGCGGGTGTTGCCGTTTGAATTCATCAAGCCAGCCCAGCAACAGGTTACGGCCAAAATCCGAGGGTGCGGAGATCTGCAGCACGCCGGACAATCCCTGATGTTTCTCGCGTATTGCCTGTTCACCCTCCGCCAGCGCCCCCAGGGCCAACCGGGCACTGTCGAGATAGCGCTGCCCTTCTTCCGTCAGGCGCAAGCTGCGGGTAGAACGCACCAGCAGCCGTACCCCCAGGCGCTGTTCCAGCCTTTTAATCGCAATGCTGGCAGCCGCCGGCGTCATATCCAACGCACGCGCCGCCGCTGAAAAGCTGCCGCCTTCCACCGTCCGGACAAACACTTCGAGGTCGATAAAGGAGGTAATGGGTTATTCCTGCGGCCCGCAAACTATTAAAATAATTTTACAAGTGTTTGCCATTTAGGCCAATTGCTCACGGATTTTCAATCAGGAATGATAGATAGCACTGAAACTCACTGAAATTGAGGCGCTATCATGACTATTCCTTCTTCTTCCCTGAACCGGCAAAAACTGGTGATCCTCGGCGGTAACAGCGGCATTGGTGCGGCAGTGGCTTATGCCGCGATAGAACGCGGGGCCAATGTGGTGTTGGCCTCCCGCCGCGTCGGCAGCATGCAGCACTATCAGCCTGCCGACGGTAGCGGTAACCTGCGGGTGATGCAGGCTGACGTGACCGATGAAAGCTCACTGCGTGCGCTGTTTGCCGAAGTCGGCGAGTTCGATCATCTGGTGTTCACCGCCGGGCCGGTAGTGCAGGCCAGACTGCTGGCGGATATCGACTTTGACCAAGCGCAGGCCAACTTCGACGTCAAACTGTGGGGCGCATTGCGAGCCATTCAGGCGGCATTGCCCACCCTGGCGCCACAGGGTTCCATCACCCTGACCTCCGGCCAGCTGTCGCGGAAATACCTCAGCGGCCAGCTGATTAAAACCGGTATTAATGCGGCACTGGAGGCCATCGGCAAGCAGTTGGCAAAAGAGTTGGCACCGCGGCGGGTTAACGTGGTGAGCCCTGGCGTCACGGTCACCGAAGCTTACGACGCCATGAGCGCCGAACAGCGTCAGGCTATGTTTGCCAAAACCGGCGCTGGGCTGCCGGTTGGGCGTGTTGGCCAGGCGGCAGAGGTGGCCGCGGGTTATTTGCTGGCGATGGAAAACGGCTTTATCACCGGCAGCATTATCGATATTGACGGCGGCGGGCTGCTGTAAGCTTACAGCCTTGTCACCCCAAGCGCGGCGGCCTGCTGTTCCAGCCCGGCGATTTTTTGGTATGCCGAACGCGGCACCAGGCTGAAATCACCGATCAACAGGCTGTCGCTCACCGCTTCACCCAGCATCGCCCTGGCCCCGGCACGCAGGATCTCCAGCTGTTCCGGCGGGGTTTGTCGCGAAGTAATCAGCGGCAACCCCGGTACGCTCGCCGTTCGCCCAATAATTTTTAGCCCCACCAGTGCCTGCGGCTGTGCCCGTTTCAACAGTTCAAGGCTGACACAGTCAACGGCAGCAATATCCGCCTGCCGATTCTGGATCAGTTTGATCGACTGATAATGCGCGCCAGAGGCGATGGCGGCGCGGAAGAATTTGCCCTCCTGAGCCAGCGGCGCAATCAACGCCCGCAAGCTGTTATGACCAGACTGCGAATCGGTACTGTTATAGGCCGCAACCCGGCCGCGAAAATCCGCCAGCTGCTCGCCGGGTTCGTCATCACGCACCACCAGCCAACTGCTGTATTCCGGCCCTTCGCAACCTTCAACGCGATAATGATAGGTGCCCACCAGCTGCACCTGCGGCAGGCTGATGGCCAGCGGATAGCCGCAGGTTTGGCTGAGCAACAAGTCATCGCGCTGCCAGTGCTGCGCCAGATCCTGCGGCCAACTGAGCGACTCGGGCGCTTGCGCTAATCCCAGTTGCAGTAACTTGTCACGCAGCACCCGCCAGAAGGCTTCCGCCGGTTGATGTGTCACGCCGTACATCGGTAAAGATACCTGCATCATGTTCCCTTATCCGGCAGAAGAAGAAGCCACCAGCGCCTGCTGACGCCAGGCGGTGAGATGGCGTACCCAGCGCTCAAACAGCATATCGGTAATGATCGCCAACAGGGCCACCACCACCGCGCCCTGGATAACATAAGCGGTATTAAAGCCGCTCAGGCCAATAATAATCGGCGATCCCAGGGTTTTGGTGCCGACGGTAGAAGCTATCGCCGCCGTGCCAATATTAATGATCACCGAGGTACGGATCCCGGCGACGATCACCGGCGCCGCCAGCGGCAGTTCGACGCGCCACAGGATCTGCCGGGAACTCATCCCTACCCCCTGCGCAATCTCACGGGTGGCGCTGGGCACCGACTCAATCCCCGCCAGCGTGCCTTGCAAAATCGGCAGTAAACCGTACAGCACCAGCGCGATGATCGCCGGCTGTTCACTAAAGCCCATCACCGGCACCGCGATCGCCAGTACCGCCACCGGCGGAAAAGTCTGCCCCACCGCCACCAGCGTTTCCACCAATGAGCGGAACTCCTTACCGGCGCGGCGCGTGACAGCGACGCCGGCGCTGACGCCAATCACCACGGCAACCAGGCTGGAAACCGCCACCAGCAACAGATGCGCCCATACCAGTGAGATAAAACTGTCCTGCTGATACACCGGCCGGTCCAGATCCGGGAACCAGGCGGCAAACAGGCCGTGTAAATGATTCATGCCAAACACCAGTGCCAACAACAGGGCAAAGGTCCAGGGCAGCGGATCGCGCAGCCAGCGCAGGGCCCGAAGCGCACTCATGACAGCGCCTTTTGCACAATCAGATCGCTGAAATGCAGCACGCCAAGCGCTTCGCCCTGTTCGCCAATCACTGGCAGACATTCGCTGCCGCGTGCCACAAACACCGACAGTGCTTCACGCAGACTCATGGTGGCGGCAATAGGCTCTCCCTCCACCTGGCCAGGCCGCACCCGTTGCGCTACCGTTTCCAGCGACAGCAGCTTGATACCGCGATCGCTGCGGCCAAAGAAATCACGCACAAAATCGTTGGCCGGTGCGGTCAACAGTTCCAGCGGCGTGCCCTGCTGCACGATGCGGCCCTGATCGAGCAGTACAATGCGGTCCGCCAGGGCCAACGCTTCATCGATGTCGTGCGTCACCAGTACGATGGTGCGTCCGGAAAGATGGTGGATACGTGCAATCTCTGTCTGCAGCGCTGCACGGGTCACCGGATCCAGTGCGCCAAAAGGCTCGTCCATCAGCAGCACTTCTGGGTCGGCGGCCAGCGCACGTGCCACCCCAACCCGCTGCTGCTGGCCACCAGAAAGCTGGTGCGGGTAACGGCGGCGGAACAGATCCGGCTCCAGATGCAGCAGCTCCAGCAACTCGGTCACCCGGTCGCGAATGCGCGCACGCGGCCATTTCAGCAGTTGTGGCACGGTGGCAATGTTCTCTTCCACCGTCCAGTGCGGGAACAGGCCGATCGACTGAATGGCATACCCCATGCGGCGGCGCAGATCCTGCGGTTTGAATTTCTGGATCTCCTCGTCGGCAAAGTAAATCTTGCCCTGATCGTGCTCGATCAGTCGGTTGATCATTTTTAACGTGGTGGATTTCCCAGAACCAGAGGTGCCGATCAGTACGGCAAATTCGCCCTTGGCAATCCGCAGCGTAAGATCGTCCACCGCCGGCTTGCCCTGAAAAATCTTGCTGACCTGATTAAACTGAATCATCGGCGTGACACTTCCAAAATTGAAACCAAAAATTTAAACAGCGAATCGACGATTACCGCCATCACGATCACCGGGATCACCCCCAGCAGCACCAAGTCCAGCGCGCTGCTGAGCAGGCCCTGGAAAACGATGGCGCCAAAACCTCCGGCACCAATCAGCGCCGCCACCACCGCCATGCCGACGGTCTGCACCGCCAAAATGCGCACGCCGGTCAGGAACAGCGGCAACGCCAATGGCAGTTGCACGCGCAAGAAGATCTGCCCACGCGTCAGCCCCATGCCACTGGCGGATTCAATCACGCTGGCCGGCACGCTCTGCAATCCGGCCACTACACTGCGCACCAAAGGTAACAGCGCATACAACACCAGGGCGACAATCGCCGGAGCCATGCCGATACCGCTGACGCCGTGTTCTGCCAGCCAGGGCAACGCCTTTGCCAGCCCGGCTAATGGCGCGATCAGCAAGCCGAACAGCGCAATCGACGGCACGGTCTGGATAATGTTCAGAGTAGAAAATATCGGTGTTTGTAAGCGTACAGAGCGAAAACACAGCACCCCGAGCGGAATGCCAATCAACAGCGCCGGTACCAGCGTGGCCAGCAGGATGGTCAAATGCTGCAACAGTGCGGCGTCAAATACGTCCTGCCGGTTGTAGTACTCTTTCAGCAGCGAAAGCTGATCCAGCTGATGGCTAAACAACAGCACCAGCGCAGGCAGCACCACCAACAGGTTGCCCAGAATGCGCCAAAAATGCGAGGTGGTGATACGGGTCAGGGCGTCGGCGGCCATCAACAGGCTCAGCGCCAGCATCAACCAGCAACCACTGCCCCAGGAAGTTCGCGCCAGTTTGGATCCCTCCAACGCCAACTGTTGGGCCGCATGCCCACTCAACCAGAAGGTTAATGCCAGCAACACCGAAGCCGTCAACGCGGTAAGCAACGCATGGCGCCTGACCGGTGCCAACAGGCTGAGTACCGCCAACGCCAACATGGGCACCAGCAACCACAGCGCCGGGCCGTGCATCAGGGAAATCAGGGAAATGCTCTTGCCCGACAGCAGGCGATTGGGGGCATAGCTGAGAAACGGCAGGCCAAATGCGGCCAGCAGCAACAGAATAAGCAGCGTCAGTAATACGCGGTTTTTTACGGCAATAATCAAAGAAACTCTCCAGCTCCATGTTGGCCCCCCAACGGGGGCCAGCGGCGTTACCCCTTAACCAACCCTTTCTCTTTCAGATAGGCGGCCGCCACCTGTTTGGCGTCCTGACCTTCCACTGCAATCTGCGCATTGAGTTTTTGCAGCGTTGGGCCGTCAAGTGTCGCAAATACCGGCTTCAGCAATTCGGCGATGTTGGCATGCTGTTTCAGCGTTGCCTCGCGGATAATCGGTGCCGGTGCGTAAATCGGCTGCACCCCTTTTGGATCTTCCAGCGTGACCAGCCCCAGCGCCGCTACCGGGCCGTCGGTACCGTAGGCCATGGCCGCGTTGACGCCAGAGGTTTGCTCCGCTGCCGCCTTGATGGTCACCGCCGTGTCACCGCCGGCCAGTGACAGCAACTGGTCCTGGTTCAGCTTAAAGCCGTAAGCGTTCTGGAACGCAGGCAGCGCATCCGGACGCTCGATAAATTCTGCCGAAGCGGCCAGCTTGAACTTGCCGCCGCCGTTGATCCACTTGCCCAAATCGGCCAGCGTTTTCAGGTGATTGGCATCCGCCACGTCCTGACGGATAGCAATGGTCCAGGTGTTGTTGGCCGGAGCCGCATCCAGCCAGACGATTTTGTTCTTGTCATAATCGAGCTTCTTCACCTTTTCGAAACCGGCCTGGGCGTTTTTCCACGCCGGGTCTTTTTCATCAGAGAAGAAAAATGCGCCGTTGCCGGTGTATTCCGGATAGACGTCAATTTCGCCGGAGGTGATCGCCCCACGCAGCACCTTGGTGGTGCCGAGCTGTAATTTATTGGTGGTTTTGATGCCGTTGGATTCCAGCACCTGCACGATAATATTGCCGAGCAACGAACCTTCGGTATCGATTTTGGAGCCAACGCGCACCGTATCAGCCGCCTGTGCCACACCGAGGCTTGCCGCGAGTAAACTCAGTGCCAAAGCTAACCCGCGACCACGTGATGGGGTGATTGCCATATTTTTTCCTCTTGTTGTGTATTTTCCGGCTATTTGGCCAGATCGATTGGAAAATCCTGAGAAGCGCGCTTCCATCGCACAATAAATGTCTCTGCCGGCCAGGCTTCATTTTCGCCCTGCGTTTCCCTTGGCGGCTTGCCGGCATGAAACGGATGAACCTCAACGGCCACCGGGGTAAACGCGTATTCATTCACCCACTGGCCATAGCCCGCCACCACAAATCCCTGGCTGCGTTGCTGGTATTCATCACGCTCCGCCAGATACACCTGCCGTAAACCGTACCACGGTAAGCCGGGGAGATCATGGTGAACTAAATGATAGTTCAGATTAAGAAACAACAGCCGCCACGGCCAGGCTGCCTCATTAATAATAGAACGTGCCTGCGGAGCTTCAACGGCACGATGCTCAAAAAACGATCTTACCTTGGTCAACGCCAACGCCGGATAGCTGATGGCCAGCAGATAAAACCCGGTGCCAATGCCGTGCTGTTGCAACCAGCTCAATACCCCCACCAGCAATAGCAAATGCACCAGCCACATCGCCAGAGTACGTAACTCACCGGCAACGATCGCTTTTAGCGCATTAACCCCGGTAGCGACAATATCCAGCGCCGGGCCAACCAGTAGGCGTCCGCTCAGGGTATTGCGCACTCTGGCCAACAGCGGGTACAGCCGTGGAAAGCGCTGCCACTGTGCCTGGCTGAAGTAATAGCTTTCGGGGTCTTCATGCGGAACGGTCAGATGTTCATTGCGGTGATGCTGAATATGCGAGTCGCGATACAGCCCGTAGGGATACCACACCGCCAACGGCAGCAGGCCGAATAACTGATTAAGCCGCGGCCAGCGCGTGGGATGACCGTGGATCAGCTCGTGTTGCAGCGACATATACCAGGTGGTCAGCAGAATTAACATTGGCGTGCCAAGCCACGGCCCCAGCGCCTGCCAGTACTGCACCACGCCAAACCAGCCGCCGTAAACCGCTGCCATAATGCCCCAGGTCGGCAGCTCCAGCCGCCAGGACCAACGCTGGTTAAGTTGCTGTATCCAATGGCGTTGGGCAGGATGCAAATAGTGGCTGTGGCTTTTGGCTGAGGACATTGCGCGGCTCGCTGTTTGAGATTTTGCTCAGTATCAGCGAGCCGCAGGAGTGCTCAAAATAACGAAAGCGGCAAAGCAAAGTTAAAAATCAGCTATTTATGCCATTGCTGTTGATGAGAACCCGATCACGGATGCCCCATCGAGTTCAACGGGATACTACCGTGAATAGTATTCTGGCTTGATAACAGCTGTTATCTGATTGGCTAATAAGAACTTATGACATCAGGAGGTTACATGCGTCAAAGGACCATCGTCTGCCCGATTATTGAAAATAATGGCGAGTATTTACTGTGCAAAATGGCCGATGACCGCGGCGTTTTCCCCGGCCAGTGGGCGCTGTCCGGTGGAGGTATGGACCCCGGCGAGACGATTGAGGAAGCCCTTCGTCGTGAGATCAGGGAAGAACTGGGGGAAGCACTGGAAATTACCCAGATCACCCCTTGGACTTTCAGGGATGATGTTCGTACCAAGACTTATCCTGATGGGACAACAGAACAGATCTACATGCTGTATCTGATCTTCGATTGTGTCAGTGCCAATCGTCAGGTCACCTTCAATGAAGAGTTTCAGGAAGTCACCTGGCTCAGGCCCGACCGGATACCTGAACTCGATCTCAATGAGGCCACTCGCATCACCTTTGCGCAGAAAGGTATTTTGTAACTGGTGCATGGCTTACCGCATCCGATGCGGTAAGCCAACTGCCTCATCAGGGAACAAAATCCAGTACCACGCTGTGGAATAACGCGTACTCGGTTTCATTGGCCATTTTCGGCAGTTTGGCACGTTGTACTGCCTGGCTTGCCGCTGCACACAGCTCTGCGTCACCTTCCAGCACTTTAAAGTCTTTCAAAGATCCATCCGGCAACAGATGAATGCTGATCGAACAACTTTTGGACTTATATTTGCCGGGCAACTGCATTTCCTGCGTGATGGCCTGCCGCATTCTTTCCGGATAATTGCTGCGCTGGAGCTTCGTTGGCTGAACTGAAGTCGCCACGCTTTCCAACGCAGTGCGGTTTTCGCTGCCGGCGCTACAGCCGGCCAGTAACATCACCCATAGCCACATCCCTGCTTTCATTTCTCTACTTCCTTGTATTATCACCCGAAGGTGAAAAATCAGTGTTCCGGGTAGACACCGCCGGCATCGGCATATTGCTGTAACCGCTCGCGCCACCATTTCGCCGCCAGGCCGCTGGCACTTTCTCGCCAGCCAAAATAAGCAACGTCGCTACAGCGTTCCGATTCGACGCTTTTCGCCACCAGTTCGCCGCTTTTCAGGTAAGGTTCAGCCAAATAACGCGGCAAATAACCACAACCCAGGCCGCTGAGTTGCGCACGCAACTTGGCGTCGAAACCGAAGACCGTCAAGGTGTCTTGTTCCTCGAGGATGTTCAGGTTTTGCGGCGCGTTCACCCGCGAGGTATCACGCACCACCACCGCCCGGTGCTGGCGGATTTGATCCTTTGGCAAGGGTTCCGCCAACGCCGCCAGCGGGTGCTGCGGAGCCACGGCAAACACGTAATCCAACCTTCCCAACTGGCTAAAAGCATAGCCTACCTGCGACGGGGGCTCACAGATTGCACCGACAATAATATCCGCGCAGCCGTAAACCAGGGATTCCCAGGATCCGGCCAGCACCTCATGACCAAAACGCAGGCGGGTATGGTGATGCTGTTGATAGAACTCCTCAATCAGTGGCAGCAAGCGCTCAAACGGAAATGAAGCGTCAATGCCCAGCGTGATTTCGCTTTCCCAGCCGTTTTCTACATAACGCGCCTGCTGCTCCAAATCCTGCGCCGCCCGTAATATCGACCGGCCTTTTTCCAGCATCAATTTGCCGGTGTCGGTAAATTTCGCCCGATGGCCGGAACGATCAAGCAACGTAATATCGAGGTCGTTCTCCAGTTTCTGCACCATATAGCTCAGTGCCGACGGCGTTTTGAACAGCACTGCCGCCGCGGCGGCAAAGGAACCATGCCGATCGAGCGCATCCAAAATCAGTAACGCTTCCAGGTTTAATCTCACCGCTCCCCCTTCGTGTATAAAAAAACTCAACAAGACGGCAAAAATTCTGCGCTATCTTTGAAATCTGCCCCTGCCTACTCTGTGATTAATCGAGATGACACTCATCATCTGTTAAACCGAAGTATCACTGGGAAGGTAAATCATGTCTAAATTTCAATTGCTTGATAAAGATAATTCCGCACTGATTTTCATCGACCACCAGCCGCAAATGTCTTTTGGCGTGGCTAATATTGATCGCCAGCTGCTGAAAAACAACGTGGTAGGTCTGGCCAAAGCCGGCAAGATTTTTAACGTCCCGACGATTTTTACCTCGGTGGAAACCGAAAGTTTCAGCGGCTATATCTGGCCGGAACTGTTGGCAGTACATCCTGAAATCACCCCGATTGAACGAACCTCGATGAACTCCTGGGAAGATGCCGCCTTCGTGAAGGCCGTGGAGGCTACCGGTCGCAAAAAGCTGGTGATTTCCGCCCTGTGGACCGAAGTGTGCCTGACCTTCCCGGCGCTGATGGCGCTTGAAGCCGGCTACGAAGTTTATGTGGTCACCGATACTTCCGGCGGTACCTCGGTCGATGCGCATGAGCGTTCAATCGACCGCATGGTGCAGGCCGGTGCCATCCCGGTGACCTGGCAGCAGGTGCTGTTGGAATACCAGCGTGACTGGGCACGTAAAGAGACTTACGACGCGGTGATGGCACTGGTGCGCGAACACAGCGGCGCTTACGGCATGGGTGTCGACTACGCTTACACCATGGTGCATCACGCTCCTGCACGCGTGGCGAAATAACCCTTCACCCCGGCCTCGCGCCGGGGTTTTTCTGGAGTGGAATACTATGGCCCATCCGCAGCATGTCACGTTAGTCATCACCCATCTTTTGGCACCGGGACAGGAACAGGCCTATGAGGCCTGGCTAAAACGCATCATGCCCGAGGCTGCCAACTTTACCGGCCACCTCGGCGTTAACGTGATCCGTCCTACCGGCAACGAACAGGCCTATACCGTATTGGTGCGTTTTGACAACCTGGACAATCTCTATCTGTGGATTAACTCGCCGTTGCGCAAGCGCTACATCGAGGAGGTCTCACCGCTGCTGCTGGAGAGCGATCGCATTGAAATTCGGCCCGGTGCGGAATTCTGGTTCACGCCGCCAAGCCCCAACACCCGCCAGCCTGCCAAGTGGAAACAATTTTTGATCACCCTGCTGGTGATCTTCCCCTCCACCAATTTGGTGCCCTGGTTCTGGGGCAAGCTGTTGCCGCAATTGAACGGCACCCTGATCGGCCATTTTCTTAATGACGCCACCGTAGTTGCCCTGGTGGTGTTTCTCTGGATGCCAATAGTGACCCGCGTATTTCATCAATGGCTCACCCGCCGTTAGGCGGCCTGCCGGGAGAACGTTATGAGTAACCATGCTTCCCTGATTATCACCAACGGTAAATTTCATACTGTCGATCGCGAGCAACCTACCGCCCAGGCCGTGGCGATCCGCGACGGCAAATTCCTCGCCGTCGGCAATGAAAACGAAGTCATGCAGTACGCAGGGCCAGAAACGCAGGTGATTGACCTGCACGGCCACACCGCAGTCCCCGGCCTCAATGACTCACACCTGCACCTGATCCGCGGCGGCCTGAACTATAACCTTGAGCTGCGCTGGGAAGGGGTACCTTCTCTGGCCGATGCGTTACGCATGTTGAAGGAACAGGCGCTGCGCACCCCCAGCCCGCAGTGGGTACGGGTGGTCGGTGGCTGGACCGAGTTTCAGTTTGCCGAACGCCGCATGCCGACGCTGGATGAAATCAATCAGGCGGCACCGGATACCCCGGTATTTATCCTGCATCTGTATGACCGCGCCCTGCTCAACCGCGCAGCGCTGAAAGTGGTGGGCTACACCAAAGACACGCCGAACCCGCCTGGGGGCGAAATTCAGCGTGACGGCAACGGCAACCCGACCGGCATGCTGATTGCCAAACCCAATGCGATGATCCTGTATGCCACTCTGGCCAAAGGGCCAAAACTGCCGCTGGAACAGCAGGTCAATTCGACCCGTCAGTTTATGCGCGAGTTGAATCGCCTTGGCCTGACCAGCGCCATTGACGCCGGGGGTGGTTTCCAGAACTACCCAGAGGACTATCAGGTGATCGCCGAGCTGCACGAGAAAAAGCAGTTGACCCTGCGGATTGCCTACAACCTGTTCACCCAACGTCCCAAACAGGAACTGGAGGATTTCAAGCTGTGGACCGACATGCTACAACCGGGCCAGGGTACCGATTTTTACCGCCATAACGGCGCCGGTGAGATGCTGGTATTCTCCGCCGCCGACTTCGAGGATTTCCTGCAGCCACGTCCGGATCTGCCGGAAGGCACCGAAGACGAACTCGAGCGCGTGGTACGCCATTTGGTCGAACACCGCTGGCCATTCCGCCTGCATGCCACCTATGACGAATCCATCAGCCGCATGCTGAACGTGTTCGAAAAGGTGAACCGCGAAATTCCGTTCAACGGCCTGCACTGGATTTTCGATCACGCCGAAACCATCTCCGATCGCAACATCGAGCGGGTGAAAGCACTGGGTGGCGGCATTGCGGTACAGCACCGCATGGCATTCCAGGGCGAGTATTTCGCCGAACGCTACGGTAAGGAAGCCACCAAACAGACGCCGCCGGTGGCCAAAATGCTGGCGGCCGAACTGCCGGTTGGGCTGGGCACCGACGCCACCCGCGTGGCCAGTTATAACCCGTGGACCGCACTGTACTGGCTGGTTTCCGGCCGCACCGTCGGCGGCATGGCGATGTATGACGACAATGCCCGGCTGGATCGTGAAACGGCGCTGATGCTGTGGACCCAGGGCAGCGCCTGGTTCTCTACCGAGCAAGGCAAAAAAGGGCAGATTAAGGTTGGGCAGTTGGCGGATCTGGCGGTGCTGTCGCAGGACTATTTCAGCGTGCCGGAGGAGCAGATCAAGGGGATTGAATCGGTGATGACGGTGGTGGACGGCAAAGTGGTTTATGCCGCCGGTAGCTTCTCACCGTTGGCGCCACCGGCAATACCGGTGCTGCCGGACTGGTCGCCGGTCACTCAGGTGCCAGGGCATTATCGCTCTGCGCCGCCTGCCGCCACGACCCGTAGCGGGGTATTAAGCCAGGCGCACCAGTGCTGCGGCCCGTGCGGTGTGCATGCGCATCAGCATGATGTCGCTCGCCGCTCCAGCATTCCCGTCTCGGACGACAATGCCTTCTGGGGCGCGTTCGGCTGCTCATGCTTTGCCTTTTAAGCTATCAGGCTATTAGCTTACTAAGCTAATGGCCTAACTTCTTCATAGCTTAAGGCGCTCTCAATTTACGAGCGCCATAAGTTATTCTCAGTCGCGGTTGATCTCCAGCCAGCGGCGCTGTTCGGCGGAAGCGGCGATCGCATCCAGCACGCAAGAGACTTTCCAGCCTTCTTCAAAGTCCGGCCACATAGGGTCATCGGCGGCAATACCGTTGACCAGGTCGCGGATCTCCACCGTTTTCTGATCGTTAAAGCCGATACCATGCCCGGCGCTAATGCAGAAAGCGGCGTAATCCGGATGCTTTGGCCCCACCAGCAAGGTTTTAAAACCCTGACGCTCCGCCGGCTCATCATGACGATACAGCTTCAGTTCCGCCATCCGCTCCTGAGTGTAACTCAGCGTCCCCCTAGTGCCAGTGACCACATAGGTCAGCCCCATTTTTCGCCCGCAGGCAATACGTGAGGTTTCGATGGTGCCCATCGCCCCGCCGGCAAAGCGTACCAGCGCACTGGCCTGATCTTCGTTTTCCACCTGATGCATCAGCGTAGAGTCTTTCGCATCCGGACGCTGTTTAATGATGGTCTGCATATCGCCGGAGACGGCAACAATGTCCCCCACCAGATAGTGCGCCATATTCACAATATGCGCCGCCAGGTCACCCAGCGCCCCCAACCCGGCCGTCGCCTTGCGGCAGTGCCAATCGATCGGCGTACGTGGGTCGGCGAGGTAATCTTCGTTGTGGGTACCGTAGAAATGCACCACTTCACCTATCTCGCCATTGGCAATAATTTCACGCGCCAACTGGCTGGTCGGATTCTTCATATAGTTGAAGCCCACCAGGGTTTTGACCCCTTTAGCCCGCGCGGCCTGTACCATTTCGGCGGCGTCTTTGGCGTCCAGCGCCAGCGGTTTTTCGGAATAGACGTGTTTGCCGTGGCGGATCGCCTCCAGCGCCATTTCTTTATGCAGGAAGTTGGGCGCGCAGATATCCACCACATCTATCGACGGATCGGCCACCAGTTGGCGCCAGTCACCGGTGGAGCGCGAGAAACCAAACTCTGCGGCTCGCTGTTGCGCCAATTCTGGCGTCACTTCTGCCAGCATTTCCAGCACCAGTTCCCCTTTAAGTGGAAATACCGTGGCAGCCTGCGCATAAGCAATAGCGTGGCAGCGCCCAATGTAGCCGGTGCCAATTAAACCAACGCGAACCTGTTTCATCACCTTCTCCCGTTACCGATAGTCATATAGGATGGCGCACACAATGAAATGCATCATCTGATAAGCGTTTATATGGAATATAAATTTCAATAACAAGCGAGGGATAGAATAAAGATGATATTCGTGATGCCGTTCATAAATCCTTGCAGGCTCGAATGAAACAACATAAAACCGGGCAAGCAGAAACCAGCCCGGCGGGTATAAATGAATTTTTTATTCTAAAAAACGCCGTCAGCGTTTAGCCTCGCCAGAAAGGCTTGCACCCTTCCCGCCACGCGTCAGTGCGCGTCAGGCCGATATCCGCCAACTGTGCGTCGTCCAACAGCAGCAAGGATTGGCGGGTAAGATAACGCTGCCAATAGAGTCGCCAAAGGGGAATTAATCGGGTCTGACGGGGTGCGGGTACGTCGGCAACAATAACTGTCATCATTCAATCTCCTTCGATTTAGCCTGAGATTGATGATGCGCTGCGGACAAAAAACAATACAGATTCAAGCCGACAGTATTTTTTCCATACAAAAGCTGTCTCTGTCTGTCTGCATGGTCTAATTTAACTTCATCTGTACCGGTTTTACCTCCATCCACTCTCATTCTGGGCATCTGTATGACACGCTACGCCACACTGGCCGCGATCCTCAGCCAACGCATTGAACAGGGGCTTTACCCGACCGGCGATCGCCTGCCTTCGGTACGCATGTTGAGCCAGGAACACGGCGTCAGCATCAGCACGGTGCAGCAGGCCTACCGTCTGCTGGAAGAGAGACATCTGGTAGAGGCCCGGCCAAAGTCGGGCTATTTTGTGCAGGCGCGACGGAATTTGGCCGAACTGCCCGCGGTGACCCGCCCGGTGCAGCGACCGGTGGATATTTCACAGTGGGAGCAGGTGCTGGAACTGATCCGCAACAAGCCGCGCGAAGACCTGATTCAACTGGGTCGTGGCATGCCGGATATCAGTGAACCGACGTTGAAACCGCTGATGAAAGCATTGGGGCATATGGGCCGCCACGGCGATCTGCGCAGTCTGCATTTCGACAGCATTCAGGGCGTGCTGGGGTTACGTGAGCAAATTGCCCGCCTGCTACTCGATTCCTGTTGCCAGATTGATGCCGATCAGTTGGTGATCACCACCGGCTGTCACGAGGCATTGTCCGCCGGGCTGCGCGCAGTATGCCAGCCAGGGGACATTGTGGCGGTTGACTCCCCCTGCTTCCACGGCACCATGCAGACGCTGAAAGGCTTGGGGATGAAGGCGCTGGAAATCCCCACCGATCCGCTCACCGGCATCAGCCTGGAAGCGCTGGAGCTGGCACTGGAACAGTGGCCGGTCAAAAGCATCCTGTTGACCCCCAACTGCAATAATCCGCTGGGTTACATCATGCCGGAGGCGCACAAGCAACGTTTGCTGACGCTGGCGCAGCGCTTTGACGTGACGATTATTGAAGATGACGTGTACGGCGATATCGCCTACCAATATCCGCGACCGCGTACCATCAAGTCCTTCGATGAAGATGGACGGGTGCTGTTGTGCAGCTCTTTTTCAAAAACCTTGGCGCCCGGCCTGCGCATCGGCTGGATCGCTCCCGGCCGCTATCTGGAGCGCGTACTGCACATGAAATATATCGGCACCGGATCCACCGCCACCCAGCCACAGTTGGCGATTGCCGAATTCATCCGTCACGGTCACTACCTGCAACACCTGCGGCGCATGCGCACCCGCTACCAACAAAACCGCGACATCATGACCGGTTGGATTATGAAATACTTCCCTCCCGGTACCCGCGTCAGCCAGCCGCGCGGCGGCTTTATGCTGTGGATCGAACTGGATGAAGAATTTGATACCCTGCGGCTCAACCGTCATCTGGAGCAACAGGGCGTGCAGATCGCCGTCGGCAGTATTTTTTCCGCCTCAGGTAAATACCGCCATTGTCTGCGCATCAACTATGCCTATGCACCGAAGCTGATGCCCGAGATTGAGCAAGCGGTATTACGGGTCGGCGCAACCATCCAAAGACTGATGCCGACGCGTGAAAGCACATTGGCGCAATCGGATTAATTGTTGGCATAATCGGATTATCAGTACAGCGTCTAACCTTCTAGAGTGAGACCTCACCCAATGAACAGGTAAGGAAGGTTGTATGTCTCAGTCTCAGGTGTGGTTAATCACTGGCAGTTCGCGCGGTCTGGGCCGGCAGTTGGCGCAAGCGGTGCTGGCTGCCGGACATCGTCTGGTGGCTACTGCGCGCCAGCCACAGCAATTGCAGCCGCTGGTGGACAGCTTTGGCGACCGGGTTATCACCGTAGCGCTGGACGTTACCGATGCCGCAGCGGCAAAACGCGCAGTGCAAACGGCGGTTGAACACTTCGGCCGCCTCGACGTGCTGGTCAACAACGCCGGCTACGGCAATATTGCGCCGGTAGAAGAAGCCGATGAAGCCGATTTTCGCGCCCAGATCGACACTAACTTTTACGGTGTCTTCAACGTGACTCGCGCCGCTCTGCCTATACTGCGTCAACAGGGTAGCGGCCATATCATTCAGATATCCACTATCGGCGCTCGCCTGGGTATGCCGGGCCTTAGCGCCTACCATACCGCCAAGTGGGCGCTCGAAGGCTTCTCCGAATCGCTGGCCAAGGAAATTGCCCCGTTCGGCGTGAAACTCACCATGGTAGAACCGGGTGGCTTTCGTACCGACTGGGCAGGCTCGTCGATGACCGTCGCACCGGTCGGCACAGCTTACCAGCCACTCTTCGCCCCAATGCTGGATTACCTGCAGCAACATAACGGCAATCAACCCGGCGATCCGGCCAAGGCGGCGCAGGCGATCCTGCAACTGACGACGATAAACCAGCCGCCGTTACGCCTGTTGCTCGGCAGCGATGCGGTATATTTGGCCCAACAGGTATTGGCGGCACGTGAGGCAGAAGATGCCGCCTTCCGAACGCTCAGTCTGAGCACCGATCGGGACGACAGCCAGCCGGATCACGCCGCTCTGGCGGCTCTGGTGGCCGGTCAATCATAAGGAATAACAATGAGCAGCGATCAGATCGCCCTGTCCAGCGCCCTGTCGGCCCGCCTGATGGCGCTGGGTGTGGATATCGAACGGGTCGGTCAGTTGGCCGGCCTGCCTGAAGGGTTACTCAGCGAGCGACGTGAGAAGGTCAAGCTGTCCACCCGGCAGTTCTTCGATATCTGGCGTGCCCTCGCCCAGTTGAGTGACAGCGGTTTCGGCCTGCGTCTTGGCGGCGAAGTGCCACCAGAGCATTATGATATTGCTTCGGTCGCTGCGCTGCATTCCGCCACTCTCGGGGACGCGTTGCAAAAGGTCGCCCGTTACAAACGGCTGCTGTGTCCGGAAGAACTGATGCTGGTAGAGGATGGCGACAGTATCCGTCTGCACACCCGCTGGACCATGGCCAAGAGCCATGCGCCGGATTTGCTGATAGACGCGATGTT
This sequence comes from Serratia proteamaculans, assembly GCF_013337185.1. Lineage (GTDB taxonomy): Bacteria > Pseudomonadota > Gammaproteobacteria > Enterobacterales > Enterobacteriaceae > Serratia > Serratia proteamaculans_D. The sequence continues at coordinate 1,635,070 of NZ_SWDE01000001.1, forward strand.
CGCCTCTATCATTACCCTGTGCCGCCGTGGCACCGGTCAGGCGATACACCCACGGGCTATCGAACTGACCCGAAGGCCGGATCCTGCCTCACCGCTGTCGCACTACTTCGGTTGCCCGGTGCATTTCAATGCCCCGCTGGATGTGCTGGTGTTTGACCGTACGCTGATGCACCAACCCTTCATCACCTACAATCAGGACATGCTGACGGTGCTGCTGCCAGGGCTGGAGTTCGAACTGGCCAGATCGCTGCAGGACGACAGCCTGCCGAGCCAGGTGATGGCGATACTGGGGCGCAGCATGCGCGGCCAGCGCCCAAGCGTTAACAGCGTGGCCGCCGAGCTATATATCAGCCCGCGCACCCTGCAACGTCGCTTGCAACAGCATGGCTACAGCTACCAGCAATTGCTGGATAAAACCCGCCACCGTACCGCCTGCCAACTGCTGGCCGAAACCACTCTGGAGCCGGGGGAAATCGCCTTTGTACTCGGATTTGAAGAATTGAATTCGTTCAGCCGCGCCTTTATGCAATGGGAAGCGCAAACGCCGAACCGCTGGCGCAGCCAACGCCTTACCGGTACCAGGGAGAACAGAGCATGAAAGTCATTATATTTGGCGCCAGTGGTATGGTCGGCCAGGGCGCGCTGCGCGAATGCCTGCGTGACCCGCAGGTGACGGAAGTGCTCTGCATCGGCCGCAGCGCGCTGGTGCAGAGCCATGCAAAATTAAGGCAGTTGACACTGCCCGATCTGAGTGACTTATCTGCCGTAGAGACACAGCTTGCAGGTTACGACGCCTGCTTTTTCTGCCTTGGCGTCTCCTCAGCCGGCATGAACGAAGCGCGTTACCGCGCCTTGACTTACGACCTGACGCTGGCCGCCGCTGGTCCGCTTGCGCGGCTGAACCCGGCGATGACCTTTATTTATGTTTCCGGTGTCGGCACCGACAGCAGCGAACGCGGCCGCAGCATGTGGGCCAGAGTCAAGGGCGCAACCGAGAACGCCTTGCTGGCACTGCCTTTCCACGCCGTGATGTTCCGCCCCGGCGCTATCGTGCCACTGCACGGCATCCGCTCCAGAACCCGGCTTTATGATTTGCTGTATCGGCTATTTAAACCGCTGTGGTTTGGCGCGCTTCGGCTGTTCCCCCACCAGGTCACCACCACCGAACGCGTCGGGCTGGCGATGCTGGCAGTGGCACGCCACCAGACGACGCTGCGGGTCATTGAGCCTGAGGAGATTAATCGTCTGGCGCTGACATCGGCGAGATGATTCTGCTATGTTAAAGCCGCGCGCGTGGGCCGCCTGCCCCACGCTTTCGCCACTGTGACAGAGACAGAGCCCATGCCGTCAAAGATTTTATTCAGCGCTTGCCTGGCCGGTTTTAAAGTTCGTTATAACGGATCCGATAAGCCCTTGTTCGACGCCACCCTGCAACGCTGGCAGCGCGAAGGCCGCCTGGTAGTGTGCTGCCCGGAGCTGGCCGCCGGTTTTCCCACCCCACGCCCCTCGGCAGAAATCACCCCATCCGCTGAAGGCGCCACGGTACTGGCTCAACGGGCAAGAGTGGTTGAAGTCAGCGGCGGTGACGTCACCGCCGGCTATCTGCTCGGTGCCCATCTGGCGCTGGAGACCGCACAACGGCATGATTGTCGCTTTGCCCTGCTTACCGACGGCAGCCCATCCTGCGGCAGCCAGTTTATCTACGACGGTTCTTTCAGCGGCCAGACCAAACCCGGCAGCGGCGTCACCGCCGAACTGCTGCGCCAGAATGGTATTGAGGTGTTTTCCGACCGTCAGATCGACGCGCTGATCGCCCGGATTGAAGCCGTGGAACAAGCCTAGCGCTGCAGATGCTGCGCCAACCGTTGCTGCAGGTGCGAGATGCCCTGTGGATGTACAATAAAGCGCTCGATGACCATCATCTGCCAGCGTTGCCCTTCATCGCCAAAGCGAATGGCGGCTATCTGCTCCGGCGTGATGTGACCCAGCATAAACCAGGTCGGCGGGTAGCCGGGGAAAATCCCTTCGTAACGCTGACGTAAACTCACCTGCTGTGCGTCAATCTGCAGGCCAAACTCTTCCAGCGTTTCCCGCTGCACGCATTGCAGCGGCGTCTCATCCCCTTCGCGCCCGCCCCCCGGCAAATCCCAACAGCCGGGCCAGGGAATATCCACCTTGTCATCACGCTGGTAGGTCAGCACGTTATCGCCGCACAACAGCGCGATTTTCGCGCCACCAAAGTCTGAGTCATCAATCTGTGACATCTTGAACCTCTTAAAGAACGGCATTTTACCCCTGTCCTTATCCGTTTGACCGTTCTGGTCACGGGTTACCATGGCCGATTATTTGTTTAGCCGAACAGGACAAGGTTTTTTGCCGTGGTGAAACCCTTTTTACGCAGTGGCAGTTTAGATGATGTGCTTGCATTGGGCGAAAATGGGCAACCGGTTTACGCCTGCGCACTGCAATTGCGAGAAACATTGCGCATTCGCCAACAGCAACCGGCCGCAGACTGCCTGGCTGTCCCGCAGCCGAACGAAACGGGTACCCGCATTGACTGGTATTCCCCCTTTCCGGGGAAAGTAACGTCCTGGCTGGCAGCGAGTGATGCCCAACGCACGCAGGCCGTGCAGTTGCTGGAACAAAGCCTGGCGACATTCCGTACTCTGGTCGCTCAGACACAGACCCACCCGCACCCCAGCCACCGTCTGTTTGGCGCATTGCTGGCCAAGGCCATGCAAATCCCTGACCCCAACCATGTTTATCTGGTCGATGGCAAACCGGTATTGACCTTCTGGGGCTTTATCAAGCCAGCGGCTCAGTGCCAGGACGACCCGCTGGCAAGCCTGCGCCCGGCCGAAGAAGAAAAACCGACGCCTATCGCTGCCGCGCCGCGCCCGGTGGTCATTCCCGCCGCCAAACCCGCACCAGAACCGGTGGTTACGCCGCCTGCTGCAACTACGCCGGTGCAAGCACGTCGCCAATGGCGCCGTTATGGCTGGATGCTGCCTGTGATGATGCTGATTGCCCTGCTGTTTGGCTGGCTGAGCCGCCCAAGCGCCCCACTTGCAGAGCCTGTTGTCGCACCGCCAGCGGTACCGTCGCAACGCGCTATCGTACCCGCATTCAAACTGCATCTGCCCTTAGCACCGGCGACGCTGATGCCACCCGCCCCGCTCCCCGTTGTCATGCCGCCGGCGGACAAGCATGCGCTGGTGTTGCCCAGCGATTCGGTCAAAGTCGGTTCAGTGCGTTTTCTGAACGGTAAATGGCGAGCCACTGTGGCACTCAAAGATCTGCCCACCGGTAAACGTCCCAGCCTGCAATATCGCATCAAAGAGGGGAAAGGTACTGCAAGCATTACTTACGGTGATGCCATCACCTGCCGGGTACCGATTGAGGCCGGGCTGATGCAGTCCGGCAATCTGGTAATTAACAGCCGCACCAAAGCACGCTGTAGCGACGGCAGCCGCTACCAAATGCCGGAAATTACCTGTACGCAAAATGAAACCGGCCCGGCGGCCTGCGTCGGTCGCTACGATGCCCAAACGGTCTATCCCATGATGTTAAAGCGCGAGAGTAAATAATGCTGGCCCCTCTTACTGATTACCCACGCAGCATGACGCTGATTCAGGATAGCGGCATTCAATTTTTGGACTTCGCCCTGACGCCGGTTCTGGATGATGAGTTTCCGGGCAAGTTTGTCCGCCAGACGGCCAGTGGCCCGCTACTGCGCCTGCAATGGGATGCCGACAGTGGCAAATACCTGTTGCCCGCCCAACCGGGACAGAGCGCTGAAGTGGTTCGCCCGGAGTTCAGCCATTCTCTGCAGCAATCGCTGCAACTGCTGGATAAAACCTGGCTGCCGCTACCTTTCTTTCGTTGTACTTCATCAGGGGTGTTTTTGTCCGGGCCGGATAACTGGGCCCGCATGCAGACGCGGTTACTCGATAGCCCCGACCAGGACGGCAACCTGCTGCGGGTGGTCCTGGCCTTTGATACCCGGCTCGCCGCCGCAGGCCAGGAAGCACTAGCCCCAGGCGAAAGCGACATCAACACCGGGATCGGCTTCTCGCTGGGCCATCAAAACCATGAGCTGGGCGAGTTTCTTGACCTGACCTGGGTAGACAGTTGGCTGCGCGAAGTCTTTAGCCAATCCGCGAGCAGCCAGGAACTACGCAGCGAATCAGAAATAAACGCCGGGCTGAAAACCTTCGAATATCAGGCGCACTACCTCAATCTGTTGAACCTGCTTGGCAGCCAATTAACGCTGCCGCAGATAAAAATCATCGGGGAGACGCCGCAACAGCCCGCGATCAACGTAGATCTGATTTTGGATGTCGGCAATTCGCACACCTGCGGGGTGCTGGTCGAAGATCATCCGCAAGAAAATAATGGCCTGAAACAGACCAATGAACTGCAGTTACGTTCGCTGTCTGCACCGCATTGCGTTTACAACGAGTTGTTTGAAAGCCGGGTGGAGTTTGCCCAGGCGTCATTTGGCAAACCTCACCTTTCATACCAAAGCGGGCGCGATGATGCCTTTGTCTGGCCTTCGATCCTCCGCGTGGGCCGGGAAGCCGCGCAACTGGCCCAGCGGCGGGAAGGTACCGAAGGCACCACCGGCATTTCCAGCCCACGCCGTTACCTGTGGGACGAAGAACGCTATGCGCCCGGCTGGCGTTTTAACAGCCAACAAGAACCAATGGCTGCCGCCGCGCCGTTAAGCTCACTGATCAACGACGAAGGTGTTCCACTGTCTGCGCTGCCGGTAGATGAGCGGTTGCCGGTTTTTGCCGCCCACTATAGCCGCAGCTCGGTCATGGCCCTGATGCTGACCGAGCTGCTGGCGCAGGCACTGATGCAAATCAACAGCGCCGCCCAACGAATCAAAATGCCGAACACCGCGGCCCCTCGGCGTTTGCGTACCATCATCCTGACATTGCCTTCGGCGATGCCCAAGCCGGAGCGTGAAATTTTCCGCCGCCGCATGCAAGAGGCGATTGGCCTGCTATGGAAAGCCATGGGTTGGCACCCGCTGGATGCCCCGTTCAGCGCTGAGCAAGCCCGTATGCCGGTGCCAGTGGTGCATATGGAATGGGACGAAGCCACCTGCGGCCAGATGGTTTATCTGTATAACGAAACTCAGGTCAATTTTGCCGGCCGCACCGACGCCTTTTTCGCCGCCATGGCCCGGCCGGACCGACCGCCAGTGCCGGGAGAACAACCGGGAAAATCACTGCGTATCGCCTCTATCGATATCGGCGGCGGCACTACCGATCTGGCGATTACCCAATACCGGCTGGATGATGGCGTGGGCAACAACATCAAAATCAATCCGCGCCTGTTGTTCCGTGAAGGATTCAAGCTCGCCGGCGACGACATTTTGCTGGATGTGATTGGGCAATTTATCTTGCCCGCCGTACAGCAGGCGTTTGAACAGGCCGGGGCCAGCGCTGCAGCGGCGATAATGGACAAGCTGTTTGGCAACCAGGGGCGTATGGATGGGTTCTCCACCCTGCGCCAGCAGGCCACGCTGCAGATTTTCATACCCGCCGGGCGCGCGCTGCTGAGTGCCTATGAAGATTACGATCCGCTGGACAGCCACGCGGAAATCGCCGCCACTCTGGGCGAACTATTGCCACAGATGCCCACCCTGCAGGTGCTGGCATTTATCAATGACGAGGTTCAGCGCGGATCCGGCAACGCCGCCTTCGACATTCTGCAGACCCCGCTGGTGATCCGGCTGGGGGCCGTGCATGCCGCTTTCCTGTCTGACCGAATCGGCATCAGCCACTGCCTGCGCCTGCTGTGCGAGGTTGTAGCCTTGTATAGCTGCGATGTGCTGTTAATCACCGGCCGTCCGGCGTGTTTCCCCGGCGTTCAGGCGCTGTTGCGACACCTGCAACCCTTGCCCGCCAGCCGAATTTTGCCGCTTGAGGGTTATCACACCCGCAGTTGGTATCCGTTTAACCAAGGCGGGCGCATCGATAATCCCAAATCAACCGCCGCCGTGGGTGCCATGCTGTGCCTGTTGGCTATCGACCTGCGGCTGGAGAGTTTTTACTTTAACGTCGGCGACTTCCAACCCTATTCCACCATTCGTCATCTGGGCATGCTGGACAGCAATAACATGCTGGCCGACGATAATGTCTATTATCGCGATATCGATCTGGACTGCGCAGACTTTGCGCTGGATCCCGACAGCTATTTCCAGCTACGTGGCCCGCTGCGTCTGGGATTCCGTCAATTGGATAACCCACGCTGGCCGGCATCGCCGCTCTACGCCCTGACCATTACCGATGCCGCTCTGGCGCGCAAACTGGCTGGCGATGCGGTCATCAGCCTGCGTTTGGCCATCACCGGCAATGATCGGCAGGGAGCCGAAGGCGTCAGCATTGCCGAAGCCCGCCTGGCCGACGGCACGCCGGTGCCCGCAGACAGCCTGCAACTAAAACTCAATACCCTGGCAGCCAGCGCCTCTGGCGCAACCCATTATTGGATTGACAGCGGGAGCATTTATCAGCGATGAAACCTATCACCTCCGGCCGGCACGAGCCGATAAGCAGCCTTGGAAACAGCATTGCACAGGCGATTGACTGGGTGGCCGCTACCCGGCAGCAGTCCACCCGGCTGAACCGGGAGGCCGATAACCTGACTGTCCGTCTGCGCCGCAGCTACAACCGGGCCAGGCAGTTGGACAGCGCCATGCATCAGCCCCTGACCATCGGCCTCTATGGTCATAACGCCGCGGCCAAGGCCCACTTGTTGGCGGCACTGGCGCCCGGTGCCAGGCTATTGACCGAAGATGCCACGCTGGCGGTACGCTACCGCTGTGGTGACGCCCAAAATCCGCCGTCTTACCCTGTTGCCGTTTCCCTGCTGGATGAGGCGCAGTTGGTTGCCATGTTGATTGGCAGCGCCTTGATGGGCGGTTTTCGACCGGATTGGGATGCCCGTGCCATGGCCGCACATCTGCAGGCACTGGAGCGTCTCCGCCAGCCGATGGCTATCGGCGGGCTGGACAGCAACGCCATGGTAGCGCTGTGGGACAACCTTCGTCTTCAGGGCGGCAAATGGCAAACGCCGCTGGCAAGACACTTCTGGCCACATGCCATCTCACTGGCACCCTATTTGAACGTTGACGACCGCGCCGGGCTGTTCGCACCGCTTTGGGGCGAGGAGCCAGCACTGACAACCTGTTATCGCCAGTTGGCGCATGCCCTGCACGCCCTGGGCCACTGCGAGCGCCTGTATGCCCCCCGCCAGGTATTGAGCCAGGATGAGGGGATTGTGCATGCCCAGACAATCCCTGCATCGGCCGGAGAAAGGCTGACCGTGCTGACGGAGCATGGCGTCGAGGTAGCGATCGCGTTGGCTGACCTGGCGTGGTTGGCGGCCTCGGTCACTACAACCTTGCCAGCGAGAGGAAATGTCGGGTTACCGAACAGTATCGAACTGCTGGACCTGCCGGCCGGCGCCCCATGCCCGGGCGCTGGGCTGATACAGCGCATGCAGCAGACAAAACGCGCCAACCTGCTGGCTCTCGCTGCCGATGGCCTGCACGCCAGTCTGCTGCTGGTGAGCGATGCTGCCCTTACGCCACAAGATGCCGGCCGTACGGGCAACGCGCTGGCCTACTGGGTCAGACAAACCCAGGGGGAAACCGCGGAGCTACGCAGCCGCCGCAAACCGGGTTTAATCTGGGCAGTCACCGCGTTCGACTCGCGTCAGGAAGGGAAATCCCGCCCCGACGACGCCGTTCAACGCTATGTCGGTGAACCGGGCGAAAGTTGGGCCACCCTGCTGGCGATGGATGAAAGCGACTGCCAGCGCATGGTGACCTGGCTGGCGGCACAGGCGCGTCCGACCTTGAAACAGGAGCGCATTCTTGAACAACAGCAGGAACTGCAACGCGAGCTGACGGAAAGCCTGCTCGGCAACTGGCTGCACGCAGCGGATACGCCGTTAACGCAGCAGCGCGCCCAGCAGTTACTGCGCAAATTGCAGGCACAGGCAGGGATCCACGGCGAACTGCTCGAGTGGCTGCTGCCGCAGTGCGATACCCTGCGCCAACTGTATAGCCAGCAACAGCATAACTTGCCCGCACCGGTGGCCGGTGGCCCAACGTTCGAGGTTGAGATCGATCTGTTTGACGAGGAAGATATGGCCTGTGTGGCGCCCATCGGGCAAGACGGTGATTCGTTTGCCCAACGGGTGTTTGCCGATTGGATAAATCATCTGCGCAGCCTGCCGGACAATAGCCAACTGCTGGCCTTGTTGGGCATCGGCAAGCAGCATCTGGAGATACTGGTCGACGCGTTAATCACCGCCGCCTGCCGATTGGAAATTGCCGAATCTTTGGAACGTGCCTTGTCTGCCGGGGCGCAACCTGAACAAGCTGAGGACAGACAGGTCAGCCAGGCGTTAGCGATATTGAGTGATTTCGTCACCTGGCTGGGCTTCCAGCAGCGCGAGGCGAAGTTACGCCCCGCCAGCCGAATCAATCACGGCCAACCCATCTTTACCCCTCCACCGCAGCCCGCCGTGGACTGGAGTAGCCAACACCGGTTAACCAAACTGGCCCCCACCCCGGCGAGAAACACCGCGTTTTATATCTACGACTGGTTAGTTGGCCTGCAGACGCTGTTGGCGGAGAACGTGGCAACTGCGGCGGAAGACACAATCGATGAAGCTGCACATCAAGCGTTGGCCGCCATTGTCGCCCCGCTTAACGCTGAGGCAACGCCAATGATTTAAGGTATAGTGAAAAACCGTTTTCACCACAGGCGAACAAAACGATGAACTCTCCGTTTCTGGTTACTCCGCAATGGCTTGCGCAGCATATCAACGATGAAAACCTGGTAGTGGTTGATGTCAGGATGTCCCCGGTCGGCCTGGTGCCGAAAAAAGACATGCTCGCCGAATTTGAACGCGGCCATATCCCCGGCGCGGTGTATTTTGACATCGATGACGTCGCGGATAAAAACACCACATTGCCGCATATGCTGCCGACAGCAGAGGAATTCAGCGCGGCAGTGGGGAAATTGGGCATCAGCGAACAACAGACCATCGTGTTTTATGACGAAGGCAATCAGTTCTCGGCCCCGCGCGGTTGGTGGACCTTCCGCAACTTTGGCGCTCAGCAGGTTTATGTGCTGGACGAAGGTCTGAACGGCTGGACAGCACTGGGCCAACCGCTGGCTACCGGTGCGGCTCAGCGCACGCCGCAAACCTTCAACGCCCACTTTAATGCGGATGCGGTAGTCAATATGCAGCAGGTGGAACAGGCGCTGAACAGCGAAGTGCAAATCCTTGATGCGCGCGCCGCACCGCGTTTTTACGCCGAAGCACCAGAACCGCGTCCCGGTCTGCACCGCGGTCATATTCCCGGCAGTATCAATATTCCTTACGGCGAACTGCTGGAAAACGGCCGTTTCAAATCGCTGGCAGCACTGAAGCAAACCTTCGGCGACAAGGGCGTGAGTCTCGACGGGCCGATCATCACCAGCTGCGGCTCCGGCGTCACGGCAGCGGTGCTGGCTTTCGGCCTGCTGTCACTCGGCGCACCGCAGGTGAAACTGTATGACGGTGCCTGGAGCGAATGGGGTGCGTTAAGCGGCAAACAGCCGATCGAGCAGGACTAGCTGTTGATCCTATCGGCGACGATCTGCGCCAAACGCTGGATCGCCGCTGACGGGTTTTCTTCGGCACGGTGCAGCACCACGCCTAGCTGATTTAGCGGCGGCAACACGTCAGGTGGCAAAAGGGACAGTCCCGCTGGCAGCCCGGCGTCGGTGCGCACCGTCACCCCTAATCCGGCGCTGACCGCAGCCCATACGCCGTTCAGGCTGCGACTGGTAAAGGCGATACGCCAGGTAATACCGGCACGATCCAGCGCCTGAGTCGCGGCACTGCGCATCAGACAAGGGGCGTCAAACATCACCAGCGGCAGCGGCTCATCTCCCTGGCTCCATGGCGCGATTTCAAAATGGGGTGAGGCGATCCAGTGCATCTGCCGCTGACCCAATGTCTGATAAAACGGCGTGCTGATACCGCCGTCCCACGCCAGTGACAAATCCAGTTGCCCTTTCAACACCCACTCGAGCAGTTCGGTATTGCGGGCGATACGTGCTTCGATACGCACTCGCGGATGCGCTCGGGCAAAACTGCCCAAGACCTGCGGTAAAAAGGTTTCCCCAAAGTCTTCCTGCAAACCCAGCCTGACAGTGCCGTGCAGGTCCAGCCCGCGCACCGCAACGGCAGCCTCATCATTGAGCTCCAGCAAACGGCGAGCATAGCCCAGCAGTGTTTCGCCGGCTTCGGTCATTACCATACCGCGTCCGGACTTACGCAGGATCGGGCTGCCAACCTGCTGCTCCAGCTTTTTCAGATGCGCGCTGACCGCCGAGGTAGATCGCCCCAGCCGTTCCGCCGCTTTTGCAAAACTGCCCAGCTCAATACCTGTCACGTAGCTGCGCAAATCGTCGAGATCAAAGGTGACTCGCCCCATACCCACCATCCCGTTTTTAAGAACCATCAGTCAAAATAATGCCGATATTACTAACAAAGATGGCGTGTCATGCTCAGCCGGTCAATAACTTTCAGGAGCATTGCTCTGCTTGCCAAACAGCCGGCTTTACCACGTCCTCCCCCTTTGACCACACAGCACTGCGGGTTGACAGCCAGACTTGATATTGATATTGATAATCATTATCAATATTGAGTTTCAATCAGGATCTGCAGGATGCGGATCCCAGGAGTCACCCGCAATGTCACAGTCACCGACCGCACCTTACGCCACTACTTGCTGCATTGTTGGCGGTGGCCCCGCCGGGCTGATGCTCGGCTATCTGCTGGCTAGGGCGGGCATAGACGTGATGGTGCTGGAAAAGCACGCCGATTTCCTGCGCGACTTTCGCGGCGACACCATTCATCCTTCAACGTTGGAAATCATGCATCAGCTTGGCCTGCTGGAGGAACTGCTGGCACTGCCGCACCAGTGCGCAGAAACGCTGCATGCCGAGATCGCCGGGCGTGACATTACGCTTGCCGACTTCACCCACCTGCCGACGCGCTGCAAATTTATCGCCTTTATGCCGCAGTGGGAGTTTCTCAACTTTCTGGCAGAAAAAGCCGCCGTCTTTCCTGAATTCACCCTGATAAAATCGGCGCAGGTACACCAGTTGCTATACGATCGTGGCCAGGTCTGCGGAGTGCTGGCAGAGACGCCGGAAGGCCCTGTTCGCGTACGCTGCCAATTGGTGATAGGTACTGATGGACGCAACTCGGTAGTGCGCGAACAGGCAATGCTCAGCAGCCGCTGTTTCGGCTCACCGCGTGACGTATTGTGGATGAAGATCGCTAAAAAACCCGGCGATCCGGCCTGGTCGATGGGACACACCGGGCCAAAACAAAACTTCATTATGATCGACCGGGGTGAATACTGGCAGTGCGGTTATTCAGTCGACAAGGGCAGCTTCGAGGCGCTCCAACGGGAGGGGCTGGAGAAGTTTTTGCTGCAGATCGCCACGATCGCCCCCTTCCAGGACCATCGCCTGCAGGATATCGTAAGTTGGGATCAGGTGAAATTATTAAGCATTCGTATCGATCGACTGGATCAGTGGGCCAAACCGGGCGTGCTGTGCATTGGCGATGCCGCACACGCCATGTCGCCGATTGGCGGTGTCGGGGTGAATCTGGCGATTCAGGACGCGGTCGCCACCGCCAACGTGATTATTCCTCCGCTGCGTAGCCAGTGTTTGCAGCTCAAGCACCTGCTGCGCGTGCAACGCCGCCGCAGTTTTCCCACCAAAGCCACCCAGTTCCTGCAAATTAAAATGAGCCAACGCAGGCCGAAAAAACGTCAAGGTAGCGGCGGATCCCGTCTGATGGCTCGGGTTGGCAACAGCCGTTGGCTGCCACGTTTATTTGGCCGGATTATCGGGCTGGGGTTCCGGCGAGAAACGCCGAAGCATCTTGCAGATTGAGGGCTTGCTGCGGTCAAAAATACGTAATGGGCACAATCGATAGATTAATCATCTTCCAGCAGGGTAATGCCCATTTTATCCATGCTGCGCTCCCGCCTTTTGTATAAGAGCGGCATGTAACACCGCAGCAGGATCTTGCTTCATCAGATCTTTGGGTTTTTTACCCTCCAGCCAGCTATTGGCCGTGCCCATCCAGCTCGCTATCGACCAGGCACTGGTGCTGTCACCAAAAACGGTCAATATGTCTTTGAGGATTTTTAGCGGCTGGTAAGCCTCATCCAGTGCGTAGGCCGGATAGCGGTCGTGCCACTCAACGTTGATCGCAAAAATCTTTCCGCGTTGCTTCCAACCGTTTGGGCCTGCGCTACGGTTGCGATTTTTAAAACCTGCCCGGTCAGAGAGTTCGGCAGATGTCAGCCAGTTGGCATCTGCCAGAAGGTACTGGCGAAGGTCCTGCTTCCTTTCTTCATTGCTGGCCTGAAACTCGGGAAAACCGGCAAAGATACTGGCGGCAGGCATAGCTTTTTCGCTATCGACATCCACTCGGGCCGCCGGTATCTTCCCTGTCGCAGACTTGGTGACCATATCCCAGGCAATCTCCAGCATCTGAATCGCCGCATTGGGATCGACTGCAGGATCATTGATCATGTCGGTAAGCTTTTTCCTCAGTGCGCTATTGCCGGCGTCATTGTTGCGATCCGAATCGGTGGTATGAGCATCGGGATCAATTTCAATCACCAAAAATCGCGCCGAATGCTTACTTGGCTTAAGATGCTGTAGCTGATCGGCAGTAAGCATTTGCATAACGGTACGATGTCCCTGACGACGATGGGTTTGCTGTTTGAGTGTCATACTTTCCCCGGCATGCAGATATTGCGTATATTGAGTATATCTCGTATGCACTGGGTTGTCTAAATTCTCACCAGTGGCGGCATTTCCCTTTCAGCTTGTCCGCCGTTTCTCATTATTTCCAAGAGGTCCCTATGTTCAGTATCCGCCAGGCTTTGAGCGGTGATTTAGCGCAGGTTCGTGATGTGGGTATGCGCACCTACCAGGCCCATTTTGGCAAACTTTGGCACCATAAAGAGGAGTTGGACGCTTTTCTGGCGCAAGACTTTGCTGTTGAAGCTCTACAGAAGACGCTGCAGGACGCGGATGTTTGCTGGCTATTGGGGTATGAAGGCGACAACCTGGTGGGTTATGCGCGGCTGAATTTCAACAGCCTGCTGGCACCGACTCAAACAATCGGTGCCGAACTGCAGAAAATCTATTTCCTGCCGGAATATGCAGGCCGGGGTTACGGCCAGCACTTTTTTGAACAGGTGCAGCTTCGGGCGCTCGAACGTAAGCAAAAAACGTTGTGGCTGGAAGTGTTGCAGCGCAATACCAGCGCCCAGCGTTTTTACCAACGCCAGGGGCTGAGTATTTGCGGTGAAACCTGCTACACCAGCGCCCAGGGTTCCATCGGCATCTGGTATATGTCAAAGCCGCTGTAACCCCTAGCCCGGAAACTCCAGCGCGCCGGTCAGATCCCCTAGCGGTTTTTGGCTGCGCGCCGCCATCGCTTTATCGCGCTCCGTTAGCCCGTCCAGCGGTGGCAGATCAAACACCCGACTGATTAATCGCAGGATCGAGCCGGTATCGTACACCTCATGATCGACGTAACCTTTGCGGGCAAAAGATGAAACCACCAATGCCGGGATACGCGAACCAGGGCCCCAACGATCGCCCTGAGGCGGGGCCACATGATCCCACCAGCCGCCGTTCTCATCAAAGGTAATCACCACCACGCTATTTTCCCACTGGGGGCCATTGCGCAGACTGTTGATGATATGGGCAATATGGCGATCGCCGGCCTCTACATCGGAATAACCGGCGTGCATATTGAGGTTGCCCTGCGGTTTGTAGAATGCCACCGGCGGTAAAGTCCCCGCTTCGACCGCGGCCAGAAATTTATTGCTACCGGTTGAATCGCCAATACCGCCGTCACGCAAATGCGCCTCACGCGCCTGCGGGTTACCCGGCCCGAGATTCTCGAAATAGTTGAACGGTTGATGGTGATACTGAAAATCTGGCGCACCAGGGAAATCGCCCTGATCCTTGCGGTTGTCTAGCGCGTACTGCCAACCCCCGGCATACCACGCCCAGTCGATCCCTTTCTGGCTCAGTAAATCGCCAATATGCTGATGCTTCTGTGGTGGCATAACGTTGGGCATGGTGGCGTCCGCCAGCGTCGGGTCTTTCTCATCCTGAGTCCACGACGGCCAGTACGGTGGTGCCATAGTGTTGACCGCATAGCCATCCGGCGTCAGCAGGCTCTTGCCAAACAGCGGGATACCGAACGAGGCGCTAACCGGCGAGTCGCCCAACGGCTTCAGGCGCGAGTCCGTCACGTCATCGCTTTCCAGCAGGGCAATGCCGTCTTTGGCGATGGAGTTTTGTACCTCGGGGTAAAACGGCGGGCGGGCGCAGATCAGATACTGGTGATTCAGGAAGGAACCGCCAAACGCCCCCTGGAAAAAGTTATCGCAGAGCGTAAATTCTTGCGCCAACGTCCACAACCGCAGGTTGTAAGCACCGTCACCGTAATACCCCATGGTCAAAGCACCGGAGTCGGCCCAGGCGACAAACTTGTCGTTTTTGCCGCCGTTGATCTGCATTTGATTCTGGTAGAACACATGCCATAGGTCGCGGGTGACCACGCCATGCGGCAGGTTCTCGCCCTGTGGCCCGGTCAACACAAACGGCTGATTGGGCAATTGATTGGTGAACACCGCGTCTTCACCAATTTGATAGTTAACGTGCCCAACCTCCTGTGCCTTTGGCACCAGGCCTTTCCAGATCGGCGGCAGCGAGTCCAGCAGACTGCCGTCGCGATCGCGCTGCTGGTATTCCTCGGGTTTGAGCGCCGAAAGCGGTTTTTCTACCCCAGGGAAATTGGCAAACAGGTTATTGAAGCTGCGATTTTCGGCGTAGATCACCACCACATTTTTCACATGACGCCGCAACAGCGGGTTTTGTGCACTGGCTGGCACAGCGCTCAGCAAGACTTTCTTGTTACCCTCAGCCGCGGCCCTGGCCAACGGCGCAATGGAGGCACCTACCCCTAACGCCGTAGCGCCAGCCAGAAAACGCCGACGTGCCGGGTTGCTCGGCTGCTGTTCCTCCGCCGGTAACGGCAGATCCTTATTCGGTTTATCGCTCATAGGCATTCCCTCGAAAATAATTAACCTGTTGATTTATTATTAATTTATTTAAGGATCATTATGCTATGGCAAAATTATGAACGAAATGTGACACCCGTCGGCAGGTTAGCATTTGGCAACACTTTCGCGAATTTCGCCGCAGTTTTATTAAAATCCTGCGGCTTTATCGGTTAGCGAGCGTCGCGTTGCAGCATCAAAAATATCAGCGCCAGCGTATTGGGCACCATATACAGCATCGCGCCCAGCTGCACCGCCAGCGGATTATCCTTGGCCTGCCAGGCCATAAACCAGTCGCCTGCTACTACCATAAAGCCGAGGCCCCACACCGCGATCGCACAGAGCGCGCCCAGCATGGCCCAGGCTTTTCCCCTGGCAAAAGCCGCGTAAGAATGGCCCAGATGTTTCAGCATCAGCACCACGCCAAAAGCAGCGGTGATGCCGGCCACAGACTCCAGCAAAGTGATCATCGCCAGCCCGACCCGCCCGGCCCATTCAACGCTGATAGCCCGCCACATTAATCCAGGAACCTGATAGGTATCCTGCATGGCCAGCAACGGGGCCACGGCATGTTGGGCAGTCCCGGAAAAATCGGCGGTATTGTTCAGCAAGCTGAATATTCCCCAAAGAGCCGGGAACAGTGACAGGACGATGCAGCCCAGACGTGACATAGTGATTTCGGTCATGATTATCCCTAATTTATGGTGATGTATAACCCGGAGTTCCTTGTATTGCTGCAGTTTAACTCGGGATAGCTAAACGGCGACTACCGTTCCACCCAACAAAGTGTTCTGAGAATCATTGCCCTTTCACTGCCAGCCTTGAACCTTAAATCGCCACCAGCCCACGAACGCCGTCTTGCTCCATCGCGCTGCCGGCACCGCGCTGGACAATGCTGCCGCGCGACATCACCAGATAGCGGTCCGCCAGCTCGGCGGCAAAATCATAAAACTGCTCCACCAGCAGGATGGCCATATCCCCCTGGGCCGCCAACTGTTTGATCACCGCGCCGATCTCTTTGATCACCGAAGGCTGGATCCCCTCCGTCGGCTCATCCAGGATCAATAACTGCGGTCGGCAGGCCAGCGCACGCCCAATCGCCAACTGTTGCTGTTGGCCACCGGAGAGATCGCCGCCGCGTCGATCTTTCATCTGCAACAGCACCGGGAACAGTTCATAGATCTGATCCGGAACCTTGCGCGCCTGGCTACCGGAAAAACGTGCCAGCCCCATCAGCAGATTTTCTTCCACCGTCAGGCGGCCAAAGATCTCACGCCCCTGCGGCACATAGGCGACGCCTGCCTGTACCCGCTGGTGCGGTTTTCTGCCGTTGAGGCTTTCGCCCTGCCAACTGATGCTACCGCTCTTGGCTGGGATCAGCCCCATCAGGCACTTCAACAGCGTGGTTTTCCCCACGCCGTTGCGCCCCAGCAGGCAGGTCACTTCGCCGATATGAGCTTCAAACGACAGGCCGCGCAAAATGTGACTGCCGCCGTAATATTGATTCAGTTCACTCACTTGCAACATAACGACTCCTAACGCCCAAGATACACGTCGATCACCTGCTCGTTGGCCTGTACCTGCGCCAATGAGCCTTCCGCCAGCACCTGGCCCTGATGCAGCACCGTGACGTGGTCGGCAATGGTTTCGACAAACCCCATGTCGTGCTCCACCACCATCAGCGAATGCTTGCCCGCCAGCGAGCGGAACAGTTCGGCGGTGTACTCGGTTTCCGCATCTGTCATGCCGGCCGCCGGTTCATCGAGCAGCAGCAGATGCGGTTCCTGCACCAATAACATGCCTATCTCGAGAAACTGTTTTTGCCCGTGAGACAGCAACCCGGCGGGACGATAGCGTTCATGGCCCAGCCGCAGGGTTTTCAGCATTTCATCAATGCGGTCGCGCTGTTCGCTGCTCAGTTTGGCACGCAGGCAGGCCCATACCGACTTCTGGGTTTTCTGGGCGATCTCCAGATTTTCGAACACCGTCAACGCCTCAAACACCGTCGGCTTTTGGAACTTGCGACCGATACCGGCCTGGGCGATCTGCATCGGATCCAGCGCGGTCAGATCGACAGTTTGATCGTAAAACACCCTGCCGCTGTCCGGCCGGGTCTTACCGGTGATCACATCCATCAGCGTGGTTTTCCCCGCGCCGTTGGGGCCGATCACACAGCGCAGTTCACCCACGCCGATCTGCAGCGAAAGATCGCTCAACGCCCGAAAACCGTCAAAGCTGACGTTGATCTTGTCGAGCAGCAGTACCGGATCGGTTTGCTGGCGGTATTTATCGGCCGGCAGCGGCTGGGTGAACAGCTCTTCGGTCATTTGCAGCGAATTCATTGTGATTTTCCTCTGCGCAGCAGGCCGATAACCCCTTTCGGCAGGAACAGCGTGACGATGATAAACATCAGGCCGAGGAAGAACTGCCAGTATTCCGGAATGGCCATGGTAAACCAGCTTTTGGCACCGTTGACGATACCGGCCCCCAGCAGCGGCCCCACCAGCGTGCCGCGTCCGCCGAGCGCCACCCAAATGGCGGCTTCGATCGAGTTGGTCGGGGACATTTCGCCGGGGTTGATAATGCCTACCTGCGGCACATACAGCGCCCCGGCCAGCCCGCACAGCACCGCCGACAGCGTCCAGACAAACAGTTTGAAGCCCTTCGGATCGTAGCCGCAGAACGTCAGGCGGTTTTCCGCATCGCGCACCGCCGTCAGCACCCGGCCGAATTTGCTGCGTGCCAGCGCAAAGCCGATTGCCAGACTGGCGGCCAGCAGCAGTACCGTGGTCAGGAACAGCGCCACCCGCGTGCCGGTGGCGGTGATCGGGAAGCCCAGCAAGGTCGTAAATCCGGTAAAGCCATTGTTGCCGCCAAAGCCGGTTTCGTTACGGAAAAACAGCAGCATACCGGCGTAGGTCAGCGCCTGGGTCATGATGGAGAAATACACCCCTTTGATTTTTGAGCGGAAGGCGAAATAACCGAAGATAAAGGCCAGCACGCCGGGCACCAGCACAATCAGGCACAGCGCCCAGGCGAAATACTGGGTACCGCTCCAAAACCACGGCAATTCATTCCACGAAAGAAACGACATAAATGCCGGCAGACCATCGCCCGCCGCCTGGCGCATCAGATACATGCCCATGGCATAGCCGCCAAGGGCGAAAAACAGCCCATGCCCCAGCGACAGCAGCCCGGCGTAACCCCACACCAGATCAAGCGCCACCGCCACCACCGCATAACACAAGATTTTACCCACCAGCGTCAGGGTGTAAGTGGAGATCGCCAGCGGATGCTCTGCCGGCAGCAGCGCCAAAAACGGCATGATCAGCAGCGTAAGCAACGCCAGCCCGCCGATGCCCAGCGCCAGCCGGGGCGCCTTCTGCAGGCCGGTTACAGTCAATGGTTGGCTCATCAGTCGATCACCCTGCCCTTGAAGGCGAACAGTCCCTGAGGACGTTTTTGAATAAACAGCACGATCAGCGCCAGGATCAGGATTTTGCCCAATACAGCACCTATCTGCGGTTCAAGAATTTTATTGAGAATACCGAGGCCAAAGGCCGCCACCACGGTCCCGGCCAACTGGCCGACGCCACCGAGCACCACCACCAGGAACGAGTCGATGATATAACCCTGACCCAGCTCCGGCCCGACGTTGCCCAGCTGCGACAGCGCCACTCCGCCCAGCCCGGCAATGCCGGAACCCAGGCCGAACGCCAGCATATCGACGCGGCCGGTGGGGACGCCGCAGCAGGCGGCCATAGCGCGGTTTTGCGTCACGGCGCGCACGTTCATACCCAGGCGGGTTTTATTTAGCAGCAACCAGGTGAGTACCAACACCAGCACTACGAACAGGATCACCGCGATACGGTTCCACGGCAGCACCAGATTGGGCAGTAACTGAATGCCGCCTGACAGCCAGGCCGGGTTGGCGACCTCCACGTTTTGCGCGCCAAATAACACCCGAACCAATTGGATCAGCACCAGACTGATACCCCAGGTCGCCAGCAGGGTTTCCAGCGGCCGCCCATACAGATGGCGGATCACCGTGCGCTCCAGCGCCATGCCAATGCAGGCGGTGATGGTGAACGCCACCGGCAACGCCACCAGCGGATACAACGCCAGCCACTGCGGCGCAAACTGCTGAAACAATCCCTGCACCAGATAGGCCGAGTAGGCACCGAGCATCAGCATTTCGCCGTGCGCCATGTTGATCACCCCCAGCAGGCCGTAGGTGATCGCCAGTCCGAGCGCCGCCAACAGTAAGATCGAGCCGAGCGACAGGCCGGTAAACGCCTGGCCAATCAGGTCGCCAATCATCAGCCGGTGTTTGACGCTGGCCAGGCTTTTCAGCGCTTCGGCGCGCACGGCAGCGTCCGGTTCATGGGCGGCATCGGTCAATGCCTGCAATCGCGTCTGGGTTTCCGCTGCCCCCGAACTGCCGAGCAACCGCACCGCATTGAGGCGCACTTTGGCATCGGCGTCGGTCAGTTGCAGATTGGCCAGCGCGATGCTCAGCGCCTCATGCACCCGGCTGTCTTTTTCCTGCGCCAGGCGTTGGGTCAACAGCGGTAATTGATCGTTTTGCGCCTCCTGCTGCAGGGCCTGCGCCGCCTGTAAACGCAGCGCCGGATCTTCACTGACCAGCCGGTGGGCCGACAGCGCGTTGGCAATCAGGATCCGCAGCCGGTTATTCAGCCACAGCTTCTTTGGCGTACCGACCGGGGCAGCACTGCCTTCCAGCGGCTGGTAACGATCGCCCTGCTGGATAAAGGCATGTTTGGCCTCGTCGATCACCACGCTTTCCTGCTTTAACGCCTGCAGTAACGGCAAGCGCGTAGCATCCGGCGCAGTCGCCCACGCCTGCAATAATTTGGCCTGCTGCGTACGGTTGGCCGCAGCAAAGTCATCGGCCGGCCCCGCCTGCGCGAACATGGGCAGGCAGCACAGCAGCCAAAGCCAGCGTCGGAAATGAAAGAAAAATGGGAGTTGCATCGGCAGCCTCTTCTGTAAGGGCCGGGCATGCCCGGCCCATGGATTGCGGTGTTACTTACCGCCTTTTACCGGGCTTTCCGACTTTTTGTCGTTGCCGGCAATGTACGGGCTCCACGGCTGGGCGCGTACCGGAGCATCGGTTTGCCACACCACGTTGAACTGGCCGTTGCCTTCAATTTCGCCAATCATCACCGGTTTGTGCAGATGGTGGTTGGTGGCATCCATGGTTAGGGTAAAGCCCGACGGTGCGGCAAAGGTCTGCCCGGCCATCGCCGCGCGCACCTTGTCAACGTCCGTGGTACCGGCCTTCTCGACCGCCTGCGCCCACATATGGATGCCGACATAGGTGGCTTCCATCGGGTCATTGGTCACTGCGGTGGCGTAGTTCGGCAGGTTGTGCGCCTTGGCATAGGCCCGCCATTCGCTGACGAACTGCTTGTTGGTCGGGTTATCCACCGATTCGAAGTAGTTCCAGGCCGCCAGGTTACCCACCAGCGGTTTGGTGTCGATGCCGCGCAGCTCTTCTTCTCCTACCGAGAAGGCGATCACCGGCACATCGGTGGCCTTGATGCCCTGATTGGCCAGCTCTTTGTAGAACGGCACGTTGGAGTCACCGTTGATGGTGGAGATCACCGCCGTTTTGCCACCGGCGGAGAATTTCTTGATGTTGGCGACAATGGTCTGGTAGTCGCTGTAGCCAAACGGCGTATAGACCTCTTCGATGTCTTTATCCTGAATGCCTTTCGAGTGCAGGAAAGCACGCAAGATCTTGTTGGTGGTACGCGGGTAAACGTAGTCGGTGCCCAGCAGGAAGAAGCGTTTCGCCGATCCGCCGTCTTCGCTCAGCAGGTATTCCACCGCCGGGATCGCCTGCTGATTAGGCGCCGCACCGGTATAGAACACATTGGGCGACATCTCTTCCCCTTCGTACTGCACCGGGTAGAACAGCAAGCCGTTCAGTTCTTCAAACACCGGCAACACGGATTTACGCGATACCGAAGTCCAGCAGCCAAACACCGCCGCCACCTTGTCCTGGCTCAGCAACTGACGCGCCTTTTCGGCGAACAGCGGCCAGTTGGAGGCCGGGTCCACCACCACCGGCTCGAGTTTTTTACCCAATACGCCACCCTTGGCGTTGATGTCATCAATGGTCATCAGCGCCACGTCTTTAAGCGGCGTTTCAGAAATAGCCATGGTGCCGGACAGTGAACTCAGGATGCCGACCTTGATGGTATCGGCGGCCTGCACGCCCCAGGCCATGCCCATGCCGATCATGGTGGCGGACAGCGCGAAAGCTTTTATAAAGTGACGACGTTGCATATTTCAAACTCCTGATGTGTGTTGGAAAACAGGTTCAGAAAAACTCACGTGAGACTGTCTGGTGGCTGAAGCCGCGCTTGATGCAACATATGCAGGGTTATTTTTCTGACCTCAGCCTTACTGACGGCGATATGGTTACTGAGTAGCGTTTGCGCCTCCCCGGTTTGCTGTTGCAGGATCGCCCGCAAAATGGCGGCGTGTTCGTTATAGGTCGCCTCTACCCGGCTGCCCTGGGTAAAGTCCAGCCGACGAATAATGCGAATTTTCTCGGTCAGCTCGCGATGAATGCGTGCCATTTCACCGTTGCCCGCCGCCGCCACCAGCGCCATATGGAACTGTTCGTCGTGCAGCGAGACGGTTTTGCCGTCTTCCAGCCGTGGCTCGTCGATCCAGAAACTGCCGAGCGCCTCCAGTTGCAACGGCACTTCATCCATTGGCCGCGCGCACAGCCGTTTAACCGCCTCACACTCCAGTACGATGCGCAGGTCATACAGCTCCTCGAAGTAGGCAAAATCGAACGGCCGTACCTGCCAACCACTGCGAAAATGCACTTCGACGTAGCCCTCGCGCTCCAGCCAAAACAGTGCCTGACGCACCGGCGTACGGCTGACGTCCATGCGCAGCGCCACTTCGTTTTCGCTAAAGCGATCGCCCGGCAGCAGTTGAAAATCAAAAATGTCGTCCTTAAGCTGCAGATAGATACGCTCCGCCAGCCCCTCCGGCCGCGCCTTGCTGCGGTTATTGGTGATTTGCATCGCATTCCTCTCTGCGGGCGCAGCCTGCCGCGCCCAGACAATTAAACAGGGTTAACTGGCGTGCTCCAGCCACAGCAGGGCGTCACCCGGCCCGACAGGCCGCCCCTGCTGACAACTGATGCGCTTGATGATCCCGGCGCGCGGCGCGGTGACCGCCAGCTCCATTTTCATTGCCTCGACCACGATCAACGGCTGGCCGGCTTCGACCTGCTGCCCCGGCTCCACCAGAATTTTCCACACGCTGCCGTTCAGGTCGGCGCTGACCAGATAGCCATCAACCTCTTCTTCATCATCCTGTGGCGGCAGCAACTGGGCCTCTGCATCGCCCTCTTCTTCCTGCCAGCGCGTCACCTCATGGCTGAACGCCTGCTGCTGGCGCTGCTGGAAGGCGCTGATGTCTTCGGCGTTGTCCGCCAGGAAACGACTGTATTGGGCAAAATCAAACTCGCTGTCCTCAATGCGGACCTGCGCGCGCCCTTCGCGGAACGCCTCGCGCTGCTCATCCAGCTCCTGTTCGCTGACCGGATAGAAACGCACCTGATCAAAGAAGTGCAGCAGCCAGGGCTCACCGGCGCTGAACTGCGGGTTCTTGAGGAATTTGTTCCAGATAGGTAATGTGCGCCCGACCAACTGGTAGCCCCCCGGTGAGTCCATGCCATAGATGCACATGTACATGCCACCGATGCCGACCGTGCCTTCTGCGGTATGGGTGCGGGCCGGGTTATATTTGGAACTGAGTAGCCGGTGACGCGGGTCAATCGGCACCGCGCAGGGTGCGCCGAGGTAAACATCGCCCAGCCCGAGGATCAGGTAGCTGGCATCAAAGATGATGTCGCGCACCTGCTCACGCGTGCTGAGCCCGTTGATACGTTGAATAAAATCGACGTTGTTCGGCAACCAGGGTGCGGACGAACGCACCGTCTGTTGATAGCGTTCCACCGCCCCCAGGGTGGCGGAGTCTTCAAACGCCATCGGCAGGTAAACCGTGCGCGTCGGCACCTTCAGTTGGCTGACATCGCCCAGCGCCTGTTCACGCGCCAGCAGGCGCGCCAATAAATCGGCCTGGCTCAGAACGCGGCTGTCGTAGCGGATCTGCAGCGATCGCACGCCGGGTGCCAATTCTTCGACGCCGGGGATCGCGTCCTGCCTGAGCGACTGCATCAGCAGATGAATGCGTAACCGCAGCGCCAGATCGAGCACGTTGTCGCCATACTCCAGCAAGATGTAGCCGTCACCGGCCTGGCGATAGACTACCGCCGGGCGGCTGTCGGTCGCCGGCAGTGCCGCCAGGATAGCGGCAGACACCGTGGCACCCGGCATCAGATCCGGTGCCGGCAAGGTGATGGCCTTCACCGCCGCCAGCGCTTCGATGCTGCCAAGCTGCGCCTGTTCCAGCGATTGCGCCTGTTTGAAGCCGATCGGATGGAAGCGAATGCGATCGCCCGGTTTCACCTGACCGACCTTCCACAGCTCGGCCCTGGCGATAGTCACCGGGCAGACAAAGCCACCCAGGCTCGGCCCGTCGCGGGTGAGGATCACCGGGAAATCGCCGGTGAAGTTAATCGCACCGATGGCGTATTCACAGTCGTGTACGTTGGACGGATGCAGCCCGGCCTCTCCGCCGTCCTGCCGTGCCCACTCCGGCTTTGGCCCGGACAGGCGTACACCCAACCGGTTGGAGTTGTAATGCACCTGCCATTCGGCGGCGAAGAAACTGTCGATCGACTCCGGGGTAAAGAAGTCCGGTGCGCCGTGCGGCCCATACAGCACGCCGATGTTCCACAGGTTGCCGTACTCTGGGATCAGGCTTTCATCCATTGCCTGCGGCGCGGCAACCGGTGCCGGCGTGGTGGTAGCGGCCAACGCCGGTTGCGACACCGCCAGCATATCCGCCACCCGCAGAGTACGCCCGGCGTGACCGCCAAACTGCCCCAGGGCAAAGGTCGAACGGCTACCCAGATACACCGGCACATCAAAACCGTTTCGCACCGCCAGATAGCTACGGCACCCGTGCCGGGCGCGGCCCATCGTCAGTGTCTGCCCAGCCCGAACCGCTATCGGTTGCCAATATGCCAGCGCTTCGCCATCCAAATCCGCCGGGCAGTCCGCACCGGTTAACGCAATAATGGCGTCGCAATGAAAACGCAGGGTCGGCCCCTGCAGGGTAAACTCCAGCCCGGCGGCGCTGGGGTGGTTGCCGACAATGCGGTTGGCCAGCCGGAAAGCGAAGTCGTCCATCGGCCCGGACGGCGGCACGCCGATATCCCAATAACCGACACGGCCCGGGTAATCCTGCACGCTGCTGTAAGTGCCCGGTTGCAGCACTTCGATACTGCTGGGTTGGAAGTGGAAGCTGTCCAGCATGCGGGTCCAGACGCTGCCGGTCTGGAACTCCGTGGTGGCAATCACCTGCCGCAGGTAATCGAGATTCGTCGCGATGCCGTGCAGCCGAGTCGCATCCAGCGCCTGGCGCATTTTCTCCAGCGCCTGTTGGCGATCCTCACCGTGGACTATCAGCTTGGCGATCATCGGGTCGTAAAATGCCGACACTTCACTGCCGGTGGCGACCCAACCGTCCACCCGCACCCCATCCGGGAAATGCACCTCGGTCAATACGCCCGGGCTGGGCTGGAAGTTCTTCAGCGGATCTTCGGCATAAATACGCACCTCAATCGACGCTCCCTGCGGCGGGCGTTGCAGCGCCGCCCAGTCCAGCGCGTCCCCCGCCGCCACCTGCAACATGCATTCGATCAAGTCCAGCCCGGTAACCATCTCGGTCACAGGATGCTCCACCTGCAGGCGAGTATTGACCTCGAGGAAATAAAACTCGTCGCGCGCGTCGTCGTAGATAAATTCCACGGTACCGGCGCTGCGATAATTAACCGACGCCCCCAGTGCTACCGCCGCCTGATGCAGCGCCTGACGGGTAGCCGCAGGCAGGTTGGGTGCCGGGGTCTCTTCCACCACTTTTTGGTTGCGACGTTGCAATGAGCAGTCACGCTCGCCGAGCGCCACCACCCAGCCCTGACCGTCGCCAAAGATCTGCACTTCGACATGACGCGCCTGATCGACAAAGCGCTCGATAAAGGCCCCAGAGTCGCGGAAAAACTGCTCACCCAGCCGTTTCACGCTGTCGTAGGCATCGCGCAGTGCGGCTTCGTCATCGCAGCGCGTCAGGCCGATACCGCCACCCCCGGCGGTGCTTTTCAACATCACCGGGT
This sequence comes from Serratia proteamaculans, assembly GCF_013337185.1. GTDB lineage: Bacteria > Pseudomonadota > Gammaproteobacteria > Enterobacterales > Enterobacteriaceae > Serratia > Serratia proteamaculans_D. The sequence continues at coordinate 1,660,554 of NZ_SWDE01000001.1, forward strand.
AGCCAATCTGTCTGGCGGCGTTGACCGCCTGTTCAACGCTGTCCAGCAGGCCGGTACCCGGCGTCATCGGCACCTGCGCCAGTGCCGCCAGCTCACGCGCCCGGTGTTTCAGGCCGAACTCGCGAATTTGTGCCGCCGTCGGGCCGATAAAAGCGATGCCTGCTGCTTCGCAGGCATCGGCAAACTCAGCGCTCTCGGAAAGGAAGCCGTAACCGGGATAGATCGCCTGTGCACCGGTTTCTGCCGCCGCCGCCAGGATCTTGTCGATACACAGGTAGCTGTCGCCGGCCTTTTCACCGCCCAGCGCCACCGCCAAATCGGCTTCGGTGACGTGCGGTGCATTGCGATCGGCGTCGGAATAAACCGCTACGCTGGTCACCCCCAGGCGTTTCAGGGTGCGGATGGCGCGGCAGGCAATTTCGCCACGGTTGGCAATGAGTACGGTAGAAAACATGATCAAGCCCCCTTCAGGCTGGCGACATAGTTACGCCAGCCGCCAAATTCAGTGATATCCGTGGCACCCTGCAGCGCCCAGGGTTCGCAGATAAAGCCTTTCACCCGGCGACCATCCGCCAGTAACAGCGTGCCGATACCCAGCGGCGCCGGGATCTCCGCCACCAATTCGCCAAAACGTGCCAGCGGGATTTCCCACAGTTCCACGCTGATTGCCGCCCCCTGCTCGGTTTTGACCAGCCCCGGCTTTGGCGGCTGGCTATTAGCCAGCGCATACAGCCGGTAGCACGGCGCTGTGGTGGTTTGCTCCAGTAAAATCGCGGCACGCTGCGTAAGCTGGAAATTCAGCGGCATTCCGCTGAGGTGAGCGCCGACCACCGCCACCTGCACGTGCTGAGCCGACGGCGTCAGAGCATTCAACGGCGGCAGTGGGCGGCCGGTGGCGCCAAGCGGCAGATCCTGCGCCTGTTGCCAGCGCAGGCCGAAGGCGGCCAGCGCCCGATCGTGCCAGGCCGGGGCAACCAGCGTGATACCGGCAGGCAGGCCGTCGTCACGCATCGGCGCAGGCAGTGCCAGCGCGCTCAGATCGGCCAGGTTGGTGAAATTGGTGTAGGTGCCAAACTGTGAGTTGAACAACACCGGCTCCTGCTCCATTTCCGCCAGGGTGCGAATGGTCGGCGAGGTCGGCACCACCAGTGCGTCGAAGGGAGCCAGTCGTTGTTCAATCTGCCGCGCCAACTCGGCACGCAGATATTCCGCTTTGTAGGCGTCGCAGGCGCTGTACTTCAGGCCGTTATTGACGATGCCGCGCACCACCGGATTAATCGCCTGCGGGTTGGTACTCAGCATTTTTTCAACCGCCACGGTGCGTTCCGCCACCCAGGGGCCGTAATAGAGCTGCTCTGCCAGTACGCGGAACGGGGTAAAATCGAGGGTTTCCAGCGTTACGCCGCAGCTTTGCAACTGCTCCAGCGCCCGTTGAAAGGCCAGCTCGGCCTGTGTATCGCCGAAAAACTCGAGCTGCGCAGGTACCGCAAAGCGGGGGGCCGCGGGGAGACTCGCCGGGGCGGTATGGGGATTGATGCGGGAATAGGCATCTGCCGGGTCATAGCCACCCGCCAGTTCGGCCACCAGCGCGGCATCCGCCACCGTCAGGGCGAATACCGACACCGTGTCATTGAGCCGACAGGCGGGAACCACGCCACGGTTCGACAGCCACCCCTTGGTCGGTTTCAGGCCGACAATATTGTTGAATCCAGCCGGAACGCGCCCTGAACCGGCGGTATCGGTGCCCAATGAAAACGGCGTCAGGCCGCGCGCCACCACCGAGGCCGAGCCTGAGCTGGAGCCGCCGCTGACGTAGCGACTGTCGAAACTGTTCACTACCGCGCCGTGCGGCGAGCGGGTGCCTACCAGGCCGGTAGCGAACTGATCGAGATTGGTTTTACCGATCACCAGCGCACCGGCGGCGCGCAGATTGGCAACCACGGTGGCGTCCGTCGCCGCCTGATAGGCAAACTCCGGGCAAGCGGCGGTCGTCGGCCAACCGCCGACATCAATATTGTCTTTGACCGCAAAAGGCACGCCAAACAGCGGCAGGCGGCTGATGTCCCCGGCGACGGCTTCAAGCCGTTGGGCCAGTTGTTGGTACTGCGCCTCCAGTTGTGCAGCGCTGGCCAGATACAGCCAGGCATTGTCATCGGCGGGTAAATTGGCCAACAAGGCAACCAGCGTGGCACGCACGCAGGCCATGCGCTCGCCGGCCGGGCGGGTATGATAATGGTGCTGCCATTCGCTAAGGGTGAAGCCGCGTAGGCTAACGGACTGAGTCATCGGCAAAATTCCATCTGGTACACAAGATGGGATCCCTACAGCAACCAGCGTGCCAATTTTTAATCGGCTGATTTCAATAAAATATAAGGAAAACTTATAGTAAAGCGGCAAAAATCTGCACCAGCCGTGGGCAACTGGCGAACAAAAAAGGTGCAATAAATTACATTATGGCGATATGCCAAAATAGATTTCATTATTTAACCCTGGATTCTATGCGTGCAATGGAATACCCATTTACGATTAATCAGAAATCATTAGCCTGTGTATATAATAAATTATTTAGTTACTAAACGATGTGATCGCTTGATTATCAACATAAAAATACAAAAGAATAATAAATTAGCCTACTAACCATAAACAACATTTAAATACTGGTAAAAATTAAAAAACCAGAATTAAAATCCATAAAATGACGGATATATATTTATAACTTAATAGAATTAAAAGCCTGAAAACCAACTAAACCCTCCTCAATATAGAAAACTTTACACAAAGCCTGCTTATCATTGGTGGTGTGATTGAACTAACCTTGGACAGGAATTATTGCTAGTGGCGACGGCCTGAATTTCAGCGCCGACTTTTATCGCGACTTAATACCCTGACCCAAGGAGCTTCCATGACATTGATTAATCATCTGCTGGTTAAAAACCGCAGTTGGGCAACTCAGCAACAAGCCCGCGATCCCGATTTCTTCCCACAGTTGGCACAGGCGCAGAAACCGCACATTCTGTGGATTGGCTGCTCCGACAGCCGGGTCCCGGCCGAAACCATAGTTCGTGCGCAACCCGGCGAGCTGTTTGTACACCGCAATATCGCCAACGTGGTCGAAGAGCAGGATGATAATTTGATGAGCGTGGTACAATACGCGGTCGAGCATCTGGAGGTTGGGGCCATCGTGATTTGTGGGCATTACGGTTGCGGTGGGATCAAAGCGGCTCTGAATAACCCTAACACCCCCAGTAAGGACTCACTCACACGCCGACTCAGTTCGCTACGTGCCAAACTGGAGCCGCATTTGCCAACTGAGACCGAAACCCATGACGACGACCTGAATAAAGCGGCCCACACCAACGTACAACTCCAACTCAATACCCTCAGTAACACCCAGTTAATACAACGCGCCTGGCGACATAATGCCGGGTTGACGCTGGTCGGCTGCATTTACGATATGCATAACGGATTTTTGAATGTGCTGGAGCAGCGCAACGCTGCCGGGAGGGTCACATGAATCGTGCCGATCTGCGTTTTGACCTGCCCGCCGGGCTGGTGGTCTTTCTGGTCGCCCTGCCGTTAAGTCTGGGCATTGCGCAAGCCAGCGGTGTCCCACCGTTCGTTGGCCTGCTCACCGGTGTGATTGGCGGCATTGTCGTCACCCTGCTCAGCCCTTCGCCCTTTTCGGTCAGTGGCCCGGCCGCCGGACTGGTGACCATTGTTACCGGCGCCATGTTGACGCTGGGCGACTTTTCCACCTTCTTATTCGCCCTGCTATTGGCCGGCATACTGCAACTGGCCTTCGGCCTGCTGCGCGGCGGTAAACTGGCAGCATTGATCCCCGGAGCGGTGATCCACGGCATGTTGGCCGCCATCGGCATTTTACTGATCCTGCAACAGCTGCCGCTGGCAATGGGTTATCCGTCCGGGCAGGGTCTGAGTGAAAAACCTTCCACTGAGCAACTCCGTGGGGATATTGCCCCGGCGGCGGTCATGCTTACGCTGGGTGCTCTGCTACTGATTGTATTTTGGGGGAAATCATCGCTCAAACAACGCCTGCGGCTGACGGCATTGCCCGGCCCGCTGGTCGCCGTGCTGTGGGGTTGTCTGTTTGTCTGGCTGGGCGAGAAGATTTGGCCCGCCATCGGCACGCTACCCCGAATTGAATTACCGGCTGTCGATAGCCTTGAAGCACTGCAAGGGCAATTTTCGCTGCCCAACTGGCAGGCATGGCGTAACCCGGCGGTCTATCTGGTCGCCATTACTCTGGCAATAGTGGCCAGTCTGGAAACCCTGCTGAGCCAGGAAGCGTTGAAAAAGATGGCGCCGATGATGCCGGAACCGTCACCCGATAAAGAACTGCGCGCGCAGGGGGTGGGCAACTGCATTAGTGGGCTGCTGGGCGGCTTGCCGATTACCGCCGTCATTGTGCGTAGCTCTGCCAACGTGCAGGCCGGCGCACGCAGCCGGGTCTCTATTCTGCTGCATGGCGTGCTGTTGTTGCTCAGCGCCTTGCTGTTTGCCGAACTGCTCAACAGCATTCCATTGGCCAGTCTGGCGGCCATCCTGATCTACACCGGCTTTAAGCTGGCGCACCCACGTATTTTTATCAATTTGTGGCGTCAGGGCCTGCAACAGTTCGTCCCTTTTGCCGCCACCCTCGGCGGTATTCTGGTGTTTGGCATGCTGGCGGGTATTGCTATCGGCCTGGTGGCGCAACTGCTGTGGAGCCTGTATCAAAGCAACCGTCACGCCCTGCGGCTGACCCGCTACGACGACCATTACCTGCTGCAGTGCCAGCAAAACCTGACCTTCCTCAATAAGATGCGGTTGAAGCATTTGTTGGGGCAGATTGAGCACAACAGCACGGTGATTATCGATTGCGAAGGGATTCATTACCTGGACGACGATATCCGCGCGATGCTCAATGAATATCGCCAAACGGCAGCGGAAAAACAGATCAATATCAGTCTGCACCCGCCCACCAATATACTGGCTCGCGAGGTTTCTTGACTGAAAACGACGCCGGGTGATTAGCCCGGCGTCGTAGAGAGTCAAAAACCTTGCTGCCAATTAATCGATAATTCGCTCCAACCCGTTCGGTTTCAGGCAATAGTCCTGCTGTTTACCCACTTCAGCTAACCGGATGTGCAGCATTTCATTGGTGATGATTAACCGGTTTTTCGGTTCTTCATGATGCAGACTGAGTACCTCGCCACCGTAGCCTGAGATTGGCAGCACCACCAGATTACTCTGTTGCGTCTGGTTGCCTGTCACCTCCAGATGGTAAAGGTTGTTGCCATCCGCGTCGTCGTAGCTGATAGCCGCGTAAAGGCCAGGAAAACCGCTGTGCGCCACCCCGGCTTCAACCTTCACCGTCAGGGTTTTGCTCACCAGATCGAGGGTTGCGGTCAGGAACTGACGGTCATAAACCCCCAGACAGGCGACGGTAAAGGCATTGCCCACGTTGTCACCCGGGTGGGTATTATGAACCGAAATACAATCCTGATAGGTTTCTAACAACTGCTCTCGCTGGGGGCTGCCAAAGGTATTGATCGCCAGATAGATATCATCTTTGAAGGCTGAAAACGGCGCGTAATAGGCCTGACGATAGCTGCGTAAATCCTGGGCAGCGCTTTCCACCCGCGCTAATAGCGCCTGTTCCGGATTGCCTGGCAGCGCCTCATTTTTCAGTCCGCTTCGAGTGATCAACAAAACGTTGGTTTTGTTTTTGTTATCAATGATGTTTGGGTAGTCAGGGCTCAATTGCACACGCCCCGGTTCTTCATGGTAGATCTCAATTTTTTCGCCGGCGACAAGAGGCAATTCGTCATGGCTCAGGGTTGCCTGAGTGCCATGAATATCCTTGCTGAGAATCACCGCATTTTGTTGGTTACGCACGATAATTTTGGCATAGGTCATATCGGGGAAATAGGAATGCGGCGTGGTGCGGGTAACGTCAATAGCCACCACGCCTTTGGCGTGATCAACCGCAACGGTGGCGAAAATGGCATCGCCCAGACCCAACAGGTTAATTTTTTGCGAGACAATCGGTGAAGAGGCCTTTTTGACAAAGCCAACCTGCAGCTGGTTATCCCCCTGCTTCAACACCAGATAGTCCGTGGTTGGCTGGTATTTAACGTTTTTACCCGTCGGTATGCGCAGGGTATAAACGCCAATTGGCAGGTCGTTCAATACCATGGTGGTATTGTTGATCCGTGTTTTATAGGCGTAACGCGCCCCTTCCATCAGGGTCAGGTATTCCCCCTCAATCTGGGCAAAATCATCAATATCAAAATTCAGCGTCACGTTGCCTTTCAAGCCGCTGGCCTTCAACTGCGTTGAGTCGACCAGGCGGAGCGAGGAATCCAGCCTCAACTGCGCTTTTACTCGATCCAAATCCTGTGCACTGACCAACTGATAAAGTGGGTAAACGGCTTTCGCATGGCTGAACGCATTATGATTGCGCTGCGCCTGCCCCATATAGCCTCCTGCCAACTGGATAAACGGGGTGACGTCAACCTGCTCCCCGGCAGTGGCAAAGCTTTCGGACAACATATCCAGCAACGCGTGATCGGAAGCCACAAAGCCCGGGGTATTACTATTTTGGCGATACTGCTGATTAAAGTGGGTGAAGGCATGTTTGCCCGCTTTCTCCACCATCAACACCATAAAATACAGCTTGGAACGCAGGTCCCATTGATTGAGCGGAGTGGCTTGAGCGATCAGGTCGACGATTTTTTTCTCAACCTTGGCCATGTTGCCATAATCATACAACCAGCCTTCTTTGTATTTACGCTCCCCCAGCATGATATCCTGATAACAGGCAGCGTAAATATTGTTCCACACTTCACCAACGGAAAAATAGGCATCGCCCATAAAGTTACCCTGATAACCATGAGCAATTTCATGCAAACTGCCCCAGTTATTATCCTGCGCGGTCAGCCAGAAACTGCTGATGGAACTGGTACTTTCCGCCGTCCAATTCCCTCCGTAATAAGCCGCTCCGGCACCATTTTTATCGGCCTTGATAAAATAACGGTTTTTGATATTACGATCAGAATCGCTTTCAGCCTCAAATGAAACACCTGACAGCGCATTATAAAACGTAAAAATTCGATGATAATAAGCAATCAGACCATCAATATTTTTTGCTTCGCCGAGCGACTTCAACTCTTTTTTGCTTATTTTTGGCACCAGCAGATGGGTGTATTCCGACTCGACAAACGCAAACTCAGCGTCCTGTGCATCCCAACGCGCAAAGAATGTCGTTTCATTTTCGCCTTTACGGTATACCGGCAAGGATTTACTGGTATCCGGGAACTCAAACTCCAGGATGGGCGCCCCCTCGACATAAGGGGTATCAACAAACGGCACCGACACCGCATTGACACTGGCCTCGACCCAGGCACTGCCGATACTGAAATCGGCCTCGGTTTTGTTGTCATCATTGAGCAAACGCAACTTCAGCTTGGCGCTAAATGACGCATTGGTTTGACGTACTCGGATCACCTGCCCGGCGGCAAGAATAATCCCCAGGTGCTGACGGTCGTGACCAATACCTTTGCTCATGCCGGCAGCATCGAGCCATACAGGCCTTGGCAAAGTATAAAGAGATTTGGATTTAGTGATTGTAGGCATGTTGTATTCCTCAAGGTTATTATTGTCATCTAACAGACCTCAAGAAATTACCCAAGAATAATCTTAATCACTAACCATAGAAGAAGGCTGATTCACCACACAACAAATAACGAAAGTGACCTCGATAACCCTGTCAAAATAAAAAAGGCGTAATCTTTCGATTACGCCTTAATCAACATCACGGTGCTTTTATTTTACGCCGCGAATGCGCTGCGCCAAACCTTTAAGGAAATAACGCAACATCTGATCGCCACAAGGACGGAAGTTTTTGGTGCCTTCTTTGCGGAACAACGCGCTCAGTTCCGGCTTGGATATACGGAAATCAACCGCGGTGAAGATCTCGTGCATATCGGTATCTTTCAACTCGAAGGCTACACGCAGCTTTTTCAACACCAGGTTGTTGGTGATTGGCAGTTCCACTTCCGGTGCCGGGAACTTGTCATCCTTGCCGCGTTTGAAGAACACCAGACCGTTCAGGAAGTGCGCCATCACTTCGTCCGGGCAGTTTTCGAACCCCGGCTCACCTTCCTTGATGACGTAAGTGCTCATTGCCGAGACCGCAACGTCGAAATTATCCAGCTTGATAATCTCAACCATTTTCGCGTCGTTGATACCCAGCATGTAGCGCACGCTGCGCAGCACGTCATTGTTGATCATAGTATTGCCTTTAGCTTGTAGACCGGGAGATATACATATTTCAATACCCTATGGCTTTCAAGTCGCAGCTAGGCGTCCAGCTCGCTCATCCCCAGGCGCTTACTCGAGTAAGTTACTGGGGTGAGCGAGTGCAGATAACAACGCTGCGGCTTGAAAGACGACGGGTACTGCTGCATGCCTTGAATATGTGCGGCAGTATAGGGATCAGAGCGGGGTTTCTCAATCGATTTGGCTTTTTTGCTGATACAGCGGGATGTCTTCGCCAATGATGTATTTATTGCGCAGAATGGATGACACCTTATCCATTATCATCACCACCACCACCAGGATCAGGGTGATAAACATCACCACATCCCAGTTCCACAGCCGCATGTTCTCCGCATACACCAGGCCGATACCGCCGGCACCGACAAAGCCCAGCACCGCCGCAGATCGGGTGTTGGACTCAATCTGGTACAGGCTGAGCGCCAGAAAAGTGGGGAACGACTGGGTAAAGATACCGTAACGGTGCTTTTGCAGACCGTTGGCACCGACCGCCGTCAGACCGCGGCTGGGGGATTTATCTACCGCTTCGTGCCCTTCGGCATAGAGTTTGCCGAGCAACCCGACGTCCTGCATCACAATAGCCAATACCCCGGCCAGTGGCCCCATACCGACGGCACGGACGAAAATCAGCCCCCAAATGGCCATGTCGATACCGCGCAGGATATCCAGCAGGCGGCGCACCAACACCGAAATCGGTCGCAGCAACGGCGTCGACATCACGTTGCGGGCGGCAAAGAACGACAGCGGCAAGGCAATAAATGAGGCGGTAATAGTGCCGGCAAACACTATGCCGATGGTGATAAATATCTGCTGGAAGTAGTACATAAACGGCCAGTTGACGAAATCATGCCAGACGAACATGCGCATAAAATAACGGCCAAGTTGCTGACAACCGTTAATGAACTGCGGCCAGGAGATACCAAAAAACTGGAAGAAAAATAGATAATACAAAATGATAGCAGCCGCGATGATGCCGACAGTACGCAGATAGCGGCGTTGCTGCGAGAAAATTTCCGGATGCTGCTGTTTCAGACTTTCGAGCTTTTCTGCCGAAATGGTTGGTGCTGACATCATTTTTTCCCCTCCACGACCCGTTTGCGTAGCTCACCTGAGGTGTAATCGAGCAGCGAAACCACCAGGATGATCAGCAACAGCGTCATGCTGACCTGATCGTAGCGATCGAGCTTGATATTGGTCATCAGTTCCTGGCCTATACCGCCCGCCCCCACCAACCCAAGAATGGTCGACTGCCGGAAGTTAACTTCCAGTCGCATAAAGCTGTACGACAGAAACACCGGTTTCACCTGTGGCCACATACCGAAACGCATGCGCTGTAATGGCGTTGCACCGCAAGCGGCCAGCCCGCGCACCGGTTTGTTGGAGGCAGTTTCAATCGACTCGTAAAACAGTTTGGTCAGGCTGCCGATGGTGTGCAGCGCCAATGCCAGAAAGCCCGGAATAGCGCCGATACCGAACGCCATCACAAACATCACCGCCCACGCCAGTTCCGGCATGGTGCGTAAAAAGGCCACCAGCGTGCGGATCGCCATGCGTAATGTTGCCGGGCTATGGGTATTGTTGGCCGCCAGAAACGCCAGAACGCCCGCCACCAGCACCGACAGAATAGTTGCCGCCAGTGCCAGTTGCAGCGTTTCCCAAATCAGCGGCAGTTGAATGTTCAGCCGGTAGCCCCAGTAGGCAAACGACCCTTCGGTGTGGCTATCGGCGAACAACAACTTCCAGTGCAGGGTCGGGATGGTTTCTGCCAGATAATCAAAGAAGTGAGGGAGCGACAGCCACACGGTGTGCAAATTGAACTCGGCGATATTGCCGGCGCCCAGATAGAGCACCACCAGGCCGAGCGACCAGATCAACGTCTCGCGTTTTTGCTTGCTGCGGATTTGCTGGTAATAGTGCGCAAAATCTTTATTCAAAATAGGTTTCCATCTTATGGAACAAGGGGCTCAGCACGCTGAACCCCTTTGGATCAATCACGACGTAAAGGCGAGAATTAACGGTCGCCTTTGGTCAGCTCACGCTTCATATCGATGATGTTCTGGTATTCCGCCAGCGTGGTCTCGCCGATGTGTTGTTTACCGCCCATCGCTTTGATAAAGCACTGGTGATCGTCCTTATCCAGCTTCTTGATCGCGGTGACGACTTTGGCTTTGAACTCTGCCGGCAGCGCGTTGCTCACCAGGATTGGGCCGTTCGGGATCAGCGGCGACTGCCAGATAATGCGGATCTGTTTCATCAGGTCCGGGTGATCCATACGGATCATGCGGGTGAACGCGCCGCTGGTGTAGCCGGTGTTATAGTCGCCGATCATCGAAGCCCAGGTCACTGCGCCTTCGAACTGACCGTTCAGCACGCCGAGAACGTCTTGCTCATGGCCACCGGAGAAGGTCACGCTGGAGAAAGTATTGTTGTATTTGTTGTCTACCGTGCCACCAAACAGTTTCTTGAATTCCTGGTTCGGGATCAGGAAGCCGGAGGTAGAATCCGGATCGGCGAAGCCCACGGCCTTACCTTTCAGATCTTCCAGCTTTTTATACGGGCTACCGGCTTTAACGATCACTACCGAGTGGTAACCACGGGATTGGTCGACGTCATCAACCGCGATGCCGACGATATCCACCGCTTTAGGATCCTTGATGTACACCGAGGCAAACGACGACGGCGACATGCTCAACACCAGGTCGATTTTGCCGCCCAGCAGGCCCTGAATGACGCCGGAATAGTCGGAAGAGTTACGCAGCTTGGTGTCGACGCTCAGTTCCTTGTCCAGGAACTGTTTAACGCACTGGTTATCACCAATTTGCTGGGTGGCGTTCTGCCCACCGAGAATGCCCAGATTCAGTACTTTAGGTGCGTCCGCTGCGGTAGCGTTAAATACCATCATCGCGCCGGCCATCAGGGTGGTCAGACTCAATACTTTTTTCATTACGATGCCTTGTGTGTGTAAGGTAAAAGTGAAAATAAGGGTTTCAATCAGACTGATAACAAACCTCAACAGATGCTTGGAATATCAGGGGTCACCAACCACAAAAACCAGGAAAATCAATTTATTGATTTTCGGCTGATAACCACAACGTGGGGAAAAACCACGCTTTTTCCCCACGTTGTCAAAAATTTCAATGGATTTGATTGGCTTCCTCGCCATACAGCTGGTGCAGTATCCGTTCGTTCAGTTGCGACGGATGACCGTCAAACACAATTTTGCCCTGGGCAATACCGATCACCCGGGTGCAATATTCTTTCACCAGTTCGACCGAGTGCAGATTCACCATCACCGCAATGTCGTTTTCACTGACTTTTTGCAGCGCATCCATAATGCGACGGGTATTTTTCGGATCGAGTGATGCCACCGGCTCATCGGCCAGCAGAATTTTGGGGTTTTGCATCAGTGCACGGCAGATCGCCACGCGCTGCATCTGGCCACCGGACAGGTTCTCGGCGCGCTGCAGCGCATGCGGCAACATATTGAGCCATTGCAACAGTTCGATGGCGCGGGCACGGTCGGCGTCATCAAACAGTTTGAAGAAGGATTTCAGGGTGGAAGTGTGGCTCAGACGGCCCAACAGCACGTTGGTCATCACGTCCAATCGCGGTACCAGGCAGAAGTCCTGGAAGATCATGCCGCAACGGGCACGCCACTGGCGCATTTGGCGGGCGCTCAGCTGTGCGATGTCCTGTGCCACACCGTCATCTTCAAAGTGCAGCATCTCACCGCAGCTCGAAGGAATGGTGCCGTTCAGGGTGTGCAGCAGCGTAGATTTACCGGCGCCGGAACGGCCGATCACCGCCACGAACTCGCCAACGTGCAGGTCGAAGTTGATATCGTCCAATACCCGTTGCTGTGATTTATAAGCTTTGCCCAGGCCTTTTACCGATAATACCTTGCGGGATGATAGCGGTTGTTGCCCTGGAAAGTCGGTGGTTGCTAGTTTTAACTGTGCCTGACCCATATGATTTCTCTGGTTTCAGTGGCTAATCATTATGGGCACCTATTAACGAATAACTTTGTGACAACGGGATGATGGTTTTATGGCCGGGAAATGACGAATGCCGCCATTCCCCGCAGAGGTTAAAAACGAATAAGGCCTTTAATTAGCCGCTTGTTATTGATCACCTGTTCTTCATAATGCTGCGCCAGGCTGTCGAATTCGAAATGGTGGGACAGCATCATTTGGGCGGTGATCGCCCCTGCCGCCATCAAACGGCCGACCTTGGCGAAATCCTCTTCGGTTGCATTGCGACTGCCCATCAGGGTGGTTTCTTTTTTATGGAACTCGGGGTCCGAGAATTGCAAATCCCCCTTGAACAGCCCAACAAAAACGATGCTGCCGCCGTGACGGATCAGGTTGACGGCATTGTTCATCGCTTGCCTGCTCCCGGTGGCGTCGATCACTTTAGCCGCCAGCCTACCGCCAAAGTGGCCGCGCAGCCGGGCTTCAAACTGGTCATCCTGCGGGTCGAGCGTCGGCAATTGCAGCACCTGCTCGACATGCCGCCGCCGTTCGGCGCTGGTATCAACCACCACCACCTGCGCCCCGTCAGCCCTGGCGATCGCCGCCACCCCCAGGCCGATGGGCCCGGCCCCCACCACCAATAACGGATCGTCCGGCGCTATGGCCGCACGGCGAACCGCATGAGCGCTGATGGCAAACGGCTCAATCAGGGCTGCGGCCTCTGGCGCTACGTCGTCCACCGCCAGCAGGTTGCTGACCGGCACGCTGAGATACTCGCAAAAGCCGCCGTCCTGATGTACGCCAATCACCGAAATATTCTCGCAGCAGTTGGTTTTGCCACTCTGGCAGGCACCGCAATGATGGCAGGCAAGATAGGGCATCACCGTCACGCGCTGCCCTACCTGCCAGCCGGCCGTCTGACTGCCCAGGCTGACAATCTCGCCGCATATCTCATGGCCCAAAACCCGCGGATAACTAAAGAAAGGTTGCTGACCGGACCAGGCGTGAATATCCGTGCCGCAAATGCCCACGGTAATCATTTTGATCACCGCTTCGGCCTGCGCTGGAATAGGTGCCGGGCGCTGCTGATAAATTAATTTCGTTGGTTGTTCGAGAACTAATACTTTCATTGTTTTCATAACCTCCCCTTTATTTATGGGATCAGTTATTAAATAAAAGCGTCGGCAAGCATGAAGTCGGAAGCGAATTCTGTGAAGCAGTACTAAATAAACCGCTTTAAATTGGTTTTAAATAGATAAAAAACATCCGAGGCTCGCATGAGCAGAACCCAGAACCTGCGCCACAACGTGGTTAACCAGATGATTGACGGCATCAACAATAACCACCTGCGCTCGCCGCTGCCGTCCCAAGCTGCGTTGGCCGAAATGTACAATATCAGCCGTACCACGGTGCGCCATACGTTGACGCATTTGTTCCAACGCGGCGTGCTGGAAAAGGTCGGTGACGACTATGTGATTTTACGCCAGCCCCAGCCAGAAGACGGCTTCGACTGCCAAAGCCCTTCCCTGGACGAACAGGGCAAAAGGTTCGAAAAAGCGTTCTACCAGATGATTAATCAGAAACAGCTGCGCGCCGGGGACAGCTTCAGCGAGCTGCAACTGGCGCGCGCGGTCAATGTGAGCCCGGTGGTCGTGCGGGAATTTCTGCTGCATTTTAGCCGTTACAATCTGATCGACAGCGTCAAGCGCGGGCAATGGCGCATGAAACAGTTTGACCAGCGTTATGCCGAACAGCTGTTCGAGCTGCGTCAGATGCTGGAAACCCACGCCCTTTCCCACTTTATCAATCTGCCGGCGCATGACCCACGCTGGCTGCAGGCCAAGGAACTGCTGAGCCGCCACCGCCAACTGCGGGAAGGTATCAGCGACAACTATCGCCTGTTTTCCCAGTTGGATCGCGACTTCCACAGTCTGATCCTCTCCGCCGCCAATAATCCTTTTTTCAATCAGTCGCTGGAGATCATTTCGGTGATTTTCCACTTCCATTATCAGTGGGATGAGACCGATCTTAAACAACGCAATATCATTGCCATTGAAGAGCACATGACCATTCTCAGCGCGCTTATTTGCCGTAACGATCAGGAAGCCATCAATGCGCTGCATCGCCATTTGGATACCGCCAAACAGTCGATGATCCGCTCACTCAATCAGGCCATAGCCTGAGCTGCAGGGTGTTTTTTATCGATAAAAAACACCCTGACGTCATTTAAAACCGATAAAAAGCAGCAAAATACTGGCTGTCGCACGGAACCGTAACAAAACACACCGCCTAAAATATTTCGCCCTCTAGGCTTACTGCCGACCACCTGCTAATACCTTCATTAAGACACCACCCAGGGGAATACCCGGAATAATAAATATTATTAATGCGAAATTCTGGAGGATGAAATGGAAACAAGTCATACGATTAATACCGGGAAGGAACAGGGTGAACCCTATTCCAATCACATAATTCCGATGCCACCCGAGGGAATGCTGGTTCGCTCGGCCAGAATTAAAAAAATTCAAACCACGGCCATGTTGCTGTTATTTTTGGCCGCCATAATCAACTTTCTTGACCGCAGTTCGCTCTCGGTGGCGAACTCCACCATCCGGCAAGAAATGGGGCTGAGCGGTACCGAAATCGGCTTGTTGCTGTCGGCATTCTCCCTGGCCTATGGCATCGCCCAATTGCCCTGCGGCCTGCTGCTGGATCGTAAAGGTCCACGCATCATGCTGGGGATCGGCATGTTTGTCTGGTCAGTGTTCCAGACTCTGTCCGGCATGATCCACAGCTTTACCCAATTTATCTGGGTACGTATCGGGCTGGGGATTGGCGAAGCCCCCATGAACCCCTGCGGCGTGAAGGTGATCAACGACTGGTTCAATATCAAGGATCGCGGTATGCCGATGGGGATTTTTAATGCCGCATCGACCATTGGGCTGGCGATCAGCCCACCGATCCTCACCGCCATGATGCTGGCCTTCGGCTGGCGCGGCATGTTTATCACCATCGGCGTATTGGGTATCGCACTGTCCATCGGCTGGTACATGCTGTATCGCAACCGGCAGGACGTCAGCCTGAGTGCTCAGGAACAGGCCTATTTGAATGCCGGTAGCGTCAGCGCCCGACCTGAACCGATGAACTTTCGCGAATGGCGTGCGCTATTCAGGAACCGTACCATGTGGGGCATGATGATTGGCTTTAGCGGCATCAACTACACCGCCTGGCTGTACCTGGCCTGGCTGCCGGGTTATCTGCAGACCACTTACCATCTGGATCTGAAAAGCACCGGGCTGCTGAGTGCCATTCCGTTCCTGTTTGGCGCCGCCGGCATGTTGTCGAACGGCTTCGTCACCGACTTTTTAGTGCGGCGCGGCATGGCACCGCTGAAAAGCCGCAAAATTTGCATCGTCGCCGGTATGTTGCTGTCCGCTTCCTTTACCGCCGTGGTCGCTCAGGCCACCACCA
This sequence comes from Serratia proteamaculans, assembly GCF_013337185.1. GTDB lineage: Bacteria > Pseudomonadota > Gammaproteobacteria > Enterobacterales > Enterobacteriaceae > Serratia > Serratia proteamaculans_D. Next base: position 1,676,336 of record NZ_SWDE01000001.1, read on the forward strand.
CCTACAGCGCGGTGTTGTTGATCGGCATGGCGCTGTTTTGCATCCACTTTGCTGGTACCTCCTGCTGGGGCCTGATCCACGTGGCGGTGAATTCACGCATGACCGCTTCGGTCGGCAGCATTCAAAACTTCGCCAGCTTTATCTTTGCCTCGTTCGCGCCAGTGGTCACCGGTTGGATCCTCGACACCACCCACTCTTTCAGCCTGGCGCTCACCCTTTGCTCCTGCTTTACCGTCATCGGCGCGCTGTCGTATATCTTCGTGGTTAAACACCCGATCGTTGACAGCGCCGCCTGACGCCCCTCCCAACAAAGGGGCCGGCACTCAATTCAGGGTAAAGAAATCCAGCCCCAATGCGGCCTTCACCTGCCCCAGCGTTTGCCGACTGACCAGGTCGGCGCGTTGGGTGCCCTGTTGCAGAATGCGCAACAGCTCACCCTTGTCCGCCAGGTATTGCGCCCGGCGAGTACGGATCGGCTCCAGCAGGCTTTGCAGGCAATCTTCCAACAGGCGTTTGATTTTCATGTCGCCCAACCCACCACGGCGATAGTGCGCTTTCAGCTCAGCCACCAGCGCGGCATCGTCACAGAAGGCATCCAGATAGGTGAACACCATATTGCCCTCCACCCGGCCGGGATCGTTGATATTCAAGTGGCCCGGATCGGTAAACATGCTCATCACCGCCTTATGCACCTGATCGGCGTCGGCGCCCAGTGTGATGGTGTTACCGCGCGACTTCGACATCTTGCCCTGCCCGTCCAGCCCCGGCAGGCGGCTGACGTGACTTAACAGCGGCTGGCACTCCGTCAACACCTGCCGGCCGACAATGTGATTGAAACGCCGGACGATCTCGTTGGTTTGCTCCAGCATCGGCAATTGGTCGTCGCCGACAGGCACGTGGGTGGCACCAAAGGCGGTAATGTCCGCCGCCTGGCTAACCGGGTAGACCAGAAAACCGGCCGGCAGACTGCGAGAAAAGTCTTTTTCGATAATTTCACTTTTCACCGTCGGATTGCGTTCCAGCCGCGCCACGCTGACCAGATTGAGATAATACATCGTCAGTTCGGCCAGCGCCGGCAGCGCGGATTGCAGGCAAAGGGTGGTTTTCTGCGGATCTATACCGACCGCCAGATAGTCGGCGACCAGATTAAGCACGTTGGTGCTGATTTTTTGCGGATTGTTGCCGTTATCGGTCAGCCCCTGCAGGTCCGCCACCAACACCGTTTGCTGATGGTTTTGTTGCAGCTCAACGCGCTGGCGCAGTGACCCGACGTAGTGGCCTAAATGCAGCGACCCGGTGGGACGATCGCCGGTCAGAATGGTATAGCTCATTGCCTTGCTCCTGAAAGTAAATACACCACCGGATCAACGCAATAAAAATGCCGCCAGAACCGGCGGCATTGAAAAGAGGTGTGAATACCCGTGCCGCCTTCAGAAGAGGCGCCACCAGGACTGATTGAGTGTGGATTGCATCGGTATATTCATGCTTTTAAGGTATCCCCCCGGTATGCGGGTTGTCAATCACCGCAGGTTGCCAATTCAGCGCCTGTTCAGCGGCAATACGACAAAAAGCTTCGGTCAGCGGCGAAGCCGTGCGCCACGCCAGCGCCAACGTATAGGGTACCGGGCTGCCTGTGCCGCTCAGTTCGCGGAACACCACGCCGGGGGATTGCAGTCTTGCAAACAGGGCCGGCATCAACGCAATCCCCACACCGCCCGCCACCAGCCCGCCGATGGTCTGCATCTGTCGCGCCTCCTGCACGATACGCGGACTGAATCCCGCCACCGCACAGGCCTGCAGGATCGCCGTGTGCATACCGGGGCCGTAATGCGCCGGAAACAGCACCCAGGGTTGATCGGCCAGGCTGCTCAACGTCACTTGCTGTTGCGCCGCCAGTGGGTGGTTCTCCGGCAATGCCAGCACCATGCGATCGTACAGGAAAGGCAGGATCTGCAAGCCCTCTTGCGGCGTTATCGGTAGCACCACCATGCCAAGGTCGGCACGGTCATCACGCAGGGCGATCAGTTGCTCGGCGGTCGTCGCCTCCTGCAGGTGAAACTCCGCCTGCGGATGCGCCAGGCGAAACTGCCGCAGGATGCCCGGCAACAGAGCGTTTACCGTGCTGTCGACGAAGGTCAGACGCAGCGATTCCGTCAGGCCAAGTGCCGCACGTCGGGTATTGCCGAGGGTACGTTCAAACTGTGCCAGCGTACGCCGCGCCTCAATCAGAAACACTTGCCCCGCTTCGGTGATCCTGGTGACGCGGTTGCCGCGTTCCAGCAGGATCACGCCCAGTTCCTGCTCAATCTTTCGGATAGCGGCAGTCAGTGGGGGTTGTGCCATATGCAAGCGCTCGGCGGCGCGGTGAAAGCTCATTTCTTCCGCGACGGCGACAAATTGCCGCAGTTGACGTAGTTCAATCACGCAATACCTTTTTCGTATTTTGAAGTCATAAATAGAGTATTGGATGTATCAATTGCAAAAGCCAATACTTTCCCGACCGCACAGTGCTGCGCCATTCCGGTGCACTCGGCGATAAAGGAGAACAATCATGACGCAACGTACAGCAATTGTTACCGGCGGTTCCAGCGGTATTGGGCTCGCCATCGCTCAACAACTGGCGCTACAGAATTACCGTGTCGCCATCGTGGCGCGCGATCCGCAACGCCTGCAGCAGGCAGCGCAGGAAATTGGCCCCGCTACCCGCTACTATTCGGCGGACTTGAGCCGCCGCGGGCCAGTGGAGGAGGTCGTCGCTCAATTGGCAGCCGATCTCGGTACGGTAGATGTCCTGATTAACAACGCCGGATTTACCCGGGTCATTGCCGCCGATACGCCATTGGCGCAGGCCGAACAAGAATGGGATGCGGTGATCGACGGGAATCTGAAAAGTACCTTCCTGTTTACCCTGGCGATGTTGCCACACCTGAGCAAACCGGGCGGCCGCATCATTAATCTGAGCTCGATTGCCGCCCAATGCGGCAGCGGCAGCGCGGGTGCATTAGGTTATTCCGCCGCCAAAGCCGGCGTGCAGGGTTTTACCCTCAGTTTGGCACGTGAACTTGGCGAGTTGGGGATTACTGTCAATGCCATTGCGCCGGGTTTTATCGCCGATACTCGCTTCTTCGGCACCGGGCTACCGCAGGATCGCATTGACGCCATCGCCGCTGAAACGCCGATGGGCCGCACCGGCCGGGTAGAAGACATCGCCAGCGCCGCACTGTGGTTGGCGTCAAAAGAAGCCTCGTTCGTTACCGGCACCATCACCTCGATTAACGGCGGCGCGCGGGTCGGTTAAGAAAGCGTTACATTGCGCCATTTGCGTTCTCTGCCCATCGCGTTAGGGTGAAGGGATCCAACCTGAAAAAGGAACGCAATATGAAGATCGGATTTGCCGGACTTGGCGGTATGGGCAGCGCGATGGCTGCCAATCTGTTACAAGCAGGCTATACGCTGAAAGTATGGAATCGCTCCCCTCAGGCAGCACAACCGTTGGCCGCCGCCGGAGCCCAGCAGGTACAGCAGGCTGATGAACTGGCCGACGTGAATGTGCTGATCACCATGCTGGCCAATGACGCCGCGACCGAACAGGTGGTGGTGGAAAGCGGGTTGCTGCAGCGACTGCAACCGGGAACCATCCACATCAACATGGCGACGGTCTCGGTGGCGCTGGCCAGGCGACTGGCTGCGCTGCATGCGCAGCACAATATTGGCTATATCGCCGCACCGGTACTGGGGCGGGTAGACGTTGCCGCAGCCGGTAAGCTGAACATTCTGGCGGCAGGCGATGCACAACTGATCGCCAAAGTGCAGCCGCTGTTTGAGGTACTCGGCCAGCAGACCTGGCATTTTGGCGAACAGCCCGAACAGGCCAATATCGTCAAAATCGCCGCCAACTTCACGCTGGCCAGTGCGATTGAGGCGATGGCCGAAGGCAGTGCGCTGGTGCGCAACTACGGCGTTTCTGGCGCGGATTATCTGCAAATGCTCAGCAGCACCCTGTTCGCTTCCCCGGCCTACAAGGGTTATGGCGCACTGATTGCCGAAGAGAAGTTCGAACCGGCCGGCTTCAAATTAAGCCTGGGTATGAAAGACGTGAGCCTGGCATTGGAGGCCGGTGCCAACAGCCACACCCCCATGCCGTTCGCCAGCGTGTTGAAGGACAACTTCCTTGATGCGGTGGCGCAGGGCGATGCAGATTTGGACTGGTCAGCGCTGGCCAAAGTGGCCGCACGCAGGGCGGGATTGAAATAACGCTCACGGGCCGGGTACATAGACCGGCCCGCTTTTTATCTGGCGATCAGAAGTGAATTTCTGCCGTCGGCAGCGCGTTGATCAAAACGCCGAAGCTCTCAATATTCGACAGCGTGGCGTTGTGATGGGCACGGATCTGTAAGCCAGTGGCGTGCGCTTTGTCATGACTGGTATGAGCATCGGCAGCCAGCGTCACCGGATAACCTAACCCGGCGGCACGACGAGTGGTGGTGTCTACACAAAACTCGCTGGAGTAGCCGCAGACCACCAGGTGCGAAACCCCGTTAGCCACCAGCAACGGCCCCAGTCCGGTCCGCAGGAAGGAGTCAGGCGTGGTTTTCTCCACCCGATGATCGCCGTCTTTCACCTGCAAACGGCGGTCAATCTGCCAGGCATCGCTGCCGTGCGCCAACTCATCGTCCGGGGTCTGGTGCTGGATAAAAATCACCGGTACTCCGGCCAGGCGGGCAGCGGCGCTCAAGCTGTTAATACGCTCAATCGTCGCTTCGGCATCGGCCGGCGGCGGTGTAAACAACCCTTGCTGCACATCAATAATTAACAGAGCGGACGTCATGATAACTCCCGTAAATTTAATCGACGATCAGCATAGCGGTTGGCGCGGGCGGAAGATATGGTCAACACCCTGCTCACGCAACTTACTCACCAGATCGTGACCGCCATTCGGCGTCGCGTGCGCCAGCAGGCGCTCGGCTTCAAATACCGGGCTGGCCCAGAAGATATTCACCGGGTCGCCATATTGTTTCGGCAGGTTCAGGTGTTCACTATAGGGGTAAAACGAGGAGGACAGCACGTAGCCCTCATAACCCTGTGGTGCCACCTCAGATTCCAGAGTATGACCTTCACCAAACCAGGTAATTTTAGCCCATGGCGCATGGGCGAACCCGGCCAGTGCGCTGGCCATCTGCACCGCGTTCTCCTCGGTCATGTACTGACCGTCGATGGCGATGCCCATTTCCATGCGGCGGTAACGGGAAGCGTCGTCGTTAAACAGGATCTCTACCCACGGCATCGGGCGGATACTGACGCCCATGGTGAGAAAATAGTAGATGCCGTCGCGCTCATGCTGGGTGATGGCCATCGGCGGCCATTTGCCCTGATCGATCGCGTAGTATTTCACCGAAGGGCCAAAATGCTGATCGTAAATCGCCTGATAGTCGTTCTGCATTTTTGGCCATGGGTTACCCTCTTCCCGCTGCCAACTGCGCCAGAACTGGCGGGTGTTTTCCGCCAGCGCATATTGGGTATTGGTGGAGGCGGAACCCAGCGGATAAGCCAATGGGCTTTCCTTGATGCAACTGGCGGAATAGCACACCGAGTGGTCGATATACAGGCTCCAGCCAGGGATCACGGCCAGCAGTTGGCCGTAATACCACAGCGCTGCACCATCGTCGCTCTCCGTCCAGACCACCATCAGCCCTTCCGGGTTCAGTGGCGCTTCCCCCTCCAGATTGCGGCAAAACTCGGCCGCCAGCATCGGTGGCTGCCCCAGAGCCAGCGCCGCGCTGTCTTCCTGCTGCGGCGCGGCCGCCAGGTTACGCAGCCAGCAGGCACGCACCTGAAAACGTTCGCTATTTTCTTCTGAAGGATAAATATAAAAATAGGCAGCCCGACTATCTTGCTGAACCACCGCCACCAGCGTCTGGTTCTCATTACTGACTTCAGCAAGTACGTGTGACTCGTTCATATAACCTCAAATAGGGTCAAGGCGCAGAATAACGCTGCACGCTAAAAAATAGGAATTGGCTTTGGCCCAGTGTAAAGCGCATTAGCGGCCGGATCACCCGTAAAAGTCTCAAAAGTGTCCCTAAACATTGGGTTATTGGTAAGAATTATAGTGCGTGCGGGTTCAGACTGGTCGGCCAATTCGTCGTAGCGCCCGTTGATAGGAGCCGTTACGCATGGAGCCACGCAGCACTTTACCTACACCACTGACACCGGCCCGCACCAGTTTTTGCTGCAATACGCCGGGAGAAAAACCAAACTGCTGCTGCGCCCACTCCGGTAGCAGATCGATGCCCGCCTGCATCACCAATCTGCCAAAAGGTCGTGCCAATGCGCTCGGTGCCGGGGCCGCCAGCAGAATACGAGCCACTTCCTGCGTGCGCTCATCGCACACCAACTGCGACTGCATTCTCCGCAGGTAATCCTCAACCGCCGCGCAAGAGATGGGGATATCGCGTGCCCCCAGTGCAGCGGCAACTCGCGCCGTCTCACGGTAATAACCGTCCTGCTGTTCGCGGGAAAGATGCGGGTTGCGGTAACGCAAATGGCTGGCTAAAAAGCAGCTGCTTTCCACCACGTGCACCCAGGTGAGCAGGTCGGGATCGCTGGCGGCGTAAGGCCTGCCGTCGCTGCTGATGCCGTTGACCCGCAGGTGAATGGCTTTGACTTTGGCGATCAGCCGTTCGGCCTCGGCGGTGGGCCCAAAGGTGGTGACGGAGACAAACTGGCTGGTGCGGCGCAGGCGGCCGAGCATATCGTCGCGGAAGTTGGAATGATCCCAGACGCCGGCCAGCGCCAACGGGTGCAGCATCTGCAACAGTAAGGCGCTGACGCCCCCGCACAGCATGGTGGTGAAATCACTGTGTACCTGCCAAATGACCGACTGCGGCCCATACAGGCCCGGGTCACCCGGCGGGTTTTCAAAGTCGACATCGCCAAGCGCCAGCCCGGTCAGGCCAATCACCTGTTTTTCTATCGCCGCACGAATCACTTCCATCCTGACTGACCCCCATTATCGCCTGGCGGCCAGTGTAACATGCGGCGATAGGCCGCTTTTAACTCTGAGGGTCGCGATCGCTTAGCAACACAATCTTGCCGGCAAAGCTGCGATCCTCCAGCCGGCGATGAGCGGCCGCCCCTTCGCTCAGCGGGAAGGTTTCGATATGGGGCACGGCAAACTCGCCGCTCTGCCAACTGCTGAACAAGCGCTCAGCCCTTTCTCGCCGGGCCTCGGCGCTATTAAGGTAGGTCCAGAGGTCGCCACCAACCACGCCTTTGGAATCCATCATCAGGCCGTAGGCGGAAATGGCCGGTGCCTCGCCGCCTGCCATGCCGAAGGTGACCACCCGGCCGCCGGGACGCAGCGCGTCAATGCTCTGTTGCAGCGTGATGCCCACCGAGTCAAAACCGTACTCAACGCCACCGTCGGTCAGCGCAGCAATTTGCGCGACCCAATCCTGCTGATAAGTGAAGGCTGCCGCAGCGCCGTTGTTCAGGGCAATCTGCTGTTTGTGCGCCGAAGACACCACGGCGTAAACCTGCGCGCCACGCGCCACCAGCATACGCGTCAAAATTTGTCCGACGCCCCCGGCTGCCGCATGCACCAAAGCGCGATCGCCCGCTTTCACCTGTACGCTGTCATTAATCAGGTACTGCGCCGTTAACCCCTGCAACAGAATCGAGGCGGCTTCGACGTCGCTCAGTGCATGCGGCAGCCGCAGTGCATGCTCCACCGGCACGTTGATTCGCGTGGCGTGACAGAAAGGGACATCGGCGAAACCAATTCTCTCCCCCAACTGCCAGCCATCGACTCCTTCCCCCACGGCGATAATTGTTCCCACGCCTTCGTAACCGCCGATATGAGGCGGGTTGCCGTGCAGCACGTAGTTGCCCTTGCGGCGATAAATATCAGCGAAATTCAGCCCGGCGGCCCCCATACGCACCTGCACTGCGCCTGCAGGTACCGCTGGCGTCGGCAGCTCAAGGTATTCGAGCACGTCCGGCCCGCCAAAATGTTCAAACGCTAATGCATGCATGTTGCTGCTCCGGGAAGTTTCCGCCAATAACACACTGACAGTCGATAGAATGATTATCGCAAAGCGCTATAATCAGGAGAAGTGGCCCACAGAGCATTCAGAAAACACCAGGGGTTTATAATGGATCGATTAACCAGCATGGCGGTGTTTGTGCGGGTGGTGGAAAAAGGCAGCTTTGTCGCCGCCGCCGAGGAGATGGCCATCTCCCCGACCATGGTCGGCAAACACATCCGTTACCTGGAACAACGGCTGAATGCACCGTTGCTGAACCGTACCACCCGCAGGCAGGGGCTGACCGAGACCGGCCGGGTATTCTACGAACGCTGCCGCCGTCTGCTGGCCGACGCCGATGCCGCCGAAGCCAGCGCGCGGGCACTATTGAGCTCCCCCAGCGGCCTGTTGCGCATCAGTGCCCCCGTCACTTTCGGCAACCGCGTACTGACGCCGATCCTCACCGAATTCCTGCAACGGCACCCGGAGGTAGAAGCGGAAGTGGTGCTGTCGGACCGTAAGGTAGATTTGATTGAAGAAGGCTACGAAGCTGCGTTTCGCATCGGGCCGGTGGCAGACGATGGCCTGGTGGCCCGCGCCCTGCCCGATTACCGCATGACGCTGGCCGCCGCACCGGCCTATCTGGCGCAGCAAGGTGTACCAACCCAGCCGGAGCAACTCAGCGCACACAGCTGTTTTGGTTTTAGTCAGTGGGACGGCAACCATTTCTGGCGCTTGCAGGGGCCGACGGGGGAAATCAGCGTGCCGGTCAGGCCGCGGCTGCGGATGGACTCTGGCGAAGGGGTACGTCGGGCGGCGCTGGCCGGTTTCGGTATCGCGCTGCACGCCTGCATGCTGCTGGAGGAAGATATTGCCGGCGGCCGATTGGTACAGGTGCTGCCGGACTATTCACCGTTGTCGCGGCCAATGCATCTGGTCTATCTGCCCGAACGTCGGCAGTCACCCAAGCTGGAAGCTTTTATCGCGCTGACTGTCGCCAGACTCTGGGGTCGGGTTTAAAATAAGTAAATCACCAAGGAGTTTCCATGATCACTATCCGAGCACGCGCAGCACAAGACAATGCGCAACTGGTGGAGATTTGGCAGCGTTCGGTCCGCGCCACCCACCATTTCCTCACCGAAGATAATATCGCCCAACTCTATCCGTTGGTGCTTAACGACTATTTGCCGGCGGTCGACGTTTGGGTTGCAGAAGACCGCCCCGGTCACCCTTGCGGTTTTATCGGGCTAAGCGGCAATAAAGTAGAAATGCTGTTTATCGATGCAGAGCAGCGTGGCAAAGGCGTCGGCAGAGCGCTGCTGGCCCACGCCGAAACGCTCTATGATGAGTTGCAGTTGGATGTTAATGAACAGAACCCGCAGGCCAGTGATTTTTACCGCCACTACGGTTTTGAAATTACCGGCCGTTCGGCACTCGACGGTCAGGGCAATCCTTTCCCGCTGCTGCACATGAAGCTCGACAAGCGTTAAAAAAACCGGCGGCCAGGTTCAGCCTGGCTGTAGTTTTAGCGCAAAAACCAATAGAGGCCGCAACGCTGCGACCTCTAGCCTGATATGTCTTGCCCTAAACCTTATTGCCCACCTGGCTGAGACGCGGCCAAACCAGCATCAATGCATCGAGCAAGCGATATAAATCCTCACGGCTAGCCCCTTCACGTGCCTGAACCGACATCCCTTCAATGGTACAGACGATGAATTTGGCCAACAGCGCGGTATCGGTTTTCGCCAATAACTCCCCCTGCTGTACCTTGCGGTCAAAACAGGCTCGCAGGCTGGCTTCATTCGAATGATGTTTTTTACGCAGCATCTCGGCCACTTCATCGGAAGACGAAGACAGCGCCGCAGAGGCACAAACCATAAAGCAGCCGGAAGGCGTATCCGGGTCGGTAAACACCTCCGCGGAAGAACGCACATAAGCTTCAACGATCTCCGCTATTGGCAAATCCCGCTCCAAAAATTGATTGGTACAGGTAGTGTATTTTTGCAGATATCGTTCCACCGCCGCACGGAATAGCCCTTCCTTGTTACCAAACTCGGCATACAGCGTTGGCGCTTTGGCACCGGTGACTTCTACCAGATCGGCCAGCGAGGTTGATTCATAACCGTGCCGCCAGAACAGATCGAGCGCGCTGTCCAGCGCACGGTCGCGATCAAACTGCTTCGGTCTGCCACGCGTTTTTTTGGCGCAGACTTCTTCATTGATACTCATAGACCCTCTCTTATCCCGCCCCGCAGCAGGGCTTATCAATTAAATTAACGATCATTATAAAAAAATATTGCGCTGCCGTCGAGAAGCGATTAACATTTAGTTATCGATCGTTAAGTAATCATAACGACAGACATTAACAAACCCAGTTTACGCTTCTGAAATAGGAATTAACATCATGAAAAACTTAAAAATCACTCTTGCCGCCATCGCCCTGGCCTCTGCTTCTTTTGGTAGTTTCGCCGCCGACCTGGTTCACAACCAACCGGCAGACCAGCAAAAACTCGGTGTGATCACCGTCAGCGGTGCTTCCGATATCAGCTCGCTGGAAGCCGATTTGGCAGCCAAAGCAGATGAAGCCGGTGCAAAATCATTCCGCATCATTGGTGCCGGTGGCAACAATCAACTGCATGGTACCGCTGTAATCTATCAATAACAGTGAGTTAGCTTTAAACAATCAGATACGCAATGACCATTATGCTTCTGGTTAAAGACGGTAAGAAAAATTAATTAACGAACACTAAAAAAATAGTTGCAAAGCGCCGAACAGGCGTCTAACATTAAATTATCGATCGTTAATTAATTTAACGACCCCAATAAAAAACATCAAACAGAATACCAAGATAGGAAATAAGACCATGAAAAACCTGAAAATCACCATCGCCGCCATCGCACTGGCTTCTGCATCATTTGGTAGTTTCGCCGCCGATCTGGTTAACGCTCAACCGGCCGATCTGCAAAAAGCCGGTGTGGTTACCGTTAGCGGGGCTTCCGACCTGACCAGCCTGGAAAATCATCTGGCTGCCAAAGCGGATGCCGCAGGTGCCAAATCATTCCAGATCATCTCAACTACCGGTGACAACAAGCTGCACGGTACTGCGATCATCTACAATTAATTGCTAAATCAGCAAGAGTGCAAAGAGGCGGCCCTGGCCGCCTTTTGCGTTTTCCGCAGAGTAAATACCACTGGCCTTGTGGTCGCTATTGGCCAATTGCGCCAAGCTGCATGACTCCCGCCAAAACGGCACCATTAGCCTCTCAAACCGAGTTTCCCTTTTGCCAAAAGTAGCCCATGCTGTAACGGTATGGGGTGGGCCACCGCTCATTCTGCACCTCCTTCTGGCAAATAGGACGGCTTGCTCATGACGAAAAAAACTACCTTGCTGCAGTTTTTCCATTGGTATTACCCGGATGGCGGTCAGTTATGGCCAGAGGCAACCGAACGCGCAGCGCAAATTGCCGGGCTGGGCATCACCGATCTGTGGCTGCCTCCCGCCTATAAGGGCGCTTCCGGCGGCTATTCGGTAGGTTACGACAGCTATGATCTGTTCGACCTGGGCGAGTTTGATCAAAAAGGCAGCCGCGCCACCAAATACGGTGACAAAGAAGCGCTGGCAAATGCCGTGAATACGCTTCGCGACAACGGCGTGCGGGTGATTTATGACGTGGTCTTCAACCACAAGCTCGGTGCCGATGAAAAAGAACAGATACACGTGTACAAGGCGGATGCCAACAACCGCAACGATATTAATGACCAGGGCTTCGACGCCCTGGCCTATACCCGCTTCACCTTCCCCGGCAGACAAGGCACCTATTCCAAATTCATTTGGGATTACAAATGCTTCGGCGGAGTGGATTACGTTGAGCAGCCCGATGAAAAAGGCGTGTTCAAAATCGCCAATGACTACGGCGACGACGGCTGGAACGACCAGGTTGGCGACGAAAAAGGCAATTATGATTATCTGATGGGCGCGGACGTCGAATTCCGCAACCCGGCGGTAGTGGAAGAGCTGAAATACTGGGCACGCTGGCTGCTGGAAACTCTGCCCTGCGACGGTTTCCGTCTGGACGCGGCCAAACACATTCCGGCCTGGTTCTTTAAAGAGTGGGCTGACCACGTGCGCGACAGCGCGCAGCGCGATCTGTTTATCGTCGCCGAATATTGGTCGCACGATCTGGCGGCGCTGCAGCAGTATATTGACCTGGTCGAGGGCAAAGTGATGTTGTTCGACGTAGCCTTGCACCTGAAGTTTCATCAGGCATCGAAACAGGGTGACGGGTTCGACATGGCGCAGATGTTCACCGATACCCTGACCGCGGCCGATCCGGCCCATTCGGTCACGCTGGTCGCCAACCATGATACGCAACCGCTACAATCGCTGGAGGCACCGGTCGAACCCTGGTTCAAGCCACTGGCCTATGCCCTGATCCTGTTGCGCGAACAAGGCGTGCCCTGCGTGTTCTATCCTGACCTGTTCGGTGCCAGCTATAAGGATAAAGGCAGCGACGGCCAGGAATACCAGATTGATATGCCGGTCATCCCTGAGCTGGAAAAGTTGATTCAGGCGCGACAACGCTTTGCCAACGGCGTGCAAACCGATTATTTTGATGATAAAAACTGCGTGGCCTTCAGCCGCAGCGGTACCGCCGATGCCCCTGGCTGCATAGTGGTGCTGACCAACGGGGCTGAAAGTGGCAAAGCGGTTTCGCTGGGCACTGAACTGGCGCATAAAAACTGGCGCGATCTGCTCGGTAACCGTCAGGATGAGGTCACCACCGACGAACAGGGGAATGCCACTTTCCCGGTTAACGGCGGCAGCGTCAGCGTTTGGGTACTGGCAGAAACCCTGTAGCGGGTGCGCCGTTGCGGCCATGTGTCGCAGCGGCGGCAAACTAAATTTTGCCTTTCGGGTCTAAATTGAGGTAACACCTTAGCAAACCATTCACACCGGAGCCTAAATAGGGTACAAGGCTGCATGAAAATTCCAAAACGACTCCAGCCATTGGTAGATGATGGTTTAATCGACGACGTCATCCGCCGTTTGAAAAGTGGCAAAGAAGCCGACGTCTTTATCGTGCGCTGCGGCGAAGAGATCCGCTGCGCCAAAGTTTACAAAGAAGCAGACAAGCGTAACTTCAAGCAGGCCGTGAACTATCAGGAAGGCCGCAAGGTGCGTAATAGCCGCGATGCGCGTGCCATGAGCAAAGGGTCGAAATTCGGTCGCCAGCAGCAGGAAGAAGCCTGGCAGAACACCGAGGTCGACGCGCTGTACCTGCTCGCCAAAGCGGGCGTACGCGTGCCGCAACCGGATATCTGTCTCGATGGCGTGCTGCTGATGGAACTGATCACCGACGAAGAAGGCCTGGTAGCGCCGCGTCTGAGCGATGTTACCCTGACGCCGGAACAGGCGCGGGCCGATCACGCACTGATGATGAATTACGCAGTGCGCATGCTGTGCGCCGGGCTGGTGCATGGTGATTTGTCGGAGTTCAACGTGCTGATGGACAAAGATGGGCCGGTGATTATCGATCTGCCACAGGTGGTGGATGCCGCTGCCAACAACCACGCCAAGAGCATGTTCGAACGTGATATCAACAACATGTCGCAGTTTTATGGCCAGTACGCGCCGGAACTGCTGGGCAGCAAATACGCCAAAGAAATCTGGGCGCTGTATCAGGAAGGCAACCTGACGCCGGCCAGCGTGTTGACCGGCAAGTTTGTCGAAAGCAGCAAGCGCGCCGATGTCGGTTCAGTACTGGAGGAAATCCAGGCGGCCAGCGAAGAACATCAACGTCAGTTGATGGCCCGCAACGAAGAAGATTAAAAACCACCCCGGCCATACCTCTGTGGCCGGGGGTTTATTCAATTCAGAAGGCGGCAAAACACATTAAAAATTATCACCCGCGTTCCCTCCCTCGCTCATTTTACGCTATAACAAGCTAGCCCTGCCGTCTCTGAAAGGAAAGCTCATGACCGCTACCGCGCCGCAATTTTGGCGAGATCCGCAGCTCCCTTTTGTGGAAGCTCGCGCCATTGAAGATGGCCGCAAAGTTTGTTACGCCCTGCATAGCCATGAAATTTTTTCCATCGGGGCTATCACCGGCGGCACCAGCATTTATATTAACGGCAACCAACAACTGCAGGTCAGCACCGGCGACGTGGTGATGATTAACCCGCAGCAGGCCCACGCTTGCAACCCCATCGGTGACCAGCGCTGGTCATACATCATGTTTTATATTGATGCCACCTGGCTGGGTAAACTGCAGCAGGAAATCGCCGGTGGCGACGGTAGTTTTATTCCGTTTTCTCAGGTGATCAGCCATGCCCCTAGCCTGTTCAATGGCCTGAACCGGCTGTATTCCCTACTGATCGACCCACAGCATTGCCAGTTGGAAAAACAGATCGCCCTGGTGGAATACTTCACCGAGCTACAAATCTGTCAGGGCGATGTTCGCCTATCTGCAGCCGAAGCCGAGCACCCGAGACTCGAGGCGGCGGCAAGCTTTATCAGTCAATATTGCACCCAACCACTGACGCTGGAAGCTATCTGCCAGGCTGCAGCACTCTCGCCCTCTTACTTAATCCGCGCCTTTAAGCGGCGTTACGGCATGACGCCGCACGCCTACCTGGTCAATCAGCGTATTCAGTTCGGTCATCGGTTGCTGAAACGGGGCTATCCGATCGCCGCGGCTGCCAGTGAGAGCGGCTTTGCCGACCAGGCGCACTTTCAACGCACCTTCAAACAGCTATTGGCTGCCACCCCCGGCCAATACCAAAATCCGCGCTAAACGCCGTCGGCCAGCAAATAACAGGCGCTGACCGCCAACAGCAACGCCATCAAACGATTAAAACGCTGCACATTGCGAGCCTGTTGCAATAGACCGCTCAGCATCGCGCCGGTGTAGGCCCAGCAGGCCACCGAGGCATAGCAGATGACAAAATAAATCACCGCAAACTGCCATAACAGCAATCGGTCACCGTCGGCGACAAACGCCCCCAGACTGGCCACCGACGCCAGCCAGGCTTTAGGGTTCAGCCACTGCAACAAGGCGCCATACCAGAACGAGGGGGCTTGCGGGCGGCTGCCGTTGCCCAGCCGTCCGTCGTCAAAGGCCAGTTGATAAGCCATAAACAGTAAAAAGGCGATGCCCGCCCACTGGATCACCTGAGTCAGCACCGGCCACAGCGTCAGTAACTGGTGCAGCCCCAGCCCAATCAGAATCAATAGCAGGGTAAAACCCAGCGTGGCACCAAAGACATGCCGCAGGGTGGCATTAAAACCGAATTGCGCCCCAGCGCTCAGCGCCACGATATTGACTGGACCGGGGGTGATGGAAGAGGCCAACGCAAAAGCGGCCATCGAAAGATAAATATTCATTACGGGCACCTGAGAATGAATTCACAGATGCCAGACTGACGACCCGAGTAAGCAATGTATTGAACAAAATTACCCTGACCTACTGGCCTAACCCGGCATCAGGCCGATAAAGCTGGTTTTCTTGCGTGGCCCGGTCATCAAGGCTTCCAGTTTTTCCACGCATTGCAGATAGTGCGGCGTCTTTTTGTGGGCGGCGACCGCCTGCTCGTCCCGGTAGGCTTCATAGATATAAAAACGCGTCGGGATGGTTTCATCCTGCAATACGTCAAAACGCAGATTACCCGGCTCTTCGATCGCCCCCAGATGATTGGCGCGAAACACCTCAATAAATTCGTCGATTTTGTCCTGTTTAACGTTAATTTCTACCAGAGTGACGTGCATGGTGGCTCCTTGTTTCACCTTGAAGGTCAATACCCGTCATCTTTCAAGCCGCAGCGTTGTTACCTGCACTCGCTCACCCCAGTTACTTACTAAAGTAAGCGCCTGGGGATGAGCGAGCTGGGCGCCTAGCTGCAACTTGAAAGCTATAGGGTATATGTGCTTTCCAACCATAGGTTTATTCCTGCGGATTTACCCCCCGCAACGGCAATTTTGCAGCACAGTTCACAAATCCTGCCAGCCCCACCCTTTCCCCCACCAGCGCCAGGAGCCCCGCATCTATAGTTAAGATCCCAACCCCAGAGAGAGTGAGCTATGGATAACTATTTGATGGCACTGGACGCAGGCACCGGTAGCATTCGCGCGGTCATCTTCAGTCTGACAGGCAATCAGATCGCTCAGGGCCAGGCGGAATGGCGACATCTGGCGGTGCCGGGGGTGCCCGGCTCGATGGAGTTTGATCTGGCCCACAACTGGCAACTGACCTGTCAGTGCATTCGCCAGGCGCTGCAGAACGCCGGTCTCTCTGGTCAGGCGATCCGTTCCATCGCCTGTTGCTCGATGCGCGAAGGCATAGTGCTTTACGATCGCGACGGCACGCCAATCTGGGCCTGCGCCAACGTTGACGCCCGTGCCAGCGAGGAAGTCAGCGAGCTGAAGGAGCTGCATAACCATAATTTCGAACGTGAGGTGTACCAATATTCAGGCCAAACGCTGGCGTTAAGCGCCATGCCGCGCCTGCTGTGGTTGGCGCATCACCGGCCGGACATTTACCGTCAGGCCGCAACGCTGACCATGATCAGCGACTGGCTGGCAAACATGCTGAGCGGTGAACTGGCGGTCGATCCTTCCAACGCCGGGACTACCGGCATGCTGGATTTGGTCAGCCGTGACTGGCGACCGGCGTTGCTCGATATGGCCGGGCTGCGCGCCGATATGCTGTCGCCAGTGAAAGAAACCGGCAGCGTCCTGGGGCACGTCACCGAACAGGCGGCCCAACAAAGTGGCCTGCTGCGTGGTACGCCGGTAGTGATGGGCGGCGGCGATGTGCAGTTGGGCAGTCTGGGACTGGGGATAGTGCGGGCCGGGCAAACTGCGGTATTGGGTGGCACCTTCTGGCAACAAATCGTCAATCTGCCCGAACCGGCGACCGACCCGGAGATGAACATCCGTATCAATCCGCATGTGATCCCCGGTATGGCACAGGCAGAGTCGATCAGCTTCTTCACCGGATTGACCATGCGCTGGTTCCGCGACGCCTTCTGCGCCGAAGAAAAGTTGATGGCAGAACGGCTGGGTGTGGATGCCTACAGCCTGATGGAAGAGATGGCAGCACGTGTCCCGCCAGGGGCCTACGGAGTGATGCCGATTTTCTCCGATGCCATGCATTTCAAGACCTGGTACCACGCCGCGCCTTCGTTTATTAACCTGTCGCTCGACCCGGAACGCTGCAATAAACAAACGCTGTTTCGAGCACTGGAAGAGAACGCCGCGATTGTTTCTGCCTGCAATCTGGAGCAGATCGCCCGTTTTTCCGGCGTACAGGCGCGTTCGCTGGTGTTCGCCGGTGGTGGCTCGAAGGGCAAGCTGTGGAGTCAAATTCTCAGCGACGTGACCGGCCTGAGGGTGCGCGTGCCGGTGGTGAAAGAAGCCACTGCGCTGGGCTGCGCGATTGCTGCCGGAGTGGGCGCCGGATTGTATGAGTCGCTGGCGCAAACCGGCGAACAACTGGTGCGTTGGGAGCGTGAGTATCAGCCGGACATGGCCAATCATGAACTGTACCAACGACAAAAAGAAACCTGGCAGCAGGTCTATGCCGACCAGTTAACGCTGGTAGACCATGGCTTGACCACCTCGATGTGGAAAGCGCCGGGATTATGAATCTGGTTTGGGCGCAGCCTGCTGCGCCTGTCAGATAAGCTTATGCCCATTAAGCATTTGGCCTGTCGATGGGCTGCCAACCGCCGTGATGCTTGCCTCGCGTGATTATTCCTCCTCAGAAACAGTGTAACCACCGCAAACGGATTTATCCGCCGCCAATGCCTGCGTAAATTGTGATCTCTGTCACTCCGCGCCCGTCGCGCGGTTTACGTATTCACCTGGGATGAGCGGTACTATGCTGAATAACAATGATAAACCTGCACCATCAGCCTGGCTGGCGATTTTCTCGCTGACGGTTGCCTGCTTTGTAATGGTCACCACCGAGTTTCTGCCGATCGGCCTGCTAACCAACATCGCGCCGTCGCTGGATGTCAGCACCGGCAGAGCCGGCCTGATGGTGACGGTGCCCGGCATTATCGCGGCGATCGCCGCACCGGCACTGAGCCTGGCAGCCGGTCGGCTCGATCGTCGCCTGCTGATGCTGGCGCTGAGCGTACTGCTGGCCATCTCCAATCTGGTCTCCGCACTGGCGGTTAATTTCCCCATGATGCTGCTGGGTCGCGTGTTGCTCGGTATCTGCGTCGGCGGCTTTTGGGCTTTCGCCGCCAACTATGGCCGCCATCTGGTGCCGGAAGCCAGCCAGGGGCGCGCCACCGCGCTGATCCTCAGCGGTATTTCGGTCGGAGCCGTGTGCGGCGTCCCCGCCGGAGCCCTGATTGGTGACCTGTTCGGCTGGCGTGCCGCCTTCTTTGGCAGCGCGGTGCTGGCGATCGGGGTGCTGCTGGCGCAGCTGCGCCTGTTGACTTCCGTCCCCCCCACTCGCCCGGTCACCGTAAGCGATCTGCTGTTACCATTGCGCCTGCCGATGGCCCGTACCGGGCTGATTGCCATCGTGCTGTTGTTTATCGGCCACTTTGCCGCCTATACCTACCTGAAGCCGCTGCTGCAACAGGTGTTTGTCCTCAGTCCGTCGGCAATTTCGTTGCAACTGCTGGCCTACGGCGCCATTGGTCTGCTGGGTACCTTCCTCGGTGAACGGCTGGCCGAACGTAGCCTGCGCGCCACCTTTATTCTGATCACCGCCATGTTGGCGGCTATCCTGATCGTCTCGCCGTTCCTTAGCGGTATCGCCGGTGCCACGCTGATGGTCATGGTGTGGGGGTTGGCGTTTGGCGCCGTGCCGGTCTGCGCCACCAACTGGATGTTCGCCGCCGTACCCCAGGCTCCCGAAGCCGGTCAGGCACTGCTGGTCTGCGTGATCCAGATTGCGCTGGCCTCCGGTGCGCTATTGGGCGGTGAAGTGGTCGACTGGCAGGGCGTCAGCAGCGCCATGCTGTTTGGCGGCGCGCTCACCCTGTCCGCCGCGCTGGTTTTCGGCCTGACCTTGCGTTCCGGCATGATTGGCGCTAAACAGTCATAATCATTGTTCATCCGCAGAAACACACCCCGGCCTCTGCCGGGGTTTTGCACTGAGAGCGCTATGGATCATCATTTACTCGCTATCCGGGTGTTTAATCGCGTAGTGGAAACCGGCGGTTTCACCCGCGCCGCAGACTCGTTGCGGATGCCCAAGGCCACCGTCACCAAGCTGATTCAGAACCTGGAAGATCACCTGCAAACCAAGCTGTTCCAGCGCACCACCCGCAGCGTGTCGGTCACCGCCGAGGGCGAATGCTACTACCAGAGAACGGTCAAGTGGTTGGCAGAGTTGGAGCAAATGGAAGGCAGCATGACCGAGTCGCAGACTGCGCCACAGGGCGTGCTGCGCATCGACGCCGGTGGCTCAACGGCGCGGCAGTTGCTGGTACCGGCGCTGCCGGACTTTATCTCGCGCTACCCGCAGATACAGATCGACCTGGGGGTCGGTGACCGCCTGATTGATTTGATTAACGACAGCGCCGACTGCGTGATCCGCAGCGGTCCGCTGGCCGATTCCACTCTGATTGCCCGCCGGCTGTTCGAACTTGAATGGGTCACCTGCGCCACCCCAGCCTATCTGGCGCGCCACGGCACGCCGCAACACCCGTGCGATCTGGAGCTGGGTTTTCCGCTGGCGCACTACCGCCATGCGCTGAACGATCGCATCCAGCCGCTGCACTTTGTCGATCGGGGCAAGGAGATTGATATCCAGCACCGCTATCACGTCAGCGTCAACGAGGGCAATGCCCTACTTGCCGCGGCATTGGCCGGGCTGGGCATTATCCAGACCTTCCGCTTTATGGCCCAGCCGCATCTGGACAACGGCGAACTGGTCAGCCTGCTGCACGACTGGCAACCGCCCTCGGAACAGATGTACGTGGTCTATCCCTCCAACCGCCATCTAAGCGCCAAAATGCGCGTGTTTATCGATTGGGCGATCGAGACCTTCAAATAAGCGAAAACTGCCGCTATAGTTGGCTGCTATTGGGCAAAAAACGAACCGAATTATGCGTATTGAACCACTTTCTGCGAATCGCCAACGCATTGATGAACTGGCCGCATTACTGCATCTGGAGTGGCAGGATTTCCCGCCGTGGAGCTGTCGCGATAAAATCAGCCGACGTCTTGAACAGCGTTGCGAACCGCAGCATCCTGGCATGGCGCTGTTGGCTCTGTCGCCGCAACAAGAGATCCTCGGCACTGCCAGCGTGATCGTTTACGAACTGGCGGATAAGCCGGAGCGAAAATTCTGGATGGGTGAAGTCTTTACTCACCCCCAGCACCGTGGGCAAGGGGTGGCTCGCCGCCTGATCGATCACTGCGTCACGCACTGCCGCCAGCAACAGATCGCCGAGTTGTATCTCTACACTCCCGATCAACAGTTGCTGTATCAAAAACTGGGCTGGCAACCGGTTGAGTTGCGGGAGGTTTGCGGCGAAGAAGTGACGGTGATGTGCCGCACGCTGTAATCCGGCACGTTGTGGTATTATTTACCCATTATTGTTATCACCCGACGGGCACACACCATGGCATATATCCCAAAAAACTACGCGAGGCTGGAGACCGGCTACCGCGAAAAAGCATTGAAAATTTTCCCCTGGGTCTGCGGGCGTTGCTCGCGCGAGTTTGTTTACTCCAACCTGCGTGAACTGACAGTCCACCATATCGATCACGACCACAGCAACAACCCGGAGGACGGCAGCAACTGGGAAATGCTGTGCCTGTATTGTCACGACCATGAGCACTCCAAATACACCGAAGCCGATCAGTACGGCTCCACGGTGATTGCTGGTGAAGACGCGCAAAAAGACGTCGGGGTAGCCACCCATAACCCGTTCGCCAATCTGAAATCGATGTTGAAAAAGTAGCCTTTGCCCTCAGTCATCATTAGCAGCTTAATAACTTATTAAGCTGCTAAATTAAAAAAACTCCCTCCGTACGGCCACTTCCCAGAGCATTCCTACTTGCCCAGCTACTAAGTTACCAGCAAAATAAGCTGTAAAGTTAACCGTATACTGGCTTGGCAAGCCGCCACCGTTGGTGCATATTGTTCAAGCGTTGTTATTTTTAACCTGTTTAATTATCAATCCAATAAGTTGCTAGCTTAATAAGCTATCAACTTAATAACTTGAGAGATGGCAGCATGATTGTTTTGATTGGCTCGCAAAAAGGTGGCGTAGGGAAATCGACCAAGGCGGTCAATATCGCCGGATATCTGATCCTCAAACAGGGCAAAACCGCCATCATCGTTGATGCTGACGATCAGAAATCAATCATGACCTGGTATAACGACCGTCAGAATGTCGAAGGCCTGCCGCATATCCCGGTGGTGGCTGCCTCGGGCAAAATCAAAGAGACCCTGTTGGAACTGGATCGCCATTACGATTACGTGATTGTCGATACCGCCGGTCGCGACAGCGCCGAGCTACGTTCCGGCCTGCTGGCCGCCGATCTGTTCCTCTCCCCTCTGCGCCCATCACAGATGGATCTGGACACCGTCGGCTATCTGTCGGAAATGTTTGCCACCGCGCAGGAATATAACGAGAAGGTGAAAGGCTACATTGTGCTGAATATGTGCCCGACCAATATCTTCATCAATGAAGCCAATGAAGCGGCGCAGGTGCTCAGCGAATATCCGGAGTTGACGCTGGTCAGTCACCGCCTGTGCGACCGCAAGATTTATCGCGATGCCTGGGGCGAAGCCATCACCGTGCATGAGGCGAATAACCTAAAAGCACAGGCGGAAATCGAAAGCCTGGTGAAGGAGGTGATCCTGTGAAAAAACGCGCCCCAAGCCAGCGTATGTCGGAAGACGAATTCATCAACAGCGCCACTTCCCACACCTTGCTGGCTCCCGCCCCGGAAGCCAAGCCGCAGGGCCGCAAACGCACCTATAAAGCTATTTCGGTCAGCCTAACCGATAACCACGTCGACGCGATTGATGAAATCATTGTGCAGGCGGCACGTAACGGTGTTGTGCGCATTACCCGCTCCGACATCATCAAGCTGGCGATTGACGGCCTGGCCGAAAAAAGCGAAGACCATCTGCTGCAATTGCTGAAAAAGCTGTAATAGCCTCCCAACCTGCCAACTTAATAAGCCACTAATCTATTACGTTGGCAGGTAAAAAGCCCTGTTCCCGCAGTATCCCCTGCCCCTGCTCCGCCAGAATAAATTCGGCCAAAGGCTGCGCCCGCGCATCCAACAGGCAAAGGCCGTAAACCGCTTCTATCGCCAGTGGCATGGGTAACTGACGCACCAACAATTCGGGATAGCCCGCCAACGCTGCACCATAGCTGGCATAGCCGAGGAAAATATCCGCCTGCCCGCTGTTAAGCAGATACTCTGCCGCCAGGCGATCCGCCGGCAGCGGCACGGAGTCCGCCCCACCTACCAACGTCAAAGCCCGCTGCTGCAAGGCTACTCCCTGCCCCGGTGCTAACCGCTCAATGCGCTCGAACAGTTGCTGCGCATAGTCGCCGGAAGGATCAGCGCCCGGCGTTGATGTCGCCACTCGCCAACGCGAGTCCAGCAACACCTCCAACAGTGGCGGTTCGGTTAACCCGGCAATATTACGCACCGTGGCGCACAGACGATTGCGGGCAAAAGGCTCAACCCGTGACGACAGTTGCAGACTTACCAATCGCTGCGGATGCGCCAGATTGGCCGAAGCGAAAATATGCGGTCGCTCCCCGGCTTCGATTCGCTGGCGCAGCAGCCCCGCCGGGCCAAACACCGCCTCCACCACGGCACCGGTTTGCGCCTGATATGCGGCCAGCATGGGGCCGAATGCCCCGCGCAGGCTACCGGCGGCGAACAACAAGATATTACTCACGCCCACGCTCCCGTTGGCTGCGATACAAAGGCACCAGGGTTTCGAACTGCCGACCGTCAATTTGTAAGGCTATCCGCTCAATGGCTAAATCAAACAGCGGCGACAGGCTCTCGGCCGTCAGCACTCTGGCGCAAGGTCCCATCTGATGCTGCCCGGCGGCCCCTAACAACAGCGCGCGATCGGCCACCGCATGCGCATGATTGGGCTGATGGGTAGAGAACATCACCGCCATCTGCCGCTCCCGTGCCAGATGTGATATCAGGCTCAGCACCCGGTCCTGATGATGCAAATCCAATGCGGAGGTCGGCTCGTCCAGCATCAACACTTCGCAGCTCATCGCCAGCGCGCGGGCTATCAATACCAGTTGCCGCTGCCCGCCGGACAGGCTGCCAAATTCACGTTCGGCAAAGCCCAGCATATCCAGCGACTGCAATGCTTCTTTTGCCACCCGGTGGTCCTGCGCCGAAGGAGAACGCAGCAGACCCACATAGCGCGCCCGCCCCATCAGCACGATATCCAATACCCGATAAGCAAAGGGAGCGCTGAAATGCTGTGGCACAAAGCCAATCCCGTTACCGCGATCGACCACGCCTTGCTGCAACGGTAAGGTGCCGAGCAGCAGTTGCATCAAAGTGCTCTTGCCACGCCCGTTGGGGCCAAGCACCGCCAGCACCTCACCGCGCTGTAACTGCAAATCCAACCGGTTAAACAAGGGAGCCTGACCGGGCCAGCCAAAGCTCAAATCCCTGATCGCCAATAGCGTTTCAGCCATGCCAACCTCTCAGTTGCGCCCGGCGCAACAGCAACGCAAACAGCGGTGCACCAATCAGCGCAGTCAGGATCCCCAATGGGATTTCGCTGCTGCTCAGGGTACGCGCCAGGTCGTCAATCAACACCATATACAGCGCCCCAAGGCACATAGAGGCAGGCAACAGGCGGCGATGATCCGGACCGACCAACAATCGGGCCACGTGTGGGATCACCAACCCGACCCAGCCAATGCTGCCACTGACCGCCACCTGTGCCGCGACGATGGCGGCACACAGCGTCAAAATCAACCAACGAGTCCCTTCGACGTTGATGCCCAGCCCTGCGGCGTCCTCATCTCCCAGCGACAACAGATTAATACGCCAGCGCAACGCCATCAGTAACCCGCCCCCCAACAACAACGGTAGGAACAACATCAGCAGTTTGTTATCGTCGGCGGTCGCGAAACTGCCCAGCAACCAGAACACAATGCTCGGCAGTTTCTCTTCGGTATCGGCCAGATATTGCAGCAGGCTGACGCAGGCGGAAAAAAAGCCACTGAGGATCACACCCGCCAGCACCAGCGACAGAATATTGCGCCGGGCGATAGCGCTGGTAATGGCAAAAATCAGCAGCAAGGCCGCCATGCCGAACACGAAAGCGGACAGCAACAGCGCCGCCATCGGCAGGCTGAGTAATATCGCCAGCGTGCCGCCGAAGGCCGCACCGGAAGAGACGCCGATAATATGCGGATCCACCAACGGGTTGCGAAATACGCCCTGCAGCGCCGCGCCGCACAGGGCCAACGCCGCCCCGGCGCCCATCGCCAACAGCACCCGGGGCACGCGCACCCCGAGGATCACCTGACGCTGTACCTCATCAATGTCGCCGTGCGGGCCGGTCAACGGCTCCAGCAGGATTAGCAAGCTGTGGGTCGCCGACACCGGATAGCGGCCGATCCCCAGCGATAACAATGCGCAGAGCAACGTCAGCAGGATAAGCCAACCCAGCCTCATTGCTCACTCTGGCAGCAGCTACTGCGGTAATACTGCCGGTAGTAGGCATCCACCCGCTGTTGCAAATTAACGTCGCCAAAACGCTGCGGATAGAGTTTTTTTGCCATCCATAATTCGCCCAGCGCCAACGCCTCCGGCATCGGATAACCCCAGGCCTTGGCGTATTCCGGCATCAGATAGACACGCTTGTTTTTCACCGCATCAATCCCCTGCCACTGCGGCGAACTGAGGATTTGCTTTACCACCTCGGGATAGCGTTCCTGCACGAAAATCACCGCCGGGTTCCACTTCAGCACGTCCTCAATCGACACCTGCTTAAAACCTTTAATTTCCTTCGCCGCCACGTTGAGCGCCCCAGCGTGCTGCATCATCAGCCCGGTGTATTTACCCGAACCGTAGGTGGTTAAGTCCGGGTTAGCCATGTAGACCCGCACCCGCTGATCCTCCGGCAGGTCGCGCAGCCGGTCCGCCACCAGCGCCCGCTGCTGAAATACATCCTGGATCAGCACCTCGGCCTGCGGCTGATGGCCCATTACGCTGGCGATCAGGCGGATGCCATCCTGCAAGCCCAGGTTATAGGCCTGATCCTCATCTTTCAGCACCGGGTTC
Source organism: Serratia proteamaculans (assembly GCF_013337185.1). GTDB lineage: Bacteria > Pseudomonadota > Gammaproteobacteria > Enterobacterales > Enterobacteriaceae > Serratia > Serratia proteamaculans_D. The sequence continues at coordinate 1,701,630 of NZ_SWDE01000001.1, forward strand.
ATTTTCCCCGCCTGATCCGCCGCCTCACGGCGCAGTGAAATGGCCACCACCGGGATACCGGCCCTTTCAATCTGGGCAATCATTTCCGGCGGCGCATAGTTAGCCACAAACACCACCTGTGGATGCAGGCTAAGCAGGCTTTCGATATTGACCGAGGTAAGATCGCCCGGCATCGGCATGTTCGCCAACCCAGGAGCCAGGCGCAGGTAATTTGGCCCCAGCTGCTTCTTCCAGCTGCTGAGCACGCCAACCACCTGCGGCAGAGCATCGAGCTGCACCAGCAGGTTCAGCGTCTGGTGTTGCAACACCACCGCGCGGGTGATGGTATCGGGCAGCGTGACCTGTCGGTTGAGTTGGTCAGTAACCTGACGGTCCGCCTGCGCGGCACAAGAGAAAAGGACAAAAAGCAGTAACAGCCGTGGGAAGCGTTTCAACATGGGGATTTCCGGTGAGTTATCGTTGTATACAAAATGATATAGCGATGGCGGTAACGAAACAATCAGCGGGATCAACGATTGAGAAAATACGGGGGGCAAACAAGAAGTGTTGGCATGGCAATGCCAATAAAACCCTCCCCCGCGGTAGCGAGAGAGGGCCATCAGATATTACTTCAGCGTAAAGCTCTGCGCCTGTACGTCGTCGGAATCCAGGCCGACAAACACATTAAACTTGCCCGTTTCCGCGCCCCATTTCAGGCTGGCGTTATAGAACTTGAGATCCTCTTCGGTGATAGGCAACTCCACCTTCTGCGACTGCCCCGCTTTCAACATCACCTTTTTAAAGTTACGCAGCTCTTTCACCGGGCGACTGACCGAAGCGGTCACGTCCTGCAGATACAACTGCACCACTGTGGCACCGTCATATTTACCGGTGTTCTTGAGCGTGACGCTGGCAGTCATCTTGCCGTTGCGCTCCATCGTCGGGCTGGAGAGTTTCAGATCCGACAGGCTAAAGCTGGTGTAGCTCAGGCCATAACCAAACGGATACAGCGGGCCGTTCGGTGAGTCGAAGTAGCGGGAGGTGTACTTGCCCGGGTTTTCCTTGCCGAACGGACGGCCGGTATTGAGATGGTTGTAGTACATCGGGATCTGCCCGACCGAACGCGGGAAGGTCATCGGCAGCTTGCCCGACGGGTTGTAGTCGCCAAACAGTACGTCGGCCACCGCATTACCGCCCTCGGTGCCGCTGTACCAGGTTTCCAGCATCGCGTCCGCCTGTTGGCTTTCCCAGCTTAGCGCCAGCGGTCGGCCGTTCATCAGCACCAGCACCAGAGGTTTACCGGTCGCCTTCAGCGCGGCGATCAGGTCACGCTGGCTTTGTGGAATGGTGATGTCGGCACGGCTTGAAGCTTCATGCGCCATGCCCTGCGATTCACCCACCACCGCGACCACCACATCGGCTTTCTTCGCAGCCTGCACCGCCTCATCGATCATCTGCTGTGGCGGACGGGTATCAAATACCACCGCCGGCTCATACTCGTTCAGGTAGTCGATAATGCTCTTGTCCTGAGTGACGTTGGCGCCCTTGGCGTAGAGGATTTTCGCCTTGTCGCCCACCGCATGTTCCAGCCCTTCGCGCAGGGTGACCGACTGTTTAATCACCCCGGCCGCCGACCAACTGCCCATCACGTCACGCTGGCTGTCGGCCATCGGCCCGACCAGCGCAATGGTCGCCTGCTTGCTGAGTGGCAGCGTCTGCTTATCATTCTTCAACAGCACCATAGTCTTACGCGCAACTACGCGCGCTTCGGCACGATGCAAACGGCTTTCGGCATTAGTGTCCTGCGGATCGGAACCGACCGGGCCAAGATGGGTGTAAGGGTCTTTAAACAGGCCCATATCATATTTGGTATTCAGCACGTCGCGACAGGCACGGTCGATGTCACTTTCCGATACCAGCCCGTCCTTCACCAGCCCCGGCAGGTATTGGTCGTAATATTCGTCGCTCATGCTCATATCGACGCCGGAGGTGATCGCCAGGCGCACCGCATCGCGTGCGTCTGCGGCCACGCCGTGTTTGATCAGTTCCTTAATCGCACCGTGGTCACTGATGGTGATACCCTTGAAGCCCCACTGATCGCGCAGCAAATCTTTCAGCAACCAGGGGTTAGCGGTAGCCGGAATGCCGTTTATCGAGTTGAGCGAGACCATCACTCCGCCGCTGCCGGCGTCAACCGCGGCCTTATAAGGCGGCAGGTAGTCCTGGTACATTCTCAGAGGACTCATATCGACGGTGTTGTAATCGCGGCCGCCCTCAGTGGCACCGTACAGCGCAAAGTGCTTCACGCTGGCCATGATTGAGCCGGGCTTGGACGGGTCGCCGTTTTGATAGGCATCCACCATCACTTTGGCAATTTTGGATACCAGCCAGGTATCTTCACCAAAACCTTCAGAAACCCGGCCCCAGCGCGGGTCGCGGGTAATATCAACCATCGGTGAGAATGTCATGTTCAGGCCGTCATCACTGGCTTCCTGTGCCGACACTCGGCCACTGAGGGCGATGGCTTCGAGATCAAAACTGGCCGCCAGGCCGAGGCTGATCGGGAACACGGTGCGTTGGCCGTGCACCACGTCGTAGGCAAAGAACAACGGAATTTTCAGGCGGCTGAGCTGCATCGCCTGATCCTGCATGGCGCGAATATCCGGTCGGGTGACGGTATTGAAGATGGCGCCAATCTGCCCCTTGCTGATGCCGTCGCGGATCGCCTCTTTCGGGTTATCCGGACCGACGCTGATTAAGCGCAACTGGCCAATTTTTTCGGCCAGCGTCATCTGTTTCATCAGGTTGCTGACAAAGGCGTCGCGCTGCTGGGCATTAACGCCCTGGATTACGGCGCTTTCCTGCGCAAAAACCGGGCTGATGGCCAGACCGGACAACATACTCACCACACAAAGCCATTTCATATTATTTAATCTCAGGCATGTTCCCGCCGCAGGCGGCGACGGAGATGATTTATCAATGTGAAAAGGCAGTGTGCCATAACTCCTTTTCGGCGCAGAAATAATTTGTAATGTTAAAAGTTACAAGCTGTTAGCGGAGGCCGGTCGATAGTTTTGCAGCCGGCTACGGCTTTGCGCCGCTTCATCGCTGAGGAAATTGACCAGTTCGGTTAATGGCATCGGCACCATCGCCCGTTCAGGATAGACCAAATAATAGGCTGCGCCGCTGACCACGCTGAGCGGGAACGGCGTGACGATACGCTGCGCCTGGATATCTTCCTCCAACAGGCACAGGTCACCGATAGCGATGCCAAACCCCTGTAACGCGGCGCTCATCGCCAGATCGAGCGTATCGAAATGCTGCGCCTTACCGGATGGCAACGCCTCACTCCCCGCCGCCTTCAGCCACAACAGCCAGTCGCGGCGATCGCGCGTTGGGTGCAGCAGGGTTTTATCCGCCAAATCGGCCGGCGTGGGGGGACGTGACATGTCGGGCAGGTAAGACGGCGTGCAGACCGGCGTGAGAATTTCATCGAACAGATGATGTACCCGCAATTTTTTGCCCTGTGGCTGACCGAAGACCACCGCGGCATCAAAATGTTCTGCGCCAAAATCCAGCCCGTGCGACACCGAGGCGGTCAGCTCAATATGCATTTCCGGCCGTTCATTTTGCAGCCGGATAATGCGCGGTAGCACCCAGCGCATGGCACAGGTTGGGCACTTGATGCGCAGAGTGCCCGGTTGCGCTCCCACCCGCGCCAGTGCCTCGTCCAGTTGCCCCAGCGCCTGCTGTACCGGTGCCAGCAGCATCGCGCCCTGCGGGGTCAGCGTCAGGCCACGCGCCCGACGGCTGAACAACGGGTAACCCAGATGCTGCTCCAGCCCGAGGATCTGCCGACTGACCGCGCCCTGCGTCAGATGCAGACTCTGGGCGGCATGGGTGAAATTAAGCCTTTGCGCCACTACCACAAAGGTTTTCAATACGTCGAGCGATGGTAAGGATGACGACATAACGGCCTCTCAAGCCATGAGATTAACTCATGGCTAGTATGACAAACTTTCCCTTGTTGGCCCACCCTCTGTGATGCTTAATCAAACGATACCTCCCCCATTCACTGGAGCCACTCATGCTGAGCGCCTGCTCACACCGCTCGAAATTGCCGGACGTCGGCACCACTATTTTCACCGTTATCGGCCAGCTTAGCGCCGAACATCAGGCGTTGAATCTGTCGCAGGGCGCACCGAACTTCGCCTGTGAACCGCAATTGGTCGAAGCGGTGGCCCAAGCCATGCGCAGCGGTCATAACCAGTACGCACCGATGAGCGGTGTGGCGGCATTACGCACCGCACTGGCGGATAAAGTTGAACGTTTGTATGGCGCACGCTATGACGCCGACGAAGAAATCACGGTTATTGCCAGTGCCAGTGAAGGATTGTATTCCGCCATCAGCGCACTGGTGCATGCGGGCGATGAGGTGATTTATTTCGAACCGGCGTTCGACAGCTATGCGCCGATCGTGCGCTTGCAGGGCGCAACGCCGGTCGCCATCAAACTGTCGCTGCAGGATCTGCATATTGACTGGGACGAAGTCGCCGACGCCATCAATAGCAAAACGCGGATGATCATCGTCAACAGTCCACACAACCCGACCGGCAGCGTGTTTGGCGAGCATGACATCGAACGGCTGACCGCCCTGACGCGCAACACTGATATCGTCATCCTGTCCGACGAGGTTTATGAACACGTGGTGTTCGACGGCGATATCCACCACAGCATGGCGCGCCACCCACAGTTGGCCGAACGCAGCGTGATTGTGTCGTCATTTGGCAAAACCTATCACGTGACCGGCTGGCGTGTCGGTTACTGCATGGCGCCGGCAGCGTTGATGGACGAGATCCGCAAGGTACATCAGTTTATGGTGTTCTCCGCCGATACGCCGATGCAGTACGCCTTCGCCGAGGCGCTGGGCAATCCGCAAAGTTATCTGGGTCTGGCGGCCTTCTATCAACAAAAACGTGATTTACTGGCGAGCGCGCTGCAGGATTCGCGCTTTGAATTACTGCCCAGCCGTGGCAGTTTCTTTATGCTGGCCCGCTTTAGCGGCTTCAGCAGTGAAAGCGACAACGATTTTGCGGTGCGCCTGATCCGCGAAGCCAAGGTCGCGACGATCCCGCTGTCGGCGTTTTACAGCGACGGCACCAACACCGGCATCATTCGACTGAGTTTTTCAAAAGACAATGAGACCCTGCTGGAGGGCGCACGCCGTCTGTGTCAGGTATAACGCAGTTATTTTTGCTTTGACCATGGGAAAAGGGCTCCAACTATGAAATCACTGAAAACGTTGATCGCCGCAGGCTGCCTGCTGGCCGCCGGTTCCACGCTGGCGGCGGAAAACACGATGCGCTTCGGGCTGGAAGCGCTGTATCCCCCGTTCGAATCCAAATCGGCCAGCGGCAAGCTCGAAGGCTTTGATATCGATCTGGGCAACGCGGTATGTGCCGCCGCCCAGCTAAAATGCAGTTGGGTCGAGACCTCGTTCGACAGCCTGATCCCGGCGCTGAAGGCTCGCAAGTTCGACGCCATCAACTCGGCGATGAACGTCACCGACCAGCGTCGTCAGGCAATAGACTTTACCGATTCAATCTATCAGGTGCCAAATCGCCTGATCGCCAAGGCCGACAGCGGTCTGCTGCCAAACGCCACCTCGCTGGCGGGCAAACACGTCGGCGTGCTGCAAGGCTCGATTCAGGAAACCTACGCCAAGGCCCACTGGGCACCGCAAGGTGTGGACGTGGTGTCCTATCAGGATCAGAACCAGGCTTATCTTGACCTGACCGCCGGGCGGCTCGACGCAACGCTGGTGATGGCGCCATCAGGCCAAAGCGGTTTCCTGGCGCACCCGGACGGTAAGGGTTTCGCCTTTGTCGGCGATGCGGTCAGCGACGACAAAATCCTCGGTGAGGGCATTGCCTTCGGCCTGCGTAAGGGTGATGACGCGCTGAAGAAAAAGCTGAATGAGGCGATCGTCAAAGTGAAGCAGCAAGGCACCGTGAGCGAGCTGGCGAAGAAATATTTTGGCGATATTGATGTAACGGTGAAATAAGAAATCAGCTTCAAAAAAGAGCTGAGTGGTTAGCTCAGCTCTTGATTAAGTTCCCGCCATTTCCCTATGGACGACGAGTCAGTTGCTTGATGACAACGATAATTTGCAAACAGACAAGCACTGTCTGTAACGTCAATAGAACAAGACTTGCAGTTATCACTTGCACACTCCTTGTGACAGAGGGTGCGCACTTCACCATAATTGCTCTTGGTCAGTCCCTTACAATGAGTACCCGTTGGATGACAAGTACATGCAGCACACCTTTAGGTGGGAGCAAACTGGACGGCACCACCCGTATCCAGTTGGGACCAATGGAAATCGTGTGTGATTCACCACCCGCCATGCACTACTCTGACACACCTGTCATCGCCATTGATTATAAAGCAGGCTGCACAATTTGTAATCAAACAAAACACCGGGTACACTGAAAACCGGATGACAAGTACATGCAGTAGCGCTCTCTTTCAGCGCAAAAAATAGAAGAACCAGGCTACCAACCTGGTTCTTTTTTTATGCCCACTTACCGATCAAACACCGAGCTGTTCAGCGCGCGATCCTGCTGATGGCGTTCCAGCGCCAGCTCAATCAGGCGAGTGATCAATTGGCTGTAGCTGACGCCGCTGGCGGCCCAGAGTTTGGGGTACATGCTGATATTGGTGAAGCCTGGCAGCGTGTTGATTTCGTTGATCACCACGTTGTTATCCGGCGTAAGGAAAACATCGACGCGCGCCAGCCCGAAACACTCCAGCGCCCGAAAGGCTTTTAGCGCCACGTCGCGGATTTTATCGCTCACCTCCGGCTCAATCGCCGCCGGCACTATCACCTGAGCACCCTGCTCATTGATGTATTTGGTGTCGTAAGAATAGAAGGCGTCGCTCAGCACGATTTCGCCACACAGGCTGGCCTGGGGTTCGTCGTTGCCCAATACCGCGCACTCTATTTCACGGCCGACAATCGCCGACTCCACCAGCACCTTATGATCGAAGCTGAACGCCAGCGCCACCGCAGCCTCAAAACCAGCGCGATCCTGTACCTTGCTGACGCCCACCGAAGAGCCCTGGTTGGCCGGTTTAACAAACAGCGGCAGCCCCAGACGTTCGCTGAGCTGATCAAAGCTGAATTTGGCGCGGTTGCTGCGGGTCAGCGTCACAAACGGTGCTATCGCCAGCCCGGCGTCGCGCAGCAGGCGTTTGGTCACGTCTTTATCCATGCTGACCGCCGACCCCAGCACGCCGGCACCGACGAACGGCAGATTAGCCATTCGCAACAGCCCCTGTAGCGAACCGTCCTCGCCCAAGGTGCCGTGTACGATTGGGAACACGACATCGAGCTGGCCCAGCGCACCGGCGTTGCCTGATTCGATCAGTTGCTGTTTCTCCTGGCCGGGGATCAGCGCCACATTTTTATTTGAGCGGTTCAGCGCGATCAGCGCCGGGTTTTCCGCATTCAGCAGGTAATTGGACGCATCGTTAATGTGCCATTGCCCCTGCTTGTCGATCCCCAGCAGCGTGACGTCAAACTTCTCTTTGTCGATTGCATCCACAATGTTTTTTGCCGACTGCAGCGAAACTTCATGCTCCGCCGATTTACCGCCAAAGATCACCCCAACACGTAATTTGCTCACGCCCTAAATCCTTCTGAAAAATCAGTGTAAAAAAGTCGTTTATCACAATAAACGCATTGCCGGGCGGCGACAATCACTGTGAACAAGAATATTCCCATGCCACAGAAAGCAAAATGTGCAGCATCCAAACCATATACACTCCGTATATAAATCACTTATGGAGCCGACGATGGGCATTGTGAAAATTTCAGACGCGCTGCATGACGATCTGCGCCTCGCCAGCCTGACGATGACGCGTTCGATCAACGCGCAGGCAGAGTACTGGATCAAGATTGGCATGTTGGCGGAGTTCCATCCGGAACTGACCTATCCCCAACTGGTTAAAAAAATGATGAAAGATAACGCGCTGACGTTGAAGGAGATTGTCGGGTGAAAGAGATTGTGATCAAAACGCCGGAACAGATTGCCAAAATGCGCCACTCTGGCGCCCTGCTGGCGCAGGTGTTTGCTATGCTCGATGAGGTGATTGTCGAAGGTATTTCCACCATGGAGATCAACGACCGGGCCGAGGCCTTTATTGTCAATGAGCTGAAATCGCGCCCGGCCAGCAAAGGGCAGTACGATTTCCCTTATGTGCTCAATACCTCAATTGACGACGTTATCTGCCACGGCATTCCGTCGGTCAGCAAAATCTTGCGTTCCGGCATGATTGTTAATGTCGACATTACGCTGGAAAACGACGGCTATATCGCCGACTCCAGCAAGATGTACTGTATCGGCCAGACCACGCCGGTGGCCAAAAGACTGGTAAACAACGTGTATGAATCATTGTGGCAAGGCATCCGGGCAGTAAAACCGGGGGCGACGCTGGGTGATATCGGCCACGCTATTCAACAGCATGCCGAACAGGCCGGCTACAGTATTGTGCGTGAGTACTGCGGTCACGGTATCGGCCGGGATATGCACGAAGAGCCGGCGGTGCTGCACTTTGGTCAACCGGGAACCGGAATGGTCTTGCAGGAGGGCATGGTGTTTACCATCGAGCCCATGATTAACCAGGGCGACCACCGGATTAAACAGAAGAAAGACGGTTGGACGGTGGTAACCCGCGACAAAAAGCTGTCGGCCCAATGGGAACACACCGTGGCAGTCACCGCCGACGGCGTGGAGATCCTGACGCTGCGGGACGAAGAACGCCAGGCCGGTTTTGCAGAACGTTATTAAGCCACCAGGTTAGTATCCTAATAAGTCACTAAATTAATTTATTCGAAGGGAGATCGGCATGACGCAGTCCAACCAGACATTTCTCAATCAGCTGAAAAGCATCGTCGGCGGCCCGCAGTTGCTGACCGGCGAACGTAGCACCGAACGCTACCGCAAAGGCTTTCGCTCCGGCGTTGGCCAGGCACTGGCGGTGGTGTTCCCAACCAGCCTGTTGCAGCTCTGGCAACTGCTGGAGGCCTGCGTCGCTGCCGACAAAATTGTCATCATGCAGGCGGCCAACACCGGCCTGACCGAAGGTTCAACCCCCAGCGGCAATGACTACGACCGCGATGTCGTCATTATCAGCACCCTGCGGCTCAACCACGTGCAGGTGCTGGATAACGGCAAACAGGTGGTCGGTTTCCCCGGCAGTACCCTCAATCAGTTGGAAAAATTGCTTAAACCCTATGGCCGCGAGCCACATTCGGTCATCGGCTCCTCCTGTATCGGTGCGTCGGTGATCGGTGGCGTGTGTAATAACTCCGGCGGTTCGCTGGTCAAACGCGGCCCGGCCTACACCGAGATGGCGCTGTATGCCCAGTTGGGGGAAGACGGTCAATTGCGGCTGGTAAACCATTTGGGGATTAACCTGGGCGATACGCCGGAGGAAATTCTCACCCGGCTGGAAAAAGGCGACTACCGGCCGGAGGATGTCGAGCACGGCGAACTGCGTGCTTCCGACAACGAATACGCCAGCCGGGTACGCGATGTCGATGCCGATACGCCCTCCCGGTTTAATGCCGACAAGCGCCGCCTGTACGAGGCCTCCGGCTGCGCCGGCAAGCTGGCGGTGTTTGCGGTGCGGCTGGACACCTTTGAGAAAGAAGGCAAGGAACAGGTGTTTTATATCGGTACCAACGACACCGCCGTGTTGACCGAACTGCGTCGCCATATGCTGAGCCAGTTCGACAACCTGCCGGTAGCCGGCGAGTATATGCACCGGGATATTTTTGATATTGCCGAAGTGTACGGCAAAGATACTTTTATGATGATCGACAAGCTCGGCACCGACCAGATGCCCAGCTTCTTCACCCTGAAAGGCCGTATGGATGCCAGCCTTAACAAGCTGCCATTACTGCCGCACAACCTGACCGACCGGCTGATGCAGGGCCTGAGCCATCTGGCCCCCAGCCACCTGCCGAAACGGATGAAAGACTACCGCGAACGCTTTGAACATCACCTGCTGCTGAAAATGGCCGGTCCGGGCGTGGAAGAAGCGCAGCAGTACCTGAAACAGTACTTTGCCCAGGCCGACGGCGAGTTCTTCACCTGCACCCCGGACGAGGGCAAGAAAGCCTTCCTGCATCGCTTTGCCGCCGCCGGTGCCGCCGTGCGTTACCATGCGGTGCACGCCGACAAGGTAGAAGATATTCTGGCGCTGGATATCGCGCTGCGCCGTAACGACACCGACTGGTTCGAAACCCTGCCGCCTGAAATCGACAGCCAACTGGTGCACAAGCTGTATTACGGCCACTTTATGTGTCACGTATTCCACCAGGATTATGTGGTGAAAAAAGGCGTCGACAGCCACGCATTGAAAGAGAAAATGCTGGCGATCCTCGACCAGCGCGGCGCGGAGTACCCGGCGGAACATAACGTCGGCCACCTGTACCCGGCCAAGCCAGACCTGCAGGCGTTCTACCGCTCTGCCGATCCGACCAACAGCTTTAATCCGGGCCTGGGCAAAACCAGCAAACGGAAAAACTGGGCCGACAATAACCGGTAAGATGATTTCTCCCGGCCAGCGCTGGTCGGGAGATTTTGTTAATTTTATGTTGCCCCGCCTGCCAAATTTCACTATTTTGGATAGGTTAATAACTCCCTGCATTCAGGAATATCAATGACTCAGTTTGCGCACATGAAAGATCCTGCGAACACGACCCTTCCGGCCGTCGTTCTGCTGTGCGCATCCTCTGCCCCACCCGCCGTTTTCTCTGTCGTCTCTGCGGTTGCTGCTTACCCACCACGCTCTGTGGTTGTGCGCTAAGCCAAACCGAATTCTCACCTCCAGCTTTTATTGATTTACGTTCAGGCGAAGACCGCCGTGCGTACTGGAGTTTGTTACTTTCACGACAGGTGAAAACCAAATGCGATTTATTTCCCAATGGGCCAACGCCGGCCTGGCAACGCTATTCGTCCTGCTCTGGAGCAGCGGCGCGATTTTCTCTCGCTGGGGATTGGAGCATGCCTCCGCCTTTGCCTTTTTATTCTTCCGTTGCGCTATCGCGCTGGCACTGCTATTGGCGATCGGCCTGTGGCAACGGCAATGCCTGCCCGCACCCGGCACCCGCCGTCGGGTCGCGCTGATCGGGCTGCTGATGATCGGCAGTTACCAGATATGTTATCTGCTGGCGCTGGAACAAGGCATTACTCCCGGCGTATTGGCGACGTTGCTTGGCGTTCAGCCGATCCTCACTCAGTTCATTACCGAACGCCGCTGTTCCGGGCTGCGCGGCCTTGGGCTGCTGCTGGCGATGGCCGGGTTAACGCTGGTGGTATATCAAAGCCTGATGGTTGCGCACTTTTCGCTGCTCGGCATGCTGTGTGCCTTTGTCGCGCTGGGCTGCATGACCGCCGGTACGCTGCTGCAAAAAGGCCTGGCCCAAGCGCCGCTGGCCGTGTTGCCGTTGCAGTACGCGGTCGGGTTGTTGATGTGTACGCTGGTGTTACCCTTTGAACCGCTGCGGGTCGATTGGAGTGCGGCATTTATCGTACCGCTGCTGTGGATGGCGGTGGTGATTTCGGTGTTGGCGACCTTTTTGCTGTACCGGCTAATTCAACACGGCAATCTGGTGCAGGTCACCAGCCTGTTCTACCTGATCCCGGCGGTGACCGCGCTGCTGGATTACCTGCTGCTCGGCCATGCGCTGGCGGCCATCAGCATGCTGGGCATGGCGGCCATTTTGTTTGGCGTGATGCTGGTATTTCGCCAACCCTGAATAGCAAAAGCCCCCCACGCCAGACCGGCGTGAGGGGCAATATCAAAACAGAGTTTAGAATAACCAGGAACCATACCCCCACAGCAGTACCGTTACCCCCAGCAGCAGCTCAAGCAACAAGATGCCGATGGCAAAGGTAGAGCTGGAGAAGATAAACCCTTCTTTACTGTCGATATTCAGGAAGTGCGGAATGCCCAGATTCAGCAGATAGCCCGAATAGCACAGGCCAATCACGCCGACAAACAGACACAGCCACACGACGGGATACAGCGCCACGATGCCGCTGAGGAACATCGGGGTAGCAATATAGCCGGCAAACACCATGCAGCGATGCAGACTCGGACGCACTTCATAACGCCGTGCCATCCAGTGGATCACTTTCCCCATGATGGCCACACCCGCCAGCATCAATAGGTAGAAAGCTACCGCGGTATAGGATGCGGTGAACATATCGAGCCGGATAGCCTGTCCTTCGCCGGAGAGCCAGCCCAGTTGGGTGGTACCGATAAAGGCGCAGACAACCGGTATCAACGCCAGCAGCAGTACATGGTGGGTGTAAAGGTGCGAGACGCTTTCGTTCTCGCTTTTGATTTGTTCGAACTCGGTGCTTGGATGCGCCAAAAGTCCCCAAACATGACTAACCATGAGACACCTCCTCCATCGCCGTAGGTCGCGCTCGGCGAACGAATTTACCCCTCTGACGGATTGCTAACCGTACGAGGATTGCGGCCTCGGGGCTCTCTCCCCTGTACTAATTATAGTCTTTCGCTGAAAAAACGTTCGGAAAGCACAGACGTGCCGATGGTTTGCTTTATAATTCCCCCCCTGCGTCACTGCCGTGAGGAATGTCATGTCATCCGCCATTCGTGTTCTTCAGGCCGGTATTGTCGATGTCGACGCCGGTCAAAATGTCACCGTCGTTCAGCCCTGTAATCTGTATGGCTGTCGACTCGGTGATGGGGTGTTCGTCGGGCCCTTTGTCGAGATCCAAAAAAACGTCAGTATTGGCGCCCGCAGCAAAATTCAGTCGCACAGCTTTATCTGTGAATATGTCACTATTGGCGCAGACTGCTTTATCGGCCACAACGTCACCTTCGCCAACGATCTGTTTAAAGATGGCGCGCCCAATGCCGATGCCGGCAGTTGGGGCCGTACGCAAATTGGTGATGGTGTTTCCATCGGCTCCGGTGCCACAGTGCTGGCGGTGGAAATCTGCAGCGGCGCAGTGATCGGTGCCGGTTCGGTGGTCACCAAAAATATCACCCGTAAGGGGATCTATGCCGGTAACCCGGCGCGTTTGCTGAGGGAGCTTGCCCCATGAGCCAGGCGATCCAAATTGCCCCGGTCAGCCGTTTACCCGACGGCTACCTGACCAGTTGCGACTTTAGCTTTCACATCGCCCACTACGCTCAGCCGGTTTTTGATGCACCGGTCGAAAGTTGGCCGTTGCTACCGGTTACCCCCTTTCGCAAGAATTACCCGCTGGCCCCGTTCGTTAACGATGAAAGCGACACCTTTCTGGCCCGTCATCGCGGCGAGCCGGTCGGCCATATCACGCTCAGCAATAACTGGAACGGCTATGCGCTGATTGAAGAAATCGTGGTCAGCGCCCACGTGCGCCGCCTGGGTGTCGCCAGCGCATTGCTGGAAACCGCCCGCCAGTGGGCGCAGCGCCACGAAACCGCCGGGCTGATGCTGGAAACGCAAAACACCAACCTGCCCGCCTGCCGCTGTTATCAGCGCTTTGGTTTTATCCTCGGCGGCATCGATCACCTGCTGTATCGCGCTCAACCGGACATCGCCGATCACGAAATCGCCCTGTTCTGGTACCTGCCGTTTAACAGTGAAATCGGTTATTAAGTGTTAACCGAACGTTGAGGCTATGTTTAAGCATTGCCCCTCCAGACGATAGTGAGAGCTGTTATCATTTTCACCATCACGAGCCAAAACCATCGGAGGGGAAAATGTACAAGGTTGTTTCATTGATATTGGCTATTGCGCTCAGCGGCTGCGCAGATAAAATTCCGGTTGGGCAAACACCTGAACCCATTACTACCCCACCCGCAGATCTCAAGGCCAGCATGGATAACCAGACGTTAAACAAACTCAATCAGCTTCTCGCCCTGCGCGCCGCCGCACCGGCAGAGCAGCAGCAGGACAGCGGCTACATGATCGATCTGCTGTCACGGCCCTTCCTGGGAACACCTTACGTGGCCAACATGCTGATTGGCTCGCAGGATACGCCGGAAAAACTGGTGATCGACTTCCGTGGTTTGGACTGTTTTACCTATATCGATTACGTCGATGCCCTGCGCCAGGCGAGCAGCCAGACCGATTTTGTCCAGCGGCTGACCCACATCCGTTATGCCAGTGGTGAAATCAGCTTCCTGCAACGCAAGCATTTCTTCAGCGATTGGTCCCACCAGGCCAAAACCAACGTCACGGATATCACCGCCTCACTCAGCCCGCATACGGTAACGCTGGTGAAAAATCTGAACCAAAAGTCAGACGGCAGCAGCTATCTGCCGGGGCTGAAAAACGTTCAGCGCAGTATCACCTACCTGCCCAGCGATTTTATTGACGACAAGGTACTGGCCCAGTTGCACACCGGCGATTACATCGGCATTTACACTCATTTGGCCGGGCTGGACGTCACCCATACCGGCATCTATATCATGACCGAAAACGGCCCGGTGCTGCGTAACGCCTCTTCACGCAAAGAAAATATGCAGGTGGTGGACTCACCCTTTATGGATTACGTACTGGCCACGCCGGGCATCGTGGTATTTCGCGCCAAATAAGGGCGCGCAATAAAACTTCCTGTTATTAGTTAGAAGCCTTTGTGCTGAGCAGATGTTTGACTTCCCCACGGGTTCAGGCTTAGCTAACAGCACAAAACCAACTGATTTCATTGTTTTTTTCAGGGAGAAGTCGATGTCCAAAAACTGGCGTTATACCCCACTGCTGGCGGCATTCGCCGCCGTACTGATGCTGCAAGGCTGCGACCAAAAAACCGATCAGAATCATATCAAGGTCGGGGTCATCAATGGCGCAGAGCAGGACGTGGCGGAGGTTGCCAAACAGGTAGCGAAAGAGAAGTACGGCCTGGAGGTTGAACTGGTCGGTTTCAGCGGTTCGCTGCTGCCCAACGACGCTACCGATAAAGGCGAGCTGGATGCCAACGTGTTCCAGCACCGGCCGTTCCTCGAACAGCAGAATAAAGATCACGGCTACAAGCTGGTGGAAGTGGGCAATACCTTCGTATTCCCGATGGCCGGCTATTCGAAAAAAATCAAATCACTGAAAGAACTGCAGGACGGTGCGGTGATTGCCATCCCGCTGGATCCCACCAACCTCGGCCGCGCACTGCTGCTGCTGGAAAAAACCGGTCTGATCACGCTCAAACCGGGCAAAGGGCTGCTGCCAACCTCGCTGGATATCAGCGCCAACCCGCATAACTACAAGATTATGGAGCTGGAAGGCGCGCAACTGCCGCAGGTGCTGGATGACCCTAAAGTCACCGTCGCCGTCATCAGCACCACTTACATCAACCAGACCGGTCTGACGCCAACCAAAGACGGCATCTTTATCGAAGACAAGAATTCGCCGTACACCAACATTATCGTGACGCGTGAAGACAACAAGGATGCGCCGAACGTGCAAAACTTCATCAAGGCCTACGAGTCGGATGAGGTCGCCACTGCCGCCGAGAAAATCTTCAACGGCGGCGCGGTAAAAGGCTGGTAATCAATCCATTGATTTCAATTGCGGGTTCTATTAATGGAGCCCGCAACTCCCCCCGAAAATATCCTCATTTCCCCTATTGACCCTCACGCCACGTCAGGCTTTAGTATTTCTGCACGCACAAGGGAGGAGCACATCACATGCTATTGAAAGTTGGCGAACTGGCCCGCCGTTCCGGCATCACCGTCAGGACGCTGCATTATTACGACAGCATTGGTTTGCTGATTGCCTCTGCGCGTTCCGACGCCGGGTATCGCTTATATAACCGGGCTGATATTAGCCGCTTGCACCATATTCAGGCGCTGCGCCGAATGGGGATCCCGCTGGCGGAAGTCGGGGCAATTCTGGCACGTTCGGGGATGACGCTAACGACGGTGATTGAACAGCAAATAGCCATGCTGGAGCAGCAACTGGCCCAGACCGCCGCACTGCGCGATCGTTTGCAACAGATGCATGCACAGCTCACCGCCGGGGAAGAACCTGAACTGAACGACTGGCTGACGACATTGGAGTTAATGATCATGTACGACAAATATTTTACCGCCGACGAACTGGCACAACTGCCGTTCTATCAGGCCGATCCCATGCGCAATCAGCAATGGGCCGAACTGGTCAGCAACATGCGCCAGTTAATCGACAGTGGCGTTGCCCCACAAACGCTACAGGCACAGACTCTGGCCCGGCGGTGGATGCAGATGCTGGAGCGCGATACCGCAGGCAACCCGGCGTTTCTCACCCGGCTTAACGCTATGCATGCCGACGAGCCCTCCATGCGCGAACAAACCGGTATCACCCCGGCGATGACTGACTATGTGACCCGGGCCTTTGCCGAAACCAAACTGTCTATCTACCAGAAATACCTGTCTGAGGAAGAATACGCCTATGTACGCCAACACTATTTTACCCGCTTGCAGGAATGGCCGGCGCTGATCGCCCGGTTCCATCAGGCGCTCAATGACGGCGTACCGCCGGAGTCCGGGCAGGCGAAACAGCTGGCAGCCCAATGGCTTGAGCTGTTCCAATCCTATGCCGGCACCAACCCGGCCACCCAGATGAAAATTCGCCAGGCGATGGAACGGGAACCCACGCTGACTGAAGGCACCTGGCTGACCCCGGCGTTGCTGCGTTATTTGCAGCAGTCGGTGGCGCAGTTAATGCGCGGTGCATGATGAACCGTCATGGCAACACCATAGGTTTTTCTTATCTCCAGCATAAGAAAGCCCAATTTACCTTGTTGATGAAGGCGGCGCATAATGCGCTTATCTTCTGATTTTTAAGGTAAACAGGAACTATCATGCTCCATTCTGCCCCGCTGCTGCTCGTCGATGCCACGCCAGATGACATGGCGGCAGTGCAACAGATTTACGCTCACCACGTGTTATATGGCGCCGCATCCTTCGAAGAAACGCCGCCGACGCTGGAGGAAATGCAACAGCGACTGGGTAAGGTGCTGGAGGTTGGGCTGCCCTGGCTGGTGGCCAAACGGGCGGGTCAGGTGGTGGGATACTGTTACGCCACCCCTTATCGCCCTCGCCCGGCCTACCGATTTACCGTAGAGGAATCGGTCTATATTGCCGATGGTCAGCAAGGTCAGGGTATTGGCAAGCTGTTGTTGGC
The DNA here is from genome assembly GCF_013337185.1 of Serratia proteamaculans. GTDB lineage: Bacteria > Pseudomonadota > Gammaproteobacteria > Enterobacterales > Enterobacteriaceae > Serratia > Serratia proteamaculans_D. Next base: position 1,718,800 of record NZ_SWDE01000001.1, read on the forward strand.
CGAATTGATCGCCCGCTGCGAGCTGGGCCCCTGGCGCCAGATGTTGGCTACCGTTGGCAATGCCAAAGAGAATCATGGCTCGTTGGCCCTGCATCAGAAACTGGGGTTTAGCAGCGTAGGCACGCTAAAGGCGGTGGGTTTTAAATTGGGCGAGTGGCGTGATACTCACATCATGCAACGCATGCTGGGGGAAGGTAGCGATAATTTTCCGCAATAGTGATAAACCGGGTGCAGCAACTGCACCCGGCAATATCATCAGGCTTTTAAACGGCCACGAATGGCACCGAGAGCCGAAACCACCAGCAGCACCACGCCGCCGGCAATCAAACCAAATACCACGTTGAGCAAGGCAGGAATAACCCCCTGCAAGATCTGGCCGAAGGTCGGCACCACGGTGGCGTAAGACGCCCAGTCCTCAAACAGATGATGCACCGGCGGCAGACCGTGGGTCAGGATGCCGCCACCGACCATAAACATGGCGATGGTACCAACCACCGACAGCGTCTTCATCAGGTAAGGGGCAGCACTGACAATTCCGTTACCGACTGAACGCACCGCGGCACTGCTTTTACGACTCAGATACAGCCCCAGATCGTCGAGTTTGACGATGCCGGCCACGATGCCGTAAACCCCCACCGTCATCACAATGGCGATACCGCACAGCACGATCACCTGTTGGCTGAAGGTGGCTCCCGCTACGGTGCCCAGCGTAATGGCAATAATCTCGGCGGACAGCACAAAGTCCGTCCGTATTGCCCCTTTCACTTTGCGTTGTTCGTAGGCCGCCACATCTTCGTTGGCATCCAGCGCCTCTTTCTTCTCTTCACCCGCTTGTTTGCTGTGGGTCAGGCTGTGAAAGACTTTCTCAAACCCCTCGTAGCACAGGTAGGCACCGCCCACCATCAACAGCGGCGTAATGGCCCAGGGGGCGAATGCGCTGATCAGTAACGCCAGCGGCACCAGGATCGCCTTGTTGATAAACGACCCTTTAGCCACGCTCCACACCACCGGCAGCTCGCGGTCGGCCTTAACCCCGGAAACCTGTTGCGCATTGAGCGCCAGATCGTCCCCCAATACCCCGGCGGTTTTTTTCGCCGCCATTTTGGTCATCAGCGAGACATCGTCCAGCAGTGAGGCAATATCATCGATTAACGTCAGTAAGCTACTTCCGGCCAAAATGATTCATCCTTTTAATTCATCAGTTGTCGCCTGTTTAGCATAGCGGCAAACGCCAATGAATGGGTATGGGATGATGCCTGAAAACGCCGGGTTCTGTTCCATCAGAGCCCGGCAGAGCGGTTAAATCGTCATACTCCCTAATATAAATGTCACTGTCACGACAGACAGCAAGGTGGTCCAGGTAATAATCGATGCCATCGCCTCGTGGTCGCCACCCATTTGCCGCGCCAAAATATAAGCGTTACCTGCGCAAGGGACGGCGGAATAGAGCACGGCGATGCTGGCCGGGGCGCCAGTCGCGCCAAAATATTTTATCAGCACAATAGTGATCAACGGCATCGCTACCAGTTTGAGTAACGTGGCGTAGGAAATGGAAACCATTTTGCGAATATGCATGCTGACAATCAATCCGGCGCCGACCGACATCAAACTCAGTGGCGTGGCAGCGTTAGCCAAATACTGGAATAACTGCTTGATCGCGCCTGTAATGTGTAGATCGAGCACATTCATCAACACGCCCAGTAACGCACCGATAATCAAAGGGTTTTTGGTTAACGCCAGCACCGCACCGCTAAGGCTTTTCTTGCTGCCAGTACCGTAGTGGTTCATCACCAGTACGCTCATGATGTTGGTCAAAATAATCATGTAAGCCACAAAGAAACCGGACAACGCGACGCCTTCGCTGCCAAACAGTGATTGAGACAGTGCGATGAATACATAAGAATTGTATCTGACTCCGCCCTGGAAGATTGAGGTAAACAAATCGGGCGAAGTATCAACAAAAAACTTAACAGCAAAGATAATCAAGGCAATTGCCAGGGTTGAAATTATTGTTGCCATTACAGGATAGAAACTATCCGCGCCACTAAAATTCGCCTCACTAATATCAAGAATCAATAATGCAGGAAAGAAAAGATAATAAACAAATTTATCAGAGAACCCCCAAAAAACAGCAACATCCTTGACGTAAACCTTGGATAAAAAACCAAGTACAATTAATAAAAAAATAGGCAAAATAGAAAAGAAAACGTTTAACATGAATAAAACACCTTAAATCGAGAAAATTCGCTCTTCAACCTGATTAAGATTACGGTGGTTCCAAAGGCTGGCTGAAATGAAGACCCGCTGTACCCAACGCAATGGTGTGTCATTTTCATCATAAGAAGGCGTAAATTTATCCCGGGAGTGTAGAGCAAATCTATTATCGATATAGACGAGATCACCAGGTCGAATATCAATGCCAATCGCGTTCTCTTTAATCAAACCATAAAAACGTTCCAACGCGGCTTCCGCCCGCGGCGTGCTGGAAAAAATCATGCCTGGGTAAAATACGGCGCTGACATCCGGCAAGATATGATTTTGCGAAATCAATGGCACCAGCGCGGTTTCTTCCCGCCCACCCTGAGTGGAGTTCCGCCAACGGTAGGGAAGTTTGATGTTATAAAGTGGGCTGGACAAGGTCTCAATATCTTCCCTACCGAGCTGAGTGATGGCTAGCCGCGAGTCTGAAATACGCGTCATTGGGCTTTGCGGATCACGCCGCACTCCCGCCAACAGTAGCCCCATAGGTGAGACATTGAACTGCTCAAGATGCTTCAGCGCCGCGTTTTCAATATGGAAATCCAATTCCACATCAAAACCCAAGCCGGTATATTCCTTTTTTGCTTCACGCTTGGGGATCAAGTTATTAATAATTTCCTTACCCTCGAAGTACATGGAGTAAGGCTCGCCGATCAAAGAAGATATTCCCACTAGCAGGTTTTCACTGATACTTCCTGACTTGGCAGATGGTGTATATTGATTTGGACAAGGGGAGAAAAATACTTCTTTATCTACAGGGGCATTTTTTAAAATAAAGTAAGGTCTGGGACTGATTGACGCTCTTTGTTTCCCCAGAGCTGCGCTCACCCTATGAGGTAAAAAGTTGGTCATTGCCGTTCTGATCTCGTGAATATAAGAATCGCCACCGGCAGGATCGTAAGCTATTTTATCCAATGCTGAAAATAGCTCGTTTTTTTCCTGTTCAGTCAATTGAAAGACATTTTGATAATCCATTCTGTATTTTCCTTGATAACAACAATATCATTAGCATTGCTAATGAAAGCGGCAGGATGTTAACATTTGGATATCAAAATCATAAAGATTTATTAACTAAAATCGTGATCTTAGTCACTGCCAGCTTCGCCCACCATCGCCGGGAGCGTGCACGGGCGTTAAATTATTCAAAACCATCAGTTAATGCACAAAATCAGATTGAGCGTCACTTTACCCTGAGACAGGTACATTCAGTTGCCAGGACAAACCAAAGCGATCGTTCAACCAACCAAACCGCGCACTGAAACCATAGTCATCAATCGGCATCAGCACCTTGCCGCCTTCTGCCAGACGGGTGAAAACCCGGTCAAGTTCGGTTTCATTGGCCAAATTAACAAACAGGGATATCGCCGGGGTAAAGCTGAAATCATGGCTGATTGGGCTATCGGTGAATATCAGTCTCTGCCGTTCAAAGTCGATGAATGCCTGCCTGATCCGCAGCGGCCCATCATTGCTGTCATCATAATGTTGCACCTGCTGAACCTTGAAGCCGGCGAACAACTCACTATAAAGATCAATAGCCTGTTGGGCATGGGCATTACCCTGAAACATGACAAAAGTGGCAACCTTGCTCATGGGATACTGTCCTCACGACGATAGAGTATTCATTAATGATAGCGGATGGATTGGCACCGCGGCTCTACCCAAGGTAATTGGAGATGTTGCTGACGGCAAGGATAAGGCTGCATCAGGAGGGGAAACGGCCTGCAGAAAAACTCCGCAGGCCGCAAAACAGATTATTCGGTTTCGTTCTTCGCCAGACGGGCATCTTTCTGACGGCGGTAATCACGGGCCGCCGCCGGGATCGGCGTCACCTTACCGGTTTCGATCCAGGTGCGCAGGCGGTTGGCATCGGCGAAGTGGGTGTACTTGCCGAAGGCGTCCAGCACCACCAGCGATACCGAGCGGCTACCGATCATGGTACGCATCGCCAGGCAGTGTCCCGCTTCGTTGGTGAAACCGGTCTTGGTCAACTGGATATTCCATTTCTGGTTGTAGACCAGATGGTTGGTGTTGCGGAACGGCAATGTGTAGTTCGGATCCTTAAAACTCGCCATGCGTTCGGTGGTGGTACTGAGCTGGCCAATCAGCGGATATTGCTTGGTGGCAATCAACAGCTTGGTCAGGTCGCGTGCAGTCGAAACGTTATGAATCGACAGCCCGGTCGGCTCCACGTAACGCGTGTTGGTCATCCCCAGGGATTTGGCTTTGGCATTCATCGCTTTGATAAAGGCACCGTAACCACCCGGATAATGATGCGCCAGACTGGCGGCCGCACGGTTTTCCGACGACATCAATGCCAATAACAGCATATCTTTACGGCTGATTTCACTGTTCAGACGAACGCGCGAGTAGACCCCTTTCATCTCCGGTGTCTGATGAATATCCACCGACAACATTTCATCCAGTGGCAGATGGGCGTCCAGCGTGACCATCGCGGTCATCAGCTTGGTGATCGAAGCGATAGGCACCACTTCATCCGGGTTACGCGCATACATCACCTTGTGGGTCTGCATATCCACCACCATGGCGCTGCCGGAAGCCAGTTCAGGCTCGGCGGCACGGGTGATTGCGTTATTTTCACTGGCCAGCGCGCGCGGCGCGATGCCTGCTCCTGCCTGCAAAGCGAGCAGGGTTAGTACCAAAACACGTATTTTCACATGCATTACTCTGTGACGAAGAAGATGAAGGTCTTATTTGGCCGAATTATATGTGAGGGATCTGAAGTTGGCACTGGGATTATACGTGCCGATTTGTGACAAATTCTGTCGAACAGAAAATTGCGCAAACCGCGAGCGCTCTGGGGTCAGCGCCCGCGGGAAAAAAGTTACAGCGCCGGCTGCCAGGCCGACTGCGGCAACAGATATAAACCGGGCTGCTGCCGGGCACCGTCACCGACAATATGGCCAATGCCCGCCGCCATCACGGCCAGCGTCACGTCAAAGGCATTAAGACTGTCACCGTAGCCCGCCGTCAGGTTGAACATCGAGCCATTGGCCAGTAAATACAGCGTTTTCTCTTCCAGTTGGTAGGCGTTTACAAACGGCATAGGCTCGCTGTGAGGCAGGTTTTGCAGGAAGCCAACATCAATCTCTGCCGTCACATGACCCACATTGAGAATGAACACCCCGTCCTTCGCCTGCTGCAGATGCCGCGCCGACAGCACGTTTTTCGCCCCGGTGGCGGTAGCTATCACATCGGCCTGGCTTACCGCACTGGCAAGATCGAGCACCGCCCAGCCGTCATAGCGTGCCTGTAGCGCCCGCGCCGGATCGATTTCCGCCACGATCACCTGCCCACCGTAGGCTTTCGCCGCCGCCGCAACGCCTTGCCCCACCAGGCCATAACCGATCACCAGCACGCATTTTTCATGCAGCGTCAAATGGGTGGTCTGGAAGAAGGTATGCCAGGCGGTCAGGCCAACCATATGGCGGTTATGCAGCCCTTCTTTCACCGGCAGGTCATCCCAGTTGAAGATCGGATAACGCGGCGCCATGCCGTTTAACCTACTGATGCCGGAACCGGTGGCTTCCAGCCCGGCGATAATCTGCGGGCCGGCGTTTGACTGGTGCAGACGGGTGGTCAAATCCGCCCCCATTTCGCACAGATGGGTCGGCGCCCAGGCCAAAGCGCGGTCAAAGGAGGCTGACCATTCGGCATCGCTCATATCACGCCAGGCATAAGCCTCGGCCCCGCGGCGCTCCAGCCAGGCCACCACATCATCCTGTACCGTGGTCGGGTTACAGGTGGTCAGATAAATCGCCGCGCCCTTGTCCAGCAAGCCGGACACCAGCGGTGCCATTTTCAGATCCAGATGCATATTGCACGCCAGCCGCACACCGCTCAAATCCGGCAACGCAGCTACCGCCGCCCGGGTACGTGGCATATGGCGCATCGCCCAGTTCAGTTCGCTCTCAAAATCCTGATACATCTGTTGCTCCTCTACTGTGCGTCGCGCCGACAGGGCGCGGCTGACTGACAGAGAGTATACTGACCCTTATGTATTAAAGACATAAAGGGAGCGGTATGGCGGATTTGGCCCACTACATTACGGACTACGGCTACTGGGCGCTGTTTATCGGCTGTCTGGCCGAAGGCGAAACCATCACCTTGCTGGGGGGAATTGCGGCACATCAGGGGTTACTGCATCTGCCCTGGGTGATTGCGGTGGTGGCATTGGGGGGCACACTAGGGGATCAGATCCTGTATTTCCTCGGCCGGCGCTTCGGCGGAAAGGTGATTTCACGCATGAAGAGCCAGGAAAAGCGCATTGATCGCGCCAGAAAGCTGATTGCCCGCCACCCGATGCTGTTTGTGATTGGCGTGCGATTTATGTATGGCTTTCGCATTATTGGCCCGGTGTTAATCGGTGCCAGCAAGCTGCCGCCGTCGCGCTTTGTCCCGTTGAATATTCTGGGTGCCATCCTGTGGGCAACAATCTTTGTGTTGCTGGGCTATTTCGGCGGTGAAGCGATCGCCCGGTTTATCTCGGGCTTCGACAAACGGCTGACCAGCGTGCTGTTTTGCGCGCTGGTGATCGCCGCCATCTTGCTGCTGCGATTTTGGTGGCGCCGCCGCCATGCCGACTAGGGTTATCGGTTTAACATCAATTTCAGACCGAGCAAGGCCAGCACTCCGCCGCCCAACCGATCGAACCAGGCTTTAAACCGCAGATAGGTGCGACGCGGGCGCGGTGACGACAGCACAAAGGCCACGAAGGCGTACCACAGCACATCGATAGTCAGCGCGATCAGCGGCAACACAAGGTACATCACCGGTGAGATTTTGTGGCTGAGCAACGCGGCAAACACACTGCCGAACACAATGGCGGTGTTGGGGTTGCCCAGTTGAGTCAACAGGCCGGTAGTAAACGCCTTGCGAAAGCCCAGATGTTGCTCACCGACCGCTTCCACACTCAGCGGCTGACTGGCCCCGCGCAGCATTTTGCAAGCCAGATAGACAAGATAAGCGCCCCCCAGCACTTTTAACGTGGTGTAAAGCCATGGCAGCGCCAGCAGCAAAGATTGCAGCCCCAACAGGGCAATGAGCGCAAAGATAAAGCAACCGACGCCCATTCCCAGCGCTACCGCCATACCGTCGCGACGCGAAGAGGCCACCGCGGTACGCGCCACCAGAATAAAGCTTTGCCCTGGGCTCATCGCCCCCAGCGTAATCGCCCCGCTAATGCTCAGTACCGATAATGCCGTCTCGCTTAACATGCTAGCTGCCCCCATAGTGATCCCATCACTCAAAGTAGCTCAGCGAAGAAAATAAAAGCAATGCAATAGCGGGGATTATTCCGCTTGCGGCCTGTCCCGCATTAACGTCACCAGTTCATGGGCGGCCTTCTCCAGCGGTCTGTTCTTCAGCCAGATCAGGTGCATCGGCAGGCGCAGTTCGTTTTTGGTGTTTTTGAATTTCAGCCTGACCAGCCGCTGTTGCGCCAACAAGGGCGCGGTCAGCGAGAGCGGGAAATTGCCCCAGCCCAAACCGGCCTCCACCATGCTCAGTGCCATCGGCAGGCTGTCGGTACGCCAGTAGGATTCCGCCACCTGCGGCCGCAAATCGGTAATCGGCAAATCGCGGCTGGCCACCATAATCTGTCGTACGTTAACCAGATCCTCGAGAAACAGTTCGTCTGCCGCCCCGTTGAGCGCCGGGTGCGAAGGCGAGAGCGTAGCAACCAGTGATTCAGCACCGACGAAGTGGAACTGCTCCTGGCTGTTGATATTAAGCCCGCCAAACGCCAAAGCAACGCCAATCCTGCCCTGATGCAGCATATGCAACACGTCGTCCTGCGGAGCGGTCAGCACTTCGATATTCAGCAACGGGTAGCGTTCCGCCAGCGTTTTGACCGCAGCCAGCAGGCCACTGCTGTTGATGTCCGAGGCAACCCCCACCGACAGGGTGCTCTCCAGCCCCTGGGATAATTCGATAGCGTGGTTCTGCAGTTGTTTAAGCTGGCCGGCGATCAGCCGCGCATGCGGCGCCAGTGCCAACGCCAGCGGGGTGGGTAGCGGTTCCCGGTGTGAACGATCAAACAACTGAAACCCCAGTTCCGCTTCCATGTTGGCGATCCCCATGCTGACCGCCGAAGGGACACGCCGCAGCGAACGGGCAGCCGCGGAAAACGACCCGCGATCCAGTACCGCCAGAAACAGCTCAATGTTATCGCTGGAAAAGTTCATTGCATCACCTGTCAGTAAAACTGACAGCTCCTGACTTTTTCTATCAATATGATTGACGGTATCTTACTCGTCAGACGGCAAAAGGTCATCCGACCGCATAGCCAAAAAATCAGTCAGGAGATGAGTAATGCAAGGCGTTAAACGCAAACTGGTGTATGTCACCGCCTATGAAATTATCGGCATGGCGATCTCCGCACTCGGGCTGGCATTGCTTTCCGGCACCGCCCCCAGCAGTACCGGGCCGCTGGCGGTGATCATCACCACCATAGCCGTCAGCTGGAACTTCATCTATAACTCACTGTTTGAACTGTGGGAAAGCCGCCAGGCAACCCGGGGCCGTACGCTCAAGCGCCGCATTATCCATGCCGTGGGCTTCCAATTAACGCTGGTGGTGTATCTGATCCCGCTGATCGCCTGGTGGATGGGCATTACGCTGTGGCAGGCGCTGCTGTTGGATATGGCGCTGATCGTCATTATCCCGTGCTACACCTTTGTGTTTAACTGGGCATTCGACAAGATATTCGGTTTGCCAACCTCGGCCCTGCCGGTCGGAGAATCTGCCTAAAAATCGGTCACCCTTCCCATGATGTTCTTCGCCTGTGGCAATATCGCCGCAGGCAGAGTGAAGTTTATTATCCCCCTTTTTTCTCATCGCGAATAAATAAGCAAAATCCCCTGTAGTTTGCACGGTAATTATTATTCTGTGATTTTCATCACTTTTTATTCCTCGTTATTTCCGTCTTGATAAAATCAATCATCTTATTGAATAATATGTTCTTTTGTATATGGAACAAAAAATAAACACAATTGTTCACGATTTATACGCAGGATTTTTTGCCACATTTCCAGAGAAAAGGTAGCATGCCTCGCCGTTATTTAACGGTAGCTGTTCATATAATATACGCTATGAATTTCATTGCTGAAGATCGAAACGCGACGGGTATAAACAACAGAATGATGCCATGACCTCATTCTCATCACGGTTGGTCTTAGCAATCGTTTGCTCCGAAGCTGGGGCAGGATAATTTTACAGACGGGTAAAACAGGACGAACGATGCAATCACAAAAAAAATCGGCGCATGAGCAACATGCAGCCAGAAGACGTTGGTTAGACTCTCACGAATCCGGTTATCACAAAAGCATGGGCAACCGGCAGATTCAAATGATCGCCATCGGCGGTTCAATAGGCACCGGCCTGTTCCTCGGCACCGGCGGCCGGCTGGAACTGGCAGGACCGGCGCTGGCATTGGTGTATCTGGTTTGCGGTATCTTCTCTTTCTTCATCCTGCGGGCATTGGGCGAACTGGTTTTACACCGTCCTACCAGCGGCAGCTTTGTTTCCTACGCCCGCGAGTTTCTCGGTGAAAAGGCCTCTTACGTCGCCGGCTGGATGTACTTCCTCAACTGGGCGATGACCGGCATCGTCGACATCACGGCGGTAGCGCTGTATATGCACTACTGGGGTACCTTTGCCGATGTGCCGCAGTGGTTATTTGCCCTCTGCGCCCTCGGGGTGGTCGCCACCATGAACATGATCGGCGTGAAGTGGTTCGCCGAAATGGAGTTCTGGTTCGCCCTGATCAAAGTGGTCGCCATCGCTCTGTTCCTGGTGGTTGGCGTGGTGTTGCTCGGCACCGGCACCCCGGTGGCAGGCAATACCACCGGTCTACACCTGATTACTGAAAACGGCGGCATGTTCCCGCATGGCCTGCTGCCCGCATTGGTTTTGGTACAAGGGGTGATCTTCGCCTTCGCCGGAATTGAGCTGATCGGTACCGCCGCCGGCGAGTGCAAGGATCCGGCCAAAATGCTGCCAAAGGCTATCAACAGCGTTATCTGGCGTATCGGCCTATTCTACGTTGGCTCGGTGGTGCTGCTGGTGCTGCTGCTGCCGTGGAACGCCTACCAGGCGGGCCAAAGCCCGTTCGTCACCTTCTTCAGCAAGCTGGGCGTGCCCTATATCGGCACCATCATGAACATCGTGGTGCTGACCGCCGCACTCTCCAGCCTGAACTCGGGCCTGTACTCCACCGGCCGTATTCTGCGCTCGCTGTCGATGGGCGGCTCGGCGCCGAAATTTATGGCAAAAATGAGCAGCCAGCAGGTACCTTACGCCGGGATCCTGGTGACCTGCGGTATCTACGTGCTCGGGGTGATATTGAACTATCTGGTGCCTTCACAGGTGTTTGAGATCGTGTTGAACATCGCTTCGCTGGGCATTATCAGCTCCTGGGCCTTTATCATCGTCTGCCAGATGCGCCTGCGTAAGGCGGTGCGTGAAGGCCGTGCCAAGCCGGTTACCTTCAAGATGCCTGGCGCACCGGTCACCTCCTGGCTAACGTTGGCTTTCCTGCTGGCGGTGGTGGTCATGATGGCGTTTGACTACCCGAACGGCACCTGGACCATTGCAACCATTCCGGTGCTGGTCGTGCTGCTGGTGCTGGGCTGGTTCGGCCTGCGCAAACGCGCGCAGGAAGTGAAACTGGAACAGCAGGCACACGAAGAAGCCCATCACTAAGTTTTTAAAACTGCCCCAACCGGGGCAGTTTTACTCCCCTATACCCGGCCGTAAAAAGTCATTCTGGCGCTTTCCGACAGCGCGATATCCGGCTGTGCATTATAAGCCAGCACCACCAGCATGCGGGTGATGTCACCTTCGGTCGGCGTGACCCTGTGCATGGCGTTGCGGCCACGAAACAGCACCAAATCCCCCTCCTCCATCGCCAACGGCTTAACTGCACGTTCATCGTCCAGCACCTGGGAAACCCCGGCGTAATTCATCTCGCCGCGGTCGGCGTCGCGCAGGTTTTCCACATATTCAAAGCGTCCACCGGCCTGCGGTTTCTGGATCAACAGCGTGATGGCGAACGACGAGTTGTCAAAATGCCAACCCAGTTCCTGCCCGCGATGAGCATAGTGCAGATTGATCGAAGACAGACGATCGGCATAGGGATACAGACAATGTTCTTCCAGCACCGCACAGAGAAAATCGCGGAACGGCTGAGCGTCATACAGTGTGCGCAGCGGCGATTGCGGTGGGATCTCCTCATCGGTAATGCAGCCCTTTGACGAGACCACCAGCCGGTTGCGTGCGTGATCGGCCGGCAGCGTTTCATCCTGCGGCCTGAGGTAGACGTTATGCTTGCTGGCGGCATAAAACGCCGCATGGCTGTGCTCCGCCCCTTCCAGACGGATAGTCGCCAGCGCCGCCGCCGTCAGAAAGCCCGGCAACACCAGCGCCCCCGCCGTATCCAGTGTAGCTTTGCATTGTGCCCGAAAGGCAGAGTCACCGATTGGGTTGGCGGATAAATCAACGATATGAGCGAGTGGCTGCATCAGAGACTCCTTAGGCATAGCGGCCGGATAACCCACTGTAGCGAATACCGGATTGCCGTAATAACAAAAATACGTTAAGGATGAGCCAACCAATTCTTAGTGATAGCCGCCATGAGCCCAACTTCCCGTCCTCGTCTGCCCAAACTGAACGCCATTCTGGCGTTTGAAACCGCCGCCCGCACCGGCAGCCTGGCCAAAGCGGCAGACCTCCTGGCGTTGACCGCCGCCGCCGTCAGCCAACAGATCCGCCAGCTTGAGCAACAGTTGGGTATTGTGTTGTTTATCCGCGCTAAAAGCGGCGTGACGCTGACCGAGCAGGGAATGGACTACCTGGCCTACGTGCAACAGGCCTTCGAAACGCTGCGCGTGGCACAACAGCATGTCGATCGCCAGCGGGGCAAGGAAACGCTGACGGTATTCGCCTTGCCGGCATTGGCGTCCAAATGGCTGAACCCGGCGATCGGCGATTGGCTGGCCCGGCATCCACAGGTAGATATCCGCCTGCACGCCACCCATGCCGAAGTCGATTTCGCCGGTTCAGCGGCGGACTTTGCCCTGTGTTTTGGCGATCAGGACTACCCGCTGTTGGAAAAAGTGCGGCTGTTTCAGGACTGCGTGCAGCCGGTTTGCAGCCCGCAATTACAGGCCAGCGGCGACTGGACCCAACAGCCGCTGATCCATGTGGATTGGGGCAAGGAAAGTCAGTTCCTGCCGGGCTGGCATGACTGGTTCAGTGCCGCCGGATTACCCCCGCCACAACGGCGTGGCCTGACCTATAACCTGACCTCACTGGCGATTGACGCCGCGGTCGAGGGCCACGGCATTTTGCTCGGCCAGCAGCGGCTGATCCAGCGCGAACTGGCCAGGGGGACGCTGGTGCCGCTGGCAGAACCGGCACTGCCACTCAGCAAGCCCTACTACCTGGTTTATCCGCAACGCACGTTGGACAAGCCCAAAGCGACCGAGTTTCTCAGGTGGCTGCAAAGCATCGCGCCAGCGGACAATGACCGCTAAAGGCTGCAGCAGCCACTACCCGACTTTGGACATCATCTCGCCCAGCAGCAGGTTGGTCGCACGCGGCAGGTAAACCTCGTTGCCGGCACCGGGGGTCAGTGTCAGTTCACCAATGTAGATTTGCTCGCGGGTGAGGTAGAAGTCGACGCGGCAATAGTCCAGATCTGCCGCAACGGCTTTCGCCACCTGGATCATTTCATCCCAGAACGCCGGTTTTTCATTCAGCGTATTAATCTGCGGGATATCCGCCTGGGTAAAGAAACAGTGATGCGCATGCTCGTCCAAAAACTCCAGTGAAGTCGGCTCAGGCCCGCCACGCAACAGCTCTACGAATAAATAAGCCTGTTCACCGTTAAAAACATGCACCTTGTAATCAATTAATTCACCTTCTGTTTCTATATCCAATAGCTGCTCGACGATAATTTTCTGCGGGATATTAGCGTAGTGTTTTTCGCGAAACCTTTTCCAGTAGGTTATTCCAGACCATTCCTTAAGAATTTTCGCAATTTCGGAAAAAGTAACTTCGCTTTTATCTTTGACTATCTTTACCTGCTGCGATGCATTATTAGTTTTGATAACAAACGATTGAGGCAATGAAAGATAATCTTTTTCGGTAAAATTATCGCGGATCATAATGATGGGGGTTAGGTATTTTTCCGATACCCGCTGTGAAATATAGTCTCTGACTGCCACCTTGTCCGCTAACATACTGAAATCACTGCATGGGTAGCGCATACGCCGGTAGATTTTCTCTGAAAATGCCTTTGGGTGTTTGAAGTTAATCCAGGCGCCATGGGCAAGATAATGACTGACTTGATAATAGATAAAATCGGGCGCGGCCCGATAGAGTTGTTTTGCGAGTTTTCTCATTCTTCTCTTTCTTCCATGAATCTAGCATAGGGATAAATGCTGCGACACTCCGATTATTGCATCTTAATTATAAAACCCTGTGAGTCATTCCTTACAGAGGATAAGGAAATAATCGGATGATTCCTATTATAAGATGCAACAGGGAAAGTGACCATGAAATTAAAATTCATAGATATCAATATCGTGAGAAATGCGTTTTGGATGATATCCGAAAAAATGGTGTCTATCCTTGGCGTCATTTTTATCACCGCCTATATGGCGAGATATATCGGCCCGGAAAGCTTTGGCAAAATCACCTTTGCCACCGCGATTTTCGCCATTACTCAAACGCTGGCGCTGCTGGGCTCAGATACCGTGCTGTTCAAGCGGATTAGCCGCAACCCGGCCTCGGGAACGGCATTGATGTTTTCCACCAACCGGCTGCGTCAGGGCTGCTTCGTACTGTTCTCTGCGGCAATATTGATTTACACCGGGCTACGTGAGGATTTCATTACCTTCTACTTTTGCGCCGCCACCTTTGTCGCCAGCTTCTTCTCACTCAGAGACGTCTTCACCATCTATCATGATGCCCGGCTGGAGTCGCGCTTCAATACGCTGGCCAACGTCAGCGGGCTGGGCAGTGCGCTGCTGGCGCGTTATCTGATCGTTTATTTTGATCTGCACCTGTATTACCTGGCGATCCCGATCGTGATGGTTTATTTGATCCCCTATCTGATCCGCCACCATATCTATCACCGCCGTAATCCGCGCTTTGTCGCACCAGGTCGCGTTCGCCGCAAATACGTGCGCTATCTGCTCGCCAGCGGCCTGCCCCTGGCGGTTTCCAATGTCTCCATCGCCATCTACACCCGGCTGGCGCAGCTGTTCCTGATGTGGTTCGTCTCCGCCGAAGCGCTGGGCATTTACTCCGTTGCCATTACGCTGGCCACCGCCTGGATGTTTGTCACCGATGCGGTTATCACTTCATTTTTCGCCAAAATATTCGCATATCAACGCGATGATGCCATGCGCACCGCCGCCAAACTCAATGGGCTGGTGCTGGCGATTGCCGCCGCTATCGTCGCCGGCATCTTTTTGCTGGGTAAACCGGTGATAGTGCTGCTGTACGGCGAGCAGTATTTAGCGGCTTACCCGGCGATGGGGGTGTTGGCGGTTGCCACCCTGCTTTCCGCCCTGGGTACCCTGGCCTACAAATACATTGTGATTTTCTCCGGCTACGGCTTCTTGTCGAAGAAGATGTTCCTGGTATTTATCATCAATATTCCGCTGTCATACTGCCTGATCCGCCAATACGGCATGATGGGCGCGGCCTACAGCACCCTGCTGACCGAATTGTTGTCGCTGACTATCCTCAACTACTTCTTCCGCCGTGGCGCAGTATTGCAGATGCACCTGCGCTCGCTGAATCCTTTGACCTATATCCGGCGACCGGTTGGCCGTACCCAAGGCTAGCTCTCCAGTTCGACTACCCTTACGTACAAGGCCGCAAGCAGCGACAGGTCAATCAACAGCGCAAAAGCGTAAGGAAAACCCGTTATTCCGCTAAAACTCGATTGGATCAGCAGAACAGCCGCAACCGCAAGGATACTCCCTGCAATCAGCAGTGCCCGTCGGCGCAGTACATGGCCGTCGTTGTTGGTACCTCGACGTATCGCGGCGCTGTAAACCATTCCCTGACCCAGGCCGGAAATAGCCATTGCCGAAAATAGCGGTAGGCCATTTGGCAGACCATGCAATGCCAGGATCAGCAGCAAGGTGCCGACGGCACTGATGACAAACCCATGGCGTACCAGGCTCAGGCGACTTTTGCTCAGAAACACCTTCAGCTGCATTAAAAATACGGCCAAAACAAAGGCAATACCAAGGCATGCCAGCAAAGCGATCAGCTGCAGCGGGTTCTC
Organism: Serratia proteamaculans; assembly: GCF_013337185.1. Lineage (GTDB taxonomy): Bacteria > Pseudomonadota > Gammaproteobacteria > Enterobacterales > Enterobacteriaceae > Serratia > Serratia proteamaculans_D. Next base: position 1,734,383 of record NZ_SWDE01000001.1, read on the forward strand.
CAGCGCATAGAGCTTCAGTAACAGTGCAACTTGCGCGACCAGCCCACTGACTAAAAGAATACCGGCATTAGCTTGCGCCTGCTGTTGCGCAGAGGCGGTAAAAGGGACGGATAAAGGAGACGTGCTCATAATGATCCTCACTATATAAAAGCGGCGATAGAAAATTTATTTCATCCTTACAAGGAGGTATGTTGAGCCTATCGCATATATAATCAGGCAATCAAAGTCAGAGTTTTCACCCATGGATGAAAATAACTCATCATGCAATCTTCCCGTTTACCGCCGCTGGGCGCACTGCGCGCCTTCCATGCGGTTGCCGATTGCCTTAGCTTCAAGCAGGCTGCCGGGCAACTGAATGTCAGCGCCACCGCTGTCAGCCATCAAATCCGTTTGATTGAATCCATGCTGGAGTGCCGCGTATTCGAACGCAACGCACAGGGGGTGAAGTTAACCGAGGCCGGACATTTGCTGTATACGGGCACCCAATCCGCCTTTACCGCCCTGGAAGAGTCGGTAAAAAAAATTGATCAGGCCAGACAACCGCCGGCACTGACCATCACCACCACCTCGAACTTTTTGACCAATTGGCTGGTGCTGCGCCTTGAAAGCTTTAAGGCACAATTTCCCGAGATTGATTTACACCTGCATACCAGCGTGCAAAGCGTCGACTTAACGCAGCGTACCGTCGACGTGGCCATACGTTATCGTGAAACCGCTGAAATGGGCCTTCACAGTACCTTGCTGTATGAAGATCGGTTTATCGTGGTTGCCAGCCCGGCACTGGCCTTGAATACCCTGAATGACCTGCATCGCACGACGCTGTTTCACGTTGAGAACAGGCATGTGCCTGCCGAAAGCCCTGACTGGAAACACTGGCGGCAAGGTTACGGGCCGGAGAACCTGAATATTTCCAGAGGCCTGTATTTCAGCGATGAGACCCATGCGCTGCAGGCCGCGGTGGCAGGGCAAGGGGTGGTTATTGCCAGTAAGTTGCTGGCAGAAGATTTGATAAAACGCAAAATGCTGGTGGCGCCTTTTGAGTTGTCTTTACCCGGCGCGAATTATTATCTGGTGACTCTGGAAGACACTGCCGAGCGCCCCGACGTCGTATCATTACGCGACTGGATGCAGAAAAATATGCATCCCGGCACGCTGGAGTAAGGAATTTATTGGCTGAGGCTGGAGCTTAATGCCAATGCAGCACCACGGCACCGGCCAATACCGTTAACACGCCCAGCCACTGTATGCCGGCAAGCCGCTCTCGCAGCAGCAAGGCGCCCAGCAGCGCGGCAATGCCGCCAGACAGGGTGCTAAGCACCGTTACCACCGCCACCGATCCGCCGCCGACCCCTACGGCAAAGGCGCTAAAGCCACCCAGGTTGAGCAAACTGGCAGCCAGCAGCAGCCCGCCCTGCCGCCAGCCGGGACGCGCCAGCAATGCACGCCGGTTAGCGCTCAGCGCCAGTAGAGCCGTCAGCCCCAGCGTATAGCCGAGCCACAGGCTGACACTCGGCCCCAGCACCGGCAGCGTGTATTTCCCCTGCAGCCAAAAACCGGTGCCATAACAGCATGCGGCGATCAGCGCGAAGGCCATCGCCGGTAAGGCCGACGAAGAGTTGCCCGGCTGACGAGCGGGAATGACGGCGGTCAGCATCACCCCCAGTAAACAAATAACCAGTCCCGTCAGCGTCAGCGCCCCCAGAGGTTCCCCACTTAGCCACGACAGCAGCGTGGTAACCGCACCGTAGCTGGTCACCAGAGGGGCCACCATCGCCGCCTTGCCAATAGCGAAGGCCTGTGACAGCGCCAGTGAACCGCCTACGATCAGGGCAGCGGCCAGCAATGCCAACCCCCAAACCACGCCGGAAGTCGCAAAGACAGGAACCGCCGTTGCCGGTAATAAGGCGCTGAAAATCACAAAGCCAATCGCCTGCGAAAAAAATACCGCCCTGCGCACCCCCACTGATCGGGCGTTGATACCGACCAAAAAATCCGTGCCGCCCCAGCAGAGTGCGGCAGCCAGCCCCATCACAATGTCCACTCGATACTCCCGTCGAAAATTTGCCCTAAAAGTAAGCAAAAAATCACTTGTGGAACATCGATAGATTGGCAATATGGTTGAATGAAACTCAAGCTGAACGCTCAACCTCGCCTGCCCTCCCTGAAAGCTCTGCATACTTTCGAGGTGGCGGCGCGCTGCGCCAGTTTTACCGAGGCGGCGGAAGAGTTGAACGTCACGCTGGGAGCGGTCAGCCGCCAGATACGTCACCTGGAAAATGAACTGGGCGTCGAGCTGTTTCACCGCAAGGGGAACGCGGTGGCGCTAAACGACACCGGCAAACAGCTGGCTATCGACGTCACCCGCGCACTGACGTTGCTGCAAAAAGCCAGCGATCGCGTCCGGCCAGAGCAACAGCAAACGCTGAGGCTGACCTGCACGTTGGGCATTGCCAGCCATTGGCTGGCTGTACGACTACCGGCACTGCGCCGTGCCGATCCTGATGTTTCACTGGTGCTGGATGCCAATGAAAGCCTGCGTGACCTGGCCAATGGCGAAGCGGACATTGCCATCCGTTATAGCCCAACGGCCAACCCGCCGCCGCACTCCCGTGAGCTGCTCGCCGATGCCTTTGCGCCGTTAGCCAGCCCGGCCTTTCTCGCAGCACATCCCAGCCGTATCACGGCCGCCGATTTGGCGCTGTCGCAGTTGATCCACTCGCCGTGGAAGGATGGACAGAAAATCGGCATCGCAGGCTGGCAAGATTGGTTCGCCGCCTTTGGCGAAGGCACCACGGCACCGCGCGGTATTCTCACCTTTAACAGCGTCGGCCATGCCCTGCAGGAAGCGATAGAAGGTAATGGCATCGTACTCGGCAGCCTGGCCGTCGCGCAGGATGCCCTGGCCACCGGCAAGCTGGTTCGGGTATTTGACGACGCCCGACAACTGCCCGCCGCCTACCAATACCGCCTGTGCTGGGCGGACAGCGCGTTCGTCAGCTCCACCACCCGCCGCTGGGTCAATATGCTGCTGCAGGCGGCGGGAAAATCCCCGGCATTCTGACATAGCACTTATTGCCCTCACAACTTTGCCAAACCCAACTATTTTATGTTCAATTTTTCTGCTGTGAGATAAGCCGTGGACAGACAACGCTACCTGCAACATATTGGCTTCGCAGGCATCCCCAAGCCCGACCTTGCGACGCTGCAACAATTACACCGCGGCCATATGCTGAAGGTTCCCTTTGAAAACCTGAGCATTATTTATCAGCAGGGGATCCATCTGGAAGAAGAAGCGCTGTTCAATAAAATTGTCGAACACAACCGCGGCGGCTTTTGCTATGAACTGAACCGGCTGTTTGCTCTGCTGTTGCAGGACATCGGCTTTAGCGTTCATTTTATTTCCGGTGAGATCCGCGCCCGCGATGGCAGCTTCGGCCCGCAGTTCGACCATATGGCACTGATGGTGGAGCTGGACCAGCCGTATTTAGTGGACGTGGGTTTTGGGGATTCTTTTCTGACGCCGCTAATGATCACCACCGCCGAGCAACAACCACAAAGCACCGGCACCTTCCACCTGGAACAGGAAGGCGAGATTTACTACCTGGAGCGCCGCAACGGCGATCAGCGTTCGCACGCCAAAACGCTCTATCGCTTCAGCCTGCAAAAACGCCGGCTCGACGAATTTGCCGACATGTGTCATTACCACAGCACCTCACCACAGTCGCATTTCACCCAGAAATTGGTGTGCTCCCACGCCACGGAAAACGGCCGGGTGACCATTAGCGAAAACAAGCTGATCATCACCGAAGATCACCACCGCCGGGAGTCGACACTTCATTCGGAAGATGAACGCCGCGAAGCGCTGATGCACTACTTCCAGATCGATCTGGACAACTGAACCTCTCGGATTGGCTATACTTTAGCCCGATGGAAGCAGTCAATCGAGAGGAAGCATGATGAAAAAGAAGATCCTGGTGGTACTCACCAGCATTGCCAAATATCCAAGCATCGATCGCGCCACCGGCCTGTGGCTTGGGGAGGCGGTGCACTTTGTGAAGAAAGTGGAAGCTGCCGGCTATCAGGTTGACTATGTCAGCCCGTCAGGCGGTTATACCCCAATCGATCCCCACAGCCTGGCCATGGCTGACGCCACCGACTGGGAGTGGTATCAGAACAAGCCGTTTATGAACCGGCTGGGTGCCACGCTGAAACCTTCTCAGGTCAACGCCGCCGATTATGGCGCTATCTACTATGCCGGCGGCCACGGCGTGATCTGGGATTTCCTGGACAACCCGGCGTTGCAAACCCTTAGCCAGTCGATTTATGAAAGCGGTGGCGTGGTCTCCTCCGTGTGTCACGGCGCTATCGGCCTGTTGAATATCAAACTGGCCAACGGTGACTACCTGATTAACGGCAAAAAGGTCACCGGTTTCAGCAATGAAGAGGAACAGCTGGCAGAATTGGATAAGCTGGTGCCCTACCTGACAGAAACCGAGCTGAAAAAACGCGGAGCCCTTTATCAGAAAGCGGCTGAACCCTGGGCCGCATTCGCATTGAGCGACCAACGGGTGGCCACCGGGCAAAACCCGGCGTCGGGTGCGGCGGTGGCAGAGGAAGTGCTGAAGCTGCTGGCAGGAAAATAACCGTTAACTCAATGGGGGAGCACCGCTCCCCTGTTTCATCCTTAACGACAGATCACCCGGGCGATATCCTTCGAGTTATTCAACGCACGGATCTCGCTGAATAGCTCGGTCGCCTGGTCATATTCTTTACGCAAATAACCCAGCCACTGTTTTATCCGCGCCACGTGGTACAGGCCGGTATCGCCCTGTTTTTCCAGATGAACGTATTTTTGCAGCAGCTGCACCACCTGTGGCCAGGGCATGCGCGGTTCATTGTATTTCACTACCCGGCTCAGGTTGGGCACATTTAGCGCACCGCGCCCGAGCATCACCGCATCGCAGCCGGTAGTTTGCAGGCAGTCTTGCGCACTCTGGTAGTCCCAGATCTCACCGTTGGCGATCACCGGAATGGTCAGCCGCTGGCGGATCTCACCAATTGCTGCCCAGTTAATACGTTCCGCCTTGTAGCCGTCTTCTTTGGTACGCCCGTGCACCGCCAATTCGCTGGCACCGGCCTGCTGCACCGCATCGGCAATTTCAAAGCTGCGGCTGTCGCTATCCCAACCCAGGCGTATTTTTACCGTCACCGGCAAATGGGCAGGTACCGCTGCACGCATGGCCTTGGCGCCCTGGTAAATCAGCTCCGGATCCTTGAGCAGCGTCGCCCCGCCGCCGCTGCCATTCACCAACTTGGATGGGCAACCACAGTTGAGATCGACACCGTAAGATCCCAATTCCACCGCGCGAGCGGCATTTTCTGCCAGCCACTGCGGGTATTGACCAAGCAATTGGATACGCACCAGAGTGCCGGACGGCGTACGGCTGGCGTGATGAAGTTCAGGGCACAGGCGGTAGAAAGACTTGGCAGGCAGCAGTTGATCGACCACGCGCAGGAATTCGGTGATGCACAGGTCGTAGTCGTTCACTTCGGTGAGCAGCTCACGCACCAAAGAATCGAGAACGCCCTCCATCGGAGCCAATAATACGCGCATGATTACCCCTGCTAAAAAAGACGCGCAATGATACGGGGGAATGCCCGCAGCAGACAAGCATCTGAGGGGAATAAAACCGTGCTACGTCAATTGGCGCAGCGGGACACCGGCGATAAAGGCCTCGATGTTTTCGATCGCTTCGCGGAAATAGATTTGATAGTTGCTGTCGGCCACATAGCCCAGATGCGGCGTCGCCAGCACGTTGGGCAGTTGGCGGAAGATGTCGTCGCTCGGCAAGGGTTCAACCTCAAACACATCCAGCCCGGCACCGGCAATTTGCCCCTGCTGCAATGCGTCAATCAACGCGTTGCGATCGACAATCGCCGCACGCGAGGTATTGATCAGATAAGCGGTTTTCTTCATCGCCTGCAGTTCTGGCCGGCCCACCAGCCCACGGCTACGTTCACTGAGCACCAGATGAACCGAAACAAAGTCGCTCTGTTCAAACAGCGCCTGTTTGGATGCTGCCAGCATTACCCCCACCTCGGCGGCCCTTTCTGCCGTCAGGTTTTGGCTCCAGGCCAGCACCCGCATACCAAACGCCTGCGCCACCACCGCCATTTGGCTGCCAATCTTGCCCAACCCCAGCAGGCCCAGCGTCTTGCCCTGCAGCGTCACGCCAACCGCTTGCTGCCACGGCCCGTTGTGCCGCAGGCCGTGATTTTCGGTCAGCAAATGTTTTGCCAACCCCAGCAGCAGCGCCCAGCTTAGCTCCATCGGTGCAGCTGAGCCGCTGGCGGTCCCGCAGACAATCACCCCATGCTGTGCCGCTGCCGCCAAATCAATAGAGGCATTGCGCATGCCCGAGGTGATCAACAGCTTTAACTGAGGCAAACGCGCCAGCAGCGTGGCGGTGATCGGCGTACGTTCACGCATAATCACCAAAATATCGCAGTCCTGCAGATGCACGGCCAGTTCCGCTTCATCACTAAAATGTTGACCGATACTGAACACCTCAACCCGATCGCCGAGGGCAGACCAGTCGGCCATGCTGAGCGCGACCTGCTGATAATCATCAAGAATGGCACATTTTAGTTTCATCTTCGGCTCCGGGATTAGGCAAAGTCAGTCGGCACGCACATCAACCAGCACCGGGCAATCGGCATGTTCAATCACCAGGGCGCTGTGCGACCCATTTAACAAACGTCTAAAGGGGGAAAGATGGCGTCGCCCCATAATAATCATCGTCGCATTCAGTTCTTTCGCCTGGGCAACAATGGTTTCTGCCGGCTCACCGGCCACCACTCGCCCACGCGCATTGACCCCTGCGGCCTGCAGTTCGCTCAGCGCCTGGTGTACTACAGTGGCAGCGGCCTGTTGTTCATCCTGCGCGTAGCCGAAATCTGCCGGATCTTCACCCGCTTCTATTTCATAAGGCCCCGTCATGGAATAGCCAAGATCGACACAACAAAGCACCACGACCGCCGCCTGCTGGGCCAACGCCTGTTCAGCAGCCAGTGAAATGACCTTACGAGCATTGGCGGAATTATCAACCGCAACCAACAGCGTTTTCATTATCTACTCCGATTAATCTCGCGCAGCCGCCTTGCCGATCTCATCAATCAGCGCCTCTTTACACCTGAGGATTTCCTCGCGGAAGCGAGCTTCATTTTTGGTAAAACGGGAACTGGGCACCAACAGACTGATGGAGAAACGTCCCAGAATGGTATCGATGGCCACCGCCATGGTTGAAACGCCTTCCAGCGTTTCCTCCCGATCATAGGACAGACCGGTACGGCGTATTTCGTTCAGGTGCTGCAGCAGTGCCGGAAAATCACGTACCGTCATATCGGTCACCGCCATATAGGCTTCCCCCAGTAAATTTCGGGCCGCATCATCGCTGTTCAAAGCCAATAACGCACGTCCGCCGGAGGTGCTGTACAGCGGCAGATTCATGCCGATGCGCGGCACCACCCGCAGCTCGCGATCCGCCACAATGTAGTGCACCACCGCCAACTGCAAACCGCTGGCGCGCCCCAGAGAAACCGTCTCGCCGGTGGCGTCACATAAAGCCTGCAGCCAGGGCGTCGCAATCGACACCATTTCGGTATGTACGCTGGCAATCAGCCGCAGCAACGACGGCCCCAGACGCACACCACCGGCACCGCCGCGCACCAATTGCACAGAATCCAACGCGTTGACGATACGTTGCACGGTGGAACGCGGCAGATCGACCGCCTGCGCGATTTCACCCAGGCTCATGCCGTTGGGCTTGGCGCCCAGTGCCTCGAGGATTTTCGCCGCACGGGTAATAACCTGAATACCGCCAGTTTTTTCATCATCACAGAATGTTGAGGGTTCAGACATGGAAGGCTCTTTTCCTTGCTTTTGGCCACACTGTAACATTTTTTCCTGTCAGGCGGCACGATGTACCACATTGCAATACAGTGCATCACAATGTAGCATGCGTCACAATGTATCGCTATGCAATACAGTGCATCGTAAGTTTCGTTTCTGGAGTCATACTATGAATGCTCAGCCTGCGTCTGCCGTCGCCGCGCCGCATCCTTTCACCCTGCGTCTTGCTGTGGGGTTGGTGGGAGTGCTAATTGCCGCCCTGACCTCAGGACTCAATGATCGCATCAGCGATCTGGCGCTGGCGGATATCCGCGCGGCTATCGGTATCGGTTTCGACCAGGGGAGTTGGATCACCTCGGTTTATCAGGCGGCGGAAGTGTCGGCCATGATGGTGGCTCCCTGGTTTGCCGTGACCTTTTCGCTACGCCGTTTCGCCCTGGTAATGATCGGTGGTTTTGCCATCGTCGGTGTACTCCAGCCTTTAACCGCCGATCCCACACTGTTTATTGCGCTGCGGGTGGTGCAAGGCCTGTTTGGTGGGGCATTGCCGCCGTTGCTGATGACGGTGGCACTGCGTTTTCTGCCACCCGGCATCAAGCTTTACGGTCTGGCCGCCTATGCGCTTACCGCCACCTTTGGCCCTAATGTCGCGGCGCCGCTGGCGGCACTGTGGACCGACAGTCTGGGTTGGCAGTTTGTGTTCTGGCAGGCGGTCCCGCTGTGTCTGATCGCCTCCTTATTGATCGGCTGGGGGTTGCCGCAGGATCCCTTGCGGTTGGAGCGTTTCCGCCAGATCGATCTGTTCGGCATGCTGACCGGCTGTAGCGGTATCGCGCTGTTGATTCTCTCGCTGACTCAGGGTGAGCGACTCGACTGGTTCAATTCGCCCTTGATTAGCCTGATGTTGCCGGTTTCCATTGCGCTGTTGGTGGTGTTTTTGATCAACGAATGGTTCCATCCGTTACCGCTGTTAAAACTGCAATTACTGCGGCGCATAAATCTTTCTTATAGCCTGCTGACGCTGGCTGGCGTGCTGTTGCTGGCGCTGTCAGGCTCGATGCTGCCGTCGTTTTACTTTTCGCAGGTGGAGGGTTTTCGCACCGTACAATTTGCGCCTCTGGCGTTAGTCGTAGGCTTGCCGCAGTTAGTGATAGCACCCTTAATCGCCACCCTGTTGAACCTGCGTTGGGTAGACGCCCGCTGGGTGCTGACCTTCGGTGCTGCATGCATTGCCGGCTCTTGTTTGCTGGGTATGCAACTGACCGACGACTGGGCGCGGCAAAATTTCTGGCTGATCCAGAGTCTGCAGGCGTTTGGTCAGCCGATGATGATTTTGCCAGTTTTACTGACCTCCACCAGCGTGATCATGGCGCCGGAAGGCCCCTTCGCTTCAGCAATGTTTAACACCGTGCGCGGTTTTTCCGCCGTGGCGGCGGGCAGCCTGGTCGAGAACTTTATGAGCCACCGGGAGCAATTTCACTCTCACGTGCTGGTTGACCGGTTAGGCAATCATCCGTGGCTGATGACGGCAGAAAACTCAGACCATGCCAGCGGCGCCCTGCCGCTGTTGCCGAACGGTACGGCCAGTTCAGCGGAAAATCTCGGGCATTTTTCGACGCTGGTAAAGCATCAGGCGGTGATCCTCAGCATCAGTGACGCCTACCTGCTGATTATTGGCTGCGCACTGCTGCTGGTGTTGCTGACCGCCTGGCTACCGAAGCGTACCTATCCGCCGCAAACGCTTTTACCTTTAGTTCCCAAAACATCAGGATCATAACCATGAGCTTCACCCCTGCAAAACGAACCTTAACTCTGGCGTTGCTGCTGCTAATCCTGCTGGCGATCGCTTTCTTTGTCCGCTCATCGCTCAATCGTCATCATTTACGTACCGATGATGCGGTCGTGAGCGCCGATTACACGCTGGTGGCCCCCAAGGTTTCCGGCTATATCCGCAGCGTCAACGTCAGTGATAACCAGCAAGTAAAAGCCGGTGAAGTGCTGGCCACCCTCGACGACCGGGATTACCGCGTGGCGCTGGAAACGGCACAGGCCAATCTGCAGATTAGTCAGGCCAAGCTGACCAGCATTCAGGCGCAGCTGGATCAACAGCAGGCCAATATTGCCCAGCAGGAAGCCGGCGTCAGCGCCAGCCAGGCCACGCTCAACTACGCCGGGCAGAACGCCGATCGCTATCGCCGGTTGCTGAAAACCGGTACCGCCACCGCCGATGAACAGCAAAAATCGGCCTCCGTGATGCAGACCGCCGCCGCGCAGCTAAGGCAGAATCAGGCGGCCGTGGTCTCGGCACGTAAAGAAGTTGGGGTGTTGCAGGCCAGCCGCAAACAGGCCGAAGCCGATATTGCCGCCTCACAGGCCAGTGTTGATCAGGCGCGTCTGAATCTTTCCTACACGCAGATTATTGCGCCGATTGCCGGCAGCGTCGGCCAGCGTGCGGTGCGCCAGGGTGCCTGGGTCTCCGCCGGTACGCGCCTGCTGGCGGTGGTGCCGTTACAGCAGAGCTACGTGGTCGCCAACTTCCTGGAAACCCAGTTGGCCAACGTCTCTGCCGGTCAACCGGTGTCCATCACCGTTGATGCGCTGCCCGGCGTGACGCTGCGCGGCCACGTTGACAGTATCGCCCCGGCGACCGGTTCCACCTTTGCCGCCATCAGCGCCGATAACGCCACCGGCAACTACACCAAAGTGGTGCAACGCCTGCCGGTGAAGATCCTGCTGGAACCCAACCAGCCGGAGCTGGCGCGGCTGCGCGTTGGCATGTCGGTGGTGCCGGAACTTGAGATGCGCTGATAGCAGGCGCAACCTGTTTTTTACCTATAAAAAAGGCCACCCTAAAGGTGGCCTTTTAGCAGCTGACAACAGCGCAATTTACTCAGCCGGGCGGCTGCGCGGACGGCGCGGAGCACCTGAACGCGGCTTGCCATCACCCTGCGGACGTGCACTGCCGCCACCGCGATTTTCACGCTGACCGCCATTGCCGCCACCGTTGCCACTGCGCTGGCCGCCACCGTTACCGGAGCGTTGACCACCGCCGTTGCCGCGTGGCGCACCGCGCCCACCCGCCTGACGACCGTTGATGATCGGTTCGGCCTTGATGCTCGGATCCGGCTCATAGCCCGGCAGAGCAATACGCGGGATCTCACGCTTCAACAGGCGTTCGATATCACGCAGCAGTTTGTGTTCATCCACGCACACCAGCGAGATCGCCTCACCGGTACGTTCAGCACGACCGGTACGACCGATGCGGTGCACGTAGTCTTCCGGCACGTTAGGCAACTCGTAGTTCACCACGTGTGGCAACTGGTCGATGTCCAGACCACGAGCCGCGATATCGGTAGCCACCAATACGCGGATTTTGCCGTCTTTAAAATCGGCCAATGCGCGGGTACGAGCGCCCTGGCTTTTGTTACCGTGGATAGCGGCGGCAGTGATGCCGTCTTTGTTCAGCTGTTCAGCCAGGTGGTTGGCGCCGTGTTTGGTGCGGTTAAACACCAAGACTTGCTTCCAGTCACCTTCACCGATCATCTGGGACAGCAGTTCCCGCTTACGCTTCTTGTCAACGAAGTGCACGCTTTGCTCAATCTGCTCGGACGCGGTGTTACGGCGCGCCACTTCAACCGATGCCGGGTTGTGCAACAGTTTGTTGGCCAGCCCTTTGATGTCGTCGGAGAAGGTTGCAGAGAACAATAGGTTCTGACGCTTGGCAGGCAGCTTGGCCAGCACGCGGCGGATATCATGGATAAAGCCCATATCCAGCATGCGGTCAGCTTCGTCCAGCACCAGAATTTCAATTTTGGACAGGTCAACCGCGCGCTGGTGTTCCAGATCCAGCAGGCGACCCGGTGTTGCCACCAGCACGTCGACGCCACCGCGCAGTTTCATCATCTGCGGGTTAATGCTCACGCCACCAAATACCACCAGCGAACGCAGGCGCAGGTATTTGCTGTAGGATTCGACGTTTTCGCCGATCTGCGCAGCCAGTTCACGGGTTGGCGTCAGGATCAACGCACGTACCGGACGGCGACCTTTGACCGCATGGTCATGCTTACTCAGCAGCTGTAGCAGCGGCAGGGTAAAGCCAGCGGTTTTACCGGTACCGGTCTGGGCGCTGGCCATCAGGTCACGACCTTCCAATACGACAGGAATAGCCTGGCGCTGAATTGGCGTAGGTTCGCGATAGCCCTGTTCTTCAACAGCGCGCAGAATTTCAGCACTTAAGCCGAGGGTTTCAAATGACATAAAGAGAAAAACTCCAGATCCCCCCTAACCTAACAGTGTTCGGTGCAGTTTCCTGGGAGGATTATCAGACGGGACATTTTGCATGACCACGAGGGATTGGCACAAACTGCAGTGCACCAAGCGGGCGAGTGTAGCAGAAGTCGAACAAGAAAAGGCAAATTAAGTGACTCAGAGCACAATATGGCGACAATTCAGCCGAATCCGAAAGGATACCCTTAAATAAACCACGGTTACTGATTGCATTTCGTGCAATCTGGCATAAAGTTAATCATATGATTGATTAACTTTTACGAGTGCCATCAATGCCAAATAATCAGACTGCCGGCCGGGCACGGGGTGAGCAAGCGCGTCAGCAACTGATTGCCGCTGCCATCGAAATGTTCGGTGAATACGGCATTCAGGGTGCCACCACCCGCGATATTGCCCAACGTGCCGGGCACAATATCGCCGCCATCACCTACTACTTCAATTCCAAAGAGGGCCTGTATCTGGCCGTCGCCCAGTGGATTGCCGATTTTATCCAGCAGGCGTTTCGTCCGCTGGCCGAAGAGATTGACCGCTTCTGGCAACTCCCCGAAGCCGAACGTCTGCCGGAACACTACCTCGAACATCTGAAACGCGGCCTGCTGGCGTTCAGCGACCTGATGACCCAACCGCAGACGCTGAACCTGAGCAAAATCATGTCGCGCGAGCAGCTCTCCCCCACCGATGCCTATCCGCTGATCCACCAGCAGGTGGTGGCACCGCTGCATAACAAGCTTTGCCGCCTGCTGGCGGCCTATACCGGCATCGATCCACATTCGACCAAAATTGTGCTGCATACCCACGCGCTGATCGGCGAAGTGCTGTCGTTTCGCGTGGCGCGGGAAACCGTCCGCCGACAGGCCGGCTGGCAGCAGATCGACACTGCCGAGGCACAACAAATCAGCGAAGTGCTGGCTGAACACATTGAGATTCTGGTTAATGGGCTGCGCCAACGCTATGGCGCGTAAATTCAGGCAGGGAGAGTTATGAATAAGAAACGCAGTGCCTTCATCGTGGTCATTATTGTGCTGATCGCCGCGGCCGTTTACGGGGTCTGCTATTACCAACAGCATCAGGAAAAACCGCTGACGCTGTACGGTAACGTGGATATTCGCACGGTGAATTTGGGCTTCCGCGTCGATGGGCGGCTGGCGTCGCTGACGGTGGATGAAGGCGATACCCTGCAACCGGGGCAATTGCTCGGCAAACTGGACGACGCGCCCTACATCAACGCACTGCAGCAGGCGCAGGCTAACGTCGGCAGCGCCAAAGCCAAGCTGGCGCTGCTGATGGCCGGTTACCGCGCCGAAGAAATTGCCCAGGTACGTTCGGAAATGGCGCAGCGCCTGTCCGCCTTTAGCTATGCCGATAGCTTCCTGAAGCGCCAGCAGGGCCTGTGGGCGAAAAATGCTACCTCCGCCGACGCACTGGAAGATGCCCGCACCTCACGCAATCAGGCGCTGGCCAACCTGCAGGCGTCGAAAGACAAGCTGGCGCAGTACCTTAGCGGTAATCGCCCGCAAGAAATAGAAGAGGCCAAAGCCAATCTGGCGCAAAGCGAAGCCGCGCTGGCTCAGGCACAGCTTAACCTGCACGACACCAGCCTGGTTTCCCCGTCCGCCGGTACGGTGCTGACGCGTGCGGTCGAGCCGGGCACCATGCTCAGCGCCGGTGGCACGGTATTCACTTTGTCGCTGACCCGTCCGGTATGGATACGCGCCTATATCAACGAGGCCAGCCTGGGTAAGGCGACGCCGGGTACCGAGTTGGAAATCTACACCGACGGCCGGCCAGACAAGCCGTATCACGGCAAAATCGGCTTTGTGTCGCCCACCGCTGAGTTCACACCGAAAAGCGTCGAAACCCCGGACCTGCGTACCGACCTGGTGTACCGGCTGCGGGTGATCGTCACTGACGCCGATGACGCGCTGCGCCAGGGGATGCCGGTCACCGTTCGCTTTGCCCAACCTTGAGGGAGCGGTGATGGAACAGGTCATTGAGCTTGAGGCGTTGGAAAAGCGTTTTCCGTCACTGGCAAAACCGGCGGTCGCCAGCCTGACCACCCGGCTGACCAGCGGTGCGGTCACCGGGCTGGTAGGCCCGGACGGCGCCGGTAAAACCACCCTGCTGCGTATGCTGGCCGGATTGCTCAAGCCCAGCAGCGGCACACTGCGCGTCGCCGGGTTGGATCCGATCGCCCAGGATCGTCAGTTGCACGCCATTCTCGGCTACATGCCGCAAAAATTTGGTCTGTATGAAGATCTGACGGTGATGGAAAACCTGACGCTGTACGCCGATCTGCGCGGCGTCACCGGCGATCTCCGCAAGCAGACGTTCGATCGCTTGCTGACCTTCACCGATCTCACCCGCTTTACCACCCGGCTGGCGGGCAAACTTTCCGGCGGTATGAAACAAAAACTCGGGCTGGCCTGTACGCTGGTCGGCCAACCGCAGGTGCTGTTGCTGGATGAGCCGGGGGTCGGCGTCGATCCGATCTCGCGCCGCGAGCTATGGCGCATGGTGCATGAACTGGCCAACGACGGCATGTTGATCCTGTGGAGCACCTCTTATCTGGACGAAGCCGAGCAGTGCCGTGAAGTACTGCTGCTTAACGAAGGGGAACTGCTGTTCAGCGGCGCACCGAAAGATCTTACCCAAAGAATGGCCGGACGCACGGTGCTGATCGCCCCACCGGCCGGTAGCCACCGCGCCCTGTTGCAACGGGCGATCTGCCTGCCGTCGGTCACCGACGGCGTGATCCAGGGGAAATACCTGCGGCTGATCCTCAAGCAAGGCGAAGATCATCGGCAGGTACTGCAACAATTGGATCTGCCGGATGCCGAACTGAGCGAAGCGGATCCTCGCTTTGAAGATGCTTTTATCGATCTGCTCGGCGGCGGGCCGAACAGTAAATCGGCGCTGGCGGAGATCATGCCGACCGTTCAGGGAGAAAGCACGGAAACGGTGATCGAAGCGCAAGGGCTGACCAAGAAATTCGGCGACTTTGCCGCCACCGATCACGTGGACTTCAAAGTGCAGCGCGGGGAAATTTTCGGCCTGTTAGGCCCGAACGGTGCCGGTAAATCCACCACCTTTAAAATGATGTGCGGGTTGCTGGTACCGACCGAAGGCAAGGCGCTGGTACTGGGGATGGATTTGAAAACCAGCTCCGGCAAGGCACGCCAGCATTTGGGTTATATGGCGCAGAAATTCTCGCTGTACGGCAACCTGACGGTGGCGCAAAACCTGAAGTTTTTCTCCGGCGTTTATGGCCTGAGCGGCAAGGCGCAGCGCGATAAAATCAGCGAGATGTCCAACGCCTTCAACTTTGGCCCGATCCTCAACCAGACGCCGGACTCGCTGCCACTGGGTTTCAAACAGCGGCTGGCGCTGGCCTGCGCACTGATGCACGAGCCGGATATTTTGTTTCTCGATGAACCAACCTCGGGCGTCGATCCACTGACCCGGCGCGAGTTCTGGCTGCATATCAACGGCATGGTGGATAAAGGCGTAACGGTGATGGTCACCACCCACTTTATGGATGAGGCGGAATACTGCGACCGCATCGGGCTGGTGTATCGCGGCAAGATCATCGCCGCCGGCACGCCGGACGATCTCAAGCACCAGGTCGCCAGCAGCGATAACCCCAATCCCTCTATGGAACAGGCGTTTATCGAACTGGTGCAGGGTTACGATCAGGAGGAGCAGCCATGAGCCCCAAAATCGCCATGAGCGAAAAAATAGCCACCCGCGACGACAGTGGTTTTTCCTGGCGGCGGTTGCGCGCGCTGTGCCTGAAAGAGACGCGACAAATCTTGCGCGATCCGAGCAGCGGGCTGATTGCCTTTGTCATTCCACTGATGCTGCTGTTTATCTTTGGCTACGGCATCAACCTGGACTCCAGCAAGCTGCGGCTGGGCATCCTGATGGAACAACAAAGCGAAGAGGCGCGTGATTTGGCCAATGCTTTTGCTGGTTCGCCCTATATCGAACCGACCATCAGCGACAACCGTCAGCAGCTGATCCAGCTGATGCAGGCCGGACGCATTCGCGGGCTGGTGGTGATCCCCAACGATTTTGCCCAACGTATGGCGCGGCCGTACGACAGCGCACCGATTCAAATTATTACCGACGGCAGCGAACCGAACACCGCCAACTTTGTTCAGGGCTATACCCAGGGGGTGTGGCAAGTCTGGCAGCAACAGCGCGCCACCGACCGCGGGCTCGAGGAAAAGCCCTTAATCGATGTGCAGATGCGCTATTGGTTCAACCCGGCGGCCATCAGCCGGCACTACATCATTCCTGGTGCCATCACCATTATCATGACGGTGATCGGCGCTATCCTCACCTCCCTGGTGATTGCCCGCGAGTGGGAGCGCGGCACCATGGAGGCGCTGCTTTCCACCCAGGTAACGCGTGCTGAGCTGCTGCTGTCCAAACTGGTGCCCTACTATTTCCTTGGCATGATCGCCATGGTGTTATGTATGGCGGTATCGGTATGGGTGCTCGGCGTGCCCTATCGCGGTTCGCTGCTGATTTTATTCGTCATCAGCAGCCTGTTCCTGGCCAGTACGCTCGGCATGGGGCTGTTGATTTCCACCATTACCCGTAACCAGTTTAACGCGGCGATGGTGGCACTGAACGCCGCCTTTCTGCCTTCGATCATGCTGTCCGGCTTTATCTTCCAGATCGACAGCATGCCGGCCATCGTACGCGCCGTAACCTATATCATTCCGGCGCGCTATTTCGTCAGTACGCTGCAAACGCTGTTCCTGGCGGGCAATATCGGCACGGTGCTGATGATTAACCTGCTGTTCCTGATCGCTTCGGCGGTGGTGTTTATCGGCCTGACGGCCTGGAAAACCCAGCGGCGGCTGGATTAAGGGGAAAGACGATGTTTCACCGTCTCTGGACGTTAATCATAAAAGAAATGCAGTCACTGCTGCGCGATCCGCAGACCCGCGCCATCCTGATTATGCCGGTTATCGTGCAGGTGCTGCTGTTCCCGTTCGCCGCCACGCTGGAGGTGACCAACGCCACCATCGCGGTCTACAGCGAAGACAGCGGCCATGCCTCGGTCGAACTGACCCAACGTTTTGCCAAAGCGAAAGCCTTCTCGCATGTGCTGCTGTTGCGCAGCCCACAAGAGATTCAAACCACCATCGACAACCAAAAAGCGCTGCTATTGATCCGCTTCCCGGCCAAGTTCTCGCGTGATATCGCCAACGGCAATACCGCCCCGCTGCAACTGTTGCTCGATGGGCGTAACTCCAACAGCGCACAAATCGCCGCCAACTATGTGCAGCAAATTGTGCAGGACTATCAAAATGAGCTGATCGGTAACCGTGCCAAGCCCAACAACAGCGAACTGGTGGTGCGCAACTGGTATAACCCGAATCTGGATTACAAATGGTTCGTGGTGCCGTCGCTGATCGCCATGATCACCACTATCGGGGTGCTGATTGTCACCTCGTTGTCGGTAGCGCGTGAACGCGAACAGGGTACGCTGGAGCAGTTGCTGGTGTCACCGTTGACTACCTGGCAGATTTTTATCGGTAAAGCGGTTCCGGCGCTGATTGTCGCCACCTTCCAGGCCAGCGTCGTATTGCTGATCGGTATCTTTATCTATCAGATCCCGTTCGCCGGTTCGCTGCTGCTGTTCTACGGCACCATGCTGATTTACGGGTTGTCTTTGGTGGGGTTCGGCCTGCTGATCTCTTCGCTGTGCGCTACCCAGCAACAGGCGTTTATCGGTGTATTCGTGTTTATGATGCCGGCGATCCTGCTTTCCGGCTATGTCTCGCCGGTGGAGAACATGCCGGTGTGGCTGCAAAACCTCACCTGGGCCAATCCCATCCGTCACTTCACCGACATCACCAAACAGATCTACCTGAAGGACGCCAGTTTCAGCATCATTTGGCATAGCCTGTGGCCGCTACTGGCGATCACCGCCACCACCGGCAGCGCCGCCTATGCCATGTTCCGTCGTAAAATTGCATAAAAAAGGGCTCAGCATGCTGAGCCCCTACAAGTCATATAGATTCTTATCTGCGGTTGCCGAAAATCCGCAGCAACATCAGGAACAGGTTGATGAAATCAAGATACAGCGTCAGCGCGCCGACAATGGCGTACTTGCGGAAGCTGTCTTTGTCATCGGCGTTCAACTGCTCACCCATCGCTTTCAGTTTTTGGGTGTCATACGCCGTCAGGCCTACAAACACCACCACCCCGATGTAGGTAATCGCCCACATCAGCGCGGAGCTTTTCAGCCAGATATTGACCAGCGAAGCCAGCACGATACCTATCAGCGCCATAAACAGCATGCTGCCGAAACCGCTCAAATCACGCTTGGTGGTATAACCGTACAGGCTCATCGCACCGAACATACCGGCGGTGACCACAAAGGTGCTGGCAATCGAGCTATAGGTATAGGCGATGAAAATACTGGAAAGCGTCAATCCGGTCAGCGCCGAATAGAGCATAAACAGCGCGGTAGCTACCGTACCGTTGAGGCGGTTGACCATGCCGGAAATCACAAACACCAGCCCCAACTGCACGATAATCAGACCGAAGAAAGTGATCTGGCTGGAGAAGATAAAGTTAAGGATCGCGGGCGTGTTGGCCGCGTACCAGGATAC
Organism: Serratia proteamaculans; assembly: GCF_013337185.1. GTDB lineage: Bacteria > Pseudomonadota > Gammaproteobacteria > Enterobacterales > Enterobacteriaceae > Serratia > Serratia proteamaculans_D. The sequence goes on from NZ_SWDE01000001.1 coordinate 1,753,214, forward strand.
AAACGCCGTCAACAGCATGCCACAGGTCATCCAGCCATATACCTGCGCCATGTAAGCCTGAATGCCGCTGTTGGCACGTTCGACGATTGAACCATTAGAGCGTGGATATCGGTCCATGACGGTTACCTTTTGCGTGTGGAACAAGATTTCGAGTCTCTCTTTGCGGGACCCGGCCTGCTATAAGCGTATCACAGAAAATCTAATGGCAAAGCGGCAAAGGTATTGATTTGTTTCTGCTGTTTACCGGTTATTTAACCGCTTTATGCCAGCGTTCTGCCGCCTGACGATCGCTGTCGCGCGCGTCAACCCAACGGTCGCCCTGGCCAACGGCTTCGCGTTTCCAAAACGGGGCGCGGGTTTTCAGGTAGTCCATGATGAACTCGCTGGCTTCGAATGCCATGCTGCGGTGGGCGCTGGTCACGCCGACAAACACAATCTCATCGCCAGGAAACAGCTCACCCACGCGGTGGATCACCGTCGCGCGCTGCAATGGCCAGCGGCTGCGTGCTTCGTCCACGATTTCCGCCAGCGCTTTCTCGGTCATGCCAGGGTAGTGTTCCAGCGTCAGCGCACTGACGTTATCACCCAGATTATGGTTACGCACCTTGCCGGTAAAGGTCACCACGGCACCGTCGTCGTCGCACTGCGCCAGCCACTGGTATTCTTCGCCAACGTTGAACGGCGCTTCCCCCACGCGGATACGGGTATTTTCCACCATTAACCCCCGGTTACCGGTGGAAAGAAAGCGACTTCATCACCGGCACGCAGCGGATGTTCGGCCGCCACCAGGGATTGGTTCACCGCCGTCAACAGCTTGCCGGACTCCAGTGCCAGCGCCCAGCGATCGCCGCGTTCGCACAGCGCCTTACGCAGCGCCTCTACCGTTGGATAGTCCGCCGGCATTGACAGGTCACCGGTGCCGACCAGTTCGCGCACCTGGGCAAAAAACAGAATGTTAATCATAGCTCCACCTTAAAATCACCGGATTTACCGCCGCTTTTCGCCAGCAGCCGCACCGGGCCGATCACCATGTCTTTTTGTACTGCCTTGCACATGTCGTAAATGGTCAACGCGGCCACCGAAGCGGCGGTCAAGGCTTCCATTTCGACGCCGGTCTTGCCGGTCAACCGGCAGCAGGTTTCAATCCGCACCCGGCTGTGTTCCGGCTGCGCTTCCAACTGCACTTCGACCTTGCTCAGCATCAGCGGGTGACACAGCGGGATCAGCTCCCAGGTACGTTTCGCCGCCTGAATACCGGCAATGCGCGCCGTGGCAAACACATCACCCTTGTGATGGCTACCCTCGATAATCATCGCCAGCGTGGTCGGCAGCATCTCGACGAAGGCCTCGGCGCGCGCTTCGCGCACCGTCTCTGCCTTGGCGGAAACGTCGACCATATGGGCTTCGCCCGCGGCGTTAATGTGAGTCAGCTGCGTCATAGTTTCTATTTCTTCAAATGTGGCAGGAAGTTGCACGGGCGGTGACGCGCGTCCAACTGCTCTTCAATAATGCGTTCCCAGGCGGTGCGGCAGGCGCGAGTCGAGCCCGGCATGGCAAAAATCACCGTCTGATTGGCCATGCCGGCCAATGCGCGCGACTGAACAGTGGCGGTGCCAATCTCTTCGTAGGACACCATGCGGAACAATTCACCGAACCCTTCCACTTCACGATCGAACAGCGGCAGCAGCGCTTCCGGGGTGTTGTCCCTGACGGTAAAACCGGTGCCCCCGGTGATCAGCACGGCCTGAACCTGTTCGTCGGCGATCCATGCGGAGATGCGTGCGCGGATTTGATATTTATCGTCTTTGACGATGGCGCGATCCACCACCTGATGCCCGGCTTCAAGCGCCGCTTCCTGCAGATACTGACCCGAGGTGTCTTCCGCTTCACCGCGACTGTCCGAAACGGTCAGAATAGCGATATGCGCCGGAATGAATTCACTGCTGGCATGACTCATTGCTTGCTCCCGTGCAATTGGAAAAATTTATCCGCCGATAAACGACAGATTCTGCGTGATGCCACTGTTGCCCTGGTGCAGGAAGTGGGTTTGCTTTTTGGTCCGCAGCCCACCCTGAATGCGATCTTTCAACTCTTCAAGCTGGCCGTCATTCACCAGCAGATCGCGCAGGTTAATGCCCTGCTCACCGAACAGGCACAGGTGCAGATTACCGATGGCGGAAACCCGCAGTCGGTTGCAGCTGGCACAGAAATCTTTTTCGTACGGCATGATTAAACCCACTTCACCCTGGTAATCCGGGTGGCTGAACACCTGCGCCGGGCCGTCGCTGCGGCCGCGCGGTTGCCGTTGCCAACCCTGCTGTTCCAGTTGCGAACGGATCACTTCGCCAGACACGTGGTGTTTGCGGAACAAATCGCCACCCTCACCGGTTTCCATCAATTCGATAAAACGCAATTGGATCGGACGGTCTTTTATCCAGTGCAGGAAAGCGCCCAGTTGCTGATGGTTAACGTCACGCATCAGCACCGCATTGACCTTGACCTTGCTGAACCCGGCGGTAAAGGCGGCATCGATACCCTCCATTACCTGACGGAATTTGTCCTGGCCGGTAATGGCGTGAAATTGACGGGGGTCCAGACTGTCGACGCTGACGTTGATCGCCGTCAGGCCGGCGTCGCGCCAGGCGGCAACGTCGCGCGCCAGACGGTAGCCATTGGTGGTCACGGCAAGCTGGCGAACGGCCGGGTTTTCACGCACGGCGGCAATGATCTCGGTAAAATCGCGACGCAGCGAAGGCTCACCGCCGGTCAGGCGCACCTTTTCGGTGCCCAGCTCGGCGAAGGCACGGCTAACGCGGCGGATCTCATCGAGCGACAAGAAGGTTTTCGGGCTGCCGTTAGGGCGATAGCCATCCGGCAGACAATAGGTGCAACGAAAGTTACACACGTCGGTGATCGACAGGCGCAAGTAATAGAACTTGCGCTCATAAGCATCAATGAGTTGCGGCACCATAACACCTTCCAAAGTCGGGAGATGCGAGCGTTTCCACTCTGCACCCTGGTGGCTGACTTCGCCACGGCCCAAGCGCCATATTGTTCTCAGAACAACGTAGGCCCAGAGGCTAGGAGTTTTGATTTCAGTTCCCGCAGGCTGAGTAGCCGGAACGAAACCGTGGTTTTCACCAGAATTCTAGCGCTAAACAAAGGCGATAGCCAACGCCCAATTTCGCTATATAATTGTGTATACAGCGTTTTTACGCGCTGCCAAATCTGGTAAACCATGATAAACACCCTTTACGCAGATGAATTGACCGGAATCACGCAAATCACACTCTTTTTCGCGTTTTTACGCCAAATCCGCTACTTTATGCGGGCAGTTAAGCCCCTTTGTAAGGAAATTTATGCGTAATCGTACCCTGGCCGATCTCGATCGGGTGGTGGCATTAGGTGGTGGCCATGGTCTTGGCCGCGTGATGTCTTCCCTGTCGTCTTTAGGATCCCGTTTAACCGGTATTGTCACCACCACCGATAACGGCGGTTCCACTGGCCGTATTCGCCGCTCGGAAGGCGGCATTGCCTGGGGCGATACCCGTAACTGTCTGAATCAGTTGATCACCGAACCGAGCGTCGCCTCGGCGATGTTCGAGTACCGCTTTAGCGGCAATGGCGAACTCTCGGGGCATAACCTCGGTAATCTGATGCTGAAGGCGTTGGATCATCTCAGCGTGCGCCCACTGGAAGCGATCAATCTGGTACGCAGCTTGCTGAAGGTCGACGCGGCGCTGATCCCGATGTCTGAGCAGCCGGTGGATCTGATGGCGCACGACCATGAAGGCAACCACGTCTATGGTGAAGTGAACGTCGATCAACTGACAGACATGCCGCAGGAACTGATGCTGTCACCGCGCGTCAACGCCACGCGAGAGGCACTGGACGCCATCGCACAGGCCGATGTGATCCTGATTGGACCAGGCAGCTTCCTGACCAGCCTGATGCCGCTGCTGTTGCTCGATGACCTGACGCAGGCCTTGCGCCGCAGCAGCGCCAATATGATTTATATCGGCAATCTGGGGCGCGAGCTGAGCGTCGCGGCAGCCGCCTTGACGCTGAAGAACAAGCTGGAGCTGATGGAAGAAAAAATTGGCCGCCAGATGATTGACGCGCTGATTGTTGGACCGGCGGTCGATGCCAGCGAAGTACAGGATCGGGTGGTGATTAAACAACCGCTGGAAGCGACGGATATTCCTTACCGTCATGACCGTCAGTTGCTGCGCCAGGCGCTGGATCAGGCATTGATCGAGCTGGGTGCCCGCGGCTAAGGCTTTACTGGCCGCCGCGCAACCATGGATTATCGCTGGCGGCCTTCTCAACCATATCGATATAAAGATCTTCCACCTGCTTGCGCGCCCACGGCGTGCGGCGCAGAAACTTCAGACTGGATTTGATGCTGGGATCGCTGCTGAAGCAGTTGATGCGAATGCGTTCAGCCAGCCCTGACCAGCCGTAGTTCTCCACCAGTTTGTTCAAAAGTTGTTCCAGAGTGACGCCGTGCATCGGGTCTTTGGACTGGTGTTCGGTCATGGTCTGCGGCTCGTAGTAGTCAATTGGCCGCACACCATAATCAGCTTTGGCGGAGGCGACAAGGATTTTATGTTTGGCAGGGGCGCCCTCAGCAGCGCCCCAAGCGGTCACGAAATAGCGATAAACTGCTCACGCAGCTGGTGGATTTCATCACGCAAGCCCGCCGCCAACTCGAACTCCAGGTTCTGTGCGTGGGTATACATCTGCGCTTCCAGCTCGCGGATTTTTTGATCCAGGGCTTTTGGCGTGAGGTTTTGGTATTGCCCCGCGTTTTCCGCCGCCTTGCCCTTCCCTCGGCCCTTGCCGCGATTGCCCGGTTTGCCCAACTGCAGAACATCGGAAACTTTCTTGTTCAGGCCCTGCGGCACAATGCCATTTTCTTCGTTGAACGCCTGCTGTTTGGCGCGACGACGTTCGGTCTCGCTAATCGCCCTGGCCATAGAGTCGGTAATTCTGTCACCGTAGAGGATCGCTTTACCGTTGAGGTTACGCGCCGCACGGCCAATGGTCTGGATTAACGAACGTTCGGAACGCAGGAAGCCTTCTTTATCCGCGTCCAGGATCGCCACCAGAGACACCTCAGGCATGTCCAGCCCCTCACGCAACAGGTTGATACCCACCAGCACGTCAAACTCGCCCAGGCGCAGGTCACGAATGATTTCGACCCGTTCCACGGTATCGATGTCCGAGTGCAGATAGCGTACCCGCTCGCCGTGCTCTTCAAGATATTCGGTCAGGTCTTCCGCCATGCGTTTGGTCAGGGTAGTGACCAGTACGCGTTCGTTGATTGCCACACGCTTGCGAATTTCAGACAGCAGGTCATCCACCTGGGTGGTCACCGGCCTGACTTCTATTAGTGGATCCAGCAAGCCGGTTGGGCGCACCACCTGATCGATAATATCGTCGCCGGACTTCTCCAGCTCATATTTGCCCGGCGTGGCAGACACATAAATGGTCTGCGGCGCCAAGGCTTCGAACTCTTCAAAACGCATCGGGCGGTTGTCCAGCGCCGACGGCAGGCGGAAACCGTATTCCACCAGCGTCTCTTTACGCGAACGGTCGCCCTTGTACATAGCGCCGATTTGCGGAATGGTGACGTGGGATTCATCGACCACCAGCAGGCCATCCGCCGGTAAATAATCAAACAGCGTCGGCGGTGGCTCGCCCTCTTTACGTCCGGACAGGTAGCGCGAGTAGTTTTCAATACCGGAGCAGTAGCCCAGTTCGTTCATCATCTCCAGATCAAACTGCGTTCGCTGCGTCAGGCGCTGTTCTTCCAGCAGCTTGTTATTGGCCAACAGCACCTTGCGCCGTTCGGCCAGATCCACTTTGATCTCCTCCATCGCCTGCAGGATCCGCTCACGCGGCGTCACGTAGTGCGACTTCGGATAAATGGTGAAGCGTTGCACCACCTGCTCGATCTGGCCGGTTAAAGGATCAAACAGCGAAAGCCGCTCGACCTCCTCATCAAACAGTTCAATACGCAGCGCCAGTTCGTCCGACTCAGCCGGGAAGACGTCGATCACCTCGCCACGCACGCGGAAGGTCGCGCGCTGGAATGCCTGATCGTTACGGGCATATTGCAGCTCCGCCAAACGGCGCAGGATCGCACGCTGATCGATGATCATGCCCTTGGTCAGGTGCAGCATCATCTTCAGATACAGATCAGGATCGCCCAGACCGTAGATCGCCGAAACCGATGCCACCACGATCACATCGCGGCGCTCCAGCAATGCCTTAGTCGCGGAAAGACGCATCTGCTCGATGTGTTCGTTCACCGCGGCGTCTTTTTCGATAAAGGTGTCGGAGCTGGGTACGTAGGCTTCCGGCTGGTAGTAGTCGTAGTAAGAAACAAAATACTCGACCGCATTCTCGGGAAAGAACTCTTTCATCTCGCCATACAGCTGCGCCGCCAGCGTTTTGTTAGGTGCCAGCACCATGGTGGGCCGGTTGAGATCGGCTATCACATTGGCGACGGTAAATGTCTTGCCCGAACCGGTAACGCCGAGCAGCGTCTGGTGTGCCAGGCCGTCTTCCAGGCCCTCTTCCAGCTTGCTGATGGCCTGCGGCTGATCGCCGGCAGGCTTGAATTCGGAATGCAGTTTGAAAACTTTACTCATGGACTCGGCTACCCTGTGGAGATGTGCGCGCTCAGGCGGCCATGGAGCTAATGCTCGATGAATGGCCTCTAATTATGGAAAGCCCCGGCGATTTTTGCCAGTGCCCATGATACTGGATATAAAACCAGCTTCAAGCGATTCGTCGTTTTAGCGTGCGTCAAATCAGGCTAAATGCACCGTCGGGGTTACAGCCGCGTGACATTTTTATTGTCAATAACAGATTTATCCCCAAAATCCGTCACGAATTAACTTATTGATAGCACTGCGGCCAAAAATCATACATAGAGACTTCATCAATACATTAGCCGCTTGATTTTAGTTAATTTATTGATAAGTAATGATTTTATAAAAAAGACGAGATTGCGGACAAAGCGAACACAACCCGCGTCCGCTCTCGCTTTAAACCGGTTTTCTAAATCTAATGCACAAGGTTATCCACAGGAATAGTGGATAACTCTCACCGTCCCGCCCCGGCTGGGAGTTGCAGAAAGAACGCTTTTTGCCGTTTCTGTCCGCCAAGAGGGCTTTTTTAGTTATTTTTTCACAATAATATCGCTTTGGTTATGCCGATTAATGCTAAAAAACACCATTGCCAAAAACGGATTTATCTCATTGTTGCCATCACCTGATGCATCTTGCTACAACCGACGAAATAGTTTGCACCATAAGCATTCTTCGCAGCACTGGAAGAGTGCAAAAATCGTCCGCGTTAACTTTCCCCGCTATTTTCACTTGCTCCGCCACGCCTGCCCTGGCGCGCAAAACCGTTAACAAGGCAATAACAATCCTATTTTTAGCGGTTTTATAAAGTTGGCCCAAGGGTTGCATTACCCTTGGGCGGCAAAAGTACGGTCGGGATAAATATCCGGGCAGTAACGGCGGAATGATCCGCTGTCATTTAGCGGCCAAACGGGAGTAAAACAACCGTCCTTTACTTGATAAAGACTAAAGAGCGCAGACAAGCCGACAATAACAGCGATTTTTGGCTATGTATCACATGTTTTACCCGAATTTAAACTACCTGGTAAAAGGCAGTCATTCAGCATTTCATTCTGGACATTAAAACACTCGGGAAAGAAACCGCTACTGCGAAAACGGTAGCAAGGAGTGGAATACAATTCTTTGAGGAGAATGCCGGATGTTGAGTTTAAGGTCAGTGAATCAGTTTTACGGACAAACCCATACTCTGTGGGACATCAATCTGGAGCTACCACGCGGCCAGTGTACGGTGCTCATCGGTCGTAACGGCGTAGGCAAGACCACGCTGGTGAACTGCATCATGGGCCATTTGCCGGTGGTCAGTGGCAGCATGACCTGGCAGTTGGCGGATGAACCGCCACAAAACCTGCTGCAACAACCAGTGGAAACCCGTACAGCGCTGGGGATCAGCTATGTGCCGCAAGGGCGGCAAATCTTTTCGCAGCTCAGCGTAGAGGAAAACCTGCAGGTAGCGCTGATGGCCGGCCGCGATAAAAACCGCCGTATCCCGCCTTTGATTTACCACCTGTTCCCCAACCTGCGAGAAATGCGCAGCCGCAGAGCCGGCGACTTGTGCAACGGGGAACAACAACAACTGGCGATTGGTCGCGCCCTGGTGCTGGAGCCAGAATTACTGATCCTCGATGAACCCACCAGCGGTGTGCAGCCAACGATCGCCGCCGATATCGGCAACGTGATCCGCAAGCTTAACCGCGAGCTGGGTATGACCATCCTGCTGGTGGAGCACAAGCTGCCGTTTGTCCGCCGGGTAGCGGACCGTTTCTGTCTGATGGACCAGGGGCGCAGCGTCGCAGATGGCACGCTGGAACAGTTGGACGAGGAGTTGATTAATGCCTATCTGGCAGTTTGATTGGCAGGGGTGCGCAATATTGCACCCCGCTCTCATGGCTTATCCCAGACTAACGCCTGCAGAACTGCACCACTCATTTCGCCTTGTGTTGTATCAGCGAAGACCGAACTCCGTTTGTTGGAAATGACCAGACACTCCCTCCATATTCAACGGGTTTTCACAACCGTTAACTTGAACTGAGGGATAGACCATGGCCGATAACGATGCAAAATTTATCCAATATAGCGACCTGAACGGGAAGGTCTGGACTTTGCAAGATCGTCTTGATGTTGAGGGGATTTACGTAAAGTCTCGCGATGAGCTGATCAAGGCTCAAACCTTTATTACGGGCACATTAAAAAGACCGACAATTGTAAAATTCACCGCGCCGTTTGAGGTGTGGACGGCTCCCAAGACCGATATCGATGTCGGCTACGTTTATATTGACGGCAACGGTGTAAATATCACCACCAATATCCCCAACGGGACTGAAAACGACCACAACTACTTCCTGCGCTGCTATGCAACCCCTCTCGCGTTGGATAACGGGATCCCCATTCGCCCTGCACCAATCTTAAAGAACTTTACCGTCAAAGGGATTGGGGCAACTCAGTCTGAAGTACCCGGTCAAAAGACAGCATATAACTTTATCGATGGGATAGTGTTCCAATCACCGGAAAGCCTGTTGGGAAATTTTTCCGTTAATAACGTCTATATTTCCGGTTTTTATTACGGCATGTATTTTGGCACCAACGCGTACATTGGGCATCACTATGGCTGTGAGATCGTCCGTTGCTATGAGTGCGTCCATATGCCAGCCGCTAAAACCACTAATGTGCTACCATCACAAACTGGTGATAAAGATCCCACCGATCATAACTTTGGGGAAGGGATCAACTTCTTCGGTGGCACTCTTGGCAACTCTCAGGGGTTGGCTATCGGTAATAAGAACCAAAATGGCGCATTTCGTTTCTTCGGCACATCAATAGATTACGCGGGGGCGATTGTAAATGTAGAAGCTGGAAGCGTTGAGTTGCACGGCTGCCATATTGAGTTCGGTAATAGTAATAGCCCACTTTCTGATTCCCCCTTCCGCTGTAGCGCCAACCAGAATGCGTCATTACTTATTCAGGGTGGGGAGATCATTACGCTGCAAACCACTCTGGCCCAAGACTACTGTTTTTACGCCGAGGCGGGCAGCAGCGGAATTATCGTAGACAACGTTAAGTTCTATGGGGTGCGAACAGCGACCGGCCGTTATTTTGGCGGTACCGGCGACTTTGTGATTAAAAACAGTCGGCTCGATGGCGGCGGTGGCGGCAAGGGCATTCAGACCTTGACCACCGCCAATAATAACAAGCTCAAAGACGGTAATTTCTCATTTACCACCAAACCGTTTGGCTGGGAGGTTTCCGGTGGCAACGTTAGCAGTCCCTTTATCTCTGACGTCATTACCCTGGCTATTGAGGCCGGCGCAGGCGTTAACGGCAGCAATGCCCTAAAAGTGACCAAGCTGGGAAATACCAACTCCAGCGCCGGTTTACGACTGGTGGTTCCGGTATCGCAATATGAACAGTTGGGCGCCTGTTTTACCCTGAAAGCACTCAATGGCGGCACCGGCAATTTATTTGCCACACTCAGTTATGCCTGTATTCAGGAGACCGAAAGCAACGGCGTATCAATCGTCGCCAAGTCAGATGTGGCCGCCTGGGATGGCACTCTCAATGCCAGTGATTATGCCGAGTTTAAGGAATACCGTTTTAACGCCAACCGACGAAAAGTGCCGGTTTGGGCAACCCATGTCATCTTGTCTTTCAATTTGTATGCCTTAGCGAAAAACGGGGTGCTTTACTTAGATAATGCATGCATCACCGCCATGTAAAACGGCAGGTCGGTTTTTCTCCGTCCACGGTGGATCCGTGGACGGAAGGCTTAACCCTCAATGAGGTAAAACGCTCAAATCCAGGTAATGCCCCAAAGCCTGCCGTTCGGGTTCGGCCAGATGGGGGATTTCACCGAGCAACGGCGCAGGCAACATACGGCGCAGCGTGGCCAGATATTCCTGATGGCGACGGCCCGGAGGGCTGACGTCATTGGCGATCCAACCGACCAGCGACAACCCTGCCTGTTTGATAGCCTGTGCGGTCAGCAGCGCATGGTTAATGCAACCCAGCTTGATGCCCACCACCAAAATCACCGGCAGTTGCTCCTGCTGCACCCAATCGGCAAAGGTATGTTGCTCAGAAAGCGGCGTAAACCAGCCCCCGGCGCCTTCGACCAGCAGCCAGTCGGCTTTCTGTTCCAGATGGCGTAACCCGGCGGAAAGCTGGGCCAGTTCGATCGGCCGCCCTTCATCGGCGCTGACAATATGCGGTGAAGTCGGTTCGGCGAAAACGTAAGGGTTTACTTCCTGGTAACTTAGCGCAACCGCACTGTTAGCCTGCAACGCCAGCGCATCGCCGTTACGCAAGCCTTCGGCGGTCATCTCGCTGCCGGAAGCCACCGGTTTATAACCCACAGTACGGTAGCCTGCCAGATTGGCGGCCTGCAACAAGGCACTGCTGGCCACGGTTTTGCCCACTTCGGTATCGGTGCCGGTGACAAACCAACGCTTAATCACGATAAATCACTCCATAAACCAAATGATAACTGAGCGGAAACTGCCCGCGCCGGCGGGGGTAAGCCGCCTGCAAGGCCGCAAGCCGTCGGCGCGACAGCAGCCCGGCATCACGCCCCTGGTGCAAATGGGTCGCCCCGATCCCCTTGAGCGATCGCATCAGCGCCATCACATCCGGATAATTCAGGGTTTGCCACTCCACTTCCAACTGATGACGGTAGTCGGCGCAGGCGGCGCTAATCTGAGCCAGCGGCAGAAAATCATTCACATGGCGTTCGCCGTCCACCTGCTGCCAGGCATCGCCCAGTTCGCCCAGCGATCCTTGTGCCAACGTAGAAAACAGGATCACACCGCCGGGCCGGGTGACCCGATATAGCTCCGACAGCGCTCGCGGCAGGTCGCTGCACCATTGCACCACCAGGCTGCTGAAGCAGATATCCACGGCGGCGTCGGGCAAGGGCACATTCTCAATATCCCCCAGCAGATAATGATCCGCCGCCTGCTGCTGACGGGCAAATGCCAGCATGCCCGGCGCCAGATCCAGTGCAGTAACCTGTTTGCCGAGTTCACGCCAGCGGCGGCTAAAGTGACCGGTACCACAACCCGCATCCAGCAGTTGCGCGCCCGGGTGCTCCAGCCCGATCCCCAGCAAGCGCTCACCAACATCACGCTGCAGTACCGCCGCCGCATCATAACTGCCTGCGGCACGGCTGAAGGCCGAGGCTACCGCCTGCTTATTGACTGATTCAAACGCTGACGTCATGCAATACCTCCAGCAGACGATCGATATCCTGCGGCTGATGCGCCGCCGTCAGGGTAATACGCAAGCGCGCACCGCCCGGCGGCACCGTTGGCGGGCGGATAGCACTCACCCACAGGCCCTGTTTGCGCAGGTTTTGCGCCAGATCGAGTGCCCGTTGGTTGTCGCCCACCAGCAAAGGTTGAATGGCGGTAACCGACTCCGTCAGGGTCAGCGACAACTGGGCCGCCCCCTGACGGAAACGCTGAATGTTATCCTGCAACCGGGCACGCAATTCATCGCCCTGCCGGATGCAATGCAACGCCGCCTGCAATGCGCAGGCCTGTGCCGGTGGCATCGCGGTGCTGTAAATCAAATGGCGGGCAAACTGCAGCAGATATTCAGCGGTGGATTCATCGCACAGTACCGCCGCGCCGCTGAGGCCAAAGGCTTTGCCAAAAGTAACCACCAACAGCTCGGGCCTTACCCCCTGCTGCCAGCAGCTGCCGCGCCCCTGCTCGCCGTGCACGCCGATACCGTGTGCGTCATCTACCATCAGCCAGGCACCCGCCGCGCGGGTCAAACGGTGCAGCTCCGCCAGTGGCGCACTGTCACCGTCCATGCTGAACACCCCTTCGGTCACCGCCAGCATCTGGCCGTCGCAGGGTTTGGCCAGTAAATCAGCCAGCGCCTGTGGCTGATTATGGCGAAAACGACGCAACTGGGCCGGTGAGTGAGCTGCGGCCTCCAGCAAAGAAGCATGGCTGAGCCGGTCGGCTAAAATGCGATCCTCGGCCTGCATCAGAGCCGCCAGCAGCGCCTGGTTGGCGGCATAGCCAGAGATAAACAGCAATGCACGCGGATAGCCAAGCCAGTCCGCCAGTTGCTGTTCCAGCACCTGATGTGCCGTAGAAAAACCGGTAACGTGGCCAGAGCCCCCACTACCGACACCATACTGCTGCGCGCCCTGCTGCCAGGCAGCGATCACCTGGGCATGCTGGCTCAGGCCCAGGTAGTCATTGCCGGAGAAATTCAGGTACTGCTCGCCATTAAGCTGAATATGGCGACCATTGCCGCCCTGATTCACCTGACGGCGGCGGTAAGCGGCGCTCTGCTGCCGCTCCTCCAGCGCTTGTTCAATGCGTTGTTGCCAGCTCATTACAGTGCCGCGTTGTAAAACTCAGCGGTATCCGCCTGCATCAACTGTGCAGCCAGCGCCTGTTGCTGCTGGTTGTCGCCGTGCTCGGTTTCGGTCTGCTGCGGGTTCAGACCCAGTTTGCGGAACAGTTGCAGATCTTTGTCTTCTTCCGGGTTTGGCGTCGTCAGCAGTTTGCAGCCATAGAAGATGGAGTTGGCACCGGCCATAAAGCACATTGCCTGAGTTTGCTCGTTCATCTGCTCACGACCTGCGGACAGGCGCACGTAGGAAGCCGGCATCATGATGCGCGCCACCGCAATGGTGCGGATGAAATCAAAGGGATCGACGTCTTCGTTATCGGCCAGCGGCGTACCTTTGACCTTCACCAGCATGTTGATCGGTACGCTCTCTGGTGGCGTCGGCAGATTGGCCAACTGCACCAGCAGCCCGGCGCGGTCACGCACCGTTTCACCCAACCCGACAATGCCGCCGGAACAGACTTTAATGCCTGCGCCGCGCACTTTACCCAGGGTATCCAGACGTTCCTGATAGCTGCGGGTGGTGATGATGTTGCCGTAGAATTCCGGCGAGGTGTCCAGGTTATGGTTGTAGTAATCCAGCCCGGCATCCGCCAGCCGTTCCGCCTGCGTGCCGTCCAGCGTGCCCAGCGTCATGCAGGTTTCCATGCCCATCGCCTTCACCCCTTGCACCATCTGCTGCAGGTAAGGCATATCGCGCTCGTGCGGGTTTTTCCACGCCGCACCCATGCAGAAACGGGTCGATCCATTCGCCTTGGCCTTGCGCGCCGACTCCAGCACCTGCTCCACCTGCATCAGCCGCTCCGACTCCAGGCCGGTTTTATAGCGCGAGCTTTGCGGGCAGTACTTGCAGTCTTCCGGGCATGCGCCGGTCTTGATTGATAACAGCGTGCTCACCTGTACCTGACGCGGGTCAAAGTGCTGGCGGTGAACCGTCTGGGCTTCAAATAACAGTTCAAGCAGGGGTTTATCAAACAGGGTCTGGGCAAGACCCACTGTCCAGTGAATGCGATCGGCCATCATGGCGTCTCCAAATGAAAAAAGTGTCGTCAGTTTAATTATTGTGGATATACTGTCAACCATTATGAATTTGATTTGGTTTACAAGTATGTCTATCACTCAATCAGACCTTGAATTCGATCAGCGCCATATCTGGCACCCGTACACTTCCATGAGTCACCCGCTGCCCTGTTATCCGGTCGAAGCTGCCAGCGGCGTTGAACTGCAGCTGGCCGATGGCCGCCGTCTGGTTGACGGCATGTCCTCCTGGTGGGCGGCCATTCACGGTTATAACCACCCGCAACTGAATCAGGCCGCCACGCAACAGCTGGAAAAAATGTCGCACGTGATGTTCGGGGGCATTACCCATCCCGCCGCGATCGCCCTGTGTCGCCGCCTGGTAGCGATGACGCCGGAGGCGCTGCAATGCGTATTCCTGGCGGATTCCGGCTCGGTGGCCGTAGAGGTGTCGCTGAAGATGGCGTTGCAATACTGGCAGGCACGCGGGGAACGGCGGCAACGCATTTTGACCCTGCGTCACGGCTATCATGGCGATACCTTCGGTGCCATGTCGGTATGCGACCCGGACAACTCGATGCACAGCCTGTATCAGGGTTATCTGGCGCCGCACCTGTTCGCTACCGCGCCACAGTGCGGTTTCGATCAGGCCTGGGATGAGAACGATATCGCGCCGTTCGCCGCGCTGCTGGAACAGCATGCCGGGGAAGTGGCGGCGGTGATCCTCGAACCGGTGGTTCAGGGGGCAGGCGGCATGCGCATCTACCACCCGACCTACCTTAAGCGGGTGCGTGAACTCTGCGATCGTCATCAGGTGCTGCTGATTGCCGACGAAATTGCCACCGGTTTTGGTCGCACCGGCAAGCTGTTTGCCTGTGAACATGCCGACGTGGTGCCGGATATTCTGTGCCTGGGCAAGGCGTTGACCGGCGGCTATATGACACTATCTGCCACCCTGACCACTCGCCACGTGGCGGAAACCATCAGTAACGGTGCCGCCGGTTGCTTTATGCACGGGCCAACCTTTATGGGCAACCCGCTGGCCTGCGCGGTGGCCAACGCCAGCCTGTCGCTGTTGGCAGAAAACCGCTGGCAGCAGCAGGTCGCCGCTATTGAAAGCCAGCTGAAACAGCAGTTATTGCCGCTGAAGGCGCTGCCAAAAGTGGCGGATGTGCGGGTTTTAGGGGCGATCGGCGTGGTAGAGATGCGTGAATCTGTGGATGTGGCGCAGCTACAGCGTGGTTTTGTCGAGCGCGGCGTGTGGATCCGGCCATTCGGCAAACTGATTTATTTGATGCCGCCGTTCATCATTGAACCTGAACAGCTCAGCCGCTTGACCGCCGCCGTAGCAGCCGCAGTAGAGTAATAGATTACCAATGCTGGTCCAGATAACGGGCCAGCCACACCAGGGCCCCCACCCACAGCAAAATAATCATCGCTGCCGCCATCCGGCCGGTAGGATTATCGATTCGCCGTTGTGCTTTCTCGCGAAACTCCACCATCAGCGGTTTGGGGATCAGCCACACCGCGAGCATGATGCCCAACGGCACGATAATCACATCGTCCAGATAGCCCAATACCGGAACAAAATCCGGGATCAAATCTATCGGCGATACCGCGTAGCCCGCAACCAGCAGGGCGACCAATTTGGCATACCAGGGAGTGCGCCGGTCACGGGCCGCCAGCCACAATGCATAAATGTCACGCTTGATGCCCCTGGCCCAGCGCCGCAGCCAGCCAAACCACGGCGTGCGTTTTTTGAATGAAATCATGATTACTTTATATCGGACTGTGAATGATAGTTATCGCGAATGTAGCCTCGCGGTTAATTATGGTAACCCATAGATAAGGCGACTGGCGAGATACAATGCTGCTTGTGTTGTTCCGGCAAAACAGTCTAGCTTAGGGGTTCTGCTTTTACCGACAACAGGGAGTCACCATGACTTTTCGTTTGTACAGCAATGAGTTGCAGGACGGCGCAAAAATGCCGGAGCGTCAGGTATTTAACGGTATGGGTTATCACGGCGATAATCTGTCACCGCATCTGGCGTGGGATGGCGTGCCGGAAGGCACCAAGAGCTTCGTGATCTCGGTTTATGACCCCGATGCCCCGACCGGCTCCGGCTGGTGGCACTGGGTGGTAGCCAATATCCCGGCGGCAACGCGTGAACTGCCGCCGGGCGCTGGCTCCGGCAAAGGTGGCTTACCGGCCGGTGCAATCCAGACCCGCACCGATTTTGGTTCTGCCGGTTACGGCGGCGCGGCCCCACCACAAGGCGAAAGTCACCGCTATCACTTCACCGTACATGCGCTGGACGTAGAGAGCATTGAGGTGGATGAAGGCTCCAGCGGCGCACTGGTTGGTTTTAACGTGCACTTCCATAGCCTCGGCAGCGCTTCACTGACGGTGAAATACAGCTGATTATTGGTTAATAAAAGGCTCTTTCGAGCCTACTTTCCAATAATTCATACCCTATGGATTTCAAGTTGCAGCTAGGCGACCAGCTCGCTCATCCCCAGGCGCTTACTTAAGTAAGTAACTGGGGTGAGCGAGTGCAGGTAACAACGCTGCAGCTTGAAAGACGACGGGGATTTTTACTTAGCCAAGATGCTTACCCACATCGGCCCTTTCCCTACCGGATACCGTGCCAATGTGGTCAGCTTGCCGCTGGCCTGATCTATCTCATACACCCCGATATGACCGGACTTCTGGCCGGACGAAATCACAAAGCGGCCACTGTGGTCGATATTGAAGCCGCGCGGCTGCTCTTCGGTCGGATGATAACCCACCACCGACAAGGTGCTGCCATCTTCGGACACGCTGAAAATAGTCAGGATGCTGGCGGTGCGGTCACTGGTGTACAGGAAACGGCCGTTCGGCGTGATGTGGATATCCGCCGCCCAGCGGGTGCCGTTGAAATCGCTCGGCATGATATCCAGCGTTTGCACCAGAGTATATTTGCCGCCGTTTTCGCTGATGGCGAACACGTCTACCGTGCCATCCAACTCATTGACGCAGTAAGCATATTTGTCGTTATGGTGGAATGCCATATGACGCGGGCCGGCGCCGCTGGCCGTCGCCACGGCTTCCTGGCTGTGTGGCGTCAGTTCGCCTTGCAAGTCCAGATTAAACAGGCGGATGCTGTCTTCCTTCAGACAAGGCACCAGCAACAGTTGATTGGTCGGGTCGATATTGGCCGAGTGCGGCGCGGTCAAACCGTCGATCTGCTGGATAGGTGCTACCACCACGCCGTCATGGCCGATAGGGCTGACGCTGGCACAGTTGCCGCTGTAAGAAGCGGAAAACAGATAGCGCCCCTGCAAATCGGTGGAGATATGGGTTGGGCTGCCTGGCAGCGGCGCCATACCGGCCTGTTGCAGTTTGCCATCCGCCTCAATGCGATAGCTGACAATACCGAAAGCCGGACGCACACCCACGTACAGATGCGTTCTGTCCGGGTGGATCGCCATCGGTTGTACCTGGCCCGGGGCTTCGACGGTCTGCAGCAACTCTAACGCACCCGCGTCGCTTAACTGCCACACGTGAATTTGTTGGCTTTCCGGGCTGGCGACATAAACGATTTGCTTCATGTATTCTCCTTGAATAGGGTAAAAGAGAAACCGGTTTCAGGTTTTTCGGTTTCCCCTAGCTTACCTCACATCCGTGACGCGTTGCAGATGAAATCTGTGCGGTTTTATCCGTCGCTTATCCGGTGTACCATCGGTTTAATTTTGTTGCTAACTATAATGAGATCTCTATGAGCTACCGCGTCATTGCCCTCGATCTGGATGGCACCTTGCTGGACAACCAAAAACGCATTTTACCGCAGTCGTTGGCAGCCCTGGCCCAGGCGCGCGCCGCCGGCGTCAAGGTAGTGGTAGTCACCGGTCGCCATCATGTGGCGATCCACCCGTTCTATCAGGCGCTGGAGATAGACACTCCGGCAATCTGCTGTAACGGCACCTATTTGTATGACTTCCAGCAGAAAAAAGTGCTGGCGGCCGATCCGCTGGAAAAAGATCAGGCCAGGCTGGTGTTGCAGATGCTGAAACAAAGCGACATTCATGGCCTGATGTACGTGGACGACGCCATGCTGTATCAGGAGCCGAGCGGTCACGTCACCCGTTCACTGGCCTGGGCCGAAACCCTGCCACCGGCGCAACGCCCAACGCTGTTGCAGGTTAACAGCCTGGTTCAGGCGGCCGATGAGGCGCAGTCGATCTGGAAGTTCGCCACCTCGCACGCCGATATTCCTGCACTGCGTCGCTTCGCCGAAACGGTAGAAAAGGAGCTGGGGCTGGCCTGCGAATGGTCGTGGCACGATCAGGTCGATATTGCCAAAGGCGGCAACAGCAAAGGAAAACGCCTGCAGCAATGGGTGGAGTCACAGGGTTTAAGCATGAGCCAGGTGGTGGCCTTCGGGGATAACTACAACGATCTCAGCATGCTGGAAGCGGTAGGTCTGGGCGTCGCGATGGGCAACGCAGATGATGCCATAAAACAACGCGCCGATCTGGTGATTGCCGATCACCTGCAGCCGGGCATTGCCGAAGTCATCCGCACTCGCGTTTTGGGTCAGTAATGCCATTGCCCTCCCCACCGGGAGGGCTTAATTCAACGCGCTTCGCGGCTGATCGACACGCTTTTGACCTGCGCATACAGCCACTGCCCCGGCCGGATCGCCAGTTCGTCACGCGCCCACGGCGTAATACGCGCCCAGAGTACGCTTTCTCCTACCGCCAGTTTCACCTCCACCTGCCCGTCAACCTCCAGGCACTCGGTCACCCTGGCCGGCAAGACGTTGCGGATACTGCTGTTGACCGGCGGTTGCAATACCAGCGAAACATCGGCGGCGTTGATGCGGATACGCAGTTGGGCACCCAGGGCGGCGTCAACGCCGCTGACCCACAAACGTTGATCACCCAACGCCAACGCCGTCATCGCATAACGCGCGTGATGTTCAATCACGCTGACGCGCAGCACGCTACTTTGATCCTCTCGCTGCAACCAGGGTCGCAACGCGCTGCTGGCCCACACTTCCTCCAGCCCGCCGAACGCCCGCACCTGACCGTTATCGAGCACCATCACCTGCTCCGCCAGACGCAGAATTTCGTCCATGCTGTGGCTGACGTAGAGAATGGGGATATTAACGTCCTGCGCCAAACGTTCCAGATAGGGCAACAGCTCGCGCTTGCGTGGCAAGTCCAGCGAGGCCAGCGGCTCGTCCATCAACAGCAACTCTGGCGCAGTCAGCAAGGCGCGACCAATCGCCACCCGCTGTTTTTCACCGCCAGACAGCGTCAACGGCAGGCGATTAAGCAACGGACCGATGCCCAGCAGTTCGACAATACTGTCGAACTGCGCGCGCATACCGGCCGCCATACCGTATTGCAGGTTGCCGCGCACCCGGTAATGCGGGAACAGACGTGCATCCTGAAACACATAGCCAATGCGGCGTTTTTCCGGCGGCAGGCACAGGCCACGCTCGGTATCCACCAGCGTGCGGCCATTGAGCACGATACGTCCCTGCTGCAAGCGGGTCAGGCCGCCGATGGCATTGATTAATGAGGTTTTACCGGCGCCGGACAGGCCAAAAATAGCGGTAATGCCCTGAGCGGGCAGATCGGCGCACACGTTAAGGTTCAGATCGCCAAGGCGTTGGGAGAAATCCAGCTCCAGCATTTACACGCCCATCCGTTTGCGGCCCCAGCGGGCCAGCCACTCGGAAACCATCAGTGAAACCAGTGACAGCACAATGGCAATCACGCACAGACGCGCCGCGGCAGCTTCTGCCCCCGGCGTTTCAATCAGGGTATACATCGCCAGCGGGATGGTGCGCGTCTCGCCGGGAATATTGGAAACAAAGGTAATGGTGGCACCGAACTCGCCCAGCGAACGGGCAAAGGCCAGCACCACACCGACAATCACCCCCGGCAACGACAGCGGCAGCGTAATGGTGAAAAACACCCGCCATGGGTTGGCCCCCAGGGTTCTGGCAGCCTGCTCCAGCCGGGTATCCACCGCTTCCAGCGCCAGCCGAATGGCTCGCACCATCAGCGGGAACGCCACTACCGCCGAAGCCAGCGCTGCACCGCGCCAACTAAAGCTGAAACTGAAACCGAACCAGTGGTACAGCCATTCGCCAATCACACCGCGCCGCCCCATGGCAATCAGCAATAAATAGCCGACCACTACCGGCGGCAGTACCAGCGGCAGGTGAATAATACTGTCCAGCAGCGACTTGCCGGGAAAGCGGCAGCGTACCAACACCCAGGCCATCAGAATGCCAAAGGGTAAGCTGCATACCACCGCCAGGGCGGACACTTTCAGGCTCAGCTCAACCGCCTGCCACTCGTACTCACTCAAAATCATTTACGCGGGGAGAATCCATAATGTTTGAAAATAGCCGCCGCTTCCGGGCTCTTCAGGTAGCTGTAGAACGCGCTGACGGCCGGGGTTTGATGGCCTTTAACGACCGCCATCGGGTATTCAACCGGTTTGTGGCTGTCTTCCGGGAAGATGGCCACCACGCTGACTTTATCACTGGCTACCGCGTCTGAGCCATAAACAATGCCCAGCGGCGCTTCGCCACGTTCCACCAGCGCCATGGCACTGCGTACGTTGTTGGCACGCGCCAGTTTAGGCTCCAGTGCGGTCCAGGCCCCCAGATTTTGCAATGCTTCCTTGGCATAGATGCCGGCCGGTACGTGATCCGGGTCGCCCACCGACAGGCGGCCGCCATTGAGCAGCTTCGTCCAGTCAGTCTGCTTATCGAGCGTGATTTTAGCCTGTTTGGCATCTTTGGCGGCGATCAGCACCAGTTCGTTACCCAGCAAGGTATAACGGGTGTCTTTGACCATCTGCTGTTTGTCGATGGCATAATCCATCCACTGTTGATCGGCGGAGATAAACAAATCGGCCGGAGCGCCCTGCTCTATCTGGCGTGCCAGCGTGGAAGAGGAAGCAAATGAGGAGACGACCTGAACATCCTTGCCCTTCTGATACTCCGTCGCGATGTCCTGTAAGGCATTAGTTAACGACGCCGCGGCAAAAACGGTCACTTTCTCCGCCGCAGAAGCCTGCATAACCATACCGGACATCAGTACGATACCGCCGACCCACTTGGTCCATTGCTGTTTCATTGTTTTCTCCGCAAGTTAACGTGCATTATCACTCTTCGTTATATAAAAAATAATATAACGTCGCGCAGAAGCTTGTCATGCGGTTTATCGGCACAGTGGGAGATAACTTGAGAAACACCCGCCGAACGACGCCGACGGGTATAGAGAAAGGGTGGTGCTAGGTGCGGTTCTCTTTAGCATGACCCACTTTGGAGAAGACGTTGAATACCTCACCCAAACCGTAGATCAAACCGAGAATGATGGCCATGACAATTGGCACCATTATTACGGCGAACAGCAAACTTTCCAATAATTCCAACATGGTAGCCTCACTTAACTGCCCATTGAGCGGTAATGAACACCGCCACGTATGTTTTACTTTAAACCAAAATACGCACTAAAACGTGGCTATTTTAAAGACTGGAGGAAATTTGTAACCGGCCAAACGTGCCATTTGGCGCTTTGCCCATAAATCAGCGACAATAACCCTTTTGCAGCCGACAGGACGTGTTATGCAGGCCGAAATTCTTCTTACTCTAAAACTCCAGCAAAAACTGTTCGCCGATCCGCGCCGCATCGCGCTGCTTAAGCAGGTCCGACACACCGGCTCCATCAGCCAGGGGGCCAAGCTGGCAGGCATCAGCTATAAAAGTGCCTGGGACGCGATAAACGAAATGAACCAGTTGGCGGAGCAAACGGTGGTGGAACGCGCTACCGGCGGCAAAGGCGGCGGCGGCGCTCAGGTGACCCATTACGGTGAACGGCTGATCCAGCTTTACGATCTGCTGGGGCAGATCCAGCAAAAAGCCTTCGACGTCCTGCAGCAAGACAACCTGCCGCTCGACAGCCTGCTGGCGGCCATCTCCCGCTTTTCGCTGCAAACCAGTGCCCGCAACCAGTTCTTCGGTACGGTGATCGAACGCGATCACCAGCAGGTGCAGCAACATCTGGATATCTTGCTTAACGACGGCAAAACCCGTCTCAGTGCAGCCATTACCCAACAAAGCGCCGATCGACTGCAGCTCTCGCCCGGTAAAGAAGTGCTGGCATTGATTAAAGCGCCTTGGGTGAAGCTGAATACCGACCCGTCTTTGGCCGGTGCGGCAGACAACTCGCTGGCAGGCGTGGTGGCCAGCATCCAGCCGGGTGCCGATCACAGCGAAGTATTGGTCACGCTCACCGGGGGCGAAACCCTGTGCGCTACCCTGACTACCCCAGAGCTACAGCAGCTTAAACTGCGCCCAGGCAGCGCGGTGTACGCCATGTTTAACGCCGACCGGGTGATTGTCGCCACGTTGTGTTAAACGCAACGTAACGTTGCATTTTTGCCGATTGACATCCCCCTGCAATGCGCCTATTTCTAAACAAAATAATTGCATAAAAAGGAACAGGTGATGTCGTCGTTGCACATTTCGCAAGGTTCATTTCGCTTAAGCGATACCCGCACCCTGACGCTGGATGCGCTGGCTATTCAGGCCGGCGAAAGCTGGGCCTTTGTCGGCGCCAACGGCAGCGGTAAATCAGCCCTGGCTCGCGCGCTGGCCGATGAGCTGGTGTTATTGAGCGGTGAACGGCGCAGCGATTTCAGCCATGCGGTGCGCATCTCTTTCGAACAGTTGCAAAAACTGGTCAGCGACGAATGGCAACGCAACAACACCGACCTGCTTAGCCCTGGCGAAGAAGATACCGGCCGTACCGTGGCGGAAATCATTCAGGAAGAGCTCAAGGACCCAGCCCGCTGCGCGCAATTGGCCGAACAGTTCGGCATTACCCCGCTGTTGTCACGCCGCTTCAAATATCTTTCTACCGGCGAAACCCGCAAAACCTTGCTGTGTCGGGCGCTGATGCCGCAACCCGACCTGCTGATCCTCGATGAGCCTTTTGACGGGCTGGATGTCAATTCGCGCGCCCAGTTGGCGGCGCTGATGAGCGACCTCTCTGGGCATGGCTATACCCTGGTGCTGGTACTCAACCGTTTTGACGAGGTGCCGGACTTTATCCGTCAGGTAGGTGTATTGGCAGACTGCACTTTGGCAAGCCAGGGAACGCGGCAGCAGGTGATGGCAGACGCACTGGTCGCTCAACTGGCACACAGTGAAAACCTGGATGGCCTGTCGCTGCCGGAAACCGAGGATCCGGCGCAAAAAACCACGTTGCCGGCAGATCAACCATTAATCACCCTGCGCGATGGGGTGGTCAGTTATAACGATCAACCGATCCTTAACCATCTCGACTGGCAGGTTAACCCCGGTGAGCACTGGCAGATCGTCGGCCCGAACGGCGCCGGTAAATCCACCCTGCTCAGCCTGATCACCGGCGATCATCCTCAAGGATACAGTAACGATCTCACCCTGTTCGGCCGCCGTCGCGGCAGCGGGGAAACCATCTGGGATATCAAACGACATATCGGCTACGTCAGCAGCAGCCTGCATTTGGACTACCGCGTCAGCGCCAGCGTGCGTACCGTCATCCTGTCCGGTTTCTTCGATTCGATTGGCATTTATCAGGCGGTGTCCGATCGCCAGCGGCAATTGGCCGACCAATGGCTGGCACTGCTGGGGTTGGGTGGCTCAAAGGGTGAAGCCCCGTTCCACAGCCTGTCCTGGGGCCAGCAACGGTTGGCATTGATTGCCCGCGCGCTGGTCAAGCACCCGGCGCTGCTGATCCTCGACGAACCGCTACAGGGGTTGGATCCGCTCAATCGCCAACTGGTGCGCCGTTTTGTCGACGTGTTGATTGGCCAGGGTGCAACCCAGCTGTTGTTTGTCTCGCACCATGCAGAGGACGCACCACAGAGTATTACCCACCGCCTGAGCTTTGTGCCTGACGGCGATGGCTATCGCTACCAACGCGATACACTAATCTGAAAAATCCGGATGGGTGGCTTTACCACTCATCCGATGACATATCCGGCAACACTTCCCCGGTAACACATCACATTTGGCCTTTTATCATAAGGGGAAAGGATTCGTTTCTGGAGACACTATGTCCGCCGCACTGATTATTATCGATCTTATCGACGATCTGATTGGCCCCAAAGGACGTGCAAATCATTGCCGTGAACAGGCGATCGCGCAAAATCTGATTGCCAACACCAATGCCGCTGCGGCTTACGCTCGGGTACGCAAAATTCCGGTGATTTGGGTGCGCGTCGGCTTTGCCGATGACTATCACGACATTCCTGCCCACTCGCCGCTGTTCAACCACCTAAAACAGATCGGTGCGCTGCGTTTAAGCAGTGTGGGTTGCCAGTGGGATAAGGATTTGCAGGTCTTACCGGCAGATTTTCAGTTCGAAAAGAACGGAGTTTGCGCCTTTGCCGGTAACAATTTGTTAGCCTGGCTGCAGCAGCATCACTGCCATCATTTGTTGCTGGGCGGCGTCAGTACCCCGCTGGCAATCGAGAGCACTGCCAGACAGGCGCACGACGCCGGTTTTCAGGTCAGCATCTTGCAGGACTTGTGCGCCGCGCCGACGCTGGAGATGCACCAGCAGAGTCTGGATATTCTGCAAAATCTGGCGGAAATCACCCGCTCGTCGGCCTGGATGAAAGGTTAAAGGCACCATTTACGCCACTGCCCCGACCTTTACTGTAACTTCACTGTGCTACTATCCGAATTAGCGCTCAATTTCGCCATGATCACACGCCGCAAAGGCACTGAGCGCCGTGTACATATTTTAAAGGGACATAGTTATGTGGGGCGTACTGGCTACGGCGTTATTCTTTTTGCCATTTAACCGGCTTATTGCCTGGGTCATTTTGGCCGCATCGGCAGGAATGGGGATGTACCACGGGGTACTGACCCCGCTCAGCCTGGCGTGTTTATTAGGTATTGTCGCTCTTGCAGGATTGCGGCACCATTTTCGTGCTCAGCGCAATCTGGCGGTTCCACTCGAAGTGCTGGTGGTCGCAAGCTGTGTGGCGCTATTCCTGCATTGGGTGCCGGGGTTCCATAACCAGTTGATGATTGACGGTGAGAAAGCCGGCCCATTGAGCGCGCCGTTCACCATGTATTACAACTTCGACAAGGCGCTGGTGCCCTTCCTGCTGTTTGCCTGTTTGCCTACGTTGTTTGCCGCACAAACCGGTAAAAGTGCTAACAGATCCGCTTGGATCGCGCTGATTATCAGCGTCCCGGCACTGCTGCTGGTGGCGGTGGCGCTCGGCGGCCTGAAGATAGAACTGCATGCCCCAGCCTGGATCCTGGCGTTTGTCATGGCCAACCTGTTCTTTGTCTGTATGGCCGAAGAAGCCCTGTTCCGTGGCTATCTGCAGCAACGTCTTAGCCAATGGCTGGGCGCCTGGCCGGCATTGATTATCGCCGCATTGATCTTCGGCGCAGCGCACCTGGCCGGCGGTATGCTGATGGTGGCTTTCGCTACGCTTGCCGGACTGATTTACGGTATTGCGTGGATGTGGAGCGGCCGTCTGTGGGTGCCGATTCTGTTCCACTTTGGGCTTAATCTGACCCATCTGCTGCTGTTCACTTATCCGCTGTACCAACACCCCTGATCCTCAGAACCGGCAGGCCAACCCCTGCCGGTGAAAACGCTATCACTTCCTTCTGACTGTTATTTCACTCCCCTATTGTTCCTACTGTATTGGCGGTGATCCTGGTTGTGTCATACTGTGTAAACGATTCCATTTTTCGCTCTGGATCACCTTTTTGCCTTGGATGGCATGCTATATTTTTGGCCATAGTTATCCATTTACATGAGTCAAAGGTGCGTTAGCGGCAGGTGAAAGCGATTACACGCGGCCGTATCGACCAAGAAAAAGGAACCGTCATGACGGATTTTAATCCCATCGATCATCCCCATCGCCGCTACAACCCGCTGACCGGTCAATGGGTATTGGTATCTCCGCACCGCGCCAAGCGCCCCTGGCAGGGCCAGCAGGAAGCCACACAGACTGAAACACTGCCGCAGCACGATCCGGACTGCTTCCTCTGCCCAGGGAATACCCGCGTCACCGGTGATAAAAACCCGGATTATCAGAACACCTATGTGTTCACCAATGACTTTGCCGCGCTGATGACGGACACCCCGCTGGCGCCGGAAAGTCAGGATCCGTTAATGCGTTGTCAGAGCGCTCGTGGCACCAGCCGGGTGATCTGCTTCTCCCCCGATCACAGCAAAACGCTGCCGGAGCTAACGCTGCCGGCACTGGAAAGCGTGATCGCCGCCTGGCAGGAACAGACTGCCGATCTGGGGCGCAGTTATCCGTGGGTGCAGGTATTTGAAAATAAAGGTGCGGCGATGGGCTGCTCCAACCCGCATCCGCATGGTCAGGTTTGGGCCAACAGCTTCCTGCCGAATGAAGCTGAACATGAGGATCGCCTGCAGCGCGAGTATCTCCAGCAGCACCAATCCTCAATGCTGCTGGACTACGTGCAGCGCGAACAGGCTGACGGCAGCCGCACGGTGGTGGAAACCGAACACTGGCTGGCGGTAGTGCCTTACTGGGCTGCCTGGCCGTTTGAGACGCTGTTACTGCCGAAAAACGCAGTGCAGCGCATTACCGATCTTGACGCCGCACAGAGCAGTGATTTGGCGCTGGCATTGAAAAAGCTCACCAGCCGTTACGACAACCTTTTCCAATGTTCCTTCCCCTACTCTATGGGCTGGCACGGCGCGCCATTCAATGATGCGGATAACCGCCACTGGCAGCTGCATGCCCATTTCTATCCGCCACTGCTGCGTTCCGCCACGGTGCGTAAATTTATGGTGGGTTATGAGTTGCTGGCGGAAACCCAGCGCGATCTGACTGCAGAACAGGCCGCAGAACGTCTGCGTGCCGTTAGTGATATTCATTACCGTGAAGCCGGAGCCAAAAAATGAGTTTGAAGAACCTTACCCATACCCTGTTTACCGAACGTTTTGGCTATGCGCCCACGCTGACTATCCAGGCCCCTGGCCGGGTGAATTTGATCGGCGAACACACCGACTATAACGACGGTTTTGTGCTGCCGTGCGCCATTGACTATCAG
Organism: Serratia proteamaculans; assembly: GCF_013337185.1. Lineage (GTDB taxonomy): Bacteria > Pseudomonadota > Gammaproteobacteria > Enterobacterales > Enterobacteriaceae > Serratia > Serratia proteamaculans_D. Next base: position 1,780,362 of record NZ_SWDE01000001.1, read on the forward strand.
ACGGTGATCGCCTGTGCCAAACGCGACGATCGTCAGATCCGGGTGATCGCCGCCGATTATGAAGGCCAGCAGGATCAATTCTCGCTCGACAGCCCGATCGTCAGCCACCCTGATCAACGTTGGTCGGATTATGTGCGCGGAGTGATCAAACACCTGCAGCAGCGTAACGCCGATTTTGGCGGCGCGGACCTGGTGATTTCCGGTAACGTACCGCAGGGCGCCGGCCTCAGTTCTTCTGCCTCGCTGGAAGTTGCCGTTGGGCAGGCCATGCAGGCGCTGTATGCCCTGCCGCTGGATGGCGTGGCACTGGCGCTCAATGGCCAGGAAGCAGAGAACCAATTCGTCGGCTGCAACTGCGGGATTATGGATCAGTTGATTTCCGCACTCGGCGAAAAAGACCACGCGTTGCTGATCGATTGCCGCACATTAGAGACCCGGGCGGTATCGGTGCCGGAAGATATTGCCGTGGTGATCATCAATTCCAATGTGAAGCGCGGATTGGTGGACAGCGAATACAACACTCGTCGCGAGCAGTGTGAAGAGGCCGCACGCTTCTTCGGCGTCAAGGCGCTGCGCGACGTCAGCCCGGATCTGTTTATCCCGATCCAGCATGAACTGGATCCGATCGTCGCCAAACGAGCGCGCCACGTGATCAGCGAAAACGATCGAACCCTGGCCGCAGCCGATGCGCTGGCCGCCGGTGATATGAAACTGATGGGCAAATTGATGGCGGAGTCACACGCCTCAATGCGTGATGATTTTGAAATTACCGTACCGCCGATTGATCGGCTGGTAGAGATCGTTAAAGCGGTTATCGGCGATCGCGGCGGTGTGCGCATGACCGGCGGCGGCTTTGGTGGCTGTATCGTGGCCTTGATGCCGTTGGCGCTGGTGGAGCCGGTTCGTGAAGCCGTGGCACGCGAATATCCGTTGCAAACCAACGGGCTGAAAGAAACCTTTTACGTCTGCAAAGCATCAGAGGGGGCCGGAACATGCTAAGCGACAGCCAGACGCTGGCTCCGGACGGCCAGCCTTACCAGTTGATCCAGTTGAAAAACGCCGGCGGAATGACGGTCACGCTGATGGATTGGGGCGCTACCTGGCTTTCCGCCGTGTTACCGCTGAAATCAGGCAAAACGCGTGAACTGCTGCTGGGTTGCCAAACACCGGCGGATTACCTGCAGCAGGCCGCCTATCTGGGGGCTACCGTCGGCCGCTATGCCAACCGCATCGCTAACGCCAGCCTGTTGATTGACGGCAAGCCGCATCCGCTGGCGGCCAATCAGGGGGAACACCAGTTACATGGCGGGCCGGAAGGCTTCAACAGCCGTCGCTGGCGGATTGTTCAGCAAGATGAACAGCAGGTGAGCTACGCGCTGCATTCGCCAGACGGCGACCAGGGTTTTCCCGGTAACCTCGACGTGCAGGTCAACTATCGGCTCACCACCGATAATCGCCTGGAAATCAGCTATCAGGCACGGACCGACAGCGCCTGCCCGGTCAACCTGACCAATCACGCCTACTTCAACCTGGACGGTGCCGGCACCGATGCCCGTCACCAGCGGCTGCAACTGTTTGCCGACCGTTATCTGCCGGTCGACAGCGAGGGTATCCCCAGCGCCTCCCTTACTCCGGTGGAAGGCAGTGGCATGGACTTTCGCCAGCCGAAAACCCTGCTGCAGGATTTTTTGAGCGATCGCGACCAGCAACGGGTAAAAGGCTACGACCACGCCTATCTGCTGCACCGTACCTGTGGCGCTCTGGATTGCCCGGCAGCCCACCTGTGGTCGGCCGATGGCCAGGTGCAAATGAGCGTGTTCACCAGCGCACCGGCGTTGCAGCTCTACAGCGGTAATTATCTGGGCGGTACCCCGGCGCGTGACGGCGGCAGCTATGCCAATTACGCCGGTGTGGCGCTGGAAAGCGAGTTTTTGCCAGACAGCCCAAACCATCCGGAGTGGCCGCAGCCCAGCTGTTGGTTGCAGCCGGGGCAGCAATATCTCAGTGCCACCCATTATCAGTTTTATCCTATTTGACTTTGACCCGCTACGCCCCTTGCCACGCGGCAGGGGGCCGTTTGTTATAAATGCTTACCTTTTTACCCTTCGCCCCCACAGGGGGTCGCCTTTCCTTATTCCAGGGCGCGCACTAGAATCAGGCTACGGTGATAAGCACAACACCTTGTGCAAGGTCACAATTTTCGGCCACCCCGGCCGGTCAATAGCTGAAGGAACACCTATGCGTCTGATTACTGCACTTCCATTACTGGCAGGTTTACTGCTGAGCTCAAACCTGATGGCTGCCGAAACTGCGACAAAAACGCCATCACCGGCGCAGGCTGCACAACAGAAACGCATGACCGATTGTAATCAACAGGCTTCCAGCAAAACGCTGAAAGGCGCGGACCGCTCCACCTTTATGAGCACCTGCCTGAAATCCGAAGGCACCACTGCGACCAAAACCCTGACTCCGCAACAGCAGAAAATGAAAACCTGTAACGCCGACGCCAAGACCAAAAGCCTGACGGGCGATGCGCGTAAAACCTTTATGAGCAATTGCCTGAAAAAATCGGCCTGATCCCCCTGCTCCTACGGCACGGCTGAATTCCCTTTAGCCGTGCTGTACTCCCAACCGGCGCCCGCCTGATCGATTCAGCTTTTCCTCGGCACAGCACTTACTTTGCGGCAAGAAATTGGCTATGGTTAAACACTATCGATTGCCGAGCCACCGGCCGCGGCAATATAATGATTTTCGTTATCATTGAAATGTCAGATTATTAAGGAGTTAAGCTATGGCTGTAACTAAGCTGGTTCTGGTGCGTCACGGCGAAAGCCAGTGGAACAACGAAAACCGCTTCACCGGTTGGTATGATGTTGATTTGTCAGAGAAAGGCCGCACCGAAGCGAAAGCTGCAGGCGAACTGTTGAAAAACGAAGGCTTCGCTTTTGACTTTGCTTACACTTCCGTACTCAAGCGTGCTATCCACACTCTGTGGAATATTCTGGACGAATTGGATCAAGCCTGGCTGCCGACTGAAAAATCCTGGAAACTGAACGAACGTCACTACGGCGCGTTGCAGGGTCTGAACAAGGCTGAAACCGCAGAAAAATACGGTGACGAGCAGGTTAAGCAATGGCGTCGCGGCTTCGCCGTTACCCCACCAGAGCTGACCAAAGATGACGAGCGCTACCCGGGCCACGACCCACGTTACTCCGCGCTGACCGAGCAAGAGCTGCCACTGACCGAAAGCCTGGCACTGACCATCGATCGCGTGATCCCTTACTGGGATGAAGAAATCCTGCCACGTATCAAAAGCGGCGAGCGCGTTATCGTTGCTGCTCACGGCAACTCCCTGCGTGCGCTGGTGAAATACCTGGATAACCTGAGCGAAGACGAGATCCTCGAACTGAACATCCCAACCGGCGTGCCGTTGGTGTATGAGTTCGACGAGAACTTCAAGCCAATCAAACGTTACTATCTGGGCAATGCCGACGAGATCGCTGCTAAAGCGGCCGCCGTGGCAAACCAGGGTAAAGCGAAGTAATTTTCGCCCGTTGATCTAAAAAGCCCCCGGTTTTTTGGCCGGGGGCTTTTTTTATGGCGTAAAGCGGGGTTTTACTTGTTGCGACGCACTTTCACAGCTTCCGCCAGTTCGCGCAGAACAGTTTCGGTGTCTGACCAGCCGATGCAGGCGTCGGTGACGCTCTTGCCGTAAACCAGCGGATCGCCGCTTTCCAGGTTCTGGTTGCCTTCCACCAGATGGCTTTCAATCATCACGCCCATAATCGCCTTCTCACCGCCGGCAATCTGTTGGCAGACGTCTGCGTTCACTTCCAGCTGCTTTTTGAACTGCTTGCTGCTGTTGGCGTGGCTGAAGTCGATCATCACCTGTGCAGGCAGACCCGCTTTGACCAGGCCTTCTTTGACTTCTTTCACGTGTGCCGCGCTGTAGTTCGGCTCTTTGCCGCCGCGCAGAATGATGTGGCAGTCGCCGTTACCGCTGGTGTTAACAATGGCCGAGTGGCCCCATTTGGTTACCGACAGGAAGCAGTGCGGCGCGCTGGCGGCGTTGATGGCGTCAATTGCCACCTTGATGGTGCCGTCGGTGCCGTTTTTGAAGCCAACCGGGCAAGACAGGCCGGAAGACAGCTCACGGTGCACCTGGGATTCAGTGGTACGTGCGCCGATCGCGCCCCAGCTCATCAGATCCGCCAGATACTGCGGGGTGATCATGTCGAGGAATTCGCCGGCAGCCGGCAGGCCAGAATCATTGATATCCAGCAGCAGCTTACGCGCCAAACGCAGACCGTCGTTGATCTGGAAGCTGTTATCCATCTGCGGATCGTTAATCAAGCCTTTCCAGCCAACGGTAGTGCGAGGTTTTTCAAAATAAACGCGCATTACCACTTCCAGCTCACCGCTCAGTTCCTGACGCAACGCCAACAAACGACCAGCGTACTCTTTGGCGGCTTTGGTGTCGTGGATCGAGCAAGGGCCGATAACCACCAGCAGGCGATCGTCACTGCCGCGAAGGATCTGATGAATGGCATTGCGTGCCTGTGACACCGTCTCTGCTGCACGTTCAGTGGCCGGAAACTTTTCTAACAGGGCCACCGGTGGCAGGAGTTCCTTAATTTCTTTAATGCGTAAATCGTCATTTAGGTAGTTCATCACTTTTCCATTCGGTATCGAGAGGCGTTATTTCGCAGAGCGTAGATCTGACCAATTTAGCCTGTGAGGATAACGCTGTAAATCACCTTTGCCGCCTGCAGAATGAACGTCCGGATTAACAGTAGATTGTGCTGTTTCATCGGGAGAGCACAGTGGCTCCTTTTTAGTTATGGTGACTGCTCCCTGCCGTAAATGGCGAGGCTTCCCACTTCTCAGGCCGCTACTGTCGATATGACAGATTTACGCTGGCCTCCGTGGGCAGAAACGACGAGTCCCGCCGCCTGTAAATCCGTTATGCCCTTGCGCTGGATGTTGATGGCCGCATTGATATCGCGGTCATGTTCAACACCACAGGCCGGGCATGGCCAAATACGTTTACTCAGCGGCATTTCTGCCATTTTATAACCGCAGCAATGGCAGGTTTTAGTGCTGGCAAACCATTGATCAATTTTCACCAGATGTTTGCCAGCCTGCTCCGCTTTGTATTCCAGTTTCATCACGAACCCAAACCACGACGCATCCGCAATGTGCCGCGCCAGCCGGTGATTCTTCAGCATGTTTGTCGCTTTTAGTGTCTCAACAATGACCGCTTGGTTTTCGTCAATCAGTGTACGAGACAATTTATGCTGGAAGTCAGCGCGGGCATTCGCCACATGCTCGTGACATTTCGCCACCCGTAAACGCACTTTTGCCCGGTTTGCACTGCCTTTTGTCTTTCGTGACAGCGCTTTTTGTTTACGCCGCAGATTTCGGCTGGCGCGTACCAGATGTCGTGGGTTGGCTATTTTCTTGCCGTTCAACTGGATCAAGAAATGGGACAGGCCCAAATCACAACCGGTTATGCGGGTTATCAGTGCGGGTTTGGCTGGCGCGGCCAGTCCATCGTCACAGAGTATTGAGGCGTAATATTTTCCTGTCGCACCACGACTGAGGGTGATACTGGACACCTTCCCGATAATATCGCGATGAATGACCGCTTTCATCGGTGCCATTTTTGGCAACTGGATCGCATCGATTAACACTTTTCCGCTGGGGTGATAGCTGGATTGCTTGCCCTGCTTGCGCTTAAAGGTGGGGAAACGAGCACGTCGCTTGAAAAAGTGTCCAAAAGCGGTATCAAGATTAATCACCGCCTGCTGTAGCGCCAGTGAGTCATAGTCTTTCAGCCAGTGGTAACGGCGGGACCTTTTCCCTACCGCCAGTAACGGTTTCAGGTCATGCTTAATACTGACCGACACGCCGTGTCGCTGGTACCTGTGGCGGCTGATATGGAGCGCTTTATTGTACGCAAAACGCACCGCGCCGAACTGGGCATTCAAGAATGCCTCCTGTTCGGGAGTCGGGTACAGGCGTACTTTAGTGGCTCTTTTCATCCTGGCGGCTCATGTATCATAGGCCTGTACTTTATGTACCTTAAAAAGAATTTGACCAGAAAATGTGCATTAACAGCCGCAAACCACCTGGCTGCTGGGGCTCACCCTGCCGCGCTTCATCCTGCAGCGTCGGGAAAAGCGTGAGCGTGAGGTCATCGAACAGGCTCGTCAGCATGCCGAAGCCGAAAACCGGATGAAGAGCAAGTTTCTGGCTACCGTCAGCCATGAGCTACGCACGCCAATGCACGCTATTCTCGGCCTGCTGGAACTGGAGCTCAAACGCCAGCCGACGCCGGAGGGCTTGCCGGTGATTTACAGTTCGGCGTCGTCTTTGCTTAACCTGCTCAATGACCTGCAAGATCACGCACGGCTGGAAACCGGTTCCTTGACGCTGGTGCCCAGGAGCGTGGCGCTGCAACCCTGGATAGCCCACATCAACGCCCTGTATCAACCGCTGATCGGCGAACGTCCAGTGACGCTAAACGTCAGTGCATCCGACAACCTGCCCACCGCTGTTCTCATTGATGGTGAGCGTTTACTTCAGGTGGCTAACAATCTGATAAACAATGCAATTAAGTTCACCTCTCAGGGCACTATTGAGGTGAGTATCGGCTGGTATGAACAGGCTCCACCGCAGGGGGAACTGTGGCTGAGGGTGGCCGACAGCGGCTGTGGTATCGCCGCCGATGAGATAGATAAACTGTTCCAGCCGTTCTATCGGGCACGCGGCGCGCAGCGCGTATCGGTTCAGGGGACCGGGTTGGGGCTGTCTATCTGTAAAGAGATTATCGAACAAATGGGCGGTCGAATTGCGTTGCAATCGCAACCCGGCAGCGGCACTCAGGTGACACTGTCCGTGCCGGTCAGCCAGGTCGCTGTCGATCCCTCGACTCAACAGGCCGACACACCAGTCAATTTGCCGCCGCCCACCCTACGTGTAGCGCTGATCGACGATCACCCCACCAACCTGCTGTTGATGGAGCGGCAACTGCGCCACTTCGGCCTGCAGCCGACGTTATTCGAGCAGGGTTATAAGCTGTTACAGGCCCACCGTCGGCAGCCGTTTGACTTGCTGTTTATCGATTACAATATGCCGCGTCCGGACGGCCTGACGCTGGCGAGACTGATACGCCGCGACGAGCAACGCCATCATCGCCCGGCCTGCCAGATCATTCTCTGCTCGGCCGACGTGCAGGAATTTACCCGCATCCCACCAGGGCTGGTGGCGATAGATCGCTTTTTAACCAAGCCCATTGCTCTGGCCGCAATAGCTCAGGCGCTACCGCAGCAACCCCAGGCGATGGAGCAGCAGTTAGTCCTTACTGACCTGCAGCGCACCCTGGTCGATATGGCCGGTAATAACCGAGCGATGGTCCAGCGTCTGGCAACAACACTGCTGACGACGCTGCGGCAAGACCAGCAACGGCTTGAGCAGGCGGCACAGAACCAGGACTGGCCAACCCTGGCGCAAACCGCACATCGCATCAAGGGCAGCCTGCTGATGTTGCAACTGCCAACAGCAGCCAACCTGTGCCAACAACTGGCGGACAGCGGACGTGAAGGAATATTCATTCAGGCCACCTATACTGAATTGAGTACGTTAGTAGAACAAATACTGATAGAACTGGATAATCTGGTCAGCACTGACGAGTCGTATTTTGCTATGGATAAGGAAGAATAATGTCGGACGCCCCACACGTACACCTGCCAAAAAACAGTAATAGTAAACGCCTACTGACCGCTTTTTTAGTCACTGCGGTCTTTATGGTCGCCGAAGTGGCCGGCGGGTTAATTTCAGGTTCACTGGCGCTGCTGGCGGATGCCGGCCATATGCTCACCGACGCCGCCGCACTGCTGGTGGCCTTGATGGCGGTTCACTTCTCACAGCGTAAGCCCAACGCCCGCCATACCTTCGGTTATCTGCGCCTGACCACCCTGGCGGCCTTCCTCAACGCCGCGGCGCTGTTGGTGATCGTGGTATTCATCCTGTGGGAGGCAATACGGCGTTTCTTCGAGCCACAGCCGGTGATGGGTACGCCAATGCTGATTATCGCCATAGCGGGGCTGCTGGCTAACCTGTTCGCCTTCTGGCTGCTACACCGGGGCAGCGAAGAGAAGAATATCAATGTGCGCGCTGCCGCATTGCATGTGCTGGGGGATTTGCTGGGGTCGGTGGGGGCCATCGCCGCCGCCATTGTGATCCTGACCACTGGCTGGACGCCGATTGACCCGATATTGTCGGTGCTGGTGTCCTGTCTGGTGATACGCAGCGCCTGGCGACTGCTGAAAGAGAGCTTCCACGAACTGCTGGAAGGCACGCCGCAGGAAGTGGACATCAACAAGCTGCAAAAAGACCTGTGCCTGAATATTCCGGAAGTACGCAATATTCATCACGTCCATGTGTGGCAGATTGGTGAACAGAAGTTGATGACGCTGCATGCGCAGGTGATACCGCCGCACGACCATGATGGCCTGCTGCGCCGTATTCAGGCCTATCTGCTGGAGCACTATCGGATTGGTCACGTGACCATTCAGATGGAATATCAGCACTGTGATACCCCCGACTGTGGGATTAACCGGGCCCCCGAGCCGAGTGACCACTCACATTCACATGTGGGACATCATCACTAGAATCCACTGGGGCGCCAAATAAGGCGCCCCAGCGTTGTTATGGTGCAGAAGATAATGGCCGCGATTGATTGTTGCCGGCGCTTTTGATCCACAGCCAGGAGCCGTTCAGCGCAATCAGCGTCAGGAGCAAGTATTCCAGCGCCATGGCATAGACGCCCTGGTAGGCGAATATCGCCACGCTGATCACGTCAATCACCACCCACAACAACCAGTTTTCCACGTACTTGCGCGTCATCAGGATCATCGCCACGATCGACAACACCATCATGGTCGAATCCCAGAATGGGAAAGCATCCGGCTGCAGCTGCGGCATTTGCACGCTCAGGCCAAGCCCCTGCATTACCGTCACCGCTGCCTGCGTCAACCAGGCAAACACGCGGTCAATGTTGAACGTCATCAAGGCGATGCCGATAACGCATACTGCCGCCCAGCTCAGCGCCTTCGGCAGTGGCAGCCAACGTATCTTCAGCTCGGCCTGGTTATCCTGAGTCTGACGGCTCCAGGCGTACCAGCCGTAGATATTGGCGACAAAAAAGAACAGCTGCAGCAGCAGGCTGGCGTACAGCTGGATTTGAAAGAAAATCACCGCAAACAGCGTGACGTTAATCAGGCCGAACAGGTAATTGATAATTTTCTCTTTGCTGGCATACCAGATGCACAGCAGACCAAACAGGGTGCCGATAGCCTCAATCCATGACAGATCGTAGCCCCCCGCTCCCAGCGGGATATGCACCAGGATATTGCTGGTACTGAAAAAGCTCATTTTATCATCCTTATTAAACGGTTAAGCGTTCCCTTTAACCTGCACCCTTAACTCAGCGGCGAAATCCAACATCCGGTTCAGCGGGATCAGCGCCTTCTGGCGCAGCGCGGCATCGACGTGGATCTCATGCAGTGCACCGCCGTGCTCCAGCCCATCCGCGATAGCCTTCAGGCCATTCATCGCCATCCACGGGCAGTGCGCGCAGCTACGACAGGTGGCACCTTCCCCGGCGGTTGGCGCTTCGAACAGCTCTTTGTCCGGGCAAGCCTGTTGCATCTTATAAAAAATACCGCGATCGGTGGCAACAATCAGCTGCGAATTAGGCAGGGTTTTCGCCGCCTGAATCAATTGGCTGGTTGAGCCTACCGCATCGGCCAGGTCGACCACCGCCTGTGGTGACTCCGGATGCACCAGTATCGCCGCGTTCGGGTACAGGGCCTTCATCCGCATCAGGGCCTGGGTTTTAAACTCGTCATGGACGATACAGGCGCCCTGCCAGCACAGCATATCGGCACCGGTTTGCTTTTGCACATAGTTGCCCAAGTGGCGATCCGGCGCCCAGATGATTTTCTCACCCAGACTGTCGAGATATTCAATCAGTTCAACGGCGATACTGGAGGTGACCACCCAGTCCGCTCGCGCTTTTACCGCCGCTGAGGTATTAGCGTAGACCACCACGGTGCGGTCCGGGTGGCTGTCGCAAAAGGCATTGAAGTCTTCTTCCGGGCAACCGAGATCCAGCGAGCACTCCGCGTTCAGCGTCGGCATCAGCACCCGTTTTTCCGGGCTGAGGATCTTGGCGGTTTCCCCCATAAAACGCACCCCGGCAACCAGCAGGGTTGAAGCCGGATGATTGCTGCCAAAGCGCGCCATCTCAAGCGAATCCGCCACGCAGCCACCGGTTTCTTCCGCCAGCGCCTGGATCTCCGGATCGGTATAGTAGTGGGCTACCATCACCGCATTACGCTGCTTGAGCAGGATTTTAATCTTCTCGCGGTAAAACGCCTTCTGCGCGTCGTCCAGCGGTACCGGCTTGGGCGGGAACGGGTACACCGCCGCATTAACATCAAACATTTCACTCATCGCTGCAATCTCTGTGCTAGGCTGGGTGTCTGCTGCCCGGGTATCACCCCATCGCAACCCCCTTCGTTTTATATACTAAACAAAATACCCTTATTTGTGCGAAAAGTCCGCTGATATTTTCAGTGTTGGGTCTTTATCGTTTAATGGATTGAATTTTTAATGAAAGTGATGAGATTGTAGAAAGTAAAACGCATTTTTGAGGGCAAAGCGGATTGAAGGTGTTGTGGAAAACGTACCGGGGATACCGTGCGGGATTGATTCGGCCTTTGGCCTCACCCTGCGGGCAACGCTGCGCGTTGTCGTATCGCTGCGCGATGCTCGAACCTGAACGCAGCTTCTCACCCACACGATTCGTGCGTTATGTGATGTTCAAGTTTGGGGGAAAGTGCTGAGGTACTTTGTAAAATGGTGGGCCGTGCGGGATTCGAACCTGCGACCAATTGATTAAAAGTCAACTGCTCTACCAACTGAGCTAACGGCCCACTGAGGGGATACTGCTGAACCGCGTAAGCAGGAGAGGAACTCGCTGCAATAATGGTGGGCCGTGCGGGATTCGAACCTGCGACCAATTGATTAAAAGTCAACTGCTCTACCAACTGAGCTAACGGCCCACTGACGTGGTTTACTGCTGAACAACCAATACAAAACCGAAGCTCGTATTGCGGAAAAACCATTCTGAAATGGTGGGCCGTGCGGGATTCGAACCTGCGACCAATTGATTAAAAGTCAACTGCTCTACCAACTGAGCTAACGGCCCACAGCAGTGGTGGGTGATGACGGGCTCGAACCGCCGACCCCCTCCGTGTAAAGGAGATGCTCTACCAACTGAGCTAATCACCCACTAGTGTGGTTACTGCTACTACTTCAGAAATTGGTGGGTCGTGCGGGATTATTCGGCTTGCGCCTCACCCTTCGGGCCATCACTTCGTGATGTTGTCTCGCTTTGCGAGACTCGAACCTTTACGGTTCTCACCCTTACGATTTCACTTCATTTCTTATTTCAGGAATTGGTGGGTCGTGCGGGATTCGAACCTGCGACCAATTGATTAAAAGTCAACTGCTCTACCAACTGAGCTAACGACCCAATTTCCTTGCTGCTTTAACATCTTGCAAGATGTCTTGGCAACGGCGGCATATATTACTAATTTATCTTGGCAGCGCAACCTAAATTTATAAACAACAGGTTCAACTGCTTGTTCTTCACACGAATGAGCCCAGAAAGCGGTCAAATCGACTAACTTCTGGGCTCATTTTTTTACTGACTAACCTGCTACGCGACTTTTCGCCTGCTTGGCCGCAGCACTGGTTGGGTATTGTTTTATCACCTGCTGGAACACGGCTTTGGCTTTATCGGCCTGCCCTTTTTCCTGCATGATGATACCCACCTTGTACATTGCGTCCGGCGCCTTAGGTGATTTTGCGTAATTCTTCACCACCACCGCATAATAGTAAGCCGCATCATCTTTCTTACCCTTGTTGTAGAACAACTGGCCCAGCCAATAGTTGGCGTTAGGCTGGTAAGTCGATTTTGGGTACTGTTTTACGAAGGACTGAAAAGCGGAAATAGCCTGGTCATACTGTTTTTTTTCCAGCGCCAATGAAACAGCGGCGTTGTAGTCGCTGTTTTCATCACCCGTGCTGGCCGGCGCTGCTGCTGTAGCGCCCGCAGAGGCACTGTCAGCGCCGTCAGTGGACGCAGCCGCTGCTGCCCCGCCTGCGGCACCCGCTGCAGCAGCGGAGCTCTGAGCGCCGCCCTGGCTGATGCTATCCATCTGTTGATAGATCTGCTTTTGGCGTTCAACAACCTGATTCAGTTGATATTGGCTTTCCTGGATTTGCCCGCGGAGAGAGTCAATATCGCGCTGGTTGTCAGAGAGTTGTTGCTGGAGTTGGTTTAAAAGCTGGCCCTGAGCATTGCTGATGCGCTCAAGTGAGGTGACACGGTCTTCGACCGAGCCGGAGCCGACATTACTGATTGGCGCTTGGGCAGTAGCGGCCCATGGGACCGCTACGCCAACCAGTAACGACAGACTCAACAAGTGACGTCTGAAGTTACTGTTCATGCGATTCTCTTAGTAAACCAGAACTGCACGACGGTTTTTAGCATAAGCCGCTTCGTCGTGGCCCAGTACTGCTGGTTTTTCTTTACCGTAAGAAACGATAGAGATCTGGTCAGCAGAAACGCCTTTACCTTGCAGGTACATTTTGACTGAGTTAGAACGACGCTCACCCAGGGCAATGTTGTATTCCGGCGTACCGCGTTCGTCCGCGTGGCCTTCTACGGTCACTTTGTAAGACGGGTTGTTACGCAGGAATGCAGCGTGCGCGTCCAGCATCTGAGCGAACTCAGAGCTCACGTCATACTTGTCCAGGCCGAAGTAAACAATGTTGTTCTTCTGCAGTTCTTGCATCTGCAGACGAGCTTGTTCTTCAGAAGACAGGTTGCTGCTGCCATTTTCTGTACCAGTGCCAGCGCCAGCGCCCATACCAGATTGGTCGTTGTTTGCGCTTTTGTTAGAACTACAAGCCGCTACAGCCAGAACTGGCAGTGCCAGCAGAAGCCCTTTCAGCACTTTGTTCAGTTGCATTTCTTTAATCCTTTTATAGTTTGCCATACATATTTACACATGCATCACAGATACGGCGACCAGGCAGGTGCTTTGACCTGTCCATCAGTTGCCGGAAGACGCGCTTTAAAACGCCCATCAGTCGATACCAGTTGCAGCACGGAGCCCATACCTTGCGTGGAGCTATAGATCACCATGGTGCCATTTGGCGCAATACTAGGCGTTTCGTCCAGGAAGGTGTTGGTCAAAACTTGAACTGCACCCGATCCGAGATCTTGTTTGGCGATATGCTGAGCACCACCGTTGGTACTCACCATCACCAGGAATTTACCATCAGAGCTGACTTCAGAATCCTGATTCTGAGAGCCTTCCCATGTCAGACGCTGTGACGCGCCGCCACTGGCACTGATTTTATAAATCTGTGGTCTGCCGCCCTGATCGGAGGTATAGGCCAGAGACTGCCCATCCGGGAACCAAGACGGTTCGGTATTGTTGCTGCGCCCGTCGGTGAGTTGGGTAATCTGGCCAGAGCCAAGATTCATCACGTACAGGTTCAGGCTACCGCTTTTGGACAGTACAAAGGCCAGGCGGCTGCCGTCCGGTGAGAACGCCGGCGCACCGTTGTGACGCGGGAACGAAGCGATCTGACGAATAGCACCGTTAGCCAGGGTCTGCACTACCAGCGCAGAACGGCCGCTTTCAAAGGTCACGTACGCCAGTTTGCTGCCGTCCGGCGACCAGGCCGGGGACATCAAAGGTTCTGGTGAACGATGTACCGTAAACTGGTTATAGCCGTCGTAATCCGCTACGCGCAGCTCATACGGGAATTTCCCGCCGTTGGTCTGCACTACGTAAGCAATACGGGTACGGAATGCGCCCTTGATACCGGTCAGCTTCTCAAACACTTCGTCACTGGCGGTGTGAGCAGAATAACGCAACCATTGTTTGGTCACTTTATACTGGTTCTGCGCCAGAACGGTGCCTGGTGAGCCCGAAGTGTCCACCAGTTGATAAGAGATCAGGTAGCCGCCGTCTGCACCAGGTTGCACCTGGCCGACCACGACCGCGTCAATGCCCAATGCAGTCCAGGCCGCCGGCGTCACCTCAGACGCGGTGGTCGGTTGCTGCGGCATACGCGCCACATCAATTGGGTTGAATTTGCCGCTGTTGCGCAAGTCTGCGCCGACAATCTTGCCAATATCTTCCGGAGGCGTGCCTGGGCCAGCCCATTTAAACGGCACCACGCCAATCGGACGAGCGGAGTCGACCCCTTGGGTGATTTCAATGCGAACTTCCGCGTGAAGAACGGATGCCCACAGTATTAAAAAACCTAGCGCTACTCGAAATGCCTGCTTCATCTCATCTCCCTTATCCAGGCGGAATGCCTGCGATAAATTAGCAGAATTTTAACAAACCAACTCAAACAAAACTACATAATCCCTGTTGGTTACCTTAGTACATCCCTGCGATATGACTCAGTAAGAACAACACTTATTGAGGTTTGAATTCAAGGGTCGCATTCTTAAAGTGCTGATAAATAGCGTCGCTTGTAGGTTTCGGAATCTTTGCCTGATTCGCAGCGGTTACTGCTGCCTGGCACAGAGCAGGATCCCCCCCCACCGCTTTCACATCAAGCAATAAGCCATCGGGCCCCAGCTTGATACGTAGATCACAGGTCTTACCGATGAACAAACTAGGGTCATAGAACTTATTCTGAATCGCTGTGCGAATTTGTCCCGCATAACTATCAATATCGGCCCCACTGGCACCCGCGGTCTTGGCATTGCCCTGACCGGCAGGTTTACCGTCACCTTTCTGCTTACCGCCGCCTTTCGGCGCGTTTTTGCCGTCCGCCAGGCCACCCATAAGATCTGCAACGTCAGCCGATTGCGCAGCAGCTGCAGCGGCCGCTTTCTTCTTGGCATCTGCGGCTTTCTTGGCCGCGGCCTTTTCAGCAGCAGCGGCTTTTTTCTCTGCCTCTGCGGCCGCTTTCTTCTCGGCATCCGCAGCCGCTTTTTTCTCAGCCTTCTCAGCTTCTGCGGCAGCCTTCTTCTCGGCGTCGGCAGCGGCTTTTTTCTCTGCAGCAGCTTCGGCAGCCGCGGCTTTCTTCGCTTCTTCCGCCTGTTTCTTGGCGGTAGCCGCGGCGGCAGCTTCTTTCTTGGCTTCAGACTCGGCTTTCTTCTGCGCGTCTGCCTGTGCCTTGGCGACTTTATCCGCTTCGGCCTTGGCCTTGGCGGCAGCGGCTTCCGCTACTTTCTGTTGTTCTTTGGCTTTCGCCGCGGCGTTCTCCGCCACTTTTTGCTGTTCAGCCGCCTGCTTTTGTTGCTCCGCCGCTTGCTTTTGCTGCTCTGCGGCCTGCTTTTGCTGTTCAGCCTGTTCTTTCGCGTCCTGAGCCGCTTTTTCCTGCGCGGTCAAACGCTCTTTCTCCAGCTCTTTCAGGCGCTGTTGTTCCGCCGCCTGCTTCTGCTGAAGTTCTTCGGCCTGTTGCTCCGCTTTTTTCTGGCGCTGCTTTTCAGCACGCTGCGCGTCGTTACTCTGCTGTTGCTGGCGGTTGTACTGCTCCACCACTGCTCCAGGATCGACCATCACTGCACCAACGACCGAACCGTCGCCGCCACCGCCGGCACTACTCATTTCGACGTTTTCTTGCAGCGAGCCCCAAATCAGCAGGGCAATCAATACAAAGTGCAGAACGACCGAAACAATAACGGCGCGGTTCAGCTTATCGTTTTGCTCAGTTGCCTTTACCAAAATAGATTCCCAAAAACTGGTGTTGCTTATACGGGGTTCCTGCACCGCAGCGCAGGAACCGGGTTGCCACTGACCTTAGGGTCAGATTGGCTGGGTCATCAGCCCCACGGAAGTGACGCCCGCCTGATGGAGAATATTCAATGCCTTGATAATCTCATCGTACGGAACTTCCTTCGCCCCACCGATCAAAAAGACCGTCTTGGGGTTGGCCGCCAAACGCGACTTGGCTTCGGCTGCAACCTGCTCCGGCGGCAACAGTTCCATGCGGTCATGATCCACCACCATGGTGTATTGGCCCACGCCGGAAACCTCGAGGATCACCGGCGGGTTATCACTGCTGGACACCGCTTTGGAATCGGTGGCGTCCGGCAGATCAACCTCAACGCTCTGGGTGATGATCGGCGCGGTTGCCATAAAGATCAGCAACAGCACCAGCAACACGTCAAGCAGCGGCACTATGTTAATTTCGGACTTCAGCTCGCGCCGATTACGTCCACGAACTCTCGCCATGCTACCTCCTACTTATTTGCTGTCGCTGGAGAAGGCCTGACGATGCAGAATAGCGGTGAACTCTTCCATAAAGTTGTCGTAATTCTGCTCAAGCTTGTTAACGCGCTGGTTGAGGCGGTTATAGGCCATAACGGCCGGGATAGCGGCGAACAGACCGATGGCGGTTGCGATCAGTGCTTCGGCGATACCCGGTGCTACCATTTGCAGCGTGGCCTGTTTCACCGCACCCAGTGCGATAAAGGCGTGCATAATCCCCCACACGGTGCCGAACAGGCCGATATACGGACTGATCGAACCCACGGTGCCGAGGAAAGGAATGTGGTTTTCCAGCGTTTCCAGTTCGCGGTTCATCGAGATACGCATGGCGCGTGACGCACCTTCGATCACCGATTCTGGCGCATGGTTATTAGCGCGGTGCAAACGAGCGAACTCTTTGAAACCAGAATGGAAAATTTGCTCTGAGCCGGTCAGGCTATCGCGACGTGCCTGGCTTTCCTGATACAGACGGGAAAGCTCAATACCGGACCAGAATTTGTCTTCGAAGGCTTCGGCGTCACGCGTGGCCGCATTCAGGATGCGGGTGCGCTGGATGATGATCGCCCAGGAGGCCACTGAGAAGCATATCAAAATCAACATGATAAGCTTAACCAGCAGGCTGGCCTTCAAGAATAAATCTAGGATGTTCATGTCATTCACTGCTTAAACTCCGCGACAATAGACTTAGGAAGCGCTATCGGCTTCATTTGGTGTGGATCAATACATGCAATCAACACGTCGGCCTGACTCAAAAGAGTTCCGTCAGAATTGACAATGCGTTGAGCAAACGTAAGAGAAGCCCCGCGCATTGAGGTGATTTCACTCTGGACTTCCAGCTGGTCGTCAAGACGAGCAGGAAGCAGATAATCAACCGTCATGCGCCGGACAGCGAAGGCGACATTTTCACTGAGCAGCTGCTGTTGATGAAAGTTATGATGACGCAGCATCTCGGTGCGCGCTCTTTCAAAAAAAGCCACATAGCGGGCGTGATAGACCACACCACTGGCATCGGTATCTTCGTAGTAAACGCGAACCGGCCATCGAAACAACGTATTACTCACTCTACTTCCCAGCAATGCAATTTAACGGTGCTACTATACGCAAGACGGATCGGGTTGGGAATGGGTTACAAGATGGGAACGAAAATAATTATGGGCCGCGATGGCCCATAACTTGGGGGTATAGCGGAGATTATAAAGAAACGTAAAGTAATCCTGCGGCCAGGATCACAATTGCCGGAAGTGGCGCAAAAAAAGCTCGCCACAGGGTGCGTTGCGGTCGGAACCCGACGCCATGAACCACCCCGGCACAGACTGCCCAAATAAGCAGCAGCCCTTCCCAAATCTCCAGCGAGCTGGTCTTCGCCGCAAAGCGGGTCGGATCCCAGAAAATACAGCCCGCCAAAATCAACGCCAGCACCAGTGAAAGGGCCCGAACCGGGCCCTTGTCAGTGATAGCGTACAGCTTGTCAGTCAGTGACAAACTCATCACTTATCGTCTTGCTGTGCTTTTGAATCTTCGTGGTGCTCAAGCGCCAGCGCCGTGATGATGCCGAAGGCACAGGCAAGAAGCGTTCCGAGAATCCAGGCAAAATACCACATGGTTTAGCTCCCTATCCTTAATACAGCGAATGCTTGTTGTTCTCGATGAAGTTCTTATCGAGACGGCCGAACATTTTGTAGTACGACCAACTGGTGTACGCCAGAACGATAGGCACGAAGATCGCCGCGACAACGGTCATCACTTGCAACGTCAACAGGCTGGAGGTGGCATCCCACATGGTCAGGCTGATGTTAGGCACGGTGCTTGACGGCATCACGAACGGGAACATGGTCACCCCGGCGGTCAGGATCACACAGGCAATGGTCAGCGACGAGGTCACAAACGCCAGCGCGTCTTTCGACAAGCGCGAGAACAGCACGGTGAACAGCGGCAGCACCACGCCCAGTGCAGGCAGTGCCCACAGCAGCGGATACTTGTTGAAGTTGATCAACCAGGCACCGGCCTGATGAGCCACTTCTTTACGCATCGGGTTTGACTCCGCCATGGTGTTCAGCGCCGAGGTAATCACATAACCGTCGATGCCTTTCACCAGCCAGATACCGCCCAACAGGAAGAACACCGCCATTACCAACGTGGATATCTGCGCCGCAGCGCGAGCACGCAGGTGAATTTCACCACTGGTACGCATCTGCAGGTAAGTGGCCCCCTGAGTCACCAGCATGGTCAAGCTGACCACGCCCGCCAACAGTCCAAACGGATTGAGCAGTTGGAAGAAGTTGCCGGTGTAGAACAGGCGCATGTACTCATCCATGTGGAACGGCACGCCCTGCAACAGGTTGCCGAACGCCACGCCGAATACCACCGCAGGCACGAAGCTACCGATAAAGATGCCCCAGTCCCACATGTTGCGCCAGCGGCTGCTCTCCAGCTTCGAGCGGTAGTCAAAACCGACCGGGCGGAAGAACAAGGCTGACAGCACCAGGATCATGGCAACATAGAAACCGGAGAACGCCGCCGCATAGACCATCGGCCAGGCGGCGAACAGTGCGCCACCGGCAGTGATCAGCCACACCTGGTTACCGTCCCAGTGTGGTGCGATGGAGTTGATCATCACCCGGCGCTCGGTATCGGTTTTACCGATAATGCGCACCAGGATGCCGACCCCCATGTCGAAACCGTCGGTGACGGCGAAACCGATCAGCAGTACGCCAATCAGGACCCACCAGATAAATCGCAGTACTTCATAATCAAACATACGTGGACTCCTGTTTAGCGCGCTTCCTGCACGGCGGCAGTCGGTTGTTCAAAGTGGTAGCGGCCAGTTTTCAGGCTGCTTGGACCCAGACGTGCAAATTTGAACATCAGGTACATTTCAGCCACCAGGAACAGGGTGTACAAGCCGCAAATCAGCCCCATCGAGAACAGAATGTCGCCCGCAGTCAGTGAAGAGTTGGCGACCGCCGTCGGCAGCACCTCACCAATCGCCCAAGGTTGACGGCCGTATTCAGCCACAAACCAGCCGGCTTCGATCGCGATCCACGGCAGCGGCAGGCCATACAGCGCCGCGCGGTGCAGCCATTTTCTCTGGCCAACACGGTTGCGGATCACGCTCCAGAACGACAGGCCGATAATCAACAGCATCAGCACGCCACAGGCCACCATGATACGGAAGGCGAAGTACAGCGGTGCAACGCGTGGGATTGAGTCTTTGGTCGCCTGCTGGATCTGCGTTTCCGTCGCGTCGGTGACGTTCTGGGTATAACGCTTCAGCAGTAAGCCGTAGCCCAGGTCCTGCTTGGCTTTATTGAACTCGGTGCGTACCGCCGGGTCGGTATTGCCGCTACGAAGTTCTTCCAGCAGCCCATAGGCTTTCATCCCGTTGCGGATGCGCACTTCATGCTGCGCCATCAGATCTTTCAGGCCGGTGACCTGGGTATCTGTTGAGCGGGTAGCGATCAGGCCAAGCGCGTAAGGGATTTGGATTGAGTAGGAGTTTTCCATTTTATCCTGATTCGGAATACCGAACAGGGTAAAGGAAGCCGGTGCCGGTTGCGTGTCCCACTCGGCTTCGATGGCGGCCAGTTTGGTTTTCTGCACGTCGCCCATTTCGTAGCCGGATTCATCACCCAGAACGATAACGGACAGCACGGCAGCCATACCGAAGCTGGCGGCAATAGCGAAGGAGCGTTTGGCGAAGGCCAGATCGCGGCCTTTCAACAGGTAGTAAGAGCTGATACCCAGAACGAACATCGCGCCACAGGTGTAGCCGGCTGCCACGGTATGCACAAACTTCACCTGCGCAACCGGGTTGAGCACCAGTTCGGAGAAGCTGAGCATCTCCATACGCATGGTTTCGAAGTTGAAGTCCGAGGCGATCGGGTTTTGCATCCAACCGTTGGCGACCAGGATCCACAGCGCAGAGAAGTTTGAGCCCAGTGCCACCAGCCAGGTAACGGCCATGTGCTGCACCTTGCCCAGACGATCCCAGCCGAAGAAGAACAGGCCGACCAGCGTCGATTCAAGGAAGAACGCCATCAGACCTTCGATGGCCAGCGGGGCCCCGAAAATATCACCGACGTAGTGGGAGAAATATGACCAGTTAGTCCCGAACTGGAACTCCATGGTCAAACCGGTGGCCACACCCAGGGCAAAGTTAATTGCAAATAACTTGCCCCAGAATTTGGTCATATCTTTATAGATTTGCTTGCCTGACAGTACATATACCGTTTCCATAATTGCCAGCAAGAACGCCATACCCAGCGTTAATGGGACAAATAAGAAGTGGTACATCGCCGTTAAAGCAAACTGTAAGCGCGACAGTTCGACAATATCAAACATCTTGACTCCTTGCTCCTCGCAGGAAGACTCCGACATGCGGTTATCGATATGACTTCGGGTGAAGCTACCGGTAACGCCCCGCAGTGAATGCCCTTAAACACAACAAAAATTTGATCCAGCTTCTCCGCTTTCAACCATGCATTCGACGCGGGCCTGAACTGGCCAGTGCACAAAACACACCACTGAAAACCGACAACGGGTAACAAATGCAACAAGATCAACCATCCATATTCAGCATGGATGATACTCGCCCAATCCCACACAATAAATAGGTTTTTACGTGATGTGGGTTAGACTTTGGGTTACAGGTCAAATTTTCCCCCAAAGAGGTATTCAGGCGTAATTTGATCTGAAACAATTTAAGCCTATCCGGATTTTATTTCCAGATTCAGCTCACAATTTCTCATAATTATCTTGTGGTTATGTTACACAATGGTTTCGTAGTCTCTGTACGTAGTCTTTGTGTTAAATAGATGTGATATTTAATGGTTGTTTGTATTTAAATCGAAGTTAGCCTGTGACTAATGTTAGCTTTAATTAACCTGACTACAGGACAAGCTTAGCTTATTTTTTTAGGCTAATAATTGTTGAGGATAAAAAAGAAAATTTATTGATGTAGGCGGCGACCCTATACGTCTGCTACGTATTATTAATCACCGCCCATTGAGTTAACCAGCAGCCGTGACGTCTGCCACCCGCAGTGTGTAAACCATAGTGGCACCCGGCGGCACCTTCGGCGCGTAGCCCTTATCGCCATAGGCCATTTCCGGTGGCACCACCAGCATGATGGTACCGTGGTTTTTCAGTTGACCGATGGCCTCGCGGAACAGCGGCGGATACGCCGCCAGCGGTTGTGACAACCGTGCACCGCTGGCCTCCATGTCCTGGATCACCGTGCCGTCGGTCAGCGTCTCTTTCACCACCACCGTCACTACCGCATCCGGCGGGATAGCACCATTGCCTGCGGCCTCGATGCGGTACCAAAAACCAGACTCCGCCTGAACCGCGCCCTTTTGCTTCTGGAACGCGGCCATAAACTGCTGCCCACGCTGCGCCTGAGTTTTGACCATGCGCTGGCGCGCCTGATTAACCTGCTGCTCCGAGACTTGCAACGCCTGTTCCAGCGCTGGTTGCGGCAATTGATAATCGCCGCTGAAGGCATCCACCACCCCGGCCAGCACCTGGTTTTTGTCGGTGGTCACGCCCCAGTTCTGGCGCTCCGCCTGCAGCAGTAAAATGTCTTTTCCCAGTGCCACTCCTGCCGCATAGGATTGACTGGCCTGCGGGCTGTTTAACACCAGCGGCTGCGCCAATGGCCCGGCGCGTTCCAGCAGGGCGTCGTACTTTTGTTGCCACTGTTGTTGCTGCTGAGCCAGACGTTGCCGGAGCTGCAGTTCGTCTGGCGTGCCATGCCAGGCCCGGCTTAGCCCCTGCGTCAGTTGCAGCAACGGGGTCAAGTCCGGCGCGGCCTGGGCGGCCCGCTGTTGTTCGGCCTGCAGCGCGGCATTTTGTTGGCGTAGCTGGTTGAGCTGTGCCTGCTGTTGCTGCGCCTGGGTTTCTTTTTCCTGCAGGCGCTGCTGCTGGCGTTTGGCGCTGAGCGCCTGCGCCTGCCGGGCCTGCTCTTCATCCGCCTGTTTCTTTTTTTCACGCTCGCGCTGCTGCGGACTGACCGGCGGCGGTGCGGCCTGATAACGTTCGGCAAACTGCAGTAATGCCGGAATACCGCCGCTCTGAGTTGCGGCGGCTTCTTGTCCCAGAGCACAGGGCAGGCTACCGCACAGCAAGGCCAGCAGCACCGCCGCGCTTAGCGGATGGTACCGCTTCATTTACCCTGCTCCCCGGTTTCCATTAACCCGCTCAGTACATCCTGAGAAATCTCTGCACACAGGCGGCCGACCTTATAGCGATAGAGCGAATCCAGCGTATCCTGCGTCTCGTTATTGACCGAGGTGCGAATGCCGCCGTATTGCGCCGCCCCGGCCATCAAGCGATCAAATTCCGCCTTGCGCTGTTGAAAGCGCGCCGGGCTGGCCACCTGCAGTGCTGCCAGCTCGCGCTGGCACTGGCCCAGACGTTCGGCCTCACCGGCGTTTTGCGCGGCCACGGGGGTCTGCACGGTGCTTTTCACCGCTATTGGGGTCAGCGGCTTGTGGCCGGTTTTGCCCTGCGGCACCGCACAGCCGCTTAACAGCGCCCCGAGCATCAGGATTTTCCCCGCCCGTAACCCTTGTTTGATCGCGCTGTTCCACATCCCATTCATTACTTGATTCCTCCATTTAACAACCAGTGCAACAACTGCGTGTTGCGCGTTATATTTAATTTTTTCATCGCGTTGCGCTTATGGGCGCTGATAGTTTTGGCATTTAGCTGCATTTGACGGGCAATCGCCACCGAGCTCAGCCCCCGGCCAATCAAGCGCAAAACCCGATATTCCTGCGGGCTGAGCCGATGCGTCCCCGCCACCGGGCAGCGCCAGGTCAGGGTGCGCCGCTGTAGCAGCGCGTCCACCCGCGCCAGCAGTGACGCCACCGTTTCGTAAGGATCCAGCCACAGCAGGGTACGGCTATCAGGAGGGCTTATCGGCCCGCTATCATGCAGCGCCGGGCGCTGCCCCATGGGCGCCGCAGTTCCGGGCGCCAGCAGCACCAGATGAGGGGTATAAGGGTTTTTCGCGGCCTCGGCCGCCGTTTGCAGACCAATGCCCTGCGCCGCCAGATGTTCGCTCAACGCCAGCCGCACCCCGGCGGCATAAAAACCGTCGGGGCAGTTTAGGGTCAGGATCAATCGTTCCATGATTGTTGTCCGGGTTGGGTTAGTAATAACCGATGATAAGCACACCGCTGCCTTCAAACGGCCCCGCAGCCGGAGTACCTTTGGCTTTGAGCGTGGAGGTAATGGTGGTAGTGACGGTTCCGTTTTTCACTGCCACATCGCTGCCGCTGGCCAGATCCTTGCCACCTATGCTGATGGCGGCGGTTAAATCGCCTTTACGGCCCAGATCGATCACGCTGTCATTGAGTTTTATGGTAGCGGTGGCCGCCTGATTGCAGGTAAACGAGAGGTTGGTGCTGGCGGTGGCCCCATTGAGTTTGCTTCCGTCCAGGGTGCCGTAATCAATGGTAACTTTGCCGCTGGTAGTACAGCTCAAGTCTACAGGTGGAGGTGTGGCACAGCTGGAGCCAACAATAAAATCAGATAGGGCATAATTCTCTGATGGCCAAATAGCCATTCCAAAACAGGTGCTTATAGATATTGCTGTTGCCCAGTTGTTCACACTCCACGAGCCTGATGTACCATATTTGGCGGCCCATACAGCCTGAGCTTGAGCTGCAGTGGTACCGTTAGGAACATAAATATATTTATTAATATATTGTTCTTTATACGAATTACAATACCAATCATATTGCTTAATACATATGGCTATGGTGCATCCCCGCCTCGTTGAACTATGACAAATTGGCACATTCCCACTCTGCTCCTTCCATTCCCAGCGCCCCTCAAAGGCATGGACACCAATATGTGTACCCGGCTGAAAAGTGGCTTTATCTACTGTGACATAAGGCCTCGCCAACGCGTTGCCCATATATCCACCCAGCAACATAATGAATCCTATCATCCAAAATAATGATAATTTCATCGTCAATATCCAATCCAAAGTTAATAAAAAGCCTCGCGGCTAGGGATAATCCAGCGTAAAGGTGGCGGTGGTGCTAAAGCTGCCCAATGTCAGGCTTTTATCGGTTACCGTCTGCGGCTCTACACGCACATAGGCCTGCAGGTCAATCAGCGTGCTGCCGACCTTAAGCGGGTATTTTTCACTGGGCTTGTCCAAGGCCAGCGCCACACCTGCCGGGGTTTCCAGCCCGATAGCCACCCCGCCTGCCTGGCTGGCGCCGTCCAGTGCCAGTAATCCCGGCAGTTTGCTGTTCTCACTACCGCTAAAGGTGACGCGCACGTTTTTGGCGATCGCCAGGTCACAGCCGGTCAGCCGCAGCTGAAACGCCTTGCCTTTGGTTCTGCCGTAGCTATACAGGTCTTTATTGGTCAGTTCGCCGAAATCCAGCGCTACCTGATCGTCGCCGGCGGCCACCACGCAGGGATCCGCTACCAGTTCACCGTGGAACTTCATGTCGGTCGCCGCCTGCGCCCCGGTCACCAGCCCGCAGGCCAGTAGCCCGGCCAGCAGTTTCCTTCGCTTGCTCATCCGGTTCTCCTTATTGATAGTCCGCCAGCAGCGTCGCGGTGGCGTTAAACGCCCCCTCTTTCAGCTTCATACCCGGCTTTTTCACCGGCACCGCCTGCAACAGCGGCAGCGCTTTGGCATCCACCACCAGCCGCTGGTTAATCGGCCAGGCCTTGCCCGCCTGCAGCAGCTTGATGCCCAGATCGGTGACGTCGGTCTGCAACGCGGCGGTATCGAACCCGCTGACGCTGCCGGTTACCCTCAGCCCCAGGCTCCAACTGCCCGCCCCTGGCAGGCAGGTGACCTGATAGCTGATAGCTTGCAGATAGTTAGTACCGTCCACCTTGTTAACCCCCACAGCCTTGCCGAAGTCGACATCTATCTCTTTACCGCCGCTAACCGTGCAGGCCGGCGGTTCCACCAGCGTGCCGTGCATTTTCATATTGGCGGCCAGCGCCACACCGGCGACCAGCCAACACATCAGCACCAGCACCAACATCACATTCCATGTTTTCATCCGCCTCTCCCGTTATTGCACGTCCACCTTCAGGGTGGCGGTAGCGTTAAAGTCCCCGCCGCTCAGCGTGACCCCGGCCTTTTTCACCGGCACCATTTCCAACACCGGTAGCGTCGGATAGGTAAAGTTGAACCAGGTGTTGATCGCCTGTTTTTTGCCGCCTTTGATCAACGCAAGCCCCAGGTCGGTTTTATCGGTGGCCAACGCCGTAGCATCGAACGCCGCCGCAGAGCCATCGATCTGCATCTTCAGCGCATTGGTGTTGTTGCCACTGCAACTGAGGGTGAAAACCACTTTGGTTTTGTACTGACTACCGTCTACCAACGTGGTCTTCATGCTGCTGCCGAAATCGACGTCGATATCTTTACCGCCGTTGATCACACAGCTCATGGTCTGGATCACCCCTTTGACGGTGATCGGCTCATTGGCCCACCCCAGCGGTGCAACCAACAGCAGCAAAAACGCGCCGGTTTTTATCCCTTTCATGGCAGCCCTCATTCATAGCTCAGGCGAAAATTCACCGTGGCGCGATAGGCTCCGGCCTGCAACGGTGCGCGGGTGCGTTCCGCGGCCACATACCACACCAGCACCTCGTCACCGGGACTGACAAACTGCGGCGTTCCCCGGCTGCCCAGCCGCACGTCCTGTTGACGACTGTCCAGCAGACGCAGCCCGATGCCGCTAACCCCCTGTACCTTAACCAGTTGCGGATTGTCCGCATCGGCCGGTGCCAGAAACCTCATGGTCATTACCGGCTGCTGTCGGCCCCAGCTCAGGTTGCCGCTGCGTTCATCACGGCTGGCACCGCTGCCGCGCAGACAATCACGCAGCCGCAGTGTCACCGCCGTGGCGGCGCTCCGTGCCCCGACCTTTGCCAACTCCGCCAACGGGGTCACCCCCAGCGTCACCGTCTGATCGGCAGAGTCCATCGCCAACCTGCAAGCCCCTTCGCTCAGCACGCCGCTGACATTAAGCGTGCCGTTGGCCCCTTCCACCTGCCAGTTATTGGGCACCTGCCAGTTGTCGTCCGCCGCCCACAGCGGTGCTGACACCAGCCCCGCCAGCACCACGAGTATCCGGGTGGTATTCATCCTGCCTCCCTGCCTGATGGCATGTTTAACTGCCCGATTTGCCAGCGACCACCTGGCACGCGCCGCCGTTACAGCGGAATACCAACTGCGGACGACCGCCGTAATCATTGATATAAGTCAGCACCGGGGTGGCCCCCAGCGCACCGGCGCTGGCCGATAGCATCGCCTGCCCCTTCGGCGGCACCATCAGGGGTTCAAACCCGGCCACACCACTGCCTTTAACGCTGCTACCGGCGTCTACCAGCGTGATGTAATAAGGCGTCGGGTTATTGACCTGATAGCGATCCCCCTGGCGGGTTAAGGTCAGTTTTTGCTGCCATGGATTGGCCAGCGCAGCTTTGTCCGGCACTATCGCCTGCGGGCGATAAAACAGCTTGATGCGCGTTTGTAGTGCAATTTGCAGCGTATTGGGCTTGTTGCTGCGCGGTGGGATCTCGCGCAAATTAAAGTAGTACAGCGTCTCGCGATCCTGCGCCAACAGCTGAGCGGCCGGCAGCACCTGCACCTTGACCTGGCTCTCTTTGCCCGGTTCTACCCGCTGTACCGGCGGCAATACTGTCAGCGGGCTGCTGATTTTGTTGCCCTGCGCATCTTCGATCCAGCCCTGCGCCAGATAGGGCAACTGGGTATTTTGGTTTTTGACGTTCAGGCTGACCGATTTGTCGCCGCCATTGACGATCACCCGGGTGCGATCCAGTGAAATGGCCGCCCCGGCCTGGGTACTGACCAAAGCCCCCAGCAGCGTGGCGACCATAAAAGCACTGCGTTTAACGTATTTGTTCATAGCTCACTCATGGTTAGGATGAAGAAGAAGAGGTGTCGGCAACGCTCAGCACCCGGCACGGCAACAGCAACGCCGACTCGCCCAATGCGGGCAGTTGCTCCGGCAGCGTAATCTCACAGCGGGCGGCACCGTCCCAATGCACGGTCATGGTGTCGCCGTGCTGAATACCGCTGAGATACACGCTGCCGTTATCGCTGATGATGCCGGTATCCTGCTGGCGGGCATTGAGCACGGTAGCGCCAAACGGTGGCGTCGAGCCGTCCGCCAGGCGCACCACCGCCATGGCTTTTTCACCGGCCACCACCTCAAAACGCCGATAACCGATGGCCCCTTCGGTCAGGGTGGCCTGCGCCACCGAGCGCGATGCCTCCACGTTGTCGCCCAGTTGCTGCAGATCGATACTGGCGCGGTTGCGGTAGTAGCTGTTTACGTCCGGCACCACCGCCTTGCCCCAGGCATTGGTGCGGGTGGTTGGCCCCTGGCCGCGCACTGGCACATCCGGTACGCCCTGAGTGTCGAGCATCAGCCGGGTGCCGCCTGATATGTTCATCCGGTGCAGCGCGGCCCCCTGCAGTGTGGCGGTCATGCCGCCGCGCGCCGTCATACCCAGCGAGCTATAGCGATTGGCCTGATAGCTGATATTGCTGCTCAGTTCGGCGCTATCACCGCTGTGGGTAAAGTAGCCGCTGGCGGTGGCGCCGCGCCGTGCTGCCCCCAGGCGCATCTGGTAACTGTTGTGTTCATCGATGCGATCGTAATAGCCCAGATCCTGGCTGTTGTTGTCGCGGTTAACCGCGGCGTTGTAACTGACGGTGCCGCTATTCCCCCAGGGCAACGACAGCGACAGCGACAGGCCGTTGTCACTGGTCTGGTTGTACTGGCTGCGGTAAGCCGACAATGACAGGCTGACATTTTTCATCTGGCCGACGTCGAAATAGCGTGACAGTGCCAGGCTGTAGCGATCGTTGGCCGGACGCTCC
This sequence comes from Serratia proteamaculans, assembly GCF_013337185.1. Lineage (GTDB taxonomy): Bacteria > Pseudomonadota > Gammaproteobacteria > Enterobacterales > Enterobacteriaceae > Serratia > Serratia proteamaculans_D. The sequence continues at coordinate 1,808,643 of NZ_SWDE01000001.1, forward strand.
CAATAGGTCTGGTGGTTGTAATTCAGATAGGCGCTTAGCCCCAACTCGCGGAACTGTTTGTTGAAGATCACGGTGTACAGCTCTTTGCTGCCGTACTGGCGTACGCCGTATAAACGGCTGACCAGATAGTCCGCCATGCTCATGTAATCACGTTCGGAAAAGCGATAGGCGGCAAAGGTCACCTGGCTGTCGTACTCTTCAAAGCTTTTGGCATAGTTCAGCCGGTATGAAGTTCCGCTCAGGGTGCCGCCCTGCTGCTGCGGCAATTCCGCCCGCGAGCCGGTAATGTCGAACGACAGTGCGCCAAAGGCCATCAGATCACGCCCTATGCCCATAGCCAGTGCGTTGTACTCGCGGCCGCCAATGCCACCACCGAACAATGACCAGCCGTTGCTGACTCCCCAGGAGAATTCCCCGGTGGCAAACGCCGGCCCGTCACGGCGGTGCGCCACCTCGGACGGTTGCCCCAGCGCAAACTTATAGCGCAGCGACCCCGGCCGGCTCAGATAAGGAATGCTGGCAGTATTCAGGCTAAAGCGCTGTACCGAGCCGTCCTGCTCCTCAACCCGCACGTCCAGCGCGCCGCTGACCGCATCATTCAAATCCTGAATGCGGAACGGGCCGGCAGCCACCTGGGTTTCATACAGCACCCGCCCCAATTGGCTGACCACCACCCGGGCGTTGGTTTTGGCGACCCCAACCACTTCCGGCGCATAACCCCGCAGGTTGGGTGGCAGCATCGCATCGTCCGAGACCAGGCTGGCACCGGTAAAGCGCACGCTGTCGAAAATCGTCGAGTTCAGGTAATCCTCGCCCAGGGTCAACTTAGAACGCAGCGCCGGTAATGCCCGGTAAGCGTAATAACGACTCCAGTCCAGACGCCGTTCACTCTGCCGATTGTTTGCCGTCGAGCTGCTCGCCTGCGCCTGCCAGTCGGCGCGCAGCCGCCAGGCCCCCAGGTTACCGCCCGCGGTACCGTTGCCGCTCAGGGTGGAATCGGTACTGCGGCTCTGCTGGCGGTTGACCTGGCCATTGAGGTTGTAGTCCAGCAGTACGCCGGGAATACCTTCGTCCCAGCGTGACGGCGGGTCCCAGCTGTCGTCACTGTATTCCAGATAAGCCTGCGGGATAGAGAGGTAGAGCGATGAGGTACCCAGTTCGCCACGCACCGTCATGCCCTTCAGGCTGCTGAAGTTCAGGCAGTCATCGCGCCAACGCAAGCCGCTCAACACACCATCTTTCAGTCCGAGCTGTTTCACCAGTTCCGGTGACAGGCAGGCTACGCTGCCTTTGGGATCGTCGGGCGGGGCGGAAAATACTACCGACTGCTCCGGCAATTCCTGCTGGTTGACATGCACTGTCAACGTGTAGCGGCCCGGCATAATGAAACCACCGCGGGCAAACTGGCTGAGATCGATATTGGCGCGATCTTTGACGTCGAGCACGTCGGTGTTAAACACAATGTCGTCCGCCGCCAACGCCGGAGATACCGAAGCCCCCAGCGCCAGGGCAATAGCGACTCCCAACTGTGACAGGGGAGCCATGCGATAAACTGAATCCTTACCAGCCATAACCCAAAATCCTTTTTCCATCGCCGGTCAATCAGCACCGGCGCAAACCTGAACGCCTCATGCGTTCATTCACCTATACGGGGCATGCAACCCGTCAGTAGTAATCCAGCTTGAAACGTACCGTGGCGCGATAATCCCCCGGCTGCAGAGTCTGGGTGTTACCTACCAGCCGCAGGGTGTAGGGCAACACCAGGGTGCCGGGTTTTACCGCCTGCATCGGTAGCGCAATACCTGGCAACGCGATGCGCCCATCGCCATCGGCAATTTGCAGCGCTATGCCATGAGCGGCACCGGCAATGCGAAACCTTGTTCCGTCTGCCGGGCCATCGAAGGTGACCTGGAAGGTTTGCCAGTTTGGTTCGCGGGGATCGGGCCGCGACAACGTGCAGTTCACCAGACGAATTGCGAAGGGGTGAGTTGGCCCCTGCCCTTCTCGTATCAATTGGCCAACCGGTAAGGTGGGCAATACAATGGCCTGGGTACGGCTGCCGATATCAATGGCGCAGGCGGTATCGATAATCGCGCCGGTCATGCTGACGCTACCGTGCCCGGCAGAAGCCGTTGGTGTGGCCTGAGTGGCAGGCAACCCGGCACTCAGGGCCAGTAGCGTCAGATATAAAAGAGGACGAGCCATCTCCCAGCTCCTTAAGCCATGACAATCCGTTGTCAGGAAATATGCGGGGCGAACCCCGCATGTGAAGTAGCCGCTAATGCGGCATGGGCTTATTGATAGGCCAGGGTGAAGTCGACGATGGAGCTAAATTCGCCCGGGACAATGTCCACTGGCGTAGCAGTACCACCACCTGTAGGAGTGACATCAGGGTCCCCCTGTAGGTAGGCGGAGAACGCCAGCGTGTTGTCACCCTTCTGAATTTTTTGCGCCTTGGTAGCCTCACCCAGTTTGATCACCCGGCTGGCACCATCGGTAATGGCGATGCTGGCGCCTTTGGCCGTGCCGGTGATACCGAGCAAATCAGCGTTACCGGCGGAAGCGGCACCGGTAAAGGTGGCGGTGACGTTTTTCAGCGTGGTGACATCACATTTGTCCAGTTTGATATTGAAACTTTGCGCGGTGGATTTACCCTGTTTCTTCAATGCTACATTGGAGATCTGGCCCAGGTTGACCGTTTGGTCCACGGTTTCCGGGGTGATGGAACAAGGCGCGTCGATAATCGAACCTTTAAAGGTTACGGTGCCCGCCTGTGCAACAGATACTGTACCCATGGCCAATCCCAGGCCCATCATCAAAGTGACCAACTGCTTCATTTTCATTTAAATTTTCCTTTTATGGTTATGCAACACCGTCGCATAGGTTCCAATCACACATTGATTTACGTTCATCCATTTACGTTTGGTCGCCGGCTGCACCTGCCCACAGAACAGGGTAAAAACGCAACATTTTGGGCCAAACTGTTGCATTTAGTGATTTATGCTGAGTAAATAAATATGACAACGGTATCAACCTAAGAATTTAGGAAGAAAACTCAATTTAAGAACTTATCACTGGATAAAAACCGACAGGTGAATTTCATGAATAAGAAGGGAGGCTGATGAATATAAGAAAAGTATGAGTTGAAAAACTGGCAAGCCGTACTTAATATTTTAGTAAACAATTGAATTAAAAATATAAAAATAATATTTAGGAATATTCTCTTTCTCGTATTGACACCTTTTCACAGCGTAATTTAGGATATGTTCCAGTTTGGCCCAAAGTGTTACATTTTTACCCTTAATCCTCCCTTTATTATTACCCCACGAAATAGCCTTATTTATTGATAATATTCACGGCCAAATAGGGTGCCGCGTGAATAGGTTTGGCTTATTTTCAGGAATAATCCGGCGAATTCATTCAATAAATGAATAATTATAAGAAGTGGTATTTAGCAGACAAAAAAAACAGGGCCAGACAAAAAGTCTGGCCCTGCTCAAATAGGGCTTACTGCCAGCAGAAAATTAGCGGTTCAGAACCGCTTTTACTGCCTCACCGATGTCAGCCAGGCTGCGTACGGTTTTAACCCCTGCCGCTTCCAGCGCCGCAAACTTCTCGTCTGCAGTGCCTTTGCCGCCGGCAATAATGGCACCGGCATGGCCCATACGTTTGCCTTTAGGCGCGGTAACACCCGCGATGTAGCCAACTACTGGCTTGGTCACGTGCTCTTTGATGTAGGCTGCCGCTTCTTCTTCCGCGCTACCGCCGATCTCACCGATCATGACGATCGCTTCGGTCTGCGGATCTTCCTGGAACAGCTTCAGGATATCGATGAAGTTGGAACCTGGGATCGGGTCACCGCCGATGCCCACACAGGTAGACTGGCCCAGACCGGTATCGGTAGTTTGTTTTACCGCTTCGTAGGTCAGGGTGCCAGAGCGGGAAACGATGCCCACTTTACCCGGCAGGTGGATGTGGCCAGGCATGATGCCGATTTTGCACTCGCCCGGGGTAATAACACCTGGGCAGTTCGGGCCAATCATACGCACGCCAGCTTCATCCAGCTTCACTTTCACGGTCAGCATATCCAGCGTTGGGATGCCTTCGGTGATGGTGATGATCAGTTTGATGCCTGCATCGATAGCTTCCAGAATGGAGTCTTTGCAGAACGGAGCCGGTACATAGATAACGGACGCGGTAGCACCGGTCGCTTCTACGGCTTCACGCACGGTGTTGAACACCGGCAGGCCCAGGTGCTCGGTGCCGCCTTTGCCCGGCGTTACGCCACCGACCATTTTGGTTCCGTAAGCGATAGCCTGTTCGGAGTGGAAAGTCCCCTGGCTACCGGTGAAGCCCTGGCAAATTACTTTGGTGTTTTTATCGATTAAAATGGACATTATTTGCTCCCCACTGCCGCAACAACTTGCTGAGCCGCATCAGTCAGGCTGGTCGCAGCAATGATATTCAGACCGCTGTCCGCCAGTTTCTTGGCGCCCAGCTCGGCGTTATTCCCTTCCAGACGCACCACCACCGGGACGTTAACGCCCACTTCGGCTACTGCGCCAATGATACCGTCAGCGATCAGGTCGCAACGCACGATACCACCGAAAATGTTAACCAGTACCGCTTTCACCTTGTCGTCAGACAGGATGATTTTGAAGGCTTCGGTCACGCGCTCTTTGGTTGCGCCGCCGCCCACATCGAGGAAGTTGGCCGGTTCGCCGCCGTGCAGTTTAACGATGTCCATGGTACCCATCGCCAGACCCGCGCCGTTCACCATGCAACCGATGTTGCCGTCGAGAGCAACGTAGTTCAGCTCCCACTGTGCCGCACGGGATTCACGCTCATCTTCCTGAGAAAGGTCACGCATTTCACGCAGCTCAGGCTGACGGAACAGGGCGTTGCCGTCAGCGCCCAGCTTGCCGTCCAGACAGATCAGATCGCCCTGCTTGGTCACCACCAGCGGGTTGATCTCAACCATGGCCAGGTCACGTTCCAGGAACAAGGTCGCCAGACCCATAAAGATTTTGGCGAACTGACCAACCTGCTTACCGGTCAGACCCAGTTTGAAAGCCAGTTCACGGCCCTGGTAAGGCTGTGGGCCTGCCAGTGGATCGATGGTCATTTTGTGGATCAGTTCCGGAGTTTCTTCCGCAACTTTCTCGATTTCAACGCCACCCTCGGTGGATGCCATGAACACCACGCGACGGCTGGCACGGTCAACCACCGCACCCAGGTACAGTTCTTTATCAATGTCGGTCGCCGCTTCTACCAGGATCTGGTGAACCGGTTGGCCCAGCGCGTCAGTCTGGTAGGTCACCAGACGCTTGCCCAGCCAGGCTTCAGCGAAAGCACGGATGTCTTCCTTGCTGTTAACCACTTTAACGCCGCCAGCTTTACCGCGACCGCCAGCATGAACCTGACATTTAACCACCCACGGGCCGGAGCCGATTTTGGATGCGGCTTCTTCCGCTTCACGCGGTGTGGTACAGGCATAACCGGTTGGTGCCGGCATACCATACCGAGCAAACAGCTGTTTTGCCTGATATTCGTGTAAATTCATGATGTTCTATCCATTCAGTTCTGAAGGTTTTAGCCGAGCCATTTTGGCGGAAAACCGCATGACTTTAGTCGGCCACATAGCACAGAGTGTGGGCGCGGCGTACCGCGCCCATCAGGGTTACTAAACGTCCAGCAGCAGACGAGCCGGATCTTCCAGCATCTCTTTAACCGTCACCAGGTAACCGACGGATTCTTTACCGTCGATCAGGCGGTGGTCGTAAGACAGTGCCAGATACATCATCGGCAAGATCACAACCTGGCCTTTCACCGCCATTGGGCGATCTTTAATGGCGTGCATGCCCAGGATGGCGCTCTGCGGTGGGTTGATGATCGGGGTAGACATCAGTGAACCGAATACGCCGCCGTTGGTAATGGTGAAGTTACCGCCGGTCAGCTCTTCCACAGTCAATTTGCCATCACGGCCTTTAACTGCCAGCTCTTTGATTTTCTTCTCGATGTCCGCCATGCTCATGCTGTCTACATCGCGCAGCACCGGGGTCACCAGGCCACGAGGAGTAGATACCGCAATGCTGATATCGAAGTAGTTGTGGTACACCACGTCGGTGCCGTCGATAGAAGCGTTCACTTCCGGGAAGCGTTTTAGCGCTTCAACCACTGCCTTGATGTAGAAGGACATGAAGCCCAGACGGACACCGTGGCGTTTTTCGAAGGCTTCACCGTACTGCTTGCGCATGTCCATGATCGGCTGCATGTTGATTTCGTTGAAGGTTGTCAGCATCGCAGTGCTGTTCTTCGCTTCCAACAGGCGCTCGGCCACGCGCTTGCGCAGACGGGTCATAGGGACACGCTTCTCGCTGCGACCGCTCAGAGCAGGCTGCGGAGCGGCTTCAACGGCGGCCGGCTTGTCGGCTTTCTTGCCGTTGGCCAGGTGCGCTTCCACGTCTTCACGGGTGATACGGCCACCCACGCCGCTGCCTTTAATGGCAGCTGCATCGAGGTCGTGTTCGGCAATCAGGCGGCGGATAGCCGGGCTGAGTGCGTCGTTGCTCTCTTCTTCCAGGCTGGCGGTTGCGCGCTGGGCTGGAGTGGCTTCTTTAGCCTGGCTTTTTTCTTCGGTCGGCTTGCCAGAGCTGTCGCCCGGACGAATACGGCCAAGGATCTGGCGAGAAAGCACGGTTGCGCCCTCTTCTTCCACGATCGCATCCAGAATGCCCGCTTCGCTGGCCGGAACTTCCAGCACCACTTTGTCAGTTTCGATTTCAACCAGAACTTCGTCACGCTGGACGCTGTCACCTGGTTTCTTGTGCCAGGTGGCGACGGTCGCATCGGCAACCGATTCAGGAAGGTCAGGAACCAGAATATCTACGCTACTCATTTAGCTTTCCCTTAATCTTTAACAATATTCAGCGCGTCATTAACCAGAGCCTGTTGCTGCTTCTGGTGTACGGACATATAACCCACTGCCGGAGAGGCAGAGGCTGGACGTCCTGCGTAACGTAAAGAAGCACCGAACGGCACCACTTCACGGAAGTTGTGTTGGCTGCAGTACCAGGCACCCTGGTTCAGCGGCTCTTCCTGACACCAAACGAAATCATGCACGTGAGCATACTTCTCCAGCACCGCCTGAAGGGCCTGATGCGGGAACGGATACAGCTGCTCGATACGTACGATGGCCACGTCTTTCTGGTCGTTCTTGCGACGCTGTTCCAGCAGATCGTAATAGACCTTACCGGAGCACAGCACCACGCGTTTGACCGCTTTCGGATCCAAATCGTCAATTTCGCCAATCGCCGGCAGGAAGGTGCCGTTAGCCAGCTCTTCCAGAGAAGACGTTGCCAGCGGATGACGCAGCAGAGATTTCGGTGACATCACCACCAACGGACGGCGCATACCGCGCAGCGCCTGACGACGCAGCATGTGGTAAACCTGTGCCGGGGTAGACGGGATGCACACCTGCATATTCTGCTCGGCACACAGCTGCAGGTAACGTTCCAGACGCGCAGAGGAGTGCTCTGGGCCCTGGCCTTCGTAACCGTGCGGCAGCAGCATCACCAGGCCACACATACGGCCCCATTTCTGCTCGCCGGAGCTGATGAACTGGTCGATCACCACCTGAGCGCCGTTGGCGAAGTCACCGAACTGCGCTTCCCAGATGGTCAGGGTGCGAGGTTCTGCGGTGGCGTAGCCATATTCGAACGCCAGAACGGCCTCTTCAGACAGTACGGAGTCCCAAACCTTGAACTCGCCCTGCCCGCTGTGGACATTGGCCAGTGGCACGTAGACCGAACCGTTTTTCTGGTTGTGCACTACCGCATGACGATGGAAGAAGGTGCCGCGACCGGCGTCTTCACCGGAAAGGCGGATTGGAATGCCTTCGTCAACCAAAGTGGCGTAAGCCAGCGTTTCCGCTGCGCCCCAGTCGAACGCCTTGTTGCCTGCAGCCATCTCTGCTCGGTCACCGTAGATTTTCGCTACGCGTGACTGCATTTCAATAGCTTCCGGCGCGGTGCTGATGCGACGGGCCAGTTCCTGCAGGCGCTTCATTTCAACCTTGCTTGGGTACTCTTCGTCCCACTCGTGGTTGAGGTACGGCGACCAGGTAAAGGAGTGCAGGTTCATCGGACGCCATTCTTCAACCACGCAATCACCGCGGTCGAGTGCATCACGGTACAGGTTGACCATTTCCGTGGCATCTTCCAGGCTGGCGACTTTTTGTTCGGTCAGCACGTCAGCATAAATCTTGCGCGGCGTTGGGTGTTTCTTGATCTTCTGGTACATCACCGGCTGGGTGGCACTTGGCTCATCGGCCTCGTTATGCCCGTGGCGACGGTAGCAGACCAGATCGATCATCACGTCACGTTTGAAGGTGTTACGGAAATCCAACGCCAGACGGGTAACAAAGGCCACCGCTTCCGGATCGTCAGCATTGACGTGGAAGATCGGCGACTGAACCATCTTGGCGATGTCAGTACAGTATTCGGTAGAACGCGCATCCAACGGGTTGGAGGTGGTGAAACCAACCTGGTTGTTGATCACGATACGTACCGTGCCGCCCACTTCGTAACCGCGAGCCTGCGACATGTTCAGGGTTTCCTGAACCACGCCCTGGCCGGTAATGGCGGCGTCACCGTGGATGGTGATTGGCAGTACCATGTTGCTGCGCGCTTCGTCCAGACGGTCACGACGGGCACGTACAGACCCCATAACTACCGGGCTGACGATCTCCAGGTGCGACGGGTTAAACGCCAGCGCCAGGTGAACCATGCCGCCTTCGGTTTCCACGTCGGAGGAGAAGCCCTGGTGATATTTCACGTCACCGGTGCCGAGGTGTTCTTTATGCTTGCCGGCAAACTCGTCGAACAGGTCGGCAGGTTTTTTACCCAGCACGTTGATCAACACGTTCAGACGACCGCGGTGGGCCATGCCCAACACCACTTCGCGCGTGCCGTTCTTACCGGCGTGGCGCACCATCTCTTTGAGCATTGGCACCAGCGCATCGCCACCTTCCAGCGAGAAGCGTTTTGCCCCTGGGAATTTGGCGCCGAGGTAGCGTTCCAGCCCTTCCGCGGCGGTCAGCTCGTTCAGGAAACGGCGTTTCTCGTCATGGGTAAAGCTGGCGTGCCCCACTACCGATTCAATACGCTGTTGGATCCAGCGTTTCTCTTCGGTATTGGTGATGTGCATGTATTCCGCACCGATCGAGCCACAGTAGGTCTGCTTCAGCGCCGCGTACAGGTCGCCCAGCTTCATGGTTTCTTTGCCGATGGCGAAAGAACCCACGTTGAAGGTTTCCTGGAAGTCGGCTTCGGTCAGGTTGTGGTAGGCGGGTTCAAGGTCAGGAACTTGCTCACGCTGCCACAGACCGAGCGGATCGAGGTTGGCATGCTGATGTCCGCGGAAACGGAAGGCGTTAATCAGCTGCAGTACCTTGACCTGTTTGGCGTCGGTGTCTGGATCGTTGATGGTGGTGTTGTAACGCGCGGAGTCTTTCGCCAGGCGGCGGAAGTAGTCACGCGTTTGAGAGTGAAGCTGATCGGGTTTTACACCCGCGGTTGGTAGCTGTTGAAAAATGGAACGCCAGCTATCTTCAACGGAGCCCGGATCGGTTAAGAAGTCTTCATAGAGCTGTTCTATGTAAGACTGGTTCGCGCCCGCCAGATAGGAGGAATCCAGCCAGGCCTTCATTGCGCCGTTCTGCATCATGATCCCTTAAGCTTTGAAGCTTTAGTTTTCGCCGTGGTTAACATAATTACCGTGTTGGATACGGTTTGCCGTAGAAACGCGACGTACCTTATAGCCATACAGGCTCGGTACGTTCTGCTATGGACCTTGCGGTCCCTTACAAGGAACCTCTAAAAACCGGCGGGCGAACCAGGCTGCTTAGTGCCGCAGCCGCGGGTCAGTTTTTAGAGGTTCCCTCCTTTGTGATGTGCGCCGGAAACTGCCCGGCGCAGCATCTCATTCCACTTATGCGCCGCGTTGCAGCAGCATAGACTTGATATGACCGATTGCACGGGTCGGATTCAAGCCCTTAGGACATACACTGACACAATTCATAATGCTATGGCAGCGGAAAACACTGAAAGCGTCGTCCAGATCGTCTAAACGTTCTTCCGTTTCCGTGTCACGGCTGTCAATCAGGAAGCGGTATGCCGCCAACAGGCCAGCCGGGCCGATAAACTTGTCAGGATTCCACCAGAATGACGGGCAAGAGGTCGAACAACAAGCGCATAAAATGCACTCGTACAGACCATCGAGCTTGGCACGCTCTTCCGGTGATTGCAGGTGCTCACGCGCCGGCGGGTTCTTGCCGTCGTTCTGCAGGAAAGGCTTGATCTTTTCATACTGGGTGTAGAACTGACCCATATCGACCACCAGATCGCGCACTACCGGCAAGCCCGGCAACGGACGGATCACTATCTTTTTGTTGCCTTTGGTCAGCGACGACACCGGTGTGATACAGGCCAGGCCGTTTTTACCGTTCATGTTGATCCCATCGGAACCACACACGCCTTCACGGCAGGAACGACGGAACGACAGGCTTGGATCTTTTTCTTTCAGCTGGATCAACGCATCCAGCAACATCATGTCGCGACCTTCTTCCGCTTCCAGGCTGTAGTCCTGCATGTGCGGAGCGTCATCAACATCCGGATTGTAGCGATAAATTGAAAATTCGAGTTTCATCAATCGATCTCCGCAATTAGTAAGAACGCACTTTCGGCGGGAATGCCGGGCGCAGCTTCGGTTGCATGTTCACTTCACGACGCGTCATGCTTTCCGATTGCGGCTGATACAGCGAGTGACACAGCCAGTTGGCATCATCACGTTCCGGGAAGTCGAAGCGGCTGTGTGCGCCACGGCTCTCGGTACGGTAGTTTGCCGACACGGCGGTGGAAAACGCGGTCTCCATCAGGTTATCCAACTCCAGGCATTCGATACGCTGGGTGTTGAATTCGCTGGAGGTATCATCCAGACGTGCGTTCTTCAGTCGTTCACGGATCTCTTTGAGTTCTTCCAGCCCTTTCGCCATCGCATCACCTTCACGGAATACCGAGAAGTTGTGTTGCATACAGGCTTGCAGCGCCTTGCGGATTTCAACCGGATCTTCACCTGAACGGGTGTTGTTCCAGCGGTTCAGACGATCCAGCGACGCTTCTACATCGGACTCGCTGGCTTCACGGCTGGCGCCCTGCTCCAGGATCGACTCCTGCAGATGCATGCCGGCAGCACGACCGAACACCACCAGATCCAGCAGCGAGTTGCCGCCCAGACGGTTGGCGCCGTGCACCGATACGCAGGCAATTTCGCCCACGGCGAACAGCCCCGGGATCACCACGTCTTCGCCTTTCTCGTTCACGGTCAATGCCTGGCCGGTCACTTTGGTCGGAATACCGCCCATCATGTAGTGGCAGGTTGGAATAACCGGGATAGGCTCTTTCACTGGATCGACGTGCGCGAAGGTGCGCGACAGTTCCAGAATGCCCGGCAGGCGGGATTCCAGCACTTCTTTACCCAGGTGATCGAGTTTCAGCTTAACGTGTGGGCCCCACGGACCGTCACAACCACGGCCTTCGCGGATTTCAATCATGATCGAACGGGCGACGACATCACGGCCCGCCAGGTCTTTGGCGTTCGGCGCATAACGCTCCATGAAACGCTCGCCGTGTTTGTTCAGCAGATAACCGCCTTCACCACGACAACCTTCGGTCACCAGAACCCCGGCACCGGCGATACCGGTCGGGTGGAACTGCCACATTTCCATGTCCTGCACCGGCACGCCGGCGCGCAGCGCCATGCCGACACCGTCACCGGTGTTGATATGGGCGTTGGTGGTGGACTGGTAAATACGGCCTGCGCCGCCGGTCGCCAGCACGGTGGCTTTGGCTTTGAAGTAGACCACTTCACCGGTTTCAATGCAGATAGCCGTGGTACCGACCACCGCGCCATCCTGGTTTTTCACCAGATCCAGCGCATACCACTCGGAGAAGATAGTGGTGTGATTTTTCAGGTTCTGTTGATACAGGGTGTGCAGCAGGGCGTGACCGGTACGGTCAGCCGCCGCAGCGGTACGTGCTGCCTGCTCGCCACCGAAATTCAGTGACTGGCCGCCGAATGGGCGCTGATAGATGCGGCCATCATCGGTACGGGAAAACGGCAGACCCATATGCTCCAGCTCCAGAACCGCTTCCGGGCCGGTTTTACACATATACTCAATGGCGTCCTGGTCACCGATATAATCGGAACCTTTCACCGTGTCATACATATGCCATTCCCAGTTATCTTCGTGGTTGTTACCCAGGGCTACGGTAATGCCGCCCTGTGCAGACACGGTATGGGAACGGGTCGGGAATACTTTGGACAGCAGGGCACAAGAAGAACCCGCTTGAGAAATTTGCAGTGCCGCGCGCATACCTGCGCCGCCTGCACCGATAACTACAGCATCAAACTCTCTGACCGGCAGTTTCATCTTACGCACCCCACACTACGATTGTTCCGTACAGTAAATAGACCAGCAACACGACAACGATCGCCAGTTGCAACACCAGACGTACCGCTACCGGCTTGACGTAATCCGTCAGCACCTGCCACAACCCGATCCAGGCGTGAGCCAGAATCGACAGCAGCGTCAGCAGCGTGAACACTTTCGTAATAGAAGTGGCGAAGAAGCCGCGCCAGATTTCGTAGGTGAGATCCGGAGCCGTGACAAAAAAGCCCAGGATATACAGAACATACAGGGTGATGACGATAGCGGAAGCACGCAGTAACAACCAATCGTGTACGCCGTTGCGTCCTAATGCAGAAACATTGTTTACCATACGAGGACTCCAGCCAGAACTGACAGCACGACGGTCAGACCGATTGCCACCTGGGCAGAACGGGTACCGGCGGCTAAACTCTCTTCGATATAGCCAAAATCCATTAACAAATGGCGAATGCCACCGCAAATGTGATAGGCCAGCGCAGTGAGGATGCCCCAGAATATGAATTTGACAACGAAGCTATTCATGATGGCAGCAGCCTGCATGAAACCCTCTTGGGAAGAGAGTGACAGGCCCAGCAGCCAGAGGAGGATACCCACGGCAACGAAGGTAATTACGCCAGAGACTCGGTGTAAGATGGACGCTATCGCAGTTACGGGAAACTGAATCGTTTGCAGATCCAGGTTGACAGGTCTTTGTTTTTTCACGTTTTTGCCCACACAGCTCTTATTATTTTCCTTCCTCCGGCCTGGGCGGGGATCAGACAGCGTTAAGAGCCAAAACCCTCACACGTCACGCGCTCAAACAACAACATCCTCTGTGCTTAAACGGCGCGTAGTTATAACGCTGGGTGCTCCTACTTCAGGGTATCCCGGAGACCTGGCGGCAGTATAGGAGGATCACATTCTGATTACAATTCCCATACAATCCCTTTGGTAACATTTCCCCCGAACAGTGATTTAGATCACGGATTTCACAATTGGCATAAAATTAATTATCTGATTTGACAAGAGATCAACAATTCCATTACATATAGGGGCACAAACGGCCCTATGATGCGCTATAGGTCAGCAGATACACTTCCCCCGATGTTCAGGATATGCAACAGTGTATTTGAAAGAACCTATCCCAATGGCGGTTTTTGCCGGTCACGTTTGCAGCACATTACCGCAGACGAGAACAAATAAGGCATATAAAACAGTTTATTGGGATAGGTTCAACCACCCCCGAACACGTCGTAGGTAAGATTAACAGAACATAACGAATTCCGATGAATCGTTAACAACTGGTCACCCACCTCGTTCGCCTGGTTAGCACTCTGTACCCTACCCGCGCATTTGCGCAGTCGCTCACAGAGTTAGCGTCCGCTCCATTTTTTGCGGGCAACCTGAGGAGAATTAAGGTATTTCAGTTGTTAGAGGTTTTTAAAATAAGGCGCAAAGGAGACTGTAAATGACTGATAAGAAAGCGACGCTAACCATTAACGATGGTGAAGCTCCAATCGAACTGGGCGTATTAACCCCGACACTGGGCCCCGATGTCCTTGATGTCCGCGCCCTGGGCTCCAAAGGTTATTTCACGTTTGATCCCGGCTTTACCTCTACCGCTTCCTGCGAATCCAAAATCACTTTTATCGACGGTGACAAAGGCGTACTGCTGCACCGCGGCTTCCCGATCGAACAGCTGGCGAAAGAGTCTTCCTATCTGGAAGTGTGCTACATCCTGCTGTACGGCGAAACGCCGACCGCAGAAGAGTTCGAGACCTTCAAAACTACCGTGACCCGTCACACCATGATCCACGACCAGATCACCCATCTGTTCCGTGGCTTCCGTCGTGACTCACACCCAATGGCCGTACTGTGCGGCGTGACCGGCGCCCTGGCGGCGTTCTACCACGATGCACTGGACGTCAACAACGAGCGCCACCGCGAGATCACCGCGTTCCGCCTGCTGTCCAAAATGCCTACCGTGGCGGCCATGTGTTACAAATATTCGCTGGGTCAGCCGTTCGTTTACCCACGCAACGATCTGTCCTATGCCGGTAACTTCCTGCATATGATGTTCGCCACCCCGTGCGAAGAATACGTGGTGAACCCGGTGCTGGAACGCGCCATGGATCGCATCCTGATCCTGCACGCAGACCACGAGCAAAATGCTTCCACCTCAACCGTACGTACCGCAGGTTCTTCAGGCGCTAACCCGTTTGCCTGTATCGCTGCCGGTATCGCTTCACTGTGGGGCCCGGCACACGGCGGCGCCAACGAAGCCGCACTGAAGATGCTGGAAGAGATCAAAACCGTCGATCACATTCCTGAGTTCATCAAGCGCGCCAAAGACAAGAACGATTCGTTCCGTCTGATGGGCTTCGGCCACCGCGTGTACAAGAACTACGACCCACGCGCCACCGTAATGCGCGAAACCTGTCACGAAGTGCTGAAAGAACTGAACAAGAAAGACGACAATCTGTTGCAAGTGGCGATGGAGCTGGAACACATCGCGCTGAACGACCCGTACTTCATCGAGAAGAAACTGTACCCGAACGTCGACTTCTACTCAGGCATCATCCTGAAGGCGATGGGGATCCCTTCTTCCATGTTCACCGTTATCTTTGCCATCGCCCGTACCATCGGCTGGATTGCGCACTGGAACGAAATGCATGACGAAGGCATCAAAATTGCCCGTCCGCGCCAGTTGTACACCGGCTATGCCGAGCGTGACTTCAAGTCTCAGGTGAAAAACAAATAACGCCGCTTTACCCTACGTATTGCAGCAAAAGCCGCCCGATGGGCGGTTTTTTTTGCCCTCTCCCTGGGGAGAGGGTCGGGGTGAGGGGAAACATTGAATAACCTATTTCTGACAACCCGGGCACCAATAAAAGGGCCTCGAAGACAGCGTCGTGCGCTCGATCATCGCACCACAACGCTCGCAAGGTTCGCCACTGCGGTGGAACACCTTAAAACTGAACAACGCACCATGATGGCGGTTCTCATCCACCTGCCCACGCGTCTGATAAGACAAACGTGGGACTGCCAGTAACGCCTCCGCCAGCCGCTGTAAAACCTCAGGTTGCAGATCCTGTGGCTTATGCTGGGGTGCCAGTTCGGCCTGCCAGAGGATTTCAGCGCGCAGGTAGTTGCCCAGCCCGGCGAGAAACGCCTGATCGAGCAACATGCCGCCCAGTTGTCTGCGGCGAAACGCCGGTGACAGCAAGCGTTGCTCCACCGTGGCCACCGTTAACGTCATATCCAGTACGTCGGGGCCAATACGTTGCAAGAACGGATGCTGTTCGATTTCCTCACGCGGCCCGACGGTAATCTCCGAGGCGCTGTACAGCAAAATCGCCCGATCCGCCGTTTCCAGCCGCACGCGCAGATCCCGTTTGGTTTCCGGCGTCTCCCCCGCGTTCACCACTTTCCACACGCCATACAATTGGTTATGGCTATACAGCGTCAGACCATTGGAAAAATGGGTCAGCAGCGCCTTACCCCGTGGTTCAATAGCGATAATGCGCTCACCGATTAACCGGTCGCGGTAGTGTTTAAGCTGGGGAAAGGCAAAACCGACTTCGGTCAGTGGCTGGTCGAGTACCGCCGCCGCCAGTGCATCCGCCGCCCGGCGAATTTCCGGTCCTTCCGGCATATGAAAACTCCTGAATGGACCCCGGCGCAACAGGCCGCGCCGGGGAATAACTGCGATTAATGCGTCGCGCCGCCGACCACTTTCAGGTCGTGTTCAACCTGTAACGCAATAGAAATGGCCAGTTCCAGGGCAAACAATACCGTGGTCGCCGCCATACTCGGTGCACCAGGGTGTGCGGCAGCCTGTTCCGGCAGATAAGGAATATGAATAAACCCGCCCTTGATGGCCTGCTGACCGTTTAAACGGTGCAACAGACCGTACATCACATGGTTGCAGACATAGGTACCTGCTGTCTGCGATACCGAGGCAGGAATCCCCGCTTCGCGCATCGAGTCGACAATGGCCTTGATCGGCAGCGTGCTGAAATAGGCCGCCGGTCCGCTTTCAACGATAGGCTCGTCGATCGGTTGCTGCCCCTGATTATCAGGGATACGGGCATCATCAACGTTGATCGCCACCCGTTCGATAGTGATGTCGGTACGCCCACCGGCCTGGCCGATAGCCAACACCATCACCGGCTGCACTTCATCAATCGCCGCATTCAGCGCTTCCAGCGCCGTGCCAAACACACAAGGCAGTTGGCGGGCAATAATGCGCGCACCGGCCAGTTCCATATCATTGAGTTGCTTTACCACTTCCCACGAAGGATTAACGCGTTCGCCGCCAAAGGGCTCAAAGCCCGTGATCAATACCTTTTGCATGCGTTCTCCTTACAGGAACATCAGGAAATAAAGCAGGAATACGTTGACTAACAGCAGCAGCACCCCGGTCGGGATCTGTGCCTTGATCACCGCATTCTTGTCCGGCAGTTCCAGCAACGCCGCCGGTACAATATTAAAGTTAGCAGCCATTGGCGTCATCAGCGTGCCGCAATAGCCGGAAAACATGCCGATGGCCGCCATCACCGCCGGGTTACCACCGTGCTGCAGCACCAGGATCGGGATACCGATACCCGCGGTGACTATCGGGAAAGCCGCAAAGGCGTTGCCCATAATCATGGTCAACAGCGCCATACCGATGGCGTAAACCGCCACTGCGATAAAGCGGTTATCTACCGCCAGATACTCCTGGGTCAGATGAGAAATGGCCGTGCCAACGCCGGCAGCGGTAAACAGCAGGCCCAGCGTGGCGAGGATTTGCGGCAAAATAAATGCCCAGCCGATGGAGTCCAGCAGGCGACGCGCTTCCTGGATCGGTTGCAGCGCTTTTTCATGGGTCATTTTCACTGCGATAACCAGGCCAAGCAAACAGCCGGCGGTCATCGAGAACAAAGTAATCAGGGTGGCGTGGTTGCCACTGCCGAAGACCGCGGTTTGCAGCGCCGGAATATTGTTGAACAACAGCACGCCAATCACCGTTACCACCGGGATCGCCAGCGCCGGAATAAACAGCCGGTTGCCCAAACGCTTGGCGCTCTCCTCACGCTGCTGCGGGGTACGTTGGTGATAACTGCCCAGACGCACGCCGCCGAAACCGGCGATTAACGCCATGATCACCACCACCACGCCGACGATGATATGCAGCATGCGTTTCTCATTGCTGCCCTCACCCAGCACGTCACCCAACAGGCTATAGGTCCAGTCACCGACCAGGAAAATCAGGCCGTACAACGCCCAGAACAGACCCGTGGTGACGCGGCGCGGGTTGGCACGATCGCGGAAAGACATCACCGCCACGATCAACAGTACAACGCCCGCCAGCCAGTAGAGATATTGTTGTTGGAAAGTCATTGGGCATCTCCTTTGGCCTGCAGCGCCGCCTGGTTGAGCTGCGACAGTTCAGCGCTGAGCTGTTTATCCATCCGGTAAAGCCGGAACGCATGGATCAGGAAGGCAAAGATGGCGGTAGGAATACCCCATAAGGCGATATGCAACGGCTCGGTCTGGATGCCGCCAGATTCCAGCATAAAGTTGTGCATGAAGATGATCGCACCGAAGGCGACAAAAATATCTTCGCCAAAGAACAACCCGACGTTATCCGTGGCGGCAGACATCGCCCTCAGGCGGTGGCGCGTACGCTCCGGCAGCTCACCATAACGGTTTTCCGCTGCCCCTTCGGCCATCGGTGCCAGCAGTGGACGCACCATTTGCGGGTGACCGCCCAGGCTGGTCAGCCCCATGGCAGCGGTAATTTCACGCACAAACAGATAGACGATCAGCAAACGTCCGGCGGTGGCACTTTTGATCTTGGCGATCCACGCCTGCGCACGTTCTTTTAGCCCGTGACGTTCCAGCAGGCCGATCACCGCCAGTGGCAGCAGCAAAATCAGCGGCAGGTTACGGGTATTGAGGAAGCCTTCACCCAGTTTTTCCAGGATCGTATCCAGCGGCATCAGTGCTGCCAGCCCGGTGATAATGCCGGCGGCAATCACCACCAGCACCGGGTTAAAGCGTAAAACAAATCCAACCACGATGGCAGCTATACCAATCAGTGGCCAAAGGTTAACGGCCTGTTCCATTATATCTCCCTTTTACCCTTCGCCTTTCAAGCCGCAGCGTTGTTACCTGCACTAGCCCACCCCAGTTACTTACTAAAGTAAGCGCCTGGGGATGAGCGAGCTGGGCGCCTAGCTGCAACTCGAAATTCATTGGGTAATATTGTGTTGTGTGTTTGTGTTGTGTGTTTGTGTTGCATGTATTTAATTATTTTTATTCTGCGCTGACGCTGATGCCTTCCAGGGCAAAACGTTCGCGCAGCGTGCGCGCATATTCCAGCGCGTGCTCACCGTCGCCGTGCAGGCAGACGGTTTCGGCCTGAACGGCGGCCCATGTGCCGTTCAGGGTGCGAACCCGATGATGACGCACCATTTCCAGCGTTTGCGCCAGTGCCAGTTCGTCGCTGGTAATCAGCGCCCCCGGCTGGCCACGCGGTACCAAAGTACCGTCGGCCTGATAGCCGCGATCGGCAAACACTTCCTGCCGTGTTACCAGTCCTTGTTCTTCACCGGCGCGGATCAGCTCACTGCCAGCCAATCCCACCAGCCGCAGCGTCGGATCGACCGCTTTCACCGCCCGGGCGATGGCCTGCGCCAGTTCCGGCTCCACAGCCGCCTGGTTGTAAAGCATGCCGTGTGGCTTGACGTGAACCATCACTCCGCCTTCGGCACGGGCGATCGCGGCCAGCGCGCCCAGTTGATAGACCACCTGGGCATAGACCGTTTCCGCGGGTAGCTGCATCCGGGTACGGCCAAAGTTCTCGCGATCGGGAAAACTCGGGTGCGCACCAATAGCTACGCCGTACTGCAGTGCCCAACGCACCGATTGACGCATGGTTTGCGCATCCCCGGCGTGGAAACCGCAGGCAATATTGGCCGAGCTGACCAGTTGCAGCAGCGCCTGATCGTTGGCGCAGCCCTCGCCGAGATCGGCATTCAAATCAACGATCATCTAACCCCCAGGCAATCTGTTGGATAAAGTGCTCCTGCTCAACCCTGGCGCGTTGTGCCTCGGCCAAAGTACAGGGAACAAAGTGGATGGCCTCACCCAGACGGATCTGCGCCAAATGGTAGAGATCGGCCTCGATCACGCAGGCAATACGCGGGTAACCACCGGTAGTCTGCGCATCGGCCATCAACACGATCGGCTGGCCGTTATGCGGTACCTGTACGACTCCCGGTAACAGACCATGCGATAGCATTTCCCGGTCAGTGGTGCGGCTCAACGCATGGCTGCCGTGTAGACGATAGCCCATACGGTTGCTCTGCGGACTCAGTTGCCAGGCGGTGCGCCAGAAAGCCTCTTTCGCCTCTGCGCTGAATTCATCATATTCCGGCCCCGGCAACGCACGGATGCGGTTGTTGAACAGCGGTTGCTTCACACCAAAACTCTGCTTTGGCAATGAATAGCTTTGCCCCAGCGGCAGGCTGTCGCCATCCCGCAGGTTGCGCCCTTCCAGCCCGCCAAAAGCGGCTTTGTTATCGGTGCTGCGCGAACCGAGTATTTCCGCTACCGCAATGCCTCCGCTGATCGCCAGATAGGTGCGCATACCGCGTTTTGGCGTTTTCAGTATCAGCTGTTGGCCCGCATTGACCGGATAGCGCCAGCCGGTCCACAGCGGTTTGCCATCGAGTTGCGCATCGCAACCGGCACCGGTCAGAGCGATCCAACCTGACTGAGTAAATTCGGCGCTAAATTGCCCAAGAGTGATTTCCAGCCCGGCGGCATTGGCAGCATTGCCCACCAGCAGGTTGGCGATCCTCAGCGCAGGTTCGTCGAGCGCCCCGCCCTGGCTGACGCCCAAACGACGGAAACCGTTACGGCCCAGATCCTGCACCGTGGTGTAAATGCCCGCACGCAAGATCTTCAGCATACGCCCTCCTTCTGTGGCACAAACCGCACGCTATCGCCGGGGCGCAGCAAGGTTGGCGGCATTTCATAAGGATTAAACAGCGCCAAAGGAGTCCGGCCGATCAACTGCCAGCCACCGGGGGTGACCAACGGATAAATCCCGGTCTGGCTGCCGCCGATACCGACGGAACCTGCCGCCACCGACAAGCGCGGTTCGGCGCGGCGCGGCGTCGCCAACTTTTCCGGCATCCCGCCCAGGTAAGAAAAGCCAGGCTGAAAACCGAGGAAATAGACCACATAGGCCGCTGAGGAGTGGCATTCCACCACCTGCTGCGGCGTCATGCCGGTGTGACGGGCCACTTCATCCAGATCCGGCCCCTCCTGACCGCCATAGATCACCGGAATATCCACCTGGCGTGATTCAGGCACCAGGATTTCCTTGCTGTCCCAGCCCTGTTGCAACAGCGTCAGCATTTTTTCTGCGTCGGCCTGCGGCGTATGCAGCAGCAAGGTCAGATTGTTCATACCCGGTATCACTTCACGCACATCGGGATGATGATTCAGTTTTTCGGCCAGCGCCCAGATCCGCTGCTGGCTCGGCAGCGTCACCGGCGGCGACAGTTCAAGCACTACCGCTCTTTCACCTAACAGGTAACATCGTGCTCGTTGCACCCTTTTCTCCTTATTATTATCGCGATGAAAACACAACAGTTATGCGCGACAGCGCTCTGGCTGTCAATAGAACAACCTTTGAGAAAATAAGGGATTAGGCTATTAAAAGGATTCAGCCACGGTAAAAACCGGGCTGGATCCTGGGGGGATAATCAGGCGGGATTGGGTATATCAATAAAGGTCACGTCAAAGCCATGTTGCTGGGCCAGCCATTCACCGAGCGCCTTAACGCCACCGCGCTCAGTGGCATGGTGACCGGCGGCAAAGAAGTGAATACCCATTTCGCGCGCGCTGTGGATGGTTTGCTCAGAAACTTCACCGCTGATAAAGGCATCAACGCCAAAGCGTGCGGCACTGTCGATAAAGCCCTGACCGCCGCCGGTACACCAGGCTACACGGCGGATATGCGCCGGTGCGTTATCGCCGCAGTGCAGCACGGCTCGGCCCAGACGGCTCTCGAGGCGCTGTTGCAGTTCAATACCGGTCAATGGCTGCTCAAATTCGCCGTGCGGCACCAGCGGCTCCACTTCGCCAATCACCCGGATCCCGAGCAGATGTGCCAACTGCGCGTTGTTACCCAGCACCGGATGCGCGTCCAGCGGCAGATGATAAGCGTACAGGTTGATATCATTACTCAGCAGCGTTTTCAGTCGGTTGCGCTTCATGCCGCGAACCGAGGGCGCTTCGTTTTTCCAGAAATAGCCGTGGTGCACTACAATGGCATCCGCCTGATGTGCCACTGCCGCATCCAACAGCGCCTGACAGGCGGTCACGCCGGTAACGATACGCTGCACATGAGCTCGCCCTTCCACCTGCAGGCCATTCGGCCCGTAATCCTGAAACGCGGCGGTGTTCAGTTCTGTGTTGATCAACTGTTCCAGATCGAGGTTACGCATAGAGTTCTCTCTTCAATTCAAAATGTCTGCCGGTCGCCCTGTTCCATCAGGATATATTTTACGCCCAGGCTGTTACCCTGTTCCAACTGCTGTTTGATGGTCCCACGCACGTCTTCGCCCTGCTTCAGGCTGGGTTTGATATGGCTGATCACCACCGGAAAATCTTTCAGCGAGCCTTCGCCGCCGCTGTACTGAGTCAGATTTTTCAACTCTTTTTGCAGCCACGCCGGCGTCAGGTGGCCATAAAGGTTTTTATCTTCCACCTCATTGGGATAGGAGGTTTCGATAATCATCCCTTTCAACTTTTTCTGCTCAATCAATGGCCCCAGAGCACGCCAGGCGCTATCGAGATTGCGCGACTGCTCAAGTGCGTCCGCTCCGGTATCACCGAAATAAGCGAAAGAGCCGCTGCGATCGGACACCAGCAACATCGAAGAAGGGTAACGGTCATGGCTGAGCGGATACATCACGCCACTCAAACCGGTCATGCCCAGAGTCACACGCTGCTGTGGCCGCACCGTTTGCAGCCGGTAAGTCCCCAGTCGCGAACCGTTGCCGGAATCAGTGAAGTTGGGCCAGGCCTTCCAGTTAAAATAATGATTACGCAGGGTGAGAATGGTATCGACCTGAGCATAGATATTCTTTTTACCGTCTTCCGGCGAACCGATAATCAGCCCGGCCACGTGGTCCAGATGACCATGGCTGATAAAGTAAGCGCCAATTAACTGGCGGAATATATAGCCCTGTGGGGTATAAGGCGCAGCCAGTTCAGGGGTGACCTGCGGGAAACTGCCCTTCTCCAGCCCTTTGGCGATGCCCGGTAGCAGTGAGCCGGCATCCAGCGCCAGATACTGCGTCTGATTGTCGCTGCGGATCAGGTAGGAGGTCAGATTGCCGTCACTGACGCCGCCGTCCACACCCAGCGCCACCACGTCAAAGCCGGCCTGCGCCAGGGCGCAATAGCCGCTCAGGCACAGGGCCAGCACCTTTTTCATCATTATTTTCGCTCCTTGCTGTTGCCTTAATATTCCCCGCGCTTCGCCGCTTCAAAAGCGGCCAGTGTCTCCAGCCGCGTCTGCTTGTGGTCGACAATCGGCAGCGGATAATCCAGCACGCGCTGCTGTTGTTCCGCCCAGCGATGGGGTTGATGAATAGCATTGTCCGGTACATCCGCCAGCTCGGGCAACCATTTACGGATAAAAGTGCCTTGCGGATCAAAACGTTCGCCTTGAGTGGTCGGGTTAAAGATGCGGAAGTACGGCGCGGCGTCGGTGCCGGTTGAGGCCGCCCACTGCCAACCGCCATTATTGGCTGCCAGATCGCCGTCCAATAGCTGTGACATGAAATAGCTTTCACCGGTACGCCAGTCGATTAACAAGTCTTTCACCAGAAAACTGGCGCTGATCATGCGTAATCGGTTGTGCATCCAGCCGGTGGAATTCAACTGGCGCATGGCAGCATCGACAATTGGATAACCGGTCGCGCCCTGCTGCCAGGCCTGCAACCGTTCTCGGTTATTTTGCCAGCGTACCCTATCCGTCCATTCGATAAAGGGACGGTGCTTGCATAACGCGGGATAGGCCACCATAAGATGCCGATAAAACTCGCGCCAGATCAGCTCATTGAGCCAGCCGAAGGCTCCGCTGTCATGGTTTTCCAGCAGTTGCGGACATTCAGCCCGCAAGCGGTTAAAACATTGGCGCGGCGACAACACGCCAATCGCCAGATAGGGCGACAGGCTGCTGGTCCCGGCAATGGCGGGCAGATCCCGCTGTTGAAGGTAATCCTGCACCTGCTCACGGCAAAAGCTGCGTAGCCGCTGTAGCGCCGCTTCTTCCCCGGCGGGAAAATCCTCGTTCAACTCTGCCGGCGGATAATCAAATGCCTCTGGGGTAGCGGTTACCGGCATCGCGCCGCCTGCCCGTGGTTTAGGCGCAGGCAAAGATTGAACGTCGGATTCAGTCAGGCGCTGGATAAAGGCTTTACGAAACGGCGTGTAGATTTTGTACATTTCGCCACCGCCGGTTTGCACGCTCCCCGGAGGTAACAGCAGACTGTCATCAAAGCTCTGGCAAATCACCTGCCCGGACAAACGCTGTTCCAGCCGTTGGTCGCGCTGGCGCTCATTGATTTCGTACTGGCGATTGTAAAACAGCCTGTCCACCTGCTGTTGCGCGCAATACGCCGTCAGCCAGTCAACCGAGGCAGCAAAATCATCACACTGGTGGTAGTCAAGCGGAATGCCCCGTTCGGCAAGGGCCTGCTGCACCTGCAGCAGGTTGGCATGGATAAAGGCAGCCTGACGGGGGGCCATTTCATGCTGTCGCCATTGTTGCGGGGTGGCGATAAACACCGCCAGCACGTGGGCGTCGGGATCGCTGCAAGCGGCATGCAACGCTTTATTGTCGGTAATGCGCAGATCGTTACGCAACCAGACCAGATGCGTGGTCATAAAACTCCTTGTCAATCAGTGGCCATAACGCAGGCGCAACGCCTCGGGATAGGGTTCGAAATAACGCTGATCGGCCAGATAACGATCGGGGTATTCGGCCATGTAATGTTTGAGCAAAGTAATCGGCGCCAGTAGCGGTTGCACGCCCTGCCGATAGCGGTCGATCAACTGCGCCAGCTCCTGACGCTGCGCGGAACTCAGATGACTGCGAAAATACCCCTGAACGTGCATCAGCACGTTGGTGTGGTTGCGGCGCGTCGCCTTGTGCGCCAACAGTTTCATCAGGCGGCTGCGGTATTCAATGGCGAACGCCTCCAGCGACTCCCATTTATCCACGTCTGCCACAAAGCGCCCCAGCTCGCGGTATTCCGGCTGTGAGTGCGCCAGCAGCGACAGCTTATAACGGCTGTGGAAGGCGATCAGCCCACCACGAGTCAGCCCTTTGCGCCACAACATGTTCAACTCATACAAGGCATAAACGCGTTCAACAAAGTTTTCCCGCAGCGTGGCGTCATTCAACCGTCCGTCTTCTTCCACCGGCAGCCAGGGCATTTGGCGCTGCAGCTCTGCAGTGAACAACCCGACGCCGCTTTTACGTGCGCCTGCACCGCTCTCATCATACAACCGCACCCGTTCCATACCGCAGCTTGGCGAATTGGCGCAGACAATGTAGCCACACAGATGCTGCAAAGCGGCAATCCGCTGGGTAGAAAACTGCTGCATCTGGTCGGTCACATCGATGCTGTCGTCATTGCTGTAACGCAGCGCGATATGATGTTGTTTTTTGATCAACCGCAGCGCCGGGCGCGGGGTCGACAGGCCAATCGCCATTTCCGGGCAAATCGCCTCAAACCGCACATAGGGCGCCAGTTGTTCCACCGCGAAGGCCAGCCGTTTATGGCCGCCGTCAAAACGCACCTTTTCACCTAACAGGCAGGCACTGATCCCGACCGGAATTTTGTCACTCATATTGGGCTCCCGCAGCGTTGGATGATGTTAAAAGTGTAGAGGAATTTCCCTCTGGAGACGAACCTTACCGCCACAATGACTGAACGACACGCATAAAAAAACCCCCGCTGCGAAGCGAGGGTTTCAGGGGACAGCGGCGGCGATCAGTAGAAATCGCAGGCCGCCAGTTCCGCCTGCTGCAGCCAGACCGGTTTATCGCTGGTTTTTGACCAGACGCGGTGCAAATAGCTGTAAAAACGAGCACGGTCACTGCGGAAAAGCATTACCGGTAAAGCCAACACACCTGCCAGGATCACTGCGCTGCGACGCAGGAGAATCCGATGCAATGAATAAGCTGGGTAGATAGACATGCGAACCTCCTTAAAAACGCCCGGCCGTTGATTTGTCTTGGAAACAGCACTGGCGTAAACCATTAAAACGGGATGATTTGGTAACTGGACAAAATTTTAGCGCAATTGATGAAAGTTTACTACTCATCCGACCACTAAACCGGTCAAAAAATCGCAAATAAATGCGCCATCACGTAATTTTGTTACACCAAGGTTAATAATTAACTAACCATTGGTTACATTGTGGATATTTATCACCTGTTTATACCCATAGCGTCTTTGCCGATGACCAAATCCTGCCCCAAATGCGCCTCCCGCTCACCACGCCCTCATTAAAAAGTCATTTTCTGCTGTAATTTCAGCCATTTTTATACTTTTTTTACACCGGCCGTCGCTATTTTTTCATCTTCTTTCTACCGCCCTCCCTACACTCGCCATATCAAAAACTACACCTCTGGAGGTGTCCTGTGAGTATCAGCGTTATTGGTGGTGCGCTGTTGGTCCTGCTGCTGTTGGGCTATCTGGTTTATGCCCTGTTCAATGCGGAGGATTTCTGATGGCAGCTTCAGCCTTTTTATTGATTGCCAGCTTTATGCTGGTGCTTTTGCTGCTGGCCCGGCCGTTAGGCAGTTTCCTGGCACGCCTGATCGAAGGTGAGCCTTTACCCGCTCTGCGTCGGGTGGAGGCCGCCGTCTGGCGCGGCTGTGGCATTACCACCGCTGAAATGAACTGGTGGCAGTATGCGCTGGCGATCTTGTGGTTCAACCTGCTCGGGCTGGTGCTGCTGTTCGCGTTGCTGATGGCGCAAGGCTCACTGCCGCTTAACCCACAGGGTTTCCCTGGTCTGTCGTGGGATCTGGCGTTCAATACTGCCGTCAGCTTTGTCACCAACACCAACTGGCAAGCCTACAGCGGTGAAAGCACCCTCAGCTACCTTAGCCAGATGGCCGGGCTGGCAGTGCAGAACTTCCTGTCTGCCGCGACCGGTATCGCCGTGGCCTTTGCGTTGATCCGTGCCTTCACCCGCCGTTCCAGCGCCACCATTGGTAATGCCTGGATCGACATGTTCCGCATAACGCTGTACGTGTTGCTGCCGATCTCGCTGCTGATCGCGCTGTTCTTCGTCAGCCAGGGCACGCTGCAAAACTTCCTGCCTTACCTGCATATCACTACGCTGGAAGGCGCGCAGCAGACGCTGCCAATGGGGCCGGTGGCCTCGCAGGAAGCGATCAAGATGCTCGGCACCAACGGCGGCGGCTTCTTCGGCGTCAACTCGGCTCATCCGTTCGAAAACCCGACCGTGCTGACCAACTTTGTGCAGATGTTGGCGATCTTCCTGATCCCTTGTGCGCTGTGCTTTTCCTTCGGCCGGGTAGCCGGTGAGAACCGTCAGGGCCATGCGCTGATCTGGGCGATGTCGCTGATCTTCATCGTGGCCGTCGTAGTGGTGATGTTCGCCGAGCTGGCGGGTAACCCGCATCTGAGCGAGTTGGGCAGTGCCAGCAACATCAATATGGAAGGCAAGGAATCGCGCTTTGGCATTCTCGCCACCAGCATGTTCTCGGTGGTCACCACCGCAGCGTCCTGTGGTGCCGTCAACGCCATGCATGACTCCTTCACCGCGCTGGGCGGCATGGTGCCGATGTGGCTGATGCAGATTGGTGAAGTGGTGTTCGGCGGCGTCGGTTCCGGCCTGTACGGCATGCTGCTGTTCGTACTGCTGACGGTGTTTATCGCCGGGTTGATGATTGGGCGTACCCCGGAATATCTGGGCAAAAAAATCGACGTCTATGACATGAAAATGACCGCGCTGGCGATCCTGGTCACACCGACCCTGGTGCTGCTGGGCAGCGCACTGGCCATCTCTACTGACGTAGGCCGTGCCGGCATTCTTAACCCGGGCGCGCACGGTTTCAGCGAAGTGCTGTATGCCCTGTCCTCTGCCGCCAATAACAACGGCAGCGCCTTTGGGGGGCTGAGCGTCAACACGCCGTTCTACAACCTGCTGCTGGCCTTTGCCATGTTCGTCGGCCGTTTCGGGGTGATCCTGCCGGTACTGGCGATCGCCGGTTCACTGTGCGCCAAGAAACGCCAGCCGGCGGGCAACGGCACCCTGCCAACCTACGGGCCGTTGTTTATCGGTCTGCTGGTCGGCACCGTACTACTGGTGGGCGCATTGACCTTCGTACCGGCGCTGGCGCTGGGACCGGTGGCTGAGCATTTGCAACTTTGGCTGACCAAATAACCGCGCATTCCCGTCGCCTTTCGAGCCGCAGCCAGACGGCCAGTTCGAAATCCATAGGGAATGAAATAGGAAGAGAGAATAAAAGATGACTCGCAAACAACGCGCGCTGTTTGAACCGGCACTGGTCCGTACCGCGCTGATCGATGCGCTGAAAAAGCTGGATCCGCGCACCCAGTGGCGTAACCCGGTGATGTTCGTGGTGTATATCGGCAGCATTCTGACCACGGCCATCTGGCTGGCGATCCTCACCAAACAGACCGACGGTAGCGCCGCCTTTACCGGCAGCATCGCTATGTGGCTGTGGTTTACCGTGCTGTTCGCCAACTTTGCCGAAGCGCTGGCCGAAGGGCGCAGCAAAGCTCAGGCGGAAAGCCTGAGAGGCACCAAGAAAACCAGTTGGGCGAAGAAACTGGCCGGACCGCGCCGTGAAGGTGCCACCGAGAAAGTCTCCGCCGAAAGCCTGCGCAAGGGTGACGTGGTGCTGGTCGAGGCCGGTGACACCATTCCCTGCGACGGCGAAGTGCTGGAAGGCGGCGCATCAGTGGATGAAAGCGCCATTACCGGCGAATCCGCACCGGTGATCCGTGAGTCCGGCGGCGACTTTTCATCCGTCACCGGTGGTACCCGCGTGCTGTCAGACTGGCTGGTAGTACAGTGTAGCGTTAACCCGGGCGAAACCTTCCTTGATCGGATGATTGCCATGGTCGAAGGCGCAAAACGCCGCAAGACCCCGAACGAGGTGGCGCTGACCATTTTGTTAGTGGCACTGACCCTGGTATTCGTGCTGGCGACCGCCACGCTGTTTCCGTTCTCGCAATACAGCGTCGACGCCGCCAACGGCGGTTCGGTGGTCAGTATCACCGTATTGGTTGCCCTGCTGGTCTGTCTGATCCCTACCACCATCGGCGGTCTGCTGTCTGCCATCGGCGTGGCCGGGATGAGCCGGATGCTGGGTGCCAACGTCATCGCCACCAGTGGCCGTGCGGTGGAAGCCGCCGGCGACGTGGATGTGCTGCTGCTGGATAAAACCGGCACCATCACGCTGGGTAACCGTCAGGCCTCCGAATTTCTGCCGGCGCCGGGAGTGAAAGAACAGGAACTGGCTGACGCCGCGCAGCTGTCTTCACTGGCGGATGAAACGCCGGAAGGCCGCAGCATTGTGGTGCTGGCCAAACAGCGCTTTAACCTGCGTGAGCGTGACCTGCAGGCGCTGAACGCTACTTTCGTGCCCTTCTCTGCCCAGACGCGCATGAGCGGCGTCAACGTGCAGGATCGCATGATCCGTAAGGGCGCAGTGGATGCCATTCGCCGTCACGTGGAGTCCAATCAGGGCCACTTCCCACAGGCGGTGGACGATTTGGTGGCCAGCGTGGCACGCACCGGCGGTACGCCGTTGGTGGTGGCCGAAGGGCCACGCGTGCTGGGGGTGGTAGCGCTGAAGGATATCGTCAAGGGCGGTATCAAGGAACGCTTTGTCGAACTGCGCAAAATGGGCATCAAAACGGTGATGATCACCGGCGATAACCCACTGACCGCTGCCGCCATCGCCGCCGAAGCGGGGGTGGACGACTTCCTGTCGGAAGCGACGCCGGAAGCCAAGCTGGCGTTGATTCGTCAATATCAGGCAGAAGGCCGCCTGGTGGCAATGACCGGCGACGGCACCAACGACGCCCCGGCGCTGGCACAGGCCGACGTGGCGGTGGCGATGAACTCGGGGACTCAGGCCGCCAAAGAGGCGGGCAACATGGTCGATCTGGACTCCAACCCAACCAAGCTGATTGAAGTGGTGCATATCGGTAAACAGATGCTGATGACCCGCGGTTCGCTGACCACCTTCAGTATTGCCAACGACGTAGCCAAGTATTTCGCCATCATCCCGGCGGCGTTCGCGGCAACCTATCCGCAGTTGAACGCGCTGAACGTGATGCATCTGCACTCCCCCGCTTCCGCCATTATGTCGGCGGTTATTTTCAACGCCCTGGTGATCGTGTTCCTGATCCCACTGGCGCTGAAAGGGGTGAGTTACAAGCCAATGAGCGCCGCTGCGCTGCTGCGTCGTAACCTGTGGCTGTATGGCGTGGGCGGTCTGCTGGTGCCCTTTGTCGGTATCAAGCTGATCGACCTGATCCTGGTCGCGCTGCATATCGCCGGTTAATGATTAAGAGGAAATGAAAATGTCTTATTTACGACCTTCGCTGGTGCTGTTGATCCTGCTGACGTTGATTACCGGTATCGCCTACCCGCTGTTGACCACCGGGCTGTCGCAGCTGTTGTTCTCCGGCGCGGCCAAGGGTTCGCTGCTGTATCAGGGCGACAAAGTGGTGGGCTCGGCGTTAATCGGCCAAAACTTTACCAAACCCGAGTATTTCTGGGGCCGCCCTTCTGCCACCGCGGATTCGGCCTATAATGCCATGGCGTCTGCCGGCAGCAATCTGGCCGCCACCAACCCGGCGCTGGATAAAGCCATTGCCGAGCGTGCGGCACAACTGCGCCAGGCTAATCCGGCGATGAAAGGCCCGATCCCGGTCGATCTGCTGACCGCGTCCGGTAGCGGTCTGGATCCACAGATTTCTCCCGCAGCGGCACAGTATCAACTGGCCCGGGTTGCTGCGGCGCGCCAACTGGCACCGGAAAAAATCGCCAAACTGATTGATGAAAGCACCGATCAGGCCACTCCCAACTTTATGGGTGAGTCGGTGGTGAACGTGCTGAAATTGAATCTGGCACTCGACGCATTGAAATAATGCCCCGAGTGTTAAAGGATAAGTAACGGGTTCGGCGTGCCGGACCCGCTTTACATTGCTGCAAAAGGAACTCCGATGGTGGATGAGGAACAACAGCGCCCCGACCCTGACAGCCTGCTGGCGCTGGCCAATGAAAAGCCCCGTGGCCGCCTGAAGGTGTTCTTCGGCGCCTGTGCCGGAGTGGGCAAAACCTACGCCATGCTGCAGGAAGCCCAGCGGCTGCGTGCCCAGGGACTGAACGTGCTGGTCGGCGTGGTGGAAACCCATGGCCGCAGCGAAACCGCCGCGCTGCTGGGCGGGCTGGATTTGCTGGCGCAAAAGCGCATTCAGTATCGCGGCCGACAGATACAGGAGTTTGATCTCGACGCCGCATTGGCACGTCGCCCGGCACTGATCCTGATGGATGAACTGGCGCACAGTAACGCCCACGGCTCGCGCCACCCGAAGCGCTGGCAGGATGTGGAAGAGTTGCTGGACGCCGGTATCGACGTGCTGACCACCGTCAACGTGCAGCACCTGGAAAGCCTGAACGACGTGGTCGGCGGTGTGACCGGGGTACGGGTACGTGAAACGGTGCCCGATCATGTGTTCGACGAAGCCACCGAGGTAGTGCTGGTTGACCTGCCGCCGGACGATCTGCGCCAGCGACTCAATGAAGGCAAGGTGTATATCCCCGGTCAGGCCGAACGCGCCATTGAGCACTTTTTCCGTAAGGGCAATCTGATCGCCCTGCGTGAACTGGCACTGCGTCGCACCGCAGACCGGGTCGATGACCAGATGCGTGCCTTCCGGGATACCCAGGGCCGTGAACGCGTGTGGCACACCCGCGACAGTATCCTGCTGTGCGTCGGCCATAACAGCGGCAACGAAAAGCTGGTGCGCATCGCCGCCCGGCTGGCCGCCAGACTGGGTTGCCACTGGCACGCAGTCTATGTGGAAACGCCCAAGCTGCATCGCCTGCCGGAGAATCAACGCCGGGCAATTTTGCGAGCGCTGCGGCTGGCACAGGAATTGGGGGCCGAAACCGCCACCCTGTCCGAACCTGATGAAGAACGGGCGATATTACGCTACGCCCGTGAGCACAACCTGGGCAAAATCATCATTGGCCGCCGCAGTGAACAACGCTGGAAACTGCGCGGCAGCTTTGCCGATCGCCTTGGCAAATTGGGGCCGGATCTCGATCTGGTGATTGTCGCCCTGGAAAACGACAGCCTCCCGCAGCCAGGCAAAGAACACGACAGCCGCAACTTTGGCGAGAAATGGCGTATGCAACTGCGTGGCTGCGCCGTCGCCGTCGCACTCTGCGCCCTGATCACCCTGCTGTCCCAGTGGCTGCTGCCGGGCTTCGATCAGGCCAACCTGGTAATGGTCTACCTGCTTGGCGTTGCCATTGTCGCGTTGTTTTTTGGTCGTTGGCCGTCGGTGCTGGCTGCGGTGATCAACGTCGCCAGCTTTGACCTGTTTTTCGTCCAGCCTCAATGGTCGTTTGCCGTCAGTGATATGCAGTATCTACTGACCTTTGCCGTGATGCTGATTGTCGGTATCACCATCGGTAACCTGACCGCCGGTGTGCGTTATCAGGCACGAGTGGCCCGCTACCGCGAGCAGCGGGCCCGTCATCTGTATGAAATCTCCCGTGGGCTGAGCCAGGCGCTGACCACCGAAGACATCGCCAAAACCAGTCGCCACTTCCTCTCCAGCAGTTTCCAGGCCAAAACCGTGCTGCTGCTGCCACAGGAAGACGGCAAACTGCAACAAATGGTCGGGGAAACCGGTGGGCTGCTGTCGGTAGATGAGGCTATTGCGCGCTGGAGTTTCGACAAGGGCATGCCGGCCGGAGCCGGGACCGATACCCTGCCCGGCGTTCCCTATCAACTGTTGCCGTTAACCACGTCGAAACAAACCTTTGGCCTGTTGGCCATCGAACCCAGTAACCTGCGCCAGCTGATGGTGCCGGAGCAACAGCGGCTGCTACAGACCTTTGCGGTGTTGATTGCCAGCGCGCTGGAACGCTTGCATTTGGCGCGCAGCGCCGAGGAAGCCAAGCTGGACGCCGAACGCGAACAACTGCGCAACTCGCTGCTGGCGGCGCTGTCCCACGACTTGCGTACTCCGCTGACGGTGCTGTTCGGTCAAGCGGAAATTCTGACGCTCGATCTGGCGGCGGAAGGCTCCAACCATGCGACCCAGGCCAGTCAGATCCGCCAGCAGGTACTGAGCACCACCCGGCTGGTGAACAACCTGCTGGATATGGCACGCATTCAATCCGGTGGTTTTAATCTGCGTAAAGAGTGGCAATCGCTGGAAGAGATCGTCGGTGCATCGCTGCACATGCTGGAGCCGCTGATGACTCAACATCAAATCAAGGTTGAGCTACCGGCGGAGCTGGTATTGGTGAATTGCGACGGCAGCCTGCTGGAGCGCGTGTTCACTAACCTGTTGGAAAATGCCAATAAATATGCCGGCTACGATGCTACTATCGGTATTCGTGCCCATACTCTGCCAGAGTGGCTGGAAGTCGAAGTCTGGGACGATGGGCCGGGCATTCCCGAAGGGAAATTGCAGCTTATTTTCGATAAGTTTTCCCGCGGCAATAAAGAGTCGGCGATCCCCGGCGTAGGTTTGGGGTTAGCGATTTGCCGTGCCATTATTGAAGTACACGGCGGCCGCATCTGGGCCGAAAACGGTGCCAACGGCGGCGCCCGTTTCCGCTTTGTACTACCGCTGGAGAAACCGCCAGAAATAGACAGCGAAGCCTTTGATCTTTAATCAAGTTCCGGGAGTCTTGTGAGCAGCACGCCAACCAATATTCTGATTGTTGAAGATGAGAAAGAGATCCGGCGTTTCGTCCGTACCGCCCTGGAAAGTGAAGGCCTGCGGGTGTTTGAAAGCGAAACGCTGCAACGCGGGCTGATTGAAGCCGGTACGCGTAAACCGGATCTGATTATTCTCGATTTGGGGTTGCCGGACGGCGACGGACTTAACTATATCCGTGATTTACGCCAATGGAGCGCGATTCCGGTCATAGTGTTGTCGGCACGCAACGCTGAAGAAGACAAAATCGCCGCGCTGGACGCCGGGGCGGATGACTATCTCAGCAAGCCCTTTGGCATTGGTGAATTGCTGGCGCGCGTGCGGGTCGCCTTGCGACGTCATTCCGGCAGCCTGCAGGAAAGCCCGTTGGTCAGCTTCTCAGAAATCACCGTAGATCTGATTAATCGTCGAGTGCTGCGCCAGGGTGAAGATTTGCATCTGACGCCAATTGAGTTTCGACTGCTGGCCGAGCTGCTGGCCAACTCCGGCAAGGTGCTGACCCAGCGCCAGCTTCTGAGCCACGTATGGGGGCCGAACTACGTCGAACACAGCCATTACCTGCGAATTTATATGGGTCATCTGCGGCAGAAACTGGAGGCCGACCCGGCCCGGCCAAAACACTTGCTGACCGAAACCGGCGTCGGTTACCGCTTTATGCCTTGAAGTTAATGGGCGCAGCATGCGGTTAACCTGACGCGGTGTTCGATTAAACGGGCGCAGCATGCGGCGCCCCTACGCGTTAGGACCTTTCTTTAATCCCATCATAAATTCCTTGAACGCTTCGCGCAGCGGTGCAAATACCGGATGCTTGCGGTTTTCGATCATCACTTCGGAAAACAGTTTCAGGCCAACGGCAAAGGCCGCACTGTTGTTCTCGCCAAAGTTCAGGTCTTCACGCGCTTTGATGCGCTCAACAATACCGAGAATATCGTCGTGGTTTTCTACTTCAAAACTCAGTGGCGCTTTCTCTACGGGTTCGCCTTTGCGATCGCTCAGGGCTTCAACGGTAATACGGAAACGGTGGCCGGGCATCAGTCATTCTCCTGTGCTGTCGGGGCAATGTTCATTTCACTTTCAATCGCCGCCACGGCGGTCAGCAATGCCGCATTGATGCGTTCCACCTGCTGTGGTGAAAGATCGGCACGCATCACGTTGCCGCGTAGCAAACTGCGCAGGCGGTTCATGGCTTCAGAGATACCTTCCGCCAGATTGCCGTGATGATGATGATGACCGCGACCGGCACCGGCCAAACGGGCCAGGATCACGTCGACAACGGCCTGGTGTTTTTGCAGTTCCCCCTGGCCCAGTTCGGTGATCTGATAACTTTTGCGGCCATTGCTGCTGGTGACAGGCTCAAGGAAATCCTGCTCTTCCAATAGCGTCAGGGTCGGGTAAATCACGCCCGGGCTGGGTACGTACAGGCCGGAAGAAGCCTCATCAATGGCCTTAATCAGTTCATAGCCGTGGCTCGGTTTGCGTGCCACCAGCGCCAGCAGCACCAACCGCAGGTCGCCATGTTCAAACATGCGCTGACGCCCACCACGGCCCCCTCGCCCGCCCCGGCCATGCTCTTCGCCGTGGTCGCCGCCAAAGTGATGACGCCCGCCACGATGGCGATGATGATGGTCGCAACGTTCTTCGTGATCAGGATGACAATGGTGACGGCGGTGTGAATCTAAACGATGAAACATAGTGATACCTCTCAATAGACAGTGAGTTGACGAAGCCATTTAGATATATCTAAACAACTTCGATAACGCTAATCTAGATCGATATATCTAAATGCGCAAGGGCTGTTTGTAAAATAGATATATCTAAATTACAGGCATAAAAAAAGCGCTGTAAAAACAGCGCTTTCATCGGAGGTGGGGAAAACTTACTTGGCGGAAGCCAGTACTGCGCTGACGATTTCGACCGCTTCGTGCTCGATCTTTTCGCGATGCTCAGCCCCCAGGAAGCTCTCACAATAAATCTTGTAAGCCTCTTCGGTACCGGAAGGACGCGCTGCGAACCAGCCATTGTCAGTCATCACTTTCAGGCCACCAATCGGTGCGCCGTTGCCCGGTGCTGCGGTCAGACGGGCGGTGATCGGATCGCCCGCCAGAGTATCGGCCTTGACCATTTCCGGCGACAGCTTGGACAACGCGGCTTTCTGCGCTGAGGTTGCCGGTGCCTGAATACGGTTATAGCTCGGCGCGCCAAAGCGTTTGGCCAGATCTTCGTAGTGATTTTGTGGGTTTTCACCGGTAACTGCGGTGATTTCCGCCGCCAGCAGGCACATGATCATGCCGTCTTTATCGGTAGACCAAGGTGTGCCGTTAAAACGCAGGAAGGATGCCCCGGCGCTCTCTTCGCCACCAAAGCCCAGGCTGCCATCGTACAAGCCATCGACAAACCATTTGAAGCCCACCGGCACTTCCACCAGTTTCCGGCCCAGGGAGGCAACCACGCGGTCAATCATTGCACTGGAAACCAGCGTTTTGCCCACCGCCACATCGGCGCCCCACTGTGGACGATGCTGGAACAGGTAGTTGATGGACACTGCCAGATAATGGTTCGGGTTCATCAGCCCCTTCGGCGTAACAATGCCGTGACGGTCGTAATCCGGGTCATTGGCGAACGCCAGATCGAACTTGTCACGCAGCGCCAGCAAACCGCCCATCGCCGGAACTGACGAGCAGTCCATGCGGATCACGCCGTCGTGGTCCAGGTGCATAAAGCGGAAGGTCTGATCGATAGAGTCGTTCACCAGCGTCAGATCCAGCTTGTAATACTCGGCAATACGCTGCCAGTAGGCAATGCCGGAGCCGCCAAGCGGATCAACGCCCAGCTTCAGGCCGGCACGCTGGATAGCAGGCATATCGACGATATCCACCAACCCTTCGACATACGGCTGCACCAGATCTTGTGCGTGCACGCGGCCGCTGTTCCAGGCCTTGTCCAATGACTGACGCTGAACGCCTTGCAACTGCAATGACAGCAGTTCATTGGCGCGCTTTTCAATCACGGAGGTCAGATTGGTGTCGGCCGGGCCACCGTTGGTCGGGTTATATTTGATGCCGCCGTCTTCCGGGGGATTGTGAGACGGGGTAATAACGATACCGTCGGCCAGTGCCCCACCGTTGCGGTTATGGCACAAAATGGCGTGGGATATCGCTGGGGTTGGCGTGAAGCCGTTATTTTCCTGCACGACAACATCGACGCCATTGGCGGTCAACACTTCCAGCACAGAAATAAAGGCCGGCTCGGACAGCGCATGGGTATCTTTACCCACGTAGCATGGGCCGGTCACCCCTTGCTGATGGCGGACTTCCGCAATCGCCTGCGCAATGGCGAGAATATGATTTTCATTAAAGCTATGACGCAGGGCGCTGCCGCGATGGCCCGAAGTGCCGAACTTCACCGCGTGTGCTGCATTGCCGGCTTCAGGTTGCAGTACATAGTACTGCGACGTCAGCTGGGCTACGTTGATCAAATCGCTTTGCTGAGCCGGCTGCCCGGCACGTGGGTTATTCGCCATCGACATATCTCCCTAATCCCTGTCCTGCGGCCTGGCAATATGTCGCTCACGGCCACCATGACGGGCTGTTCGCTAAATTAGATAGTGCCGCAAACTTTTTCAGTCAGTTCCGCTGGGAACTGCATAGCCTGCATGATGTGTTCCACCATGCTGCGTTTACGACCGGTATTGGTATTGGTGATCACCCAGTAAGGGGTGCCCGGAACGTGCTTGGGTTTGGTGTGCGTTCCGTTTGCCAGCAGGGTTTGCTGATCGCCGGCAAAATAGGTGCGGGTACGGCCATGCAACGCCTCGGTCGCCGTGGCAAAACCGGCCGCGTCGAGGGTATACAGGGTAGAAAGTACCAGCATAAAACGGTTCACCGCTTTGTTCTGCTCGGCATACTCATCCGACAACAGCAGCTCACGCACGGCACGTACGCGATCGCGCGGACGCGAGGCGGCAACAATTTTATCCTGCTCAGCGCTCTGGGCACTGGCGGCCGGCACCGCACGTAATGGCTGACCTGCGGTAAACTTCAACATGCGGCGCAAAATATCGGACGCGCTCTCACCAATATGTTGCGTGTGGCTGGCAATATAACGGTAGAGCTCTTCGTCGACTTCAATAGTTTTCATCTTTATCCAGTACTGTTTTTTTCTACTTAGAACCTGAAGCCAGATCCTGCATTCAAGCCATGGGATTATAAGGTTAAAAGCGCAGATGCGAACATCACAATGTGCCTCAACACGGCAAAAGCAGACTATTACCTAAAGCCTGCCCGGCATTGGCTCTGCCAAACCCGCACCTTACCATGAAAAATCCGCGTTATACCCTATAGATTTCAAGCCGCAGCGTTGTTACCTGTGGCTTGAAAGGCGACGGGGATTTTCATCGTGTGTTTTAATCATGATACCCTAATCTGAATCTCACTCAGTATGAACTTTGCCATGAAATTACATTATCAACTGCTGGCCTGCGAGTCCGATGCTCTGCCGGTTGTCCTGATCCACGGGCTGTTCGGCAATCTGGACAATCTCGGCGTGCTGGCGCGCGATCTCAACCAACAACACAGCGTGATTAAAGTCGATCTGCGTAACCACGGCCTGTCGCCTCGTTCAGCGGTGATGACCTACCCGGAGATGGCAAAGGATCTGCTGGCGCTGCTGGATGATTTGCAGTTGGACAAGGTGATAGTGATCGGCCACTCGATGGGCGGCAAAGCGGCGATGGCTCTGACGGCAATCGCACCTGAGCGAGTGGAGAAACTGATCGTTATTGACGTGGCACCGGTGGATTATCAAACCCGTCGCCACGACGAGATTTTTGTCGCCTTACAGGCCGTAAGTGCGGCCGGTATCACTCAACGCCAGCAGGCGGCGGAATTGATGCGCGACTACCTGAAGGAAGAAGGAGTGATCCAGTTTCTGTTGAAATCCTTCCACCAGGGCGAATGGCGCTTTAACCTGCCGGTGCTGATCGATCAATACGAAAACATCACCGGCTGGCAGGAAGTTCCCGCCTGGCCACATCCCACATTATTTATTCGTGGTGGTTTGTCGCCCTACGTACAGGACAGCTACCGCGCAGATATTGCCCGCCAGTTCCCGCAGGCTCGCGCACATGTGGTCGCCGGTACCGGGCACTGGGTTCATGCGGAAAAACCAGAGGCGGTGCTGCGTGCCATTCACCGTTTTCTCGGCGAAGCCTGAGCCGACCGGCGCTTTCCCCTGGTACGGACAACCACCCAAAACGGCCATCTGGTGAAAAAATGCGCTAAAGATAACGGCTTAGCGCGTTTTCGGCTCAGTTAAGCATTGTCGTTGCTCCACCTGCTGGGGTAATATGGCGCGCTATAATTTTGCCACCGTGCCCGGCGTGTTGATTAACGCCTGACTGGGGGTGAATTTGGGTTAGGGTTTATTGGCCCGAAGTGTGTTAACCGAACCATCCAGAAGCGTCTACGCGCTTTTAGATGCAAACTCCCTTGCAGTACCGCTACCTATGGCAAAAGAACAAACGGATCGCACGACGCTGGATCTGTTCGCAGATGAACGCCGTCCGGGGCGCCCGAAAACCAACCCGCTATCCCGAGATGAACAGCTTAGAATCAATAAGCGTAATCAGCTTCGACGCGATAAAGTCCGTGGCTTACGGCGTGTGGAACTGAAGATCAACGCGGATGCGGTGGACGCCCTGAACAAACTGGCGGAACAGCGGAATATCAGCCGCAGCGAGCTTATTGAGCAAATGCTGTTGGCACAACTGGCGGACGACCAGCCAGAACATTGATCATTGCAGCCGCACATGCGGCGCGGCGTTAAGGATGACGCCCGATCAACACCGTTTTATCCCACCCGGTATCGCATAAACGTGATAAAACCCCGGGGTAAATTTCTGGCATGATACGCAATTACCGGTGAGGGCACCCCTTGCCATGGCATCATTTTAATCGGTGTTATCGTGGTCAGCGCTAACATCGTGTAATGCAATTTATTGAATTTAAAGGTTATACGCGATATGGCTAATGTAGGCATTTTCTTTGGCAGCGACACTGGCAATACCGAAAACATTGCCAAGATGATCCAGAAAATTCTTAAGCAACAGTTTGGTGACGATGTGTGCGAAATTCACGACATCGCCAAAAGCAGCAAAGAAGACCTGGAAGGCTTCGATATTCTGTTGCTCGGTATCCCAACCTGGTACTACGGTGAAGCCCAGTGCGACTGGGATGACTTCTTCCCAACGCTGGAAGACATCGACTTCAACGGCAAGCTGGTAGCCCTGTTTGGCTGTGGCGATCAGGAAGACTACGCAGAATATTTCTGTGATGCGATGGGCACCATCCGCGACATCATTGAACCGCGTGGCGCTGCCATCGTTGGCCACTGGCCAACCAAAGGCTATCATTTCGAAGCCTCGAAAGGTTTGGCAAGCGACAGCCACTTCATTGGCCTGGCAATTGACGAAGACCGTCAACCTGAACTGACCAATGAGCGTGTTGAAGGCTGGGTAAAACAAATCGTCGAAGAGCTGAGCCTGGCCGAGATAGTCGGCTAACGCCAAAGGTTGAACAAAAGCCCTGCTAAGTGCATAGTGTTGCTGGCAGGGCCATCATTGGCAGTACTGATTACTGCAATCGAAGATACATATTTGTAACTTCCCACATCGTCAAGGTAGACTGAGTTATCGGTTTATCCCGCCCATCAAGACGTTGCGTGTGCAACATGCAATAGTGCAATTATATCTTTGTTAACAACCGGCGGTTTCTATTTAGGTCAACCGGTTCTATAATGAGACGCAATTAACTCTTTGTGCCGACCGATGCCACAGGCGAGAACGCCTCAACTTGATTAGCATAGTAACAGGACTGAATCCGCATGACTGACAACAACACCGCATTGAAGAAGGCCGGCTTAAAAGTCACGCTTCCGCGACTCAAAATCCTGGAAGTACTGCAAAATCCGGAATGCCATCACGTCAGTGCGGAAGATCTGTACAAAAAACTGATAGATATGGGCGAAGAAATTGGCCTGGCTACGGTTTACCGCGTACTGAACCAATTTGATGATGCCGGCATTGTGACCCGCCACAATTTCGAAGGCGGCAAGTCCGTGTTCGAACTGACCCAGCAGCATCACCACGATCACCTGATTTGCCTGGACTGCGGCAAAGTGATCGAATTCAGCGATGAATCCATCGAAGTTCGTCAGCGTGATATCGCCAAGCAACACGGCATCAAGCTCAGCAACCACAGCCTGTACCTGTACGGCCACTGTGCAATTGGTGACTGCCGCGAAGACGAAACTCTGCACGATAAAAAATAATGCCCTCAACCAGCATTAAGAACCGCCTTAACGGCGGTTTTTTTATGCCCGTAGCCCGGCGATGAACAGATAAAAAAATCCCCGGACAGGCCCGGGGAAAGTTCACAGCTTGAAATACAACAATTGCAGCGACAGTTCTCTCTTACTTCCCACTTACACTTACTTCACCGTCAGCTCACCCGCCGACACGCGGGTGGGCAAACTCTTCACAGCTCATACTCTAGAAACAGCAGCCGATCAAAGAACAACGACCAGGCCTGATCGAATACACCTCGAACACGGAACCCCTTGCTCAGATAAATTTGGCTGGCATCACTGCGTTGCCATACGCACAGCACGATATTTTTCGCCTGGTGTTGTTGAGCTCGCTGCTTTATCAGCGCAAACATCTGGTTAAAATGCCCTTGCCCGCGGAATTGGCTCTCAACCGCCAGACTGCAGATAAAATAATCATCTTCAGTGCAAAGACTTTGGACAAAGCTGTCATAAGCCTCATCAAGCGGCTTTATTTCATCGCGGTAGTGGTAATCTGCTTTTACGCCATACAGCT
This sequence comes from Serratia proteamaculans, assembly GCF_013337185.1. GTDB lineage: Bacteria > Pseudomonadota > Gammaproteobacteria > Enterobacterales > Enterobacteriaceae > Serratia > Serratia proteamaculans_D. Next base: position 1,850,068 of record NZ_SWDE01000001.1, read on the forward strand.
CACTGATGGTGGCCGCATTGAAAAAGCCGACAAACGTTCCACGCCGATCGTAAGCCACCGTGATCAGGTCCAGATAGGGCTCGATATTTTGCGCCTGCTGCAATGACACCAAATCCAACCCGGCTCGATTGCCAACAGAACAGTACTCCAGGTAACTGGTGGTGAAAATCAGCTTCGCCATGCGAGTCTTATCGACTTCACTTGCCTGCCGCGCCGGTAGAAAATGCAATGCCCCGCCCTGCTCCGGTAACACCGCATCCCCGACTCCAGCGGTCGGGCACCAGTAATTACCCGCCGTAATCTGCCGCCGGTTATCGGCGATCAGGTACTCGCCAAATAGCTGGTTTACCCGATCAAGCGTGCGGTCATGGGAAAGCACCGAATAATAGTGGTAATGGTCAATATCGGAACGGATCTGCGCCGGATAGGCCATGCGCGGTACTTCATCAACGGTGAATATCTCCGCATAACGTGCCAGATCCAGCGGCTGTTCAAGCTGCCAGTCCACCTGCTCTAAGCGGCTGACGCATTGCCGGTAGCTGTGCTGCTCTTCCTGCGACAGCGGTAGTCGTTCATTGGTGATCACATCCTCCAGCAGACGCATTCCGCGAATACCACAGGTGACGGCCTGTGGGTGCGCATCATAATGGACGCCATAATCCTGGCAGAAGCGATCGTGACTGAGGAAAGAGCGGCCTATGTGGCGACTCCACAGCTGATAAAAGGGATCAAACAGTTTGCGTTCATAATCCGAATTCTTGTCCGGCACTTCTCCGCTTTCCGCCGCATAGATCTGATCCAACCCCGCCAGCATCCGGCACAGTGAGATATCGCCCTTGCGGCTGACTATCATGCCGGTCTCATCGAGAAACAGATTCAACCAGCTGACGTGGCTGACCTCGCCCTCAGCCAGGAACTGAAGATAATCAGGCACCTCTGGTTTGATCAAAAACAGCGTCGCCGACCGGTGGGGTATGGTATCGATATCCATGTACAGCCCCCCCAGCTCGATCAAAATCAGAAAGCGGAAGTAATCAGAAAGCGTGGCGTAATAGCGCTTGTCGTGCAGTTGATGGATAAAGCCCAGGTTGTCGCCGACCCTTTTTTGCGCCAGTTCGCTCAGCGAATGCACCTGCAGGCGATGATTACCGGCGTCATACTCCCCCAAATAGCCGCCTTTTATCACCGGTACGGGGATGAAATACGCATCCCTTGCCAGTTGCTTCGCGTCCCAAACCCATAACATGCCGACCCACTCATTCCCTTCGGCGCTATTCACCGCCTGCTGCGCATCGCCCCACTGGGAGAGAACCTCTCTGGCATCGTCAGGTATGGCGCCCCCCAACCAGATTCGGTGCAGCCGTTTTTCACTCGCAGCCAGCGGGCGAGTGGGCACGCAAAATAATGAGGAACAGCGGGCGGCATCGAATAAATTCCCATGCGCTGCCCGCCACTCACGCAGTTGAGCGACCCCGCGCCGATAGCTTTCCAGCCGTGCCGGCGAAGTCTGGCGCTGATATTTAACGAACTCAAACTTCAGGTCGCCGATCCGCGCTTCGTATTCTGCCCGGAACAGATCATCCTGCATAACCCCCAAATGCCCGTCGTTAAGCTTCATCGGTGGCCATCCTTATCGATGACAGCGGCACCGAAGAGCCGTAACCCTGCGGATTTTTGCTCTGCCAAGACCAGGCATCACACACCATTTTTTCCAGACTGCGTTTGGCTTGCCAGCCCAGCTTTTCTGCCGCCAGCGAAGGATCGGACCAACACTCGGCGATATCTCCCGCACGCCGGGGATTAAATTGATAGGCGATTTTGAACCCGCAGGCACGTTCAAAGGCCCGAATAATCTCCAGCACCGAGTAGCCTTTGCCGGTGCCCAGGTTATAGACGTTAAAACCGGGCTGCAGGTTATCCAGCGCTTTCAAATGCCCTTCAGCCAAATCCATCACGTGAATGTAATCACGTACCCCAGTACCATCGCTGGTAGGGTAGTCGTTGCCATATACCGGCAACACCGCGAGTTTGCCAATAGCCACCTGCGCCAGATAAGCCAGAAGATTATTGGGAATGCCGGCGGGATCCTCACCGATCAAGCCGGACTCATGCGCCCCGGCCGGATTAAAGTAACGCAGCGCGGTGATTGCCATCTGCGGTGCCGTTGAAGCGAACTCCGCCAGGATCTGCTCGACAATCAGCTTTGAGGTTCCGTAAGGATTGGTGGTCTGCCCAACACGGCAGTTTTCCGTCAGTGGAGTATATTCTGCCAGCCCGTAGACGGTGGCTGAAGAGCTGAAAATAAATTGATTAACGCCGGCATGGCGCATTCTGTCCAGTACGATCAATGAGCCGGAAATATTATTTTGATAATACTTCAGCGGTTCTTCGGTAGATTCCCTGACCGATTTCAACCCCGCAAGATGAATAACCGCATGAACATCATGCTGGCGGAAGATATGATCCAGCAAATGATGTTGCTGGATATCTCCCTGATAAAAAATCACTTTTTTACCGGTTAATCGCTCCACCCGAAACAAAGACTCTGGCGAACTGTTGGACAGGTTGTCCAGTACGACAACTTCCTCCCCCCTTTCCAACAGTGCCAATACCGTATGCGAGCCGATATAACCGGCGCCGCCCGTCACCAATATAGCCATCATATTTCCTTGTTTATGCTTAAAAATAAACGATTCACTCAGAAACCACCTAAACTTCCCGGGTTTTAAAACCGACAGGTAAAGCAATACAAAGCAGTAATATGGCTAACAGATAAACGGAGGAATGCGTCCCGTACTCAGTCAGGATCCCTTGTAATATTCCGGCCAGGATCACGCCGGTGGAAATGCTGTTGGTGAACAACGTGGTGGCCATGCCCGCCCGTTCCGGCATCAAATCCTGGAAATACAGCATGCCGACGGTGGCGATAATGCCGATAAATATCGCGTTAAACAGCTGCCAGACCAGCAACCCGGCGGCCGAGGTAAACCACAGCATCCCGGTATAAAACAGTATGCCGGCCACCATGGCCCCCGCCATCATCAGGCGCTTGCCCACCCGGTTCACATAACGCCCCACCAGGATCATGATGGGGATTTCGATTGCGGCAGCGATGCCCATCATCCAGCCGGTCAGACTTTGCGGTAAACCCAGCTCGGCCGTGATATATAGCGGCACATCAATCAGATACATGGCGCTGCAGGTCCACATCAATACCGAGGCGAAAAACAACCGGCTAATGTCTTTATCGAAGACCGCTTTTTGCGGTACGGCGATTTCATTACCCACAGGGGGGCGAGCCACCTCGGGTAATATCCACCAGGCCAGCAGCGTAACCAGCAGGAAGATGCCGGCAGCAAACATAAACATCGCCGTGAAGCCATAATTCACCACCAGCATAAAAGCCAATGGCGGGCCAAAAACCCAGGCCAGAGAGAGTTGGGCGCGCATAATGGCGCTAAACATCGCCACGTTTTGCGATGACCGCTCTCCGTATTCACGCGCCAGAGCGAATAATTGGGGTATTGCCGTATTGGCGATGGCGGTTAACAGCACGCCTGCGGTAATTAACGTCAGGTAATTGCGATTAAAAGCAAATAACAGACAGTTTCCCGCCGCCAATAAATAACAGATTAAAATCAAATGGCGCCGGTCACGCTGGCGATCTGATTTTTTCGCCAGCAAAAAACTGACAATAATGCCGACCCCGGCATTAACCGCATAAAAAAAACCGACCCATAATGAAGTCACCCGAACCTCGGTGGTGAGGAACAGGCTCAGGGTCGGTATTTGCAGTGCCCCGGCGATGCCGGAAAAAAAAGCAACGACCATAAAGGTCAGCCGTATCGAATTCATCGCTGATTACCGCCGGTCGCTGCTGTTAACCATCAATAACGGCCCGCCTGTGAACAGACGGGCCGTGGTTCAGGAGTTACACTTTCTCGGCGCGGCTATAACGCTTGCCGTCCGGGCTGACCGCACGGATCAGTACCTCACCGCTAACACTTGGCTTGTCCCTGGCATCGTAACGCTGCCACTGCTTGCCGCCGTCGGTGGAATATTCAATGCCCAGACCCGGCAACGAGATATTGGCCTCCAGCTTGCCAGCGGCTACGCGGGCACCCGGCACCGGCAACCGATAACTCACGCCGCCCTTGTCCAGCTTCGCCAATTCACGCTGGCCAAGAATATTGGCAAAGCGCAGCCAGTCGCGGTCCAGTTTTTTGCTGTCGATAAAGTGGGTTTCGCCGCCTTTATATTCACGCCCCGCTTGATAATCCTGCTCCCAACCCGCCCGGTGCCATGCGCGCTCGGCCACCGACAGTGAACGCGGGAAGATCATGTATTCCATTTGATCGTCAGTGCGCTGAGTTTCGCTCCACATCTGGGCAGAAATACCGTAAGCGCCCGGCCACGGCTTGTCGCTCTTGGCGGTAAAGTGATTGCCATCGCGATCCACCGAGGTTTCGGCGTTCTGCGGCAGGTTGTTCGGGGCAAAGCTGAACATTTTCTGTTCGTCACTGAAACGGGTGCCCCAGTAATAACCGCGCTCGTCCGGGTTCACCTCATACGGGAAGTCCATGTAGAGGTAATCCGGGTTGGAAAGGATCACTTCGTAGCCTTTATTGGCCCAGTCGTTGGCGCTATCAAAACCGCCCCAATACAGCGTATCCCAGAAGTTGACCCCAACCCGTGGAGTGGCGAAGGCCTTGGCATTTTTCGCATCTTTCAGGCCGTCCTGCCAGGCCTGCATCCTGTCGATGCCCTGCGCTTTCACCAGTTGACTGACTTCTACGCCAAAGTAACTTGGCAAATGTTCCATATCGGCGACTTTGCCGTCTTTTATCATCTTTTGGCACACCTGGGATTTCGCCCATGGCTTGTCTTCTTTGCTCTGATCGATGATGCCTTTGCCTGCTTCCGGCTTGGTCAGATCGGTATAGCCTGCCCCCAGGCGAATGTTTTTCGCTTCGTCGCCGCCAAAGTGCCAGGTGCGCAGCGGCTGCCCGGCCTCTTTGTGCATCTGGGCAATCTCACCCATCACCTTGTCAACAAAGCGCCTGGACGAATCCAGACAGGGGTTAAGGTAACTTTGACGATTGAAGTACTGCACCGAGGTGGTATTGGAGGTATCGGTCGGATCCACCAGGCGGAACTCATTGGCCTGCTGCTCTTTACCGGCGGCATGCAGCTTTTTATAGCGCGCCTCCATCGACACCACAGCAGCACGGGCATGTGCCGGCATATCGATTTCCGGGATCACTTCAATCTGACGCGCCTGGGCGTATTTAATGATCTCGATGTAATCCTGGCGCGAGAAGAAGCCGCCATATACCTCTGGCCCCTGTCCGTACTGTGGCAACAGGCAGGTAGTTTCGCTCAGGTCATGACAACGCCGGCCCCCGACTTCAGTCAGTTCCGGCAGGCCTGGGATGGCAATGCGCCAGCCTTCGTCATCGCTCAGATGGAAGTGGAATTTATTGAGCTTATAAGCCGCCATCTGATCGAGCAGGCGCAGTACCGCATCTTTCTGATGGAAGTTGCGCGCTACGTCGAGGAAGATGCCGCGATACTGGAAGCGTGGTGCATCTTTGGCCTCCAGAGTGGCGATTTTAGCGCTGCCGTCGGTAGGTACCAGCGACAGAATAGACTGCAGGCCATAGAACACCCCGGCCTGATCGAAGCCAATCACCCGCGCTTCCTTATTGCCAATTTTCAGCTCATAGGCTCCCGGCACTGCCAGTTCACCTTTAAATTTACCCGGCTGAATATCGGTTTTTATCGGGTAGCCCGCCGCGTTATCGGTTAAGCCCAACAGTGCAAAACGTTGGGTGGCTGCGTCCGCGGCCGGTTTGGTCAGCGCACTCAACTCCAGCGCCACGCCTTTGCTCAGGCTCACATCTTGTGGATGCACTTTCACTTGTAACGGCGTCGGCACGATCTGCCCGCGCAAAGAGGCGGCAGGCAAGGTTTTCAACTCGGCGTTTTTGGTAAAGCGGGAGGCCGGAGTCATCAGGATATTGTTGTCATCCTTGATACGCTTCCATTGGTCGCCACTAAAGGGGGTCACAAACTGGCTGAGATCTTCGTTATCGGTATTAACCAGAATTTTTGGCTTGGCATCGCCCGAGGTGGCGTACCAACGTGGTACGAAGTCGGTTTTAAACAGTTGCCAATATTCGGCAATAATCGGGATCTCAACCGTTTTACCCGCCGGGAAACCGGTAAATTTATCGGTAGGCTCCAGCTTATACAGGTCACCGGTCAGGTGGGTTATTTTAAATTGATCGTTGTCCACCCGCATGGTTTGACGGGCGCTATGGAAGTAAATCGCCCAGTCGTGACCTTTGATCTCCTGATGATCGTTGGTCAGGCTGATCAATACCTTGTTGCAGGCCGCCCAGTCGGCACCCAATTTACCGCAATCCAGGCCGCTGTCGGCAGCCCGGTTATCGACCATTTTCAAATTCAATTTTAACTGGCTAAGTTGATCCACCAGCGGCTGATTGGCCAGCGCATTCCCCACGCAGCCAAATAATCCAACGGTTGCCGTTAATGCGGCAAGCGTACTCAATTTGAATTTGTTCATTTTTAACATCATCCTTAATTATTGTTATCGCGGATCTCTTGCCAAATTTTGCCGCACTTGGCGTCATAAGCCTGGCCGTTACCACTGTGAACCGCCTGAATGCAGTTCTGATAATCCATCACCCGCACCGTTTCTTTTTCGGCAAACTGCTGGTGCTGCTTCTCTTGTTTCAGCACGTTCAAGACCGCCTGGCACGACTGCAGTTTTTCCGGTGAGCCTTCAGCGGTATTAATGCAGGCGCTGTAGGCCTGTTTCAGTTTGGCGTCTTCCGGCGGTGCGGCCGGCTGCACACAGGCACTCAGCGTGACCACCGCGGCTAACATCAGCATGATTTTTTTCATCAAAATATTCCCGTTAAGTGTCCCCGGCGTTGCCGCCGGGGAACGCATCAGAAGATGGTGAATGGCGCGATAACCATGAATTTGACGTCTTTCTCATCCTGGAAGATGTTGCCGTAACCGCCACCCCAGCTTGGGATGTTGGTGTGGTTGTCATACTGGGTGTAGTGCAGTTTCAGCAAGGTGCCTTTGGCGCGACCTTCCTGAATGGTGTACAGCGCGTCCAGGCTCCAGGCGCTCTCTTTCAGGCGCTGGCTCTGGTCATATATCGGGTTGGTGCTTGGCTTGGCGTCCCAGGCATAAACATAAGAACCGCCCACCGCCATGCCCGGCAGGTTCCAGTTGCTCAGGTCATACATCACCCCGGCGTAAACCGCTTTTTCGCCGTTGGCGTTGAAGTCGGAACGGTTATCCCACCAGACGTCGAGACGACCGTTAGAGGAGGCGTAGGTTGGGGTCATGCGTTGCAGGAAGTAACCCTGATTACCTTCGGCTTTGACCATGGTCCCTTCCAGGCGCCAGTTGAACTGACCGGTGGTATAACCAAAGGTTAACGCCTGCAGCCAGGCCAGGCCGTCGTAAATGCTGTTAGGGTCGTTCTTGTCGCTGATACGGTCTTCGGTACCGTAGAATTGATAGCTGGTGGTCAATGGATTACCCACCAGATCAAATTTGTAAGACGCCTTGGTGAAGTACTGATTCACATAGCCCTGGGCCTGACCAAAGGCCGCTTCCAGCACCAAATCATTTTTGAAATCATACTTGGCACCCAGAGAGTGCAGATAGGAGACGCCGGTTTTTTTGTCGTTCTGGCGGAAGTCATCCATCTCGATATGCCATGGAGCCTTGTACTTATTGGTCCACATGTAGGAGAAGCTCAATGCACCGGCATCACCGTAGTCAAACTTGGCACCGGCCTCCGCCCCCTGATAGGTGCCGGGCATAAAGCTCCAGTGTGGTGCCAGCAGCGTTTGCCCGCTTGGCTGGATATAACCGGCGCGTGCCCAGACAGGGCCATACTTGAATTTACCGGCGGCTTTGTACAGGCTGATGCCGCCTTTATCGCCGGAATAGTCTTCATCATAGGTACGGTTTTTGGAGGAGAACGCGATTTCGTTCGGATGGCCGCTGGCGCTGGATTCTGCCAGCTCAATGGCGGTAAAGGCCCCCACGTCCAAACCAAACATGTCCCAGGCATAGCCCGAGGCGAAATCCAGGCTCAGGTTGGCGGTCGAGTGTGACAGGTTGGTGGTGTATTTATTGTAATCGTCACTGGTCGGATTGAGATCTTTACGGTCACGTTCACGCTGCCAGTAATACACGCCGCCGGTCATCGTGGAATCATCGATAAATCCTGCGGCTTTCGCCTCAGGGGCCATGGCAAACCCTGTTCCCAACAGCGCACCCGCGACTGCGAGCGCCAGCGTTTTACGCTGAGCACCGTGCGTACCCATAATGAAATTCCTCTTTGACTTAACTTTAAAAGTTGCAGTCGCCCGTGTTCACCACTGCCCTGCACGACCGCTAATAAAAACCCAATCGGGTAAAAAATATTGCTGACGGGTTAAAATCCCACAGCACTTATTGCTACAGACAGACTATTTTTCGCGACGCGAATTATCAAATGAATTATGAGAGAGATTTGTCAAAGTATGACAAAGAGCACATATCGATGAGATTATGTTACGTGGCTATGCAAAGAGGCTGTCGAATAAAAAATTCAATAAAATCAGAATAAATTTTAATATCAGGTCAATCAGAGACGATTAATGGTTTCAGCCTAAGCAAAAAAGTCAGCCAAAAGAAAAAACATGAGAGCGCTCTCTAAATGACATTAATTCGTATCACGAATATATAAGATGATGTTATATGACTACTGATTTTTATCAAGAAATTGCTGGTACAACTACCGGATTAAAATTTAAAAAATAGATTGGGGATTTAAAAGCATTTGCGGGGAGAGAACGAGGCTGACAGGCATAAAAAAAGCGCAACCGAAGTTGCGCTTTATCGCATTAGCTTTTGATCAGCACTCAGGCGCCAATTTTAGCCCAGGTATCACGCAGGCCCACAGTGCGGTTAAACACCAGGTGCTCGGCCGAAGAGTGACGGCTGTCAGCACAGAAATAACCTTCACGTTCGAACTGGTAGGCTTTTTCCGGCTGTGCGGCCGCCAGGCTTGGCTCAACAAAGCCGTGCTTGATAACCAGTGACTCAGGGTTAATGGTGGTGAGGAAGTCCTCTGCCGCCGCTGGGTTAGGCACGCTGAACAGACGGTCATACACGCGAATTTCCGCCGGCAAAGCATGCTCGGCAGACACCCAGTGGATCACGCCTTTCACCTTGCGGCCATCGGCAGGATCCTTGCTCAACGTCTCTGGATCGTAGCTGCAGAAAATAGTGGTGATTTCGCCTTCAGCGTCTTTCTCAATGCGTTCCGCCTTGATCACATACGCATTGCGCAGGCGAACTTCTTTACCCAGCACCAGGCGCTTGTACTGCTTGTTGGCTTCTTCACGGAAGTCGGCGCGATCGATATAAATCTCACGGCTGAACGGCACTTCACGGCTGCCCATTTCCGGCTTGCTCGGGTGGTTAGGCATAGTCACCATTTCCACACCGCTGGTCAGGTTTTCAATGACTACCTTCACCGGATCCAGCACAGCCATCGCACGCGGTGCGTTTTCGTTCAGCTCTTCACGAATACAGGCCTCAAGCGCCATCATTTCGACGTTATTATCCTGCTTGGTCACGCCGATACGCTGGCAGAATTCGCGGATTGACGCAGCGGTATAACCACGGCGACGCAGGCCGGAAACGGTCGGCATACGTGGGTCATCCCAGCCTTCAACGATTTTCTCGGTCACCAACAGGTTCAGCTTGCGCTTCGACATGATGGCGTATTCAAGATTCAGGCGCGAGAACTCGTACTGACGCGGATGACAAGGGATGGTGATGTTATCCAGCACCCAGTCATACAGACGACGGTTGTCCTGGAACTCCAGCGTACACAGCGAATGGGTGATCCCTTCCAGCGCATCGGAAATGCAGTGGGTGAAATCGTACATCGGATAGATGCACCATTTGTTGCCGGTCTGGTGGTGTTCAGCAAATTTGATACGGTACAGCACCGGATCGCGCATCACGATAAACGACGAAGCCATGTCAATCTTGGCACGCAGACAAGCGGTACCTTCGGCGAATTCACCGTTACGCATTTTTTCAAACAGCGCCAGGTTCTCTTCCACACTGCGGCCACGGTACGGGCTGTCTTTACCCGGCGCAGTCAGGCTGCCGCGATATTCACGGATTTGCTCAGGCGACAGTTCGTCGACGTAAGCCAGGCCCTTGCTGATCAGCTCCACCGCATAGTTGTGCAGTTGATCGAAGTAATCCGAGGAGTAACGAACGTTGCCGCTCCACTCAAAGCCCAGCCACTCGACGTCATGTTTGATTGACTCAACAAACTCGATGTCTTCTTTCACCGGGTTGGTGTCATCAAAACGCAGGTTGCATTGGCCCTGATAATCGCGAGCGATGCCGAAATTCAGGCAGATGGATTTCGCATGGCCGATATGCAGATAGCCATTTGGCTCCGGCGGGAAACGGGTATGGACTGACGTGTGTTTCCCGGACGCCAGATCTTCATCAACGATCTGACGGATAAAATTGGTTGGGCGGGCTTCAGCCTCACTCATTTCACTATTCCTCAATGCAAAGCGCTACTCATAACCGCCTATGTTCCAACAAGCCACGTCCGGAAACAACCGTTTGTTTCACGAAAAATGCGGAGCATTGCACCACAACAGGTCAAGGCGCTATTACGGGACAACCGCTGCCCATAAAAAAGCGGGAAGAGATTGCTCTCTTCCCGCCAAAGGTAGGGTGCGTTCCGTCATGACTCGTTAAACACCCTGGGTACTACTCAGGTAAAACGGTTTATTTCTGGATCTCGAACAGTTTGGTCTGGCCGGCTACCACAGAACCGGTCGCCAGCGCCGTCAGGCCGGCGTAATCGTCAGAGTTGCTGACCACTACCGGGCTGATCATCGAGCGGGCATTGGCGTTCAGGAACTCCAGATCCAATTCAAGGATTGGCTGGCCGGCTTTCACCTCAGCACCCTCTTCAACCAGACGTTTGAAGCCCTGACCGTTCAATGCCACGGTGTCGATCCCCATGTGCACCACAATCTCCGCACCCTTGTCGGTTTCCAGACAGAAAGCGTGGTTGGTGTTGAAGATTTTCACGATGGTGCCATCTGCCGGAGCAACTACGATTTTGTCGGTCGGGCGAATCGCCAGGCCGTCGCCTACCGCTTTGCTGGCAAAGGCTTCGTCAGGAACCTGATCCAGGGCCACGACTTCACCGGTCACCGGAGCCACCAGCGACTCGAAGGCCACCTTCGGCGCATTAGGCACGGCCTGCGATTTAACGGTATTCACGCCAGGAGCCGGCGCCACTTCTGCCGCAGGCACTGGGCCGGTAGCAATCACCGCACGCATGCCGTCAGCAATGGCTTCGGCTTTGGAACCCACGATAACCTGAACGGTTTGTTTGTTCAGTTTCACTACGCCGGAAGCACCCAGGCGCTTACAGCTGGCATCCAGCACTTTGGAAGAATCTTTAACGGTCAGACGCAAACGGGTGATACAGGCATCAATGCCGGTCAGGTTGTCAGAACCGCCGATGGCACCAATATAGCTGCGAGACAGTGCACGCAGGCCTTCATCGGTATTGCTGTTGGCTTCCGGTGCGACGACATCGTCAGACGCATCTTCACGACCCGGAGTTTTCAGGTTGAACGCACGGATAATGATAGAGAACAGGACGAAGTACACCGCGAAGGCAACCAGGCCCATCAGAACAAGCATCCAGACGTTCTTGCTGGCAGCTGGCAAGTTGTACATCAACACATAGTCGATGGCACCTGCAGAGAAGGAGAACCCGGCGTGAATGCCCAGCAAGGTGGCTACAAACAGGCTGATACCGGTCAAAATGGCATGGACCAGATACAGCAGCGGAGCCAGGAACATGAACAGGAATTCAAGCGGCTCGGTCACACCGGTCAGGAATGCGGTCAGTGCAACGGACAGCAGCATACCGCCAACCATTGGGCGACGTTCTTTCGGCGCAGCGAAATACATCGCCAGTGCCGCACCCGGCAAACCGAACATCATGATCGGGAAGAAACCGGACATGAACATCCCGGCAGTGCCGTCACCCGCATAGAAGCGGTTGATGTCGCCGTGGAAGATGGTACCGGCAGCGTTGGTAAACTCACCAATCTGGAACCAGGCAATGGTGTTCAGAACCTGATGCAGGCCGGTTGGGATCAGCAGACGGTTAACGAAGCCGAAAATGCCGGAACCGATAGCGCCCATCGAAACAATCCATTCACCGCCTGCGTGGATCGCATTTTGTACCGGTGGCCAGATATAACCAAAGATGGCAGCAAGGATTAAACAGAAAAAGCCGGTAGCGATTGGAACGAAACGCTTACCGCCGAAGAAGGAGAGGAACTCGGGCAGCTTGATGCCGGACCAGCGGTTATAGACCGCACCGCCCACCAGGCCGGTAATGATACCCGCCAGCACACCCATATTGATCGCCGGGTTAATGGTGACCATCGCCTTGGTCAGAATGAAGTAACCCACCGCGCCCGCCAATGCGGCTGAACCGGCATTGTCTTTCGACCAGGTTGCCGCCACACCGATAGCAAAGATTAACGCCAGGTTATCGAAGATTGATCCACCGGCCTGTGCGATGAATGAAATATTCAGTAAGTCAGGCTGGCCGAAGCGTAGCAAAAGCGCCGCCACGGGCAGTACTGCGATTGGCAGTTGCAACGACCTGCCCAATCTTTGGAAAAAGCCGAGTATGTTCACCTTAATATTCCCCCTAATGCCCTTTTATGAGCTTTATCATATTTTACGCAAGCGCCATCACACACTGCGATTAACTCTGGACGAACGACAACACGTGGAGTGTAAAAAAATTATTTCGTATCGCAAATTAAAACCTCCTTTTTTGTGATTTACATCACCAAAAAGCAGTCTTAAGCTGCCACATTGCTAGCCATCACACAAAACTTATTTTATCATTAAAAAAATCATTGAACCTGAGACATCACGTGAGAATCATAAAGCTGAGTTAGGCTTAAGACTCTCGTTCAGGCTCGAACCAGTATAGCTTTAGTTTACTTACCCCAAGAGGTGTTAGATGAGACTTATCCCACTGAAAGATACTGCACAAGTCGGCAAATGGGCCGCTCGCCATATCGTCCAGCGCATCAACGCATTCAAGCCTACTGCGGAGCGTCCGTTTGTGCTCGGCCTGCCTACCGGCGGAACCCCACTGGAAGCCTACAAACATCTGATTGCGATGCACAAAGCAGGTGAAGTAAGCTTTAAGCATGTGGTGACTTTCAACATGGACGAATACGTTGGCCTGCCGCAGGAACACCCGGAAAGCTATCATACCTTCATGTACCGTAATTTCTTTGATCACGTTGATATCCCAAGTGAAAATATCAACCTGCTGAATGGTAATGCGCCGGACGTTGACGCCGAGTGCCGCCAGTACGAAGCGAAAATCAAATCTTACGGCAAGATCAACCTGTTCATGGGTGGCGTTGGCATCGACGGTCATATCGCGTTTAACGAACCGGCTTCATCGCTGGCATCCCGTACTCGCATCAAAACCCTGACCGAAGATACCCGCATCGCCAACTCCCGCTTCTTCGGCGGTGATGTCAGCCTGGTGCCTAAATTTGCCCTGACCGTGGGCGTGGGCACGCTGCTTGATGCAGAAGAAGTGATGATTCTGGTGACCGGCCATGCCAAGGCACAGGCGCTGGAAGCCGCAGTGGAAGGCAATATCAACCACATGTGGACCATCAGTTGCCTGCAGTTGCATGCCAAGGCCGTTGTGGTGTGCGATGAGCCATCCACCATGGAACTGAAAGTCAAAACCGTTAAATATTTCCGCGAGTTAGAAGCGGAAAGCGTTAAGAGTCTTTAATTCTTGCAGGGGGCTACGATGTTCGCTTTAACCCACGGCCGTATTTATACCGGCCACGACGTACTTGACGACCACGCAGTTATTATCGCTGATGGGCTGATTGAACGAGTCTGCCCGCTGGCTGAACTGCCGGCCGGCATTGAAACGCGCGATCTGGGTGGCGCTATCCTGGCCCCCGGTTTGATCGACGTGCAGCTTAACGGCTGTGGCGGCGTGCAATTTAATGACTCGCTGGAGGCCATTTCGGAACAGACGCTGGAAATTATGCAGCGTGCCAACGAAAAATCCGGCTGTACCAGCTATCTGCCAACGCTGATCACCAGCAGCGACGAATTTATGAAGCACAGCATCGAAGTGATGCGCGCTTATCTGAAAAAGCACCCCAATCAGGCGCTTGGCCTGCATCTGGAAGGGCCGTACCTTAGCCCGCTCAAAAAAGGCACTCATAACCCGGCGTTTATCCGCAAACCAACCAGCGAGATGATCGACTATCTGTGCGCCAATGCCGATGTGATCACCAAAGTCACGCTGGCGCCGGAAATGGTGGAGCCGCACTTTATCAAGCAATTGACGGAAGCCGGCATTGTGGTGTCCGCCGGTCACTCGAATGCCACCTACGATCAGGCCCGTATCGGTTTTGCCGCCGGTATCACCTTCGCCACTCACCTGTATAACGCCATGCCGTATATCACCGGGCGTGAACCAGGCCTGATGGGGGCGATTTTCGACACGCCTGAGGTCTACACCGGCATTATCGCCGACGGCCATCACGTGGCCTGGGCGAGTATCCGTAACGCCAAGCGCATGAAAGGTGATAAATTGGTGCTGGTCACCGACGCCACCGCGCCGGCAGGTGCCGATATCGACCAATTTATTTTTGCCGGTAAAACAATATACTATCGTGATGGGCTGTGCGTGGACGAAAACGGCACCCTGAGCGGCTCAGCGCTGACCATGATTGACGCGTTAAAAAATAGCGTTGAGCACGTCGGTATTGCATTGGACGAAGCCCTGCGCATGGCGACGCTGTATCCGGCGCGCGCTATCGGCGTGGACCACCGTTTAGGCACTATCGAGCCGGGTAAAGTGGCGAACCTGACGGCCTTTACCCGTGATTTTAAAGTCACCAAAACGCTCGTTAACGGTAACGAGGTTTAATTTAATGAACAGCGAGTAAAATTATTGATGAGTACTGGCGGACAGGCACAGATAGGGAACGTTGACTTAGTCAAGCAACTCAACGGCGCAGCGGTTTACCGCCTGATCGACCAGCAAGGTCCGATTTCGCGCATTCAAATAGCCGAACTGAGCCAGCTAGCGCCCGCCAGCGTCACTAAAATTACTCGCCAGCTGTTGGAGCGCGGGCTGATCAAAGAAGTCGATCAGCAAGCCTCCACCGGCGGCCGCCGCGCCATTTCCATTGTCTCCGAAACCCGGCATTTCCACACCGTGGCCGTGCGCCTCGGTCGTCACGACGCTACCATCACCCTGTACGACATGAGCGGAAAATCGCTCGGTGAAGAACACTACCCGCTGCCGGAACGCACCCAGGAGACACTGGAAAATGCGCTGTTTATCGCCATTGCCCAGTTTATCGAAAACTACCAGCGCAAGCTGCGTGAGCTGATCGCCATCGCGGTGATCCTGCCTGGCCTGGTTGACCCAGCGCTGGGCGTGGTGCGTTACATGCCGCACATCAGCGTCAACAACTGGGCGCTGGTCGATAACCTGCAGCAACGTTTTAACGTCACCAGCTTTGTTGGCCACGACATCCGCAGCCTGGCATTGGCAGAGCATTACTTTGGCGCCACGCGCGACTGCGAAGACTCTATTCTGGTGCGCCTGCACCGTGGCACCGGCGCTGGCATTATCGTCAACGGCCAGATATTCCTGGGCAACAACGGCAACGTCGGTGAGATTGGCCATATTCAAATTGATCCATTGGGCGAACGCTGCCACTGCGGCAACTTCGGCTGTCTGGAAACCGTCGCCGCCAACGCCGCGATTGAACATCGTGTACGCCACTTACTGACCCAGGGTTACCCCAGCAAACTGACTCTCGACGATTGCAACATCGCTGCCATCTGCAAGGCCGCCAACCGCGGTGACCTGCTGGCCAGCGAAGTGATCGAACACGTCGGTCGCTACCTCGGCAAAGCCGTGGCTATCGCCATCAACCTGTTTAATCCGCAGAAAGTGGTGATCGCCGGTGAAATTACCGAGGCGGAAAAAGTGCTGCTGCCGGCGATCCAAAGCTGCATCAATACTCAGGTGCTGAAAGACTTCCGCAAAAATCTGCCGGTGGTCACCTCCGAACTCAATCATCGCTCGGCGATCGGCGCATTTGCCCTGGCCAAGCGGGCGATGCTCAACGGCGTGCTATTGCAGCGATTGCTGGAAAGCTGATCCGTCGCTTCAGGCAGGTGTGCTATCTTCGCGTTTTGCCTGCCGCCAATCATGAGAAACAGCAACAATGACAATCAAGAACGTTATATGTGATATCGACGGCGTGCTGCTGCATGACAACACGCCAGTTCCCGGTGCCGACCTTTTCCTGGCACGCATTCAGGAACAGGGCATGCCGCTGGTCGTGCTGACCAACTATCCGTCGCAGACCGCGCAGGATCTGGCGAACCGCTTCGCCGCCGCCGGGCTGGAAGTGCCGGAAAGCGCGTTTTATACCTCAGCCATGGCCACCGCCGATTTCCTGCGCCGTCAGGAAGGCAAAAAAGCCTATGTGGTCGGTGAAGGCGCGCTAATTCATGAACTGTATAAAGCCGGTTTCACCATTACCGACATCAATCCTGACTTCGTGATCGTCGGCGAAACCCGCTCCTACAACTGGGACATGATGCACAAGGCCGCCTACTTCGTGAATAACGGCGCGCGCTTTATTGCCACCAACCCGGATACCCACGGCCATGGTTTTGTGCCGGCCTGCGGTGCGCTGTGCGCCCCCATCGAGAAAATCACCGGCCGCAAACCGTTTTACGTTGGCAAGCCAAGCCCGTGGATCATCCGTGCCGCACTGAACAAGATGCAGGGGCATTCGGAAGAAACGGTGATCGTCGGTGACAACCTGCGCACCGATATCCTGGCGGGCTTCCAGGCCGGTCTGGAAACCGTCTTGGTGCTGTCCGGCATCTCTACGCTGAACGATGTCGAAACCATGCCGTTCCGCCCGAGCTATATCTTCCCGTCCGTCGCCGATATCAATATTTTTTAATCACTGCGGTGGCCATTGCGGCCACCCTTTAATTTAACCAGCTTGAATTAAATTTATTATTGCCCAACAAAGGTTTCACTCCAGCCTCGTTAAAAAAGCGCACTCTATATTTACGCCCCGCCAATCACTGATATTGACGTCGTGCGGAAATAATCTTACTTAAAATAACGAGGTTACCATGAGCACCAATAATATTATCAATGCACCACTGGCAGATGACGCCGCTATCATGCCGGATATGGCCAATAAAAAAATCATGATGGGTTTTTGGCACAACTGGGCCGCCGGTGCCAGTGACGGTTATCAGCAAGGCCAATTCGCCAATATGAATCTGACCGACATTCCGGCCGAATATAACGTGGTCGCCGTGGCCTTTATGAAAGGCGAAGGCATCCCCACCTTCAAGCCTTACAACCTGTCTGATGCCGAGTTCCGCCGTCAGGTTGGCGTGCTCAATAGCCAGGGCCGCGCAGTGCTGATTTCCCTGGGTGGCGCAGACGCGCATATCGAATTGAAAACCGGCGACGAAGACAAGCTGGCCAATGAGATTATCCGTCTGGTGGAAACTTACGGCTTCGATGGGTTGGATATCGATCTGGAACAAGCCGCCATTGGCGCAGCCAATAATAAAACCGTTCTGCCGGTCGCACTGAAAAAAGTAAAATCGCACTATGCCGCCGAAGGTAAAAACTTTATTGTCAGCATGGCGCCAGAATTCCCTTATTTACGCACCAACGGGACTTACCTGGATTATATTACCGCGCTCGAAGGCTATTACGATTTTATCGCGCCACAATATTATAATCAGGGCGGTGATGGTATCTGGGTTGATGAAGCCAACGGCGGTAAAGGCGCCTGGATCACCCAGAATAACGACGCCATGAAAGAAGACTTCCTGTATTACCTGACCGAAAGTCTGGTTACCGGCACCCGTGGCTATGCCAAAATCCCGGCAGCCAAATTCGTTATCGGTCTGCCAACCAACAATGACGCTGCCGCCACCGGCTATGTGGTCGACAAAATGGCGGTTTATAACGCCTTCGCACGTCTTGATGCCAAAGGTTTGTCGATCAAGGGCCTGATGACCTGGTCGGTAAACTGGGACAACGGCCGGAGCAAGGCCGGCGTGGCTTATAACTGGGAATTCAAAACTCGTTATGCCGCGCTGATCCAGGGGGGGATCACGCCACCACCGGGAAAGCCTGATGCGCCAACCGCGCTGAATGCCACCGCGATCGCCGCAACGTCGTTGACGTTGAAATGGGCGGCTGCCAGCAGCGTCAATCCGGTGAGCCAATATACGGTTTACCGTAACGGTAGCGCTATCGGCCAGACCGGCGGCCTGTCGCTGCAAGACAGTGGCCTGACTCCGGCAACGCAATACAGCTACTTCGTTACCGCCACCGATAACCAGGGCAGTACCTCACTGCCGAGCAGCGCGCTGGCGGTGAAAACCGCAGACGGCGGCACACCTCCGGATCCGGGCACTGGCGAGTGGCAGAACAACCACAGCTATAAGGTCGGCGATGTGGTGACCTATAAAGGCAAGAAATACACCTGTCTTCAGGCACACACCTCTAACGCAGGCTGGACGCCGGATGCGGCCTTCACCCTGTGGCAGTTGACCGCCTGATAAGCGGCAATGAGTTGCCGGAAAAACTATCCGGCAACTCATCTATTTAGTAAAAAATTGCACATTCGTTAATTTTAGGCGTCATTAACTGAACATCCACTAATATTCGACCTACCCCAAACAACTATTTTTCGGCGTAGCGCTAAAACGCTTGCATCCCCTGCCGCTTTTGACGCATTTTCATAAACACAACGCAGCAAAACCGCGCCATCACTGATGAGCCGACCACGCTGCCTATAACAACCAAAACAACATCACAGTCTAAAAAAGTCGTTAGGAGAGTCGGTATATGTGTTCTATTTTCGGTGTGCTCGATCTAAAGTCCGATCCCGTTGAACTGCGTAAGAAAGCGCTGGAGCTGTCCCGTCTGATGCGCCATCGCGGCCCGGACTGGTCCGGCGTTTACGCCAGCGATAAAGCCATTCTGGTGCATGAGCGCCTGTCGATTGTCGACGTCAACAATGGCGCCCAACCGCTGTACAACGCTGCGCACACCCACGTTCTGGCGGTTAACGGTGAAATTTACAACCACCAGGCGCTGCGCCAGCAACTTAGCGATCGCTATGAGTTCCAGACCGGTTCCGACTGTGAGGTGATCCTGGCGCTGTATCAGGAAAAAGGCACTGACTTCCTCGACGATCTGCAGGGGATGTTCGCCTTTGCCCTGTACGACGCCGAGAAAGACGCCTACCTGATTGGCCGCGACCATTTGGGCATTATCCCGCTGTACATGGGCCATGATGAATTCGGCAACCTGTATGTGGCCTCTGAAATGAAAGCGCTGGTGCCGGTTTGTCGCACCATCAAAGAATTCCCGGCGGGCAGCTACCTGTGGAGCCAGGACGGTGAAATTCGCGAATACTACCAGCGTGACTGGTTCGATTACGATGCGGTTAAAGACAACGTCACCGACGCCAACGCCCTGCGCAACGCACTGGAAGACTCGGTGAAAAGCCACCTGATGTCCGACGTTCCTTACGGCGTGCTGCTGTCTGGCGGCCTGGACTCTTCGGTGATCTCCGCCATTACCAAAAAGTACGCCGCACGCCGCGTGGAAGATCAAGAGCGCAGCGAAGCCTGGTGGCCGCAACTGCACTCCTTCGCCGTCGGCCTGGAAGGTTCACCGGATCTGCGCGCTGCGCAGGAAGTGGCCAACCACCTGGGCACCGTACACCATGAAATTCATTTCACCGTGCAGGAAGGCCTGGACGCCATTCGCGACGTGATTTATCACATCGAAACCTATGACGTCACCACCATTCGCGCCTCCACCCCGATGTACCTGATGTCACGCAAGATCAAGGCGATGGGTATCAAGATGGTGCTGTCTGGGGAAGGGGCGGACGAAGTGTTCGGCGGTTACCTGTACTTCCATAAGGCACCGGATGCTCGTGAGTTCCACGACGAAACCGTGCGCAAACTGCTGGCCCTGCATATGTTTGACTGCGCGCGCGCCAACAAGGCGATGTCCGCCTGGGGTGTGGAAGCTCGCGTGCCGTTCCTGGATAAAAAATTCCTCGACGTGGCGATGCGCATCAACCCGAAAGACAAAATGTGCGGCAATGGCAAAATGGAAAAACATATCCTGCGTGAATGTTTTGAGTCCTATCTGCCGGCCAGCGTGGCCTGGCGCCAGAAAGAGCAGTTCTCCGACGGCGTTGGCTACAGCTGGATCGACACCTTGAAAGAAGTCGCTGCCAAGCAGATCAGCGATCAACAGCTCGAAACCGCACGTTTCCGCTTCCCATACAACACGCCGAGCTCCAAGGAAGGCTACCTGTATCGCGAAATTTTCGAAGAGTTGTTCCCATTGCCAAGCGCGGCCGAATGCGTGCCTGGCGGCCCGTCAGTGGCCTGCTCTTCAGCGAAAGCCATCGAATGGGATGAGTCGTTCAAAAAGATGGACGATCCTTCTGGTCGTGCAGTCGGCGTTCACCAGTCCGCCTACAAATAATCGCCGGGCGTTTTCTTCCCTGGGCGGACCTTCGGGTCCGCCTTTTTGTTGATGTTTTCAACCATTAATTGTCGGAATTGGTGATTTTATCGCCATACTGTTCACAACCCAGACAAACAACACATCCGGTCGCTTTTTCGGGAAAAAACTTGTTGACGCAAAACGGCCATATACGCATAATGCGCCCCGCAACGCCGATGAAGGTTGCGCGAAAAAAGATGGCTACGTAGCTCAGCTGGTTAGAGCACATCACTCATAATGATGGGGTCACAGGTTCAAATCCCGTCGTAGCCACCATCTTTTTTTTGCGGGAGTGGCGAAATTGGTAGACGCACTAGATTTAGGTTCTAGCGCCGCAAGGTGTGCGAGTTCAAGTCTCGCCTCCCGCACCATTTCTTATCATCGGGTTGTAAGGCATCAGATGGGGTATCGCCAAGCGGTAAGGCACTGGTTTTTGATACCAGCATTCCCTGGTTCGAATCCAGGTACCCCAGCCATTTTTTAAATGGTTTGATGCAGTAAGAAGAAGTTGAAAATTTGTTGATGGGGTATCGCCAAGCGGTAAGGCACTGGTTTTTGATACCAGCATTCCCTGGTTCGAATCCAGGTACCCCAGCCATCAACATCGTTGACTTTTAAAGTAAAATATCAAAAATGGCTACGTAGCTCAGCTGGTTAGAGCACATCACTCATAATGATGGGGTCACAGGTTCAAATCCCGTCGTAGCCACCATATTTTACTGTTATACCATTGGGGTGTCGCCAAGCGGTAAGGCTCTGGTTTCTGATACCAGCATACCCAGGTTCGAATCCTGGCACCCCAGCCACATTTAGAAAAGCCCGCTTCGGCGGGCTTTTTGCTATTTTGCATTTGGTCAATAACCGGGCCCAGCAAGCTGAACCCATTTAAGTTATAAACCCAGCGCGTACTTCAACGCATTTTCCTTTAGCTTCCCCGCCCGCTGGGCCGCCATCAACGCAAGATTGCGTGCCACGCTTAAGGGTGCCAAATTATTGCTAAAGGCGGTGTAAAACAGATCCATGCCGCTTTGCATCAGCAAATTATCGGTACGGCGACGACGCTGATAACGCATCAGCACCGCTTCACTGCTCCAGTCCTCACCCTGTTCCCGCGCCTCACTCAATACCGCCAGCAAGGCGTCCACATCGCGATACCCCAGGTTCACGCCCTGCCCGGCTAACGGATTAATGGTGTGCGCCGCGTCGCCGAGCAATGCCAGCCCCGGTAACACATAGCGCTGTGCATGGCGGCGCGCCAGCGGGAAAGATCCGGCGGCATGCACTTTCACCGTCCCCAAACGTGCGGGAAACGCCTCTGCGATTTCGCGCTCAAGCAGTGCTGGCGGCATCACCTGCAACTGACGGATACGCTGCGGACTGTCGTACCACACCAGTGAAGCCCACTGATCATACAGCGGCAGAAACGCGCGTGGGCCGGAAGGGAAAAACTGCTGCCAGGTTACATCCTGCTGCGGCGCACCGGTCTCAACGGTGATCAGCATGCAGGACTGACGGTACTGCCAGCCGCTGGTACCGATGGCCGCCAGATTACGCACCTGCGAGTTGGCACCGTCAGCCCCGACCACCAAACGCGCCTGTAGCGTCTCAGAAGAGTCCAGTGTCAATTGCCAATGGTCATCGCCCCGTTGCAGCGAACGCAGCCTGGCGGGGCAACAGAGCGTCAGATTGTCGCACTGCTCGAGTTGCTGCCACAGCGCCAGTTGCAAAATGCGGTTTTCCACCATAAAGCCCAGTTCCGGCAGGCCCAGTGAAGCGGCGTCAAACGCCACCCGCGCCGACGCCCACTCCCAGGTTTCCAACCGGCGGTACGGCGCGGTGCGCATCGCTTGCACCGCCGGCCAGGCGCCGAGCTGTTTGAGCAACCCTACCGAGGTGCAGCCAATCGCGGAAATACGCAAGTCCGGCGGGCTTTGCACATCGAACGCTTGCGGCGCCTGATGTTCCAGCAATGCCACCGACCAACCGGCCTGCGCCAGCCCCAGCGCGGCGGCCGCGCCAACCATGCCACCGCCTACCACCACCGCGTCATACCGTTTTTGAGAAGTGTTCATATTGGCTAAATTTTCTTGGTTAATTATCGCCATCCCCACCGGCATGGCGTTTGGCATCAGTGTAACGGATTTTTAATTTGGCTTCAGGTCGCATGCCGTTTTCCCCGCGCTGGTCACAACGGCGTCAAATGTTTACAATAGCGCCCTGCATGTCGCGTATCGCAACTTTCGCTCCGCACTGAGTAATGGCAAGTCAATGACCAAAAAACTACATATCAAAACCTGGGGCTGCCAGATGAATGAATATGATTCATCAAAAATGGCGGACTTACTGGGAAGCACGCACGGTTATCAATGGACCGACAACGCTGAAGAAGCGGACGTGCTGCTGCTCAATACCTGCTCGATCCGCGAGAAAGCGCAGGAAAAAGTCTTCGCCATGTTGGGCCGCTGGAAGCTGCTGAAAGAAAAGAACCCAGAGCTGATCATCGGCGTGGGGGGTTGCGTGGCCTCACAGGAAGGTGAACACATCCGCAGCCGTGCGCCCTGCGTCGACGTGGTATTTGGGCCGCAAACCCTGCACCGCCTGCCGGAAATGCTCAATCACGTGCAGGGGACCCGCAGCCCAATCGTCGACATCAGCTTCCCGGAGATCGAAAAGTTCGACCGCCTGCCGGAGCCCCGTGCCGAAGGCCCAACCGCCTTTGTCTCCATCATGGAAGGCTGCAACAAATACTGTACCTTCTGCGTGGTGCCTTATACCCGCGGAGAAGAAGTCAGCCGCCCAAGCGACGACGTGCTGTTTGAAGTCGCCCAACTGGCGGCGCAAGGCGTGCGTGAAGTCAACCTGCTTGGCCAGAACGTCAATGCCTATCGCGGGGCAACCTACGACGGCAGCATCTGCTCCTTTGCCGAACTGCTGCGCCTGGTGGCGGCCATCGACGGCATCGACCGCATCCGTTACACCACCAGCCATCCGATTGAATTCACCGACGATATTATTGCGGTATACGAAGACACGCCGGAGCTGGTCAGCTTCCTGCATCTGCCGGTACAGAGCGGATCAGACCGCATACTGACCATGATGAAGCGCGCGCACACCGCACTGGAATACAAAGCGATCATTCGCAAACTGCGCAAGGCGCGGCCGGACATCCAGCTCAGCTCCGATTTTATTATCGGCTTCCCGGGGGAAACCCAGGCCGACTTCGAACAGACCATGAACCTGATTGCCGAGATTAACTTCGACACCAGCTTCAGCTTTATCTACTCGTCACGCCCAGGTACCCCGGCGGCCGATATGGTGGACGACGTCAGCGAAGACGAAAAGAAACAGCGCCTGTATATCCTGCAGGATCGTATCAACCAGCAGGTGCTGCAGTTCAGCCGCCGGATGCTCGGCACCGTACAGCGCATTCTGGTGGAAGGCACCTCACGTAAAAGCGTGATGGAGCTGGCGGGCCGTACCGCCTGCAACCGCATGGTAAACTTTGAAGGCACGCCGGATATGATTGGCCAGTTCGTGGATGTGGAAATCACCGAAGTCCTGACCAACTCACTGCGTGGTGCAGTGGTGCGTACCGAACAGCAGATGGATCTGCGCGTACATGAATCCCCGCAGTCGGTGATCGCCCGTACCCGCAAAGAAAATGCGCTGGGTGTCGGCCTTTACCAGCCCTGATGCTGTTTTAGTTTGACGCTAAACGTGGCGGCCGCGCTTCCCGCCGCCACGATAACGATGATCCTTATTATTTCTCTGTCGGGCCATGCGCCCGGCAATTTTCTTTTTTTTATTTTTTTGATTGTTTAAAGAGGCGACATAGCATGCAACTCCCACACTGCCCGAAGTGCAATTCCGAATACACTTATCAGGACAACAACCTGTTTATCTGCCCTGAGTGCGCCCATGAGTGGAGCGACAGTGCCCCGGCGGAAGACAGCGATGCGCTGATTGTCAAAGATGCCAACGGCAACCTGCTGGCCGACGGCGACGCCGTGACCGTGGTGAAAGATTTGAAGGTCAAAGGCAGCTCTTCGATGCTGAAAATTGGCACCAAGGTGAAGAACATTCGCCTGGTGGAAGGCGATCACAACATCGACTGCAAAATTGATGGCTTTGGCCAAATGAAACTGAAGTCCGAGTTCGTGAAAAAGAACTGATCTCAGCTTCTCTTCTCAAGTCATTACGCGGCTGTTTTGGCCGCGTTTTTCCTCCGCCTGCCCTTGAAATTCACCGCCGACGCACAGATAGATCATGGGTAAACTTGCGCCCATGCGCCGCACCATGAATAATTCAGGGTAGAGAACCTCAGGGTTTGCCCTGAATGCGCGTACCGAAAATCAACCAGGCCCGATATGAGCCTTGAGGAATAGTTTGAACGTCGCAACACAAGAAATTTTGTTAGAGCCGGCAGACAATCAGCGATTGCTCAGCCTGTGCGGCCCGTTTGATGACAATATCAAACAACTCGAACGCCGGTTGGGCATTGAAATCAACCGCCGTGACAACCGTTTCAAGCTGGTTGGCAAAAACCTGTGCGTGGTTGCCGCCGCCGATATCCTGCGCCACCTGTATGTGGACACCTCGCCGATCCGCGGCGTGATCCCGGATATCGATCCGGAACAGATCCATCTGGCGATCAAAGAAAGTCGGGTGTTGGAACAGGTTGCCGACAGCGTGCCGGATTACGGCAAAGCGGTCACCATCAAAACCAAACGCGGCATGGTGAAACCCCGCACGCCGAACCAGGCGCAGTACATCGCCAATATTCTCGACCATGACATTACCTTCGGTATTGGCCCGGCCGGTACCGGTAAAACCTATCTGGCGGTTGCCGCTGCGGTAGACGCGCTGGAGCGCCAGGAAATTCGTCGCATTATGCTGACCCGCCCTGCGGTCGAGGCCGGTGAGAAACTGGGCTTCCTGCCGGGGGATCTGAGCCAAAAGGTCGATCCTTACCTGCGCCCGCTGTACGACGCCCTGTTCGAAATGCTGGGCTTTGAGCGCGTGGAGAAACTGATTGAGCGTAACGTGATAGAAGTGGCACCCCTGGCCTATATGCGCGGTCGTACCCTGAACGATGCGTTTATCATTCTTGATGAGAGCCAGAACACCACCATCGAACAGATGAAGATGTTCCTGACGCGCATCGGCTTCAATTCAAAGGCAGTGATTACCGGTGACGTGACGCAGATAGACCTGCCGCGCAACCAAAAATCCGGCCTGCGCCATGCCGTGGAAGTGCTGTCGGATGTCGAAGAACTGAGCTTCAACTTCTTCCATAGCGAAGACGTGGTACGCCATCCGGTGGTAGCCCGCGTGGTCATCGCCTATGAAGCCTGGGAAGCCGCCGAACAAAAGCGCAAAGACGCCATTGCCGAACAACGTAAACGCGAGGCGACCCTCGCCTCCGAGCAGGAGACACCATGAGTCAGGTGATTTTGGATCTGCAGCTGGCCTGTGCAGACAACAGTGGCCTGCCGGACGAAGCCACCTTCCAGCGCTGGCTGGAAGGCGTGCTGCCGCAGTTTCAGGAAGAAGCGGAGGTCACCATTCGCCTGGTGGATGAAGCCGAAAGCAATGAACTGAACCTGACCTATCGTGGCATGGACAAACCGACCAACGTGTTGTCATTCCCGTTTGAAGCTCCCCCGGGTATCGAGCTGCCATTGCTGGGCGATCTGATCATCTGCCGTCAGGTGGTTGAACGGGAAGCGGTTGAGCAAGACAAGGCGCTGGAGGCCCACTGGGCGCATATGGTTGTCCATGGCAGCCTTCATCTGCTAGGGTATGACCACATCGAAGACGATGAAGCCGAAGAAATGGAGTCTTTGGAAACCGAAATCATGCACGGACTGGGTTACCCGGACCCGTACCTGGCGGAAAAAGACCCCCTCTGACGTCAGCTGATTTCCCCACAGCCCCTGTATGGGGCTGTCGCTGACTCCCCTAACTCTGACATGAGTGATATTAACTAAAACGCCATGAGCGACGACCATTCACAAAGCAATGACAGCCCCAGTCCCAAGAAGGGGTTCTTTACTCTTATCCTTAACCAGCTGTTCCACGGCGAACCTAAAAACCGTGGCGATCTGGTAGAGCTGATCCGTGATTCCGAGCAAAACGACCTGATCGATCCCGATACCCGAGACATGCTGGAAGGCGTGATGGATATCGCCGAGCAGCGCGTGCGCGACATCATGATCCCGCGCTCCCAGATGGTAACGCTCAAGCGTAACCAAACGCTGGAAGAGTGCCTGGACGTGATTATCGAATCCGCCCACTCGCGCTTCCCGGTGATCAGCGAAGATAAAGATCACATCGAAGGCATTCTGATGGCCAAGGATCTGCTGCCGTTTATGCGCGCAGAGTCCGAGGAATTCAGCATCGACAAGGTGCTGCGCACCGCGGTGGTGGTGCCGGAAAGCAAGCGGGTCGACCGGATGCTGAAGGAGTTCCGCTCCCAGCGTTATCACATGGCAATTGTCATTGACGAATTCGGCGGCGTGTCCGGCCTGGTGACTATCGAAGACATTCTGGAACTGATTGTCGGCGAAATTGAAGATGAGTATGACGACGAGGACGACCTGGACATCCGCCAGCTCAGCCGTCATATGTATACCGTGCGCGCACTGGCGCCGATTGAAGACTTCAACGAAGCCTTCGGCACCCACTTCAGCGACGACGAGGTCGACACCATCGGTGGCCTGGTGATGCAAGCCTTCGGCCACCTGCCTGCACGTGGGGAAACCATTGAAATCGAAGGTTACCTATTTAAAGTTGCGATGGCCGACAGTCGACGTATCATCCAGGTTCATGTAAAAATTCCGGACGATTCTCCGCAACCGAAACTGGAAGAATAAATCGAACATGGCTAAAGCCTTTTACCTTGATCGCCAGTGGGTTCGCGCCCTGCTGGCGCTGTTGACGGGTGCCAGTGGCACGCTGGCATTTTCCCCTTACGACATCTGGCCGGCGGCCATTGTCTCCCTGTTTGGCCTGCTGGCCGTTACCCTGAACCGCACCACCAAACAATCTGCCCTGCTCGGCTTCTGCTGGGGCTTTGGCCTGTTTGGTACCGGCATCAACTGGGTTTACGTCAGTATCGCCGACTTCGGTGGCATGCCGTTCTCCGTCAATATCTTCCTGGTGGCACTGCTCGCCGCCTATCTGTCGCTGTATACCGGGCTGTTCGCCGGCTTGCTGGCACGCCTTTGGCCAACCACCCGCTGGTATCGCCTGGCCATTGCCGCGCCGGTACTGTGGCAGGTCACCGAGTTTTTACGCGGCTGGGTACTGACCGGTTTCCCCTGGCTGCAGTTTGGCTACAGCCAAATCAACGGCCCGCTGAAAGGCGTGGCGCCGCTGCTGGGGGTGGATACCATCACCTTTATGCTGATGGCAATTGCCGGGTTGCTGGTGTACGCCGTCAATCAACGCCGCATCACGCCGGCGGTGGTGGCGATTGCGCTGCTGCTGTTGCCGTGGCCGCTGCGCCAGTTGCACTGGTATACCCCGCAGCCGGACAAGGCGGTCAACGTCGCTATGGTGCAGGGCAATATCGCTCAGTCGATGAAGTGGGATCCGAAAGCGCTGGTCAGTACGCTGCAAACCTATCTGGATGAAACCCGTCCTTATATGGGCAAAGCGCCGATCATCATTTGGCCGGAGTCTGCCATCCCGGATTATGAAGCCAGCCAGAACGGTTTCCTGACCATGATGGACGACCTGATGCGCGCCAAAAACAGCAGCCTGATCACCGGCATTGTTGACGTTCGTGCCACCCCGCAGGGCCAGCAAATCTACAACAGCGCCATCGTGCTGGGTGAAGAGACGCCATACGTTTATCCGGCCAAAGACCGCTACAACAAGCACCATCTGGTGCCGTTCGGCGAGTTTGTGCCGCTGGAAACCCTGCTGCGACCACTGGCACCCTTCTTCGACCTGCCGATGTCCTCATTCAGCCGCGGCGATTACGTCCAGCCACAGCTCAGCGTGAAGGGCTATAACCTGACGGCGGCGATTTGTTATGAGATTGTCCTCGGCCAGCAGGTACGCGATAACTTCCGCCCGGACACCAACTTCCTGCTGACCATCTCCAACGATGCCTGGTTCGGTCATTCCATCGGCCCGTGGCAGCACTTCCAGATGGCGCGCATGCGTGCACTGGAGTTGGGCAGACCTCTGTTGCGCAGCACCAACAACGGCGTGACGGCCGCCGTGGACGCCAACGGCGAAGTGATTGCAGAGATCCCGCAGTTCACTCGCAAGGTGCTGGAGGTGAAAATGACCCCCACTACCGGCATTACGCCTTATGCCCGCTTTGGCGCCACGCCATTGTGGATAATCACCTTACTGCTCGGCGGTCTGGCGTTGGTCCTCGGCCTGCGTCGCAAATAATCCCCCGGGGCGCTGCCATCGCGGCGCGCCCCGCATTATTCCCCTCCTGCCATAAATCGTTAGAAAATCAATGTTTCTGGCACACTCCTTGCTTTAGTTACTCCGTGATTTAGAACCGATTTACTTTTGCTGACGTTTCGTCGTATCTGTGCACAACCCGAGAGCATCACTGGCACCATAAGGGTGCATTGGGGTTTTGTTGCATTAATTTGGTGCGCGTGGCGTCTCAAAAAAAGAAACATTTTAGTTTCAATCTGTTCACAATCGGCTATTTTCTAACGGTTATCCGTTCTAAGACTATCTTTATACTTGAGCAATAAATCTCCATTTAGAATCTGATGCTCTTTGTATTTGAGCCACCACAACAGCAAAGGAGTTGGACCATGCAAATGCGTAAATTGGCGTTATCGTTACTGCTGATCGGGACGGCGGCTAACGTAGCCCATGCGGAAGAACTGACCGGTACGCTGAAGAAAATCAAAGACAACGGCGTGATCGTTGTCGGCCACCGCGAATCGTCAGTGCCGTTCTCCTACTACGACAATCAGCAGAAAGTTGTGGGTTACTCCCAGGACTACTCCAACCAAATCGTTGACGCGGTTAAGAAAAAACTGAATGCCCCGGATCTGCAGGTCAAAATGCTGCCGATCACCTCGCAGAACCGTATTCCACTGCTGCAAAACGGCACCTTTGACTTCGAGTGCGGCTCAACCACCAACAACCTTGAGCGCCAGAAACAGGCCGCCTTCTCCGACACCATCTTCGTGGTCGGCACCCGCCTGCTGGTGAAGAAAGGCTCTGACGTTAAAGATTTCAAAGATCTGGCCGGTAAACCGGTGGTAGTCACCTCCGGCACCACTTCGGAAGTGCTGCTCAATAAACTCAATGACAGCGGCAAAATGAACATGCGCATCATCAGCGCCAAAGACCACGGTGATTCATTCCGCACCCTGGAAAGCGGCCGCGCAGTCGCCTTTATGATGGATGACGCCCTGCTGGCCGGTGAACGTGCGAAAGCCAAGAAGCCGGACCAATGGGAAATCCTCGGTACGCCGCAGTCGAAAGAAGCCTACGGTTGTATGCTGCGTAAAGACGATCCTGAGTTCAAAAAACTGGTCGATGACACCATCGCTCAGGCCCAGACTTCAGGTGAAGCGGCAAAATGGTTTGATAAGTGGTTCAAACAGCCCATCCCACCGAAGAACCTCAACATGAACTTCGAACTGTCAGACGACATGAAGCAACTGTTCAAAGAGCCTAACGACAAAGCACTGAACTAATAAAACAAAGGCCAGGCCAACCTGGTCTTGTTGATGGCTGGGACAGACAGGAATGCGGGGGGCCGTTCCCCTCCCGCATTTTCCCCTTAACGCACCACCGATGCCCGCACAGATAAGTCAGCCCGACTGGCCGCGGTGCTATCGACGCGGAAAAGTCATCAATCTTTAGGCGCTCTGCGCCCGCTTAACGGAGTTTGTTATGTCAATAGATTGGAACTGGGGTATCTTCCTGCAGCAGGCCCCGTTTGGGAATACCACTTACCTCGGCTGGATTTGGTCCGGCTTTCAGGTCACGGTAGCCCTCTCCGTCTGTGCATGGATTATCGCTTTCTTTGTCGGTTCGCTATTCGGTATTTTGCGTACCGTACCCAACCGCGTTCTTTCCACCCTCGGTACCTGTTACGTCGAACTGTTCCGTAACGTGCCGCTGATCGTACAATTCTTTACCTGGTATCTGGTGATCCCGGAACTGCTGCCGGCCAATATCGGCATGTGGTTCAAAACCGAACTCGATCCTAACGTGCAGTTCTTCGTTTCCTCCATGCTGTGCCTCGGGCTGTTTACTGCTGCCCGAGTATGCGAACAGGTACGCGCTGCCATTCAGTCACTGCCACGCGGTCAAAGAGCCGCCGGGCTGGCGATGGGCCTGACGCTGCCGCAAACCTATCGCTACGTGCTGTTGCCGAACGCCTATCGGGTGATTGTGCCGCCGATGACCTCGGAAATGCTTAACCTGGTTAAAAACTCCGCCATCGCTTCCACCATCGGGCTGGTCGACATGGCTGCGCAGGCCGGCAAACTGCTGGATTACTCGGCGCACGCCTATGAATCCTTTACCGCGATTACGCTGGCCTACATCGCCATCAACGCCGTGATCATGCTGTTTATGCGACTGGTAGAGCGAAAAGTGCAGTTGCCCGGCAATCTGGGGAGTAAATAATGTACGAATTTGACTGGGCATCGATTGTCCCAAGCTTCCCTTACCTGCTGCAAGGTCTGTTGATCACGCTGAAGATCACCGTGACTGCCATCGTCTTCGGTATCCTCTGGGGCACCATTCTGGCCGTTATGCGCCTGTCGCCATTCAAGCCCATCAGCTGGTTTGCCGCGCTGTACGTCAACCTGTTCCGCTCGGTGCCGCTGGTCATGGTACTGCTGTGGTTCTACCTGGTGGTTCCAAGCTTATTGCAAAAGGTTCTGGGACTGTCGCCGAAAACCGATATTCGCCTGATCTCGGCTATGGTAGCCTTTTCCCTGTTTGAAGCGGCCTATTACTCGGAAATCATCCGTGCCGGTATTATCAGCATCTCACGCGGCCAGTCTTCCGCCGCGCTGGCGCTGGGCATGAGCCACTGGCAGTCAATGAAACTGGTTATTTTGCCGCAGGCGTTCCGCGCCATGGTGCCACTGCTGCTGACTCAGGGCATCGTACTGTTCCAGGATACTTCTCTGGTCTACGTACTGAGCCTGGCTGACTTCTTCCGTACCGCCTCAACCATCGGCGAGCGCGACGGCACCCAGGTTGAAATGATCCTGTTCGCCGGCTTTGTCTACTTTGTTATCAGTCTCGCCGCCTCGGCGCTGGTAAGCTATTTGAAGAAAAGGACTGTTTGATGATATCCCTGAAAAATGTTTCTAAGTGGTACGGTCACTTTCAGGTTCTGACCGATTGCACCACCGAAGTCAAAAAAGGTGAGGTGGTGGTAGTCTGCGGTCCTTCAGGCTCGGGCAAATCTACCCTGATCAAAACCGTCAACGGCCTGGAGCCGATCCAGCAGGGCGATATCCTGGTGAACGGTACCCCGGTCAACAACAAGAAAACCAATCTGGCGCAGCTGCGTTCCAAGGTCGGCATGGTGTTCCAGCACTTTGAGCTGTTCCCGCACCTGTCGATCATCGACAACCTGACGCTGGCACAGGTAAAAGTGCTCAAGCGCGATAAAGCCGCCTCCCGCGAGAAAGGCCTGAAGTTGCTGGAGCGCGTCGGCCTGACCGCCCACGCCAACAAATTCCCCGGACAGCTTTCCGGTGGCCAGCAGCAGCGTGTGGCTATCGCCCGTGCGCTGTGCATGGATCCTATCGCCATGCTGTTCGATGAGCCTACCTCGGCGCTCGATCCGGAAATGATCAACGAAGTGCTCGACGTGATGGTCGAACTGGCGAATGAAGGCATGACCATGATGGTGGTAACCCACGAAATGGGCTTTGCCCGCAAAGTGGCCAACCGGGTGATCTTTATGGACGAAGGCAAAATTGTCGAAGACCGCAATAAAGACGACTTCTTCAACAACCCAGAATCGGAACGTGCCAAAGACTTCCTGGCAAAAATCCTGCACTGATTTAACTGATGCGCTCCATTCGGGGCGCATCTCTCCCCTCCCGGCACTAAAAGCGCTTGTTTCTCCCTGGTTTTGATCCGATGCTCGGAGCATAACTACAAGGAGATAAATATGCCTCGCCCTATCATTATCGATTGCGATCCCGGCCTCGACGACGCCATTGCCCTTGCCATGGCACTGAGTTCACCGGAACTTGAAGTGAAAGCCATTACGACTTCTGCCGGTAACCAGACGCCGGAGAAAACCCTGCATAATGCGCTCGGACTGCTGACGCTGATGAAACGCGAAGACATTCCGGTTGCCGCCGGTGCTGCGGGCCCGCTAATGCGTGAGCTGGTGATTGCCGACTATGTGCATGGCAAAACCGGCATGGGCAATACCCATCTGCCAACGCCCACCCTCAAGCCGGTCAAACAAAGCGCCGTCGAACTGATCGCCAGCCTGCTGCGCAGCAGCCCGGAACCCATCACTCTGGTGGTGACCGGCCCGATGACCAATATCGCCCTGCTGCTGGCTCAACACCCGGAGCTGAAAGGCAACATCGAGCGTATCGTCTTTATGGGCGGCGGCATGAACGCCGGCAACACCACCCCGGTGGCGGAATTTAATATTTTCGTCGACCCGGAAGCCGCCGAGATGGTGCTCAAATCCGGCGTGCCACTGACCATGGCGGGTCTGAACGTCACCCATCAGGCGCTGGTGCTGCCGCAGGATATCGAACGGATCCGTCAGATCGATAACCCGGTGGCGCAGGCGGTGGCCGAAATGCTCGACTTCTACCTGCCGCTGTATCTCAGCCACCCGCGCGGGTTGCCCGGTGCCGCGATGCACGATCCCTGCACCATCGCCTGGCTGCTGGCGCCACAGCTGTTTGGCAGTATCGAACGCTGGGTCGGTGTAGAAACCAAAGGGGAGTACACCCAGGGGATGACGGTGGTGGATATCTTCGGGCAAAACGGCAAAGCGCCTAACGTGGAAGTGCTGACCGATATCGATCGTGAAGGGTTTATCAATCTGCTGGCCGAACGCATCGCGCGTTATTAGCAGCCGAGACTCGGACACAGCCAATATTCAGTTTTTTTGATTTAACTCAGCGAATTTTTACGCTATCACTGGCCCAGGCTTACCTCTAAGATGCTTTAAACGCACAGCAAACGCTGACAACCTTAGAGCAAGCCTGGAGATATCTGCATGAGTCGTATACTGGTCCTGAAATCAAGTATCCTGGGCGATTACTCCCAGTCTGGAAAATTAGTCGATTTTTTTGTTCAACAGTGGCAAGAAGCACACCCAAGCGACAGCTTTACCTTCCGCGACCTGGCCAACCCAACCCTGCCGGAGCTCGATGGTGAAGTGATTGGCGGCTTTAGCGCCGGCGATAAGCCCTTAACGCCACATCAGCAAAAGACGCTGGCGCTGTCCGATGAGCTGATTGCCGAGCTGAAATCGCACGACACCATTATCATCAGCGCCCCGATGTACAACTTCAATATCCCGACCCAGTTGAAAATCTATTTCGACCTGGTCGCGCGTGCCGGCCAAACCTTCCGTTACACCTCCGAGGGTTCCGAAGGCCTGGTCACCGGTAAAAAAGCAATTGTGATCTCCAGCCGCGGCGGTATCCATGCCGAGACACCTACCGACCTGATCACGCCTTACCTGAAGCTGTTCCTGGGGTTCATTGGTATTACTGATGTGGAGTTCGTATTAGCGGAAGGTTTCGCTTATGGGCCGGAAGCGGCAGAAAAAGCAACGCAGGACAGCCGCATCGCGGTAGCGCAGAAAGTGCCTGCGACGGTATACACCGCCCTCGCAAACCAGCCTGAACTGGCCACAGCGCCGACCGGCGGCGGTTTCCTCAGTAGCCTGATGAAAAAGCTGTTCGGTTAATGACGAGCTCCCTGCCCCGGCCCTTTCCGCTCGGGAAAAGGCCAGGGTGCGGGAAAACTCAAGGTTCGAAAGGCCGACGCTGAAACTGGTCATGGCCGCATTTCGGGCATAGCGGCAACACTTCCGGCGTGTAAAACGCCATGTGATGATGGCACTGCTCGCACACCAGATTCCCCAACCCGACCACCTCACCGCTGTGGTAAACGCCATGGTGGCTGACATCCTTGAAAACTTCGCGCCATTCCAATTGGGTTTTGTCGGTAATGTCCGCCAGCTCCTGCCACAGGCTCTCTTTAATTACCCGCATAAAAACGCTGTCGGTAAATTCTTCCCGGCTTTCCTGGTAACTGCGCGCAAACTCTTCCAGATCGCGCCGTACCGCCAGGGTCACCTGCTCCACTTCATCGCGCGTCAGCTCACCGGCTTCGTTCAGCCGTTTTTCAGCGCTCGCCACCAGTGAATCAATATCACGTTCGCCATTTTTCAGGCGTTCGGTCAGAGATGCCACCAATTCGCGGTAGTACTGAGCAACCTTGTTCATAATCTCTCCTCGATGAACTTACGTGACAGGGCTTACCTCTTCAAAGTAGCTCTTATCATTTTAGCGGTAAATTGCTGATGTCACTTGGCAACGCACGGGATCCTCAAGATGTGAGTCATATCATGGCGGAGATTTTTTAAATACGCCGAGTCGGGCGCTTGGTGTTGTTGCCGAGAGGTCTTATCAGCTATGCTATGCGGATCTATAAGTACTCAACAGAATGCTACGGATGTAGCTGTTTTACACCTACAGGACCACCAGCCGCCATGCAAGAGCAATACCGTCCAGAAGACATAGAATCGAACGTACAGCTTCACTGGCAAGAGAAGCAGACTTTCAAGGTTACCGAAGACGCGAGCAAGGAAAAGTATTACTGCCTATCCATGCTGCCATACCCATCAGGCCGTCTGCACATGGGGCACGTTCGTAACTACACTATCGGCGACGTGATCTCGCGCTATCAGCGCATGCTAGGTAAAAACGTACTACAGCCGATCGGCTGGGATGCGTTCGGCCTGCCGGCGGAAGGCGCCGCGGTTAAAAACAACACCGCTCCGGCTCCGTGGACCTACGACAACATCGAATACATGAAGAACCAGCTAAAACTGCTGGGCTTCGGCTACGACTGGGATCGCGAGATCGCCACCTGCGATCCGGATTACTACCGTTGGGAACAGTGGTTCTTCACCAAGCTGTACGAAAAAGGCCTGGTCTACAAGAAGACCTCTGCGGTGAACTGGTGCCCACACGATCTGACCGTGCTGGCCAACGAACAGGTTATCGACGGCTGCTGCTGGCGCTGTGACACCAAGGTTGAGCGTAAAGAGATCCCACAGTGGTTTATCAAAATCACCGACTACGCCGACCAACTGCTTAACGATCTCGATACGCTGGAAAGCTGGCCAGAGCAGGTCAAAACCATGCAGCGTAACTGGATTGGCCGTTCTGAAGGGGTGGATATCACCTTTGACGTGGCGGGCAGCGACGAGAAACTGACCGTTTACACCACCCGTCCGGACACCTTTATGGGTGCGACCTACGTTGCCGTTGCGGCTGGCCATCCATTGGCCCAGCTTGGCGCGGTAAACAACCCGGCGCTGGCTGAATTTATCGAAGAATGCCGCAACACCAAAGTGGCCGAAGCCGAAATGGCAACGATGGAGAAGAAAGGCATGCCGACCGGCCTGTTCGCCATCCATCCGCTGTCCGGCGAGCAAGTGCCGGTTTGGGTCGCCAACTTCGTGCTGATGGAATACGGCACCGGCGCGGTAATGGCCGTTCCGGCTCACGACCAACGTGACTGGGAATTTGCCACCAAATACGGTTTGCCGATCAAACCGGTAGTGCTGGCGCTCGATGGCAGCCAACCGGATGTCCAGGCAGAAGCGATGACCGAGAAAGGCACGCTGTTCAACTCCGGCGAGTTTGACGGTCTGGATCACCAGGACGGTTTCAACGCCATTGCCGACAAACTGGTCGCCGAAGGCGTCGGCCAACGCAAGGTTAACTACCGTCTGCGCGACTGGGGTGTTTCCCGTCAACGTTACTGGGGCGCACCAATCCCAATGGTCACCCTGGAAGACGGCACCGTAATGCCGACCCCGGAAGACCAACTGCCGGTGATCCTGCCGGAAGACGTAGTGATGGACGGCATTACCAGCCCGATCAAGGCCGATCCCGAGTGGGCGAAAACCACCGTTAACGGCCAGCCGGCGCTGCGTGAAACCGACACCTTCGACACCTTTATGGAGTCTTCCTGGTACTACGCGCGCTACACCTGCCCGCAGTACGACCAGGGCATGCTGGATCCGGCCGCCGCCAACTACTGGCTGCCGGTGGATCAGTATGTCGGTGGTATCGAACACGCCATCATGCACCTGATGTACTTCCGTTTCTTCCACAAGCTGCTGCGTGACGCAGGCCTGGTCGATTCCGACGAGCCGGCAAAACGCCTGCTGTGTCAGGGCATGGTATTGGCCGACGCCTTCTACTACAGCGGCAACAGCGGCGAACGCGTCTGGGTTTCCCCGGTCGATGCCACCGTTGAGCGCGATGACAAAGGCCGCATTATTAAAGCTACCGATCCACAAGGTCGTGAACTGGTCTATGCTGGCATGAGCAAAATGTCGAAGTCGAAAAACAACGGCATCGACCCACAGGTCATGGTTGAGAAATACGGTGCGGATACCGTGCGTCTGTTCATGATGTTCGCCTCACCGGCAGAAATGACGCTGGAATGGCAAGAATCCGGCGTGGAAGGGGCAAACCGCTTCCTGAAACGCGTCTGGAAACTGGCCTACGAACACCTGGAAAAGGGTGCCGTACAGCCGCTGAACGTAGCAACGCTGACGGAAGATCAGAAAGCGCTGCGTCGCGATCTGCACAAAACCATCGCCAAAGTGACCGATGATATCGGCCGTCGTCAGACTTTCAACACCGCCATTGCCGCCGTGATGGAGCTGATGAACAAGCTGGCCCGTGCTCCGCAGGAAAGCGAGCAGGATCGCGCTCTGCTGCAGGAAGCCCTGCTGGCTGTGGTCCGCATGCTGTATCCATTCACCCCGCACGTGTGCTTCTCACTGTGGCAGGCGTTGGGCGGTGAAGGCGATGTGGACACCGCAGCCTGGCCGCAAGCCGACGAGCAGGCGATGGTCGAAGACTCCAAGCTGGTGGTCGTACAGGTCAACGGCAAGGTCCGCGCTAAAATTACTGTGGCAGCTGATGCAACCGAAGAACAGGTGCGTGCGCGCGCCGCTGAGGAACATCTGGTCGCTAAATATCTGGACGGGGTTACGGTTCGTAAAGTGATCTATGTTCCGGGCAAATTGCTTAACCTGGTTGTGGGTTAACACAAGGAGGAATTGTGCGACAACGTATTCTGACGCTGTTGCTGGGGTTGGCGGTGCTGGTCACCGCCGGCTGCGGTTTTCACCTGCGTGGCACCACGCAGGTACCCCCGGAAATGAAAACGCTGATTCTGGACAGCTCAGACCCTTATGGTCCGCTGACCCGTTCGGTGCGTGAGCAATTACGTCTGAGCGACGTGACCATTGTCAAAGATGCAAAACGTAAGGATCTCCCTTCCCTGCGCATCATTGGCGCCACTGAAAGCCAGGATACCGCCTCTATCTTCCAGGACGGTAAAACCGCTGAGTACCAAATGGTGCTGACGGTCCAGGCACAGGTGCTGATCCCGGGTCACGATCTGTATCCGCTGAACGTAAAAGTATTCCGTTCGTTCTTCGATAACCCGCTAACCGCACTGGCAAAAGATTCCGAACAGGAAATCATTCGCCAGGAAATGCGTGAGCAGGCCGCCCAGCAACTGGTGCGTAAACTGCTGACGGTGCACGCGGCGGAAGAAGAAACGCAGCAGAAAGCCGCTGCGGCCGGTGAAAAAGCGGCCAGTCGCGTAGATCAATGATCCGTATTTACCCTGAACAACTTGCCGCGCAGCTCCGAGAGGGGCTGCGCGCTTGTTATTTATTGAGTGGCAATGAACCGCTGCTGTTGCAGGAAAGCCAGGATCTGATCCGCCAAACGGCACAGCAACACCAGTTCACCGAGCACTACAGCATCTCGCTGGATGCCCATACCGACTGGGACGCCATTTTCAGCATCTGTCAGGCGATGAGTCTGTTCGCCAGCCGTCAGACGCTGTTGCTGATCTTCCCTGAAAACGGGCCGACCGCCCCGATAGGCGAACAGCTGATCAAGCTGGCTGCGCTGCTGCATGACGATATTTTGCTGATACTGCGTGGGCCACGTCTGACCAAAGCGCAGGAAAACAGCGCCTGGTTCAAGGCGCTCAGCCCGCACGGCGCTTACGTCAGTTGCCAGACACCGGAACAGGCGCAGTTACCCCGCTGGGTAGCCCAGCGCGCCAAAACCATGAAGCTGGAACTGGACGACGCGGCCAATCAGTTGCTGTGCTACTGCTACGAGGGCAATCTGCTGGCGCTGTCGCAGGCGCTGGAACGACTGTCGTTGCTGCATCCGGATGGCAAGCTCACGCTGCCGCGCGTTGAACTGGCGGTCAATGACGCCGCGCACTTCACGCCATTCCATTGGCTGGACGCCCTGCTGGCGGGGAAAAGCAAACGGGCCTGGCATATCCTGCAACAGATGCAGCAGGAAGATGTCGAGCCGGTGATCCTGCTGCGCACCTTACAGCGCGAATTGCTGCAATTGCTGAACCTGCAACGGCGCATGGCGTCAGTGCCGCTGCGTACGCTGTTCGACCAGTACAAGGTCTGGCAAAACCGCCGTAACCTGGTCACCCAGGCATTGCAGCGGTTATCCGGTGCCCAGCTACGGCAAGCGGTTCATCTGCTGACGCAGATTGAAATCACCCTCAAGCAGGATTACGGCCAGTCGGTCTGGTCGGAACTGGAAACCCTGTCGATGCTGCTGTGCGGCAAACCTCTGGCCACGAGTTTTTCCGATGCCCACTAATTCGCAAGACACCACCGTCCTGCACGCCCTGTTCGGCGGCACCTTTGACCCAATCCATTACGGCCATCTGCGCCCGGTGGAAGCACTGGCGGCAGAGGTAGGCCTGAATCGGGTTACCCTGTTGCCGAACCATGTGCCGCCACACCGCCCTCAGCCCGAGGCTAACGCTCAGCAACGGCTGAAGATGGTTGAATTGGCGATCGCCGGTAATCCGCTGTTTGCGGTTGACGATCGCGAACTGCACCGCACCACGCCCTCCTATACCATAGAGACGCTGGAAGCCATTCGTAAAGAACGTGGCGCTGCATTACCGCTGGCGTTTATCATTGGCCAGGACTCGCTGCTGACGCTGCACAAATGGCACCGCTGGCAGTCATTGCTGGATACCTGCCACCTGCTGGTGCTGGCCCGTCCGGGCTACAATGACCGAATGGACACGCCGGAACTGCAGCAGTGGCTGGAACAGCATCAGGTGACCGATGCCGCGCTGCTCAGCCGGCAGCCACAGGGCTATATCTACCTGGCCGATACGCCACAGCTGGAAATTTCAGCGACGGAAATCCGCCAGCGTCGCCATCAGGGCCTCAACTGTGACGACCTGTTGCCGCGTTCGGTACAGCGCTATATCGAGTTACAGGGTTTATATCGCTAGCGAGAGCCGCATGATATACTGCGCCGCTATTTTTCAGGTATTCGCTGAAAACCCCGGAAACCTTAGCTGGCCGGGCAGTCACCAGCTGGCTTTCAGCGGCATCCTGCCGACTTATCATTGATTCAGGCCGCAAAACGGGCAGTTGCCCGCCGCAGTCGAATGAACAGAACACTCCCGAGGGGGAACCTTTGCAAGGTAAAGCGCTCCAAGATTTCGTCATCGATAAAATTGATGACCTGAAAGGCCAAGACATTATCGCTCTGGATGTCCAGGGTAAATCCAGCATCACCGATTGCATGATCATCTGCACCGGTACCTCTACCCGTCACGTGATGTCGATCGCCAACCACGTGGTGCAAGAATCCCGTTCTGCGGGCATGGAACTCTATGGCATGAAAGGCCAGGAAGCTTCCGACTGGATAGTGGTTGATTTGGGCGAAGTGATCGTCCACGTGATGCAAGAAGAAAGCCGTCGTTTGTATGAGCTGGAAAAACTCTGGAGCTAAGCGGTGAAACTGCAACTGGTCGCTGTCGGCACTAAAATGCCAGACTGGGTGCAGACCGGCTTTATGGATTATCTGCACCGCTTTCCGAAAGATATGCCGTTTGAGCTGACCGAAATCCCGGCGGGCAAGCGCGGCAAGAATGCCGATATCAAACGCATTCTGGAAAAGGAAGGCGAGCAGATGCTGGCGGCGGTAGGCAAAGGCAATCGCATTGTCACGCTGGATATCCCCGGTACGCCGTGGGAAACGCCGCAGCTGGCGCAGCAGCTCGAACGCTGGAAGCAGGATGGCCGCAACGTCAGCCTGCTGATTGGCGGCCCGGAAGGGCTGGCCCCGGCGTGCAAGGCCGCAGCCGAACAAAGTTGGTCGCTCTCACCGTTGACATTGCCGCATCCTTTAGTGCGCGTCCTGGTGGCTGAAAGCCTCTATCGCGCCTGGAGTATTACAACAAATCATCCTTACCACCGGGAATAACCGGTGGTAACCGTGACAGAGTGAAATAAAGCAGCGGGATGAAAATAGAACGTAACCCTTTTCGCGACTATACGGCTGAATCCGCCCTGTTTGTACGCCGCGCCCTGGTGGCGTTCCTGGTCATCCTGGTGCTGACCGGCACCCTTATCGCCAATCTGTATAACCTGCAAATCGTCCGCTTTGAGGATTACCGTACCCGTTCCAACGAAAACCGCATCAAACTGGTGCCGATCGCGCCCAGTCGCGGCATTATCTACGATCGCAACGGCACCCCGCTGGCGCTCAATCGCACCATTTATCAACTGGAGCTGATGCCGGAAAAGGTCGATGACCTGAAGGCCACGCTACAGGCACTGCGTCCGGTGGTCGATCTGACCGATGACGACATCACCAACTTCGAGAAAGAGCGCAAACGCTCACGCCGTTTCGTCTCCATTCCGGTGAAAACCGCCCTGAACGAAGTCCAGGTGGCGCGTTTTGCGGTTAACCAGTTCCGCTTCCCTGGCGTCGAGGTCAAAGGCTACCAGCGTCGCTACTATCCTTATGGCTCCGCTCTGACCCATGTGATTGGCTACGTATCAAAAATCAACGACCGCGATGTTGAACGTCTGGATAAAGACGGCAAGCTGGCCAACTACGCAGCCACTCACGACATCGGCAAGCTGGGTATCGAACGCTATTACGAAGAAACGCTGCATGGCAAAACCGGCTACGAAGAGGTTGAAGTCAACAACCGCGGCCGGGTGATCCGCCAACTGCATGAACAGCCCCCTTCCGCCGGTCAGGACGTTTACCTGACGCTGGATCTCAACCTGCAACGCTATATCGAGCAGTTGCTGGTTGGCAGCCGCGCGGCCGTGGTAGTGAGCGATCCGCGCACCGGCGGCATTCTGGCGATGGTCTCTAACCCCAGCTATGATCCGAACCTGTTCGTTGATGGCATCTCCAGCAAAGATTATCAGGGGCTGCTCAACGATCCGAACCGGCCGTTGATTAACCGCGCCACGCAAGGGCTATATCCACCGGCATCCACGGTTAAACCGTACATTGCCGTCTCGGCGCTCAGTGCCGGGGTGATCACCAAAAACACCAGCCTGTTCGATCCCGGTTGGTGGCAGTTGCCCGGCTCGGAAAAACGCTTCCGCGACTGGAAAAAATGGGGTCACGGCCGCCTGAACGTCACCAAGGCGCTGGAAGAGTCAGCGGATA
Source organism: Serratia proteamaculans (assembly GCF_013337185.1). GTDB lineage: Bacteria > Pseudomonadota > Gammaproteobacteria > Enterobacterales > Enterobacteriaceae > Serratia > Serratia proteamaculans_D. Next base: position 1,892,608 of record NZ_SWDE01000001.1, read on the forward strand.
CCTTCTTCTATCAGGTGGCCTACGACATGGGTATCGATCGCCTGTCGACCTGGCTGACCAAGTTCGGTTACGGCGATTATACCGGCATCGATCTGTCCGAAGAACGTTCCGGCCTGATGCCGACCCGCGACTGGAAATTCAAGCGCTATAAAAAACCCTGGTATCAGGGCGACACCATTCCGGTGGGCATCGGCCAGGGCTACTGGACGGCAACGCCGATCCAGATGGCCAAGGCACTGACCACGCTGATTAACGACGGCAACGTCAAAACGCCACACCTGCTGCAGAGCACCCGCATCAATGGTGCGCTGGTGCCCTTTACCCAGGAAGAGAGCAAGCAGATCGGCGATATTCATTCAGGCTTCTGGGAAATTGCCAAAGACGGCATGTATGGTGTAGCCAACCGTCCGAACGGGACGGCGCGTAAGTACTTCTCGGATGCACCTTACAAAGCCGCGGCGAAATCGGGTACCGCACAGGTATTCGGCTACGAAACCTACAACGCCCACAAACTGGCGGAACACCTGCGTGACCATAAGTTGATGACCGCCTTTGCACCGTACAACAATCCAACGGTATCGGTGGCCATCATTCTGGAAAACGGCGGCTCCGGTCCGGCGGTCGGGACGATCACCCGTCAGATCCTCGACCATATTTTGCTGGGCGATAACAATACGCAATTACCATCTGAAGCCCCACTGCCACCAGGCGTAGAGGGTGATTAAGGTAGAACATGACTGAAAGCCAACAAAAGGGCTCGATCTGGACCAAAATCCATATCGACCCCACATTCCTGCTATTGATTCTGGCCCTGCTGGTCTACAGCGCGTTCGTAATGTGGAGCGCCAGCGGCCAGGATATGGGCATGATGGAGCGCAAGATCGGCCAGATTGTCATGGGGCTGATAGTCATGGCCGTCATGGCGCAAATCCCGCCGCGGGTTTATGAAAGCTGGGCGCCGTATTTATATATTTTCTGCGTGATCCTGCTGATACTGGTAGACGCTTTCGGTCAGATCAGTAAAGGCGCGCAACGCTGGCTGGATCTTGGCTTTGTGCGTTTTCAGCCGTCAGAGATCGCTAAAATTGCCGTGCCGCTGATGGTGGCGCGCTTTATGAACCGTGACGTCTGCCCGCCTTCGCTAAAGAATACCGCGATTGCGCTGGTGCTGATTTTCCTGCCGACCCTGCTGGTCGCCGCGCAGCCCGATTTGGGGACTTCAATACTGATTGCCGCCTCCGGCCTGTTCGTGCTGTTCCTGTCCGGCATGAGCTGGAAGCTGATTGCCGTTGCCGCCGTGCTGCTGGCGGCCTTTATCCCGGTGCTGTGGTTCTTCCTGATGCACGGCTATCAGCGCGACCGCGTGATGATGCTGCTGGATCCGGAAACCGACCCACTTGGTGCCGGTTACCATATTATTCAGTCGAAAATCGCCATCGGCTCAGGCGGCCTGTCCGGCAAGGGCTGGCTGCACGGCACCCAGTCACAGTTGGAATTCCTGCCGGAACGCCATACGGACTTTATCTTCGCGGTCCTGGCCGAAGAGCTGGGGCTGATTGGGGTTCTGGTGCTGCTGGCGCTGTACCTGCTGGTTATCATTCGTGGATTGATGATCGCCGCCAAGGCGCAAACCACCTTTGGCCGGGTAATGGTCGGTGGCCTGATGCTGATTTTGTTCGTTTATGTGTTTGTTAACATTGGTATGGTCAGTGGCATTTTGCCGGTAGTTGGCGTACCTTTGCCTCTGGTCAGTTACGGGGGTTCGGCGCTGATTGTGCTTATGGCTGGGTTCGGCATTATCATGTCGATCCACACGCATCGAAAAATGATGTCCAAGAGTTTATAAGGGGTGAGTAATGCGTAAGGAATGGCTTTGGGTCGGCGTCGTCGCGGTATTACTTTCCGCCTGTACCGCCCCGACCACGGAACAGCAAGCGCCACCGCAGCAGCCGTATAACGGCCCGGTGGTGGAGATCGGTGGCGTTGAGCCTCAATATGAACCCTATAACCCTAATAACATGCAGGATTATAAGGTTAATGGCGACACTTACCGCATCGTCAAGGATCCGCAGAACTTCTCGCAGACCGGTCTGGCCAGCTCCTACGGTGAAGAAGCCCGGGGCAATACCACCGCGCTGGGAGAACAGTTCGATCCTAATGGCTTAACCGCCGCACACCCAACGCTGCCGATCCCAAGCTACGTACGCGTGACCAACCTGGCCAATGGCCGCCAACTGGTGGTGCGGGTTAACGATCGCGGGCCTTACACCCAGGGCCGCATTATCGATTTGTCAAAAGCCGTCGCCGACCGCCTGAACCTGTCCAACAATACCAAGGTCAAGGTTGATTTCATCAACGTGGCCCCGGACGGCACTCTGAGCGGCCCAGGCACCATCGGTACTACCGTTGCCAAACAAAGCTATGCCCTGCCCGCACGCCCGGAACTCGGCTCCAGCGGCATGGGAACCCCAATGCAACAGGATGTCCCGGTTCCTAACGGCGCCGCAGTACGTCCGATTGACAACAGCAGCCTGAACACCGGCGACAACGCCCCGGTAACTACCACCGGCAACAGTCGCAGCGGTTTCCTGGGTGCGCCTAGCGCCGTACCGGCCGGCGTACTGGAAGGCTCAGAGCCTGAACCTACCGTCAGTGCCGCCGCCATTGCCGCACCGGTCGCGGCCACCGCCGCCGTTGCCGCCAATGCTTCTGCTGGTGGTAGCTATGTGGTGCAGGTCGGCGCGCTGAGCAGTGCTGAACGTGCGCAGACCTGGCAACAAAGCCTGAGCCAAAAGTTTGGTGTTCCGGGCAAAGTGGCCGCCAACGGCAGCGTCTATCGCGTACAGCTCGGCCCGTTCAGCAGTCGTCAGCAAGCGGTCGAACTGCAGCAGCGTTTGGCCAGCGAAGCGCAGCAACAATCTTTTGTCACTGCCGCACCTTAAAACAACTGTCCGGCAGGCGAACGCGACTGATTAGCGTTTCTTTAGCTGAAACATTTTCTTTCAGCTAAAGCCTGTAAAGCGCGTTTAGTCAGAGGATTGGCTAATGCCTGCCGGGATCTCATCTGTTATAGTGTGGCTCGTTTTTAATTTTACCCTCATGGATGTTGTAGTCTCGATCATGAAACAAGTAACTTCTTTTCGCTTAATCAAGAGCATAGCGCTCGGCACCGTTATCGCGATGAGTGCAACCTTCGTTGCGCATGCCGATGACGTTAATATCAAGACCATGATCCCAGGAGTACCGCAGATCGATGCGGAAGCCTACGTCCTGATTGATTACAACTCCGGTAAAGTTTTGGCGGAAATGAACGCCGACGCCCGCCGTGACCCTGCCAGTCTGACCAAAATGATGACCAGCTACGTCATCGGCCAGGCGCTGAAAGCGGGTAAAATCGGCCAGGAAGACATGGTTACCGTGGGGCAAGACGCCTGGGCTACCGGCAACCCGGTATTCAAGGGTTCTTCGCTGATGTTCCTGAAACCAGGCGACCGCGTACCGGTCTCCAAGCTGACTCGCGGCATCAACCTGCAGTCCGGTAACGACGCCTGCGTGGCGATGGCCGACTACGTAGCCGGCAGCCAGGACGCGTTCGTTAACCTGATGAACACCTACGTCAGCAAGCTGGGCCTGCAAAACACCCACTTCCAGACGGTACACGGCCTGGATGCACAGGGTCAGTACAGTTCTGCGCGCGATATGGCGTTGATCGGCCAGGCGCTGATCCGCGACGTGCCGGACGAATACGCGATTTACAAAGAAAAAGAGTTCACCTTCAACAATATCCGCCAGATGAACCGTAACGGTCTGCTGTGGGATACCAGCCTGAACGTGGACGGCATCAAAACCGGTCATACCGATGCGGCAGGTTACAACCTGGTCGCTTCTGCAACCGAAGGCCAGATGCGTCTGATCTCTGCGGTGTTGGGCGGTCGGACTTATAAAGGCCGTGAGACCGAGAGCAAGAAACTGCTGACCTGGGGCTTCCGCTTCTTCGAAACCGTTGCACCACTGAAAGTGGGCAAAGAGTTTGCGTCTGAACCCGTATGGTTCGGCGATGCGGATCGCGTTGAGTTGGGCGTAGACAAAGACGTTTACCTGACCATCCCACGCGGCCGGATGAAAGATCTCAAAGCCAGCTACGTGCTGAACACCCCGGAAATTCATGCGCCACTGGCGAAAAACCAGGTTGTCGGCAGCATCAACTTCCAGCTCGATGGCAAAACCATCGATCAGCGCCCACTGGTGGTGATGAACGAAGTGAAAGAAGGCGGTTTCTTCAGCCGTATCGTGGATTACATCAAACTGATGTTCCACCACTGGTTCGGTTAACAGTTGAAATGGGCGAAATTGCCCCCATATACTGATTAACATTAACTCCCGCTCCGGCGGGAGTTATAATTTATAGAATCGCTATACCGATAGCCGCACTCTGGAGCGCACATGAAAACTAAACTGAACGAACTGCTCGAATTCCCTTGCTCATTTACCTACAAAGTAATGGGCCTGGCACAACCCGAGCTGGTGGACCAGGTGGTTGAAGTGGTGCAGCGCCATGCTCCCGGGGATTACAACCCACAGGTTAAACCTAGCAGCAAAGGCAATTACCACTCCGTGTCCATCACCATCACCGCCACCCATATCGACCAGGTGGAAACCTTGTATGATGAGCTGGGCAACATTGAAATTGTCCGCATGGTGCTGTAATTCCAGCACAAAACCCTGCTTTTCAGCCCGGGCCAGAGCATCCTCTGCCCGGGTTGCGCATTTTTGGTCAGCTAAATGCTGGTCGCGGGCCAGAGCGCCCGGTATAATGGCGACACCACTTCTGTAACCTGACGATGACTCTTTTGCAACCAGACAAGATCATTTTGCGTCAGCTGGGGTTGCAGCCCTATGAGCCTGTATCCCAAGCCATGCACAACTTCACCGATCGCCGAACCGAAACCACGCCCGATGAGCTGTGGCTGGTTCAGCATCAGCCCGTATTTACCCAGGGCCAGGCCGGTAAAGCAGAGCATCTGTTAATGCCGGGTGACATTCCGGTTGTCCAGAGCGATCGCGGCGGCCAGGTCACCTATCATGGGCCGGGGCAGCAGGTGATGTACGTGATGATCGATCTGAAACGCAACAAGGTTGGCGTTCGCCAACTGGTCACGGCTATCGAAGATACCGTTATTAATACCCTCGCCCACTTTCACATTGAATCGCGCGCCCGTCCGGATGCGCCTGGTGTTTACGTGGGGGAGCAAAAAATCTGTTCGTTGGGTTTGCGGATCCGTAAAGGCAGTTCATTCCACGGCCTGGCCCTGAATGTGGCCATGGATCTCAGCCCCTTCCAGCGTATCAACCCTTGCGGTTACGCCGGTATGCAGATGGCGCAGGTCAGCGCGCTGGCGCCCGGCGTTGGCATAGAAGACGTACACCCAGTCCTGGTACAGGAATTTGTTCATTTACTCGGCTACCCGAAGGTCGAGCTTCGTAACTGGAACCTGCACGATTATGAGTAAACCAATTCAGATGGAACGCGGCGTCAAATACCGTGATGCAGACAAAATGGCGTTGATCCCGGTAAAAACGGTGGTCACTGAACGGCAGGAGCTGTTACGTAAACCCGAGTGGATGAAAATCAAACTTCCTGCCGACTCTACGCGCATTCAGGGCATTAAAGCCGCAATGCGTAAAAACGGTCTGCATTCGGTGTGCGAAGAAGCTTCCTGTCCGAACCTGTCTGAGTGCTTCAACCACGGTACCGCCACCTTTATGATCCTCGGTGCCATCTGTACCCGCCGCTGCCCATTCTGCGACGTAGCGCACGGTCGCCCGGTGGCACCCGATGCCAACGAGCCGGAAAAACTGGCTCAGACCATCGCCGATATGGGTCTGCGTTACGTAGTAATCACTTCGGTTGACCGCGACGACTTGCGTGACGGGGGTGCCCAGCACTTTGCCGACTGCATCGCGGCTATCCGCGCTAAAAACCCGACCATCAAGATTGAAACGCTGGTGCCGGACTTCCGCGGTCGTATGGATCGCGCATTGGAGATCCTGACCGAAACGCCACCGGATGTGTTCAACCACAACCTGGAAAACGTACCGCGCGTCTATCGTCAGGTGCGTCCGGGCGCTAACTACGAGTGGTCATTGAAGCTGCTGGAGCGGTTTAAAGAAGCGCATCCGCACATCCCAACCAAGTCTGGCCTGATGGTCGGTCTGGGGGAAACCAATGCGGAAATCGTTGAAGTAATGCGCGATCTGCGTCGCCATGGCGTGACCATGCTGACTCTGGGCCAGTACCTGCAGCCAAGCCGTCATCACCTGCCGGTTCAGCGTTACGTCAGCCCGGCCGAGTTCGATGAAATGAAAGAAGAAGCGATGGCGATGGGCTTTACCCATGCCGCTTGCGGTCCGTTTGTCCGTTCGTCCTACCATGCCGATTTGCAGGCAAAAGGGATGGAAGTGAAGTAATTATTTGTTACCTTTCCAACGGCGGAAACGGCAAAAAACGGATGTCCATGCGGCATCCGTTTTTTATTGCCCGGCAGAAAGCGGATTAAACGTCTTTCTTTTCGACGCTCTGCGGGTTTGACTGACTTTCTGCCGTATTTGCCGCTGGCGGAGTAGTATCATCACCCACCGCCTTTTTGAAGCCCTTCAGCGCAGCACCCAAATCCGCGCCCAAAGTACGCAGTTTGCTGGTACCGAACAGCAAGATGATCAACACCGCAATCACCAGAAGTTTGGTAATACTGATCCCTTCCATACTCACCTTCTTATTCATATAGCGCTGCGGCCGCAGCGAGAAAACAAAACTTGCCTGAGGATATTTACCTACTTTCTGTAAGCCAAAACAACAGCAACATGTAACAGAGTGAGATCCCGCGCCAATATGCAACTTTAAATAGCTTTGCCGCGATTCAGACTATTCTGAGTTTATAAGCCGCATGGTACGCTGTCCTCTTGCTCATCATGGAGTTGCCGGATGTATACGCCATCAGTCATTGATACCCGACGTTCCGGCCTCAGCTTCGCCAGACGCACCTACCTGCCACGCATCGTCGGCCTGGGGGTCGGTTTTATCTGCGTGTTCTCGGTGCTTTATACGCAGCAGACCTCCCCCTGGGTTTGGAGTCTGCTGATTTTCCACGGTTTTATCTGGCCACACCTGGCTTACCAATGGGCACGCCGCTCCGTTATGCCCTTCAAGGTTGAAATCCGCAACCTGCTGATCGATTCGTTTTTCGGTGGGCTGTGGGTGGCGGTAATGGCCTTCAATGCGTTGCCGTCAGTAGTCATCCTGTCGATGATGAGCATGAACAATATTGCCTCTGCCGGTAAATCTCTGTTCTTTAAAGGATTGGCGGTGCAAGTGCTCAGCGCACTGGCGATAAGTGCTCTGCTGGGCTTCCCTTTTCAGCCGCAAAGCACGCCGCTGCAGACTTATCTGTGCCTGCCCATGATCTATCTCTACCCTATCCTATTGGGGTTAGTAACCTACCGCACCGCCAAACGGCTGGCGGAGAAAAAACAGGAGTTGCTGCGCATCAGCATGCGTGACGGCCTGACCGGGCTGTACAACCGCCGCCATTGGGAACATTTGCTGCATCACCAATTTGACAGCTGCCGCCGCTATCAGCACAGCGCGACCCTGATCCTGATGGATATCGATCGCTTCAAGACCATCAACGACAGCTTCGGCCATGCGCTGGGGGATGAGGCACTGGCGGTACTGGCGGAAGAGTTGCTAATCGGTCTGCGCGCCGTGGATATTGTCGGACGTTACGGTGGCGACGAGTTTGGTGCCGTGTTGCCCAACACCAGCGCCGAACAGGCCAGCATAGCCCTGTTGCGTATTCAGGAACGGCTGAACGAGATTGTGTTCCGCGAAGCACCGCAGTTAAAACTGAACATCAGTGCCGGCATTGCGGATTATCACGGCGATATGAAAGGCTATCTGGACTGGTTAAAAGCCGCCGACAACGCGCTGTACCGGGCGAAGAACAAGGGGCGCAACCGCCTGGAGCTGGCCGTACACGACCACTGACACCAGAGGAACAATTTTCTCTTTCCCGTCACTTTTGATACTACAAACCAGGCATCATCGGGTGTAAGATCCCGCCAGCGCGGCAAACAGCGGCGCCGAACGACGGAGATGACATTCCTCCTTAACCGCCTTCACGGGCTGATGATGTCTACGTAACCTCTCGGAGAGGTGCGTAGCATTGCGCCTGAACCTTTCTGAGCTTGTCCCCCATTTAATGAAAGGCAGTTTCGACCATGTTGAGTTCTTTACTGGCAGTTTTTATTGGCGGCGGTATGGGTAGCGTTCTGCGCTGGGCCATAAGCATGAAGATGAATCCACTTAACGCGCACATCCCGCTGGGGACGCTGGCAGTCAATCTGCTGGGTGGCTTTATTATCGGTTTGGCTATCGCCATCTTCACCCGTCTGACGCACCTGGATCCCACCTGGAAGTTGCTGATCACCACCGGTTTTTGCGGTGGCTTGACCACCTTTTCCACTTTCTCTCTGGAAGTGGTGTATTTGCTGCAGGATGGCCGTTTCGCCTGGGCGTTGACCAATATGTTGCTCAATCTGGCTGGCTCACTGGCGATGACCCTGCTGGCATTTATGCTGGTGGTGTGGATTAACGGGCAATAATTTAATTTCGGCGTCTTAATGTTTCCTTAATCTGCGCTGAGCATAATCTCATCCAGTATCCCCACTGGATGAGAACTCAGATGTTTAGCCTGCCAAAAACGCCCGCTGAAGTGACCGCCACCCTGCTGTGCCTGCTGATTGTGGGTGCCTTCATCAAGGTTTATCTGTTCGCCTGAAGTTAACTCCTGCAAACCCCTCCTTTACAGTTACGCTCTTGCCTATTGCCATTGTTGCATTACAATTGAGAATGAACGTTCGCACCCAGAAGGCGAACCGCATTTCACTTGGCAAAGGATCGGGACATGATATCCACCAGCGACAGCAGGCAGGCCAAAGCACAGGCCCGCCGCGATCAGATTGTCGACGCCGCAAAACTCTGTTTTCGTCAGCACGGTTTTCACGCCGCCAGCATGGCGGAAATCGCGCAGGGTTCCCAGCTTAGCGTCGGCCAGATCTACCGCTACTTCGACAATAAAGATGCGATCATCGAAGAGATCGTTAACCGTATCATCGCCAGTAAAATGCGGCGGCTGGAAGATCTTGGCGATCATATCAACCTGATCGCCGGTACCCTGGCGGCGCGCACCCTGTTTCAACAGCCGGGTGAGAGCGAAACCGACCATATGCTGATGCTGGAGGTCACCGCCGAGGCTACCCGTAACCCGATAGTGGCCAAAATGCTCAGCGATGCCGAAACGCGGTTGTTCCACCATGTTTGCCAAAACCTGCAGCGAATTTACCCGCACTTCAGCGAGCAGGAGATCGCCGCCCGAGTGGAGTTTGTCGCCGTATTAAGCGAAGGCACCGGTTACCGCATACTGACCACACAAAAAGCCGATATCAGCCTGCTGAACGGCCTATACCAACAAGCTATCTCTCACCTGTTCAGGAAACCTTAATCCTTATGACCAGACAACTTGCCAGACAACGTCTGGTGTACGCACTCGTGCTTGGCCTGCTCGCCTCACTGGGCCCGCTGTGCATCGACCTCTACCTGCCCGCCCTGCCGGAGATGGCCGGCGATCTGAATACCTCTACCGCTACCGCGCAGCTCAGCCTGACCGCCGGCCTGCTCGGTTTGGGTGTCGGCCAGCTGATTTTTGGCCCCTACAGCGACAAGCTCGGCCGTATGCGCCCGCTGCTGGTGTCGCTGACGCTGCTGCTGGTCGCCTCACTGTGGTGTGCACTGGCCCCCAATATCGATCAGTTGCTGATTGCCCGTCTGTTGCAAGGGCTGGCCGGCGCCGGTGGTGCAGTCATTTCTCGCGCTATCGCACGTGACCTTTATTCCGGGCATGAACTGACGCGGTTCTTCGCCCTGCTGATGTTGGTCAATGGCCTGGCACCTATCGTTGCGCCGGTATTGGGCGGTGCCATGCTGCAGTTTATGGACTGGCGCGGGATTTTCGGCGTGCTGGCGGCCATTGCCGTGCTGTTATTCACGCTTGCCAGCCTGAAGTTGGATGAGTCATTGCCTGCCGAACGCCGCAGCCAGGGCGGTATTTTTGCCATGTTGCGGTCACTGGGCGGATTGCTGACCCAGCGTCAGTTTATGGGCCTGTGCCTGACGCAAGGTTTTGTAATGGCCGGCATGTTCGCCTATATCGGCGCCTCTCCTTTCGTGCTGCAGCAGATTTATGGCCTCAGCCCGCAGATGTTCAGCCTGTGCTTTGCCATCAACGGCGTCGGACTGATTATTTCCGCGCAGATCGCCAGCCGCCTGAGCATACATTTTGGTGAAAGGAAGGTATTGAAAGGAGGGCTAACACTGGCGGCGATTTCTTCGCTGCTGTTGCTGTTGGCAGCCAGCCTGCACGCGCCGTTGGCACTGCTGATGGTGCCGCTGTTCTTCTCGGTGGCGGTGATCGGTATTGTCGGCCCTACTGCGTCTTCATTGGCGATGCAAAGCCAGGGCGATAAAGCGGGTAGCGCCTCTGCGCTGATTGGCGTGAGCATGTTCGCACTAGGTGCCTGCAGCGTGCCCTTGACGGGGCTGGGCGGCACTTCCAGCGTCTCAATGGCACTGACCATTGTTGGCTGTTACGCCGTCGCCATCACGCTGTTTAAACTGCTGGTACGCAAAGCGCAGGCATAAAGCGACGGAAAAAAGGCAATAAAAAACCCGCTCAGTGAGCGGGTTTTAAGAATTTCGGCTGTAGCATTAGATAGCGATAACGTTAGCAGCAGATGGGCCTTTGGCACCGTTCGTGATTTCAAATTCTACACGCTGGCCTTCAGCAAGAGTTTTGAAACCATTGCTAGCGATGGCAGAGAAGTGAACGAAAACGTCCTTGCTACCATCTTCCGGAGTAATGAAGCCGAAGCCTTTGGATTCATTAAACCACTTAACGCTACCTTTAATCTTAGACATCAAACTTACCTTTAACGTGAATGAAAGACACTAAACATGTGTCCAATACAGTACAGCAATTAGACGGGATTTTGTCCACAACCTGGATCACATAAAATCGATAAAGAGTGAAAAAGTCCGTGTCCTTCGGTGTAAATCGCTTACCCCCCTTGCCATTGTCTCTGCAGGTAGTCCAATCCTCTTCAAACCACGTCGAACAACGGTCGAACGCCTGTTTCACCCGCCGTCATCCTGCCTTGCCGGCGTGATGCAGACACAATCGCTATGTAATATAACCAGATAGTCTTTTTGCTTCCGGCCGCCCTGCACTAGGGTTAGAGCTTACTAACCACTGTGAGCCAAGACTATGACCAGCCAACTGGCCGAAAAAATCATCGCCTACCGCCGTGAACTGCATCAGAACCCTGAGCTGTCCAACCACGAATTTGCCACTACCGCCCGCCTGACCCGCTGGCTGGAAGAGGCCGGTATCCGTATTCTTCCGCTGGAGCTGAAGACCGGCGTGGTGGCTGAAATCGGCAGTGGCAAGGGGCCAATCATTGCGCTGCGTGGGGATATTGACGCCCTGCCGATTGAAGAAATTTCCGGTGTGCCGTTCAGTTCGCAAAACAGCGGCGTGATGCACGCCTGCGGACATGATTTTCACACCTCGGTGATGCTGGGCGCGGCGCATTTATTGAAAGCGCGCGAAGCCACCCTGCCCGGCACGGTACGCATTTTCTTCCAGCCGGCGGAGGAAACCTTCAACGGTGCCCAGCACCTGATCGACGCCGGGGCGCTGGATAACGTGGCGGCGGTATTCGGTCTGCACAACGCGCCGGAGCTGCCGACCGGTACCTTTGCCACCCGCGCCGGAGCGTTTTACGCCAACGTCGATCGCTTCCAGATCCTGATCACCGGCAAGGGGGCGCACGCCGCCAAACCGGAGCAAGGGGTGGACACCATCGTCACGGCCAGCCAGATTGTCAACGCGCTGCAAACCCTGCCCAGCCGCAGCTTCAGTTCGCTAGAGTCGTTGGTAGTGAGCGTCACGCGTATTGAGGGTGGTAACACCTGGAATGTTCTGCCACAGACCGTAGAGCTTGAAGGGACTGTACGGACCCATAGCGATAAGGTTCGCCGCCAGGTGCCGGATAAAATTCGCCAGGTGATTAACGGCGTCGCCGCATCCCTTGGCGCACAAGCGGAACTACGCTGGCAGGCCGGCCCACCGGCGGTGGTCAATGATGCACGCTGGGCAGCCTTCAGTAAAACCGTCGCCGCCGAAGCCGGCTACCGGGTGGAAGAGGCTGAACTGCAGATGGGCGGGGAAGACTTTGCGCTTTATCTGCACCACGTGCCGGGCGTGTTTGTCAGTATTGGTTCGGCCAGTGAATTTGGTCTGCACCACCCGCGCTTCAACCCGGATGAACAGGCGATTTTCCCGGCCTCGCAATATTTCGAACTGTTGGCTGAGCGCACGCTGCAGCAATTAGTCACCACCCCGGAAAAAGCCACCAGCGAGGCATAGAACTCGGCCGGTTATTATTTCGCGGCGCAGTGTATTCTGCGCTGCGAGTTATTATTTTCCCCTCGGTTAGATTTGCCAATTTCAACATTAGAATATGCGGTTTTGTTGTTTTACATCCTGATGGTGCTCGTCAATAGTGGAGCTCTAAAGATAGCGCCACACCGGCACTTAACAGGGTGAAAGCAATGAGCAACAGTGCGAAAGAACAACGACAATTGCGCCTTGGCGCCATTTTGCATGGTGCATCGGGAAATATGTCTGCCTGGCGACATCCGGACGCCACTGCCGATGCCAGTATTAATCTCGATTTTAATATTGCCACGGCAAAAAAAGCCGAACAGGGTAAATTGGATTTCGTATTTGTAGCCGACGGCTTATATATCAATGAGAAATCTATCCCACATTTTCTCAATCGTTTTGAACCCTTAACCCTGCTTGCCGCACTGTCCGCCGCCACCGATAAAATCGGGCTGGTGGGCACCTTATCCACCTCGTACAGCGATCCCTTTACCGTTGCGCGCCAGTTCGCCAGCCTGGATCACCTCAGCAAAGGCCGGGCCGGCTGGAACGTGGTGACCTCACCGCTGGAAGGGTCGGCAAAGAACTTCTCGCGCGCCGAGCATCCTGAACACAGCCTGCGCTACCGCATTGCCAGCGAATACCTCGACGTCACCAAAGGATTATGGGACTCGTGGGAAAGCGACGCTTTTGTGCGCAACAAGAGCAGCGGTGAATTCTTCAGCGCCGGTAAACTGCATACCCTGAATCACCAGGGCGAGTTCTTCTCGGTACAGGGGCCATTGAATATCGGCCGCACGCCACAAGGACGGCCGATTCTGTTCCAGGCCGGCGCTTCGGAAGACGGCAAGCAATTGGCAGCCAAACACGCCGACGCCATTTTCACCCACCATGAGAGCCAACAACAGGCACAGGCGTTTTATCAGGACGTTAAAAAGCAGTTGGTGGAACAAGGTCGTGAACCGGATGACCTGCGGATCTTTCAGGGCGTCAGCGTGATTGTCGGTGACGACAATGAAGACGTGGAGCGCCAGTATTGGGAAACCGCCCGCCTGGTCAGTATCGAAAATGCCCTTAACTACCTTGGCCGCTATTTCGAGCACTATGATTTCGCCCGTCATCCGCTCGATGAACCCTTTCCGGACGTCGGTGAACTGGGGCAAAACAGCTTCCGCAGCACCACCGACGCCATCAAGCGCAATGCCCGCGAACGCAATCTGACGCTACGGGAAGTCGCGCTGGAAGCCGCCTCGCCTCGCCCGGTATTTGGCGGCACGCCGGAAGCGGTGGCGGACGGCCTGCAAAACTGGTTCGACACCCAGGCAGCCGACGGTTTCATCATCAGCGGTGGCACGCCAAATTCATTCGGCCACTTTGTCGATCGCGTGGTGCCGATCCTGCAGCAGCGCGGCCTGTTCCGCAGCGATTACAGCGGTGACACGCTGCGCGACCACCTGGGTCTTAAGCTGCCTGCCAATCAGTTCACGCAATAACAATAATAATTTCTCAGGGATATCCGCTATGCGAACAACCTTTAGCGTCCTGCCCACCCAACGAAATGACCTGGGCGATTAGGAGCATACAGATGGCAAATGACGTTTTTATCCAAACGCTGCCAAGCGATCCGCTGGTCCAGCCGGTGATCGCCGGGCTATTCGGTGAGTATCGCCAACGCTATGGCGACTATTTTGGTGACCAGGAACAGGAAGCGCTGGATTTGTACGCCCCGCCGCAAGGCGCCTTTATCGTGCTGTTGCGCGCCGGGGAGCCGATCGCCATGGGGGCCTTCAAACGCTACGATCCGCAAACTGCCGAGCTGAAACGCATCTGGACACGAACCGATCTGCGCCGTCAGGGCCTGGCACAACGGGTATTGCAGCAACTGGAAACGCTGGCGCAGCAACAGGGTTACCGCCAGCTCTACCTGACCACCGGCTTTCGCCAGCCGGAGGCGGTGGGCTTGTATTTGAGCAACGGCTATCAGCCGCAGTTCGATACCAGCGTCGATACTGAAGTCTATAGCCGCCCCCCTTACGATGGCCGGCTGCCATTTCGCAAAAGCCTGATAACAGCGGACGCACTCTGTTGCGTGCCGGAAAGGAAGATTGCCTAGGGGGCATTCCCCCTTCCTCACCCTTTTATCTGTTTCAGGAGAGTTGTGATGTCCAAACAAGAAGTCTTAAAAGTGGTTCCCGCACGGTACCCGCTGCGACTGGCTGGTGCGTTGTTCACGGTGTTTATTCTGGCGGCGATCCTCCAGTCTGTGGCGACCAACGAACGCTGGGAATGGGGGGTATTCGCCGAATGGTTCTTTGCCCCGGCGGTATTATCAGGACTGGGGCAAACCCTGCTGCTGACGCTGCTCGGCACGCTGTTCAGTATCCTCTTCGGGACGCTGCTGGCCCTGGCGCGGTTATCGCGCTCTTACCTGCTGGCTTCGCTGGCATGGGGTTATATCTGGCTGTTCCGCTCGCTGCCGCTGATCCTGGTGCTGATCGTTCTGTATAACTTCTCTTATCTGTACGATTCCATCTCACTGGGCATCCCCTTTACCTCGCTGGTGTTCGCCAGCTATCCGACCATCGATATCCTCAGCCAGTTCTCGGTGGCGGTACTGGGGCTGACGCTGGTGCAGTCGGCCTATACCGCAGAAATCATCCGCGGCGGCATTATCGGGGTCGAGTATGGCCAGCATGAAGCGGCGGCGGCACTGGGCCTGCCGGGCTATCGCCGCACTTTCCGCATTATTTTGCCCCAGGCGCTGCGCTCAATCATTCCGACCGGCTTCAATGAAATTATCAGCCTGGCAAAGGGCACTTCGATTGTCTACGTGCTGGCGCTGCCGGAGCTGTTTTATACCATTCAGGTGATCTACAACCGCACCCAGCAGGTGATACCGCTGCTGATGGTCGCCACCGTCTGGTACCTGTTCATCACCACCGCGCTGTCGGTCATTCAATATTACATCGAACGCTATTTCGCCCGGGGCGCAGTGCGCGAACTGCCGCCAACGCCATGGCAGAAACTGGCCGGCTGGTTAAAACGTTAGGAGGATCCCATGTCCGAAGCCATTGATTATTATGCCCTGCGCGAAGCGGCGGTACACAGCATCGTGCCAGTACCGGCGCGCGGCCTGATTGAAATCAGCAACGTGAGCAAATTTTTCGGAAAACACAAGGCGCTGGACGACGTCAGCCTGACGCTGCAGCCGGGCACCGTCACGGTGATCCTCGGGCCTTCCGGCTCCGGCAAGTCCACCCTGCTGCGGGCCATCAACCACCTGGAGCGTGTTGATGAAGGCTTTATCCGGATCGACGGCGACTATGTCGGTTACCGGCGCAAAGGTGACAAGCTGTATGAGCTAAAAGAGAACGCCATTCTCAAGCAGCGTATCAACGTCGGCTATGTGTTTCAGAACTTCAACCTGTTCCCCCATCTGACGGTACTGGAGAACATCATTGAAGCCCCGATAGTGCATAAAATTTACTCGCGGGCCGAGGCCAAAGAGGTGGCTTATCAGCTGCTGGACACCGTCGGCCTGCGCCACAAGGCAGACGCCTTCCCGCGCCATCTGTCCGGTGGGCAACAGCAGCGCATCGCCATTGCCCGCGCTTTGGCGCTGAACCCGAAGGTGATTTTGTTTGATGAACCGACCTCGGCGCTCGATCCAGAGCTGGTCGGTGAAGTATTGGACGTCATCAAGGGGCTGGCAGATCTTGGCGTAACGCTGGTGGTGGTCACCCATGAAATTGGCTTTGCGCGCGAGGCGGCGGATCAGATTGTCTTTATGGTCGATGGGCAAATCGTTGAACAGGGCGATGCCCGTCGGGTGCTGAACCATCCGCAACACCCTCGCACCATCAACTTCCTCAATAAAGTGCTGTGACCAACGGGGCGTCAGCGGCGCCCCGCTCTGTTAGAGCAACGCGAAACGGCGTTTTTCAGCGGTAAAATCCAGCGGTTTGATGCCACGCTGATTGCGATCCTGCTCGGTCAGTAGCGCCGGAGGAATAAACCAGGTCACTTCAAACAGTAACCCATCCGGATCGTGCCCATAGATGCTTTTGTGCACGCCATGATCTTCCTCCAACCCAAGAATGCCGCGCTGCGCCAACTGGTCGCGAATGCGCTCAAGTTCGTCCAGGCTGTCGACCTCCCAGGCCAAGTGGTACAACCCGGCCGGCGGCTCGTTTTCCGCCGGCGGCTCACCGTTGGCGCGAAATACCCCGGCCCGCTGCTGCCCCAGATTCTTGCTGAACAGCGCCAGATCGTGATCGTTATCCGAATCGGCCGCCTGGGTAAACACCGCTTTATCCGGGCTGCCTGAGGGCTTGAGCTTAAACCCCAGCACCTGATGATAAAAATCCGCGCTCTGCTGTACATCGCTGACATACAGCACCGCATGGTTTAGCCGTTTAATGCCCATCGATTTTCCCTTTCAGAAATGAGTAAAGTCAGAAAGAAAATAGCATGTGGCGACAACCCCGCTAAATGCCGTAATCGCATTATCAAATGCCCGGCACGCAATCTGTCACTGCAAGGCATTCCGCGCTATCATATGCACTGTATTGAGCGACTTTATGAGAATGATGATGAACGGCAAGATAACGACTTTTTTTGAAGACAAAGGCTTCGGCTTTATTACCGATGAGAACGGGGAAAATCGTTATTTTCACGTGATTAAAGTGCAGAACCCGGAGCTGATTAAGAAAAACGCGGCGGTGACTTTCGAACCGACCAACAACACCAAAGGCCCATCGGCGTTTGCGGTCAAGGTGCTGGCGTCGAGCAAGTACATCATCATCGCCAACGAAAGAATCAAGATCACCAGCATCAAATCCTTCAACACCTTCACCAAAGAAGTGCCGGTGAAAGCGGATGTGGATAAAGAAAATACCGTGCTGTCGGTCGGCCTGTTGATGAACCGCATTCGCCCGCAGTCCGAAGAAGCGCCGCAAACCATGCAGACGCTGCGTATGCTGACCATCACCACCTTCCAGAACGACACCCATACCTTCTCTGAACATGAGATCGACATGGATGAAACCCTGAAAGTGCTGAAAAGCCTGTAATCCCTTTTCAGGCGTATAAAAAACATTCTAAGCAATTTGATACCACCTGTGTTAGCGTGGGCTTTCACCTGACACAGGCCATTTTATTATGTCTGATACCAGCAGTGTTAAAGGCTTTATCAACCGCTCTACCAAAATCGCCTGCCCGAAATGCGCCTACGTCACCACTCAAAAATGCTCGACGCTGCGGCAAAATGTCATGCTTATCTGCCCAAATTGCGGTACCGAGTTTGAACCCAAGCAGAACTGAAGCTCTTATTTAAACATGATGTGGCCAACGCTGTTGCCACTCACCGCGTTAAACGACTCTACCCGGTTACGTCCCTGCGACTTGGCGCGATAAAGCGCGATATCTGCCATATTCATTAGCTGTTCCAAGGATTTAACTTCGTTCATCCCCAGACTGGCGACGCCAACGCTGATGGTGATATTCAACGGCACCTTGCCAGTGGGGTGCAAATCGGCCTTTTGTACCAATTGCCGCAAATGTTCTGCCAGTGCCACTCCCTGCGCCGCCAGCGCTCGCGGCAGCATAATGGCAAACTCTTCCCCACCCAAACGGCCAAACAGCTGATCGTGCCGCAACTCGCGCCGCACAATATGAGCGAATGAAGCCAGTATCTGATCGCCCGCCAGATGCCCATGGGTATCATTAATCTGTTTAAAATGGTCAATATCGATCAGCAGCAGCGACACCGCCTCCTTCGATTTATGTTTGTGCTCCAGCAGTTCGCCAGCCTTGCGAGTCAGTGCGTTGCGCGCCAGTACGCCAGTCAGAAAATCGTGATTGGCGCTGTGCTCCAGTCGCCGCATCAGCTTGCGGTTAACGGCAATTGAGCTGGCAAGGATCAGCGGCCCCATCACCAGCATGGCGATCCCCAAACGGGCTGACATCAGCGTGTCGAGGAAGGCAACGTGGTTGTTCGGCGTTTCATACAACATCAGGTTGGCGGAAATACTGCTGATCTCGGTCATCCCCGTCAGCAACGTCAGCAAGGTCACCGTGAACAGTTGGTAGCGCACCGCACACCACAGCAGCGCAGGAATGGGGAATGCAATCGCCCCCGGACCGCCGATATACACACTGAACACCAATGAAAACAACAGCGCCAGCAGCGGCATACCGGCGCGCAGCTGCCAGTTGATTTGCATTCGCAACAGTTGTTTGAGACGCGGTGCCGCCAGCAGCACCGGCAACAACAGCAGGTTGGTCGAGAACTGCTCGCTGAACCAGGCTAACCAGGCGATAACGGCCGTGTTGTTGTACAGGCTGTCATTACGCAGTATCGATAAGGTCGACGCCACCGCCGCGCTACTCAGGCTGGCGGTAAACATATAAAGGATTGTCTGGGGCTTGCCCATCCGGCGCTGCGACTTTGGCAGCAGCGACATCACGCCGTAACCGGTGGCAATCAGCGACATATTGCAGGCGTTCAGCCACATCGCCAGCGACAGGCTCTCGCCGTTGGCCAAATCGGCGCCGATCATGCCAATATAGATGGCCAGCCAACCGGATGGCCTGGCATAAGCAGGTTTACGTAATAACAGGCCGAGCAAAATCGCATTCACCGGCCAAAACAGCGAAAGCGATCCTATTGGACGGGTAAAAATACCCAGCAGGGAAAGCAAAAAGGCCAGCAGAAAAAGCGTTATCAGCTGGATAGCCGCAGGCAAGCCATGTTTGTCGCTTATTCTGGCGTTCATCGCCTTACCCATATATTTATAATATCCAGAGCAATTCTATGCATATTCCCTCGCCCGGCATAATGCAAATGACATAAAAACCAGAGGCAGACTTAAAAAATACAGGCAGATCAATCACAAAGATACATTCACTTTTATTTAACGGAATGTTCTTAACTCAAGCCGTCAACGGCAGAGTACATGACAAAAATAATGTTCAACGATATCTAACAGCATAGCGTAAAGCATCGCCAATCAGCACAACGCAAAAACCATAAAAATAAAAAGGGTATTTTACTTGCTGCACGAACCATTCTGTTGATTATTATTTTTCAGCCAGTGAGTCCTGACAACAATTAAATTCGGGAATATAAAAAAAGCCCGCACAGTGCGGGCTCGCTTGAAGAGCAGCTAATTGACAGTTACGACACAGCCATTGCATGACCGTGTTGCTGCTCATTGTATCGCCGGAAGCTTAAGCCCACCTTAGCAACAAAAAACCCGGTCTAGGAACCGGGAATGTTTGTACGAAATGCAGTGTTAGCCCAAGCAGGCTAATAACATTCACCACTTTACGCTGCAATTGTGTAGAAAAAATGAGCGCAAGGGGAACGACTATTAAGCCAGTTTGGCGGCAAAACCCGCCACGCGCTGCCCGTAAAGGCTGGCCGTTTCCAAATCGCCAGACAACATTTCATCCACACCGGCGTCGGCAGGCGTTTGCACCAGCAGCCCTACCGAGCCTCCCAGGTTGTTGATATCGGTACGCTGCGCCGACTTGGTATTCGCGGGCATCAGCCCCAGGCTGACCCACAGGCCGCCATGCTGCGAGGCCAGAGTTTGCAGAGCGATCAGCGTAACCTGCTTATCACCGTTCAGGCTGGCGCTGTTGGTGAACCCACCAAAAACCTTGTCCTGCCACTTACGGCCGAACCAGGCTTTTGAACTGGCATCGGCAAACTTTTTAAACTGCCAGGACGGGCCACCCATATAGGTCGGCGAACCAAAGATAATGGCATCCGCCTCATCGAGTTTTTGCCAGGCTTCATCGCTGATATTGCCTTCCTGATCGATAGCGATCAGTTCCGCTTGCGCGCCCTCGGCAACAACCTTTGCCAAACGCTCGGTGTGGCCGTAGCCGGAATGAAAAATAACCACTGTCTTCGCCATTAGGAACTCCCAGATCGTTGCAGTAGAGTGCCGACGGCACCCGAGGATAGTCCTATCCAATCTAATCAACTGACCCTGGGGTGAATACCAAATTTATCTGACAGAGTTATTCAAAAAAACCGGACGCTCGCACAAAAAAAATCCCGCTCAAGGCGGGATAAACTTAACAGGGATGGGGTAATACACTACAGGGAATGGATAACACACAACATCATCGGGTAGGACTACACTACCAATCCCAATGTATAGAACTGTCATCCCTGAGTAAGTTTGCTCCGGCAGATGTAACGCCGGATGGAAATGTGACATTTTTACTCTGTACTTCCTTACTCCAGACCACCACAATCCCCGCGTCACGCTCACAAAAATGATTAATAAACAATCAATAAAGGGCTATTGCCGGTGCCGAATGGTAGAGTGAGGTTCCCTACATCTACCCGGTGAAAGATATGTCTATCTTTGATGCCCTTAAGATGTTCAGCAGCACAACGGTAAAAGTGACGTGTCCAGAATGCGCTCACGTGTTTGAGCAAAATAGCCGCAAAGTGCGTAAAAACATCACCCTGATTTGCCCCAAATGCGGCCACTATTTCCTTCCTGACGAAAAATAGTGCCTTCAACGCTTCATCGCCTTTAGTGCGAAAGCTGAGTGGTATAGTTGGCGGCAACCCAGCGGTAGCCGTTGCCCTCGGCCTTCACGTGCCCCAGCCCGGGGAATGAGATATGGGCTGCGGCCACCCAATCGCCCTCACGCGCCACCTGTGCCAGAATACGCTCTCGGGTTTGCACTGCCTGCTGCTGGTTCACATCAAAATGGATCGCCACCTCAGGGTCCGGCATTTGCACCGCCTTGGCGTGAATGATATCGCCCCACAATACCAGCGTTTGCCCTTCGCTTTCGACCCGATAGACCACGCTACCCGGCGTGTGGCCCGGTGCCGGTAGCGCCTGGATACCGTCCACTACTTTTAATGGCGCAGTGAAAGTTTTCAGCTTACCAGCGGCGATCACCGGGTTAAGCGAATCTGCCGACTCCTTGAAGGTATGCCTCTGGCTCGCCTCCACCTTGTTGAGATTGGCCGTGTTCAGCCAAAAATCCACATCTTTTTTATCGACATAAATCAGTGCATTAGGAAATGCCGGTTTGCCGTTTAACGACACTCCGCCAGAGTGATCGCCATGTATGTGGGTTAACAGTACCGCGTCCAGGGTTTCCGCTGGGTACCCTGCCGCACGCAGGTTTTCCAACAGGTGCCCACCGGCTTTGCCGAATAGCGGTCCGGCCCCCGTATCAACCAACACTCGCTGCTTGCCGGTATCAATCACAAAGGTGTTGATTGAAGTTTCCGCCTGCGGCGTCATCGCCTCCTGGGCCATCCTTTGTTTCAGCTCCTGCGGCGAGATATGGGTCAACAATTTATCGAGCGGAATGGTCACCGTGCCGTCGGACACGGCGGTAATGACAAATTTACCCAATGGCATGCGGTAATAACCCGGTGCCTGGACCTGCACATCCGCCGTGGCAGCACCCGTCAACAGTAAGCCGGCAATTGCCAGCGCAGAAAGCAGCTTCATAACATCCCCTTCAGTTAGAAAAATGCGTCGCCTTTAACGCTGACGGAGATTATGGTAGCGGCAGTTAACATCATTCAAATTGATTGGAATGATTATGAACATCAGAGAAAATGATTTTAGTCGTATCGACCTGAACCTACTGACGGTGCTGATGGTACTGTTTCGCGAACGCAGCGTGTCGCGGGCGGCAGAAAAGCTGTATCTGGGGCAACCGGCCGTCAGCGGTGCATTGGCACGCCTGCGTGACATGTTCAATGACCCACTGTTTATCCGTACTGCTCAGGGTATGGAACCCACTCCAAGGGCGCAAGCGCTGGTGCTGGCATTGACCCCCTTGCTCGAAGAGATGCAGCAGGTGCTATTCCAGCCCCCCAATTTCGTTGCCGCCACGGCGCAACACAGCTTCCGGATAGGCATGGTCGATTGGGTCGAAATGTGGCTGATGCCCGCGCTAATGGCTGACCTGAAACAGCAGGCACCCGGTATCACTCTAAACGTGGTGGCCACCGATCCATTCCAGGACAGTGATGCGCTGGAACAGGACCGTATTGATCTGGCCATTTCCGTCGCACCATCGGGGCCTAAATGGCTGCAGCGAGAAGTGTTGACCAAGATGCGCTTCTGCACTTTGTGGCATCCGGGACAGCTAAACCTGCCTACCCCGCTGCCGCTGGCGGATTACATTACTAACGTCCATTTGCTGGTTTCCTACCGTGGCGCAAACACCAGCGCTATCGATGAACAGCTGACCACTCATGGGCTGCAGCGTTCGGTGCGTTACACCAGCCCGCACTTCGCCACACTGCCGCTGATCCTGCAGCGTAGCCCTGCACTGGCCACCGTACCTGCAGGGCTGGGCAAAATCTGGAGTCAGGATTACGGCCTGAAGCGCAGCGAGCTACCGCTGGATCTCCCGCCTTTCGAAGTGGCCATGCTGTGGCATCACAAACGCAGTCAGGATCCTGCGTTACTGTGGCTGATGGAGCGGATACGTGCACTGGCGGCATCCGCTTATCTGGCGGGGTGAACCACAAACAGGCGCGATTCGAACCCACCACTTTTAAAGGTACGGGTATTAACCCACCCCGACGGTGAGCGACCAAAATCCTGATTGAAATCGCCCCCGCTGACCAACCATACCCGCCGATGGTTCGCGGCCAGAGCTTTGAGATTATCGACGTAGGTTTGAGTCGCCCGATCGTGAAAGAAAGTCCCAAATCCATAGGCATTGGGTTTACCGGAAATACCATTGGGTTTTCTCGGGGTGTACAACAAAGCGCGATAGTCTTTTTTGTTGTAATAGACATAACTCAAATAATTGAACATGTTGCTGACGACAACCGCATCGCCAGGCTGATAACCACTGTTGATATAGTGCACCATCCCCTTAAACTGATCTTTATCCGATAAATAATCATCACGTAGCCCACTGCCAAACAGCAGGCTAAAAAACACCAGCAACGAAACTCCACGCAGCTTGCTTTTACTTTCTGTAATCAGGATCGCCAAAATGATTGGGATACCTAACGCAGCAAAAAATAAATAGCGATCAACAAATAGCGGCATCCGCCAGGAAATCGCAAACAGCAGCAAGACCGGAACAAATACGCCACTGAGCAGCAATAGCTTGAATTTGTTCTCAACACCACGCGAAACCAGCAGCAAAGCAGATAACCCAACGAAGAAGGCCGGCAGCAACAGGAAAATACCCCAGAAATAATTGCGGCCGTCATCCCCGGTTAAAAAACGCCAGAACATGGCGGGCAGATCGCTCCATGCCACTTGTGGGATCCAGCCGACGTCCCCGCCGACTCTTAGCTCCGCAATATGAGCCAGCAAATTCAACAACACCAGCAACCAGGGGATATAAGCCAGCCCGATGGCCAGATTGGCCAGCCACCACGTCGATTGTTTTAAATAACAAACCGGCTCATCGCGCCGACAGGACAGTACCAACAGCACCACCCAGTGGGTCACCAGAGCAAAAATGGTGAAGTAGTGAGTATACAAACTCAGTGTCATCAACACCGCATAGGCCGCCAGATAACGACGGTTGGCAGGCGCCTTCAACCACATCACCAGTGCCATGGTCGCAGCGATGATCAACATCCCCATCAGCGCATACATGCGCGCTTCCTGACTGTAACGCACCGCCATCGGCATAATTGCCATCAGGCCACCGGCCAGCAACGCTGCCCGTTCATTGGCCAGCCAACGGGTTAGTTTGATTACCAACGCCACCGTAACGACGCCAAACAGCATACTGAGGGAGCGCACCGCCAGAATGCTGTCGCCAAACAACAGCATCCACCCATGCAGCAGCAGATAATAAAGCGGAGGATGTACGTCAAAGGATGCATGGTAGAGCAACGCCGACAGGTCATAGCGGCTGGTCAACACGCTGGACGCTTCGTCACACCAAAAATATTTGTTGGTTAGAGAAATGCCCCGAATCACGGCCGCAAACATCACGATCAAATACACGTATTGTTTATAGCCAATACCTTTTAATCTGTTGCTCGCCAGGGGGGCATTTGATATTTGTTGCAGTGACATAGCCACATTCCACCGGATTGCTCCACACAATGTGGAGACGCCGCGTCATCATTGCCGAGAGCGAGTAAATGGCGACTCAATCAATAGATAAAAGTCAGTGAAATCTCTTGGCAAAGCACCGACTTTACGGGCATGGGCCAGATGCAGGCTAAACTAAGGTTTCCGAACTTTGCACGCTGATAAACCAGCCTGAGTTCCGCAAAGCAGACCGGTTGTATCGACAGGATGAAACATGGGAGCACCGAGATGCACAGAGAACGACACAGTATTGAAAAGATAGGCTGGCTCAGAGCCGCGGTCCTTGGCGCTAACGATGGCATCGTCTCTACTGCCAGCCTGCTGTTGGGGGTAGCATCCGCCAATGTCACTCACCAAAGTATTCTGTTGACCGGCATTGCCGGTTTGGTTGCCGGTGCAATGTCGATGGCAACCGGTGAATATGTTTCGGTGTCTTCTCAGTCAGATACCGAGAAAGCCGCCCTGGCGGAAGAACAGGCCGAGCTGGATGCCGACTTTCAGGGTGAATTTCGCGAGCTAACCGCAATTTATGTCCATCGGGGCCTGGACGTCGCGCTGGCGAAACAGGTGGCAGAAAAACTGATGAGCCATGATGCTTTGGCAGCACATGCGCGCGAGGAATTGGGCATTTCAGAAATCACCACCGCTCGCCCTTTGCAGGCTGCTCTGACTTCTGCCGCCAGTTTCTCGACGGGGGCCATATTGCCTTTATTGGTGGCTGCGATTGCCCCGGCCCAGTGGGCGATCCCCGCCATTGCCCTTTCTGCATTGATTTCTCTGGCTATTCTGGGGGGGATTGCCGCCAAGGCCGGTGGGGCACCGATAGGTCGCGGTATTATTCGCATTACTTTCTGGAGCGCCCTGGCGATGGGTGTTTCATCAGGTGTCGGTGCACTTTTTGGTTCGATGGCCGGCTGAGGTCGGCGCCCCTGTGAGTCCCCATTCTGGTTATAAACTAATGACGCACACTACCGGTAATGTATTCAAAATAATTCCCCAGGTAATACTGGAACGTAAAATAGTCTCGGCGGCTATTGCAGGCGCTATTTTATCCGTTAGTCCTTCAGCCTTTAAATATTCAGCCAAACGTTCGAGATTGCCATTAAATTCCTTCATCAGTGACTTTAACGCCTTTGGCAACAATGCCACCAGCGAAGGAATTTCAACGGGTTTAAACCCACGCAACAACTCGACCAGTTCGCCGTAACGAAGACCGCTAAAGATATTCTTCAGTAGAGAGTTATCCAATTTCGGGGCCAGCAGGTGTTGAATATCCGGTTCAAGCAAGCACCAAAATGCCCTGGTTGCGTGACCTTTTCCCATCTCGTCCAGGGTCGATAGAATATCCTTTACGTTTAATTCATTAATGGTCTGCCGTATTGCAGTTTGGTTAGCCAACCATACCGGACCGCAGCATTTCCCGACGTAGGGCGAGTAACCAAGGATATCCTTAACTAATTCAAAATTATTGCTCAACAACGCCCCCAACTCCTGGCGGCTTGCAGTTTCCATTCTGGCTTTAAATACCATGACACTCTCGGCTCAGTCCCTGTAGATGCGCAGAACCATATCAATACAGTCGTATTTAAAAAAGACACTTTGCCAATATTTACAAAGCTGCACGGTGCCCGATCAGGGCCCTACAAGATTCGATTGCATCAAGTATTGATATGTTTTATATGGATAAAATCGTGTTCGATAAAACTTATACCAACGTTTATTCCAACAGATAAATTTGTCAGAAAATACAACCCATTATCGATGGGACAACATGCTCGGGTACCCGAGGCCATTTCCATAGGCAGTTTTATGATGTGAGCTCACCTGGTTGATGCAACTTATCCTTAAGCAATAATAGCTACTATTGAAATTCAAAATGTGAATCGTGCTGCATCTATTTTGAGACATGCCACTGAAATAACAAAGAATTTCCACCATAGGTATATCCATAACATCGTGGAAAATAGTAAAATCTGAGAATCAATCAATACTTAGATAAGTCGGGCTCATGAGATTCCATGCCGAAGGTCCAGCTATACCGGACATCCTCCTAGAACGCTGTGATGCAGGTAGGGTAGTATTTCTATGTGGTGCCGGAGTTTCGTTGCCTTCAGGGATGCCAACCTTTGTAGACCTCACTCGGTACGTAATTGAATATTTTGACCCACCACACGACTCAGAAATCATGGCTGCATTTCGCCCATGGCTTCACGACCAATCTTCGGCAAATGTCCCCCTCGACCAAATTTTCAACCTTCTTCATCTGGAATATGGCAAAGATGAGGTAAATGCTTTGGTTACAAAGCGTCTAGGGGCTTCAAGGGCTGACATAGAGGTTGGACGAGAGCATTCTCTGATTAAACGAATCTCCTCAAACCAGAGTGGAACTCCACAGATTGTCACGACGAACTTTGACCGACTGTTCGAGGTTAACCAAGAGCAAAATAACCTAACTCGATATGTTCCGCCTGCTTTCCCAGATCTGAATTTCGGTTCAACAATTGAGGG
Source organism: Serratia proteamaculans (assembly GCF_013337185.1). GTDB lineage: Bacteria > Pseudomonadota > Gammaproteobacteria > Enterobacterales > Enterobacteriaceae > Serratia > Serratia proteamaculans_D. The sequence goes on from NZ_SWDE01000001.1 coordinate 1,919,750, forward strand.
AATTACATATCTTCACGGTCGTCTGGTCAACGAAAACGCTGTAAGTCATCCTTATGTGCTGAGTAGTGCAGACTTTGGACGAGCTTACCTTTCAGAAGGATGGGCGACCAACTTTATCAAGCTTCTTCTGGAACGATACATCGTTGTTTTGGTCGGTTACCAGGCAGAAGACCCACCAGTTAAGTACCTCCTTCAAGGTCTCAATCATGATGGTCAGTTTGATCGTTCCAGACTTTTTGCATTTGATCGTGGCCTTGCCGAGGAGATTGAAGCCAAATGGCGTGACAGAGGAGTCACTGCCATAGCCTATTCCGATCATCCGCTCCTTTGGAAGAGTATGGAAGCATGGGCTGAGCGAGCAGATAATCCGCGTCGGTGGCGAGCTTCTGTGATCGCTAAAAGTCAACAAGACCCGAAAGTTCTAGCTCCGTACGAACGTGGTCAAGTTGCTCATATACTACGCACTGCACAAGGTGCGAAATTGTTCTCTGAAGCTATTCCTCGCCCCCATCCAGAATGGATTTGTGTGATGGATGCGAATATTCGGTCAGCCAAACAGAAAAAAAGATATTCCGAGCTTGATGACAACGATGCAGAGACCTTCGATCCGCAAGAGGCTTATGGACTCGATGACGATCGGCAAGATATCTCTGACGATGAACGCAAACATGGGGTCAGTAACGATAATCTCCTTGAATGGCGTGGCGAAGACGATAACCCGTCAGATTACCATCGCTTGGCTGGAGGATTTGAGACAATCCCGAAAAGGCTAGGTCATATCATGACTTGGTTTAGTGAATCTCTTGATAGCCCGGTAATGGCTTGGTGGGCTATTCGAAAAATTGGGCTTCATCCGCTACTGCTGCAGAAGCTTGAACGCAACATTGAGTTTTCAGCATCTACCCACAAACGTGCCCGTCATCTATGGAGCTTAATTCTCGAATACCATAATGATCCCCGTAATCGCCGATATGACGTCGACTGGCACGACTTAAAAGCTCGAATTAAAACCCAAGGCTGGACAGCTGGTGTTCTACGAGAATTTCGTAGGGTTATGACACCACGGTTGGAGATAAAATCGCCATATGGTTTGGGAGAAGTCAGACCGCCAAGTGACACTTGGGAGGAGACCCATTTTAGCAAACTAGGTCAATTTGAAGTTGTTTTCACCGAAAGACACGATGTGGATTTAGACGTACCCGACAATGTATTGCTGCAGGTATTTAGTGCCCTAGAAGAGCAACTAATCATTGCCGCAGGATTGCTGGAGGATATTGAGACTTTCTACTTCCCAACTCCAAGCTGTTATCCAGAGCGTGCAGTGGAAGGAGAAGAGTATTTCTCGAAAGGTGCTGATGTACTGGTATGGTTTGTACAACTTTTTGACCGAGTCGCTGGAAAGTGGCCAGAGTTGGCCAATGCGCACGCAACAACTTGGCCAGTAGCAGAGCCATTTTTCTTCCGAAAACTTAGATTGTATGCCTTCAGTAAAACAGACGTCTTTAGGGCTGATCGTGTAGTCAACGAAGTTTTTTCTTTAGAACAAAATAGCTTCTGGGACACAAATATTACCCGCGAACTTTTATTTTTGCTGACAGATCGATGGGAAGAATTCTCCCAAAAGAACCAGAATCAAATTATCGAGCGCATTCTGACAGACCCATTTCAATTACCTTATGATACGTCTGATGACGAACTCCCGAAAGCTAGGGAAGTGTTAGCTGCAAGATACACTCGCTATCTCGAATTACATGGTTGTGAACTGAGCGCGATTCATAGTGATCGTCTCAACACAATGATCAAAGGTATTCCTGATTGGGATGACGGCTGGGCTACCTCTGTGGTCATTAGTTGGGGGTCTCGATCGGCCTGGGTCGGTACGGACGAAAAAACTGATTTAGTCTTAGACCTTCCTCTAAATAAGATAATCCCAAAAGCAAAAGAGGCGCTACAGCGGGAGGATTACCAATTTACGAGGAAACGTCCCTTTGTTGGTTTGATCAAAGAAAATCCACGTAAAGCATTGGCTGCACTTACGATTGCGGCGAAAAATGGCGATTATCCTAAGGAATTCTGGTCTCCAATGATAAGTGAATTACCTGCAGATATTAAACCAAGGCTGAGACGAGTGTTCCTTAATCGCATAACGCAGTTACCAGCGACAGCTTTAGTCGAACTACGACATGTATTAAGTAGTTGGCTTGAACAAAACTTAGTTATGACGATTAAGTTTGATGATGGTCTTGGTTGGGCAGTTTACGATCATGTCATCGGAGGCATTCTGAGTGGTGGAGCTAATGCTACGGAAAGTGGTTTCGGCGAAATTTTCCGGAATGGAGAGGTAGTTATACAGTCCAGGCGCACATTCGGCCACGCAATCAACGGCCCTGTAGGCAAGTGTGCCCAAGCTCTTTTTCAAGCAATACCAGGAGAGGAAGCGGAAGCTGGTTCGCTTATTCCGGATTCTATTAAGTATCGCCTTGAGCGTCTTTTTATAGCACCCGGAGAAGGTGCAGACCATGCTATAGCTATAACGGCTCGTAATCTAAATTGGCTAATGTTTGTTGATCCTGTATGGGTAAAGGAAAGGATTATACCGATGTTGGATTTAAAGCATCCAGCTGCAGAACCGGCATGGAATGGTTATCTTTATAGTGAAGGTATGCCTTCAAATGCAGTAGCTGAGCTTATCAAACCTAGTTTTCTTAACCTTTTCACTTGGCTCGAGCATCTGTCTTGGGAAAAAGACCTTTCAGTTCGTGCCTCTCAATGGCTTGGTTTAATGAGAGTGTTTCGCTCTGATGAGTCATGTGGCCTGTCGAGAAATGAAATGCGCTTCGTTTTGCGATCATTATCAGATGAGGCGAGAAATCGTTTTATTTCTTGGTTGGGTTTGGTTGGGCAAAAAAACGATAATGGCTGGATCAAACATGTTATCCCATTAATCAGTGAGGACTGGCCCAAAGAACGCCGATACAGGACAACGGCTTCGGTGAAGGCGTGGATAGGTTTACTTGATGACACCGAAGATAACTTTCCTGCTGTCTACGAAGCAGTGAAGACACTCTTGGTGCCAATCGAGACATTTGATTACCAGTTCTACCGTTTCACTCGTGATTTCGGTGGTAAAAAACCAATTACCATGCTTTTTCCTACAGTGACTCTTGATCTAATGGATAAGATAACACCAAAGAGGCTTACCCGACCCCCAGGTGAGTTACAGAAGATACTTGGCCTAATTGAAGAGACAGAACCAAACCTAATCAAGGATTCGCGGTACTTACGGCTTATTGAGCTTGTTGAGAAAAGCTAGCGCATACAATTGTAACAATAGTTATTAATCATCGCTCAACTAAATATTTTCGGTATACAAGAGCGAGCTAACTCAGGTGCTGGCTAAGAGCGAGGTGCAGGCGTGAACATTTGGCCAAGGAGACGTCTTTAACCGTTCCGTCTGACAACGCGAGTAATTTTGACGAGCTTATTCGAATTGCTCAAGTATGCCATGTAACCCAATAAACTTTATTTTTAAATCATGGTCATGCCTAAGAACAGTCTCTAGTGAGTTCCGTTCATAAATTATTGGTTGCGCTTGTAATGAGCCGTTCCATGATGGCAAAAGTAGAATGGCGGATGTTTCCAAATCAATACCCCACCAATCGTTAATATAGCTATTTAAGAAATTAACAAGAGCTTTTATCGCAATAAAAGCATCCTTATCAGTATATGTTTCAGGATCAAGGGATATGCCTGATAACTTACTTTTTACTGCTTCGAAGTTGCCATTAGACTGATGTAGGTAGACAGTCTTGCCTTCACTTGGTGTAGTCTCTATTGTATCAGATATCAATTTAATCTTAGGGTGTACTAATGCATTACGTTGTTCTAATAGTTCTCTGATTATTTGTGTTTGAATGACTCCTCGAGGCAGAGCTGTTTCTTTGTGCCACTGAAGGGTGTAGTCTAATTTATCAAGTGTAGAGAACCTATCAATTTGGCCTTTTATCTTTTGCGTTATTTCGATAGACGATAAAAAGCAGTTAGCCGCAGCTTCAAGTGCATAGTTAATTGAAAGAACACTCGATTTCGCAAGCGTCTTTTTGATGTGTGTTTTTTGTTCCATTACGGATAACTCATAAAGAGTTATTGCATCAGAAAATATTTCAAAGAAACTATTCTTTGTTATTTCCACTGTTCTTATCACGAGCTATCCTTATTGTGTAATGTAGATATAATCGATAGTGAAAGTGCCATATTCTGTAAATTTTATACTTTGATTGATATCAATCATTATCGAGAGTAGAAACTCGGTTTAGGAAAACCTCCTCTGATAACGACTACAACTATCGCAATTTGAGATTGACCCGTTGGGTGAATAAATATCTCAATATCCTCTTCTACCACCCCAACTGGTGCTGATTTTGAAGATGATTCAAGCACAGATAAAACACCAATGCGCTTTCCTAGCCCAATTGCATAGGCTGCTGTTTGATCAAAATATTTCTGGAAATCTTTTGGAAAAAGTACCTTGTTATTTTCTACTTTTAACTCTACAGGAACGTCTTTGAATGTGAGATCTGTGATCCCACCCGCAGCTTCCGGATGGCCTTGTAAGTATTCGCCAATATCGCTCCTACTTCTAAGCATTTCCGCAATTTTACTCTGAAATTTTTGTTCTGATGTGCCAGCAACAAATAAACCAGCTTTAAGAGCTTGTGCCGCAATATTTCCTAAGCCGCCAAGTATAATCATTGTATTGGCAATATCATCTGAGTGTAATCCAGGAAAAGCTCTTAGCATGTTGCGAATTTTTATAAGATGCCTATCGACGTTTGAAAACCCAGTTAACGGAGCTTGAGTAGAATCACTCCCTTCAAGTAGTAAACGTCTATGTCCTACAACAACAACATTTCGGCAATCACTTGAGTTGTCAAACTCTGCAGCGTATAGAAACTCATAAGGTCTGGAGCCAAATGAATTCGCCACTTCCAGAATGACGCGACCGACCCCCGTCAATATGAAAGGTCCATCACCCTCTGGTTTTTCGAATCTAAAATCAGGTAACCAACCTCGCTCACGGGCATCAATTGTTACCGGCTTCAGTAAAAGGATATTTGCACTTTTGGGCCAATTTGAAACCCTAACCTCTATGGTAAGGTCATAAGAAATTCCTGGCTTAAGGTAGTTCCATTGTTTAGCAGGTTCGCCATCAATATCAAATTTCAGAAATGCTACTGTTGATTCTAATTTATTTTTATCTTCGGAGCCTTCATTAGATATCAGTTGCCGAATCGCCCCAGCATCTTTATTGCGAAGATTCGCAAATAAGAGAAGAGGCAAGGACCATCTTGTTAACTGGTCTTGTATTGTACTCAATAAATCTAATGTATTGATAATTCTGACTTGCTCTAGAAATTCATTAAGTTGTTTATTATTTGAGAAACTCGACGTCATATCGATCTCTGATGCTTTTAATTTTGCTGAGTTTAAAAACCTTTGAGCATCAACCTCAGCATTACGTATGGCATGTTTCCACTCAGCCAAAGATACAAATATCGTCATTGCTGTATAATATGCACGATATTGATCTTCAATATATCCTTGACCGAGTTCGTCGATCGTTTCATTGAGCTTTTGACACGCTTTTTTAAGTTGCGCCAAGTAATGTGGAGTCGACCTCAGTGCACCATCCAACGCAGCTGCGATCTCAATTCTCGGAGAAAAAGCTTGGTGGAAAATCTCGAAGTTTGGCTCGTTCTGCATTCTCTTTCTCCAAATCAGCCATAAGGCCATTCCATTTTGCAATTAATTCAATATAGGGCTCACAAACGCCTATAGAATTTTCGATGTCAGCAGCTTCTGTAACTAAAGCAGCTTCAAGTTTCCATTGTATGTGCCTGTCATCTTTTGGAATTTCTTCTAGTAGTTTCTTGAAACAAAGAGTTGCAGTTGCATTATCACCAAACTTGCTTAACGCAGCCACATACACTAAAGCTTCAATAAATTGTTGAGGTTTGAACGGTTTCAGAGCGTCAAATGCCTTTTTAAGATCTTCCTTACAATTTTGAAGCTCATCATGTTTCGCTCTTAAGATTACTGAAATGCAGTCATCAATAGAAACACCTCTAATATACTCATCCTGAATTGCTTTTAGCGCTACTTTGACAAATCCAGGAACATCATCAAAATGATAACGTAATCGATTGATAGCATTATAAAGGGCACTTCCTTGCAGGCTTAATAAAATATTTGAAAGAAGCAATCCAATTTTTCCCTTTCTTTCTTCATCTGATAAGCAAAGCGATGCAAATACATCAATGCACTCAACAACGAAATCGTCTTGGTTATCTGGTTGCGCGTAATAACATATTAGATTCCATAGTTGAGATCTCACGAGATTCCGTTTCTCATCAGGGAACGCTCTACGGCTTAGCGAGCGAACAGCATACTTATGAACCATCACATATTGATCCAATAGCAAGGCTGAGTAAGCCTCAAAGAATAAATCGGGGAAATTCTTCACCAACTCATAGGGCACATTTTCCCACGCCTGTACGGCATGAGCTCGAATAATCGTACTCTCATCCATTAGTGCGCGGTACCAGTCGGAAAGTACGATCGTTAGGCTTTCCACTCCAGTCAATAATTTTGAAACATGAACTATCATGTTTCCGCGCATTTGTATTTGTTCTTCGGGTAAACTTCGATATAGACTCAGGAAATCTTCGATTCCTTCACACCCTTTAGATTTGGCACCAATTGCAGCCCATTCAATCAGTGCAACTTGTAATCCATCAATAGCGTTACGCTTATTACTTCTTTCTAAATGATCAAGGAAGTTCTCTTCTATTTCTAAAATTGTTTCTTTATCTAACTGCTCATATTTCTCGCTTAGCGTTGCTGCCGCCCCTATCAGATCATCAAAATTCGCAACCGCAAGCTCAGCAAATTCATCCCAAGAGTGCCTGAAGAAATGTCCTGCATCATCCATACCATCCTCAGGATTTTCTACAGCAGCCCAAAGTAACCGTCTAAAGGCTATCTCTTGAGCTTTTCCTATTTCGGTTTTTTTTCTATAACCGTGCCTCAGTACAGATCTATAGACTCTATTGGCCTCTTTTCTTCCAATATCATCTTTGTCAGCGAGATAGGCTTGAATCGCTTTATCAGTTTCTTCGGGAAAGCGATCTAAACATTTCGTGGCTGTTTTCCGAAGATAGTAAAGAACACTGCTATCTCGCCCTTCCTCTGGCAGTAGCGTTCGTCTACGCATCAACTTGGCAAAGATACTCCTGATATGTCTTAAAAGCAGTGCGTCATTATCCGTTGCGAGAATAATTTCAATGCCAACTTGAATTTTTCCCGGATGGGTATCTTTTATGAATGCGTCAACTTCTGCATAAATATCAACTCGTCTTTTTTGGAGCAGTGACTGGATAGGTGCTTTATTAAGCCTTTTATACTCATGTACACCAAAATTCATTCCGGGTGGAGGCTCAATAGCCATCGAGGAAAAATGTAATAGGACCTTTATGAAATCATTTCTAAATAGCTTTTCCGCTTCTAAAAGAATTATTTCTATAGCGGATGGAAAGTCTTCGTGATTGTTCACTAAATACACTGCAATTGGCAGTTTTTCTGTTGGTGATAATGATGTTCTTATCAAGGCTTTCGCAGCCGGTGTTGAATATGGCAATCTCTCATGTAGTACCGCAGGCAAAAGATGTTCAATTACTTTCTTGGTAAATGTCTCGGGAGCAAGATTTGCGAGTTGTTCCAGACGGGGATCGTTTTTCTCTATTTTTTCTTGATCGAGTTCGTCCAGCAAATCGAGTACAAACGTTTCTTCAAGAGAAAGTGTAAGGCGTAATACTTCTCGTTCTTGTTGCCTGTTAAGCTGCTTCTGCTTTCTCCTCCTTTCTTCTTCTTTACGAGCCAAATTTCGTTCTTCGGCTGCTTTTTCTCTGGGACCAACAAACTCTATAATGTTGGGAAATCCTACCGGGATCCTCCGGTTACAATCCTTACAGTTCTCTTGATAGAAGCTGTAAACTGAGTCTTCCAGCAGCCAACTAAGCATTGAGTTTTGCTTAACAAACTTGCATTGGACTCCCATATGGCCAATAGGTAATCCTGTTTCTGCCTCAATCATCCCTCTCCCCTCTGATCGTATGAGTTCAGAGTGAGAGCACCAGTTACTAAGTAGCTTTACAGCCCGGAGATTTCGTTGACCAGCTACAATGGTCTCTTCAATTCTTTTTTTACCGTCAAAATCATCCATTAATATCACACCTTTAAAAGGAATATTTACCCACCTAAACTGCGGTAAGTAGGATTATTATACCGAGATTCGCTAGTCTTGTGTGTTATGAAATGTGATATATGTCAACTGGTTGTATAACGGAGCCGCATTCAGTGTTAAAAGAAAGGGAGACAATTAAAACCTCAGTCTGGATAAAAAATAGTATTGATACCTTTGACCTACTCTCCGCTGATTAATATAGCTTGATGTTGCAATATTCGCTTCTGGCAAGTGGCTGAAAGTCAGATTATGTGATGCTCAGGTTAACAATAACGCTAGTTAGTTGATAACTTAAGACTAATATTTCCAAGATAGGGGTACCAGATGCGGGCGACGCATCTTCATCCTTTCTACCGGGACTTCCCAAACACGTTTATCAAAATCAAACTCTTTCCATTCAGCCTGGCTGAGCTCGACGGTGCGAATCTCGGTCAACATCAGAATTCGATCGAGTCGCCAGTCGGGTTATCGGACTACCAGAATACGCGGCAAGAACCTGCAAGAAGTCAGGGACTCATCAGCCAACAGATGGGGATAATGGACAGATTTAGGCGGCGTTAACACACTTGCCAGCTCTGAAGTAGGGTTAGTTTCAGCTCGTATAATGACAATGGCATAGCGGAATACCTGATTGCAGGCCTTGCGGATTTTACGCAGCGAACTGAGCACTTCGAGCGGTTTGAACTCAGCAATGAGACGCTTGCCAGTATCAGGAAAGATGTCGTTCTCAAACGCTTCCATCAGATCTTCAGAATAGCTTTTCGACCAATTAGGCCGTTTGTACTCATGCCATTCCAGCGCGACAGCCTTGAAGATATTTTCGACATTGACCTTTTGAGCCAATTATTGGTGGCTTAGTCCCAATCTGTCCCATGAAGGAAATGAAAAGCTTGGGCGATTTTCGTAAGCAGTTGAATCTAAATGGTACGCCCTACAGGGCTCGAACCTGTGACCTACGGCTTAGAAGGCCGTTGCTCTATCCAACTGAGCTAAGGGCGCATTGGGATGCGGCAACCGGAGTTGCGGAGTGCGATTATACGGTCAGGGGTTACTGAGTCAATGCCTTTTCATGGCGTTACGGTGGTGGCCGTGCTTTATGGTGGTTTTTCCACCATTCCCCCTGCCGTTCGCTAAATTCCCGTCATCATTCGCAGCATATCCCTTCCGATGCATCTCATCTGCATAGCCTCCGGCACAGCGCACGCAGCCGTGCTCGCCAGGATGGCGGTGCTTTATGTTCCGCGAGTTGATGCAACGCCATCAGCTGCGCCACGTCCGCCGGGTGCATCGACGAGTCGAATACCGTTTCACCCACGTGTTTGGGCGGGTTAATCGGGCTGGCAATCTGCTGATGCCATGGATGTAGCCGGGTGATGATCATCATGATGGTGGCTCCGTTAGCGCCTGCGGCTGGCGAGAATACCGCAGTGTGAATAGCCACAGCTTAGGCAGCACGAAGTAAAAAAGGCGTAGAGGATCATTCTGTTGGCATAAAAAAAGCGTAAATCATGCCTGGCAAACGCCGTCGAACACGATTCAGCGCCTGACAGCGCGCTCCGCTTCTGACAAAATAGCGCCATCCCCGGCTTTTCTTAATTGATGGATTTCCTCACTGATGTCAGCAAAGATTATTGATGGTAAAACGATTGCGCAGCAGGTTAGAAACGAAGTGGCTGAGCAAGTTAAACAACGTCTGGCCGCCGGCAAACGCGCGCCGGGCCTGGCAGTCGTGCTGGTTGGCGAGAACCCGGCCTCACAGATTTACGTCGCCAGCAAGCGCCGCGCCTGTGATGAGGTGGGCTTCCTCTCCCGCTCCTACGATTTGCCTGCCACCACCAGTGAGGCAGAATTGCTGGCGCTGATCGATCGGCTGAATGCCGACGGCGAGATCGACGGTATCCTGGTGCAGTTGCCACTGCCTGCCGGCATCGATAACGTCAAAGTGCTGGAGCGTATTCATCCGGATAAAGACGTTGACGGTTTCCACCCTTACAACGTCGGCCGCCTGTGCCAGCGCTCGCCTAAACTGCGCCCATGCACCCCGCGCGGCATCGTCACCCTGCTCGAGCGTTACAACATCGATACCTATGGCCTGAATGCAGTGGTGGTTGGCGCGTCCAACATCGTCGGCCGCCCGATGAGCATGGAGCTGCTGCTGGCCGGTTGCACCACCACCGTGACCCACCGTTTCACCAAAAACCTGCGTCATCACGTTGAAAATGCCGATCTGCTGATCGTTGCGGTCGGTAAACCGGGCTTTATTCCAGGTGATTGGATCAAACCGGGCGCGATCGTGGTGGATGTCGGCATTAACCGCCTGGAAAGTGGTAAAGTAGTCGGCGATGTAGAATTCGATGCCGCCAGCGAACGCGCGGCCTATATTACTCCGGTTCCGGGTGGCGTTGGCCCAATGACCGTTGCTACACTGATCCAAAATACCTTGCAGGCCTGCGAGGTTTATCACGACGTTCAACCTAAATAAGTAAGGCAGTATGGAAACTTTTAATCTGGATAATCACCCGCACGTCGAACTGTGCGACCTGCTCAAGTTCCAGGGCTGGTGTGAAAGTGGCGGTGCCGCCAAAGAAGTCATCGCCGATGGGCAGGTGAAAGTAAACGGCAAAGTAGAAACGCGCAAGCGCTGCAAAATCGTCGCCGATCAGGTGGTGGAGTTTAACGGCGGCAAGGTTGTCGTTAAGCCGTAAGCCGTGCTCCATAGAAAAAGGCGCTGAGGGTTAACCCAGCGCCTTTTTTGCTTTTCAGCCTAAAGCGAATTACTTACGGCGCCAGGTGGTCCCCTGCGGGCCATCTTCCAGCACGATGTTCATCTCGTTCAAACGGTCGCGTGCGGCATCCGCCAGCGCCCAATCTTTGGCTTTGCGGGCGTCATTGCGCTGTTTGATCAAGGCTTCAATCTCCGCCACTTCACCGTCGTCCGCCTGTGCGCCGCCCTGCAAGAACAGTTCCGGCTCTTGCTGCAACAGGCCCAGCACCTTCGCCAGCTTGCGCAGTTCCGCCGCCAGGCCGTTGGCTGCCGTCAGATCTTCAGCTTTCAGGCGGTTAACCTCACGCGCCAAATCAAACAGCGCCGAGTAGGCTTCCGGAGTATTGAAGTCGTCATCCATGGCTTCGCGGAAGCGAGCTTCAAACACTTCGCCACCGGCTGGTTGGGCGTTAACGTCGGTACCGCGCAGCGCGGTGTACAGACGTTCCAGTGCGGTACGCGCCTGTTTCAGGTTCTCTTCGCTGTAGTTCAGCTGGCTGCGATAGTGGCCAGACATCAGGAAGTAACGCACGGTTTCGGCGTCGTAGTAACCCAGCACGTCGCGGATAGTGAAGAAGTTATCCAGCGATTTCGACATTTTTTCTTTGTCGATCATCACCATACCGGAGTGCATCCAGTAATTGACGTACGGGCCGTCGTGCGCGCAGCTCGACTGGGCAATCTCGTTCTCGTGATGCGGGAACATCAGATCGGAACCGCCGCCGTGGATGTCAAAATGGGTGCCCAACTGCTTGCAGTTCATCGCAGAACATTCAATGTGCCAGCCCGGACGGCCTGCGCCCCATGGCGATTCCCAGCTCGGTTCGCCCGGCTTGGACATCTTCCACAGCACGAAATCCATCGGGTTACGTTTTACGTCATCGATCTCTACCCGCGCACCGGCCTGCAGCTGATCCAGATCCTGGCGTGACAACAGGCCGTATTGCGGATCGCTGTCGATGGAGAACATCACGTCGCCGTTGCTGGCCACGTAGGCGTGATCGCGATCGATCAGGCGCTGGGTGATCTCAACGATCTCGGCGATATGCTGAGTGGCGCGCGGTTCGATGTCCGGGCGTTCAATCAGCAGAGAATCGAAGTCGGCGTGCATCTCTGCCAGCATGCGCGTGGTCAGTTGATCGCAGCTTTCGCCATTCTCTGTCGCACGGCGGATAATTTTATCGTCAACGTCGGTAACGTTACGCACGTAGTTCAGCGAATAGCCGAGATAACGCAAATAACGCGCGACTACGTCGAAAGCAACAAAGGTACGCCCGTGGCCGATATGACACAGGTCATAGATGGTTACCCCGCACACGTACATGCCAACTTTACCGGCATGAATGGGTTTAAATTCCTCTTTTTGACGACTCAGGGTATTAAAAATCTTTAGCATCGGGACATTCCGTGGTGTGCGTGATAACAAAAATAGTAATTAGGCGATTCACCCAGCAGCGTATTGAAACCCGAAGCCTGATCTAATGCAAGGTTAAGGCCGCGCTTTGCTAAGCTGAGAGGTGGAAAACGGTGAGAAATCAGCGATTGCCATTGATGTTATAATATAACAATTGTCGTTTTACCACAGCCAGCGTGCGGTTTAGCCGCTGCTGACTGATTAAAGGAGATATGTTATAACGGCGGTCTGATTGTTCACTCGATCCTTGTGACATCTCAATTCATCTTGTTAGGACTAAAACTATGGTTACTTTCCACACTAATCACGGCGATATCGTTATCAACACCTTTGCTGACAAAGCGCCGGTTACCGTTGAAAACTTCCTGAACTACTGCCGTGAAGGTTTCTACAATAACACCATTTTCCACCGTGTTATCAATGGCTTTATGGTTCAGGGCGGCGGTTTTGAGCCTGGCATGACCCAGAAAGACACCAAAGCGACTATCAAGAACGAAGCCAACAACGGTCTGAAAAACACCATCGGTACCCTGGCAATGGCTCGCACCAACGATCCACACTCTGCGACCGCACAGTTCTTCATCAACGTGGCAGACAACGACTTCCTGAACTTCCGCGGCGAAAACGCGCAGGGCTGGGGCTACTGCGTATTTGCTGAAGTGGTTGAAGGCATGGACGTGGTTAACAAGATCAAAGCGGTGAAAACCGGCCGTAGCGGCATGCACCAGGACGTACCGGTAGAAGACGTGATCGTCACTAGCGTTACCGTCAGCGAGTAATCGCGGCTGCATGAACACGCTGTTCATCGCAGATCTGCATTTAAGCGCACAGGAACCGGCAATCACTGCCGGTTTTCTGCGTTTTTTGCGGCAAGATGCCATTCACGCCGACGCCCTGTACATTCTTGGCGACCTGTTTGAAGCCTGGATCGGCGATGACGATCCCGAACCGCTGCACGGCGAAATCGCCGCGGCGCTGAAGGTGCTGCAACAGGCTGGCGTCCCCTGCTACTTTATCCACGGCAACCGCGATTTTCTGGTCGGTAAACGCTTTGCCCGTGCCAGCGGTATGCAACTGCTGCCGGAAGAGAAAGTGCTGGAGCTGTATGGCCGTAAAATCCTGATCCTGCATGGCGACACGCTGTGTACCGACGATCAGGCCTACCAACAGTTTCGCCGTAAGGTACACAATCCGCTGATCCAAAAGCTGTTTCTGGCAATGCCGCTGCGCTGGCGTCTTAAGATCGCAGCCAAAATGCGTGCCCGCAGCCAGCAGAGTAACCAGTACAAGTCGGACTCCATTATGGACGTCAACCCACAGGCGGTTGAGCAGGCGATGCTGCGCCACAAGGTTCATTGGATGATCCACGGCCACACTCACCGTCCGGCGGTGCATGAATTGGCATTGAGCAACGGCAAGGCCCACCGCGTGGTGCTGGGAGCCTGGCACGTTGAAGGCTCAATGATCAAAGTCAGTGCCGACGCCGTCGAGCTGATCCAATTCCCGTTCTAAGTTCCTGACTTGTCGCGCAGGTAAAAAAATTCACGCTTTTGGCGATGAAAACCGGCGACGCAACCGTTTTCCTCGCCGTGCGCTCATGGTATGCTCTGTGCCCTCATTCGGCCTCCCGCCGCAGGCAACCGGCCGTCGTTTGTACAATACAGGAGCCTTACACCCATGGGAGCCAACGCCGCTTCAGCCACCCACGCTGGGGTTAAAATCGCAATTGTAATGGGATCGAAAAGTGACTGGGCCACCATGCAGTTTGCCGCCGAAGTCCTGACCTCGCTCGATGTCCCGTTCCATGTCGAAGTCGTTTCCGCTCATCGCACGCCAGACAAGCTGTTCAGCTTTGCCGAGCAGGCAACTGACAATGGCTTTGACGTGATCATTGCCGGTGCTGGCGGTGCTGCGCATCTGCCGGGCATGCTGGCGGCGAAAACGCTGGTTCCGGTGCTGGGTGTTCCGGTGCAAAGCGCCGCCCTGAGCGGTGTAGACAGCCTGTATTCGATCGTGCAAATGCCACGCGGTATTCCAGTGGGTACGCTGGCCATCGGCAAAGCCGGTGCAGCCAACGCCGCCCTGCTGGCAGCGCAAATTCTGGCGCTGCACGACACCGCGCTGGCGCAACGCCTGGCCGACTGGCGTCAGGCACAAACTGACGAGGTGCTGAACCACCCTGATCCGCGGGAGGAAGCATGAAGCCGGTTTGCGTACTGGGCAACGGCCAGTTAGGCCGCATGCTGCGCCAGGCCGGTGAACCGCTGGGCATCGCCGTGTACCCGGTAGGCCTCGACGCCGAACCGGAAGCCGTGCCCTACCAGAACAGCGTGATCACCGCCGAAATCGAACGCTGGCCGGAAACCGCGCTGACGCGCGAACTGGCAACCCATAACAGCTTCGTCAACCGCGATATCTTTCCACGTCTGGCAGACCGCCTGACGCAAAAGCAGTTGCTCGACCAGCTTGGTCTGGCCACCGCGCCGTGGCAACTGCTGGCTGACGCCGCCGAATGGCCACAGGTGTTCGCTACCCTGGGTGAACTGGCGATCGTCAAACGTCGCGTTGGCGGTTACGACGGCCGCGGTCAGTGGCGCTTGCGCCCAGGGCAAGAAGCCGAATTGCCGGCCGATGCCTATGGCGAATGTATCGTCGAGCAAGGGATTAACTTCTCCGGTGAGGTGTCGCTGGTTGGCGCACGCGGGCATGACGGCCAGTCGGTGTTCTACCCGCTGACCCATAACCTGCATGAAGAAGGCATTCTGCGCACCAGCGTGGCCCTGCCGCAGCCCAACCCTGCCCTGCAACAGCAGGCGGAGAAAATGTTGACGGCCATCCTTGATGAACTGAACTACGTCGGCGTGATGGCGATGGAGTGCTTTATCGTTGGCGATCGCCTGTTGATTAACGAGCTGGCCCCGCGGGTACACAACAGTGGCCACTGGACGCAGAACGGTGCTTCCATCAGCCAGTTCGAACTGCATTTGCGCGCTATTCTCGCCCTGCCGCTGCCAAAACCGGTAGTCAGCACGCCGTCGGTGATGGTCAACCTGATTGGCACCGCTGTAAATCAGCAATGGCTGGCGTTACCGTTGGTGCATCTGCACTGGTATGAGAAAGAGGTGCGTGAAGGTCGCAAGGTCGGGCACCTGAACCTGAACGATCCTGACGCTGCTGTATTGCAACAGGCGTTGCAGGCACTGGCACCGCTGCTGCCGAGCGAATACCAAAGCGGTCTGGCCTGGGCTCAGCAAAAGCTGGCTTAACAGTTCTCCGTGCCAAAAGTTGTTTCATGGTAGGGGCGCTGCATGCCGCGCCCTATCATATAATCAACGGGTTGAGTCGGGGCGAACATGTTCGCCCCCTACCGGTTTAGCCTTTATGTATGCAGGTTTGTTAGCGGCGATAGCCCTGCGGATTTTTGCTTTGCCAATTCCAGGTATCGCGCATCATTACGTCAAGCCCGCGCTGCACTTGCCAACCCAGCTCCTGTTTTGCCAAGCCGGCATCGGCCCAGAAGGCAGGCAGGTCGCCCGCACGGCGCGGTAAAATCTGATAGGGAATGGTGACGCCCGAGGCTTTTTCAAACGCCTGCACCATTTCCAGCACCGAGTAACCGACTCCGGAACCCAGGTTATAGGCTTTAAACCCGGCAATCTGCGCTAAATGATCCATCGCCGCCAGATGGCCCTCCGCCACATCCATCACGTGAATGTAGTCGCGCACGCCCGTGCCGTCCTTGGTTGGATAGTCGCCGCCAAACACGCTCAGAGTTTCCCGCTGGCCGATGGCCACCTGCGCGATATACGGCAGCAGGTTATTGGGGATGCCGCTCGGGTCTTCGCCAATCAGGCCCGACTCGTGCGCTCCCACCGGGTTGAAGTAGCGCAGCGCGATAATCGAAAACGCCGGTTCGGCCCTGGCAAAGTCCTGCAGGATCTGTTCGACCATCCATTTGGAAGTGCCGTAAGGGCTGGTCGTGCCGCCGATCGGCATATCTTCCCGGTAAGGTACCGGCGCATGTTCCCCGTACACCGTGGCGGAAGAACTGAAGATAAATTGATGAACTCCCGCCTCGCGCATCGCTTCCAGCAGCACCAGCGTACCGGCCACGTTATTCTGATAGTACTCCAGGGGTTTCTGAGTCGATTCCCCCACCGCCTTCAGGCCGGCAAAGTGGATCACCGAAGCCACCTTGTTTTCCTCAAAGATGCGCTTCAGACAACCGGCATCCTGCACATCTCCCCGATAAAACGTCACGGCCCTGCCCGTCAGTTGCTCCACGCGGCGCAAAGACTCTTCGGACGCGTTGATCAAATTATCCAGCACCACCACATCCTCACCACGTTCCAGCAAGGCCAGCACCGTATGTGAACCAATGTAGCCGGCGCCGCCGGTAACCAGAATAGACATAACTTCCCCTTAATCAGTTTCAGGAGCAAAAGCCCACCGTGTTGGCCGGCCTTGGGTAACTGGCTTACCGCTTAGCGAGAACCAATGTTACGCAACGGTTTGCCGGCCATCAGATTGCGTTCGATATGTTCCAGAGAGATATTTTTCGTTTCCGGGATCAACGCCAGCGTGATGAAGATAAACACCAGGTTTAGCGCCGCGTAGACCCAGAAGGTGTAGGCACTGCCCAGCGAATTGAGCATGGTCAGGAAGGTCGCCCCGACGATCATGTTGGCGATCCAGTTGGTGGCTGTGGAACAGGTGATGCCAAAGTCACGGCCTTTCAGCGGTTGGATCTCAGAACACAGTACCCAAATCAGTGGGCCGGCGCTCATGGCAAAACCGACGATAAACATCAGCAGCATGATAACGGCGAAGTATTGCTCGGCCGGAGAATTCATCCCCACATGCATCATCGTCCCCAGGGCTCCCATACCCACCGCCATGACGATAAAGCCCAGCGTCAGCGTCGGTTTACGGCCCCAGCGGTCAACCAGCCCAATGGCGATAAAGGTGGCCAGCACGTTAACCAGGCCAACAATCACCGTCCCCCACATCTGCTGTGCGGTACTGGCAAAACCCGCCAGACCAAAAATCTTCGGCGCGTAATACATGATAACGTTCATGCCGGTGAACTGTTGCATCACCTGCAGCAGCACGCCGAGGAAAACGGCACGGCGGAAGTTTTTATTGTCTTTAAACAGCGACCAGCCGCTCTGTTTCAGCTTGAGACTTTCACGAATTTCATTCAGTTCATGTTGCGCCTGGGCGCTGCTGTCACGCAGTTTCTCCAACACCTGACGCGCCTGCTCATGGCGGTTACGCGAAGCCAGCCAGCGTGGGCTATCCGGCAGGAAGAACACCCCAACCAGCAACAGCACGGCAGGAATGGTGATCACCCCCAGCATCCAGCGCCAGGCACCGGTGTAACTGAACGCGGTATCCGACAGGTAAGCCGCCAGGATGCCGATGGTTATCATCAGCTGGTACATGGAAATCATGCTGCCGCGAATTTTTTCCGGCGCGATTTCAGACAGGTAAATGGGCGCCGTATAGGATGCAACACCCACCGCCAGCCCGAGCAGAATGCGGGACAGCAACAAGACTTCTACGTTAGGCGCTGCCGCTGAGCATAAGGAGCCCAGCACGAACAGCACGGCACCAATCATCAGGCTGTATTTACGCCCGATGCGGAAGTTCATCCAACCGCTGCCCACAGCACCGACCGCAGCGCCAAACATCATTGAGCTGACCACCCACTCCTGCTGGGAACTGGTCATATGAAACGAATCAGTGATAAACGGCAGAGCCCCCGCAATAACGCCGATATCCAGACCAAACAGCAGCCCGGCCAGTGCGGCCAAAAAACAGACGAAGAAAGTCATGCCTGCATTGCTTTGGCTTTTCTCAGCCGCCGACACTTTGACGGTAGTACTCATACTGCCTCCAATCGATAACGTTCTTAAGTTGCCGTTATGATAGGAGGCAATCCGTCAGAGGTAAGTGAGTGCGATCACATTAGTGGAAACGATTACACCACTTTATCTTAATAATAATAAAAGCCTGACCACCATAAAACTGTAAAACACCCTTGATTAAAAAAGACAATAACCGTATTTGCTGTTTTAAAATGAAGATGACCGCAACATCTTTTTACCATATCGCAAGGTATTCCCTTTAATAAGGCAACCACTAAATGTAACCGATTTCACACCACAAACGTCCGGGTGCCGTGGATTAAAGGCCTGCAGTGGGAGGGAAAGCGAAGGAGTGATAGAGGGGAAATATGGCTTGTTGTTCGGCTGGCCCGCTCACCTGGGCCAGCTCGATATACAGCGAGAATTAACCGTCGTAACTGCGGAACAGCGCCTGCCCGCGCAGCAAGCGCACGCCCAGCCAACCACCGCACAGCGACAGCAACAACGCACTGAGTAGCGGCAGCGCCCACCACAGCACCGGTGTTGGCGCCCATGGGAAGTCAAACACCTGGCTTTGCAGCAACCACAGTGCCGCTTCTGCCCCCACCGCGGCGGCAATGCCTGCCACCAGCCCCAGCAGGGCAAACTCACACCACAGCGTGCTGCGTAACAGGCGTTTGCCAGCGCCAAGCGTGCGGTACACCACCAGTTCCTGACGCCGCTGCCGCATTCCCACCTGCACCTGCGCCATCAGCAACAGGCCGCCGCAGAGCACCACCAGCACCACCATCACTTCCAGCGCGCGGCTCACCTGCTGCAGCACGCCGCCTACCTGTTTAAGGATCGAACCGATATCCAGCAGGCTGAGCGTCGGGAACTGACGATTAAGCTGGGTCAGCATCTGCCCGTCGCCGTCGTAGCGGAAACTGGTGAGCCAGGTTTGCGGCTGACCGTCCAGCGCACCCGGCGGGAAGATGAAGTAGAAGTTTGGCTTCAGGCTTTCCCAATCCACCTGGCGCAGGCTGGTGACTCTGGCGCTGAACGACTGGGTATCACCGCTGAAGGTCAGCGTATCGCCCAGTTTGATTTTGAGTCGTCCGGCAATGCCCTGATCCATCGACACCTCACCGGCTTTCGGCGGCCAACTGCCTGCCAGCAACGGATTGTGCGCAGGAAGATCGGCCAGCCAGGTCAGGTTCAGCTCACGATTCACCGCCTCGCCACCCGGATCGTCCTCATGCACCCGCTCAGTCGCCACCTGCTGATTAATCTCGGTCAGGCGCACGCGGACAATCGGATAGTAGGTCTCCGGTTTAATTTGATGCTGTTGCAGGAAGGTTTTCACCTGTGGCACCTGCGCCTCAGTCATATTCAGCAGGAAGTAGTTCGGGCTGTCCGGTGGCAGCTGCTGCTGCCAACGCTCAAGCAGATCGCCACGCAGCACCAGCAGTAACGCCAACAGCATAAACGACAGCGAGAAGGCCGCCAGTTGGCTGACCGTGACCCAGGGCTGATGCAGCAGCCGGTTAACCGCCAGCCGCAGTGCCAGATTCTTCAGCGTAATGCGCCGCAGCAATAACAGGCTGCCCCAGCCGATAGCGCCCAACAGCAGCGCCAGCACCAGGATACCTGCGAGGATCGACCACAATAGCGTGCTGGCCCCCATCAATGCGGTCAACAACGCCACCACAATCACCGCCGTCACCGGCAGGAAATAACGCAGTGGCCAGACGTTGCTTACCACATCGCGGCGCAGCACCCGCAGTGGCTGGGTCGCCAGTAACTGCCGGTATGGCCGCAGCCCCACCAGTAGCGAAATCATCAGCAATGCGCCGACGGCCCACAGCCACGGCCAGGCCCCAGCGGCAGGCAGTTCCGCCGGCAGCACCGGTGCCAGCAAGCGGATCAGCACCGCCTCAAACCCCAGCCCGATAATGCCGCCACACACCGCCGCCAGCAGAATTACCGCCAGCCATTGGCCGACGATCAACTTGCGCAATGCGCTGCGACCGGCCCCCAGAGTTTTCAACACTGCGATCAAATCGTAACGACTGCGGCAATAGTGGCTCATCGCTACCGCGACGGCGGCAATCGACAGCAGCAAGGTCAGCAGCGCCGACAGCAACAGGAACTGCTGCGAACGCTGCAGCGATTTACCCAAGGCACTGCCGGACTCCTGCAAGCCAAACCAGCGCTGGTCAGGCCCCAACTGCGGCGTCAGGCGATCTTCATAACGCTGGATATCCTGCGGAGTACCGGCAAACATATAACGGTAGGTCAGACGGCTGCCCGGCTGCACCGCCCCGGTTTTGTCCACGTCCGCCAGATTGATCATGATGCGTGGTGCCGTCTGGAACGGGTTAAAGCCGGAATCCGGCTCCTGAATAATTTCACCGGCTATGCGCAGGCTGGTATCACCCACGTCCAGACGGTCCCCCACCTTCACGTTCAACAGCGCCAACAAACGCGGCGCCACCAGCACGCTCCCCGGTTCCAGTTTGACGTTGGCCGGGCGGGTCTCCAGCTTGCCATACAGCGGATAGGCCAGGTCGGTGGCCTTCACATCCGCCAACTGGGGTCGATCCCCGGCATAGGTCATGGTGGTAAACGACAACTGTCGACTGACCTTCAACCCCTGTTGCTGAGCGTCCAGCAGCCAGCCTTCCGGTACCGGCCGGGCGCTGCGCAGTACCCGATCGCCGGCAATAAAATCGCGGCTTTGCTGGCTCAGGCCTTTGTCCATGCGATCGCTGATACTGCCCAGTGCCAACACGCAGGCCATCGACAGCGTCAGCGCCAGCCAGACAATCAGCAGTGATGGCGAACGCCACTCACGCCAAAACCAGCGCCAGATCATGCTTCCTCCCACAGCTGGCCTTCACGCAGGCGCAGCCGACGCTGGCAGCGAGCCGCCAGGGTTTCGTCATGGGTGACCAGGATTAACGTGGTGGAGAAATCGCGGTTGAGGGAAAACAATAAATCGGCGATGCGTTCGCCGGTCTGGCGATCGAGGTTGCCGGTGGGTTCATCGGCAAACAGCACCCGCGGTCGGCCACTGAACGCCCTTGCCAGCGCTACTCGCTGCTGCTCACCGCCGGAAAGCTGTGCCGGCAAGTGGCCAAGGCGCTGGCCCAGCCCCAGTTGCTCCAGCAGTTGCACCGCCTGCTCACGGCTCTGACGATCGCTTTCGCCACGCAGCAACGCCGGTAACTGAACGTTTTCCAGCGCATTGAGCGTCGGCACCAACATAAAGGATTGAAAAACAAAGCCGACATTTTTGGCGCGTAGCGCGGCGCGGCCCTCTTCATCCAGCGCGGTCAGTGACTCGCCCAACAAATGCACTTCCCCTTCACTGCCGTCGTCCAGCCCGGCGAGGATCCCCAGCAGCGTTGATTTACCCGAACCGGACTCGCCAATCAGGGCAATTGTCTGCGCGGGTTTGACAACCAGCTCGACTCCGGTAAGGATGGAGAGCTGATGCTCACCCTGACCAACGTGTTTACTAAGATGATGAACTTCAAGAACGTTTTCCGCTGGCATCTTCCCTTCCTTTTGCTGTTGGGATTATTCAGTTTACGCGCTGTCGCCGCCGATACCTTATTGATATTAGGCGACAGTTTAAGCGCCGGTTACCGTTTGCCGGTGGCGCAAGCCTGGCCGACGCTGTTGGCCGACCAATGGCAGAAAAAACCGGGTGAACCGCAGCTGGTCAACGCCAGCATCAGCGGCGACACCGCCGCTCAGGGGCTGGCTCGCCTGCCCGAGCTGCTGAAACAACATAAGCCACGCTGGGTACTGATTGAACTGGGTGCCAACGACGGTCTGCGCGGTTTCCCGGCGCAGGACCTGCAACGCGACCTCAGCCAAATCATCACGCTGGTACAGCAAGCCGGCGCGCAGCCGCTGTTGATGCAAATCCGTATTCCGCCCAACTATGGCCGCCGCTATACCGAGGCCTTCACTGCAATTTACCCGCAGCTTGCCAAACAATTCGACATTCCACTGCTGCCGTTCTATATGGAACAGGTGGTGGTGAAAGCGGAATGGATGCAGGATGACGGATTGCATCCCAATAAGGATGCCCAACCGTTTATCGCCACCTGGATGGCGGAACGCCTGGAACCGTTAGTAAAACACGAGTCCAACTAAATAGGGCTGTACACTAGGTAAAGTTATGCAAAAAGCAGTATTGATAACCGGCTGTTCCAGCGGGATTGGATTGATTGCCGCGCAGGATCTGCGTAACCGTGGTTACCGGGTGCTCGCCGCCTGCCGCAAGCCGCAGGATGTTGAAAATATGCGTCAGCTTGGGCTGGAAGGCATTGAGCTGGATCTGGACGACAGTGCCAGCGTCGAACGCGCCGCCGCACAGGTGATCGAACTGACCGGTGGCCGCCTGTACGGCCTGTTCAACAACGGCGGTTTTGGCGTTTACGGCCCGCTGAGCAGCATTTCCCGTCAGCAGTTGGAACGGCAGTTCGCCACCAACCTGTTCGGCACCCACCAGTTGACCCAGTTGCTGTTGCCGGCGATGCTGCCGCACGGCGAGGGGCGGATTATTCAGACCAGCTCGGTGATGGGACTGGTGTCCAGCGCCGGACGCGGAGCCTATGCCGCCAGCAAGTTTGCGCTGGAAGCCTGGTCCGACGCGCTGCGGATGGAGCTGCACGGCACCGGCATTCAGGTCAGCCTGATAGAACCCGGTCCGATCTCCACCCACTTTACCCAGAACGTCAATCAGGCGCAGAGCGACAAACCGGTGCATAACCCCGGCATTGCCAAACGTCTGACGCTGCCGCCGGAGGCGATTTTGCCCAAATTACGCCACGCGCTGGAAAGCCCAAGGGCCAAACTGCGGTATCCGGTGACCCTGCTGGCGCACGCGCTAAGCGTATTACGTCGCATCCTGCCCGGCCGCTGTCTGGACTGGGTGTTACGCAGCAACGGTTAATTTGGCTGCCCGGGGTTGAAGAATGCCGCCCCGCCCCCATCTAAAAGTCAATGGCTCCGCAAGATCAGAGAGAAAATTACATGCTAGCTCAAGCTGTTGTTGATATTAACGAAACAAACCTGCACCAGACGCTGGAACAGTCAATGTCCATGCCGGTGGTGTTCTACTTCTGGTCGGATCGCAGCCAACACTGTCTGCAACTCACCCCGATTCTCGATAAGCTGGCGGCGGAATATGCCGGTCAGTTCCTGTTGGCAAAAGTGGATTGTGACGCCGAGCAGGCGATCGCCGCTCAGTTCGGCCTGCGCTCGCTGCCGACGGTATATCTGTTCAAAGATGGTCAGCCGGTCGACGGTTTCCAGGGCCCGCAGCCGGAAGAAATGATCCGTGAATTCCTGCAGCGTTTCCTGCCGAAGGAAGAAGATCTGAAACTGGCGCAGGCCACCGAGCTGTTGGCCGAAGGCAATGCGGCAGAAGCGCTGCCGCTGTTGAAAGACGCCTGGCAAGCCAGCCAGCAACGCAGTGATATCGGTTTGACACTGGCAGAAACCCAGATCGCGTTGAACCGCACCGAAGATGCCGAGGCCGTATTGGCGACCATTCCGTTGCAGGATAAAGATACCCGTTATCAGGGCCTGATGGCGCAAATTGAACTGCTGAAACAGGCTGCCGACACGCCGGAAATTCAGCTGTTGCAACAGCAAGTGGAGCAGCAGCCGGAGAACGTCGACTTAGCCGTGCAACTGGCGCTGCAACTGCATCAGGTTGGGCGCAATGAAGAAGCGCTGGAGCTGTTGATCGGGCATCTGAAGAAAGATCTCGCCGCCGCCAACGGCAGCGCGCGTAAAACACTGATGGATATTCTGGCTGCATTGGGCACCGGCGACGCGCTGGCCGCCAAATACCGCCGCCAACTGTATTCGCTGTTGTACTGACAGTTTGGGGCGCAAATCACTGCGCCCCTTCTCTTCTCAGCGGTAAACCCGCACCCCGCCTTCAACGCCTTTCGGGCTGAACAACACCTGCCACAGCTGAATATCACGCGAACGGAATGCGCCCGCACAGGCGTTCAGGTAATAGGTGAACATCCTCTCGAAACGTTCAGAATAGCCCTCGGACAGCATCGGCCACGCCTGTTTGAAATTCTCATACCAGGCCATCAGCGTGCGATCGTAATCGGCGCCGATATTGTGCCAATCCTCCATCACAAAGCGCCCTTCGCTGGCTTCGGCAATATGGCGCACCGAAGGCAGACAGCCATTGGGGAAGATGTACTTGTTTATCCAGGCATCGACGTGAAGATTGGTTTGGTTGGCGCCAATGGTGTGCAGCAGGAACAGGCCATCGGGTTTGAGATTACGCGCGGCAACACGGAAGTAAGTGTCGTAGTTTTTCGGCCCCACGTGTTCAAACATGCCGACAGAAACAATACGATCAAACTGGCGGTTCAGGTCACGGTAATCCTGTAGAAGGATTTCGACGTCAAGACCGGCACAGCGCTCCTGCGCCAGTTTTTGCTGCTCGGCCGAAATGGTCACGCCATGCACTGTTACGCCGTAGTTTTCCGCCGCATACTGCGCCAGCCCACCCCAGCCGCAGCCGATATCCAGCAACGACATGCCCGGTTTCAACTGCAACTTTTCGCAGATCATTTTCAGCTTGGCCAACTGCGCCTGCTCCAGCGTTTCGGCCTCTTTCCAGTAACCGCAGGAATATTGCATATAGGGGTCGAGCATCGCACGGAACAAATCGTTGCCGATATCGTAATGCTCTTTACCCACCTGCCAGGCGCGTTTGCGTGACTGAAGGTTGAACAGCCGGGTATAGGCGATGCGCACAATGTCGCTCAGGTTTTTTGGCAAGCGTTCATCAACACCGGCCTGCAAGACGCGGGTGAATAACACGTCCAACCGCTCGCAGTCCCACCAGCCATTCATGTAGCTTTCACCGAACCCCAGCGACCCCTCCTGCAAAATACGTTTAAACAACGCCGGGTTGTGTACCTTGATATCGCAGGCACGATTGCCGTTGATGGCGATACCGGCAGCGGACAGTAATTCCTCCACAATGCGATACCAACGATCTTTTTTTGGGGCGAGTTCATCAACACTGATTGAGTCCATAACAATCCTTGGAGAAATGTCATTTCAAAAAGCATAGTCGCAAATAAAAATGACAAATATTCGAAGTGAAAAGCGGCAATGCTTTTTACTCTAGCCAAGACGGACAACGTCATGAAATGAATTAAAATTATTGGAAACATGCCAATTTGGAATGTTAATGGTTCAGCGCCCCTGATTTATTAGTCTTTGCACGGTAGCTGGCGTAATATCTGTTTACATATGTCTGACAGGAGGTTTGCCATGTTTACCCTTATTCCCATCGTGATTGTCGTCGCGCTGATCATTGTATTCGCCGGCGTCAAAATTGTTCCGCAGGGGTTCCAATGGACGGTGGAACGCTTCGGCCGCTACACCAAAACGCTGATGCCCGGTCTTAACCTGGTGGTGCCGTTTATGGACCGCATCGGCAGAAAAATTAATATGATGGAGCAGGTGCTGGATATTCCTTCGCAGGAAATTATCTCGCGCGACAACGCCAACGTAGCCATCGATGCGGTGTGTTTTATCCAGGTCGTCGATCCGGCACGCGCAGCTTATGAGGTCAGCAACCTGGAACTGGCGATCGTCAACCTGACCATGACCAACTTCCGTACCGTGCTCGGCTCCATGGAGCTGGACGAAATTCTCTCGCAGCGTGACAGCATCAACAGCCGCCTGCTGCATATCGTCGACGAAGCCACCAATCCATGGGGCATTAAAATCACCCGTATCGAGATCCGTGACGTACGCCCACCGGCAGAGTTAGTCTCGGCAATGAACGCCCAGATGAAGGCCGAGCGAACCAAGCGTGCAGATATTCTGGAGGCCGAAGGTGTGCGTCAGGCCGCCATCCTGCGTGCCGAAGGCGATAAACAGTCGCAAATCCTCAAGGCGGAAGGTGAACGTCAGTCGGCGTTCCTGCAGGCAGAAGCCCGTGAACGTGCTGCTGAAGCGGAAGCGCGAGCCACTCAACTGGTTTCCGACGCTATCGCCAGCGGTAATATCCAGGCGGTGAACTACTTTGTGGCACAGAAATACACCGATGCGCTGCAAAAAATCGGCTCTGCCAACAACAGTAAAGTCATCATGATGCCGCTGGACGCCAGCAGCCTGCTCGGTTCCATTGGTGGCATTGCCGAACTGTTGAAAGACAACAAAGGCAAGTAATCATGCTCGAACAAATTGCAGCAAACCCGCACTGGTTCTGGCTTTCCCTTGGCGGGCTGCTGCTGGCGGCAGAAATGCTCGGTGCCAGCGGCTACCTGTTATGGAGTGGCGTATCGGCAGTGGTGGTCGGCGCCATCGTCTGGCTGCTGCCGCAGTTGGCCTGGGAGTGGCAGGGGGTGATTTTTGCCGTACTGACCGTGGTGGTGGCCTACCTGTGGTGGTACTGGTTACGCCAGCGCCCGGCCGCGGCTTCCAGCGGTTCGCAGGTGCTGAACCAGCGCAATCGTCAGTTGATTGGCACCCGAGCTACGCTGACCGAACCCATGCACAACGGCATGGGCCGTATTAACATCGGTGACAGCAGCTGGCGGGCGCAGGCCAGTGAAGACCTGGCGGTGGGCACCGAGGTCGAAGTCGTCGCCGTCGAAGGCATAACTCTGGTGATCCGCGCTATTGCCCGTTAATGCTTATGGCAGCAACCCGCCAGATTGTTAATGATCGGGCATTCTGCTCCGTCATCACCCGGGCATTGATCCGCCAGCGCCACTAAACGCTGGCGCATCTCACCGAGTTCGGCAATGTGCTTTTCAATATCCGCCACTTTTTGCAGCGTGCGCGCTTTCACATCGGCGCTATGGCGGGCCGGATCGTTAAACAATGCCACCAGTTCACGACACTCATCCAGATTAAACCCCACCTGCCGTGCCTGGCGCAGCAGCGTCAGTTCTTCGATGTGCTTTGGGCTGTAGCTGCGATAGCCGTTGTCGGTACGGATCGGCGCAGTCACCAGCCCTTTCTCTTCATAAAAGCGAATCGCCTTGCTGGTTAAACCGGTTTTTTTCGCTACGTCGCTGATATTCATTTTCACTCCTTGACCTTCCCCTTGCTGGAAGGTTTATCCTTCATTCTTAGTGAAAACAGGTAAAGCGGTCAACCTTTAAACACCGCTCTTGAGAGGAATCAAACCATGTCACAAATTACCGTACTGGCATTGCAGGGGCTGACCTGCATGCATTGTGTTGGCAGCACACGTAAAGCTTTGGAAGCCGTGCCTGGCGTTACCGCCGTGGAAGTCGCCCTTGATAGCGCCAAAGTGACCGGCGATGTCGCGCCACAAACGCTGATTACCGCAGTGGAACAGGCCGGTTATCAAGCCACCCTTGCCTGACTCTCATTGACTGAGACAAGACCACGGGGCGCAAATCAATGCGCCCCGTTTCCTTTGGGATAATTCCTTCACTCTTCAGACTTTCTTGTCTGCCTGATAGCGTTTAGCATGGGGTAAATGTTACGCCCCTCACCTTTCAAGCTGAAAGGCGAACAAGTTATTCAGGAGCCACGCTGTATGGGTCAACTGTTACGCCGCATCGCCGCCTTTCTCGGTCTGATCTCCCCCATGACCTACGCCTACCCGGCGCTGGATATTCGACTGCCCGGCGATCGTCAGTTCCATCTGGTCGGCAGCATTCATATGGGCACGGTAGATATGTCGCCGCTGCCGGCTAAACTGGCTGCGCGCCTGAAGCAGGCAGATGCCTTGATTGTTGAAGCCGATATTACCGGCTCCGCCTCGCCCTTTGACCGTATCGAACAGCAAGCAGAACTTGATCAACGCCTCTCTGAACCCGAGTTTCAGCAGTTACTGACGCTGTGTCAGGAACTGGGTACCGACGTAGAAACCTTTTCAACCCTGCCCGGCTGGCAGGTGGCGCTAATGATGCAGGCCCGCCAGGCTCAGCGTTTGGGGTTGCGCGCCGAATACGGGGTAGATTATCAACTGCTGCAGGCTGCCAGAGCACAGCATAAAAAGGTGATCGAGCTGGAGGGCGCAGAACAGCAAATGGCGATGCTGGAGCAGTTACCTGAAGGGGGCATGGCCCTGCTGCGTGATACGCTGGAACACTGGCATACCAACGCACGACTGCTGCAAACTATGGTGAGCTGGTGGCTGGATGCAAAACCCAGCGGTATGCTGGAAACCCTGCCCGCCACTTTCAGTGCCGATCTTTACGACGTGCTGATGCATCAGCGCAACCGCGACTGGCGACAAAAACTGGAGGCGTTACCGGCCGGTAACTACGTGGTAGCGGTGGGTGCGCTGCATCTGTACGGCGAGGATAATCTGCCGGCAATGCTGCAGGGGCAGTAAAAAAGTGGCCAATATCGCTACTGGCCAGTCAAAGAGGAATTTCTTGTATTGTAGTTATACGCATAGCAACCGTGTTAACGGTTACAATACACAGGGTAGCAACCGAGTGAACATCTTGGCAACCCGCTTTACGCTGCCGTTGCTCAGGTTGCTGTTACCGTTATATTTTTGTAATTTTGTTGCATCCCGTTGCAACCTTGCGCGCCGGGAGAAATAGGAAAACACATGACGCCCGCAGTGATCCTGCTAGAAAAACAAAAAGTCGCTTTTACTCTTCATCCCTATCATCACGACAGTGCCGAAACCAATTTCGGTGATGAAGCGGTGAAGAAGCTTGGGCTGGATGCCGACCGCGTCTATAAAACGCTGCTGGTGGCACTGAACGGTGACGCCAAACATCTGGCGGTGGCCGTCACCCCGGTTGCCACCCAATTGGATTTGAAGAAGGTCGCCCGCGCACTGGGGGCGAAAAAGGCCGAAATGGCCGATCCGCTGCTGGCACAGCGCGTCACCGGTTATCTGGTGGGCGGCATCAGCCCGCTGGGGCAAAAAAAGCGCCTGCCGACGGTGATTGACAGCCCGGCACAGCAGTTCGCCACCATTTACGTCTCGGGCGGCAAACGCGGGTTGGACATCGAGCTGGCGGCAGAGGATCTTTGCCGACTGCTGGCCGGCAGCTTCGCCGATATCGCCAAGCGCGACTGAATCGATAGGGGGAGACTTACGCCTCCCCCGCTGACGACTTACTGATAAACAATCTCGCCCTTCGGCTCATAGGCCGCCGCATCCAGCGGTGAGTGCTTTTCAATGTACTGTTTCAGTACTTCGGCATCGATAAAGCCGGTGTTGACGTAGCTTGGCAAAGTATCCAGCTTCGGATAGCCGTCACCGCCCAGCGCATTGAAGTTCAGCGTGGCCATTCGGTAAGTTTTATCCGCCTGCAGCGGCTCACCCTTGATTTTGACATTGCTGACGCCCTGCTTGCCGTCCGCCGTCAGGCTGACATTGGCAAACTGTGCATAGGCACCGGAATCCACTTTCATGTTAGCCACCACCGCCAGGTATTTCTCCACCTCGCTGCCTTTCATTTCAACGTAGACCAGCGTGTTGCCAAACGGCTGTACCTTCAGCACGTTTTTATAGGTAATGTCACCGGCTTCAATCGAGTCACGTACCCCGCCCCCGCTCATTACGGCAAAGTCGGCCTCGGCACGTTCCATCTGCGCTGCCAGCAGAACCCGTGACAGGTTGGTCTGAACAAAGCGCACCTTACTGCGATCGCCTTCCAGCTTGCCATTAACGCTGCCAATTTTAACGTCCAACTGCGCCTTGCCCTTTTCCTGGAATGGCGTCAGCAGTTTCATCATCGACGCATCTTCCGCGATCTGCTGGGTGTAATACACGCGCTCGCTGGTGCCGTCGGCTTTCTCTACCTTCTTCTTGAGGTTGACCGGGATCAGCTGATAATGCACCAGCTTCAGTTCACCGTTACGAAACTGGAAGTCGGCACGCCCCACGTATTTGCCCCACTCGTGCGCCTGCACAATCCAGGTGCCGTTCTGACGATCCGGCGAGCACGGGGTGCCCGGCACATAATCCACCTGCTTGTGGTTCTCACCGGCCATACAAACCGGATCCTGCGAGTGGCCGCCGACGATCATATCCAGATAGCCGGCAGGCAGGCTGCGCGCCATTTCTACGTCACCGGGCGCATTGGAGCCATGGTTGCCATCATCGTAATGGCCCATGTGGGTCGCGGCGATGATCACGTCAGGTTTCTCGTCCTTGCGCAGTTGCTCCACCACCTGTTTGGCTTCCTGCGCCGGCACATGGAATTCAATGTCGGTGAAATATTCCGGGTTGCCAATCTTGGAGGTGTCATCGGTCGTCAGGCCGATCACCGCAATCTTGATGCCCTGCTTATCGAACAAGGCATAGGGTTTGAACAGGCGCTGCTGGGTGCTTTTCTGATAGATATTGGCCGACAGCAGTGGGAAGGTGGCCCACTTTTCCTGCTGGCGCAACACGCTGAGCGGATTGTCGAATTCATGGTTGCCGATTGCCATCGCGTCATAGCCCACCAGATTCATGCCGCGGAAGTCCGGCTCGGCATCCTGCAGGTCTGATTCCGGCACGCCGGTATTAATATCACCGCCCGACAGCAGTAACAGACTGCCGCCCTTGGCCGCGACCTCCTGGCGAATGCTGTCCACCAGCGTTTTTTGTGCGCCCAGACCATATTCACCGTGATCGTTTTGCCAGAAATGGCCGTGGTGATCGTTGGTATGCAGAATGGTGATGTCGTAGGTCTTATCCTTTTCCCAGGCGCTGGCGGCTCCCGACAGGAAAGTCAGGGACACGGCCAAAGCGCATGCGGTGGTCTTTAACGAGAAGCGCATGGCGGAACTCCATATGATAATTAACTGCTTTTTTGAGATGGCCGAAATTGTAGCGCGAAACAAAGGCAACTAATTTCAAATTTTTGCGATGTGCGTCAAATTATGTCGGATATGGTAAATATTGAACAACTTGCCTAAGATATCTGCTCTGCCCTCTAAAACTTACCAGGCTAATAATAAAATGACCGACCGTAGCGAAACCGCCCTGCCACCGGCCAAGGGCAGTGCGGTTAAAGGGACTGCTTTCTCGATTCTCGGTGCCATCAGCGTCTCTCACCTGCTCAACGACATGATTCAATCGCTGATCCTGGCGATTTACCCGATCCTGCAGGCTGACTTCAGCCTCAGCTTCGTGCAGATCGGCATGATTACTCTGACCTATCAGCTCACGGCGTCCTTATTGCAGCCGCTGATCGGCTACTACACGGATAAACATCCGCAGCCATATTCGCTGCCCATCGGCATGGGCTTTACCCTGTGCGGACTGCTGCTGCTGTCCGTGGCCAATACCTTCCCGCTGGTCCTGTTGGCGGCGGCCTTGGTCGGCACCGGCTCTTCGGTATTCCATCCGGAATCCTCCCGCGTAGCGCGTATGGCTTCCGGTGGCCGACACGGCCTGGCACAGTCACTGTTCCAGGTGGGCGGTAACTTTGGCAGCTCCCTGGGGCCCCTGCTGGCGGCGCTGATTATCGCGCCTTATGGCAAGGGTAACGTCGCCTGGTTCTCCCTGGCAGCTTTGCTGGCCATTGTGGTGCTGTTGCAGGTCAGCAAATGGTATCAACACCAGCATCGGGCAACTAAAGGCCAGCCTAAAACGGCCTCTTTGGTGAAACCGCTGCCGAAACGTACGGTTACCTATGCCATTGGCATCCTGCTGGTGTTAATTTTCTCCAAATACTTCTATTTGGCCAGCATAAGCAGTTATTACACCTTTTATCTGATGCACAAGTTCGGTGTTTCAGTACAAAATGCCCAATTTCACCTGTTTGCATTTCTGTTCGCTGTAGCCGCAGGGACAATTATTGGTGGGCCTCTTGGTGATAAGATAGGTCGAAAACGTGTTATTTGGGGCTCCATCCTTGGTGCGGCCCCATTCACGCTGGTTTTACCCTATGCATCTCTGTATTGGACCGGTATTTTAACGGTATTTATAGGGGTAATTCTCGCCTCGGCGTTTTCTGCCATTCTGGTTTACGCTCAGGAGCTGATCCCGGGCAAAGTGGGTATGGTTTCCGGTTTATTCTTCGGTTTTGCTTTTGGTATGGGCGGATTAGGCGCGGCAGTTCTTGGTTATGTCGCAGATTTGACCAGCATCGAGCTGGTCTACCAAATCTGTGCTTTCCTGCCTCTGATCGGCATTATTACCGCATTGCTGCCCAATATGGACCATAACTCACAATAACCCTGTTACAGCCCCGGTTTGAATTCATCGTCAAACCGGGTCATCTCCCACACAAATCCATATTATTTGACTTATTAAGTGTTAAATCCCCTCATTGGCATGCCAAAATCTGGATCCTCTGCTTTTTCACAAAAAACCCATATTTAGCCAAGCACGCCGCGAACAAATGCAATAAACTAAATGTATCTTTTCGTAACACCGTTGCGTTTCCCCTCTGCTGCCATGCATAGCTAGAAGGAGTCTGGATGCATAATTCAACACCGTTAATCTCCACCATTGTCGGAGGGTTAGTACTCGCCTTCCTCTTCGGTATGCTGGCGAATCGCCTGCGCATCTCCCCGCTGGTCGGGTACCTTGCCGCAGGCGTGCTCGCCGGCCCGTTCACCCCCGGTTTTGTTGCCGACACCTCGCTGGCTCCGGAACTGGCGGAAATCGGCGTGATTTTGTTGATGTTTGGTGTTGGCCTCCACTTCTCTCTTAAAGACCTCCTCGCAGTAAAACATATCGCCATTCCCGGTGCCGTCGCGCAAATTGCCGTTGCCACTTTGCTGGGTATGGGGCTGTCGAAGCTATTGGGTTGGGATTTGATTTCCGGTCTGGTGTTCGGGCTTTGTTTATCCACCGCCAGTACCGTGGTGCTGCTGCGTGCGCTGGAAGAACGCCAGTTGATTGACAGCCAACGCGGGCAAATCGCCATCGGCTGGCTGATTGTCGAAGACCTGGCGATGGTGCTGACGCTGGTATTGCTGCCCGCGTTCGGCAATATGCTGGGCAATAACAACGCCAGCAGCGGCCAGTTACTGATTGAGCTGGCAATGACCATTGGTAAAGTCATCGCCTTTATCGCGCTGATGATCGTAGTTGGCCGCCGCCTGGTACCCTGGATCCTGGCGAAAACCGCCAGTACCGGCTCACGTGAACTCTTTACCCTGGCGGTGCTGGCATTGGCACTCGGCATTGCCTATGGCGCTGTCGGCTTCTTTGACGTCTCCTTCGCCCTGGGGGCCTTCTTCGCCGGTATGGTGCTGAACGAGTCGGAACTGAGCCATCGCGCCGCCCACGACACGCTGCCGCTGCGTGATGCCTTCGCCGTGCTGTTCTTTGTCTCGGTCGGCATGCTGTTTGATCCGATGATCCTGATCCGCGAACCGCTGGCGGTGCTGGCCACGCTGGCGATTATCGTGTTCGGTAAATCGGCGGCCGCCTTCCTGCTGGTGAAAATGTTCGGCCACTCCAAGCGCACCGCGCTGACCATCTCCGCCAGCCTGGCGCAGATTGGCGAGTTCGCCTTCATTCTGGCAGGGCTGGGGATCACGCTGGGCATGATGTCGGAGCACGGCCGCAATCTGGTGCTGGCCGGGGCTATTTTGTCGATCATGCTTAACCCGTTGCTGTTCACCCTGCTCGAACGTTATCTGGCCAAGACCGAGACCATAGAAGACCAAATCCTGGAGGAAGCGGTAGAAGACGAGAAGCAGATCCCGGTCGATATGTGCAACCATGCGCTGGTGGTAGGCTATGGCCGCGTCGGCAGCCTGCTGGGGGCCAAGCTGGCCGAAGCCGGTATTCCGCTGGTGGTGATCGAAAACTCACGGCCACGGGTGGAAGCATTGCGTGAACAGGGGATTAAAACGGTATTGGGCAACGCCGCCAATCCGGAAGTGATGGATCTGGCACGGTTAGACTGCGCGCGCTGGCTGCTGTTGACCATCCCCAATGGTTACGAAGCCGGTGAGATCGTAGCCTCTGCGCGAACCAAGCGGCCCAACATCGAGATTATCGCCCGGGCGCACTACGATGACGAAGTATCGTATATCTCCGATCGCGGGGCGGATCAGGTGGTGATGGGTGAACGGGAAATCGCCAACAGCATGCTGAATATCCTTAAGCTGGATACGCTGACTGAGGAAGAGAAAATGGGCGGCTGCCCGATCTGATGTGACCAGCAACCTAAAAGGTCCGGCTTGCCGGACCTTTTAGGTTGCTGACAAAGCAGGAAAAAGCGTGGTTTTTCCTGCTTTGTGGTAATCAGCCGAAAATCAATAAATTGATTTTCCTGATTTTTTATTTATCGACCTCTACTCGCTCTGGGCAGGAATGAGGATTGTTATCAGTCTGAAGGTCCGGCTCGCCGGACCTTTTTGCTTTTTACCGTTCCCAGTAAGACTCTTCCAGACTGTCTTCCCGTTCCGGCAAACCGCGCGTCAGACGCGGCGAATGCTGATTCAGCACCTGATAACTGACGCGGTTGGCGTATTTACACACCTGCGCCAGCGAGGAGTAAGTCAGGTAACTGCGAACGTGCTTGCTGGAGTTCGGCACGTTATTGCGGTGAAAACCATTGGCGGCAATATCATGCAGCAGCGCTGACAGTGCCCCATCACCGGCACCGTTGGTGTTCATGATTTTTTCCGGCCCGCCCATGTAAGGCGCAATATGCGAATAGATGCGGAACGGGGTTTCACAGCTTTCACGACGCATCGCGCGGCTGAACTCATAGCGGTTGAATTCGGCGATATGCCCCGGCAACAGCGGATGCTGAGTTTCACGCTTGTTGGCCTCTTCGGTGTAGCCCGCCATATACAGGCCGCTTGGCCCGGCGGTGCACAGCACCAGATCGACCCATTCCAGCGCCATATCAGAAGCCGTCAGCGGATCGCTCAGCCCGGTCAGTTCCAGCGCTTCATCTTCGTTCATCGCCAGGATAGAAACGTGCTGTTTCAGGAAGTCGCGCCACCACTGCGGGTTGTCGGCAATCACGTACTTGGTGCCGAGCGTCAGTACCACCGGCACATCGTGCTTTTTGGCAAACTCGATCGCCTGCATGGTAGCTGCCGGCATAGGTTCACCTTCCTTGCAACGCACCAGGTAGGACGTCAGCACCAATGCCGAGGCACCGGCAATCACCTCTTCCGTCACGCTTTCCGGCCGCAGTTGGTTCATCTGCCCTGGGCTGATGGCGAAGGTGCGCTCACCGCTTTCACCGATCAGGGTGAAGCAGCGCCCAATGGCACCGTCAACCGCCTGCAGGTGGTTAAGATCGGTACGGCTGGAGGTATTGCACAGATAGCGGTAGGCGTAGCTGCCAATCTTGATGTTGCTGCACATCACGCCGAGCAGTACCGAACGGTCATCTGCCAGCACGGAATAGTTGTGCAAAGTATTGCCGATGGTACCGCCGGCAAACTGATGGGTGATTAAATTGTTGTCGATCAATTCCTGATACAGCGCCTCGGCGACGTCATCCTCGATCACCAGAGAATGTCCCAGACTCAGGCCATAGCGCTGGACGAAGCTGTCGTCCACTTTGGCTTCGATATCCACCAGCGTCTGGTCAATACCGACGACATAAGAGGTGCTGACTTCATTTTCGGGCTGAGCCTGCTGCAAGAGCGGATCGCGGGCGTTCACCGGAAAATAGTGTTTGGACTTACGTTTACCAGGAAATTTCATTTAATTGGCGGCAGTGGCAGTTAACAGGCAGAGAATGTTAGCACATTCCTGCCCGATTGATGATGGCTGTCACCATTTTGCGTTCTGAGGATCAGAGGCGCTGTGCCACCAGTTGCTGCATCATATCAATGTGCGCTGGCTCGTCGTTGAGCGCCGAAATGTACTCGAACTTCTCACCGCCGGCCTTAAGGAAGATCTCGCGGTTTTGCTCTTTGATCTCCTCCAGCGTTTCCAGGCAGTCCGCCGAGAAACCGGGGCAGATCAGCTGAATATGCTTAACACCTTGAGCCGGCAGGCCTTTGAGGGTTTCGTCGGTATAAGGCGTCAGCCAGGGCTCACGGCCAAAGCGCGACTGGTAGGTCAACATGACCCGATCCGCTGCCAGTGGCAAGGTATCGGTCAAAGCCCGTAGCGTATCTTCGCAGCGCTGCGAGTAGTCATCACCGAGACGCACATAACGCTTGGGAATGCCGTGGAACGACAGGACCAGCCTGTCCGGTTGACCATGTTCGGCAAACGACCGCTCAACACTTTGGCGCAGCGCGGCAATATAAGCCGGGTGCTCGGCATAGTCGCGGATAAAACTGACTGACGGCAGACGACGATACCCTTTCAGTACGCGGGCCACACCGTCCCATACCGCGGCGCTGGTCGAGCAGGAGTATTGCGGGTACAACGGCAACACCACCAGATTGGTCACGCCTTGCGCCAGCAGCTTGTCAATTGCCTCGGCCAGGCTTGGGGAGCCGTAGCTCATACCCAGTTCAACCGGCGTGTTGGGCATACGTGCGGCCAGCGCGCGCTGCTGGCGGCGGCTGTAAACCAGCAACGGAGAACCTTCGTCCATCCATACCGACTGATACAACTTGGCGACCCGCGGTGAACGGATCGGCAAGATGGCGCCGTTGAGGATCGGCCACCAAATCAGAGGGGCCGTATCCACCACGCGGTCGTCACTGAGGAATTCCTTTAGATAGCGTTTTACCGCCGACGAGGTCGGAGCATCCGGCGTGCCCAGGTTCACCAGCAATACTCCATGTTTCTCTTGCTTCATCACAGTTCCCCTTGGTTCCTTGCAAGTTAACCCCCGTTCTGGGTCAGGGGGTTAACGTCAATTAATGGCGCCCATTGTAACGGAAAAGTGCCCCATCGGAACCGATATCAGCAACAGGTAAAGCGTATGAACCTCAGGATTGCGCCAGCTTCCAGACCGCCGCCACATTACGGGCCGTGACCTCAAGATTATCGGCCGCGTCCGTCAGGGCTTCTTCCAGCGTGACGACACGGTCAAGCACCGAAAAAGCGGCGTCAATGCCATGCTGATGCACTACCTGATAATCTTTCGACAGGCTGCCGGCGATGCCGATCACCGGTAAGCCATAGTGTTTGGCTACCCTTGCCACACCAATCGGCGTTTTGCCGTGGATCGACTGGCTGTCCAGTCGCCCCTCTCCGGTAATCACCAGATCGGCGTCGCGAAGCGCCTCTTCCAGCCGCAAAGTTTCAATCACGATTTCAATTCCCGGC
Organism: Serratia proteamaculans; assembly: GCF_013337185.1. GTDB lineage: Bacteria > Pseudomonadota > Gammaproteobacteria > Enterobacterales > Enterobacteriaceae > Serratia > Serratia proteamaculans_D. Next base: position 1,957,250 of record NZ_SWDE01000001.1, read on the forward strand.
CGTAAACGGGCGTTGAGCATACCGAGCAAGGACGCCCCCATTCCGCCCGCTGCACCGGCGCCCGGTGCGTTGAGCACCTCACGGCCGGTGGCCTGCTGCAACAAACGGCCAAAGTGGTTTAGTGCCGCATCCAACTGCGTCACCATCTCCGGCGTGGCTCCCTTCTGCGGGCCAAACACCGCCGAAGCCCCATGAGGGCCACATAAAGGGTTATCCACGTCACAGGCAGCCGTCACGCTCACCTGTTGCAGGCGCGGATCTACCGCTGAAAGATCAATTTGCGCTAACCGGGCCAGCGCCGCGCCACCCGGCGGCAGCGGTTGCTGTTGATCATCCAGCAGCCTGGCCCCCAGCGCCTGCATCATACCGGCACCGCCGTCGTTGGTAGCGCTACCGCCGATACCCAGAATAATCGCCTTCACGCCGCGTTCCAGCGCCGCCAGGATCAGTTCACCGGTACCGTAACTGGTGGTAATACGCGGATCGCGCTGCCCGTTAGGTGCCAAATGCAGGCCGGAAGCCGCCGCCATCTCGATAACGGCCGTTTCCCCTTCTCCCAGCAAGCCGTAAAAGGCGGATACCGGCTGGCCCAGCGGGCCGGTGACCTCAACCCTGACAATTTCTCCGCCGGTGGCCGCCACCATCGAATCCACCGTGCCTTCGCCGCCGTCCGCCATCGGCAATTTTACATACTGCACCTGCGGGTAAATCTGGCGGAATCCGCGCTCGATGGCCTCGGCCACCTCCATCGCACTCAGGCTCTCTTTAAACGAGTCTGGGGCAATAACCACTTTTTTCAGCGTTTTCATCAGTATTCCTTATCCCGCCAGATTAAATACGCCAAACATCAACGCCGAGACGGCCGCGATGGTAAAGCCGATCAGAGTTTCATACGGCAGTAACTTCAGGCGTTGATGAACCACCATATTGACGCTGCCGCCGGTGGCGTGGAAGAAACTGCCGTGTGGCAGGTGATCCAGTACCGTGGCACCGGCATGGATCATCGCCGCCCCTGCCAGCCCACTGATGCCCAGCTCCAGCAAGGTGCTGCTGAATACGCCGGATGCCACAGCGGTACCGGCGGTGGTGGAAGCGGTCGCCATCGACATCAGCGCCCCGGAAAGCGGAGCCAACAGCCAGGCCGGCATGCCGGAGTGGGTCAATCCGTTAATCAACGCGTCTTTCAGCGCCGAGTTGGCGATAATGCCCGCCAGCGTCCCCGTGCCGAGCAGCATAATGGCCACCGGTGCCATGCGGCTCAGGCCGGAAACCATAAATTGATTACACTGCCGAATACGGCCCATCAATAACGCCCCCACCAATCCACCGGCCGGTAACGCAATCAGCGGATCGACAGCGATACCAGCAATCGGCCGCAGCGACAACAGCAATATGGCAACCAACGGTGCGCTGATCGCCGCCGCAAAACCTGGGCGAGAGCCTTCAGCATGCTGCGTCAGTTCCTCTGCCAGCACCTTGTCACCCTTGTTGCTCAAACGCCGGGCCAGCAGATAGGCCACCACCAGCCCACACAGGCCAGGCACGATGCCAGCCATCATCACCGAGGTCAGGGGCACGTGGAAGTTATCGGCGGCCGCAATGGTATTCGGGTTGGGTGACATCACGTTACCGGCCTTGCCGCCACCGATCATCGCCAACAGGATGGCACCGCGCGAGATCCCGGCCTTCTGGGCGATGGAGAGCGCGATCGGCGCTACGGTGATCACCGCCACGTCGATAAATACCCCAACCGCCGTCAAGATCAGTGTAGCTATCGCCAACGCCAGCAGCGCACGGGTTTCCCCGACCTTGCGGACAATGGTTTCAGCAATGGTGTGTGCCGCGCCGGACTCAATCAGTACCCCGGCCAATACCCCCGCAGCCAGAATGCGCATCACGGCGTTGGTGATGCCCTGAGCGCCGGTGATCATCAGCGTCACGGTCTGTACCAGATCGGCGCCGCCACACAGCCCACCGGCCAGCGCGCCGGCAATCATGCCGTAGGCCGGCGGAACCTTGCGTAAAATCAGAACGATAGCGACGACCAATGCCACCAGCGCCCCCAATGTGGATACCGTTATCATTATTGTTTTCCCCGTTGTTGGTGTGGGGAAAACATATCCTGAGCGTCGAACATTAGCGTGAGAGGAAGCCACAAAAACCCGTCGGGTGGCGCACCGGAAAATTGTGGTTTTACACAACTCAGTGGTGCATCAGCATGCCGATATATAGCTGCAAAGCATCCGTTAACTGGTTGATTTTCAATCCGGTAATCGCCTCTATGCGCTGCAGGCGATAGCGCAGGGTATTGACGTGAATATGCAGCTCGGCGGCGGTCTGCGTCTGATCACAATTCCGCGAAAAATAGTGCCGCAGGGTGCTGCGCAGTACGCCTTTTTCATCACTGGCCCCCAGGATCTGCCAGGGGCGTGAAAGCTCCTCCGCACGCCAGTCGTCACCCAAATCGCATAGCAAGGACGGCAGCGGATAATCTTGGTAGAACAGCGTCTTGTGGCGCAGTTTCAACCGCTGCGCCATCGACTGCGTGGCGCGGGCAGTCAGGTTTGAACGATGTAACCCCGCCTCACCGCTAAAGAAGCCACCGATAATCAAACGCAGGTTGAAACGCGACTGGAGCTGGCTTTGTAACTGCTGTGCCTGCTTGCGTTCCTGTTTCAAACTCCATTCCCCCTGCACCAGGCTGGCGGGCCGCAGCAGAACCATTTCGTTAAGTCCGGTGATGGCGAGCAGCGCTTCACGCTGGGTGTGTTCCAGCTCCGCCAACAGTTCACGCAACAAATTCGGCTGGGGATCCTGTAACTCCAGGATCCAGACGATACGCGGCAGTTGCAGATCCAGGCCCAGGTAGGCAGCCATCGCCTCCAGCGAGGCCGATGCCGGTTGCGGCTGCAGCAACTGATTCGCCAGTTCCTCGCGATAACGCTTTTCCCACTGGTTTTGGCTGAGCAATGCTGCCTGCTCCACCATCAGCTCAGCCGCCATTTTCACCAGTTCGGCATAAGCACGTACCTGAGTGGGTTCGCCGGAGATGCCGATCACCCCCACCTGCTGGCTGCGAAAGCTAAATGGCAGGTTAATACCTGGTTGTACACCTTTGAGATGTGCGGCGGTCACCGCGTCGATTTCCACCACCCGGTTCTCGGTTAACGCCAGTACCGCGCCCTCGTGGCGCTGGAACAGGCGTGAGGGATTACCGGAGGCGATGATGACACCGTTGCTGTCCATAACGTTGACGGAATGATTGATGATGCCCATCGCCCGCTGCACTATCTGGCGCGCGGTGGATTCTGCCAGCAAATTGGTGGTTGTGAGCATCAGGAGAGTCCCCGTGGGTTGTCATGGAGGCAGTTATACGTCATTTATCGCGGGTGATTAAAGCGCACTGGCTCAACAAGCCACGGCGATCACAGTTCGGTTGGAAAATAGCAAAAAAAAACGCCAGACCGATAAGGCCTGGCGCTATACACCGCAATGACAAACCGATCAGCCGAGGATGGTTGCCAGTTCAGCGCTCACTTCGGTCACTTTACGGGTGCCGTCGATTTTACGGTATTGGGTGTTGCCTGCTGCAGCTTCTTTGCTGTAGTAGGAAATCAACGGTGCCGTCATCTGGTGGTATTCAACCAGACGTTTGCGCACGGTTTCTTCCTGATCGTCTTTACGGGTCGTCAGGTCTTCGCCGGTTGCGTCGTCTTTGCCTTCCACCTTCGGCGGATTGAATTTAACGTGGTACACGCGGCCAGATGGCGCATGCACACGGCGACCAACGATGCGATCAACGATCAGTTCGTCCGGCACGTCGAATTCCAGCACGTAATCCACGTTGATGCCGGCTTCTTTCATCGCGTCAGCCTGTGGAATAGTGCGTGGGAAACCGTCCAGCAGGAAGCCGTTACGGCAGTCTTCCTGGGTGATGCGTTCTTTAACCAGTGCAATGACCAGTTCATCGGTTACCAGCTTGCCGGCATCCATGATTTCTTTCGCCTGCTTGCCCAGTTCACTGCCGGCCTTCACGGCTGCGCGCAACATATCACCCGTAGAGATTTGCGGAATACCGTATTTCTCCATGATGAATTGAGCCTGAGTACCTTTACCAGCGCCCGGAGCGCCCAGCAGAATGATACGCATTGCGTAAATCCCCTTGCTATGTAGTTTTTATAAAATTGCGAAAACGCTCAACCATACCATTTCAGGGGGGGCTGGCTCAAGGTACGCGAGGAAATCGATTGCGGAGCGGAAAAGGCAAGAAAGAGGATAAAACGCTGAAAATCAGTGAGAAAAGCAAAAAAAAACGCCTCCAACCTTTAGGTCAGAGGCGTATAAAGTGACAATTATGCGGACAACAGCTTATTCATGCGGCGGATAAACTGATTTGGGTCTTCCAGCGTGCCACGTTCGGCCAGCAACGCCTGATCCAATAACAGGTCAATCCATTCGGCGAATTGTTCGTTATCGCCCACATCGGATGCGCGTTTGACCAGCGCATGCTCCGGGTTCAGTTCGAAAATGTATTTCACGGCCGGCGCTTCCTGGCCCGCAGCGGCAAACAGTTTTGCCATCTGGGTGCTCATTTCATCGGCGTCGGTGATGACGATGGCCGGCGTGTCGGTCAGGCGGTGCGTCAGACGCACATCCTTCACACGGTCGCCCAGCAGGGTCTTCACGCGGTCAACAAACGGCTCCAGCTGCTTCTCGGCGGCCTTTTGCTCTTCGGTTTCATCCGCCAGCTTGTCCAGCGCGTCGTCTGCCTTGCTGACCGACTGGAACGGCTTGCCGTCAAACTCGGTCAGGTAGCTCATCATCCATTCATCGATGCGGTCAGAAAGCAGCAGCACTTCGATGCCTTTCTTACGGAACAGCTCCAGGTGCGGGCTGCTCTTGGCGGCGGCATAGCTGTCGGCAGTGATGTAATAAATCTTCTCCTGCCCTTCGGCCATGCGGCCAACGTACTCTTCCAGCGAAACGGTCTGCGCCGAGCTGTCACTCTGGGTAGAAGCGAAACGCAGCAGCTTGGCGATGGTTTCTTTGTTGTTCGCGTCTTCCGCCGGGCCTTCTTTCAACACCAGACCGAACTGCTGCCAGAACTTCTGGTAGCCTTCCGCGTCGTCTTTGGCCAGTTTTTCCAGCATCTGCAGCACACGCTTGGTCAGCGCGCCGCGCAGGTTTTGCGTCACACGGCTGTCTTGCAGAATTTCACGCGAGACGTTCAGCGGCAGATCGTTGGAATCTATCAGACCACGCACGAAACGCAGGTAGTTCGGCATGAACTGCTCAGCGTCGTCCATGATGAATACGCGCTGTACGTACAGTTTCAGACCGTGTTTGTGATCGCGGTTCCACATGTCCCACGGGGCCTGGGCCGGGATATACAGCAGGCTGGTGTATTCCTGCTTGCCTTCCACCCGGTTGTGGCTCCAGCTCAGCGGATCGGTAAAGTCGTGAGCGATGTGCTTGTAGAACTCTTTGTATTCTTCGTCGGTGACGTCGGCCTTGCTGCGGGTCCACAGGGCCTGCGCCTTGTTGATTTTTTCCCAGGTAACAGTGCCGTCTTCTTCGTTTTTGGTTTCAATCTCAACCGGCAGTGCGATGTGGTCGGAGTATTTGCCGATCACCGAACGCAGACGCCAGGCGTCGAGATATTCATCTTCGCCTTCGCGCAGATGCAGAGTGATTTCGGTACCGCGATCTTCTTTGCTGACGTCGGCAATAGTGTAATCGCCCTCACCGACAGACTCCCAGAACACGCCCTGATCGGCGGCTGCACCGGCAGCTCGGGTACGCACGGTGACTTTATCTGCCACGATAAACGCGGAGTAGAAGCCCACGCCGAACTGGCCGATCAGTTGGCTGTCTTTGGCCTGATCGGAGCCGATAGATTCGAGGAAGGCTTTAGTCCCTGATTTTGCGATGGTCCCGAGGTTTTCAATCACTTCTTCGCGGCTCATGCCAATGCCGTTGTCGGCAATGGTCAGCGTACGCTGGTCTTTATCGAAGGAAAGACGCACACGCAGCTCGCCGTCGCCTTCATACAGCTCAGGGGCGGACAGCGCGCGGAAACGCAGCTTGTCGGCGGCGTCCGAGGCGTTGGATATCAGCTCGCGCAGGAAAATTTCTTTATTGGAGTACAGCGAATGAATCATCAAATGAAGCAGTTGTTTTACTTCAGACTGGAAACCACGGGTTTCTTGACCTTTCATACTCATTGATTACCTCAAAGATATAGCTACCAAAATCGGACAATGAGGATCAAGTGGGGGTCAGGGCATTGTTTTTCAAGCGACTGGGGGGAATTTTTTTGGAAAGTAACGGGGCCGCGATGGCCCCGCCAAGCATCAGAATTTGATAACGTGGCGACCGGCCAGGGAATGCGACAGCGTGGTGCCATCGACCATCTCCAGCTCACCACCCACCGGCACGCCGTGGGCAATGCGGCTGGCCACTACGCCATACTGACCACACATCTCGGCGATGTAGTTGGCGGTTGCGTCACCTTCTACCGTCGGGTTGGTCGCCAGGATCACTTCAGTGACGCTTTCTTTTTCCAGCCGTTGCTCCAGCCGATCCAGACCGATATCACCTGGGCCAATGCCATCCATCGGCGACAGGTGGCCCATCAACACAAAGTAGCGCCCGGCGAACTGGCCGGTCTGCTCGATGGCGTGAATATCAGCCGGGCTTTCCACCACGCAGATCTGGCCGTTTTGTTGACGACGCGGATTAGCGCAGATGGTGCAGATATCCTGCTCGGTGAAGGTGCGGCAATCGGCACAGTGACCGATTTCCGACATGGCGCGGGTCAGCGCCTGCGCCAAACGCATGCCACCGCTGCGATCGCGCTGCAACAGTTGGAATGCCATGCGCTGCGCCGACTTCGGGCCAACGCCCGGCAGGCAACGCAACGCCTCCATCAGTGTTTCAAGGAGCGGGCTGGTTTGCATCAGAACGGCATCTTAAAGCCAGGTGGCAGTTGCATGCCATTGGATACAGACGCCATCTTCTCTTTCTGGGTTTCGTCGATACGACGTGCGGCGTCGTTGATCGCCGCAGCGATCAGGTCTTCCAGCATATCTTTATCGTCTTCCATCAGGCTCGGATCGATCTCCACACGACGGCAGTTGTGCGCGCCATTGATGGTGACTTTCACCAGGCCGGCACCGGATTCGCCAGTCACTTCCAATTTGGCGACTTCTTCCTGCATCTGCTGCATTTTTTCTTGCATTTGCTGGGCTTGCTTCATCAGGTTGCCCAGACCGCCTTTACCAAACATAGTCGTCTCTCGTCGCTAGGGCCGCGCACTTTACGCAGCGTTTAAATGGGGCGAATACTCTCTTCATCCAGGTCCGCGTCGAAGAAACGGCGCAGGGTCTGGATATGGGTATCCGCAACGATCGACTGGCGCGCCTGCGCCAGTTTTTCTTCGTAAATGGCTTGTCGCCACTCCAGCGGAGTCCGCTCCGCCGGATTATCGTCTTCCACCACGGTCAACTCAACCGGGCTACCGTACAGCTCGCTGAGCGCATCGGTCAGGACCTTCTGCGCCGAAGGCGAATTCAGATGGCGCTGCGACGACCGCAGGTGAAGACAAATCTTACCGGGTTCCAACTGTTGTTTAACCGCGTTTAATGCCAGTTGCTGCACCAGTTTTGGAATTTTAAGCTTATCGATTTCCGCCGCCCAGGCATCGCGTTCCAGCGATTCAACCACCAGCTTGGCCGACAGCTCGGGCGTTTTCTCATGTTCGAGCGCGGTGCGCAACGCTTTCGGCGTAGCCAGCGGCTCCGGTTCGGCCTCCGGCTCGGTCAGTGCGCGCCAGCGGTAAGCCTCCGGCTTGGCTGGTTTTTCCTGCACGAGCTTTTCCGCCTGGCGCTGCTGGCTGCGCTCAGTCACGGAAGCCAACCGCTCCAGTGCTGAGTTCGCCGGCCGCGCTTTTCCAGGCGCCGCCGGTTCACTCTTTTTTGTTGTGGATGCTCCCTGCTGCCTCAGCAGTTGGGTACGCGCCTTTAATAATTGCGCGGTGGCATCCGGTAAATTCGCTTGCTGATTGTTCTGTGGCGCAACCTGCCCTAACGGCGGCGGTGCGTCCTGAAATTGTGGCGGCTGAGCCACCTGAGCCTGTGGCTGCGCCATCTGCACTGGTGCGGTTTGCACCATGGCTACCGGCTCCGGGATCACCGCTTTCGGGTGAAACGCCAGCGCGCGCAGCAGGGTCATTTCAACCCCCATGCGACGATCCGGCGCAAAGGCCAGCTCTTTGCGGCCAACCAACAGCGTCTGGTAATAGAGTTGTACGTCAGTCGGCGGCAAGGTACGCGCCAGCTCACGCAGCCGCTGTTCAATAGCGGCGTAATGATTATCCAACACCGACGGCAGCAACTGCACCATCGCAATACGGTGCAGCAACGCCAGCGTCTCGATCAGCAGATTTTCCCAATCGACACCGCGCGAAGCAGCCTGCGCGACCTGCGCCATCACCTTTTCGCCATCGGCACTGACCAGCGCTTCGAGGATTGCCAGCGGTTGTTCATCGTCAAGCGTACCGAGCATTTGGCTGACGGTAGCAGTGGTCACCTGCCCCTGGCCCATGGCAATCGCCTGGTCAGTGAGGCTCAGTGCATCACGCATGCTGCCATCGGCGGCACGCGCCAATAGCTGCAACGCACGCTGATCGCTGGTGATCTGTTCTGCCTGCAGCACCGTTTCCAACTGACTGCGGATCTGATCGACGTCCAGCGCCTTCAGATGAAATTGCAGACAGCGGGACAGAATGGTTACCGGCAACTTTTGCGGATCGGTAGTTGCCAACAGGAATTTGACGTGCGAAGGCGGCTCTTCCAGCGTTTTCAACAGCGCATTGAAGCTGTGGCGCGAGAGCATGTGCACTTCGTCAATCAGGTAAACCTTGAAGCGGCCGCGGGCGGGGGCGTACTGGACGTTATCCAGCAAATCGCGGGTATCTTCCACCTTGGTTCTGGACGCGGCGTCAATCTCGATAAGATCGACAAAACGCCCCTGCTCAATCTCGCGGCAGTTATCGCATTGACCGCACGGCGTGGCGGTGATGCCGGTTTCACAGTTCAGGCCTTTGGCCAGCAGGCGCGCAATGGTGGTTTTACCCACGCCGCGCGTACCCGAGAACAGATAGGCGTGATGGATCCGCCCCAGCGAGAGGCCGTTAGCCAGTGCCGTCAGGACGTGTTCCTGTCCGACAACATCTGCAAACGTTTGAGGGCGCCACTTACGGGCTAGAACCTGATAGCTCATTAATACCGGAAAAGTCGAGTAATCTGGAGGGTCATGCTAACACAGCCCCGCGGCGATCCGCGAGGCCGTTGTGGTAATGCAGATCAGTGGCCGGAGAAGTTGACCAGGCTGTAGCATTCAATACCCAGGGTGTTTAAACGCGCTTCACCGCCGAGATCCGGCAGATTGATAATGAAGGCGGCGTCTGTCACTTCACCACCCAGACGGCGGATCAGTTTTGCGGTGGCTTCGATGGTGCCGCCAGTGGCCAGCAGATCGTCCACCACCAGCACTTTATCACCGGCGCTGATAGCATCGGTGTGGATTTCCAACTTGTCGGTGCCGTATTCCAGCTCATAGCTTTCGCTGAGGGTGGCACGCGGCAGTTTGCCCGGTTTGCGCACCGGTACAAAACCCACGCCCAGCGCCAACGCAACCGGGGCGCCAAACAGGAAGCCGCGCGCTTCGGTGCCAACCACTTTGGTGACGCCCGCTTCGCGGAAACGCTCAACCAGCAATTCGATGCTGGCAGCGTAGGCCAGCGGGTTTTCCAGCAGGCTGGTGACGTCGCGGAACAGTATGCCCGGCTTAGGGTAATCCGGAATGGTTTTGATACTGTCTTTAATAAACTGAAGCTGCTGCGCAGTAGCGGTCATAATTGTTGCCTGATAAAACTGCCTGATGACTTGCGCGCAGGTCATCTTAACCCGCACACGAAAACGCTCAAATTTATGCAAACTGGCGGACAAATGCAACCTGCGGTGTACGATCAGCGCTGTTTTTGTTGCGGCAGGTCAACAACCGGCAGCCGCAACATAAAGATCAGCAAAATGACCAGCATCACTAACAGTAAACCGCGCACCCACCAAAGCTTCACCAACCACAGCGAAACCGCAAACGTCAGCACAATCATCAATACCGCCTTCCATTTGGCCCCTGGCGGCAAGGCACGGTGCTGTTGCCAGTGGCGCAGATAGGGGCCAAACCATGAACGGTACAGCAACCAGGCATGAAATCGCGGCGACGAACGGGCAAAGCACCAGGCGGCCAACAGCAGAAAGGGCGTGGTGGGCAGCAGCGGCAATACCACGCCCAGCGTCGCCAGCAACACCGCCAGCCAACCGAGGATTATCAATAACCAACGCGTCATGGGGGTCCTTGTCCATCAATCTGTCTGACGTTACTTTATCACCGGCGTCACCTGCGCCACCAGCCGCAACGGCCGGAATATACGCGCGGCGCTTGTTTCGCGGCGTGATCGCGGGCAAGCTGAGCCCACTATCATCGTCATGGAGCCAACGTGAGCACTCAGCGTCTCTTACAAGTGTTAGAACAACAGATCACCGTGTTAGCCGGCGAAATCACGCCGCAAGGTGACGCGCCGATCCCTCAGGCACGCTTTGACGCTGCGTTATTTTCCAACCGCGGCACCCGGCTGCGCGATTACCTGACCGAAGTGCAAAAGAACTTCGCCCAGTTGCAAACCGCCGCCAACGACAGCCGCACCACCCAGGTGGCCTTTCTGGCCGAGAGACTGGTGGCGCAGATCACCGCCCTGCAGCGCGAATTGGCCACCCAGGCACTGCGCCGGAAAAATCAGCCCAAGGAAGTCGTGGCGGCCGATTTGTACCATAAGCTGGCTGAACATCAGGATTATGAGCGTCGGATCATTGCGATGATCCAGGATCGGGAAAGCCTGCTGGGCAGACAGACCACGCTGGCGGCACAGCAAAAATTGCAGCATGAGCTGGCGGCGCTGGAAGGCCGGTTAATGCGTTGCCGTCAGGCGCTGGCACGGATTGAGCGCAGTATCGAACGTAAAGAAAACGGTTTTTGAAGATTTATCACAATATTTTAATGTTTATTCCCCGCCGCGGACCTTGTTCACTATACTCAGCCGAAGCGAATCATCACTCATTCATCTCAATTTAAACGTGGGTTTTATGTCTCTGGAAAATGCCTCAGCAGAATTGCAACTGGCGGTAGATCTGATTTACCTGCTGGAATGTAATGAGATCGATCCGGCCACCGCGCTGGCGGCGCTGGATATTGTCAAACGGGACTATCAGGAAAAGTTGCAGCGCAACGGTGTCACCTCCCCTTACCTGCCTGTCGGCCAGTAAAAAGGGTTTAGGTTGCGCTGAACCCTGCTTCTCATTCCATTAGCCTGCCGGCGTACCGCCTTCATCCGGCGATAATGTCCGTTTCACTTCCTGCACCTCGTTGCCCTGCTGATTGTGCAAATACACCTCAAGCTGGTTGAAGGCGATATTGATATCGTTCTCACGGCACAGGCGTTCGATCGAGCGGTTCAGTTCGTCAACGGTGTAGCTGCGGTCACGCAACTCACGCACGTAAAGGCGCAGTTCGTGATCCAGCGTGCTGGCGCCGAAATTAAGGAAGAATACCTGCGGTTCGGGATCGGTCATCACCCGCGGGTTATCCCGCGCCGCCTGCAACAGCACCGCTTTCACCTTGTCCAGATCGGACCCGTAGGCTACGCCAACCTTGATCAATACGCGGGTGATGGTGTCTGACAGCGACCAGTTGATCAACCGCTCGGTGACAAACGCCTTGTTCGGGATGATCACTTCTTTGCGGTCAAAGTCGGTGATGGTGGTGGCACGAATGCGAATTTTGCTGACCGAGCCTGAGAAACTGCCGATAGTAATGGTATCGCCGATACGGATCGGCCGTTCAAACAGGATAATCAGACCGGAGACAAAGTTGGCGAAAATCTCCTGCAAACCGAAGCCCAGCCCGACGGTCAAACCGGCCGCCAGCCACTGCAGCTTATCCCAGGATACGCCCAGCGATCCTAGTGCGGTCACTGCGCCCACGGTGGTGATCAGATAGGTCAGTATGGTGGTGACGGCGTAAGAGGTGCCTTGCCGCAGCTGCAGCCGCGACAACACCACCACTTCCAGTAAACCCGGCAGGTTGCGCGTCATGACGTAGGCGACGATAACCGCCGCTATTGCTACCATCATATTGCCCAGCGTTACCGCCTGCGCCACGCTGCTGCCGGCAACGGTGGCGGTGTAATGCCATAGCGTGATGCTGTCCAGATACGAGATCACCGTCACCAGATCGGACCAAATGGCATAAAAGGCGCTGGCGAAGATAATAAACAGCGCCATGGTGGTCAGACGCAGCGACTGCTGGTTGATTTGATCGAGTGCCAAAGGAGGTTCCTCAACCGGCTCCAGCCCTTCGGCCCCCTCTTTCTCTTTCGTCAGGCTTTGGCGACGGGCCAGCGCACGGCGATAGGCCAGGCGGCGCGCCGCGACGCTCAAGCCACGGATCGCGGTCAGATAAACAATATTCCACAGGAAAAACAGGTACAGGCTGTCGATCCAGCGGCCGGCCAACCGCAGCGTGGTGTAGAAGTAACCGGCAAACATCAGCCCAAGCAGGATCAGCGGCGTGGCGGCAATGGCGGTCACAATCACCAGCCGCACCGCGTGCGAACCTTTCTCTCGCCAACTGTCGCGACACATCGGGAACACCAGCACGGTCAGCAGTGCCAACGTCAGCATCACCACCACCTGGCCGATCACGTCTTCCACCAGCCGCAGCGGCGCTTTCTCACCCAGCACCGACCAGAAGATCAACGGCAGCAGCGCCAGGCCCAGGCGCACCGTCTGACGGCGGTAATGCGCACAAAGCTCAGGAGCAAAATTGAAGTGCCGCTCACAAACGCCGCCCACAGCCAGCATGCGGTAGGTGAAGCCGAAAATCAGCCAGAATAGCGCCAACTGCTGCGACAGCGCCCAGATGAAATCACTGAGGCCAATTTCGGCTCGATCCCCCCAGAACCCCGCCCCCAACAACAGCGCCGAGCCGGGAACGACCTTCAGCAAGGTCAGTAAGATGGCTTTTGGCGTGTGCAATTGACCATCGCGCTTTAACTGCCCGACATCATTGGCCAACCGTTGCAAATGGCTGTCGATCAGCTTGTAGCGCCAGCGTAACAGGCCGAGCAGCAGCAACAGCGGGATCAGCACCACCAGTGAATTCAAACCGCCCTGCACCACTTTGCCCAGGTCTAATTTGAAATCGAGGGTGGCAAGCTGGTCTTTGACCGCCCCCGGCAGAGCTTTCAACCACGCCAAATCGACCGGTTTGTTACTGTTAACCCAAAAAATCTGCTGGGTCAGCGTATCCCGCAGTGAGCTGTTAACGCTGGTCAACTGCTGTTGGTTGATCTGCAGATTGATCGACTGCGCCAACTGATTGCTGAGCTGTTTGTTCAACTGATCCAGCAGCTCACGCCGCATATCGACGATTTCATTTAGAGCGTCCAGTACGTCTGCACTGGCTTTTTCTTTACTGTCGGCAACCAGCTTGTTGATGTAATCGTCGCCTTTGAACAGGTCGTCGCGCTGCTGGTTGATATCAAACTGTTCCAGACGCAGATCGGCGATGCGCGTGCCCATGTCCGCCACCAGCGTGCCCTGCGGCAGGCTCTGCTGCTGTTGATACAAAATGCGCGACAGCACCAGACTGCCCTTCAACACCTGGATCTGTTCCTTCAGATTGCGCTCCGCCTGCAGGCCGCGATCGAGCCAGTTCTTCACCCGAATATTCTGCTGGAACAATATATTGCTTTCTTCGGTGGCGGCTATCAGCCGTTGGCTGAGCTGGCGGTTGACGTTTAGCTCCTTGCTGACCAACTGATCGTGCTGAATGTCCGTGGCGTCTTCCGGGTTCTGCGCCTCTTTGGCGGTTTTTTCCGACAGCGTCAGGCGTTTGCTGTTGACCACTTCTTGCAGCAACTGCACGCTGTGATCCAGCGCATCTATATGCCCGGTGGTGTAATCGCGCTGTTTCTGTAGCAGATCCTGCAGGGTGGTATTGGCTTCCAGGCTTTTGCGTTGCAGATCAATTTGCGCATTGAGCAACGTCTGTTCGGTTGCCAGCATCACTAACTGGCTGTCGCGCAGTGAGTTTTGGCCCGGCGTCTGATCGTTGATCTGGTTTCGGATCTCCTGCAGGCGCTGCGAAGCGGTATACATGCTGCTCTGCACCCGCTCCGGCTGGGTCTGCAGTGAAACCAGTTGGCTGTTATAGGTCGACAGGTTTTCCTGCGCAGTCTGCAGGTCGTCGAGGGTTTGATAAAGGCGGGTTTCCAACTGGCGCAGCGAAAGCGGCAGCAGTTCGGCTCTGGCGGCCGTGCTATCTACCGGCGCCTTAAGCGCATCGAGATCGGCGGTCACCTGACGCAGCTTGCCCGGCGCCAGTTGCAACTGCTGCTTAAGCTGAGCGCTATCTTGTTTGGTGCGCTCAATCGCATCCAGCAGCTCAAGCGTGCGGGCCAAATCTTGCTGGGTGAGCTTATTGACCGGGGTCAGCGTCTTTTGCTTGTTCAGCGCTTCAAGCTGGCTTTGAATTTCGCTGCGGGACGGCAGGTCGCCATTCAGGGACGCATGGGCCACAGGTTGGCACACCGCGCAAACCGCGATCAGTAAAAACAGGGCAAGGGTGCGGGAAAGGCTCACACTCAAGAACCAGGGGAACGCCAGAAAAGAACCTTTAGCTAACCTGCGATGCATGATTTGGCTTCGAATCAATAATAAAGAAGCCTAAAGATTATCACGATCGCAGATAGTCAAAAAATAAGAAAAGCATTGCTGGTGATGTACAGATGTCGCAGGAATCAGAACGTCAGCACTTTCCCGGCCGCCAGCGTCCACTGCGCCAACTCGACCAGGGTTCCGATCTCTACCCCATCCGCCAGCGGCAGTTGGCTCACACCACGCGCGTCGGCACAGGTCTTGCAGAGTTTCACCGGCACCTGTTGCGCAGTGAGAATCTCCAGCATCTGCTGTAAATGGTAACCTTCGCGCGGCTGTTGCCCCGCCAAACCGGCCACCACCGCATCGGACATCAGAAACAGTTTCAGGTCGAGATCGCTTTGCTGCTCTTTCAGGGTAATGGCCAGACGCAGGGCGTTAAACAGGGATTCGTGGCCATAGGCGGCGCCATTGGCAATCAACACAACGGATGACATGGTGTTTCTCCTATAAAGGATGGATTTCGACGCTGCACTGCTGCGTCGCCAGTTCTTCCGGCTTGACTCGTAAGGCAGGACTGAATTTGGCCATTTCGAGGAAAGAGTCGATCAACACCGTCGCTTCGGCTTTCAGATCAAAGCTCTCCGGCATAAACAGCCAATTCTCCATCAGGCCGGTAATATAAGCATGCAGGATAATTGCCGCTCGCCGGGTGTGCAAATCAGCCGGCAGTTGACCATGCCCCATACAGTCACGCAGCACCGACTCAATGCGCTCATAACCTGCCAGGTACAAGACTTTACGCGCTTCATGCAGCGGCATCATTTCACCGACGAATTCGCACTTGTGGAAAACGATCTCCATCAGCGCTCGTCGGCGGCTGTCATCGACCGTAGCCGTCAGAATGTAAATCAGAATTTCTCGTAAAATACGCAGTGGATTCTCAGGGAACTTTGCCTGATACTCTAGTTCCAGATCGCCAATTTTTGACTCTGATAATTCCCAAACTTCGTTAAACAGGTCTACCTTGTTCTTGAAGTGCCAATAAATTGCACCACGCGTAACTCCGGCAGCAGTGGCAATATCTGTCAGTGACGTTGCGGAAACGCCACGTTCAGAAAATTCTTGCACCGCAGCATCAAGTATGTGCTGTCGAGTTTCTAGCGCCTGCTGTTTGGTTTTTCGTGCCATGACGTTGTTTTTTAGGGGGAGTGTGATTTACATACATTCGCGTATGTATGTACCATAGCACGCACATATAATTAACGCAGCAATGGGTTTTAAAGCTTGTGATCCATTGATCATTTTGAAATCGGACACTTGAGGTTTTTCTATGAACAAAAACAGAGGGTTAACGCCTCTGGCGGCAGTTCTGATGCTTTCAGGCAGCTTAATGCTTACAGGATGTAACGATAAAGAAACCCAACAGCAAGGCGCCCAACCACCGGCTCCCGAAGTGGGTGTAGTGACATTGAAGGCCGAGCCTCTCAATATGACTACCGATCTTCCTGGCCGTACCGCTGCGTATCGTATCGCCGAAGTTCGCCCTCAGGTTAGTGGCATTATCCTGAAACGCAACTTTGTTGAAGGCAGTGATATCAAAGCAGGCACTTCCCTGTATCAGATCGATCCTGCTACCTATCAGGCAAGCTATGACAGCGCCAAAGGCGACCTGGCTAAAGCACAGGCCAGCGCTTCTATCGCTCGCGTAACGGTCAACCGTTACAAACCCTTGCTGGGCACCAGTTACATCAGCAAGCAGGATTACGATACTGCCGTTTCCAACCTGCAGCAGGCAGACGCCGCTGTGATAGCCGCAAAAGCGGCGGTAGAAACTGCGCGTATCAACCTGGCTTACACCAAAGTGACATCCCCAATCTCCGGGCGTATCGGCAAATCTTCCGTAACCGAAGGTGCGCTGGTCAGCAACGGTCAAACCACAGCGCTGTCTACCGTGCAACAGTTGGATCCGATTTACGTCGACGTAACCCAATCAAGCAACGATTTCCTGCGCCTGAAGCAAGAACTGGCCAGCGGTGCGCTGAAACAGGAAAACGGCAAGGCCAAGGTGAAACTGCTGCTGGAGAACGGCGCGCAATACGCTCAGGAAGGCACGCTGGAATTCTCTGACGTCACCGTAGATGAAACCACCGGCTCTATCACCATTCGCGCCCTGTTCCCTAACCCGAACGATACGCTGCTGCCAGGTATGTTCGTTCGCGCCCGTCTGGACGAAGGCGTGCGCAGCGATGCATTGCTGGTGCCACAACAGGGTGTAACGCGTAACCCGCGTGGTGAAGCTACCGCGATGGTGGTGGGCGCTGACGATAAAGTCGAAATGCGCACGCTGAAAGCGGACCAGGCGATTGGTGACAAATGGTTGGTTACCGACGGTCTGAAAGCCGGCGACCGCGTGATTGTCACTGGCCTGATGAAAGTCCGCCCAGGCGCTCAGGTAAAAGTGCAGGAAGTTGACACTCAGGCGCAAAAGCAGCCGCAGTCTGAAGCGCAGAAGTCATAAAAAGGAGCCGGTAAGACATGGCTAAGTTCTTTATAGATCGCCCGATTTTCGCCTGGGTAATCGCCATCATCGTCATGTTGGCGGGTGTGCTGTCAATAATGAAACTGCCGATTGCGCAGTATCCAACTATTGCACCACCGGCGGTTAGTATTTCCGCAAACTATCCGGGCGCAGATGCAAAAACGGTGCAGGATACCGTGACTCAGATTATCGAACAGAACATGAACGGTATCGATAATCTGATGTACATGTCCTCCACCAGTGATTCCTCTGGTAGCGTAACCATTACACTGACGTTTAACTCCGGCACTGACCCTGACATCGCGCAGGTTCAGGTTCAGAACAAACTGTCATTGGCTACGCCGTTACTGCCGCAAGAAGTCCAGCAGCAGGGCCTGAAGGTTGAAAAGTCCAGCAGCAGCTTCCTGATGGTAGCCGGCTTCATTTCCGACGATCCGAGCATGACTCAGGACGATATCGCGGACTATGTGGCCTCCAACATCAAGGACCCGATCAGCCGTTCATCCGGCGTGGGTGAAGTGCAGCTGTTTGGTGCCCAGTACGCGATGCGTGTCTGGTTGGATCCGAATAAGCTCAATAACTTCCAATTGACCACTACGGATGTGACGTCCGCCATTACCGAGCAGAACAACCAGATCGCCGCAGGGCAATTGGGCGGGATGCCACCGGTGCCGGGCCAACAGCTTAACGCCTCGATCATCGCTCAGACCCGTCTGACCTCACCTGAAGAGTTCGGCAAAATTCTGCTGAAGGTAAATGCCGACGGTTCTCAGGTTCGCCTGAGCGACGTGGCACACATTGAACGCGGTGCTGAAAGCTATGCCGTGACCGCACGTTATAACGGTAAACCGGCAGCGGGTCTGGGTATCAAACTGGCTACCGGTGCCAACGCCCTGAACACCGCACAAGGTGTGAAAGACGCGCTGACCAAAATGCAGCCTTTCTTCCCGCAAGGGATGAAAGTGGTTTATCCGTACGACACCACGCCATTCGTTAAGATCTCGATTAACGAAGTGGTGAAAACGCTGATCGAAGCCATCATCCTGGTATTCCTGGTGATGTATTTGTTCCTGCAAAACTTCCGTGCAACCTTGATCCCAACCATTGCGGTACCGGTGGTGTTGCTGGGGACCTTTGCCATTCTGGCGGCCTTCGGCTTCTCGATAAACACCCTGACGATGTTCGGCATGGTGCTGGCGATAGGCTTGTTGGTAGATGATGCCATCGTGGTGGTAGAGAACGTCGAGCGTGTAATGTCCGAAGAGGGACTGCCACCGAAAGAAGCCACCAAGAAATCGATGGAACAGATCCAGGGCGCGTTGGTCGGTATTGCCATGGTGCTGTCGGCGGTATTCGTCCCTATGGCGTTCTTCGGCGGCTCGACCGGTGCCATCTATCGTCAGTTCTCCATCACCATCGTTTCTGCGATGGCGCTGTCGGTACTGGTAGCATTGATTTTGACGCCTGCACTGTGCGCCACCTTGTTGAAACCCGTAGCGAAAGGCGACCACGGGGTTAAAACCGGCTTCTTCGGTTGGTTTAACCGCATGTTCGAAAAGAGCACCCATCACTACACCGACAGCGTAGCCAACATTCTGCGCAGCACCGGTCGTTATCTGGTGATCTACCTGCTGATCGTTGTCGGCATGGCGCTGCTGTTCCTGCGCTTGCCTTCTTCGTTCCTGCCGGACGAAGACCAGGGCATTTTGCTGACCATGGTGCAGTTGCCTGCGGGTGCAACCGAAGCTCGTACCTCCAAGGTTCTGGAAGAAGTTACCGACTACTTCCTGACCAAAGAAAAAGACAACGTGGTTTCGGTGTTTACCGTTGCGGGCTTCGGCTTTAACGGTAACGGTCAGAACAACGGTCTGTCGTTTGTCAGCCTGAAAGACTGGTCTGAACGTAAAGGTGAAGAGAATAAGGTACCGGCGATTGCAGGCCGCGCAATGGGCGCGTTCTCGCAAATCAAAGATGGCCTGGTATTCCCGTTCAACCTGCCGGCGATTATCGAACTGGGTACCGCGACCGGTTTTGACTTCCAGCTGATTGACCAGGGTGGCCTGGGGCATGAGAAACTGACCGAAGCACGTAACCAGTTGCTGGGCATGGCTGCCAAGCATCCGGACATGCTGGTGGGTATGCGCCCTAACGGTCTGGAAGATACGCCGCAGTTCAAGCTGATTATTGACCAGGAAAAAGCCAAGGCACTGGGCGTTAGCATTACCACCATTAACAGCACGCTGAGCACCGCGTTGGGGGGTTCTTACGTTAACGACTTCATCGACCGTGGTCGTGTGAAGAAAGTGTACGTACAGGCTGATGCACCCTTCCGTATGTTGCCGGAAGACATCAATAAATGGTTTGTCCGCGGCACCAGCGGCCAGATGGTTCCGTTCTCCGCCTTCTCCTCGGCGAAATGGGAATACGGTTCACCGCGTCTGGAACGTTATAACGGTCTGCCTTCCATGGAAATCCTGGGTCAGGCAACGCCAGGCAAGAGTACCGGTGAAGCCATGAACCTGATGGAAGAACTGGCCTCCAAGCTGCCGAGCGGCATTGGTTACGACTGGACCGGTATGTCCTATCAGGAACGTCTGTCCGGCAACCAGGCTCCAGCACTGTATGCCATCTCGATTCTGGTGGTGTTCCTGTGTCTGGCAGCATTGTACGAGAGCTGGTCAATTCCGTTCTCGGTCATGCTGGTTCTGCCACTGGGGGTTATCGGTGCGTTGCTGGCGGCCACCATGCGCGGCCTTAACAACGACGTTTACTTCCAGGTGGGGCTGTTGACCACCATAGGTCTGTCGGCGAAGAACGCCATATTGATTGTGGAGTTCGCCAAGGACCTGATGGATAAAGAAGGCAAGGGTCTGATAGAAGCCACGTTGGAAGCGGTGCGTATGCGTCTGCGTCCAATTCTGATGACTTCTCTGGCATTCATCCTCGGGGTACTGCCGCTGGTTATCAGCAGCGGTGCAGGCTCCGGCGCGCAGAACGCGGTAGGTACCGGCGTTATGGGCGGGATGATTACCGCGACCGTGCTGGCCATCTTCTTCGTTCCGGTCTTCTTCGTGGTGGTTCGCCGCCGCTTCAGCAGGAAGTCTGACGATGTGGAACACAGCCATCCGGTTGATCATCACTGATTAAAGTAGTGATCCCAAACCTCTGAATACAAAGGCCGCTTATGCGGCCTTTTTCTTTGGCTTCATCGGCTTAATGCAAACCACTCTCATTAATTTATCGGCCAATGCATTTTGTACTTGATCCGCCCTGCCGTGCGGCGCATAATTATTGTTATAGTATAACATTACATTGGAGCGCATCATGAAAGCAGGCATCCACCCAAACTACCGTACCGTGGTGTTCCACGACCTCAGTGCCGATACCTACTTTAAGGTGGGTTCGACCATTAACACCGACCGCACCATTGAGCTTGAAGGTGAAAGCTGGCCGTATGTCACTCTCGACATCTCTTCCGCTTCGCACCCGTATTACACCGGCAAGCAGAAAGAGTTCTCTAAAGAAGGCAGCACCGCGCGCTTCCAGCAGCGTTTTGGCCGCTTCTTTACCGGCAATAAGTAACAGGGGATCCACATGCAGGTTTTGAGTTCATTGCGTTCGGCGAAGAATCGCCATCCGGATTGCAAGGTTGTGCGCCGTAAAGGCCGTATCTATGTGATCTGTAAAACCAACCCCCGCTTCAAAGCGGTACAGGGACGTAAGAAAAAGCGCTAAGTAAAGCAGTGCCATCTGTCTGTCGCAAAGCCCCGTTGCTGCTCAACGGGGCTTTTTTTATGGAGAAAGCTGAAACACCAAAAATGCCCTGCCTGACAGACAGGGCGGATCCGTTATTTCATGCTGCCGAGCAAGGTATCAACGTTGTGTTTGAATGCCTGCACGTAAGTGGCTGCTGGACCATTAGCTTTGGACAATGCCTCTGGATACAGTTCACCGCCGGCTTTGGCACCGGTGGCGGCGGCAATCTGTTTCACCAGGCGCGGATCGGTTTGGTTCTCAATAAAGTAGGCATTAACCTTCTCCTGCTTGATCTGTTTGATCAGCCCGGCCACGTCGCTGGCACTCGCCTCAGCTTCAGTCGAGAAGCCGACCGGGGCAAGGAAGGTGACGCCATATTCTTGCCCAAAGTAGCCAAAAGCATCATGGCTGGTCAGCACCTTGCGTTTTTGTTGCGGCACTGCGGCAAACTGCGTTTTGGCCCACAGATCGAGCTTCTGCAACTGCTGGATATACTCCGCACCACGCTGACGGAAATAATTGGCATCTTCAGGGTCAGCGGCAATCAGCGCGTTCATCACGTTGGTGGCGTACTGCACGCCATTTTTCATGCTGTTCCAGGCATGGGGATCGGTGACATCTTTGCCATCCTCGTTCATCTGACGCGAGTTGATCCCCTGCGATGCGGTAATGACCTGCCCTTTGTAACCCGAAGCACTGACCAGGCGATCGATCCACCCTTCCAGTCCCAGGCCACTGACGAACACCACATCAGCCTGTGACAGCAGCTTGCTGTCCTTCGGTGCAGGTTCGAAGCTGTGCGGGTCGCCATCCGGCCCCACCAGCGTAGAGACATTGACGTGTTCTCCCCCCACCTGCTTGACGATGTCACCGAGGATGGAAAAACTGGCGACGGCATCCACTGTCTTTGCCATGGCCAATGGGCTGGACAGCAGAGCAGCCACTGCCAGCGATATAGGTAAACGTTTCATACTTTCTCCTTGCACTTGGTACTTCTCAACGGCGCGCCAGGGAATAAATCCCCCCACGCGTCCCAAACAAAATTGATCCAAAGAAAATCACGCTGGCGCTGAGCACAATCGCCGGCCCTGCCGGCAATGACGCGTAGTACGACCATTCCAGCCCGATAAGGCTTGAGAGCATGCCGATCCCCATAGCCACCGCCAGCGTATGCGGCAGATTACGCGCCCAAAAGCGCGCACTGGCGGCGGGAAGCATCATCAACCCGACCGACATTAATGTGCCGAGGATCTGGAAACCAGCGACCAGATTGATCACCACCAGCGCCAGGAACAATCCGTGTATCAACGCCAGCCAGCGTGGTGCGCTGACGCGTAAAAAAGTGGCATCGAAAGACTCAATCACCAGGGCACGGTACAGTGCGGCCAATGCCAGCAGCGAAAAGCTGGCTATCGCCCCCACCATCACAATCGCATGAACATCCACCGCCAGAATCGAGCCGAATAACACATGCAGCAAATCGACGCTGGAACCACGCAGCGAGACCAAAGTGACACCCAGCGCCAATGAACCCAGATAAAAGCCGGCGAAACTGGCATCTTCTTTCAGCGGCGTTCGCCGGCTGACCAGCCCGGATAACATTGCCACCGCCAGCCCGGCAATAAAGCCACCGACGCCCATCGCCACCATCGACATGCCGGAAATCAGATAGCCTATCGCCGCACCGGGCAAGACCGCATGGGACAGCGCATCTCCGACCAAACTCATGCGCCGTAACAGCAGAAAAACACCCAGCGGCGCAGCGCTGAGCGACAGGGCAAAGCAAGCCACCAGCGCACGGCGCATAAAGCCGAACGAGGCAAAAGGATCGACAAGGAGATCAACTAACGTCATTGCGCCACCGCCATTCGACACAACGGCGAGCTGGCAATATTCAACGCTGGAATGTGTTCCAATACCCGATCTGCCGCCCCCCAGTGGCAACACTGTGGCGTCAATAACAAGGCCTGCGGGAAATGGTTCGCCACCATCGACATGTCATGCAGTACCGCGATGACCGTCTTGCCCTGTCGATGCAACTGAGCAATCACTTGCAGCAATAGCTGGATAGTGGCGCTGTCGATACCGGTAAAAGGCTCATCCAGTAAAATCAGGGGTGCCTGCTGAACCAGCAGCCGGGCAAACAGTACCCGCTGCAGTTGGCCACCGGAAAGCTCACCAACCGGGCTGCGGGCCATCGAAGTCATCCCTACGGTATCCAGCGCCTCGGCAATCTGCAGTGCCGCGCGCTTATTCAGCCCGGCAAACATACTCATCTTCGGCCAACTGCCCATCGCCACCAGATCGCTGACCACTATGGGGAATTGGCGATCCAGCTCGGCCTGCTGTGGCAAATAAGCCCTGCGCGGTAATTTATTTCCACTGAAAGACAGATCCCCACTTTGCAGTGGTAAAAGCCCGGTCAACGTTTTCAACAGCGTTGACTTGCCGGCACCGTTCACTCCGACAACGGCAGTCAAAGAACCGGTGGTGAAGTGTCCGCTGAGCGGCGGAAAAAGCGGTGTACTGCCGTAGCCCACGACAGCCTGTTTTAAGCTAATCATGGCAGTGCCACCGCCCAGTAGATGCCTGCCCAGAGTATGGCCAGTAACAAAATGGCGATGCCACAGCGCAATCCGGCAGAGGCGGTGAACAATGAATTTAATGGCGACATAGCGCCATCTTGCGGTGTAGATGTCAGTTTCATGGTCAGGCGGAAGGATGCGTTAATGTTATATTATAACATCACGAAAACTTTGATGACTCAAGCCCCATCTCAACGATTATTGCAACTGAACGTTACAATGGATGAGCGACTTTCATTGCCAATTCACCGGTTTGGGAACATCAGTACTACTCCTTCCGGGATATACTGAGAAATATCAGGGTTATTAATCGATAAACAATGTTGGGATTGTGTAAAAAAAACCGACTGTTCACGAAAAGTTTACCGACGAATTGATAAAAAAGGAGTAAGATTAATAGATAGAATCGCTATACTGTCAGGCATTAAATGCAAGTAACTCTTCGCTGCGACACAATGACGGGAGCACTTTCTGTTAAACAACTAAAGAAAGTGATTAACGAAAAAATATCAGAGTTGGCGCCGGCATTGACCAGCGGCCTGAGTTTTTATTCGGAAAGCGCGCGTTATGCTAAAGGTTCATTAGAAACACTTGATATTCATGAATTGAGCAGCAGCCAGTATTCAATGAGTTACCGCTATAAATGGACAATTTTCAATGCCTGTCTGGATATCAGCGCCGAGGAATACATCAGCGATAGCGTCACTTTTAGCCTGGCCGAAGCGGGACTCATCTTTGACATCATTGATAACTCCCGTCCATCTACCGCAGATGAATTGTAAGTTTACGTAATAACAGCAGGCCAGATGCGAAGAAATGATTTATATTCATTATACGGGAAGTTTATTTTACCATCATTTTTAAGCTACCTCTGTCCATGATGTAAATCAGCTTACTCACAGAGTGTTATCAACACCGAAATTAAGACTTACGGAGGGGATGATATGGATGAGTATTCGCCTAAAAGGCACGATATTGCTCAGCTGAAATTCTTGTGTGAAAACCTGTATGATGAAGGTATCGCCACGTTGGGCGACAGCCACCACGGCTGGGTGAACGATCCGACATCTTCCGTCAACCTCCAGCTTAATGAGTTGATCGAACATATTGCTTCATTTGTGATGAGTTATAAAATTAAATACATGGACGAAAGTGATTTATCGGAACTGGTCGAAGAGTACCTCGATGATACCTACACGCTGTTCAGCAGTTACGGTATAAATGATTCCGATCTGCGTCGCTGGCAGAAAACCAAGGCGCGATTATTCAGAATGTTCTCAGGAGAGGACATCTGTACGACAATGAAAACTTAGGGGATAATTATCCCCAAATTATTCTATTCGACGGTTTATAACACCAAAGGTTATCATGACTAAAATTGATTATCTGATGCGTTTACGTAAATGCACCACGATCGAAACACTGGAACGCGTTATTGAAAAAAACAAGTATGAGCTTTCAGATGACGAACTGGAGCTGTTTTACTCTGCAGCCGACCACCGCCTGGCCGAGCTCACCATGAATAAGCTCTACGATAAAATCCCTACTGCCGTTTGGAAATTCGTAAGATAATCCAGGCTAAAAACGCGTTGAGCCGATACATTCGTCGGCCTCAATGTTACCTCTATCTCTCTATTTATCTCATTGACTTACTGCACTTTCATTCGTTGCTGAAAATCCTGCAATAACAATTGGAAACAATCCTCAATTAACGCCGGATGGTTCCGATGCGCACTGCGCATTAACGCCACGGTGCGGCTAAGCATCGGTTGTTGTAGCTGAACCACGGTTAATTCATCATCATTCAAATGCGTGGTGTAAAGCTGCGGTAAAATAGCCACCGCTAATTTCGAACGCACCAGGCCATATAACGTCTCTAAAAAATCCACCTGATAGCGGGCGGTTAAATTCAAACGGTGGCTTTCCGCCAGCGCCAAAACCAGCCTACTGATATTCCCCTTGGAGAAAACCGCGATATCTCGTCGGGTTAATTGACGCCATGGCAGATGATGAGATTCAGCCAGCGGATCGTCACGGCGCATAACCACCACGAACGGATCCTCCTGCAACGGATATATCTCCAGCGAGTCCGGCACCGAGCTGTCGAGCGCACCAATGCCAAAATCGATCAACCCGTTCTCCAACTGCAATAACAATGAGTCATTGGTCTGATCGTGGAATTCTATCCGCAAACGCGGAAAATTCGCCGCCAGCAATTGCGGTACGGCCGGAAATAACAGCCCGCTGACCGAGGGCACCAACCCGATACGCAAAGTGCCATCCCCGCCTGCCAGCATAATGCGTTGCATATCATCAAAAGCCGCCTGCGCCACATTCAGCAGTCGTTCGGCATGCGGCAAGATGGCCGCGCCCTGCTCAGTCAGCGTCACCGCTGAAGCGGTACGGTTTACCAACTTGCCCCCCAGCACCGTCTCTATCTGCCGTAATGCGCTACTCAACGCCGGCTGGCTGATCGCCAGACGGTTTGCGGTATCGGTAAAATGACGTAGCTGCGCCAGGGTGACGAAATATTGGATCTGCTTTAGAGAAAGCGCGGGTAATCGGCGCCAGGGTTCAGACATGTCAGGTTTTCCGTCCGCCAAAAAGTAAACGTTTGCGACAGCATAAACGTTTCTTATCAGGCGATAAATTAAATCATCTGTGCAAAGCCAGCCCGCCGCCCTAGAGTAACAACCCTGTCATCATGCCGGGTAATTACCATGACCACTCATTGCATCAGCACGGGCGATCGCCAGCGTGCGGTAAAGGCCGCTTTAGGCCAGCTTCCTTTTGATTTGCTGCTGACCAACGCCGCGTTAATTGACATGGCAACCGGCGAAATCCGTAACGTCGATGTCGGCATCGTCGGCGCACTGATCGCCAGCGTTCATCCCTGCGGTACCCTGACCGAAGCTTTGCACACGCAGGATTTGGCCGGCGCTTATCTGAGCCCTGGACTGATAGACACCCACGTACATGTTGAAAGCTCACACCTGCCGCCGGAGCGCTATGCCGAGATCGTCGTTGCTCAAGGCACCACTACCATCTTTTGGGATCCGCACGAGTTGGCCAACGTGCTTGGCGTTGCCGGTGTGCGCTATGCGGTAGACGCCAGCCGTGACCTGCCACTCAGGGTGATCTGCGCGGCTCCCTCGAGCGTTCCCTCCACTCCGGGGCTGGAAATGTCCGGTGCCGATTTTGCCGGCCAGGAAATGGAAACCATGTTGGCCTGGCCAGAAGTCGGTGGCGTCGCCGAGGTCATGGATATGCACGGCGTGCTGAATGGCAGCGAACGCATGCTGGAAATTCTCAATGCCGGGCTCAACAGCGGCAAATTGATTGAAGGCCACGCACGCGGGCTGAGCGGCGCCGATCTGCAGGCTTATCTGGCGGCGGGAGTCACTTCCGACCATGAGCTGACCTCCGGAGCCGATGCGCTGGAGAAATTACGCGCCGGTCTGACGCTGGAGATCAGAGGTTCCCACCCTTATCTGCTGCCGGAGATCGTCGCAGCGCTGAAAACGCTACCGCATCTGTCCTCACAAATCACCGTCTGCACCGATGATGTCCCGCCCGATATGCTGCTGGAAAAAGGCGGCATTGTGGCGTTACTCAATATGCTGATTGAACAAGGCCTGCCGGCGACCGACGTGCTGCGGATGGCCACGCTCAATGCCGCCATTCGCTTGCAGCGCAACGACCTAGGGCTGATTGCCGCAGGTCGCATCGCCGATCTGGTGGTGTTTGACTCCCTGACGCACCTTAGTGCGCAACAGGTCTACGTCGCAGGAAAACTGACGGCACAGCAAGGCAAGATGCAAAAGCCGCTCAACGCTAACCCTAACGTGACGGCACCGCGTGACACCCTGCGCCTGCCACCTTTGGCTGCCGCGGACTTTGTGTTGAAGGTTCCGGCGATCCGTCACGGCAAAGCCACTCTGCGCCATATAAAGGGCGCGCGTTTTACCCAGTGGAACGAAACCACGGTCGAAGTGCGTAACGGCGAAGTCCAGATCCCGCCAGGCTTTAGCCTGATCTGGGTGCAGCACCGCCATGGTCGCCATCAGGCCATACCGCAGCTGGCGTTGCTGGAAGGTTGGGGGGAATTAAGGGGAGCCATTGCCACCAGCTACTCACATGATTCACATAATCTGGTGGTGTTGGGCCGTGATGCCGCCGACATGGCTATGGCCGCCAACGCCCTGATCGCCAGTGGCGGTGGCATGGCCTTGAGTCAAAACGGGGAAATTCTGGCGCAGGTAGCAATGCCGATTGCCGGTATGCTCTCCGACTTGCCCGCCACCGAACTGGCACAACAGTTTAAGAACCTGCGCGATTTGAGCGCACGCATCGCCGACTGGGAACCGCCTTACCGGGTTTTCAAGGCGATTGAAGGCACCTGCCTGGCGTGTAACGCCGGGCCGCACCTGACCGATCTCGGCCTGACCGACGGCTCAACACGCCAGATTGTCGATCCGCTGATCGCCTGCTGGGAAACCCCGGTATAAAAATAATCATAATAATTAGATAGCTGCGGAGATAATTTAATGGCTGATAATTCAGTACCTACATCTGCTCCAACACCAGGGGGCTGGCTGCAACGACGTTTTCAACTGCACGCGCGGCAAAGCACGGTCAAAACCGAATGCCTGGCCGGTATCACAGGCTTTCTGGCGGCGGCTTATCTGCTGGTAGTGATCCCTGGATTGCTTGCCGTCGGCGGCATGGATAAAGGTGCAGTAACCACCGGTACCATTCTGGTATTCGTGCTGGGGACCTTGCTGATGGCGTTTTACGGCAACCTGCCGTTTATCGTCGGGCCAGGCATTGGCGGTTCTGTATTGGTTGGCGTAACGCTGGCAGGCAGCGAAGGCATCAGTTGGCAGATTGGCCTGGGTATCGCCTGTTGGTCCGGTATTTTGTTTTTCGCCCTGACCCGGCTCGGGCTACGTGAGGTGGTCACCCGTTCGGTACCGCAATCGATCAAGCTGGGGCTGACGGCCTCCATCGGGCTGTTCGTGGCAATACTGGGGTTCCGCAATGCCGGGCTGGTGCTGGCCAACGCAAAATCCAATGCGTTGATGCTGGGTGACTTCACTGCACCTGGAGCATTGATCGCCCTCTGCGGCCTGTTCCTGGCGATCGCCCTGCAGGCCCGACGTATTCCCGGTGCTATTTTGTGGGCCATCCTGTTTGCGACTCTGGTCGGCATCCCGTTCGGCGTTACCCACCTGCCAACCAGCCTGATGGCGATGCCGCATTCATTGGCCCCGGTGCTTGGCCATGTTGACCTGATCGGCGCACTGAATATTGCCTTCCTGCCCTATTTGTTCGTCTTTTTCGCCTCGGAGTTTTTCTCCACCATGGGCACTACGCTGGCCGTAGGCGGTGAGGCCGGGCTGCTGGACGAACACGGCAATATGCCGCACATCAACCGGCCCTTCATGGTGGACTCTATCGCCGCCGCGCTTGGCCCGATAGTCGGTATTCCCGCTGCCACCGCACTGATTGAATCCTCTGCTGCGGCAGAAGCCGGTGGCAAAACCGGGCTAACCGCATTGGCCGCCGCGGTGATGTTTCTGCTGATGCTGCTGTTCACACCGATTGCACTGATGATCCCGAAAGAAGCCACCGCCCCGGCGCTGATTTTGATCGGCCTGAATATGTTCAGCGGGCTGCGCAAAGTTGATTTGGCCAACTTCACCGACGGCCTGCCGGTACTGATGATGGTGATGATAACCCTGATCGCCAACAGCTTTGGTACCGGTATCGCCGGCGGGTTGCTGTTTTATATCATTATCAAAGTGATTGCCGGTAAATGGCGTGAAGTTCCGTTCGGGTTATATTTCCTGGCGATCCCGCTGGTGTACTATTTCGCCACGCTGGTGAGGCACTGATCTGAAGGTGGTGCGCTGATAATCCGTCGGCGCACCACTTTAATAATTAGATTGCGGAAATATATTCTCTCACGCCCTATAAAATAGACTCATCAGAAAGATAACTGCTAAAAAACCCTCTCTGTAACGAAAATTCTTATCAACCATTAAAAATATTAAACTAGCGTAATAAACATAAAATCAGACAGACCGTGAATTCTAATGATATGATTTTTATGGTTTATCTGTTCACCGCAAAACCTCCCCCGCTAAGATCCGTCTTCCCGATATAAACCAAAACGCTATTTTATCAAGGATAATTTCCTTATTTATTTAAACTTGCCGAATCTTGATCATCTATTACATTTAATACTTGAGTTACAAATCGTTACAAGGGACATGACAGTGACTCATTTCTCTCCTTCTAAAAATCAGCGGGGATCCCAATGAAATTCACACCAATCATGAGAGGGCTGGCATTAGCGGGTGTACTATCCAGCTTCGCTATTCCATCCTGGGCAGAAGTTGCGCCGAAAGAAGCGGCCGCTGCCACCAAACAAGCCAATGATGCGCTGTACGATCAGCTCCCCTTCTCAGATAACACCGACTTTGCTAACGCTCATAAAGGCTTTATTGCTGCTTTACCCACCGAAATTATCAAAGGTGAGCAAGGCAACGTCATCTGGGATCCGCAGCAGTATGCGTTCATCAAGGAAGGCGAAAAAGCACCGGATACCGTTAACCCGAGCCTGTGGCGTCAGTCGCAGTTGATTAACATCAGCGGCCTGTTTGAGGTCACGGAGGGTGTTTACCAGATCCGTAACCTGGATCTGTCCAACATGACCATTATTGAGGGGAAAGAAGGCGTTACTGTGGTTGACCCTTTGGTTTCGGCGGAAACCGCCAAAGTGGGTATGGATCTCTATTATAAAAATCGAGGTAAGAAACCCGTTGTCGCGATTATCTACACTCATAGCCACGTAGACCATTATGGTGGTGTGCGCGGTGTGGTCGATGAAGCCGATGTTAAGTCGGGCAAAGTGAAAGTTTATGCGCCTGCCGGCTTTATGGAGGCCGCCGTGGCAGAAAACATCATGGCGGGTAACGTCATGAGCCGCCGCGCCAGCTACATGTACGGCAACCTGCTAAAACCTGAAGCCAAAGGCCAGGTGGGGGCCGGGCTGGGTACCACCACTTCGGCGGGTACCGTCACCCTGATTGCCCCAACCAACATCATTGAGAAAGATGGCCAAAAAGAGGTCATCGACGGCCTTACCTATGATTTCATGCTGGCTCCAGGCTCTGAAGCACCATCAGAAATGCTGTGGTTTATCGAAGAGAAGAAGCTCATCGAAGCGGCAGAAGATGTGACCCATACGCTGCACAATACCTATTCCCTGCGCGGCGCAAAAATTCGCGAACCCCTCCCCTGGTCGAAATATATCAACGAAGCGATAGTTCGTTGGGGCGACAAAGCGGAAATCATCATGGCTCAGCACCACTGGCCAACCTGGGGTAACGAGAACGTCGTCAACCTGCTCAAGAGCCAGCGCGACCTTTACCGCTATATTAACGACCAGACCCTGCGCATGGCGAATGAAGGCCTGACGCGTGATGAAATAGCCGCGCAGTTCAAACTGCCGGACAGCCTGGCGAAAACCTGGGCCAACCGGGGTTATTACGGTTCGGTGAGCCATGATGTTAAAGCGACTTATGTGCTCTATCTTGGCTGGTTTGATGGCAATCCTGCCACGCTGGATGAGCTGCCACCAGAAGAAGCCGCGAAGAAATTTGTCGATTACATGGGCGGTGCCGATGCAATCCTCAAGAAAGCCAAGACCGATTTTGATCAGGGTAACTATCGCTGGGTTGCTCAGGTCGTCAGCAAAATAGTCTTTGCCGATCCGAAGAATCAGGATGCGCGCAACCTTGAAGCTGATGCCCTGGAACAGCTGGGCTATCAGGCCGAATCTGGCCCATGGCGTAACTTCTACCTCACCGGCGCTCAGGAACTGCGTAACGGCGTGGTGAAAGGACCAACCCCGAATACCGCCAGCCCGGATACCGTCCGTGCGATGACGCCGGAAATGTTCTTTGACTTCCTGGCGGTGCATATCAACGGAGAAAAGGCTGGCAAGGCCAAAGCCGTGTTTAACATCGATCTTGGCAGCGATGGCGGCAAGTACAAGCTGGAACTGGAAAACGGGGTACTAAACCACACCGCCAATGCCGAAGCCAAAGATGCCGATGCCACCCTCACCCTTAACCGCGACACATTGAATAAAATCATCCTCAAGGAGGAAACGCTCAAACAGGCGGAAGATAAGGGAGAAGTGAAGGTCGCAGGGAACGGAGCGAAAATGGACGAAATGTTAGGCTACATGGATAACTTTGAATTCTGGTTCAATATTGTAACGCCGTAATCCCCATACCCTGCGGCTTTCCTGGCCGCAGGGTTCTCCCACCCGCATGAAATTAAATTCCCTCCTAGCGGAAAATACACCAGGTTAACCAGGGTCAGAGCGCAGCTCAATCGTACTGAGGAAAACAGACAGAACAAATGAGCAGCTAATGAAATGAGCAGGATTAGAAATAAAAAACAACGGTTAAATTATATTCATGAATTAACGTCATCAACATAACAAGTATAACCATTACGTCCACTATGCTTAGTCAGATAAAGTGCCTTGTCTGCGCAATCAATCAAGTCATGTACGTGCATTTCTGGTCGCCAGGTTGAAATCCCTTGACTAACAGTAACATGGGTGGAAATTGTTGATTTTGAGTGGGGGAGCGCCAATAGCGCCAACTTTGATTTTATTCTCTCGGCTACAATAATCGCGTCTGCCTCCGATGTCGCTGGAAGCACTATAATAAACTCCTCCCCACCATAGCGACCGGCTAAATCATAAGCTCTTCGGATACAACCATTAAGGCATGTCGCCAAGCTTTTCAGGCACGCATCCCCAGCCAAATGACCATAGTGATCGTTGTATTTCTTGAAAAAATCCACGTCAAGCAAGATAATTGACAAACCATTTTTGTTAAAGCTCTCGCGATTGAAAACAGCCTCTAAATAGTTATTAAAGTGGTGTCTGTTCGCAAGCCCGGTTAGAGGGTCTGTATTGGCCAACTGTTTGAACTTTTCGAGAAGCTCTTTATTTTTATATTCATTTTCGATAGCAACATGGAACCATTTATCAAGATTCTTTCTGGCTGAGTGAATAACAAAAACGATTAGAAAAGCAGAAAAACAATAGCTAAATGAGAAAGCGTCATTCGCAATGATATATGTAAAAAAAACCACAACGGTGATTGGAAATGTAAACAAAATCAATAACAATGGAAAAGAAAAAAACGGAATCAAAGAAGAAAAAATCAACGCTATCGCAATAGGAAAAACAATACTTGAACTTGTAGCGACAATGATGACATAAAACTCACCGGACCATAGCACTGCCAGCAACAGTGAGTATAGATTGATTATCCTCCATGTACTTAGTGTTTTGTCTTCGCTCACGCGCTTCAAAAAAAATAAAAATACAACTGATGACACTATAATGACAACAGGAATTGAAAAGTACCATTTCAATGAGTGTACACTAGCACCATATCCCTTCCCCATATGCAAAAGCATAAAAATAGATATCAGTATATTGACAATTAAAAACCATTGAAAATTGTATATAGATACAGATTTTTTATGGATATTTATATTTTCAATGTCACTGTTTTTTTTCATACAATCCTCTGCCATCATTAAATTTCCATATCTTAACTACAGATCACTCTTTTATGCACACAAATGCCGGAAGATCTCCCTCGATGAAAACATAACCGTCATCATAAAACTTTTCCACACGTACCTGATAACCTCGTTGCGGATAAATAAAGAAATCAGCCATGATAGGTCGTAACTGTTTTGCTATTGAAGGGGCCAAGGTTGAGTTCGAGGATAACAACAAAACACCAGCATCATTTTTGCTATATGAGAAGTCGAAATTTATATTTATTCTAGGCAAACTAACTTTACCATCATGATACTCACTCACGGAACTAAAATGTCCGGTGCCACCGTTAAAATCAAACTTCATCAAGGTAAAGTAGCGCACATCTCCACGATATATATATGTCTTTGCACGACAGGTGAAGTGATTTGATTTGAAGTAACTCAACAAATAAAGAGACAACGGCATTGCCAACAAGGAAAGCAACAAGATTGAAATGAATATTTTAGTTTTCATCTTTCAGACCCGAATAGTATTTTGAAAAGCATGTTGATGTATTGCTACCATTTTTATTGTCATTTCCATTACCATTGCAAATAATAACGGTTAATTTTGTATTACTTGGATTAGCAGTAACGTATGCGGCTTGCTTTAACTGACAACTAATTTTCATTTCACGGAAAAATGATAAATATCCATCCTGCCGTCGATAAATATTATTCTTTTCAGCATAAACAGAGCAATTATTAACCTCGCCTATTTTCATATAAGCTGAAAAGAAATCTTTGTTTTTTGGATTTTCAAATAAATAAAGACCAGATGTAACAAGAATGGAACAGGTAATCAGTGCGATGTAGATGATTTTCCAATTTGTTGAAAAAAGATCACCTTCCTTACCTGAAGGATGAGAAACCTCCACGCTTTCATATAAAATCGCGTCAGGCTCCAGTGCTTCTTTTTCCGCGTTTTCTGCCTGCCCCAGTGGTGTTGCGGGAAGCTCTTGGCTATCTGTCATATCTGCCGGCGGTTCCACAATGAAGCTGTCGCTTTCATTTCCCGCAACCTGACTATCCTCTGTTACATTGGTTAAAACATTTTCATTCGAGTGGATTCGCTGTACTTCAGCAACCAGTTTTATCCCCTCCTTCGGCACCGTGATAACTATCTCATCGGTGAGCCCAACTGACTTCATCGCTCTGCGGATGATGGATATATTCTGATAAAGCGTATTGTTAGTGACGTATTGGCCATTTTCCCCCCAAACCTGTGTAAAAAATTCTTTTTGTTTTATCACCTCCCCTGGATTAAGTAACAACATATGTAAACAACGGCTTGCCGGTAGGCTTATCGTTGCCGTTTGACCGGCATGTACAACAGATTCCAACGTTTTTTCTTGGAAATCAAAGATTACCACATCATTAATTATAAATTTTTCTTTATTTTTCATATTGATACCGAAAGTTGTGATATTACAAAAATCAGTTATTTTTTAAATTATAGGCAAAGAAATCAATAAAAGTATACGCCCCCTAGATAAATCTTATTAAGAATAAAATCAAGCAAAATCAATTAGATACAAAATAACGTACTGGGTGTTGTTTTAAATCGTGTGGCATAACAAAGAATGCATCTTAATCAATGAATAAGGCTATTTCACTTTGCCTTAACGCATCTCCCCCCTATTGTATCCCGGCAGAAAGTGAACGGCGAAAACTAATGATATGTACGAGCATCATACTTATCAACAGTAATAACCGTCCAGATTAATATATAAATATCGCGTTAAAACAACACGACCCTATGCTTTGTTAATCTGGCTTTCTGCGTGTAATAAGTTTGTTTTCTTTTCTTTCTTACGTGATGTTTACGTACGGAGGAGAGTATTAATACGTCTGTGAAAAATTCAGTAACAGACGAAGTTCAGACACATAACTACTATTCCTCTGGACCTGAGGGATTACTTTAAAAATTAATGGAGAAGTTTAATGAAAAAGTTAGCCATCGCTGCAATTGTATTCGCCGCATTCGGTTCTATGGAAATGGCTCAGGCTGCATCAAGCGGTACTATTACCTTTAACGGCGAAGTTACTGCAACTACCTGTGACGTTACTGTCGCTGGTCAGGCTGCAGACGCAACTGTAACCTTGCCAACCGTTGGCCAGAATGAACTGCAGACTGCTGGCGCAACCACTGGCCGTACCAGCTTCCCAATGCAGCTGGATAATTGTGCCGGTACATTGACTACCGCTTCCGCATTCTTCCAGGATGGCCCATCCGTTGATATTAACGGCCGCCTGCAGAACCTGTCCGGTACCGCGACCAATGTCAGCCTGCAACTTCTTGATGACCAGAATGCAGGCAATGTAATCAATGTTGGCGATTCAAGCCAGGTTGATGGCACTTCATACGTTGACGTTTCTTCTGGCTCTGCAACGATGAAATACGGCGTAGAATATTACGCTGAAGGTGCTGCTACCCCAGGCACCGTAGTAAGTAATGTAGTTTACAACATTCAGTACAAATAAATTATACCAGGGGAGACGCTGTCTCCCCGCTTTTTTGTGTGTGAGATTAAAGCATGACGTTAAAACCAATAATTAAATCAGGTGTATTTGCATTAACCCTGCTGGGCATACTTATGGGTAACAATGCCTTTGCCAGCGTAGTAATAAAAGGTACCCGTGTTATCTATCCATCTTCGGCAAGGGAAGTTACCATTCAGTTAGAAAACAAGGGGCAGTCGCCTGTACTGGTCCAAAACTGGATCGATAATGGGGATAATGAAGAGAAACCTGAAAATATTAAGGTTCCCTTTGTACTGACTCCGCCCATTAATCGTGTTGATCCTGACAAAGGGCAAACCATACGTATCAGTTACACCGGAAGTCCACTGCCGGCAGACAAAGAATCTGTTTTTTGGCTTAATACTCTTGAAATCCCCGCCAAGAAAAAAGTCGCTACGAGTGAAAACTTTATGCAGGTTGCATTCCGGACACGCATAAAATTATTTTACCGCCCTGCCGGTTTGCAAGGGAACCCTAATGAAGCAGCTAAATCATTAAGCTGGCAAGCTAATGGTTCCAGCCTTCAGGCAACAAACCCGACGCCATATTATGTTTCACTGGTCAGCGTTCAGTCTAATGGTAAAGAAGTTGAAGGGAAAATGATTCCGCCAAAGGGTAAAGCAACCTTCTCCTTACCGATAAAAAGAGGAGCTGACATTAATGGTGAATTCGTGAATGACTATGGTGCCGTTGTAAAGTTCGTATCTAAAGTAAATTAAAAAAACCAATAATTTATATTAAACATTAATTTCTTATTGAAGAGATATTTTTCACTTGGGGACACTTAAATACAATGATGAGAAAAACCACATTGGCACTGGCAATGATCTCTGTATATACTTCATCAGATATCTCATATGCCTCAGATGCCTCAGCTCCGTTGTCTGGAACCATTGCCAAAAATGTAACATTTGATTCTACATTTCTCAATTTAGGCAATGAAGAACCGGTCGATTTGTCACGTTTTGCCAATGGTTCCGCCGTGTTCCCAGGAATATATCAAACTTCAATTTATGTTAATAATGTTCAGGTTTCAAACAGCAATTTGAAATTCAAAGCCCAGGCAGATAACTCGGTTCATCCCTGTATAACTGTCGATATTATAAAGAATATTAATTTTAACTATGAAGCACTGCCTTCTGACTTTCTGAAAAAAAACGGTTCTGCAGAGGAGTGTGTTGATCTGCAGAAAGCAATACCTCAGGCTCAGTTGAATTATGACAGCAATGAACAGCGGTTAGATATTATCATCCCGCAGAAATATATGCTGCAAACAGCGCGCGACTCCGTGAGCCCTTCGTTGTGGGACAGTGGTATCCCGGCATTTATGTTAGGTTATAACCTTAATGCCTATACCAGCCATTCAAACAATGTCGATTATAAATCCTTCTATGGCGGGATTAATGCCGGCTTAAATATAGGGTCCTGGTATTTACGACATAACGGCGCCTATAACTGGACGCAAGACGGTGAAAAGAAGTATGACAGTATCAATACTTACCTGCAGCATGATATCCCAAGTATCAAGGGACGCGCACTGTTGGGGCAGTCCAATACTAACGGGCAGGTATTCGATACATTACCCTTCTCCGGTATTCAGTTAGCAAGCGACGAACGTATGTTGCCAGCCTCTCTTCGTGGCTATGCACCCGAAATCCGTGGCATTGCACGTACCAACGCCCAGGTCACTATTCGTCAAAGCGGCCAGGTGATTTATCAGACCACCGTCACGCCAGGTGAGTTTCTTATTAAGGATCTTTACCCCACGGGGTACGGCGGTGACCTGCGCGTTACCGTGCGTGAAGCAGATGGCAGCGAGCAAGAATTCCTTGTTCCCTATGCTTCTGTCGCCCAGTTATTACGTCCCGGCGCATCAAAGTATGCGATCACTGCCGGTGAACTCAGGAATGACCGTATTCACGGTAAACCCGCACTTTATCAGGGAACTTATCAATACGGTTTAACCAACGCCTTAACGGGTTACGGCGGCCTGCAGCTCAGCCAGGATTACTATGCCATTCAGTTGGGCCTGGCAACAGGAACCAGCCTGGGTGCCTTTGCGCTGGATATTACCCAAGCCCGTACGCATCTTAATAATGTCACCGATGAAGATGGCAGACATTCAACGGGAAACTACATGAGTGGGCAGAGCTATCGGCTCACCTACAGTAAAACGGTTCCGGAAACCAACAGTACCCTGTCACTCGCCGCGTATCGTTTCTCCACTGACGGCTATATGGATTACTTGACGGCGATGGAAACTCGCGACGCGGTAGCCGATGGCCTCTCACCAGACTCGGTATGGCGCGCCAAAAATCGCTTTACGGTAACGGCCGGGCAAGGCTTACCAGACAATTGGGGACAGTTTTATGCCAGCGGATCATTACAAAACTACTGGAATAAAGATGGGGCAGACAAACAGTACCAGGCCGGTTATAGCAATAAATATAAACAACTAAGTTATAGCATCAGCATTAACCGCACTTATTCAAATTTTGAAAGTGCGCAAAATAACTATTTGCTTAGCTTTAGCCTGCCGCTTGGATACGCTTATGAGGCACAAACACCACAGCTGCGTCTCGATCTGACCAAGGACGGCTCGGGTCGTTATGGCCAGCAGGCAGCGGTTTCTGGCTCATTAGGCGAAGATAACCAATTCAGCTATGGCGTCACTGCAATGCATGCAAACCAGGGCGTTGGCAGCAGTGGCTCGGTGAATGGGCAATATCGTACCCCTGCGACCTCGTTAAGCGGCACTTACAGTGCCGGTAGCGGTTATCACTCGGCGTCTGCAGGTATGAGCGGAGCAATCGTGGCCCACTCCGGCGGGGTGACGTTCACCCCTTACAATGCAGACACCTATGCGCTGGTTGAAGCGGAGGGTGCATCAGGGGCGCGTGTTTCTTCTTACCCTGGGGTTTACATCGATTCCAATGGCTACGCATTGGTACCTTATCTCGACCCGTATCAATTGAATAATGTCAGTATTGATCCGAAAGGCATTGATTTTGATGTTGAGCTGGCTAACTCGTCGCAAAAGGTTGCCCCTTACTCCGGCGCGGTAGTCAAGGTTAAATATGACACCAAAAAAGGGATGCCAATTTTAATCAACTCCACCTATATGCAACAGCCAATTCCCTTTGGCGCCAGCGTATTTAACAGTGCCGGCGATTATGTCGGTGCCGTTGGTCAGGGTGGCCAGGTTTATGCCCGAGTGGCGAAAGAAAAAGGTCAGTTGAAAGTTAGCTGGGGTGATGGGGCTGAAATGCAATGCAGTATTAACTATCAGATGATGCCTCAGGCGAAGAAAAGTAATACCAATGCTATTCAGCGATTTAACACGCAATGTAAACCCATGACTTCCGGTAACGGCAAGTCGGGGATGATGGCGGGGATTAGCTCACTCTCCTCTAATAAAGAGAGCTCATGATAATAAGCGATATAAAAACTCAATTTACCGATCGGAGAAAACCCATGAAAGTTCATATTGTAACGGAAGATAAATTCTTTAGTCTGGGACTCAGTTCTTCAGCCAGTGATTTTGGGTTTTCATATTGCCACATGAGCACATCAGAGTTTGAGACGATTCTTGATGAACATCAATACAGTTCAGATATTTATGTTATACATATCGCGTCATCTGATATGAATCTGGCTATGCTACTTTCTCGTGAATGGTTGCCGAATAAATTCATTGCGCTCGTCCCTGATAATTACATGAAATATATTGACAAATCCATTAAGAATCAATTCCTTTTTGATTCATGCTGTGATACCGATGATATATTATTTGCCGTTAATAAAATTGCGTTTAAAAAGGACAGCTATCCGCCACCCAAGGTGTCCCTGACAGATATGGAAAAAAAGATTTTGCGTCAAATATTCAATGGTTACTCTATCGAAAATATTAGCCAACGTAATGGCATTGCTTTGAAAACAGTGTACACCCACAGACTGAATGCCATGAGAAAGCTCGCGATTAGAACCTCTCATGACTTCTCTTTGGCCAAGGAAAGCATTAAATATCTTTGGGAAGAGAGCGAATACTCCATTAGGGAGCATCGGGCATGAGCAGTAAATATGAGTTTGTGTACTTTATTGTTCTGTCCTGGATAGGGTCTTTCGTGCTTAGCATCGTGACCTGCCTGTCCATTGGATGGATCCAACTTTAACGCCAGGTAGCTACCTACTAACTCAGAAAGCCTTGCATAACGACAGGGTGAAATAGGATGTTTTTATGAAAAATTTATGGCCAACACGAGCGCCATTTACGTCACCAGGTTACCTGTGGGCTATGTTACTGCTGATAATTTCAGGGCTGTTGCATACCCAAAGCGCCCTGGCTGCGATTAATTGTCAGCCTTCTACTGTCTATCCGGCAATTAACGCGACGTCGGCGATAAATATCCCCGCATCTTACGCCGGTAACGATATACCGGTAGGCAGCACTATTTATCGTAATCAGGTAACTTCAAATGGCGTTGCTGGGGTAAATTGCGATGCCCCTTTTTCGGTAACCTTCTATTATGGCATCGCGACTGAACCGCTGGGTCCTCCGACAAGTATGACGGGACTCGTTGGTTTTCAGAATGGCAGCGGGCTGGTGTATCCGACCAATGTCCCCGGTGTCGGCATCGCTTTTTGGAAGGCAGGGAATTCGTTCTCTGCAGGCGCCCCCCTTCAAGGCTCTACTTTTGATAACGGCACCGCTGGCGATATTGGTGGTTCCTACACATTCGATATATCCCTGATTAAAACCGGCCCCATCGCCTCTGGGGCGGTGGTCAATGCTGGCTCATTTCCAACGATGAAGTTCTATATTCCCGCTACCCCTGGCTATACCGGATTACCCGCTACAGTGGCCATGACAAACTTCTCAGGTTCAGTAAATTTTATTACCTCGACCTGCACCACCCCGGATGTCAATGTCAATATGGGCAGCTATGACACCATGGATCACTTTAGCGGTGCCGGCTCCACCACCCCCTGGGTAGACTCATCCATACAACTGTCTAACTGCCCGACATTCTCAGGCTATTTCGATCTCAATAATTATCAGGTAACGACACGTACGGGGGCG
Source organism: Serratia proteamaculans (assembly GCF_013337185.1). Classification (GTDB taxonomy): domain Bacteria; phylum Pseudomonadota; class Gammaproteobacteria; order Enterobacterales; family Enterobacteriaceae; genus Serratia; species Serratia proteamaculans_D. The sequence continues at coordinate 1,998,158 of NZ_SWDE01000001.1, forward strand.
GCCACGGGCACCACCCGTACCGGCAATATCTTTACCGTTTCCTTAACTCCGACCACCTCGGTGGTTGACAACGCCAATGGGGTTATTGCGCTGGATACCAGCGGCGCCCCAGCCACAGGCGTGGGGCTGCAACTGGGTTACACCCCGAACAACCTGACCGCACAGGCGACGGCACCAACCACCATTTGGCAGTCGGGTGCATCCTGGGATGTTCCTACACCGCAAGATGGCAGAAGCAATATCAGTATCCCACTGGCTGCGCGTTATTTCCAAACAGGCAGCATCGTCACCCCGGGCACCGCAAATACGAAAGTGACATTCAATATAGATTATAAGTAAACCACCTCATCAAAGTCTGTTTATTTTAAATCACCAAATGGGGTAATCAGTTACCCCATTTCCTATTAGATAATCCACAGTTCAACTTTAGAGAAAAAATGGACAACTCTATAGATTTAAAATCACTAAAAGTCATACATATATTGACCACCTGCGGAAGTGTGACGAAAACAGCTGAGTTAATGGGTGTTTCGCCGGGCACCGTGAGTTATTACATAAAAAAAACAAGACAACTAACAGGGTCGAATCTTTTCAGCCGCACCCGAAGAGGCATGATCCCGGATGGCATAGCAAAGACACTCAGTGAACGTTATGTTAGCGTAATGAATGAGATGCCATTAAAAAAGGAAATACTTACATCATATAAACGCAGCATTACCATTAGCACCTATTCATTAATTGAACTAGCCCTTTCTACATCATTTAGAAGTACCGAAGCCATAAAGTCCATGGTGCAATTCACTTCACCCGATGTCGATGAAACCTCAAGATTAAATCGATTATTAAACAAGGAAGTTGATATAGATATAGGTTCAAAGTTACCCCCTAACAAAAACATCATTCAGATTGATTTTATATCGAGCGATATCGCTATCATTGCAAGAAAGCATCACCCTGTTATTAAAGATAAATTCACCATGAAAAATTGGCATGAGAGCAACCATATTGTTTGGTCTCGTGATATGAGCCTGGTCGGTCATGATGTCAGGCATGCCAATAGATTCAATGAGTTAATCAACAACCGAAGTATTTCTGTGGTTTCAAGTAGCTCTCTTAACATGGTTGTTTTATGCAGTTTATCGGATGATGTAATGATTTTCCCTAAAGAATTGGCTTCATTTATCGAGGCTAATTTTGACATACAAATTTTTGAAGTGCCAAAAGAGTTAAAAATGAGATTTGATTGCTATTTACACTATCATCATTCATCAGCAAAAGATGCTGACATGATCGATGCTATAGAAAAAGCTAAAAATGCGATTAACCTGATTTGCACCAGGCTTATATAAAAAAGCCAAATAGAGCAACAATATCGATGAACTACGGTTATGACAATTAATAAGCCACGCGTCTGCGTGACTTACCCGAATTAACCTGCTACCAGTTGGTGTGCAAAACGGTTATGTTGCTCAATAATCACAGGCACGTCCGCAGTAGTCACTTTACCGTCTTCGACTACGATACGGCCATTAACGATGCTGTACGCCACCTTGCCAGGGTTACAAAACACCAGTGCCGAAACCGGATCATGCTGCGCACCGGCAAGGCCAATGCCATTCAGGCTGAATACCGCAATATCCGCCATCATGCCCGGCGCCAGCGCACCAATATCATCACGGTTCAGGTTCTTCGCGCCCCCCAGTGTGGCAATTTCCAGCGCCTCACGGGCCGTCAGCGCTTGCGGCCCAAAACCCACGCGCTGAAGTAACAGCGCCTGGCGCACTTCCGCTATCATGTCCGAACTGTCGTTAGAGGCAGAACCATCGACACCGAGCCCAACATGCATCCCCGCATCCAGCATATGACGAACGGGCGCAATGCCGGACCCCAGACGCATATTAGAACAAGGACAATGCGCCACGCCGGTTCCCGTGCGGGCAAACAGTTTCATACCATAGTCATCAAGCTTCACACAGTGGGCATGCCATACGTCGTGGCCGACCCACTCAAGGTCTTCCACATATTGGGCTGGCGTTTTATTGAAGGTTTTTTTGCTGTACTCAATATCACTGACGTTCTCCGCCAAATGGGTATGCAACGAAACACCGTGCGCCCGTGCCAGCTTCGCAGAATCACGCATCAGCCCTTCACTCACCGAGAATGGTGAACAAGGCGCGACAACAATACGGACCATGGCTCCGCGCTCGGCATTATGAAATTGCTCAATCACACGTTGCGTGTCTTTGAGGATAAATTTTTCATCCTCAACAATGGAGTCCGGCGGTAACCCCCCCTGCTTTTGCCCCACGCTCATGCTGCCACGGCAGGCATGGAAGCGCATGCCCATTTGCTGAGCGGCTTCGATGCTGTGATCGAGTTTAATGCCATTCGGGTAAACATACTGGTGGTCGCTGGAAGTGGTGCAACCGGAGAGTAACAGCTCCGCCATCGCCGTTTTCGTCGCCACCTTCATCATGTCCGGGGTAAGTTTTTCCCAGATGGGATAGAGCGACTTCAGCCAGGTGAACAATTCGCCATCCTGAGCGGCTGGGATAACGCGGGTCAAACTCTGATACATATGATGGTGAGTATTAATCAGGCCAGGAATAACAATATGCCCTTTAAGATTGATAACCCGGTCTGCTGTTTGAGGCACATCATTTTCAGTTCCGACGGCGACGATGATGTTGTCCTTGATAAAGACGCATCCGTTTTTAATTTCCCGTCGGTCTTTATCCATAGTGACAACCATATCGGCATTTTTTAGCAGCAGCGTTTTCCCGCTTTCTGGGATCCCGCTCAAGGATTTAGTTTCGCTAAGCGACGATATCAGTTTTTCATTTGCAGAGGCGGGAAGCGTTGATAGCAAAGGGGCCAGCAAGGGGATTTTCACTAATAAACGACGTAGCTTATCGGGTTCTTGATCCTTCATAAATTCTCCTGGTTTAAATGGACTTAGGTTTTTAAAACAAAATTTTCGTTGGTTTTAACGTCACCGGCAGAAAAGCAACATTCAGAACAACCCAAGAGCAGAAAAATTGACAGGGTAGTGCCAGTAATCCGAATGAGCATATCCAGTGAACACTTTGGTTGATCAGCCCGAAATTGGAGAACTTCGGGCTGAGGGAGCATCACTCATTTACCGTCAACAGCATCCTTCACTTTTTTGGATGTATCACGGGCATCGGAGACGCCGCTTTTTACATTGTCTTTCTTTTCAGTGACATTATCTTTTTTGTCCCCAACATTGAGGTTGTCACTGACTGCATTTTTAGTGGCCTTTTTGGCATTACAACCCCCGGACACCCCTACAGTGGCATCCATTGCCGCATTACGCGCCGCTTTATGCGCATCGCACGCAGCCAGCGCGTTGGGTGTTACCATCATCATAGCCAGTGTCACTAAAACCAATTTAGATCTGATATTCATCGGGTACGCTCCGGGTAAAAATGCCAAGGGTGGGATGTCTCACAAAGAGTATGCGTCATTTCATAATTTCCGCAGTGCGGACTTATGAAAAAACACTGGCGTATCCTGATGTCACTGAGTACGGCTTTATTTATTCAGTGATGCATATTTCAGTTAATATACAGCTTACTGATGAGATCCTGACGAGATGGAGTCCAGACACTGAGCACCGTGGCAGCGGAATCTGCCAAACAGGTAATGTTGTGTGGTTTATTCGGAGGAATACGTATTGAGTCCCCTGCCTTCAATGTAGTTGTTTTCCCGTTACACATGAAATCCAGCGTGCCGGATACCACGTAATTCACCTCTTCATGTGGATGCTGATGAACGCCGGCCACTGCGCCGGCCGGCAAATACAGTTCAGAAACCGTCAACTCCTTGCTATTGCTCAGAATTTTAATCCTCACATCACCAAAATGAACCGTGTCGGGGTCGGATACAGACATAGTGATCTCCTTAGATATTTAAATAACAGTGCTGACTAACCAGACTGCGCACTGCACGGATATGCCCCGGGGGCGAGCATCGCCAGCAAATGATCAGCGCCAGTGAGTAGGTGCAGCCATCCGGTTGAAGAGCCGGTTTGGGTAAAGGAAAAGAACGAGATTCCCGGATGGCAACTGCTGCTACGAAATAAATGCCCATTGAATTTCTATTTACTTTTTATTATATTAAACACCGGTATATCACTGTTTTCCCGAACATAAACTTAAGAATACACAAACTTAAAAAAAATCAGAAAATTAAAGGCAAGCAAAGTAAAGTAAAAAATAAAAAATAGTCGCCAGCCAATTAATTGCTGGCGCCATTGAATGTATTTTTTCAATACTACACCTATATCATTTCAAAGTTTGAGTTAAATGCTATTATTTGTATATCTCAGCTGTTGCTGAAACATCTGACCCCATCCCACTGTTACCAATTGAAGTGATATGGAAATAAGACGCACCTTTTTCATCGGCTTCTTTAGATACAGCCCTGAGAGCCTCATCAATTGTCCCTCCGCGAACATCAACAGATATCACCCCTATTTTCTCCTTCATGCTTGCCATCTCAGACGTTCGGATTTCTTTAGCGGCGAAAACACTAAAGCTGGTTGCTAAAAGCACGGCAGAGATAATTAATTTATTAGTCATGAGAAAGCCCTTTATAGAATGTGCCAAAGTAAATTATTGCATAAAGTATGCATTAATATAGTAAGCCACATAAATTCAAGGTTGCAACACGAGCCAAACATTAAAAAAATATTCAGGTCGATAAGACGAGAAATAAAAAACACAATGGATGAATAATCTAAATTAGCGGGGAATAATAATAAATAAGCAGAACATTCAGCTACCTATTAAGCTTAAAAATAAAAATCCACTTATCAATTCAAATTCAGCTGATTAAACCACGACCATGGCTGGGGGATGGAATAATTAAGGTGTTAATTTATAAAAATGCCCACGGACAACTGTATGGAACTCCATAACAGGAGCGTGAATGTTTTTTAACCATTGATGATTTTACCCAGGTAAGCTGAGTCCGTTGCTGCACGCCGTCTTTTCAGTTCCGGCCACACGGGCAGTTCCTGAGTCTGCTGCATCCGCTGGATGAAGGCGCTTTGAAGGGTATGAGGTGAACGCAGCTGATGACGCGAGCAATGGCGTCATGCACAGGGATGCCGTGGGTGAAATCATCAATAGTTCAATATGACAGCGACCAAAATATTCAATCACCTCCCAGACCTCACTGCCACCACAAAAAAACCATATAAAACAATGTATAAATTTTTATTCTGGCGAGAATCGTCAATCAATTCTAAATTCTGTGTCAGGGTCATGAGGCTAAAAGGCAATAAGTTAACCGTGACTATTTGTAACTTAAGAATTTCCCACTAAGATTATGATATTAATAAATTTTGGAGAGTAAAAGTGAAGCGTTTGAAGCCTAAAAAGAACATGAATAGAATAATAGAATGTATTATTGATGATATTAAACCATTGGATATTACGGCAGGTAAAGCGGTGCCCATCAGCCTAAATGGCCACCCTCGCGTGATATTTCTCTTAAAGGGCAGCGTGGAGTGTTTTCGCACACATGACAATTTACTTATTTCTGAGGCAAAAGCGCCTTATATCATGGGGGTGATGGTCAATGAGGTTGAAGATTTTTATTACTATGTCAAACCGGCCAAAAATACTAATTTAGGATATGTAAATTACAATGACTTCATTTCATCAGTGAAAAAACATGATCTTTGGCTGGATTTATTGGAGATTGCATCCCATATCACGTCTTATCTCATCCACAGAGACATCAGTCTGGTGAATAGAGATCGATACTCAGTCATAATGCACTATCTAAAAGAAATCTATTCATTCACTGATGAGAAAAGAAAGGGAATTATGACAACAAACTACATTGTTCGTCGTTCCGGTTTGTCCAGAAGTGGTGTCTTGGCGGTACTTTCAGAGTTAAGGAAAGGGAAATACATTTCGATAGAAAATGGGGTGCTGACATTTTTATCTGATAAGGTACCAAAGTCCTTTTAGTGGTTATTTGTATTTTAAACTTATATTAAGCATAAACAATCATCATTGTATCAACTGGCCCGAAAGCCAGATACATTACAAAAATTATTTAATTTTAACCGATAGGGAAATCACGATAGTTTTAGCGTGAATAATTCCCGAAAAGCGTGTCTCTGGAATCTCTGCGTCCATCACGCTTAGTATCTTTTTTATCCCGGCGGCAATCACGATTACTTTTATCGTTGTCACGATAACACTCTTTTTTCTCTACACGAGCGTCAGCTCGAGAATCCTGTCGGATATCCCTGGCTTCCTGATGACGTTCATACCATTTAGTCTGGTCGGCAAACGAAGATGTTGTGATAAAGAGGCTTGGTAGCAATAGAAAGTAAATTTTATTCATTATATTGTTCCAGTTAAAAATAATTAACACAGCGTTGAAAATGGCATGATCAGGTTCGGGAAACAATAATCTCCAAAATACCATTAATCAGGAATTGAACGCCCATACATACCAACAAGAAACCCATCAGGCGTGAAATGGCCTCTATACCGCCAGTTCCAACAATCCGCATAATGGTTCCTGAACTACGCAGGCAACCCCAAAGTATCAATGCGATGATAATAAAAATGGCTGGCGGGGCGATCCAAAGCACCCAGTCGGGAAAATTTATGCCGTGCTTAACTGTGGATGCCGACGAAATGATCATGGCAATAGTACCCGGCCCAGCCGTGCTCGGCATCGCTAATGGAACAAAAGCGATATTATTCGCTGATTCCTGCTCGGCAATACTACTGGACTCCATGCCCTTAGGTAGCGGGAACAGCATACGGAAGCCAATAAATGCGACGATCAATCCGCCCGCGATACGTAGTCCGGGAATAGATATCCCAAAGGTATCCATTACGAGTTGTCCGGCATAATAGGTCACCAGCATAATCGCGAAGACATAAAACGAAGTCATCATTGCTTGGCGGTGTCGTTCAGCAGGGCTCATGTTTCCAGATAACCCCAAGAACAGAGCGACAGTAGTTAACGGGTTTGCCAAAGGCAGTATGAGCATTAACCCAAGGCCTATGGCTTTAAACAAATCTAACATAGATTACGGTTCTCAACAGACAGTTCAATTTCCAAGCATACAGTTTCTCTGGGATAAATATAATGTCCACTAATAGGCACCTTAGTGGCATAGGCTTATGCCATTCGACCGTAATAATGATCGCTCCGTATAGCGTCTGATATTAAACGCAGTTTAAGAAATATGTGTTTTTACCAAAAAAATTCAGCGCTAGCGGGTAAAAGAAAACTTGTATCACCAAATACCCCAGAGAACAGAAAAAAAGAAGCCGCAACGTTGTCCGATGCGGCTTCTTTAAAAATTATTATAAGGTACGGCTAAACCTAGGGGCTCCGGCCGCTAGAAACGGATTTTTACCCCCACCGACGCCGCAACATTGGCATCAATACTGGTATCACCGCCGCTATCCCAGGTTTTCCCCACTTCCGTGTACGCCTGCACTTCATGGGTAAATGCCCATGTCGCGCCGACGGCAACTTCTGTGGCACTGAATTTCTGGTTAGACTGCACCGTGCTCTGTCCCGCGCCGCTGGCCGTATTGCGGTACTTCGTCTCATCCTGCCCGTCAGCCAACTGCTGCCAGAAGTTGGCTCGCACGTAAGGCTTAATGTGACCATATTGAGTATCGTAGTCAACGGCCAGGCGAGCGCCCAGACGGCCGATAACGGCGTCATCCGCGTTCACGTCGACCTGAGTGTTGGCGTTGTCCTTGAGCCCCACGCTGTCAAAATTACTCCACTGGTAAATCAGCTGCGCCTGCGGTTCGAGCGACCAGTTGCTGTCTCCTAACTGCCACGGTCTGCCCACTTCCACCGATGCGGTGACGGTGTTGCCATTCGGATGGTAGGTTTCGTGGTCGATCGAGTTTTTCAAATCAACCGAGTGATAACCGTATTGCAGCACGTTATCAACATACAGGCCGCTGGTGTCCGTCCAGGTCGCATACCCGCCGATGTAGGTGGAAAGCGTCGAGTTATACGCCGCCCCACTGCCCATTCCGGTGTGACCATCGATAGAACTGTCGATATCCATGACCGTGGTGTACACCCCGGAACGCCATTTATCGTCGTGATAGACATCAACGCCGACCTGCATGCCACTATATTGTGTATGACTTTGGCTGTGTGTCGGGTCATCAAGATGTTGATCTATAGTTTTCACCAGATATCGCGCCCAGAAGCGCCCTTCCTGATCTTCAGGCACCGTCGACTGCCAGGGTTGTTCATCACCGACACGCTGGTGCAACGTCCCCAGCGTGAACAGATCGGCCTGACGTATCACTGAGGGTATAGAGATAAAGCCCGGGACATCCGGACGATAACCCGCACGCAGAAACCAGTCCTCGCCTGCACCCTGTGCGTTACCGGCGTAAAGCTGGTACTGCCATGCTCCGGCCAGTAAGTTATCGGCACCGATAGTGAACGCACTTTTGGTGGTTTGCGCCGTCGTGGTCGCGCCGTTTTGTGCCGCTACCACCATGATGCCATCACCCGTGGTCGGTTCACCCAACCGACTGACGTCAATGTTCAGCAAAGTGCTGCCGGTGGCTGAACCGTTGTTAATCACCAGTTTGTCTGAAGTGCCCACGTCTTGCGGCTGGGCAGTCAGTTTCAGCGTACCGTTCATCCCCACATAATTGCCATTTACCGTCAGAGCCGATCCTACGTCGCCGCCGCGCAAGTTAATGGTTCCTTGGTTCACCACGTTGGCGACCGACTGATCTTGTCCGCCGGTATCGAGCGTCCCGTTCAGGCTGACCACATGGCTGGACTGGCGGCTAAAACTGTTTGCACTTCCCGCCAGCAACGTGCCGTTTTCCACCATCGTGATGCCGCTCCAGGTGTTGCTCCCGTTAAGCACCGTGGTGCCGGTGCCGCGCTGGATCACATCACCGGTGCCGGAGATCGCGCCGTTTAATTGCAGGGAATTAGAGCGGTTCAGCACCAGTTGGCCGTTGTCCACAATGTTCCCCGTGACGCTGCCGGTGGTCGCGCCAGTACCCAGTTGCAGGGTCCCGGCACCGATCGTAGTTTGCCCGTCGAAGGTGCTGTTTTGTGTCAGGGTCAGGGTACCCTCGCCCAGTTTGGTCAGGTTACCGGAGCCGCTGACCGCCGAGAGCAGCGATACAGCGTTGCCATTGGTGTCAATTCCGCCGCCACTGCCAGAAAGCTGGATCTTGCGGGCAGTATCAAACGCCGCGCCATAACGCAGCGTACCGCCATTCAGGCCAATCGCCGTATCGGCAGCGCCGAGATTTTGATCGCCGGAAACCTGCAGCACACCGCCGCTGACTTGCGTTCCACCCTGATACAGGTTGTTGCCGTTGAGGATCAGCGTCCCGAGGTCGGATTTGTTCAACCCGCCGCTGCCGTTGATCACCGAGTTGATGGTCGCGGTGTAATTCGCCCCTCCTGCCGTACCGTCGCCGACGCGAAGAAGGGTATCGGCGGTGTTGGTGGTGATTACGCCGTCGTTGATGACATAACCATGGGTGGCAAACTGCGCCCCGCTGATGGTCACCGCACCAAGGCTGTTGTCTACCGTCACGTTACCCGCTGCACCGCCAAACACCGCAAAGGCCGCATCGCTGAACGGGGTATTAAACGCACCGGCCGGGGTGGTGAGATCCGTCGTCCAGTTGTCATTGCCGTGGCTGTTTTGCCAGATGCCGTCGCCGCCGTCGATAATGCCATTATTTTTGAGTGCACCGCCGCTGCCGCCTGCACCATCCCAAAAGCGCATGGTGTAGCCCGCGCGGTTAATCAGGTTTACCTGCCCGGCGATGGAGGTCTGCACATACAGATCTTCGGCCGCCGCCGGCGCGGTACCTATTTCAAGAATGTTATTGGTCAGCGCGCCGGTGTAGTTGATCACCCGGTACAAGCCCACGTCGAAGTTGCCGCCCGCGGTCTGCGTAATGTTCAACTTACCGTCGAGGTTCAGGTCACCATTGACGTTGATCAGGTCATTGAACGCCCCGCCCGGGTTATAAGTCTGACCAAACTGGAAATCGAGCTGTGCGTTGCCGGCCAGCGTCAGGCTGCCCATCGTCAGCACCCCGACGCTGTTCAGGTCAGCCCCCGGAGTCAGATGGCCATTGTCAGCCACGGTAACACTTCCCCCGAGCGTGCCGTTCCCGCCAAGGGTTGCCAGGCTGTTCACGCTGGCCGCGCCGGTGGCGGCAGACTGGTTGCCGTTGATCAGCAATACCCCTTGCGAGGCCGTCGTGGTGCCGGTGTAAATATTGGCCCCGGTGAGCGTCAGCGTGCCGTTACCGGTTTTCACCAGACTGCCGTTATCACCGCTGATAACCCCGCTAATCGCATCGTTCAGACCGAGGTTACCTTCGGTCAGCGTAGCGGCACCCAGATGAATATCCCCGGCACCGGACAGCGAACCGATAGCCGTGTTTCCAGCGGAGGCCGCGAGAGTCACCAGACCACCCGCCTGGTTATCAATGCGAGCATTTTGCGCCTGCGCATTGCCCGCGAACGTCACCCGGCCACGGTTGGTGGTGACCGATGTCCCACCGCTGGCGTCATCCGCCAACGACAGTAACGACGTGGCATCCACGTTAATCGCCGCACTGCCTGCAGTCGCGTTATCCGCAAAATTCGCCGAGCCGTTGTCGGTCAGTACCACCGTACTTTGTGCCGCACTGGCCGTGTCGTTGAAATTCAACGTCGAACCGTCCACAGAAAGGACATGACTTTCTGCCTGCGCGGTATTATTGAAGTTAAGGAATACCCCATCGGTCAGTGAAATATGACTATCCGGGGTGCCGAAAGCGCCGGTGGTATTGGCGTTCACGCTCAGCGTGCCCGTGCCATTTTTCCCGACAAGGGTGGTGTCGCCCTGATAGGTATTCACCGTACCCAGCACCAGTTGGCTGTTATTGGTGCCTGCTGAGGTATCCACGATCTTCAGCGCGCCGGTACCGCCAATCACGCCGGTTGGCGTAAAGGTATTGCCGTAGGTATCGAGCGTGCCGCCGTCAGTGCCGGCCAGGAAAATCAGGCGATCGGTGATGAAATCAGCCCCGGCCTGTAACGCCGCGTGGTTACGCAAGGTTACCGACGTACCGGCATCTCCCAGACTGCTGTCTTTGGACACCTGCAAAGTACCGTTCCACACTTCCACCCCACCGGTAATGATGTTATCCCCATTGAGGATCAAACGTCCCGGGTCAGTTTTCAGCAGGCGCGTCACGCTGGTGTTACTGGCGTCCTGCACCAGATCCACATTAATGGTGGTGGTTACGTCGGCACCCGCACCGCCGTCCCCCACGCGGATCACAAAGAAATTATCCGCTGCTGTTTCACCCTGAGCCGTAAAGTTATTCTCCGGCGTCAGCGCCACATTAGTGTTGGTGAACTGCAGCTGCGACCCCGGATTGAGCGGATCAGCGTTTAACACATAACCGTCTGAAGTAAACTGCATGCCCGAGGTCAGCACCGCGCCGTTGATGTTGCTGATACGCACTTCATTGGCCGAGCCCTGGAATATCGCAAAAGCATCCTGCGCCCATGGCGCATTGCCATTCCCGGTCGCTTGCGTCCAGTTGTTGCTGACACCGGCGATATTGGCCACCCAGTAACCAAAGCCACCATTCACCACGCCATTACCGCTGACGCCATCGGCACCATGGTTGGTGCCGTTCGAGTCACCGTCCCAGAATTGTAACGTACCGGATGGATCGACAAAGTTCAGCACCAGGTTAACCTGATTCGCCAGGTTGGTCTGGATGGCATAGCTCTGTGCATCGTTTGGCGGCAGCGACGCAATATCCATCGTGTTGTCCGTTAAGGTGCCGCCGTAGTTGAACAGGCGGTAAACCCCTGGCAGAAAGTCGCCGCCGGCACTCAGCGTGGCGTTCAGGTTACCATCGAGCGTCAGGTTGCCGCCGACATTCACCAAATCGTTTAACGCACCGCCCGCCGTATAGGCTTGTCCCAGCTCGAATTTACTGTTGGTGTCACTGGCCAAAACCAGATCACCGTTGATGGTCAGGGTACCGGTGGCGTTATCACCTGGCGTCAGCGTAGTCCCCGTTGCGAAGGTGACATTGCCGCCAATCGTTCCTTTTCCTCCCAGCGCGGCGCCACTTTGCACCGATGTCGCCCCGCTACCGCTTTGTATGCCGTTGATCAGCAATGTGCCCAACTGGACGGTAGTCACCCCTGCGTAAGTATTGTTGGCGCCCAAACGCGTCACGCCGGTTCCGATCTGGCTGAATGCGCCGGTGCCGGAAATCACGCCGTTGAGCGCAACATCGTCGGAGTGATTGATGCTCAGCAGGCCGTTATCAGTGATGTTGGTTTGTGTCGATAAACTCCCCTGGGTGCCGCCGTTGCCCAGCGTCAGCTGTGACCCGGTGCCGATCAGCGTATTGCCGGTGTAGGTGTTAGCGCCGAGCAGGATCAGTTCGCTGCCGCCGATGTATTCCATGCCCCCGGTCCCTGAAATCACGCCGCTGTAAGTCGGATCCGTTACGCCGTCGAAGGACAACAGGCTGGTGCTGCCCGAAGTGGCGACGTTGTAATTGTGGATGGTCATTTCATCGCTGAGGGTCGAGCTGACGCCGCTGCGTAAAATGGCCCCGTTCAGGATGTTAATCATCGGTGTGCCGGAAAGCGTAAGATCATCAACAACCCGCACATCGGTACCTGCACCGTTCAGCGTCAGAGTGCTCCAGCCGGTACCGATGTTGGTGCCTTTACTCAGATCGTCCGTGGCCAGTGAGCCGATGTTGGCAGTCCCCGGTGCGACGGCCGCATGCGTACCGTTAAACGTCAGCGTGCTGTTGGTGCCGCCCTGGCTGAGGATATGCGAGGTATCGGCGATGCTTACGTTGCCGATCGTCGCCTGGTCGTTACCGTCGTTGCCTGCAAAGGTGACACCGCCCGCATATTCGCCCTGCGCCCAGTTGAACTTGTCACTGCCGCTACCGAGGGTAATTTCCCCCTGCGTCACACCGCCATTGAGCGACACCACGTCGTTGCCGCTGCCGGTCAAAATAACCTGCGCGCTTGAACTGGCGGCTTTGAGCGTGCCGGTGTTGTTCAAGGTGTTATTGCCCGCGCCGGACGCATCGATCACCGTCGCACTCTGGCTCTGGCTGATGACGGAACCGGTGTTATTAATAGTACGGTTCGCCGCCGTGCCGTTGAGGGCGATCAGCGCATTGATATTGCTGGTACTGGAGGAGCTAATGATGCCGTTGTTGGTAAAGGCCGACGTATTCTCCGCCAGAATAGTGCTACCGGTGTCGCTGCTGGTGCCAATGGTACCGTTGTTCGTCAGGCTCTGCGCATTGGTGGCTTCAATCGCCGCACCCGCCGTCGCCGCCATCGTAATATGGGTTCCGGAGGTTACATTGCCGCTGGTGCGGGCCAGAATACCGACGCTGTTCGCGCCATTCCCATTGATGGTGTAGCCGTTACCAATAGTCAGATTACCGGTCGTTAGCGTGCCGTCTGCCTTCATAAAGGCAAAACCGCTGCCGCTGACGTTACCATTGACGTTGAGAATATTCCCGGTCCCTTCAGCGTTGAAGGTCACCGCCGTACGGATCGCCGGGCCATCGCCCGCATTGATCGTCACCGCGTTCAGGTTGATGTTACTGGAGTCGGCGTTGTTGTTGATCCCCGAGCCGGTTCCGGTGACGTTAATGGTGGTGTTGGCGGCATTAAAGGAGGATGCCCCGGTGCTGTCGATGCGAACGCCGTCCGCACCGTTAGCGGCGGTGATCTGATTCCCCGCGCCGTTCACCGTGAGGGACGCGCCGCTACCCGTCAGTTGAACCGCTGCCAGCCCCCCGTTGGCCGTGACCGTGCCCAGTTGCGTGACTACCGCACCCGCGCCTGCCACCCGCAGCCCGACGTTACCGCTGCCCGCCGCACCGCTGACGCTGATCGCACCGTTGTTGGTCAGCGTGCCGGCATTCTGGATATCCACACCAATGTTGCCGGTGCCATCCACGGCCACATTCGAGTTAATAATGGCGCTGCCGTTATTGTGCAGAAGCACGCCGGTACTGCCGCTGCCCTGCAAATTAATGTCAGCACCGGCATTGAGCGTCAGTGCACCCTGATAAGCCACGTCGTAACCCACAATGCCACTTTGCCCGGCGACAGAGCCGATGTTGGCATCTGAGAGAACCGTAGTGACGCGCGGTACCGGATCAATAGTCGCATCGATGTTGTAATTACGGCCATCAATCTGCACCGCCGTAGCGTCATTCCCTTCCAGCGTGATCGCACCGTTACTGATGTTGCCCGTCGCCCCGCCGCTGATTTTCACCCCCACGGCATTTTGTCCCGAGACATTGATTTTGGCATTACCGGTAGTGATCACCGTGGCGACGTCGTCGCTTTGATCCGGGGTGTTCATGTCATCTACGCCGTTGGCGAAGATACCGGTCGATTTATTCCCCCTGACGTTCAGCACATAATTGCTGGCTGACCCTGCGGTGCCGTTAAAGGTTGCCCCTCCGTCCACAGCGAACAAAATCGACCCGGTCTGGGCATTATCATCAATTTGGGCATTGGCGATATTGATGCTGGCTCCCTGACCGTAGGCGTAATAACCGATTTGTTGTGAGTTTTCCAAACTCAGGGAGGCCGGTGTACCGACGTTGATCGTCGCGTCACCGCGGGCGTGTACGCCGATGGCCCCCGCTGACAGCAGCCGGATACTCGAATCGAGCTGTACCTGCGCCGCATTGCCGTTCAGGCCTTCGGCATAAACAGCGTAGTTGCGGTAAGTGTATGGCTGGCCATCGCTGCCGCCGGTATCTCCGGCCGCGCCCACGATGATGGAACCGGATGAAGTGGATGACAACGAGGCATTCGTGGTGAGCGCCAACACATTGAGCGCGATATTATTGTCGCCGTTGACATAGATCGCCCCGTTATTGGTGGCCACACCGGCGTTATCCTGAATATACATGCCATAGTTAGCCGCCGCAGAACCGGCGGTTAACTGACCCAGCACATTAATAGCACCGTCGTTAGTGATGCTGCCGCTGCCGCCGTTACTGAAAATACCCGCCGCATTACGCGTATCAATCAGCAGTGAAATCGCGCCCGAGGCCGCGTTGGTAATACTTCCGCTGGTGGTGGAATAAATCCCTGCCGTCAATGCGCCACTGCCAGCCATATTGACCGCCGAGGCAGGCGTGGTTGATGTCACCGGCGAAGTACCCACCGTGATGGCGCCAAAGTTGCTAAAGGTGGCTGCGTCCTGCACGGAAACCGCGTGCCCACCCGCTTTGCCATTAGCATTATTGCTGTTGCCCACCAGCGCGATGGAAGCACCAGCGAGGTTAGTGGCCGTCGTAGTGCCTGCGGCGTTGATCCCGGTCGCCAGCGCCGTCGCCGTATCGGTCACCGCCACATTGATGTAACCGTTGTTGGTCAGGGTGCTTGCACCCAGGCCGCTCATCGCCACGCTGCCCGCGTTATTTACATTCTGGTTACTGCCGTCTTTTTCCAAAAACAGCCCGGCATTGAGCACGCCATTGTTCACCGCTGTGGCGTTCGTCGCCAGCATGCCAGCCGGCAACGGACTGCTGCCGCTGCTGCGCCAGGCATTAATGGCACCGTTATTGGTGATCACTGCGCCATTGTCGGCCCGCATCACCGCAGAAGCGCCGTCTACCGCCAGGCTACCGGTGGAGGTCACGGTCCCCGTGGCATTCGCGCCAGTGGCATAAATCACGTTCAGATCGCCGGTGCCCAGCGTGGCATTGTTAGTGTGCGCCCCCTGGTCGTCCCAAACCGCATAGGTCAGGTTAATCGAAGTGTTGTCCGCTTTTTGCAGCAATCCCGTGATGATGCCGTTATAGGTATTCTGCGCTCTGACGGTCGAATCAATCGTCTGGCCATTAACCATCGCCCCGGCCGTCAGCCAATACTGGATCTGCGGTTTACCCGCGTAAGCACCCTGGCCGGTCAGGTAGTCATTCACATCCGCGATATCTGCGGAGGATTGAATGTCGAAGGTTTTGGTGCCCAGTTGCACGGCGTGGTTGGTGCCGTCACCTGTCGCCACATAGTTTGGCAACGTCAGACTGTAGTTATATTGCGTACTTTGCTGCGTCACGCTCTGTTGCTGGGTCGACACCACTGCTGCGGGGCGGAAATGAATGTAGTTGTCCGAAAGCCAGTTAACGGTGCTGGCATTGCCCGCACTGCCGTCAGCCTTCGCCAGCACAGAATTTTTTGCCAACAGATCCAGCGTGTTGGCCGCTGCAGCAATCGGTGTGGTGCCGATGGTACTGGCACCGATGTCCACATTGGCCGTCCCGCCAACGGATCCCACGCTGACAATGCCGAAAGCATTCAGGATGCGCACAGAATTCGGATCGTAAACTGGCAGTAGCATACTTCCAACGGCGGCATCGTCGGCGGAAACAAAGGTAGAAGAATCGTAGGTACTGATGATCTGGTAGGAACCTTCCAGCCCTGGAACCACGACGTTAAGCTCTTCATTTTGCTGCGGATTAGCCGGGTTAGGCGAGTAGGTAAACTGGCCTATATTGGCGGAAGTAATAGGTTGCGTCAGCCCGTTGGAATCCGTTGATGAGAGGGTAATAATCCTGCCGGCATCTGGTCCGCTGGCATCGGGAAGCGCATTGATCACCTGTACGCTGGTCCCGCTGACGCCATGGGTCCCCGAGGTAAAATCAGGGAACTGAGGGATCGCCCCCAAAATATTAAGCGTAGTTCCCGCAGCGTAATGCTTGCTCAGTGGTTGGCCGTCGATCGAAAAGGCATACCCTGTATCAATAACCTGGTCAAAATTGTAACCCGGCGTAGTAGGAAATAAATAGGAAGGATAAGCCTGCGACCAAGTCACATCATCTGCAAATGCCGTACCTTGCCCGCCAATGATCATTATTGCAGCAGCCAGTAATGCGCCACGTCGACACGACTTTGCTTTGCCTCCTACCTTCGACATTGCCGTCTCTGCAACGGGCACCATGCATCCTGCGTTATGACTCCATACCAAACGATAGATTCTGTTCATTAGCTATCCTAAGGAAATGTAAAATGGAAAAACTTGAAATCATTGAGCAAAGGAAGGGAAGGTGCTTCACGCTGTAAATTTAGTGCATGTGTAAAAAAAAACATTGGGGGAATGATGATGATTGTCACAAGTACACATTATTTTAATGTGCGAAAGCAGGAATGGTTACAGTGGGTCTGTACAATATTCTGTGGTGCGACACGAGGCTGTTCTTGTGATTGTTTCAGCCAGAAAATGCCAAGAAACCTGCTATCTCACCAGCAGTTTCCTACCCGGCAGTGCGTTGAGAGTAATTTCAGGGTGCAAAGTGATACGCGGATTTCACGACGTTTTCGAGCTGTAAGGTAAATTCGGCGGTAGTACCCAATGCCGTGACGGGAGAGAACGAGGTGAGACATAGATAGCTTCCTAAGTGATACACAAAAAGTGTGACACCTACGAATCCAATGCACTAAATCTCACTTAATAACTGATAAATCAATCAGTTACTGAAATTGGTGGAGGCCCTGCCAGCTACATCCCGGCACACACGTCACCTGCTACGGCTGCTTCCTTCCGGATCTGACCGAGTTCACAAGTTAGTGTTGCGGGAGAACCAACAGGGCCCCCATTGACGGCTTCTGTACTCTGAAGCGGTGGGCATTATCGGTGATGGCCAGCCAAATAGCAAGCCAACCGGGGCCAACCGCTGTTTTCTTACCCACCTCGACTGTGGCACACTTTCATCCTTGGTTTTTGCCGCAGCAGGAAAACAGAAATGGAGCCAGAAGATGCCTCATTCAGCCAACGCGTGTTCCACGTAATAGCCGCTATTCCCTATGGCAAGGTCACGACCTATGGCGAAGTGGCACGGCTGGCTGGCTCGCCGCGTGCGGCGCGTCAGGTCGGCGGCGTGTTAAGGCGCCTGCCTGAAGGCAGCAGCCTGCCCTGGCATCGGGTGATTAACCGCCACGGCCAAATTTCACAGCAGGGAGAGGACTTCCAGCGTCAGCGACAGGCGTTGCTTGAGGAGGGGATTATCTTCGGCACGCACAGCACGGTTGATCTGCAGGTTTACGGCTGGCACTGGTAATAACAAAACAGCCTTTGGCCGGAGCGCAAAGGCTGTTGATGGTTTACTGTTTCAGTGCTGCCGGCTTACGGCATGGTTGCCGGGGCTGCCTGAACCGCAATGCCCTGCACCGGAACCATTACCAGGTCAGCACGGGTGCCGTTACGGTTTACCACTTCCTGGATTGTATCGGTAATAAAGGTCATCTGCCCATTTACCGTAATTGCCGCACTCAGGATGATGCGTGCATTAGGCTGAATATCGGCCGGGTTGTACGGCAGGACAAAATTAAACGGTGCCTGTTTACCCTCGGTGCGAACTGCACGCTGGGCAATGACTTTAGACGGAGCATCCGCCAGCGAGGCATCAGAGAGCGTGACGGTCAGTACTGCATCCGGCGGCAGCGCGATGCGCTGGCGAATGTTAACCGAGCCAGTCACCGCCGGGCCCTGAATCTGCGTTTGCGCAATCGCCGGGTTTCCCGCTGTTGGTACAGGCACATTCGCACTCTTTTGGGCACAGCCCGCCAGGGTGATGGTCAATGCTGCTGCTCCACCTACGATTTGCCAGAGTTTCATGGATCGCTCTCCTTTTTTATTATCAACATGTTGGTGGCTTTCACCACCGCACCTATTAAACTTAGCACAAAACACTGAAAAATCCATTTAGTCCTGCCTATTAATCACTTAGCCCTCTAATAACGCTCAGCATTCAGTCAATTTTCTCTGTGCCATAACGCAATATATTGACGTCTTACCGTGATATTCCGCACACTGCGCAAAATGATTATTAAAAGGGTAGTTACTTTATGAGCCAGGCACTGCAAAACCTCCTCGATCTGCTGGATCTGGAGAAAATTGAAGAAGGGCTGTTCCGCGGCCAAAGTGAAGATCTGGGGTTACGCCAGGTCTTCGGCGGCCAGGTGGTGGGCCAGGCGCTGTACGCTGCCAAACAAACGGTGCCTGCGGAGCGCAGCGTCCACTCGTTCCACAGCTATTTCCTGCGTCCGGGCGACAGCAGTAAGCCCATCATTTATGACGTGGAAATTCTGCGCGACGGCAACAGCTTCAGCGCCCGCCGCGTCAGCGCCATTCAACACGGCAAACCGATTTTCTACATGACCGCCTCCTTCCAAAGCCCGGAAGAAGGCTTTGAACACCAGAACACCATGCCCGATGTGCCACCGCCAGAAGGGCTGATGTCTGAGTCAGAGATTGCCCAAAAGCTGTCGCATATGTTGCCGGACAAGGTACGTGAGAAGTTTATCGGTCAGAAGCCGATTGAGATGCGTCCGGTCAAATTCCACAATCCGCTGAAAGGCAGTGTGGAAGATCCACACCGCTACGTATGGTTCCGCGCCAACGGCACCATGCCGGACGACCTGCGCATCCATCAGTACCTGCTGGGCTATGCGTCCGACTTCAACTTCCTGCCGACGGCGCTGCAGCCACACGGCGTCGGTTTCCTGGAGCCGGGCATGCAGGTGGCCACCATCGATCACTCAATGTGGTTCCACCGTCCGTTCCGCATGGATGACTGGCTGCTGTACGTGGTGGAAAGCACTTCCGCCTCCGGTGCCCGTGGATTTGTACGCGGTCAATTCTATACCCGTGACGGCGTATTGGTTGCCACCACGGTACAGGAAGGCGTGATCCGCCAGCGCGAAGCCTAAACGCAAGCCAAAGAAAAAGGGCGATGTCTCCATCGCCCTTTCTGCATCATCATTATTTTTCGAATTATTTAGCGCACTGCCCTTCTTCAAGGCTTATTGGTTATAGGCACTCTCGCCATGGCTGTTGACGTCCAGACCTTCGCGTTCCTGCTCTTCCGGGACGCGCAGACCGACGATGGCCCCTGCCACTTTAAAGGCGATAAAGGCCGCCACACCAGACCACACCAGCGTGATCACCACGCTCAACAACTGGATCCACACCTGATGGCCCATGGTGACGCCTTCCGCGTAGCCAGTGCCGCCCAGCGAGGCCGAGGTGAATACCCCGGTCAGCAGGCAACCGACGATACCGCACACGCCATGCACACCGAACACGTCGCAGGTATCATCGACCTTCAGCCATTTCTTCAGCGTGACCACGCCCCACAGACCGGCGATGCCGCCAATCAGGCCGATAATCAACGCCCCGCCAACGCCCACGGTGCCCGCAGCCGGCGTGATGGCAACCAGCCCGGCGATCATGCCGGAACAGGCGCCCAACAGTGAAGGTTTGCCGCGAACAATCCACTCGGCAAAGGTCCAGGAGAGGATAGCGCCGGCAGTGGCCACCACGGTGTTGAGGAACGCCAGTGCCGCAATCCCGTTAGCCGCGCTGGCAGAACCGGCGTTAAAGCCAAACCAGCCGATGTACAGGATGGAAGCCCCGGTAAACACCATTGGCAGGTTGTGCGGTTTGAAAGCTTCCTTACCGAAACCGGCACGCTTGCCCAACAGATAAGCGCCAATCAGACCGGCACTGGCGGCGTTGATGTGCACCACGGTACCGCCGGCAAAGTCCAGCGCGCCGTCAGCGGCCAGGAAACCGCCGCCCCACACCATGTGGGCAATCGGCAGGTAAGAAATGGTGAACCAGATAGCCGCGAAGATCACCACCGCAGAGAAGCGGATACGCTCGGCAAAGCCCCCCACCACCAGCGCCACGGTAATACAGGCGAACGAACCCTGGAACGCCACGTGGATCATCTGGCTAAAGGTTCCGGTGACACTGTCGATGCCAATGCCTTTCAGCATCGCCGTCTGGAAACCGCCGAAGAAGGCGTTACCTTCGCTGAAAGCCAGGCTGTAGCCATAAAGCACCCACAGCACGCACACCAAGGCAAAGGTGACGGTGACCTGGGTCAACATGGAGAGCACGTTTTTGGAACGCAGCAAACCACCGTAAAACAGAGCGACACCCGGCAGGGTCATGAACAGCACCAAAGCGGTGCAAATCATCATGAAGGCATTATCCGCCTTGTCTGCGACCGCCGGAGCGGCCAGTGCCAAAGAAGGAACCATGGTTACCGTACTCAGGCCCAACATGGATAAAAGTTTTTTCATTATCAATCCATCCCCATTACTTTACTGAGCCAATGACTACAGTGCTGCTTCGTCTGTTTCGCCGGTGCGAATGCGAATGACACGTTGCAATTCGGCAACGAAAATTTTGCCATCACCGATTTTGCCGGTGTAGGCCGCTTTACTGATCACATCGACCACTTCATCCAACTGATCGTCAGCGATAGCGATGTCGATTTTTACCTTAGGTAAGAAGTTGACGCTGTATTCGGCTCCACGATAGAGCTCAGCATGCCCCTTCTGGCGACCAAAGCCTTTTACTTCGCTTACGGTCAGCCCCTGAATTCCTATAGAGGATAGGGCTTCACGCACGTCCTCCAGCTTGAATGGTTTAATCACCACGGTCACCAGCTTCATATTGCCCCTCCACGAATTAAGCCCAAACTCACCCCTGGTACCTGTCTTATAAAGCAAAGGCTATGCCATAAATGGATTTGTCCGCTAATTCAGCAAATTAACCGACCAGGCTGGGGTGTAACGCAACGCCGCTAGCCAATGGCAGGCTATCGCACAGGGAATTGATTAAATATTGCGCACTATTTTGGTGCGTGACGCGTCGAAAAAGTGCAGAGAAAGGGATTTAAAACGCAGCGATGCCTGTTTGTGGTGCGTGGTGAGAAAAGAAAGAGGCCGCTAAAGCGGCCTCATTGATCATGCAGTTTGTGTTTCTTCGCGGTTGGCGGCCGCCAGCTCTTCGCCAACCAGCTGCAGTTGATACATCTGGTAGTAACGCCCCTGCTGCGCCAGCAGTTGCTGATGATTCCCCTGCTCGACGGCATGGCCGCGGTGCAACACCAGAATTGAGTCGGCATCAACAATGGTCGACAAGCGGTGAGCGATCACCACCAGCGTAGTGTGCTCGCGGATCAAACTCAGCGCCCGCTGAATCGCTTGTTCCGTACCCGAGTCAATGTTGGCGGTGGCTTCGTCAAGGATCAGGATCTGCGGTGCCTGCACCAACACCCTGGCCATCGCCAATAGCTGCTTCTGGCCCACCGACAGGTTATTACCCTGCTCGCCCAGCCGGGTATGAATGCCTTCAGGGAAAGAGCGAACCAACTCAGCCAGTTGCACCCTTTCCAATGCCTGCCAAACCGCCGCTTCACTAATATTGCGCCCCAGAGTCACGTTGGCCAGCACCGATTCGGCGATCACCACCGGATCCTGCTGCACCATAGCGATGCCCTGGCGCAGGGTAGCGTGTGAAAGGCTGGACAGAGGACGCCCGTCGAGACGCACTTCCCCGTGATCGACCGGATAATAGCCCATCAGCAAATTGGCCAGCGTGCTCTTGCCGCTGCCGGTATGACCGACCAGCGCCACAAAGCCGCGTGAAGGCACCGACAGCGAAATATGCTGCAGTACCTTCTTGTCATCCCGGTAGGAAAAACTCAGGTCGTCAATATCAATACGACCGCTCTCCAGCGGACGATTGTCCGTACCGTAGCTCTGCTGACTGCGATCCATCAGTTCGAAAATACGCTCACCGGCCACCACCGCCTGCTGCAAAATCGACTGTTGCGAGGTCAACTCTATCAACGGCTCATTCAGACGCCCCAGATAGTTGATAAAGGCATACAGCACACCGACGCCGATCGCTCCCTCACCGCTGAAGCCGAACAGCATCAGCAGGCCACACAGCACCAGCGCCGAAAACAGGCTGAGCAGCGGACGCAGCAGGAAACCGTCCAGGCGCAGCGTTTGCATACGCGCGGTATAGTGGGAACGGCTGGCAGCGCTCATGCGCTCCCCGAAGCGGATCTGCTGGCGGAACTGCTGGATCACCCCCATGCCGTTAATCACTTCGTTAAAGCCGTCGTTGATGTCCGCCAGATAGCTACGCACCCGGCGTACAATAGGTATGCTGTAGTATTGGTAAATACCCATCACCACAAATACCGCCGGGAAGATGCAGATAGCCACCAGCGCCATGCGCCAGTCGAGGCTGAACATGGCCACCAGCATAGCGCCAATCAGCGCCGCACTTTTCAGCACCGTGGACACCACCATCACGTACAGGTCTTTGATCACCTCGGTGTCATTGGTCACCCGCGAGATCAACTGCCCGACCGGCTGAGTATCAAAAGCGCTCAGCGGTTGGCGCAATGCGGCATCCATCACGTCCGTTCGCAGCCGTTGAACTACCCCGACCGCCGCCTGGTTAAACAGCAACGCCTGAAAATAGTGGAGCGCCGCCGCCAACAGTTCCAGCAAAATATAGGCCGCCGCCAGCCCGCAGACGATAGTCAGCGGCAACTGCCCCTTGGCAACATAGTTATCGATAAAGTAGCTGACCAGGATCGGCCCGGCGACTTCCGCCGCCGCCGCGACCCAAAGCATCAACACCGCCAGCCCCAGCGGTTTGCGATACGGCGATCCATAAGCCAGCAAGCGTTTCAGCGTCGGCCACAACTTTTGCATCTTATTCATTGGCTTCACTCTCCTCACCGCTTTCCGGGGCCTCATCCAATGCCGCCTCCAGTTGCTGATAGCGATACATCTCGCGATACCAGCCGGGTTGAGCCGCCAGGGACGCATGCTGGCCACGCTGTGCCACACCGCCGTGCTGGATCACCAGAATTTCGCTGGCTTCGGTCAACGCCGAAAGCCGGTGCGCGCTGATAATTACCGTGCGGTTTTGCCCCCAGCTGCGCAGGTTATGCAGGATTTGGTGTTCGGTACGGCCATCCACCGCCGACAACGCGTCGTCGAGGATCAGGATTTCCGCGTCCAGCAACAGGGCGCGGGCGATAGAAATACGCTGCTTCTGGCCACCGGAAAGCATCACGCCACGCTCACCCACCTCGGTTTCATAGCCTTGCGGCAAGCGCAAAATATCTTCATGCACGCTGGCCAGGCGGGCCGCACGCTCAATCTGTTCCTGCGTCGCCCCTGGGTTGCCGAGCGCGATATTGTTCGCCACGCTGTCAGAGAACAAAAACGGGGTCTGACTGACTACCGACAGCCGCGAACGCCAGTCGTCGAGTTTCACCTGGGTCAACGGCAGCCCCTGATAGCTAATCTGGCCGTCATCAACATCAAACTGACGCTGGATCAGTGACAGCAACGTCGATTTACCGGCACCGGTCGGGCCGCACAGGCCGAGCATTTGCCCCGGCTCCAGCTTCAGTACCACATCGTGCAGCGCCGCATGGGTATTGCCCGGATAGTGAAATGCGCGAATGTCGATGGCCAGATTGCCACGCCCAGCCGGCAAGGCTTGCTCGCCGTCCGTCACTGCCGGCGCTTCATCCAGCAGGCTGCGGATACGGCTATAGGCCGCGCTGCCACGTTCAACGATGTTGAACATCCAGGCCAGCGCCAACATGGGCCAAATCATCAGGCCGAGGTACATCACAAAGCTGGTCAATTGCCCCAGCGTCAGGGTGCCGTTCACCACCATCCAACTGCCGCCGCCGATAGCCAGCAGATTGGCGGTACCGATAGCGATATAAATCGTCGGATCGAAACGGGCATCCACCCGCGCCACGTGCATATTTTTGGCGCCGGTCTGGGCGGCCACTTCAGCAAACTGATTGGACTGATGATCTTCCAGGCCGAACGCCTTGATCATGCGGATACTGGTCATGCTTTCCTGCGCCTGATCGTTCAGGCTGGAAAACGCTGCCTGCGCCGATTTAAAACGCTGGTGCAACTGGTCGCCGTAGTACTTGATGACGATCGCCATGATTGGCATCGGGATCAGCGACAACAGGGTCAGCTGCCAGCTAATTTGGGTGCTCATCACCACCAGCACCGCCAAGCCCATCACCAGTGAATCGACCAGCGTCAGCACCCCTTCACCGGCGGCAAAAACCACGCGGTCGACATCATTGGTGGCACGCGCCATCAGATCGCCGGTGCGATGACGCAGATAGAAGGCCGGATTCTGACGGCTAAGCTGACGGTAGAAGTTTTCACGCAGCTCCACGGCAAGCTGATAGGACGCCCCAAACAGCAGAACCCGCCACACGTAGCGCAGCAGGTAGACCACCACGGCGGTGCCGAGCATCAGCCCCAGCCATGCCATTAATACGCCGCCGGACATCTGTTTTTCTGTGACGCCATCCACAATGATCCCCACCAGCTTGGGCGGCAACAGTTGCAGTATGGCAATGATGATCAGCAGCACCACCGCCCCGAGGTAGCGGCGCCACTCGCGGCGGAAATACCAGCCGATTTGAGCAAATAGTCTCACGCAGTTTTATTCCAGGATGTAATGTTTTTATCTCTCGTTCTGCCTCAGCAGAGTAGGATACCACCGTTACTTTGCCAATTTGGTGAACTTTTCACTCAGGAACCGGCAGTGCGGTGGTGTATTTGATTTTTTCCATCGCGAAGCTGGAAGTGACGTCGATCAGCCCCGGCACGCCGTTCACCAGGCGCTTGTAAAAGCTGTCGTAACTTTTCATATCCGCCACTTCCACCTGCATCAGGTAATCGTACTCTCCCGCCATGCGATAGAAGGCCAGCACCTCCGGCATTTGCTTGGTCAGTTGCACGAACTGTTGATACCACTCACTGCTGTGCTGCTGAGTTTTGATCAGCACAAATGCCGTCAGGCCCAGGCCGAGCTTTTCGTTATCCAGCAGCGCGACCCGCCCTCGGATATAACCTTCTTCTTCCAACCGCTTGAGCCTTTTCCAGCAGGGTGTTGACGTCAGATTGACCGCGTCGGCCAGCACCTGCAGCGGTTGCGTACAGTCCTGTTGCAGCATGCACAGTAATTTACGGTCTGTTTTATCTAACATATCGCCAATCCGGAGAATATTTTTCTCTCATTAGGCGATTAAACAGGAAAAATGGCAATCCTTTTTTCCTCACGGCAGGCTATATTATGCAACAAATAAGCCCCCCTATTCTGAGGCCAAATGATGACAAATTCTTGGGTTAAATATGCTATCGGCGAAATAGAAGCGGATTTTCAACGCTCCGCCGATACCCACCTGATCCGCCTGAACCTGCCGGAATTTCCCGGTATCTGCCTGTACCTGAAAGATGAAAGTACTCACCCAACCGGCAGCCTGAAGCACCGGCTGGCGCGTTCACTGTTTCTGTACGGTCTGTGTAACGGCTGGATCACCGAAAACACCACCATTATCGAGGCCTCCTCCGGCAGTACCGCGGTATCCGAAGCTTACTTCGCCCGGCTGATTGGCCTGCCGTTTATTGCCGTCATGCCTTCCTGTACCGCACGCCGCAAGGTTGAGCAGATCGCGTTCTACGGCGGTCGCTGTCACTTCGTCGATCATGCGGCGCAGATTTACGCCGTCTCCGAGCAGTTGGCGCAAGAGTTGAACGGCCACTATATGGATCAGTTCACCTACGCTGAGCGGGCCACCGACTGGCGCGGCAACAACAACATCGCCGACAGCATCTTCCGCCAGATGGAACGCGAACCTTTCCCGGTACCCAAACATATCGTGATGAGCGCCGGTACCGGCGGCACCTCCGCGACCCTGGGCCGCTATATCCGCTATCAGGGGCACGACACCCGCCTGACGGTGGTCGATCCGGAAAACTCGGTGTTCTATGATTGCTTCCACCAGCGTGACCGCACCCTGATTGGCAGCTGCGGCAGCCGTATCGAGGGCATTGGCCGCCCACGTGCCGAGCCATCCTTTATTCCGTCAGTGGTCGACAGCATGATCCGCGTGCCGGATGCCGCCAGCGTCGCCACTATCCACTGGCTGGAAACGGTGCTCGGACGCAAGGTTGGGGCATCAACCGGCACCAACGTGTGGGGTGCGCTACAGTTGGCGAAGCAAATGCGGGAAAACGGCGAGCAGGGTTCGATTGTGACTCTGCTGTGCGACAGCGGTGAGCGCTACCTGGACACCTATTACAACCCGGAATGGGTCAGAAACAATATCGGTGATCTAACGCCTCATCTGGCGCAGTTGGCAGATTTGTAATCAACAGGTTCAGACGAAAAAAAGCCGGGTAAGTCTAACCGGCCGGCTGCCAATAAAGCCTCATAATTCGGGGGAATAGGTGAGGTAGGGTGAACGCAGCCAATGTTGCAAATAGTGGGCCACCGCCTGCTGTTCGCAGTGGCCGATAACCGGTAGCTGTGGCAATAGCGACTTCAGCTGTGGCAGGGCATTGCCCATCACCACCCCGTGCCCGACTGCCGCCAGCATTTCCTTGTCGTTCATCGCATCACCAAACGCCATACAGTCCGCCATCTTCAGCCCCAGATGGCGGCTCAGCATATCCAGCGCCGAGCCCTTGTTGCAGCCCAGAGGCAAGACTTCCAGGCATTCATAGGCCGAGAAACAGAGATCAACCCGCGCAGCAAAGTGCCGGCGCAGCTGCACCTGAAGTTTCAGCAGCTCCTCATGCGGCCCAACAAAACAAACCTTGCTGTTGCCGAACGCCGGTAAACGCCGCAGTTCGGCAAGCTGATAATGGAAGCCGCTCAGGTGGTGGGCCTGCAACATTTCCTCCGGCAGCGCAAACTCGGTCATCCAGCCTTCATCACGGAAGACGTGCATGCTGGCGTCGGTACGCCAATGGGTATGCAGCACCTCTTCGGCAATATCGGCCGGCAAATCGGTAGCCTGCAGTTGCTGCCCTCGGTCGTCATAGACCCGCGTGCCGTTGCCGGTAATCAGATAGCCCTGCAGGCCTAACTGCGCCATGATCGGCTGTGCATCAAGGTAGTGGCGCCCGGTGGCGAAAGTGACGATCATCTCCCGCTCGAGGAGTTGCTTTAGCACCGCCAGAGTTTCCGGCCCGACCCGGTGATCCGGTGTCAACAACGTGCCGTCCATATCAAAAGCCGCCAGGCGATACATAAGAACCTCATGAATGTGAACGCGATTACAGTCCCTGCAGTATGGGATGGTATTTACGGAAGTAATAGTGAACAATTCTGGAAAACTGTTCCGGATTTCTCCTTATGCGCCTGACCCATCGTCTCAGCCAATACCAACGCCTGTACCAGCAGCTCGGGGGCACGCCGGTCGCCACAACCGTCGGCGAGTTGGCGGCGATGTTCTATTGCAGCGAGCGCCACGCCCGCACGCTGGTGCAACAACTGCAGGATCAAGGCTGGCTGAGTTGGCAGTCACAGCCCGGACGCGGGAAACGTGCGCACCTGCACTGCCTGAAAACGCCGGATGAGCTACGCGCTGCCCATCTTCAAAGGTTGCTGAAGGATGGCGATCATCAGGGGGCGCTGGAAATGGCGCAGTTGGATCCGCAACATTTACAGGAGCTGCTTAGCCCCCATCTTGGTGGTCAATGGCAGGCCGGCAGCCCAACGCTGCGTATTCCCTACTACCGCACGCTCGAATCGCTGGATCCGCTGACCCTGACCGGCCGCGCCGAACAGCATTTGGTCGCCACCCTGCATGCCGGGCTAACACGTTTTATTACCGGTAATCCCGAGCCGCAATCTGACCTGGCCCACCATTGGCAAATCAGCCATGACGGCCTGCGCTGGCAGTTTTTTCTACGCAGCCAACTGCGCTGGCACAACGGTGAGCCACTGACCGGCCAGCAACTGCTGCAAACGCTGGAAAAACTGCAGAGACACCCTCGCAGCCAACCCAGCCTGGCCAACGTTGCCGCTATCAGTCTTCCCCATGCGCTGTGTCTGCAGTTTGAATTGCAGCATCCAGACTATTGGTTGGCACACCGGCTGGCGGAGTTGCCTTGCCTGCTGACCCATCCGGAGGCTTCGGGCATGGGGGCCGGCCCGTTTAAGCTGGCGCTGAACCAACCGCACCTGGTCCGGCTGGAGCAACACCCGTTTTACCATTTGCAGCATCCTTTTCTTGAGAGCATCGAGTATTGGATCACCCCCGAGCTGAACACCGGTGAGGCTTATACCAGTTGCCAGCATCCGGTACGTATAACCCTCGGTCAGCAGGAAGAGATGGCATTGGCGCGTCCGGTACAGCGCAGCATGAGTCTGGGTTGGTGCTATCTGGCGGTGAATTTGAAGCACGGCGTGCTCAGTGAGGCTCAGGGGAAAAAACTGCTGATGCTGATCCAGCAATCCAGGCTGTTGGCCAATCTGCCGGTGCCCAACAGCGTCATCACCCCCAGTAGTGAGATGCTGCCCGGCTGGACAATTCCACAGCATCAGGCCGACGAGGATATTGCCCTGCCCGCCAAATTGACGCTGTTGTATCGGCCACCGGTGGAGCTGGAGACGGTCACAGTGGCCTTGCAGCAACTGTTGGCGCAACACGGCTGCGAGCTGGAACTGCGCTACTACGCGGGTAAACGCTGGCAAAGCGCCGAACAAATCGAACAGGCCGACCTGCTGCTGGCGGATAATCTGATTGGTGAGTCACCGGAGGCCACACTGGAAAGCTGGCTGCGGCAAGATACGCTGTGGCGCGGTATCCTGCCCGACGCTCGCTGGCAGCATCAGCAACAAACGCTGCAACAGACTCAGCAGCTCCCGGCACAGCAAGCACGTTACCAGCAATTGAAAGACTATTATCAGCAGCTTATGGCGGCGGCGATCATCACTCCGTTGTTTCACTATCAGTATCAAATCAGCGCGCCACCGCGCATTCATGGCGTCACCCTGACGGCCCACGGGTGGTTCGATTTCTGTCAGGCCTGGCTACCGCCGCCGGTGGAAAATACCACGTTGCCATCAACCGACTGAATTTGCCCGGCCAGCGGTATGCCACCATTTCTGCTACCATTGCTGCCGCAACGCATTTTTATCTTACCGCCCGAATGTGTATCGGGTAGGGTCTCAGCAATAAATTGAGGTTATTTTATGAAGCGCGCGGTTGTCGTTTTCAGCGGTGGACAAGATTCCACGACCTGCTTGATTCAGGCATTGAAACAGTATGATGAAGTTCACTGCGTCACTTTCGATTACGGCCAGCGCCACCGCGCCGAAATTGAAGTGGCTCAGGAGCTGTCGGTGGCCCTGGGGGCCAAGGCGCATAAGCTGCTGGACGTAGGCCTGCTCAACGAGCTGGCGATCAGCAGCCTGACCCGTGACAACATTCCGGTTCCCGCCTACGACAGTACCCAGAGCAATGGGTTACCGAGCACCTTTGTGCCGGGCCGCAACATTCTGTTCCTGACGCTGGCGGCGATTTATGCCTATCAGGTCGAAGCTGAAGCGGTGATCACCGGCGTGTGTGAAACCGACTTCTCCGGCTACCCAGACTGTCGCGACGAGTTTGTCAAAGCGCTGAACCAGGCGATAGTGTTGGGCATCGCCCGCGACATCCGCTTTGAAACACCGTTGATGTGGCTGAACAAGGCAGAAACCTGGGCAATGGCAGATTACTACCATCAGCTGGAGCTGGTGCAGCAGGACACTCTGACCTGCTACAACGGCATCAAAGGCAACGGCTGCGGTGAATGTGCGGCCTGCCATCTGCGCGCCAACGGCCTGCAGCAGTACCAAATCAACAAGGCCGAAGTGATGGCGAGCCTGAAGAAGAAGACCGGGTTGGTCTGATGGAATAACGGCGGCACAGCTTGCCGCTCGTTGTTTTAGCTATTTTCAAGCGGCGTGAGCACCTGCAGGTGTTCGCGCAGTTGCCCCTCAATCGGCAGTGCCCGCTGGGTTTTCAGATCGACACAAACAAAGGTCAGCAGTGCATCCGCTACCGGAGCCCCGCTGGCATCCTGCGAGACCTTCTGGCTCAACACGCCGCTTTTGCCGTTTAGCTGCACCATCTGGCTGTCAATGCGTAGCTTGTCGCCCAATACCGCTGGGGTGCGGTAGTTAATGTTGATGTTCACCACGATAAAGGCGATGTTGTTTTCCGTCATCCAGCGGAAGCTTTCCTGATTCTCCAGCCAATCCCAGCGCGCCTCCTCCAGAAACTCCAGATAGCGGGCGTTGTTCACGTGCTGATAAACATCAAGATGATAACCACGGACTTTGATAAAGGTCTGGTGCATAGGTGACAACCGCTCCTGCCTGGTGATTACAGAAAGAAGGAGCCGCAAGCGACTCCTTCACCCATTTGGTCAAGGTGCCAAACTGGTAAGACCTGTAAAATGTAGCAGAGGAAAAAGGGCTGCATTATCACTTTGCCACGCAGCCGTGATCGAAATCACATTTTGAGCCGCGCGCGATTCCTTTCAAACAGTGCAGGCCCAATGCCCGGTACTTCCTGAAGCTGCTCAATCTGTGTAAAGGGGCCATTCTGCTCGCGGTAGCGCACAATGCTCTCCGCTTTTTTCAATCCAACTCCCTTGAGTATGCTGGCCAGTTGTTCGGCATCGGCCTGATTGATACTGACCGATGCCTCATCACTGGCAGCCGCCCCGGCCTCTGCCCCCTGCCCGACATTAGCCGCCGGCACGGATAGCGCCGGTTGCCCGGTAACTACTTTTTCTTCCGCGGCCAACGCTGGCCCGGCCAGGCAGAGCAGTGCTACGGTCAGCAAGGCTTTAAAGCTAAAACCACTCTCATTTACCGCTTTTATTTCTGTAGGTTGCATGCTGTGTCCTCCTTGTGTGTAACAGCAAGCTCACCTTGCCGCAGCAAAGAAACTTCAGCAATTGACGGATTTCAGATATGGAAAAGGCCGCGAAAGCGGCCTTTGAGGATTGCATTGCGTTGCAGAAAACTGCGGCGCTTTACTGAGGTTGCTGCTGCTCAGCGGCACCCATGGTGATCTTGGCTTCTTTGCGCAGGCTGGCCAGCAGAGAGTCAAAGGACACGCCAGTCGCACCTTCTTCCATCTTGCTGACGAAAGTTTTCATTTCTTCTGCCGGCAAGGTGCCTGGTTTCACGGCATCCAGCGCAATCAGTACCACGTTGTCCTGACGGTCCTGCGACATGCCATAAACCGGCTTGCCTTCTTGCGGATGCGGCAGCGCGAACACGCTCTGCACCAGTTGGCTGTCTTCCGGCGCACGTGCCATCTTCTGCACGCTGCCAAAGCTCAGGCCAGCAGCTTTCATCGCCTCGTCGCCCTTGCCCTGTTTCAGCTCAACCAGCAGCTTCTCGCCCTGCAGTTTGGCTTCCTGTTCCGCTTTGTTACGCTTGACCAGTTCTGCCACGCGATCTTTCACCTGGTCGAACGGTTCAATGCCCTCTGGCTTGTGGCCAGACACGCGGATCACGAAGGCACGGTCGCCATCAACGGTGATCACGTCGGAGTTGCTGCCCGGAGAGCCGCCTTCACCAATCAGTGAACCGTCGAAAATCGACTGAATGACCGGTTTGAAGTTCAACGCTGCCGGGATGTTGTCGCGGGTAAACCAGTCAGTCTGCTGCGCTTTCACGCCTGCGGCCTCTTCGGCCGATGCCAGAGACTCGTTATCGCTGGTAGCCGCTTCACTCACCTTCTGCTGCAGCGCGTAATAAGCGTCTACCGCTTTTTCCTGCTTAACCTGCTTGGCGATAGCGTCACGCACTTCGCTCAACGGCTTCACTTTTTCCGGTTCAATGTCGTTCAGACGGATCACCAGATAGCCTACTGAAGACTTCACGACGCCGGAAAGCTGGCCTTTTTCGGTCAGGTTGGCCTGCTTGAGTTCGTCTGCTGTGGTGTCCGGCTCCAGCCAGCCCAGTTCACCGCCGGTACGGCGTGAAATGATGTCGGTGGATTTGTCTTTCGCCAGGGTGGCGAAATCACCGCCCTTCTTCAGCTCATCGAGTACCGCGTTGGCTTCCGCCTCGGTTTTCAACTGGATCACGCTGTAGTTCTTGCGCTCAGGCTGGCCGTAGCTGCTTTTGTGCTGGTCGTAATAGGCGCTGATATCCGCGTCGGCTACCGTCACCTTGTCTTGCATAGCAGCGGCGTCCATTGGGATGTAGCTTACTTTGACCTGTTCTGGCGCAATAAAACTGTTCTTGTTCTGGCTGTAGTAGTCTTTCAGCTCGTCGTCGGTCACGGTCTGCTTGGCCTGCAACGCTTTCAGATCCAGCGTAGCCAGACGCACATCGCGCTGTTGCAGCACCAGTGCCGTCATATCCTGCGCTTCGGCAGGCAGAATGAAGCCCGATCCGCCAAAGGCCTGGATCACCTGCTGGTTAACCAGCTGCTGACGCATTGATTGTGCAAAGTTATCGGCGGTGTAACCCATACGGCTAATCAGATCGAGATATTTGGCGTTATCGAACTGGCCATCAGTCTGGAAGTAAGGCGCCTTGCGGATGGCGTCTTTTACCTGATCGTCGCTGACGCTCAGGCCTAATTTCTTGGCATATTGGTCCAGCAGCATGTTGTCGATCAACTGAGACAACGCCTGATGGCGCATCTGCTGCATATAACCTTCGTTGCCCGCCAGTGCAGAGAACTGGTCACCCAGCTGTTGCTGCATACGGCTGCGTTCGCTTTGGAAAGCCTGTTCCAGCTGAGCGCGCTCGATCACCTGACCATTTACTTTCGCTGCATAATCGCCGGAACCGCCGATCAGGTAGTTACCCACCCCGGTCAAAATAAATGACAAGATGATCAGGGCCAGGATGATTTTGAGCACGACGTTATTAGCTGCCGCGCGTAAATTGTCCATCATAGTGTGACAACACTCCGCTGTGATGTGGATTAAAAACACCCTTGCGCAGGCGCGTTCCCTGCGACAAAAATAAAAAAAGCGCATCAATCTGATGCGCCTTATATCTTACCTTACCAGCACCGTTGCGTCAGGTGATTGTTTATTACAAAGCCCTGTAACGCTAAACGGTTAGACGCAAACAATCAGTTTACTGCGTCTTTCAGCGCTTTCCCTGCACGGAAGGCCGGAACTTTGGCTGCCGCGATTTTGATCTCTTTACCGGTTTGCGGGTTACGACCGGTACGGGCCGAACGTTCACGCACGGTGAAGGAACCGAAACCCACCAGGGCCACGTCATCCCCTTCCTTCAAGGAATCAGTAACGGATGCAATCACTGCATCTAAAGCACGTCCAGCTGCCGCTTTGGAAATATCAGCACCTGCGGCAATTTTGTCGATCAGTTGTGACTTATTCACTCTATCATCCCCTCTAGAATTCAAACGTCGCACCGAAAAATCCCTACGGTTGCGACAGCGCAGCTGTTATATCAATCCCATCGTGCCTTGGCAAGCCACCGAAAGCGTGACAAAACGCGGGCCGACAGCTGTCTAACTTAGCGGTACAAAAAAAGACTGGCAAGTCCGAAATGACTTGCCAGCATAAGTTTTATCAATGGTTTTTGCGATACATCACTATTTTGCCGCTACCGGCAGTGCGCCGAAGGCCGGATTGAGCAACGCAAGGTCCAAAACTTCATCAATTCGTTGCACCGGGTGAATATCCAGATCGGCGATAACATTGGCCGGGATCTCTTCCAGATCGCGCTTATTCTCATAAGGGATCAGCACGGTTTTGATGCCGCCGCGATGTGCTGCCAGCAGTTTCTCTTTCAGGCCACCAATCGGCAGAACCTGACCACGCAGCGTGATCTCGCCGGTCATCGCCACATCGGCGCGAACCGGGTTGCCCGTCAGACAGGAAACCAGCGCGGTACACATCGCAATACCGGCGCTTGGGCCATCTTTCGGTGTAGCGCCTTCCGGCACGTGTACGTGGATGTCGCGCTTCTCGTAAAAATCAGGGTTAATCCCCAATTTATCCGCACGCGCACGCACCACGGTCAGTGCTGCCTGGATAGATTCCTGCATCACTTCACCGAGCGAGCCGGTGTAGGTCAGCTTACCTTTACCCGGTACGCAGGCGGTTTCAATGGTCAGCAGATCGCCACCCACTTCCGTCCACGCCAGGCCAGTAACTTCACCCACACGGTTTTCGGTATCCGCACGGCCGTAGTCAACGCGCTGCACACCCAGGTAATCCTTCAGGTTGTCGCCGTTGATCTCGATATGCTTGATCTTCTTGTCCATCAGCAGCGTTTTCACCGCTTTACGGCACAGCTTGGAGATTTCACGCTCCAGGCTACGTACCCCAGCCTCACGGGTGTAGAAGCGGATAATGCCGGTAATGGCGCTGTCGTCGACCGTCAACTCACCTTTTTTCAGGGCGTTACGCTCAAGCTGCTTCGGCAACAGATGCTGCTTGGCAATATTGAGTTTCTCGTCCTCGGTATAGCCGGACAGACGGATCACTTCCATACGATCCAGCAACGGCGCAGGAATGTTCATCGAGTTCGAGGTTGCCACGAACATCACGTCGGACAGATCGTAATCCACTTCCAGATAGTGATCGTTAAACGCCACGTTCTGTTCCGGATCCAGCACCTCAAGCAGTGCAGAAGCCGGATCGCCACGCATGTCGGAAGACATCTTGTCGATCTCATCGAGCAGGAACAGTGGGTTTTTCACCCCAACCTTGGCCATTTTCTGGATCAGTTTGCCCGGCATTGAGCCGATATAGGTACGACGGTGACCGCGGATTTCCGCTTCGTCACGCACGCCACCCAACGCCATACGCACATACTGACGGCCGGTCGCTTTAGCGATCGACTGACCCAACGAGGTTTTACCCACGCCAGGAGGCCCTACCAGGCACAGGATCGGCCCTTTGATTTTGCTTACGCGGCTCTGTACTGCGAGATACTCAAGGATACGGTCTTTGACGCGCTCCAGGCCGTAGTGATCGATATCGAGCACTTCCTGCGCCTTGAGCAGGTCTTTTTTAACCTTGCTGCGCGCATTCCACGGCACCTGCAGCATCCAATCGATGTAGCCGCGCACCACGGTGGCTTCCGCAGACATTGGCGACATCATTTTCAGCTTTTGCAGTTCCGCTTCGGTTTTTTCACGCGCGTCTTTCGGCATTTTCGCCGCTTCGATCTTGCGTTTCAGCGCTTCATGTTCGTCCGGCGCATCGTCCATCTCGCCCAGTTCTTTCTGAATCGCCTTCATCTGCTCATTCAGATAGTACTCGCGCTGACTTTTTTCCATCTGTTTTTTGACGCGATTACGGATGCGTTTCTCAACCTGCAGCAGGTCGATTTCCGATTCCATCATCGCCATCAGGTATTCAAGACGCTCGGTGATATCGAACATCTCCAGTACCGACTGCTTGTCGCTCAACTTCAGCGGCATGTGCGCGGCGATGGTATCCGCCAGGCGCGCAGCATCGTCGATGCTGTTCAATGACGTCAGCACCTCCGGTGGAATTTTCTTGTTCAGTTTGATGTAGCCTTCAAACTGATTGATTGCAGTGCGTACCAGCACTTCTTGTTCACGCTCGTCAATCGCGGGTGACTCAAGATATTCTGCCTGGGCAGCAAAATGCTCGCCGCTGTCGGAAAGCGTAGTAATACGCGCCCGCTGCAGGCCTTCGACCAGTACTTTTACCGTGCCATCAGGCAATTTCAGCATTTGCAGGATCGACGCTACCGTGCCGACTGAGAACAAATCATTAATGCCAGGTTCATCCGTCGAGGCCTCTTTCTGTGCCACCAGCATGATCTTTTTATCATGATCCATTGCTGCTTCGAGGCACCGAATTGATTTTTCCCGGCCAACAAATAACGGGATCACCATGTGCGGATAAACCACCACGTCGCGCAACGGCAAGACGGGGATTTCTATGCGTTCGGAACGCTCAGGGTTCATAGAGCTCTCTCTTAAGTTTAACTTCCGCCAGGTTGAGGGGGAATCTCATGAGACGCAAGCATCAAACGTTTCATAAAATCTGGTTAATGAGTATATGGGGATGAATCTCTTACATTCAACGTCAAGAATGCAGGAAATAAAAATGGGGGATAAAATCCCCCATTTTGACATTAACTTTCTGGTTTGACTGGCTAATTATTCGCCTGAAGCCTGTGCTTCCGGTTTGCCGTAAATCAGCAGCGGTTTGGACTGACCGGCGATGACCGACTCGTCGATCACCACTTTGTCGACGCTTTCCATTGAAGGCAGGTCATACATGGTGTCCAGCAGCGCGGCTTCCACGATAGAACGCAAGCCACGTGCACCGGTTTTACGTTTCATCGCCTTTCTGGCGATGGCGTTCAGTGCTTCTTCACGGAACTCCAGCTCCACACCTTCCAGATTGAACAATGCCTGATACTGTTTGGTCAGGGCATTTTTCGGCTCTTTCAGGATCTGGATCAGCGCATCTTCGCTCAGCTCACTCAGCGTGGCCACGACCGGCAGACGGCCGATGAACTCAGGGATCAGGCCAAACTTGATCAGATCTTCCGGTTCCGCCTGCAGCAGCAGTTCGCCTTCGGTCGCTTTCTCAGCCTCACCCTTCACGGTTGCGCCAAAACCAATACCGGAACCGGTATTAACGCGCTGACCGATCACTTTATCCAGGCCGGCAAATGCTCCGCCACAGATAAACAGGATTTTCGAGGTATCAACCTGCAGGAATTCCTGCTGCGGATGCTTACGGCCACCCTGAGGGGGAACGGCAGCAATAGTGCCTTCGATCAGCTTCAACAGCGCCTGCTGCACGCCTTCACCCGAAACGTCGCGGGTAATGGACGGGTTGTCTGACTTACGAGAAATCTTATCGATTTCATCGATGTAGACGATGCCGCGCTGGGCTTTCTGCACGTCGTAGTCACATTTCTGCAGCAGCTTCTGGATAATATTCTCCACGTCCTCACCCACATAACCTGCTTCGGTCAGCGTGGTGGCATCGGCCATGGTGAAAGGTACATCCAGGAAGCGTGCCAGCGTTTCCGCCAGCAAGGTTTTACCGCTACCGGTAGGACCAATCAGCAGAATGTTGCTTTTGCCCAACTCGATACCGTTGCTGGTATCGCCGTTGCGCAGGCGTTTGTAGTGGTTATACACCGCTACCGCCAGCACTTTCTTCGCCGGTTCCTGACCGATGACGTAGTCATCCAGGTGGTGGCGGATCTCGTGCGGCGTCGGCAGCGCGCTGCGCTCACGATGCGGTGAAACTTCTTTAATCTCTTCGCGAATAATGTCGTTACACAGGTCAACACATTCATCGCAGATATACACTGACGGACCGGCAATCAGCTTACGCACTTCATGCTGGCTTTTGCCGCAGAAAGAGCAGTACAGCAGCTTTCCTGAACCGTCTTTGCGCTTATCTGTCATCAGTAAACCTCTTCTTTAGTCTTTGTCCCGCAGGAAAATCACGGCGGCCGTGCGCCCCGAATTCATACCGGGAATGCCGATAATGCTCACCAGAGCGAGCCACGCCCGCTCTGATTACTATAGTCTATCGGCTCGCACAATTACCTCGCCAGCCGCGTGGTGTTACTTGCGGTGCGTCAGAATGCCGTCAACCAGACCGTATTCTACCGCTTCTTCCGCGGTCATAAAGCGATCGCGCTCGGTATCGCGTTCGATCTGCTCCAGTGTCTGGCCGGTGTGTTCTGCCATCAACTCATTCATACGCGCCTTCACCTTCAGGATTTCACGCGCATGGATTTCGATATCCGTCGCCTGGCCCTGATAGCCGCCCAGCGGCTGGTGGATCATCACGCGTGAATTCGGCAGACAGAAACGTTTGCCCTTGGCACCCGCAGTCAGCAGGAAGGAGCCCATCGAGCACGCCTGGCCCATACAAATGGTGCTGACGTCCGGCTTGATGAACTTCATGGTGTCATAGATTGACATGCCTGCGGTGATCACGCCACCCGGGGAGTTGATGTAGAGGAAAATGTCTTTTTCCGGGCTTTCTGCTTCGAGGAACAGCATCTGCGCCACAATCAGGTTGGCCATGTGATCTTCGACCTGGCCGGTCAGGAAAATAATGCGCTCTTTCAGCAGGCGGGAATAGATGTCGTAAGAACGCTCCCCGCGTGAAGTCTGCTCTACCACCATCGGCACCAGGGCCATGTTAGGTGCAAATTGATCTCGTTCGCCACTGTATGACATTACCGTCTCCTAATAGAAATAGCCTTGGCGGCCAGGGTTACACCCTATTACACCGATTCTACTTGAGAACGGTCATGATGACTATGCTCAAGCATTCGACCCACGCCACACGTACCCGACGGTTTTTCTTTATCCCGCGCACTCTGCCACGCACTCTGGCAAATAGCCTATATATGTACATTTTACAGATTGGGGCCACAGTCAAAATTTCAAGCCCGGCAGCGTATTTTTAGCGATTATCCTGCACACCCTGTGCTGCAGGTGATAACCATCATGCCAGACTGTGCCAAGACCAACAGTGTAAATATAGTGCATATTGTCACGCTTAACCTGAGATTAATCAGCAACGTGGCAAAAAGAAAAGCCCGCAACCGAAGGTTACGGGCTTTTTTTACGCCAGGGCCGGCAAGCCGGCCCTGAGAGCGCAACAAGTTGCGCCCTGGCGTACAGACATTACGCCTGTTGAGTCTGGTTCATCAGCTCGCTGAAGGTAGTGGCTTTCTCAGTCACTTTCGCTTTTGCCAGCAGGGCTTCAACCGCTTGTTCTTCCAGAGCAACGTTGCGCATGTTGTTCATCAGCTCTTTGTTTTTGCTGTAGAACTCAACAACTTCACTTGGATCTTCGTACGCGGAAGCCATTTCTTCGATCAGCGTTTTAACGCGATCTTCGTCAGCTTTCAGATCGTTGGTGCTGATCACTTCGCCCAGCAGCAGACCGACAACTACGCGACGCTTGGCCTGCTCTTCGAACAGTTCGCGTGGCAGTTCCAGCGCTTGCTTCTCGTTGCCGCCGAAACGCTGTGCAGCCTGACGGCGCAGAACGTCAACTTCGCCGTCGATCAGCGCAGCAGGAACGTCGATTTCGTTAGCGCTGACCAGGCCGTCGATTGCCTGAGTCTTGATGCGGTTACGCACTGCGCCTTTCAGCTCGCGCTCCATGTTTTTACGCACTTCAGCACGCAGGCCTTCGGTAGAACCATCAGCCACGCCGAAACGTTTGATGAACTCTTCAGTCAGCTCTGGCAGTTCACGCTCTTCTACTTTCTTCAGAACGATGTCGAACTTGGCCGCTTTGCCCTTCAGATTTTCAGCGTGATAATCTTCTGGGAAATTAACGTCGATGGCGAATTCTTCACCGGCTTTATGACCGACCAGACCTTCTTCGAAGCCTGGGATCATGCGGCCCTGGCCCATGGCCAGTACGAAATCAGAGGCTTTGCCGCCTTCGAATTCTTCACCGTCGATAGAACCAGAGAAGTCAACGGTCACACGGTCTTCAGCCTGAGCTGCGCGATCGGTCTCTTTCCAGGTCGCCTGCTGCTTGCGCAGGGTGTCCAGCATGGTGTCAACGTCAGCGTCGTTAACTTCAACTACCGGCTTCTCAACTTCGATGCCGTCCAGGCCTTTCAGCTCAACTTCCGGATACACTTCGAACTCAACGGCGAAAGTGAAATCTTCACCTTCTTTGTACTCGCCCGGCACGTAGTTTGGCGCGCCAGCCGGATTGATCTTTTCTTTGATGATCGCATCAACGAAGCTGCGTTGCATCGCATCGCCCAGTACGTCTTGACGAACGGACGCGCCATAACGTTGCTCAACGATGTTCATTGGTACATGGCCTTTACGGAAGCCATCTATACGAACGCTTTTTGCAGCGTTGATCAGCTCTTTTTTAATAGCCTGCTTGATTGTATCAGCGGGTACAGTAATAGAGAGACGGCGCCCAAGGCCTTGAGTGGTTTCTACTGAAACTTGCATCTTGTTACCTCAAAAAAATCACAGTGCTCGGTCAACTCCGTTCGAAGAACCAGGACGGCTACATTACAGAACCGAGTTTCCTGATGACAGAAGTGTCCCGAAACCATTCCGGAAAAATAAGACGCGACATTATAGCGGCGCAAGCGGAGCGAGTCGAGGAAAGCAAGGCAGCGGCGGCGCGCTAAAACTCACACTTTTGCCGATTTGATCGCCAAAAGGCCGCCGAAGCCGACCCGGCCTTGGCTGCATTGCGCATCGGCTGTGTCGTCGTCAAAAACAGAAACGGCCCGCAGGCCGTTCCAAAATTCGTCTGTAGTAATACCCCAAATCGTGGTCAAAGTTCCACTGATACCGCAAATTTAGCCGTCAGGCCAAGGTTCCGGCCCCACGACAAGGGGGGGAAGCCGGCACGGTATCCTGCAGCCCTTCCCACTCTTTCAGGGTATAAGTGTGCAACGCCAGCGCATGTACACCATCGGATAACTCTTCCGACAGGACGCCGTAAATCGAGCGATGCCGCGTCAGGAAACGTTCGCCGACGAAGCGATCGCTGACCAACACCACCTTGAAATGACTTTCTGAACCCGCCGGAACGTTATGACGATAGCTTTCATCAACGACTTCCAGATACGCGGGCTCAAATGCCGCCCTTAACTTTGCTTCTATTTGCTCGCGAATCATAGGATCTCCTTACTACACCGGCAGAGGACCGCCCCCATCTATTTCAATATTAGCCTCTTTCTCCCCTTTTAGACCATTGCGCAGGTAAATTTCTCTTCTTTGCGGACAAAAAACGGCCAACATCCGCCGCCGCTTGAGGTTTTTCTGATTGAGACGGCCAAAAAAGCATGTTTTTATCAACGGCAGGTAAAAATTTGTCACTCCGGTGCGTTCTGCGCTTCCTCCGGCTGGCGGCGATGCTATGATGTCGACAATTTGTTGTTGGCTATCCCGCTCTGATTATTACAGAAAGCCTGCCCAAACCAGCCTCGCTATATTGGGCAGCTTAAAATCCATCGAGAATGAGACAGTAACTATGTTGAAAAAACTTTGCCTTCCACTGTTGGCCGCACTGATGCTGGCCGGCTGTGCTACCAGCAGCAACACCCTGAACGTGACCCCGAAAATCGTACTGCCGCAGCAGGATCCGACTCTGCAAGGCGTCACCATCAGCATTAACGGCGCGGATCAGCGCAAAGATCAGGCTCTGGCGAAGGTCAACCGCGACGGCCAGCTGGTAACGCTGACGCCATCACGCGATCTGCGTTTCTTACTGCAAGAAGTGCTGGAGAAACAAATGGGCGCGCGCGGCTATATGATCGGTGCCGACGGTGCCGTTGATCTGCAAATCGTGGTGAATAACCTGTACGCAGACGTCTCCGAAGGCAACCTGCGCTACAACATCACCACCAAGGCCGATATCTCAATCATCGCTCAGGCGAAAAACGGCAACAAGCAGGTGAAAAACTACCGCTCAACTTATAACGTCCAGGGCGCCTTCACGGCAACCAACGATAAAATCACTAACGCGGTCAATAGCGTGTTGGGTGACGTTATTGCCGATATGGCGCAGGACACCAGCGTCAACGACTTTATCAAGCAAAACGCGCGTTAATCCGCGAACGCCTTGCACCGCCCGGATAGTCGGGCGGTGCAGACAGGGAACTCATGTCGAAAAGCTATCTGAACCTCTTCACCCAGCGTAACTCCGCGATCCTGCTGCTGCTGGGCTTTGCCTCGGGTCTGCCACTGGCGCTGACCTCCGGCACGCTGCAAGCCTGGATGACCGTCGAAGGCATCGATCTGAAAACCATCGGCATTTTTTCGCTGGTCGGTCAGGCCTATGTGTTCAAATTCCTGTGGTCGCCCTTTATGGACCGCTATACCCCGCCATTCCTCGGCCGCCGACGCGGTTGGTTGCTGATCAGCCAACTGCTGCTGGTAGTCTCGATTGTGGCGATGGGCTTTATGCAACCGGCACAGCATCTGTGGTGGCTGGCAGCTTTGGCGGTATTGGTGGCCTTCTGTTCTGCGTCGCAGGATATTGTTTTTGACGCCTATAAAACCGATTTGCTGAGCGCGGAAGAACGCGGAACCGGCGCGGCGGTTTCGGTGCTGGGTTACCGGTTGGCGATGCTGGTATCCGGCGGGCTGGCGCTGTGGCTGGCGGATCGTTACTTCGGCTGGCAGTCAACCTACTGGCTGATGGCGGGATTGATGCTGATCGGCATCGTCGCAACTTTGCTGGCACCGGAACCGGACAACAGCATTCCTGCGCCGCGCACCATGGAGGAAGCGGTAGTCGCTCCGTTGCGCGATTTCTTCGCACGTAACAATGCCTGGCTGATTTTACTGCTGATCGTGATGTACAAAATGGGCGATGCCTTTGCCGGCAGCCTGAGTACCACCTTCCTG
Source organism: Serratia proteamaculans (assembly GCF_013337185.1). Taxonomy (GTDB): domain Bacteria; phylum Pseudomonadota; class Gammaproteobacteria; order Enterobacterales; family Enterobacteriaceae; genus Serratia; species Serratia proteamaculans_D. The sequence continues at coordinate 2,041,294 of NZ_SWDE01000001.1, forward strand.
ATCCGCGGCGTAGGGTTCGATGCCGGGGAAGTGGGGCTGGTGAACAAAACTCTCGGCCTGTTCGCCACTATCGTCGGGGCGCTGTTTGGTGGCGTGCTGATGCAACGCCTCAGCCTGTTCCGCGCCCTGATGCTGTTCGGCATCCTGCAGGCGGTCTCTAACCTCGGTTACTGGATACTGGCGGTTACCGATAAAAACCTCATGACGATGGGTAGCGCTATCTTCCTGGAGAACCTGTGCGGCGGCATGGGTACCGCCGCCTTCGTTGCGCTGCTGATGACGCTGTGCAACAAGTCGTTTTCCGCGACCCAGTTTGCCCTGCTGTCGGCGTTATCCGCCGTCGGCCGCGTCTATGTTGGCCCGATTGCCGGCTGGTTTGTCGAAGCGCATGGCTGGCCGCTGTTCTATTTATTCTCGATTGCTGCTGCCCTGCCCGGCCTGTTGCTGCTGCGCCTGTGTCGACAGACGCTGGAATACACCCAGCGCACGGATAACTTCATGCCGCGCACCGAATTCCGTCAGTTTTACCGCTGGGCGTTGCGCATGCTGACCCTGGGTTGCTCATTGCTGGGGCTGTGGTTGATTCTGCTTATCACCAACGCACTCGACTGGAGCGCCTTGCCAAATCTGGCCGATCGGTTACTGCAGATCGGTGCCGCACTGAGCCTGGTGGGCATTGCGATGGGCAGCTTGTTGGACTATCTGGCACTGCGTCGCACCAGGCTGGCCTGATATCGTCGGCCGGTGATGGCACCGGTCGGCAAAAATGCATCAGCGTGATGAGTTTATTTCGAATAAAAGAACATAAATGGCGGAAGAATTATTTTTTTACCTGACTAAATCGCTCGGAAATAAAATTAAATTCACTTTAAATACACAATTATTTTACATTAAATAAACCTTTCATTCGTATTTCAAAAAAGCGTTTTTACCTGTTGGATTCATCATACCTTTAGTTTTCCTTAACATACGATTTGCCCGGCACGATTCAGCGTGCCAACGCTTTGTTGCCATTAGTAAATTGTCACGCAACGTGACATCTGTGACCCCCTTAACAGAAAGTGTCAACAAGGCGCTGACACTCCCTTAAGCATGTTTACAGTACTGCAACCTTCCCGTAAAATGCCCGCACACATGAAACGACAATAGAGCCTTTGTAATTGAGGTCGTTAGATGAGACTTAAGAAATACAATAAAAGTATTGGGATGTTGTCATTAATTGCCTCCACTGTAATGCTCAGTGGTTGCAATATGGTATTGATGAATCCCAAAGGAGCAATTGGTGTTGAGCAACGGACACTGATTATCACTGCAATCGCATTAATGTTGATCGTGGTGGTACCAGTTATCTTTATGGCGTTCGCCTTTGCCTGGAAGTACCGTGCTTCCAACAAAGATGCCAAATACAGTCCGAACTGGTCACATTCCAACAAAATCGAAGCGGTCGTCTGGACCATTCCTATCATTATCATCGCCATCCTTGGCACCATTACCTGGAAGACTACCCACGAACTCGATCCGTTCAAGCCGATTGTCACTGACAAGAAGCCGATGACTATCGAAGTGGTGTCGCTCGACTGGAAATGGCTGTTCATCTACCCAGAGCAAGGCATCGCAACGGTTAATGAACTGGCTTTCCCGAAAGACGTTCCAGTTGAATTCAAAATCACCTCTAACTCGGTAATGAACTCGTTCTTTATCCCTCAGTTAGGTGGGCAGATTTATGCGATGGCCGGGATGCAGACCAAACTGCACCTGATCGGCAATGAAGCAGGCAAATACGACGGTATTTCCAGCAGCTTCAGCGGTCGCGGGTTCTCCGGCATGAAGTTCACCGCCATTGTCACCCCAACCGAAGGCGACTTCGATCAGTGGGTTGCCAAGGTGAAAGCATCGTCGACTAACCTTAACGCCACCAGCGACTTTAACAAACTGGCAGAGCCGAGTGAAAATAACCCGGTTGAGTACTTCTCCAGTGTCAAACCGAATTTGTTCAAAGAAACTATTGGCAAATTTATGGGCGATATGAACATGCACAAGGGCGCTACCACGCACGAAGGTATGGACATGAGCCAGGGTATGGACATGGGTGAACATGCTGCTCACGCCGGAGCCGAGGAATAACTGATGTTGGGAAAATTAACGATTGATGCGGTTCCGTACCACGAACCGATCATCATGGTCACCGTTGCTGCAATTGTTATCGGGGGCCTGGCTCTGCTGGCGCTGATAACCTATTTCGGCAAGTGGAAATGGCTATGGAGCGATTGGCTGACTTCGGTCGACCATAAAAAAATTGGTATCATGTACATCATCGTGGCAATGGTTATGTTGCTGCGTGGTTTTGCCGATGCCATCATGATGCGTAGCCAGCAGGCGCTTGCGTCCGCCGGCGAGGCCGGATTCCTGCCGCCGCACCACTACGACCAGATCTTTACCGCCCACGGCGTAATCATGATCTTCTTCATGGCGATGCCTTTCGTGGTCGGCCTGATGAACGTGGTTGTACCCTTGCAAATCGGTGCGCGCGACGTTGCCTTCCCGTTCCTGAACTCCCTGAGCTTCTGGTTCTTCGTGGTAGGTGTCGTCCTGATCAACATCTCTCTGGGTGTCGGTGAGTTTGCGCAGACCGGTTGGCTGGCGTATCCGCCGCTGTCGGGTAAGGAATACAGTCCTGGCGTCGGGGTCGATTACTGGATCTGGAGTCTGCAGATTTCCGGTCTGGGTACCCTGTTGACCGGTGTGAACTTCTTCGCCACCATCATGAAGATGCGTGCCCCTGGCATGCCTCTGATGAAGATGCCGGTGTTCACCTGGGCGGCGCTGTGTACTAACGTTCTGATCATCGTTTCTTTCCCAATTCTGACTGTTACCATCGCGTTGCTGACCCTGGATCGCTACCTGGGCTTCCATTTCTTTACCAATGATATGGGCGGCAACATGATGATGTACATCAACCTGATTTGGGCCTGGGGTCACCCAGAGGTGTATATCCTGGTTCTGCCAGTGTTTGGTGTGTTCTCTGAAGTCACCGCGACCTTCTCAAGAAAACGCCTGTTCGGCTATACCTCACTGGTATGGGCAACCATCGCGATTACCGTTCTGTCGTTCATCGTATGGCTGCACCACTTCTTTACCATGGGGTCCGGCGCGAACGTTAACGCCTTCTTCGGTATCGCCACCATGATCATTTCCATCCCTACCGGGGTGAAAATCTTCAACTGGCTGTTCACCATGTACCAGGGCCGCATTCAGCTCAACTCCGCAATGCTGTGGACCATCGGCTTCATCATCACCTTCTCCGTAGGTGGGATGACCGGCGTTCTGCTGGCAGTACCGGGCGCGAACTTCGTGCTGCACAACAGTCTGTTCCTGATTGCCCACTTCCATAACGTGATTATCGGTGGTGTGGTGTTCGGTTGCTTCGCCGGCCTGACCTACTGGTTCCCTAAATCCTTCGGCTTCACGCTGAACGAGACCTGGGGTATCCGTGCGTTCTGGTTCTGGATCATCGGTTTCTTCGTGGCCTTTATGCCACTGTATGCTCTGGGCTTTATGGGTATGACTCGTCGTATCAGCCAGAACATCAACCCAGAGTTCCACCCACTGCTGCTGGTAGCGGCTGGCGGCGCGGCTCTGATTGCCTGCGGTATCCTGTGCCAACTGATTCAGATCTACGTCAGTGTGCGTGACCGTGAGCAGAACCGTGATCTGACCGGTGACCCATGGGGCGCTCGTACGCTGGAGTGGTCCACTTCGTCTCCACCGCCGTTCTATAACTTTGCCGTAGTGCCACAGATTCATGACCGTGATGAATTCTGGGACATGAAAGAAAAAGGCAACGCTTATAAGAAACCGGCGAAATACGAACCGATTCATATGCCGAAAAATACCGGCGCCGGTGTGATTATTGCTGGCTTCAGCCTGGTATTTGGTTTCGCGATGATCTGGGACATCTGGTGGATGGCGATCGCTGCCTTCGTAGGTATGATCGTGACCTGGATTGCCAAGAGCTTCGATGAAGATGTTGATTACTATGTGCAGGTTGATGAAATCGAGCGCATTGAAAACCAACACTATGAACAAATCAGCAAAGCAGGCGTGAAACATGTCAACTGATACTCTGACTAACCATGACGCAGCCCATGCAGAGCATGGGCACCACGACGCAGGAGAGACCAAAGTCTTCGGATTCTGGATCTACCTGATGAGCGACTGTATTTTGTTTGCGAGCTTGTTCGCGACTTATGCAGTACTGGTGAACGGGACCGCTGGCGGTCCCTCTGGCAAAGACATCTTCGATCTGAAGTTTGTTCTGGTTGAGACCTTCCTGCTGTTGTTCAGCTCCATCACCTACGGTATGGCGATGATCGGCATGAACAAAGGCAAGGTTGGCAGCGTGAATACCTGGCTGTTCCTGACCTTCCTGTTTGGTCTGGGCTTCGTAGCGATGGAAATCTATGAGTTCCATCACCTGATCGTTGAAGGCTATGGCCCGGATCGCAGTGCGTTCCTGTCCGGCTTCTTCGCACTGGTTGCTACCCACGGTCTGCACGTGTCTACCGGCCTGGTTTGGATCGTTATCATGATGATTCAGGTCAGCAAGCGCGGCCTGACGTCAACCAACAAGACCCGTCTGATGTGCCTGAGCCTGTTCTGGCACTTCCTGGACGTGGTTTGGATCTGCGTATTCACCGTTGTTTACCTGCTGGGGGTTATGTCATGAGTCATTCATCCCATGAAACTTCTCACGGCGGCGCAAGCCACGGTAGCGTTAAGACCTATCTGATCGGCTTTATTCTGTCGATCATCCTGACGGTGATTCCATTTGCGATGGTGATGAGCGGCACCGCCTCTCACTCCACCATCCTGGCGGTTGTAGTCGGCATGGCGGTGATTCAGGTGGTTGTTCACCTGATTTACTTCCTGCACATGAATACCTCATCGGAAGAGCGCTGGAACCTGGTGGCATTGCTGTTCACCGCTATGATCATCGGTATCGTTGTTGTGGGTTCACTCTGGATTATGTACAACCTCAACATCAATATGATGGTCGATTAAGAGCAGAGCTGGACGTGATGATTAAGCAATACCTGCAAGTAACCAAACCAGGAATTATTTTCGGCAATTTAATTTCTGTCGTCGGGGGATTCCTGCTCGCCTCTAAAGGGAGCATCGACTATCCCCTGTTTCTCGCCACCCTGGTGGGGGTCTCGTTGGTTGTCGCTTCGGGCTGTGTATTTAACAACTACATTGACCGCGACATCGACAAGAAAATGGAGAGAACGAAGAATCGGGTGCTGGTTAAGGGCCTGATCGCGCCGAGTGTAAGCCTGGTTTACGCTACCGCTCTGGGTATTGCGGGCTTTGCGTTGCTGTATATCGGTGCCAACCCGCTGGCCATGTGGCTGGCGGTGATGGGCTTCGTGGTTTATGTCGGCGTTTATAGCCTGTACATGAAACGCCACTCGGTATACGGCACACTGATCGGCAGCCTGTCGGGCGCTGCGCCACCGGTTATCGGTTATTGCGCAGTCACCAACGAGTTCGATGCCGGTGCGTTGATCCTGCTGGCTATCTTTAGCCTGTGGCAGATGCCGCATTCCTATGCGATTGCCATCTTCCGCTTTAAAGATTACCAGGCAGCCAACATTCCGGTCCTGCCGGTAGTGAAAGGCATTTCGGTGGCGAAGAACCACATCACGGTCTACATTGTGGCGTTTATGATTGCCACCCTGATGTTGACCCTGGGCGGCTACGCCGGCTACAAATACCTGATCGTCGCTGCGGCGGTAAGCGTATGGTGGCTGGGCATGGCACTGCGTGGTTACAAAACCGAAAATGACAGCGTTTGGGCACGCAAGCTGTTTGTGTTCTCGATTGTTGCCATCACTTCGCTGAGCGTAATGATGTCTATCGACTTCAGCGCGACAGCCGCGCCGGAAGCGTTGATGACGTACGTCTGGTAAGCCAAATCGTCTGTGAATGGGCCGCTTTCGCGGCCCATTTTATTTGTCTCGTCAAAAAGCCGATGAACTGTAATATCTGCTAAACAACATTAGATTTACCCCCCCTGCCCTTCACACTAAAATGACGCTTCTTTCACAGAAGCTATCCCCTCAGGCGTTATCACCGATAGCCTGACGGAATGGCTTTTAATGAGGTTTTAATGAACGATAATGCAATGACCCCGCTGGAACGACGAGCGACCTGGGGATTAGGAACCGTATTTTCACTGCGCATGCTCGGCATGTTTATGGTGTTGCCGGTACTGACCACCTACGGTATGGCGTTGAACGGCGCCAGCGAAACGCTGATCGGTATCGCCATCGGTATTTATGGCCTGGCGCAGGCGGTATTTCAGATCCCCTTTGGCCTGATCTCCGATCGTATCGGCCGCAAACCGCTGATTGTCGGCGGACTACTGATCTTTGCACTGGGCAGTGTCATTGCCGCCGCGACCGACTCCATCTGGGGGGTGATCCTCGGCCGGGCATTACAGGGCTCCGGTGCTATTGCCGCCGCAGTGATGGCGCTACTGTCTGACCTGACGCGGGAACAGAACCGCACCAAGGCAATGGCGTTTATCGGTGTCAGCTTCGGTATTACCTTCGCTATTGCGATGGTGCTTGGCCCGATCGTCACCCACGCCTTTGGCCTGCATGCGCTGTTCTGGATGATTGCCGTGCTGGCATTGGCCGGTATCGTAATCACTCTGGCAGTGGTCCCCTCTGCCAGTCACCACGTGCTGAACCGGGAATCGAGCATCGTACGCGGCAGCTTCAGCAAGGTGCTGAGCAACTCCCGGCTGTTGAAGCTCAATTTCGGCATCATGTGTCTGCATATCCTGCTGATGTCCAGCTTCGTGGCGCTGCCACTGGCGATGGAAAAAGCAGGCCTGGCAGCGAGCCAACACTGGATTGTCTACCTGGTCACCATGCTGGTTTCTTTTGCCGCCGTAGTGCCATTTATCATTTATGCCGAGAAGAAGCGCCGCATGAAGCAGGTCTTCATGGGTTGCGTAGCGGTGTTGTTCTGTGCGGAAGTGCTGCTATGGCTGTCCGGCGCGCACCTGTGGGGCATCATTGCCGGCGTACAGCTGTTCTTTATGGCGTTTAACGTCATGGAAGCGATTCTGCCTTCGCTGATCAGCAAAGAGTCTCCGGCCGGTTATAAAGGGACGGCGATGGGGGTTTACTCCACCAGCCAGTTTATCGGCGTGGCGATCGGCGGCAGCCTGGGTGGCTTGCTGTATGGCCTGCAGGGTGCAGGACTGGTGTTTATCGCCGGGGCGGTGTTGGCGGCTGTCTGGTTTTTGGTCAGCAGTACCATGCAAGAACCGCCTTACGTCAGCAGCCTGCGTATTACGCTGTCGGAACTGGCCGTGAAGGATTCCGCTCTGGAAAGCCGCCTGAAAGCCCAACCGGGCGTGGCGGAAGCGATTGTAGTGCCGGAAGAGCGCAGTGCCTACGTGAAGGTCGATACCAAACAGACCAACCGAGTCCAATTGGAAGCGCTGGTGAATTCACTGTAAAGAAAAGGGCCAGCAAGCTGGCCCTTCAAAATCTTCACCTTCGCAAAAACCTTAATCGCGGAAGTTCTTAAACTGGAACGGCTGTCCGAGATCGGCACCGCGCACCAGCGCCATCACACCCTGCAGATCGTCGCGTGATTTACCGGTCACGCGCACTTCATCACCCTGAATCTGTACCTGGACCTTCAGCTTGCTGTCTTTGATCAGCTTGACGAGCTTCTTCGCCTGTGCGCTTTCAATCCCCTGCTTCAGCTTGGCATCCACACTGTAGGTTTTACCGCTGTGAGTCATTTCTTCCGGGATCTCGAGCGCGCTGCCTTCGATGCTGCGTTTACTCAGCTTTTCACGCAGAATATCTAGCAACTGCTGCACCTGGAAATCAGACTCGCTGGCGACTTTAATGCTTTCGTCTTTTTCGTTCAGCTCAAAGCTGGCCGGCACGTTGCGGAAATCCCAACGGGTGCCCAGATCGCGCGTGGCGTTCTCGACGGCGTTACGCACTTCCTGCATATCAATTTCGGAAACAATGTCGAAAGATGGCATACTTCTTCCTCCTGAATGAGAGCCTAATGCGATAGGCGATTTCGATGCCGAGCATGATAACCGCTTTAGCGCCTCAGACAAAATCTGCTGAAGCTAGCGGCGGATAAGCTGCCGCACAGCAGAAAAGTCTATAATTATAAGACAGTCATTGAGCGATATTCCCGTTACCCCAAGGAGTCTGGATGAAAATAACTATTCTTGGTTGCGGCGCGCTCGGACAACTGTGGCTCTCCCGGCTTTATCAGCAGGGTCACGATGTACAGGGATGGTTACGAGTGCCACAACCCTTTTGCGCAGTGAACGTGATTGAGCCGGAAGGCGCTTCGTTCAACCGTAATTTGCCCACCAACGACCCCGAACATTTAGCCCAGAGCGAACTGCTGCTGGTCACCTTGAAAGCCTGGCAGGTATCCAGCGCGGTCAGCACGCTACTGCCAAAGTTGAACCCACGCTGCGCCATCCTGCTGCTGCATAACGGCATGGGCACCCAGGACGAACTGCCGCCGAACAACCAGCCGATACTGCAGGGTACCACCACCCATGCGGCGCGCCATGATGGCAGCACTATTATCCATGTCGCCGGCGGCATCACCCATATCGGCCCGACCTCACCGGCGGCGCAATCACTGAGCCATCTGGCAGAAGTGCTGCACCAGGCCCTGCCTGACGTCGCCTGGCACAATAATATCGCCTCGGCGAACTGGCGCAAGCTGGCGGTCAACTGCGTGATCAACCCGCTAACGGCGCTGTATAATTGCCGTAATGGCGATCTGCAACGCTATCCCGAACAAATTGAGCTCATTTGCCGCGAGGTCTCCAGCGTAATGGAAATGGAGGGCTACCACACCTCATGCGAAGGCTTGCAGCAGTACGTCATGGAGGTTATCCAAAGCACCGCGGACAACGTCTCTTCGATGCTGCAGGATATCCGCACCCAGCGACACACCGAAATCGACTACATTACCGGTTACCTGCTGCGCCGCGCGCGTAGCTACGGCGTGACTCTGCCAGAGAATGCACGCCTGTTTGAATTGATTAAGCGAAAGGAAAATGAATATGAGCGTATCGGCGCTGGTCTGCCTGGCACCTGGTAGCGAAGAAATCGAGGCCGTCACCACTATAGATTTGCTGGTGCGGGCGGGCGTTAAAGTCACCACCGCCAGCGTAGCCGGCGATGGCGACCTGACTATCGTCTGTTCACGCGGGGTAAAACTGCTGGCCGATGCGCCGCTGGTGTCGATTGTCGACGAGCCTTTCGACGCCATTGTGCTGCCCGGTGGCCTGAAAGGTGCCGAGTGCTTCCGCGACAGCCCACTGTTGGTGGAGAAAGTGCGTCAGATGCACCTGCAGGGCAATATCGTCGCCGCCATCTGCGCAGCACCGGCACTGGTGCTGCAACACCACGATCTGTTCCCCATCGGCAATATGACCGGCTTCCCGGGGCTGAAAGAACAGATCCCGGCCGACAAATGGATAGAGCGGCGTGTGGTGTTCGATCCGCGCGTTAACCTGCTCACCAGCCAGGGGCCGGGAACTTCAATGGAGTTTGCGCTGAAGCTGATTGATTTGCTGCTGGGGAAAGCCAAAGCGGCGGAGATCGCCGCTCAACTGGTGTTGATACCTGGAATGTACGATTTCCGCGATTAAAGCACGGGGGCGGCAGATGCGCCCCCTGAATGACTTACGGGCGGTAAACCTTCACGTTGGTGAAGCCCTGCTCCAGCAAATATAGCGCCTGCAGGCGGCTCATTACGCCACGCTCACAGTACAGCAGGTAGGTTTTGCTCTGATCCAGGTCGCCAAACTGGGTGCTGAGTTTGTAGAACGGCAGCGGTTTCACCTCAACCTGATCCAGCTTCAGCGGTTTGTCTTCCTGCTCGTCGTTAGAGCGAATATCCAGGATCACCTGGTCAGCATCGAACTCCGCCACGGTTTCGACTTCGGTAACCTGCTCCTGAGTCTGCTCGGCAATGGTGCGAATATCCACGTTCTTGGCTTCGCTAACCACACGGTCAAGAATGCTGAAATCAAAGTGCCCTTCTTCTTCTTCAATCTTGGCTTTAATCGCCTTCACCGTCGGGCTTTTCGAGATCACACCGCAGTACTCCGGCATGGTCTTGGCGAAGTCCTCGGTACCAATCTCACGCGCCACTTTGATGATGTGCTCTTTGTCGTGGGAGATCAGCGGACGCAGGATCAGCGTATCGGACGCGTTGTCGATCAGGCGCAGGTTAGTCAGCGTCTGGCTGGAAACCTGTCCCAGCGCTTCACCGGTCACCAGTGCCTGCACGCCATAACGTTCGGCAATCTGCGAAGCGGCACGCACCATCATGCGCTTGAGCACTACGCCCATTTGGCCGTCTTCGACTTTTTCCAGGATCTCGCCAACCACAGGTTCAAAATCGATAGCGATAAAACGCACCTTGTGCGAACTGGCAAAGCGGTTCCACAGGTAGTGAGCTACCTGACGCACGCCAATTTCATGCGCCGCGCCGCCCAGGTTGAAGAAGCAATAATGCACGCGGCAACCACGGCGCATCAGCATATAGCTGGAAACCCCCGAGTCGAAACCACCGGAAATCAGCGACAGCACGTCTTCCTGAGTGCCGACCGGGTAGCCGCCGATGCCTTCACGGCGGGCTTTCACCAGCATCAGCTTGTCGTCTTCGATTTCCAGGTTGACCGTCACCTGCGGATGCGACAACTTAACGCGCGCGCTTTCGATATGCTGGTTCAGGCCGCCACCGACGTAGCGCTCCACGTCCTGCGAATTGAAGTCCTGCTTGCCGCGGCGCTTAACGCGCACGCAGAAGGTCTTGCCTTCCAGTTGCTCGCGGTAGGCTTCCAGCGTCTGCTCGAAAATGTGGTGCATATCGGTATAGTCGCGGTCTTCCACTTCCAGAATATGGTGGATACCGGGAATGCGCGTCAGCGCGTCGGCAATCACCGGCCGCTGGTTTTCATCTTTGGCGCGAACTTCGATATGATCCCAGTGACGGACAACCGCCAGTGTTTCATCATACTGCTTCAGGACGTTGCGAATACTGGTCGAGAGGATCTTGATAAAGCGCAAGCGCACAGATTGGCTCTTGATGGTGATTTCCGGGAACAATTTAATGATAAACTTCATGGCGGTCTTTATTGTCAGAATTACGAGGGAAAAGGATTTACAATGTATATGCGATTGATAAAACCAACGGGGCTGCCGAATGTTTTATCAATCGCATTTGCGGCGCTGAGTATACCACTATCTGGTGGGGCTCGGTGCACAAAACCACACATGTGCGCCATGATTTGCCAATCAAGACCCGCTAAGATAGGCTCTGGCGCCACTGTTCACATGATGATGTAAAAAGAAAATTATGCCAAAAAAACCTGCACAATCAGACAGTACAGAGCAAAGCGTCAGCTTTGAAAGCTCCCTCAGCGAGTTGGAAAGCATCGTCACGCGTCTGGAATCGGGTGAGTTACCGCTGGAAGACGCGCTCAATGAGTTCGAACGCGGCGTACAATTGGCGCGCCAGGGCCAGCAGAAACTGCAGCAGGCGGAGCAACGCGTACAGATTTTGCTTAACGACAGCGCCGATGATGCAGCGCTGACGCCTTTCACACCGGATGCCGAGTAATCACCATGTCCGAGACTGTCCAACAGACCGCTTTTTCTGACCAGTTGCAGGCCCTGCGCCAGCGGGCCGACCGCACGCTGCTGGATTTTATCGCGCCGCTGCCGTTCAATGATGGCAACATGGTGGCGGCAATGCGTCACGGCGCGCTGCTGGGCGGTAAACGCCTGCGTCCGTTCCTGGTGTACACCACCGGACAGATGTTTGGCGTATCACTGAATAATTTGGATGCGCCCGCGGCTGCGGTAGAATGCATTCACGCCTATTCACTGATCCATGACGATCTGCCGGCGATGGACGACGACGATCTGCGTCGCGGTCAGCCGACCTGCCACATCAAATTTGGTGAGGCCAACGCCATTTTGGCCGGCGATGCCCTGCAGACGCTGGCATTTTCCATTCTGGCCGATGCCGAGATGCCCGACGTGGCACTGCGCGACCGGCTGGGGATGATTTCCGAACTGGCAACCGCCAGCGGCGTTGCCGGCATGTGTGGCGGCCAGTCGCTGGATCTCGAAGCCGAGGGTCGACAGATTGGTCTGGAAGCGCTGGAGCAAATCCATCGTCACAAAACCGGCGCATTGATTCGCGCAGCCGTTCGCCTTGGGGCGTTAGCCGCCGGTGAACCTGGCCGCGCCGCACTGGGGCAGCTTGACCGCTACGCCGCCGCGATTGGCCTGGCGTTCCAGGTACAGGATGATATTTTGGATGTGGTCGGCGAAACCGAAAAAATCGGTAAACGCCAGGGCGCGGACCAGCAACACGGAAAGAGCACCTATCCAGCTTTGCTCGGGCTTGACAGCGCGAAAGCAAAAGCGTGGGATCTCTATCAGGAAGCTTTAGCTGCATTAGACACTTTGGCAGCACAATCTTATAACACAGCGCCATTGCGAGCGTTAGCCAGCTTCATTATTGAACGCGACAATTAACGTGTGACGTTAACTCCTCTGATATGAGTATCGAATGAGTCTTGATATAGCCAAATACCCGACCTTGGCGCTAGCGGAAAATCCGGATGAACTCCGTTCGCTGCCAAAAGAGAGCCTACCGAAGCTGTGTGACGAACTTCGGCAATACCTGCTGGACAGCGTCAGCCGCTCCAGTGGCCACTTTGCCTCCGGGCTGGGTACCGTCGAACTGACGGTGGCATTGCACTATGTGTACCAGACCCCCTTCGATCATCTGGTATGGGACGTTGGCCACCAGGCCTACCCGCATAAAATCCTGACCGGTCGCCGCGATAAAATCGCCACCATTCGCCAGAAAAATGGCCTGCACCCTTTCCCATGGCGGGCAGAAAGTGAATACGACGTACTGTCGGTCGGTCATTCTTCCACCTCGATCAGTGCCGGTCTCGGCATGGCGGTAGCCGCTGCGCGTGAAGGCAAAAATCGCCGTACGGTCTGCGTGATCGGCGATGGCGCGATCACCGCCGGTATGGCGTTCGAAGCCATGAACCACGCCGGTGACATCGACCCGGATATGCTGGTAGTGCTGAACGATAACGAAATGTCGATTTCGGAAAACGTCGGCGCCCTGAACAACCATCTGGCGCAACTGCTGTCCGGCAAGCTCTACTCCACCCTGCGTGAAGGCGGTAAAAAAGTGTTGTCCGGCCTGCCGCCGATTAAAGAGCTGGTCAAGCGCACCGAAGAACACCTGAAAGGTATGGTGGTACCGGGCACGCTGTTCGAAGAGCTGGGCTTTAACTATATCGGCCCGGTCGACGGCCACGACGTCCAGGGGCTGGTTGCCACGCTGAAAAACATGCGTGACCTGAAAGGTCCGCAGTTGCTGCACATCATGACCAAAAAAGGTCGTGGTTACGCCCCGGCGGAAAAAGACCCGATCAGTTTCCACGCGGTGCCAAAATTCGATCCGGCCAGCGGTACCCTGCCGAAAAGTGCCGGCGGCCTGCCGACCTATTCAAAAGTTTTTGGCGACTGGCTGTGCGAAACCGCCGCCAAAGACAGCTCGCTGATGGCCATCACCCCGGCCATGCGTGAAGGGTCTGGCATGGTGCAGTTCTCCCGCGACTATCCGCAGCAATATTTTGACGTGGCGATTGCCGAACAGCATGCGGTGACCTTCGCCGCCGGTTTGGCCATTGGCGGCTATAAGCCGGTGGTAGCGATTTATTCCACCTTCCTGCAGCGTGCTTACGATCAGTTGATCCACGACGTCGCCATCCAAAAGCTGCCGGTGATGTTTGCCATCGATCGCGGTGGTATTGTCGGTGCCGACGGCCAGACTCACCAGGGGGCCTTCGATCTGTCATTCATGCGTTGCATCCCGACCATGGTGATCATGACGCCAAGCGATGAAAACGAGTGCCGCCAAATGCTGTACACCGGCTATCACTATAACGAAGGCCCAAGCGCCGTGCGTTATCCGCGTGGCAACGGTACCGGCGCACCGCTGGAACCTCTCAACTCTCTGCCGATCGGCAAAGGCGTTATCCGTCGTGAAGGTGAAAAGCTGGCAATCCTGAATTTCGGCACATTGCTGCCGGAAGCCGCACAGGTAGCGGAAACGCTCAACGCGACGCTGGTGGATATGCGCTTTGTGAAGCCACTGGACGAACAGCTGATTCTGGAACTGGCCGCCAGCCACGACGCACTGGTCACGCTGGAAGAAAACGCCATTATGGGCGGTGCCGGCAGCGGCGTGAACGAGTTGCTGATGGCCAAGCGCCGAATGGTACCGGTGTTGAATATCGGCCTGCCGGACTTCTTTGTTTCCCAGGGTAGCCAGGAAGAAGTCCGAGTCGATCTGGGTTTGGATGCCGCCGGTATACAGCGGCAAATTGAGGTCTGGCTGGCGCAATAATCGTCGCGCCCGCTCGATAGACGCCTCCGCTTTGCGGGGGCGTTTTTATTTCTGTCGCCCGAAAATCCGCTACAGTTAAAGTTCTGTGCTGACACCGGGAGGCAAGCATGAAGTATCTGAAACTGGGTAACACCGACCTGAACGTCTCACGTATCTGTCTGGGCTGCATGACCTACGGCGAACCCAGCCGTGGCAACCATGCCTGGACGTTACCGGAGGAAAGCAGCCGACCGCTGCTGAAACAGGCGCTGGATGCCGGCATCAACTTCTTTGACACCGCCAACAGCTACTCAGATGGCAGCAGTGAGGAGATCGTCGGCCAGGCACTGCGCGATTATGCCCGCCGTGACCAGGTGGTGATCGCCACCAAAGTCTATTTCCCCCTGAGTAATCTGGAACAGGGGCTGTCGCGCGCCAAAATCATGCAATCCATCGACGACAGCCTCAGGCGGCTGGGCACCGACTATGTTGATCTGTTGCAGATCCATCGTTGGGATTATGAAACGCCGCTGGAAGAAACGCTCGAAGCGTTACACGATGTGGTGAAAGCCGGTAAGGCACGCTATATCGGCGCATCGTCAATGTACGCCTGGCAGTTCGCCAAGGCGCTGTATACCGCCGATCTGCACGGCTGGACGCGCTTCGTCAGCATGCAGAACCAGTACAACCTGATCCAGCGTGAAGAAGAGCGTGAGATGTTGCCGCTGTGCGCTGCCGAGGGCATTGCAGTGCTGCCGTGGAGCCCGTTGGCACGGGGTCGCTTAACCCGCCCCTGGGGGGAAACTACTGCGCGTCTGGTCTCCGATCAGGTCGGTAAAAATCTGTACGATGAAACCGAAGGCATCGACGCCATCATTGCCGAACGCGTGGCCAGTATTGCCGAAGAGCGTGGTGTGACGCGTGCGCAAGTCGCACTGGCGTGGCTGTTGAGCAAGCCTGTCGTTAGCGCGCCGATTATCGGTGCATCACGCCATGACCATCTGGAAGACGCCGTCGCCGCCGTCGATCTCGAGCTCACCCCAGAAGAGATTGCCGAACTGGAGACGGCCTACGTCCCACATCACGTGACAGGATTTGAATAACCAGGAGGGTTCAAGGGCGCAGGCATTAAACTGCGCCCTCAAAAATCAGAACAGCCCAAGCGGCCAGTGGTGGCCAATCAGGTAGATGATTCCGGCGGAAAAGACCCCGGCGACAATATCGTCGACCATGATCCCCATGCCGCCGTGCACATTGCGATCAAACCAGCGGATCGGCCATGGCTTCCAGATATCCAAAATACGGAAAATCACGAAACCTGCCGCAACCCACTGCCAGTCGTTGACCGGCAGTGCCATCAGCGTGATCCACATGCCGACAAACTCGTCCCAGACGATGCTGCCGTGGTCATGCACCTTCATATCTTTGGCGGTCTGATGGCACAGGTAGACGCCAATACAAATACTGAACATCACCAACAGCGAATACAGTTGCCATGGCAATTGGATCAACAGCAGCCAGAATGGGATCGCTGCCAGTGACCCCATGGTGCCCGGCATCACCGGCGACAGACCGCTACCAAAGCCGGTGGCCAGCAGGTGCCACGGATTGCTCATCCGCAAGCGGCGCTTAGCTTCATCCATGTTACGCCTGCCCTTCGCTGAAATGGTCGAAACCGTGCCAAGGCAGTTCCACCACTTCATCGTTGCGGTAGAACTTGATGCCTTCGGAAAGCGGGCCAATCTGACCAATACAGGTATAGTCAGCGCCCAGATGGCTTAATGCCACCTCCAGTGCACCACGGTTGATTTCCGGTACGGTGAAGCAGAGTTCGTAATCCTCCCCGCCGGTCAACGCCCAGCGCAGCGCCTGATCGGCATCCGTATGGCTGCTTAACGCCTGCGACAGCGGCAGCTCATCGAGATTGATGCGCGCTCCACATTCGGAGGCTTTCAGCACATGCTTCAGGTCAGAAATCAGGCCGTCGGAAAGATCAATCGCCGAACTGGCCAGGTCACGCAGTGCCTGCCCCTGCAATACCCTTGGCTGAGGCCGCAGATGACGGCCAACCAGGTAATTGCGCGCCTCGGCGTCTGCTACCTGCAAGCGTTCCTGCAGCACAGCCAGACCGGCGGCGCTGTCACCCAGCGTACCCGTGGTGTAAATCCAGTCACCGATACGCGCACCGCTGCGGGTCAATGCCCGCCCGGCCGGGATCAGGCCGTGAATGGTTAACGTCATGCTTAACGGGCCGCGTGTCGTATCGCCGCCTATCAACTGCATACCGTAATAATTAAGTTGTTCGAACAGGCTATCGCTGAACGCCTTCAGCCAGGGTTCATTCACCTCCGGCAGGGTTAACGCCAGTGAAAGCCAGGCGGGATCGGCGCCCATGGCCGCCAGGTCGCTCAGGTTAACTGCCAGTGCTTTGTAGCCGAGATCGGCGGGATCGATATCCGCCAGGAAGTGAACGCCCGAAACGAGAGTGTCGGTACTGACGGCCAAAAGCTGTTTTTCTGCCACTGTCAGAAGTGCGCAGTCATCTCCAATGCCCAACTGTACATCCCGGCGCAGACTCTTAAACCGGTCAAAATAGCGGGCAATGAGGTCAAATTCGCCACATGCCATGGTCGATATTCCAATAGAAGAAATTAAGGCCGGGGATACCGGCCTTAATTTTTTATTTTTTCTTGCGAATGCTTGGTGCTACTTTATCCAGCACGCCATTCACAAACTTGTGGCTGTCTTCAGCGCCGAAGGTTTTCGCCAGCTCGATCGCCTCATTGATTGCCACCTTGTAAGGCACATCCTCACGCATTTTCAGCTCATACAGCGCAATACGCAGAACGGCTCTTTCTACCTGGCCCAGCTCTTCGAGCTGACGCGACAGGACAGGTGCCATCAGGCTATCCAGCAGACCTGCATTCACCGCCACGCCGGACAGCAGCTCCCGAAAATAGACGATGTCTACATCTTTGACATCTTGCTCCGACAGGAACTGGTGTTCAACATCGGCAATGTCATTTTTAGACAACTGCCAAGAGTAAAGCGCTTGAACAGCGCACTCACGAGCGCGGCGACGAGCAGCAGGTTTCACGGAATTCCCCTTAACTAAATTCAGGCTTTAATAGCTTTGATAACATTAATCATTTCAAGTGCGGTCAGAGCCGCTTCAGCGCCTTTGTTGCCCGCTTTGGTGCCGGCACGCTCGATAGCCTGTTCGATGCTTTCGGTCGTCAGCACGCCAAAGGCAACCGGGATTTCAGTGTTCAGAGAAACACTGCCCAGGCCGGAGCTGGCTTCGCCCGCGACAAATTCGAAGTGCGCGGTGCCCCCACGGATAACGGTGCCCAGTGCAATCACTGCATCGTATTTGCCGGTGTTAGCCAGCACGCGTGCAGTCAGCGGCAATTCGTAAGCGCCCGGGACCCAGACAACGGTGATGTTGTCGTCAGCAACCTGACCAATGCGCTTGAGTGCGTCGATAGCACCTTGCAGCAGGCTGTCGTTGATGAAATTGTTAAAACGTGCAATTGCAATCGCCACACGGGCATTTGGAGTAGCAACAACACCTTCGATAACTTTCATGGGCTTTCCTTAAAAATGGGTTCAATACCCCGCAGGGGGGCGGATTCTATCACATTCTTTATCTGCCTGCGCGGGCGGTTTTGTAAAACGACAGCCAACCCGGCACGCAGGTTTTAAAATCAGTATTTTGCTTTCAGTCGCAGCCGCAAATCAGGGCCGATTTGCCGCACTTCGCTAAAGACGAATTCCGGTGCATCGGTCAGGTGTTCAAGGCCCGGCAAATGGCACAGGCCGCGGCCATTATCACCCAACAGTTTTGGCGCGATGTACAAAATGAGCTCATCGACCAGCCCGGCCTGCAACAAGGCACCGGCCAACTGCGCGCCGGCCTCGACCCAGATGGAGTTCACCTGGCGTTTCGCCAGTTGCATCATCATCACCACCAGATCAACCCCACCGCCGTGCGCCGGGAAGGTCAGTTGCTCGACATCCTGCGGCCAAACTTGTTCATCCGGCTGCAGGCGCGCCAGCCAGGTTTGCCCCGACTGTTGAACCACCCGATGCTGTGGGGTGACGCGATTTTGGCTATCCAGAATAATGCGCAACGGTTGACGCAGGTTTTCACGCGGGTAAATACTTTGAGTCTCGGCGTCCAACTCATCCCAACGTACCGTCAGTGACGGATCGTCAGCCAACACGGTGGCACTGGTGCTGAGAATAGCGGCGCTTTGCGCCCGCAGACGCTGAACATCCTGACGCGCCTGCGGTGAGGTGATCCATTGGCTTTCGCCGGAAGCCATCGCGGTGCGGCCATCGAGCGAGGCCCCCAGCTTCAGTTGCACATAAGGGAAGCCGGTGCGCATCCGCTTGAGGAAGCCCAGATTCACCGCTTCGGCCTCCGCCAGCATCAAACCGTGGCGTACATCCAATCCCGCCTGCTGCAGTTTGTACAGGCCGCGACCGGCGACCTCAGGATTGGGATCCTGCATCGCCGCAACCACACGGGCTACGCCGGCAGCGACCAGCGCATCGGCACAGGGCGGCGTACGGCCGTGATGGCTACAGGGTTCCAGCGTGACATAAGCGGTGGCACCACGCGCCTTTTCACCTGCCATGCGCAGCGCATGGACTTCCGCATGCGGTTCACCGGCGCGCAGATGGTAACCCTCGCCGACGATTTCGCCGTCGCGCACAATGACGCAGCCAACATTGGGGTTAGGGGCGGTAGTAAAACGCCCCAGTCGCGCCAGCTCAAAGGCGCGAGCCATATAAAATTCGTCGTTATGCATCAAAGCCCCTTCAGTCCTGCAGACGGGCGATCTCTTCGCCGAATTCGCGGATATCTTCAAAGCTGCGATAAACCGAGGCAAAGCGAATATAGGCCACTTTATCCAACTTTTTCAGCGCGTCCATCACCAGGTTACCGACCAGTTTGGTCGGGACTTCACGCTCGCCGGTGGCACGCAGCTGGGATTTAATGTGGTTGATCGCGTTTTCCACGTCGTCAGAGCTGACCGGGCGTTTTTCAAGCGCCTTCAGCATGCCGCGACGCAGCTTGTCTTCGTTGAATGGCTCACGCACCTCATCGCTTTTTATCACCCGTGGCATCACCAGTTCAGCCACTTCAAAGGTGGTGAAACGTTCATTACAAACCAAACATTGGCGGCGACGGCGCACCTGCGAACCATCACCCACCAGGCGGGAATCAATGACTTTGGTATCAACGGCGGCGCAGAAAGGGCAATGCATAACACGTCCTGATAAACGTTTTCATAGTTAAGAACAGTTTACCCCGAAGTGCGGTTACAACAAAGGCCGTCGGCTATTTGTTGCGGAGCGCCCCTCTGAACAACGCCCCAGAAGGGCGGCGAACATGACTTTCCCCACCAGGCGGGCTAAGCTGATAACAGGAGAAGTTGAATAGGAAATCCCACCATGACAACCCGTTACCCCAAGATTTTCCTGCTCAGCACACTGGTGCTGTTGGCAGGCTGCGCGCAAACTCGCGAAGTGCCCAAATTGCATAATCAGGTGGTTGAGCTGAACCAACAATTAACCACTCTGACTAACCAGGCCACGGCGCTGGAACAGCAAAACCAGCTGAACAGGAACTCCACCAGCGGCGTCTACCTACTGCCGGCGGCCAATAACGGCGCTCGCCTGCACAGCAGCCTCGGCGAGTTGAGCGTGTCACTCAGCCACGTAAAAACCGAGGCTAACGGCACCCAGGCCATGCTGCACGTTCGCACGCTTTCGCAGGCGTCCCTGCCGGCATTCAAGGCCATAGTAGAATGGGGCCCACTGGATGCGGCCACCGGCAAACCGCTGACTGCCGACGCGCTTTCGCAGCCGATCGCCAGTGCGGACTCGCTACTGCCCAAAACGGAATACAGTTTTGAGCTGCGATTCAGCGGCCTGACACCGGACCAACTGGGTTTTGTACGACTGCACAGCGTTGTCCCAACGGCCCAGCCGGCGGTGGTCCAGCAACATTGAGCCGTCAGGTCTTTCACCAGGCTCCAGGCAAAAAAAGAGCGCCAACCGGCGCTCTTTTTCACTTCACTGAAAACACAGTGAATTACGGCATAATCGAAGGCTGATCGGCGCCCTCTTTTTCCACTTTCTGCTGCAGCATGTGTTCGCGTTTCATACCCAGTTTCAACGCCAGCGCGGACGCCACGTAGATAGAGGATATGGTACCGATAGACACACCAATCAGCATAGCCAGAGAGAAGCCGTGCAGCATCGCGCCGCCAAAGATGTACAGCATCAGAACCACCATCAGGGTGGTTCCGGAAGTCATCAAGGTACGGCTCAGCGTTTGGGTCAACGACACGTTCATGATTTCGTAAGGCGTACCGCGGCGGATCTTGCGGAAGTTCTCACGAATACGGTCGGAAACCACGATGCTGTCGTTCAACGAGTAACCGATAACCGACATCAATGATGCGACGATGGTCAGGTCAATCTCGATACGGAACAACGACAGCACGCCCAGGGTGATGACCACGTCGTGCGCCAACGCGATAACCGCCCCCAGCGCCAAGCGCCATTCGAAGCGGAAACCGACGTAGATCAGAATACAGATCAGCGCCACCAGCAGCGCCATGCCACCGTTTTGCGCCAGTTCGGTGCCCACGCTCGGGCCGACGAACTCAATCCTCTTCACCGTGGCGTTTTTATCAACCGAGTCGTTAATCACGCTGATGACTTTGTTACCCAGTTCCTGGCCTGCAGTGCCGATCGCCGGTGGCATACGCACCATCACGTCACGGCTGCTGCCAAAGTTCTGAATAACCGGGTCCTGGAACCCGGCTTTTTCCAGCGTATCGCGCATCAGGTCGAGGTTGGCCGGTTGTTCCAGGCTGATTTCAATGACGGTACCGCCAGTGAAGTCCAGACCCCAGTTAAAACCACGCACCGACATAATGGCGATTGACGCGATCAGCAGCACCAGCGAGATGCCGAAGGCCACGTAATCCCAGCGCATAAAGTCATAGACTTTACGGCCGTAGTTGAGTTGTTCAACAGTATAATCCTGTGCCACAACGCACTCCTCAGATAGACAGCTTGTTAATGCGTTTGCCGCCGTAAAGCAGGTTGACGATGGCACGGGTACCGACAATCGCGGTGAACATGGACGTCGCCACACCGATTGCGGTGGTAATCGCAAAGCCTTTAATCGAACCGGTGCCCACTGCGTACAGAATAATCGCGGTGATCAGAGTGGTGATGTTGGCATCAACGATACTGGAGAACGCGCCTTTATAGCCCTCATGGATCGCCTGCTGAACGGAACGTCCGTTCTTCAGCTCTTCCTTGATACGTTCGTTAATCAGTACGTTGGCGTCGACCGCCACCGCCAGCGTCAGCACGATACCGGCAATACCCGGCATGGTCAGCGTCGCTCCCGGCAACAGGGACATCACGCCGACAATCAGCACCAGGTTGGCGACCAGCGCCGTGGTCGCGATCATGCCGAACTTACGGTACCAAACCACCATAAACACGATGGATGCCACCAGGCCCCACAAGCAGGCTTCCAAACCCTGGGTGATGTTCTGTTGTCCCAGGGTTGGGCCAATTGTACGCTCTTCCACGATCTGGATAGGCGCAATCAGCGCACCGGCGCGCAGCAGCAGCGAAAGCTGGCGTGCTTCGTTCGGGTTGCCGATACCGGTAATACGGAAGCTGTTGCCCAGACGCGACTGAATGTTCGCCACGTTGATCACTTCTTCCTGTTTCACCAGGACTGCACGACCGTTAGCGTCTTTCTTGCCGCTGTCCTTATATTCCACAAACAGGGTCGCCATCGGCTTGCCGATATTGTCCTTGGTGAAGTTGGACATGGCAGTACCGCCGGCACTGTCCAGCGAGATATTAACCTGCGGCTGGTTGTATTCGTCGGTGCTGGAGGTGGAGTCGGTGATGTGGTCACCGGTCAGGATCACGCGCTTGTACAGCACAACCGGCTGGCCTTCACGAGTGTCTTTTACCTCGGAGTCACCAGGCACGCGGCCGTTGGCTGCCGCAGTGGCGTCCGCGTTGGTGTTAACCAGACGGAATTCCAGTGTCGCAGTCGCACCCAGGATTTCTTTGGCGCGAGCGGTGTCCTGAATACCCGGCAGTTCGACCACGATGCGGTCAGAACCCTGGCGTTGTACCAGCGGTTCGGCAACGCCGAGCTGGTTAACACGGTTACGCAGGATAGTGATGTTCTGCTGCACCGCATACTCACGCGCTTCGCTCAGGCGGGCATCCGTCAAGTTGGCTTTCAGAGTATTGGTGCCGTTGGCAGAGAACACCATGTCACGTTGGCGCGGGCCAAGGTAGCTGATGGCCTGATCGCGGGCAGCATCGTCACGGAAACGCACTTCCACGCCGTTGTTGTCCAGCTTGCGGATAGACGCATAAGGAATGCCCTTTTCACGCAGCTCGCTGCGCAGGGTGTCCATGGTCTGTTCCTGCAGCTTGCTCAGCGCAGTGTCCATGTCCACTTCCATCAGGAAGTGCACACCGCCACGCAGGTCCAGACCGAGTTTCATCGGTTCGGCGCCCAGCATGGCCAACCAGGCCGGCGTTGCCGGAGCCAGGTTCAGTGCCACAACAAACTTGTCGCCCAGCTCCGCCATCAAGGCTTCACGGGCGCGCAGCTGAATATCAGGATTGCTAAAGCGAGCCAGGATGGCGCCATTTTCCAGCGCAATCGACTTGCTCGCGATCTTGTCTTTTTCTAATACGGTACGGACTTGGTCCAGCGTAGTTTCACTGGCGGCGACACCGCGCGCGCCAGTGATCTGTACAGCCGGATCCTCACCATAGAGGTTGGGAAGCGCATAAAGCAGACCGACGATGATCACGACGATCAGCATCAGATACTTCCACAAAGGATAACGGTTTAGCACGGCAATTCCCTTCGGGAAAACAAAATTACAGGGCCTTCATGGTACCTTTCGGCAGAACGGCCGCCACGAAGTCACGCTTGATCATCACTTCCGTGGTGTCGTTCAGCGCAATAGCGATGATGCCGGTGTCAGCCACTTTGGTCACGCGGCCGATCAGGCCACCGGTGGTCAGCACTTCATCACCCTTGCCGATCGAATCCATCAGTTTTTTGTGCTCTTTAGCGCGTTTCTGCTGTGGACGCAGGATCATGAAATAGAAAATCAGGCCAAAAACTACCAGCATAATGATCAGAGAGTACGGGCTTCCCTGAGACGGAGCTCCTGCGGATGCGACGGCGTCAGAAATGAAAAAGCTCATTGAAATTCCCTCATTAAGTTATCAATTATTAATTCAAGCGTTTAAAGGTGGAACCGGTTTACCGATCCGACCGTAGAAATCCGCAACAAACAGCTCTAATTTACCCTGTTCAATAGCCTCGCGTAAACCCGCCATCAGGCGTTGGTAGTGACGCAGGTTATGAATGGTGTTCAATCGGGCACCCAGTATTTCGTTGCAACGATCGAGATGATGCAAGTAGGCGCGGCTGTAATTGCGACACGTGTAGCAATCACAGTCTTTATCCAGCGGAGAAGTATCATCCTTGTGCTTGGCATTACGGATTTTTACCACACCGTCAGTCACGAACAGATGGCCGTTACGGGCATTACGCGTTGGCATCACGCAGTCGAACATATCGATACCGCGACGCACGCCTTCTACCAGATCTTCCGGTTTGCCAACGCCCATCAGGTAACGTGGCTTATCTTCCGGAATTTGCGGGCAAACATGTTCGAGAATGCGATGCATATCCTCTTTTGGCTCACCGACTGCCAGGCCGCCCACAGCGTAACCATCAAAACCGATATCCACCAGCCCTTTTACTGATACATCACGTAAATCTTCGTAAACACCGCCCTGAATAATGCCGAATAAAGCGTTCTTGTTATTCAGTTCGTCAAAACGCTGACGGCTGCGCTGCGCCCAGCGCAGAGACATTTCCATCGAGCTCTTGGCGTAGTCCCAGTCTGCCGGGTACGGCGTACATTCATCAAAGATCATCACGATGTCGGACCCCAGGTCATACTGGATTTCCATCGATTTTTCCGGGCTGAGGAAGACTTTATCGCCGTTAATCGGGTTACGGAAATGTACGCCTTCTTCTTTAATCTTGCGCATCGCGCCCAGGCTGAACACCTGGAAGCCGCCGGAATCGGTGAGGATCGGGCCATGCCACTGCATGAAATCATGCAAATCGCCATGCAGCTTCATGATCTCCTGCCCTGGGCGCAGCCACAGGTGGAAGGTGTTGCCCAGCAGGATCTGCGCACCGGTCTCTTTCACTTCTTCCGGCGTCATGCCCTTTACCGTGCCGTAGGTGCCGACCGGCATAAAGGCAGGGGTTTCCACCACGCCACGTTCAAAGATCAGGCGGCCACGGCGAGCGCGGCCATCGGTTGTGTCTAATTCGTACTTCACAAAGCCTCCAGCGCCAGAGAAACAGTCTGGCGTGATTAACATCGAGCCACGCCAGTGGCGCGACTCAGGGAATTTATTTATTCGCCAACGGACTCTTGCTCCGCCTGCGGGTTACGGCTGATGAACATCGCATCGCCGTAGCTGAAGAAACGGTACTGCTCGGCTACCGCCTGCTGATAGGCATGCATGGTGTTTTTATAACCGGCAAAGGCGGAAACCAGCATAATCAGCGTCGACTCCGGCAGGTGGAAATTGGTCACCAGTGCGTCAACCACCTGATAGTGGTAACCCGGGAAGATAAAGATGCTCGTGTCGTCGAAGAACGGCGCAATCAAGGCCTCTTTGCTGGCGTTGGCGGCGCTCTCCAGCGAACGTACCGAAGTGGTGCCGACTGCCACCACGCGCTTGCCGCGTGCTTTGCAGGCTAATACGGCGTCAACCACCTCCTGCGGCACTTCTGCGTATTCGGCATGCATGACGTGTTCTTCGATGGTTTCTACCCGCACCGGCTGGAAGGTGCCCGCGCCCACGTGCAGGGTGACAAACGCCATCTCGATGCCCTTCTCGCGCAGCGCAGCCAACAACGGCTCGTCGAAGTGCAGCCCGGCGGTCGGTGCTGCTACAGCCCCCGGCTTCTCGCTGTAAACCGTCTGATAAAGCTCACGGTCGGCGTCTTCGTCCGGACGATCGATATACGGCGGCAGCGGCATATGGCCGACGGCATTAAGGATAGTGAAGACATCCCGCTCGTCGTTGAAGCGCAGTTCGAACAGCGTATCGTGGCGCGCGACCATGGTAGCGGCGATGCTTTCGTCGTCGCCCAGCAGCAGATCGGTACCCGGCTTGGGGGCCTTTGAGGCACGCACGTGCGCCAGCACCCGATGGTCGTCCAGCACGCGCTCGACCAGGACTTCAATCTTGCCGCCGCTGACCTTGCGGCCAAACATGCGCGCCGGGATCACCCGGGTATTGTTGAACACCAGCAGATCGCCGGCCTCCAGGTTATCCAGCAGATCGGTGAATACGCCATGCTTAAGCTCCCCGCTCGGCCCGTCCAACTGCAGCAAACGGCAACCGCTGCGTTCAGGCTGGGGATAGTGGGCAATCAGGGACTCGGGAAGTTCAAACGAAAAATCGGCGACGCGCATGGCTATTCACTTCTTCAATATGGGATTGGTCATTAAAAAACAGGCGGCCTAGTC
This sequence comes from Serratia proteamaculans, assembly GCF_013337185.1. Lineage (GTDB taxonomy): Bacteria > Pseudomonadota > Gammaproteobacteria > Enterobacterales > Enterobacteriaceae > Serratia > Serratia proteamaculans_D. Next base: position 2,067,453 of record NZ_SWDE01000001.1, read on the forward strand.
TAAAGCTGCGGGCGGTCAGCGGCAAGAAATAAGGAGGATTTGCATGAGTTGCGTTATAGTTGCCGGATGAATTATCTCGCTCATCTCCATTTAGCCTCACTGGCGGAAAGCTCGTTGCTGGGCAATCTGTTGGCCGACTTCGTGCGCGGCAACCCTGCCGGCGAGTACGATCCCGCCGTGGTGGCCGGCATTATGATGCACCGCCGCGTCGATGTGCTGACCGACAGCCTGCCGCAGGTAAGAGCCTGCCGCGCCTATTTCTCGGAAGAACACCGGCGCGTAGCCCCCATCACGCTTGACGTAGTGTGGGATCACTTCCTGGCACGTCACTGGCAACAGTTGGAACCTTCCCTCAGCCTGCAGGGGTTTATCCAGCAGGCCCAGGGTCAAATCCTGCCGCATTTGCCGCTGACGCCGCCACGCTTTCAGAATCTGAACGGCTATTTATGGCCGGAACGCTGGCTGGAGCGCTACGCCGAACTGCCGTTTATCGGTAACGTGCTGGCAGGCATGGCCAGCCGACGTCCGCGCCTGGCCGCACTGGCCGGCTCCTTCGCCGACGTGGAGCGCAACTATCATCAGCTTGAAACACAATTCTGGCAGTTTTACCCACAGATGATGCAGCAGGCCAAAGACAAGCAGCTGTAAGGTCAAGCCAAAGCCTTTGAAAATGCGATGCTTTACAAGAAATTGCTTTTTAAGCCTTGCCCTTTTATGGGAAAAGGTTATTTTTAAAGACTGCTAAATTTAATCACCGACTTTGATAGGTGAAAGCTATCTCATTGATTGGTCTTTTACCCTTTCTTCACCAAGTCGTGGCCCCTATACTGGCCCTTGCTTTTACATCAACCCCTTAACACCTATTACAGGAGTAATTATGGTCCTGGTAACTCGTCAAGCCCCTGACTTCACTGCAGCTGCCGTACTTGGCAACGGCGAAATCGTAGAAAACTTCAACTTCAAGAAGCACCTGAACGGCAAACCAGCCGTACTGTTCTTCTGGCCGATGGACTTCACCTTCGTATGTCCTTCTGAGCTGATCGCTTTCGATCACCGCTATGAAGAATTCCAGAAGCGTGGCGTTGAAGTGGTTGGCGTTTCATTCGACTCAGAATTTGTCCACAACGCATGGCGTAAAACCCCTGTCGAAAATGGCGGCATCGGGGAAGTGAAATACGCAATGGTTGCTGACATCAAGCGTGAAATTCAGAAAGCTTACGGCATCGAGCACCCAGAAGCAGGCGTTGCCCTGCGTGGTTCTTTCCTGATCGACAAAGACGGTGTGGTTCGCGCTCAGGTTGTTAACGACCTGCCAATCGGCCGTAATATCGACGAAATGATCCGTACCGTTGACGCGCTGCAATTCCACGAGCAACACGGCGAAGTGTGCCCGGCTCAGTGGGAAAAAGGCAAAGCAGGTATGGGCGCATCTCCGGATGGCGTGGCTAAATACCTGTCCGAGAACGCTTCCAAGCTGTAATTTCAGCCTGCAAGTGTATCAACCGGCCCTCGCGGCCGGTTTTTTTTGCCCTTTTTTAGGGCAGTCGCCTCCATTGTGTGCTTCATTTCCTTGTTTCCGCTCACATTTCCCCGGCTGTTTTCCGCACAATCCCTTAACTCTGGCTAGTATCAATAACGCTGGCCCGCTCTTTGCACAGCAAGAGGGGAAAGCCAAACACAATAAGAAAACTGACAGGGTAGGAATAACTATGTTTTTACAAAAATGGAGCAAGCCGCTGACCATGGCGGCGCTGCTGGTCAGCAGCAGCCTGTATGCCGCCTCCAATCCGGCGGTCGAAGCCAAAAATGGCATGGTAGTGACATCGCAACATCTGGCCTCACAGGTTGGCGTGGATATCCTGAAACTGGGCGGCAATGCCATCGATGCAGCCGTAGCCGTGGGTTATGCGCAGGCGGTAGTTAACCCGTGCTGCGGTAACATCGGCGGCGGCGGCTTTATGACGGTGCACCTGGCCGATGGCACCGACACCTTTATCAACTTCCGCGAAACCGCGCCGGCAGCGGCCAGCGCCAATATGTATCTGGATGCCGCAGGCAACGTGAAGAAAGGTGCCAGCCTGTACGGTTATCTGGCCGCCGGGGTACCGGGTACCGTGTTGGGGATGGAAACTGCGCGCAAGAAATACGGCAAACTGAGCCGCGAGCAGGTGATGGAGCCGGCGATCAAACTGGCGCGTGAGGGCTTTGTGCTGACCCGTGCCGACACCGATATCCTCGATACTACCGTCGCACGCTTTAAACAGGATGCGGAATCCGCGCGGATTTTCCTGCGCCCTGACGGCACGCCGTTACAGCCAGGCGATCGCCTGGTGCAAAGCGATCTGGCCAACACGCTGGAGGCCATCGCCAAAGACGGCCCGGATGCCTTCTATAAAGGCAAAATTCCGCAGGCGGTCGAGGCGGCAGCCAAACAGGGTGGCGGAATTCTGACGGCGGCCGACTTCGCCAACTACAAAGTTACCGAAACCCCGCCGATTACCTGCAGCTATCGCGGCTATAAATTTGTTTCTGCTCCCCCACCCAGCTCCGGCGGCGTCACGCTGTGCGAAATCCTTAACGTGGTCGAAGGCTACGACCTGAAAAGCATGGGCTTTAATTCGGCGGCGGCCATCCACACCATGACCGAAGCCATGCGCCACGCCTATATGGACCGTAATACCTACCTCGGCGACCCGGAGTTCATCAAAAACCCGATCGACAGGCTGGTCAGCAAAAGTTATGCCGAGGAGATCCGCAAGAAAATCGTCGCGGACAAGGCCACACCGTCAGAGAACGTGCAGCCGGGTATGGAACCCCACGAAAAACCGGAAACCACCCACTACTCGATTGTCGATCATCAGGGTAACGCCGTTTCCACCACCTACACCGTCAACGGTCGCTTTGGCGCAGTGGTGATTGCTCCTGGCACCGGCTTCTTCCTCAACGATGAAATGGACGACTTTACCGTCAAGGTCGGGGAGAAAAACCTGTATGGACTGGTGCAAGGCACCGCCAACAGCATTGCCCCCGGTAAGCGCCCACTATCGTCAATGAGCCCGACGCTGGTGACCAAGGACAATAAAATCTTTATGGTTCTCGGCTCGCCGGGCGGATCGCGCATCATCACTATCACGCTGCAAACCGCATTGAACGTGATCGACCACGGTATGGCGCCGCAGGAAGCCGTCGATGCGCCGCGTATCCATCATCAATGGTTGCCGGATGAGGTTTACTACGAACAGCGCGGAGTTTCTGCCGATACGCTGAAAATTCTCAGCGGTATGGGTTACAAGATGGTCGAGCAAACGCCATGGGGCGCCGCCGAATTGATTCTGGTCGGTCTGCCAGGCGCAGCTGGCGTCAGCCCGGCCAACTCCGGTAACGACTCTGCGGTTTCCGGCAAGGTGCGTGAAGGTTACCTGTACGGTGCCAACGACGTTCGTCGCCCGGCTGGTTCTGCCGTAGGCTATTGATCTGACTGGGCGTGTGAACGCCCACTAACCCAGTAAGGGGCCGGTATTCCGGCCCCATTACCGAACTAACCGGCTCGTCGCCACAGAGTCACGGACTCCTCGCCTAATTGCAGCGAGACAGCACTCTGCCCGTCATGCAACTCGCCATCCCCTTCCAGCCGTTGCCATTGGCCTGCGGCCAGCAGCGGACTGTACGGTAAAGTCACTGTGCCACTGCCTCCGCGTTGTAACGCCACCAGCACCTGCTCCTGTTGATAGACGCGCACAAACGCCAGCGTTTCCCCGCTGGCGTGCAGTACCTGACAACCGCCGCGGCGCAGCGCCAGACTCTGTTTACGCAGTGCCGCCATACGCTGGCACAGGGCCAACAAGCTCAGGTCCCATTGGCTCTCATCCCACGGGAAAGGCTTGCGGCAGAACGGGTCGTTGGCGCCATCCAGGCCAATCTCATCGCCATAATACAGGCAAGGCACGCCGATCCAGCTCATCAGCCACACCGCCGCCATGCGCATCCGCGCCTGATTGCCCTGTAATAGCGTAAGAAAACGTGCGGTGTCATGGCTGTCGAGCTGGTTGAACTGAATCAACTGGCTGCCATGCGGCAGCCCGGCCCGGTAGTCATCCATCCACTGGGCACAGTCCGCCGCGTCCATTTGTACCGGGTGGTGCGCCACGTCCAGCCCAGCAAGGAACCCCCGCACCGGCAGGGCAAACCCCATATAATTCATCGCGGCATCTTCCACCCCGGCATGCAGCCAGCGACGCGCATCGCCAAAATGTTCACCCAGCACGTAAGCCTGCGGATTTTCCTGTTTCACCGCCTGATAAATGCCCGCCAGATGCTGCAAGTTACCGCTAGCCCCGCCGTTCTCACCCAGCATATGCACCACGTCCAACCGCCAGCCATCAATGCTGTACGGTGGCCGCAGCCAATGACGCACTACGCTGCCCTCACCGCGATAAATCGCCTCGGCCACCTGCGGCTCAGCGAAATTGAGCTTCGGCAGGCTGGCGTTACCCTTCCAGTCGAGCGCCCGGCCATCGGAGTAGAAATTAAACCAGCCGCGATAGGGAGAATCAGGGTGATGGCAAGCGCCGTTCTCACCTTGCTGATGGCGGTCAAACCACGGATGCGAATCACCGGTATGGTTAAACACCCCGTCCAGCACCAGTTTCATCCCTACCTTGTAAGTGCTCACTCGCAAACGCTGCAGGGCAGCATTACCGCCGAGATAGGGATCGACCTGGTAATAGTCTTCGGTATCGTATTTATGCACGCTCGGTGCGGTGAATATCGGGTTTAAATACAGCGCCGTCACCCCCAGCTTCTGTAAATAAGGCAGCTTTTGGTTGATGCCATCCAGGTCACCACCATAGAAGGTCGACGCGGCATGGAGGTCTTCCAGCGGATGTTGCCAATCCTGACGCACCACATCGCAACCGGCTGCATGATGACGATAACTGCCGCTCTGAATGCCGTGCTCTCCCCCGCTACTGGCAAAGCGATCGGGGAAAATTTGATAAAAAATCTGATCCGCCACCCAGACCGGGCTGCTATCGGGCACGTCGACCGCAAACTGTGTCAACTGCCCCGGCGGTGTTACTGACCAGCCCCGGGGCCCGAACCATTGCTGACGATCTGCCCAAACCAGCTTGAAACAGTAACGACGGGTTGGCTCACCTTCATTGAGCGTCAAACTGGCCTGATAGCGGTGCAAACCCTCCGCCTGCTGAGCTTTCATGATCAGCAGCCATTCTTCATTATCCGGTTCGGCTCGTAAAAAAACCCGTTCGGGTAAATCATCCCCCTGTAACCACAGCGTGATATCCAGGCGTTGCCCCTTCTTCACCACAAAGGGCGGGACCGGTTGATGCCAGGCATTCAGCATGACTTTCCTCCTGCTGTACAAAACGAAATCGACGACGTTATTCAATGCCACGAACAATGCCACGTTGAGTGCCAGTCCCCCTCCTCTCTGGTTGGTAAACTCAGGGAGGAGCCGGGGGGTGGAGAGAGTCGGTCAGCGGCAACCCTATGTAAAAAAGGGTAAAAACACGCACATTACGGCCCGCAGCCATTAGGCTAACGTGTTTTGAGTCTATTGGATATTTTTTGCACATTTTTTAAAGGAGCGGCAATGCAACAACAGATAACCCTGTGGCTGGAAAAGTTCGGGCTGGAATTTAGCGGGGTGATGTCTCTGCTGATGGTGCTGGGGCTGATCGTCCTGATTTCGGTGGCGATCCATCTGGTGCTGCACCGCGTGGTACTGAAGGCGATCCAGCGTCGTGGCCAACAATCGCAGCGCGTCTGGCAGCAGGCAATCACCCAGTACAAGCTGTTCCAGCGTATGGCGTTGTTATTGCAGGGGGTGATCATTAATCTGCAGGCCGTGCTGTGGTTACACGCCGGTGGCCAGACGCAGGCGATTATCGTCACCGCCGCCCAGGTGTGGATCATGGGCTTCGCCCTGCTGTCGTTGTTTTCCCTGCTCGATACGCTGTTGGCGATGCTGCGCCAAAGCCCGATTTCAAACCAGTTGCCGCTGCGCGGTATTTTCCAGGGGCTGAAGCTGGTAGCCGCCATCCTGATTGGCATCATGATCGTGTCCTTACTGATGGGCAAATCGCCATTGCTGCTGCTCAGCGGCCTGGGGGCGATGACCGCCGTGCTGATGTTGGTGTTTAAAGACCCGATCCTCGGTCTGGTGGCCGGTATTCAGCTTTCTGCCAACGATATGCTGACCATCGGCGACTGGCTGGAGATGCCGAAGTACGGCGCGGACGGTGCGGTCACCGACATCGGCCTGACCACGGTAAAAGTGCGAAACTGGGATAATACCGTCACCACTATCCCAACCTACGCGCTGATTTCCGACTCCTTTAAAAACTGGCGTTCAATGTCGGAATCCGGCGGTCGCCGCATTAAGCGCAGCATCAATATCGATACCACCAGCGTCCATTTCCTGTCGGATGAAGAACAACAGCGGCTGAACCGCAATCCGCTGCTGCAACGTTATCTGAACGATAAAACGCAGGAGTTGAGTCAACATAACCAGCAGATCGCCGTAGATCTCAGTTCCCCCCTCAACGGCCGCCGTCTGACCAATCTGGGTACGCTACGCGCGTATCTGGTGGCCTACCTGCGCGCCCACCCAAATATTCACCAGAATATGACGCTGATGGTGCGTCAGTTGGCCCCGCTGCCGGAAGGGTTGCCGTTGGAAATCTATGCCTTCACCAACACCACGGTCTGGGCGGAATACGAAAGTATTCAATCGGATATTTTTGACCATATTCTGGCGGTGATTAACGAATTCGATCTGCGGGTACATCAAACGCCAACCGGCAACGACATGCGCAGCATGCTCAGCCAAATGCGGCAAACGGCAGAGATTTCCTGACGCAAGCTGACGTAACTGTTTCTGCCGGAAATGACTCTCAACCCAGGAGCAACGGATGTCTCAGTCCGCTTTTCTTTCAGCATAAAAACAGCGTTAATACATTGATTAACGCCCGCTGAAGGAAAAGAGGATTGCTGAAACCACTACGCCACCGACTGTTTAGCTTGTTGGCCGCCCTGATGTTTATTGGCTGCTTGCACAACGCCTCGCTGGACGAAAGCCGGATGAGCCAGACCTTGCAGCCGGCACTGAGTACCCTGAGCCGCAACATGCAGGATATCCGCGAGATGCTGGCGCGCGCTGCAGGCGACGAGAATGAAGAACGCCTCAACGACAGCAGCCTGCGCATTGAGGCTCGCGCCTCCGGCGACGATGAACCCGAGGAAAATAGATAAAAAAACACCGGCGCATGGCCGGTGTTTTCATTTTCAGTCCTGCTGCTGCGCCAGCACTGCCTGTTTCTTCTGGTGGTTGAGCTTGAAGTAATAACCCGCCAACAGCACCACCACCCAGACCAGACCGGCATACAGCGATACGCGGGTGGTTGGGAAGTAGCCGATCAGACCGATGATAAACACCAGGAAGATAATCGCCACCACCGAGGTAAATACGCCGCCGCGCAGCGGGAAGGCCAGGTTTTTCACCTGCTCTTTGCTCAGGCTACGACGGAAAGCAATCTGCGAGAACAGGATCATGATCCACACCCAAACGGTGGCGAAAGTCGCCAGAGAGGCAATCACCAGGAACACGTTTTCCGGCATGATGTAGTTGAGGTACACCGCCAGCAACAGCGCCAGCATCATCACCACCACCGTGACCCACGGAATACCGCGTTTGGATACCTTGCTGAACATCTTCGGCGCGTGGCCCTGCTCAGCCATGCCGTGCAGCATACGGCCAACGCCAAACACATCGCTGTTAATCGCGGACAGCGACGCGGTGATCACCACAAAGTTAAGGATCCCCGCCGCCACGGTAATGCCCATGTGCTGGAAGGTCAGCACGAACGGGCTGCCATTGGTACCCACCTGGTTCCACGGGTAAATCGACATAATGACGAACAGCGTACCGACGTAGAACACCAGAATACGCCACGGCACCGAGTTGATGGCCTTGGGAATCGAGCTTTTCGGATCTTTGGCTTCACCGGCGGTGATACCGATAATTTCGATGCCGCCGTAGGCAAACATCACCAACTGCAACGACAGGATCATGCCGATAAAGCCGTTACTGAAGAAGCCGCCGTTAGACCACAGGTTATGGATACCGGTCGGCTGGCCGCCGTTACCAATCCCCCAGATGATGATGCCGATACCGGCAGCAATCATGATGATGATGGTGGCCACTTTGAAGAACGAGAACCAAAACTCCAGCTCACCGAACACCTTCACGCTCATCAGATTGATGGCGCCAATCACCAGCACCACGCTCAGCACCCAAATCCAGTGCGGCACCTCTGGGAACCAAATCCCCATATAGATACCGAACGCCGTCACGTCGGCAATCGCGACAATCAGGATTTCAAAACAGTAAGTCCAGCCGGTGATATATCCGGCCATCGGGCCAAGATAGTCCTGCGCATAGCGTGAAAACGAACTGGCCTGCGGGTTGTTGACCGACATCTCGCCCAGCGCGCGCATGATGATAAAGGCGACAATACCGCCAATCAGGTAGGCCAGCAAAACGCTCGGGCCGGCCATTTTAATGGCGTCCGCCGAACCGTAGAACAGACCGGTGCCGATAGCCGAACCCAGCGCCATAAAGCGAATGTGGCGCGTACTGAGGCCGCGTTTCAGCTTATTGGCCGCAGGGGCGGCGGGTGACTGTTGTTGCATGAAGATAACCCGTGTTTTTTAAACGTAAAAAAGCCACGGACAAGTCCGTGGCCCAAAATTTAGCCGGGGAATTAGGAGTGCGCGGTCACTTCAGAGCGCGTACAAACCCGGTCATAAATTGCGACCAGCACCAGCATCAGCAGCGACGGCGGCAACCATGCCAGTCCCTGATCCGCCAATGGCAGGTGATTGGTCCACTCCGGCAGGAAATGCTGGAAGGTAGACGCTTTCACCGCGTCAAGGATACCAAACAACAGGCTGACTAACATCACCGGCGCGATGATACGCGGTGCGCTGTTCCACCAACGCAGGGTGAAACTCAGCACCACCAGCACGATACACGGCGGATAAATCGCGGTCAGTACCGGGATAGAGATCTGGATCAGATGGCTCAGGCCCAGGTTGGAAACCAGCATCGAGAACAGACCCAAAATGAACACCAGCGTCTTGTAAGAGAACGGCAGGTATTGGGCAAAAAACTCGGCGCAGGCGCAGGTCAGGCCAACCGCAGTCACCATACAGGCGATAAAGATCAGCGCCGCCAGGAAGAAGCTGCCCAACCCACCGAAGGTGTTCTGTACGTAAGCATGCAGGATCACCGCGCCGTTGGTGGCATCAGGCACCAATACGCCGCTGCCGGAACCCAGCTTGAACAGGCTCAGGTAAACCAGCGTCAGACCGACACCGGCGATCAGGCCCGCCAGAATGGTGTAACGCGTCAGCAATTTGGCATCCTTCACACCACGGGAACGCGCGGCGTTAACGATGACGATGCCGAACACCAGCGCGCCCAGCGTATCCATGGTCAGATAGCCGTTAACGAAGCCGGTAGAGAATGGAACGTTCTGATAAACCTCGGTCGCCGGAATTGGCGTGCCCGCAGGCCAGGCCAACGCGGCAATACCCAGCGCGCCCAGCGCAACGATTTTAAGCGGTGCCAGTACGTGGCCGACAGTATCAAGCAGGCGGCCCGGATACAGAGAGATACCAATCACCAGCGCGAAATACACCAGGCTGTAAATAAACAGCGGCATGGCACCGTCACCGGTCAGCGGGGCAATACCCACTTCAAAGGAGACGGTCGCGGTACGCGGGGTGGCGAATAGCGGGCCGACGGCCAGATAGCAGACGGTCGCCAGCAGCAGACCGGCGCGACGCCCAATTGGCGTACTCAGGGCGTCAATGCCGCCACCGACACGAGCCAGCGCGATCACCGTCATCACCGGTAGACCGACGGCAGTGATCAGGAAGCCGATAGCTGCAGTCCAGACGTGTTCACCGGACTGTAAACCGACCATCGGCGGGAAAATGATATTCCCGGCGCCGACGAATAAGGCAAAGGTCATAAAACCCAATGCGATAATATCTTTTGACGTTAAACGATGACTCATACGATGTCGTGTTGCCTGTTCAAATGAAAAAAAGTGCCCGATAGGTGGTGGCGTTATGCCCCACCCGGTTGCCGGCTTGCCATTTCATCGCGAGACCAATAAGAGCAGAAAACGCATAACGTCCGGCGTTTTGTCCTTATTCGAAAGTGACCACTCATGATGATGGGCAGAGTTTTAGGAGTTATAAATGGAGGTTTAGTCCGACAACGAGGGCTAAGTTAAACGTTTATAGCGTTGTAAGGCAAGACGCATGACAAAAAGCAGAGTTATAGACCAGATAATCTTTCCACACCAGTCGATCATAGTGGCTATCAATAAATATACAATACATGATTTGTATCATTTTTGAGCAACGCATTCACGAAACGTGAAGCCGATGGCTAATCACCGCGCGAAAACGCCAATAAACAGCCAGTTTCCGCGCGGTCTGAACGAGTTTCCCGCCCTTACCAAACCTGCCGGGCGATATTCACCACGCTTTGCAGTTTATTCCACTGCTGTGATTCACTCAGGCTGTTGCCCTCCTCGGTCGAGGCAAAACCGCACTGGGTGCTGAGGCAAAGTTGGCTGTGGTCGACAAATTGCGCGGCCTCCTCAAGACGCTGTTTCACCCGTTCGGGGTTCTCCAGTTCGCCATTTTTAGTAGTAATCAGCCCCAGTACCACCTGCTGTTTACCTGGTTTAATAAAACGCAGCGGCTCAAACCCACCGGAGCGTTCATTGTCATACTCCAGGAAGAAAGCGTCGATATTCACCTGCCCAAACAGAATTTCCGCCACCGGCTCATAGCCACCTTCGGAGATCCAGGTGGAGCGGAAGTTGCCGCGGCAAACGTGCAGCCCAATAGTCAGATCGTCCGGCTTGTCGGCGATCGCCGCATTCAACACGTCGGCGTAAATACGCGCCAGACGATCCGGATCCTCTCCGCGCTCGCGGATCTGCCGGCGTTGATCGTCTGAACACAGGTAGGCCCAGACGGTGTCATCCAGCTGCAGGTAGCGGCAACCGGCATCATAAAATGCCTTGATCGCATCGCGATAGGTTTGGGCCAGATCGTTGAAATAGGCGTCCAGATCCGGGTAGACCTGACTGTCGATGGCCTTGCGCCCACCGCGAAAGTGCAGCACGCTCGGGCTTGGAATGGTCATTTTCGGCACCGTATCGCCGGCGATCGCCTTCAGGAAGCGGAAATCTGCCAACATCGGATGCTGTGGGTTAAAGCCCAGTTTGCCGACCACCTTGATGCTGCGCGCCCGGGTTTGCACGCCGTTGAACTGGATCCCCTGTTCCGCGTCATAACCTTCCACGCCATCCAGCCCTTCCAGAAAATCAAAGTGCCACCACGCCCGGCGGAATTCGCCGTCAGTCACCACTGCCAGGCCGAGTTCTTGCTGTTTGGCCACGGCCAGACGGATCTGCTCATCCTCAACCGCCCGCAGCTCAGAAGCGTCAATTTCGCCTTGTTGAAACTGTTGACGAGCGGTTTTCAGCGCTGCGGGGCGCAACAGACTGCCGACAACGTCAGCGTGAAAAGCGTGGTTGCAATCGCACATATTATGACTCCCGGTAGCAGGTAAAAGATCGGGCCTTTACCGCAGTAATTGACAGTTTGAATTATTACGCCAGGTTATTATGGACATCCGGACGTCTAAATAGATAGAAAGCATCCTGTCATAGCGACTGCCGGGCAGCAATAGAAGAAATTTCATCGGTAGTGAGAGAAATTCATGTTGAGGGCGAATCAACGCCCCGAGGGTAATTTATTGCAGACCCAGCGCCTGGCGGGTTTTCTGCAAAGTAGCAGAAGGCAGCGGCAGGTAGCCGTCATGGTTGACCAGGTTTTGCCCGGTGTCGGAAAGCACGCGATCGAGAAATGCGGCGGTCAGCGGCTCCAACGGCTGGTTGGGCGCTTTGTTAATGTAAATATACAGGTAGCGCGACAATGGATAGCTACCGTTGCGCACGTTGACGTCGTTGGGGACGACATACTTCTCGCCGGACTCGGCCAGGGGCAAAAGTCGCACGCCGCTGGCGCGAAAACCAATGCTGGCGTAACCGATACTGTTCAGCGAACCGGCCACCGCCTGCACCACCGAGGCAGAACCTGGCAGCTCATTGACCCGTGGCATAAAGTCACCGCCACACAGCGCACGCAGTTTGAAATAGCCATAGGTGCCGGATGCCGAATTACGCCCAAAGCGTTGCAGCGCACGCTGCTGCCAATCGCCTTTCAGCCCCAATTCCCCCCAACGCGTCACCGGCTGGTTTTCACCACAGCGCAGGGTAGCGGAGAAGATTCGGTCAAGCTGCTGCAGATTAAGACCGCCTAGCGGGTTGTCCTGATGGACCAGCACCACCAGCGCATCGACGGCGACCGGCACTGCCAGCGGCGCATAGCCATAGCGGTGTTCGAATGCCGACACTTCCGCCGCCTTCATCGGTCGGCTCATCGGCCCCAGTTGCGCGGCCCCCGCAGCCAAAGCGGTCGGCGCAGTTGAGGAGCCCGCGGCCTGGATCTGCAAATTAACGTTGGGATAATGCTGGCTGAAGTCCTGTGCCCATAGCGCCATCAGATTCGCCAGCGTATCGGAGCCGACGCTCGACAGGTTGCCGGACAACATGCCGTCCGGCTGCGCCAACGCGCCACGGCTCGCCAGCAGCGCCAGGCAAAGCAACAGCCCTCGGGTCATTCGGATCATACCAGCCTCTCGCGCGTTAATTTTTCACCGCATTCTCTGACAAAGCTGCGGGAACAATCAACCGGTTAGGCAAGGTAAAGATGAATCGGGTGCCAATGCCCTGCTCACTGAGGATCTCCAGCCGCGCGTCATGATGGCTGAGCGCATGCTTGACGATCGCCAGCCCCAGCCCACTGCCGCCGGTCTGGCGTGAACGGGCTTTATCTACGCGATAGAAGCGTTCGGTCAGGCGCGGAATATGCTCGGCGGCGATGCCCGGTCCATTATCGCTGACCTGGAACTGTGCACCGTTTGGCGTCTGCTGCCAGCTCACCTCAATATTGGTGCCCTTTGGCGTGTGATTGACGGCGTTGTACACCAGGTTTGATACCGCGCTGCGCAGTTGGTCGTCGTTGCCGAACACCTTGAGCTGTTCGTTCACCCGGAAGCTAATCTCATGGTTACCGCCGCTCAGCGACTGCGCTTCGCGTTGCAACACCCTCAACATCAGCGGGATATCCACCCGTTCGTTCATATCGACGTTAGGTGCCGCCTCAATCCGCGAAAGCGTCAGCAGCTGTTTGACCAGCCCATCCATACGCCGGGTCTGTTCTTGCATGGTGCCCAGCGCTTTGCCGCGCAGCGAGCCATCCAGCTCTTCGTCGCTCATCATCTCCAGATAACCCTGCAACACCGTGAGCGGAGTACGTAGTTCATGGCTGACGTTGGCGAAGAAGTTGCGTCGCGCGCCTTCCAGCTGGCGCATTTGGGTGACGTCACGCGCCACCATCAGCAATTGCCCTTCGGAATAAGGCATCACGCGGAATTCGACATAGTGCTCATTGTTCAACTGCAGCGTCAACGGCCGGGTGAACTCCTGCTGTTGCAGATAATGGCTGAACTCCGGATAACGCAGCAGGTTAAGGATGTGCTGACCATTGTCTTCCGGCCAGCGGAAACCCAGCAGATGCTGCGCCAAACCGTTACACCAGAAGATATTGCCCTCGACGGTGGTCATCACTACCGCATCGGGCAGCGATTCCGCGCCGCTGCGGAAGCGTTTGATCAACAGCGCCAGTTCACGCCGCCGACGGCGATTACGCTGCTGCATCTGATACAGGCCGTAAAACAGCGGTTCCCAGCTCCAGCGCCCGGGTGGCGGCGTCATGCTGCGGTCAACCCACAGCCAGTGGGAAAGTTTGAGTTGGTTGTAGAAATTCCATACCAGCGCCGCCAGCACGGAGGCCAGCAGCAGCCAGGGCAGATAGCCGAAAATCAGCCCCAGCAGTAAGGCAGGCAAGCAGAAAAGGGCCAGCTCCAGGGCCAGCCTCTTCCAGGATAGACGTTCTAGCACGGCATATTCTCCAGCGCGTCGCGATCAGTAGCGCGTTGAGAATCGGTAGCCGGTGCCCCGAACGGTTTGAACCATTTTGTCATGACCACTGGTCTCTAACGCCTTACGGAGCCGACGGATATGCACGTCAACGGTGCGGTCTTCCACATAAACGTTAGTGCCCCAGACGTGATTAAGCAACTGTTCGCGGCTATAAACACGCTCTGGATGAGTCATAAAGAAGTGCAGCAATTTGAACTCGGTCGGCCCCATATCCAGCGCCTGCTCGTTGGCCATCACCCGGTGTGAAGAAGGATCCAGGCTCAGCCCTTGCATTTCAATCACTTCTTCCACCGCCATCGGTGAAATGCGGCGCATTACCGCCTTGATACGCGCCACCAGCTCCTTCGGCGAGAAGGGTTTGGTGATGTAATCATCCGCCCCGACTTCCAGGCCACGGACACGGTCTTCTTCTTCACCGCGAGCGGTCAGCATCATCACCGGAATATCGCGGGTCATCGCTTCACGCTTCATATGTTTAATAAACTGAATGCCGGAACCCCCGGGTAACATCCAGTCGAGCAACACTAAATCAGGGAACGGCTCAGACAGGCGCGTCACTGCGCTGTCATAATCCTCAGCTTCCAACGGTTGGTAACCATTCTGTTCCAACACAAAGCACACCATCTCACGGATCGGCGCTTCGTCTTCCACCACCAGTATGCGTCTTGCCATCGTCAATCCTGCCAATGTGTTAGCGATCACAGTTGATTGCGGGCGCCATTATGCGTCAGTTTTGTGACAGATTTATGAAATAAATAGCCTTGAAAAAACCTGTCTGTTACAGGCAGTAAGCATAGCGACTATTTCTAATCACGCAGAAACATCATATTCCCTTTATAATCCCCGCCATTACCCTATCGCCCCGGGAGTGTCATGCGCCTGATCCACACCTCTGACTGGCATCTTGGCCAGTATTTTTTCACCAAAAGCCGCGCCGCCGAACATCAGGCTTTTCTGCGCTGGCTGATTGAGCAAATCGAGCAACAGCAGGTGGATGCGCTGATCGTCGCCGGGGACCTGTTCGATACCGGCTCGCCGCCAAGCTATGCCCGCGAGCTGTATAACCGTTTCGTGGTGGAACTGCAGCGCACCGGCTGCCAGTTGGTGGTGCTGGGCGGCAACCACGACTCCGTGGCCACTTTGAATGAATCGCGCGAATTGCTTTCCTGCCTGAATACCACCGTGATTGCCAACGCGCAGAGCGAAACCGAACAACAAATTCTGGTGTTGAATCAGCGCGACGGTCAGCCGGGTGCGGTACTTTGTGCCATCCCTTTCCTGCGCCCACGCGATCTGCTCACCAGCCGCGCCGGTGAGTCCGGGGTGCAAAAACAGCAGGCACTGCAAGAGGCTATCGCCGACCATTATCAAAAGCTGTATCAGGCGGCCTGTGCACGCCGTGATGAGCTGGGCTTACCCTTGCCGATTGTTGCCACCGGCCATCTGACCACCGTGGGCGTCACCACCTCCGATTCGGTACGCGATATCTACATCGGCACGCTGGACGCCTTCCCGGCGCAGGCCTTTCCGCTGGCCGACTACATCGCGCTGGGGCATATTCACCGCGCGCAGAACGTCGCCAAATCCGAACATATTCGCTACAGCGGCTCGCCAATCCCACTCAGTTTTGACGAGTTGGGTAAAGCCAAAAGCGTGTTTATGGTGGATTTCAGCGTGGGCGCTCTGCAACAGGTCACCGCGCTGGAGATCCCCAGCTTTCAACCGATGCAGCTTATCAAGGGTGATTTGGCGCAAATCGAGCAACAATTGCAGCAGTTCGCCGATTATCAGGGGGAATTACCGGTGTGGCTGGACATTGAAGTGGCAACACAGGACTACCTCAGCGACATTCAGCGCCGCATCCAGTTACTGGCCGATCAACTGCCGGTAGAAGTGGTGCTGCTGCGCCGCAGCAAAGAACAGCGGCGTCAGGCCATTGAACAGCAGGACAAGGAAACGCTCAACGAACTGAGCGTCAACGAGGTGTTCGAGCGGCGGCTGGCGCAGGAGCCTGAAATGGCCGAACAACGTCGGCAACGAATGAGCCAAATGTTCCAGCAGGTGGTTGAGTCGGTGCGGCACAACGACCAGGAGCCGAGCCAATGAAAATCCTCAGCCTGAGATTAAAAAACCTCAATTCCCTGCAGGGCGAATGGAAAATCGACTTCACCGCCGAGCCCTTTGCCAGCAATGGGTTATTCGCCATCACCGGCCCTACCGGCGCGGGAAAAACTACCCTGCTGGACGCTATCTGCCTGGCGCTGTACCACCAGACGCCGCGCCTTAACGTCACGCCGAGCCAGAACGAGTTGATGACACGCCACACCGCCGAATCGCTGGCTGAGGTCGAATTTGAAGTTAAAGGGGTCGGCTACCGCGCCTTCTGGAGCCAGCGCCGTGCCAAAAATGCCCCGGACGGCAACCTGCAGGCACCGAAAGTGGAGCTGGCGCTGCGTGACGATGGAAAAATTCTGGCGGACAAGGTGCGCGACAAGCTGGATATGACCGCCGCGATCACCGGATTGGACTTCGGCCGCTTCACCAAATCTATGATGTTATCCCAGGGGCAGTTCGCCGCCTTCCTCAATGCCGATGCCAATGACCGCGCCGAACTGCTGGAAGAGCTGACCGGCACCGAGATCTACGGCCAGCTTTCCGAGCGGGTTTTCGAACAGCATAAGCAGGCCAAGGCCGATTTGGATGCGCTGCATCAACGCGCCAGCGGCATTGAACTGCTCAATGACGAACAGCGTCAGCAGCTGGAGAGCCAGTTGGTTGAGCTGGGGACGCAGGAAAATACCCTTGGCGAACAGGCCCGCCAGCAGCAGCAGGCGCTGAACTGGTTGCAACAGTGGCAACAAACTCAACAAAAACAACAGGAATACCAACGCCAACTGAACGCGGCGCAGCAGGAACAGGCGGCGGCCGAACCGCAACTGCAGCAGTTGGCACGCAGCGAGCCGGCAGAAAAACTGCGGCCGTTGCTTAACGAACGTAGCCGCTGCCGCAGCGATCAACAGGTGCTGCAACAACAGATAAGCCAATTAACGCAGCAGCAGGAGCAACAGCTAGCCCTGATGGCGCCGTTGCAGCAGGCAATGGAGCAAGCCCGTGCGCAACTGCAGGCACATGTTGAACAGCAGCAGGCACAACAGCGGTTGATCGACGAGCAAGTCGTCCCGCTCGATAACCAGATTGCCCAGTTACAGAAAACCCAGGCCGAACTGCAACAGGCGTGCGATAGCGCCGCACAGCAGTATGCCCAGCAAAAAACAGCGCTGGAACAACTCGAGGTTCAGCGAAGCCAGTTGACCGCACAGGCCGGGCAGCATCAGGAAAAACTTAACGGCCTCACCGCCGCGTTAACGGCGCAGCTGCAACAACAAAATACGCTGGAAGCCCAGTCGCCCCTGGCGGCACTGCGCCAGCGTCAGACCGAACTGGCCGAGCTGCGCCCGGTTCGCCAGCAGTTATTTACCCTATCTTCCCTGTTTAGCCAGGTCAGTGAACGTCTGGAGCAGCAGCGTAAAGAGTTAAACGTCGGCCAAAACGAGCTAACTCAGTTAGCGCCACAATTGGAACTGGCTCGCCAACAATATAAACAACAAAAAGCCCATCAAACCGACGTTGAAAAAGCACACGAGCTGGAACAACGTATAGTCAGTCTGGAAGCTGAACGCGCCCACCTGCAAGCTAACGAACCCTGCCCATTATGCGGTTCATGCGAACACCCAGCAGTGGAACAATATCAGGCGATAAAACTGTCAGAAACAGCATTACGTCTGGAAAATATGAAAATCCAGACCGAAACATTCCATAAGCAAGGCATCGAGCTACGGGCACGTTTCGACAACCTGCAACAGCAGTTGCAGCGACAACAAAAAGCTGTCGCGCAAGATGAGCAGCAAGTAGTTGAGCACCAGCAAAACTGGCAACGCTTAACCAAGCCGCTGGCATTTGACTTTACCCTGCAAGACGCCGACCGCCTGAGCCAGTGGCTGAACGCCTGCGACAGCGAAGAACGTCAGGGTCAGGCCGCCCTGCTGCAACACGAACAGGCCTCGCACGCCGTGCAGCTGGCCAAAGACCAATTAGCCGCACTGCAAACACAACAGCAGCAGGCGCAACAAGAGAAAGCGCGGCTGGACGAGCGTTACATCCTGCTGGAGAAAAGCCACGCAGAGGCCCAGTTGCAACAGCAGCGCCTGCAGCAACAGTGGCAGGAAGGTGAACAAGCCCTGGGCGAGCAACGGGCGCAGCGGCTGGCCCTGTTTGGTGAGCAGCAAATTACTCAGGTGCGCGAACAGTTGCGCGCCCGGCAGACGGCCTGTGAGCAGGCCAGCCAGCAAGCGGCCGAGCAATGGCAGAAAGCCCAGGAGCAGCGCGATCGGCTAAGCGGCCAGCTTGCCGGGCTGCAGCAGCAACTGCTGCAACAGACCGAGCGGTTGCAGCAGGCGGAACAACAGTGGCTGCAGGCGCTGGCCGCCAGTGAATTCAGCGATGAAACCGCCTTCAGTGCCGCATTATTGGATGACGACCAGCGCCGACAATTGCAGCAACGCAAGGAGCAGTTGCAACAACGTCAGGTGGAGGCCAGCGCCCTGTTGGCCCAGGCCACAGACAGCCTGAAGCAGCATCTGCAACAGCGCCCTGAAGAGCTGGATGAGAACCAGACCGATCCCCAGATCCTGAGCCAGAGTCTGGCAGCGCTGGCACAGCAATTAAAAACCTTGCAGCTACGTCAGGGCGAAGTACGCAATCAGTTGGAAAGCGATGCTGCCCGCCGCATCAATCAGCAGTCGCTGTTTGAGCAAATCAGCCAGAGCCAGAGCCAGTACGACGACTGGAGCTATCTCAATCAGCTTATCGGCTCCAAAGAAGGGGATAAATTCCGTAAGTTTGCCCAAGGGCTGACGCTCGATCACCTGGTGTATCTGGCAAACAACCAACTGGGACGGCTGC
The DNA here is from genome assembly GCF_013337185.1 of Serratia proteamaculans. Classification (GTDB taxonomy): domain Bacteria; phylum Pseudomonadota; class Gammaproteobacteria; order Enterobacterales; family Enterobacteriaceae; genus Serratia; species Serratia proteamaculans_D. The sequence goes on from NZ_SWDE01000001.1 coordinate 2,086,592, forward strand.
ACGGGCGCTATTTGTTGCAACGTAAAACCAGCGATGCGCTGGAGCTACAGGTGGTAGATACCTGGCAGGCGGACGCGCTGCGCGATACCCGCACCCTGTCCGGCGGTGAAAGCTTCCTGGTGAGCCTGGCGCTGGCACTGGCGCTGTCCGATCTGGTCAGCCACAAGACCAGTATCGACTCGCTGTTCCTCGACGAAGGCTTTGGCACGTTGGACGCGGAAACTTTGGATACCGCGCTGGATGCGCTCGACAGCCTGAACGCCTCCGGGAAAACCATTGGTGTGATCAGCCACGTGGAAGCGATGAAAGAACGCATTCCGGTACAAATCAAGGTGAAAAAGGTCAACGGGCTCGGTATCAGCCGGCTGGAGCCGCAGTTCCGGCTGGAATAACCAGGTACTGACAGAGAAACAGGGGTGCAGCACCGGCGAAAAAGAGCCGGTGCGTAGCGAACCCGAGAGGTAACCCACTTTAGCGCCGGGCGTCAAATACCCGGATGCCATACTGCGGGAAAGCGGCATCGGCGGAAATCAACGTCAGCCCTTCGGCCTGCGCCTGGGCGATCAACATGCGATCAAAAGGATCCTGATGATGCGGCGGCAACTGGCCCGCCTGCTGACCGTGGAAGGCCACCATCGGTAAAGGCAGAAAATCTTCGGCCTCAATCACCTCAAAGATGTCCTCCGGCAGTGTCAGCTTGCCCAGTGCCCGCTTAATCGAAATCTCCCAAATGCTGGCCGCGCTGACATACACCACATTGCCGGGATCGGCGATCTGCCTTCTGGCGTTAATCCCCAGGCTGGAGTCATCTATCAGCCACCACAACAACGCATGAGTATCCAGCAGCAAACGTTTCACTCGTCGCCCTCAAACAGCGCAGTGATGTCTGCATCGCCATCATTAAAGTTGTCCGGTACGGTGAATTTTCCCCTGGCAGCACCCGGCTTGCGGGTTTGCCCCTTGATGGCCATAAGCTGAACATACGGCTTCCCTGCTTTCGCTATAATCACGGTCTCTCCCTGTGCGGCTTTATCCGCCAGTTGGCTCAGGTTGGATTTTGCTTCGTGCATATTGGCCTGAATAGGCATACGCGATCTCCTTAGCTAAGTTAGCTAAAGCATAGAGGGGAGTCCAGATTTTGTACAGGGAATTGATTAAAGCGCGAGCAGGCCCGCGCTTTTTTGTAACAGTTACAGCTGCGGCCACAGCCAGGCCGCGCCGCGCACGCCGCTGGAGTCACCATGGACCGCCTTGCGGATCGGGGTTTCGCATTCGCCGCCGAATACCCAGGATTTCACCAACTGCGGTACGTGCTGATACAGACGATCGACGTTGCTCATCCCCCCGCCCAGCACTACGACGTCCGGATCAAAAATATTGATCACGTGCGCCAGCGATTTTGCCAGCCTCAGCTCGTAACGACTGATGACCTGCTCTGCCAGGGCATCACCTTGTGCTACCAACGTCATGATTTCATGACCTTTTAGCGGATTACCGCTCAGGCGAGCATAGTCGGTGGCAAAGCCGGTACCGGAGATAAAGGTTTCAATGCACCCCTGCTTACCGCAGTAACAGGGAACCTCTGCCCGAAAACGCAGCTCGTCATCATCCAGCCACGGCAGCGGGTTATGCCCCCACTCGCCAGAGATGCCGTTGCCGCCTGAGTGCGCCTGGCCGTTGATCGCCACCCCGGCGCCACAACCGGTGCCAATAATCACCGCAAACACGGTTTGCTTGCCAGCCGCAGCGCCATCGGTGGCTTCTGACACTGCCAGGCAGTTGGCATCGTTGGCAATACGCACTTCGCGCGCCAGCATCGCTGACAGGTCTTTATCCATCGGTTGGCCGTTGAGCCACACCGAGTTGGCGTTTTTGACCAGCCCGGTATAGGGCGACAGCGTGCCGGGAATGCCGACGCCGACCGAGCCTTGCTGGCCGGTATTTTCTTCTGCCAATTTCACCAGACCGGTAATCGCATCCAGCGTTTGCTGATAGTCATGACGCGGCGTAGCGATGCGATGGCGGAACAGTTCCTGCCCATCGTTGGCCAACGCGATCACTTCAATTTTGGTGCCACCCAGGTCGATACCAATGCGCACGATTTTTCTCCTCAATGCACAACAACGTTGCCACAGCCTAATATATTCAGTTGCCGGGATCACTCAATCAGCGCCGAGTGTGACGGTGATGGCAATTTCCGCATCAGACTCACACCGGCTACCGCTTATTAATTAGTCATCGGGTACACTGCAGTTAACTTGTTGATAACATTTTCCGCATCCTAAAATCCGGAGAGCAGCGATGAAACCTGCCGTATTGATCGTCGACGACGACCCTGCCATTTGTGACCTGCTCTGCGACGTCCTCAATGAGCACGTGTTTACCGTGCATGCCTGCCACCGGGGCAGCGAGGCGTTAACGTTACTCAACCAGCAACCGGATATTGCTCTGGTGCTGCTTGACCTGATCCTGCCGGACACCAATGGCCTGCTGGTGTTGCAGCAGATCCACCGTCTGCGCCCGGATCTGCCGGTGGTGATGCTGACCGGCCTGGGCTCCGAATCCGACGTAGTGGTCGGTCTGGAAATGGGAGCCGACGACTACATTGCCAAACCCTTTAATCCACGCGTGGTGGTCGCCCGCGCCAAGGCGGTGCTACGCCGTACCGGTGCACTGGCGCTGGAACCGGCCACCGCCGGACAGCACAAACCCGAAGGCTGGCAGTTCAACGGCTGGTGCCTGGATACCGTCCGCTGCACCTTGCACAACCCACAGCGACAACCGGTCGATCTGACCCAGGGCGAATACGGCCTGCTGCTGGCGCTGGTACAGCATGCGCGCAAAGTACTGACCCGCGATCGCCTGCTTGAGCTGACCCACAGCGAAACGCTGGAGGTGTTCGATCGCACTATCGACGTGTTGATCATGCGGCTGCGACGCAAGATCGAGATCAACCCCCATCAGCCCGAGTTGATCCGCACCATTCGCGGGCTGGGCTATGTTTTCGCCGCCGACGTCAGCCAACCGGTGGCTGCCGCCTGATATAATCCTGCAGTTCCGACAAGGGGCGTGCGCCATCGATCGCGTTGGCGCACAGTAAATTGAACCGCGCACAGGCATGCGCCAATTGCAGCGTCTCTGCCAAAGGCCAGCTTTCATGGCTGGCGTACAGCACCCCGGCACAGAAGGCATCCCCGGCACCGACGCTGCCGACAATTTCGGTTTCACTGACGCACCACGACGGCTGCCAGCGCCCTTCCCCGCCTTGCTCCAGTCCGTATGCCCCTTCCGGGCAGTGGATCACCACTCGCCGCCGCACACCGGCCAGCAATAGCTGTTCTGCGGCCTGGGCCATCAACGGTGGCTGCACCGCGCCATTGGCCGCACGCAGTGCCAGCCCAGTAAACTCACCGGCCTCCAGCTCGTTGATCACCAGATAATCCAGCCAGCGCAGCGCCGGCAGCACCAGCGGCCGATAGCGCGGATCGCCCTGGCGCGACACCAAATCCAATGAAGTCTGATAACCACGCTGCTGCATTTGCGCCAGCAACCGGGCGCTACGGGTGCCAAACTCTTCGTCCGGGCGATCCAGGCTGTCGAGCAGCAGCAGATAACCCAGATGGAAAATTTTATGCTCAGTGTGCAGTTCGTTAAAATCGGTCAGATCCAACTGCCGGTTGGCCCCCGGCGCGTGAAAGAACGTCCGTTGGCCGCCCGGCTCGGTCATCACCTGCGACATGGCGGTCATCACCGTTTCGCTACGCCTGACCAGGCCACTGTCGACCCGGTACTGCGCCAGCATCTGCAGGATATAGTCACCGTCGGCGTCGCAGCCAATCAACCCGAGAGCCGCCAGCGGTAACCCGGTCTCCATGCGTGCCAGCGTCAGCAGCACATTGAGCGGTGCGCCGCCGGTAGCGCGCTGGCTATGTTCAATCTCTACCAGCCAGCCCGGCTGCGGCCAGTGCGCAATTTGATGCACATGATCCACCAGCATGTTACCGGCCGAAACAATGCCACGCCGGGTCATCACAACCGCCCGGCGCTGCCGAAAATATGCATTTGCTGCTGCACCACTTCACTGATCGACTGCTCCACCGCCAGCAGCACTTCGGCAAATTCATCGTAAATCGCGTGGCGCTGCGTTATTCGCTGCTCCACCGCCCCCAGCGCCGCCTGCGACATGCCGGTATAGAAATTGATTTTGTGAATGCCCAGGCCGATCGCGCGTTTGAAATCGGCATCGCTAATGCCGGAACCGCCGTGCAGCACCAGCGGGATCCCCGCCTGCTGCTGGATCGCCGCCAGCCGCTCAAAATCGAGCTTCGGCTCGCCTTTATATTTGCCGTGCGCATTGCCAATCGCCACCGCCAGCGCATCAATGCCGGTCAATTCGACAAATTCGCGCGCCCGCTGCGGGTCGGTAAATTTATTGCTGTCGGCCTCGCCGTACAGCGCGCCGCCTTCGTCACCGCCGACCGCACCCAGCTCAGCCTCAACCGATACGCCGACCGCGTGGCACATGCGTACCACTTCCTGCGTCTGACGCACGTTCTCTTCGTAGCTCAGGCCGGAACCGTCGAACATCACCGAGCTGAATCCCAGCCGCAGCGCCTGCACCACCGCCTCGAAATGCAGGCCATGATCCAGATTCAACACCACCGGGATATCGTGCTGCGCCACTTCGCTTTTAATCGCCGCCACCAGGGAATCCAGCGAGACGTATTTAAAGTGCACTTCGGCAATATTGATAATAAACGGCGATCGCGCCGCCTGCGCAGCAGCGAACAAGGCACGCAGGAAGTGGCTGTCGAGCACGTTGAACGCGCCCAGCGCATAGCCGTGCTGACGAGCCTGCGCCAACCCCTGTGCCAATGAAATCAATGCCATGCTGGTTCTCCTTAAGCGATAAAGCGCAAGTATTCATGACACAGCAACCACTGCGGCGGCTGGTCCTCTTCAATCTGGCTATAGCGGCTGAGCGGCTGCAGGAAACGGTTGTCGTTGTCGTCATCATTCACCGTCGAGACTTCCCCTACCAAAACGTCTCCGAAGCCCTCTTCGCCCCAGAAACTGTGATAGATACCCGGCGTGAGGCAGATGCTTTCTCCCGGCGCCAGGCGCAGACGCGAACCGGCGGCGTGGGTCTGTCGGCAGCCATCCAGCGTTACGGTCACGGCGGTTTCGGCCAGCCCTTCCCGAGGGTCTGCGTTGTGTAGTTCAACAATCAGGTTGCCGCCGCCACGGTTGATAATGTCTTCCCGCTTGCGCCAGTGGAAATGCATCGGCGTCACCTGAGCTTCGCGGCAATGCATGATTTTCTCCGCATAGCTTTTGGCATAGGGTTTACCGCCGGGTGAACCGTTGCGCAGGGTAAACAGCGTTAGCCCCTTGCGGGCGAAGTCATCATCGCCGAATGCCGTGACGTCCCAACCCAGTTTCAGGTCAAACACCTCCTGCCAGGGCTGGCGATCGAGCTGCTGCCAGGCCGAGGGGCTAAAATGGGCGAAGGGCGGCAGTTGGACGTCGAAACGGGCAAAAAAGTGTTGGGTTTGCTGCAGAATTTGATTCACGGCGGAACGGTTCATGGTGCCTCCGGAAGCGTTAGAGGAATGAGGGGGCCGGTCTGACAGGCCCCGCCACTAACAGGTTATTTCACCGTCCAGCCTTTGTAGCTGCCGATATTGTTTTTATCGATCATGGTTACCGGGATCAGCACCGGAGCGGTTGGCGCAGGTTTACCCTGCAGAATGTCGTAACCGATCTCGACCGCCTTGGCCGCCATCACCTGAGGATCCTGTGCCGGCGTCGCGACAAACAGCGATTTTCCGCCACGCTTGAGCGCCTCTTCCCCGTCCGGCGACCCATCCACGCCAACGATAAAGAACTCGCTGCGCTGCGCCTGTTTGGCGGCCAGATCGGCACCGATCGCCGTAGGATCGTTAATTGCAAATACGCCGTCGATCTTCGGATTGGCCGCCAACAGCGCGGTCATGATCTCCAGCCCACCTTCACGACTGCCCTTGGCGTTTTGGTTATAGGACAGCAGCTTGATCTCCGGGTGTTTCTTCAGTTCGGTCATGCAGCCTTCGACCCGGTTTTGTACCGCAGACACCGGTGGCCCGTTGATGATCACCACGTTGCCTTTCTCTTTCAGGCGGTCGCTGATGTATTTACAGGCCATGGCACCGGCCTGGGTGTTATCCGAGGTGATAGTGGCATCGGCGCCTTCGGCCGCCACGTCAACCGCCACTACCACGATACCGGCATCCTTGGCGCGTTTTACCGCCGGGCCGATCCCCTTGGAATCTGCGGCGTTCAGGATGATCATATCGACCTTGGCAGCGATAAAGTTGTCGATCTGCGCCACCTGTTGGCCGAGATCGTAACCACTCGATACCAGCGTTACATTGACCTTATCGCCGGCCAACTCGCGCGCTTTCATTTCTGCGCCCTTGGTGATCTGGACAAAGAACGGGTTGGCCAAATCGCCCACCGTCACCCCAATCGATTTCAACTCTTTTGCCTGCACCAACGAGGCACTGCCGAGCGCGGCAGTAACCAGCAAAGCGGTAATCAATGGCTTGAAACGCATAGTGTTTTCCTCATTATTTTCCGATCTACGAAAAACCTGCCCCGGTGGGCGCCAACCTTTCTTTATCACTCAACCTTACCCTATGAATTTCAAGTTGCAGCTAGGCGCCCAGCTAGTTCATCCCCAGGCGCTTACTAAAGTTAAGTAACTGGGGTGGGCTAGTGCAGGTAACAACGCTGCGGCTTGAAAGACGACGGGTAAGCTAGTGCTGGTAATTGCGGGTGCGGTACTTGTCGATTAGCACAGCTATGATGATCACCGCCCCTTTGATCACCAACTGCCAGAAATAAGAGACGCCCATCAGCGTCATGCCGTTGTTCAGGGTGGCGATAATCAGCGCCCCGACCAGCGTGCCGGTAATGGTGCCAATGCCGCCGACAAAGCTGGTGCCGCCGAGGATCACCGCAGCAATCGCATCCAGCTCATAGCCCATGCCAAGGTTGCCGTTGGCGCTGTACAGCCGTGAGGCACTCATTATTCCCCCCAGCCCTGACAGCAAACCGCTCATGCCATAGACGAACAGCAGCACCGCGCCAACCTTGATCCCGGTCAGGCGTGCCGCCTGCATGTTGCCGCCCACGGCATAGATATGAACCCCCAGCGTAGTGCGGCGCAGAATGAACCAGCACAGCGCGATCACCGCAAAGGCGATAATCACCAGCCAGGGGATCGGCCCCAGATACGAGTTACCGATCCATTCGAAACTGATATCGGAATTGATGATGGTAGTGCCGTCGGCCAGCAGATAAGCCGCGCCGCGCAGTGCGGTATAGGTCCCCAGCGTGACAATAAAGGGTGGCAAACCGGCGTAGGCCACCAGAAAACCGTTAAACAGCCCCATGCCCAAACCGGCCAGCAGCGCCAGCGGGATCGACAGCCCGGACAGGCCCGGCATCAGTGAAACCGCCATCGCCACCACCGCCGTGGTGCCCAGCATCGAGCCGACAGAAAGATCGATACCGCCAGTCAGGATGATGAAGGTCATACCCGCCGCCAGCACAATATTAATCGACGCCTGCCGGGCAATATTCAGCAGGTTGGCATCGGTAAAGAAATTCGGTGCAACAAAGCCGAAAACGGCGACGATCAGGATCAATATCGGCAAGATGCCGACGGTTTGCATCATATCGCCCAATAATGCCCGTTTCAGCGTGGGATTTTTTGCAGCGGGTGGCAGCGGGTTCGAAGTCATGACAGGCTCCTTGAGCGTAGGGATAGAATTATTCATGGCTGGCCGCCTCCAGGACGGGTTCGACGCCGGTGGCCAGCGTCATGATGCTCTCCTGGCTGATCTCTGCGCCGCTCAATTCCCCGGCAATACTGCCTTCGTGCATCACATAAACCCGGTCACTCATGCCAACCACCTCGGGCAGTTCACTGGAGATCATCAGGATCGCCACTCCCTGCTGCGCCATCTGACTCATAATGCGATAAATTTCGCTTTTGGCGCCGACGTCAACGCCACGTGTCGGCTCATCGAGGATCAGAATGCGTGGGCCGATCGCCACCCAACGTGAAATCAGCAGCTTCTGTTGGTTGCCGCCGGACAGCCCACCGGCCCGTACCTGAGCATGTGGCACGCGGATATTCAGCAGGCCTATGGCGTCGCTGGAAATACGCTGCGCCTTGCGCCGATTCAGCAGGCCATAACGGCCGTCGCGTTCCAGCGTCGCCATAACGATATTTTCATGCGCCGCCAGATCGAGAAACAGGCCCTGTTCTTTGCGGTTTTCGGTGAGAAAACCAATGCCCAGCGCAATGGCGTCACGCGGTGAATGGATATTGACTGGCTTACCGTCAATTTCCACCGTACCGCCGCTGGACTTGCGCACGCCGAAAATCAGCTGCGCCAGCTCGGAACGGCCAGCCCCCACCAGCCCGGCAAGGCCGACAATTTCACCGGCACGCACCTGCAGGCTGACCGGTTTTACTTTCTTGCCGTCGGTCAGGCCATGCAGCGTCAGGCGCGGTTCGCCCACCGCAATGCCCTGTTCCTTGTTGAATAAATCGCTCAGTGGGCGGCCCACCATCATGCGCACCAACTCGCTGGCAGACAGTTTGTCGCGCATCAGGCTGCCGACGTACTGGCCGTCGCGCAGCACGCTAACGCGATCCGATAGTTCGTAGACTTCCGCCATGCGGTGGCTGATGTAAATGATCGCCATCCCCTCATCGCGCAGACGTTTAATCAATTCAAACAGCCGATGCGTCTCACGCGAAGAAAGCGCCGCCGTCGGTTCGTCCATCACCAGGATGCGGCTGTTGCGGTGCAACGCGCGGGCGATTTCCACCTGTTGCTGCTCGGCAATGGTTAATTTCATCACCCGATCGCCGGCGCTGAACTGCGCGCCCAAACGATCGATCACCTTCTGTGCCTCCAGCAACATCTGCTGACGCTTCACCAGGCCGCCGCGCTGGATCTCGCTGCCCAGAAAAATGTTCTCCGCCACCGTCAGATTCGGTGCCAGATTCATTTCCTGGTAAATCAGCGTGATGCCCGCCGCCAGGGCATCTTTTGGCCCTTTAATGGCAAACGGCTGCCCATCGATAAAAATTTCCCCGCTGCTGGCGATATAAGCGCCGGCCAATATTTTCATTAAGGTGCTTTTACCCGCGCCGTTTTCACCCATCAGCGCGTGGATCTCACCGCTATAAACCGTCAGGTTGACGCCCTTCAGCGCGTAAAACTGACCAAAACTCTTGGCGATGTTGTGCATTTCCAGAATCGGGGTCGCGCTCATCGTCATACCTCGGGTTGCGGTTCGGATTAAGTGCAGTAAACCACGCATAAATAAATGCAAAATGTCAGCGGCCGTTCATCTTTGTCATATTGTTAATGGGACGGGGATTTATAATGCGGACAATCAGTTACGGGGGATCCAATGCGCAGACTGCCTTTCCTTGCCGGTGCACGTGGGCGCCTGCTGATGTTCAACCTGTTGGTGGTGGCGGTGACGCTGATGGTCAGCGGTGTGGCGATCGTCGGTTTTAACCATGCGGGCAAGCTGCAGGAACAGGTTCAGGCGCAAACGCTAAATGAGATGAACGGCAGCATGGCGCTGAGTCGGGATACCTCGAATGTGGCGACCGCCGCCATTCGACTCTCGCAGGTGGTGGGCGCGCTGGAGTATCAGAGCGAGTCAGCCCGGCTCAAGCAAACCCAGCTGGCGCTGCAGGCCTCTCTGGGCCGACTGGCGGCTGCTCCGCTGGCACATAGCGAGCCGGAGCTGGTTCAACGCATCATCAGCCGCAGCAACGCGTTGGAAACCAGCGTGACCCGCATGCTGGATCTCGGCCACGCGCGGCATCTGCAACGCAATATCCTGCTCAGTGGGCTGTATCAGGCGCAGAGCACGCTGCGGCATATCGCCAACCTCAATCAGCGTAACAATCTGGGCCAGCCATCGCTGCCGCTGCTAAGCCAGATCGACCGACTGCTGGCGATCGCCATTCAAACCCCGACGCCCAAGGCCGCCGCCCAGCAACTCGACAGCGTGATGGCCTACTGGCCGCAGCACAGCCCGGATGCCCTGGTCGACGAGAAAATGCGCCAGTTTCGCGACAGCGAGCAACGCCTGCTGCCCGAAACGCTGGAACTGGAGCAAAGCGATCTGGCGCTGGCCTATTACACCTACCATATCAAAGCCTTGGTGGCGATGCTCAACGACGACATCAATCTTTACGTGCAGAAGGTGGCGGACGAATCGGAGCTGCGCACCCATCAAACCCATCGTGAGCTCAGCTCCATCAGTTGGTTTATCGGCCTGTTCGCCCTGCTGGCACTGGTGATTACCGGTTTTGCCGGGTGGTATATCTACCGCAATCTCGGATCGAACCTGACGGCAATCGCCGGTGCCATGACGCGATTGGCACGGGGTGAGCGTGAGGTCAGCGTACCGGCACTGCAACGCCGTGACGAACTGGGCGAGTTGGCGCGGGCATTCAACGTCTTTGCGCGCAACACCGCCTCACTGGAACAGACCTCACGCCTGTTGAAAGAAAAAAGCACCCAGTTGGAAACCACCTTTCTGGCAATGCGCGACGGCTTTGCACTGTTTGATAACGACGGCCAACTGGTGGTGTGGAACCCGCAATATCCGCTGCTGCTGGGGCTAAACGAACACCAGTTGCACCGTGGCCAGCACTACCGCGAATTACTGCAACACGTGACGCCCCCGGCGGGTCAGCGTTGGGAGGCAGTGCTGGCCAACCTGTCCAGTGAACTGCCGCAGCCGCAGGAACTGCGCCTGAGCGATGGTCGCACCGTCGAACTGCGCTTCAGCCCGGTGCCCAATCGCGGCGTAGTTAACGTGGTGCTGGAGCGCACCGAGCGTAAAGCACTGGAAGAAGCGCTGCTGCACAGCCAGAAAATGAAGGCGGTCGGTCAACTCACCGGCGGCCTGGCGCATGATTTTAACAACCTGCTGGCGGTGATTATCGGCAGCCTGGAACTGACCACCCAACAAACCCAGGACGCCCAAACCGAACAGCGCATTGCCCGGGCGCTGAAGGCCGCCGAACGCGGCGCGCAGCTTACCCAGCGGCTGCTGGCATTTTCGCGTAAACAGGCGTTGCATCCGCAGGCCATCCAGCTACAGACGCTGGTAGAAAACCTGCAGGAGTTGCTGCGCCATTCACTGCCCACGACGTTGTCGCTAAGCATTGAGTCTCAGCGGTCCGGCTGGCCGGCGTGGGTCGATGCCAATCAGTTGGAGAACGCGCTGATCAATCTGGTGGTCAACGCCCGGGATGCCATGGAAGGCCGTAGCGGCGTGGTTAAGATCCGCATCTACAACCAACGTGTGGTACGCAGCGGTGGCAAGAAACAGGACATGGTGACGCTGGAGGTGATCGACACCGGCTGCGGCATGTCGGAGGAAGTAAAAACGCAGGTGTTCGAGCCATTCTTTACCACCAAGGCGGTGGGCAGCGGCAGCGGTCTGGGGCTGTCGATGGTTTACGGCTTTGTTCGCCAGTCAGGCGGCCGGGTGCAGATTGAAACCGCACCGGGCGAAGGCACTCTGGTGCGTCTGCAACTGCCGCGCGCCCCGGCACCGGCAGTCGCGCAAGCGGTGCCCCAACCACTCGAAGAAAGCGACGGCACCGACAGCCTGGTGTTGGTGCTGGAAGATGAAAATGACGTGCGTCATACGCTGTGCGAACACCTGCATCAGCTCGGCTACCTGACGCTGGACTGCGCGGACAGCAGTGAGGCATTGGCGCTACTGCGTCAGACGCCGGATATTGGGGTTCTGATAAGTGACCTGATGCTGCCGGGCGAACTGGACGGCGTGCAGGTGATTGGGCTGGCCCGAGAGATTAATCCGCGCCTTACCGCGCTGCTGATCAGCGGCCAGGATATACGTCGCCACCACGAAGACACGCTGCCCAATGTGGAACTGCTGCGCAAGCCTTTCAGCCAGCGGCAACTGGCGTTGGCACTGCAACGGGCACGCCGCTCAAACGCGGCCGCTGACGCAATTCGGAGGGAATGAGGCGATTTTTCGCCCCTGATTCGTTATTATGCCGCCCTGCTTTTGATGAATAAGCGTGCCAGATGCACGCCCAGCCAGGGATAACATTATGCTGTGGTTTAAGAATTTGATGGTTTACCGTTTGAGCCGCGAAGTGGCGTTAAACGCGGATGAAATGGAAAAACAACTCAGCGCTTTTGCTTTCACCCCGTGCGGCAGCCAGGACATGGCGAAAACCGGCTGGGTTTCTCCAATGGGTTCCCACAGCGAGTCACTGACACACGCGGTTAACGGCCAGATCGTTATCTGCGCGCGCAAGGAAGAAAAAATCCTGCCGTCGCCGGTCATCAAACAAGAGTTGCAGGCCAAGATTGAACGCCTGGAAGGTGAACAGCACCGCAAGCTGAAGAAAACCGAGAAAGACGCGCTGAAAGACGAAGTGCTGCATAGCCTGTTGCCGCGCGCCTTCAGCCGCTTTAACCAGACTTTTATGTGGATCGACACGGTTAACGACCTGATTATGGTTGATGCCGCCAGCGCCAAACGCGCGGAAGACACTCTGGCGCTGCTGCGCAAAAGCCTGGGTTCACTGCCGGTAGTGCCCTTGACCATGGAAAGCCCGATCGAACTGACGCTGACCGAATGGGTACGTTCCGGTGAACTGCCGGCCGGCTTTATCATTCAGGACGAAGCGGAGCTGAAGGCGATTCTGGAAGACGGCGGCGTGATCCGTTGCAAGAAACAGAACCTGATCAGCGATGAGATTGCGGTGCATATCGAAGCCGGCAAGCTGGTGACCAAGCTGGCGGTGGACTGGCAGGAGCGCATTCAGCTGGTGCTGGCAGACGACGGTTCACTGAAGCGTTTGAAGTTCGCCGATACGCTGCGCGAGCAGAACGACGATATCGATCGTGACGACTTTGCCCAGCGTTTTGACGCCGACTTTATCCTGATGACCAGTGAACTGGCGGCGTTGATCAAGAACACCATCGAAGCTCTGGGTGGCGAAGCTCAGCGTTAATCGCCAAAGGCGCAAACTATTGCGCCTTTGCTAAACACATCGCATACCCAAATTAATTGGAGTTGCAGCTAGGCGGCAAGTGCGGGAATCCCCAGGAGCTTACTCAAGTAAGTGACTGGGGTGAGTGCACGCGGCCAACAACGCTGCAGCTTCAAGTAAGAAGGGGATGGATTACTTACTTAAATAACGGCACAGATAGGCGGTCGCGTCGGCCACTTGCAGGTTGAACTCACTGTGGGCCGGTACGAAGAATTTCTCCCCTGGCGTAAACACCTGCCAGTCCGGCGAGCCCGGCAGCAACACTCTCAACGCTCCGGTAATCACGGTCATTTCTTCCGGCTGGGCAGTGCTGAAGGTGTATTCACCCTCTTCCATAACACCGACGCTGGTAAGACCGATGCTGCTACTATCGAAACCGATAGACTTCACTTTTCCAGCAAAATACTCGTTCACTTTCAGCATAACTGTCACCCGCGTAATCAACTTTATGGGAAATCCATATTGGGGGATTGCGGTTGATCTGTCACTGGTTTTTCTCGCGAAATGCGATCGTGGCGCAGAGTAAAACGCTGCCGAGCGGTTGACCTTCAGCCTGCCGTTCTGGGCCCACGCCCAAAAGCGCGCAGCGCGGCCCCTGACAGACCGCCATATGAGATTTTATTGGCTTTTTAATCAGTCAATTAGCTCAGCGGCCAGCTTGGCCACCAGCGCATTGGACAACAGCACCGGTATTTCAAGCCGTGCCTGCAGGAAATCACGATGCTGCCGGTGATAACCAATGCAGTCGAGCACCACCACCTGCGCGCCCTGCCGCTGTAACTCGCATGCGGCCAACTCCAGCACCGCGTCATCCGCCAAATAAGGGCTGGCGACGGCAAAACAGGGGGGCGTCGCCAGTAACTGCCACTTGCCCGCCTGCTGGCTGATTTGCTCCGCCACCGGCACCACAATGCCGACCCGATGTTGGCTGACAATGGCAGAAATCAGCGGTGGAATAATGCGGTCCGGCTCCAGCAACAGCGCCTGTTGTGCATGCAACTGGCCAAACTCTCCGGTGCACAACAGCAGGATCACCTCACAGCCCTCCGCCTCCAACTCATTGATTTTCTGCTGCAACCCCTGCTCGACCCGTGTTGCCGCCAATCTCACCTGTGTACCGTCCAGCAGGCGTGAAACCAGCACCTTCTCTCCGGCCTGCGGTGTATAACGCTCGTCAATCTGGCTGGCATTCAGCCCGTCCAGCAACCCGACATGCCTCACCTGTTCCGCAGGCAGATAGGCAGACAGCAACGGCATAATGTCGTTGCGCGGTGCCTGACCAATAGTCAGCGTGGCAAATGAGGCATTCATTCGGTTATTTCCTTTTTTGCAGGTGACTCAGGCTGCCGTACAGCGCCAGCAACTGCGCGTACTCATCGGCTTGATAAAAATGACAGCTACCGCGCCCAAACTCTTTCGCCACTTCCACCGCAAACTTGACGGTTAGCGCAATATCCACTTCATGGCTGGCGCCGGTACCGCAGCCCGGCACGACTGACTCGGTGCAGATTGCCACACCGACCACCGGCGCAGACGTTGCGGTGGAGGGTTGCAGAATGCTGTTCAGATGGTGTACCCCGTTGCCGTAAAGAGTAATGTCCTGGGTGGTGATCGGGAAGGTCACCGCCGGGCGGCCGCTGGTCATCTCCATAATCCGCAGCAGATCTTCTGCCACCCGCAGGATGTAGCCTTCTTTCACCGTCGGTGACAACGCATAACCTTTGTGGTTGATGATGCGGTTGCCCTTGGTGGTGTCGATGGACAAAATCGCATCGGCCTCCGGCACCACTTCATTATCGTTCATCGTCACGTCGTCGATCGGCGAATCCATAAAGTCGACCGGGTCGTGCGGACGGGTTGGCGCATCAGGACAAATATGGGTGGTGATGATCACATCGCCCGCCAATACATCGCCCTTGCGCTGCATTTCCGCCAGCTTCAGCGCACTGGCAATCGCGGCTATCGCCCCGTCACCGTCGGACACCAGGCCAATACGCGTTGGCCGCGCACCAATACCGCCCAAGCGGCCGATAATGCCCAACGTCGGTGCATCCCCACCCTGACTTTTACCGGCGCTGCCGGGGATCTCAATGCGCACGAAGTCGGTCGCCCCCTTCGGCCCGCTGGCACGCAGCGTGCTGGCGCGGATACCGGGATAGGACGTGAATAGATCGACCACCTGCTGACCGTTCACATAAGCATTATCAATTAATTCAAAAACCTGCAGCGTTTGTTGCAAACTCATAATCGGCTGACCTCACAATTTAACCGGGTGGGTTATTTCCCTTTGCTGGAAAAAATGGAATTGAAAAAGCTGTACAGCGCGTCACCGGCGATAAAACCGGCCGCCATGATTTCCATCGGCGTGCGCCCCTTGTCACCCCAACGGCGAATAATCAGGATGCGCAGCGCGATACCGACGATCACCGCCCAACCTGCCAACGCGTTGTTGATTAACAGACCGGTGGCCAACAGCACGCCGAGCTGACGCTTGGGCCCGCCAATCAACTGCACGATGGCACCGGGCACCGCCCAGATAAGCAGACTGTAGGCAATGCCGGGCTGTGCCCCCGCCTCGATGGTTTTGGCGTACACTCGCGCCACCGGTGGGATCAGGTCCTGCAGGAAGTAGCTGGTATAAGCGAAGTACACCACCGGGATGGCGATGACAAAGGCGATCAGCGCGGCAAATAGCTGAATGCGGCGGCCCAACAGCTCCTGTTGCAGATCTTTGCCGTAGCCGCGCAGAATGAAGCCGGCTTTCAGATCAAAGCCCATATCGGCAAACGCCGGGCCGGTAGCCGCGGTAAACCCGGTCAGCACACACAGCGCCAGCGGTGGGAAACCAATCAGGATGCCGATAATCAACGTAATCAGCGCCACCGCAAAAGCCGGGAACCAGCCGGAGTGCATCGCGGCGATGCCGACGATAAGTTCATGCACAAAGGCGGCAAACGCGGCGTAAATCACAAACAGCACCAGCATGCCCAGCGACATTTCGCTGTACAGCCCACCGGCCAACGCCAGCAGTGCGGCAATAACGATATAGCCCACCGCGCCCAACCCCAGCGCTTTGCGCACTTCACTGTCGGCCTGACTATAACCGCCGGTGTCCGCGCGCTTGCTGCGGATCACCTGAACCACCTGGATCAACGCCACCAGCCCGGCGCCGACCATCACTCCGTGAGGAATGAAATGTGCATTGATATCAAAACCTGCCATGGGTTCAGCGTAGGCTCGCAACAACAGGCCGACACCAAACATGCCCAAGGCCCAGATATTGCCAATAAACGCAGTGCCGAAGGCCGCCATCGGGATTTTAAGCATCGAACCGGCGACACCGACCGCTACCCCCACCACCAGCAGCCAGGCTTGTTTACCGCCCCGGTCACCGGCCTTAATGGCTTCCGCCGCCGCGACGCCCGGTGGCCAGGCATTGGCCGCAGGAAAGATTTTGGTGTCGAACATGCGATACAGCAGGTAGGCGTCGAGCAACATCGCAGCCGCCACCCCGCAAAACATTGGCAGGATCAGCTGTGGTTGCCCCATCACATAAGGCACGGCAATCGGCATCAGCAGTGAGTTGGCAGCGCCAAAAGTGGCGGAAGAGATCACCGTTTGTGCCAGGTTTTGCGTATGTACCGAGCGGTAACGCTGGAACATTTGCAGTGGAATGCGCGCCAACAACATGGCGAGCAACGCGCCAATAATCGACGTGTTGGGCGTCACACCCAGCGTAGTGATCAACTGCACGCCGATAATCGCGCCGACGATGGACAGCAGCACCATCACCAGCAGAGTACCGATATCTTTCAAAGGATTTATGCTGCTATTTGGTTTCATAGTTTTAATTTCCCTGAATATTCCCTGGCGTCTGGCAACGTTAATTTCGGCATGAGGCGGCACTCACAGTTCCGAATATTGGAACTGTGAGTGCCATTAAGTATTTATTGCCCATAAATCCAAGATAGATAATTAAGAAATTCCCTGGTGTTAGTTTTCGTTAATTATCAGTTACTGGCAGATTGTTGCGGTGTGTTATTTGATCTGTTGCCAATAATCATCACCGAGTTTTTCCGCCAATTGCCGGGATACTGTCATTAATGCTTCCAGCACACCGGGTGAAAATGGCTGTTCTTCTGCCTGCGTAGGAAAAGACAAGCACAGACCGACCGTCTCATTGCGGTGTTTGTTGGTCACCGTGGTCGCCAACGAACTGATGCCCTGCAGCGTCTCGTTACGCGCCAGAGACCAGCCCTGCTGGCGAACCCGTGCCAGCTTACTCAACAATTCCTCCAGCGTTTGCGGAGCATTGGGTGAAGCCGCGCGGTAGCCTGAGGCAAAACGCGCTGTCACCTGCTCATCACTGTCACGCGCCAGTATCGCCCGGCCTACCGAGGTTTCCGCCACCGGTGAGCGGCTGCCCGCCGGCGTCACCACCTGGAGAAAATGGCGACCGGGGAACATGCGCATCACCATGATTTCCTGCGCCTCCAGCACCGAAACGTAACCCGTGCAGTTGGTCTGTTGGCTGAGCTGCACCATACTGGCCGCCACGCTGTCGACCAACGGCGACGATAAATAGTGGCTGGAGACCGATAGCAGCAAACGACCGATTTTATACAGCTTGCTGTCAGGATCTCGCTCCAGCATGCCCTCATTTTCCATGGTCTGTAACAGGCGAGAGGCGGTGCTTTTTGGCAGCGCCAATTGACTCACCACATCACTGAATGAAATACCGGCCTGGCCGTGCATCATTCGCTGTTGTGAAAATAACTTTAATACCGCAGCAGCATTTTCCAGAGTTGTCATCGCACGCCTTGTTCCACTATATGGAACTCAGTTCCTGTTTGATAATTAGAAACTAAAACTCGGACAACTTATCGTCAAGCAGTTTATTTTTTATCCCGCCGATTAATAGCAGCGGATGATGCTTTGCTAAATTAAATGCAACGGCGAACGCGGATGAAATAGACCTATTATCACGCAGTTATTCGAGCGTAGAGGTATAAATCAGCATGTCATGCTAATTTATCGTTATCGCGTGAGGTAATTAAAGCCGTAAGCGGAATGAATAAAGAAACCGGCCTGACGCCGGTTTCAGAGGGATAGTATTTAATCTTCCAGCGCCGGATCTTCGTAACGATGCTTGGCATCGAGCGCTTCCTGCTCGGTTGGATGCTCACTGAGTAGCGTATTGGGCTCAATGTCATCGGTGCGCACCTCAAAACGGTGCATATGCAAGCTTGGATCGCCCCGGTCAACGGCGACCACTCGGGCGGTTCTCGGATAGCCAGGTCGGTCATTTTCGCGCATGCTGATCTCCCGTTTGATTCCACAGGGTTAAGTATAGCAGCGCTATTTATACCGACACGCGCGACCCCAAATCGCGATCGCCATGTTCGCCTTCCAGCAGCTGCGTCAGCTCATCGCAGGCGCAGATCTTGCCGTCACGCACGGTGAAATGTGCCAGCACCTTAACCAGGCTACGGCCTCCGTCACGCTTTTCCACCCGAACCTGGTGGTGGGTCAGTACCGAATCCCCCTGCCCGGCCACCGCGACTATCTCCAGCGTCATGCTGCGGGTGAGTTGTTTCAGTAACGCCATATGCTGCATAAAATGGGCGTAATTCAGCGTGTTGCCATCCACCTGCTGGAGGTAATCTTCACTGAAAAACGCAGCGATCAGCAGCGGCTGGTGTTGTGGTGCCGCGACGACCCGTTGCAGGGCCTCGAGCACAATGGCAGTTGGGGTTTTCAGACTCATCATTTTTCTCCAAAAGTTGAATGATGAGCAGAGCATAAATCAGACAGAGAATGGCATAATAACCGTACATGGACTTTATATACCGCAAAACGGCCAATCCTGATGATCCTGCAAAGCGCACGACTTTGGCATGAGAAAAAACACTTAACGCCCTGGCATCAACATACCCGCGGACAGCTCTATTTATTAACCCACGGCATGATTGCGTTGGAAACTCAGGAGCAACAATGGGCAATGACCGCCGGCAGTATCGGCTGGCTGCCACCCCATTGCGCACATCAGGCGCTGGCGTGCGGTAACGTTGCAGGCTGGAGTTTGTATCTGCCGGAACCTTACTGTAGCGGGCTACCGGAACAACCACACCTAAGCACCGCCTCTGGGTTGATTCAAGCGTTGGTGGAACGCCTTGCACAATTCGCAGGCCAAAGGTTGAACGCGCCGCAACGGCGGCTATTACAGGTATTACGGGATGAGGTACGCATGCAGGAAAATACACCGCTGCAACTGCCGCTACCGCAGGATGCACGGTTGTTGAAAATTGCGCGTGCGCTGCTGAACGAACCTGCTGATAACCGAACACAGAGTGAGTGGGCCGCCTGGGCAGGGTTGAGCATACGCACCCTGAGCCGGCGTTTTATCAACGAAACCGGCATGACGTTCGCCCGCTGGCGACAGCAAGCTCGGGTGATCCGTTCGCTGGAGCCGCTATCACGCGGTGAAGCCGTCAACCGGATCGCCGCCGAGTGCGGTTATGACAATGTCAGTGCCTATATTGCCGCTTTCCGTCAGCGTTTTGGCACCACTCCGGGATTGTATTTTGTTCAGCGCGAGACTCATTTTCGAGAGAAAAACGAGGCAGTCGTCAGGCGCAATTGACGGTGCCCCAAGAGAAAACTCACTGAGACCTTATTTTACCGTTTCTGGTCGCAAAGCGGCGAGGATCTGCTCCACCACCTGCTGCGGGTCGCCGGTACCGTCCATCACGTAATGCGCGGCTTCCTGATACAGCGCTTCGCGCGCGGCCAGCACTTCCAGCATCTCTTCGGCAATCGGGCGGCCAGTCAGCGTAGGGCGCTGCGTGTCTTGCGGATACTCTTCCAGCCGCTGTGCCAACACTTCGGCAGGAGAGCGCAGGTAAATGACCGTGCCGTGCTGACGCATAAAGCGACGGTTCTCTTCCGCCAGGATCGCGCCACCGCCAGTGGCAACTACAGTTGACGGTTGAGTAACCGTTTGCAGAGCAATGCTTTCACGGCGACGAAATCCCAGCCAACCTTCTTGTTCGACCATTTCCGCCACGCTCATCTGCGTGGTCTGCTGCATAAACAGATCGGTATCGATGAATTGATAACCCAGTGCCAGCGCCAGTGCGCTGCCCACCGTGGTTTTACCGGCTCCGCGCGCGCCTACCATGAAAATGGTTTGTGTCATTACGGGTTGTCCCTTATACGGTGACTTGAGTGCATTTGCTCGCCAAAACTCGGCAAGCTGATCCTGCGATGGCGTGGTTGCTGCATCATACCGCCATCATCCTGTATTTCAATATTTACGATAGTGTAAATTCCATGGCACAGCGACTGCCGACGGCAAAGCCCTCCGCCACCTCTTGCGCCAACCGGGAGCTCAATGATGCACTGAGCCGCTCAGGGGCTATCGGCCGGAACCCCAGCCGTTGGTAATAGGGGGCATTCCAAGGCACCTCAATAAAGGTGGTCAGCGTCATGCGCTGCGCGCCCTGCAACCTGGCCTGTGCTGCAACCTCGGCAATCAACCGACGTCCAATGCCCTGACGTTGCCAGTGGGCGGCAACCGACAGTTCGGCGATATGCCAATCCTGCTGTTGCGCCGTCACCGCGATAAACCCGACCGTCTCACCTGCGGTGCTTTCCGCCAGCCATTCCTGCCGCTGCTGAATAAAATCAGTATGCTGCCGTGCATCCATCACCGGGCCTTCGGCAATAAAAGCCCAGGCCGGTTGTTGATGAAATAACTGCGCAGCCGACCGTTCGACGGCGATCAGTTGAGCAATATCCTGCAGTTGCGCCAAACGGATCTTCAGGCTCATCGGATTCTCCTTAACAACAGGCCGGCTATTTAACCAGATTTATCCGACGGCAGATACCCGCCGCCGGACATGCTTTCCGGCCAGCCAAATTAGAAGTCGACGCTGGCACGCAGCACCACTTCTCGTGGTTCCCCCACCGCCACACGCAAATTGCCGCCGCTGGAAGGATAATAGGTTTTGTCGAACAGGTTCTTCACGTTCAACTGCCATTTCACCCGGTAGCCATTGACCGGCATGGTGTAAGCGGCGAAGGCATCGGCGACGGTGTAGTTATCGAGATTAAAACTGTTGGCAGCATCGCCTGGGCGGCGGCCCACATAACGCGCACCGGCCCCCATGCGCACGTTGTCCCCGCTGTATAGCCCTGGGGAACCCAAATCCTGCGTCAGGAACAGTGAAGCCGTGTGGCGCGCCACGTTGGTCATTTCCTTGCCCTTGTTGTCAGGATCATCCACCACCCGCGCATCGGTATAGGCATAAGAACCGATCAGGCTCAGCGAGTCGGTAATATTGCCTGCGACATCCAGCTCCACACCCTGCGAGCGCACGCGCCCGGCGGTGCGGGTCACGGTTTCGCCATTCACCAGCTCGCTGACCATTACGTTGCGTTTGGTGATATCGAACAAGGCCAGGGTACCGGTTACCCCGTTGGGTAATTCAACCTTGCTGCCCACTTCCCAGGCCTTGCCTTGTTCCGGAGGCAACGAACCAATCTGGCTGGCGATGGAAGAGTTCGGCTTGAAAGACTCGGTGTAGCTGCTGTACAGCGATACATACGGCGTCAGCTTGTAGACCACCCCGGCACGCGGCACCAGTTTGCCGTCGGAGCTGTCGGTATTGGTCACAAACGGCCGCCCCTTGCCGGCAAACACGTCAAAAGCGTCGTAGCGCAATCCGCCCATCACCAGCCATTTATCGGTCAGTTGCACGGAGTCCTGCATAAACCAGCCGTAGCTGGTGAGGTTTTCACGCTGATCGCTGTCTTTGGCACTGACGGCGTTCGAAGTAGGCATCTGGCCATAAACAGGATGGTAAATATTGAAATCACTGTTCTTCTTGCCGCGGATCATATCGCCGCGGTAGGTGCGATTATCTTCAAAATCAAAGCCGAACAGCATCTGGTGATTGATACTGCCCCAGTCGACGTCACCGTTGAGCGTTAGTTGCACCGCGTTGGCATGGCTAACGGCATGGGCAGTAGAGTCGGCCTGCCGCGACAGCACGCCGGTTTCAGGATCCAAAGCCAGCGCACGCGCCTGGTTGTCGCTGTAGCTGTTGCGGCTGTAGGCGTAGGTCAGCGAGCTTTTCCAGCTCTCGTTCAATACTTGATCGACCTGCAGGGTAACGCTGTCCTGATCGCCACGCGTGGCGTTGTAGCCTTCGTCGAAGCGACGATCGCGCGGCGTATTCACCGGTTTGCCAGTACGTGAATCAATGATGGTACCGCGATCGAACGGCACCAAATACTCCATATGCTCGTAGGCAACGCGCACCGTGGTGCTCTCGCCATACCACATCAGCGACGGCGCGATCACCGTCTGACGGTTACGGCCAAAGTTGCGCCAGTAATCGGTCTCGTCGTGATCGACAATCATCCGATAGGCAAAACCTGAAGTCCCCAGCGGCCCGGTAACGTCCAGTTGGCCGCCACCGCCCTTGAAGCTGCTGCCCCAGCCTTCCACATGGGTGTGCTGCTGCAACTGCGGCTTTTTGGTGATCATATTGATCATCCCGCCCGGTTCACCCATGCCGTACAGCATTGAGGCCGGGCCTTTCAGTACCTCAACCCGTTCGGTGGTTGGAGTAAAGTTGCGCGCCTGCACCGAGCGCACGCCGTCACGCAGAATTGAGCCGTCGCGGTTATCGCCAAAGCCACGCTTCATCACCGCGTCCTGGGTTCCCCCCAACGTATTCGCCTGGGTGATGCCGCTGACATTATACAGCGCCTCATCCAGGCTGCTGACCGCCTGATCGCTAATCACCTGCTGCGGCACCACGTCGATAGCCTGCGGCACGTTCAACAGGCTGGTTTCGCTGCGGGTGCCGGTCACACTGGTCAGCGGCTGATAGCTTTGCACACCGTCGGTCTGTTTTTGCCCGACCACCACCAGGGTTTCACCCTTGTCTGCGGTTTTGTCGGCAGCGATCGCCGGTGCCGATGCACAGGCCGCCAGAGGCAGTGCACACCACCAGCCACGTTGGGTGTTATTCATTATTTAACTGACTCCAATAGGTCCCTGAAAAAGGTAACGGCAAAAATTGTTGATATAACTGCTTAAAGGTCTGCTGCGGGTTGATGTCTGCAAACAGATCCGGATAGAAAGTTTTGGCGAACATCTCAACCGCCACCACGTGATAGGGGCTGAGATAAAAGTTGTGCCAGAGGCTCCAGGCCTGATGATTTTTTATTGCTTTCAGATTGGCGAGCATGGGCTGTTTTTCCATCACCCGGCTAAAGCTCTCATCGGCTTCCTGCTGGGTGACCTGCGGCCCAAGGCGCAGATCGGAAAAATGCTTGCCCTGCGGCCCGGCCATACCGGTGGCGATGTAGATATCGGGATTGGCGGTCAGAATGGTTTCCGGGTTCAGCTCACCGTAAACGCCTTTGATGCTGGCGTTGGCAATATTGTCGCCGCCGGCAAAGGCCAGTAAATCACCGAGGTTGCCATGGGCCGCCGTGGTGCAGCAGGTTTCGCGCCGCCCGAGGTGCAGGTGCAACATCACCTTGGGTTTCGGCCCCTGATAACCGGCCAGCCGCTGCTGGATCACCGCCATATGCTGTTGATAGAAGTTGATGAACTGCTCTGCGCGCGCCTGGCGGTTAAGCACTTCGCCCAACAGGCGGACGCTAGGCACGGTGTTATGCAGCAGATCGACCCGTAAATCGACGTAGATCACCGCAATTCCGGCCTTGTTCAACGCACTCAGCAATAAATCACTGTCACCCTCTTCCCGCGCATAGCGCGCGAGGATCACTAAGTCCGGCTTCAAGCGGATCAGGTTTTCAATATTTACCTGGCGGAAATTACCCTTGCTGATAGAGGGGATCGCTTTGATCTGCGGAAATTTCTGCGTATAGAGTTGCCAGCTTTGCGCATCGAAACGCGCCATATCTTCCGGCCAGCCAACGATACGTTGGGCGGGGTTTCCCGGCTCGAGCAGCGCCAGGGTATACAACATGCGGCTCTCGCCCAGCACGATACGCTGCGGATTATCCGGTACCTCAACCTGACGCCCCGTAATGTCAGTGACCATTTTTGCCTGAACGCCAAAAAAGCCGAGCAGCAGGGAAAGCAGAATAAAAATGAGGGAATTGCGCATCAGTGAGCCGGATCAGTCAAAATATGCGCGCATGATAATCACTCTCATTAGCACTTTCAATCACAACAGACAAAGAGCGGGTCAAATCCGCTGAATTACGCAGTTTCGTCACTGATGCGTGCAAAACCGCTATAAATACGGTTTTATTAAGTTAAAAAATCGGTCGATAATCCGATAACAGAGCGCCAGATTTGCAGATAAAGGAGGTGCGGAGATGACTCAACAGATCATTCCACTGACCGAGTGCCCACAGTTCAGCGACGTTTGTGCCGCATGGGCCTTTGGCCAATGGGGTTCGCAGCGCGGCGGTACACTGGAACGCACGCGTCAACGCTTTGCTCAATGTGCGCAACCGAGTGAAGACTACACCACCTTGTTGATGATTGAGGACGAACGCCCGCTGGGCATGGCCAGCCTGTGGCCAAGTGACGATCATCACCGGATGGACCTTTCTCCCTGGCTGGCTGGAGTGTTTGTTCACCCTGACCATCGCCGTCAGGGCATTGCACAGCGCCTGGAGGCCGCCATCGTCCAACTGGCACGCCAACGCAACCACTCCGTATTGCACCTGATTACCGACAAATCAGAGTCGCTGTATACCGGCTGGGGCTGGCAAACCATCGAACGCCGGCAGCAATATGATGGCCAGGTAGTGGTGATGGAAAAAAGGCTTTAGTTAACGTGGCGTGCAGATATACACCAGCGCCGGCGGGAAGTTACGCACCACCCGCAGTCGTTTCCAGTGAAAATAACGGGACAGCAATTTTTCTGACAGGTGGCTGTACTGGAACAACACCAATGTCCCGTTGTTTGCACGCAAGCATTGCTGTGCCTGCTGCAAAATACGAATGCTGATTTTAAGCGGAATTGACAACAGCGGCAGGCAGGAGAACACCACGTCATAATCGCGAGCCATCTGTTCCGCCGACCGGTCCATCACCTGCAGGCGGCGATCGTCAATTTTCCGCAATTGATGGACAAAATTGGGTTGAATTTCAAAAGCGTCCAGTGAGGCATCGGCCCGCATGCGCCCCAAGATACGCTTGGTCAAAACGCCGTCCGCCGCCCCCAGTTCCGCGATCGACAATGCCGCTGTCCATTCAATCTGATTGAGCATCGCCTGACACAGCCAGGGGGAAGAAGGCGCCAGAGTGCCAATGGTGCGTGGCGAAGCCATAAACTGCTGGAGATAGGAAAAGTGGTTCTTCAGTTGCAGCCGGGTCGCATTTAACATTGGGGCCTCCTTAAGTTGAGTAGCCACCAATCTGAACTCAATTCCTTAAGCATTCATTAACATGAGTCCTAAAACCACCGACGCAGTTGTAATAAAATGCAACTGACAACCGGCAAAAAAAACGGCTGTGATAATGATCATCGGGTAAGCCTATAACGACATTACCGGTCAGATTATTATCCACAACCGTTTATTTTATCGGCCACCTATTAAAGTGACCGATTTTAATTTACTGCCTGATAATTACCGGTAGATTTCCGCATTACCACGCCAGTTGCTGGAATCCCCCGGGGTGTCCAGCCCAATAATACGCAGATGGCTGGCGCCATCCGCCTGAGCTTTTTCTTTCAGCGCGTGAACCGCGTCACCCGGTGAACCGCTAACACCGGAAACCGACACTACGCCAAGGCTCTGCAGGCCACTGGCTTGCTCGGTGCTGACCTGTTTTACTGATGACAGCGGCGCTGCAAAGGAAGAGAACGAAGCGGCTGCCAACAGAACTGCTGCGATGCCAGTTAATAGTTTCATGATTAACTCCAGGTGTTTTTGTTTATTTTGTCGTATCAGTGGAGTTAATTATCGGCCAGACAATGAAAGCAGACGTAATGCAATGTAAAGAACATCAATCATTGTGACGAAAATAAGGAGAAGGTGCGTGCGGATATGTCTTGGCGAAGATTGTTCCTAGAGGAGAGACCAACAATACCCCCGGCAGATGACAATGAAAAGTCAGTTTGGTCACAGAAAGATAAAAATCTCGTTTTTAAGATTTATCATCCATAGCCGGGCGGCTGAACTACGCTATTGCTGAAGGTTACCCTTTTGGAAGGACTCTCTATGTCACAAACCTTGCTACGTGTACGCGATGGCCATGGTGCCTCGGTTTCGTTTTCGGAACTGCTGTTCGATCTAATCTACGTTTTTGCCGTTACCCAACTTTCCCACTATTTGCTGCATCACCTGACGTTGACCGGCGCGCTGGAAACCCTGTTGTTATGGTTCGCCGTCTGGCTGGCATGGCAATACACCGCCTGGGTTACCAACTGGTTTAACCCGGATACTCGCCCTATTCGCCTCCTGCTGTTCGCCATCATGCTGCTGGGGCTGTTCGCCTCATCCGCGCTGCCGCAGGCATTTGGTGAGCGCGGACTGATGTTCGCTCTATTTTACGTGGCAATCCAGGTTGGCCGCTCACTGGTAGTCCTGAATCTGTTACCGGCTCAGCATCCGCTAAAACAAAACTTCCGCCGCATTCTCGGCTGGATGTGCATCTCGGCGGTATTCTGGATCCTCGGCGGCCTGACGGAGGGCAACCATCGACTGCTGCTGTGGGCCGTGGCGGTGTTATGCGAATACGTTTCACCGATGTTCGGTTTCCGCTTGCCGGTGCTTGGCCGCTCCGACAGCAGCAGCGAGTGGACGATTGAAGGCCATCACCTGGCAGAACGCTGTCAACTGTTTGTGATCGTGGCGCTGGGGGAAACCATTCTGATCACTGGCTCCACGCTCAGCGAAATGGAGTCCTGGACGGCACCGGTGCTGATTGCCTCGCTGGTGGCCTTTCTCGGCAGTCTGGCGATGTGGTGGGTGTATTTCGATACCAGCAGCAAAGCCGGTAGCCATGCCATCAGTCAGGCCGAAAACCCAGGCCAGTTGGGCGCCTATTTCCATTATGTCCATGTGGTTCTGGTGGGTGCGATCATCGTCTGCGCCGTCGCCAATGAACTGGTGATCGCCCACCCTGACGGCCACATCACTAACGTGACGGCAGCGGTGCTGCTGCTGGGCCCGGCGATTTATCTGCTCGCCAATGCGCTGTACAAGCGGCTGGTGTATCGCCGCTTCCCGCTGTCGCATTTGCTGGGGCTGATCGCGCTGGCGGTGCTGGCACCGATTGCGTATCTCACCGATTTATTGATGGTGAATGGCCTGACCACGTTGATTATGGTGGCAGTGGCGGTGTGGGAAAGCATCTCGCGTGGCAGAACATCGCAGGCGAACCGCGACGCTAGCATATAGCATATAAGGAAGAAAGACCGGGGGCCTCGCCCCCGGCCGTCATGCTTACTTCAGAGGTTGCGGCAATGTCAGTACCCAGAGTTCGCTGAGCGACTCCGGTTTTTCCAGCGGCTGCAATTCGATACGGGTCGGCACGGTTTTGCCGTCCAGGTTCAGCTTACCCTGTTGATCCAACTGATAATCGCCGATTTTCTTGGCCTTCGGCTGCGCGTCCACTAACTTGGCCTGCAGGCCAAAGTCATTATCGTTGATGACGGCTAAGGTGCGATCGTCGATCAACGACAAGCCTTCCACTTTCTCCTGCTGCCAACCCAATTTGCGCAGATCTACCACTTCGCGCTTCTGTGCCAGCTTCACACCGCGTTTCGCGAGATCTTTCGCATCATCAAATTCCAGCGCCTTGCCCTTGCCGTCAAAAGCCGTCAGGTCGGTTGCCTGGCTAAGGTCAACCAAGTAGATCTTGTTGATCATCTGCTTGTCTTTGTCGCTGCCCTGCTCAACCAACAGGATGTGCTGGTTATCGACCGCCACAATGTCGCCGACCTTGGCGTCTTTGGCTTTTTTATAGCTGTCGATATCGATCGGGTAACCGTACATCGCCGTTTTACCGCTGGCGGGATCAAAACTGACCAGCCGGGTGAACTGCGCCTTGTTCTTGCTTTTGCCCTCAACGTCGAGCGTGCTCTGCACCGCCGCTAAAATCCGTCCGTCCGGCATCCGGGTAATGCCTTCAAAGCCGCGATTCGGCTGACGCCACTTGATGATATTAGGTAACCCACTCGCCACCGACTGCTCACCCTGCTCCGGCGTTGGACCGTATTTGGCAAGGATTTTTCCCTGGCTGTCAATATGGATCAGGAACGGGCCGTATTCGTCACACAGCCAGTAACCGCCCTTGCCATCCGCAGTGATACCTTCGGTATCCAGCCCACGGCGATTGCCCTGCAAGGTTTTCAGCGTATCGCTCAGTGCCACTTCGTTGGTGGAACCAATCAGGCCCGCCGGCAGCGGCAACCCGCTGATCGGCCCTTGTTGGTCATGCAACGGACGTGCATTGCCGGCAACCGCCTTGCCGCCGCCGACGCGAATATCCATCAACAACGGAACAAACTCAGGGTTGGCGAAGATTTTCGCTTCCTGTTCCCCAACCGCAGGCGCATCAGCGTTGGGGCCGCGATCGGTCAGGGTGGTCAACAGCAGATCCTGGCCTTCACGGCCATTGAATACCAGGCCCGAACCAATACCTACAGGCAACCCCTGTGGGAAATTCTTGGCGAATGCGCCTTGATAACTCACATGTTCTCCACCGGGAAAGCTGACCACATAGCGCGCCACCTCAACGTCAGTGGCAGCATAGGAGAACAGAGGAAACAACGAACTGATTAACAGCGAAACCGATTTTATTTTCATGGTTATGGCTCAGAGTTTAGGGTATGAAGTTGGCAGCTTGCTAAGGTATTAGTCCTGCATGACGATTTGATGACAGACAGACCTAATGCCATGAATTGTCGTAAAAATTAAATATAGCAAATAGGAATTAACAATTAACCCTGATAAACCCAATGGAAAAATCATATGATAAATCGAATTTAATCGTGGCTATTTTCCGCCAGAAATACCTATATCGCTTAAGCTTAGGGTGAATTCTTATAACAGCGATAAAAAAATCAGCAAACGCACTCTGTTCCTCGAAATATAGGCGTGTTCGCATAGACAAAGTTAATTGGTGGGGATGTAATACCTGCCGTTATTCAAGCTGTATTAAGAATAATCCTGATAGAAACCTGCATTAATTGAAAAAGGTGTTCTATAGTTTTTAGTGCTAACGCCCGTTAGTATTTTCCGTAGGATGGAGTCTATGTCAAAGCGACTTTTTGCCGAATTTTTTGGCACATTTTGGTTGGTGTTCGGTGGTTGTGGTAGCGCAGTATTAGCAGCAGCATTTCCACAGCTGGGTATTGGTTTTCTTGGTGTCGCGCTCGCTTTTGGTCTGACCGTGGTCACCATGGCTTACGCCGTTGGCCATATTTCTGGCGGGCACTTTAACCCGGCCATTACCGTAGGATTATTTGCCGGCGGCCGTTTCGCCGCTAAAGACGTGATCCCCTATGTGATTGCTCAGGTTATTGGCGGGATTGCTGCAGCGGCGGTGTTGTATTTGATCGCCAGCGGCAAGGCTGGTTTTGACGCTACCGGCGGCGGCTTTGCCTCCAACGGTTACGGTGAACACTCACCGGGCGGCTATTCTCTGCAATCCGCTATCGTAATTGAGTTGGTACTGACCGCATTCTTCCTGATCGTTATTCACGGTGTAACAGATAAACGTGCGCCTGCCGGCTTTGCTCCATTGGCGATTGGTTTGACGTTAACCCTGATTCACCTGATCAGTATTCCGGTAACCAATACTTCTGTTAACCCGGCGCGTAGTACCGCCGTGGCAATATTCCAGGGAACCTGGGCATTGCAACAGCTTTGGGTATTCTGGCTGGTGCCATTAGTGGGCGGTGTTATTGGCGGCCTGATTTATCGCTGCCTGCTGGAAGACAAGAAGTAATTTCTGCCCGCTAATAGTCTGTCAGGGCAGCCGCTATATCCCATGAATTTCCGATTGCCATCGGGAGAATGAGGGGTATATCGGCTGCCCTGAATTATTTAGCCTCTGACGGCCTCAAACATCATAATGTCGCTGGTGAATGTTCCGTCCGGCTCGATGGCAAAATGCTGCATCACTTCTTCAGAAACCCCCTGCTGATAAGCACGGATAGCGGTAACAAAATGCTCCGGCGTACGCATCCGCTCCACCCAACTGCTGAACTCCAGATAAAGCCGATCCGACGTCACCTCCCGAACCAACAATCCAGACTCTGTCAGCAAACTCAACCATTCACCTGGTGCGTAATTGCGCACATGTGATGTATCGCGCAGCACCTCAACGGTTTGCAGATAGATATCCAACAACGGATGCCCCGGTGCAACCACATCCATAAAGATGGCCCTGCCACCCGGTTTCAATACCCGCCGAACTTCGCGCAGCGACTGCCCCACGTCATGCCAGTGGTGCGCCGAGTAACGGCTGATCACCACATCAAAGCTGGCATCGTCAAACGGCAGCGATTCTGCCACGCCCTGCTGCACCTGAATGTTGTTGAAGCCTTTATCCGCTGCCGCCTGGCTGACCACTGCCAGCATCTGCGCCGATAAATCATAGGCCACCACCTGCGCCACTTTGGCTGCCGCGGTAAAGCTGGCATGCCCCGCGCCACACCCCAGATCCAGTAATTTGGCGTTGGTATCGGCTTCCAACAGTCGTGCCAGCCGCTGTAAATCCTTTCCCTGTGCATGCACTGCGCTGGTCAGATAGGCGCTGGCCTGCTCACCAAACTGACGGTCGACCGCATTTTTATGGCTATTGCTGATGCTCATAGGTGCTCCCTTTATTGTATGGCTTTCGCCTGTGCCGGATGGCTTTTAATGACTATAATCGGCTTATTATACGGGTACAATATAAGCAGTTATCCTAGTATCAGGAGGTACCAGTCTA
Organism: Serratia proteamaculans; assembly: GCF_013337185.1. GTDB lineage: Bacteria > Pseudomonadota > Gammaproteobacteria > Enterobacterales > Enterobacteriaceae > Serratia > Serratia proteamaculans_D. The sequence goes on from NZ_SWDE01000001.1 coordinate 2,117,668, forward strand.
TGCAATCAGAAGCCTTGTCCGGCCCTAAAGCCCTGGGTGCCTTCCTGCGCGCGCACCGGGAACGCATCACACCGGAAATGCTGGGTTTACCCAGCGCCCCACGCCGTCGCACCAGCGGCCTGCGCCGTGAAGAACTGGCCCAAATCAGCGGTATCAGCGCCACTTGGTATACCTGGATCGAACAGGGACGCGAAGTTTCCATCTCCCCCCATACGCTGGCACGCATTGCCAAAGCGCTACGCCTGGGGGCAGCCGAACGTCACTACCTGTTTACCCTGGCGCGCGTGGCCGATCCCGAACAGGAGCATCATCAGGAAACGGCGAACAGCGCCGTGTTGCAAAGCGTTCACCAGGTAACGGTGCCCTGCTACCTGCTGGATATCACCTGGAATGTCGTTGCCTGGAACCCGCAGGCGGAAAGCCTGTTCAGCGGTTGGCTGGGCCAGGCCGCTACCCCCAACCTGCTGCACTTTATGTTTTTCCATCCGTTGGCCAAAACCCTGGTCAGCGACTGGGACGACCGTGCACGACGCGTGGTCGCCGAATTTCGGGCCGAAACCAGTCACCATCAGAACACCGAAGAAATGCGCGCTTTCGTACGCAACATGACGCACAACAGTGAGGCCTTTAACCACTGGTGGAAACAGCAGGACGTGCTGGCAAGAGAAGGAGGCGAGCGTGTGTTTACCCATTTGCAACAGGGGGAGCTGCGCTATCGGCAACTGACGTTTAACCCGGCCGAAAATAGCGGGTTGAAGCTGGTGATGCTGATCCCTCTGCCGTAACTGGTAACAAATTCATAAACAGGTTTACCTGCCATTTATTTATTGGTTCATGTAAACGCGCTAGGGTGATAGCTACCGATGATATCCATCATCCAGTAACGTTATTCATCTCCTTGAGGTAATCCTATGCAATCCGAAGAACAACGTCTTATCGATGGTCTGTTTGGCCGCTTGAAAGAAGCCGAGACCAAGACGGGCCAGAGGGATCTCCAGGCAGAGCAGCAAATCAACCAGCACATCCGTGAACAGCCTTCCGCGCCCTATTACATGGCGCAGGCGATGATCATTCAGGAAGCGGCGCTGAAACAGTTGGATCAGCGGGTGAAAGATCTGGAGAGTCAACTTGCCCAACAGCAGCAAAATAACGCCAGCCAGCCAAGCAGCGGTGGTTTTCTGGCCGGGCTGTTCGGCGGCGGTAACCGTAACACGCCAAGCCCACGCGAGCAGTACCAGGCGCAACAACAGAATAACGCGGCATGGAACAATCAGCCACAGCCGGGTTATGCTCCACAGCAGCAGCAACCGGCTTACAACCAGCCACCACAGGCGGCACCTTCACGTGCCGGTGGGTTCCTCGGTGGGGCATTGCAAACCGCAGCCGGTGTGGCAGGCGGGGTGGTATTGGCCGATATGCTGACCGGCATGTTCCGCCATTCGCAACCGCAAGAGATTGTGAACATTATCGATGAGACCCCGGCAACGCCAGTAGATGACAGTGCGATGAGCAATTTCGACGCCTCCAACAACCTCGACACCTTCAACGGTGGCGATAACCGCTTCCTCAATCAGGATAACGGCTTCCAGAACGCGGATTATCAAAACGACGATAACACCGACTTCTCTGATGACGATTACAGCGACGACGATTCGTTTATCTGATGCCAGCCCCTCTCCGCCCGGGGAGGGGTTTAATGTTTCTTGTTCCCCGCATCCTGGTCTACAGTTAACCCTTGCCAATGACCGCAAGTGACGAGAAACCATGTCAAAAATTCCCTCTACCCGCCCTTTTGTTAGCGCCCGCATGCTGATGCGTCCGCCGGTGGCCGACGATGTTGCCCGCTTTTACGCTATTTTTGGCGATCCGGAAACTCAACGCTTTAATCCCGCCGGACCTGTCGCCAATGAACAGTTGGCACAACGGGCCCTGTCAGAAAGGATCGAAAACTGGCGGCAGCACGGCTATGGTTCCTGGGCGATTGCGCTGCATGAACGGCCGGAGTGGATTATTGGATTTGGCGGGATTTCCTGGCGGCCGCTGGGGGCTCAACGTACGGTGAACCTGGGCTATCGTTTTGATACGCAGGTTTGGGGCCGTGGATTAGCTACGGAACTGGCGCAAGCCTCGCTGAAATATGGTTTCGAACAGCTGCGGCTGGCAGAAATTTCCGCGATTGTTCGTGAAAAAAATCTGGCCTCGTGCCGCGTACTGGAAAAAGCAGGTTTACGTCTGGTGGATACCCTCGATGACGTACCCGGTGATAGACCCAGCCTGGTATACAGCATCACGAGCAGCGAGTATCAGGGCTGCTGAGACGGGGGTTCATCGTTGATTTTCGCCAGTTTCCGGCGGTAGGACTTCACCTTCTGACGTTTCTTCAGCCAGGTGGTAGTGGATACGATAAAAATCAGCCCGGACATGGTCAGTACGCCAATCGGATGGCCGTAAAACACCATCAGGGTAAAATAAATGGCAGAGACAATCGCTACCCATTTCGCCGTATTGCCCATCGTATTCTTTTCCTGACTTAAACGGCGGATGTGCTCTTCTTCACTGATTCCCATACTCTCTCCCGATTGGCTGAACGTTCCATTATATGGGGCCGGAATGCTGATATTTCAATCGATTAAAGGGTAAAGAAGCGTAAAGCTCAGCGGGTTTATTCACCACGACGATGCAGATAGCGCTTCGGCAACTCCAGCCCAGGCAAGGCGGAGCCATCATTGCGACCAAACAGCCGATATCGGTTACGCGCCACCGCATTGTAAAATGCATCCGCCAGCCGTGGCGGCAGAAAGCGTGCCAATGCCAGCAGGCGAAATGGCCAGCCAAGCTGTTGCAGTGCCTGAAAGAAAGCCGCCGAACGCAGCCAATGCTGGCCCTGTGCCAGATAAACAATGGAGTCAAAACGATCGGTAGGTAACGCCAGCCAGCGCAGAATGGCCTGCCCTTCCTCGGATTGCACCGTGGCCAGCAGGATCTTGCCGTGACGATCGGCGCGGATCAAAAATCTCACCAGCCCGTGACACAGGTTACATTCGCCATCGAATAACAGCACCCGGTCACCGGGCTGCAGATAAGGGGGGAGTCCTGGCCGATTCATCCTGCCTCCTGAGGGGTTGCCACCAGACTAACGTGCATTCCCCCTCAGTGCCAGCAGGCTTGTTTAAGGCGCAGGCGGGGCCGGTGGGTTATCCGGCAATGCCACAACGGAGATACGCACCTCATAATGTTTGGCACTGCTGGCCGGGAGCACCGAGGTTAGCTTATTGATGGTTTCAGTCGGATTATCACTGGCAGAAGTCGCGCAGAATAGCTCGCCCCCGTGGCAGAAACCCGGTTTGGGCATATGCCCACCAGGGAACGGCGGCAAGCGGAAACCTTGCTCAGCCGGCGGCGGGGCATTTTTATCGGCCGGAGCCGGAGCGGAAAGCGCACTGACGCTGAACAGCGTCACGCCAGCCAGAAAAGGCAGTGCCAGTACTTTGACGGTATTTTTCATGTAATTGACCTCATTTGCCGGGATTGGGTTTAACCTACCCCGCCCCCGGCCCATGAGAAAGTCGCTTTTCACGACCTTTTCACCCCCGATGATCTTTGCTTACATATCACCGCTAACGTGATGAAAGCTTAAGGATTATGTAAAAATCATGAAGAAGTTTTTGTTGAGAACACACGGCTGTACAACATGAAAGGCATTCAGCCTAACGATTTTTACGACTGCGTTTTTTTCTTCTGTCTGAAGTTTTCATCATCAATACAATAATGATAGGAATCGATAATCAAGCCTGTCAGCCGCAAGATATTCTCAGGTCGGTCAATAATAATATGCCCTCCAGCAGCAAGTTCTAAACCCGCTCGGATAATTTCGGCATGTCTCTCTTCGTTGATTTCCAAAGGGAGTAATACGGTAGGCCTCTGCTTATTGTCGAAATAGCGTAAAACCCATCGGGTAGTCTTCCCCTGAACAAGAATACTGAAATAACTTTCCGTATCTTTTGCTGTTAAATCTGCACTTTCACCCAGGATCATTGCCACATTTTCAAATAAAGCCCGCTCTGCAAAGGTTGTAACTATCTTACTGTTTTCTGGGTCAATAATCGGCGCTAGCGGATCGATTTCGTTGCTTTTATTAGCGTCACCAAACTCTTCAGACGGCGTTTTATTTTCAGAAGTTACAGACAGCCCGGAAACAACCATTGCACTTACCGCTTTCTCCACGGCCAGGCGCACCAAAGGGGTGATCGTCTCAAGAAAACGCTGGTTAAGTTGACGTTGGACGTTAGATCGATTCGCCACATATCTGACAAAATCCACGTCCACATCTCTTAGGCTGGCACTGATGGTCTTGGTAAATGAAGTCAGATAAATGCTCTCTTCAGCCAAGGTTCTCAACGCTTCCGGCTGAAATTGATCGTGTCTAAACCTATAAAGCTGTTCAATATCAGAGTCATTTAAATCATTAAAATCTATCTTAAGGAAGGGCGTATCATCCATGATATTTTTATCTTTCAGATCGGTAAAGAACCGCCATTCCTTGCCGTTGGTGATTGCTGATACGGTGACTTCTGGGGTGGCATTAAAGTAACGTGATAGCTGTGGGCTGTGGTTTGTTAAGTTTTGGCTGAAGGATTTCGCCTCAATAAACATGACAGGTACGGCATGACAGAAAAGAGAATAATCAACCCGCTCCCCCACTTTAACTCCTGGGAAATCAGCGCCATACTCTGCTTTTACTTTAGTGGGGTCATAAGGGTGAAAACCAAGAATTTCCAATAAAGGTAAAATTAATGCCTGCTTTGTTGTTTCTTCCGTGTTGCAATGCTGGCCTACCGCAGCGACATGATGTACATGCGCTTTAAGCTTATCTCTGAATGCATTCATCAAACATCCCTCTTGCTGTGTTAGAAATGGGTCATTTCTTAAAGTCATACCTACAGAAAGATTTACTAATTTCACCAACGTTACCGTATCGGCAACTGGCTGAGTTTATTTGTTGAATAAAATAATATTAACCTTAAACATTAAATATATAGCAGAACAAGCAAGCTTTGATCAAAGGCATCAATTCAATATTAATACATAGTTCAAAAATAATCGGTCAGCATTCATAACCACAAAAAAACTAATAGAAACTCAATCATTTCAATCGCAATCGAATTGCAGTATTTCACGGTTGCATTTCTGGTATTTTCTTGCTGAAATAGAACGGGATAAGCGGTAAGGGGATGGATATAACAGGTGGATTTATCTACTAATATTTTTCAGTCAGCTAATATCTCTCAGTCTGGATAAAATAAAATGGAGCACAGCCAGCAGCTGCGCTCCAGAGACATTACTTGCCGCGGGTCAGCGTGCTGTAACTGGTCATCAGGTTGCGGTAGTCAGGGATATGATTCGCAAACAGCGCCCCCAGCCCTTCCACATCGTTGCGCCAGTCGCGGTGCAGTTCACAGGCAACGCCGAACCAGGTCATCAGCTGCGCGCCTTCGGCTTCCATACGGCTCCAGGCCGATTGACGGGTCAGCTCATTAAAGGTGCCGGAGGCGTCGGTGACCACAAACACCTCAAAACCCTCACTGAGAGCAGACAGCGCCGGAAAGGCTACGCACACTTCGGTAACCACCCCGGCAATAATCAATTGCTTACGACCGGTGGCTTTCACTGCCTTGACGAAATCATCGTTGTCCCAGGCATTAATCTGACCAGGACGCGGGATAAAGGGTGCATCAGGGAATTGCGCTTTTAGCTCCGGCACCAGCGGGCCGTTGGGGCCATCTTCAAAGCTGGTGGTCAGGATGGTCGGCAGGTTGAAATACTTCGCTAAATCACCCAATGCCAGTACGTTGTTTTTAAAACGATCGGGATCGATATCTCGTACCAGTGAAAGCAGCCCTGCCTGATGATCCACCAGCAATACGGCGGCCTGATCCTTGTCGAGGCGCTTGTAATTTGCAGTCATGGTTTACTCCTGTGGGGTTTTGATTATTGCGGCTAAAGTTGCCCTTGGCCGATAAGGCCAGAGCGCAGAGATTGTCTTAAAGTGTAGAACCGGATCCGGAGCTGTTTTTCCGGATCGGTTCTGAGGTGTGGATTGAGCTTAGACGGCTTCGTGCTTTGCCACCATGCTGCCAAACTTGCCACCGTTGAAGTCATGGAAAGCCTGCTGAATTTCCGCGTCGCTGTTCATCACAAACGGGCCGTAGCCGACGATTGGCTCGTCGATAGGCTCGCCGCTCAGTACCAGCAAGCTGACGTCATTATTGGCTTCGATAGTGATTGAATCCCCCGCACGGTCGAATCTGACCATTTGAGTTTCGCGCACCACTTCCTCGCCGTTAACATGAATGGCCCCGTGCAGCATCACCAGCGCCAGCGTATGGCCTTCTTTCACCGTCAGCGTGGTGGTGTGACCGGCGTTCAGCTTCATATCCCAGACATTGAGCGGGCTGAAGGTGCGTGCCGGGCCTGCTGCGTCGCCGAAACTACCGGCAATCACCCGAACCTGCCCTGCGCCGTCCGCCAGTGGGACCACCGGGATATCCGCATTCAGCAGCGTCTGGTAACCCGGCTCAGCCATTTTGTCCTTGGCCGGAAGGTTTACCCACAACTGCACCATTTCCATGGTGCCGCCGTTGCGCGAGAAATCCCGTGAATGGAACTCTTCATGCAAAATGCCCGAGGCGGCAGTCATCCACTGCACGTCGCCGGGGCCAATCACCCCGCCGCTGCCGGTGGAATCGCGATGCTCAACTTCCCCCTGATAGACGATGGTCACCGTTTCAAACCCGCGATGCGGGTGCTGGCCAACGCCACGGGTGCCGGAGGCAGAGCGGAATTTGGTTGGCGCCGCGTGATCCAACAGCAGGAACGGGCTCATTTCCGCCCCCAGATCGTTATAGGAGAACAGCGAATTCACCAGGAAGCCGTTACCGACCCAATGGGCTTCAGGGCTGTTGTAAATACCGAGGATCTTTTTCATCTTGGACTCCTGTTTCAGGTCTCACGACCTTAGGTTGATGCCAGAAGTTTAATCCAACGCCATTTGCTGCAGTAGTAGGCAAGATGTACACTCAGCGTTCTATATATGGAACGATAAGGACAGGCGATGTTCACTGATTTGAACGATCTGTTTTATTTCGCCAGCGTGGTCGATCATCAGGGGTTCGCCCCCGCCAGTCGGGCGCTGGGTATTCCCAAGTCCAAACTGAGCCGCCGCGTAGCACTGTTGGAAGAACGCCTGGGCGTACGCCTGATCCAACGCTCAACGCGGCGTTTTTCCGTCACCGACGTGGGGATGAATTACTACGCACACTGCAAGGCGATGCTGGTGGAGGCCGATGCGGCGCAGCAGGCGATCGAACAAACCCGCGCCGAACCCTGCGGCACGGTGCGCATGTCCTGCCCGGTGGCGATCCTTCATACCCGAGTAGGCAGTATGGTGGCGGCCTTTATGGCCGATTACCCGCAAGTCACGGTGCATCTGGACGCCACCAACCGTCGGGTTGATGTGGTGGGTGAAGGGCTGGATCTGGCGATCCGCGTGCGGCCACCGCCGCTGGAAGACAGCGATCTGGTACTGAAGATCCTGGCGCAGCGCACCTGGTGTGTCGCCGCCAGCCCGGCATTGGTACGAACCCTCGGCCCGGTTAAACAACCGGAGGATCTGCATAAGTACCCCACGCTCGATCTCGGGCCTGCGCGTGCACAGCATCTGTGGCAGTTGACCGGGCCGGACGGCGTGAAAGTGGAATGGGAACACCGGCCACGGCTGGTCACCGACGATATGCTGATGTTGCGTACCGCGGCGATTGCCGGTGCCGGTATTGTACAACTGCCGTCGATGATGATGCGCGACGACATGTTGCGTGGCGAGCTGGTGCAACTGTTACCCGGCTGGCAGCCACAGGGCGGCGTGGTGCATGCGGTTTACCCGTCACGCCGTGGGCTATTGCCAGCGGTGCGGCTGCTGCTCGACTATCTGGCGCAGCAGTTCTCGACTATCGAAGAAGAGTGATCAGCCGGTGATTTCGATGACGTTGCCGTCCGGATCGCGGATGATCGCTTCGTAAAAACCATCGCCGGTCCAGCGTGGCGGCGCTTGCAGGATCCCCTCCTGCTGCGCGCGCTGCGCCAGTTGATCGACCAGGCCCTCGTCGCCGAGCGACAGCGCAATATGCGCCCAGCCGACGCGTTCATTGGCCTGCTCCGCCGGCAGCAACTCCGGCAAACTCATGATCTCCAGCGTTGGGCCGCTGGCCAGGCTGACAAAACGGGAAACAAAACCCGGGCGATTCTTGCTAACGTACAATTCTCCTGCCACGCCGTTGAAGTAACGCTGCCAGAACGCCACCTGTGCGTCAATATCACGGGTCCATAGGGCAACATGGGCTATTTTCATTTCAGTCTCCAATTGATGAATCGCTGTACAACACCTTGCCACCGCTGTGGGTCACCTGCTGTTCGAGCTGTGTGTGCTTGCCGGGAGGCGTCACCAAATAATCAACGCGGCTGGCATGAAGGAAGCTGTAAGGGGCATAGGTATTTAATTTGTCGCCGGTACAGAGCACCGCCACATTTCCGCAACGCGTCAGCAGGCGTTTCTTGAACTGAGCATCCTGATAATTCAGCGCCGAAAAACCGCTGCCCGGCTCATAGGCGCAGATGCCGGTAAAGGCGATGTCGAAATGAAAACCGTCAATTTCCTGTACCGCTTTAGCGTCCACGCAACCACCGATGTCGGCATCCAGCTCTCCGCCGATTAAAATAGTGCGGATCCCCGGCCTTTCCAGCATTTTGGCAGCGATACTCAGCGAATTGGTCACCACTGTCAGCCGTTGGTCAGAGGGCAACAGATCGGCCAGATAAAGGTGGGTGCTGCCGGCATCGAGGAAAATCACCTGATCCTGCTTGATCAACGTCAGTGCGGCCAATGCCAGCGCCTGTTTCTCATCACCGCTCAAATGTAGACGTGTACTAATCGATCCGGTTGCCGGTGTCGGTGCCAGTGCGCCGCCATAAATGCGTTTACACAAGTTTTGAGCCGCCAACTGGCGCAGATCGCGCCGAATGGTGGCTTCGGTGGTGTTCAGGCGCGTGGCCATTTCAGCCGCCAGCACCTGCCCCTGTTGCTGTAGCAGGGTCAGGATAGCTTCATGGCGTTGGTTGGGGAGCAGTTTGGACATTTTTCCTCTCGCTGGTGAACAAGTGATCACAAATGTACATAAACGTTCAAAAACGTACAACCCATTTATCCCTTACCGCAAATGGACAGCCTGGACTAGACTTTGACTGAAGTGTTACGTCACAGATAAAGGAATATTGATGACCTCCGCCCTGCTTTATACGCTGTTCCCCGCCGCAGCCACCGTGGTCGGTGCCGCCGTCGCGCTTTATCGTCGCCCTGGCGCTGCCACCATGCGCATCATTCACCACTTTACCGCCGGCATCGTATTTGCCGCCGCCGCCACCGAAATTCTGCCCGACCTCAAGCAGCAATCGCCCTGGGCGGTACTGCTTGGTGGCGTCGTCGGCGTGTTACTGATGCTGTTGGTCAGGCGTCTGGGAGAACGTGCACAGGGGCCGGCAGGTTTTGTCGCCGCCGTCGGCGTGGACATTTTTATCGATGGACTGGTGCTGGGTATCGCCTTTGCCGCCGGTGCCAAAGCCGGTCTGCTGTTGACCCTGGCACTGACGCTGGAAGTGCTGTTTCTCGGGTTGTCGATTGTCGGCGATTTGCGTGATTTTCTTGGCAGACGGATAAGGGCCATGCTGGCGGTGATCGGTCTGGCCCTGTTGCTGCCGCTCGGCGGCATGCTGGGTGCACCGATTGCCACGCTGGGCGCCTTCTGGCTCACGGCATTTCTGGCCTTTGGCCTGATTGCCCTGCTGTATCTGGTCACGGAGGAACTGCTGGTTGAGGCCCATGAAGGAGGCAAAGATACGCCGCTGGCTACCGCGATGTTTTTTGCCGGTTTTTTACTGCTGTTGCTGTTGGAAGAAGGGATCGGTTAAACGCAGGTATTTCAACAGACGATCTCCTCAGCCTGAATGATTTGGCTATACTGAGGCAAGCAACGTTACCGCAGAACGTAACGGCTTGGGCGCTAAGGGAAAAAGATGCTGTCAAAAGTGGTGAAGTGGCTGTTTCAATTGCCGGGCAGGCTGTTTGGGGGAATTTTCAGGAGTCGCCTGACGATTTTTATCTTCTTTATGCTGATCGCCGTCGGGGTGTTCAGCGCCAAGCGCTATCTGCGCGCTCATCAAAATGACGATGAGTTTGTCTCGGTCATCCCCACTGATTACAACCGGGCTATCCAGCGTGAAATGCCGCTGCGCGAGGCACGCGAACAGTGCGGTGGCCCCCTGCATGACAATGCAGGACAACCCTGGCCAACCTCGGCCGGTTTCCTGCACCAGGCAGAACACCAGGCCAACGGACACCTGCAGCAACTGACGCTGGACAATCAAAACAACGATTTTCCGGTGTTGGTCAAACTGGAAACGCCCGGCCAGCCGCAACAGCTGGCAGAAGTGTTTATTCCCGCAGCTGGCAGTTTCAATCTCAAAACCAGTCCGGCCGGCGAATATGTCCTGAAGGTCAGAAATATCAAAAGCGGCTGTAACTTCCGCTCCCGACCTTTCACCCTGAGCAGTCAGCAGAATTGGCGTCTGCCGCTAACCCCGCAAACGGACGGCAGCGTGCGGCTACAGCCGATCAGCGATCGTGAGTTCTAACCAGAGCGCTTATTTCTTCACCGGGTGGTCACGGCGGAACAGTTCCCAGCTTTCAATTTCCTGGCCATTCGGCAGGGTGCAGGTGGAATACTGGCCATTGGCATTTTGTTTGGCATTCAATTTACCGCCAATTTCGGTGCAATAAACGTCTGCCGGATTAGCCAGGCCGATCGGTTTCATCTTGGGTGGGGGTGGCGCATCATTGGATTTCATAGTGCAGCCCTGTAGCATCGCCATCCCTGCGAACAGGGAGACCATCAGAATTTTTTTCATTTTTTCAGCTTATACAAATTAAAAACGGCGGTGCATAAGCAACCGCCGTTTACATTATCAGGAAATGAATGACGCGCCCTGCTTCAGGACCAGATCGCAGGCCTTTTGCTTCACTTTTTCGGTAATTTGTGAGGTGCCCAGGCTGTTCAGATCCAGGCTCTTGCCTTCGCCGGTTTGCAGCAGACCGCCCAGCCCTTGCTGGTAGTCCTGGCTCTTGGCGTTCTCAGGGCTGCTGATGCCCAACTTATTCAACAGTTTGTCTTGCACGCCTTCAACGCCATTGGCTGACAGTACGTTGTTTTTCACACAGTACTGCAGGATACCGGCGGCATTGGTCATGCTGCTGGAGCTCAGCGCTTTATCGCCACCGTTCAACAAACCGGTCAGTGAGGACAGTGAAGTGCCGCCAGTGCTGTCGCCTGACTTGCTCAGTTCACCGGCTGCGCTGCTGAGAGAATCCATCAGTCCGGCAGCCTGAGCCGCGCCACAGGTCATAGCCGTAGTCAATGTCAGTGCCAACAGTAAACGTTGCTTGGTGTTCATTAGGGTAAAACTCCTGTTATCTCGCCATTCCTGCCTGCTTCCATTGCCCTGTGCGGCAGGGGAAATCAGGCGGGTCTATCCGGTGCAATAAGCGCAATGCGCTGGGTCAATTGTTCGGACGCCACCACCGGCGACAAGTTCCTTTTAACTGGCCACGCCGCGATTTTTTCGGAATTCAGGTAATTTCTTGGCTGAATAATCAGCAACAGAGGGCGTAAGGGGGCAGATCGAACGACCCGCCGGTGATTAGAACTGCCAACGGAACCAGCCAAAGAACACGTTACCGTTATTGTAGGTACCGGGAATATAGGTGGCCTGGAAGGTCAGTTGTTTGTAGCCGATAGAGGCCAACGGCAGCGGCGCCGGGATAGGAATGTAATTCCAGTTATCACGCGCGGTGATGCTGGCGGTAAAGCCCAGGCCAAGGCGGAAATCCTTGTCCTCCAATGGCCGCCAGATCTTCTCATAAGCGTAACCGCCGATCGGTTCCCACTTATTGAACGAATCCTTGAATACCATCAGATAGAGGCCATGCCAGTCGCCGTCGCTGTCGTAACGCGAGATACCATAGCCACCGCCCCAGGGGCGCTCGTTGTACGAATCGATTTTTTCCTGGCTGTAAGTCAGACGGTTGTGCCAGGTAATTGCCGGCACATAGATGTCTTTATTCGGAGAGTTGTTCCAGGTTTCCGCCACGTTACTGGTGAAACGCTGCCACAGACCCGGCTTTTCAGCCTGCGTGGCGTTGCCATTTTCTGCACCAACCTCAGCGTAAGAAGGTAGTGCAGGAAATAGCAACGCCAGTGTGCAAGCCAAAATTGTCCGTTTAAGAAACATCATAAACTCCTGTAAAAAATAAGGCCGAGGATTCTTACCGATTGCCCCACCAAGATCAAGCTGTATCTTATTTATCCAGCCTGTTTCTGCTCCCTGTTGTCACTTGGTTAAGTTTAGCCGCCATCAGGGGAGAGAGCCGATTTTGGGCGCTCAGGCTACCCTTCCCCCAGGGCAGCGTCTGTCAGAATACTCCGTAATCATGCTGCCACAGCAGCAAGGGCTGGCGGTGGTGTGGCATGGGGTAAAACTTCTTTTCTGCTCTGGGTGTAGCAAAATGTTTACCCCCTTCCGGCAAGCAAATGTAACGGCGGTCACGTTTTTAATCGCTACTGACAAGCCGTTTTATCGGCGATCCTGACAAACTAAGGCCCCTGCTGCGCTGCGCTGCTGTAAATATGCAGTTACAACGCTGCAATAGAGGCCCGAGCCGCCAATAACAGGTGGATGGCAGGGAGTAATTTAATCAGCAGGCAAAAGTACCGGGAGCGCAACCCGTGCCCCATGATCTGGCTGTACAAGCCAGATTTTACATATCCGTTACATTCAATGAAAAATACCACCGCCAATATCCACACAATTCATGCCGATTAGTCACAACGTAAACCCCCGAATACAAGCCATCGGCCCCCGATAAAACCGCCTCAACTTGAACAAGCCGATAGTTTAAATAATTGTTAAAGCTAACCAGCGAAGCCCAGTCTACAGGGGCCCAGCTTTATTTCATGATTCGCTACACAACATCGCCGGCAATTATTTTTGCCGTTCTCTGCCTGATAAAAGAAAGATAAGAAATCCGGAGAAATACATGAAAATCACTATTGGGGCTTTTATCCTGCAACAGCTCCGCACCCTCAACATCGATCGTATTTATGGCGTACCCGGTGACTATAATCTGGCGCTGCTGGAACTGATTGAACAGGATGACAAACTGGAGTTCATCGGTAACTGCAATGAACTCAATGCCTCCTATGCGGCCGACGGCTATGCGCGGCTAAAAGGCGCCGGAGCGCTGATCACCACCTACGGCGTCGGCGACCTGGCCGCGCTGTCCGGCATTGCCGGTGCCTACGCCGAATCGGCCCCGGTGGTCTGCCTGTCCGGCACCCCGCCGTTGCATGCCATGAAAAATCACCTGCTGCTGCACCACACGCTGGCGGACGGCAACTTTGATAACGTGATGAACTGCTTTAAACAATTCACCGTCGCCCAGGCATTAATTACGCCGGAAAATGCGGCGGTGGAAATTCCCCGCGTTATTTCCCGCGCCTGGACGGAAAAGAAACCGGTTTATTTGCAATTGCCTTCCGATATTTGTGACGTAGAAATTGAAATTACTCAAGCGGTGGCACCACCGCAATTACCCGCCAGCGACAAATATAATGTGCAACTGGCAGCAATGGCGTTGCTGGCGCGAATCAAACAGGCGAAAAAACCGATTATTCTGGTCGACCAAATGGTGGATCGTTTTCAGCTACAGCAATTAGTGATCGACGTGGCGCATAAATTCGCCATCCCGCTCACCAACATGCCGACCGCCAAATGCATTATTCCGGAAACCACGCCGGGCTGGATGGGCGGTTACAGCGGTAATCTTTCACGCCCCGAACTCTATGAACACATGGCACACGCCGACTGCGTGCTGAGCTTTGGCGTACGGCTGGTGGACTCCACCACCGGCTATTTCTCGCATCGCATCCCGTCCGACGCGCAAATCGATATTCAGCCGTTCTCGCTGAATCTGGGTAATACCTCCTACCCGGCAGTGGCGACGGCAGACCTGCTACAGGCGCTGCTGGCATTGGGAGAAGGCGTCGCAGATCATCAGCCGGCCCCACTACCTGAAGCACGCCATCGGCTGGCGACGCCGAGCGAAACCCCAATCGATCAAGCTTATTTATGGCAGCGTCTGCAACGCTTTATTCGGGCCGATGACGTGCTGGTGGTAGAGAACGGTACCTCGGGCGCGGCGATTGGCGGCATGCGAATGCCGGACGGCGTCCAGGTGGTCAATCAGCCCATTTGGGGTTCGATCGGTTATACCCTGCCGGCGCTGCTGGGTACCATGATGGCCGCACCGGAACGTCGGCACCTGCTGTTTATTGGCGATGGCTCGTTCCAGCTTACCGCGCAGGAAGTTTCCACCCTGCTGCGTTACGATCAGAAGCCGATTATCTTCCTGATTAATAACGACGGTTACACTATCGAGCGTTACATTCTCGGCGAAAATTCGTCGTACAACGATATTGGGCCGTGGGACTACGCCAAACTGCCTGCGGTGCTCAACACCCAGGCGACACCGTATTGCGTGGCGGTAGAAACCACTCAACAGCTGGAGTTGGCGCTGGAGCACGCCTCACGTCAGGATCAATTGACCTTTATCGAAATAAAGGTGCCGATGATGGACACACCGCCGGTGATGAAGGAGTTCTGCAACCGCTGCAATAACTTTAACTTCGGCCTGACCAACCCGCGTCGCACTTAACCTGTCTAGATCCGCCGTTGCTCAGGGAACGGCGGATTTACCCAAAATCTGTACCACCTGCTGCTGCAAGGCTTGCAGTAGTGGGTGGTGCCGCCTGGCCCCCAGACGTAACGCATGCGCCACCGGTGGCAAAGGCAGCCTGCGCTCAAAGTTTGCCTCGATCTGCACCCGCCGATCGATGGACTGCTGATTGAGCAGGCCAATGCCCATCCCGGCAGCAATGGCCGCCAACATCCCCGCCACCGACGGGCACTCCACCGACACCTGGCAGGCAATACCCGCGGCGCTCAGGCGCTCTTGCGCCAGGCGGCGGTAAAAGCAGTCCGGTCCGTAACTGACCAGTTTCACCCTGTCTCCGGGCTGATAGCGCCAACCCGGTGGTACACACCAGTGAATACGCTCCGTTGCCAGCACCACATCTTCTGCGCTCAGCGCATCGCAAAACTGTTGGTGAAGCACCAAATCCAGCGCTCCTTGCTCCAGTGCATTACGCAACACCTGGCTTTGCTCAATGACCAGCTGTACATCCACCTGTGGGTGTTGGTGGGTGAACGCCGCCAGCAAGGCAGCCAACTGAGGTAAAGACATCTGTTCCGTGGCACCAAAACGCACCTTACCCTGCAATAACGAAGGAGAAAAATGCGCCAGTGCCCGATCGTGAGCCTGCAAAATCTGCCGTCCATGCGATAACAGCGCCTCGCCATCCGCTGTTGCAGTCAAGGTCATGCCCTGACGATCGACCAGCGTGCGCCCCAACTGCTCCTCCAGCCGTTTGATTTTCCAACTTACCGCCGACTGGCTGAGATTTAGCTGTTGTGCCGCACGCGTCATACTGCCGGTGTCGATAACGCTCTGAAGCGCCCGCAAAGCATCAATGGATAAGCGCTGGTTCATAGACACCTCATGACAAAAATTGGATTTAACCACCATAACTTGTCATTGGCGTCATAGGAAGACGATGAGTATGGTTTGCGTACAACACGGCAACCGGGTAATCAACATGAACGGCTTAACATCTGTGCTTAATCAGCAAGTTATTGTCGATGGCCATCGTATTGCTACCGGCATACATGGCACCGGCCATCCCCTGGTATTGGTACACGGCACCCCTGCCCACTCGATAATCTGGCGGGATTTACTGCCCAGCCTGACGGCGGCGGGCTTTAGAGTCCATATCTACGATTTACTGGGTTACGGCGCATCAGAACGACCATTGTCGGCAGACACGTCCATTGCTGCACAGGCAGATTTACTGATCGGCCTGCTGGACCATTGGCAACTGGAGTCCACCCACGTGTTTGGTCACGATATTGGTGGCGCATTGTCGCTACGCGCAGCGTTCGGGCACTCCCGGCGCTTTCGCTCGCTGACCATCGCGGATATTTGCAGTTATGATTCGTGGCCTTCGCCAAGCTGGCGTGGCATCCGCGATAATTATCGTCAGTACGCCGTCATGGACGCCTCACAGCATGAGCAAACCCTGGCTCGCCAACTGAAAATGGCGGTGTTCAACAAGTCGCGGATGTCTGGAGAGCTATTGCAGCACTATCTGGCACCGATCGTCGGCGTGGTCGGTCAACCGGCATTCTATCAACATCAAATCGCCCATTACGACGCGCGCTATACTGAAGACTTTGCTCAGCGCCTGCCAGAGCTACGTCTGCCGGTGCAAATCCTGTGGGGCGAGAACGATGAGTGGCAGCCGGTCAGTTACGCCTATCGTTTGCAGGGTGATATTCCCGGCGCCAGGCTGCAGGTGATCCCCCAGGCGGGGCATTTTTTAATGGAAGACGCACCGGAAAGGGTAGCTCAACAGCTGGTAACGTTTATTCATTCACTTAATTCGGGCGAATAGGCTCTGGAGAACATGATGCAACTGATTGGCATGCTGGATTCACCCTATGTACGCCGGGTGGCAATTTGTCTGAAGTTATTAGAGATCGAGTTTGAGCACCGCGCAATTTCGGTGTTCCGCGGTTTTGAACAATTCAAAGCCATTAATCCGGTGGTAAAAGCCCCAACGTTGGTGCTGGCCGACGATCAAATCCTGATGGATTCCTCGCTGATCCTGGAATACGCCGCCGGCATCGCCCCCAGCGGTAAGGCCCTGCTGCCGACTGAGGGCACTGCGCGACTCTATGCCCTGCAACTGAACGGGTTGGCGCTGGCCGCCTGCGAAAAAACGGTGCAAATCGTTTATGAACAACAGTTACGGCCACAGGAGAAACAGCATCAGCCCTGGTTGGATCGCGTTCAGGGCCAGTTGCTGGCAGCCTATGCAGAACTGGAAAAACAGTTGGCGCGAGCCGGCGCCACGCCCGCGGTGATGGGCAGCGCTGAGGTCAGCGTGGCGGTGGCCTGGAGCTTCACTCAACTCATGCTGCCCGGGCTGATTAGCGCCGATACCCACCCGACGCTTGCGGCATTTACCGCCCAGGCCGAGCGGCATCCTGCGTTTATCAGCACCCCACAGGTTTAACCCGCCGAAGCGCGCGTCATGCAACGTTGACGCCGCTCGTCCACCCGCTTGGCAAACCAGGCGGTGGTCAACTTACGGGTAATTTTCGGGCTTTCCAGTTGAATGCCCGGCAGCATTTCTCGTGGCAGTTTCTTGCCGGTGGATTTCTCCGCCAGGGCATAAACTCGCTCATACAGGTCGGTGTCGGCAAACTCCGGCAAATCGCCCTTTTCCAGCGCCCGACGAATCGACGAGTCACTCATATTCAAACGCTTGCCGAGGGTGCGTACCGCCAGCTCGGTGGTGCCCGGCTTGTCGGTACCGAAGTTAATCAAATCTCCGTCCAGCGCCAGTGGAATGCCCGATGTCCGGCTGACTGCACTCTGGAAGGCCGCGTTGCGGCTGGCGTACCAACCGGCATTGAAGTCGGCAAAGCGGTAAATCGGTTGGCTGTAGTTGGCCGGATAGCCCAACAGGTGAGCGATACCGAAATACATGCCGCCACGGCGGCTGAACACTTCACGGCGGATGGTGCCATCAATCGGGTACGGGTAGCCTTTGGCATGGACTTCGGCGAAGGCAATGCTCACCTGCATCGGCCCGGCGGTATGCACCGGATTCAGGCTGCCAAACAGCTTTTGCCCCATCGGCACCGAATTAATCATGTCATCAAAGATATCGCTCAGATCTTTTTCGGTGCGTACCTTATCGAGCCGCTCGCTGTAGCTCTTGCCGTTCGGTGATTTGATCATCAGAGCGGTATGCACCAGGAAGTTGGGAATATGCAGCTGGTCGGCGCGGCGGTCGATCTCTTTCCAGGCAATTTTTGGCAGCCCCGGCACCGGCGGGTTAGCCTGGAAGGTCGACTCCTGCTCGGTGACGGCCAGCACCGAACACAGGTTCTGGTCGCTGGGTTCAATGCCCTGCGCGGCAAAAGCGGCGGTGATATCGGTAGCCCACCCCTGACGGTCTGCGGTGTTGGCCGGCATTAACCGCACCAGCTGGGCTTTGACGTCTGCCGGACGTTGCACCGGCGTAGTGGTCGTGGTTTTGGTGCTACAACCGGCCAGCACCAACAGTGCACCCAGGCTCAATGGCTTGATAAAATGGCGAATTAGCATCTTTTCCCTGATCTTTTAGCATAAACTGCACTGACGTTAGCCCAGGCTGGGGCCGTGATCCAGTTTAAATATGCCAATCCTCTCGTACGGCCAGCAGGAAAATCCACTTTGATGATCTCAGACATGTTCAAAGTCACCATAAACATGTATTTTATATGCAACATATAAAATCGTGATGCGGCAACGCAGAACCCAAGGAGTGATAGATGAACGAACTGCTTTGTTATAAAACCCTGCCGGAGTGGAACAGCACTACGCTGCCAGAGAGCTTCCAGCAAAAGCACAACACCCAAAGCGGTACCTGGGCCAAACTCAGGCTGCTGAGCGGCACATTGACCTTCGCGTTGATGACCGAGGAAGGCGAGACCACCGAAACCTGGCAGTTCAGCCCCGAGAGTCAACCGCCGTTTATCGAGCCACAACAATGGCATCGCATCGTTTCATTCTCCGATGATATGACCTGCCAACTGGCCTTCTACTGCTCGCCGGAAGATTACTATCACAAGAAATACCAACTGACGCGTACCCACTCCGAAGTGATTGAGGCCGTCCAGCAGATTGCGCCCGGCAGGACGCTGGATCTGGGCTGCGGCGGCGGACGCAACTCGCTTTATCTCAACCTGAAAGGCTTTGACGTCACCGCCTGGGACAAACACGGCCCGTCGATCGATAATCTCAACGGCATCATCGACAGCGAAGGCTTGGCGCACATTCGCGCCAGCGTGCAGGATCTTAATACCCACAGCTTCGACGGCGAATACGACTTTATCCTTTCTACCGTGGTGTTGATGTTCCTCAACCCGGCGCAGATCCCGCGGCTGGTGAAAAACATGCAGGATAGCACCGTCAACGGCGGCTACAACCTGATCGTCGCGGCGATGGATACCCCGGATTATCCTTGCAGCCTGCCCTTCCCATTCACTTTTAAACCGGGTGAGTTGAAAGACTATTACGCCGGCTGGGAAGTGCTTAAGTACAACGAGGACGTTGGCCAACTACACAAAACCGATGCCGCCGGTAATCGCATTTCACTGCGTTTCGCCACGCTGCTGGCACGTAAGCCATAACCCCTGTCTGCCCGCGCGCAACTAATGGCGAAATACGGCAATCAACATGAAGTTTATTACGTTGCCAACCCGCCCCTGCGGCGTTAGGATCGCGCCCGGCTACGGGTGTAGCCAGTGTTATTGGCTGTCAGTTCCGCGCATGGAGAGGTTATTGTGTTAGAAAGTTTTGGCGTCCTGAATCTTTGGACCTATCTGGCCGGGGTGATTTTTATCATCATCCTGCCGGGCCCGAATACGTTGTATGTGTTGAAAACCGGCGTAACACGAGGTGTACGGGCCGGCTATACCGCCGCGCTGGGCGTGTTTATCGGTGATGCAATCCTGATTTTCTGCGCCTATATTGGCGTGGCTTCGCTGATCCGCACCACGCCGTTTCTGTTTACCCTGGTGCGTTTTCTCGGCGCGATCTACCTGCTGTTCCTGGGTGCCAAAATTCTCTACGCCACCTTTATCCAGAAAAATGCCGAGCAGCATCAACAGATTGAAGGTAGCCACAGCATTCTGCGCAAATCACTGACGCTCAGCCTGACCAATCCGAAAGCGATCCTGTTTTATGTGTCGTTCTTCGTGCAGTTTATCGACTTCGACTATGCCCACACCGGCCTGTCGTTCACCATTCTGGCGTTGATCCTTGAATCGGTCAGTTTTCTCTATATGACCACGCTGATTTTCTCCGGCGCGATGCTGGCGCACTTCTTTAACCACAAGAAAGGCCTGGCAAAACTGGGCAATGGCCTGATTGGCCTGCTGTTCCTCGGCTTCGCCACCCGCCTGGCAACCCTCAGTTCCTGATCCTGCCGATTAACGGCTGACTCTCTCAGCCGTTATGTCACGCAGGGCAAACCGATTGTCAGGCAGACAAAAGTCGTCCCTCTGTGCCTGCTGTAGACTTTTAAGGTTAACGATAGCGACCTTTTTTGTCTGACAGGAGGGCGTATGCCTGACAATACCCTAGCAGTGATGGACAGCGTTTCGCGTTTTCTCGATCGTCATCATGGGCTGTATATTGACGGCCAATGGTGCGAGTCCCATGCCGAAGATCGGTTGGCGGTATATAACCCCGCTAACGGAAAACAAATTTCCTCCACCGCCAATGCCAATGCACAGGACGTCGCGCGTGCCGTGCAATCGGCACATCAGGCTTTCACCTCCGGAGTCTGGGCCCAACGTTTACCTGCCGAGCGCGAGCGCATTCTACTGCGCTATGCCGACCTGCTTGAACAACACACCGAAGAGCTGGCCCAGTTGGAAACACTGGAACAGGGCAAATCGATCAATATTGCCCGCATGTTCGAGGTTGGCTGCACGCTGAACTGGATGCGCTACACCGCCGGGCTGACCACCAAAATCACCGGCCAGACGCTGGACGTGTCGATCCCAATGCCGCCGGGTGCCAAATATCAGGTGTATACCCGTAAAGAGCCAATTGGCGTGGTGGCCGGTATCGTGCCGTGGAACTTCCCGCTGATGATCGGCATGTGGAAGGTGATGCCGGCGTTGGCGGCGGGTTGCTCTATCGTTATCAAACCCTCTGAAACCACCCCACTCACCCTGCTGCGCATGGCTGAACTGGCCACCGAAGCCGGTATACCGCCGGGCGTATTTAACGTGGTGACCGGCAAAGGCACCGGCTGTGGCAAGGCACTGACCGAACACCCGTTGATCGCCAAAGTGAGCTTTACCGGTTCCACACCGGTGGGTAAAGGCATCGCGCGCGCGGCGGCGGATCGCCTGACCCGCGTCACGCTGGAACTGGGCGGTAAAAACCCGGCCATCGTGCTGAAAGACGCCGATCAACAGCAGGTTATCGAAGGCCTGATGGCGGGCAGCTTCCTCAATCAGGGCCAGGTGTGCGCAGCCAGTTCGCGGATTTATATTGAAGCACCGATCTACGACAGCCTGGTCGCCGGGTTCGAGCAGGCGGTGAAGTCTCTGACCGTCGGGCCGGGCATGGATGCCAACGCGCAGATCAACCCGCTGGTCTCCAGCGATCACCGTAATAAAGTCGCGGCCTATCTGGACGACGCCAGATCCAAGCATGCGGAACTGATCAGCGGCGCAGCCGGGCCGGACTCGCAAGGGTTCTATATTCCGCCGACGCTGGTGATAAACCCGGATGATAAGTTGAATCTGGCACGCGAAGAAGTGTTTGGCCCGGTGGTAAATCTGATCCGGGTGGCGGACGCCGAAGAAGCGCTGAGCAAAGCCAACGATACCGATTACGGCCTGACCGCCAGCCTGTGGACCACCAGCCTGCAGGCAGCAATGGCTTATACACCGCGCATTCAGGCCGGTACGGTCTGGGTCAACACCCATACCTTGATCGACGCCAACATGCCTTTTGGCGGCTTTAAACAATCGGGTAGCGGCCGCGACTTCGGCCCGGACTGGCTGGATGCCTATACCGAATCCAAATCGGTGTGCATTCGTTACTAAAGAGCGCCTTAATCATCAATAGCGCCGCAGATGGCGCTATTGATACTGCTTGCGATATTCGCTCGGTGAAACGCCAAAGCGACTTTTGAAGGCGGTGGAAAAGTGACTGTGATCGCTAAAACCCCAGTCATAACCGATAGTGGCCAGTTTCTGTCGCTCCGGCGCACTGCGTAACGCCTGCGCGCACAAATCCAGACGGCGGTGCTTGATATATTGCGCCACCACCAGCCCCTGACGAGCAAACATCCGATACAGACTACGCACCGAAACCCCAAGCTCATCGGCGATCCACTCCGGCCGCAACTGCGGCGACTGAATATGCGTATCGATAAACGCCAGCGTACGGCTGAAGCTGCGCGGAGGGCTCTCTTCCCCCACCACGCGATCGACCAGCGCCGGGCGCAACAGCGTCGCAACCGCGTTCAGGATCGCCTCACTCTCTGGAGCGCTCATCTGTGAGTCCTGCATACACCCCAGCACCAGTTGCCGGCTAAGGCGCACCACGCTGCTTTGCGCATCCAGCCTTCGGACGCACTGTACATCGGACGCAGACTGCTCAAGATAGCTGCGCGGCATCAGCAATGAAATTTGGCGGGAGTCTTGTTGAAAGGTAAAGCTGCTGGTACGCGAAGCGTCGATTAGCGTGACGTCACCGGCGGACAACACCGCCTGCCGACCGCCCTGCTCCATCAATGAACTGCCACGTAGCTGAAACACCGTGAAAAAGTGCGAGCCGTCGCTGCGGGCAATTTCCTGTTGGGTACGATACAGCCGGGTCTGGGCGGCATCCACCACGCTCAGGCGCAACGCATGGGCACGAAACTCCTGCATCGCACCGCTAAAGCCTGGCCCCAAGGTCCTGGCGCAAAACCGGCCGCAGGCGGAATTGATTTTCGCCAACCACTCCTCGAAACCGGCCTCCCTGACCTGTGCGGAAATTGCCATGCTTTACCTCTTCCAACATCAGCGATGAACAGAAAATCAACATAACAACCCGATAACATACAAGCAATGCCGGAACCGGGATCTGGCGCCGAGATCACAGATTGCGTCTTGCGCCACCCGACATAAAAAACCCGGCCGTAGCCGGGTTTTTCATATAAACAGGATCACAAAACGTTAAAGTTGATATTACCGATATATAACGACTCACCGGCTGGCAAGTTGGTCAGGTTGATATAGAACAACAGCCATTGCTGGCTACCGTCGGCAATATTACGCGGCGCTTGCCCGCTGCCTACGTTGAAATCGCTGGCGTTACCAAACATGTTGATCGCCGTCGTTGGTGTAGTGGTCACATTGACCGTACCGAAGTTCCAGGTGTCCTTAACGTTGGAGAAATAATAGCCGACTGGTGCTGTCACACTGCGGATCCCTTCGCCGGAAAAGGCATAACCGGCAGTGGTAGCAAACTCCACCGACCCCATCACCTGCACTTGGCAATAAGGTACCTTGCCCTCCCCCATCGCCATCGGGATAGCAATCCGTTGGCTGCCGGTAGTCGCGGCCGTTTTCCTGATCTCAATGACCTTACCGGTAAAAGCAGACCCGGCAGGGGGATAAACGGTTTGCACCAGATAATTGGCTGCGGTAAATGCGTAACCGAACACAGTGGCCAAATAAGAGGTTACCTGCTCAGCCGTTTGCAGCTTCAGCATTTTATTGTTTTTTGAGGTGAGAGGCTGTAACACCGGGCATTGGTTCTGATTAACCATAAAACATCCCTGGGTTCTTAACTGCCCCTCCCCGGATAACAAACTGTTGTGCCCGAAGGTGTTCTCAAACTCACAGTCCTGCAGGATCACCTTGCTGTGATATTGTTGAGCATCAAAGTAGGAAGGCGCGGTGATGGCTACATTGGTGGTACCGTAGAACTTGGTGCCCACGGCGGTAAAACTGCCGGTACCCGTGATCACCACCCGGCTGTTGGTAATATCACTGTTAATCTCCATATGGCCGCCAAGCATGCTTACCCGCGCGTTTTTAATCATAAAACCAAACTTTTGATAATCGACAGAGCAGTCGACGAAGTTATGCGCGCCACCTTCCAGGTTCAGAACCCCTCCATTAGCAAAGGTGCAATTGGTATAGCTGAGATTCTCTCCGGCGTCGGCGATACCCGCCGGGTAATAAACATCCCCACCTGAGTTTTGCGAAAAATAGCAGTCATAGAAACGGATCAAATAAGCGCGTGCACCGTATCTGACCGCTGGAGCCGTATGGAAATGGTAGAATTTTGCCTCGCGGACAACGCATCGGCAAAAACGGAAATCCCCCGCGACACCTTCACCTTCAAACAGCATCCCTGTCACACCCAGGTTAATGGTGCTGCTGTCGATACGGTTTGGACTGCATGAATACATTTCCAGTTTTTCTAGCGTGCATTCAATGGTCGGCCGATTTTTTTCGTTGTACAACTGCAACAGGGCTTTCGGGTTGTTCACATCCTGGTTAAAACCTTCGTTGGCAAAGATAGCGCCACCGTTAGCGTACAAATTAATGCGCGTGTTCCAAATAACGGTAGAGCCGAAACCATATTGACGATTACCTTTAAAGCGCACGCCTGCCGGTTTGGGAGTCCAGTTGATATAGGTGCCACCCGGTGCTGTGCCCGCAGTACCAACCAGCCAAGCCAACATGCTGCTAAATGCCGGGGCGCTGTCATAACCATCGTTTACAAAGTTACCGGATTTATTACGGTAAAACGGTCGGGCTCCCCACCACTCAGGATCGACGCAGTCTTCAAAAACTCGCTCCCAAATAACATTGTTGGCGTCTTTAATCAGCATTACACCGTCGACATCCCAACGATCTACCGTCGGACTGGTGACTTGCTTGATAAACCGGCCACCGGTATAGCTGTCCGTTACAACAATTTCTTCGGTATTGCTGGTGTTTAACGCGACGTCATTCAGAGTTGCAACATAGTAAATGGTGCTTGATGAAGGTAATGGCATAGAGGGCTCCAGGATGTCAGTAGCAGAAGTCATTTAACGCCTGCGAAGGAGTCACAACTATATCGACGACAACAAGGTGGGGTTAGCGTAGCGCGTCCACTGCTAGCTGGCACAACAATCGAGAAAAAAACAAAGAATAAGGCACAGGGGAAGCCCCTGTACCCGCAGAAATTAAGGCTGGGTGGTCAGTAGATAGCGGACTACGGCTGCGTACTCTTTGGCGTAGCCGTCAACGCTTTGGCTCGCCATTCCGGCATTGTCGATCTTGTACTTGCCGGAAACATAGAACGATGGCGTGGCGCGCACGTCCAGCGCTTTGACCGCTTCATTCTGTTTGGCGATCATGCCCTTCACCAGCAGGCTGTGACGCGCATTTTCATAGGTGGCGGCATCAACACCGGCAGCGGCAAACACCCGCTGAATATCCTGTTCATTGTTGATGGCACGCTTCTTTTGCAGCTCGTCGAACAGCATGCCTTCGATTTTGTCCTCAATGCCCATCACCATCGCCACCGACCAGGCTTCGGTCAGTTCGTTACCCAGCTTGCCCATCAGGCCAACGTGGTATTTGGTCAGTTTGGTGCCCTCAGGCAAGGCCTGGCTGACGGTGCTGCCCACATGGTAAGTCTCGGCAAACTGAAAGCACGGGCCGCAATAAAAGGAGAAAAACTCCACCACCGCAGGGGCGGAGGCGACCGGTTTATCCAGGCGGGTATATTGCTCGCCTGCGCGGTAATCTGCCGCGCCAGCGACAGCAGGAAGCAGTAACACCAGTAACGCACCGGCAAACAGCCGATTGATTTTAGCCAACATAAATACTCCAATTCAGATGAGAACATTGTCCCTAACGCCGGTGTTTATAATCAAATTACTGGCTTAAGGCCAGGCTTTATTACCTTATGTTTATGTGGGATTGACCCATATCAAAGGCGTGGGCCAGGCACCCGGTGGTTTTCTCTGACTCAGGCACTATGCTTAAAAGAAGGCGTTGACCGGTGCGTAGCGGCACCAGGAAATCGGATACCGAGGTTAAAATGACACCGATTAATAAAAACATTGGCGAATACGACTTCACTGCGCAAAAGAGAGCGGGCATCATCACCGGCACTATCAGCGGTGAATTCCCGGACAGCGATGCCAGCCTTCCCCTGCTGCCCTTTTCCGGTAGCTTTAGCGCCCCTTCCGTGGCAGAAGCCATCGCAGAGATTAAACGCAAGTTTCCCCATATAGAGCCGGCCATTATCGATTTATTACGCGATGAATTGCTCAGGGCGGGATATTAACCCGCCCCATCTCAAAGGCTCGCCCCGATTAGAATATTCTTACTTACAGAACCTTTTCGGTTTGCCTACTGTTTCCATATTGCTAACACCTGCGGCGGAAGATGATACTGGCTCTCTCAATTTAGATGTCAGGGATTATATTATGCGTCGTATTATGATGTTCGTCTGTGCGTTAACTATTAGCGCAATGCTTTCCGGCTGTATATTCCCACCACCTGGCGGCGGCGGTGGTGGTGGGCGCGGCGGGCATGGCTACCACTTTAACGGCCCACGTTAATGGTCAGCCCCGACTCAGGGGCTGAGCAAAAATATAATATTATCAATTCAGGATATAGAATGAAAAAGCTGATAGTTATTATTGCCGCCGTCATGGCGTTAAATTGCGCATCGGTTTTCGCGGCACCGCCGATAAATGAACATAATGACAGGCCGGTGGTTCATCAAAATAATAAAAAGCCGCACCACAATAAAGTGCAGCCCAAGCCCCATCACAATAAAAAACCGCTCAAAAGGCCCTATAAAAAAATGCCAGAAAAGCGTGCGCCGGAGATCCGCCCCCACTAGCCGCGATTATTAATGTCAGTGATTGAGCAGCGATAACGCTACCCTGGAAAACTCACCCCACCGGCATGCGGTGGGTGTGAGTCTCGGGGCATGATTTACAGCGTCTTTGCCCGCAGGGTGTCGCCACTGCGAATAAAATTGCCGGCCCCCAGATGATGGATGGTATGCAACTGCGGATCGGCATCGGCAAAGTTCCAGCGACCACCGTGAAACACCCGCTCATCTGCGGCTGCGGCGACCACTTCGCCAAAGCAAGTATCATATTTCTGCTGCGCGCCGCTCTCCGGCAACAAACGGCACTCCAGCCAGGCCACACAACCCTGTTCTATCAGGGGAACATTCAATTGGGCGCTGGAGAAGGTTGCAATGTTGAAGCGGGCAAACTTGTCCTCCACTTCCTGCCCCGAAATACTGCCCACCGCATAGGTGGTATCGATAAACATCGCTGCCGGAATGCAGATGCCGAACACCCCACTTTCCTCGATCATCTGCCGTGAATGCGCCCCCTTGTCGACCACGATGGCAATACGCGGCGGCGTGAATTCAACCGGCATCGACCAGGCGGCCGCCATCACATTGCGGCGTGTCCCATCCTGACTTCTGCTGGTGATCAACACCGTTGGGCCATGGTTAAGCAAACGGCTGGCATGTTCCAGTGCAACGGGGCGAAAATGATTCATGGGAAGTCCTTCATTGGTGTTTCTGGCGGATCAAACATCGGGGGAACGGCGATTGCCTTCCATTGCGCAGTGTAGTTCTGCGTTGCTGCGGGGATCAATCGCGTTGGCGATAAAGAAGCACAGAATGTGTATGTCGATCGCTCTGAAGTCAGGCGCTGGCGGGAATACGCTGCGTCAGCCTTCACTGACGCAGCAGGATAAAGCTAGTTTTTCGGCAGTTGAATACGCACCACGCTTTCTGGTTTTCCGGCCTTGGTGCTGGCGCCGTCATTTTTCACCGTCACGAACAGCACATTGTTACTGGTATCCAGCGCCAGGCTGTTGGGATGCGGCGGCAAATCCAGCGTTTGCAGGCGTTTAAGCGTCTTCGCATCAAACACCGTCAGCGTGCCAGTACCGTGATCGACACGGATCCCTTTGCGGTTAGCGACGTATACCCGCTGGTTATGGTCGTCCAGCAGCAGGCCGATCGGTACTTCATCGGTCAGTTCGCTGGCCAATACCTTGCCGCTGTCCGCGTCCAGCGCGAATACCCGGTGGCCGCTGCTGCGTTTCTTGTAGGCACGCTCCAGATGAGTGTCGCGGTAGTTATCGCGATCGATCCCCTGATCCACCCCCAGCAAACGGTTGTTTTTGCCGTCATACACCAGATTCAGCAACTGATCCGCCTGGATCTCTTTGGTCGAGGTGATCGCCAGCGTGTCGGCATTCAGGGTGATCAACTGCCCCTGCATGTTGGAGACAAATACCCGCCGTCCTTTTTCGTCGATGGTGATCCCTACCGCGTTGTAGCCAAAACCGGGGATCATTTTTTCCAGTTTTTGGGTTTTGGTATCCACCACAAACAGCACGCTATCGACCCCGAACCCCAGCCCCGGCAGGAACAGGCGACCGCTCTGCGCGTCATATTTCACCTCGCGGATGCGGTATTGATAGTCCTCGGTGATCTTGAAGCGCTTAAGCTCTTCGAGCAAAAACTCCAGCCGCTTACCGCTGATACCGGCATCTTTGTAGGTTTTTTCCAGCATGCTCTTTTCGGTCACCCGGATGCTGGCCAGTGCACGGTTACTGGTGGTATCGACCACGCCGACTGAGCCGTTGAAACCCTGCGTCAGATAGAGCCGATGCCCGGCATCATCCAGCGCCACACCAAAGCCTTTCACCTGCAGCGGGATCTCCGCCTGCACCGCCAGCGTGGCCGGATCCAGCCGCAGTACGCGGGATTTCGCCTCTTCCTTCCAGTCTGGCGCACTGACAAACAGTGCCTGCTGGCTTGGGCTGAAGGCCATTTCCACCACCGCCGACGACAACGGCTGACGCTTGATATCTTCTGGCTTAATCCCGGCATCACGGGCCTGCGCCGCACCGGCCACCACCAACGACGTGGCGATCAACAATGACAATAAAGCGCGGGGTGTTCCTAAAGTTCCAGACATCCGTTTATCTCCATGAAAGTAATAAAGTCAGTTAGGGTGAACAGTGTCATTGCCGTGGTACCGGCGGCAGGGCAGCTAGCGGCATGTCCCCGTCGGCCAACTGGGCAAAATGTGAGAACACGTGCTGGATGCTGCCGGCGATCAGCTCCGCCTGTTGCGCGGTGTAGTGATCGGTGCGGTAGGTCATCATCACGCGCAGAGATTTCACGCCGTCGAGGTTTTCTTCCATCACTTCAAACTGCAGACCGAGCAACGATGCGGTTTTCTCCGGCTCCACCTGACGGTAGGCCACCCGGCTGCCGTCCTGCAGGATGAATGCCCCATTCAATTTGATGCGGCTGTGGATCTGGATGAACACTTCGAACATGTGATTCTTGCGATCGGCATCAACGCCAAACAGCCCTTCTTCCACCAGATCGATGGGAATATCGGTGTAGGGCATGGAGCCGTTGATGGTGTTTTTAACCTGATCAATCAGGCCCGCCACCGTCAGCTGTTCGGCGAAACGTACCCGGTGCACCACTACGGTGGTGAAGTAGCCGATGGTGTCGAAATACTCGGCGTCGTTACGTCCGGAAGTGGAAGTGCCCACCAGCAGATCCGCCGGGCCACCGAGCAGGCGCAGGGCCGTGGTAATACCGGCGTAGACCACGTTGAACAGGGAGGCGTTGTTCTTTCTGGCCTGCGCGTACAGCCCGTCGGCCACCGCCGGGTCGATGTCGAACTCCAGCCAGCCGCCGTCAACGTCAGCTTCGGCCGGTACCGCAGGATGGTGCGAAGGTTGCTGCTGGAACAACGGCTGCCCGACCGGCGCGTCACGCAGGTTATCCAGCCAGTAATCCAGGTGTTGCTGTACTACGCCGCCCGCCTGCTGCTGCCGGGCAAAGGCGTGAAACTGCGGCACGGCACTTTTCCACTGCGGCGCTTGTCCCGCCACGCGCTGGCTATAGGCCACGCCCAATTCGTCCATCATCAGGTTCAGCGACCACTCGTCGAGCACCACATGGTGGAACAGCAGCGAAAGCAACTGTTGACCGGTGGCGGCATCCCGCAGGAAGGTCGCACGCAGCGGCAGCTCGGCGGTCAGATCAAAGCGGTGATCCCCCGCCCTGGCCAACAACTCACTGGCATCACCGGCCGGTGTTTGATCGGAGAAATAAAACCAGCCGTAATCCAGCAAGTCAGCGGCTGGCACCACCTGCTGATATACCTCGCCGTCTCGGTCGATAAACAGCGAGCGCAATACGCTGTGGCGGGTCATCACGTCGATAAACGCCTGACGCAGCGCGGTTTCATCCACCGGATCGAGGAAACAGATGGCGAATGGCAGATTGAAGATCTCGTCGTGGCCGAAGGCCTCGTAAACCTTCCACAAGGAATGCTGTGCCAGAGACAACGGCGCCTGAACCGCCTCCTCCTGTGGTTGCGCGGCAAGTTGCTGTGCGTTCGGTTCGGCCACCGCCTGACGCTTGGCGTAAGCCGACAATCCACGGGCAGTGGCGTGACTGAACAGATCGTTAATATTGAGTTCGATGCGATGCAGGCTGAGCAAACGGCCGATAACCCGGGTCGCCACCAGCGAGTGCCCGCCGCGATCGAAGAAATCTTCATCGGCTGTCATCTCCGGTGCGACCAGCGCGTCGCGGAATTCCGCCAGGATCAGTTGGGCAATCTCGGCATTTTCTGCTGGCGCGTCTTGCGTCGCCAAAACGCTCTCGGGCAAGGTTGACGGTTGCTCTGCGGCAGGAAGCAGCGCCGCCGTTATCAATCTTCCGGCGAGGAAAGCGACAAACTGTTCCAGCAGGAAAGGCGCGGCATGTGGCGTTAAACGGGGATCCGTAACCAGTTCCAGCACCACCGAGTCCGGATCCGGCAGGCTCAGGGCCAGCACCATTTCAAACGGCGTATGCAGCGGCGGCAGCAATAGCCGTTCTGCGCTGACACCGTCAAGCTGCAACGCCACCGACGAGTCCGCCAGCCAGGTCACCAACAGTTGGGCCAGTTGGGGATTAGCCAGTTCCGCCGTTTGCTGTGTCAGCAGGCGACCTTCCGCCTCCGGATCCACAGGCCCCAGGGTCAGACGTTTTAGCTGCGCAGTGCTCATCCAGGCGTTCAGGCCGCTCGCCTGCTGCGCATCGCCCTGCGGCACACTCAGTTGCACTGGTTGCCCGCCGGACTGAGCGCTGATAAAGCGCCCAAAACGCACGGCAATCGCCGCCAGCAGCGTCGCCGGGTTGTCTGTAGTCGGCAAGATTTTGCGCGCTACGCGGGTCGCTATACGCACCCCGGCCTGAGCCAGCAGCTCATTCTGAGGGACGGATGTCTGATAATCCCGCAGCGCCGTCGCCTGACGCGGCCACGGCAGCACCAACTCGCTGGCTTCCGGCAGGGTCGCCACCGGGGAAATGATGGCAAAACTCGGCGTCGGCTCAATGCCGTTATACAGCGCCGACAGCGTGGTCAATAATTGCCGACAGGACAGCGTGGGGGCCAAAATATCGTGCGCCACTACACCTAATATCGCACCGCTGCCGGTAAACAGCAGGAAACGTATCGGTGCTTCTCGCGCCAGTTCGAAAGGAGCGGCCTGCGCCTGCAGCAAACGGCTAACCGCCTGTTGCTGGCCGATAACCGCCTGAATGCTCACCGGGTTTAGCGGCGCGCTACCCCGCAGTTTGCGCAAACCCTGTTCATCATCAAAGTCATAACGAACGTCCAGCTCCGGCATCAGTCGCGTCAGGGCTTCCAGCGCGCTGACCAAACGGCCGATATCCGGCTCGCCACCCAGGCGCCAGGCCATTGCCTGCTGACAGCTGCCATCGCCCCGCTGCTGGTGCATAAACCACGCCAGCTCTTCCGCTTCGCTCAATGGCTGGCTGGCGTCCTGCGCCCGAGCCCCCAGAGTCTCGAACGCCAGATCCAGACGCTGGGCCTCGTCATCGCTGAGAATATTGTCAAAATAACCGCTCACTGCTGTCTCTCCTTGCGCCCGGCAATGCCGGAACATCGGGGAATGCTGATGATAAGAAGGGGCGTCGAGACGCCCCTGGTTGCTAACGCATCAGAAGGTCAGTTCAACTGCAGCACCCACCATGCGCGGACGCTGTTGGGTCGCGGTATACACGTCGTTGCCACTGACCATCACGCGACGCTCAGAGTCGAACAGGTTCTGCGCGTACAGGGTGGCGCGCCCATAGGCGAAGGTGTACGCCAGTTGGGTATTTGCCGACCAATAGGAACCGATTCGCCCGCGTGAGTCGTTGTCATATTGCGAGTAGTAGGAGTCCGAGAACGCCACGTTGCCGCTCAGCTCCAGCCCGGCCATCAACTGGTATTTGGCCCCCATGTTGGCGGTATAGGCCGGCGCTCGTGCCAGTTCATGCCCATCAACACCGCTGCCCGAGAACTTCTTGATCTTGGTCTTCAGCAGGCCAACGTTGCTGAACAGCTCGAAGTCCCAGCGCGGCTGCCAGGTGGCGCCCATTTCCGCACCGTAGGTTTCCACCTTGTCGGCATTGCGGATCACCGACGAGTTTGGCCCCAGGGAATACGGCAGTTGCATGTCCTTGTAGTCGTTGTAGAAGATATTGCTGGTCAGAATGACGTTGGCGTCTTTCAGGTGGTGGCGGGTGTAGAGTTCATAGTTCCAGACATACTCGGAACCATAGGTGTAGTTGACCACCGGCGTGCCGATAGTGATGCCGGCTCCACCGGCGTTATAGCCGCGTGCCACCTTGGCCCCGTAGGTCTGGGTATCCGTCGGTTTCCAGGCCAGATCCAGCTTCGGCAGGAACACGTCGTAGGTTTCGTCGAAGTCAATGCGCACGGCCTTGCTGCCGCCGGTGCGCTGACGGTGCTCTCGCTCCAAACGCGTGGCGGCGGTGAGATCCACATGTGGAGTAATGGCGTAAGTCAGTTCGGCAAACACCGAGTTGGTATCGGTTTTATCCTTGAAGGTCGAGCCGCCGAAAATATTGACGAACTCATCCTGCTTGGCATGGAAATAACGCAGCCCTGCTAGTCCGTGCAGGCGACTGTCCGGCCCACCAAAACGCGCCACCGGCTCTACGTGTATCTCTTTGCCGTCGATGTCAGCGTACGGCAGGGCATAAGCGGTAGGACGGTTGATATTAAAGTCGGTGTAAATCACCCGATTTTCCAGCGTCAGGCTGTCGGACTGCTCCCAGGCCAGATCCCAGACGCCGCTGTTGGTGTTACTTTTAAATACCGCGCGGCGCGGATCGTGCCGCAGGCTGGTTGGATGAACCAATGGGTTGAGGCTTTCGTTTTGCGGTGAGGTGCTGCCAAAATGGTTAAAGGTCAGCTTGGTGGTCAGTTCTCGCATCCCTGCCGGGTTGAACAACAGCTTGGCGCGGGCGGTGGTAGCTTCGACCTCGCGTGGGTCGCCTACCGGCTCATAGGCAGGCAAGTCGACGTCACTGCGGCGGCGCTGGCGATCAACGCTGACGCGGAACGCCAGTTGATCTTCCACCAGCGGGCCGGAAGCCATGGCAGACAACTGTGATGAATGCTGATTACCCACCCCGCCCTTGAAAGCACTTTCCCAATCAAAGGTCGGATCCTTACTGGCCATCACGATGGCACCGGCAATCGCGTTACGCCCCTGGATATAGCTCTGCGGGCCGAGGAATACCTCGACACGATCCAAATCCCACAGCGACTGCGGCCCATAGGCCTGCTCGTTGTAGGTCAACGAGCGACCATCCAGTGACAGATTGAGGCGCGGACGGGTGCCGCTGAGAAAGGCATTGGCGCCGGTATTCGGGCCGGAACCATCGATACCGCGCACGGTCGGCAGATCGTTACCGATGCCAACATCCATGACGTTGGGGGTCATGCGTAACAAATCGGGGACCTGCAACGCATTGGGCATAGAGGCAATGCGTTCACTGTCGAACACTTGCACGCTGGAGCCGGTATCAAAAATACTGCGTTTGATTTTTTCGCCGGTGACCAACAGGCTTTCCGAGTCCTGCCAGTTATCGTTACGTTTGCTGTCTGCGGCTTCCTGAACCTTCTCGTCCACGACGGCGGCGTTAACGCTGCCCACGGACAGAGAGCAAAGACCCAGAAAGAGTGAGGAAATTGCCCCAATGGCCTGTAAGCCTGCTTTTTCCCTGTTTCCTACGATTTTATGCCTTTGAGCCGCTGAATGCTTGCTCATAGATGTATTCTCCTTTCATCCCAGATGCACAAAAATTTAATTGTTTTCACATAGGTAACGACGCTGCTTTTCACACTGACAATGGCATTGCGGCCTTCCTGACCTTGCTGTTGCATATCCTTGCCGCAGACAAACGCCCCACCCCCGATGCGCAGCGGGCAGAGACTGATTTTTGTCTGGAAACGTAAAGAATTGTTAATAATGATAATATTTTACATATTTTAATGCAAATCATTATCACTTGAGTGAATGAATACCAGGGAAAACAATCAGAAAGGAGATCGGTAAAGCAAAAGCCTCACATCGCTATAAAATCAATAATTTCATTTAAAATGAATAGAAAACATAATCATATCAGAGTTAATAATTTATCCCTCTGAGCACAACCTCGCATTACCCACATTATTCCCCTGCGTTATCATAATAAATATTAATAGTAATAATTTTCATTCCCATTAACATTGCAATATATTCTTACAGTCTCTCAATACTGATGGAAACCCAATGAAAGCCTTGACCACGATGCAGGCCGCCTACTGGGTGGGCCGGCAATCCGCAGCGCCACTGGGGGGCGTCAGTGCCCACCTGTATGCGGAATTTAACTGCTGCGACCTGGACGTCGAACGACTGAGGCAGGCCGTTGCCACTCTTTACCTGCATCACCCGATGTTGCGCCTGCAGATCACTGCCGATGGCCAGCAAACTATCGCCCCCTGCAGCCCGCAGCATAGCCTGCATCTGGATGATTTTAGCCGTGCGGAGACTGCCGATGTCACCCACCGGCTTGCCGAAAAACGGCTGGCAAAAAGCAGCCAAAAGCTGCCGCTGGAACAGGGTATCCCCTGTGATATTAGCCTCAGCCTGCTGCCGGGTGGCCACAGCAGGTTACATGTCGATCTGGATATGATTGCCGGTGATGCCATGGGCTTCCGCGTACTGATGGAGGATTTGGCGCGTTTTTATCATCAATGCCCTGCTGCGCCGAGCGACAGCAGCGTTGCCTATTTTGACTATCTGGAGCGGCAGCAAGCTGATACCGAGCTTCAGGCACGCCGCACCCGTGCACAGGCCTGGTGGCGTGAGCGGTTAGCCCAGTTGCCGCCCGCACCGCACCTGCTGCGTACCCCGGATCGCTGCCGTAGCGATCGGTTGGCGCTGCAACTGAGCGCCAAAGAAACCCAGGCACTGGAACAAGTCGCCAAAGCGCAGCGCATCACGCTTTCATCGTTGTTTTTAGCGCTGTTCGCCGTCACCGTCGGCCACGGCTGGAAGCTGTCGCGCTTTCGGCTGAACGTCCCCTTATTCCATCGGGCCGAAGAGAACCTCGACAACCTGATTGGTGACTTCTCCAATTTGGTGCTGCTCGGCGTAGAGCTGGATCCGGCAGAAAATCTGCCCGCCTTCTGCCGACGCCTGATGGCGCAGCTGGCGGAATTGATCGCCCATGCCGACTATCCGGGCGTCAGCGTGATGCGTGACCTGTCGCGCCTGCAGGGCAGCATGCAGCCCTCGCCGGTGGTATTTACCGCCGGTTTCGGCATCCGCGGCAAAGCGCTGTTCTCGGGCAATGTCACCCGCACCTTTGGTCCGCTGGAATGGGTGATTTCCCAGGGGCCGCAGGTGGCGCTGGATGCCCAGGTGGCGCACGCCAACGGCGGCATTCTGATCAACTGGGACGTGCGTCTGGATGCCTTCCCGGATGGGTTGCTGCCGCAGTTGTTTGCCACCTACGGTGCCTTGTTGAAACAGGCCGCCAACCAACCGGGCAGCTTCAATCTGCCGCTGGCGCAGTGGCTGGCACAGTGTTCCGCACCGGCATTGGCCCGCCAGATGCCGGTGTGCCAATTGCTGCATCGTTTGCTGGCGCGCGTGGTGCCGGACGCCAGACTGAGCGACGACGATGACATCAACGCCCTGCCATTGCCGCAGGACGGGCTACCGGCCTTACTGGCGGTGATTAACAAATACCTGAAAGTGGCGCTGACCCCGGCGGACGTAGCGGCAAATCCATCCCCGGCGGCCCTTGCCGCGCTGATTTGCCAGCGGGCGCCCAACGCCGCCGAGGGGGCGCAACTGCTGCTGAAGGTGCTGGCACCCAAAGCCTGATATCGGTTCCGGGCGCGTAGCCTCACGCGCTCCGCATTCTTTTTCGTTGGTTAGCGACAATAGGGAAATACCATGGAGACACCATTAACCACGCTTCAGCAGGCTTATCTGCTCGGCCGCAGCGAACAATGGCCGCTCGGCGGCGTGGCAATGCACGACTTTCGCGAATATCACGGCCTGCGGCTGGATTTGGCACGGCTGGAAGCCCGGCTGAGAGAACTGGTACAACATTACGCGGCGCTTCGCACCTGCATCGATCCCCAGCGCTTTACTCAGCATGTTCGGCCGGAAGCCACGCTGAACCTGGATCGGCAGGATCTGCGAGCGCTCGATCATCAGGCCGCGCAACAACGTCTGGCCGATCTGCGCGAGCAGTATTCGCACCAGCGCCACGATCCCACGCAGCCGCTGTGGCGTATTGTCGCCATTCAATTACCAGAGATGCAGGATGCAACGGGCAACCCCTACGACAGCGTGATTTTCACCAGCTTCGACGCACTAATTCTCGACGGTCAGGGTATCTCCAGCGTGATCGCCCGGCTGTTTGACGACGCCCCGCTGCCGCCAATCGCCCTACCCAGCCCAGCGGCGGCCGCCAGCACGCAACAACGTCAGGCCGACGCCGCCTACTGGCAGGCCAAACTGCAGGACATCACCACCCCGTCAGCGTTGCCATGGATCACTCCGCTGGCCAACATCAAATCCTCACGCTACCGCCGTGCCAACCTGACCCTGCCGCGCGAAGTGCTAAAACAGTTCTCTCGCCTGGGTTCCGCCCATGCCCTGCTGCGCAACAGCAGCCTTTCGGCGCTGATCCTTGATACGCTGGCACAATGGACCACCGACGGCGAGCTTTGTGTTGGGGTACCTGTGGCATTTCCTGCGGTGGATGGCTCACTCAGTAATGCCTCCACCTTCGTGGCGGTGCGTTATTCACGTCTGGGCGGCAACTTTGTCAGCCGCGCGCAGGCGCTGCAAGACGACGTGCTGGGCGCACTCGACCATCTGACGTTTTCCGGCGTTGATCTGGCGCGGCAGTTGCAAAGCCACAGCCAGGGAGCTCCTGCGCTGCCGGTGATCCTCACCAACTGCCTGGGCTGGGAGACGCTGCCGGCCAATGCGCCAGTGCGTTATTTTGACGGCGTAACCCAAACGCCGCAGGTGGCGATCGATATTCGGCTGACGCAGGATGCCGACAAAAACCTGCTGCTGTGCGTTGACTACGCCGAGCAAGCGCTGGACGGCAAGCAGGTGCAGGCAGTGCTGGACGCGGTGCAACGCAGGGTGATGCTGATGTGCCAACAGGGCGAGTTGGAGATTGCACCGTCGCAGTATATCGATTACCGGCACTACCGGCATAACCACAGCGAGGCGTCATTTACCGCCTATCCGTATCTGACGCAGTTAGCTGAACGACTGTTTAACGATCCGCAGCCGCGACCGGCGCTGATCTGCGATCGGCAAAGCCTGAGTTACCCGCAGCTTGGCCAACAGGTCGCCACGGTAATGGCCAATCTGCAACAGCGTGGTCTGGGGCCTGGCAGCGTACTGGCGCTGTATCTGGCGCGTAGCCCGGAACATGTCACTATCTCCCTGGCCTGTGCACTGCTGGGGATTATCTGGGTGCCAATCGACATTAACTCGCCGCCGGAGCGCACCGCTTATCTGCTGACCAACTGTCGGCCCGATCTGGTGGTACAGCGTGGTGAACTGGAAACGCCGAACGGGGTAACGCCAGCCGAGTTGCTCGCCCCAACGGAGGGCAATCCGGCGCTCCCGGACAGCCAGACGCTGACCGAGCGCAGTGCCAGCAGCGAGGCCAGCTATTACCTGTACACCTCCGGCACCACCGGCAAGCCAAAGTGCGTGGTGCTCAACAACCGCGCCACCGCTAACGTTATCGGCCAGACCCTGCAGCGCTGGGCGGTCACCGCCGATGATGTGATGATTTCGGTCACCCCGCCGCACCATGATATGTCGATGTTTGATCTGTTCGGCTCGCTCAGCGCCGGGGCGACGCTGGTGTTACCGGCAGCGCATCAGGAAAAAGACGCCATCAGCTGGAACCAGTTGGTGGAGCGCCATCGCGTCAGCCTGTGGTGTTCGGTACCGGCCATTTTGGAAATGCTGCTCACCTGCAAAACCGACGACAGCCTGCGTTCGCTGCGGCTGGTGGCTCAGGGCGGCGACTACATCAAGCCGGCCACGGTGCAGCAGTTGCGCGGCCTGCGCCCGGATATCAGCCTGTTCTCGCTCGGCGGGCCAACCGAAACCACCATCTGGAGCATCTGGCACCCGATAGCGGAGCAGGACAGCGGAACCGTGCCCTATGGCCAGCCGCTGCCGGCCAACCAGTATTTTATTTGCCATGACGACGGCAGCCACTGCCCGGCCGGTGTAGTCGGCCGCATCCACACTGCCGGGGTGAATCTGGCATTGGGTTATCTGGAAGACGGCGATTTAAAACAGCATGATTTCGTCACGCTGGAGGGGCCAGACGGCCAGCCGCTGCGCGCCTTCCGCACTGGCGACCAGGGTTACTATCGTGCCGACGGCAATATCCTGTTCGCCAGCCGGGTGAACGGCTACGTAAAAATCCGTGGCGTGCGCGTCTCGCTGCCGGAGATTGAAGACGTCATGCGTGGACACGAGGCGATCCTCGACATCGTGGTGGTGGATTACCCTGGCGGAGATAACGGCGAAGTCACGCTCGGGGCGATGTACCTCACCCACGACGGCAAACCGCTGTCGCTGGCGGCGATCCGCGCGTTCTCAACCGGTTACCTGCCTTGTACCCATATCCCGACGCGCTTTATCCACGCCGAAGCGCTGCCGCTTTCGGGCAATGGCAAGACAGACCGCCACCGCATCCGTGCCGCCTTCAGTGCCGAACGCGCGACTCCGGGGTTAAACGCCTGCGCAGCGCCGTTGCCAGGCGCAGCACCGGCCAATAGCGGCAAGATTTTAGCTATCTATTTGCAGGCGATCGGCGCAACGCCGCGCCCGGAATGGGGGGATGAAACCGCCTTTATCAGCATGGGGCTGAAACTGCCGCACATTCGGCAGGTGGCCGCGCAGCTCAACGACGCTTTTGGCACCCGTCTGCCGCCCACGCTGCTGATCCCCTGCAAAAATGCCCGGGAGGTTGCAGCGCTGCTGGCGCGTTAACGGTTATTAATCGGGGCGAACATGTTCGCCCCCTACCGGATCGTCATCAGGCGGGCACCGCCACCAGTTCACCAACCGCCGTTTCCAACGCTTCTTCCCGCAACGCACGCAGTAAAAACTCCTGCAAGGCATTGCCGTAGTCGGCAACCCCATCCGTGGGGAACTGCTGCACGTAAATATCAATATCCAGATACAGATCGCCGGCATCGGTGCGGCCACGGAAGGTCAGGTTGGCGCCATCGCCAGATCCGCCGGCCAGTACCCGACGCGTGCTGGCGCAGCCGCTGAAACCGGCCGGATCAAATGGCTGAACGTTGATAAACGGAGAGATAAACAAACGCGAAGCCGGCGTCACGCAGCGATCGGCAGCAATCTGTCGCAAGCGATAACCGGCGTGACTGCGCAGCTCGCGCAGCTTCTGCGCCATGTCTGACAGAAAACGCCCCAGCGTCTCCTCCCCGCGCAGTGAGACCAAAAACGGCAGCGTATTGACCGCCAGCGCCGGGGTATTGGTCGCTTGGCTGCTACGGCGATTCATCACCGGCATCCATAGGGTGCGCGTATCGCCTTTATCATGCGGCAACCGCGGTAAGGTAAAGCACAGCCAGGCGGCGGACAGCGCCAGCAGCAGATCTGGCCAGCCAATACCGCTGCGCTCCGACAGCTCACGCAGCCGCAGAGAGATCTCTTCCGGCAGAGCCGTGCTGGTGCTCAGGCATTTCACACCGTACTCCCGGCCGCCTTTGCGCACCGTCGGCAAGGTCTGTGACGGTGGCAGATAGTTCTGCCAAAAATGCCGATCCTTTGCACAGCGTTCGGAAGCGGCATAGGCCAGTTCATGTTGCTGGAAAGCACTGAAGGTGCCCAAAGCCTGCCCCGCCGCGCCGTTGCCAAGGAAGTGCGCGTATAGCGTGGCGCAGCGGTGTTCGACCAACGCCATACCGAAGCCATCGATCACAATATGATGGGCGCGCAGATACCAGACGTAGCGCGACGGCGCCAGTTTGATCAG
Organism: Serratia proteamaculans; assembly: GCF_013337185.1. Taxonomy (GTDB): domain Bacteria; phylum Pseudomonadota; class Gammaproteobacteria; order Enterobacterales; family Enterobacteriaceae; genus Serratia; species Serratia proteamaculans_D. Next base: position 2,158,016 of record NZ_SWDE01000001.1, read on the forward strand.
CCATACGGCGGCCATCGGCTCGCTGCATAAATCTATCGGTCGCTCGACATCCGCCTGCATCAGCCGCATCGCCACCTGATAAGGATCGGACTGCGTCTGCAGATCAATACGCTGCAAGGTCGGCACCGATTGAGGGTCGTAACGCTGCAGCGGCGGGCTATCGCCAGTACCGGCGCTAAAGCGCAGGGCAAACGCCTGCGTTTCCGCCATGGTGAGTGTGATTGCCCGGGCCAGCGCCACCTCGTCTACCGCACCACAGAGTTCGGTGACGTGGGCGACGGTGGAAAAAGGTTGCCCAGGATGCAAGGTAAATTCGTCCCAGAAGTCTAACTGCGCCGCTGTCAGCGGCAGCCATTCAGTCGCCAAAACAGTTCCCGACATGTTACCTACCTTTGAAAAGCCATAAACAAATGTTGAAACAACACAAGCCAAAACCCCGCCGTCGCAAATCACGTTTGATAGCGGCCAAAACGGGGTGAATGCTGGACACGGCTGAGCGACCCGTTGGCAAACTGCCCGGCGTGTTCCTGCTTATTGTGGTTGGCGTGCCTGACCTCCCTGGTTCAGGTAAAAACGAGACGGCGCGGGCCAGTAAAAACCACGGCCACAGCGCACTGAAGATGTTTCGATTCGGTTACAAATGAAAATGATAATAACACTTATTATCATTTTCATGAATATAGAACAACCTGCTCATACCGCAAACTTGCTTGACCAACCGGAGCATGGCGAAACAGCAGATCGGGAGAGAACTCTCATCCCCCAGTTCCCATATCTGCTATCAATCACTTATATTTAAATTGAGGGCTGCCTGAATGCCAATGCGGCGGCAGTGTCCTCAATCAACCTGAGGGAGCCATCCATTTTATGCGTTTAAAACCAAGCACTGTGGGTCTGTTATTGGCGGGAACCGGCCTGTTGACGGCGGGCCATGCCCTGGCCGCCAGCGATACCCTGGTCTACTGCACCGTGGCCTCGCCGGAGTCTTTCAACCCGCAGCTATCGAGCTCCGGAACCACCTTTATCGCCACCTCGCAGGTGTTGTATAACCGCCTGCTGACGCTGCGTGAAAGCGATAAAACCCCCGCTCCCTCACTGGCGACCGAGTGGACCATCAGCCCGGACGGCAAGACCTACACCTTTACGCTGCGCAAGGGCGTGAAATTCAACAGCAACAAGTTCTTCACCCCAACGCGTGACTTCAACGCCGAGGACGTGGTGTTCACCGTGATGCGTCAAAAAGATGCCAATAATCCGTATCACAAGGTGTCCGGCGGCAACTACGAGTATTTTACCGACACCGGGCTGGACAAGCTGATCACCAAAGTGGAAGCGGTGGATAACGACCACGTGCGCTTTACGCTGAGCCAGCCTAACGCCGCCTTCCTGGCGGACTGGACCATGGACTTTGCTTCGATTCTTTCTGCTGAATATGCCGATGCCATGCTGAAAAAAGGCACGCCGGAGAACGTCGATAACTGGCCGATCGGTACCGGTCCGTTCGCGCTGCAACAGTACAAACAGGATTCACTGATCCGCTACATCGCCAACCCGCATTACTGGCAGGGCGAGGTCGCCAGCAAGCACCTGATCTTCTCCATCACGCCGAACCCGCAAACCCGGCTGGCGAAGCTGAAAACCAACGAGTGCCAGATTATCCCAGCCCCGCTGGCGGAACAGTTTGACGCCATCAAGAGCGACAAAAACCTGCAGCTGCACAGCATCGACGGCCTGAACGTCGGCTATCTGGCATTCAACACCCAGAAAAAGCCGTTTGATAATGTGCTGGTGCGCCAGGCGCTGAGCTATGCAGTAGATAAAAAGGCCATCATTGCGGCGGTCTTCAAGGAAAGCGGCAACACGGCCAGCTCGATACTGCCGCCGGGCATGCTGGGCTACAACGACAAGCTGCCGGAATACGCTTACAACCCGGACAAAGCGCGTGAACTGCTCAAACAGGCCGGGCTGGAAAAAGGCTTTGAGACCGACATTTGGTCAATGCCGGTGGCGCGACCTTACAACCCTAACTCACGGCGCATCGCCGAGATGATCCAGAGCGACTGGGCCAAAGTGGGCGTGAAGGCCAAAATCGTCACCTGGGAATGGGGCCAGTACCTGGCCGGGCTGCGCAAAGGGGAGCAGCAAAGCGCGCTGTACGGCTGGATGTCGGATAACGGCGACCCGGACAACTTCGCCACCCTGCTCAACTGTGCCGGCGTGCAGACCGGGGCCAACGTGGCCCGTTGGTGCGACAGCAGCTATGACAAGCTGATCCATCAGGCCATTTTGGTCAGCGCCCCGGCAGAACGCGCCAAGCTTTATCAGCAGGCGCAGGTGATTTTTGCCAAACAGGTGCCACTGCTGCCATTGGCTAACGGCAAGGTGTTCTACGCCACCCGCAGCAACGTCAGCGGCTATGTGGTTGACGTTAACGGCAGTGACTTCGCCAAAGCCAAAGCCGACTGAGTCGCAACACGCGCCGGATGATATTCACATCCGGCGCTTTCCTCCTCTGTAACATTTGGTTACTCTCATCAGCACTGTGATTTAACATTCAAAGGTAACCCGGTGCAGAACACTTATATGCCGATGCAGATCCGTCTGCACTGGCTGGTGGCGATCCTGCTGGTCATCACCTGCACCACCATTGAGCTGAGAGGCTTTAGCGTGCCGGGCACCCCGCTGTGGTACGTGCTGGTGGTAACCCACTTCAGCTGTGGGGTGACAGTATTTGTATTGATGATCGCCCGCCTGTTGCTGCGTTGGCGCCACACCAGCCCTGCCATCAACCCGAAACCGGCAAAGTGGCAAACCGGCGCAGCCCATCTGGTGCACAGCCTGATTTATCTGTTGCTGCTGACGCTGCCGGTGCTGGGCGTTTATTCCCGTTATCTGGGCGGTAAAGAGTGGTTTCTGTTTGGCCTGCCGATGCCCTTTGCCGAAGTCGCCGACCGGCCGCAGGCAAGGATGATTATCGGCTGGCACAAGACGCTGGCAGCCTTCGGCTATTGGCTGATTGGGCTGCATGCGGCGGCGGCGCTGTTTCATCATTACCTCGTTAAGGACAATGCACTGGTGCGTATGCTGCCGTGGCTGAAAAAGCGTTAGCCACCAGTGGCAATGCCAACAACACAATAATAAGCTTGTGAATATAAGCTGATGGATATAATCCATTGGCTTATTATTTTTATAATTTATGGCAGTTAAAAATAAATTTGTACCCAGCGAGTTGTATCTATTCCAGTTATTGACTAAGGTTATTCATACAAATTATAAGCCCATGGGCTGACGAAGATCCGTAACCGATATTATTAACCACTCATTATATTCATCTTAAAAAACGCCAGTTATTTTTCAGGAGAGCTGTGTCATGCCCTGTGGTCACACAAGGCGATGCAGTGCCCCCATGATTTCATTAATTAAATTCCATCGGCTACACACACGGGAAAGTTAATATTACTTTTCCAAACTAAAAGTCAGGAGCAAAGTAATGAAAATAATGACTGGCGTTATTTTACCTACGGTTGCCGCCATCGCAATGGCGGGCATGGCGCACGCAGCAGACAGCAAACAACCGGTGACCGGCAAAGAGACGGTTACCCTGGAACACGTGCATGCCGTGCAAGAGAATGGCAGCCCCGCCCCCAAGCACGACGCGGCCTGTATGAAAGAGCTTTCTATGCCGACGTCCAAGTATGTCGGGATGAAAGTCACCAGCGAATACACCGTTAACCCCAGCTCGATGATGATGTCCGCGAAATCGATGCTGCCTTCCCCGATGGCCACGCAACCGCTAGAGTTGACGGTTGATTTATCCGCTCTCGGTATGGAAGGGGTTTATGCCTTTGGCGCCTTCAAACCCAATGTGTTGCCGCAGGACTATGTTTATTTCACCATCGGCAAGGATTTTAAAAACCCCGTCAGCACCTTTATGATTATTAATAAAGGTAAAGAATATAACTGCGTTATTTCCAGCTCAAACAAGGCGATGAGTAAAGAAGAACGCAAACACCTTATGGTTAAGAAATAACGGGGATACTGATGGGATAATACTGGGGACTCGGGTGGTTTTACTGCCCTGGCCCCTTTTTTAATTAAGACGATAACCTCCGCCGGACTAACTGATTGCTTAACAATCCCGTTTGGGGATAATGGTAGATATTCGATTTTGGGATATCACTCGTGGGAAGCGCCATGACTTCAGTTTATTCAATCGAGTATCAATTAGTTATAAAAATACTTAGGGATGCTCGTATAGAAAAAAGCATCACTCAGGCCAAGCTGGCTGAAGCCTTGGGTCGCCCTCAGTCGTTTATCGCCAAGGTCGAGAACGGCGAGCGCAAACTGGATGTGGTGGAGTTTGCTTTGATCGCTCGTTTGCTTGGAGTTGATACCGGGGCGGTTATGAGGCGGATTGGCGGGCGGGTTGGTGGGCGGGTTGGGCCATTGTGTTAGCAAGGGTAAAGCCTACAGCCCGACTGAAGTCATCAAATGCTTGTCTAATTCCCCGGAGAGAAAGCGGACGTTAGTCTCAAATGACATATCCCCCGTGTGCAGCAAGATGCTCTAAGAGTAGAGATCATTTTGGCGAGACCGACACCTGATCCACAGTTTTGGTAAAAGAGTTTGAGGACCAAGGGAGTGGAAACGCACGGGAATTTCGGAGTGAAGGTTGCTAGAATGCTTACGGGTATTTAAAACTGCTTGTTTTGCCCCACGTTTCTACACTCTAACCGTCGGAGGAAACTGCGCTATGGCAATCACTGAAGAAAAATTGCTGGCCGCAGGTTTTACGCTAGCAGATGTGCAAAAGCTGAAGAACAACCTCCATAATTACGGCGGTTCGTTTGAACAGGTCATACAGGGTCTGTCGAACAGGTTTCGAGCAAATATCTGGATCACTGTGGCAGTGGTTGTCGTTTGCTTGACGGTTCTGTTAGGCGGTTCATTGGGTGACGCAGCTTCTGCCGTCGTCGCGGCTTTAATCGCCCTGGCCATTGTTTGGTTCACTGTTCCAATCCCATTAGCTTACAGGGCGTGGTCCAGCAGAAAACAATCTTTCAATTCTCAGGATGTTCCGTAGTTAACAAATCAAAGACTATTCTAGCTTTCAGTCCATAACCCACTATTTTCATGGTTAACGCGGGTTTACTCATTGAGCTAACCTTTCGGTAGAAATCAGATGGCAAATGATGGAATAGTCTCCATGTGCCAGGGCGTTTTATAAGCCCAATGATGCTGTATACATTGGCTGTCAGGGCAACCACTTTGAAAACCCCAAGCCCGTCTGCTCTTGAAAACCCCATAAATTCGGCCGCTGACATTGCGCCATTTGCCAGCACGCCTTCCGAATCCTGTTTGTCTCTAAAATAGTGATCGAACTCTTTTGATATCGTGTTAAAGCCATCAGCGAAAAGTATCGCCCCCGCAAGCACGCCTATCGGCGTCGATGTTCCGACCAACACCGTCCCTGTAAAAATTTCCACACCCGCCAGAACCACATTTATCGAGCTGATCACATAACCAACAATGCTGTTGTTCTCACGCACAAATTCAATTTTGGCGTAGAGTTGCGCGGCCTTGGTGCGGATCAACCGGTCTTGTTCCAACAAATTATTGGTTTCAGTGCGTAATGTCTGCGTAGCCTGAGTATAAGCTTCGAGGGTTTTCGACTTTCTTACCCGCGTAAGTTGCAGCGTCACCAGTTCGCGTATTTCCTCCACGAACTTGATGCGTGTCAACCCGTCTTTAAGGTGCGAGGACGCGACAGTATTAGCGATATTGACCAACTTCCTGGCTTCGCGGTCGAGGGCCATTTCCGACCATGCGATAGTTTTCTGCCCTGGCGGGACGGCGAGATACATGAGCTTTCCTTGTCGATGGGGGATTTTTGAAGTGTCACTGACAACGGCTCTCGCTTCAAGGGCATTTTAACTTTCGTCTTCCTGAAAGGGAGCTACGTCACCCACTTTGGGTGTTCACTGAAGGAGGTATTTCTATGGTTATTGCTGTGCGGTAAAGGGAGTTCGGGCTTTTCGGCTGGGGTCTGTGCCAGCGTCAGTATTTCGCTTGCAGTGGTTATGCTGTCGAGTGGATACCTGACCATTCTTTCCGTGGCACGTCTACCACAGGTTTATCAGACATGTTTGGACTGAACCACTCACAGGACTTCGGCAGCCATGAGCGAGGAGCTGGAATTCCAATCGGAATAATGGCTGCGTAATTATAAAAATATAATTCGAACTGTGGACCTTATCTTCAGAAAGCTCACAATTTAATGCCTCCCAGTGGTATGGTTTTGTTTTTGCCGCTAAAAGAGGAAAAGCTAATGATTGTAAGAACCTGGCACGGCTGTGTTCCGCTTAAACATGCAGAAGGATTTGCGAAACACCTTGAAAAGACCGGTGTGGAGCACTCAAGGAACATAGCGGGAAACAGAGGTGTATTCGTGCGCAGGGAAAGCCAGGGTGGCTGGGAGCATTTCTTTCTGGCTACCTACTGGCAGGACTTGCATGCGGTAAAGGCATTTGCCGGAGAAAGCTATCACGTGGCGGTAACTTACCCAGACGACGAAGAATTCGAGTTGCTTTCTGATCCCTACGTATTCCAACATGTAGTGGAAGCCCTTTCACCACTTTAGCTTCCTTCCCGGGGTCGCCTGACGGTTGCTCCGATTTTACTTAGCATCTAAGCGCAAAGGTCTGTTCTTGACATGGTGCGGACAGAGAGCAGGTGCATCATGTCCGCAGTGAGCGATGAGCGGATGTTCGCCTAATGACACCTGCAGGGTTGCAATGTAGTTTATTGAGCCAACCAGCTGGTGGTTATGACTATTTCGAATAGCAGCTCCTCTTTTTGCTTACACATTCTCACCGCAATTTAATAATGTCAGGCACCATTGCGAGGTTGCTGAGGTCGCATTCCAGCTCAACTTTGTTTTTAGGTATCCAGACCCCTACTGTAAATCCTCCCCACGCTTGCAAACGAAGCTGTGCCTTTTGCCCCCTGAATGCCACTTTGATTAGCGAGGGCGAAAAGGTGGGGTGCAGCAAAAACCAGGCAAAGTCACCGATACCTACATTCGTCGCGCGTGGTGCTTGTACGGTGAGGATGACGGTTTTCCAGTCACGACTATTCGTATCTTCGAACTTGACTTTCAGTATAAAGCCTTCACTCTCCATCTGACCGCCAAACCGCTCTTTATTGGGATCCTCTGGGAACAGAACGGGACGCGAAAAGGCGGGGAGTTCAGGTGAGTCTTCTGGCAGTAGTTGTCCTGAAAATGCAAATGCCGCTTCCAAAAGGTTTTCCCTAGCCGGTGGGGGTGAGGCGTTCACGCTTTTTTGGCCTGCCCGTAACAGCGTAATTTTTCCGGCGCTGATTTCTCCCTGAAAGATCACCAAGGTGTTGTGCGCAGAAAGCCGACCGGAAGGGGTTCGGTTTGGTGTAAGAACTTTTCGCGTTTTAAGGATATTTAAGTCGCGCGCAAGCCAGCTAAATGTCGGGCCAAACCCCCGCTGAAGCGGCAACTCCCGATGCCAGCGGGTATTCAACCGCTCGAACCTGTGTACAATCGCAGGCGTTATGGCATCTACATTCGTTTTGATGTAATTGGCAATACCGAAAGATAATTCAGCAAACAGCTGATTGGTATAGCGATAGTAAGGCGAACCAGCTGTTTGGGCCTTTGCCAGACTCTCAATTGCCTGCGAGACCGCATCGTGTTGCTGTTGCGAGCTTTTTCCCTGAGCCGCAGAAAGATGTTTGCTGGCGATGATGACGTAGGTATCAAACGCCCAGGCAGCATGTTCTGTGAGCGACCTTAACCAGACGTCATCCTGTACTGAAAACAGCTCAGAAAAGCGGATCGACAGAAGACAAATAAGCATGGCAGCCCAGGGGTCTTTCGATAATGCGCTGAAATGTTGTTTGTGAATGATGTCATCTCTGACGGCTTGTGCCTCCGCTGAGGTTCCTGCATCCAGTGCGCGTACTAGCGCGCGTAATCTGGGGTCGACAGGGGTAATACTGAGTTCAAGATCGTCAGGGGCAAAGGGGGGCACCGTCACCATGATCTGTGTGCCACCTAGGTACAGTGGCAACAAGCATCGCTCGATTCTCACTTTTTCAATAGTTGACGTTAATCGGACGCGATGTCCCAGCCGGTGATCGCGTTCAGAGTCTTCAGGTATCTGAAGTTCAAGTCGCCCGGAAAACATCTCTATCTTTGATTCGCCGCAATAGGTATTGAACGTTTCGCGTCCACGTTGCTCTTCAGACAGGCCGAGTGAAATACGTCTTTTGACCTCAACGGTCGGAGTTTTAATCATCTCTGACGCAGGCGTTGTACCGAAAGAACTCCATTCCGCATACGATGGGAGGGGCGCTGCATCAGAGGTAAACCACGGTGGAACCGTTGTCTCTGTTTGCTGCTTATCTGAGTCAAAGAAGCTGATTTTACTTCCCGAAGACAATAGGGAAGAAAATGATGGCAGCGTAACCGTATTAGTTTTTCCCTCCTCGACATTAAAAAAAACAGATTGTGGGGCCAGACCCGCAGGTGTTACTTCGGCCCAGTAAATGCCAGAGCTCACATCATCTGTTGAGAAGGTGCGATTATCCGGCGTGGCAATCCAGTCGGCGATAGATTGCTCACTGTTCTGAATGCGAATTGTGCCAACGGAAAGATCGCTCGGCGCCTCAAAATTCAGTGTTGTTTTCATGGGACTGATACCCATTGTTCGAAGAGAGGTTCTTTCGGCTGAAAGAGCTGTGAGAAATGATCGGTGCCATCTATAGCTATAGCATAAAGCGCGTTGATCCCAGGCGTTACGGTGGTTATCCACGGCCCTGTACCACGCGTCGCGTTGTTTTTTAACCAAGGTGGAGCTGGTACATTTCGCTCACTAATAGCGAAATCATAATATGGCATGCGCTCTGGCGGGTCAGTGATTACCACAAGGGGGAGTTCAAAGTTTTCCGGATAGACTAAGGGGATTAAGTCAGCTGGTGTAACGGCAGAATATGGGTCGAAAGGTTCCTTATCGCCCCAATGTTCAAAGTAAATACGCCGTAGTGCTTTGAGATCGCTTTGCAAGTCGCGACTGTTGACCCCCCAACGTCCGCGTGAATATCGAGCTGATGAACCGCTGAGTCCTTTCAGGCACGTCTGTGTAAACCGTCCAAATTTTAGATGACTTCCTGCTAAATCTGGCCCTTCGTATGCCAACTGATTCTCCGAGGCGGCACAGAGCAAAGAAACCTGATTACGGCTTACGGAAAACATAGACTCGGTCTCGTCGGGATAAAACGGACAAGGTACTGCCTGCTTAATCAGTTCGAATTGAGGAATAAATTCTCCACACGCGTCGGAAAACAAAAATGCAGCGGAAATGGTCTGGTGTTTTCGTAATCTGTAAGAGAGCTCTCCGAGATTAATGTGCGACCACAGATTGATAGGATTACTGTTTAAATCTTCCAGAAAGACCACCGGTTGCTGCAGGTGCGATGCTCCATGGCCGCAGCAATAGAAAAATGCCACATCACCCGGTTGCACAGACAAACGCTGATACCAGGCGAAGCCGCGGGTGCCGACATTTGACACCGTAGCCGAATCAACACGCACCGCAGGCCCCCATGGGTAGCGATTCTCTGTTGCAGGTGGATCCGAGATTAATACGTCGAGCGTTGCCAGTGGTGCAGCCAGACGATCCTTATTTTCGATCAACCAATTGCAGACAAGTTTTGCGCTATCTGCGGCGCTCGGTAATGCAGGAACCGCGCGTAGTTTGGCGGAAACACCTTGTCCGGCCCGGGCGAAGGGGTAATTACCAACGCCAATAACGAAAGCGTGTGTTTTCGGGCCGATGACTTCACGGTCAAAAAGTAGCGGCATTGTCCGGTCCTCACAAAATGTCCGACGCTTTTAACCGCGTTCGAGTACGTGCATAAAATTGCGGACGCTGGAAATATTTCGAATGCGTGTCGGTAATGCCGGCCACAGAGTTGAACACAACATCTTCTGCATCCTTATAAATCATGCCAGCACGGAAGGCAAACGGGTCTATCGGATCAAAAACGTTGAACCAATTCTTAACGCAATTAGGTCGACAGCGAGATGAACCAGCCTGGGGATTAGAAGACAGGACACCCAGTGCAGCGAAAAGACCGGGTTGCGAGCCCACCGTGAAGAGGGCGTCAATTTCAATATCGTCGGGTAATCCGGCTGCTGCAGGATCGGTCAACATATCGGTGAGGATTACGCCTCCCATACTGTGCCCAACAACTACCAACGGTCCTTTACCCGCTTTTTTTGCATTATAAGCCTGAATGAGGTCACTACGGATGACATCTTGAATGGCGTTTCGTGTTTGGCCCTCTTTGAGATAGACAAAAACATCGCCCATAAACAGACCTACAGCCGGGCTGAGATTTCCGCGTACGGCACCAAAACCCAGGGTTGATGCCGCGTGGTAGATACGCTCTGTTACCGTTGAAATTGCATTGCTGATGACGCTACCAATACTGAAAGCACGGTCTCCTTGCCCCTTGAGCCGATCGCTAATACTTTGCGTAGAGGCATCTGCAGAAAATAGGTTATCGCTTTGCTTCGATTCAATAAGAGCAAAGGCATTGCGAAATGCCTGAAACTCTTCTTCTGACAGCTGGCGGTGGTCACTCTCCGCGGTATCTGCAATTTGTGAACAAATCGCATCAAGTGCGGCAACGGAGTCTTGTTGCCCTACTGCGACGATAGATACATCGAGGTTGTCGCCGCTAGTGAGCCTCATTCCACCGTCGAGACCGGGTACTGAGGAGATATTCAATGAGAATGTGGTGATATCCGCATTGGTCTGAAAGACCCCCTGGGGAATCGGGTTAACAAATTTCCCCCACATTGGCGAATAGAAGTCGACGGGCTGACCGTCAAAAACCAATTCCTGATAGAACTTATTACGGTTGGCAACGGCGCGTGAGTAATCAGCGTCTACGCGCGTTGCAACACCATGAACAAAGACCAGTTGTGGCATGTTTATTCCTATATTACATAATAAAAGGAATCCTAATTGTCCTTGTGATGTCTGGCCTTATCCTAAGTACCAGTTACCGTGCTCAACTTCACAAGCATAGTAAATCGCAACGCGTAAGCAATATGGATAGTGTGTTTTTTATACAAAATGGCGACTTGAAAATTTTCGCTCTGAGCATGCAGCGATTCCTGACTTGCACTCAGTTGATTAACACCGATTGTTGTTAACTTTGGCTCGGGGCGGACAGGGAACGGTGATGCTGAAGCCTGAGCGGGAAAGGCTGGTGGCATAATGTAATCGAAGGCGACAAGTACGTTGACACTTACCGCACTCGTTTTTTGAGAAATAAAGCTTTGCAACAGTGCTGATTTAAGTTCTTCACTGGCTATATTGCTCCTTTCTTTTGCAGAAGGTCGATGACAACAGACGCCGCTAGTTCCCAGGCAATCTGTAATGCAAAATCCAATATTGATTCGTCAAGTCGGATCTGCCTCCCTCTTTAAAAGGCACAGAGCCATCATCCAGTTTCTTTGGTTAAGCGCAAGATGAAGGGAATGCCCGTCTCACGACAAGAATGAAGCCTGTAGTGGCCCTCATGTAGATGGCATTTCGTCCCCTTTGAATAGGAACGTGCCAAAGATGCGAAACTTCCGCTTCTGGAACAAAGCCGACTGTCAGATGAGATTTCGCTGAAGCCAACACCACCACCAGCCAAGATATATCAGCATTAGCATCAACCCTTTTGAGCTCCCCAAAATAAAAAGGGCACAGTCCAAATGAACTGCGCCCCTGCATTTTTGAAACACCGAACTAAAGCTTAACTCCGAACCAAATCATCACCGTAGCCGATCCACTTGTAGGTGGTCAGAGCATCCAGGCCCATTGGGCCGCGGGCGTGCAGTTTCTGGGTGCTGACGGCCACTTCTGCGCCCAGGCCGAACTGGCCGCCGTCGGTGAAGCGGGTGCTGGCGTTGACGTACACCGCACTGGAGTCCACCGCACGCACAAAGTGCTCGGCGCTGCTCAGTGAGCGGGTGAGGATCGCGTCGGAGTGGCTGGTGCCGTGGGTGCGAATATGGTCGATGGCCTGATCGATGTCATCCACCAGCGCCACGTTCAGGTCCAACGACAGCCATTCGTCGTCGTAATCTTCCGCCGCTACCGCTACCACCGTTGCCGGGCCGTCTTGCAATAGCAGCATGGCGTTCTCTGCTGCGTGCAGGGTGACGCCGACCGCCGCCATTCGGGTGCTCAAGGCAGGCAGAAATTCTGCGGCAATGTTGCGGTTCACCAGCAGCGTCTCCAGCGAGTTACAGGCGCTTGGGCGTTGAATTTTGGCGTTCTCGATTACCGTCAGTGCTTTGTCGAAATCAACGCTGTCATCCACGTAGGTATGGCAAACGCCGATACCGCCAGTGATCACCGGGATGGTCGACTGTTCGCGGCACAGTTTGTGCAGGCCAGCACCACCGCGTGGGATCAGCATGTCGACGTAGCGATCCAGGCGCAGCAGTTCATTCACCAGTGCACGGTCCGGGCTTTCAATCGCCTGTACCGCCGCGGCTGGCAGGCCGCACTGTTCCAGCGCCTGCTGGATCACTTTAACCGTCGCCTGGTTGGTGTGGTGGGTTTCTTTACCGCCGCGCAGGATCACCGCGTTGCCGGTTTTCAGGCACAGGCTGGCGACGTCGATGGTGACGTTCGGCCGCGCTTCATAAATCACGCCAATCACCCCGAGCGGTACCCGGCGGCGTTCCAGCTTCAACCCGCTGTCCAGCAGGCTGCCGTCCAATACGTGGCCGACCGGGTCGTTCAGGCGACACACCTGGCGCACATCGTTGGCGATCGCCGCCAGACGTGCCGGGGTCAGCAACAGGCGATCGAGCAGCGCTTCGGTCATCCCGCTGGCGCGTGCCTGTTCCATGTCCTGTTCATTAGCCTGTAAAATCACTTCGCTTTCGGCTTCCAGTCTGTCGGCAATCACCGACAGCACCTGGTTTTTCTTCGCCGTGCTCAGCACCGCCAGTTGCCAGGAGGCCTGCTTGGCGGCCTTCCCCATCTGCTCCAGCATGCTCACTCCTTAGCTGACAATCATATCGTCGCGGTGAACTGCCACCGGGCCGTATTCATAACCGAGAATTTCACTGATCTCCTGCGAGTGGTGACCGGCAATCATGCGCATCGCGTCGCTGTTATAACGGCTGACGCCGTGCGCCAGATCGCGCCCCGTCAGGTTGCGGATGCGGATCACTTCTCCACGGGAGAAATCGCCTTTAACTTCGCGGATGCCCTTCGGCAGCAGTGAACTGCCGCGCGCCATAATGGCGTCGACCGCACCGTCGTCGACGGTGATCTCGCCGGCCGGGGGTGCGCCGAAGATCCAGCGTTTGCGGTTTTCCAGCGGGGTTTCCAGCGCGTGGAAACGGGTACCCACCGGTTTGCCTTCAATTACGTCAGCCACCACGCCCGGCTTGCTGCCGGCGGCGATGATCACGTCGATACCGGCACGGCAGGCCACGTCGGCGGCTTGCAGCTTGGTGCCCATGCCGCCGGTGCCCAGGCCGGAAACGCTGTCGCCGGCGATGGCGCGCAGTGCATCGTCGATGCCGTGCACTTCACGGATCAGCTCTGCCTGCGGGTTGTTACGCGGGTCGGCGGTGTACAGCCCCTGCTGATCGGTCAGCAACAACAGTTTATCGGCCCCGGCCAGGATCGCCGCCAATGCCGACAGGTTGTCGTTGTCGCCCACCTTGATTTCTGCGGTCGCTACCGCGTCGTTCTCATTGATCACCGGCACGATACGGTTGTCCAGCAACGCCGTCATGGTGTCACGCGCATTGAGGAAGCGTTCGCGGTCTTCCAGATCGGCACGCGTCAGCAACATCTGCCCGACGTGGATGCCATAAATGGAGAACAGTTGCTCCCACAGTTGGATCAACCGGCTCTGCCCGACCGCCGCCAGCAACTGCTTGGAGGCGATGGTGGCGGGGAGTTCGGGGTAGCCCAAATGTTCGCGCCCGGCGGCAATCGCGCCGGAGGTGACGATAACGATGCGGTGACCCGCTGCATGCTGTTGTGCGCACTGGCGAACCAGTTCGACAATATGGGCACGGTTAAGACGCAGCGATCCGCCGGTCAACACGCTGGTGCCCAATTTCACAACCAGTGTCTGGCTGCCGTTCATAGTGTTTCTGCCGTGTAAGATGAGAAGAATAATACTAGGGACTTTGTAACAGGAGAGACGCGTTATGCCAACAGGCACAACGCGAAATCAGCAGAATACTTGCGGTCAAACGGGGTCAGGCGGAAAGTTTAATCAGTTTTTCTTTGAAATCAGCGGCGGGTTCCAGCGTCAGCTCCATGGTGGCCAGCAGTTCGCCCAGACGACGGTGGAAGTCACGCAAAGTGGTTTCCAGCTTGGTTTTGACTTCAGTATCTTTAATCTTTTCCGGCGTCCACTGCCCTTTCTTATCAAACAGGCCAAACTGATAGGCGTAGGTGAAACGCGTATCTTCGGCATGCAGTTCAATCCACCAGCCCCAAAACTCACGCAGTTCTGGAGCAGGCTTAACATTGACGCAGACGGCTAAACAATCAAAGAAAAAACGGTCGTTCTCACATTGCCCTTCACGCAGATACGGCCCCAAGCTGGCGAAACGTTTCATTAGTCGGCTTTTAGGGTGACCACTCGGTAACGTCATTCTTAAGCTCCTCAATGTAGACCATTCTTTTTAACAAACTGTTAAAATTTAGCAACTAATTAACGCATTTTATCTTTCATCCAATGGGACATTTGCAGCAGCGCCTTGTGGAAACTGCTGTACACCGGTTTGCGCGGTATGGCGATCAGCTTGCCATCCATCGAAGACGAAACGATCAGCTGTGACTCTTCTTTCGGACTGAGCGGATCCTGCTCCCAGTAACCGGCCAGCATCGGCGTCGGGCAACGGCGGCCCAACAGCCCCTGGGTTTTCAGCGAATAGCTGTTCAACTCAACCTTCAGCACATGATCCGAAGCGTTAGCCATGCCCATCCGGCTGGCCAGCACATCCATATACATATCCGGTACGTACTTCTGGGTGCTGCTGTCGCACAGCAGGCGATGCACCACCGGCCCCAGGCAGGCCACGCCACGCAGCCGCTGTGGCTCCAGATAGGCCAGACGTACCGCCACATTGGCGCCAAAGCGGAAGCCAAACGCGGTGACGCGCTGATGATCAATCCAGGGCACGTCGGCCAGTTGAGTCAGCACCTGCTGATGCAGGAAGCTGGAGTCTTGCGTCAGCTTCCACTTGTAGGAAGAACCGATGGAAGGCATATCAATGGTCAGCATGGCGATGCCCTGCGGAGCCAGATAATCGTGGAACAGGCGGTGATAGTCGGTCTGCAGGGTGTCCAGGCTGCCGCACATCAGCACCGTAGGGAACGGTGCCTCGCCCTTCTCCGGCATATGCAGGAAGCCGGTAATGCTGCTGCCACCTTCAATGCGGAACTCCAGCTCTTTCAACTGGTATGGCAGTAGCAACGCGGCCTCTTCGTAAGCCCGGTTGGATAGCGCCTCCGCCTGCTCGGCCAGTTCGTCGCCTTTCAGATGCGGGTAGCCGGCAATGCTGTAAAAGTTGGCAGCTTTAAGCCAGTACTGGCCGCCGAGCAGCGGATCCTGCTGTTCCAGCGCGCGCTGCTGCCAGAGCATGCCCTGATGCACCCATTCGTAGATCCAGTTGCCGTTACGGTAACCGACCACGGTATCGAGCCATTTGTCGTTGGTGTGTTCCACATCCGCGACGGCAATGCGTGCCAGCACTTCGTTGATTTCAATGGGATCGACGCCACGCCAGGCCCACAACAGCGGGTTGAGCATGCGGTACCAATTGCTGACGGTGTCGCCTTCCAGCGTGGAATGCAGATCGGCACTGACTTTACTGCGCGCGCGCATCACCAGCGTTGAGGTCTCAGGGTGTTTAAATGAGGGTTTGAACAGGATTTCAGAAAGGTTGGCTTGTGCCATGGTAACAACAGCCTCCGTAAATCTGGTAATAGGCCGCAAACAGCCTAATCAACTGGAGGTAGTGTACCTAACTCTGGCGCGATAAACCCGTCATACTTGAAGCTGTATCGGTGGGTGGAAATCAAAAATGCAAACGCCCGGCAGAGCCGGGCGTTTCAATAAATCAGCGTGGCAAACTTAACGGCCGCCGATCGGTGGCACGAAGGTCACCGCCATGTCCCATGGCTGCTCAATCCAGGTATCCTGTGGGATATCAACCACATAATCGTCTACCAGCGGGCGACCTGCCGGCTTGGCGAAGATAGTGACGAAATGCGCTTTCGGGTACATTTCACGGATCGCTTTCGCGGTGCCGCCGGTATCCACCAGATCGTCGATAACGATAAAGCCTTCACCGTCGCCTTCGGCGCGCTTGAGCACTTTCATTTCGCGTTGGTTGTCATGGTCATAGCTGGAAATGCAGACGGTATCCACATAACGAATGCTTAACTCACGTGCCAACAGAGAAGCCGGTACCAGACCGCCGCGGCTTACGGCAATAATGCCCTTCCATTGGTCAGCAGGCAGCAGGCGGTGAGCCAGTTTGCGCGCTTGCATTTGCAGCATGTCCCAGGTAACAACGTATTTTTCGCTCATAGAATGGTGTCCCAGCCAGCAGTGGTGCGGCTTACTCAGTAATCAGGGGAAAAAAGGTTGCGCGAGATTATAAAGACTGACCGCACCAAATACCAGTTGTACCTTGGAATTCATAAGTATTTCGTCTGGTGATTGATGCTGAATAAATGAGCAATGACCAACCAAACTAGTGTGATCAAGCGCTTGAACAGCGCAATACGGTACGGGCACCGCCCGGAATAAAGTGATATTCTCTGGAGATCGTGCCAAAGCCGCACAGATGCCCCTAACCCTAACCGAGCGGCATTCCCGCACTGCCGAGAATGCTGTTACAGGAGACTTATAGTGTCTGAATTGTCTCAACTTTCGCCACAGCCGCTGTGGGATATTTTTGCCAAAATCTGCTCTATTCCGCATCCTTCTTATCATGAAGAAGCGCTGGCACAGCACATCCTCGAGTGGGCCAAAGAGAAACACCTGCACGCCGAGCGTGACCACGTAGGCAACATCCTGCTGCGCAAGCCCGCCACCAAAGGGATGGAAAACCGCAAGCCGGTTGCCCTGCAAGCGCACCTGGACATGGTGCCACAGAAAAATAACGACACCGTGCACGACTTCACCAAGGATCCGATTCAGCCGTACATTGACGGTGAGTGGATCAAGGCGCGTGGCACCACGCTGGGTGCCGACAACGGTATCGGTATGGCCTCCGCACTGGCCGTGCTGGCCGACGACAGCGTCGAGCACGGCCCGCTGGAAGTGCTACTGACCATGACCGAAGAAGCCGGCATGGACGGTGCGTTTGGTCTGCAGGCTAACTGGCTGCAAGCGGATATCCTGATCAACACCGACTCCGAAGAAGAAGGCGAGATCTACATGGGTTGCGCCGGGGGGATTGATTTCATCACCACCCTGCCACTGCTGCGCGAAGCCGTGCCTGCCGGTTATCAGACTCTGAAGCTGACGATCAAAGGCCTGAAAGGCGGCCACTCTGGCGCGGATATCCACGTCGGGCTGGGCAACGCCAACAAACTGCTGGCACGCTTCCTGTTCGACCATAGCGCCGAGCTGAACCTGCGCCTGCTGGATCTGAACGGCGGTACGCTGCGCAATGCTATTCCGCGTGAGGCCTCTGCGGTGGTTGCCGTACCGGCCGAGAAAGCCGATGCGCTGAAAGCGCTGAGCCAGGCGTTCCTGGCTACTCTGCAAAACGAGCTGGCGGCCAAAGAGAAGAACATCACCGTGTTGCTGGAGCCTGTCACCAGTGCTTCGCAGGCGATGACCGCCGACAGCCAACAGCGTTTTGTGGCACTGCTGAATGGTACACCGAACGGTGTGATCCGCATGAGCGACGCGGTGAAAGGCGTGGTGGAAACCTCACTGAACGTGGGCGTGGTCACCACCAGCGACAGCGAAGCAGAAATCATCTGCCTGATCCGTTCGCTGATCGACAGCGGTAAAGATTACGTGGTCGGCATGCTGACCGCGCTGGGCCAGTTGGCCAACGCCAAAGTGGCACCAAAAGGCGGCTACCCAGGCTGGCAGCCAGACGCGGACTCACCGGTGATGCATCTGGTGCGCGAGATTTATCAGGACTTGTTCAACAAGACGCCGAACATCATGGTGATCCACGCCGGTCTGGAATGCGGTCTGTTCAAAAAGCCGTACCCGAACATGGATATGGTGTCGATTGGGCCAACCATCACCGGGCCACACTCGCCGGATGAGCAGGTGCATATCGAAAGCGTGGGCCTGTACTGGAAGCTGCTGACGGCACTGCTGAAAGCAATCCCGGAACGCGCGTAATATTCGTAATATTACAGATAAACCAAAGGCGCAAATATTTGCGCCTCAGACTGATGACAAACCTCATTCCTGCCCAGAGCGAGTCGAGGTCGATAAATAAAAATCTGGAAAATCAATTTATTGATTTTCGGCTGATCACCACAAAGCAGGAAAAACCACGCTTTTTCCTGCTTTGTCAGCAACCAAAGGCGCAATTATTTGCGCCTTTGTTATTCCCAGGGCAGCAGCAGTTGCCGCTCCAGCTGCGGATCCAGTAACGTCACGTGTAATCCGACCAGTCGCACCCCGCGCCCTTCACGTCGCTCACTCCATACCTGCCGTGCCACGTTGATCAAATCGTCTTTATTCAGTACCGGCCAGACGTGTTCCTGCGTCGTTTGCTGGAAATCCTGAAACTTCAGTTTTACCCCCTGCCGGGCGATGTGCAGATCCGGTTTCACCTTACGCAACCGCAGTTCCAGCTCGGGATAGAGTTTGTCGACGATCAGCGCTTCGCAGTCTTCCCAGTCATGGATATCTTCCGCCAGCGTGCGCTCCACCCCCACCGATTTACGCAACCGCTCTGGCGAAACCTCACGCAGATCGATCCCCTGACAACGCTCCCACAGCACCCGGCCAAATTTGCCGAAGCGCTTTAACAGCGCCGCCAGGTCGTACTGCTGTACGTCGGCGCAGGTGATCAGCCCCACTTCCTCCAGCCGTTTGGCGGTCACTTTGCCCACGCCAGGGATTTTACTCAGCGGTAACTGCTGTAAAAACGCAGGAACCTGTGCCGGGGTGATGACGTATTGTCCGTTCGGTTTATTCAGCTCTGAGGCAATCTTGGCGAGGAACTTGATCGGCGCGATACCGGCAGAAGCGGTGAGGTTGAGTTCGTCGGAGATAGTCTGGCGGATTTGCTCGGCGATCAACGTCGCCGAGCCGTTGCACTGGCTGCAGTCCGTCACGTCCAGATAGGCTTCATCCAGCGACAGTGGTTCAATTAACGGGGTGTAACGGGCGAAGATTTCGCGGATATGCTGCGAAGCTTCCTTATAGGCCGCCATACGGCCGGGCAGCAGCTTAAGGTGCGGGCAAAGCTTGAGTGCCATCGCCGTCGACATCGCACTGTGTACGCCATAGCGACGCGCAGGATAGTTGGCGGTGCTGATCACCCCACGCCGGTCGGCACTGCCGCCGATCGCCAACGGAATATCGCGCAGGCTGGGATCGTCGCGCATTTCTACCGCTGCGAAGAAGCAGTCCATATCGACATGAATGATTTTACGCATCGCGCCTCCAATAACACTGTATAAGTATACAGGCAACAATGGAAAGCTCAAGCCTCGGCTCTACTCGGAGAAAACAGGCTTTCACCCAATTATCTTCGACTTGTTAAAAAAGCGTAATTTTTCAATAGTACGCTGTGGCAAATTAACCGCCGCAGTTACTGATAACAATAACTCTACGCACAGGATGGTGCCCTACATGAAAACATTATCGGTCTATTTGTTAGCTTCAGCCTTATCCCTGATATCCCTTGCCGCTACCGCCGCCCCCGCCATTATCGCTCACCGTGGTGGTACTGCCGACGCTCCTGAAAATACCCGCGTCGCCATTAAAACCGCACTGAAAAACGGCGCCGACGCCATCTGGATCACCCTGCAGGAATCCAAAGACGGTGTGATCGTGCTTTACCGCCCTTCGGATCTGAAAGCGCTAACCAATCAGCAGGGGCTGGTCTCCGCCTTTACCGCTGCACAACTGGCGAAAGTTGACGCCGGTTGGTCATTCGCCAAAGGTGAAACCCACCCGTTCCGGGGGAAAGGCATTGGCATTCCTCGTTTGGATGAGATCCTCAATGCCTTCCCCAAGGTTAACTTCTATCTGGATATCAAATCCCCAGACGCAGACCCGGCCCAGTTCGGCAAAGCCCTGCTGGCAACGCTGGAAAAAACCAACAGCCTGAACCGCACCCGCGTGTACTCCACCGATGCCAAATATCTGCAGGCGCTGCCGCCCACGATCAAACGTTTTGAAACCCGCGATAAAACCCGCGACCTGCTGGCGAATATCAGCCTGTCGCACCTGTGTGAGCTGAAGCCAGACCATCAGCAACCACGCTGGTACGGGCTGGAACTGAAGCGTGAAGTGGAAGTGGTGGAGAAATTTACCCTGGGTGAAGGACGCTCCAAGGCGTTTCTGACCTGGGATAAAGAATCGATCGACTGTTTCCGCTCACAAGGGCCGGCGCACATCATTCTGTTCGGCATCAACTCACCGGCGGAATACCAGCAGGCGGTGGCGTTAGGCGTGGACGGGGTGATGGTCAACTCACCGGCCGAAGCAAAGAGCTTTGTTAAGACAAAATAACCGATAAAAAAAGGGGCGCTGCATGCGCCCCTGTTATTCAGATGATCCGGTGTTTTTCCAACTGTTTCTGGCGCAACGCCTCTTTTTCCAGACGCTTTTTCCGCGCATCGCAGGGTTCAGGACAGTCACAGACTTTATCCATCCCCAACGCCGTAATGCCGCCGCAGCTGCCCTGCAGGCTCTTACGCTTGAACACGTAACCCAACGACATCCCGCCGACAATCAGCAGAAACAACACGAAGCTGGCGACAAATACTGTCAACATAGCGACCTCACTAGCTCTTGTTCAAATAGGGTTTGAACGCCTCGGAGTAGCGCTCTTCAAAACCTTTGGCAGTTTTCACAATCATGAACACCGGGATCCCCATCAGGTTCGCCAACGCCATGCCGCGCTCCGGCCCCAATACGTTCAACCCGGTCGACAGACCGTCAGCAGCCATACAGGTCGGGCTCAGCACCGTCACCGACACCAGATGATGATGGATCGGCTTGCCGGTAACCGGATCTATGGTATGCGAATAACGCACGCCGCCCTGTTCGAAGTAGTTGCGATAATCCCCCGAGGTGGCGATCGACATCTCGCCCGGCTGGATCACCAGTTGCGCCTTCTGCTCCATACCCGCCGTCGGCCGTTCAATGGCGATACGCCACGGTTTTTTCTCACCGTTGTGGCCGCGAGTACGGACTTCGCCGCCAATATCCACCATGTAGTTCTTAATCTGCTGCGATTGCAGATACTGGGCAATCACATCCACCCCGTAGCCCTTGGCGATCGAAGAGAGATCGACATACAGCTCAGGAATGCTCTTTACCAGTGCGTTGCCCTGCACCGACAGCTTGTTGATACCGGTCCAGGCGCGGCGGCGCTCCAGTTCGGCAGCGCTCGGCACCTTGTCCGGGCGCCCTTCCGGGCCGAAGCCCCACAGATTAACCAGCGGCCCGACGGTCACGTCCAGCGCGCCGTCGGTGACGCGGTTAATGCGCAGCGCTTCCAGCACCACCTCGGTGGTCGCTGCCGATACCGGGAAGGGTTTATCCACTGCGCGGCTGGCGTTGAAGCGGCTCAGTTCAGAATCCGGCCGGTAGGTGGACATCTGGTCATTCACCAATTCCAGGCGCTTGTCGATCTCCGCCTGAATTTTGGCGGCAGACGGCGTGTCATCACCGGTGACGTAACGGACAGAATAAGAAGTCCCCATGGTTTTGCCATCGAGATTGATCTGCTCCGGTCCGCAGCCGGTCAATAACAGGGCGGCGCTGAGCGCCACCGTCGTCATTAACCCCTTCATTGCCCATGCGCGCATTTAGCCACCAAAGTCATCAAGCATGATATTTTCGTCTTCGACGCCCAGGTCTTTCAACATCTTGATCACCGCGGCGTTCATCATTGGCGGACCACACATGTAAAACTCGCAGTCTTCCGGTGCCGGGTGGTTCCGCAGATAGTTCTCCAACAGAACATTATGGATAAAGCCGGTGTAACCCGTCCAGTTATCCTCAGGCTGCGGATCGGAAAGCGCCACATGCCAGGTAAAGTTCTCGTTCTCTGCCTGCAGTTGGTTGAAATCTTCCTCGTAGAACATCTCACGCAGTGAACGCGCGCCGTACCAGAAGGTGATTTTACGCTTCGACTTCAGGCGATTGAGCTGGTCAAAGATGTGCGAACGCATCGGAGCCATACCGGCACCACCGCCGATAAAGATCATTTCCGCGTCGGTGTCTTTGGCGAAGAACTCGCCGAACGGCCCGGAGATGGTCACCTTGTCACCGGCTTTTAACGACCAGATATAAGAGGACATGATGCCCGGCGGCACGTCAGGATCGCGCGGTGGCGGCGTGGCGATACGCACGTTGAGCATAATAATGCCCTTTTCGTCCGGGTAGTTGGCCATCGAGTAGGCACGCACCGTGGTTTCATTCACTACAGAGCGGTAGCGGAACAGGTTGAACTTGTCCCAGTCGCCGCGGTACTCGTCAGGCACGTCAAAATCGGCATAGCTGATGTCGTGTGCCGGCGCTTCGATCTGGATAAAACCCCCGGCGCGGAATGGCACGTCTTCCCCGTCAGGGATTTTCAGCTTGAGCTCTTTGATAAAGGTGGCTTTGTTATCATTGGAGATAACCTCGCACTCCCACTTCTTCACACCAAAGATTTCTTCCGGCAGCTCGATTTTCAGGTTCTGCTTCACGTTCACCTGGCAAGCCAGGCGGCAGCCCTCTTTCGCTTCACGCTTGTTGATGTGTGACAGTTCGGTCGGCAGGATATCGCCGCCGCCCTCTTTGATCACCACCCGACATTGGCCGCAAGAGCCGCCGCCGCCACAGGCGGACGAAACGAAGATCCCCTGGCTGGAGAGCATATTCAGCAGCTTGTCACCCGCCGGAGCGGTAAAGCTTTTATCCAAATCGCCGTTCACTTCCACCGCAATGTCACCGGTGTTCACCAGCTTGGATTTGGCGAACAAAATGAGCAACACCAGCACCATAACGATGCCGGTAAACATCGCGACGCCTAAAATAATTTCCATAAATTCTTCCCGCCTTTACAACTGAACACCGGAGAAGGACATAAAGCCCAACGCCATCAGCCCGGTGGTGATAAAGGTAATGCCCAGGCCGCGCAACCCTGCGGGGACATTGGCATACTTGAGTTTTTCGCGGATCCCCGCCATCGCGACAATCGCCAACATCCAGCCGGTGCCGGAGCCAAAGCCGTACACCACCGACTCGGCGAAGTTGTAGTCACGTTGCACCATGAAGGATACGCCGCCGAAGATGGCGCAGTTCACAGTAATAAGCGGCAGGAAAATGCCGAGTGCGTTGTACAGCGACGGGAAGAAGCGATCGAGGATCATCTCCAGGATCTGCACCAGCGCCGCAATCACGCCGATAAAGGTAATGAAGTTGAGGAAGCTCAGATCGACACCTTCCACCAGCGCGCCGTCGCGCAGGATCAGGTTGTAGACCAGGTTGTTCACCGGCACGGAGATACCGAGCACCAAAGTCACCGCGATGCCCAAACCAAAGGCCGTCGACACCTTTTTGGATACCGCCAGGAAGGTACACATCCCCAGGAAGAACGCCAACGCCATGTTCTCAACGAACACCGCGCGTACAAACAGGCTGATATAATGTTCCATCGGCCATTACTCCTTTTCGATCTGCGCTGGTTTCAGGGTGCGTAGCGCCCAAATCAGCAAGCCGATGATAAAGAACGCGCTCGGTGCCAGCAGGAACAGGCCGTTCGGTTGATACCAGCCGCCGTTCTGCACCGTTTCGAGCACCGGGATGCCAAACAGCTTGCCGGAACCGAACAGCTCACGCAGGAAGCCGACCAACACCAGGATCACCCCGTAGCCCAAGCCGTTACCGATACCGTCCATAAAGCTCTCGATCGGTGGCGATTTCATGGCATAGGCTTCAGCGCGCCCCATCACGATACAGTTGGTGATGATCAGGCCGACAAACACCGACAGCTGCTTGGAGATTTCAAACGCGTAGGCGCGCAGTAACTGATCGACCACAATCACCAACGAGGCAATAATCGCCATCTGCACAATGATGCGCACGCTGTTCGGAATATGGTGACGGATCAGCGAAATAAAGAAGCTGGAGAACGCGGTAACCAGCGTCACCGCGATAGTCATCACCACCGCCGTTTCCAGCTTGGTGGTCACCGCCAGCGCGGAACAGACGCCCAGCACCTGCAGGGCAATCGGGTTGTTGTCGAACAACGGCCCCAAAAGGACCCGTTTAATCTCTTTGGAATCAGCCATTTTTCAGCGCTCCTTCACGAACTTTTTGCAGGAACGGGCCAAAGCCGTGCTCGCCCAACCAGAAGTCAAAAGTATGCTGCACACCGTTGGAGGTCAGCGTGGCACCGGACAAGCCGTCCACCCCGTGTTCATCCCCCTGACGCGCCCCGCCTTTCACCACGCGGATCGCCGGTTTACCGCTGTCATCAAACAGCTTTTTACCGATCCACTGCTGGCGCCAGCCGGCATTTTCGACCTCACCGCCCAGTCCCGGAGTTTCCCCTTGCTGGTAGTAAGTGATGCCTTTCACCGTGTTGCCGTCGTTATCCAGCGCCACGAAGGCGTACATCATCGACCACAGGCCCGTGCCGTAGACCGGCAGTACGATTTTGTTGACCGCACCGCTGTCGTCGCGCACCAGGTAGATTTCCGCCAGGTTGCTGCGGCGCTTGATGCCGGCCGGATCGTCAGCGGCCGGTAGCGCAACGCTTTTGGCGTCATCACGCAGTGCAGCGGCAAGATCGAATGTCGCCGCCTTACCCGTTACAAACTCACCGCTGTTCAAATCCAGCAGGTGCGGTTCGATACGTTGGGTGAACAGCGCCTTGACCTGCTCGCCTTCCATTTTCGGCTGCAGCAAACCGGCCACGTCGAGGATATTGCGCTGTTTGTCGAGCAGCTTCTGTTCCTGCTGTTTGGACTTCAGGCCGACGGCGGAACCCGCCACCACCACAGAACACACCAGGCACAATAGCAGCACCACCAGCAGCGTTTTACCGATGCTGTCGTTTTTAGATTCATTCGCCACGGGCTTTTCTCCGCTTGATGTTGGCCTGCACCACCAGGTAATCGAACAGCGGTGCGAACAGGTTGGCGAACAGGATCGCCAGCATCATGCCTTCCGGATAGGCCGGGTTGACCACCCGGATCAGCACGCACATCACGCCAATCAAAATGCCGTACCACCATTTCCCCTTGTTGGTGAACGAGGCAGAAACCGGGTCGGTAGCCATAAAGATCATGCCGAAGGCGAAGCCACCCAACACCAGGTGCCAATACCACGGCATGGCAAACAGCGGGTTGGTGGTAGAACCGATAGCGTTGAACAGGAAGGCGGTCGCCATCATGCCGAGCATCACCCCGGCGACAATGCGCCAGGAAGCTACGCGACCAAACAGGATTATCGCCCCGCCGAGCAGGATCATCAGCGTGGAAACTTCACCCACCGAGCCGGGAATGTTGCCGAGAAACGCATCCATCCAACTGATGGAATGGCCGGTAGCCACGTTGCTCAGGCTGTGTGCCCCGCCCGCGCTCCACTGTGCCAGCGGCGTCGCGCCAGAGAAACCGTCGGCGGAGGTCCACACCAGGTCACCGGAAATCTGTGCCGGATAAGCAAAGAACAGGAACGCGCGCCCAGCCAAAGCCGGGTTGAGGAAGTTACGCCCGGTACCGCCGAATATCTCTTTGGCCACCACTACGCCGAAGGTGATACCCAACGCGGCCTGCCACAGCGGCAAGGTTGGCGGCACAATCAGTGCAAACAGAATTGAGGTGACGAAGAAGCCTTCGTTAATCTCATGCTTGCGAATGACGGCGAACAGCACCTCCCAAAAACCACCGACCAGGAACACCACGGCGTAAATCGGCAGGAAATAGCAGGCACCCAGCACCATTTTGCTGATCCAGCCCGCGTCCGCCGCCAGTGAGGCGCCCAACCATTGCGCCAACCGATAGTGCCAATCCCCCGCCAGCACCTGCTGCAGTTGATCGCCACTGTAAAGGTGGTGCAATGCCGGAATGGCCTGTTGGCCGACGTTGTACATCCCCCAGAACATCGCCGGGAATACCGCCAGCCACACCAGGATCATCATACGTTTCAGATCGATGGCATCGCGTACGTGCGAAGCCCCGCGCGTCACCAAACCAGGGGTATAGAACACCGTGGTGGTCGCTTCAAACAGCGGGTACCACTTTTCCAGCTTGCCACCCGGTGTGAAGTGATGCTCGATTTTTTCAAAAAAGTTCTTCAGGCCCATCGGTTATCCTTCCTGCTCAATCTTGGTCAGCACATCGCGCAGCACCGGAGCGTATTCATACTTGCCGGGGCAAACGAAGGTGCACAGCGCCAGATCTTCTTCATCCAGCTCCAGACAGCCCAACGCCTGTGCGCTGTCGCTGTCACCCGCCAGCAGGTCTCGCAGCAGCAGGGTCGGCAGGATATCCAGCGGCATCACCCGCTCGTAGTTGCCAATCGGCACCATCGCACGCTCACCGCCGTGGGTGGTGGTCGAGAAGGCGAACAGTTTGTTCTTCAGGAAGTGGCCCAACGTGGTGCGGGTGATGGAGAATTTATCCGGTGACGGCGCGATCCAACCAAGCAACTCTTTATCACGCCCTTCCAGCAGTACGGAAACCAGCGAATGGAAACGGCCGAGGTAAGCGTTCGGCCCGGCAACGTGGGTGCCGCTCAGCACCGAGCCGGAAATCACCCGGTTCTCACCGGCTTTCAGACGCCCGGCGGTCAGTTCGTCGATACTGGCGCCCAAGCGGGTGCGCAGCAGCACCGGTTGTTCCACCTGCGGCCCGGCCAATGCCACCACCCGGTGGGTATCGAGCTTGCCGGTGGTGAACAAGGTGCCGATGGCGATCGCATCCTGATAGCCGATATGCCAGACGGTTTTTTTCAAACTGACCGGCTCGAGGAAATGAATATGCGTGCCTACCAGGCCTGCTGGATGTGGGCCGGCAAATTCGTTATAGGTCACCTGGGCATCGGGTTGTTTGCCCAGGTTAACGCCTGCGGCGTGGCAAACGTGCACCTTGCCATCGGTCAGGCGGGCCAATACCGCCAGCCCGGCGTTGAACGCCGCCAGTTGCTCGGCAATAATCACCTGCGGATCGGCAGCCAGAGGCTGGCTGTCCATGGCGGTAACGAAGATGGCGCGCGGAGTGGTGCCCGGTGCAGGCGTTTTACTGAATGGGCGGGTACGCAGCGCAGTCCACAGACCGCTGGCGAGCAATTCGCTTTCGACCTGTTCCCGCGGCAGCATGGCCAATTCGGCTACCGGATAATGAGCAAACTCCAGTTGCTCGTCGCCGCCGTTTTCAACGGCGATGACTACTGACTGCAATACACGACGTTCACCGCGGTTGATCGCCAGGATACGGCCACTGGCGGGTGCGGTGAAGAAAACCCCGGGGGTCTTTTTATCTTCGAACAGCGCCTGGCCTTTCTTGACGCTTTCGCCTTCCTGCACCAGCATAGACGGGCGCATTCCGACGTAATCTTCCCCAAGCAGGGCGACATGCTGAATGATTGGGCCGTCCTGAATCGCCTGAGCCGGGGCTCCGGCAATTGGCAGATCTAACCCTTTTCTGATTTTAATCATAGGATTTATACGATGTTGGTTAGTTTCACACGTCTTACCGACCCCAGAGGCTGGTAGTGACGATGCCTGGATGATGAGGCCACATCGGCAGCCTCTGGGTTGAGCGCAATGGCATCACGCTCAACATGAAATCTTTCGCACTGACAAAATGAGATAACGTACATTCCGTTGATTAACTCCTTCGTCCATTTTTTGTGCGTTAATTCGAGGCGGAATATTAACATTTTCCACAACATTTTTCTGCGTCAGGCAGTGACCTGAGTCAAGCAAACACAATTAAATTTCGGCTGTTTCGCCCCACTAATCGTTAAAATCTGCCTGTCGATTCACTTTTATCGAAGTTTGTAGTTTTTTTATACACAACACATATTGCTAAAAAAGAACACACTGGTAATCTGGCGGTGTTTTAAGACCGTAAAACAATAATCAGTGGCATGTTGGCCAAGTGCATTGAGCCAGCAGATAAATATAAGCAGGAATAATAATGAGCAAAATCGCGTTGTTGTTTGCGATGCTTTTTTCTATGCCGATGATCACGGCCTGCAGCGCCAGCGAGCAGGTTCCCGAGGTTCCGGTAGTTAAGCAGCAATTAGTAGGTTCACCGGTCTATATTCAGATTTTCAAAGAAGAACGCACGCTGGAATTGTATGCCAAAATGGGCAACGAATTCCGCCTGGTGAACTCTTTCCAAATCTGTAATTTCTCCGGCGGCCTCGGCCCGAAACGTCGTGAAGGTGACTTTAAGAGTCCGGAAGGCTTTTATAGCGTCGACGCGCGCCATCTGAAACCCGACAGCAAGTATTACCGTGCCATCAATATCGGCTTCCCGAATGATTACGATAAATCGCAGGGTTATTCCGGCGCTTATCTGATGATCCACGGTGAATGTAAATCTATTGGGTGTTATGCAATGACCAACACCTATATGGATGAGATTTACCGCTACGTCGAAGCCGCGTTCGCTTACGGCCAGAGCCGGATCGATATCAGTATCTATCCGTTCCGCATGACCGACAAGAACCTGAAACGCCACAGCACCTCCAGCTACATCGCCTTCTGGCGCCAGTTGAAGCCAGGCTATGACTACTTCGTCAAAAACCACCAGCCGCCGATGGTCAGCGTAGCCAATGGTCAGTACGTATTGGGTCAACCCGTGCTGAGCAGCAGCCAGATGACGCAGTATGCCTCAACCGCGGCTCCCGCTGTCAGTACCAATCCCTTCGCCCAGAGCAAGCCGCTCACCGAAGTGAAATAGTGCGAACTCGCCTGGCGCAATCTTGTGCCAGGTTTCATTTGCCGTCAGCGGCTGGGTAGCAATTACCGTGACCACATCGTTAGGTGTGGTCTGCTGCTGAAAATCAATCTCTACGTCCTGATCGAGCAGCGTGGCTTTGCCAAACGGAGCGCGACGCGTGATCCAGTACAGGTTGGTCGAGCAATAAGCCATCACAAAGCGCCCATCCGACAGCAACATATTGAATACCCCCTTCTGACGCAGTTGATCCGCCAGCAAAGCGATATAACGGAAAACCGGTGGCCAACGGCTCGGGGTGCGTGGGTATTTCAGGGAAAGCTGATGCAACAACCAGCAGAAAGCGTATTCGCTGTCAGTCTGACCAACCGGGCGGAAAGTGCCGGTTTCCAACTGACGGTAGCCTTTCAACTGGCCATTGTGCGCGTAGGTCCAGTTACGGCCCCACAATTCGCGGGTAAAGGGATGGGTATTTTCCAGCGCCACTTCACCGCGATTGGCCTGGCGAATATGCGATACCACCGCACAGGATTTGATCGGGTATTCCTGCACCAGACGGGCAATTGGCGAGTCGAAACTCGGCTGGGGATCCTTAAACGTGCGGCACCCGTTCCCTTCATAGAAGGTAATGCCCCAACCATCTTTATGTGGCCCGGTACGGCCACCGCGCTGAACCAGCCCGGTAAAGCTAAAGCAAATATCGGTCGGTACGTTTGCGCTCATCCCGAGCAGTTCACACATCGATTGCCACTCCTTAACCACTCGCGCTGTACATAATTAGCGGGGGCTTGACGCCCCCTAAAGCCATTAAGCCTTAACCATCTCTTTTTCAATCAGCTGAATCAAGATGTGGATCGCTTTGATATGAATTTCCTGAATGCGGTCGGCGTAACCGAAGTGCGGTACGCGGATTTCCACATCGGCAGAACCGGCCATTTTGCCGCCGTCTTTGCCGGTCAGGGTGATCACTTTCATCCCTTTGGCGCGCGCCGCTTCGATGGCTTTAATAATGTTGCCGGAATTCCCTGAGGTGGAAATGCCCAGCAATACATCGCCTTCACGACCTACCGCTTCCACATAGCGTGAAAACACATACTCGTAACCAAAGTCGTTGCTGACGCAAGACAGGTGGCTAACGTCGGAAATGGCAATCGCCGGATAACCCGGACGGTTTTCACGGTAGCGGCCAGTCAGCTCTTCGGCAAAGTGCATTGCGTCACAGTGGGAGCCACCGTTACCGCAAGAAATGACTTTCCCGCCGGCTTTAAAGGAATCTGCCAGCAGCACGGCTGCGCGTTGGATCGCGTCGATATTGGCGTCGTCATTGATAAATTTCGCCAGGGTATCGGCCGCTTCGTTCAGTTCACTGCGAATAAGGTCGTGGTACATGAGGAACCTCTTGTTATCGTCAATCTTCCGCCCCGCAGTGTAACGGATCGGGGAAAAACCGAGAAGCATTGTCAGTCAAACAGCAGCCCGGTTGAGGTAGCGATGAGGTTTTTGATGATTGATGCGGTCAGTTTGTGACTTAAGTTGTAATTAAACTGTAAATGCATTGATAAAAATATGGGGTTGTACTAAAACCTATTACATACACACAACAGGTCAGACCTCTTGCCACTTTGGAGCTTCTTATGATGGTTCTTAGTATTGTTGTTTTGCTGGCACTCATTGGTGTGGTGTTTTATCACCGAGTGAACCTCACCCTCAGTAGCCTTATTCTTCTGGCATACACCGCCGCCATGGGCGCTATAGGCCTGTGGAGCTTCTGGATGCTGCTGCCGCTGGCGATTATCCTGCTGCCGTTGAACGTCACGTCATTGCGTCGTTCAATGCTTTCTGCCCCGGCGCTGCGCGCATTCCGCAAGGTGATGCCGCCAATGTCCACCACCGAAAAGGAAGCGATCGAAGCCGGGACCACCTGGTGGGAAGGCGATCTGTTCCGCGGTACGCCGGACTGGAACAAGCTGCATAATTACCCGAAACCGCAGTTGACCGCCGAAGAACAGGCGTTCATCGACGGCCCGGTGGAAGAAGCCTGCCGCATGGCCAACGACTTCCAAATCACCCACGAGCTGGCCGATTTGCCGCCGGAACTGTGGGCGTACCTGAAAGAGCATCGCTTCTTCGCGATGATCATCAAGAAAGAATACGGCGGCCTGGACTTCTCGCCTTATGCTCAGGCGCGCGTGCTGCAAAAACTGTCCGGCGTCTCCGGCATTCTGGCCATCACCGTCGGCGTACCAAACTCCCTCGGCCCCGGCGAACTGCTGCAGCATTACGGTACTGACGAACAGAAAAACCATTACCTGCCAGGCCTGGCGCGCGGCGACGAGATCCCTTGTTTCGCCCTGACCAGCCCGGAAGCAGGCTCCGATGCCGGTGCCATTCCGGACGTCGGCACCGTCTGCATGGGTGAGTGGCAAGGCGAACAGGTACTGGGCATGCGTCTGACCTGGAACAAACGCTATATCACGCTGGCACCGGTGGCGACCGTGCTGGGCCTGGCGTTCAAACTGTATGACCCAAATCACCTGCTGGGTGATAACGAATCACCGGGCATCACCTGTGCGCTGATCCCAACCAGCACGCCAGGTGTTGAAATCGGTAACCGCCACTTCCCGCTGAACGTGCCGTTCCAAAACGGCCCGACCCGCGGTAATGACGTGTTCGTGCCTATTGATTACATCATCGGCGGGCCAAAAATGGCCGGTCAGGGCTGGCGTATGCTGGTTGAGTGTCTGTCGGTAGGCCGCGGCATCACCCTGCCTTCCAACTCCACCGGTAGCGTGAAGTCCATGGCGCTGGCGATTGGGGCCTACGCCCATATCCGCCGTCAGTTCAAGCTCTCAATCGGCAAGATGGAAGGTATCGAAGAGCCACTGGCGCGTATCGCCGGTAACACCTATGTGATGGATGCTGCGGCTACGCTTATCACCAGCGGCCTGATGCTGGGCGAGAAACCGGCCGTGCTGTCGGCCATCGTGAAATACCACTGTACCCATCGCGGCCAGCAGGCAATCATTGATGCAATGGATATTGCCGGCGGTAAAGGCATCATGCTGGGTAAATCCAACTTCCTGGCCCGTGCTTATCAGGGCGCGCCTATCGCCATCACGGTAGAAGGCGCCAATATCCTGACTCGTACCATGATGATCTTCGGTCAGGGGGCTATCCGCTGCCATCCTTACGTGCTGGACGAAATGGCTGCAGCGCAGAATAATGACCTGAACGCCTACGACAAATTGCTGTTCGGCCATCTGGGCCACGTGGGCAGCAACAAGGTGCGCAGCTTCTGGCTGGGCCTGACCAACGGTCGCACCAGCAGCACACCGACCAAAGACGCGACTCGTCGTTACTACCAGCAGTTGAACCGCCTGAGCGCTAACCTGGCGCTATTGTCAGACGTTTCCATGGGCGTACTGGGTGGTAGTCTGAAGCGCCGTGAGCGTATCTCCGCCCGTCTGGGGGATATCCTCAGCCAGATGTATCTGGCTTCTGCTGCACTGAAACGCTTTGAAGATGAAGGTCGTCAGAAAGAAGATTTGCCGCTGGTACATTGGTCTGTACAGGACAGTCTGCATCAGGCAGAACAGGCGCTGGACGATTTGCTGCGCAACTTCCCGAACCGCTTTATCGCCGGAGTAATGCGCCTGGTCGTCTTCCCATTAGGTCGAGTCCATACCGCACCGTCTGACCG
Organism: Serratia proteamaculans; assembly: GCF_013337185.1. Taxonomy (GTDB): domain Bacteria; phylum Pseudomonadota; class Gammaproteobacteria; order Enterobacterales; family Enterobacteriaceae; genus Serratia; species Serratia proteamaculans_D. The sequence goes on from NZ_SWDE01000001.1 coordinate 2,190,926, forward strand.
TCTGGATCACCAATTGGCCAAGATCATCCAACAGCCGTCAGCTACCCGTAGCCGTCTGGGCCGTGGCCAGTATCTGACACCAAGCGAGCACAACCCAGTTGGCCTGCTGGAAGCCGCATTGGCTGACGTGATCGCCGCCGAACCGATTCACGACCGTCTGTGCAAGGCGGCCGGCAAGAACCTGCCGTTCACCCGACTGGATCGTCTGGCACAACGTGCGCTGGAAGAAGGCAAGATCAACGCCGACGAGGCGAAGATCCTGGTGAAAGCCGAAGAAAGCCGTCTGCGTTCTATCAACGTGGATGACTTCGAGCCGGATGCGCTGGCGGCCAGTAAGCCGGAAAAGTCGCTCAAGCAGGATAAGCGCCTGAAACACACCGAAGCCGCGTAATTGCAATAAACTGACTTACCCAGGGGCGATAATCATCGCCCCTTTTCTATTTCTGCTTAAAAATGCGTAGCGCTTCGCAG
>NZ_SWDE01000010.1 GCF_013337185.1 Serratia proteamaculans
CGGCATTAAGAAGTTTTAGCCGTTTTGGCGGATGCGGGCCACTAACGCGTCTATATGTTCGATCTGCGGAGCGTTGACGATCAGAGCACGCCCCAACCCCAAAGCGTTGCGTTGGCATTCGGCACGCATTTCGGCGTCATCTATGCTGTCCAGATCGGCAACGTGTGCCAGGCCGATAGTTCGGCGGATCAACTCACTACCACAGTAGCCGACAGCATCTGTCCACACCTGCTGCAGGAACTGTTCGGCATAACCCGGCACCGCCAGTGCCGCTTCGCGGGTCTGCTGGTGGCACAATGCCAGGAAGCGATCGGCGAAAATCAACCACAGCTCGCGCACATCCTGCAGACGCTGCTCACGCCCGGCAGCGGCATCGCGCGGCCCGAACAGGCCCGGTAGACCGCAGTAGTTCAGCAACAGATTACCCAGCGCGGTGCCGACATCAAAACCGATCGGGCCATAGAAGCCGAACTCGGCGTCGATCGCCTTCAACTTGCCTTCTGCAACAAAAACCGAACCGCTGTGAATATCCCCGTGCAACAGCGCTTCCGCCTTGCTCAGGAAACGATGCTTCAGTCCGGCGATAGCCAGTCTCAGCGCTGCATCGTTACGCAGCTCAAGCACCTGCGGTAATAGCACCGGTTCGAACTGATTGCGCTCATGGTCGATATAGGGGTCGGTAAAGAACAGATCTTCGGTGATCTGGCACAGCTCAGGGTTGCTAAAGCGGCTGACCTCCGCTTTTTTCTGCTGGGCCGTCTGATAAAAATCGGAGGTATGGAACAGAGTTTGTGCCAAATATTCTGCCAGTTGCCCAGCCGCCAGCGGGTAATAGTGACCCTTGACCAATTCGCTGCGCCAGATGTGATGATCAGAAAGATCCTCCTGCACCATCACTGCCAATTCGGCATCGAGATGTAGCACCTTTACCGTATGCCTTGGGCAAAAACCGCCGTGAATCAACAAGGTCTCCGCTTCAATCCGCGCACGATCAAGCGTTAGCGGCCAGGATTCGCCCACGCAACGTACGTACGGCAGCGCCTGCTTTACGATCACCCGGCTAACGCCATCACGATCGCGGATCTTGAACACCAGATTCAGATTGCCGTCACCAATCTCGTCAGCGCTCACCAGCGCCTGTGGATCGGCTAACTGCCCGTATTGACGAGCATACTCAACGGCATCGGCAGCAGTAAACGTACGATAATGTGACATCCCCAACCCCTTTAATCTTTCTCACTGACCCAGCGATTATATTTTTTAGACGTAAAAGCATTTGGACGTCTATACATCCGGAAGTCATGTTGGCAGAATAGCTTTCCAGATGCAATAACTACGCAACAAGGAATTAACCGTCGATGCAAGCGCTTAACACCACCAGTTTGACCTTGAGTGACAACCGACTTTGGATCCTCGATCAGCAGGCTTTGCCGCAGGAAAAACAGTGGCGCAGCTGCGACAGCGTGGAAGAACTGGTCGATCATATCCTTACCCTGCGAGTACGGGGTGCACCGTTGATCGGCCTGTCCGCCAGTCTGTTATTGGCCTTGCTGGCAGAGCGCGGCTTGCCGCGTGAAGAACTGGAGCAGGCACTGATCACTCTGCGTGCCTCACGGCCAACGGCAGTCAACCTGATGAACAACCTGGACCGCATGAAGCTGGCACTGGCACAGCCGCAATGGGTACCTGCGATGATGGAAGAAGCGCTGCGATTGGTGGAAGAAGACCGAAAATTGTGCGATCGCATTGCCGATCACGGTGCCGAACTGGTGAAGCCCGGCAGCCGCCTGCTGACCCACTGCAATACCGGGGGCCTGGCCACCGCCGGTATTGGGACCGCTATCGGCGTATTGTTGCGTGCTCATCAGCAGGGCAAGGTGCAGCAAGTGTGGGTCGATGAAACGCGTCCGCTATTACAGGGCGGCCGGCTGACCGCCTGGGAACTGGGTGAACTGGGTATCCCCTACCGGCTGATTTGTGACTCCATGGCGGCCAGTCTGATGGCGCAGGGCCAGGTAGACGCCGTATGGGTGGGGGCCGATCGCATCGCTGCCAATGGTGACGTCGCCAACAAGATTGGCACCTATAGCCTGGCGGTACTGGCGCACTACCACCGCATTCCATTCTACGTCGCCGCGCCGCACACTACTCACGATCCACACTGCCCGAACGGGGCTGCCATCCCGATTGAGCAACGGGCCGCAGCTGAAGTGACCGGTGTCACCGGCAGCTTTGGCTCATGCCAGTGGGCACCCGTCGATGCCCCGGTTTATAACCCGGCGTTTGACGTGACACCGGCGGCATTGATTAGCGGTTGGGTCTTTGACAGCGGCGTGATCACGCCACAACAGGTTAATGAAGGGATTTTCCAACGGGCGTTGGGTTAACGCCCGTGTTGTAGCGCTCAGTCGAGACGCGGATAGGCATCGGCGATGTTATCGCCGGTGAAATGCGCCACCCAGCCTTCCGGGTTATCGAACACGCGGATGGCAGTGAAATTCGGTGCTGAGCCCATATCGAACCAATGACGGGTATTGGCCGGTACCGAGATCAGATCGTTCTTCTCACACAGGATCTGGAAGATCTTGCCCTCCAGATGCAGGCAGAACAGCCCGGCCCCCTCTACAAAGAAACGCACTTCATCTTCGCCGTGGGTATGCTCGGACAGAAACTTGCTGCGCAACGCTTCGCGCTGGGCATTATCCGGACGCATGCTGATCACATCCCAGCTCTGGTAGCCCTTCTCCGCCACCAACCGGTCGATTTGATGCTGATACGCGGCGATCACCGCCGCCGGCTCCGGGTTTTCACCCAGCTCACGATCCGCCTGCCAGCGTTCAAAACGTACGCCAATCTTCGCCAGTTGCTGCTCAATGGCCTGCGCGTCACGGCTCTGCCACAACGGCTGTTGCGGCTCTTTATCGCTGAAAATGGTCAATCCACTCATGAGGCAAACTCCCCTAAATCGATTTGATCAAAACGGTTAACCTGCGGATGCCGGCTCTGACTATCGGCTTCATCGCGGATCAGTTGGCAGGTATGCCAACCCGCGACACGCGCGGCGTCCAGCTCTTGATGAATGTCGGAAAGAAATAACAGTTCATCAGGGGCGATACCGATTTTACCGGCGATATTAAGGTACGAAGCGGTTTCACGCTTGGCACCGACGTGAGTATCGAAATAACCGCTGAACAGCGGTTGCAGATCCCCGGCATCGCTGTAGCCGAACAACAGCTTTTGCGCCTCTACCGAACCGGAAGAATAGACGTACAGCTTCAGCCCCTGCTGCTGCCAGGCGGCCAACTGCCCGGCCACCTCGGGATACAAATGCCCGCGGAAATCGCCGTTCTGATAACCGCTGCGCCAAATGATACCTTGCAGCGCCTTCAGCGCGGTGGATTTGCGGTCTTCGTCCATAAAGCGGTACAGCGCAGTAATCAGTTGCTCAATATCCGCCTGCGGCTGGTCAAGCTCCTGGCGTAAGGCGGTCAGTGGCGCGGCGACTTCGGCATCTTCTGCATGAAGACGGACAAATGTGGCCAGGCGTTTACGTGCGTAGGGGAACAGCACCTGATGAACGAAACGGATATCGCTGGTGGTGCCTTCAATGTCGGTAACGATGGCGCGGATCATTTTGCCTCCAGTAAACGGCGTTGCAGTTCGCACTGGAACAGGAATTCCAGCCCTTCAAGATGACGACGAGCCTCCGCGACCTGGCGCCCCCAGCAATACAGACCGTGGCCGCGCACCAGAAAACCGTACTGCAACGGCGTGACTTCGGCATGGGCTGCCACACGTGCCGCTAGTCGCGAGATATCCTGATCGTTATCGAAAATCGGGATCACCACGCTGTCCAGATGCGTAGTCTGCCCACCGAGTGATTTTTGCATTTCATAACCCTGCAATACCAGCCCATCGCTGCGTTCAACCCGCGACAGCACGGTCGCATTCACCGAATGCGTATGCAGCACCGCACCAATCTGCGGGTACAAACGGTAAATAAGGGTATGCAGACCGGTTTCCGCCGATGGCGTGCGACCGCTCGGCACATGGTTGCTGGCGGTTTCCACCAGCAGGAAGTCATTTTCGGTCAGGCTGCCCTTATCCTTGCCGGATTCGGTGACCAGACAATGTTGATCATCGAGACGCAGCGACATATTGCCGCCGGTCGCCGGGCACCAGCCCTTTTCACCAATCCAGTGACAGGCCGACAGTAACGCTTTAAGTTGCTGATTTTCAGTCATTAACATTTTTTGACCTGTAGGTTATAAGCAAATGATGCCTAGAATGATTTGATTAAGGGTAAGACTTTTTCTTCATTTAGCCATCTAAGCGTCTTGATTGCCAAATACTAACATCGTGTTATATTGACGGCAACATAAGCGCCAGGAGTATTAGCCTACGATGAGCACTTCAGCACTGATTCCCGAAAGTAAACTACCCGCGCTGGGCACCACTATTTTCACCCAGATGAGTGCGCTGGCGGCGCAGCATCAGGCAATCAACCTGTCGCAGGGCTTCCCCGATTTCGATGGCCCGGACTACCTGAAAGAACGTCTGGCCTGGCATGTCGGCCAGGGGGCGAACCAATATGCACCGATGACCGGCGTTGCCCCACTGCGCGAAGCCATCGCCGAGAAAACCGCTGCTCTGTACGGCTGGCTACCGGACGCCACTAACGAAGTCACCATCACGGCGGGTGCCACCGAGGCACTGTTTGCCGCCATCAGCGCGCTGGTGCGCCCGGGTGATGAAGTTGTCTGCTTTGATCCCAGCTACGACAGCTATGCACCGGCGGTGACCCTATCCGGGGGCACGCTAAAACGCATTGCGTTGCAGCCGCCGGCATTCAGCGTCGACTGGCAACAGTTTGCCCAAGTGCTGTCACCGCGCACCCGGCTGGTGATCCTCAACACACCGCACAATCCTTCTGCTACTGCCTGGCAAGCGGAAGATATGCAGCAACTGTGGCACGCCATTAGCGATCGCGAGATCTACGTGCTCAGTGATGAAGTCTACGAGCACATCTGTTTCGCCAGGGGCGGCCACACCAGCGTGTTGGCCCACCCGCAACTGCGCCAACGCGCCATCGCGGTGTCCTCTTTCGGCAAGACCTTCCACATGACCGGCTGGAAAGTGGGTTACTGCGTAGCACCGGCAGCGCTGAGCGCGGAAGTGCGCAAGGTGCATCAGTACCTGACCTTTTCGGTCAATACCCCGGCCCAGTTGGCGCTGGCGGATATGCTGCGCAGCGAGCCGGAACACTGGCAGCAGCTGTCGGCATTTTATCGCGCCAAGCGCGACCGTTTTGTGCAGGCGCTGTCCAGCAGTCGACTGGAAATTTTGCCCTGCGAGGGTACATACTTCTTGCTGGCAGATTACAGCGCCGTCTCCGATTTGGACGACGTGGCGTTCTGCCATTGGTTAACCGAGCACGTTGGCGTGGCGGCGATCCCGCTGTCAGTCTTCTGTGCCGATCCTTTCCCCCATAAATTGATCCGGCTGTGCTTCGCTAAACAGGATGCCACGCTGGATGCGGCTGCGGAGCGGTTATGTCGACTTTAAAAATTACCCTGTTGCAGCAACCTCTGGTTTGGCGTGATGGCGAAGCCAACCTGCGGCATTTTGATGAGCTGTTGGCGCCCTTAAGCGGCCGCGATTTGATTGTACTGCCGGAGATGTTTACCACCGGTTTTGCCATGGATGCCGGGGAAAGCGCACTGCCGGAGCAACAGGTTATCGACTGGCTGCACGGCTGGGCGAGCAAAAGTAACGCTCTGGTCGGCGGCAGCGTGGCACTGAAAACCGCCGAAGGCGCGGTTAACCGTTTCCTGCTGGTGGAGCCGAACGGCCGGGTGCATGCCTATGATAAGCGCCACCTGTTCCGCATGGCCGGTGAGCACCTGCACTATCAGGCAGGCAAAAAACGTGAAATTTTCGAGTGGCGCGGCTGGCGCATTCTGCCGCAAATCTGCTACGACCTGCGCTTCCCGGTGTGGTCACGCTATCAGCAGGATTACGATCTGGCGCTGTACGTCGCCAACTGGCCAGCCCCGCGCAGTAAACACTGGCAAACGCTGTTGGCCGCTCGCGCCATCGAGAATCAGGTGTATGTGGCCGGCTGTAACCGCGTCGGCGAAGACGGTAACGGCCTGAACTACAGCGGCGACAGCCTGATCCTCAGCCCGCAGGGGGAAACGCTGGCCCAGGTGGAACCTGGTGCCGCCGCACGGCTGGACGCCGAACTGTCGCTGGAAAACCTGCAAAGCTACCGCAGCGCCTTCCCGGCCTGGCGTGATGCCGACAGCTTCCTGCGCCACGATTGATATTCTCGGGCGCGGTTCTGAACTGCGCCCGTCATTTCAGGAAACCTCCTCTCCCGCCGTATTGTCTTGTGTAGCATCAATAGGGTTAAACAGCAGGTTCAGCAGCAACGCCACCAGACAAGAAGCGCTGATACCGGAATGCAATAAAGTACGTACCCAGCCCGGGAACTGGTCATAGAAACTCGGCATCACTATCGGGATCATACCAAAGGCAATTGCCGTCGCGACCACCACCAGATTCATGTTGTCCTTATAATCCACTTTCGCCAGAGTACGAATGCCACTGGCCGCCACCGAGCCGAACAACACCACACCGGCCCCCCCCAATACCGGCAACGGAATACAGGCCACCAGCCGCCCCAGCACCGGCAGAACCCCCAGCAGCACCAAAATGGCCCCACCGGCACTGACCACAAAGCGGCTCTTCACGCCGGTGATCGCCACCAGCCCGATATTTTGGGCAAACGAGCTTTGCGGGAACGAGTTGAATACCGGTGACAACGCGCTCGACAGCATATCGGCACGCAAACCGTTGGCGATACGGCGTGCGTTCACCGGTGAACCGACAATCTCGCCGACCGCCATCAGTCCGGCGGTGGTTTCCGTCAGCAACACCAGCACTATTAATAGCATGGAGATAATCGCACTCAGTTCGAAGGTCGGCCAACCATAGGCAAATGGCTCGGGAAAGGCCAACCATGGCCCGTTGCCGACGGCGGCAAAGCTCACTTTACCAGCCAGGAGCGCCGCCACGCAGCCAATCACCATCGCCAGCAATACCGACAGTCGTTTCAGCGCCGGAGAACCCACCTTATTGAGTAGCAAAATCACCATCAGCGTGAATGCTGCCAGGCCAATATTTCCGGTCGATCCCCAGTCTGCCGCCCTGGCGTTGCCGCCCATGGCCCAGCGCACCGCCACCGGCATCAGCGACAGCCCGATCACCGTCACTACGGTGCCGGTCACCACGGGCGGAAAGAAACGGATAATTTGCGAAAAGAATGGCGCGATCAACAGCCCGACCAGCGAAGCGGCGATCACCGCGCCAAACACCGCCGGTAGCCCGCCATCACCGGTGACAATCGTCACCATGGTCGCCACCCCGGCAAAGGAAACGCCTTGTACCAGCGGCAGTCGCGAACCGAAGCCGGGTGCCCCAAGAGTTTGCAGCAAAGTCGCCAGCCCACTGACAAACAGGGCTGCCGTCACCAACATGCCAATCTGCGGCGCACTCAACCCTGCGGCCGAACCGATGATCAAGGGCGGCGCGATAATCCCACCGTACATGGTCAGAATATGCTGTAAACCGTAGGCGAAGGTCTTTGCCAGCGGCAGTTTTTCATCTTCCGGGCAGCACGAAGCCGCACCCTTATCCTGAGACAGAGCCATAAGTACCTCGTCAATGCGGGTTAACCGCTAAGGGCGTTTAACTGCCCCGGTAGGTCGAATAGGAATACGGGCTGATGAGCAGCGGTAAATGGTAATGCTGCGCCGCATCCTGGATGACGAAATCGATAATTGCCGTGGCGTACAGCGTGGCACGCAGGTCAGCGGCAAAGTAAGCGCCGAGATCGGCAGACAGGCGGTAATGTCCGGCGCCCAGACTGTCAGAGGTGAGATCACGCGCGCGGCCGTCAGCATCGGTCTGGCTCTCTGCCAGAGTTCGCCACTGCCCGTCCTGTTGATATTCCAGCCACACCCGTACGCCCGCAGCGGGTTTACCCAGTGAGGTGTCCAGAATATGGGTGCTGATATTACTCATCGCTCAGTAACTCCTTAAAACGCAGCATGGTGATTTCACGCAGTTGTTCGGCTGTTTCCTGCCGTTCCTGTTCCACACTGTTGCTCAATCGCCTTTGCAACTCGCGCAGAATGCTCTGGCCGTCACGACCGGCGGCACGGATCAAAAACACCTGGCCAAATTGCTGTTCATAGCGTCGATTGCCGACCCGCAGCGCTTCGGTCAGCTCTGCATCCTGCGCGTTGACCGCCGCTTGTTCACGCTGCGAAAACTGCGCCTCTTGCCCCTGGCCTTTGGCCCGTTCGCCGATACGCGGATGCTGCGCCAGTGCCTGGCTGACCTCTTCCGGCTGCCAGCGCAATGCCGCCTGCCAGGCCACCGCCAGTGCGGCTTCAAGGCTGCTGAATGGCCGCGCCACCATCACCGCCGCAATCCAGGCCGCAATATCCACGCAGGGCCGCAGTAAACGTTCAGCCTCCGCCTCCGGTAACTGATTAAATCGCTGCAGACGCATCAGCCATCCTCCCAACTGCCAACCGTCTGGCAGTAAGTCTGGATCGCCAGCGCCACGTCGGACTGGCTGACGGCTTCGGCCGGATGGTGGCTAATGCCGCGATCGCAGCGGACAAACAGCATCCCCACCGGCCAACAGGCCGCTACGGCAATAGCATCATGCCCGGCACCACTCGGCAACGCCATGCTGCGCCCCTGAACCGCCATCACGCCCTGCTGCCAGCGCTGTTGCAAATTTGCATCACAAGCCGTTGCATTTATGCGGTAAAACTCTTCGCTGTCAAAACGCAGTCCCCGACGGGTACAGATCGCCTGCGCCTGTTCCAGCAGTTGCGTCAGCAACGCCGCCAGCGGGCCATCTTCCGGCCCACGCACGTCCAGCGACAGCCTGACCTCACCGGGGATCACATTAACTGCCCCTGGCAGGCTTTCAATCCGGCCGACGGTCGCCACCAGATGTCCGTCACCGGCCGAGGTCATCGCCTCTACCGCCACCATCCATTCTGCCGCCGCCGCCAGTGCGTCTTTGCGTTGCCCCATCGGCACGGTACCAGCATGCCCAGCCTGACCGGTAAAAGTGCAGTTAAGCCGACGGGCACCGTTAATCGCCGTCACCACGCCCAAAGCCAGATCGGCGACCTCCAGGCACGGTCCCTGTTCAATATGCAGTTCCAGATAGCCACAAATATCACTGGGTGCTCGCCGCGCTTCACCGACGGCTGCAGGATCCAGCCCAAACTCACGCAACGCCTGTGCCACGCTGATACCGTCGGCATCGGTGCGCTGCAGCCAGTCGGCTGGCCACTGGCCGGTAATGCCCCGGCTACCCAGCAGCGCGATACTAAAGCGTGTGCCCTCTTCATCGGCAAAGCCAATCACCTCCACCGCCACCGGCAAACGTCGCTGCTGCCGATGCAAATGCGCCACCACTTCCAGCGCGGTCAACACGCCGAGCATGCCGTCATAGCGCCCGGCGTTGCGTACCGTATCCAGATGCGACCCGAGCAGCAGTGCGGGGGCATTGGGCGTTTGGCCTTCATAGCGGCCACAGAGGTTGCCGACGCTGTCCTGCCAAACTTCCATGCCGATAGTGCGCATCCAGTCGCCGACCAGCTGGTTGGCGCGTTGATGCTCCGGTGACAGGTAGACCCGCGTCAACTGGCCCGGTGTGGCGCTGATCGCCGCCAGCGCATCGCAGCGGTCCATCACCCGTGCCGCGGCCTGCTCCGCCTCCTGGGCGGTTAACAGCGCCGCCATCAACGACTCCCGTCGTCGTAGGTATTCCAGGCCGCCTGCAGCGCTTCGCCCTGTTGGCTGGCGAAACCCAGCCGGTTCAGCACCGCTTCCAGTGCAGTCAGAGTCTGCAGCACGCAGTCTTTACGCGCGTTATAACCCATGGTGCCGATGCGCCAGATTTTACCCTGCAGCGGACCGAACGAGGTGCCGATCTCAATGGCGAAGTCGTTCAGCATCATCTGGCGTACCTGCTCGCCATGAACCTGCTGCGGGATCACCACGCCGAGCACGTTATTCATTCGGTTCTCAAGGCTGCCGAACACTTCCAGCCCCATACCCTGAATGCCGGCCAGCATGGCCGCGCCGTGCAGCTTATGACGGGCGATGGTGTTATCCAGCCCTTCTTCCAGGATCACCCTGGCGCACTCGCGCGCGGCAAACAGCATGCTGGTGGCTTCGGTATGGTGGTTCAGGCGCTCCGGCCCCCAGTAATCCATGATCATGCCGAGATCGAAATAGTTGGAGTAGATCATCTCATCCTCACCATCCGCGTGATCGAGGGTGCGTATGCCCTGCTCCACGCATTTGCGGCGGCGAATAATCTCTTCAAACTGCGGGCTGAGCGTGACCGGCGAACTGCCCGATGGGCCGCCCAGGCATTTTTGCAGACCGGCGGAGACCGCATCCAGCCCCCAGGCGTCGGTTTCCAGCGGGTTACCGCCAAAAGAGGCAGTGGCATCGGTGTAAAACAGCACGCCGTGGCGGCGACAGATATCTCCCAATTGCTCCAGCGGCTGCAGCATGGTGGTGGAGGTGTCGCCTTGCACCGTCAACAGCAGGCGCGGACGTACCTTCTTGATCGCGTCTTCAATCTGGTCGGCACTGAATACTTCGCCCCAGGGCACCTCGATGCTGTGTACTTCGGCGCGACAGCGGCGGGCTATCTCACACAACAGATGGCCAAAACGACCGAATACCGGTACCAGCACCTTGTCTCCAGGGCGAATGGAGGAGACCAGCATGGCTTCGATACCGGAGCGAGAAGTGCCGTCCACCAGCATCGTCCAGCGGTTTTCGGTGCGGAACAATGCGCGATACAGTTCCATCACCTGATTCATGTAACCGGTCATCGCCGGATCGTACTGACCAATCAACTGGCTCGACATGGCACGCAGCACGCGCGGATCCGCGTTGATCGGCCCCGGCCCCATCAACAGGCGGGCGGGTGGGTTAATCTGATCGAATTGGGTGATATCTAACATGTTAATTCCTTACCAGCTTAATAACTTAATAAAGTTGATGGCATCAGTTCTCAGACAGACCGCGGACCGACGCAATAAACTGTTTTAATTCCTGCGTTTGCGGATTGGCGAACAGCGTGCGGCTATCGCCCTGCTCCCAGACCTTGCCCTGGTGCATAAACACCACCCGGTCTCCGACCTCGCGGGCAAAGTTCATTTCATGGGTCACCAGGATCAGCGTCATGCCCTCTTTGGCCAGCTGTTCCAGCACTTTCAGTACTTCGCCCACCAGTTCAGGATCCAACGCCGAGGTAATTTCGTCACACAGCAACACTTTCGGGTTCATCGCCAGCGCCCGCGCTATCGCCACCCGCTGCTGCTGGCCGCCGGAAAGGTTGGCCGGTGAGTAATGCATCCGTTCGCCCAGCCCGACCTTATTCAACATCTCTTCCGCCAGCTCGCGGCATTCGGCCGAGCTTTTCTTCAGCACCCGACGCGGCGCCAGCATCACGTTCTCCAGCGCGGTCATGTGCGGAAATAAATTGAAGTTCTGGAACACCATGCCAATGGAGCGACTGATTTCACGCGCCTGCGAATCGCGATCGGTCACCGTCATGCCGCCCAGTTTGATACTGCCTTCCTGATAACCTTCCAACCCGTTGATGCAGCGTAACAACGTGCTTTTTCCGGAGCCGCTGCGGCCGATGATCGAAATCACCTGGCCCATGTCGATATCCAGATCCACGCCCTTCAGTACATGGTTCTGACCGTAATATTTTTGAACCTGATTAATTGTGATGAGCGGCATGGAATTTCTTCTCCAGATAATGACTGTAGCGCGACAGCGGATAACACATCAGGAAATAGCCCAGCGCCACCAGACCAAAAACTTTAAAGGGTTGATAAGTGACGTTGTTCAGCATGGTGCCGGCCTTGGTCAGTTCGACAAAACCGATGATCGACGCCAATGCGGTCCCCTTGATCACCTGAACCGAAAAGCCGACGGTAGGTGCAATGGCAATACGCACGGCCTGCGGCACGATCACCCGCACCAACGCCTGGCCAAAACTCAGCCCCAGACAGCGCGACGCTTCCCACTGGCCTTTCGGCAAGGCGGCGATGCTGCCGGACCAGATATCCACCAGAAAAGCGCTGGTGAATAACGTCAGCGCCAACGCGGCCGCGGTCCAGGGGCTAACATCAATGCCGAACAGTGCCAGCCCAAAAAAGGCCAGGAACAGCTGCATCAGCAGTGGCGTGCCCTGAAACAGCTCGGAATAACCGCGAACCAACCGCAGCGCCCACGTACGTTTGCTCAGGCGTAGCAACAACAGCGGCAGCGTCACCAGGGTGCCGCCAAAAAACGCCGTCAGCGACAGCAGCAAGGTCCAGCGCGCCGCCAGCAGCAGGTTGCGCACAATGTCCCAGTCGGTAAAAGTCAGCATCAGCCCTGGCTCCCTAGAAAACGGCGTCCGGCGGCCAGCAACAGCTGCCGCATCAGTATCGACAACAGCAGGTAAAATAGCGCCGTCACCAGATACACCTCAAAACTGAGGAAGGTGCGCGACTGGATCAGGTTGGCGGCGAAGGTCAACTCTTCAAACGACACCTGCGACACCACCGATGACCCCAGCATGACGATAATGCACTGGCTGACCAGCGCCGGATAAATCCGCTGCAGCGACGGCGGCAGCACGATGCGCAAAAAAGTCTGGCTGCGGCTGAGACCCAGTACCCTGCCGGCCTCCCACTGGCCTTTCGGCGTCACCTGAATACCGGCACGGATAATTTCGGTACTGTAAGCCCCCAGGTTTATCACCATAGCCAGCAGCGCCGCCTGCCCGGCGGTCAGTTTCCAGCCCAGGCTCGGCAGGCCGAAGACGATGAAGAACAGCTGCACCACGAACGGCGTATTGCGTACCACCTCAACGTAAATGCCCCAAACGCGACTAACCAGGTTAACCTTGCCGCTGCGGATCGCCGCACCACAAATACCCAGCGCCACCCCGATCAACGTGGCCAGAGCCGTCAGCTCAATGGTGGTCAACAGACCGGCCAGCAATTCAGGCAGGTAAGGCCACAGCGCAGGAAAGTTCAGCTGATAGGTCATCAGGCGCCCCCGTTATGCACCGAAGTCGACAGGCAGCGGCGCTTTCAGCCATTTCTCGGACAGACCATTGAGGGTGTTATCCTTCAATGCCTGTTCAATCAGTTGGTCCACTTTGGTTTTCAGCGCCGGTTCACCCAGACGCAGCCCGACATAGCAGGGTGAATCTTTCAGCATAAATTTGGCCACCGGTGCCTTGGTCGGGTTCTGCCGCGCAATGGCGCTCACCACCAGATTGCCGGTAGCGATGTATTGCACCTGACCGGACAGATAAGCCGACAGTGTGGTGTTGTTGTCTTCATAGCGTTTAATCTGCGTGCCCTTCGGCGCGGTGTCGCTCAGCACCATGTCTTCCACCGCACCGCGCGTCACGCCGATGGTTTTACCGTCCAGTTGCGCGGCGTCTGCCAGCACCGACTCTTTCGGGCCAAATACGCCCAGGAAGAACGGCGCATAGGTGCGGCTGAAGGCGATCGCCTTCTCGCGTTCCGCGTTTTTGCCCAGGCTGGAAATCACCAGGTCAACCTTGTTGGTCTGCAGATAAGGCACGCGGTTGGCGCTGGTGACCGGCACCAGCTGCAACTTAAGTTTCATCTTGTCGGCCAGATACTGCGCCATATCGATGTCATAGCCCTGTGGCTGCAGATCGGTGCCCACGGAGCCGAACGGCGGGAAGTCCTGCGGCACCGCTACCCGCAGCACGCCGCGCTGCTGAATTTCCTGCAGTTGATCCGCCATCGCCGAAGCGGCCTGAGCCATCAACAGCACTGCACCTAATGCCACTACGCCGATTTTCTTGAAGTTCATAGACTATCCCCGATGGTGAAATTATGAAACAAAAGATTCTTTGATCACCACTCTGCAACTAATGTGCCAATAAGCGACATCAGCAACGATCGGCTTTAGTGTCGGTAAGTTAGGGGATTAAGCTGGGAATTCCCCTGTCAAGGTGATGACAGGGTGAATGAATAAAGCGGGCAAATTGCGCACCATCAAAGTGCGTCAGCACCAAAATAGCGCTGGGATCAGCGCTGCTCCAACTCATCCAGACCCGTATACAGATCGGCGATCTGGTGAATGCGTTGCCGCCCCTGCGCCAGCGTCTCGTGCAGCAGGGCATTGCTGAGCAGGTTGGCCAGACTCATGGCAGCGGAATAGCTGTCAAAGGCGGAAACGCTGTCGAGCGGCGCCGCCAGATGCCAGTTCGCCAGCGGGATCAGCGCCTGTGCCTGGGGTTCACACACCAGCAGTGTCGGCACCTGCTGAACCTGCAATTGTGTCAACAACGCCCGCATCTGGCGCGGTCGGCGACGAAACGCCACCACTATCGCTACATCTTGCTGGGCCAGATCTACCAGCTCTTCCGCCAGTGTCTGACCCGGCTGCGGCACCAGTAACACCTGCTCACGCACCTGCATCAGTTGCTGGCGCAGGTGCATCGCCACCGGATAACTATTGCGAAACCCCATCAACACCACGCGCCGCGCCTGCACCAAAGCAGCAATCACTGCGTTGAACTGGTCGGCATCAATATGGTTCACCCACTGGGTAAGGTTAGCCATTTCCTGCTTGTAGTGGCGCGCCAGCAAGGTATTGCCCTGCACCGCATCCCGGTTATCGGTCAGCGGCATACCGCTCTGGCGCAGCGTGCGCAATTCGTCACGCATAGCGCGGTAGCTCGGGTAGCCCAGGCGTTTGAACAAGCGGCTGACGGTGGCTTTGGAGACGCCGCTCAGGCGTGCCAGCTCGGCGCTGTTGTAGCTGATCAGGTCATCGAAGTGATCGAAAATAAAATCGGCCACCCGCTGTTCCTGCGGCGTGAGCTGCGGATATTCCCCGCGCAGGCGTTCATCAATCTGCTGCATTGCTACTCCTGCTGTAACCTTTGTTTCAGCGGAACATAGCACGGTCAATCCACCCGCTGGCAAGCGATTATTGCCCTGGCAGAAAACATGGAACGTCTCTTGCTTGTGTTTGAGGCAGACGCTGACCTCAAACAAGGGCCAAGAAATGATTAACAGCAACACCGCGCCATTGGGTATGGCCGTCACGCCGCACCACCTCGCCAGCGAAAGTGCACTGGCGATACTGCGCAAAGGCGGCAACGCGATTGAAGCCATGGTCGCCGCCGCCGCTACCATCGCCGTGGTCTACCCACACATGAACGGCCTGGGAGGTGACGGGTTCTGGCTGATCGTGCCGCCGCAGGGGGATCCGGTGGCCATCGACGCCAGCGGCGCAGCCGGATCGCTGGCCACGCTGGATTTTTACGCCGGTGAAAGTCACATTCCCCATCGGGGACCCAAAGCCGCACTGACCGTCGCCGGTACCGTCGGTGGCTGGCAGGAAGCACTGGATTACTCCGCTGAATTGGGCGGCGAAAAGTTGCCGCTGCCACGCCTGCTGGCAGATGCGATTCGCTACGCCGCGGACGGTATTCCGGTCACGGCCTCGCAGGAGGCGGCTACCCGCAGCAAATATCATGAGCTGGCCGATCGGGAGCATTTTGCCCGCACCTATCTGCCGCACGGTGAAATTCCTCACGCCGGGCAGCGTTTCTGTCAGCCGCAGTTGGCGGACACCCTGATAGCGTTGGCCGAACAGGGGTTGGACAGTTTCTATCGCGGCCGATTGGCAGAGAGCATGGCGGCGGATATGGCCAGGCTGGGCATGCCACTCACTGCGCAGGATCTGGCGGATTATCGGCCACGCCGCCGTACGCCGCTGCGGCTGGAGCATCAAAAAGGTGAGATCTTTAACCTGACGCCGCCGACTCAGGGCCTGGTGTCACTGGCGATCCTCGGGCTGACCGACCGTCTGCCGCTAGCCAGCCGCAGCGAAGGCGCGGTGGTACATGGCATCGTCGAAGCGACCAAACTGGCTTTCGGCCTGCGTGACCAATTCATCACCGATCCGCGTCAGATGACTCAGGATCCACAGGCGTTACTGGCGGCCGAACATCTGGATGCGCTGGCCAGGCGCATCGATCCTGAACAGGCCGCCGCCTGGGGGAAAGGCAAAGGGCCGGGCGATACCGTGTGGATGGGGGTGATGGACAGCAGCGGTCTGGCGGTGTCCTTTATTCAAAGCATTTATCACGAATTCGGCAGCGGCGTAGTACTGCCGCAAAGTGGCGTGCTGTGGCAAAACCGTGGCGCGTCCTTCAGCCTGGATGCCGCACATTTGCTGGCACTGGCGCCGGGTAAACAACCTTTCCACACTCTGAACCCGGCAGCGGCACGCCTGTATGACGGACGCACTCTGGTGTACGGCTCGATGGGCGGCGACGGCCAACCGCAAACCCAGGCGGCGGTGTTTGTCCGCCATGTGGTACAGGGGTTGCCGCTGCAACAGGCGATCAGCGCGCCGCGCTGGCTGCTCGGCCGCACCTGGGGTGAAAGCTCCGACTCATTAAAACTGGAGGGGCGTTTTAGCGAAGAAACCCTGGCCTACCTGCGTCAACGCGGCCACGAGGTGGAACTATTACCGGATTTCAGCGAGGCGGTCGGCCATGCCGGCGCCATTGTTCGCCATACTAACGGCATGCTCGAAGGCGCTTTTGATCCACGCAGCAACGGCAGCGCCGCCGGCTTCTAGCCGCTCTCTCAATAAGGGGATCCCCATGAACCATCCACCTGCCACCGACTGGGCGGCTTATATCAGCCAGATGGAGAACATACTGGCCCTGGAATTGAATGACGCACGCCGTCAGGAACTGCTGATCCAATTCAACCGCATCGCCGCAATGGCCGAGCCGCTGATGGCCCTGCCGCTCGATCAGCGCCTGGAAACCGCCGGAGTGTATCGAGCATGAATCCGTTAAACGCACTGTCGATCGCCGAGACTCGCGCCGCCCTGAAACAGGGCGCGATTTCCGCCCGCGAAATAGCCCAGCACACGCTGGACAATATCGATACCCTGAACCCCTCGCTGAACGCCTATACCCACGTCACCCGTGAACGCATGCTGACGGAGGCCGATCATCTCGATCGCGCCCGAGCCAAAGGGCAAGCTCTACCCAGCCTGGCGGCCATTCCTTATGCGGTGAAAAATCTGTTCGATGTCACCGGCGAAACCACCCTGGCCGGTGCCAGCCTGTTTTGCGATAACCCGCCCGCCAAACAGGACGCCTGGGTAGTCAACAAGCTGGCGGCACAGGGCGCGTTGCTCTCCGGCATGCTGAATATGGATGCCTATGCCTACGGTTTCACCACCGAAAACAGCCACTATGGCGCAACGCGTAACCCACACGACACCACGCGTATTGCCGGGGGTTCCTCTGGGGGGTCAGCGGCTGCGGTCGCCGCCGGGCTGGTAACATTTTCACTCGGCAGCGATACCAACGGCTCAATACGCGTGCCCTCTTCGCTGTGCGGTATCTTCGGACTGAAGCCGACCTTTGGCCGCCTGTCGCGCAGCGGCAGCCAGCCGTTTGTCGCCAGTCTGGATCATGTCGGCCCCTTTGCCCGGCGGGTGCGCGATCTGGCCGCGGTGTATGACGTGATGCAAGGCACCGATATCGAAGACCGCTTCCAGGCGGATAAACCGATTACCCAAACCGAATCGCTGCTGCCGCGTGGCCAACAAGGACTGCGTTGTGCGGTGCTGACCGGCTATTTCCAGCAATGGTGCAACGAAGACGCCAAAGCGGCGGTGCAACAGGTCGCTCAGGCGCTGGAAGCCATTACCGAAGTTGAACTGCCACAGGCTGAACTGGCGCGTTCGGCGGCGTTTATTCTCACCGCCGCCGAGGGAGGTAATCAGTATCTGCCGCAGTTGCGCAGCCAGCCTGAGCGCTTTGAACCGCTGTCGCGCGAGCGGCTGCTGGCCGGGGCCATGCTACCCGCCGCCTGGTACCTGCAGGCACAACGTTTCCGCACCCATTTCCAGCAGCAGGTATTGCCGCTGTTTGAACACTGGGACATTCTGATCGCCCCGGCAACACCATGCGGCGCGACGGTTATTGGTCAGGAAACCATGCGTATCAACGGCACCGACCTGCCGATCCGCGCCAGCATGGGCATGCTGACGCAGCCGATCTCTTTTCTCGGCCTGCCGGTGGTGACGGTCCCGCTGAAAACGGCGTCTGGATTGCCGATCGGCCTGCAGCTTATCGCACCGCCATGGCGTGAAGATCTGGCGTTGCGAGCCGCCTATGCGCTGGAGCAACGCGGCGTAGCGATCTGTGTTTTACCAGGGAAACAGGATTAATTAATGAAGAGTGAATATATCGACAGGCCGGCAGTGCTGGCAGAGGTGAACGCCGCCTTTTATCGTTACGAACAGGCGCTGACTGGCAATGATATTGAAGTTTTGGACGAGCTGTTTTGGCACGACGGGCGAACCGTCCGTTATGGTGCGACGGAGAATTTGTACGGTATCGATCAGATCCGCGACTTCCGCCAACAGCGGCCATCAAAAGGGCTGGATCGCCTGCTGGAAAACACCGTCATCACCACCTACGGTGACGATATGGCCGTCGCCAGCACCGAGTTCCGCCGCCCCGGCAGCGACAGCGTCGGCCGTCAGATGCAAACCTGGGTCAAATTGCCCTGCGGCTGGCGCATCGTCGCCGCGCATGTGAGTATAATGGGATAAGACTCAGGGCGCGAGCATCGCGCCCTTTAACTCAACACCAATAGGCCATAAAGTTAACGGTGGAACGGTCCAAATCGCGTTCGCCAATCAGGTAACGGCGCAATGCCTTCACTGCTGAGGATTCTGCCGCGACCCAGGCGTAGAAGCTTTTCGCCCCTTCAGCCCGTTCCCACAGCAGGTCGCCGCCCAGGCTGTTTTCGGTCAGCGATTGTGACTGCGTACGCGCCGACTCTGGAATATTCACCCGCTGGCGCACCGATTCCACCAGCAAGGTGCCGTGCATCTGCTGATGTCCCACATCACGCGGCAGCCAATACACTTCGGCAAACGGGAAGCGGTCCATATTCAGGCAGTCACCCGCGACCGGCACTTCAAAGAATGCCTGCACCCGTGGCGGATTGGCCTGCTGCGCCAGCTGTTCCAAAATACCCACCGCCGCCGGCACCGCAGTTTCATCGGCGATCAGCAGTGCCTGTTGCAATGCGCTCGGCGGTGCCCATTCGTAACCGCCGCTGTCGCCGTCAAAATCGGCATTGGGCGCAACCGCCTGCAGGGTATCACCCGGTTTAGCCCCGGTCGCCCAGGCGGAAGCCGGGCCGTTGACGCCATGCAACACAAACTCGACGTCCATCTGATGGAGTTCAGTGCGCAAGGCTCGCAGCGTGTAAGTACGCATCACCGGGCGCTGTTCTTTGGGTATCGCCATATAATGACGATACCAGTCGTCGCTGTTTTCCAGACAGGAAGGCTGACCATTCTCCGCCGGGAACAACAGTTTGATGCGCTGATCCGGCGCCTCCAGCTTCATGCGATGGACGTCCGGTCCTTCGAAAACGCAGCGCAGTAACGAAGGCGATACGTTTTCTTTTACTTTCAGTGTGATATCAAAAACTCTGTAGCTTGATGTGCCGGACATAACTGTTACTCTCCCGCAGAATTTACCCTGACACGGTGCTGGCACCACAGCCAGCCGCTGATACCGCCCAACAGCACCGCCATCGTCAGAGCCGCCGCAATCAGCTGCGACTCACCATAAAACCTGGCCACCACCGGCACCATCAGCGCGCTCAGACCGTAACCCAGCGTGTGGCTGGTGGCGATGACTCCCGACCCTTTGCCGGTGGACAATTTATCATTCAGCAACAGTTGGTAGCCCGGTGTCGCCATAGCCGCGCCAAAGGAAGCCAACGCACAACCGGCATAGAACAACGCCAGCGGCTGAGCGCACATCAGGCCCAGCCCGACCACCATCAATACGGCGGCAAGCAGCAGCAATTGTGACGCGCTAAAGCGCTGTGGCCGCACCACCAGAAACTGTGCCAACAAGGTACAACCCGCCGCTACGCTCAACAGCACCGCCACATGATGGCTGACGCTGGTGGCAGAGTGGCTGAATAAACGACTCAAATGCGGCGCCAACCCGAGTTGCATCAGGCTGACCGAAGCCGCCAACAGGACCGCGCACAGCAGATAAGGCACCATATTGAGACGCAGCCGGTTTTGCTGATGGGCTACCGGTGGCAAAGGCGGATCGTTATGCTGACGGCATATCACCAGCAAGGCGATTAATGGCGCAAGCGCCATCAGCCACAGCGGCGCCATCGGATGAATCGACAACGCCAACGCGGCGCACAAGGGTCCTAGCAGCCGTCCGCAGCTCAGCCCGGAGCTGATGGTGGCCAGCGCCGACATACGCTGTTCGTAACCGGCCCGCTGCAGGGCCCAGGTCTGACTGGCCGGCACCATGCCGGACACCGTCAAGCCATAGATAATCCGTGCCACGATCAGGGCGCCCAATCCCGGCATTGGCGCAAGCCAGCCTGCCGCCAGCCCCCAAACCGCCATTGCCAGTAAAGCAAAACTGAACAAATACCCTGCTAATGCCATGGTTACTACAAACTTGCAGCCGCGAATTTCCGACTGCTTGCCCCACCAGGGTGAGCCGACCAGAAACAGCATCGAGCCGAGCGTTAATAGCCCGGCCCAGACGGAAAGCGACAGATGAGTCATGCTGACCAACACCGGCAATGCCACCAGCAGGCCGTTTTGCCCGATGCCCAACAACCCGGCACAAAGCGCCAGCGGCCAATTGGAAGGAGACGTATTCCCAATTGTCGGTGATTTAGGGGGAGAAGAAATATGCATCAAACGTAAATTTACCGTTAATAAAATTATAAGGTTATGTTCAATTCATTGAAAAATTGTATCATAGGACGATTGATAACAATAAATATTATTGATATAAGAATCATTCTCAATTGATTCAACAGTGAAATGGGATCATGACAATCCAGTTTGAAACCGCGACGACCGACGTGGCTGCACAATGTTTTCTCAACGCATTGATGCGTGAAACCCGGGACTGGCAAATCGTTCCGGCGGCCAGCCACCAACAGTATCCGCAACTGCACATTCCACTTTCGCCTTCTCAGGCTATTCGCATCGCTTTACGCCATACTTCCCCCACCCAGCATCACCAGTACCTGTTCCCCGCTTATCTGTATCAGCAGGATGACGGTGCCGGGGTTGCGCTGAGCGTGGAACAGCTGGTGACCTTGCTGCTGGAAAAACCGGCGGTGAAAGGCGAACTGTCGGATGAAGTGGTAGCCCGCTTCCGTCAGCGAGTGCTGGAGAGTCATGACAACACCCAGCAGGCAATCAATATTCGTCTGGATTGGCCCGCGCTGCGCGACAAGCCGCTGAATTTCGCTCAGGCGGAACAAGGTCTGCTGGTGGGGCACGCCTTCCACCCTGCCCCGAAGTCTCATGAGCCATTCAACCATCAGCAGGCTCACCGCTATCTGCCGGATTTTGCTGCCAGCTTCCCGCTGCGTTGGTTTGCCGTTGATAAACGCCAACTGTGCGGCGACAGCCTGAACCTGACGCTGCAGCAGCGCCTGCAACGTTTTGCCGCCGAAAGTGCCCCGCAGCTGTTGGCACACTTTAGCGATAATGTCTGGCTGCTGCCGATGCATCCCTGGCAGGCCGACCATTTACTGACGCAGGGCTGGTGCCAGGATCTGGTGACCCAGGGACTGCTGTGCGATCTGGGTGAAGCCGGCGAACGCTGGCTGCCTACCAGTTCTTCGCGCTCGCTGTACAGCGCCAGTAACCGTGACATGATCAAATTCTCCCTTAGCGTGCGTTTGACCAACTCGGTGCGCACCCTGTCGGTAAAAGAAGTGAAGCGTGGGATCCGCCTGGCACGTCTGGCGCAAACGCCGCGCTGGCAACAGTTACAGGCGCGCTATCCAACCTTCCGCGTCATGCAGGAGGACGGCTGGGCCGGTCTGCGCTCGGCAGACGGCAGCATCCAGGAAGAAAGCCTGATGGCGCTGCGCGATAACCTGCTGTTCGAGCAGCCGCAAAGCCAAACCAACGTGTTGGTGACGCTGACCCAGGCCGCGCCGGATGGCGGCGACAGCCTGCTGGCTGCCGCGGTACGCCGTTTGGCCAGCCGCCTGAATCTGCCGTTGCAACAAGCCACCCACACCTGGCTGGATGCCTACTGCCAACAGGTGCTGCTGCCGCTGTTCAGCACCGAAGCCGATTACGGGCTGGTGCTGCTGGCTCACCAGCAAAACATTCTGGTAGAGATGCAGCAGGACCTGCCGGTCGGCATGCTGTATCGCGACTGTCAGGGCAGTGGTTTTACCCGTGACGCCGGCCCCTGGCTGGAAGAAATTGGCGAAGCCGATGCGGAAAACCGCTTCAGCGAGCAACAGTTGCTGCGCTACTTCCCTTATTACCTGCTGGTGAACTCCAGCCTGGCGGTCACCGCCGCACTGGCCGCGGCCGGTTTCGACAGTGAAGAGGCATTGATGGCCCAGGTACGCGACGCACTGAGCGGCCTGCGCGCCAGTGCCAAAAACACCCTGTGCCTGGACTACGTGCTCGACAGCAGCCATTGGAACTGTAAAGGCAACTTCTTCTGTTACCTGCACGACCATAACGAAAACACCATCGTTGATCCGGCGGTGATTTACTTCGATTTCGTTAACCCGCTGCGCCAGGGGGCCACCCAATGATGCCGCACGCCAAACTGATGCATGCCGCCAGCGGTTTCCGCTGCGAACGGCTGGAACGGGAGTTGCAGCTTGGCCTGGGCCTGGACGGCAGCGCCGTATTGCACTATCCGGGCCCACTGCCACAGGGCTGGCTGGTTCAAGCGTTAGACCAGTTACTGGTGGCCGCGCCGCAGCTCAGCGGTGTTACGCTGCCCTACGCGCAATGGCGTGAAGAACCGCAGGCGCAGGCGCTGTTCGCCCTGGCCAGCGGTGATTATCTGGCACGCGAAACTTTTTATCAGTTGCCGCTGTGGCTGATGGCTGAACGCAACCGCGCCTCCGGCCAGATGCAGTATGACGCCGAACGCAGCCTGTGGTACCCACAGCGCCCGGCGCGTCCCAGCGGTGAGGTCTATCGCCGTTACGATCCGCAGTTGAAGAAAACCCTCAGTTTCCGCCTGCCGGAAGTGGAACGCGACGCCGAACAGTTCACCCGCTGGATGAATTCACCGCGCGTTGACGCCTTCTGGGAAATGAGTGGCCCACTCGAAACCCAGGCCGCCTACCTGCAGCGTCAACTGGATTCCAGCTACTGCTACCCGCTGCTGGGTTGCTTTGACGATCGTCCGTTCGGCTATTTCGAAGTTTATTGGGCGCCGGAGGATCGCATTGGCCGCCATTATCGCTGGCAACCCTTCGATCGTGGGCTGCACATGCTGGTGGGTGAAGAAGACTGCCGCGGTGCACAGTACATCCGCAGTTGGCTACGCGGCCTGACGCATTATTTGTACCTGGATGAGCCACGTACCACCAGGGTGGTCGCCGAGCCGCGTGCCGACAACCAACGCCTGTTCCGTCATCTGCCTGCCGCCGGTTATCACACCCTTAAAGAGTTTGATTTCCCACATAAGCGTTCGCGTTTGATCGTGAATCAGCGCGCCGAATTCTTCCAGGAGACCTGCGTATGATGACCCCGGATTACGCCGACTGGCAGCGCGTTAACCGCCAGATGATCGCCAAGATCCTCGCCGAGCTGGAATACGAGCGAGCGCTGCAGGCCGAGCTGCACGACGGACAATGGCACATTGCGTTGGGCGACGCCCACTACAGCTTCCACGCCGAACGCGGCATCTGGGGCTGGCTGCACATCGACCCGACTACGCTGGCCTGCGATCAATTGCCGTTAGCCGCCGACCAAACGCTGCGCCAACTGGCGCAGGTGTTGAAGATGGACGATGCGCAGGTTGCAGAACATCTGGAAGACCTGTACGCCACGTTGCGTGGCGATATGCAGTTGCTGTCTGCCCGCCACGGCATGAGTGCGCAGGATCTGATTGCGCTGGACGCCGATGCGCTGCAATGCCTGCTGGCCGGACATCCCAAGTTTATCTTCAACAAAGGCCGCCGTGGTTGGGGCCTGACCGCGCTGCAGCAGTATGCCCCGGAATACCAGGGCCAGTTCCGCCTGCACTGGGTGGCGGCCAAGCGTAGCAGCTTCGTCTGGTGTGCCGATGAAGAATATCCGCTGACTCAGTTGCTCGATAGCGCCATGGACAGCGCCGAACGCCAGCGCTTCGATCGCCGTTGGCACGAGCTGAAACTGACCCATGACTGGATCCCGGTCCCCCTGCATCCGTGGCAGTGGCAGCAAAAGATCGCGCTGCACTTCCTGCCGCAGTTGGCCGAAGGTGAACTGGTGGAGTTGGGGGAGTTTGGTGACAACTATTTGGCGCAGCAATCGTTGCGTACCCTGACCAACATCAGCCGCCGCTCCGCCTTCGACATCAAGCTCCCGCTGACCATTTACAACACCTCGTGCTATCGGGGCATTCCTGGCAAGTACATCAGTGCCGGGCCGGCCGCTTCCCGCTGGCTGCAGCAGATCTTTAGCGAAGACAGCACGCTGCGTGCCAGCGGCGCCGAGATCCTGGGTGAACCGGCGGCGGGTTATATGACCCACCCAACCTACGCTTCCCTGGCCAAAGCGCCCTACCGCTATCAGGAAATGCTCGGCGTAATCTGGCGTGAGAACCCGTCTTGCTATCTGCAGGAAGGCGAACAGGCCATTTTAATGGCGACGCTGATAGAAACCGACAACCATGGCCAGCCGCTGATCGCCGCCTATATTGCTCGCTCTGGCCTGAGCGCTGAAGCCTGGCTGCAACAGATGTTCAGCGTGGTGGTGTTGCCGATGTATCACCTGATGTGCCGCTACGGCGTGGCGCTGATCGCCCACGGGCAGAACATCACGCTGGTGATGAAAAACCACGTGCCTCAACGCGTGCTGCTTAAAGACTTCCAGGGAGATATGCGCCTGGTGGATAAGGACTTCCCCGAAGCGGCGTCGCTGCCGAAAGTCGTCAAGGACGTCACCGTGCGTCTGTCCGCCGACTATCTGATCCATGACTTGCAAACCGGCCATTTCGTCACCGTGCTGCGCTTTATTTCGCCGCTGATGCAAGCCTGTGGAGTCAGTGAAACCCGTTTCTATCAACTGCTGGCAAAGGTGTTGGAAGGCTATATGGCTCAACATCCGGACATGGCAGAACGCTTTGCTCTGTTTGATCTGTTTAAACCACAAATCATTCGCGTGGTGCTCAACCCGGTGAAACTCACCTATTCGGAGCAGGATGGTGGCAGCCGCATGTTGCCGAACTATCTGCAGGATCTGGATAACCCTCTTTATCTGGTCACCAAGGAGTTTGCCCAATGAATCAGCCCCTGGATTTCATCGGCATTGGCGTAGGTCCGTTCAACCTCAGTATTGCCGCACTCGGCAGCGAAATTGCCGGTTTTAACAGTAAGTTTCTCGAGCGCAAACCGCACTTTTCCTGGCACCCCGGCATGATGGTGCCGGATTGCCATATGCAGACCAGTTTCCTCAAGGATCTGGTCAGCGCGGTATCGCCGACCAATCCCTATAGCTTTATTAACTATCTGGTGAAGCGGAAGAAATTTTACCGTTTCCTGACCACCGAGCTGCGCACGGTGTCGCGTGAAGAGTTTGCCGACTACCTCGACTGGGCGGCCAATGGCCTGAAGTCGCTTGAGTTCAGCCAGGACATTCAAAGCGTGGATTTTGACGACCAGCAGCGCCAATTTGTCGTCACCACCCAGCGTGCCACCTACCGGGCACGCCACGTCTGTCTGGGCATCGGCAAACGCATCAAGCTGCCGGACTGCGTGACCGAACAAAACGACCGCTGCTTCCATGCCAGCGAGATGACGTTGCGCAACCCGGATTTGACCGGCAAGCGCGTCACCATCGTCGGCGGAGGCCAGAGCGGTGCCGATCTGTTCCTGAACATCTTCCGCGCCGAGTGGGGCCAGCCGGCGCAGTTGAACTGGATCTCGCGCCGCAACAACTATAACGCCCTGGATGAAGCCGCCTTCGCCAACGAGTACTTCACCCCGGACTACGTTGACAGCTTCTATGGCCTGAACGACAGCGCCAAGCAACGCATGCTGACCGAGCAGAAGATGACCTCCGACGGCATCACCAGCGACTCGCTGTTGGCGATTTACCGGGCGATGTATCACCAGTTTGAAGTGCTGCGCGAAAAGCCCTGGGCGCACCTGTTACCCAGCCGCTCGCTGGCGGCGATCCAGGCCGCAGGCAACGGCTGGCAGTTGGTAACCCACCATCATCTCGATCAGGGCAAAGAAACCTTCGATACCGATGTGGTGATCTTCGCTACCGGCTATCAGCAGGATCGCCCGGCGTTTCTTGAACCGCTGGCGGAGCGTCTGTTAACCACCGCCGATGACCAGTATCGCGTGGCCCCCGACTTCACCCTGGAGTGGCAAGGCCCCAAGGAAAACTGCCTGTTTGCGGTTAACGCCGGCATGCACAGTCACGGCATCGCCGAACCCCAGCTCAGCCTGATGGCCTGGCGTTCGGCTCGTATTCTCAACCGGGCATTAGGACGCGACCAGTTCGATTTAACGTCCACCCCGGCGGTGATCCAATGGCGTAGCCAGCAACCGGGCACCCCTGCCCGTGCGGCACACGCCATGCTCAATTACACCGAGTTTTAACTACACACCAATGATGGGAAACACTGGAAGATAATGATGAAGCGCAAACACCTCTGGGTATTAAATCCTTGTCTGCTGGCGATGATCGCCCCAGCAGCAGCCTGGGCAGAAGAACAAAAAAGCGAAGAGCAAATGGTGGTTTCCGCCAGCCGCGCGCACCGTACCGTAGCAGAAATGGCGCAGACCACCTGGGTGATTGAGAGCCAGGAAATTGAGCAACAAGTACAAGGCGGCAAAGAGATCAAGGACATGCTGGCGCAGTTGATCCCGGGTATGGACGTCAGCGGTCAGGGCCGTACCAACTACGGCATGAACCTGCGTGGCCGTTCAATGATGGTGATGATCGACGGCGTGCGTTTGAACTCTTCACGCAGCGACAGCCGCCAGTTGGACTCGATCGACCCGTTTAATATCGACCACATTGAAGTGATCTCCGGTGCCACTTCGCTGTACGGCGGCGGCAGTACCGGCGGATTGATCAATATCGTCACCAAAAAAGGCCAGAAAGAGCAGCAGGTTGAACTGCAGATCGGCGGCAAAACCGGCTTTGGCGGCCATAACGACCACGACGAGAACGTGGCGGCGGCCGTCAGCGGCGGTAACGATAATGCCTCGGGCCGCCTGTCGGTCTCGTACCAGCGTTACGGTGGCTGGTACGACGGCAAGGGTAATGAAGTCCTGATCGATAATACCCAGACCGGCCTGCAGTATTCCGATCGCCTCGACGTGATGGGTACCGGCACCATTAATATCGACGATCACCAGCAGCTGCAACTGACCACTCAGTATTACAAAAGTCAGTCCGATGGCGACCACGGCCTGTTCCTGGGGGAAAATTTCTCCGCGGTGACCGGCAGCGCCAAAGCTTATAACAGCGGCAACCTGAATTCGGATCGTATTCCTGGCACTGAACGTCACCTGATCAACCTGCAGTACTCCAACACCGATTTCCTCGGTCAGGATCTGGTGGCTCAGGTTTATTATCGCGATGAATCGCTGACCTTCTACCCGTTCCCGACGCTGGCAGGCAAAGCACCGAACTACTACGTCAGCAGCATCGGTGCTTCGCAGCAGAAAACCGACTTTTACGGCGGCAAGCTGACGCTGAACAGCAAACCGATCGACGCCCTGACGCTGACCTACGGCATCGACGCCGAGCATGAAAGCTTCAACTCCAACCAGCAGTTCTTCAATCTGGCGAAGGCACAGCAATCCGGCGGCATGACGCTGGAGAATGCCTATAACACCGGTCGCTATCCGGGTTACACCACCAGCAACCTGGCCACCTTTATGCAGGCCAGTTACGATATTAACCCGATCTTTACCCTGAGCGGCGGCGTACGTTATCAGTACACCGAAAACAAGATTGATGACTTTGTCGGTTATAGCCAACAACAGGCCATCGCCACCGGTGGCGCGACCTCTGCGGACGCGATCCCAGGAGGGAAAACCGACTATAACAACGCGCTGTTCAACGCCGGCCTGCTGGCGCACCTGACCGAACGCCAACAGACCTGGGTCAACTTCTCGCAGGGCTACGAGATCCCGGATCCGGGCAAATATTACGGCAATGGCACATATTCGCTGAATAATGGCCACTATCAGTTGAACAAAAGCGTCAACGTCGGCGACTCCAAGCTGGAAGGCATCAAGGTTAACTCCTATGAGCTCGGCTGGCGCTATACCGGTGACAACCTGCGTACGCAGATCGCCGGCTACTACTCACTGTCTGATAAGAGTATTTCAGTAAACAAAACCGATATGACCATCAACGTCAATTCGGATAAGCGTCGTATCTACGGGGTGGAAGGCGCGGTCGATTACTTCTTCGAAGACAGTGACTGGAGTGCGGGCACCAACTTCAACTTCATTCGCTCCGAGACCAAGGTCAACGGCGAGTGGAAAAAGTTGCTGGTGGACACCGCCAGCCCGTCGAAAGTCACCGCTTATGTCGGCTGGGCTCCGGGCGACTGGAACCTGCGTCTGCAGTCACAGCAGAGCTTCGACGTCTCGGATGACGGCGATTACACCAAGGTCGGCTCCACGCAGGGCCGCAAAATTGATGGCTACAACACCATCGATTTCCTCGGCAGCTATGCCCTGCCGGTGGGTAAACTCAGCTTCAGCGTAGAGAACCTGCTGGACAAGGAATACACCACCGTCTGGGGCCAGCGCGCACCGATCCTCTATAGCCCAACCTACGGCTCACCAGAGCTTTACAGCTATAAAGGCCGTGGCCGCACCTTTGGTCTGAACTACTCCGTCCTGTTCTGATCCTTGCCTGGGCGCATTTTCGCGCCCAAACAGAATGAAGAAAGGGCCACTTCGGCCCTTTCTTCAATTCTTGAACGGGTGCTGCGCTACCCAGTGCTCGGCGATATCCTGCCGCCGGCATATCCAGACCCGATCGTGTTGCTCGATATAATCCAGAAAACGCTGCAATGCGCGAAACTTGCCAGGACGCCCCAGCAAGCGGCAATGCATACCGACTGACAACATCTTCGGCGACTCTGCCCCTTCGGCGTACAGCACGTCAAAGCTGTCTTTCAGATAGGTAAAGAACTGCTCACCGGTGTTAAATCCCTGCGGCGAGGCAAAGCGCATGTCGTTAGCCTCTAGCGTATAGGGCACGATCAAATGCGGTTTCTTCTCGCCATTGGCGCACTGCACTTCGGTCCAGAACGGCAGATCATCACCGTAATAATCGCTGTCGTACAACAGGCCACCTTGCTCCACCACCAACCGGCGGGTGTTCGGGCTGTCGCGGCCTGTATACCAGCCGAGCGGTGCCTTGCCGAACAGATCGCTCAATACTGTGATGGCCTGCTGCATATGCTGCCGTTCAGTCGCTTCATCCATATGTTGATAGTGGATCCAGCGCCAGCCGTGGCTGACTACGTCGTAATCAGCATTTTTTATCGCTTCAACCACTAACGGATTACGGGCCAACGCCATCGCCACGCCAAATACCGTCAGCGGCAGACCACGACGCTGAAACTCATTATGAATGCGCCAGAAACCAGCACGTGAACCATATTCGTACAGGGAATCCATCGACATGTGCCGTTCGGGATAACTGGCAGCACCAATGATATCGGAAAGAAATTGTTCAGAACCGGCGTCGCCGTGCAGCACGTTATTTTCCGCGCCCTCTTCGTAGTTGAGAACAAACTGCACTGCGATTCGCGCCTGACCAGGCCAAGCTGCGTGTGGCGGACGTCCACCATAACCGATCAAATCTCGAGGATAGTTTTTATTGAACTGGTACTCACTCATTGCCGTTTCCCTATTGATTACCCGTTAAAGTCAGCAAACATGCCGGACAAAGGTTTTGCCAGCGGAAAATCCAGATCGCCGTGTTTGCTGGTACTCAGACCTAACGCATGCAACGACTCGATCATTTTCACCGCCGCACTGACGCCGTCAATCACCGGGATGCCCAAATCCTGCGTCAGCTCACGAGCCAAATCGGCCATGCCACCGCAGCCAAGTACAATCGCCCCGCTGCCGTCCTGTTGTTTTGCCTGAATACACCGCTCACGCACCTTTTGCTGCGCCAGGCCGCTGCCGTCTTCCAGCGCCAACACCGGCAGGTCGATAGCATGCAGTGCGGCGCAGTGGCGCTCAAAACCGTATTGATGCAGTAAATGCCGCGCAATCACCAGCGTACGCGGCAGCGTGGTGACGATGGAAAAACGCGTCGCTACCAGCGTCGCCATATGCATGGCCGCCTCGGCGATGCCAATCACCGGCCGGTTTGCCAACTCCCGCGCGGCCAGCAACCCCGGATCGCCAAAACAGGCAATGACATGGCCGCTGACGCCCGCCTCCCGCCCCAACTTCACCTGCTGCAAGACGCCGATGGCAGCAATGGCTTCGTCAAAATGCCCTTCTATTGAAGCAACGCCTTCCTGTGGGCAGACCGCCAGGATCTCGGTTCCCGGCGCGGCGACAGCTCGGGCAGCCGCGCCTATGGTTTCAGTCATCGCCCGGCTGGTGTTTGGATTGATCAGTTGAATTTTAATCAAAATACCCACCCATTCTGATTACGCATCAGACGTTGTGCACCATGTCCGGGCATTTTTCCCCCCCACTGCACTGCACCAAAGCGCGACGTCACCTTCAACCCCATGACGAAAATACAAATATGCCGTTCGTCCTCAGTCGTTTGAATGCCCATTGTCATTCTGCTCCTCCTGGGGTAGGTACATTAAACATAGCCAGAAATATCGAGTTGGTCTGGATCCTGCAAAGCCCCTGCTAACCACCGTTGCTAAAAACGTTCGAATACCATTTCGAGAGGAGCAGGATTTATGCCAACCCCTAATGAAAACTATAGCCCCAAGCTGTGTAACGACGACCTGGCCCCCACGCGTGACCAGAACTGGAGCTGGTACAACATCTTTTCTTTCTGGATGTCGGATGTACACAGCATGGGCGGTTATGTGGTGGCCGCCAGCTTCTTCGCCCTCGGCCTGTCTAGCTGGCAGGTATTGATTTGCCTGCTGGTAGGAATTTGCATAGTGCAGTTTTGCGCCAACCTGGTGGCCAAACCCAGCCAGCTCGGCGGCGTACCCTACGCGGTATTAAGTCGTCAGGCGTTTGGCGTGTTCGGTGCCAATATTCCGGCGGTGATCCGTGGCATGATCGCCTTCGCCTGGTACGGCATCCAGACCTATCTGGCCTCCAACGCGCTGATGCTGACACTATTAAAATTCTTCCCGACGCTGGAGCCGATGACCCAGCCGCATTTCCTCGGGCTGTCACAACTGGGTTGGGTCTGTTACATCACCATGTGGCTGTTGCAGGCGATGGTGTTCTGGCACGGCATGCAGGCGATTAAGCGTTTTATCGATATCGCCGGGCCGGCGGTGTATCTGGTGATGTTCGCGCTGGCGGGCTGGATTGTTTACCGCGTCGGCTTCTCCAACCTTTCACTCACTCTCGCGAGTAAAAACCTGAGCTCCGGTGAACAAGGCTGGCTGATGCTGACCGCCACCGCACTGGTGGTGTCCTATTTTTCCGGGCCGCTGCTTAACTTTGGCGACTTTACCCGCTACGGTAAAAGCTTTGCCGAAGTGCAGCGTGGCAACCGCTGGGGTTTACCCTTCAACTATCTGCTGTTCTCGCTGGTAACTGTAGTGATCGTTTCCGGCACTCTGCCGCTGTTCGGGCAACTCATTACCGACCCGATCGAAACCGTCACCCGCCTCGACAGCGATATCGCCGTCGCCCTTGGCTTGCTGACCATGATTGTCGCCACTATCGGTATTAATATCGTGGCCAACTTTGTGTCGCCGGCGTTTGATTTTTCCAACTGCTCGCCGCAGAAGATCAGCTTCCGCACCGGCGGGATGATCGCCGCCGTCGGCTCATTCCTGCTGACGCCGTGGAACCTGTTCCAGTCCCCCGAACTGATTCATTACACGCTGGACGTTCTGGCAGCCTTTATCGGCCCGCTGTTCGGCATTTTGTTGGTAGACTTTTACATCATCAAACGTGGTGAGCTGCACGTCGATGACCTGTATAACGCCACGCCAAACGGCCGTTATTGGTACAAGAATGGGTTCAACCCGAATGCGATTTGGGCTTTGGTGCCGTCGGTAATTATCGGACTGGCGATCAGTTTCACGCCGGGCCTGCATCAGGTGGCGAATTTCAGTTGGTTTATTGGTGCAGCATTGGGTGGGGGATGCTATCGAATCATTGCCCGGCGCGAATGGGCAGCCAATCAGGCGGTGACCTTTGCCAGAGCAGAATTGAGCAAAGATTAAAAACAACGAAGCCCTGAGTTATTGCTAACTCAGGGCTTCTTAATGTTGGCGGAACGGACGGGGCTCGAACCCGCGACCCCCTGCGTGACAGGCAGGTATTCTAACCAACTGAACTACCGCTCCGCGCCGTTCTTCTCTTTCGAGAGGAACGAGGCGCATATTACGGTTGAGCCACTATGCCGTCAATGCCTTTTTCTTACCAAATGAACCGTTTGCACAGTTTTTCAACTAACAGGGCCGAAAGACTCTCTGCCCAGATTAAAACCGCGTTATTCAGCTTCCGTGCGCCACAGGCAACTGCCGCCCTTTTTCGCCACTAAATCCAGACGTGCTTCGTGGGCTACCACTTCTTCATCGCTGGCATAGACGACTTTCATCGTCGTCGCCGGGCGCACAATACGCTGAA
The DNA here is from genome assembly GCF_013337185.1 of Serratia proteamaculans. GTDB lineage: Bacteria > Pseudomonadota > Gammaproteobacteria > Enterobacterales > Enterobacteriaceae > Serratia > Serratia proteamaculans_D. Next base: position 32,988 of record NZ_SWDE01000010.1, read on the forward strand.
TGTCCTGCGTGGAGTTGCTATTTTGCGTATCGCCTTCCATCTGGAATGCCATCGACGTCTGCCCACCGGTCATCGCCAGATAGACTTCCGCCAGGATCTCGGCATCGAGCAAGGCGCCGTGCAGCGTACGCTTGCTGTTGTCTATCTCGTAACGGCCGCATAACGCATCGAGGTTGTTGCGCTTGCCGGGGAACAGGCGGCGCGCCATTAACAGGCTGTCGGTGATGGTACAGAAGGTATCAGTCTTCGGGATGCCCTGCTGCAGCATGCGGAATTCGTGATCCATAAAGCCGATGTCGAACGCCGCGTTATGGATGACTAACTCGCCGCCGCGGATAAAGTCGATAAACTCATCGGCAATTTGGGCAAAGGTCGGCTTATCCGCCAGGAACTCATCGCTGATGCCGTGAACCCCATAGGCTTCTGGATCCACCAGCCGATCCGGCTTGATGTAGACGTGGTAGTGACGACCGGTCGGGCGGCGGTTAATCACTTCCAGCGCACCAATTTCAATGATGCGGTGGCCTTCGTAATGTACCCCGAGTTTGTTCATACCGGTGGTTTCGGTATCGAGGACAATCTGTCTGGTGGTTGTAGAGATCATATTGCAGTGCTCGCAGCGCTTGTTTATGTCAGACTTGGCTTTTATAAAACTGATAGGAAGAGTCTACCAGAGATGCTCAAACAGGTAGAAATTTTCACCGACGGCTCCTGCCTTGGCAATCCGGGCCCCGGTGGGTATGGTGCAATACTGCGCTATAAGCAGACTGAAAAAACCTTCAGCGCGGGCTTCCGCCTGACCACCAACAACCGCATGGAGATGATGGCAGCGATTGTCGCGCTGGAAGCTCTGACTACGCCCTGCGAAGTGACTCTGAGCACCGACAGCCAGTATGTACGCCAGGGCATCACCACCTGGATCCACAACTGGAAAAAGCGCGGCTGGAAAACGGCCGACAAAAAACCGGTCAAGAATGTCGATTTATGGCAGCGGTTGGATTTGGCCATTCAACGCCATACGGTTAAATGGGAATGGGTCAAGGGCCACGCCGGCCATCCGGAAAACGAACGCTGCGACGTGCTGGCGCGCGATGCGGCCGGCAATCCAACCCAGGATGATGTCGGTTACAAACCGGAAAGTTAAGGCAGTTTGCGATAACTCTTGGTCGCGCCGACGGCGCGGCTGAGAGCGGGTTTCCTCGCACCGAATTTCATCGGCGTTGGCGTCAGCGGCAAGGTGCGTTTACGCGCCACAATCACGCTCATGCAGCCCAACGCTGGCAAATGAGTGCATAAGAACTTCCCGCCTTTACGCTGCCACGGCAACACGTGAAAACGCGACTGATGCAGTACTTCATAATTCAGCAGGCTCAGCCAGTCCAACAAACGCATCTGGGTGAACATCCGGCTTGCATAAGGCTGACGGTGACGTAACCCAGGCACCAATTTCCCCAAACCCAAAAGACTAAACGGATTGAAGCTGCTGATCACCAGCCAGCCATCGTCAATCAACACGCGATCAACCTCTCGCAGCATGCGGTGCGGGTCATCAGCATAGGACAGCGTATGCGCCAACAGGCAGGCATCCACCGATTTGGCAGCAAAGGGGAGCTGGTAAGCATCCGCGATCACCTGCAGGTTCTCACCTTCCAGGCCTACATTCACCTGATGAGAAATAGCGCATTTGTCGGTCGCCAGACTGGCACTGAGATTACCGAGCTTTAGCAGGTGGAAACCAAACAGCTTCGACCACCAGGGTTGCAACTGCCGCTCAAGCGCCTCACGATAGTATTCCCCCCACGGCAACTCCGCCCAGGACTGTGGGCCGGTGAGCTTTTGTAGAGTATGGGCTGGTTTCATGATTTATTATCTTCTTTCAAGCCGTTGCCAACGAGAGGTCCAACATGAATCTTATCAGCATTCCCGCCTTCCAGGACAATTACATTTGGTTATTGGATAACCAGCAGGGGCATTGCATTATCGTCGATCCCGGCGAAGCGCAGCCGGTATTGGAAACTCTGGCTCGCCTGAGTCTGACACCTGACGCGATCCTGCTGACCCACCATCATCACGATCACGTTGGTGGCGTAGCGCAAATTGTGGCGCGTTATTCCGGGCTGAAAGTCTATGGGCCGCAGGAAACTGCCGACAAGGGGGCTAATCACATCGTTCATGACGGCGAAACCATCGAAATTAACGGCCAAAAATTCGCCACAATCGCGGTTCCCGGTCATACCTTGGGCCATGTAGCATTCTATAGCGCACCTTATCTGTTCTGCGGAGACACTATTTTCTCTGCCGGCTGCGGAAGGCTTTTTGAAGGAACCGCAGAGCAAATGTTCAACTCATTTCAACAGCTCGCGCAACTTCCCGATAACACCTTAATTTGTTGCGCGCATGAATATACGCTTTCAAATCTTAAGTTTGCGCGAGCTATTTTGCCAGAAGATCGACACATTGAAACATATCAGCAACAAGTTGAGGCGTTACGGGCAAAAGGCCAACCCAGTGTGCCAACCAAGCTACAATTAGAGCGTAAAATTAACCTATTTTTACGCTGTCATGACACTGATTTACAAAGAAAATTAGGCTTTCATACGCCACCAGAGCACCTTCATTCAGTTTTTTCCGAATTACGCCTGCGTAAAGACAACTTCTGAGCTTTTAGTTGTGTTGTTTGGCGAAGCAAAGTATGATTGCTCGTCTTTTAAGCAACTACATTGACACACACATGAAGGCTAAAGCGATATTTCTCGCCTCAGTCTTGCTAGTGGGGTGCCAGTCGTCCAGGCAGGACGCACCGGCCCCAGAACAGCATGCACAGAGTTTGTCTTCGGCAGGTCAAGAAGGTGAAGCAGGAGAGTACACAGCGAATGGTCGAGCGAGCTCGGCGCGGTGGCTAGATAACAATAGTGGTGCCGCGCAACAGAACCTGTGGAACTTCATTAGCGACGAGCTGAAGATGGAGGTTCCGGAAAATTCCCGGATCCGTGATCAAAAAAGAAAGTACCTAAAAAGTAAGAGCTATCTCCACGATGTAACATTACGGGCAGAGCCGTACATGTACTGGATAGTCGGGCAGATTAAGAAACGCAATATGCCGATGGAACTGGTACTGCTACCCATAGTGGAGAGCGCTTTTGACCCCCACGCCACGTCAAGTGCCAACGCCGCAGGGCTATGGCAAATCGTGCCGCAAACGGGTCGGAATTATGGTTTGAAAAACAACCAGTGGTATGACGGGCGACGCGATGTCGTGGCCTCGACAACTGCTGCGCTTGATATGATGCAGTATTTGAACCGCATGTTTAACGGTGACTGGTTACTGACCATTGCCGCTTATAACAGTGGTGAAGGCCGTGTCATGCAGGCGGTTAAGGCGAATAAACGCCAGGGTAAGCCAACCAATTTCTGGGCATTGTCGCTTCCACGTGAAACGTCAATTTATGTCCCGAAAATGCTGGCGCTGAGCGACATCATTAAAAACAGCAAGAAGTACGGTATCAATCTGCCCAAGACTGATAACACCCGTGCACTGGCGCGTATTGATGTTGGGCAGCAAATACAGTTAACTCAGGCGGCTGAGATGGCTGGGCTTTCACTGACCAAGATGAAGGCTTACAACCCAGGCTACAAAAAAGGCGTTACGGCACCCAACGGGCCCCATTACATTATGGTTCCCAAAGGTCATGCCGATCAGCTGAAAGACTCGTTGGCCGATGGCCAGATCGCAGTGACTCAGCCAACCACTCAGTTGGCGAAAAACAGCGGTTTGACTGGTGGCAGCTCGTATAAAGTGCGCTCCGGCGACACGGTATCGGGCATTGCCAAGCGGTTGAATATCAAGTCCAGCGATTTGCAGAGTTGGAACAATTTGCGCGCCAAGAGCACGCTAAAAGTTGGGCAAACCCTGCAAGTGGCCAGTAATACCGGCAGTAACAGCAGTATCACCTACCAGGTTCGTAAAGGTGATTCGCTTGCCAGTATTGCACGTCGTCACGGCGTCGATATTAACGACGTGATGCGTTGGAACTCAACGCTTGCCAAAGCCAACAGCAACCTGCAACCGGGTCTGAAATTGACCCTGTTTGTCAGCGATAAAACGTCGCCGGATACCTAAATTTTCGGCACAAAAAAAGCACCCTTCGGGGTGCTTTTTTATTGTCTGAATACGGTGCCAACATTACCAGTGCGGCTTGTCGGCCTCTGGGTGAAACTCCACCAGCAGCGGATTATGATCCGATGCGCTGGTCACCAGCACCGAAGCTTCTGCTACCCCCATATTGCGATAAAACACAAAGTCCAGCGGGCGGCCAAATGCCTTGCGGCGGTGATCGTCGGTAAAGTTCACCTCACGCAATGCCATATCACTGGCAAACTGATACAGCGCATTAATTCGCTTACGGCTCCAGGCATTAAAATCCCCGGCCATGATCACCGGCCCATGGTGATTGGCAATCTGCTCACCAATCGGCCCCAGCTGCTTGCTGTAAACGTCCACGCCCAGGCTGAAATTCACCGCATGGATATTCACCACCATCAAAAGCTGACCGTTAAACAACGGGTAGACGGTAATCAGCGCCGACTTGGACAGCCGCAGCAATGGCTCACGTTCACGCAATGGGCAACAATAGACCGGATGCGCCGCCGCCAGCGTCATTACGCCGGAAGGATGCTGAGGCAACACAAATGCCGGCACCTGATCGGCAGCCAGATAGTTTGAGGTGGCAAAGCTCACCAGCTCAGGCGTGGTTTGCGCCTCCTGCAACAGCACCAACTGCGCATCCTTGCCATAACTTTTCAGCACCGAAAGCCAATCGGCCCGCTGCTGTTTAAAGATATTCCACACCATCACCCGTAATGCGCCGGACGTGGGCAATGCAGCCCCAGGCGGCAGCGGTTGGTTGATGGCGCCAGGGAAAATTCGCTCAACTGGCTGACCTGCAACATACCTCATTGCATAAGTTCGTTTCGGCACGCTATTCGCCTATTTCCCATTAGGATAAAACTGGCAGTGACATTCCCGCCAACAATGAATTGATTATACGCCTGCCCTCGGCTGACGGCATGGCTTTTAGGGGTTATACCCTTTCAGTTATAGGGGCGTGATTCAAGGATTTCAATATTCTGACAGTATATGTGTGTAAAGGTTGGCGGTGACGTGTCATAAATGCGAAAAGGCCCGCAAAATGCGGGCCAGAGAAGAGAGAGTGAGGAGGTTTATGCCAATTGCGACCGGTATTTCTTATCCAAACGCCCACTTAGACCAACCAACAATAGAGCCACCAGCACAATCAAGGCACCCATCCACGGTGTCTGAGCCAGCCCCAAGGTGGCTACCGTTTGCCCACCAATCACCGAACCCAGCGCAATGCCCACGTTGAAAGCCGCAATGTTCAGGCCGGAAGCCACATCCACCGCGTTTGGCGTGTACTGCTCGGCTTTCTGTACCACATACACCTGCAGACCTGGAACGTTACCGAAGGCAAACACTCCCATAACGATCACCGTCAACAGTGCCGCGATGCTGTGGCTGGCGGTGAATTGGAACACCAGCAGCAGAACGGCCAGCGCGGCAAAAATAAAGCTGAGTGCGCGTACCGCTCCGTGACGATCTGCCAGTTTTCCGCCCCAAATGTTGCCAATCGCCACGGCAATGCCGTAGGCCAACAGGATCCAGCTTACTGCCGGGGCGGAGAAACCCGCCAGTTCCTGCATCATCGGTGCCAGGAAGGTGAAAGTCGTGAACACCCCGCCGTAACCCAGTGCAGTAATGGCGTAAATCAGTAACAGGCGAGGATGGGTCAGCACTTTAAACTGCTCCCTAATACTGGCGCTGGCCTGATTTTTAATGTTGTTTGGCACCAAAATAGCGCTGGCTACGGTGGCGATTACCCCAATCAGTGATACTGCCAGGAAGGTTTCACGCCAGCCAAAGTGCTGACCGATAAAGGTCCCCAATGGCACCCCTGTCACCAGCGCCACGGTCAGGCCACCAAACATGATGGCGATCGCCGAAGCGGCCTTCTCTTTCGCGACCAGACTGGTCGCAATGGTAGAACCGATTGAGAAGAAGACCCCGTGAGCCAGGCCAGTCAGCAAACGGGCCACCACCAGCGTCCCATAGCCAGGCGACTGCCAGGCCAATAAGTTACCGAGAGTGAACAGCACCATCAGGCTGATCAGCAGCAACTTACGTGGCACGCGACCGGTTAAGGCTGTCAGCACCGGTGCGCCGATGGCCACGCCGATAGCATAGATGGTCACCAGCAGCCCGGCAGAAGGCACGGTCACCCCCAGCTGTTCTGCGATAGTCGGGATAAGTCCGACAATTACGAACTCCGTGGTGCCGATAGCAAAGGCACTGATGGTCAATGCAAGTAATGCGAGAGGCATCTTTTTACTCCAAATAGCATTCAGGTTGATGGCGGCTATTATCGACCCGTGCTTAAATGATAAAAATGCTCAAAATATCAAATTAATTTTGCCAAAGGAGCAACAGTGAAAGCGAATTCTGATGAGTTAATTACCTTTGTCACCGTGGTGGAAAGCGGTAGCTTCAGCCGGGCAGCAGAACAACTGGATCAGGCCAATTCGGTGGTCAGCCGCACGGTCAAGAAGCTGGAAGCCAAGCTGGGCGTGACGTTACTCAACCGCACTACGCGCCAAATCAGTCTGACGCAGGAAGGGGAAAGCTATTTCCGTCAGGTGCAGAAGGTACTGAGTGATATGGCTGCGGCGGAGAATGCGCTGATGGAGAGCCGTCAGCGGCCGCAGGGGCTATTACGCGTCGATGCCGCCACCCCGGTGGTGCTGCACGTCTTGACCCCGCTGGTGGCGGAGTTTCGGGCGCTGTATCCGGAAATGTCGTTGTCGCTGGTGTCATCGGAGAACTTTATCAATCTGATTGAGCGCAAAGTGGATATCGCCATCCGCGTCGGCGAGTTGACCGACTCCAGCCTTAAGGCGCGCAAGCTGATGACCAGCTACCGGCGTGTCCTGGCCTCGCCCGCCTATTTGGCACAGTACGGCACGCCTGGCACGGTCGAGGAGCTGGAGCAGCATAGCTGCATTGGTTTTAACGATCTGCCCAGCCTCAACCGCTGGCCACTAGCCTGCGCTGATGGCCGCCAGTTGGAAATTGCTCCGAGCCTGACCACCAACAGTGGGGAAACCCAGCGTCATCTGTGTCTGCACGGCAACGGTATTGCCTGCCTGTCGAATTTTATGATTGACGCAGATATCCAACGCGGCGATCTGGTGCCGATTTTGGTTGAAGAAACCCTGCCGGTAGCAATGCCAGTAAACGCGGTGTATTACAGCGACAGCGCGGTCAGCAATCGCCTGCGCAGCTTTATCGATTTTATCAGTGAACGATTGGCGTAATAAAAAAGGCGCCCCTGTGGGCGCCCCGATGCATAAGTGAGAAAGAATCAATCCCAGTTGGGTGCCAGCCCTTCCGGGCTGACCAGACGTCCATTGTTTTCCAGCCTGGCGATCTCTGTCATTTCATCAGCGGTCAGCGTCAGCTGCTGAGCCAACAGGTTGCTCACCAGGTTTTCACGCTTGGTTGATGATGGGATCACCGCATAACCCAGTTGCAACGCCCAGGCCAGGATAACCTGCGCCGGGGTGGCATGGCGGCGTTCCGCGATAGCCTTGATGGTCTCATCCTGCAGCGCTTTGCCATAGGCCAGCGTCATGTAGGAAGTGATGGCGATGCCGTGCTGCTGGGCAAACTCCACCACTTTGCGGTTCTGCAGATAGGGTGACAGCTCGATCTGGTTAGTGGCAATCTGATCGCTACCTACGGCATCAATCGCCTGCTGCATCAGATCCAGAGTGAAGTTGGACACCCCAATCTGGCGGGTCAGGCCCAGTTTTTTGGCTTCCGCCAGTTCGGTCATAAACTCGGCCACCGAGACTTCGTCATTCGGCGAAGGCCAGTGGATCAGAGTCAGATCCACATAGCTGGTTTGCAGTTTGCTCAGGCTCTCTCTCAAGCTTGGGATCAGCTTGCCCTTCGCCAGATTGGCGATCCAGATTTTGGTGGTGATAAACAACTCGTCACGTGGCACGCCGCTGGCAGCGATTGCCTGGCCCACCGCGGCTTCATTTTCGTAGATCTGTGCGGTATCAATGACACGATACCCCAGCTCCAGCGCCGTGCTGACCGAGTCGATGACAACCTGATCCTGAAGACGGAAGGTACCTAAACCAAATGCAGGGATGCTCATAATTTTATTCTCTCATTAGGATGTTGAAGCGATATGGGAGGATTATGGCAACTGTTTTGTTGATCAAAAACGCCCTATTGTGCATAAGACTTTTGATTAAACGGCAACAATTGCCGGAGTGAGCACCCCGGCAACGCAAAATTACGCCCAGCGGCGCAGGATCAGTGAGGTATTGATGCCGCCAAACGCGAAGTTGTTCGATTGCACAAACTCGGTCTCAATCTGGCGATAGTCGCCCATGATGTAGTCCAGATCTCCACAGGCGCTGTCCGGCTCACTGAGGTTAATGGTCGGCGCAAAGCGGCCTTCACGCATCATTTCCAGCGCCATCCAGGCCTCCAGTGCGCCGCAGGCACCCAGCGTATGACCAAAATAACTTTTCAATGACGAAATCGGTGTGCTATTGCCGAAGATCGCTGCCGTTGCCTGACTTTCTGCGATATCGCCACGATCGGTCGCCGTGCCGTGAGCACTAATATAGCCGATATCGCTGCTCGCCAGCCCAGAGGCCTTCAGCGCCTGCTGCATGCAGATTTGCATGGTTTCCTGCTGCGGCTGGGTAATGTGTGCCGCATCGCAGTTGGTGGCAAAGCTGATAATCTCGCCATAAATGGTGGCACCACGCGCCAGCGCGTGCTCCAACGACTCCAGGATCAGCGTCCCCGCGCCTTCGCCAATCACCAGTCCGTCACGTTGACGGTCAAACGGACGTGGCGAAAGCTCCGGATGGTCGTTCTGCTGACTGGTGGCAAACAGCGTGTCGAACACTGCCGCCTCTGAAGGACACAGCTCTTCGGCTCCGCCCGCCACCATCACCGTCTGATAGCCGTGGCGAATGCTCTCGTAAGCGTAGCCAATCGCCTGACTGCCCGAGGTGCAGGCGCTGGAAGTCGGGATCACCCGGCCGCGCAGGCCGAAGAACAGGCCAGTATTCACCGCCGCGGTATGAGGCATCATTTGCACATAGGTGGTGCCGGTAATATTGCCGGTGTGCTTCTCGGTTAGCATGGTGGCGAACTCGCTGACCGGCTTGGTACTGCCGGTCGATGAACCGTAGGCGATACCGGTCTCACCATTGGTCAGTACCGCCTCCCCCAGCAACCCAGCCTGCTCAAGTGCCAGTTCGGTCGCGCGGGTGGCCAACAGTGAAACCCGCCCCATCGAACGAATGCGCTTGCGGGTATAGTGCTCCGGCAAGACGAAATTCTCTACCGGTGCGCCAAGGTGGGTATTCAGCCCCTGATACTCTTCCCACTGCGTCATGTAACGCACCGCATTCTTGCCCTGCTGCAGGCGGCTGGATACGTCTGCCCAGCTATTGCCAAACGCGGTCACACCTGCCATGCCGGTCACTACCACTCGTTGTGTCATACCATTCCTCCATTAATGGAAATGACCTGCCGCGTCACATAGCCGGCGATATCCGACATCAGATAGCTGGCCAGCCCGGCCACCTCTTCCGCCGAACCCATGCGTTTGAGCGGGATAGCGCGCATTGCTTCATCCAGCGCCGCCGGCTCCATGTCAATCATGCCGGTATCAATCAGGCCAGGCGCAATGCAGTTCACGGTGATTTTGCGTTTCGCCAGCTCAATCGCCAGTGCCTTGCAGGCACCGATCACCCCGGCCTTTGCCGCACTGTAGTTGACCTGTCCACGGTTGCCCATCACGCCGGAAACCGACGACAGCGCGACGATCCGCCCACCCTTGCGCAGGCCAATCATTGGCATCACGCAGGGGTGCAGTACGTTGTAGAAGCTGTCGAGATTGGTATGGATCACGCCATCCCAGTCGTCTTCGCTCAGCGCAGGGAAAGCGCCATCGCGGGTAATGCCGGCATTGTTCACCACGCCATAATAGGCGCCGTGGGTGGCAATATCCTGCTCCAGCACCTCACGGCACTGGCTACGATGGCTGATATCAAACTGAATCAGTCGCCCTTGCCCGCCGGCGCTGACAATCTGCTGCAGTGTGTGTTCGGCCCCGGTCTTATCACTGTGGTAATGAACGGCTATCAAAAAGCCATCGGCAGCCAGGCGGCAGGCGATAGCCTGACCGATCCCTTTGCTGGCGCCGGTGACTAAAACGGAACGCATCATGCGTCTCCCCTTAAGGTCGTCAATTGAATGATTTCTTGTTGATCAGGCTGGTAAGTATTCAGCCTGCCCTGCGCGATGCGCACATTATCGATACTGATTTCACACTCAAAACTGGCCAGCTTTTCATCTTTTAACAGTTGCTGCACGCTAACCAAAAGTTTACTGCCGGCAGGAAATACTGGTAACTCGCAGTAAATCGCGCGTCCGCCCAACAACATGCCAAGCTGTGGCGGTTGAGCGCTCTGACGGCCATGCCAGCCACTCCAGACGCCAATCGCCTGCGCCATCAGCTCAATGCCATACCAACCCGGCAGTGCGCCTTGTGCGTCAAGAAACGGCGCCAGCACGCCGTCGCCACTCACCGTAACGGCGCATCGGGCATGCTCTTCCCCCACTTCAAGCACCTGCTCCAGCAGTACCATGGGAGAGGCATGGGGCAGATAGTATTCGGCAGCATGATAATGATTCATCGGGCATCCCCCAGCAGCAGACAAGCATTGTTACCACCAAAGGCAAACGAGTTGGACAAAATCGCACGCTGCCCCAGCGGCTGTGGCTGGCAAACCAAGCCGATCGGTGCCAGTTCCGCATCGCGCGGCACGCGGCTGAAATCTTGCTGTGGTAGCGGCAATGGTTGAGTCAGCAATAGCCAACTCAACGCCGCTTCCACCGCACCGGCCGCGCCCAGCGTGTGACCAGTGAGATGTTTGGTAGAGCTGCAAGGCGTCTCGGTGCCAAACAGGCGATTGACCACCTGCGCTTCAACCTGATCGTTTAGCCGCGTAGCGGTACCGTGCAGATTAATATAACCAATTTGCCCGGCATTGAGACCGGCCTGCCGCAGCGCCATGCTGATGGCCCGCTCAGCGCCCTCACCAGCGGGATGCGGTGCTGACATATGCCAGGCATCGGATGATTCGCCAACGCCCAACAGCGCTACCGCTGCCGGTTCCCGCGTTAACAGCATCAACGCCGCTGCCTCGCCGATATTGATGCCACTGCGCCCGGCCGCAAACGGCGTACAACGTTGTGCGGACAGTGACTCCAGGCTGTTGAAACCGTTAATCGGCATTTGGCACAGGCTATCGGCACCGCCGACAATCGCTGCATCCACCAGCCCGGCGTCGATCAACCGTTTACCGCTGATGATGGCTCGCGCGCTGGAGGAACAGGCCGTAGACAGGGTATAGGCCGGACCACGGGTCGCGAGAAAAGCGCTGAGAAACAACCCCGGATCGCCCAGCTCCTGCTGCTGATAGTCATAACCCTGTGGCCACTGTCCCGTCTGATACTGCTGCAACGCCAGCTCGCCTTCATGGATACCGGAGGTACTGGTGCCCATAATCACCGCGACACGATCCGCGCCGTAGCGGGCGATGGCTGCACGCACTGGCGTGTCGATCTGCGCCAATGCTGCCAGCAACAGGCGGTTATTGCGCGAATTATGACGTTTGAGAAGTTCAGGAATGGCGGGTAGCTCACCCTGTACGTTACCGAACCAGGAAGGTTCCCCGCCAATCAGCCACTGCGTCTGCTGCTGCATGCCGGGCGACACGCCAAGCGCCAGATTTTCCGCGATCTGCGACAGGCTGTTGCCCAACGCATTCACCATCCCTACGGCAGAGAAGTAAACCATTATTCGCTCCCCAGATTCTGAATAGCGATGCGGTAGTGGAAGGCGGATTGGGCAATCGACTGCGGTTCGCGCCGGCCGTCGACCTGCTGGTAACGGATTTCGCTAATGATCGTCCCGCGATCGTCATACAGCCGACGCCTCTGCGGCTGATCCTCAAGTCGCCACCCGGCGGGCAGCAAAGGCCGCCAGTCCGCCAACGGCCAGTAACTCAGCATAATGTCGGCCAACACCTGACTGGCGGGGGGTAACTCGCCCACTTTGATCAACTGTTCGGTATGGATCCCCTGGCGATCGTAAGTCAGGTTGAATAACCGGATGCCCAATGGCGACATGCCCACCAGTTGCAGGCGCTGACCGTCGGCGTTGAGCAACACCAACATCGAATGCTGCTGTCCTTTTACTTCGGCGGTCAGCAACTGCTGCTGGCTGAATGGCTGTGCCAGCGTCGGTGCCGGTAATGTCACCCGTGTACCGGGTTTCAGCCACGCCTGCGGCAGGGTTTGATTCTGCGAACCGGCACAGCCAACCAGCAGGGGAGCCAGCATTAACAGCATCATTCGTAAGCCACGCATCAGGCTTTTCCTCTTTTTCTTCTGGTTGCTAACGTCAGTGGCGCCAACAAAAAGGCCACGGCGATACCGCTGCTTAATACGATGCCAAAACTGCTGATGGCCTGGGTATGACTCAGCACCAGCATGCCAAAGGTCAGTTGGGTGGTGAGTACCGCCATAAAGATGGCAAACATCGAGGTGGTCGGCGTGCCCCGGGGATTGGTAAAGAACAGCGTATAGTTAATGCCGATCCCCAATACCAGCACCAGTGCCAACAGCGAGAACAGGTTCAGCGTATGGCCGCTCAGCGCTAGCACCGCAATGCCGCTGCCCAGTGACAACAGCGTCGGCACCATGCAGCGCAGACCGTGACGCAGGCCAAAACGCCACAGATAAATCAGTGCGATCGCCGCCACCGACAGCATCAGCAGATAGGAAAGATACAGCCGATACTGGCCAAAAAGCTCACTGAATTCGGTTTTACGGTCGATCCAACCCGTGCCCGGTACCTGTTCAGACAGAGCCTGCATCGCCGCACTGTTCTGCACGCCGTTGACCGGTACCAGCGCCGCACTGCGCCCATCGGGCAGAGACAACCACAGTAACCGCCAGCCTTCACTAACCACGCTGCCCAGCCACTGATCCGGTTTCACCCATTCAGGGGTCAAGTCGGGGGCTTTCAGGGTCAGGTCCGCCTGCTGTAATTGCGTCATCACCTGCGGTGCCACCCGTTGCAACAGAGCGATGTTCTGCTGCTGGCGCTGGAGTGAAGGCAGAGGTAACAGACGATAATCCGCCAGCATGCCCTGCCGTTTTGCCTGTGCTAACTTGGGCTGCAGCAGCTCGATGCGCTGCAACAACTGTTCGGCATTTTCGCCGTACACCACCAACCATTTCTGATCGTTATGCTGCCCGGTCAACGCCGCGATGCGTTGTTCTTGCTGTTGCAACGCCGCGGGTAAAGCCTGCAATTGGCCAATATCGTCGTCGACCTTCAACTGACTTAAACCCGCCACTACCAGTAACAATACCGCCGTGGGCAGCCCGTAGCGCAGCAAGCGCCTATGGCGCCAGGCGTGCAGCCAGCCCAGGATCAGCCGCAGCCCCGGTGCCGGGCGCACCGGCAGGCGACGCGACAAACCTGGGTACCAACAAATGACGGTGATACAGGCGGCGCTTAGCCCGGCAGCAGCAAATACCGCCAGCTGTTGCAGGCCCGGGAAGGGAGCAATCAATAGCGCCAGATAGGCAGCCACAGTGGTCAGCAATGCCATCGACAACGCAGGCAACAGCTTCTGCAAGCTGGCCAGCGGCGTTGATTGGTCACCGTGTACCATACGCTCGGTCAGGAAATAGAGCGTGTAATCGGCCGAGATGCCGACAATGCTGATGCTCAACACCAGCGTCATCAAATGTATTTCGCCAAAAGCCAATAGCGTGGCGACGGTGCCCGCCAGCGCCCCCATCCCCACGGATAATCCGCACAACAGCAGAGGCAGTGGCGAACGGAACATCAACAACACCAATAAGAACACGCCAACTACCGACGCCAGGCCAATAGTCGAAATATCTCGCTCGGCCTGTTGGCTGGCGTAGTTGCTGTAAAACAGCGTACCGCGGTTGAGTACCTCTGCCCCCGGCCAGCGCTGCTGCAGTTGCTGTTGCAACGCGCCCAGTTTATCCACCGTGCGTCGGGCACTGCTGATGTCATAAGAAGAGGCGCTTAATTCGGCGTGCAGCAGATACCAACTGCGGCCCTGCGCATCACGCGCCACCAGCCAGCCATTGGACAGGCTCAGCAAGCCACCGTTTTGCTGCTGAGCCAACTGCGAGGCACGCACCAGCATCAGCGGATCGTTAGCCAGCTCCTTGCCGCTGACCCCGGCGAAGGCAGAATAGAGTTGCCCGAGGATCCACTGACTTTGCGCGTCCGCGCCCTGCTGCAAACGCTGCCGGGTGGCGTCATCGAGCAGCACATTGCGGTGCTGATAGAAAAAACGCCCCCACTGCTGCTGACGCTGCGCATCCATAGGTCCGCCTACCTGCTGTAGTTCAGGCATCTGGCGTAACTGCTGCCACCACCAGCTCACCGCAGCGTTGTCCGCCCCCGGCGGTGGACTGACCAACCACATCAGTTGCCGGTCGAGCCGACGGCTGAAACCTTCGGCCAGTTCATCCGGCACGCCCACCAGTTGCTGCTTCGGTAATAACGCCAATACGCTGCTGTTGATCTGGCTGCGCGGCAACAGCCAACACAGTGCCGCCAACAGCAGCAGGCAAATCGTCAGCCAGCCAAACGCCAGCCGCCGGTGCAGCTCAGGACGCAAAACGCTGTTGCTCCCCGGCGGTCAGCGTCTGGGGTGCCGTACGCTGGTTAAAGAAGCGGATATGAGTAGCGTCACTTTGCATGTCATCGATATCAATGGTTTCCAGGAATTGCGCACCGTTGAGGGTGATACGCTTGAACAGTTTGTCGAGCGGCGTGGTTTTTGGCGTCAGCACCAGTCGCCATTGGTTATTACCCAGGTCGCTGAACTGCAAAGCAAAGTTTTGCTCCAGGGCCTGGCTGTCTGCATGAAATAATGCGGTCAGCAAGTGGTTGAACTGGAACATCTGCGGATTGTTTTCTGCCGTCACCACCTGCGGCGGTTGGCCGGCCAGAGTTTGCACCATACGCTTATCATCCAGCAGCAGGGTCAGCAGGAAGGGTTTCTGTTGCGCCCACCACAGCCCTTTTTGTTGTGAAATCAGCAGCTCACCGCTGGATTTCAGGGGTTTCGTCATACCGCTGATGCTGCGCTGCTGTTCGAACTCGGCGCGCAGTACCGGCTGTTGGCTAAAGCGCTGTTGCAGCTCCGGCAGCGTGACCGCCTGGACGCTCAGGCTGAAAAAGGTGATAAGAAACAATAACCCGTACTTCATTGCGCCCCCTCAATGTTATCCAACAGCACCTGCGGTGAAACAAAACACATTTCTTTGCTGTCAGCCTCTACCGCTACCTGAATGGTATGACCGCGAGTAGTGAGTTTGCCGCTATCCGCATCGAGAATGCGGTAACCAATGCGCAGGCGGTTTTCATACTCTTCCAGCTCGGCACAGACGATGATGCGTTGTTCAAACAGCACTGGCGCGATGTATTTCACTCGCGTATCCACGATCGGCCAGACATAGCCTGAAGCCTGCATCTGCCGATAACCGTAATTAAACTGTTTGAGTAGCGCTTCACGCGCGACCTCGAAATAACGGAAGTAGTTGCCGTGCCATACCACGCCCATGGCATCGGTATCATGGAAAGGGATAGCGATTTCAATGCTGACGGAAAATCGCGGATCGTCTTTTAACTTCATGTCTCAGGCCCCTGTTGCACTGACGGCTGTGCCGCCAATTGCCAGAAATCGAAAAAATTAAACCAGTCGAGCGGTGCCAACAGGCAATAATGCTCCAGCCGCGCGGCATAACTGTCCACCACATCTTGCAACGCCTGCTGGCGCTGCTGGCGGGGTAATAACAGCGGATCGGCAAAGGGTTCGAAATAAACGTTAAGACGCCCCTGCTGCTTGAGGCCGAACATCAGAAATATCGGACAACGCAGAGCCGCGGCCAGGACAAATGGCCCCTGAGGAAACGGCGCCGGTTGGCCAAGGAAGTTGCTCCACACCACACGCGGTTGCTCACCCCGTTGATGCTTGCCGGCCGAGGTGCGATCGCCGACGATCGCCACCCATTCACCGGCATCCAATTTGTCTTGCAGACGCATGGCCGTTTCTGGCCCCAGCGACGTCACCTGGATCAGGTTCAGATTGGCTCGCGGATTTACCTCTTTCATCACCTGATTGAAGCGCTCGGCGTGCTCGGTAAACACCAGGGCATTCACCTTTACGCCAGAATCCAGCTCACCCAGTGCGCGGCAAGACTCGATATCCCCCAGGTGTGAAGCCAGGATCAACGTGCCTTTTCCGGACGCTATCTGCCGCTCACAACGCGTGCGATCCACCAGCCGAATGTCATTGAGCTCCCCGCGCCAGCTCGCCAGCTTGTCGAGCATCGCATCACCAAATCTCATAAAGTGACTGAAGCTGTTGAGCGGTGCAGGCAATGGCTGTTGCCGCTGCTCGGCGAATTGCCGCAGGCGCTGCAGATAGTCGCGTGATGCCTCACGCTGGCTACGCCCGGTCAGCCAGAAATAACCGATCACCGGATACAACAATAACTGAAATACCCGGCGGCCAAACAGTCGGTAGACTTGTAACATCAACCGGATGCCCCACAGGCCGTGGCGCTCCTGGGTTGCCGACCAGTGTTGCGGACGGGTCGTTTGTCGGCGTTGGCGCAGCAGACGAGGAATACGCGGCAACATACCGAAGAACAAACGGGTATGCATCCAGGAAATACGCAGGTTATCGCGCAGTGCGTCAAAATGAGAAACACCGTCAACCGGATAGGTGACGCGCGTCGGCAGAAAACGGCTGGGCACGCCCTGCCAATACAGTCTGACCATCACTTCGGTATCGAAATCCATCCGTTTGCCGAGCGGATGACGCGTCGTTAACGCCAACGTCGGAGCCACCGGGTAAACGCGGAAACCGCACATGCTGTCTTTCAGCGACAGTGACAGAGTTTCTATCCACACCCAGACATGGGTGACATAGCGACCATACAGGCGTGCTTTTGGTACTGAGCTGTCGTAAATGGGTCGGCCGGAAATCAGGCAGTCTGGATGAGCGCGGGCTTCGTCAATCATTGCCGGAATGTCACTCAGTTGATGCTGGCCGTCAGCATCCACCTGTAAAGCGTGGCTGTAGCCCTGCCGTTGCGCCAGTTGCAGGCCGGCGATCACCGCCGCGCCTTTCCCCTGATTTTTATCCAGCCGCATCAACCTGACCCACGGCCGGTCAGCGGCCAGTCGCTGTAGCTCCTCGGCTGTGCTGGCATCGCTGCCATCGTCCACTATCAGACATGGCAGGCCATAATCGGCTAACCTGGTCAGCACTGCGGCCATCATCTGTCCGTGATTGAAACAGGGGATAATAATGCAGGGAGTAAAGGGAGCTTTCACTGACATAATGAGATCTTGCCGCTGCTGGCGGTCGCCTCGCCCACGCGGTAGCTGAACAACAGTTTATGCCGCGCCGGCTGCCATTCGAGCTGCAATAACACACTTTGCTCCGGCAGTAAGGGCTGTTGAAACTTCACCACTTCAATGCCTTTGAAGCCGGCCTCGATAGCCAGCAACTGACGGGCATACTGCATCACCCAGTTCAGCTGTGTGACTCCCGGCAGGATCGGATGTTCAGGAAAATGGCCGCGAAACCAAAATAGATCTGCGGGCAAACGCAGCAGCAGGCTGGCATGGGTAGCATCGCTCACCTGCTGTTGCAGCACCTCAGGTTGCATCATAAAAACAGCTCCTGTAGTTCAGCATAGGCGCGCTTGCCCTGCGGATTCAGAGGGATAGCCTCGATAATACGCCAACGGCGCGGCAGGGCCACCGGCTCCAGCCAGCCCCGCAACGCCTGATGCAGTTCGCGGGTTAACTCCCCTTCTGACAATTTTTGTCGACGGGTTTCACCATAGGGTGACAACACTATCGCCGCGACCAATACTGTGCGCCCGGTTTGCTGCTGGGTTAGCACGGCAGCATCGGCGACCTCCGGCAGGGAAATCAGCCGGCGCTCAACTTCGGTCAGCGACAGACGTTTTTCTTCCAGCTTGATAATGCGGTCAGCGCGGCCGTTTAACTGAAATTGCCGACCACCCGGCGCAAGCTGAATCACATCGCTCAGTGCGAGTTCACCGGTATCGGGTATCAGAGGCGACGCGACATTTATGCTGTTATCTGGATTTGCCGTTAGCGTCACGCCGGCAAACAGTCGCCACAGGGTGGCCTCCCGAACTTGCTTGCGCCATGCCAGCGTGCCGGTTTCCGTTGTGCCGTAAATTTCCAGCGGCAATACGCCCAATGCTTGCTGCGACAGATTAGCTTCTGCGTAAGAGAGCGGGCCGCCGGCGGAAAATACCTCAACGCACTCTGCCAATGCCAAACGGCTATCCAACCGTTTAAGCCAGGCGGGGCTGCTGATAAATACCAGACGCCGCCCCTGATGCCGGGCAATCAACTGCTCGTGATACTGCGTTAACTGTGCATCAAACGGCAGGCCAAAAGCCAGTGGCAGGAACAAGCGAAAGCTCAGGCCATACATATGCTGGTGAGAGACCGACGCGATCACGCTGCAACCCTGAAAGACATCTTTCCAGCTTGCGGCCAATAGCTCGCTTTCACGATCCATGCAGGCAACGGACTTGGTCACCGCCTGTGGTTGGCCGGTCGAGCCGGAAGTATAAAGGATAAATCGTGGGTCTTGCGGCCAGGCAGGCAGTGTTACCTCCGTACAACTCCCTTCTGCTACCGGTAAAACCGGTACATCGAGATCTAGAGGTAAATCAGTTAGCAATGCGTCGAAGTCTGCCCGCTGCTCTTTGAGGATAGCTTCGCGCTGATGACCAAAAATTACCGGCATTCTGTTGGCATACAAAGAGGCCAACAACGCAACGGCAAAACGATAGCTATCATCAAAACACAGCGCCCAACGCTGTTCTTCCCTGCCTGCCAGTTGTGCGGCCAATGTGGCGACATCACGGCGAAATTGACCGAGACAGAATCCCTGAGCGCCACGCCAGGCAATAAGCAACCCATCATCACGCTCCACGCTGAGCCATTGGCTCATTGGTAAACTCAGGCGCGTCTGACCCTTTTCCTGACTATCCATTCAATACCCATTAATGCCCCCATCAGCAGGTAGCTGATGCCGCCGTTATACAGCGTCCAGAGTGTGATATCCCCAGACAGACAGGTTGCCAGCGCTATTGCACCGTTAACAATAAAGAACCCGCACCAGACCTGAGTCACCTTGCGAGTATAAGCTACGCCAACGGCATCCAACTGTGGCTCGGTTATACGCGCCAATCGCTCTACCACTGTTGGGGGTGCAAACAACGAGTATGCAAATAGCAACAGCAGTAATGCGTTGACCAAGACCGGGTAATACAGCAGCCAATGGCTCTGTTTCAGCGCCCAACTGGCAAGCGCCAGCAAGATGCCGACAATCACCAAGGCTTTGCCCAACCACATCTGCTGACGAAGTTTACCGCGCAGCAGTATTAGCCGTAAGGTGAAGACAGTCACCAGCAGCGGTCCCAGGACGTTGGTGCCCCAGCGCGCCAAACCAAACCAGACCGCCAGCGGATAAAGCAGCAGCGCCAGCCAGGTCATGGCCTGCAACAGCCGCAACATCGGGTTTATCCAAGGGGACGTTTTCACCTTAACGCAGCGGCCTTAGCTGTCAGACTTAAGCAGCTCATCAATGGCATCAACCACGTCTTGCACGGTGCGCACCGACTTGAACATTTCCGGTTTGATCTTCTTGCCGGTTGTTTTTTGCAGGTGCACCACCAGATCCACCGCATCAATGCTGTCCAGCTCCAGTTCCTCGTACAGACGGGACTCGGGCTTGATGTCATCGGCATCAAGCTCAAACAGTTTGACCAGCAACGCCTTAATTTGCAGGTAAATTTCTTGCTTATCCATGAAAACCCCTTATTTGCTACGCTGTGCAGAAACAAACTTTGCCAGCGTTTCCACGGAATAAAAATGTTGGCGCATATCCTGGCTTTCAGCCGACAGCACCACGCCATAACGGTTCTTTAATGCCAGGCCCAATTCCAGTGCATCGATGGAATCCAGGCCCAGTCCATCACCAAACAGCGGTGCCTCGGCGTCAATCTCCTCCGGTGTCATACCTTCAAGATTGAGCGTATCAATGATCAATTGCTTGATTTCGGTGCTCAATAAATTCATTCCGCTATATCTCATTATTTATAGGTTCTGACTGTAAGGCGTCAGTTAAATGCTGGGTTAATCTTCTTGCCGCAAGGGCGGGAGAAACGTCATTTGCATGAATGAATGCGCGGGCGTCGATCTTATCCTGAACGGTGATATGGAACTGCGGTTTTATCGCCGGGATCTTATACCATTTGCCTTGCTTCGTCAGCATGGGGGGATGGCAGTGAATATGCACCACTCGGATGTCGCACTGCCCTCGTAGCGCAATATTGGCGGCCCCCCGCTGTAATGTCAGCGCCTTGCCCGGCGTAGTACGAGTGCCCTCCGGGAAGATCAGAATGGTCCCTCCGCTGACCAGACGTTGGCGGCACTGTTCCAACAGAATATCCGACTGCGCATTAGCCAAATATCCTGCCGCTTTGATCACCCCGCTGACAAATACATTATTCAGCAAGGCCTCTTTGACAATACAGTCGCAGCGCGGCATTTGTGATGCCAATAGCACATAGTCCAACAGGCTGGGATGGTTGGCGATCACCAGGCAACCGCGATCCTCACTGAAGCGTTCTGCATTGTCGAAATGGTAATCCAGTACGCCGAAAAAACGCGTCGTTGCCAGGAAGAAACGGAAACTGTGACGGATTGAGTTCTGCGTTAAACGACTGCGCCGTGCGGGATCTCGCACTACCAGCCGCATCAGGTTGAACCAGACTCCAGACAGTAGCAGGCCACCCAAACCAAATAACGAAAAGCAAAACCCCGTAGCCACCACTCGCCAACAGCGATTAAACCATGAGGATTGTTCGGGAGCCGTTTGGGCAGGGATCGTTGTAGCCATCAGCGTTTCCACAACCAGCCGTGCCGTGGGCCCGGTACCGTAAATTCATCATCAGCGCCCAGCCATCCCCGTAAAAACGACAGGCCCTGTGGCTCCTGGTGGTTCACCCGTTCGGTAGTTGTTGCCTGGCAGTGCAGCGTGCCACCACTTTCGAGCAGCAGGGCGACCGCATAGGGAACCGAATTTTCCGGCGCAAAAGGCCGGTAAACATCCGGTACGATCCCGTCGAAATCGATTAATAACACCCGTTCCGCACTGCCCGTGGCCAATACGGCCTGGGCCTCAATCATCCCCTGCTGAAAGCTGTCTTCGCCGGCGGCCAGTGAAGTGGTCGGCAAAGTATTCTTCGCCATAATAGTCAACCACCCCGCCGCCGTGTTGTGTACCGACATGGCAAAATCCGTTGGCGATAAAGGTTGTTGCTGATGCAGGTTCTGAAGAATTTTGTGCGTCCGCTCCAACTCGCCATGACGACTGGTAAAGATCGCCATATCCGCCGGGGAATCCTTCAATAAGATCAGCCCGCTTTCTACCGCCAGGCGCGTTCCGATACTCATTCGACGCAGTGACATCATGGGGATATGAGAGCAACCGGGTAATACCCCCGGGTATTCAGCGGTAAGAGCATTATCCGTAGCCCATTGGCGCCATGCATCACGCGTTCCACGATCGGGAGCCATTGCCCACCAACTGAGTATATTCATGTCGCCCGCCATTAAGGGTATTACAGGTAAGAAAAATTCCGTGGGTAAATTTATTATATCTAACCCCAGAATGCATTCCCAAAATTCCTATTTTTACGCGGAATATTCGATTAAACGATTAGGCTTACTTATCGACATAAGTTGGCAACACTTGAGAAAAAAGGGAATTATCACGATGAAAAGCAGCAATATTTGTCGAATTTTCCTGATGAGAGTATCTTAATCAGGGATCGTCATGCATCACTTGCTCTGCATGATTAATACATTTCTTACTTATCAATACTCATGGACAAGAGAATGAAACCTTTAAGATTCATTTTAACGAGCGTATTCGCCGCTATTCTGGTCACCGGTTGCGCAGGCACGGCTCCGGTGAAAAACGTCAGCCAAAATATTGCTGGTAGTCACAGTGATGCACAGGTACGCCAGGCGATCCTCTCCGCCGGCCTGAGCCGCGGCTGGATCATGAACCCAACCGCTGACGGTGTGATTGACGGCAAGATCTTGCTGCGTGGCCACAGCGCAGACATCCGTATCACTTACAATACCAATAGTTATCAGATTAACTATATTGGCAGCGGAAATATGGATGCCAAAGACGGAAAGATTCATCCAAACTATAATCGCTGGGTGGCCAATCTGGATAAGGATATTCAGTTGGAACTGGCACGTCAGAATATTAAATAACGGCAAAAAATTTATTACCGGCAGGGATCCTACTGCCGGGTATATTATTCTTTGTATTGGCATGCAATTCGGATAATTATTTACCAGAACAGATTTTCACCGCATAAATCACGCAGCTATATTCAATTTCGTTGAATTTTGCATATGAAAAAGCCCTGAGTCAGAGACTCAGGGCTTATCAAATT
>NZ_SWDE01000011.1 GCF_013337185.1 Serratia proteamaculans
CATGCCTGGTGACAACGTGAACATGAAAGTCACCTTGATCCACCCAATCGCGATGGACGACGGTCTGCGTTTCGCAATCCGTGAAGGCGGCCGTACTGTAGGCGCTGGTGTTGTTGCCAAAGTTATCGCTTAATCGCTGATAACGTTTGACGCGACACGCGGTAAAAGGGCATCATTTGATGCCCTTTTTCTACGCTGTGAACTAGAACCTATCTCATCAGCGATTTTGCAGTCATAATCATTGGTGAGATGGGCTCTTAAAGCGTATTGACTGAAATACGTCATAGCGTAAAACACCGAAATGCTGCCAAGCAGCATGTGATCGGTTTGGTTTGTCTTGCAGTGCGAGGCAAAGTTGTCTGTTCTGAATTCATTGTGACAGGTTGGTTTATGAGTGCGAATACCGAGGCTCAAGGGAGCGGGCGCGGCCTGGAAACGGCTAAATGGCTGATCGTCGCTGTTCTGTTGGTTGTAGCGATTGTCGGTAACTATTTCTACCGTGATTTCAGCCTGCCATTACGCGCGCTGGCCGTTGTAGTGGTTATCGCTGTTGCAGGCGCCGTGGCGCTGATGACGACCAAAGGCAAAGCCACCGTTGCGTTTGCACGTGAAGCGCGTACCGAAGTGCGCAAAGTGATCTGGCCAACTCGTCAGGAAACGCTACATACCACGTTGATCGTTGCCGCGGTAACTGCCGTGATGTCACTGATTCTGTGGGGGCTGGATGGTATTCTGGTCCGTCTGGTATCGTTTATTACTGGCCTGAGGTTCTAAAATGTCTGAAGCTCCAAAAAAACGTTGGTACGTCGTTCAGGCGTTTTCCGGTTTTGAAGGTCGCGTAGCCCAATCGCTGCGTGAATACATCAAACTGCATGATATGGAAGAACTGTTCGGCGAAGTCATGGTTCCTACGGAAGAAGTTGTTGAAATCCGTGGTGGCCAGCGTCGCAAAAGCGAACGTAAATTCTTCCCGGGCTACGTACTGGTTCAGATGGTGATGAACGATGCCAGCTGGCACTTGGTACGCAGCGTTCCACGCGTAATGGGTTTCATCGGCGGGACTTCTGACCGTCCGGCTCCGATCAGCGACAAAGAAGTCGATGCGATTATGAACCGCCTGCAGCAGGTTGGTGATAAGCCGCGTCCGAAAACGCTGTTCGAACCGGGTGAATTGGTCCGCGTTAGCGATGGTCCGTTCGCTGACTTCAACGGTGTTGTTGAAGAAGTGGATTACGAGAAGAGTCGCCTGAAAGTTTCCGTTTCCATCTTTGGCCGTGCAACGCCGGTGGAACTGGACTTCGCTCAGGTCGAGAAAGGCTGATCAATTAATCAGCAATAAGTGGCTTTTGCCACTTGTCAGAGGCGCGAAATTGAACTATAATTTCGCGCCTTTTGTTTTTATAGGCCTTGCTCTTTAGAGTGAGGTGATACACGGGGAGCCTTTTACGAGGCGTTATTACCCAAACCGAGGAATTGTAAATGGCCAAGAAAGTACAAGCCTACGTTAAGCTGCAAGTTGCAGCCGGTATGGCGAACCCAAGTCCGCCAGTTGGTCCAGCTCTGGGTCAGCAAGGTGTTAACATCATGGAATTCTGTAAGGCGTTCAATGCTAAGACTGACAGCGTTGAGAAAGGTCTGCCGATTCCGGTTGTTATTACTGTTTATTCTGACCGTTCTTTCACTTTCGTTACCAAAACCCCGCCAGCAGCAGTTCTGCTGAAAAAAGCGGCTGGTATCAAGTCTGGTTCAGGCAAGCCGAACAAAGACAAAGTAGGTAAAGTGACAAGTGCTCAGGTACGTGAAATCGCAGAAACCAAAGCTGCGGACATGACTGGTTCCACCGTTGAAGCGATGACTCGCTCCATCGAAGGTACCGCTCGTTCCATGGGCCTGGTAGTGGAGGATTAAGAAATGGCTAAGCTGACCAAGCGCATGCGCGTGATCCGTGACAAAGTTGATGCTACTAAACAGTATGACATCACCGAAGCTGTTGCTCTGCTGAAAGAGCTGGCCACCGCTAAATTCGTAGAAAGCGTTGACGTTGCTGTTAACCTCGGCATCGACGCTCGTAAATCTGACCAAAACGTTCGTGGCGCTACCGTTCTGCCAAACGGCACCGGTCGTTCTGTTCGCGTTGCCGTATTTGCCCAGGGCCCTAACGCTGAAGCAGCTAAAGCTGCTGGCGCAGAGCTGGTAGGTATGGAAGATCTGGCAGACCAGATCAAGAAAGGCGAAATGAACTTCGACGTTGTTATTGCTTCCCCGGATGCAATGCGCGTTGTTGGTCAACTGGGCCAGATCCTGGGTCCACGTGGCCTGATGCCAAACCCGAAAGTGGGTACCGTTACTCCGAACGTTGCTGAAGCAGTGAAAAACGCTAAAGCAGGTCAGGTTCGTTATCGTAACGACAAAAACGGCATCATCCATACCACTATCGGTAAGGTTGATTTCGAGTCAGACAAGCTGAAAGAAAACCTGGAAGCTCTGCTGGTTGCGCTGAAAAAAGCAAAACCATCTCAGGCTAAAGGCGTGTACATCAAGAAAGTTAGCCTCTCCACCACCATGGGTGCTGGCGTTGCTATCGATCAAAGCGGCCTGACTGCTGTAGCGAACTAATCGCCCTGCGATTATCGCTTTGACTTGGGGCGAAGATTTGTCTAGAATCTTATGCCCCAAGGTTTTGCTATTGGCCATAGCCACAGCGGAACAAAGATTTTTCGGTTGGAGCCTGGCCTATCCAGGCCTCCGTCCAAGACCGCAGGTGTACCGAAAGGTACTTAATCTTTCCTGCGTAGACGGTGACAGAGCCTAAAGAAATTTTTTCTTTTTTATAAAAGAATAGTCTTTGCTGGATTCTGCTCACCGTGTTTGAACGCTCTCACTGAGTGATTTATCACAAGGTGTTGAGTGATGTGAGTGCCGGGGATTTCCCCCGGCTAAATCCAGGAGCAAAAAGCTAATGGCATTAAATCTTCAAGACAAACAAGCGATTGTTGCTGAAGTCAACGAAGTAGCCAAAGGCGCGCTGTCTGCGGTTGTTGCGGATTCCCGTGGCGTTACCGTTGATAAAATGACTGAACTGCGTAAAGCAGGTCGTGAAGCTGGCGTTTACATGCGTGTTGTTCGTAACACCCTGATGCGTCGCGTAGTTGAAGGCACTCCATTCGAATGCCTGAAAGACACGTTCGTCGGTCCTACCTTGATTGCATTTTCTCATGAACACCCGGGCGCTGCTGCTCGTCTGTTCAAAGATTTCGCGAAAGCGAATGCAAAGTTCGAGATTAAAGCTGCGGCCTTTGAAGGTGAGCTGATCCCTGCGGCACAAATTGACCGCTTGGCAACTCTGCCTACTTACGATGAAGCAATCGCACGCCTGATGGCAACCATGAAAGAAGCCGCTGCCGGCAAATTGGTTCGCACTCTGGCTGCACTGCGCGATCAGAAAGAAGCGGCATAAGCCCTTTTTCTTATCCGTTGCTTACGTATTTAAACTATTTCTGAATTTTAGGAACATTTGTTATGTCTATCACTAAAGACCAAATTATCGAAGGCGTTGCAGCTCTGTCTGTAATGGAAATCGTTGAACTGATCGCCGCTATGGAAGAGAAGTTCGGTGTTTCTGCTGCTGCTGTAGCTGCAGGTCCTGCTGCTGCTGCTGAAGCTGTTGAAGAAAAAACTGAATTCGACGTTGTACTGAAAGGTATCGGCGCGAACAAAGTTGCAGTAATCAAAGCAGTACGTGGCGCAACTGGCCTGGGTCTGAAAGAAGCTAAAGACCTGGTTGAGTCTGCACCAGCAGCACTGAAAGAAGGCATCAGCAAAGACGACGCTGAAGCACTGAAAAAAGCTCTGGAAGAAGCTGGCGCTGAAGTTGAAGTTAAATAAGCCACTGCTTTCTGAGTGCAGTCTGTTTTAACTAACAGACTGATGGCTGGTGACTTTTTGGTCACCAGCCTTTTTGCGCTGTAGGGCGTCAGTAGAGTTTCACACTGTTTGGCTACTGGCTAACCCCAATATTTCTTTCTATCGACGACTTAATATATTGCCTTCCCTGCCGCAGCAAAATCTGCCGCACAACGCAACGAAATGATTTAAGCGTGATAGAAACGAGTATTGCGGAGAGTGTTCCCGCTTTCCGGTCGACAAAATGGTGTTGCGTGAACCGTCCTATATCCGGACGGACAATAGGTTCGACTTTCCAGCGAGCTGAGGAACCCTATGGTTTACTCCTATACCGAGAAAAAACGTATTCGTAAGGATTTTGGTAAGCGTCCACAAGTTTTGGACATACCATATCTCCTTTCTATC
Source organism: Serratia proteamaculans (assembly GCF_013337185.1). GTDB lineage: Bacteria > Pseudomonadota > Gammaproteobacteria > Enterobacterales > Enterobacteriaceae > Serratia > Serratia proteamaculans_D. Next base: position 4,309 of record NZ_SWDE01000011.1, read on the forward strand.
CAGCTTGATTCGTTCCAGAAGTTTATCGAGCAAGATCCAGAAGGGCAGCACGGCCTAGAAGCCGCGTTCCGTTCTGTGTTCCCTATCCAGAGCTACAGTGGCAATTCGGAGCTGCAATACGTTAGCTACCGTCTTGGTGAGCCGGTCTTCGACGTCAAAGAGTGCCAGATCCGTGGTGTGACGTTCTCTGCACCGCTGCGCGTAAAACTGCGCCTGGTCATCTATGAGCGTGAAGCTCCGGAAGGTACGGTCAAGGACATCAAGGAACAAGAAGTCTATATGGGCGAAATTCCGCTCATGACCGAAAACGGCACCTTTGTGATCAACGGTACTGAGAGGGTTATCGTATCTCAGCTTCACCGTAGTCCTGGCGTATTCTTTGACAGCGATAAGGGTAAAACCCACTCTTCGGGTAAAGTGCTGTATAACGCACGTATCATCCCTTACCGCGGTTCATGGTTGGATTTCGAGTTTGACCCGAAAGACAACCTGTTTGTGCGTATTGACCGTCGCCGTAAATTGCCAGCGACCATCATTCTGCGTGCATTGAACTACACCACTGAGCAGATCCTTGACCTGTTCTTTGCGAAAGTAGTTTACGAGATCCGTGATAACAAGCTGCAGATGGAGCTGGTTCCAGAACGTCTGCGTGGTGAGACTGCTTCGTTTGATATCGAAGCCAACGGCAAGATCTACATTGAGAAAGGCCGTCGCATCACCGCTCGTCATATCCGTCAGCTCGAAAAAGACGAAATTCAGAGTATTGAAGTACCGGTTGAGTACATCGCGGGCAAAGTGGTCGCGAAGGACTATATCGATACCAATACCGGTGAGCTGATCTGCGCAGCCAACATGGAGCTGTCGCTGGATCTGCTGGCCAAACTGAGCCAGTCAGGCCACAAGCGTATCGAAACGCTGTTCACCAACGATCTGGACCACGGTGCGTACATCTCTGAGACTGTACGTGTCGATCCAACCAGCGATCGTTTGAGCGCACTGGTAGAAATCTACCGCATGATGCGCCCTGGTGAGCCGCCAACGCGCGAAGCTGCTGAAAACCTGTTTGAGAACCTGTTCTTCTCTGAGGACCGCTACGATCTGTCTGCGGTTGGTCGTATGAAGTTCAACCGTTCTCTGCTGCGTGACGAGATCGAAGGTTCGGGCATCCTGAGCAAAGACGACATCATTGAAGTGATGAAGAAGCTCATCGGTATCCGTAACGGTAAAGGCGAAGTGGACGATATCGACCACTTGGGCAACCGTCGTATCCGTTCCGTCGGCGAAATGGCTGAGAACCAGTTCCGTGTAGGTCTGGTGCGTGTTGAGCGTGCGGTTAAAGAACGTCTGTCCCTGGGCGATCTGGATACCCTGATGCCACAGGACATGATCAACGCCAAGCCGATTTCGGCGGCGGTGAAAGAGTTCTTCGGCTCTAGCCAGCTTTCTCAGTTTATGGACCAGAACAACCCGTTGTCCGAGATTACGCACAAACGTCGTATCTCTGCATTGGGCCCAGGCGGTCTGACCCGTGAACGTGCCGGCTTTGAAGTTCGAGACGTACACCCGACTCACTACGGTCGCGTGTGCCCAATCGAAACGCCGGAAGGTCCAAACATCGGTCTGATCAACTCCTTGTCCGTGTACGCACAGACAAACGAGTATGGCTTCCTGGAAACTCCGTACCGCCGCGTGCGTGACGGTCTGGTTACCGATGAAATCAACTATCTGTCTGCTATTGAAGAAGGCAACTTCGTTATCGCTCAGGCGAACTCCAACCTGGATGATGACGGCCGCTTCGTAGAAGACCTGGTCACCTGTCGTAGCAAAGGCGAATCAAGCCTGTTCAGCCGCGACCAGGTTGACTATATGGACGTATCAACCCAGCAGGTTGTATCCGTTGGTGCTTCACTGATTCCATTCCTGGAACACGATGACGCCAACCGTGCATTGATGGGTGCGAACATGCAACGTCAAGCGGTTCCAACCTTGCGTGCTGACAAGCCGCTGGTAGGTACCGGTATGGAACGTGCTGTAGCTGTTGACTCCGGTGTTACTGCCGTAGCTCGACGTGGCGGTGTGATCCAGTACGTGGATGCTTCCCGTATCGTTATTAAAGTTAACGAAGACGAGATGCTCGCGGGCGAAGCAGGTATCGATATTTATAACCTGACCAAGTACACCCGTTCTAACCAGAACACCTGTATCAACCAGATGCCGTGTGTGAATCTGGGTGAGCCAATCGAGCGCGGCGACGTGCTGGCAGATGGCCCGTCTACAGACCTGGGTGAACTGGCGTTGGGCCAGAACATGCGCGTGGCATTCATGCCATGGAACGGCTACAACTTCGAAGACTCCATCTTGGTGTCCGAGCGTGTCGTTCAGGAAGATCGCTTCACTACCATCCACATCCAGGAACTGGCATGTGTGTCTCGCGACACCAAGCTGGGGCCTGAAGAGATCACTGCCGACATCCCTAACGTGGGTGAAGCAGCGCTCTCCAAACTGGATGAGTCAGGTATCGTGTATATCGGTGCTGAAGTGACCGGTGGTGACATTCTGGTTGGTAAGGTAACACCAAAAGGTGAAACCCAGCTGACGCCAGAAGAGAAGCTGCTGCGTGCGATCTTCGGTGAGAAGGCGTCTGACGTTAAAGATTCCTCTCTGCGCGTACCAAACGGCGTTTCCGGTACGATTATCGACGTGCAGGTCTTTACCCGCGATGGCGTGGAAAAAGACAAGCGTGCGTTGGAAATCGAAGAGATGCAGCTGAAGCAGGCGAAAAAAGACCTGACTGAAGAACTGCAGATCCTGGAAGCTGGTCTGTTCGCACGTATCCATGCGGTGCTGGTTGCCGGCGGTGTTGAAGCTGAAAAGCTGAGCAAGCTGCCACGCGATCGCTGGCTGGAACTGGGCCTGACCGACGAAGAAAAGCAAAACCAGCTGGAACAGTTGGCAGAGCAGTACGACGAACTGAAATCCGACTTCGAGAAGAAGCTGGACGCCAAGCGTCGTAAGATCACCCAGGGCGATGATCTGGCACCAGGCGTGCTGAAAATCGTTAAGGTTTATCTGGCTGTTAAGCGTCAGATCCAACCGGGTGACAAGATGGCAGGCCGCCACGGTAACAAGGGTGTTATCTCCAAGATCAACCCGATCGAAGATATGCCTTACGATGAAAACGGCACGCCGGTTGACATCGTACTGAACCCGTTGGGCGTACCATCACGTATGAACATCGGTCAGATCCTGGAAACCCACTTGGGTATGGCTGCGAAAGGCATTGGTGAGAAGATCAACCAAATGCTCAAGCAGCACCGGGAAGTGGCCAAGCTGCGTGAGTTCATTCAGAAGGCTTACGATCTGGGCGACGATGTCTGCCAGAAAGTTGACCTGAACACCTTCACCGACGACGAAGTACTGCGTCTGGCAGAGAACCTGAAAAAAGGTATGCCAATCGCAACGCCGGTGTTTGATGGTGCGAAAGAGAGTGAAATCAAGCAACTGCTGGAAATGGGCGGGATCCCAACCTCGGGTCAGATTACGCTGTTCGATGGCCGTACCGGTGAGCAATTTGAGCGCCAGGTTACCGTTGGCTATATGTACATGCTGAAACTGAACCACTTGGTTGACGATAAAATGCACGCCCGTTCAACCGGTTCTTACAGCTTGGTTACTCAGCAACCGCTGGGTGGTAAGGCGCAGTTCGGTGGTCAACGCTTCGGTGAGATGGAAGTGTGGGCACTGGAAGCATACGGCGCAGCTTATACCCTGCAGGAAATGCTTACCGTTAAGTCGGATGACGTTAACGGCCGTACCAAGATGTACAAAAACATCGTGGATGGCGATCACCGCATGGAACCAGGCATGCCGGAGTCCTTCAACGTACTGTTGAAAGAAATCCGCTCGCTCGGTATCAACATCGAACTGGAAGGCGAGTAATCGTTTTTCCGGCTCAGGCTCCCGGCCTTAGGGAGCCTGAGGGTGGTTGTTCAGGTCACACGGGCGCGCGATTTGTCAGCGTGCGCCCAACAGGTTTAACTCCGACAGGAGCCAATCCGTGAAAGACTTATTAAAGTTTCTGAAAGCGCAAACCAAGACCGAAGAGTTTGACGCGATCAAGATTGCTCTGGCATCGCCAGACATGATCCGTTCGTGGTCGTTCGGCGAAGTCAAGAAGCCGGAAACCATTAACTACCGTACGTTCAAACCAGAACGTGACGGCCTTTTCTGCGCCCGTATCTTTGGGCCGGTAAAAGACTATGAGTGCCTGTGCGGTAAGTACAAGCGCTTAAAACACCGCGGCGTGATTTGTGAGAAGTGCGGCGTTGAAGTGACCCAGACCAAAGTACGCCGTGAGCGTATGGGGCACATCGAGCTGGCTTCACCCACTGCGCACATCTGGTTCCTGAAATCGCTGCCATCCCGCATCGGTTTGCTGCTGGATATGCCGCTGCGTGACATCGAACGTGTACTGTACTTCGAATCCTATGTGGTAATCGAAGGCGGTATGACCAACCTCGAGCGTCGTCAGATCCTGACTGAAGAGCAGTATCTGGATGCGCTGGAAGAGTTCGGTGATGAATTCGACGCCAAGATGGGTGCGGAAGCTATTCAGGCCCTGTTGAAAAACATGGATCTGGAGCAAGAGTGTGAAACTCTGCGCGAAGAGCTGAACGAAACCAACTCCGAAACCAAGCGTAAGAAGCTGACCAAGCGTATCAAGCTGCTGGAAGCGTTCGTACAGTCTGGCAACAAGCCAGAGTGGATGATCCTGACCGTGCTGCCGGTACTGCCGCCGGATCTGCGTCCGCTGGTGCCGTTGGATGGGGGTCGTTTCGCGACTTCAGATCTGAACGATCTGTATCGCCGCGTGATCAACCGTAACAATCGTCTGAAACGCCTGCTGGATCTGGCTGCGCCTGACATCATCGTGCGCAACGAAAAGCGTATGCTGCAAGAAGCGGTAGATGCCCTGCTGGATAACGGCCGTCGCGGCCGTGCGATCACCGGTTCCAACAAGCGTCCTCTGAAATCTTTGGCCGATATGATCAAAGGTAAGCAGGGTCGTTTCCGTCAGAACCTGTTGGGTAAACGTGTTGACTACTCTGGTCGTTCTGTAATCACCGTAGGTCCATACCTGCGTCTGCATCAGTGCGGTCTGCCGAAGAAAATGGCACTGGAGCTGTTCAAACCGTTCATCTACGGCAAGTTGGAGCTGCGTGGCCTGGCCACCACCATCAAAGCCGCCAAGAAAATGGTTGAGCGCGAAGAAGCTGTCGTTTGGGATATCCTGGACGAAGTTATCCGCGAACACCCGGTACTGTTGAACCGTGCACCAACCCTGCACCGTTTGGGTATCCAGGCATTTGAACCGGTTCTGATCGAAGGTAAGGCTATCCAGCTGCACCCATTGGTTTGTGCGGCATACAACGCCGACTTCGATGGTGACCAGATGGCAGTACACGTTCCACTGACGCTTGAAGCCCAGTTGGAAGCGCGTGCGCTGATGATGTCTACCAACAACATCCTGTCACCAGCGAACGGCGAGCCAATCATCGTTCCTTCTCAGGACGTTGTATTGGGTCTGTACTACATGACCCGTGACTGTGTTAACGCCAAAGGCGAAGGCATGGTGTTGAGTGGCCCGAAAGAAGCGGAGCGTATTTACCGCGCCGGCCTGGCTTCTCTGCATGCGCGTGTCAAAGTGCGTATCACCGAAGAGATCAAAAACACCGAAGGCGAGTCTGTACACCAGACTTCGATCATCGACACTACCGTTGGTCGCGCCATCCTGTGGATGATCGTACCGCGCGGTCTGCCGTATTCGATCGTTAACCAGCCTTTGGGCAAGAAAGCTATCTCCAAGATGCTGAACACCTGTTACCGCATCCTGGGCCTGAAGCCGACCGTTATCTTTGCTGACCAGATCATGTACACCGGTTTTGCTTACGCTGCCCGTTCAGGCGCGTCAGTCGGTATCGATGACATGGTAATCCCTGCCAAGAAAGCAGAGATCATCGAAGAAGCAGAAACCGAAGTTGCCGAAATCCAGGAGCAGTTCCAGTCTGGTTTGGTTACCGCCGGCGAACGCTACAACAAAGTGATCGATATCTGGGCCGCAGCGAACGAACGTGTTGCCAAGGCAATGATGGAAAACTTGTCTGTTGAAGACGTCGTCAACCGTGACGGTGTTGTTGAACAGCAGGTTTCCTTCAACAGTATCTTTATGATGGCCGACTCCGGTGCGCGTGGTTCTGCAGCACAGATTCGTCAGCTGGCCGGTATGCGTGGCCTGATGGCCAAGCCGGATGGTTCCATCATTGAAACGCCAATCACTGCGAACTTCCGTGAAGGTCTGAACGTACTCCAGTACTTCATCTCCACGCACGGTGCTCGTAAAGGTCTGGCGGATACCGCACTGAAAACGGCTAACTCCGGTTATCTGACCCGTCGTCTGGTTGACGTGGCACAGGATCTGGTGGTTACCGAAGACGACTGTGGTACTCACAACGGCATCATGATGACTCCGGTTATCGAAGGTGGTGACGTTAAAGAGCCACTGCGCGAACGTGTTCTGGGTCGTGTGACAGCAGAAGATATCATCAAGCCGGGTACGGCTGATATCCTGGTGCCACGTAACACCCTGCTGCACGAGAAGACTTGTGACCTGTTGGAAGAGAACTCTGTCGACAGCGTTAAAGTCCGTTCCGTGGTTAGCTGTGAAACCGACTTTGGTGTGTGTGCAAACTGCTATGGTCGCGACCTGGCACGTGGTCACATCATCAACAAAGGCGAAGCTATCGGCGTAATCGCGGCACAGTCAATCGGTGAGCCGGGTACACAGCTGACGATGCGTACGTTCCACATCGGTGGTGCGGCATCTCGTGCGGCTGCTGAATCCAGCATCCAGGTGAAAAACAAGGGTACTCTGAAGCTGAGCAATGTGAAGTTCGTAATGAACGCCGCAGGCAAGCTGGTGATTACCTCTCGTAACACCGAACTGAAGCTGATCGACGAATTCGGCCGTACTAAAGAACGCTACAAAGTGCCTTACGGTTCCGTGATGGGCAAAGGCGACGGTATGGAAGTTAACGGCGGCGAAACCGTTGCTAACTGGGATCCGCACACCATGCCAGTTATCACCGAAGTGAGTGGTTTCATCCGCTTCGCTGATATGGTTGACGGCCAGACCATTACCCGCCAGACCGACGAACTGACCGGTTTGTCTTCTCTGGTAGTACTGGACAGCGCAGAGCGTACCGGTAGCGGTAAAGACCTGCGTCCGGCACTGAAAATCGTTGATGCCAAAGGCGACGACGTATTGATCCCAGGTACTGATATGCCTGCTCAATACTTCCTGCCAGGTAAAGCGATTGTACAGCTGGAAGACGGCATTCAGATCGGTGCGGGTGATACCCTGGCGCGTATTCCTCAGGAATCCGGCGGTACCAAGGATATTACCGGTGGTCTGCCACGCGTTGCGGATCTGTTCGAAGCACGTCGTCCGAAAGAGCCGGCAATCCTGGCTGAAATCAGCGGGATTATCTCGTTCGGTAAAGAGACCAAAGGCAAACGTCGCCTGGTAATCTCTCCACTGGACGGCAGCGATGCATACGAAGAGATGATTCCAAAATGGCGTCAGCTCAACGTGTTCGAAGGTGAAGTTGTGGAACGTGGTGACGTTGTTTCTGACGGCCCAGAATCTCCACACGACATTCTGCGTCTGCGTGGTGTGCATGCGGTTACTCGCTACATCACCAACGAAGTGCAGGAAGTTTACCGTCTGCAAGGCGTTAAGATTAACGATAAACACATTGAAGTTATCGTTCGTCAGATGCTGCGTAAAGGCACCATCGTTAGCGCTGGTGGCACCGAGTTCCTGGAAGGCGAGCAGGCTGAAGTGTCTCGCGTTAAGATTGCCAACCGTCAGCTTGCTGCTGAAGGTAAGATCGAGGCAACCTTCTCACGCGATCTGCTGGGTATCACCAAGGCTTCCTTGGCGACCGAGTCCTTCATCTCCGCAGCCTCGTTCCAGGAAACGACGCGCGTTCTGACCGAAGCGGCTGTTGCCGGTAAGCGTGATGAACTGCGTGGCCTGAAAGAGAACGTCATCGTGGGCCGTCTGATCCCAGCCGGTACCGGTTACGCTTATCATCAGGACCGCATGCGCCGTAAAGCACAGGGTGAGACGCCAGTTGTTCCGCAGGTGAGCGCGGAAGAAGCAACGGCTAACCTGGCTGAACTGCTCAATGCAGGCAACCTGGGTGGCGGCAACAACGATTAATCGTTGAATGCGCCTTGGGGTCTGGCATTGCCGGGCCCTGACCAGATAAACCGCTCCTTCGGGGGCGGTTTTTTTTGCCTGCTCCCTCAGAGGCATTCTTTGCTACTATAAAGAAACCCGAGATAATGGCTAAAATCGCCTGTGTGCTATGTCAACCAAGGATTGTACAGATATGGACAGCCTGATCACCTTCGAAAAACTTGCCGCAAAACACTTGCCTTACCTGTACGAAATCAGATTTTCTGTCGAAGAAAATCCACTTCATCCTCACCAGATCCAATACCTTCAGAGAACCCAGGCGCTGGATGATATCAATCAGGGAGGGGGCTGGATTTGCAAATATGGTGAAGATTACGCCGGCGTCGGTTTCGGCCTCTTTATTCCAGAACCCTTGATCGGTGGGCTGTTTGTTAAACCTGAGTATCAGTCGAAAGGTATAGGCTCCGCCTTACTGAACGCTGTAACGGCATGGTTGTTTGAGAATGGAGCTGAAGAAATCCATCTCACTACCGATCCGGGTTCCAGGGCTGAGGTGTTTTATCAGCAGCGTGGTTGGGTTGCCATTGGCAAGGATGAATTTGGTCAGGCGGAACTGGTTAAGCGTAAAGGTGATAAGTAATGAAAATCAGAGGACTGATAGCATTATTTCTGATTTCCCTGTTTAGTGCGCCGCTCTATGCGGGCGTTGATTATTTTTATCTTAAAAAGAACGATGGCGAGAAGGTCAAAATTACGCGGCAAGCGTTAGACGCGATGCCATCCTCTTCGATTAAAACCTCTACCAACTTTACCCCTGAGGCCGTTTTTACCGGCGTTGAATTTAGCGTGCTGGCAAAGGAATATGGCCTGACGGGAAGCAAGGTTCGCGCTTTTGCCTGGGATGATTATTCATATTCAATGCCCGTTGCTGAGCTGGCTAAATACAAAGTTATTATTGCCTATAAGAAAAATGGCGAGCTCATGGACGTTACGCAGTTAGGGCCGTTTGCGATTATCTATCCTCGCGATAGTCACCCAGAATTGAACAACATTGATGTGAATGCAAAAACCGTTTGGCAAATAAAAATGCTAGAGGTTAAGTGAAATGAGCAAGAAATTTATCGGGACTCTCGTCACCCTCATTGCCGCGCTGTTGTTCTTGATTTTACTGATTGCCGTAAACTTCGGCAGTGTGAAAGAGCGATACAAGCAGATTGAGCCTAATCTCGATAACTATTCTGTCGCTGAAATTCTCTTTTTATCTTTTGAAAGGACGAAAACCGCATTGCTTCTGGGCAATGAGGATAACTACGATGCTTTTCTACTCAAAAAGAAAATATTTGCATCAAAGATTGCTATTCTTGAAAACCGCTCCACGTTCAGTGACTCTTTTTATTATGATAAAGAGTTTATCAAGACCCTTGCGGTTTTGAAGCATCAGTATGCCGAGCTGGATCTGCTTAGCACTGGGCTGGTGGATGGCTCGAAGACCAAAGCCGATTTACTCTCCTTTATGGAAGAGATGGAAATTACTCTGGTTGATATTCAAGAGGTAATTTACAAAATACAGATAAGGAATTTCACCGAGGTTAAAGACATCATCAAAGATAACTCGGGCAAAGCCGAGCTATTTGCCATGTTTTCACTGGTGCTGATTTTTTTGATGATGTTCCTCATATTGAAGAATGCGTTTTCACTGAAGGAGATAATTAAAAATAAGAATATCTTTATTTCCTCCATCTACCATGAGATTGCCGGTTCAACGCAGGCTATCGTGATTGCGGCAGACATCATGGAGCATGAGCTGGTTCAGGATGAGTTGAAAAAAGAAGCCCGGCTCATCTCGCACCATGGCAATAAAATTGCAGAGCAAACGCGTGAGGTAATGGATTACTCAAGACTTGAAATGGGGGAGGTTAAGATAAATGATTCCCTGTTTTCAATCAATGAGGTGGTCGACGATGCTGTTGCTGCGGTGAGTGGGGAAAGCCGCAATCAATTTATTGTCCGGCACTCGTCTTATGCAGGGAGGGTCTATTCCGATAAGTACAAGCTATATCGAATACTTGTCAACCTGTTGAGCAATGCCGATAAATATACGCATTGCGGTCAGGTTACTGTGAATGTGAAGGTTTATAATAGTCGTCTTTATCTTTTGGTGAAGGATAACGGTATCGGCTTTAACGTGAAAAATATTGACAGATTATACAAGGCATTTAATCAAGGGCTCGAAAGAGAGACGCGTCAGGGGCTGGGTTTGGGACTGACCATTATAAAGAACTATGTGACCAGAATGAAAGGCACCATCAGAGTGAAATCAGGCGATGGGAAAGGTGCGTCGTTTTTGATTTACCTGCCAATAAAATCAGTTGAAAAATAAATGGGAAAGCAGCAGCGAAGAGATAATCAGCGGCTTGGTCGGCTTCTCAACCAAATGCACGTCGTAGTTTAATATCATATCGCCTATGTTTTTCTCATAGTGGTTTAACTGGCCGGTCAGGATGATGACTTGTGCAGGGGTATCCACTCGTTCTTTTATCTTTTCTACGACCTTTTCGGACGTTTCACCGAAGTCTAACAACCAATCAAGAATAAAGGCCTCGTAGGTGCGCTGCTCCAGGCTGTCGATGATCGCTGCAGCCATTGAGAAAGTGTCTGTTTCAATCCCGTAGCGGGTGGTGATTTTCTTTAGCAACTCCAGAATGTCTTGGTCGTTGTCGAGTATGGCTATCCTTGGTGCCGGCAGAAAGTCTATTTTTTTGACCTTATACAGCTCCGCAGCTGCGCTTTTATCCCTGCCAGTGTTAATAATAAAAAGATCGTCTTTTCTGAATGCGTAGGTTTCCGCATCCTCAATGTTATCTACCGGCTTGTCATCCACTTCAATATTGCACCGTTTATGTATGCTGTTCATGATAAACACACAGTTATGGGCTCTGCGCCCTTCAAACGATTCGTTGAAGTATTGAAATACCTTTTTTGCCTCGTTGAGAGTGATGCCTCTTTTACCGTCCAGCTTCTGCTTGGCGCTGTTGTATTGGAGGTTCAGTATGCTCGCGAGGGTGGATGCGTGCTTTCTGTCACCCACCCCTTTTTGGTTCAACAAGGCGCTAATTGCCTCTGCATAATTTGGCGTTTTTTTCATGATCATCTCGATTTTTCTGATGCTGACCACGAGCATTGGATGCCCCGAGGTTGCCTGTTGGCTCGATTATAGATGAAGTCAGGATGGCTGCGCCTATATCCGTTTGATTTTCTTAATCAAACTCAAATAACACTCATTATTTCCTGAAGATAACACTCAAAAGACATTCACATTTTATCGTCGATATGATTAATTAGCACCTATATGTGTGATTCGTGTCCCAGGGGGGGTTGCCTGTCTCACAAAATAAGCTGCCTGCATTTGTCTTCAAGCCGGGTGCAGGCAGCAAAAAGATCCACGGCCAACACCAGGGGCCATTACAGCATCAGGGACACATTTCATCATTACCGCGTGGTTGGCTCACTGTATTTTGCCTGCTGATATTGCCGAACACTGGCGACCACATCCGGGGTTTCCAGCGCGATGAGAGTAAAATCCAGATCAATCGCAGGACAGGTTCATCGTTATTATCCCGCATAGTTGTCAGACCAGTTTGGTGGTCAGTCTTTAACTGTGGTCAAACCAGCTGGTTTTGTCAAAAGACCGGTGGGGGGAGTCATGTTAGAGGTCCCGGAGTCACGCGGGAGGGTAATCCGACGCGATCCGGGAAAGGGTAAGGCGAAGCCGCCGGGAAGGTGACGGCTCCGGCTGGCACCGGGTTTGGCAGCCAGCATCGCCACTATAGCGGGGCTGATTTGCCCTGCCAGCGATGTCGACAGCTTCTGCGCAACGCTTCCCTCGTTTTTTCAACGGCGTTGCAAGGCTTGCAGATTACTGCGGGCTGCGCCCCAGGTATCCATCCCAGTCTTTCCACACCGGCTGTAAACCGGCGTCACTGATGGCTTGTGCCACCTGCTGCGGGGTACGGCCATCGTGGGGTTCAAACTGTTCCAGCTCCGGTGGCACATCGTCGGCATATCCGCCAGGCTGGGTTTTGGATCCGGCACTGACGCTGTTGATTGCCACCGGGATCATATGATCGCGGAAGAACGGTGACTCACGCGTCGACAAAGACAGCTCTACGTCGGGGGCGAACAGCCGGAAGGCACAGATTAGCTGCACCAATTGCGGTTCACTCATGATCGACGCCGGTTCAATACCGCCGGCACAGGGCCGCAGGCGCGGGAACGAGATCGAGTAGCGGCTCTGCCAGTAAGTCTGCTGTAGGTAGAACAGGTGTTCAGCCAGCATATAGCAGTCGGTACGCCAACTGTTGGAAAGCCCGATTAGGGCCCCCAGACCGATCTTGTCGATCCCGGCACGGCCCAGGCGATCCGGAGTGGCCAGCCGCCAGTGAAAGTCCTGTTTCTGGCCACGCAGATGATGTTGCAGGTAGGTTGAGGGATGATAGGTTTCCTGATACACCAGCACGCCATCCAAGCCCAGCGCTTTCAACTCGGCGTACTCTTGCTGCTCCAGCGGTTGTACCTCCATCATCAGCGAGCTGAAATGGCGGCGGATCGCGGGAATATGCTGGCGGAAATAGTCCATGCCGACCTTGGTCTGGTGTTCACCGGTGACCAACAGTAAATGCTCAAAACCCAGCGCCTTAATCGCCAGACACTCGCGTTCGATCTCGGCACCATCCAGGGTTTTACGCTTGATGCGATTGCTCATCGAAAAGCCGCAGTAGGTGCAGTCGTTGGCGCACAGGTTGGACAGGTACAGCGGCACGTAGAAGCTGACCACGTTGCCAAAACGTTGACGCGTCATCTGCTGTGCACGCTGTGCCAGGGGCTCCAGGTAGGATGCGGCGGCGGGGGAGATCAGCGCCATAAAGTCTTCGCGCGTCAGTTTTTCCGCATTAAGCGCCTGCTCGACATCACGCGCCGTTTTGCTGTTAATACGCAGCGAGATATCGTCCCAATCCAACTGTTGCCAGCGGCTACTGAAATCTTCAGCCATCACAGAGTCTCTCCTGTCTGGCTAAGAAAAGCGGTCAACGGGCTGGAGGCTGCCGCATTACGCTGGCTGCTGCCCAATCCCGCCTGACGTGCCAGCTCGCCGGCCTCCAGTGCCAAGCGAAAAGCCCGTGCCATCTGCACCGGGTCGCGTGCTACCGCGATGGCGGTATTCACCAACACGGCATCGGCACCCATCTCCATGGCTTCCAGCGCATGGCTTGGCGCACCGATCCCTGCGTCGACCACCACCGGCACCTTGGCCTGCTCGATAATGATCTCCAGGAAATCACGGGTGCGCAGGCCACGGTTGGAACCAATCGGCGCGCCCAGCGGCATGACCGCGGCACAGCCCGCTTCCTCCAGACGTTTACACAACACCGGATCGGCGCCGCAATAAGGCAGCACCACAAAACCTTCTTTCACCAGCGTTTCCGCCGCCTTCAGGGTTTCGATCGGGTCCGGCAGCAGGTATTTCACATCGGGATGGATTTCCAGTTTCACCCAGTGGGTGCCAAGCGCTTCACGCGCCAGTCGGGCGGCGAACACCGCTTCTGCGGCGGTCTTGGCACCAGAAGTATTCGGCAACAGGCGCACGCCCAGTTGTTGCAGCGGTGCCAAAATAGCGTCATTACCGCCGCGCAGGTCAACACGCTTCATTGCCATGGTGACCAGCTGCGAACCGGAGGCCTGTAATGCCTCCAGCATCAGCGCTGGGGTGGCGAATTTACCGGTACCGGTAAACAGGCGTGAAGTAAAAGTGATATCGGCGATTTGTAGCATCTCAGCCTCCGGCGATCGCTTGAAACAGCAGGATGTCATCGCCGTCTTGCACCAGGTGGTTAGCCCAGTCGGTACGCGGGATGATGGTTTGGTTGATAGCCAGCGCGGTGCCCGGCTGGTGGCGTTCCAGTTGCTGCAGCAGGGCACTGATGCTGATGGGCTGCGCCAGTTCCAGCGGCTGGTCATTAAGCCGAATTTTCATGCTGTCCCTCCGCACGCCGGGCAGGAGCTGGCCTGACTGAGTTGCAACGTGCTCCAGCTTTGTTGTTTGCCGTCGAACAGCCGAAGTTTGCCGCTGATGGCGGAAGGCAGGCCCGCCAGCATTTTTATCGCTTCCAGCGCTTGCAACGTACCAATGACGCCGACCACAGGGCCGAGTACGCCAGCGGTACGGCAGTTGCGCTGGGGTTCAGTTTGCTCCGGATACAGACAGGCGTAGCAGCCGTGGGCATAGGGAGGTTCTATCACCAGCAACTGACCACTGAAACCCACCGCACTGCCGCTGATCAGCGGTTTCCCAGCCTGAATGCAGGCGGCGTTCACCGCATGGCGGGTTTCCATGTTATCGCTACAGTCCAAAATTAAATCGGCGCGTTGCACGGCGCGCTGTAACACTTCCCCCTGCAGACGCTGTTCCAGCGCGATGGATTCGACCATCGGGTTCAGCGCCTGTAGCTGGTGCTTTGCCAGAGCGGCTTTGCTTTGGGAAACGTCGCTGCTGCGATAGAGGATCTGACGCTGCAAATTGGTGACGTGCAGACTATCGTCATCGGCCAGCAGCAGGGTGCCTACGCCCGCGGCGGCCAGATAAAGCGAGGCGGGGGAACCTAAGCCCCCCAACCCGACGATCAGTGCCGTTGACTGTTTTAGCTTCTCCTGGCCTTCGGGGCCAATGTCTTCCAGCAGCAACTGGCGGCTGTAGCGCAGGAATTCTTGATCGTTCAGCATGGCATCACTCCTTGCCTTCAATCAGTTGCAGTAGTTGTGCGGTCGCTGCGCGCCAGTCCGCGGCCTGGGTAATGGCGCTGACCACGGCAACGCTACCGACGCCACAATCCAACACTGCCGCTACGCGATCGATACTGATCCCGCCGATCGCCACCGTTGGGTAGTCACTCAACCCGGCGACATGGCGCTTTAGCTCCATCAGACCCTGTGGGGCGGAAGGCATATCTTTGGTTTGCGTCGGGAAAATATGCCCCAGCGCGATATAGGAAGGTTTCACTGCAATGGCGCGGGCCAGTTCGCTATCGTCATGGGTAGAAACCCCTAAACGCAGCCCGGCGCGGTGAATGGCGGCCAGATCGGTAGTATCCAAATCCTCCTGGCCGAGATGTACGCCATAGGCACCGTGTTTAATCGCCAATTGCCAGTAGTCGTTGATAAACAACCGGGCGTGGTAGCGCTTGCCGAGGGCAATGGCGGCGGCAATGTCGTCTTCGACCTGCTCATCCGGCAGATCCTTAATCCGCAGTTGAAGGGTGGTGACGCCCGCCTCCAGTAAACGGGCAATCCATTCAACGCTGTCGACCACCGGGTATAGCCCCAACTTGTGAGGCGTGGCGGGGAAAGGGGTGGTGATATCAGTCATTGCTCAGTTCCTCTTGCAGGTTGCCGGCGCTGTGGTACAGCTCGCTGCCGCGTGAGCGGAACTCGGCCGACATCTTTTCCATGCCGGTTAGCTGCACTTCTATCGGTTTGGCCGCTTCCTGCGCGGCGGCATAGTCGCGAACTTCCTGCGAAATTTTCATCGAGCAGAATTTTGGCCCGCACATAGAGCAGAAGTGGGCGATTTTGCCGGATTCCTGCGGAAGGGTTTCGTCGTGATAAGCGCGAGCAGTGGCGGGATCGAGCGCCAGATTGAACTGGTCTTCCCAGCGGAATTCGAAGCGAGCCTTGGACATGGCGTTATCGCGGATCTGCGCGCCAGGGTGTCCCTTGGCCAGATCGGCGGCGTGAGCGGCAATTTTGTAGGTGATCAGCCCCTGTTTGACGTCCTCTTTGTTCGGCAGCCCGAGGTGCTCCTTCGGCGTGACGTAACACAGCATGGCGCAGCCGAACCAGCCGATCATCGCGGCCCCGATGCCGGAGGTGAAGTGGTCATAACCGGGGGCGATATCGGTGGTTAGCGGGCCAAGAGTGTAAAACGGTGCCTCGTGGCAGTGCTCCAGTTCCTCGGTCATGTTGCGGCGGATCATCTGCATCGGCACGTGGCCGGGGCCTTCGATCATCACCTGCACGTCATATTCCCAGGCAATTTTGGTCAGTTCACCCAAAGTGTGCAGTTCGGCGAACTGGGCCTCGTCGTTGGCGTCCTGAATCGAGCCCGGCCGCAGGCCGTCGCCGAGGGAAAGAGAAACGTCATAGGCGGCGCAAATCTCACAGATTTCGCGGAAGTGCTGGTACAGGAAATTTTCCTGATGATGCGACAGGCACCATTTGGCCATGATCGAACCGCCACGAGAGACGATGCCGGTCAGGCGTTTGGCGGTCATCGGCACGTAACGCAGCAGCACGCCGGCGTGAATGGTGAAGTAGTCAACCCCTTGCTCCGCCTGCTCCAGCAGCGTATCGCGGAACATTTCCCAGGTGAGGTTTTCCGCCACGCCGTTCACCTTTTCCAGCGCCTGATAGATAGGCACCGTGCCAATCGGCACCGGGCTGTTGCGCAGGATCCACTCGCGGGTTTCGTGGATATAGCGCCCGGTGGAAAGATCCATCACGGTATCTGCGCCCCAGCGGGTGGACCACACCAGTTTCTCGACTTCTTCCTCGATCGAAGAGGTCACCGCCGAGTTGCCGATGTTGGCATTAACCTTCACCAGGAAGTTACGGCCGATAATCATCGGTTCGGATTCCGGGTGGTTGATATTGGCGGGGATGATGGCGCGCCCTGCGGCGACTTCCTGACGGACGAATTCCGGCGTGATGTTCTCCGGCAGGTTGGCCCCCCAACTTTGGCCTGGGTGCTGGTGGCGTAATACCTCGCCACGGATACGCTCACGGCCCATATTTTCGCGGATGGCAATAAACTCCATTTCCGGGGTGACTGTACCGGCACGCGCGTAGTGCAACTGGGTCACGCATTTACCCGCTTGTGCCTTGCGTGGCAACGGCAGATGTTCAAAGCGCAGGTGATCCAGGCCTTCATCGGCCAGGCGCTGCTGGGTGAAACCTGAACTGACGCCCTTGAGGGCTTCGGTGTCACCACGTTCAGCAATCCAACCGGCGCGTAGTTTCGCCAGACCGGTATGCACGTTGAGTTCGGATTGAGGGTCACCGTAAGGGCCGGCAGTGTCATACACCGGGATGGCTTCGTTTGGTTCGTACTTCGGGTTGTCCTTATCACCACCGATCAGCGTCGGACTGAGCTGGATTTCACGCATGGGTACCAGCAGATCGCTACGTGAGCCCTGCAGATAGATACGGTGTGAGTTGGGGAAGGAAACGCCTTGCAGGGTGTTGATAAACTGCTGGGCTTCTTCGCGTTGCTCTTTACGAGCACGGGGTTTCTTAACGTTAGACATAGCAAGTTCCTACCAGTGTGTTGGGTTGGGAAAGTTGCTTGTCTGGAGCTCGGAGGGAGTAATGATGCTGGCCGGCAAAGCGGGATTATCCCAAATCGGGGTCACCTGCCTGTGGCGATAGATTACTCTTGTTCCCTTCGCGGGTATTAACCCGATCAGGTTCCGCGGATCCCGAATTAACGGTCTCAGCCTGGCCAATTTGATGAACAAATCAGGCGCTAGGCACTCCGACAAGATGCCCTCCAGTATAGGAGGGATAATAAAAAAGACTACAAAATTTTAACGGGCCGGATCCAGCGTCTTGTCCGGTTCAGCCTGCTGCCAGGTTTCTGCCGCCAGTTGGATCAGCCTGTCTTCAAGGGTAAAGCGAGCCGCCAGCGTTTCACCGATGTCGGACAACGCCTGATGTAATTCCAGACACAAGTCCTGATCGATATCCGCATCGGTATAGCGATCGTGGAAAGCCATAATCTGCTCGGTATTGGCCCACAGCTTGGGATAGATGTTGACCGCCAGAGACATTTTCGGACTGGATGCGCCTTCCACTTGTTTGATTATTCTGTCATAGATATGAAAATGGCCGGCGGAGAGGTAATCCACCAGATTATGGCAAAAGTTCTCCAGCGCTTTTTCATTCAGCGGCGTATGCTTTTCTTTGTTAGGTTTAATGCCCACCAGGGCACAATAGGCGACCAGCAACTGCTTGCGTGCCTGAAGCCATTGATCTACTAATTCATTACTACCACCAACGCGCTGAGTCAGGCTTTCCAAACGGTTGAGCATGTTTGACTCCGTAAGTAATAAAACGTAACAGTAAGTTATTAAAATGTAACAAGGCCGATTTGTAGAGTGCCAGTGAAGCTGAGGTTGTGCAACAACGATATGGAACTTGCATTAACGGGTAATGAAAACGGCTGGTGGATCGTCAGCCATGAAAGCAAACTTTGGTTACCGAACGGTGAATTACCGTGCGGTTTGGCCGCGTCATTTTCCCTGCAGGGAAGAATGGCCCGTGTTATTGGCGAATGGGAAGGATTGCCGGTCTGGCTGGTGCGCCATGCGATGCCGCAGGAGATGGGCTCGGTACGCCAACTGCTTGAACTCGATCGCGGGCTGTTTCAGCTTGCCGGACGGGGCGTTCAACTGGCCGAATTTTACCGCTCCCATCGCTACTGCGGTTACTGCGGCCATGAGATGCATCTTAGCCGCACCGAAAGCGCCTGCCTGTGCGGCAACTGCCGGGAACGCTACTACCCGCAAATCGCCCCCTGTGTGATCGTTGCCATTCGGCGTGACGATGAGATCCTGCTGGCGCAACATGTGCGCCATCGCGGCGGCATTCATACCGTACTGGCCGGCTTTGTCGAAGTTGGCGAAACGCTGGAGCAGGCGGCCGCACGCGAGGTGATGGAAGAAAGTAATATTGAAATCAAAAACCTGCGTTATGTCACCTCACAACCCTGGCCGTTCCCGCACTCGTTGATGATGGCCTTCATGGCCGATTACCACCGCGGTGAGATCCGCCACGATCCGAAAGAGCTGCTTAACGCCGGTTGGTACCGCTACGATCGGTTGCCGCTATTACCGCCGCCCGGCACGGT
Organism: Serratia proteamaculans; assembly: GCF_013337185.1. GTDB lineage: Bacteria > Pseudomonadota > Gammaproteobacteria > Enterobacterales > Enterobacteriaceae > Serratia > Serratia proteamaculans_D. The sequence goes on from NZ_SWDE01000011.1 coordinate 23,529, forward strand.
AGCGCGTCGCCTGATAGAGGACACCGTAGCCTTATGCCGTGAGCAATAAATCGCTACAATACCGGCAGATGAATAAGGGAGCCCCATAAATGAATGAGTTGAAGAACGATCGTTACCTGCGCGCACTGCTGCGTCAGCCGGTGGATGTGACCCCTGTATGGATGATGCGTCAGGCCGGTCGTTATTTGCCGGAGTATAAGGCCACCCGTGCCCAGGCCGGTGATTTCATGTCGCTGTGCAAGAACGCGGAGCTGGCTTGTGAAGTCACGCTGCAGCCGCTGCGCCGTTTCCCGCTGGACGCGGCGATCCTGTTCTCCGATATCCTCACCATTCCCGATGCCATGGGGCTGGGCCTGTATTTCGAAGCCGGTGAAGGCCCGCGTTTCTCCTCGCCAATCACCAGCCGTGCCGATGTCGACAAGCTGCCGGCGTTCGACCCTGAAGTAGAACTGGGTTATGTGATGAACGCGGTGCGTACCATCCGTCGCGAGCTGAAAGGCGAAGTACCGCTGATCGGTTTCTCCGGCAGTCCGTGGACGCTGGCGACCTATATGGTGGAAGGCGGTAGCAGTAAGGCCTTCACCAAACTGAAAAAAATGATGTACGCCGAGCCGGCCACGTTGCATCTGCTGCTGGATAAGCTGGCAGACAGCGTCATCTTGTATCTTAACGCCCAGATTAAAGCCGGTGCGCAGTCGGTGATGGTGTTCGATACCTGGGGGGGCGTGTTGACCGGTCGTGACTACCGCGAGTTCTCGCTGCATTACATGCACAAGATTGTTGACGGGCTGCTGCGTGAAAACGACGGCCGCCGTGTGCCGGTCACGCTGTTCACCAAAGGTGGCGGCCAGTGGCTGGAGGCGATGGCGGCAACCGGTTGTGACGCGCTCGGCCTCGACTGGACGACCGATATCGCCGATGCACGCCGTCGCGTAGGGGACAAGGTCGCGCTGCAGGGCAACATGGACCCTTCCATGCTGTATGCGTCACCTGAGCGCATTGGCCAGGAAGTGGAAACCATTCTGGCCGGTTTTGGCCACGGTGAAGGACACGTATTCAATCTGGGCCACGGCATTCACCTGGACGTGCCGCCGGAGAACGCCGGTGCCTTTGTTGAGGCGGTCCATGCGCAGTCGGGGAAATACCATCGTTAAGGATTGGATGTGATAGAGACTCAAGCCCTGCGTGCAGAACAGCTGCTGCGCGCCTCCGAAGTCATTCGCCAGGATGATTTTTTGGTCGATCCACCGGCCTTTATCGCCGGTGCCGATGTGGGCTTTGAGCAGGAAGGCGCGGTGACCCGAGCCGCCATCGCCATCCTGCGCTATCCGTCGCTGGAGCTGGTGGAATACCAGGTGGCACGGGTTGCCACCACCATGCCCTATATCCCCGGTTTCTTATCGTTCCGCGAATATCCTGCGTTGCTCGCAGCCTGGGAGCAACTGCATCAAAAGCCGGACCTGGTGCTGGTTGACGGCCATGGTATTTCGCATCCGCGCCGCCTGGGCGTAGCCAGTCATTTTGGCCTGCTGGTCAACGTGCCGACCATCGGCGTAGCCAAAAAGCGGCTGTGCGGCAAATTCGCCCCGCTGAACGAGGCTGTAGGTGCACTGGCCCCGCTGGAGGACAAAGGCGAGCAGTTGGGTTGGGTATGGCGCAGTAAGGCGCGCTGTAATCCGTTGTTTATCTCCACCGGTCACCGCGTCGGTGCCGACAGTGCACTGGCTTGGGTACAACGTTGCATGGCGGGTTACCGTTTGCCGGAACCTACACGCTGGGCCGATGCCATCGCCTCGCGCCGCCCGGCCTTCCAGCGCTGGCTGCAGCAGCATCCAGAGGTGTCGCAATGACCGATTTCGGGTACACTGCGGCGCAGATAACGCGTAAGAGAGTGAATAATGCTACGTAACCCGATTCATTTACGTCTGGAAAAGCTTGAAAGCTGGCAACATTTGACCTTTATGGCCAGTTTGTGCGAGCGTATGTATCCGAATTACCAGATGTTCTGCCTGCAAACCGAGTTCGGCGAACCGGCAATTTACCGCCGCATTCTGGATTTGGTGTGGGAAACGTTGGTGGTCAAGGACGCCAAGGTCAACTTTGACAGTCAGCTGGAGAAGTTGGAAGAGGCGATACCCTCGGCAGAAGATTACGATCTTTACGGCGTTTACCCGGCGATTGACGCCTGTATCGCATTAGGGGAACTGATCCATTCGCGACTCAGCGGGGAGACGCTAGAGCACGCCATCGCCATCAGCGAAACGTCTATTCGCACCGTGGCGATGTTGGAAATGACTCAGGCCGGTAAAGAAATGACCGACGATGAGCTCAAGGTTTTGCCTGCGGTAGAGGAAGAATGGGACATCCAATGGGAAATTTTCCGCCTGTTGGCTGACTGCGAAGAGCGCGACTTGGAACTGATCAAAGGGTTGCGTTCTGACCTCCGCGAGGCCGCGGTTAGTAATATTGGGATAAAATTAACGCAATAAGGCAAGAAAACGTGATTTAACGCCTGATTTGTCATGCCTTAAGGCTTCACATCCGCACCCTGTCTGGTCTACATTTGGGGGGCGGAAAAAAAGTGGCTATCGGTGCGTGTATGCAGGGAGTGCTGTACATCGGCATATCCGTCGCACTCGATGCTTTGCAAACGATAAACACACTGTAAGGATAACTTATGAACAAGACTCAACTGATTGATGTAATCGCGGACAAGGCTGACCTTTCCAAAGCACAAGCTAAACTGGCTCTGGAATCCACCCTGGCTGCTATTACTGAGTCTCTGAAAGAAGGTGATGCAGTACAATTGGTTGGTTTCGGTACTTTCAAGGTAAACCACCGCAACGAGCGCACTGGTCGCAACCCGCAGACTGGTAAAGAAATCAAAATCGCAGCTGCTAACGTGCCTGCGTTCGTTTCTGGCAAAGCACTGAAAGACGCGGTTAAGTAATACTGCGTGTTGGTGAAAAGATTAAACAGAGGGGCAATTGTGCCCCTTTTGTTTATCCGACAGGCGCTTATGGTCATCGGCATTGCCGCTGGCCTGAGCGCCTGCAGCAGTCATTCAGATCTTCCTTCCTTTAGTGCCAGCGGTTATGTGGCCGACCAGGGCGTTATGCGCCTGTGGCGTAAAGATGACGATCGACACCGCCCGCTGGTGTTGATGAGCGTCTACAGTCCCTATCGTGGGCCGGGTACCGTTACCACGCTGTACGAATATCAAGACGGCAAGCTGCGCCAGATTAAACGCACCGACGCCGATGGTGACCAAGACTCCATTCAATTGCGCTTTGCCGATGACGGCTACGTGAGCTTTATGCAGCGCCAACTGGCCACGCGGCGTGAACAACTGACCGCCGATGAAATCGCGCTGTATCAATATCAGGCACGACGCGTGCTGGAACTGAGCAATGCGCTGCGCGCCGGTAAAGTGAAGTTGCTGCAGGGGCGTTGGCAGCAGGGAGTAGTACAAACCTGTGATGGTCAAACGTTGAAGCCGGATCTCGATAGCAGTGCCGAAGCCTGGATCGCGCGACGTGCCCGCAGTAGCAGTCAGCCGGTGAATATAGCCTGGCTGGATGCGCCGGAAGGGCGTGAACTGCTGCTGGTGGCGAACGATGATTTTTGCAGTTGGGAACCGAAAGAAGACCAGCTATAAAAAAGGCCCCGCATTGCGGAGCCCGGAGTCACTCTCGATGTTCAGATCATTTGCCGCGCGCAATCGCGCGATAGCCAATGTCCTTGCGGCTGAAACTACCCGGCCACTGAATACCTTCCGCTAATTGATAGGCGCGTTGTTGCGCTTGAGCCACCGTCTCACCCAGTGCGGTTACGCACAACACGCGACCCCCGCTGGTGACCACGTCATCGCCCTGCATGCGGGTACCGGCATGGAACACCTTACCGTCGGCACTTTCCTGCTGTGGCAGACCCTGAATGACTTCACCGTTGTTGTAATCCCCCGGATAGCCGCCGGCTGCCAACACTACGCCTAGCGCAGGACGCTCATCCCACTCTGACGTTTTCTCACCCAGTTTTCCTTCTGCGCCGGCCAGACACAGCTCGACCAGATCAGAACGCAGGCGCAGCATGATCGGTTGCGTCTCCGGATCGCCAAAGCGGCAGTTGAACTCAATCACCTTCGGCTGGCCGTCGGCGGAGATCATCAACCCGGCATAAAGGAAGCCGACGTAGGTATTGCCTTCCGCAGCCATGCCACGCACGGTTGGCCAGATGACCTGATCCATGGCGCGCTGGTGGATTTCATCGGTGACTACCGGTGCTGGGGAGTAGGCACCCATACCACCGGTGTTCGGGCCGGTATCACCGTCGCCGACACGTTTGTGATCCTGGCTGGTGGCCATCGGCACCACGTTCTCGCCGTCGACCATCACGATAAAGCTGGCTTCTTCACCTTCAAGGAACTCTTCCACCACGATGCGGTGACCGGCATCGCCAAAGGCATTACCGGCCAACATGTCCTGCACCGCGTCTTCCGCTTCCTGCAACGTCATGGCGACGATCACGCCTTTGCCGGCAGCCAGGCCGTCGGCCTTGATAACAATGGGGGCGCCTTTGCTGCGCAGATAGGCCAGCGCGGGTTCAACCTCGGTAAAGTTCTGGTATTCGGCGCTCGGGATGTTATGACGTGCCAGAAAGTCTTTGGTAAAGGCTTTAGAGCCTTCCAATTGGGCCGCAGCCTGGGACGGGCCGAAGATTTTCAGGCCGGCGGCCTGGAAGGCGTCGACCACACCAATCACCAGCGGCGCTTCCGGCCCGACGATGGTGAGACCGATATCATGGCTCTGGGCAAAGGCAACCAGCGCCGGAATATCGGTAGCGGAGATCGCGACGTTCTCGAGATTACTTTCTAATGCGGTACCGGCATTGCCCGGTGCCACATAGACTTTATCTGCCAACGGTGACTGAGCGGCTTTCCAGGCCAGCGCGTGTTCACGCCCGCCGTTGCCGATAATTAAAATATTCATCAGGTGCTCCACGCAGAGCGTGCGCCGTAGCGCACGCGGCAAAAAGAAGGATTAATGGCGGAAGTGGCGCATGTCGGTGAAGATCATCGCGATGCCGTGCTCATTGGCGGCGGCAATCACTTCGTCATCACGGATCGAACCGCCTGGCTGGATCACACAGCTGATACCCACCGCTGCGGCGGCATCAATGCCATCACGGAACGGGAAGAAAGCGTCAGACGCCATGGCAGAACCTTTGACTTCCAGGCCTTCGTCTGCGGCTTTGATCCCGGCGATCTTGGCGGAGTAAACGCGGCTCATCTGGCCGGCGCCTATACCGATGGTCATGTTGTCGCGCGCATAGACGATGGCGTTGGACTTCACGAACTTGGCGACTTTCCAACAGAACAACGCATCACGCAGTTCCTGTGCGGTCGGCTGACGTTCAGACACCACGCGCAGATCGCCTTCGTTCACCATGCCCAGATCGCGGTCTTGCACCAGCAGGCCGCCGTTGACACGTTTGAAGTCGAGGGCGGCAATACGTTGTTGCCATTGGCCGCAGGCCAGTACGCGCACGTTCTGTTTGGCGGCCAGCAGGGAGCGAGCTTCCTGACTGATGCTCGGCGCGATAATCACTTCTACAAACTGACGGCTGATGATGGCCTGTGCGGTGGCGGCGTCCAGTTCGCGGTTGAAGGCGATGATGCCACCGAAAGCAGAGGTTGGGTCGGTTTGGTAGGCGCGTTCATAGGCGGCCAGAATATCATCGCCGATCGCCACACCGCACGGATTGGCGTGCTTGACGATCACGCAGGCCGGCTCGGCGAATTCCTTCACACATTCCAGTGCGGCGTCGGTATCGGCGATGTTGTTGTAGGACAGCGCTTTGCCTTGCAGTTGTTCCGCGGTGGCGACAGAGGCTTCCTGAACGTTCTCTTCTATATAGAAGGCCGCTTGCTGGTGGCTGTTCTCACCGTAGCGCATATCCTGCTTCTTTATATAGTTGAGGTTCAGGGTGCGAGGGAAACGGCCGGCAGGCTGTTCGGTATCGCCATGGTAGGCAGGAACCAGTGCGCCGAAGTAGTTGGCGATCATGCTGTCGTAAGCGGCGGTGTGTTCGAAGGCTTTGATGGCCAGATCGAAACGGGTGGTGTATTGCAGAGAACCGTCGTTGTTATCCATCTCGGTAATAATAGCGGCGTAGTCGCTGCTCTTTACCACGATGGCGACGTCTTTATGGTTCTTGGCCGCGGAGCGCACCATGGTTGGGCCGCCGATGTCGATGTTCTCGACGGCGTCTTCCAGTGAGCAGTTCGGACGTGCCACGGTTTGGGCGAACGGATAAAGGTTTACCACCACCATATCGATCGGCTTGATGTCATGCTGGCCCATGATGGCGTCGTCCTGGCCGCGGCGGCCCAGAATACCGCCGTGTACTTTGGGGTGTAGGGTCTTAACTCGTCCGTCCATCATTTCCGGGAAGCCGGTGTAGTCGGAAACTTCGGTAACAGGCAGGCCGGCATCTGCCAGCAGGCGGGCGGTGCCACCGGTGGAGAGCAGTTCAACGCCACGCTGGGACAGCGCTTCGGCGAATTCAACGATACCGGCTTTGTCAGAGACGCTGAGCAGGGCCCGGCGGATTGGACGAGGTTGTTGCATGATTTTATCCCTTGGCTTTGGAGTCGCAATAAAAGAGCGTTACGTGAATTTCCACCTTCTACTCTTTATAAGGAAAGGTTTTTCTCTCTATAAAGGGGTAATCAGGCACAGATTCAGGTAACGCCCCCATAAAAAGGGGAGCGTTTCGTCGCGGGGAATTGTAGCGAAAACGTTTGCGTGGCGCTCGTAAAATTTCCGGGCAAATCACTTCTGTGGATAAGTTTGTTAACAACAGGGTATAAAGCGGGGTTTTGCTGTGGAATGCAGCAAACGATCGTTTTTGTCGAAAATACCTATTGCGGCCTCCTGAGAACTCCCTATAATGCGCCTCCATCGACACGGAACATGTGAAC
>NZ_SWDE01000012.1 GCF_013337185.1 Serratia proteamaculans
AATGCCTGGCGATAACGTGAACATGGTTGTTACCCTGATTCACCCAATCGCTATGGACGACGGTCTGCGTTTCGCAATCCGTGAAGGCGGCCGTACTGTAGGCGCTGGTGTTGTTGCTAAAGTTATCGCTTAATCGCGAATAATTTTTCGACACAAAAAGAGGGCACTTCGGTGCCCTTTTTTTATGCAATTTGACCAAATCTTAATTGAAATAAAAAGCATTCCTATTTAGACTTACAGCATTGGTTAAGAAGTGAGTCTCTCTATGTATGTATGTCTGTGTAATGCCGTGACTGACAAAGCGATCCGCAAGGCCGTGCGTCAGCACAATCCGCATACCATGAAACAACTGCGTGAACTTGTCCCTATTGGTACCGATTGTGGAAAGTGCATTCGCCAGGCGAGACAGATTATGGTGGAGGAAAGCGGAACCATTATCCATATGCACGAAGTTGCCTAACTAAAGGTAAGGTTATTTTTTGACTCTTGGCTTTCAGCTTCTACACTTTTAGAACTGGCCAGGAGGAGTTACCTATGAAAGGCGATAAAAAGATCATTGCTCACCTCAACAAACTGCTCGGCAACGAGCTGGTTGCCATCAATCAATATTTCCTGCACGCCCGAATGTTCAAGAACTGGGGTTTAACTCGCCTCAATGATAAGGAATACCACGAGTCGATCGACGAGATGAAGCACGCCGACCGTTACATCGAGCGTATTTTGTTTTTGGAAGGTATCCCGAATTTGCAGGATCTCGGCAAGTTGAATATTGGCGAAGATATTGAAGAAATGCTGCGTTCCGATTTGGCCCTGGAGTTGGACGGCGCCAAAAGTCTTCGTGAAGGCATTGCTTACGCCGATTCCATCCATGACTATGTCAGCCGTGATTTGATGATAGAGATCCTGGCAGATGAAGAAGAGCATATCGACTGGCTGGAAACCGAACTGGATTTGATCGACCGCCTGGGGATTCAGAACTACGCCCAAGCCCAACTTTAACATTGTAAAAACGGTATTTCCCCACTTAACAACAATGCTGCCCTGCCGGCATGTATTATCTCCGGCAGGGCAGGGGAATAGCCTCAACGTCTTATCTGATTTCCTCGCATTCCACAGCTCCTGGCTTACCGAACCGCCATCTAAGACCTAAAACTGCAATAAATGTCGATATCCTGAGCATATTTCCATCTGCGCCTTGCTTCTCGCTCTGTTTTGCGTATAATGCGCGGGCTTACCTAATCTTGGTAAGCCTGATTTTAGCGAATCAGTCGATAGGCAAGTTCGTTTTGCCCTTCGAACAATACTCCCGATATGGGGGTTATATGTTGACGATTACACTCCCCCATCAATCGAAATGGGTGTGAGGAGTAATTATTTACGTTTATAAATAATTGGAGCTCTGGTCTCATGCAGAACCAAAGAATCCGTATCCGCCTGAAAGCGTTTGATCATCGTCTTATCGATCAATCAACCGCGGAAATCGTCGAGACTGCTAAGCGCACTGGTGCGCAAGTCCGTGGTCCGATCCCGCTGCCAACTCGCAAAGAGCGCTTTACCGTTCTGATCTCTCCGCACGTTAACAAAGACGCGCGTGATCAGTACGAGATTCGCACTCACAAGCGTCTGGTTGACATCGTTGAGCCAACCGAGAAAACCGTTGATGCTCTGATGCGTCTGGATCTGGCTGCTGGTGTAGACGTGCAGATCAGCCTGGGTTAATCAGGTCATTGAGCGATTGAGAGGTTGAAACAATGATTGGTTTAGTCGGTAAGAAATTGGGTATGACTCGTATCTTCACTGAAGATGGCGTTTCTATCCCAGTAACCGTGATTGAAATTGAAGCGAACCGCGTGACTCAGGTTAAAGACCTGGCTAACGACGGGTACCGTGCTGTGCAGGTTACTACCGGTAGCAAAAAAGCTAACCGCGTAACCAAGCCGGAAGCGGGCCATTTCGCTAAAGCTGGCGTTGAAGCTGGCCGTGGTCTGTGGGAATTCCGCACTGCTGAAGGTGAAGAATTTACTGCAGGTCAAAACATCAGCGTTGAAATCTTCGCTGAAGTTAAAAAAGTCGATGTTACCGGTACTTCTAAAGGTAAAGGTTTTGCTGGCACTGTAAAGCGCTGGAACTTCCGTACCCAAGACGCTACCCACGGTAACTCCTTGTCTCACCGCGTTCCGGGTTCTATCGGTCAGAACCAGACTCCGGGCAAAGTGTTCAAAGGCAAGAAAATGGCTGGCCACCTGGGTGACGAGCGTGTAACCGTTCAAAGCCTGGACGTAGTACGTGTTGACGCTGAGCGCAACCTGCTGCTGGTTAAGGGTGCTGTACCGGGCGCAACCGGTGGCAACCTGATCGTTAAACCAGCTGTGAAGGCGTAAGGGGATAGCAATGGAATTAGTATTGAAAGACGCGCAAAGCGCGCTGACTGTTTCCGAAACTACCTTCGGTCGTGACTTTAACGAAGCGCTGGTACACCAGGTTGTTGTTGCTTATGCAGCAGGTGCCCGTCAAGGTACTCGTGCTCAGAAGACCCGTGCTGAAGTAACTGGTTCCGGTAAAAAACCGTGGCGCCAGAAAGGTACCGGCCGTGCGCGTTCAGGTTCTGTAAAGAGCCCGATCTGGCGTTCAGGTGGTGTGACCTTTGCTGCGAAGCCTCAGGACCACAGTCAGAAAGTAAACAAAAAGATGTACCGCGGCGCGCTGAAAAGCATTCTGTCCGAACTGGTACGTCAAGATCGTCTGATCATTGTCGAGAAGTTCTCTGTAGAAGCGCCTAAAACTAAGCTGCTGGCACAGAAACTGAAAGATATGGCTCTGGAAGATGTGCTGATCGTAACCGGCGAACTGGATGAGAATCTGTTCCTGGCTGCTCGCAACCTGTACAAGGTTGACGTGCGCGATGTAGCAGGTATCGACCCGGTTAGCCTGATCGCCTTCGACAAAGTGGTTATGACTGCTGATGCTGTGAAGCAAGTTGAGGAGATGCTGGCATGATCCGTGAAGAACGTCTGCTGAAAGTGCTGCGTGCACCGCACGTATCTGAAAAAGCATCCGCTGCGATGGAAAAAACTAACACCATCGTTCTCAAAGTTGCCAAAGACGCGACCAAAGCAGAAATTAAAGCTGCAGTGCAGAAACTGTTTGAAGTCGAAGTCGAAGACGTTAACACCCTGGTAGTTAAAGGGAAAGTGAAGCGTCACGGTCAGCGTGTTGGTCGTCGTAGCGACTGGAAAAAAGCTTACGTCACCCTGAAAGAAGGCCAGAATCTGGACTTCATCGGCGGCGCAGAGTAAGTCGGAGGAGTAAGAACAATGGCAATTGTTAAATGTAAACCTACATCTCCGGGTCGTCGCCACGTTGTTAAAGTGGTTAACCCTGAGCTGCACAAGGGTAAACCTCATGCCCCGTTGCTTGAGAAACTGAGCAAAAGCGGTGGCCGTAACAACAATGGCCGTATCACCACCCGTCATATCGGTGGTGGCCACAAGCAACATTATCGTCTGGTTGACTTCAAACGCAACAAAGACGGTGTGGCTGCAGTGGTTGAGCGTCTGGAGTACGATCCGAACCGTTCCGCGAACATCGCGCTGGTTCTGTACAAAGACGGCGAACGCCGTTATATCCTGGCGCCGAAAGGTCTGAAAGCTGGTGACCAGATCCAATCTGGCGTTGATGCTGCAATCAAGGTAGGTAACGCCCTGCCAATGCGCAACATCCCAGTGGGTTCAACGGTTCATAACGTAGAAATGAAACCAGGTAAAGGCGGTCAAATCGCTCGCTCTGCTGGTGCCTACGTTCAGATCGTTGCACGTGATGGTTCCTACGTAACTCTGCGTCTGCGCTCAGGCGAAATGCGTAAAGTTCCAGTTGATTGCCGCGCCACCTTGGGTGAAGTCGGTAACGCTGAACATATGCTTCGCGTTCTGGGTAAAGCAGGTGCTGCACGTTGGCGTGGTATTCGTCCTACCGTTCGCGGTACGGCGATGAACCCGGTAGATCACCCGCACGGTGGTGGTGAGGGTAAAAACTTTGGTAAACACCCAGTAACACCATGGGGCGTTCAGACCAAAGGTAAGAAAACCCGCAGCAACAAGCGTACTGATAAGTTCATCGTACGTCGCCGTAGCAAAAAATAATTAGAGGATAAGCCATGCCACGTTCTCTCAAGAAAGGTCCTTTTATTGACCTGCACTTGCTGAAGAAGGTAGAGAAAGCGGTGGAAAGCGGTGACAAGAAGCCTTTGCGCACTTGGTCCCGTCGTTCAACGATCTTTCCTAACATGATCGGTTTGACCATCGCTGTCCATAATGGTCGTCAGCACGTACCAGTGTTCGTTTCCGATGAAATGGTCGGTCACAAACTGGGTGAATTCGCGCCGACTCGCACTTATCGCGGCCATGCGGCTGATAAAAAAGCTAAAAAGCGCTAAGGTAGGAGGAAGAGATGGAAACTATCGCTAAACATCGCCACGCTCGTTCTTCTGCACAGAAGGTCCGCCTTGTTGCAGACCTGATCCGCGGTAAGAAAGTGTCGCAAGCTCTGGAAACTCTGGCCTACACCAACAAGAAAGCTGCTGGTCTGGTTAAGAAAGTGCTGGAGTCTGCCATTGCTAACGCAGAACACAACGATGGCGCTGACATCGATGATCTGAAAGTCACGAAAATCTTCGTAGACGAAGGCCCAAGCATGAAGCGCATTATGCCTCGTGCAAAAGGTCGTGCAGATCGCATCCTGAAGCGCACCAGCCACATTACTGTGGTTGTGTCCGATCGCTGAGACTCTGGAGACTAGCAATGGGTCAGAAAGTACATCCTAATGGTATTCGCCTGGGTATTGTCAAACCTTGGAACTCTACTTGGTATGCGAATACCAAAGAATTCGCTGACAACCTGGACAGCGACTTTAAAGTTCGTCAATTCCTGATTAAGGAACTGGCGAAAGCTTCCGTTTCTCGCATCGTTATCGAGCGTCCTGCGAAGAGCATCCGTGTGACTATTCACACTGCTCGTCCAGGCATCGTTATCGGCAAGAAAGGTGAAGATGTCGAAAAACTGCGTAAGGTCGTAGCGAACATCGCTGGCGTTCCTGCGCAAATTAACATCGCCGAAGTCCGTAAACCGGAACTTGACGCTAAATTGGTTGCTGACAGCATCACTTCACAGTTGGAACGTCGCGTTATGTTCCGTCGTGCTATGAAGCGTGCTGTACAGAACGCAATGCGTCTTGGCGCTAAAGGTATCAAAGTTGAAGTAAGCGGCCGCCTTGGCGGTGCTGAAATCGCGCGTACCGAATGGTACCGTGAAGGTCGTGTTCCGTTGCATACACTGCGTGCGGATATCGATTACAACACATCTGAAGCGCACACCACTTATGGTGTAATCGGCGTTAAGGTATGGATCTTCAAAGGTGAGATCCTGGGTGGTATGGCTGCAGTTGAACAACCGGAACCGGCTGCTCAACCTAAAAAGCAGCAGCGTAAAGGCCGCAAGTAAGGAGAGTCGCTGATGTTACAACCAAAGCGTACAAAATTCCGTAAGATGCACAAAGGCCGCAACCGTGGTCTGGCGCAGGGTACGGATGTTAGCTTCGGCACTTTCGGTCTGAAAGCTGTTGGCCGTGGCCGTCTGACTGCTCGTCAAATCGAAGCAGCTCGTCGTGCAATGACTCGTGCAGTTAAGCGTCAAGGTAAAATTTGGATCCGTGTATTCCCGGACAAACCAATTACCGAGAAGCCGCTCGAAGTGCGTATGGGTAAAGGTAAGGGTAACGTGGAATATTGGGTTGCCCTGATCCAACCTGGGAAAGTCCTGTACGAAATGGACGGTGTACCAGAAGAGGTCGCCCGTGAGGCATTCAAGCTGGCTGCAGCTAAATTGCCGATCAAAACCACCTTTGTAACTAAGACGGTGATGTAATGAAAGCACAAGAGCTGCGTGAAAAAAGCGTTGAAGAGCTGAACACTGAGCTGCTCAACCTGCTGCGTGAGCAATTTAACTTGCGCATGCAGGCGGCAAGTGGCCAGCTGCAACAAACTCACCTGTTGAAACAAGTGCGTCGTAATGTCGCACGCGTTAAGACTTTACTGACTGAAAAGGCGGGTGTGTAAATGACTGATATTAACCGTACTCTGCAGGGTCGTGTTATTAGTGACAAAATGGAGAAATCCATGGTTGTTGCTATCGAGCGCACGGTGAAGCACCCGATCTACGGGAAATTCATCAAGCGTACGACCAAGCTGCACGTACATGACGAGAACAACGAATGTGGTATCGGTGACGTGGTAGAAATCCGCGAATGCCGTCCACTGTCCAAGACTAAGTCCTGGACGTTGGTTCGCGTTGTAGAGAAAGCGATTCTGTAATAGAGTAGCTGACTCTAACTTATAAACGGCTCAGAAAATGAGCCGTTTATTTTTTCTACCCATACTCTGGAAGCGGTGTTATAATGCTGCGCCCTTGGTTATGGGGCTTTTCAACGATCTAGTAATAGGTCCTAAAGTTGTAGTTGACATTAGCGGAGCACTAACATGATCCAAGAACAGACTATGCTGACCGTGGCCGACAACTCCGGTGCACGTCGCGTAATGTGTATCAAGGTTCTAGGTGGCTCGCACCGTCGCTACGCAGGCATTGGCGATGTCATCAAAATTACCATCAAGGAAGCAATTCCTCGCGGTAAGGTGAAGAAAGGCGATGTGCTGAAGGCGGTAGTGGTGCGCACCAAGAAGGGTGTACGTCGCCCGGACGGTTCTGTCATTCGCTTCGATGGTAATGCATGCGTTATTTTAAACAATAACAGCGAGCAACCTATCGGTACGCGTATTTTTGGGCCGGTAACTCGTGAACTGCGTAATGAGAAGTTCATGAAAATTATCTCTCTGGCACCAGAAGTACTCTAAGGAGCGAAACATGGCAGCGAAAATCCGTCGTGATGACGAAATTATCGTGCTTACCGGGAAAGACAAAGGTAAACGCGGTAAAGTAAAAAATGTCCTGTCTGCTGGTAAGGTCATTGTTGAAGGTATCAACCTGGTTAAGAAACATCAGAAGCCGGTCCCGGCCCTGAACCAACCAGGTGGCATTGTTGAAAAAGAAGCTGCAATTCAGGTTTCTAACATTGCTCTCTTCAACGCGGCTACCGGTAAGGCTGACCGTGTAGGCTTTAGATTCGAAGACGGGAAAAAAGTCCGTTTCTTCAAATCTAACAGCGAAACTATCAAGTAATTTGGAGTAATACGATGGCGAAACTGCATGATTACTACAAAGACGAGGTAGTCAAACAACTGATGTCTCAGTTTGATTACAACTCTGTCATGCAAGTCCCTCGGGTCGAGAAGATCACCCTGAATATGGGTGTTGGTGAAGCGATCGCTGACAAGAAACTGCTGGATAATGCAGCAGCGGATCTGGCAGCAATCTCCGGTCAAAAGCCGTTCATCACCAAAGCACGCAAATCTGTTGCAGGCTTCAAAATCCGCCAGGGCTATCCGATCGGCTGTAAAGTAACTCTGCGTGGCGAACGCATGTGGGAGTTCTTTGAGCGACTGATTTCCATTGCTGTTCCACGTATCCGTGACTTCCGTGGCTTGTCCGCTAAGTCATTCGATGGCCGTGGTAACTACAGCATGGGTGTGCGTGAGCAAATCATCTTCCCAGAAATCGACTACGACAAAGTCGATCGCGTTCGTGGTTTGGATATTACCATTACCACTACTGCGAAATCTGATGATGAAGGCCGCGCGCTGTTGGCTGCTTTTAACTTCCCGTTCCGTAAGTAAGGCAGGGTTACTGATGGCTAAGCAATCAATGAAAGCACGCGAAGTCGTTCGCGTGAAACTGGCTGAAAAGTACCGCGCTAAACGCGAGGAACTGAAGGCTATCATTTCTGGTGTGAACTCTTCCGACGAAGATCGTTGGGATGCTGTTCTCAAGCTGCAAACTCTGCCGCGTGATTCCAGCCCGTCTCGTCAGCGTAAACGCTGCCGCCAAACTGGCCGTCCACATGGTTATGTGGGCAAATTCGGGTTGAGCCGTATCAAGTTACGTGAAGCCGCTATGCGCGGTGAAGTACCAGGCTTGAAAAAGGCTAGCTGGTAATTACCAATTGAATCACGGGAGTAAAGACAGATGAGCATGCAAGATCCGATCGCGGATATGCTGACCCGTATCCGTAACGGTCAAGCCGCGAACAAAGTTGCGGTCACCATGCCTTCCTCCAAGCTGAAAGTGGCAATTGCCAACCTGCTGAAGGAAGAAGGTTTTATTGAAGATTTCAAAATCGAAGGCGACACCAAGCCTGTTCTGGAACTGGTACTGAAGTACTTCCAGGGCAAGGCAGTGGTAGAAAGCATTCAAAGAATCAGCCGTCCTGGTCT
Organism: Serratia proteamaculans; assembly: GCF_013337185.1. Taxonomy (GTDB): domain Bacteria; phylum Pseudomonadota; class Gammaproteobacteria; order Enterobacterales; family Enterobacteriaceae; genus Serratia; species Serratia proteamaculans_D. The sequence continues at coordinate 8,378 of NZ_SWDE01000012.1, forward strand.
GCGCATCTACAAGAAAAAAGATGCACTGCCAAAAGTTATGGCTGGTTTGGGTATTGCTGTTATTTCTACCTCTAAAGGTGTTATGACCGATCGTGCAGCTCGCCAAGCAGGTCTTGGTGGCGAGATTATCTGCTACGTAGCTTAATTCGGGAGGAAAGAATGTCTCGTGTTGCAAAAGCACCCGTCGTCATTCCTGCCGGCGTAGAGGTAAAACTCAACGGTCAGGTTATTTCGATTAAGGGTAAGAACGGCGAGCTGACTCGTACTGTCCACAACGCCGTTGAAGTGAAGCAAGAAGCTAACGCACTGACTTTCGCCCCGCGCGAAGGTTTTGCTAACGCATGGGCCCAAGCGGGTACTACGCGCGCTCTGCTGAACGCAATGGTTGTTGGTGTTACCGAAGGCTTCACCAAGAAGCTTCAATTGGTAGGTGTTGGTTATCGTGCTGCTGTTAAAGGCAACGTGGTGAATTTAGCCTTAGGCTTCTCTCACCCGGTCGATCACCAGCTGCCAGCAGGTATTACTGCTGAATGCCCAAGCCAAACTGAAATCGTGCTGAAAGGCGCTGATAAACAAGTTATTGGCCAGGTTGCTGCAGATCTGCGTGCCTACCGCCGTCCTGAGCCTTACAAAGGCAAGGGTGTCCGTTACGCCGACGAAGTCGTGCGTACCAAAGAGGCTAAGAAGAAGTAAGGTAACACTATGGATAAGAAATCTGCTCGTATCCGTCGTGCGACCCGCGCACGCCGTAAGATCAAAGAACTGGGTGCAACCCGCCTGGTGGTACATCGTACCCCGCGTCACATTTACGCACAGGTAATTGCTCCAAATGGTTCTGAAGTACTGGTAGCCGCTTCTACTGTAGAAAAAGCTATCACAGAGCAATTGAAGTATTCCGGTAACAAAGACGCAGCAGCAGCCGTAGGTAAAGCTCTGGCTGAGCGCGCGTTGGAAAAAGGGATCTCTAAAGTATCCTTTGACCGTTCCGGTTTCCAATATCATGGTCGAGTCCAGGCACTGGCAGATGCTGCCCGTGAAGCTGGCCTTCAGTTCTAAGGAAGAGGTTTAAGATGGCTCACATCGAAAAACAAGCTGGCGAACTGCAGGAAAAGCTGATCGCGGTAAACCGCGTATCTAAAACCGTAAAAGGTGGCCGTATTTTCAGCTTTACCGCACTGACAGTAGTTGGTGATGGTAACGGTCGCGTTGGTTTTGGCTACGGCAAAGCACGCGAAGTTCCGGCAGCGATCCAGAAAGCGATGGAAAAAGCCCGTCGCGCTATGATTAATGTTGCTTTGAATAGCGGTACTCTGCAGCACCCTGTTAAAGGTGCTCACACGGGTTCTCGCGTGTTCATGCAACCAGCTTCCGAAGGTACCGGTATCATCGCCGGTGGTGCAATGCGCGCCGTCCTGGAAGTTGCAGGGGTTCATAACGTATTAGCTAAAGCATATGGTTCTACTAACCCGATCAACGTGGTTCGTGCAACTATTGCTGCTTTGGAAGATATGAAATCCCCAGAAATGGTCGCTGCTAAGCGTGGTAAGTCCGTCGAAGAAATTCTAGGGAAATAACCATGGCAAAGACTATTAAAGTAACTCAAACAAAAAGCAGCATCGGCCGTTTGCCAAAGCACAAGGCAACCTTGCTCGGTTTAGGTCTGCGTCGTATTGGTCATACTGTAGAGCGTGAGGATACTCCTGCTGTACGTGGTATGGTCAACTTGGTTTCCTACATGGTTAAGGTTGAGGAGTAAGAGATGCGTTTAAATACTCTGTCTCCGGCTGAAGGTGCCAAGCATGCGCCTAAGCGTGTAGGTCGTGGTATTGGTTCTGGCCTGGGTAAAACCGCTGGTCGTGGTCACAAAGGTCAGAACTCACGTTCTGGCGGTGGCGTACGTCGTGGTTTTGAAGGTGGTCAGATGCCTTTATATCGTCGTTTGCCGAAATTCGGCTTCACCTCTCGCAAAGCTATGATCACGGCAGAAGTTCGTCTGTCTGAACTGGCTCTTGTTGAAGGCGACGTAATCGACCTGAACACGCTGAAAGCCGCTAACGTTGTTGGTGTCCAGATCGAATTCGCGAAAGTTATGCTTTCTGGCGAAATCGCTCGTCCGGTTACCCTGCGTGGTCTGCGTGTCACCAAAGGCGCTCGTGCTGCTATCGAAGCTGCTGGCGGTAAAATTGAGGAATAAGTAGCAGATGGCTAAGCAACCAGGATTAGATTTTCAAAGTGCTAAAGGCGGACTCGGCGAGCTGAAGCGCAGACTTTTGTTTGTAATCGGCGCGCTGATTGTCTTCCGTATCGGCTCTTTTATTCCGATTCCTGGTATCGATGCCACTGTGCTTGCCAAATTGCTCGAGCAGCAGAGAGGCACTATCATTGAAATGTTTAACATGTTCTCTGGTGGTGCCCTCAGCCGTGCTTCTATCTTTGCTCTGGGGATCATGCCGTATATTTCGGCGTCGATCATTATCCAGCTGTTAACGGTGGTTCATCCAGCGTTGGCAGAAATCAAGAAAGAAGGGGAGGCTGGCCGTCGCAAGATTAGTCAGTACACCCGTTACGGTACGCTGGTGTTGGCCATATTCCAGTCGATCGGTATTGCTACCGGTTTGCCGAATATGCCTGGTATGCAAGGTCTGGTGTTAAACCCAGGCTTTGCGTTCTACTTTACTGCAGTAGTGAGCTTGGTGACCGGGACAATGTTCCTGATGTGGCTGGGTGAACAGATTACTGAACGTGGTATCGGTAACGGTATCTCGATCATTATCTTCGCAGGTATTGTAGCGGGACTCCCGCCGGCTGTGGCCCATACTATCGAACAAGCCCGGCAAGGCGACCTGCACTTCCTCCTGTTGCTGTTGGTTGCAGTATTGGTGTTTGCAGTAACCTTCTTCGTTGTTTTCATCGAACGTGGTCAACGTCGTATCGTCGTTAACTATGCGAAGCGTCAACAAGGTCGTCGTGTTTATGCAGCACAGAGCACACACTTACCGTTGAAAGTGAACATGGCAGGGGTTATCCCGGCAATCTTCGCTTCCAGCATTATTCTGTTCCCGGCCACGATTGCATCATGGTTTGGGGGCGGTACCGGTTGGAACTGGCTGACAACGATTTCGCTGTATTTGCAGCCAGGGCAACCGCTTTATGTGTTACTCTATGCGTCTGCAATCATCTTCTTCTGTTTCTTTTACACGGCGTTGGTTTTCAACCCGCGTGAGACAGCAGATAACCTGAAGAAGTCCGGTGCCTTCGTACCAGGAATTCGTCCGGGAGAGCAAACGGCGAAGTATATCGATAAAGTAATGACGCGTTTAACCCTGGTGGGCGCGATGTACATTACTTTCATCTGCCTGATCCCGGAGTTCATGCGTGATGCAATGAAAGTACCATTCTACTTTGGTGGTACCTCGCTACTGATCGTGGTTGTCGTCATCATGGACTTTATGGCTCAAGTGCAAACTCTGATGATGTCAAGTCAGTACGAGTCTGCATTGAAGAAAGCAAACCTGAAAGGCTATAACCGCTAACAGGTTCGTTTGAGAAGTTACGGAGAGTAAAAATGAAAGTTCGTGCTTCCGTCAAGAAATTATGTCGTAACTGCAAAATCGTTAAGCGTAACGGTGTCGTTCGTGTGATTTGCAGCGCCGAGCCGAAGCATAAACAGCGTCAAGGCTGATTATCTCGCATATTTTTCTTGCAAAGTTGGGTTGAGCTGGCTAGATTAGCCAGCCAATCTTTTGTATGTAGCTGCAACATTATTTGAGTATCCTGAAAACGGGCTTTTCAGAATGGTGTTGCCGTATAAAATAGTAGGAGTGCATAGTGGCCCGTATAGCAGGCATTAACATTCCTGATCATAAACATACCGTAATCGCCTTAACGTCGATCTTCGGAATCGGTAAAACCCGCTCACAGTCTATCTGTGCGTCTACGGGTATTGCTGAACATGTTAAGATCAGTGAGCTGTCTGAAGAGCAAATTGAACAGCTGCGTGAAGCAGTCGCCAAATTCACTGTAGAAGGTGATTTGCGTCGTGAAGTTACCCTGAGCATCAAGCGTCTGATGGATCTTGGTACTTACCGTGGTTTGCGTCATCGTCGTGGTCTGCCAGTTCGCGGTCAGCGTACTAAGACCAACGCACGTACCCGTAAGGGTCCGCGTAAACCAATCAAGAAATAATCAGGGTGATTGAATAATGGCAAAGGCACCTGTTCGTACACGTAAGCGTGTAAGAAAACAAGTCTCTGACGGCGTGGCTCATGTCCATGCGTCTTTCAACAACACCATTGTGACTATTACCGATCGTCAGGGTAATGCATTGGGTTGGGCAACTGCCGGTGGTTCTGGTTTCCGTGGTTCTCGTAAGTCAACTCCGTTTGCAGCTCAGGTTGCAGCCGAACGTTGTGCTGACGCAGTAAAAGAATACGGTATCAAGAATCTGGAAGTTATGGTTAAGGGACCGGGTCCAGGCCGCGAATCAACTATTCGTGCTCTGAACGCCGCTGGTTTCCGCATCACTAATATTACTGATGTGACTCCTATCCCTCACAACGGTTGTCGTCCGCCGAAAAAGCGTCGCGTATAACGTAAGCTTTTAGGTTTGTTGGAGAAAGAAAATGGCAAGATATTTGGGTCCTAAGCTCAAGCTTAGCCGCCGTGAGGGCACAGACTTGTTCCTGAAGTCTGGCGTTCGCGCGATCGATACCAAGTGTAAAATTGAACAACCGCCTGGTCAACACGGTGCGCGTAAACCGCGTCTGTCTGACTACGGTGTACAGTTACGTGAGAAGCAAAAAGTTCGCCGTATGTACGGTGTTCTGGAGCGTCAATTCCGTAACTATTACAAAGAAGCAGCACGCCTGAAGGGCAACACCGGTGCAAACCTGTTGCAACTGCTGGAAGGTCGTTTGGACAACGTTGTTTACCGTATGGGCTTCGGCGCTACTCGTTCAGAGTCACGTCAGTTGGTTAGCCACAAAGCAATTATGGTAAATGGTCGCGTTGTTAACATCGCTTCTTATCAGGTATCTCCGAATGACGTAGTCAGCATCCGCGAGAAGGCTAAAAAGCAATCTCGTGTTAAAGCTTCTCTGGAGCTGGCTGAGCAGCGTGAAAAGCCGACCTGGCTTGAAGTTGATGCTGCTAAGATGGAAGGCGTGTTCAAGCGTATGCCTGAACGTACCGATCTGTCTGCGGACATTAACGAACACCTGATCGTCGAGCTTTACTCCAAGTAAGGCTTAGTACCAAAGAGAGGACACAATGCAGGGTTCTGTGACAGAGTTTCTAAAACCGCGCCTGGTAGATATCGAGCAAGTCAGTTCGACGCACGCCAAGGTGACCCTTGAGCCGTTAGAGCGTGGCTTTGGCCATACTCTCGGCAATGCACTGCGCCGTATTCTGCTTTCGTCTATGCCGGGTTGCGCGGTGACCGAGGTTGAGATTGATGGTGTACTGCATGAGTACAGCACCAAAGAAGGCGTACAGGAAGATATCCTGGAGATCCTGCTCAACCTGAAAGGGCTGGCGGTGAGAGTTCAAGGGAAAGATGAAGTTATCCTTACCCTGAATAAATCTGGCATTGGCCCTGTGACCGCTGCCGACATTACCCATGATGGTGATGTCGAAATCGTCAAGCCTCAGCACGTGATCTGCCACCTGACCGATGAAAACGCTGCTATCAGCATGCGTATCAAAGTTCAACGTGGTCGTGGTTATGTGCCGGCTTCTGCCCGAATTCATTCGGAAGAAGATGAGCGCCCGATCGGTCGTCTGTTGGTTGACGCCTGCTATAGCCCTGTAGAGCGTATTGCCTACAATGTTGAAGCAGCGCGTGTAGAACAGCGTACTGACCTGGACAAGCTGGTCATCGAAATGGAAACCAATGGCACGATCGATCCTGAAGAGGCGATCCGCCGTGCGGCTACCATCCTGGCTGAACAACTTGAAGCTTTTGTTGACTTACGTGATGTTCGTCAACCAGAAGTTAAAGAAGAGAAACCAGAATTCGATCCGATTCTGCTGCGCCCTGTTGACGATCTGGAATTGACTGTCCGCTCTGCTAACTGCCTTAAGGCAGAAGCTATCCACTACATCGGTGATCTGGTACAGCGTACCGAGGTTGAGTTGCTGAAAACGCCGAACCTGGGTAAAAAATCTCTTACTGAGATTAAAGACGTGCTGGCCTCCCGTGGACTGTCTCTGGGCATGCGCCTGGAAAACTGGCCACCGGCAAGCATTGCTGACGAGTAACCGGATCACAGGTTAAGGTTTTACTGAGAAGGATAAGGTCATGCGCCATCGTAAGAGTGGTCGTCAACTGAACCGTAACAGCAGCCATCGCCAGGCTATGTTCCGTAACATGGCCGGCTCTTTGGTTCGTCATGAGATCATCAAGACGACCTTGCCAAAAGCAAAAGAGCTGCGTCGCGTTGTTGAGCCGCTGATTACTCTTGCCAAGACCGACAGCGTAGCTAATCGTCGTCTGGCATTCGCCCGTACTCGTGATAACGAGATCGTGGCAAAACTGTTTAACGAGCTGGGCCCGCGTTTCGCGAGCCGTGCCGGTGGTTACACTCGCATTCTGAAGTGTGGCTTCCGCGCAGGCGACAACGCGCCGATGGCATACATCGAGCTGGTTGATCGTGCTGAGTCTCAAGCAGAAGTAGCAACTGCAGAGTAATCTGTGGACGCGTGAAAAAACCGGGCTTGCCCGGTTTTTTTACGTCCTTAATCAGCCAAACGTGCGTTCTTTCCCCACCAGACTTAAGATCCCCGTCCCTATCCGCTATGCTAACGCTATTAATCAGACCAATTGAGGGGGTATCTCATGTGGTTACTCGATCAATGGGCGGAGCGTCATATCCTTGATGCGCAGGCTAAAGGTGAATTGGATAATTTGCCTGGTCAGGGCCAACCACTTGTATTGGACGATGACAGTGCCGTGCCTGCTGAATTGCGTACTGGCTTTCGCTTGCTTAAAAATGCTGGCTATTTACCCGCTGAGTTGGAAGATCGCAAAGAGGCTTTGAATATAGCTCGGTTGCTGCAAGTGATTGAGAGTGATCATCCAGACTATATTGAACTTGGCAAACGGATGGCACTGCTGGAGTATCGTTTACGACAAGCAGGAATGAGTACCGATTTCTTGCATGCTGAATATCAACGTGCATTGAGTGGAAAATTTTCACCGGAGAAAGAGTGATGCTTAAAATTGGCCAACTGGCAAAGCTTGCTGACGTGACGCCCGACACCGTGCGTTACTACGAGAAGCAGGGAATGATGGATCATAACATCCGTACCGAGGGCGGTTATCGGTTGTATAGCGATCAAGACTTGCAGCGGCTGCGTTTTATCCGTTATGCCAAGCAACTCGGTTTTACGTTGGAAACCATTGCCGAACTGTTATCTATCCGTGTTGACCCGGTGCATCATACCTGTCGAGAGTCGAAGTCGATCGTTGATGCGCGGCTCAGTGAAGTAGAAAATAAGCTTAAAGAGTTAACTCGGATGCGTGAGTCGCTAAAGCGTCTCAGCGATGCCTGCTGCGGTAGCGCGCATACCAGCAACTATTGCTCGATTTTGGAAGCGCTGGAACAGGGCGCCAGCGATGAAAAGGTAAAAAAAGGTGCCTGAAAGGGCTGGCGGCTCTTTAATTTTTATACGAGCAGCAGTATTATCGCCACGATTTATATCCATACGTAAACAAGGAGAATTACCATGACTAAATACCGTCATACCAAAGGCCAGATACAGGACAATGCTATTGAGGCACTGTTGCACGATCCGTTATTCCGCCAAAGGATAGAGAAAAATACCAAAGGGAAAGGCAGTTATCGGCGTAAAGACAAACATGCAAAAGGCGGTAACTGGGAGGCCAGTGGTAAACTATCAAAGGATAATTTACCACTGGCCTTCTGGTTTTAAGGCATTAAAAAAGCCATCTGAATAAGATGGCTTTTTAGTAACCCGAGCTAAACTATTTTATAGTTTTGGCTGTTGCTGTTGGCTCAGTAAATCGCGAATTTCAGTCAGCAATTTTTCTTCTGCAGTTGGCGCAGGTGGCGCTGCCGGCTCTTCTTCCTGTTTACGGCGTACTTTGTTCATTAATTTAATTGCCAGGAAAATAGCGAAGGCAACAATCACGAAATCGAAAATAGTCTGGATGAATGAACCGTAGTTCATCACTACTGCAGGAACCGCGCCTTGAGCTTCGCGTAGTACCAGGTGGAATTGTTTGAAATCAACACCACCGATCAGCAAGCCCAGCGGTGGCATGATGATATCTGCAACGAAAGACGATACGATCTTACCAAACGCCGCACCAATAATTACACCCACTGCCAAGTCGACCACGTTGCCACGCATGGCAAATTCGCGGAACTCTTTCATCATACTCATAGAACGCACCCCTTGCAGAATTTAATAACTCAAGTTTAACAAAGCAATTTCCCTTTGCCACAAAAGGAGCGAAAAGTTTTATCCCTTTCTATGGCAGAGAACAACTTCGCAATTATAGACCATTCATTACTACATTTGTTCTACAGGAAGAAAGGACTTGGTTGGAACAGGCGTTCAACGTCAGGAACGAACTTTTTGTCGGTTATAAACATAATGACGTGATCGCCCTGTTCGATTTTGCTGCTGCCGTTGGCAATAATAACGTCATCACCGCGCACAATGGCGCCAATGGTAGTGCCCGGCGGCAATTTAATATTTTCAACGGTGCGGCCGACCACTTTTGAGGTACTTTCGTCACCGTGCGCAATGGCTTCGATGGCTTCCGCGACGCCGCGACGGAGTGAGGAAACGCTGACGATATCCGCTTTCCGTACATGTCCTAACAGCGCTGAAATGGTTGCCTGTTGTGGAGAAATTGCAATATCGATGACGCTACCTTGTACCAGGTCAACATAGGCGCGGCGTTGAATCAGCACCATTACTTTTTTGGCACCCATGCGTTTGGCGAGCATGGCGGACATGATATTTGCTTCGTCATCGTTGGTGATAGCGATAAAAACATCCACCTGATCAACGTGTTCTTCTGCCAGCAGTTCCTGGTCAGAAGCATCGCCATAAAACACGATGGTGTCATGCAGCTGTTCGGCCAGCTCTGCGGCGCGTTGCTGATTACGTTCAATCAACTTCACGTTGTAAGATTTCTCCAACCTTTGCGCCAGGCCTGCGCCGACGTTGCCACCGCCAACAATCATGATGCGCTTATAGGGCTTTTCCAGTCGTTGCAACTCACTCATTACCGCACGGATATGCTGTGAGGCAGCAACAAAGAACACTTCATCGCCAGCCTCAATAATGGTGGAACCCTGCGGGCGAATTGGTCGATCCTGACGGAAGATAGCGGCGACGCGAGTATCAATGTGCGGCATATGTTCGCGCATTGAAGACAGGGCATTACCCACCAATGGGCCACCGTAGTAGGCTTTTACCGCGGCAATACTGACTTTACCTTCTGCAAAGTTCACCACCTGCAGCGCGCCCGGATACTCAATCAATTTATAGATGTAGTCGATAACCAGCTGTTCTGGTGAGATCAGATGGTCAATGGGTACCGCTTCTGGGTGAAACAGCTTCTCTGACTCGCGGATATATTCTGGCGCACGGATACGGGCGATTCGGTTAGGTGTATTAAATAGCGAGTAGGCAATCTGACAGGCAATCATGTTGGTTTCGTCTGAGTTGGTGACGGCAACCAGCATATCGGCATCTTCCGCCCCCGCTTCTCGCAGTACTCGTGGATGCGAGCCGTAGCCCTGAACGACCCGCAGGTCGAACTTATCCTGTAACTGACGCAGGCGGCCGGAATCGGTATCCACGACGGTAATATCGTTATTTTCACCCACCAGGTTTTCTGCCAGTGTTCCGCCAACCTGACCCGCGCCAAGAATAATTATTTTCATTCGCTTCTCTGCTTCACACTGAAACCGCTGAAGATTATCTGAAAGGGCGCAACAGCCGCGCCCAGAGTACTGAACAGCTACATTTTAATCAGCTTAGCGTAAAAGAAGCCATCCCCATCCTCTGGATGCGGAAGATTCTGTCGGCCAGGCTGTTGTTCGTTGCCGGTTTCAACCAGACGGGCATCGGCATGACGCTGGAGGAAGGCGCTAACCTGTTCAGCGTTTTCTGCCGGCAAGATGGAGCAGGTGGCATACACCATCACTCCTCCACTTTTGAGATGTGGCCAGATGGCTTCAATAATCTCGGCCTGCAGTGTGGCCAGTTCAGCGATATCACTGTCGCGTCGCAGCCATTTAATATCTGGGTGACGACGGATCACACCGGTGGCAGAGCAAGGCGCATCCAGCAAAATGCGATCGAACTGCTTGTCGCCGCACCATTGTTGCGGAGTACGGCCATCGCCTTGCTTCACTTCGGCATTCAAACGCAGACGTTGCAGGTTTTCTTTGACCCGGCTCAGGCGCTGTTCGTCGACATCGACGGCCATCACATGGGCTTTGGGAGCCGCCTCTAAAATATGGGTGGTTTTACCACCGGGAGCCGCGCACAAATCGAGGATCTGTTCCCCGTCTTGCGGATCCAGCAGATCGACACAACCCTGCGCGGAGGCATCCTGCACCGTGACCCAGCCGTCGGCAAAGCCTGGCAGATCGGTAACGGCGCATGGGGCCAGCAGACGCACTGCATCGCGATATTCGGCATGCGGTTCAGCGGCAATGCCGGCCTGCTCCATCAACTGCAAGTAGTCTTCGCGAGTATGATGCAAACGGTTGACGCGCAGCCACATTGGCGGCTTCTGGTTATTGGCATCGATGATTTGTTCCCACTGTGCGGGATAGGCCTGCTGGATACGTTTCAACAGCCAGCTTGGGTGCAGATAGCGGCTGTCATTATTGGCAGCGCGTTGCAGTAATTCTTCCTGCTGGCGTTGGAACTGGCGCAATACGCCGTTGATCAGGCCCTTAAGCTGCGGGCGTTTCAGCGCTACTGCGCCTTCTACGGTTTCCGCCAGCACTGCATGAGCGGGAATACGGGTATACAGCAGTTGGTATAAGCCAACCATCAACAAATAGTGCAGCGTGCGCTGCTTGCCGGTCATTGGCTTGGCCATTAATTGTTGAATACACCATTCCAGTTGCGGCAAGACGCGCAGGGTGCCGAAGCACAGTTCCTGCAGCAGAGCACGATCCTTGTCAGAAATGGTTTTTTGCAGTGACGGCAGGACAGTACTGAGTGACTGGCCCTGATCCAACACCTGACCGATGGCAATGGCTGCGATGCTGCGGAGATTGTAATTGTTTTTCATAGGCTAAAGCTGATAACGATCGGCATTAAGAAAGAAACAGCCCGGCGATTATTGGCCGAGCAGTGGGGGCGGTTTATAACCGGTTGCCCGGAGTAAACCATTCGCGACGTGAGTTCAGCAAATCCTGAGCTGACATGGGTTTTTTGCCTGCCGGCTGCAGTTGAGTCAGGTTAAGAATACCTTCGGCGGTCGCCACCTGAATGCCGTGCTTGTCGGCATGGATGATGGTGCCAGGTTCTGCATCCGCGTTTTGCGCCAACACCGTTGCCTGCCACACTTTCACCGGTTGGTCGTCAATGGTGAAATAACTGACGGGCCACGGGTTGAAGGCACGAACGCAGCGCTCAAGTTGCGCAGCGGACAGATTCCAGTCCAGACGGGCTTCTTCTTTGCTCAATTTTTCAGCATGGGTGACCAGCGACTCATCCTGCACTTCACGTTTCGCCGTACCTGCAGCCATCTGTTGCAACGTGGTCAGCAAGCCCTGTGGGCCGAGCTGAGCCAGTTTATCGTACAGGCTGGCGCTGGTGTCATCGGCTTCGATCGGGCAGGCAATCTTGTGCATCATATCGCCGGTGTCCAAACCCACGTCCATCTGCATGATGGTAACACCGGTTTCGTTATCGCCGGCCCACAGTGAACGTTGGATCGGTGCGGCACCGCGCCAGCGAGGCAGCAGTGAACCATGGACGTTGATACAACCGAGTCGCGGCATATCCAACACCGCTTTGGGCAGGATCAGGCCATAAGCCACGACAACCATGACATCGGCATTGAGATCGGCAACCAGGTGCTGGTTTTCTTCCGGGCGCAGTGACTTGGGCTGAAACACCGGTAAATGGTGTTGCTCGGCCAGAACTTTAACCGGGCTGGGCGTCAGCTTATTGCCGCGTCCCGCAGGGCGGTCGGGTTGAGTGAAAACTCCGACAATCTGGTGCCCAGATGACAACAGCGCGTCAAGGTGACGCGCTGCGAAGTCTGGAGTTCCGGCGAAAATAATCCGTAAAGAGTCAGACACGTTGATTTCCTGATCGGTTAGGCGCGGGCGTTAAGCTTGGCCATTTTTTCCAGTTTCTGACGGATACGCTGGCGCTTGAGTGGCGACAGGTAATCGACGAACAGCTTGCCTACCAGGTGGTCCATCTCGTGCTGGATACAGATGGCCAACAGGTCGTCGGCTTCCAGCTCAAAAGGTTTGCCGTCACGGTCCAGCGCTCTGATTTTCACAGCAGCGGCGCGTGGGACTAAAGCACGTTGTTCAGGAATGGAAAGGCAGCCTTCCTCTATCCCGGTTTCACCGCTTTTTTCCAGCAGTTCCGGGTTGATCAGCACCAGGCGCTGATCGCGGTTCTCAGAAACGTCAATGACGATAATGCGCTGATGGATATCCACCTGTGTCGCAGCCAGGCCAATGCCTTCCTCTGCGTACATGGTTTCAAACATATCATCCACGATGCGCTGGATATTCGCATTGACTTCTTTTACCGGGGCCGCGACTTTGCGCAGCCGGTCATCTGGGTAATGTAATACCTGCAATACTGACATATATCTTGAGATCTGTATCCGAGTGATAAACGAGGTTTAGCTTCTATTCTAGACATTTCCCAGCCTGATTGACAGCATTGCGCACCAATTGCTCGAATTGGTAATACCACCATTTTCTGCGGGGGAACAGGCGATGCAGGCACAGGAAATCGGCTTACGGATGCGCGGTGTCACCGGGCTGGGGGCGGCGCAGGCCAGCCAGATGATACGGCAGATGGTGGAGACTGGAGGAGAGCCTTATCCGCTGTTACGGGAATTGGGGTTGAATGACCGGCAGCGGGCCCAATTTCGTCAGATGGATCCGGGCTATCTGGCGGCCACTCTCACCTGGCTGGAACAGCCCGGCAACTTGATGTGGGTCTACGGTGAGGTTGGCTACCCAGAGCGATTGCTCCCTATTGACGATGCTCCGCTGTTGCTGTTGGCAAAGGGGAATCCGGATGCTGTGCAGCAGCCGCAAATCGCCATGGTGGGTAGCCGTCAGTTTAGTCATTACGGTGAACACTGGGCCAATTACTTTGCCACCGGATTAGTGCACTGCGGGTTTACCATCACCAGCGGGCTGGCCCTTGGCATTGACAGCATTTGCCACCGTGCTGCGTTGGCCGCTGAAGGAGCCACCGTCGCCGTTCTGGGCAGCGGCTTGGCCAATATCTACCCGCGCCGGCATCAACGCTTGGCCGAACAGATCGTAGAAAGCGGCGGGGCGCTGGTTTCTGAGTATCTGGCCACCGATCTGCCAATGCCCGACCACTTTCCACGCCGTAACCGTATCATCAGTGGGTTAAGCCTGGGCGTGGTGGTCATCGAAGCTTCCTTGCGCAGCGGAACGCTGATTACCACACGTTATGCGTTAGAGCAGGGGCGTGAGGTTTTTGCCTTACCTGGGGCGCTGGGCAACCCGATGAGCGAGGGCACGCATTGGTTGATCCAACAGGGGGCTTATCTGGTTACCGGCCCGAAAGAGATCGCTGAACAACTGGGAAGCGGGCTGCATTGGCTGTCACTGAGCGAAAATACAACTATTTGTGCGTCAGAGGCTGAAGTTGAATTGCCATTTGCCGATGTGTTGGCTAACGTAGGAGATGAGGTGACACCTGTTGACGTCGTCGCTGAACGTGCCGGCCAACCTGTGCCAGAAGTGGTAATCAAATTACTCGATCTGGAGTTAGCAGGGTGGATCGCAGCTGTACCCGGCGGCTATGTCCGAATAAGGAGGGCAGGCCATGTTCGACGTACTGATGTACTTGTTTGAAACTTATATCCACAATGAACCAGAGATGCGCGTCGATCAGGATCAACTGACTGATGATCTCGCTCAGGCGGGGTTTCATCGGGATGATATCTACAACGCGTTGAATTGGCTTGAAAAGCTCGCTGACCTGCAGGAAGGCGAAAATGCGCCGTATTTTATGGATGCCGATCCGCTGGCAATGCGGATTTACACCGAAGAAGAAGGCGTGCGTTTGGATGCCAGTTGCCGTGGTTTCCTCCTGTTCCTGGAGCAGATTCAGGTATTGAACCTCGAAACCCGTGAAATGGTTATCGATCGTGTTATGGCTTTGGATAACACGGAATTCGATCTCGAAGATCTGAAATGGGTGGTGCTGATGGTGCTGTTTAATATCCCCGGATATGAAAGTGCCTATCAGCAAATGGAAGAACTGTTGTTTGAAGTAAACGAAGGTTATCTGCACTGAGCCGATAACATGAATAGAAGAAGTTATGACAAAAGCCGCGATTTTTGCCGCCAGGCAAAATGAACCCTGTCCGGAATGCGGGGCCGAGCTGGTGATCCGCAGTGGTCGCCACGGCCCCTTCCTCGGCTGTACCCGTTACCCTGAATGTCAACATATCCGGCCGCTGAAGGCCCAGGCCGATGGCCATATTGTAAAAATGCTGGATGGGCAGGAATGTCCGAAATGCCAGGCGACGCTGGCCTTGCGCCAGGGACGTTACGGTATGTTTATCGCTTGCAGTAACTACCCGGAGTGCGACCACACCGAGGTTATCGATAAACCGGACGAAACCAGCATCAGCTGTCCGCAGTGCGAGCAGGGCAAACTGCTGCAGCGGAAATCGCGCTATGGCAAGGTATTCCACTCCTGCGATCGCTACCCTGAATGCCAGTTTGTTCTCAATTTTAAACCCGTTGCCGGTGAGTGTGAGTATTGCCACTATCCGTTGCTGATGGAAAAGCGTACGGCGAAAGGTCCTACCCTTTGCTGTGCCAGTAAACTTTGCGGGAAACCCGTAGTCACCACAGAATAATGACATCATGAGCTCAGAATCCACAGTCATCTTCACGCCAATTATTGACGCACTGCATAATCAACAGGTCATTGCCTATCCGACCGAGGCAGTGTTTGGTCTGGGTTGCGATCCCGACAGCGAGCAGGCGGTTAATGCATTATTGGCACTGAAACAGCGCCCCTGGGAAAAAGGACTGATCCTGATTGCGGCCGATTACGCGCAGTTAACACCTTATATAGATGACACCGCGTTGAACGAACAGCAACGCGCCACGATGTTTGCCAGTTGGCCGGGCCCGGTGACCTGGGTAATCCCTGCCCGGCCGGAAACGTCGCGTTTGCTGACTGGCCGTTTCAATTCGTTGGCGGTACGCGTTAGCGATCATCCGTTGGTACAGCAACTTTGTCGGCAGTTTGGCAAACCGCTGGTATCGACCAGCGCCAACCTCAGCGGGCAGGAACCTTGCCGTAGTGCCGATGAAGTGCAGCAGCAGTTTGGTGCCGCTTTCCCGGTGTTGGCCGGCAGCGTCGGTGGCCGTCTTAATCCTTCCGAAATCAGAGATGTCCTGACCGGTAAGCAGATCCGTCAAGGCTAGAGGTAACGTGCATGGAGAAGTTTGCAGTATTCGGTAACCCTATCGGCCACAGTAAGTCACCGCGTATTCATGCGCTATTTGCCGCGCAAACAGGTATAGAACACCCCTATGGAACTGTGCTGGCGCCACTGGATGGTTTCGAAACCACTTTGCAGACGTTCATTCAGGCGGGTGGCAAGGGGGCGAACGTCACCGTCCCTTTTAAAGAAAATGCTTATGAAGCGGCGACCGAACTGAGCCAACGAGCCTCGCTGGCCGGTGCGGTAAATACCTTAAAGATACTGCCGGACGGTGGGTTACTGGGTGACAATACTGATGGGATCGGCTTGCTGACCGATCTTGAACGTCAGAAGTTGATCCAACCCAAGGATCGTATTCTGCTGGTGGGGGCGGGTGGCGCGGCACGCGGCGCGATCTTGCCGTTACTGTCTTTTGGTTGTGAAGTGGTGATCACCAACCGTACTTTTAGCCGTGCGCAGACACTGGCGCAGGTATTCCAGCATCTGGGTGAAATATCTGCGTTGCCCCTGGATCAACTTGATCAACAGCGGTTTGATTTAGTGATTAACGCTACGGCATCCGGTATCAGCGGTGACATCCCGGCGCTACCGGTTGGTATGGTCAATGGTCATACGCGTTGTTATGACATGTTTTATCAGCAGGGATTAACCCCGTTTTTGGCCTGGGCACAGCAACAGGGCGCCACAGAATATGCCGACGGTTTAGGGATGCTGGTGGGGCAGGCCGCGCATGCGTTCCTGCTGTGGCATGGTGTGATGCCGGAGATCGAACCGGTATTACGCCAGCTGCGTCAAGAACTGGCAGGGTAACTCGGAGCCCGTTCCCCTGTGCGGGAACGGGCGCCAGTCAGATATCTTCTGACAAATATTCGTCTTTCCAACGTACATAGTTAGTAGAAGAGTAAAGCAATCCTTCCCGCTCCGCAGCGGTCAATGGGCGAACCTGGCGTGCCGGGCTGCCCATATAGAGATAGCCGCTCTCCAGGCGTTTACCCGGTGCCACCAGGCTGCCGGCACCAATCATCACATCATCTTCTATTACTGCACCATCCAACAGGATCGATCCCATACCTACCAGCACCCGATTGCCGATGGCGCAGCCGTGCAACATGGCCTTGTGCCCCACAGTAACGTCTTCACCGATCAGTAATGGGTAACCTTCAGGGTTATGCTCAGACTTATGGGTTACGTGCAACACGCTGCCATCCTGAATATTGCTGCGTGCACCAATTTTTACTGCGTTCACATCGCCGCGAATAGCAACCAACGGCCAGACACTGACGTCATCTGCCAGCTCAACGTTACCGATCACTACACTGGAAGGGTCGATCATGACGCGCAAACCCAGTTTGGGAGAGTAATGAAGATAAGAACGTACTGCATCAGACATGGTAATAGCCTCGCATCGGGATCATATTTACCGGCAATACTAGACGTTGGCGGTGGAATTACAACCAACTGAAGTGACGGATCCTGCGGAAAACGGCCCTGATCGCGCAAGATCCACCCGAAAGGGCCGAAAAGTGTGCAAACAGTAAGAAAAGATCAAAAAAGGGGTTGTGCAAAAAACTCGGTTCCCTATAATGCGCCTCCATCGACACGGCGCAAGTGATTCACTTCACACAGCGGCCGGGAAGA
>NZ_SWDE01000013.1 GCF_013337185.1 Serratia proteamaculans
CGCCAAGAGTGGGGGCACGGGTGCTGATGACACTGACGCAGGCCAATGGCCAGCCGGTGCCGTTCGGCGCCACGGTCAGCGATAGCGACCCAGAGGCAGCACCGGGCAACAGCATCGTCGGCGACGGCGGCCAGGTGTACCTGAGCGGTGTGGCCCCGCAGGGCAGCCTGCAGGTGAAATGGGGCAATGGCTCCGGCGAGCAGTGCCGGGTCAGTTATCAACTGCCGCAAACGGCGCAGCCGGGCGGAGTGAGTCAAATGGACGGTGTATGTCGATGAAAAATTGTGTAATTAAAAACCATAAATATCAGTGTAGGCGATATGCTGTTGCATTAATTTTGCTAGGGTCTTCGGTTGTAGGCTCAGAAGCCAGTGCCGGTTGTTGGTTTTCGAATGGTTACGTAGCATCTATAGCAACCCTCAGCTTGCCAACAACTTTGACGCTTCAGCGAGATACTCCTATGGGTACCGTATTATGGGACTCAGGCATGGTATTTGCAGGCTCCCCTACTCTCGTGCAATGCGATGCTACTAATAAAAATTACTACTCTTACTACCCTGGAATTACTGATTCTGTACCCGGAATGTCGGGAGTCTACAGGACCGGATTAAACAGTATCGGAATTAGGACCTACGGGAGCAATACCAAGAGTAATATAAGTGGTGAACTTATTGAAATACCTGGAGCACAGGGAACTTTTGGAGACGGTTTTTACGCCCCTATAGCAGGATACCGTATACAGTTAATTGCCACAGGTACCATTAGTGGTGCCGGAGTTTTAACCTTACCAACACCGTTGGTGGCCTTATATTATAACGGTGTATTGAGTACCCAGTTAAATCTTGGCAACGCAAGTATATCTGTTACTTCAACTGCCTGCTCCCTCAACAGCACCAGCATCAATGTCCCCCTGGGGGATGTCGCCGCCACCAAATTCACCGGCATTGCCACCACAGCCGGTGATAAAAGCTTCGATCTTGGCCTCACCTGCGACAAAGACGCCAAAATCAACGTCTCGCTGGCGGGTACGCAAAATACCGACACCTCTGAAACCAGCGTGCTGGCCCTCACCAGCACCGGGCAAACCGGCACCGCCAGCGGCATTGGCGTGCAGCTGCTGTACGGCGGCACCCCGTTGAAAATCAATAACAATATTCGGCTAAAAACCTCCGCCGGCGGCCAGGAAACCCTGCCGTTCACCGCACGCTATTACCAAACCCTGGCCGATGTCGGCGCTGGGCTGGCCAACAGCAGCGCCACTCTGAACATCACCTACCAGTAACCGGGGAGAACCTGATGCCATGGCTTACCCAACTCACCCGCCGGGTCAGTTATCAACTGCCACAGACGGCGCAGTCGGGTGGAATTGGCCAGGTGGAGGAATTGTGTCAATGAGCGGACAACGACAAACAGGAAGAGAAAAACCACGGATGAAAAAGAAAAAAGCATATTGCCTGCAAGCTCTTGGGATCCTGCTTAGCATAGTGGCAACCTCTTCATTTGCTGTGTGTGATCTTAAGGAACTAAAAACTGGGACCGTCAGTTTCGGAAATATTGTGGCGCAACGGGATACCCCCGTCGGTTCAGTACTTGCAGAAATACACTTTGCGTGGAGCACTCCTTCTGTAAGCTGCGGCGGCTCCTTTACCAGATTTAGAACTTTCAGTTATCAAGGCGGGGTTCTTTCTTCATTACGCCATACGTATAAAACTAATTTAGCGGGCGTAGGGGTTACTACTGCCGCCTATTCTCTGTTCAGCAATCCACCCGAGATTTTTTCAGGTGTTGGCGGAGTAGCTGGCAATCATCATGATGTTGTCATTCAGCTAATAAAAATAGGGGACATTACAGCAGGCACACTTGCAACCGGAGAAATTGCTACCGAGAAATTTTCACCGATAATAGAGAGCACCCCCGGCCCCGCAGCAATTACGGCAGAAGCTATAACAATGGGGGCGGGAAATATCATTACCACTCTCGCCTGCTCCCTCAACAGCACCAGCATCAATGTCCCCCTGGGGGATGTCGCCGCCACCAAATTCACCGGCATTGCCACCACAGCCGGTGATAAAAGCTTCGATCTGGGCCTCACCTGCGACAAAGACGCCAAAATCAACGTCTCGCTGGCGGGTACGCAAAATACCGACACCTCTGAAACCAGCGTGCTGGCCCTCACCAGCGCCGGGCAAACCGGCACCGCCAGCGGCGTCGGCGTGCAACTGCTATACGGCGGCACTCCGCTGAAAATCAATAACAATATTCTGCTAAAAAGCTCCGCCGGCGGTCAGGAAACTCTGCCGTTCACCGCTCGCTATTACCAGACCCTGGCCGATATCAGCGCCGGGCTGGCCAACAGCAGTGCCACCCTGAACATCACTTACCAGTAACCGGGGAGAACCTGATGCCATTACTTACCCAACTCACCCGCCGGGGCCTGCTGCCGCTGCTGTTACTGGTTAGCGCCAATGCCATGGCTGACAGCGCAACGGTGAATATCACCGGGCGTATTTTGTCTTCCGCCTGCGAACCGGAGGTCAACCCGTTGGCGGTGCCACTGGGCAATATTTCCCGTACCGCGCTCAGTGCCAAAGGGGAAACCGCCTCTGCCACCGCCTTCCAGTTACGCCTGAAGAACTGCCCGGCAGAAATCAGCCAGGTAAAAGTGCAGTTTGACGGCACGCCCGCCAGCGGAGACAGCAATGCACTGGCGCTGACGGCAGTAACCGGTGTCGCAACCGGCGTAGCGGTACAACTGCAGGATGCGACCGGTGCCATATTGCCCCCTGGGCAACCCTCCGCCCTGATGGCCATCAAAGGCGGTAGCGGCACGGTAAACAGCCTGGGTTTCAGCGCTCGCTATATTGCGACCAATGATAGCGTAACTGCGGGTAGCGCCAACGCCAGCGCTACTTTTACCCTCTGGTACAGCAACTGACGATGCTACGCCACCTCGCCCATAGTCTCAGATTGCGCCATCTGGCCTGGTGCCTGATGGGACTGTGGCTGTGGGGGCCGGTTCCGGCAGTTTGTCATCATCGCCCCCCTTGTCGACTGGCTACCGGGCGTAGCGCTGCCGTAGTTGGCACAACCTCAATTAATCACTGTGTGCCATTGTCCACTCTCGACAGGCACAGTCTGCGTGAGCTGAAACGCTGGTTGCGCAAACAAGGCGTAAACCTCTCACCCCGTCAGCAGACAGCACGGATTGATATCCGTGAAACACAACGCACAGGAGAAATGCCATGTTACCCTTTTCAACCTCCCGCACTTATGCACCTTGTACCCACCAACCTGAACAGCGGGCCCTCTGCCCGTTACCGGATTCATTGGTCGCCTGTCTGACGGCCAGGGAAACCCAGATCCTGCAAGCTCTGATCAATGGTATGGACTTGTCAGCCATCGCCTGGAAACTGAGCCGTAACATCCGTACCATCAGTAGCCACAAGCAGCGAGCAATGCGTAAATTACGCTTGAACAGCAATGCCGAACTGCATGCTCTCGGCGCCCTGCTCGGCCAACCGTTAGCAGCGGATATCACCGCCCGGCTGCCACTACTGCCACCCCGGGAGGAACAGGTGCTGAACGCAATGCTTAATGGCCACTGTATAACGGACATTGCACGACAGCAGGGCCGCAGTGTGAAGACCATCAGCTATCAGAAATGTCAGTTGATGCAAAAGCTGGGAATAACCAATGAAGTGGAGTTGTTTGCACTGGCACCAGAACGCGCACGGGCATTACTGGCAGCCCAAACAAAGTAGCGACGGCGCAAGAAGGAATTCGTTTGAGATCCCACTCCACCCATTCACACCGTCGCTGAATCAAACCTGCGTTATACTCCTTGCGCACATTCCGTCACGGATGGAATGCCACCATGGCCGGCCTGTTGCCGGCCGTTGCTTTTTTTGAGGAGAAGTAATGCAAAAATCCCACGCTCACCGCAAACACCTGACGCGCACCGAGGTCACCCGCCTACTGCAACAGGCTGCGGCCGGCCGCACGCCCGAACGCGACTGTTGTCTGATCTGGATGGGTTTTATCCACGGCTGTCGCGTCAGCGAACTCAATGGGCTGCGCCTGGCCGATCTGGATATGGAAAGCGGCTGTGTTTACATGAATCGGCTGAAAAATGGCCTCTCCACTATTCATCCGCTGGAAGCGACCGAAAAGCAGCTGCTGGCCCGCTGGCTGGAAAAACGCCAGTCGTGCCGCAATCTGGAGGATGAAGAGTGGTTGTTTTTATCGCAGAAGGGCTATCGACTGTCGCGTCAGCGCATCTACCGCATGCTGCAAGCCTACGGTAAACAGGCCGGGCTGGCGGTCGCCGCGCACCCACATATGTTACGCCATGCCTGTGGCTATGCATTGGCCGATAATGGAGCCGATACCAGGGTGATTCAGGATTATTTGGGGCATCGTAATATTCAGCACACGGTGCTGTACACCGCCGCCAATTCAGGCCGGTTTAAACATCTGTGGAGGGAGGAAAAAACGGAAGAAAATGTTACTTTTTGAGCCAAACTGACACATAAATTAAGAACATCCGGAAAAAAAGTCAATGCCTCAAAAAAAGTTATTTTAAAATCACAAAAAATAAAATAAATATCAATAAGTTATAACCTCACACTCACTTTCTTCACACTCCGTAATCACAGCGCCAACCAAGAAAAATCCCAATTTGCATTATCTGTTTGTTATCCAATAAAAATAATATCCAGTCTTTATTTCTTTTAAAACACCATCCATGGTGTTTTACACCAAAAAATAGAACATTCCCCTCACTAGAAGCCATTAATCACTAAATGTGACATTTTGGCTCAAAATGTTGCGTTTATATCGCTGTAAAAAACACCGAGCCAGCTAATAAAAGGACAGCCCTATCAATGGGTTAATGGAAAACCGTGCGTAGCTTCGCACAAACAAGGAATTGTCATCATGAAAAAAACATTACTGGCCACCACCCTGGCAACCCTCACTCTGCTTTGCGCATCTTCCGCCTTCGCTGCCGACGGCACCATCAACTTTACCGGTGACATCAAGGACACCACCTGCGTAGTCGATTTTGGCGCGGGCGGTACCAGCCTAAGCATCCCTATGGGGACCTTTAACAAAAGCGCCTTCAGCGGCGGCTCCGGCACTACCTCGAACGCCACCAAATTCGCCATCAAGTTGAAAACCTGCCCGGCGGCCTACACCAAGGCCACGGTGGAGTTTGATGGTACCGCCGACAGCAACAACAGCAAGGTGCTGGCACTGACCAGCGGGACTACCGCCGATCCGAGCGCCGCTGGCGTAGGTATTCAGATCAGCGATAAGGACGGCACCGTGTTGGCACTGAAAGACGAGTCAACCAGTTATGACCTGGTGGCCGGTACCACCGCGGTTGACAACGTCAACTCGCTGGACTTCACCGCCCGTTATATCGCCACCGCAGCGACCGTCACTTCTGGTAAAGCCAACGCCACAGCCAACTTCACCGTCAAGTACAACTGATGTTCATTCCCGGTACCGCTGCACGTGCGGTACCGGTGTTCGGGCGGCGGCAGCTTGCCGCCCTTCTTTGGGAGATAACACATGAAATTTTGGCTCAGCGCCCTGTGCGGCGGTGCGATGATGGTTAGCCAACTGGCCCAGGCCGGGGTGGTGATTGGTGCCACCCGGCTGGTGTATGACGGTGACAAAAAAGAGAGCTCCCTGAGCGTCAGCAACCCAGACACCATGGCCTATTTGATCCAGTCCTGGGTGGATCCACAGGAAGGCAGCGACAAGAAAGCCCCTTTCATCCTGACCCCACCGCTGTTTCGTTTGGACGGCGGGCTGCAAAACGTGTTGCGCGTAGTACGCGTCGGCGGCGCTCTGCCGGAAGATCGCGAGTCGTTGTTCTGGCTGAACGTCAAATCCATCCCGTCGGCGTCGCGTCAGGACAACACCCTGCAAATCGCCGTCAAGACCCGCATCAAACTGCTGTATCGCCCTGCAGCTCTGCAAGGGAAAAGCCCTGTGGCCGTCAGCAACCAACTGACCTGGAAGCGGACGGGCACAAAGCTGACCGTGAATAACCCCACGCCGTTCTACATGAATTTCCAGAAAGTGACGGTTAACGGGCTGGAAGTGCAAGACGCCACCTATGTCGCACCACAGAGCAGCGCGACCTTCAGCCTGCCGGCCACCGCCCCTGGCGGCACGGTGGTCTGGCGGCTGATCACCGACTACGGCGGTATCGGTACCCCGCAGCAAGGCACGTTAATGCAGTGACCACCGGGCGGTGCGTCACCACGGCAGCAAGGACAGTTGCCGGCAACGAAAAATACTTAAGGAGCAGGGCATGACACACTCTTGGCCGGTAACTCGCCCGGCGCGCCTGACACTGTTGATGGCGCTGGCGCTGACCGGATCGCCACCGCTACAGGCACGGGATTATTTTAACCCGGCACTGCTGGAGCTGGACGGGCCACAGCAAGGCGTCACCAACCTGTCAACTTTCGAAGAGAACGGGGGTCAGTTACCGGGAGATTACCGGGTCGATGTGCTGATTAACGATCAGCAGGTCGATACCCGCACCATCACCTTTACGGCCGGGGCCGATGGTCAGGGCCTGCAACCCTGCATCAGCGTCGCCGAACTCGCCAATTACGGCGTGCGAATTGCTCAGTTCCCTGCCCTCGGGGCTCCCGATGCCGCCTGCGCTAATTTTTCGGCCATTCCCCAGGCCTCTACCCGCCTGCTGTTCGACCGCCAGCAGCTGGCACTCAGCATTCCCCAGGCCGCGCTGGCCCGTCAGCCCCGCGGCTATGTTCCGTCCACCCAATGGGACGAAGGCATCACCGCCCTGCTGCTCAACTACAGCCTCAGCGGCGCCAACAACACCGCACGG
>NZ_SWDE01000014.1 GCF_013337185.1 Serratia proteamaculans
GTGCGTGAAAGACAAAAACAGACGCCGCTACGCGGCGTCTTGATAGAAGACTCCACATCACAATACCCTCCGAATAAAAGCCAGCTGGCTATCTTTAATATATAAATACCAACTATGTTTAAAAATGGTAAATAACTTCAAGTATATATAAGCCATTTTAGGAGGAGTACTTTAGTTTTTGCTAATAAGACTCAGTTATGAGGAAAAGCCGGCATTAATAATTTTGGTGTCTATCTATAACGTATTACTTAATTCATTTATATAGAAAACACCTTATAAAACAATCGAAAGTATTCCTCCGATGGATGTTATCCAGATAAAATCCCTGTCGATGAAAACAAATATTAGCCTGGCGTGCCGAATCGAGTAGACTAGGTGAAGGTTCATTTCCGTATAGGTATTTATCGTTATGTCTACTGAAAGCGCGTCATTAAAAAAACACAATACTTTTGCGCTCCCGGTCAACGCAGCGCATCTGGTCATTGCAGAAACAATCGAATTAATGATCAAGGTTTGGCAGAAAACGCAGAAGCGTCAAGAGCCGCTACTGGTACTTGGAGAAGGGAGTAACGTCCTGTTTCTTGATGATTTTTCCGGTACGGTTATGATCAATCAATTAAAAGGTATCGACATTCGAGAGGAGGAGGATGCTTGGTTTCTTCACGTTAGCTCTGGCGAGAATTGGCATGGTTTGGTTTGTCGTACTTTGGAAACCGGCATTCCTGGACTGGAAAACCTGGCGTTAATCCCCGGCCTGGTCGGCTCTGCACCTATTCAGAACATCGGTGCCTATGGTATCGAACTCAAGAGTGTATGTGACTACGTTGATCTATTAGATCTGACTACGGGTGCCATCGATCGCATTGCCGCATCAGACTGTGGCTTTGGCTACCGAGAAAGTATTTTTAAACATCATTTTCAGAAGGGACATATCATTGTTGGTGTAGGCCTGCGCCTTAGCAAGCAATGGGATCCGATGCTGAATTATGGCGATCTGACAAAGCTGGACCCTGAAACGGTGACACCACACCAGGTGTTTGACTCCGTATGTGCAATGCGCCGCAGCAAACTGCCTGATCCTAAGGTGACGGGTAATGCAGGCAGCTTCTTCAAAAACCCATTGGTCAGCAGTGAAAAGGCCGCAGTGCTGACTACCGAATATCCTGGTATGCCGCATTACCCGCAGCAGGATGGTCAGGTGAAGCTGGCTGCAGGCTGGCTGATCGACCAGTGTGAACTTAAAGGCCACCAAATTGGCGGTGCGGCGGTACATAAGCAACAGGCGCTTGTGCTGGTTAATGCGGATAATGCCACCAGTCAGGACGTGGTAGCGTTGGCACGGCATGTACGTAATACCGTAGCGAAAAAGTTCGACGTATGGCTGGAGCCGGAAGTTCGCTTTATCGGTGCGGGCGGTGAATTGAATGCCGTAGAGGTTCTTTCATGAAAGACACCAAAGTTCCCCTTAAGCTCATCTCTATACTAGCCGATGGCGATTTCCATTCTGGTGAAAATCTGGGTGAGTTGCTGGGCATGAGCCGTGCTGCTATTAATAAACATATCCAGACTATCCGAGAATGGGGTTTGGATGTGTTTACCGTGCCGGGGAAGGGTTATAGCTTGCCTGGCCCGATCCAGTTACTGGATGTTGAACGTATTCTTGGCCAATTGGTTGATAAGCGTGTCACTGTACTGCCGGTCGTGGATTCCACCAACCAATATTTGCTGGATCGTATCACCGAACTGCAAACTGGCGATGCCTGTGTTGCTGAGTACCAGCAGGCCGGTCGTGGTCGTCGCGGTCGTCAATGGATCTCACCATTTGGCGCCAACCTGTATCTCTCCATGTTTTGGCGTCTGGATCAGGGGCCTGCAGCAGCAATGGGGCTGAGTCTGGTGATTGGCATCGTGATGGCTGAGGTGCTCAAAGGCCTTGGGGCGCAAGATGTCAGGGTTAAATGGCCAAACGACTTATACCTTAACGATCGCAAGTTGGCGGGCATCTTGGTCGAATTAACAGGGAAAACCGGTGATGCGGCACAGTTGGTCATTGGTGCCGGTATCAATTTGGCGATGCGTGAAACCAATGCCAATGCGATTAATCAAGGCTGGATAAACCTGCAGGAGGCGGGGATTAATATCGATCGCAATGAATTGGCTGCCACTTTACTCAATGAATTGCGTCAATCGCTGCGGCAGTTTGAGATTGATGGTTTAGCGCCATTTATTGCGCGCTGGCGCGCTTTGGATAACTTTATCGATCGGCCGGTTAAACTATTAATTGGTGAACAACAGATTTTTGGCATAGCACGAGGCATTGATCAACAAGGGGCATTATTGCTCGACCAGGACGGTGTGATTAAACCGTTTATCGGGGGGGAAATATCCCTACGAAGTGCTGAGTAATTATCATTAAAATAAGGGGCCGGTAGGCCCCTTGTTTATTAGAAAATTACTTTCTTAAACGTACGTTTTCAACCGCGTGATTAGCACTCTTCGTCATGATTAGACTGGCACGCTCACGTGTAGGCAGAATATTTTCTTGTAAATTCAATCCATTAATCTCATTCCATAGCTGAGTGGCTATATTGACAGCCTCTGGCTCAGGCAACTTGGAATAGTTATGGAAATAAGAATCAGGATTAGAAAATGCACCCTGGCGAAACTTAAGGAATCTATTGATATACCAGGATTGCAGCAGTTCTTCAGGGGCGTCGACATATATTGAAAAATCAACAAAGTCAGAAACAAATACACGATGCGGATCATGAGGATAATCCATGCCGCTCTGTAATACGTTTAGCCCTTCAAGAATAAGAATGTCCGGTTGCTCGATGACTTTATTCCCTTCGGGAACAACATCATAAATAAGATGGGAATAGACTGGAGCGGTCACGCGTTTAGCGCCGGATTTCACTTCAGAAACGAATTTCACCAGACTGTGCATATCATAAGACTGTGGGAAGCCTTTTTTCTTCATCAGCCCGCGTTCGTTCAACACCTTATTCGGGTGCAGAAAGCCGTCGGTGGTGATCAACTCAACGCTACGATGTTCCGGCCAACTGCCAAGCAATGCCTGTAGCAAGCGTGCTGTGGTACTTTTACCTACGGCAACGCTGCCGGCAATGCCGATAACGTAGGGGATTTTTTGTCCATCAGTACCGAGAAATTGCTCAAGTACGGCCTGACGGCGCAGGTTCGAACTGATATAGAAGTTCAACAATCGAGATAGCGGCAGATAAATCTGTGCTACCTCTTCCAAAGAGAGATCTTCGTTAATCCCTTTCAGTTTAACAATCTCTTCTTCTGACAGTGTCAGCGGCACCGAATCCCGTAACGCAGCCCACTGGGTACGATCGAACTGAAGATAGGGCGTCGCTAAAGATTGATCTCTTTTTATCATAAGCCAAATTCTGCCTGTTAACGCAGGTTGGGAAAGGCGCCGGACGCCAACTCCAGATAATAATCAAGCTGCATATTATAGACAGCTTCGTTTTTGGCGTAGACTTTTTTCGCAAAAGTTGGCGATTAGTATGAGTTTATGTCAATTGTGCGAAGCGGCGCGCAGTAGGCAGGAGTCGCTTTCTGCGTCTTCTTACTTCAATTCACAGCTTGCCGAATGGGGTGAAACTGCTGTTTAGGTAAAATATATGGACGACACTCGCAAAAGAACAATTACGGTATCGGGAGTGATGACTGTGATTGATGAATATTTGCACGCCTTACAGTGTGAATTGCCAGGTAGTGGGCAAAATTGGGTGATTTATGAGCGAAAGTGCAGTTAACGCAATTTTTTTGTTGCATAGGCCGTCCGGTCTACCTAGAATGCGCTGCACTTGATGCCGGCTTAGCTCAGTTGGTAGAGCAACTGACTTGTAATCAGTAGGTCACCAGTTCGATTCCGGTAGCCGGCACCAATCAAGTCACAATAGTTAAAATCTGGTGGGGTTCCCGAGCGGCCAAAGGGAGCAGACTGTAAATCTGCCGTCACAGACTTCGAAGGTTCGAATCCTTCCCCCACCACCATATCTTGCCTTCGGCAGTTAACTGGCCAGCGATAAACTCGCAACGGTTAAATTGCGGAAGGGGAAGACGAAAGTCTTCAGCAAGGTTCGAGTTGTGCAGCGCATCGCGCAGCCGGCCCGAAGGGTGAGAGTTAAGCGACGAACAATCCTTCTCCCACCTAAAAATTCTACAGAAAAGTCAGGTAGCCGAGTTCCAGGATGCGGGCATCGTATAATGGCTATTACCTCAGCCTTCCAAGCTGATGATGTGGGTTCGATTCCCACTGCCCGCTCCAAGATGTGCTGATATAGCTCAGTTGGTAGAGCGCACCCTTGGTAAGGGTGAGGTCGGCAGTTCGAATCTGCCTATCAGCACCACTTCTTATAATCTCGCCCCCTGATTTTCTTTCTGTTCTGGATTCAACAAGCAAATGCTTGGTTGATGTGGTGATACCACCGATTTATCCGTGTCTTAGAGGGACAATCGATGTCTAAAGAAAAGTTTGAACGTACAAAACCGCACGTTAACGTCGGTACTATCGGCCACGTTGACCACGGTAAAACTACCCTGACTGCAGCAATCACC
>NZ_SWDE01000015.1 GCF_013337185.1 Serratia proteamaculans
TCTCAAATCAAAACACTTTTGGTGTTGTAAGGTTAAGTCTCACGGATCATTAGTACTGGTTAGCTCAATGCATCGCTGCACTTACACACCCAGCCTATCAACGTCTTAGTCTTAAACGTTCCTTCAGGGGAATCAAGTTCCCAGGGAAGACTCATCTCGAGGCAAGTTTCGCGCTTAGATGCTTTCAGCGCTTATCTTTTCCGCACTTAGCTACCGGGCAATGCCATTGGCATGACAACCCGAACACCAGTGGTGCGTTCACTCCGGTCCTCTCGTACTAGGAGCAACCCCTCTCAATCTTCCAACGCCCACGGCAGATAGGGACCGAACTGTCTCACGACGTTCTAAACCCAGCTCGCGTACCACTTTAAATGGCGAACAGCCATACCCTTGGGACCTACTTCAGCCCCAGGATGTGATGAGCCGACATCGAGGTGCCAAACACCGCCGTCGATATGAACTCTTGGGCGGTATCAGCCTGTTATCCCCGGAGTACCTTTTATCCGTTGAGCGATGGCCCTTCCATTCAGAACCACCGGATCACTAAGACCTACTTTCGTACCTGCTCGAGCCGTCACTCTCGCAGTCAAGCTAGCTTATGCCTTTGCACTAACCTCACGATGTCCGACCGTGATTAGCTAACCTTCGTGCTCCTCCGTTACTCTTTGGGAGGAGACCGCCCCAGTCAAACTACCCACCAGACACTGTCCTCACCCCGGATTACGGGGCCGAGTTAGAACATCAAACATTAAAGGGTGGTATTTCAAGGTTGGCTCCACGCAGACTGGCGTCCACGCTTCAAAGCCTCCCACCTATCCTACACATCAAGGCTCAATGTTCAGTGTCAAGCTATAGTAAAGGTTCACGGGGTCTTTCCGTCTTGCCGCGGGTACACTGCATCTTCACAGCGAGTTCAATTTCACTGAGTCTCGGGTGGAGACAGCCTGGCCATCATTACGCCATTCGTGCAGGTCGGAACTTACCCGACAAGGAATTTCGCTACCTTAGGACCGTTATAGTTACGGCCGCCGTTTACTGGGGCTTCGATCAAGAGCTTCGCCTTGCGGCTGACCCCATCAATTAACCTTCCAGCACCGGGCAGGCGTCACACCGTATACGTCCACTTTCGTGTTTGCACAGTGCTGTGTTTTTATTAAACAGTTGCAGCCAGCTGGTATCTGCGACTGGCTTCGGCTCCGAGAGCAAGTCTCTTCACCTACGCGCCAGCGTGCCTTCTCCCGAAGTTACGGCACCATTTTGCCTAGTTCCTTCACCCGAGTTCTCTCAAGCGCCTTGGTATTCTCTACCTGACCACCTGTGTCGGTTTGGGGTACGATTCTGTGTTACCTGATGCTTAGAGGCTTTTCCTGGAAGCTTGGCATCAACTACTTCTGCACCGTAGTGCATCGTCATCACGCCTCAGGGTTGAATAAGTAACCGGATTTACCAGGTCACTCCCCCTACACGCTTAAACCGGGACAACCGTCGCCCGGCTAGCCTAGCCTTCTCCGTCCCCCCTTCGCAGTAACACCGAGTACAGGAATATTAACCTGTTTCCCATCGACTACGCCTTTCGGCCTCGCCTTAGGGGTCGACTCACCCTGCCCCGATTAACGTTGGACAGGAACCCTTGGTCTTCCGGCGAGCGGGTTTTTCACCCGCTTTATCGTTACTTATGTCAGCATTCGCACTTCTGATACCTCCAGCAACCCTCACAGGCCACCTTCAACGGCTTACAGAACGCTCCCCTACCCAACAACGCCTAAGCGTCGCTGCCGCAGCTTCGGTGCATGGTTTAGCCCCGTTACATCTTCCGCGCAGGCCGACTCGACCAGTGAGCTATTACGCTTTCTTTAAATGATGGCTGCTTCTAAGCCAACATCCTGGCTGTCTATGCCTTCCCACATCGTTTCCCACTTAACCATGACTTTGGGACCTTAGCTGGCGGTCTGGGTTGTTTCCCTCTTCACGACGGACGTTAGCACCCGCCGTGTGTCTCCCGTGATAACATTCTTCGGTATTCGGAGTTTGCATCGGTTTGGTAAGCCGGGATGGCCCCCTAGCCGAAACAGTGCTCTACCCCCGAAGATGAGTTCACGAGGCGCTACCTAAATAGCTTTCGGGGAGAACCAGCTATCTCCCGGTTTGATTGGCCTTTCACCCCCAGCCACAAGTCATCCGCTAATTTTTCAACATTAGTCGGTTCGGTCCTCCAGTTAGTGTTACCCAACCTTCAACCTGCCCATGGCTAGATCACCGGGTTTCGGGTCTATACCTTGCAACTATTCGCCCAGTTAAGACTCGGTTTCCCTACGGCTCCCCTATACGGTTAACCTTGCTACAAAATATAAGTCGCTGACCCATTATACAAAAGGTACGCAGTCACCCAACAAAGTAGGCTCCCACTGCTTGTACGTACACGGTTTCAGGTTCTATTTCACTCCCCTCGCCGGGGTTCTTTTCGCCTTTCCCTCACGGTACTGGTTCACTATCGGTCAGTCAGGAGTATTTAGCCTTGGAGGATGGTCCCCCCATATTCAGACAGGATGTCACGTGTCCCGCCCTACTCATCGAACTCACAATTAATGCATTTTAGTGTACGGGACTATCACCCTTTACTGTGCGACTTTCCAGACGCTTCCACTAACACAAGAACTGATTCAGGTTCTGGGCTCCTCCCCGTTCGCTCGCCGCTACTGGGGGAATCTCGGTTGATTTCTTTTCCTCGGGGTACTTAGATGTTTCAGTTCCCCCGGTTCGCCTCATACGACTATGTATTCATCGTATGATAGTGCAACGAATTGCACTGGGTTTCCCCATTCGGGTATCGCCGGTTATAACGGTTTATATCACCTTACCGACGCTTATCGCAGATTAACACGCCCTTCATCGCCTCTGACTGCCTAGGCATCCACCGTGTACGCTTAGTCACTTAACCTCACAACCCAAAAGTGTTTCCAC
>NZ_SWDE01000016.1 GCF_013337185.1 Serratia proteamaculans
ATTACGAAAGTTAATTTTCGAGCATCGCTTCACGAGTTGAAGCAAATCAAGCTTTTAATTGAAGAGTTTGATCATGGCTCAGATTGAACGCTGGCGGCAGGCCTAACACATGCAAGTCGAGCGGTAGCACAGGAGAGCTTGCTCTCTGGGTGACGAGCGGCGGACGGGTGAGTAATGTCTGGGAAACTGCCTGATGGAGGGGGATAACTACTGGAAACGGTAGCTAATACCGCATAACGTCTTCGGACCAAAGTGGGGGACCTTCGGGCCTCACGCCATCAGATGTGCCCAGATGGGATTAGCTAGTAGGTGGGGTAATGGCTCACCTAGGCGACGATCCCTAGCTGGTCTGAGAGGATGACCAGCCACACTGGAACTGAGACACGGTCCAGACTCCTACGGGAGGCAGCAGTGGGGAATATTGCACAATGGGCGCAAGCCTGATGCAGCCATGCCGCGTGTGTGAAGAAGGCCTTCGGGTTGTAAAGCACTTTCAGCGAGGAGGAAGGGTTCAGTGTTAATAGCACTGTGCATTGACGTTACTCGCAGAAGAAGCACCGGCTAACTCCGTGCCAGCAGCCGCGGTAATACGGAGGGTGCAAGCGTTAATCGGAATTACTGGGCGTAAAGCGCACGCAGGCGGTTTGTTAAGTCAGATGTGAAATCCCCGCGCTTAACGTGGGAACTGCATTTGAAACTGGCAAGCTAGAGTCTTGTAGAGGGGGGTAGAATTCCAGGTGTAGCGGTGAAATGCGTAGAGATCTGGAGGAATACCGGTGGCGAAGGCGGCCCCCTGGACAAAGACTGACGCTCAGGTGCGAAAGCGTGGGGAGCAAACAGGATTAGATACCCTGGTAGTCCACGCTGTAAACGATGTCGACTTGGAGGTTGTGCCCTTGAGGCGTGGCTTCCGGAGCTAACGCGTTAAGTCGACCGCCTGGGGAGTACGGCCGCAAGGTTAAAACTCAAATGAATTGACGGGGGCCCGCACAAGCGGTGGAGCATGTGGTTTAATTCGATGCAACGCGAAGAACCTTACCTACTCTTGACATCCACAGAATTCGCTAGAGATAGCTTAGTGCCTTCGGGAACTGTGAGACAGGTGCTGCATGGCTGTCGTCAGCTCGTGTTGTGAAATGTTGGGTTAAGTCCCGCAACGAGCGCAACCCTTATCCTTTGTTGCCAGCACGTAATGGTGGGAACTCAAAGGAGACTGCCGGTGATAAACCGGAGGAAGGTGGGGATGACGTCAAGTCATCATGGCCCTTACGAGTAGGGCTACACACGTGCTACAATGGCGTATACAAAGAGAAGCGAACTCGCGAGAGCCAGCGGACCTCATAAAGTACGTCGTAGTCCGGATCGGAGTCTGCAACTCGACTCCGTGAAGTCGGAATCGCTAGTAATCGTAGATCAGAATGCTACGGTGAATACGTTCCCGGGCCTTGTACACACCGCCCGTCACACCATGGGAGTGGGTTGCAAAAGAAGTAGGTAGCTTAACCTTCGGGAGGGCGCTTACCACTTTGTGATTCATGACTGGGGTGAAGTCGTAACAAGGTAACCGTAGGGGAACCTGCGGTTGGATCACCTCCTTACCTAATGATATTGATTCG
>NZ_SWDE01000017.1 GCF_013337185.1 Serratia proteamaculans
GTACCGGCGCAGTCCTTCAGCACATAACCGCCACGGTAAACGTTGGCCAGTTGCTCTGCGGTACGCGGCTGCTGGGTCAGGTTCTGACGGGAGAAAATCAGCGTGGTCGGGCCGTCGTTGCGCTCGATGCCGTACTGCCAGGCTACCGCCGATTCCACCTGGTCACACGGACGCCAGGTGCTCATGTTCGGGGTCACGCGCAGGCTGGCCATTTGCTCAACCGGCTGGTGCGTCGGGCCGTCTTCGCCCAGACCGATGGAGTCATGGGTGTAGACGAACACGTTGCGGATTTTCATCAGCGCCGCCATACGCACCGCATTACGGGCGTATTCCACGAACATCAGGAAGGTCGCCGAGTACGGCAGGAAGCCGCCGTGCAGCGCGATGCCGTTGGTGATGGCGGTCATGCCGAACTCGCGCACGCCGTAGTGAATGTAGTTACCCGACAGGTCTTCGTTGAGCGGCTTGGAGCCGGACCACATGGTCAGGTTGCTCGGTGCCAGGTCAGCGGAGCCGCCGAGGAATTCCGGCAGCACCTTGCCGAAGGTTTCCAGCGCGTTCTGCGAGGCCTTGCGGCTGGCGATATTGGCCGGGTTGGCCTGCAGTTTTTCAACGAAGGCTTTGGCGTCGGCTTTCCAGTTGGCCGGCAGTTCACCGTTCACACGGCGTTTGAACTCGGCAGCCAGTTCCGGGAAGGCTTTGGCGTAGGCGGCGAACTTGTCGTTCCAGGCCGCTTCTTTGGCCTTGCCGGCTTCTTTGGCGTCCCACTGGGCATAGATGTCCTGCGGGATTTCGAAGGCGGCGTATTTCCAGCCCAGGGCTTCGCGGGTGGCAGCCACTTCGGCAGCGCCCAGCGCTGCGCCGTGCACGTCGTGGGTCCCGGCCTTGTTCGGGGAACCAAAACCAATCACGGTTTTGCACATCAGCAGGGACGGCTTGTCGGTGACCTTGCGGGCTTCTTCAATCGCGGCCTTGATGGCGTCAGGGTTGTGGCCGTCAACGTGACGCACCACGTGCCAGCCGTAGGCTTCAAAGCGCTCGGCGGTGTTGTCGGTGAACCAGCCTTCCACATGACCGTCGATGGAGATGCCGTTGTCATCGTAGAACGCGGTCAGTTTGCCGAGCTTAAGAGTACCGGCCAGCGAACAGACTTCGTGGGAGATGCCTTCCATCATGCAGCCGTCGCCCATAAAGGCGTAGGTGTGGTGGTCGACGATGTCATGACCCGGGCGGTTGAACTGCGCGCCCAGCGTACGTTCGGCAATGGCGAAACCGACGGCATTGGCGATACCCTGACCCAGCGGGCCGGTGGTGGTTTCCACGCCCGGGGTGTAGCCGTATTCCGGGTGGCCCGGGGTTTTGGAGTGCAGCTGGCGGAAGTTTTCCAGCTCGCTCATCGGCAGGTCGTAGCCGGTGAGGTGCAACAGGCTGTAAATCAGCAT
>NZ_SWDE01000018.1 GCF_013337185.1 Serratia proteamaculans
CACCAGCGCGGCGGTTTCCCCCAGCGGCTGACCGAGCGTGACGCCGTTGCGATGGGCGGCTACGCTGCCGTTGAGGCCGTAGTTCAGCCGCTCACTGTTTTTGTCATAGCTGTAGCCGGCGGTGGCTTCGCCGTAGGTGCCGCGGTAGTCGAGGTTGGCGTTGCCGCCGTAGCCCTGGCCGCGGGTGCCGTAAGTCTGCTGCACCCCCCAGCTCAGGCTGTTGTCGCGCAGCGCCACGCCGCTTAGCCCCAGATTCTGGCTGGTGGCCCCGCCTTTAGTGTTGTTCAGGCTGTAGTTGACCCAAGCGTTGTTGTTGTCCCACAGGTTGAGCGGCACGTTGATATTGAATGCGATTTGCTGGTCGTTGCTGCGGGTTGTGCCCTGACTGTTGCGGTTGTAACTCCAGTTGACGCCGTAGCTGATACCGCGCCAGCTGTTGCTGTACCCCAGCCCGAAGGAGGCCAGGCTGCGCTCGCTGTTCCAGTAGTCTTCCCGCACCGCGCTCAGCGACAGGCTGCCGGCGTCCTGCCACAGCTGCTGGTTCATGCTCAGTTCGGCGCGGTTGCGGCGACGTTCCGTCATCCAAAACGGGGCATTGCTGTCGCGCCAGCCGTCCAGCACTTCAGACAGCGAGTAGAACCCGGCGGTGGAGTAGCGATACCCGGCGATGGCAAAGTTGGTGCCGGTCTGCACCAGGTTTTTGCTGTAGCGCACCCGCCAGGACTGGCCGGTGGCACGCGCCTTGTTTTTGGGCTGGGCACGCGACTGGGTCACGTCCAGCGAGAAGGCGCCCCAGTCACCGAGGTTGTTGCCGAGGCCGAGTGCGGCGGACTGGTAATGCTGCGCGGTCTGCACGCCACCATACAGCGTGGTGTTCCACGGCAGGCCGTAAATGGCGGTGCCCTGCAGCAGGGTGCTTTTGTCGACGCTGCGGTCATAGCTGCGGTACTGGCCACCGGTCAGGCTGTACTTGAGTCGGCCTTCGCGCTGCAGCACCGGCAGGGAGGCGAAGGGCACCAGGATATGCTGTTCGCTGCCATCGGCCTCTTTGATGGTGACCTGCAGGTCACCGCTGCCGCCGGTGGGGTACATGTCGTTTATCACGAAGGCCCCAGGGGCGACGTAGGTACGGTAAATCTCGTAGCCATTCTGGCGCACCACTACCAGGGCATTGGTACGGGCGATACCGCGCACCACCGGGGCATAGCCGCGCAGGCTGTCGGGCAGCATCTCGTCGTCGGAGGCGAT
>NZ_SWDE01000019.1 GCF_013337185.1 Serratia proteamaculans
AACCAGCGCGGCGGTTTCCCCCAGCGGCTGACCGAGCGTGACGCCGTTGCGGTGGGCGACCACGCTGCCGTTGAGGCCGTAGTTCAGGCGCTGACTGTTTTTGTCATAGCTGTAGCCGGCGGTGGCTTCGCCGTAGGTGCCGCGGTAGTCGAGGTTGGCGTTGTCGCCATAACCCTGGCCGCGGGTGCCGTAGGTCTGCTGCACCCCCCAGCTCAGGCTGTTGTCACGCAGCCCCACGCCGCTCAGCCCCAGGTTGTGAGTGGTAGCGCCGCCTTTGGTGTTGTTCAGGCTGTAGTTGACCCAAGCGTTGTTGTTGTCCCACAGGTTGAGCGGCACGTTGAGGTTGAACGCGATTTGTTGGTCATTGCTGCGCGTGGTGCCCTGGCTGTTGCGGTTGTAGCTCCAGTTGACGCCGTAGCTGATGCCGCGCCAGCTGTTGCTGTAGCCCAGCCCGAAGGAGGCCAGGCTGCGGTCGCTGTTCCAGTAGTCTTCCCGCACCGCGCTCAGCGACAGGCTGCCGGCGTCCTGCCACAGCTGTTGGTTCATGCTGAGTTCGGCGCGGTTGCGGCGGCGTTCCGTCATCCAGAACGGGGCGTTGCTGTTGCGCCAGCCGTCGAGCACTTCGGACAGCGAGTAGAAGCCGGCGGTGGAGTAGCGATACCCGGCGATGGCGAAGTTGGTGCCGGTCTGCACCAGGTTC
This sequence comes from Serratia proteamaculans, assembly GCF_013337185.1. Classification (GTDB taxonomy): domain Bacteria; phylum Pseudomonadota; class Gammaproteobacteria; order Enterobacterales; family Enterobacteriaceae; genus Serratia; species Serratia proteamaculans_D. Next base: position 701 of record NZ_SWDE01000019.1, read on the forward strand.
TTGCTGTAGCGCACCCGCCAGGACTGGCCGGTGGCGCGCGCCTTGTTTTTGGGCTGGGCGCGCGACTGGGTCACATCCAGCGAGAAGGCGCCCCAGTCACCGAGGTTGTTGCCGAGGCCGAGGGCCGCAGACTGGTAATGCTGCGCTGTCTGTACGCCGCCATACAGGGTGGTGTTCCACGGCAGGCCGTAAATGGCGGTGCCCTGCAGCAGGGTGCTTTTGTCGACGCTGCGGTCATAACTGCGGTACTGGCCGCCAGTCAGGCTGTACTTGAGCCGGCCTTCGCGCTGCAACACCGGCTGGGAGGCAAAGGGCACCAGGATATGCTGTTCGCTGCCGTCGGCCTCCTTGATGGTGACCTGCAGGTCACCGCTGCCGCCGGTGGGGTACATGTCGTTAATCACGAAGGCACCGGGGGCGACGTAGGTACGGTAAATCTCGTAGCCGTTCTGGCGCACTACCACCTGGGCATTGGTACGGGCGATACCGCGCACCACCGGGGCGTAGCCGCGCAGGCTGTCGGGCAGCATCTCGTCGTCGGAGGCGAG
>NZ_SWDE01000002.1 GCF_013337185.1 Serratia proteamaculans
TGCCCAAGGTGGGGGCACGGGTGCTGATGACGCTGACGCAGGCCAATGGCCAGCCGGTGCCGTTCGGGGCCACGGTCAGTGATACCGACCCGGCGGCAACCCCCGGCGGCAGCATTGTTGGCGACGGCGGTCAGGTGTATCTGAGCGGCGTGGCCCCGCAGGGCAGCCTGCAGGTGAAATGGGGCAATGGTAACGGCGAGCAGTGCCGGATTAATTATCAACTGCCGCAGACGGTACAACCAGGCGGGATCGGTCAGATAGAGGAAGTGTGTCGATGAATAGGGAAAGAATAAAACTCATGATAGCTAATAAATACAGGGCGAACATTGCAAAAAAAATTGCACCAATATGTACATTGCTTGTCTTGGCTTTGTGGGGGAATGGGCAAGCATTTGGTTACTGCCATTTCGCGTCAACCTATACAACATTGCCAATGCATCTGACCCTGCCAGCTAATCTGGTAGTACAGCGCGACTCACCTGTCGGTACCGTGATATGGACCAGTAGCCCAAGCACCAGCACAGGCAGTGGGACTGACATTCACTGCACGCCCGAACCCTATATAGAAGCGACCCAATATCTGACCGCTGTAAGCCTGGTTAGCGGCTATAGGGATGTATATCAGACCGCTATTTCAGGTGTTGGATTCCGGGTAAGAAATCAGGGCACCTATACACTGTGGGACACTGTCCCTACATCAATCACTTATACCCCTGTTAATGATAATTGGAGCTATACCGAAAACAAATACATCTTCTTTAAAATGGAGCTGATTTACGTTGGTGGCGATGTCAACGGTAAGCTGTCATTTGCCTCTCCACTGGCATCCTTAACCACCGGGACTATTACTGCCGGTCAATTGTATATTGATGGCAGTAGCACCGTGAGTAAAGTCGCCTGCTCCCTTTCCAGCACCAGCATCAACGTCCCTCTGGGCGATGTGCTGATCTCCAAATTCACCGCAGTGGGCGTTACCGCTAATGACAAAAGCTTCAACCTCGGTCTGACCTGCGATAAAGACGCCAAAATCAACGTCTCAATGGCCGGTACGCAAAATGCGGACACCAGCGAAACCAGCGTGCTGGCGCTAACCAGCGCCGGGCAAACCGGTACTGCCAGCGGCATTGGCGTGCAACTGCTGTATGGCGGCATCCCGCTGAAAATCAACACCAATATTCTGCTGAGAACCTCCGCCGGCGGACTGGATACCCTGCCGCTCACCGCCCGCTATTACCAAACCAAAGCCACTGTCGGTACCGGGCAAGCCAACAGTAGTGCCACATTAAATATCACCTATCAATAACCCTGGAAGGGTTATGGCAGGCGTGATGTCAGCGACCGCAATCATACAAAGGACAATGATGAACGCATATAAGGAAATAGGCATGTCCCGATTCACAACGGCCGTTCGGTGCTATATCGCCGCTGGCGGCGCAATGATTTCACTGGTTTCTTCCGAGAGCAGCCACGCCGCCTCCCCCTGCACTATGAACATCAGCACCGCCAGTACCCAGACGGTTAGTCTGGGGGATATCCGTGCCTCGGCCTCGCTGGCCAATGGCTCAGTCATAGCCACCTACCGGTCGACAACCTTTAGCCAAGTCACCGTTGCAGCTTCTTTTACAGCCAGCGCACTCTGTCAAATGTTGATCATGGGAAAGTTTAAAAATTATGGGCTACCGATTTCATCCGCTACCGGGTGGGCCGTCACCAATAATATTATGGCAACTTCGATCTCTGGACTGGGAATACGAGTCTCATTGCCCACCGCAGAGGGCGATATTTACGCCGGATCCATCTACTACCCCAAAACTTCAGCTTTTTTTAGCCTCCCTGCGGGATCCTGGAAGGTCGAAGTAATCAAGACCGGGGCATTGGGCAGCGGTTCATTGCCGACCGGCACTACGCTGGCAAAAATGACCTTTATCGATACGGATAACAATTCACGCACCCTGCTGACGCTAAATCTTGGTGCCGGCAGTTCAGTCGCCTCTTCAACCTGCACACTTTCTAGTACCTCGATCAGTGTTCCTATAGGAAACATTGCCGGCACGAAATTTAGCAAAATCGGTTCCACCGCCGGCGATAAGTCTTTTGACATCGGACTGAAATGCGACAAAAACGCCAATATCAATGTCTCGATGACGGGAACCCAGAATAAGGATACGGCGGAAAAAAGCGTGCTGGCTCTGACCACCGGCGGCAATGCCCAGGGCATCGGTGTGCAGTTGCTGTATGGCGGTACTCCCCTGACGTTGGGCAGCAATCTGGCATTAAAAACCGCCTCTTCCGGGGGGGCGGAAACCCTGCCATTTACCGCCCGCTATTATCAGACCCAATCAACCGTCATCGCCGGAACGGCCAACGCCACCGCCACATTAACCTTCACCTACCCCTAGCGGATTGGACTCAATATGGAATACAGCCAAAGGACTATAAATATGTTGATGATTACCCCCCGTATTCTGATCGCAACCTTGCTGCCGGGGTTACTGATATGTCACGTCGCGCAGGCAGATTCGGTAACGGTGAATATTAGCGGCAATGTGGTTGCCAGCCCTTGTACGGTCGAAAGCACCAGCCCGCTCAGCGTGGTATTGCCGGATGTTGATATGGCGACATTGGCCACGGCTGCCAGCACCAGCGCAGAGAAAAGCTTTGAGCTGAAACTCAAAGACTGCCCGGCCAGCACCACCAAAGTCACAGCGACCTATAGCGGGACGGTTTCCCCGCTGGCCACCGACAGCTTTATCAATAACGGTACCGCCACCCAGGTGGTGCTTTGGGTGAAAGATGACGCAGGTTCCACCATAAAACCCAATGGCGCCCGGACAGCCACAATAGACAGCTCAACGAAAACGGCCGCGTTTAAACAGACGGTGCGGTTGTACTCAAAAGGTGCCGCACAACCCGGCACGGTCAGCGGCAACATTGTCGTTTCCTTCACCTATCAATAATTCTGTCCAGGAGACATTCAGGGATGAAAATCCGCATCATCACGCTGGCCTTTGTCAGCGTCGTCTGGGCTCTGCCCCTGTCGGCCGCTGAGGTCAATATCAGCGGCAAGGTTACCGCCTCGCCCTGCATGGTTGACGCCAGCATTAATCAGACGGTGGACTTCGGCGATGTCCAATCCCAGACCTTACAGACCGCCGGGTCGGGTAGCCCGTGGAAGGCATTCAGCCTGACGCTCAGTCAGTGTCCGGCCAGCACTACCAAGGCAGCGGTGACCTTCAGCGGTACGCCCGATGCCCAGGAGGCCACCGCGTTTAGCCAAAATGGCACCGCTGGCGGCGTGGCACTGCAACTGAACAGTGGCAGTGTGGCGCTGGCAGATAAATCGAGCCTGACGGCCGTCGTCGACCCGGCACACAAAGTCACCTTTCCGCTGACGGCACGCATTTACTCACCAAAGGGTAAAAGTAGCGCGGGAACCTTCCGCAGCATGGTTCAGGTCAACCTGAGCTACCCATAAACCAGAACAAGTCGATACGCGCGAAACCTGCCCGCATCGCCACTTATTGAAAACATTTTCAGGGAGATATCGCCATGATGCCGCACCCCCTCGTCAACCATGCTTTAAGTCTTCGCACACCGGAACGAGAAGCGAAACCTCGTACACTGCTGCCGCCGCAGCTTGCAGCCCGGCTAACCCCCAATGAACGCATCATCATGCAGGCTCTGCTCTGCGGTCAGGATTTGACCACCATCGCCTGGTGTCTGAAACGAGATATGCGCACCATCAGCAGCCACAAACAACGGGCGATGGGCAAGCTGGCGCTGACCAGTAACGCCATGCTGTATGCCCTGGCCGCCCTGCTTAACCCTCTGCTACCGGACAATATCACCGAGCGGCGGCAATTACTGACCCTACGCGAACAGCAGGTGCTGAATGCATTACTCGATGGGCACGGCGTGACAAGCATTGCGCATTTGCGGGGCCGCAGCGTGAAAACGGTGAGTTTTCAAAAGCGGCTGATGATGCAAAAGCTGGGGGTGACCAATGAGGTGGAGTTATTTGCGCTGGCACCATTCCGGGCTCGCGCATTGCTGGCACACTGGAGCGGCTGGTCGGAGTTTGAGCTGAAAGCATAAATGTCGGGCCTGGCAAGCACTGCAATCTATGCCAACCCGTTGAAGCTAAAAGAGATAAACCCTATCTATAATCAGACGGGGTTTATATTTAGTGCCTTAAAAAATGTAACGCTCTGGGCTGAATTGACACATAAGTCATAAATGTCCGCCTGAACAACCAACACCTCTAAATGGGTAATCAACTCTTACCGATAATCACCACAATATCAGCAACCTGGCGGACACTACGCATACTGTATAGTCCCCTTTCGACACTTGTTTGCGCGTCAGTCAGGCTATTGACCTTGCGCCAGTAGCGTTATAAAAAACATAAGATTAGTTAATCAATCTGAAAACCAACGCTGGCCGAGAGATTTTGCACGATAAAAAGCGTCGAATTAACCAGCAAACAGCATTATCCATTTAAAGTGACATTTAGGCTCAAAGTGTCACTTGTTCATCTGCGCGCCAGCCTGACAGACCGACGCGCAGCTGAAAAACTAGCGGCGGTTACGCACCAGTTGGTAGCGACGGGTCAGGTACTCCACCGGCACGCTCCAGATATGCACCAGGCGACAGAACGGGAACAGCACGAACAGCGTCATGCCCAGCACCATATGCAGTTTAAAGATCGGTGCAACCCCTACCAGATGTTCTGACGCACCGGCGTGGAAAGTCACCACCGCCTGTGCCCAGCCCACCAGCTTCATCATCTCGCTGCCGTCCATATGCTGGGCGGAGAATGGAATGGTCAGCAGACCGAGGCACACCTGCACCACCAACAGCGTCAGGATCATGATATCGGCAAAGCTGCTGGTCGCCCGTACCCGTGGGTTGGTCAGACGGCGTTTCAGCAACAGCGCACCGCCGACCAGGGTCATCACACCGCAGGCACCGCCGGCGATCATCGCCAGCTTCTGCTTCACATCAATCGGCAGGAAGGATTCATACATCCAGTGCGGCGTCAGCATGCCGAGGAAGTGCCCGGCGAAGATGCCCAGAATGCCGATGTGGAACAGGTTGGAGGCCAGACGTATCCCCTTTTTATCCAGCATCTGGCTGGATCCGGCACGCCAGGTGTATTGGCCGTAATCGTAACGCAACCAACTGCCGATCAGGAAAATCGCTCCCGCCAGATAGGGGTAAATATCAAAGAAGAACTGATTTAAAAATTGCATGATTAGCGTCCTTTGGTTCCGGTTAGCGCATCCGTCAGGTCCAGGTATTGCGGGGCCACCGCGCCGGCAAAGCGCCGTTGATGCGCCGCCTGCTGCGCCGAAGCGCAGCCTTCCTCGCCTAAAAACTTGACCTGCTCCTCTTCCCATACCGCGTCCAGCGCCTGGGGTGTGTCATCGCGGGCTTCTTTTGCTACCTGGGATGCCAGCGTTTGAGCCTGTACTTCACTGCCGGATAACGCCAGCAACAGATCAAACAGCACCGCATACGGGCTTTCCCGCTGTTGTAACCGCGCGCCCAGCAGCGCCAGGATCGGCGCGATGTCCTGCAGCCCCCCAGCGGCCTGCTCCTTGCTGCGGCTGGCAAGATACTCCAGATACAACGGCAGGAAATCTGGCAGTTCGCGGCTGTCGATCTCCAGCCCGGCTTCGCGGTATTGCCCCATCAGATCGACCATGGCCTGACCGCGATCGCGCGACTCGCCATGCACGTGCTCAAACAACAACAGTGAGGTGGCACGCCCCCGGTCGAACAGCTCGCAGTATTCGGCCTGCACATCCAGCAACGGGCGAGCGCAAAAACGGCGAATAAACAGGATCAGCTGTGCGCTATGGTGCAAATCCAGTTCACTGGCCGGTTCCAGCGCTTCCACCAGCGCCTGCTGATGGTCAAACAGCGCCTGCTCCGGGTAATCCAGCAGGCGGGCAATCACTTTCAGGCTGATCATGAGGCATCCTCCTGACGAGGTGTTTTTTGGCTCACATCAATAGCGTCAATGCGGCGGCTGTTGAACAGGTTGAATTTACCGTCGCTGCCGTGGCAGCCGTCGCCAAAGCTAAAGCCGCAGCCCTTGCTTTCGGGGAAGGCTTCACGCGCCAGTTCGCGATGGCTGGACGGGATCACAAAACGGTCTTCGTAGTTGGCGATCGCCAGATAGCGATACATCTCCTGCGCCTGCGCTTCGCTCAGCCCCACCTGTTCCAGTGCGCTAGTGTCCAGCACGCCGTCAACAGTTTCTGCCCGTTTGTAATGGCGCATCGCCAGCATGCGCTTGAGCGCCAACAGCACCGGCGCGGTGTCGCCGGCGGTCAGCAGGTTGGCCAGGTATTGCACCGGAATACGCAGGCTTTCCACGTCCGGCAGTACGCCGCTGTGTGCCAGTGCACCGGCATCGGCGGCGGATTGAATCGGTGACAATGGTGGCACGTACCACACCATCGGCAGCGTGCGGTATTCCGGATGCAGAGGCAGCGCCAGCTTCCAGTCCATCGCCATTTTGTATACCGGCGACTGCTGGGCAGATTCAATCACCCCTTGTGGAATACCGTCGGCCAGCGCCTGGGCAATCACCGCCGGATCATGCGGGTCGAGGAAGATATCCAGCTGGCTCTGGTACAAGTCTTTGTCATTTTCGACCGCCGCCGCCTGCTCGATGCGGTCGGCGTCATACAGCAGCACGCCCAGATAACGGATACGACCGACACAGGTTTCCGAACACACCGTAGGTTGGCCGGATTCAATCCGCGGATAGCAGAAGATACACTTCTCGGACTTGCCGCTTTTCCAGTTGAAATAGATCTTTTTGTACGGGCAGCCGGTCAGGCACATGCGCCAGCCGCGGCATTTATCCTGATCGATCAGCACAATGCCGTCTTCGCCACGCTTGTAGATAGCGCCACTCGGGCAGGTCGCGACGCAGGCCGGGTTAAGGCAGTGTTCGCACAGGCGCGGCAGGTACATCATGAAGGTGTTTTCGAACTGGCCGTACATCTCCTTTTGCATATTGTCGAAGTTTTTGTCCTTCGAACGCTTGGAGAATTCGCCACCGAGGATCTCTTCCCAGTTCGGGCCATTTTCAATCTTCTTCATGCGCTGGCCGGTGATCAGCGAGCGCGGACGGGCGATCGGCTGATGCTTGCCCTGCGGCGCGGTATGCAGGTTCTGGTAGTCGTAGTCGAACGGCTCGTAATAGTCGTCCAGCGCCGGGACGTCCGGGTTGGCGAATATCTTCGACAGCAGACCGACGCGGCCACCCATGCGCGGTTCCAGCTTGCCGTTGATTTTACGGATCCAACCGCCCTTCCACTTTTCCTGATCTTCCCAGGCGTGCGGATAGCCCACGCCTGGCTTGCTTTCCACGTTATTGAACCAGGCGTACTCCATACCCTCGCGGCTGGTCCAGACGTTTTTGCAGGTCACCGAACAGGTGTGGCAACCGATGCATTTGTCCAGGTTCAGCACCATGCCAACTTGCGAACGAATTTTCATTTTGCTTTCTCCTGCTGGCTACCCTGCGAGTCGTCGTTGCCTTCACCGTCTAACCAGTCGATACGGTTCATCTTGCGTACCACCACAAACTCATCGCGGTTGGAGCCGACGGTGCCGTAATAGTTAAAGCCGTAGGCCAACTGCGCGTAACCGCCAATCATATGGGTCGGTTTCGGGCAGACGCGGGTCACCGAGTTATGGATACCGCCGCGCTGGCTGGTGATTTCCGAACCGGGAATATTCACGATGCGTTCCTGCGCGTGGTACATCATGGTCATACCGGCCGGGACGCGCTGGCTGACCACCGCCCGCGCCGTCAACGCGCCGTTGGCGTTAAAGGCTTCGATCCAGTCGTTGTCCTCAATCCCCAGATCTTTGGCATCTTCTTCACTCATCCAGACGATCGGCCCGCCGCGCGACAGGGTCAGCATCAGCAGGTTGTCGCTGTAAGTGGAGTGAATGCCCCATTTCTGGTGCGGCGTCAGGAAGTTCAGCGCCTTTTCCTTGTTGCCGTTCGGCTTCTGGTTCAGCAACGGCTGCGCGGCACGGGTGTCGATCGGCGGGCGGTACACCAGCAGGCTCTCGCCAAAGGCACGCATCCACTCATGGTCCTGATACAGCTGCTGACGGCCGCTGATGGTGCGCCATGGGATCAGCTCATGCACGTTGGTATAACAGGCGTTGTAAGACACATGTTCATCTTCCAGGCCTGACCAGGTCGGGCTGGAAATGATTTTGCGCGGCTGGGCCTGAATATCGCGGAAGCGAATTTTTTCATCTTCCTTGTTCAGCGCCAGATGGCGGTGATCGCGGCCGGTCATCTTGCCCAATGCGTCCCACGCCTTGACCGCGACCTGTCCGTTGGTTTCCGGTGCCAGCGCCAGGATCACCTCGGCGGCATCGATGGCGGTTTCAATCTTCGGCCGACCGGCCGCCGGGCCATCCGCCTTCACGTAGTTAAGTTTTTTCAGGAAGTCGACTTCGGTCTGGGTATTCCAGCTAATGCCTTTGCCACCGTTGCCCAGCTTATCCAGCAACGGTCCCAGCGAAGTGAAACGCTCGTAGGTGGCCGGATAATCACGCTCTACCACCATGATATGCGGCGCGGTAATGCCCGGGATCAGATCGCACTCGCCTTTTTTCCAGTCTTTGACGCCATAAGGCTGCGCCAGCTCGGCGGCCGAGTCATGCTGAATAGGCAGCGTCACCACGTCGGTTTCCTGGCCCAAATGCCCGACACACACCTCGGAGAAGGCTTTGGCGATGCCCTTATAAATCTCCCAGTCGCTTTTCGAATCCCAGGCCGGATCGACCGCCGCCGACAGCGGGTGAATAAACGGATGCATATCCGAGGTATTCATGTCGTCTTTTTCGTACCAGGTGGCGGTTGGCAACACGATGTCGGAATAAAGACAGGTGCTGGACATGCGGAAATCAAGCGTCACCACCAGATCCAGCTTGCCTTCGCCGCCGTTATCCAGCCATTCCACTTCCTCGGGTTTGGCTCCGCCCTGCTGGCCCAGATCCTTGCCCTGAATGCCGTTTTCGGTGCCCAGTAAATACTTGAGCATGTACTCGTGGCCCTTGCCGGATGAGCCCAACAGGTTGGAACGCCAAACGAACAGGTTACGCGGGAAGTTCTGCGGGTTGTCCGGCTGTTCGGCAGCAAAGTTCAGGCTGCCTTTTTTCAGCCCTTCGACGGTGTAGTCCAGCGGCGACTGACCGGCGGCTTTCGCCTGCGCCGCCAGATGCAGCGGGTTGGTGCCCAACTGGGGTGCCGACGGCAGCCAGCCCATGCGCTCGGCGCGCACGTTGAGGTCAATCAGGCTACCGCCAAAGCGGGTCTTGTCCGCCAACGGCGACAGCAGCTCTTCGGTGCCGACGGTTTCATAACGCCACTGGCTGGAATGGTTATAGAAGAATGAGGTGCTGTTCATATGGCGCGGTGGGCGTTGCCAGTCGAGGCCAAACGCCAGCGGCAACCAACCGGTCTGCGGACGCAGTTTTTCCTGGCCGACGTAGTGCGCCCAGCCACCACCGCTCTGGCCGACGCAGCCGCAGAAGATCAGCATATTGATCAGCCCACGGTAGGTCATGTCCATGTGGTACCAGTGGTTGACACCGGCACCGACGATAATCATCGAACGGCCATGGGTTTTCTCGGCGTTGTCGGCAAACTCACGGGCAATGCGGATGATGTTGTGGCGTGACACGCCGGTGATCTGTTCGGCCCAGGCCGGAGTATAGGCTTTGACGTCGTCATAGTCGGTGGCGCAGTTGGCATCGTTCAGACCACGATCGAGGCCGTAGTTGGCCAGGGTCAAATCGTAAACGCTGGTCACCAACGCTTCGCTGCCGTCCGCCAGACGCAGGCGTTTGACCGGCAGCTTGTGCAGCAGGATCTCGTCCAGCGCCACGCTGTTGAAATGTTCGCTCTCGGTACTGCCGCTTTTGATACCGCCAAAATAAGGGAAGCCGACTTCGGCTACTTCGTCATGTGCGCCCAGCAGGCTGAGTTGCAACTCGACTTCCTGCCCGTCTTCACCGGCGCGCTGTTCCAGGTTCCATTTGCCCTGCTCGCCCCAGCGGAAGCCAATCGACCCCTGCGGCGCCACCAGCTCACCGTTGCGCTGATCGATGGCGACGGTTTTCCACTCTGGATTGTTTTCCTGCCCCAGGCCATCCACCAGATCGGCGGCTCGCAGCAGGCGACCGGCGGCGTAATAGCCTGCTTCACGCGGTTCGAGCATCACCAGCATCGGCATATCAGTGTAGCGACGCACGTAGTCACGGAAGTAGCCCACCTCACGATCCAGATGGAACTCTTTAAGCATCACGTGGCCCATTGCCAGCGCCATGGCGCTGTCGGTGCCCTGTTTCGGATTGAGCCACTGGTCGCACAGTTTGGCGACTTCGGCATAGTCCGGCGTCACCGCCACGGTTTTGGTGCCTTTGTAGCGCACTTCGGTGAAGAAGTGGGCGTCCGGGGTACGCGTCTGCGGCACGTTGGAGCCCCAGGCGATGATGTAGGAGGAGTTGTACCAGTCGGCGGATTCCGGCACGTCGGTCTGCTCGCCCCAGGTCATTGGCGAGGCCGGCGGCAAGTCGCAATACCAGTCGTAGAAGCTCAGGCAGGTGCCGCCAATCAGCGACAGGTAGCGGGCGCCAGCGGCGTAGGACACCATCGACATCGCCGGGATCGGTGAAAAGCCGATAATGCGATCCGGACCGAAAGTTTTGGCGGTGTAGACGTTGGAAGCGGCGATCAGTTCGTTCACTTCCTGCCAGCTGGAGCGGACAAAACCGCCACGTCCGCGCGCGACCTTGTAGCTTTTGGATTTTTCCGCATCGCTGACGATCGAACCCCAGGCATCGACCGGGTCACTGTGCAGCGCCTTGGCCTCACGCCACAGTTTGATCAGGCGTTTGCGCATCAATGGGTATTTCAGTCGGTTGGCGCTGTACAGATACCAGGAGTAGCTCGCGCCACGCGGGCAACCGCGAGGTTCATGGTTGGGCAAGTCCGGACGAGTACGCGGGTAATCGGTTTGCTGGGTTTCCCAGGTCACCAGGCCGTTTTTCACATAGATCTTCCAGCTACAGGAGCCGGTGCAGTTCACCCCATGGGTGGATCGCACAATCTTGTCGTGCTGCCAGCGGCTGCGATAGCCGTCTTCCCAGTCGCGGTTGGTGTTCAGCGTCTGGCCATGTTCGCCAGAAAAGGGTTCCGCCAACTGCTTAAAATAGCGGAATCGGTCTAGAAACTTGCTCATCCGGAGTTCTCCTGGAAGCTTTTAATATTTTTACCGTTAAAGGAACGGCATTGCTCAATCTGCCGCCAGCCTACTAATGCGGTTGCAGCGACAAATTGATTGCGATCAAGAGAACGGAGGGAGAATAACGGCGGCAACGGCGTGCCTACCCCTAAAGTATCAGGACAGGCAATGGCGTTAATTAATTGAAAATAGAATAAAAATTATGATTTGGATATTCGGCGGGATGTACTGCGAAGTGAGTCGGGGTATTTGGGGGTAGGATGCGGATCGGCGTCCGCATCCCTGGTTGCTATGTTGATGTCAGTGGAGGCAGAAGCGGGTTAGCCTGCATCCATTTCATGGCCGATCCACTCGCCACTGTCGCGATTAATCACGCGCAGATACTGCTCATACTCCTGTTCGCCGTAGAACAGGTTCAGCAACGGCGTTTTATAAAATGACTGCCACATTTGCCCCAGCATGATCGGCCGACGCGGGACATAGATATTCTCGATCAGGTTATAGCCGGTGGCCATCAGCATGAAACACAAGAAGAAGTAGTTAAACCTGCCGCGAATGAACGAGCCCTGATGAGCCACGTAGTAAAACAGCAGAAATACCGACGCCACGCTGGCATAGCGGCTGGCCGCCTGCAGCGAGCTGGAACACAGGAACACAAACACCACCAGCCAGGCCGCGGTGTTTTTGATGTCCCCCGCCTGGTTACGCATCGGATTCGCCAGCATGAAGACCCCGAGAAACAGCGCCGGGAACAGGACGATCAGGAAGTTAATCATCCCATTGGCATTGCCGGAGGTCAGGTAATCGCTGGCATACATGCCGGAGGTATAGACGTCGGAGTAGCTGTTAATGCCGGAAATCGTAATATGAGAAAGAATAAACGGCAGCGCGAATTTGGCGGTCAGCAACGCAATGGCGCTAAACACCACCGTCAGCAAGCGGTTCAGGCGCATTACCCGGCTGCACAGAAACACCCCGACCAGCAGCATGCTGGAAAAGTGGGTCAGCATGGCGAATAACATCAGGCCGGCGGCCAGCGGCCGATTCTGTTTATGGCAAAACAGTACCATCGCCAGCGTCATCACCGCCATCGAGAAGCCAAAACGCAGCCCCATGCCAATGATAAACGGGTTGATCAGAAACAACACCGCCAGATGCAGCAATACAAACTGCCTGGCTGAAAACACCTTGCCGGAATGCAGCATGACAATATTGAGCGCGGCGAGATAACAGTAAACCGACAGGCCAACGTACAGCCCCGGAATCACGTAAAAAGGGATACCCAGGGTTTTGAAAATATAAAAGTTGGCGTACAGCACCACGTCCACCTTGCCCTGAATGACATCACCCAGGCTGGTGGCCGAGTTAATCGCATCATAGTTGGCAAAGTGGCGGTAGAGATCGGCCAATGGCGGGATCTTGATAAAGAAGAAGAAAAAACACAGCGCAATCAGCAGATAGGCCACCGTGTTTTTCTTTCCTGCCCGCAACGTGCCAATGCTGTGCAGTAAGGCAAACAGCGGTACCGTCAGCAGCAGCACGCTGCCAATCAGCGTAGAACGTTCAAAGCGCATAATCATCCTCTGGCTAAATATTCCCTCTCAGTTGGGAGTATTGCTCATCAGTTAAGGCGATATTGTCCCCTCTCCTTTGGGAGAGGGTTAGGGTGAGGGGAAACAGACAGAGCAGAGGCTAAAGCCCCTCACCCCGGCCCTCTCCCACAGGAGAGGGTGATGTTTATTCAGAAAGGCACGCCACGGAAAAACACATTGCGGATAATATTTTTCATATACACCCCTGCCATCAGGCCGCTATTGACGTAGACAATGCCCTTCAGCCCATACAAAACCCCAACCAGAGGGTTCTTACCGTCGGTAATGATGCGCGAGTTAATGCAGGTGTGGCGCAGGCGCATGATGTTGCGCGCCCGGGGCGATATCTGCGGCATCAAGCGCTTTTCAAACTGCATTTTATTGCGGTATCCCAGGATGCCTTTCGGGCTGGAGGTGATACGTTCACCATCATGATCGTTGTGCACGGCCAGGCGTTCATGCAGCGTGCCGATGTTCGCCCCGGCCGCCAACAGTCGGTACAGGAAGATATGATCCTGATAGCGCGGAGTATTGAAGAAGCCGCGCACTGCGATCGCCATGCTACGCCGCAGCATGATCATCGGCGTGTATGCCACACCGGCCAGCATAAAGTCTTCCAGCCCTGCGCAGCGCGCCCGGTAATAATGCTCGGCGCTGATCTGCCCATTCTTGAGAATATCCATGTCGCACAGGCTGACGTCGTAATTGCCCTGCTGCATAAACGCCAACTGGCGGGCGATTTTCTGCGGGTGGTAGTAGTCGTCATCATCCAGAAAGGTAATGTACTCGCCGCGTGAGCGCAGGATCCCGCTGTTACGCGCCTGCGCGCCACCGCCGTTGTGGCGACGTGGGTAGTAAATAATCTGCCCCTGCTCGATATAACCGGCCAGGCGTTCGCGGGTCGCCAGGCGTTGTGCATCGCCCTGCGGATTGTCATCCACCACGATAATTTCCAACGGACGATGGGTTTGCGCCAGTACGCTGTCGATGGCACGTGGCAACAGTTCACTGCGGCCAAAGGTAGGTATGATGACGCTGACGGTAATACTCATAGTTTGATTCTGCCTGTAGGGGGCGAATAAATTCGCCCCGGTTGACATGGGCGCCGCTATCCGCGCAGGTTATACAGCCGGGCCATCAGGTAGTAAGCCAGCGGGCTGCGATAGAACAGTCGGTTCTTGCGGCTCAGCATTTTGCGCTCTTCCGCTCGCAGGCCGGAGTAGCGGCGTTTCAGCTCGCGGGTTTCGCGCAGCGCGTCACGCAGCCCGAAGAAGTCCAGCCCCACCAACAAACGCGCCTTCAGCGTGGTGACAAAAAGTACGGAGTACAGCCCATGCCCCACGCCCTCACGGCGGCCCGTGTCGGCGCCGTCGAGCGCATAATCCAGGTCATCCAGATCGCGTCGTTTGGGCGCACGCGTGATGCCATTCGGGTTGGCGCGGTAGCCCACCAGCGGCGTGTCGCAGACTACGATACGTTCCGCCTTCAGGTACAGTTGCGGGATCAGCTGAATATCTTCGAAATTGCGTCCCGCCGGGAAGCGCGCCTGATCGAACAGCGTTTTACGGTAAATACGCGCCCAGGCGAACCACATACTGCGGTTGAAGCTGTCTGCCAGCAGCGCCATATGAGTATCATGCTGCTGGGGGGCGGCATTGCCGGGCACGATAGCCATAGTGCCGTCCGGCTGGATCTTGCCGTTGTTGATCGCCGAGAAACGCTGGGCGTTGAAGGCCACAATGTCTGCCTGCGAGTTATCTGCCAGCAGGCGCCCCAAAATGCTGAAATACCCTTCCAGCAGCACATCGTCAGAGTCGAGAAAACCAACATAACGGCCTTGCGCATGGGCAATGCCACTGTTACGCGCCTCGCTCAGTCCCTGGTTTTGCTGACGCAGAATACTGACCTGCAGTTTGTGCTGCGGATAGCGACACAGCACCTCTTCGGCAATGCCGATGGCGTCATCCGGGCTGCCGTCATCCACGATGATCACTTCCGCCCAGTCCGGCAGCTGTTGCAACACTGAGCACAGGCAGGCCTCAATATAAGCCTCGACCTTATACACCGGAATAATCAGGCTCAGAGTGGTATTCATGATCGGTTATCCTTGGTTTTCTTTTTGAAGTTGCACCCATACCGCCCGGCTGCCCATCGACGGCAATTGGGCCTCAATCTGCCGTTGCCCCTGCGCCTGCCAGCCGCTCGGCAGGTCAAAGCGCGCTGACATTGGCCGATAGTAAGGGTTGGCAATCAGCACCAGACCCTGCCCGCCGTTGATAAACAGCCTGGCCGGAATGGCGGTATTGTTGCCCTGCAGCAGGGTGCTTTCGCCGGAAAGCAGGTAAGGGTTAAAGCTGACAATCTGCTGCGCCACGCTGGCCACCCCCCGCCAGATAGCATCAAACTCCTGCTGGCTAAAGCCGCCGCGTTGGCGCTTGTAGAACAGGTCGGTATAGGAATAAAACAGGATGCCTTTAGCGCCGCCAATCAGCCCCAGCCAGGCCTGATTGCGCATCTCTGCCTCCGTGGGTTGGCGCGGTTTTCGGCCCGGTGCATAAGCGGCGTGATCCATAATCTGCATCACCAGCCAGGCCCCTTTGACCTGCCGCGCGACCTGGCTGGTAATGCGGCTGTACTCCAGCGTCCGCGTCAGATCGGCGTCTCTGCCGACCGGGTAAGGGTCGCTGGCCAATACGTCAGAACTGTTGAAATAGGCGTTGAGCGTGCCGGTCTTGTCCAGCACCTGGAACGTCAGGTGATCCGGATCCAGGCGTTTTACCTGCAGATGCTTTTGCTCAATCTGCGGCACGTATTCCGGCCCCAGTTCATCGTTGATATACCAGGCCAGCAGGTTCGGCTGGTGTTTGAATCTTTCCACATAGCTCGCGGTCAGTTGCGGATAGCTCATTTTGCTTTCCGGCGCGAACCGGGTACCGGCGTACATGTCTTTGAGCGAGAAAATCACCTGCAGGCCATACTGCTGGGTTTTACGGAAATAGTTATCGGGATCGCGACCGGTACCGTAGTTGTAATTGAGCAAGGTGTTGAAACCGGCATCGCGGATGCGCGCCAGATGCTCATCCGTCACCATCTCACCGTACATATAAATGCCGAGCGGGAAGAAACGCTTGCCCTGTTTCAGGGTATAACCCTGCGCATCCAATGCCACTTTGGGCTGTTCACGACCGACGCTGATCGGCATTTCACTGCGCTGGCTGCGCTGGGAAGCCACGTCCGTCACCTGCTGCTGCAGCCGATACTCCCCGGCGGCAAGACCGGCAGGCAGCGGGAATTCCACCTGCTGTTTGCCACTAATACGGTAACGGCGGCTGTCGTGCTTCACGGCAGTGTTTTTGTCGTCGACCAGCGTGCTGTCCACCTGCACCTGCTGCGGATCCACCACTTCGATCAGGCTCGATGCCGCGCCGTTGCCGCTGCGCATCTGGTATAACTCCGGTGCCACCGGCTGCTGACAGGCATAGACGTCGTCAAACCAGGCGCTGCCGGTGGTACCCTGGCGCAAATAAACACCCAGCACCACCTTCACCGCCCGTGGCGGTACCCGAAAATCCCCCGTGACCGGCTGCCAGCCGCTGGTGCCCAGCAGGCCCTGCGGATAGCTGCCGGCCAAAAAACGCCCCTGGCTGTCATAGCTTTCGATAAATACCCCGGCGCCCTGATTCTCCCCCTTGCCTTTCAGGTTCTCACCGCGCACCCAGGTGCCAAAGGCCAGCTGCTGACCCGGTTTGACCGACAGCGTCTGCAGCATGTTGTGGTAGTTGGCGGGGTTGTGATTTTGATAAAACAGGCTGCTCTGGCCGCCGTGACCGCCCGCCACCACCTGTGCCGAGGCCAGTGACCAGCCCGCGCCCCCCTGCTCGAAGCCGGGATCCTGCAGCAGGTTGTTACTGCAGGGGGCAGCATTGGCCAGCCCGGCCCCCGCCAACAGGCAGGCGGTGGTTAGCTTGTTGAGTTTCATTGGCGTTTCATCACCGCGTTGTACAGATAAGAGAAAAACAGATAGCAGGACTTCTGGTAGGAAAGCCCCAGATGACGGCGATAAATCTGCCATTGCCAGTCGGCCGCCTGAATTTTATTGCCGGATAGCGACTGTGCAGAAAGACGGTAAAAGGCCAGTGGCTCGGGTATGCAATACGCCAGATGGTTACGCGCTTTTTCCAGCACCGACAGCCACATCACGTAGTCCTCGTGGCCGACCTTACTTTGGTACACCTTGCCGACCTGACGCTGGTTGTACATCCCGGTCAGATTGCCGATCCAGTTGCTTTTCAGCATGTCCCGGTAGGCGATGATCTCCCCGGAACCCCGGTAGTTTTTCACCCGCGCCGGGTCATCTTCGAAGGTGTAATAGTGTGAGCACACCACGTCATAGCGGTCGGTTTTCAGGATGCCAACCTGACGCGCCAGCTTGTTGGGGTGCCAGACATCATCGCTGTCGCAGAAGGCAATATAATCGCCGCGCGCCGCTTCAATCGCGATATTGCGGGTTTCGGCCACGCCCTGGTTGGTGCTGTTACGGATGTAGGTCAGACGATCGTGAATAAAGGGTTTCACCACCTCGGCGGTCTGATCGGTGGAGGCATCGTCGATCACATACAGGTGATAATCCTGATAGGTCTGGTTCAGCACCCCGAGGATCGACTGTTTGATAAAGCCTGCGGCGTTGTAGGCCGGCATGATAACTGAAACTTTTTCCATCTTAACCTCCAGCGATAAGCTGTTGCCATTGGGGATAAATCCGCTCAGGGATGAACTGCTGCGCCCGCTCCAGCGAGTGCATAGAAAAGCGCTGCCGCAATTCGCCATCGTCGATCAGCGCCAGCGTGCGTTGGCTGAAGGCCTCGATATCGCCCTCCGCCACCAGATAGCCATTCCTCGCGTCATCGATCAGCTCGGCTGGCCCGGTCAGGCAGTCAAACGCCACCAGCGGCAGGCCAAAGCTCATGGCTTCAATCAACACCATCGGCAGCCCTTCGTAACGCGAGGTCATCAACAGCATTGCCGCCTGTCGATAGTGGCTGGCAATGTCCGCGGTCGCCGGCAGCAATTTCACCTGCTGAGCCAACCCGGCGGCGTCAATCTGCTGCTGTAACGCTGCCCGATCCGGGCCATCACCGACGATATGCAGTTGCCACCCCACCGTTTGCCGTGCCACCCGTTGCCAGGCGGCAATCAGGCGATCAAAACCTTTCTGATGGCACAGCCGACCGACCGCCAGCGCCACCGGCTGTTGCAGCTTCGGCTGCGGCGATTGCACCGGGAAAGGGGAAACGTTTTCGATCACCTGACATTTGCGTTCCGGCACCCAGCGGCTGATGGTGGCCAGATCTTTTTTCGTCAGCAGTACCGTGCGGTCGCCCAACCGATAAACCAGCACCTTCAGCCACTTCATCGGCCAGGCATATTGATGGAAGCTGACGTGTTCACTCAGCAGCAGGCGGCTGTGCGGGCAGAGTAAACGCAGGTAGGGCACCATCAGCGACGAGAGTTTTCCCATCGAAACGGTGACTATGACGTCATAACGGCCACGCCGCAGAAACCACGCCAACCGCCAGGGCCACAGCAGCGTCCTGCCGGGCATAAAGCGCAAGTTCACCGCAGAGTCCAGCGGGTAAAAGGCCCGCTCACCGCTGATCGACACCAGATCCACCTGATGCCCCAAACGAGTAGCCAGCGCATTGGCCAGGCTGCTGGCGACCCGCTCGGTACCGCCTTTTTCGGCGATGTTCTCAATCACAATCGCTACTTTTCGTTGCTGCATGTCATCTCCGAAATCCCTCGCGGGCGCTGCGTAACAGACGTCCCCCCAACGGAAACAGCCCTAGCCTGGCCAGGCAGTCGCCGTACAGTTTGATCGCCCTGAACTTGCTGCTCAGAGCCTGGCGTTCCGTACGCGATGAGTAATAGTTGAAAGCCTGCAGGTTCTCGCTATACAGCGAGGCCAGCAGGTGTTTGCAGGCAAACCCGCTGATATAACGGCCACTGGCGTGCAGGTAGGCATCAATAAACTGTTCGCTGTCGTCGAGGTTCATCCGGCAACGATCCGTATCGGCATCGCCGCAGCGGATGAACACCCCAAGCCCTTGGTCGAAGGCCACTTTGGCCCCCAGATTGGTGGCATTGACCAAAAATCCCCAGTCCTGGTACTTGTAGAGGAACTCCGGGAATAAGAACCGTCGGTCATCTTTTTTACGCAGGCTGATGGTGGAGGTGCGAATATCCCCCATGTCGAGAAATAAAAAATCCGCCCCTGCCGCCCCCTCCTTGTAATCGAATCGATAGCTGCGAATATTTTTGTCACTCACCGTGGCGTAATTACCAAAAATAATGTCCAGCCGGGTGTCCTGATGGCGTTCCAGGCGGCGGATAATATAGTTGGTACTAAAGGAGTCTTCCGGTTCAAGAAAGAAAACCACTTCCGCACGCGCCAGACGAAAACCGGTATTACAGGAAACCGCCGTATTACTGCGAACTTTATTTTCATGTAATCGTGCCCGGCGGTTGGCGGCCAATAAGCCACGCATATTATCCAGTTCTGATTTATCGGAAGCATTATCAACCACGATAATTTCATAATCGAACCCCGAGCAGGCACTGGTCATCCGGACTAGTGTGGCGGCCAAACTGGCTGAGTTATTAAAAACGGGCATGACAATCGATAAGTCCATTTATTACCTCAACAATATATTATCATTTGGCAAAACAGCATTATTGCCAACGGAATAGTTTGTTATCCCAGAATTTCCTTGTCCGGTTATTACCCCCCGTCCTGACGCGGATAAAATCCGCGCAGCCTACCGGTTATTCAACTACTCCTGGAAATAACCTCCCCACTCCTGTTCAATGGTTTCTGGCGTCAGCCTTTGCAGACCGGCCCCCGGGGTGAATGTCAGCTCGCCAAAATAGATACGTTGCTGCACCTGATAAAAATCGACACGTACATAAGAGAATTGCTCGGCGACCTGGTGTGCCAGTGCCAGCATCTGTTCCAGCCGGCAGGGTTTATCCATCGGCACTTCGCTGTTGGGCACGCCCAGGCGGATTTCAGTGCGGTTCCAGTCGGCGTCAAAAAAGTCGCGCCGGTGATCAATAAAACGCTGATAATCAATCTGGATGAAAAACCGCACTTCACCGCCGCGGTTAAAGCAGTGGACCTTGATGTCATTCGGCGTTTTGCCGTCTTCCAGCAACATTTTTTCCACCATCACACAGGGTGGAATATCCTTATAATGGCGTTCACGGTAAACCTGATAAAAATTCTGTCGCAGCCAACTGTTGGTCAGGACTCTTAACTCATCAAAACTGGTCTGACTTTTATCAAATACCAATTTGTTATAGCCACTTCCGTGGTTGGCTTTAATAACGAATGCATCAGGCAATGCCTCATACATTTCCTCAGTCAGTTCTTTTCCCTGTGCGTAAAGCTCAATCAGGTACTCTTCTCCCCACAGTTTTTTAATATACTCCCGCACCTGATACTTATCAGATAATTGCGTGTACATCGCCAGAGGATAGACTTTTCTACGCATCAGTTTTTCGCTATACCCCACCGGTTTGGCCAGGTGCGGCATCTTGCGAAAAAATAATGCGTACTTTAACTGATGATATAGTGCATCGGGTATATTACGGTAAAACCCCTCCACCAGATTATTTAGCATAAAGTTCTCGCACCTTCCCTATGAGTTGAGGTAAACAACGGTAGCAGGTGACCTGCAGCCGGGTAATTTGTCCTCTTCTGAAAAAACCATTAAGTACAAAAAATGAAATAAACTCGGTGATCAGCGTTGCAACCGCCGCGCCCGCAATGCCGTAACGTGGGATCAACACCAGATTCATCAACACATTGGCCAAGGCGGCCAGCGGCATTTTTATCGCGATAAACCGGTAACCGCCAAACAGCACAATCGCCCGATAGGACACGGTGCCCATCACCGAGAACAACGAAGTCACCGAACACAACGCCAGGATAGTCGCGGTTTCACGGTAGCTGTCGCCAAACATCAACGCCACTATTGGCCCGGGAAGCAGCGAAAGCAGCAAAATCACCGGCATCGAAAGCAGCAGCACCACCAGATACAACAGCCGGATGCGCCCTTCCTGTTCGACCAACGTGCGGGCATTCGCCACCCCTGGCATCATCGAGGTGATCAGCGCAATCGGCACGAAGATCCATCCCTGGCTCAGGGTGATGGCGGCGCTGTACAACCCGACGCTATGCTCCCCCAGATAGTTACCGATCATTATTTGATCGATACGGGTGTAGATGACTATCGACAGGCCCGAAACCGCCAGCGGCAACCCCACTTTCAGCAGGTAACGTCCGTAACGCCGTTGATGACGCCGACCGATCGGCTGCATGCCACCTTGTTCACGGCGAAACAGCACCCAGCGCACCGCATAGGGGATCAGGCTGCTCAGCACATAAGGCACGGCAAACCACTCCAGCGGCAGTTTGGCGTGCACCAGCGCCAGCCGCACAACGATCGACAGTAACAGCGCCAAATTGTTGATCAGCGTGTTCAACTTCGATTTCAGCAGGGCGTCGTAATAGATTTTATAAACGTCCTGCACCGAGAAATAAGCGCTGATCAGCATCAACGCCATCATGATCTGGCTGGTACGATCCTGCGTCAGCAGCGCCCAGGCCATCAGCGGTATGGCGATCAACCCAAACAGTTGCCGCCGCAGACGCATCGAGGCCAGCATCAGCCGGATGCCGCTGTGCCGTCGGCGGGCGACACGGTTAAACAACACCGCGTCGGCCCCCAGTTGTACCAGCGGTACGGCGATGGCAATCACCGACAGCAGGTAGTTAATCAGCCCGTATTGCGCCGGCCCCAGGTAGCGCGCCACGTATACCGAAACAAAAATGCCTGACAGGCTCAGCGATATCCGTTCCAACATCAACCACAGGGAGTTCATCAGCATCGCTTTCATGCGGTTACTGAACCTTTTCCTGGTGGCTGGGGTAAGCAAAGGCATAGTAACCGGCATCGGTGGCGGTTTTCTTCACCATGCCGTTGAGGATCACCCCTTTAATCGTCACGCCGTTCTGCTCGAAGCGACGGATACTGGTCTCAATCTGTCTGACGGTGTTGACCTCAAAACGCACCACCATCAGCGCCGTACCGGCATGATGACCCACAATCGCGGCGTCGGTTACCGCCAGTACCGGCGGCGTATCGATCAGCACCAGATCGTAGTTTTGCCCTGCCCAGCGCAGGAAGTCGGCAAAGCGCTGATGCATCAGCAGTTCAGACGGGTTCGGTGGCACCTGGCCGCGCGGCACAAAGTCCAGATTGGTGATATCGGTTTTCTTCACCGCCTGGTCTGGCGCGATCAGTCCGGACAGCATGTCTGACAGCCCGTCCTTGGCACTGTTGTTCAACCAGCGGTGCAAGAAGCCTTTACGCATGTCGGCGTCGATCAACAACACCCGCTGCCCTGCCTGAGCAATCACCACCGCCAGGTTGGTGCTGGTAAAGCTTTTTCCACTGGCAGGGCTGGCGCCGGAAACCATCAGAATATTGTTTTTGGCCTCCATCATGGCGAAATGCAGGCTGGTGCGCAGGCTGCGGATCGCCTCAACCGACAAGTCCTCCGGTTGCTCTTGCGCCAGGATTGGCAGCTTGCCGCTGCTGCTTTTGGTCAACAACTGCTGCTGAGTGCGATTACGCTTTTGCTGCCATGGCGACAACGGCACCGTGGCATACACGCTGATGCCGCGTTTTTCCAGCGTATCGGTGTCACCGATGCCGCGATGAAGCGCGGCGCGCAACACCACCACCGAGGCTGACAGCACGCCTCCCATCAGCAGAGCAAAGAAAACGATCATCGCTTTTTGCGGTTGCACCGGGCGCAGACCGGTTTCCGCCTCATCGATAATGCGGATGTTGCCCACCGTGCCGGCCTTGCTGATGCTCAACTCCTGCTGTTTGTTCATCAGTTGCATATAGACTTGCTGGTCCACCTGCACGTCGCGGGTTAAGCGCAGAATTTCCTGCTGAGTTTTCGGCAGGCTTTGTACCTGCTTGCCAAGGCGGGCTTTTTCCGCTTCCAGCGTGGCGCGTTTTTCCAACAGCGCCCGATAGGCCGGATGCACGCGGGTATACAGCTTGGAGATTTCCGCCTCTTTGAAGGTCAGCTCATTCAACTGGCCTTCCAGTTGCACCTGGGTATCCAGCACCGATTTGGCCTCAAGCGACAAATCCACCGAGTCGTTTTGCTGACGGAACTGATTAAGCTGATTTTCGGCGTTGTTCAGCGAGCTTTGAGTCCGCGGCAACTGCTCGTGCAGGAAGGCCAGCATGCGCTGGGCCTCCTCGGTTTTACGATCCACGTTCTGTTGCAGGTAGTTGTCGGTGATGCTTTTTAGCACCGCCTCCGCGCGCTGCGGATCCTCCCCCGCCAGGCTGAAGGTCATGATGCCGCTTTCCTTGCCGCCGGGGGCGACGTCAAGCATGTTGCGCAGGTCATCCACCGCTTTCTGGCGCGGCACGTTAACCAGGGTGAAGGTAGTACCCGGCAAGGCTTCCAGCGCGGTCACATTGATGGCCCAACCGCCCTGCTGCAGGGCTTGCCCAACGCTGCCGCCGAACAATTTTTTGCCGTCATGGCTCAGGCTGTAACGCTGTTGATCCTCTGCGGTCAGAGTCACTTCCTGGCCCTGCATGACCGCCGGCACCTTCATCCCGGAGATGTTCAGCACCGGCGGCGTTTCACCGCTCAGGCGGGCGATGCCCTTGCCAAACAGCGGGAAGTAGTCCGGGCTGATACGCACAGTCAGACCAAGATCGTCGACGGTTTTGCCAATCACGTAGCGCGATTTCGCCAGAGAAACCTCGTCCTGAGTCGCCGAGTTTTGCCCGATAGATCCACCAATCGAGCTGTCCAGCGTTTCACGCAGCAGTGAATCACCCGAGAGCTGCTTTTCCACCTGCACCAGGGCAGTGGCCTGATAGATTGGCGTCGCCATCAGTGCATAAGCGCAGCCCAGAATACCGGCGACGCCGGTGACCAGCAGAATGCGCCAGCGGTTATCCCACAGCGGGCCAATCAGGCGCTCCCACTCCAGTTTGTCGTCCTGTTCAGCCATCACAATTGGCAATGCATTGTTCTTCATCATCAGTATTCCTTAAGTCACCGTCACGGGTTTACCAGTTACGGACCCGCAACGTGGCCTCGCTAAGGTCGTTAAAGCTGGAAATGGTTGGTGCCAACTGGCTGATCAAACGGTTCCAGCGTGCGATCGGCGCCGCAGTGACGTACACCACGTCGTAAGGTTCCAACTGGAATTCGGTGCCCATCGCCAGCGCGGAGGCATCAGACAGGTCAAACTGGTACAGCGACGCCAGCCGCTGTGGCTGTTTGCCGCCATTCGGGCGGATCACGAACACGCCGGTGGCGTCGGCCACCGTTTGGCTGATCCCTTCGGAACTGCCCAGCGCCTCGGTTAGCGTCATACCGCTGCGGTCCATTTTCAGCGTCGACTGCTTGCCGACCTCACCCATCACAAAGATTTTCAGTTCGTCGTTGCGCGGCACATACAGGATGTCGCCCGGCTCCAGCAGATGGTTCTGGCTGATATCGCCGCGTTGCATCAGCGCCTGCAAAGAAATCGGCTGCTCTTTGCCCTGATGCGTCAGCACCACGTTGCGCCAGTCGGCGTTATCGGTCAGCCCACCGGCTGCGTTGATTGCATCAAGAATGGTCAGCGGCACGTTGGTCACCGCCTGCTGCCCGGAGGTTTTCACTTCGCCGGTCACATAAACTTTCTGCGAGCGAAAGGCGGCAATGCTGACGTCGACCTGTGGACTTTCCACATAGGTCGCCAAGCGCCCGGCGATCTGATTGCGCACTTCGCTGACGGTTTTCCCCACCACCTTCACCCGGCCGATGTAGGGATAGAAGATCGTGCCGTCGGCATGCACCCAGTTGCCGGTGTCGCTGGCGCTGCGATACTGCCCCGCCGGGGTGGTCAATTCCGGATGATCCCAGACGGTAACGTTAAGCACATCGCCGATACCAATACGGTACTGATAGCTTTGCAGACGCTGATCCAGCGCCAGATTTGGCCGCGCCACCGGCTCTACCCGGCGCATTTTTTGCAGTAGCAGCGGCGTAACGCGATACACCTGGACCTGCTTGTTCAAATCGAAGTCTTCGTCCTGCTGAGTCACGACGTCTTTGCCATGGGTCGGCAGGTGCGAACCCGGAAAAGCAGTGCAACCGCTGAGCAAAACGCTGGACAGCACCAGTGGCATCCAATGAGGCAAATGAAGGTTCATAACGGTACCGTGAGAAAACGGGCCGCCTTTGCAGCCCGTTGGGGATTAACGATCGGCGGTAGGATTATCAGTAAAGATTCTTGCCTGGCGCGGTTCGTGCAACAGGGCAAAATAACCGAAGAAACAAAATATAAAGGCCAGCAGCATCAGGTGATCCGGTGTCTGCAGCACTTCACTACAGATGCCGACACAGGCCAGAGTGACCGCCAACATGCAGCTCATCCCCAGCGCCTGACGCGCATTGAGGCCACGGCGCATCAGAATATGATGCAGGTGATCGCGTCCGGCCTTGAACGGGCTCTGGCGACGCATCAAACGGCGTACCATCACGGTCACCATGTCCATCAGCGGGATGGCGATTAACCACAGTGCGGTCACCGGTCGTATTACCGCGTCCTCACCCTGGGTGGCGACAATCAGCAACCACAGCACGCTGAAACCAATCACCATGCTGCCGGCATCGCCCATGAAAATCTTGTTACGCGCACCGAATACGCTGAGGTTGAACAGCAGGTAGGCCGCCAGGGCCGCTATCAGGCTCAGGCACCACAAGGCCTGAGCCTCATGCCCGGCCAGCCCGAACAAAATGGCCAACGCCATAAAGGTGACACAGGACAGCGCGCCAAGCTGACCGTCGATACCGTCAACCATGTTATAAGCGTTGATCGCCCCCCAGACCGCCAACGGCGTGATCAGCAAGGCCGCATAACCCAGCAACAACTCCTGATGGCCCCACAGGAACCCCAATGAAGAGAGTTGCATCCCTGCCGCCAGCATCATCGCCAGCGCGATCCCTCCCTGCACAATGACGCGCGGCGCCACAGGCAGATCAAAACGGTCATCAAGCACCCCCAGCATCACCAATGCGGTGACGCACAACAGATAGGTGGTGCTGTGCGGCAACCAGTCCGGTTGCCAGAAAGTCACCAGCGTCATGATCAGGTAGATAGCAATGCCACCGACCAGCGGTACATGCCCCTGATGGCGCTTACGGGCATTGGGTTTATCCACTAACCCCACCGCCAGTGCAGCGCGGCGGGCAATAACTACCAGCATCAGCGCCAAAATAAATATCACACTCAGTTGATATAACATGGTTCCTCCAGCGAATAAGCACGCTACCGCCCTTGAGTTACAGCTCCCAATGCGCTATTAACAAAAATAAAATTGATATTGCCAGGATATAAGTCAGCATGAGTTAATCCTGTGAAATACAGATTTATCCGCTTGTCAGCAGAAAAGAATAAAAACCCTTAGCGTTGAATAAAGGTATCTCTAGGAAAACTCGTGCTTAATCGTTTTTTCGATCGCCAAATTAAGATCGACCGGCGCCACGAAATCATTTTGCACATTGCTTTTAAATTGCGTTCTGGCGCAGAATTTTTGCACCCGCACTCGGCTAATTGGAAATTTACGGTGACTTATTTTGCTCACCACATCCAAGGCCGTTGCGCCGCAGAGACCAAATAAATAGGGAATGCGAATAGTCTTATTACTTTTTCCTAATGAAGAAGAAATAACGTCGACCAGTTGATTCATGGTGAAGTCAGGTTTATCAACATAATTACTGACCTGATAGGTTGCCTGCTGGTCCAACGCATGCTCCAGTCTGGCGGCAATATTTTCCACATAAGCCATGGACTTCATATTATTGCCACTGCCGATCATTACAAAACGGCCGCTGGCGATTTGTCGGAACAGGTTATAGACGTTGCCGCGATTATTTTCACCAAACACCACCGTTGGGCGGATGATGGTTAATTTGTTGCTGCCATCCGCTTTGCGCCAGGCTTCGTAAACATACTCTGCCTCCAGCTTGGATTTGCCGTAATGGTTAAAGGGTTCGAAAAGCCCTTCCTCGCCGGTTTCCTGAGTCACGAAGCCGTAAACCGCCACCGAGGAGGTAAAGATGATTTGTTTGATATTCAGCGCCGAGGCCGTCATGCAAACATTGCGCGCACCATCAACGTTAACCTGATAATACAGAGAGATAGGATCGACGTTATCCTGATGCTCGGCCGCAAGGTTAATCACGGCGTCACAACCTGCCAGCGCCTGCCGCAGGGTTTCTGGCTGGGTTACATCGCCAAACTGATAGAGTTCAGGAAAATGTTCACTCGGCTTTTTATCCACGATGATCAACACCAGGTCGTCACGCGCACTCAGTCGTTTAACCAAACGCGTCCCGATAAAGCCGGAACCCCCGATGATAGCTACTTTACGCTTATCCATAATTTGTCACTCAATCCGGTTTCCCATTATTCCCTACCGCACCATGAGGCAGGACGCTAATTGGCGTTAGAACATGGAAACCAGACTGGACAAAACAGACCGGGCTTTCAAATAACAAATAATGAAATAAAAATATTAGCCGAATGTAAAATTATCGATAAAGGTGAAATATCATCTGATGCTAATTTTTAACATCGTAAGCAACTTGATATTCCATGGTTTTACCCGGCAATATAAGATTAATCTTACCCACTCCCTGTGCGTCCGAAGTATCGTATTTCACCGGCTGTTTAAACTTCCCCTGCTTGGGGTCAACGCACTCAATGGTCGCCTGCTCCAGGTTTTCACCCTGATACAGGCAAAGCAAGCTTTGCGGCCCCTTGGCCAAAGGATTGTTCAGCGTCAGAGTGAGTACCACGCGGGTATTGTTTTGAATATCATTGATAATTGGCGGGCGAGTTTGGTTCCCCAGTACGTATGAGAAATGTGAAATAACCAGCAATGACACAAATACCGACAGGTATTTCACTACTCTGATGGCCGGAACTGAGAAAAGACCGGCTGAAACCGGAACCTTGTTTCTTATTGTCGTATTTTTTATCGGCGCTGGCGTGACAGACGAAGAAACCGGAGCAATAACCTCCTCCGGCTGTTCTATTTCTTCAGTAAGAATTTCATCATCTTTATTGTCACTTTCAGAAAGTTCCGCTTGAATATCTTTATTGGCATCACTTTCGATATTCCATAATTCATCGGCGACGTATTCATCCTCTTCAGAAATAAAGTGAAAAACAGCCTTATTTTCCACCTTATAACCCAGGCGAGGAATGGTTCTGATAAGTGTATGCTCCGCATCACCTATTTTTTGACGAATAGATTTAATTGTTTGATTTATCGTTGAATCTGAACAGTAAGTTCCTTTCCAAATGTTTTCTATAATTTCCGTACGGCTAACCAGTTCTGGGGATCTGGCGACAAGAAGGGAAAGTATCTGATACTCCTTCCAACGTAGGCGAAATTTTTCCCTGGACGGTGTCAGAACATCTAGATTCCTAATCTTTATTCTTTTATCAAGATTCACTTTTAATTTCCTTAGCGTGCCTGTCCTGCACACTTTGTATAGAAATATGAAAAAATGTTCAAGAAATTAAATGTAAACTCAACAGGTTGCATTCATCAGATATTTATTTTTATAAAAATTTACTGATTTCATTTTTTACATACCTCCTTAAATGGAGATTATGATTCTTTGAATGTCTTTATTTCCCTGTTGGAAACATGGTTTCTTATCATGTTTACCGGCAATAAAATACATATAACAATCTGTTTTTAAATGAAAAACACAAAAATGTTATAAATTTGTTAGTTAAGTGAAATTGTGAAATTTCATCCTGCCAGTGAAGGATATCACCTGTTTTTCCACCTAATCCGATTGCCAGATAGCCTACAAAAAGCCTGTCAAAACAGAATGAGAGTTATCTGATTTAATCCTTCGCAGAACACCAGGTTAAAATATAGCACCAAATACAAAGGCCCCTTGTTAACTTGATGGGATAATTCTCGAAAAACGGAAAAACCAAAATTTATTACCAGGCAGCGCGTCATACACAGTGCTTTATTTTCGTAAAAAATTCGACTGAAAAATGAAAAATAACCAACAGGAATAATTCGCCTGGCGAAAGCGGGAAATCACAGTTTGAGAGAGACGCTTATAAACAAAGGGAAAAATGGCGAGCGGTAATAAGAATATTACCTAAAGCGACAGGGATTTCACTGAGGGAGTAAAACTTCACAGGGTAAAGCAGGGAAATAGCTCCTCCCCTGCCGGGGAGGAACTGGGGACATGTGAACTATTTTTTACGGCCGTAGACGACCCAGGTGACCAGCACACAGACCACGTAGAACACCAGGAAGATTTTCATCGCCCCCGCCGGTGAGCCGGTCAACGCCAGGGAAGTGCCGAAGGCTTTCGGAATAAAGAATCCGCCGGCGGCCCCAATCGCCGAGATGAACCCCAGGGCTGCCGCGGAATCGGTAACCGCTTCGCGTTGAGCGCTTTCGTCACTGCCGCCGCTGGCCTTAACCCGATCTACGGTAATTTTACGGAAGATCACGGCAATCATCTGAAAGGTAGAGCCACTGCCCAATCCAGCCGTGAGGAACAGCAGCATAAAGACGCTATAAAATGCGATAAACGAGCCCGTATGCCCTGCCCCCGGTAAAGTCAGGAACAGCAAGGCAGCAAACACGGCCATCAGCACAAAGTTAATCAGCGTGACGCGAATGCCACCGAAGCGATCGGACAGCGCCCCGCCCACCGGCCGTGCCAGAGCACCGAGGAATGGACCAAAGAAGGCATAATGCAAAATCACCACGTCCGGGAACTGGGTTTTGGACAACATGGCAAAACCGGCGGAAAAACCGATAAAGGAACCAAAGGTGGCGAGGTACAGCAGGCTCAACACCCAAAGGTGACCGCGTTTCAATACCGGCAGTTGCTGACGCAGCGACGCTTTAGAAGCCGCCAGATCGTTCATACCGAACCAGGCCGCCAGCGTACCGACCAGCAGGAAGGGTACCCAAATCCAGGCGGCGTTCTCCAGCCACAGTGAACTGCCGTCAGCCTGTACCTGACCGGTCCCCCCAAAGGCGCCAAAGATGGCAACAGAGATAGCCAGTGGGGCCACCAATTGCATCACGCTAACGCCCAGGTTGCCCAGGCCACCATTCAGGCCCAGCGCACCGCCCTGTCTGGCCTTTGGGAAGAAGAAGCTGATATTGGCCATGCTGGAGGCAAAGTTGGCCCCGGCAAAACCACACAGCAAAGAGATAATCACAAACACGCTATAGGGCGTGCTGGCGTCCTGCACCGCAAACCCCAACCACAGGCAGGGTACCAGCAGCAGGCAGGTGCTGATCGCCGTCCAGCGACGGCCGCCGAACATCGGGATCACAAAGGAATAAGGCACACGCAGGATAGCGCCTGAAACGGAAGGTAATGCGGTGAGCATAAACAGCTGATCGGTGGTGAAATTAAAGCCAACCTTATTCAAATTGACCGCGACCGCGCTAAACAGCATCCAGACGCAGAAAGCCAATAGCAGGCAGGGAATGGAGATCCACAGGTTGCGGTTGGCAATGCGTTGGCCGCGTTGTTGCCAGAATGCGGCATCCTCAGGTTGCCAGTCCTGAATAACCGCGCCTGTTTGTTTTGATAATGACGTTGCAGATTGCGACATAAAAACCTCAGACACAGGATGATAACTTCGCTCACCCTAGGCGGCCACCCCTGCGGCAAAGTTGATGTAAATCAACCCGGATGCAGGTAGCCAACGGCCCGAAAAGCCCCGCCATCCCTTTATGAGTAACTCTCCGCATAGATTTAAAATCATGGAAATCAACCTATTGGCTATTACTCAACGCCGCTGTCAGCAGCAGGCAAGGCAGACGGGAAACTAGTGGGTACTTCGTTAGAGGTATGGGGTTATCGCCGGGTATGATGAAAAATAACGCTGAATCGTTACCACACCCGCTGATACCACCTGCGCTTGTCCTCTGGTTACCAGCCGTATCTTGCTCTGCCGTCGGGGATCCGAAACCTATGAAACGCCTGTTAGCACCGCTTTCCATCGTGAACCAGGTGGCCGTCCTGATGTTGCTGCTGGGGGTACTGGGCGTGGCCGGTATGAGTATTTCCGCCTGGATGTCGCAAAGCATTCAGGGCAATGCACATGCCATCAACAAAGCCGGTTCGCTGCGAATGCAAAGTTATCGCCTGCTGGCTCAGGTGCCATTGAATGCACACAGCGAAGCGCTGATCCGCGAGCTGGATCAGGATGCCAACAGCCCCGATCTGCAGCGTTCAGTGACGCAAGAACAACTGAGCGAACAGTTTCAGGCGCTGAATAATTACTGGCAAGAAACCCTGCTGCCAAGGTTGCGGGCGGCACAGCAACCGGCGGACGCCACCCCGCAGGTGGTACATTTTGTTTCCCTGCTCGATACGCTGGTCTCGGATATCGACCACCATACCGAACGTCGGCTGCTGACGGTGACGCTGGTGCAGGCGGTGTTTATCGCGCTGACGCTGCTGCTGCTGGTGGGGACTATCTGTTACCTGCGCCGTCGTCTGCTGCATCCGTGGCGTCAATTGGTGGCGATGGCGCTGTCAGCGGGTCGCGGCGATTTCAGCCGCCGTTTTGCCCAGCGTGGCCATCAGGATGAAATGGCCTCACTCGGCGGTGCGTTAAACACCATGTCCGACGAACTGGCCACTATGTACAACGGGCTGGAGCAACGGGTGGCAGAAAAAACCGCCGATCTGCAGCAAAAGAATCAGGTGCTGAGCTTTTTATATCGTTCCAGTCGCCAGTTGCATGCCAATGAGCCCTTGTGCAGCCGCCTGACACCGATCCTCAATCAGTTGCAAACCCTGACGCCACTGCGCGCCATCCAGGTACGGCTGTACGAAAACAACAGTCAGGAGCAATTTGTCCAGCTGTGCGGCAACCAGCCGCTGCGGCCGGAATATTGCAATAACCCGGTGTGCAGCGCCTGCCTGAGCGATGACGATCAGCAGCAAGCCGATCACCCTTCGCTGAGCTGGAGTCTGAGTGACAAGCTGGGCGATTACGGGGTGATTGTCGCGCAACATGCACCGCAGCGCCCGCTGAATGACGAGCATCGACAATTGATGAGTACCCTGGTCGAACAGTTGACCAGCGTGCTGGCAATTGAACGCCAGGTGGATCATCAACAGCAGTTGATGCTGATGGAAGAGCGCGCAGCGATAGCGCGTGAACTGCATGACTCCATCGCCCAGTCATTGTCGTGCCTGAAGATGCAAACCAGTTGCCTGCAAATGCAGGGGGCTGAGCTTTCACCCGCCAACCTGGCGCTGGTACAACAGATGCGCGAAGAGTTAAACATCGCCTACCGCCAGCTGCGTGAACTCTTGACCACCTTCCGTCTGCGGCTGACGGAGCCGGGACTGCTGGCCGCCTTGCAGTCGACGGTGCAGGAGTTTAACCAACGGCTCGGCATCGCCATCCACCTCGACTATCAGTTAACGCCGCGTACGGTGCCCGCTTATCAGGCCATCCACCTGTTGCAGATTGCCCGCGAGGCGTTAAGCAACATCAACAAACATGCCCAGGCCAGCCAGGTGAGCATTCAGGTAGTCAATCAACGAGGCGAGGTCACCCTGAGCGTCTGCGATAACGGCTGCGGATTGCCGGAAGAGACCGATCGCCCTGACCACTACGGCCTGATCATCATGCGCGATCGCGCCAAAAGCCTGCACGGCCACTGCGAGATTTTACCCCGCAGCGGCGGCGGCACTGAGATCCGGGTGATCTTTAAACCGGACAACCACGCCATCGACTAATGGGAGAAACCATGACCACCGAAACTGCCGCCACTATTTTACTTATTGATGACCACCCGATGCTGCGCAATGGCGTAAAACAGCTCATCGCCATGGACCCACGCCTGCAGGTGATCGCTGAAGCCGGCAGCGGTGAACAGGGTGTCACGCTGGCCGAAGAGCATGATCCGGATCTGATCCTGCTTGATCTGAACATGCCGGGGATCAATGGCCTGGAGACGCTGGATCGCCTGCGTATGACCGCTCTCTCTGGGCGCATCGTGGTGTTTAGCGTGTCGAATCACGAAGATGACGTAGTCAGCGCGCTAAAACGCGGTGCTGACGGTTATCTGCTGAAGGATATGGAACCAGAGGAACTGCTGAAGGCGCTGCATCAGGCCGCAGCGGGGCAGATGGTGTTAAGCGAGGCATTGACGCCGATCCTGGCGGCCAGCCTGCGTGAGAACCGCCCCAGCGCCGAACGCGATATCCAGCAGTTGACGCCACGTGAGCGCGACATTCTCAAGCTGATCGCCCAGGGTCTGCCGAACAAGATGATCGCCCGCAAGCTGACCATCACCGAAAGCACCGTCAAGGTGCACGTCAAACACCTGTTGAAAAAAATGAAGCTGAAATCCCGCGTTGAGGCCGCCGTCTGGGTGCTGCAGGGAAAAAACGGTTAATCACTGCCGTTTAACGGTCCGGTTTCTGCCGGAATGGTCGGTGGTTGCAGTATTTTCGCCGGTGGCAGTCCTTGGTCAGCTTCAGAAGAGGCCGTCAGCGGCGGCGTCACCTGCAGCTGGATCCAGTTAGAGGTCACCAACTGTTGTTTATCGTCTTCCAGCGTCACCGACAGGCGGTAGCGGTTGGCGGCATCGGGTGAGTCGTCCCATTGCGGCACAATCAGGCTCCAGCCGTGCGGGTCATTACTGTTTTGCGACGGCGTCAGGCTTAGTGCCTGGGTATCCCCCTGCCAACTGACCCGGGTAATTTTGTTGGTGGTTTTGATTTCCAGCACCAGCGGCAAGGTTTCCCCCGGTTGCAGGCGCCAGGGCGGCGTAGCCAGGAACACTTGCAGGGTTTTGCGCTGCTTAAACGCCATTACCGGCACATTTTTCCGTTCGATGTTGTCATAACGGCTGCCACGCAGCGACTTGGCCTGAGCGACATATTCCGGCGAAATTTGCTTCACTAGTGGTACGCCAAGCCGATAACTTAACGCCAGCTCGACCTGATCCTGACTGACCCCGCCTTCTCCCATCTTGTGCAGCGCTTTCACCGTCACCAGAGGGACCGGAGTGTAATTTACCCCGAGTTGCATGGCACGCGGGTCATTTTGCTTTTTGCCGCTACCAAACAGATCGACGTTCTCACCCCAGTACTGTTCATAGCTAAGCGAGCCGCCAATCTGGCGGTAAAACGGCAGATAACCCTGAGTGGTGATGTCATACCCGCTCGCCGGACGGCTGAGGAACTGGGCGTTATCCTTCTGTTGCGCCAGCGCCGACAGCGGATAGTAATAGTTGGCGGAAAAACGCAGATAATCGCCCCAGGCTTCGGCCCCCAGGCTGGCTCGGTTATGCTGACGCGCAAAATCGCTGTCGAGCACCGTGTTATACCCCAGCAACCAATCGCCGGCGACCCAACGCTGGCCGAGGCCAAAGTTGCCCAGCGAACCCTGGGTTTGCTGCAACAGGCCGATCTGACTGTAGGTCAGCAAGCCGTTAACATCATACAGCGGGCTGAACAGCTGGCCGCTACTGCCGGAAAAATCCCCCTGGTCGGACATCACCAGCGACAGTTTGGCGTTACCCAATGGTGAAAGCAATTCCTGGGCCTGCTGTTGCAACACGCTGCTGGCTTGCCCCACGGCATAGCTCTCGGCGCGGGTGCGCACCTGTTGGCTGGAAACGTTATTCAGGTTACGTTCACCCAGTTGTTTGGCCATGGTGGCCCACTCTTTTTCGCGCTCCGCGTCACTCGACGCACTGCCGCCCAGTTCCGGCAAATCGTTGGCCGGTTGATGAGCCACAGAGTCCGGTGCGGGTGGTGATTCGGCGTAGGCGGGCAACGCGCCACACAACCACGCCAACCCTATAACCGGTAAATAACCCGCGGCAAAAGGCACAACTTTTTTCAATCGGTAACGCGTTTTACGAATAACGTCTGTCATTACAGCGTCGCCGCCCCTTGATCCTGAGGGTTGGCAAATAGACCTTTTCTTGCTGCCATCACTCCAGACGACAGAACACCCAAGCTTTGCACAGTCTGACATTTTCACCCTTACGGGCAGATGTCCGCCAAACTGCATCATGAACCTTAAAGTCTAATGGGTTTCTCATCAGAAACAATCGGATAAACCTCATTCGGCATAGTGACAACGTAACACTAAACCCAATTATTTCAGCCGGAGACGTGGCGACCAGAGCAACGCTGAAACTCTTGCGTCTGAAACGAAAATTCACTTTATTTCATCGCTGATTTTGCCGAAAAAAACCGCACATTAAAATTCACCAAGAAATTAATCTATTGATTATGCGTAGCAATTCGCAATTTCAGCGTATTTCACCTGGCATTTAACAACATCTTGCGCCCCCCTGCGCAATACCGATAATCGATAAGTCATTCGCTCTGCGTGAAAGCCATTTTGCCGCTATGTTGAACGCTAATTTCACGCCAGCAGGGACGTTTTTATGTTCGATAATCCCCAGATCGATTTCTGGTTTCGCGGACTGTTTGTCCCGGCCATGTTGCTGCCCGCCACCCTCGCCACCCGCCTGATTGACTCCCTGTCGCCAGGCTTGACACAGCCTTCACTACTTAAGGCACGTACGGTGATATTGATTGCCGTCGGTGCCGGGCTGGCAGCCCTGCCTTTCTCTATTCCACTGATGCAACGGCTATTGCTGCTGCCGGTAGCGACAATATTGCTGGCGCTGGCACTCATTGACTGGCAACAGCGGCTATTGCCGGATTGTCTGACGCAGCCGCTGCTTTGGGCCGGGCTGTTGGTCAATCAACAAGGCTATTTTGTTTCGCTGACCGAGGCGGTGACCGGGGCCAGCGCCGGTTATCTTTCGCTGTGGTTGCTCAATGCGGTCTATCGCCGCAGGCGGAAAACGGACGGTATTGGTCAGGGGGATTTTAAACTGTTGGCGGCGCTGGGTGCCTGGACCGGCTGGGCCGCGCTGCCGATGCTGGTCACCGGTGCTGCGATTGCAGGACTGTGCGCTTCGGCAATGGCCGGTTTACTGCACAAATCCGGCAGGCAGGATACGCTGCCCTTTGGCCTTTATCTGGCGCTATCCGGCTGGCTGGTTCTGCTGTTGACCGCCGATATTGGCATTTCACCCTTCAGTGGAGAAATCACACCATTTCACATTATTTCACCCTGATGCCGACTGGCCCGGCCGTTATGTCGCTGTTATAGCCTACTGATGGCGTAGCTGTTATGGCGCCTCTCCGCCTGCGGCACTATGCTTTGCCCAAGGCAAAACGGGGTTTACCCAAATCAACACAGGAGGTTGTATGTCAGGTCGTGGTTTATCTGCACTCGCGCTCAGCGCGGTTTTGGCCAGCGGTGTGTTGTCGTTCGCGGCACAGGCCGCCGGCACCTTTACCCTAACTTCACCGGCATTTCAGGATGGTGGCACGCTGGCACAGAAATATGCCGGGGCCACACCGGGCAACGCCAGCTGCACCGGCGACAACGTTTCGCCACCGCTAAGCTGGGCCAACCCACCGGCAGACACCAAAAGCTTCGCCCTGCTGCTGTCCGATCCCGAGGGCCGGGCAGGTTTGGGAGTCAGCCATTTAGTGGCCTATGGCATTCCAGCCAGCGCCAGCGGCTTCGCCGAGGGCGATCTCACCCAGGGTAAAGGCTTTGTCGGTGGCAAAAACTCGCCCGGCACTGTGGTTTATCATGGCCCCTGTCCTCCGGCCGGCTCTGGGTTTCACCACTATACCTTTGTGTTGATCGCCACCGATCTGCCGCCCCACGCGCTCGGTCCGGGGCTCACCCGCGAACAG
This sequence comes from Serratia proteamaculans, assembly GCF_013337185.1. Taxonomy (GTDB): domain Bacteria; phylum Pseudomonadota; class Gammaproteobacteria; order Enterobacterales; family Enterobacteriaceae; genus Serratia; species Serratia proteamaculans_D. Next base: position 36,821 of record NZ_SWDE01000002.1, read on the forward strand.
CTACTGGAGAAATTACAGGGACACGCCAAGGGCGGTGCGGGCATTATCGGTCGCTTAGGCCAATAATCGCTCAGGCGGTCAGGACTTATGCCGCTATCTCAGACAACCGCCGCCCCTGGGGTAACGTGGCAGGTTACTTACTCACGCGATCCAGATACAGCATGCTGTTGGCGATATCCACTTTGGCGTCTTTGACGTTATCGCGCAGCGCCACCAGCGTTTGCCCCTGCAATGCCACCACGTAAGGTGAACGGGTTTGGAGTTCGCGCTGTAAGCTGGCGTAGTGGGCGGCGCGTTTTGCCCCGTCACCTTCCGCCGCCGCTGCGCGGGTTTCCGCACTCAGCGCGGGGATGTTCCACTGGGTACGCCATGCCAGGGTTTTCGGCCCGTTTGGCACGTTATAGGCAAAGGCGCTGGCGTTAGTGTTCGGATCCAGATAGTCGGCGCCCCAATAGGTGAAAATGGCCTGGAAATCACGGCTGCGCATCTTGCCCCACAGATCGCTTTCCACCACCGGATGGATATCCAGTTGCAAACCGGCCTTGGCAAAGCTGGCCTGCAGCGCCTGGGCAATATCGGTATACGGCGGCTGATTGATGACGATCAGGTCAATACGCGTGCCTTCGGCGATCCCTGCATCATGCAAAATCTGTTTGGCCCTGGCCACGTCGAGCTTGAACGGTTGGTCGTCGATCGCGCCATCCAGCCCCAGCGGCAGAAACGCCTGATGGACGCGGTACTGCCCCTTCAACAGGTTGTCGGCAATGGATTGATAATCCACCAGCCAGCGCGCCGCCTGCCACAGGGCCGGATTACTCAACGCAGGTGCCTGCTTGCTGCCGGTGTTGAAGCCGAGATAATAGACTTTGGACGAGTCCTGCTGCTCTATCCTGACCCCCGGCTCTTTACGCAGCGAATTGAACTGATCGGCACCCAGATCGTAAGCCACGTCGGCGTCCCCTTTCAGCAGCAACAGGCGTCGGGTTCCGGCATCGCTAACGTTCTTCAGCAGCACCGTTTTCAACTTCGCCTGCGGTTGGGCGTAGTCGTTACGACTGAACAACAGTGCCTCATGCGGGACGTAGTTACTGACGCGATAAGGCCCAGCACCGGCGGAGTTCGAACGCAACCAGGCATTGCCGAAGTCCCCCTGTTTGCTGTGCTGGTTCAGCAGCTTTTCATCGACTATCGAAGCCACCGGCGCGGTCAATAGCCGCAGTGCCAGCCCGCTGCCAATATTGGCCGACCAGCTTAACTGCACCTGGTTATCGCCCAGCTTTTTCAACTGGCTTTCGACGTTTCCCGGCGTCCAGCCGAATTCGCCAAGAATGAACGACGGCGCCTTGTTCAGTTTCACCGCTCTGACCAGTGAGAAAATCACATCCTCCGGCCGCACCGGATTACCGGAAGCAAAGCGCTGATTAGCCTTCAAAGTAAAAATCAGGCTGCGACCGTCCGTCCCCGCCTGCCAGCTGCTTGCCAGCTCCGGGGCCAGTTTTTCCGGCGTGCTGCGATCCGGCGTCAGTAACCGTTGATACAGATTGACCAGGTTGGCCGAGCTGACGGTTTCGAAGCTTTCCGCCGGATCCAGACTGATGATGCCTTCCAGCGAACTGACTACCACCAGCGTGTCTTTCGGGGTGGCCGCCTGCGCGCCAAAGCTCGCCGCCAGGGCGCTGAACAATAAGGTGGGGATTAACCGTTTCATTGATGCACTCTCCAGGATCACGCGGATGCGTTATTTTTCGAGTGTAGGGGCAGCGGCTTAGCAGAAGAACGACTATAAATTGCTTTATTTATTACGCAGATGTCTATTGATTTCAAATAATACCCGCCGGGTTAACAGCGGGCAGTTTTCAGTTCACCAAACGGCCGTGCGCCATCGCCACCGAGCGATCGCACATGTGGTCAATGACATCAGCGTCGTGACTGACCAGGATCATCGTCAGGTCACCCGCCTGTTTCAACTCGTTGAGCAGGTTGAGGATCTCCGCCTGCACCGACATATCCAGCGCCGAGGTGGGCTCATCGAGCAACAGCAGTTTGGGTTTTAACAGCAGTGCGCGCACTATCGCCACCCGTTGACGCTGACCGCCGGAAAGCTGGTGCGGATAACGATCAAGCAGCCGGGGATCCAACCCAACCTGACGAAAACCGGCGCTAATCTTCTGTTCGATACCGCTCTCTTTGAGCAATTTCAGAGGCTCCGCCAGCGTACGCAGCAACCGGTGTTTGGGATGCAAAGAAGCATAAGGATCCTGGAACACCATCTGCACCTCACGCCGCAGCGTGCCGGTGAACGGACGCCCCGGCTGCAGATCGCGCCCCAACAACTGGAAACCGCCGCTCCAGTTTTCATTCAGTCCGGCCAGCACCCACAGCAGCGACGATTTACCGCAGCCGGAAGGGCCGACCAAACCAAAACACTCGCCCGCTTCGATATGCAGGTTGACCTCATGCACCACGGTACGCACGTCATAGCCCTGCCGATGGCTGACGCTAAGATTATCCAGAGTAATCAGGCTCATTTCAGCGACTCCAGCAGCGCACGATCCAACACCGGCAAGGATTTGCCATGGGTTTCCTTACTTGGCCGACACGACCACAGCGTGCGGGTATAAGGATGAGTGGCCGAGGCCAAACGATCGGCAGGCAACTGATCCAGCAGTTCACCCTTATACATCACCAGCACTCGCTCGCAGTAGTGCGCCACCTGTTGTAAATCGTGGCTGATCAAAATCAGGCCCATATTGCGCTGCTCCACCAGGTTTTCGATCAACTGTAATACCTGATCGCGCATCTGGTGATCCAAAGCGGAGGTGGGCTCATCGGCAATCAGCAATTGCGGATCGTTAATCAAGGCGATCGCCAGCATTACCCGTTGTCCCATGCCACCAGACAGTTGGTGCGGGTAACGTTGGCGCAGCGCGGCGGGATCGGGCAAGCCAACCGCCGCCAGCATGTCCAGCACCTTTTCCCGCCGTTCGGCACGGCCCAGGCGGGTGTGCAGCAACAACGGCTCCTCCACCTGACGGCCAATCGGCTGGGTCGGGTTCAGCGCATGCTTGGGATCCTGCATCACCATCGCCACTTTATTGCCGCGCAGACGGTTCCACTGGCGCTCGTTCAGGCGTGTCAGATCGTCCCCACCCAGGGTTAAACGCTGCGCCTGCAGCTGCAACGGTGGCGGCAGCAGCCCCATCAAGGCCCGCGCGGTCAGGGATTTGCCGGAACCGGACTCGCCAACCAGCGCCAGCCGCTCCTGCCCCATGCTGAAGGAAATGTCTTTGACCAGCGGCGGCGAAGCTGGCAATGCCACCGACAGCCGTTCGACGGTCAATAAAGGGTTATCAATGCCCATGTCGAGGATCCATTTTATCGCGCAGGCCGTCGCCCAACAGGTTAAAGGCCAGGCTGGCGAACAGGATCGCCCCACCCGGTACCGCGGCGACCCACCATTGGTCGAAAATCACTTTGCTGCCCTCGGCCACCATCGATCCCCATTCGGCGGTCGGCGGCGCCACGCCCATACCGAGAAAGCCCAGACCGGCGGCGGACAGGATAATCCCGCCCAGACTCAGAGCCGCACGCACCACCGCACTCGGCAGGCATAACGGCAAAATGTGCCCGGCCATCAGCCGCAGGCCACCAATGCCCTGCATGCGCGCCGCCGCCAAATAATCACTGCGGCGCAGCGCCAGAGTTTCTGCCCGCGCCTGCCGGGCAAAAGACGGCCAACTGGTTAACGCCAACGCCAGCGCGCCGTTCATCAACCCCGGCCCCAGTACGGCAACAAACGCCAGCGCAATCACCAGGCTGGGCAACGACAGAAAGATATCGGTTATTCGCATCAGAATACGCTCTACCCAGCCACCGAGATAACCGGCGCTAATGCCCACCAGCAGGCCAATCGGAATGGTCAGCAGCAGGATCAATGACACCAGGATCAGCGTTGGACGAGCCCCGTAAATCACCCGCGACAACAGGTCACGGCCAAAACCGTCGGTGCCCAGCCAATGGCCGGAAGAAGGCGGCAACAGCCGCAGCTCTATGTGCTGCAAGTTGGGATCGAAAGGGGCCAGCCAGGGGGCCAGCAGCGCAGTGAGGATTAAAATAGCCACCAGCGTTGCGCCAATCATCAGCGTGGTCAGCCGGCCGCGTGGGCGGTAAGCGGTGGCCGGTTCGCTCTGGGGTTCATGTTCGGAAAGATATTGGCTCATCGGGTTCGCGGGTCCACTAAATAGGTCAGCGCGTCGGCCAGCGCATTAAGCACCACAAAACAGGTGCCAATCAGCAAGGTGGCACCAAGGATGGCCGGCGTATCGGCGGCAAACAGCGCGGTGGTCAGATAACGCCCTACACCGGGCCAGGCGAATACCGTTTCGGTCAATACCGCGCCCTCCAGCAGGCTGGCGTAGGACAGCGACAGCACGGTGATCAACGTGCCCAACACATTAGGAAATACGTGACGCACCAGAATGCGCGCGCGGCTGGCCCCTTTGGAACGCGCCAGGGTAACGTACTCTTTATTGCACTCTTCCAGCATCGCGGCGCGCAGCAAACGGGTGATGCCCGCCATCGACAGCAGCGCCAGCGCCACCACCGGCAGCCACAGGTGGCTGATGGCGTTATAGAACATTTCGCGATCGCCGGACAGCCAACTGTCAATCAGGATAAACCCGCTGCGCGGCTCCATGCTGTACAGATAGATATCATCCAGCCGCCCCGGTCCTGCCGACCAGTGCAATGTGGCGTAAAACAGCAGCAACCCCAGCAGGCTGAGCCAGAAGATCGGTACCGAATAGCCGATCAGCGACAGTAGCCGTGCCACGTTATCCAGCCAGCCGCCCGGTTTGATCACCGCCAGAAATGCCAGCGTAATGCCACCAACGGCACCGAGAATAATGGCACAGGTCGCCAGCTCGACCGTTGCCGGGAAGGTGCGAAGTAAATCGCTCAGCACCGGCTGCGAGGTAATACGCGAGATGCCCATATCCCCGTGCGCCAGATGCACCAGATAACGCCAGAACTGCACCGGCAATGGCTGATCCAGCCCCAAATCGTGGCGCACCTGAGCATAGGTGGCTTCGCTGGCGTGATCGCCGGCAATTTGCAACGTAGGATCGATCGGCGCCAGGTGCGAGAGCATAAAGGTGAACAGCAGCAGGCCAAGCAGCGTCAGCGCAAGCGACAGCAAGCCGGTAAACAGCCTGCGGCCCCAGCGCCAACCGTGCCGGGCGAACCCGGCGGAAGAAGAACGGCTGATCATTACTTGCTGACCTTGCTGTAGAACACCATGTCAGGGTTGATACCCTGCTCATAGCCTTTCAGGTTGTCGCGCACCGCAATCAGGCTGCGCGCCTGCAGACCAATGACAAACGGTGAGCTTTTCTGCACGGCCTGCTGCAACTGTTGGTAATCCGCCACCCGTTTGGCGGTGTCGTTTTCCGCCGTGGCCGCCAGCGTCAGCTTGTTCAACGCAGGGATCTGCCAGTTGGCGCGCCAGGCCAGCGTTTTGCTGCCGTCTTCCGGGTTATAGGCGAAGGCGGCGGCGTTGGTATTCGGGTCAAAGTAGTCCGGCCCCCAAGAGGTCAGGACCGCGTCGTAATTGAGGGATTTGACCTTGGTGGAGACCTGCGCGCTGAGGCCCGGCACCAGGCTCACCTTCACCCCGCCCTGCGCGAAACTGGCCTGCAATGCCTGCGCGATATCCAAATACGGCGGCTGATTGTTGACCTCCAGCTTAAAACTGACGTCTTTCAGACCGGCCTTGGCCAGAATTTCTTTGGCCTTGGTCGGATTAAAGCTGTAAGGCTTATCCTTCAACGCCCCCAGGTAACCCTCTGGCAGGAACGCCTGATGGTTCTGGAACTGCCCTTTCAACAGGTCGTCGGCAATGCCTTTATAATCGAATAACCAACGCGCCGCCTCCCAGAATGCAGGGTTGCCCAGTGCCGGTGACGCCTTGGCGTTGAACTGCAGGAAATAGAGTGAGGCATAGGGGATTGCCAGCGGCTTGACGCCCGGCTTGCCTTTTAGCGCCGCCATCTGGTCTGCACCGAGGTTACGCGCGATATCGGCATCGCCCTGTTCAATCAGCAGGCGACGCGCGGCCGGATCCGGCACGTTCTTGATCAGGATGGTTTTCAGCGTGGGGGCGCCCTCTGGCGAACCTGGGTTGGCGTCGAGCACCACCACTTCATGCGGCACATAGGTGCGAATTTTATACGGGCCGCTACCGGCGGAATGGCTGTTCAGCCACTGGTGACCCAAGTCATCGCCCTGCTGATGAGCCAGTGCTTCTTTGGCATCGACAATCGAGGACACCGGGGCCGAAAGCAGGCTAAGCACAAACGCCGGGCTGACGTTTTCGCTCCAGCTGATTTTGACCCGTTGGTCATCCACCTTGCTCAGATATTGGTCGACATTTTTGGCGTTCCAGCCCAGTTGAGTGAGGATAAACGACGGTTCCAGATTCAGCTTCACCACCCGCGACAGCGAGAAGATCACGTCTTCCGGGCGCAGCGGATTGCCGCTGGCAAATTTGGCGTCCGGGCGCAGGGTAAAAGTCAGGCTGCGGTTATCACTGCCCGCCTGCCATTCGCTGGCCAGCGTCGGTTTAAGCTCAATCGGATTTTTCGGGTCGGACTGGATCAGGCGTTGGTACAGACTGTTGAATGACTGCACCGTGGTTAATTCAAAACCCTGGGCCGGATCAAAGCTGACGACGTCATCAATTGACTGAGCGATCACCAAAGTATTGGCCGGAGTTGCTGCCTGCGTGCTGAAACTGGCCGCCACGGCCAAAAACACCAAAGAAGGGACGAACGCTTTCATCAAAACTCTCCAAGCGGATGGAATTTATAGTAATTTCGCGAGTGTATGTGAGAGCCATCGGCAGGCGAAGGTACTTAAATAACTATAGATATTCTTTTTATGTCTATAGCTGAGATTTTGATTATTACGCAGGCGGGGTTTTGCGAAATCGCCGGGCCCTGGGCCCGGCGTCTGAACTAAATCTGGTAATCGATCACCGTATCGAGCTGTGAGGAAAATACTTTGTCTTTGATTTCCGTCAGCGACAGTGTTGGGTTACACAGCTGGATAAATCGCCAGGCATAGTTACGTTGTAACTGACTACGTTTCAAACCTAACCAAACGGTATTGGGTTCGAACAGGTGTTCGGCGTTAAGGCTGACCAACCCATGGTCGCGCTCCTTCTCGTAAGACATATCCGCCAACACCCCCACTCCCAACCCCAGTTCAACATAGGTCTTGATCACATCTGAATCCTGCGCGCTTAAGGCAATATCCGGCGTCAATCCAGCGGCTTTGAAAGCGCTATCCAGCCGTGAACGGCCGGTAATTCCCTGTCGGTAGGTGATCAGCGGCAAGGTGCTGAGCATTTCCAGCGTCACCTGTGGCTGACGAGTCAGCTCATGCCCCTCCGGCACCAGAATGGTGTGATGCCAACGGTAATAAGGGAACGCCGCCAGAGACTCATCACTCATCAGCCGCTCACTGGCAATGCCGATATCGGCTTCGCCGGAAGCCAGCATGCCGACGATCTCTTCAGGACTGCCCTGATTCAACACCACCCTCACCCGTGGATACAGCGCCCGGAACTCTTTAATCACTCCCGGCAGGCTATAACGCGCCTGGGTATGGGTAGTGGCGATGTGTAACTGGCCGGAATCGTTACTGCTGAATACGTCCGCCAGACGGCGGATGTTATTGGCATCATTCAGGATGCGCTCCGCCACCACCAGCAGCTCTTTTCCCGGCTCGGTCATGCCTAATAAACGCTTGCCGCGGCGAATAAATATCTCGATGCCCAGCTCTTCTTCCAGTTCCCGAATATGACGACTAACCCCAGATTGTGAGGTAAATAAAGTGTTGGCCACCTCGGTCAGGTTGTAGTTGCAGCGCGCCGATTCCCGAATAATTTTTAATTGTTGAAAGTTCATCCACTCCCCCGGTCGAACAATTATTGTTAACACAGTGATACGGAGTCTGCCGTGAGGGGACAAATAAGAAATAACCTTTAGTTATGCATTTTCATGCTAAGTGAATTTTTCAGCGCTGTGAATTAACTGTTTTTTTAGTCTTAAAATAACCAATCCCTTTAAAATTAAAGAGATAAATACACATATTAAAATTGTGGTTTAAATGCTCATGCAGAATAAAGTTATTAAATATAGGTATTAGATATATGAAACGCAAAAGGCTCAACATGTTGAGCCTTTTAAAAACGCGGGGCGGGGATTAGGCCGTCGCTTCTCCAGCAACAGGGCCGGAGGTATTCTGCTGCAACCACTGCTGCACATAGCAGACCAAATCACCAACACAGTCATCCTTCATACCGTGGTTCTTCAGCTCGGTGTCCAGCGAGAACAGGTACTGGGCGTTGGTGCCCAATGGTCCGCTGGCGCTGGCGATCAACGGGGCGATCACCTGGTGGCTGGTATCTTCTTCAAACAGCGGGTGCTGCGGGTTCATCACAAACACCAACGCGGTCACCACCTGGCCATCGGCCAGAGTGAGGTCACACCAGGTCGGCAAATAACAGCCGGTCAGCATTTCTCTTTTCCACAGCAGTTCCAGCTCTTCGCGCAGCTTGGCTTCCGGCAGACGAAACGCCAGACCGGTGGTATGGCCGCCCTCTTTCAGCGCCAGCATACGCCCCGGCTGATGCAAGGTGCCACGTCCGGCGGTCAGCCGCAAACAGAAGGCACGGTGCCAGCCCTGCAGCGTGGCCGGTCGCACCTCTTCGGATTCAAACACCGGGTTCCACATCAACGAACCGTAGCCGAAAACCCACACAGGGCTGTTATCCGGCCGACGGGATAAAGTACAATCCAGTGAGGCCGCACGCTGCTCTGATGTCAGTAACAGCGACTCCTCAATGGTGCCGAATGCTGTTTTGCAATCCGCATTTTGCAGAAAATCTCGCGTTAACACCTTAACAACCTCCCGGGAATAAGATTGCTCATACTCCCTAGCCACTGTTCATCTTTATTATTGAGTGCGGAATTTTATTAATTCTATAACCCTTTCCGCGATAATAATGACCTTATTCTTTTCTCGGGGAGCAATCAAGTTTCCAGCGTGGTTTAAAGTGAAAAAGTATTTGTACTCAGCAGCAATAATATTAATTGCCAAGCTGTAGGTTCAAAATTCAGGATTTACCGGCGCACCAGGGCGCCGGGTGAAGAGGTTACTTTTTATGCCAGTGGTCATCATCGCCTTTGCGGTAGCTTTGCTTGACTGCGGCCCAAGCCACCTTATGTGCCGTTTCCTCACGACTGTCGTCACCACGTCGGTCGTCCGGATCGCGGTATTGTTGCCAGGCGCTGTTGAATGCTTCCTTGTAGATCTCTTGCGCATGCGCCGGCAAAACATTCTTCACATTGTCAGGCAAGGCATTTGTGCTGTTATAGGGCATCACTTTCCTCCAGTAAATCGTCAGTGAACCTTAAGCTTAGATGCCCCATCCGCTCGCCTCAATTAGCAAACAATTCTCATTATCAAATGGCGTGATATACTCAGCGCCAAACGAACATAAGGAGAACCCCGTGACTACCGAAGCCCCACGCTCACGCGCACCCTACCTGATTGCAGTCAGTGCCATTCGCGATATTACCCCGCACCTGCGTCGCATTACCTTCACCGCGCCGGACCTGCGCTATTACCCGGCCAACGCCGCCGCCGCACACATTAAGGTTTTCCTGCCGCTTGCAGGCCAGACACAGCCAGATCTGCCGACGCTGACCGAAAATGGCCCGCGCTGGGCGACTGACACAGTACGCCCCATTGTTCGCACCTACTCCATCCGTGCGGTACGTCCAGAGCTGGCGGAGGTCGACATTGAATTTGCCATTCATGACCACAGCGGCCCGGCGGTTGACTTTGCGCGCGCGGCAAAAGCCGGCGATAAAATTGGCATCAGTAACCCCGGAGGCCCGAAACCCATGCTGCCAGAGGCCGATTTCTACTGCCTGGCCGGCGACCCTTCTTCTTTACCCGCATTGGCGGCTTTACTGGAAGGGCTACCGGCACACAGCGAAGGTTATGCCTTTATCCGCGTAGATAGCTCGGCCGACGTGATCGAGCTGAAAAAACCTGCAGGCTTTGAGCTGAGCTGGATCATTGGCGGCACCGAGAAAACCGCAGAGCTGATCACCCAGTTCTGCGCCTTGCCGCAGCCGCAGGCCGAGATCCAATACTGGCTGGCCGGTGAAGATCGTCTGGTGGTTGAACTGCGCCGCTACCTGCGCCGCGATCGCCAATGTGAGCGTAATCGGCTTTATGCAGTCCCTTACTGGCGTGAGGGATTAAATGAAGAGGGTTATCATAATAAACGGCATGAAATTATGGACAATATTGATGACTGATGAGGATTTTTTCCTTTGTTAACGGTGCAATACAACCACAAACTGCAATTTATGTGCCGTTAATGAAAAAAATCAGTCTCACTACGTAAAAGTAAGTAAAGAAAACCGCATCCCGTGCGGTTTTTTTGTTAACCTAGTCACAGTTTGCAAGCATTCACGCTTGCAACTATAACAACATCACATCATTCCCCGGCACGCGCCACTGGGTGTATCCTATTATTATTAAATATAATTACATTCTGGATGCGCAGAGTTGCCTTTAACGGCAGTCAGCGATGACGGGACCACGCTGTTTGAGAAGGAGTACCATCGAAATGAAGTCGCAAAACGATCCTGGCCGATCCAAATCCCGCCACACTGAGTATTCCCTGCTGCTCCCCATCGCCGCCCTGGTGGTACTGAATCTGTGGGGCAATACCACTAACTTTCCACTGATCGTCGGCATTAACATCGTTGCCCTGATCGGTATTCTCAGCAGTGCTTTCAGCGTAGTGCGCCACGCCGACGTCCTGGCTCACCGCCTGGGTGAACCCTACGGCTCACTGATCCTCAGCCTGTCGGTAGTGATCCTGGAAGTCAGCCTGATTTCAGCGCTGATGGCCACCGGCGACGCCGCGCCAGCACTAATGCGCGATACGCTTTACTCGATCATTATGATTGTCAGCGCCGGATTGGTCGGTTTTGCCCTGCTGCTTGGCGGGCGTAAATTCGCTACCCAGTACGTAAACCTGGGCGGTATTAAACAGTATTTGATGGCGATTTTCCCGCTGGCGGTGATTGTGCTGGTGTTCCCGAGTGCGCTACCGGGCGGTAACTTTACTACCGGTCAGGCGCTGCTGGTTTCGGTGATTTCTGCTGCCATGTACGGCGTGTTCCTGGTGATCCAGACCAAAACTCACCAGAGCCTGTTCGTCTATGAGCACGAAGATGACGATGGCGACCCGCACCATGGCAAGCCTTCCTCGCACAGCAGTGCCTGGCATGCCGGTTGGTTGATCGTGCATCTGATTGCGGTGATCGCGGTGACCAAGTTTAACGCCAATCCGCTGGAAGGTTTGCTGACCAAGGTGAATGCCCCGGCGCAATTTACCGGCTTCCTGGTCGCCCTGCTGATCCTGTCGCCTGAAGGGCTGGGGGCACTGCGTGCGGTATTGAATAATCAGGTACAGCGCGCCATGAACCTGTTCTTCGGCTCGGTGCTGGCTACCATTTCCCTGACGGTACCGGCGGTCACCGTTATCGCCACGCTGACCGGCCAGACGTTGATCTTCGGTTTGCAGACGCCGCACATCGTGGTGATGCTGACGGTGTTACTGCTGTGCCAGCTTTCATTCTCCACCGGCAGAACCAACGTGCTGAACGGGACTGCGCACCTGGCGCTTTTCGCCGCCTATATGATGACTATCTTTGCCTGATTAACCGATGGGCGCCCTGCTGGCGCCCATCGTCTTTATACCGCGAAGGTTTAAATTGCGAAGAAAATGCCCGCCGCAATCCCACCAAACAAAATCCATTTAATGATGTAATACCCGGTACGGTTCCACGCCTTCAGTCGCTTCCCCACTTTACGCACCGCATAAATGTACTTGAACAGCTTGTTGACGCCACCGGTGCGATCGCCCTCTTCATTGGGTGCGGTAGCCGCGCTCATCAGGTTGCGCCCCAACCAGTGGTTGATGCCCTGCGCCCAGCGGAAGCGCATCGGCCTTTCGATATCACAAAACAGAATCAGCCGGTTTTGCCCACTTTGGTTTTCGGCGAAGTGCAGATAGGTCTCGTCAAACATCACCCCCTCACCATCGCGCCAGCTGTAACGCTCACCGTCCACTTCGATAAAGCATCGGTCGTCATTCGGGGTAATCAGCCCCAGGTGATAACGCAGCGAACCGGCGTAAGGGTCACGGTGACGTGGCAGGCGGCTGCCGTCCGGCAGTTCGGCAAACATCGCCGCCTTGACCGAAGGCAGGCTGCGTAACAAAGCCGTAGTCTGCGGACACAGACTCATCGCCGACGGGTGGCTGTCTTCATACCATTTTAAGTAAAAGCGCTTCCAGCCGGTTTTGAAAAACGAATTGAAACCGGCGTCGTTAAATTGATCCGAGGCTTTGATCTGCTGGATAGCCATCAGTTGCTGCCCTTCATCACGAATGGTTTGCCAATTCTCCCGCAGCACCTGCAGCTCAGGGAATTGCTCCGGCTGCAAATAAGGGGTGGTCGGCACGCGTGAGAACAGATACATAAAAACGTTCAATGGCGCGGTGAAGGTGGAATGATCGGAAAGCTGCCGCCAGAAGGTGTAACGCACCCTGCCACGGTAATGGACATACACAACGCACAAAATAAATAGCAATAAAATAATATATTTCATGATTGAACCGCTTTGAAGTTCCCAATGCTCAGTACGCCAACCCGGCATACTCCCCAGATATTTCCTTTTGGCGGATGAACCCCCGGCCCCGTCTGGAACACCACTAATCATTAACGCTAATCCAACTAAAATCTATACAAAAAACCACAATAATTTACACAAAAGCTAAACGAGTACAGATTAACAGGCCCGCAACTCGACCGAAGTAAACCGTCCCAAACAGCATGGGATGATTTTTATTTGCGCTTTATTTATTAGCGGTTCGTATAAGTTTCGAAAAAAACTATAAATTATTAATTTGATTTCGATCAGTACGCAATAATTTACTCATGATTAACTCAGCGTGTTTTTAATTAAAAAAACCACGAGAACAATAATAAAAACAAATAATACACGCGGGAAACATCATGAAAAACATATCAGACATCAGAATGAATCGCAGAACCTTGTTAAAGGGTCTCGGAGTCATTGGGTTGGCCAGCATCTCACCCTGTGTATTTTCGATGGCTATGGATAATGGTAAACCCTTGCCGCGTGTGCAGCTTAAACTAACCGACTATCAAACCTTTAGGTCAACCTGTGCGATGGAGTGTCTGCACTGTAACTTAACGGCTTATGTCTACCAGGGTGAGCTAAAGAAAATAGAAGCCAGTAAAGATTTTAACGTCAAGTGCTGTCTGCGCGGTATGAGCCGGACCAAATGGGTGTATCACCCACTACGGGTTAAAACACCGCTGCTTCGGGACGGGGAAAAGGGCGAAGGAAAATTCAAACCCATATCCTGGGATGACGCGCTGGATCTGATTGAGCTAAATATCCGCAACACCATTGCCAGCCACGGGAATAAGGGCCTGTTGATTTCGACCAGCTCCGGCAATATGGATGCCATTAAAAACGATATGGCCAAGGCCTTTTTTGATTACCTCGGCGGTGCCACCAAACGCAGCGGATCCTTGTGTTGCTCTGCGGTGACCGCCGCCATGATACCGATGCTTGGCCTGCGCTATGCGGATATGCGCGACACCATTAGCGATAGCCGCTACATCCTGTGCTGGGGCAATAATCCTGCGGTGACCATGCAGGCCTACTTCAAAGAATATATCAAGGCGCAGAAACGGGGAGCACGCCTGATAGTGATTGACCCTCGATTTAACGAAACCGCAGCCAAAGCCGATGAATGGATCCCGATTGTTCCTGGCACCGACACCGCGTTGGCACTGGGGATGCTCAAAATCATTATCGATGAGCAGCGCTATGATACCGAGTTCTTGCGTCAACACACCGGGGCAGTTTATCTGGTGGATGCTCAGCAAAAACAGCTTAGGGAAAACCCACAGGACCAAGAAAGCTATTTGGTCTACGACAAGCTAAGTCAGCGCCTTGTACGTCACGATACGCCCGCCATTGTTGCTGCGCTGACGCGGGCAGAACTGCCTGCGGATGCCGCTTATACTACGGTGTTTGAATTGATCCGCCAGGAAGCCGCCGCCTGGAGCCTTGAGAAAGTGGCGGCGGAAACCGATGTTCCGTCGGCCACCCTGCTGCGGTTGGCGCGGGAATATGCCAGCAATAAGCCTTCGATGATCGTTCAGAATATGTCCGGCGCTCAGCGCACCGAGTTTGGCACCTATGTGGCCGCCAGCCAGTTCTATCTGGCGCTGCTGACCGGCAACATGGGCAAAGCCGGTGGTGGCGTCTGTGATGCCGGCGGCGCAAGACAGATGATGAAGTTCAATCCGCCAGTGCCTCCGGCACCCAATGTCCAAAAAATCCCGCCGATACCGGTGGCCAAAACCGGAGAATGGATCCTCAACGACCGCCCTCACCCGATTAACTTCTGGTGGATTATGACCCTCGGCGCCCTGACCCAGCTACCCAATACCAATAGGGTCAAGAAGGCATTGAAGAAGGTACCCTTTGTGGTGGTGGCCGATAACCTGATGAGCTCCACCGCCTTATATGCAGATCTGGTGCTGCCAGTGACCACCATCTTTGAAGATCTCAGCCTGATGGCCGGCGTTCGCAGCCACTACGTGCAACTGATGGAAAAAGCGGTAGAGCCGGTGGGCGAAGCCAAAGCGGATTATTGGATCTTTGCCCGGCTGGCCGAACGTTTCGGCTTTGGCGAAGTGTTTAATCAGCCGATTGAACAGTATATCGAAAACTGTCTGGCCGGTACCGGCATCACGATTGAACAACTGCGCCAGGGGCCCGTCAAGCCGGTTCCGGTGCCGTGGATCCCGTTCAAAGATGGCATCTTCCGTACGCCGACTAAAAAAGCCCACCTGTTTATTGAAGCCTGGCAGAAAAAGGACTTCTCGCCGATTGTCACCTATATGCAGGTGAAAGAGTCCCCCAAAGGCTCGCCTGAACTGGCGAGAAAATATCCGTTAATGGCCGTGCAGCGCAAGCTGGCCCGCAGTATTCACTCCAGCCACGGCATGAATGAATGGATCCTCGAGGTACAGCGCAATCAGCCCAACATCATGATCCACCCGGATGATGCCGCCAGCCGCAATATCCAGAACGGCGCATGGGCCATTGCTTTCAATCACCGTGGCGAGCACCGGGCATTGGCTGTGGTGACCCGCCAAATCAAACGCGGCGTGGTGTGTCTGGATAACGGTTGGTGGGAACAGCAAGGAGGCAGCAGCAGCCATGTGACTAACGATCATGTGGAAGTGCTGGGCACCGGCCATTGCTGCAACAGCACCCTGGTTGACGTTCGGGCGGAGGCATAATCATGGTCAGACAATATGGATTCTTGGTGGATATGCGCGGCTGTTACGGCTGTAAAACCTGCTCGATGGCCTGTAAGTCTGAAAATGCCACCCCGGCGGGTGTGCTTTGGCGTCGGGTCAGGGAATTTAGCTTTGACGATCCCAACGCGATGGCGTTCATCTCGATGTCCTGCAATCACTGTGACGATCCGCAGTGTATGAAAGTCTGCCCTGCCGATACTTACAGCAAACGAGCGGACGGTATCGTGGTGCAGGATCACGACAAATGCATTGGTTGCCGGATGTGCATTATGGCTTGTCCTTATAATGCGCCGGTATTTGACCCGGTCGAAGGAAAAACCAGCAAGTGCAATCTGTGTGCCGAACGGCTGGATGAAGGGCTGCAACCCCGTTGCGTCGAGTCCTGCCCGGCCGGGGTACTGCAGTTTGGTGATATTGATGTGCTGCGCGTGCAGTACTCCGCTGACTTAACGCGCATCGAAACCCGTTACTCACTGCCGAACCACCAAATCAGCCATCCCAATATCGTGATTATTCCCGCCGGTGATAAGGAATAGATGCCATGTCTGAATATGAACTTCCCCTGGTCTTTTTTACCGTATTTTGTCAGTGGGCGGTGGGCACGATTGTGGCCATCACAGTATTAATCCTCGCCCAGCCGATATGGCTGACGGAACAAAAACGCTTTAATGCCCTGCGCAACATGGCGGTGGTTATTCTGGCCGTCAATATTTTCGGTTCGATGCTGTCGCTATTGCATCTGGGTTCACCAACCGGTGCCTACCGCGCCATTTTGGGTGTCGGTCATTCCTGGTTAAGTCGGGAAGTTGTCGCTTTCTTCTTGCTCAATGCGGTGGTGTTTAGCTGGGCTGCCATCCTGTTTCGCTTTAACCGTAGCCATGCCTTGATCCGCGGCGTTAGCCTGCTGGCTTCCGTTGCCGGGCTGGCCGCCATTCTGGTTTCGGCACAGGTTTATTACCAGATGAGCAGCCACCCGCTGTGGCACTCGCCCATCACCCATCTCAGCTTTATTACCACGGCGCTGCTGTTGGGCTTTGCCACCCTGGGCCTGAGGATCAGTGTCTTCAATGCGGCGCTGGATGAACATCTGCGACAGCTCCCCACACAGCTGCCGGGCGGCATTTTGCTGGCGGTGGCACTGATGTTGGCGGTGATCCTGGGGTACAGCGCAGGTTTCAGTGAACAAGGCAAAATGTTGGCCAGTGCCATCGCCATCTTTGGCTCAGGTTTAATGAGTTGGCTGATTTTTGCCGGGCTGATTATCGCCACCGGACTGGCGACCTATCTTTATCGCCGACCGGTGTTGTCAGTAGGAACCGCCAGCGTGCTGATGCTGGCCCTACTCTGCGCCTCGGTGAGTGGCCGGATGCTGTTTTACTCTGGCGTGATGAGCCAGTATCCGTGGTTTTGAGATGATCAGTCGGCCCCTATTTGCAGGGCAACAAAAAGGCCGCCGAAGCGGCCTTGAATTAGCGGGCAGGTTTTAACTGTAGGCGTTGAGCGTACGCTGGCACAGGGCGGAGCGGACGCAGTCTTGTTTATCAAAGCGGATGATGCCGATCATTTCATCCTCCTCGAAGCGTTCCATCGCATCGCTGAGGCCGGACTTCACGCCGCGTGGCAAGTCGCATTGGGTGACGTCACCATTAACGATTACCGTTACGTTCTCACCCAAACGGGTCAGGAACATCTTCATCTGGCTGGCGGTCACGTTCTGGGCTTCATCCAGGATAACGACCGCATTTTCGAAGGTACGCCCGCGCATGTAGGCGAAAGGCGCGATCTCTACCTTGCCGATTTCCGGACGCAGGCAGTATTGCATAAAGGACGATCCTAAACGGCGCACCAGAATGTCATACACCGGACGGAAATAAGGGGCGAACTTCTCAGAAATATCCCCGGGTAAGAAACCGAGGTCTTCATCCGCCTGCAGAACCGGACGAGTAACGATAATCCGATCCACTTCTTTATGTATAAGGGCTTCTGCCGCTTTCGCAGCGCTGATGAAAGTTTTGCCGCAGCCGGCTTCACCGGTGGCAAAAATCAACTGCTTCTTATCTATGGCGATTAAGTAATGACCCTGAGCTTCGGTTCGTGCCTCTATGGGAGAGCTATCGCGCTTGTCACGTGCCATGCCGATAGACTCAACACCACCCATTTGTACCAGCGAGGTTACAGACTCTTCTTCAAGCTGGCGATGACTACGAGCGTCACGACGAATAACGCGTTTCGCTTCACGACGTGCTTTGATCACTGCTTTTTGTCTCATAGTGGCACCTTACAGTTTGTTTCACCTACCGCAACGGCCAGGCCGCGCGATTATGTTTCACACACAGATTAGGTTTCGGCTTCCTTTCGAGCCAACAATAGCCAATTGAAAAAGTGAATATACGGCGGGCGTGACGGCACACCGATGTTTCACGGGATAACGCGATTGCGTAATTAAAATCTGAGTAAAAAGTGACAAGAATTTGGAATGACGAGAGTGCGGAGTAGCCAGGAAAAGAGAGTCGGAAGCAATGTCCTCGTTACAACGAGAAATCAGGGAAGGTCTGTTATTTGTTCTTTCTAGCCCAACCAAGGACTTTACCATTAGCGATCCCCGCAGTGTTATTTACAGCTTCGAGCTGTGCACCTTGTGAAAACTACCGCCAGATGATTACAGTATAATGACATTCAACCCTGCCGCGTTACTAAAATGTAAAAAAATTTAATCTTTTTTGTTTTCACGTAGCGCAATAACACTATATCACGCCGATTACGTCATTCAATAAAATTTTTAATATTCATAATATCAAATGGTTACCATTAAATGGCGTCGATGACATTTTGGTTTCCCGATTAAATTTTAGCCAACCAAGAAGCCGTCAATCCGACGAAAATTATAAATAAAAAAGGCGGGAAAGCTCCCGCCCTGATGCTGAATGATTACGCCGCCAGGCGATCCCTGCCGTTACTCGAAGGTATAAGAGACGCTCAATCCGCCGCCCCAGTTTCTGCCCGGAGCCGGTTCGTAGTAACGGCCATTGCCTTCATTAACGATCACTGAACCCACATATTGTCGGTCAAACAGATTATCTACCCGACCGAAAACGTTAAGCATCCAATTGCCCAGCGGATAACGGTAGCCAGTATTCAAGCCGACGGTGGTATAAGCCGGGGCCTGCTCCGTGTTGGCATCATTAACCTCGATATCGCTCATATAGCGCACCTCTGCGCCAGCATACCAACCTTCCGGCGGTGACCAGGCCAGCGAGGCATAGCCCATATTACGTGCAATGCCCGGCATGCGGTTGCCGCTGGGCACCATGTTGGCCGCCGAACACTGGCTGTCACCGCACACATCATCGCGATAGCGAGCATCCAGCAGCGTCCAGGCCAACTGCACCCGCCAGTCATAAGCGAATTGCTGATCCAGCGCCAACTCCAGGCCACGCCTACGGGTCTGCCCGGCGTTTTTGTAGCTGGTGCGGCCGTTGCTGCTTTCATCCACCACGATTTCGTTGCGGGTGTCAGTCTGGAAAACGGCGGCGGTCAGCAGGCCATTGCCAATGCGGGTTTTACTGCCCAACTCCACCGTGTCGCTGGTTGAGGGATTTAGTCCGAAGTTCAGCCCAGCCTGATCGCCTGAACGGTAAGACAGTTCGTTAATGGTCGGCGTCTCAAAACCGCGTCCGGCGGAAAGATACAGGTTCCAGCCGCTCATCACCGCATAGTTGAGGGAACCGGCAGGCAGCCACTGATGGTAACTGGCGCTGCCGCTGTCATCGCCATTGGCGCCGGTAACGTAGTGATCGTTAGAGTCGAAATTGACGGTGCTGTAACGCATGCCAACATCCAGCGTCAGCTGTTGCGTCAACTGCCATGAGGTTTGCAGGTAAGGATCCACATTCCACATCAGGTTGCGTTCGTTGCGGCGCAACGCCCCCTCGGTACCCAGCTCGGTGACACCGTTGACCTGGGTAAAGTTTTCATACCCTTTACGCTGCTCGGTCATGGTTTCATAATCCAGCCCGCCGGTCAGGGTGTATGGCACGCCCAGCTCGCCACGGTGCGTCCAGCGGGTATCAATCCCCTGATAATGGCGCGTCAGGTCAATCACCCCGCCCGGATGCTGCGCACTGCGCTGTTGTACCGCGACCGGGATCGACTGGTATTGGGTGGTTTCACGCTCACCGGCATACATCATGATGCTCAGGTCGTCATCAACGCCCATCTGGCGCTCATAATGCAACCCGGCCTGAGTTTGTGACGTGGTTTTGCGCGTATTGTATTGATCGGCTCGCGGTGCCTGGCGCGGATTATCGTGCCACTCGGCGGAGGTCAGACCGCCCGGATCGTTGGCGTTGATATCAACACTGTTAAACAACAGCGTGAGGGTGCTGACATCGTCGATGCGAACGCCCAGCTTGGCATTACCCAGATTTTTCTGCGCGCCACTGTGATCGCGAAAACCCTGAGTAGTGAAACGGGTGCCGGAAATGGTGTAGTTAACATCACCGGCGTGGGTACCGTCACCGGTCGCCCCGGTGGCCTTGACACCATAGCGCCAGGTGCCGTAGCTACCGAAGTACGAACTGGCCTCAAGGCGGGGCGGCTGTTGGCCGGTTTCGGTTTCCACATTCACCATGCCGCCGGAGGCATTCCCGTAGAGCGCGGAAAACGGGCCGCGCAGCACTTCTACCTTCTCGACCGAGTTAAGGTCAATGTTCGAGGTCTGCCCCTGCCCATCCGGCATGGTGGCTGGAATGCCATCGACATAAATACGCACGCCGCGTACGCCATACATTGAGCGCGCGCCGAAACCCCGCACCGAGAGCTGTAAATCCTGCGCATAGTTCTGGCGGTTCTGAATTTGTAAACCGGGCACGCTGCCCAGACTTTCCGACAGGTTGATCTGTGGCCGTGCCTCACGGATTTGATCGCCCGTGACCACGCTGACGGCAGCCGGGGTTGAGAGTTCAGAAAGACCGCTGCGCTTGGCGGTGACCACCATGGTCTGTTCGCTATCCTTGTCCTGCGCAAAGCTGGCAGAAACAGGCAGTAGGGCTGGAATAACCAGCGCTGAAACTGCCAACCGGTTTTTATGAGTACTTTTCATCAGGGGATTGCCGTTAAAGGGATCGAAGGGTATGAACCATTTGGAACGTTATGGCCAGCATGTTAATGCTTTTAACAAAAAATGAAAATAGTTAGCCTAATTAAAGCCCGGCCCCGCAATTGCGCAAGGTCACTATTGATTTTAATTAGCTGTGGTTTGTCGTGGATGGCTGAAAATTCAGGCGGGGATCCCCCGCCTTTTTAGAAGTGGCTTAGGCTTTCAACAGGCCGCTGCCCAGGTAATCATTGGCATCTTTTACCCCCGGCAGCGCAAAGAAATAGCCGCCGCCGATCGGTTTAACATACTCTTCCAGCGCTTCACCATTCAGGCGTTTTTGCACCGTCAGGAAGCCTTTCTCCAGATCGGCCTGATAACAAACAAACAGCAGCCCCATCTCCAGCTGGCCAGAATTGGACACACCAAGTGAATAGCTGTAGCCGCGGCGCAGCATTAAATTGCTCTGGGTTTGCGGCGTGCGCGGGTTTGCCAGGCGAATATGCGCGTCCATCGGGATCATTTTCCCTTCAGGATCTTGCGCGTAGTCCGGCTCGTCGTGCTCATGCTTCATGCCCAGTGGTGCACCGCTGTGCTTGTCGCGGCCAAAGATGGTTTGCTGTTCCTGCAACGGCGTGCGGTCCCAGAACTCCACATGGAAACGGATAATACGCGCGGCCTGGTAGCTGCCCCCCACCGCCCATGCCGGCTCCCCGGCGTTGTCAGCTGTCCACACCACCTGATCCATCAAGGGCTTGTCGCTGGTTTTCGGGTTGGCGGTGCCGTCTTTAAAGCCCAGCAGGTTGATCGGCGTTTCTTTACCTTTGCTACGCGCGGCGTGGGCAGAAATAAACCCTTCCCGCTTCCAGCGTACGCTGAGCAGATCCGGCGAATGCTTGATAATATCGCGCAGCGCGTGGATCACCGTTTCATTGGTATTGGCGCAAATCTGCAGCACCAAATCACCGTGGCACAGGCTGGCATCCAGCGAGTCGTTAGGGAAGCGCGTCATTTTCTGCAACCGTAGAGGTTTTTGCGCCTGCAGCCCGAAACGTTCGTCAAACAGCGAGCTGCCGACCGACACGGTCACCGTCAGGTTATCCGGATAAATCTCCGGCCCCATGATACCCGAATCGAGCGGTGGCAGCTTGGGATCCACCACCGGCGCCCTGCCACCGGTGGTCAGGAAGGCAATACGGGTGGTCAGCAGCCGGAACAAACGCTCCAAATCCTGCTTGTTACTCGCCAGCACGTCGAACGCCACCAGCATCATCGCGGCCTGCTGCGGCGTGAGGATCCCGGCCTGATGCACGCCATAGAACGGCTGCTTCTGCCAACGCTCGTCCTGCGGTACTGCCAGCGGATCGGCGGTTTTATCCGCCGCCTGGGTCAGACGGCTGCCGCCCAGCGCCAGCACGCCCAGTCCTAACCCCTGCAACAAACGACGGCGCGACGGTGACGCCGCGCTCTGTGGATGCGGCCCGTTATCCAGGCCGATCTTGTTACTCATTATGCTTTGCCTCAATCCAGACCCAGAACGCCACGCAGTTGTGACAAGTCTTCCGCCAGGGTAGTGATCGGCCCTTTCATGGCATTGCGATCGGCATCGGTCAGCTTCTCGTAAGACTCATAACCCTCTTTGGTTTTGTACTTCGCCAAAATGGTATCAACGGTTTTAAAGTTGGCGTCGATCTTGTCCAGCAACGGTTTGTTGGCCTTGACCAACAGTGGGCGCAGCAGGTTAACGATTTTCTGCGCACCGTCGACGTTAGCCTGGAAGTCCCACAGGTCGGTACGGCTGTAACGGTCTTCTTCACCGCTGATTTTGCTCGCCGCGACTTCTTCGATCAGACCGGCCGCCCCGCCCACCACTTTGCTTGGCGGGAAGGTCAAATCGGTGACGCGTTTTTGCAGCTCGAGAGTGTCGTTGTACAGTTGGTCGGCGTATTTGCTCATGTCTTTGGTGGTGTTATCGGCAAACAGCGCTTTTTCCAGGCGGTGGAAACCGGTGAACTTCGGATCTTCCGCTTTCTTCTCGTAATCGTCTTCACGGGCATCGATACTGCCGTCCAGGTCGGAGAACAGTTCAGCGATCGGTTCAATGCGCTCGTAGTGCTGGCGTGTCGGCGCATAGAGTTTACGCGCCTGTTCCACGTTGCCGGCCTTGATAGCGTCGGTGAACAGCTTGGTCTGCTTGACCAAACCTTCCACTTCTTTGGTCACGTAAACCTTGTATTCGGCAATCGGCCCGACCAAATCCATCGCATTCGGTTTGCCGTCGGTGGCGGCACCTGCGGCAGCGGTCACAGTCAGCTTGCCCTTCGGATTACTGAGCAGCCCGCAGGTCATGTCATATTCGCCCGCATCCAGATTGGCGGTCATCTTCTGGGTGAAGCCCGGCGCGATGTTCTCGCGCTCTTCCACCACCATCACCCCTTTGAGGATTTCCCATTCGACGTTTTTCTGGCTGGTGTTATGCACCACAAACTGGGTTTTACCGGCCGGCACCGTCAACTGCATCGGCTCACACTGCTTGTCGTTAACGGTGATCTTCACCTGCGGCACGTCCGCCGCCTGAGCGTTGATGCTTAGCGCGAATGCTGGCAAAGCCAGTAATGCTGCGTGCAACGCCTTGCGGCGGAATAATGGAGTAGACATACGGATTCCCTATTAAAATTAATGATTGATTTTACGTTGCGCCGAAACTGCTGCCGGTTCCGCACGCTGAGGCAGGAAAAAGAAAATCAGTGTTGGGATCAGATACAGGAAATAGACCGCCACTTCACTCACCGTCGGCGCTTCCTGATAGCCGAAGATACCTTCGAGCAGGGTGCCAAACAGCGAATGGGTCGACAGATGGTTACTGAAGTCGAAGGCGATATCCTGGAAATGGTTCCACAGCCCGGCTTCATGGAAAGCGCGGATCGCCCCGGCAGCCAGACCGGCGGCCACGAACAGGATAAACAGGCTGGTCCACTTGAAGAACTTGGCCAGGTGCAACTTTACGCCGCCCCAGTAGATAACCATGCCCAGCACGATGGCCGCCACCAGGCCGAGTACCGCACCGATAGGCGCCGCAATGCCAACGTCTTGCTGGAAGGCCGCCAGCAGGAAAAACACCGACTCCAGCCCTTCGCGGGCCACGGCAAAAAACACCATCGCCACCAGCGCCCAGCCCTGGCCTTTACCGGAGTTAAGGGCGTTATCGATAGCGCCTTCCAGATGCACCTTGACCGATTTGGACACTTTGCGCATCCAGAACACCATATAGGTGAGGATCAGCACCGCCACCACCGCAACAATGCCTTCAAACAGCTCTTGCTGCTTTTGCGGGAATTCGCCGGTGGTTTCATTGATGAAAATACCGAGCGCCAGGCACAGGGCAGCGGCAACTATCACCCCTATCCATACCACGCCTAGCCATTGACCGCGCTGCGTGCGTTTCAGGTAACTGGCAATCAGGCTGACGATCAACGCCGCCTCCAGCCCCTCACGGAACATGATAAGGAAGGGAACAAACATAATTAATAACCCCTAAAAAGGCATCTGCTGCGAAGCGTCCGCACGCCAGAAATGGCGGCAACGCCAATGTAAAGAAAAGTAAAACACAACGATAGTGATTATCATTCTGGCTGGAAGAAATACAAGAGCCGCAAGGGTGATTTTTTCTAATCAAATGTCGCCAGGTGTTTCAGGCAGATGACAGAAAACCGCGGAATAGAAAATGACAAAGGACGCATTAAGCGCCCCCAGACTACGGACAAAGCCAATTATTAGGGAGAGCGTGCCGAAGGGGTCGTAGCGGCTTGCCCGCCGGAGCGCCCCTCGGTGTGCTAGGCCCGAGTATCTCGGACTAATAAACAACTTTATAAAGGGCGCATTAAGCGCCCTTTGAGATGATTAACTCGAGAGGATTAAACGGTTTTGAACTCGGCTTCTGCCTGATCAAAACGTTCGGTGATGGTTGCCGAAGGCTGACGCCCCATCAGGCTCACCACCACGATGGCGATACAAGCGAACAGGAAGCCAGGGATAATTTCATACAGATCCAACCAGGCAAACTGTTTCCAGACGATCACCGTTACCGCACCCACCAACATACCGGCCAACGCGCCGTTACGTGTCATGCGTGACCACATTACCGAGATCAACACCACCGGACCAAAGGCTGCACCGAAACCGGCCCAGGCGTAGCTCACCAGACCCAGCACGCGGTTTTCCGGGTTTGCCGCCAGCGCGATGGCAATCAGCGCCACCAGCAACACCATGAAGCGCCCGACCCACACCAGCTCACGCTGGCTGGCACCCTTACGCAGGAAGGCTTTGTACAGGTCTTCGGTAATCGCGCTTGAACACACCAACAGTTGGCAGCTCAGAGTACTCATTACCGCTGCCAAAATGGCCGACAGCAGAATGCCCGCTACCCATGGGTTGAACAGGATCATCGCCAATTCGATAAACACGCGCTCACCGTTCTGCGATACATTGCCCGCCTGATCCGGGTTATTGGCGAAGTAGGCAATACCGAAGAAACCGACGGCAATGGTACCGGCCAGACACAGGATCATCCAGGTCATGCTAATGCGGCGTGCGCTGCGAATGGTGCGGTGAGAGTCTGCCGCCATAAAGCGCGCCAGAATGTGTGGCTGACCGAAGTAACCCAGGCCCCAACCCAACAGTGAGAGGATCGCTACAAAGTTCAGGCCTTTGAGCATATCGATATTGGCCGGGTTCTTGGCCTCAATCACCAGCATCGAGGTATCAATACCGCCAACCGCGAAAATAACAAACACCGGCGTCAGGATCAGCGCGAAAATCATCAGGCTGGCCTGCACGGTATCGGTCCAGCTTACCGCCAGGAACCCGCCGATAAAGGTATAAAGGATAGTGGCCGCAGCACCGGCCCACAGCGCAGTTTCGTAGCTCATCCCGAAGGTGCTTTCGAACAGACGCGCACCGGCCACGATGCCGGAAGCACAGTAGATAGTGAAGAACACCAGGATAACAATGGCGGAAATCACCCGCAGCAGCTTGCTGTTGTCTTCGAAACGGCTGGTGAAGTAATCCGGCAGCGTCAGAGCATTATTGTTGGCTTCGGTATGAACACGCAGCCGCCCCGCCACCAGTTTCCAGTTGAAATAAGCGCCGATTGTCAGGCCAATGGCAATCCAGCTTTCGGAGATGCCGGACAGGAAGATGGCGCCCGGCAGGCCCATCAACAACCAGCCGCTCATGTCTGATGCGCCGGCAGAAAGCGCGGTCACTACGCTACCCAGGCTACGACCGCCCAGAATGTAGTCGTCAAAGTTATTGGTTGCCCGATAGGCAAGTAAGCCGATTAACACCATCCCGAAGATATACACCAGGAAGGTCACCAGCATCGGTGTGCTCATTATCATGAAATTCTCCACTCTCATTATTATTTCGCGCTGTATTGCGATAGTTACTGCTTGCCAATCCGCCGGAACGTGGCGAAATTGCGGGCCCCCGCAGGTGAAAATAGTTTCCGCCCGCAATTGTCTGACTGCCGGCTATCCTAGATGACCCATTCATTATCCAACAAGATATTTAACAACAAAGTTACACAAAGTTTACCCTGCGTCACATTTAACCGCTCTCAGGGTTACACCCGACACCGCCAAATGGAGTTGCACCTAATACAAATCTGATGTTATCCCTGATATCACTGGGGACAACACACTCAAGTCCCTTCCCCCAGCAGCATCGCGCCAAGGGTTACGCAAGAACCATGCCGGTTGTTGATGTTAAAAAATCGATGGAACTCACACTTCGTTCATCCGCCTGATTTAACACGGTTGCACAAAGTTGCAACATGCTGGATATTGTCTGCATTCATCACAGCACACAACGCACGAACCTATCCCAGCAGCCTATCTGGCCCGCCGTTTGTATATAGGTTCTTAAACACAGGAGTTGGATTGGCATGGGCACTACCACCATGGGCGTAAAGCTCGACGAGGCAACTCGCGATCGCATCAAAAGCGCAGCACAGCGTATCGATCGCACCCCGCACTGGCTGATCAAACAGGCCATTTTTAATTATCTCGAGCGTCTCGAGAACGGTTCCGACATTCCTGAAATCCCTGCCATTGCCGCTGCCGGCCAGGCCGAAGCGGACGACATTATGCCGCAACTGCAGGAAGAGTCCCACCAGCCATTCCTTGAATTTGCTGAACAAATTCTGCCGCAGTCGGTAAACCGCGCGGCGATCACCGCCGCCTATCGCCGTCCTGAGACCGAAGCGGTGCCGATGTTGCTCGAACAGGCGCGTTTACCTGCCGATCTCGCCAAAGCCACCCATAAGATGGCTTACGATATTGCCGAGAAGCTGCGTAACCAAAAGAGTGCAAACGGCCGCGCCGGTATGGTGCAAGGCCTGCTGCAGGAGTTCTCACTTTCCTCACAGGAAGGCGTGGCACTGATGTGCCTGGCGGAAGCCCTGCTGCGTATTCCAGACAAACCAACCCGTGACGCGCTGATCCGCGACAAAATCAGCAACGGCAACTGGCATTCTCACCTTGGCCGCAGCCCGTCGCTGTTCGTAAATGCTGCCACCTGGGGTCTACTGTTCACCGGCAAACTGGTCGCGACCCATAACGAAGCCAATCTGTCGCGTTCACTGAACCGTATTATCGGCAAGAGCGGTGAGCCGCTGATCCGTAAAGGCGTGGACATGGCGATGCGCCTGATGGGCGAACAGTTCGTGACCGGCGAAACCATCGCCGAAGCGCTGGCCAATGCCCGCAAGCTGGAAGACAAAGGCTTCCGCTACTCCTACGACATGCTGGGTGAAGCCGCCCTGACCGAAGCCGATGCTCAGGCCTACCTGGTGTCCTACCAGCAGGCGATTCACGCCATCGGCAAGGCCTCTAATGGCCGTGGGATCTATGAAGGGCCGGGCATTTCGATCAAGCTTTCCGCCCTGCACCCGCGCTACAGCCGCGCGCAGTACGAACGCGTGATGGAAGAGCTTTACCCTCGCCTGCTGTCATTGACCCTGCAAGCGCGCCAATATGATATCGGCATCAATATCGACGCCGAAGAAGCCGACCGCCTGGAGATCTCACTCGACCTGCTGGAGAAGCTGTGCTTTGAACCACAGTTGGCCGGCTGGAACGGTATCGGCTTCGTGATCCAGGCTTATCAAAAGCGCTGTCCGTTCGCCATCGACGCCGTGATCGACATGGCGCAACGCAGCCGTCGTCGCCTGATGATCCGTCTGGTGAAGGGGGCCTACTGGGACAGCGAGATCAAACGCGCCCAAATGGACGGGCTGGAAGGCTATCCGGTCTACACCCGCAAGGTTTACACCGACGTTTCCTACCTGGCCTGCGCCCGCAAACTGCTGGCGGTGCCAAACCTGATTTATCCGCAGTTTGCTACCCATAACGCCCACACCCTGAGCGCGATTTACCATATGGCGGGCAACAACTACTACCCAGGTCAGTATGAGTTCCAGTGCCTGCACGGCATGGGTGAACCGCTGTATGAGCAGGTAGTAGGTAAAGTAGCCGAAGGTAAGCTAAACCGCCCTTGCCGCATCTATGCTCCGGTCGGTACCCATGAAACGCTGCTGGCGTACCTGGTGCGCCGCCTGCTGGAAAACGGGGCCAACACCTCATTCGTTAACCGTATCGCCGACGCTACCCTGCCGCTCGACGAACTGGTGGCCGATCCGGTCGGCGCCGTTGAAGCCATGGCCGCCAGCGAAGGGCAAATTGGCCTGCCGCACCCACGTATCCCGCTGCCGCGCGAGCTGTATGGCGAGAAACGTACCAACTCCAGCGGCCTGGACCTGTCCAACGAACAGCGTTTGGCATCACTGTCCAGCGCATTACTGACCAGTGCCACACAGCCATGGCGCGCAGAACCGATTATCGATGCCGAGCTGGATCAGGGCGTGGAACAACCGGTGATTAACCCTGCCGAACCGGGCGATATCGTCGGTTACGTGCGTGAAGCCACCGAAGGGGAAGTCAGCCGGGCACTCGACGCCGCTGCCGCTGCCGGCCCAATCTGGTTCGCTACCCCGCCGTCCGAACGCGCCGCCATTCTTGAACGCGCCGCTGAACTGATGGAAGGCCAGTTGCAAAGCCTGCTGGGTATTCTGGTACGCGAAGCGGGTAAAACCTTTAACAACGCCATTGCCGAAGTGCGTGAAGCGGTCGATTTCCTGCATTACTACGCCGGTCAGGTACGCGATGACTTCGCCAATGACAGCCATCGTCCACTGGGCCCGGTAGTTTGTATCAGCCCGTGGAACTTCCCGCTGGCGATCTTCACCGGCCAGATTGCCGCTGCGCTGGCAGCAGGCAATAGCGTGCTGGCCAAACCGGCTGAGCAAACCCCGCTGATCGCCGCGCAGGCGGTACGTATTCTGCTGGAAGCCGGCATTCCACAAGGCGTGCTGCAACTGCTGCCAGGCCAGGGTGAAAGCGTCGGCTCAGTGCTGGTCAATGATGCCCGCGTGCGTGGCGTGATGTTTACCGGCTCTACCGACGTTGCCGGTATTCTGCAACGCAATATCGCCGGTCGTCTGGATCCGCAAGGTCGCCCAACGCCGCTGATCGCCGAAACCGGTGGTCTGAACGCCATGATCGTCGACTCTTCCGCCCTGACCGAACAGGTGGTGACGGACGTGGTCGCCTCCGCCTTCGACAGTGCCGGCCAGCGCTGTTCTGCCCTGCGTATCCTGTGCATTCAGGAAGACGTGGCGGAGCATACGCTGCAAATGCTGCGCGGCGCGATGGCCGAGTGCCGCATGGGTAACCCGGAGCGCCTGTCTACCGACATTGGCCCGGTGATCGACGCCGAGGCCAAAACTGGTATCGAACGCCATATTCAGGCGATGCGCGCCAAGGGCCGCAAGGTCTATCAGGCGGCGAAAGGCAATGCGCAAGATGAGAAAGAGTGGTCACGCGGGACCTTTATCAAGCCAACGTTGATCGAACTGGACAGCTTCGACGAGCTGCAAAAAGAGATCTTCGGCCCGGTACTGCACGTGGTGCGCTTCCAACGCTCCAATATGGAATCGCTGGTCGATCAGATCAACGCCGCCGGTTATGGTCTGACGCTGGGTATCCACACCCGTATCGACGAGACCATCGCCCGTGTCACCGAACGCGCCAAGGTCGGTAATCTGTACGTTAACCGCAACATGGTTGGTGCCGTGGTCGGCGTGCAGCCGTTTGGTGGCGAAGGCCTGTCCGGCACCGGTCCGAAAGCCGGTGGCCCACTGTATCTGTACCGCTTGCTGGCCAACCGTCCGGATGATGCGGTGCTACGTACCCTGAGCCGTCAGGACGAAGAACGCCCGCTGGAGGCTACCGCACGGCCACAACTGCTCAAAGCCCATCAGGCGCTGGAGCAATGGGCCGTTGCCGAAAAACAATCCGAGTTGGTGACGCTGGCACAACGCTACGCCGAACTGGGTCAGGGCGGCACCCTGCGCCCTCTGCCAGGCCCGACCGGCGAGCGCAATACCTACGCCCTGTTGCCGCGTGAGCGGGTACTCTGCCTGGCCGATAACGAAGCCGATGCCCTGACTCAGTTGGCTGCGGTACTGGCCGTGGGCAGCAGCGTGCTGTGGCCGGAAGCCGAGCTGCAACGCGCCCTGTATCGCCGCCTGCCGGCTGCGGTTCAGGCCAGCATCAGTTTCAGCAAGGACTGGCAGCAGGACAAGGTGGAGTTTGACGCCGCCATTTACCACGGCGACGCCGATCAGTTGCGTACCCTGTGCGAGCAAATCGCCCAGCGCAGCGGCGCGATCGTCTCGGTGCAGGGCTTTGCCCACGGCGAGACCAATATCCTGTTGGAACGTCTGCTGATCGAACGCTCACTGAGCGTCAACACCGCCGCCGCCGGCGGTAACGCCAGCCTGATGACCATTGGTTAACCTCTGACAGCGGGTTACTGAAGAAGGTAACCCGGTATGCGAGGCTTCACGCAAACCCTGCACTTGTGCAGGGTTTTTTATTGTCTGCCTGAAATTTGCACGTTAGCGTACTAATCCCGTTGCCATCAAGTGTGTATGGTGTGTACATTAAGGATAATGAACGCGTGAAAAGTTCAGAGCTGATCAAGCGGTTGGAAAATAGCGGCTGGGTTTTAGAACGGATAAAGGGAAGCCATCATCAGTTTAAACACCCGAACTTTCCGATGGTGATCACCGTTCCGCATCCCCGCAAGGATCTCAAACCGGGAACTCTGCGCCAAATAATGAAAGATGCAGGGTTGTTTTGACTCGTGCCAAGCGTTAGCAGGAGAAACTATGTTCTACCCCTCTTATATCCACTCAGATCCAGATGGCAGCGCCAGCGGCTTCTTTCCCGACGTACCGGGCTGCTACTTTGCCGGTGACACCCTGGATAAAACTTTCGAAGATGCAAAAAAAGCGCTAGACGCGCATTTTGAATGTTTAAGCGAAGACAACCAACCGATACCTCGCCCGCAATCCGTTGCCTTTCATCTGGCGCAGGAAAGTGACACCCTGGTCGGTGGACAATGGCTGCTGGTTGATATCAATATGGATAAATTTGATGGCCGGGCTGAACGCATTAATATCACCCTGCCGCACCGCCTGTTGAATCGCATTGATTCTCTGGTGCAACAACATCCGGCTTACGGTAGCCGCAGTGCGTTTCTCGCCACGGCTGCACGCAATGAGTTATTAAAAGCCATTTAGTCGCCGGATCAGGGGGCCAGGCCCCCTGCGGTTAAGACTGATTCAGGAATTTATCGAGGAATTGCTGGGTGCGCTGGTGTTGCGGATTAGCGAACAGCTCTTTCGCCGGGCCCTGTTCGACGATACGGCCGTGGTCCATAAAGATGGCGCGGTCGGCCACATCACGGGCAAAGCTCATTTCATGCGTCACGATCACCATAGTGCGCTTTTCTTCCGCCAGCGACCGGATGGTATTGAGCACCTCGCCCACCAGCTCCGGATCCAGCGCAGAAGTGGGTTCATCAAACAGGATCACTTCCGGTTGCATCGCCAGCGCGCGGGCAATCGCCACCCGTTGCTGTTGGCCGCCGGAAAGACGACGCGGATAGGCGGACTCTTTGCCGTTCAACCCTACTTTCGCCAACAATGCCCGTGCGCGCTGTTCGGCACTGGCTTTTGACTCGCCTTTAACGATAACCGGGCCTTCAATAATGTTCTCCAGCACCGAACGGTGTGGGAACAGATTGAAGCTCTGGAACACAAACCCGACTTGCTGGCGTAACGCCCGCACCAGATTTTTCTGTTTGCTCAGCGATTTGGAACTGTCGATCTGAATATCGCCGACGCGAATGGTGCCGGAATCCGGGACTTCCAGCAGGTTGATACAGCGCAACAAGGTGGTTTTACCCGAGCCGCTGGGCCCGATAATCGCCACCACTTCACCCGCGCCGACTTCCAGATCAATCCCATGCAGCACCGTTTGACCTTTGAACTGCTTGATCAGCTGTTTTACTTCGATGGCACTCATGGTTACTCCTGATCCTGACGGTTGACGTGGGCTTCCAGACGATTTTGCAGCGCAGAAAGCAGCGTCGCCATCACCCAGTAAATCAGCGAGGCCGCCAGATACATGGTGAACACTTCCAGCGTGCGCGAGGTAATCAACTGCGCCTGACGGAACAGTT
Source organism: Serratia proteamaculans (assembly GCF_013337185.1). Lineage (GTDB taxonomy): Bacteria > Pseudomonadota > Gammaproteobacteria > Enterobacterales > Enterobacteriaceae > Serratia > Serratia proteamaculans_D. The sequence continues at coordinate 69,089 of NZ_SWDE01000002.1, forward strand.
CCGGTACCTGAATGGTCGCCGCCAGCGAGGTGTCTTTCACCAGACCGATAAAGCTGTTACCCAGCGGAGGCAATGCGGTACGTGCCGCCTGTGGCAAGATCACCCGGCGCAGCGTCTGCCAACGGGTCATACCGATGCTGGCCGCGGCTTCCCACTGCCCTTTTTCGATCGACGAAATCGCCGCCCGCAGGGTTTCGGAGGTATAAGCCGCGGTGTTGAGCGACAGGCCAATCAGCGCCGCCGGGAAGGGATCAAACTCGATGCCGAACTGCGGCAGACCGTAGTAAATCATGAACAGCTGGGCAATCAGCGGCGTACCACGGAACAGCGACACGTAGAAACGCGACAGCCAGGACAGCGGCCATAACGGCGAAAGGCGCATCAGCGCCAGCAGAAAACCGAGCAGTAAACCGAGCGCCATGCCCCCCAGACTGAGCTGGAGAGTGAGTATCGCGCCCCTCAATAAAAATGGCGCTGAATCCAGCGCCAGTTGAATACTTTCGTGCATTATTTAGTTACGTCCGCGCCAAACCATTTGTCAGAGATCTTCGCCAGCGTGCCGTCTTTTTGCATTTCGGCAATCGCCTGGTTAATCGCGGCCAGCAGTTCCGGGTTGTTTTTACGTACCGCAACGCCAGACTCCTGACGAGAGAACGCCGGGCCGGCTACCGCCAGCGTATCGCCGGTTTTCTTCACCAGATCCAGAGCCGCCAGACGGTCAACCAGAATGGCATTGATACGGCCTACGCGCAGATCCTGGTATTTGGTCGGGTCATCATCATAGGTGCGCACGTCCACGCCCTGCACATTGTCACGCAGCCACTGTTCGTAGTTGGTGCCCAGGCCAACGCCGACCTTCTTGCCCTTCAGATCGTCCGGCTTGGTGATGGTGCCTTCATTGCCCTTCTTCACCAGCGCCTGAATACCGGAGACGGTATAAGGCGTGGAGAAATCATATTTCTTCTGGCGCTCTGGCGAAATGGTCACCTGGTTGATCACCACGTCGATACGTTTTGAATCCAGCGAGGCCAGCATGCCGTCCCACTTGGTCGGGTTCAGCTTGGCTTTTACGCCAAGATGCTGCGCCAATGCATTGGCGAAATCCACTTCGAAGCCGGTCAGTTTGCCGTCTTCCCCCTGGAAACTGAACGGCGGGTAAGTCCCTTCCAGCCCTACGACCAGGGTCCCGTGATGCTTCACCTGCTCAAGCAGGTTATCGGCGGCATAGGTTTGCGTGCTCAAACCGGCGGTCAGCGCCACGCCCATCACACCCAGCAGCAATTGACGACGAACTTTAGAAAACATCATAAACACCCCATCTGTTGTTTATCTTTTTTGATATCAGCACTTTAACAGCCACAACATCTGAACATAGGAATATAACATTATAAATATAGTTCAAAATGGAATAACCAAGCGCACTCACACCTGTGGATGGTAGGCAAATAACGCCGGTGCCCCGCCGGTGTGGATGAACAGAATCGGGCCGTCATCGCGGAAACGCTGCTGAGCTACGCCGTCTATCAGACCAGCCATTGCCTTGCCGCTATACACCGGATCCAGTAACACCCCTTCCTGCTGTGCCAGCAACTGTATCGCCGCCAGCCCTTCTTCATTGGGCATGCCGTACTGCGGAGCAAAGTAATCATCCCACAGTGTGATGGGCGCCAGTTCATCGATGGCCAAACTGCTGGCCAGCGCTTTTTGGATCAGTTCCACCTTGGGCAATTGATCGATAACTTTACGTGAAACGGTCACACCGACAAGTTCAGTCTCAGGCAACAGTTGCTGCAGACCGACCGCCAACCCGGCATGGGTACCGGCACTGCCAGACGCCACCACTACCGAGCTGAAAGCGACATTGCTGCGTCGACTCTGCTCGGCAATTTCCAGCGCACACTGTATGTAACCCAACGCACCCAACGCATTAGAGCCACCAACCGGCACTACATAAGGTCGGAAACCTTGTGCTTCGAGGCGCGTAGCCAGATCGGCCAACTGCTGCTGCGGATCGTGCAGCGCTTCGCACATTTCCACCTGCGCGTTGAACAGCCCGAGCAGCAGACGGTTGCCGTTGGTCAGGTAATTTTCTTCCTGGGTGTCGATCGGATTTTCCAGCAACGCCACGCAGTGCAGACCCAGCTTGGCCGCCACCGCCGCCGTTTGGCGTACATGGTTGGATTGGATAGCACCAGCGGTAACCAAAGTATCGGCTCCCTGACGCAGCGCATCGGCGGCCAAAAACTCCAACTTTCTCAGTTTGTTACCGCCCATCGCCATCGGCGTGACGTCGTCACGTTTGATGTAAATTTCACGGCCAAGGTAGTCTGAGAGGCGAGACAGCTTTTCGAGCGGTGTGGCAGAACCGACTAAATCGAGACGCGGGAACTGCGCCAATTTTTGTTGCAGATTCACAACTTCCCCCAGGGAATCAGGTATCAATAGCTAAAGGATAGATTTAGCAGATGTGAACCTAATAATCACTCTTTATTAGTAATGGGAGAGCGGTGGAAACCCCGGCAGGCCTGCCGGGGAGGCAAGGTCAGTAGCTTCTTTGCCAGGCGAGATATTGGTCGTATTTACGCAGGGCAATGCGGTAATTGTTGTGCGCCGCAGAAGGCAGGTCTTCAATAATGCGTTGATGGCTGGCGTTGCTGGCAAACTTGTCGGCCGGGTAGTTGCGCTCCACCAGCATTTCGTCCAGTCGGCGCAGGCGCACCACGTACTCGCGAATGGTGCTGTGGCTCATTTCGGTCTGTTCAAACAGATACTGCTTGAAGGCCATAATGTCGAAATAGCTCGGATGGCTGTTGCAGGAAATTTCACTGCAGAAACGGCACAGCGCGGTCAGCTCATTCTGCACGTTCAGCCAGACATGATCGTCAATCGGCTGATCCATACGCGCGATGGCGTCTTTATTGATGATCTTGCCACGAAACACCAACGCCATGCGATCCAACAACTTGCCGCACTGGGAGCAATGAGTCTGGCTGTGTTTGTAATCTTTTAAATAACGGCTCAGCGGCCGCTTTTTCAACAATATTCCTGGCATTGGGCAGTCCGGTTTTCGCAAGGGTGGCAAGGTTGAAGGTTCAGAGTTGAATACATGTCAGTTTTCGCTCGCCAAACGGGCGCGCAGGCGTTTGATCGCCTGACTGTGCAGTTGGCTGACACGCGACTCCCCCACGTCCAGCACGGCACCGATCTCCTTCAGGTTCAACTCTTCCTGGTAATACAGCGTCAGCACCATTTTCTCGCGTTCCGGCAACGCCTCGATGGCGTCGATCACCCGTTGGCGCAGATTGCCCTCCAGCAGATGATGTAACGGATTGGCCTCTTCGTGCCCTTCCAGCAGCGGTTCCGCGCTTTCGCCATGCTCTTCCCGCCATTCGTCGTAGGAGAAAAGTTGGCTGTTATTGGTGTCCAACAGAATTTGACGGTACTCATCCAGTGACAGATTCAGCGTCTGCGCAACTTCCACTTCGCTAGCCGGGCGGCCCAGTTGCTGTTCCAATTGCCGCATGACCTGCGCCACTTCACGCGCGTGGCGGCGCACACTGCGCGGCACCCAGTCGCGGCTACGCAGTTCATCAAGCATCGCGCCACGGATACGTTGCACCGCGTAGGTAGTAAAGGCCGTGCCCTGCATGGCGTCATAACGCTCAACGGCGTTCAACAGGCCGATTCCTCCGGCCTGCAGCAGATCGTCGAGCTCCACGCTGGCGGGCAGCCTGACCTGCAGGCGCAACGCCTCGTGGCGCACTAACGGAACGTAGCGTAGCCAGAGAGAATTTTTGTCCATCACGCCTTCGGCGGTATACAAATCGCTCACTATGTCTAAAACCTGCGGATAAGAGAGTCAGCGCTATTATCCGTAGGGGGCAAAATGCCAATCGACTGAACAGTCGTACAAAACAGGCCTTATTTGCGCCATGCACTCTCCCGGCGGCAAGCGACCATAAAAAAACCCCGCCGAGGCGGGGTTCTTTGCGACAGGTTAATCGGGGAGAGTCGATTAACGCAGCAGGGACAACACGTTCTGAGTAGACTGGTTAGCCTGTGCCAGAACAGAGGTGCCAGCCTGTTGCAGGATGTTGGCACGGCTCATGTTGGACACTTCGGTCGCGTAGTCAGCATCCTGAATACGAGACTGGGAAGCAGACAGGTTGTTCACAGTGCTGTTCAGGTTGTTGATAACAGAATCGAAACGGTTCTGTACCGCACCCAGAGAAGAACGCAGACCGTCAACCTGAGACAGTGCTTTGTCCAGGGTAGCCAGTGGGTTTTTGATGTCGGTAACTGCTGCACCTTCGGTGACTTTACCATCGGCAGCAACGGTAGCCGCTGCATAGGATTTAGTACCGTCAGCAGCAACAGTTTGCACGTAGAAACCATCTTTGCCGTCTTTGTCTTTACCGGCAACGACAGTTTTACCTGCTGTCAGAGCAGAGCCTGCTTTGTCATAAGCTACATCAGCACCGCCGGCGGTAACTTTCAGCGTTGCGCCATCAGCAACTTCAGCGCCAATTTTGGTGCCTTTGTCGGTCACGTTGAAGGTTTCCAGACCCAGTTGCTTGGAATCGATCTTTTTCAGGTCGATATCGATGGTTTCACCGTCGTTAGCGCCAACCTGGATGGTCAGTTTCTGATCGCTGCTCAGTACTTTCACGCCATTGAAATCAGTCTGCTCAGAGATGCGGTTGATTTCAGACATACGCTGAGTGATTTCGTCCTGGATAGATTTCAGGTCGCTGCTGGAGTTAGAACCGGTTTGTGCCTGTACAGTCAGACGACGAATGTTCTGCAAGTTGTCGTTGACTTCGTTCAGTGCACCTTCAGTGGTCTGCGCCAGAGAAATACCGTCGTTAGCGTTACGGGAAGCCTGAGTCAGGCCTTTGATGTTAGCAGTGAAGCGGTTAGAGATTGCCTGACCCGCGGCATCATCCTTGGCGCTGTTGATACGCAGGCCAGAAGACAGACGCTCAATCGCAGCACCCAGAGAAGACTGTGATTTGTTCAGGTTGTTCTGCGCCATCAGCGACAGGCTGTTGGTGTTAATTACTTGTGCCATTGTATGCTTTCCTTACGAGTCAATTGCGATCTTCGCAACAGGGTTTAAATGGTTCGGGCTGCTTTACCCACGGCGTCAACCACCGTCCCATCAGGTATCGGCCCCCCCCCTGCAACCTTTAGAAATTTTTTATTTTTTTTTGCATATTCAGCAATAGGGTAAATAACGCTGTTTTTCCCTCTTCTATTGCGCCATCGGTTTTTTATTTTTTCGGTAAACTTTTTCTCCACTGGGCCGATAACGCGTAAAGCGAATAAAGTCATTATCAAGGAGAATTACTCATGGCATCGATCAGTTCATTAGGTCTCGGCTCAGGACTCGACCTCAACGGTTTACTGGATAAACTGACCAAGGCAGAGCAGCAGCGCCTCACCCCTTACACTAGCAAACAGTCGAGCTACAACTCTCAAATCACCGCCTACGGTACGCTGAAAAGCTCGCTGGAAAAGTTCGATAACTTGAGCAAGGAGATGGCGAAAGAGGACTTCTTCAAAGCCACCACAGCCACCGAACACGACGCCTTCAAAATCACCACCAACGCCAAGGCAGTGCCGGGCAACTATGTGGTGGAAGTGAGCCAACTGGCTCAGGCGCAAACCCTGACCACGCAGACCCCAATCAACGATCAAGGCGCTAAATTAGGCACTGAGGGCGCTACCGATCGTTCTCTGACGATTACCGCAGGCAACCCACCCAAAGAGACCAAGATCCCGCTCAGCGACGATCAAACCTCACTGGTGGAAATGCGCGACGCCATCAACAGCGCCAAAGCCGGTGTAACCGCCAGCATCATGCGCGTGGGCGACAACGACTATCAGTTGGCGATCAGCTCCTCCACCACCGGTGAAAACAACAAGGTCTCCATTAAAGTCGATAATGACGACAAGTTGGGTGACATCCTGAACTACGATTACACCCGCGGCCTCACTTCGATGAAAGAGACGGTGCCTGCGCAAGATGCCAAATTGGTGGTTAACGGCACGGCGATCAAACGCAGCACCAACTCGATCAGCGACGCCTTGCAGGGCGTGACCATCGATCTGAAAACAAAAACCAAGCCAGACGAAAAACAAAACCTGGTAATCAGCACCAATACCGCGGGTACCACCGACAAGATTAAAGAGTGGGTCGACGGCTATAACTCGCTGCTGGATACCTTTAACTCGCTGACCAAATATACTCCGGTCAAAACCGGCGAGGCGCAGAATGCCAGCAACGGCCCCCTGCTGGGTGATAACACCCTGCGCGGTATTCAGTCATCTATTAAAAGCGCGCTCAGCGCAGCCCAGGACAACCCCGAACTGAAAGGCCTGGGCAATCTGGGGATCTCAACCAATACCAAAACCGGTAAGTTGGAAATCGACAGCACCAAGCTGAAAAAAGCTCTGGATGATAAACCAGACCAGGTCACCAACTTCTTCGCCGGCAACGGCAAAGATACCGGCATGGCCACCGAGATCCACAACGAGATCCAAAATTACATCAAGTCCGGTGGCATCATCGAGAACTCGACCAAAAGCATCAATACCAACCTCGACCGTCTGAATAGCCAGATCACTACGGTCACCGCCAGCATTCAAAACACCATAGATCGTTATAAACAACAATTCGTACAGCTGGATACCATGATGTCAAAAATGAATGGCACCAGTAACTATTTGAGCCAACAATTTAAATAACCACTTTTTAACCAGGTAATAAATCACATGTATAACCGAAGCGGAACTCAAGCCTACGCCCAGGTCAGTCTGGAAAGCGGCGTAATGAGCGCCAGCCCGCATCAGTTAATCGTGATGCTTTTCGACGGGGCGCTTAGCGCCCTGTTACGCGCACGGATACTGATGAACCAGGGTGATATCGCCGGCAAAGGGCTGGCATTGTCAAAGGCCATCAATATCATCGATAACGGCCTTAAAAGCGGTCTCGACCACCAGCAGGGCGGCGAAATGGCCGATAATCTGGCGGCGCTGTATGACTATATGAAGCGGCGCCTGATGCAGGCCAACCTGCATAACGACGAGGCGGCGATCACTGAAGTGGTCAAACTGCTGGAAAATATTGCCGACGCCTGGCGCCAAATCGGCCCCAATTATCACCCTTCTCAGGACGCCGTATAATGGAACGTCAACAGCAATTGCTAGCCGCGTATCAAAAAATACATACCCTGAGCAGCCAAATGATCGCCCTGGCGCAAACCGAACGATGGGAGGACCTGGTCGAACTGGAATTGGCCTACGTCACTGCGGTGGAAAGCACGGCCGCCTTTACCGGGCAGGCCGGCCCGTCGATGGCATTACAGGAGTTGCTGCGCCATAAGCTGCAGCAGATCCTGGACAACGAAACCGAGCTCAAACGCCTGCTGCAACAACGTATGGACCAATTAAAAGAATTGATCGGCCAGTCAACGCGTCAGAACGTGGTTAACAGCACCTATGGTCAGTTTAACGATCGCGCCCTGCTGTTGGGAGAACCGCAAATCAGATGAGTTCAAAACAATAACGGAAAAAGAAGAATAAATAGCACTATGCACTATTCTTCTGCGGTTAAGTCAGGATATTAATCCATGGCATTTGAATTATATACACCTATAATATTTCTCACCCCGGCCTGGTAGGGCGCAATATATACGCCCCGACCTACACGGGCGCGGCATGCAACGCCCCGACGAGACGGATAAATATTACGCCGACACGGACGTTTTCTGTTCAGCAGGAAATTGATTTTTGATAGATAAAACACGTCGTTGTGTTACACAACGCATGGAAAAATGTTGCTCCAACGCCGATCAAAGCGTAAAGATATTCTCAGATACTGGCTGCGAAATGAATATCGATGGAACGTACAATTAATTTTTGTCCTGGAATTGGCGCCTCGGCGCATATCATTCAGCATACTGAATTATTATTCCCTTCAGTCTATTTTGAACAACCCCATCTGTATTTGGTACAGCAAGGCCACAAACGCGTGCGTTGGCAACAGCGTGAAATCGTGGCCCAGACCGGGGAATTGTTGATTATCGACGGAGGGCAAACCGTAGATATTATTAATGAGCCCTCAGAGGAAGGGGTGTTCAGCTGTCAGTTGTTGACCTGCGATCCGTTGCTGCTCGCCGCACCACCGGCCCAGGTTGAACCCCAGCCCCCAACTGCTTTTGACGCGGTGTTGGCGTTGTGCAACCTGCCCTGCGCGTTGATTCACAGTTTTGAAACCACCAGTCTGGCGCTGGCCCTTAAACATCGTTTCCCTGCGGTCATCATTCGCCACAAAATGCTGGAGATTCTTTTGTGGTTGAAACAGTTCAATATCAGCTTCATGCATAACGAGGCCAGAGACTTAACCCAGCGGGTGCGCCGTTGCCTGGCAACCGATCCGCATAATATCTGGACGGCGGCCGAGGTGGCAGACACCTTGTCGATGAGTGAGGTGATGCTGCGCCGTAAACTGTCGGCAGAGAATACGTCGTTGCGTAATCTGATGATCGACGTACGTATGAGCAGCGCACTGGCATTGCTGCAATCAACAGATTGGCCAATCTCCGCCATCGCCCAGCACGTCGGTTATGAAAGTTCTTCGCGGTTTGCAGAACGTTTTCGCAAACGTTTTGGCTTTGCCCCCACGGCCATTCGCGGCCACCAACGGGCAATGGAAGCAGGCGTTATTCGCCCCGACCATCTCAGCATGATGGAAGCACAGGAATGACAACCATGGGCATAAGTTAAATCATTGAACAACGGGAGCGTCGTTTATGCGGAGCGGGTTAGCGGAAAACAGCCGGGTGGGATAGCATCGCCGAGCATTATTTCAATCAGGGGTGATAAACCGTGCTCAACGAAAAATTGCTGTTTTCCCTGGCCATATTGTTGCTCGGCATGTGGCTGCTGGGTCTGAGCTACGAGGAAGACGCCATGCGGATACTGGCGGGAAAATAAATCGGCAAGGCCACAAAAGTGGCCCGGTTTTTTTAGCTTTGTTTAATTAAAACGATTATTAATACGACCAAAACGGCCAGAATTAAAATACTCAACAGTCGCCATCTTTGTTCACTTTTGCTGCTCATTGTCTTTCCCGCTAATTAAAACTTCCTTAATCCGAAAATTATAACTCCGCGACAAGCGCCACAATGTGAATTGAACCGGGATTTCTGCCCTGTTACTCCGGCGATTGGTGAACGCTATGCCGAGGGTAATACGCCTAATATGCTAACTCAGTGTTTAAACCTCACCACTTAAAAACCCACCACCGCAGCCTAAGGCCCGATCTGTGCCAATCTGGCCGGCAGTTGCGCCAGCAATTGATCTACTGCCAGCCGGACTTTTAAGGGTTGATAAGCGGCATAGGGCCAGACGGCATTAACCGGAAAATCTACGCTGTGGCAGTCGCGCATTAGCGCCATCAATCGACCGTCGGCAAGCTGCTCGCGAACCAGCCAATAAGGCAGCCAAACCACGCCGGCCCCGCTGATGGCAGCATTGGCAATGGCCTGCATATCGTCCATGACTATTCTTGCCTGTGGCCTGATTTCCTGCAGGTGACCACTGGTGTCTCTGAGGTGCCATTTCTGCAAGATACCGGCCCGCAAATAACCCACCGCCTGATGCTGGCCAAGCTCTGCTGGCGATTGCGGCTCACCATAGTGTTGTAAATAGGCCGGTGACGCGCAAAAAGTCATGCCGTGCTGGCCTAGCTGGCGAGCAATCAGACTACTACTGTCCGGCAAGGCACCTATGCGAATAGCCAGATCGAAACCCTCATCAATCAGATCCACCGTTCGATCGCTAAACGACAATTCCAGGGTCAGTTGTGGATGCTGCTGTGCCAGGTCCGTCAGCAAGGGGGCAATGCACAGATGACCGAACAGCACCGGCATCGACACTCGTAGTCGCCCACTGGCCTGCACTTTACCGCTATCGAGCAAGCTTTCCGCACTGTTGATGGTTGCCAATGCTTGCCGACAGTGCTCGTAGAACAACACCCCTTCATCCGTCAGGCTTTGGCTGCGGGTAGTACGCAGAAATAGCATCACCCCAAGCCGTTGTTCCAGCCGGGAGATGATTTTACTGATGGCTGAACGCGTCAGATGCAGCTTTTCCGCGGCGTTTGCAAAGCTGCCGGCCTCCGCCACGGCGACAAATACCGGTATCCCATTGAGTTCGGTTCTCACCTTATCGCGTCCATTTTGGCACCAATGATGTGAAACACTATCACCACTGGTGAATATCAAGCAATGCTAGCATGAGTTATCTCGAATGCCCCGGCGGCAAAGTTGGCGCCAGGGGGTTTACCCTAGCCACAATCAGGAAAATATGATGAACAATATTCTGGTACTCAAATCCAGCATCATGGGCGACCAATCTCACACCAATAGTCTTATCGACAGCTTGGTGAGCGAACGTAGCGCCAGAGGGATGAAGGACAATATAGTGGTGCGCGATTTGGTGGCGCTCAACCCGCCAGTACTGGACGCTGAGTTATTCAGCGCGTTGCGCGGCGGTGAAATATCGAGCCAACGGATCAAGGATGGGGTCGCGCTTTCAGACCAATTAATTACCGAACTCAAAGCCAGCGATCTGGTGGTGATTGGCGCACCTATGTACAACCACAACGTGCCGACACATCTAAAGAACTGGTTTGATTTGGTGGCACGGGCGCGCGTGACATTCAATTACACCGCGACTTATCCGGTCGGTCTGGTGGAAGGCGTGCAAGCTCTGGTGATCAGTTCCCGTGGCGGTGTGCATGTCGGACAAGAAACCGATGCGGTCACGCCCTACCTGCGTTCCGTTTTAGGTTTGATGGGTATCAGTGAGGTGCAGTTCGTTTATGCTGAAGGCCTCGATATGAAACCGCATGGACGCGACAGCGGCCTGGCAGCGGCTCGTAAGCAAATCGTTGAACTGATCTCCTGAAGCAAACAGTCGATAGATCCAGGCCTCAACCTCGGGGCCATTCCATTACACCGCCATATTCATCACTTCCTGGTAGGCGGAAACCAGCTTATTACGCACCTGCACACCCATCTGCAACGAGATAGATGATTTTTGCAGATCGACCATCACATCATTCAGACTGATACCCGGCACGCCAATCTCAAAATTCTGCGCCTGCTTGCGTGCGGTCTGCTGGGTATCGCTGATCTTGTCAATAGCCGTTTTCAGCTCGCTGGCGAAACTGACGCCCGGCGCGACAGCACCGCGATCCCTTTGCCCAGCCTGAATCGCGGTGGCTTGCAACTGCTGCAATACCCCTTCAATACCCTGAATTGCCATGGTGACTCCAATAAAAACGCGGCGGCCGGACGTTGTTGCATCAGGCACTACTTTGATGCTGCACACCCTAACACAGCGTTTTTATCCTAAAGCGGCTAATTAACTGCAAAAAACCCGGCTTATCGGGCCATCGAAATAGTGAGTAAGGGGAAATAATGGCATGCCCAGAAATGGGAGCGCCGCTATTTAGAAGAAATGTGTATCAGGGAGTCTGTTTTGTCACACAACGCTAACCACATCGTTCATCAGCCTGGCAGGGAGCTACGCCGTGGCCCGAACCGGATCCTGAGCGTCATTGAAGGACACTGGCTAAAATGAGTGCTTCAATCTCCGCCACCGAAAGCCGCGATAATGGCCTGCAAGCCATGTGGAACCGTCTGCGCGCCAACCCGAAAATCCCACTGCTGATCGCCGCTTCCGCCGCCATCGCCATTGTGGTTGCGCTGCTGTTATGGGCAAAAAGTCCTGACTACCGGGTGCTGTACAGCAACATTAACGATCGCGACGGCGGTGCCATCGTCACCCAGCTGACGCAGATGAATATCCCCTACCGCTTTGCCGAGAACGGCGCGGCGCTGCTGATCCCGGCAGACAAAGTGCACGAAACCCGCCTGCGTTTGGCGCAGCTGGGCCTGCCGAAAGGCGGGGCCGTAGGCTTCGAACTGCTGGATCAGGAAAAATTCGGCATCAGCCAGTTCAGTGAGCAAATCAACTACCAGCGTGCGCTGGAAGGCGAATTGTCGCGTACTATCGAATCACTGGGGCCGGTACAAAATGCCCGGGTGCATCTGGCACTGCCAAAACCCTCGCTGTTCGTGCGCGAGCAAAAATCCCCTTCCGCCTCGGTGACCCTGACGCTGCAACCCGGCCGCGCGTTGGATGACGGCCAGATCAACGCCATCGTTTATATGGTCTCGAGCAGCGTCGCCGGCCTGCCGCCGGGCAACGTGACCGTGGTCGATCAATCCGGTCGCCTGCTGACCCAGTCTGACGGTGCCGGGCGCGATCTGAACGCCGCACAGCTCAAATACGCCAACGAAGTGGAAAGCCGCTACCAGCGCCGTATCGAAGCGATTTTGGCACCAATGGTCGGTAACGGTAATGCGCGCGCTCAGGTCACTGCGCAGATTGATTTTGCCACCCGCGAACAAACCGACGAAGAATACCAGCCGAACCAACTGCCGAATAAGGCCGCCGTCCGCTCCAAACAGATGAGCCAAAGCGATCAAATTGGCGGGCCACTGGTCGGCGGCGTACCGGGTGCCTTGTCCAATCAACCTACCGCACCGGCGACCGCGCCCATTGAAACCGCCAAACCGGCGGCCACCGGCAATAACGCCACCACCCAGCCCAATGCCGCGACCACCCGCAGCGCAGCCTCGGGGCCGCAGAATTCTCGCCTGGATGAAACCACCAACTACGAAGTCGATCGCACCATTCGCCATACCCAGCAAAAAGCCGGGACGGTACAGCGGTTGTCGGTAGCGGTGGTGGTTAACTATCGCGGTACCGATAAAGACGGCAAACCACTGCCGATGAGTAAGGAGCAGTTGGCGCAGATCGAAGCGCTGGTGCGCGAGTCCATGGGCTTCTCCAGCAGCCGCGGCGACACGCTCAACGTGGTCAACACGCCGTTTACCGATAACGAAGTCACCGGTGGTGAGCTGCCGTTCTGGCAAAGCCAGGCGTTTATCGATCGCCTGTTCGACGCCGGTCGCTATCTGTTGGTGTTGCTGGTCGGCTGGTTGCTGTGGCGCAAACTGGTACGTCCGCAGTTGCAAAACCGTCAGGCAGTACAAAAAGCCGCTATCGCCGCCGCCAATACGCCAATGGCCAAACCGGCAGACAGCAATAAACAGAGTAATGAGGAGCTGGCGCAGCACCGCAAATCACAGCAGCGCGTCAGTGCAGAAGTCCAGAGCCAGCGGATCCGCGATCTGGCTGATAAAGACCCACGCGTGGTCGCTCTGGTAATCCGCCAATGGATGAGCAACGAATTATGAGTCTGACCGGAACCGAAAAAAGCGCCATCCTGCTGATGACCCTGGGTGAAGATCGCGCCGCCGAGGTGTTCAAACACCTCTCCTCGCGGGAAGTCCAGCAGTTGAGCGGCACCATGGCCAGCATGAGCCAGGTCTCGCACAAACAGCTGAATGAAATACTGCGCGAATTTGAAGATGACGCCGAACAATATGCGGCACTGAGCGTCAACGCCAGTGACTACCTGCGTTCGGTGCTGGTTAAAGCCCTGGGCGAAGAGCGTGCCGCCAGCCTGTTGGAGGATATTCTCGAATCCCGCGAGACCACCACCGGCATGGAAACGCTCAACTTTATGGAGCCGATGAGCGCCGCCGATCTGATCCGCGACGAACACCCGCAAATCATCGCCACCATTCTGGTCCACCTGAAGCGTGGCCAGGCGGCGGATATTTTGGCGCTGTTCGACGAACGCCTGCGCAACGACGTGATGCTGCGTATCGCCACCTTCGGCGGCGTGCAACCGGCAGCACTGGCGGAACTGACCGAAGTGCTGAACAACCTGCTCGACGGCCAGAACCTCAAGCGCAGCAAAATGGGCGGGGTACGTACCGCAGCCGAGATTATCAACCTGATGAAAACTCAGCAGGAAGAAGCGGTTATCGACGCCATGCGCGAATACGACGGCGAACTGGCACAGAAGATCATCGACGAAATGTTCCTGTTCGAAAACCTCGTGGAGGTCGACGACCGCAGTATCCAGCGCCTGTTGCAGGAAGTGGAAGGCGAATCCTTGCTGGTGGCGCTCAAAGGGGCGGAACAGCCGCTGCGCGAGAAGTTCCTCAAGAATATGTCGCAACGCGCCGCCGATATTCTGCGCGACGACCTGGCCAACCGTGGCCCGGTGCGTATGTCGCAGGTCGAGAACGAACAGAAAGCCATCCTGCTGGTCGTCCGTCGTTTGGCGGAAAGCGGCGAAATGATTATCGGCGGTGGCGAGGACACCTATGTCTGATCGCATTAACACCCTGCCCTGGCAGCCCTGGTCGCTCAACGATTTGACCGAGCCGAAAGCGGTGGTCGAACCGCTGCCGTTACCGCCAGTGGAATCTTTCGGCACACCACTGGACGACACCGTGGTTCAGGAACAGCAATTGGCCCAATTGCGCCTGCAGGCAGAGCAGCAAGGCCAGCAGTTGGGCTATGCCGACGGCCAGCAAAAGGGTTACGAAGCCGGATTCCAGGCCGGTATGGAAGAAGGCCGTCAACAAGGTTTGCTGGAGGCGCAACAGCAACAGCAACCGCTGACCGCCCACTGGCAACAGCTGGTGACGGAATTCCAGCACACGCTGGACGCGCTGGACAGCGTGATCGCCTCGCGCCTGATGCAGTTGGCGCTGACCGCCGCCAAACAGGTGCTCGGTCAGCCGCCGGTGTGTGACGGCACCGCCCTGCTGGCGCAGATACAGCAGTTGATCCAACAGGAGCCGATGTTCAGCGGCAAGCCCCAGCTGCGTGTGCATCCGGATGATTATCAGCGGATAGAGCAACAGCTGGGCGCGACGCTCAGCCTGCACGGCTGGCGGCTGCTGGCAGATGGCCAACTGCACCCTGGCGGTTGCAAGGTCAGCGCCGATGAAGGCGACCTGGATGCCAGTCTGGCAACCCGCTGGCACGAACTCTGCCGCCTGGCGGCTCCGGGAGAAGTGTAATGACGCTGCGACTTGGCCGCTGGCTGACCTCACTGGATACGTTGGAAAAACGCATTACGCACGCGCCGAAGGTTCGTCGTTACGGCCGTCTGACGCGGGCTACCGGGCTGGTGCTGGAGGCCACCGGGCTGCAACTGCCGATTGGCGCTACCTGCCTGATCGAACGTCACGACGGGGGGGAAGTTCAGGAAGTCGAGAGCGAAGTGGTCGGTTTTAACGGCCAGCGACTGTTCCTGATGCCGCTGGAAGAAGTGGAAGGTATTGTGCCCGGCGCACGGGTTTATGCCCGCGTCTCGCCGGAAGGGCAAAGCGCCAGCAAACAGCTGCCGCTCGGCCCGGCATTGCTGGGTCGGGTGCTGGACGGCAGCGCCAAGCCGCTCGACGGCTTGCCCGCACCGGAAACCGGCTATCGCGCACCGTTGATCACCGCCCCGTTCAATCCGTTGCAACGTACGCCGATCGAACAGGTCCTGGATGTCGGTGTCCGCACCATTAATGGTCTGTTAACCGTTGGCCGTGGTCAGCGCATGGGGTTGTTCGCCGGTTCCGGCGTCGGTAAAAGCGTGCTGTTGGGCATGATGGCGCGTTACACCCAGGCCGACGTGATTGTGGTCGGGCTGATCGGCGAACGTGGCCGCGAGGTCAAAGACTTTATCGAAAACATCCTCGGCCCCGAAGGCCGGGCACGCTCGGTAGTGATTGCCGCACCGGCAGACGTCTCACCGCTGCTACGCATGCAGGGGGCAGCCTATGCCACGCGTATCGCCGAGGACTTCCGCGATCGCGGTCAGCACGTGCTGCTGATTATGGATTCGCTGACCCGTTATGCCATGGCGCAGCGTGAAATTGCCCTGGCCATCGGCGAGCCACCGGCCACCAAAGGCTATCCGCCGTCAGTGTTCGCCAAATTACCTGCGCTGGTGGAACGCGCGGGCAACGGCATCAGCGGTGGCGGTTCAATTACCGCCTTCTATACCGTACTGACCGAAGGCGATGACCAGCAGGATCCGATTGCCGACTCGGCGCGCGCCATCCTCGATGGTCACGTGGTGCTGTCGCGACGGCTGGCGGAGGCCGGTCACTACCCGGCAATCGACATTGAAGCCTCGATCAGCCGTGCCATGACCTCACTGATCGATGAGGAACATTACCGCCGGGTGCGTAACTTCAAACAGATGCTGGCCAGCTATCAACGCAACCGCGATTTGATCAGCGTCGGCGCCTACGTCTCAGGCAGCGATCCGCTGCTGGACAAGGCGATGGCGCTGTACCCGCAAATGGAAGCTTATCTGCAACAGGGCATTTTTGAACGCAGCGGTTATGACGACGCCTGCCAACAGTTACAGCAGTTGATCGTCTAACGTCACCAAAGGCGAAAATCCGATGAAACCACAGTCCCCCCTGATTACCCTGCGCGATTTGGCGCAGGACGCAGTAGAACAGGCGACGCAGCAGTTGGGCCAGGTGCGCAAGGCACAGCAGGCGGCAGAGCAGCAGCTTTCCATGCTGCTCAATTATCAGGATGAGTACCGCCAGAAGCTGAATAACCAACTGAGTGGCGGCATGGAATCGTCCAACTGGCAGAACTATCAGCAGTTTATCGGCACGCTGGAGCAGGCCATCACCCAGCATCGCCAGCAACTGACGCAGTGGGGGCAAAAGGTCGAGAGCGCCATGAAGCACTGGCAGGACAAACAGCAACGGCTGAATGCCTTCGAAACCCTGCATACCCGTGCCCAAAGTGCGGAACTGCAGCTGGAGAATAAACGGGATCAAAAACTGATGGATGAGTTTGCTCAACGCAGTGCACAAAGGAATACCCACCAATGAACCTCAACCTATTGCCAGGAATGTCGACCCCAGGCGACAGCGGATTACTGCCCGACGCGCAGTTGCCGCTGGATGAATCCTCCCTTTCGTCCGCCTTTGCTCAACTGCTCGGTGCACGGGTGCTGCCGGCCGATAAGGCTGCAGGCAAACTGTCACCGATGACGCTGAGCGCAGACGAGGACACCACGCCGCTGAGCCGCAACCAGCTAACCCAGCTACTGGCCACCTTCGGCGAACGTGATGGGCTTTTGGCACCCTCGCTATTAACCAGCGGTCAGCAGGCAGCCGCAGCGCCGGGTGAAGAGCCGCTGAAAGATCAAACTGAGGAAAATACCGCCCTGCGCCCCGCTGGTGAAATCGACGCGGCCACCTTACAGGCGCTGTTCGCCATGCTACCGATCGCCGTAACGCCAGTGATGCCGGCTACCGCGGCGGGCGTTGGGGAACTGAGCGTTGAAGGCGAACCGGGTGTGACACAACCCACGGCTGTGCTGAACGCCACGCTGGGCCGCCCCTCGGATGCCTCCGGTAGCCCGATAACGGACACGCAGAAAACCCCGCCGACCCTGAGCAAAGATCCTCTCAGCAAGGATAGCCGCACCGATGCCCCACAACAGACTGCGGCAACCGATAAGCCGGATGCTACCGCGTTGAAATTCAGCGCCGATACGCCGACACCGGTCAATCACCTGATGGCACCACCAGTCTCCAGCCCGACGGTGGCAGCCGCTCCAGCCTCTTCGCTGGTCACCGCCCCGCCCACGCCGCAGCTAAATGCTCAGCTTGGCAGCCCCGAGTGGCAACAGGCGTTGAATCAGCAGGTGCTGATGTTCCATCGCAACGGCCAGCAAAGCGCTGAACTGCGCCTGCATCCGCAGGAACTGGGGGCATTGCAGATCACCCTCAAGCTCGATGACAGCCAGGCACAGTTGCACATTGCCTCCGCCCACGGTCAGGTGCGTGCCGCCGTGGAAGCCGCCATGCCGCAACTGCGCCATGCGCTGGCAGAAAGCGGCATCAATCTGGGCCAAAGCAGCGTCGGCAGTGAATCCATGCCACAGGGGCAACAGGCGCAACAACAAAATGCCGGGCAACAGGGCCAACCGAGTTATCGCGATAGCCACGCAGGTAGTGAACCTGCCGCAGAAGCCCTTAGTGCCCCACAGGCATTGCAGGCGATGGCTCGGGCCGTCAGCGGCGTTGATATTTTCGCCTGACTGACCGCAAACGCCCAAGCTGGCACGCTTTTCCCCGCCTATTCTGGCTATTGCACGCCGGAATAGACGGGATAATAGCGCTACATGTCATGCGTGCGGTTTTCATGTACGCAGAAAACAGGAATTTGGCTTAGCAATGTCTCAGAACTCCCTTCCAACAGCCTCAAAAAAACGTCCGTTACTGGTGATCCTGCTGGTGTTGATTACCCTGGTCGCCTGCGCCGCAGCCGGCTACAGCTGGTGGCAGCTCAAACAGCACCAGAGCGGCGCACAACCCGCAGACAAGCCGCAACCGCCGGCCGCGCCGGTGTTTATGCCGCTGGACACCTTTACCGTCAATCTGATGACGCCGGATAACAACCCCGATCGCGTGTTGTATATCGGTCTGACATTACGCTTGCCGGACGAGAACACCCGCCGCCAACTGAACGATTTCCTGCCGGAGGTGCGCAGCCGTCTGCTGATGCTGCTGTCCCGTCAGGAAGCGGGTCAGTTGAGCAGTGAACAAGGGAAACAGCAACTGGTGGCGCAGATTAAGGACGTACTTAGCCCGCCGCTGGTTAAAGGACAACCGAAGCAGGTGGTCAGCGACGTGCTGTTCACCGCCTTCATACTGCGGTAATCACTATGGGCGACAGCATTCTTTCACAGGCAGAGATCGACGCCTTGCTCAACGGCGACAGCGCGGGAGATGAACCCGTCGCGGTCACCAGCAACGAGAGCGAGGTCAAGCCTTACGATCCGACAACCCAGCGCCGCGTAGTACGCGAGCGTCTGCACGCGCTGGAAATCATCAACGAACGTTTTGCCCGGCAGTTCCGCATGGGGTTATTCAACCTGCTGCGTCGCAGCCCGGACATTACCGTCGGCCCGATCAAAATTCAGCCGTACCACGAATTTGCCCGCAACCTGCCGGTGCCCACCAACCTCAATCTGGTGCACCTGAACCCGCTGCGCGGTACCGCGTTGTTCGTGTTCGCGCCGAGCCTGGTGTTTATCGCGGTCGATAACCTGTTCGGTGGCGACGGCCGCTTTCCGACCAAAGTGGAAGGCCGCGAATTCACCCCCACCGAACAGCGGGTGATCAAGCGCATGCTGCGTCTGGCGCTGGATGCTTACGGCGACGCCTGGAGCGCGATTTACAAGATCAACGTGGAATACGTGCGCGCCGAAATGCAGGTGAAATTCACCAATATCACCACCTCGCCAAACGACATTGTGGTCACCACTCCGTTCCAGGTGGAAATCGGTGCGCTGAGCGGTGAATTCAACATCTGTATCCCGTTCGCGATGATCGAGCCACTGCGCGAACTGCTGACCAACCCGCCGCTGGAAAACTCACGGCAGGAAGACAGCCACTGGCGCGAAACGCTGGTGAAGCAGGTGCAGCATTCCGAACTGGAGCTGATTGCCAACTTCGTTGATATCCCGATGCGGCTGTCAAAAATCCTGAAGCTGCAGCCGGGTGACGTATTACCGATTGATAAACCGGATCGCCTGATCGCCCACGTGGACGGCGTACCGGTACTGACCAGCCAATACGGCACGTTAAACGGGCAGTACGCCCTGCGTGTTGAACATTTGATTAACCCTATTTTGAATGCTCTGAGTGAGGAACAGCCCAAATGAGTGATCCTAAGCAACCGTCTGGCGAAGGAAAGGAATCCGTGGACGACCTGTGGGCTGATGCGTTTAACGAACAGCTAGCAACCGACAAAACCTCTGCCAGCGACGCGGTATTCAAATCGCTGGAACCCCAGGAGGCCGGCGGTAGCCTGCAGGACATCGATCTGATCCTGGATATCCCGGTCAAACTGACCGTCGAACTGGGCCGCACCAAAATGACCATCAAGGAACTGCTGCGTCTGTCGCAGGGTTCGGTGGTGGCGTTGGACGGGCTGGCGGGTGAACCCCTGGATATCATGATCAACGGTTATCTGATTGCCCAGGGCGAAGTGGTGGTGGTGGCCGACAAATTCGGCGTACGCATCACCGACATCATTACCCCATCCGAACGTATGCGCCGCCTGAGCCGCTGATGAACCCAAACGCCACCGCGCCCGCTCAGGGCACTTTGCAACCCGCCACCCCGGCACTGCCGGCCGGTTCGGTGCTGACACAGGTCAGTACCGCACTCGGCGGGATCCTGCTGCTGATCCTGCTGGCAGGCTGGCTGTTTCGCCGATTGGGGTTCGCCCCACAGGCACGCAACAGCAAACTGTTAAACCTGCGGGCCAGCTGCCAGGTCGGTCAGCGTGAACGCGTGGTGGTGGTCGAAGTGGACAACACCTTGCTGGTGCTGGGCGTCACCGCCCAGCAAATCACCCCGCTGCATACCATGCCGGCCCCTGCGCAAGATGGCAGCGCAACTGACAGCGCAGCGCCGGCTGATTTTCGCCAACTGATGCAAAAAGTTTTGAAACGTCCGGAAAAATCGGCATGACTCACACTCAACAATCAGCCTCCCCGGCTATTGCCCCCCTCGGCTCGAATTGCCAGAAGGTCACCGCCTTCCCCCTCTCCTGCCGGGAGAGGGTCGGGGTGAGAGGAAAACACCTCTTTGCCGCCGCCCTGCTGCTAATCAGCCCGGCGGCTTTCGCGCAGTTGCCTGGACTTATCAGCCAGCCGCTGGCAGGCGGCGGCCAAAGCTGGTCGTTGCCGGTGCAAACGCTGGTGCTGCTGACCTCGCTCAGTTTCCTGCCCGCGATGCTGCTGATGATGACCAGTTTCACCCGTATCATCATCGTGCTCGGGCTACTGCGCAACGCGCTGGGTACCCCGTCCGCACCACCGAATCAGGTGATGCTGGGTCTGGCGCTGTTTCTGACCTTTTTCATCATGTCGCCGGTATTCGACAAGGTCTATCAGGACGCCTACCTGCCGTTCAGTCAGGACAAAATCAGCCTGGACGTGGCGATGGATAAAGGTTCGCAGCCGCTGCGTGAATTTATGCTGCGCCAGACGCGTGAAACCGATCTGGCTCTGTACGCCAAGCTAGCCAACCTGCCGCCACTGGCCGGGCCGGAAGCGGTGCCGATGCGGATCCTGCTGCCGGCTTACGTCACCAGCGAGCTGAAAACCGCGTTCCAAATTGGCTTCACGGTGTTTATTCCGTTCCTGATTATCGATCTGGTGGTGGCCAGCGTGCTGATGGCGTTGGGGATGATGATGGTGCCCCCGGCAACTATCTCGCTGCCGTTCAAACTGATGCTGTTTGTGTTGGTGGATGGCTGGCAGTTGCTGCTGGGCTCGCTGGCACAAAGTTTCTATTCATAACCGGAGCCGCCAATGACCCCTGAATCCGTAATGGCACTGGGCACCGAAGCGATGAAAGTGGCGCTGGCGCTGGCTGCCCCGATGCTGCTCGCCGCGTTGGTCAGCGGTCTGGTGGTCAGCCTGCTGCAGGCCGCCACCCAGATCAACGAAATGACGTTGTCGTTTATCCCCAAAATTCTGGCAGTGGTTGCCACCATCGTGATTGCCGGGCCCTGGATGCTCAACCTGCTGCTGGACTATATGCGCACGCTGTTCACCAACCTGCCGAATCTGATTGGTTAACCATGCTCACATTTGACAGCGCGCAGTTCGGCGTCTGGCTTAGCCAATACTTCTGGCCGCTGCTGCGCATTCTGGCGTTGATCAGCACCGCGCCGGTGTTCAGCGAAAAGCAAATCAGCAAGAAGGTAAAAATTGGCCTGGGCGGACTGATCGTGATCCTGATCGCCCCAGGGTTGCCCATCAGCACCGTCCCTATCTTCTCCGCCGCCGGACTATGGCTGGCCGCACAGCAGATCCTGATCGGCGTGGCGCTGGGCCTGACCATGCAGTTCGCCTTCGCGGCAATCCGCCTGGCCGGCGAAGTGATCGGCATGCAGATGGGCCTGTCGTTCGCCACCTTCTTTGACCCCAGCGGCGGGCCGAACACCCCGGTGCTGGCACGGCTGCTCAACCTGCTGGCCATGCTGCTGTTCCTCAGTTTTAACGGCCACCTGTGGCTGATTTCGCTGCTGGTCGACAGCTTCCATACTCTGCCTGTCCAGGCCGAGCCGCTCAACGGCAACGGTTTTCTGGCACTGACCCAGGCCGGTTCGCTGATTTTCATCAATGGTCTGATGCTGGCACTGCCACTGATTTGCCTGCTGCTGACGCTGAACATGGCGCTCGGCCTGCTCAACCGCATGACGCCGCAACTGTCGGTATTTGTCATCGGCTTCCCGGTCACCATGACTATCGGCATTATGACCATTGGCATGATGATGCCGATGCTGGCGCCGTTTTGTGAGCACCTGTTCGGCGAGTTCTTCGACAGGCTGGCTGATGTCATCGGCAGCATGACCCCCTAGCGTTCCCCTCATTCGTGCGGCTTAACGGCCGCACCTCGCCGGACAAACTGGCAGTAAAACCCCTTTCTCGCTATAAAAAGTTGGAAAAACCAAATTAACACGATTTGGCTTCGATTATTTTTATGGTCTTGAATAATAAAATACCCACCTTAGAATGGCCTTGTTAAATAAAAAGCCATCAGTAAAAACAGCCGTCAAAAATAAAGGAGTGAATTTAAATATTAAATAACGCACAGGGAGGTTAAATAAAAACTCTGACATCCATCATCCGCAGGGATAAAAATACTTTTTCACCTGGGTCAGCCGGCGGGACAGGCATATTTATTATCTGCGGTTTTACCTCTACCCTCAGGAGCACAGAAATGAAAGCGAAAACCAACCGAAGAGCACGCAGAGCCTTAGGCATGGCGCACTGGGCAACCAACCGTATTCAAATTTCACTATCCTCTTCGCCGAACGGTGAAAAATGGACCATGGTGAAAAAGAAAAAATAACAGCTGCGCTATAAATAAAAATATAGCCTCTGGTGTTATTACCCCCTTCCCGTCTGAATATTTTAACGTTTCCCGACGTTAAATCAGGCGAAAAAAAAGCACGTCACTCAAACCTTCGTGGGGGAAAGAGTGACGTGCCAAAAAAGTGCGCCCGGTTTCAAGAATGCTCTACAGAGATAGCGCCTTCTAAGCACACCCAAGAGTGACCCGCTATGGCTTCACAACGGATGTTTATTATTGCCATTCATTCTGTAGGGGCGCTGCATGTGAACTGCACCCCAGATATTGGATAATCATCTGACATTTGGTGGAGTGTGCCCTACCCAACGGAGATTTATCATTACCATACCCTATGGATTTCAAGTTGCAGCTAGGCGCCCAGCTCACGCATCCCCAGGAGCTTACTTAAGTAAGTGACTGGGGTGTGTGAGTGCAGGTAACAACGCTGCAGCTTGAAAGACGACGGGTATTGACGGGTATCAGCGGTTCATCTGGAACAACGACATACCCTGCATATCACCGAAGGTTTTGTACGACGCCTGCAAGGCCGCCTGCTGCATAAAGTAGCTCGATATCGACTCGGCCAGATCGGCATCCACCAGCGCACTCATTTGCGTTTGGTTTATCATGTCGCGATCTTTGCCGATGCTGTCCAGCGTGTCCATTTCCTGCAGTTGGTTACCCAGCTCGGCACGTACGCTGAGCACTTTGTTGTAGGAGTTGTCCAGGCCACGGTTGGCCTTGGCCAGCGCATCATTCACCTGCTGTTTGGTGGCGTCGTCAGCATCCTTCAAAGGGGTTTTCAACGCCTTCAGCGCGATATCAATGCTTTCAAACACGTTAGAAACCGGTGCACTGCCGTCCGGCTCCGGCTTCGGGTTGCTGGTCAAGGACATAAACACCGTATCGCCGGTATGGCCAATGGTCATGGTGCGGTTGGCATCCACTTTCTGCTCAACGGCCTTGTTACCGCCGGCGTAGCTGACTGAACCGCCGTTATCGACAAACGGGGGCTTGTCATTGACGAAGCCGCCAAACATGTAGCGGCCGTTGCCGTCGGTGCTGTTGGCCTGGTTGAGCAGTTGGTCTTTCAGCCCCTGCAGTTGGGTCGCCAGCGAATCGCGGTCGTTATCGCTTTCGGTACCGCCGGCATTGACGATCAGCGCCTTCATATCGGCGATGGTACTGGTTGCCCCGCCCAGCACCGTCTCTTCCATCGACACACTTTGGCGGGCAAAGGTTCGCGCCAGCGCATACTGGGTGTTTTCCGACTGGGACTGGGCCAGCATCACCGCTTGCGAAGCCGCCAGCGGATCGTCGGACGGATTGCTGACCTTTTTGCCGCTGGAAAGCTGCTGGGCCGCCTTCATAAACAGTGATTGGTTGTCGGTGATACCGGACATGTTTTGTTGGTACATCATGCTGGTGCTCATACGCATGGTGCAGATTCCTCAAAATCGGTGACCGGAGTCGACGTGGCTCCAGTCAAAATGAAAATCAACGGATATTCAGCAACGCATCAAACATCGAGCTGGCGGTCTGGATCACCTGCGCATTGGCCATGTAATACTGCTGGAAACGTAACAGTTCGCCGTACTCTTCATCCAGGTTCACACCAGACATCGACTGCTGCTTTTCAGTCAATTGCTTGACGATATTGTTCTGTGAGGTCACCGAAACCTTGGCCGATGCCGTTTGGTTACCGACACTGCTAACCATGCTGGCGTAGGCGCCGCTGAAGGTAGCTTTGCCGTCAACCAACTTTTTGGTTTGCAGATCGAGCAGCTTTTTGGCGTTTTCGTTATCACCGCGACCGCTGTCATCCTTACCGGCAGCGGCGATGTTTGAAGAGTTGGTGATGGCGACCTTCAGGCTGCCCGCTACGTCGCTGACCGGCTTCACGGTGAAGCTGTCATTCTTTTGCGCATTACCTTCGATACCGACCTTCAGGCCGTCAAAACTTAACGTCGCTTTGCCATCGGCATCGGTACCCGCGGTGGCGTTAACCTTAACGTTGTCCGGCAGACGGCTTACCTGCCAGTTGCTGCCGTCAAACTCGACCCGGTAATCATTGGCTTTCACCTTGCCGGTATCGGTATAGGACACCGACAACGCCGCATCGCCGGTATTGCGGCTGTTATCCACCACGCGCCCGCCGCCAAAGTTGAAGAAGTCGGTCCCGGCGTCGCCGTTGAGATCGAACCCGGCGCGGTGTTGCTGGTTAAAACTGTCCGCCATCACCAGCGCCAGTTGCCCCAGTTGATTGCGTGTGGCATCCAGCGATTCAGTGCGGAATTTCAGTACGCCGCTAACGCTGCCGCTGGTAATTTGCCCTTCAGGCACTTCGCTGACGCCATTGCCGCGGTTATAACCCAGAGTCAGGCGGGCCGGATCGCCGCTGGAGGGGATGGCTTCAACCTGGTAGGCGTTGTTGCCCTGCACCAGGGTCAGGCCGTTGGCGAAAGAGACCGTATAAGCATCGCCGTCCTGCTGGGTCACCTGCACCCCCACCACCTGGTTTAGCTCGGTGACTAACTGGTCGCGCTGATCGAGTAAGGCATTCGGCTCACCGCCACTGCCGCGCAGGCGGGTGATTTCATCATTGAGTTTGGCAATCTGCTGGCTGTAGCTGTTGATCTGCGTCGCGCTGTCGCTGAGCTGCTGATTAACGCCGCTGTCCATATCGCGCAGATATTTATCGGTGTTATTGAACTGATTGACCAGGCCATTGGCTTTGCCCAGCACCGTCTGACGCGCTGCGTCATCACCGGCGTTGCTGACCAGATTCTCCAGGTTACTGAAGAAGTCCTGCATGTTGGTCGACAGGGTGTTGGTCTTACTGGCCAGCAGGTTGTCGATCTGCGAAATTTTCTCGAAATAGGCGTTCTGCGCCCCGGCCTGGCTCTGCGCGCCGCGCAGCTGATTGGTAATGAACTGATTGTATTCGCGGTTGACGCTGGTCACGGTAACGCCATTGCCAATAAAGCCGTTCATGGTGCTCATGCCGCCATTTTGCGCCAAAATCGCCGTTTGGCGGTTATAGCCCGCCACGTTGTAATTGGAGATGTTGTTACTGACGGTGCTGAGCGCCACCTGAGCCGCATTCAGCCCGCTCATCGCGGTATTGATTAAGCTATTGGACATAGAAGTTCCTTTTGCTGCGGCGCCGCTGGCCCACAGAAGTCAATTAATCTGCTGAACCCATTCGCCCAGCCTGTGTTGGTTATCGGCAAAAAGCGGGGAAACTTGAGGAAAAAAAACGGGTCCAGCATGCTGAACCCCTACGTTTAAATACGGCCTATTGCGTAGGGGCGCTGCATGCCACGCCCAATGGCTAGAACAGATCCTTCAGGTCATGGGTATAAGCCTTGACCACCTGCTCGCCGCTGTTTTTCATCTGCTGGATCACGCTGACCAGCTTGTTGGCGTATTGCGGATCGGTAGCGTAACCGGCCTTCTGCAACGCATGTGCCGCCTGTTCGGGGCTGCGCGCATTGGCTACTTCGGCGTAGCGCGGGTTATTGGTCAACAGCTTGACGTAGTCGGCAATCGCTTCAACGTAAGAGCCGTACACCCGGAACTGCGCCTTGATCTTCTTCGCGGCCCCCTGCTCAAACTCGGTGGTGGTGACCTCGGTAACCGGTCCGCTCCAACTGCTGCCGGCCTTGATGCCAAACAGGTTGTAGCTCGGCGTGCCGTCGGCAGTCGGGATCTCGCGCTGGCCCCAGCCCGACTCCAGCGCGGCCTGCGCCACAATCAACTGATGTGGAATGCCGCTCTGCTGGCTGGCAACGCGCGCCGGAACGGACAGCCGGGCGACAAAGTTGCCGTTATTGAGCGACAGCGGCGACGCGGCAGGCGCTTTTGGCACTGCACGACGGATCATTTGCTCCAGCGCCTGATTCGGCAGCGTTTGCAACACCTCGTTGTCCAGCGCCATTGGCGACATGCCCGCCGTCTCACTCGGCACCGCGTTGGCGTTGCTCATCTGCCTGACCATCATGTCGGCCATCCCCAACCCCTTCTGCGACATCTGCTGGGCAATCTGCTGGTCATACATTGAGGTATAGAGCCGGGACTGATCGCTGCTCAGCACCCCGTCCTTGGGTAGCGCGGCACGCATACTTTTCAGCATCATCTGCACGAACATGCCTTCAACCTGCTGCGCCACCTGTTTGAGATTGCCCTGCGGATCGCTCGCCGCGTCACGCTTAAGCCCGTTTAGCGCCTGTGCATCATAAGCGGCGCCCGACATTGCCATCAGATCGCCAGCCATCAGATAATTTCCAACTTGGCGCGCAGACAGCCGGCGCTTTGCATTGCCTGCAGGATTGACATCAGATCGATCGGTGTAGCCCCCAGTGCATTCAGCGCGCGGATCACGTTGTTCAGATTGGCGCTGGCATTAACCTTCTGCAGCGAGCCGCCCTGCTGCTGCACCGAAATCTGGGTATTCGGCGTCACCACGGTCTGCCCGCCGCCAAACGGCGTTGTTGGTTGGCTGACGGTATTTTGCCGATCGACCACCACCGACAGATTGCCCTGCGCCACCGCACAAGAATCCAGGATCACGTCGCGGTTCATCACCACCGACCCGGTACGCGAGTTGATGATCACTTTGGCATCCATCGCCCCGACGCTGACGTTAATGTTCTGGATCTCCGCCAGGAAACGCACCTGCGAACTGTTGCCCTGCGGCACCAGTACCTGAATAGTGCGGGCGTCCAACGGTGAGGCGGTGCCGCCACCGCGCTGGCGGTTAATGGCATCGCTGATCTGCTGCGCCAGGGTGAAATCTTCATCGTTCAGTTGCAGATTAATCACGCCACCGGCACCGAAGGTGGTTGGCAGTTCGCGTTCAATGGTGGCCCCGTTACTGATGCGGCCACCGGCCAGTTGGTTGACCTGCACGCTGCTGCCGCCGGACGAGGCACCAGCACCGCCCACCAGCACGTTGCCCTGCGCCAGTGCGTAAACCTGGTTATCAACGCCTTTCAGCGGCGTCATCAGCAAGGTACCGCCGCGCAGGCTCTTGGCGTTGCCCATTGAGGACACCACCACGTCAATATTCTGTCCGGTACGCGAAAACGGCGGCAGCCTGGCGGTCACCATCACCGCCGCCACGTTTTTCAGCTGCATATTGGTGCCCGGCGGCACAGTGATCCCCAACTGCGACAGCATATTACTCAGGCTCTGGGTGGTGAACGGCGTCTGCATGGTTTGGTCACCGGAACCATCCAGCCCGACCACCAACCCGTAACCGATCAGCGCGTTATCACGCACGCCTTGCACCGTGACCAGATCGCGAATGCGCTCCGCCGTTGCCGGTAAACACACCAGCCCAATCCACAGCGTAAGCAGTATTTTTTTCAGCATCGGTCAATCCTTAGAACGGTGAGACATTTAAGAAGAAGCGTTGCAACCAACCCATGGTCTGCGCCTCGTTGATATAGCCGTTGCCGACGTATTCAATGCGCGCATCTGCCACCTGAGTGGAAGTGACCGAGTTACTGCCGCTGATGGTGCGTGGATTCACTACCCCGGAGAAACGAATGAACTCGGTGCCCTGATTGATGGCGATCTGTTTTTCACCCACTACGTGCAGGTTGCCGTTAACCAACACCTGATTGACCGTGACGGTAATGGTGCCATTGAAGGTATTGTTGGCATTGGCTCCGCCCTTGCCGCCGAAGGTGCTGTCGCCGGACATCTCCATGTCGGCACGCGCATTGCCCAGCAGGCCATCGAGATAGCGCGGTGCAGTGGCAACGCCAAACTTGCTGGCACCATTGCGGCTGGCATTGGCGGAAGAGCTTTTGCTGGCGCTGACGTTTTCCTGCAGCGCGATGGTCAGGGTGTCACCAACGTTACGCGGGCGGCGGTCTTCAAACAGAGGCTGATAGCCGTAGTTCATCGGTTGTACCGTCTGGAAAATCGAGCCATTGGGTACCGGTGCGCCCGCCGGAGCCGGTTGCGCCGTGGTCGTGCCATCCACCAGCGGTTTATGCGGAATATAAGCACAGCCGCCCAGCGTCAGCATCACCATCGCCGCCAACCAGCGTTTGCCTTGCGGCGGCACGTTTGCCATCAGAGTTGTGGTTACCACGGGTATCGCCTTTGTTTCACAAAATCTTGAGGTTTGTTAGCTGTCTGACGGGCGCAACCGCGCCCGTCAATTACAGTTGCGTCAGTTTTTGCAGCATCTGATCGGAAGTCGATACCGCTTTGCTGTTGATCTCATAAGCACGCTGGGTCTGGATCATATTAACCAGCTCTTCCGCCACGTTGACGTTGGAGGTTTC
This sequence comes from Serratia proteamaculans, assembly GCF_013337185.1. Lineage (GTDB taxonomy): Bacteria > Pseudomonadota > Gammaproteobacteria > Enterobacterales > Enterobacteriaceae > Serratia > Serratia proteamaculans_D. Next base: position 98,301 of record NZ_SWDE01000002.1, read on the forward strand.
CACATAGCCCTGATACAGCAGACCGGCCCCGTTTAACCCTGGCGTACTCTCGTTCGGCGCGCCTGAGCTCTCGGTCTCCTGGTACAGATTCTCGCCCATGCTTTCCAGGCCGCTGTCGTTGATAAAAGTGGTCAACGTCAGCTGGCCCACCTGCTGGGCCGCGGTCTGGCCTTGCTGGGTAACGCTGACAATGCCGTCGCGGCCTACGGTGATGCTCAGAGCATTGGCCGGAATGATGATTGCCGGCTGCACCTGGAAGCCGCTGGCGGTCACCAATTGGCCGTTCTGATCTCGCTGGAACGAGCCGTCGCGGGTGTAGGCCAGGGTGCCGTCCGGCATCATCACCTGGAAAAAGCCTTGCCCCTTGATGGCGATGTCTTTGCTGTTATTGGTCTGCGACAGATTGCCCTGGCTGTGCAGGCGCTCGGTTGCCACCGGACGTACACCGGTACCAATCTGCAAACCGGACGGCAGCGTTGTCTGCTCGGAGGACTGCGCCCCCGGCTGGCGCATGGTCTGATACAGCAGATCTTCAAATACCGCGCGTTGGCGTTTGAAGCCGTTGGTGCTGACGTTGGCCAGGTTGTTGGCAATCACGTCCATGTTGGTCTGCTGCGCATCCAGACCGGTTTTGGCAATCCATAAAGATGGGATCATGGGTTATTTCCTTGCAGCTTAACTCATTGATAACAACGAGTTGGCGCGTTGTTCATTTTCATCCACGCTGTGGATGACCTTCATCTGCATTTCAAAGCGGCGGGCGTTGGCGATCATGTCAACCATGGTTTCCATCGGCTTGACGTTGCTGCCTTCCAGCACCCCCGGCATGACCCGTACCAAAGGATCGTTCGGTAACTGATTACCACGCTGCTGCTGGGTTTCCGGCGTCAGACGGAACAGACCGTCATCGCCGCGCATCACTTCGCGCGCGTCGGCCTTGACCAGTTTCAGCCGACCAATCTGTGCGAGGGTATTCGGCGGATCGCCAGCATTCAGTGCCGAAATAGTACCGTCGGCGGCAATGGTGATCTCTGCCGACGGCGGTACCTCAATCGGCCCGCCATCGCCCATCACCGGCCGACCCTGCACCGTCAGTTGCCCGGTGGAGGAAATCTGAAGATTGCCGTTGCGGGTGTAGGCTTCAGTGCCGTCCGGCAGGCTGACCGCCAAAAAACCGTCCTGCTGCAACGCCACGTCCAGCGGGCGCGCGGTATAGTTCAGCGCCCCCTGGCTCATGTCGGCACCCGGCGTTGACGCGGTAACCAGCGTGCGCGTCGGCAGGCTTGGTCCGTCTACCGGCACCGCACGCAGCGCCGAAAGCTGAGCACGAAACCCCGGCGTCGAGGCATTAGCCAGGTTGTTGGCCGTCACCGATTGCTGCTCCAGCGTCTGCCGCGCCGCACCCATCGCGGTATAAATCGCGTGATCCATAAATCAATCCTATTAGCGCAGGCTGACCAGCGTTTGCAGGATCGAGTCCTGCGTTTTAATGGTCTGGGCGTTCGACTGGTAGTTACGCTGGGCGACGATCATATTCACCAACTCCTGGCTCAGATCGACGTTGGAGGCTTCCAGCGCGCCGCTGGTCAACTTGCCAAAACCACCGCCACCCGCAATACCCACACGCGGCTGGCCCGATGCACCGGTTTCCTGCCAGACGTTATCGCCCTGCGAGGACAGGCCTTCCGGGTTGGAGAAGTTGGCCATCACAATCTGCCCCAGCACCTGAGTCTGCTGGTTGGAATAGATGCCCACCACCGTACCGTCGTTGTTAATCTGGAAATTGGTGTACTCACCGGCGCCATAGCCGTCTTGCGACACCTTGCTGACCGAGTCGGCGCTGACGCTCTGTTGCATGCTCTTGGCAAAGCTCAGGCTGAGGTTCTGCGCCGGAGCACCGTCTTTGGCGGACATAGGGATCAGCATGCTGAACTCGGCGGCGGTGCCTTGTTTACTGGTGGTACCGGTCAGGTTGCCGCTGGTATCGAAGGTCATGGTGCCGGCATCGACAGGTGCTGCGGAGCCATCCTGGGTATACACCTGCCACTTGTTTTCGTCAGTCTTCACGAAGTAGGCATTGATGTTATGGGCATTACCCAACGAGTCGTAGGCAGTGATGGTGTTGACGTAGTTATAAGAATCCTGCTTGGTCGGATCGAAGGTCTTGTTGTCCGGTACCTTATGGGTGGATTTCAGGTTGGTTACCATGGTGCCGGAGGTGGACGCCTTGGCGTTCATCATGCCTTCAGGAATGCTGAGCGGCACCGGGTTGGCGCCCTGCTGAATGGTCGGCGGCGTACCGGCAGCCGGATAACCGGTCAACTGCAGGCCCTGCATGTTGGTCAGGTTGCGGTTTTCATCCAGCTTGAACTGGCCGTTACGGCTGTAGAACACGCCACCGTCCTGGTCCTGCATGCGGAAAAAACCGTTGCCGGAAATTGCCACGTCCAGCGCACGACTGGTCCCGGTGGTGGTGCCGCCCTTAAAGTTCTGGGTGATACCCGCAACCTTGACGCCCAGCCCTACCTGCGAACCGGCAAACATGTCGGCAAAGGAAACGGTGCCTGATTTAAAACCGGAAGTGGCGGAGTTAGCGATGTTGTTACCGATCACGTCCAGATTGGTTGCTGCTGCGTTCAAGCCGCTTACTGCCTGAGAAAAGGCCATGTCATTCTCCGAATAATGTTTAGGCTATCGTCCGATAACGCCCTGTGAATGGGTGAAATAAAAAATCGAATTAAAGAATTTGGCGGACTTCTTCCAGCGTGGTGCTCCCCGCCAGGCCCAGATCCAGCTTCGCGCCGTTCGCGTCGCGGATAACGCCGTTGACCATGCCAAAGTGCAGGCTGCGCGCCACCAACTGCTCACCGTTGCCCTTGGCGTTGATGGTGAAGCTGTAGGCTCCGTCGGGTGCAGCGGTGCCGTCCGTCATCGAACCGTCCCAGCTAAACGAATGCACCCCGGCGGTCAAACCACCGAGTTCGATAGTGCGTACCGCTTTGCCGGTGGCGTCGGTAATGGTGGCGGTCACCGAGTCGGCCGCACGCTCCAGTTCCAGACCAAACGGCGTGGTGCTGACCTTGCCGTCTTTGCTGCCGGCCAGGATATTACTGCCGGGGACCATCACGCCGTGACCGATCAGGGCACTGGCCTGCAATGACTGATTGCTGTTGATCTGGCCGGAAATAGAGCCCAGCGTGGTATTGAGTTTCTCGATGCCCTGAACGGTGTTGATCTGCGCCAATTGGCTGGTCAGCTCATTGTTCTGCATCGGGTTGGTCGGATCCTGATTCTTCAACTGCGCCACCAGCAGCGTCAGGAAGCTGTTGTTCAGATCCTGGCTGGTGTTATTTTTGGCGTCAGCGCCGATGATGCTGTTATCCAGCGATTCATTGGTTGTTGCGGCAATGGCCATGGCAAGCTCCGGTTATTGACCCAGCGTCAGGGTTTTCATCATCATCGACTTGGTGGTGTTGAGCACCTCGACGTTGGCCTGATAGCTGCGGGAGGCGGAAATGGTATTGACCATCTCCCCCACCACATCCACGTTCGGCATACGGACATAGCCTTTGCCGTCTGCCAGCGGGTTGCCCGGTTGGTAAACCAGACGCTCCGGTGCGGGGTCATCTACCACCTGCGCTACGCGTACACCGCCGGTTGGCTGGCCGGGGGCGGCGGCGACTTCAAACACCACCTGTTTGGCGCGATAGGGCTGGCCGTCCGGGCCGGTGACGCTGTCGGCGTTGGCCATGTTGCTGGCGCTGACGTTCAGGCGTTGCGACTGGGCGGACAGCGCCGAGCCGGAGATATCAAAAATATTCAGTAGCGACATGCGCCTTATCCTTGTTGTAACACTGACATCATCCCTTTGATCTGACCGTTGAGCAGCGTCAGGTCGGTCTGATATTTCAGGCTGTTATCGGCGAAGTTGGTGCGTTCGCGATCCATGTCCACCGTATTACCGTCCATGGACGGTTGATCCGGCACGCGGAACAGCAAGTCGAGCTGTGGCGGCTGCATGTTCTGCGCTGGAATGTGGCGTGCGGACGTCATGTTCAGCGCAATGCCACTGCCGCTGACACGGCCCTGTTCCATCACCTTGTTCAATTGGCTGGCGAAATCTATGTCCCGCGCCTGATAGCCCGGAGTGTCTGCGTTGGCGATGTTGGCGGCCAGAATTTCCTGCCGCTGGGCGCGCAGGTTCAGCGCCTCTTGACCAAAGCGCAGAGCAGCGTCCAGTTTGTCGATCATGCTCCCTCCGCGAGGTTAGAATTTGGAGCCGACAGCATAAACGCCTCTTCTACCAGCCTATCGTGGGAATAAGAGCAAAATGCGTCGCTATTTATCTGCTTAGCCTGAACGCAGTCCGGGTACACTTACGCGTATCCTGATGGTTGTGGTGGAAGCGAAGATGAAAGGTAAAATGCTGCTGTTGGCAGCGCTGCTGTGCAGCCTGAACGCACGGGCCGAGGATCTGGCGGCGCAGATTGAAAGCTTCGTCACCAGCCAGTTCAGCGGCAGTCCGGTACAGGTTAAAGTGCTGGTGCGCACGCCTGTGGCCCTGTGGCCAGCGTGCGAATTTCCGCAGCTGTCTCTCGCCTCCAGTGCCCGCCGTTGGGGCAACATCAGTATTTCGGCGCGCTGTGGTCAGGAACGGCGTTTCATCCAGACGCAGGTTCAGGTGATCGGCAAATACCTGGTGTCGGCTCGCTCAGTCAATGCCGGCAGCAAGCTGGCGGCGGCGGATATCAAATTGAAAAGTGGTCGACTCGACACGCTGCCACCCCGTACGCTGTCTGAAGCCGGCAAGGCGCTGGGTGCCGTCAGCCTGCGCAATATCAGCCCCGGCCAGCCGCTGACCCTGGCCATGCTGCGCCGCGCCTGGGTGATCAAGGCCGGTCAGGCCGTGCAGGTGACTGCGCAGGGGGACGGATTTAACATCAGCGGATCTGGCAAGGCGATGAACAACGCCGCCACAGAAGATAGCGTCCGCGTGCGCATGGCCTCCGGACAAATTGTTAACGGTATTGTCGGTGACGACGGTGCTATTCGCATCACCTTATAAAAAGGTAAAGGTTTATCAAATCTTGCCGATAATAAAATCATAAGCAGTATCTTACTGGCCGCCAGGGCCACAAAAAGTATCAGCCATTGCCTGCCAGGTGACGGCATTGATGGAGATTGACCATGAGTATCGATCGCACCCAGCGGCTGCAACCCGTTCCCACGGTGCAACCGCGTGAGACGCCGGCGGAGAATCAACTTCAGCCACGTAAAGCCGCCCAGACGGAAAGCGCCGTCAGCGGCACCCAGGTAAAATTGAGCGATGCGCAAGCGCGCCTGATGCAACCGGGGACGCAGGATATTGATATGAACCGGGTGGACGCCATTAAACAGGCGATCCGCAACGGCGAGCTGAAAATGGATGCCGGCAAAATTGCCGATGCACTGCTGCAGGACGTGCAAGGCGATGCCCAGTGGATGTCGAACGGCAACCCATCGCCAAAGGTTTGACCGCCAGGTTAAACATCTGGAACTCTTTGAAAGGTGATTTATCGTAATGGAAAATCTGGCGCAACTGATTAATAAGCTGCTGGAAACCCTGCAAGCGCTGGATACGGTGCTAACGGAAGAACATCATTTGCTGTGCTCTGGCCAATTGCCAGGCGTGGCATTGCAACGTGCTACCGACGCCAAGAGCCAACTGCTGGCTACGGTAAACTATCTGGAACAACAGCGGCTGCAGTTGGAAAGTGCGTTGGGGCAACAGGCCCCCTATTCCGCGCATCCACGTCTGGCAGACGCCTGGCAACGGGTGCAGGCGCTCAGCCAATTGCTGCGGGAAAAAAACCAGCATAACGGCATGCTGCTCAATCAGCAGATCGATCACAACGCTCAGGCGCTGGCGATCCTGAGCAAGCAAAACAAATCGCTGTACGGCCCGGATGGCCAGTCGCGTAACGCCAGCCTGCTGGGGCGTAAAATCGGCGTTTAAATCAACGAAACCTCACCCGGTAATGTCACCGTTTCGCCGGGTGTCCCTTCCTCATTGCGAGACAACTCGCACTTCAATTGCCACTTTATCCAGCCACCTGATTTTGTTTTAGTAACACTACACATACATGGTATTTCCGTCTGTCCTCCCCCATCCCGTTCCCCCACCCTGTGTTGGTTTTTAAACCACTTGATCTATACCCATAAAGGGGATAGTTTGACAGGGAGTGTGAATGACCGATATTTACCTCACCAAAACATTCCAGGCATTCGCTACTCACGAACGTATTAGCGACGCCACGGTGATCAAAGCTGCACGTGAAATACAAAACCAACTGTACGATGCCAATTTGGGCAGTTGCGTTTATAAGAAACGAGTCGCCCGTGCCGGCGCCGGTAAACGCGGCGGTTACCGGGTGCTGATCGCCTTTCGAGATGAGGACCGGTTTTTTTTCATGCGGGGATTTGCCAAAAATGAAATGGACAACATTGCCAGTGATGAATTAGTGGCGTTGAAGCGCCTTGCCGCGCTTTATCTGGACTATTCGCCTTTCAGGCTTTATCAGTTGGTTAATGACAAGAGGTTGAGGAGACTGACCTATGAGCAAGATTCTTGCTGAAATCCACCAGGAAGTGCAGGAGCTGTATCAGGCCGGATTTGTCGATACCGGCACCATGCGCACCTTCGACATACTGTGCTTACGCCCGGTCAAACAATATACTCCAGCGGACATCCGTGCCCTGCGCGAGCGTGAAAACGTCAGCCAGCCGGTGTTTGCCTTGCATCTGAACGTCAGCAAAAAGGCGGTGCAAAAATGGGAACGTGGCGAAGCCGTGCCCAACTCTGCCGCAATGAAACTACTTTCGCTGGTCGACCGCAACGGTCTGGCGATCCTCGCCTAGACCGTTACTGGTAATTGACAATCACCTGATTACTGATCACCCGCAGCGGCGGGTTCAAACTGCCGCGCGCCTGCACATAATAGACAAAACGCAGCTCGGCGTTCGCCGGTTCGCCCTGCAACCCGGTACTGCTGCCGCTGCCGCCGCTCAGCGCAATACAGCGGGTCAAAGTACAAAGCTGCGCCTGCATACCGGCCGGTTCGGCGGCCAGTAACCGGTAACGCCAACTGACGCTGGTAATACGCGCATTGGCATTCGGTAACTCGTTGGGTGCACGCAGCCCCGGTGATTCTCCCCGCTCCCCGCCCTGTTCCAGCGTGGCACCCACGCTGTCGGCTACCCAGGAACCGGACGCCGCCTGCAAGCTCAGCGGAGCCAACAGGCAGATTACCGCCATGCTGTATTTCATTATGCAGCCCCAATGGTCGAGGTCATGCGGATTTGACGGTCGTCGTTGATTTCCAGATTCGACAGCACCACCAGTTGCGGCAGGCTACGACGCAGGAAGCGTGCCAGCAAGGCCCGTAGCGCATGGTTCACCAGTAACACCGGTGGCGCACTGAGCATTTCCTGACGCTGCAACGCCTGTTTGGCCTGCTCCAGCAGACGATCCGCCAACCCTGGCTCCAGACCGCCACCGCCCTGCAACGCCTGCAATAACAGACGCTCAAGTTGGGTGTCCAGACCAATGACCTGAATTTCACCGTTGCCCGGGAACCACTGCTGGGTGATGGCCCGTCCCAACGCGACCCGCACCACGGTCGTCAGTTCATAGGGGTCGGTTTGTGTCGGTGCATGCTCCGCCAGAGTTTCGATAATGGTGCGCATATCTCGGATCGAAACCCGTTCAGTCAGCAGGTTCTGCAACACCTTGTGCAAGGTGGTCAGCGTCACCACGCCCGGCACGAAATCTTCGGTCAATTTCGGCATGTCCTGCGCTACACGATCCAACAGCTGCTGCGTTTCCTGGCGACCAAACAGCTCGCTGGCGAACTGACCAATCAGATGATTCAGGTGGGTTGCTACCACGGTGCTGGCTTCTACCACGGTAAAACCCTGGATCTGTGCCTGCTCACGCAGCGCACTGTCAATCCATACCGCTTCCAGCCCAAACGCCGGATCGGTGGTTTTATCCCCCGCCAATTCACCCACCGCGTTGCCGGGGTTAATCGCCAGCCAACGTCCCGGTTGGGCTTCACCGCTGCCGATTTCTACCCCCTTCATCAGAATGCGGTAACTGGCAGGCGGCAATTCCAGGTTGTCGCGAATGTGCACCACCGGCGGCAGGTAACCCATCTCCTGCGCGAACTTTTTACGGATACCGCGGATACGGCCAAGCAGTTCGCCGTTCTGCTGGAAATCCACCATCGGGATCAATCGATAACCGACCTCCATCCCCAGCGGATCTTCCAACTGTACGTCAGACCAACTGGCTTCCACCGCCTGCGGGTTGTCCTGCGTTATCGGCGTTTCCTGCTCTTTGGGGGCTTGCTGGTCCCGCCCACGCAGCCACCAGGCCAATCCCAACAGAGCGGCGGTGAACAGCAGGAAGACCAGGTTCGGCATCCCCGGCACCATGCCAAGCAGGCCGAGTACTGCAGCACTGAGCAACATGACGCGCGGATTGTTGAACAGTTGGCCGACCATTTGCTCGCCAACGTCCTGATCGGTCGCCACGCGGGTCACGATAACGCCGGCCGCGGTCGAAATAACCAACGCCGGGATCTGCGCCACCAAACCGTCACCGATAGTCAGCAAGGTATAGGTTTCCGCCGCCGTACCCACTTCCATCCCGTGCTGGATCACCCCGACCAGCAGACCCCCGACCACGTTCAGTATCATGATCATCAGGCCGGCGACCGCATCGCCACGAACGAACTTACTGGCACCGTCCATCGAGCCGTAGAAGTCGGCCTCTTGCGTGACTTCAGAACGGCGTTTTTTCGCTTCTTCTTCACCGATCAAACCGGCGTTGAGATCGGCATCGATCGCCATCTGCTTGCCCGGCATGCCGTCCAGCACAAAACGCGCGCCTACTTCGGCGATACGTCCGGCACCCTTGGTGATCACCATAAAGTTGATCAGCACCAGAATGATAAACACCACAATACCAATGGCGAAGTTACCGCCCACCAGGAAGTGGCCGAAGGCTTCTACCACACGCCCGGCCGCGGCGGAGCCGGTATGCCCTTCCATCAGGATGATGCGCGTCGAGGCTACGTTGAGCGACAGACGCAGTAAGGTCGAGAACAGCAAGATGGTGGGGAATGCGGCAAATTCCAGCGTACGCTGGGTAAACATCGCGACCAGCAGCACCATGATCGACAAGGCAATATTGAAGGTGAACAACAGATCGAGGATAAATGCCGGCAACGGCAGCACCATCATCGACAGGATCATCAAAATCAGTATCGGGCCGGCCAATACCTGCCACTGCGTATCTTTAAAACTGCCCGGCAAACGAAGCAAGGCGGCCAAATTAGCCATTAGTGTCACTTTCTCCAGCAAAATCCAGTGCTTCCGGCACCGGTAAACGTTCAGGTTTTTTCGGGATCAGCCCACCTTCGCGCCGCCAGCGTCTTAGCTGGTAAACCCAGGCCAGAACTTCGGCCACGGCGGCATACAGGGTGGCGGGAATGTGTTGTCCAATCTCGCTGTGTCGATACAGCGCACGCGCCAGCGGCGGCGCCTCCAGCATCGGGATACGGTGTTCCATACCCAGTTCGCGGATACGCAGCGCAATTTCGCCGGCGCCCTTGGCCAGCACCTTCGGCGCGCTCATTTTTTTGTCGTTGTACTGCAGTGCGACGGCGTAATGGGTTGGGTTGGTGACGATAACATCAGCCTTGGGTACGTCGGTCATCATGCGCCGCCGGGCTATGGCACGCTGCTGTTGGCGAATACGCCCTTTAACGTGCGGATCGCCCTCCTGGTCCTTGAACTCGTCGCGGATGTCCTGCTTGGTCATCTTCAACTTTTTGAAGTGGCTCCAAAGCTGATAAAACACGTCAAACGCCACCATCGGCGTTAGCGCCAGCACCACCAGCAAACCGCAAAAGATGATCATCTGCAGCGCATTAGCCAGCGCGTCGAGCGGCTGTTGCGTCACCAGATGCAGCATCGCCGCCCAGTTGTGCCACAGGTATAAACCGGTGACCCAGCCCACCAACGTCGCCTTCAGGATACCCTTCAGCAGTTCTGCCAGTACCTGGCTGGAAAAGATCCGTTTCAGACCGGACAGCGGATTCATACGCTTTAAATCGAACTTGAGCGATTTGCCGCTGAGCAGCAGGCCGCCCAACAGCATCGGCGCGGTGATGGCCACCAGCGTAAGCCCCGCCATCACCGGCAACAGCGCCCATACCGCCTGGCGTAACAGCATCCCCAGCTGGCGCAGCATCTGTTTATCATTGCTGACCATGCTGTGATCGAAATTCAGACCCTGCGTCAGCATCATCGCCAGCTGTTGCGACATATTGCCGCCGGCTACCCAGATGATCGATAAGCCCGCCACCAGCATCAACACCGACGTCAACTCGCGCGAACGCGGGATCTGGCCATCTTCACGCGCCTTTTCCACCCGGTGGGGTGTGGGGGCCTCGCTCTTTTCCAGATCGCTGTCTTCAGCCACGGATGCGCTTCCTGTGCCGGGAGGGAATAAAATTGCCGCCAGCATGCCAAAAAATCGCGGATTTCATTGATGGAACAGCGGGGAAAAAGGCGGGTTATTTGCGGGATGAGTGAATGGGGAAACGTTAAGACCCTTTCTGATACCTGGGACGCAGCAAAGCCGCGCCCCAGAGAACATCAGAAACCGAGGCTGTCGAGCAGGTCGTCTACCTGCGCCTGGTTGGCGATCACACCGGCACCGTTCTGGTCGAGCTGCGGGCCATTAAGCAGGCTGTCGTTCGGCTTTTTCTCTTTCGCCGGCTGTTCAGGAATATTTTCCATCAGCACCATCAGCAACTGTTTTTCAATCTCCTGCACCACGTCCATCATGCGTTTGATCACCTGACCGGTCAGATCCTGGAAGTCCTGCGCCATCATGATTTCCAGCAACTGGGCATTGGTGAATGCCGTATGCTCCGGCACCTGCTCCAGGTATTGACGGGTGTCTGTGACCAGCTCGCGCGCGTCGTCCAGTTCGATCGGATCGGCGAACCAGTCGTCCCAGCGGCCTTTTAACGCCTTGGCTTCTGATTCCAGCGACGCCTGACGCGGCTGCGCGGCTTCCACACAGTTCAACGCCCGTTCCGCTGCCTGCGCCGTCATGGTGACCACGTAATCCAGACGATCGCGTGCATCCGGGATTGCCTCTGCCGCCTGGGCGATCGCCTGATCAAGCCCCAGTTCGCGCATGCTGTCGCGCAACATGCGCGTCAGTTGGCCAATGCGGGAGATAATCTCTCCCGCGGTTGCCGCATCGCTGGCAGGCATTGGAATGTCTCTCATCGCCCCTCTCCTTACATGCCCAGTTTTTCAAAGATCTTGTTGAGCTTTTCTTCCAGCGTTGCCGCCGTAAAAGGTTTCACCACGTAACCGCTGGCACCGGCCTGCGCCGCCGCGATAATGTTTTCTTTCTTGGCTTCCGCCGTGACCATCAGTACCGGCATGCTCGCCAACGCGCCGTCGGCACGAATGGTTTGCAACAGCTCCAGGCCGTCCATGTTCGGCATGTTCCAGTCGGAGACCACAAAGTCAAAATCACCGGCACGCAGTTTGTTCAGTGCGTCAGCGCCGTCCTCAGCTTCTTCAACGTTGTTGAATCCCAACTCTTTCAGCAAGTTTCTGACGATGCGACGCATAGTGGAAAAGTCATCGACCACCAGAAACTTGAGGCTCTTGTCTGCCATTTTTATTCCCAACCTTTTAATTATTCAAAACAACGGCCACCTCGCGGCGGCCATTAGCGATAGCCCTGTCAAAAAGGGCATAAAATCAAATACGTAGTGCCTGACCACCGGAAATTTGCGCCAGCATGCGTTGGCTCATGCGATCCAACTCCACCACTTCGTTGACGCCACCGGTAGCAATCGCCTCGCGCGGCATACCGAATACCACGCAGCTGGCTTCGTTCTGCGCCAGGGTATAAGCACCGGCGCGATGCATTTCCAGCATGCCCATCGCGCCGTCATTACCCATGCCGGTCAGGATCACGCCCACGGCATTGCGTCCGGCGTACTGCGCGACCGAGCGGAACAGCACGTCCACCGAAGGCCGGTGCCGGTTGACCGGTGGGCCATCGTGCAGTTTCACCTGGTAATTCGCCCCGCTGCGTGACAATTCCAGATGGCGATCGCCCGGTGCGATATAGGCATGGCCCGGCAGTACGCGTTCGCCGTCTTCGGCCTCTTTCACCGTGATCTGGCACAGCTTGTTCAGCCGTTCGGCAAACGAACGGGTAAAGCCCGGTGGCATATGCTGGGTGATCAATAACGCCGGGCTGGTCGCCGGTAGCGGCTGCAACACCTGGCGGATCGCTTCGGTACCGCCGGTAGAGGCGCCGATGGCGATCAGTTTTTCACTGCTCAACAGCGGTGTATGACTGAGTATCGCCGGGGCTGGGCTAGTGGAGCGCTGTGGTAGCCGCGCCTTGGCCGCCGTGCGGATTTTCTCGGCAATCAGTTCGCTGTAGGCCAGCATGCCCTCACGAATACCCAACTGCGGTTTGGTGACGAAATCCACCGCCCCCAACTCCAGCGCACGCAGCGTAATTTCTGACCCCTTGCCCGTCAGTGATGACACCATCACCACCGGCATCGGCCGCAGACGCATCAGTTTCTCAAGGAAGTCGAGGCCATCCATGCGCGGCATTTCGACGTCCAGCGTCAGCACCTGGGGGTTAAATTTTTTGATCAGATCGCGTGCGACCAGCGGATCCGGCGCGCTCGCCACCATCTCCATATCGGGGTGGCTGTTGACAATTTCGGTCATCAACTGCCGCATCAGGGCCGAGTCGTCCACGCACAATACTCTGATTTTATTCATTACCTCTCCTTGGTCAGCCCATACACGGTCTGCCCACGCAAGTAGAAATCCCGGCTGATCTGGCTGAAGTTCTCTGAGTGGCCGGCAAACATCAGCCCCCCAGGTTTAAGCAAGGGCACGAAGCGACGCAGAATGCGCTCCTGTGTCGCCTTGTCGAAATAGATCATCACGTTGCGGCAGAAAATGGCGTCAAATTGCCCCGGCAGTGCCCATTCGGGTGCCAATAGATTGAGCGACTGAAAATTCACCCGCCCCGCCAGTTCCGGTCGCACCCGCACCAACCCCTGATGCGGCCCAGTGCCGCGCAGGAAATAACGCTGCATCTGCGTCGGCGTCAAGGTGCGCAAGTCTTCCTGGCGATAAACCCCCGCCTCGGCCTTTTCCAGTACCTGGGTATCGATGTCACTGGCCCACACCTGGCAACCGGTGGCACGTTGCCCCAGCACTTCACTGAGCGTGATGGCGATCGAGTAAGGTTCTTCACCGGTCGATGCCGCGGTGCTCCACACGCAGTAACCGTTAGGCCGCGATCGCGCATGCTCCGCCAGGATCGGGAAGTGATGCGCTTCGCGGAAAAAAGCCGTCAGGTTGGTGGTCAGCGCGTTGATAAACGCCTGCCATTCGGCGCTGTTCGGATCGCTTTCCAATAGCGCCAGATAGTCGCCAAAATCGTTCAGGCCCAACAGTCGCAGACGTCGTACCAAACGGTTGTAAACCATCTCGCGTTTGTGCTCTGCCAGCACGATACCGGCGCGCTGGTAAATCAGCTGGCTGATACGGCGAAAATGCACATCCAGCAACGGCAGACGCTGTACCATCTGCGTCAATAAGGTCGCAGGATCTCGGTTAGGGGTCGAGGGTGCCGGCTTCATACCATGTCACTCAAAAAAAACGGGCTGCTTATGCGGTTTGACAATCTGGGGCTTCCTTTACCACGGGTGAAACTGCGTTTTGAGAGTTGGCCGGAGCGGTGAAGTTATCGTCCGCCAGGCGGAATACCGATACCGCGTCGGCCAGGGTAATAGCCTGTTCCTCCAGCGCGACGGCCGCCGAGGCCGCTTCCTCCACCAGTGCGGCGTTTTGTTGTGTTACCTGATCCATCTGGGTTACCGCCTGCGTCACCTGTTCAATACCGCGGCTCTGCTCATCAGACGCCGAGGCGATTTCACCCATAATGTCGGTAACCCGGGTGACCGAACGCACGATGTCCTGCATGGTGGCACCGGAGTTTTCCACCAGCACCGACCCTTGCTTGACGCGGCTGACCGATTCGTCGATCAGCCCTTTGATTTCTTTCGCCGCCTGCGCGCTGCGTTGCGCCAGGTTGCGTACTTCACCGGCCACCACCGCAAAACCTCTGCCCTGCTCACCGGCGCGCGCCGCTTCTACCGCTGCATTCAGCGCCAGTATATTGGTCTGGAAAGCAATACCGTCGATCACGCTGGTAATGGCGCCAATCTTCTGCGAACTGTTGGCGATATCATGCATGGTGGTCACCACGGCCCCTGCCATCTCACCGCCTTTGGCCGCGGTGCTTGAGGCGTCACGCGCCAGTTGTGAAGCCTGACGTGCGTTATCGGCGTTCTGTTTCACCGTGGCGGTCAGTTGCTCCATGCTGGCGGCGGTTTCTTCCAACGAGGCGGCCTGCTGTTCGGTACGGGAAGAGAGATCGTTGTTGCCCTCGGAAATTTCCTGCAGGCCGATCAGGATCGACTCCGCCCCGTCGCGCACCGCACCCACGGTGCCGATCAGCGACTGCTGCATGCGCTGCAGGCTGGCGAACAGTTGGCTGATTTCGTTACGGCCGTACACCTGGATCGGCGTAGCCAGATCGCCGGCGGCAATGCGGTCAAAATGACTGCGCATGATATCCAGCGGTCTTACCAACATGTTACGCAGCCACCACAAGGCACTACCGGTGACCACAATCAGCATCAGTACCGCACCGGCCACCAGCCAGCCGGACAGGGTAAAGGAGCGCTGATTCGACGCATTGGCGTCGCTGACGTTGGCGCTCACCAATTGCAGATACTGGACAAAATCGGCTTCAAACAGGTCCTGGGTTTTCTGCGTCGGCTGGTCCATAAACGCCTGCAGGTTATCGTTCTCCAGGAAGCCAATCAGCTCACGCAGGGTGTTGCGCAGCCGGTCATAGCTGGCCTTGGTGGTTGCCGTCAGCTGTTGTTCCTGTTCGCTGTTACGCGGTACCGCCAGGAACTGGTTGAAATAGAGGTCGGCTTTTTGCAGCGAACTGCGCGCGTTGCCCATCAGCGCATTGACCTGATCCTGCGGCAGCTTGAGCGCCGCACGGGTTCCGGCGCGGTTGAGCGTATTACGAGCCTGTAACAGCGATACCCAGCTCAGGCTGAGGGCATCGCGCTGCTGGCTGCCGAGGGTGATCAGATTCAGGTTGTGGTTATCGGAACGAAAAGCGGTGTACGACAAGCCGCTGGTGGCCAACTGCATAACACAAAAAGTCATCAACAACAGAAACAGACTGGTAGAGACGCGGATTCGGTTAAACACTGTGAACCTCCTTGCAGCCGGCCGGTGGCCAGCTCAGATTTCTGGCTAAGCAGACGGGGATTCGGCCTCCCCCTGACAGGAAGGAGGCCCAATGCCGGTTAGAACGTTTCCCAGTTATCCTGCGGATCGCTGGCGTTCATTTTTTTATGATTGAGTACCGGGGTGACTGTTGCCTTGCTGCTGGCGGGCATTTTGAATTCGTCCTGGCCTGCCGCTTTCAGACGGAACACCGCCACCGACTGGGTCAGCATGCTGGCCTGCTCTTCCAGCGCCGCCGCCGCAGACGCGGACTCTTCCACCAACGAGGCGTTCTGCTGGGTGACGCGGTCCATTTCCGCAACCGCCTGGCCGACCTGATCGATACCACGGCTTTGTTCGTCGGACGCCGAGGCGATCTCCCCCATGATGTCGGTAACGCGGGTGACTGCATTGACGATATCGCCCATGGTTTCACCGGCGCTTTCTACCAGTACCGAGCCCATATCGACGCGATTGACGGAATCTTCGATCAACCCTTTGATTTCCTTCGCCGCCTGGGCACTACGCTGTGCCAGATTGCGCACTTCGCCAGCGACTACCGCAAAACCACGGCCCTGCTCACCGGCACGTGCCGCTTCGACCGCCGCATTCAATGCCAGGATGTTGGTCTGGAAGGCAATACCGTCGATCACGCCGGTAATGTCGGCAATTTTCTGCGAACTACCGGCGATGTCATGCATGGTTTGCACCACATTGGCCACCACCTTGCCGCCTTTCTGCGCGGTTTCGGAGGCGCTCAACGCCAGTTGGCTGGCCTGACGGGCATTTTCGGCGTTCTGTTTCACCGTGGCGGTCAGTTGCTCCATGCTGGCAGCGGTTTCCTCTAGTGAGGCGGCCTGCTGCTCGGTACGGGAAGAAAGGTCGTTGTTGCCGGCGGCAATTTCAGATGCACCGCTATAAATAGCATCGGCACCCTGACGCACGCCGCTAACGGTGTCGATCAGTTCGTTTTGCATATGCTTGAGGCTGGCGGCCAGCACGCCCATTTCATTGCGGCTGGTCACGGCGATCGGCTGGGTCAAATCACCGGCAGCAATCATTTTGATGTGTTCGATCATGCGGTTCAGCGGACGCACCAGAATGTGGTGAATACCGCTCCACACCAGGACGATTACCGCCAGTACCGCCAACAGCACTACCGCCAGCGTCCAGATAGCGAAGTTGAAGGAGTTGTTACTGTCTTCCACTGCGCTCTGGTAAAGCTTGTCGTTCTGCGCCAGGTAGGTGTTGTAGATATCTTCGAACGCGTCCTGATAGCTTTGCGTCGGCTGGTCAAAGAAGGCGTTGATTTTGCCCTCACCCAGCAACACGGTCAGTTCGGTCAAGGCACCGTGCAGAATGCCGTATTGCTGCTTGAGCTTTTCGGCCGCTTGCGCGTCCTGACGGGCATTGAGAGGAATTTTGTCATAGGCGGCATAGTGTTGCTCCGCCACCACCAGGTTGCTTTTGGCTCGCGCCAACAGCTCGGCGACGGTAGCACCGCTGCCAATATTGTTGGTATCCATCATGTGGCGGATACCGGCACGGTTTAGCGTGTTGCGAGCCTGCAGCAGGTTGACCCAGCTTTCGTTCAGCTCTGACTGTTGCTGACGAATGGTCTGCAATACGGTGAAGTTTTCTTTGTCATTCTTCAGTGAGGAGAAGAAGAGCCCGCCTGAAACCAGCTGCAAGGCGCCAAATAACACCAGCACCAGTAACAGGCTGGTGACCACCTTCATACGATTAAACATGTTTTCCCTTGATAAACGCCCGCGCGGACAGGCCCTGATTACGTTGATTGACAGAGTTATCGGCGCGGCGGGAAAGAACTTTATGCGAGGAGGTAACTATTTTTATGTAGGTTTCAGGGCGCAGCATGCAGCGCCCCTTCGCAGAGCCTGGTGGATCAGGCGCTTTTCGCCACGCTGTCGACCAGGGACATCTCTTCGCTGCTCAGCAGCTTTTCGATATCCACCAGGATCAACATACGGTCACCCAGCGAACCCAAGCCGGTCAGGTATTCGGTTGCCAGGGTCACGGCAAATTCCGGTGCCGGACGGATCTGCTCGGTGGTCAGCGACAGCACGTCGGATACGCCGTCGACCACGATACCCACCACCCGTTGGCCAAAGTTCAGCACGATCACCACGGTGTTTTCATCGTAAGACACATCCTGCTGAGCAAATTTCACCCGCAGGTCGATAATCGGCACAATCACGCCGCGCAGGTTGGTGACGCCCTTGATAAAGGCCGGAGTGTTGGCGATGCGAGTCACCTGATCGTATCCGCGGATCTCCTGCACCTTGAGGATATCAATGCCATATTCCTCATTGCCCAAGGTAAAAATCAGGAATTCTTGCCCTACCGTTTCGCCAGCCAGTTTGCTGACGGTTGCCAGTCCTGCCATGTCATTCACCTTTAAAATCAATAGATTAATTATTATGCGGCTGCGTCGGTCTGACGCTGTTCACGGTTCAGCGTTTGCAGCGCCGAGACATCGACAATCAGCGCCACGCTGCCATCGCCGAGAATAGTGGCGGCGGAAATACCCGGCACTTTGCGATAGTTGCTTTCCAGATTCTTCACCACTACCTGATGCTGACCGACCAATTGATCTACCAGTAACGCATAGCGACGACCGGCACTTTGCAGGATCACCACAATGCCCTGAGTGGCATCGGTTTTAGCGCCCTCTACTTCGAACACCCGGAACAATTCCACCAGCGGCAGATATTCACCGCGCACCTGCAACACCCGCTCGCCACCGGCCAATGGATGCAGGTCTTCGGCCTGCGGCTGCAGTGACTCCATCACCGCGTTGAGCGGCAGGATAAACACTTCGTCGTTCACCTTGACCGACATACCGTCGAGAATGGCCAGCGTCAACGGCAGCAGGATACGGATCGCGGTACCCTTGCCTGCCTGAGAATGGATTTCTACATGCCCACCCATCTCCTGAATATTTCGCTTCACCACGTCCATGCCGACACCGCGACCGGACACATCGGTGACCTGTTCGGCAGTGGAGAAACCCGGGGCGAAAATCAACATGCCGACATCTTCATCGCTCATGCTGTCACTGACTGCCAGCCCCTGTGAGGCCGCTTTGGCGAGAATTTTCTCACGGTTCAGACCGGCGCCGTCGTCGGTCACCTCGATGCAGATATTGCCGCCCTGATGCTCCGCCGACAGGATCAGATTACCCACCGCCGATTTCCCGGCCGCGACACGCGTATCGGGATCTTCAATGCCGTGATCCAGACTGTTGCGCACCAGGTGGGTCAAGGGATCGATAATGCGTTCGATCAGGCTTTTATCCAGTTCGGTCGAGCTGCCCTGGAGCTGCAACTCCACCTGTTTATTCAGTTTGCCGGCCAGATCGCGCACCAGTCGCGGGAAGCGGCTGAACACATACTCCATCGGCATCATACGGATCGACATCACCGACTCTTGCAAGTCGCGCGCGTTGCGTTCCAACTGGCTCATGCTGTTGAGCAGGTCACCGTGATTCACCGGATCCAGGCTGCCCGAACGCTGCGCCAGCATCGATTGGGTAATCACCAGTTCACCGACCAGGTTGATCAATTGGTCCACCTTCTCTACCGCTACGCGGATGCTGGTGGATTCACTGGCCTTGGCCCGTGGTTTGGCGGCTTCGACAGCCGCAGGGGCCGGTTTGACCACCGGAGCTACCGCGGCGGCAGGCGCTGACGGTGCGGCTGCAACTGGCGCGACTTCGGCCTGCGGCGGCGTGGCGAAGCTGATTTGCTCCGGCTCCAGTACAAAACAGAGTACCGCGCTGATGTCATCTTCGCTGGCGGAGGTCAGCAGCGTCACTTCCAGGCTGTTTTCGGTCTGCAGCGGGTTTTTCACCTCACCCAGATTCCCCAGCTCTTCGAGCATCAGCGGGACTTCGCTGGGCTTGAGGCCACTCAGGCAAATGCGCATCCCGCCTTCAATAGCCGCAGGGACCGCGACGGCATGTTCCGTGGCCGGATGCGCTGCGGGGGCATCCTGTTGCTGCGCGTCCAACGCCAGCTGCCGCAACGCCTGGCAGATGTATTCAAAGCTGTCGGCGTCAGGTTTTTGCGACGTCTTATAGGCGTCCAGTTGCTCCTGCATAATGTCTTTGGTTTCCAGAAACAGGTTGATAATCTCGGTGCTCAGGCTCATTTCCTGGCGCCGCGCACCGTCGAGCAGGTTCTCCAGCAGATGGGTGGTTTCCTGCAGTACCGTAAAACCAAAGGTAGCCGCGCCCCCTTTAATGGAATGCGCTGCGCGGAAAATGGCGTTCAGCGGCTCAATGTCCGGCGCCAGCGGATCCAACTCCAGCAGGTGTTGCTCCATATCGGCCAGCAACTCGTCTGCTTCATCAAAAAAGGTCTGATAAAACGCACTAATATCCATGCTCACGGGATCACCTCTGCTGTGAGTCGCTGTTAGTCGGTACTGGCTCAGCCGTCGGCTGCTCCGGTGCAATGAGGGTGGCCGGAGCCGTCGCCGCTGGGGCCAGCGACTTTAGCTCGACCGGCTGAGCGACATCCATCGCGTTGCTTTCGCCATTTTCGTGTTCGATACCCTGCTGGGTTTGCTTGTTCAGCACCAGCACGGTGATGCGGCGATTGATGGCGTCATCGGCGCCGTGCTGTTTCAGGCTCATGGTGGCCGCCATGCCCACCACCCGCAGCACCTTCCCTTCCGACAGCCCACCGGCAATCAGCTCACGCCGTGAAGCATTGGCGCGATCGGCCGAAAGCTCCCAGTTGCTGTAACCCCGCTCACCCGTGGCGTATGGAATGTCGTCGGTGTGGCCGGACAGGCTGATTTTATTCGGCAAATCATTGAGGATCGGGGCAATCGCTCGCAGGATGTCACGCATATAGCTTTCCACCTGCGCACTGCCGGTTTTGAACATCGGGCGGTTCTGGCTATCGATGATCTGAATGCGCAGACCTTCATCCATCATGTTGATCAGCAGATGCGGGCGCAGCGCTTTCAGCCGCGGATCGGACTCAATCAGCTCATCGAGCTTTTCCCGCAGCTTGTTCAAGCGCAGTTCCTCGTCGCGTTTCTCGAGCGTATCGATCTGCCTTTTCACCAGTCCGTCCTGCTGAGTCGGGTCATCGCCACCGCCGGGGATCGGGCTGCTTTCCGAACTGCTCTTGTCGCCGCTGGTCAGCGCCACTTTTAACGGCGTGCGGAAATATTCGGCAATTTGCGTCAGCTCCTGCGGGCTGGCGATAGCCAGCAGCCACATCACCAGGAAAAACGCCATCATCGCCGTCATAAAATCGGCGTAAGCAATCTTCCAGGAGCCGCCGTGATGGCCGGCCTGATGCGACTTGCGTTTTCTGACCAAAACAACCGGGTGATTCTGCTTCATGCCTGTTCTTCTTCCGTCGCCTGCTGTGCCGGCGCTTTCACCCGGCGCACATGTTCTTCCAGCTCGACGAAGGACGGACGCTCGGTGGTGTACAAGGTTTTACGGCCGAATTCGACGGCAATCTGCGGTGCGTAACCATTGAGGCTGGACAGTAAAGTGACCTTGATGCACTGCATCATTTTGACGTTTTCGGCGCTTTTCTGACGCAGCAGGGTAGCCAGCGGCGAGATAAAACCGTAGGCCAGTAAAATACCGAGGAAGGTGCCAACCATGGCGTTGGCGATCAACGCGCCCAGCTCGGCCGCCGGGCGGTCGGCCGAGGCCAGCGCATGCACCACCCCCATCACCGCCGCCACAATACCGAAGGCCGGCAACGAGTCACCGACCATCGCCAGGCTGCCTGCCGGGACTTCGCTTTCCTGTTCAAAGGTTTCGATCTCTTCGTCCATCAACGCTTCGATCTCAAACGCATTCATGTTGCCGCTCACCATCAGCCGTAAGTAATCGGTAATAAACTCTACGAGGGTGTTATCGGCAAGAATGCGCGGATAATTAGAGAAAATTTCACTTTCTTGCGGATTATCAATATCGAATTCGAGGGACAGCATGCCCTGCTGACGAGATTTGGCCAGCAGCAGGAAGAGTAGCGCCATCAGGTCCATGTATAAATCTTTACTGTATTTCGAACGACGCATCAGCTTGGGGATGGCGCGCAGCGTGGATTTTATCGCCTTACCGTTGTTGCCCACGATAAAAGCGCCGATACCCGCGCCGCCGATAATCAAAAATTCTGCCGGCTGATAAAGCGCGCCCAGATGGCCCCCCACAATCAGGTAGCCCCCAAAGACCGCACCCAATACCACGAGATAACCCAAAATAACTAGCACACGCATTCCTTAAATTAACAATGTGGATGGAAGGTGGGATAAGCGCGCGTTTGAGACGCACCGACGCAGCAGTCTGGGCTGCGTCGGTGGGTTCGGCATGCCGAACCCTGCGTGTTACAAATCGATTTAAGTCTGGATAAACCGGCGCTGTCGCCGGCTCAAATCGCGCGTTTAACCTGCTCGTCCAGCAGTTGAGGAATAATATCGGCCAGTTGCGGCGAAAGTTTACGTCTTTTTACTGCGCGGGATGGGGGCTGGCATAAACTGCAAACAAAACTGTTCAACGGCTGGTGCGCGTGGGTGATAAAAGTGCCGCCACAGCAGTTGCAGGCCGAAAGCTGCAGCATGCCGCTATCGACGAAACGCACCAGCGTCCAGGCACGGGTCAGCGCCAATAACGGCGCCTCTCCCGGTTGGTGTGGACACTGTTCCAGATACAAACGATAGGCTTTAATCACCGCCTCAACGCCAGTGCAGTGCCCACTCTTCATCAGGAAACTGTAGGCGTTATAAAACATCGATGAATGGATGTTCTGTTCCCAGGTCATAAACCAGTCGGTCGAGAACGGCAACATTCCTTTCGGCGGTGGACTGCCGCGCAATTCTTTATAGAGTTTGATCAAACGCCCGCGGCTGAGCTGAGTTTCGCTTTCCAGCATCTGCAAACGGGCGCCCAGCGTAATCAGCTCCATTGCCAGCTGAATATCCTTGGCTTCCTGAACAATACTTTTCTCTGCCATCTTCAAGCTCTTTTCTTCGTCGCACTACCGTCTTTAGCCGATAGTTCTTGCAGTAAGTGGCTTGATAGCAAAATGCCGGTATGGATTTGCTGCAGATCGTCAACGCGCGATTCTTTCGTCAGGCGCTCGATCGTCTGGTGATCGTTAAAACGGAAGTGACAGACCAGCTGGTTGGTCTCAGCCAGTTTAACCATTTGTGGCAACGTGAGCTGAGCAAGCGCATCAGCCATGGTCTCGTCGATCCCCAGACGGAACATTGCCGATGCTTTCTCATCATTAATCAGACGCTGTGCTAAAAGTAAATACGACAAATTGATGTCATAAATATGCTTAAGTAATTCAGACGTACCCATATTCCCCATCCCGACAGACTATGTTTAAAAACATACGCTGGGTGATAATTTTTATCGCCCGTGACCTGGGTTTGTTCCCTAAGTTGGCAAATGAATCCCTGAATAACGTTCGTTATAAATTTATCAACATCACTAATTTCGAACCGTCATTCAGTATTTGATACGTGCGTAAACCTACGTGTATGGATGTACAGCATTTTGCTTCAGCAGTGTGTAATCACTGTGAAACTATTTTTACAAAATTAATAAGATTATTCCTAATGCAGCGCAACTCTACCCCCGAACCGTTAGCACACACAATGTAAGTGAGAGGCAATTTTAAATACAATGTGATCTAAGTCACAAAAATAAAAAATATTTAAGCCAAATATCTCGATCCCTGCCTGTTTTTTAACCTTGTTTTTGAACAAAAAACGACCATAAGTAAAAAAACGTCTTAAAAACAATGTATATAAGCCAAAAAAATATCTTTTTTAGATCAATTCGAACAAAAGCATTACCAAACTAAAATAACAGAACAAAAATCTGCTCGTAGCCGATAAAAGCAGTACAAATAACCGTTTAATAAGCCATAAACTATCCATGTTGAAAAATAACGCACGTAAACTATAAGGTTATGAGGTTTCGGATTTGACTTAAAACCGGTGCCATTGGTTGTTTTAATTTTCATCTATTGTTCTTATTTGGTTAACAATAGCTCGCTTAGGTTGTGAACAAGAAAACAGACGTAACTATATATTTCCAGGCTGAGAGGATGAAAGTGGCAGGTTTCGATGTTTTTTTGTGAAAAGTATTCCAAAACGATTTATCGGCAATACTAATTTAAACTTTAATGGTTTTTTATCGAAAATTAAAAAATGACTGAAAGCTCAGATGATATTTATCAGTCAATAGAGGTCACTATCACTTTTATAAACCAAAATGCAGTTTCGTTTTATTTTATACCGGCGTTTCATCTATACCCCGTGCATTTGAAGTGACTACCAGACGGCCAGTCCATCCGTTTTGCCCAGGGCCGGGTATACCGCATGCCACATCCGCGCTTATGCAATGGAAAGATCCCATTGATTGATCCCGGGATCTTGGGGATTTGCACGCTACAGCAGACAAGGACTGGGCAGAACCGCCCTGCGCTCGTGCCACCTGGACTGATGGGGCCTGAGACTTTCCCTATTTTGCATATCGATCGACAGCCAGGCATTGCCGACAATCCACGGGCATATTATTATTCGCCACGCAGGGTCACCTCGCACTCAGCCATCTATTACCGTATTGAAATTTATTTATTTGAAATTAATTTTTCAGGTCTCACATCACACTCTTTTGCTACTGTCTGATGACAGGGTGATGTTTCTTCGTCCAACTACAACTATTAACAGGTTATATTTTAATCATGACAGATACCCTGGATTACCTGATGACATTCCGGAAATGCACCAGCCTGGACAGCGTTGAGAAAGTGTACGACAAGCTTAATTATTCTATTGATAATGATATTGAAATCAGCAACATGTACCGTGCTGCCGATCATCGCCGGGCGGAACTGGTTGCCGGAAAACTGTTCGATTTGGGCAAAGTACCCAAAACGCTGTGGGCACAGGTGCTATAATTTTCTTTAATTGCGCGCGCGTGTCTGTTTATCATTTATTGCTAAATAACGGCAATGTCCCATGATTTATTGACGCGCGTGATACAAAACACATTTATTAGTTTCGCCAGGCTCTACCCTTTTACCTTAACGACAGGAAACAGGAGCGGAAGATGGGATATCAAAACGTTTTGGTTACCGTCGCCGTGGCGGCAGACAGCCATCGCCTGGTTGAAAAAGCCGTTTCCATTGTGCGCCCCTACAACGGCAAAATCACCCTGCTGAGCATGATCGCCAATCCAGAAATGTACAATAACTTCGCCGGGCCGATGCTGGGCGATCTGCGTGCGTTAATGGAGGAAGAAACGCTGCTGTTTATGGAAGAATTACGCCTGCGGGCCGATTATCCAATAGCCGATACGTTGATCGTCCACGGCGAGTTGGGGGATAGCCTTAACTACGCCAGCCGTCAGCAACCTTTTGATCTGGTGGTTTGCGGCAATCATAGCGACAGCATGATGAACAAGGTTTCCTGCTCTGCTGCACGCTTTATCAATACCAGTCATATCGATGTACTGATCATTCCTCTTTAACGCTGAGCACATTCGGCTATTTGCTCTGGTCAATGATTGACTAGACTTGGGACTCCATCCGCATAAGGAATGTCTGATGTCCCAGTCTATGCAACACAACCGTCGTTTTTTACTCGCCTCACGCCCGCACGGTGAGCCTACCGCAGACAATTTCCACCTGGAAAAAGTAGCGACGCCGCAACCCGCCGCTGGCCAGGTGCTGTTACGTACCGTCTATCTGTCACTGGATCCTTACATGCGCGGCCGGATGAGCGATGCCCCTTCTTACGCGCCACCGGTAGAGATCGGTGAAGTGATGGTTGGCGGCACGGTATCGCGTGTGGTTGCGTCACAACATCCCGACTTCAAACCCGGTGACTGGGTGTTGGGCTACGACGGCTGGCAGGATTATGCTTTATCTGACGGTAGCGGCTTGCGGAACCTCGGTCCGGAGCAGAAACACCCTTCCCGCCTGCTCGGCGTGCTGGGCATGCCGGGTTTCACCGCCTATATGGGCCTGTTGGATATTGGTCAGCCGAAACCTGGTGAAACCCTGGTGGTCGCTGCCGCCAGTGGCGCTGTCGGTTCCGTCGTCGGGCAGGTCGCCAAGCTGAAAGGTTGCCGCGTGGTCGGCGTGGCCGGCGGTAAAGAAAAATGCCGTTATGTAGTAGAAGAACTGGGCTTCGACGCCTGTGTCGATCACCGGGCGCCTGATTTTGCCGAGCAACTGGCCGCCGCCTGCCCGCAGGGCATCGACATTTACTACGAGAACGTCGGCGGTGCGGTGTTTGATGCGGTGATCCCGCTGCTCAATACCCAGGCGCGTATTCCGGTGTGCGGCATTATCGCCCACTACAACGCCACCGACTTGCCTGCCGGCCCGGATCGCCTGCCGATGCTGCAGGGGCTGATCTTGCGTAAACGCATCCGCATGCAGGGTTTCATTATTTTTGATGACTATGCAGAAGGCTTTGGCGAATTCCTGCAGCAGATGGGCGAGTGGGTTGAGCAGGGGAAAATCAAATTCCGCGAAGACCTGGTCGATGGACTGGAAAATGCGCCACAGGCATTTATCGGCCTGCTGCAAGGCAAGAACTTCGGCAAACTGGTGATCCGCGTCGGCGACGAATAACGCTAAATCGGCAGGGGGTCGAACATGAGTTCGACCCTATTTAACCCATTGATGATGTAGCGCCCCTACCATGCAACACTGAACACTTCACCGGCACCTCAATGTAGTGCCCCCCCGGTGATGGTCAAATCCTCCCCCACCGTCAGTGAGGTATGCACA
Source organism: Serratia proteamaculans (assembly GCF_013337185.1). Lineage (GTDB taxonomy): Bacteria > Pseudomonadota > Gammaproteobacteria > Enterobacterales > Enterobacteriaceae > Serratia > Serratia proteamaculans_D. Next base: position 124,544 of record NZ_SWDE01000002.1, read on the forward strand.
ATACTGCGTACCGCCTCGATCATCGTCGCTAGCGCCATACTGGATTTTCCCGGATGGTTGGCCGCCAGCTCATGGCTGTAGGGAATATGGATAAAACCGCCCTTGATCGCCAGGTTATGGCTGGCGATATGGTGACTCAGGCCATAAAAAAGCTGGTTGCAGTTGTAGGTTCCCGCCGTGTGCGAAACCGCAGCCGGAATGCCTGACTGACGCAGCTGATGTACTATCGCTTTCACCGGCAACGTGGAGAAATAGCCTACCGGTCCGCCCTCCACCACCGGTATATCTATCGGTTGTTTACCGGCGTTATCAGGAATACGGGCATCAATCAGGTTGATGGCCACCCGCTCAATAGAGATTTCTCCGCGCCCACCCGCCAGTCCCAGGCAGACAACCACCTTCGGGCGCAACTCTTCAATCGCGGCAATGAGCTGCTGGTTGGACAAACCCAGCACGCAAGCCAATTGACGTACCACCACCTGCGCACCCGCCACCTGTTCCCCGGCCAAAGCTTGCGCGACCTGCCATGAAGGATTAATCGCGTCGCCGTCAAACGGCTCTATACCCGTCACCAATACCCTGTCCATCGCCTCACCTATGTTGTTATTGAATCAGCGTGTCCTCAGCCTAAACAACGCGGTATGATTCTGGAAATGGATTATCTGTATATAGAGTATTCATAATATGAATTTATCCAGTGTCGATCTCAATCTTCTGGTGGTATTTGAAGCGTTGTACCAAACGCGGAATGTCACCGTCGCCGGCCAACGTCTGAACCGCGCTCAACCCTCGGTGAGTAATGCGCTGGCCCGACTGCGTACCCTGTTTGACGATCCCTTGTTCGTCCGCAGCGGCGGCGGCATGCTGCCCACCGCCCGTGCTCACCAACTGATGCTGCAGATACAACCGGTGTTGGAACAGATCCATCAGGCATTAACGCCGCCAACCCGTTTCGATCCGGCAACAGCCAGCCAGCGCCGCTTTAGGCTGGCAGCCGGTGATTATGCAGATATCACGCTGTTACCCACCATCATCAGTCGGCTGCGTCAGGCTGCGCCCGGTATTGATATCCGCGTATCACGGCTGGATCGGCGCACGGTGGTACAACAACTTGAACGTGGAGAAATTGATGTAGCCCTGGGTGGGCATCTTGAAGTACCGGAAGGCATGCTGGTACAGCCGTTGTTTAACGAGAGTTTCACCTGTATCGCCAGCCGTCATCACCCACAGCTGGCAGCCGAAAGCTGGGGTTTGCAGCAGTACATTAGCCTGCCCCACGCGCTTTATGCACCGTCGGACGATGGTTCGGCACGCGGGGTCATCGACCGGCGCTTGACTGAAATGGGGCTGGAACGGCGAGTCGCCGCGACGTTTTCACATATTATTGCGCTACCTGCCGTGGTGGCGGGTAGCGATCTGATCGCCACCCTTGCCACCAGCGTTGCCCGGCAATTTGCTGACCCTTCACGAATTCGGTTCCTGCCACTCCCCAGTGAACTGGCCATACCTGCCTTCCCTATCGAATTAGTCGCCGGCCGACAGGTTAAACGCGACCCTGCGCTGGCATGGTTATGCGATACCCTCGGCCAACTCGAACTTCCCTCTTTCCACCGCTAATTCATCCACTCTGCTGTATTAAACACCAAGCCAAGCGCCCCGGTGTGACTGGCTTCGCATTCATACAAATAGGAATCCTCCTAAATTACATTCTTCTTATTTATATATGTGATCATCTTTACCCTGCAAATGGTAAGCACATAAAACAGCCTGTCACTTTTTTTTCGTTAAAAAATAGTTGTTATTTAAGTACATTGGCTTAAGTGTTACACAATTATTTCATGGTATTACCAATGATCCAAATAAATCAAACTACCACCAGCAAAAACTACAACTATATGTTTTATATATATAAAATAAAAAATGCGAGTGAGTTAACGAATTAGACATTGATCCAGAAGGTTATTTTGCAAATTTTCAGGGCTATTGTAGACTGCAGATTCTCTGTTTATATGTAAACTTTGTTAAGTTTTTCGTCAGCCCATGTCTCAAATCGTGACAGATACGCTACCGGGATCGCGCGTCAATTCTCGTGCGGTAGCTATGCCTAAAGCCAGAGATACTACGAATTATCTTATCATTACTCAATTCCTTCCACCCTGTTTAGCCGCGGTTTAAGAGCCTTCGGGAGGGGAAATTCACTGGAACTTTTGAGTCTTGAAAACCTGACCGCCACCTCTACAAAACCACGACGTACAAGCAGCCAATAACATCAAGATTGTGAAGTAGCCTGATATCTATTAAACCGAAAAACGGGATTGTTTTTGAGCGATGCAGCCAACTGCTCGCTGATATCTACGGGAAGCCTGACACACACAATGAAACTCATAAAAACATTGCGTCCAAGCGTGCCTTATCGTTCTTGCCACCGGCAGGAACAACATCACCCGGATGTCTCCATTTTGGTGCTAACCGACATGGGGGTTTCCCCGCGTCTGCGCCCTGAGCCTGAACTACGGCAACTCACCATCGAGGAGCCACGGCTTAACTGGCGTCCTCGATCTGGTCATTCTCAAAGCCAATCTCCATCTGCAAAACTCCACGACTGCGTTAGGTCGGTACACCACACCCAGTCGGTCAGGGATATTGCGGTTTGCGCCCTGAAATAGGCGTTTTGATTACACAGCCCTTCATTTCATTTCTGCCCATAAAAAGATCAAAGAGGATATTGTGAAAACACGGATTGCTCTAACGCTGCTAGCCGCCCTGACGCTTGCCGGTTGTTCTACCCCGCCACCCCCACCGCCGGCGCTCGATATTAACGCCCTGATCAGCAGCGAAGTGGACGGCGTCAAGCTTCAGCACCGCGCAGCCATCAAGGCCCCGCAAAAGTTCAAACCCATCGGCAAGGAATACCGCAGCCTGTACGCGGCCAGCATCATGAGTAGCCCAGGTTACAACGGCAGCGCCGTCGGCAGCCTGGACAATGCCGCCGCTTTCTATGTGCTGGGGGAAGTCGAAAATCATTGGCTGGCGATCACCGAGGCCGAAGGTGGAAACCTGATGGGTTACATCCAGAGCAACGCCGGCGTGCCGGTTGCACACTACAAATCGACGCTGCGTAAAGATTTACCGCGCCGTAATCGCGCGACCCGGCAGGACTGCGTGAAAGTCGGTGGTGACAGCAAAGCCTGTAAAGACAGCGGCTCTGCCACCTGGATCCTTCAGTAGTTCCCCCTGGTTGACGAGACTCACCATGATAACAACCCCCACTCTCTCCCGCTGGTGCGGGCTAGTGTTCCTGCTGTTGGGCGCATTGGTGCTCAACGGCTGCATGTCCTCTGCCAAGAGCGTGCCTTCGCGTTATAGCCTGGTCTTCGATGCCGACAGCCAGGTGAACGCCGCGGCAGGCCAACGGCCGGCACCGATAAAAATTCGTGTACTGCTGCTACGTTCCGATGCGGAATTTATGGACGCCGACTTCTTCAGCCTGCAGAGCGATGCCAAAAGCGTGCTTGGCAATAGCCTGCTGGACAGCGACCAGTTCTTCCTGACGCCGGGCCAGAGGGGAAAAAAACTCGGCGGCCAAAGCACGCTGGAAACCCGCTATATCGGCATCATCGCCGAATACCAGAACCTCGATGGCAAAGCCTGGCGCATTTCACTGCCGCTGCCGGAACCCACCGAGACCAATTTTTACAAGGTGTGGCAATTCTCGCCGGATGAGCTGGAAGCCCACATCGTGGCAGGCATTAATGGCCTGCGCACCGTGAAAGATCCCGACTGACCCGCCGCTGTGCCCAAGCGAAGTAACCATAGGTGTGACGATGAAAGATGCTCATAAGGTCGTCTGGACTGAAGGGATGTTTTTACGCCCTCATCATTTCCAGCAGGCGGAAAACTATCTCGAAAGCTACATGCGCAATTGGGGCCAGGCCCACCAAGGCTGTTTTTGGGGCTTTCTCCATCTGGATTTGGATCAAACCCTGCTGCGGCAGGGCAAAATTGCGCTTAACGCCGCCAGCGGCATCATGCCGGACGGCACGCCCTTTCGTTTCTCCGGCGCCCAGCAGGCACCAGCCCCGCTGACCATTGCCGAAAACAAGACCGGCGAAAACGTGGTTCTGGCATTGCCAACCTACCGCGCGGGCCGTGAAGACGTGATTTTTCAGGAAGCACCGGACGCTTTGGCGCGCTATCTGGCCTATGAAAACGAAGTCGACGACCTGAACGCCGTTTCGGTCGGCAGCGCGGCATTGCAGTTTGGTCAGTTGCGCCTGCGTCTGATGCTGGAAAGCGAACTCAATGCCGAATGGACGGCCCTCGGCGTAACCCGGGTGCTGGAAAAACGCGGGGACGCCAGCCTGCGTCTCGATCAGGTGCAAATTCCGCCGATGCTGAACTGTCAGGGAAGCCCGGTGCTGAAAACCTTTATCAACGATCTGCAAGGCTTGCTGCTACAGCGCAGCCAGCAGATGAGTCAGCGCCTGCTGCAACCGGGACGCGGCGGCAGTTCCGAGATGGTCGACTTCATGCTGCTGCAACTGATTAACCGCCATCTCGGCCAGGTGAGCCACGCTTACCATCTCGATCACCTGCATCCGGAACGCCTGTTCGCCGACTGGCTGCAGTTCGCCACCGAGCTGGCCAGTTTCTCGGCGCAGCGCACACCGGAAGCCCGGCTGCCGGTATATGACCATGACAACCTGGCGCTGTGTTTCGGCAAGCTGATGCTGTTGCTGCGCCAGGGGCTGTCGGTGGTGCTGGAAGACAACGCCATCCAACTGACGCTGGTCGAACGCTCGCATGGTCTGAACATTGCCACCGTCCAGGACACCAAAATGATGCGCGACTTCGGCTTCGTGCTGGCGGTACGTGCCGATGTCGCCGCCGAAGTGCTGCTCACTCACTTCCCGGCGCAAATGAAGATTGCCCCGGTCACGCGGATCCGCGATCTGGTGCAGTTGCAACTGCCGGGCATCGGGCTGCGTACCATGCCGGCGGCACCACGCCAGATCCCCTATCACGCGGGTTATACCTATTTCGAATTGGAAAAAGGCAGTGACCTGTGGAAACAGATGGAAAAATCCAGCGCCTTCGCTCTGCACCTGGCCGGCGACTTCCCGGGTCTGGATATGGAATTCTGGGCGATTCGCAGCCATACGGACCGGTAACCTATGACTCAGGAAAATAACATGACGCCGACGGGCAACCCGTTGGTAGAAGCCGCGAACCCTTTGCTGAACGCCATTTCACAAATCCGCCAATCGGCCACCCACGCCAATCCGGGGCAGCTGCGCCAGCAACTGATCGATAAAGTTCGCCACTTCGAACTCCAGGGGCAGCGCGCCAATCTGCCGTATGAAGTGATTATCGGCGCACGTTATTGCCTGTGTACCGCGCTGGACGAAGCCGCCGCGCTAACGCCCTGGGGCAGCAGCAGCGTCTGGTCCGGCAGCGGGCTGTTGGTCACTTTCCACAACGAAACCTGGGGTGGAGAGAAGTTCTTCCAACTGCTGGCCAAGCTGTCGCAAAGCCCGCGCGAACACATCCAACTGCTGGAATTGATTAACTTCTGCCTGCTGCTGGGGTTCGAAGGCCGCTATCGAGTGATGGAGAACGGCCGATCGCAGCTGGAAACCATGAAACAACGCCTGCTGCAACTGATCCGCTCGGTACGCGGCGGTTACGCTCCGCCGCTGTCCCCCAACGCACTGGATCTGCCGGTACAGCAAAAATTGTGGCGCCCGCTGGTGCCATTGTGGGCCTGCGTGGCACTGACCGGTTTTCTGGCGTCACTGCTGTTTATCGCCCTCAACTGGCGACTGGGCGACAGCACCAGTCCGGTGCTGGCAGCCATTTATCAGACCAACCTGCCACAGGTTGCCATCAGCAATCCGGCACCGGCGGCACCACCGACGCTGAGCCTGAAAAGCTTCCTGCGCAAAGAAATTGCCGAAGGTCTGGTGGTGGTGCGTGACGAAGCGCAGCAGAGCGTGGTGATCCTGAAAGGGGATGGCCTGTTTGACTCCGCTGCGACAACGGTGCGCGGCAACTATATCCCGGTCATTGACCGCATTGCCGCGGCGATGAACGGCGTCAGCGGCAAGATCCTGGTCACCGGCTACAGCGATAATCTGCCGATCCGCAGCGCGCGCTTCGCCTCCAACTGGGAGCTGTCACTGGCACGCGCCGACGCGGTCAGCGCCCAACTGCAGAAACACCTCGACAACCCGCAACGGGTGAAGGCGGAAGGCCGCGGTGAAAGTAACCCGGTCGCACCGAACAATAGCAAAGTGAACCGCGCGCTGAATCGCCGGGTAGAAATTACGCTGTTGGTTGCGCCAGAAAATACCCAGGCGGAAATCAACGGCTTGCCGCAAGGAAACGGAAAGTAATGCTCAGTACGTTATTCTCCATCATCACCAGCCGCCTGTTATGGGGCTTTGCCGGCATTACCGCGCTGGCGTTCATCATCTGGATGATCGGCCCGTTGGTGGCTATCGGCGATTATCGGCCGCTGGAGCCGGAACTCAACCGCCAGTTAACCATCGGCGCTATCTACCTGATCTGGTTCCTGTGCCGCATTATTCCACGCATCTACAGTGCCTGGTTCAACCGCCGCCTGCTGAGTAACCTGCGTGCCGCCGAAGAAGTCCCGGCTGAAAACGGTAAGCCGTTAGCCAAACAGGATGAACAGTTGGCCCAGCGCTTTGATGAAGCGGCGCAATTGTTGAAGAAAGCCCGCTTCGCACCGGGTCAGGGGGACAGCAAACACCGCTGGATGACCCACTTCAGCAGCCAATATCTCTACCAACTGCCGTGGTATGTGATCATCGGTGCGCCGGGAGCCGGTAAAACCACCGCGCTGGTCAACTCCGGCCTGCATTTTCCGCTGGCGGATCGCTTCGGCAAGTCTGCCCTGCGCGGCGTGGGCGGTACCCGTAACTGCGACTGGTGGTTCACCAATGACGCCGTGTTGCTTGATACCGCCGGTCGTTATACCACTCAGGAAAGCCAGCGCGAGGAAGACGCCGACGAGTGGAAAAGCTTCGTCGGCCTGCTGAAAAAATACCGTACCCGTCAGCCGATCAACGGCGTGATGGTGACCATCAGCATCGCCGATCTGTTGAGCGACAGCAGTGAAGCCCGCGCCGCGCAGGCCAGTTCGCTGCGTAAACGCCTGATTGAGCTGCATGAACAGTTGGGGATCCACTTCCCGGTTTATGTGTTGGTAACCAAGACCGACCTGCTTAATGGCTTTATGGCCTATTTCAACGGCTTTGATAAGGCGCAGCGCGAACAAATCTGGGGGTTTACCTTCCCCTATGAGGCATCGCGTCAGCCAGATTTCAATCTGAATGCCACCTTCGAACAACAGTATGGTTTGCTGCAGCAACGACTGGATTCTGCGCTGCCTGAAACCCTGCTGGTTGAACATGATGGTCGCCAGCGCGCTGAAAGCTACCTGTTCCCACAGGAATTCGCGGCCCTGCGCCCGCTGCTGGGCCAGTATCTGGAACAGGTGTTTGCCACCTCCAGTTTTGAAACCCGCTTCACCCCGCGCGGTATTTACTTCACCAGCGGCACCCAGGAAGGTCTGCCGTTCGATCGGGTGATGGGCGAACTGAATCGCTACCTGCAATTGCCGACGGCAAGCAGCCAAGCCCACGCCAACCCGGCCTGGAACCATGTGGATCCGGCCGCACCCATCCCGGCAGGCAAGGGCCAAAGCTTCTTCCTGAAAGACACGCTGGAATCGGTGATTTTCCAGGAGTCCGGGTTGGCGGGCAGCAACCGCTGGTGGGAATACCGTAACCGCGCGGTGCATTGGGCGGGCTATATCCTGCTGGCGGCTTGCCTGGCGATCCTGGCGATTTTCTGGTTCACCAGCTACAGCAACAACAAGGCTTATCTGGCCGAAGTGGCCGCCAAGGTACCCGGTGTAGAACGCCAGGGACTGGGTCTGACGCAGTTGGGCAACGGCGATATGCTTTCGCTGCTGCCGTTCCTTAACAGCGTGCTGCATTTGCCGGACAGTCAGAATTTCTCGCTGGAAGATCCCCCTTTCACCTATCGCATGGGGCTGTATCGTGGCGATCAGGTCAGTGACGCCAGCGACTCGCTGTATCAGAAAGCGCTGAAGGAATTGCTGCTGCCACAGGTGGCACAGCAGATCGCCACCACGCTGCGCAACGACAACCACGGCGATGCCGATTTCAGCTACGAAGCGCTGAAGGCCTACCAGATGCTGTATCTGCCAAAACAGTATGACGGTAAATTCCTGCGCGCCTGGGTGATGCTCAACCTGCAACGCAACCTGCCGCAGGGCAGCACCCAGAAACAGCTGCAGCAGATTGAATGGCACCTGAGCCAACTGCTCGACGAGCAGATCCAGGCTTCGCCTTACGCCAAAGATGAACCTATGGTGGAACAGGCGCAGGCCGCGCTAAACCGGGCGCCCCTGTCACAGCGGGTGTACGGTCGTCTGAAGCGCCTGCTGCTAAAGCAAACCGAGATTAAACCGGTCAGTCTGGTTGACCTGGCCGGCCCACAGACCGAACTGGCGTTTTCGCGTAAAAGCGGTAAGCCAGTGACCGACGGGGTACCGGGCCTGTTTACCTCTCGGGGCTACTGGAAAACCTTCAACGACAATATTGATCCGGTGACCGATACCCTGCGTCAGGAAGATGTTTGGGTGCTGAACAGCAAAACGCCGGATCAGAAAAACGCCGATTTGATCAAGACCATTCGCCAACTGTACATGCAGGATTTTATCAGCGCCTGGGATGAACTACTGGGTGATATTCAGTTGGCCAATATCGGAAACCTGAGCCAGCGTATCAGCAGCGCACGTTTGTTGTCCGGCACCCCTTCGCCGATGCGTAACCTGCTGGTTAACGTCAGCAAGAATGTCACCCTGCGCGACGAAAAAAGCACTGCTGACTCGCGTTCACTGCTGGATAAAACCGAAGAGCGGCTGAGCCAGAGCGCCAACCACCAACTGGAAGCGCTATTCACCAATCGACCGGCCAACGCCGACGGCGATGTCTCTGCCCAGCCGGAACAACTGGTAATGGCGCATTTCGCCGCATTACTGGAGCTGGCGCAAAGTCAGGGTGAAGGCAACAAGGCGATCCCGTTCGACAGCGTGCTGAAACAGGTTGATGAGCTGTACAGCTACCTGACCGCGGTTCAGGGCGCGGCCAACAGCGGCATGTCGGCACCGCCCAGCGATATCATCCCGCGCTTGCAGGCCGAGTCCGGCCGCTTACCGGTGCCGTTCAAACAGATGCTGCTGTCGCTGGCGATTGGTGCCAGCAGCGACACACAACGCAAAGAGATGGAAAACGTCAAGAAACGCATCAGCGTCGAAGTCGGCAGCTTCTGCCGCCAGGCGATTGCCGGGCGTTATCCTCTGGTCGCCAGGGCGCGTCAGGAAGTCACGCCGGACGATTTGGCGCGCATGTTTGCGCCCAACAGCGGGCTGATGGACAGCTTCTTCCGTGACAATTTGCAGGGCAAGGTCGACACCACCCGTGCCAACTGGCGTTTCACACCCGGCGTAGACGGCAAAACGCTGCCCGGTGGCGAAGGCATCCTGCGTTCATTTCAGCAGGCGCAACGCATTCGTGACGCCTTCTTTGCCAACGGCACCGCGACGCCGTCTTACCGCGTGACCGTTCGACCGGTACGGATGGATAACGACATCCTCAACCTGACGCTGGATATCGACGGACAACTGTTCAAATACAGCCACGGTCCGCAGGTACCTCTGGTGATCAGTTGGCCGGGTACCCGTAATACCAATCAGGTGCACCTGCAGTTGGCGCTGGCCAACGGCTCCACGGCCAGCCTGGTCACCAGCGGCCCCTGGGCGCTGAACCGTTTGGTGGATATGGCGCAGACTTCTGCCGGCAGCAGCAACCTCGGCCGTCAGGCTACCTTCAACCTGGATGGCCACCGCGTAACGCTGGAGTTCACTCCCAACAGTATCCGCAATCCGTTCCAGTTACCGGCATTCTCCTGCCCGTAGCCCCGAAAGGACAAGATAATGAGCAATGACCTGAGCCCGACCACAAGCATTGGCTGGTATGGCAAGATCCCTTCCGCCGGTGACTTCCTGCAGCGTCGCCTGCCGGATATGGTGGTGAACAATTGGGCCCACTGGTTCCATAACGGCCTGGTGAACCTGCAGCGCAATCCACCTGGCCCGAACGGAAATCCTTTCAGCAATGCGCCAGTATGGAACTTCGTCATTCCGGCCACGCTCGGCAGTCAGTACGTCCAGATGGGCTGCCTGCTGCCCGCTCGTGATCGGGTAGGTCGTCATTACCCGATCTGCGCCCTGCGCCTGTTCTGCCAGCAAGACTGGCGAACTCAGCAGTTGAACATGGCGGCGGAATGGTACAACCAGCTCGGCCACCGGCTGCTCAATGGGGTGCGCAATGGTTTTTCCGCCGAGCAGCTCGACCGTTCGCTGCTGGAGATCCCTGCCCTACCGACCCCACCGGCGGAGGCCGATTCCGAGATCCTGTCGATTATCGGCTTCCAGCATCCGGACGTACCCGGCCTGGGCTGGCAACAGGCGGCCGACTGTTTCGACCCGGCGCAGTACACCAGTTTCTGGTGGACCAATCAGGCCGATGGGCATCCGCTCTATACCCATGTGCACAGTGGCAACCTTACCGTGCAACTGTTTTCTCTGCTGTTTGAACCCAATGGCTGGGCGCGTCCCGGTCGTGGCGGTCAATATCCGCAGATGTTTGATTAACCTCGCCTGTTGAAGGAAATTTTATGGCTATCGACACCCTGTTAGCCCCGGTTGACGCAGAAAATCCCTGCGGCGAAAACCTGGAATATGACACCGACTTTCTGGCGATGGAGCAGGCTGCGACCGGCAAGAGCGAGCAGCAGTTCGGCAGCACCATCATTCCGGCAGAAGCGCCGGACTGGGTGCAGGTGGAACGGCTCGCGACCACGCTGCTGACACGCACCAAGGATTTACGGGTAATGCTGTGCCTGACCCGCGCCTGGACGCAGCTGCGCGGGTTGCAAGGCTACGCCGACGGCCTGATGCTGATCCACCAGGCGCTGGATCGTTACTGGGACACGTTGCTGCCGTTGCTGGAGTTCGACGGCGAGGCTGACCCGCTGTTTCGCATCAACGTGCTGGCCGATCTCGGCGACAAGGCCGCGTTGACCACCAGCGTGCGTGCTGCACCTCTGCTGAAAGGGGCAACCGGTGAAATCTCGCTGCGCGACGCCGGGGCATTGCTCGACGGCAGTAAGCTCGAATGCCCTACCTTTCCTGGTGGCCGTGCGCGCCTGCAGGATGAATTGTCTCAGCCGGAGCGCCCGGAAGCGCAATTGGTGATGCGCATCGCCGAAACCCTCGGTGCCATCCGTACTACGGTCACTCGCCATTTGGGTGAAAGCGCCCTGCCGGAAATGCACAACCTGACAAAGATTTTCGCCCTGGTCGCTCAGTTCGGCCAGGACCGCGCCTCGGTCAGCGAGTCAGCCGAACAGCCCGACGATATCGCCGCACCACCGACGAGTGCTGCCGCATCGGCCCCGGCCGCCACGCTCAACTGGCGGAGTGCGCAAATTCAGTCACGCGACGACGCCCAACTGATGCTGGACAAGGTAAAACACTATTTTCGTCTTCATGAGCCCAGCCACCCGGCGCCGCTGATGATCGACCGGGTACAGCGGCTGATTGCACTGGACTTTATGCAAATAATCCGTGATTTGGCACCCGATGGTCTTAACCAACTGGAGACCATTCTGGGTCGCCCCGATAACGAGGAGAACAACTAGCCGCCGACCCCTTTGTTCTCTTAACGATACTCATAACCGCATTTGAACCTGACTCTCCAAGCCGGAAGAGGCGCGTTCCCAATCGCCATTAGATGGAGTAAATCATGCCAAACTCGAAATCCCGTAGCGGGCAGAAATTTATCGCCCGTAACCGCGCACCGCGCGTACAGATTGAATACGATGTCGAAATTTATGGCGCAGAGCGCAAAATCCAGCTGCCGTTCGTGATGGGCGTGATGGCAGACCTGGTGGGGAAATCGGTGGATCCACAGGCGAGCGTTGATGAGCGCAAGTTCCTGGAGATCGACATCGACAACTTCGATGAGCGCATGAAATCGCTGAAACCGCGCGTTGCCTATCAGGTCGACAACACCCTGACCGGCGAAGGCAAACTGAATATCGATCTGACGTTTGAAAGCATGGAAGACTTCTCCCCTGCTGCGATTGCCCGCAAGGTCGACGCGCTGGACAACCTGCTGGACGCCCGCACCCAGCTTTCCAACCTGTTGTCTTATATGGACGGTAAAAACGGCGCTGAAGAGCTGATCTCCAAGATCTTGCAAAACCCGGCTTTACTGCAATCCCTGACCGATGCGCCGAAACCGGCCGCCACGGACGACAACAATCAGCGTGAGGACTAATCGATGAGCAACTCGCCTCAGCAACAAAAAGCGCTGCAGACCAGCGAAGCTTTCTCCAGCGATGAATTCAGCGCGCTGCTGAACAAAGAGTTTCGCCCGAAAACCGATCAGGCCAAAGAAGCGGTGGAAAATGCGGTAAAAACCCTGGCGCAGCAGGCGCTGGAAAACACCGTGACGGTCTCCTCTGACGCCTATCGCACCATTCAGGCGCTGATCGCCGAAATCGACGAAAAGCTGTCGCAGCAGGTTAACCAGATTATCCACCACGCTGAATTCCAGAAGCTGGAAGGTGCCTGGCACGGCCTGCACTATCTGGTTAACAACTCTGAAACCGACGAAATGCTGAAAATCCGCTTTATGAGCATTTCCAAGCAGGAGCTGGGCCGCACGCTGAAGCGCCATAAGGGCGTGGGCTGGGACCAGAGCCCCATCTTCAAAAAAGTGTACGAGGAAGAGTACGGCCAGTTCGGCGGCGAACCCTTCGGTTGCCTGGTGGGCGATTACTACTTCGACCACAGCCCGCAGGACGTAGAGTTGCTGGGCGAGATGGCGAAAATCAGTGCGGCCTCCCACTGCCCGTTCATCGCCGGTACCGCACCGAGCGTGATGCAGATGGAGTCCTGGCAGGAGCTGTCCAACCCACGCGATTTGACCAAGATCTTCCAAAATACCGAATACGCCGCCTGGCGCAGCCTGCGTGAATCGGAAGATGCCCGCTATCTGGGCCTGGTAATGCCGCGATTCCTGGCACGCCTGCCGTATGGCATCCGTACCAATCCGGTTGACGAGTTCGACTTCGAGGAAGAAACCGACGGCGCGAACCACGGTAACTACACCTGGACCAACGCCGCCTACGCCATGGCCGCCAACATCAACCGCTCGTTCAAAGAGTTCGGCTGGTGTACTGCGATCCGTGGGGTGGAGTCTGGCGGTGCGGTGGAGAATCTGCCGTGCCACACCTTCCCGAGCGACGACGGTGGCGTGGACATGAAGTGCCCGACCGAGATCGCCATCAGCGATCGTCGCGAGGCCGAGCTGGCAAAGAACGGCTTCATGCCGTTGGTACACCGCAAAAACTCCGACTTTGCCGCCTTTATCGGCGCCCAGTCGCTGCAAAAGCCGGCGGAATACTACGACGCCGATGCGTCTGCCAATGCCCAGCTCTCTGCCCGCCTGCCTTATCTGTTCGCCTGCTGCCGCTTCGCGCATTACCTGAAGTGCATCGTCCGCGACAAGATCGGTTCCTTCCGCGAGCGCGACGATATGGAACGCTGGTTAAACGACTGGATCATGAACTACGTGGATGGCGACCCGGCCAACTCCTCACAGGAAACCAAGTCACGCAAACCGCTGGCCGCTGCGGAAGTACAGGTGGAAGAAATCGAAGACAACCCAGGCTACTACAGCGCCAAGTTCTTCCTGCGCCCGCACTATCAATTGGAAGGCTTGACCGTCTCCCTGCGTTTGGTATCGAAACTGCCTTCACTGAAGCAGAACGACGCATCCTGATGTGCTGAAAGTCAGGCCGTGGGAACACGGCCTGAAAAAATAACATGGAGGTAGGATATGGGAGCAAGACCACGATTTCTCGCTGCATGGACAGCAGCCAAAAATATTTATGACGCTAATGACTCGCTGGGAAAAGTGAAAAATACCATTGGCGGCGCAGTGCAGCGCAACTTCGAGATCCCCGTGAATGCTGGAGGATGGGAAAATAGCTGTGCTGTGAGAATGAGTTATGTACTTAACTATACAGGGCATCCGGTCCCCAGAATAAGCCAACTCACGGTCTCTGGTGCAGATAAGAAATGGTACTTTTTCCGAGTACGTGATCTTATTTCATACTTGACAAAAACATGGGGAAAACCAGATTTAATTATCAATTTCCCTCAACTACCCGTGACCCAACTGGCCAATAAAAAAGGTCTAATCCTTTTTGAAGTATCCGGATGGGACAACGCAGGTGGGCATGCTACGTTCTGGAATGGGTCCAGTTGTTCGGATCATTGCTATTTCAATGAGCCGGGCACAAATTACTCAACTCCTCGAGCCAACTTTTGGGAGTTGCCATGAATACTCTAATTAAATTCAGTCTGCTTTCAACGCTACTGAGTGTTTCATTGCAGTCGCAAGCCACGGATATCCAAGACCCAGTAGCATTTATCAAACAAATGCCTTATTTCCAGGTGGTTAAAGAGCTGGCACTGACTCGCTGTCTGGCGCAGGTATCCGAATCAGACAAAACCTTCTCTCTTGATGCGGCCAGAACCGCCAATGCGATGAGAGAATGGATGCCGTTTGATATCGAAGCCGGTGATGAGAAAGTGAATACTCTCATCGATAAGTTCAAATCCAGAGTGAACGCGTTTCACAGCGAGACTAAAAACAGCAGTACAGGGGTAACCTTAAACTGCCTGAGGCTTTATCACAGCCCCGAGCTGGATAAATTATCTCGTGAAGTCATTGTTGGTGATCCTAATCACTCGTGGAATCAGGATAACCCGCAGTAATCAGCATTGGGCCATTGTCTTTTTTAATGATGGCTCGGTAATTAATATCGATAGTATTCGCCATTAATTACCATTCAAAAAAACAAACCTTGAAATTAATTTTTATTATAAAACTTCCCAGACAGCAAAAACACGACAACCATAATTATAAAGAAGAGTGTTTTACCAAAAACAACCCCCATAGAATTTGCAGTCAAAGACTCATATGCCACAACATAGTAAACAGAGCGAATGACATCAACAAGTGCATAAACGCCAATAATGAACGAAGTAATCAAAAGCACGACAGCAATAATCTTTTTCATTTAAACCTCATTAAGATCACAAAACAAACACTGGGAAATGATTCTAGTGTAACGGGTGGATTAATGTCTAGCATTTCATCCGTGTTTTGTGGTTAACCCATTCGGAGCGAGAACCTTATATCGTCGTTTCGAGTTTCACTGAGCTATGAAAATAGTTCAAGCCGAGGCAGAGGTAAAATATGGACGATTTTATTCGGCCCCATGCTTTCCTATTTGCCATATTCAGTGCTTTTTCGAAAGCAGCAATGTTATTTATCCCTAAAAAGAGTAGATACTATGGCTATTGATATGTTCCTGAAAGTTGAAGGTGCCAGCGGTGAATCTAAAGATTCAAATCACAAAGGCTGGACCGACATTACTTCTTTCTCCTGGGGCGCTTCTCAACCAGGCAACATGAGCGTGGGTGGTGGCGGCGGTGCCGGTAAGGTTTGCTTTAACGATCTGCATGTCAACGCGTTGGTCGACAAGTCAACCCCTGCACTGCTGAAGCACTGCTCCAGCGGTAAACACCTGACCAAGATTGAACTGTCAGTCTGTAAAGCCGGTGGCAGCCAGGTTGAATACGTCAAAATCACTCTGGACGACGTGCTGGTCACTGCCGTGCAGTACACCGGTGCCGGCGGTGAAGACACCGTAGGCGTAACCTACTCCTTCCAGGCATCAAAAGTGAAACAGCAATACTGGGAGCAGAGCGATAAGGGTGGTAAAGGCGCAGAAAGCAGCGCAGGTTGGAATATCAAGGAAAACCGCGAAGCTTAATCTGTATCCCCCCGGCTTTGTCCGGGGGTTTTCATACCATACAATGGAATGCCTCTCGCTTCCTCAATCCGCAGAAGCTAAAGTTATTTTCAAAAAACACGCAACGAATAAACAATAAAACCAAAAATGATTAATCATCATAAAATTAATATCATCTACTTCTTAAATTTCTCATTAACATATTAAAACCACAGCACAAACTGGCTTACCAAAATAACAGCCAATTTTTGTAAGCCAGACACCGAAATAATAATTAACTGCAATATCTCCTAATCAGCAGGAATGCCTTATGCGATTTTCTATTGTCAAAAATAAAAGTGGCCAGGTTCCGCCACAGAGCAGCTGCGACTTTCTGCCGCCCGGCGGCACCATTGGCCGTAGCGTGGACAACAATCTGGTATTGCCGGACGAAGAGCGCGCCATCTCGCGGTTGCAGGCGATCGTACATATTTCTGCTGATGGCGAATGCCGCGTAACCAACCGCGGTAACGTCACCCGCGTGTTGCTGAACGATATTCCGCTAGAGCGCGGCCGTCAGGTGGAGCTGCAGGATGGTGACATTCTCGGCATCGACGATTACCAAATCCAGGTTACCTCCTTACAGCAAGCGGCTGCACCGCAGGCTCAGCCGGCAGTGAAAACCGCCGACACGGCGCCAGTGACTACGCCGGTCGCCAAAGAAAAATCGGCTGCCCCCATCCCGAATGAGATCTGGGACAGCCTGGTAGAAGAGTTCACGCCAGCCGCAGCGGTGAATCCGCGCCCGGCTCCCGTCATTAATCAGGACAGCCATCCGCTGCTGGAAACCCCGGAGCCTGAGATGAACCCGGCCGATCCGCTGGCGCAATTGGCAGGCGACGTCGAACTACGTCAACTGCAGTCGCAGCAAACCGATCCGGCAATGTTGTTCAACACCGACACCACCTTCGAACGCGATCCAATTTTGGCCGATACCACCCCGAGTGCGCTGTTGGCCGAACAGCGTCCGACCACCAGCCAAGCTGCGCCGATCAAACCCGCTGAGCTGGAAAAAAATGAGCAGGAACTCGATCCGCTGGCGCTGTTTGGCGGTTCTTCTGCCCCCACATCGCCGGACGCGTTGAACAGCAACGATCCGCTCGGTCTGCTGATGGGCAGTGCTGTCCCCCTGGCACAGCCAGAGCCTCCGGCTGCGGTGCCACAACCGGCGCCCCCATTACAGCAACCGGTGATGGCCGCCCCGGTGGAAGCACCACAACCCAAAGCCGCGCCGCAGCCGGTCGCTCAGCCGGAGCCTATTCCGCAACCTGAGCCACAGTTTTCTCCTTCAACCCCACCGCAACCGCGTCCACGCCCGGCCAACCGCCTGGGTATCGATCCGATTGCCTATCAGACTGCGCGTGCCCAAAACGGTAGCGCACCTGCAGGTGAGCGCTTGGAAGGCCCACTGTTGGCCGCATTACTCCAGGGGGTAGGCCTGGATGACCTGCAGCCACAGCCGCACTTTGATGAGCAGCAACTGCGCCAGGCCGGTCGACTGCTGAGCCTGTTCTCTCAGGGTACCGTCGCCCTGCTCTCTTCACGCTCAATCCTTAAGCGCGGCGTGAAGGCCGAGATGACCATGATCCTCGACGAGGCCAATAACCCGTTCAAACTGCTGCCCTCGGGCAAAACGGTGTTGATGCAGATGTTCGGCAGCAAGATGCCGGGGTTTATGCCGCCGGAACAGGCGGTACGCGACGCACTGATCGACCTGCAGGCGCACCAGTTAGGCATGATCGCCGGTATTCGCGCCATCATCGCCGCCATGTTGCAGTCATTTAATCCAGATCGTCTTGAAGAAGAGGCGCGCAAGGAAGGCGCGGCACCTCGTTTATCCCTGCCGGCCAGCCGCAAGGCAGCGCTGTGGGATTACTTCGTGAAAAGCTATCAGCAGACTTCCGGCGAAATCGAAGACGACTTTCACACCCTGTTCGGCGAAGCCTTCCTGCACGCCTATGATGTTGAAGTGAATCAATATAAAGACTCACAGACCCAACCGGACGCGTAATGAATATCACTATAGCCTCTACCTCCAATCAGGGCGGCCGCGCCTCTAATCAGGATCAGACCGGTGAAGTGGTCGGTAACCGCGCCGCCTGTTTCGTGGTTTGTGACGGCATCGCCGGTTTTCCCGGTGGGGACGTTGCCGCCAAACTGGCACACGACACCATCCTGCAAAACTTCGACGGTGAAAAACACCTCAATGCCCAGAGCATTCGCCAACACATTGCCAGTGCCAATGCCGCCATCCACCAGCAGCAACGCCAGTCGGACGAATACGGCAAGATGGGCACCACACTGGTCAGTCTGTTTATCGATCGCGATTACCAACTGGCTTACTGGGCGCACGCCGGTGACAGCCGCTTGTACCTGTTCCGTCGCGGCTATCTGCATTCGGTGACCACCGACCACAGTCTGATCCAGCAAATGCAGGATGCCGGCTACCAAACCAGCGGCATCAACAGCAACCTGCTGTATTTCGCCCTGGGTCTGAATGAAGAACGCGACGCCACCTACAGCGACGTGTTGCAACTGGAAGACGGCGACGTTTTCCTGCTGTGTACCGACGGTTTTTGGCACAGCTTTACCCAGTCTGAACTGGAACAATCGCTGCATATGGTCAACTCCCCCAGCGAGTGGATTGCCCTGATGGAGCAGGCATGGAAGAAAAATAATAACAGCGATAACTACAGCGCTATCGCCGTCTGGATTGGCTCACCGCAGGAAACCACCCTGCTGCATTCTCTGGCGGATGCGGAGCGGTTTCTGTCCCGCGACTGAGTCAGGTACAAATTCACAGCAAGGTTACCTATGAAATACTGGATGCCCGGATTTATCGCCCTGATGGCGATACCGGCCGCGCAGGCGGCGAATTATCGCTTGGTCTACTCCCCCAGCCAGAAGCTGGAAGTGTTTATCGACGATGTCAAAAACAGCCAGCCGGCAAGTTGGTGCGGCAAAACCATCCCGCTGCGCATCGTTTCGGCACAGAGCAAAGATCCCGCAGTCCTGGACGACTTCCTGCCGCGAGTTGGCAATCTGTTGGCCAAGCAGTGTGCCAAAGCCAGCCAACTCCCCTGGACTTTGACCGACAAACGCGGTGAAAAACTGGCGTCCGGCGAAGCCAGCAAGGCACGGGGCTGGAAGCCGGTACACAAACAGCAGGCCGTCGAACCGGCTGCCCCGCCAGCGCCGGTGATCCCCGCCGCCGTGGCGGTCACCTCGCCGCAGGCAGACGGCGCACCGGTACCAAAATTTGACCTGCCACAGGGCTGCCATTTCCGCACCTACTGGAGCGAAGAAGCCAGCGGCAGCGCACTGTTTATCCCAAGTGGCGACGCCCTGCGTTGTGGTGATGACGGCTGGTTAAACGGCAGCAGCAGCGTAACGCTACAGCAAGATGGCAAAACCGCCTCGCCGGCATTGTCGTTCTATCAAGGCTATCCGCTGGTGAAGATCAACGTTGGCGAGCGCCCCTTGAGCGTGATCAGCGCCAATGTGCAGCGGCTGGTACTCGGTGCCAACCCGCAGGCACCAGGCAGTTTCGCGCTGTTACCTTTCGCCCCACAGCTTCACGCCTGGTCATTTAACGGCGAAGTGATTGTCGAAATGCCGCGTGAAGAAGCCGCAGACACCGCCAAAGTCAAACAACGTATTGAGCAGGCCCAGCGCGCCTGGCAGCCACTGCTTGCCAGCCCGGCCACGCCGCTGAACTTCAAGCTGGTGGAAAAGCTGGCCGAGGACCGCCTTGACCCTGCCAGTGGCAGCTACCTGTCGGTAAACAACGCCACTCACTGATTATTAAGGAAAGCCCTGTGAAATCATTAACAAACATGTTGCAAGGCGGCTCGGTCAGCGCCGCTATCGGCGCAGTGGAAAATGAGATCAAAGCGCGTCCGGCGGATGCCGATCTGCGTGCCGCGCTGGTGCAACTGCTGTGTCTGAGCGGCAACTGGCAGCGCGCCAATGCGCAGCTGAAATCCTGGCAGGCATTGAAGCCCATCGCCCAGCCCACCACGTTGCTGTTAATGCAATCGGTCAACGCGGAACTGCAGCGTCAGGCAGTGTTTGCCGGCGAGGCCGCCCCCGCGCTGCTGCAACAAAGTCAGCCCTGGTTGCAACCCATGATCCAGGCATTGCGTCACGATGCCCTGGGCGAAACCGAACAGGCGCAGGCATTGCGCGACGACGCGCTGGAAGCGGCACCGGCCAGTGCCGGGCAACTGACCCTGGCTGAACAGCCACAGCCCGTGGCGTTTGATTGGCTGACCGACGGTGATGGTCGTCTCGGCCCGGTTTGCGAACTGGCATTGAACGGCACCTATTACTGGCTGCCGTTCGCCGACATCGCGGAAATTCAGTTCCAGGCCCCACAAAGCGCCGTTGATCTGGTGTGGAGCCACGCACTGGTGCGACTGAACGACGGTCGCGAGCAGGTCTGCCAACTGCCCGCCCGCTATCCCCTGAACGCAGACAGTGACGATGCGCTGTTGCTCGGCAAACGTACCGAATGGCAAGCTCTGGGCGAAGGTCCGCACTACGCCGGACAGGGTCTGAAAACCTGGCTGAGCGAGAACGATGAGTTCCCGCTACACAGCCTGCGCCACCTGAGTTTTAACGCGAGCGCCTGACGATGAACAGCAAGCGGCCAACCCAACATGATGATGGTGACCTGCGCCGTCAGGGCTATCGCTCCCGCCAGGACAGCGAACGCCTGACGTCACGCGACAAAATGCAGCCGGTGCTGCTCGACATGCTGACCGACGACGAACCGCAGAAAAAAAAGGAAGCTCAGGTGCGCAACCTGGTCTCGCACAGCGAACTGCGCCGCCGGGTGCTGCGCGACCTGCAGTGGCTGTTTAACTGCGTGAACAGCGAGTCCAGTCTCGATTTGGGCGATTTTCCGCAGGTACGGCGTTCAACCCTCAACTACGGCATCGCCTCGCTGGCCGGCAAACGCATGTCGGACATCGAGTGGCAGGATATTCAGCTGGCGCTGACTGAATCCATCCTCAATTTCGAACCGCGCATCCTGCCCGAAGGGTTGCAGGTGCGCTGCATTTCGGACACCGGCTCGCTGGAGCTGCACAACGTATTGTCGATTGAAATCAAGGGACGCCTGTGGTGCGTGCCCTATCCGCTGGAGTTTCTGTTCCGTACCGACGTGGACCTGGAAAACGGCCACTTCGATCTGAAAGACATAGGGTAAGCCGATGGACAGTAAACTTTTAGACTATTACAACCGCGAGCTGGCCTATCTGCGTGAGATGGGCGCAGAGTTCGCCGAGCAGTATCCCAAAGTGGCAGGCCGCCTTGGCATGCGCGGTATCGACGTAGCGGATCCTTATATCGAGCGTTTGATGGAAGGCTTCGCCTTTCTCACCTCGCGCGTACAGCTGAAGATGGACGCGGAGTTTCCGCGTTTCTCCCAGCGTCTGCTGGAGATTATCTACCCCAACTATCTGTCGCCAACGCCATCGATGGCGATTGCCGAGCTGCAACCCGACAGCAACAAGGGCGATATCAGCAACGGCTTTGTCGTGCCGCGCGGCACCATGATGGACAGCCAGTCGTTGAAAAAGAGTGGCATCACCTGCAGCTACACCACCGCGCACGACGTCACGCTGCAGCCGGTGCGGCTGAAAAGCGTCGAGCTGGGCGGCATTCCGGCCGATATTCCGTTGGCCAGCCTGGGGTTGCAACAAAGTGGCTGCGTCAGCGCGCTGCGCATCCGGCTGGAGTGCTATGACAGCGTCACGCTCAACAACCTGCAGTTGGACCAGTTGATGTTTTATCTCTCCGGCCCGGACTTGCAGGCACAGCAACTGCTGGAACTGCTGATGCAGCACAGCGTCGGGCTGATTTGCCAGACGGTAGAGGCGCAACCGCAGCGGCGGGTGCTGGCACTGGACGGGTTGCGGCAGGAAGGCTTTGCCGCCGATCAGGCGCTGCTGCCGAACGATCTGCGCAATTTTGAAGGCTATCGCCTGCTGCAGGAATATTTTGCCTTCCCTGCACGCTTCCAGTTCTTCAGCGTCAATGGCATACGCCCGCTGTTGCAAAGCGTACGCGAAGGCAAAAAAACGCTGCGGCAGTTTGAGATCCTGGTGTTGCTTGACCGCCAGGATGCGGCGCTGGAACGGGTAATCGACGTCGCCCATTTGGCGTTGCACTGCACGCCGGTGATTAATCTGTTCCCGAAAGTCGCCGAACGCATCACGGTCAGCGAAAAAAGCCATGAATATCATCTGGTGGTCGATAACATTCGTCCGCTTGATTATGAAGTGTTCTCGGTACAGCGGCTCGGTGGCAGCGCCAGCGAAAAACGCTATGAGCAGGAATTCCGGCCGTTTTACAGCACCCTAAGCGCGGATGACGGCAACTACGGCGCCTACTTTTCACTGCGGCGCGAGCAGCGCACGTTGTCCGAACACGCCCGTCGCTACGGCACCCGCACCGGTTATGTCGGCTCGGAAGTGTTCGTCTCGCTGGTGGATGAACGGCAATCGCCGTGGCACAGCGACCTGAAATACCTTACCGCCGACGTACTGTGCACCAGCCGCGATCTGCCGCTGATGCTGTTACAGCAGGATCAGGGCAATTTCGTGATGCCGGACTCGATCCCGATCAAACAGGTGTCGCTGAAAAAAGGCCCGACGCCGCCGCGTCCGGCGCTGGCCGAAGGAATGATCACCTGGCGGCTGATCAGCCAACTGCAATTGAACTACCTCAGCATGATGGACGGCGACCCGGAACAGGGGGCTGCCAGCCTGCGTCAGTTGCTCGGTCTGTATGGCAACCTGAGCGAGCCGGCAATCACCAAGCAGATCCAGGGCGTGCGCCACTGTAACCTGCGCCCGGTATACCGCCGGGTGCCCGAGCCGGGGCCGATAGTGTTTGCCCGCGGTATTGCCATCGATCTGACCGTCGATGAACAGTCGTTCTCCGGCAGCAGCCCCTACCTGCTGGGGAGCGTACTGGAGCGTTTGTTCTCCCGGCTGGTAGCGATGAACACCTTTACCGAGATGACGCTTTCCAGCCAGCAACGCGGTGAAATTGCCCACTGGCAGGCGCGCATGGGCAAAAGGACGCTGATATGAGCGCCCTCCACACCGAGGCGGAACTGACGGTATCGCCCAAGATCAATGCCTTGCACCGCCTGCCGGAAGATTTCTGGCTGCGGCTCCGTAATGCACCTTATAAGCACGATCTATTTCAGCTGTTGCGGCGCCTCGACGCCCAGGGCGGGCAGGCCTACCTGCTGGGGCGAGCCCCCCTGCCGCGCCATGAAATGCTGCGGCTGGGGCAAGAACCTTCACTGTCGTTCGCCCCGTCGACGCTGGCACAGGTCAGCCCACGGCCACAAAGCCCGCTGCACGACGTTTCGATTTTCAGCTTTGGCCTGTTTGGCCCCAACGGGCCGCTGCCGCTGCACCTGACCGAATATGTGCGTGAACGGGTTTATCACCACCAGGACACCACCCTGCTGGCCTTTGCCAACCTGTTTCACCACCGGCTGACGCTGCTGTTTTACCGCGCCTGGGCCGATGCACAACCCACGGTATCGCTGGATCGGCAGGATAACCGGCGTTTCGACCAATACCTTTCCAGCCTGATTGGCATCGGCCAACCGGCGCAGCAGCAGCGCGACAGCATCAATGCCCATGCCAAGCATTTTATGGCCGGTCATCTGATTCGCCACAGCCGTGACCCGGAAGGCCTAAGCAAAATCTTGCAGCAGTACTTCAAGGTGCCGGTGCGCATCGTGGAAAACGTCCCACACTGGCTGCGGGTAGAACCCCGTGAACAGGCGCGCCTCAAAGCAGGTCGCGGCGCTCCCCGGCTCGGTGAGTCTTCGTTCCTTGGGATTGCCGTGCGCGATATTCAACACAAGTTCCGCATTGAACTGGGGCCAATGTCGCAACAAAACTATGAGCGTTTTTTGCCCGGAGCCGAACTGTGCCGGCAGTTGCGCGACTGGGTGCGCCAGTATCTGGGCATTGAGTTTGTCTGGGAAGTGCGGCTGATCCTGGCGAAGGATCAGCTCAGCGGCACCCAACTCGGCGGTGCCCAGCGCCTGGGATTAAGCAGTTGGCTGGAAGACGCCCGTCACCAACGCGACCTTGACGATCTGATCTTCAGCCCCGAACCGCTGGAAAACCCGTTCTGACTATTATTTTGGCCGGAGCCGCACAGCGCTCCGCCACTCTGAGACCTGAGGAAAACCATGTCTGAAATCAGCCGCTCGGTATTATTTGGCAAACTCGATAGCCTGTTATTCACCTCTCTGGAAAGTGCGACGGCGTTTTGCAAGCTGCGCGGTAACCCCTACGTTGAGCTGGCGCACTGGCTGCATCAACTGATGCAGGCACCGGAGGCCGACCTGCAACAGGTGATCCGCCACTTTGCACTGGACGAGGGGCAACTGGCGCGCGATATCGTCGAAGCGCTCGATCGTTTGCCACGCGGTGCCAGCGCAATTTCCGATCTGTCCGAACATATCGACAGCGCGGTGGAGCGGGCCTGGGTTTACGGCTCGCTGAAATTCGGTGCTGCGCAGATCCGCGGTGGCCATTTGCTGCTCGGCATCCTGAAAACCTACAGCCTGCGCCACCTGCTGAAAGCCATCTCCCCCCAGTTTGATCGCATCAACGCCGATCTGCTGATGGAACAATTTGCCACCATCACCGCCCACTCGGCGGAAAACAGCCTGACGCCGAACGCTCAGGCCGATACCACGCCGACGGCAGCGCAGACTGGCGGCAGCGTGTTGGCGCAATATGCTCAGGATCTGACGGCCAAGGCGCGCAACGGCGAGATTGATCCGGTGACCGGGCGTGACGAGGAAATCCGCCAGATTGTCGATATTTTAATGCGTCGCCGCCAGAACAACCCGCTGCTGACCGGTGAGGCCGGGGTCGGCAAAACCGCCGTGGTCGAAGGCCTGGCGCTGCGTATCGTGGCCGGTGATGTGCCGCCACAGCTGCGCGACGTCCAGCTGTATCTGCTGGATATCGGTATGCTGCAGGCCGGGGCCGGGGTGAAGGGCGAGTTTGAAAAGCGCCTGCAGACGGTGATTGACGAAGTTCAATCCAGCCCCACCCCGATCATTTTGTTTATCGATGAGATCCATACACTGATTGGTGCCGGTGGCGCACAGGGCACCGGCGATGCCGCCAACCTGTTGAAACCGGCGCTGGCACGCGGCCAATTACGTACCGTCGGGGCCACTACCTGGTCGGAATACAAAAAATACATTGAGAAAGATCCGGCGCTGACCCGCCGTTTCCAGGTGGTGCAGGTGCATGAACCGAGCGAAGACAAAGCGCTGCTGATGCTGCGCAGCACCGTCAGCCCGCTGGAACAGCACCACCGCGTGCTGTTGCTCGATGAGGCGGTCGACGCCGCCGTGCGCCTGTCGCATCGCTACATCCCGGCTCGCCAGTTGCCGGACAAGGCCGTGGCGCTGCTGGACACCGCCTGCGCCCGCGTGGCGGTCAGCCAGCATGCCGAGCCGGCCCAGGTGGAAGACTGCCGCCACCGCATTGAAGCGTTGCAGATTGAACTGGATATCGCCCAGCGCGAAGCCAAGGTCGGCATCGGCAATCCGCAGCGCCCACAGGATATCGAAGCTCAGTTGGCGCTGTTGCAACAGCAACTGGAACAGCTCACGGCCCGCTGGCAGGAGGAGTTGGCGCTGATCCAACAGATTATCGACCTGCGCGCCCAGTTGCATCGGGAAGATATTGAGGCTGAAACGACTGAGGAGATCACAGAGGAACCACAACCCGAGCCCTCTGCCGATGAACTGCGCGCGCAATTGGCGCAGTTGCAGCAACAGCTAGGCGAACTGCAGGGCGAGGCCCCGCTGATTTTCGCCGCCGTCGATGCCAACGTGGTGGCCGCGGTGGTCTCCGACTGGACCGGCATCCCTCTGGGTCGCATGGTGAAAAACGAAATCGACGCGGTACTGCAACTGGCGGATACGCTGAACCAGCGGGTTATCGGCCAACGGCATGCACTGGATCTTATCGCCCGTCGGGTACGCACCTCACGTGCACGGCTGGACGATCCGAACAAGCCGGTCGGGGTCTTCCTGTTGGCAGGCCCTTCCGGCGTCGGGAAAACCGAAACCGCGCTGGCGCTGGCGGAAACACTGTACGGCGGCGAGCAGAACGTGATTACCATCAACATGAGCGAGTTCCAGGAGGCGCATACCGTTTCAACCCTGAAAGGGGCCCCTCCCGGCTATGTGGGTTACGGTGAGGGTGGCGTGCTGACCGAAGCGGTGCGCCGCCGCCCTTACAGCGTGGTGCTGCTGGACGAAATAGAAAAAGCCCACCCGGACGTGCACGAGATCTTCTTCCAGGTGTTCGACAAAGGCTGGATGGAAGACGGCGAAGGCCGCCATATCGATTTCCGTAACACCATCATTATTCTGACTTCCAACGTCGGCACCGATCTGATCGCCGGGTTGTGCAGCGATGCGGACCTGGTGCCGGAGCCGGAGGCACTGAGCGGCGCCCTGCGCGAACCGCTGCTGTCGGTATTCCCGGCGGCGCTGCTTGGCCGTTTGCTGGTTGTGCCTTATTACCCGCTGACCGACGCCACGCTGGGCAATATCGTACGCCTGCAACTGGGGCGAGTGCAGCGCCGACTGGCGGAGAACCACGATATCGTCTGCACCTTCGACGACGCGGTGATCGAGCAGATCGTCAGCCGCTGCACCGAGGTGGAGTCCGGCGGCCGCATGGTCGACGCTATATTGACCAACACCCTGCTGCCGCAGATCAGCCACACCTTACTGACCGGCAGCGCCAACGATCAGCGCTATCGCCAACTGCATATCGCGCTGCAGCAAAACGAATTTATTTGTCAATTTCAGGCATAACGCCGCGGCCGCCGGTATGGCGGCCATTGTTCACAGAGAGTCATCATTATGTCGGGAACCGGGGTAAGCAAACCGAATTCAAACAGCCTGCCGATCGGCTATAGGTTCAATGAATTCGAGATCAAGGAAGCTATCGGCGAAGGCGGTTTCGGCATCGTCTACCGCGCCTACGATCATCAACTGGAACGTACCATCGCCATCAAAGAGTACATGCCGACTTCGCTGGCGATGCGCAATGACGATCTGAGTATCGGGCTGCGCGGCGAGCGTTTCAGCAAAACCTTCCAGGCCGGGTTAAACAGCTTTATTCAGGAAGCCCGCCTGCTGGCGCGTTTCTCACACCCAGGGCTGCTGCACGTGCTGCGCTTTTGGGAAGAGAATGGGACCGCCTACATGGGCACCCAGTTTTACAGCGGCACCACACTGAAGAACCTGCAGGCGCAGCAGCCGGAGAAAATCGACGAGGCCTGGATCCGCAGGCTGTTGCCACCGCTGTTCAGCGCCATCAACACCATCCATCAGGAAGGTTACCTGCACCGCGACATTTCACTGGATAACATTCAGATCCAGGAAAACCAGTTGCCGGTGCTGCTGGACTTCGGCTCAGCACGCAAAGAGATCGGCAACCTGTCCGACGAAACTGAAATCATGCTCAAACCGGGCTTTGCGCCGATTGAGCAATACACCGAGAACAGCGACGGTGAACAAGGCCCCTGGACCGACATTTACGCTCTGGGTGCCGTGCTGCATACGCTGATCGTCGGTTCACCGCCGCCGGTCAGCGTGGTGCGCAGCATCGAGGACAGCTACCAACCGCTGACCGAGCGTCGCCCGGCGGGTTATTCACTGGAACTGCTGCGCACTATCGACCATGCGCTGGCGTTGAAACCGGAAGACCGGCCACAAACCATCGACGAAATGGCCGAACTGCTGCATCTGCCGATTGCCGATGAAAACGAAATCATCAGCACCCCGGCCGCCGCACCGGAAAACTTGCTGATGGCCACCAATCCGGCCGCCGGTGCTGCAGCGGCAGGCACGGTTACCGCGCACGGCATGAAGCTCACTCGCCCGATGATGGCAGGTGCAGGCGTCGCGGCTTTGCTGGTGATCGGCGTCATCGCCTGGCTAAGCGGCGGCGACAGTACCCCAGCCCCAATAGCGGCCAATACGCCAGAAAGTGCACCGGTGGATAAACCCATAACGCCGCCACCAAGCGCACCGCAGACGGCCGAACAGCCCCCTGCAGCCCAGACCACTCCGGCACCATCGCCGGTGGCTCTGGTGTATTTCAAACTGCAACCCGGTGAGCAGGTCAGCCTGGACGGCAAGCCCCAGCAGGTGACCCCAGGCGACAACGGTTTTGCCCGTCTGAATTTGGCACCGGGCAGCTATCAGCTGGAAATCCGCCATAACGATCAGTTACGCCGTCAGCAGCTCAGCATCGAGAACGCCGGCACCTGGCTGGTCAACCCGGTTGCAGCAGGCTAACCCTCCGCTTATCCGGCCCGTCTCCGCGGGCCTTCACCGTATTTTCATGAGATTGACGCATGCGTCATTCACAGAGGACGTTCTCATGCTGGATCGTATTATTGCGCATACGCCACTGGGCCAGGAGTCATTGCTGTTCCGTTCGCTGGAAGGAACTGAAGCCCTTTCCTCACCCTTTGATTTCGCCATCGAACTGCTGAGCAAAAATGCCCGTCTCGACCGCAAGGCGCTGCTGGGTCAACCCCTGACGCTGGAGATCCCGACCCAGGGTTTTCTTGGCCCGCCCCGCTACCTGAACGGCAAGATCACCTCGATCGCCGTCAGCAGCGAAGAGATCAGCGGCACCCGTTATGCAGTGTACAACCTGCACGTGCAACCGGATCTGTGGCCGATGACCAAGGACCGCAACTTCCGCATATTCCAGGAACAGACGGTGCCGCAGATCGTCAAGACCCTGCTGACCGAACATAATGTTCAACTGGAAGACCAGCTCACCGGCGACTACCGCCTGTGGGGCTACTGCGTGCAGTATAACGAGAGCAGCTTCAACTTCATCAGCAGGCTGATGGAGCTGGAAGGTATCTATTACTATTTCAAACATGAGATGGGCAAGCACACCCTGGTGCTGGGCGATGCGCCCCACCATCATCAGCCCTATCCCGGCTACGAGATGATCCCTTACCATCTGACGCCGTCTGGCGGCAGTACCAGCGAAGAAGGCATTAGCCAGTGGACCCTGTCCGATCACGTCACGCCGGGTATTTACAGCCTCGACGATTACGATTTCCGCAAACCCAATGCCTGGCTGTTCCAGGCACGTCAGAACCCCGCCTCACCGACGCCGGGCCAGATTGACGTTTACGACTGGCCGGGCCGCTATACCGAGCATCAGCAGGGGGAGTTCTACGCCCGTATCCGTCAGGAAGCCTGGCAGGCCGAACATCAGCAGATTGAAGGCACCGCTACCGCGCTGGGCATCGCCCCCGGCAGCACCTTCACGCTGTATAACGCCCCGCATATCGACGACAACCGGGAATACCTGACGCTGCAGGCCAAATATCACCTGAAGGAAAACCGCTACGCCAGCGGCGACGATCAGCACAGCGAACACCGCATCGATTTCACCGTGCTGCCGGCGGATATTCCCTGGCACCCGGCGCAACAGGCCAGTTGGCCAAAAACTCACGGCCCACAGACGGCAAAAGTGGTCGGCCCGGCCGGTGAGTCGATCTGGACCGACAAATACGGCCGCATCAAGGTGAAATTCCACTGGGATCGCTTCGGGCCCAAAGACGACGGCAGCTCCTGCTGGGTACGCGTGTCCAGCGCCTGGGCTGGGCAGGGTTATGGCGGGGTACAGATCCCACGCGTCAACGACGAAGTGGTGGTGGACTTTATCAATGGCGATCCGGACCGCCCGATCGTGACCGGCCGCGTGTATAACGACGCCAGCATGCCGCCCTGGGCGCTGCCGGCCGCCGCAACCCAGATGGGCTTTATGAGCCGCACCAAGGATGGCACCGCCGACAACGCCAACGCCCTGCGCTTCGAGGATAAAGCCGGTTCGGAACAGGTGTGGATCCAGGCGGAACGCAACATGGACACCCAGGTGAAGAACGATGAGAGCCATACCATCGATAAGAACCATACGCACCTGGTCGGCGGCAATCAGATGAAACGGGTGGTGCTCAACCAGGCGACCGGGGTTAAAGGCGACTCTTCGTCGCTGACCGGCAAAACGCGCGCCGACAATGTGGTAGACGCCTTCACCCTGGGCTCCGGGGAGTCACTGCGGCTGGAATGCGGGGAAAGTGTCATTGAGCTGCGGGCCAATGGCCAGATCAACATCACCGGCACCAGCTTTAACATCACGGTCAAAAACGACGGCGAGATCAACACCGGCGGCAAGCTGCAACTCAATCAACCAGGCGGTGCCGCGCGCACTGCCGCCCCAGGGCCGGATCACAAGACGGCAATCCAGGGTGCCGTCGACCAGTTGTTCCCAAAATCCTGACCGCCGAACTTTTCGGCCCTCAACATTTTTAGAGAATACCCATGAATTATCTTTTCCAGGAAGGTCATTTCACCCTGCCCGCCGGCCCTTGGCAGGACTGCACCATCAATATCCTCAAAAACCCGCAGACCGGCGCTTCTCTGGTGATCACCCGTGGCGCGATCCCGCAGGACAGCACGCTGGAAGACGAATTTGAAAAACAGTGGCAGACATTGTTGCCACAGATCACCGATTTGCAGCAGTTGCCACGCCAGCGCATCAGCGTCGGGCCAAACCACCTTATCCGGGCTATCGAAGTCACCAGCAATTTCATCCGCGCCGGACACCATCATCATCAGCATCAGTTAGCGGCACAGCCCGAAGGGAGCCAGACGCTGCTGATCGTGACGTATTCCTCAATGAAGCCTTTCACCAGCGAGGATGGCCATCAATGGCAGCAGGTGAAAGCCTCGCTGGCATTGACCGGACAGGATGACCGATAACCATGAGCGATATTTGGGCGGCAAGAAAGGATGACGAACTGATCCATACCAGCCCGCTGGCGGACATCGCCAGCGCCGTTGCCGAGGTCGCGGTTTACTCACTGGCGACAGCCGCCGTTGCGGCCGCAGCGGCAGCGGCAGCTCCGGCACTGGCGGGGGTGGCGGTGTTGGGTGCGGCGGCAACAGCGGCTTCCGGCTGTGTCGGTGCCGGCCTGATCGTCGGCTTCACCGCCAGCCTGACCGGCGTCGGCGAACATATCAGCAACGGCTGTGACACCGTGGCCAACTGGCTGTTTCCTCCGGTGGTCTCCGGCGTGATCCTCACGGGGTCGGCCAATGTGTTCACCAACGCCAAACCGGCCGCTCGTGCCGCCGGGCGGTTGCTCACCGCTGATGAGATCAAAGCCCTGCCCGCGCCGCAACCGCCACAAAGTTTTTGGGATTACGGTTCTGAGCTGTTGGCCGCCGGGGGCAATATCATTTCCCAGCTGTGGCAGCCCAGCGTCGCCGGTCCAAGTCTGCCCAGCCAGGCGCTGGAAGAAGACAAGATCGCTTGCGACAAGCACCCCAGCCCGCAATATCTGGCGGAAGGTTCCGGCAAGGTATTCATTAACGGTCAACCGGCCGTGCGCAGTAACGATCGTTCCACCTGTGAAGCCAAGGTCTCGACCGACGTTTCAAAAAACGTCCTGATCGGCGGCGATGCGGTTGTGGTACGGGATATCAAGAGCGGCAAACTGCCGGGCATCGGCCTGGCACTGACCGTGCTGCCATTGCTGCTCGGCAACCCGTCCAAACTGGTCAAGAACCTGCCTTGCATGATTGGCGGCGGGCTGGCGGCGGCAGGGGCCAATGCGCTCGGGGAAGCAATCCACGCCGCGTTTAATCCAGTACACGCCGCCACCGGAGCCAAGGTACTGAACGGCGAAGAGGATATCGATCTGCTGCTGTCGGCACGCTTCCCACTGGTCTGGCAGCGTAATTACAACAGCCGCAACCGCTATCAGGGTCTGTTCGGTCACGGCTGGCGTACAACGTTTGAAACCTGGGTCGATCTGGCTGACGACGGCAAAGGCGGTGTCGAATGCTGCCTGCATGATGAAACCGGCCGCGAACTGCGCTTCCCGCTACCCGAGGTGAACAAACCCAGCTTCAATGCCGGTGAAGGTTTAATGTTCCGCAGCGGCGAAGAAGGTCAACTGGTCATCGCCGATACCGATGGCAGCGTGTGGCGACTGTTTGTCCCGCTGCCACAGGAACCCTCTCGCCTGCGGCTAATGTCGCTGAGCGACGAATATGACAACGCGCTGCTGTTGAGCTACGACGAACAGCAACGCCTGAGCCAGATCAGCGACAGTGCCAACGCCATGACGTTGCTACTGGAATACGCCGATGCTCGCTTTGCCGACCGCGTTACGGCACTGTGCCATAACCAACAGACGCGGGTACGTTATTGCTATAACGACAACGGCGATCTCCACCAGGTAGTTGACGTCGGTGGCCTGATTACCCGCGAGTTCCATTATAACGATCAGTCTCTGTTGACCCGCCATCAGCAGGCGGGCGCCCCCTATTTCGAATATCGCTGGGCGATGTTTGACGACTGGCGGGTGGTGGAACACCGCGATGAAGCCGGTGGCGGCTGCACCATAGATTACGATTTGGCGGCAGGCCTGACTACCGTCACCGAATACGATGGTCTGCAACACAGTCACCGCTGGAACAGCCAGCAGTTGATTACCGAATACACCGACGAACGCGGTGAAGTCTGGCGTTACCAGTGGAACGACGAAGATATGCTGGTCGCGAGTCAGGATCCGCTGGGCCATGGTTGGCAATTTCGCTACGACGAAGCCGGTAACCTGGTCGAGGAACAGGATCCGCTCGGCAATATCCGCCTGACACAATGGCTGCCACAGCGCGCGCTGCCGGTCAGTATCAAAGCACCTAACGGCGCCACACAGTATTTTTATTACGATCAGCGCCACGCGCTGGTAGCCGACGTTGATGCACTCGGTCACACCCAGCGTTATTTGCGCGATGACTACGGTCAGGTAGTGCAGTCGGTCGACGCCAACGGTGGCATCAGCCATTTCGCCTATGATGAACACGGCCAGTTGATCCGCGCCCGCGATTGCTCCGGCAAACAGACTACCTACAGCTACCTGCCACAAGGCTGGTTAACCGAGGTCACCGACGCCGCCGGTGAGAGCACTCGTTACCATTACGACAGCGCCGGCCGCCTGACACAGTTGCAGCGTGCCGAAGGCTGGCAGGAGAAACTGGGCTGGAACGAACAGGGTCAACTGGTGCATTACCAGGGGGCCGATGGCCGCCTGACACACTATCGTTACGACAGCGTCGGCCGCCTGCTGGCGACCCGCAACCCGCTCGATGGCGAAGTGCTGCGCAGCTACGATACTCGTGGTCGACTGACCGCCCTGCGCAATGAGAACGGCGAGAGTTACGGCTTCCAGTGGACAGCGGCCAATCTGCTGCAGGAAGAGACCGGGCTGGACGGTATCAGCACCCGCTATCGTTATGACGAGTGCCGCCGGGTTATTGAGCGCACCTTTGCGGCCAATACGCCTGCTGCCTTTTCACACTACTTCAGCCATGACGCCGCCGGGCAACTGTTGAACAAGCAGACGCCGGACGGAGAAACCCGCTATCGCTACAACCCGGTCGGCCAGTTACTGCACGCCGCCTTCTATCGCGGCGATGTATGGCGGGATTACCAGACGGAAGCGGAGAGCGAAGCCAGCTTCAGCTATGACCTGCTGGGTCGGGTGCTCAGTGAGCAAGGTAACCAGGGCACGCTGAACTACGATTACGACCCGATGGGCAACCGCACACAGGTTGCCCTGCCCGACGGCCGCACCCTGCGTTCGCTGTACTACGGCAGTGGCCACCTGCTGCAGGTGGCGCTGGATGACGTTACCATTAGCGAGTTCGAACGTGACAACCTGCACCGTGAGTTAAGCCGCACTCAGGGCCGACTGACCAGCCGACTGCACTACGATCGGCTCGGACGCAAAGATCGCCGGGAGATTTTTAACGACAATCGCCAACGTCCGGCCCCGGCCAGCAGTTCGCGGCAGTGGTTCTACGACTATCAAAATAACCTGACGCGCGAAGAACAGAACGCCAACCCGTTCGCCTATCAGCGTTATCACTATGACGCCGCAGGTCGCCTGCTAAGCCAGGACGGTACCTTGCCGGACACCGAGCGTTACCGCTACGATCCGGCCTCCAACCTGTTGGATGAAGGCCAGTTCCGCCAGCGGCATAACCGCGTGATGCACTATCAAGGCATCGATTACCGTTACGATACCTTTGGCCGCACGGTGGAAAAGCGCAAGGGCCACTACCGCTGGCAATACCGCTACGACGCCGAACACCGTCTCTGCGAAGTGGTACGTTACAGCCTGCACCGCAGCGAACCCCTGCAGCATGTGCAGTTCCGTTACGATCCACTCGGGCGGCGCACGCAAAAACAGGTATGGCGGCAAAGCCAGGACCTGCGCCAACCGGGCGGCAAGCGCCAGATCACCACCTTCCTATGGGAAGGTTTCCGACTGTTGCAGGAAACCCGCGACGGCATGCCGCTCACCTATGTGTATGCCGATCAGGGAAGCTATGAGCCGCTGGCACGTATCGACGGCGGGCCGCAGGCGCAGGTGTTTTACTTCCACACCGCGCCCAACGGCGAGCCGGAAAGCCTGACCGACAGCGACGGCACCCTACGCTGGCAAGGCCACAGCAGCGCCTGGGGCAAAACAAAGTATGAGGAAAATCAGCAGCATCTGGATTACTCCCAAAACCTGCGCCTGCAGGGCCAATACCTGGATCGCGAAACCGGATTGCACTACAATCTGTTCCGTTATTACGACCCGGATATCGGCAGATTTACCCAGCACGACCCGATTGGGTTGGCGGGTGGGATAAACCTTTATCAGTATGCGCCGAACCCTTTGGGGTGGGTGGATCCGCTGGGGTTGATGAAATGCTCGACGCCACCAAAAGGAAGGAAAGTTAACCGGACGGTCTATCGATTTGAACAACCTAGCAGGATGAGTACGACATGGACGACTCACCCCGGAAACATTGGTTCAAGGCACCGGTATACTGATGTTGGCAGTGGTGGTGTATATGGAGCGAACTCTAAAAAAACAGCGTTGGCTGAAGTCACTCACTGGAAGGTGGACTTATCAACTCGTGAATTGACCAGTAAAAAAGTACAACTTAATAATGTCTTGGATTTAACTCGTCCAGATGTCAGAAATCAGCTTGGTATATCATTAAAAGATATCTCTGGAAAAGAATATGATGTCACTCACCAGATTGGAGCATGGGCAAAAACACAAGGGTATGATGGTATACTTGCTCCTTCAGCACGGAACCCAACTGGTTCTAACTTGATCTCATTTTTAGGGTTTTAGCCATGACAGGATTAGAGATATATTATGCCGGAGACGAAACTTGGAAGCGTTCTGTAAAGATATTTTCAGATGCTTATTTGGATGACAATGCCCGTTTTCTTTCTGAAAAATTAGATGGGCATTTGGATTTGGCTGTAATTATTTATGGTAAAAGAGGAATAAAAGAAGCTTTATGGTGGATTGAACAAGAGGTTCCAGCATTAGAGGGAATGAAGCCCGTTGATTGCCTTAAAGAGCCTGAACTATTGAAACGTCTCCGCGAATGCGTAATGCGAATGTCATAAATATAATCAAAGAAGCTGGAAATTATTACAGAGGACCTTCCAGCTTTGTACATTTAGTTACCTGTCAAACCCGGCTGCGGGGCTTCTTCACCTTAGTTTAACCAAACCGGCGGAGGCACTCAACTTGAACCATCCCAATCTATTAGCCAACTTATTTCCGAAGGTCTAATTCGACCAATCCGGGGGAATATGACAGAGAAATGCATTAGTTCTGAAGCTAAAAAATTAATTTTTGATGGAAGTGAAGATCAGTTCTATCATTTCAAAGAAGAAATATATCTTACTGATACGAACGAGCAGGTGACTTATCAAAACTCAGTTGCAAAGCCAATATGGGAGGCTGATGATGAATTAAAAATAAACATAACAAAAAATATAAATGGGATAAATAAAATAGAATATAAATTTGATCCAACACCATCATACAAGCATGATAACTTAGATATTTACTTCCAAAAAGTTAGTTCAGAAAAAACCGGGAGGGAAATAATAATAGTAACTGCCGCTGGTGAAACACAACCTGCAAGATACAAAATAAAGTTACTTGGGCTAATATATAAGTAGCATACTGAACCAGCCCAGACTTGTTTGACACCCCCTAAAGAAGCACCAGTCATTGGGAAGGTTTCCGACTACAGCAGGCAACCCACGACGGCATGCCTCTCACCTATATAAGCTATGAAGCCACTGGCACGCATTGACGGCGGGCCGCAGGCGCAGGTGTTCTACTTCCACACTGCGCCCAACGGCGGAGGTGGAATTGAAGTGGTTGTTCCGCAAGATGCTGTTAACATCCATAACTTTAATTTTTTTTAACTATGAAAAACGACATTTATTCTAAAACTAGAAAGTTAGCAAGCTTATTAAAAAATGAGTCAATATCTAATTCTGAATTAGCAAAAGAACTTACTGATGCCATTGATTACAGTGCCACATCCAGTGAGGCCCTTATGAAGTTAAAATACCACATCAGAAAAACATTATTGGATAAAGGAAAATACAGCACCGAATTAATAAATCTCTCCTCGGATATTTATAGCGATATTGTAAAGCTAATTGGGTAGTGCGTGTAGGAACAGTTAACCTAATAAATAGAGGTAGATATGAATAAATTTATTGATTGTGAGAAAAATAACCATCGATGATATAAAAAATGCCGAAAGTTATATTGAAAAAAAATCCCAGACTCTCTAAAAAAGGTACAGTCGCCTTAACCAGACCTCAAATGCTTCTTGAGGGTAAAGTTGCCCCACAACTTCAATGGGGAGCAGATAAGATTGGAGGTGGTTGGCAAATAGTAACTGCGGGTGATAAATTCTCGTGAGCAACAGAATTATTATGAATTTAAAAGAAGTTAGTGAGAAAATATGCAAAGCGCTAATATCATCATCTTATATTGATGAAGCCAGTAAAATTAAAACCCTAGTTGATAAGGTCTTAACATTAGATAAAAATGATAACATCAGAACAGCAGCCATAGAAGAATTAATATCTCGATGCCATCCAAAATGGCTTGGTGACTACTACATTAAAAACACAACTTATAAAGAATGGACCGACCTTATAACGGACTTAAAGATAAGACTAAACAAAATTAAATAAAAAACTCAAACTATCTATTATAGCACGAGCAATTATGAGGTTTGCACCTGTACGGCCTCATTTTTTCAGATTTAAGTGGCCCCACCAAAACATTACTCAGACTAAAATAGTCAAGGTAGCATTACCAAATTGTCCTAGTGTAGTGACTTTCACCCATGCTTTATATTTAAAGAAATAAATCCAGCAGAGACAAACGTATATGTCTGCAAAGTCATCTAAAAATTAATTTCATATATGTGAAGCCAAAGAATTTTTATCCCTAGACATGTAACGCCCTTGCAATTCAAATTACCGAAAAATGACCATTGTTATAATTAATGAAGATAAAAAATTCACAACAAAATTATTTCCTCGTAAATAACGATTTGAGACCATCCTCCCAAACAGAAATCTGGCAGATACAATGGATTAGTAAAAATTAAATATTTGTGGTGCGCCGTGGAGTGAATTAAAATGAATACTAATTTAGATTACATAGATCGGGCACTTCGCTTGGCTAGAAAACGGCATGCGCATATTTTAAAAATACAAGGTGGCGAAACTCTCGAGCCCATGTACAACTCCATCGTTCAACAACTAATCTATCTACGCCGAGTCGTTATCGGTGAAGAAAAGAACAAAATCAAACTTTGGGAACTCACTTTCGGAATGTTTGCAACCAAAGAGTTTCAGGCGACAGATCCGATTTTTGAGGATAGATTAGGCGATGCCTTCTATATTGCTTCTCAAATCAGAAAAGGGCTTAAAGTGCAATTACCTCACCAAGTAGATCCTAACTTCGTCACAAAACAACAATCTCTCAAAGTTGCCTACCCTGACGATTTTGAAGACTAAAGCTGACTTGTTAATAATCCCGTAAACAGAAGTTTAATAGTTATTACTTTGTAAAATATACCTATAAAAATGAATAACAAAGATAGAGCAGTAAAAACAATAAAACAGACCATAATTGAACTTAAGGGTGTGATTATCACTAAAAATAATAAAATATTATCTGTGAGTTCACCGGAGCAAATAAATAATTTTATTATAATATTCGAACTTACGTTGCAAAACATACTGTCAGATAATATTCCCCCTAGAAATGAAAGGGCATTAGGCATAGCAAATGTAGTAGCAGATCAATGGCCCTTTGATATTGAATTAGGGAGTTTGATTATTGAAACAGAACAAGCTTATAAAAAAATATGACAAATAGGACCGAATGAAACCAAGTGAAAACCCCGTCATTTTCTTAGTGTCTAATATGCCCCCCCTTTAGGATTAAATGTAACTACGAACCGCTGGCTTGTACCTACGGCAGTCCGCAGAAACAAAATGCCAAAGGCGATAAATATGAAAAGTAAATTTTACTCATACGCGAAATCAACAGAATTTCAAGGGCATGAATTAGTAATCATCAACAATTCCACAGAGGAAATAGTTTCTACATTTGACTTCGTCCCTACAGACTTCCCGAGGAAGACTATAATAAATGTTGAGTTTGTTGGCACAATAAATAACAGTAGCGCCTGCTACAAAAATCAAAAAAAGAAAAAACACCTAACTAAATTAATTACATTAGAAAAAAACAGCAGTCTAATAATAAAATCCGGGTCGATTAAACATTCGATGGATGACTTAAATTTAGAATGCGGCGAACATGAGTTAAATATATATCACTTTATAGACACTCCATTAATTGCGAAAGAAGAATCACAACCTTCACGGTTAGAATTAATTAAAAATTCAGAAATATTTAATATTTACATAATAATTAGCAAAGAACATGGTGGTCAGTTAAGCGAAGTTAAAAAAATGAGTTTTTACGAAAGCTATGGTGAGCTTGGTTTCTTAGTCACTGATATTGAACGCATGTCAAAATTCATAAAAGAATCAACAAGAGTCATTGATAATGACCTATTCAAAGAGTTCACCACTACGGAGTTAGCATCGGAGTTATTTGACAATGGAATTATGATGTTATGTTGGGGCATAAAACATCATACATTGGTCAGTATAAATTTAGTTAGGAAATTCAAGAGGCTAGTATAATACCTGGGAACGCCTTATCAGATTGGGCATTATGCTGTGAAAAAAACTGGCCAAAACTAAAGATAAGTGGAGAAAGTGAGTTCGCTTCTATTGAACTTCATATAATTGATGCTTTATATCAAAACACCAATTCTGGGCATCCCATTCCAACCTTTTTTATTAGCAGAGATACGCAAAACAATGGTCTAATTAGTCCATTATTATACTCGAAAATATTATAACCGTGAAAGAGAACCCATTTTAATCAGCCTTTATAATAGGTTCTCTTTTTAAGTTGGGAGTATGATTATGAAGTTCCACTGTGACACTGGTATTTTTAATTTAAGTAGCAATTTAACCCTGTCGCCTAAAATGAGAAAGGAAGAGATATTAGCTCAAAATGTTGTTTGGGAGGAATGGTTTCCAATAATAGATGGCGTTGCATTTAATTATCGCACAGTCATTGACTTGAAGGGTGTTAATGACAATGAGAAAATAACAGTAATAATAAACCTTAATGGTACATCGCTGAGTAACTCCTCATTAAAAAGTTGGTTGTGTGCCCCAACACATGAATTTTCAGGAGTACAAACAAAACCAGAAGGTAAGATTACTAAAAATCTTCGAACTTGGTTTAAGTCGAAAACATCCACTTCCCTGCCTGCCAATGGGAACTGGGGAAGTATTGATGCTGCATACGACCCACATAATCAAACAGCTGAAATCGTATGTATTTACACCAAGAATAACAATTATTAATAATAAGAAAAGTATTATAATAACACACAACAAAAAACAAGAATTTTAGACTATGACAATAGCCAATCTCGACATGCAAGATAAAAAACCTCCTTGAGCTAATATATAATTAGCATTTTTAGCCAGCCCGAACTCGCTGGAAAAACCTTAAACGAGGCTCCTATCGTTGGTTATGTGATTAATATATAGATCAGGCTATTGTAGATAGTCTTCACTAAAATAACCCTGAAAAAATTTGCGAGTTTTACCATAGGCAACGAAGTTTGGAGTTATTTTCAATGATTTCCTTCGACAATTAATAGTGCATCGAAGTGACCCCATAACTGGAGCATAAGTGTTATAAAAACCACCAATATATTAAGAGGGTTATTATGGATGACATTCCTGTATTGGAAAAGCTAAGAGAGATCATCAACGCCTTGGAAAAGGAAAATAACAACAACCTTGAAAATATAACAAATGAATACAGAAAAACAATTTCAGAAATAGTCAACGGAACGCTTAGTTATAACCTAATACACAACTCCGTAAAAGCTTACCTGGAAATATATAATGATTATGACAATCCATTACTATACACAATGTCTGATGCTGAAGAGCTAGTCTCCCGGCACTTAGATTCAATGAGCACTAAAACACCTTAATGGATAGATATAATTTATTATTAGCATGCAACACGCAGCCTTACCTTCCACCATAAAATATAACTCAAATAAAAAATCAATTTTCATTAAACATTAATAACCGCAGTGATCACCACACCAAGAAAACCATTGGCACATGAATATAATAACGTTTGACTTTGATACAGGCTATCTATTTGTTAACAAACATTTACTAACCATTTCCAGTTATGACTCTTTTATCAGCTCTGAACTTTTTGTTAAGACCAGGGGGATTGAAAAATCCGGAGCATATTACTTTAATCTTCCCAATGTAGAGTGGATGGGAGAATTATTTTTCATGGAAATAAGACCATCAATAGGTCATTTTTCTCCTTGTATTTTCTTAATCAGTAGAACTGGGGATTTTTTCAACTCACTTAGTTCATGGGAGAAAAGAGCAGACCTTAGTGGTTTGAAAAATGAAGAAGAAAGGATGATAAATTGGGTACGGAGCAACAAAGAAAATGGGGATGAGAGAGTGATCACCCAGCCCTCCTATGGAGTTCAATGGGTATATACTTGGGGCGATATCGCTGTACAGTCCAATGCTCAGACTTTTGACTGTGGAATATACATCACATGGCCATGAAATTACTCCATACGGTAAAAGTATATTTTAAAGAAAACATCACCACAGAAGTGAATAAAAATTAACGTGATTATTGATTTTGAAAGAAAATACAGCAGCATCGAATACGACAGAGTTAACAATCCAAATAGTCTTAGCGTACTTAAACCATTACCAGATAGTTTTTCATGGTCATATAACGGA
The DNA here is from genome assembly GCF_013337185.1 of Serratia proteamaculans. Classification (GTDB taxonomy): domain Bacteria; phylum Pseudomonadota; class Gammaproteobacteria; order Enterobacterales; family Enterobacteriaceae; genus Serratia; species Serratia proteamaculans_D. Next base: position 166,015 of record NZ_SWDE01000002.1, read on the forward strand.
GTAAGCCATCAACGGGAAAATAGTGATAAAGTTATCCCATTGCTTTTAAAAGATGCTAATGCCATCGCTGTCGTCGAAGCTCCTTTTGATAAGAACAAAAACGCAGCATTTATACTCAACCCAGACAATAGTATAATGTGGGATATTAGTGATATCTATAGAAAAATGATGACCGTTGATTTCTTCTCAGACGTTTACTATGTGAATAATGAGCTATTTTATTTTTTACATAGTAATGGGAAAGATTTTAGATTTTCTTTTGACATTAAAACCGGCCTATGTGGAAAATTAACCCCCAGTTACTAGAATCAGCCACTCCGCACTATAATCACCCGAAGCTATTGACATGTGTCATTTTAAAATTCTTAATCGGGGTATTTAAAAATTATGATAGATCATGAGAAATGATTAATGACACGGCTATTGATTACATAAATAGAGCGTTGGCTTTAGCGAGGGTTCGTCATGCTGAAATTTTAGCCGCCAAAAACAATGAAGGCTTAGAACCTATGTATAATTCTATAGTACAACAGCTAATCTACTTGAAGAACGTTGTAACTGGACAAGAAAAGGACAAAAGTAAGCTTAAAGAATTCACAATGGGTTTGTATGCGGCAAAAGAATTTGAAGCATCCGACCCAGTGTTTGCCGATCGAATTTTTAGTGCATCTTTCATAGCACACCAAATAAGAAAGGGATTGAAAATAAAACTACCACATGAAGTGGAATCTGATTACTACGAAAGGCAGAAAAAACTAAGAAATGAACATCCTAATGATTTTCATAGTTAATATTAGCCAGTAACCAACAACACAAATAAACCATAATGCATAAAGCAACCATTGATTATCTAAACGAGGCTTTGTTGATTATCAAGCAAAGACAGACCAAACCACCAAAGATAGGCAAAAATTTCAGAGATAGTGCTATTTGTATTATGACAAGCATAGCACACCTACCATAATCTGATTATTACCGGCCTCCTCTCTGCTGAATCAGAGTTATTGAACATGAATATAATCTTCGATACTAGAAATATTATTATTAATAATGAAATCATTTTATCTAAAACTCAAAAAAGGAAAAATATAATTACAAAAAATCAAAGATGGGAGGACTGGTTGAGAAATGGTAATAACGAAGTTGTCTCATATAGAATTAAATTAAACAGCAAAGGTAGTAATTATGGTAATGTTTACTTAATTACTACATTCACTAGCCCTATCAATGATGCGTCGTTATTATGCTCATGGTTTCTCGCTCCTGAAAATTTAATTGAAGGAGTACAAAACAAACCGGAAGGAAAAGTAACAGCACGATTGAGAAAATGGTTTTTTGAAAAAACAAAAGAAAAACTACCTATAGGTAATGATTCGGAATACATTGACGCTTCTTATGATCCATGGAACAGTGTTGGCATGATAGTTTGTAATTACAGATCAGGCTTCAAAAATGATAAAGATTGGAAAGAATTTCGAAAAAACAATAAATTCTAGTCACCACCTGGCAAAGAAACAATCCTATTTAGGATGATTAAAAATGAAATAGCTAACAGGTATAAACGATGGTCAACTTTTCAGCTAAGTCAGAAGGTACATTCTTGCATAACAAACTCCACCAGAAATAAGAGTCATGATAATTATGGAGTATTTATGATCGACTTATATGAAGACACTTGGACATTACAACTTTATGCTCAACGTTACAGAGGGTTATCCCCGAAGAACTCACGCGAGCTACAATTGAGAATGGAATATGACCCTTTAAAGCCCAATTTGCCTACATCTGGAGAAGAGCAGAATAGCAAGCCAGAATGGCTCAATACACCTCCCAGCTTAATTCCAGAAAGCGAATCACTAGATAAAGCCAAAGGTGCTTTAGTCGGTTTAGCTATAGGGGATGCTATCGGCACCACTCTTGAGTTTCTTCCTCGAGATAAGCTTCATGTTAACGATATGGCGGGTGGCGGCCCATTCAGGTTACAACCAGGCGAGTGGACAGACGATACCTCAATGGCTCTTTGTTTGGCAGAGAGTTATATTTCAGCAGGCCGTTTAGATATTACTTTATTCCGCGAAAAATTAGTTCGCTGGTATCGCTATGGAGAAAACAGCTCAAACGGACGATGTTTTGATATAGGAAATACAACCAGGCATGCTTTGGAACAATATTTAAAACACGGGGAGAGTTGGTTTGGGAATACAGAGCCTGAAACTGCTGGTAATGCTGCAATAATACGGCAGGCTCCCACATCGATTTTCAGAAGGAAATCACTACAACGAACATTTGCAGACTCAGACTCACAAAGCATGGCAACCCACTGCGCACCTGAATCTATGGCCAGCTGCCAATTTTTAGGTTTTATACTAAATTATCTAATTAATGGAAGCAGCAGAGAGAAAGCTTTCTCACCACACGTCATGCCACTTCCGGTTAGAGTTCTATTAATAAATGCTGGCGAATACAAGGAAAAAAAACGTGCCGAAATTCGTTCAAGTGGGTATGTAATAGACACTTTAGAAGCAGCCATGTGGGCGGTGTGGAATACCGATAACTTCCGCGATGCTATTTTACTAGCAGCAAACCTGGGTGATGATGCTGACAGTGTAGCCGCTACAACGGGACAAATAGCAGGAGCACTATATGGATATTCAAGCATCCCAAAACCATGGCTTGATAAGCTAGTCCAACAAGAAAGAATATCTAATCTTGCTGAAGAGTTATTTCATACAGCTCCCGAATAAGATTTTTAGAAGAGCAGAAAACCTCATTACATTAGTAAATGACTCAGTAAATTCAAGCCTCTAAAAAAGGCTTAAATCTTTGCTTGAGAATGATTTAAATTAAATATAAAAGCCAAAAGAAATCACACCAAATCCATTACAGCAAACTAAAAAAGTCATTTCTGACACAGGATTAAAATGAAAATAATCGGGACAATCTCATATATAAAGATAGAGATAGACGGTCGGACAATAAAAATACCCGGGGAAATGATAGTCGGTGGGTTTGTTGCGCACAAGGAAGGAATGAAAAAATGGGAATCACCTCACAACAATGAGGAACTATCAGAAGAAATGAAGCATGAAATAATAAATAAAGTAATAGAGAAGACTAAAAATACACACATGGTTATTAGTTTTGAATAAAAACCATGAATTAAATATTAAAATTAAGTTACACGATAGGATTACAAAACACAGAAAATAATACATTGATTTTAAAGTGAAAAATAAATATGCATTACACATTTAATTTACATTAACTTCATCATGTACTCAGTCATCTATGAATTTATCATACAATCTATTTCCAGTAATTCCCATATATGACCTTGGACAGATTTTTTAGGTAACCGTCTTAAATTCCCGAAGCCATCATCAATACCAAAGACTTTGTGAAAGGTAAAGATTAAGAAGTCATTGATATGTTCACAGGAAAAATCATGATAAATTTAGTAATGGTAGACTCGAGCCCTTGGGATTTCACTTTATACAAAAGTGAAACTGGGGAGTATATTATTGAAATCATGTTCTCTGAAGGAGAGTATAAAATAGATGTCGCTCGGTATTACCACTTAACACATGATATTGATCTATTGAATATAAACCACACTACTCTAACTGAGCTATCGAAAAAAATAAGGAACTCTCCATCAAATTATGAAGAGAAAGAAATACAACCAGGAGATATAAAAGTGACACACAGATAACAATTCAAATAAATACAACGTATCTACAATTGAAAACATAACAATAAATTTAAAAGCACTATATTATAGTAACAAGTAGATATAGAAACACCACTCTAAAGGTGGCATTAAAAGCATTAGCCACTTAAGATAAAAGTAATTACTGAAATTTATTTCATTTTCAACACCAGAGTGACGCATGAATGAAAGTAAAATTACTTTATATCAGTAAGTTTTATTACAGCATATATTCAGTTGATGATAAATTTGCTGTGTCAGTAGTATTCTTTAACTCATACATAGATGCATCAAAGGAATCTTGGTTAACAGAAGACGATATTGAAAAATATAAAACGTGCGGAGAAGTATATTCCCTTGTAGAAAAAATAAGATTAACCCCAGACAAATACAAAGATAGAGAACTACCGGAGAATATCAGTTCCATTATATCGAAATTGAATACAAACCCCATATTTACACAGCAAGATGAGATTTATGACAGACGGATTACTTCATAAACAACCAATTTAGTATGACTATAGTAGTTAATTAAGGTTTTTTTGTTGAGAGATTTTATATTTACACTGAAGGCAACGTATATAACATATTGATTTTTCCCAACCCTATCAAAACTGACAGTTTCACTATCAGGAAGACACATTCAGCAGAATCTGATTAGAGGCATAGTTGCACCGCAATTTGAGTATGGCAATCAATATCTGGTGGAGCGGAGCAAGTTTTTGTTTTACAACATTGGAAATATGTTTTTCATTATGAATAATAGCATCGAACTATCATTACGCAGCGCATTAAAAAAAGTCACTGGCGCCATTGAACGACATGAACGCAATGAAGTGGTGCCACTTTCCATCCAGCTATTATCTCAGGTCAAAAAAGAACTTGAAGAAATGTTTAGAATCATGAACCCTGACATTTACATGCCTGGATATTCTCGTTTTATTTTAGATTATCACGACGATGAAGGGCTTGCAGAGGAATTAGTCAACGTTGCTTATCAATATGGGAAAATAAATAATTAACAGGAGAGCATCAACGTTATGGCAGGAAAATAACTTACTAAATTAATGGTAATTCTCTATTCGATTGGGTTTACCCTAATTATCGATCTTTAGCTTTGTGGTGTACTGAACCTGTCTGGGTTGGTGAATAAAAACGAAAATCATAAAATATAAACCACTCTATCTTACCAATAACTGTTTGATAAAAATCGCTCCTTAATCCACCCCTAAATTTAAAAACCTGTGGTAGTGCGAATTCTCTGCACTGCACAACCAAACTCACCCTAAAAACCAAAGGAGAGACACCCACCCATAGCCGTTGCAATCACCAATGATATTTAGTTCAAGTTTAATTCCGGGCGTATTAGCAAATGCTGTAACTGCCCAGAAGTATCACCTCACTTATTGGCCTTGATGGATATAAATCCGCTTCGCCAATGCAAATTAATCAATTTCATATAGGTATCAAAATGGCAATTGACTCATTTCTGAAGGTTGACGGGGTTACTGGCGAATCTAATGATTCTAATCACAAAAATTGGACTGATATTCTGTCATTCAACTGGGGGGCGACCCAGTCTGGCAATATGGCCGTAGGCGGTGGCGGCGGGACAGGGAAAGTAAACTTCAAGGATTTGGAGGTGCAGGCACTTATCGATAAATCCACACCGGCCATTCTGAAGTTTTGCTCCAGCGGTAAACATGTAACCAAAGTTGAACTTTCTATCTGCAAGGCCGGGGGTACCCAGGTCGAATATACCAGGATCGTGCTGGAAGATGTCCTGGTCAGTATGGCGGACTTTACCGGTGTTGGGCACACCGACAATATCCTGGTTAAATATCGCTTCCAGGCTTCCAAGGTCAACCTGCATTACTGGGAGCAAAGCGCCAGCGGCACCAAGGGTGCAGAAACCAAAGCCGGTTGGGATATTAAACAGAATAAAGAGATTTAAACGAGGGCAGCACTATGGCAGACCCAACGCTGGCAATAGACAATCTGCTCAACGATCTCTCGGTATACAATGCTGACGAGCTGCGGATAATTATCGCCTTTGTTAATGAGCTGGATAATACAGCGCTCAACCAGTATGAGAATGACTCCGAACGGGCAATCATGTCCAGTTTCGAACGATTGCGCCAGAGCAGTGATGCTCAGCGCAATGGTGAAGTAGATAACACCAACGAGATGGAAATGGGGCTATTGAATCATGGCAACAATACCACTCTGCAAGAAAACTCTGGTTTCTTCCAAAAATATAAAACCTCGCTGCGGGGTTATGGAGGCAACGTCTATAACGACAGGCAAAAGAGTAACTATGATTATGCCGCCAAGGCAGTAGGTGCCGTTGGCGCATTATCGGGCGCGGGGGCTACCTATGCGGCGATCGCCGCCGCTCAGGCAGCAGACACGCTGATGACCAATATCTATGTCCGCTATGCCATGACGACGATCGGCGCGACCGGTATCGTCAGTGCCGGCCTGTTGATGCTCAGAAACACCTTGTCCGAGCGTCAGCAGACGGATAATAAAGACTTGCTGGAAGCAACCAAAAGAACGGCCAAGGCGAGGATCAAGCTGATTGAGTTCGTTAACGAAACGCGGATAAAAATAATCAAGGATGAAGAAAAATGCCGCAGTAATGCCGAGCTGTATATGGGCAGACGTTATACGGACCAGGCCAGGGGCAATGCCGATCCCAATCTGGATCGCATTGAAACGCTGTTATTTACCACCCTGAACGAGCGATCCTCCCCGTTACAAGCCAAAATCCTGTTAACCAGTGAGCAGCAGTATGTCTCGGTAATCAGTGATAGCGGCACGACGAACATCTCCAAGGCGCATATGAAGTTAATGTATGAAATCGCCAGTACCTTCTAGCCAATAATATAGGGAACTGAGCCCGGTATTCGCCGGGTTCAGCCCCTTTCCTCTCCTTGACACCTCAGCACTTCCCCTTCCCTGCACCGCAAACTCAGCCTTTTTTCACCGTCTGGTAAATATCCAGGTCAAAGTAGCCATCCGCCTCGCAGTCATTAAGGTAGTGCTCATAGCTCCCCCCTTCTACTGGCAGATAACCGCTGGCCGGCAGTTCCCGCTGATAGAAATCCCCCCATACCCGCTCGAAATCCCCGTCGCTGACGCGCACGTTGTAAATCGCATATTGCCCGGCGGGCAGGGTTTGTAACGCAATCCCATCGCTGGCTGCCGTCGGCAATACGAAATCATCCGCCACGGTAAACACCACATCGGCCCGCAGTCGCTCGGGGGCCACTTCAGCCGGGTCGTCCCAGTACAGCACCAGCCATTTTCCTAATGGCACCTGGTGTTGCTGCTGCCAGGCCATCAGCCGCTGGCAACCCTGAGGGATGGTTTGTGGATAAGGCCCGACGACTCGTACCCCCACCACTTTCTCCGCTGATTTATCTTCAATTCTTAACGACATCGCCCTCTCCTCGCACTAATACGGGAAACCGTTCAGGCACCAATCTCGGTTCGCACATCCAGCAGTTCCGGGAAGAAGGTCAATTCCAGCGCCTTTTTCAGGAAGCTGACGCCGCTGGAACCGCCGGTGCCGGTTTTAAAGCCGATAATCCGCTCCACCGTTTTCATATGGCGGAAACGCCACAGGTGGAAGCTCTCCTCAATATCCACCAGCTTCTCGGCCATTTCATAGGCTTCCCAATACTTTTGCGGGTGGTCGTAAATCTCTTTAAACGCCGGCAGCAGGTCCGGGTTGCGCTGGTAAGGCTGGGTCCAGTCACGTTCGATGCACTCCTGCGGAATAGGCAGGCCGTGGCGTGACAGGTAGAGCAGGTATTCATCGTACAGGCTGGGTGCCTCGAGGATCGCCTTCAGCGCGGCGTGTTTATCTGCATCGTTGCTGAACACTGCCAGCATGGCGGCATTCTTGTTGCCCAGCAAAAATTCAATCGAGCGATACTGATGGGATTGGAAGCCCGATGAGTTGCCCAGCACGTCACGGAATTCAACGTATTCCGACGGTGTCAGGGTTTCCAGCACCGCCCATTGCTCAAACAGCAAACGCTGGATCTGTTTGACCCGGGCCAGGATTTTGAAGCAGTGGCTGAGTTTGTCCTGCTGCACCAGCATCCGCGCCGCTTGCAGCTCATGCAGCATTAACTTCATCCACAGTTCAGAGGTCTGGTGCTGCACCACAAACAGCATCTCATCATGATGCTGTGGGTTGGACAACGGATGTTGGCAGTCCAGCAGTTGGTCCAGGCACAGATAGTCGCCGTAACTCATGCGTTTGGAAAAATCGGTGACAATAGCGCTTTCTAATTCCCGTTTGTTCATCAGTTCTCTCCGCTGCGCTCACGACCGGAAGCGGCGTGTAGCGTGCTGCAAACAGAAAACATAGTACAGAACCCCCAGCCCTGAAGGACTATCAACCAGAGTTGCCACGCAGATCTCAGGCTGGGCAACAGCGCTTTCATTCATTGGTTTTTTCTGCTCATCCCCGCTGCGGTGATCAACGGGAATGAGCCAGGCATTTATTCCTGCGTGGATGAAGATTGGGCAGCAATATAATCCCGCCGCATAACCATAAATGACCGCTCAAAAGTAATCACCGTCTCACCGGTGGATTTGATACCCAGGGTTTCTACCGTGACAATGCCTTTATTCGGCTGGGATTTTGAAGGCCGTTTTGCCAGGATTTTGCTGGTGGCATACAGCGTATCGCCGACAAAAAGCGGATCTTTCAAACGCACTTTTTCCCAGCCCAGATTAGCCACGGCTCGGGCAGACAAGGCTTGCACGGTCATGCCGCTGACCAACGCCAGGGTAATGCTGCTGTTCACCAATACGCGGCCGTATTCAACCTGAGCGCCATAGGCCTGATCGAAATGCAACGGGTGCTGGTTCATGGTCAGCAAGGTTAGCCAGGTGTTGTCGGCTTCGGAAAGCGTGCGCCCCGGCCAATGTTTGATGGTCATGCCTGGTTCGAAATCCTCGTAGTCGCCACCGTGTTCTTCAACGTACTCATTTTCGCCAACTCGTCTTAGCATGGTCTCTTCTCTGTGGATGGATAGAGTGCGATCGCGGCGGCCGTGTCTTCAATCGCCAGCCCCACACTGCGAAACAAGGTTGTCTGTCCTTCCCCCGCAGCAGACTCGCCAAGAATGACAGCACCGAGCTCATTAAGATCTTCAGGCTGGAGGTAACCCTGCGTGAGAGCGGTTCGAACCTCCCCCGCGTCTTCCTTAGCGGCAGCGGCGGTTTCCACCACCACAAACGCCGTTTTCAGCAAGGCCGGATCAACCTCAATAGCCTCTTCATGGGTGCCGCCGATAATATTCAGATGTGCCCCCGGCGTTACCCAATCGGCCTCAATCAAGGGTTTGGAAGATGAGGTTGAAGTGGTGGTGCAGATGATATCCGCCCCCTGCACGGCTTCGAACACGCTATGGCAAATGGCAATCTCTGCCGTCGTCACCGTTCGCGCCCACTGCACGAACAGATCGGTCCGGGCCGGCGTACGGGAAAAAATTCGCACCTTGCGGATCGGGCGAACGGCAAGCATTGTCAGCAGCACTGCCCGGGCCTGTACCCCAGCGCCCAGAATGGCCAGGTTCCCGGCATCGGCATTAGCACACAGGTCGGTTGCCAAACCGGCCACTGCGCCGGTGCGTACTGCCGTTAGGCTTGCGCCATCAAGTAATGCCAGCATCTGACCGGTATTGATGTCGGTCAGCACCACCACACCGTGGATCAGCGGAAGACCATGTTCGGCGTTACCCGGCGTGAGCGTGGTAATTTTGACGCTGGCGACACCGCGTTTCAGCCAACTGGCCGGGCTGACCAGCATCTCTGAACGGCCATGATCCAGTAAGGTGCGCGGCGGCGATTGTTCTTTACCGCTGCGTAAATCCTGGAACACGTCACTCAGGGTCGTCATCACCTGTCGTAGACGATCAACCCCTGCCATTTCAGCGGCGTCGATGATTGGCAGGATCATGAAGCGGCCCTCTTCAGCTCGGCGACGACCTCTACAATCAGGTCTTCCTGTCCGGCAATAATTTGTCGTCGTCCCAGTTCGAAGAAGACATCGCGCGCATCCACCCCGGCGTTGCCGGCATGGTTTAGCACCGGGCTTTTGAAACCGGAAAAAACGCCGGCCAGACCGCTGACGATGCCCAGAGAGTCGATCATTGGCGGAACCACCATTAACTCTCTGGCGGCGAGATCGGCGGCATCAAGAAAATGATAGAGATCGATGCCGGTGTTGAAACCCAGGCGCTCCAATACCGGGATCAGCACTTCCAGTTGGGTATTGCCCGCCCCGGCACCGAACCCACGAGCGCAGCCGTCAATAATGCCGGCGCCTGCCTGAACGGCGGCCAGCGAATTCGCCACCGCCATGCCCAGGTTGTTATGCGCGTGGAAAATCAGCGGTACCTCTACCTGCATGCGCATGGCCGTAATACGTGCGGTGACATCCTGCGGCAAGAGACTGCCGGCCGAATCCATAATGCCGACCGCCTGCGCGCCGTAACCCACCAATAACTCGGCCTGCTCAGCCAACTCGGCCGGGCTTGCCATATGGCTCATCATCAGCACTGCATGAGCCTCCGCGCCGCGCTCCCGCAGCCAGCCCAGATGGCGTTCGGCCAGCGTAGCCTCGGTACAATGGGTACCAATGCGCACCACATCCGTGCCGTAAGCCAGAGCTTTGGACAAGTCGGCGATGGTGCCCCAGCCGGGCAACATAAACACCCCCATCTTGCTGTTTTGCAAAGACTCGCGCACGGTGGTCAGCATCTGTTCGTCACTCAATGCCGCACGGCCCACCTGATAGGAGGAAGCCCCCAGCCCGTTACCGTGGCCGACTTCAACTATCGCAACGCCGGTTTTGTCTGCCGCAGTGGCATAGCTTCGCAACTGCGCCGCAGTGAGTTGGTGTTTTACCGCATGCTGGCCATCGCGCAGGGTTGAATCGTTAATGAGAATAGTCATTGGCCACCTCCGCTTTATTTCGATAGTGCGCATACTGTTCGGCGACCAGAATGGCAGCGGAATTAATCAGGTCCAGGTTGCCCGCGTATTCAGGCATGACCTTGCTGCTGGCGGTCACCTCCAGCGAGATTGACGCTCGCCCTTCGGTCACCTGGATCGCCGTTAACCTATAGCCCGCCGAGAACTCCCGCACCGCCGCCGCCGCCGCAGTGACCACCGGGATTATCTGTTCTGCCGTCACGCCGGGGATATCGGCAAAAATAGTGACCCTGAACATGGCCGGTGGCGTTGCCGGGCTGATATTGAGGATCGCCTTGGTATTTGCCACGCCAGTGAAAGCGCTGAGCGCAATCTGGGTGGTTTCTACGTATTCGTCGATGTTGACTCGTGTCGCTCGCCCCAAAATATTGCTGGCTACGGTCGCCACCACCTCGATGTCGTTCATTTGAAAATGTCGGCTCAGGGCATGCAGGATGGGTATCGATGCCTGTCCACCGCAACTGATCAAACTGACATTGCGATCGGTCAGGGCTTCGGTACCGGTCACCGTGGGGACGATCATTTTCCCCAGGTGGCTGGGGGTCAGGTCGATCAGCAAAGTACCCAGCGGGCGAAGCAGCTCCCAGTGTTTGACATGCGACATGGCGTTAGTGGCGTCGAACACCACATCGAATGGCTTGGGAGCCGCCAAAATGGCATCTATACCCCCGGCACTGATCGGGCACCCCAGCTGAGTGGCGGCAGCCAAACCGGCTGAGTCCTTGTTGCGCCCTGCCACCAGCCCGCAATACAGCCAGGATGAGCGATATATTTTATTGACCAGATCCATACCTATGGCGCCGGTCCCTATCACTGCAACGGAGAGCGTCATGAGTTGCTCCTGTTAAAACGAGCAGCCCAGGCCTGGCCTAATCCCAGGGTGGTATGGGCCATGCGGGCGAAAGGTGGCCCCACCATATGACCATCCAGCAAGGCAATGCCCCCTTGCGCAGCCTTGACCGCCTCGGTAATGCGGCGCGCCGCCAATAACGCGCCCTCGTTAGGCCGTAAAGCTGAATTGATAGGTTCAAGTTCACTGGGGTGAACGGTAGCTTTGCCGTGGAAGCCCAGATCCCGGATGTTCTGGATTTCGTTAGCCAGCACCTCTGGTTCAGAAAGACGATAGTTGGCGGTATCAATGCAACCAATGCCGTGTCTGGCACTGGCCAGAACCATCGCCTGACGTGCCGCCAGCATCCCCGACCAGGTGATGGGCACGCCCAGCGTGGCCGCCAAATCCGCAGAGCCAAAAATCAGGCCATCGGCCACGGCCGCGACGTCATCGAGATCGGTAATGGCTTCAACGGTCTCTATCGTCAGGTAAATCTCCGGATATTTACCCGCAGAGGCAAAAGTCTCACGCAGAAAAACCACCTCGGCTGGTGACCTGACCATCGACATGACGATAAACCCCGGCGCGGTGCCGCCGCCACAAAGCATCACCAGGTCATGCAGCGCATCGACTGTACCCAGCGCGTTGATGCGCACGGCAATATTCGCCGACGGAGGGGCATTATCAAGCGCGGTGCGGCAGATGATCCGCCCTTGTGCCTTCGACGGGCCGGGAACCGAGTCTTCCAGATCGATCAGGTGGACATCGGCGTCATAAGTCAGCGCCTTGACTACCCGGTTGAGCGACAAGGCCGGCGTATACAGAATGCTGCGCGGAATAGCGCGTGTGTTATCCGTCATTGGGGAGCCCTTACTTCAGCCAGTATTTTGCACAAACGGCGAATTTGATCTTCTGTTTGCCCGGCACGCATCATGACCCGCAGACCGGCAGTGCCTTTGGCGACGATCGGGAAGAACACCGGTGAGACATAGAAACCGGCTTCAATCACCTGACGCCCTTCGCTGATCACCGTCTCATCGCTCATCGGCACCATTCGGATCGGATAGGTGTTGCCGCTCTGCTCGGTCGGGATCAGGGAGTCGAACAGCGCAATGTTGTCGTACAATTTCTTTTGCAGCGTCGGCAACTCTGCCGTGCGGTGAATTTCGGCAGAGGCCAGGCTGGCACCGATGGCCGCCGTGTTCAGATTTTGCGAATAGTTGAGCCCGCCGCCAAAGCGCTCGACCAGGCGTAACATCGGCTGTGAATAGCCGTTGAGCAGTATCGCCGCCCCGCTGGTGCCGAAAGCCTTGTTGAGCGTGACCACCATAACGGTATTCTCATTCAGAGCCGGGCTGTGTGAGCGAACGTAACCGATCCCACGTTCGCCATAGGCGGAAATAGAATGTGAATCATCGTAGAACACCATCAGCCCGTATTTGTCCTGCAGTTCGGCCAACTCTTTAACCGGCGCATAGCCGCCCAGGCTATCGCTGCCGTCAACCACGTAGCAGACCCGCTGGTATTTCTTGCAGCAGTCCTTAATGAACTCCAGATCGTGGTAATTGCAGGTAACGACCTCGGTTTCATCGGCACAGGCGGGTTTTGCCGCCGCCAACGACACATGAGCATGTTTATCGAAAATCATTAACGGCCGAACACCGTTGCCCAAATGTCCGGAGGCGATCAGCGGCAGCAACCCCCCACTGATGCTGCTGGCCGACACGCCACTGAGAACATCAGCCTGGAACAGTTCACCGAGCGATTCCTCCAGCTCTTTGAGCACCGGGAGCTGAACCCGGCTACGGGCGATGCAGTGATCCAGCACGCCGTAACGACGTACCGCATCGATAGCCCCTTCTATCACCTTGGGATGGGAGTCCAGATTCAGGTAAGAACAGCAGCTAAAATTGACAAATTGATGGCCACCCGGCGTGGACAGCAGATCGTTTTCAAGCCCGGCGACGATCCCTGCGAGTCCGTTCTGCTCTGACATATCCCAGAAGGGATTACCAATACCGATAGCTTTGTCGTTGTTGCGATATTGGTTGGTTGGCATGATCTTCTTGCGGCTGGTCATCAAATTCCTTCCTTCTTGGCAGGTTCGGGTTGATAGTTATAAATGCCTTTAAACTTACGATAGGCGGCCGTGTAGAGCGCGGAATACAAAACATAAGGCCTGCGCAGGATTTTCAGATCCCACAGCCAAAAGTTAACGTTGATATTCAGGTCGTCTAACGACTCGGCCTGATGCCACCAGCCCAGCGGCAAATACAGCATTTCACCGGGCTCCAGAATAAAATCGCGGCGCTGCGGGGATTTCGCTGCCAGCCGTGGGAAACGCTGTGGATCAATATTGTTAAAATCGAAGGCCTGCGATTTGTCGCCGAATCCCTTTAAGATAGAGCGCGGGTAATAATCGCGGCGGCCGGGTGGGTAAAGGATGAATCGTTTTCTTCCCTGCAGGGCAATATTAAAGTTTTCGAGTTCATCGAAGTGACTTTGGGTAAATACGCCGTGGTAACTTATCCATAAATTGGCCGCATTCAGACCACGACGGGAAGCCAGTAGAGAAAATGCATCGAAGCCGAGAAGAGTATTGATATCTTCTGGCCGGTGCATAATATTGGATACCACCCGGTACCAGGTGCTGTTGTCTCGCTGGTATTCTTCATTTTCCAAAAAACCACGAAGTTGAATTTTCGTGGTCTGCCATCGCTCGGTATTTTCCTTATTACTCGCTTCCCGGAATAATGTGACATTGTCATCACCTAACCGTTGAGCAATAAGATCATTAGCACTATTGCTGGTATCAAGCGGTAAATCAGTAATAATCACAGGAACGTCGGCTCGGAAAATAGCCTCCACTCCCATAGCGACAAATTGATTAAAGCTGATACGTGGAACGGGCATACCCGTGGTTAACTGGTTCACGATGGCCGTTTTCCTGTCTCGGTAATAAGAGTGAAAGAACCCGCTTAAATGGGGCTTGGCATGGATTTCTTACTGAGTAGTGATTGGCTGAACAGACTGGCTAATAAGGCGAGCATGCCGGCGGCCAGAGCGATCCAGGCGACCTGGGCAGCCCCTGTTTGATCTGAAAGTTGCCCGCCGACCGAAACGCCGAAGGAGAAACCCAGCCACCCGGCGCTTGAAAGCCAGGAAAACCCTTCGGATAAACAGCCTTTCGGCGTTAACGATTCCAACAGGTTACTGCAGGTGATTAATAACGGCGCCACCGATAGACCGGCAATAAATGCAGACAAACCCATAACGATCGGGGAACTGGTGAAAACCAGCGGAACAGTGCCTGCGAAAAGCGTGGCAGAAGTGAGCAACAGCAGCCGTGGCTGCGGGATAGACCAGTTCATGGCGCCATAGCAGAGCCCCCCTACCAGGCTGCCCCCGGCACAAATCGACAGCAGCACCCCGGCAAGAGTGGGATTGCCCACCTCTTTGGCAAAGGCGATCATCATTACATCAATCGAGCCAAGGAATATGCCTACCGCCGCATAGGAGACCATCAGGCTGCGCACCCAGACCATGCTAATAGCCCGGCGGTTTTTTTCGTCGACCTTCTGCACAATAACCGGCTCTGAACGTCGATGCAGCACCAGTGCCATCGAGCCACTGAAGGTGAAGATGGCACATAAAACCAAACCCGCAGCGGGGTGCAATACCGTGGCTAATACAATGGCGACCAATGGGCCCAACAAGAAAATAATCTCGTCGAGGACGGTTTCTAAAGCATAGGCGGTTCGCAGAGCCTCATCGGCGACCATCGCCGCCCAACGGGTGCGAATAAAGCCATCTACCGGTACTGATGAACAACCAATACCAATAGCCGCGGCCATAATCAGCCATAAATGGGCATTAAGAAACACCAGGGCAATCAGTAAAGCTATGGCGATAACGTGACAGCAACTGGTGACAATAAGCACTTTTCGCTGGCTGAATCGGTCAGCAAAGCCGCCCAGTATCGGGCTGGCCAAAGCCTGGGTAATCATTAAGGTTCCGGCGACGGTACCTGCGATCCACAGCGAATTGGTCGTGGCAGAAAGCAGCATAATGCAGCTGATAGATCGCATTGCTACCGGAAAGCGCAGCAATAAACCAAACAACGAAAGCGCAGCATGTCCGGGGCCGGACAGTAATCGGGTATAGGAGCCAAAACTGAATTTAGACTCGACGGCATTTGTTTCCATAAAGGACTCTCGTTAAAAATATCGCTTATACCCAGGCAATTAAATATACTCATTAGAATACATCCACCCACCTATTAGATTAAGTGCACGCAATAGAGATAATAATTTAATTATTCACACACAATGATCCGAGGGAGTGAAAACACGCCCCGAGATTAATTTCCCCCATACTAAATATGCACCCCAAGGTTTATAAATTTATTTAATACGATGGGCATTAAGAATTAGCAACGCTAATGAGTATTAGCAAGAGCATTTTTGCATCACATTAATGCGTTATTGCATTATCTAGATAATATAACCAGTTAGCGATAAAATAATGACCGAATATAATTTTTATTTCGTTAAACTCACCATTTTCGGCAAAACTTGTTGGCACTCTGGTGCATCGGAGTGCAAGGGCAAGAAACTGTGCTGTAATCGACAACTTTCTTATCTAATAAAGCCAAGTTTTGTTGCTGTGGTTTACTTATGATGAAGGTTTAGTGCGCAGGAACATTGGCCCTGACATTTGACACTATGCGAGGAGAAAAGCATGGCTACAGGCATTGGCGGTTGCACGACGCAACAGGCCCTGGAACAGTTGCAACCGTTAACGGACAATCCGCCTGAAATCGCCGCCGATGAGTATCGGCAACGCATTCAGCATGCACAGCGCCTGATGCGTGAAAACGGTATCGACGCCTGCTATGTCAACGCCGGCAGTAATCTACGCTATTTTACCGGCACTCAATGGTCGGCTAGCGAACGCATGGTCGGCGCGGTGATCCCGGCCGAAGGCGAAATCGCTTATATTGCCCCCTGGTTTGAGATTGGCACCTTCCAAGACGCCCAAGTGATTGAAGCAGAAATCTTTAGCTGGCATGAAGAAGAAGATCCCTACCGTTTGTTCTTCACCGTACTGGCCTCTCGCGGGCTGACGGGCGCATGCCAGGTGGCGATTTGCGAAACGGCTTCGGTCACCCTGTTCCTCGGCCTGCAACAATATGCCGGCGATATCCGGCTAATCAGTGCCCAGCCGATCACCGGCCACTGCCGCAGCCGTAAATCGGCGACGGAAATCGCGCTGATGCAAACCGCCAATAATATAACTCTGCGGGTGCAGCAGGCTGCGGCCAGCATATTGCACCCTGGCATCACCGCCAGCGAACTGATCGACTTCGTCGATAAGGCCCACCGTAAAATGGGCACCAGCGGCTCATACTTCTGTATTGCACTGTTCGGATCCGATAGCGCGTTTCCCCATGGCGTAAAGCAACCCAACCCGCTGCAAAACAACGATATCGTGCTACTCGATACCGGCTGCCGCTATAAGGGTTACCTATCCGATATCACCCGTACCTATGTGTATGGCGAGGCCAACGAACGGCAACGCTTCGCCTGGCAGGCGGAGCATGAGGCGCAGGCCGCCGCGTTTGCCGTTATCGCACCCGGTGTGCCCTGCCATAAAGTGGATGACGCGGCGCGCGATGTACTGGTCTCTTATGGCTTTGGGCCAGACTATCAGCTGCCGGGCCTGCCGCATCGTACCGGGCACGGTATCGGGCTGGATATTCATGAAGCTCCGTATCTAATCCGCAAACAGCAGCAACCGCTCGATGTCGGCATGTGCGCCAGCATCGAACCCATGCTGTGCCTGCCGGGTGAATTTGGTATCCGCCTTGAAGATCATTTTTACGTCACAAACGAAGGCGCACGCTGGTTTACCCCACCGGCCAAATCCATTGATAACCCATTTGATATAGCCGACTGATAATGCCCCGGGCGGCAATGCCGCCCGGATTTAAATATAATATTAATATCGAGCATGTTTAATAAAACCATTTAGTTATATAGCTTAGTGCAACCACTAATTAATTAAAGTTTCTCACCATTTGAGAAAAATAACTCTTGATATAAAAATAGTTGTGAGTTAAAAACTAATCGTCCCTTTCAAAAGTGAATATAACAATAAATTATACCCTCAAATGGAGTTGATGATGAAAACAATTGATATAGCTTTGCTAGACTCGATCGCCGGTGGCCGCGGTAATAATGGTGGTGACCGCACGGATAATGGCGGCAGAAACAGAGGCGGTCGTAACTCGAGAAACAATAATAATTCCGGTAATTACTATTCAAAGTATGGTAACGACGATTGTATTACCAGCATAATAGGCAACGTAGCCAAAGGTGCACTCGCAGGCCCATGGGGCATGGCTGCCGGACTGGCTTATGGGGCATTGACCGGCGGTTGCTTTAAAGAATCCGCTAAAGGCGGTGGTAATGTTGGCATGGGGCCAGGGGGCAACAAAAGCTCTGGCGGTTGCAAAGGGAAAGGCGGTTCTGATGGTTGCAGTTGGTAACCATCATTTTGTCCCCTTTTTATTTTAATTGAAAAGTTAATAACAAGCCTCATGAAAAGAACATACTGGACAATATCAGTTTTAATTGGGATGGTTTTATCCTCTATTTTATTGGCGGGTGCAGGCATCGGCGTTGATTATCTTTACTCTGCGCCAGAAAAAATATCAAAACTCATCGTTGCCGTGTTCTTTTCACTTTCCATTATTGTTTCTATATATAAAGTCATCTGTGTAGTTTTCAAAAAAGAATAGATAAAACCGCCCCATATATGAGAATATGCGTGGGCGGTTTATTTTTATGCTGAATAAATTAATGGAGCGAAACAAATGAGGAAAATAATCAGACCCGCAATTATCTTCCTGGCAATCATTGCCACGGCCCCTTTTCTTAGCGGTATCAGGGGCGAGACTTCTGCTTTAGGTTTCTCCGCTCCCTTGGGGGCCTCCACATTTGTCATTACTCTCGCCACCTTTTACGCTTTTGTCACCTTTTCATTAAAAGTCTTTGATTTTTTTGATAAAAAATAAGTTACCCCCAGGCGGTTACAGCAGCAGCGCCAGTTCCATTGCCGTGCGTTGCAGCTGTGGTAGCACCCGCTCGCGTAACTCCGCCGCCGAAATCTGCGAAGCATTGACCCCCACGTTCATCGCCGCCACCACGCCGCCCTTGCGGGAATGCATCGGTACCGCGATAGAGCGCAGGCCAATTTCCAACTGTTGATCGTTAATGGCGTAGCCTTGCCGACGCACTTTAGCCAACTGCTCACGCAGTTGATCGGCGTTGCTTACGGTGAACTCGGTCAGCGCTTCAAAACTCACCCGTGACAGATAATCGTCCAACTGTTCTTCATCCAGCGCGCTGAGCAAAACCAGCCCCATCGAAGTCGCGTAGGCCGGTAGGCGGCTGCCACGCCCCAGATCGATAGTCATAATACGTTTCACAGAAGCGCGGGCGATATACAGGATATTGTCACCGTCCAGCGTCGCCACCGAACAGGATTCATTCAGCAGCTTGCTGAGATAGTCCAGCGAGTTCTGCGCCGCTTTCGCCAGCTCGGAAGAAGAAAGATAGGCGTGCCCGATAGTCAGCACGCGTGGCAGCAGCCGGTAATGGCGGCCGTCAGGACAGTGCACAAATCCCAACGCACGCAGGGTATACAAGCAGCGACGCACTGCCGCACGGGGAATACCGGTAATTTGGCTGATTTCAGAAACCGACATTTGTGAATACTGCGGCTGGAAAGCCTGCAGCACCTCCAGTCCTCTGGCCAACGACGCCATAAAATTGGGATCGCCCTTATATTGATCGTTGCTTAACTCCCCGATCTCCTGCAACCGACGCAGTTCTCCAGCACCAGACTCCGACGCATCACTCATCCTGACCTCCGACTCAATATAGTTATCCGTATCACAGAATTGATAACCAAAAGATTAATGTTTCGATAATCGCACAATACGCTGATATTCGCACTTGTCGCTGTTTTTTTCATCCCTTAAGGTAAATCCAGGCCCATAAGCGTCACGCAGAAATGACCGTTGCACAATCAGGAGAGCAGATGATCGATAAATACGTGGCGTCCATCGATGCCGCCGTCGCCGATATTCCCGATGGCGCGACCATTATGGTCGGCGGGTTTGGCCCGGCGGGTCAGCCCTATGCGCTGCTGGACGCCCTGACCCGCCATCAGCCACGCGGGCTAACATTGATCAGCAATAATGCTGGTAACGGGGATTTTGGTTTGGCGGCGCTGCTAAAAGCCGGCTGTGTACGCAAGGTTATCTGTTCATTCCCGCGCCAGTCGGACTCCTGGGTATTTGATGATTTGTATCGCCGTGGCGAACTGGATCTGGAGCTGATCCCGCAGGGTAATCTGGCGGCACGCATTCAGGCCGCAGGTTCGGGGCTTGGCGGTTTTTACACCCCGACCGGCTACGGCACCGAGCTGGCGCAAGGTAAAGAAACGCGCGAGATCGACGGCAAACACTATGTGTTCGAGCTACCGCTGAAGGCCGATTTCGCGTTGATCAAGGCCGATAAAGCCGATCGCTGGGGTAACCTGCTATACAACAAAACCGGGCGCAACTTCGGGCCGATTATGGCCATGGCGGCCGCCTGCACCATTGCCGAAGTCAACCGCATGGTGCCACTGGGGGAGTTGGATCCTGAAAATATCATTACGCCGGGGATCTTCGTGCAACGCCTGGTGACTACGCCCAATCACTCTGCGCAACCCTCGGCTTAAGGAGCGCCCCATGACCAAACTCACTCATCAACAGCTGGCCGAACGTATTGCACGCGATATCCCGGAAGGGGCCTACGTCAACCTGGGCATTGGTATCCCAACCCAGATAGCCAACTACCTGCCGGCGGATAAAGAGATCTTCCTGCACAGCGAAAATGGCATTCTCGGCATGGGTCCGGCACCGGCGGCCGGTTTGGAAGATCCCGAACTGATCAACGCCGGCAAACAGCCGGTCACCCTGCTGAAAGGCGGCTGTTTTTTCCACCACGGCGACTCTTTTGCCATGATGCGCGGCGGTCACCTGGATATCTGCGTACTCGGTGCTTATCAGGTCTCTGAACGCGGTGACCTGGCCAACTGGAGTACCGGCGCACCGGGGGCGATCCCGGCGGTCGGCGGTGCGATGGATCTGGCGATTGGTGCCCGTCAGGTGTTTGTGATGACCGAACACCTGACCAAAAAAGGCGAATGCAAAATTGTTCGCCATTGTACCTATCCCCTGACCGGCGTCGGCTGTATTGATCGCATCTACAGCGATCTGGCGGTGATGGACGTGACTTCTCAGGGTCTGGTGGTCCGCGAAATATTCGGCGGGCTGACCCCGCAGCAATTGCAAGCAGTCACCCCGGTCGAACTGACCTTTGCCCTTCAGCATGGAGAACCGCCGCATGATCCCCGCCTACCTGTGTGACGCCGTCCGCACGCCTTTTGGCCGATTGAACGGCACCCTGGCCAGCGTTCGCGCCGACGACCTGGCCGCCCTGCCGCTCAAAGCGTTGCAGGCACGCCACCCACAACTTGACTGGGCGGCAGTGGACGACGTGCTGCTCGGCTGTGCCAATCAGGCCGGAGAGGATAACCGCAACGTGGCGCGCATGGCGTTGCTGCTGGCCGGGCTGCCGGTACAGATCCCCGGTTGTACCCTCAACCGCCTGTGCGGCTCCAGTCTGGACGCCGTGGCAATGGCGGCCCGTGCGATCAAAACCGGCGAAAGTGAACTGATGATCGCCGGCGGCGTAGAAAGCATGTCCCGGGCCCCTTTCGTGATGGGCAAGGCGGAAAGCGCCTTCAGCAGAATGATGAAACTGGAAGACACCACCATGGGCTGGCGGTTTATCAACCCACAGATGCAGGCGTTATATGGCGTGGAGTCGATGCCGCAAACCGCCGAAAACGTCGCCCTCAAGTTCGGAATTAACCGCCAGGATCAGGACGCCTTTGCCCTGCGCAGCCAGCAGCGCACCGGAGCCGCGCAGGAAAGCGGCTTTTTCGCCGAGCAGTTGATTGAAGTCAGCATTGCGCAGAAAAAAGGTGAACCCTTACTGTTCACTAAGGACGAACACCCGCGCGCCACCACGCTGGAAGCCCTGTCGAAGCTCAAACCGGTGGTTAACCCTCAGGGAACGGTTACCGCCGGTAATGCTTCCGGGCTGAACGACGGTGCCTGCGCGCTGCTGCTGGCCAGTGAAACCGGGATGACTCGCCACGGCCTGCAACCCATGGCCCGTATTATCGCCAGCGCCGTTACCGGTATTGAGCCTTCAATTATGGGCTTTGCCCCGGCTCAAGCGGTACGCAAGGTATTAAAAATTGCCGGGCTGAGCCTCGACCAAATGGACGTGATTGAGCTTAACGAAGCTTTTGCGGCGCAGGCATTGGCGGTGACGCGTGAACTGGGGCTGAGCGACGCCGCCGCGCAGGTGAATCCCAATGGCGGTGCGATCGCCCTCGGCCATCCGCTGGGTGCTTCCGGTGGCAGACTGGTGATGAATGCCGCCTGGCAATTGCAAAAGACGCGCGGCCGCTATGGCTTGTGCACTATGTGTATTGGCGTCGGCCAGGGCATTGCACTGATTATCGAACGAGTATGAAACGGAGAAACAGCATGGATATCGACTATCGCCTTGATGGCCGCGCCGGAGCGCCACTGCTGGTGCTGTCCAACTCGCTCGGTACCACCTTCGACATGTGGCAGGCGCAACTGCCGGCGCTGAGCGAGCACTTTCACGTCTTGCGCTATAACCAGCGCGGGCACGGTACCACACCCTTGCCAAGGCATCCGCTGCAGCTTGAGGATCTGGGCCGGGATGTGATCGCCCTGCTCGACCATCTGGATGCGCCAAGCGCCCACTTTTGCGGCATTTCGATGGGCGGGCTGACCGGGTTATGGCTCAACCGCTACCACCCGCAACGCATCAGGCGACTGGTGGTCGCCAATACTGCCGCCCGCATCGGCAGTGCCGAAGGCTGGCAACAACGCGCCCAGCAGGTTCGCCACTCCGGGCTGGCGCCGATCGCCGCGGCCTCTCCCGCTCGCTGGTTCAGCGAAGCTTTTTTACAGCAGCATCCTGAACGGGTTGCCCCACTGGTCGCCGGGCTGGCGGCCGGTAATGCAGAAGGTTATGCCGCCTGCTGCGATGCACTGGCGCTGGCGGATCTCCGCACGGAGGTCGTTTCCATGACGCGGCCAATGAGGGTGATTGCCGGGGAACTGGATCCGGTGACTACGGTGGCGGACGCCGAATTCCTGGTTGCCAACGCCCCCCATGCCGAACTGCAACGCTTGCCGGCTTCGCATATCTCCAATATTGCCTGCCCGGATCTCTTCAACCGCAGCGTTATCGAGTTCCTGTCTGAGAAGATTTGATACGGTGATAAGTATGCCGAAACGGCAGGTTAAGTTTTAGCTATCGAATCCATACGCCAAAGCGTCTGTTCATTATGTGCTCTTTGGTTACAATCGTTAGCACTGAAATCCACCGTTTCGAGGACTAACCACTATGTACAACTTCTCACGTTATCAGGCAAAAGAACTGGCGCTGGCTTATATGAGCGGCAAAAAACACGATCTGTCCCCGCAGGAGTTTCTGCAGCAACTGAAAAGCAGCGAGAAATCATTCGACTATCTGTTGAAGCACGGCAGCGAACAGCCGCGCGAAGTGTTGGTACAAAGCTTCTGAAAACCCACTCATAACCGCCCCCCCCGCTTCGCCGGTGGCGAGCCTTCTGGCCCGCGTATTCCCGGCTGAACAACTCAGACCAACCCACATTGGACTTCGTTTTTTCGCATTGAGAGACGAATAACTGAAGAATTCGTATCCAGATGCGAATTATTGACATATTCGTATTTAGATGCGAAATTTATCGGTAACTCTCCGCTTCAGAGCAGAAAAAACATGCCAGCCCAAGTCAGCGTGATCACCGGCGATCTGGTCAATTCCCGCCAGTCAGACACCACTCACTACCTTAGCGGCTTAAATGCCCTGCTTAGCCAACTGCAACAGGCTAAGCTTATTGAGCAGTTCGAGATTTTCCGTGGCGATGCCTTTCAGGCAGTGAGCGAACCGCAGTCTGGTTTACTGCTGGCGGTGTATATCCGCATCGCGCTCAAAGCCATGGACGCTCAACGCTGGGATGCCCGCATCGCTGTCGGTTTGGGGACAAAGCAAGCTCAGAGCGCCGGTTATGGCAGCGCCTTTGTGAATTCGGGTCAGGCGCTGGACGGCATGATGAAAAATTGCCGACTGGCTCTGAAAAATGATAACGATCAGACCAATGCCATTGTCAGCGATCTGTTGCCAATGTTAGATCATGTGGTTAGCCGCCTTTCGCAGACCGAAGCGCGGATAGTCCAGGCGCGTATCTTCGCCACCTCCAACCAGGAAGTGGCAGAGAAACTGCAAAAGGCCGCCTCTACGGTCTCCGCAACGCTCAAACGCGCGGCCTACGAGGAAATCATGCGATTTATTCACGCGATTAACAGGATCACCTGAATATGGATTTAAGCTACCTGCCCCTGCTGATCTGGTTGCTGATAGCCCACTTGCTTGCCGACTTCCCACTGCAACCGCGTAGTTGGGTTGAGGATAAAATACGTCATCGGGCAGGCTCTCGCTTCCTGCTGCTGCATGCCCTGCTGCACGGCGTGCTGGCCGCCTGGGTCGTGGCCGGTTTTGCTCTGTTGCATGGCGGGATCTCTTCTGCTCAAGTGCTGTTCGCCCTGTTGGTTATTGCCATCAGTCACTGGCTGACCGACCTGCTGAAAGTCACCCTGTTAACCCGCCTCAGCCAGGCACGCGGTTTTCTGCTCGATCAGGGCCTGCACCTGACGGTGATTGTTTTGCTGTGGCTGTTGCTGACGCCGAATGCCCTCGACCTGATTAGCGTGCTGGCTAGCGCCGCAGCGCGCTGGCAATCCGGGCTGGTGCTGCTGGCTTATTTATTGATTTATATGCCGATGGGCATTCTGATGGGGCAATTACTGGCGCGCTGGACGCCACAGATGCCGCCGTCAGCCAAAGCGGATAACGATTCACTGTTACGCGCAGGCAAACAAATCGGTTATCTGGAAAGGACGTTGATCCTGACCTTTGTGCTGATAGGGCAGATCCCGGCGGTCGGTTTTTTGCTGGCGGCCAAATCAATTTTCCGCTTTGGTGATTTACGCCAGAGTGATGACAAAATGCGTACCGAGTATGTACTGCTCGGTACGCTGTTTTCCTTTACGCTGACCATCATGCTGGGTCTGCTGGTGAAGAAACTGCTGTAGGGGCGCAGTAGACTGCGCCCGCAATAATTACAACCACTCACCAAAGCGGCGGATATAGAACCGCTTCATCAGCTGCGCGACTACGCAGTAGCTGATCAAGGTACCGGCCAGCCACGGGAAGTATTCCCAAGGCAATGGCTGCAGCCCAACCAGCGCGCCAAGCGGTGAGAACGGCAGATAAATCCCCAACGCCATCACCAAAATCGTGGTCAGCAGAACCGGCAATGCAGCGGTGCTCTGAATAAACGGAATTTTCTGGGTACGCAGCATATGTACCACCAGCGTTTGCGACAGTAACCCCTCAATAAACCACCCGGACTGGAACAGGGCCTGATGCTCCACGCTGTTGGCCGCGAAGACAAACCACATCAATGCATAGGTGGTGATATCGAAGATCGACGAGGTCGGCCCAATCCACAGCATAAAGCGGCCAATGTTTTTCGCATCCCACTTGCGCGGTTTACGCAGGAACTCTTTGTCCATCTTGTCCCACGGCAGCGACAGCTGAGAAATATCGTACATCAGGTTCTGGATCAGCAGGTGGATCGCCAGCATCGGCAAAAACGGAATAAATGCGCTGGCCACCAGCACGGAGAACACGTTGCCGAAGTTGGAGCTGGCGGTCATGTTCAGGTACTTGATGATATTGCCGAAGGTCTCGCGCCCCTTGATCACCCCCTCTTCCAGCACCATCAGGTTTTTTTCCAGCAAAATGATATCCGCCGACTCCTTGGCAATATCCGTACCGGTGTCCACCGAAATACCTACATCCGCATCGCGCAGCGCCGGGGCATCATTAATGCCATCACCGAGGAAACCGACGGTATGCCCATTCGCCTGCAACATTTTCAACACCCGCGACTTTTGCAGCGGCGTCAGTTTGGTAAAGACGGTGCGCTGCTCCACTTCGCGCGCCAATGTGGCATCGTCCATCTCGGCAATTTGCGGCCCGGAAAGCGGTTCGCCAGGCTCCAGCCCCACATCGCGGCAAATCTTGCAGGTGATCACCGGGTTATCGCCGGTTAACACTTTCACCGCCACGCCGTTTTCCTGCAGTGCGGCAATCGCTTCTTGCGCACTCTCTTTCGGTGGGTCGAGGAAGGTCAGGACACCCTGGATCACCATATCGCGTTCATCGGTCACGCTCAGCGGCAAGGCATTTTTCTGTTCCCCCAGCTCTCGGGTTGCCAGCACCAGCACGCGGAACCCATCCTCGTTATACTGGGCGGCCAGCGCCTGCAGTGCCTCACGACGCGCCGGATCCAGCGGTAAAATCTGCTGCCCTTCACGTACATGGGTAGCGATTTCCAGCATTTCCTCCACGGCCCCTTTACAGATCAACCGTTGTTGCTGGTTTTCATCCGCCACTACGATCGACAGGCGACGGCGCACAAAATCGAACGGCAACTCGTCAACCTTGCTGAAACGCCCCAGTGCTTCAATGCCCGGTTTGCCACGCCCAAAGCGGATCACCGCCTGATCCATCAGGTTTTTCATTCCGCTCTGGTGGAAGCTGTTCAGCCAGGCCAGATGCAACACTTCATTGTCTCTGACGCCACTGACGTCCAGGTGGTGTTCGAGGATGATGCGATCCTGGGTCAGGGTGCCGGTTTTATCGGTGCACAGTACGTCCATCGCGCCAAAGTTCTGGATGGCATTCAAACGTTTGACCACCACTTTGCGCCGTGACATGGCAATGGCGCCCTTCGCCAGATTGGAACTGACGATCATCGGCAGCATCTCTGGCGTCAGCCCGACCGCCACGGCCAAAGCAAACAGCGCCGCTTCACTCCAGTCGCCTTTGGTGAAGCCATTAATCAACAACACGATCGGCACCATCACCAACATAAAGCGGATCAGCAGCCAACTGACGCTGTTCACCCCGCGATCAAACGCGGTTTGTGAACGGGAACCGACTATCGACTTTGCCAGGGAACCAAAATAGGTGCGCCCGCCGGTCGCGACTACCACCGCCGTGGCGGTACCGCTGGCAACGTTGGTGCCCATCAGGCAGATGTTCGACAGTTCAAGCAGCGCATGTTCACTGGAAACTTCATCCTCGCTCGATTTTTGACTGACGTTGCCCATCGCGTCGTATTTCTCGATCGGGATCGCTTCCCCAGTCAGGATCGCCTGGCTGATAAACAGATCGCGTGAGGCCAGCAGACGCACGTCCGCCGGTATCATATCGCCGGCAGAGAGCTTAATAATATCGCCCGGCACCAGTTCGCGGATCGGTATTTCCAGCGTTAACGCCTGTGCGCTGTAACTGCTGCGGCGCAGTACCGTAGCGGTAGTACGCACCATCGACTTTAGGGTCTCCGCCGCCTTGTTGGTGCGGTACTCCTGCCAAAAACGCAGTAACCCGCTGAGTGAAACCATCACCAGTATGATGATCACGCCGGTAAGATCGGTTTCTTCACCGCGCCGGGCCGGCAGCCAGTAATCGGTAAAGAAACTGATCGCGGCCAGCACCATCAGCACATAGATAAACGGGTTGTTAAACGCGGCGAATAACTGAACCAGCGCATGGGGCGCCTTCTCATGAGCCACCTGATTAACGCCATACTGCTCCAGGCGTTCGACCGCATCGTCCTGGGTCAAGCCATTGCGATTACATTTTAAATTGGCCAGCGTCTGATCAACGCTGTTTTTCGCCTCTTGGGCGATGGCGTAAGGCGTCGTTTTTTTATCACGACGGCGTACGTTTTCATTAATATAGGTCATAACGCAATTCTCTTATTTTACTCTGCGCACAGGGTTACCCCGCCCGATTAATGGGTGAATAAACACAGAGTGGAATTTATTTAATTGACGTAATTAACGCGGTTTATTTCCACGCCAAAAACGCTGAATAATCAAACTTTCGGGGTCACCGTCCATGACGCCTCCTTATCACTGAATACAGTGAATATTAATCAATAACTAAACGGGTAATTCAGAAGCAATGCGCCAGCGCACGGCACTCACACTTTTTTCCAAACTGACACGGCAGACAATGCCCTCAATTTCTTTTTGCACCGAAGGATTCGCCGTTATTTCCGCACAAACTTCAAGTTGACCAGGAATGGAAATATCTGCACTGCGTAAGGATTGCAATCTTAATGCCACGCCATTGAGCGCCTGCAATATCAGGGTACGTACCAGTATTTCATCCTGCTCGCCGCAGGTGACCTGAATGCGATAACACACTTCCAGATCGGTCGCCTGCTGCTGGGGTTGCAGGTTGATGCGCTGTGCCGCTTCGCGCAGCAGGATATTCGCACACAGGATCACCAGCGTCGCCAATACCGCATTCCAATACTGGCCAAGGCCACATAGCACGCCAATCGCCGCAGAACACCACAGCGTGGCGGCGGTATTCAGCCCGCGGATGTTCAGACCTTCACGCATGATCACCCCGGCCCCCAAAAAGCCGATGCCGGAAACAATTTGCGCGGCGACTCGCCCGGCGCTGGAAGGATCGGTAGACATGGAGCTGAGAATAAAGACCGCGGCCCCGGTTGCCACCAATGCATTGGTGCGCAGGCCGGCCATACGCTGGCGCCACTGCCGTTCAGCGCCAATAACCGCGCCCAGGCTCATCGCCAGTAATAAATTTAAAACAAAAGGAGTCATAGCCATGACTTTCCCCTTAAATAACTGCAGGAGATAAAATCATGTGCTTTTTAGCACACGCGAAATCGCGCCGATAATAAATCAGCGGTTGAGCGTGTTAATGCCTGGAGGGAAAAGGCTGTGGCTGAAAGTGGCCATAATAGCGTCCAAATCAATTCACCCGCTGCCATTGGGCAACAGGGACAACAATAAGATTCGGGTTTGCACAGCTCGGAATAACTTGAGAGGGGTGCTGCCCGCCGTTTTCGGCAAGCAACAAATCAGAAGAGGATCGGTCAGCTTGCCTTGTTTATATCACCGCAACTAAAACTGTCCAATTGTGTTTCCTCACTGAAATTTTGGCTGAGTATAGTGACGCGGGGTGATGATGTAAAGGCCAAATTATTAAACAAAAACTAAACTCAATGAATTCGTCTATTTGACTCATCACACGATTATAGATAATTGCCGTTGGGCAGCCCGTTAATTCCCGATAAACTGAAAGTTCAGCAGGACAATCATCAGCAAGGACAACTATTCGATGAACATGCTTCGCCTCTCTATCAGCCTCGCCCTGCTTGCCGGCTTCCCCGCCCAGGCCCTGCTCTTGCAACAGGGTGAAGCCCGATATGAAATCGATCCGGCCACGCTGCAGATCACCGCAGGCAAGATTCAGGTCAACCAGGCGCAAACCCGTCAACCCGTAGCCGACCTGCAAAGCACGCCTGCCCAGGCCAGTTGGCAATGGCCCAACAGCGCCATGCAGCTAACCGCCAGGCTGGAAGGCAGCGATTTGCGCCTGAGCTTCAGCAGCAGCCGGGCGCAAACGCTGGATTGGTTCAGCCTGCCGTCACAGACCACCACTCTGCTGTTACCGATTGGCGAAGGCAGCCGTATCCCGTTGGATAATGCCGTCTGGCAGCGCTACCTGATAAAAGAGATGACGCCGCTGGATACCAACTGGGATCTGAAGCTGCCGCTGTGGAGCCAACAACAGCAAGGCAAGGTGTATAGCTGGTTACTGCTTACCCCGTTCAGTAATCAGGTCAGCTTCAGCAGTGCCAAAAACCGGCTCACCATGCGCAGCAGCCACCAGTTCAACCGTTTTAATCAACAGCAGGCCTTCGAGGTATTACTGCATGTGGGGGATAACCCACTGTCCGGTGCTCGCCGTTACCGCGAGTATCTACAGCAAAACGGGCAGTTCAGCAGCCTGCGCGATAAAATCCGTATCGCGCCGGAAGGTGAGAAACTGATAGGTGCCACCCATATTTATCTGTGGGGCGACAAGCTGTTGGCACCGGCCGACGTGAAGAATTGGCCGGGTCTGCTTGCCTGGCTGACATCGACAACCGGCAAAACGCTGTGGCAAAAAATGGACGCCGATAGCCAGAAAACCGTGCAAAAATTGGCAGGAAAAACGCCAGAAGCCTGGCAGCAACAAGCACTCGCTGACGCGGTTAATCAGGCATTGGTAGCGCTGACGCCGCTCAAGGCGACACCGGATGATGCCGGTTTCCTGCAGGCACAGCGCCAGCAAGCCGTTGACATCCGGGAATGGGCACAACGACAGCTTGGAGCCTACCTGGCACCGGCGGAGAGCTGGGGCCAGGGGCTGGCGGAGAGCTGGGGCCAGGGGCTGGCGAAACCGCTGGTCGAGGCGCTGCACCAGGCCGGCCTGCCCCGTTTGTGGCTGGGTACCGATAACTGGACCGCCGAATTCCTGCATCCGCAGGCGGTAGAAAGTGCTAAAAAATCGGGTTACCTGATTGCCAGTTATGACTCTTACGACACCGCGATCCCTCGCGGAATCAATGACAGTTGGCTAACTGCCCAACTGCCGACGGCGCTACGTGAAAAGTGCGCCATAGTCCGGGCCGACGGCAGTAAAAAACCCGGTTTCGGCAAGCAGGGCTACTACCTGAATCCGGGCTGCGTACTGCCTTACTCTCAGCAGCGCATGCGTGAACTGGTGCAATTGGCCGGGCTAAACAGCCTGTTTTTGGACGTTGACGGTACCGGGATGGTTTCCGACGACTATCAGCCCGATCACCCGACCGGTGCAGCACAAATGGCGCAGGCCCGCAATGCGCGGCTGGCCTGGTTCAGCAATACCCTTAAGCTGCCCCTCGGCTCCGAAGATGGCAACGCGGTGACCGCACGCCACATTATGTTTGCCCACGGCATGGAAACCTGGGGATTTGGCTGGGGGGACAAACAGATGAATCAGGACAAGTCCTCGCCTTATTACCTGGGTGCCTGGTGGCCCAATGCCCAGCCGGCCTTCTTCTTCAGCCCGGCCAAGGTAAAAGAGCCTTATCGCACGGTGGAATTTGATCCGCGCTATCGCCTGCCGATGTATCAGGCGGTCTTTCACGATGCGGTGATCAGCAGCCACCACTGGAATTACGACAACCTGAAGTTTAGCGATGTCAAAACCACCCGCAGCCTGCTGAGCATGTTGTACAACACCGCGCCGATGTTCCATCTCAGCCGCGCAACCTTGCAAACGCGCCTGCCGCAAATCAAACAGGCAGATGCGGCCTTCCGTCCGCTGCATCTGGTGCTGTGGGATAAGGCACTGACCGACTTCCAATGGCTTGATCAAGCCGGTTGGGTGCAGCAAACCACCTTCAGCGACGGTTCAACCCTGACGGCCAACTTTGGCCAACAAGCGTTCGACGGCATTGCCGCCCATACCCTGCGCGCCAAACTGGCGGACGGTCGCATCCTGAACATCACGCCATAGCAACTCCGGTCGGGGTGAACTAGGCTAGGCACAGTCCCCCCGACCGGCAACCTGGAGTTGATGATGGATACCCTTACTCAAACACTGCTCGCAGAAATCGGGCAAAGTTTCGGCCACAGCGACAACGCGCCAGCAATCCCACTGACGGTCGGTGGTGAAGGCAGTTTGAACAGCGCATTCCCGGTCAGCGAGCTGGCAACCGCCAGCCTGGGGGCCGCCGGGCTGGCCTGCTGCCAACTGCTACAACAAAATCAGGGCGGTGAACCGCAGGTGTTTGTCGATCGCCGCCTGGCATCGCTGTGGTTCGGCTGGACCTTACGCCCACTGGGCTGGTCATTGCCGGCCGCCTGGGACGCGCTGGCGGGAGACTACGCCACCAGAGATGGTTGGATCCGCCTGCATACCAATGCCCCCCATCACCGCAAAGCCGTAGAACAAGTGCTGGGCCCGCATCAGGATAAAAACGTACTGGCGCAAAAGGTGCTGACGTGGAAAAAAAGTGAACTGGAGCTGGCAGTGATCGAGGCCGGCGGCTGCGCGGCTGAAATGCGCTCGGTCGAGGCGTGGCGGCAACATATTCAGGGCAAGAGCGTTGCGCTGGAGCCGCTTTGCCATCAGCAACAACAAGCGGAAGCTCCGCCCCCCGGTTGGGCGTTACCTGCCGCCAGACCACTGCACGGCGTGCGGGTGCTGGACTTGACGCGAATTATCGCCGGGCCGGTAGCCACCCGTTTTCTGGCAGGGTTGGGGGCCGACGTATTACGCATCGATCCCTACGGCTGGGATGAGCCCGGCGTCGAACATGAAGTGATCCTTGGTAAGCGCTGCGCACGGCTGAATCTGACAAACCCCCACGATCGCCACACCTTCGAACATTTACTGAAAAACGCCGACGTTCTGGTTCATGGCTATCGCGCCGGGGCGCTGGAAAAACTGGGTTATGGTGCAGAACAACGCCGTACATTATCGCCGGGATTGATCGACGTTTGTCTCAACGCCTATGGCTGGAGTGGCCCGTGGCGAGGACGGCGCGGTTTCGACAGCCTGGTGCAAATGAGCTGCGGGCTGGCAGAGTCCGGTATGCAATGGAAAAACGCCGCCATACCCGTCCCCCTGCCGGTACAGGCTCTGGATCACGCAACCGGCTACCTGATGGCGACGGCGGTGCTGCACGGCATGCGTCAACGCCTGCGACAGGGTACCGGCTACAGCGCCCGATTATCCCTGGCGCGAACGGCACAACTGCTGTTTGATAATCCTTACCCGCAACAACATCCGTTAACGCCGCTGGCTGCAGCCACCGCGGCGGATGAAAACCCGGAAACCGAGCTGACCCATTGGGGAGCGGCGCAACGCCTTATCGCGCCGTTACAGTGGAATGGCACGGCACTGCTCTGGGCATTGCCCGCGACAACCCTTGGCAGTTCACAGCCGCAATGGCTACGCCGCTAAACTCAGGCCAATTGCCGCTGCAACCAGTGCAATAATGCTTCGACCGCCGGTGTCAATCCGGCGGCCTGCGGCCAAACCAGATAAAAGTCTATCTGATCAAGATGCCGTGCCGGTGCCAGTGCGGTCAACCGCCCCTCTGCCAGCGCATCATTCACCAACAGCTTTTTCACCAGCGCGATGCCAAACCCTTGCTCAGCCGCGCGGATCAACAATCCCGCATCATTGAATAACGCCAAGGGGCGGCCGGACTCCTTCTGCTGCTGAGCAGTGAACCAGCTACGCCACGGCGTAACGTCGTGTTCCAACAGCGGTATGCCTAACGCGCCACGGTCAAAGGCTGCCTGCCACTGTTCGGCCAGCGCCGGGGTAGCCACCGGCACCACCTCTCCGGAGGCTATCCACTGTGTCTGCATATCGGGCCATTGGCCATTGCCGAGGCGAATGGCTGCATCAAACCCTTTACGCACCAGATCCTGTACCGCCAGCGAGGCATCGATATCCAGTGCAATGTCGGCACAGGCCGCATGAAAAGATGGCAGACGCGGCATTAACCAGTAATGCGCGAAAGAAGGCAGCACGCTGATACGCAACGCCTGACTTTGCGCAATCCTCCTGACCCGACCGACGCCCTGCTGCAATGCCTGCAGCGCCGGTTCGGCAACGGCCAACAGCTCACGCCCGGCGCTATTCAGGCGCAGCCCGCGCCCCTGCCGTTCAAACAGCGGGCAGCCGATGGCCCGTTCGAGCTGTTGGATCTGCTGACTGACGGCACCATGGGTAAGATGAACTTGCAGGGCGGTAGCGCGCAAATTCTCTAACCGGGCGGCAATCACAAAGGTCGGCAGAATGTGCAGTGGAATCGAGTCATTTAACATTGGTTATCCAGACTATCCAAAAAGGCCATTTTTCATCGATTTTCGCCACAAAGCAAATGTTCTAGGCTGTCACTCATGCCCTTTACATCTGGAGTCAGTGATGCACCCACGTTTACAGCAGGACCTTGAGCAATTTCCACAGATACTCGACCGCACCCGGCAGTTGGCCAAAGGCTTCCTGACGGGTTTGCAACAACGCCCGGTTTGCCCTCCTCTGGCGGCTCAACAGCTACAGCCGGGGGACAATTTACTGGCAAACGGCGGCGATGGCGCACTGGCGGCACTGGACGATTTCTGGTTACGTTATGCCGAGGGTCTTTCTGCCAGCGCCGGACCGCGTTATTTTGGCTTTGTTACCGGCGGCTCGACCCCTGCCGCATTGGCCGCAGACTGGCTGGTTAGTGCTATCGACCAAAACAGTCAGCTGAGCCACGATACCGTGGCCGCGGCAATTGAACTGGCGACCATTGTGCAGCTAAAAGACTTGTTGGGCCTGCCAGAGGCATTCAACGGCAGTTTTGTTAGTGGGGCAACCATGGCCAACTTTGTCGGCATGGCTATCGGCCGCCAGTGGCTGGGGCAGCAGCGCGGCATCAATGTCGCGGAACAGGGGCTGACAGCGTTGGGGCCCATACAGGTGCTATCGGCGAATGCGCACTCCAGCAGCATAAAAGCACTCAGCATGCTAGGCATCGGTCGCGACGCATTGAAAATTATCGACAGCCTGCCAAACTCCGAAGCTATCGACCTGGCCGCGCTGGAACGGCATCTGGCCGCCAGCGTCGATGTACCGACCCTGGTGCTGGCCAGCGCTGGAACGGTGAATACCGTGGTCTTCGACGACCTGCAGCAACTGCTGGCGCTGCGCGAGCGTTACCCGTTCTGGTTACACGTTGATGCGGCCTTTGGTGGCGTGGCGGCCTGTTCACCGCACTATGCGCCACGGTTAGCCGGTTGGGAGCAGGCTGACTCGATTACCGTCGATGCGCATAAATGGTTGAACGTGCCCTACGACAGCGCGATCCAATTCAGCCGTCATCTGGCATTACAAATGGAGGTCTTCCAGAACCATTCGGCTTATCTGGAAGCGCCGACGCTGCGGCCAGACAACTATTTGCACCTGACGCCAGAAAACTCACGGCGTTTTCGCGCCCTGCCGTTGTGGATGGCGCTGAAAGCTTATGGTCGCGGCGGTATGCAAGATATGGTTGAGCGCAACGTGCGACTGGCACAGTTGCTGGGTGCCGAACTGATGGCCAGCGCGGGTTTCCACCTGCTGGCACCCGTCAATCTGAACGTAGTGTGCTTTGCACTCAAAAATGTCGAAGGTGACGCTACTGCGGCACGCGATCGCTTTATAGCCCGTCTCGATCGGCACGGCGTAGTGCGCTGTACCCCCACCCGTTATAACGGACAACCGGGGATCCGTGCCGCATTGGTTAATTGGATGACCGAGGAAAGCGATATCCATCTGGCGTTGAAATCGATGCGTCACTGTCTGGCAGAGCCTGGCTGATTGGGCAGGTCAAGGTAACGCCACACTATTGA
This sequence comes from Serratia proteamaculans, assembly GCF_013337185.1. Classification (GTDB taxonomy): domain Bacteria; phylum Pseudomonadota; class Gammaproteobacteria; order Enterobacterales; family Enterobacteriaceae; genus Serratia; species Serratia proteamaculans_D. The sequence continues at coordinate 201,139 of NZ_SWDE01000002.1, forward strand.
TTGCTGCCGGTGATTATTCTACGGCAGCAGTAACCCCGCAGCCGGGCAATGGATATTGGTGTCCTTGGGTACTGCCCAAATACTTCAGTAAAACCAATTAATCACTCGCTGACATTTATCACATTTGTCATAACAGCACGAATAATCACATCAACCCTTTGTTATAACGCCAATTTCCGTAACAAAAAGACCAACCAATGTTAACTCTGTGTGACTATTGGTTATCGCAAGTGATAAGGAATGGAAGAATTATCATTATCAAAAAACAACAAAAACAATATAACTTTATGATAATATTATTAAAAATAAAATCATTAAAACCTTGCAGCATTAGCGCTGATGAATAAATAGGCTAAGAAATGTTAAAAAAACAACACATGAATTTTTTTTAAGATTTTTCCTAGCAATCTAAAATTTCGTTTCGTGACATGATGGGCAGATTCAATGATAAAAATACCAGCGAGCACGCGGCTCAAGCACCAGTTGGCGTTGTTGCCCCGCAATCCTTGTGCCAGCAGATTATTCTGACTTAAGCTAAACTTATAGGTTCATGATGTTAATTAGTTTAGAAAGAAAATATCGTTGAGTACTACCGTATTTATTGATAGAACATTCCTAGATGTGACTCTTTTTGTTCTTTTTTGCCTTTTAGGCTTCAGGCTTTTTCTTTTTGTTACCGCGGTAAAACGGATTTAAGTGGGGGTGAGATATGCCAACGATCATTATGGATTCATGTAGCTATACCAGATTGGGTTTGACAGACTATCTGACAACGCACGGAGTAAAAAAACGCCAGATTAATGCTATTGGTGATATCGACGATCTGCATGAAAAATGCAGCAAGTTGAAGCCTAGCCTGGTGTTTATTAACGAAGACTGTTTTATACACGAAGCGAACGCGACGGAACGTATAAAAGGGGTGATTTCACTGCACCCTGACACCTTATTCTTCATCTTTATGGCCATCACCAACGTACATTTTGACGATTATTTATATGTTCGTAAAAATGTCATCATCTCGTCAAAATCGATCAAACCAGAGACTATGAATCAACTACTTAGTCACTATCTGGAAAGAAAAACGCCTCGCACTGAAAAAACTTCATTTGATCAGACACCGGTTACGCTCAGCCAAACTGAATCAAACATGCTGCGCATGTGGATGTCGGGTCAGGGTACCATCCAGATATCCGACCAGATGCAAATTAAAGCCAAAACTGTCTCTTCCCACAAGGGAAATATCAAAAGAAAAATTAAAACGCACAACAAACAGATTATTTACCATGTTGTTCGTTTGACCGACACGCTAACCAGCGGGATATTTGTCAATAGCCGCTAGGTTAAAAGCTTTGTTGTGTACTCTGCCAAACGTTGGTTTTAAATGTTGTTCAGCACAGGGTGCTGGAAACCACGCATTTAAATAACCTAAATACCTGCTCGCGACGAAAATCTCGGCCGCGGCGGGTATTCCCGCAGCAAAAAACAGATTATTCCTAGCGCCGTGAAATAATCACCCACCGTAAATCTTGCAAATTAAATTAACAAATTGGGCTATTTGGAGTCTGGAGCCTGAGAAGCGGCCTGTCGCAGTTCAACAAAGGTGCCGTCACGGCTGTCTATCTCGTTAAAGAACCAGACACCGGCAGGATAGTCAGGCAAAGAGACCAGATACATGACCCCTTCGTTAAACTCTTCTACCGCCAGAATCACGCCCTCACGCCGTTGCTCACCATCAGTTTTTACCGTTACCAGATCGTTAGCTTTCATGCCCTACCCCATCATTTATCATTGATGTCAGTGTATTACAAAATGTGGTGAGAAAAATACCCTACTCTGGCAGTAAATCCGCAGCTCACCAGCGCAGCGCCTTTCTACAAGCGTAGCAGCCCATCCGGGCTGTGGCATTTTCACTTTCTTAACGTTTTGTCCGCAGAATCTTAAGCGCGCAACGGGTAGTCTGTTCTCTGGTGCTTCCCCCCAGAGAAGTACCTGCAAATGAAGAAGTAACAAGGAACTTTTGCCCGCAGACTTGCGGGCTTTTTTTTTGCCTGCGCCGAATAACAGGCACAAAAAAACCCGCCTTGGCGGGTTTTTATTAATCAGCGAGAGGCCGATTAGATAGCGGTAACGTTAGCCGCTGACGGACCTTTAGCACCGTTCTCGATAGAGAACTGTACGTTCTGGCCTTCAGCCAGGGTCTTGAAGCCTTGATCCTGGATAGCAGAGAAGTGTACGAACACATCTTTGCTGCCGTCTGCTGGAGTGATGAAACCGAAACCTTTAGACTCGTTGAACCACTTCACTTGACCTTTGATCATGTTAGACATGTTTAATTCCTACAATATTAAATTTACGCCACCATGGGCAAGAAATAGCCGGTCATCAGTTACTTATGGAGGCACTAGAAAGGAAATTCGTCAGTGAAGAGCTATCTAGGATAACGCTTTAAATTTGAACTACTTTACTCAAAATGTCGTGCATAAATAGGTCTGTACCACAGGCCGAGAAGCATTAACTCACGATGGGACTTTAATAGCAACTCTTTTTATAAGCCCCTCATTAGAAACGAGGCTAAACGCACAGGATTTCACCCGATTCGCTTAATTCTTCGTCATTTGTGACTGTGTTTCCCGGCTAGCGGGGGTAAGGCACTGCCACAATATTTACAAAATATGGCCTCTGTCTCATGGCCACCTCTTTGACATTGCTCACAATTACGCCTTTCACGGTTACGCTGCAGCTCCTGCGACATATAGGCCGTCAGAATGCCGGTCGGCACCGCGATGATTGAATAGCCCAGCAGGATAAGCACCGAGGTCAGCAAGCGCCCCACCGGCGTATGGGGAACGATATCACCGTATCCCACGGTGGTCAGCGTCACTACCGCCCAATAGACGGAGGCCGCCAGGCTGGTAAAGCCGCCATTACCGCCCTCAATCGCATACATCAAACCGCCAAAAACGCACAGCACCACGGCGACAAAACCAAAAAACATCGCCAACTTGTGGCGTGCCAGCTTGATGCTGCGCCAGATCATGCCCATCTCACTCATGTAACGCAGCAGTTTCAGCACCCGTAGCACCCGCAATACCCGCACCACGCGCAGCAGCATCACGAATTCCACCGTCATATGCGGATACAGCCAGATGATGTACAGCGGCAACACCGTCAGCAAATCAATCACACCGAAAAAGCTCAAGGCGTAATGCTGATCGGCAGGCGTACACCACAGCCGTAGCACGTATTCAAGCGTGAAAATGACGGTAAAAATCACCTCGGCCCAGAGGAAAAGATAAACAGCCTCGCGACCAGGCGAGAACAATGCGCTGCCGCCTGGCTCAAGGAACAGCAATACCACGCTGAGCAAGGCGGTAATGACCCAAAAAGCCTCCATCCTGCGGCCGCTACGGGAGTGATTGTCGAACAACAGTCGGTAACTGCGTTGGCGTAAGCTCAACGCCGCAGTGTCATTGGTCATAGCCCGATGTCTTATAAGGGAAGTTATTCATAGAGTAGACCCGAACAAGGGCGCCGCCAATGCTTCACATTGTTATTAATTACCGGCTACAAATGATAGTAATTCTCGTCTGACTGTTTTATAGTTGCGCTGCGTAACTATAAAGGGAGATTGACCATGCTGAGATGGCATACGCTGGCAGCGTCCTGCTGCACCGCTCTGTTGATACTGAGCGCCCCCGCCCAGGCGCTGGACCTGTCCTACACCGCACCGGACCCCAGCATCAAGCCGGTGCCCGCACCGCAAACTGCCCTTGGCCCAGAAAAAAAAACCAAGCCACCGGTGGTATGGTCGGAAACAGAAGATAAAACCGGTTTTCGCGTTGATATGGAATGTGAACATCCCGGCTGCAGTCGCCCGCGCGCCAAGTCGTCTTCGTCGCTTAATTACGGCCCTAATCTCGGCCCGGTGAAAAAAACCGATCGCCGCCGCCAGTCGGATCCCTACTCCACCGATCAGGCATCTGATTACAATGTGAGCATGGGTTATCAGTGGTAACTCGGCTTTAAGAGTTATCCCTATATCGGCCGCAGCACAGTGTTCATACAATGACACTCTGTTCACCACTCCTCCTGGTGCTGAACACAACAAGCTGTGTTGCAATATTTTATGCGCCTCCCTATAGGCGCTTTTTTTATGTCTAAATATCAACCACCTGCCGACTTACAGAATGCTCTCATTGCTGCGTAACGTGATAGCTGTCACAAATAGCCACTCCTTAGCCATGCTTTATCGGAGGGTTGTCAGATGGCGACTGAATATTTATCTTTGCTGGCCGTATTAGCCGGCATCGCAGGATTCGCACTGTATAAGCACTTTAAATCACAGAAGAAAAGTACCCTGCTGCGTCCACACGATCGTTAATGCAAGCGTACAGGGGTAGGGCATTAACACCCTGCCCCTGGCCACAGAATCGCACTCTGTCATTTTTTTATCACAAAATTGTCACAATACAGCCATATCATGGTCGACGATTATCCGCACTGGCTTAATACCAAGGATTTCGTTATGACCACCATTAGAGCAACCAACCACCAGGAAGCCGAAAAGCTGATCCGCTACGGCACGGCAAAAAAAATCGAACTGGCCTATGACATCGACAGCGACGACTTTTTCCAGCTCGCCAGCCTGTGGTGTGATCGAGGCGCCAAAATCTCCAAAGGGAAAGAACATTTTATCGTCTCGCTAAAAGGTTTCCGCATCCCGCCTAATGACTGATCCCATGCCGCCCCTGCGGCGGCGCCCCACCTTTCCCCTTACGACCGCCCTATGATCCACATTCTCCCTTCGGCATTTCTGTAATATAAAACATGAATTACAGCAGGTGGTTACCTACACTGGTTACTGCGCCTGAACGCCAACTGAGGAGAATCACCATGTCAGCCAACCCAGCGCTGCCCAGCACCATGAAAGTCATCGAAATCAGCCAGCCTGGCGAACCAGAGGTTCTGATTAGCAGCCAAAGACCGCTGCCAACCCTGCAACAGGGAGAAATTCTGGTGAAGGTCGCTGCCGCCGGCGTTAACCGCCCTGATGTGTTGCAACGCCGCGGCCAATATGCACCGCCTGCTGGTGCATCGGATATTCCTGGTCTGGAGATCGCCGGTACCGTAGTCGCTACCGGTGTTGGGGTACAAAATTACGCCATCGGCGACGCGGTTTGCGCCCTGATTGCCGGCGGCGGCTACGCAGAATACTGCAAAGTGCATGAAAGCAATGCGCTGCCGGTCCCCGAGGGCTTTAGCCTGATTGAAGCGGCGGCGATCCCGGAAACCTTCTTTACGGTTTGGGTTAACGTGTTCCAACGCGGGCGCCTTAAGGCCGGAGAAACCGTGTTGATCCACGGCGGCACCTCCGGTATCGGCACTGTCGCTACCCTGCTGGCGAAAGCCTTTTGCGCCAAGGTGATCACCACCGTCGGCTCCGAAGAAAAACGCCAGGCCAGTCTGGCATTGGGTGCCGATGTGGCGATTAACTACCGCAGCGAAGATTTTGTTGAGCAGACCCAGCGCGCCACTAACGGCAAGGGAGCCGACGTGATTGTCGATTTGATTGCCGGTGACTACGTGGCGAAGAACTATCAGGCGGCGGCGATGGACGGCCGCATTGTGCAAATCGGCACCCAGAACGGCGTGGTGAAGGAACTGAACCTGATGCCGCTGCTGATCAAGCGCCTGACCCATACCGGCTCGACCTTGCGTGCACGCAGCGTGGAAGATAAAGCGCAAATTGCCGCTGATTTACACCAGAAGGTGTGGCCACTGCTGGAGCGCGGTGCATTAAAACCGCAGATATTCAAAACTTTCCCGCTGGATCAGGCCGCCGAAGCCCATGCGCTGATGGAGTCCAGTCAGCATATCGGTAAAATCATGCTGACTATCTAGCTCACGCGCCCCCCCGCAGTAGTGGTTGCGGGGGGACGTTTTCAACTGCCTGGGGTGTGTACTTCCTCCGGCGTAGAATCGGTATTGGCTAATTTCTCTTGCGCCAACGCTTCGTCTTCGCTGTCTTTCTCCAGGCTTTCCTGCTGTGCCCCCTGCTTCGGCGAGTACACCAGCTCCACCATGATCGGGAAATGATCCGAGCCGACGCTGGTTAAGCGGCGCAGTGAGCCAAGCACAAAATGATCGCTATGAAACACATGGTCCAGAGGCCAACGCAGGAACGGATAACCGGCGTGGAAAGTGCTGAACATGCCACGCCCACGGCGCGGATCCAACAGGCCGCTGACTTTCAGGAACAGCCGGGTGGTGGTCGACCAGGCCACATCGTTCAGATCGCCGGTCACAATCACCGGTAACTCCGATTTGGCCGCGCTTTTACCGACCATCACCAGTTCGGCATCGCGATCTTCCGACTCTTCATTCTCGGTCGGGCTCGGCGGCATCGGGTGCACACAGTGCAGGCGCACCTGCGGTCCTTGCGGTAAATGCACCATCATGTGCATCGATGGGATCTGCTCATCCACCAGATATTGTATTTGCGCATCGCTGAGTTTCAGCCGCGAATAGACATGCATGCCGTACAGGTTATCCAGCGGGCATTTCAAGCTGTGAGGATAGTCCTGTTCCAGCACCGACAGCTGCTGCTCCCACCAGGCGTCGGTTTCTACCGCCACCAGCACGTCCGGCCGTTCGGTCGCCACCAACGCCAGCAGTTTCTCCGCCTGGCGATTGGGCGTTAACACGTTGGACACCAAAATGCGGATACGCGGTTTCTTCTGGTAACCGGTAAAATCCAGCACCTGGGGTTTGCTCAGCCGGGTATAAGGGTAAATCCACGCGGCCTGATAAGCCACGCAGGCCAGGTTCACGGCCATCATGCCCCACACCCAGGGTGACAGCGGTACAAACAGCAGGTTAAGCAATAACACCAGCAGCGAGAGCGCCAGTATTTGCAGGCGGGGGAAATCCCACACCCGGATCCACCAGGCTGCATGCTTTGAAAGTGGCGCGATAGTCACCAGCGCCAGCAAAAGCGTCAGTATGGCAGTTATCCCTGTCACGGTTAATTCCTCATCATTGATCCGGGCCTGTCGGGGTGACGGCCTCCTGACTGCCGCTTCGTGCGGCAGCCAAAGATTGCCATAAAAAACGCCCGTCCCGCCAGCCGACTTAAGGAATTATCTTGCGACGGCGAAATTCGTCAAACAGCGTGAACAGCATCGCTTCGGTTTCGACAAATTGATGGAAGCCAAAACGGCGTGCCTTACTGCCATCGGCAAACATGTCGTAATCCCACGAGAAAACAAAATCGGCAAAACGCCAACTCGCCACCGCACGGTAATCCGTCTCGACCAAATCATGCCGTTGCGCCAACGTCTGCCACAGCTCACTTTTATCCGCCATCACCGACTCCAGCGGCATCGGCAACGGCGGCGCCACTTTCAGCTCAAAATAGCCGGCAATTTTCGGCCACAGCTCGCTCCAGCGGAACAGGTCACCGTTATTGATGTTAAATGCCTGATTAGCCGCCGCCGGCTCCGTCGCCGCCCACAAGGTAGCCCGCGCCAGTAACCCGGCATCGGTCATTTCCAGCAGGCTGTGGTAAGCCCCAGGTTTGCCGGGAAAGCGCAGTGGCAGCCCCAGCGCTTTGCTGATCGAGGCATAAACCGCCAGGGTCAGCGCCAGATTCATCGGGTTGCCCAGCGAGAAGCCGCCGACGACGCTGGGGCGAATGGCGCTCCAGTGCCAGTTTTTCCCCTGCTGGCGCTGTTCAAGATAGCTTTGCTGCTCCAGGTTGAACTCCGGCGGCATGTGCCCGGCATCACTCTCACGCGCCGGGGTTTTGAACGGCCCCAAATGGGCGCCATACACTTTATAGCCTTGCATCAGGCTAATGTGCTCCAGCCCGTGCGCCACCGGTTCCAACGCCTCCACCACGTTGCTTAACATCGCCAGGTTGGGCGCCACCAGCCCCGCCCAGTCCGGCGCATCCTGATAGGCAGCGTAGAAAATGTGGCTGACCTGGGTCAACGGACGCAAGGCATCACGCGTGGCCTGCGCATCCAACAGATCGACCGCCAGATAACGCACCTGCGACCGGTCAACGCCTCCGCGCCGCGACAGGCCAATCACCTGCCAACCTTGTTGTTCCAGCTCTTCAATCAGCTTACCGCCAATAACGCCGTTAGCGCCGACTACCAGCGCCAGTTTTTTGTTTTGCATGTTATGTCTCCGCTTCAGTATCTATTGAGACTTTCACTGTGATTGATTAGTTAAGCTTGCGGTAGAGGGGGTTTATGACTATCACTTATAAGAAAAATCTATAGATGGAGGGCCGATGGACAAGCTAAACGCCATGCAGACTTTTGTTCGGGTAGCCGAATTGGGCAGCCTGTCGGCCGCCGCTCGCGATCTGGGCCTGACACAACCGGCGGTCAGCCAACAGATCGCCGGCCTGGAGCAACAGCTGCACGCACAACTGCTGTTTCGCAGCACCCGCGCCGTTACGCTGACCGATGCCGGCGCGGGCTATTATCGGCAAATCAAACCGATTCTGGCGGCGGTGGATGAAGCGGAAGAAGTGCTACATGGCCAAAACCTGCGGCTGCAGGGGTCATTACGCATCCATGCACCAACAGGTTTCGGCCAACAACACCTGACGCCGCTGGCGATCGCCTTTCAGCAACAACATCCGCAGCTGAATATCGAGCTGTTGCTGGACGATCGTCGGGCGGATGTGATCGGTGAAGGCATTGACGTAGCGATCCGCTTTGGCGAACTGAGTTCGCCTGGCACGGTAGCGCGACGACTGGGAGAGTTACAACGTATTCTGGTGGCCTCGCCGGCTTACCTGGCAGCACAGGGTGAACCGCAAACTCTGGCAGAGCTGGCAACCCATCCACACATCCGTTACAGCGGCCTGAGTGACGCAGACACGCTGACGTTAATCGGCCCGCATGGCCCCGAGATGGTGGATCTGCGTCCGGTATTTCGTGCTAACAATACATTTTCACTGCTGGCGGCGATTGAGTCGGGGCTGGGTATTGGCGGCGCACAGCGACCGTTGATCGGTCGGCAATTGGCGAGTGGCACACTGGTGCCCATTTTGCCGGCCTGGCGTTATCCGCCGATGGCGCTGCATGCGGTTTATCCCGCTGCGCGGTTTATTCCCGGCAAGGTGCGGGCCTGGGTCGAGTATTTGCTGACGGCGTTGGGGAACATTGAAGGCATGACGTTAAACTATGCCCCCGACCAGGCGCCGGGGGCATAAATATTATTTGAACAGTTTACCGACCATATCGCCCAGTTCATTACTGTCCTGCTGCACTTCGCCATTTGGCGATGCGGCGTCAGCAACCGTTGGCAGGAACTGCGCAATAGTGGCGGATGCCTGAGCCGGATCGACGCCCAGCTTTTCGGCCAGCTGATTGATGGCATCGCTGCCCAGTGCCTGCTGCACATGGTCACCGTTAATCTGCTGGTTTTCACCGTTGCCCAGCCATGAACCGACCACATCGCCGAATTGCCCCTGACGGAACTTGTCCAGAATCGCCTGCAGGCCGCCCTGTTGCTCAACCCATTGCATGATGGCGACGTAATCGATGCCTTTACCGTTGGCGCCGCCGAGAATATTACCCAATACGCTATCAAACAGACCCATGGTAATCCCCTTCCAGTCGTCGGCTCAGGCCGCTCGACCCTTGTGATTTAACGAAAAAAGGGCCGCCGCAGCGACCCTGTCGATCAGTAACCGATTAGTTTCTGATCTTTCTGTAGACAAAAAGCACCACCAGGGCACCGATGACTGCGACAACAAAGCTGCCCAGATTGAAGCCATCGACACGACCCATACCGAAGAAGGTACTGATATAGCCGCCGACAACGGCACCTATGACCCCCAGGATAACGGTCATGATAAAGCCGCCGCCGTCTTTGCCCGGCATGATCCATTTCGCCAAAATACCGGCAATTAACCCAAAAATGATCCAGGAAATGATGCCCATTTTTACTCTCCCTATTACTTTTTGCCTTAAGAAAACCTATCACCAGACCCACGACGGCGCCTGCTCGCTACTTTCACACCTGCCCCTTCCCTTAACGGCAGAACGATACAGGGTAAATCTCGATAAACGCGCGTCTTTACACAATGACTATAGTCAAATATCAGCAGTTTACCCACTTCCGTCTGTCTGAATTTACCTGTGCAAAAATTAACCGCATTCATCTCGCTGTCATTTGCACCGGCTATAATAAAAAGAACGACAGGTGAGGCTTCACGCCGGAGACCGATCATGACCAACACGCCATTTATACTGATACTGGCCGCAATTTATGCCCTGGCTGCCGTCTGGGATGGCTCAGCTGCTCTGCTGATGTAATGTTACACATTCTTTGTCACTTTTTTGGCGATTTTAATTGTGTCTTGTTTTTACAGAACATTAATTGTCTGAAAGCCAACAAGAAATGCCACTGCGCTTGGATAAAAATCTCATTAACCGCCAGGCCTCAGGTTTCGCAAAACGGCTTGATTAACTGGCTGAACCATTCGGCAAAGGCGGTTAAACGCGCCGAACGCTGACGACGATGGGGATAAAGCAAAGCCATGCTCATTGCCGGTGGCCGGGCCTGCGGCAAGATCTCGCACAGGCTGCCGTTATCCAGGTAGTGTTGAACGTCAAAACGCGGTATCTGCATCATTCCCAACCCCACCAGGCAACAACCGATATAGTTTTCTACGTTGTTCACCGTCACCCGGCTACGCAGCGTTTTTTCAAAAAGCTGTCCATCCTGCTGCCACTGCCAGCTATCCGCCCCTGCCAAAGTCGGCTGTGCATAGCCCACAACCCAATGTTCTGCCAATTGGGCGGGATGCTCCGGCGTACCGTAACGCTGCAAATAATCCGGGCTGGCACAGTTGATCATACTCAGGCGGCCCAGCGGCTGGCTGACCAGGCTGCTGTCGCTGAGGCTACCGACACGGACCACGCAGTCGATCCCTTCCTGGATCAAATCGACTGAACGGTCGCTGGCGCTGAGAAACAGTTGAATTTCAGGGTACTGCTGGAAAAAGTCCGGCAGCGCCGGCACGATCATTCGCCGGGCGATGCGGCTGGGGACATCAACCGTCAAGCGCCCCCCGATCGGGCCGTTTTGCCGGTGAAACAGACTTTCCAATGCCTGCACGTCAAACAGCAGGCTGCGTGCTTTTTCGAGCAACAGTTCACCGTCGCTGGTCAGTTGTACCCGGCGAGTGGTGCGATGAAACAGGCGGGCGCCCATTTCATGTTCCAATTGCTGTATCGCGGCCGAAACCGTGGTTTTTGGCATCAGCAGGATTTGCGAAGCCCGGATAAAACTGCCCACTTCGGCCACCTGGATAAAGACCCGCAATCTCCCTATTTTATCCACCGGCAGTGCATCCTGTTAAACAGGCTGCGGCACCGGCCGCAGCAAAATTGATATTAACGGGTAGTATAGCCACCGTTGGCAAACAGCGTCTGCCCGGTGATCCACCAGCCGTCGGTGACCAGAAATTTGACGATCGGCGCGATGTCCTCAATGTCGGTCAGGCCGGTTTTTGAGAACTTGCTCAGCGCAGCGGCACTGCTGTGATACTCCACTGCCTCTTTGCTTTCCTGACCGTAGAAGAACGGCGTATCCATCGGGCCAGGGCCGATGGCATTCACGCTGATGCCCCGCTCGCCAAACTCTTTGGACGCGGCACGAGTAAAGTGCTCCACCGGTGCCTTGCTACCCGGATAGACGGCATAAAACGGCGTATAAGCCGCCAGCAGCGAACTGACAATGGACACAATCCGACCGTTGTCGGCCAAATGCTTGCCTGCCTGCTGGATAAAGAAGAAAGCCGCCTTGGAATTGATGTCAAAACTGCTGTCGTAATCCGCTTCGGTCACCTCGGCAATCGGTTTTTTGATCACCAGACCGGCGGTATTGACGGCAATATCCACTTTGCCGAATGCCTTGACCGCTTGCTCAAACAGCTGCGCCACGTTAGCGGGCTGAGTCAAATCGCCCTGTACCGCTATCGCCTGGGCGCCCGCCGCGTGAACCGCCTTCAGCGTTTCCTCCGCTGCCGCCCGGGTTGCGTCGCTGTTGTAATGCACCACTATCGCTGCTGCCCCACTGGCCGCCAGATCGCGCGCCACCAGGCCACCCAGGTTCTTCGCACCGCCAGCGATCAACACCACTTTTCCATTCAAAGATTGCTTGCTCATTACAGTGACTCCGTTAGTGAAGGTTGTAACGAGTATAGGAACTGTGACCGCTCAGATAATCTGTCCAAATCGGGATGAACCATCCCGGTTTTTCGGTCAATACTTCCAAGTGTACAAAAAATACCCACAGCGTGATCGGCAGCCAAACATTCAGCGGAAATCGCACTACACTTGTAAGTTTCCAACAGCAATAGTCGCAATGAGAAACTATTGTTTTCCGCCCGCCGTAGGCCGCTAAACGCCCAGACGGGCCATAACAGAGGTCAATGTCATGGTGATTCAACCCTATTTATTCTTTAGCGGTAACTGTGAGCAGGCAGTGAACTTCTACGTGCAGCAGTTGGGTGCCACGCTTGAAATGATGATGCGTTACAAAGAGATGCCCGAGGAAGCCAAACAGGGCAACCCTCAAGATGTCAATCCGGAGTCCATCATGCATGCCCGGCTGCTGATAGGGGAAACCGCGCTGATGGCCTCGGATGGCTGCCCACAGGATGGCGCCGACGCATCACACAAGGGATTTGCCCTGTCGCTCAACCCGAGTACCGTGGATCAAGGGCGCGAACTGTTTGAAAAACTGTCGCAGGGCGGCCAAGTGACCATGCCTTATCAGTCCACCTTCTGGGCCAAAGGTTTTGGTATGTTGACCGACCAGTTTGGCGTCAATTGGATGATTAACGTTGAATAGTTCGTCATCCCGCTGCGGTGTCCGCCTCTGATAGCGGGCACCCTGGCATCCATCATCCGTTGTAGTGATACCAGTCATAGGCCGCCATGGCGAACAGCACAAACAGCGCCGTCAGCAGCACCAATCCCAAACGCCAGTACGGTGATTTACGCTGCCGCCAGGCAAACAGGATCATTAACGCCAGCACTCCCAGCGTCACCGGGTAATAAACCGCCAGCGTCAGCAAAGTAATAATGATGTAGTCAGACATGCGAGCGATCCCTGTATTCTCTCCGTAGGTTTAATGCGGAGGGTATAATCGGAGCCAATATATTCTTCCTCTGCCCTCAACAACTTATTCATTTTCACCGTTTAAGGTGTAGTGGTCCAGGTGATTAACGAATAAGATGTAGGATTGTTCTTACCTCGATTTAAAGATTGTACAGCAAGGGTGACATGACACAGCAGCAACTGCAGGATGCCGAACGGCCTCGCAACGGTAAAAACTCCCCGTTATTATTTCAGGCCGGCGTGTTTGTCGTCATCGTTGCCGTTACGCTGATCCTGTTTAACGCCTGGCAAATTTGGAATGCCCATCAGCGCGACTTGCAAAGTGCCGAGTATGAATCGGCCAATTTGGCCCGTGCGCTGGCGCAGCATGCCGATGACACCTTTATGCAGACCGACAGCACGCTGTCCGACCTGAGTGAACGCATTCAGGTTGACGGGCTGGCCAGCCCACAGCTGTTACGATTGCAAAAAGTGATGCAAACCCAGGTGGGTAACCTGCCGCAACTGCACGGGCTGTTTGTGTACGATGCACAAGGCAATTGGATCGTCACTTCATCAGGCCGCTTTGTACAAAATGCCAACAATGCCGACCGGGAATATTTTAAATATCACCTCGAGCACAACAGCAATGCCGTTTATATCGGCAAGGTGGTGCGCAGCCGCTCTACCGGTGATTTGATCATTCCGGTATCACGCCGTATCAACCACCCGGACGGCAGCTTTGCCGGGGTCGTGCTGGCCACATTGTATATCAATTATTTCCGCCAGTTTTACGATACCTTTGCGCTAAACAGCGATGCTTCACTCAATCTGTTATTGGCGGATGGCACCATCCTCTACCGTCGCCCTTATTCCCTGGCGGCCATCGGCAAGAATATTTCCGAAGGCGTGCTGTTCCGGGAAATATTGCCACACTCCGAATTCGGCAATGCCACCATTACCTCGCGCTACGACAAGGTAGAACGGATTTACGGCTATTCGCGGGTTAACCGCTATCCGCTGGTGATTGCCGCCGGGTTGTCGAAAAAAGATGTGCTGGCTGATTGGCGCAACGACTCCGGCCTGTTTGCCCTGGGGGGGGCCACTCTGCTTGCCATCCTGTTGGCCATGGGGCTGGTGTTGATGCGTCAGATTAACCACAGCGTGCGCACCGAAGCCGAGCTGATGCGCACTCGCGATCAGCTCACCAGCATCAACCGGACCCTGGAAGAACTGGCCTTGCTGGACGGCCTGACCGGGCTGGCCAACCGCCGCCAGTTTGATATCGCCTTAAAGAATGAGCTGATGCGCGCCTCACGCAACTACCGCAGCGTGGCGCTGTTGATGTTGGATATCGACTATTTCAAGCAGTATAACGACATCTATGGCCACGTCGCCGGTGACCAGTGTCTGCAACAGATCGGACAGATGCTCAAGGGTATGGCCAGCCGCAGCAACGACATCATGGCCCGCTACGGCGGTGAAGAAATGGCCATCATATTGCCGGATACCGACGCTCAGGGCGCACTGATTTTCGCCGAGCGCGTCATCGAAGCGGTGCGCGCGCTAAAAATACCTCATGACGGCAACCCCCATGGCGTCATCACCATCAGCATAGGGATCTACGCCAAGGTGCCGCATATGTATAACGACACGCCGATGAGCTTTATCAATCAGGCTGACAGCGCACTGTACCAGGCGAAAGCCCAGGGCAAAAACCGCATTTACTCCGCTTGACCCGCGGGGCCGCCTTTAGCAAAAGGCGGCCCGGATAAAATCAAGCCACAGAGTAAAATCATCATGCCTATACCCTATAGCTTTCAAGTTGCAGCTAGGCGCCCAGCTCGCTCATCCCCAGGCGCTTACTTTAGTAAGTAACTGGGGTGAGCGACAAATCTGTCGGGAACAGATTTGAACGCTGCTTGCAGCGGCCCTGAAAGGGCAAGGCCCATGGATGGGCCTTGTAAGCAGGTAACAACGCTGCGGCTTGAAAGATGACGGGTATAATCGATGCTTTTGATTTATTACCAATAAACCCATTAATTCCGCTTAAATCTATTTTTACCCATTCGTGCGATTAGCACATCGTTTAATCTCTGTTTAGTGTTTGGCGAATTTTAATAATGCTACCATTATTAAAGTCAGCTTATTACCCACTAATTCAATTCGCGAATAATTCCCGCGGGTTATAAATTCCATTCAAATAAAAAAATCAAAAGAACCCTACTTTGCAAGGAGATTGGATGCTTATGGATAGCCTTATGCCGGAACAGGCGTTGATGACATTGCCACAACGGCTGTGGGACAGTGCCCCTCTGCCTGTTGCCCACACCGCCGTTGAGGCGCTGGAGCAAGGAAAAGTATTGTTTTTACCCGAATTGAAATTTCCATTGTTAGCCGATGAAATAACGTTATTGGATCCCGCACTGGTGGATATAAAACGTAAAAACATCAGCTATTGGCCAGAAAGCCAAAAATTATCTGGCGTAGCAATAGCGGCGCAACGGCCGCAGGTACAGGCATTGCTGGAACGTTATTATCAGGCCAGCCGACAGTTAATCGCCGGTTTACTGCCTCATTATCAGCAGACCTTGCATTCACCGGTTAACACGCTGCGCCTGCACCCGGTTTCAGCCTGGCGCGCGACCAGTTCATGGCGCAAGGACGACAGTCGTTTGCACGTTGACGCCTTCCCGTCACGCCCCAATCAGGGGGAACGCATCCTGCGTATTTTTACCAACATCAATCCGCACGGCGAGCATCGCCAATGGCGCGTCGGCGAACCCTTTCCCCAATTGGCACGACGTTTTATACCGCGCCTGCCGCGCTATTCGCCATTGAGCAGTTGGCTACAGCATACAGTCGGCATCACCAAGCGCCGCCGCAGCCATTACGACCACCTGATGCTGCACCTGCACGATGCGATGAAAGCCGACCAAAACTACCAACAGCAAGGCCCCCAGTTGGCACTCGACCTGCCGCCGGGCAGCAGTTGGATCTGTTTTTCCGATCAGACGCCGCATGCAGCGATGGCCGGCCAGTTTATGTTGGAACAAACCTTCCTGCTGCCGGTCAGCGCGATGAAAAATCCACGCCAGTCGCCGCTAAAAATGCTGGAAACGCTGCTGCGCAAACCCTTGATTTAATCCGCGGTTAGCAGCAGGGTTTCCCCCTGTTGCTGCGCCAGTTGATAATGCGTGACCAGGCTGTGGCGGCCAATCAGTTCGGCCAATTGTGGTGAATGGCTGGTGATCCAAAGTTGGCTGTATCGGCTGGCCTCGGCGATCAGCATTGCCAGTGCTGGCAGCAACTGCGGATGTAGACTGTTTTCCGGTTCGTTAAAGGCCATAAATGCCGGTGGCCGCGGGCTGAGCATCGCCACCGCCAGGCAGAGAAAACGCAGCGTACCGTCCGAAAGCTCGGCACTGTCCAAAGGCCGTAAAATCCCGGCCCGATGCATCAATAGCTGAAAGCGCCCCTGCGGTGCCTGTATTTCAAACTCACTGTCCGGAAAGGCCTGCCCCAGGATCTCATGCAACAACTCCCCGTTGCCTATCTCGCAAACGGTTTCAAAAGCGGCGGCCAGATTGCTGCCGTCATGCGCCAGCACCGGCGCGCGGATACCCACCTGCGGCGCACGCAGTGGCGAACCGGGCCAAACGGCAAACTCATGATAAAAACGCCACTGGCGCAGGTTTTCCCGTACCTGCGACACTTCAGGATACAGATGAGGGTCGGCAAGCTGACCAAACACCGACTCCTCTGCATGCAAACTGGCGGGATAAGTCGTGCGTTCGCCCTGAATATTGGTCAGGAATGCGCTTTGATTACGCCGCTCCAGCACCCGCGTCGACGGGCGACGGCCATGGCCGGTGATCCACAGCGATTCCTCTTTGACCAGCGGATCGAGTTGAAACAGACTGTCGGTAGGATCGGGGAACCCCAGCTGCAACTGATAATCGAAGTCCTCAAGGGTGGCAGACAGCAACATCCGTTTCGGATCGCCCCGCCGCTCGCCCGGGCGCAATCCTCCGGCCCACATCGCCTTCTGAATGCCGCCCTCCTCGGCCAACGCCGTAGACAAGCGCCCACATGCCGCCTCGTGGATCAGCCGTACCGCTTTATACAGGTTGGATTTACCGCAGCCGTTCGGGCCGCTAATCACATTCAGGCGGCCCAGTTGCAGTTGCAGGTTGCGGATAGAACGGAAGCCACTTAGCTGGAGTTGTTGGATCGTCATAGGCACAATTATTAGTCAGGGGGATGGCGCATCTTAACATAGCTGCCATCCCCTCCGTCTTTAGCTTGCCGCCTCAAAATCCCCTTGCTGGCGGGCTACCAGCGTCAGAATACTGTACAGCGCCACCGCCTGCTGATGCTGATTAAGCACCTGCACATCCCACACCACCACGCCATGCGGACGATCTTCCGCGGTTTTCTGCGGCTTGCGGATTTTCTTCTTGCAGGTCAGCCGCACCTGGATGGTATCGCCAATTTTCACCGGCTCGATAAAACGCAGGTTTTCCATGCCGTAGTTAGCGATCACCGGCCCTACCCCCGGGTCGACAAACAAACCGGCAGCGGCAGAAACTACAAAGTAGCCATGCGCGACCCGTTCGCCAAACAGGGATTCGGCGGCACCGATTTTGTCCATATGAGCATAAAAATGGTCACCGCTCAGACAGGCAAAGTTAACGATATCGGCTTCGGTCAGGGTACGCCGTGCGGTGAGCAGGCTTTCACCCAGCCGCAGTTGTTCAAAGTATTTACGGAACGGATGAACCGGATCCTCAATCACCGTCGCCCCGCGCACCCACTCGCGGCCAATCGCCGCCAGCATCGCCGGGCTGCCCTGGATCGCCGTGCGTTGCATATAGTGTTTTACCGCCCGTAACCCGCCCAGTTCCTCACCGCCCCCCGCTCGCCCTGGCCCGCCGTGCACCAGCATGGGTAACGGGGAACCGTGGCCGGTAGACTCCACCGCCGCCTGTTGATCCAAAATCAGCATACGGCCATGGGCGCAGGCCGTCGCGCGGATAAACCGCGTTGCCAAAGTTTCATCGGCGGTCACCAGCGATCCCGCCAGGCTGCCCTGGCCCATTAACGCCAGTTCGATCGCCTGTTCGGTGTGCTGATAAGGCATCAGCGTCGCCACCGGGCCAAAGGCTTCGGTACCGTGCACCGCCTGATGGGTGAAGGGATCGGCGCAGTACAACAGGGTGGCCGGGTAAAATGCGCCGTTATTCGCATTTTCGCCCATCACTGTCAGTTTATCCGCCACGGCACCGCACAAGGGTTCACAGCCGTTATGCAGCAGGAAATCGACCTTTTGCTGCACGTCATTGCGTTGTTCGTGGCTGACCAGCGCCCCCATGCGCACCTGTTCCAGTTTAGGGTCACCCACCGTGACCCCGGCCAGGCGTTGCAACAGCGCCTGCTGCACTTCTGCCACCCGCTTTGCCGGCACGATAATCCGCCGGATGGCGGTACATTTTTGCCCGGCCTTGGCGGTCATCTCGCGGCACACTTCTTTGATAAACAGCGCAAACTCCGGCATTTGCGGTGTCACATCTTCCCCCAACACACAGCAGTTGAGCGAATCGGCCTCCATGGTGAAGGCAATGGATTTTTCCAGCAGGCGCGGATGGGCCCGCAACTGCTGACCGGTCTGCGCCGAGCCGGTAAAGGTCACCGCATCCTGATAATCGAGATGCTCAAACATGTCGCCGATACCGCCGCACACCAGTTGCAGCGCGCCCTCCGGCACCAACCCGCTGTCGATAATCAATTTGACCATCGCCTGCGTTAACTGCGCGGTGGCGGTTGCCGGTTTGATGATCGCTGGCATCCCCGCCAGCCAGGTCGGTGCCAGCTTTTCCAGCATCCCCCAGCAGGGGAAGTTAAAGGCATTGATATGCAAGGCCACGCCAGGACGTGAAGTCAGCACATGGCGGGCGGCGAACTGCGACTGTTTGGACAGCGGGATCAGTTCGTCTTCCGGCCACAGGGTATCGTCCGGCAGTTCACGGCCTGCCAGACCGGCATAGGCAAACAGCGTGGCGATACCGCCTTCAATATCCACCCAGCCGTCACTGCGGGTCGCGCCGGTCTGGTACGAAATTTCATACAGCACTTCTTTATGGGCCAGCAGGTGTTTGGCCACCGCTTTCATCATCTGCGCGCGCTGCTGGAAAGTCATCTGCGCCAGCGCCTTGCCACCCCGGCTGCGCGCATACTCCAGGCTGGCGGCCAGCGGCAGCCCGTCGGAACAAACCTGATACAGCGGTTCGCCGGTAACGGCGTGATGGATTTCGCGGGCGATGCCCTGGCCGAACACCCAGCCGCCTGAAAGGTAACTGTGTAACTGCTGCATTTGCTCCTCCGGAATTCATAAATTTACACCACAATGATTAATTACGTATCAGGTATTGTCCAGTTTTCTCTTGAACGCAATTTAACAAAAACAAAACATCACGGCTTTTAAGCTCGAAAAACAGGCTATTTTTCGTTGCCAGCAATTTTAAAATATACATAAATAACAACAAAATATAAAAAACACCTGTGATTGCCATCGCAAAACCACATAAATGTCGTTTGATCTTTTTGTTATCAGTTTGTAGCCTTATGGTTAGTTAACGTGATTCACATTTTTATATTTAATGTGAAAAATACGAATCACCAAGAGGCAAGCATGACAACTGACGCGCAATATCAACAACACTTCGACGACAAGATTGCGGCGGATACCTCCATTGAGGCCAAAGACTGGATGCCGGATGCCTACCGTCAAAACCTGATCCGTCAGATTGGCCAACACGCTCATTCCGAAGTGGTGGGCATGTTGCCGGAGGCCAACTGGCTGACGCGAGCGCCGACGCTGCGCCGCAAGGCGGTGTTACTGGCCAAGGTGCAAGACGAAGCCGGACACGGCCTGTATCTGTACAGCGCCGCCGAAACCCTGGGCTGCTCTCGCCAGGACATCTACCAGAAAATGCTCGACGGCAAGATGAAATACTCTTCGATCTTCAACTACCCGACGCTCAACTGGGCGGATATCGGGGTGATCGGCTGGCTGGTCGACGGCGCGGCTATCGTCAATCAGGTAGCCCTGTGCCGCGCTTCTTATGGCCCCTACGCACGGGCGATGGTGAAAATTTGCAAGGAAGAGAGCTTCCACCAGCGCCAGGGATATGAGGCGGTGATGGCGATGGCCAACGGCAGCGAACAGCAAAAAGCCATGCTGCAGGACGCGATTAATCGCTTCTGGTGGCCGGTGCTGATGATGTTCGGCCCAAGCGACACCGATTCCCCCCACAGCGCGCAAAGCATGGCCTGGAAGATCAAACGCCACAGCAACGACGAGCTGCGGCAGAAGTTTGTCGACAATACCGTGCCGCAACTGGAAGCCCTGGGGATGAGCGCCCCGGATGCCGATTTGGCCTGGGATGAAGCCAGCGGCCACTATCGCTTCGGCGAAATCGACTGGAGTGAACTGCACGAGGTGATTAAAGGCCGCGGGCAATGCAACCACGAACGGCTGCAGGCCAAACGCCGCGCCTGGGACGAAGGTGCCTGGGTGCGTGAAGGCGCCCTGGCCCACGCGGCCAAAAACACCTCAACCGCCGCATAAAAGGAACCGATGATGACACACGTTGAATGGCCGCTGTATGAAGTGTTTATCCGCAGCAAACAAGGGCTGGCGCACCGCCACGTCGGCAGTCTGCACGCTGCCGATGACCAGATGGCACTGGAAAATGCTCGCGACGCCTATACCCGCCGCAACGAAGGCTGCTCAATCTGGGTGGTGCAGTCCAGCCATCTGATCGCCTCACAGCCGGAAGATCGTGAAGCCTTCTTCGATCCGTCCGATGACAAGATCTACCGTCATCCGACGTTTTACACCATTCCCGACGGCATCAAGAACATGTAGAGGCGGCCATGACCCTTAACGATCCTCTAATCACCTATGTCCTGCGTCAGGGCGATACGCCACTGATCCTCGCCCAGCGGCTGTGTGCCTGGTGCGGCCACGCGCCGGAGCTGGAAATTGACCTGGCGCTGGCGAACATCGGCCTGGACCTGCTCGGTCAGGCGCGCAACTTCCTCGGCTACGCCGCCGAACTGACCGGGCCGCATTGCAGCGAAGACCGCCTGGCCTTTGGCCGTGACGAACGCGAGTTTCACAACCTGCTGCTGGCGGAACAACCCAACGGCGGTTTCAACGATACCCTGGTGCGCCAGTTCCTGATTGACGCCTACCACGTGCAACTGCATCAGGCATTGAGCAACAGCCGCGATGCACAGTTGGCCGCCATCGCCGCCAAGTCACTGAAAGAAGCCCATTACCACCTGCGTTTCAGCCGTGGCTGGATGATTCGCCTGGGTGACGGCAGCCCGCTCAGCCGGCAAAAAATTCAGCAGTCACTGGATAGTCTGTGGCGCTTTACCGCCGAGCTGTTCCACGCCGATGAACTGGAACTGCAACTGGCAGAGCAGGGCATCGCAGCCGATCCACGCCAATTTGAAGCCCCCTGGCTGGCGCTGGTGAGTGACACGCTGCAACAGGCCGGCCTGCAGTTACCGAGCGAACAGGCCTTCCGTCACGGTGGCAAACAAGGGCGGCACAGCGAGCACCTCGGCCCGTTATTGGCGGAGATGCAGTTTCTGCAACGCGCCTATCCCAACGCGAACTGGTAGGAGGCCGTCATGAACATTACCCGGCTGCAAGCCGCCGAAATCCCGCAAATCTGGCACTGCCTGCAACAGATCAGCGATCCGGAACTGCCGGTGCTGTCGATTACCGATCTGGGCATGGTGCGCGACGTAGCCGCCGACGGCAACGGCTGGCGTATTACCTTTACGCCGACCTATTCCGGCTGCCCCGCTACCGAGTTCCTGCTCGAAGCGATCGAACAGCAGTTAGCCGCGGCCGGTTTCAGCCCGGTAAAAGTGGATATCCGCCTCAGTCCGGCCTGGACTACCGACTGGATGAATGCGGCTGCGCGTGAGCGGCTGCGGGAATATGGCGTCGCACCGCCACAGGGCCACACCTGCGACAAACCCCAGGCGCACGGCCCGGTGCCCTGCCCGCGATGCGGCAGCACCCACAGCGAGAAAATCAGCGAATTCGGCTCCACCGCCTGTAAGGCGCTGTACCGCTGTTGCGATTGCCGTGAACCCTTCGACTACTTCAAATGCATTTAGGAAAAGCCATGACGGTCTTCCATCGCCTGAACGTCGCCGCCATCGAGCGCGAAACGCCGGACGCCGTAGCCATCACTCTGCGGGTGCCCGAAGAACTGAAAAGTCACTATTGCTACACGCCCGGCCAGCACCTGACGTTGAAGGCACTGGTCGACGGCGAAGAACTGCGCCGCTGCTACTCCATTTGCAGCTCGCCGCAGGAAGGTTTACTGCAGATCGGCGTTAAAGCCATTCATCAGGGCCGCTTCTCCTCGTTCGTTAACCGCATGTTGAAGGTCGGCGATGCGCTGGAGGTGATGGTGCCGCAAGGACGATTCGGCTACCAGCCACAGGCGGAGAACAGCGGTAACTATCTGGCGATTGCGGCCGGTTCCGGCATTACGCCGATGCTGTCGATCATCAAGGCCACGCTGCAACTCGAGCCAAACAGCAGTTTCACGCTGATTTACGGCAACCGCAGCAGCCGCTCGGTGATGTTCAAAGAAGCGCTGTCCGATCTGAAGAACCGCTATCCCCAACGCTTTCAGCCACTGTACCTGTTCAGCCAGGAAAATCTTGATAGCCCACTGCTCAGCGGCCGCATCGACCGTGAACATCTGCTGGCAATCGGCGGCGCATTACTCAATTACCGCGACTATGACCACGCCTTTATCTGCGGGCCTGAAAGCATGATGGACGATGCCCAGAGCGTACTTGAACAGGCGGGCGTGCCTGCCGGGCACATTCACAGCGAACGTTTTAACACCAGCGGTATGGTTGCCCGGCCGGTCAATGACGCCAACCGCAACGCCACCCGGGTCGAGATTTTGCTCGATGGCCGTCGGTTGAATATCGAGGTGGGCGCTCAGGATGACAGCATTCTGGATGCGGCACTGCGCCAGGGTGCCGACCTGCCCTACGCCTGCAAAGGCGGTGTGTGCGCTACCTGTAAGTGCCAGCTAAAGGCCGGTCAGGTGGATATGGCGGTCAACTACAGCCTGGAGCCGGATCAACTGGCGGCGGGTTACGTATTGAGTTGCCAGTCGTGGCCACGCGGCGACGGTGTGGTACTGGACTTTGACGTATAGGAGCCGCCGATGGAAACCCCTTTTGTCCTGCGACAGCAACACCAGCGAGTGGTGACACTGACACTGCATCGCCCTGAGGCACGCAACGCCCTGAACACTCAGTGCCTGGAGCAGTTGGTTTATTTACTGGAACAGGCCGATACCGATGCCGGCGTTGGCGCCGTGGTGATTACCGGCGCGCCCCGCTTCTTTGCCGCCGGTGCCGACCTGCACGAGCTGCAAAAACAAGACTTGCCCGCCGCGTTGACGGATCGCCGTCCACTGTTGTGGCAGCGGCTGGCCCAGTTCAGCAAACCGCTGCTGGCCGCGGTCAACGGCTATGCGCTGGGCGCCGGTTGTGAACTGGCATTGGCCTGCGACATGGTTATCTGCGGCGAAAGCGCCCGTTTTGGCCTGCCGGAAATCACCCTCGGCCTGATGCCGGGGGCCGGTGGCACCCAGCGTTTGATCCGCTGCGTCGGCAAGTCTCGCGCCAACCAGATGGTACTGACCGGTGAGGCCATCAACGCCAATTGCGCACTGCAAAGTGGCCTGGTCAGCGAAGTTTGTGTCGATGCGCTGACGCTGGAACGCACGCAACAGGTTGCCGAACGCATCAGCCTGCAGGCGCCGCTGGCATTACGCGCCGCCAAACAGGCATTGAAACAGGCTGAAGAAACCGGCCTGAGCCAGGGGCTGGCCATCGAGCGCCAGCAGTTTGTCACCCTGGCCGCCACCGACGATCGCCGTGAAGGCATCGCCGCCTTCTTCGAAAAACGTACGCCAAACTATCAGGGGCGCTGATTTATGGATAACGCATTGATTCTCACCCATCTGGAAGCCGGGGTGTTGACCCTGACCCTTAACCGGCCCGATCGGCTCAACAGTTTTAACGACGAGATGCACCGCCAGCTTGCCGAAGCGCTGACCCTCGCCGAGCGTGACGAAACCGTACGCTGCCTGCTGATCACCGGTGCCGGGCGTGGTTTTTGCGCCGGGCAGGATCTCAACGATCGCAACGTCAGCGTTGAGCAGCAGGCGCCGGATCTCGGCCTGTCGGTAGAACGTTTCTACAACCCGCTGATCCGCCGCCTGACCGCCTTGCCAAAACCGGTGGTGTGCGCCGTCAACGGCGTGGCCGCGGGTGCCGGGGCCGCATTGGCGCTGGCTTGCGACATCGTCATTGCCGCCGATAACGCCAACTTTATCCAGTCGTTCTGCCGTCTGGGACTGGTGCCGGACTCTGGCGGCAGTTGGTTCCTGCCGCGCCTGGCAGGCCACGCCCGCGCCATGGGGATGGCGATGCTGGGTGACAAAGTCAGCGCCCAGCAGGCGCTGGCCTGGGGCATGATCTGGCAGGTGGTGGCTGCGGATGAACTGGCCACCACCAGCCAAACGCTGGCACAACATCTGGCCACCCAGCCGACCTATGGGCTGGGACTGATTAAAAAAGCCCTCTACAGTTCGGCCAATAACACCCTCGACCAACAGCTGGATTTGGAACGCGATCTGCAGCGTCTGGGCGGTCGCAGCGACGACTACCGCGAGGGCGTCAGCGCCTTCTTCGCCAAACGCGCACCAAATTTCAGCGGGAAATAACCATGAACCAGCCGAACTTAACCCTCAGGGTGGCGGTGATTGGTGCCGGGACCATGGGCATCGGTATCGCTCAGGTGGCCGCCGCCGCCGGGCATCAGGTACAGCTGTTTGATATTGCCGCCGATGCTGCCCGGCAGGCACTCGACGCACTCGCCCAGCGGCTGCATCAGCGTGTTGCGGCCGGCAAGGCCGATACCACCACCACCGAAACCCTGCTGGCGCGCATTCAACCGGCAGAGTCGCTTAATTCGCTGGCCGACAGCGGTCTGGTGATAGAAGCGGTGGCGGAAAAGCTGGCAATCAAACAAAGCCTGTTCCGTGAGCTGGAAGCCCTGTGCTCCCCCGCCACGCTGTTTGCCAGCAACACCTCCTCACTGTCGATTACCGCCATCGCCGGTGCGCTACACCATCCACAGCGGCTGGCCGGGCTGCACTTCTTCAACCCGGCACCGCTGATGAAACTGGTGGAGATCGTCAGCGGGCTGGACACCAGTGCCGAAACCGTCGCCACACTGCAAAGGCTAACCCGGCAATGGGGCAAACAAAGCGTGCTGTGCCGCTCCACTCCGGGGTTTATCGTCAATCGGGTAGCGCGGCCGTTTTACGCCGAAACCCTGCGCGCACTGGAGGAACAGGTCGCCGACGCCGCCACGCTGGATGCGGTGATGCGCGACGCGGGTGGCTTCGCCATGGGGCCGCTGCAACTGACCGACATGATTGGTCAGGATATCAATTACGCCGTGACCGAATCGGTGTTTCAGGCATTCTTCCAGGATCCCCGTTTTACCCCGTCGCTGGTACAGCAGGAACTGGTGGCGGCCGGGCGCTTGGGCCGTAAAAGTGGGCGTGGTTTTTATCGCTATGGCGATCATCAACTGCCGGTGGCTGCGGTTCAGCCGGAGTCCACGGCGGAATTGCCGCGCAGCATCACACTGCATGGCGATGCCGTCGGCATCGCGCTACTGAACGAATTACTGAGCGGAAATGCGCAGTCGATCAAACAATCTGGCCAGACCAGCGCCTACGCCCGGATCGATGAAGTTACACTTATGTTAACCAATGGTAAAACAGCCAGCCAGGTGGCCGAGGAAACCGCAACCCCTGTGGTGCTGTTTGATCTGTCTGCCGACTACTCGCAGGCCAGCACCGTCGCTATCAGCTGCGCAGCGCAAAACGAGGCCCGGCACAACGCCACCATCGTGCGTTTGCTGCAATCTCTCGGCAAGAAGGTGATCGTTTTGCCGGACTATCCCGGCCTGTTGGTGATGCGCACCCTCGCCATGTTGGCCAATGAGGCGCTGGACGTGGTCAACAAGGGCGTCGCCAGTGCCGGGGATACCGACCACGCCATGCGCTGCGGCGTCAACTACCCACGCGGCCCGCTGGAATGGGGGGCGGCCCTGGGTTGGCGGCAAATCCTGACCACGCTGGAAAACCTGCAAAGCCACTACGGTGAGCCACGTTACCGCCCGATGCCGCTGCTGCGTCATTACGCATCCCTCTCTTCAGGAGCCCGACCATGAACGCCAATACGCCACAGGCACTGGCGCAACGCTGCGCCGAACAAATGTTTCAACAGGATACCTGTGCTCAGGCGATGGGGATGCGGGTAGATGCGGTTGATGCCGGATTCGCTCAGGTCAGCATGACCGTCGGCCCGCAGATGCTCAACGGCCACCAGACCTGCCACGGCGGCCAACTGTTCAGCCTGGCGGACACCGCCTTCGCCTATGCCTGCAACAGCCAGGGGCTGGCGGCGGTGGCCTCTGGCTGCAATATCGAGTTTATTCGCCCGGCGCTGGCCGGCGATCGCCTGACCGCCAGCGCCGAGGTACGCCATCAGGGCAAAACCACCGGGCT
This sequence comes from Serratia proteamaculans, assembly GCF_013337185.1. GTDB lineage: Bacteria > Pseudomonadota > Gammaproteobacteria > Enterobacterales > Enterobacteriaceae > Serratia > Serratia proteamaculans_D. The sequence continues at coordinate 227,982 of NZ_SWDE01000002.1, forward strand.
GTATGACGTCGAGATAGTCAACCAACTGGGCAAGACCGTCGCCTGGTTCCGCGGGCGGGCACATCGCCTCGGCCATGCCATTTTAGGAGAACATCCATGAGTCAGGCGTTTATCTGCGATGGCGTTCGCACGCCGATTGGCCGCTACGGCGGCGCTTTGGCCAACGTGCGTGCCGATGATTTGGCCGCGCTGCCGCTGCGTGCCCTGTTGGCTCGCCACCCCCAGGTGGACTGGTCATTGGTCGATGACGTGATCCTCGGCTGCGCCAATCAGGCCGGGGAAGACAACCGCAATCTGGCCCGTATGGCGGCCTTGCTGGCAGGCCTGCCGGTGAACGTTTCCGGCACCACCGTCAACCGCCTGTGCGGTTCGGGGCTGGACGCGCTGGCGATGGCGGCACGCAGCATCAAGGCCGGTGAAGCCGGGCTGGTGCTGGCCGGCGGCGCAGAATCCATGACCCGCGCCCCGCTGGTGATGGGCAAAGCCGACAGCGCTTTCAGCCGTCAGGCACAACTGTATGACACCACTCTGGGCTGGCGCTTTATCAATCCGCTGATGGAGGCGCAGTACGGCACCGACTCGATGCCGGAAACTGCCGAAAACGTGGCGGAAAAATTCAACATCAGCCGCGCCGATCAGGACGCCTTCGCGCTGCGCAGCCAGCAACGTGCAGCACAGGCGCAAGAACTTGGCTTACTGGCGCAGGAAATAGTGCCGGTCAGCCTCAGCGGTAAAAAAGGCGCGGTGACGTTGTTCAGCCAGGACGAACACCCGCGCGCAGACACCCGGCTGGAACAATTGCAGGCGCTGAAAACGCCGTTCCGCCAACCCGGAACCGTGACCGCCGGTAACGCCTCTGGCCTAAACGACGGTGCAGCGGCGCTGATTGTCGCCTCCGAGGCGATGGCCGTCAGCCAGGGGTTGACACCACGAGCGCGCATCGTCGCCACCGCCACCTGCGGTGTCGAACCCGGCTTGATGGGTATCGGCCCACTGCCGGCCACCCGCAAGGTACTGGAATTGGCCGGGCTAAGCCTGGCGCAAATGGACGTGATCGAACTGAATGAGGCCTTTGCCGCCCAGGCGTTGGCGGTACTGCGCCAGCTTGGCCTGCCGGACGACGCTCCCCAGGTTAATCCCAACGGCGGCGCTATTGCCCTTGGCCACCCGCTGGGAATGAGCGGTGCACGTCTGGCGCTGGCCGCCTTGTTTGAACTGGAACGGCGTTCCGGCCGCTACGCGCTTTGCACCATGTGCATCGGCGTCGGCCAAGGCATCGCCATGATCATTGAGCGAGTTTGACCCCGAGGCTAATAATGATGACTACCAATCCACCGCCACTCGACGCCATTGAGTTCGCCTCGCGTGATGAAATTGAAGCGCTGCAGCTGGAACGGCTGAAATGGACGCTGCACCACGCTTATAACAATGTGCCAATGTATAAACGCAAGTTCGAGCAGGCGGGCGTGCACCCGGACGATCTTAAGCAGTTGAGCGATCTGGCGCGTTTCCCCTACACCACCAAACAGGACTTACGCGACAACTACCCGTTCGATACCTTCGCGGTCCCCATGGAACAGGTGGTGCGCATTCACGCCTCGTCGGGCACGACCGGCCGACCTACCGTGGTCGGCTATACCCAGCGGGACATCGATAACTGGGCCGATATCGTCGCCCGCAGCCTGCGCGCCGCCGGTGCCACGGCCAAAGACAAGGTACACGTGGCCTACGGTTATGGCCTGTTCACCGGTGGGCTGGGCGCTCACTACGGCGCGGAGCGGCTGGGGGCCACGGTGATCCCGATGTCCGGCGGCCAAACCGAAAGACAGGCGCAGCTGATCCTGGATTTCAAACCCGACGTGATCATGGTGACGCCCTCCTACTGTCTAACGCTGATCGACGAACTGGAACGCAAAATGGGCGGCGATGCCCGTGGCTGCTCATTACGTCTCGGGGTGTTTGGCGCAGAGCCCTGGACCGAAGCGCTGCGGCATGAAATTGAAAGCCGGATGGGCATCAAGGCGCTGGATATTTACGGCCTGTCCGAAGTGATGGGGCCGGGAGTGGCGATGGAGTGCGCCGAAAGCGGCGGTGGCCCGACTATCTGGGAAGATCACTTCCTGCCGGAGATCATCTGCCCGGAAACCGGCATTGCCCTGCCGGATGGGGAGCACGGCGAACTGGTGTTTACCACCCTGACCAAAGAGGCGCTGCCGGTGATCCGCTACCGTACCCGCGATCTCACCCGCCTGCTGCCGGGCGATGCACGCCAGATGCGCCGGATGGGAAAAATCACCGGTCGCTCCGACGACATGCTGATCATCCGTGGCGTCAATGTGTTCCCGTCGCAGGTGGAAGAACAAATTATGCAGTTCGAACAGCTGTCGCCGCATTATCAGCTGCAGGTCAGCCGCAGTGGGCACCTGGATACGTTAGCGGTACGCGTTGAATTAAAAGAGGCCGCGCTCAGCCTCAGCCATCAGCAGCGCTGTGAGATTTGCCACCAGTTGCGTCACCATATCAAATCGATTATCGGCGTCAGCACCGACGTCAGCATTGCCAACTGCGGCGATATCCCGCGTTCGGAAGGCAAGGCCCAGCGGGTGGTCGACCTGCGCCCCCGTTGATTCCCTTGGCGTCACGGATGACGCCTCAAGAATTTGTGGTAATGTTGTGTCTCACCGTCGGCTAACCCATGGAAAAATATGGAACATAAACTGGATGAGTTTATCCGCCATGCTATAGACGCCCAGCCGATCAGCGGCACTTCATTGATTATCTCCCTGTACGGCGATGCGCTGAGTCATCGCGGTGGCGAAGTGTGGCTCGGCAGCCTGAGCGCACTGCTGGAGGCGCTGGGTTTCGGCGACCGCTTTGTGCGCACCTCGGTATTTCGCCTGCAAAAAGAGGGCTGGCTGGAGGTCGAAAAAATCGGTCGCCGCAGCTTCTATCGGGTGACCGAACAGGGCATGCGCCAGTTCCGCCACGCCGAGTCGAAAATCTACCTCAGCGAGCCACCGGCCTGGGACGGGAAATGGGATCTGCTGTTGCTGGAAAGCGCGGAGAAAAGCGAACGGGCACGGCTGAAAAAAGAGCTGGGCTGGCTGGGTTTTGGCCAGATAGCCAATAACCTGATGGCGGCCCCTACCCATGCACAAACCGACGTCACCGCCCTGCTTGGCGAGCTTAATGCCAGCGAGCAAGTGATCTATTTTCGTGCCGACTACCCCTATAACCGCTCCGAGCAAACCCTGCAGCAGCTGGTGGCCAACTGCTGGGCACTGGGCGAAGTCGCCGCCGATTATCATGAGTTTATCGTCTCTTTCCGCCCGCTAATGGCGCTGCTGCGCGAAACCGACGATGCCCTGCTGACACCCCAGCGCTGTTTCCAGATTAAGCTATTATTGATCCACTTCTTCCGCCGCGTGGTGCTCAAAGATCCGCTGCTGCCGGACGCCCTGTTGCCCGTCCAGTGGGAGGGGCAGATCGCCCGCAACCTGTGTATCAATATTTATCAGCGGGTAGATCGCGCCGCGACCGAGTATGTCAGCACGCTGGCGGAAACCACTATCGGCGCTCTGCCCGCCCCGGCAGCCGGCTATTACCGGCGCTTTGGCGGCCTGCCGCGCGATCCTTCACTGTAGGTTATGTCCCACAATAGGACGTGGCACCGTCGCAGACCCAAAAGCCCGTAATCAAGGCGGAGGGTGCAGGGCATAGTGGGCCTATGTTCAAGCCTGACAACGCAGAGTACGGGCTTTTGGGGCGCGACCCGAAGGGCTGGGGCCATTTGAACGCGCACCTGTGTTACGAGCCGCTTATTTGGCCCACCAAACCTCACGACCCGCGCCTTGCTGCGCGCTCAAATGACCGCCAGCGGCGCTCACGTACTATTATGGGAAACAACCTTAGGAGTTTTTGCTATGCCCGTGTATCAGATTGATGGCCTGACCCCAGTAGTAGACCCCAGCAGTTATGTGCACCCGACCGCGGTATTGATTGGCGATGTGATCGTCGGCAAACAGGTGTATATCGGCCCCAATGCCAGCCTGCGCGGCGACTTTGGCCGTCTGGTGATTGGTGATGGCGCTAATATCCAGGACAACTGCGTGATGCACGGCTTTCCGCAGCAGGACACCGTGGTGGAACAGGACGGTCATATCGGCCACGGCGCGATATTACACGGCTGCCGTATCCGCCGTAACGCCATGGTCGGCATGAATGCGGTGATTATGGACGGCGCGGAGATCGGTGAAAACAGCATCGTCGGTGCCATGGCGTTCGTTAAGGCCGCCGCGGTGATTGAAGCCAACAAGCTGGTGGTCGGTAGCCCGGCAAGGGTATTGCGCGACCTGACCGAACAGGAGCTGGCGTGGAAAGTGGCCGGCACGCGCGAATATCATGATTTGGTACTGCGCTGTAAATCTTCACTGCAAGAAGTCGCCCCACTGAGCGAAATCGAACCGGGCCGTCAGCGCTTAAGTTTTGGCGACCACCTGATACCAAAAAGTCAGCTTTAAGCATCACGAAATACGCTATTTCGGTAAAAAGTGGTTTACAGTGAACACCCTGTTTAACTCTTTTTATCTGGACCGGAATAGATGCCAAGAACGGCCAAAACGGTTGAAGTCCCCGCCATCGGCGAGCTTGATCGCCAGGCGGGGCAGCTTAGCCTGCAGCTTGCTCAGGCGTTGCGGGCAGCCATCAACAGAGGCGAGCTGAAACCTGGCGATCTGTTGCCCTCCACCCGCGTGCTGGCAGCTGCGTTGCAATTGGCCAGAGGCACGGTGCTGGCAGCCTTCGAACAACTGACGGCCGAGGGCTTTCTCGAAGCGCTGCCCGGCTCGGGCACCCGCGTCGCCCTGTCACTTCATCGCCAGCCCCCGGCACCACTCAATCCGGCTGATATTTGTGACATTCCCCTTTCCAGCCAGGCGCAGGCATTGGCGCAATTTGCCGGTCAGTTACGGCCACTGCCACCGATCCCCTTCACCGTCTCGGTGCCCATCAATGATACCGCGCCCGATGACGTCTGGCGTCGTCTCGGCAACCGCATTCGCGCCCGTGGGCCAGGTGCTCCGGCAGGCTATGGCGAACCGCTGGGGGCACTGCCGTTGCGCAAGGCGGTCTGTGAATACGTCCGCAAATCCCGTTCGGTACTCTGTACGCCGGAACAGGTGATTATCACCTCCGGCACTCAACAAGGGCTGTATCTGGCGACGCAAATTCTGCTGGACGCCGGTGACACCGCCTGGGTAGAAGATCCGGCCTATCACGGCATTACCGCCATCTTTAACAGCGTCTTTAGAGACCGGCGAATGGTCAGAGTGCCGGTGGATGCCGAAGGAATAGACGTGGTGGCAGGCAGTAAAATCGCGCCACAGGCCAAAGCCGCCTTTGTCACCCCTTCTCACCAGTACCCGCTGTGTATGCCGATGAGCATGACGCGTCGGCTCGAGCTGCTGGCCTGGGCCAAAGAGAGCCGGGCCTGGATTGTCGAGGATGATTACGACAGTGAAATGCGCTATTCCGGCCACCCGTTTCCGTCATTGCAGGGGTTGGATCCGGCCAGAGTGGTCTACCTTGGTACCTTCAGCAAGATCCTTTTCCCTTCATTGCGGCTGGGTTACGCCATTGTCCCCAGGCCGCTGGTGGATGCCTTTTGCGGCGCACGCGTGCTGATGGACCGCCACCCGCCCAGCGCCGATCAGCACGTGCTGGCCAGCTTTATGGCGCAGGGGCATCTGGATCGTCATATCCGCCGTATGCGCGGCGTGTATGCGGAAAAACGGCGGGTATTAACCGCAGCAATCAATACCCATGTTTCTGCCGAGCTGGCGACGCTGCACCCCAGCGATCAGGGCATGCATATGGTGTTGTGGCTGAAGGCAGGGCTGGACGACCGACAGGTAGTTCGCCGTGCTGCCGAGGCTGGAGTGGCGGTAAGCGCGCTTTCGCCGATGTATGGCGTCGGCAGCGGGAAAAGCGGATTGATACTCGGACTGGGCGGCTACGATGATCTGCAAATCCATCAAGCCGCCCAACGGCTGAATCAGGTGCTGATGACGTTATCCGATACAGCAATCCCCTCTCCATTGGGAGAGGGTTAGGGTGAGGGGAAACATGCAACACAGAGGCTTAAGCCCTTCTCCCAAAGGAGGGAGACGCTCACTTAAGCCCGATTCAGCGCGAAAACCGTTTCGCGCCGTACACGCAAACCAACACTCCGGCCATAACCGCAATCATCGAAGGCTGGATGGTTTCATGCAGCACCCACGCGGCCAGCGCCAGACCAAAGAAGGGTTGCAGCAGTTGTAACTGGCCCACGGCGGCAATGCCGCCCAGCGCCAAACCGCGATACCAGAAGATAAAGCCAATCCACATGCTGAACAGCGAAATATAACCCAGAGAAAGCCACGCCCCGACGCTGACCTGTGGCCAGGCCGATGGTGCGGCCCAAACGGCAACCCCGGCCGTCAGTGGCAAGGCTACCACCAGCGCCCAGGAGATCACCTGCCAGCCACCGAGCTTACGCGTCAGCATCGCGCCTTCCGCGTAGCCCAGGCCGCAAAGCAGTATCGCCGCCACCATCAGCAGGTCACCCACCCAGGAAGCGCCCGCCCCCTGGCTTAGCGCAAAGGCCCCCACCAGCAGACTGCCCAACACCGAGAACAACCAGAAAGCGATTTTCGGACGTTCTCCCCCGCGCAGGACGCCAAAACAGGCGGTAGCCAGTGGCAATAGCCCGATATACACCAACGCATGCGCCGAGGTGGTGTGCTGCAAGGCCAACGCCGTCAGCAACGGGAAACCGATCACGACCCCGATCGCCACCATCACCAGCGGCACAAAATCCTGCCGCTGCGGCCAACGTTGACGCATTAGCCCCAACGCGCCAAGCGCCAGTATGGCTGCCAGCACCGCCCGCATCGCGGTCAGGAAAAGCGGATCAAATTCTTGCACCGCCAGACGCGTGGCGGGTAAAGAACCGCTAAAAATCAACATCCCCAGAAAGCCGCTAACCCACCCCTGTGCCGAATTATCGCTTCGGCCGACAACCTGAAATTTTTCTGTCTCACTGCTCATGGCAACACCACTCTATACCGGCGAAAGACCCCTTATTCTCCGGTTAAAGTGGTTTATTACCAGAGCCAGATAACGACATTATCAGCAAACCACTTTACTCTAACTCCGGCGTTTCCATCGCAGCGGGCAGCGGCTGATGGCGGCTATAGAAGAAGTAGATGGCCACCAGCAGCAGAGTGAACGGGATACCGAACCACAGCGTCATCTTGAAAAACTCGGTGAACGCCGTCGAGATCAGCAGTGCGGTCATCAGTCCGGCACCGGCCAGCGTGGTGTAGGGGAAGCCCCACATGCGGAATTTCAGGTGGGTTTGGCGATGCTGGCGGCGGAAAAACAGGTGAGTGACGAAAATCATCAGCCAGGTAAAGCAAGCGCCGTACACCGAGATCGACATCATGGCGGCAAAGGATTTCTCCGGATAAACCAGGCTCAGCACGATCGACACCACAATGCCAATGCACGACATCGCCAGCGCGCTCACCGGAATGCCGCGTTTGCTGACCCGACCCAGCGCAGCCGGGGATTGCCCGGCACGCGACAGCGAGAACATCATACGGGTGGTGATATACAACTGGCTGTTCATCGCCGACAGTGCGGCCACCAGCACAATAAAGTTGAAGATACCGGCGGCGGCGGGCAAGTGGATCACATTCATCGCCATCAGGAACGGGCTTTCGCCGGTACCCGACTGCCGCCAGGGAACGATCGCCAGCATCAGCGCAATCGACAACATATAGAAAATAAACAACCGCAAGATGGTGCCCTTGAAGGCAGTCTTTACCGCAATCACCGGGTTTTTGGCTTCACCGGCGGCCACCGCGATCATCTCAATACTCAGGTAGCTGAAAATGGACACGATCACCGCGAACCACATGCCCTTGACGCCAAACGGGAAGAAGCCGCCATTAGCAGTAAAGTTGTGAATACCGTAGGCCGGGTTGGCGGAAAACACCAAAATGCCGACGCCAATGGCGATAAAGGCCGCGATGGCCACCACCTTGATGGTCGACAGCGCATACTCCACCTGGCCGAAGGACTTGACGCCAATCACATTGATGACAATTACCGCCGCAGAAAACAGCAGCACCCAGGGCCAGATCGGCGTGGTCGGGAACCAGAACTGCATATACATACCGATAGCGGTCACCTCGGTACCCACCGCCAATACCACGCAGGACCAGTAGGAATAACGCACCAGAAAACCGAACAGCGGACTGATATAAAACTCGGCATAGTCACCAAAAGAGCCCGGCGTCGGGTGTTCTGAGGTCATTTCCGCCAGGCACCCCATCAACAACAACGCCACCACGCCGCCGATAAAATAGCTCAACAGGACGCTGGGGCCGGCCATCTGAATGGCATAGGCACTGCCGAGAAACAGCCCGGTGCCGATCGCCCCCCCTATCGCCAGCATGGTCATCTGCCCGGCGGTGAGTTGTTTCTTCAAACCGCCCTGCCGCCGCGCAATTTCTTCAAAACCTTTCATCTGTTTCATGGCAGTCCTACCTTGTTCACGCAGTACGGGTGACATCCAGAATGGCGGCAGTAACGTAGTCGACATTATTTTGATTCAGGCCGGGCAAACACATGCGGCCGGGCGCCACCAGATAGATGGCGTAATCTTGTCGTAGCCGCTCGAGCTGCTGCGGGTTCAAGCCGGTGTAACTGAACATGCCTTTTTGGTCGCGAATGCGCCGGTAGTCCAACGGCGATCCGCCCTGCTCCAGCCCGTTAGCCAGCGTTTGACGCATCTGTTTGATACGTTGGCGCATACCGGCCAGTTCGCTTTCCCACTGTTGGCGCAAGCCGGCATCCGCCAACAGGGTTTCCACAATCTGGCTGCCGTGGGTCGGCGGGCAGGAATAGCTGCGGCGGATCAAGGTTTTCAATGCGCCCTTAACGTTGGTCGCACTCTCCGGGCTGGCGCAGCGGACCGAAAGCCCCCCCAGCCGCTGGCCATACAGCGCGACATTTTTTGAAAATGAATTGGCAACCAAAAATTCCAGATCGGTTTTCAATGCCTCACGCAGCGCGAAACAGTCCTCGTCCAGACCGTCACCAAAGCCCTGATAGGCAATATCGAACAGCGGCAGCAGGCGGCGGCGCTGTATGACCTCCAGCGTGGCACGCCACTGCGCCGGGCTGAGATCGGTACCGGTCGGGTTATGACAGCAAGGGTGCAGCAGCACCACGCTGCCTTCCGGCAGGCTGTCCAGCGTATCGAGCATGGCGTCAAAACGCAGGCCGCCGTTGACCTCATCAAAATACGGGTAGGTATGCACCTTCAGCCCGGCGCCCTCGAAAATCGCCCAATGGTTGGCCCAGGTAGGATCTGACACCCAGATGTCATGGCGGGACAGGTAGTGATGGATAAAATCCGCCGCCAGCTTCAAAGCGCCGGAACCGCCGACGGTTTGTACCGTACTAATCGACGCTGACGCCGCTTCGCCGAACAGCAAGCTCTGCACCTGCTGGGCAAACAGCGCCGTACCTTCGATCGGCGGATATCCATGCGGGCGACGCTGCTCAAGCAATTGCCGTTCAGCGGTCTCAACCGCTTGCATCAGCGGGATCCGTCCCTGCTGATCGTAATAAAGACCAATACCCAGATTAACTTTCTGCGTATTTTCATCTCGTAAATAAGCTTCCATCAACGACATAATAGGATCGGCCACCGAACGGCCAATGTGATTAAACATAGCGATTCCTTAATTCATTATTTAATGAATTTGCAGGTGAGGATTGTAGTTATATATTTCAGGCAGTAGCAGTGACGGTTATTTCTATTTTCATGCCCGGCACCACCAGCTTGTCAACAATTACCGTTGAACGATTGGGGTAAGGATAATTAAAATATTGCTTATAAATTTCATCGAGTAATTTAACGTCGTTCACATCGGTGAGATAAACAATAACCTGTAGCACATTATCGCTGTGGCTATCTGCCGCCTTTAACGTCCGGGCCAGATTATCAAAGGTCAGGGTAATCTGTTTTTCCGGCTCGCCGGTTTCAATGCTGCCATCCGGCCTGACCGGGCCATGGGCGGTGAACAGCATACCACCGCCTTTGGTCGCCCAGGAAAAGGGTTGGCCAATCTCCGGCAAGCCGGTATCGATAATGGTACGCATGGTTTATTTCTCCGTAGTGGTTAACTGGCGGATCAACGCCCCATCCCTGGCGAACAGTGAGTCCAGCACGTTGTAATGGTTGGCACCGTCGACCGCAACCAGGCGGACGGGCAGCTGTTTTTCTTGTAGCGCAGCATAATAATGCCGCGACTGGCCAATCAGTTCCGGCAGTTCGGCAGCGCCGTAAAATAGCGTCATCGGTTTGATGCGTTCAGGTATATTGCGCGCCGGGCTTAACTGCGCAATTTGCTGCTGGGTCAGCTGTAATTGCCGGTTAACGTAGCTGCTTAACAAGGGTTCCAACTCGAAAATACCGCTGATCGGTAACACCACGTCGACCATAGGATGATGCTGCCAGAAACTGGCCAGATGCCCCCCGGCGGAATGGCCGCACAGATAAACCGGTGCCAGTTTATTGGGCGCAAGCCGTTGTTGAATGGCGCCTAGCGCCACACCGGTTTGCCGACAAATATCGTCAAGCGAGGCCTGTGGTGCCAGCGTATATTCCAGCAGCACCACGTCAAAACCCAATGCCAATGGCACGGTGGCAATAAAGGCAAAGTCATCCCGTGAACAAAATTGCCAATATCCTCCGTGAATAAATATTAATGTTCCCTGATGCGGCTTGTCAGAATATAACCAGTCGAAAACTTCCCTGGATGAATCCCCATAGGCAATATTACGTTCGCTGCGGACTTGCTGATAAACCGCCTGACTTCGGGTTTGGAACGAGGTCAGAATTTCATCCTCATTGTCCACCGTCGAACCGTTATCGTAACTGCCCGCCAAAAGTTTCATATATTAAACTTCGTTTATTATTTAAGATATGCGTTAACTATTAGCACCGGGAATAATATTGTCAAGAAGGGAACAACAGCAATGCGTGCAGGGTAATATAAATCTTTTTTGCGGCTCAATAAGTTTAACCAGTGAAACTTATTGAGCCTTAATCGCTATTTTAACGGTGGCTGAATTTGCGCCAACTGATTTAATTCCTGCCAGGCATAATCCCAGAAGGTACGCACCTTTAGCGGCATGCGTTGGCTATGTTGCGCCACCAGCTGCACCGGCATCGGCAAGGGTTCAAACGTCGGCAGCAGACGCACCAGCGTCCCCGCCGCCAGGTCATCTGCCACCTGATACGACAGCAACCGGGCGATGCCCTTGCCTGCTCGCGCCGCCAGCAACTGGGTTTCAACGTCATTGAGCAGCAAGCGCGGCGTCAGCCTTACCCGCTCACCGTTTTCCTGTGGGCCAAACCGCCACTCGCGCAGCGACGCCCGCTGGGTGCCGACGATGGTGTCATGATCGACCAACTGTGCCGGCTCCAATGGCTCGCCGCGTAGCGCCAGATAGGCCGGACTGGCGACCGTCACCCGGGATACCTGCCCCAACCGACGCGCCACGCGAGAAGAGTCCTGCAAATGGCCGATGCGCACCGCCACGTCCAGCCCCTCGTCGATCAAATCCAGGTTGCGATCGTTGAGCACCATTTCAATTTGCATCTGCGGATAGAGATCGAGAAATGCCATCACCACCGGTGCCACATGCTTGCGCCCAAACTGCACCGGCGAGGTAATGCGCAGCAGGCCGCTGAGCTGGCTATCCGCCGTATCCAGTACCGCCGCCTGGTATTCATGCAGCAGTAAATGCGCACGCTCCGCCAGCCGCAGTCCGGCTTCGGTCGGGGCCAGCCGCCGGGTGGTACGTTCAACCAACCGCGCGCCAAAACGCTGCTCCAGCGAGGCGATGGCCCGGGTCACCGCCGGGGCGGAACGTCGCAGTTTGCGACCGGCGGCGGCCAGGCTGCCATGCTGGATCACCGCTACAAAAATCGCCAGTTCGTCCAACCGATCCATAGACTGTTCCATAAATTGAAATTATCAATTTCCAGATTGCCGGATTTCGCTCACCGACTGCAAGAGTATGCTGATTAAAATCCTTCAGGAGTGTGATTATGCAAAAGCTAAAACTGTACGGTACCCCGCTTTCCGGCCACGTCCACCGCGTGGCGTTGCTGTTGCGGATGCTCGAGCTGCCGTATGACTTTATCGAAGCCCCCGCAGCGGTGCGCCAAAGCGAAGCCTTTCTGCGCCTGAACCCTTTTGGCCAGATCCCGCTACTGGTGGATGACGAGCTGGCGCTGGCCGACAGCAACGCCATTTTGGTGTACCTGGCCAAGCGCTATGCGCCGGATAGCCATTGGTTACCCGAAGAGCCCGTGGCCGCGGCCCAGGTGCAGGAATGGCTGTCCAGAGCTGCGGGAGAAGTCCGCTATGGGCCGGCTTCCGCTCGTTTGAACGCCCAATTCGGCGTGCCAGAGGATTATCAGACCGCGCAGGCCGTCAGCGCGCGCTTCCTGCCTCACATGGAGCAGCATCTGACCGACCGCCAGTTTCTGGCGACGGCACAGGCCACCATTGGCGATCTGGCCTGCTACAGTTATGTGGCGGTAGCGCCGGAAGGTGGCATTTCGCTGGCCCCTTACCCGGCAATCCAGCGCTGGGTCGCACGCATTGCCGCATTGCCCGGCTTCTTTGCCATGCCACCGCTGCCGTACCCCGTCGAGAGGTAAATCCGATGATCCCGCAGATGTTCCACCCCGATGAACTACGTGCCCAGACCCTGGCCGGATTTGACCAGGTGGGCGGCGGTATTTTCCCCAGCATGCCCGACCAGCACCGCAAGTTTTTCGAAGCGCTGCCTTACCTGTTTGTCGCCACGCTGGACGAGCAAGGTTGGCCGGTGGCTACGTTGTTTAGCGGCCCGCCCGGATTTTTGCGTACGCCGGATAGCACCCACCTGCGTATCAGCACTCCACGCCGCAACGACGATCCGGCGCAGGCGGCACTGCAATCCGGCCTGCCGGTGGGAGCACTGGGGCTGGATTTTAGCAATCGACGCCGTAACCGCGCCAACGGTGTGATTGGACGTACCGACAAAAACCGCATTGAGATCGAAGTCAGGCAAAGCTTCGGCAACTGTCCGCAATATATCCAGCGGCGCGAGCTGTATCCGGCCCCCGCCAACCCTGCGCCAATTGAATATCTCACCACGCTGGATGCAGCCGCACAGGCGTTGATTCGCAGCGCGGATACCTGTTTCGTGGCCAGTGCTGCCCATACCCAGCTGGCACAAGGCGGCGTGGATATTTCGCACCGCGGCGGAAAACCGGGATTTATTTATCTGGAGGGAAACACTCTGTGGATACCGGATTTTCGTGGCAATCGCTATATGAATACCCTGGGCAACCTGTTGGCGCAACCGCGGGCGGCGTTGCTGTTTATCGATTTTGAACGCGGGGATGTTTTACATTTGCTGGGGGAAACGCAGATCCTCTGGCAAGCAGAGAGGGGCCAGGGTGTGGCGGGTGCAGAGCGCTATTGGCGCTTCGATATACAGCGCGCATGGCGTTTTTCACAGGCCCTGCCGTGGCGCGGCCGCAATCTTGAGTTCTCCCCGGCAACGCTCAATACCGGGGTGTGGTCGGAATAAATCTGCACAGATATGCGGATGAACTTCCCCCTCTCCCAGGGGAGAGGGCCGGGGTGAGGGGTTTTAACATTGCTGCTGCCTGTATCCCCTCACCCTAACCCTCTCCCAAAGGAGAGGGAATACTCGGAGTTTATACGCTGTGTTCTACCGTTGTGGCCGCCTGATAAAGCTGGCGGAAATAGCTCAGGCGCTCAAAGAACAATTGGCTTTGCGACTCCGACATATTACCGGCCACTTTGCCGGCGTCTACCTCTCGCCCCTGCCACTCCATCAACGCAATGCTGGAAGCCAAAAAATCCATTTCTCCGCCGCCATAAAGATGTCTGTCCACTGATTTCATCATTTGCACACTCCTTTTAATCACATCGAAAAGGGTCATATGCCTGCTGGTTTCAGTATCGTCCCGACGGCGGATGTTTTTTGTACAGAAGGTGCTCATGGCAGCAAATTGATTAGTTGCCATGGATCGGGCAAATAGAGGCGGAAAAGTTTGCTAGGGTAAAGGGGTGCCGTTTGGGATAGGTCACCCTGTGTTGAATTCTGAAAAAGGAAGATAACCGATGAGCAATCACTTCTCTGCCACCCTCAAAGATCCTGCGCTGTTCCGCGAGGCCAACTATATCGACGGGCAATGGCTGCCGATCAAAGGCGACCAGAGCATCAAGATCCACAATCCCGCCACCGGCGAACTGGTCGGTCAGGTGCCAGCGTTGGGTGCCAAAGAGACCGCGCTGGCGATCGCCGCCGCGAAAAAGGCCCAGCCGGCCTGGCGCGCATTAACCGCCAAAGAGCGTGCCGGCAAACTGCGCCGCCTGTTCGAGTTGATGATGGAGAATCAGGACGATCTGGCGCTGATCATGACCGCAGAACAGGGCAAGCCGCTGGCGGAAAGCCGGGGTGAGATTGCCTACGCGGCGTCCTTTATCGAGTGGTTTGCCGAAGAGGGCAAACGCGTCTACGGTGACACCATTCCGCAGCCCCAGGCCGGGCGCCGCATCATCGTGCAGAAAGAGCCGATTGGGGTATTTGCTGCCATTACGCCGTGGAATTTCCCGGCGGCGATGATCACCCGTAAAGCGGGCCCCGGCTGGGCTGCGGGCTGTACCGGGGTGATCCGCCCCGCCAGCCAAACCCCCTTCTCTGCACTGGCCATCGCCGTGCTGGCCGAGCGTGCGGGCTTGCCGGCCGGAGTTTGCAACGTAATCACCGGCCCGAGCCAGGCAATAGGGGCGGAACTGACCGCCAACCCGGACGTACGCAAGCTCTCCTTCACCGGCAGCACCGAGGTGGGTGCGCAACTGCTGGCGCAGTGTGCCCCAACCATCAAAAAGACCAGTATGGAACTGGGCGGCAACGCGCCGTTTATCGTATTTGACGATGCCGATCTGGACGCCGCCGTGACAGGCGCCGTAGCTTCCAAATACCGCAATGCCGGGCAGACCTGCGTGTGTACCAACCGTTTTCTGGTGCAGGACGGCATCTACGACGCCTTCGCCGAAAAGCTCAAAGCGGCGGTAGAGAAGCTGAAGGTGGGCAACGGCCTGGACGAAGGCGTGACTATCGGCCCGTTGATTAACCCGGCCGCCGTGGAAAAGGTCAACGAGCATATCGCCGACGCTGTGCAGTTGGGTGCCAGGGTTCTGCTCGGAGGCAAACCCCATGCGCTGGGCAATAACTTCTTTACGCCGACCATTCTGACCAACGTGCCACGGCAGGCCAAAATCTTCCATGAAGAGACCTTTGGCCCGGTAGCGCCGTTAATCCGTTTCAATAACGAAGCCGAAGCCATTGAGCTGGCCAATGACACGCCGTTTGGCCTGGCCTCGTACTTCTACAGCCGGGATATCGGTCGGGTCATGCGCGTCGCCGAAGCGCTGGAATACGGCATCGTCGGCATTAATGAAGGGCTGATTTCCACCGAAGTCGCCCCCTTCGGCGGGGTTAAAAACTCCGGGCTGGGCCGTGAGGGGTCAAAATACGGCATCGAGGATTATCTTGAGATTAAGTACCTGTGCCTTGGTGGGCTAGGGAGCTAATCACCCGATGTCTTTATACGGCCCGCACGGTGCGGGCCAGTAAAAGATTATTGGAATTCGGGATCGGGTTTGCCGGTGATGCGGTTACGGATATCACGACGGAAGATCTCAATGGTCCACATCCACAGAATATGACCCAGCGTTTCGGAAAATATCTCGTCAACCGGTAGATCCCAGGCAGGTGGTGCCCAGCCACCTAACGGCAGCACCACTCCATGGAACATCAGCGTAATCAGCAGGCCAAACGCCACGCCTTGCCACAGTTTGATTTTGGGGAAAATCTCCGCCAGGAAACAATACGCCATGGCAAAAAAGATGGAGAACAAATGGTGAACGCCAGCCACGCCCCAATTGACCACATGCCCGGAATACTGATAAACCAGATCGCCGGTTTTAATGCCCAAATCATTCAGCATCTCCATCGGGGGAATGGCTCTGTCCGGCGTACGCGGCGGCAATGGGTTTTCGGTGCCCCACTTCACAAAGCTGGCGACATTTCCGCCGACAAAACCGGCGAACAACGCCGCCCGATAATTACGTACATTTTTCCTTGTCACTGCCAACCAATAGTCCATGTCATTCCCATCCCTGTTATCAATAATGTGGTTGAATGATAAACCGCGACACATTGAACCGTCTGTAGCCGAAAGACGATTATGTATTGCGATTCCTCTGACATTATAGTGGCTCTTCTGACAGTCGTTTAAGTGAGGGCCGTAATGGAATTATCCGCCGCTATCCCCATTCTTCGCATCTTCTCGGTTGAAAAAGCCAGGGAGTTTTATCTGGATTTTCTCGGTTTCACGCTGGATTGGGAGCACCGTTTCAGTGAAGACCTGCCGCTGTATATGCAGATCACCCGCTCCGGCCTGACGCTTCACCTCAGCGAACACCACGGTGACAGCACGCCGGGTTCCGCCCTTTTCATTCCCACCCAGGATATCGACGCACTGCACGCCGAGCTGTCGGCCAGGCAGTATCGCTATGCCAGGCCGGGGGTTGAAACTGTCGACTGGGGAAAAGAGCTGAACATCGCCGATCCCTTCGGTAATCGGCTGCGGTTTTGTGAGCAGATTGGCAATGCTTGACGATCGAATGCCGGTATTACTTTTGGTACTGCGCGTCGCTGACCTGCTCCAGCCAATCTACCGGGCTGCCGTTTAATGATTCGGCGATGGCAATGTGGGTCATGGCGGTGTCCGGCGTCGCGCCGTGCCAGTGTTTGACGTCCTCCGGGATCCAGACGATATCGCCCTGATTCATTTCCTGAGTCTCCTCGCCCCATACCTGGATCCAACCGCGCCCCTGGGTGACAATCAACGTCTGGCCGAGCGGATGGGTGTGCCAGGCGGTACGCGCGCCTGGCTCAAAGGTCACGGTAGCACCGCCCACGCGGGCCGGCTCACTGCCGGCAAACGGCGCATCGATCCGCACCTTACCGGTAAAATAGTCTTCTGGACCCGGACGGGAGGGTTGGGAACCACTGCGTTGAATTTTCATTTGTTGCTCCGTTTCGGCCAAAGTGGCCGACGCTAATAGGGACAGAATAATTGTAGAGGCTGCCAGTCACTTCACCGGGTAATTCCTAACGGGTGACGGGTGATGAAGAGGCGCGCTTGGCAAACACCTCTTTGGCGACCGGTACGGCGGACATGGCGTTGGGCCAACCGACGTAAAAAGCCAGATGAGCAATAGCTTCGCCAGCCTGTTGCTGGGTCAGGCCGTTGTCCATTGCCTTGTTGAGATGGAAGGTTATTTGCGCCACCTGCCCGTTGGCCACCAGTGCGCTCACCGTAACCAAACTGCGATCGCGGGGTGCCAGGGCCGGCCGGAGCCAAAGATCGTGAAACAGCACGTCCGAGGTGTAGGCAACCAGCCCAGGGAATTGCTCACTGCCGACCGCGTTTTCCACCGCACTGGCCCGCAGTCGTTCCGCCGCCTCATCCAGCGGCAGCCGTTGGGGATCCGCCGCCGGCAATTCGGCAGCGTTAATGCCGCGCCGTTGAAAAACCTCACGCGCAGCCTCTACTGCCGTCATAGCATTACCCCAGCCGGTATAGAAAGCCAGATGGGTGATAATCTCCGACAGTTCAGCGGCTTTCACGCCGTTGTCCAACGCCTGGTTGAATTGATCTGCCATCAAGGCGTTTTGGTTGCGGGCGATAACCGCTGCGACGGTGATCACGCTGCGGTCGCGCGGCGAAAGCTCCGGACGCAGCCAAAGATCGCCCTGTAATGTGTCACGCTGAAATTGAGCCAATGCCGGTGAAACGCTTTTAACCCGCTGTTCCGACTCCAGAGTTTCTGCCCCGGCACTGCCGGAAATCGCCATCGACATAGAAAGGGCTGTGGCTGCAAAATATTTCATTCATTTATCTCCCGATAATGGTGGCGCGATAGACAAAAGATAACGTCGCTCCCGCATCCGGACTAGACGGCAAAATGCGCAAGGAGCTATGAGCTGAATTCATTAATTGTCGCCACTGCCGGCAAACGGCTAGAATATCGCCATCAATTCTGCCCATGCTGTGAGGCCGGGATGTTAAAAGAGAACTTTAACGATTTGATTTCGTTTCTGATGGTCGCCCGCGAGCGCAGCTTCACCAAAGCGGCGGCGAAGCTTGGCGTATCCCAATCGGCATTGAGCCACGCTATCAGAGGGCTGGAAGAACGGCTCGAACTGCGTTTACTGACCCGAACCACCCGCAGCGTGGCGCCTACCGAAGCCGGAGAAAGGCTGCTCAACAGCATAGGGCCGCGCTTTGCCGAGATTGAAAGTGAACTGGACGCCCTTGGTGAAATGCGGGGGCGGCCAGCGGGGAATATCCGCATCACCGCCGGCGAACATGCCGTCGACTCGGTGTTATGGCCAGTGTTGAAATCATTTCTGGCGGATTACCCGGATATCAATGTCGAAATCACCCTGGATAACGCTCTGACTGACATTGTCGCGGGCCGTTTTGATGCGGGTATTCGCCTGGGTGAACAGGTCGCCAAAGACATGGTTGCGGTACGCATCGGCGCGGATATGCGCATGATCCCCATCGCTTCCCCGGCCTATTTTGCACAATACGGCACGCCAAATACCCCGCAGGAGCTGCAAAACCATCGCTGCATCAACATGCGTTTACCCACCATGGGCGGCCTTTACGCCTGGGAATTCGAAAAAGACGGACGCGAGATTAAAGTGCGGGTCGAGGGGCAGCTCACCTTTAACAGCCTGCGCCAACGCATTGACGCAGCACTGTTAGGCTTCGGTATTACCTTCGTGCCTGAAGATACCGTCACCCGTGAACTGGCCGAAGGGCGTTTGGTCCAGGTGCTCGACGAATGGTGTCCGCTGTTCCCCGGCTATTATCTCTATTACCCCAGTCGCAGGCAGCACACCACCGCCTTTGCGCTGTTTGTCGAGGCCATGCGTTACCCGCGCAAAACCTGAACCGCCTCCTGCCGACGGCTTATGGCAGGAGGCGCCGGATCAACGCCCGACGTTTTGTTGCAGATGCGCCGGGTAGCGATCGCCTTGCACCTTAATGGCAGCCAGCGTCCCTTCAATACTGTGCAATTCGTCCGCCGTCAGTGCCAGCGCCGCCGCTCCCAGGTTCTCTTGCAGGCGATGCATTTTGGTGGTCCCTGGAATAGGGACAATCCAGGGTTGCTGTGCCAGCAGCCAGGCCAGTGCTATTTGCGCCGGAGTGACCCCTTTTTGCTGCGCGATTTTCCCCAATACATCCACCAGCGTCTGGTTGGCTTTACGCGCCTCGGTACTGAAACGCGGCACGACATTGCGGAAGTCACCGCTGTCAAAAGCGGTATTTTCATTGATCGCCCCAGTCAGGAACCCTTTCCCCAACGGGCTGAAGGGCACAAACCCAATGCCCAATTCTTGCAGCGTCGGCAAAACTTCCTGTTCGGGCTCACGCCACCACAGTGAATATTCACTCTGCAACGCCGTCACCGGCTGCACGGCGTGGGCCCGGCGAATAGTCTTTACCCCGGCCTCGGATAAACCAAAGTGTTTCACCTTCCCTTCCTGGATCAGCGCTTTCACCGTACCGGCAACATCTTCAATCGGCACCTCAGGATCGACCCGGTGCTGATAAAGCAGATCGATAGTTTCGATGTTCAGACGTTTCAGCGATCCCTCCACGGCCTGGCGGATATGCTCCGGCCGGCTGTTGAGCACCTGTTTGCCATCCGGCTGCGGCAGCTCAAAGCCAAACTTGGTGGCGATCACCACCCGATCGCGTACCGGTGCCAAAGCTTTCCCCACCAGCGTCTCATTGGTAAACGGGCCATAAATTTCTGCGGTGTCGAAAAAGGTCACGCCCTGATCTACAGCGGCACGAATCAGGTTAGTCGCCTGCTGTGGGTCGGTTGCCGGGCCATAACCGAAGCTTAACCCCATGCAACCCAACCCCAATGCCGAGACTTCCAACCCACTGTTACCCAGCTTACGCTTTTGCATTTTGCCTCCGAAAGTTTCGCACCGACGGCCACTCATGCAGCGGCAGTCAAAGTGTGATTACTGTAGGGGGCCGCAGGGTAAATAACTATGCGTTAAATCCGCTTGAGCTTATGAATCAGATTCATAAAGCCAACAAAAAACCGCCGAAACAGCACAAGGTATGCAACGAAAGGATAACAATTAGAGTAACCTAGCGGCGCTTCAGGCGGAGCGGGCACCAGCCTCTCAATGAACAGGCAAAACGCTACGCCGGATTCAGTGCTTTTTACTTTCGTCCCCAATGACAGAGTTATTCAATAAGCCAAAACCAGCCTCACCATTTTAACTGCCACTGCCTTTTAGCCTTGGCGCTGGAGAGGGTTTGCCGAACGCACGGGATGGATTTTTAGGGAGAAACCGCGTGTTTTTTTGGATATGGCTTAATCTCTAAATCGGGGACTTTTCATTTTGGTAAGGATAATACTATGCAAAATAAAGCATCATTGTCGCCGCTCATCATCATCACGGCGCTATTTGCCGCGTTGAGCGGACTCTATCTGCTGGGAGGCGGCATCTGGCTGGCCAAACTCGGCGGTTCGCTGTACTACATCATTGCCGGCCTGGTGTTGCTGGTTACCGCCTGGCTGTTGGCTCGCCGCCGCGCCACTGCCCTGCTGCTGTATGCCGTATTTTTACTCGGCACCACCATTTGGGCACTGTGGGAGGTCGGCCCGGACTTCTGGGCACTGACGCCGCGTCTGGACGTCACCTTCTTCTTCGGCCTGTGGCTGGTATTGCCGTTTATCTATCACAAGCTGATTGCCAGCGGCAAGTTGGCCTACAGTGCACTGAGTATCGCGCTGGTGTTCACCGTCGCAGTACTGGCCTATGCCGTATTTAACGATCCGCAAGAGATCAACGGCACCCTTGAACCGGCCCAGGTGAAGGTTGCCCCTCAGGCATCAGACGCCGATTGGCCGGCCTATGGCCGTACCCAGGAAGGCACGCGTTATTCCCCACTGAGCCAGATCAACGACAAGAACGTCGGTCAGCTCAAGGAAGCCTGGACCTTCCAGACCGGCGACCTGAAAACCGCCAACGATCCGGGGGAAATCACCAACGAAGTGACCCCGATTAAAATCCGCGACACGCTCTATCTGTGCACCCCGCACCAGAAGCTGTTCGCGCTGGATGCGGCCACCGGTAAGCAAAAGTGGCAGTTTGATCCTCAGTTGAAGTTCAACCCAACCTTCCAGCACATCACCTGCCGTGGCGTCTCTTATCATGAGACCCCTGCCGCCGCAGGCAACGCCACCGACGCCTCTCCGGCACAGTGCGCACGCCGCATTATCCTGCCGGTGAATGATGGCCGCCTGTTTGCTTTGGATGCCGAGACCGGCAAGCCTTGCGCCGATTTTGCCAATAACGGCGAACTCAATCTGCAAAGCAATATGCCGTATGCCACTCCGGGCCATTATGAGCCGACCTCACCACCGGTGATCACCGATAAGGTGATTGTCATTGCCGGTGCGGTGACCGATAACTACTCCAATCGCGAACCTTCGGGCGTGATCCGCGGTTTTGACGTCAACAGCGGTAAACTGCTGTGGGCATTTGATCCGGGTGCAGATGATCCCAACGCCATCCCGGCGGATGAACACCACTTCACACCGAACTCGCCAAACTCCTGGGCGCCTTCAGCCTACGATGCCAAGCTGGATATCGTTTACCTGCCAATGGGGGTAACCACTCCGGATATCTGGGGCGGCGATCGCACGCCGAACATGGAGCGCTACGCCAGCGGCCTGCTGGCATTGAACGCTTCTACCGGCAAGCTGGTGTGGTTCTATCAAACGGTGCACCACGACCTGTGGGACATGGACGTACCGGCCCAGCCAACGCTGGCGGATATCACCGACAAGAGCGGCAACAAGGTGCCGGTGATTTATGTGCCGACCAAGACCGGTAACATCTTCGTTCTTAACCGTACCAACGGTGAGCTGGTAGTTCCTGCACCGGAAAAACCGGTTCCGCAAGGCCCGGCCAAGGGCGACCGCCTGTCACCGACTCAGCCTTTCTCTGAGCTGACTTTCCGCCCTGAGAAAAAACTGACCGGTGCAGATATGTGGGGCGCCACCATTTATGACCAACTGGTTTGCCGGGTGATGTTCCACAGCCTGCGTTATGAGGGCACCTTCACCCCGCCTTCTGAACAGGGCACTTTGGTGTTCCCGGGTAACCTCGGCATGTTCGAATGGGGTGGCCTGTCTGTCGATACTGACCGTCAGGTGGCCATCGCCAACCCTATCGCACTGCCGTTTGTGTCAAAACTGATCCCACGCGGCCCAGGCAACCCAATCGAGCCGCCGGTCGGCGATAAAGGCGGCAGCGGTACCGAAGCCGGCGTCCAGCCGCAGTACGGTGTGCCGTTCGGCGTGACCCTGAACCCGTTCCTGTCACCACTTGGCCTGCCGTGCAAACAGCCTGCCTGGGGTTACATTTCCGCGGTGGATCTGAAAACCAACGATATCGTGTGGAAAAAACGCATTGGTACCGTGCGCGACAGCTCTCCTCTGCCGTTACCGTTCAAAATGGGTATGCCGATGTTGGGCGGACCGGTCTCAACCGCCGGGAATGTGTTCTTTATTGGCGCAACGGCGGACAACTATCTGCGTGCCTTCAGCGTGACCAACGGTGAAAAACTGTGGGAAGCACGGTTACCGGCCGGTGGTCAGGCGACGCCAATGACCTATGAGGTCAACGGCAAGCAGTACGTGGTCATTTCTGCCGGCGGCCATGGTTCATTTGGCACCAAGCTGGGCGACTATATCGTTGCTTACGCGCTGCCAGATGAAAAATAATCGTCGAGAATAGCCCTATCACCGAGCACGCCATCCGGCGTGCTCTTTTACGATAAACACCCCGCAAAACCTTTCCCACAATAAATTTCACCTCATACATTGATAATGATTATCATTCGCAATATTATGACTGAGTTGGCCCCGGCAGTGGCTGACAATCATCTCGATATAACAGGCAGTGAACCGGCGGCCGCCTTCGGGCGGCCCTCTTTGGAGACATATGATTGAACACCGTGGCAGACAAAAAATCGCTATCGTCCCCCCCATCCCTACCGGTACGGAGGAACTTGCATGAGCCAACAACCTCTGACCGCCATGCTGATGCTGATCTATGTGCTGCTGATGGTGCCGGCGCTGTTTGCGATCGACAACCGCCTGAGCGCTACCCGCTGGGGTCAGGGCCGTCTGATCCGCAAAACGCTGCAAACCGGGTTTATCATCGCCCTGACATTGTTGTTCTTTAGCCTCTTGACGTTATTGTACTGATTAATTGGCCGCCACCGGCAGTACGCCCTCCTGTTTTACCACCGCGACCTTGCCGCTCAGGGCAAAGGCCGAGATCAGGGTAAACAGCAAGGCAATGCAGCCGAGGATCAGATACGAGGTTTTAAAGCCGTAGTTGACGTACATCAGGCCCGCCGCATAGGACATGCCGATGGCCGATAGCTGCTTGAAGAAGCAGAACCCCCACAGGTAAATCGAGGCGGAAAGATTCACGTTAAACTGGGTGGTAATGTATTTGAAAATGCCCACCAGCAGGAACGGCACCTCAAACATGTGCAGGGTTTTGAGGAAAATCACCGCAGTCACCGAGTCCGCCTGAGACGAACCGATAATCCGCACTGACATAATTACCCCGGCAATCAACAGCGCGTTTTTGCCGCCAATGCGGTTGATGATCAATGGCGCAAAGAACATGATAAAGGCGTTAAGGAACTCACCCAGCGTGGTGACATAGCCAAACGCCTGAGTCCCGGCATGTCGGTCGCTGAAAAACGAAGTGAAGAAGTTGGCGAACTGCTGATCGAACACGTCGTACACGCAGGCCACCCCAACGATATACATCACCAGGCACCAAAACTTGCGCATTTTCAACAGGCTCAAAGCCGCTTTCAACTTGATCGGTTTATGGTTCAGCGCCAACCCGTCCGCCACCGCCAGCGTGTTGTTTTGCTCAGGTTTGAACATATAAAGCAGGCCGGCCAACACCAATGCAAAACTCGACGCCAGCCAAAACGTAAACTGGTTGTTGATGGTAAACATATAGCCGACGATCGACGCGCAAATCGCCCAGCCGATGCAACCAAACAGCCGGGCACGGCCATATTCAAACTGGCTGCGGCGGCTCACCTTCTCAATATAGGCTTCAATCGCCGGCGAGCCTCCGCTGCACACCAACCCCAGGTAAATCCCGCACAATAGCGCCCCGAGCACAAAGTTGGTTTGCAACAGCGGCGAGAAGACATAAATAAACAGCGGCGCCAGAAACAGCAGCAGGAAAATGATCATCCACAGCAGGTGTTTCTTCAGGCCAAATTTGTCGGTGACAAAACCAAAAATCGGCTGGAACACCAGCGCAAACAGCGCCATACAGGCGAATACCAAACCGGTTTGTTGCTGGTCGAGTTGGTTGACGTCATGCAACCAGATCGGGAAGAACGGCAGCACCGCCCCCATGATAAAGAAATAGAAAAAACAGAAGGCACCGAAGATCCAAAAGTTCTTGTTCTTTAAATAAAACATGGCTCACCATCCCATTTATGACGGCGCAGGAAGCCCTGCGCCTTGTGCGTTTTGAGGAGGTAATACAGTTAGTTCAGCGATCAGTGGTAGGCGGGAAGCCAGTTACCGTGGGCCTCAATCAGTTCATCGCAGAGTTTACGGATATCATCAATCGAAAGCTCGGCTGAAGTATGCGGATCCAGCAGTGCCGCGTGGTAAATCGCCTCGCGTTTATGGGTGACCGCCGCTTCGATAGTCAGCAATTGGGTATTGATATTGGTGCGGTTGAGCGCCGCCAGTTGCTCCGGTAAATGCCCCACGTAACATGGCGAGATCCCCTGCCCATCCACCAGGCAAGGCACTTCAACGCAGGCCTCGGCAGGCAGGTTGGTAATTAAACCGGTGTTGAGCACATTGCCACCAATCTTGTACGGGCGATCGGTTTCCATCGCTTCAATAATGTAAGACGCATACTCATGAGTGCGGGTATGAGTCAGGTTGGCGTCATTGGTCAACGCCAGCTTGCGTTGCTGCCATTGTTCAATCTGCTCAATACAGCGGCGCGGGTACTCGTCCAGCGGAATGTTAAAGCGCTCAATCAGTTCCGGATAGTTGCGCTTGATCCAATAAGGCATGTACTCGGCGTTATGTTCCGAAGACTCGGTAACGTAATAGCCAAAGGTTTTCATGATTTCATGGCGCACCATATCATCATGCTTGCCTTGCAGCGCATTGGCACGACGCTTGATTTCCGGGTACAGATCCTCACCATGGCGGCGAACGTCCAGCAACCAGGCCATGTGGTTAATGCCTGCGATGTGGAACTGGACATCATCGGTTGGCATATCCACGCTTTTCAGCAGCGTTTCTGCACAAACCTGAACGCTGTGACACAACCCCACCGTTTTCACTTCGGTATGGCGCAGCATGGCACCGGTTAAGGCCGCCATCGGGTTGGTGTAGTTCAGCAACCAGGCATCCGGACATACCGCTTCAATATCCCGGGCGAAGTCAAACATCACCGGAATGGTGCGCAGTGCCCGGAAGATGCCGCCTATCCCCAGGGTATCGGCAATGGTTTGCTGCAGACCATACTTTTTAGCAATATTGAAATCGGTGATGGTGCAAGGATCGTAACCGCCAACCTGAATGGCGTTAACCACATAGTTGGCATTTTTCAACGCCGAACGACGATTTTCAACCCCGAGATAGGGGGTGATCTTCGCCCTGCCAGCGTTAATATTGCGGTTGATATTGCTCAGCATGGCAAAAGACTCATTGAGACGGGCGCTATCAATGTCGTACAGCGCGATATCCACCTCTTTCAATGCCGGCGTTGCCATGATATCGCCGAGTACGTTCTTGGCGAAGATGGTGCTGCCTGCGCCCATAAAAGTGACTTTAATCATCCTGTTTCTCCACTGCACTGGTTTTCGATAGGCTGAAATTACCCTGCAATCCCGAACCCGGATATGGATGAATGTGACCTCATTATGGCGAAAAATGACGCAGCACAAAAACTGTGAGCCAGGTCTGGATTTGGCGTTTACCTACTCAACGCATGGCAGCTACACTGTTAGCGTGGACAAGAAAACCGGGACAGTGACTGATGCATAAGAGTTTTACCCTAAGCCGCACCGACAATATTGAGCTGAATCTGTACCAATATGGTGAGGAGAATTGTGATAAGGGGCATAGCTTTGGCCCGGCGGTCCGTCAGCACTATCTATTCCATTATGTGATAAGCGGAACCGGTGTACTGCACAGCGAATACGGTGCATTTCCGGTGGTTGCCGGAGAGGGTTTTCTGATCCATCCGCACGACGTAACCACCTATCGCGCCGATAAAAAAGATCCCTGGCATTACATGTGGCTGGAGGTCGACGGACTGGTGGCCGGCAAGATTTTCGAAGAGTGCCGCCTGAGCCGCCAGTTCCCGATTTATCGCCCCCGCAGAACTGACGATACTCCCCAGGCTCTGCGCTATCTGCGACGCATCGTCACTCATGACGACGAGCACCGCCTGCAAACTCTCGGTCTGTGCTATCTGTTTTTTTCTGCGTTGATCGACAACGCGCTGCAGGGCAGCGACGAACACCCCAGCGACAAGGCACAACATCTGCACAAAGCGGTCAAACTGATTGAAAACCGTTATCACGAGCATCTGACCATTGAGCGCCTGGCAGCCTACTGCAATATCAACCGCAGTTACCTGTGCCGGTTGTTCAAGGGGGCTTACGGTATCGGGCCAAAGGAGTATTTGCTTAACTTTCGCATGACTCTCGCCACCAGCCTGCTGCGCAACAGCCGGACGGCAATCAAAGTGGTGGGAATTTCGGTCGGCTATGAAAACCAACTGCACTTTTCCAAAGCCTTCAAACAGGTTCATGGCGTATCACCGGCCCAATGGCGGCAGGAGAATAATCAGCCAGGGTTTGCTGACAGCTAAGGGTCACTTCACCACGGTTTTTTCCTCAGCGGTGCTCGATTTTATCCGCGGGTACTTCCACAGCCAACGCCCACTGACCATGCGCCAATAGAACAATGCGCCACGCACCGCCCAATCCATAAACATTCCCAGCCAAACGCCGACCACCCCCATTCCCAAAAGAATGCCCAGTGTATAACCAGCCACGACGCGGCAACCCCACATGCCCAGCATCGACACCCACATGGCAAAACGAGCGTCACGCGCCCCTTTCAAACCGGCGGGTAATACCCAGGAAGCGGCCCAGATTGGCATAAAGGCGGCGTTAAGCCAGATAAGCACCTTCACCACCTCTTTCACGTCATCCTGTTGGCTATAAAACGAGGCAAATACTCCTGCCAACGGCGCGGTG
This sequence comes from Serratia proteamaculans, assembly GCF_013337185.1. Lineage (GTDB taxonomy): Bacteria > Pseudomonadota > Gammaproteobacteria > Enterobacterales > Enterobacteriaceae > Serratia > Serratia proteamaculans_D. The sequence goes on from NZ_SWDE01000002.1 coordinate 255,598, forward strand.
CCCCAGGCGATGACCGTTAACCCAAGGGTCGCCAGCCAAAATATATGACGCAGCTGCCGTTCCGCCTGGGCTATCTGCCCTTTTCCCAGGCGCTTTCCGACAATAATGGTCGACGCCGATCCCAGGGCATTGCCCGGCAGGTTAATCAGTGAGGCGATAGAGAACGCGATAAAATTGCCAGCGATAACATTGGTGCCCATACCGGCGACGAACATTTGCGTCAGTAATTTACCGCCGTTGAACAGCACCGACTCAATGCTGGCGGGGATGCCGATGCCCAGAACTTCCCACAGAATCGTCAGTTTTAACGGGCTAAAATAACTCTTCAGCGTGATATGCAGCGCCGGGTTAAAACCGATCATCAGTACGTAAATAATCGCGATCGCACCGATATAGCGCGAAATGGTCAGCCCCAGCCCGGCACCGACGAAACCTAGCCCATGCCAGCCCAACATGCCATAAATCAGGATGCTGCTGATGATGATATTCAGGATATTCATGCCGCCGTTGATCAACAGCGGGATCTTGGTATTACCGGCACCGCGCAACGCACCGCTGCCAATCAGCGCAATGGCCGCCGCCGGATAGCTCCAGACCGTGGTTTGCAGATAAGAAAGCGCCAGCGCTTTTACCTGCGGCGTGGCGGCACCGGCGATCACATCGATAATTTGTTCGCCAGCCAGATGGATCACTACAGCCAGCACCAAAGCCACCAACGTCATCAACACCAGTGACTGGCGCGCCGCCGCCCGCGCTCTTTTGCGATCCCGTTTGCCCAGGCTGAAGGCCACCACCACCGTGGTGCCCAAATCCACCGCGGCAAAGAAAGAGATAATCACCATGTTGAAGCTGTCTGCCAGCCCGACTCCGGCCATCGCCTCCTTGCCAATCCAGCTAACCAGAAAGGTGCTCAGCACTCCCATCAGCAGGACACAGGCATTCTCCATAAAGATCGGCACCGCCAGCGGCGTGATCTCTCGCCAAAACAGGACGCGGTAGCTTTTGCGTTTGGGGTACCAGGGAGTATTTTCCACACGCTGGCGCAGGGCAGCATATAAATTCACGATCGGCTCATGGGATAAAAGTGAAACAACATTTCAAATAATGAGCGACAGATGCTTATCCTGCAAAGAATATTTTAGCCGCAGACGCGGATTGGGATAGGGCGGGCGCAGCATGCGGCGCCCGTGGAGGCGGGGATTACTCCATGTAGTCTTCCTGATCGGACTTGGCTGCGGCAACAAAATTGGCGGTGTGAGTGTTCATCACGGCACATTTGTCCGTCAGCAACTGACGATCCTCCAGTATGGCCAGATAACGTGCCTGGGCCAGTGCCGGCAACTGTTGATAACCCGGGGCCTGAGTGTCCCAGCCACGATGCTCCGCCACCCGCATCGCCGTGCGTTGCAATTTGACGTCGTCTGGAATGTCCGTGCGGTTGCAGTTTTGCCGCAGGAAGTGGCTGCCTGCCAACATGGCTGAAAGCCTGTCCAACTGCGCTTGCAGCGGCGGTGGTGGCTGATGTGCCTTTTGCTGACAACCCGCGAGGAATAACAAGGCCGCCGCGCCCAAAACGGAAGTGCGTAACACAGTCAACATAGCGATTACCCATAAAAAAGTGATGGTTGAAATCAGCTTAGGCGAGCAGTGAAATACTGCAAGGCGGCCGGCGGCCTGAATCCTGGAGAACCGCTTATTTCACCGGTAGCGCCAAGACCTGATCGGTGGTTTTGATTTCAGCAAACACATCGGCTACCCCAGCCAAAGCGGCACGCTGCAACGTGGTGTGACTGACAACCTGATTATCCCAGGTCGCCAGATCGCGGGTGGCGGTGGCATCCTCAGGAATAATCACCTCATAGCCAAGTGGCACCGCATCGCGGGCCGTTGAAGAGACACACATATGGGTCATCAACCCACTCACCACCAGCTTCTTGATACCCGCCTGCTTAAGTTGCTTATCCAGATCGGTGCCCACAAATGAACTGGGGGTGGCTTTGGTGATCACCCGATCATTGCCGGACGGCTGCAGATCCGGATGGAACTCGGCGAACTTGCTGCCTTCGGCAAACAACGGCCCATTTGCCGGGCCAATATGCCGCACAAAGAACACCGGCATCTTATGCTGATGAGCGAAACTGACCAGCCGTTGCGTGTTCTTTAGCGCTTTGCTCCCGTCGGGGATTGGCATCTTGCCGGTGAAATATTCATTTTGAAAATCAATCACCAGTAGCGCTGTGGCATTAACCGGCAAAGATGAGCTGGCCTGTGCCCCACTCATGGTGCGAATGGTGGGCGCCCTTTGCTTATCATCGGCAAAACCCAGGCTGGAGGTGGCCATCGAGAGTGCCAGTGCAGTGCCGGTAATCAGTTTTTTCATTTTGGCTTATCCTTGTGAGAACAAAAAACAGCAAATCATCTCCTGCTGCGGTCGAGTTCAATTCTGCAGGTTGCAGTGATATGGCAACAGGTAGTCTAATAACCAAAAGCGATATCATCGGGCCAAATTGTCCACATAGGGTTAATGATGAAAAGGAAGCAGTATGGCGCCACTTAAAGTGGGTATCGTGGTTTTTAACAACATCATCCCGTTTCACCTTTCGGTGCCCTGTGCGGTGTTTGAGAAAGCACTGAACAGCAACGGAGAACCGGCCTATCAGCTGTTGATTTGCGCCACCGACCCCGGCCTGTTAAAGACCAACGCCGGTTTCTCGATAGTTGCAGATCATGGATTAGCGGCGTTGGCGCAAGCCGATATGGTGATAGTACCCAGTTGGTGCAATCCCGAAGTCCCTCCATCACAACAACTTATCGACGCCCTGCTAGACGCCCATGCGCGTGGTGCTACCCTGGTCGGTCTGTGTGTCGGAAGCTTCGTTTTGGCGGCGGCCGGATTACTCAACGGCCGGCCAGCAACCACCCATTGGCAATGGATGGCGGATTTTCTGCAACGATATCCCCAGGTATCGATAGACAAGAATGTGCTGTACGTGGATGACGGCGATATCGTTACTTCCGCTGGCACCGCCGCCAGCATCGACTGCTGCCTGCACCTGGTACGCAAGCACTGTGGTGCGGAGAGCGCCAACGCGGTGGCCAGGCAATTGGTGGTACCGCCACACCGTCAGGGAGGCCAGGCACAGTTTATCGAGCAACCGGTGTATAACACTGCGGGCGGTGACCGTTTTATTCAAACTCTGAATTGGGCAACGGAAAATCTGCAGCAACCGCTGACGCTGGATGCACTGGCGGACAAAGCCTGCATGAGTCGCCGCAGCTTTACCCGGCGCTTTCAGCAAACCACCGGCACCACGGTGATGCAGTGGCTACTTAACCAGCGTCTGGCTATGGCGCAACGTTTTTTGGAGAAAACCGATCAGCCCGTCGAGCGCATCGCGCAAGCCGCAGGTTTTTCCACCGCGCTGTCGATGCGTCGCTATTTCCAGCGGCAGTTCAAGACGTCGCCGTCTTTATATCGCAAGGAGTTTCGCGTTACGGAAAAATAAGTCGGTCATTCTTACTGGCACCGGTGGAATTCGGTGATGCTGTGAAAGGCTATCTGTGACGGGGATCGTTGAAAGAATTTTATCTAAGTGATTGAATAATGGCGGAGAGAGGGGGATTTGAACCCCCGGTAGAGTTGCCCCTACTCCAGTTTTCGAGACTGGTCCGTTCAGCCGCTCCGGCATCTCTCCTTCAAGTGCTTGCTATCATGCCCCTTTTTGCGGCATTTTTACAGAGTTAGCCTCCAGCCGAATGTTCAAGTGACGACTTTACGAGCAATCTGATGATGAAATGGCCGTGGAAAACGCATCAACCGCAGGCGGAGACGCTTGCCCAGTGGCAGGACGCACTGGCAATTCCCCTGCTCTCTCCGCTCGATGAGCGGGAACAACAACGGCTGATCGCCGTTGCCGGGCAGATCTTGCAGCAAAAAAACATCGTCCCGTTGCAAGGGCTGGTGCTGACCTCGCAAATGCAGGCGCGTATTGCCCTGTTGTTCGCCTTGCCGGTGCTGGAACTGGGGGCCGAATGCCTCGACGGTTTCAATGAGATCCTGCTCTACCCTACGCCGTTTGTGGTGGAGGATGAATGGCAGGACGACTTTGGCCTGGTGCACTCCGGGCCGGTGGTGCAATCCGGCCAAAGTTGGGAACAGGGGCCGATCGTGCTCAACTGGCAGGACGTGCAGGACTCTTTTGATCTTTCCGGCTTTAACCTGGTGATCCACGAAGCGGTACACAAGCTGGACATGCGCAACGGCGGCAGCGCCACCGGCATCCCGCCGATCCCGCTACGCGATATCGCCGCCTGGGAACACGACCTGCACGCCGCGATGGAGAACCTGCAGGACGAGATAGACATGGTCGGCGAAGAGGCCGCCAGTATGGACGCCTATGCTGCCACCGATCCGGCCGAATGTTTCGCGGTACTGTCGGAGTACTTTTTCAGTGCGCCCGAACTGCTGGCCAACCGTTTTCCGGTGATGTACCAGCATTTTAGTCGCTTCTATAAGCAGGATCCGCTCGCACGTTTACAGCGACTTCAGGTCGAAAACGGCGCAGAACTCCCCTAATCCAGCCCGTATTGCTCAGATGCTGAGCAGTCGCACCGAATAGGTGAATTTAGCGTTGACACATTCTGGGTGGCTGGATATGATGCGCCCCGTTCAGACAATTCCTCTGTAGTTCAGTCGGTAGAACGGCGGACTGTTAATCCGTATGTCACTGGTTCGAGTCCAGTCAGAGGAGCCAAATTCGAAAGACCCGCTTAAGGAGACTTAGGCGGGTCTTTTGCTTTCATGCGTAAAATTATTGCTGACAGTTTATCGTCACCCTTCCAGGAAAAGCACTCGCATCAATGAGTCTGCCTAAACCGCCTGATTTATCTCTGTCCGTACTGTAGCAAACTGTCATATATAAAAAATGCTGTTTCAGAGACTATTCTCATTTATAAAAAAATCGTCTTAGCTGATAATAACCGGGTCAAGTAAGTCGACGAGAAATAGAGTATTTGTAGCACGCACGACAGTCTGAAAAGAGAGCGGACAGATCACCCTTCAGATAAAATATTTTTCACTGGCAGCTGAATAATAAAGCGCATGCCTCCTTCAGGATGAATATTAACCACCAAATTCCCATCATGCAGTTCACAAATGGCTCTGGCAATTGACAGCCCCAGCCCACTGCCACCAAAATTACGTGCTCGGGATCGGTCTTCCCTGGAGAAACGTTCAAACATCAACGGAATAAACTCATGGCTAACGCCAGGCCCATGATCGCGGAAAGTGATAGCCACGTGATCCTGATAATCATGCAGTGTGATATCCAATACTTTGCCTTCGGTAGCGTAACTCAAGGCATTGTCCATCAGAATGGTAAAAACCTGTCCCAACCGGTAGGGATCGACAATAACAATTAAAGGAAAAGCCGCACGCGAAGTAATATTAAAAGAAAAACCGGACGTCTCCGCTCGTGGCTGTAACCAGGCCTTTCTTTCCCGCAACAGTTCCATGATATCGACCGGAGACTTGTCTAGCGTCAACTGCCGCGCCTGTGCCATAGACAAAAGGTTCAGGTCGTCAATCAAGCGGTTCAAATGCGTGAGCTGATTCATGATTATTTCAAGATGATGCATTTCCGGCGGAAATACGCCATCGATCACCCCGTGAAGCCGCCCCATAGCGGCGGTCAAAGGGGCGCGCAACTCGTGGGCCATCGCAGCATGTGATGTTTTCAGCTCACGATCGTAATAAGAAAGACGTCCTGTCATGGTATTAAAATCGGCAGTCAGTTTGATAAGTTCCGCCGGCGCATTTTTTGTCAATCCGGCCCGAGTGGTAAATTTACCTTTGGATACCGCACGCGCCGCTATCGCCAAACGAGTAAACTGTTCGGACAGTGGCCTGGTGGTATATAACCCCATGATAATAATAAAAGGGACAATCACGCAGCCATAAGCGGTTAACAACTCCCAGTCAATGAGATAGGAGAAAGGATTGGAAAAATTAACGCCATACCAGGCATCAATAATGTCATGAAAACGCTGTGGGTTACTTTCGGGGTGTTTAACCAAAACCAGAAGCTCTTGTCTGAGCGCTTCCGGCATCTGCCGGAGTATCCTATAGTTAAGTATGCTATACCACGACCACATGCAGCCAGCGATCAGCGAAATGGTGCCTACTGCCACCAGCAATATCCGCGTCGTAATCCAGCGCCACAAAGAGGGTCGTTTTTCTGGCTTATTCATCGTTGACAATCCCCTTGGTCAATCGCAATCCGGTTTACAACAGCGTCTGAAGCAGCACAACTTTTCAGACCAGCGTCGCTTTTAATAGCGTAGTGTGGAAAAACAACCTGCGCTAAAATTTAGCAAATGAACGGGACGGCTAATCCCCAGTTTAAAATAGGCCTTACGCTTATGATTTGAAACGGTTTTTATACTTAGCTCCATTTTCCTGGAAATGCTGACCGGGGACAGGCCAAGCATCAGATCCTTCATCACCGTTTTTTCTCTTCGGGTCAGCAAGTTCAGTTTATCGGCCCATTGCTTCGCTTTTCCCATCGCCAAAAACTGTTGGCACCAATGACTGATCTGCCGCTCCTTCTTCATGCCAAGAGCAATCAACCGTTCAACCTCCGCCAACCGGTCACGTTTATGAATCAGCGTGTAAGGCAAAGAAAGATGCAGGACCCTGGTCAGGCAACCGGTGTCGCCCAGCATAATTATTCCCCGTGTTTTTGGGTTTTTAATATAAAATTTTGTAATCAGATCAATTTCATCTGCCTGAGAGCAAATATTACCGCTCAGATAAAAAAACACCACCGAAGTGAAACAGTTATTTTTCACAAAAAAATCCAATGTTTTAAAATCTGGATTTGAAAGATTAATAAACGAAACCTTAAAAGCAGTGCAGGCCTTCAAAAACTCCTCGATAGCCTGCCCCATACCACCATTAAGATCTGCCAATATAACTTTGCTAAAACCTTCCCTAATCATAAACCACCCTGTAATTTAATACATCAGTCCATTAACTGAAAAATATAATATTCAGAGTTTCACTGCTGATAACTGTTAATAACGGTTTATTGAGCATCAAGATGCTCAATTATTGCATCAAATCCTGCCAGCGTATAAGCATCTACCTCAGCATTATCCGGCAACGGCAAACTGGACTGTTTAACGATCACAACCTGTGATTTCGGATCTATATATAACCATTGCCCGTAAATACCAATTGCCGTATAAGCCCCATGGTCGTTATTGCGCATCCAGAATAGATTCTTATAGCTCCAGTTGGCCATACCGGACTGACTTTCTTCTCCCCTGGCGAAGGTTTGCAAATCCCCACCGGTGGAGATATTTTCTACCGTGGCGGAAGGTAGTATGCGTTTACCATTAAACATTCCTTTGTACATCAACATGACACCAACTTTGGCCAGATCTATCGCAGTAGCGTTTAGCCCCCCACCGCACACCGCTGTGCCCTGAGCATCGACGACAGTATAAGCATCACGACTCATCCCTAATTTTGACCAGATTTGAGCGGCAAACAGTTGTTCGAAAGGCTGTCCTGATGCCTTCTCAGTAAGCCAACAGGCGAGATCGGCATTCGGGGTCACGTAATGAAATTTTTCACCATGTCGCCCTTTACGCTGCAGCTTCATAATAAAATCGTGAATATTTTTTGGTTCTGAAGCCCGCTGGCTGCCATGACTAAAAACTCTTTCATAGGCTACGATTTCAGAGTGCGGATCCAGATAGTCTTCTGAATATTTTACCCCGGCAGTCATATCAAGAACCTGGCCTACCGTAGCATCGGCATAGGCGGAGTGTTTTAATTCCGGGATGTAATCAACGACCTTTTTATCCCTGCTCAATAAACCTTCGGTGCTCAGATTTGCCGCCAACAGGCCTACCATTGATTTTGTTACCGACATCATCAGATGCCGGGTACGGCTTGTTTGCCCATCAAAGTAACCTTCGTAAGCAATCTCACCATTTTTTAAGACAATAAACGCATCGGTTCTGGTTTGGTGCAGCATATCTGCAACCGTTTTCTTTTCATTCTGCTGAGTAACAGAATTATGAAATGAAAAACTGATAGCATCAGGATCCAACTGGACCGGCGTCTGTTTGAACAAAAAAAGCGGATTATTAGATGCATCGATAGTTTTAACAGGCAAGAACTCTTCGATATGCTTAAAGGCATATCTGTTCTTGTCCCCTAAAAGTATGTTGTCTTTATTAACCCCCAATTCGACACGCGTTTTACCCGCACTGGACACTGTATCATCAAGCCCGATCACAGATGTCTGCGATACAGCATGGGTTGAATAAAATAAAAATACTGAAACACCAAGAAATAAAGTTTTCGGCTTCACGCTGATTCTCCTGAGAAATTCAGCTCAAGATTAAACAGATCAATTATCCAGAGACCATGCATGAATTATCAATTTTGCATCAACACTTACTAACCAAATGGAATAACTTATGCCATTTTCTTATCTGCGATGTGTAATAACCCCGGCCAACTATGAAGGAAATCTGCAAGGCCGGGCCAAGAAACTCTTCTCCAGACGGTAATGGCCTATAACGGTTTAAATCGATAACCGATCGCTCTGACCGTCAGCAGTACATTGGTGACGCCAACATTTTCCAGTTTTTTCCGTAGGTTATAGATATGAGTATCCACCACTCTCTCCAGCGCATCGCTTTCCGGCAGGCATTTTTCCAACAGTTCCTGCCTTGAAAAAGCTTTGGTTGGTGCACGCAAAAAAGTGGCTAACAGGGTGAATTCGGTCGGTGTCAGTGTCAAAAACTGGGTTTCTCCACTGTCCATTTCTACCGATGCCGCCATGGCCTCGGTATCCAACTGGAGCGGGCCGAATGACAGGCTGCCATGGGCTTCGACGCGATCGGAGTAGCGACGCATCACCGCATGCACGCGCGCCATAACTTCGCCGGGATTGTAAGGTTTCACAATGTAATCATCTGCGCCGTAGCGCAAGGCACCGATTTTGTCAGAGGCATCGCTCATCGCGGATATCATGATAACCGGCGTATCATTTTTTTTACGCAACCGGTTGAGAACTTCCGTCCCCGCAATCCCGGGCAGTAAAACATCCAACAGGATCAGGTCCGGACGCCACTGTTGCGCCATATCCAGCCCCTGCAGTCCATCGGTCGCGATGGAAACCGCAAAATGCTCCCTCACCAGGTAAGCCTCCAGCACTTCCGCTGCATCCATATCATCTTCGATGATCAGCACCCGTTTTTTATTCATGGTAAGTCTCGTTTACTTAGCTACTGGAGAAAAACAAACAACGCCACGATGGCTCTAATTATATCAAAAACCGTCTAAACCGCCTGGCAAGCACTGACAGCGGCAGAAACGGCATAATTTTCAGGTAGTCGACAATCGGCAATCTCATTATCCCTAAAAGATGACATCACACATCATCGCATTTAAATCAATTTAAAGTAATGTTAAAAAAAGGATGTTTCTTAAGTTACACACATTTAAAAATGAAGAGTATTCTTAATTAATTCACATAAAGTGGCGAAATATATGAAGTAAAAACAAATAACCAAGACAATTCCCAATTAATGAAAATTTATTTATTAACTAACCCACTATTACTTTTACGTTTTCAGCATCAGCACTCAGGATAAAAAATGCTGTTGTCGGCTCCGATTATTTTCGTCTATGCCGCCACGTTGAATATTGTCTCTCCCTAACGGCCTTTGTCAGGCACCGCGAATGGTGCCACGCCAGACAAAATCGGCATGATACAGCCGGGTTTCACCCGGCATCTCCTGCCCCAGCGCCGGCATCATGCTCTCTTCCTTCTTCTCTTCGGCCACCAGCCAGGCAACCGAATCCTGAGCAAATAACGCCACCGGTTGGGTAAAGGTGGTGAGATGGTAAGAAGACCAGGCCGCCTGCGGAATATCATCGTAGCCCGCGACACAAAGATCTTCAGGAATACGCAGCCCAAAGCGGTGCCGAGCCTCATCCATAAAGCCGCAGGCCAATAAATCCGTGACGCAGAACACCGCATCAGGCCGCTCGCGCCGGGTCAACAAGCGGTGCGCCAGGATCTGCCCGCTCTCATAGGAGGTGGTGCCGAAACGCTCGACGCTCACCGGCAACCCCGCCGCTTCCGCTGCCTGCAGAAAGCCCCGTTCACGCGCCATCAGGCTGGGCGTACCGGCCAAAGAGTTGGCAAAGGCAATGCGTTGGCAGCCCGCGCGGGCAAACGCCATCACCACCCTGCCCGCCGCCTCTTCGTTATCCAGCCGAATGCTGAGTGAGCCGGGCAAGGTGTCATCACGGTTAATCAGCACCAGCCGCTGGCCGTGCCGGTGACACAGCCGGGCAATGGCGCTGTCGGGCATGCCGGATAGCACAAAGGAGGCATCCGCCCGGAAGTTTATCGCCTGTTGCAGCGCCTGGGAGACGCTGTCATCGGAGCGATCGGTGTTAATCAACATGGCGATTTTGCCCGCATCCTGCAAATGCTGGGTCAGCAAGCGCACCAGGCTGGCCCGGTAAGGGGTCGCCAACTCTGACACAATCAGGCAAACAATGCCGCTGCGGTTACGTACCAATCCCCGGGCCAAATGGTTAACGTGATATCCCAGTTCTTCAGCCGCCCGCATCACCTTCTCGCGGGTGGCCGCCGACACGCTGGCACCCGACGTATAAGTCCGCGAGACCGCCGATCGGGAAACCCCAGCCAATTCCGCCACGTCTTTCGCACTGATCATCGCCTTGTCCAACGCCATCTTCATATCCATCCATTTTCTGCTCTGCGAAAAGTTTGCCGCACTTTGCAAAGCTGTGCAAATTTTTATCGGTAGAAATGTTTCATTTTTGTGACGAGAAGGTTGAATTGTTTCACTGCACGATTGACAGCACAATTTTTATCCTCTAGTTATTTGCACACACGTGCAAAAAGAATAGGCGACAACGTATCGCCACCCTACACAACCAAGGAGAACACCATGCATCGCGTTACTCTGATAGCGGTCCTCGCCGCTGGCTCTGCACTCTCTGCTTCACCTGCTTTCGCCGCTGGGAAATTGAACATGATCTGCTCCGCCGATGTGGTGGTCTGCGAACAGATGACCAACCTGTTCGAGCAACAGCATCCGGATATCAAAGTCAGTATGGTGCGCCTCTCCGCCGGAGAAGCCTACGCACGTATTCGTACCGAAGCCCGTAACCCGCGCACCGATATTTGGTGGGCAGGCACTGGCGATCCGCATATGCAGGCCGCCGACGAGGGGTTAACTCAGCCTTATAAGTCCCCGTTGCTTGATCAACAGCACGACTGGGCGCGCAAACAGGCGGAAAGCGCCGGTTACCGCACCGTGGGTGTTTATGCCGGGGCGCTCGGTTGGGGTTACAACACCAAGCTGTTGGCGGAGAAAAAACTCAAGGTGCCCGCCTGCTGGAGTGACCTGCTGGACCCGGCCTACAAAGGCGAGATCCAGATGGCTAACCCAAACTCTTCCGGCACCGCTTACAACACCCTCGCCACGCTGGTGCAGATCATGGGAGAAGAACCGGCCTTCGACTACCTGAAAAAACTCAACGCCAATATCTCACAGTACACCAAATCCGGCTCGGCGCCGGTGAAGGCAGCGGCACGCGGCGAAACCACCGTCGGTATCGTGTTTATGCATGATGCCGTCGCGATGCAGGTCGATGGCTTCCCGATCAAAGCCGTTGCCCCGTGCGAAGGCACAGGTTTTGAAATTGGTTCGATGTCGATCGTCAAAGGCGCCCGCAACCTCAAGGAGGCCAAGGTGTGGTACGACTGGGCGCTCAGCGCCGATGCGCAATCGCACATGAAAGATGCCAAATCCTTCCAGTTGCCGTCAAATCGTAACGCGGCGATTTCCGAGTACGCGCCACGTTTTGAGAACATCAAACTGATCGATTACGACTTTAAAACCTACGGCGCGACGGAAAAACGCAAGGCACTGCTCAGCCGCTGGGATAAAGAGATCGGCGCCAGCGCCCAATAACTCACCTCCTTTTTCTGCCGTATGTGATGCGCTCTGCAATAAAGCGGGCGAGGAAACCCTCGTCCGTGCAACAGCGCAGTGACGGAAATATGAACTCTCGAGGTTATGATGAATGCTCAAAACCGCCGCCTGGACGGGGCCCTCGTGCTGGGCGCACTGGCCGTATTGCTACTGCCCTGGTACAGCCAGGAAGCCGGGTTCTTCGACTTTGGCTGGCTGAGTACGCTGTGGCGGGATCAGGCCAGTGCGCCCGCGCTGTGGCAAATACTGACCTTTCAACGCCCCTGGCTGCTGATTGCCCTGCTGATGCTGCTGGTTAGCGCGCCGACACGCCTGCTGCCGGTGAGCCGCCTGCGCTCGCAACTGTTGATGTGCGCCAGCGTCGTCGGCATCCTGTTTTTGCTGTTTGAAGGCCACGCCATCGGCTACAGCGGCTGGAACTGGCAGTGGAGCGAACAGCTGTTTGGCACGCTCAGCGACGGCCAACCCGCCTTTGGTGCCGGTGCCATTTTGCTGATCACCACTTTTTTACTGCTGTTCTCTTTCGCGTTGGCTGAACGCGGCGTGCTGAAGGGGGATGCCTTTGTGGTGGCGGCCATTGTGCTGCTGGTCGCGCTGGTGACCACTTTCGTGCTTTATCCGGTGCTGAGCATGTTTGTCTCCTCGGTACAGGACGTGGACGGTTCGTTTAAACCCGACGGCCTGATCGCCAATATGCAGGATCCGGCCATCTGGAGCCTGGGTTGCCTGAAAGGCGGCAGTTGCGGCACCGCCTGGCGCACCCTGGCCCTGGCGTTGATGACCGCCAGCGGTTCCACGCTGCTCGGCCTGGCTTTTGCCTTGGCCGCTACTCGCACGCCACTGCCGTTTAAAAAAGGGCTGCGCCTGCTGACCGTGCTGCCGATCATCACGCCGCCGTTTGTGATTGGCCTGGCGCTGATGCTGCTGTTTGGCCGCGCCGGGGTGGTCACCGAACTGCTCGCCAGCCTGTTTGGCATCGAGCCAGGCCGCTGGCTGTATGGCCTGACCGGCATCTGGATAGCGCAGGTGCTCTCCTTCACCCCGATTGCCTTCCTGGTGCTGATTGGCGTGGTCGAAGGGGTCAGCCCCTCGCTGGAAGAAGCCTCACAGACGCTGCGCGCCAACCGCTGGCGCACCTTCCGCTATGTTTCACTGCCGCTGATGGCCCCCGGCCTGGCCAACGCCTTCCTGATCAGCTTTATCGAAAGCATGGCGGACTTCGGCAATCCGATGGTGCTGGGGGGGAGCCACGGCGTGCTGTCGACCGAGATCTTCTTCTCGGTGGTGGGCGCGCAAAACGATCCAAGCCGTGCCGCCGTACTGGCGATCATCCTGCTGTGCTTCACCCTCAGCGCCTTTATTTTGCAGCGTCTGTGGCTGGCGGGGAAAAACTTCGCCACCGTCACCGGCAAAGGGGATTCCGGCACCCACTGCGGGCTGCCACGCGGCTTGCGCTATGGCGTGTACGCGTTGGTGATCCCCTGGGGTCTGTTCACGCTGGTTGTCTATGGCATGATCCTGATCGGCGGTTTTGTGCAGTCCTGGGGGCTGGATAACAGCCTGACGCTGGGCCATTACGCCCGCGCCTTCGGTTTCCAGTGGAACAGCGGCCAGATAGTCTGGACCGGTGTCGCCTGGAACTCGTTCTGGACCACGCTGGAGATCGCCCTGATCGCCGCCCCACTGACCGCCATCGTTGGCCTGCTCACCGCCTGGCTGATCGTGCGGCAGAAGTTTGCCGGCCGCCAGACCTTCGAGTTTATGTTAATGCTCAGCTTTGCCATCCCCGGCACGGTGATCGGCGTCAGTTACATCATGGCGTATAACCTGCCACCGCTGGAAATCACCGGTACCGCACTGATCCTGGTGGCCTGTTTCGTGTTCCGTAATATGCCGGTCGGCGTGCGCGGGGGCATCGCCGCCATGAGCCAACTGGATCGCAGCCTGGATGAAGCCTCGCTGACGCTACGCGCCAGCAGTTTCCGCACCCTGCGCAAAGTGATCCTGCCGCTGCTGAAACCCGCCATTAGCGCAGCACTGGTTTATGCCTTTGTGCGGGCCATTACCTCAATCAGCGCGGTGATCTTCCTGGTCAGCGCCCAGTACAACATGGCCACCTCCTACATCGTCGGGCTGGTCGAAAACGGGGAGTACGGCGTGGCTATCGCTTACTCCTCGGTGCTTATCGTGGTGATGCTGGCGGTGATCCTCAGCTTCCAGTTGCTGGTGGGCGAACGTCGCCTGCGCCGCGCAATAACTGCTACCCCGCCGGTGACGCCACCCGCGGCCTTACCTCAGGAGAATGCCCTATGACTGCCATTCGATCCGGCTCGGTGGTGTTTGAGAACGTTACCAAACAGTTTGCCGACTTCACTGCCCTGCCCGGCCTTTCGCTCACCGTCGAACCCGGCACGCTGGTGACGCTGCTCGGCCCTTCGGGCTGTGGCAAAACCACCACCCTGCGCCTGCTGGCCGGTCTGGAACACCCCACTTCAGGGCGTATTCTGATCGGCGGCAAAGACGTTACGCATCTGCCGGCCAATGAGCGCGACGTCGCCATGGTGTTCCAATCCTACGCGCTGTTCCCGCACATGAGTGCGCTGGACAACGTTATGTACGGCCTGCTGGCCAGCGGCCTGTCGCGTAAAGAAGCGCAGGATCGGGCGCGTGAGGGGTTAAAACTGGTCGGCCTGGAAAACATGGGCCAACGCCTGCCCGCCGAGCTCTCTGGCGGCCAGCAGCAGCGCATTGCCGTGTCGCGCGCGCTGGTTTTGGAACCCCAGGTGCTGCTGCTCGACGAACCCCTGTCCAATCTTGACGAACGGCTGCGTCGCCGGGTGCGCACCGAGATCCGCGACTTGCAGCAGCGTCTCGGCTTTACCGCGGTATACGTCACTCACGATCAGGAAGAGGCGTTGGCGGTCTCCGATAAGATTATCGTCATGAAAGAAGGGCATATTGCTCAGCAGGGTGCGCCGCAGGAGCTATATCACTCACCGGCTTCGGTGTTTATCGCCGACTTTATGGGCGAGGCCAACATTCTGCCTTGTGACATTGAGCGGGTGGATAACGGCGAGGCGCTGATCACCCTCGGCAGCCGTCAGTATCGGGTGCCGGGCGCTAAAGCCCGCCCCGGTGCCGCGCAGCTTTCGGTACGGCCACAGTTTATTACCCTGCAGCCAGAGCAGGCCGGGGCGTTAAATGGCGAAGTGACCCACAGCGCCTGGCTGGGCGACCATATCGAATATGAAGTGAAGACCGATCTCGGCGCGCTGTTTATTGTCGATGTGCAGATGGAGCGCCAGCTGACGCCGACCACCCGCGTCGCCATTGATTTCAAATCTCAGGGGCTGGCGCTGATTGCCCAGTGAGCCTCGAATCTTAAGGAGCTAAAATGAATGAGCTGATTTCCCAACGCCTGGCGCTGGCCGAACAGGCTGCGCGAGCGGCCGGCGACAAAGCGCTGGACTACTTCAACCGCCGTGAAAGCCTGGTGATTGAAACCAAGCGCGACGCGCAAGACGTGGTATCGATAGCCGACCGCGAGGTTGAACTGCTGATCCGCGAGCAAATCGCCCGGCAGTTCCCGAACGACGGTTTTTTGGGGGAGGAATTTGGCCTGCAGCCCGGTGATTCCGGCTACACCTGGGTGGTGGATCCGATCGACGGCACCAGCCCTTTCGTTAACGGCATGCCGAACTGGTGTGTGTCGATTGCGGTTATTCATCAGGGTGAGCCAGTAATCGGGGTGATCGTCGCCCCCTGCCAGCAAGAGTGCTTTGTTGCGGCACGCGGTGCAGGTGCCACGCTTAATGGCAAACCGCTGCGGGTGGATCCGCAACGCACCATGCAAAACCATGTTACCGGTTTTGGCGCCAACAGCTATGTAACGCCCGAGCGCGTTGGTGAAATAGCCGCCGCGATCACCGCCGTGGGCGGCAATTTCTTCCGCAACGGTTCCGGTGCCATGATGCTGGCCTGGGTCGCCGCCGGAAGACTGGTCGGTTATTACGAGCCTTATATGCACGCCTGGGATTGTCTGGCGGGTTACTGCCTGGTCAATGAAGCCGGTGGCTGGACCCATCCGTTTAATACCGACGGGGAAAATCTGCTGCGCGGCGGGCCGGTGCTGGCGGTCGCGCCAGGGGCCAAACAGGATTTAATGCGGATCGCGCAACTGTAATTCAGACTACCAGCAAATCTGTTTAAGGGCTAAACCAGTAGGGGTCGAACATGTTCGACCCGATTTAACCCATTGATTATGCTATAGGGCGCAGCATGCAGCGCCCTACTCTTCTACAAACCGCGTTTTTCCATCAGAACCGCCAGATCCACCAGCCGGTTAGAGAAGCCCCACTCGTTGTCATACCAGGCGAGGATCTTGACCAAGTTGCCACCAATCACCAGCGTGGAAAGCCCGTCAATCACCGATGAACGCGGGTCACCTCGATAATCGCTGGACACCAAAGGCTCATCGCTGTAGCCAAGAATATCCTTGAGAGGGCCGGACTCGGCGGCCTGGCGGAAAGCCGCGTTGATCTCTTCGGCCGTCACTTCGCGTTTCAGCGTGACCGTTAAATCCACGATAGACACCACCGGTACCGGCACCCGCAGCGAGTAACCGGTCAGGCGACCGTCCAGCTCCGGGATCACCTTGCCGAGCGCTTTGGCGGCGCCGCTGGAATAAGGCACAATCGACTCCGCTGCGGCACGGGCGCCGCGCAGGTCTTTTTCCGGTTGGTCGTGCAATGCCTGACTGTTGGTGTAAGCATGGGTGGTATTCATCAGGCCGTATTCAATACCGAAAGCCTGGTGCAATACCTGAGCGGCAGGGGCCAGGCCGTTAGTGGTGCAGCTGCCGTTGCTGACCACAAAATGTTTGGCCGGATCGTAGTGCTGATGGTTAACCCCCAGCACCACCGTAATATCGTCATCCTTGCCCGGTGCCGAGATAATGACTCGTTTGGCCCCGCCTTTAGTGATGTGCACTTCAGCCTTGGCTTTGTCGGTAAAGAAGCCGGTCGCCTCAATCACCACCTCAACCCCGACGCTGCTCCATGGGATGGCCGCCGGATCTCTTTCGGAGAAAACATGAACCGGCCGACCATCGAGCAACAGCTGGTTCTCACCGGCTTCGACGCTGGCTGCCAGAGTGCCTGAAAGCGAATCGTATTTCAGCAGGTGCGCCAGGGTTTTGCTGTCGGTCAAATCATTGATTGCCACCACCTGAAAATCACTGCGACCTAACGCCGCACGCAACACGTTCCTGCCGATCCTGCCGAATCCGTTAATGCCTACTTTGACCATGATCTACTCCTTCATTATTGGCTCTGTCACCAATCTAAACCGAGGGAGAGATGTCGTAAATGACGTTTATAGATCAATTTAGGCCAACATGCGGGAATGAAAACGCTCGCGATACTCGGTAGGCGAGAGTTGCAAATGCCGTTCAAAAACGCGCCGCAGATTGAGGCCATTGCCAAACCCGCAATTGATAGCGATTTGCTCAATACCTTCCGCACTTTGCTCCAGGCGTTGCCGGGCCAGATATAAACGCCCTTCTTCGACAAATTTGGCGGGAGAGATCCCGGTCTCACGCGTGAACACCCGGGTAAAGTTACGCGGACTCATGGCGACCCGCTCCGCCAACCGCTCAACGGAAAGATCTTCCGCCAGGTTTTCCAGGATCCACGACTGAAGATCGCGGATTGGGCCAGGGGTTTTAGCCTGATTTAAAGGGTAACGACTGAACTGCGCCTGACCGCCGGGCCGACGCAGGAACATCACCAGATCTTGCGCCACTTCGCGTGCCTGAACAAAACCATAGTCGTCTTCCACCAGCGCCAGGGTGAGATCGAAGCCGGAACTGACCCCGCCGGAAGTCCAGACAGAGCCATCCTGTATGTACAACGGCCCATTTTCGACCTGCACTTTTGGGAAACGCGTCTGCAAGGTTTCCAGCAATCGCCAGTGGGTGGTGGCACGGCGTCCATCCAGCAAACCGGCTTCGGCCAGCAGCAATGCCCCACCGCAAACCGACGCAATACGTCGCGCCTGGGGTGCGGCACGCCGTAGCCAGTCGACAACGTAGGCACTTTCTTCTTCGGTCGCACCTTTTCCGGTCACTATGATGGTGTCGCGTTCCTGCTCAGGGTCGAGATCCGAGAGACGATGGTCGGCCAGCAGATTCAAGCCGGACGACCCATGCACTACCCGGTGAGACTGCGTGGTGGCCAGCGACATCCGGTAGAGCGGAGCGTCGTTGGGCCTCAAGCGGTTGGCCTGCATCAGAATGTCGGCGATACCTGCCGACTCAAATAACATGCCCCCTTCGGGGACGATAATCAGAAAGTTATGCATGTCCTTAAAATACAAAATGAGCAAAATAAGTCAAGCCCGCCACCACAGAGGCTGGCAGGCTTTGGGTTAGCAACTTATCAGCGCCAGTCCAGCGCCGGTGCAATATGCTTGAGGATCGACTCAATCACATGGGCGTTATATTCAACGCCCAACTGGTTTGGCACGGTCAACAGCAAGGTGTCCGCTTCGGCAATGGCTTCGTCCTGCGCCAGCTGTTTGATCAACAGCTCCGGCTCGGCGGCATAGCTGCGGCCGAATATCGCCCGGGTCTGATCGCCGATGTAACCCACCTGATCGCCTTCCTGCCCGCTATTGCCGAAATAGTTGCGGTCCCGCTGATCCATCAGCGCAAAGATGCTGCGGCTGACCGACACCCGTGGCTCTCGTTTATGTCCTGCTACCTTCCAGGCCTCGCGGTAAGCGCGGATCTGTTTGGCCTGCTGCACGTGGAACGGCTCGCCGGTTTCGTCGTTTTTCAGCGTCGAACTTTGCAGGTTCATCCCCAACTTCGCGGCCCAAACTGCCGTGGCGTCTGAGCTGGCCCCCCACCAGATGCGATCCCGCAGGCCGGCGGAGAAGGGTTCAACGCGCAGCAGGCCAGGAGGATTAGGGAACATCGGCTGCGGGCTGGGTTCGGCAAAGCCTTCGCCACGCAGCGCGTCAAGCAGCACTTCGGTGTGGCGACGGGCCATATCGGCTTCGGTCTCGCCGTCGGCAGGCGTGTAACCAAAGTAACGCCAGCCATCAATCACCTGCTCGGGAGAACCGCGGCTGATGCCAAGCTGCAGACGTCCACCTGAAATCAGGTCGGCGGCTCCGGCGTCTTCAACCATATACAGCGGGTTTTCATAGCGCATGTCGATCACGCCGGTACCAATCTCAATACGCTGGGTTTTGGCACCGATGGCCGCCAACAGCGGGAATGGCGAGCCAAGCTGGCGGGCAAAGTGATGCACGCGGAAGTAGGCTCCATCCGCCCCCAGCTCTTCTGCCGCGACGGCCAGGTCGATCGATTGCAGCAACGCATCGCCGGCCGAGCGGGTGCCCGACTGTGACGAAGGCGTCCAGTGGCCAAAAGAGAGAAATCCAATTTTCTTCATGGGTTGTTTCCTTAGGTTCAATTATGACCGGATTACAGTGACAAATATGCCCCCGATCAAGCCAGAAAAATTGTCTTCGACCGCACTAAACGAACCGTTTTGGGCGGAGAAATTCCTCCAGGTTTCCCCCCGCCCAAGCATTGTAATCAAAAAGTAAATATCGTATAACAGGCTCCTCCGAGGGGTGTCCTGTAATGGGCTGAGATGGCGCAAGCCGAACCCTTTGAACCTGATCTGGGTCATGCCAGCGAAGGGACGGGTCGGCAATAACGCTATCAGTCATTGCCTGTTCATACCTCAGCGCGCCCGGATCTCCACTTACTTTTGGAGGTCCCATGTTTACTCCCCAATTCGACGACGGTCTTTACGGACAACTGCGCCAGCGCGCCGGTAGCCACTGGCAGAACTATGTCGCTCACCCCTTTATTCAGCAACTGGCCGCCGGTACGCTGCCCGAATCCGCTTTCCGCCGCTATCTGACCCAGGACTACCTGTTCCTGATCCACTTTGCCCGCGCCTACGCCCTGCTGGTCAGCAAACTGCGCACCCTGCCGGAGATGCGCACGGCCACCGCTTCGCTCAATGCAATTGTGGCCGAGCTGCCTTTGCACCTGGCCTATTGCGCCGACTGGGGCCTCAGCGAGCCGCAGATTGCCGCCGAGCCAGAAGCAGCAGAAACCCTTAATTACACCCGCTATGTGCTCGATATCGGTCACTCCGGGGATGCGCTCGACCTGCTGGCGGCGCTGTTGCCCTGCGTCGCCGGCTATGCCGAGATCGGCCTGCGACTGTTAGGCGATCCTGCCACGGTGATGGAAGGCAACCCTTACGCCTCGTGGATCCGCAACTATGGCGACCCAGGCTACCTGGCCGGTGTGCAGGCCGCTCTCGACCTGCTGGAAAACGTTGGCCGCCAGCGCGGTGCAGAAAGCCGCCTGGCCGAACTGTCAGAAATTTTCACCACCGCCACCCGGCTGGAATCCGCCTTCTGGCAAATGGGGCTGAATGCCCAATGAGTATAGGCAACGCTCAGCACCCTGGCGTGCGGCCGGGTATTCAGGTGCGGGATTTAACCCTGCGCTTTGGCCAACGGGTGATTTTCGACCGGCTTAGTTTCGATATCGCAGGCGGCAGCTTTGTCGCCCTGCTCGGTGCCAGCGGTGCGGGCAAAACCAGCCTGTTGAAGATTATTGCCGGGCTGGCAAAACCCACCTCCGGCTCAGTCATCGGCAGCGATGACCTGCCGATTGCCGGGCGCATCGCTTATATGGGGCAAAAGGATTTGCTCTATCCATGGCTGACCATTGACCAGAACATCAGCCTCGGTGCGCGACTGCGCGGTGAAAAGGTCGATCGGCCCTGGGCCGAGCACCTGCGGGAACGTGTGGGGCTGGGCGGTTATGGTAATGCCTTGCCTGCTGCACTGTCCGGTGGCATGCGTCAGCGCGCCGCCATCGCCCGAACCCTGTATGAACGCCAGCCGATCGTGCTGATGGATGAGCCTTTCTCGGCGCTGGACACCATCACCCGCGCCATGATCCAGCAACTGGCCGCCGAACTGCTGGCGCAGCACACCGTATTGTTGATTACCCACGATCCAATGGAAGCCTGCCGTCTCAGCCATCACCTGCTGGTACTGTCCCGTTATCCCGCCGGGATTGACGATAGCCATGTTATCGAAGGTTTGCCGCCGCGCGCACCGGACGATCCTCAACTGCTGAAAAGCCAGAGCGAGCTGTTGCTGCAACTGGTGAGAGCCGCCGGATGAACCCCCAGATTGAAAGCCGTCTGTCACGGATGCGCCGTAGCCTGACGGTGTTTGCCGGTCTGCTCTTGCTGTGGGGACTGGTCACGCTGGGCGATATTCCGGCTTTTCTGCTGCCCTCACCTTCCGCCGTAGCGCAGGCGCTGTGGAACGACCGGGCTTATCTCGGTTACCACACGTTGATCACCGCCGCTGAAATCGCCTGCGGCCTGCTGGCCGGGGTGTTGCTCGGCACCGTACTGGCGCTGGGCATGATTTATTCCCCGCGGCTGCAACGCTGGCTGATGCCGCTGGTGCTGACCAGCCAGGCAATCCCGGTGTTTGCTCTGGCCCCCTTGCTGGTGCTGTGGTTTGGCTTTGGTATGAGCGCCAAGGTGGTGATGGCGGTGCTGGTGATCTTCTTCCCGGTCACCTCGGCCTTCTTCGATGGGCTGCGGCGGGTCAATAACGATTATCTCGATCTGGCCCGCACCCTGCGCGCTTCTCCCTGGGCGCAACTGCGGCACGTGCGCCTGATGGCGGCGCTGCCGGCCTTTGGTTCCGGGCTGCGCATGGCCGCCGCCGTCGCCCCGATTGGCGCGATTATCGGTGAATGGGTCGGCTCGGCGGAAGGGCTGGGTTACGTGATGCTTAACGCCAACGCGCGCATGCAGACCGACGTCTGTTTCGCCGCGCTGTTTATTCTGGTGCTGATGACCGTCCTGCTTTGGGTGACGGTGGACGCACTGCTGCTGCGCCTGATCGACTGGGCGCCGGAAAATGACTGATAACAAGGGATCGACAATGATTAAGCATACCCTGTGCGGACTGCTGCTCAGCACCACGCTGGCCGGGCAAGCCACCGCTGCTGAAAAACTGACGCTGGTGCTCGACTGGTACATCAACCCCGATCACGCGCCGATTATGGTGGCCGAGCAGATTGGCGCCTTCAAGGCCGAGGGCCTCGACGTCAAGATAGTGCCGCCTTCCGATCCGGCATTGCCGCCACGGCTGGTAGCGGCTAAACAGGCCGATCTGGCTATTACCTATCAGCCGCAGCTGCATTTCTTTGCCGATCAGGGCCTGCCGCTGATGCGCGTGGGTACCCTGATTAATTCACCGCTCAATACCGTGATGACGCTGGATAAAAGCATCACCAGCCCGGCGGGGCTGAAGGGTAAGAAAATCGGTTACTCGGTCAGCGGCATCGAACAGGCCACGCTGGCAACCATGTTCAAGCATGAACACCTCAACCCTGACGACGGTAAGTTGATCAACGTTAACTTCCAACTGACCAGCGCCCTGCTGGCAGGCCAGGTCGATGCGGTGATCGGCGGCTACCGTAATATCGAAGCGCTGGAGCTAAAGCTGCAGGGCAAGGATCCGGTGGTGTTTAACGTGGAAGACTACGGCGTTCCGGCCTACGACGAACTGATTATCGTCGCCAATCGCGACGCGGTAGGCGAGCCGAAAATCAAAAAATTCCTCACGGCGCTGAAAAAAGGCAACGATTATCTGCAGGCCCACCCGCAGGAAAGCTGGCTGGCGTTCGCCAAGGCCCACCCGGAACTGAATACCGAGTTGAACAAACAGGCCTGGCAGGCCAGCCTGCCGCTGTTCGCCCGCGATCCGGCCAGGCTGGACAAGCCGCGCTATCAGGCCTACGAACAGTTCCTGTTCGACAACAGGCTGATCAAGAAAATCACCCCGGTAGAGCAGTATGCGGTGGAGCTGCATTAAGGGAGCGCATTATTGGTCTGTCTCCCCTCATCCAGCCCTCTTCCGCAAGGAGAGGGTCAGGGTGAGGGGAGACAGACGTGATTAATGTCACAGTAATGTCACAAAAAAACGCCAATCGCACTCTGCCGCTGCTGGGCAGTGCAAACACGCATTGACCCTGATGCTTTCAATGCGCTATACCCTTCCTCTTTCGCGCTGTGCGCGGCTTAATAGCGTTTGTCAGAGCAGTTAAGATTTTCTTTTTAATCAGACAGGGTACGGTGGATGGTTTCAGCATTAATTTCGTTTGCACTTTTTTTAGCCTCAATTCTCATCTACCGGACCCGAGCCGCCGCCAACCGCTGGTGGCTTGCCGCCCTGCTGACGCTGCTTGGCAGCTATCTGATCCTTAACGTGGTGCTGATCGCCAGTAACTATTTTACCGGCGACGGCATTACCGATGCGGTGCTCTACACCCTCACCAGCAGCCTGAAGGGCGCAGGCATCGGCAAATACCTGCTGCCGTTTATCGGCCTGTTGGCGGTGCTGGCGCTGATCTTCGCCGTGCTGACCTGGAGCCTGGTGCGGCGCAAGGCAAAAAGCAGCAGCGTGGTTTACAGCGTACTCGCGGTGTTGCTGGCGCTGTTTTCCGTCGGTACCACCCCGGCTTTTCAGGATATCTCCCTGCTGGTCAGAAGCCAGATTAGCGGTGATACCGCCGACTTTGATACCTATTACAAAGCGCCGAAAAAGAGCGTACAGGGTAAAGCGCCGAACCTGGTGTATATCTATGCCGAAAGCCTGGAAAGAACCTACCTGGATGCGGATCTCTTCCCCGGTCTGACCGATGAACTGAACCAGCACCGCGCAAACAGTATCGATTTCAGCAACACCCAACAGTTGCCCGGCACCGGCTATACCATTGCCGGAATGGTGTCCTCGCAGTGCGGCATCCCACTGTTTGCGCCGTTTGACGGCAACGCCTCCAGCGCCGTTTCCACCTTTTATCCGGAAAACGTCTGCCTGGGCGACGTGCTGAAATCCGCCGGCTACGACAACTACTTTTATCAGGGTGCCGAACTGGCCTTCGCCGGCAAAGATACCTTCCTGAAATCGCACGGCTTTGACCATGCTTACGGCTTTAAAGAATTGCGCGGGCAGGTCAGCGACCCGAGCTACAAAAATGACTGGGGCTGGTACGACGATACCGTGCTGGATCTGGTGTTCGACAAGTTTGTCGAGTTGTCCAAGCAGAATAAAAAATTCTCGCTGTTTGCGCTGACCGTCGACACCCACCACCCGGACGGTTTTATCTCCGCCAGTTGCAGCAAAAAGTCGTTCAGTTGGCAGAACAAAGAGAACCGCTCGCTAAGCGCGGTGGCCTGCAGCCAGCAACACATCGCGGCGCTGATCGACAAAATCAAAGCGTCCGAGTACTTCAAAAACACCGTTATCGTGGTGTCTTCGGACCATCTGGCGATGAACAACACCGCCTATGACATTTTGACCAAACAAAAACGCCGCAATCTGTTCTTTATTATCGACGGCACTCACCCGCAGGCCGCACTGCATAACGAGAAGCGCAGCACGCTGGACAACGGTGCCACGGTGCTGGATGTGATGGGCGGCGATAACTACATTGGCCTTGGCCGCAGCAGCCTGTCCAGCCCGACACTGGCGACGGTGTTTCTGAATATCGATGAGAAAATCAACGCCTGGAAACCGGCGGTGGTGAAGCAATGGGGCTTCCCCAACAGCATCAGCAACTTTAGCCTGGATAATCAGGGCAGCCGTTTTAGCTTCTCCGGCATTACCTTTAAGGTGCCGTTTATCCTGAAGGTGACGGACAACAAAATTGAGCCAATGTTTAACGTCTATCTGTCCACGCCGCTGAAAAAACAGCTTGCCGGTTTGGGGGCGGGAGAAAAATTCGTCTGGGTCGACAAATGCTATGAAATTGGCCGGGTGTGGGCGCCTGAACTGGCACTGAGTACCGAGACCTGCGTTGCCTCAGGCAATCTGGCCGCCCCGCCGCAGATCGTGCAGGCCAAAGGGGGCAACTATCGCGGCAAGATCAACTTTAGCGGCCCAGAGGCGGACAGCGTGGCCGCTTATCAGAGTGCCGTTGAGCGGCTGAAAGTGGATGATGCCGCCGTTAAATATCACGCGGATGCCATCGCATTTATGCTGCCGGGCATGCCGGAGCAGGTTAAGGCGATCACCGGTGTTGCCGCCGTCGAGGATTGGGGCCGCTGGTCGGACGCCAATCTGGCCCCGACGGTGAACATCGACTACGTCGACCCACTGCCATCGGCCTTCGATCTGGTGCTACGCGCACGTGCCTATGGCAAAAACATCGGCGAACCGATTTCGGTGCGCGTCGGGGATCAGGAACAGTTTGTGACGCTCAGCGAGCAAGACACTACCGTGACGCTGCGCTTTGATAACCCTGGCGGCGCGCAGAACATCAGCATCACCCCTCCGGCACCGACCGAGCCACAGGAAGGGGCCAGCGGCGGCTTTACGCCGAAAAAACTGGGTATTGGTCTGGTCTCGTTGAAGGTCGAACAGGCCGCCCCCGCCTCCTGATAATCACCTGATAAGGGCTAAACCTGTAGGGGTCGAACATGTTCGACCCGATTTAACCCATTGATTATGCTATAGGGCGCAGCATGCAGCGCCCCTACCATGAAACAACAGAGCACTTTTTCTACGGCCTGAGGGGCGAATTTATTCGCCCTTACCTTTTCTCAAAAGCTTTTGCGCCCATCTTCAGCTAACCTGTTGCTGTGAATTGATTTCGGCATCCGCCTGCCTCCCGCCACAGAGCCGGGAGAACCAAGGAGAAAGTATGATCAGTCAGCAATCCGGCACCGGCCTTACCCCCACGCAGGCGATCGATAAACTGGAAGCGCTGTATGACGCCTCGGTTGAAGCGCTGCGTCAGGCAGTGGGCGATTTTATCAGCCATGGCGGCCTGCCCGACATGCAGGCTCGCACCAGCGGGCTGTTTGTTTACCCGGAACTACGCGTCAGCTGGGACGGCGCCTCGCCCGGGCAAACCAAAACTCGCGCCTACGGCCGTTTCACCCATACCGGCTGCTACACCACCACCATTACCCGTCCGCAGCTGTTTCGCCACTATCTGACCGAACAATTGACCCTGCTGGCGAATGAGTACAATGCGCATATCGAAGTACGTCCATCACAACAGGAAATTCCTTTCCCCTACGTAATCGACGGCTCCAACCTGATGCTGGATCGTTCGATGAGCGCCAGTCTGGCACAGCATTTCCCCACCACCGAGTTGGCGCAAATTGGTGACGAAACCGCTGACGGCCTGTTCAACGCCACCAGCACCTTCCCGCTTTCGCATTTTGACGCACTGCGGGCCGATTTTTCGCTGGCGCGGCTGCGGCACTACACCGGCACCCCGGTGGAACATTTCCAGCCGTTCGTGCTGTTCACCAACTACACCCGCTACGTGGATGAGTTTGTGCGCTGGGCCTGCGCCGAGATAGCCGATCCGGCCAGCCCCTATATTGCGCTGTCCAGCGCCGGTGGCATCTATATCACGCCGGAAACCACCGCGCCGGATCAGGCGGTATCTGACCTGGCCTGGAAGAACCACCAGATGCCGGCCTACCACCTGATTTCTCGCACCGGCCAGGGCATCACCCTGATCAATATCGGCGTCGGCCCGTCCAACGCCAAGACCATCTGCGACCATCTGGCGGTGTTGCGCCCCAGTGCCTGGCTGATGATTGGCCACTGCGGCGGCCTGCGCGAAAGCCAGTCGATTGGCGACTACGTGCTGGCCCACGCCTACCTGCGCGACGATCACGTGCTCGATTCGGTATTGCCGCCGGACATCCCAATTCCGAGCATTGCCGAAGTGCAACGTGCGCTGTACGACGCCACCAAAATGGTCAGCGGCATGCCCGGTGAAGAGGTCAAACAACGTCTGCGTACCGGAACGGTCGTCACCACCGACGATCGCAACTGGGAACTGCGCTATTCCGCTTCGGCGCTGCGCTTTAACCTCAGCCGCGCGGTGGCGGTAGACATGGAAAGCGCCACCATCGCCGCGCAGGGTTACCGGTTCCGGGTGCCTTACGGCACATTACTGTGCGTGTCCGACAAACCTCTGCACGGCGAGATCAAACTACCGGGGCAGGCCAACCGCTTCTATGAAGGCGCGATCTCGGAACACTTGCAGATCGGCATTTGCGCCATCGATCTGCTGCGTGCCGAGGGCGACCGTTTGCATTCCCGCAAACTGCGCACCTTTAACGAGCCGCCTTTCCGCTAACGGCAACCCCGCCGCCACTGCCGATCATTTCTTGGCAGTGCGCGGCGGGGTCAAGCCTTTCAGGTCATAACTCAGCACGGTGAAGGCCTCTACGCCACGCGGCAACGGCAGTGTGCCGTAGACCGATTTGGCCAACGCATAGGCCTGTACTTCGCTACCTTCTCCCAGTAATGGCAGGGCCTCACGCACCACCGCAGGCATTTCGTCGGTCACCGTCAGCACTAACTGTGGCAAAGTGCTGACCGTACGCCCATCAGCGATAGCCTCGGTCAGCGACAGCATCACCGGTGCATCCGGATCGGTAATCGTCTTGCCTTTTTTCACCACAAAATAGGTAATGCCATCCACCTGTTTCACCGGGGTGCGCCCCCGGCTCTTTTTGGCGATTAACGCTTCGCCGTCACTGACCTGCTTGCTCACCTGCTGCTGCAGTTTGGTGGCGAACTGGAGATAAACCGCATCCATATCGGCCTTTTTCATCTGCATGCTGCCCTTCAGGCCATCGCTGATCCCCGCCAACAGGCCGCGCTGGTCCAGAGTCAACCCGGCGCTGGTGTAACTTTGCAGCCGTTCACGCAGGCTGGCGGCAATGCTTTGCCCCACCACATAATCCTGCTTGCCGTTGGCGGTGGTCAGGTCGGCCTGCGGGCCGACAGGCCTGGTGCGTAACTCGGTCAGTGCCGTTTGCGCGCTCGCCAGCTCCGCGGTGCGGGCGGCCAGCTGTTTTCGGTTATCGCCGGCCAGGGTCAATTGGGACTGCAGCGCTTCCAGTTGCCGCTGTTGCACCCGCAGCTGGCTGTCACGCTCTTTGAGCGCATCTTTGGTGGCGGCAAGATGCCCGGCCGCCGCGCGCTCTTTGGCCAGTTGGCTCTCCAGCTGCTGTTGCAGCGCGGTTTTATCGGCCGCCAACGTGGTGCGCGCCGCTTCGCTGTCCGCCAGCTTTTGGTCATCCCGGCTGCCGGAAGCCACCTGTGCGTTCAACGTCTGCAGTTGGGTCTGCAAGGCGGTTTTTTCACTCACTGCCGCCTGTTGTTGTGCCTGACTTGCCGTCAACTGTTCCTTAAGACGCGTAATTTCCGCCTGCAACGCACTGGCCTGTCGGCGAGCGGACTGGGCCTGACGCGCCGCCGCGGCGGCAGCAGAGACCGACGCCGGTGCCGGTGTCGCAGCGGTTTTCTTTTCGTTCCCCCCTTTTTGCTGTTGCGAGGCGATCAATGCGCCCAAACCATAGCCGTTATCCTGCTGCGGCCGCACCAAAGCATCGACCGAAGACAGCGGCTCCGGTGGGGTGTAGGCCGCCGTCGCCGCCCCAGCGAAGCACAGGGGCACCAGCAACAGGCTACGCGTCGTTATTGACCACGCCGTCATCATTGCCCACGCCCCTGCGGGATATCCGCCTGCGACATCAGCGATTGCGACAGCGCATTACGAATACGCCAGCACAGGCTGGCCATGCCGTACTGGTAGCGCGGTGTCATGATGTCATTGATATCGTTACTGATACCGGCCTGCACGTCCATATAGCGCCGACCACTGGCCACCAGATGATCCATCTCGCTGCGGTAACGGGCATAGTGCGCGGCATTCACCGTCTTAAGCGCCGCCAGCTCGTTATTGCACTGAGCGACCTTGCTGTCTTTCTCCGGGGTCGGCGGCGCTTCCGGGGTTAGCGCGGGTTTGGCGGCAATCGTGGACACCTTCATCGCCGCCGCCATGCCGGACTCCCCCTGCGGGCGCAGCCGTGACTCCGGCGAGGTGGTACAACCACCAAGAAGAAGAAAACCGCTGACCATTCCCATCATCACACTGCGACGCAGGGCGCCGGACCTAAAGTAAGCATTCATATTCTGGTTAAAGCCCTTGTTGATTCTCGATAATTAACGTTCTAATTTTTGCCACCCGCTATCGCCATGCGCGACGTGATGTACGGGCGGCGGTAAACAGGCCAACGGCAGCGGGTAACCGGCCGAAGTCAGGCGGAAAAACTCGTCCATCAGTGAGAACAGCAGCATCATTTCCCGGCCACCGCGAATGTGCAGGCGTTTAAAAACATCCACCTTGTGGCCGCTGACCGTTTTTTCATGAATTTGTAGCCGCCGGGCAATGTCCTGCTGTTTCACGCCCTGGCGCAGCAGGCGCAATACCCCCCGCTGACGAAAGCTGAGATCAATATCGGCCCTGGGCTGCGGAGGCAGGTAAAGCGCCCGAGCCAAAGAAGGGTTCATCAGCGCTGACAGTATCTTGCGCGCAAGGTCACACGCCATATGCGAGTCCAACACCGTCAGGCTGGGTATGCGCTGCGTCACCGCCGCAAACAGCGGTTGCAGTTCATCGGTCATTACTACTTGCCGACCAAAGGGGCATAAATCGGCCACCTGTTTGAGGGTGGCCAGTGCCCCCTGCAAGGAGGCGACACCATAGGAATAGGCGTATATCACCAGTACCGGCAGCTTGCTGTTTTTGACCTTACGCGCCACGTCAGCCAGCGTAGAGACCACCATCGGTTTCGCACCGTCGGGCAGCAACGGCAGAGTCAGGGCCTGCAGGCCCTGCTGCCAAAAAGCATCTTGCGAATAAATCACCACCCGTGTGAGGGCATCGGCATCCGGCAGATGTCCTTCCGCAGTGGGTTGTCGATAGATAAGGTTCATGATCGTGCTCCATGATTAACGGGCTCCCTGCTCACCGCAGATTTGGCCTGCGGCGAGTCACTCTGCGTTCACTGCGGGTTATTGCTCGGATACCACCAGCGTGCCGGAGGCGCTAAAGTCCCCAGTGGCAATATCCAGCGCCTTGGTCTTCGGGTTGCGCAGCACCGAGAAGCCGAGGGTTGTGCTACCCGAGCCGGTGACCTTCATGGCGAACGATTCCCCCAACTTGGCCACGGTTCCGCCTACGGTGACCTGCACCCCCAGGTCGGGGTTGCTGGTGGCCAACTGTGAGGTCGACCAAGAAGTCGGGGTCATATTAAGCTTGACGGAGAAGTCGTGAGTTTCACTGCCGACACAAGATAGAGTAAATGCTTTGGTTTGTTCGGTAGCGCCAGTGGTGGAGATTTCGCCGCGCTCTACCTGTCCAAAATTGACATTTATAGGTTCACCTGTAGTCATACGGCAAATTGAAGTGTTCACATTGACGTCATTACTTGAATAAATCTCCCATGTATAATAATAAGTTTCCCCTATATTATTCCTCATAATAAAACCCACGCTCCCTATGAAATCACCAGCTTTTATACTTATTTGCCTTCCAAAATTATTACTAAGACGGAAATACATTTTCATAGGTAATGGTTTGGCGTATTTTTCTCCCGGATCCCATATTGGATCAAAATTCCTAATATGCACCTCCGATACTGGAATGTCATAATCCACACCATTTATCGTGATACCACCAGACAATCCAGAGAATATCTTATCATTAAGTTTCACCTTACCTGGGTTACTATACAAAGAGTCAATATATCCACCATCATTCCAACATTTTATTTGCGTTGCCAAATCGATAAATGTATTTTTACCATCTTGCAGAGTAGGCCCAATACTAATATCAATTCGTTCATTACCCCCACTTAAAATACCATTCAGCCGACAGTGGAACGCTAATGTTTCAGATGACCATACACAAGAGAAAACAATCAATATTCTGCTCCCCCAAGTCGCCATCCGCATCATAGCGATATATGCCCGTCCAAATACTCCATGGTTATTCCGTAACACCATATTCTCCGCCTCATACTTTCGGCTACTAAAACCTAATAAGCCACCGAAATAGTTATATTTACGATTTCCATCGTGTTCAATTACACCAAAGATCTCCATGCAACCATCACAGGTAATCCAGCGCAAAAGTGGCGACCGCGGTAAAGTCCCCGGTCACAATCTTGTGATCCTTTATCGCCTTTGGCTCACCCTGCACGTAGTTCATCAGCGTCAGCGTGGTGGTGTCTTTGGTTAACGCCATCAGCGGCGTGGCCTTGTTGATCGGCAACGGCGTGCCGTCCGCCAGCTCCATGCCGATGGCAATGCCGCCTGCGCCGCCGGTGTCCACCGCCAGCAACCCCGGCAAGGCCACAGACTCGGTACCCTTGAAGGTCAGCGATACCGTTTTACCCAGCGACAAGTCACAGTCCAGCAGCCGGATAGTGATCGGCTTGCTGTGGGTGCGGGTGTTGAGGTACAGGTACTTGTCGATCACCGTGCCAAAATCCAGCGAGATATCGGTGGTTTTCGGATCCAGCTCGCAGGGGTCGGCCACCAGGGTGCCGTCAAAACGCAGGTTATCGATGGTGGCCGCCTGCACGCCTGTCGCTATTAACAGCGTCAGCAACAGTGCCGGCACGCGCGCTCCCCACTGCAGGTGGGTTCTGTGTTGTCGTTGCATCATTCATACTCCGCCAGCAGGGTTGCGGTGGCCGTGAACGGCTTTTCAACCAGCGTCACGTTAGGGTCCTTGACCGGCACCACCTCCAGTTTCGGCGGCGTCTTGTAAGTGATCTTCATCCGGCTGTTGAGGGTAAAGGGCTTGCCATCCTGCAATACCCGGATCCCCAGCCCATTGGCGTTGGTATTGACCGCCGCCAGATCAAACCCGGTTGCCGTCCCTTTCACCGACAGCATCAGCGCCACGCCGGCCGCCGGATCGTCACAGGTCAGGCTGTAACTCACCTTTTGCAGATAACGGCTACCATCCACCTTGTTGATGCCCACGTTGCCAAAATGCACCGCAATATCCTGATCATTGCTGATATGGCAGGGCCGCTGTTTCAGTACCCCATGAAAGGTCACGTCGATCTGGTCACCGGTCTGCGTCGCCCCGGCCTGAAAGCTCAGCGCCATCGCCAGCATCACCACCAAGAGCCGTCTGTGTTTTTTCATCTCACTGCCCTCAGTTAAAACCGACAATTAAGGTCGCTGACCCGTTGAACGCCTGGCCATTCACAAAGCTGGCGTCCTTTTGCTTCACCAACACTGCAGCGAACTTTGGGGGTGCGGCGGGATCGATATCGAACCAGGTGTTCGGCTTTATCGCGGTACTGCCTTGCTGCAGGCTGATCCCCAGGCCCTTGGCATCGGTTTTCAACAGCGTGCCGTCAAAATCGGCGGCGGTGCCCGACAGCTTCATTTGAATGGCTTTGCCGCCCGGATCCCCCTTGCACACCAGGGTGTAAGGCAGGCTTTGCTTGTAGGCGCTGTCCTTGATGTCGTTGATAATCACATCACCAAATTCAACCGCGACCGGTGCAGAGTTAGTGAAGGTGCAACTGCCGTTGGCCACCACCGTGCCACTGATTTTCACATTCACCGTGGTATCGTCCATTTTGGCCAGCGCCGCACCGGACAGCAGCAGTGACAGCAGTACCAGCGCCAACTGCCGCCCCCTGAAGGTGTTTTGCATCATCCGCACCTCAGTCATAGTTCAGCCGAAAATCGACGCTGGCGCGAAACGCCCCCGGTGCCAGCGGCGCACGGGTACGCTCCGGCACCACGTAATAGGTCAACTGGTCGTTATACGGCGTCAGAAATTGCGGGGCGCCGCGTGACCCCAGCCGCACATCGCGCTTTTGGCTGTCCAGCAGCCGCAGGCCCAAGCCCGATGCGCCCCGCGCCTTCACCAGCGCCGGGTTGTCGTCATCCATGCGGGCAACAAAAGACACCGACACCACCGGCTGAATACCGTCCCAGGTCAGGTTGCCGTTGCGGTCATCGCGCTGGCGCCCACCGACCGGCAGGCAGTCGCGCAGTTGCAGCTGCACCGCCACCGGCCCCCCCCGATCCCCTGGTCGCTGCAGGGGCGCGGTCGGCACCACCCCCATCTCCACCTGCTGAAACAGCGACGCCATATCCAGCCGGCAGGCCCCGGCAGACAGCGCACCGCTGATATGCAGTTCACCATGCGCGCCCTCAACCCCCCAGTTATCCGGGGCGGCCTGCGCCGACATCGCCGTGCTCATCAGCGCCAGCGCGGCAACCCAGGCGGGCGGGATTCGATCACTCCTTTTCATACACTTCTCCTTATTGATTGCCGCGTTCCGTGCCGTACTTAGCCGGCCTTGCTGCTGCGCACGCTGCAGGTAGCGCCGTTACAGCCAAACACCAGTTTTGGGCGGCCGCCGTAGTCGTTGATGTAGGTCAGCACCGGGGCTGCCCCCAACGCCGCCGCCGAGCCGCCCAGCATCGCGTTGCCTTTGGGGGCGATCATCACCGGGTTAACCCCTGGCAGCTCCTTGCCCCCCAGGGCCGCCGAGGCACTGGCCAGGGTGATAAAGTACGGCGTCGGGTTATTGACCTGGTACCGATCCCCAACTCGCGTCAGCGTCAGCTTCTCCTGCCAGGCTTTGGCGTCACGGGTTACCAGCGCCGCCGGGCGATAAAACAGTTTGATGCGCGTCTGCAGTGCAATTTGCAGGGTGTTCGGCTTGCTGCTCTTCGGTGGAATTTCCCGCAGGTTGAAGTAAAACAGGCTTTCCCGGTCCTGTGGCAGCATTGCCACCTCCGGTGCCGCCTGGATTTTCACCTGGCTTTTCGCCCCCGGTTCAACCCGCTGCAGCGGCGGCAACACCATCAGCGGTGAGGTGACCTTGTTGCCTGTGGCATCCTCTATCCAGCCCTGTGCCAGATAGGGCAATTCCTTGTTCTGGTTGCTGACGCTCAGGCTGATCGATTTCTGGTCACCGTTAAAAATGACGCGGGTGCGGTCCAGCGCGATGGCGGCCAGCGCCTGCTGCATACCCAGCACGCCGGTCAACAAGGCGGCGGTCACCGCGACGGAAGTCTTTAGTTTCATCTGTATTACTCACTGTTATCGGCTTTCAAGGTTCGGGTTATGATTCAACCGGCGTCAGCGCAGGGGCATCGGTGGCTTTCGCCACCTCCGGGCCTGACACCGTATGGCAAGGCAGCAACAATGCCGAGGCCGGCAGTGGGCTGGGTAAATGAACCCGGCACTGCGTCTGCCCATTCCAGCGCACGTCCATCTTTTCGCCCGGATTCAGCCCGGTCAGCCACACGCTGCCTTCGTCATTGACGATGCCGGTCTGATAGTGGTGGTCATTGACCACAATGGCGCCAAACGGCGGCGCGCTGCCGTCGGCCAGTTTGATCACCGCCATGGCTTTCTGGCCCGCCACCACGCTGAACTTGCGGTAACCGATGGCCCCTTCGGTCAGGGTGCCCTGCACCACCGACTGGTTGGCGTCGACGTTATCCGGCAGCTTGTTAACGTTCACCGAGATGCTGTTGCGGTAATAGCTGTTGATATCGCTGACTACCGCCTTGCCAAACCGGTTGGTATCCGTAGTACCGCCGTACCCCTGCACCGGCACACCACTGACGCCGGCGGTGTCCACCATCATGCGGGTACCACCCAGCGTCGTGACCCGGTGCAAGGCTGCCCCTTTCGGCGTTACCGTCGCGCCACCCTGCATCGCCAGCCCCAGCGAGCTGTACTGGCTGCCCTGGTAACTGGCATTGGCGGTCACCTCGGCGATATCGCCGTCGTGGGTAAAGTAGCCGCTGGCGGTGCCGCGCCCACCGTTGCCCACACCGCCGGTCAGGCGGTAGGTGTTGTTATCGTCAATACGGTCGTAATAACCGACGGTGTTGGTGCTGCCGGCCCGGGTGGTTTGGTTGTTGTAGCTGACCGTTCCGGTTCTGCCCCAGGGCACGCTCACCCCCAGGTAAACCCCGTCGTCATGACTGTTGTTGAACACCGTGCGGTAGGCCGACAGGCTCAGGCTGATGTTCTTGAATGACCCAATATCGAAATAGCGCGACAGCGACAGGTTATAGTTGTTGTTGGCCGGCCGATCCCAATAGGTTTGGTGGCTGGCGGTCAGGAACGCGCTCAGCCCCAGGGTACGGAACTGCTTGTTCAACGAGACGGTATACATCTGCTTGCTGTTGCTGTAATTGCCGCCGTGGTAACGCGCATCCAGGTATTGCGCCATGCTCATGTAATTGCGTTCGGAGAAGCGATAGCCGGCGAAGGTCACCTGGCTGTCATACTCGTCAAAACGCTTGGAGTAGTTCAGCCGCCAGGAGGTGCCGGACGGCGTGCCTTTGCCCGGCAGCTCGGCACGCGACTGCGTGGCGTCCAGCGACAGCGCACCAAAGGCCAGCAGGTCACGTCCGACCCCGAGTGCCAGCGCCTTATAGCCGGCGGAAAGCAGCCCACCACCGAACAGTGACCAACCGTTGCTGACCCCCCAGGAGAACTCACCACCGCTAAACACCTGGCCTTCGCTGTTATGGCGGTAATCGGAGGGTTTGCCGGCCATCACCTTGTAGCGCACCAGGCCCGGACGCGTCAGGTAAGGCACGTCTGCAGTGTCCACCTGGAAGTTGCGCACGCTGCCGTCCTGCTCCTGAATGCGCACATCCAGTTTGCCCATGGTGGCGGAGTTTAAATCCTGAATGCGGAACGGCCCCGCCGGCACCTGGGTTTCATACAACACCCGCCCCTGTTGGCTGACGGTCACCTTGGCGTTGGTTTTCGCCACCCCGGTGACTTCCGGCGCATAGCCGCGCAGGTTGGGCGGCAACATGTTGTCGTCGGACACCAGGTTGGCCCCGGTATAGCGGAAGCTGTCAAACAGGTCAGATCTGAGGTAATCCTCACCCAGCGTCAGTTTGGCGCGCAGCGCTGCAATCGCGCGGTACAGGTAGTAACGGCTCCAGTCCCAGCGTTGCTGCGAACCGCTGTTCTGCCCGGTGGTATGGTCATACTGTGCCTGCCAGTCGGCACGAAAACGCCAGGCACCGAGGTTGGCACCGGTAGTGCCATTACCGCTCAGCGACTGATTGTTTTGCCCCTGAGTTTGCCGCGTGGTTTGCGCGTTGACGTTGTAGTCAAACAGCAGGCCGGCAATGCCCTGATCCCAGCGTGAAGGCGGATCCCAGTTCTCGTCGGTATATTCCAGATAGGCCTGTGGCAGATTCAGGTACAGCGACCCGGTTCCCAGGTCAGCCCGCGTCTGCATCCCCTTGAGGGAGTCGAGCGCCAGACACTGCCCCTGATGCCACCAGGCCAGGTTGCGCTGCACCGCGGCTTTTAGCCCCAGTTGATCTACCATCGCCGGCGTCAGACAAGGCACGCTGCCCTTGGTGTCGTCCGGAGGCGCCAGAAAGGTGATCGGCTGCTCCGGCAGCTCCTGTTTATTGACCCGCAGCACCAGAGTGTACTGGCCCGGCATGATGTAACCGGCGCGGGAAAATTCGCTCAAATCAATGGCGCTGCGGTCTTTGACGTCCAGCACGTCGGTGTTGAATTCAATGCTGTCGGCCGCCAGCGCCTGTTGCCCGGAGTGGGCCAGCATCAGGCCGACCCATACCGCCAGGGGGCGCAATATCCCTATAGTCCGTGGAGGAAAAAACAACACGGCATGTTCCTTCATCAGTAATAATCCATTTTAAACCGCACCGTGGTGCGATAGGCCCCCGCGCGCAAGATCTGATGCGTGCCCACCAACCGCAGGCGGTAATCCAGCCGCGTATCCCCCGGTGCCAATGCGCCGGGCGGCATCGGCACGCCGGACTGCGCCACGTTGCCGACGGCATCGGTGATTTGTATCCCCATTCCCCCAGCATGGCCGGATACGCCAAACAGCGCGCTGTCGGTGACATCACCGGCAAAGGTCACACGGAATTGCGTCCAGTCGGCGCGACCGGGGCGCATCTGTTGTAATGAGCAGTTGACCAGTTGAATGCTGAATGGGCTTTCCGGCCCCTGACCGTCACGCATCAGTTGGCCAATCGGCAGCATGGCCAAATCGATAGACTGGTCGCGGCTGTTGACGGCAATGGCGCAGGGCACGTCGACAATCGAGCCCTGCATATTGACCACCCCCTGCCCCTGATGGGCGATGGCCGCAGACGACACCGCAAGCCCGCAGGCCATCCACAGGCAAGGCATGAAACAGGAAGACCTAAAACTCAACATGAGGCGACCTCGCTTCAGTCGGGTAGCGACAGAAAGGGACGGGCGCAAAAGCGCCCGTACGAGGCTTATTGATAGGCCAATGTGAAGTTGGCGACCGATTTGAAGTCACCTGGGACAATCGGAGCGTAGACAGCAGAGTCTGTTTTGGTGGCGGCAGTAACAGTTTCACCCTGCAGGTAGGCGGCAAACGCCAGAGTATTATTGCCTTCACCCACTTTAGTGGCGGTGGTGGCTTCGCCGAGTTTAATGTCGGTGCCGCCCTGGGTCAGCACAATGGCCGCGCCGCTGGCGGTGCCAGTCAGGCCCAGATTGTTGGCATTGATTTTAGACGGAGTGCCGGTGAAGGTGGTGGTGACAGTCTTGTCGACCAGACCGGTGATATCACAGTCCTGCAGCTTGATGTTGAAGTTTTGTGGGCTGGATTTTCCGCCGTTTGCCAGCGCCTTGTTGGCCACGCTGCCCAGATTGACGGTCTGGTCAACGGAGTCCGGCGCAATGGAGCATGGCGCGTTGATGATGGAGCCGGTAAAGGTCACGGTACCGCTGCCCTGGTTGGCCGCATTGGCGGTGGAAACCACGGAGCCCATTGCCATGGTGGCCAGCACGGCCGCAATCAGATTTTTGTTCATGTTCATGCTTTGTAATCCCTTAAAAGACGTGATTTTCAATTCCGGCTCCCAACGAGGTCGGAACAAGGTTGGTGTTCATTCCCGGCAGACGGGCATCCCTCCGCCGCCACCAAATTCACCCCGATAAACAAACGGCTCAGCCTTCCAGGCAATGTTCCATTTTGTATCAAAGTGACACATTTAGTTTTATTGTCTTTATTTTCAATATCTAACAGGATTTAATTCTTATTGAATTAATTATTTAGACTGATAACTCTAATAATATGGCGAATAAACCAACATAAGCGTTATTCAACCGGCAAGGACGTGGTGGGAAATGCGTTGGGGATCCGACAGGAGTAAAAAGAGTGCAAAAATAATCGTTATTTATCAAATGGGTACGATGATTGATTTACGAGGCTTGACAAAAGAAGGGGGCATTCTTAATATGGCGACACTTTGATACAAAATGACACATTTTTATTAAGGTAACCTACTGATTAATAATAACTTCCTGTTATTCCGCTTTCACTCTTGCCCTTAAATTTCTCGCCGCATTTCGGCTCCAAATCTCATTGAATCGCTGCGAATTGCTGGCGGTGTAGATCACCGTATGATTGATATTACGGTGGCCCAGATAATCCTGTATCAGCCGCGTATCTGCCCCCAAATCGGCCAGTGCAAACCCGCAGGCATGGCGTAGCATGTGCGGATGAGCGGTTACATCCACCCCGGCCAATCGGCCAAGACGTTTGAGCAGGCTGTACACTGCCTGCCTGCAAAGCGGCCCGCCCTTTTGCGACAAGAACAGCCAGGGGGCTGCGCGGTCGTCCAGGGTAAATCGGTGCGCCAGCCAGGCATGCAGATAGGGCAACTCCTCCGGCGTTAAAGGGTGGGTAGTGGAAAACCCGTTTTTAAGTCGCCGGACATAGACGATACCGGCCTCCAGATTAATGTCTGACAGCGTCAGACGAACCAGTTCACTGACCCGAAACCCGTGAATAAAACACATTTTTAACAGGCAGGCATCGCGTTGCGGATGTCGCCCTCGTGCTGCGGCGCGCAAGATTTTTTCAATCTCATTGCGGGTTAAATATTTACGTTGCTTCACCATAGCCTCACTTTACTAAACAGATTTATCTTCTCCTATATTGATGCCGAGCAGACAGTCTGACCGTAGGTCGCCTTCCCCCGCTCGCCGGGAGCATCCCGCGCCCACGCTATTACCATAGCCTAAGCGCCATCGGAAAATGTAATGAAAACGAAATAAAAATCTGAGGGTTATGGCAGGAAACAGTTCAATTTCGCTGCAGGATCCTTGCCGCCACAGGGCGTCAGGCTCAACCTTGCAGCTTCTGATCTACGGCGAAATTTTTAACTTTTACTCATCAGGGCGTTGATGATCGCGCTGCTAATCTGTTACAACAGCGGCTCTTATTCCCCAGTAATTACCACTCTTATGATTGTCAGACCTCAGCAACACTGGTTCAGACGGCTTTTCGTTTGGCACGGTTCGGTGCTCTCCAAAATTCTGTTTCGCCTTAGCCTTAACGTGGCGATGTCGATTGTCGCGGTGCTGTGTTTTCAGTGGTACGAACACCTGGGCGTCAAACTTACCCTGGCCCCGTTCAGCCTGCTGGGCGTGGCGATCGCTATCTTTCTCGGCTTTCGCAACAGCGTCAGCTATGCGCGTTTCACCGAGGCGCGGTTACTGTGGGGCGGGTTGTTAATTGTCCAACGTTCGCTGCTGCGGCAGATTAAAAGCCTGCTGCCGCAACAAGAGCAGGCGGCGCGTGAATTTGCCGCCCTGTTGATGGCCTTTAGCTACTGTCTGAAACACCAACTGCGCGGCAGCGATATCACCGAGGATCTGCAGCGCCTGCTGCCCAATGCCGACCTGCAGGCCATTAAAAACAGCGTCTCCCCCTGCAACCGACTGTTGTTGATGATGGGCCAATGGATCGGTGAGAAGCGGCAATCGGCTCAGTTGTCAGACGTACTTTTTCATAGCATCGATCAAAATCTCAACCGGCTATCCGAGATCCTCGGTGGCTGCGAACGCATTGCCAATACGCCGATCCCCTTTGCCTACAGCCTGATCGTTCACCGTACCGTCTATCTGTTCTGCACCCTGCTGCCTTTTGCGCTGGTGCCGGACCTGCACTATATGACGCCGCTGGTTTCGGTATTTATTTCCTACACCTTTATCTCGCTGGATTCCCTGGCTGAAGAACTGGAAGATCCGTTCGGCACCGCGGCCAACGATCTGCCGCTCAATGCCATGTGCAATGCGATTGAGATCAACCTGCGCGAAATGAATGACGAGACGGATTTACCCGTCGCCACCCGGCCGGACAGCCGTTACCAACTCAGCTAATCGAATCTGATCCGATTTATTGCACCAATGCCAGCACGCGTTTTTCCTGACTGCGGCTGGCAGCAATGGACAGCAGGATCTCCTTCACCACCAGCGCCGGGGCCGACAGAGATTGCTGGCCGGAAATGCACAGCGAAAGCGGCACGTTCAAGGAAGGGACATTGATACGCGCCATCCATGCCTTGGCCGGACCAATCATCGCGCGCGCCACCGACTCTGGCAAAATGGTGGCCCCCAAGCCACTGGCAATGGCCGCACTCAAGGTGCCAGGCGATTCAATTTCACCAATCACGTTGGCCGTTAACTTGCGTATTGCCATGGCTTCATCCACCTGGCTGCGCACCACGTCCCCCTCACGCGGCAGGAATAAATTCAGCCGTGCAACGTCCAGCAGCTCAACGCTGTTGCCAGGGTTTGGCACCGCACGCGTCGCCACCAGATAGAGATCTTCGCGCATTAACGCCGTGGCCTGTAAACCCGCGGGCATTTTAGCGCCGTAGATCACCGCCATATCCAGGTTCTGGTTGGCGACCTGGCCGGCCAGTGTCGAGCCAATGTTCTCATTCAAACTGAGCAAAATACCCGGATGTTGATCGCGTACCGCCTGCAACAGCGGCAACGCCAATTGTGATGCCAGGCTGCCCGGCGCCAGCCCGACAGAAACCTGCCCGCTTATCGCCTGCCCGGCACTATTGACCGCGCTTTGCGCCTGTTCACACTGGCGCAAAATGGTCTGGGCATGAGCATAGAGAATATTACCGGCTTCGGTAGGCTGTACCCCGCGCTTGGTGCGGATCAGCAACTGCTGTTTCAGTTCCCCTTCCAGCGTCGCCAATTGTTGGCTGAGGGCCGGTTGGGCGATATGCAGCACTTCTGCCGCCTGGGTCAGGCTGCCGATGTCGACGATTTTCACGAAATACTTAAGACGTCTGAAATTCATATTGCCTCCGTCATGCCACTTGGCTGGGTTGAGATAAACCAGAGCAAGATCCGGGCCAGACAGACGGAATAAGAGAAAGCATTCGCTAATTGACCGAAAAATAAGAAAAAATGATATTGGAGTCGGCAATAACGTCCCGCTCACCGGCGGAGAACCCCCAAAACCTGCACCAGCATAAAGCATGATGGCGAGGGTAAGTGGCAGGTCGTGAACCACTGCGCAGCAGTGCAGCAATAAAAGCCATAAAAAGCAGCAGGTTGAATAATCTTGCAGCAAACGAAACATCAAGGCGTTTTCTGACTTTACAAGCCTGAGCCACCCCGTTATTATTCGCCCCGTTCACACGATTCCTCTGTAGTTCAGTCGGTAGAACGGCGGACTGTTAATCCGTATGTCACTGGTTCGAGTCCAGTCAGAGGAGCCAACTTCTTGTTTTCATGCCGCTTTGCGAATCCCTTCGTCATTCAAATTCAATAGTACGCCATGGTCATCTTTTTCAGATTGCCGCTGCAACTGCCCCCTATTATCCGGTTCCTTAATTTCTCAGTCGATACTGGAAAAACCACAGACCATTTCCCAATGACAACGATCTGTGGTGAGACTAAGTGACAAGCACGCGGTTCATTCATTCTCGCCAGAAACAGACCTAGCTGGATGCGGGCCTTTCACTGTGCGGCTGATTGTCAGGCCGTATCCTGAACCAGATGGCATACATTGCCGGCAGAAAGACCAGCGTGATGATGGTGCCACCAAAGGTTCCGCCAATCAGGGTATAGGCCAGCGTTCCCCAGAACACCGAATGCGTCAGCGGGATAAACGCCAGAATGGCGGCCATTGCGGTGAGCAACACCGGTCTGGCTCGCTGCACCGTCGCCTCCACAACCGCATGGAATGGTGCCAACCCTTCCTGTTCGTTGTGATGGATCTGCCCTATCAGGATCAAGGTGTTACGCATCAGGATCCCCGATAACGCAATTAATCCTACCAGCGCATTGATGCCAAACGGCTGGTTGAAGAGCAGCAGCGTGGGCACTACCCCAATCAGCCCCAGTGGCGCGGTAAGGAATACCATTACCATCGCCGACATCGATCGCACCTGCAGGATAATAATCAACAGCGTCATGGCAATCATGATAGGGAACAGCGGTGCCATCGCCTGGGTCGCTTTGCCGGATTCTTCAATAGAACCCGCCTGCTCGATGCGGTATCCGGCCGGAAGCGTATCAATGACCGGCTGCAACGCCTTGATGATTGCCGTGGAGACATCCGGCGGCTGCAGATTTTCGGCAATGTCTCCCCGCACGGTAATGGTCGGGGTGCGATCGCGACGACGCAGAACAGGATCTTCCATTTGCACTTCAACCTTGCCAATCTGAGATAGCGGAATGCGCTGGCCGGAAGACCCTACCAAGGTAAAGCCGGCTATTTTTGCCGGATCAAGCCGGATATCTCCCGCCGCGCGCCCCATGACCTGCACCGAACGGATATCTTCACGCACCGAGGTGATCGGAACGCCTGAAAGCAGGAACTGAAGCTGCTGCGCGACCGCATTCGATGTCAGCCCTACCGCCTGCAGGCGGTCCTGATTGAGCGTGAAATGCAGTGCCGGCACCCGCGGCCCCCAGTCGGTGTTGACGGTCCTCATCATCGGGCTGGCCTGCATCACCCTTTCTACCTTGTCTGCAATTTCGCGCAGTTTGCTGGCATCCGGCCCCATGACACGGTAAGCCACCGGATAAGGTGAGTACGGGCCAAACACCAGTTGAGTCACGCGCACGCGCGCTTCAGGTGCCAGGCCGCTGGCTGCCGCTTCACGCAGTCTGAACTTAAGCGCCTCACGCGCTTCCTGACTGTCCGTCAGCACGACAATTTTCGCAAACGACGGATCGGGCAGCTCTGGCGCCATGGCCAGATAAAAGCGCGGCGATCCCTGCCCGATATAGGACGTAATGATTTTTGCCTCTTTCTGCTTTTTCAGCCAGGCTTCGATTTTCGCCGTGGTCGCGCTGGTCTGCTCAATGGCGGTGCCGTAAGGCATCTGGACTTCAACCAATACCTCAGGCCGATCGGAAGTGGGGAAAAACTGTTTTTTCACCAGCCCCATGCCGAGAATAGCGACAACAAAAACGGCAATCACGGTAGCGGCCACTATCCATTTTCGCGCGATAACGCGGGTCAGTACCCGGCGAAAGCGGTTGTAATGGCGGGTGTCGTAAATCGCCGCATGCCCTCCCTCCACCGTTTTGATTTTCGGTAGCATTTTCACCCCCAGATAAGGCGTAAACACCACCGCCACGACCCAGGAAGCAATCAGGGCAATCCCCACAATCCAAAACATGTTGCTGGTGTACTCGCCGGCGGTGGACTGGGCGAAACCGTTGGGCATAAAACCGACAGCGGTGACCAGCGTGCCTGCCAGCATCGGAGCGGCCGTGTGGCTCCAGGCATAGGCTGAGGCTTTGATGCGGTCGTAGCCCTCTTCCATTTTCACCACCATCATTTCGATGGCAATGATGGCATCATCAACCAGCAACCCGAGCGCCAGGATCAACGACCCCAGGGTAATGCGGTCAAAGTTTTTGCCGGAAGCCTCCATCACCACAAAAACGATAGCCAGCGTCAAGGGCACGGCGGCGGCGACCACCACGCCCACGCGCCATCCCATGCTGACAAAGCACACCACCATCACCACCAGCAGCGCGACAAAGAACTTGATCATAAACTCGTCAACGGCAGAGCTGATGTTGACTGATTGATCGGTGACCTTGGTCAGGTTCATGCCGAGCGGCATGCCCTCATTGATTTTGGCCGTTTCCGCATCCAGCGCCTTCCCCAGATCCAGGCCGTTCCAGCCGTCACGCATCACGATACCCAGCAGCAGCGCCGGTTCACTCTGGTTGCGGATCAGAAAGGTGGCTGGGTCTTCATAGCCACGCTCAACGGTTGCCACGTCAGAAAGCTGCAGGGTTCTGCCCTGGACAACAATGGGCGTTTTGCGGATTTTCTCCAGTTTGTCAAAGGCACCGTCAAGGCGGATAAAGACCTGCGGCCCTTGGGTGTCAATCGAACCTGCGGGCGTCAACACGTTCTGGCTGTTGAGGGCGGAGAAAATATCCTGAGGAGAAATGCCCAGCGTGGCCAGCCGGTCATGCGAGAACGAGACAAAGATGCGTTCGGCCTGTTCGCCGATGATATTGACCTTCTTGACCCCCGGCACATGCAAAAGACGCTGGCGCAAAGATTCTGCATCGCGCACCAGCAATCGCTGTGGCTCCCCTTTCGCCTTCAGCGCAAAGAGGGCAAAGGTCACGTCGGAGAATTCATCATTGACCATCGGCCCTATCACACCTGCCGGCAGGTTTTTAGCCTCATCACCGAGTTTCTTGCGCGCCTGATAGAATTCCTCCTGCACCTGTGCAGGCGGTGTGCTGTCCTGCAGTGACAGCATGGTAAAAGCCAGACCGGGACGCGTGTAGGTCTCGCTACGGTC
This sequence comes from Serratia proteamaculans, assembly GCF_013337185.1. Taxonomy (GTDB): domain Bacteria; phylum Pseudomonadota; class Gammaproteobacteria; order Enterobacterales; family Enterobacteriaceae; genus Serratia; species Serratia proteamaculans_D. The sequence goes on from NZ_SWDE01000002.1 coordinate 300,247, forward strand.
ATACCACTTGAGCTCCTGCATACGCTTTTCAAGCGGTTCAGCCACCTGATCCTGCATTTCCTGCGCGGTGGCACCAGGCCAGGCAGAAATAATCGTCATCTGCTTAACAGTGAAGGGGGGATCTTCGGCCCGCCCCAATTCGAAAAACGACAGAATACCCGCGACCGTAATCAGGAGAATAAGGAACAGTGTGATCGAGCGCTCACGAACGGCAAGCGCAGAAAGATTGAATCGCCCCTCGCTCATGGCCGGCTCCCGGCGATGCGGGTATCGCTCTGTTCAGCCAGACGTACGGCCTCGCCGTCATGCAGCAGATGCGCCCCCAGAGCGACTATCTGTTCTCCCGGCTTAAGGGAACCTGTCACCCTTGCAACATCGTCGCCCAATCCCAGCACCTGAACAGGCCGCCATGACACTTTGGCTGACTTACCCGAAATCTCCCAGACACCCGGCCCTTTGCCAGGATCATAGATTGCAGCCAAAGGCACCTGCATCATCTGGCCCGGTAATTGATCGTCAGTGATATGAAGCGTAACGGTGGATCCCAGAGGCGCGCTCGCCAGTGCCCCTTCCAGCACATATCTCGCCTCGAAGGTGCGAGTTACCGGATCGGCCGCATCGGAAAGGAGCCGCAGTTTCGCAGGGAGCGACTGTTTACCGTTACCGTACAACGTTGCCTCGGCCTCGCTTCCGATAGCCGGGCGTAGTGTCTCAGGCAACTGCACAATGGCCTCGCGCTGCCCTGCTCTGGCCAACCGGATAACCGGCTGCCCGGCACTGACAACCTGTCCGGGTTCAGCCAGCGTATCCATGACCACGCCGTCGGCGTCGGCCAGCAGCACGGCGTAGCCCGTCGCATTTTGTGCCACATTCGCCTGTGCCTGTGCAGCACTGAGTTCCGCTTTGGCGGTATCGGCTGCGGCCTTTATCTGATCGTAGGCCGATGCCGACACGGCCCCCGTAGCAACCAGACTGCGGTAACGCGCCTCATCAGCAGCAGTTTGTCTTGTCCGGGCCCTTGCAGCCGCGACGGCCTGTTGCTGAGCCTGTGCCTGCAGGCTCAGGTCAACCGGATCCAGACGCATCAATGGCTGGCCGCGTTTAACGGTCTGGCCGGCATCGACCAGACGTTCAAGGATTTTTCCTTGCACTCTAAAACCGAGGTCGCTTTGAGTTCGGGCGACAACCACGCCGGTAAATGCGCGGGAAGCATCGACAGCACTCACCACGGTCGCAGACCTTACCAGAGGAGGCTGAGTACGGGGATCTTCGGTGCTGGAGGAGTCACCGCAGGCCACAAGGGCAAGCGGCAACAGACAAACAGCAAGGGTGGCAGGATTAAGCCTGAGCATGGGTTACCTTAATTAATTTGGCAGGGCAGTAACCGCATTCTCAGACTAGTGACCAAAATTGTCAATAGTCACCACTCAGGGTGATAAACTTCTCAGTATCAGCGAGGACAGCAGCGCAGCCGCCGCAGATGCCGTTTCCAGATTGTATTGCAGCTGAACCGGATTGATGTAAGGCCGCATGACCAGATATATCGCATGTGCAGCCTCATCCAGCGGCGTTTTCCGTTCAAACTCCCCCGCCTGCCGCCCTTCTACAATGATTTGCTCAATCAGTTGTCGCAACCGTCCTTCATGGGCCTCTGCCGAAGGCCACTTGTCACGCGCAGCGACGGCAGCAATGTCATAAAGCTTGCGATCGTGAAAAAACAAATCACTGCCGGCTTCAGTCAGCGCTCTGAATAAACGCCGCAATTTTTCGGAGGCCGACGGTGCATCTGCAATTGCTGAATTGACAATCGCCATAATCATCGCCAACCGATTGGCACAGATCACCTCGCCGATCGCCTGCTTGGAATCGAAAAACTTATAGATATAAGATTTTGAAAATCCTATTGATTTAGCCAGTTCCGACACGGTGGTTTTCTCATAACCAAAATGCCCGAAATGCTCTGTGGCAGCTTCGACGACCTGATCGCGGACGCTGTGATCCGAGGGGCCCCTGAGGGGATGTTCATTTATATGTTTAGTCATTTTTCCAGCTTAGCTCAATGAGCCCTGATTGACAACGAGTGACCATTCGGTAATTAAGTCACCGCTCAGAATTGATCCAGAGAATATCAAAGCTCCCCCTAAACAAGACAGAATACGGGCCATATAGGGTTACAAGATACCTCAGATGACCGATATCACGGAAAGAACCAAACCATTCCGCTCACTCTCTTGTCTCGTCAGCCACCCTATTTAATTCATGATTTACTCTTAAAGATAAAAATTAAAATCAAGTATCCCTTCTACTCTCAATCAACCCCAGTCATCACCAACCCCCAACACACATCAGCAAATTAATAATTATATTAATGGCCAGCCCCATAAATAGAGCATTCCTTGAACAGTGACTTTGGACACACAAAACAACATTAAAGTTAAAATTATGTATCACTTTGTTGATTTTATGTAGCAAGCTAACTGAACTCTCACGGCAGGCTCGCCCTCCCTGAGCGAACAAACCACCGCCGCGATCACCACGAGTTAACGAGGAAACTGCATGAAATTGTTATTTCAACCGCGTTCTGCTTTGTTACTGGCCCTCGGCTTGGGCTGCAATCTGGTTATGGCCCAAACTTTTGCCGCCGATGTAACGATTAAACGAGACACTTATGGCACCCCTCATATTTACGCCAAAGAGGTTTACGGGCTGTTTTATGGCTATGGTTATGCCATCGCGCAGGACCGCCTATACCAGCTGGAAATGTCCCGGCGCAGTACTGAAGGGCGTGTCGCCGAAGTGTTGGGCAAAGACTACCTGTCGTTTGATATTGGTATCCGCCAGCAGTACTCCCCTGCCAAAATCAAAGCTCAACTGGCCGCGTTACCCCAGAGCGATCGCGATATTCTTGATGGCTATGCTCAGGGCATTAATGCATGGCTGAAGAAAATCGATGCCAATCCGCAGCAATTAATGCCAAAACAGTTTATTGACCATGATTTTAAACCGGCCCCCTGGACCGACTTCGATGTGGCCATGGTATTCATCGGATCCATGGTCAACCGATTCGGAGACTACAATACCGAGCTGGAAAACCAGCAATTGCTCGCCGGGCTGATAAAAAAGGATGGCGAGACGCAAGGCAAAGCGATATTTAACCTGCTGCTTTCTCAAGACAACCCCGGCTCACCTACCACCGTCCCCAAGGGCGAATGGCAGCCTTCGGTACGTAATGGGGCTTATGTTTCTGCCCCATCGGCGGCATCCACCCTGAACCATGCCGCTCTCCCGACAGAGGCAACGACCAATGAACAAACGCCTCGCTGGAAGCCACCGAAGGAAAAAGCCTTTAGTAACATCATCGTCCTGGGCTCCCGTAAAACCGACGGTGCCAAGAGCATTCTGCTAAACGGGCCTCAGTTCGGTTTCTATCAGCCTGCTTATACCTATTCTGTTGGGCTACATGGCGCGGGTTATGATGTGGTGGGAAACAGTCCATTTGGCTATCCGATGGTGGAGTTCGGCTACAACCGCGACATCAGTTGGGGAAGTACCTGGGGGGCCGGCGATAATGTCGACATATACCAGTTGAAATTGAACCCTAAAAACCCTGAAGAATACTTCTATCAGGGGAAATATCGCCCTCTGGAAAAACGCGTTGAGACCATCGCGGTGAAGAATGGCGAAACCCAACATTTGACGGTGTACCGAAGCGTGCAAGGTGCCGTCATCGACTACAATCCCAAGCAGGGTCTGGCCTATGCCAAACGTCGTGGCTGGGAAGGCGAGGAAGTCGCCACTTTAATGGCCTGGAATAAGGTCGGCAAAGCGAAAAACCATCAACAATGGCTCGATCAGGTCCAGCATTCCGCCATTAACGTCAACTGGTACTACGCCGATAATAAAGGCAACATCGGTTATGCCCTGGGCGGACGTTATCCAATACGCCTTAAGGGGCACGATAACCGGCTGCCTATGCCGGGTGACGGCAGCTCCGAATGGCAAGGTTTTATGCCATTTGCCACCAATCCTCAGGTCTACAATCCCAAAACGGGTTACATCGCCAACTGGAACAATCGCCCTGCGGAAGGCTTCCCCAACCCGGACGAATGGTGGTACTCCTGGAATACCGCCGACCGTATCCAGTCGTTATTCACCCGCATTGATAGTCAGCCGCGTTTTACCCCCACGCAGTTATGGGATTTGCTGATGGACGTCGCGTTTGAAGATCCTAACGCGCGCTTTTTTGTGCCCCGCCTGGTCAAGGTCGCCGGCAAAAGCGATAACCTGCAACTGCGCGAAGCTGCCGCCATCCTCGGCAAGTGGGACTATGAGGAACGGGATCTGAATAACGACGGTTATTACGATACCCCGGCGACCCCCATCTTCCGTGCCTGGCTGCAACATATGCTGACTCTGTCACTGGGCGGAATATTGCCTGCGGAACAGGCTTCGTGGTTCCTTGATCCCGGCTACATGACACCGGGAGAAAGCACCACGGGCAGCCAGAATATTTCGGTGGGTACCAAAATTCTTTATCAGGGCATGACCGCCGGCAGCAAGACCTCGGGGTTTGATATCTTCAAAGGCAGAGACGTCGATGGCCTGATGATGGAAGCGCTGCAGCTCGCCGTTAACGATCTGAATAAAGCGCAAGGCGAGAAGATGACTGCGTGGCATACCAAGGTGTCAAACACCACTTATCAAACCAAAAACTTCCTGAACGTTCCGCAAGCAGGCTCAGACGAACACATTCAGAATCGTCTTGCCATGAACCGCGGGACCGAAAATGACATGGTGGTCTTTACCCATAAAGGGGTCACCGGCGTCGAGGTCACTCCTCCTGGCCAGTCCGGTTTTATCGCTCCAGACGGGAAACGCTCAAAACACTTTGACGATCAGCTGTCATTGTTCGGTGATTTGAAAAACAAACGTACATGGCTCAGCGACAATGATGTCCAGGCCAATTCGGTCTCTCAGGAAACCATCCGTTATTAAAGCCTGATAGTGTTTGAAGCCCAGTTTATGGTTGAACTGGGCTGTCGTTGCCCCTGAGGGTGGGTATGCAGGAAGGTGCCCGTTACATAAGTCTGCGAGGCATCCCGCCTTTTCATCTTTTTCTCCAGTTATTTCCCTACATTGCTTGGCTGCCCTGCCTCTTCCCTCAGTACACTTGGCTGCGATTAAATACTTCAGACAGCTTGCATGTACGTAGATAAGCGTACAGTATAGGGAGGTAAGATGGGATTCAGGGATGTAAAGCAACTCGCCATACGCTGTCTTCAGCAAGGCGCGTATGACCATGAGGTACGTGGCAATATCGATGTGAAAAATCTGTTTGCTACCGGCCAGGTTGATGAAAACTGGGTGATTGAACTTATCAAGAAAACGGGCGGAGATGCATATCAGTGCTGCCCACATCATCAGGACGCCACTACTGATGTTCATATTCTTCGCCCCTGGAAGTCAGGTTGCTATTGGTACGTGAAATTTTATTTCATAGAACCCGACATCATCTTTATCAGCGTGCATCAATAACTCAGCAAGGAGCTCACAATGAGAATTGTTAAAGAAGGTGATACGCGCAGCGTTCTGTGCCAAAACTGCGGCCGAACAATGGCAACCTATCGTTTACGCGATGTGGATTTCAGCGATCGCCGCGGCACAGTGAGGAATATTTTAGCCGCCGTCTGCAACCAGTGTGATGCGGTGGTTAGCGTTCCTGCCCAGTCCACACCGCGCATTAAAAGCGAGTTTGAGCAGGCTAAATCAGCACTGGAAGTGCGGGTTCCGGCGCACTATCTCGATATTTTGAACGTTGCCACGCAGAAAATAGATGATTCGCTGGATGAAAATTTTCATAAAACGCTGATCCTTTACTACCTCCATGCGCTCACCACCGGCCGCTATCAGCAGCAAGAACTGAAAACACTGTTAGGCAGCGAGTTGGCGAATGCCAAATCGTCGAAGCGCCTGTCGATGAAAGTCAGTCAAAAGCAACTGGCTGAATTAAATAGCATAATGGAACAGCAGAGCCTGACACGCAGCTCGGATGTGGTGAAAGCGGTGATCCTTAAAATTTACCAGGACCTGGTGCAGGAGAAAAACCTGGGGATATTGCCGGAGCTACGCAATGTCGCCGCCGCTGTTTCCTGAAGCTGACATTGTTCCAGTGACGAAGATGGCCTGAGTTCGTCAGGCCAGAAGATGGCCAGGCCTGGTTTTACTGTTCCCGGTTATATCCGGCGCAGAAAAATTTTTCGGCCAGACGATTAACGCCGCCAGAAAAGAACTCGCTCATCACTTCCCCATTGAGACTGTATGCCCGACACAGTAACCCAGCTTCGAATGCGGCCTGGTTTTCGTCGCCCAGGCTTTGGGCCAAATGATGTGCATAGCCCAGCACGAAACCACGTTTATAGTCACAACAAAACCGGGAAAGCTCCGAGGCCGGGCCAGCGTTCTGTGCGGCCAAGCCGGCCATCAGCCCCTTGCCGAAGTGATTGTTCATGACATCCCCTCTTTTAATAATCGATATATAAAATATTATATAACGATCATTGTGCTCATGGACATACTCACAAAGTTTTACCCTCATACCTGACGTATAAAAAAGCCCACAGAGGGAAACTCTGTGGGCTGGAAACCATCAAGACAGGATGATTACAGGGTAAAGTTCAGCCCTTCCACCACCGTCTGCTCCAGCGGCAAGCGCCCTGAAGGGATCTCTTTTTGCTGCAAGAACTCCGGCAGCAGGGATTTATCACCTGCTTTGCCGATCGCCACCATGCCGTGTACCTGGTAGTTGTCCGGCAGGTTTAACGCAGCCTTGATTTTGTCGTGATGAACACCGCCCATACAGTGGGTCAGCCAACCTTTCAGATGCGCCTGCAGCGCCAGGTTGGCCCAGGCAGCTCCGGCATCAAAGGCATGGCTCGGGTTACTGACTTCCTTCTCACCGTTCAGACTGGTGGTTTTGGAGATCACCACCACCAGCGCTGAGGCGTGCTGTGCCCAACCGCGATTGAATTCAATCAGGAAATCCAGATAGCTGTCCCAGCTGGCCGAACCGTGCTTGCTGTAGGCAAAACGCCACGGCTGAATGTTATAGGCCGAAGGTGACCAGCGGGCCGCTTCAAAGAAGCTCAGCAGGGTCTCATCGTCGATAGCATCATTTGCCAGCGCGCGCGGCGACCAACGTTCAATAAACTGTGCATCAATGGGGTAATCAGAAACTCTTGGCTGGCTCATGGACATCTCTCTCATGGGAAGGGAATAACAAAGTTATCTGATATTCCCATGTCTCACGCCAGAAAAACTTTTATTTTGTGCGGTGGCTCAGCGCAAGATCTCCAGTTGCAACCAGTCCAGAAACGCCCGTACCGGCGGGTGTCGCTCGCGACCAGGTACGCACTGCGCAGTATAAGCCGCACCCGGCACGCAAATTTCCGGCCGATAGGGTGCCAGCAACCCGTTACGTACCAGATCCGACACCATCACCGAACTGGCCAGCACCAGCCCCTGCCCGGCCACCGCCGCCTGCAAAGCATAATGCTCTTCATCATAAGCCCGCAACGCGCTACGCCGCTGCCACCAGTCGACTCCCGCAGCCTGACACCACTCGCGCCAACCGGTTTCATAAAGCGTGGAGTCATGCCAGTGAACGGTGATCAGCGTGGGCACTTGTTGCTCCGCGGCACACAAATCCGGGGCGCCATAGACGCCAAAACGCTCTTCCAGCCGCGCTGCCTGATGCAACTGCGGGTAGTCAGCGCTGCTGTAGCGAATGGCAATGTCCACGCTGGCGTCCTGCTGCAGGTCAATCACTTCACCACAGGCCTCCAGGCGTACCAGATAGTGCGGGTAGGCCTGATAAAAACGCCCCAGGCGCGGAACCAGCCACAACGCAGCAAAAGAATGAGTGACGGAAACACACAAGGAACCGGCACTGGGCACCGGTCGCAGAGCATCCAACGTGGTTGCCACATCGAGCAACGCAGCGTGCACTCCAGCGAACAAACGCTCGCCCTTGTGGGTTAGCCGCACGCCGCGCGGAACCCGATCGAACAAGGCAAAGCCCAGCTGCTGCTCAAGCGCCTTGATCTGATGCGATACCGCCGTCGGAGTGACCGCCAGCTCCAGTGCGGCCTGTTTAAAACTGCGCAGGCGGGCGGCGGATTCAAAGGTGCGCAATGCGGTAACCGGAAGCGTGGCAAACATGTACAAGTTCCATACGGATGAATTTAACTCATCCTGAAAGAATAGCCGTCATTTGTCACTTACGCTTTGAGCGCCGTAAATTGGCGATCGTATTCCCATGATCAGCAAACGGAGAGTGACATGAATTCATCTCAGCAACCCAAAAGCCTTATTGTCCTGGTGGGCAGCCCACGGCGTGACGGCAACAGTGCAGCATTGGCGCAGGCCGTGATGTCAGGGGCCGCCGAGGCGGGTACCGAAGCCAGCCTGCATTTTTTGGATGATTACATTAGCGGTTTTCTGGTGGACGGACGCCATGCCGAGCCCCCTGCCGACCGCTATGGCGAACTGTTTCTGGAGCACTTCTTGCCGGCGGATGGGGTGGTATTTTGCACCCCGTTATACTGGTACGGCATGTCGGCGCAAACCAAAGCCTTTTTCGATCGCTCTTTCAGCTATTACTCCAACGCCTACCCTGATGCCGAACAGGTACATCAGCGAATGAGTGGCAAACGCATCGGGCTGACGGTGGCCTCGGAGGAAACCTACCCCGGCGGAGCTATGGGGATCGTGCATCAAATTCAGGAATTCAGCCGTTACTCGCATTGCGAGTTCGTCGGGATGGTTCAGGGGGCAGGCAACAATCGGGGTGAAGTCAGCCGTGATCCCCGTAACCCGCTACAGGCCGCCCGCGATCTGGGCCGTGAAATTTTCACACGTCATTATTCTGATTACCGGATGGACACACCGCGCAGCACTCAGGTTTGGCAAGATTGACTCAGCAAATGGGGGGGCTCGCTGCCCCTTTATCAAGGTTGCGCAAGCATATGTAGCAAACTATTGCCGACCATTGGCCCGCCAGGACAAACATCATATGATGCAGATGCCAGACCGGCGCGCCAATTAACTCAAAGCGAAACAAGATGTCGAAACAGTGGAAAATAACAGCGGCCAACGCCTGCCTTCAGATGTACACCCGGTTGGGCGGCAACTTCCAGCAGAAAGCCAGTTTTAAGCCGGAGCTGGCCTTTGAACGCATCGTTATTTTTTCCACCACTGCCCTTGGCGATCTGATGTTTAATACGCCGGCCATTCGCGCGGTGCGCGAACGCTACCCCACGGCAAGTATCACCCTGATTTCCAGTCATAAAAATAAACAGCTGGTCGCGAACAGCCGTTACTTTAGTGATGTTATTTATTGGGATCATAAAGCCAAGGACATGCTCAGCATTATTCGCCAGCTGCGTAAACATAAGCCGCAACTGGCGATCATCCTGCACTCCAAATCCCCTTACGACGTGATTGTCGCCATTACTGCCGGTTGCCAATATGTGTTCAAGGATGCCTACGGCAACAAAGCCACCGGCATGGAGCCCTGGTTGAGCGGCGTGAGCCAAAGTACCGGCGGCCATTTAATTCAGCGCAAGCTGGATTTAGTGGCGCAGTTGGGCTGCAAGACCGACAACAGCGAAATGTTTATTCCCGTTGAGTTTGCGCCGATTAGCAAAACCGCGGATAAAATCCCGATCGGTTTTCAAATGGGCGCTTCTGAAACGCTGCGTTGCTGGCCCGTCGGTCAGTTTATTCGCCTGGCAAAACTGTTGCTGGCGCAGTCGCCACATCACCAAATCGAATTAATCGGCTCGCCAAAAGAGCTGTCTATAGAGCGAGAATTTATCGCGGGGCTGACAGACGCCGAACGGCAACGCGTGGTCAGCCATATCGGCAAAACCACCCTGCCACAACTGCTGGCAGTGATGTCAAACCTGCAGGTATTGGTCACTGGCGACACCGGCCCATTGCATCTGGCCATTGCCCTGAAAACTCCGACCATCAGCCTGTTTGTCACCGCCAATCCGCAGCACACCGGCCCTTATCAAAATCGCGACCTGCATCAGGTAATGAACGTGTCGGTTGATGCACTAACACTCACTACGGCTCAGCGCCGCCAACCCCTCAGCATCATCACTGAAAATCAGGTGTTTGAAAAAGTGACGAGCGCGTTGGCACTAACGCGCCATTGAAGTGGGTTGGGCGAACACCATCGCCAATGGGAACCAGAACAGGTACCAAAATTCGGCCGGGTTAGCGATGACAAACATGCCCTGCGAGCAGTAGAAGATCAGCATAAACAGGTATAACGCCGCCTCCAGTCGTCGCCCGGCCTTAAGGTGAACCACGGCAAGCCGCGCGCCAAACGCCAGCAGCGCGATGAACAGGCAAAAACCCACCAGCCCGCCTTTGAGCAACGCGCCCAGATACAGGCTGTGAGTAGTATGAATAAACTCGCCGGTATAGTTGGTAAAAGTCAGCTCTCTATCAAATCCATAGCCAAAAAACGGCGCCTGTTCTATCAACGAGAAACTGTGTCGCCAAATGCTCATCCGCACAAAGCTCTGCTGATACAGCTGGGTAAAACGCGTTATCAGCATTTCACCAATGGACGACCATAGCACTACGCCTGCGGTAAATATCATCACGGCCACAATGAGCATTGCCGACTTTTTATTGAGCGCCCGGTAAGATGTGGTTAACGCCAGCGCCGCCAATACGGCAATTAGCGGCCCGCGGCTTTGTGTCAGTACCATAAAGGCAAAAAGCAGCGGGATCGCCAGCAGGACCTTTTTCTGTTGAGTATCCCGATAAACCATCAGGCTTAAAATAATGCCCAGCGCGGCATAACCGGCAAGATCAATGACATTGCGCGGGCCGGGGTTAATGTCCGAAGTCTCTCTGAGGGTATAAATTTGGTGATAATCACCCCATGCCAGATACAGACATAGCAAGGTGATACCGGCAATTACGGCGCAAAGTAACAGATTGCGGCGAGGGCTATCCAACACCGAGACCAACAGGCCGAGATAAATCAGAATATAAGCACTGTGCGTCAGGGCAGACAGCGCATCCTCCGGCGTCCCCCCCCAGAAATTACTGGCCGAGTAGTACGCCAGAAAATACGCCGCCAACGCGATTCCGATGAGTGCAGCACGCCTGCCAAACCAGGCCTGACGAAACGCAGGTCGGGTGGCCAGCGTCAGCAGGAAAAAAACCGCCGAGATATGGAATAGATTGTTCACCCTGGTATAGCCGCAAAAAATGGCGCTAAAAAAGGAGAAGCTCAGGAAGGCGTACAGATAAATCAGTGCAGTGATATCAGCTTTCTTTGAAAAGAACATGACAGTCAACCTTTTCAAAAATGCTGGTATCTATGGCGCTGGCTAATGAAAAATTCTTTATAGCGATATTGTTGATTTTCATTCTCTCACTCGCATGGCTAAAAGCCGGAATGATCATATCTTCGACCTTTTCGGGTAAATATGTCGGCAATTGGTTCTCTGGCGTTTCATAAAAGCGCGGCAAATCGAAGTTGTTCATATCCAGCCCGGCAATAAAGAGCTGTTTAAACCCCAGGAAGGACAGTATCTGAAAGGCCCAATAGACCACCGTGCCGGCGTCGAAGATGCCATGCCGAATATCATGACTAAAGGCGATGGATTTGCAGACAGGGGAAAAATGGACATCACAGTCGTGGCGGTAATGATCCCAGAGTGCCAGAGGGTTTATTTTGGGGCTATAAATCTTGAAAGCTGCATCTTCGATTACGGCGAACTGGCACTTCACACCGGCCAGCGTGAAGCGATCGATTATTTTCGCCACGCCGTGGACCGTAGTGAACAGGATTAAATCCGCCGCCAGAATGATCTCTTCTATAATGTCAGGGCGTTGATCGATAAATCCCATATCGACAATAACATAAAAGCGAAAACTCACCTTGGAGCTTAAATAATAAGCACCATTGACACCAAGAGCCGGCATTTCAGGAATATCGTCAAAGCAAATGGAATTCACCGACGGCCCAGTGGCCGTCAACAGTATTGGGCCCTGACAACTGTCTTTCAGTGCGGACAGCCCGACTATAGGAACACTCTTATATTTATAATGAAGTACGCTAATCTCTCCACTGGCTGCGCGTTCTATTTTCACATAGGGCCAGAGGTTTTCATTATGCCTGTAAGGGCGAGAATGAGAATAACGATATATCTGCTTAAAAAAACTTCCCATCGAGCCCATTTCCCATCAAAAATGCATCCACGTCAGCAAAGATTTATCTGATATAAATTAAATTCATTGATGGGCTGAGTATCGGAGCATTCTTGGCAGCGGGCAATTTATGCAATTTGAGTTCTTTGACATAATTACGACAAGAGTTATTTCAGTTTGTTAATAACGTTAAAAACATGACTAAAAAAGTAATTATTATCTTAAATTGCTTAGGGGCGAAAACTTTCGCCCCGGTTTACGCGGGAATTATTGGCGGAAGGCTTACTGATCGTCGAAAGGTTCGCCCAGGGTCAGCATCAGCCGATTTGCCCAGGCAAAGAACGCCGTCGATTGCACCAGATCCAGCAGCGCCAACTCGTCGAGGCCCTGCTCACGCAGCGCTACCAGATGATCGGCATTAGCCTGCGGCGGCGTGGCGGATAATGCTGCGGCAAAATCTATCTGTATCCGCCAGGGTTCCCCTTGGCCCTCACTCAACGTCCCTCCCGGAGTCACGTCCAGCAGACGCTGCACCTCGTCCACCTGTTTGGACAACTGGGCCGCCTTGCGTGCATGTACCGAAGCACAATAGATACAGCCATTCACCTTGCTGGCCACCGTAGCCGCCAGTTCGCGATCCTTACGCTCCAGCCCGCCCGAAGTATAAAAAATGGCCCGATCCGCCAGCGTTCTCTGCTCCAGCACCGGATGATTACGTGCCAACAGGCGAAAATAGTCCGAGTCGCTATGCCCGAAACGCGTTAATAACGCCTGGCCAGATTCGTCAAACTCTTCCAGCGGTTTGGCAGCAATCCACGGCTCCCAACCCAACTCCTGGCGGGTGAACTTTTGCGGCGCATGGCGGCCGCTCAGGGTAGCGGACCCGGTACGCCAACTGCCGGCTCTGACAGGTGAAACACTGCCACTCTCGACCGGCCTGCCCCCCAGCAGCCGATAACCCGTCAGCAAACGGCTTTGGAAGCTGACAAAAGCGATCAGTTGCGACAGGGTGACAATATCATCCAGTGACCAACCGGCCTGCTGCAATGCCTGCAAATGCTGCGCGTCGGCACTGGCGGGTTTGAACGCCAATCGTTCGGCATGATCCAGCGCCGCCTGCAAACGCGGGCTATCCTCTACAGCGCCCTGCTGTTGCAGCAACGCCGCATAATGGGCCGCCAGAGGTTTGTCCGCATGCCATTCGCTGATGCGCTGCGCTGTCTGCAGCCGCTGCGCTACCGGAAAGTCGCCGGCATCGGCGGGAGCGAATAACGCCAGATAGTTGGCCTGAATCGCGTCTGTCGCCGCCTGTCGCGTCGCCCTGGCCAGCGCCAATTCAGAATCGGGCGCGACCTCTGCCAGCACGGCCAGCAGGTCGTCATTATTCAATGTTGCAGTCATACCTTTTCCTCAGCGTGATGTTCGTAGGAGTTCGAAACGGGAGTACGACGTTGCCAGCCCAGTTCTGGGGCAACGTGGCGGGCGAGTAACTCGATAGAGCGCAAAATGTGGGCATGTGGCGGATCGATGGAATGCACCTGGAAGGCCAAATCGGTCACGCGTGCCAACGCGCTGTCTTTCTGCAACGAAGCAATCACCTGATCCGGAGTGCCAAGATGCACGTCAAAGGCGCGGATCAGCCCATCGAGCGATTCGTCAGACGGGCGGTGGCCGCTGGCACGCAGACGTTCAAGCCCACGGCCCAGCCCCTGAGCGGCAAAGTCCCGCGCCTGTTGGCTATTGTCGGTCACTAATGCAGTACGTGAGCCCATAATGCGCGGCGCGATACCGGGCGGCAGCGCCGCCAGATAGGCGTCAATAATCGGGTTCTGCAATTCGTCCAGCGGCAGATCTGGCGCATCCGCCGGGCGCGGTTGCGTGCGCGACAGCATTAAGCCGTCACCGGCCCGCCCCGCGCGCTCGCCCCCCTCGACAGAAAAGGTCGCCTGCCACACCCGCTCTGCCAACTGTGGCGCTGCCGGGTACAACCGGTTATCTTCGCCCCCCAATGCCTCACCGCGCCAGGCGCGCAGCAAGGTACTGAAGTTGTCGGCAAACACCGCGTGGCGCTGCTGAGCGTCAAAACCGAAGGCGCTGAACGAAGACGGCGTGCCGCCGGCGGCAATCCCCACCTCCAGCCTGCCGTCGGACAGCAGATCCAGCACCGCAGTATCTTCCGCCACACGAATGGCCGACTCCATCGGCAGCGTGATCACCCCGGTGCCCAGCCGGATATGACGAGTACGTGCCGCCACCTGCGCCAGGAACACCAGTGGTGAAGGCAAACCACCTTCATCTTCATGAAAATGGTGTTGCGCCACCCAGGCACTATCAAACCCGGCGCGTTCGGCATGCAGGATTTGCTCTGTCGCCAAGCGGTAGCGCTGTTGCGCACTGCCCTGATCCAACAGGCGGGTAAAAAATCCCAGTCTTTTAGTGCTCATAAATAGCGTCCTTAATCTTCGGCGGTTCGGCATCAAACTGACGGCCGGGAATGGCCTCAATCAACTGGCGGGTGTAATCGCTGCCCGGCATAGCGAACAGCTCGCCGGTCGCGCCGCTGTCCACCAGTATCCCCCGGTGCAATACCGAAACGCTGTGTGAAATCTGCCGTACGGTGGCCAGATCGTGTGAGATAAACAAATAGCTCAGCCCCAGTTCCTGCTGCAAATCCTGCAATAACCGCAGGATCTGCGCCTGCACCGTGACATCCAGGGCCGATGTCGCTTCGTCCAGCACCAGTACCCGGGGTTGCAACACCAGCGCCCGGGCAATTGCCACCCGTTGGCGCTGGCCGCCAGACAGTTCGCGGGGCTTGCGGCTCAGCAGCTCGTCCGGCAGCGCCACCCGTTCAAACAGCTCACGTACCCGGCGATTGCGATCGGCTTTGCCCAGCGGCTCAAAGTTCAGCAACGGTTCTTCAATCACCTGATACAGCGTCTGGGACGGATCGAGCGAGCCGAACGGGTTCTGGTACACCAACTGAATGCGGCGACGGAACTGCCGCAGGGCTTCGCCCTTCAGTTGGGTGAAATCGACGCCGTCGATAATGATTTGCCCGGCGTCCGGCCGTTGAAAACCGAGCAGGCAACGCGCCAGCGTGGTCTTGCCGGAGCCAGACTCCCCCACCAGCGCATGGGTGGTGCCACGCGGCACGCTGAACGACACCTGATCCAGCGCACGGTAAGTTTTGCCACCGACACCGCCCAGGCGGAAATCTTTCACCAGCCCATTGACCTGGATTGCCAGCTCTGGCGAACGGTGGCTGGGTGGCACCGCCGCCGTACGGGTCAGCGATGGCACGTCGGCAAACAGTCGGCGGGTATAGTCGCTGGCGGGCGCACGCAGCACTTCTGCGGTTACGCCCTGTTCCTGCACCCGGCCATGGCGAAACACCAGTAGCCGGTCGGCACGCTCTGCCGCCACCGCCAGGTCGTGGGTCACCAGCAGCACCGCGGTACCAAATTCCTGCCTCAACTCGTCGATCAGATCGAGAATGCGTTTTTGTACCGTGACATCCAGTGCGCTGGTCGGCTCATCGGCGATAATCAGCGCCGGTTGCAACGCGATAGCAATGGCGATCAATACCCGTTGTTTCATACCGCCGGAAAGCTCATGTGGATACTGACGAGCCCGCAGCTCCGGGTGCGTCAGACCCACGCGGGTCAACAGGGCCACCACCCGCTGTTGCACCTGCTTACGCGGTACTCGGCGGTGAATATTGAGGATTTCCGCCACCTGTTCGCCAATGGTTTTCACCGGATTGAGCGAGTTGGACGGATCTTGCGGGATCAAACTGATTTGCGCGCCGCGCACCGCGTCCAGTCGTCGGGACGACCAGTGGCTAATATCGGTACCGTTGAGACGTATGGCGCCTTGCTCCAGACGGCCGTTTTCCGTCAGCAGGCCAATGATCGCCTGCGCGGTAGTGGTTTTCCCCGAACCGGACTCCCCCACCAGCGCCACCACTTCCCCCGGCCCAATGGCGAACGACACCTGATGCACCACCCGTTGGCTGCCGGTTGCTCCCTGATAGGCAATCGACACCTGCTCCAGTTCCAGCACCGGCGTAGCCGTCGCCTGTTGTAATACCGCCCTGCTACTCATGATTGCGTTCTCCCCAATGCACGGCTGATGCGATTGGCCGCCAGCACCACCGCCACTACCGCCAACCCCGGGAAGGTGGTCAGCCACCAGGCAGTGGAAATAAAATTGCGCCCTTCGGCGATCAGCAGTCCCCACTCCGGCGTTGGCGGCGGAGTGCCATAGCCCAGAAAACTCAGGGTAGCGATCGCCAAAATAGCGCTGCCAAACTGCAGCGCCGAGAAGGCGATCACCGATGTCAGCGAGTTCGGCAGAATATGCCGCCACAGCACCGCCCAGAAGGTACCGCCGCTGCCATAGGCCGCCTCGACGTAATCACTGTGGCGCACCCGCACCACCTCGGCACGCGCCAGGCGGGCAAAGTTGGCGACCGAAGTTATACCGACGGCGATGGCGGCATTAACCGTGCCAAACCCCAGCAAAATAATGATGCTCAGCGACAGTAGCAGGCCGGGGATCGACAGCAACACGTCGACAAAACGCATCACCACCTCGTCCGTAATGCCCCCCACCGCACCGGCAATCAGCCCCAGCGCAGTGCCCAGCAGCAGCCCCAGTGCCACCGCCACCAGTGCGGCGGACAGCGTCTGCGAGGCACCATAGACAATGCGTGCGTACAGGTCGCGGCCCAGTTGATCGGTCCCCAGCCAGTGCGCCCCACCCGGCGCCAGGCGCTGCGCCCCGGCAATACCCTCAGTGCCGCTGTAAGCGGTGAATAACTGGGGGGCCAGCGCCCATAGCACCGCAATGGCGATCACCGCCCAGGCCAGCAGCAACGTCAGCGGTACCCGACGACGGCGCGGACGGCTGGTGGATAAGGTTCCTTCGCTTTCCAGACCGCCCAAATCACGCTCGGGCACGACAGCTTTTTCAAAGGAAATACTGCTCATACGGCGGCTCCTGTATGGGTTTTCAGTCGCGGGTCCAACAGTGGGAATAGCAGATCAACCAGCAGGTTAAGAGTGACGAAAGCGGCGGCGGAAATGACCACGATCGCCTGCAGCACCGCCACATCCTGGTTCAGTACTGCCTGTAAGGTGAGTTGTCCCAACCCGCTACGGCCAAATACGGTTTCGGTAATCAATGCCCCGGCTATCAACTCACCCAGCAGAATGCCGGCGATGGTCAGCGCAGGCAGCATGGCGTTACGCGCCACATGTCGCCACAGCACCCCGCTACGGCTGGCACCTTTGGCCCGAGCTACGGCGACAAACGGCTGAGTCTGCACCTGATCAATGCTGCGGATCAGGATCTGCGCCAGGGGGGCGGAGATCGGTACTGCCAACGTCACAATCGGCAGGATCAATCCCTGCCACTCCCCCGGGTTGATCACCGGGATCAGTTTGAGTTGGAACGAAAACACCTGGATCAGTACAATCCCCAGCCAAAAGGTCGGCACCGAGACAAACAACGACGGCAACGACTGCAGCGCCGCTCTCAACCAGCCAAAGCCGGTCAGGTTGGAGATAAAAGCAATTGCCAGTGCCAGCAGCAGCGCCAGCGTGAAACCCAGCACCGCCAGTTGCAGCGTGGCGGGCAGGTTGGTGGCCAACAGTTCGGTTACCGGCACCCCAGCCTGAATGGAATACCCCAGGTCTCCACGCAGCACGTTGCCCAGCGCATGCAGATACTGCTGCCACAGCGACACATCGGCACCATAGGCGGCACGCATATCGGCGATCTGCGTCGGACTTAACCCCATATCCGGATTTTGAAATTTAATCAGGATGGCATCGCCGGGCAGCACCTGCAGCAGGAGAAACGACAGGCTAAAGGTCGCCCACAGCACCAGCAGCGCCTGCCCAATGCGCCGCGCCAAATATCGGCTCATCATCGCCCCCTTAGTGTTTCTCTAACCAGGCGCCGTAGAAACTCGGGCGACCGACCGCTTCGAAACTCACCCCCTTCAGATAGGGCGCACCGGCAAACACCTGCGGCTCCTCGAAGAACGGGATCACGTACGCCTGATCGAGCAGATAGTTTTGCGCCTCACCGGCAATCTGCAGGCGTTTTTGCGCGTCGACTTCCGAGGCAATGCCCAGCAGTAGCGCGTTCAGTTTGTCATCGCTGAAATGGCTGTTTTTGCCGGAGCCCCCTTGCTGCAACAACGCATCGCGGTTGGTCGGGTAGAACTGGCTTTTAATCACGTCCGGATCGGCCCGTCCCACTTCCACCACCGCCGCCGGGGTTTTCTGCGGGTCGAGGTTATCCGCCACCCGGCTGCCGGCATCACCTGCCAGAATGTTCAGGCGCGCACCGACCTTGCCCCACTGCTGCGAAACCAGTTGCAGCACCGCCTTGTTCTGCGGTTGCGGCAGCGATTCGTAGATATTCAGCAGCAGCTTTTTGCCGTCCTTCTCGCGCAGGCCGTCACTGCCCTTTTTCCATCCGGCCTCATCCAGCAGGCGGTTGGCCAGTTGGGGATCGAACTTCAGCTTGGCGGACAAGTCGACAAAACCGGCGGCGGAAGAGGCAATCACCGATTTGGCCTGCGGATAGTTAACCGAGAACAGAGTATCGACAATCTGCTTGCTGTCGGTGGCGTGCAGCAGTGCCTGACGTACGCGCAGGTCGCTTACCAGTGGATTGTCCGGCCGGAAGGCGACGCTATCGTTGACACCACGAGTGGGGGCCGCGTAAATCGTGAAGCCCTGTTCCTGCGTCTGCTTCTCGTCGTAGGCCTGGATCTGGCGAATAAAGTCCGCCTGCCCAGCCTGCAATGCGCCGATACGCACACTGTCTTCCCCGGTGACAATCACCTTGATAGCGTCCAGATTGGCGCGCCCTTGCTGAGCCAGTTTGGTCGGCCCCCAGTGATAGTATTTGCGAACGCTCAGGCTGACCTCACGCCCCAGCGTCTCGCCGCTGACCACAAACGGGCCGGAGCCGATGATATGGCGTGCGTCGCCCAACTCGTCATAACTGCGGTTCAAAGTGCCAAGCGAAACCAGGCCAGAACCGATAGTAGCGGTGCCCTGCAGGAAACCCGGTGACGAGTGCTTGAAGTAAAATTTGACGGTTAGCGGGTCGATCACTTCACTGTGGTCGTAGTTATTGATGACCTCGGATACCGGCAGGCGTTTCTCTTTATTGCCCAGGCCATAGGTATCGAAGTTTTTCGCCACTGCATTGGCATCCAGCGGGGTGCCGTCGGAGAAAGTCACGCCCGGCCGCAGCTTGAAGGTGTATTCGGTTTTGTCGGCGTTGCTGCTCCAGGACTCGGCAATCCACGGCTCAATCTCCAGCGTTTGCGGGTTCTGGTAGGTCAGCTTGTCGGTGATTTGATTAAGGATACCGCCATTAGGGTAAAAGCCGCCGGACGGGGGATAAAGATTGGTGTGCGCCTGCTGTTCCAGGTAGACAAGCGTGCCGCCCTGCACCGATGCCAGCGCAGGACTCATCACCGCCGCCAATCCCAATGCCACTGTTATCCCACTGGTTAATCGATTGAAAGAGAAATTAAACATAGAGTGCCACGCCTTCTTTATTTCGGAATGTTATGGGTTAGATAACAAACCAAATTGGCGGGGAGTTGAACGAACTAATTTCGCTAACCAATGGCGGAAAATGCACAAGGCATCGGTGATTGGCAGAATGGGTGTTTTGTTATAACGTATCAAAAAACAAATCAGGAAGACGAAAATGAAAACTCAGCTCTCGCTGCTGTTCCTTGGCCTGTTGGCCGGACAGGCCGCCGCGTTTCAGTCCAAAGTGCCAGAGACGCAGCCGGAACAGGCACATACAGCGGAAAATAACATTGAAAATCAGTTTTACGGCTTCCATGCGCTGGACGCGCAAGCGGTCAATATCGGTAGCTGTGCGGCCCTGCCGCAGGCCGGATGCCAATGTGCTTTCTGCACCATGCTGCGACAGGCCGGGCCGACGAAATAACCGATCCGAATCAAACTTCAGCCCAGTTCGTACTGCACAATCAACTGCCCTTTTTTCATCTTTAACCCAGTAATCTTTACCGATCCCAGCTCGGCCAGTGAAGGGACATGGGTACCCCCGCAGCCATAGGCAGGCAATTCACCAAAACCTACCTGGCGCAGGCCGTCAACCGCCAGTTGCTTGCGCGGGAAATCCGCCGCGATCAGTCGCGCCAACTCCGCATGCAGGAAATCCTGATCCAGGGTTTGGGGTTCTGCGCCCGGCACGAAGGTAATGCGTCCTTCCTCCGGCCAGTGGTGCGCCTTGACCGGCTGCCAGCCGCGCGTTTCACCCAACCAGCCAATCAGATGCCCGGCGGAATGCCAACGGGTGTGCAAGCGGCGCAGTTCGCCATCCACCTGCACGCTCACCGGCCCTTCTGGCAGCGGTTCGGCGGTAAAGTGCAGCACTTTTTCGCCCTGCTGCGCCACACGCAGCACCGGGATAGAACCAAGCAGGCCGCCGTCGGCCGGTTGCCCGCCGCCTTGCGGGTGAAACAGCGTGGCGTTCAGCTCTATCGCGTATCCCCCTTCTTCAACCGGGGTACAGGCCAGCACCTGGGCTTCGCCCTGTAAGTCATCACTATAATAATAAAGCCGTTCGGTCATGATTTTTCTCCTGGTTAGTGGCTCCATTATATTCATGCCATAATCAAAGCATAATCCATCAAAGATACAATGGACCTTTGCGCTGTGAGCACAAATCTCTCTCATTCGCTGTTGGCCGAAATGGCCGTTTTTGTTCAGGTCGTGGAGAGCGGCAGTTTTTCCGCCGCAGCCCGTAGTCTGGGCACTTCCCCTTCGGCCGCCAGCCGTAGCGTGGCCAAACTCGAACAGGCGTTGGCACTGCAACTGCTGCACCGCACCACGCGTAAGCTGCGCCTGAGTGAACAAGGTGAAGAAGTGTTTCAGCGCTGTCGCAGCATGTTGGACGCGGCGAACTCGGTCATGGCGTTCAGCGGCCGCGGGGCGGTGGAACCTGAAGGACTGGTCAGCGTCAGCGTCCCCAAGGCGGTGGGCCGCTTTGTGTTGCATCCGCACATACCGGAGTTTTTACGCCGTTACCCCAAGGTAGACGTTCGCCTGCGGCTGGAAGATCGTTATATGGACCTGATCGACGATCGGGTCGACCTGGCGCTGCGTATTACCGAGCGCCCTTCCCCCGGCTTGATTGGCCGCCAATTGATGACTATCGAACACCTGCTGTGCGCCACCCCCGGGTATCTGGCGCAACACGGCACGCCGCAGCACCCGCAGGATTTGGCGCAGCACAGCTGTATCTATTTGGGGGAAACGCCCAACGACGCCCGCTGGAAATTCCGGCGAGACGGTAAATCGGTGACGGTAAACGTGCACGGGCGCTATGCCGCCAATCATACCGGCGTGCGGCTGGATGCGGTGAAACAACACATTGGCATTGGCAGCCTGCCGTACTTTACTGCCAGGCAAGCACTGGACAGCGGTGAAGTGGTACAAGTGTTGCCAGAATGGGACTTTCTCAGTAGCTACCACGGCGGCCTGTGGTTGCTGTATGGCCCCAACCAGCACTTGCCGCCCAAGCTGCGGGTGTTTATCGACTATCTGGTTGCCTGTTTGGCAAAAGAGCCGCAGTTAAAGCGCCTTACGTAGCGTGATGTTAATGCGGTGTGGCCCCACCAGCGAATGATAGCCCTCGTTGACCGGCATAATACCGTGAAAACACAGCCGTGACGGGCCGCCCCAAACCACCACGTCACCGTGTGCCAAGGGGATGCGCTGGGCGCGATCGCTGCGCTGCATACCGCCAAACTGGAACACCGCCGGCAACCCCAGCGAGACGGAAACGATCGGCGAGCCGAAATCATGCTCGTCCTTATCCTGATGCAGCGATAGCTTGCTACCCGGATCGTAGCGGTTCATCAGGCAGGAATCCGGCACGAAGGGAGCAAAACCCGCCTGCTGCGCCGCCTCATCCGCCAGCGCCATCAGGATAGCCGGGATCGGTGGCCAGCGTTTGCCACTGCGCGAGTCGCGTTCGGAGTAACGGTAACCCCGGCGGTCACTGGTCCAGCCATTGCCGCACCAGCTCATCGCCACCGACATCACGTGGCCACCCGGCGTGGTCATATGCCGCCACGGCACCTGGGCGATCACCCCATTCACTGCCGCCAGCAACTCGGGGCCGTGATCGCGCACAAAGCCGTGCATCACCACCGCGCCAGGGGCGATCTGCTCCCGCCACGGCGGCGGCACAGAGTCTTCAAAAAGATCGAGGGTCATTGCAAAATACCTGTATTAATACACAGTATTTATTCTAACCCGCCGCTGACGATTGTCCAGTGTGATACGCGGCATTGTTGTCAGCACCAAACTTCACTAGAGTGGGCGGCAATAAAATCAATAACTTTTCAGGGCAGTCTGTGATTAAAGGAATAGCGCTTTCCGTTATCGCCTCGATATTGTTCGGCGTGATGTATTACTACACCTCCACTCTGACACCGCTCGACGGTGAGCAGGTGTTTGGCTGGCGCACCTTGCTGACGGTGCCGTTTTTGACGCTGTTTATGGTGATTTCCGCCGACTGGCGCAAAGTCAGCGAGACGTTAAGCTGGATAAAACAACGGCCGCTACGCCTGCTATTTCTGCCGCTGAGTTCAGCGCTGCTGGGGGTTCAGCTGTGGTTGTTCCTGTGGGCGCCACTGCACGGCAAAGCGTTGGAGGTGTCGCTGGGCTATTTCCTGCTGCCGCTGACCATGGTGCTGGCAGGGCGTTTGATCTTCCGCGACAGGCTTTCACTGCTGCAAAAACTGGCGGTCAGCTGCGCGATTATCGGCGTTGGCAATGAACTGTATCAGGTGGGCGGCGTCTCCTGGACCACGCTGGTGGTGGCGCTGGGCTATCCGGTTTACTTTATTTTGCGCCGCCGTTTTGGCACCGATAACCTCGGTGGGCTGTGGTGTGAATTGACATTGATGTTACCGGTGGCCGCCTGGTTCGCCTTCGGTGGCGACGGGCCGCTGGCGGCGCTGAGCATCAGCCCGGCACTCTATTGGCAAGTTCCGCTGCTGGGGATCATCAGCGCCGCCGCGCTGGTGTGCTATATCCTGGCCAGTCGCCTGCTGCCATTTAGCCTGTTCGGCCTGTTGAGCTATGTGGAACCGGTGCTGTTGGTGATAGTGGCGCTGTTACTCGGCGAGAGCATCGGCCGGGATGAATGGCTGACCTATATTCCGATCTGGCTGGCGGTGCTGTTGCTGGTGTCGGAAGGTGCCGGCCACCTAATTCGGCGGCAGCGGGTTAAATCAACCACGTGACAGTGCAACTTTTTCAATTGATTGATTATAAACAAATAAAAGTTGTGACATCGTCACCTTGTTGCCAATAGCGACCGTTAAAACGGCGGCCAGCGTGGCAATGTGGCGTGAGCTGTTTTAGCAGTTCCAATGCGAAGGTTTGTTGCTGTGTATCAACTGCCACCAGGCGTGCATCAAGAAAATCAAAATAGCAACGCACCTGCGGATACAAGGCTTTGAACAGGCTTTCTTTGGCAGAAAATACTAGCGTCAGCAGCCGGTTGAATGCGTGCGGTTGAGCGCGCAGGTATTCATATTCCGTCTCGCTGACGATAGCCCCCCACAGCTCCTGCGCCCGTAGGGTGGGCATTAGCGTTTCAACGTCCAACCCCACGCCACCCAGCCCGCTCTCCCGGTGTACGGCGCAAAGCGCGGTATCCGCATTATGGCTGATTGCCCCTGCAATACCCTGCGGCCATTGCGGCGCACGGTCTTCCCCGCGTAACAACGTGAAATCTGCAAACCCCAGCGGCGCCAGCAACTCCCGCGCCAGGTAACGCCCGGCCAGATACTCCGCCCGCCGCTTTGGCACGGCACGGGCCAGATGATCAGGTATTGTCATGCCGATTTCGTCGAAACAGCGGTCCTGATAATCGACCAACGAAAAGCGACAACGGGCAACCTGCCCTGGGTAGTCATCCAGGTTCAGCCATTCAATAGTGGGGATAAAGGAAGAGAACACTTGTCATCCATGTTGGGTGTGTAAGCGGTAATTTTAGACGCCGAACCCATAGGCAACAATGATTATTCCTCTCCCCCGCAGTCGGGGAAGAGGAACGGCTAGATTACAGAATACCTTTCATAGTTTTTTCGAAGTCGCTCCAGGCGCAGTAGCCCTGTTTATCCACCGGGCAGCCTTTCAGCGCCAGCGTCACGCGCTGCGGCGGCGTTTTCAGCGTCAACGGGCTTGCATTACGCAACTGGTCAGTGGATTGATAGACGTACTCAATCTTCAGCAGGTCGCGATCGTTTTTCTTGTCGTGCCAGCGTTGGAACACCAGCTTGCCGCCAATCGGTGTTTTCTCATATTGATGCGGCAGTTGGTATGGCTGGAACTCCATCGCCGACAGCAGCGAAGCGATGTTGGAGTCGTGTCCCACCAGCACCGTCACTTTGGGTGAGTCCGGCTTGCGCTCGCCAATCAGTACGCCGTTGATGTAGGTCAGCAGCGGCTTGGCCACGTTCTGCGCCACTACCGGCGAGGTAAACAGCGAGTCCTGATAGCCGTCTTTCAACTGCGCCAACTGTTTCCACTGCTGCGGCGTAGTGATTTTGCCCCAGGCCACGTCCTTCATCGGGAAACCTTCGTAATATTGCAGCATAAAGGCGTCCACCAGCGAGTTGCCCACCCGCAGCGGGCCGGCGACACCCGGCTCTTTGCCCGGTACCGCGCTCATTTTGCTGGCTTCTTTGGTCAAATCGCAGTGCTTGTCGGTTTTACAGCTGCTGGAATCTTTATAGTCGATGATTTTCGCCAGCTGTTTATAGGCTGCATCCAGCTTCAGCGAGGCCAGTTCTTTGTTCATTGCCCCCAACGCTTGCTGATTAAAGGCGTCGCTGTTGTCGGTGATAATCGGGTTGAAGGTCGGATCCATCTCCCCCATTTTGTCCTGATGATGCACGCTGATATCACAGCCGGGGAAAGCGCCGTTGGTAAAGAACTGCGCGGTGGCCACCGTGCGCTGCAGGCTGTTGGCATAAACATAAACGCTGCCGGCCGTCGGGCAGCCTTCCTGTGGAAGAACCCCGGTCTGTTTTAGCCAGGCGTTAAAATAGTGGCCCATATACACTTCCAGCACCCCACCCTTGGTGGTCAGCAGGCCACCCGGCGTGTCCCAGGCCGGCCAGGCTTTGGGGGTGGACTGTGCCAGCACGCTGCCGTTATTGGCCAGCGGCGCACGCAGGTTATGGCGACTCATCACCAATACCTGATCCAATTGATAGTCGTTGGTTTCCGCCAGGGCAGTCCCGGTGATTAATAACGGCAAACACAGCAATAAGGCTTTTCTTTTCATCCGCAGAGGCTCCAGGAATATGATTATTTTTAATGTGTTAGCTTTGGCGTGGTTATGATGGCGAGGTTAACGAGGAAAGTGTGTGATGGGTATCACAAGGAGAGGTCTGCCCAGCGACCATCCGCAGATGGCCGCCGTTAACTCAAGAACTTACAGCCACAAACGCATGATTGGCCAGCCGATCAACAGCAGCGCGGCGATATATACCACGCCGAGAATACCGCCCATGCGCCAGTAGTCTTTCGACTTCACGTAGCCGCAGCCGTAGATGATCACCCCTGGGCCGGTGGCGTACGGCGTCAGCACGCCCATGATGCCGATCGACAGTACCAGCAGCATCGACAACTCCTCCATCGGCACCCCCGGCAGCCCTTTACCCACCGCCAGGATCACTGGCAGCATGGTAGCGGTGTGCGCCGACAGGCTGGCGAACAGGTAATGAGCAAAGTAGAACACCAACACCAGCGCCACCACCGTCATATTCGGCGAGAAACCGTCCAAATGGGTGCTCATGGTCTGGGCGAACCAGTCGATAAAGCCTGAGCGGGTCAGGCCATTGGCCATCACCACCAGCGTCGCCAGGTTAACCAGCGTGTTCCAGGCGCTGGAATACTTGGTGATCTCCTTCCATGACACCACGTGCAGCGCCAGCATCAGGGAGACCGCAAGCAGGCAGACCGTGGTGGCATCCAGTAGCTTGCCGCCAAACACCCACAGGCACAGGCTGAGCAGCACCAGGCCAATCAGCGTGTATTCCTTGCGTGTCAGCTTGCCCATCTCGCCCAACGCGGTATTGGCCCAGGTCGCCACCTCACTGCTGTGGGTCACGCCCGGCTTGTACAGGTAATAGGAGATCAACGGCGCGATAATCAACAACAGCAACCCGACCGGCAGGAAAGCCAGGAACCATTGCATCCAACTGATATGCACCCCGGCTATCTTGCTGACGAATTCGATGCCCAGCACGTTGGGCGCGGCCCCGGTGACGAACATCGAGGAGCTGATGCTGGTGCCGACCACCATCATCCACATCAGGTAGCCGCCGATCCGGCGCGAAGAGGGATCATTGGGGAACGAGTCAAACAGCGGCGGCAGGTTTTTCACCACCGGGAACACGGTACCGCCGGTACGCGCGGTATTGGACGGGGTAAACGGCGCCAGCAGGATATCGATGATCACCACCGCATAGCCCAGCGTCAGGGTACGCTTGCCCATAAACTTCACCAGGAACAGCGCGATACGCCGACCCAGCCCGGTAGCTTCATAGCCCAGCGCGAAGATAAAGGCACCGAACACCAGCCATACGGTGGTGCTGGAGAACCCCGCCAGCCCCCACTTCAACGCTTCTTTACCGGCCTTAAAGCCCGGCTCTGCCAGTTCCTGTGCGCCGAACAGTACCCAATTGGCACTCAGCACGCTGAGGGTCACGGCGATAAAGCTGATCGCCGTCGCCGGGATCGGCTCCAGGATCATGCCGACAATCATCGCCACAAAGATGGCAAAGTAACGCCAGGCCTGGGGCGGCATGCCGTCGGGCGTGGGTATCCAGAGCAGGATCGCCAACACCAGCAGCGGCGTCAGCGCTTTCCAGATTTTTTCCTTGGTTTCGGACATAAAATTCTCCTGAAGACGGGTTATTGTTTTTAGTTCGCTAACTGCGCCAGCAGCCAGGTGACGATTAACAGGTCGGCGCTGCCGCCAGGGCTGAGATTGCGCGTGATGCATTCGGCGTCGAACTGTCGCAGGCGATCCATACCCCGCTCGCCCTGCGCCCCGCCCTGAGCCAACAACTCTGCGGCGCGTTGCTGCAACCAGCGCAACCCTTCGATGCCGCCGCGCGAAGCGACGTTGGTGTCGTCGTTATGCGCCATCAGCCACAGCAGGCTGTCCATCAACGCCGTCTGCTCATCACAACCGGCCTTCCGCCGTTGTCGATACAGCGGTAGCGCGCCGTTAATCACTAATGCGAAACCGGACTCGGCCTCACCGCGAGCGCCGCTCAGGCCATATTCGGCAAACAGTCGCTGCCCGGCAGTCTGCAACGCGTTGTGCTGCTGTAGCTCACGCGCCACCAGCCCGTGGCACATGCTTGCCACCTCGGCGCACAAGGCTTTGGCGTCAACGGGTTGTTGTTGCTGGTAACGACGGCCGAAGGCGGCACACAGCAGGCCGAGAGAGAACACGCTGCCTTTATGGGTGTTGATGCCACCGGTGGCCTGGAACATGTGGTTTTCACAGGCCAGCCCCAGCGGTCGCAACCGCAATAGCTGTTCGGCTGCCGGACGGAAGGCATCGTCGCGGCCCTGGCGGACAAAACGCGGCAGCCAGATGCCGATGGCGCGAGCGCTACGGTAAAAATGACCGAGGTTCATATCCCGATGAGCCCCGTTGTTGTGGCGATCCACCAGCCCCGGTTTGGGGGTCAGATTCACTTCCACCAGCAGCGCGCGGTAGGCAGCATGGGCGAAGTCACCAACCTCTGTTTGCGGGGCAAACTTGACGGGTTCAGCGGGGAGCGAGTGCATCATTGAGCATCCTTTCCATTTCCTGCAGTAGCTGTTCACTGCTGTGCTGCCGTTGACGGGCGCAGAGTTTGGCCGGTTGGCTGCACAGCAGACAGCGACGCTCCGCCAACCCCAGATCGCGGCGCGACAAAATGCGCCCCTGTGAGTCCAGCACGTCGATATCCCACAGTCGGCCAATCGGCTGCTGCACTTCCAACTCGATGGCGCAGTCTTTCACCCGTTGGGCGTCAGCCTGCAGCGCCACAAAACCCTCGCAGCCGGTCGACAACGCCAGCGTTTCGGCCTGCAGGCAGGGCCAACCCTGCTCGCCCCACATTTGCTGCAGCGCCTGCCAGCCCAGGTTGAAGATATTGCGCGTCAGCGTGCTGTCTTTTACCGCGCCGGGCACCACCAGCGTCAGCACCAGCAAGGTGGACTGATGCTGCGCCAGCCATGCCTGCTGGCGTGCCTGACGGCATTCACGGCTGGTGAGCAATTCCGGCAAGCTGACTGCGCGGTTGGCGGCCAGTTCGGGAAGGACGCTAGCCATAGGATTACTCCGCCACCTGATGCACCACGTCGATCACCGACCCGTCGCGATAGCGCACTACCGCCACCACCTTGTCGGTAAAGACGATCGGCTCCGGTTCACCGGTCAGCAGCAGCGCTCGCTGGCGCAGCCAGTCGATGCTGACCACCGGCAAACCGGCCTCTTGCAGCCGCTGCGCCAGTTCCGGCCGCGCCGGATTAACGGCAATACCATGATCGGTAACCAGAATATCGATGCTGGAGCCAGGCGTGACACAGGTGGTGACCTGTTCGACCAGCGTTGGGATGCGCCCGCGCACCAGCGGTGCCACGATGATTGCCAACCGCGCCGCCGCTGCAGTGTCGCAGTGGCCACCGGAAGCGCCACGCAGCACGCCGTCGGAGCCGGTCAGCACGTTAACGTTAAAACCGGTATCGATTTCCAACGCGCTCAACACCACCACGTCAAGCCTGTCGACCGAGGCGCCCTTCGAGCTGAAGTTGGCATACTGATTGGCGCTGATTTCTATATGATTGGGGTTACGCGCCAGCGACATCGCCGCCGCACGGTCAAAACTTTGCACGTCCAGCAGGCGGGCGATCAGCCCTTTTTCATGCAAATCCACCATAGTCGAAGTGATGCCGCCTAATGCGAAACCGGCGCGAATGCCGCGCGCGCGCATTTTGTCTTCCAGAAAACGCGTCACCGCCAGCGAAGCGCCACCGGTTCCGGTTTGCAGCGAGAAACCTTCGGTAAAGTAGCCGGAACCGGCGATCACTTCGGCGGCCCGGCGGGCAATCAGCAGTTCACGCGGGTTGGAGGTCATGCGCGTGGCATCGGCGCCAATCTTGTCGGCATCGCCCACTCGCTCAAGTTGAACAATCAGATCCACCCGATCCTGTGCCAGACTGGCCGGATGATGCGGATAAGGCACAATCGCTTCGGTCAACAGCACCACGGTGCCCGCCGCATCGGCATCCACTTTGGCGTAACCCAGCGAGCCGCAGCAGGCTTCGCCACTGTAGCCATTGGCATTACCGAACTCATCGCAGGCCGGTACCCCGAGGAAGGCAACGTCGATACTCAACTCGCCGGACTCGATCAGGTTGACCCGCCCCCCGTGGGAGTGGATTTGTACCGGTTCGGCCAACAGCCCGCGTGAGATGGCGTCTGCCAGCGGGCCGCGCACGCCGGAGGTATAAATGCGGCTCACCACCCCGTGGCGGATATGGCCGACCAGCGGCGCATGGCATTCGCTGAGCGAGCTGGAAGCCAGCGTCAGGTTGCGGAACCCCATCGCCGCCAGCGTTTCCATCACCTGATTTAGCGCCAGATCGCCACCGCGAAACGCATGGTGGAAAGAAATGGTCATGCCGTCCTGCAACCCGCTGCGGCGCACCGCCTGTTCCAGCGTGTCACAGCGTTTGATATCACGGGGTTTGCTCGCCTGCTGGTTAGCCTTGGAGGACGCCTGATAGCAGCGCAAATCAGCCAGGTTATTCAGGGTCATCAGTCGTTGTTGGCGTTTCATTATGCTTCCTCTCCATGCTGAACCGAGGCTTCGCGGATGCCGGAAAGCGCTGCACGCTGCAGCACCAGCCGTGCGCGTTCAATCACCGGGCTGTCGACCATCTTGCCGTTGAGCGACACCACACCGCGCCCCTCCTGCTCCGCCGCCGCCGCGGCATCCACCACCCGCTGGGCATGAGCCACCTCTTTGGCGGTGGGCGCATACAGGTTGTGCAACAGTTCAATCTGTCGGGGATTAATCAGGGATTTGCCGTCGAAGCCAAGCTGTTTGATCAGCGCCGCTTCCTGCAGGAAACCGGCTTCGTTATTGGCGTCGGAATAGACCGTGTCGAACGCCTGAATGCCTGCCGCCCGCGCCGCCTGCAGCAACGAACAACGTGCAAACAACAGTTCGATGCCTTCCGGGGAACGCTCGGTACGCAGGTTGCGCACGTAGTCTTCCGCTCCCAGCGCAATACCGATCAGCCGTGGTGAGGCATGGGCAATCGCCACCGCCTGGGTAATACCCGCCGCCGACTCAATCGCCGCCAGCAGGCCGGTGCTACCGACCGGGCGCCCGCAGTCGGCTTCGATGATGGCAATCTCGCGGGCCATATCCACCACGTCCTGCGCGCTGTCGGTTTTCGGCAGGCGCACAATGTCCGCCCCACCGCGTACCACCGCCTGCAGATCTGCCAGGCCGTAGGCGGAATCCAGTGCGTTGACCCGCACAATGGTTTCCACTTCCTGATACAGCGGATGTTGCAGCGCGTGGTAAACCAGCCGCCGCGCCGCGTCTTTCTCACGCAGGATCACCGAGTCTTCCAGATCGAACATCAGCGCATCGGCCTGATAAATAAAGGCATTGCTCACCATCGCCGCATTGGCTCCGGGCACGAACAGCATGCTGCGACGCAGGCGGTGTTTATTCAGCGTTTTCATTCGGTGCTCCCCACGGCAGTTGGCCATTGTCGCTGGCACGCACCAGCGCGGTTTCCAGCCGGGCCCGCAGTACGCAGTCGAGCGCCCCTTTGTCGTCTACCATCACCTGCACCGGCTCCACCTGGTAGTGCACCAGCACCTGCAACAGCGTCTGGCGGATGGCTTCGCCAAACTGTTTCTCCACGCTGCTGGCGATCAGCAGATCGTGTTCCGGCCCCTCGGCGGGGGCGATGCGCACCATGACGTCGCTGGATTCCAGCGTGCCGGCCATTGCTTCTCGGATAATTTTCATCTTTCACCTGATTGTGCGGATTCAAAGGGAGTGGCTGCCGGTTTGCTCCGGCGCTGCGTTTGCAAATCTTGCAGGTAATACAGGGTGTCCGGTGGCACCAGCGGCGCGGCGGCGTGAAAATCACCCGCGGCCAACAGCTTACGCACCCAGGAGGCGGAGATTGCCGTGCCCTGATATTGCAAACGCTCAATTTCTACCAGCGCGATTGGCGGGCTGGATAACGCCGGGGTTTCCAGCCAATAACGCATATCGCGGTTGTACTTCGCGGTGACCGCGCAGAACGGCTCGTTGCCGACAAAACGGTGGGTGATGCCCAGCGCAGGGGCCAGATACTGACGAAAGATCTTCAGATCGATTTCGGTGTAGCAGTCGTCGGCAATACCCTGATCTTTAATGAAGTAACAAGGGAAAGTGGCGCGGGAAATGACGTATTGCGAGCCTTCATGCACCGTCAGGTTGGCAATGTCTGCCGTGCCTGCCAGCACCAGCCGCCGCCGGTCTTCATAGCTGAAACGCGAGGTGTTTTCCTTGACCAAAAACAGGTGCAACCAGTCGCACTTTTCGGCCGCCTGGCGCACCAGATATTGGTGACCACGGGTAAAGGGATTGGCATTCATCACAATGCTGCCAATGCGCTTGCCCGGCTGCCGCTGACTCGCCAACTGGGCGGCATAGCGCTTCAGGCGGCACGGGCTGTTTTCCATCAGCACCACGATGCCCGGCACCTGGGCTATCGGATAAAAACCACACTGGCGGAACAGCGGTTCATTTTGGATTTTGGTGTAGATAAATAGCTGGGTGTGGTGGCGTTCATAAGCCAGATTCACCAGTTCGGTCGCCAGTTGCAGTGCCAGGCCTTCGCCACGCATTTGTGGGCTGATGGCAACGCATTTGATAATATTGTCCGCAATACCGCCGCAGGCGACCAATTTATCGTTCTGTGTAACGGTAATAAATATTTCAACCGTAGTATCAATATTCAGATCGTTACTCCGCAGGAAGACATTAATCTGCGCAATCCTTTTATGATCTGATCTTCTCACTCGGTCAAATATGGCATCGCCCAACATATCACGCTCTCTGGGTTAACTAATAAATAACAAACAAAACAGAAAACAAACATCAATTAACACTTATGTGGAATTAAAACCTTAAAAACCATAAAGATGAAAACGAAAGGCCATGGCTAAAACTTAATGAAACAATAGTAATAAGAAAAAAATAGCCAATTATTGACCTATTTCACAAACACCTTTCGGTTAATAAGTTATTTAATGTTGTTTATTTACTTAATTATTTTTATGGTGTTTATTACTAAGATATTCTTTATTCGATAGTGCAATTCACTTACATTTATTTAGCATATTCATTGCAACGGGAAGCGGTCCTATGGAATGGTTGAACATACTGATCGTCGAAGATGAAATGCCGCTGGCGGAGATGCATGCGGAATTTATCCGGCAGAACGGCGGTTGCCGGCAAATCTGGCTGGCCGGCACCCTGGCACAGGCGCGCATGATGACCGACCGCTTCAAACCGGATCTGATCCTGCTGGATAACTTCCTGCCCGACGGCCAGGGCATTGAACTGCTGCGTGAGCTGACCCTGAGCGGTTATGCCGGCGGCATCGTGTTTATCACCGCCGCCAGCGATATGGACACCGTGGCCGAAGCGCTGCGTTACGGGGTGTTCGACTACCTGATCAAACCGCTGGCTTATGATCGTCTGGCCCACACGCTGCTGCGTTTTAGCCAGCGGCGTCAGGCGCTGAAAGACAAAGCGCGACTTAGCCAGCAGCGCATCGATCAGATGTTCAATACCTATGCACGCGGTGAACAGCAGGCGGCATTACCGGCGGGTATCGATGAACTGACGCTGGTCAAAGTCCGCGCCTTGTTCGAACTCCCCTCCGCCAGTCATACCGCTGAAAGCGTTGCGCAAAAGATAGGGTTAAGCCGGACCACCGCACGCCGTTATCTGGAGTTTTGCACCGCCGCCCAGCAGCTGCGTGCGGAAATCATTTACGGCAAAGTGGGCCGTCCGCAGCGGATTTATCGCCCCAGCCTGCCAGAATAAGCGGTTATTTGATCGGCCCTGCAAGGTTGAATGTAACCGCTTTACTTTTTGAGGACTCATCAGCATCTTATTCGGCATGACGCCCCTATAATCTGCCGACAGGACGATCGCCGATGAGTAGCCTGCCCCCTCCTTCTTTGAAAGACCTCCTCGCCCGCCGGGACTGGCAAAATCCGGCCTGTACCCATTATCAACGGCTGGCGGCACATCCGCCTTTCTCGAGCTGGCGCAGCCTGAATGCCGCACGTGATGATGAGAGCAGCGAGAGTCGGCAAATATTGAACGGCGACTGGCAGTTCAGCTATTTCGACAAGCCGCAGGCGGTGCCCGACAGTTGGTTGCAACAGGACCTGGCCGACGCCGATACCCTTGCTGTGCCGTCCAACTGGCAACTTGCCGGTTATGACGCGCCAATCTACACCAACGTCCGCTACCCGATCCCGGTCGATCCACCGCGGGTGCCGGAACATAACCCGACCGGCTGCTATTCGCGGCAGTTTACCGTCGACCCTGGCTGGCTGGCTGAAGGCCAGACGCACATTATTTTTGACGGCGTCAACTCGGCGTTTTATCTGTGGTGCAACGGCCACTGGGTCGGTTATTCACAGGACAGCCGCCTGCCCGCCGAGTTTGATCTCAGCCCCTGGTTGCAGCCCGGTGAAAACCGACTGGCGGTGATGGTGCTGCGCTGGTGCGATGGCAGCTATCTGGAAGATCAGGATATGTGGCGCATGAGCGGTATTTTCCGCGACGTCAGCCTGCTGCATAAACCCGCCGCACACCTGAGCGATATCCGCATCACCACTCCGCTGTATGACAGTTTCCGCCGTGGCGAGCTGGTCGCAGAAGTGCACGTCAACCAGCCAACGCAGCATCGGGTACAGTTGCAGCTATGGCGCGATGGCCAACTGGTTGGGGAAAAAACCCAGGCGTTTGGCAGCGAGATTATCGATGAACGCGGTGCCTATGAGGATCGCACTACCCTGCGCCTGCCGGTGGAACAACCATTGCTGTGGAGCGCGGAAACGCCCACGCTGTACCGCGCAACGGTCACCCTGCTGTCGTCGGAAGGGAAAATTATTGAGGTGGAGGCCTATGACGTCGGCTTCCGTCAGGTGGAAATCAGCAATGGGCTGCTAAAACTTAACGGCCAGCCGTTGTTGATCCGCGGTACCAACCGTCACGAACATCATCCGCAGCACGGTCAGGTGATGGACGAGGCCACCATGCGCCATGACATCCTGCTGATGAAGCAACACAACTTCAACGCGGTGCGCTGCTCACATTACCCGAACCATCCATTGTGGTACCGGTTATGCGATCGCTACGGGCTGTATGTGGTGGATGAAGCCAATATTGAAACCCACGGCATGCAGCCGATGAACCGGTTGTCTGACGATCCGCTGTGGTTGCCGGCCATGAGCGAGCGCGTAACCCGCATGGTGCAGCGTGACCGCAACCACCCCTGCATTATTATCTGGTCGTTGGGCAACGAATCCGGTCACGGCTGCAACCACGACGCGCTGTATCGCTGGGTGAAAAGTCAGGATCCTACCCGCCCGGTTCAGTACGAAGGCGGGGGTGCCAACAGCGCCGCCACCGATATTATCTGCCCGATGTATGCGCGGGTGGATCAGGATCAGCCGTTCCCCGCCGTGCCCAAGTGGTCAATCAAAAAGTGGATCGGCCTGCCGGATGAGCATCGCCCGCTGATCCTGTGCGAATACGCTCATGCGATGGGCAACAGCTTCGGGGGTTTTGACCGCTACTGGCAGGCCTTCCGTCAGTACCCACGCCTGCAGGGTGGCTTCGTCTGGGACTGGGTCGATCAGGCACTGACCCGCAGCGATGAAAACGGCAACCCGTACTGGGCTTACGGTGGCGACTTTGGCGACACGCCGAACGATCGACAATTCTGCCTTAACGGTCTGGTATTCCCCGACCGCACTCCCCACCCTGCGCTGTTTGAAGCACAACGCGCTCAGCAATTTTTCCAGTTTTCCTTCGACGCCGAGACGCTGACACTGACCGTCAACAGCGAGTATCTGTTCCGCCAAACCGACAATGAACGGCTGAACTGGCGGCTGGAACTCGATGGCACGGAACGCGCCAGCGGCAGCTTCGATCTCAGCCTGCCGCCGCAGGGCTGCGCCAGCTACCCACTGCTCGAGCGTTTGCCGATGCTCCATCAACCCGGCGAACTGTGGCTGAATGTCGAAGTGGTGCAACCGCAGGCCACCGACTGGTCCGAGACCAACCATCGCTGCGCCTGGGACCAATGGTTGGTGCCCCGCACGCTGCATTTTGCATTACCAGCAGCGGCCGGTTCAGCGCCACAGCTGAGCCAAAATGAGCAAACGATCGACATCATCCATGGCCACCAACGCTGGCAGTTTACGCGCCACGACGGCTGCCTGAGCCAATGGTGGCAACATGAGCGCCCTCAACTGCTGACGCCACTGCGCGATAACTTTATCCGTGCGCCGCTGGATAACGACATCGGCATCAGCGAAGTCGAGCGCATCGATCCCAACGCCTGGGTAGAACGCTGGAAGCTGGCGGGCATGTACCGGCTGGAGGAGCGCTGCACGCTGTTGCAGGCCGACCAGCTTGGCGATGGCGTGCGGGTGGTGAGTGAACACCTGTTCGGAGCCGATGGGCAAACGCTGTTGCGCAGCCGCAAACAGTGGCTGTTCGACAGCCAGGGCGCAGTCAGCATCAGCGTCGACGTCGATCTCGCCGCCAGTCTGCCGCCACCGGCACGTATTGGCCTGAGTTGCCAACTGAAAGAAATTCATCCACAGGCGCAATGGTTGGGGCTGGGCCCGCATGAGAACTACCCGGACCGCCGCCTCGCTGCACAATTCGGGCGCTGGCAACTGCCGCTGGAAGAGTTGCATACGCCGTATATCTTCCCCGGCGAGAACGGGCTGCGCTGCGAGACCCGCAACCTGCAGTACGGTGACTGGCGCATCGACGGACGGTTCCACTTCTCGCTCAGCCGCTACGGCCTGCGCCAGCTGATGGAGTGCAGCCACCAGCACCTGCTGCAACCGGAAGCCGGCACCTGGCTCAGCCTGGACGGCTTCCATATGGGGGTGGGCGGTGACGATTCCTGGAGCCCGAGCGTTAATCAGGACTACCTGCTCAGCGGCAGCCATTACCATTATCAACTGCGTCTAAAATGCGCAGAACAGAGCTAAATCTGCCAAAAGCTCAACGGGTTGCGCATTCTGTAAGCAAACAGTCACAGAATGCGTAATCCGCCTTTGACATGCTGCCAACACCCCGTTATGATTCCGGCCGTTCAAACGATTCCTCTGTAGTTCAGTCGGTAGAACGGCGGACTGTTAATCCGTATGTCACTGGTTCGAGTCCAGTCAGAGGAGCCATATTAGAGAAGCCCGCTCAGGGAAACCTGAGCGGGCTTTTTGCTTTTTGCTTTTGGTTTTTGGTTTTTGGTTTTTGGTGGATGGCTGCGAGGAGCAGAAGTTCGCAACACCAACAACTACATGACTAACATTGAGATGTCTTAATCAACGGAGAGCAGGTCATAGTCACTTTAGTTGCTTCAATGGATAAGAGTTAGTGGTACTGGAACCGTCGCTGTAAAGCTCGGTAATAATGATTTTTTTACCATCAATAGCATATTTGACCGTACTATCTGCAGGATCATCCCGCCAGCGACCGGTGCTGTCAGGATTGTCAGATGCCCACATAACTTGATCACCTATAAGTTTGCACTTGATTGCCCAACGGGTGCCATCGTTTTGTCGGATATAATGTACGTAGGCAATACCTGATTCGACTTTATCCAACTGCATGATCTTATGGTCACGGCCAAACATCGCAGCAGAAGCAGCCTTGCAAACCTGACCTACTGTGACTTCAGAGGCCTGTACCGGCGCAGTAAACACCAGCGGAACAAGAAGTAAGAGTTTCTTCATACGGATCAATCCATTTTGTTTATTTTCAGGAATAACTCTAAATGTATATTTCGGCAACCTAAAGCGTTTCTTGACTATAATTTAGTGTTGCGATGACAGGACTGATTAACTTAGTCCCTCGCGTAATCTAAAATCTGCCTGACTGTCAGCTTTGCTCCTGCTGTGCACCCTCAGCGTGGTAAGCAAACAAAATATCCGGCATGAGGCCAGTTTTCTCTATGGTTGTCAGCACAGACTGAGTAGATACTTCAGCGATAATCTTCATTGCCTCATCACGGATTTCAACATACGCAGGGTTATCCCGGGGCAAAAATAGCTCAAGGAGGTGGGCAATCGCTTTACCGTTAACAGAAAGGCTGAATGTGCCAGCGGCACGATCCACATTCCAGATATAAATGAGAGGACCGAGCCCAATATCCTCGCAATCATCTTCGTTACGGATCCCCGGAAGATAGACGGGCATAGACAGCTTTTCATCACTCAGCGTCAGCGCAATAAACTGTTTTGCCGTGATTGAGGAAGCTTGCCCGGGCTCAGTTTCAGGTCTTTTCTTTCTAAAGAATCCGAACATCCCATTTCCTTGTTAGTGGTGAATCAGAAAGATAATTAGCAATCCTACAGTACTAAATGATCAGGTCAATGGAATGACCCGTTCCCCGTTGAACAACACAGATTGTTGTTAGCCACTTTCGCTCCTGGCACAGGGCTGCTGTAGTAGCCCTGACAAATTCAGACTTCTATCGACTCAGAGATCTCCAACGCATAATCGACTTCAATGCCCAGATAACGAACCGTGCTTTCCAGTTTCTTGTGGCCCAGCAGGAGTTGGATCACACGAAGATTCTTAGTTTTCTTGTAGATCAGGTAAGGTTTTGTTCTTCTCATAGAAT
Organism: Serratia proteamaculans; assembly: GCF_013337185.1. Classification (GTDB taxonomy): domain Bacteria; phylum Pseudomonadota; class Gammaproteobacteria; order Enterobacterales; family Enterobacteriaceae; genus Serratia; species Serratia proteamaculans_D. Next base: position 338,553 of record NZ_SWDE01000002.1, read on the forward strand.
GTGTGCTGTAAAGCGAATCTTCGAGACCAAGCTTTGTAATTATTAACTGGATATTAAGGTGGCCGATTTCACGGACACCTTAATTTAAAATAAACGTTAATAGAATTAATGATATTTTAGTTTGCGGTTATTGAATGCTGGCATTGTTCCTTCAAGAACATCAACAATTTTTCTATTTACTTCACTGCACTCAATAGAACCAGATGTATAAGATATCTTGTGTCCATTTCGTCTATCAAAACCACAATGAATGATTTGCTCAGCATCACATACAACAGCCAAATTAGGGTTGTGAGTTACCATTATTATTTGCCTTTTATGTTTAGCCTCAGTGAGCACTGGAACTAAAAGACTAACAATGGTTTCATTGTCAAGATTCTCCTCAGGTTGATCGAGAATGATTGGCATATCGCCTTTATCAACCAACAGATAGAATATCAGCAGTAAGGCACCTCTTTGGCCGGGAGATAGTTGTTCTATTTGAGCATCTTGAAACTTCAATGTATATCTCGGTTCAATATATTCTAGGCCAAAGATAAAATCATAAACTTCATGTGAGTCACGATCCTTTCGCAGCATAGAGCTTATGCCAACTTGGTTTTTTGATGCCAGTTCAATTTTATCCAATAGTTCTTTAAGAAACGACAGTACTGAATCCTTATAACTAAAATTATGTGAATCAATTAAGTCCTTAATCGCAGAAATACTTTCTGATTCACCTCGAAAGTCACCAGATGCTTGCTTGATCATTGAGAACAACTTAGAAGAAACTAATTCGGTTGTAGTGTTTAACTCCGCACTGAATTGCAGTTTATAGTCATCACGTATCAATTCATTACTTTGGATAAGATCTTGAACCGGATTAAATAAATCCTCTCGTTTTTTTCTTTTATCTTCTAAAATATCAAAAATCTCACCAGAAAAAATTTCTCTTTTCACGATTAATTCTTCCCTTCGGGAGGGGAGATTATCTAATTGTTCCTTTCTATATATCAACCCCATTAGAGTATCGGGCGATTCTTTATTACCCTCAATCTCTAGTTTTTTCTCTTCCCAGATTCTAAACTGCTCTAAAAACTCTTGATACGCTTGTTGTGGTTCATTGAGCTTAGAACTTAAAGGTCCTTTCCTTAAATTTAATGATTCCTTACTTTTAGCAATCTCATCGTTTCTTATTTTTATCTCATTACCTCGTAAAGTAATAGCATCCTCGATATCAATAATTGTCTTATGATTAATGTCAACTTTAATGATGTCACTAAAATTCAGGCCTAATAAAGATGCATCACCGGCGAAGTCTTTTTCAAATTGCTGTAGTGTTCGCCTGACAACATCCAATCCTTCCTCAATGTTCTTGCAAGCCTTTGTCTTGGCTGAAATATTTGTGAGTTCTTGTTGGTTATCATCACTATTTTTTTTCAAAACCTCCAAACTATCTGCAATTATAGAAAGTTCTTCAGCTGCTATTTGTTGATCAGGTGACAACACACCGGTAGGTTTTTGTATCTCAATCGGTTTTATTTTTAAGTGCTCATCAAGTAATCTTTGTTTTTGATTAACTTGTTCATCAATAGATTTTCGCACCTCATCAGCCATTTGATTTTCTACAGACTCTATTTCCCAGTTTACTTTATGCAATTCACCCCTAACGTTTTCTAGGTTTCCTCTCAAAGAACGCTCTTGCTGTTCAATAAGTTGATTGAAATCATGAGCTCCAAGACGGATTGAGTCATTTGCATGTGAGAAAATAACAGTTCTCAATTCATTTTCGAAAGCATCGGATTGTCCCGTGACATGGGCATTGCATAATTCTTCAAAATGACCTTGTGGTATGTATTTTACAAGCTCAACGTTCTCAATTGCTGGATTTTCGTTTAGATTATTTATGAGAAACTCTTCATCAGACCAAGTAAGTTTTGCAGTGAAATGCTTAGCAGGTTCACCTGTTTTACCTCTAAAACGGTTGGCCTTTAAGAAAGAAAAATGATGACTTAACTTAGAATTACCTAATAATGCTGTTATATCAGCAAGGGCACTTTTGCCACTGCCTTTATTTCCGATAATTGCAACTAGATCGTAGTTTAAATCAATAGATGTACCATCGAGCCAGTTATCAGAAAATGAAGAACCTTCAATTTTATTAACGTGAATGCTATCTATGAAAAGACTTTTATTTTCTTTCACTACTTTACATTTAGGAGGCATAGAACCTATAAATGAACGTTTGGAAGGTTCTTTAATTGCTTGTTTTAATCCTGCATATGTAGGGTCAGCTTTAATCCAAGTCGCCTTTCCAGATGGGTAATCACCATAACCGCGGCGGTCATTATTGCCATCCTTCCCAACAAAGCAATGCGCATCACTTCCTGATATAGCTAGGCGAGGGATATTGTTAAGTGCATGTTGAAAATCTTGAAACCAATTGCCATTACGCACTGTTTTATTTCCAGAAAAAGCCTCTGCCAAAGCAATATTTCTAGTTTCGAAAATAGGAGATGTCTTGAACAATCCGAGAACATAAGAAAAATGTTCATTCCTGTCAATTTCAGTTAATCCATCGTTAGTATCAAATGGCATGAATCCGATCGCATTCCCATTTTTAACTTTAGCGACAGCTTTTTTATAACTATCACAATTAAGTTCGGCCATTATTGAACCAGCTTTCAAAGCATAAGCATTGTCTTCTTGTATTTTATCATGCTCTAATGAGTGATGGCGAAGTTTATCTTTAGGAACAAATCTTGCAAATTCAATAAGGGCGGCGTTGGATAAATTCCTAGGTTCCTGCCCAGGAAATTCCACTTTTAAATTGGATTTAAAATCTAAAAGTTCCTGATCCTCAATCAAATCTGAAAATAACACGTGAGCATTAAGACGACCTTTCATAGGAGCCATCAAACGTAGTTCAATACCCGGAAAAACGGTTTTCTCCAACTTAGGGGCATCAGGTTGTGATAGCCGATGTTTTAAAGCGAACCATCCATCGAAAGTCCAATAATCCATAATTGCAAATACAGCAGGTTCTGCGGCATTGAGCGCATGGATCATTTCATCTATAAGTGGAGTATTTTCACTGGAGCGGTAATCAAGGTTAAATTTTTCACCATTCCAATGGAAAGATGCAGGAGTATGAATATGAAGATCCCATTTTCTCCACTCAGAACCTCTTTGGTATTTTATATTCGTCATATTTTTTATCCTTTTGAGTATCAATACTGAAATACATTCAAATCACGTTGCCTAGGAACATATCCTCTAAGCGGTTTACTGAGCCGATTTCTCGATCATTGAACTTATCATGAAGCCCACAGCGGTCGCAGATTTTTGCTGGAACAGATAAAAATTCAACTTTTGAAAATTCTCGCATGTTAAGCCTTAGACCGGTTTGAGAAGATAATTTAGGATTGTATCCTTGATTAAAATTTAGCACATCGCCGATTTCATCACTGCTTAGCAACCGCTAAACATAGCGTACATTTTTGAACACCTCGCCCAGCTTCTGCTGCGATCACAGGTTTTATCGGTCTGGTCACCTTACGAAGGTCAAAACAGATAATCACATATGATCTATTCCCAGTAGATAAGTACATTCAAATGTTAACAACGTCCGCTCCTGGCACAGAGCAGACTGTTAAAGCTCTTTGGACACAGTCTCGCTTTGAACCGACTTTTTGATGCTCGTCCTGGCTCCCCTTCCTTTGCAGAGAACATCGTAGAGCGATTAATACATGAAGCGAAGTGTTTAAACCCGCTTGCTTTTCCAGATATCGCACATCCCAGGTAAAAACATGCTCATCTCCTGGCTTTAAGCAATTTTTCCCCACTATTCTCAACACATCCCAAAGCAACGACTCTGTGAGGCTCTCCTGTGGGCTACCAGAGGCTATCAAGTGCCATATCGCTGCGACATGAAATCAGCTTGCTGTTTGCCGCACTCCTGAGTTATCTGTTTCTCGGTGAAATACACACGTTGAGCAAAATACTGGCGAGCACGGTGAGTGCTACCGGCACGCTGTTGATGGATTGACGATCACAAGAGGACTTGAAATGCCTGACTCCCCTACTATTGCTCTGATTGGTCCCGGTGCGATTGGTACCACTATCGCTGCTGCACTGCACGAAGTTGGCCGCACGCCACTGCTTTGCGGACTCACCGCGCACCCACAATTAATTCTGCGTCACGATGAAGGTGAAGTGGTGGTTCCTGGTCCGGTATTGAGCAAGCCACCGACCAATACCCAACCCTTCGATCTGGTCTTTGTGGCGGTGAAAACGACCCAGGTGGCTGAGAGCGCCAATTGGCTTGCCGCGTTATGCGATGAAAACACTGTCGTGTGTGCGCTGCAAAACGGTGTCGAACAGAAAACTCTGTTGGAACCCTATGTTAACGGAGCAACGGTACTGCCTTCGGTCGTATGGTTCCCGGCACAGCGCGAACCAGATTCCTCTGTCCGCCTGCGGGCTAAACCGCGTTTGACACTCCTGGATGTGCCACAGGTAAAACGGATCGTTGATGCGCTCAGCGGTACCCGCTGCAGCGTTGAACTGTCATCCGATTTCCTCTCGATCGCCTGGCGCAAACTATTGCAGAATGCGGTCGCGGGCCTGATGGTTCTTGCAAACCGCCGTGCGGGAATGTTCTCACGCGGGGATATCACGAAACTGGCACTGGCTTATCTGCATGAATGTCTGGCTGTCGCACGTGCCGAAGGTGCGGTACTTAGCGATAACGTTCCCCAGGAGATCCTTGACGGTTTTCATCGTGCGCCTGCCGACTTGGGCACCTCCATTCTCGCCGATCGCCAGGCCAATCGCCCGCTGGAATGGGAAATACGTAATGGCGTCGTGCAGCGTTATGGCCATTCACAGGGTATTCCTACCCCTATTAGCGACATCCTGGTTCCTTTGTTGGCGGCAGGAAGCGAGGGGCCGGGTTGACGCGGTAAACACCAAGAGCATTTGCAGGGGGCTCTTCTCACTTCTTGACCAGTCAAGGCCCCCACTGTCGGTACTTCCCCCCTCCGCACCCAGATCATGAATATGCCTCATGTGGTAATGAAATTAAGTCGCTTTCACTCATTCCGTGGCTCTGGCATAAAAGATGCAATGTTAACTTACTGACAACATGAAGACTGATGGATGAGAAACCCAGTAGTTTCTGGAAAATCAAAAATTTAGATTCAGTTTTCATACCAGAACTCAGGGTGCAAGATCACGATGAACAAAGATTTTACATTTACCATCAAGAGCAGTAGTTTCGACGAAAACTATAACCCGTCCGAAAATACGCGCATCACGACCAACTTTGCCAATTTGGCCAGAGGCAAGAATCGTCAGGAAAACCTGCGCAATACTCTGGTGATGATTAACAATCGTTTCAATACCCTGGCGCATTGGGATAACCCCAAAGGCGATCGCTATTCTGTCGAACTTGAAATTATTTCTGTTGAGATGAATATTAAAGGCAATGGCAATAGCTTCCCCGTCATTGAGATATTAAAAACCAACATTATTGATAAAAAAGCCAACAAGCGTACGGAAGGTATCGTAGGGAATAACTTCTCTTCTTACGTGCGAGATTATGACTTTAGTGTGTTGCTGTCAGAACACAACAATAACCAACCCGAATTTAGCATTCCAGATGACTTTGGCAACTTGCACGGGAATATTTTTAAATATTTTGTCAATTCAAATGAGTACAAAGATAATTTTAAAAAATTACCGGTTATATGCTTAAGCGTATCCAGTAAAGACACCTATTATCGCACTGGAAATGAGCATCCTGTCTTGGGTATTGAATATCAGCAAAACGATTCCTCTTTGACTGAACAATACTTCAGCAAAATGGGCCTGCAGGTTCGCTATTTTATGCCAAAAAATAGTGTTGCGCCTTTGGCCTTTTATTTTTCTGGTGATTTACTCGGTGATTACACCGATCTTGAACTTATCAGTACCATCAGCACGATGGAGACTTTTCAAAAGATTTACCGCCCTGAGATTTACAATGCAAACTCTGCAGCCGGACAATACTATCAGCCGGCCCTGAATCACCAGGATCATTCATTAACAAAAATTGTTTATGACCGTGAAGAGCGTAGCCAGTTGGCTATTGAGCAGGGGAAATTTACTGAAGAACACTTTATCAAACCCTATAAGACTATTTTTGAGCAATGGTCTGCTCACTGCGCGCTTTGATTAACCAAAATAAAAGGTCATCCATTATGAAAATATTATTACCTACTTCGACTGCCGGCAGCTTACCCAAGCCTTCCTGGCTGGCACAGCCTGAGACACTTTGGTCCCCCTGGAAATTGCAGGATGAGGAACTGATTGAGGGTAAACAAGATGCCCTGCGCTTGTCTCTGGAAGATCAACAACGAGCAGGCATTGATATCGTCAGTGATGGCGAGCAAACGCGCCAACACTTTGTCACTACCTTTATTGAGCACCTGAGCGGCGTTGATTTTGAAAAACGGCAGACGGTTAGAATTCGTAATCGCTATGATGCCAGTGTCCCGACAGTCGTCGGTGCGGTGACTCGTCAAAAGCCGGTGTTTGTGGAAGACGCCCGGTTTTTACGTCAGCTAACCAAGCAGCCGATTAAATGGGCCCTGCCAGGGCCGATGACGATGATAGATACGCTTTACGATAGCCACTATAAAAGCCGCGAAAAACTGGCCTGGGAATTCGCTAAAATTCTCAACCAGGAAGCCCGGGAGTTAGAAGCGGCCGGTGTCGATATTATCCAGTTTGATGAGCCGGCATTTAACGTTTTCTTTGATGAAGTGAATGATTGGGGCATCGCTGCTTTAGAAAGAGCCATCGAAGGGCTTAAATGTGAAACGGCGGTACATATCTGCTATGGATACGGCATCAAAGCCAATACCGATTGGAAAAAGACCTTGGGGTCAGAATGGCGGCAATATGAAGAAGCTTTCCCCAAACTGCAGACATCCAATATCGATATCATCTCACTGGAATGTCATAACTCGCATGTTCCAATGGACTTGCTTGAGCTGATTCGCGGTAAGAAAGTGATGGTAGGTGCCATTGACGTGGCAACCAACACCATAGAGACACCGGAGGAAGTCGCCAATACTTTGCGCAAGGCACTGCGGTTTGTTGATGCCGACAAGCTCTATCCTTCAACCAACTGCGGCATGGCCCCGTTGTCTCGTCGGGTAGCCACGGGCAAGCTCAATGCTTTAAGCGCAGGCGCTGAGATCATCCGCAGAGAGCTCGCCGCTAAATAACCTCGCCAAATTAGAAAAGCAGGCTTCCCCGGAAGTCTGCTTTTTGCATTTTAACCCGGCGTTAGTGCTCAGGCTTCACTGGTTTCTCTCAGAGAACTTATAACCTCACGCGCCTCGGCGAACAGTTTATGGTAGTGGGCCTCGCCGTCGGTAATCCCCTCCTCCACGCCAATCGTGTTATAGAGAAAATCGATCCTTGCATCCTCCACACCCAGATACGCCATGCTGCCATTAATGTAATCGGTCATGTTCTTTTCCCAGCCGTACTTGATGAATCCTGACTGTGAACCGCCCACCAAAGCCAGCCAGCGGATCTTTTTATCCTTCAGGCCACTCCCTTCACCGTAGGCCAGACCATAGTTCCAGACGCGTTCCAGGTAGCCTTTAAGCATTGCCGGAAAGGCATACCACCATACGGGGAACACCAGAACCAATGTGTCCTTATCCTCCAGCTCATTGAAAAGACGATGCACTTCCTCCGAATAGGTTTTCTGCGGATTATCCCAGTCCGGCTCATCTTCCACCCTGAGTAGCGGATCAAAATGGCTGCGATAGAGATCAAGACTGGAAACATTGTAGCCCTGACGCGCCGCCTCGCTCTGCATCTCACCCACCACCTGCGCGGTTAAAGAATCGGGACGCGGATGGGCCCAGACAAAGTAAATATTATTTAATTTCATATAATTATCCTAATTCTCCGTGAAGGAACTATTACTTTACGGCCGCAGGATAGTTGTGTAAAACGTAGTATTTGAGATGGGTTATTGAGGGAAATTCACTAATGCAGCCGAACTTTTCAGACTTTGCTTCGTTTATTGCCGTCGCACGCTACAAAAGTTTTCGGGAAGCGGGTGATGAACTGGGGCTATCCCCCTCCGCCATGAGTCACTCCATCAAGCAGCTGGAGCAGAGATTAAAGGTCCGTTTATTTAATCGCACCACTCGCAGCGTGGCGCTGACTGAAGCGGGGTTAACCCTTTTCGAACGACTGCGCCCGGTATTTGATGAAATCAATACCATACTCGACGAGATGAATTGCTTTCGCGATGCGCCGATGGGTACCCTCAAAATCAATACTTCACGCCTGGCCTCACGTCTCTTTCTGCTGCCGTTAATAGCGGGGTTTAGCCGTAAATATCCGGACATCAAAGTGGAGATCACCACCGATGACAAGCTGGTGGACATTGTCCAACAGGAGTTCGATGCTGGGATCCGCCTGAATAACCGGGTAGAAAAAGACATGATTACCGTCCCTATTGGGCCGAAAATCAAACTGGTGGTGGTCGCCACGCCTGAATACCTTAAGCATCATCCCGCGCCAAAACATCCGTGCGAGCTGATTCATCATCAAAGCGTCGTTTTTCGTTTCCAGAGCGGCCGCCCCTACCTCTGGGAATTTGAAAACCCTTCAGAGAAACTTGAAGTGGCTCCGGTGGGGAATATCATGCTCGACGATATGGATTCCGCGCTCGAGGCGGTTCTGTGCGGCGCCGGGCTGGGCTATCTCTATTACGAACAGGTGAAAGAACATCTGCAAAGCGGCAAGCTGGTCAAGGTGCTGGACGACTGGCTGCCCGAACGCCCATCCCTGCAACTCTATTATCCTAATCGCCAATATATGTCTGGCCCATTACGCGCCTTTATTGACTACATGAAAGAGACGCAGAGATCGGCTGAAAATAGTCATCAGGAGAATCAACTCTGATCGCGGCAGTGAGTTTGCCAACCCATAAACTCCCCCCGGCGTCCCCCTCTCAGCATTTTTCTGTCCTTTCCCCTGTATGAGGCTTGTCACAAAACGCGCATGAAGTTTTAGCGTCCAGCGAACAAGTCAGCGCAGGGGAATCATTGTTAATGACCCGTTACAGCTTATCGCACCCAATTGTTAACGTTGATTCATGCGGCAAACGCATCAGTTGATGAGTTTATTGCGCTTATTTACTTTATTGACCTGATCCAGTCTGCAGCAACAGGCGCAGTAAAAGCGCCAATGACAAACTGGAGATTAAGATGCATTCCTCTAACGCCCCCATGACCCACCGGGCCAGAATCAGCGCGATACTGCGAGTTACCTCCGGCAACTTTCTGGAGCAGTTTGATTTTTTCCTGTTCGGGTTTTATGCCACCTACATTGCCCATACCTTTTTTCCGGCCAGCAGTGAGTTTGCCTCGCTGATGATGACCTTCGCGGTCTTTGGCGCGGGCTTTTTGATGCGCCCTATCGGTGCAATCGTGTTGGGTGCGTATATTGATAAAGTCGGCAGACGTAAAGGGCTGATTGTTACCCTGTCGATCATGGCCGCCGGGACCTTTCTGATTGTTCTTATCCCGTCCTATCAGACGATCGGGATCTGGGCGCCGTTGCTGGTGCTGGGCGGTCGTTTATTGCAAGGCTTCTCAGCCGGTGCTGAACTGGGCGGCGTATCCGTTTACCTGGCCGAAATTGCCACCCCAGGCCGCAAAGGCTTTTACACCAGTTGGCAGTCTGGCAGCCAGCAAGTGGCCATTATGGTGGCCGCGGCGATGGGTTTCGCCCTGAATGCCGTTATGGAAGAAAGCGCCATTCGCGAATGGGGCTGGCGTTTGCCTTTCCTGTTCGGCTGCCTGATTGTCCCTTTCATCTTTTTATTGCGCCGTAAACTGGAAGAAACCCAGGAGTTTAACGCCCGTCGCAACCATCTGGCGATGCGCGAGGTGTTTAAAACCCTCTTGGCAAACTGGCAGGTGGTTATTGCCGGCATGCTGATGGTCGCCATGACCACCACCGCATTTTATTTGATCACCGTCTATGCACCGACGTTCGGTAAAAAAGTGCTGATGCTGAGCGCCTCTGACAGCCTGCTGGTGACCTTGCTGGTAGCGATATCCAACTTCCTCTGGCTGCCGGTAGGGGGCGCCCTGTCAGACCGTTTTGGTCGTAAACCAGTCCTGATCACCATGGCCCTGCTGGCACTGGTCACTGCGTATCCCGCACTTGGCATGCTTGCTGCGGCCCCCAGCTTCTCCATGATGCTCACGGTGCTGTTATGGCTCTCCTTCATCTATGGCCTCTACAACGGTGCCATGATCCCGGCGTTAACCGAGATCATGCCGACGGAGGTGCGGGTTGCCGGTTTCTCACTGGCCTACAGCCTGGCGACCGCGGTCTTTGGCGGATTTACACCGGTCATTTCTACCGCGCTGATTGAGTACACCGGCGATAAGGCATCCCCCGGCTACTGGATGAGTTTTGCTGCGCTATGCGCATTGCTGGCGACGTTCTATCTGTACCGTCGCAGCCCATTATCTTTACAAACAGCAGCCTAAATCAGGGATTACGTCATGCAAAAAATCTACCGTTCATTGCTCGCTACGTTGGTGATTTTCTCTGTCAGTACGGGAGTACACGCTAAAGAAGTGACCGTCATGATTTCAGGGGGCTTTAAAGCCGCACTGGAAAAACTGGCCCCACAGTTTGAAGCAACGAGTGGCGACAAAATCATTTTGGTTTCCGGCCCCTCGATGGGTAATACGCCCCAGGCGATCCCGGCACGCCTGGCTCGCGGCGAAAATGCCGACGTGGTGATCATGGTGGGTGATGCACTGAAAAAGCTGGAAAAGGATAACTGGATACAGCCGGGGTCGCGCGTGGAACTGGCCGACTCGCCGATTGGCATGGTGGTCAAACAAGGTGACCCCAAACCCAATATTAAAAATGATGCAGAGCTGCGCAATACCCTGCTGCAGGCTAAATCCATTGCCTATTCTGACAGTGCCAGCGGCAGATATGTCAGCAGCCAGCTGTTTCAAAAACTGGGTATTGAAGATAAGGTGAAGGAAAAGGCGCATAAGGTTGAACGCATTCCGGTGGCATCCGAGGTGGCGAAAGGGAAATATGCGGTAGGTTTCCAGCAGGTCAGTGAACTGCTCCCCGTCCCGGGCGTAACCTTTATTGGCGAACTGCCTGACAATGTCCAGTACATTACCCGCTTTGCCGGTGCGGTCACCGCCAAAGCCGAACACCGGCAGGAAGGCAAAGCGCTACTGGATTTCCTGTCTTCCCCGCAGGCGCAAAAAACCATTCACGCCACCGGGATGAGAGCCGTGAAGGCTGAACAACCGGCTAGGCAGAGTGATACTGTTCAGTAATCAGTTTTTCCAACTCGGCGGCAAGATAGGATTGCATACGTCCGCTGCGCCGGATCAGGCCGACGGTGCGCTTTACAACCGGGTCAGTCAGCGGCAGGTGAGTCAGCACCGAATGATCTGACCCCGGCATCGACATAGCGGGTACGGCAGCAATGCCGATACCCGCCTCAACCATGCCCAGCAGGGTCGTCACATGGCGGGTTTCGCAGAGGCTGGGACGCTCAGGGATGATGTGTACCAGCATCTGATCGAGCAAATTGCGGTTGCCGGAGGTCTTATCCAGCCCCACATAATCCTGCTGATAAAACTCGCGCCAGGTCAGGCTTTTTTTAGCGGCCAGAGGGTGATCGCGCCTGCAGGCAGCCACGTAAACATCCCCAATCAACGGCAAAAATTCGATATTGGGTTGCAGGTTTCTCGCAAAACAGATGCCGAAGTCGGCCTGGCCGCTGGTAACCGCTTCGATGACATTGCCGGCACTGCTATCGATAAGCTTAACGCGTACGCGTGGATAGCGAGCCTGAAAGCGGCGAATCACGTCGGGCATAAAGTAATAGGCCGCTGAAGGCACCGTGGCAACGGTGACCAGACCCGTTCTGTCCTGACTGACCTTATTGATATCGGCTAATACCAACTCAACGTTCATCAAGAGTTGATCTGAACGCTCGGCAAAGGTCTGTCCATACAGGGTTAGCGTGACGCGCCTGGTGGTTCTGTCGAACAGCTTAATCCCCAGCGCGGATTCCAGCTTCTCTATCCTGCGGCTCAATGCTGACTGCGAAAGGCAAATGGACTCTGCGGCAAGCCGAAAATTACCGTATTCAACCAACGCGCGGAAGGCGTAGAGATCGTTGAGGTCAAAATTTACGGGCATAGTGGCAGGCAATCCTTTCAGCAGCGGCAAGAGCTTAAAGAAAAGATGATAGCCACTTATCAGACAACGGCAACACGGCAGCATAGAAAAAGGAATTAATCCTGCATCTTGATAACCACTTTTCCCTTCGCATGCCCCTGGGCAAGGTAGCCAAGAGCCTCCTTTGTTTGAGCAAAGGGGAATACCTTGTCGATTATGGGTTTGATTTGTTCGGTTTCTACCAGTTTACCTATTTGGCTGAGTTGATCGCCATCTGGCCGAACGAAAAGAAAGGTATAGGTTAAGCCCCGCTTTTTTGAAAGACGCATAATATTGCGGCTCATAAGCCTGAAGATAAAAGTCAGAAAGAAATTTAACCCCCGAGCCCGCGCAAACCTGACATCCAGCGGCCCGGTGAGAGAAACAATATTGCCTCCAGGCTTTAGGATCTGGGTGGATTTCTCAATTGTATCGCCCCTGGTGGTGCCAAGTACCACATCATAGCCAACCAATACCTTTTCAAACTCTTCTTTTTTATAGTCAACGACTTCGTCTGCCCCCAGGCTCCTCACCCAGCCGATATTGCCCGTACTGGTTGTTGTCCCCACGGTGGCGCCCAGTTGCTTCGCCAGTTGGATGGCAAAGGAGCCTATCCCCCCAGAACCCGCCGGGATGAAAACCTTCTGACCAGGCCACAGCCTGACTCGCTCTGTCAGTGCTTGCCAGGACGTGAGGCTTACCATAGGGAGCGAAGCCGCCTGCACAAAATCCAGGTTTGCCGGTTTTATAGCTGCAGCGCTCTCAGGCACCACCGCAAATTCGGCAAGAGACCCCGTTCCCGTATCGAAGATGCTGGCGAAGATTTCATCACCAGGGGAAAAACGAGTCACGCGACTTCCCACGGCAATAACAACCCCAGACAGATCGCTACCCAAGGTTGCAGGTAGCTTAAAATGCAGAACCGGCTTAAATATTCCGGTTGGGATCATATTGTCGATTGGATTTAGGCCCGCAGCGTAAACTTTAACCAAGACTTCATTAGCCTTGAGCGAAGGAAAATCTACGTCATCGAACCCTAATTCAGGAGATTTACCGTAACGCTTAAACGTGAAGGCTTTCATGGTCTTATTATTCATTTGTTTTTCCCCTGCCGTGCAGGAAGCTGAACGTCGGTTCTGAGCCGGACCCTTTATTGTCTAAAGGGTTTTATATCGCTCTGCGGCTTCATCTTGTTTGATGTCCGCTAGCAGAGTCTGACGCGCAGCATCGAGGTTGTCCCAGCGTGCGGCGTTCTGCAAAGGTGGGATGGTAACGAGTTCACGCCGATCAAATCCAACCAGGGCTGCATCAACCAATTCGCCCACTTCCATCATTTGGGGCAAAGTGTTGGTGTCGATACCTGCACGTTGCCAAATATCCGTGTAAGTCCCGGCAGGGAGCACCGCCTGAACATAAATCCCCTTCTGCGACAGCTCAATATTCAGGCCCTGAGACAGGAACAGGACAAAGGCTTTGGTTGCGCCATAAACCGACATTGCAAATTCAGGGGCGAGTCCGACGACGGAACTGATGTTGACGATAGCGCCCTCGCCAGCCAGTACAAACCGAGGCGCCACGGCATTGGCCAGTCGGGTTAAAGCCGTCACATTAAGCGCGATAAGCTGCTCAATTGAATCAGACGTCTGCTCTGCAAAGCTGCCCGACTGCGCGATACCCGCGTTATTGATCAGAATGCCTATCCGCGAATCATCACGCAAATGAGCTTCAACAGCCGCTAAATCATCCGCTTGTGTGAGGTCAGCAGGCAGCACGTCGACGGCAATACCCCTTTCTTGTCTCAACCGCTCGGCAAGGCTATCAAGCTTAGTCTTGTCGCGGGCGACCAGAACCAGGTCATGGCCCCGACGTGCGAACCGTTCAGCGTATACGGCACCAATGCCTGTAGAAGCGCCTGTAATCAGAACTGTTGATTTGGTCATGAAATGCCCTTCTTTATCAATGAGTCAATGAAATTCGCAAACTGCGATGTCTGTAGAACCCTGATAGTGGTGGCTAACGGGATAAACGTAATGATGATGATCGTAATCTAAAAAGTCAATCCGTTTGATTACGATCATCATCAATGTATACTTACGACATCAGTTTTAGGAGAAGAGGCAGAGTAATGAGGGTTTCTAAAGAGCAGGTTCGTGCAAACCGAATACGTATTGTTGAAACAGCTTCAGAGTTGTTTCGTGAGCGGGGTTATGACGGCGTGGGCGTAGCAGAACTGATGTCAGCGGCAGGTTTAACTCATGGCGGGTTCTATAAGCACTTCGGTTCCAAGGCTGATTTGATGTCGGAAGCGATGAGCTGTGGTTTTACGCGATCCGCAGAAAGTACGGCGGATATGAGCCGGGAACAATTTGTTGAAAACTATCTTTCCCGCCAGCATCGCGATGATATGGGCAAGGGTTGTGTGATGTCGGCACTAGGCACCGATACGGCCCGCCAATCTGAATCAATTAAGGCAACGTTTGCGGCTGGCATTGAACGTCAGTTGGCCCTTTTAGCCAATGAAAATGGCGAAGGTGACATAACGCGTGCCGACCTGATCGATACCATTGCCCATCTCGTTGGTGCTCTGGTGCTGTCCCGTGCCTGCCCTGATGACTCCGCGCTGGCAGATGAGATTTTGGACGTTTGTCGCTCCCGTATTCTCAATAAGGAAGCCCATAAGGATTGAGTTTCCGACTAGTTCTGCGGAGTTGGTGTTCGAAAATCAGGCCATAACAGGCTTATTGTCACAAAGGTCACCAGATTCGCCAACAGCCCGTAATAGGTCACGCTGTTGGCCTGCAATCCGTATCTGGTCATAAAATAGATGATGATAATAGCGCTGGATACCATCGCTGATATCGCCCCGGTGGTTGAAGATCTTTGCCAACAAATGGCTCCAATCAGGGGGACCAACAGCACGCCAACCAGAATGTTATAAGCGACAGTCAGCGCAGTAATAACATCGCCAATCAAACTGGCGAGGATCAGTATGCTGATACCAAAGGCCAGGGTTGCACAGCGATCTGTTTTAATTGAACATTTTTCTTTCTTGAAAATAGCGGCATAAATATCATAAACAAACAGGGTTGAGGTGGCCATCATACAGGCGCTGGCTGTAGACATGAGTGCGGCCAGTGAAGCAGCAATGACAATCCCCCGAAGGCCTACAGGAAGCACTGTCTGTACGGCGCTCATGAATACGGTATCCGGGTTGCCAATATCGGGCAAAAATACCCGGCAACTCATGCCGATAATGGCCCCCATCACGCCCCAGACAATACAATAAACCCCGGCGACGAAGCCTCCCCAGCGGGCAACATTGGCACTGCGGGCGGTAAACATGCGTTGCCAGATGTCCTGCCCGATAAACATTCCCAGGCAGTAGATTAAAAAATAAGTAATGATATTCGGTAAGCCAATATGGGTCAGAGAGAAGAAACCCTCAGGTAAAATATGCCGCATATTTTGCCAACCACCGGCGTGAATAACACTGGCAGGCATTAAAATAAAAAGTAACCCCACCGTCATCATAATAAACTGAAAAATATCAGTCATGGTTAATGACCACATCCCCCCGAGAAAAACATAGACTACCACCACCCCGCCGCCGATCCAGATGGCATACAGAAAGGGGATGCCTAACAAAACCTCGATAATGCTGCCTATGGCGATAATGGAGGTGACCGCAACCATCAAGTCATAAACCATCATAATGGCCGCCCCCAGCAAGCGAACGCGGGGACGATAACGGAGTGCCAGTACCTGGGTAACGGTGTGCAGATTGAGCTTCAACAATGGGGTAACCAAAAACAAACTCAGTCCAATGAGCCCCATACCCAGGCTGGTTGCCAGCCATAAGCCAGAGATGCCATATTGATAACCGAGTCCCATGCTGCCCATGGTTGCAGCGCCGCCGAGCACCGTCGTGGCCATAGTGCCGGTGAACATCAACGGAGCGAGACGCCTGCCCGCCACGGCGTAATCATCTCGCGTTTTTGTCCGTTTCCAGCCCAGCCAACCCACGCCTAATACTAATAACAAGTAAAGCCCAATGAGGGAGAGATCAATAACCACAATTGACTCCTTTGCCGTGTCGCTTGGCGGATTGTCTGGGATAGCCACGGTGCCAATTTCTGGTGCGCCCATGTGTCATCAACGCGCTTTAACCCGCTCGTCAGTGAAACGCCACGCCCTCAATATCTTTATTGATCAAGGTTCCCGCCCGACCCTCGACCATATCAACAATGTCCTCCAGCGATCCGATCACTGCCGATCTGCCACTATTGATAGAAAACTCACAGGTAGCCTGGATCTTGGGCCACATTGAACCTGCCGGGAAATCCATTTCAAGCAATGCGTGTGGATTGGCGGCTTTAATTGCCTTGCTGTCCGCCGTGCCAAAATCAGTGAAAACTCTGCTGACGTCGGTCGCGATAATCAGTAAGTCCACATCCAGCTGCTGAGCCATTAGGCTGCAGCAGCGGTCTTTGTCGATAACGGCCTCCAGCCCATGGCTTTGCGAACTGAGGATGGTGACCGGGATACCGCCACCGCCGCCGGCAATAACAATCACATCATTTTTTACCAGCGTGCGTAATGTCTCAATTTCGACGATCGCCAATGGCTGTGGGCTGGGAACAACGCGGCGGTAATATTTACCATCCGGTTTTATTATCCAGCCTTTTTCTCGCATTAATTTGTTGGCCTGTTCTTCGTTATAAACTGGGCCAATAAATTTATTGGGTTGTTTGACTGCAGGATCGTTGATATCGACCTCTACCTGAGTCAGCAAACAGGCAACCTGCCTGCCGGGTATATGATTACGCAGTTCCTGCTCCAGCATGTAACCAATCATCCCCTGGCTTTCCGCACCCAAAACGTCAAAAGGATAGGGTTCAACCTTATCGGCGTAGGACTCAGACTGCAGTGCTAATAACCCCACCTGCGGCCCATTTCCGTGGCTGATAATGATCTGGTGTTTGCCATCCAGCCGGGAAATGGCTTCACAGGCTATAGCGATATTTCGCCGCTGGTTTTCTGCGGTCATGGCTTCGCCACGTTTTAATAGCGCATTGCCGCCTAATGCTATAAGTATTCTCATAGTTATCCTCTCCTGTTCCCTGGCAGATAAGAAAGGGGAAGCTATACCCTCCCCTTTAGATGGCTGACTATTTCATTCCCGTTCTAATGGGAAAGTCATGCAGTGAGGTCCACCCCCGCCTTTGAGAATTTCTTCCAATTCAATTTCAATGGTTTTAATGCCCAAGGCAGCAAGTTGCAGGTTGGTCTCTTTATTATTTTTAAAGGTCAGCACCCGGTCATCACCCAATGCCTGCAAATTGCAATGATGGCGGAATACCCCCTGTTGCGGAACATCAATCAGCGTGAATTTTCTTCTGGTGAGCAGATTTAAAAACTCATCGGGAAGAGCAGCTTTACAGACGACCGCGACTTTCTCGGCAACGATATTAAAGCACATGTCCAGGTGAAGATTTTCACGCTTACAGAAGATAGGGACCATGGTGTAACCCAGTTCCCACATTTGGCGTTCAATGTTCAGGTAGCCGTCATAGTCCGTCCTTGCCACGACGCCCTGAGCAATGGTGTGCTCATCAATCATCCAGAAATCACCGCCCTCAAATGCCCCACTGGTACAGCGTGCAATGCAGGGGATACCGAGCTGTTTCATCTTGGCCTCATAAGCCGCCGTTTCCCCCTCACGGCAAGGTTCGCGAAACCTCCCCATGATGAAACCTTCCGCCACGCAGGCACCGAAATCGCGCGCATAAACCTGATAAGGAAGCTCAGGATCAGGATCCATCAATACCACTTCAACGCCGTTTTCACGATAAGCCTGAACCAGCGCGTCATGCTCACGCCGAAATGCGTTAATATCGGCTGACTCGCCTTTTTCCAGCCAGTCTTCAGTAATGACATTAATAGGCTGGAATGAAAAATGTTTTGGTGGACATAATAAAACCTTCTTCAGTCTATTAGTGGCATTTTTTACATAGCTTCTTTCCATTTTTAACCTCTTAATTATCTTTATTTCATAAGATACAGTCAGGATAATTTCATCGATATGAGTACGGAATTAATCCGAATGACTATTTTGAGTGGTCAGTTTTGTTTTCACTATTTCGGTGGGAATGTTTTTCAGTATCAATTTGGCCTGCTCTTCTCCGGAAACAGATTTATCCCGCAACAAATATAGAACCATGCCAATAGCCAGCAGCACAGCCAATAGCAGATGCTCATAGGGCCATTTAAGCGCCGCCGGGCTGCCAGGAACCAACATGGCTGCAGCCATCAGCAGAGTCACAATGGCCCCAATAGCCAGGGTGAATTTTCCTCCCGGAGTTGGAAGCGGGCGTGGAAGCTCAGGGCGTAATTTCCTCAGTCGCATCACGGAAAACAGCGTTGATCCCCACAAGACGATGTAGGAAAAAGCGGCCACGGTGACCAGGGGGAGAAACACGGCTTTACCCAGCAGACAGGCCGAAGCAGCTATTAATGAAACGAAAAGGATGGCTACCGTTGGCGTATGGTAAACCGGGTGCAAGCGGGAAAAAGCCGCCGGGATTAATCCAACCTGGCTCATATACATCAGTAAACGAGTTGCGCCATAAAAGCAGGCGTTATAAACCCCCACGACTCCGCAACAAGCTGCTGCCGTGAGTAATACCCCCCAAACTGGCGTACCTGTCACTATTTCTGCTGCGTGAGCAAAGGGGATATCCATGGTCATCAGGCTTTGCCAGGGCACGATTGCCGAAGGAACCAGCAGGGTAATCAGGTACATAAAGGTGGCGATGACCAGCGAGATAATCAAAGCAAGAGCGGTTTTTTTACGGCTCAGGCTGGCAGAGGCTTCTTCCGCCCCCTTGGCGATGGTTTCCCAACCGGCTATAGAAAATGGCAGGAGCGCCAGCAGAGCCACCACGCCGGCAAAGGTCGGTTTGCTCTGTAACGGGCTGAGGTTTTCAAGATCGATATAGAATGAACAGGCAATCAGCGAGACGATAACCAGGGTTAACACCGTCACGGTAATAAACGTCTGTAACGTTGATGAAAGTTTTACCCCCCGGTGCTGCATCATGCCGATACCCGCGATAAGCAGCAGCCCGATAACCAATAATGGAGCACTGACCGCAAACCCGCCGACCTCATAGAGGATCGCCGCGCTCTTCATCGAGGGCAGCAGGTAGCCCAGCATGGTGGTAATTGCCAGTGCTTCCCAGGCGCATAAAATGATATTCACCAGCACGCCGAACCATCCGGCGATCATCGCGGCAAAACTGCCGAAGGCAAGATAGGAATACGCCGCCTCCCCACCCGCCAAAGGCACTGCGGATATGGCTTCCAGATAGGCCAGCGCAAGGGGAAGCTCAATGAGCAGGCAGAGTAAAATGGCCAGTGCCGCATTGGAGGGGCCACCGGCCGTGCTTAGCCAGGTGCCGGTGAGCACCAGCCAGGAAGCACCAAAAACGCAGCCAATACCCATCCCCAAAAATCCATTGAAGGTAATGGCTTTTTTTAGATGTGTTTTACTCTCCACAGATTGGCTCATAACAAACTCCTTAGTGAAGTACGGATGGCGACTAAAAGCAGAAGTGATGTCTGGCAGCATGACGCGAGGTGCCGGCGTTTTGGCTCCCTCGCCTTTGAGCCGGAATGCTAGACCGCCGTAGCCACCATAACGGCCTTCACGGTGTGCATACGGTTTTCACCCTGATCCCACACCACGGACTGCGGCCCTTCAATGACTTCATCTGTCATATCTTCGCCACGGTAACCCGGCAGGCAATGCATGAAGACCGCCGTCTTGCGTGCTTTCGCCATTGCCTGGGCGTTGATTTGGTACGGCATAAAGTCTTGAATGCGCTTTTCTTTCTGGGCTTCGTTTTCGCCCATGCTGTGCCAGGTGTTGCCATACACCACATCGGCTCCACGCAGCGCCTCGTCGAAATCCCGGGTCACGATGACTTTGGAGCCGCTTTTCGCCGCGTGCTGCTGTGCACAGGCCAGAATTTCCGGTACGGGTTCGTACCCTTCCGGGGCAGCAACGTAAATATCCATTCCCATCATGCCGCAGCCGATCATCAGGGAATGACAGACGTTATAGACATCGCCGGCATAACAGACTTTGACCCCTTTCCATTCACCAAATTTTTCTTTAATGGTCAGAAGGTCGGCCAGCCCCTGGCAAGGATGCTCCAGCGCCGTTAAAGCGTTAATCACCGGATTTTTCATGTATTGCGCAAACTCCTGAACAATTTCCTGCCCATAAGTTCGGATATATAAACCATCAAAATAGCGATCAATAATGCGTGCGGTATCTTTAATGGGTTCGCCGCGGCTGAGTTGCATTTCATCCGGGCGCAGATAGATAGACTGAGCTCCCAGCGCCGTTGCGGCGGCATGGAAAGAATTACGGGTGCGGGTGGATTTTTTTTCGAAAATCATGCCATAGGTACGCCCACGTAAATATTCATGTGGCTCACGCATGGTCCATTTGCGTTTTAAATCGGCTGCCAGCTCGACCAAATAACGGATCTCTTCCGCTGTATAATCCTGCATGGCAAGATAGTGCTTGCCGCGAAATTTATCTCTCATTTCATTTCCCTCGATGTGTGATAAAAACGCCCATTTACGGGTAGCAGTATTCCAGCCACTGTACCCATCTGAATATTCATTGATGTGCCGATGAGCGTAAGACTTAATTACATGGCTAACAATAGATATAAAATAAAGCTGACTTTACTATTTATGAATGTTTAACCAGAAAGGTGTGGGGCATATAAGAATGAAATATTATCGACCCGGATATCCATGTTCCATACGAATATCAGACACCAAGGCTTCGAGCGCTTCATTATGCGGGCGATTTCGGTTAAGAATAAGGCAGTGAGTCACCTCATAGCTTAATTCATCAGGTTCAAGCAGGTACATTTCCTGTTTATCGACCCACTGCTGAGCATAATGTTGCGGCAGATAACCCATGTGCGTCCCTGCCAGAATCAGTAGGGCGACAGCCTCCATCTGGTGGGCCGTGGCAGTGATTAGTGATGGCGTTACAGGCACCAAATCCGACGGCATCAGATAGCCACGCTTTACCCAGCTGAAGCGCTGTAAGTCCTCGGAAGTCACCTTTGATGACAAATACAGCGGATGGTGCCTTCCGCAATAGATTGAAATTTTTTCACTGAAGAGATCGATATACTCAAGATTCTCTAATCGGTGTCCGATATAAGATATCGCCGCATGTAATTCGCCGCTGATAATTTCCTGTTCAAGTTCCGTCGGTGATTTAATAAAAACCTGCAGACTTACCTCATGATTACGCTGATAAAAACGTCTTATTGCCTCAACTATTTTTGCTTCTGGTAAAGTCAATGTGCTGTCCAACAGGCCAATCAGCAACTCACCACGTAACCGCCCAGAAAGGTTATGAACCTGTAAAACAAAAGCATCCAATTTGGCGAACAGATGTTGTGTATAACACAGCACCTGTTCCCCTTCCGCTGTCAGACTGAATCCTTTTTTCCCTCGTTCACAGAGGCGAAAGCCCAGACGTGTCTCTAAGCTCGACATACAGGTACTGATGGCAGACTGGCTCATATTCAGCTGAGCCTGAGCGGCAGAGAATCCATTACACTGCACTATGGTCAAAAATATCTGCAACAATCGGATATCAACGTTATGAATATTACCAAGCATGATTCCTCCTTATATAATGAGTATAATTAACTCAATATTCAAACTCCTCTTTATTGGGCTACAGAATTGGCTGAAAGCAAAACACCTGGGTTCGATGTTTATTATCAATGCATAGTTTTAGTTAGCGATGGTGGTAGGCACTGACTAATAAATTATTTTCATCCTGTTTAATCGGCAAGTCAAAAGATACATATATCCAAGGCTGATAGTTTAGAGCCACGCAGCAATTATACGGGCAATAACCTATTGATAGAGGTGACTGCTCCCCCTTGGCCGGCAGGTAATAATGCTATTTATAGCTATTCGATAAATCCGCCCAGCCCTATCATCCTAAAACCCCTATCAATAAATAAACATTCAATAGTCACAGACTATTACAACATTCAACCATTCCTATTTTATCTATCTTCATCCACTGACTAAGCTTAGAGCTGAGTGTCAGTGCGAGCCCCATCAGCGGTTGGCGAAAACCTCATCTCTTATTATTGAAAATCAGTTGATTAGAAAAACCCTTAGCGCAACACCCGACGCGGGCAGTTACCCGCGATGTCAAGCTAACGGCTCCCCAGGTACCGGCAGACAGGGCCTGGGGAGCGAACCTACAGAAGCAGAGAGCGCATCATGACAACTGAAAGCAAATGCCCATTTTCGGGCGGCGGTAAACCGAACACGCCACGCCGTGGCCCCTCGAATCAGGACTGGTGGCCCAACCAACTTAGCCTGAAACCGCTGCACCAGCACTCTTCCCTTTCCGACCCGATGGACCCCGACTTCGATTACGCCAAAGCCTTTAACAGTCTGGATCTGGCCGCCGTTAAACAGGATCTGCACGCCCTGATGACCGACTCGCAGGACTGGTGGCCGGCAGACTTCGGCCACTACGGCGGCCTGTTTATCCGTATGGCCTGGCACAGCGCCGGGACTTACCGCATCGGCGATGGCCGTGGCGGCGCAGGTGAAGGTCAGCAGCGTTTTGCCCCGCTCAACAGCTGGCCCGACAACGTCAGCCTCGATAAGGCCCGTCGTCTGCTGTGGCCAATCAAACAAAAATACGGCCGCAAAATTTCCTGGGCAGACCTGATTATCCTGACTGGTAACGTCGCGCTCGAATCCATGGGCTTTAAAACCTTCGGCTATGCAGGCGGTCGCGCCGATACCTGGGAGCCGGATGACGTCTATTGGGGATCGGAAAAAATCTGGCTGGAGCTGAGCGGTGGTCAGAACAGCCGCTATTCGGGCGATCGCGATCTGGAAGATCCACTGGCAGCGGTGCAAATGGGTCTGATTTACGTTAACCCGGAAGGCCCGGACGGTAACCCGGATCCGGTCGCTGCCGCTCGTGACATTCGCGAAACCTTTGCCCGGATGGCGATGAATGATGAAGAAACCGTGGCGCTGATCGCCGGCGGCCATACCTTCGGCAAAACCCACGGCGCAGGCCCGGCCTCACATGTGGGTGACGATCCAGAAAGCGCAGGCCTTGAGCTGCAAGGCCTCGGCTGGCAGAGCAGTTTCGGTACCGGTAAAGGTAAGGACGCCATCACCAGCGGCCTGGAAGTGACCTGGACCACCACGCCGACCCAGTGGAACCACGACTTCTTCAAACACCTGTTCGAATACGAGTGGGAACTGACGCAGAGCCCGGCCGGTGCCCACCAGTGGGTAGCCAAAGACGTTGGCGAGACCATTCCCGATGCGTTCGACCCGGCGAAGAAACAGCGCCCAACCATGTTAACCACTGACCTGTCGCTGCGCTTCGATCCGGCATATGAGCAGATCTCTCGTCGCTTCTATGAACATCCTGAGCAGCTCGCCGATGCTTTTGCCCGTGCCTGGTACAAACTGACCCACCGTGATATGGGGCCACGCGCTCGCTATCTCGGCCCGGAAGTGCCGGCCGAAGAACTGATTTGGCAAGATCCGATCCCGGCTGTCGATCATCAGTTGATTAACGATCAGGATATCGCCGATCTCAAAACCAGCATCCTGGGTTCCGGCCTGCCGCTCTCGGTACTGGTTTCCACCGCCTGGGCTTCAGCCTCCACCTTCCGCGGGTCCGACAAGCGTGGCGGCGCCAACGGTGCGCGCATTCGTCTGGCACCGCAAAAGGACTGGGCAATCAACCAACCGGCGCAACTGGCGCAAACGCTGGCCAAGCTGGAAGGGATACAGCAGGCGTTCAACAATGCCCAGACGGGCAACAAGCGCGTCTCGCTGGCAGATTTAATCGTGCTGGCCGGTGCCGCAGCGGTCGAACAGGCCGCCGCCAACGCCGGGCATCCGGTGAGCGTGCCCTTCACGCCAGGCCGTATGGATGCCACGCAGGAACAGACCGACGTCGACTCTTTCGCAGCGATGGAGCCGGTTGCCGATGGTTTCCGTAACTACCTGAAGCGCCAGTTCAACATTCCGGCCGAAGCCCTGTTGGTCGACAAAGCGCAGTTGCTGACGCTGACGGCACCGGAAATGGCGGTACTGGTGGGCGGGCTGCGGGTGTTAAACGCCAACGTCGGCCAGAGCCAGCACGGCGTGCTGACCCAACGACCGCAGGCGCTGAGCAACGACTTCTTCGTCAATCTGCTTGATATGGGCACCACCTGGAAAGCGGTTGGCGATGATGGCGTGTTCGAAGGGCGCGACAGCCAAACCGGCGCGCTTAAGTGGACGGCGACCCGCGCCGATCTGATCTTCGGTTCACATTCCCAACTGCGCGCGCTGGCGGAAGTCTATGGCAGCTCGGACGCTCAGGCGAGTTTTGTCTACGACTTTGTCGCCGCCTGGAACAAGGTGATGAACCTCGATCGTTTTGACCTGGCCTAGGTTCAAACCGCAGTGAAACCGCCCGCCCAGGGAAACCTGGGCGGGCTTTTTATGTTTACTACCCAGTCGTCTGCCGTTCCACGTGCCGCAGATCAAGCGACAGAAAATGATGCACCAGAGGTTTTTCCGGGCCGATATGGAACTGCAGCGCCTCCTGCTGCAAGTCCGCATCGGCATGTGAAACCCGCTGATGCTGGCGCAGATGCTCGGCCCAGGACTCCACCATAAACCACTCCATCACGCACTGCGGATCGGCGGTATGTTCGGTCAGCCCCCAGGCGTAGGCACCGTCACGACGGCGCACCCGCGAAAGCCGTTGCAGCGTGCGCAGAAATTGCGGGCGATCTTCCAGCCGGACACGGTATTCCACCTGGATCATCACCGGTCCACGATCGTTCTCAACCGGGGTGTTGAGCAAGGGTTCCGGCCAGTGGTTGGAGGGTTGCAGGTCGGCCTCGCCTTCCGGCAGACGAATGCGATGAAACAGCAGCGAAATCACCAGCAAGCCGATACCGCCCGCCAACAGCGTGGCGGCCACGCCAATCTCCTGAGCAATCAGCCCCCACAGCAGGCTACCGGCAGCCATCGCGCCATTAAACACCATCAGGTAAATCGCCAGGCCGCGTCCGCGCACCCAGTTTGGCAAAACTCCCTGTGCTGCGCCGTTCAGTGAGGTCAGCGCGATAATCCAACCGGCCCCCAGCGCCAGCAAAAGCAACACCGCCAGCCACTGCGGCGGAGCCATCGACAGCAAGGCCATCACCACGGCGGTGATCACCGCCGCCAATAACACCAAACCATCGGCATTTAATCGCTGACGCAGTCTTGGCAACAGCACTGCACCGCCGATCGCTCCCGCTCCCACTGCGCCCAACAGGATGCCATAGAAACCGGCGGTACCACCCAGCATCTGGCGCGCGACGAGCGGCAGCAAAGCCCAGACCGAGCTGGAGAACACAAAGAAAACCGCCGCCCGCAGCAGCACCACATGCAGCTCACGGCTGGCGCGGGCATAGCGAATACCGGCACGAAAAGCGCCAAAGAAATGCTCGGAAAGCCCGTTGTCCTCCATCTTCGGCCTGCGCCACCACAGCAAGGCGGAAACCACGAACACATAGCTCAGTACATCGGCACCGTAGGCCGCACCGGCACCGAAGCTGGCCAACAGCAGCCCTCCCGCCGCCGGGCCGATGGCACGGGCGATGTTTATCCCCAGCGAGTTCAGCGCCACCGCATTTCTGAGATCGGCTCGCGGTACCAGCTCGGGCACGATAGATTGCCAGGTCGGCCCCATCAGCGCCCCACCGATGCCGCCGATAAAGGTCAGCGCCAGCAAATACTCGACGGTCAGCGCGCCGCTTTGCGACAGCAGCAGCAAGGTGCCGCTGACGCAGGCCAGTAAGATTTGGACAAAAATAAGAAAGCGGCGGCGGTCAAGAATGTCGGACAACACTCCCGCCGGGATCGCCAGCAGGAACACCGGCAGCGTGGCGGCGGTCTGCATCAGCGCCACCGCCGACGGATTGGAGGACAAATCCGTCACCAGCCAGGAACTGGCGACGTCACGCATAAAGCTGCCCACGTTGCCCAGCACCGTGGCTCCCCACAACACCGCGAATACCGGGATCTTCAGCGGTGCGAAACCGCCGGGTGCTGCCTTGCTCGGTGCCGATTCAGCCATCTTTATGCTCCTTGAGATCGTAAAGCGCCACCAGCAGCAACGCCCCCGCCAGTCCGATATGTTCAAAAAATCCGTTCATGCCGATAAAACGCTCCGGCGGGCTCATTTCCCAAAAACGGTTGGCCATTAGCGTGGCGGCCAGGGTGAATCCGGCCAGCGCCAATGCGCCGAGCCAGCGGTAAAAACCGGTCAGGATCAACGCCGAAGCCCCCAGTTCCAGCACCACCACCAGCCCGGCAAACAACGCCGCAGGCTGCAGGCCAAAATGGGTCATTTCCGCCATGGCACCGTTAAAGTCCAGCGCCTTGACCAAACCGCCCTGGATATAAGCGGCGCAAATCGCCGGTAGCATCAGCCAGCGAAGCAAGGGGGTATCTACAGCATGTCTGACTCGAGAAATAAAAGCGGTAGTGCTCATGGTCGGCTCCGGGTCACAGGCAAAAATCCCCATCCCTGGGAATGGAATGGGGGATCAAGACTGGATAAACGCCAGCAGATCGGCATTAAACCTGTCGGGATCGGTTTGCG
This sequence comes from Serratia proteamaculans, assembly GCF_013337185.1. GTDB lineage: Bacteria > Pseudomonadota > Gammaproteobacteria > Enterobacterales > Enterobacteriaceae > Serratia > Serratia proteamaculans_D. Next base: position 365,575 of record NZ_SWDE01000002.1, read on the forward strand.
CCAGCCCGTGCGAAGCGCCCGGATAGACATTCAATTCAACCTGCCTGATAAGCTTAGCGGCTTTCATAGCCGATGCCGCTATCGGCACAATCTGGTCGTCATCGCCGTGCACCAGCAGCGTCGGTTTGTCGATCGCCAGCAGGTCGGCGGTGTAGTCAACTTCGGAGAACTCACGCACGCAGTCATACAACCCCTTCACCCCGCCCTGCATGCCCATCAGCCAGAAGCTGTCCGTCAATCCGGCATTGGCCTTGGCACCCTTGCGGTTGAAGCCGTAAAAAGGCACCGCCAGATCCTTGAAGAACTGAGAGCGGTTTTCTGCCGTTCCGCTGCGAATGCCGTCGAAAGCCGACATCGGCAAGCCCTCTGGATTGGCCGGACTCTGGAGCATCAGCGGCGGCACCGCGCCCACCAGCACCACCTTCGCCACCCTTGCGCTGCCGTGACGGCCAATATAGTGCGCTACCTCACCGCCACCGGTTGAATGCCCTACCAGGATCAGATCCCGCAGATCCAACGCTTCGATCAACTCCGCCAAATCGTCCGCATAGCGGTCCATGGTGTTGCCGTCCCAGGTTTGGTCGGAGCGACCATGGCTGCGGCGATCGTGCGCGATAACGCGGTAACCGCTTTGGCCGAAGAACAGCATTTGGTTATCCCAGGCGTCGGCGGAAAGCGGCCAACCGTGAGAAAACAGGATGGGTTGTCCGCGGCCCCAATCTTTATAGAAAATGCGCGTGCCATCTTGGGTGGTCAGGATGCTCATAGGGTGTCTCCCGGTGGTGGTAAGGGTAGGTCTTCCGGGTTAACAGTAAGGCAGGAGAGGAAACGGTGATAACGGAATTATTTTCGGATGATCGCGAGTTTTTTTGCTGAAGATCCCGGCGTTGTCTCAATGCACAACGCCGGGTGGCTGGGTCAGATATTTTCCAGGTCAATACCGCGAGTTTTCGGGCCAAACACCCCGATCACCACCATCACAATCAGCATGCTGGCAACGATAAACGCAATCACGCCCACCGAACCACCGTATTGCAGGATCATGCCGATAATCAGGCTGCTGAATACCGTCGATAGCCGGCTGAACGAATAGCAGAATCCGACCGCACGGGCACGGATATAAGTCGGGAACACCTCAGACTGATAGGAGTGGTAACTGTAGGTCAGCCAGGCATTGGACCAGGTGATAAAGAAGCCGCACAGGATCAGCCACAGGGGATTATTCTGCATGGCAAACAGCGAGCCGAAAATCACCGTCACCAGGCAGGAAAGGACAATCTGCCACTTGTTTTCCATTTTGTCGGCATAGCGACTGCACAGCAATGATCCCAGCGGGTAAGCCAGGGTAATAAAGAAGGCGTACAGCAGGCTGTGGGTGATTGAGGCGCCCTTTCCGGCCAGCAAGGCCGGCAGCCAGTTACCGAAGCCGAAGAAGCCAATCGCCTGGAAGAAATTCATCACCACCAGCATCAGGGTGCGGCCCCGGTAACGCGGCGACCAGATATCTTTAAAGCTTCCCTGAGCGGGCGTTTCGCTCGCTGATTCGGCATCACGCAATGGAAATTCCTTCACCTGGGTAACGCCGCAACGGCGTTCCATCGCCAGCATCACCAGCCTGACCTCCGGGTAACGTCGCTGCTGCGCCAGCCAACGCGGAGACTCCGGCAAGCCTTTACGCACCAGCCAAATCACCAGTGAAGCCACGGCACCGGCGATCACCACATAACGCCAGCCACTCAGGCCCAGAATGGTCTGCGGTACCAGCCACCACGACATCAACGCGACCGTTGGCACCGACAGAAATTGAATGAAAAACGAAAAGGCGAAAGCACGGGTACGCAGATGTGCAGGCACCCACTCGGTCAGATAGGTATCAATGGTGACCAGTTCAATCCCCAACCCGACACCGACCAGAAAACGCAGGAAAATCACCCACTCTGCCTGATGCTGAAAAGCCAGACACAGCGAAAACACGCCATACCAGGCCAGCGCAAACATAAAGGTGGTGCGACGGCCAAAGCGGTCGGCATAGGGGCTGAGCAGGCTGGCACCGATAAACAGGCCAAGGAAGGTGGCAGAGGCAAACGCCGCCTGGTCGGAGACGCCGAACACGCCTTGCGCGCCGGTATGGAATATCCCCTCGGCGATTAAACCGGTGCTGATATAGCCGGTCTGGAACAGGTCATAAAGCTCAAAAAAACCGCCCAACGCCAGCAAAGCGATAAACTTCCACAGGCCGGCCGAGGTCGGCAATGCATCAATTCTTGCTGACAAATCCCTTTCATGGATCGGTGACTGGACCACCGCATCGCTTCCTGCAACTAAAGAGTCACTCACCATTAACCTCGCCATAACATAGTTATTATTTTTCTATGCTATAGGCTCGGCGTCGGAGTTAAATATTTAATTAGCAGGCTATGAAAGGTAATTAAGCATAAAAAACTGCAGCAATCTGTTTTGCTGAGAGAAAATTTAGCCTGTGGGCCGGTGCCTGATAGCAAGCCGCGGCTTGCTATCAGGACGAAGGGAGTTAGCGGCTGTGGTGGTGTTGCAGGCGTTCGCTGCGGTAAAAATTCAGCAGGCACCAGCCAAGGGCGATCAACGCCAGCGGGGCAGCGACAAAACCGATGTTGCCCATCCCCAGATACTGACTGACCTGGTTACCCAACAGTGCGCCAGCGCCGATGCCAAAGTTGTACAGCCCGGAATAGATCGACATTGCCACGTCGGTAGCGTCCGGGGCCAGGTTCAAGACCTTGGCCTGCATCGATAAGCCAATCGCCATAATCGCCATGCCCCATACCGCAAACAGCACCGTCAGGTGGTTTTCATCGCCGGAGGCCGGTAACAGCAGCAGCAGGCTCAGCATCAATAAGGCGATGGCGCCGATGAAAAAGCCTGACGGGAAACGTTCGCTGAAACGGCTGAACAACAGGCTACCGATAATCCCGGCGGCACCGAACAGCAACAGCATCAGGGTGGTGAAGTTTTCCGACAGCCCGGCCACGGTCTGAATAAAGGGTTCGATATAGCTGTAGGCGGTAAAATTGGCCGTCACCACAATGATGGTCAGCATATACAGGCTGACCAACGCCGGGCGTTTAAACAGCATTGGCACGCTGGCCAGCGAGCCGGAATGCTCGCTTTTCAGCACCGGCAACAAGCGCCACAGCAGCACCAACGCCAGCGTGGCACAGACGGCAATACCAATAAAGGTCATGCGCCAGCCGAGGATTTGCCCCACAATACGGCCCAGCGGCAGACCGAGCACCATCGCCAGCGCGGTTCCCCCCGCCAGCAGGCTCAACGCCTGCGCCTTTTTGCCCGCCGGTGCGACCCGGATCGCCAATGAGGCGGTGATCGACCAGAATACCGCATGGGCCAGCGCCACACCGGCACGGGAAATTACCAACGTGGTGAAGTTCCATGCCACGGCGGTCAGCACATGGCTGGCGATAAACAGGATAAATACCCCGATCAGCAGTTTGCGTCGTTCAATCCGACTGGTCAGCAGCATACACACCAGCGAACTGGCGGCGACGATCCAGGCATAAATAGTGATGATCAACCCCACCTGCTCGGTCTGCATCGAGAAGCTTTGGGCGATATCACTCAGCAACCCGACCGGAATAAACTCGGTGGTATTGAAGATAAAGGCCGAAACGGCAAGAATGACCACGCGCAACCAGGCGGTTGAGCGAGAGACCTGAATTTGTTCCATGTTAAACGGGATCCGGACGGGTGCGGGAAGTAGCGATATTTTAACCAACTGGCCGGATAAATGCGACATGCATCACACTTTTATTAGCCTGTTTTTTTCGCCAGCCTTTTGCCATCCACGGCCTGCGCAACGGCAGACCCTGGACAGCAGCGGGTACCCTTTACTGACTGATACAGTGCTTTAATGCCTCAACCGAAGTATTGATACCGGCATCGACCGACATGGCAGGTGGCCCAGACTATCGGTACAGAAAGAAAGCTTCATGTTATGTCTCCGCAAAAAGGTTTATTCAAAGGTCACCCAGCGAGCACCCTGATCGGCCGAACGCACGCAGTTCTCAATCCAGCGCACACCGTCGATCCCGGCGTCGATGTCTGGATAAACCAATTGCGCCAGCGCCTGCCGGTCGCCCCGGTTACAGGCATCAATCGCCAGGGCGAATTTCAGGTAGATGTTGGCCCAGGACTCGGTCAGCCCCTCGGTGTGCAGCGCCCCCAGCCGCTCCCAGGCGTTGCAGGTTTCGTCCAGATAAGGCATGCCGCGATACAGCGTCTGATTGGGTTGCCCCTGCACCTGGTAACTCAGCTCGCTGGGGTTGGTGTCGGTCCATTCCAGACTAGCCTTCGAGCCGACGATGCGAATACGCTGGCTGCTCATAGCACCGGCGTTTACTGATGAGGCCCACATGCGCCCCACCGCACCGTTGGCATAGCGCATCATCACCAGCGCGTTGTCTTCCAGCGGCGCACGTGAGCGAATAAAGCTCTGCCGATCGCAAAGCAGTTCGCGGATGTGCATTTGCGGCATCACCAATTGGGACAGGTAAAAGGTGTGGGTGGAAATATCGCCCAGCACAAAGCTCGGGCCGGAGATTTGGGGGTCAATGCGCCATTTCTGCGCATCACTGAGACGATCGACTTCGTCGGTGGCATTAAAACCGTGGGTGTATTGCAGATCTACCATGCGCACTTCACCAATCTGCCCGTTGGCAATCATGGCGCGCATCTGCAGCAGCAACGGGTGGCCGGAGAAACCATATGTCACGCCGACGATACGGTTTTTTTCCGCTGCCAGTGCCTTGATTTCATAGGCTTCCCGGCTGGTAAAAAACAGCGGCTTCTCGCAAATCACGTGCAGCCCGGCCAGCAGTGCCGCACGGGTAATTTCGTAATGGGTGCCGTTTGGCGTGGCCACTGAGACTACTTCTATGCCGTCCTCTCGCCCGGCCTCTTGAGCAAACAGCTCACAATAATCGTCATAGCAGCGCTCGACATCCACCCCCAGATTGACGCCGAATTCGCGGCCACGCTCCGGCACAATATCAAACGCCCCAGCCACCAGCGCAAAGGCGGTGTTATCCCGCAATGCGCCGCAACGGTGTTTATACCCCACCTGCCCCAACCGCCCGCCGCCGACCATCGCCCAGCGCAGAGGCCGTGGCGTTTTTCTTTCACCATTCAACATAGTTGCTCCCGAAGCTCAAAGTTTCTGATCTTTCCGCCGCATTGCACCCGGGTGCAAATTTAAAATGCACCCGGGTGCAAAATTGGGTGGCAACTTGACCGCGAAACAAATGCCACTTGCGATGGACTATTGGAGAGGGTTAAAAATAAGTCAAATACGCCATGATAAATCTGCCGCTCAGGATCACAATTTGCTGATAAAACGATCGACTGGCCTTAATGCCAGTCACCTAAGCAAAGTGATGAATACACTGCTCTGCGGGCGCCCCCTCTCCTGTGGGAGAGGGCCGGGGTGAGGGGCTTTCGCGTCTGCGCATCCCCCCTCACCCTAACCCTCTCCCACAGGAGAGGGAACAATATGCCCTGTATGTTCGGTGGATCCCGCCGCTGACGGCAGCAACTCCCGCATCCGGCAAGGCTGTGCTAATCTGTTGAACCCATACCGTTTTTTCATCACGAGCGAAGATGATGGCGAAGAAACCCGGCGCTCCCCCTGCGCCCACTGCACGCAAGGCGACCGCCAGTGATGTGGCTGCCCGCGCCGGCGTGTCCAAATGGACGGTATCGCGTGCCTTTACCGACGGTGCGTCGATCTCGCCCCATGCGATGTTGCGCGTTCAGACCGCGGCAAGAGAATTGGGTTATCGGCCTAATCTGCTGGCACGCAGCCTGTCGAAAAAAAGCACCCGCATCATCGGGCTGGTGGCGGACGAGCTAAAAAACCCGCATATTTTCACACTGCTGGACGAGGTCACCCGGCAGTTGCAAAGCCGCGGTTATATGGCATTGCTGCTGAATATCACCTCGGAACATGACTATGAATCGGTGCTGACGCTGGCCGATCAAATGCAGGTAGATGGCCTGCTGTTTCTTGGCACCCTGCTCAACGACCGGCTGATCACACTGGCGCAGGATATTCACCATATTCCACTGGTGGTGCTGTATCGCTATAGCGAAAGCCCCTATATCCAGGTGTTGGCCACCAACGGCTTTCAGGCCGGGCGTGAAATTGGCGAACTGTTGCTGACGCAAAATTATCAGCGCATGGGCTATCTGGCCGGGCCAGTGAGCGAATCCACCCAGTTACGCCGCCTTGACGGTTTCCGCGCCGCATTGGCGGAAAAACAACGCGACGTTAGCTTGGTGCTGCAGGCCCCGCATTACCAACGCCAGTGCGGCATGGAAGCCTTCTCTGCCTACCTGGCGACCACCCCGGCGGAACAGCGGGTCGAGGCGATTTTTTGTGAGAACGACATTCTGGCGGTGGGGGTGATCGACGCCATACGCGCCGCGCCGGACCGCGCACCGATTGCCGTGGTGGGGTTTGATGACATTGAACTGGCTGCCTCACCCAGCTATCAGTTGACCACCTATCGCCAGCCGATGCAGTCGCTGATTGCCGATGGCATTCATTGCCTGACGCAGGCTTTCGAGCCAGGTGGCCAACGTTTGTATAACGGTGAATTAATCGTCCGGCAGTCGCATATTAAACAATAATAATATCAACGGACGGCGAGAGCTTGGGTCACGCTAATTGAGGTCATATGTCAGCTATCTATGATTGGTCAGTGTTGGTATTCCGCCGTATTTACGATCGCCGCATCAACAGTGCGCCGGTGCTCGACAGTGCCCAACTGTTCCCTGACGCCCAGCGTTTTATCGCCCAGTGGCCGCAGATCCGTGATGAGGCTCTGACGCTGGCACAAGATCTGCAAAATATTCCGCGATTTCATGAGATCATGAGCGAACAGGCGTCGATCTCCGCCAATGACGCCCGTGACTGGCGGATGTTTATCATGCAGGCCTACGGCCAGCCGATAGCGCGTAACCTTGCACGTTGCCCATTATTGGCCAGCCTGATCGCTTCCTCTCCGGATGTGCTTTCCGCCTCACTGTCTTTCCTCGCTCCCGGTAAACAGGTGCCGGCGCACCGTGGCCCGTTCCGTGGCATTCTGCGCGGTTATCTGGTGCTGTCGATGCCCAAGGGCGCCGATGGTCTGCCCGCCGCCGTGTTGAAAGTCGACGGGCAAGAATACCGGCTCAATGATGGGGAATTTATGCTGTGGGACGATACCTTCGAACACGAGGTGTGGAACGACAGCGACCAGGTGCGCACCGTGTTGCTGCTGGATATCCGCCGCCGCGATTTACCCACCGGGCTGCGGATGTTGTCCAACGGCATTATTGCCCTGGTGCGGCTGAACGTGCGCTGGATCCAGCGCCAGTTCTAGGCCCCGCCCAGATAAGCTTTTCTCACCTCTTGATCGTTTAACAGCTCCGTGCCGCTGCCGGTCAGGCGGATCTGGCCGTTGACCATCACATAGCCGCGATCGGACAATTTGAGCGCGTGGTTGGCATTCTGTTCCACCAGAAACAACGTCATGCCGCCACGGGTCAGCTCCCGTAAAATACTGAAGATCTGTTTGACGATGATCGGCGCCAATCCCAGGCTCGGCTCGTCCAGCAACAGCAGTTTTGGCCTGCTCATCAGCGCCCGGGCAATCGCCAGCATCTGCTGTTCACCGCCGGACATGGTCATCGCCCGCTGGTTGCGGCGTTCCTTCAGGCGCGGGAACAGATCGAACATGCGTAATAAATCCTCCCCGACATAGCGATTGCCAATGGTAATGGTGCCCATCAACAGATTTTCCTCCACGCTCATATCCGGGAAAATACGCCGCCCCTCGGGAGCCTGAGCGATGCCGCTGCTGGCAACGTAATGGGTGGAACGCTGGCTGATATCTTCGCCACGAAACAGGATCTGCCCGCCGCTGATGCGCGGCTGGCCGAAGATGGACATCAGCAACGTCGACTTGCCCGCGCCGTTGGCGCCAATCAGCGCCACCGTCTCCCCTTCATTCACCTGTAGCGAGACCTGCTGCAACGCCTGGATCGGGCCGTAAAACACGTCTACGTTGCGAAACTCCAACATCACATTACTCATCCCGCCAGTTCCTCTTCGTCCGCGCCAAGGTAAGCGGCGATCACCGTATCGTTATGCTGAATTTCTTTCGGCGTGCCTTCGGCAATGACATCGCCGTGATCGAGCACAATCACCCGATCGGAGATCTCCATCACCATGCCCATATCGTGTTCGATCAACAACACCGTGATGCCGTGGTGCTGGCGCAGAAAACGAATAATGCGGCTCAGCGTCGCCGTCTCCACCGGGTTTAGCCCGGCGGCGGGTTCGTCGAGACAGATCATCTCCGGCGTGGTGCACATTGCCCGGGCAATCTCCAGCCGCCGCTGCTGACCGTAGGACATCTCCCCCGCCAGCCGGTTGGCGCAATCCACCAGCTCCACCACTTCCAGCCAGTAAAAGGCGCGATCCAGCGCCTGGCTTTCTGCCCGGCGGTAACCCGGCGTATTGAGCACGCCGGCGATCAGATTGCGGTTGCTCAGCATGTGCTGCGCCACCAGCAGGTTCTCCACCACCGACATTTCGCGGAACAAACGGATGTTCTGGAAGGTGCGCGCCAGCCCGGCACGATTGACCAGGTGGGTGCCGCCAAACATTTTGTAGTAAACGCGCGAGCCCAGACGTTTCGGGTTAACCCAGTCACCGGCGCGGAATTTCTGCCCCAACACCTGGATCACGTCGGTCGGCCGCTTATGGGTGTTGAGCAGGATCGCTCCGCCGGTCGCACGATAAAAACCGGTCAGACAGTTGAATACCGTGGTTTTCCCGGCACCGTTGGGGCCGATCAGCGCGGTGATGGAACCGCGCTCCACCGCCAGATTGACGTCATTGAGCGCCTTGATGCCGCCAAAATGCATCATCAGATGCTCAACCTTCAGGATAGCGTCGCTCATGGCTCTACCCCCTTGCGCGGAGCAAAGCTGGAACGACTGATGCGCACCAGCCCACGGGGCCGCCAGATCATCATCGCCACCATCAACACGCCGAACAGCAGTACCCGGTACTCGGCAAAGCTGCGCAACAGCTCAGGTGCCACCGTGAGTACAAACGCCGCCAGCACCACGCCGATGGTCGACCCCATGCCGCCCAGTACCACGATCGCCAGGATCAGCGCCGACTCAAAGAAGGTGAATGAGGTGGGGTTGACGAAGCCCTGATAAGTGGCGAAAAACACCCCGGCCAGCCCGGCGGTGGAGGCGCCCATCATAAAGGCCGACAGCTTCACCAGAACGTGGTTCAGCCCGAGGGAGCGACAGGCGATTTCATCCTCGCGCAGGGCCTCCCAGGCGCGACCGATCGGCATGCGCGTCAGCCGGTGCTTGATATACAGCACCAGCAGCACCACCAGAAACAGCACCGCATAGATAAAGATAAACTTCAGGTTGGGGTTATAGGCGATACCGAGGAATTCGTGGATCGGCATGCCGCCCTCCTTCGCCCGCCTGCCGAACTCCAGGCCAAAAATCGTCGGCGCAGGCACCGAGACGCCGTTGGGGCCACCGGTCAGCGACATCCAGTTATTGAGCACCAGGCGAATAATTTCCCCGAACCCCAGCGTGACGATCGCCAGATAGTCGCCGTGCATGCGCAGCACCGGGAACCCCAGCAGCGCACCGGCCAGCGCCGCCATCAGCGCCCCCAGCGGCAACATCGCCCAGAACCCCAGCCCAAGATACTGATAACCCAGCGCCAGGCCATAAGCGCCAATGGCATAAAACGCCACGTAACCGAGATCAAGCAGCCCGGCCAGCCCGACAACGATGTTCAGCCCCAGCCCGAGCAACACGTAAATCAGCCCCAGGATCGCCACCGTCAGCAGGTACTTGGTGGCGACAAACGGGAACAGCAGCGCAATCACGGCCATTAACGGAATGACCCAACGCAGGCTGGTTTTGGCCCCTATCGGCCGGACATACACCCCGTCATTACCGCCGTCAAAACGCGTCAACAGCTTGCGCCCCGGCGCGGTTTGCAGAAACAGGCTGAGCAACAGCCGCCCGGCCATTACCGCGGCGATAATCCACGCCAGGCGGCGCGGTTCAAAGTTAAAACTGTATCCGTTGAGAACAATACCGACGATCGGCCCGAAGACGATCAGGGCGATCAGCCCGGCCAGCACCGCATCCAGCAGGCTGCGTTTAACGTTCAGCCCTGGGTGAACCATAGATTGCGACATAGTTTTCCCCTCAAACCTTAGCGACCATTGGCCGACCGAGCAGGCCCTGAGGGCGGAAAATCAGGATCACCACCAGCAAACCGAAGGAGAATACGTCTTTGTAATCCGAGTTCACCATGCCGGCAAACTGCGCCTCCGCCACGCCCAGCAACAGCCCGCCCAGCATCGCGCCGGGTAACGAACCAATGCCCCCCAGCACCGCGGCGGTAAAGGCCTTGATGCCGATGATAAAGCCGACGTAGAAATCAAAGGTGCCGTAGTTCATGGTGATCAACACCCCCGCCAGCCCGGCCATGGCGGCACCAATCACGAACACCAGGGAGATCACCCGGTCGGTGTTGATACCCAGAATGGACGCCATCTTGCGATCCTGCTGGGTGGCGCGGCAGATGCGCCCCAGACGGGTGTGCTGGATGATGTAAGTGAGGATGGCCATGCCCAGCAGTGAGGCGACCAGGATAAACACCTTGGTGTAGGTGATTTGGATCACCCCACCGTCAAAGTTGAGGCGGAACACGCCGTCCAGCAGCGTCGGGATCCCTTGCTGGCGCGGCCCCTGGCTGATTTGCGCGTAGTTTTGCAAGATCAGCGACATGCCGATGGCGGAGATCAGCGGTGCCAGACGAGTAGAGTTGCGCAAGGGTTTGTAGGCGATACGCTCGATCACCCAGCCATACACGCCAGTAACGACGATGGTAAATACCAGCGTGCCGAGGATCAGCAGCGGGAAGGATTGCAGGCCGAAGAACGACAGCAGTGCCAACCCAATGGCGCAAAGGTAGGCGGAAATCATGTATACCTCGCCGTGGGCGAAGTTAATCATGCCGATAATGCCGTAAACCATGGTGTAGCCGATGGCGATCAGGCCGTAAACCGCGCCGAGCGTCAGGCCGTTGATCAACTGTTGCAGAAAGAAAACATCCATAATGAGCAGTCTCGCCTGGTGGGACCGCAAGCTGGTGCAGACGCGGCCCAAGAGAAGTATCGGCGCGGACCCGCCGAACACGCGGATCCGCTTATCAGTCATGTCAATCCAGCCCCTGCGGGCGGGAAAAACCTGAGCCTTCGGGCTGATTAGAGTTGGTGATATTTGCCTTTATCGTCCCATTGATAGACCACGTAATCCGATACCTTCAGGTCGCCTTTCTTGTCCCAGGCCTTTTTACCCATCACGGTATCCACATCATGCGATTTCAGCCATTCGCTGGCCTTGGCGCTGTCTTTGCCGCCGGTAGCGCTGAAGGCGGCGGCGATCGCCTGAATCGAAGCGTAGGAGTAGAGGGTGTAGCCTTCCGGCTCAAAACCGCTGGCGCGGAACTTGGCGATCACCGCTTTACCTTCCGGAATTTGGCGCGGATCGTTACCGAAGGTCATCAGCACGCCGTTGGTGTACTGCGGCCCACCGGCAGCGGTCACCAGCTCTTCGGTCACGATGCAGTCACCGGAGAAGAACTTGGCGGTCACACCCTGCTCACGCATCTGGCGCACCAATGGCCCGGCCTCTGGATGGCAGCCACCGAAATAAACCACGTCGGGTTTGACCGAGGCAATCTTGGTCACCAGCGCGTTGAAGTCTTTTTCACCGCGTGACAGCCCTTCATACAGCACTTCCTTCACGCCGCGCTTGTTCATCTCGGCCCTGGCGGCATCTGCCAGCCCCTGCCCGTAGGTGTCTTTGTCGTGGATCACCGCGATGCGTTTGGCTTTCAGGGTATTGAGCATGTAGTTGGTGGCGATCACCCCTTGCTGGTCATCTCGGCCGCACATGCGGAACATGTTGGCCATGTTGCGTTCGGTGATCTGCGGGTTGGTGGAACCGGGGGTGATGGCGATAATCCCGGCTTCGTCATACACCTCGGAGGCCGGCATGGTGGAGGAGGAGCAGAAATGCCCGACCACCGCCGCGACCTTGTCCTGATCCACTAACCGGTTGGCGACCGCGACCGCCTGTTTGGGTTCACAGGCGTCATCCCCCTGCACCAGTTTGATTTTTTCCCCTTTAATCCCACCGGCGGCGTTGATATCCGCTGCCGCCTGTGAGGCACCACGCCAGTACTGATCGCCATAGGTCGCATTCGGCCCGGAGAACGGCCCGGCGACGCCAATAACGATATCCGCCTGAGCATAAAAAGCAGAACCTAAACAACCGATAAGCAGAGCAGCGAGCGGACTTTTAATCAATTTCGATGACATTGTTGTATTCCTCAGCACTGTTTTAGCGAAACGCCCAGGGGCGTGGAGCAGTCACTTTATGTGTAGACGGGGAAAATAATTTGCGCGAGAGCGCAGTCGCATTACCCGAATTTAGGTAAGCAAAAATCCAGCCATTGTGACGGCCAATACATATTTTCTGTTCATTCATCCTACATATCAGAAGCAAAACGCGGAGGTTTGCTGCCGTCAGGAGGCGCTGCGGGGGGATCAAGTGGCAAACTCGCGGCAAAATTTTTCTGCGACTCGCCAGGTGCCTCTCCCCTTGCGCACCAGAAGTGTGCAATGGCAGGTGCAACCCTGAAGTCGGGTTTTTTGTGGTGATAAACAACAGGGATAAGCAGGATGAGTGCCGAAAAACAACGCAACATGCTCATTCCATCAGCAAACGCGCTTTTCTTGCAGTTTAGTGCTTTGACAAAGCCGCACCACCCCGCTATTATTCGCCCCGTTCACACGATTCCTCTGTAGTTCAGTCGGTAGAACGGCGGACTGTTAATCCGTATGTCACTGGTTCGAGTCCAGTCAGAGGAGCCATATTAGAGAAGCCCGCTCAGGGAAACCTGAGCGGGCTTTTTGCTTTTGGTTTGGTGGTTAGGAGACAAAGGTGGACATGTCAGCGTTCCAATCTGTGACGGTTGCCAAGTGACAACAATGGCATTACTGGTAATATTTAAGCTATCAATGAGGATCAGCGTAGTTCGAAATTTGTGATTTTAGTCAGGACTGTTTGAACAGATAGGGAAGTTTAAAATATATGAGTAGACGTCTAAACAGGGATTACCGTACTAAAATAAGAAACATCCCCCGCCGCTTAAAAGCGCTTAACCGTTGGGCGGAAACCTTCCATGATCCAATCCGCGCAGATTTTCCAGAAGACCAGCGCTACTGGAACTACAAAATTCCTGTAGATGTCAATCTTGTTGAAGGAAAACACAGTGCCCAGAAAACCAAGGCAGCCTGCGCGCAAGCGTTAATTGACGCATGTTCTAATTTAATACTTGCAACAGCCGACTCGAGTTACAGCCCGCGAATTACTTCTGTTATCTGCCTCCCGGATATGTTTACCAGCGAAGTCTGTCTTTACCATTCTGAAGAGTACTTTCAGGGGTTCATATGCGAAAGCACTTCTGAAAATGGAGCTTCATCGGTCATTAAGGGGCGTAGCCTTGCTGAAGAATGGGGATTAACTCTGCCAGAGAATATACAGGAGCTGGGGATCTCGCTTGAATACTATGGCGGTGACGATCCCGATGAATGGTTTACAGGCGAACGTTGGTACTATGGCCAAGTGTTATAGAAGAGTTTTTAATATCCGTTTCGCATAGTGCCGGTCTCACAGTGAAACTGTGTCAGCTATGAGCGAGGCGCGGACGTTGGTTATCATTCATTTTCACAGACACAAAAAAGTGGTGATCTAAGCGATTGTAATACATTCAGATTATTTCATTTACATATAAATAAATTCGTATTTCACGATGTAGGTTCCAATTTTATTAACACGAGCTGATACCCATACTCCTGTCATTCCCTGCTTACGGTGGCTGCGTAGAAATTCTTTATTTGTACAAAGCTGTATCCATCTGGTGGTGTTCTGATCCTTTAACCAGATACCTGCTTCACAATGCCCATGCTTACCCCTCGATGGCCCTGGGAAGACAACCTCATATTCAGATTCATAGCCAATTATTTTATCTGGGAAGAGATAAACATAGACATCGTAACAGTTTAAGCTCAATACAAATCCCACGCAAAAACCGCCAAAGAATGCATTACAAAGATACTTTATTGTTTTGTTAAAAGTGCGAAGATAAAAAGCACGAATAAAAGAGAAGCTTCCAATCAATACACCAAAAGAAATATACGTTATCCATTCAGGCACCGATTTTTGTAAAATGGTATTATGGGAGATACTTGATGCCCACAACATATACCAGAACCATCCGCCCATAATGATGCATACCACGGCTGTAATGGACCATTTTTTATATTTACTTTCAAAATAATAACTTTTATTCATAATTATATTTTTGTATCTATCAAAAGATGATAACAGCCTTACCATGCACGGCTATTTTAACTTATAAATCTGAGCATGCTAGCTGTATCTACGTAATTTTTTAACGTCTGCTCCTGGCACAAAACTGCCCATGGCAAGAACGTGGGCATCATTCAAGCACTCTGTAGATCTCGGAAATCACCTGCATCGTTGCGTCTTCAATCATTCCTTCATTACGGCATAAAACCCAGCCGTGATTGGCAATTTCTCGCTCGAACGCCTTGGTACAAGCGACATGCTCTTCCAGCTTATAAATCACCGTACTACTTAGCCCACGTGGACGGGCTGCGGCCCTCGCCCATGAAATCTCAGGCGCAGTAACCACCCCGACATGCAGGTCTGGCGTTCGCACCTTTCGTTCAATGTTAAGCTGTAAAATATCTGCAAATGGCACCATCCGGCGAAACGCGGCATCCGACGGGTACCAGCGATCCATCAGGATAATGCTGTCCGGTGGCTGTTTAGTCAGCACATGCTGGGAAATCCAGGCACGGCTATCAGCAAAGCGCTCACAAACCTCCAATTCCAAATCCAGGGTGGGATTTCTGGCGAGCTGGTTAACGAGGGCCATTGTTTCTCCCCTGTAGGGATCACTTTTTCTCTCGCAAAGTCGGACCACCTTCTTGTTGTCTGCCCTTAGTACTTTCGTAATGGCCTCCAACAGTGTGGTTTTACCGGCTCCTTTGGGCCCATCCAGAGAAACAAACAGCTGGCGACTCATTGTTGAAATGACGATTGGTATAGGTTTTTTGTATAGCTTGCATCTGGCAAAAGCATCTTTCTTCCTTCGTTTGAATATTCAGAAAAACTCCATTCCTTCGTATGGCTGAGTTCGGCAAGCACGGAGGCGGCTCTCAAGGTCTCCATCATGGATCTCGAGCCTGTGGCCATCGGGGTCTAAAAAGTAGACGGACTTTCCCTCGCTCTTGTTAGCTTTCCATTCTGTAACACCGGACGACCTCAACCGTTCAACGAACACATCGAATTCTTCGGTAGGAATACTGAATGCATAGTGCGTGTAGTCATTGCCAACAGATACTTTATCCACTGAAAGACACAGCCAGAGCTCACCCAGCGAAAGGTAAGCGCCATGAGCCCACTTGGCTTTAGGTGTGAACCCAAGCGTCTCAACATAAAAATTCAGGCTGTTTGCTAGGTTACTCACTGCAAGGGTGATGTGATTTAGTCCGGTCAACATGTAGAACTCTTTAGCAGGGCGCAGAAAGATTTAATTTATATGATTTATATTTCTTTGCACATAAAGACACTTAAGGGGTCTACAGCATAAGGAGGGAAAGCATCACAAATCTCATACCCACATCTGCGATACAGTGCTATGGCAGGTTGCTGGTAAATCCCTGTTTCGAGACGCAAAATGTGGCAGCTGTTTACTGAAGCAATGCTCTCAATTGCGCTAACAATCTGCTCACCTAGCTTTTGGCCCCGAAATTCCGGCCGAATATAAACCCGCTTAATCTCAGCTGAACCAACCTCCTGAAAGAGCAAAGCACCACATCCTGCAGGAATACCGTTCTCATCGCGTGCGATGACACACCGGAGCTGTTCATCACTGACAGTTGAAAGGTTAAGGCAGTGATTACTTTCTGCAGGATAAAGTTTGCTCTGAAATGCATCAAGTTCACCGATTAGGCCCCCTAACTCAAGGTCACCCTTATCAACTTCTGAAATGTGAAACATTAGCTATTTCTTCTATCGTTATGGTTCGATAAGCGCCAGGCGAAGATGATTTTCAATAAAGTCTGCCTTTAAGGCGCTATATCGATAAGTATCATTTTTACTTGCCAACGCCGCAGCATATTTTATCTTGGCGTACTGTCCTGCTGCATTCTTGCTTTTTATCAGATAATCGCGGAACGCCAAATGTTTTACGATTTGCATATCGCCCACGGCAAAAGCGTGCACCTGATGACTGCGTTGATCTCCACCCTTAGTGAAATACCTACGATTTGAGATCCCATTTTCGCCACGCACAGTATATTCGGCACATTCCATTTCAGCGTTTAAGCTGTCGAGTTCATTCAGACCAGTAACCTCCAACAATATATCTATGACTGGTTTTGCTGCTAAACCCGGTACCGACGTGCTTCCAATATGATGAATCCGCGAGATCACCTTGCCAAGTGTTACCTGCAACAGCGAGCTTTCAGCTTCAAATAGGACTGGCCACTGCTCATCATAAGCGACAATAGTCACGTTTCGCATATTCACTCCCCATTATTTCCTCTGCAGACTTACCATAGCATCAATTCAACTCGCAGCCTTTCTCACAGTCAGGCCACACGTCCGCTCTGGCACAACGCTGGCTGTCAGAATACCCCTGAATAACCAAAATGCTCCCAGTTCCAGCAACTCCATACTACCCCTCCCCCTAAATCAACAACCGAACCCGGTCATAAATCAGTCGATCCTCAAGCCGCGCGGAGCGGGCGTGCGAGCGCAGGGTGCGGATCAGGTTATCAATCAGCGCATGGGCGGCGGTGCTGAGGATGCTGTTGCGCCGGGTGACGATATTCAGCCGCGCCAAGTCGCAGCCTTCCTGTAGCGCCAGCGGTTGCAGCCGTCCGGCAAACTGCGGCAAACCTATCAGCGGTAGCGGGCACCAGGTACACATATCTGCCGACTCCACCATGGCCTGCAGCATGCCGAGGGAATGCGCATGAATAATGCGGTTCGGATCGAGTTGAGCGCCGTGTCGGCTGAACAGTTGCTGGATTAAATCGTCATAATTTTCTGGGGTGTAGTTCAGTACCCAGTCCTGCTCCAGCAACTGGTGGAGTGAGGTGCTTTTGGCCAATGGATGGCCGTGCCGCACCATCACCGCCGTTTCATAATCCAGCAACGGCTCGCAATGAAACTCCTGCGGTGCCATCGAAGCCGGAAGCGGTGTGATGGCAAAATCCATCGTGCCCTCTCGCAGTTGGGATTGGGCGTTGGCCATCAGGCTTTCAAACAGCTCCAGTTTTACCCTCGGCATCTTTTTGCGAAAGGCCACCACCGCCGCCGGTAACACCGTCAGCATCAGCCAGGGCGTGATCGCCACCTTCACCTGCTCCTGCGCCAGCCCACGCAGGCCCGCCATTTCATTATTGGCCTGTTCCAGTTGATTCAACACCAGCCGGGCGTGTGCCAACAGCGTTTTCCCGTAAGGCGTAAAACCCAGTCCGGCCGGGGTGCGGATCAGTAAGGGTAATTCCTGTTGCTGTTCCAGCTCTCGCAAGGCCCGCGTGACCGCCGCCTGTGAAAGCCCCAGTTGTCGTGCGGCGGCGCGGATGCTGCCACCGTCGGCACTGGCGACCAAGGCCTGTAACTGATGTAATTTCATCACGCCCCCTGACAATCATAAGTTGTCAGCATAACCGAACGACGGCTCCCCGGGCAAAAGGTTGTTTGTTAGTCTCCGAAGTACCTTGTTCCCGGTTATCGATCGCCTCGGGAATCGAAAATTCACTTTGGATACCGCGATGAACAATTCGCTTGTTTTACCCGAAATCGCCGCCGTTAAGCACGAAATGGTCGCCATTCGCCACCATATTCATGCGCATCCAGAACTGGGATTCAATGAGTTTGCCACCAGCGATCTGGTTGCAAAGCTGCTGACCGAGTGGGGTTATCAGGTCACGCGTCACATAGGACAAACCGGGGTTGTCGCCACCCTGCAACGCGGCGTGGGGAAATCTCTTGGCCTGCGGGCCGATATGGATGCATTGCCGATTGAGGAAACCAGCGGACGGCCTTATGCCAGCACTCACAGCGGCGTGATGCATGCCTGCGGTCATGATGGCCACACCACCATGCTGCTGGCGGCGGCGCGTTATCTGGCGCAGCACTCTGACTTTACCGGCACATTGCAGCTAATATTTCAGCCGGCGGAAGAAGGCGGCGGCGGTGCCAGAGTGATGATGGAAGACGGGTTGTTCGAGCGTTTTCCCTGCGACGCGGTGTTCGCCATGCACAACGTGCCCGGCTTCCCGGTCGGCCAACTGGGCTTTGCCAGCGGCCCTTTCATGTGTTCGGCCGATACGGTCAACATCATCCTGCATGGTCACGGCGGCCATGGCGCGGTGCCGCAGCACACTGTTGATCCGGTGGTGGTCTGCGCCGCCATCGTGATGAGCCTGCAGACCATCGTCTCCAGAAATATCGATCCGCAGGAAACGGCGATTATTACCGTAGGCGCGATCCAGGCCGGTCTTGCAAGCAATGTCATCCCTTCTACCGCTACCATGACGCTGAGCGTGCGCGCGCTGAGTGCCGATGTACGTCAACGACTGGAAAACCGCATTACCGCGTTGGTCGAGGCGCAAGCCGTCAGTTTTGGCGCCCGGGCAGAAATTGATTACCAGCATGGCTATCCGGTGCTGGTAAACCACGCGGCGGAAACCGAACTGGCACGTTCGGTGGCGTTGGACTGGGCGGGCGAACAACAGCTCATCCCGTCGCTGCGGCCGTTTACCGCCAGTGAGGACTTCGCTTTTATGCTGGAAAAATGCCCCGGTAGTTATATCTCGATTGGCAATGGTGAAAGCACCCCCGGCAACTCGCTGCATAACGCCGGTTACGATTTTAACGACGAGTGTCTGCCGATTGGCGCCACTTACTGGGTCAAGCTGGCGGAACGCTTTCTGGCTTAATCCCTTTTTGCACACCACTACGCTGAGGAAAACATAATGAAAACAAAAAGTAGCCTGGTTTTATTGCTGCCACTGGCGTTCAGTTTCGCCGCCTTTGGCGGGGAGTTCAGCGGCAAGGTGATTAAGCTGGGCATAGATCCCACCTTCCCACCGCTGGAATACAAAACGGCGCAAGGAACCCTGACCGGGTTCGGTGTGGATATCGCTCAGGCGCTGTGCAATGAGATGCAGGCAAAGTGCGTTTGGGTCGAAAGCAGTTGGGACGGGATGATCCCGGGGTTGCAGGCAAAAAAGTTTGACGCCATCGCCTCGTCAATGACCATTACGCCGCAGCGCGAAAAGCAGATTTCATTCTCGAACAAGGTGTCTAACGCCCCGGCACGCCTGGTGGCCCGCAAGGGCAGCGACCTGCAGCCCACGGCGGCTTCGCTGAAAGGCAAATCGATTGGCGTGCAGCAAGGCTCCAGCCAGGAAGCTTATGCCAACGCAATGTGGCGCCAGGCCGGCGTCAACGTTATTGCCTATCAGAGCCAACAGGAAGTGAATGAGGATTTGGCCAACGGCCGGTTGGACGCTTCGCTGCTGGCCAGCGTCAGCGCCAGCGAATTTTTCAAAACGCCCGGTGGCAAGGATTTTGCCTTTACCGGCGCGGAACTGAGCGACAGCAAATATTTTGGTATTGGCGATGGCATTGGCGTGCGTAAAGAGGACCGCGCCTTGCTTGATGCCTTCAACGCGGCGCTGAAAGCCATTATCGCCAACGGCACCTATAAGAAGGTGAACGATAAATACTTTGATTTTGATATGTACGGCAAAGGGGAATAACTGAGGGACTGATTAAAAGGGCCAGGCGAGCGCCTGGCCCGATAAAAACGGTTACTTCACTTCGCCCATAGCCTTCAGCTTTTTGGACAGTTCGCGACGCTCTTTAGACAGATCGGCATTTTTGATGATGTAGTCATCAACGCGATCTTCATAGTCGCTGCGCATGTTGGCAATGATGCCCTGAACATCTTCAATGCTCATGCCCGGCTTGATGTACTCACTCAGGTTATCGAGCAGCAGCACGCGCTTTTGGTTGTCGCGGACTTTCTTCTCGTTGTCGATAATTTCGCGTTGCAGCTTATTTTTACGTCGGAACATACGCACAAACTCCAGAACGTCCTGGAAACTCGGCTTATTTGCATTTTCCATCTTCATACCCTTGCTTTAGTAATACACAGATTCATTGGCTTACGGCCACAATGAGACCAAGATACAGGTTTGTGGCGCTCTGACACAACACTCATCGCCCTATCTTACCCACTTTACCGCCGCGACAAAAACCCGAAGCGCCTGCTTCATGATCTGGCCCCCTATTCGCGCTCACCGGCGGTACACACCTTGAGCAAGTCACCCAGTTCTTCCAACTGCTGCGTCAGTTCCATGCTCAACCAGACGTAGCCGTAGATGGGCGCTTCCCCATGCTGGCTGACGCTGGCTTCCTGCATCAGGGTTTTCAGCTCGGCAGCGATTTCACTCAGTTGCCCTGCCGCCACCGCCTGCTGCGCCTGCGGGCCGTTACGCATGGTTTCCGCCAACGCTTCCAATGAGCGTAGCGTCAACAGTTGCGCGCTGCGCAGGGTTTTGGCATTCAGCATAATAAAATGGGTTTCGCGCGAGGCCCAGTAGGCATCGGCCAACAGCTCCAGCGTACAGACCAGATTGCGGCTCAGCGTCTGCACCGCTTCGAATACCGCTTTGGGAATATGAGTTTCTTTGCTGCTGGGCACAATCAGGCCGCGCAATTTGACCACCTGATTGAGCAAGTCTTTCAGCTGCGGCTCCAGCCGTGGCCTTTCGATCATATTCGGGGACAGGTAAGCGCCGTAGATCTTGCCCGCGCTTTGCAGGCAATCGGCCATTTGCATGCGCCACAGAATGTAGGCTCGCTGCGGGTAAATGCTGGTAAATAGCAGCGCCAGTAATGAGCCAAAAATCACGTCGCCACTGCGCCACAGCGCGGTATGCATATCACCGGCACCGGCGCCACAAACCACCGCCAGCGTAATGCCCACCAGCAATGCCATATAAGGCCGTTTGCCCAGCGTCAGGTAGCCACAGAAAAACATCACTACGCCGCACCACGCCAGCATTAACGGTAGCGAGTAGAGTTCAAGATACAGGGCAATCAGACCAGAGGCGGCACCAAATACCGTACCGGCAATACGCTGCAGCGCCCTTTGCAACACGTTGCCCCAGAATGAAATCGGCCCCATCACCACCACCAGCGTAATCAACGGCCAGGTGCCTTCCGGCACTTCAAGCAGGCGAATGAGCAGGAAGGTCAGGATAAACGCCAGCCCGATGCGCACACCATGCACAATGCGGTAATGGCGGTAAGTCAGACGTTCAAACGGCGATATTTTTCTGTCGAGGCGCACAATGCATCCCGTTATCGGTGGCGAGAAAGGATATCAGTTTAGCGGAGGAAGGCAGGCAGAGAAAAGGCGGATAAGGCGTCCCCTATCCGCAGTCAGACGTTAAGCGGCATATTTATCCACCAGCGCACGTAAAATGGCGGCGGTTTCCACGTCCATCACTCCGTCATATTTTCGTTGACGGAAATGCAGCTGAAAGGCCCGCACCAGTTGGCGATAACCTTCGGCATTGGTCGCCGCCGAGGTGTCGTAACCGTATTTGGCGAACAGCGCCAGTAAATCAGGCTGTGCAGGCAGGCCCTGGCACTGATATTCATGCTGGTGACGATGCTTCACCGCTTCGTCATACCAGGCGCCGACGCCGGCCAGATAGAGTTGGTGCCATGGGAACTGCGGGCCAGGGTCACTTTTGCGGCCCGGTGCAATATCGGAATGCGCCACCACGTTGATCGGCGTGATATCCGGATAGCGTTGCAGAATGTTCTGCGCCAGTTGGCTGACCGCGGCAATCTGCTGCGGGTTAAACGGCGGGAAGCTAATGTCTTCGCCATCGCCGCTGGCCAGATTGACGATCTCAATACCAATCGACGTATCGTTGAGATTATTGCGAGTACCCCACTGACTGGCACCGGCATGCCAGGCGCGTTCCACTTCATCGACCAGGTTGAAAATGCGCACGCCGCTGAAACCGGCCGCCTGATAGCTTTGATCTTCAGGATCCGGCACCAGATAATGAGCGCTGACCGACTTGCCGGTCAGTGACTGCACCGAATCGGCAAAGTTTTGCGCCGTGTAATGCAGCACCAGAAAACGCACCCGGTGGCCAAAGCTGGCTACCGAACGGTAGCTGTTGTAATCCATACTGAACATAATAGATTCCTTGTTGGTTAAACTCACGTGCCACAGTCATTGCAGGATCCGTCCCGCTCAAGTGGCCGCAACATACAGCGACCCTACAATGCCTTTGCGGACCTTGTCCACCCGTTCATGTTTAGCTAATTGCTAAAGTTAAAGCAAGAAATATTTAGTGATAGCAATATTTACCTTTTTGCTAAAGAGTGCGATCATCCGACGATGGAAACCAAAGAAATAAGACGCAATAACTTGCGCGAGCTGATGGCCAGCTACGCCCGACAGGGTGTGAACCAGAGCGAGTTTGCGCTGCTGGTAGAGTCTTCTTCGCCGACGCTGAGCCAAATCAGCGGTGAAAAGTCTTCCCGCAATCTGGGTGACAACCTCGCCAGACGGATCGAGGCCAAACTGAACCTGCCCAAGGGCTGGTTTGACGTTTTCCATGAAAAACAGCTGGTGCAGCCATTTGATAACGTAGCGGCAGAGTCGGATTTTCAACCCGCCCGCCTCAAGCCGGTGGTATGGGAAGACACCGAACAGGACAAGGAAGAGTTTGTGGAAATTCCCCTGCTGGATATTAATTTCGCGGCCGGCGACGGCTGTTATGAGATTGTCGATCGCGAAGAGTTTTCGCTGATCTTCCGTCGTTACTATCTGCACAAGATGGGGGTGGCGGTGAATGCCGCACGCATCATCCGCATTTCCGGCTCCAGCATGGAACCGCGCCTGCAAGACGGTGATGTGGTGGGGATTAATACCGATGACATCCGTATTCGCGAAGGCAAAACCTACGCTATTCGTCATGGCAATCTGCTGCGGGTAAAAGTGTTGATCGAACAGCCCGACGGCGGCGTTATTATTCGCTCCCTGAATCGGGAAGAATACCAGGACGAACGCCTGAGTTACCCGCAGCGCAAAGACCAACTGGTGGTGCTGGGCCGCGTTTTCTGGTCGTCTTCGTCCTGGTAATAAGCCGGGCGCCGTGAGTCGGCGCCGTGCTGTTATTTGAAATCTACCACCATCTGCTGCTGGATCGATAAACCGCGGGTCGACTGTACGCAACAGTCGATGTAGTCGGTAAAACGCGGCGGTTTCGGCATGCCCAGCTTAAGAATTTTATCATTACTGAAACGCACGTTAAGCATGGCGAAGGATCCGTACAGGCGCATCGCCTTCAGCATCAGTCGTTCATTACAAGGCCCAAAAATATCCTTCAGTTGCTTACGCATCTTCAGCAGCGCTTCGTAACTGACCTGCGCGTAATGATCGCCAAGCGGTGGTTTTTCCAGCGCGGCAGCAATGGCGCGGTCGATATCCGCAAAGCTGACGCTGCTCTCTTCACCGGCCGAGATATGGTAAACGTCATTATCCAGCGTTTCGCTGTTGAGCAGCATCACCATCGCATCGGCACAGTAGTCGACCGGGATCACGTCGATGTTGTCCTGCAGTGAACACATAAACTTGCGCAGCATCAGCGCCATGCTGAACACCCAAAAAATACTGCTGGAAGGCTGACAACCCAGGCGAGTATGCCCCACCACAATGGAAGGACGGGCAATCACCAGCGGCAGTTGCGGGCAATGTTGGCGCATCAGTTGTTCGATGGTCGATTTGGAGCGGGTGTATTCCACCAAATGCTCGGCGGTTTCTTCAAATTCGCCACTTTCTGCCACCAACGAGCCCGGTTCCGGCGCACAGGACATTGCGGTACCTACGTGCAGGAAACGTTTTAATCCAGACACCTGCGCCATTCTCTCGGCAAAGGCCAGCGTGCCTTCAACGTTCACCTTCCAAATAAGTGGATTGTTGCCAAACGAGGCTACTGCGGCACAATTAATAACGTGCGTTACATTGTTAATTCGTGTGTCTGCCAAAAATTCAGCAGGCTCACTTAAATCGCCCAACAATATATTTTCTATCGTGATCTTTGAAAATAAATCAGCATCAATATTAAACTTTTCCATATTCAGTCGAATACGTTCCAGTCCCTGCTGTGCATTTTCAGCCCGCACTAACAGGAGATAGTTAATTGACTGATTTTCTTTAAGTAACTTCTCGAGCACTGCACCACCGAGAAAGCCGGTAGCACCGGTTAACAGCAGAGTTTTCATAATCCGTATCCACATTGGTATTGAATGTTGCTGATTGTATGTGGAGATAATTAAACGAATACTAAATAAAACTCAGTGCCACCTATTTATCTTTTCTTAATATTATCTTAAGGAATATCTTGAAACATTGTGATGGGGTTTGGTAACAACATTAATAGGATATATCTCAGGATAAACGAGTCCGTTGACATAGCATTGATATTAACTCTGATTTAATTTCCTGGTGAATGTTATTACCTTTTATCATCAGGAGTATTTATGAGCTATAACCAAAAAGTCTGGTTGGGCATCCTGGTCCTGTGCGGCGTTTTCTGGCTGGCGGTGATCGGCGGTATTTTCTCGGCACATCAAGCCTATGAACGTGCGGAGCTGCAGAATCAGCAGGAGTTTACGGCCAGATACTCTCAGCATGTTCAGGGGGCAGCGCCAGCAGCCCACAGCCTGCAGGCACAGTCGCACACCTACTGAGGCTCCCCCCTGAATGGGGTAGGGACAAGCGCGGCGAAGGATCCTATGATGCCCTTTGATTCACAGGGAGAATAATATGGGTCGAAAGCTGGATAGCTTACCGCAAGCAGAACGTGAAAAAATTGAAGTCGATTTACTGGCCCTCAGCGTGATTTATAACGAACGCTATGGCATTACCGTCAATGACGCCAGCAACGCCGAACAACAGGTGCCCGACCATTTACGCCCCTACTTTCATTTACGCCTGAACTACTACCGCGGTGCGTAATACAGCGCATTTCGGTGATTAACACTAACGACCGCTTGGCATCGTTCATCTCGCCGTTACAATAGGGGCATATTCCCTACGCACGCGAGAGATGCGATTTTGAGCAGCAAGGCACCGGCCACATTCTATTTTCACGACTACGAGACCTTCGGCATAAGCCCATCGATGGACCGCCCGGCGCAGTTTGCCGGCGTGCGTACCGATATGGATTTCAATATCATTGAAGAGCCGCTGGTCATCTATTGCACCCCGGCCGATGACTACCTGCCCGATCCCGAAGCGGTGATGATCACCGGTATTACTCCGCAACTGGCACTGGCCAAAGGCGTTAACGAAGCCGAGTTTACGCGGCAAATTCATCAGGCATTCAGCGTGCCCGGCACCTGCATTCTGGGTTACAACAATATCCGCTTTGATGACGAAGTCAGTCGCAATATTTTCTACCGTAACTTCTACGATCCCTACGCCTACAGTTGGCAGAATGGCAACTCACGCTGGGATCTGCTCGACGTTATGCGTGCCTGTTATGCACTGCGCCCGGACGGCATCGTCTGGCCGGAGAACGAAGATGGCTTCCCCAGCTTCCGTCTGGAGCACCTGACCCGCGCCAACGGCGTTGAACATGAGCATGCCCACGACGCCATGTCGGACGTTTACGCCACCATTGCCATGGCCAAACTGGTCAAGCAGGCGCAGCCACGGCTGTTTGATTTCCTGTTGCAGCACCGCAACAAACATAAGCTGAACGCGCTGATCGATATCGCAGAAATGACGCCGTTGGTTCACGTTTCCGGCATGTTCGGTGCAGCACGTGGCAACACCAGTTGGGTATCGCCACTGGCCTGGCACCCGGACAACAAGAACGCGGTGATCATGTGCGATTTGGCCGGTGATATGACGCCATTGCTGACGCTGAGCGCCGACGAGCTGCGTGAACGGTTGTATACCCGCCGTGAGGATCTGGCCCCCGGCCAAGCGCCAGTGCCGATCAAACTGGTCCATATCAATAAATGTCCGGTGCTGGCACCGGCGAAAACCCTGTTGCCGGAAAACGCCGAGCGGCTGGGGATCGATCGTCAGGCCTGCCTGCAAAACCTGCAACTGCTGCGCCAGCATCCGCAAGTGCGCGAAAAAGTGGTCGCCCTGTTCGCCGACGCCGAGCCTTTCAAGGGTTCTGATGATGTCGATGCACGGCTGTACGACGGTTTCTTCAGCGATGCCGACAAGGCAACGATGAAAATTATCCAGCAAACCAAGCCGCAGAACCTGCCGGCGCTGGATTTGACCTTCAGCGATAGCCGCCTGAAAGAGCTGCTGTTCCGCTTCCGCGCCCGCAACTACCCCAATACGCTCGATGACGCCGAGCAACGCCGCTGGTTACAGCATCGTCAGGAAGTATTGAGCGCCGAGCGGGTACAGAGTTATGTACTGCAACTGGAGTCGCTGTATAACCTGCATGAAGGCGATCAAGAAAAGACCGCGCTGTTGAAAGCGCTGTTTGAATACGGCAAAGAGTTGGTCGGC
This sequence comes from Serratia proteamaculans, assembly GCF_013337185.1. Lineage (GTDB taxonomy): Bacteria > Pseudomonadota > Gammaproteobacteria > Enterobacterales > Enterobacteriaceae > Serratia > Serratia proteamaculans_D. The sequence continues at coordinate 392,423 of NZ_SWDE01000002.1, forward strand.
TGACAAAAACAACAAAGGGCGCCGAGGCGCCCTTTTTAATGCACAAAGCTGTTAAAACTTAGGCTACGTCTTCGCTGGCCTGTGGTACCGGCAGGCGGAAGCTGCGCGTGACAAAGGCCAGGTAAATCAGGCCAATTGCTGCCCACACCAGGCCCAGCGTCATTGAGCTGGCTTCCAGATTCAGCCACAGCGCACCCACGGTCAGCGCACCCATAATTGGCAGGATCAGGTAGTTAAAGGTGTCTTTAACGGTACGGTTCAGCTTGTCGCGGATATAGAACTGCGAGATCACCGACAGGTTCACAAAGGTAAACGCCACCAGCGCACCGAAGTTAATCAGCGCCGTTGCGGTAACCAGATCAAACGAAACCGCAGACAACGCAATCACGCCGACCAGCAGCACGTTCAGTGCCGGGGTACGCCATTTCGGATGCACATAACCGAAGAAACGCTCCGGGAATACGCCATCACGACCCATTACATACATCAGACGCGAAACACCGGCGTGCGATGCCATGCCTGAAGCCAGTACGGTCACGCAGGAGAACACCAGGATCACCGACTGGAAGAACTTGCCGGCCACGTACAGCATGATTTCCGGCTGGGACGCATCGGGATCTTTAAAGCGTGAAATGTCCGGGAAGTACAACTGTACAAAATAGGACACCACGATAAAAATGATACCGCCGATCAACGCCGTCAGGAAAATGGCTTTCGGGATCACGTTTTCCGCGTCTTTGGTTTCTTCAGACAGCGAGCTGATGCCATCAAAACCGAGGAACGAGAAGCACAGAATGGTCGCACCGGTAATCATCGGCACCACGTGCGCACCCTCAGACCAGAACGGACGGCTGCTGATCAGCGTACCGGCACCTTCACCATGTGAAATGCCGTTAACGACCAGGAACAGGAACACGATCATGATCGCCACCTGCACCACCACGATAATGGAGTTCAGGTTCGCCACCAGCTTGATGCCGCGCAGGTTGAACAGCGTCATCAGCGCAACCAGTGCCGCCACGAAGATCCACGAAGGTACGCCCGGGAAAATGGCTTCCAGGTAAATCTTGGCCAACAGGATGTTGATCATCGGCATGAACAGGTAGTCCAGCAGTGATGACCAACCCACCATAAAGCCGACGTGCGGGCTGATGGCTTTCTGGGCATAGGTATAGGCAGAACCGGCGGACGGGAATTTCCGTACCAGTTTGCCGTAGCTCAGCGCGGTAAACAGTACCGCCAGCAGAGCAAAGGCGTACGCAGTGGCGACGTGACCATCGGTCAGGCCGGATACGATGCCAAAGGTATCGAAGATGGTCATTGGCTGCAGGTAAGCCAGCCCCATCATCACTACCGGAACTAAAGTCAGGGTTTTACGCAGCTGCGCGCGTTCAGCCGGAGCGGCATTGATGATGTTATCGGACATGACGCAGCCCCCCCTTACCTTCGGTCTTGCGGAGCGTAGACACGCCAAGACTTAAGGTTGCGGGGAAACTTCGCAACTTGCGACTGAATTCAAAAAGAAGGGGATTGGAAGCTGGATAACGAGTCAAGGCGGCCTTGGCTGCTCCATAATCGCTGCGACCGCAGCGGAAACCGGCGGGCACCGGTGCTAAAGTGAAAAATTGCCCCATCTTTCTTATCCTCATGAGTCACGACCATAAAGTTTTATTTGATCGCGCACGAAACTATTTATCTATCCGGATCGGTGTCCGGCCTCGCTTGGTGTATGAAACGCACAGTTTGTAAAACACAAATGCAAAAAAAATAACCGACGCGTTAAAACGTCGGCTATCTGCATTAGGGATATTTTGCACCAGAAACCCTCCTGATGACAAGATCAGGAAGGCCTGTTAAACAAATTCTTTTTGCGATCGTTCGGAAAACCACCCTTACAGGTGAATTAATCCGCTATCGTTCTATCGCCTATCAAGTTAATGGCACACATTTTACGCCGCTTCAGGCATTTTTCAACATCCAGTCGATCTCGGTTTCCGTCACCATTCGCTCAAACTGCATCAGTTCGTCCAGCTTGCAGGAGTGGTAAACATGGGCAAAACGGTCGCCCAGATACTGCGTCAGTTCATGCTGGTGTTCAAACTCGTACAAGGCGTCGCTTTGACGGATCGGGAACGGTAGCCCTTCCTGCTCCAGCCCGTTGCCGGTCACCGGTTCAGGCAACGGCAGTTCGTTGTCCAGGCCGTAAAGAATGCCTGACAGTATCGCCGCCACCACCAGATAAGGGTTGGCATCGGCACCCGCAACGCGGTATTCCACCCGATGATTTTCCGGTTCGCCACACGGGATGCGCAGCGCAACAGTGCGGTTGTTGTGTCCCCAGGAAGCCTGGGTAGGCACATACATGCCCGGCTGGAAACGGCGGAAAGCATTCACATTGGGTGCCAACAGCGCCATGGAGGCCGGCATTAAGGTGATCATCCCGGCCAGCGCGCGATGCAGCAAGGGTGAATCTTCGCCGTCCGCTTGCGCGAACAGGTTGTTGCCGTTGCCGTCCAGCATGCTGATATGCACGTGCATGCCGCTACCGGCGTATTCTTCATAGGGTTTGGCCATAAAGGTGGCGTGCAAATGATGGTTTTCCGCCACCATGCGTACCAGGCGCTTTAACCCCAGCGCATGGTCACAGGCCAGCAATACGTTATCGGTATGCTGCAGATTCACCTCGAACTGGCCGGGTGACGCCTCCGCCACCGCACCGTCCGCCGGTAAGCCTTGCATCTGCGCCAGCGTGTCGATGTCGTTGAGCACTTCGGCAAAATGATTCAGATTATCCAGCGAGTAAACCTGGCTCTGCATGTTGCGCTCCTGGGTACCGGGCGCACAAGGGGGCTGTAAATACCCCTCGGAGTCTCGCTGTCGGTCTATCAGATAGAACTCCAACTCTACCGCTACCACCGGGAACATGCCGCGCTGGCGCAACGCCTGCCACACTCGATTCAGGACATTACGGGGTTCAACGTCAAAGGGAGTGCCATCTTCATCCAGCATGGTCAGTAATACCTGACCGATATTATCCGGGTCCGCCGCTGAGGGAGTCAGTGAACCGGGCACCGGCATGCAGACACGGTCCGGTTCCCCCAGTTCCTGGCCCAGGCCCGCCTCTTCCACTACATTGCCCAAAATATCCATAGCGAATACCGAGGCGGGGAAGTAACAGCCTTTTTCCAATTTTTTCAGTCCGGAGACAGGGATGCGTTTACCGCGGAAGGAACCATTCAGATCAGTGAGAAGGATATCGATATACTGCGTTGAGGGATGGCGTTCCAAATAATGAGCAACCTCAAGTTGGAACGCGCTACTTCGCCTCTCTTCATTATGCTGTGCAAAATTTTCAACTGCTGCGATATTGGTTTGCATACATCTCCCGCCATTATGCTCTGAGAACGCGTTCGCGTTCGCCTGCCGATAGGTTCAACACATGGTCTGATTTCTCTGTAGACTGCGCCAGAACTGGCGCTCAAAATAACATCCATAATATGAAACATAGCCTTAACACAAATGGTTTGCAAATGTTACAATCCTGTTTGATTATTCGCCACCTACTGCTAAATTGATAAAATATTGACCGAAAAGGCGTTACCTGCTTTTTTGTGTGCAGAATTTCTTCCGCCAGCACGGGGGTGGTGATGGGCAATATATTTTCCAAATTGGTCACAACTACCGATATCATGCCGCGTCGAACCCAATCAGACAGGCACCTGACACCGATATTCATTTCTGCCTGTTGTCCCTACCAGAAGGAAGCACCACTATGAGCGAAGTCAGCTTGGCGCCGGGTAAGCGCCTGTCACAGATCCGTCTGCAATTGGGTTTGTCGCAGCGCCGGGTCGCCGAACTGTCCGGGTTAACCCACAGCGCAATCAGCACCATCGAGCAGGACAAGGTCAGTCCGGCCATCAGTACGCTGCAAAAGTTGCTGAAGGTCTATGGGCTGTCGCTGTCTGCATTCTTTGCCGAACCAGAAGCCGCCAATGAACCCAAAGTGGTGATTGAGGCCGAAGACCTGATCGAAATCGGCAGCCAGGGTGTCTCAATGAAGCTGGTACACAACGGCAACCCAACCCGCAATCTGGCGATGATGCTGGAAACCTACCAACCCGGCACCACCACCGGCGAGAAAATCAAGCACCAGGGCGAGGAGATTGGCACCCTGCTGGAAGGCGAGATTATGCTGACCATCAACGGTCAGACACACTGCCTGACCGCCGGCCAGAGTTATGCCATCAACACCGGCATTCCCCACAGTTTCAGTAATACCTCGGCGCGCGTCTGCCGCATCGTCAGTGCTCACACCCCAACGACCTTCTGACAAGCCGGACAAGGGGATGGCGCTGGCAGCTATTCCCTTTCCGCGGCATCCCGTTCAGTTTTGCCATCACCTCTGAATGCGCGCTCTCATCGGCGAAAGACTATTTTCATCCTGGTTATGCCATTTAGTTTGTTGAGAAAAACATAATCTGTGTTACAAAAGGGTTACTTTAGCCATCTAAACACCTAAACGTCTTTTAATCACACTATGCCAACCACTACGCCCTCACGCTTAGAGATGCGCAATATCTCGATCGCTTTTGCCGGCTTCAACGCACTGCAAAACGTCGATTTCACCCTGCTGGGCGGCTCTACCCATGCACTGGTCGGCGCTAACGGCGCAGGCAAATCCACGCTGATGGCGATCCTCTCCGGCGCGCACCATCATTACCGTGGCGAGATTTTTATCGACGGGCAAAAAGTGGATATTCATTCGCCGCTGCAGGCTCGTCAGCACGGGATCCATGTGGTGCAGCAGGAAGTCGATGTGGCGTTGATCCCCACGCTGTCGGTGGCGGAAAATATCATGCTCGACTGGCTGAACGAGCCGGGGCATTTGCTGAACTGGGCGCAATTGTACCGCCAGGCGGCGCAGCTACTGGCCCAGTTGGATCTAACCATTAACCTGCGCCAACGTTTGGCCGAGTGCACGCTGGCAGAAAAACAGCAGGTGCTGCTGGCGCGTGCGTTATCCCACCGCTGCCGTTTCCTGGTGCTCGATGAACCTACCGCCCCGCTCGATCGCGCCGAAAGCGAACGTCTGTTCCGCGTGGTGCGCCGCCTTAAGTCCGAAGGCATCGGCGTGGTGTTTATTTCACACCGTATTCATGAACTGAGCGAAATTTGCGACCGCCTGACGGTGCTGCGCGATGGTCGCCACGTCAGCGAAGACGCCATGCAGGGGCTGAGCGGTGAGCAAATCGTCGAGAAAATGCTCGGTCATCAGTTGAATGATATCTTCCCGCCGCCGCGCCCGCCGCACGGTTCCCGCCCGCTGCTACAAGTGGAGGGCCTGAGCGATCGTCACAAACTGCGCGACGTCAGCCTGCGGCTGTATCAGGGGGAAATCCTCGGCATTGCCGGGCTGGCCGGGGCGGGCAAAACCGAACTGTGCAAGGCGCTGTTCGGCGCCACGCCGGCACGGGTTGAACAAGGCGAACTGCTGGGTCAACCCTGGGCCCCGCGTGCGCCGCACCTCAGCGTTGAACAAGGGCTGGCACTGGTGCCGGAAGAGCGTCGTAAAGAAGGCATTTTTATTGATGAAGCCATCCCGATGAACCTGAGCGTCAGCGCCGACGACAGCTTTTCACGCTGGAGCCTGTTCAGCCGTTGTCAGGAACTGCGCTGGGCGCGGGATATCATGCAGCGCCTGAATATTCGCGCCTCCGGCCCACAGCAGCGGCTGGCCCGGCTTTCTGGCGGCAACCAGCAAAAAGTGGCCATTGGCAAATGGCTGCGCGGTGACGCCAGGGTCCTGATTTTCGATGAGCCGACCAAGGGCGTGGATATCAAGGCCAAACAGGAATTGTTCACCCTGATCGACGGCCTGGCGCGCGACGGCAAAGGCATTATCTATGCTTCCGGCGAGTTTTCGGAGCTGGTCGGTTTGTGCGATCGCATCTGTGTGCTGTGGGATGGCCGGGTGGTAGCGGAACTTGACGCCGCCGATATTGATGAAGAAACCCTATTACTGTATTCCACCGGAGGAACCCCAGCGTGAGTAAAGAATTATCCCTGCAGAATGCGCAACCCTGGCGCCATCAGCTGTTTGAGTTTCTCTACAAATGGGGGATGTTACTCACGGTTGTTGCGCTGATCGCCCTGTTCGGACTGGCATCGGACAACTTTCTCGATCCCAACAACATCATCAATATCTTACGCTCGATAGCCATCGTCACGGTAATAGCCATCGGGGTCTCCATCTCACTGTCGGTCGGCGGCTTTGACCTTTCCGTCGGCTCTACCGCGTCACTGGCCAACGCCCTGGTGGTTTCGCTGTTTGTTTGGTACGGCTTCGGGACGACCGGCGCGATTGTACTGACCTTGCTGATTTGCACGCTGGTCGGTCTGTTCAACGCTTTCCTGATCGTGGTGCTGAAAATCCCCGATATGCTGGCGACCCTGGCCAGCCTGTTTGTGATCCAGGGCGTGGCGATGACCTACAGCTACGGCGGCTCCATCACCCAAAATATGCTGCTGCCGAGCGGCGACATGGCGGAAGGCCTGATCCCGGAGATTTTCTCGTCTCTGGGTCAGGTACCGGTGATCGTGCTGATTATGCTGGCGGTCACCCTTGTCGTGCAGTTGTTCTTGTCGCTGACCAAACATGGCCGCCGCATGTACGCCATCGGCGGTAATCCGGAAGCAGCACGTCTGTCGGGGATTCGCACCGTACGTTACAGGGTTGCGGCCTATGTCATTTCAGCCCTGCTGGCCTCGCTTGGCGGCATACTGCTGGCGTCACGTATTGGTTCCTCGCAGGTGAACGCCGGTGGCGGTTATCTGATGGATGCGGTCGCCGCCGCCTATATTGGTTTTTCACTGGCCGGCTCCGGCAAACCCAATGCGCTCGGCACGCTGGTCGGTGCGGTGATCCTCGGCGTACTGCAAAACGGCCTGGTGATGCTTTCCGTCCCCTACTACGCCATGGACATTATCAAAGGCCTGGTGTTGGCCCTGGCGCTGGCGATCACCTACATCCAGAAACGCTGACTCCCCCGGCGCGCGCCCTGCTGCGCCGGTTTCCCCTTTAATTCATGCGGTTATCCTTCCCTTCTTTTCTTAAGCATACAAATGATACGAATTATCATTTGCGTTTACATTTTTTTTGAAATCCTTACAATGGCCTGACGAAATACTGCCGAAACGACGAACCTCGCAACGACGAGGCTCCGTTTCTACTTATTATTCAAAACGTTAAAACGACATTTTGTCGATTTACATCAGACCAGGAAAGGTTTGCCTCATGGAAAAGCCACGTTATAACCAGCTCACCGCACTGATTATTGCTTCACTCGGCAGCGCCAGTGCGTTCGCCGCACCACAGAATGACGCACAGGACACCATGGTGGTTACCGCCTCGGGTTTCCAGCAAAAAATCCAGGACTCCGCCGCCTCTATCTCGGTGATCCCACGTCAGCAAATTGAAGACAAAGCCTACCGCGATATCACCGATGCATTGAAAGACGTGCCGGGCGTGGTGGTCACCGGCGGGGCCAGCAGCAGCGATATCAGCATCCGCGGCATGTCCTCCAAATACACCCTGATTCTGGTCGATGGCAAACGCGTGGACACCCGTGGCACCCGCCCGAACAGCGATAATTCAGGCATCGAACAGGGCTGGCTGCCACCGCTGGAAGCCATTGAGCGCATTGAAGTGGTGCGTGGGCCAATGTCTTCTCTGTATGGTTCTGACGCCATGGGCGGCGTGATCAACGTGATCACCCGCAAGACTTCCAGGACGGAATGGAAAGGCTCACTGCACGGTGACGCCACCTTCCAGGAGCGCAGCGCTTCCGGCGATATCTTCCAGACCAATGCCTACGCCTCCGGCCCACTGATTGACGGCCTGCTGGGCCTGCGGGTCAACGGCCTGCTGTCGCGCCGTGCCGAAGACAAAATCCTCAACGGCTATAACGAACAGCGCATGCGCAGCGGCACCGCGGTGTTTAGCCTGACACCGGATGATAAAAACGAATTCGACTTTGAAGTGGGTCGCTCATTGCAGGATCGTAACAGCACTCCGGGCGAGTCCATGGCGCTTGAGAACTGCCGCAATAACAAATGTACGCCAAACACCGCCAGTGACAGCCTCTACACTCGCACCAACTATGCCCTGACGCACAACGGTTACTACGACTTCGGCCATACCAACAGCTACATTCAGCGCGAAGAGACCAATAACCCGGGCCGCAACATGAAGATGTATAACACCATCTTCAATACCCAGAACCAGTTCGAGTTAGGCGCCCACATGCTAAACATCGGCGGCCAGTATCGTTATGAAAAACTGAGCGACCAGGGTAATCAGTTAGCGGCGGCTGACGGTTTGAACCAATTGACCCGCTGGAGTTGGGCGCTGTTTGCCGAAGACGAATGGGCGATGACCAATGATTTCAGCCTGACCAGCGGCATTCGTATGGATCAGGACCAAAACTACGGCAACCACTGGACACCACGCATGTACGGCGTCTGGCACCTGACCGAACAATTTACGCTGAAAGGCGGCGTTTCCGCCGGCTACCGTTCGCCGGACCTGCGCCAGTCCTCTGCCAACTGGGGACAAATTACCGGTGGCGGGCGTACTTCCATCATTATCGGTAACCCGGATCTGCAGCCAGAGAAAAGCCTGAGCGAAGAGATCGGCGTGATGTGGGATAACCAGCAAGGCCTGAATGCCGGCGTCACCCTGTTCAACACCGATTTCAAAGACAAGATCACCGAAGTCCGCCGCTGTGACAGCGGTGATGGCGACGCACAATGCATGATCGGCGACACCCCTTATTACTTTATCAGTGACCGCACTAACGTTGATAAAGCCAATATGCGCGGCGTAGAGGCCACCTTTGGCTGGGAAATCACCAAGGACTGGGAGTGGACCACCAACTACACCTATACCTCGTCCGAACAGAAAAGCGGGGATTTCCAGGGCAAACCGTTGAATCAGATGCCAAAACATATGGTTAACAGCGTGCTGGATTGGCAGGCCACTCACGACGTCAGCCTGTGGTCACGCGTGAACTTCCGCAGCAAGACTTCAGATTATTTAAGCCGGACGTCAATGGCTAAGAGCACGCCTTCTTACACCTTTGTCGATGCCGGTGTGAGCTATAAGGCCAATAAAAACCTGCAGGTTACCGGTGGGGTTTACAACATCCTCGACAAAACCGTGGATTACGACCACTACAACACCACGCTCGACGGCCGCCGTTACACCGTCGGCATGACCTATAACTTCTGATGCGATAAAAAAGGCCCCGCCGGGGTGAGGGGCTTTCGCGTTGGTGTCTATCCCCTCACCCTAACCCTCTCCCAAAGGAGAGGGAACCATTCAAACTACCGGCTGGTTCACCAAGCCGTCGATCAATACCTGTGGTGTCCCTTGCGAACAACGCTCAATGCGCCCGCGAACACCATACACCCGCGCCAGACTCTGCGGCGTGATCACCTCTTCCGGCGCACCGTCGGCAATCAATTCACCGTCCTGCAACATCAACACATGATCGCCATGGCGCAGGGCTATATTGATGTCATGCACCACCACCACAGTGATGATATTGCGTTTACGCGTCTCTTTGCGCACCAAATCCATCACGTGGAACTGGTAGTTGAGATCGAGCGCGCTCAGAGGTTCATCCAGCAACAACAGCGAAGGCTGACGGATCAACGATTGCGCCAGGCCAACCAGCTGTTTCTGGCCGCCGGAAAGTTGGTCGAGGTAGCTGAGCGCCAAATGTGCGATACCAAGCTGCTCCAGCAATGCCATCACCTCCGACTCGCTACCGGCGTTGCTGCGCCCTCCCGAGGCGCGTTGCGCCACGATGATCGACTCCAGCACGTGCAAATGTACTCCGGCTGGCAACGATTGCGGCAAATACACCACTTTCTCGGCCCGGCGGGCAAAAGGCATCTGCATCAGATCGATATCATCGAGCCACAGTTGCCCCTGTGCCGGGTTCAGCCCGGCCAGCGAGCGCAGCAGCGTTGACTTGCCGCTGCCGTTCGGCCCCAGCAGCACGGTGATTTCGCCACGTGACAACATTGGCACCGCCAAGTCGCTTATCACCTGACGCTTCGGATAACCGGCCGAGAAATGCTCGATTCGTAATCCCTGACTCATACATTCCCCCGATGACGCAGAATAATACTCAGGAAAAACGGCACGCCCACCAGCGAGGTGACGATGCCGACCGGAATGATGATCCCCGGGATCAGGTTTTTCGAGGCAACCGAGGCCATCGACAGCACCAGTGCGCCAATCAACGCACTGGCCGGCAGATAGAAACGATGATCTTCACCGAAAATCATGCGGGCAATATGTGGCGCTACCAGGCCAATAAAACCAATAGGGCCAACAAATGCCACCGCCAATGCGGAAAGAATACTGATACGCAGCAAGGTGGTCAGGCGCAGGCGGCGCACGTCGATGCCGAAGCTCACCGCCCGATCTTCACCCAGACGCAGCGCGGTCAACTTCCACGAGCTCATCATCGACAACGGCAGCAGCACGGCAAACACGCCGAGCAGGATACCCAGTTTGTCCCAGGAGGCGCGGGCCAGGCTACCCATGGTCCAGAACACCAGCCCCTGCAGCGTGTCTTCGCTGGCAATAAACTGCATCATGGAAACCAGCGCGTTAAAGGTGAACACCAGCGCAATCCCGAACAGCACCACCCCAGAGGTGGCAACCCTGGTCCAGCGTGTAATGCCGTCCAGCATCAGCGCGGCAAACAAGGCGAAAATAAATGCATTGGCGGAAATAAACCACTGGTCAGGAATGCCCGGTACGCCAATCCCCAGCACAATGGCCAGTGCCGCGCCGAAAGCGGCGGCAGAAGAAACGCCGAGGGTAAAGGGACTGGCAAGCGGGTTATTCAGGATGGTCTGCATTTCTGCCCCGGCCAGTCCAAGCGCAAAACCCACCACCACGGCCATCAAGGCGTAAGGCAGACGGATATCCCAGACAATCACTCGCGTACCGGCATCTGCCACCGCAGGGTCAATCAAGGTTTGCCACAGGGTGGACAGCGAAAGTCCGGATGGCCCCAGGGTAAAATCCAGCAGCAGCGAACCCAAAATCGCCAATGCCAACACCCCCATCATCAATAAACGGTGGCGGAGAATATGGTGATAACGCCCCATAACGTTGACGTCGGGTTGCCCCTTGGCGTCAGACAGAGGATCGGTGGATACGCTCATTATTTCGGATACCTGTTACGACGATGACCATAGCGGTGTGCCAGACGGCCGCCTGAAGCTGATTAAGCAGCCGATAACAATAAAGCAAACGATAATACTTATCAATCATACCAATAGCTATTACCTGCCATGTTAATATGTAACGCTTTATTTTATAAGGCTATTAACCACACAGGTCCGACAAGCTTCCGATGGTGTACAGGGTTAATAATTCCGAAAGTTTGGCCGCCCCGCGCCCGACTATGACAAATTGCAACAAAACCACATAGAATCCAAAGCCAGACCGGCAAAAGGCGTGCCAAGCACCCCGAGCCAGATATTCAGGGCCCGTTAGCGGGCCTTTACTAAAGAGGCCGCAATGCGAAGTCGCTCCCCAATGTTAACGCCTAAAAAACCTGCGCTACTGCATTGGCTGGTACAAAGTCCACAGCAAGCTGATGACGCCCAGTTTCAACGCCAAATGCGGCTTACTCTGGTGCCGTCCCCCGCCACTCCCTGGCTGAATGCCGCCGGGGTGGCGCTGCTGCTGCTGGCGTATGGCTGGCTGAGCAACATGGCGATCGCTGCCGCACTACTGGCGTTGCTGGCATTACTGACTGCCGGGCGCGGGTGGCTGGCGCGCGCCACTCGCCCTCACAAGCCAACAGCCATGCTGGTGACGGTACTGCTGTGGTGTTCACTGGTGGGCGCAACTGCTCTGCTGGCGATGCTTTCAGGCCGTATGCTACTGATCCTGTCCGCCGGCCTGTTGATTGCCGCGCTGGCTTTCTGGCTGATGCAGCGGCATGCTGCCGCTCCGCGCTTTGCCCTGCTGGAAGTAATGCTGCTGACGCTGCCCTACCTGCTGGCCGCGCCGTTGTCACGCGTGCAAAATCTGTTTTTACTGGCAGACATCATCCCGCTGTGGCTGCTGCTGGCTTATGGACTGATCGCGTTTTACCATCAACAGGTGGCGCAACAGGTCACTTTAACCGCAGAAAAACAACAAGCGGCTCATCAAGACCATTTAACCGGCTTTCTTAACCGCGCGGGCGGGGAAGCAGTTATGCAGGATATTTGCCGCCCTTCCCCGACGCAGCATCCCCTGTCACACCTGTTTATTATTGAATTTACGCCACTGGCGGCGCTGTACCAGAGCCACGGGGTGCTGATCGGCGATGACGTGTTACGTACCATCGGCGAACGCCTGAAAATGCTGGTGCGCCCGAGCGATTTTGTCTGCCGCTATACTGGTGGTCAGTTTCTGATCCTGGTGCACGGCCTGCCTTACGGTTCCGAAGGCGAATTTTTGGCGCGTATCGTCCCACCGTTGGAGGTGCCTTACGACTTTGGCGCATTCGGTGAAGTGACATTGCGGCTCAATAGCGGAGTACTGGCGTTAACTCAGGATTATAAAACGGTTGAAAGCCTGATGACGGCGGCGCAGCAAGCGCTGGGGATAAAAGGGAAGGACTAATACGACGTTTCAAGCTGCAGCCAAAGGGTCAGCTGCAGCTTGAAATTTAACGGCTATAGACAGGGATTACTTCACGTCCATTTTCGGGAATTCCATTTCGCTGTACTTCACGACACGGGTGCCGCGCGTCAGCTTGTAGCCGAACCAGATAATCAGGAACAGCGGAAGACCGATATAAGTAGCGGTCACGCCGTACCAGTCGATGCGGTCTTGCAGGAACGCCTGATAGTTCTGCCCCAGCGTAATAATCAGACACAGGACAAAGGCAAAGATCGGGCCCAGCGGGAAGAAACCGGAACGGTAAGGTAAATCGTTCAGATCGCGCCCCTGGATCATATAACCGCGACGGAAACGGTAATGACTGATGGCAATCCCCAACCAGGCGATAAAGCCGGTCATCCCCGAGGTGTTCAGCAGCCACAGATAAACCGACTGGTTGCCGAACATCGAGCTCAGGAAGCACAGACCCGCCACCACGGTAGTGGCGTACAGCGCGTTGCGTGGCACCCCACCCTTCGACAGTTTGGCGAAGATACGCGGCGCTTTACCTTCCGATGCCAGAGTAAACAGCATACGGGTAGACGCGTACATCCCTGAGTTACCGGCGGACAGCACCGCTGTCAGGATCACCGCATTCATCACCGCCGCCGCCGACAGCAGACCGGCGTGCTGGAAGACCAGCGTGAACGGGCTGACGCTGATGTCTTTCACATCGTTACGCAGCAGGCTCGGATCGGTATACGGAATGATCAGGCTTATAATCAGGATGGCAAAGATATAGAACAGCAGGATACGCCAGAACACCTGACGCACCGCGCGTGGGATGTTTTTACCCGGGTTTTCCGACTCACCGGCCGCGATGCCGATAAGCTCGGTACCCTGGAACGAGAAGCCGACTATCATCGCCACGCCTATCATCGCCGAGAACCCTCCGGCAAACGGCGCGTCGCCTATGGTCCAGTTCTGCCAGCCTGCGTGCTCCCCTCCTTTGAGGATGCCGAAGATCATCAGCACACCGATACCGATAAAGATAATGACGGTGGTCACTTTGATCAGCGAGAACCAGTATTCCGCTTCACCGAAGCCTTTAACCGAAATGTAGTTCAACAGGAACATCAGGCAGAGGAACAGTGCGCTCCAGATCCAGCCTGGCGTATCCGGGAACCAATAGGTCATCACCAACTGCGAAGCCACCAGGTCAACGGCGATGGTCACCGCCCAGTTGTACCAGTAGTTCCAGCCCAGCGCGAAGCCGAAGCCTTCTTCTACGTATTTGGCACCGTAAGTGGAGAAAGAGCCGGACACCGGCATAAAGGCTGCCAATTCGCCCAGGCTGGTCATCAGGAAGTAAACCATCAGTCCGATCAGCGCGTAAGACAGCAGTGCCCCGCCTGGACCGGCCTGAGAAACCGTAGCGCCAGAGGCGACAAACAGACCGGTGCCGATAGAGCCACCAATAGCAATCATGGTTAAGTGCCGAGCTTTCAGCTCGCGGCGCAATCCGGGTGCTGCTTGCCCCGATGTTGTTTTTATATCCTGCTGAGCCATTCTTACCCTATCTGCTGGTCAAAAAAAATGAGGGCGGATTGTAACAAATACCCGCCGGCGAACTAGTAACATTGCACTGATATAAGATAGCTTCATAATTCAGGGCTAATTATTAGCGACAGGCCAGAATACCTTACTTACTGTCATTAATGTGACAAGGCGCAGCTTTTTATGCTTTGTTTCTTGTTTCGGAGACGTTATTGAGGCTGAAACCCGCAGTAACCGAGAAAACGCTGCAGTGCGTTGGAGATATGTTTTTGCCGGTGATGGATCAGATAAAGGGTACGCATCAACGGTGGCAACGGGATATTCAGCTCTACCAGAACGCCGCTGGCCAACTGTTCGCCAATCACCCGCCGCGACAGGCAACTGATCCCCATACCGTGGCGAACCGCATGTTTGATCGCTTCCGAATTGCCCAGCTCCATCACCAGCTGGAAGTGCGGCAAGTGCGCCAGCAGCAGATGATGTAGCACCTCGCGCGTACCCGAGCCGCCCTCACGCAGGATCCAGGGAGCCGTAGCCAGCATCTCCAGGGTCAGCGGTTGTCCGGCCAACGGGTTGTCCGGTGCGGAAAATACCACCAACTCATCTTCCAGCCACGGCTGGGTGATCAGTTCCGGCATATGGCAGGGGCCTTCAATCAGCCCCAGATCGACCCGGAAGTCCGCCACCGCGCCGATCACGTCCTGGCTGTTGCCGACGTTCAGTTCCAACGGTGAATTGGGAAAGTCATGCCGATAATGAGCGATCATCTCCGGCAGCATATAGTTACCGATGGTGCTGCTGGCGCCAATGCGCAAGGCACCGCCGTCATGGCGGAACAGCTGTTCAATCTCCCCCGCCTGCTCCAGCAGCGCCAGCGCCTTCGGGTACAGCAACCTGCCATGTTCATTAATGACCAGACGCTTGCCCACGCGATCGAACAACTGCACGCCCAATTGCCCTTCCAGATCGGCCAGCGCTGCGCTGACCGCCGATTGTGATAACGCCAGAACTACCGAAGCCTGGGTGGTCGAACCGCTTTTAAGCACTTCGGTAAACACTTCCAATTGACGTAAGGTGATATGCATAGCGTCTCGGTTTTAATCAAAGGTGACATCGAAAAAAGTCACTGAAATTAATGCAAAATCTGCGCTGCTGACCGGCAGCAACGCACAGGGTGAATAATATTAATGGTACCACGTTTGCAGAAATCAGCATGAAAGCCGCCCATGCTGATTAACCACTTATTCAGATAGGTTATAACCATATAATCAATTTCTCTTTTATGCTGCCAGAACGTAGTCTGTACTCAAGAATTTGATTAAAAAGGCTGACTTATGGCGACTAATACCACTCATAACTTTCCATCGCGGCAATTTCCCCTGTTCGGTTTACCTCACTTGGTACCAGGTCTGCTACTGACCGGTGTTATCACCGCGTTGGCGGTGTGGGTCGGTGATATTCCGTGGGTGGCCGGATTGGGGCTGGGAGCGCTGACGCTGGCGATTTTACTCGGTATTGTGGTCGGCAATACGCTGTATCCCTGGTTACAACCGAGCTCTCACAGCGGCGTTCAGTTCGCCAAACAGCGCCTGCTGCGGTTGGGTATCATCCTTTACGGCTTTCGTCTGACGTTTCAGCAGATTGCCGACGTCGGCTTCACCGGCATCATCATCAATGCATTGACGTTAACCACCACTTTCCTGCTCGCCTGCTGGTTGGGCAAAAAAGTGTTTGGCCTCGACACTCATACCACCATGCTGATCGGTGCCGGCAGCAGTATCTGCGGCGCGGCGGCGGTAATGGCTACCGAACCGGTACTGAAAGCCGATGCCAATAAAGTGGCGGTCGCCGTGAGTACCGTGGTGGTGTTCGGCACGCTGGCGATCTTTGCCTATCCGTGGCTGTACCATCTGAACGAACAATTCCAGTGGCTGCCGTTTAACCAGGAAAGCTTCGGTATCTTCACCGGTTCGACTATCCACGAAGTGGCACAGGTCGTCGCCGCCGGACATGCCATCGGGCCAGATGCTGAAAACGCTGCGGTGATCTCCAAAATGATCCGCGTAATGATGCTGGCGCCCTTCCTGGTCGTACTCTCCGGGTTTATCAGCCGCAGCCGTAGCACTGGCGACGGCGGTGAGAAAGCAGAAAAATCTGCCATCACCATTCCCTGGTTTGCCGTGTTGTTTATCGCCGTCGCCGGGCTGAACTCTTTCAACCTGATCCCGGCTACGCTGGTAAAACACCTGATTACAGCCGATACCTGGATGCTGGCGATGGCCATGGCGGCACTGGGGTTGACTACCCACATCAGCGCAGTGCGCCAGGCGGGGGTAAAACCTATTCTGCTGGCCACCCTGCTATTCATCTGGCTGATTGTCGGCGGTACTGCGATTAACCTGTTGGTGCAATACTTCCTCTGATTCGCCCCGCAGCTATCCCACGACCTAAGGCCCGCCATCGCGGGCCTTAGTTTTTTCAGCCATTCAATCCTTCCGCTATCAATGCCATAATGACGCCGATTACACAGGAGAATGAAAATGAAGTTTGTCGGTGCACATGTCAGCGCGTCAGGCGGCGTGGATCAAGCGGTTATCCGCGCGCACGAATTAGAGGCGACCGCATTCGCCCTGTTCACTAAAAATCAGCGTCAATGGAAGGCCGCCCCGCTGCCTGCCGATGTGATTGATAAATTCAAGAGTGCCTGCGCGCAGTACGGTTACGGCCCAGGTCAGATCCTGCCGCACGACAGCTACCTGATTAATCTCGGCCACCCGGTGACCGAGGCATTGGAAAAATCCCGCGAAGCCTTTCTTGATGAAATGCAACGTTGCGAACAGCTGGGGCTGACGCTGCTGAACTTCCACCCTGGCAGCCATCTGATGCAAATTGACGAAGACAAATGCCTGGCACGCATCGCTGAATCCATCAATCTGGTGCTGGATAAAACCAGCGGTGTGACGGCAGTGATCGAAAATACCGCCGGTCAGGGCAGTAATCTGGGATTTAAATTTGAACATTTGGCAGCGATCATCGACGGCGTGGAAGACAAAAGCCGCGTCGGCGTTTGCATCGACACCTGTCACGCCTTTGCCGCCGGTTACGATCTGCGTACCGAGGAAACCTGCGAACAGACCTTTAAGGAACTCGGTGAGGTAGTAGGCTTTAACTATTTGCGCGGTATGCACCTGAACGACGCCAAGAGCGAGTTCGGCAGCCGCGTCGATCGCCACCACAGCCTGGGTGAGGGGAACATCGGTAAAACGGTGTTCAGCTACATCATGAGCGACTCGCGCTTCGACAATATCCCGCTGATCCTGGAAACGGTGAACCCGGATATCTGGGCGGAAGAGATCGCCTGGCTGAAAGCCCAGCAGTAATTGCCAGTGACTTCCTACCCGGTGAGCCTCAGGCTGACTGGGTGGGAGTGACTCAATGGCCACCTGCTAACGAGGGAATTCAATTGAATAATTCAGCATGTGTGCCCAAGGCTACCAGCATGACAAGATTCTTTTCCTCGTAAATTTTGTAGATCAGCAGAAAATCACCTCCCAGGTGCATTTCTCTGTTATCAGACCATTCTCCCGTCAAAGCATGATCAAGGTATTGTGCTGGTATCACTTGCCGCGCGACCAAGAGAGCACTGACGGTTTGAATGATCGACATGTCGTGGCGTCCGGCTTTATCGTAGCGCGTCCAATCCTTGTAAAAACCAGATGTGTAGTCCAGTTTTCGAGGCTTAATCCCCGGTGGACGCACCGCCCTTGCTGCTTTTGCCTTGGTCTTGGCTTTCGATAGTGGTTTTTTTACCAACTTTCAAGCTCTCCATCATGGATTCAACACTGTTAAAGTGCTCCGGCTTCCCTGCCGCTAAAGCATCAGCTTCTTCAATGGCCGCACGAAGGCGTGCGTTAGGCGTATGGGCCTTGATTTCTATCGGCATCGCCTTGGTTGCAACGACTTCACTCAGAAAGATTCTGAAAGCAGCACTGACAGTAAGACCGCAATCTTTCAAAACAGCGGTAGCGGCATCTTTAAGGTCAGTGTCGATGCGTGCACGTACATAAGTTTCCATAATCCCCCCTCGGGCTTGTAGTCACATTGTAGTCACACGAAGCTATTATCACAATCTAAAGATGCAGAAATGAACAAGGGACCCAATGGGTCCCTTGAAATGGTTTTTTATTGCCGGCGTTAGCGTTAAGCCACGCTGGCCGCCGGGACGTCAGCACGTTTCAGCAGCGCATAAGACACGCCCGCCAATAGCGTACCGGCGATAATCGCCACCAGATACAGCAGTACCGGGGTGATAGCGCCAGGGATCAGCAGCACGAACAGCCCGCCGTGCGGCGCCATCAGTTTGGCACCAAACGCCATGGACAGCGCACCGGTCAGCGCGCCACCCGCGATGCAGCATGGCAGCACGCGCATCGGGTCACGGGCGGCAAACGGGATCGCCCCTTCGGAGATAAAGCACAGGCCCAACACCAGCGCCGCTTTCCCGCCTTCCTGTTGTGACTTGTCGAACTTGCGACGCGCCAGCAGCGTTGCCAACCCCATCGCCAGCGGTGGCACCATACCGGCAGCCATAATCGCCGCCATCGGTGCATACACCGAAGAACTCAGCAACGCCACGCCAAAGGCATAGGCCGCCTTGTTGACCGGGCCGCCCATATCGGTACACATCATGGCACCGAGTATCGCGCCCAACAGCACCGCATTCGCGGTACCCAGCGACTGCAGCCAGTGGGTCAAACCTTCCATGATTTTCGCCACCGGCGTACCGACGATGAAGATCATGATCAGACCAACGATCAGGCTGGCAACCAGCGGAATAATCAGGATCGGTTTCAGCGCTTCCATACTCTGCGGCAAACGCAGTTTGGTGCTGATAAATTTGGCGACATAACCGGCCAGGAAACCGGCAATGATACCGCCGAGGAAACCGGCTCCGGTGCTCACGGCCAGCATGCCGCCGATCAGCCCTGGCGTCAGACCAGGACGGTCAGCAATAGAGAACGCGATAAAACCAGCCAGTACCGGCACCATCAATGCAAAGGCTGAACCCCCACCGATCTGCATCAGCGCAGCCGCCAGCGTGCCTTTGACTTCAAACGCCTTGATACCGAATACGAATGACAGTGCAATACACAGGCCGCCCGCCACTACCATCGGCAGCATATAAGACACACCGGTCAACAGGTGACGATAAGGCCCGGCACTCTCTTTTTTCTTGCCGCCTGCGGCCGGAGCACCGCTTTTTTGCGGCTGGTAAATCTCGGCTTCGGCCTGCGCCTTGTCCAGTTCCTGCGCAGTTTTCTTCAGCGCCAATCCGGTAGAGGTGCGATACATCGGCTTGCCGGCAAATTTCTCCAGATCCACTTCGATGTCGGCCGCCACGATCACCAGATCCGCCGCCGCTACTTCTTCAGGCGTAATGGCATTACCGGCACCGACGGACCCGCGAGTTTCAACCTTTACCCACCAGCCGCGTTTTTTGGCTTCGCTCTCAATCGCCTCTGCCGCCATAAAGGTGTGCGCCACACCGGTTGGGCAAGCGGTGATCGCCACAATGCGTTTTTGACCGGCGGCTTTAACCGCCGCGACCGTTGCCGCCGCAGGTGCCTGCCAGGTTTGTGCCTCGGCGATAGCCTGCGTCAGGAAGGCTTCAGGTTCACGCACCGCGTGTTCCACATCGCCCACATAAACCCGCTTGCCGTTCAGCTGGGCGTCAGCAGGCGCAGATTGCCCCGCCACTACCACCAGTTCAGCCTCATCCGGGGACTCTACCAGCGTCAGGCCGGCTTTCGCCGCAGCAGCGCCGAGCATGCGTTTCGCCAGGTGACCACGCGCCTGCCCCAGCGAACTGTCTATCATCAGCAGTGTTTTCATTCTGCCTCCCGCTATTGATTAAAAGGTTTCAGGTCGACGCGCGCCATCATCGCGGCCAACTGTGGACGGTCGGTCACGCCAACGTTGCTCTGGCTGACGGCCAGCGCAGCTACGGCGGTAGCCAAACGCAAAGTATGTTCACTGGATTCGCGCATCAGCAGGCCATAAATCAGGCCGCCGACCATCGAGTCGCCGGCACCGACGGTACTGACCACTTCACAGGCCGGTGGCTTGGCTATCCAGGCGCCGGAAGCATTAACCCACAGCGCCCCTTCGGCACCGAGGGAAATCACCACGTGAGCAATACCCTGATCGCGTAGCGCATGGGCGGCCTCAACCACGTCAGCCAACTGGGGCAATGGACGACCGGCCCAGATTTCCAGCTCGCGACGGTTGGGTTTCACCAACCATGGCGCGGCTTTCAAGCCGGCAACCAGGGCTTCACGGCTGCTGTCGAAAATGATGCACGGACACTGAGCGCGCAGACGGACCATCCAGTCGGTAAAGGCATCGGGATCAACCCCGGCCGGCAGACTGCCGCTCACGGCCACCATATCGAACTGGCCGAGCCAGCTCAGGGAGTCGGTCACGAAACGTTCCCAATCCTGACCGCTCACCTCAAAGCCGGAGAAGTTGAAATCTGTCACTTCACCGTCTTTTTCCGTCAGCTTGACGTTAATGCGGGTGCGGCCCGGTACCACCTGGAAGCGGTTGGCAATGCCCAGATCGCTGAACAGCAGCTGGAAGCCATCCTGATTATCCTTGCCCAGGAAACCGCCCACCGTCACATCAATGCCCAAATCTTTCAGCACCTTGGCGACGTTAATGCCTTTTCCGGCGGCGTGCAGACCGGCGGTTTTGACCAGATTAACTTCACCGCGCTCGATCTCCGGGCAGAAGCCCACCAGATCGTAAGCCGGATTCAGGGTAATTGTTGCTACTCTTCTGCTCATGCTGCGCCCTCGCCCAGTCCTTCGTTAATGGCCTCACCGATCGCCTTCAGCGCCGTTTCAGCATCTTCACCCTTGGCGGTAAAGCGCAGGTGATGTCCTTTCTTCACGCCCAACGCCACGACCTTCATCAGGCTGCGTCCGTTGGCCGGTTTGCCACTGCCATCCAGATTGGTGACGGTAATTTCGCAGTCGAACTTCTTGATTACGTTGACCAGCGCCGTACCCGGGCGGGCATGCAGGCCGTGTTCGTTGCGAATGACGTACTCGGCACTCAGGGTGGTGTTTTCTTCTTCGACTTCACTGGTCAACAAGGCCAGCACGGTAACGGCATCGGCGTTCAGCAAGCGTTCAGCTTTATTTGCCAGCAGCAGGTCACTCAGGTAGTTCAGCACCGCCAGCGGTTGCTGATCAGCCACCGACAACGTCAGCAGCAGGGCGACTTTCTCGCCGTCTTCGTCAAACGCCTGTACTGGACGGCTCAGGGTGGCCGCACTGGTCAGATTGCCTTCGGTACTGTCGCTCAGCCAAATGCCCTGCCCCAGATTCAGTGGCTTGCGGGTAATGACATCGCTGACAAACTGGGCGTTGACCGCGCCGATTTTCTGCAAACGACCGGCATTCAGCGCCTGCAACGTCATCAGGCTGTCGGCGGCCACATCGAGCGCGATCAGAGAAGCGTCAAATTTGAACTCTGCCGTCAGCTTTTCGCCCATCAGCAGGCTGCGCAGCTCTTCTGCCGAGGTGGTTTTCGCCAACTGTTCGGCTACGCTGTCGTCGCTCAGCACGTGGGTCAGCTGGCGTAACAGCGCCAGGTGTTCGTCGGAACGGGCGGCGATACCGATAACCACAAAGGCGGTTTGGCCTTCGCCCCACTCAATGCCCTGCGGGAACTGAAATACCTGCACGCCGGTGTTCAGCACCAGATCGCGGGTGTCGGTGGTGCCATGCGGGATGGCAATGCCGTTACCCAGGTAAGTGGAAGTTTGCAGCTCGCGCTGCAACATGCCGTCCACGTAAGCGGCGCTGACGCAGCCAGCTTCGGTCAGTGCGGCGGCAACCTGTTGGATGGCTTCCTGCTTGCTGCCGGCAGCCGCGCCCAGGTGAATATCTTGCGGTGACAACTGGAACATGATTCTCCTCTCCTGCTGAATTGAATCGTTTCAGCTTCATTGGGAAAAAGGAGCGTTATCGGCACGGAATCATCGCGCCCATAACGCTGAAACGTTTCAAGGAGTGTGTGAGCTGTACCGGCTGAAAGCAAGTTTTCTCAAAATTGATGTGATAGATTTTTGACCTTACGCACACTTTTCCCGAAGGGTTATCCGTTGCGGCACTAAAATGACATACTGTGCTGAAACTTGGCTGACGGAGAACAGCATGACTGTAGTGGCGGGCGTAGGGGTAATCATCGTAAATGCACAAGGGGAAATATTGCTGGGTAAACGCTGCGGTCAGCACGCTCCTTTCTGGTCGATTCCCGGCGGGCATCTGGATGCCGGTGAAACCTTTGAACAGTGCGCTCAGCGTGAAATCGCCGAAGAAACCGGGCTGATGATCGCCCCACCGAGTTTTATCGGTATCAGCAATAATCTGCAAACCTGGCGTGCCGAGGGGAAGCATACGGTATCCATATGCTTGCTGACGCAACATCCCGGCGGTACCCCCGAACTCAAAGAGCCGGAAAAATGTGCAGAATGGCGTTGGTGCTCACCGAATCAGTTGCCGGAACCGCACTTCGAAGCCAGCCGTAACGCCATTCATCTCTGGCAAACCGGCCAGACCTACCAGCCGACGAAATAGCCCTTTTCGTTCAGTATTTTTCCTACCTGTCCGTGATCTAAGTCATGGGCTGATAAAGACACATAAAAAATGCGTTATATAATCCAGAATATAACGCTGTAAAATCCCTCAAATGAGCATTTTCCTGCTAAAAATAACCCTATAGTATTAGATGTCATTGCTAATGTTACCTATACTTCCTCAGGTATGTCGGCACTCGGCCGGCAATTTTTTTGGCAAGGTTTTCCTTGGTATTTCATAATTATAAGCGGGTTCAATATGACCAATAAATTCACTGGCTTGATCAAAAAGCACCGCTGGGGATGGCTGTGGCTTTTGCTGTTGGGGATTATCCTCGGGGCAGCATTATTAGCGGGTACCGCCACCGTATTCCACAAAACCAGCGACACCGCTTTCTGCGTGTCCTGTCATACCATGCAACAACCGCTGGCCGAGTATCAGGGCAGCGTCCATTTCCAGAATACCAAGGGGATCCGCGCTGAATGCGCCGACTGCCACGTCCCACACGAACCGCTTGATTACCTGTGGACCAAGATCCGCGCGGTAAAAGATATTTATGGCGAGATGGTGGGCACTATCGATACGCCAGAAAAATATGAGGCGCATAAGCTGGCGATGGCCCAGTCGGTATGGAAAACGCTGAAAGAAAGCGATTCAGCCACCTGCCGTTCATGCCACAGCTTTGACGCCATGGATATCACCGCTCAACGGCCTGAAGCGCGTATTCAGCATCCGGTGGCTATCAAACAGGGTGAAACCTGTATCGATTGCCATAAAGGGGTGGCGCACATTCTGCCGGACATGAGCGGTGCTGCCCAGGCCGGTGCCGCCGAACTGGCGAAGGCCGCAGCTGAAACCTCACCGACTGCCACCACGCTGTACACCATTGCCACCGAGCCTTTCTTCCTGAAACCGGACGACAGCCACAACGCCGGCAACCTGATGCCATCTACCGAGGTTCAGGTGGTGAAACAGGAAGGCGACAAGGTGCTGGCCAACGTCACCGGCTGGCAGCAGGACGGCGTCAGTGAAGTGTTCTACGCCGCACAGGGCAAGCGTATCCTCAGCGTGCTGCTGGGTGAAGACGCTCGCAAACTGCTGAAAACCGGCACCACCATGACCGATGCCGAAACCGGCCTGGTGTGGCATCAGGTTTCTCTGCAGGTCTGGCTGCCGCGTAAGCAACTGATCGACGATCAGCAAAAAATCTGGCGCTACACCGCGGATATGATGTCGGCCAACTGCACCGGCTGTCACGGCCTGACCGCCCTAGATCGCTTCAACGCCAACCAGTGGATCGGCGTAATTAAAGGCATGGCTCCACGCACCTCGCTGACGCAGGAACAACTGCGCGTTCTGACACAATACGTGCAGAAACACGCCAGTGACATGCAGCCAGCCGCACCAGCCAAGCTTTAAGGGAGAAGCGAAATGAGCAAATATCAACAACAAGCGTTAAAAATGAGCCGCCGCCGCTTCCTGACCGGCGCCACCGCACTGGCCGCTGCCCCATTGCTGGCGGGCCTGTGGCCCAAGTCAGCGTTGGCGCAGGCCATCAGCCAGGCACTGCCGCAATTTGTGGTGCTGCGTCAGGCGCAAAAAGGCATTCTGACCAGCGCACACTGGGGCGCTTTCGAAGCCATAGTGCAGGACGGCAAAATGGTCAGCGTGCAACCGGTTAAAGACGATCCTTACCCGAACGAACTGATCACCATGGCGCCCTATCAGGTGCATGCCGAAAACCGCATCAAATATCCGATGGTGCGTAAAAGCTGGCTGGAAGGCGGCCCCGGCAGCCGTACCGAATTGCGCGGCCGCGACGAATGGGTGCGCGTAAGCTGGGACAAGGCGATTGAACTGGTTTGCGGCGAGATCACCCGTCTGCAAAAAGATCACGGTCCGCAGTCAATCTATGCCGGTTCCTATGGCTGGAAGAGCGTCGGCATGCTGCACAACAGCCGCACGCTGCTGCAACGCCTGATGAACCTGACCGGTGGCTTCCTCGGTTATGCCGGTGACTATTCCACCGGTGCCGCACAGGTGATCATGTCACACGTAGTCGGCTCCATGGAGGTTTACGAACAGCAAACCGCCTGGCCGAACGTGATCGAAAACAGCCAACTGGTGGTGTTGTGGGGCTGTAACCCGATGATCACACTGAAAAACAGTTGGAACGTGCCGGACCACTACGGCCAAACCGGCTTTGAGGCGCTGAAGAAGAAAGGCACCCGCGTGATCAGCATCGACCCGGTGCATAACGACAGCGCAAAATTTATCGATGCGCAGTGGATCGCCCCACGCCCTTATACCGATGGCGCCATGTTGATCGGTATCGCCCACACGCTGTTAACCGAGAAGTTGCATAACCCGGACTTCCTGAAAACCTACACCGCCGGCTTCGACAAGTTCCAGGCTTATCTGCTGGGCGAAACCGATGGCACGCCGAAAACCGCCGAATGGGCCGCCGATGTTTGCGGCGTCGATGCCGACGTATTGCGCCAACTGGCACGCGACATGGCAAAAAATCGCACCATGATCATGGGCGGTTGGGGCATTCAACGTCAGCATCATGGCGAACAGCAGCACTGGCTGTTGGTCACCGTGGCGGCGATGCTCGGCCAAATTGGCCTGCCGGGCGGGGGCTTCGGCTTCAGCTATCACTACTCTTCCGGCGGCAGCCCGACGGCGAAAGGCGGCATCATTTCCGGTATTTCAGCCGGGAACGCACCGAAAAACTCACCGGCACCGATCCCGGTGGCACGCATCGCCGAATGCCTGACCAACCCGGGCAAGACCATTAATTTCAACGGTACACAGGTCACCTACCCCGAGGTGAAAATGGTGTATGTGGCCGGTGGCAACACCTTCCACCAGCATCAGGACACCAACAATCTGGTCAAGGCCTGGCAACGGCCGGACACCATCGTGGTGAACGAACCATACTGGACCGCCACCGCCAAACACGCCGATATCGTGCTGCCGGCCACCACCAGTTATGAACGTAACGATCTGGAAATGGGCGGCGACTACTCGCAACTGTATGTGTTCCCGATGCATCAGTGCGTGGAGCCGCAGCATGAGTCGCGCAGCGATTTCGATATCTTCGCGGCCATGGCGGCCAAGCTGGGTGTGCAGGATGCCTTTACCGAAGGCAAAGATGAGACTCAGTGGCTCAAAGGCATGTACGACGACATGAAAACCCAGGCGCGCGCCGCCCGAGTAGCCCTGCCGCCGTTCGACATGTTCTGGGCATCCAATAACTATGTGCGTTTCCCGGTGCCAGAAGCCAATACCCAATGGGTACGTTTCGCCGACTATCGCGAAAACCCGCTGCTCAATCCGTTGGGGACGCCATCCGGTAAAATTGAGATCTACTCCGACGCCATTGCCAAAATGAAGTATCAGGATTGCCCGGGCATCCCGACCTGGATGCCGCCGCATGAATGGTATCGTGGGCCGGAAGCAGTGAAGTATCCGCTGTCGCTGAACACCGCGCACCCGATCAACCGTCTGCACTCGCAGCTCGACAATACGCCGCTACGTAAAAAGTACGCGGTAGCAGACCGGGAAGCGATTGTGATCCATCCGCAGGACGCCAAGTCACGCGGCATCGCCAGCGGTGACCTGGTGCGCGCCTTTAACGATCGCGGCCAGATCCTGGTCGGTGCGGTGGTCAGTGAAGACGTGCGTCCTGGCGTGGTCCGGATCAGCGAAGGGGCCTGGTTCGATCCGGCCGATCCTTCACAGCCGGGCTCGCTGTGCAAAAACGGCAACGTCAACTGCCTGACCTTCGACGTCGGCTCCTCCAGTCTTGCGCAGGGTAACTGTGGGCAGATGGCTCAGTTGCAGATCGAGAAGTATCAGGGTGAAGTGCTGAAAAACACCGCGCACGACGTGCCGGCCGGCGCGTAACCTTTCATAGCGTAATATCTGGGGCGATGGTGACATCGCCCTTTTTTATGTCCTTATAACGGAAAAAACTTTTACTATTAAACGGGATGAAACCGGTTTCGGTTCATTTCTTTTTTTTACAAATAAATGGGCGTATTATGCGCCGGATCCCTCATTGACGGCTATTTGCTGACCTCTATGTCTACATCAACTGCGGCAACGCGACGCTCGCCCGACCTCACTTCACTGGCCTTTTTAGTGGTGGCGTTCCTCACCGGTATTGCCGGGGCGCTACAGACCCCGACGTTGAGCCTGTTCCTGGCGACGGAAGTGAAGGTGCGCCCTTCGATGGTTGGGCTGTTTTTCACCGGCAGCGCGGTAATTGGCATTTTGGTCAGCCAGTTTCTCGCCCGCCGCTCGGATCAAAAAGGTGACCGTAAGACGCTGATTTTCCTCTGCTGCATGCTGGGTGCGCTAGGCTGCGTGCTGTTCGCCTGGAACCGCAACTATTACCTGTTGCTGGCGGTCGGCGTGATGTTGACCAGTTTCGGCTCTACCGCTAACCCACAGATGTTTGCCCTGGCGCGCGAACACGCCGATCGCACCGGTCGCGAAGCCGTGATGTTCAGTTCGATCCTGCGGGCGCAGGTTTCCCTCGCCTGGGTGATTGGGCCACCGATCGCCTTTGCACTGGCCCTGGGCTTCGGTTTTAAAGTGATGTATCTGGCCGCCGCAGCGGCGTTCATCCTGTGTGGCGTGCTGGTATGGAAAATGCTGCCCTCGATGCGCAAAACGCCGGTAGCCACCAGCACCACGCTGGAGGCCCCGCGACAAAACCGTCGCGATACGCTGCTGCTGTTTATGGCCTGCACCTTTATGTGGACCGCCAACAGCATGTATCTGATCAATATGCCGCTGTATATGGTGCATGAGCTGCAGTTGCCGGAAAGGCTGGCTGGGGTGTTGATGGGCACGGCCGCCGGGCTGGAGATACCAACCATGCTGATTGCCGGCATGGTGGCCAAACGCTTCGGCAAACGCTTCTTAATGCGCTGTGCGGTAGCGGCGGGCCTGCTGTTTTATGTTGGCCTATTGTTTATTACCGGCACCTGGCAACTGATCACCCTGCAACTGCTTAACGCGGCGTTTATCGGCGTACTGGCGGGGATCGGCATGCTCTATTTTCAGGATTTGATGCCTGGGCAGGCTGGCGCCGCAACCACCCTGTTTACCAACACCACTCGCGTGGGCTGGATTTTCGCCGGTTCCATTGCCGGCGTGGTAGCGGAGGTCTGGAATTATCACGCGGTATTTTATTCCGCGCTGGCGATGGTTGTCGGCGCAGTGCTGTGCCTGTGGAAACTGAAAGACGCTTAAGGCGCGGTATCCGCTTCCAGCTTGGCCAAATAGATTAGCGCCTGGTCACGGTGATCGTGGCACATCTCGCGGCTGGCCTGCAGGCTGCCACAAACTTTGGGCCGCAGCGGCGAGTGAAACAGGCCGCAACGCAGTTGCTCGCTGAGATGTATGCAGCGGGTATTGGCGGGCTTGCCGTTGGGCATGCCGGGGATCGGGCTGGATATTGAAGGCGCAATACAACAGGCGCCACAGTCGGCACGGCAGTCCATCAGCGAGTCTCTCGGTGGGCTGGCAGAATTGAAGCGCGACAATATCAGTAGCGCTCATCCACCGCCAGCAGAATCCGGGTTTGCCGCTCAATCTTTACATCGCCCCGTTTTAACCGCAAATGGGTTGCACTCATGCCGGGCAAACACAGGCTTCAAATCGCCCTTACCGCACCGATTAATGCATGAAACAAGCATATTCACGGCTTTACATGCGCCGACCGCACATGTACCATTGAGCTAGTACAAAAGAACTCACGGTCAGTAAGACCATTCAGGAGCAAAAATGTCCGCGGACACCATCCAGAAGCTTTCCCGCCCTTCGGTCCTTGGCGGCGCGATGATCATTGCAGGCACCGCCGTCGGCGCCGGCATGTTCTCCATTCCTATTGTAACTTCTGGCGTGTGGTTCAGCGGCTCTGTCGCGCTGCTGATTTATACCTGGGCCTGCATGCTGATCTCTGGCCTGATGATCCTCGAAGCCGCGTTGCACTACCCGAGCGGTGCCAGCTTCAACACCATCGTCAAGGATCTGCTGGGTAAAAGCTGGAACGCCATTAACGGCATTTCCATCGCCTTTGTGTTGTACATCCTGACTTATGCCTATATTTCCGCCGGTGGCTCAATTATCGCCCACACGCTGGAAGGGATTGTTGGCGTCGGGCAGACCACCGCCGGGCTGGTGTTTGCCATCGTGGTGGCGTTTATCGTCTGGTTGTCCACCCGCGCGGTCGATCGCCTGAGCACCATTCTGATCGGCGGTATGGTGATCACCTTTGTGATGTCGGTGGGCGATATGTTCACTCATGTGCAACCGGCCGTCTTGTTCAACCGCGACGACAGCCAGGCCAGCTATCTGCCTTACGCCCTGGCGGCGCTGCCTTATCTGTTGACCTCGTTCGGCTATCACGGCAATGTGCCGGGACTGGTGAAGTATTATCACAAGGATAGCGGTGCCGTGGTGCGTAGCCTGGTGTATGGCACGCTGCTGGCGCTGGCGATCTATATCCTGTGGCAGTATGTGATCCAGGGCAACATCGCCCGCGACGCCTTCCGGCAGGTGATTGCTGAAGGCGGCAATATCGGCAGCCTGCTGAAACAGATGGGCAACGTCTCCAGCAGCCAGACCGTGGGCCAACTGCTGAGCGCCTTCTCTTATATGGCTCTGGCCAGTTCGTTCCTTGGGGTCTCGCTGGGCCTGTTCGATTATCTGGCGGACTTCTTCAAATTCAGCGATGACACCGCCGGGCGCAGTAAAACCGCGTTGGTGACCTTCGCGCCACCGACCATAGCCGCCCTGCTGTTCCCGAACGGCTTCCTCTACGCCATCGGCTTCGCCGGGCTGGCGGCCACCATTTGGGCGGTGATCGTACCGGCCATGATGGCACGCGCCAGCCGTCGCCGCTTTGCCCAGGCGCAATATCGCGCTCCCGGCGGCCGGGGGATGATCCTGTTTATCATTCTGTTCGGGGTGGTCAACGCCGTCGCACACATACTGGCATTGCTCGGTCTGTTGCCGGTCTTCAAGTAATACCGCAGGGGATGGCGCTCGCCGTCCCCCTTTTCCGCCACTGTTTTTGCTTGATCTGCTTGCCTGAAATCATCGGCGCGAGTAACTTGTCGCAACTTCCCAAAAACTCTTTATTGCAGGTTATTTTATATGGCAAAGGCTAACGAAATTAAGCGTGGCATGGCGATCAGCTACAACGGCAAACTGCTGCTGGTGAGAGACATTGATGTGCAGAGTCCAAGCGCTCGCGGTGCCAGCACCTTATACAAAATGCGTTTCTCTGACGTCCGTACCGGGCTGAAGGTAGAAGAGCGTTTCAAGGGCGACGATATTCTGGACACCATTAGCCTGTCCCGCCGCAAGGTGAACTTCTCTTACATCGACGGCGAAGAATACGTGTTTATGGATGACGAAGATTACACTCCTTACATCTTCAAGAAAGACCAGATCGAAGACGAATTGCTGTTCATTCCTGAAGCCGGCCTGCCGGGCATGCAGGTGCTGACGCTGGACGGCCAGGTACTGGCGCTGGAACTGCCGCAAACCGTGGATATGGAAATTGTCGACACGGCGCCGGGCATCAAAGGTGCCTCTGCCAGTGCCCGCAACAAGCCGGCCACCATGGCGACCGGCCTGACCATTCAGGTGCCGGAATACCTCAGCCCCGGTGACAAAATCCGCATTCATATTGCCGAACGCCGCTATATGAGCCGCGCCGACTAGTTGAAATTCAGGGGCCGATTATGGCCCCTGTGTTTTATCGCTACGGTAATTCAGGGAAGAAACGGCGTTTGAGTGCCAGCTCGACACCGCGCAGTTCCGCCAACCCTTTCAGACGACCAATTGCCGAATAACCCGGATTGGTTTTTTTCTTCAAGTCATCCAGCATCTGATGCCCATGATCGGGACGCATCGGTATCGGCCGGGTATCACCCGCCTGATGACGACGCTGCTCCTCACTGAGGATCGCCTCAATCACCGCCACCATATCGACGTCGCCTTGCAGGTGCGCGCCCTCATGGAAACTTTTCGGGTTATCTTCACGGCAGGTTGCGCGCAGATGGGTGAAATGGATGCGATCGCCAAAGGTTTCAATCATCCGCACCAGATCGTTATCCTCACGCACTCCATAAGAGCCGGTACACATGGTGAAACCGTTATACAGGCTGTCGACCGTCTGCTTGAACCACTGCATATCTTCAAGGGTCGAGACAATGCGTGGCAGGCCCAGGATCGGCCGTGGCGGATCGTCCGGGTGTACCGCCAGCCGCACGCCGACCTCTTCTGCTACCGGCACAATGGCGCGCAGGAACACCGCCATATTCTCACGCAGCTGCGCCTTGTCGATGGCGTCATACTCGGCCAGACGGGCGCGGAACTGATCTAGCGTATACCCCTCTTCAGCCCCCGGCAGCCCGGCGATGATATTACCGGTCAATTTGGCGATATCCGCCTCGCTCATGGCAGCAAAGCGCTCGGCGGCCTGCTGTTGCTCTTCCTGCGTGTAATCCTGCTCTGCCCCCGCGCGTTGCAGAATATGCAAATCAAAAGCCGCAAAGGCAATTTGATCAAAGCGTAACGCTTTTGACCCGTCGGGCAGCAAATACTCCAGATCGGTACGTGTCCAGTCGAGGATCGGCATAAAGTTGTAGCACACGGTGTCGATGCCGCAGGCCGCCAGGTTACGCAACGATTGCTGGTAATGGGCGATGTGCTGTTGGTAGTTACCGCTGTGAGTTTTGATCTCTTCATGTACCGGGATGCTTTCTACCACCGACCACACCAATCCTTTCTCCGCCAACAACGCCTGACGGGCCTTGATCTCTTCGATCGGCCACACCTCGCCATTCGGGATATGGTGCAAGGCGGTGACTACGCCGGTGGCGCCGGCCTGGCGCACATCGTCAAGAGAGACAGGATCGTTCGGCCCATACCAACGCCATGTTTGTTCCATTATTTATCCTTGTAAAAATCGCCCAGTATTGTGGTGGTGATCGAGATTGCACCGTTTTGACAATCTTGTTATACCAAATTTAAATAGATATCGGTTATCTTTCACCTTACTCTTTCGCAACTGACTGTCAAAAGCGAAACCCTGATTGGTTGATCCACTTCACGGTTCTGGCTTATTTTGGGCTGAGCAATGTTATTAGCCCCCTTACAGCCTTACACTGGCGGCAGAGAACTCATGCGAAAAAGGTAAGCGCCGTGCCGTTTCCCCTTCGCAAAACTGGTCTGATAACTTTTCAAAAGTTCCCGGCCAGCACCTTTTACCCAGCTTGGAGCCATGCATGAAGACTATCGCCAACTCACCGCTTCCCGACGCCGTCCAGCAACCGCGCTATGACCGCAGCACATTACAGAGCCGCATGGTGCACATTGGATTCGGGGCCTTTCACCGCGCCCATCAGGCACTGCTGACCGACCGGGTATTGAACCGTCAGGGGGGAGATTGGGGGATTTGTGAAATCAGCCTGTTCGGTGGCGATACTCTGTTCCAGACGCTGCGTCAGCAAAACCATCTTTATAGCGTTCTGGAAAAAGGCGCTGCGGGAAATCAGGCGATAATCATCGGTGCAGTGCATGAAAGCGTGCACCGCAAACTGGAAGGGATCGGTGCCGTACTGGAAAAACTGGCGGAGCCGCAGGTCGCCATTGTCTCAATGACCATCACTGAAAAAGGCTACTGCATCGAACCGGGCAGTGGGAAACTGGATCTGCAACACCAGGGGATCCGCGCCGATCTTGCCAACCCCGCTCAACCCATCACGGTGCCCGGCATTCTGGTCGAAGCCCTGCGCCTGCGCCTGGAACGTGGCCTGCCCGCCTTTACCCTGCTCTCTTGCGATAATATTCCCGAAAACGGCCATGTGCTGCGCAACGCCATCATCGGCCTGGCGCAGGCGCGTGACGGTGCCCTGGCAGAGTGGATCACTCGCCAGGTCAGCTTCCCCAGTACCATGGTCGACCGCATTGTTCCCGCCGCCACCCCGGAAACGCTCGATGAAGTGGCTGCCGCACTGGGCGGCGTACGTGATGAATGCGCCATCGCCTGCGAACCCTTTATCCAATGGGTGGTGGAAGATAATTTTGTCGCGGGCCGTCCGGCCTGGGAACTGGCCGGTGCACAGTTGGTCGATGACGTACTGCCTTTTGAGCAAATGAAGCTGCGCATGCTGAACGGCAGCCATTCCTTCCTGGCCTACCTGGGTTATCTGGGGGGGTATCAGTATATAAACGACTGTATGGCCGACGAGTCTTATCGCCAAGCAGCGCACCACCTGATGCTGGCGGAGCAGGCACCGACGCTCAGCGTCAGCGGCATCGATCTGGCCGCCTATGCCACAGAGTTAATTGAACGCTACAGCAACCCGGCGCTGCAACATCGCACCTGGCAAATCGCCATGGACGGCACGCAAAAATTGCCGCAGCGGATGCTGGATTCGGTGCGTTGGCATCTGCAGCATGGCGGCAGCTATGCCGGTTTGGCGCTGGGCGTGGCGGCCTGGATGCGCTATGTCGGCGGCGTAGATGATGCCGGTCAGCCGATTGATATCCGCGATCCGCTGCTGACAACGCTGCAACAGAGGGTAGCCGCAACGCCGGATGATGAACAACGCGTGAAAGCCCTGTTAGGCTTGAAGGCTGTTTTTGGTGAACAACTGCCGGTTAACGAGGAGTTTGTGACGGCGGTGACCCGCGCCTATTTGTCCCTGCGTGACCGCGGGGCACGACAAACGGTGCAAAGCTGGGTGTCGACTCAGTTGGCTTAATACCCGGTTAACCCAGAGCCTGGCTTGGAAGGCGACGGGGAAAATGGCCATGCCGACTGTCCGGCATGGCCGAACGACTTAACGATAAACTACCGTCATTACTGCAAGTTTTTTCTGTTGATCCACCCACGTCATCTCGGTCGAACCTAAATTAAGTGGCAGTTCTTTGCGTGTAGCATCAAATTTTGACAGGGTTTGCTGGCCTTGATAGTACTGCCCATTGCGGTAACATTGTGTTTTGGCCGTTGAATCGGCGATGTTCACCGTGCAGGGACTTTCCACAATAGAACCAACAAAACGTATAACCCCGCCCGTGGTTCCTGCATAACTTGCTGCCGTCCATGAAAACAACATTCCTGCGATCAAAAATAACCGGAAGACATTCATGGCAACCTCATTTTTTGTTAAGCCATTTTAACCATAGAGGATCTTCTTAAGAATAATCGCAAGGTAAGGGGAATTATTTGGCGTTTAATCGGGCAATTAACAAAGAAAAAACAAGATACTAACAATCAGTATCCATGGCTAATTCATGGTTTTTACTAAGAATTTTCCGACAACTTATCGTGGATTTAGCCGGTTAAATATCGCATCTTAACCTGCCAAATTTGTGAGCTGGCGCAGGTTGAACAGCGCCGCTTAATTATTGATCAACCAATATTATTAACATCAGGAATAATTTATGACTAAAACTAACCTGATCACCGGTTTCCTCGGCAGCGGTAAAACCACCACCATTCGTCACTTATTGGCTAGCAAACCGGAACATGAACGTTGGGCAGTGCTGGTGAATGAGTTTGGTGAAATTGGTATCGATGGCGCATTGCTGGCAGACAGCGGTGCGGTGTTAAAGGAGATCCCTGGCGGTTGCATGTGTTGTGTGAACGGCTTGCCGATGCAGGTCGGGCTGAATATGCTGCTGCAACAGAGTAAACCTGACCGATTGTTGATCGAACCCACCGGCCTGGGTCACCCAAAACAGATCCTGTCCTTGCTGACGCAGGACAGCTATGCCGGTTGGATAGTTCTACAGGCTACCCTGTGCCTGTTGGACGCACGCCAGCTCAGCGAGCCGCGCTATCGGGAAAACGAAAATTTCCGCGATCAACTGGCGGCGGCCGACGTTATTCTGGCCAGCAAATGCGACACCTATCAGCCGCAGGATCTGCTGGCCCTGCAGCAATGGGCAGAGCAGGATCCCCAGCAGCGACCGCTTTATCACATTCAACAGGGCCAGGCGGATATCGCTTTGCTGGACCTGCCTCGCACGAATCGC
Source organism: Serratia proteamaculans (assembly GCF_013337185.1). GTDB lineage: Bacteria > Pseudomonadota > Gammaproteobacteria > Enterobacterales > Enterobacteriaceae > Serratia > Serratia proteamaculans_D. The sequence continues at coordinate 427,382 of NZ_SWDE01000002.1, forward strand.
ACAGAATTACCGAATGCTCAGCAGCATCATAGCCATGCCAAAAAGCAGGGCCTGGCGGCATTGCGACTGCCAGAAAATTCACGCTGGCGGCGCGCGCTCAATCAAGGGCAGGGATTTACCAGCTGTGGCTGGATCTTTGACGCCGCCACGGTGTTCGATACCGTTGGCATTATGGAATGGATACGGCTGGCACCGGTTGAACGCGCCAAAGGCGTGGTACGCATTGCTGAAGGCACGCTGTTGATCAACCGCCAGGGGCAAGATCTCAACATCGAAACCCGTCCTGTCGCACCACTGGACAGCCGAATTGAGCTGATTCACAGCGATAACGCAGACTGGAACGCGCTGCAATCCAAGCTGTTTAACATTCGTTTAAGTTGACGTATTTACCGTTAGCACCCTTTTATTATTAGACTTACAACAGGTTATGCCATGACTCGCCGCAATTTACCCTTCATCATCTTCTTCAATTTACTGGGCATTGCGCTGTTTCTGTCCTGGTACCTGCCGGTTAACCACGGCTATTGGTTTACTCTGGACTCATCGATTTTCTTCTTCTTTAATCGTCATCTGGCGACGGATCCCGGTTTTCTGCATCTGGTGGCCATCACCAATAACCGGGCATTTGACGTAATTTCACTGGTCGCCATGGGGCTGCTGTACCTGTGCTTTTATCTGCAACAGGATGCTGCCGGTCGTCGTCGTTTGCTGGTAACCGGCGTTATCATGCTGCTGACCGGCGTGGTGCTGAACCAGCTTGGGCACCTGCTTCCGGTCAAGCACCCCAGCCCGTCGCTAAGTTTTGAGAATGTTAACCGCGTCAGTGAACTGACCGGCATTCCGACCAAAGACGCCTCCAGCGACAGCTTCCCTGGCGATCACGGCATGATGCTGATGATTTTCTCCTGCTTTATGCTGCGCTACTTTAACCGCCGCGCGTTTGCCGTCGCGCTGCTGATTACGGTGGTGTTTTCATTACCGCGGGTGATGATTGGCGCCCACTGGTTTACCGATATCGCCGTAGGTTCGCTGTCGGTGGTGCTGGTGGGGGCAAGTTGGTGCCTGATGACCCCACTCAGCGATGTGCTGATCCTGCGTCTTAACCGTATGCTGCCCGGCAAGCACCGCCCGGCCTAGCCATAACCCACAGTTATGACCGGTAGGAGGCCGTTGGCCTCCTGATAAATGCCTCGCCGCTTGCTGTTTATTTCCGCATTACCGCGTTAACGCTTCTGTCACCTAATTTCACGCAAAACCAACACAACGGACTATCAGCGTTTTTTATATGAAGATTTACATTATGTTACATCACAAATTCATATATAAAAGGGGGGAAAAAGGCTCGCAATCCCCAATCCGTTACGGTAATCTCGGATGCGTTTGTGCCTGGTTTAACTCGACTCAGCATCAAATCCTCTAAAAGTGTGCGTTCCAGCACATTTTCAGCGGTATCTGATTGTCGATAAAGCAGGTGCAGATTAGTCTCGTTCCGTTTGGCATTTTTCAGGTAGCGACTGACGTCGTTAAGGACTTCAAGGGAAAACAATAACAATGGTCAAATCTCAACCGTTTCTGAGATATTTTTTGCGGGTAGTACCTGCAATTGCCGCAGCGGTAATGCTCTCCGCATGTAGCACGACACACACTTCGAACTTGAATAACGCACAAACTGAGATGCGTGCAGTTAATGACAAAGATGGTCTTTTACTGCAAGCCTCTCAGGATGAATTCGAAGCAATGGTCCGTAACGTTGACGTTAAGTCAAAAATTATGGATCAGTATGCAGACTGGAAAGGCGTTCGCTACCGTTTAGGCGGTGAAACCAAGCGCGGCATCGATTGCTCAGCGTTTGTACAGCGCACCTTCCGTGAACAGTTTGGCATGGACTTACCTCGTTCTACCTACGAACAGGAAGACCTCGGCAAGAAAATCTTGCGCACCAAACTGCGTCCTGGCGATCTGGTGCTGTTCCGCGCCGGCTCTACCGGACGCCATGTCGGCATCTATTTAGGTAACGATCAATTCGTTCATGCCTCTACCAGCAGCGGCGTGATGATTTCGAAACTGAGCGATAACTACTGGAATAAACGTTATCGCGAAGCCCGCCGGGTGCTAACCAGCAGCTGATGGTGCAACCTTGATTGTCCTGAAGACCAAACGAGCGATAGAACGCTGCCTCCGGGCAGCGTTTTTTTTGCGCCGTAACCCTCCTCCCCTCTCCCCATTATCAATTCACGGTATTTTCAACATTGCCTCTTTTTATTTCACAAGATTATTGGAGTGAACTATGCCGACGATGAAAAATTCACCTATTATCGTCAAATGGGAAAACAGCGATAATGCCGGATTTAAACTATTATCAGCCATTAGATAAACGATGAATAATGACGACAACACCGTCATTGCGATATATTAGCCAGTCACTCTATAACAAAAACAAATTGATACGCCGTGCTCAGGGGGCAGATTTATGGGCTTGAAAAGGGCATTTGCACGCCACGTCTCGCATAGACGACGCAGCCTGGCGAAAAGCGGCATCGTGGCCCTGGTATTTTTTATCCTGTTTATGGCTATTACGCTTTCTTTGATTAGCCACCAGCGCACGCAATATCAAAGAGTGGTTGAGCAGCGCACCCAACAATTCACTAGCGACACTTTTAATGATCTAACGGAAGTCATGCGACAATTGATGCCGCTGACCGAACGTCCCTGTGCGACCAGCCAACCGGAGATTACCTATCAGGCCGCTTTTCATTCCGGTGTGCGCACCTTTATGCTGGTGAAAAATGGCTTTGCTTATTGCTCATCCGCCACCGGCGATATGATGCTGGCGCTGAAAAACATCTATCCGGAAATCGACCAAAATCAGCGACTGGATCTCAAGTTGCAGCAAGGCACCCCACTGGTACCGGGAAAACCGGCGTTCGCGGTCTGGCTGCGTCAGCCTGGCAAGGAAGATAGCGGGATACTGGCCACGCTGGATATCGGCCTGATGCCTCAACATATGTTCAATGCCAGCCCCGACAAAACCCAGGGTATTGCCATTATCCTTGGCGATCGCGCCCTGACCAGTTTTAGCCAGAATCTGATGCCGGTAAACCAGTTACCGGACGAGCAAGCCGATCGCATCTCCATCGCCGGCACCCCGATGACCATAGTGTTTTATAACCAAAAACTGACGCCCAACGATATCCGCCTGACTCTGCTGGGTAGTCTGGTGCTGTCATTAATGATCGGCGTGCTGTGCTATTACATGCTGCTGCTGCGCCAAAGCCCGGAACGCGCACTGATGCGCGGCATCAAACGCAATGAGTTCTTTATTGAGTATCAGCCGGTATTTCATACCCAATCCGGCTCCATTGGCGGGCTGGAAGCGTTGATCCGCTGGCAACACCCGATCGAAGGACGTATTCCGCCGGATCTGTTTATCCCCTATGCCGAAACCGAAGGCCTGATAGTCCCGCTGACGCGCCACCTGTTCCGCCTGATTGCCGAAGATGCCCCCAGGCTGGCAACGGCCTTGCCACAGGGCGCAAAACTTGGCCTGAATATCTCCCCTTCCCATCTTAGCGCGCCATCCTTCCATCACGACGTGTACGAACTACTGGCGCAGTTACCGGGCAACTACTTCACGCTGGTGTTTGAAATTACCGAGCGCGGGATGGTGGAAGAAGGCAGTGCGCTGGCCGAGTTCGACTGGCTGCATCAGCAAGGCATTGAAATTGCCATCGATGATTTCGGCACCGGCCACAGCGCACTGATCTATCTGGAACGCTTTAGCATGGATTATCTGAAAATCGACCGCGGCTTCGTCAACTCTATCGGCCGGGATACGGTCACCGCCCCGGTACTGGACGCCGTCATTTCACTGGCCAAGAAGCTGAAAATGCAAACCGTGGCAGAAGGCGTGGAAACCGCCGAACAGTTGCACTTCCTGCAGGAACAGGACGTTAACTTTATGCAGGGGTATTATTTCAGCAAGCCGCTGAGTATCGATAACTTTGTGGCCTTCTGCAACGCCCATAGTGTCATGGATTATCAAACGCTAACGACCTGAATCTTTTAACTTCTTTACCCTGCGCAGCGGCAGTAAATGCTATGCTGGCCCAGATTTAATCGACTTAACAGCAGGAGCTTACCGTCAAGATGTCCGTGCGCGTTTTTGCTGCCCTGGTGCTCTCAGCACTGAGTTTTGGCCTGCAGGCCGAAACCCTCAATGAAAGTTACGCTTTCGCCCAACTCGGTGAGCCGAAATACGCCACCGATTTCAGCCATTATGACTACGTCAACCCGGCAGCACCCAAAGGCGGCGACGTTAGACTGGCGGCGATTGGTACCTTTGACAACTTTAACCGCTATGCGCAACGTGGCGTACCCGGCGAGCGTACCGATGCGCTGTACGACAGCCTGTTCACTACCTCAGACGATGAAATCGGCAGCTACTACCCACTGATTGCCGAATCTGCCCGCTTCCCGGCCGATATGCGCTGGGTTGAAGTGGATATTAACGCTCGCGCCCGCTTCCACGATGGCACGCCCATCACCGCCGCCGACGTGGCCTTTACCTTCACCAAGTTTATGACCGAAGGCGTACCGCAGTTTCGCGTGGCGTATAAGGGCATATCGGTCAAGGCCATCTCACGCCTGACGGTGCGCATCGAATTTCCACAGCCGGATAAAGACAAGTTGCTCGGGCTGTTCAGCCTGCCCATTTTGCCGCAGAGCTTCTGGAAAGATCATAAGCTAAGCGAGCCACTGAGCACCCCGCCACTGAGCAGCGGCCCCTATAAAATCGCCAGTTATCGACTGGGCCAATACATTACCTATCAACGGGTACGCGACTACTGGGCCGCCAACCTGCCGGTCAACCGCGGCCGCTTTAACTTCGACAGTATCCGCTACGACTACTATCTGGATGACAAAGTCGCACTGGAGGCCTTCAAGGCCGGTGCCTATGACTTCCGCATCGAGGGGTCGCCAAAAAGCTGGGCGACCCAGTACCAGGGCGGCAATTTCGCCCGTAACTACATCATCAAACAGGATGAAACCAATCAGTCGGCGCAAAACACCCGCTGGATGGCCTTCAATATGCGGCGCCCTCTGTTCGCCGATCCTCGGGTGCGCGAAGCGCTCACGCTGGCTTTCGATTTCGACTGGATGAATAAGGCGCTGTATTACAACGCCTACCAACGAACCAATAGCTATTTCCAAAACACCCCCTACGCGGCCAGCGGCTATCCGGATGCGGCCGAACTGGCGCTGTTGGGCCCGCTGAAGGGCAAGGTGCCGGCGGAGGTCTTCACCAGTATCTACCAACCGCCGTCCTCTGACGGCAGCGGCAACGATCGGCAAAACCTGCTGAAAGCGACTCAGTTGTTGAAACAGGCCGGTTGGGAAGTCAAAAACCAGCAACTGGTGAACAGCAAAACCGGCCAGCCATTCAGCTTCGAACTGATGTTGCTGAGCGGCAGCAACTTCCAGTACGTCTTGCCGTTTCAGCACAACCTGAAACGACTGGGCATTGATATGCAGATCCGTGAAATCGACATATCCCAATTCACCAAGCGCATGCGCGACGGTGATTTCGATATGATGCCGACGGTTTATATGGCAATGCCGTTCCCTGGTTCAAGTCTTGAGACGCTCTGGGACTCCAAATACATTAACTCCAGCTGGAATATTCCCGGCGTCACCGATCCAGCCGTCGATAGCCTGGTCAGGCAGATCGCCGCGCATCAGGGCGACGAAAAAGCCCTGCTGCCACTGGGCCGCGCACTGGATCGGGTACTTACCTGGAACAGGTATATGTTGCCGATGTGGTATTCCAACCACGACCGCTATGCCTACTGGGACAAATTCTCTACGCCGTCGATCCGTCCGGCCTACGTGATTGGTTTCGATAACTGGTGGTTCGACGTTAACAAGGCGGCGCGTTTGCCGGCTCAACAACAATAAGGAGTCTGCGATGGCGGCTTATCTGATTCGCAGACTGTTGCTGATTATCCCGACCCTGTGGGCGATCATCACCATTAACTTTTTTATCGTGCAGATCGCTCCCGGTGGCCCGGTCGACCAGGCGATTGCCACTATCGAAATGGGCCAGAGCAGCGGCTTCGGCGGTGGCGGTTCAGGTGAAGGCCTGGGGCACGCACGTATTGGTGTCGGCAGTGCGACAGATAGCCAATACCGTGGCTCACGCGGGCTGGATCCCGAGGTGATCGCCGAGATCACCAAACGCTATGGCTTCGACAAACCGTTGCATGAGCGCTATTTCACCATGTTATGGAACTACATGCGCCTGGACTTCGGGGACAGTCTGTTCCGCGGCGCATCGGTGATGCAACTGGTGGGTCATAGTCTGCCGGTATCCGTCACGCTGGGGCTGTGGAGCACGCTGATTATCTACCTGGTGTCGATCCCGCTGGGGATCCGTAAAGCCGTTCATAACGGCAGCGCCTTCGATACCTGGAGCAGCACCCTGATTATCATCGGCTATGCCATCCCGGCCTTCCTGTTCGCGATTTTGATGATCGTGCTGTTCGCCGGTGGCAGCTACCTCGACTGGTTCCCGTTGCGCGGTCTGGTTTCCAGCAATTTCGATACCCTGCCGTGGTATGGCAAGATTACCGATTACCTGTGGCATATCACGCTGCCGGTGCTGGCGACGGTGATTGGTGGCTTCGCCACCCTGACCATGCTGACCAAAAACTCATTCCTCGATGAGATCCGCAAACAATATGTGGTCACCGCGCGCGCCAAAGGGCTGGACGAGAACAAGATCCTTTACCGCCACGTGTTCCGCAACGCCATGCTGCTGGTGATCGCCGGCTTCCCGGCGACCTTTGTCAGCATGTTTTTCACCGGCTCATTGCTGATCGAGGTGATGTTCTCGCTCAACGGGCTGGGGTTGCTGGGCTATGACGCCACCCTGCAGCGCGATTACCCGGTGATGTTCGGCACGCTGTATATCTTCACCCTGATTGGCCTGCTGTTGAATATCCTTAGCGATATCACCTATACCCTGGTCGATCCGCGCATTGATTTCGAGGCCCGCCAATGAGTCGCTTAAGCCCGATCAATCAGGCACGCTGGGCACGTTTTTGCCGCAACCGCCGTGGCTATTGGTCGCTGTGGATTTTTCTGGTGCTGTTTATCCTCAGCCTGGGCGCCAACCTGATCGCCAACGACCGGCCGCTACTGGTGCGCTACCAGGGCAGCCTGTACCTGCCGTTTATTATCGACTACAGCGAAACCACCTTCGGCGGCGAGCTTAATACCGCCACCGACTATCAGGATCCGTTCGTCATAAAACAGATCGACAGCCACGGCTGGGCAGTTTGGCCACCGATTCGCTTCAGTTACGACACCATCAACTTCGCCACCGAGGTGCCCTTCCCCTCGGCCCCTTCGCGCCAAAACCTGTTGGGTACCGACGGTAACGGCAGCGACGTACTGGCCCGCGTGCTGTATGGCTTTCGTATTTCGATGCTGTTCGGGCTGGCGCTGACGCTGTTTTCCAGCGTAATTGGCGTCTGTGTCGGTGCCATACAGGGTTACTACGGCGGACGTGTGGACTTGTGGGGGCAGCGCTTTATTGAAGTGTGGTCCGGTATGCCGACGCTGTTTTTGATTATTCTGCTGTCGAGCATCGTACAACCCAATTTCTGGTGGCTGCTCGGCATCACCATTTTGTTTGGCTGGATGAGCCTGGTGGGCGTGGTACGCGCCGAGTTCCTGCGCACCCGTAACTACGACTACATCCGCGCCGCACGCGCCATGGGGGTACAGGATCGGGTCATTATGTACCGGCATATGCTGCCCAATGCCATGGTGGCGACGCTGACCTTCTTGCCGTTTATCCTGTGCGGGTCCATCACTACCCTGACCTCCCTCGACTTCCTGGGCTTTGGCCTGCCGATCGGTTCTCCGTCGCTCGGCGAACTGTTGCTGCAGGGTAAAAACAACCTGCAGGCGCCGTGGCTCGGCATCACCGCGTTCCTGGTGTTGGCGGTGTTGCTGTCTTTACTCATTTTTATTGGCGAAGCGGTACGCGACGCCTTTGACCCCAGCAAGGCGTATTGATATGGCTAGCACTCCTTTGCTTTCAATTCAGGATCTCGGTGTGGCTTTCCGCCAGGGTGAGCAACTCAATCAGGTCGTCAGCGGGCTTTCACTGCAGATAGAAAAGGCTGAAACGCTGGCACTGGTGGGAGAGTCCGGTTCGGGAAAAAGCGTCACTGCGCTGTCGGTGCTGCGCCTGCTGCCTTCACCACCGGTGGTCTATACCGGCGGTGATATCCGGTTCAACGGCAGTTCGTTACTGCATGCGCCTGAGGCTGAACTGCGCAAGGTGCGCGGCAACCAGATATCGATGATCTTTCAGGAGCCGATGGTGTCACTCAATCCCTTGCATACCATTGAGAAACAGCTGGCGGAAGTGCTGGCGCTGCATCGCGGTATGCGGCGTGACGTCGCACGCGGTGAGATTATTCAATGTCTGGATCGCGTAGGTATTCGCAATGCCAAAGGTCGGTTGAAAGACTACCCGCATCAACTCTCCGGCGGCGAGCGCCAGCGGGTGATGATCGCCATGGCGGTGTTAACCCAGCCCAAGCTGCTGATTGCCGATGAGCCCACGACGGCGCTCGATGTCACCATTCAGGCGCAAATTCTGCTGTTGCTGAAAGAATTGAAACAAGAAATGGGCATGGGACTGCTGTTTATCACCCATAACCTGAATATTGTGCGCCGCCTGGCGGATAACGTGGCGGTTATGCGCCAGGGGCAATGCGTTGAGCAAAACAGCCGGAGCAATCTGTTTAGCCGGCCGCAACACCCCTATACCCAACAATTACTGGCGGCAGAGAACGTGGGCGATCCGCTGCCGCTGCCGGCTGACGCCGCCCCGCTGCTGAAGGTGGAAAACCTGCAGGTCAGTTTCCCAATCAGGCGCGGCTTACTGCGCCGCACTGTGGGTCAGCATTATGCGTTGAAAGATTTAAGCTTTGAGCTAAAGGCCGGGGAAAGCGTCGGGCTGGTGGGAGAATCCGGCTCGGGTAAAAGCACCACCGGGTTGGCATTACTGCGTTTGCTTAACGCCAACGGCTCGATGTGGTTTAAAGGCCAGCCGTTGCACCAGTTCAGCATGAAGCAGATGCTGCCGTACCGCAGCCAGATGCAGATTGTGTTCCAGGATCCCTACTCCGCGCTGAATCCCCGGCTCAATGTGCTGCAAATCATCGCCGAGGGGCTGGAGGTACACCAGAAACTGAGCGCTGAGCAGCGAGAGCAGCGGGTGATCGAAGTATTGCAGGAGGTGGGGCTGGATCCCGCCCTGCGCTACCGTTACCCCACCGAGTTTTCCGGCGGTCAGCGCCAACGCATCGCCATCGCACGTGCGCTGATTTTACAACCTCAGTTGCTGATCCTCGATGAACCGACCTCGTCACTGGATAAATCGGTACAGGCACAAATCCTGACGTTGCTGAAATCGTTGCAACAACGCCACCGGCTGGCCTATCTGTTTATCAGCCATGATTTGCAGGTGGTGCGTTCACTGTGTCATCAGGTGATTGTGCTGCGACAAGGGGAAGTGGTTGAACAAGGTGACTGCCAGACGATCTTTAACTCGCCGGCCGCCGCTTATACGCAGCAGTTGTTACAGCTGGCGGATTAGCGACGGGATTCAGAAAGGATATTGAGCGCTCATCGGCTCGGCAATAGCGGCACCCACGTTTTTTAGCCGACACATGGTGGCGCTTTCATCGCAGCGATGCACAAACAGGCAAGGCTCCCCTTCCCACTCTACGATGGCACAGTCGACCTGGATCTCCTGCAAAGACAGATTAAGCTGTTGCATCACCTGCCAGGCGTCAGCCCCTTCATGGCTGAGCAGTTTCAGTCCAATCAGGTTGTTATCTTCGTCTATTCCGCTGAGCGGAATCGGTTCAACCTTGACGCCGGTAAAACCTGATAGCCAACGATAACTTTGCGGCAAACGATGCACTACCGAAAGTTGGATACTTTCCACATGAAATCCCTAGTTTGAAAAATGAAGCACTTTTTACCTGACAGGGTAACTAAGTTATAGCCGTTGACGCCCGACTCTGCCCCTTATGAATGTTATTTAAATGTAAAATACATCACAAGTGGTTAACTCGCCCCCTGCGCTTGCCGATGTCTTGCTGTTTTAGTGACGCCCTATGGGTCATTTCACGGCATTTTGCGACTCAGCTCGCATTTTTGCGTTATATGTAACCCTTTCCCGCCGCGATCTCAACTCTTTTTTCTTGCAATACGGTTACTTATTGCTCGGCATAATTTTACATTGAGGAAACATTTAGCCTCGCGCCACGACAGTGACTACCAAGCTAACTCATTGACTATAAATGGCCTTAAAACAAATTACCCACTGGTATTAGTCCAGGAAAATAACGGATAGGCGGGTTATCTGCCTGAGCAGACAGAGCATTTTTTTAACAAAAAGAATACAGATAGCGCGCAGGGGATTTAATTAGCGCACTTATGTTTAGCAACAAAGTCTTCATTGCCATTGGATTTCAGAGCAGGCTTGGGCCGAAGGGGATATTTCACCCAGGCCCAACATGACGCTGAGCCTGGATCAGGAAGAAAAGACTAAGGGGTATCAGACGAAGATTTTTGTCGTGGCCGACTGGCATACAGATAGAACAACACCGCAACAATGCTACACAGCGCCATCGAGGAGACCATCGGCCAGGCACTCTTGCCGGGCGCCATTGCCAGTATCGCCCCCACCAACGCACCGATGCTGAAGCGCAAGGTGCCGGCCAGTGAAGACGCCGTGCCTGCCATGTGCGGGAAATCGTCCAGGATCACCGCCATGGCGTTTGAGGAGATCATGGCGATGCACCCCAGATAAACCGCCACGCCCAACACCAACGCCCAGAACCCCAGGCCAATAGCGCTCACTGCCAGTAACCACAGCCCCATCGCCAACTGAACAAACAGCCCCAAACGGAACATTTTGATCGCGCCCAACCGCCGTACATTGCGGCTGTTAACCAGCGTGGTCAGGAACAGGAAAACAATATTCAGCGCAAAATAGTAACCAAAGTGCTGCGGTGAAACATGATTCAGTTCGATATACACGAACGGCCCGGCGCTGAGGAACGAGAACATACCGGCGAAGGAGAAAGCGCTGGCCAGCATATAGCTCAGCACGCGCTTATGGCGGAACAAGGAAGCGAAGTTACCCAGCGTGGTTCGCAGATGGAACTTTTGCCGCCGCTCTTTCGGCAGCGTCTCTTTAATAAAGAACGCCACCAGCAAGGAGCCGATCAGCGCCGCTGCGCCCATGGTCCAGAAAATCGCATGCCAACTGAACCACAGCAGCAGCGCGCCACCAATCATCGGCGCCAGCAAGGGGGCAATGGTCATCACCAGGATGACAAACGACATCATGCGCGAGAACTCGTCCTTGGTGAACATATCGCGCATCAGGGCGTTAATCACTACGCTGGCCGCCGCCGCCGACAGCCCATGCAGGAAACGCAGATTGATCAATTGGTCAATCGACTGCGCCATCGCACAGGCACCGCCGGCAATAGCGAAGATCAGCGTCCCCCACAGGATCACCGGCTTACGGCCAATGCTGTCCGACATCGGTCCGTAGAACAACTGCCCCAGGGCAAAGCCGAGCATATAGGCGCTGAGCGTCATCTGCACGCTGCCCGACTCAACGCCGAACTGTTTGGCAATCACCGGCATACTGGGCAGGTACATGTCGATAGCCAGCGGCATCAGCATGGAAAGCAGGCCCAGAATAAAAATCAAACCGAGGTGAGATGACCGGTTCTGTAACACGTTCGACGACTCCTTCATCAGCCGTAGTCTTGTAATGAATTAATCTTGCAGGTGCGGGGCACCGACGCTGGCGATTTCTTCTTCCGTCAGCGGACGATATTCGCCCTCTGCCAGATCCTCATCCATCACGATGGCACCAATACGTTCGCGATGCAGCTCGAGAACCCGGTTGCCGACCGCTGCGAACATGCGTTTCACCTGGTGATAACGCCCTTCGCTGATGGTCAGGCGCACCAGCTTGTCTTCAATTTGTTCCAGTTGCGCAGGCCGGGTCAGATCTTTTTCGTTATGCAACTGCACGCCTTCGGCAAATTGCTGCGCGGTATCGTCCGCCAGCGGATGCTCCAGCGTCACCAGATAGGTTTTCTCACAGTGATGCTTGGGTGAGGTGATACGGTGCGACCATTGGCCGTCGTCGGTCATCAGCACCAGACCGGTGGTATCGATATCCAGGCGACCGGCGGCGTGCAGCTTGTAGGCCACCGGCTCATCGAGGAAATACAGCACCGTCGGATGATCGGGATCGTCCGTAGAGCAAACGTAACCCTGCGGTTTGTTGAGCATAAAATAGCGCGGGCCGTTTTGGCGTTGCAGTGGGTTGCCGTCAAAGGTCACCTCCTGCTCCGGAGTCAGTTTCAGTGCCCCGCTCTTCACCACTTCACCGTCTACGGTGACGCGTTTTGCCCGAAGTTCACGCGCTACCAGCGCACGGCTAACACCTAACTGCTGAGATAAAAACTTGTCCAGTCGCATTGAATCTGCTTTGCCTGTCGTTGTTATGATCGCATTGATCGTATTGCTAAAATATGACACCCACCGTTACACCAGGTGCAACAGGGCAGGTTCGAAGAGGGGGAAACAGCGATTACTGTCACGCAAGTATAGCGATGGAAACGGCCCCCTGACAGAGGTAATTTCCACGCTTCTCGCACCATCGGTGCTCAGAAGGCATAATAATAGAAATTTTTTAGCCATCAGGGGAGTAAAATGTCACGGTTTTTGTGGGAGCAGATGTTACAAAACCTGTTCCCGGCGGCCCTTCTCAACCCACGGCGTTAATTTATGGCCTTTACTCTACGCCCCTACCAACTGGAAGCGGTCGAAGCCACCATCAAACATTTCCGTCAGCACCCGCAACCGGCGCTGATCGTGTTGCCGACCGGGGCCGGTAAAAGCCTGGTGATCGCCGAGCTGGCGAAGCGCGCACGTGGCCGGGTATTGGTGCTGGCCCATGTGAAAGAACTGGTGGCGCAAAACCACGCCAAATACCGCGCCTACGGGCTGGAGGCCGATATCTTTGCCGCCGGGCTGCAGCAAAAAGACAGCGCCGGCAAGGTGGTGTTCGGTAGCGTGCAGTCGGTGGCACGCAATCTGCCCCTGTTTGACAGTGCGTTTTCGCTGTTGATTATCGACGAATGCCATCGCATCAGCGACGATGACGACAGTCAGTACCAGCAGATTATTCAGCATCTGCAAAAAACCAACCCACAGCTGCGGCTGCTGGGCCTGACCGCCACGCCCTACCGACTGGGCAAAGGCTGGATTTATCAGTATCACTATCACGGTTTTACCCGTGGCGATGCCAACAGTCTGTTTCGTGACTGCATTTATGAACTGCCGCTGCGCTACATGATCAAAAACGGCTTTCTGGTGCCGCCGGAAAGGCTGGATATGCCGATTGTGCAGTATGATTTCAGCCGTCTGGAAGCCAGAAGCAACGGCCTGTTCAGCGAAGTCGATCTGAACCGTGAGCTGAAACAGCAAAATCGCATTACGCCGCACATCATCAGCCAGATCGTCGAATATGCCGAAACGCGTAAGGGGGTGATGATTTTCGCCTCCACCGTTGAACATGCGCGTGAGATCCACGGTCTGCTGCCGCCCGGAGAAGCCGCGCTGGTCAGCGCCGAAACGCCCGCCGCCGAGCGTGATGCGCTGATTGAGGCTTTCAAACAACAGCAGTTACGCTACCTGGTTAACGTGGCGGTACTGACCACCGGCTTTGATGCGCCGCATGTCGATCTGATCGCTATTCTGCGCCCAACCGAATCCGTCAGCCTGTATCAGCAAATCGTCGGGCGCGGGCTGCGGCTGGCCCCCGGCAAGGAAGATTGCCTGATCCTCGACTACGCCGGCAACCCGCACGACCTGTTTACCCCGGAGGTCGGGGTCAGCAAGCCACACAGCGACAGTCAGCCGGTACAGGTGTTCTGCCCCGGCTGCGGCTTCGCCAACCTGTTTTGGGGCAAATGCACCGAGAACGGCGATATCATCGAACACTACGGTCGCCGCTGTCAGGGCTGGCTGGAAGATGATGAAGGCCATCGCGAGCAGTGCGACTACCGCTTCCGCTTCAAAATTTGCCCGCATTGCGGCGCAGAGAATGACATTGCCGCCCGCCGCTGCCACCAGTGTCAGGAGGTGTTGGTCGATCCTGACGATATGCTGAAAGCAGCGCTGAAGTTGAAAGACGCTTTGGTATTGCGCTGTGGCGGCATGGAACTGCAAATCGGCCGTGATGAAAAAGGCGAGTGGCTGAAAGCCACCTATTACGACGAAGACGGCACCAGCACCAGTGAGCGTTTCCGGCTACAGACCCCGGCGCAGCGCAAAGCCTTCGAAATGCTGTTCCTGCGCCCCCATCAGCGTGCGCCTGGGGTCCCTTTTGCCTGGCAAACCGCTGCCGACGTGCTGGCCCAGCAAGCGGCCTTGCGCCATCCGGATTTTGTGGTGGCACGCAAACGTGGGCAGTTCTGGCAGATACGGGAAAAAGTGTTCGATTATCAAGGCCGCTTCCGCCGTGCCAACGAGCTGTCTTGATCCTGACAGCCGGCAAATCAGGCAGGTTTCCATTGCCCTGCGGACGGCTTTCCGTTAAACTGCCGCCCGCTTTGCCTGGGTTCGCCCGGTGCTAAAGCAGGTTATATCCTACGAATTTCAAGCTGTGGCTTGGAAGACAACGGGTAAATCGAACTTGCTACTGGGTCGCCTGTAGCAGGGTAAATTTTCTTTTTAGAGAAAAAACAATGTTCACTATCAATGTAGAAGTACGTAAAGACCAGGGTAAGGGTGCGAGCCGCCGCCTGCGTATTGCCAATAAATTCCCAGCTATCGTTTACGGTGGCGAAGAAGCTCCAGTTTCCATCGAACTGGACCATGATTCTGTTAAGAACATGGAAATCAAACCAGAATTCTACAGCGAAGCAGTAACTCTGGTTATCGACGGTAAAGAAACCAAAGTGAAAGTTCAGGCTGTACAGCGTCACCCGTTCAAGCCGAAACTGGCTCACATCGACTTCCGTCGCGTTTAATCGCAACGAAATCGAACCTTTCGGGACGCCGAAGTAGAAAACGCCGCAATTGCGGCGTTTTTTATTGTCTGCGATCCGGTGAAATTACTTATTGCCGCTGTTCAAACGACGTTGTAACTGGTCGCGCAAGTTTGGTGGCGTTCCTCTGATGGTTAGCGTATCGGTAGCCGCATCCCAGAAAATTCGTTCACCCAACAGCATCGCATCAAAATTCATGCTGATGCCACCGCCGCTGCCGGCAAACTTGGTCAACTGACGCAGCGTGCCACGATCGGCCGGGAAGCTGTCTTCCAGTTGATAACCCTGCTCGCTGGAAAACTGCAGAAAATCTTTCTCGCCCACGGGCGCGATCTCTTTCGACAACTCCTGCAGTTCAATTTCTTCGCCGGCCTGCAGCTGTTCGTTGCAATAGCTGTAAACCTGCTGGCGTACCGACTGGCGCTCATTCTTGTCCAGTTGGGCATCGGCGCAGTAATCGTCTACCGCCTGCAGCAAACCCCGGTTTTGTGCCTTGGTGTCCAGCCCTTCGGCCGCCGCCAGGAAATCCATAAAGAAATCGGAGACCTTGCGGCCCACTCGCCCTTTCAGGAAAGTCAGGTAACGGGTCGACTCCGGATTGGTTTCCCACTCGGTCAGATCGATGCGCGCCACGATATCGGCGTGGTTGATATCCAGATAATGGGTGGTGTTGATATCCAGCTCTTCGTTAACGCGCGAACTGTTGCGGCTATTGAGCACCGCAATCAGCAAATACTCCACCGCCAGGTAGCGGTACTGACCAAACAGCACCACGCCGCCTTCGGCAAAGGGATACTTGGCCAGCTCATCGCGCAGGCGACCGGTCGCCGCACGGCTGAAGGCCAGAAAGTCCTTATCTTCCTTACGGCAGGTACGCAAAGCATCCGCCAGCTCACTGCCTTCATTGAACAGGCCGTAAGCCTTACTCTTGGCACTATAGACACGATGCAGCTCTTCCATCATCTCTTCAACCGCGGCATTGGTGGGCAGCAGTGAATCGCGCAGCACCACGTCCAAGGTTTGCTCATCGCGTTTGACCAACTGGTGCAGAGCGATCTGGTCGATATCCAGACTCATGGTAAATCCTCCTGTTCTTTGAGCGCGTATTCAATCACTGAAGGCCCCAGCCTGCAACTTTAAAGCTGTACTTACATCACCAGAGTTCTATAAATTTCCAGCTCCCATACAATAGGTAAATAGCTGGCAGAACCGATGGATTTCAGGCAACGTGCCGGGAGCCGCACGCGCAACCCGCTACGCTGCGGTTTGAAAGACAAAGGGAATCGATAAAAGAGCGGAAAATCACTGTCCTATACGGTAAGATATGGGACTTTGTCAGGCTTTGAGCGCAATTTTTATGCCACAATCATCCCGTTACAGTGACGAACACGTTGAACAGCTGCTCTCCGAGCTGGTTAATGTTCTGGAAAAACACCATACTCCCACCGATCTTTCTTTGATGGTGCTGGGCAACATGGTAACTAATCTGATCAATACCAGTGTGGCTCCCGCGCAGCGGAAAACATTGGCAAAATCGTTTGCAGAAGCTCTGCAAGCTTCTATTCGTGAAGATAAAGCGCATTAATAATTAATTATGGTGACAAACCGTCAGCGTTATCGTGAAAAAGTCTCCCAGATGATTAGCTGGGGGCACTGGTTCGCCTTATTCAATATCCTGCTGGCCCTCGGGCTGGGCAGCCGCTACCTGTTTGTCACCGACTGGCCCTCTTCCTTGTTGGGCCGGGTTTATGCGCTGGTCAGCCTGTTGGGGCATTTCAGCTTTATCGTTTTCGCCGGTTACCTGCTGGTGATTTTCCCGCTCACCTTTGTGGTGATGTCACAGCGGCTGTTGCGATTTATTTCCGCCGCCCTGGCTACCGCCGGGTTAACGTTATTGCTGGTAGACAGTGAAGTGTTCACTCATTTCCACCTTCACCTTAATCCGGTGGTGTGGGAACTGGTGATCAACCCGGATCAAAGCGAGCTGGCACGCGACTGGCAACTGATGTTTATCTGCGTGCCGGTTATCTTCCTGGTGGAGATGCTGTTTGGTACCTGGAGCTGGCAAAAGCTACGCAGTCTGAACCGTCAAAGGTTCGGCAAGCCGCTGGCCGCACTGTTTATCAGTGCCTTTTTCGCCTCGCACCTGATTTATATCTGGGCCGACGCCAACTTCTACCGCCCGATCACCATGCAGCGGGCCAACCTGCCGTTGTCGTACCCGATGACCGCGCGCAAATTCCTTGAGAAACACGGCCTGCTCGATTCGCAGGAATATGAACGCCGCCTGGTGCAGCAAGGGAATCCGGAAGCCGTTGCGGTGGAATATCCGTTGAACGATCTTAGCTACAGCGACAAAGGCAGCGGCTATAACCTGCTGATGATCGTGGTGGATGGTGTTCGCGCGCAGGATATGAAACAGGATATGCCTGCCCTGACCCGTTTCGCGCAGGAAAATGTTCGCTTCAGCGATCACTACAGCTCCGGTAATCATGCGGATACCGGCCTATTTGGCCTGTTCTACGGTATTTCGCCGACCTATCTGGACAGCGTTCTCGCCGCGCGCAAGCCTTCTGCTCTGGTCAGTGCACTCAGCGCCCAGGGTTATCAGTTTGGTTTGTTCTCGTCTGACGGCTTTAACGCCAGCCTGTATCGCCAGGCGCTGTTGACCGACTTCACGCTGCCGGCAGCAAAACAGCAAAATGATGCGGCGACCACACAACAATGGCAACGCTGGCTGGCTGACCAAAACAGTAATGGTCCGTGGTTCTCCTATATCAATTTCCGTGGTGCTGAACCTGCGGCCAATGAGAAAACACCAGCCCCTGCCGATTTTATTCAGCGCTACCGCGCAGGTGCGCAGGATGTGGATGCGCAAATTGCTCAGGTGCTCAGCACGCTGAAAGAACGCGGTGTTCTGGATAAAACCGTAGTGGTGATAACCGCAGAACACGGCGTTGAATATGATGATACCGGCAAAGGCTACTGGGGAGCGGGCACCAGCTTCAACCAGCAACAGTTGCAGGTACCGCTGGTTATCCACTGGCCGGGCACCCCGGCGCAGACCATCAGTAAGCTGACCGGCCATAACGACGTGATGCGTACGCTGATGCAACGTTTGCTGCACGTGAAAACCAATCCTAATGATTATTCACAGGGTGAAGACCTGTTTACCGCCCAGCGCAGGAATAATTGGGTCGCGACCGGCGACAACAGCCTGTTAGTGATCACCACTCCTACGCAAACCGTGGTGTTGGATAGCGGCGGTAACTACCGTGCGTACGATAAGAACGACAAAGAGATCAAAGACGAGAAGCCACAGCTGGCCCTGCTGTTACAGGTATTGACCGATGTGAAACGCTTTATCGCCAATTAACTGCTTAAAATACAATCAGTCAGTTGGGGGAACTCTTGATTTGAGATTGGGAACGGGTAGTATAATTTTCTATAGCGTCGGCATGTAGCGCAGCCTGGTAGCGCACCGTCATGGGGTGTCGGGGGTCGGAGGTTCGAATCCTCTCATGCCGACCAAATTTGAACACCTACTTTTAAAAGGATGAGAGCCTCCGAAGGAGGTTTGAACCGAGCGCAGTGAGATCACGTTGCTTTAGCAACGGCCCGCAGGGCAAGCATCGAAGATGCTGGTAATCCTCTCATGCCGACCAAATTTGAACACCTACTTTTAAAAGGATGAGAGCCTCCGAAGGAGGTTTGAACCGAGCGCAGCGAGATCACGTTGCTTTAGCAACGGCCCGCAGGGCAAGCATCGAAGATGCTGGTAATCCTCTCATGCCGACCAAAACACCCATAAAAACCAACCCTTAACGGTTGGTTTTTTTATGATTTAAACACGGCATTCACCCGTGATTGAGTTTTTTCCCTGGGGGCAAATGTCGGAACTTTGCGGAATAACACCCAAGATTGAGCCCAAAGAGCCTGTACATCCAGATAGGGTTAAAATAACCAAAAGAAACAATGCCCTTTTCATCCAACGCTCCTTATCTTTTCGCTATCTGGTTATAGCTCATTCATGACTCACTGTCTTTCAACAAACTGTCAGTTTTCGTGAAAATGTCGGCGAGCATGGGCTTTCAGCGCTATCGCTCCAGCCATTCGACGGCCAGTATACGTGCCTCATCCAGACTGACATCCCTGCCTTCTCTGGTGATTGCCGTTTTCAACACATCAATGATATCGGCCTTTTCCGTGGTGCGTTCTTCATTAATTAACACCAAAACCGCATCGCCTATCACCGTACATATGCCGATATACAAAGCTTTTGAATCTTCGAAGCCGCTGCCCATAACTACCTCCGGTTGCAATTTATGCAGATTAACATCTTGCGCCTGACAATGCCCTTACAAGACCCGGTCGGCGCGGGCGGAAAACGAAAAACCCCAGCGATCGTTAAGATTGCTGGGGTTCGTAGACGGGATTAAGCGTCTGTACAACTATATATGGTGCCGGCTACCGGAGTCGAACTGGTGACCTACTGATTACAAGTCAGTTGCTCTACCTACTGAGCTAAGCCGGCTAAATTTGGCGGAAGGACAGAGATTCGAACTCTGGGAGCTGTTACACTCGACGGTTTTCAAGACCGTTGCCTTAAACCACTCGGCCATCCTTCCAATGGGCGCAGATATTAGCGCTACCGTTATGAAATGTCTATCGTTTCATGCAAAAAAAAGCAGGAAAAAGTGCGTTTGGTTAAACTTCATGCCACTGGCGGTTAAAAAATGAAAAACCCCGCCAAGGCGGGGTCGGATTGCTCAACATAACAGCCGTTATTTAGGCTGAGAGTCGTAGTCTGAACAGGTCTGATAACCTTTGTTCATCACATGGCCTGTATCGCTGTAGCTGACAAAATAGGTTTGTACCTTTCCGTCACGTGGCGCTACCGCATAGGTGTCACAGGTACCCTGGGCATGAACCAGAGTAGCTGTAGTTGACGGTGGCCCGGCAATTGCCCGTACCTGCTGTTTGGTCATCCCCACTTTTACGTCACTGACTACCGGCTCATCTACGTAACTGGCGGCCCGGTCATAAGCCGTACAACCGGCAAGAAGGGTGAAAGTCGCTGCGGTGCAAATAGCTAAAACCAGCTTATTCGTCATGGTTTGTCCTCTTGGAGTACGTTTGTTGTACTCTAAGTCTAGAAGAGCGAAGGCTTTTCTACAAATTTCACTTTGTCGATAGGTGCGTTTCTCGCCGCCGCAGTGCCAGACAGCAAAGCCAATCGCACAGTAAAAATGCCAACAAGCTGATGCCCATCATCGGCAAACAGGATCCCAGTAGCAATGTGAGGCTGACAATCAATAGCAGTGGCCCTTTGGGTGTTTTACGCAGCAGCATAAAGGGTGACCGCAGCGGTTTGCGCAGCACTCGCGTTGTGCGACCACGCCACCACATCAGGTATCCCATAACGACCATCGATACCAGGCCGGCGGCAAAGACCACCAGCACCAGTTCATTGGCCAGGCCAAACAGCACTCCCATATGCAGATCGATGCCCCAACGGGTCAATTTTGCTGCCAGCGGGTAGTGTTCGAAGCTAACGCGACTGACAATCGCCATGGTCGCAGGGTCGATAGCCACAGCGTCAACCTGTGTCGGCCAACGGCGATCAATTTCCATCACCGCCCAGGCCTGCCCCGCCGTCGCTGGCTGCTTGATTTCAACCTTCGCGGCATCGATACCGGCCTGTCGTGCTTCAGCCAGCACCTTGTCATATATCGCGGCATCCTGAGGAGAATCCGCCATGGCCATCGGCATCATATGCCGTTGATGTTCCGCATGCTCGCCCACGGGCAGTGCGTCCTGTTTACCCAAAGCCGTCGACAGTGAAGGGGTCGCCCAACCCAACTGCTGGCGCAACACGCTGATATTCTCACCGGCCCACTGTGACCAGGTCAGCCCGGTGGCGGAAAAAAACAGCAGACCAATGAACAGCAGCACGCCGCTCTTCTCATGCAGCCAACGCAAACTGCCACGAACTCCTGTCACCTGCTTGCGCTTGCGAGCCCCCCAGAGGATTAACCCGCCAAGCGCCGCAACCCACAGCCAGGACGCAGCCAGTTCACTGTAGTTGCGCCCGATGTCCCCCAGTAACAGGCTGCGGTGGAATTGGTCCAGCCAGGTACGCAACGGTAATACACCGCTGGTACCATAAACCACCATGGCACCGTGCGTTTGCGCCGTTACCGGATCGACAAACACCGCGACACGTTCTGAATCCTGCAGCCCGGAAACGTTAAATAACACCCGGGTATTTTCGCCTTCGGCTGCAGACGGCCGCACCGCTGAAAGTCTGGCTTTTAACGGGGCAACCGCCTGAGCGGCAATGATTTGCTGCTTTAATGGCAGTGCCGGCCCGGTGCTGCCGTTATACAACTGCTGAGCATACAGACGAGATTCAATTTGCGGTGTCAGGGCATAAAATATCCCGCTCAATGCTGCAACAAGTAAAAACGGCCCGACAAACAGTCCAATATAAAAATGAATCCGCATCATCAACGGAATAAACCAGCTGCGGGTAGTGACCTGCTGATTAATATTCTGCGCAGCGGCAGGCAGCACAGAAATGCGCTCAGACATAATAAGTCATCCGTGATCAAAATGAATAACTTCGAAATCTACCCGATTTATATTCATTTAACAAACAGATTTCTTCTCTGTTTAGCTTAATTCTCATTAATGTTACAATAGCGGTACAATCGCCGACATTATCATTCCTTTACTCTCTGACTTTGGAAGACGCCCGCTGGTGAAACTGTCAATTCAACATATGCGCACACTCGCCTGGCTGGGCCTGTTCGCTATGCTGATGATTTTCATCGCACCGCCCATCTCCACACAGCTCGAAATAAATAATATTAATAACAAAGAGATGATGGCGAACATGCCAATGGGCGAGGAGCACGCCGGATCTATGGTGACAATGCACCATGCGGCAGAAAACACCACGCCTGCAGGCCATAACATGGCAGATATGGCGGCAGGCGCCTGTTTTGATTTTTGCGGTTACTGTGGCCTGTTTAACCATACCCCGCCGTTAGTCGAGTTACCGGCAGTGGTAGTGACACTCGATCTTCAACGTGCTCCTACGCTTATTTCTGTCATTTATAAAATCATTTCCTTACCCCCATTTCCTCCTTATCAAACTCGAGCCCCGCCCTTACTTTATTTCTTTGTTAAGCAGTTCTAATTTTTATGCCTTATTTATTTTGGCAGGACTAATTACGTCTGAAGTAAACAACCGGAATGATTTTAATTATCTTGTTTTATTAACTGAGCCTCAAATATTTGTTGTGATTGTTCCACATAGCGCTGTAATCCCTGACGATCGACAAAAGCATCCAGATCGCCTGCTTGTAGCCGTGCCATTTTATTTTCCAGCCCAAAACGTGTTCCCTTGTTGGCGATAAAAATATCCGCCCGCTGCTGCGCCAGGCGGAGGAAGCTGCTGCGCATATCCTCGACCAGATTGGGGTAGTTCTTGTTATCAATCAGGTAGTAATCCGGCGTTGCCAGACTGTCTGCGTACACCAGCCGGTAGCTTTGCCCCCCCTGATGCAGCGTCGTCAGCCATGAAGTGGCTCCCGGCAAATGGCCCGGCGTCATCAGGGCCGTTAACTTTAGCCCGCCCAGAGTAATGCTGTCCCCCTCTCCAACAATAATGTCGGCCTTCACTGGCGGGAAACTCAATGCATCTCCCAAAGCGAAATCCTGCTTACCCCCCAATGCCAGTTGCTTTGCATTGGCGGCACTGGCGACAACCTTTGCCCCACTCCAGGCTTTGATGCGTGCAATCCCCCCCGCCTGATCAAGACGTGCATGACTGTTGAGGATATAGCGCAGATCCTTGATATTGAAACCCAATGCTTCAATGTGTGCTCTTATTGTCGGAGCGCTGGCATCCAACGCGGCATCGATCAGAATCAAGCCTTCCGGCGTACTCAGCAGCACAGATGAAAGGTTACGGGTACCAACGTAATAAACATGCGGGAACATTTGGAATGGTGCGACCGGCTGCGCCCACTGTTCAAACAATGAATACGGCGGCGCGCTGGATAACGGTTGTGCCGGGTTAAGCTGTGCCTGAGCGTTGAAACACAGTCCAAGCGTCATAGCCGCCAGATAACCAATATTTTTCTTCATGATCCAATTCTATGGAGGTAAACGGGGCTGAAGTATACTCAGCGTAATATTGAAAGGTATTCAATTAAAAAGGTCATAAATGAATATTTTGCAAATGGACATGAATCTGCTGAAAGTGCTCTACCTGTTGACCAGTACCGGTTCCAGTCAGAAAACGGCTGACAGGCTGGGTATCAGTACCTCGGCAGTCAGCCATGCGTTGGCTCGCCTGCGTGAAGTACTGGATGAGCCTTTATTTCGCCGTGAAGGGCATCGCCAGGTACCGACTCTGTTTGCCTTGTCGCTTAAAGAAAAACTGACGCCGTTGTTCTCTTCGCTGGACAGTGAGTTGTTTGGCCACGTGCAAGATGCACCGCGCTATTTCACGCTGGTCGCACCGCCGGCACTACATCCCATCCTGGTGCCATTGCTGGCACAAAAAAGCACTCTCGCCAATGCAGATATCCGATGCCTGAACTTTGAGCGCCGTTCCTGGCGCAATGAACTGCTGGAAGGCAGTATTGATATGGTGATCGCGGTCGGCGACCATCAACAACGCACCAGCGCACTGCGCTATGAACTCATTGGCAGTACTCGCCTGGTTGCGGTATTCGGGCCGCCATTGCATCAGGCGTTGCAGCACAAGAATGGGTTGACCTTCCGCGAACTGGCAGACTATGCGCACTATTACTGTCACCCCTGGCCACAGGCGGAAAATGAGCTTGATCGCCAGTTGGAGCGTCAGGGGTTGCAGCGCAGGATCCAGCTCAGCTGCGCTGATTATGCCCAGTTGCCGTCAGCGTTACGGGCAGCTCCTCTGATGGCCGTCGTTCCGCTCCCCTGGTTCAGCGCACAACCGGATAAACAGGGGTTATACACCCTGCCCATCCTGGACAATCTGGCGATTGGCCATCTGTTTTCGCACTATCGACAGGGGGAAATTGAGTGGAAGAAACGGCTGATCTCCACGCTTCATGCACAACTGCGGCCCCATTATCAGTAACGTCCATTAGAAGCCGAATTCACTCAATGTCGCAATATCATCCGGGCGGCGGCCAAGCGGCCAGTGGAATTTCCGGTCCTGTTCGCGGATCGGCATGTCGTTGATACAGGCGTGCCGGTTAATCATCAGACCGTCCGGGTTAAACTCCCAATTCTCGTTGCCAAAGCTACGGTACCAGTTGCCCGAGTCATCACGCCATTCATAGGCAAAACGCACCGCGATACGCGCCCCATCAAATGCCCATAACTCTTTAATCAGCCGGTACTCCAGTTCTTTAGCCCATTTACGCTGCAGGAATGCGCAAACGGCCTCGCGGCCATCAACAAACTCCGCACGGTTACGCCAGTGGGTATCCACGGAATAGACCTGCGAGACTCGCTCAGGATCGCGACTGTTCCAGGCATCTTCCGCCAGACGGACTTTCTCAATCGCCGACTCACGGGTAAACGGTGGGAGTGGGGGTTTAATGCTCATAGCTCACCTCTGCTGGGTTATGATTAAGTAGACAGATTTGTCTACACAATTAAGCTAGCGCATGTAGACAGAGTTGTCTACAATCATTCCAGCCGATATTTCAGGAGATGTTTTGATGACTGTTGCCCCCAGCACTCTGCCGCCACGGCAGCGCATCCTGCTGACAGCCCACGATTTGTTTTACCGCGATGGCATACGCGCAACCGGCATCGATCGCATCATCAGCGAATCAGGCGTAGCCAAGGTCACGTTTTATCGTCATTTCCCCAGTAAAAATGAGCTGATTGAAGCGTTTCTGGCCTACCGTCACGATCGGTGGCTAAGCTGGTTCAGCCGGTCCCTGGAGCAGCATTTCGCAAAGTCAGGGGATGTGATGCTCGCTTTGGTGCCCTGCCTTGAGGAGTGGTTCAGCAGTCCGCATTTTCGCGGCTGTGCTTTTATCAATACGGCGGTGGAGCTGGCGGATATGTTGCCGGAGAGCCTGAACATCGCGTGCCGGCATAAGGAGCAGATGGCCGGAGTCATTGCCAGCCACCTGCCTGCGAGCCCTGAGCGGAAACAGCGGGCGGAGATGCTGTCGATGTTGATCGACGGAGCCATCGTCAAGGTACAAATTGAGCAGCAAGCCCAGAATACGCTGCTGCTGCTGAGTGAAATGCTAAAAACTTTGGCTGCCGCCTGGAAACATCAGTAATTAGCCCAGATCCCCGGCGTCACCAGTTCGAGCAAATGATGGTCGGGATCGCGGAAATAAATACTCTCGCCACCGTGATCCCAACTCATGCGCCCTTCTATCTCTATACCATGTGCCGCCAGCTGTTGTTCCCAATGCGGCAGCTGTTCTTTCGTGACGGCCAGCCCGATATGCAGCGGCCCGCTGCCGTCATGCGGAGGGATATAGCCTTCCGGATACCGTGCCCCTTTGACCGAGTCGCCTTCAATAAACAGCAGCAATACGCTTTGTTGGCCCACGTCATAGGCGCGAAAACGTTCGTTGGCCACCATCGGCGACAGCTTTAATACCTGCTGATAAAAAGCCGCAGCCCGCTCGATATCCTTGACGTACAGTACCGTTTCAATCACCCGATCTATCTTGAGTTCCATATTAACCTCCTGATTTCTCTCTACGGCGCAAGTTTAGGTAAACCTCAGTACACCAGAATGGCAATCCGTGCCGCGAAAATGCCAATTTGTGCCAAACCACAGGCAAAAAAAACGCGGCCCGAAGGCCGCGCGATCGCGTTCACACTCTGTTGCTTAGAACTGGTAAACCAGGCCCACGGCAACCACGTTGTCGGTGTTGATACCGGCAGACTTGGTGAAGTCGTTTTCGTCCAGCAGGTTGATTTTGTAGTCAACGTAGGTAGACATGTTTTTGTTGAAGTAGTAGGTCGCGCCCACATCAACATACTTCATCAGATCCTGATCGCCGTAACCGCGTTCGATATCTTTCCCTTTAGACTGCAGGTAAGCCACGGAAGGACGCAGACCGAAGTCGAACTGGTACTGCGCAACGATTTCCATGTTTTGCGCTTTGTTGGCGTAACCGTAAGTGCTGCTGTTGCTGCTGCCGAAGCGGGTTGCGTTGTAAGACTGAGTATACATCGCTGCCAGGTAAACGTTGTTGGCGTCATATTTCAGACCGCCGCTGTAGGCCTCTGCCTTGTCACCACGGCCCAGAATACCGGCGTTGTTATTGCCGTTCTGATCGTTGGTACGGTCGGAAGAGAAGTACGCCGCTGCAGCGCTGATGCCATAGCCCAGATCGTAAGACGCGGACATGCCGTAGCCGTCACCGTTCTGCGCCAACACGTCACGACCGTTGTTGGATTCGGTAGCGCTGTCGTTTTTGCCCTGGTATTGCAGAGCAAAGTTAAGGCCGTCAACCAGACCAAAGAAGTCTGAGTTACGGTAAGTCAGCACGCCGTTGGTACGCTGGAACATGAAGTTGTCCGCACCGTAGGTATCGCCACCGAACTCTGGCAGTACGTCGGTCCATGCGCCGATGTCGTACAGCACGCCGTAGTTACGGCCGTAATCCAATGAACCGTAATCACCGAATTTCAGGCCTGCAAAACCAACACGGGTGAAGTTTTTGTTGTCATCACTTTCTGCGTGGTTAAGGTTTGCCTGATATTCCCACTCACCGTAGCCGGTCAGTTGGTCACTGATTTGCGTTTCGCCGCGCAGGCCAAAACGCATATAAGACATGTCACCATCAGAGCCTTTATCATCGGAAAAATAGTGAAGACCATCGATTTTACCGAACAAATCCAGTTTATTACCGTCTTTGTTGTAGATTTCCGCCGCGCCTGCTGTGCCTGCAACCAGCAGTGCGGGTACTATCAGGGAGAGTACTCGAAGTTTCATCGTTATTATCCTCATTAATTATGTCGAGCTATGGCCACTGCCCTTTTGAGCATTATTAGCACGACTGTGCATTACCATTCTGGTAACAAGGGTTATATTAATCCAGAAAGAAAATGATACCAAGTATCCGATAGTGTTTCACCATGATTAATAAAGGTTTCAAAATGTAAATTTGCGCGAACTTCCACAAAACATTACAGACAGAGAAAATAAGGCACGCAATGACAAAAAATACATTTATAGATATAAAATCATGCAGTTATACAAATCTTTAAGAAAAAAAAGACAGCCATACAAAAGTCACACTCAATAAGCACATTGTGCCAAAATAATCTCATAACGCTGACGTTATAATAATCCCGCTATCATCATTATTTTCATTATTACCTTCATTATCTGTAAGATAATTTTTGTACACTTCGACCGGCTTATGGCCGGTTTTTTATTGCCTGAAATCCTCACCACAATTCACCATAATGCGCACTTTTTGCCAAAAAATAATCACGTTAAGATATTATACCCACAATTAACTTTCGCACTAATTGCTAATTTATTAACCTATATCAGGCTGCGGATTAATCGTTTTAATTAGGAAAGTCTTTTATTGCTAAAGTGCCTGCGACTTGGGCTGGCATTCTGTTCGATGCAGCAATATTGGTCGCCCCCTCTATTTTGAACGTCTGGGAAAATACCCAGAACCCCTTACTCAAGTCATTACCTTGTGAGCAGAAACGCGGGCGAGCGCAAATCCTTTCGACCCGGATCGCGGATTGTGATAAAAACACTCCATAACTTTCAGCCCGCATTTCCACAATAGATCCTGATGCCCACATGACATCCACCTTGTGTAATGAACAGCAGAAACCCGGCGTCCCGGCACAGGTCGCCACGCGTTTGGCCTTTTTTGTCGCCGGCTTCGGCATGGCCGCCTGGGCTCCCTTGGTCCCCTTCGCCAAAGCGCGTATTGGCATTGACGACGGCTCCTTGGGTCTGCTGTTGCTGTGCATTGGCGCAGGTTCGATGTTGGCGATGCCGCTTACCGGCTTCCTGACCGGCAGGTTGGGCTGTCGTCCGGTGATCCTGCTTGCCGGGCTGGCACTGTGTATTGATTTACCCCTGCTGGTCCTGATGGACACCACCACCGGTATGGCACTGGCGCTATTATTGTTTGGCGCGGCAATCGGCATGATCGATGTGTCGATGAACATACAGGCGGTAGTGGTCGAGCGCGCCAGCGGCAAGGCAATGATGTCCGGCTTTCACGGTTTCTTCAGCGTTGGCGGTATTGCCGGTGCCGGTGGTGTTAGTGTGATGCTGTGGCTGGGACTGTCACCTTTGCTGGCAACATGGGTCGCCGTACTGACCATTGCCGCACTGTTGATGCTGGCCAGTCGCAACTTGCTGCGTGAAAGCGGCGGTGAAGAAGGTGGGCCGATGTTTGTGTTGCCACGCGGTTGGGTGATGTTCATTGGCATCCTGTGCTTCATCATGTTCCTGGCAGAAGGTTCGATGCTCGACTGGAGTGCCCTGTTTCTCACCACTCTGCGAGGCGTCGACCACAGCCAGGCCGGATTAGGCTATGCGCTGTTCTCCATCACCATGACCTTGGGTCGACTGAACGGCGATCGGGTGGTGAATACGCTGGGCAGATATAAGGTGTTGCTGTTGGGCAGCCTGTGCGCGGCCATTGGCCTGAGTTTGGCCATTATCTTCAACAACGCCATGGTTTCACTGATTGGTTTTATGCTGGTGGGCCTCGGCGCCTCCAACGTGGTACCGATCCTGTTCAGTGCCGCCGGCAACCAGCATGATATGCCGGCCAACCTGGCCATCGCCTCAGTGACAACCGTAGGCTACGCCGGCATTCTCGCCGGACCGGCGCTGATTGGCTTTATCGCCCAGTTCTCCAGCCTGACGATGGCTTTTGCCTGCGTTGCAGTATTACTTCTGGCAGTCACCGCCAGCGCCCGGGCGATAACCCGTTGATTCAGGAATGCGCAGTCAACTATGCAAAATAAACAACTGACCATCAGCTCAAGCAATATTACCCGCTGCTTCCTGCTATTTTCCGTGCTGCTGACGATTGCCATCGGCCTGTACGGCTACAACTATACCAACGCCTGGCTGGCGGAAAAGAAATACGCCCTGAACGGCATCGCCAACGGCCTGCAAAAGCGCATCGACAACTACCGCTATATCACCTATCAGATTTACGACAAATTCGGCAATGCGCCTTCATTGAATGTCGATCCCAGCCTGCAGGAAACCCGGTTGCGCCCGGACGTTTACTACCTGGAGAAACCGCATAAAAAAACCGACGCGGTTATTTTTGGCAGTCATGAAGAAGGCACCCTGGCGATGATCGCCAATATTTCAGACTATCTGGATACCCGCTGGGGGGCCAAGACTGAAAATTACGCCATGTATTACCTTAACGGTCAGGATAACAGCCTGAGCCTAATCACCACCCAGCCGCTGAAAGAGCTGGCCTCCCGCTTCAAGGAGAGCTATCTGACGACCTCGGCAGAGGATCGCCGGGCGGAAATGCTGCAACAGGCCAATATGCTCGACGAGCGTGAAAGCTTCTCTGCCTTGCGCAAACAGCGTTTCCAGAACGCCTATTCGTTTTCAATCCGCACCACCTTTAACCAACCGGGGCATTTGGCCACGGTGATCGCCTTCGATCTACCGATTAACGACATCATCCCCATTAATATGGCGCGCTCCAACTTTATGCTGCTGCCTGACGATAACAGCATGGACGACGGTACCTTGCCGTTGGATAGCGCGACCAGCACTGGCATCTCGATGAGCGGTAGTTGGGTAGAGTTCAGCGCCCCCCTGCCTAACGCGCCACTGAAAGTGGTTTATCGTGTCTCTGCTATCAGCCTGGCGATTGACCTGCTGCGCAACAATATCTGGCTGATCGCCATCAATCTGTTGCTATTGGCGCTTTCATTGGTGGGCATTTACTTTATCCGTCGCCAGTATATTCGCCCGAGCGAGAACATGGCGGTTGAGCTGGAAGCCGAACGTGCACTAAATCAGGAAATCATCGCCAGCCTGCCTTCAGGCCTGCTGGTGTACAACTTCGCCAGCAATACGGTCATCGCCAGTAATAAGATTGCCCAGCACCTGCTGCCGCACCTCAGCCTGCAAAAAATCGCCCATATGGCCGAACAGCATCACGGCGTGATTCAGGCGACGGTAAACAACGAAGTGTATGAGATCCGCATCTTCCGCAGCCAACTGTCGCCGGAAACCTATCTGTTCCTGCTCAACGATCAGGACAAGGAAGTGATGGTCAATAAACGTTTGCAGCAGGCACAGCGCGAGTACGACAAGAACGTACAGGCACGCAAACTGATGCTGCATAATCTGGGCATTGAGCTGAATCAACCGGTCCGGCAAATGCACGATCTGGTCGATCGTCTGCGCACGCAAGCGGACGAAGAGCAACAGCAAGCGCTGCAAAAGCAACTGGCGGTTCAATCATCAACGGTGCTGGGGCTGATTGAAAATATCACCCTGCTCACCCGGTTGGAAACCCAGGACTGGCAGCCTTCGCGTCATCCCTTCAGCCCATCGGCCCTGATAGATGAATTGCTGCAGGAAGCCCTGCCGTCCATCAATCAAAAAGGCCTGTCGTTGTTCAACCATTTCCATCTTGACGTTGAACAGCAATATATCGGCGATGCCAACGCACTGCGTAAGGTGATCTCGCTGCTGGTGCATTACGCCATTATCACTACCGCCTGCGGCAAGATTTCGCTGGTGATCGATCATGAGCCCGATCACCCCGATCGCCTGGTATTCCATATCAATGACACCGGTTCAGGCATTTCCAACGAAGAAATCAGCAACCTGAATTACCCGTTCCTCAGCCAAACGCTGGTGGACCGCTTTGATCATGGCTCCGGCCTCACCTTCTTCCTGTGTAATCAACTGTGCAAAAAACTCAACGGCCAGTTGGATATCCGCAGCAAGATAGATATCGGCACCCGCTACACCATCCGCGTCCCTATGGAGATGGAGAAAAAAGAGACGGAAGCGCAGGAAAAACTGCTCGACGGTGTAACCGCCTTGCTGGACATTACTTCTGAGGAAATACGGAGCATTGTCACCCGCCTGCTGCATGCCTATGGCGCAAGTTGCATCGTTGCTGACGAACGTCAGATTAATCGCGACTACGACGTCTTGTTGACCGATAACCCGCAAAGAGCAGACGATTACACCCTGCTGCTGACCAGCGATGAGGCTGGATGGCAACAGCTTGAAAAACGGTATATTCGGGTAAACTATAACCTGAGTGGTGCGATGATCGACGCCGTATTGATGCTGATTGAGCAGCAAATGGCCGCATTGGAACAGCAGGAAAGTGCATTATCACTGACCGCAGATGATATCCAACTCTATGAAAAACAATTGAAATCAAGTGATTACTATGGCCTATTTATTGATACAGTACCCGACGATGTCAAAAAACTGTATACTGAGGCGGGCAGCAGTGATTTCCATGCTCTGTCACAGACAGCACACCGCCTGAAAGGCGTGTTTGCCATGTTAAATCTGCTTCCCGGCAAGCAACTGTGTGAATCGTTAGAACAGCACATCGCAGACGGTGATGCGCTCAAGATCGAGAATAACATCAGTCAGATTGATTTTTTCGTCAGTAGACTGCTGCAGCAAGGTAGCCAACAACATGAATAACCTGAACGTAATTATTGCTGATGACCATCCTATCGTACTGTTTGGCATCCGGAAGTCACTTGAGCAAATTGAATGGGTGAATGTCGTTGGGGAGTTTGAAGACTCAACAGCACTGATCAACAATCTGTCCAAACTGGATGCAAACGTCCTGATCACCGACCTTTCGATGCCGGGTGATAAGTATGGCGACGGCATTACGCTGATCAAATACATCAAACGCCATTATCCGCAGTTGTCGATCATCGTTCTGACCATGAACAACAACCCGGCTATTCTTAGCGCCGTGTTGGATCTGGATATCGAAGGCATCGTGTTGAAACAGGGTGCGCCGACCGACCTGCCGAAAGCGCTGGCCGCATTGCAGAAAGGCAAGAAGTTCACGCCGGAAAGCGTCTCCAAACTGTTGGAGAGGATCAGCGCCAGTGGTTACGGTGACAAACGTCTGTCTCCGAAAGAGAGCGAAGTATTGCGCCTGTTCGCCGAAGGTTTCCTGGTGACCGAGATCGCCAAGAAGCTCAACCGCAGCATCAAAACCATCAGTAGCCAGAAGAAATCGGCGATGATGAAGTTGGGTGTTGAGAACGATATTGCGCTGCTCAACTACCTCTCGTCCGTCAGCATGGCACCGCTGGACAAAGAATAAAATCCCCGGTAGTTAACAGAGGGCGCGGCATTATGCCGCGCCCTTTTGCTTTCAGGCGTCTTCGGACTCAGCGCGCATGCGGCGAACCTGTTGGCTGTAATAGCCTAATGTCTGTTCCAACGTTTCCAGAGTCACCGGCTTCGACAGGCAGTTATCCATCCCGGCCTCAATACAGCGCTGTTTTTCTTCCGCCAGGGCATTCGCAGTCACGCCGATTACCGGCGCGGTAAAGTGCAACTGGCGCAGGCGCTGGGTCAAACGGTAGCCATCCATATTAGGCATGTTGACGTCGGTCAGCACGATATCGACGGTATTGCGATTCAATACGTCGAGCGCGTCAACCCCATCATTGGCCGTCACCACCTGATAGCCCAGTGAGCCAAGCTGGTCGGACAGCAACCGGCGGTTAATCGGGTGGTCATCCACCACCAGCAAATGAATATCCCCGTTGTCTACCTTGTTGGCCTTGGCCGGCAGCGGTAATTGCATCAGAGTATTACCGCTTTCATCACGGGTACCAAACAAGCGGTTGAGCAGCGCCAGGGTTTCACGCGGCGTCGAGGTACTGTGCATCCAATAGCCCGGCCGGGTTTCCTGTGACGGGCCAATATGTTCGATAGAGAACTGGATCTGCGCCAGCAACGGTGTATTAACCATCAGCGGGTGATCGCTTAGCATCACATCCCCTGCTGCGGTATCCTGCCCCTGATGACGCAGTACCGTCGCGCCATAGCCGCCAAGGATCTCCATCAGATAACTTTCCAACCGCTGGTTGCGGATATCCAGCCACAGAGTTTTACCTTGCCAGGTATCACTGGGCTGCGGGATCGGGAATTGAGCGTTAAACAACGGAATGCGAATGGTGAACAGACTGCCTAATCCCGGCTCGGACTCAACGGCAATATCGCCGTCCATCATGTTGATCAGCTTTTCGCAAATCGCCAGCCCCAACCCGGTACCCTGGAAATGGCGTTGCACGCCGCTGCCCACCTGGAAGAACGGATCGAACAGGCGGGTAATTTCTTTCTCCGGAATGCCGACCCCAGTATCACGAACGCTGAACTCCAGATAGCTGCCGCGCGTACACACCTGCAAAATGATGCAGCCGGTATCGGTAAACTTAATCGCGTTGTTCAACAAATTGGACAGTACCTGCTGCAACCGTACCGGATCGCCGGAAATGCGCTCCGGAACATTCTGTTCGATAAAGCAGTACAACCCCAGCCGCTTCTTCACCACCAGCGGCAAATAGTTGCCGGCGATGTGGGTGATCACCTCCAGGCAGGAGAACTCGCGCGGTTCAATCTTCAGTTGTTCGGATTCGATTTTAGAGAAGTCCAAAATGTCGCTGATGATCTTCAGCAACAGTCCGGACGAGTTGTTCATCGCATTGACCAATCGGTCAACACCCTGCGGTAACGCCTTGGTCTGCAATAAATCGAGGTTGCCGATGATGCCATACAGCGGCGTGCGCAACTCATGGCTGACAGTCGCCAGGAACATCGATTTGGATTGGCTGGCCTGCTCTGCCGCCGCGGCCATCTCCTGCAGCGACTCTTCCATTTTCACGCGGGCACTGACGTCCACCAGCACACAAATCGCCACATCTTCGTTACGGTAACGGGAATGAACAAAGCTGATCTGCAGATTATTGTTATTACTGGTCATCACATCGACAAAGTTCGCCTGTTGTTCGCAGATGATGCGCGTAATGCGATCACGGTCTTCGTGGGTCAGCAGGTTGATGTAGTTATGCGCCAGCTCGTTACTCAGAATGTTGGTGCCGTCGCTGATGCGCAGAATACAAATACCCACCGGCGCCGAGGCGACAATCTTGCGGTTGAACTGTTCATGCTCCTCCAGCCGGAAGGCGTTATCTTCTGCCGGCAGGAACATTTTGCGTTCAAACAACCAGGCCAGGCTGAACAACACTATGGCGGACAACATATTCAACAGCACCGCATTGAGGATCAGCATCCTGAAGCGTTCAACCACCGTCTTCACCGGCACAGAATAAACAATACTGAGCGATGACGGCGGCAGAGCTTTTTTCATGATCAGGTCGCGGTAATTATCGACATAGCCAAAGTAAGCCGGCTCGTCCGGATAGCTGTTGGGGGCGTGTACATCTCGCTCATCATCTGCCAGCCGCAGTATCGGTTGGTTATTCTCATCCAACAGGGTTACGCCGGTCGGCAAGCTGCCTGCGGTAACAAAGTCCTCCAGACGGATGGTTTGTTCAATACCCAGCAACGCTTCCAGCTTGTTACCAATATAAATTGGCGTCAGTACATACAGATAACCGACATCCGGCCGCTGCTGGCTTGGGCTGATCCAGTACAGATTATTGTCTTTGTCCTGGTTCTTGGCGTTACGGTATTTGAGGATGCGTTCATGCAGAGTTTTCAGCGCGTCGGCCCGATTGGCTACGCCGCTGCTGCTGCTGCCAAACTCCGCCATGCACAGCGTATCGCCGTCGATGAAAAACACCCGGTTGAGATCGTAGGCCGCGACGAAGTTCTCTTTCCAATACTGAATCAACCCGCTCAAAGAATTGAGCGAGCTGCGGTAGGTGGTATTCAGTGAACAACTGGATTCTGGATACAGCGGTACAAACTCCAGCGGACTGTTCTTGCCGGGAAAGATGCCGCTAAACATGTCCATGCTACTGACTGAGCCGTTAAGGCGGTTTTCCGCCATATATTTGATATCACGCATGATATCGGCCGAATGGCGGATATAACCCTGCGCCTGATCGAAATTCAGATTGTAGTCCTGCCGGATTTCAGACTCTTTCTGGTGCAGGATATTCAGGATATAGAAGGTGGTGAGCAACGCCCCCAACGACCACAACATGATCGCCAGCACCCGGAACAAATAGCGGGATATCTTTAACGTGGTGCGAAAAGAAGCTAAATATTTCAATCGGATACCATACGAATGTCAGTGGCGACCAGCGCGTTCATGTCAGAGCCGGGAGCTCTGGCTTGGGTCCGGCAATTAAACCATAGAACTGAAAAAGGGCCTAGCATCGCTGCCAGGCCCTTGTTACCTCAGTGCGATAGGGGCATGTGCCAGCCCCTATGGCTTAGGCGTTGTCTTCTTCCGCGTCGTCTGGCGCTTCAGAATCATCACCTTCGTCCAGCGGTGCAGCGTCTTCTTCTGCAACTTCCGCACCCGGTTCGAGGCTGTCCAGCTCTTCGTCTTCCACCGGCTCGGCAACACGCTGCAGACCGACGACGTTCTCGTCTTCCGCAGTACGGATCAGCGTAACACCCTGGGTATTA
Source organism: Serratia proteamaculans (assembly GCF_013337185.1). Taxonomy (GTDB): domain Bacteria; phylum Pseudomonadota; class Gammaproteobacteria; order Enterobacterales; family Enterobacteriaceae; genus Serratia; species Serratia proteamaculans_D. The sequence goes on from NZ_SWDE01000002.1 coordinate 463,178, forward strand.
CGACCCACCACGCTGACTTCCGATACGCGGGTACGCACCAGCGTGCCGGCATCGGTAATCATCATGATCTGATCGGTGGTATCCACCTGAACCGCACCCACTACCTGACCATTACGCTCGCTCACCTTAATGGAGATAACCCCCTGGGTAGCGCGTGACTTGGTCGGATACTCGGTGACAGCGGTACGTTTACCGTAGCCGTTCTGGGTGACGGTCAGAATGTCGCCTTCACCGCGTGGCACAATCAGGGAAATGACGCTATCGCCTTCGCCCAGATTGATACCGCGTACGCCGGTGGCAGTACGACCCATAGAACGCACCTGCGTTTCCGGGAAGCGCACCACTTTACCGTTGGCAGAGAACAGCATGACTTCATTGCTGCCGTCGGTCAGGTCAACACCAATCAGCTCGTCACCCTCGTTGAGGTTAACGGCGATGATGCCGGCGCTGCGTGGGCGGCTAAAATCGGTCAATGCAGTTTTCTTCACGGTGCCGCTGGCGGTGGCCATAAACACGTGACGCCCTTCTTCATACTCGCGTACCGGCAGAATGGCGGTAATACGCTCATTGGCTTCCAGCGGCAGCAGGTTGACGATTGGACGACCGCGCGCACCACGGCTGGCTTCAGGCAGTTGGTACACCTTCATCCAGTACAGGCGGCCACGGCTGGAGAAGCACAGGATCGTATCGTGGGTGTTGGCCACCAACAGACGATCGATAAAGTCTTCTTCTTTAATACGTGCAGCTGACTTGCCTTTACCACCACGGCGTTGCGCTTCATAGTCGGTCAGAGGCTGATACTTCACATAGCCCTGGTGCGACAGCGTAACGACCACGTCTTCCTGGTTGATCAGGTCTTCGATATTGATATCTGAAGTATTGGCGGTGATCTCGGTGCGGCGGCCATCGTTGTACTGCTCTTTGATTGCCACCAGCTCTTCGCGGATCACTTCCATCAGACGGTCTGGGTTTTCCAGAATAAAGATCAGCGCGGCAATCGCCGTCAGCAGCTCTTTATATTCGTCCAGCAGCTTTTCATGCTCCAGGCCGGTCAGTTTCTGCAGACGCAGATCCAGGATCGCCTGAGCCTGCTGCTCGGTCAGATGGTATTTACCGTCACGGATACCGAACTCCGGCTCCAGCCACTCAGGGCGAGCGGCGTCGTCACCGGCGCGCTCCAGCATCGCAGCCACATTACCCAGATCCCAGGCTTGAGCCACCAATGCGGCTTTCGCTTCCGCAGGGGTTGGCGCACGGCGGATCATTTCGATAATCGGATCGATGTTCGCCAATGCGATGGCCAGCGCTTCCAGGATATGGGCGCGATCGCGGGCTTTACGCAGTTCGAAGATGGTACGGCGGGTCACTACTTCACGACGGTGACGAACAAACGCCTGCAGAATGTCTTTCAGGTTCAGCAGTTTCGGCTGGCCCTGATGCAATGCCACCATGTTGATGCCGAAGGTGACCTGCAGTTGAGTCAACGAATACAGGTTGTTCAGCACTACTTCGCCGACCGCGTCGCGTTTGATTTCAACTACGATGCGCATACCGTCTTTGTCGGACTCATCACGTAGCGCGCTGATGCCTTCCACGCGTTTTTCTTTGACCAGCTCGGCGATCTTCTCGATCAGACGCGCCTTGTTCACTTGATACGGGATCTCGTGAACAATGATGGTTTCGCGACCGGTTTTGGCATCGGCTTCTACTTCAGCGCGTGCGCGTAAGTAGATTTTGCCGCGTCCGGTGCGGTAAGCCTCTTCAATGCCGCGACGGCCGTTGATGATCGCCGCAGTTGGGAAGTCCGGCCCCGGGATGTATTCCATCAGGCCTTCGATGCTGATGTTTTCATCATCGATATAGGCCAGGCAGCCGTTGATAACCTCTGACAGGTTATGCGGCGGAATGTTGGTGGCCATACCCACGGCGATGCCCGACGCGCCGTTTACCAGCAGGTTCGGGATCTTGGTTGGCATGACGGCTGGGATCTGCTCGGTGCCATCGTAGTTAGGCACGAAGTCGACGGTTTCTTTTTCCAGATCCGCCAGCAGTTCGTGAGCAATTTTGGACATGCGCACTTCGGTATAACGCATCGCCGCGGCGGAGTCGCCATCGACAGAACCGAAGTTACCCTGACCGTCCACCAGCATATAGCGCAGTGAAAACGGTTGAGCCATACGCACGATGGTGTCGTAAACCGCGCTGTCACCGTGTGGGTGATATTTACCGATTACGTCCCCAACGACACGGGCCGATTTCTTGTATGGTTTATTCCAGTCGTTACCCAATACACTCATCGCGAACAAAACGCGACGGTGCACCGGCTTCAGTCCATCACGAACATCTGGCAGCGCACGTCCGACAATTACGGACATCGCGTAGTCCAGATACGAGTTTTTCAACTCGTCTTCGATGTTTACCGGTGTGATTTCTCTGGCAAGGTCGCTCATGGAGCTGCTATCCCTCTACTAATGATTCATCTGCCCGCTGCCATAGTGGCAAAGGTGTAAAACTATATCACAAAGCACGCTTTACGGGAAAATAACCGCCGCTGTTTAACTTAAATTGTGCATATATGTGCAGTAAAAATGCATCGGCACAGACGGTGCTGCGCCGGAACATGTATAATCCGCGCAACGAGAACCAGGAGCCAAATACGCCCATGAATGCAGAATCATCCAGCCAAGCGCAAAACGTAGACCATCATGAAATCGCCAAGTTCGAGGCCGTGGCCTCACGCTGGTGGGATTTGGAAGGTGAATTCAAGCCGCTGCACCGTATCAACCCGCTGCGTCTGAACTACATCCTGCAGCGTGCCGGCGGCATTTTTGACAAGACCGTACTCGACGTTGGCTGCGGTGGCGGCATTTTGGCGGAAAGCATGGCGCGCGAAGGCGCACAGGTCACCGGGCTGGACATGGGGGCCGAACCGCTGCAGGTCGCCCGGTTGCACGCACTGGAAACCGGCGTGAATGTGGCTTACATCCAGGAAACGGTAGAAAGCCATGCACAGGCCAACCCGCAACGCTATGACGTAGTGACCTGCATGGAAATGCTGGAGCACGTTCCCGATCCGGCCTCGGTGGTACGCGCCTGCGCTCACCTGGTCAAACCGGGTGGCCACGTGTTTTTCTCCACCATTAACCGCAATACCAAAGCCTGGCTGATGGCGGTGGTCGGTGCGGAATATATTCTGAAGATGGTGCCACAGGGCACCCATGACCATAAGAAGTTCATCCGCCCTTCTGAGCTGATCGGCTGGGTTGACGGCACGCCACTGCGCGAAAAGCATATGATTGGCCTGCATTACAACCCAATCACCGACCATTTCAAGCTTGGCCGTAACGTTGATGTGAACTATATGGTACATACCCAGCACGAAGGCTAAGCCTGCCAAACCGCGCCGGGACTGGCTTGCCAGTTCCGGTACGCCGATAACATTAAGATAAATACCCAATTTTTCCGCTTTCGATCAAAATCGCCGTTGTAAACAGTTTTTAAGAATATTAAATCAGATCAATATGCCGTTTTTTTCTAACGTTTAATAAAGCGGCAAACGATCACGTTTTTCTGATTCTAGGGAAATTCTTATCCCGCTTATTGACAAGCTTGTCACGCCAGTCACAGCGCGCACTGCGAAAGACAAGTCACATTTCACCCCCAAGTTATCCACAAATTAGGCCACTTTTGTTCACTTGCAAACGCCCTGTTTTCTCACTATCTTGTTACCTCACCGACATACAACCCCTATATATAGTGTTTACATACTGAGCAGAGCTACTACACTTCTGCTTAGGGGCACCATACGGACAGGTAAAACACCACATGAACCAAAGTCTGCTTGTAACTAAACGCGATGGCCGTAAAGAGCGCATCAACCTCGACAAAATCCACCGTGTCATCGACTGGGCCGCGGAAGGGTTAAACAACGTATCGGTTTCTCAAGTAGAGTTGCGTTCGCATATTCAGTTTTATGACGGCATCAAAACTGCTGATATTCATGAAACCATTATCAAAGCTGCAGCCGATCTGATCTCGCGCGACGCGCCGGACTACCAGTATCTGGCAGCACGCCTGGCCATCTTCCACCTGCGTAAAAAAGCTTACGACCAATTCGAGCCACCGAAGTTGCTCGCTCACGTAACGCGCATGGTAGAAATGGGCAAGTACGATAAGCATCTGCTGGAAGACTACAGCTCTGAAGAGTTCGAGCAGATGGACTCCTTTATCGATCACTGGCGTGATATGAACTTCTCCTACGCAGCCGTTAAACAGCTGGAAGGGAAGTATCTGGTGCAGAACCGCGTTAGCGGCGAGATCTACGAGAGCGCTCAGTTCCTGTATATCCTGGTTGCCGCGTGCCTGTTCTCCAACTACCCGCGTGATACCCGTCTGGACTACGTTAAACGTTTCTACGACGCGATCTCCACCTTCAAGATTTCTCTGCCTACGCCAATCATGTCCGGCGTGCGCACCCCAACCCGCCAGTTCAGCTCTTGCGTGCTGATCGAGTGCGGCGACAGCCTGGACTCCATCAACGCCACCTCCAGCGCCATTGTGAAATACGTTTCGCAACGCGCCGGCATCGGCATCAACGCCGGCCGCATCCGTGCGCTGGGCAGCCCGATCCGTGGCGGTGAAGCCTTCCATACCGGTTGCATTCCGTTCTACAAACATTTCCAGACCGCGGTGAAGTCCTGTTCGCAGGGCGGCGTGCGCGGCGGCGCGGCCACACTGTTCTACCCAATGTGGCATCTGGAAGTTGAAAGCCTGCTGGTGCTGAAAAACAACCGCGGCGTTGAAGGCAACCGCGTGCGTCACATGGACTACGGCGTACAGTTGAACCGCCTGATGTACCAGCGCCTGATCAAGGGCCAGGACATCACTCTGTTCAGCCCGTCTGACGTCCCGGGCCTGTATGACGCGTTCTTCGCCGATCAGGACGAATTCGAACGTCTGTACACCAAGTACGAACAAGACGACAGCATTCGCCAGAAACGCGTAAAAGCGGTTGAGCTGTTCTCACTGATGATGCAGGAACGCGCCTCTACCGGCCGCATCTACATCCAGAACGTTGACCACTGCAACACCCACAGCCCGTTTGATCCGCAGATCGCACCGGTACGCCAGTCCAACCTGTGCCTGGAAATCGCCCTGCCGACCAAGCCACTCGATGACGTCAACGACGAAAACGGTGAAATCGCCCTGTGTACGCTGTCCGCCTTCAACCTCGGCGCCATCGAAAGCCTGGACGATCTGGAAGAGCTGGCTACCCTGGCGGTACGTGCGCTGGATGCCCTGCTGGATTACCAGGACTACCCAATCAAAGCCGCTCATCGTGGCGCGATGGGCCGCCGCACCCTGGGTATCGGCGTGATCAACTACGCTTATTATCTGGCGAAGAACGGCGTGCGGTACTCCGATGGCAGCGCCAATGCCCTGACCCACAAGACTTTCGAAGCCATCCAGTATTACCTGCTGAAAGCCTCGAACCGTCTGGCTCAGGAACAGGGCGCCTGCCCGTGGTTCAATGAAACCACTTATTCACAGGGCATCCTGCCGATCGACACCTACAAGAAAGATCTGGATGTCATCTGCCAGGAACCACTGCACTACGACTGGGAAACCCTGCGTAAAGAGATCAAGGAAACCGGTCTGCGCAACTCGACCCTGTCGGCGCTGATGCCTTCGGAAACCTCTTCGCAGATTTCCAATGCTACCAACGGCATTGAGCCACCACGCGGCCATATCAGTATCAAGGCGTCGAAAGACGGCATTCTGCGCCAGGTGGTGCCTGAGTATGAGCGTCTGAAAAACGACTACGAACTGCTGTGGGAAATGCCGAACAACGACGGCTACCTGCAACTGGTCGGTCTGATGCAGAAGTTTATCGACCAGTCTATCTCTGCCAACACCAACTATGACCCAACCCGTTTCCCGGGCGGCAAGGTGCCAATGAAGCAGCTGTTGAAAGACCTGCTCACCACCTACAAGTTTGGTGTCAAGACGCTGTACTATCAGAACACCCGCGACGGTGCCGATGATATTCAGGAAGATTTGCTGCCGGCCAAAGGCGGCGATGATGACTGCGAAAGCGGCGCCTGCAAGATCTAAAGTTTGACACAGCGGGCCGGAACTCTTCCGGCCCCTTCATTTAGCCACGTTACGATGGACTCAGGCTTATGGCTTACACCACATTTTCTCAAAATAAAAACAACCAGTTGCTGGAGCCGATGTTCTTCGGTCAGTCGGTTAACGTTGCACGTTTCGATCAGCAAAAACATGAAATTTTCGAAAAGCTGATTGAGAAGCAACTGTCCTTCTTCTGGCGTCCGGAAGAAGTGGACGTTTCCCGCGACCGTATCGACTACCAGGCGCTGCCGGAACATGAAAAACACATTTTCATCAGCAACCTGAAATATCAGACGCTGCTCGATTCGATCCAGGGCCGCAGCCCGAACGTCGCCCTGCTGCCGCTGATCTCGATCCCGGAGCTGGAAACCTGGATAGAAACCTGGTCCTTCTCTGAGACCATCCACTCTCGTTCTTACACCCATATTATCCGTAACATCGTCAACGATCCGGCGGTGGTGTTTGACGACATCGTCACCAACGAAGAGATCCTCAAGCGCGCGAAAGACATCTCCGGCTACTACGACGATCTGATCGAGATGACCGGCTACTATCATCTGCTGGGTGAAGGCACCCATCAGGTCAACGGCAAGACAGTGACCGTTACCCTGCGCGCCCTGAAGAAACAGCTCTATCTGTGCCTGATGAGCGTTAACGCACTGGAAGCCATCCGCTTCTACGTCAGCTTTGCCTGTTCATTTGCCTTCGCGGAACGTGAACTGATGGAAGGCAATGCCAAAATCATCAAGCTGATTGCCCGTGACGAAGCGCTGCACCTGACTGGCACCCAGCATATGCTGAACCTGATGCGTTCCGGCGCAGATGACCCGGAGATGGCGGAAATCGCCGTTGAGTGTCAGCAGCAGTGCTATGACCTCTTTGTGCTGGCAGCCGAGCAGGAAAAAGAGTGGGCGGAATACCTGTTCCGTGACGGCTCGATGATCGGCCTGAACAAAGACATTCTGTGCCAGTATGTGGAATACATCACCAATATCCGCATGCAGGCAGTGGGTCTTGGCCTGCCGTTCGCCACCCGCTCTAACCCGATCCCCTGGATCAACGCCTGGTTAGTATCAGACAACGTTCAGGTGGCGCCGCAGGAAGTAGAAGTCAGCTCCTACCTGGTTGGCCAGATCGACTCGGAAGTGCACGCCGACGACCTGAGCGACTTCGAACTCTAAGCGATGGCATCATCAATCGTCACGCTGCGTGCCACCGGCACGCAGCTATCCTGCCCCAAAAGTGAAGGCTGCCTGCTCGACGTGCTGGAGCTGCATGACGTTGAAGTGGAATACCAGTGCCGTTCCGGCTATTGCGGTGCCTGCCGCCTGAAGCTGGTGAAAGGTGATGTGGTTTACCACCAACAGCCGCTGGCGTTTATTAACGACGGCGAAATCCTGCCTTGTTGCTGCATGCCACTGACCGATATCGAACTGGAACTGTAAAAAGTTGGGTGCCTGAAACCGCGCCTGGATACCAGAAGGCGGGGTTTCCCCCGCCCTATGATTACCGCTTCACATACAGGTTAACGTCATCAGGATAGTGATATCTTTCTGGTAGATTTCTAATCCGCAAAAGCGATCTTTAATCATCCAGATAAATACCAAAACCGTAATACATACAACAGTTAACGCGTATAGCGCATGCTTTTTATACATGGCTTGCCTCCTTGCTGTGAAGGGGCTACCATAACGGTGTCTAGGCGTTAGGGCAGCCCCATTCTGATTGAGAGTCAGTTTGGGGCTTTCATCTATCCGCCTTGCCACACAATGCCCAAGACGAATAGTCTCAAGCACCCGCAGCGATTGTAACAGCCTATCCTCGACGCGATAACCCCTTATAATATTATGATTAATAAGGGATATATCACTACCATCAAGCATTCTCCACTCGATAATCTCGACGAGCAAGATCCTGCCTTGCTGTGGTCTACCGCTGAAAGAATCGAACCGGAACTGTGAAAAGTTGGGTGCCTGAAACCGCGCCTGGAGACCAGAAGGCGGGGTTTCCCCCGCCCTATGATTACCGCTTCACATCACAAGCTAACCTGATCAAAATAGTGATACTTTCCTGATAGATTGCCAGCTCACACAGTGAGCCTCTTATCATCCAGATAAATACCAAAATCGTAATACATACAACAGTTAACGAGTGAAACACATGCTTTAACCGCATGCTTGCCTCCTTGCTGTGAAGGGGCTACCATACCGGTGTCTAGGCGGTATGTGCAGCCCCATTCTGATTGAGAGTCAGTTTGGGGCTTTCATCTATCCGCCTTGCCACACAATGCTCAAGACGAATAGTCTCAAGCACCCGCAGCGATTGTAACAGCCTGTCGTCAACGCGATAACCCCTTATAATATTATGATTAATAAGGGATATATCACTACCATCAAGCATTCTCTACTCGATAATCTCGACGATCTCCAGCCAGCCGTTTTTCCCACACACGGGCCCACCGTTCAGCCAACGCCGTAGCATGTCCAAAGCCAGCATCGCTACCGACTCTTGCCGCAGCCGTAAGCCATGACGCGCAGCTTGATAACGCACCATCTGCCCAATCCCCCCTTTTGGCGTGTGCAGCGCCACGCTCACCTGGTTGCCATTCATGGCACTGACCGCCAGTGCCAGTTGCGCCCCGGTCAGTTCCGCCAGTGAACGCGCACGGGCCAAGGTGGTTTCCAGCGTTTCTACACAGTGCGACGGCAGCAACTCGCCGCCGGCCAGCGGCGCGCCTTCGGTCTGCAACTGCAGATTGATCAATCCGGCGCTGAACTGTTCGCTCAACGCCAGCTTCAACCCCTGCTGGTTCAAGCGTTGCGTCAGTGCTGCCGGCAAGCCGATAGTGCCCTCAAACAGAGTGTTGTCACCCGCCACCTGGCGTACCCGCTCCCAGGCCTGTTCCATCGCCGCACGCTGGCTGACCGGGCCAGTCAGCTTCAGCTCGATGATCGGGCTGGAAGAGCGGTAACCTAGCACCACTTCCGGCGGCAGCGGCATGCCATCGAGTTCGGCGGCCAGATCGCTTTCGGAGGTACCAAAGGTGGTTAAACGCAAACACAGCGGCGGTGACGGCAAGGTAAAGCGCTCGCGCAGGCGCGGTACGATTTGCTGTTCGACCATCACTTTGAATTCAGAAGGGACACCGGGGGTGAAGAACATCGTGCACCGGTTCAGCTTCAACGCAAAGCCGCAGGCGGTACCCACCGGGTTATCGAGCATCTCGGCGTTTGCCGGGATCTGCGCCTGTTTACGGTTTGAAGCCGCCATCGGTCGACCACGTTCGGCAAAATAAGCCTCCATACGCGCCAACCATTGGGCATGTTCCACCAGCTCAACACCACAAGCGCCAGCCGCCGCCTGTGCGCTGAGATCGTCACTGGTCGGCCCCAGACCACCGTTAACGATCAGCACATCGGCGATGTGGCTACGTTCCAGCAATGTTTCGATCAAAGAGGAGAGGCTGTCCCCCACCGTTTCGCGGCCGCTCATCGGCATACCCTGCTGGAACAGATAGTCCGCCAGCCAGGCGGCGTTGGTATCTATAATTTGCCCGTGCAGCACCTCATCACCGGTGCTAAGCATCTCCACCCTTAACATTGATCTCTCCCACATTTTCTGATCATTCCACTATAGAAGCCTGTAAATAAGTTTTCACTACGCATTGCCGGTTAATTTCTGTCGAAGGCACTTTTTTGCGATATCACGCGGACCGCCAACGTGTAAACATAAAATTACATACCCCGTAACGCCTGTTTGACACAAAATAATCCATCCACTATCCTGCCGCACTTAGAATGAGTTACCTATAATTTTCCAAAATCTTTGGCTGGTAGAGAAAAACGTGAAGAATCGCACGCTTGGCAGTGTTTTTATCGTGGCTGGAACCACCATTGGCGCAGGGATGTTGGCGATGCCACTGGCGGCGGCCGGTGTCGGCTTTGGCGTCACGCTGGGTCTGTTGGTCGGCCTGTGGCTGTTGATGTGTTATACCGCGCTGCTGCTGGTTGAGGTTTATCAGCATGAGCAGGCGGATACCGGCCTCGGTACTCTGGCAAAGCGCTATCTTGGCGGCGGCGGCCAATGGCTGACCAGTTTCAGCATGATGTTCCTGATGTATGCCCTGACTGCGGCCTATATCAGCGGTGCCGGTGAATTACTGGCGGCCAGCATCAGCCAATGGACCTCGCAGGATTTCCCTACCACCCTCGGCGTGCTGCTGTTTACTCTGGTGGCGGGCGGTGTCGTCTGTATCGGCACCCATTCGGTCGACTTATTTAACCGCGTCCTGTTCAGCGCCAAAGTGGTTTTCCTGATTGTGATGCTGGGCCTGATGTTGCCAAATATCCATCAAACCAACCTGATGACCCTGCCGCTGGAGCAAGGGCTGGCGCTGTCAGCCATTCCGGTGATATTCACTTCGTTCGGCTTCCACGGCAGCGTACCCAGCATTGTTAACTACATGGGCGGCAATATCCGCAAGCTGCGCTGGGTGTTCATTATCGGCAGCGCCATTCCACTGGTGGCTTATATTTTCTGGCAGTTGGCGACCCTCGGCAGTATCAGCTCCACCACTTTCGTCGGCATTTTAGCGCAGCAAGCCGGTCTGAACGGTCTGTTGCAGGCGGTACGTGACGTCGTGGCGTCCCCCCATGTCGAACTGGCGGTACACCTGTTTGCCGATCTGGCGTTAGCTACCTCGTTCCTGGGGGTTGCGCTCGGGCTGTTTGATTTTCTGGCCGACCTGTTTAAACGCCAGGACAACGTGCGCGGTCGTCTGCAAACCGGTGCCATCACTTTCTTGCCGCCGTTGGCTTTCGCCCTGTTCTATCCGCGTGGCTTTGTGTTGGCTCTGGGTTTTGCCGCCATTGCGCTGGCGGTGCTGGCGCTGTTGCTGCCGTCGTTGCTGGTGTGGAAAACGCGTCAGCAGCATCAGGCAAAATACCGCGTCTGGGGGGGCACACCGGCATTGGCATTGGTGTTTGTTTGCGGGATAACGGTGATTGCCATTCAGTTGGGCATTGCCAGCGGCATTCTGCCGGCGGTAGGGTAATAGAGAGAACCATAAAACAAAGGGGCCGCTTGGCCCCTTTATGCTTTGTATCAGAAGCTCAGACCGACACCAATATACGGGCCATCGGCCAGCGTGTTGTCACGACGTCCGTCCTTCCCTTCCATCTTCATGTAGCGATAACCCACATCCACGCTGAGCGGGCGGAAAACATTCCAACGCAGGCCACCGCTGGCCTCGTTATATGCCTTCACGCCGCTGGTCAGCGAATCCGGGGCAAAATAGCCTTCGCCATGCAGGCTGAAGTAACGGTTGATAGCCCAGTCCAGGCCGCCGCCCAACGCCAATGCGCCGCCGTCACTGCCATCTTTCGGGCTTAGATACAACGCCTTGCCACCCACAGTGGCGGTCAGCGGCCCCAGCGGCACACCGAAACTCAGCCCCAGGCTACCGACGTTGCCGTCATGATCGCTGCGCGCCCAGTTGCCGGTGATACCCAAGCCGGAATTGCCGGTATCCTGGCCGAAACCAAGGTTGGTGTAATGCTGTCCGGCCTCGCCCGACAGGCTGAGTGCACTCGCTGCACCGGTCACAAACAGCATACTTGCTGCGCAGGCGACCAAAGTCTTTTTCATCATCTATCCCTCTTGCTGCTTCATCCATTACGAATGATATGAATTAACCCGTAATAATACCGTCACAAGTCTATACCAAAGCGCAACCGGTCTTTAAGGGATAAATCCTTAATTAATCAAAGAAATGTAAAGTTCTGCAAGCAAAAGCCCCATTCCCTGAGGTAATGGCAACGATAACTCAGACCTATTTGCCGCAGGCGTCCAATAGGTCTACAACTAGTAGTGGCATTGACCCAAGTCAGGGTAACAACGCCCTGCCAGATTATGATGATGAACGCTTAATTCGCCCGAGTCTTCACTCGATTGCAATACGCTAAGGAGCAAGTGATGAGCAAGAAAGGATTAACTACCGCCGCCGGTGCCCCGGTTGTCGATAATAATAACGTGATCACCGCAGGCAAACGTGGCCCGATGCTGCTGCAGGACGTCTGGTTCCTGGAAAAACTGGCCCATTTCGACCGTGAAGTGATCCCCGAGCGTCGTATGCACGCCAAAGGCTCCGGCGCCTACGGCACTTTCACCGTTACCCACGATATTACCCAGTACACCCGCGCAAAAATCTTTTCTGAAATCGGCAAGCAAACCGACATGTTCATCCGCTTCTCCACCGTAGCCGGTGAGCGTGGGGCTGCCGACGCCGAGCGTGACATTCGTGGTTTCGCCATGAAGTTTTATACTGAGGAAGGCAATTGGGATCTGGTGGGCAACGATACGCCGGTATTCTATCTGCGCGATCCGCTGAAATTCCCCGATCTCAACCACGTAGTCAAACGCGATCCGCGCACCAACCTGCGTAACCCAACCTACAAGTGGGACTTCTTCTCGCTGTCACCAGAAAGTCTGCATCAGCTGACCATCGACTTCAGCGACCGGGGTATTCCTAAATCCTATCGCCATATGCACGGCTTCGGCAGCCACACCTTCAGCTTTATCAATGCCAACAACGAACGCTTCTGGGTGAAGTTCCACTTCCGCTGCGAGCAAGGCATTGAAAACCTGATGGATGATGAAGCGGAAGCGATTATCGCCAAAGACCGTGAAAGCTCACAGCGCGATCTGTATGAAGCCATCGAACGGGGTGACTACCCACGCTGGAAACTGCAAATTCAGATCATGCCGGAACACGAAGCCTCTCAGACCCCCTATAACCCGTTCGATCTGACCAAGGTATGGCCGCATGGCGACTATCCGCTGATCGACGTTGGCTTCTTCGAGCTGCACCGTAACCCGGACAACTACTTCTCGGAAGTGGAACAGGTGGCGGTGAACCCAGCCAACGTGGTGCCTGGCATCAGCTTCTCGCCGGACAAAATGCTGCAGGGGCGCCTGTTCTCTTACGGGGATGCGCACCGTTACCGCCTGGGGGTAAACCACCATCAAATCCCGGTTAACAGCCCGAAATGCCCGTTCCACAACTATCACCGTGACGGTGCAATGCGCGTGGATGGTAACAGCGGCAACGGAGCAACCTACGAGCCGAACAGCTTCGGTCTGTTCCAGGAGCAACCGGACTTCAGCGAACCCCCGCTGAGCATTGAAGGTGCCGCTGACCACTGGAATCACCGTGAAGACGATGATTACTACAGCCAGCCACGTGCGTTGTTCAACCTGCTGAGTGCCGAAGAGCACCAACGTATGTTCACCCGCATCGCCGGTGAACTGTCGCAGGTACCGGAGCAAATTCAGCGCCGTCAGGTTGAACTGTTTACCAAAGTGCACCCGAATTACGGTGCCGGCGTAGCCAAGGCGTTAGGTCTGAAATAAACTCCGTTTCTACGCTCAGGCCGCCTGAAGGCGGCCTTTTTTATTGAGCCGAAATCTGCTCCGCCGCCCATTGTTGCAACTGACGGCGCGAGATCTTGATCCCCCCGGCCTTCAACTCATTGGGCATCGCCAACAGCGCTATTGGCCGCTGGAAGTTCACCAGCCGCTCCTGCGACCAGGCCAGCAGTTCCTCCAGCGAGAGAGGCTCCTCACTGTCGATCACCGCCACCGGCCGTTGGCCAAACTCGGCGTCATCGACCGGCACCACCACCACTTGCGAAATCTGCGGATGGGCCGCCAATACGCGCTCAATATCTTCTGGCTGAACGCCTTCTCCACCGCTGAAAAACAGGTTGTCCAACCGGCCGATAATTCGCAGTTCGCCCTGCTCCATGACGCCACGATCGCGGGTATGGAACCAGCCCTGATCATCAACGATCGGCAACAAGCGGCCCTGCAGCCAGTATCCCAGCGCCAGACTCCGTCCGCGGATCCACACCTCTTCATTCACCAGTTTAATTTCCCGGCCAGCCAGAGGCAGCCCAACGCCCGGCAGCGCATCGGCACGCTTGGCGCACACGGTGGAAGCCAGTTCAGTCAGACCATAGCCACACCAGCAGCGGATCCCCGCAGCCTCTGCCTGTTTGGTCAGCTCTACCGGGATCATCGCGCCCCCCAGCAGCACTTTTTTCAGCGTCAGGGTCGCCAGCGGTTGTGCCAGCAAGCGCCAGAGCTGCGTCGGTACCAAGGATGCATGAGTACAGCCCGCCAGAGCATCGGCCAACGGATGCATCTCACGCACCACCAGCGCGGCCCCGGCCAGCAGCCAACGCCAGACAATGCCTTGTCCGGAAACGTGAAACAAGGGTAATGACAGCAACCAGCGATCCTGCGCCTGGAAATCCATCAACTGCAGTACGCCTTCGGCACTGGCCAAATGACCGGCGTAACTGTGCGCGGCCGCTTTTGGTCTGCCGCTGGAGCCGGAAGTCAGGGTCAGGGTCGCCAACCGCTTCGGATCCCAGCGCGGCGGATTCAGCCAGCGGGATTCGGTAGACGGGGGATTTAAACGGATGGTCCTGGCCGGCAAGGTCGGCAGTTGATCCGGGCTGAAGGCAAAATCGATATCCAGCTCGGGCAACAGCGTCGCCAACAGAGAAACGGGTAACGCCGGATTCAGCGGCAGCAGCCGCGCACCGCACTGCAACAGCGCCAGATAGGCCAGCAACAATGGATAACTGTTCTTACCGAACAACGCAACGCCGCAGCCGGGCTCCACACCCTGGTGCTGAAAATCCGCCGCCAGCTTGTCCACCTGACGCCGTAACACCAGCCAACTCACCGGCTGATGGCCGACAATCAGCGCCGCCGCCTGTGGCCGTCGCTGCGCCCAATGTCGCCACGGCCAGTCTTTCAACTGCGCCATAAACACTCCAGCGCTTGCTGACTCAGTAACGGCAGCTTGCTGCCCGGCCAGCTCCGCAGCAATTGAGCCTGCATCAGATCCAGCGTATCGAGTCCAGGCACGGTGGTCGGCGTCAGCCAGTGCGCAATGCGCGCCAACTGCGTCAGCCCCAGGCTGGATTCAATGCTGGAACTGATCACCGCCGTCAACCCCACTGCATGGGCCTGATCCACCAACGAGCGGCAACGGGTCAGGCTACCGACCAGCGTTGGCTTAATCACTATCGCGGCCACGCCCGGTTCCGCCTGCACCACAAAATCCGCCTCACACACGCTTTCGTCCCAGGCGATGGCAATGCCCGTCGCCTGAGCGAAATCCCGCGATTCATCGCGGGTTTTGCAAGGTTCTTCAAGGAAAGCAATGCGCTCACGCAGCGCCGGGTTGACGTATTTGGCAAACCCGTCAGCTTTGGCGCGCGTCCAACTGCGGTTGGCATCCAGCCGCAGCCTGAGATCCGGCAGAGCCTCCAACAGCACGTTGACTATCATGCCGTCACGCACCGCTTCATACAGCCCAACCTTCACCTTGGCGACCTTCTCACCCGGCAAAGCGGTCAATACCTCGAACAGCTCATCAGGGTCACCGGTGCACAGCGGCGCTTTACGGTAATCAGCCTGCTGCGGCAGTTGGTGTTCCAACTCCGCCAATGCGCAGCTGGTACCGAACGCCACTGAAGGCAACGGGCTTTCGGGAGGTAATTCCCCACGTTGCCAGCTCTGCAACCAGCTGAGCACCGCCTGTTCGGCCTGCGCCAGCGTTTCCAGGCTGAACTCCGGCAGCGGCGCGATCTCGCCCCAGCCTTCTTGCTCACCCTGCTGCAGATGGATCAGCAAACCATCGCGAGTTTTTAACCGCTGATTACGCAGCACCACGCCGGCATCCATAGGCAGGCTGTAACGGTAAAGGGTCGCGTTACGGGGGCTGGTGTTCATTACGGGTTACGCTTGAATTTGCTGAAGTCCGGCTGGCGCTTTTCGTTAAACGCGTTGCGCCCTTCCTGACCTTCATCGGTCATGTAAAACAGCATGGTGGCATTACCCGCCAATTCCTGCAGGCCGGCCTGACCATCGCAGTCGGCGTTCAGGGCCGCTTTCAGGCAGCGCAGCGCCATCGGGCTGTTTTGCAGCATTTCGCGGCACCAGCGCACGGTTTCTTTCTCCAGTTCGGCCAAAGGCACCACGGTATTGACCAGGCCCATGTCCAGGGCCGCAGCAGCATCATACTGACGGCACAGGAACCAGATTTCGCGAGCCTTCTTTTGCCCCACGATGCGCGCCATGTAAGAAGCGCCCCAGCCGCCGTCAAACGAGCCGACTTTCGGGCCGGTCTGGCCGAAAATGGCGTTGTCCGCCGCAATGGTCAGGTCACACATCATATGCAGTACGTGGCCGCCGCCGATTGAATAACCGGCCACCATCGCCACGATCGGCTTCGGACAGGTACGGATCTGGCGCTGGAAGTCGAGCACGTTCAGATGATGTACACCGCTGTCGTCCTGATAGCCGCCGTAGTCGCCGCGGACTTTCTGATCGCCGCCGGAGCAGAAGGCTTTGTCACCGGCACCGGTGAGGATAATGGTGCCAATGCCGTCGTCGTAACGGGCATTGGACAGCGCTTCAATCATCTCTTTCACCGTGTGCGGGCGGAAGGCGTTACGTACCTGTGGACGGTTGATGGTGATTTTAGCGATGCCGTCGCTGGACTTGTGATACAGGATATCCTCGAAATCACCGGAGCAATCCTGCCATTCGATGGCGGCATACAGTTGTTCTTCATTTGGATAGAGCATATTCGGTTCCTTTAACCAGGGTTATCGAGAAAATTGCGCAGCTCGGCGGCGAAGTCCTGCGGATTGGCCAGGTGCGAGTTATGCCCGGCCTGCGGCACGATGCGTAATGGCAGCCCGGCGTCGCGCGCCAACTGTTGAAATTTGTGATCGTCAGCGCCGCATAACACCACCAGCGGCACCGCCAGTTGTTGCAGTTGCGGGGCCAGATAAGGCTGTTTGCCCAGCGAAGTGGCTTCCAGCATGTCCGCCACGGCCGCGCCGCTGTTGTCAGAGCGGGCGTCGACCAGTGCATCACGGTGTACCGAGCTGAGATTGGCGAACACCGGTTGTTGATACCAGTCGGCCAGCACCTCGGCGAGGGG
This sequence comes from Serratia proteamaculans, assembly GCF_013337185.1. Lineage (GTDB taxonomy): Bacteria > Pseudomonadota > Gammaproteobacteria > Enterobacterales > Enterobacteriaceae > Serratia > Serratia proteamaculans_D. Next base: position 480,336 of record NZ_SWDE01000002.1, read on the forward strand.
TTCCCGGCGAAAACGTTCGGCCCAGGCCACATCATGCGCCAGCCGCTGCTCGCGCAGTGCGGCGTCGGCCAACCCCGGGTTGCCGCCTTCAATAATCACCCCCTGCAGGCCACGGGTTTCGCCGTAGCAGGCGTGATACATGGCAATGCGCCCGCCGAGCGAATAGCCCACCAGCCAATAGCGCTCGATACCGTGCATCTGCAATGTCGCGCTGATCTGCGCACTGATATCGTCGAAGTCGGTACAGCTGACCGCAACCGAATCACCGTGACCGGGCAGGTCAATCGCCAACGACGGCCATTCAGGGCAGCGTGCAGCAATCACTCGCCATTCATTATTGTTGCCCAGCAGGCCGTGTAACCAGATTAGCCACGGCCGATCGGCCTCACCCTGCTGCAATACTTTTGTTGCCAGCATCATTGCTCCGCCATCTGTTGCACCAGATGCTGCAGCGTCTGCGCGCCATCACTCGGCGGCACCTGCAGCTCAATCAACGTGGCGCCACTGTGGCGCCAGCCCTGTTCCACCGCCTGCAACAGCTGCCCCCAATTTTCCGGGCACGCGTAAGCCAGGCTGAACATCGCTGCCGCATGGCTGAACTCCACGTCCTGCGGCATGCAGTAGAACCGTTGCCGGTCTTCTTCCGGCGTTGGCAACAGTGAAAAAATCTGGCCGCCGTTGTTATTAACCACAATCAGCACCGTCGGCGCTGAACATTGGCGTAACAAAGCCAGCGCGTTCAGGTCATACAGTGCCGATAAATCCCCCACCACCGCCAACGTCGGTTTGGCCGTCGCCCGCTGGACGCCTGCGGCAGTGGAAATCAGGCCGTCGATGCCGCTGGCCCCGCGGTTGCTGAATACCGGATAACCGGCCGGCAAGCGGGTCAATGCATCAATCAGCCGCACGATCAGGCTATTGCCGAGGAACAGTTGGCCGTTTTCCGGCAGCAATTCCGGCAATCGGTGCGCTAACTGCGCCTCACCAAAGCGGTTAACCAAATGGCCGGAGACGGCATCCAGCGCGTTATCCGCCAGCGTTGTCAACTCATCGGCCCACGGGGAACGCGGCTGTGCCGGGTGCAGTTCAAGCCACTGCGCCACGCTGGAACGGATCCGGCGCCCGCGGTGGTGCGCCGGATCGAGCCGCCCCGGTAATTCATCGATTAGCCAATACTCTTGCGGCCGGCACTGTTCCTGCCACTGCAGCAGGCGCTTGCCGGTCAGGCTGCTGCCGAACTGCACCACCAATTGCGCATCGGCCAGCAGCTTTTGCGCCTGCGGCTGGGCCAGCCATAAGTCGGCGCAGGGCAGCGGCTGCCCGGTCTGGGACAGCACATCGCCTATCAGCGGCCAGCCAAGCATCTCGGCCCATTGCGCCAACTGCTCGCCCTCTTGCGCACTCATGCGCCCCGCGACCACTACGCCGCGCTTTTGCCGCCAGAAGAACCAGTCAGGTTGCTTAAGCACAGTCTGCAGGCTCTCTTCACGCAGCCAGGGGTGGCTGCCTTGCCACCAGTCGCCGAGCGTCGCCGACCAGTCGGCATATTGTTGCTCATCACCGCCGTACAGCGGTTCGGCAAACGGACAGTTAATATGCAATGCCCCATGCTGCAGGCGCGCCATTGCGCTGTCGACGGTTGATACCAGCCAACTGGCGGGGATATCCGTCGTCGGCCGCGGCAGATCAATACTCAACGTCGGATGACTGGCATACAGGCCGTTTTGGCGGATCGCCTGATTGGCACCGCAGTCGATCAGTTCAGGCGGTCGGTCGGCGGTCAGAAACACCAGCCGTTCACCGGTCAGCCCGGCTTCGATCAGAGAGGGATAAAGGTTGGCGGCGGCGGTGCCGGAAGTGACGATCACCGCCACCGGCTCGCGCGACGCCTTCGCCAGGCCTAGCGCCAAATGGCCCAGCCCGCGTTCATCAAAATGGGTATGGCAGATAAAAGACTTGTTAGCCGCCGCAGCCAGCGTCAGCGGCGTAGAGCGCGATCCCGGAGCGATACAGACATGCCGTACTCCATGGCGAGCCAGCGCTTCCAACAGCAACGCCGCCCACCGGCGATTAAAAACACTTGTCGACATAATTCGCTCACAAGTCGGTTAACAGAATCTGCCTCTGGCGCCCGCCTGGCAGCGGCACGCCGAGAGTGATGTTCTGCATTATATGAGTAGTTATCTTTACGACTTTTGCGCCAGCGCAAAAACGCCGTATATCCCGGTGACTTTATGGTAGACAATTAATTGATTTAGAACAAAAAATAAACATAAAAATCACAAGCAGTTTACACCTGCCGCGTCATTCGCTCAATAAATCCGGAGTATAAGCAGGGAAATTCAGCGTAACGGCTCTGGCAGCAGTAAAGTCAGCAGCCCGGCGGCCTTGTTTTCGATTTCCAGCCACTCTGCCGCAGCGTCAGAACCGGCCACAATGCCGGCACCGGCATACAGGCGTAATTCCTGGTCGTTAATTTGCGCGCAGCGCAGCGCTACGCAAAACTCACTGCGGGAGGAAGACAGATAACCGGCAGACCCGGCATACCAGCCACGGGGGAAAGGCTCATGTTGCAGGATAAACTCGCGCGCCGCCTGACGCGGCAACCCGGCCACCGCTGCGGTAGGCTGCAACCGCTGCAGGCAATCGGCATCGTCGTTGTCGTTGAGCCGGCCTTCAATACGCCGCCGCAAATGCTGCACCTTACGCAAGCGCACCACCTCGGGCGGCAACACATCCACTGCGTCGGCACCGCCTTGCAGGCGTTGGCAGATATCATCCACCACCAGCAGATTCTCATGCTGATTCTTGCCGTCCTGCAGTAACCATTGCGCCAGCGCCTGGGCTTGCTGTCGATCGGGATGATTGGCGACGGTGCCCGCCAGCGCTTCGGTCAGCAGACGACGGTCATTTCGCAGATACAGTCTTTCCGGGCTGGAACCGAGGAATGCGCTGTGCGCATCAAAGCGCAGCATATAGTGATAGCAACGGTGATTGACCCGGCGGCTGGCATCCATCATCGCCGGAGCCGACAGCGGGCCATCCAGTGTCAGTAAGGTATTGCGCGCCAGCACTACTTTTTCCATCTGCCGCCCGCTGATGGCCTTTAATGCCTCACACAGCATCGCTTCCCATCCGGCGCGGTCCGGCTGATGCTGCATCCGGCTCACCTGCACCTTTAATGGCGCGATCGGCTGGGCCGTCGACAGTTGATCCAGCCAGCGGTCGGCCAACGCCGCATCGTCGCGCAGCGAACTTTCGGAAAACAGATTAAGCGTTAATTGTGTTTCACCGTCGCGGGTCAGGATTTCCAGACGCGGTAAAAATAAATACGCCGCGCCATCAAAAGCGTTCAGCCCCCAAACCCGTGCGCCCTGATACGCCCTGATAAAGGTCTGCGCTTGCCGTGGCTGGGTAAACTGCCGCAGTGCGCAGCACACCGCGGCCTCCTCATGCCCATCGCGGTGATGCCAATAAAATTGTGGGAATGCCGGTTGCACCGCCAGCCATTCCAGCAAGTTGGCGGCTAACGATGCCGGAACGGGAAGTGAAATCTGGCGGAAACCACCCTCAGAGGGCAAATGTTGCTCAAGCTGCCGGCGTAAGCGCCTCAGCAATGGCGAAAGTTGTTCCACGACCACCTCAATAACCAAACTTAATGTGAGGAATTATACGGTAAATCAAAACACAGCGGCGGAAAAATAGCGTCGGTAATCAACGCCTCTGGCGACAAATAGTTTATTAAATCTAAACAATTAGTTCAAAAAGCGTCCGATAAAGCATTGTGCGGCTATACTGAAAAGGCATGTTCCTGCCTGCTAAAAACCCACGCCAGATCTACCCGGCGCAAAAAACAGGATATTCACGATCTCCCAGCGGTTACACCGGCTGCCCTTTGGGTCAGATGTAAGGAGCCTTTGTGTGAAAGAAATATTAATCAATTGGTTAAAAAAGAAACGCAAAACAACCAAAGTAAATTCGTTGCCTGTCCGGCGTGCCAAAGGCGAGCCGGAACCGACAGGTGGCACCATCAAGGCCGAACTGTTTTCTGTCGACCAAATGGAGCGTTATGGCCACCGCCTGGCGCGCTCACACAAGCTGGCGACACGCAAAACTCCCTACTATTTGCTGAAGCGGCTGGATGATAACGAACGCGTTCTGGCGGAAAGCTGTCACCAACTCAGCAACGGAAAGAAAGCCAGCATGACCCCGGCCGGCGAATGGCTGCTGGACAACTACTACCTGATCGAAGAACAAATCCGCGTTGTACGCCACCATCTGCCTAAAACCTTCGGCCGTGGTCTGCCCCAACTGGGCGCGCCGCATAACTGCCCGCGCATCTATGACATTGCCGCCGAAGCCATAGCCCACGGAGATGGCCGCTGGGACGCCGAAAGCCTTACCCGCTATATCGCCGCCTATCAAAAAGAAGCCAATTTGACGCTGGGCGAGCTTTGGGCACTGCCCGGCATGCTACGCCTGGCGTTGATTGAAAACCTGCGGCGCGTCAGCATTGAGGTGGCTCAGGCCCAGCAGGAGCGTAACCTGGCCGACAGCTGGGTGACTAAAATGCTGGAGTCAGCGGAGAACGATCCGGCCAACCTGATCGTGGTAATCGCCGATATGGCGCGTTCCAATCCCCCGCGCACCAGCGCTTTTGTCGCCGAGCTGGTTCGTCGCCTGCATGGCCACGGCACCATGCTGGCGCTGCCGCTCACCTGGGTCGAGCAACGTCTGGCAGAGGTCAGCCTGACGTCGGATGAATTGATCCACCGTTTTAACCAGCAGTTGGCCGTCAGCCAATTGTCGGTCAGCAACAGCATTTCCGGCCTGCGTCAGCTCAGCGAAATGGACTGGGCCGAGTTTGTCGAAACCATGAGCCAGGTGGAACAAACCCTGCGTCAGGATCCGGCCGGGGTTTACCCGTTGATGCACTTTACCACCCGCGACAACTACCGCCACGTGATTGAGATGCTGGCGCGACACTGCCCACACAATGAGGTGCAGGTCGCCCAGCAGGTACTGAATATGGCGCGCGTGGCGGCAGAAATTCCGTCCAGCGATCCCCGCTGCAACCACATCGGTTACTACCTGATTGACGATGGCCGCCCGGAGCTGGAGCAGCAGCTTGACGTACGTCTGGGCCGCATTACCCGGCTGCGCCATGCGTTAAGTCAGGCTCCGCTGCTCTCCTGGCTCGGCAGTCTGAGCCTGATCACCACCGCCTGCTGCGCAGAACTGCTGCGCCACGCTTACAGTACCGGCATCAGTTGGGGGCTGGCGCTGTTGTTTTTCCCGATGGCGATTGTCATCAGTCAATTCGTGCTTAACCTGCTCAGCGAGGTTACAACCCGCAGCCGCACGCCGCAGCCGTTGCCCAGGCTCGACTTCTCCTGTGGTATTCCCGCCGAATTCCGGACTCTGGTGGCAATACCGACGTTAATCGACAGCAAAAGCGGCATTGATAAGTTGATCAATGCCCTTGAGGTTTGTTATCTGGGCAACGCGATGAAACATCTGCACTTTGCCCTGCTTACCGACTTTATCGATGCGCCCCATCAGCAGCATGCCGATGACGTTGCCCTGCTCGATTATGCCAGCCAACAGATGATGGCACTGAACGCACGCTACCCCTGCCAGGGCCCAAGCCACTTTTTCCTGTTTCACCGCAACCGCGAATGGAACGAAAAACAGGGCGTGTGGATGGGGCTGGAGCGTAAACGCGGCAAACTGAACGCGCTGAACGACTGGCTGCGTAACCGCGGCAACGCCTTCTGTACCCAGATTGGCGACGGGCTGGAGGTGCTTAAAAACGTCAAGTACGTCATCACCCTGGACAGCGATACCGTCCTGCCGCGTGAAAGCGCCCACCAGTTAATCGCCGCCATGGCGCATCCGCTCAATCAGCCGCAGTATGACGCCCGTAAGCAACGGGTAGTAGAAGGCTACGCCATCCTGCAACCGCGCATGGCCGAAGAGATCCCGAGCTATGGGCAAGGCCGCTATGCCGCACTGTGCAGCAGCACGCCGGGCAATGATCCCTATACCCTGATGGCCTCGGATATCTATCAGGATTTATTTGGCGAAGGCTCGTTTATTGGCAAGGGCATCTACGACGTGGATGTGTTCTCGCACAGCATGAAAGGCACCTGCCCGGCAAACCTGGTGCTGAGCCACGACCTGCTCGAAGGGTGCTACGCCCGCTCTGGCCTGTTGAGTGACGTCCTGTTGTACGAACAGTATCCCAGCAACTATCTGGTGGATGTCGCACGCCGTTCCCGCTGGATCCGTGGGGACTGGCAACTGCTCAACTGGCTGCTGCCACGGGTGAAAACCGCCGACGGCACCCGTACCGCCAACCCACTGAGTACCCTGTCGCGCTGGAAACTGTTCGATAACCTGCGCCGCAGCCTGACGGCATCCAGCCTGTTACTGTTGCTGTTTTGCGGTTTCGTCTGGCTGCCAAATACCCGCTATTGGCTGGCGGTGTTCGCCATTATCCTGCTGCTCCCCACCCTGCTGGCGCTGCTGCAAGATATTGTGCGTAAACCCCCGCGCAGACCTTTCCTGCAGCACCTGCGGTTAGCACTGAGCGGCTCGCTGCACCGCTTGGCTCAGGTTGGGCTACGGCTGGCGACGCTGCCGCATGAAACGCTGTACAGCCTGAAAGCGATTATGGTCACCCTCTGGCGGCTACTGGTCACTAAACGCAATCTGCAAGAGTGGACCAGCTACGATCAATCCAAAGCCCGCCAGCAGGTCACGCTGCAAAACTTCTACCGCGCTATGTGGATTAACCCGGTGACGGGCCTGGCGTTACTGTTTTTCACCGTACTGCATAACCCGATGGCACTGGTTATTACGCTGCCCCTTGCCGCTCTGTGGATCCTGGCTCCCTTGCTGCTGTACTACCTCAGCCACGAACCGCAGCGCAGTCAAACCGCAATTAACGACGAACAGCGGCGTTTCCTGCGCCATACCAGCCGCCAGACCTGGGACTTCTTCAATACCTTCGTCAATCAACAGGAGAACTGGCTGCCGCCGGATAACTATCAGGAGGTTCCGGAACCGGTGGTGGCGCACCGGACGTCACCGACCAATATCGGACTATCGCTATTGGCCAACCTCACTGCCTATGACTTCGGCTATCTGACGCTCAGTGAAGCGCTGCGGCGCATCGAGTTGACGCTCAATACGCTGGATCGCATGGAACATTATCGCGGTCATTTATACAACTGGTACGACACCCGCACGCTGGAGCCGCTGACCCCACGTTATATCTCCAGCGTCGACAGCGGCAACCTGGCCGGTCATCTGCTGACGCTCAGCGCCGGTCTGCCGGCTCTGGCCCACAAACCAGTCATTGACCCGCAACGGATACTGGCCGGGCTGGGCGACAGCCTGCAATTGCTGGAGCAACACTGGGGTGACGCCGCACCGAAGAATCTGCCGAAACTGCGTAACCACTGGGAACAGGCGCACCACTGCCATCCCGTCGCGCTGCTGGCGGAGCTGAATGCCATGCGCAATTACAGCAATGGGCTGCAGGAACCGGCGCTGAATCACGATGAGGAGACCCGGCGCTGGGCCGGTGCGCTGCATCAACAGCTCAACGAGCTTTGTAGCGAATGGACGCAGTGGTTTGGCTGGCTGAGCGATGGGCAGTCAGCGCTGGAGCAGGTACCCAGTCTGCACTGGTTGGCTAATCCACCGGCTTCATTGGCCCTGTCGGCCGATCAACAGGGCAAGCTTGACGCAGCGACGGCACTGGCACAGGAACGACTGGCGCAGTTACACAGCCTGCAGCAACGGCTGGAAAAAATGGCGCAAATGGACTTCCACTTCCTGTATGACGAATCGACCCATTTGCTGACCGTCGGCTTTAACTGCGATCAAAACCGCATGGACGGCAGCAAGTACGATTTGCTGGCCTCGGAAATCCGCCTGACCAACTATGTCGCCATAGCGACCAACCAAATACCGCAACGCAGTTGGTTTGCACTTGGCCGCCTGTTCACTCTGATCGACCATAAAGCGGCACTGATGTCGTGGAGCGGGTCGATGTTTGAATACCTGATGCCGCAGTTGGTGATGCCCGCCTACCCTGACTCGCTGCTGGTACAAATGTGCCGGGCAGCGGTGGAACGACAGATTGCCTGGGGCAAGGAGCGCGGCGTGCCCTGGGGCATCTCCGAATCCGGCTACTTTGGCTTCGATGCCGATCAAAACTATCAATACCACGCCTTTGGCGTGCCAGGACTGGGCCTGAGACGCGGGTTGGGTGACGATATGGTGGTCGCCCCTTACGCTACGGTGATGGCGCTGATTGTCGACCCGGAAGCCGCCTGCAATAACCTGGTCACGCTGGAGCAAAATGGCGCCAAAGGCCGTTACGGTTTCTACGAGGCGCTGGATTACACCACCGCTCGCCTCAGCCGTGGCCAACTGTACGTGATTATCCGTTCTTATATGGCGCACCATCAGGGCATGAGCTTCCTGGCCCTGTCGCACCTGCTGCTGGATGCGCCGATGGTCTCGCGCTTTGCCGACTATCCGGCGTTCCAGTCGGCACGTTTGCTACTGCAGGAACGGGTGCCGGATGCGGTAGAGCTGTACAGCGCCCGCCGCCACTTCGAAACGCACGAAGGCACCATCACCCCGGCCAGCTTCGCCGCACGCGAATTTAACCGGGTGGACACGCCGATCCCGGAAGTGCAGCTACTGTCCAACGTCAATTATCACCTGATGTTGACCCAGGCCGGCGGCAGCTACAGCCGCTGGCAAAACCTGGCGCTGACCCGCTGGCGCGAAGATGCTACCTGCGATAACTGGGGAGCATTCTGCTACCTGCGCGATCCGCAAACTGGCGAGGTATGGAGTAATACCTGGCAACCGATCGGCGGGGCTGCCAAGGGCTACAGCGCCGTGTTCAATGATGCCGGTGCCGAATTCCAGAATCAGCAGGGGTCGCTGTCGGTCAAAACGCAGATCGTGGTCTCACCGGAAGACGATATCGAGCTGCGTCGGGTGACGTTGCTCAATCGCGGTAAACAGCCGCGTACCATCGAAATCACCAGCTATGCCGAAGTGGTGCTGGCACCGGCGGGTAACGATCTGGCTCATCCGGCGTTCAGCAATCTGTTTGTACAAACCGAACTGCTGCCGGAGCAGGACGCCATTTTATGCCACCGCCGCCCGCGTGAACCCAAGGAAAAATGCCCGTGGTTACTGCATATGATGACGGTACAGGGGCGTTCCAGCCAAACGTCGTTTGAAACCGATCGCGCCAGGTTTATCGGCCGTGGCCGCACGCCGGCCAACCCACAGGCGCTATATCAAAACACGCCGCTGAGCAACAGCGCCGGGCCGGTCATTGATCCTATCATCGCTATTCGCCAGCGCGTGGTGCTGGAGCCTAATGTCCCGCTGACGCTGGATATCTTCTACGGCGTCAGTGAAGACCGCGCCAGCGGCCTGGCGATGCTGGAAAAATACCGCGACCGTCATCTGGCGGATCGCGTGTTTGAACTGGCCTGGTCACACAGCCAGGTGGTACTGCGCCAACTGAACGCCAATGAGGAAGACGCCAATCTGTTCAACCGCCTGGCCAGCGCGGTGGTGTTCCCGGCACAGGAAATGCGCGCTGCCAGCAGCGAGATCATCCAAAACCGTCGTGGCCAGTCAGGGCTGTGGGGACACTCGATCTCCGGCGATCTGCCCATTGTGTTGCTGACCGTCACCGACGGCGAAAATATCGAGCTGGTTCAACAGTTGATCCAGGCACACAACTACTGGCGGCTGAAAGGCCTGCAGGTCGATTTGGTGATCCTCAACGAAGACGTCGGCGGCTACCGCCAGGAACTGCAGAACCAGATCATGGGCCTGATCGCCGCCGGCATGGAATCCACCCAAACCGACAAACCCGGCGGTATCTTCGTACGCACCAGCGAGCATATGTCACCGGAAGATCACCGGCTGCTGCTCAGCGTGGCGCGAATTTATCTCGACGATCGGCGCGGCGGACTGACCGAACAGCTCAACCAACGCCTGCAACTGCCGCAGGTTCTGCAGCAACCGCTGTCGCCGGTCACCGCCTCCTCGAAACTGGCAACGGTGGATAATCTGCCACGTAACCTACATTCGCCGCAGTTGCCCGCCATCGACGCCCTGCAGTTCTATAACGGCCTCGGCGGCTTCTCGGAAGATGGCCGTGAATACGTCATTGCGATGAACGAAAGCAAGATCACCCCGGCTCCCTGGTCAAACGTAATAGCCAACCCAATGTTCGGCTCGGTAATTTCGGAAAGCGGACAGGCATACACCTGGTATGAAAACGCCCATGAATACCGACTGACGCCGTGGGATAACGATCCTGTCTGTGACCGCAGCGGGGAAGCCTTTTATTTGCGTGATGAAGAGAACGGTCACTTCTGGTCACCGACACCGCTGCCCGCCCGCGGCCGCGGCCACTACCTGACCCGTCACGGTTTCGGTTATAGCGTGTTCGATCACCGCGAGAACGGCATCGACAGCCAACTCAAGGTGCTGGTGGCCAAAGAGGCACCGGTAAAACTGTTCCTGCTGACGCTGACCAATACCTCCGGACGCACGCGCAAGCTGTCGGCCACCGGCTATGTGGAATTTATCCTCGGCGATCTGCGGCAGAAATCGGCCATGCACATTGTCACCCAGCCGGCTACGCTCGATAGCGGCTGCGGCATCCTGGCCACCAATCACTACGGCAGCAGCGGATCGGAACGAACGGCTTTCTTCGGCGTAACCGGTGTGCACTGTTCTGTCAGTGGCGATCGACGTGAATTCATTGGCCGCAACGGAACCTTAACCAGTCCGGCGGTGCTGAAGCTGCGACGGTTGTCCGGCAAGACCGGCGCAGGCATGGATCCCTGCGGTGCCGTCCAGTCGGCTATCAGCCTGATTGATGGCGATCAGCGCAGCTTTGTCTTCGCTCTGGGCCTTGGCCAAAACGCCGATGAGGCCGAAGCACTGCTGCAAAAATACCTGCGGGAAGACAGCCTGCAGGATGAACTGCAGCAGGTCACGGCACATTGGGACGTTATTCTCAACAAGGTGCAAATCAGCACGCCACAGCCGGCCGTCAACCTGCTGGCCAACGGCTGGTTGCTGTACCAGACCCTCTCGTGCCGCATTCAGGCACGCAGCGGTTACTATCAATCCGGCGGGGCCTTTGGCTTCCGCGATCAATTGCAGGATACGCTGGCGCTGACCCATGCCGCCCCCGAACGCCTGCGCGAACAGATCCTGCTGTGCGCCTCACGCCAGTTTATCGAAGGCGACGTACAACACTGGTGGCACCCGCCGCAGGGCAATGGCGTGCGCACGCGCTGTTCGGATGACTATCTGTGGTTGCCGCTGGCGATTTGCCACTATCTGGACGCCACCGACGATCAAGCCATTCTGGAGGAACAGGTGGGCTATCTGGAAGCGCGTAAGCTGGCACCGGGCGAGGAGTCCTCTTACGAACAACCGGCGCCAAGTGCAATACAGGAGACGCTGTACCAACATGGCGTGCGGGCGTTGAAACACGGGCTGACCTTTGGTGAGCATGGCCTGCCGCTGATGGGAGCCGGTGACTGGAACGACGGCATGAATATGGTCGGCCTGGAGGGCCGCGGTGAGAGCGTGTGGCTGGGGTTCTTCCTGTTCCATATTCTGCAGCGCTACGGCGAATTGGCACAGCGTCGCAACGATACCGGGCTGGCCGCACAGTGCCACCAGCAGGCCGCTACCCTGCGCGAAAACCTGCGCAATCACGCCTGGGATGGCGAGTGGTACCGCCGGGGCTATTTCGACAGTGGGGAACCGCTGGGTTCCCATGAATCGACAGAGTGCCGCATCGATGCCATCGCCCAGAGTTGGTCGGTGCTGTCCGGCGCCGGTGATGAGCCACGCAGCCTGCAGGCGATGCAATCGCTGGATAAACATCTGGTCGACGACCAGGCCGGGCTGATCAAACTGCTGACGCCGCCGTTTGACGGCAATGGCCCGAATCCGGGCTATATCCGTGGCTATCTGCCCGGCGTGCGCGAGAACGGTGGTCAGTATACCCACGGCGCGGTTTGGGCGGTGATGGCCTTTGCCGAGATGGGCAATATTGAACGCGCCTGGGAACTGATGGCGCTGATCAACCCGATCAACCACAGCCTGGACAGCACCGCCGCCGAACGCTACAAGGTCGAGCCTTACGTGGTTACCGCCGATATTTACGCGGTGGCGCCCCATGTTGGTCGTGGCGGCTGGAGTTGGTATACCGGTTCCGCCGGCTGGATGTACCGGCTGATCGTCGAGTCACTGCTGGGGCTGAAACGCCATGGCAAACGGCTGACCGTCAACACCCGTCTGCCGGCGGACTGGCCGCAGGTGACGCTGAACTATCGGGAAGGTAGCAGCGAGTATCAATTGACCGTCCTTCAGGGTCAGGGAGCGGCCCAGGTGACTATCGACGGTGAAATACAGCCGGAGGCGGTGATAACGCTGGTAGACGATGGCAAAACCCATCAGGTGGAGGTGATGCTGGGGCAATAAACATCGGGGCGCGGCGGTGGCCGCGCCCAACTTCCAGGGAGCTTATTTACGTGACAGCAGCAATCCCAGCACCAGGCCGACCGTCGCGCCAATACCGACGCTGTGCCATGGGTTTTCACGCACGTAACCGTCGGTACGGCACACCGCGTCCTTGGCTCGCGCATAGTAGGACTCGGTAGTATCAGCCAGTCGCGACTTGACCTCGCTCAATGCCTCTTCGGCATGTGACTTGATGTCGATATAGGCCTGATCGGCGCGATCGCCGGAGTACCTCAACACTTCTTCCAGCGTGTCGCTCAGCATTCTCAGATCGTCATCGAGCGTGGTTTGATCCCTATCCGTATTTCTCGCCATGTTAAGTTCTCCGTGATTAAAAATGATACGGTCCTTAACTATAGACAAGGATCGCCGCTCTTCGCCATCAGACTATTGGTTAAAATCAGAACACCAGTTGCACTTTGGCCGCCTGACTCTTGTCACCGGCAAAGGCCAACGCCTGCGCCAGTTGCTGGTTATCAAACTCGGCAGAAAGCAGCGGCAGTGGATTGACTGTCCCTTCCGCTAACCAGGCCACCGCCAAATCAAATTCTTCAACAAAACGGAACGAGCCCAGCAAGTTCAACTCTTTGGCGATCAGCAACATCAACGGGAAATCCGGGAAACGGCCCCCCATCCCGACCTGCACGACGGTACCCCTGGCACGGGTAACTTCCAGACAGCGCTGCAACGACGACGGATGACCGGAGACTTCAAAAGCGATATCAAAGTACCCCTTTTCCTGCTGATAGAAACTAAAGTCGTCATTACCGGCATGCAGACAACGGGTTGCCCCCATTTTCTGGGCAATATCCAGGCAACGTGGGCTGAGATCGGCACAGACAATTTCGCCGGCACCCAGCGCCTTCAATGCCGCCACCAGCAGGCAGCCAATTGGACCGACGCCGGAAACAAACACCTTTTTCCCTGTCACTGCGCCGGGCTGCTTCGCCGCATGTATCGCCACCGCCAGCGGTTCGGCAAACACCATCACCTTTTCATCACGATCGGCGTCAAAGGCAATACATTGCGCGCTATCGACCACTTTGTACTGGGTGAAAGCACCATCAACATGCGGGAAGTACATCGCGCTGCCGAAGAAACGCATCTGAGTACACTGATTTTGCTGATCTGCCAGACAATACTTGCACTGGCCACAGGGCTTGCTGGGGTTTAACGCCACTTTCTGCCCCACAGGCAGTCGCGCAGTGTCACTGGCCACCACTTCACCGATCACCTCATGGCCGAGCACCATCGGCTGGCGCACCTGGAAACTGCCGACCTTGCCTTCCTGGTAATAATGCAGGTCGGAACCGCAGATACCGCCACGGGTGATTTTCACCAGTGTACCGACCCCCTGATAATCCACTTCCTGCTCCACCACCGCCACGTCATATTTGCCGTTCACCACGCAGGATTGGGTTTGAATTTTCATCATGATGTTCTCCTGAGCAGGCGGCTATACCGCAGCGGACATGCCGCCATCGACAAACAGCAGTTGACCATTAACGAAATCGGAAGCCTGGGACGACAGGAACACCGCCGCGCCAATCAGCTCTTGCGGATCACCCCAGCGGGCGGCCGGGGTGCGCTTGGTCAGCCAGGCGCTAAACTCCGGATTGTCCGCCAGCGCCTGAGTCATTTCCGTTTTGAAATAGCCCGGCGCGATGCCATTGACCTGAATGTTGTAACGCGCCAGCTCAACGCACATGCCCCGCGTCAGCATTTTTACCGCGCCCTTGGAGGCGGCATACGGGGTAATAGTGTCGCGGCCCAGCTCGCTTTGCATCGAGCCAATATTGATAATTTTGCCACTTTGGCGCTGTACCATATGGCGCGCTACGGTTTGCGACACTATAAATACCGCCTTTTGGTTAACGGCGATAATGTCATCCCAGTCTTTTTCCGGGAACTCGGTAAAGGGGTGACGCCGCTGGATCCCGGCGTTATTGATCAGCACATCAATACCGCCACTTTCCGCCTCAATCCGTTCAATGGCGGCATGGATAGCCTGTGAATCGGTGACGTCAAAAGCCGCAGCATCGGCGTGAAACCCTTCGCGCCGCAGTGTTTCAACAGCGCGCTGGGCGTTATCCTGGGTGGTAGCATTGACCAGAATATGGGCGCCATACTGTGCCAACCCCCGCGCCAGCAGAAAACCAATGCCCCGAGAAGCGCCGGTAATCAGTATTTTTTTGTTATCCAGTGAAAATAAATTGTTCATAACGTTCCCCGGCGATGTCATTAGGATAGGACTGACGCCTATCTCAGCGGATCATCGCCGGTAAAAACGTGATAAAGATCACTTAAAATCGTGTTACTAAAAGCTGTTACCTTTAACGTGAAGCCACGCATTCCAGTGCAATCAATAATTAATTCATTCCATTGAAAAATAGGAACTTTATACTTTATGACGTCGATTGTTATCACCAGATCGATTTGTTAACATGGCAGAATTCGCGATCTCTTCGCCCCCCTGTTAAGGCCCCTAAATGAAGAACCAACGCGTCACGCTGCAGGACATTGCACTGCTCGCCGGTGTGACCAAAATGACCGTCAGCCGCTATCTGCGCACGCCGGACAAGGTGGCGGCCGAAACCGCGGCGAAAATTGCCCAGGTGATGAAAGAAGTTAACTTCACCGACAGCGATGAGGCACGCTCATCCCAAAAGCCGCGTATTGGCGTGCTGATCCCCTCGTTCAACAACCAGATTTTTGCCGATCTGTTGGCCGGTATCGAATCCATCGCGCTGGAGAACGGCTATCAAACTCTGGTGGTTAACTATGACTACAGCCGGCAGCGGGAAGAAGAACACATTATCCAACTGCTGGCCTACCCGATCGCCGGGTTGATCCTCACCGATTCAGAGCACACTCTGCGGGCGGAAAAATATCTGGCGGCGGCCAAAATCCCGGTGGCGCAGGTGATGGATCTTGAAGGGCCCGAGGGGCGGATCGCCGTGGGGTTTGATAACTATCAGGCAGGTTTTGACATGACCGAAGCGCTGCTCGCCAGCGGTAAACGCCAGGTGGTTTACTTTGGTGCCATGTCCGACGCACGCGACACCAAACGTTTCCAGGGCTATTGCCGGGCGATGGAAAATCAGGGGCTGACACCACGGCAAATCACGCCACATCGGGTCTCGTCGGTCTCGGTCGGCTCCGACATGCTGGCGATGGCCCGCCAGCTCTACCCCGATCTGGACGGCATCTTGTGCACCAATGACGATCTGGCGGTGGGCGTGTTGCAGGCGTGTCTGCGGCTCGGCTTGAAGGTGCCACAGGACATTGCCCTGTCAGGTTTTCACGGTCTGGATATTGGCAAGGCCACCACGCCGGGCATCGCCAGCGTGATCACCCCAAGGTTTGATATGGGCAAAGTCGCCACAGAGATTTTACTCAAACGGATTAAAGGGGTGCCGTGCATCGAGCGCGTTGACCTGCACTACCGCATTTCACTCGGCGGCACCATTTAAATCAGCGGTTAACATGCTCGGTAACAGCGCCCGTTTGTTTGGGTTTCTCATTGCGTGCCGCCAGCCAAAGACCGCTGTTTTTCATCGCGTAGCCGAACACCAATCCCACCACCAGGGACAGGGTCACCAGCGGCCAGTCGCCGCCACCGGCGAAGGTGGCACAGGCGCCAATAAAGGTGCCGGGCACAAACCCCAACCACTGCTGTTTCGCCTGAATGCACATCAGGAAAGCCACGGCGCCGGTCAGCAGGTAACCGAGGATGCTCAAGCCTGGGGCCAACTCGCTGCCGTGAATAATCACCATTGCCCAAAATACCCCGCTGCCGCAGGTTAGCGTGCTTATCAACAACCCTTTCAACCCACCCTGCGGGCAAGCAAAATAGGCCGTACAGCCGAGGAAACCAGCCCAGCTAATCAGCCCCAGGCTGACGGCCACCCAGCCCCAAACGCCGGAGAGGATCCCGGTTGTCACAGCAATGGCAAAGATAACGTTCATAAACCGACCCGCAGCAGAGAAAGCGCGCAGTTTACTCGAAAATCGGCATTTTTATGTGATGTATTTCACATAAAATATGTAATGAGAAACGTGAAAATTACATTAATGTGGAATTTGTCACAAAAAAAACCAGCGTGGCAAGCACGCTGGAAATGACACACAACAACACCAGGGAAATCGGCTCGCCACATTGCGCAGCGAGAACATATTTATTTCAAGTTTCAGTCAGCGAGACCTCAGCTTAAAAGAGCAAGAATATTTCAGCGCGGGAAGCCCGCACGGGTCACCATAAAGCTCAAAATCAAGCACACCACGGCACTGACCATAAATAACAGATTGACCGCCAGATGCAGGCTGGCATGGTCGATCACAACCCCCAACAGGATAGGTACCCAGTTGGCGATATAAGCAATAACATAAAACAGCGAAATCAGTCTCGCATGGCTGGCCTTCGGCGAAATCAGATTCACCAACGTGGCGCTACCGACAAAAATTGCCCCGTAGGCGTAGCCTGCAATCACCATACCGGCACTGGCCAGAGCCAACGAGTGAATTTGAATCGCTTCGGCGAACACCACTACCGACAACGCCTGTGCCAGACAGCCAAACATCAGCGAATGGCGCGCATTAACACGACGACTCAGGATTTGGCTGATACCGGCGATCACCAGGTAAACCGCAATCACGTAACCATAAACGCCGCGGCTATGCATGCCCAACAGCTTTTCCGACACGCTCGGGCCAATCGCCAAAATGCTGGCGGCCACCGCCCAACAGATAAACAATGCACCGGCACACAGGTAGAACTTGCCACCGGTCGCACGCAGACCGTCAGCCAATGAACTTTTTTCTGCTGCGTTATCAGCCGCCGTCGCCCCACTTAACGGTGCGACCACAACTTCAACCGGCCATTTCAGCATCACGCCCAGCGCGGCCACTGCCGCCACCGCCATAATGATAATGAACGGCAACGAAGTGGTATGGAACCCGGTTTGCAACGCCACACCGCTGAAAATCGGCCCCAACGCCAGACCGGTGGTAAACGACAGCGTGGCAATCAATGCCGCATTTTTACCGCCGTCTTTCGGCCCAAAACGTACCAGCGCAATATTGGCCGCACCGGTTAATGCCCCGGTGCCGATCCCGGCCAGCAAACGCGCCATAAACATCATCAGAAACGAATCGGCCATCGAGAACAGCAAAGCCCCGGCCAGCACCACCAGCAACGCCGGCACTATCATGCTGCGCAGGTCTTTGACCTTGCCGGCCATGTTGCCCACGCCGAACAGTGAGATCAATACGCCGGCGGCATAGGCGCCATAAATGACCGTCAGGCTGACCGAGCTTAACGCCAACTCATGTTGATAAAGCGGATAAAGCGGCGTCGGCGCACTGCTGTTGAGCAGTGCAGACATTAATGCCAGCGCTAAAAACAGCAGAATGGCAAAATGCGACGTGCCCGAATTCGCTTTAGCCGCTTCATCAACAGCCACACCTTCAGACATTTTTCTCTCCCGAAACAATCTGGATAAACGCTAAGCCCTGAAACCAAACTCATCAGGAAACGCGGTTATCATACCTTTCGGGTATAACTGCCAAAATAGCCAAGAATGCATCATAGTGATTCATTAATGCATTCTGTTGAATGCAAAATTACACAGCCTCAGCCTTGGCGACCTTCGCCGGAGCGCGTTTCACAATAGCCAGCGCGCCGGAAAGAATAATCAGCGCCATGCCGCCCGCGGCAATATAAGACAGTTTCTCGCCAAACAGCAGATAACCGAGCAGCGTGGAGAAAATGATGGTGCTGTAGGACAGAATGCTGACGATTACCGCATTGCCGCTGCCATAGGCACGGGTCATGGTGATTTGCCCCAGGCTGCCGAACACGCCGATAGCGCAGACGCACAGTATCATGGCGCTATCAAGCGTAGTGAACCCCACCACCGTGGTCATCACTGCCCCCACCACCGTACCCACTAGCGAGAAGTAAAACACCACCCGCAGCTCGGGCTCGCCTGTGCGCACCAGCTTGCCGACGTTAAAATAGGCCAGCGCAGTCAGCAGGCCGGAAAGCAGACCAATCAGCGTGGCGACATATTCACCGTTCGGCGTATCGGGCCGCAGCAACACCAGAATGCCAATAAACCCCAGCAGCACCGAGAACAGCAGCTTGCCGGTCAACTGGCCTTTGGAGGTGACAAAGGCGATCGCCGACTGAAAGATGGGGTTGGTGTAGCCCAGCGTGGTGGCGGTGGCAATCGGCAGATGGATCAGCGAGTAAAAGCCACAGTACATCGCCGCATTGCCGATGGCGGCACGCTTCATATGCAGGCCCAGATGCCGGGTGCGAAAACCGAGGTTTTTAACCTGAATTAACGCGGCAACGATCAGCACGTTAATCACAGAGCGGTAAAAAATGATGTCGAAAAAGCCGACCTTGGCCGAAGCCAGTTTGATGCTGGCCCCCATCAGCGCAAAGAACCCGCTGGCGACAACCATCCACAAAGCAACCATGATTTCCTCGGTATACCGCCCCCAATGGGCAATAAAATAAAACGGGGCGAATCTATTCGCCCCCTACAGGTAATGCAATCGGCAACGCTGTAGCTTGAAAGATGCCGGGCTATTATTCGGCAGCTTTCACCGTCAAGGGTTTGTTATCGGCACAGGCGAAGAACACCAGCATTTCGGCCCCCTTATCGCCGGAGACGCCCTGATGCACGATATCAACCGTATCGGTAAAAGAGTCGCCCTGCTTAAAGGTGTGCTTCACGCCGGTTTTCTTTACCGTCAGCGAAACGCTACCGCCGGTCATATACACCGCGCTGATGCACGGATGGGTATGCCAGGCCAGCACCTTGTTCGGTTCCACGGTGACTTTCAGCATGGTGATCTGCGGGGCACCGGCCGGATAGTGCTGGTACGGCGATCCCTCCCACGAGGTCTCGGTTTTCAGCAGGGTTTCTTTAGTAATGCCTTCGCCGTGATCGTCAGCGGCCTGTGCATAGCCCTGAAAAGCCATTATTAATGCCAGAAGTGTCAGTTTATACATCGTTATCGCTCCATGACTACTGTGAGTAAAATAGAATGGCGTGATACAAAGGACAATAATGATGACTCCCGCAATAACAGGGCTCCGCCTTTACAAGCCTTTGATACGCTGCTCGTATTCTACGATGCTCTCGGCATAGTAGCGATTAGGCGCCACATGATTTCCCACCAACACTTCTATCAGGAACGGGCCTTCGTGCTCAGCCGCCGCGACCAGTGCCTCGTCCAGCTCTTCCAGCGTCGCCGCTTTGGCGGAGGAAACCCCCAGACTGTTGGCGAAGGCCTTCCAGTCGTGGTTTGGCAATGCCGTGTAGTCAGCCGATACCCCACGGTTCTGCAAGGTGTCGATATGCATCGCCCCGTGTGCGCAGTTGTTCATCACCACAAAGGTCATTTTGACCTGATAACGGGCGGCGGTCTGGATCTCCATACCGTGCATCAACATGCATCCGTCACCGGTGACCACCACGCAGTCGCGGTGCGGTGCCGCCAGCTTGATGCCAATGCCGGCACAAATCGCCCAGCCCATCGGTGCCAGGGAACTTGAGGTATGGTAATCACCGCGCCCGCTGGCCAGCCAATGGTGCGCCATAAAGATACGGTGCGCACCGGAGTCGACCACCACGTTGGTGTCCGGGCCCATCCGACTGCGAATGCGTTTGATGGCGTCACCGGGGTACATATTGGCTTCACCCAGGGCCAGACGCGCCTGCAAATCGGGCTGCTGTTGCTCCAACGGCAGTTGGCGCACCTGTTCAAGCCAGCCATTGCGCAGGCTCTTGATGGCAACCAGATGCGCGTCATCGTCGCTGACCGCATCCAGCAGGTGCCGCAGCGTATCGGTCAGGCTGGAGAAAATCTGCATGTCCGGCTGATAATGCGAACTGACCTTGTCGAAATCCTCATCGATCACCACCAGCGTTTTGGTGCCATGCAGCCGTGAATTCCAATTCAGGCTGTCGCGCTGGCTAAGATCGCAGCCCAACACCAACAGCACGTCGACTTCATCACCATTGATGGTTTCCACCGCACGGGTGTGACCGGCGAAACCATACAGCCCCAACGCCAGCTCGTGCCCTTCGGGAAAAGCGCCCTTGCCGGACAGCGTAGTGGCCACCGGCAAGCGGTATTTCTCCGCCAGGCGCAGCAGCAATGCGGCATCCAACGGATTATTCATGCGGTTACCCACCAGGCAGGCCACGTTCAGCCCACGCAGCAGATAATCATCCAACACCTGCTCCAGCGCCTGTTGGTCGATCGCCGCTTCACGGCACTGTGGCGTACGCTGTGGGCTGGCTTCATAATTGCCGGCCACCGCTTTCTTTTGCATATCGACCGGCACGCTTAAATAAGCACGGCCTTTACGCTGGGTGTTCAGGCAGGACAAACTGCGCCGCAGCTCGTGCTGCAACGTAAGGTTATTTTTCACTTCTATCGCGGCGGAAAGCAGCGGTTTGACGATAGTCAGCTCATCAATACCGCTATTGCTGCCGTCCTGGAAAGCGCCCTGCGCTTCATGATAAGTGGCGATACCGCCGGCCAGATACAGCACCGGGATTTTATCGGCCTGTGCCGCCGCCATCGCCGGCAGGAAATTCATGGTGCCGGGGCCGGAAATGCCCAGACAAACGCCAAACTTGCGGCTGGCACGGGCGTAGCCGTCGGCCATAAAGCCGCAGGCGGTTTCATGAGCGCCGACGATGCCGCTAATGGCTGAATGTTCAATGGATTTAATCAGTGGGTACACCAGCTTGCCGGGTACCAGGAATATGTGCTGAATGCCGCGTGCTTCAAGACCCTGGATAATCACATCAGCGTTTGTTTGCTCTGCCGCTTTCGTGCCGGGCGTTGCAATAACCCTGACACCGTCCGCAGTTGCCAGTGCTACGGGGGTGTATAACTTCTCTGCGTGAGACTCCATTTTTAATGTCCAGTCGTGGTAGGCCAACCTGATTCAGAGTCGATCCCACCAGGCGGTTAGCCAACAGAGACAGGCTCTCATGCGCATCTGCTTTCGCGTTTAGGGTAACATTGGCACAAAACGTGCGCCAGATCACAGCATAAACGTTGATAAGGATAAAGATTGTCGGGTAAAAATAAAGATGCAAAATTGCTTCACGTTAATGCATTTATTCATATCCTGAAACATAATAAATAATTATGATACCAGCCCTGACTTGTCGCCTGAACCTGTGCCCGTAAGGTTGCGCAAGAATAAACACCGACAAGGCCGATAAGCCTGCACAAAGGAAATGGCATGATGAATTGGGATGACGCACGCTTCTTCCTGGCAGTAGCCCGCTGCGGCACTTTACGAAAGGCCGCCAATGAACTACACGTCGACCAGGCCACCGTCGGACGGCGCATTACCGCTTTTGAAGAAAGCCTGGGGTCCAAGCTGTTTATCCGCACGCCAAAATCATTCTCCCTCAGCCCTTTGGGTGAGGAAATGCTGGCGGACGTGATGAATATGGAAAATGCCGTGCAGGCGATTGGCCGCAAAGCCACCAGCGGAGATGACAGCCTGTGCGGTAACGTGCGCATTGCCACCACCGACACCATGGCCGAGGCCTTTGTCATTCCGGCCTTGAAAGCGCTGCGGGAGCAACACCCGCTAATCACCGTCACTATGCTGACGGCGGTGAATATCTCTGATATTTCTTACCGCGGGGCAGATCTGGCGATCCGTGGCGCACGGCCCGAGTCCGATGAGCTGATTATCAAACGTATGGCAACCATCGAAATGGGGCTGTATGCCACTCAGGACTATCTCGACAAACACGGACTGCCGACCAAGGGTGACCACCTGCGTGGCCATGATCTGCTGATGTTCCCACGTGAGTTGGTGCCCCGCCACTGGAACGACTTTTGTGGCGAAGCGCTGATCGACCCCAACGTAGTTTTGCAGTGCAATTCACAGTTGCTGTTGCGCTCGGCAACGCGTAACGGATTGGGCATCGGCCTGCTGTCCTCCTTCCTGGCGGACAAGGATCCGGATCTGGTACGCATTTTCCCGGAAAACAAAGACTGGGTAGATATCTGGCTGGTGCTACACCCCGATCTGCAGCGTGCCGCACGGGTACGCGCCGTCGTACAGGCGCTGGAAACCTCGTTTCAAAACAATCCCGGTTGATCTCACCGACTCAAGGGGCTGGGATATGCGCCAGGCCCCTTTCCTATAATTTCATTTCTACACATTGCCATAATTAGATAAAAATCTTATTATCTAATTAACGCACAGGACGTGCTCCCATAGCCGAGGGAATGATGGCAAAGGTTAATTGGTCGCGCAGAGCACTTAAGCAATTGATGACGCTACCTCCACAGGATCGCTCAGCCATCAAAGACAAGGTTGGGCTGTTAGGCGCTTTTCCTGCCGTCAGGCTGGATATCAAAAAATTGCATGGAGCTGATAGTCAATTCCGCCTGCGGGTCGGCAGCTATCGCATTATTTTTGAGATGACGGATGATGAACCCGTTGTCTGTCTGATCCAACAAGTGAAACGCAGAACGTCGACAACTTACTGAGCCGCATTGAGCCGAAATTTATAACCCGAGGTATGCCAGATGGCGAAGTTACAGTATATCCATGATGAATCAGGCAGACCCCTGTATGTGGTACTGCCTCTCGATGAATATAAAAAGCTGGTAGGCCGGCAAGATGAATATAAGTCTGTTCCCTATAATATCGATGCGCACGATGATGAAACAGTTCCTCACGAAGTGGTCTCTATCATGTTGGATCAGAACATCAGCCTGATAGCCGCATGGCGAGTTTTCCGCGGCCTCTCGCAGTACGATGTGGCGACAAAACTGGGCACTACCCAATCTGCCGTTTCTCAGTGGGAAGCCATCGACTCTAAACCGCAAAAAAAAACCCGGGAAAAGTTGGCAGAATTATACCAATGTCGCCCAGCGCAGATGACGCTCTAATCTGCCACCCGCACCATAAAAAAAGGTCGCTAAGCGACCTTTTTTACTGCCTTGATGCCAATCAGAACATCGGCTGTGCCATCTGTACCAGCGTAATCAGCGGCTGCGGATAAACACCCAACAGCAGCACCAACGCGGCAGAGATCAACACTACCACACCGCCTGCGGTCAACGCCCAGTTGTTCGGGGTATCGCGCTGCAACGCTTCCGGCGCACTGAGGAACAGGCTGACGGTCACGCGCAGGTAGTAGTACAAACCGATGGCGCTGCCCAGCACCACTGCACCGGTCAACCACCACAGGTGAGCACTGACGCCCATCGCGATAACAAAGAACTTACCGATAAAGCCCAGGGTCATCGGGATACCGGCCAGTGACAGCATCATCACCGTCATTACTGCGGACAGAATTGGCTTATGCCAGAACAGACCACGGTAGGAGAACAGTGAATCGGCGTCCGGGCCACGGTACGGGCTGGACATCAGGCTGACTACGCCAAACGCGCCCAGGCTGCTGAACAGGTAACCGGCCAGGTAAACCCCGGCGGTTTCCAACGACAGCTGATGGGTTTGCACCGCAATCAATGCCACCAGCAGATAACCCAGGTGAGCGATCGACGAGTAACCCAGCAGACGCTTGATGTTGGTTTGGCTGATGGCCATCAGGTTGCCGAACAAAATTGAGCAGACGGCAATGATCGACAGCACCATACGCAGCGCTTCGTTGTCGGCGGCCGGTGCATACAGGAACAAACGCATCACCACGGCGAAGATCGCAATCTTGCTGGCGGTCGCCAGGAAGGTTGAAACCGGCGCAGGCGCACCCTGATACACATCCGGCGTCCACAGTTGGAACGGCACCAGCGACAGTTTGAAGCCCAGACCAACAATCATCATGCCCATACCCGCCAGGATCAGCGGCTGGTGCATCATGTTTTCTTGCAGGCTTTTGCCCAGGCCGGCCAGTGACAGGTCACCGGACTCGGCATACAGCAGCGCCATACCAAACAGCAGGAACGACGACGCGGCAGCGGACAGCAACATGTACTTGATAGCCGCTTCCAGCGGACGCTTCTGGCGGTAGGCATAACCCACCAGACCGAACAGCGGCAGCGAGATCAGTTCAATACCGAGGAACAACGACGCCAGGTGGTTGGCGCTCGCCAGCAGAATGCCACCCAGGGTCGCAATCAGCACCAGCAGGTAGAACTCTTCGCGGTTGTCCGGGTAACCGACCAGCCAAGGATAGGCAAAGGTACAGGTCGCCAGACTAGCCAGTATCACCAGCCCGGTATAGAACATCGAGTAGCCGTCAACCCGCAGCAGCGGGGTGACGTCCATTGGGCCTGCCTGGCCGACAAAGTACAGCGAAAGCAGCGCCAGGTTTAGACCGATCACGGTCAGGGTGGCGTTGATAAAGTGGTCGCGTCGCCACGCAATGCCTAGCATCACAACCACCACCGTCAATCCGACGATCAACAGTGGTAACAATGCGATCAGTTGTTGAGGAGTTATTGTCATGGCGAATTACGGCCTTGTTGTTGAAATTGCTGAAACTGACGAACCAAACCAGTGTTGCACGTTGCTCATCGCCGCATTGGAAGTATCCAGAATCGGCTGTGGGTAAACCCCCAGCAGAACCAGCAACACCACCAGCAGCAGAACGATAAACAGCTCACGCGCGGTCATGCCCGGCAACGGTTGGTCAGACTTGGCTTTGCCGTAATAGGCGCGCTGCATCATGATCAACGAGTAAACCGAAGCAAACACCAGACCGAAGGTAGAAATCACGGTGATCACCGGCACAACCTGATAGCTGCCGAACAGGATCATGAATTCACCGACGAAGTTACCGGTACCCGGCATCCCCAGGGTCGCCACTGCGAAGAACAGCGACAGCGCAGGGATGTATTTGATACGCCCCCACAGGCCGCCCATTTCACGCATGTCACGGGTATGCAGACGTTCGTACAGCTGGCCACAGATGATGAACATACCGGCCGCAGAAAGACCGTGTGCAATCATCTGGATCACCGCGCCCTGGTAAGCCAGTTGGCTGCCGGTGTAGATGGCGATCAGCACGAAGCCCATATGGGAAACCGAGGTGTAAGCAATCAGACGCTTGATGTCGGTCTGCGCAAACGCCATCCAGGCACCGTAGAAGATACCGACCACACCCAGCCACATGGCGATTGGCGCAAACTCGTGCGACGCTTCCGGGAACAGTGGCAGGCTGAAACGCAACATGCCGTAGGCCGCGGTTTTCAGCAAGATCCCCGCCAGGTCAACAGAACCTGCGGTTGGTGCCTGGCTATGCGCATCCGGCAACCAGCCATGCAATGGCACCACCGGCATTTTCACCGCAAAGGCGATGAAGAAGCCCAGCATCAACAGGTATTGCACGTTATGGGACATTGGCGTCTGCAGCAGGTCTTCGTAATCGAAGGTCCACACGCCGGTCGCGTTATAGTGCACGAACACCAGGCCCATAATGGCAATCAACATCACCAGACCGCTGGCCTGGGTATAGATGAAGAACTTGGTAGCCGCAGTGATACGGGTCTTCCCGTCCGACGCCTTGTGACCCCAGAGTGCAATCAGGAAGTACATCGGCACCAACATCATTTCCCAGAAGAAGAAGAACAGGAACATGTCGATGGCGAGGAACACGCCGATTACCCCACCCAGGATCCACAGCAGGTTCAGGTGGAAGAAGCCCTGGTATTTCTGGATTTCACGCCAGGAACAGAGAATAGCCAGCACGCCCAGCAGGCCGGTCAGCACCACCATCAGCAGTGACAGGCCGTCCAGCGCCAGGTGGATGGAAATACCAAAGCGTGGGATCCACGGCAGCAGGAATTCAGACTGCCACTGCGGAATGCCTTTCGGCGTAGTCAATGTGTAGCCACCCTGCATCCACAGATACAGAGAAAGCGCCAATGTCAGCCCCATTGCGATCAACGCAATCCAGCGCGGCACCTTAGTACCGAAGCGCTCAAACTGCCAGCACAGCAGACCGCCAATAAAGGGGATAAGAATTAGCCAAGGTAATAGCATGGCGTTTTGTGTCCCTTATACGAATAATTTCAAACTTTGTACGTAGCGCCTGCCCTGCAGGGCGCTACGCCCGAAAAATGCGTCTGTTTAAATTATTCAATTAAACCAGAATCAACAGAGCCAATACGACCACTGCACCCACACCCATAGACGCTATATACCAACGCACCTGACCGTTCTCGCTCACTGTCAGACCTCGGTTCCCCCAGCGGGAGAAGATGGCCGGCAGGTTCATCATCGAGTTCAGCGGATCACGCTGCAGCAACTTCGCAATACCCAGGTACGGCTTGACGAACACTTTGTCGTACAGCCAGTCGAAGCCCCAGGCATGGAACCACCAGGTCGAGAAGAAACGCCCCGGTGCGCTATTGGCAATGCGGGTCACCAGGCTACGTTTGCCCAGCCACAGCGCCGCCGCCAGCAGGATGCCGACAATAGCCACTACGCCGGAGGTAATCTCCAGTTGCAGCACGCTACCGTGCGCCAGCTCGGTGGTGTCTGGCAGTACGCCCTGCAGTGGCGGAACGATCATCGCGCCAACGAAGGTGGACAGCACCAGCAGAACCAACAGCGGCAGGTGGTGAGTAATGCCTTTACCGGCATGCGCTTTGATTTTCTCTTCGCCATGGAACACGATGAAAATCATACGGAAGGTGTACAGCGAGGTCATGAACGCACCGACCAGACCGGCAATCATCAGGTTGATGTGACCATTAGCCATCGCACCGGCCAGGATCTCATCCTTACTGAAGAAGCCGGCGGTGATCAGCGGCAATGCCGACAGCGCAGCGCCACCCACCAGGAAGCAGACGTAAACCAGCGGGATGCTCTTGCGCAGGCCGCCCATCTTGAAGATGTTCTGCTCGTGATGGCAGGCCAGGATCACCGAACCGGAGGAGAGGAACAGCAGCGCCTTGAAGAACGCATGGGTCATCAGGTGGAAGATAGCCGCATCCCACGCCTGCACGCCCAACGCCAGGAACATGTAACCAATCTGGCTCATGGTGGAGTAGGCAAGCACGCGCTTGATATCGGTCTGCACCAGCGCGGCAAAGCCGGCCAGCACCAGGGTCACTGCCCCGATAATGCCCACCAGATGCAGCACTTCCGGCGCCATCAGGAACAGGCCGTGAGTACGGGCAATCAGGTAAACGCCCGCGGTCACCATGGTTGCAGCGTGGATCAATGCAGAAACCGGGGTTGGACCCGCCATCGCATCTGCCAGCCAGGTCTGCAACGGCAACTGCGCCGATTTACCGACCGCACCACCCAGCAACATCAACGTAGCCCAGGTGATCGCCGTATCGCCAATCGCCAGTTTTTGCGGTGCCAGGATCATCAGTTCGCGGATGTTCAGCGTGCCCAACTCGTTGTAGAGGATGAACAGCGCAAATGCCAGGAACACGTCACCGACGCGAGTCACGATGAAGGCTTTCATCGCCGCCGCACCGTTGGCCGGATCCTTGTAATAGAAGCCGATCAACAGGTAGCTGCACAGGCCCACACCTTCCCAACCCAGATACAGCAGCAACAGGTTGTCTGCCAGTACCAATACCACCATGCTGGCGATAAACAGGTTGGTGTAAGCGAAGAAGCGTGAGTAGCCCTCTTCACCGCGCATGTACCAGGAAGCGAACATGTGGATGAAGAAGCCCACGCCGGTCACCACTGACAGCATGGTCAACGACAGGCCGTCCAGCGTCAGGGTCACACCGATATTGAAATTACCGACGCTCATCCAGTTCCACAGGCTTTGCTCAAACAGCTGCACGCCAGTGGCTTTCTGGGCGAAGAAATCCATACCCACATGAACCGTGACCAAAGCAGCCAGGCCGATAGAGCCTACGCCGACGATTGCCGAGGTGTTCTCAGACCAGCGGCCTCGGGAGAAGGCCAACAGCAGGAACCCGATCAGCGGTAGCAGAATAGTTAAATATAATAGGTTCATCCGCGCATCTCACTGACAGTATCAATATTCAGGGTATGACGACGACGGTAAAGCTGCAGCAGCAATGCCAGACCAATACTGGCCTCGGCGGCTGCCAGGCTGATCGCCAGGATATACATCACCTGCCCGTCCGGTTGGCCCCAATAGCTGCCCGCCACGATAAACGCCAGTGCCGCGGCGTTGATCATCACTTCCAGACTGATCAGCATAAACAGCAGATTGCGACGCACCAGCAACCCGGTCAGACCCAGGACGAACAGAATTGCCGCCAGGATCAGGCCATGTTGAAGAGGGATCATGCTTGCTCCTCCGATTTTCTTCTCGCCATTTCGCTACTGGCCGGGGCGTTGCTCAACACCTCACCCGGTTTGTGCTCACGGCCAATGTGGAAGGCAACAACCAGACCTGCCAACAGCAGCATTGAAGCCAGCTCAACCGCCAGAACGTAAGGACCAAACAGGCTGATCCCCACCGCTTTAGCGTCAACCATCTCACCGCTGATGCCCTGATCGGACACGCTGCGAATAGCGACAATCAGCACCACCAACAGCGCCAGCGACAAGATGCCTGGGCCGATCCACACCGACGGTTTGAGCCAATCGCGCTCTTGTTGCTGCACCGCGTTGCCGAGGTTCAACATCATTACCACGAACACGAACAGCACCATGATGGCACCGGCGTAGACGATGATTTCCAATGCCGCAGCGAAGTAGGCACCGAGTGAGAAAAAGACTGCAGAGATCGCCAGTAACGAGACGATCAGATACAGCAACGCATGCACAGGATTGGTATGCGAGATCACACGAATTGTCGCGATCACCGCAATAAAACCTGCCAGATAAAAGGCAATTTCCATGCTTGCTGGCTCCTTAAGGCAACAGACCTTTGACGTCGATCGGTTTGGCTTCGTTTTCGGCTTCGCCCTTGGCTTTGCCGTCAATCGCCATACCGGCCATCCGGTAGAAGTTATATTCCGGATATTTACCCGGCCCCGAGATCAACAGATCTTCTTTTTCGTACACCAGATCCTGGCGCTTGAACTCACCCATTTCGAAATCCGGCGTCAGCTGAATCGCGGTAGTTGGGCAAGCTTCTTCGCACAGGCCGCAGAAAATGCAGCGCGAGAAGTTGATGCGGAAGAACTCCGGATACCAACGGCCATCTTTCTGTTCTGCTTTTTGCAGCGAGATACAGCCCACCGGGCAGGCAACCGCACACAGGTTACAAGCCACGCAGCGCTCTTCGCCGTCCGGATCGCGCGTCAGCACGATGCGGCCACGGTAGCGCGGCGGCAGGTAAACCGGTTCTTCCGGATACATCTGGGTTTCGCGCTTGGCGAAGGCGTGCAGGCCTATCATCCAAATGCTGCGCACCTGGGTGCCGAAACCAACCAATAACTCTTTCAATGTCATGGTTTATTCACCCCTTATTGAGCGTTGTACAAAATGACTGCGGCAGTCGCCAGCAGATTCAGTAGCGTCAACGGCAGACAGACTTTCCAGCCGAAGGACATCACCTGGTCATAGCGCGGACGTGGCAGAGCAGCACGAATCAGAATGAACATCATCATGAAGAAAGCCGTTTTCAGCGCGAACCAGACGAATGGCGGTAGGAAAGGCCCCTGCCAGCCACCGAAGAACAACGTCACAATCAGGGCAGAAACGGTGACGATACCTATGTATTCACCCACAAAGAACAGCCCGAACTTCATGCCGGAATATTCAATGTGGTAACCGTCAGCCAGTTCCTGCTCGGCTTCCGGTTGGTCAAACGGGTGACGGTGACACACCGCCACGCCGGCAATCGCAAAGGTAATGAAACCAAAGAATTGCGGGATGACGTTCCACATATGCGCCTGAGATTCAACGATCGCCTGCATGTTGAAGGAGTCCGCCTGTGCTACCACACCCATCAGCGACAGGCCGATGAACACTTCGTAGCTCAGGGTTTGCGCAGAAGCACGCATCGCCCCCAACAGCGAGTATTTGTTGTTGCTCGACCAGCCGGCGAACAGCACGGCGTATACCGCCAGGCCGGCCATCATCAGGAAGAACAAAATACCGATGTTGAGGTCGGACACCGCCCAGGTCGGACTGACCGGGACGATGGCAAATGCCAGCAACAGGGAAGTAAAGGCGATCATCGGCGCCAGGGTAAAGATCACCCGGTCGGAGAATTTCGGTACCCAGTCTTCCTTGAAGAACATTTTGATCATGTCGGCGACCAGCTGCAGCGAGCCACCCCAGCCGACACGGTTTGGTCCATAACGGTTCTGGAACAGACCGAGCAAACGGCGTTCGCCGAAGCTCATGAATGCCCCACAGGTGACTACGACCAGCAGGATCACTACCGCTTTAAGAATGGAGATCAGAATGTCGATCACCTCAGGGGTAAACCAGCTCATCGTGTCGCCTCCCGCAGATTTTCAACCGTTGCACCCACCAGTACCGGCGGGATCCCTGGCAAGCCGAGCGGTAAGCCCACCTGGCCCTGGGTCAGGGTTTCACTCAGACGCACCGGCAGACGCAAGGTCTGGCCCGCACAGCTGAACTCCACCAGCGCACCGGCATTGACGCCCAGCGCAGCAGCATCGGTCGGATTGACCATCACATAGGCCTCCGGCATGCGCTGCTGAATCACCCCGGAACGCTGTGACATTTCATCACTGCCGAACAGGTGGTAATACGGCGCGACACGCCAGCCTTGCTGCTGACCAAAGGCGGCAGGCACCTGGGTGAAGTAACCCAGCTTGCCCTCCCCCGCTTCGATCAGACGCACACCCGGATCGCCATGACGCAGCTTGCCGCCCACTTCGGCCTGGAACTTGTTCCATGCTTGCGGTGAGTTCCAGCCTGGTGCCCAGGCGAATGGGATCTGCTGACGGTCGGCCAGCGGGCTGTTGTTCCCTTCCATTGAGAAGGCGAACATGGTGTCTTTATCCTGCGGCTGACGCGGTTCATGCACGCTGATATTGGCGCGCATCGCCGTACGGCCACTGGAGCGAATTGGAGAACGCGCCAGTTTCTGACCGCGGATACGGAAGCTCGCGTCCGGTGCGGCCTCGACGATCCCCTGCAACTGCGGCAACGCGGTGACACAGGCTTCGATCACATGATCAAGCTGCGTCCAATCCACGTGGCGGCTGGTATAGGTGGAATGCAGCGAGTGCATCCAACGCCAGCTTTCCAGCATCACGGTGTGAACGTCTTTCTTCGCATCGTCGTAGTACGCCGGATCGTAAACCTGGAAGAAGCGCTGGGCGCGGCCTTCCTGATTGACCAGAGTCCCGTCGCTTTCCGCGAAGCTGGCCGCCGACAGGATCAGGTTGGCTTTATCCATGATGGCGGTACGCTGATGATCAACCACGATCAGGTTGCTGACCTTGGCCAGCGCAGCGTCCACTTTCGCCGCCGGCGCATGCCGGTAGAGATCGTTTTCCATCACGATGGCCGTGTCGGCTTCGCCGTTTTCCAACAGGGTCAACGCCTGATCGAGCGAACCGCCGCCGATCATCGACAAACCGAGGCTGTTGGCAGCGCTGGCGACGAAGGTGATGCCGACGTCAGAACCGCGATCCTTCAGCGCCTTGGCGATGTTGGCCGCCGCTTCGATGATGGCTTCGCTACCGGCGTTGCTGCCGGTGATAATCAGCGGTTTACGCGCGTCGGTCAGCGCCTGCACGATGATGTCGACTTTCTTGTTCAGGCCGTCAGCCAAATCGTTGACTGCCGGTGCCGCGTTGTCCAGCGCATGGGCGATAGCGAAGCCGAAGCGCGCCTGCTCATCCACCGGTGCGCGGTAGTTCCATGCCGCGATGTCGTCCAGACGGGTGTTATCCACGTTGGTGACAAACAGCGGGTGTTTGGCGTGCTGGCCGATGTTCTGCACCGCAGCAATCTGCCAGTCGGCAACGCGCTGAGCCGCAGCCATGGCGCGAGCCTTGCCCTTCACCGCCTGACGTACCGACAGGGCAATACGTGCGCCGGTCTGGGTCAAGTCTTCACCCAACACCAACACCGCGTCGTAACCTTCGATTTCACGCAGCGCAGGGGTGTGAACGCCGCTGTTTTGCAGCACGTTCAGCATCAGGTCCAGACGGCCCTGTTCGGCCTGCGAGATACCGGTATAGAAGTTTTCGGCACCGACCAAATCACGCAGTGCGAAGTTACTTTCCAGGCTGGCGCGTGGTGAGCCAATGCCGATGGTTTTCTTCGCCTGACGCAGAATGTCCGCCGCGCCCTGCATCGCCTGCTCGGCGTTCAGGGTGATCCAGTCGTCGCCACGCAGTTGCTGTGGCTGACGCGGACGATCTTTCTGGTTTACGTAGCCATAACCGAAGCGGCCGCGGTCACACAGGAAGTAATGGTTCACGCTGCCGTTATAACGGTTTTCGATACGACGCAGTTCGCCATAGCGCTCGCCCGGGCTGGTGTTACAGCCGATGCTGCACTGCTGGCAGATGCTTGGCGCAAACTGCATGTCCCACTTACGGTTATAACGCTCCGAGTGGGTTTTGTCGGTGAACACACCGGTCGGGCACACTTCCACCAGGTTACCGGAGAACTCGCTTTCCAGCGTGCCGCTCTCGGTACGACCGAAGTAGACGTTGTCGTGCGCGCCGTAAACACCGAAGTCGGTGCCGTCCGCATAGTCCTTGTAGTAGCGCACACAGCGGTAACAGGCGATACAGCGGTTCATCTCATGCGAGATAAACGGCCCCAGCTCCTGATTGTTGTGAGTACGCTTACTGAAACGGTATTTACGGAAGCTGTGGCCGGTCATTACTGTCATATCCTGCAGGTGACAGTTACCGCCTTCTTCACATACCGGACAGTCGTGCGGGTGGTTGGTCATCAACCACTCAACCACGCTTTCTCGGAACTGTTTGGCTTCGCCATCGTCGATGGAAATAAAGGTTCCATCGGATGCCGGTGTCATACAAGACATCACCAAACGGCCACGCGTATCTTCCGCGTTTTGGTATTGCTTTACCGCACATTGGCGGCAAGCGCCGACGCTTCCCAGCGCCGGATGCCAGCAAAAGTAAGGAATATCGAGCCCGAGGGAGAGACAAGCCTGCAGCAGGTTGTCGGCCCCATCTACGTCGTATTCTTTGCCGTCTACATGAATCGTAGCCATAGTCAGCATGCTTCCAAGTGGCCTGCCTTGCGGCAGGCGTTAATCAAAAATTCTGGCCGTGTCGTCGGGGCGAGTCGGCTTACCAGCGTTGCTTCAGCAGATTATTGGCCTGAATACCGCCAATCGCATGCGCGTTGCTGAAGTGCTTCACTTTGATGCCCGCTTCGAACTCTTCACGGAAATATTTAATTGCGCTTTGCAGTGGCTCTACGGCACCTGGCGCGTGGGCGCAGAAGGTTTTGCCCGGACCGAGAGAACGGCACAGCTGCTCAAGGGTTTCGATATCCCCCGGCTGCCCTTCGCCATTTTCCAGCGCACGCAGGATCTTCACGCTCCACGGCAGACCGTCACGGCATGGCGTACACCAGCCGCAGGACTCGCGAGAGAAAAACTCTTCCAGGTTGCGCACCAGCGGAACCATGCCAATCTCGTGGTCGACTGCCATCGCCAGCGCGGTACCCAGACGGCTGCCGGCTTTACCGATGCTCTCGAAGTCCATCGGCAGATCGAGGTGATCGGCGGTCAGGAAGTCGGTGCCCGCGCCGCCTGGCTGCCAGGCTTTGAAACGCAGGCCGTCACGCATGCCACCGGCGTAATCTTCCAGAATTTCACGTGCGGTGGTGCCAAACGGCAGCTCCCAAACGCCTGGGTTTTTCACCCGGCCGGAGAAGCCCATCAGTTTGGTACCGGCATCGTTACTCTTGCCGGCGGAGATCCCCTTGTACCAGTCAACGCCGCCTTCAAGGATCGCCGGAACGTTGCACAGGGTTTCTACGTTATTGACGCAGGTCGGCTTGCCCCAAACGCCGGAGGACGCCGGGAATGGTGGCTTGGAACGCGGGTTGGCACGGCGGCCTTCCAGCGAGTTGATCAAGGCGGTTTCTTCGCCACAGATGTAACGACCGGCACCGGTATGAACAATCAGCTCGAAGTCAAAGCCGCTGCCCATGATGTTCTTGCCCAAATAACCGGCTTCGGTAGCTTCGGCGATCGCACGGCGCAAATGCACCGCAGCTTCGATGTACTCACCGCGCAGGAAGATATAGCCGCGATAAGCCTTCAGCGCGAACGCCGAGATCAGCATGCCTTCCACCAACAGGTGCGGCAGTTGCTCCATCAGCAAGCGGTCTTTATAGGTGCCCGGCTCCATTTCATCGGCATTACACAGCAGGTAACGGATGTTCATGGATTCGTCTTTCGGCATCAGGCTCCACTTCAAACCGGTGGAGAAACCTGCACCACCACGACCTTTCAGCCCGGCGTCTTTCACCAGGGTGACGATCTCGTCCGGGGCCATGCCCTTGATGGCCTTTTCGGCACCGGCATAGCCGTTCTTGCTGCGGTATTCATCCAGCCAGACCGGCTGTTTGTCATCGCGCAGCCGCCAGGTCAGCGGGTGCATTTCGGGAGTGCGCACAATGTCTTTAATCATTGATACTGCTCCAGTAGCGTCTCGATATCTTCAGGCTTCAGCTGACTGTGAGTGTCCTCATCAATCATCATGGTTGGCCCTTTATCGCAGTTGCCCAGGCAGCAGGTTGGCAGCAGAGTGAAACGGCCATCAAAGGTGGTTTGACCCGGTTTGATGCTCAGCTTCTTCTCAATGGCGGCCTGAATGCCCTGGTAACCGGTTATGTGACAAACAACGCTGTCACAATAACGGATCACGTGGCGCCCTACTGGCTGACGGAAAATCTGGCTGTAGAACGTGGCCACGCCTTCTACGTCGCTGGCAGGAATGCCCAGCAGTTCCGCGATGGCATGAATCGCCCCATCCGGAACCCAGCCGCGCTGCTTCTGCACAATTTTCAGTGCTTCAATGGAGGCGGCGCGTGGATCCTCGTAATGGTGCTTTTCGTGCTCGATCGCATCACGTTCTTCCGCACTCAGCTCAAATGCATCAACGCCGCTCTGGGGAGCGGCCGCATTGATAGGTTCAAGCGCTTGGTTATTCGCGTGATTGTCTTTTTGATCATGCATAGTTAGCGGTCCACATCTGACATTACAAAATCGATACTACCCAGATAGACGATCAGGTCGGAGACCAGGCTGCCACGGATTACCGCTGGGATTTGCTGCAGGTGCGCAAAGCTTGGCGTACGTACCCGGGTGCGGTAGCTCATGGTGCTGCCGTCGCTGGTCAGGTAGTAGCTGTTGATCCCTTTAGTGGCTTCAATCATCTGGAATGATTCGTTGGCTGGCATCACCGGGCCCCAGGAAACCTGCAGGAAGTGGGTGATCAGCGTTTCAATGTGCTGCAGCGTGCGCTCTTTCGGCGGCGGCGTGGTCAGCGGGTGATCGGCCTTGAACGGGCCTTCCGGCATGTTGTTCAGGCACTGTTCGAGAATGCGCAGGCTCTGACGCAGCTCTTCCACTTTCAGCATCACGCGGGTGTAGCAGTCGCTGTTGCCGTCACCAACCGGAACTTCGAAATCGAAATTCTCATAGCCGGAATACGGACGCCATTTGCGCACATCGAATTCGATACCGGTAGCACGCAGACCCGCGCCAGTGACGCCCCACTCCAACGCTTCTTTAGCATTGTAGGATGCCACGCCGACGGAACGGCCTTTCAGAATGCTGTTCTTCAGTGCGGCCTTGACGTAGGAATCCAGACGTTTTGGCATCCACTCAAGGAACTCGCGCAGCAAGCGATCCCAACCGCGCGGCAGGTCGTGTGCGACACCGCCAATACGGAACCAGGCCGGGTGCATACGGAAGCCGGTGATCGCTTCAACCAAATCGTAGATTTTCTGACGGT
Source organism: Serratia proteamaculans (assembly GCF_013337185.1). Classification (GTDB taxonomy): domain Bacteria; phylum Pseudomonadota; class Gammaproteobacteria; order Enterobacterales; family Enterobacteriaceae; genus Serratia; species Serratia proteamaculans_D. The sequence goes on from NZ_SWDE01000002.1 coordinate 516,798, forward strand.
CGGTAAAGGCGAAGAACACCGGGGTCATCGCGCCGACGTCCTGAATGAACGTACTGATGTACAGCAGGTGGCTGTTGATACGGAACAGTTCGGACAGCATCACGCGGATAGTATCAACGCGATCCGGCACCTTGATACCGGCCAGTTTCTCAACCGCCAGCACGTAAGGCATTTCGTTCACGCAGCCGCCGAGGTACTCGATACGGTCGGTGTACGGAATGTAGCTGTGCCAGGACTGACGCTCGCCCATCTTCTCGGCGCCACGGTGGTGGTAACCTATATCCGGTACGCAGTCGACAATCTCTTCGCCATCCAACTGCAGAATGATACGGAATGCACCGTGCGCAGACGGGTGGTTCGGGCCGAGGTTAAGGAACATGAAGTCCTCGTTCTCGGTGCCGCGCTTCATGCCCCAGTCTTCAGGTTTGAAGGTCAGCGCTTCCATTTCCAGATCTTCTTTCTGTTTGGTCAACACAAAGGGATCGAACTCGGTGGCGCGCGCCGGGTAGTCTTTGCGCAGCGGGTGGCCTTCCCAGGTTTGCGGCATCATGATGCGCGACAGGTGCGGGTGGCCGTCGAAGGTAATACCGAACATTTCCCAGGTTTCACGCTCATACCAGTTGGCATTCGGGAAAACCTTGGTCGCTGTGGGCACGTGCAGGTCTTTTTCAGACAGCGCCACTTTCAGCATGATGTCGCGGTTGCGTTCGATAGAAATCAGATGATAGAAAACAGAAAAATCCGCGGCCGGTAAACCGTCGCGGTGGGTGCGAAGACGCTCGTCCACGCCATGCAGATCGAACAGCATGACGTAAGGCTTCGGCTGTTTTCTCAAAAACGTCATTACTTCCAGTAACTGGTCAGGTTTGACCCATACCACGGGCATTCCGGTACGGGTGGGCTGAACAGTAAAGGCTTCCGGCCCAAAACGGTTGCGCAGTTCGCCAATCACCGGGTCGTCAAGGTGATCTCTGGTTTGCCAGGCCGGCAATGCGTCGTGCGTCGTTGAATCTGTCATAATTTTTTTCACCACACTGAAGGGTTATTTCGCCGCAAGTTCACTTTTCGCTGTGTTAACCAATAGCGCACTAAGATGGACGTTAAATGAACGTCTTAAATCTCGTCAGGCGTCCGAAGATTGGTCACTGCGATACGCTCGCCGTGTTTACGCTCTCTTTCAGACTGCATGTTGGCACGGTAAACACCCTGATCGCCGACAACCCAGGACAGAGGGCGACGTTCTTTGCCAATAGATTCCTGCAACAGCATCAGTGCCTGCATGTAAGCTTCCGGACGCGGTGGACAGCCAGGAATGTACACGTCGACCGGCAGGAACTTGTCCACGCCCTGTACCACGGAATAAATATCGTACATGCCGCCGGAGTTGGCGCAGGCCCCCATGGAAATCACCCATTTTGGCTCCAGCATCTGTTCGTACAGACGTTGAATAACCGGGGCCATTTTGGTGAAGCAGGTACCGGCCACCACCATCAGGTCAGCCTGACGTGGCGATGCACGCAGAACTTCAGCGCCAAAACGGGCCACGTCGTGAACGGCGGTAAACGAAGTCACCATCTCCACGTAGCAGCACGAAAGACCGAAGTTATACGGCCAAATAGAGTTTTTACGCCCCCAGTTCACCATGTCATGCAATGCATGTTCGAGTTTACCCATGTAAACCGTGCGGTGAACCTGTTGATCCAGGGGATCGGCGACGACCTCCTGTTTTTGCAGGGGGTAACGGTCGTTCTCACCGTTCGGGTCTATGCGGGTGAGCGTATAGTCCATCTTAATGCCTCGTTTTTAACCGACTACTGCGGGTGACTGTTAGTGGCGTTTTTGATTGTGCCTGGCTTGCTCTGGCGCCGGGAGCGCACCGGAGTCCAATCCAATGCGCCAATACGCACCAGATAAACCAGCCCAGCCAATAACACCAAAATGAAAATGGCGGCTTCGATAAAGCCTACCCACCCGCTCTCACGTATGGAGACCGACCAGGCGTACAGGTACAAGGCTTCAACATCGAAAATAACGAAGAACATGGCGACCAGGTAGAACTTGGCGGACAGACGCATGCGCGCCGTACCGACCGAGTCGATGCCTGATTCAAACGGGGTATGTTTGGCGCGCGCACGGGCTCTCCCACCCAGGAAGAACGCACCCATAAGCATTAAACAGCAAAGCCCGATTGCCACGACAAAAAATACGGCGAACGCCCAGTGATGAGCGATAACTTCAGTGGTTGTTGACATACTCTATGCTTACTCATCAAAAGTGGCGTCGATCGCTCTGCTCTTGTTTCTGGCAGTTAGTGCACCACATCGATTTAAGGGAAGGATAAATAAACCACACAAACAAACTGCTATTACAGCAAGTTAGCCAGCGTTTTACTGTGGGCTTTTTACTCCTTTCTATAACCTTTTGTCAACTTTGACAAAAGTATCTACACACTAGTTTACATACTCATCATTTAATTAACATTTGATGCGACCGGCTTAGGCTAAATCGTGTCAGTTAATTGATGTGTAGAAACAGATAGATATAAACCAACATGCTCATTTCAGTTTTACTATACCATTGTCTCAGGAATCTCCTGTTCTTCCACTCACTACCTAGGGGTATTTTTTTGATCCAGGACACGTTTTCAGCATAAACCCTCAAAAAAAGTGTGGCCCTTTAATAATTTTTGTCAATCTCGCCGGTCAAATCGGCCCGCCACAAACTACCAAAATAACCATATTGATTCCAGGCCTTTACCTTTATAATTATTCGTTCAAAAAATGATCGAAAGACTATTTTTTGTCTGATAACCGTTCTCATCAACCATCTTTAAACCAAACAAATAACGATTTCGATTTAAAAGTTAGTCGAAACACTCATAAGTTTAACTTTCATCAGATTCAGGGCAAAAAAAACCTCCGCCGAAGCAGAGGTTTTATTACCCGGTTTAACGCTTTTGGGCGTTATTCCTCATCGTCAACCAAACAGGTGTCATCTTCCAGCGAGGTACTCGGCCCGCTGAAGCTGTAGTTGTCGTTGCCGTTCTGCATGGTGCTGAAAATCGCCATCGCCAGCTCATTGCCGCACTGGGTATCCTGGCACAGGCTATATTGAGTATCTGGCAGTGCCGGTAGCCCTTCCATTGCACCGAGCACCCGCAGGTCCGGGCTCATCATTTCAATCGGCCGAACGGTGATGCCCAATCCGGCCTTGCAGGCGGCACGGACGGCGGACAACGTCGAAGCCACATAAGCAATCCGCCATGGGATCCCGGCTTCATCCAGATGCTTGATCGCCATCGAGCGGAACGGACTGGGTTCGTCCATCACCACCAACGGGATCGGTTCACCGGCCTGGAAATGGTAATCCGCCGCGCAATACCACAGGGTTGGCGAAGTACGCAGCACAATGTGCGGGCGATCTGCGGTAGCCATAGTGGTAATCGCCAGATCGACTTCACCGCTTTCCAGCATGTCGATCATGAACGAGCTGGGTTTCACCCGAACATCAATCGCCAGTTTTGGGTACACCGAAGTGACGCGGTTAAGCAGGAAAGGCAGGATGGTATCGGCGGTATCATCAGAAGCGCCAATAGTCAGAACACCTTTAATATTGTTGTACATCAGAGAAGTACAGGCTTCGTCGTTGAAGCGCAGGATTTTCCTGGCGTAGCCGAGAAGCTGAATACCGTGTTCGGTCAATAATTTGTTGCGCCCATGACGGGCAAACAACTCTTTGCCAACCAGTTGCTCTAACCGCTGCATTTGTTGGCTGACGGCTGATTGAGTACGACAAACGGCGACTGCCGCCGCCGCAAAAGTATTCAAATCAGCAACAGCTACAAAGGTTCTTAGCAGATCGAGGTCGAGATTGAGTATCGGACGATTTGCAGTTGTCATAGTGTTTTCTTCACTTTTTAAATTCTATATTTACAAACTACCCTGGTGTGTTTCTAAGACATCGTTTAAAAGGGACGATGCCAGACATGACAGTACCCCACTCATTAGTGGAGGGCAAAAAAATTACTTTTATTTCGTTACCTCTATCGCCTTTTAAAATGTGATCTATCGGGAATGCTTATACAACGCCTGACGTTATAAGTGGTGTAAGTGTTTCATTTTTACCGAACAAAATATTTTACTCACTCAGATAGCAGGATTACCACACCAATTGTGCTGCACAACCTCCGCAGCCAGACTGGCTTGGGCGTATTCCTATACGTGAAAGAGTAAGAGGTTTCTCTTGTAACAGCCGGTACATTTTTTAATGATTTTAATAAATTCAATCAGTAACATTTATCCCGTGAATAACTAGGGAATAACTACTTAAACGTGGCTTAACAGAGAAACTAAAATAGTGCTAATGTGAATTTTCTTATGACTGAGTTTGGTTCACCGGTGGGCAAACGGCCATCAGACGACTCTGGCATTATCATTTCTTTACATTTTAGCTCCGTTAAATCCCCTCTGTGGCTTAACAGTAAAGCCCCTTTTGTTACCACAGCATTGATCATCTGGACCTTTATACCTCTGCACACAGTTATCAAATCAGATTTAAAAACTTCAAATAAAATAAATTAAAGAATTAAACACCAATAAAATGCTTTAACCTTGTTTATCATCCCTGAAATCTTCCTCTGAGCCCTTCGTTTGCACCAAAGGCGTGCACAACCCTTCAAAAGCGTCAGCGCCAGGAGTACATTGGGCAGGTTGCGGTGTTCCACGGTAGGAACGCCCCCATCCCAGCAAAAGGCTCAACTTTCTATGTCCCCCATTGAGAAATCCAGCAAACTGGACAACGTCTGTTATGACATTCGCGGCCCGGTGCTCAAAGAAGCTAAACGTCTTGAAGAAGAAGGTAACAAAGTCCTCAAACTGAACATCGGTAACCCTGCCCCGTTTGGTTTTGACGCCCCTGACGAAATCCTGGTCGACGTGATCCGCAATCTGCCCACGGCGCAAGGCTATTCCGACTCCAAAGGGCTCTTCTCGGCACGTAAAGCGATCATGCAGCACTACCAGGCGCGCAACATACGTGACGTGACCGTTGAGGATATCTACATCGGTAATGGGGTTTCCGAGCTGATCGTGCAATCCATGCAGGCGCTGCTCAACAGCGGCGACGAAATGCTGGTGCCGGCCCCGGATTACCCGCTGTGGACCGCGGCGGTTTCGCTGTCCGGCGGCAAAGCCGTGCACTACCTGTGTGATGAAGAGGCCGGCTGGTTCCCGGATCTGGATGATATCATCAGCAAGATCACCCCACGCACCCGTGGCATTGTGATCATCAACCCGAACAACCCGACCGGCGCGGTCTATAGCAAAGAGCTGCTGGAGCAGATTGTTGAGATCGCCCGTCAGCACAACCTGATCATCTTCTCCGATGAGATCTACGACAAGATCCTGTATGACGAAGCCGAACACCATTCGATCGCTGCGCTGGCGCCGGATCTGCTGACCGTCACCTTCAACGGGCTGTCCAAAACTTACCGCGTAGCCGGTTTCCGTCAGGGGTGGATGGTACTGAACGGGCCGAAGAAGCACGCCAAGGGCTATATCGAAGGGCTGGAAATGCTGGCGTCGATGCGCCTGTGCGCCAACGTGCCGATGCAGCACGCGATCCAAACGGCGCTGGGTGGTTACCAGAGTATCAACGAATTTATTCAACCCGGCGGCCGTCTGTATGAACAGCGCAACCGCACCTGGGAGTTGTTGAATCAGATCCCGGGCGTTTCCTGCGTGAAGCCTCAGGGTGCGCTGTATATGTTCCCGCGCATCGATGCCAAACGCTTTAATATTCACGATGACCAGAAATTGGTGCTGGATCTGCTGCTGCAGGAAAAAGTGCTGCTGGTGCAGGGCAGCGCCTTCAACTGGCCGTACCCGGACCACGTGCGCATCGTGACGCTGCCGCGGGTGGATGAACTGGAAATGGCGGTGGGCAAACTGGGTCGTTTCCTGGAGGGCTATCGTCAGTAATTTCAGTGGGGGCAGCCTGCTGCCCCCACTCCTCAACCCAACTTTAACCGCACGGCCCGAGTTGCATAACCCGCCATCACTGCTCACAATGGAACCCTCACTTGCCGTTGTAAAAGAGAGCACCATGAGCCAGAGCCACTTTTTTGCCCATCTGTCCCGCTTGAAACTGATTAATCGCTGGCCGCTGATGCGCAATGTCCGCACCGAGAACGTTTCCGAGCACAGCCTGCAAGTGGCATTCGTTGCCCATGCGCTGGCGGTGATCAAAAACCGCAAGTTCAATGGCAACCTGAGCGCCGATCGCGTCGCCCTGCTGGCGATGTACCACGATGCCAGCGAAGTGATTACCGGCGACATGCCGACGCCAATCAAGTACTACAATCCGCAGATCGCCCACGAGTACAAGAAGATCGAAAAGATCGCCCAACAGAAACTGCTGGATATGATCCCGGAAGAATTGCGTAACGATTTCCGCTCGATCCTAGACGAACACTATTACACCGAAGACGAAAAGTTGGTGGTGAAACAGGCCGATGCGCTGTGCGCCTACCTGAAATGTCTGGAAGAGTTGTCCGCCGGCAATAACGAATTCAAACTGGCGAAAGCGCGACTGGAAAAAACCCTGCAACAACGCAGCAGTCCGGAGATGGATTATTTCATGAAGGTGTTTATCCCCAGCTTCAGCCTGTCGCTGGATGAAATCAGCCTGGACTCTTCCCTGTAATTTTCATGGCGCAGCACGCTGCGCCGTTAATCAAAATGCATATAGCCAGGGCACAATAATCACGCTGACCAACATCACCAACAGCGTGAACGGCACGCCGATACGCACGAAATCCCCGAACTTATAATTCCCAGGCCCCAGCACCAGCGTGTTCACCGGCGAAGAAACCGGCGTCATAAACGCAGCCGAAGCGGCAATGGCAATAATCATGGCGAAGGGATACGGCGAAACGCCCATTTCACGCGCAGCGGCAATGGCGATCGGTGCCATCAGTACGGCAGTGGCGGTATTGGAGATAAACAGGCCAATAGTGGCGCACAGCGCAAACAGGCACACCAGCATCACCCGCGGTCCGGCATCACCGGCGACGTCCATTAACCCGCGCACGATCAAATCTACCCCACCGGTTTTTTGCAACGCCTGAGCAAACGGCATCATGCCGACAATCAAGATGATGCTCGGCCAGTGAATCGATTTGTAGGCGCTTTCCATGTCAATGCAGCGGAACTTGCCCATCAGCAGGCAGGCAATCAGCGCGGCGATCGGGTTGGGGATTTCATCGGTCAGCATCATCGCCACCATCAGTGCCAGGCAGAACAAGGCGTGCGGCGCCTGGGTGATGGCCGGTGCCACTTCGTCAACTTCGGCCGGCAGATTGAGCACGATAAAATCATGGGTTTTCGCCTGCAACTGGCGGATCGCCTTCCAGTCACCGATCACCAACAGAATATCGCCCAACGCCAGGGACTCATCCACCAGCTTGCCTGCCAGGGTTTCGCCATTGCGGCGAATACCGACCACGTTCAAATCATAACGGCTACGGAAAGTGGATCCGCGCAGGCTTTGGCCCAACAACGTTGAATCGGGGATCAGCGATACCTCCGCCATGCCGACGTTGCGCGACTGCTCAGAGAAATAATCGCCGCGCAGAACCATCGGCTCCAGCTGCTGCTCGCTGCAGAACTCGCGCAAATCGACCTGGCTGTCCGACATGTCGAGCAGCAGCACGTCCCCTTCGCGCAGTTCGGTGCTGCCGGACGCGCTGACCATCACCCGCCGGAAGCGCTTCCAGCGTTCAATCCCCACCACGTTGGCGCCGTAACGGGCACGCAGGTGCAACTCATCCAGCGAATGACCGACCAGCGGCGAGCCACTGCGCAGTGCCAGTCGACGGGCTCGACCGGTCAGCTTATAGTCGCGGATCAGATCGCGGAAGGTACGGCGCTGCCAGGTTTCACGCGTTTTATCACCGTCTTCATTGCCCAGCCAACGCCGGGCCACCAGCATATAACCCACGCCCAGCACCAGTACCGCTAGGCCGACCGGCGTCACGGCAAAAAAACCAAAACCGCCAATGCCCTCGCGCACCAGTTCACTGTTCACCACCATGTTCGGTGGCGTCGCCACCAGCGTCATCATGCCGCTAATTAAACCGGCAAAACTCAGCGGCATCATCAGCCTGCCGGGGGGGATTTTCATCCGCGCCGCCACGCTGAGCACCACCGGAATAAAGATCGCCACCACGCCGGTCGAACTCATAAAAGCCCCCAGGCCGGCCACGGTGACCATCAGCAACATCAGCATTCTGGTTTCGCTGCTGCCGGCCACCTTCACCAGCCAGTCACCCACCTGGTAAGCCACGCCGGTGCGCACCAACCCTTCACCAATCACGAACAGCGCGGCGATCAGGATCACGTTGGGATCGCTGAAGCCCACCGTGGCCTCCGGCAGGGTCAGCGTGCCGCTCAGCACAAAGGCGATGATCACCAGCAGCGCCACTACGTCCATACGCAGTTTGTTGGTGGTGAACAGCACGATGGCAATCAACAGTAAACTCAGCACCCACAGTAATTCGCTGTTCAAAACGGCCTCATCCGACAGAGATATCCAAGGGCTTAAAAATTAGCATAAAAAAACCCCGCCGATGCGGGGTCTAATCAATTAGGGTGAAGATAGGGCCGTTATGCCACCAGGCTAATCGTCGCGCCCTGCTCCGTTTTACTTACCGCAATCTGTTCAAGCGACGACAGTAACAGATCGACCTGATCCAGCTTGGGGGCATCGGCCGGTGCGTTGACCGCAATCACCTGACAGCCCGCGGCCAGCCCGGAAAGAATACCTGCGGCGGCGTCCTCCACCACCACACAATCCTGTGGTGCCAGCCCCAGACGCTCGGCGCCCAGCAAATACGCGTCCGGCTGCGGCTTGCCATGCTTCACCTGCTCGGCGGTAATGAAAACCTCCGGCTGCGGCAAACCACCGGCGTTACGGCGGGCGCTGGCAACCGGGACTGACCCTGAGGTAACGATCGCCCATGGGATATCGAGGCGATTGAGACAATCGAGCAAGGCAGCAGCCCCCGGTAATGCCGTAACACCATCGGTGTCCTGCGCTTCCACCTGCTCCAACAGCAGAAATTCCTGCTGAATGGCTGCCTCACTTTCACCCGGCATAAAGTGACGCAACGAGGTAATGGCCTGTTTACCGTGAATAAAATCCAGTACGTCCTGCGGATTAATGCCGCGGCGTTTGGCCCAGTTAATCCAGGCGCGCTCTACCGCCGGCAGTGAATCAACCAACGTCCCATCAAGATCGAACAGAAAACCCTTACACTCCACAGGAAACCTCTTTTAATCAGGCATTGATAATTTGCGCTATCTCTACGGCGCTCAGATGATACTGGCGTGGGCATGACAGCCAGATAGCCAGCATCCGCTGGTACTTTTCCCACATTTTGGTTTGGGCATTAAAGCCGTGGCTGCCGGAATCGAAATGAGTATAGCGCCCTTCCGTGGTCACCAGGAAACGCACGTAGCTCAGATGACGCGCTTCAGTCGCGGCATCAAAGCCGAGAAACGCCAGGCGGCGTGCCTCAATTCCCTGTTTTTCTTTCAGGTTGTCCCAGGAAACCTGCAGCGCATGGTGCATTTCCATCACGTTGATAATGGTGCGGCACACGTCTTCGCTCATTTCGCCAAAGTCGCGATCCAGTTCGCGCATTTGCAGACCAAAACCGCGTTCGATAATAGTTTGCAGACGGCGATAACGCTCGGCGTTATCCGGATCCAGCAGGGTCATCATCTTGTATTGGTTCGACAGGATCAGCCGTTGGGCGTGGGTCATTTCCATCATAATTTCCTCGATAAATTACTTATGGCGGAAGCATCGCACAGCGCAATATCGCAGGAAATCACAACTCGCCGGTTCTTTGATTTAGACCGGGGTTATTGGCCGGAACGGGTAACAAGGCCGCAATCAATGCGGCCATTTTTGAGGTTACAGGTCATCCAGGAAGGTTTTATCCAACTGCTTGAAGGCGCGTTTCAGCAGATCCGCCAACGCCTGATAGGTCGGTGTGCCTTCTACCGGCGCGACCGCCTGCCCGGCTTCGGTCAGCTTGTTACGCACTTCGTGGAACCATTGCAGCAGCGTTGGCGGCAACGGGGTGACCGAGCGACGGCCCAACCACCACAACCCCTGCATCGGCATGCTGCAGGCAAACAGTGCGGTGGCGATCGCCGGGCCTAACTGGCCGCCCATGGCTATCTGCCAGGTCAGGGTAAACACCGCCAGCGGCGGCATAAAGCGGACGGCAAAACGGGTGGCACTCGCAACGCGATTCTCCGGAAAGACCGGAGCCAGACGTTTGTCTGACGGCCAGGTTTTCATATAATGCTGCCCGCGCTGGAAGACCTGAAACCAGCTAACGGAACCGGACGGTTTGCTCGTCATCGCGTACCTCAACGTCACAAAGAAAATATGGACACAGCCAACACAATACTAAAAAAGTTGAAGCTTTAAATTTATTTTGTGTTTGCCTCAGGCTATCGGTATCCTAAGCCGGCCTTTTGGCCGGTAGAAGATGACAAGAATTCTGTCAACTTTTAGCCCTATAAAAATCAAGATTATTTAAACCGCAGAGAAATCATCGGTTTTTTCATCGTCATGTGCTTTGTTCAATTCACATGATGTTAATCATAAATGTCAACGGCATTATGCGCTACGCTTGTTGTCTGATTGACGATTAATTCACCACGTGTTTTGGTCTTTCCTTTAACAACACGAACTATTTAAGTAGGTACTTCCATGTCGAGTAAGCTAGTACTGGTCCTGAACTGCGGCAGTTCTTCCCTGAAGTTCGCTATCATCGATGCTGTCAACGGTGAAGAACACCTCTCCGGCCTGGCCGAATGTTTCCACCTGCCTGAGGCTCGCCTCAAATGGAAGATGGACGGCGCCAAACACGAAGCGGCTCTGGGTGCCGGCGCTGCGCACAGCGAAGCACTGAACTACATTGTTAATACTATTCTGGCACAAAAACCTGAGCTTTCTGCCCAGTTGACCGCTATCGGTCACCGCATTGTGCACGGCGGCGAGAAGTTTACCGCTTCTGCCGTGATCAACGACGAAGTTCTGCAGGGTATCAAAGATTCGGTGCCATTTGCACCACTGCATAACCCGGCACACCTGATCGGTATCGCTGAGGCATTGAAATCCTTCCCTAAACTGGCTGATAAAAACGTTGCCGTGTTCGACACCGCATTCCACCAGACCATGCCGGAAGAATCCTACCTGTACGCCCTGCCGTACAGCCTGTACCGCGACCACAGCGTTCGTCGCTATGGCGCACACGGCACCAGCCACTTCTACGTAACTCAGGAAGCAGCCAAGGCACTGAACAAGCCGGTTGAAGAAGTCAACCTGATCACCTGCCATCTGGGCAACGGCGGTTCCGTTACCGCAGTGCGCAACGGCAAATGCGTTGACACCTCCATGGGTCTGACCCCACTGGAAGGTCTGGTCATGGGCACCCGCAGCGGTGACATCGATCCGGCCATCATCTTCCACCTGCACGACTCCCTGGGCATGAGCGTTGATCAAATCAACAAAATGCTGACCAAAGAGTCTGGCCTGCTGGGCCTGACCGAAGTCACCAGCGACTGCCGTTATGTTGAAGACAACTACGAAAGCAAAGCCGACGCCAAGCGTGCGATGGACGTATTCTGCCACCGCCTGGCCAAATACATCGGTGCCTACAGTGCACTGATGGACGGCCGTCTGGACGCGGTTGTCTTCACCGGTGGTATCGGTGAAAACGCCGGTATGGTGCGTGAGCTGACCCTGAACAAACTGGGTCTGCTGGGCTTCGAAGTTGACCACGATCGCAACATGGCGGCTCGCTTCGGTAAATCCGGTGCCATCACCAAAGACGGTAGCCGCCTGGCGCTGGTTATCCCGACCAACGAAGAGTTGGTCATCGCGCAAGACGCATCCCGTCTGACCGCGTAACGCTCTCCGACACCGTCAGCCCAGGCTGACGGTGCTGTTTTAGCCTCATGTTAAATCGTGAAGAGGACTATTCTGTGTCACGTACTATTATGTTGATCCCCACTGGCACCAGCGTCGGCCTGACCAGCGTCAGCCTGGGTGTCATTCGCTCCATGGAGCAAAAAGGCGTTAGCCTGAGCGTATTCAAACCTATCGCACAGCCACGTACTGGCGGCGACTCGCTCGACCAGACCACCACCATCATCCGTAACAGCAACTCCACCATTACCGCAGCCGAACCGCTGCGCATGAGCTACGTTGAGGGCCTGCTCGGCTCCAACCAGCAAGACGTGCTGATGGAAGAAATCGTGGCTCGTTACCACGAGAACACCAAAGACGCAGAAGTGGTGCTGATCGAAGGCCTGGTGCCGACCCGCAAGCATCAGTTCGCCAACGCGCTGAACTATGAAATCGCCAAAACGCTGAATGCAGAAATCGTCTTCGTACTGGCGCTGGGCAACGATTCCCCGGCACAGTTGAAAGAGCGCATCGAGCTGGCGCGCAGCAGCTTCGGCGGCAGCAAAAACAAAAACATCACCGGCGTGATCATCAATAAGCTGAACGCTCCGGTTGACGAACAGGGCCGCACCCGTCCTGATCTGTCCGAGATCTTCGATGATTCCACCAAGGCCAGCGTGACCAACGTTGACCCGGCGCAACTGTTTGCCAACAGCCCGTTGCCAGTGCTGGGCTGCGTGCCGTGGAGCTTCGATCTGATCGCCACCCGCGCTATCGACATGGCCCGTCACCTGAAGGCCTCTGTGGTCAATGAAGGCGACATCATGACCCGCCGCGTGAAGTCCGTGACCTTCTGTGCGCGCAGCATCCCGCACATGCTGGAACACTTCCGTCCAGGCTCACTGCTGGTAACTTCGGCAGACCGTCCTGACGTGCTGGTTTCAGCCTGTCTGGCAGCGATGAATGGCGTAGAGATCGGCGCCATCCTGCTGACCGGTGGCTACGCCATCGACGAACCTATCAGAAAGCTGTGTGAACGTGCCTTCCAGACCGGCCTGCCGGTATTTATGGTCGACACTAACACCTGGCAGACCTCGCTCAGCCTGCAAAGCTTTAACCTCGAAGTGCCGGCGGATGACCACCAGCGCATCGAGAAAGTGCAGAACTACGTGGCCAGCCACATCAACGCCGAGTGGATCGAGTCTCTGACCGCCACCTCCGAGCGTTCACGTCGTCTGTCTCCACCGGCGTTCCGTTACGAACTGACCGAACTGGCACGTAAAGCCGGCAAACGCATCGTACTGCCTGAAGGCGACGAACCACGTACCGTGAAAGCGGCGGCTATCTGTGCCGAACGTGGTATCGCTGAATGCGTGCTGTTGGGTAATCCGGAAGAGATCCAGCGCGTTGCTGCCGCTCAGGGCGTTGAACTGGGCAAAGGCATCGAGATTGTTGATCCGGTCGCCGTCCGCGAACAGTATGTGCCGCGTCTGGTTGAGCTGCGCAAGAGCAAGGGCATGACCGAAGTGGTTGCGCGCGAGCAACTGGAAGACAACGTGGTTCTCGGCACCCTGATGCTGGAGAAAGGCGAAGTTGACGGGCTGGTTTCCGGCGCGGTTCACACCACCGCCAACACCATTCGTCCACCGTTGCAGTTGATCAAAACCGCACCGGGCAGCTCGCTGGTATCTTCCGTGTTCTTCATGCTGCTGCCTGACCAGGTTCTGGTGTACGGCGACTGTGCGATCAACCCGGATCCAACCGCCGAGCAGCTGTCCGAGATCGCCATTCAGTCAGCCGACTCTGCCGCCGCCTTCGGTATCGAACCACGCGTAGCGATGATCTCCTACTCCACCGGTAACTCAGGTGCGGGCAGCGACGTTGAGAAAGTGCGTGAAGCAACCCGTCTGGCGCAGGAAAAACGTCCTGACCTGATCATCGACGGTCCGTTGCAGTATGACGCCGCGATCATGGCTGACGTAGCCAAGTCCAAGGCACCTAACTCGCCGGTTGCAGGCCAGGCTACCGTGTTCATCTTCCCGGATCTGAACACCGGTAACACCACTTACAAAGCGGTACAGCGTTCTGCTGACCTGGTGTCCATCGGGCCAATGCTGCAAGGCATGCGCAAGCCGGTGAACGACCTGTCGCGTGGCGCACTGGTAGACGATATCGTTTACACCGTGGCGCTGACGGCGATCCAGTCTTCCCAGGCTGATGCCAAGGCCTGATCGGTCGAATTGATTAATATCGTTCATAGGTTAAACCAGAACGAATATTGATACAGGCTATAAAGCACCGCACGAACCTCTCGGCGGTGCTTTTCTTTTTAAAATAAAAAATAATATTTTCACTTAGTTATCCTGGTCCACCAGCGCCCAGCAATCCTGCTCCTTGTACGTTAATGCAGATTGGCTAAACGCTTATTCTTGTCATTCCCCTAGCATAACAAGTGAATAATCAAAGAATTAAAATACTGCCCCCTCCTCACTTATGGCTAGGAATAATCCCAATATCAATCCATCCCATTCCAATCCCACCATCTTGTGCTAGATCCTATTAACATTCATAAAATATTCTGAAGGTTAATTCCCTATGGCATCCACAGGGCAATCCGTTGAAAAAATCGCTAAAACTCTCATTAACAATGCCATCAATTACGATTCCTACCTATGGAAGATCGACCGACTCGGCCCAACAACCAACAGAATGCTGGCGCTGGCTTTTTCTCTCACAAGGGGAAAAAGTGATGTGTCAGGGTTAACCAGGTTCGTCGGCCATAGCGCGGGCATCAATCATGACGCCTCCGTATTTGACCGTTACATTGAACAGCTGCAGGCCCGCGAAAAAGAGACCAAGCGTCTGATACTGCCGTGGAGCGGAAAAACGGAAGTGGAAGCGAGGCCGTTCAGCGCCTGTGCCGAGGCGCATGTGTGGCTTGAACTGTATGCCCGAAACTTGCATCCGCGCCATTACTACTGTGTTGCATTCAACGGGGACGGAAGAATTGCGCCCTGTTGCAATAACTGCAAAATGTGGGTGCATAGCGCGTTCTTTGGCGTTGTCACCCCAAATACCGAATACAACAACCGGCACACATATTCACCTCGTTAAGCGTGGAGCGGCATCGGCATCTCATCTGCCGATGCCGGGCATAAAAAAGCCGGTCATTGACCGGCTGATTATTTTTAGCGTAACACCGCGTCAGGCATTTTCATCGCTATCGCGTAGCGGTTTGCCATAGGCTTGTTCGTTATTGCGTGTCAGCCATAGCGACAGCGCTTTTAACGAATCGGGAGTGAATTCGTCACAGCGGGCGGTGATCTCTTCCGGCGTCAGCCAGCTCACCTCAACCACTTCTTCTTCCTGCAGGGCAAACGGGCCGTGCGATACGCAACTGAACAATGCGCCCCACACCCGGCACTGATCTTCTTCGAAGTAGAACAGACCGTGTTCGGCGAAAGGCACGCCGGCAATGCCAAGCTCCTCTTCCGCTTCGCGACGGGCGGAGTCCAGTACGTTCTCCCCGCTCTGCACCACCCCACCCGCAGTGGCGTCCAGCCAGCCAGGATAGAAATCTTTAATATCGGTGCGACGCTGCACCAGAATTTTTCCCATTCCATCATGCACCACAATATAGGTAGCACGATGACGCAGCCGTTGGGCACGCATCTGTTGGCGACTGGATTGAGCAATCACTTCGTTTTGCTCGTTGACGATATCAACCCACTCGGTATCTGCAGCCTGATCCTGTTCCGCCATCCTCTAAAACCTTCTATTTTGGCGCGATGCATCCCGCGCACTGGTTAATCAATGAGTGTTTTTCAAAGATTTTTATTGTGTGTGTATAAATTAGTGCGTTAATGCCACCTCTGCAACAGCCTTGCCGCCGAGCAAAGTGACCACACTTAAAACGCCGTCCTCCAGTATGCCATAGCTGGCAGGAAAGCCCCCTTTCGGAATGCTGACCGAGCCTGGATTAAAGCAGTAAATATCCCCCTGCCGTTCCGCCTGCGGCAAATGGCTGTGTCCATAGACCAGCACATCACCGACAGATAACGGCGGCAGTGCCGAGGGATGATAAAGGTGACCGTGGGTTAAAAACAATCGTCTTTTTTGTAATAGCACCTGCTGCCAAGACGCAGTGATAGGGAAAGACAGTAGCATCTGATCGACTTCACTGTCGCAGTTGCCGCGAACGGCGATGATCTTGTCGCTATAGCGATTCAATTGTTCGGCAACCTGCGCCGGCTGATAGCCCGCCGGCAGTGCATTGCGCGGCCCATGATTCAGCAAATCACCCAGCAGGATCAGCCAATCGGCACCGCTTTGTTCAAAACGCTCCAACAGGCTTTCGGTAGCGGGAAGCGAACCATGTATATCCGAGGCAAATATCAGTTTCATAGCCTTGTCCCTGATAAGCAAATAAGCCCTATTTTAGCGCGCCATTGCTGCACAGCAACCCGCAGATGTGCCTGCAGAAAATTGTGATGCATCTTGTGGCGATAGCATCAGACGAATCTCACATAGCCTGCTATTCTTAGCTGCTATTGTTGGTACCCTATACAAAGATCTCTGATATACCTTTGTGCGCGGCGAAGACCGCAACAACGTGTAATGGCTTACAGATCACCTTACCGCAGGAGGCAACATGATTGACCTGTATTACGCGCCTACTCCCAATGGTCACAAAATTACCCTGTTTCTGGAGGAGGTTGGCTTACCCTACCGTATCCACCGCGTAAATATCAGCGCCGGCGATCAGTTCAAGCCGGATTTTCTGAGCATTTCACCCAACAACAAAATTCCGGCCATCGTCGACCAGCAGCCGGTCGATGGCGGTGCGCCAATCAGCCTGTTCGAATCCGGCGAAATTCTGCTGTATCTGGCGGAGAAAACCGGCAAGCTGCTGAGCAAAGGGCTACGCGAGCGTGCAGCCACGCTACAGTGGCTGTTCTGGCAGGTGGCGGGCTTTGGGCCGATGCTGGGGCAAAACCACCACTTCAACCACTACGCGCCGCAGCCGGTGCCCTACGCCATCGAGCGTTATCACCTGGAAACCAAACGTCTGTATGCGGTGCTGGAAGCCGAGCTGCAAAAGCACCCTTATCTGGGCGGTGACAACTACAGCATTGCCGACATCGCCACCTATCCCTGGGTAGTATCACACCCACGTCAGCGCATCGATCTGGCGGATTATCCGGCGGTACGCAACTGGTTCGAACGCATCAGCAACCGCCCGGCAACCGAGCGTGCCTACAAGCTGGCTGAGCAGGGTTAATTTTCCGGCTCCCCGGCCTCCGGGGAGTTTCCCCCGGCTCGTTATCATTTCCCTACTTTCCGTGTATTCTGAGCACCAATAATCAGACCTGTGGAGATTCTCTGATGTCATTCAGTCAACCCGACGCCATTATTCGTATAAAAAATCTGCGGTTGCGTACATTCATCGGTATCAAGGAAGAAGAAATCAACAACCGTCAGGACATCCTGATTAACGTGGTGATCCACTACCCGGCGGATAAGGCGCGCGACAGCGAAAACATCGACGACGCGCTCAACTACCGCACCATCACCAAGGCCATCATTCGTCACGTGGAAGATAACCGCTTCGCCCTGCTGGAAAAATTAACTCAGGATGTGCTCGATATCGTGAAACAACACGCCTGGGTAACCTATGCTGAAGTGGAGATAGATAAACTATTGGCCCTGCGCTACGCCGATTCGGTTTCGATGACCATGAGCTATCGCCGGGCCTGAAAACCACCGTTTCAGGGAGAATCGACCATGCGGATCCTGATCACCGGCGCCACAGGATTGATAGGGAGCAGCCTGACACAACGGCTGCTGGGCCTTTCTCATCAAATTACGGTGCTGAGCCGCAACGTGCCGCGCGCACGGGAGCGCTTTGGCGAGCAGGTCAGCTATTGGTCAACGCTGCAGGACCAGTCCTCACTGGACGGTTTTGACGCCGTCATCAACCTGGCCGGTGAGCCTATCGCCGACAAGCGCTGGAGCAAAGCGCAGAAAGAACGCCTGTGCCACAGCCGCTGGTATCTGACCGAGCAGTTGGCCAAGCTGATTAACGCCGGCAGCACACCGCCCGGCGTACTGATTTCCGGTTCGGCGATTGGCTACTATGGCGATCAGGGCCAGGCGGTGGTCACCGAAGACGAAGCCCCACACGACGAATTCACCCATCAGCTGTGTCAACGCTGGGAGTCTCTGGCGCTGCAAGCGCAAAGCCAGGCCACCCGTGTCTGTCTGCTCCGTACCGGCGTGGTGCTGGCGGCCAAAGGCGGCGCGTTGGCGAAAATGTTACCGCCGTTCCGCCTTGGGCTGGGCGGCCCCATAGGCGACGGCCGCCAATATCTGCCGTGGATCCACCTGGAAGACATGGTTGATGGCATCGTCTATTTACTGGATCACCAAACTCTGCAAGGGCCATTTAATATGGTGGCCCCCTACCCGGTTCACAACGAACAGTTCGCCGCTCAACTCGCCAACGTGCTCGACCGACCTGCGTTTTTACGCGTGCCGGCCTTTGTCCTGCGTTTATTGATGGGTGAAGCGGCGGTATTGGTGCTGGGTGGACAACGGGCAGTACCGAAAAGGCTGGAAGAAGCCGGTTTTAGCTTTCGCTTTTTGGAGTTGGAACAGGCATTGGATGATGTGATTAATCAGCGGGATCAGGCCCGCTGAAGAGCCTTTTGGGGCCAGAAAGATCTGGCCCCAAAATCCGCTATTTTAACGCGCCGGAAAGGAACTGCTGCAGACGAGGGCTTTTCGGATTGCCGAACAGCTCAGCCGGTGGCCCCTGCTCTTCGATCAGCCCTTTGTGCAGGAAAATCACGTGGCTGGAAACGTGGCGTGCAAACTCCATTTCGTGCGTCACCACCACCATGGTTTTACCTTCCTCCGCCAGCTTCTGCATGATGCGCAGTACTTCGCCCACCAGTTCAGGATCCAGTGCCGAAGTCGGTTCATCGAAGAGTAAAACCTCTGGCTCCATCGCCAACGCCCGTGCGATAGACACACGCTGTTGCTGGCCACCGGACAGGTGCACCGGGTATTTGCCACGGGCACGCTCGTCGATCCCCACCTTGTCCAGGTAACGGATCGCGCGCTCACGCGCTTCGGTCTTGCTCAGCCCCAATACCTGCACCGGTGCCTCCATCACGTTCTCCAGCACCGTCATGTGGCTCCACAGGTTAAAATGCTGGAACACCATGGTCAGGCGAGTGCGCAGCAGCTGCAGCTGTTTCTTATCGAAGACCTTCAGCTGGCCGTCCTTGTCACGCACCATGCGGATATCTTCATTGTTCAGACTGATGGCGCCCTCACTTGGCTTCTCCAGGAAGTTAATGCAGCGCAAAAAGGTACTTTTACCGGAGCCGGAAGACCCGATGATGCTAATCACATCCCCTGCGTTGGCCGCCAGCGAGACGCCTTTCAGCACTTCGTGTTCGCCATAGCGTTTATGCAGTTCGGTGACGGCTAATTTATTCTCAGACATAGTAGGTTCCCGTCATTATCAGTGATTAACGTGTGCCATCCAGCGCTTTTCCGCCTTGCGGAACAGGCTGATTAACCCGTAAGAGATGATCAGATACAGCACCGCGGCAATGCCAAAGGCATAGAACGGCTGGTAGGTCGCCGCATTGATATCTCGCGCTATCTTCAGCAGGTCCGGCACGGTGGCGGTAAACGCCAGCGCGGTCGAGTGCAGCATCAGGATCACTTCATTACTGTAGGCCGGCAGAGCGGTACGCAGCGCTGAAGGCAAAATGATACAGCGGTACATTTTGAAGCGTGAGAAACCGTAAGCATTGGCCGCTTCGATTTCACCGTGCGACACCGAGCGGATCGCCCCGGCGAAGATCTCGGTGGTGTAGGCACAGGTGTTCAGCGTTAGCGCCAAAATGGTGCAATTGAGCCCGCTGCGGAAGAAGGCGTTGAGGAAGTCCGTCCCACGCACGATTTCCAGGCTGTACATACCGGAGTAAAACACCAGCAACTGCACGTACAGTGGTGTACCACGGAATATATAGGTGTAGAGCCAGACCGGGAAACGCACCCAGGTGATGGAGGAAACGCGTGCCACCGCCATCGGGATCGCCAGCAAACCGCCCATCACCACCGAGGAAATCAGCAGCCACAGGGTGACGGCAACCCCGGTGAAACGGTAGCCGTCGCTCCACAGCAGCGATTGCCAGTACTGTTGTAAAATTTCGATCATAGCTCAGCCCTCCGGACGCCCAGGGAATAACGCCGTTCAAGCCACAGCAGCACACCATTGGAAACGGTAGTGAAAACCAGATAAACCACACCGGCCACGATCGCAAAGAAGAATGGCTGATAAGTGCCTTTACCGGCCAATTGAGTGGCTTTCACCACGTCATTGAGGCCCAGAATAGACACCAGCGCCGTGGCCTTCAGGATCACCTGCCAGTTGTTGCCAATGCCCGGCAGGGCAAAACGCATCATCGCCGGGAACAGAATGCGGCGGAAAATTTGTGAACCGGTGAAGCCGTAGGCGGTTGCCGCTTCGATCTGCCCTTTCGACACCGCCATATAGGCACCGCGAAAGGTTTCAGTGAAATAGGCGCCGTAAATAAATCCGAGGGTGATAATCCCCGCACTGAGCGGATCAATATCGATTTGCGAGAAGCCAAGCAGTTCGGTGAGGTGGTTGAGCGCAATTTGCAGGCCGTAGAAAATCAGCAGCATCAGCACCAGATCGGGTACGCCACGGATCAGCGTGGTATAAGCGCCAAACACGGTAGAAAGCAGGCGATTTTGGGAGAGCTTGCCGCCGGCACCGATCAAACCGATAACCAGCGCCAGCAGTACGGAACTGAGGGCCAGCTCCAGCGTCACCAGAGCCCCCTCTAATATCAATTGGGAATAGCCTTGCAGCATTTACTTCACCCTGTCGTCATTGGATCCCGAACCATCGGGGCCGGCAGGCCAGCCCCGAAGTCACAGCATGGAACGGTATGCGGCATTAACCGCCGTAGACGTCAAAGTCGAAGTATTTCTTCGCGTACTTGTCGTAAGTGCCGTCTTTGCGCATTTCGGCAAAGGCTTTATCCAGCGCCGCCTTCAGCTCGGTTTCGTTCTTGCGCAAGCCCATGCCGGTCCCCACGCCGAAGAATTTGTCATCCTTCACCGATTCACCGGCAAAAGCATAATCCTTGCCTGGAGGCTGTTTCAGGAAGCCATCGCTGCCGGCCACTTCGTCCTGGAAGGCGGCATCGATACGGCCGGATGCCAGGTCGGCGTACACCAGATCCTGGTTCTGATAAGGCACCACGGTGATGCCCTTAGGCTGCCACATGGCGTTGGCATAGGCTTCCTGGGTGGTGCCCTGCAGCACACCGACGCTCTTGCCTTTCAGCGCATCGATGGTAGGCAGCAGCTTGGAACCTTTCGGCGCGATCAGGCGGGCATTGGCGGCATACAGCTTGTCGGTGAAGGCAATTTCCTGCTGGCGTTTTTCGGTGATCGACAGAGAAGAGATGATGGCGTCAATTTTCTTCGCCTTCAGGGACGGGATCAGCGCATCAAAATCGCTTTCCACAAAGGTACATTTGGTATTGATGCGTTTGCACAGCTCTTTGGCCAGATCGATATCAAAACCGACCAACTCGCCCTTGGCATTTTTGGATTCAAAGGGTGCATAGGTCGGATCGGTGCCGATCTTCAGCGTTGATGGTACTGCGGCAAATGCGCTGCTTGCCGCGCTTAAAGCCAAGACTAAAGGAAGAACCTTAACCAGCTTTTTCATAAATCACCCTCAAATTGATTTTTTGATGCCACTGCGGGCATTACTTTTCCACCAAATCAATTTGCAGTAATCGTGCCACATTTATTGCTGTAGGCGGAGGGAACGGCTCCGGCCTTCACAAAACTGTTTCCTGGGACGATAACCGCAAAATTAAATCGGCCAGTGTTGGCCGCGTCACGGGCAATGGATAAATACCAGAGCCTTGAAACAGTGAGCGTGATGAAGTGGGATCATTATGGTGCATGCGCCGCCCTAATTCAGTGCGGTGTTGCACAAATGTGCTAAATTGGGGAGAAATTTGTTAATTGGCGCCTTGCCAGCGGGCAAATAAATCTTGCGGTAATTCAATGTCAAACTGATCGACCACCCGGTTTACCGTTTGATCGATGATGTCTTCTACGCTGGCAGGCCGATGATAAAAAGCCGGCACTGGTGGCATAATCACCGCGCCCATTTCCGCCGCCTGGGTCATCAGACGCAAATGGCCGATATGTAGCGGGGTTTCACGTACGCACAGCACCAGTCGGCGGCGTTCTTTTAACACCACGTCGGCGGCACGCGTCAGCAGACCGTCACTGTAGCTATTGGCAATACCGGATAAGGTTTTGATTGAACAAGGCAAAATCACCATGCCGGCCGTTTTGAACGAGCCGGAAGAAATACTGGCACCAATATCGCGCGAGTCATGCACCACATCGGCCAGCGCCTGCACTTCACGCAGGCTGAGGTCGGTTTCCAGCGAGAGCGTCTGTCGTGCCGCATTACTCATCACCAAATGGGTTTCCACCTCTGCGACGTCGCGCAATACCTGCAACAGGCGCACGCCATAGATTGCGCCGCTGGCGCCGGAAATACCGATGATGAGTCGTTTCATAAAGCTGGCCTCTGCCAAGGAAAAAATAGGATCAGGCAGACTTTGCCGCAATGGGGCTGCATAAGCAAGTCAGGAGGGATAATGCACCGCAGCGAATGCCGCGGTGCACTGTTTTGATCAAAGGTGAAACTTAACCTTCGTTGTGCATTTCCAGATTTTCCGCTTCGGTCTGACCACGTATTTCTTTGGCGTCGTCATTGCGCAG
Source organism: Serratia proteamaculans (assembly GCF_013337185.1). Taxonomy (GTDB): domain Bacteria; phylum Pseudomonadota; class Gammaproteobacteria; order Enterobacterales; family Enterobacteriaceae; genus Serratia; species Serratia proteamaculans_D. The sequence goes on from NZ_SWDE01000002.1 coordinate 539,652, forward strand.
CGATTCCAGATACTCGAGGTAGCTCTGGTCGACGTCTTTGGTGACGTAGATGCCGTTGAATACCGAGCATTCGAACTGGGTGATGTCCGGGTTCTCTTCACGTACCGCTTCAATCAGATCGTCCAGGTCCTGGAAGATCAAACCGTCGGCACCGATGATCTGGCGGATTTCATCCACTTCACGGCCGTGGGCAATCAGTTCGTTGGCGCTCGGCATGTCGATGCCGTAGACGTTAGGGAAGCGAATTTCCGGCGCAGCGGAAGCCAGATAAACTCGTTTCGCCCCGGCGTCACGCGCCATCTCAACGATCTGTTCAGAAGTGGTGCCGCGCACGATGGAATCATCCACCAGCAGCACATTCTTGTCGCGGAACTCGGCACGGTTGGCGTTCAGCTTGCGGCGTACCGACTTACGGCGCGCCTGCTGGCCCGGCATAATAAAGGTGCGGCCAACATAGCGGTTCTTAACAAAACCCTGACGGTACGGCTTATCCAGAATACGCGCGATTTCCAACGCGATATCACAGGAGGTTTCCGGGATTGGGATCACCACGTCGATGTCCAAATCTTCCCACTCGCGGGCAATCTTCTCACCCAACTTCTGCCCCATACGCACGCGTGCGCTGTAGACCGAAATCTTGTCCATAAAGGAGTCCGGACGGGCGAAATAGACATATTCGAACAGGCACGGGTTGGTTTTCGGGTTCTCTGCACACTGGCGAGTGAACAGCTGGCCCTTCTCGGTGATATACACCGCTTCGCCCGGCGCCACATCGCGCAGGAATTCGAAGCCCAGCGTATCGAGTGCGACGCTCTCGGAAGCCACCATATACTCGTTACGGCCATCTTCCAGCGTGCGTTTGCCGATCACCAGCGGGCGAATACCGTGAGGGTCACGGAATGCCAGCAGACCGTGGCCGATGATCATCGCCACGCAGGCGTAAGCGCCGCGCAGTTGCTGATGCATGGCGGCAACGGCGGTGAAAATGTTGTCGGATTCCAGCGGATAATGTTGGAAACGGTCCAGCTCACTGGCCAGTACGTTCAGCAGGATCTCGGAATCGGAGGTGGTGTTGATATGGCGGCGGCCGCTTTCAAACAGCTTTTGGCGCAGCTCATGGGCGTTGGTCAGGTTGCCGTTGTGTGCCAGCGTCAGGCCGAACGGCGAGTTTACATAGAAGGGTTGAGCCTCTGAGGCACTGGAGCTGCCAGCCGTTGGGTAGCGCACATGGCCAATACCCATGTTGCCCTGCAAGCGCTGCATATGGCGTGCCTCAAACACATCCTTCACCAGACCGTTTGCCTTACGCAGACGGAACCCATTGTGGGCATCTATGGTGACGATGCCTGCGGCATCCTGGCCACGGTGCTGAAGCACCATCAACGCATCATAAATCGACTGGTTTACCGGCATAAAACCGGCGATACCGACAATACCGCACATGTTGTCTTTTCCTCATCAGCGCTACCGCCCCGGTAAATGGGTCGGCAAGAAACTCGACGTGCTCTGCAGGTAGTCAAAGAACCACCTGATGATGTAACTGAACTGGGGGATCAGCTGCGACTGTTTCCAGTCGGTACTTTGTGAGAAACCGGTAAAGGTATCCAGGAAAAACAGTATCGCCGAAACGATCAACACGCCGCGCAGTGCGCCGAAACAGACGCCCAGCACCCGGTCGGTGCCTGATAACCCGGTTTTCTCTACCAGTGAGCTAATCACATAGTTAACAATAGCGCCTACGATCAGGGTCGCGATAAACAAGATGGCAATCGCGATGCCGTTTCGCACCAGTTCATCTTCAAAACGAGTGAAGTAGACTGCAAGGTAAGAGTAGAAATGGCTGGCAACAAAAAACGCACATCCCCATGTCACAAGTGACAATGCTTCGCGAACAAACCCTCGGATCAGGCTCACCAGAGCCGAAAATCCAATCACCGCTATAATGACGTAATCAATCCAGACCATGAACTATTCCAATGATGAATCGCCCCTGCATCCATTTCGCGGCGAATTCTAACAGAAAACGTAAACGTTTGCGTAGGGGTTTTCCTGCCCCGCTACAAATAAAAAACGGCGATAACAAAATTCTCAATCGCCGCGCCTACATAGGCCATTTCAGCTACGAAAGGCACATTATTTTTAATGATTATATCGGCATGACTCGATTATGGGGCACAGCATGCTGCACCCCATAAACTTAACGTACGCCGTACGGCTTCACCTGACCGCTCAAACCACTGATCGAGTTCAACGCGGACAGAGAAGACTGCAGCTTCTGTTTTGAGGCATCCGGGCCGACGTAGATCCGGGTGATCTGGCCCTGTACCGGCGTTGACGGCACGGTAAAGGCACGGTAACCGGACAGCCTGAGCGATGCCACGACCTCGTTCACCTTGGCAGCGTTCTTCAGCGCACCGAGCTGCACTACATAAGCCTGCCCTGCCGGCGCTTTCTCTTCCGCCGGTTTCTGCACGGGTGCAGGCTCAGGCTTGGGTACTGGCGTTGGCTCAGGTTTCACCACCGGCTTCACCTCTACCGTTTTCGGTTGCGGTACCGGTTTTGGCTTCACTTCTACCGGTTTGGTTTCTACCGGTTTCGGTTTTGGCTGTGGTGTCGGCTGCGGCGTCGGTTGTGGACGGCTTTCGACCGGCGGCGTAACCAACGTAGGTTGCTGCGCCGGCTGGCGAACAGCCTGCTGCGCTGCGGCCTCATTGGCCGCCTGCTGCTCAACCAGTGCGCCCGCCCCTTCCGGCGGCTGTGCCGGTAGCGGTTGGCTTACCGGCGGCACCACGTCGTTTTCTTCCACATCACCAGCTTTCGGCACCAATGGAATGGCGGCGAACTCGTCCTCATAATGTTTCTTTTTACCGTCCAGCAGCCCTGGCAGGATAATCACCCCCAGCGCGACCAAAATCACGGTACCGACCAATCGGTTTTGAAATTTACTTGCCACTCACACTCCCCGCTCGTCTAACGCCGCCATAACCTGTGCAACGGTGTGGAACGATCCACAGACGATCACAATATCCTGAATATCTGCGTCCTGCATAGCCTGACGCCAGGCAGTTTCGACATCGGCAAACTGCCGCGGTTCCGTCAAATATTGCGCCAAAAGTTCGACGCTGGCCCCGCGCGGCCCGTCCAGCGGCGCGCAATACCACTCATCGACCTGCTCACTCAGACAGGCCAGGGTACCGGCGATGTCTTTATCCGATAGCATCCCCACCACCGCACGCACCTTGCCGCCGTTGCGCGGTAAGGTCGCGAGGCGCCCGGCCAGGTAACCTGCCGCGTGGGGGTTATGCGCCACGTCGAGGATCAGCATCGGGTCGCGTCGCACAATCTGGAAACGCCCAGGCAATGTCGCCTGCTGCAAGCCGGTGAAAATCGCCCGCTCATCAATTTCCAACGCAGAAAAATGCAGCGCAGCCAGTGCCGTCGCCGCATTGGCTAACGGCACGTTGGGCATCGGCAAATCGGTCAGCAAAGTGCCCCCGCCCTGCCACTGCCAGCGTTCGCCCTGTTCGCTGAAAGTCCAGGCATCGCCACGGCGATACAATTGGGCACCCAGGGTTTCTGCTACCTGTCCAATGGTGGCCGGCATATCCGGTTCCCCCACCACCGCCGGCTTGCCGCTACGGAAGATCCCGGCTTTTTCACGGCCAATGCTTTCGCGATCGTTGCCCAGCCAGTCGGTATGATCCAGCGCAATGCTGGTCACTACCGCCACGCTCGGATCGACGATATTGGTCGCATCCAGGCGGCCACCGAGTCCGACTTCCAGGATCACCACGTCAAGCTTAGCCTGTTTGAACAGTTGCAGCGCCGACAGGGTGCCAAATTCGAAGTAAGTCAGTGAAGTTTCACCCCGGCCCGCTTCAATAGCAGCAAACGAGCGGCAGTGTTCGGCCTCGCTAAGTTCATCGCCCTGAATACGTACCCGCTCGGTATAACGCACCAGGTGCGGCGAGCTGTAGACGCCAACGCGCAAACCGGCCGCCATCAGGATGGTTTCCAGGGTGCGACAGGTGGTGCCTTTACCATTGGTACCGGCTACGGTAAATACCGTCGGTGCAGGAGTGAGTAAATCAAGATGCGCCGCAACGCGCTGTACGCGTTCCAGGCCGAGTTCGATCGCCTGGCTATGCAGACGTTCCAGATAGAAAAGCCACGAGCTCAATGGCGACGTGGCTTGGGGAATTTGGTGGTTTTGCATGAGTCCCGTCACTGAACTTGGGTTCATTAATCCATCAGGGCACCACCCTCACCGCGGTAAAGGCGATGCTCTCCGTTTTCAGCCGTCATTTAGCCACAAAATGGCGGCTGAACCCCGCACCGATTGGTACCGGCGCGGGGAACTTATTGATCTCAGGCGTCGGCCTGATTTTCCTGCTCGGACAACGGCGCGGCTTCATCGAAATGCGGCTGCGGCTGGTTGGTCAGCTTGGAAAGGATACTCGCCAGAGTCTGACGCATTTCCGGACGGCGTACGATCATGTCGATCGCGCCTTTTTCAATCAGGAACTCACTGCGCTGGAAGCCCGGCGGCAGTTTTTCACGCACCGTCTGCTCGATAACGCGTGGGCCGGCAAAGCCGATCAGCGCTTTCGGCTCGGCGATATTGATATCACCCAGCATCGCCAGACTGGCGGAAACGCCACCCATGGTCGGGTCGGTCAGTACCGAAATGTACGGCAGACCACGCTCCTGCAGTTTCGCCAGTGCGGCACTGGTTTTCGCCATCTGCATCAGCGACATCAGCGCTTCCTGCATACGGGCACCGCCACTGGCTGAGAAACACACCAGCGGACAGTTGTCTTCCAGCGCCTGCTCAACCGCACGCACAAAGCGCGCGCCGACCACGGACGACATGGAACCGCCGATAAAGGCGAATTCGAACGAAGCAGCGACAATTGGCATGCCGTACAGCGTGCCTTTCATTACTACCAGCGCGTCTTTTTCACCGGTCGCTTTCTGTGCGGCAACCAGGCGGTCTTTATACTTTTTGGAATCCTTGAACTTCAGAACGTCTTTCGGTTCCAGTTCGCTGCCCAGCTCCACTTCACTGCCTTCATCGAGCAGGGTATGCAGACGCATACGCGCAGTCATGCGCATGTGGTGGTCGCATTTCGGGCACACTTCCAGATTACGCTCCAGCTCGGCGCGGTAGAGAACCTGACCGCAGCTGTCGCATTTGGTCCATACCCCTTCAGGAATACTCGCCTTACGGGTTTGGGTGATATTGCTCTTGTTAAGAATTCGTTCAATCCAGCTCATCGATGACCTTTCTGTTTGAACCTGGCAGACGCCAGTCCGCTGTTCATGCTTTAACAATCCCCCCGAGAACACCAATGAAAAAATGCCTGAGCAAAACGCGTCATGCGCGCGAGCAAGGCACAGGTTTCAAGGTTGTTAACAGGAACAGACCATAAATGTCGCTCATTAAACCATATCGGCCCGACTCTGTGGACAAAAAACTGGTCGAACCGACAGGTTAAGCGATGTTTTTACTGTTTTTGCTGGCGGGCAGCCGCACGCTTATGGCGCCAAATTTCAATGACACCCGGCAGAATTGAAACAATGATGATACCCACGATCAACAGTTTCAGGTTTTCCTGCACGATCGGCAGATCGCCGAAGAGGTAGCCAGCATAAGTGAAGAGCAGCACCCAAACCAGTGCACCAATCACGTTGTAGGCGGCAAAATGGCGATAGGACATATGCCCCATACCGGCGACGAACGGCGCAAAAGTACGCACAATCGGCACAAATCGCGCCAGAATAATCGTTTTCCCACCGTGTTTTTCATAAAACTGGTGGGTTTTATCCAGGTAGCTGCGGCGGAAAATTTTCGAATTCGGGTTACTGAACAGCTTATCCCCGAACAACCGGCCAATGGTGTAGTTCACCGCATCACCCAGTATCGCCGCGCCGATCATCAACGCGACCATGGTATGTACATTCAGATCGTTGGTCGGCAATGCCGCCAGCGCACCGGCAACAAACAACAGAGAATCGCCCGGCAGGAAAGGTGTCACCACAAGTCCGGTTTCGCAAAACAGGATCAGGAACAAAATGGCGTACACCCACATACCGTATTGCGCTACCAGCTCGGCCAGATGCACGTCAATATGCAGAATAAAATCAATTACAAACTTGATGATGTCCATAGGTTCTCTCTTTTACCGGATGTCTCACCCACCCGGCAGGTACACAAGGGAACAACGCGTCAGGCGCGCCGGCGTTTAATCGTCGGGTAAAAACAGTGGCCCCATTGGCGGCCGGGGTATGGCAAAGTGCTCCGGATAATCGACGCTAACCAGGTATAACCCGTCGGCCCGCGCCGTCGCTGCAGCCAGATTACGATCCTTCAGTGCCAGTAATTCGGCCATCCAGTTCTCATCCTGATTGCCGCAGCCAATTTCCATCAGGCTACCGACAATATTGCGAACCATATGATGTACAAAGGCATTCGCCTTGATATCTACCACAATATACTCACCGTAGCGCGTAACTTTAACGTGTTTTACGTTACGCCACGGCGTGCGCGACTGGCATTGCACGGCGCGGAACGAAGTAAAGTCGTTCTCGCCCAGCAGCGCCTGCGCCGCCCTTTCCATTCGTTCGGCATCCAGCGGGTGATAAAAATGGGTCATCCCCTGCTGCAATACCGCCGGGCGGTAGCGGTGGTTATAAATAATGTAGCGGTAACGGCGCGCAGTCGCGCTGAAACGGGCATGAAAATCTTCACTCACGCCAGTCACCCAACGCACGGCAATATCCGGCGGCAGATGGGTATTGACGCCCATCGTCCAGGCCGCGTCCTTGCGTTGCGCGGTGGTTTCAAAATGCACCACCTGACCGGTGGCATGCACCCCGGCGTCGGTACGCCCGGCACACAACACGTTGATCGGCGCATCCGCTACCTTGCTCAACGCCTGTTCCAGACAGGCCTGCACGCTGGCAACTTCCTGTTGACGCTGCCAGCCGTAATACTGGCTGCCGTCATATTCAATCCCCAGCGCGATTTTCAACGTCGGCTGGGTGGGCAAGACAACTTCAGACATCAGTACATCTGCTCCTGCACCAGACGCTCTGCGGTTTCGATCGCCATCAGCGCGCCGCCGAAACGCACGTTGTCGGCCACCGACCAGAACTGCAGGATTTCCGGAATACCATAGTCATTACGCAAACAGCCGACGCTCAGCGCATCGCTGCCAGAGGCTTCGGTCACCTGGGTCGGGTAGTCGTCTTCTTCGCTCAGTTGAATATCATCCACCTGTTCCAGCTCGCTGCGCGCTTCTTCTGCAGACATCGGGCGCAAGGCTTCCAGGTGAACCACCTGCGCATGGCCGTAGAATACCGGCGACTGCACACAGCTCACGGAAATCGGCAGCCCTTCGTCCTGCAGCACTTTACGCACCTGATCGACAATCAAACGCTCTTCACGCACGCTGCCCTGTTCGTCGGCCAGCAACGGCAACAGGTTGAACGCCAACTGCTTGGCGAAAACGCCCGCTTCAGCCGGAATGCCGTTCAGCAGGCGCGCACTTTGGCCGGCCAGATCGTCGACCGCCACTTTGCCGCGTGCCGATACCGACATCAGGGTGGTGACGTGCAGGCGGGAAAGCCCGGCCTGTTCGGTCAGCGGTTTGATTGCGGTCAACAGTTGGCTGACCATGCTGTCGGCCACGGCAACGATATTGCGGTTACGGTAATCCGCCAGTACCTGCGGGTTCACCCCAGGAACCACCAGCGGCACGTCCGGCTCCAGCGCAAACAGGCCGCTGGTGTCGATCACCAGGCAACCCATGTTGCCGGCTTCTTCCGCGTAACGAGCCGAGGCTTCGGTACCGGCGACGAAGAAAGCCAACTGCGCCTGTGACCAGTCAAATTCTTCCGCGTTTTGCACCAGTACCGATTTGCCGTTGAAGCGCACCGTAGCACCGGCGCTGCGTTCACCGGCCAATGGATAGAGTTCGCCCACCGGGAACTGGCGTTCCTGTAATAATTCCAGCAACGCTTCACCTACCGCGCCAGTGGCGCCAAGCAGAGCGATATTCCAGCCGTCAGACATTGGGTTTCTCCAGAGTATTTATTCAAATGCAGATGGGCGGCTACTGCACCGCCCTGATAACAAAATTAGTCGCTGTGGCTTAAGAAAGCCTTATGCCGTCAGGAAACCCAGCTTGTGCAGCAGCTCCGCACTGGCGCTGTCATCGCACTGGACGCGTAATGAAGACCATTCGCGGCGTTCCTGGTAATGCTTGCGCAGACGATCAAACTCGCCCGGTTGCCCGGCCACTTTGCGCAGCGGCGCATCATCGCGGCGCACATCATACACCAAGTGCATCAATCGTTTTAATTTGCCTTCGTCCAGCGGCCCATTGAGTTGGATCTGGCTGAATTCGGGCACCGGCAACAGCGAGGCCAGCTCGATCTGTTGCGGTTGGCCCAAGTGGCGGCTGAAGGCCTCAAACACCTGAGTGGTGCCACGTGCCTTGCCTTCCAGCGTGTAACCGGCAATATGCGCGGTGCCAATATCCACCCGCGCCAGCAACGGCAGCGAAAGCTCCGGTTCCGGCTCCCACACGTCCAGCACGGTACTCAGTTTTTTGCCTTTCTCCAGTACCTGCAACAGCGCAGCATTGTCCACCACCGCACCGCGACAGGCGTTGATCAGAATGCGATTGTCCGGCAACGCCGCCAGCAGTTCCGCGTCCACCAGATGCAGTGAGTTATAAGGGCCGGATTTATTCAATGGCGTATGGAAAGTGAGCACGTCGGCTTCCGCCACCAGCTTTTCCAACGGCCAAAACTCACCGGCATCACCGCGTTCAGCGCGCGGCGGATCGCATAACAAGGTACGGACGCCCAGGGCTTTCAGGCGGGCATCCAGGCGTGAACCTACGTTGCCGACGCCGATAATACCGACGGTTTTATCCCGCAGTTGGAAACCATCGCGTTCGGCCAGCAGCATCAGCGCGGAGAACACATATTCCACCACCGCAATGGCGTTGCAGCCCGGTGCAGCAGAAAAACCGATGCCCTGCTGTTGCAGCCAGACATCGTCTACGTGGTCGGTACCGGCGGTCGCGGTGCCGACAAAACCAATGCGGGTACCGGCCAGCAAGGCCTCATTCACTTTAGTCACCGAACGCACCATCAACGCATCGGCATCGGCCAGCGCATCACTCGGGATCGGGCGGCCAGGCACCGCCTGCACATTCCCCAAACGACTGAACAACTCAGTCGCGTACGGCATATTTTCATCAACCAGGATTTTCACTTATTGCTCCGACGGTTTACGGCTATTTCGCTGGGAAATAGTGTGCCACTGAATCATGCCCGGCGAAAGCGCTCGGGGGTGGTACCGGCGATTTGCTGGAACATGACAATAAACGCCGAGGCCGAGCTGTACCCCACCTCCAGCGACACTTCCTGCACGGTTTTGCCCTGTTCCAGCAAGGATACGGCATGCAGGAAACGCAAACGCTGGCGCCATTCGCTAAATGACATGCCCAGATCCTGCTGGCAACGGCGCGACAGAGTACGTTCGGTGGTATAGACCCGGGCAGCCCAGGCGGCGAGCGACGTATTGTCCGAAGGACAGTGTTCCAGCGCCTCCAGCACCGGTGCCAGGAATTTGTCTTCGGATGACGGCAGGTAGGTTTGTTGAACCGGCGACAGATGCAACTGATCGATCAGCGCCCGACACAGGCGCAAGTCCTGTTTGCTCTGCGGGATATATTGTTTGCGTGCATAAAAATCTTCGGCAATGGCGCGGAAAATGGGCGTCACGCTGACCAGACAAGGGTCGACCGGCATCCCGGCGCACAGCGGCAAAGCAATATCGACCATGCGGCACTGCGCCAGGCGTTGGTTATAACAGGAGTGTTCAATTTCCGCCGGCGCCCACAGCACAAACTCCGGCGGCGCCAGAAAACGTTGACCACCGATGCGCAGCACCATAACACCGGCCTTGACCCACATCAGTTGCCCCCAACTGTGCCGGTGCGGCTGGAACTCGGTGCGGGCATTGAATTCCTCGCAGCGGAACTGCACCGGGCGTGGCGCCGGGATCAGTGCTTCAGGGTAATGACGGATTTCTGGCATGGTTTCGCCCCGTGACTTGTCTTGTTTAGGGAAAATATTGTCTGGATATCGCTATATATAATAAACCGGACACGAGTAAACTAGCCAGCATGTCCGTCGTTAATGAGAATAATTATCATGAATATGCTATTCCCTCTGCTGGCGGTGTTGATTTGGTCAATCAACGCCGTGGTCAGCAAGCTCTCCGCCACCGCCATCGATCCGGCCGCCATCTCCTTCTATCGCTGGTTACTGGCGCTGATCACGCTGACGCCTTTCGTGCTGCCCGGCGTGATCCGTCACTGGGCGGCGATTCGCGCCAACTGGTGGAAATTAATGGTTCTCGGCATGCTGGGGATGGTGTTGTATCAGAGTCTGGCTTATTACGCGGCGCACAGCGTCAGCGCGCTGTTTATGGGGATTATTGTTTCCCTGATCCCGTTACTGACTATTCTGATCAGCATAGTGCTGTTGCGAGTGGCACCGACGGTGGGCATCGCGATCGGCAGCCTGTTGTCGCTGGCCGGTTTGATTTGGCTGGTGAGCGCCGGTAATCCGGCCGAGTTGCTGCAACATGGCATCGGTAAAGGCGAGTTGATGATGTTTGCCGCCACCGCCGCCTATGCGCTGTACGGCGTGCTGACCAAGCGCTGGGCGATTGCGTTGCCAAACTGGCAATCATTGTATGTGCAGATCCTGTTCGGCGTGGTGTTGCTGCTGCCTAACTTCCTGATGGCGCAGGACGTTGCGCTGACCAGCCAAAATATTCCGCTGGTGCTGTTCGCCGGTATCCCGGCCTCGATCGTCGCGCCATATCTGTGGATCCACGGCGTGATGCGCCTGGGCGCCAATACCGCGTCGATCTTTATGAATCTGGCTCCGGTATTTACCGCCATCATCGCGGTGCTGTTCCTGCATGAGCATCTGCACAGCTACCATCTGATCGGCGGCGGCATCACTCTGTTGGGTGTGATCCTGTCGCAACGCCTGCGTACACCGCTGGGCCGTAAGGCCAAGCAAACCGCAGAGTGTGAAAGCTAAGGCAGCAGTTGAAAACGCACCCGCACCAGCAGGCCCCCCAGGGTGGCCGAGGTCAACAGCTCCGGGCGGGTGCCGTGATAACGGGTGATGTCGCTGACCAGCGCCAGCCCCAAACCGGCACCGGGCTGATTGCCCACGTTATCCAGCCGATGAAACGGCTGCAGCGCCTGTGCCGTATCCTGTTCGGCAATCCCCGGGCCGCTGTCTTCAATTTCCAGCACGCACTCTCCAGCCAACTTATCGATGGTTAGTCGTGCCGTGACCGTGCCCTGATTCGGGGTGTATTTCAGCGCATTATCCAGCAGGTTGGCGCACAGTTCGGTCAGCAGTAACGCCTCCCCGCCGACCCAACAGACGGATTCCCCCTCATACCCCAGATCGATGCGTTTGCTGCGTGCTTGCGGCAGCCGTGAAAAACAGGCATCGCGCAGCACCTGCGCCAGATTCACCGGCTGCAACTGGTGGTCGGCCTGGTGTTCATGGGCTTTGAGTCTGGAAAGGTAAAGCAGCCGATCGGTCAGTGCCACGGTGTTATCCAGCGTAGCGCTCATCGCCAACAGACTTTCCCGCCACTGATCCGGATTATCGCTGGCCAAGGCTACCCCCACCTGAGTTTTCAGTACGGTTAACGGCGTGCGAAGTTGGTGCGAGGCGTCGGCGCTGAAACGTTCCTGACGCGCCACCATCAGCCGCAGCCGTTCAATATAACGGTTGAATGCCAGCAACAGCGGCTGCATTTCCGACCAGGGCAACACCATCGGCAGCGGCGTCAGTTCGCCCGGGTCGCGCCGTAACATAATGCCGGAAAGCTTACGCATCGGTTTCAGCACTCGCTTGAGTAGCGCGAAGGCCAGGATCATGGTCAAAACCACCACCGTTCCCTGGCTAAGCAAGGCGGAAAGCATCATTTGCCGTGCCAGATAACGGCGCGATTCCAGCGTTTCCGCGACCAGAATGGTCGCCATGCCCATCACGCCGGACTCGTTGATCGGCTGAAACAGCGCGGCCACGCGAATAGGTCGGCCGCGATATTGGGCATCATAAAAGTGCACCAGCGCCGGATACAGACTGGACCGCAGGATATGAGGCGGCATCGGTGGCAGGTCGTTATAGCCTGAAATACTGTCGCCCTGCGGGGAGATCACTTCGTAATAAAGCTGATCGTTCATGTTGCGCTCGAAGCTGTCGAGCACGATATAGGGCACGTCCGCCTCCAGCCGGCCATTGCGCACCACCAGGCGTTCCGCCACGGTACGTGCCGACGCCAGCAGCGTGCGATCGTAGGCCAACGTGGCAGCATTCATCGCGCTGAAATAGTGGGTATATATCGAGATGCTGCCCAGCACCAACAGGGGTAAGCCAAAGAACAACAACAGTTGATAAAACAGTGAGCGTGGCGCGTTAAACCACCTCATTGCAAAGCTCCAGGCTGTAGCCCAGACCACGCAGGGTGATGATCGCCACATTGCTGCCCTGCAGCTTTTTCCGCAGCCGATGAACGTACAGCTCGATGCTTTCCGGGTTGGCTTCATCGGACAGGGTAAATACCTGTTCAAACAGCTGCTGTTTGGCAACCGGGCGGCCACGCCGGTGGATCAAGGCGGTCAGTACCGCCAACTCTCGGGGCGTCAGCTGCAGCGGTTTGTCATCGAGTTGGAAATAACCTTCATCGTGATAGGTCAGCGCACCATACTGCAACGCCTGCTGGGTGACGCCGACGCTGCGGCGCAGCAATGCCCGAATGCGCGCTTCCAATTCATCGAGTTCGAACGGCTTAGTCAGGTAGTCGTCGGCCCCCAGATTCAGCCCTTTGACGCGATCGGCAACGTCGGTTCTGGCCGTCAGCAACAGCACCGGCAAATCCTGCCCGCGCTTACGCAGCCGGGCCAGCAGTTCCAGGCCATTAAGCCGCGGCAGCGCTACATCCAGCACCACCAGTGCATAGGTCTCGTTTAACAACAGGTGGTCGGCTGCCAACCCGTCCGGCGCAACGTCAACGGCAAAACCGACGCCGGTCAGCGCCTTTTGCAGCCAGTGGGATAGCTCGGGATGGTCTTCAACCAATAACAGACGCATGTTTCCATTCCATTGATTTATCTATACCTGCAGACCGAATACTGCGTGATGGTACCCAGATCCGGCCCGTTGTTAATTAACATCTTGATAACCGAAGGATGGCACGGAAGACAGGGGGATAGAAGCGTTATACCGGGCCAGTTTTGGGAGCTGGGGCACAATTGTGACACTGAATAAACTCTGGCCCGTCGGCGCAGTCGTCTATTCAGTGGGCAGGCTATTATTATTCTCTGTCGGCCAGGGCAATATCCAACACCGGCTGCAATTTGGCTGGCGTGAACGGAGGAGAAACCAATACCGAGCGATTATTGGCGGCAAAAACAATATCAATACCGGTAATACAGGCCGTCATAGGGCAAACGTACCTATCACCTTTTCCTGTAGCGAAATGCAGTTCAAAAACGCCGATGTCCGCACGCAGGCGTTTCAGCCGGCACTCACCTTCCTCCCCGGAAAGGTCTGCATATGCCGACGGCAACATTTTGATAGCTTTGACTTTATCGCTGTCCCTGCCACCCAATAACTTCCCTAATGAAAACATAACCCTGCACCTGTAATAATTTTAATTTTGGCTATTTTATCTCAAGCCACAGACGACAAAACTGATATTACGCAGGCTTTAAGCAAGGTTTATGGGCTGTTATTACCTCGCCGCATGTGTTAGCGCAGCGGTCAATTTGGCCAGCTATCATGGTGCTAGTGGCACTAACAGGAGATGCATATCACATCCCGGAAACTTTTCCGCCGGTTGAAAGGTAAATGAAAGGTTGTTGATTTAACAATTCAGCAACCCGTATCGGCGGGGATCCGCACCGACTGAAAAATACCTTGGGGAAAGCAATGAAAAAAATAATCACCCGCACTCTGACCGCTACCGCCCTGCTACTGGCAGCCAATCAGGCCTTTGCCGTGGAAGCACCGAAACGCACCGAATGTATCGCCCCTGCCAAGCCCGGCGGTGGGTTTGACCTGACCTGCAAGCTGATTCAGGTCTCGCTGCAGGAAACCAAAGCCATCGATAAACCGATGCGTGTGACCTACATGCCCGGCGGCGTTGGCGCCGTTGCCTACAACGCCATCGTAGCCCAACGTCCGGCAGAGTTCGGCACGGTAGTCGCCTTCTCCGGCGGCTCGTTGCTGAACCTTTCTCAAGGGAAATTCGGCCGCTACAACGTGGACGACGTGAAATGGCTGGCCGCCGTCGGTACCGACTACGGCATGATTGCCGTCCGCGCCGACTCGCCATACAAAACCCTGAAAGACCTGATGGATGCCTTCCAAAAAGATCCGAACAGCGTGGTGTTCGGTGCCGGCGCCTCTATCGGCAGCCAGGACTGGATGAAAACCGCCCTGCTGGCCCGTGAAGTCGGGGTCGACCCTCACAAGATGCGTTACGTGGCATTCGAAGGCGGCGGCGAGCCGGTTACCGCGCTGCTCGGCAACCACATTCAGGCCGTTTCCGGCGATCTGAGCGAAATGGTGCCTTACCTGCAGGGCGACAAAATCCGCGTGCTGGCGGTGTACTCGGATCAACGCCTGCCGGGCCAGTTAGCCAATGTACCGACCGCCAAAGAACAAGGCTTCAATCTGGTATGGCCAATTATCCGCGGCTTCTACGTTGGCCCGAAGGTCAGCGAAGAGGAGTACCAGTGGTGGCTCGACACCTTCAAGAAAATGATGGCGACCGACGAGTTCAAAAAGCAGCGCGATCTGCGTGGTCTGTTTGAATTTAACCTGAGCGGCAAGGAACTGGATGCCTACGTGAAAAACCAGGTCAATCAGTACCGCGAACAGGCCAAAGTTTTCGGCCTGGCCAAGTAACCGGGGGCAACCATGAGCGATCGCATTTTCGCCGGTTTCTGGCTGCTGCTGTGTATCGGCGGCCTGTTTATCGGCTGGGGTATTCAGAGCGAATACAGCTACGAACCGCTGGGGCCTCGCCCCTTCCCGTTGGCGATTCTCAGCCTGATGGCACTGTGTGCGGCGTTACTGCTGCTCAACAAGCCTCAGGTGGTTGAATGGCCGCATAACAAGGTAATGCAGCGCCTGCTGGTGCTGGTGATTACGCTGGTGCTGTACGCCTGGGGCTTCGAGTGGCTGGGTTTTCCGCTGGCAACGACATTACTGACCTTCAGCATTGGCCTGCTGTTCCATGCCAGCCTGAAAGCGGCATTGGTGTCCGGCGTGGTGATGGGCGTGGCGCTGTATTACGCCTTTGATCGCTTACTTGATGTGACATTGCCACTCGGCGTTTGGCTGAGCTAACGGGGGCGAAGATGGAAACCTGGATGTATTTGTCTCAAGGGTTTGAGGTGGCGTTAGTGCCACAAAACCTGATTATCGCCCTGATCGGCTGCTTCGTTGGCACCATTGTCGGCCTGCTGCCGGGGTTGGGGCCGATCAACGGCGTGGCTATTTTGCTGCCACTGGCGTTCGCTCTCAAACTGCCGGCCGAATCCGCGCTGATCCTGCTGGCAACGGTGTATATCGGTTGCGAGTACGGCGGTCGTATCTCCTCGATACTGCTCAACGTACCGGGTGATGCGGCGGCGATCATGACGGCGCTGGACGGCTATCCGATGGCGCAGCAGGGTCGTGCCGGTGTGGCGCTGTCAATTTCAGCGGTCAGTTCGTTCACCGGTTCGATCATCGCCATCGGCGGCATTATCCTGTTCGCCCCACTGCTGGCTCGCTGGTCACTGGCATTCGGCCCGGCGGAATATTTTGCCCTGATGGTGTTCGCCATCGCCTGCCTGGGCAGCATGATGAGCCAGAACCCACTGAAGTCGCTGCTGGCGGCGCTGATTGGCCTGGGGCTGGCAACGGTCGGGGTCGATGCCAACACCGGCGTGTACCGCTTCACCTTCGACAGTGTGCATCTCTCCGACGGCGTACAGTTTATCGTGGTGGTGATCGGCCTGTTCTCGGTCAGTGAAATCCTGTTGATGCTGGAAAGCACCAGCGGCGGACAAAAACTGGTGCGCAAAACCGGCCGCCTGCTGTTCAACCGTAAGGAAGCCGCTCAGTGCGTTGGCCCAACGCTGCGTTCCTCGGTGGTGGGTTTCTTCGTCGGCATTCTGCCGGGCGCGGGTGCCACCATCGCCAGTGCGCTGACCTATATGACCGAAAAGAAAATCAGCGGCAACAGCGACACTTTCGGTAAAGGCGATATCCGTGGCGTAGCGGCCCCTGAGGCGGCCAATAACGCCTCGGCCTGCGGCTCGTTCATTCCGATGCTGACGCTGGGCGTGCCGGGTTCCGGTACCACGGCGGTGATGATGGGCGCACTGACGCTGTACAACATCACACCCGGCCCGGCGATGTTCACCGAGCAGCCGGACATTGTCTGGGGGCTGATCGCCGCACTGCTGATTGCCAACGTGATTTTGCTGATCATGAACCTGCCGCTGGTGGGTCTGTTCACCCGCATGCTGACCATTCCGCTGTGGTTCCTGGTACCGGCGATTGCCGCGGTGTCTGCGGTTGGTGTGTATGCGGTGCACAGCACTACCTTTGACCTGCTGTTGATGGTCGGACTGGGGGTGTTTGGCTATATCCTGAGGAAAATGCACTTCCCGATGTCGCCGCTGATTTTGGGCTTCGTGTTGGGAGAAATGCTGGAGCAGAACCTGCGCCGCGCGCTGTCGATCAGCAACGGAGAGTTTGGCATTCTGTGGAGCAGCAGCATCGCGCAAACCTTGCTGGTGCTGGCGGTGGCCGTTCTGGTACTGCCGCTGGTGCTGCGCATTGTACGCAAACGTCGCCAAACGGCAGAAGCAGCCAAGGCCGAGTAAGTCCAAGGGCGGGTTATTCCCGCCCTTTTCATTTAACGCCTAATTTCAGCCACCGCCCGCTCAAGGGCCGCAATATCATCATCGGCCAGCAAAGGCTGCACGCGGGTAAAATCCTCCGCCGACAAATCATAAATACGCAAAGCCAGTAACCGGGCGATGGTCTGCGGGCTAAACCGCCGCTTGATTGGCCGCGCCGGATTGCCGCCGACGATAGTGTAAGGTTCAACATCCGCCGTCACAATGCTGCCTGCAGCCACTATCGCCCCTTCCCCAACGGTCACGCCCGGCAGCAGCATCGCCCGCATTCCTATCCAGCAACCATCCCCGAGACGGGTATCGCCTTTCGGCTGATAAGCCGCCTCGATGCTTGCCATAAACGGATACAGACACAGCCAGTCGATTCGATGAGTATGATTGCCCCCCATCAGGATCACCGCCTCGGCACCGATACAGACGTAATCACCGATCAGCAATTGGTCTATCGCTCCCAGCGCAGGCCATTGTTGGCTGACCGCATCGCCGTGCAAATAGCGCACCACCGAGCGTTCAAAGCCGTGATCCCAACAGTCGCTGTAATAGCTATGGGTTCCTTTAACGATAATATTGGGATGGGTCACCGTTTGGTGCAGCAACTCTGTTTTTGACCAGTGTTTTTCAGTCATGGCAGTTTCTCTTTTATCTATTGCAAGAGCCACAGCCTAAAGTCTGTGGCAGTGTTTTTTGGTCGCAAAACACTGCCGAATTAAGCGATTAACGCCCGTTTTAATCTTGGGTTATGGGTCATTGTTGCCTCCAAATTTTGGCGCCATAAGGGTAACAAATCACGCCTCAGCCGTCTTGTTCTTCAACATCAGCACCCCGCCCAGCACCAGCGCACTGCCCAGCAGCTGCAACTGGTTCATGTTTTCCCCCAGCAGGAAATAGGCGATAACTGCCGTAAACACCAGCTCCAGCGACAAAATCAGGTTCGCCACCGCCAGCGGCAAGGTTTTCAGGCTGATGTTGTACAGACCAAAGCCCAACAGCGTCGGGCCGGCGGCCAGCGTCAGCAGCAACAGCCAACCGCGCCACTCGATGCCCTGAACGCCCTCGGAAAGGAACCACAAAGAACCGGTCATGCCATGGAAAGCCGCCAGCGGGTAAAGCGTCAACGCAGCGTTAAACAGCCACTGGTAAACGGCCGAAAAGCCGAACACGTACAAAATGGTATTCCACACCGGATAATGGCGTTCAGTCGCCACTCGCCCGCCCAGCGTGTAGAGGGTATAGCCGATGCCGGACAGCATACCGACCAACAGCCCCAGCAGGTTAAAATGGCTGTTGCCCATGCTGTCGCCGTTGCTGACCAGAAAACAGCCGCCCAGGCTGACCACAATCACCACTAATTGACGCAGGTTCAGGCGTTCGCTGTAGATCATCCAGCCGAGGAAAACGGTAAACCCCACCGAGCAGTAAGTCAGAATGGTGGCTACCGACGCACCGTTCAACGCCACCGACAGCGTCCACAGGCTGTTGAATACCGCCAGCAGCAGGCCATAACAGGCATAAAACGGGATCTGGGAGCGCCGTAAACGAGCCCACTCAGGCTTGAACAGCAACAATGCCGGCAATAGCACCAATGCCACCAGCGCCGCTCGCCAAAAAGCCAGCACAAAGGTCGGCAGGTGATAATACTCCGTTAGCACACGGATAATAATGGCGGTAAAAGCCAGCAACATGGCGCTGATAATGGCAATCACATAGCCCTGACTGCTGCCCTGTAAAATACGCGCGCCGGGAAAAACCGGCCTGGCTGAAACACCCGATGGTAATGACATGACACCCTCAAAAAAACGGCGGGAATAGACTCAGGCAGCGATTCTAACGCCGCGCAATTTTGCCGCCAGAGCCACTTTCCCCCGATGTTATACAGGCCACTTTTATCCGCTTGAAGGCTTACTGCTATGGGGTATAGTAAAAACCACCAGCGTTAACCGAGCCAATTTTGCATGCATATTCCGTTAGACCGTCAGCAGGATGTTCCGCTGTATCTGCAAATTGAGGAGGCGTTGCGACGGGCTATCCTGAGCGGCGTCTTTGTTGATGGCGATAAACTGCCCTCCACCCGCCAGCTTGCCGGCGAATTGGCCGTCAGCCGGTTGACGGTGGACAACGCCTATGCCGAACTGGCAGCCAAAGGCTTTTTACGCCAGCGGCGCGGCAGCGGTGCCTATGTCCAGCATCCGCTGGCACAACCCGCACAGCCAAAACCGGCAACCGATGTCCCTTTCCCGGCGGAGCGTTTTACCACCCTGACCTCACGACTGGATGGTTACCCCGATATCCCGCTGCCGGACAGCATCATCAACTTTGCTGCCGGTGTTGGCAGCCCGAAAGTTTTCCCGCAGGAAGAGTTCCGCAAGATATTGCTGTCGGTGCTCAGCCGCCATGCGGAAGAGGCCTTCAGCTATGGTGAATACTGCGGTTACTACCCGCTGCGCGATACGCTGGGAAGGATCCTCACCGCACAGGGCATTCCAACCCATGCCGAGCAGTTGCTGATCACCAACGGTTCACAGCACGCTATCAGCCTGATTGTGCAAAGCCTGCTGGAGCCGGGCGATACGGTGATCGTCGAACAGCCGACCTACGCCGAAGCTCTGGGGCTGCTGCGCCTGCACCGCATCAATATCGTCACCATTCCCAGCGATCGGCACGGCATGCTGGTTGAACAACTGCCCGCCTTGCTGGAAAAACACCGGCCGAAGCTGATTTACACCATTCCTAATTTCCATAACCCCACCGGGCGCTGCATGAGTGAAGCCCGGCGGCGTCGCCTGTTGGCACTGGCTCAGCATGCCGGGGTGGTGATCCTCGAGGACGATTTTGTCGGTGATTTGCGCTACAACGGCAAGCAGTTACCCTCGCTGCGGGCGCTGGCGCAGCCGGGGGCGGTGATTTATGTCAGCACATTTTCCAAAATGCTGTTGCCCAGCATGCGTATTGGCTATCTGGTGGCGGACAGCGAACACTATCAACGCATCGCCCGACTGAAACACGTCGACAGTTTTACCAGCTCCAACCTGATCCAGCGCGCACTGGACGCCTTCGTCACCATAGGTCGCTACGACAAGCAGCTGCGGCGTGCAGGACGGATCTATCGCCAACACCGGGATGTGATGGTTGCCGCCTTACAGCAACAACTGCCGCCCGGTTGCCGGTTTGAAACGCCGGAGGGCGGGCTGTTTATCTGGCTGACGCTTCCTGCCGCCGTCAGCACCGAAGCATTGATGCCGATGGCCTGGCGAGAAGGCGTGACTTTTGCTCGTGGGGAGTGTTTTTATGCCGAGGAACAGCGTGGCGCGCATGGCCTGCGATTGAATTTCGCCGCCAACACACCGCCGCTGATTGAAGAAGGTATCGCCCGGCTGTGCCGGGCGATTAGTCAGGTGATAGCGGCCGAATAAACCGGCGATTACAGCCCGGCCCACCACAGCCGCAGCTTCATACCCCAATAGCTGGTCCAGCCGGTGGTGCTCTGCACCACCTGGCCTTTGGAGATGATCACCAGCGTCGGGGTCACGCCGATTTGCCACTGCGCCGACAGTTCGCCACGCGGGTCGTTAACCACCGGCAAGGTCACCCTTTTAGCGGCCAGCCACTTCGCCACCTGAGCATCGTCACCGGAGCGCAGCGCTACGCTCAACACGTTGCTCCCCTCGCCCACCAGTCTGGCGACATAGGGGGTGGTGAAGCGGCAAACTCCGCACCAACTGGCCCAGAAATAAACCAGCAACGGTTTGTCCTGACTGAGCTGCGCCAGTGATACCTGCTCACCGTTCAGCGTCGTCAGGAGCTGCGAATCGAAGGCTGGCGGGACCTGCGGTGCACGCAGCCAGTCCATGCCGAAAGCGGCGACCAGGACGATCAGCAGCAGGATCAGCAGTTCCCGCGCCCAACGCCGTAGCCTAGCCATTTTTAACCTTCGCCAACTGCTGTTTCACCATCGTTTCCAGCTCCTCGTAAGACACCGCCCCCGGCAACATCTGATCGCCGATCAGCGTCGCCGGCGTCCCCTGTACGCCCAATTTTTCTGCCAACTCCATGTTGGTGCGCAACGTGGTCATGCTCAGCTCACTCGGTGCCACCTCTTTCACCCCGGTTTTCTGCTGTGCCGCGCTAATGCTGGCGGTATCATGGAAACCTTTTTTCGCCATCAGCCGCTGGTGCAACGCCCAAAACTGGTCCGGATGCTGCTGCCAGGCAGTCAATGCCACCCGCGCCGAACTTACCGAGCTTTCGCCTTTGAACGGCAACAGTTTCACCACCAACGCCACATCCGGGTTCTCTTTAACGATT
This sequence comes from Serratia proteamaculans, assembly GCF_013337185.1. GTDB lineage: Bacteria > Pseudomonadota > Gammaproteobacteria > Enterobacterales > Enterobacteriaceae > Serratia > Serratia proteamaculans_D. Next base: position 560,996 of record NZ_SWDE01000002.1, read on the forward strand.
TTTTCCAGCATCGGATCAAAACGCTTGCAGTACGGACAGTTGTAATCGGTAAAGGTCACCAGCGTCAGTTTGGCGTTGGCCGCCCCCAGACGTGGGCTGGCAGGGTCTTCATATAAAGCTTTGGCGTTTTGCTTGATCGCCTGGCTAATTTGCTGGCTGGAGGTTTGCTGCTGCCAGGCATCCACCGCCTGCGCCAGAATATCCGGGTTCGACACCAGCGTTTCGCGGATCAGCTCTTTAATGCGCACTTCCTGCTCCGGGGTAAATGGGGCAGCGGCCCAGACAGGAGTGGCGATCAGCATCAGTAAAATCATTAATTTTTTCATTGTGAATTTCCTTTGGCGGCGGACAGGGTTTGCAATACGGCATCGCGGGTTAACAACGGGGACAACACCACGCCGTCGCGGCTGCCGGGGCCATAGATTTGGTTAAAAGGCACGGCGACGCTGCCGCGTTGTTGCAAGAAAGCACTAATTTCGGCCGATGGACGGCTCCAGTCTCCCCGCAGGGCGACAACGTCCTCAGCGCTCAGCGCTTTTTGCACATCATCGCGCAGCAGTACGTTGAATTTGTTGGCTTTACAGGTCACACACCAGTCAGCGGTGACGTCGACAAACACCCGTTTGTTCTGGGCCAGTGCCTGGGTGATCGCCTCCTCGCTCAGCGGTTGCCAGGCCACATTGTCATGCAGTGGCTGACGCCACAGCCCGGCGGTCAGGGAACCGGCCAATAGCACCACTCCAACCAGCACCAGGGTACCGGCTGCCAGCTTGGCCGCCAGGCGAACCCCATGTTGCCAACCGACCGCCAGCAACAGGGCCAGCAGTGCGATAACGCCCACCACTAGCGTCACTATTCCACCGATATGGTTAGTCATCAGGCTTAGCAGCCACAACGAAGAAGCCAGCATCAGCAGGCCCATCACCAGCCGCAGGCTGTTCATCCAACGCCCCGGACGAGGTAAACGCAGTGCCAGCGCCGGCCAGGCGGCAATCAACAGCCAGGGCAGACTCATCCCGATGCCCAGAGCGACAAACATGCCCCATAGCACCGGCAACGGAGCAGCCAGAGCAAAGGCCACCGCGGTGCCCAGGAAAGGTGCGGAACATGGCGTCGCCAGCAGGGTAGCGAAAGCGCCCTGCCAGAAATGCCCACTCAGGCCACGTCCGTTATGGGTCGCCAGTTTGGTGTTCAGCGAAGAGGAAAGCTGCAGATGGAACAGGCCGAACAGGTTGGCGCTGAATAACAGCGTCACCAACACCATAAAGCCGATAAACCACGGGTTTTGGAACTGGATACCCCAGCCCAGCGCCTGATTGCTCAGCCGCAGCAGCGTCATCAGCAAGGCCAGCGCCATAAACGACGCTACAATGCCGAACGACGAGGCCAGAAATTGCAGCCGAATGCTGTGTCGGTCGCGCTGTTCGACCTGCAAAATCGAACCCAGTTTGATGCCCAATACCGGCAGCACGCAGGGCATCAGGTTGAGGATCAAGCCACCGGCCAGCGCCATCAGCACCGCCTGCCACAGCGAGAAACTCGCCGCAACCGGTGAAGCCAGTGGCCCTTCTATAGGTAACGTCACCTGCTGCGCCACGCCGCCGTCACCGATCACCAACGTCAGGGTTTTGCCACGCAGATCCGGTGCGCTATCACCCCAGCCATCACTAACTGGCACCCGCGCGAACATCCGCGTACCGTCACTACTGACCTTTGGCTTGCCGAGGTCAGCATCCTCCAGCGTATCGAAGAACAACTCAGGCTGCTGCCAACCGGCGGCTCGCTCGGCGCTGATCTGCAGTTCCCCGTTCTGATAACCGGCTTTAATACTCTCCACCAGCCCATCGGCAATAGGTACCTGCCCCATGGCCTGGGCAAAGTCATGGGTAAACTGCGCGTCGGACGGCGCATCCAAATCCAGACTGAACGGATAGTCGGTCAAAATGCAGACGTTACTGCAGGTAGACAGCGTCAACGTGCCCGCCAACTGGCGTGGCACAGTGCCTTTCATCACCAGCGGCAGTTCAACCCGGTCGTGATAACCCTGGGTGGAAATACCGGCAACGTCAAAACGCTGCGGCGTTGGCCAGTACCAGGTTGCCGGCGGTGGATTACCCTGCCAGGCGATGGTCGGCGCAATGCCGCCTTCTCCCGGCGAACGCCAGTAGGTTTTCCAGCCTTTTTGCAGCTCTATGGCCAGCAGCAAACGGGTTTCCCCGCTGTGCGAGGTGTCGGCGCGCAGCCGCACCTTGGCGTGATCGTTAGTCGGACTTTGTAACCAACCGCTGTCCGCCGCCTGCAAAACAGGTAGCCACAGCAGTAACAGGCAGGCTAATGCCGACCTGATGATATTCAACATGTTTTTTCTCCATAAATGAATCAATCAACCAAAACAGACGGGTGATGAACTCATTCACGGAACACGCATAATCGCAGATGTACCCTGAGGGTGGTGGGGGAAATAACTCTGGGAGGGGGAATTCGCAGACGCGCGGCCACCGTGGGGGCCAACAACACCAGTAACATGCCAAGGCCGAACAGCAGGGTTTCGAACATCACCGGTGGCGAGGCCAACAAGGATTTGGCACTCAGTTCGCAGGGCGTGGGTTGCAGTTCGGCGGCGTCATCGGTGGCAGAGGTGAGCGTGCTGGCGACAGACAGGCCCATCACTTGCTGCAACGCATGCAGGCTCGCCATGCGCTGAGTCATGCAGGTCAATACGACCAGGCAAGCCAGGCATAAGAACCATTTCGCAATCCGCTGCTGTTTAACCATGCCACCCTCAATTCCAAGTCTGCGCTTATCTTAGCGGCGCAGACGCTTTTAGCAATGTTTTGCCTGTAAAGAAATGTCTGAGGACGGTATTGGTCGCGGCCGTTTACAGGTATCATAAGCACAATCCTGCGCTTTTCGCCGGGTACGACGATTATTCTACACAGCGAAGGACAGGTGATATGCAACCTTTGAGTGGACCGGGCACCCCGATCGCCAGCGATCGTTCCCCTAGCCCGGACAAAACCACAGCCACTGACGGTAGCCCGCTCTCCCCGGCACAACGCACCACGCTGGAGAAACTGGTCGTCAAGATCATGGCGCTCAGCCCGGCCAAGTCCGCAGAGATTTGGGTCACGCTGCGTCATGACCTGCAAACGGACAACAACAACAGTGAGCTTCTGGCACGCCATTTCCAACCGGCCGAGCAACTGTTGCAAAACCGTCTGGCGCAGGTGCAGCAGAGCCATGCCAACCGCCAATTGTTGCAGCAACTCACCGATCTGCTGCCGCAGGGCAATAACCGCCAGGCCGTCAGCGACTTTATTCGCCAGCAGTTTGGCCATACGGTGCTGAGTCAATTGAGCCACCCACAGTTGCAGCAGGTACTGAACCTGTTGCAGACCGGCAGCCTGACCATTCCGCTCCCGCAACAAACCACCACCAGCGATCGTCCGCTGCTGCCTGCCGAACACCAGAGCCTGCAACTGCAGGTGACCAAGCTGAGTGCCGCCACCGGCGAATCACCGGTCAAAATTTGGCAGACGCTGTTTGATCTCAGCGGGGTAAAAACCAACGATCCGCTGCCAGCTCGCCATTTCCAACTGCTGAACCAGTTTTTACAGGTGAAGGTAGCGCTGAGTCCACAAACCGCACCGACGCTGAACAACCTGTTGGCCGCACTTAAACATCCTGCGGATCCGCAGGAGCAGCAACAGTTGAATGACTACTGTCAGTCACGTTTTCACTGCAATGCCGGCGCACCGCTGACCCATCCGCAGATGAGCGACCTGATCAACCAGCTGTTTGCGCGCCGTCTGGAAAAGACCGGTCCGGCACAGCCGCTGTCCGGCAGCCACGCCGAACCGCAACCGTTGCTCAACCCACTAATTGCCGCCCTGCCCCAACCACTGCAAAAAGCGCTGAGCAAACCGGCCGTGGCCTTTATCCTGTTTATTCTGGTGCTGGCCCTGGTATTGGCGCTGGTGTTTTAACCCCTCAGGCACAGCCGCAGTCTTCTCCGACAGCACTTCCCAACAGCGAACCCGGCTGTTCACCGGTGGCCAATGGATGGCCATCGCGTAGCCAGAAGTCCAACCCGCCAATCAGCTCTTTCACCCGGAACCCCTGTTGCGCCAGCCACGCCGCGGCTGGCACAGATTTCCCCCGTTTAAACTGACAACGCCGTTTGCGATTAAATTACTGCTCGGTCAGCCGCAGTTCGGCAACCACCGGCAGGTGATCGCTGACCGCCGGCCAGTGAATGCCGTTCCAGTCGCCGCTGGCGTTCGGCACCGTCAGGCTGTCCAAATGCCAGCGCTGGGCATTGCCGCTAAAGATGTAGTCGACCTTGATTTCGGCATTTTCTGCCGGCCAACTGCGGCCATCTTGCGCGGCAGGCATGATGTCGTTCCAGTAGCGGCTAAGTTCGGTCCAGGTAACGCTGCCCGGAACGTCGTTCATGTCGCCAAACAACAGCTTGATACCGCGCATTTCGATGGTGCGGTCATTCAACTCGCGCACCTGCTCCAAACGCATGGCCGGATCTTCTTTAGTATCCAAATGAGTGTTGATCAGCGTAATCGGCGCCGGAAATTCGGGCACGTCGGTCTGGGCGCTGAAGGCAATGCGTTGTTCACGCTGACCGGAAGGCAGCGGGTAAATCTTGCTGTCATGCAGCGGATATTTTGACAGAAACGCCAGGCCATATTCACCGCCGTCAAAATCAATCGCGCGGCCAAAAACCACGTGCATACCGGTCAGCTTGGCCAGTTCTGCAGCCTGATCCAGCTTGCCGCTGCGGCCGGTCAGCTTGTCCACTTCCTGCAGCGCCACCACGTCGACGTTCATCGCCTTGATCGCCTTGGCGATGGCGGTCATATCACTGACTTTACCGGCGGCAATATTGAAGCTGGCGACGCGGATCTTCGGTGCCAGCTCCAGGCTATAGGTTTTGTTCTTCAGGCCGCCAAGCGCGCTGGCCACTTCGCGGCTATTGGCGTTGCTATTGGCATGACCACCGTCGGTGGAAGACCAGGCAGTCTGAGATATTCCCAGGGATAACAAAGAAATAAGCAAAGCGTGACGTGAGCGCATGAATTCTCCTTTAGCGTTCAGATTTTTGTTGGGGCATCCGCACCCCAGAGCTAACAACGATTTTGCCGCAGTTACCCGCGACTATTTCCTAGTTGCGCCGCTATTTTTTTATTCTGCGCGGCGTCTCGCATTCCGACGGCTAAAGCATTGCACCATTGGACAACCGGCTGATTTACCATTAAAACCGATAGACCGCTTACCGAGAGGAACCCGCATGACCAGCGCCATAGCCGAACAGCTCACCGAACGTTTCTTCCGCTATCTGGCGGTAACCAGCCAGAGCGATGCCGCCGCCACAACCCTGCCCAGCACGCCAGGCCAGCATGAGATGGCCAAACTGCTGGCAGCCGAACTGCGCGAATTGGGGATGGCTGATGTGCAAATTGATGAGCACGCCACTGTTACCGCACGTAAACCCGGCAACCAGCCCGGCGCGCCGCGTATCGGTTTTATTACCCATATCGATACCGTTGACGTCGGCCTGGCGGCAGATATTCACCCGCAGCGCCTGCGCTTTAGCGGCCAGGATCTGTGCCTGAACGCAGAGCATGACATCTGGCTGCGCACCGCCGAGCACCCGGAGATCCTGGCCTACCCGAATGAAGAGATTATTTTCAGCGACGGGACCAGCGTACTCGGCGCCGATAACAAGGCGGCTGTGACGGTAGTGATGACCCTGCTGGCTAACCTGAGTGCCACCGACCGTCACGGCGATATCCTGGTGGCCTTTGTGCCGGATGAAGAAATTGGCCTGCGCGGTGCCAAGGCACTGGATCTGGCACGCTTTGACGTAGACTTCGCCTATACCATCGACTGCTGTGAACTGGGCGAAGTGGTGTATGAAAACTTCAACGCCGCGGCAGCGGAAATCCGCATTGAGGGGGTGACTGCGCACCCGATGTCAGCCAAGAATGTGTTGATCAACCCGATTCGTATCGCCAACGACATCATCAATCAGTTCGACAGCCGGGACACGCCGGAGCATACCGAGGGGCGTGAAGGCTACTTCTGGTTCAACGACCTGACGGCCAATGCCAACCTCGCCACGCTGAAAGTGTCAGTCCGTGATTTTGATTTGGCGAGTTTCAATGCGCGTAAAGAACGTATTCAGGAAGTGGTTCGGCAAGTGGCGGCAAACTACCCGCGAGCTAAAGTCAGCTGCAGCGTCACGGATATCTACAGCAATATCAGCAACTCTATCGGCGAAGACCAACGCGCCATCGAACTGATTTTCGGCGCACTCGCCGCCCACGGTATTCCGCCAAAGGTAATCCCGATGCGCGGGGGTACCGACGGTGCGGCGTTATCGAGCCGCGGGCTGGTGACTCCCAACTACTTCACCGGTGCGCACAATTTCCATTCGCGCTTTGAATTTCTGCCGGTCAGCGCCTTTGTGAAGTCCTATCAGGTCACCCGCAGCATCTGTTTGCTGGCCGCACGCGGCTAACGGCTGCTCCAAAGGAGAGCGGTATTTCAAGTAGAAATATCGCTCTTAAGCCAGCAACCAGCCAAGCAAACCACTCCATGCCAGCAATGGCAGCGAGTAGTAATGGAATTTCAGCCAGATTTTTCGCTCGCCCGCCATCCGCAGTGCAATCAGGTTAGCCAATGAACCGAGCGCCAAGCCAAAACCTCCGGCGTTGACCGCATAGGCCAGCAGTTGGCTGGAAGGCACGTAGTTAAGCAGTAAAATGGTCGCCGGTACGTTGCTGATCACCTGCGACAGGCAGATCCCCAGGGCATAAATACCGCCCTCGCCCAGCCTGGCAATGTCCGCGAACCAGGGCTGAACCGCCTCGAGGCGGGTGAATAACCCGACGTCGATAAACATGGCGATAAAGACAAAAATCAGGCTCCAGTCAATCTGCAACAACACCCGGCGTGCCAACAGTAAAAACCCGGCGAACACCGCCAACAGGCCATACAGTGGCAGGTCGATATCCAGACACAGCAGAAAAATCACGTACAGTGCCACGCAGCTCAGCAACAGGCGTCGCTGGTAAGGGTAGCCTTCGGTATGTGGGGCTTTAACGATCTCCCGCGCCGGGAAACTGAACCAGGTTAACAGCAGCAGGCTGGCCAGCATCGCTGCGCCAAAGGGTGCCATCTGGGCAATAAAAGCCAGAAACGACAGTGAGGATTTGCTCCACAGCAAAATGTTTTGCGGGTTACCAATCGGCGTCAGCAGCGAGCCGGCATTGACCGCCAACGCCTGGAAGATAATTAACCGACTAATTGGCAGCGAGGAGAGTTTTTTTAGCGTGATAGTCAGCGGAATAACGATAAACAGCGCCACGTCGTTGGTCAGGAATGACGACAACAGTGCAGCAGAAAACACCAAAAACAGCGCCAGCCGCCGTTCACTGTGAAGCATATTGACTATCTTGCGGCCAATAAAGTCAAAATAACCGCTGACCTCAACCCCCTTGGTCAACAGCATCAGTCCCAGCAGGGTAATAATGGTGCGCCAGTCGATAAAACCGCTAAGCATAGGCAGTTGTTGCGGATTAATAGCCAGCATCAGCACGCCGGCCAACAGCAGAATATGTAAAAAACGATCTTTCAGGAACGGCTGGAACAGCCGCACAACGACGTTTGAACTCATGTTGAGCGCTTCAAAAAAAACCACCGGGGATCAGGAGCCAGAAGTTAGCCCAAGCGCGACCGCAACGCCAGTAAAATGCTCTTTTACCTTTATCTGCTTTTCATTCGCCGCACTTTGCTTTATTTGTAGCGCCTTTCCCCGTTTTGAAGGATTTTTTATGGCTAACGTTTTCGCCAAAGGGCTGTTATTGAGCATGGCGCTCAGCTTGCTGACCGCCTGTAATGACCAGAATACCCGTCCGCAGATGGACATCGACGGCAAAACCATGGGCACCTTCTACAGCGTCAAGGTCAGCGGTGATGTAGCCATCAATAAACAACAGTTGCAGCAGCAGATCGACGCCGTGCTGGAACGGGCCAACGACGATATCTCCACCTATCGCAATGATTCGGTGCTGTCGCGCTTTAATCAGAACCGCAGTACAGATCCACAGCCGATCCCGCGCGGCATGGCGGACATTATCCTGATGGCCCAACGCATCGGTCGCGATACTCAGGGTGCGATGAATATTACCGTCGGGCCGCTGGTCAATTTGTGGGGCTTCGGCCCGGATAAGCGAGTGGTCAAGGTGCCGAGCCAGCAGCAAATAGAGGCGGCGCAAAAGAACGTCGGCCTGCAGCACCTCAAACTGATCGGTGACGACCACGGCGAATGGCTGCAAAAAGACCTGCCGGAGATGTATGTCGATCTATCAACGCTGGGTGAAGGCTATGGCGTTGACCAGTTGGTTCAGTTGATGGCGCGCAACGGCATCACCAACTATCTGGTCTCGGTTGGCGGTGCGGTTTCTTCCCGCGGCGTTAACGGCCAGGGCAAAGCCTGGCGGGTGGCGATCCAAAAGCCTACCGACCGTGAAAATGCGGTACAGGCTTTGGTGGATTTACAAGGTTATGGCATCAGCACCGCCGGTAGCTACCGCAACTATTTCGAACAGGATGGCCAGCGCTACTCGCACGTGATCGATCCCACCACCGGCAGGCCGATAACCCACCGTCTGGTGTCCGCCACGGTGATCGCCCCGACTGCGCTGGAAGCCGACGGTTGGGATACCGGACTGATGGTGCTGGGGACGGAAAAAGCCCTGAAACTGGCAGAGGATAAAGGGCTGGCGGTGTATTTGATCAGCAAAACCGACGAGGGATTCAGCGCCGTGATGACGCCGCAGTTTAAAGCGTTTCTGGTGAAGTAATTATTGGTTCAGTATTCGGGGCGCAGTTCAATACCGCGCCCCGCTCCATCATCCTTTACGGTGCAACAATAAATATACTACCGGAACCACCAGCATCGACAGCAACGGTGCACTGACCATGCCGCCAATCATCGGTGCCGCAATGCGCCGCATCACCTCAGAACCAGCCCCATCACCCCACATAATAGGTAATAACCCGGCCATAATGGTCGCGACGGTCATCACTTTCGGCCGCACGCGCAGTCCCGCGCCCTCGCTGATGGCCGCCATCAGCTGTTGTTGGGTTAGCGGTTTCCCCGGCTGACGGTGTTTTTCCAGCGCATGGTTCAAATACAGCACCATGATCACACCGAACTCCGCCGCCACGCCCGACAGGGCAATAAAACCGACGGCCCCGGCCACCGAAAGGTTGTAGTTCAGCAGGTACAGCAGCCACACACCGCCGATCAGCGCGAAGGGCAGCGTCGCCATGATCAACAGCGCATCGCGCACGCTGCTGAAGGTGACAAACAGCAGCACAAAAATGATCGCCAGCGTTACCGGCAACACGATTTTCAACTGCGCGCTGGCGCGTTCCAGATACTCAAACTGTCCGGACCAGCTTAAAGAGACACCGGCCGGTAACTTGACCTGCTGCGCGACTGCCTGCTGCATTTCTTCCACCGCCGATTTAAGATCGCGTCCGCGCAGATCGACATAAATCCAATTGGAGAGCCGTGCGTTTTCACTTTTCAACATTGGCGGCCCTTCGGTCACCCGAATATCCGCCAACATCGACAACGGCACCTGACTCCCATTGGCCGTGAGTACCGGTAATGTCTGCAGTTGTTGCACCGAATCACGAATTTCACGCGGGTAACGCACATTGATCGGATAGCGCGCCCGCCCCTCAATGGTTTCGCCAATGTTTTCACCGCCCACCAGCGTCGCTACCATCGATTGCAGCTCCTTCACCGAGACGCCATAACGCGCAGCCCGCTGACGGTCGATATCAATATCCACATAGCGCCCCCCGGTGATGCGCTCTGCCAATGCCGAGGTGACACCCGGCACCCGTTTCACCACCTGCTCAATCTGCCCGGAAATCCGTTCGATATCGGCCATGTTATTGCCGTTGACCTTGATGCCGACCGGGCTTTTTATGCCGGTGGCCAACATATCCAGCCGATTGCGGATCGGGGGAACCCAAACGTTGGCGATGCCCGGTACCTTGACCACGCTATCGAGCTCCGCCACCAGCTTGTCCATGGTCATACCTGGCCGCCATTGGTCACGCGGCTTGAAGCGAATGGTGGTTTCCAGCATGGTCAGCGGTGCCGGGTCGGTGGCGGTTTCCGCCCGCCCCGCCTTGCCGAATACCGTCGCCACCTCCGGCACGGTTTTGATCAACCGGTCGGTCAATTGCAGCAGTCTGCCGGCCTCACGCGCCGACATGCCCGGCAATGACGATGGCATATACAACAGATCACCTTCGTCGAGCTGCGGCATAAATTCGCTGCCCAACCGGCTTAGCGGATACAGGGTCAACAACAGCAGCAGTAACGAAACCCCGAGCGTGGTTTTCGGGCGCGCCAACACCGCCGCCAGCACCGGCTGATACAGACGGATCAGCCAGCGATTGATCGGGTTGGCATGCTCATCGGGAATGCGGCCCCGGATGAAGTACCCCATCAATACCGGCACCAACGTAATACCCAGCCCGGCAGCCACCGCCATGGCGTAGGTTTTGGTATAGGCCAGTGGGGAGAACATCCGCCCTTCCTGCGCCTGCAGGGTGAACACAGGAATGAAGGACAACGTGATAATCAGCAAACTGCAAAACAGCGCCGGCCCCACTTCCACCGCCGCCTGCTCCGAAATGCGCCAGTAATCCGTTGACGTCGGCTGTTGCCCTGGATGACGCTGTCGCCACTGTTCCAGCACCTTATGCATGTTCTCGATCATCACGATCGCCGCATCCACCATCGCGCCTATCGCAATGGCGATCCCACCCAGCGACATGATATTGGCGTTCACCCCCTGATAATGCATCACCACAAAGGCACCGAGAATACCCAGCGGCAGCGTAATCATCGCCACCAGCGCCGAACGGAAATGGAACAGGAACAGAGTGCAGACCAGTGCCACCACGATAAACTCTTCCAGCAGCTTGTGGGACAGGGTTTCGATGGCGTGTTCAATCAGTTGAGAGCGGTCGTAAACCGTAACGATTTCGACTCCCGGCGGCAGCGTCCGCTGAACCTCCTGCAGTTTCACCTTCAGCGCATTGATGGTTTCCAGCGCATTCTTGCCGTAACGCATCACCACTATGCCGCCCGCCACTTCCCCCTCACCGTTAAGCTCTGCCACACCCCGGCGGATCTCCGGTCCTTCACGCAGCGTCGCCACCTGTGACAGCAGGATCGGCACGCCATCGCGCACAGTGATCACCACGTTGGCAAAATCACTCAGTTTTTTCAGGTAACCCGAGGTGCGCACCATGTACTCCGCCTCGCCCATTTCCAGCAGCGCCCCGCCGCCTTCCTGGTTGGCGTCCTGAATGGCAGTCACCACCTGTTGATGAGTGATATTCAGCGCACGCAGGCTTTGCGAGTCCAACACCACCTGATACTGACGCACCATACCGCCGACGCTGGCCACTTCCGCCACGTTGGGGACGGTTTTAAGCTCAAACTTCAACGTCCAGTCTTGTAGCGCGCGCAGGTCGGCCAGGCTGTGCTTGCCGGTTTTATCCACCAGGGCATATTCGTAAACCCAACCCACGCCGGTGGCATCCGGCCCCAACGCCACCTTCACCTGCTCAGGCAATGAGGATTGCACCTGACTCAGCGACTCCAGCACCCGTGAACGCGCCCAGTAAAGATCGGTGCCATCCTCAAACAACACGTAGACGTAGGCATCGCCAAACATGGAAAAACCACGCACCGTTTTGGCGCCCGGCACCGTCAACAAGGTGGTGGTCAGCGGATAGGTGACCTGATCTTCAATCACCTGCGGTGCCTTGCCGGGGTAAGTGGCACGGACGATGACCTGTACGTCGGACAAGTCCGGCAGCGCATCCAGTGGGGCTTTCTGCAGGGCCCAAACACCCCAGCCGGCCAACAATACCGAGGCCAATAACACCAGCAGCCGGTTGCGCAGCGACCAGCGGATCACGTATGCAATCATAAGTGGCCTCCGTGCCCGGCATTGATCGGCAGAACCTGGCTGATATGTGAACCGCTATCGTCGACGTTAAAGTGAATTTTCACCCGGTCGCCAGACTTGATGCCTGCCGGTAATCCCCCCGGTGGCAGAGCAAAATCCATGGTCATCGCCGGCCACTGCAATTCAGGCACCGGTCCGTGGGACAACGTCATGGTGTCGCCATTGAGTGCCTCAATCACCCCTTCGGCCTGGTACTGTTTAACTTCGGTTTGTGCCGCCATCTGCGGCAAGGCACTGCGCATACTGGCCTCGGAGTCGATCAGGAACTGACCGGAGGTCACGACCTGTTGCCCGGCGCTCAGGCCGCGTTTGATCTCCACCCAGCCGTCCTGTTCACGTCCGGCCACCACCTCCACCGGCGTGAAATGGCCGTTACCCTCGGCAACCAATACCCGGTTACGATCGCCGTTATCTATCAGTGCCTCCTGCGGGATGGCCAGTACCGGTTTGCCGACGGCGTTCTGCGAGAGCGTCAGTTGCAGGTACATGCCTGGCCGCAGCTTTTGCTGAGGATTTTTTAACAGAATGCGCGCCTTGAAGGTGCGGGTCAGCGGATCGACGTTGGCCAGCAGCTCGCTCACCTCACCTTCAAACCTTTCCCCCGGCCAGCTGGCAGAGGCGGCCTGCACCTTGTCGCCCACCTTGAGTAACCCGGCTTGCGCCTGCGGATAGTCGGCCACAATCCACACCGGATCCAGGCTGGCCAGCTCAAACAACCCCTGCGCCGCGGTCACCTGAGCGCCTTCAAGCACGCTTAGCTTGTTCACATAACCGCTCTCCGGCGCCACTATCTTGATTCGTGGCTCGGGTTTGCCCGTGCGCTCTACCTGCCGTATCACCGCCTCGGGCATAAATAACAACTGCAACCGCTGGCGGGCGGCGGCGGTCAATGCGCGGTCACCCAGTTGACGTATCGCCAAATACTCCTGCTGTGCCGCGCTCCACTCCGGGATCCACAACTGTGCCAGCGCCTGGCCTTTTTTCACCTGCTGTTGGCTGGCACGGACATAGAGTTTTTCCACCAGCCCATTGGCGCGGGCGGCAATAATCTGCACCCCACGTTCATCGGTGGCTACGCTGCCGAAAGCGTCAAGCTGCTGATCCAACGGACGCAACTGGGCGGTCTCGATACGTACCCCCAGATTCTGCTGCTGGCGTGCGCTGATGGTCACACCGCCCTGCGTTTCGGCTTCATCGGCATAGCGCGGCACCAGTTGCATATCCATAAAGGGCGATTTCCCCGGCTTATCGAAACGCTGGGCAGGCATCATCGGATCGTACCAATACAGAACCTGTCGTTCAGTTTTGTCTGCCTGCGGCTCGGCTTCGCCCGACGCGCCAAACCAGTATCCGGCCAGCCCACCGCCGATTAACGCCGCTAACAGCGCCAGCTTAAATGGCATTTTCATTGCATCGCCTCCTGAGGGGTGAGATAGCGGATGGCGGCCCAAATCTGTGCCAGGCCACGGGCGGCTTTACCGGCGCTGAGGCGGCTGTCGAGTAGCGCCCGCCGTGCCTCCAGCAGCGCAGACAGGTCGCTTTTGCCACTGCGGTATTGCGCCAACAGCAAAGTCACCCGCTGTTGCTGCAGGGGGATCGCCTGTTGCTGCTGACGCTGCCATTGCGCCTGCGCCGCCTGATACTGTGCCAACAGCGTGTCGAGCTGCGCCTGATGATCGCGGATCAGCAACGTCAGTCGATCGTTGGCCTCCATGTTGCGGGACACGTCTGCGGCATAGTCTTTATCCTGTCGTTGCGAGCGGAACAGTGGCAGATCGACGGTAAACATCACCCCAGCCAGATCCTCGTAGTCGTCGGCGCGCTTACCGTAATACACCTCAACACCTACGTCCGGTATGGCCGCCACCTCTGACTGTGCCGAACGCGCCTTGGCCACGTCGGCCTCACGACTGGCCTGCAGCACCTCGGGATGTTGTTTGATCGCCTGTCGCAAGACGTCGCTGTCGGCCGGTAAACGTTCAAAGCGTGGCATCGCCCCGGCGGTATCCGTGGTTGCCTGGCCGGTCAGTTGCGTCAAGCGTGCCTGCGCTACCGCAACGTCACGCTGTGCCTCACTGATGCGATCCTGCATGGCCAGCAGCGTCAGTCTGGCGTCCAGCACGCCGCTGGCAGGAGTGCCGCCACCGGCCACACCGGCATGCTGAGTGGCAATTTGACGCTCACTCTCAGTAACCAGTGCGGTGGCGTCATGCAAGGTTTGCCGGCTCAGCGCCAGTTCCAGCCACGCCTGCGCGGTTTGCTGCTGCAAACGGGCGCGGATGGTAGCGCTACCGGCATCCGTCTGGCTGGCTTCAGCACGCAGGGTCTCCGCCTTGCGCTGGCGTTTGGTGCTGCTGACGTAATCCTGCATGATGCCGACCCGCCCCATCGTCATGCCTTCGCGGGTGAAGCGCCGGGCGTTTCCCCCCTGCACCGGCACGTTTTCAATACCGAACTTCAGCTTGGGATCGGGCAATTGCATCGCCGAATCTGCCATGTTCTCCAGGGCATTCACCTGATGTCGATTGGCCGAAAGTTCTGCCGAATAGCGTTCAGCCGCCGTCAACGATTGTTGCAGCGTCAGCTCCGCTGCCAGGGTGGCCGGTGCCCAACAGGCAAGCAGCAGCCAGCCCACCCGTAAAGGGTGAGAAAGGATAATGGTCATGACGCCTCCGTTATTGCCGAGCGGTTGCGATAGCAATCAGCCGGTAACCGCCATCGACCGGCAGGAAGCTGAAATCAACCGCCGTTCCCACAGGCAATGCGGTGAGCGATGGCGATGAAGGAAGTTGGAAGCTCATGGTCATCGGCGGCCAGTTGAGTGCCGGTATGGCCTGGTGCGCGATGGACACCTTGCGCTCATCCCAGGCCTTGATGACGCCCTGGCTATGGATTTCGACGGTAGGTTTTACGGCAGAATGTTGCATCGCCATATCGGCGGCGCTGACGGCTGAGGAGAAAAACAGGGTGATCAAGACAACGGCAAATAAATTACGCATAACGGGTACTCCATTAAATAGTTAACAAACACGGGTGGCCGTCAGAGACGGCAAAGCGGTTGTCAGAGCTATTCACGGAACCGGCAGAACACAATTTCTGTCGGCGGGCCTGTTATCGGTGGCGTTTGCCAGGTGTTAAGTGGGATAGAAAGTGACGGAGAAGGAGCAATAACGGCCAACTCGCTGCTGACCGGCAAGGCGGCCAAGCTCAGGCTGGCATGATCCTGTTGGGCGGACTCAGGGACACAATGCTTCTCGCACAGCGGCCCTTGGGTTTGCATCTGGTCTGACGAAGGCAGGCTGTTTTGCATATGCATCATATGCTGGGCCATGGGCGCTTCACCGCTGAACTGCAGGTTGCAGTTGTGGCTGGCCAGCGCCAATTGGGTATTCAACAACAGCCAACTGACGACCAATAGCCATGCACAGGCCCGCTTTTTAGCGAAGCGCAAACGGTGCATGGATAAAGAGATGGACGCCAAAGCCGACATCAGGTGATTCCAGAGTGTGGGATAGCCGGAGTATATCGGCCAAGTGCTTGCGCAGGAATGGAATTTACACCCGCTGACAAAGTCGTCTTTGCCAGGCGCCTGGAAATAAAAATACTTTGATATCAATCAACCGGCGGTGTCTTAGCAAAAAAAAAGCCCAGCGCGGAGGCTGAGCTTGGTACGGGGAAACTCACCGACGGAAGGTTATTTGGTTAACGCGATAATACCCAGCGTCAGACCGGCAACCGCGGCGGCACCACCGGCGATAGCGCCTGCGGTTTCCCAGTTATCCTGAGTGGTACCTTTCATACAGGTGTTGGTGTGCACCAAACGACCCTGATCGTCATAGACCGGGACACAAGGTGATTCAGTCGCGCACCCAGCCAGAAATACCGACAGCAGCCCAACTGCAATTAACTTTTTCATACTATTGCCTCAATGTTCGCTCACTCTGAAATGCTACGCCGAGTGATATTCGCGCTATTGAGCCATTGTATGCGCAAAAGGCTGAACGAAGCGTTAATGATCCGTCAGAAGATGTAATTTGAGATAACTCCGAGCGACCAACTGATAGGATCGACAGGCATTAAAAAAGCCCGCGAAAACGCGGGCTTGATCCACAACCTTGAGGCCGGAATTACTTCTGCAGCTTGCGCATTACCAGCGTGGCGTTGGTGCCGCCGAAACCGAAGCTGTTGGACATCACGGTAGTCAGCTCGCGTTGAGTCGGCTGAGTCACGATGTTCATGCCTGCGGCTTTCTCATCCAGGTTTTCGATGTTGATGCTCGGCGCAATAAAGCCGTGCTCAACCATCAGCAGGCTGTAGATCGCTTCCTGCACGCCGGCGGCGCCCAGTGAGTGACCGGTCATGGCCTTGGTGGAGGAGATTGCCGGGGTGTTGTCGCCAAACACTTCACGGATAGCGCCCAGTTCTTTCACATCGCCAACCGGCGTAGAAGTCCCGTGCACGTTCATGTAGTCGATTGGGGTGTCAACGCCCTGCATTGCCATCTTCATGCAACGCACTGCGCCTTCGCCTGATGGCGCAACCATGTCGGCACCGTCGGAGGTCGCACCGTAGCCGATGATTTCAGCATAGATGTGTGCGCCACGCGCCAGAGCATGTTCCAGCTCTTCTACCACCACCATACCGCCGCCGCCGGCGATGACGAAACCGTCACGCGCTGCGTCATAGGTACGGGAGGCTTTTTCCGGGGTGTCGTTGTAGCTGGTGGACAGTGCGCCCATCGCATCGAACTCACAGGCCATTTCCCAGCACAGTTCTTCACCGCCGCCGGCAAAGACTACGTCCTGCTTGCCCAGTTGGATCAGTTCAACCGCGTGGCCAATGCAGTGTGCAGAGGTTGCGCAGGCAGAGCTGATGGAATAGTTAACGCCACGAATTTTGAACGGGGTTGCCAGGCAGGCGGAAACGCCTGAAGCCATAGCCTTGGTCACCATGTACGGGCCAACGCCGCGCAGGCCTTTGGCACGCATGCCGTCGGATCCGGCAACCTGGTTGCGCGGAGAGCCGCCACCTGAGCCAACCACCAGACCGGTGCGATCGTTGGAAACCTGATCGGCAGCCAGACCTGAGTCTTTGATGGCTTCTTCCATGGAAAGATAGGCATAAACGGACGCATCGCTCATAAAGCGCATCACTTTACGGTCGATCAGACCGGTGGTGTCCAGTTTAACATCGCCCCATACGTGACTACGCATGCCGGAATCTTTCAGCTCCTGGGAGAAAGTGATCCCAGAACGTCCTTCCTGCAGGCTCGCCAGGACCTCCTGCTGGTTGTTACCAATGCTGGAGACGATTCCCAGGCCAGTAATCACTGCACGTTTCATTCAGTACCTCTTCCACAATTTTACATTCGGGATTTTGCATCGCACTTTAGCGTACAGATGTACGCCGAACAAGTCCGATCAGCGTTTTTCAGCTTTATTCTTATCCAGTTTGCGCCATAGCGCCAGCGCCGTTAGAATCCCGTCACCCCTTGAGTTACGAGCAACCCACCGTGAGCCACGCCCCGATCCAAACCGCAGCGTTATCCTGGAATGAACAGGGTACACCTGTTTCGAAACAGTTTGATGACGTCTACTTTTCCAATCAGGATGGGCTGGAAGAAACCCGCTACGTGTTTCTCAAGGGCAACCGGCTGCCGCTGCGTTTTGCCGAACACCCTCGCCCACTGTTTATCGTGGCGGAAACCGGCTTCGGCACCGGGCTTAATTTTTTAACCCTGTGGCAGGCCTTTGCCGCTTTTCATGCCACCACGCCGGATGCCACGCTGCAGCGGCTGCACTTTATCAGCTTTGAAAAATTCCCGCTGCTGCAGGCCGATCTGGCGGCGGCACATGCCCGTTGGCCGGAGCTGGCGCCCTATGCCGACGAGTTACGCGCCCAATGGCCGTTGCCGCTGCCGGGCTGCCACCGCCTGTTGCTGGCGGAAGGCCGCATTACGCTGGATCTGTGGTTCGGTGACGTCAACGAGTTACTGCCGCACTTCGACGCCAGCATGCACCGTCAAATCGACGCCTGGTTCCTCGACGGCTTCGCCCCATCGAAAAATCCGGATATGTGGACCGAACAACTGTTCGCCGCCATGGCACGCTTTGCCCGGCCGGGGGGCAGCCTGGCCACCTTCACCGCCGCAGGTTTTGTACGGCGCGGGCTGCAGCAGGCCGGATTTGAAGTCATGAAAAGCAAAGGTTTTGGCCAAAAACGCGAAATGCTGATTGGCGAGTTGCCTGCCGATGCGCCAGCGGTTGTCCACCCCACGCCCTGGTTACTGCGCCCGGCCGCCGACAATACCGACGATATCGCTATCATTGGCGGCGGCGTTGCCAGCGCCTTGACTGCCCTCGCCCTGTTGCGCCGTGGCGCGAAGGTCACGCTGTATTGTGCCGATCCTCAGCCGGCCGAAGGGGCATCGGGCAACCGTCAGGGAGCGCTTTATCCATTGCTGAACGGCCGCAGTGATGCCCTGGAGAATTTCTTCAGCGCCGCTTTCCTTTTTGCCCGCCGTCAATACGACGCGCTGGTAAAACAAGGCGTGACGTTTGACCACCAGTGGTGTGGCGTCAGCCAATTGGCCTATGATGAAAAAAGTGCCGGAAAGATTGCCAACATGCTGGCGGTGGAATGGCCGCAGCCACTGGCCGTGGCGGCCGATCGCACCATGCTCAGCGCCCTGTGTGGTATCGACAGTGGTTTTGGCGGCATTAACTACCCACAGGGTGGCTGGCTGTGCCCGGCCGAACTGACACGCAATGCGATTGCTCTGGCGCAACGCCAGGGATTGAGCTGTCACTATGAGGCTGACGTCAAGGCCCTGACCGCCACCGACAGCGGCTGGCAGCTCAGTCTCGGCCCGGATGAAACCCGACAGCATACGACGGTGATCCTGGCCAACGGCCACCGGCTTGGTGAACTGGCGCCCAGTGAAGCGCTACCGGTTTATGCGGTACGCGGTCAAGTCTCCCATATTCCCACCACCCCAGCGCTGAGCGAATTGAAACAGGTGCTGTGTTACGACGGCTACCTGACGCCGGTCAATGCCAACAACCAACAGCACTGTATCGGTGCCAGCTACCAGCGCGGCGAAACCTCCACCGAATACCGCGAGGAAGAACAGCAGGACAACCGTGCTCGCCTGCTGCGCTGCCTGCCGGAGCTGGCCTGGCCTGCGCAGGTTGATGTCAGCGGTCAGCAGGCCCGTTGCGGCGTGCGTAGCGCCACCCGCGATCACCTGCCGATGATTGGCGCGGTGCCAGACTATCAGGCTACGCTGACGCAGTATCAGCATCTGCAACGCCAGCATCAACGCGGCGAGGCTATCGCCGATGCGCCAGGCTACCCAAATCTGTTTGTGATTGGCGCGTTAGGTTCACGAGGGCTGTGCTCGGCACCGCTGGCAGCGGAAATTTTGGCGGCGCAGCTGTTCGGAGAACCCTTGCCGGGCGACGCAGAAATGTTGGCGGCATTGAATCCGAACCGGATGTGGGTAAGAAAACTGCTGAAGGGACGTGCGGTGTAAGGCGAATGTAACCGGGCGCTGTTATGAACTGCACCCGGTTAAACGGATCAGGCGGTCGGCAGTGCGGTTTGGTACAGATTTTCCCACATGCCATACACCAATACCTGGTCCGGCGGCGACAGCTCACCGGCAGCAATGGCTTTATGCAGGCTGTTTTCCACCTGCGCTTTCAGCGCTTCGGCGGTGTGATCACCCTGTTCTTCCACTTCGGCAACCGCCAGCGTCAGATGACCGCGCAGGTAGCCACCGGCAAACAGTTCATCATCGCTGGCGTGCTCTACCATGTCATCAATCAGCGCCAAAATGCGCGCTTCGAATTCTGCGATCATCAAATTTCCTCATTAAATAACAAACTGACGGTCAGTTGAGGTCTTCCGGATAGGGGAAAAGCTCCGCCGTCAGCGGTGGCGTATTGTAAAACGATTGTAACGCCTGAATAAAGCGCGCAGGTCTTGTGGGTATTCCCTGTTCCAACAGTAACAGTACCCGCTCGCGTACTTTACGCTGGAAGGCAATGCGGTCTGGTTCGCAGTCTCCGTTCAGGTTGTCGCAGCTGACATTGAACGGGAAACCGGCCGCCACGCAGAACATCCACTCCAGCGACTGCGGTTTAATTTCTACCGCTTCGAATTCGCTTTGCGTCTGGGCGTCGCGCCCGTCCGGGCAGTACCAGTAACCGAAGTCGACCAGTTTGCGGCGCTGTTCACCGGCAATGCACCAGTGAGAAATCTCATGCATGCCGCTGGCGTAGTAACCGTGAGCAAAGACAATGCGGTGGTACGGCAGTTGGTCGTCGGCCGGCAAATAAATCGGCTCATCGTCGCCCTTGACCAGCCGGGTGTTGTAATCATCACTGAAGCACTGATTGAAGATATCAATCAGCTGTTCATATTGATGGGTAGCCTGTGTGTCTGACATAAACAAATCCAATAACCACAAAAATAAAGCGGTAATTATTTCACTTTAGCGCTCGCTTGGCATGCTAAATATGCAATGCCAGCCACTGCTGAATTTCCGTACCGTGATTGTCGTACAACAGCTTGCAGCTCATCACCAGCGAAACGATGACGATCATCGGGCGGATCAGCTTCTGCCCACGGGTCATCACCATATGCGCCCCGAGGCGCGCCCCCAGCACCTGCCCAACCAGCATCACCAGACCGATACTCCACACCACCTTGCCGCCGATGATAAACAACACCAGGCTGCCAAAGTTGGAAGTGAAGTTTAGCACCTTGGCGTGGGCGGTGGATTTGGCCAGGTTAAAGCCACACAGCGTCACATAGGCCAGCGCGTAGAAGGAGCCGGCGCCAGGGCCAAAGAAGCCGTCATAAAAACCCACGCAGCCCCCGGCCACCAGCCCGAACGGCAAGGCGCCCAAACGGCGTTGCCGATCATTTTCGCCCAGACGCGGGGTCAGCAGGAAGTACAGGCCGATGCCGATCACCAGTAACGGCAGCATCTGCCGCAGCAGATCGGCGCGCATGTGCTGCACCAGGATCGCCCCGGCGACAGAGCCGATCAGCGCCAACAGAATGGTCAGTTTTTGATCATTGAGATCAACGGCTCGTCGGCGGATGAAGTACAGGCTGGCGGATAAGGAACCGCCCACCGACTGCAGTTTGTTGGTCGCCAGCGCCTGCGCGGGAGACACCCCCACCGCCAGCAGCGCCGGCACGGTCAACAGGCCACCCCCACCGGCGATGGAGTCGATAAAGCCCGCCAGCAATGCCACCACAAACAAAACCCCGAGCATCTCGGGGCCAACGACGAACCAATCCATTTATTATTCCGCAGCGAAATGGTTATTCAGCAATGCCTGACAGGTAGGCGGTAATGGCGGCGGTACCGGTTTACCCGGCTTGGCACTCGGCTGATGCGGGACGAACCAACTTGCCAGTTCGGCACCGCAGCCGTCACCCGGCGGTGGGGTATCCTGTTCTTTACACTCCAGGCTACCGGACGGACAACGCAGGCGCACATGCATGTGCGCGCGATGCCCAAACCATGGCCGCACCTTGTGCAACCAGTCACGATCGGCACCGGCATCCAGGCACAAGCGCTGCTTGATCGCCGGATTGACGAAGATGCGCGTCACTTCCTGATCCTGCGCCGCCGCTTTGATCAAGGTTTCAATTTGCGGCTGCCACTGGCGCGCAACCACCTGCTTGCCGTCGCTGGAAACCAAATCGATCGGCTGCGGCTTCAGCAGTTGCTGCGCACTCCAGCGTTGGCGCGGCAACTGTAACCAGATGTCGACATCCAGCCCGGACTGATGGCTGGCATGACCGCTGCTGAAGCGCCCGCCAGCCGGCATCGCCATATCGCCGATCAGTACCGTACCGAGGTTTTTTTGATTCGCCTTGCTGCTCAGACGCTGGATAAACGCCAGCAGATCCGGGTGACCGAAGTAGCGGCGTTGATCGGGACGCATCACCTGATAATCCGGCGAGTTCAGCGGCAGCGGCTGGGCGCCGATAATACAACCATTGGCAAAACCGCCCACCGCCTGCGGCGAACCGGCCACCGGGTGATCGATTTTCTGCCACGGCGTCAAAGCCATGGCAGAGCCCGAAGCCATCAGGGCAAGGATGCCCAACATCCAGTTTTTCATGGTGATTACCAGCGTGGAACGTTAGAAACCACATCACCGTTCTGCGCACGTTGGCGCAACAGGTGATCCATCAGCACAATCGCCATCATTGCTTCGGCGATCGGTACCGCACGGATGCCGACGCAAGGGTCGTGGCGGCCACGGGTGACCATTTCCACCGCTTCGCCCTGGCGGTTGATGGTTCTGCCCGGCACCATGATGCTGGAAGTCGGTTTCAGCGCCAGATGCGCAATCACCGCCTGACCGCTGCTGATACCGCCGAGAATGCCGCCCGCATGGTTGCTCTGGAAACCTTCCGGGGTGATTTCGTCGCGGTTTTCACTGCCGCGCTTGGTCACAACGCTAAAGCCATCGCCAATTTCCACCCCTTTTACTGCATTGATGCTCATCAGCGCATGCGCCAAATCCGCGTCAAGACGGTCAAACACCGGTTCGCCAAGGCCGACCGGCACGTTTTCTGCCACTACGCTGACCTTGGCGCCAATGGAGTCGCCCTCTTTCTTCAACGCGCGCATCAGTTCGTCCAGGGCTTCCAGCTTGTCTGGGTCAGGACAGAAGAACGGGTTTTGTTCGACCTGCTCCCAGTCTTTCAGCTCGCAGACCACGTCGCCGATCTGCGCCAGGTAGCCACGCACCTGTACGCCAAATTTCTGTTGCAGGTATTTCTTGGCAATCGCCCCCGCCGCAACGCGCATGGCGGTTTCACGCGCCGAAGAACGGCCACCGCCACGGTAGTCGCGCACGCCGTATTTTTGTTCGTAGGTGTAGTCTGCATGTCCCGGACGGAACACGTCTTTAATGGCACCGTAGTCCTGCGAGCGCTGGTCGGTGTTTTCGATGATCAGCCCGATACTGGTACCGGTGGTCACGCCTTCAAACACGCCGGAAAGAATACGGACCTGATCCGGCTCACGGCGTTGGGTGGTATAACGAGAGGTGCCCGGACGACGGCGGTCCAGATCGTGCTGCAAATCAGCTTCGGTAAGCGGAATGCCCGGCGGCACACCGTCTACGATACATCCCAGCGCCACACCGTGAGATTCACCAAATGTGGTGACGCGGAAAATCTGCCCAATACTGTTTCCTGCCATCGCGGATCCTTACCCTTAATTATTATCTTTGTTGGGCCCGCGAGGACAGGCCCGGAGAATGCTTAGCTGCGGTAGAGGCTGAAATGCTCTTTGCAATCTACCAGTTGCTGTTTGGTCAGCATGAACACCCCGTCACCGCCGTTTTCGAACTCCAGCCAGCTGAACGGAATATCCGGATACTGTTCCATCAGATGTACCATGCTGTTACCCACTTCACAAATCAGCACGCCATCGTCGCTCAGGTAATCCGGCGCGCAGGCCAGAATGCGACGCACCAGCTTCAGACCGTCGCTACCCGCCGCCAGACCCAGTTCAGGTTCAAAGCGGAACTCTTCCGGCAGGTCGGACATGTCTTCTGCATCGACGTACGGCGGGTTGGTGACAATCAGATCGTACTGGATAGCCGGAAGATCGCGGAACAGATCGGAACGGATCGGCGTCACCTGCTGTTCAACACCCAGCGCCTGAATATTGCGCTCGGTCACCGCCAGCACGTCGGCGGAGATGTCTACTGCGTCCACTTCCGCTTCCGGGAAAGCGTAGCCGCAGGCAATGGCGATACAGCCGCTGCCGGTACACATGTCGAGAATGTGGCTTGGCGGATGAGGGATTAGAGCGCTGAAACGATCGTTGATCAATTCGCCAATCGGGGAACGCGGTACCAGCACGCGCTCATCGACATAAAACTCCAGGTCGCAGAACCAGGCTTTGTTGGTCAGGTAGGCGACCGGGATGCGCTCGTTGACGCGGCGGATCACGCGTTCAACAATGCGGTGGCGCTCGCTGGAGGTCAAGCGTGCGGTGTGCATGTCCTCTGGAATATCCAGCGGCAGGAACAGGCTTGGCAGCACCAATTGCACCGCTTCGTCCCACGGATTATCGGTTCCGTGACCATAGTAGATACCAGCGGCGTTAAAACGGCTTACCGTCCAGCGCAGCATATCCTGAATGGTGTGCAGTTCGTTCACTGCTTCCTCGACGAAAATTTTGTCCAATTTGCCCTCCGGCAGGCACTGTGATTCATGATTTAGCCGCATAGTTTGCCATGAAGCCCGCGACAAATCACGCTAACCCCTTGCGCTTTTCATTTTGGCGCGAATTTTGCGTCGACAGATACCCGCGACACGGTAAACTACCGCGATAAATGATTTCCGGTGAATGAAAAATGAAGAACAAGCACCCTCTGAGCAAAGATGAATTGCAGCTCTTCAGAGAGTCGGTAGTAGACGCAAAAAAGCTGCGTCAGGACACCATTGTCCACCGTAAACCCAAGCCAAAAACCAAACAGATTGCCCCGCAGCGCCTGCTGCAGGAACAGGTGGACGCTAGTTATTATTTCTCAGATGAATACCAACCGCAGTTGGAAGAGGAAGGCCCGACGCGCTATGTGCGCCCCGGTTACAGTGCTTTTGAGCTGAAAAAACTGCGCCGCGGTGACTATTCGCCGGAGCTGTTTCTCGATTTGCACGGCCTGACCCAAATGCAGGCCAAGCAGGAGCTGGGCGCATTGATCGCCGCCTGCCGACGCGAACACGTACACTGCGCCTGTGTGATGCACGGCCACGGCAAGCATATCCTGAAACAGCAAACCCCGCTGTGGCTGGCGCAGCATCCCGACGTGCTGGTGTTCCATCAGGCCCCCAAGGAATGGGGCGGTACTGCGGCCATCTTGCTGCTGGTCGAACTGGCCGAGTAAACCGCAGAAATGACAAAAGGGCGATATTGAACATCGCCCTTTTGTTTGGAACCGGCCTGCGGCCCCTACACTTTAGCCATCACCTGCGACGGGCTGACCTGCCATTCAAACTTACCGCAGCTGCCGTCTGCCGCCAAATCAACATTGGCGATTGCCGAGGTGGCAAACATCGGCGGACATTCACCCGGGCAAAGCTCAGCCACCAGGTAACCGACCAGCGGCAAGTGGGAGACGATCAGCACCGAGGTGATCCCCTGCTGCGCCAGCGCCTGCAAATAACTGCCCACCAGGCTGGCATCCCCGCCCGGCGTCAGCTCAGGCAGCACTTCTTCGCTCGCCGGCAAGGTCAAGGCTTCACGCACCGTGGCCAGCGTCTGCTCGGCCCGCAGATAAGGGCTGACCAGCACTCGTTCAATATCCACAGACTTGGTATTTAACCAGGCCGCCATCTGACGTGACTCATCACGGCCACAAACAGTAAGAGGTCTTACCGAATCGCTGGCCGCATCGAGTGCCGCCTCTCCGTGACGCATAATCAAAACTTGCATATTGCACCGCTGTTGTTGACAAAATAACGCTATACAGAAACGCCGAGCGTGCTGTATCGCCGAGTTTTACAACCCCAAAGCAAAAGCTTTGAAACGATAACGCGCCGTCTCTTTATGGCGGCCGGGCATTTTGCCTGAAAGTTCACGTAAAGAAAACGCTGTTTTTTACATCAACGGCGTCTCGATACGAATTCAATGCTCACATAACAACCAATTCAACAGGTTAAATTTTAACCTTCTCAACATGAATTTTATTGATGGCGGCCAGTTTTGCACCACCATCAGACTACGTTACCTCGTCCCTATCCCCCTGTACAGAGGGTGGGATTGCCGGTAGTGCAAGGAGTGATAACGATCACAAAGCCCCTTGATCCTACTCTAGTACAAATCACGTCAGCGCGCTGCTCAAGACCCCTGCGGATAGAAGCGCTCGCCCTGCTGGGCCATGCGCTGCAGACGTTCACAGGGCGCAAAATATTCCCCGTGCTGGCGCTGCAGGTGCTCGAGTGTTTTAACGACCTTATCGGCGCCAAGCTGATCCATATAGCGGAATGGCCCGCCAAGGAACGGTGGGAAGCCAATACCGAACACGGCACCGATGTCACCGTCGCGTGCACTGCGGATCACACCTTCATCCAGACAGCGCGCCGCTTCGTTCAGCATCATCATCACGCAGCGCTGGGCGATAACCGCCTGCTGCAAATGCGACTTCGGTGTAATGCCAAGCAGAACATACACCGAGGTATCGGCACGTTTGTGCCGCTGACGTTGCTGGCCTTCGCTCGGATACAGATAGAAGCCACGGCCGTTTTTGCGTCCTTTACGTCCGTCTTTGAGCACCGCATCGAAAGCCGCCGGGGCAGCAAAGCGCGGGCCTAATTGTTCAACCAGCACCGGGATGATCTTGGTGCCAACGTCAATGCCCACTTCATCAAGCAGGGTTATCGGCCCTACCGGGAAGCCGAAATCGACCAGTGCCTTGTCCAGCGCTTCAATCGGCTCACCTTCAAGCAGACAACGCGCCGCTTCATTTATATAAGGAGCCAAAATGCGGTTAACGTAGAAACCGGCGCTGTCGGAGACCACTATCGCCGTCTTGCCCTGCTTGTGCGCCAACGCCACGGTGGTGGCAATGGTTTCTTCGCTGGTAGCGGCATGGGGGATCACCTCGACCAACGGCATTTTATCTACCGGGCTGAAATAATGCAGGCCAATCACCTGCTCCGGCCGCTGCGCCATGGCGGCAATCTGGCCAATCGGCAGCGATGAGGTATTGGAGGCAAAAATGGTGTGCGGGGCCGCGTGTTGCTCGATCTCGGCCACCATCTGCTGCTTGAGCGATAAATCTTCAAACACCGCCTCAATCACCACGTCCACCTGATCAAAACCGGTGTAATCGGTCGAGCCGGAGATCAGCATCATCTGTTTTTGTCGCTCTGCCGGGCGCATGCGTTTACTGCGAACCCGTTTGCTGAGCACGTCCCAGCTGTATTTTAACGCGTGGTTAATGCCCGTTTCGTTAACGTCTTTAATTCGCAACGGCAAGCCGCCGCGCGTAGCGGTCACGCAGGCAATCCCACCGCCCATCAAGCCACCACCGAGGATACCGATACGATGCAATGCATGAGGCTGCGCATTGCCACCACGTTCTTTCTTCAACGCGGTAGAGGCAAAGAACAGGCTGCGTAACGCCGCCGACTGTGGCGTCATCGCCAGCTCGCCGAAGGCCTTGGCCTCGGCTTCATAACCGCTGGCGCTACCCTGATCCAGACCGGTACGCACCACCTGAATAATGCGCTCCGCCGCCGGATAGTTGCCATGCGTTTTTGCCAACGTTTTCTTGCGTACAATGCTGAACAGCAGGCTTTTACCCAGCGGGCCGTTGAGCAAACGCTCCTGCCACGGCAATTCACGTCGGCTCTGCCAACCTTGTTTGACTCGTTCGATGGCGGTCTGCAGCAGGATAGACTGTGGCACCGCGTCGTCCACCAGCCCCATACGCTGCGCCTGACGCGCTCGAATGTGTTTGCCGGTCAGGATCATGTCCAGCGCCTTGCTGGCACCAATCAACCGCGGCAAGCGCTGGGTACCACCGGAGCCCGGCAACAACCCCAACTGAACTTCAGGCAGGCCGAGAGCGGTTTTGTCATCCAGCGAACAGACGCGGCCGTGGCAGGCCAAAGCCAGCTCCAACCCGCCGCCCAGACAGGCGCCGTGAATGGCCGCTACGACCGGAACCTGAAACGCGGCAATCTGCGCCAGGGTACTTTGGCCTTTTTTCGCCAGCGTTTCGGCTTCTTTGGCAGTGCTACAGGCGGCAATCATGGTGATATCCGCACCGGCAATGAATGAGTCCGGCTTGCCGGAAATGATCACCAGGCCTTCCAGCGCTGGATGCTGCTGCGCGCGGATCAGGACGTCGTTGACCTGTTCGACAAATTCGGCCTTCAGCGTATTCACCTTCTCGCCTGGGACATCAATGGTGATCACGCCAATGTTGTCCGGACGTATCGTCAGCTGAAAGGCTGAAGCTTTGGCTCGTTGTTCGTGCAATGCGTTTTCAAAGCTCATCATTCCACCTCTACGATCATTGCGGCCCCTAACCCCCCGGCTGCGCAGGCGGTGGTCAATCCCAGCCCGCCACCACGGCGTTTCAGCTCGTGCAGCGTTTGGGTGATCATGCGCGCGCCGGTAGCGGCAAACGGGTGGCCGTAGGCGATCGAGCCGCCCAATACGTTGAATTTATCCATATCCACTTCGCCAATCGCCCGGCTGCGACCCAATTTTTGCTGGGCAAACTCGTCACTGGCAAACATCTTCAGGTTGGCCAGGGTTTGCGCGGCGAAAGCTTCATGCATGTCGATAAGCGTCAGGTCAGCCAGACCGATGCCCGCGCGATCCAACGCCAGCGGCGTGGCATAAGACGGCCCGAGCAGCATATCTTCCCACACGTCGATGGCGGAGAAGGCAAAGCTGCGCAGGTAGCCCAATGGCTGCAACCCCAACTCTTTCGCCCGCGATTCACTCATCATCAGTACCGCCGCCGCACCGTCGGTCAGCGGTGTGCTGTTGGCTGCGGTAACAGTGCCATGCTTGCGGTCAAATGCCGGTTTCAGCTTCGCGTAAGAGGCCAGGCTGGAGTCTTTGCGGACGTTGTTGTCTTCGCTAATTTGTGTGCGGTATGGCGGCACGTAGGCGGTCATCACCTCATCGTGCAGCAACCCCTGTTCCCAGGCTCTGGCCGCTAACTGATGCGAACGGTGCGCCAACGCATCCTGATCTTCACGGGTGATGCCGTGGCTTTTCGCCATTTGTTCGGCGGTATCGCCCATTCGCAGCCCCGTAGAGTATTCCGCCACCGCCGGAGGAACTGGCATCAGGTCACGGAATTTCAGTCGGCTGAACAATTTAAGGCGCTGTGACAGGGTACGGGCCTTGTTAACGTCCACCAGGGTGCGCGCCAGCGCTTTGCTGACGCCAATAGGCAATACGGAAGAAGAGTCTGCGCCGCCGGCAATACCGATACTGATGCTGCCGGCCATGATGCTTTCCGCCACGTTGGCAATCGCCTGAAAGCTGGTGGCGCAGGCACGTGACACGCTGTAGGCATCGGTATGCACGCTCATGCCGGTACCGAGCACGATTTCACGCGCAATATTCGGCGCTTCAGGCATTTGCACTACCTGGCCGAACACCAGTTGCTCGATCAACGCCGGATCGATGCCACTGCGGGCCAACAGTTCACTCACCGCCGTTTTACCCAAATCCACCGCCGGAATACCGTGATAAGCGGTCGCCTGTTTGGCAAAGGGGGTGCGCAGTCCATTTACAATAGCAATACGGTCACCGTGACGGGTCACCAACGGCAATGCCTTACTCATAAACGCTCCTGAAGAAAATAACGTCAGCGCAACGGTCAAAAGAGGTCTGACCTGATGGGGTCATTGTTAACCAAATGTTTACATTTGGCAAACCGGCAGAAGTGAAAACTGAGAGCAGGAGCAACTTTCCAGGAGGGATTATGAGGCAGATGACGGTGCGGGTAAGCCCCGCACCCTTTTAAAGCAGCAATTAACGCAGGCCGAGCTGGAAAATAAAGGTTTCTGCCTGGCAGGCAAAGGTGAAATCAGCCACCAGTTCTACACCACCGTCAACCGGTTTAATGCTACTGCTGATGTCGCAAGGGTCGGATTCCACGCCTCTGGCCTTTTCAGTCAATGTGGCCAGCATTTTCTCTGCATCCTGCTGATTGGCAAACACCTGGCTGTAGGAGGCGGTGCAATCGGTATTGTCCATCACGGTGCCAACATCAACACAACAACAGGCGGCAGTTTCCTGGGCGCTACATTTATTAAGTGAATTTGACATGGTTAATTCTCCTCAGGGACCGCCATTACGCGCATCCAAATTGCCATTTAAACACTGGCGCAAAGATACAAGCTTCTGCGTCTATTTTACTCTGCGATGAAACCGATCACTAGCACTTACTTTTTATGGGTGTTTTAAGTGATGGAAATCACAAATGAAAATCGTCGTCTGCTAAGGAATGGTAAGAATTTTGTTATATACCACTGGTTTTTTGTTAGCCAGATCTCTCTTTTGATATCAATTTGGAAATATTTCAAAAACAATGTTGCAACATTCTCACAGGTCGGACCTATAATTCAGCCACTGGTCTGATTTGTCTGAATGAGATCGGACCCTACAATCGCGCGCTTCCTTGTTACGATATGTAACATGTTTAAATAATAAACACATAAAATGAGGTTTTGGTCATGAGCCAGAAAAACCTATTTACTAAATCAGCTCTCGCAGCTGCAGTGGCAATTATTTCTTCAAACGTGTCTGCCGCCGGATTCCAGCTGAATGAGTTCTCATCAGCTGGTTTGGGACGTTCGTATTCTGGCGAAGGTGCCATGGCAGACACTGCGGCTTCTGCCAGCCGCAACCCGGCCCTGTTGATGATGTATACCCGCCCGGAGCTGTCGATCGGTGCGGTATTTATCGATCCGGGCGTGGACATCACTGGTAAGTCACCTTCTGGCGCCAGTCTGGACTCCAAGAACATCGCCCCTACCGCCTGGGTGCCAAACCTGCACTATGTGCATCCGATTAACGATCAGTTCGCCGTGGGTGGCTCTGTCACCAGTAACTACGGCCTGGCTACCGAATTCAACGATGGTTACACCGCGGGTGCTTACGGTGGTAAAACCGACCTGACTACCGTGAACCTGAACCTGAGCGGTGCTTATCGCCTCAATCAACATTTCAGCTTCGGTCTGGGCTTTGATGCGGTTTATGCCAAAGCCAAACTTGAGCGTTATGCGGGTGAAAGCGGCGCCGCTCTCGGTATGCCGGCTGACACTCAAATCTCTCATTTGAAGGGCGATGAATGGGGTTACGGCTGGAATGCCGGTATTTTGTATGAAGTGGACGAAAACAACCGCTACGGCTTAACTTACCGTTCAGAGGTGAAAGTTGACTTCGACGGTGACTACAAAAGCAGCATTCCATCCCGTCTGAACCCGTTGCAGGGAAGAACAGGTCTGCCATGGGGTACTGATGGCAACACCATTCCTGGCTCTCTGACCCTGAACCTGCCGGAAATGTGGGAAATCTCAGGCTACAACAAGGTGGCACCACAGTGGGCTATCCACTACAGCATGGCCTACACCAGTTGGAGCCAGTTCCAGGAGCTGAAGGCCACCGGTAACAACGGCCAGACGCTGTTTGAGAAGCATGAAGGCTTCAAAGACGCTTACCGTATCGCACTGGGTACCACTTACTTCTACGACGACAACTGGACCTTCCGCACCGGTATCGCTTTCGATGACAGCCCGGTACCAGCACAGAACCGTTCTATCTCGATCCCGGATCAGGACCGCTTCTGGCTGAGCGCCGGTACCAGCTATGCGTTCAACAAAGACGCCTCGGTTGACGTCGGTATTTCTTACATGCACGGCCAGAAAGTCACCATCAAAGAAGGTCCATATACCTTCGAGTCAGAAGGCAAGGCCTGGCTGTACGGCGCCAACTTCAACTACCGCTTCTAATCCTTTCGATAATGAAGCCAAAGCGCCCCCAGGGGCGCTTTTTTATTGCCCAATATTTGTGCCGGGCGAAAAAAAACCCGCCAGCCGACGGGTTTGTTATCTTCGCTAACCGAGGTTATTGCGAGTCTATCTCGTCCAGATCGCCCTGAATTGCCTGAGCGTTCGGGTTGATTTCCGGCTTCAGGGAACCGCCGTTCGCCAGGAAATCGTTGCGCTGGAAGTAGGCCTCACGCACCATCAGGTACGGATCGGAAGAGTTGTGCAGCAGGCCGTCGGAATCGAGCAGCTCGGCACGGGTTTCAATCCCCTCAACCACCCATTTACCCGCCGACATCCAGAAGGTCAGGTAGCTCAGCACCGGATAGAGGCTATCCGCCCAGTCACCGCCCTCTTCACGCAGGGTAAAGCTGCCATAGCCCGGCAACATCACATAAGGACCATAGCCGACACCGTAGTGTCCCAGAGTGCTGCCGAAACGGTTCGGCTCTTCGCGTGCAAGTTTCGGGTTAGCCATGCCGGCCACGTCGATCAGGCCGCCCATCCCCAACAGGGTGTTGAGGAAGAAACGGTTAAAGTGAATCATCCCCTTGTACGGATCACCTTTCAGGAAGGAGTTGACCATGCTGGCCGGCTCTTCCAGGTTGGAGGTGAAGTTGCTGATGCCATTACGCGCCGGCATCGGCAGATAGTCACGCCAGGCCACGGCCACCGGGCGCAGGACATACGGATCCAGGACGTTATAGTTAAAGTTGAACATCGTCCGGTTGAATCCTTCCAGAGGATCGGATCGCCCTTGTGGTTCATCTTGTGGCGTGCTGGCACAGCCCACCAATAACACCGTTGTGAAAGCCAGCCCAGTCAGGCGAAAGTTCATATTCTTCTCCATGAAAACACGTTCGGTCTTTTTATTCAGGGGACCTGTTTGTTTATCTGAACGTCAATCTGCTCTTTACCGCTGAAATTCTGCAGCGCACTCTCACCGAACCAGTCACCCGCCTGTGGCGTGGCCAGACCGTCCTGAGAAATCCGCACCCGTACCTTGACCTGATGCTGGGCCGAAAGCAGGCGTTCAGGCATCATGGCATTGCTGTCATCCAAAGAGAATGACAGCGGGAAACGGCTTAAAGGCAGTTGTTTTACCGCCACCGGTACCGGGTTGGCGCCATCGGTCACCGAGATTACCAGCGTCCCTTGCGGTGGCAAAGCGTTAGTCGCCTGCGGCGATAACGTCACGTTAACGCCAAGTTTAACAGTTTCTCCGCTTACCTGCGTTTTTGCTTGTTCAATACTGCGCTTTATCACTTCAGCGCGTTGATCGTTAGCCGGCAACAGTTTCAGCATGACCTGCCAGGCACCGATTGCCTGCTTGAAATCACCCTGCTCGAAGGAATTAAATGCCAACAGGCTCAACACGCGCAGATTGGTATGATCTTCGGCGATCATCTTGCGCAGCATCTGGGTGGCCTGCTTGTTATCCTCTGGATCGTTAGAGCGCGTCAAGACTTCTGCATAACCGAGGCGCACTTCCAGACTATTCGGATCGAGTTGATAAGCATGAGCGAAGGCCTGAGTCGCGGTGGTGGCGTTATTGAGCGCCATACCGACCCGCCCCAGCATCATCCAGTCGTTGATATTACGATCGTCCTGTTGCAGCGCAGTACGCAGCCCCAGGCCGAGACGGGCAATTTCTTCCATGCTCAGCGGTTGGGCACGTTCATTGGCAACCCGGGCGCGCAGCTCCGGCATTTGAGCTTCCACCTGCTGCCAGTCCAGCACCTGCGCCAGCCCGCCGGTTTTCAGATAGAACCCCAGGGTGACCACCACCAGTAATGCCACACCCGGCACCAGCGCCCAGCGGTTGATCGGCTTAGCCTGCGCGTCCTGCTGACCCGGAATATCATTCAACAGGTTTTGCTGCAGTTCCTTCACCATCTCCGGACGCTCGGCAACCACGCCCTGATCTTCGTCCTGCTCCAGTTCGTGCAGACGATCCTGATAAAACGCTTTATTCAGCGTATCGCGGCTAGCGGCAGTGCTTTTGTCGCTTTGGCGCATCGCCGGCACCACCAGTAACGCCGCAGCGCCAACCAGCAAGACAATAATAATCAGCCAAAAAGCCATTAGGGTTTCTTCCTGTCAGTCTCTTTCAGCAGCGCTGCCAAACGCTGTTGCTCCTGCTCGGAGAATTCATCGTTAGCGTTAGCAGCACCGGCGCGGCGGCGGCGAGTGCGCAGTATCACTACCGCCCCGCCGATCAGCACAAACAGCAACGGGCCGACCCACAGGATCAGCGTCGCCGGGGTCACCGGCGGCTCGTAGGTGACGAAATTACCGTAACGCGCCACCATGTAGTCGATGATCTGCGGCTTACTCTGCCCCTGCATCATCAGCTCATACACCTTGGTGCGCATGTCCGCCGCAATGATGGCGTTAGAGTCGGCAATACTGTTGTTCTGGCATTTCGGGCAGCGCAGCTGCTCGGTCAGTTCACGGTATTGCTGTTCCTGCTCCACCGATTTGAACTGATAGGTATCAATAGCCGCAGCCGCGCTCCAGCTCAGCAGCATAGCGAAGACCAGGGTCATCAGCCTCATGCCTCACCCCCGTACTTTTTGTACAGCGGCAACACTTCCTGCTGCCAGACTCGCTCATTCATATCCCCGGCGTGGCGATAACGAATAATGCCCTGCCCGTCGATCAGGAAGGTTTCCGGGGCACCATACACGCCCAGATCCAGCCCCAGCATGCCGTCACCGTCATACAGGCTGAGCGCATAAGGGTTACCCAGCGAATTCAGCCAGGTCACCGCCTTGCTGCGATCGTCTTTATAGTTCAGCCCCACCACGCGAATACCGCGCGCCGCCAACGTATTGAGGTATTGATGCTCGGCACGGCAGGTCGGGCACCAGGTGGCCCAGACGTTCAGCAGCATGGGTTTGCCATTGCGCAGCACCGCCTGATCGTAAGTCTTGCCGGGCTGATCGAGCGATTCCAGCTTGAAGGCCGGTACCGGTTTGCCGATCAACGCCGACTCCAGCATGGTCGGATCCTCGCCACCGGCGTTGCGCGTCAATTGCACCATAAACGCCGCTACCAGCAACAGGAACAGGATTAACGGGATAAACAGCAGCTTACGGTTCATGCCTGCTCCTCCAGCTTGCCTTCACGCTTGAGTTTTTTGCTCATCCGGTAGCGCGGGTCGAGAATACACAGGATGCCGCCGATCGCCATAAATACCCCACCGAACCAGATCCAGCGCACGAAGGGTTTATAGTACAACCGCACGGCCCAGGAACCGTCGTCCAGCTCTTCGCCCAGTGCCGCATACAGGTCACGGCTGAAGCCGCCGTCGATAGCCGCTTCGGTCATCATGCTGCGCGCCACGCTGTAGTAGCGTTTCTCCGCGTGCAGCGTCGCTTCCGGCTTGCCGTTGCGCGTGACATCGATGATACCAACACCGCCAGTGTAGTTCGGCCCACGGATATCGTGCACATCACGGAACACAAAGTGATAGTTATGGATATCCACGCTGTCACCAGCCTTCATGCGGACATCGCGTTCCACGCTGTAGTTCTGGCTAAAGGCAATGCCGATGACCGTCACCGCGACGCCAAGGTGACCCAGCACCATGCCCCAGTGACTGCGGGAAAGATGGCTCAGGCCACGCCAAAAACCGTGGCGATGAGTAGCGCGTTCGTGCAGTTCCATCAGCGTCAGGATAATGACCCAGACCGCCATAATCAGCCCCACCACCGTCATACCGGCAATGCTGTCTTGCAGCAGCCACGGCAGCAGGATAGACAGCACCAGTGTAATCACCAGCGCCACGCTCAGGCGACGCCACAGCTTGGTCGGTTCATCACGGCGCCAGCGCACCAATGGGCCGATGCCCATCAGCAACGCCATCGGCGCCATCAGCCAGGTAAACATGGTATTGAAGAACGGTTCGCCGATAGAAATACTGCCCAGGCCAAGCTGTTTATGCACCAGCGGCAACAGCGTACCCAGTAACACCACCAGCATCGCGGCAATCAACAGCACGTTGTTGCCCAACAGGAAGGTTTCACGCGAGAAGGTTTCATGCTGCACCCGGCTGCGCACCTGGCCGCCTTTGACCGCGTACAGCAGCAAGGAACCGCCGATCACAATCACCAGATAGGCGAGGATAAACATGCCGCGCGCCGGATCGGAGGCAAAGGAGTGCACCGACACCAGCACGCCGGAACGCACCAGGAAGGTGCCCAACAAGCACAGCGAGAAGGCGGTAATCGCCAGCAGCACCGTCCAGGCCTTGAAGGTCCCGCGTTTTTCGGTCACCGCCAGCGAGTGCATCAGCGCCGTACCGGCCAGCCACGGCATAAATGAAGCGTTCTCGACCGGATCCCAGAACCACCAGCCGCCCCAGCCCAGTTCGTAATAAGCCCAGGCAGAGCCCAGTACGATACCCATGGTGAGGAACACCCAGGCCGCCGTGGTCCAGGGACGCGACCAGCGTGCCCAGGCGGTATCCAGCCGACCGGCCATCAGTGAGGCAATAGCGAAAGCAAAGGCCACCGAGAAGCCGACATAGCCCATGTACAGCAACGGCGGATGGAAAATCAGGCCGATATCCTGCAGCAGCGGGTTGAGGTCACTGCCGTCGATCGGGAAATTCGGCAAGGTGCGGGTGAACGGGTTGGAAGTCATGATAATAAACAGCAGGAAACCTGCGGTAATCATGCCCATCACTGACAGCACGCGCGCCACCGCGTCTTGCGGCATCGCACGGCTGCACAACGCCACCGCCAGTGACCAACAGCTGAGTAGCAACACCCACAGCAACAGTGACCCTTCATGGGCGCCCCAGGTGGCGGCGATGCGGTAATACACCGGCAGTTGCGTGTTGGAGTTGGCGGCTACATAAGCCACGGTAAAATCATTGGCGACAAAGGCGTACACCAGGCAGATGAATGCCAGCGCGATAGCGGCAAACATGCCGTAGGTCAGTGGACGTGCCACCGCCATCATGCGGCGATCCTGACGCGCTGCGCCCCACTGCGGGTAAATGCTCAGCAGCAGCGAAATCGCCAGCGCCAGACACAGCAGAAAACTTCCCGTTTCCGGCATCATGATTTAGCGCCCTCGTTCTGCGGGGGGGTGTAAGCCGAAGCCGGCCCCTTATGGTTTTCTTTCATCGCGTCGGCCACCTCCGGCGGAGTGTATTTTTCATCGTGTTTCGCCAGCACTTCACGCGCATTGACCACGTTCCCTTCGCCCAATACGCCCTGCGCCACTACGCCCTGCCCCTCACGGAACAAGTCCGGCAAAATACCGGTGTAGGTGACGTCGATCGCACCGCGTGCATCGTAAACCTTGAAGCTGACCTGCAGCGTTTTCTGATCGCGTTTTACCGAACCCGGCATCACCATGCCGCCGATTCGCAGGCGTTGGCCCACTTCCGGCTTTTCATGATTTTCGCCCTTGCCCTGCAGAATTTCGCTCGGGGTATAAAACAGATCGATGTTGGAACGCAGCGCATACAGCATCAGGGTAGCGGTAAGCGCAACGCCGATCAGCACTACGATCGCCAGATACAGGCGACTTTTACGACGTGGATTCACAATGATTTCTCCCGCGGGTTGGCGGATTTTTGTTTCGACTGCTGCGATTGACGAATGCGCCGTTCGCGCGCCTGACGGCGACCGATCTCATCGAGCAATTGTCGGCGCTGCCAGAAAGTATGCGCCACCAGGCCCAGCAGCGAGAGCAGCGTAACGGCCACCGCCAGCCAGACATAGAAGGCGTAGCCCCCCATGGCGAAAAACGCCTGCCAGGAAGTAAATGCGGCATTCATGGTTGGCGCTCCTTATTGACCAGCCCGGCGACCCACGGACGCTGACTTTCCTGAGACAAAATCAAATTGCGCAGGCGCATCAAAGTAAGAGTAATGAAGAACAGCAGGTAGCCGAGGATCGCCCAGCGCAGCGGGGTGCGCATGCTGGGTGCGATGCTCTGTTGCATATTGGTCGACCCCTGGTGCAAGGTGTTCCACCATTCGACCGAGAAATGAATAATCGGGATGTTTACCACCCCCACCAGCACCAGAATACCGGCGGCCCGGCCCGCCAGACGGCGATCCTCAAAGGCGTTGTACAACGCGATAATGCCGATATACAAAAACAGCAACACCAGCTCAGAGGTCAGGCGTGCGTCCCACACCCACCAGGTGCCCCACATCGGCTTGCCCCAGGCAGAACCGGTGACCAGGGCAATAAAGGTAAATACCGCGCCGACCGGCGCCATCGCCGCGACCACCGTATCGGACATTTTCATCTGCCACACCAGGCCGATAAACGCCGCTACCGCCATGGAGCCATAGATCCCCATCGACCACATGGCAGCCGGGACATGGATATACATGATGCGGAAGCTGTCGCCCTGCTGATAATCCTTGGGCGCAAAACCAAAGCCCCATACCCAGCCCAGCAGCAGGCAGGCTGTTCCGGCCAGCCCCAGCCAGGGGATAAAGCGGCCACAGACACGATACAGCCGTTCAGGCTGGGCAAACTGATGTAACCATTTCCACATTGTCGTCATTGCTCACGGTAAATTTATACGGTGGCCGCCCTGTTGACCAAGGCGACGAAAATTACTGGTGCGGTGCAACACGCTCTTGATGGCGTTAACCCGCATTTCAATACGTTAGCTAGTGCACGCTCACACGCAGCGCTGCTGCGGTAGCGAAGGGTGCCAGCGTGATACTGCCCGCCAGCATGGCGCCCAGGATCGCCAGATACCCCTCTATTGGCATCCCCATAGAGGCGGCATCGATGGCGGCGGTGGAAAATATCAACACCGGGATATACAACGGCAGCACCAACAGACTAAGCAGCACGCCGCCCTTGCGCAGCCCAACGGTCAGCGCCACGCCGATAGCGCCGATCAGACTCAGCGTCGGCGTACCCAGCAGCAGCGTAAACGCCACCGCCAGCCAGGTATTGATATCCAACGACAGTAGCAATGCCACCAGCGGTGACAGGATTAACAGGGGTAGGCCTGTTACCACCCAGTGAGCACACACTTTGCCTAACACCGTCATTGGCAGCGGCGTCGGCAGCAACAGCAGTTGCTCCAGCGAACCATCAAGAAAGTCATCGCGAAACAAACGCTCCAGCGACAACAACGCCGCCAGCAGCGCCGCGACCCAAATAATCCCCGGCGAAATACGCGCCAGTAACTGCGGCTCCGGCCCAATACCTAACGGAAACAGCGTGATAACGATCAGGAAAAACCACAGCGGATTAACGATTTCCGACCCTTTGCGAAAGGCAATCTTCAGCTCGCGGCGCAATACGGTCAAAAACATCAAAGAGTCTCCATGCGGTTTTCCGTCAGGCTGATTTTACCTACCGCCTGCGTTACGCCGGCCAAATCCTGATGGGTGGTCAACAATACCATGCCGCCCTGCTGCGCATGTTGCTCAAAAAGGCTAATTAATTCAGCCACGCCCTGCTTGTCGATGGCCGTCAGCGGCTCATCCAGGATCCACAATGGGCTGTCGCTGAGCCACAAACGCGCCAAAGCTACCCGGCGTTGCTGCCCGGCGGAAAGCTGCGCCACCGGTAAATCCTCATAGCCCACTAACCCTACCTGCTCCAGTGCCTGCCAAATGGCCTGACGACCGGGAACGCTACTCACCGCCTGATAAAACTGCAGGTTTTCAAAGGGCGTTAACATGGTTTTAATCCCCGGCTGATGGCCAAGGAACAACAAATCCTGATGGTAACGTTCACGATGGCGCAACGTATTTTGCCCATGCCAACTGACTTCACCGCCCTCCGGCCGCGCCAGACCGGCCAAAATGCGCAGCAAGCTGGTTTTACCCGCGCCATTCGGCCCTTCCACCTGAATAATATCGCCCGGTTTCACCGTAAAGCTTAACCCGCTAAACAGGGTGCGTTCGTCGCGGACGCAACTCAGATTTTTAGCTTCCAGCATCGGGAGAACTCATATTTTTCTTTGGGATAGCGATCATAGCATAAGCCATCTGCGGCACGTAGCCCGCCGCAGGCCACTCAGCTACTCCAATAGGGGTAATATTGCGCCCCAGATCAATAATGCGCAGAAAAAAACGGCGACGTTAAACTCTTGTTACTTTTTTCTGCAATTTGCGACCTGGCTTTCGGCCTGCCGGTGGGCCAGCTATGCTTAATCCGTGACCCCGGCAGCAGTTTAAGGAGAAAGCAGATCATGAGCGACTCACAACAGCGCCCGAAGACGGATACCGATGAACATCTGCAGGTGGAGAGTAAAGAGCATGAACAGGGCAAGAGCGAAATC
Source organism: Serratia proteamaculans (assembly GCF_013337185.1). GTDB lineage: Bacteria > Pseudomonadota > Gammaproteobacteria > Enterobacterales > Enterobacteriaceae > Serratia > Serratia proteamaculans_D. The sequence continues at coordinate 600,940 of NZ_SWDE01000002.1, forward strand.
GAGGTAAAGGAACAGAACCTGCCCTCACGCGCAGCGGCGGTGCATGAGCAGATCCGCATGGAGGGTGAGAAAGAGCTGGAGCGTGACTGGCTGGCATTGCTGTGGTCAGCGGTGGCCGCCGGGCTGTCGATGGGGGCCTCACTGATGGCCAAGGGGATTTTTCACGCCCGTTTGCCGGACGAGCCCAGCCGCTTTTTTATCGAGAATATTGGCTACACCTTTGGCTTTATCATCGTGATTATGGCCCGCCAGCAGCTGTTTACCGAAAACACCGTGACCGCCGTGTTACCTATTATGCACAAACCGACGCCGAGAAATTTTATCATCCTGTTTCGCCTGTGGGGTGTGGTGCTGCTGGGCAACCTGATTGGCACCGGGCTGGTGTCGCTGGCGTTTATTCACATGCCGATTTTTGATGAAAACACTCGCAGTGCCTTCGTTAGCCTGTCGGAAGAAGTGATGCAAAACTCACCGTCAGAAATGTTCGCCAACGGTATTTTGGCCGGCTGGATCATCGCCACCATGGTGTGGATGTTCCCTTCCGCCGGGGCCGCCAAGATTTGGGTGATCGTCCTGATGACCTATCTGGTGGCGATCTGTGACCTGACCCATATCGTGGTCGGATCGGTAGAGATCCTTTATCTGGTGTTTAGCGGTGTGATCCCCTGGCAAGATTTTTTCTATCCGTTCGCCATTCCAACGCTGGCCGGCAACATTATCGGCGGCACCTTTATCTTTGCGTTAATCAGCCATGCGCAGATCCGCAATGATATGAGCGATAAAAACAAAGCGGCGCGGCTGGAGGCAGAAAAACAGACCGCCAGGGCGAGAAAACCGTGATCGCGGTCAGCGCGCACGCGAAAATCAGCGCATATTGGCGAGGGAATGAGCAAACGCACCGCTAAGCGCTTATTCTGCGGGTAAAAAAAGGTATACTGCCCCGGCAGCCTCAGGTTGCCAGCCCGCAGCGTCCCCGTAGTTAAACGGATATAACAAGCCCCTCCTAAGGGCTAGTTACTGGTTCGATTCCAGTCGGGGACACCATAAGCCTATCGACTCACCGCTATCAAAATCCGCGAAAACCACGTCATACAAGGCATCAAGCCATTTTCGTCACCTAAAGACTTCCCTTGTTATCAGCACAATGCGTGAGCACTGCCCACAATCTGGCACAGCTTCCAGGATTAAAGGTATAATCGCAGATACTATTTACTCGATTTTAGAAACGAACATGACAAAACTAACATTACAAGAGCAGATGCTTAAAGCCGGATTGGTCAACAGTAAGAAACTGGCGAAAGTGCAAAAAACCGCTAAGAAATCGCGCGTTCAGGCTCGTGAGGCCAGAGAGGCGGTCGAGGTCAATAAAAAGGCACAAATCGAACGTGATAAGCAACTGAGTGAGCAACAAAAGCAAGCAGCTTTGTCTAAAGAATATAAAGCTCAGGTAAAACAGCTCATTGAAATGAACAGGATCGTTATTTCAAAGGGAAGTATCAGCTATAACTTCACAGACAACAATTTAATTAAAAATATCAATGTCGATAAAACCACTCAGACTCAGTTAATTAATGGCCGCCTCGCCATTGCGCGTCTGCTTGCGGATAATGGGGTTGATAACGAATACGCTATTATACCTGCGGTCGTCGCCGATAAAATTGCGCAACGAGATGCGAGCAGTATTGTGTTAAATGCGGCTCTTAGCCAGGAGGCACAAGACGAAGAAGATCCTTATGCCGACTTTGTTGTTCCTGATGATTTGATGTGGTAAAGAAAAAGAACGTATTGCTATCACACTCCTGCCGTATATCACGGCATATTATTTTAGGGCAATGGGTTGCAACCATTGCCCTACCTCAATAAAAAATATTACCCCGGCCACTTAAGAATAAATCGCGTTTTAGTTTCATTAACTAAAATGTTATTATTGCTCCACCTCGCGAATGGAGTAATAGCATGTTCCCCAGCAAAAAGCATTCTCAACGGGCCAACCCGCTGACCAGCTATCAATTTTCACGATTGCATACCTTTGAATGCGTCGCCCGTCATCTATCTTTTTCATTGGCGGCAGATGAACTGTCAATTACTCCCAGCGCCGTAAGCCACAGAATTAATCTACTTGAAAAAGAGTTGGGGTTTCTTTTATTCCAGCGTTTTCACCGCAGAATTACGCTCACGCCGGAAGGTGAGCGGATGCAATGGTCGTTAAGCAACTCCTTCGAGGCCCTGACGCAGGAAATTCTTGATATTAAAAACCGTGAGCTGACGGGCACCCTGACTATTTATTCCCACCCCTCCATCGTCCAATGCTTGTTGATTCCGCGCATCGGCGAGTTTATTGCTCAATATCCCACCATTCATTTGAACATTCTCACCGGGCAGGAAAATATCAATCTGGCCAACCGGGGCGTTGATTTGGCGCTGTACTTTGGCCGTCTGCCGTCAGGCAAGCAGCTGGACGAAACCTTTATGTCGGAGTCCATGGTGCCTATCTGCACTGCGCAATACGCCAAAACGCATGATCTCTACAATGCCCCTGAAAACCTGACGCACTGCACCCTGTTGCATGACCGGTATAACTCGGGTGAAGACGAATGGCTGACCTGGGCACAACATTTTGATTTAGGGCTGGATACCGACAGCAAAAGCATGGAGTTCGATCGCTCTGATTTGGCGGTGCTGGCGGCGACCCAGCATCTTGGCGTCGCCATGGGCCGACTCAATCTGGTGCAAGACTGGATCAAAAGCGGCGAGCTGATTATCCCCTTTACCGATATGATTTTGCCCTGCGAACACTGTTATTTTGTTTCGACCATATCCGAACGTCAGTGGCCAAAGATTATCGCATTCAAGCAGTGGATGATGAAAATAGAGCCTCTGGTCTGATAGCCAGAGGCTTGGGCTGGTTGTTTAAAAATGATTACCACTTCTTTGGGCTATAAGAAAATTCAAGGGCGCAGCTGTACAACTGTCCATCTTTGGAATAATAAATATGTTTGCGGCTGTTATCCCACACTACCGTAGCGTGATTAGCGAATTTTATTATCTCAACCGGCGTCTGGTTAGATAACCGCCCACGCTGGGTACTTTTCACCACGAAAAAATCGCCATTATCACTGAGTGTAATCAAGGGATAACCCCAGGCATATTTCGATATTTGCATGGTAAGGGTAAATTGACTTTCACAGATTATTTGATAGGTATTAACATCTACATCCATAATTTATATTTTAGGTACAATCCCTCTATTGAGATAAAACAAATAAGAACAACTCACGACAATCAAGCCTAAAACGATCAGGATAGAACCCAATATAAACTCAATCTGCAACGGTTCACCCAATATCACCACGCCGGCTAAAATACCAAAAATGGGCGTCATAAAGGTCAAAATGCCCAACGAGGACGCCTGATAGTTGCGCAGCAGAGAAAACCAGATTAAATAGCTGATAAAAGAAACCACCAGCGTTTGGAATATCAGGCTGGTCCAGGCCACTGTAGTCAGGTTGAAATGAACGCTCTCCGTAGTTATCGCCAGCAGAGATAGCAAAATGCAGGCTCCCGAGAGCTGAAACAATAATGTTTGTTTTGATGAGCAGTTTGCCAACCCGGTAGTACGAATGACAATGGTCGAGCCGCCCCATGACATTCCCGCCAACAGCCCGTAAATATCGCCACGCAACGGGTTCTCTGCGCCCGAACTGTCACTCATGCCGGAGATGGCGAGCACCACGCCGCCAAAGGCGATGGTAATACCGATCCACTGTATCAACGACAATCGCTCATGCCGGATAACAAAATGCAGCCCGATGGCGGAAAATAAGGGGGCAGTATACAAAAAGACTGCCATATGCGATGCGCTGGTATAGCGCAACCCTTCGGAAACGAAAAAGAATTCCAATGCGAATAAACAACCTACGCACAGACCAGCCAACAGCGTGGGGCGATCAAATACGAACTTTTCGCGGCGGTAACGCGCCAGGAGGTAAACCGCCAAAGCGGCAATGCCCGATCGAATGGCGATTTGCAGTACCGCAGAAATGTCCGGTTCGGCGGCCTTGATCGCCACCTGCTGCAGCCCCCAAATGGCGCATATCATCATCATCGCGGCGGCAGCTCTGCTATCTATGTTGCTTCTGGCACTCATCACGCCTCCCGCAAATCGCTTAAATAAAAATACACTTTTCCCTCACCGAAAAATAAAATTGGTGATGGGGAAATCCGAGAGAAATATAAAGATTAGTTTTTATAAACCACTATTTCCTGATACATCTTGATGACTTCATTATCACTGTCGACTTCACCGGTATATTCCGTTTGTTGTGCTACATGGGTCACCTTCCAGCCGCGCTTGGCCAACTCAGGGATGGTGACGCGCCCAATATCACGGCAGGTAAAGAGGGTGTCATCACTCAGTCTAAGCTTGCCAATACTTGCATAATCATAAGCTTGTGAATGACAAACATGCGACTCAGCCGCCATCAAGGATAATGGCAAAAGACCGACAATCAACATTAAACACTTTTTCATAGCAATCTCCGTGCCTCTTATTAGCCTTATCCATTTTGCAGATATCACCATAGCCAATGACGTCATATCCGTTTATTTAAATATTTTTCTGCGCGATGAAATTACACGATATATACCCTTCACTGACAAGTGAAAAATATAAACCTTCGTGTTAGCTGAATTCATCCGAGCATGATCGTCATTGCTGCGCCTTTAAGTTAAGTTTTTTCCACCGCCTGGCGGCACCGCGGCACTCCCCTGCTGAAAGTTACAAGAAAAACCAATAATTAGCAGGAAAAGTAACTTTTTGTGACGCACATTGTGTTACATATGCGTTTCGCTTTACCCACGCTAGAAGCAATGAAAACGCTCAGAAAATTTCCTGAGCAAATCACTGATGCCAGAAGGTTCAGTGAGGTCGGCAAGTACACACAGGGATAAAAAATGACATACAAATTGCGCGCATTAACCCAGGCAATTGCTCTGGGATTGGTAGTTGGCAGTGCTTCTTTCGCCGCTCAGGCTGAAATCACCCTGCTTAAGCAGGATCCACAGGCGGGCGACCCGCTGAGCCGTCTTAATTTTACCGTCGGCGGCAGCATCCGTCCGCAGTTCAACAATATGACCGGCGATGGTGATAAAGGCTCTTACAAACGTAACGGTTTTGACGGCGGCACCCGCTTCCGCTTCGCCGCCGACTACTACCTGTTCGACGACATTAGCTGGATCAGCTACTACGAGCTGGGGGTGAATATCCCGGCGCTGTTCAACTGGGATAACCACTATGCAGAGGGCGCCAACAACACCAGCCGCCGCATGCTGTACACCGGTTTGAAAAGCAAAACCTGGGGACAATTGACCTTTGGCCAACAAAACAGCGTGTACTACGACGTGGTGGGCGCCAAAACCGATATCTGGGATTACGACATGCTGGCCCAGGCTCCGGGCAACGGCATCAACGGGGATTACGACGGTTCTTACCGTTCACGTAAAATGCTGAAGTACAAAAATACCTTCGGCGATGCGGATGTGTATGCCTCTTACCTGTTCAGCGATAACGAATACCTGCCGGGGAATGGCCTGCGCTACAAGCGCGAGGGCGGCGGTTCATTAGGTATGGATTACCACCTGACGCCGGACCTGACCTGGGGCACCGCGTGGAACTATACCCGCGCCGAGATGCGTGACCCTGCTACCCAGGCTACGAAAGATTATGACCAGAACATCCTGGGTACCGCGCTGAGTTGGAAACCGGATAACTGGACGCTGACCTTCGGCGGCGGCTGGTACAACAACTTCCTGACCACCAAAAAAGCCAACGTTAACGACTACTTCGCCGGTGACGCCTGGGGTATTGAATATCTGGCCGGTTACACCGTGCCGGTAGGGCAATATGCGGTGAAATCCGTGATGCCGTACTTTATGGGCGACCGCTTGCAGTACGTCAGTGGCCGTGACTATCAGCGTATTGATAACGGCCTGGGTGTGACCGTGCAGTTTGATTACGGTTTCCGCGTCGATGTGGAACACGTGTTGACGTCAAGCACCGACAACCTGGGCGATATGACGCTGGTGCGTCTGCGTTACGATTTCTAATCGTTAGCGACGTAAAAAAGGCCGCTTCTGCGGCCTTTTCCATTAATAACACGACATCAGAATCCGCCGCGGGCCGAACGCCCCACCGCTTCACCCAACTGCCACACTGCCATCGCATAATGGGTACTGTGGTTGTAGCGGGTAATGGTGTAGAAGTTGGGTAAACCGTACCAATACTGGTAGCTGGTCCCCATATCCAGGCGCAGCAGGCTGGCTTCCTGATTACCACCAAGCGACCCTTGCGGCGTCAGCCCAGCTTCCGACAAGCTGGCAACCGAATAGCGGGTTTTAAAGCCATTTTCCAGTCCCGGTGCCTGGCCGCTGGCCGGCACGGCCACAGGTTCACCCCTGGTCCAGCCATGTGCTTTAAAGTAGTTGGCAACGCTGCCGATGGCATCCACCGGATCCCACAGGTTTACGTGGCCGTCACCGTTGAAGTCAACTGCGTAACTCTTGAACGAGGAAGGCATAAACTGACCGTAACCCATAGCGCCGGCAAAGGAACCACGCAGCTCCAGCGGATCATCCCCTTCGGTACGTGACATCAACAGGAAGGTTTCCAACTCGCCGGCAAAGTAATCGGCACGGCGCGGATAGTCGAACGCCAGGGTAGACAGCGCATCGATAATGCGGGTTTTACCCATTACGCGGCCCCACCGGGTTTCAACGCCGATAATGCCGACAATAATCTCTGGCGGCACACCGTAGACCTGATAAGCACGCTGCAGCGCGTCCTGATACTGATTCCAGAACTGCACGCCGTTTTGCACGTTATCCGGCGTAATAAACTTATTGCGGTAACGCAGCCAGGAACCATTAGGGCCGGACGGTGCCTGGGTAGTTGGCGTCGGCGCCTGACGATCCATCAGCCGCAGTACAGAGTCTAACCGCCTGGCCTGGGCCAGCACGTCATGCAACTGCTGGCGATCGAAACCGTGTTCCTGCACCATTTTATCGATAAAACGAGCGGTGTTCGGGTTATTGGCAAAATCGCCCCCCAGCGGCTGGCCGGAATGCGCTGGTGTCAGCAGAAAACCGCCTTTCACGGTGTTGTCCTGAGGCGTGGCTGGGGTCGACTTCGGCCCGCTGCTACAGGCAGTGAGTAAGGTAAGCAGAGGGAGAAGAACAACTAAATGACGCATCGGATATCCATATAAGCCAGGCCAGTGATAAGTGTGGGTTATGTTAATCCATTGTCAGGTACGAACAAACTGGATTATGTCGCCGATCACACCGCCACAAGCCAAAACTCTAAAAAACGTGATGAGAAGCACAGAAACAAAGAATGACTTAGGGTAAGTAACTGCTCCAACGGCAACCCATACCTGAGGCCAATGAGAACAACTATCATCTCACCCGGTGCAACACTGGCTATCTGCGGGCCAAGCGGTCACAATGCCGCACCACTTCCGGCCCAAACAGGAAATACCATGTCTTGCCACTATCCCGCCCACTACGCCTTTGATAACGAAAGCGACGCCTGGCAGATTCAGTTTCGTGATTTTCCTCAGCAGCAGGCCGCCTGCTATAAACGCGAGGACATCGAGCTGGAAGCACAGGAAAGCCTGCTGATTGCCATCGCGCTGGAAATGGAAGAAGGCCGCCCGGTACCTGCCCCTTCTCGTGCCCTGCCTGATGAGCTGGCGATCCACCTGCCGGTGCTGGTTAAACTCAAGCTCGAGTTGCATAACATTATGCTGGCCAGTACCACTTCGAAAGCCAGCCTGGCGCGCAAACTGGGCTTTAACGCCGGCCAAATGGACCGCCTGTTGGATGTGGCCTATGCCTCCAAGGTAGAAGCGTTGGAGCAGGCTCTTTACCTGTTGGGGTATGAGGTACAAACCTCGGTAGCAGAGATCCGCCAGCAATAATAAAAATATTTTTCTCGGGGGCTAAATTTTCTCCATTGTTCGCCGATGTGTTCATTACCGAATCATCTAGAGCAAAAAGTGAAGGCTAAAAATGGAGTGGAGTCGCCGCAATATCTGGGCCGTAATTCTGCTGTCTTGCCTTGTCTTCTGGGCCATCCTGCTGACCGGCGCCAGCGCCGTCGCCTGATCCCTTTCATAACATCACAGCAAACATAATAATAAAGCCCGCTGAAGCGGGCTATTTCTATTTTTACTCAATAAAAAGCGAAATAAAAATCGTTAAAAAACAGTCAGCGCTGGTTAATAAACCGTCAAAAAGTGTGATCAAAAACACAGTATTGTAATCAGGCTGATATTGGGAGTACATTAACGCCGATCCTGTCGTGGTTCATGTTTTACCTCACGGACTTTGAAGCACGACAACCGGGTAATCTGTGGTCAAGGACGTTGTTCTTCCTATTGAAGGATCCGCCTCTCCGCCACCGACTACCCACAAAATACTCAGCACAACAATCGGGATCATTGGCTTGCGAGGGACTCCAGACGGGAGTTGTTCAGTGAAATATTTCGTATTTGGCGTTTCATTCATGTTGGTTACATGGATTGGCACCTTTATGCTGATGGTTGCATAACCAAGGCATAACCGGGAATAAAGATCGGGAATATAGATAAAGGGGCGCATAGCGCCCCTTTGTTGTTTCTGAAGGGGGCTATTTCCCCGGCATCATGCGGCGTAAGGTGTCATCCTTGCGCAGATAATGATGGTAGAGCGCCGCCAGCGTATGTGCGCCAATGATAAAATAGCCAACGTTGGCCAGCGTTTCGTGAGTCGTTTTGATCAGACGCCGCATCACCGGATCCGGTGTTATCCACTGCGGTACCTGCCACCCCAGTAGCACCCACTCCTTCCCGCCGTAAGCCAGCGTCAACACCCCCAGCACTGGTAAAGCCAGGAACAACAGATACAGCAACCAGTGGAAAATTTTGGCGCCCCATTCCTGCCATTCTTCAAGCGGCGGTGTGGTGGCCGGCGTGCCATGTCGCCGACGTAACCCCAGCCGGATGAACATCAGCAAAAAGACCGCAAGGCCAAAATTAAAATGCAGATTTTTTACCAGCGATGCCAGGTCATCTGGCACCGAATCCTTTAACAGCATCGCCGCATAGGTGAGGATCACCATCAGTAGCGTCAGCCAGTGCAGCACAATTTGTGATTTTGCATAGCGGTTACCCATACACTCATCCTGATAAATAAAGAAAATCTTATTGGATCATAGTGGGTAAATGATGAAGAAAACCTTAGCGGCGAGAAAAAAGGCCGGTGCGAATGCGCCGGCCTGAAGCGATTATTTGGTGGTGCTCGGTTTGAGCAACCCATCAGCCCGGAACATGGCTTTGATGCCGCGCACCGCCTGACGGATGCGATCCTGATTTTCTATCAGCGCGAAACGCACGTGGGTATCACCATAGTCACCAAAGCCGATGCCTGGCGATACGCACACCTTGGCTTCCGCCAACAGACGTTTGGCAAACTCCAGCGAACCGAGATGCGCATAAGGCTCGGGAATTTTGGCCCAGACGTACATCGCCGCTTTCGGGTTTTCCACCATCCAGCCCGCTTCATGCAGCCCTTTCACCAGGACATTGCGGCGCTGACGGTACTGTTCCGCAATATCCCGCACGCATTGCTGATCGCCTTCCAACGCGGCGATGGCAGCCACCTGCAACGGGGTGAAAGTACCGTAATCGTGATAACTCTTAATCCGTGCCAGCGCGTTGACCAGCTCCGGGTTACCGACCATAAAGCCGATACGCCAGCCCGCCATATTGTAGCTTTTCGACAGGGTGAAAAACTCCACCGCGATATCCTTGGCGCCGGGTACCTGCATAATCGACGGCGCCTTCCAGCCGTCATAGACGATATCGGCATAGGCCAGATCGTGAACTACCAGCACGTCGTACTGTTTGGCCAGCGCGACCACGCGTTCAAAGAAGTCCAGCTCTACGCACTGGGCGGTCGGGTTTGACGGGAAGCCGAGGATCATCATTTTCGGGCGTGGAATGGTTTCACGAATGGCGCGCTCCAGCTCACCAAAGAAATCCACTCCTTCGACCAGCGGTACCGAACGCACCTGAGCACCGGCAATCACCGCACCGTAAATGTGGATCGGGTAACTCGGATTCGGTACCAACACGGTATCACCGTGGTCGAGCGTCGCCAGCATCAGGTGTGCCAGCCCTTCTTTTGAACCTATGGTAACAATGGCTTCGCTTTCAGGATCGATCTCCACCTGGTAGCGATCGGCATACCAGCGTGAAATAGCACGGCGCAAACGCGGGATCCCCCGCGAAGTGGAGTAGCCATGGGTATCGTCGCGTTGGGCAACGGTACAAAGCTTTTCCACAATGTGCGGCGGGGTTGGCCCGTCGGGGTTACCCATGCTGAAATCGATAATATCCTCACCGCGACGGCGCGCAGCCATCTTGAGTTCGGCGGTGATGTTGAATACGTAAGGGGGAAGACGTTCAATACGCGTGAAACGGCGTTGCGGACTTTTATCAGCCATAGATACCTCGAGGAAACGTTAGCGCCCGGACCATCCGAGCGACGCTGGCCAACCTAAAGATTGACCGGATATTGAACATATCCCAGCCTCGGCAGGCTTGTCGATAGCCAGGATAACTTTTTTATTCCCCGGCCTTAAATTCCCTCGCCAAGAGCCCGAACTGCCAGTCATCACGCCACTGCCCCGCCAGCCGATAGTTATCGCGCAGCGTACCTTCCAGCAGAAAACCACAGGACTCCAGCAGCCGACGCGAAGCGATATTGCCAGCCGTCACCGTAGCGGTCAGCTTATGGAAACCGCAGGCGTTAAAGCCAAAGTCCAGCACTGCACGCAGTGATTCCTTGCCATAGCCCTTACCTTGCGCGGACGGCAGCAAGGCGTAACCCACTTCCGCCTGTTGATGAGGCTGCCACATCGGACGAAAACCGGTCATGCCAGCCACTGCTCCGCTTTCTTTCTCGCGCAACACCAGGCACAGCCATTGATCCAAATGCTTGTCCCAGGTTGGCAGACGGGCCTCGAAACGACTGAGAATACCCTCCTCGCTGTACGGGTCGGAGATGTAACGGATCACATCAGGATCCTGATACAGGCTTAAAAACAGCGGCCAGTCGTCGGCTGTCAACGACTCCAGGGTCAAACGCTCAGTGACCAACTTCATTGCTTCTGTCTCCTAAAAACGGGAATTTCCGAAAAACGAAAATGAGGAAGTTACGAATGAAAGATATCCCTTTATTTTCCTCTATTAAATCCAGATAATCATTAACGTCAAAACAACAAAACCATAACGCCTAACCCGGTCCCCTACAACCGTCCGTCGTTGCCCATCCGCAGCGCGAGGAGAACACCATGGCTTCCTTACAGATTGACGATATTCCAGGTGCAATTAAAACCGTCAAACAACAACTGCGCCAGGCATTACCGAATTACCGAGAGACCTTCCTGGCGCTGGAAGACAACATCCGTCAGCAGGTCGAACGAATCCGCCAGGAGCTGGCCGCCGGTCAAAATCCGGTGCCGCAGGTCGATGCCGAAGATATTCTGCAGCAGCGCGTCAGCGAGCAGCAGAAAGCGCTGATCAAACAGCGCGGTGCCTGCGCCATCCGTGGCGTGTTCCCCCGCGCCAAGGCTGATGCCTGGAACCGGGAGATCGGCGACTATCTTGACCGCAACAACTTCGTCGAACGTCTGAAAGGGGCCGCCGAAGACAATTACTTCGGCAAGCTGGCCGCCAGCAAACCACAAATCTACGGCATTTACTGGTCAAAACCGCAGGTGGAAGCCCGCCAGGACGCCAGAATGCACGCGGTACAGGTATTTCTTAACAGCCTGTGGGAAACCGAAAGCAACGGCAAACAGCATTTTGACCCGACGCGCGTCGCCACCTATGCCGACCGCACCCGTCGCCGTCCGCCGAACTCCTCTTCGCTGGGCCTGTCGCCACACGTAGACAGCGGCACCATTGAGCGCTGGCTGGATGAGAACTTCCGCTATGTCTATCGCCACGTGTTCTCCGGCAACTGGCAGGATTATGATCCGTTCGCCGCCGACGGCCGCACTGAAGTGCGTGAAATCGCTTCACCGGCGGTTTGCTCGATGTTCCGTACCTTCCAGGGCTGGACGGCGCTGACGCCGCAGCGCACCAATGCCGGCACGCTGAACCTGGTGCCGGTGGCCAACGCCATGGCCTATGTGCTGCTGCGTGCGCTGCAGGATGACGTCGCCGATGATGACCTGTGCGATGCCGCGCCGGGTCGGGCACTTTCGATCTCCGAAAAATGGCATCCCCTTTTAATCAGTGGGATTTCCCCTATTCCCGATTTAGAGCCGGGCGACACGGTTTTCTGGCATTGCGACGTGATCCACGCGGTGGAAAATGAGCATAACGGCGAATTCGACAGCAACGTCATGTACATCGCTGCCGCGCCGGGCTGCGAGAAAAACGATGCTTACCTGCAACGTCAGCTGCCGAGCTTTATCGCTGGCAAAACACCGCCGGATTTCGCCCCTGATGATTTCGAAGTGGACTTCATCGGCCGGGCCACGGTTGACCTGCTGACCCCGCTCGGCAAGGAACAGTTGGGCATTCAATAATACGTAGCCCCGTGGCGCGCCGCCTGGCCGTCACGGGGTTAACTCGCTGTGATATACTCCCGGTATCTTTCCGCCGCAGCGAGAGCCCGCCGTGCACCCCTTTTTTGAAATGCTGTTAGCGGTATTTGATCGCGCCGCGTTGATGTTGATCTGTCTGTTTTTCCTCACCCGCACCCGGTTGTTCCGCCAGCTGCTGCAAAAAGAAGACCATACGCCGCTGGAGTTGGCCATGGTCACCGCCATCTTCTCGCTGTTTGCCCTGTTCAGCACCTATTCCGGCGTTAACGTTGAAGGTTCACTGGTCAACGTACGGGTGATCGCCATCATGGCCGGCGGCATTCTGTTCGGCCCCTGGGTGGGGATCATTACCGGCATCATTGCCGGGGTGCATCGCTACCTGATAGATATCGATGGCATTACCTCGGTTCCCTGTCTGATCACCAGTATCATTGCCGGGATCGGTGCCGGGTATATCAACCTGAAGGTGAAGAAAGAGCAGCGCTGGCGTGCCGGGATCATCGGCGGCATGCTGTGCGAATGCCTGACCATGCTGCTGATCGTCCTGTGGGCCAAGCCGACTGAGCTGGGGCTGGATATCGTCTCCAAAATTGCCCTGCCGATGATCCTCGGTACGGTATGTATTGGCCTGATCGTGCTGCTGGTGCAGAGCGTGGAAGACGAAAAAGAAGTGATCGCGGCCCGTCAGGCCAAGCTGGCGCTGGATATTGCCCGTAAAACGCTGCCTTACTTTCGCAATATCAACAGTGAAACGCTGGCCACCATCTGCGACATTATTCGCCAGGACATTCAGGCCGATGCGGTAGCCATCACCGATACCCATCAGGTGCTGGCCTATGTCGGGGTGGGTGAAGAAGCCTATCCGATTGGCCGCGAAGGCCTGAGTCGCGTGACCCGTGAAAGCATCCGGCACGGCAAAATCATTATCAAAAACAATCTGGAAAACCCGGCCACGCCGCAGATCCACTCGCAATTGGTGATCCCGCTGTGGGAGAAAGGTGAAGTGACCGGCGCGCTGAAAATTTATTACTGCCACGCCCATCAGATCACCAATACGCTGAAAGTGATGGCGGTTGGCCTGTCGCAAATTATCTCCACCCAAATGGAAGTTTCGCGCATTGAGCATCTGCGCCAGATGGCAGACAAAGCGGAAATGCGCGCCCTGCAAAGCAAGATCAACCCGCACTTCCTGTTCAACGCGCTTAACGCCATTTCGTCCTCGATCCGTACCAATCCGGACACCGCACGCCAACTGATTATCAACCTGTCACGCTACCTGCGCTATAACCTGGAGCTGAATGACGAGTTCATCGACATCCGCAAGGAGTTGCACCAAATCCAGGATTATATTGCCATCGAACAGGCGCGCTTCGGCGCCAAGCTGACGGTGATTTATGATATCGATGACGATATTTCGGTACGCATCCCCAGCCTGCTGATCCAGCCACTGGTGGAAAACGCCATCGTGCACGGCATCCAACCCTGTAAAGGCAAAGGCGTGGTGGTGATTGCGGTGAAAGATCAGGGTGACCGGGTCAGGATTTCAGTCAAAGATACCGGCCACGGCATCGACCCACAGGTCATCGAACGCGTGTCCCGCAATGAGATGCCGGGGCACAACATCGGTCTGCTGAACGTGCATCACCGGGTGTCTCTGCTGTACGGCGAAGGGCTACGCATCCGTCGCCTGGAGCCGGGCACCGAAATTGCCTTTTACATCAGCAAAAATGGCGGCAAACTGCCGGTGGAAAACAGCAGATTGCCTGGCGGGGAGCCATCATGAAAGCCATCATCGTTGAAGACGAATTCCTCGCGCAGGAAGAACTCAGCTATCTGATTAAAAAACACAGCAATATCGTGATCGAAGCCACCTTCGAGGACGGGCTTGACGTGCTGAAATACCTGCAAACCCATCAGGTTGACGCCATTTTTCTCGATATCAATATTCCGTCGCTGGACGGGGTACTGCTGGCGCAGAACATCAGCAAATTCGCGCACCGTCCTTCTATTGTGTTCATCACCGCCTATAAAGAGCATGCGGTGGAAGCATTCGAAATCGAAGCCTTTGACTATATCCTCAAGCCCTATCACGAAGCGCGTATCGTCACCATGCTGCAGAAGCTGGAGGCGCTGCATAACCGCCCCGCCACGTTACCGGAACAGGCCAGCGCACCGAATCGCAGCAGCCACAGCATTAACCTGATTAAAGACGAGCGCATCATCGTTACCGACATCAATGACATTTACTATGCCGCTGCCGATGAGAAAGTGACGCGGGTGTATACCCGACGCGAAGAGTTTGTGATGCCGATGAACCTGACCGAATTTTACGGTCGCCTGCCTGAAGAGCACTTCTTCCGCTGCCACCGTTCCTATTGCGTCAATCTGTCTAAAATCCGCGAGATAGTGCCCTGGTTCAACAACACCTATATTCTGCGGCTGAGCGATCTGGATTTTGAAGTGCCGGTCAGCCGCAGCAAGGTGAAAGAGTTTCGCAAACTGATGCGTTTATAATCGCCAGCCGTTACCAGCGTGGCCCTGGGCGGTAGTAATAGCCCGGTGGTGGCGGTGGCGGCATGCGGTAATGAGGGCGATCACGCCATTCATGTCGTGGCGGGCCGTAATAAATCACCCGTGGCGGCGGGCCATAGTAATAACCGCGCGGGCGTTCATAACCCCGATATTCATAGCCCCGGTGTTCGGACCACCAGCGCGGATCGCGCCAGCGACCACCGTCCCAATAATGACCACGATCATCGCGGTCGCCAATGTGTAATGAAAGGCCCGGTACATTTACGCCAATCGATACGTCCGCGTGGCTCACCAATGGCAGTGACAGCAACGCAACCAATAACAACAGTATTTTTTTCATCTCAACGACTCCTGCAGAGCGGAACCCGTCCGTTCGCAGATAACATAGATCTGCGCCCACCGCCGCTCTATAGGAACAATGCCCATTTACCAATTTCACCCACATCCTTCACAATTCAACCACAATCCCCGGCGGGGCAATGGCGATAAATCGCTAACATTCTTGATTTAGATCACGCGCCGCCCGCTGCATTTCATCCCCTTTTAAGCCTTAAAACGACATCTCATACCGCGGTAGATGCATTTCATTCCTTCCCTTGTGCAACTCATTCCCGATCCGCCGCCGGGGGGGACTGCCAGCCATATAATATGCCCATACCGCGGGGTTCCAGACAGCGCCCGCAAATTTCAGCCAACGGCTAACGCCCGGCAACGCACACACAGGAAGGAGCCCGGCCATGAACACCAAACCGGCAAATCGCAGCTTAATCGTTCTGGGGACCATCATCTGCCAGATGGGTCTCGGTACTATCTATACCTGGAGCCTGTTCAACCAGCCGTTGGTCGACAAGTTCCACTGGGGCCTCGCTGACGTCGCCACCACCTTCTCCATCACCAGCTTCTTCCTGGCCTTCGCCACTTTATTTGCCGGCAAACTGCAGGAACGCTTCGGGATCCGTAACCTGACCCTGTGCGCCGGTATCCTGGTGGGTCTGGGCCTGATTGCCAGCGCCTACGTCAGCTCACTGAATATGGTTTATCTGCTGGCCGGGGTCGTGGTCGGTTTCGCGGTCGGTATCGCTTATATCTCTACCTTGTCCAACCTGATCAAATGGTTCCCGGCCAACAAAGGGCTGATCTCCGGTATCTCGGTCGGGGCTTTCGGTAGCGGTAGCCTGTTGTTCAAATACGTTAACGCCGCGCTGATTGCCGACGTTGGTGTGTCCTCTGCCTTCTTCTACTGGGGTGCCATTGTGATGGCGCTGATTGTGCTGGGTTCTCTGCTGTTGAAAGAGCCGGTACTGGTGAGCCAGTCTGCACAGCAAGGGACCAGCGGCCTGGGCAATGACTACAGCGTCCGCCAGATGCTGGCAACCAAAGAAGCTTACCTGTTGTTCATCATCTTCTTCGCAGCTTGTATGAGTGGTCTGTATCTGATTGGCATCGTGAAAGACATGGGCGTACAACTGGCAGGGATGGACCTGGCTACCGCCGCCAACACCGTTTCCGCCGTCGCTATCTTCAACACCGCGGGCCGTATCATTCTGGGTACGCTCTCCGATAAAGTGGGCCGCATGCGCGTCATCAGCTTCACCATGCTGGTTACCGTACTGGCGATTGTGGCGCTGAGCTTCCTGACCCTGAACCATACTTTGTTCTTCATCTGCGTCGGTGCCGTCGCCTTCTGCTTCGGTGGCAACATCACCGTATTCCCAGCGATTGTCGGTGACTTCTTCGGCCTGAAAAACCACAGCAAAAACTACGGCATCATCTATCAGGGCTTCGGTCTGGGCGCACTGGCCGGTTCGTTTGTCGCCAAATACTTTGGCGGCTTCCATGCAACCTTCATCGTGATTGGCGTGCTGTCAGTGGCCTCCCTGATAATCACCCTGTTCATCAAGGCACCGAAAGCGGTAGCGCCGGAAGAAGAACACTTCTCTCAGGCGGATCTGGCAAAAGCCTAACGTCTTAAACGCTAAAAGGGGCGCAACTTAACGGTTGCGCCCCTTTTTTTATTGCTGCGATGATTACAAATGCATACCCAGCGTCTGGCGCAGGTGAGCGCCGGCACCCAGCAAACCGGGTTGCCCATGGGTGATCATAAATACCGGAATGTCGTGCACGTAATCCTTGAAGCGCCCTTTATCCTCGAACGCCGCACGGAAACCGGAGGCTTTGAAGAACTCCATAAAGCGCGGCACTATGCCACCGGCGATGTAAACGCCGCCAAAGGTGCCGAGGTTGAGCGCCAGGTTGCCGCCGAAGCGCCCCAAAATAACGCAGAACAGCGACAGGGCGCGGCGACAGTCGATGCAGCTGTCGGCCAGTGCGCGCTCGGTAATGTCCTTCGGCTCCAGCTTTTCCGGCAGGCGGTTATCGGACTTGACGATAGCGCGGTAAAGATTGACCAACCCCGGCCCGGACAGCACGCGCTCGGCAGACACATGGCCCACTTCAGCGCGTAACACCTCCAGAATGATATCTTCCTCCTCACTGTTCGGTGCGAAATCAACATGGCCGCCCTCGCCCGGCAGACTCACCCAGCGACGATTAACGTGCACCAGATGTGCCACTCCCAAACCGGTCCCGGCGCCATACACCGCAATAGGTTTGTCTTTCTGCGCGCTGCCACCGCCGAACTGCAATACATCGTCTTGCGACAGCATCGGGATCGCCATCGAAACGGCGGTAAAGTCGTTGATCACTTCCAGATGGCTCAGCCCCAGACTGGCCTGCATCTGTTTAATCGAAAACGCCCAGGTATGGTTGGTCATCGCCACCCAGTCTTCAGTGACCGGACAGGCAATGGCAATACAGGCGTCCTGCACCTGGATATCCTGATCTTTTAAATATTGGCGGATTACCGCCTCCAGGCTGTCAAACTCCAGGCCGGAATAGGTTTTCGCCTGGGTAATTTCACCCGTCGCCACAGTGCACAACGCCAGGCGGGCATTGGTGCCGCCTACATCACCTACGAGGGCATAAGTCATCAGTATCTTCTCCGCGAAATGAATAATAGAAAGCTGCCCACACTGTAAAATCCCGCTGCAAAAACAACAATCACCATCCTCTGCGCCACTATCCATTAGCGATCCGGATCACAAAAAACGTTTCAGCCAACCCTTTTCAGCCCCATCTGAAACAAATTGCGGCAAAAAACGCGCCATGGTCACTGTTAACCGTCATGACAGAAAGGCACTATTAACCGGCTGCGGCCTCCACGCCCGGCCGGAAATATCATTGCGTGCCAGCGTGCCGATTGTCTGGCAAGCTGTGGCCACCACCATCACCCGTTCGGCCTGCCATCCAGGGCCATTGATAAGGGATCCCTGCATGCTGCACCCGCGCGCCAATGCCATGTTGGCTTTCGCTCTGCCCGCTCTCGTTATCGGTTCGGCCTCAAGCCTGGTGCTTATTCTGGTGATGAAGTTCGCCGATGCGCTGCAGCGGTTGCTTTGGGTGAATATTCCTGCGGCGATGAATATCGATACCCATTCACCCTGGTGGCTGATCGGCATTCTGACGCTGACCGGTGTCGCCGTTGGGCTGATAATCCGCTATATGCCTGGCCATGCAGGGCCCGATCCGGCCACTGAGTCCTTGATCGGTATGCCGCTGCCGCTTTCGGCGCTGCCCGGTCTTACGCTGGCACTGATCCTTGGCCTGGTGGGGGGCGTCAGTCTGGGGCCGGAAAACCCAATCACCGCCATCAATATTGCGCTGGTGGTGGCAATAGGTTCGCGCCTGCTACCGAAAGTCCCCCGCATGGACTGGATTATTCTGGCCGCGGCCGGCACCATCGGCGCACTGTTCGGTACTCCGGTTGCCGCTGCGCTGATCTTTTCACAAACCCTGGCAGGCAATAATGACGTGCCGCTGTGGGATCGGCTATTTGCCCCGTTAATGGCGGCGGCGGCCGGTGCGGTCACGACACAGCTATTTTTCACGCCGAACTTTGCCCTGCAGCTTGATCCCTACACCGTCACCCGGCTGACGGATATTTTCAGTGGTTCCATCGTCGCCCTGATCGCCATCGCGCTGGGCATGGTGGCGCTATGGAGCTTTCCGCACGCCCACCGTCTGTTCCACTCGATAAAAAATCCGGTGCTGATGCTGGGATTGGGCGGGTTTTTGCTTGGGTTGCTGGCATTAATCGGTGGTGACATCACCCTGTTTAAAGGGCTCGATGAAATGAAGCAGTTGGCGATAGGCGAGAATTTTTCTGTCACGGAGCTACTGCTGATTACACTGACCAAGCTGGCAGCGCTGGTGATTGCTGCCGCCAGCGGCTTTCGTGGCGGGCGCATCTTCCCGGCCGTATTTGTCGGGGTGGCACTGGGCCTGATGCTGCATCAGCATGTTCCGGCGGTACCGGCGGCGATTACCGTTTCCTGTGCCATTATGGGGTTGGTGTTGGTGGTCACGCGTGACGGCTGGCTCAGCCTGTTTATGGCCGTTGCCGTGGTGCCGGAACTGCACCTGCTGCCCATACTCTGTGTGGTGATGTTGCCCGCCTGGCTGGTGCTGGCGGGCAAACCGCTGATGCTGGTGGGCAAGCGCCGCTCTGCACAGGACGATTAAGCGAGCGCGTATTCCGCTGCGGCGCGCGCATGGATAGCGGTGGTGTCGAAGACCGGCACTGACGCATCCTGCGCGCCGACCAGCAGGCCAATCTCGGTGCAGCCGAAAATGATGCCTTGCGCCCCCTGCTGTTCCAGGCTGCCGATAATACGGCGGTATTCATCGCGCGACGCATCGCGGATTTTCCCCAGGCACAGCTCTTCATAAATGATACGGTGCACAATGTCGCGATCGGCCGCCACCGGGGTCACCACTTCAATGCCGTATTTTTCCTGCAAGCGTCCACGGTAAAACTCCTGCTCCATGGTAAAACGCGTGCCGAGTAGCCCGACGCGTCGGATGTCCTGTTGGCGCACCTGCAATGCCGTGGCGTCGGCGATATGGATCAGCGGCAAGCCGCTGGCCTGTTCTACCGCATCCGCCACCTTGTGCATGGTGTTGGTACAAATGACGATGGCCTGCGCGCCGGCGGCACGTAGCGATGCCGCCGCCGCAGCCAACAAACGCCCCGCACCGTCCCAGTCGCCCTGATGCTGCAGGCGCTCCACCTCGTGAAAATCAACGCTGTAGAGCACAATTTTGGCCGAATGCAGGCCACCAAGGCGTTCTTTCACCTGTTCATTGATCATGCGGTAATAAGGGATGGTTGATTCCCAACTCATGCCGCCCAGCAGGCCCAACACTTTCATCGTTCGCTCCTCCGTCATTGCTGCAATTATTCGACATTACCTGAGAATCGCAGTGATGACGACGCCTTATTTGGCCGAGGAATTGACCGGCTGGCGCGCCTCGAACCAGCGCTGACGCAGGGTATCGTACGCCCAGTTATAGAACATGGTGTACGGCAGGAAGAACAGGAAGAAACCAAGTTCCAGCATAAACGCCTGCACAAAAGAGATGCTCAGCATCCAGGCGGCAATCGGCACGCCGATCAACACAAACCCGGCCTCAAAACCCAGCGCATGAAACACCCGCACCTTAAGATTACGCACCACGCGGCCCACTGGCCACAGGCGGTCAAAAACGGTGTTATAAACCATGTTCCATACCATGGCGACGGTGGACAACATCACCGCCAACGCACCGACCTGTACCATCGAACGGTTTAGCAACCACGCACCCAGCGGGGCACAGATCATCACTGCGATGGCTTCGAAACCGACGGCGTGGACGATACGTTCAATGAAAGACTTGTTTTGCAGTTGCATAAATCACCTGTTTTTTACTGTATGGCTAATAAACTGAGGTGATTATCATCGATTTTTTGGGTAGATTAAAAATAGGTTCCATCGATAAAGTAGATACATCATGCGCTATTCTCCTGAAGCCCTACAGGCGTTTGTTGAGGCTGCCGCCCTCGGTTCTTTCTCTGCCGCTGCGCGCAAACTGCGTAAAAGCCAGTCCACCGTCAGTACCGCGATCGCCAACCTGGAGGCTGACCTCGGGCTGATCCTGTTTGATCGCCAGGCGCGCCAGCCGGTATTAACCGCCGCCGGGCACAAAGTGCTGGGCCATGTGCAGGAGATCCTCACGGCCAGCGAACGTCTCGACGCGCTGAGCATTCGGCTGGCAGATAATATCGAACCTCGCCTGACCATCGTATTTTCCGATACCTATCAGCCCACCCACCACGATCGCCTGATGCAGCACTTTGAACAACGCTATCAGGATATCGAGCTGGAGTGCATGATCGCCGAAGACGGCGACGTATTGGATCTCTTGCAAAGCGGCCGCGCGCATCTGGGTATGGTGGAGGTTCAGGCCAGCTATCCGCCGGACATCGGCTTTGCACGCCTGCCGGAACAAACGGAAATGGGGCTGTTCGTCACCCACTCGCACCCGCTGGCTCAGACACCCGCCCCGACGCCGGAGCAACTGGCCAGCACCCGCCAACTCTATCTGAACACCTACACCGGCAGCGGTGCCTCCCGTCCTCAGGGCCGGGTGTGGTCGGCCCCCAGTTACCTGATGCTGTTGGAAATGGCGGAGCAAGGGGTGGGTTGGGCCGCGTTACCCCACTGGCTGGTGAAACAATACGGCCATGACAAGTTGACCGAGCTCAAGCCCCGCGGCTGGCCTAAGCTGATTTCAGTGGATGCGGTATGGTCGAAACTGACCCCGCCGGGACCGGCGGGGTATTGGTTGCTGGAACGCCTGCTGGAGAACGCGGCGGATCAGGCTGCTGCGTTACGCGAGTGAATAGCACGTGAAACGCTATCGAGCAGTTCGGGAATGTCCATCTTCGGTAGCATCACTTCCACAAAGGCCAGTTGCGGGCTGTCGCCCACTTCTTTCAGCGCCTGACGCAACTGTTGCGGATCGGCGACCCGCAGCGTTTTCACCTGATGCTCGCCCGCCAGCGCCTGCGGTAACTGCGTCCAGTTCCACTGGGCGATATCGTTGTAACGCTGTTGCGGGCCGTGAATGGCCCGTTCAACGGTATAACCCTCATTATTCAGCAGGAAGATCACCGGCTTTTGCCCATCACGCAGCATCGACCCCAGTTCCTGCGCCGTGAGCTGAGCAGAACCATCGCCGATCAACAATACCACCCGCCGATCCGGTTCCGCCGTCTGTGCCCCGAACGCCGCCGGCAACGTATAACCGATGGAGCCCCACAGCGACTGGACGATAAACCGGCAGCCTTGCGGCAGGCCAAGCGCCGCCGCACCAAAGCAGGCGGTGCCCTGTTCGGCGATCAAAATATCGCCTGGGCGCAGAAAGTCCTGTATCTGTTGCCAAAAGCCGTGCTGATCCAGGCCGCTGCCGCTCGAGTCCGGCAACGTCGGGCGCTGAATGGCCGGTACTGGCCATTGTTTTGCCAACGACAACGTCAACTGATGCAGTGCTATTACCGCGTCACGCAACGGGATTTGGCTGAAGACCTGCTGCCCTACCCGCGCTTCAAACGGCTGAAGATCAATGCATTTTTCTGCAGGCAGATGATGGCTGAAGCCAGCGGTAATGGTATCGGTAAAGCGCACGCCGACGTTAATCACCACATCGGCCCCTTCAATCAGTTGCTTCACCTGTGGATCGCTGGCGGCCCCGGCGTAGGTGCCGGTAAAGCAGGCATGGGTTTCATCCAATACGCTCTTGCCCAGCAGCATGGTTGAATGTGGTATATCGACCTCATTCATCCACTGTCCCAGCACTTTTTCCGCCCCAAAACGTTCCGCCAAAAAATCCGCCAGCAGCGAAACCCGCCTGGCCGGTAACAGCATTTCTCGCGCGGCAGCGATAAAGGCTTGCAGTGACGCCTGGGAAAGGTGCGCCTGGCGTAGCACCAGCGGCGCAGGCCGGGAGGTTAGAGGGGCTTCCGCCACCTCACTGGGTAACACTATATAGACCGGGCGGTGTTCAAACAGCGCGATGGTCAGCAGACGGTCGATTTCCGCCTCGGCGTTGTCGGGGGTCAGGCTGGCCTGCGCGACGGTCACCTCTTTCGCCATACGGGCAAAGTGACCAAAGTCACCGTCCCCTAGCGAGTGGTGCAGCAAATCACCGGCCCGCTGCGCGCGTAACGTTGGGGCACCCACCACGTGGATCACCGGCAGATATTCGGCATAGCTGCCGGCGATACCATTGAGCGCGCTCAGTTCGCCTACGCCAAAGGTGGTCAGTAAAGCGGCGGCCGGTTTACAACGTGCATAACCATCTGCGGCATAGGCGGCATTAAGTTCATTCGCGCAGCCTACCCAGGTAATTTGCGGATGACTGATGACATGATCGAGAAACTGCAGGTTGTAGTCACCGGGTACGCCAAAGAAATGCCGGATGCCGATCTGAGCCAAACGATCGAGTAGGTAATCAGCCACTCTATAGGTCTTATTCATGATCATCACCTGCCAGCCCCTGAGATTGTTAATATTAAGTATCGAAGGTGATGGACAAATTTCGAGCTTTATATCTAAAAAGCGCTTGGCAACCCAGCGTTACACCCATGCCCTATTGGCAGGCAGGAGAAATACTTCATTAGTCAG
Organism: Serratia proteamaculans; assembly: GCF_013337185.1. Classification (GTDB taxonomy): domain Bacteria; phylum Pseudomonadota; class Gammaproteobacteria; order Enterobacterales; family Enterobacteriaceae; genus Serratia; species Serratia proteamaculans_D. Next base: position 624,691 of record NZ_SWDE01000002.1, read on the forward strand.
AATGATAACGCTGTGGCGATTAAGCGTGATCGGGGACTCTGACAATCCTTGTGAAAACGCATACACTAAAATTCATTTCACCTCCGCTGAAAAGGGTTCCTATGCTCTACCAGGCTGATTCTTCACGTTACCAAAATATGGAATATCGCCGCTGCGGCCGTAGCGGCCTGAAACTGCCGGCCATTTCACTTGGCCTATGGCATAACTTTGGCGACACCACGCTGTATGACAATGCGCGTAAATTGATCCACTGCGCGTTCGACCGTGGGATCACTCATTTTGACCTGGCCAACAACTATGGCCCACCGCCCGGTTCCGCCGAGCAAAACTTCGGCCGTATTCTCAGCGCAGACCTGAAGCCCTGGCGCGATGAGCTGATCATCGCTTCGAAAGCCGGTTACACCATGTGGCCAGGCCCTTATGGCGACTGGGGATCGAAAAAATATCTGGTCGCCAGCCTGGATCAAAGCCTGCAGCGCATGAGGCTGGACTATGTGGACATCTTCTACCACCACCGCCCGGATCCGGATACACCGCTGGAAGAAACCATGGCGGCGCTGGATTTGCTGGTGCGTCAGGGCAAGGCGCTGTACGTCGGGCTGTCCAATTACCCGGCCGACCGTGCGCGCCAGGCGTTTGATATTCTGCAAAAACTCGGCACGCCGTGCGTGATCCACCAGCCGAAATACTCAATGTTCGAACGTTGGGTTGAGCCAGAACTACTGGACACTCTGGAAGAGCATGGCGTAGGCTCCATCGCCTTCTCACCGCTGGCCGGAGGCCTGCTGACCGATCGCTATCTGCAGGGGATCCCGCAAGATTCGCGTGCCGCCAGCAGCAGCCAATTCCTGCAGCCCGGCCAGCTCACCGACGATAAGTTGGATAAGGTGCGCCGGCTCAATGCACTGGCGCAACAGCGTGGGCAAAAGCTGTCGCAAATGGCGCTGGCCTGGGTATTACGTGGCGACCGCGTCACTTCTGTACTGATCGGTGCCAGCAAGACCGGCCAGATTGAAGATGCCGTCGGCATGTTGGCTAATCGCAGCTTCAGCGATGACGAAATAGCTCAGATCGAACAAATATTAATGTAATCGATTACAATTATCGCCGGTTTCCCCACCGGCGATACCCTCTTTACGCCAGACAAATCTTAAATCACTCGCCGCCGATGGTTTTTCAGATTCTCTCTAAGATTCAACCCTATCCGCACAGGCTAAGATGCCGCTATTGCAGGTAAAACTATAAGGCCATTTTATAAACTGATGAACGCGCTTCATTACTTATAAAAACGGCCAAGCCGCTGCGGCGGAAAGGAGAATTCATGTTTAAACCTCTGTTATTGGCCGCCCTGTTGGTGGCATCGACACTGCCAGCCATGCAGCAAGCCCAGGCTGACGGCCTCAGTATCGATCTGATGCCGGGCGTTTCATTACGCATCGGTGAACAAGACAACCGTGGCCGTTACTGGGACGGTTATGACTGGCGTGACCGTGACTGGTGGGAGGGCCATCAGGGCCGCTACCTGGGTGACCGCAACCGCCGGGGCTATAACTGGGATGGTTATCGCTGGCGCGACAACGATTACTGGCGCAAAAATTATTACTATCATGAAGGCCGTTATCGCAAATACGATAAGCACTACTACAAGCATCATGATAAACACGATTGGAAGGACCGACGTCATGATGACCGTGACCATCGCCACCATGGCCATGGCGACCACGACGACTGACAGCAAAAGGCCGGCATTGCGCCGTAATGCCTGCCAGCTAAGGTGAAATTGTTCCCTCTCCTTTGGGAGAGGGTTAGGGTGAGGGGATACAGGCAGCAGAAATAGCCTCTCACCCCGGCCCTCTCCCTCTGGAGAGGGGGGACTCTCGCTTTAGCAAAGTCGTAGATTATTATTCAGAACTTTATTTAACTGACAAGCATTAGGCATTGCGCCGGCCTTTCATTAATCGGTGCTCACAGCAGGCTGCTGACCAGCAGATAACCGTTCAGCCCCACCACCACCACCACGATCAACTTACCCATCGTCTGTACGGTGCGACTGTTCACCATCTCGCCCATCAACTCACGATTACCGGTGAACGACAATAACGGCACCAATGCCAGTGCAATACCGAAACTCAGCAATACCTGGCTCAGTACCAAAATCCGCGTGGCGTCCATCCCCAACATAATGACGATAAACGACGGCAGCATAGTGACCACACGGCGCACCCACAGCGGAATGTAAAAACGCACAAACCCCTGCATCACCACCTGCCCCGCCAGCGTGCCCACCACGGTAGAAGATAACCCGGCGGCCACCAGGCTCAGCCCGAAGATAGTGGCCGCCGCCTGCCCCAACAAGGGTTGCAGCGTCAGATAGGCCTGGTCGAGATCGGTAATCCCGCTGTGGCCATTAAAGTGGAAGGCAGCCGCGGCGGTGGCCATCATCGCCAGATTTACAAACCCGGCAATGGTCATGGCAATGGCCACGTCGACCTTGGTGGCGGCATACCTGTCGGCCTTTGAATTTTCCCCGGCCGTCTGAGTTAACGACGAATGCAGATAAATCACGTGCGGCATAATGGTGGCGCCAAGCACCCCGGCGGCCAGGAACACCGCATCACCGTTCGGTAAATCCGGCAGCGCCATGCCTTTTAACAGCGGGCCCAACTGTGGCTGGGAAAACACCAGTTCCACCATATAAGCCAAGGCGACAAACAACAGCAGGCTGCCAATCACCCATTCCAAAGGTTTTTGTCCACGTTTTTGCAACATCAGAATCAGGAAGGTCGCAATGCCGGTCAGTATTGCTCCCTCCAGCAACGTCACGCCCAACAGCAGTTTGAAACCAATAGCCGCACCGATAAATTCGGCCAGATCTGTGGCCATGGCAATGATTTCTGCCTGTACCCAATAAGCCCACACCGCCGGACGCGGGAAACGATCGCGAATATGCTCCGCCAGATTTTTTCCGGTAGCAATGCCCAGTTTGGCGGACAACAGTTGGATCAGCATCGCCATCACATTGGCCCACACCACCACCCACAGCAGGGTATAACCCAAAGAGGCACCGGACTGGATATTGGTGGCGAAATTACCGGGGTCAATGTAGCCGATAGCCGCGATAAATGCGGGGCCCATCAGGGAGAGTTTGATTTTCCTGGATGAACTCGGGGTGGTCTCAACCACGCGACTGTTCAGCATGTTCTGAACCCTTACTTCTATTAAGCCTGGGGTCATTTTATGTAAATGATAATAATTATCAAGTGCATTTAGAGCGGTAATACTTATCTCTGCGATAGCTAAAAACCACGGGTTTAACGAAAGGTTTAGCGGGTAGATGAACATTTTCCGCACTCTTGCGGGCCAGATTCAGAGCACAATCCGTCTTATAATCAAATTTCCCCAGGAATAGGAATTTCATATGACTTCATTAAGCTCTTGATTTTTTATGCTTTACCGTACTAGTTTAGGACGTTTCCCAGTATGAATTTCCATATTTGCAATAGACCTCTCGTTTTTAAACGTGGCGTTACATAAAATGACATCCGAAATTCAGCCTGCCTCAAGTTTGGAGCAAACATGTCCCATATTGCGCACTTTGCGTTAGCGTTGGTGGTGGTCGCGATCCTGGCACTTTTAGTGTGCCGCGATCGTAAAAGCATCCGCATTCGCTACGTTATTCAACTGTTGGTTATTGAAGTACTGCTGGCCTATTTTTTCCTGCATTCGGAAGCGGGTTTAGGCTTTGTAAAAGGATTCGCAGCGCTGTTTGACAAGCTGCTCGGGTTTGCTGGGCAAGGGACTGAGTTTGTATTCGGCGGTATGGGTGATAAGGGTTTGGCCTTCTTCTTCCTGAAGGTACTGTGCCCAATCGTCTTCATCTCCGCTCTGATCGGTATTCTGCAATACATTAAAGTACTGCCGTTTGTCATTCGCATCATTGGTACCGTGCTGTCAAAAGTCAACGGTATGGGCAAGCTGGAATCGTTCAACGCCGTCAGCTCGCTGATCCTGGGCCAGTCTGAAAACTTCATTGCCTATAAAGATATTCTGGGCAAGATGTCTGAAAAGCGCATGTACACCATGGCGGCGACCGCGATGTCTACGGTTTCCATGTCCATCGTCGGCGCTTACATGACCATGCTGGACGCCAAGTTTGTGGTAGCGGCACTGGTACTGAACATGTTCAGCACCTTTATCGTGCTGTCATTGGTCAACCCGTATGACACCAGTAAAGAAGAAGAACTGCATCTGGGCAATCTGCACGAAGGCCAGAGCTTCTTCGAAATGCTGGGTGAATACATTCTGGCTGGTTTTAAAGTCGCTATTATCGTTGCTGCGATGCTGATCGGCTTTATCGCCCTGATCGCCGCGCTCAACGGCCTGTTCAGCGCCATCTTCGGCCTGAGCTTCCAGGAAATTCTGGGCTACTTCTTCTATCCATTCGCCTGGATTATGGGTATTCCTAAGCACGAAGCGTTACAGGTGGGTAGCATCATGGCGACCAAACTGGTATCCAACGAATTCGTGGCGATGATGGAACTGCAGAAAATCTCTGCTGAACTCTCTCCTCGCAGTATGGGTATTCTGTCGGTGTTCCTGGTTTCCTTCGCCAACTTCTCTTCCATCGGCATCGTTGCCGGTGCGATTAAAGGGCTGAACGAGCATCAGGGCAACGTGGTGTCCCGCTTTGGTCTGAAGCTGGTTTACGGTTCAACGCTGGTCAGCATCCTGTCTGCGTCCATCGCAGGCCTGGTTCTGGGCTAAGCCGAAACGTCAGTAAGAGAAAGGTCGCTTCGGCGGCCTTTTTTAATACCTGTAATTCGGTGCTTGGGAAAGGGAAGGCAGTAAGGAAAGACAGAAAGCAAAAAGCCGACCCTGAGGTCGGCTTTTTAAATGGTGGTGGAGCTAGACGGGATCGAACCGTCGACCTCTTGCATGCCATGCAAGCGCTCTCCCAGCTGAGCTATAGCCCCACAAAAGTGGTACGCTTTAACCGGCGTTACGGTATTCCCCAACCCTTCTGAGATAAAGGTTGGTGGAGCTAGACGGGATCGAACCGTCGACCTCTTGCATGCCATGCAAGCGCTCTCCCAGCTGAGCTATAGCCCCAATCCACAATCACAAAATCCTGTGAACGGGGCGCATAATATGAAACCCACTCTAAGCTGTCAACGGCTAAATTGCATTCCTGCTTCAAGCGCTGAAAAAGCCGCCAAATCAGCGCGTTTGCTGCTAAAAATTGAGCATTATGACCAAAACCATGCCCCTGGAGCGGCGCACTAGGACTTCGCCATCAAGTGACAGATATAAAAAAACCCCGGGATTGCTCCACGGGGCTTTTTCATTAACAGGCAGGGATATTCTCAGCCTTAAGCTTCACGCCCGGCAATGTAAGCCAGCGCCAGGTCGATACGCTGCAGAGAACGTTTCTGACCAATAGCATGAACGGTCACATCCATACCCGGTGACTGACCGGCACCGGTAACCGCCACGCGCAGTGGCATACCTACCTTGCCCATACCTACGCCCAGCTCATCTGCCGTGCCCTGAATGGCGTCATGCACGTTTTCAGGCGTCCAGGCAGTGATAGCGGCCAGTTTGGCGCGTACCGCTTCCAGTGGCTGACGAGCCACCGGACGCAGGTGTTTCTTGGCAGCGTCGGCGTCGAACTCGCTGAAGTCTTCGTAGAAGTAACGGCAAGACTCGGCCATTTCCTTGAGCGTTTTGCAGCGCTCGCCCAGCAGCTTAACGATATCTTTCAGCTCAGGGCCATTGTGGGTTTCGATACCCAGTTGCTCAACATGCCACGCCAGGTGCACTGCCACTTCTTCGGCCGGCATATGGTTAATGTAATGGTGGTTCAGCCACTGCAGCTTCTCGGTATTGAAAGCACTGGCAGATTTGTTGATCGCTTCCAGGGTAAAGAACTCTTTCATCTCATCAATAGAGAAGATTTCCTGGTCGCCATGAGACCAGCCCAGACGCACCAGATAGTTCAGCAGCGCCTGCGGCAGGTAGCCGTCGTCACGGTACTGCATCACCCCTACCGCACCGTGACGTTTCGACAGTTTTTTACCGTCGTCACCGAGGATCATTGAAACGTGCGCGTATTCCGGTACCGGCGCACCCAGCGCTTTCAGAATGTTGATCTGGCGCGGGGTGTTGTTGATGTGGTCTTCGCCGCGGATCACGTGGCTGATTTCCATATCCCAGTCGTCTACTACTACGCAGAAGTTATAGGTTGGTGAACCGTCGGTGCGGCGGATGATCAGGTCATCCAGCTCCTGGTTGCTGAATTCGATCGGGCCACGGATCTTGTCGTCGAAGATCACCGAGCCTTCCTGTGGGTTACGGAAACGCACCACGTGCGGCTCGTCATCGGTATGGCTGCACTGGCTGTCGCGGCAGTGGCCGTCGTAACGCGGTTTTTCGCCGTTTTCCATCTGCTTTTCACGCAGCGCTTCCAGACGTTCCTTCGAGCAATAGCATTTATAGGCGGTACCCTGCACCAGCATGTCGTCAATCACCGCGTTATAGCGGTCAAAACGCTTGGTCTGGAAGTACGGGCCTTCATTCCAATCCAGGTTTAACCAGTTCATGCCATCCATAATTGCGTCGATAGCATCCTGGGTTGAACGTTCCAGATCGGTATCTTCGATACGCAGAACGAACTCACCGCCCGCATGACGGGTGAACAACCAGGAGTAAAGCGCAGTACGGGCGCCACCGACGTGAAGATAGCCGGTTGGGCTCGGTGCAAAACGGGTTTTGATTTTCATTGGGTTCACTGCCTTATTACGCAACGCGTGTCGGCGGTTGCCGACGATTGCTCGGAATTTAAAAAAGTGGGCAACATTGTACCACCACGCGCTAATTCCTCAACGCTGACACGATATTGCGATGGCTGATTTCATCATCTCTGCGGCGCTTTACGCATAACAATGTGCAAAGATTCGACATTGCAGGCGATAAATATCGCATCCTGTTTAAATTTGCGGCGAACGATTGAAATCATTTTAAAAACCGTTGACTCACTTTCAACTATCCCTATAATGCGACTCCAACAAGACGGGGCGATTAGCTCAGTTGGTAGAGCATCTCCTTTACACGGAGGGGGTCGGCGGTTCGAGCCCGTCATCGCCCACCATCTTGTTGAGCAGTAAAGCAGTAAGAAATGAGAAGAATGAGGGTGATTAGCTCAGTTGGTAGAGCATCTCCTTTACACGGAGGGGGTCGGCGGTTCGAGCCCGTCATCACCCACCACTCATTCTCTTGTTTGGCAGTACCCGGAAGTTCTGAAGTGGGTGATTAGCTCAGTTGGTAGAGCATCTCCTTTACACGGAGGGGGTCGGCGGTTCGAGCCCGTCATCACCCACCACTTCTGCGGGTCGTTAGCTCAGTTGGTAGAGCAGTTGACTTTTAATCAATTGGTCGCAGGTTCGAATCCCGCACGACCCACCAATACAGAAAAAAGCGCCTTTTGGCGCTTTTTTCGCATCTACAGCACCGTAATCATCTCAAACACCGTTCTAACATAGCGCAGAGTGTCGTGCTGGATGAGAACCTGTGCAGGTTCGACAAAATTGCCCCGCCAATTTTGAACAGCGCTTGCGCTGGCCCGAAGGGTGAGGCCAAAGGCCGAGTTAATCCCGCACGACCCACCAATACAGAAAAAAGCGCCTTTTGGCGCTTTTTTCGCATCTGTCGTCCGGAAGTCATCCAGATCGCTATAACTCCCCTTTACCTCATAATGTTGCCAACCAGCGTAGGCACTTAATTGGTAGGGGTCGAACATGTTCGACCCGATGTAACCTATTAATCATTCAATCGGGCGCAGCATGCGGCGCCCCTACGATTAGCCACAAGGTAAAACCTGATGATCAGGCCGCCAGCGTCGCCCCACCATCAATCACAATATCCTGCATGGTGATATGGCTGGCGCGATCGGAAGCCAGGAACAAAATGGCATCGGCGATTTCCTGTGGCTGAGCAATTTTACCCAGCGGAATACCCAGTTTGAACTGTTCCGGGAAACCGTTAATGGTGTTCTGCTCACCGGATTCATCCTGCCACATACCGCGCTGCATCGGCGTATTGGTCGATCCTGGTGAAACCAGGTTACAACGTACGCCATAAGGGGCCATCTCCAGCCCTACGGTGTTGCACAGGCTGCGTAATGCCGCCTTGGAGGCACAGTAGGCCGCCATCCCTACACGCGGCACATGCGCGGCGTTAGACGCCACGCTAACAATCGCGCCGCGTCGTTGACGGCGGAATACCGGCAAGGCGTGGCGGAACATATTAAATGCCCCACCGGCATTGACGGCCAGGCAAGCCAGCCAGTCTGCGGTGCTGGTTTCATCCGCCAGCCCCATACGCAGAATACCGGCACCGTTGACCAGCACGTCCAATTCACCCTGCTCCACCAGCAAGCGTCCGCAAACCCGGTCTACGGCGTCACTGTCGGCGATATCCAGCACTTCGGTGCGGAATGCGTATTCCGGCTCACCAAAATGTTTATCAAAGCCAATCACTTCGGCACCGGCCTGCACAAATGCCAATGCCGTTGCCAGACCAATCCCGGCCCCAGCACCAGTGACCCAGACTCGCTTACCGGCGAAATCGCCCCGTTGTTCCATCAGGCATTTCCCTCCGACAACAGCGCCCACCAGCCATCGATGGTTGGGTTCTTGGCCAGCGCGATAAAATCAATATCGCCACGAATTTTACGCCAGCGTGCCGCCAACTCCATGATGCGAACCGAATCCAGACCGTAGTCGATCAGGTTCTCATCGTCGCCCATGTCTTCGCTGTCTTCATCGAGGAAAGGCATGATTTGCTGGCGCAGCGCAGCCTTGTTGGCAATGCCCGGCAACAGTTCGGCGGTGGTCACCACGCGGCCACAACGGCCTGCGGTATAGCGCAGCGCCATCAGATGCTCTTCACGAGAGAAATCGGCCAGGCCGTCAGCCACCATAAACGGCTGAATATTGCGCATGAAGGCGTCGATAGCCGTAGTCATGCAGCCGATATGGGCGTAGACACCACAGATAATCAACTGATCGCGTCCCGACTCCTGCAAAATTTCCTGCAGCGGTGAGCGGTGGAAAGCACTGTAACGCCACTTCACCAGCACCGTATCGTCTTCTTCCGGTGCCAGAGCGGCGACCACCGCCTGCTGTTCCGGGTGCTTGTTCAGGCCCGGTCCCCACATGTCATTCAACAAGGCACGATCTTCATCGCTCTGCTGATTAGGCTGCGCGGTGTAAAACACCGGAATACCCTGTGATTTGCAGTAACGACGCAGGTTGGCGATATTCTCCACCACCTGCTTGATCAATGGGCTGTCTTCACCCCAGAAATTCAGGAAATACTGCTGCATATCATGGATCAACAGTGCAGCGCGCTGCGGTTCTACCGTCCAGCTCACTTTGTTGGTCGGCAGTTCAGCCTGAGTCGGCAACGCGTAATCATTAAGTTTTGGAATGGCCATGACTTATTCTCCCTGGACCAGAGTCAGTTGTTGCGCCTCCAGGCGTTGGCGCAACAGTTTTTTATCCACTTTGCCAACCGGGGTGAGCGGCAGCGTATCAACCTGTATAAAGCGATCGGGTAATTTAAATTCGGCCACGCCCTCGCCACGTAAATGGCGGCGCAACACCACCGGCTTTAACGCGCTGGTCGCGATGATATAGGCGCAGCTTTTTTCACCCATCAGCTCGTCCGGCATCGACACCAACGCCGCATTGATCACTTCCGGGTGGCGCAATAACAGGTTTTCGATTTCTTCCGCCGCGATCTTTTCTCCACCGCGGTTAATCTGATCTTTCTGGCGCCCTTCAACTTTCACATAGCCATCTTCGGTCAGGCTGATCAAATCGCCGGAACAGTAGAAACCGTCCTTATCAAAGGCGGCGGCGTTGTGCTCCGGACTTTGGTAATAGCCGCGGAAGGTATAAGGGCCACGGGTCATCAGACGCCCGGTTTCTCCCACCGGCAGCGGGTTGCCGTCTTCGTCCGCGACCCACAGCTCGTCATCCGGTGACATCGGGCAGCCCTGGGTGGTTAGAATATGCTGGTCGTCGTCGTCCAGGCGGGTGTAGTTCACCAGGCCTTCCGCCATGCCGAACACCTGCTGCAGCTGGCAGCCGATCTCGGCCGGAATGCGTGCCGCCAGGGTTTCGCCCAGCTTGGCGCCGCCCACCTGCAGCAGCTTAAGGCTGGCCAGTTGCTGGCAACCGCCCCACTCTTCAATCGCCTGCAGCCACAGCGTCACCGCCGGCGGCACCAGCGCCGTCACGTTAATCTGATGCTGCTCGATCAAACGGAAACATTGTCCGGCATCCGGGTCGCTGGCAAACACCACCAGGCCGGCGCCATAAAACACGCCCAGAATGCCCGGAGAACTCATCGGATAGTTGTGGGCCACCGGCAGCGCGCACAGGTAACGGGTATCGACATCGAAATGGCAAATTTCCACGCTGCGGCGAATGCTGTAGTAGTAATCGTTGTGGGTCCGCGGGATCAGCTTTGGCGTGCCGGTGCTGCCACCGGAAAGCTGGAAAAACGCTACCTGATCGGCCGGGCTTGGCGTCGCGACAAAACCACTGCTGTCCTCTTCCAGCCAGGCCGCCAGCGACTGCTCGCCCCCGTCCTGATTGCGCAATGCCACCACGCGCAATGAAGGATGCTCGGCGCGAAACGCCGTCAGAAACTCGTCGTTGCCAAACAGCCCATGCTGGCGATCGGCAATCAGCAATGCCGGTTTGATCTGTACGGCGTAGGCGTTCAGCTCGTTGCGTTGATGGCTGAACAGCGCATTCACCGGCACCACACCAATTTTCAACAACGCAAAAAAGGTCACATAGAACTCAACCACGTTGCCCAACTGCACCAGCGCAGTCTCTCCGCTTTGAATGCCACGGCGCTGCAGGGCGGCAGCCAGCCGATCGGAGAGCTGATTAAGCCGCCGATAGCTCAGGATTTGCTCCGGGTCGATCAGCGCGATAGCGTCATTTTTGGCCTGGCGAGTGATGATGTCGGTCAGGGGCCGGTCGGTCCAATAGCCGCGTTCGCGATAACGATGGGCTAACGCCTCAGGCCAGGGGGTAAAAGCAATGGTCATGGGAATGTCTATCCTTGGTTCAGGCCAAACGCCCGCGAAATGGTACTGAGTTTGGTGCCGGTTTCATGCCATTCGGATTCCGGCGAAGAGTCTTGCACAATGCCGGCACCGGCAAACAGTCGCACCTGATTGCCCTGCACCGTGCCGCAACGGATGGTCACTACCCACTCACCGTTGCCTTCGGCGTCACACCAGCCGACGATGCCGCCAAACAGGCCGCGATCGAACGGCTCCAACTGCTTGATCACCTGATGCGCCAACGCGGTCGGCGTCCCGCACAGTGCCGGTGTCGGGTGCAGCAGGCAGGCCAGCGACAGCGCATTTTCAGCGCGGCTGGCGGCTTCACCGTCGATAGGCGTGGACAGGTGCCACAGAGTGGTGGTGCTCAATAATTCAGGCTCGGTGGGAATATTCAGATAGCGGCAGCGATCGGCCAACACCTGCCGCATTCCTTCAGTGACAAACTGGTGCTCATAGCGATCTTTTTCTGACACCAACAGCTGTTGGCTGACTTCCAGATCCCGCTGCGGATCGGCATCACGACGGGCAGAACCGGCCAGCGGATTGGAATAGAACTGCGCGCCGGATTTGCGTAACAGCAATTCCGGGCTGGCTCCCAGTAATGCCCCCTGTTCCAGCGGGACATGGAAGTGGAAGCCATGAGGATTCTGGGCGATGATCCGTGCCATCAACGCCTGGCGGTCTACCGGCTCACGCGTTTCAATCTCCAGCAGGCGCGACAGCACCACTTTATCCAACTGGTCACCGCGGGTCGCTTCCACCGCATCCGCCACCATTTGCATAAAGGGTTGTTGGGCAGGCACTTCATTTTGGCGGATAATTTCCGGCAACGCGTCTTGCGGGGAAGTTACGCCAGCCAGAAAGGCATCGCGCTCAAACCACTGGGTTTGTTGGGGAATAAACAGCGCAGAGGGCTGATGAGTGTCAAACGGGATCGCGCCGCACAGTACCGGGTTTTTAACCCCCGCCAGCCTGGCTTCGGCAAAAGCATGTTGTACCGCCTGCTGGAACTCGCCGTTAAGCTGATCCCCTCCCTGAGCCGGCAGGGTGATTTTGGCGAAACAACCTTGGGTGCTCAGGCTACGGAAAGGAGAGGTGAAGAAAAAGCCGGAGGTCGGCGACACATTTGCAGCAGGTTGTTCGCTATCCTGGCTTTGCGGCCTCTTCTGCCCGGTACTGTTTAATGTAACGCTCATCGGTGCTCCCTTTCGTATCATGAACAATAACCTGTATAATAATGATTATCATTTGTATTGAATCGCGTTAAATTACCCTCGTGAATATGCTATGTCAATAAATGTAAACAGTTCTTCTATTCATAATCGTGATATAAAACCAGCAGCTTTCATTATATAAATGATAAGTATTACTATTTAACTTCTAAGGAATGCATTGTGAAGAAGAACCCCGTCTTCAGCCTGATGCTGTTTGGGCTGATGCTGATTGGCTCGGCCCATGCCGCAGACGCCGGTTGGCCACGAAAAATTGAAACCTCACACGGCGTAGTGACCCTCGCGCAGCCCCCTACCCGCATCGTTTCTACCAGCGTCACCGTTACCGGTACCCTGCTGGCGATTGATGCCCCGGTGATCGCCAGTGGCGCCACCACCCCCAACAACCGGGTGGCAGACTCACAAGGGTTCTTCCATCAATGGAGCGCTGTCGCGACCCAGCGCGGCGTTAAGCGTCTGTATATCGGCGAACCCAACGCAGAAACCATTGCGGGTGTGGCTCCCGATCTGATTATCATCTCGGCTACCGGTGCCGATTCCGCCCTGCGTCTGTACGATCAGCTTTCCGCCATTGCCCCGGTGCTGGTGGTCAATTACGACGACAAAAGCTGGCAGGCACTGGCACTCGAGTTGGGCCAGGCCACCGGGCATGAAGCTCAGGCGCAGAAAGTGGTCAGTGATTTCGATGCGCGCGAACAATCGCTGAAGCAACACATGAAACTGCCGGAACAACCGGTTTCCGCCCTGGTCTTCAACGCCGACGGCAAATCCGCCAACCTGTGGACCGCCGCCTCTTCCCAGGGGCAAATGCTAAAACAGTTGGGTTTTACGCTGGCGACGCTACCGGCCAAGCTGAACAACAGCCGCAGCCAAGGGATCCGCAAAGATATTATTCAACTGGGCGGTGAGAACCTGGCGGAAGGCCTGAACGGCCAGACGCTAATGCTGTTCGCCAACAACGACAGCGATGTCCAGCGGCTGATGGCCAATCCTTTCCTGGCGGACCTGCCGGCGGTGCAGCACAAGCGGGTTTACGCATTGGGCAGCGACACCTTCCGGCTCGATTACTACAGCGCCAGCAACCTGCTGACGCTGTTGGAAAAGCAGTTTATTTCTCAGTAGTTCCCGCGGCGGGCTGGAGATCGCTTTCTTGCCCGCCACTGCCCACCTGACGCAAACCGCGCATCGCAAAAGCCAGCACCACGCCGAGCAGCGCCACGCCAAAACCAAAGCTGGTGGAGGTCATTGCCGGTAGCATAAACGCCCCCATCGCCCCCAGCAGCAGCGCGCCCAGTGCGTCACCCACCACGTTTTGCGCCGTCCACAGGCCATTGATACGGCCGAGGAACGCATCCGGCGTCAGGTTCTGGATCAAGCCGTATTGCAGCAGTGAATTCAGCGCGCTCAGGTAGCCGAAAACCACCAGGAAGAACAGTGCCAGGCCGTACCACGGCATCAGTCCGAACAGGCCAATAGCGACAAAAGCGCCAATCGCCGTCATCAGCATCATCCAGCCCGGCCGCGCGACATGAGCCACCCGGCCGCTGGTAAAGGCACCAATGGCTGCGCCCAGTGGCACCGCCGAATACATAAAGCCCAGCTGGGCCGCACTGACCTGCCACATACCGGACATCGCCGGATACAGCACCCGCACCGCACTGGCCATGGTCAACAGCGCGCCGATCAGCGCCACCATGCCAATCACCCGGTTACGAAACAGGAAACCAAAGCCACCGGCCAGCGCGCGTAGCGGATGTTCACGCGGCTGCGGGGGCGGCAGCAACTGTGGCAGACGTAGTAACGGGATCAGCGTCAGCAAGGTGCCAAATGCGGCCAGACCGTAGTTCCATGCCACACCGGCGTTGGCAATCACCAGCCCGCCGATCGCCGGAGAGAGGATCGAACCAAAGCGCACCGTCAGCATGCTGATGGCCCCGGCCTGCACGATATTTTCACGCCCTACCAACGCCGGTGTCGCCGCCAGCAGCGCCGTGACGCCAACCGCACCGAAAAAGCCGTCCCAGACTGCCAGCAGGTAAATCAGCGTTAATGAAGGCGTGGGCAGTGCGGCATTCAGGCACAGGCCGACAAAGCCAATGCCGCAGGTAGAGCGGGCGAACAGTATCAGGCGACGGCGTTCGTAGCGGTCGGCCAGTACGCCCCCCATCAGCAAACCGGCAAACATGCCGCTACCCGCCAGCGTTACCGATAACCCGACCAGCAACGTCGACCCGGTCAAGGCCTGGATCTGCACCGGGATCGCAATGGCCATCAACCCCAACGCTAAAATCGAAATAAAGCGCGCGCAAAAAACGGCACGAAAAGCGCCATTGGTCTTAAGCAGGCCAAAATCAAGCAAAATAGAGGGCTTACTCATGTGCTTTCTCACCAAAACTAAAGAAAAAGGGGCAGCGTCTGGGCTGCAATAGCGAAGGGACTCATGGTACCATAGATGAAAGCAATCAATAATGATAATAAAACTCATTTATATTCAATTAAATAATGGATTGGTATGTTACGGATTACACGCCCAGGCACACAGCCCGTCCCCGCTCCCCAGGAGCGCCTTATTGGCGGCACTTCCCGTTCATTTCGTCGCAGGCTGTTTGGCCTGCTGATTGCCGTTGGTGCGCTACTGATCGTTATGCTGCTCAGCCTGTCACTCGGCGCTAAATCTATTCCCTTCGACACGGTTATCCAGGCGCTGAAAGGCCAGTGCAGCGGCGCGGACTGCACCATCATCACCCACGCCCGGCTGCCACGTACGCTGGTTGGTATACTGGCCGGCATCGCGCTGGGCCTGTCCGGCGTGCTGATGCAAACCCTCACCCGCAACCCACTGGCCGATCCGGGCATTCTCGGGGTTAACGCCGGAGCAGGCTTTGCCGTGGTGCTGGGGATCACCTTCTTTGGTGCCGTCGACGTCGGCCAATATTTGTGGTTCGCCTTTGCCGGCGCGATGTTTGCTGCACTGCTGGTGGCGCTAATAGGCGCTCTGGGTGGCAGCAGCCTCAACCCGGTGCGCCTGACACTGGCCGGTGTCGCGCTGGCGGCGGTGCTGGAAGGCATGACCTCTGGGATTTCCCTGTTGAACCCACTGGTTTTCGACCAGCTCCGTTTTTGGCAGGCCGGTTCGCTGGATATTCAAAATATGCAGGTGGTGCGCACCGTCGCCCTGCCGATCCTGTTGGGTACGCTGATTACGCTGTGGATGAGCAAGTCGCTGAACAGCCTGAGCATGGGCAATGAATTAGCTACCGCGCTGGGTACCGGCATTGTCCGTACTCAGTTGCTGGGCCTGCTGGCGATTACCCTGCTGTGCGGCGGGGCTACCGCTGCCGTCGGCCCGATTGCCTTTGTCGGTCTGATGATGCCGCACATCGCCCGGCGACTGGGCGGTTCCGAACTGCACTGGATGCTGCCATGGACGCTGGTACTGACCCCTATCCTGCTGCTGAGTGCCGATCTGCTCGGCCGCTTCCTGGTGGCCGGTGAACTGCGCGTTTCCATCGTCACCGCCCTGATTGGTGCCCCGCTGCTGATCATGCTGGTGCGACAACGCCATATGTTCAGGAGGCAGCGCTAATGTCGACGTCCGCGGCCCGTCTGATGGCCATTCACAAAATGCGCGCCCTGTCGCGCCCAGTGCTGACCGTCCTGCTGCTGTTGCTGGCGGCTTTAGCGCTGGCGATTTACGCCCTGGGTTCAGGTGCCTTGTCACTGACGGCTGCACAGGTGATTGACGCCTTGCGTGGCGAAGGCCCGGCCAATCTGGCGGTGATCGTCACCCAATGGCGCTTGCCACGCGTGATTATGGCGCTGCTACTGGGGGCGGCACTGGGTCTCAGTGGGGCCATTTTCCAGTCGATACTGCGCAACCCGCTCGGCAGCCCGGACGTGATTGGCTTTAATACCGGTGCCTACAGCGGCGTACTGGTGGCCATAGTGCTGTTTAACGGTGGCGTTATCGGCATCACCGCCGGGGCGCTAGCCGGCGGCCTGTTAACCGCTGCGCTGATTTATCTGCTGGCATGGCGCAACGGCGTCGAGTCATTCCGTTTGATTATCGTCGGTATCGCGGTGCGCGCCCTGCTGGTGGCCGGCAATACCTGGCTTATTATCAGCGCCTCGCTGGAATCCGCCATGACCGCCGGACTGTGGAGCGCCGGCTCACTTAACGGCGTCAACTGGGCGAAAAGTCTGCCGGTGTTGGCGGTGATTGCGCTGTGCTGTCTGCTGCTGCTTACCCTGACCCGCCGTATGCGCCTGCTGGAGATGGGTGACGATACCGCCTGCGCGCTGGGCGTGCCGGTGGAACGCTCGCGCATTATGCTGCTGTTGATCGGCGTAACGCTAACGGCCGCAGCCACCGCCGTGGCCGGGCCAATCTCTTTTATTGCGCTGGTGGCCCCGCAGATTGCGCGACGTCTGTGTGCCAACCGTAGCGTGCTGCTGCTGACCGCTCTGATCGGCGCCCTGCTGCTGCTGCTCGCCGATATCGCGGCGCAGCGCCTGTTTATGCCTTATCAGTTGCCGGTCGGGGTGTTGACCGTCAGCCTGGGCGGCATTTATCTGATTTGGCTATTAATCCGTGAGTCACGAAAAAAATGAATGCTGAACCCCTGCAGTCCGCGCCGTTACGCGCCGAACACCTGACGCTGGGCTACGACAAAAAGATTGTCGCCAGCGACCTGTCCGTCTCTATCCCGCACGGCGAACTGACGGTGATTATCGGGCCAAATGCCTGCGGCAAATCCACCCTGCTGCGCACCCTCAGCCGCCTGATGCAACCGCAGGCCGGGGCTGTCTGGCTGAACGGTAAACACATCAGCGAATACGCCACCAAAGAGGTGGCGCGCCAGTTGGGGCTGCTGCCGCAAAGCTCCACCGCGCCGGGGGATATCACCGTGTTTGATCTGGTGGCCCGCGGTCGCTATCCGCATCAGCGCCTGTTCAGTCGTTGGAGCGAAGAAGATCAGCAGGCTGTAGAACAGGCGATGCGCTCCACCGGCGTATTCGAACTGGCCGAACAGCCGGTCGATACCCTCTCCGGCGGACAACGTCAAAGAGTGTGGATTGCGATGGTGCTGGCGCAGCAAACACCGCTGCTGCTGCTGGATGAGCCGACCACCTGGCTGGACATCACCCATCAGATCGATCTGCTGGAGCTGATGCGTCAGCTAAACCGTGAAAACGGCCATACGCTGGTGGTGGTGCTGCACGACCTCAACCATGCCTGCCGTTACGCCACACATCTGATTGCCATGCGCGACGGTAAAGTGGTGGCCGAAGGGGCGCCGAAGGATATTGTGACTGCGGAACTGATCGAAGAGGTGTACGGCCTGCGCTGCATGATCATTGACGATCCGGTTTCGCATACGCCGTTGGTGGTACCGCTGGGCAAATGAAATAATAGGTAGAACCATAGGATATATCATCAAATTATACCCTATGGATTTCAAGTTGCAGCTAGGCGCCCAGCTCACTCATCCCCAGGCGCTTACTTGAGTAAGTAACTGGGGTGACAAATCTGCCGGGAGCAGATTTGAACGCTGCTAGCAGCGGCCCCAAAGGGGTGTGGCCCACCGACGGGCCACATAACTGAGTGCAGGTAACAACGCTGCAGCTTGAAAGACGACGGGTATTATAGAGCGCGGAGTATGCGGTTCAGCAACGGTCCTAGTACCTTGAACGACGCCGGGGACACAATATCGACGTGCGCGCAGTCCAGTTCATGCACCTGCAAGGCATCGACGTATTGCGACCAGGTCTGCTGCACGTCCATCCCTTCCTGCAACGTCTGACGCGCGACAAACAGCGTCGCCTGCCCTTTGAAGTTCGCCGTATGGGTTGCTGAAAGCAGGCGCACTGAATCGGCATAGTTGGCTTCGATATTATCGAACATCGCCACCCGGGTTTCGCCCAATGCCGGATCAAGCGCATCCTCGGAAACCGCCAGGAACTGCTCGCGCTCGCGCTGGACTTCTTTGAGCACGTTGTCATCGAGCATCACGTCCCAGTTCTGGGTTTCCGGCGGATAGGTATCCAGCAGCCCCAGGAAGGCCACCTCTTCCCCCCGCGCCTGCAATCTGGCGGCGATGCCCTGCGCCAGGGTGCCCCCCAGTGAATAACCGATAAAGTGATACGGGCCCTGCGGCTGTACCTGCAATACCTGCTCCAGATGCGCGTCGCACACCTGATCCATATTCTCGCTCAGCGCCAGTGGGCCATCGGGACGCGGTGACTGAATACCCACCAGCGACCAATGCTGGTCGATATAGCGCGGCAGCACGCTGAATTGCCAGGAGAATCCGGAGGCCGGATGCAGGCAGAACAGCGTTGGGCCTTCGGTGGTCCGTAACGGCAGTACGCTGTCGAAACCGGTCCGATCGGCCTCTTCCTGCGTGCGATCTTCCGCCAGCAGTTGCGCCAGCTGTTCCACGCGGGAAGCCACCATCACCTGCCCGACCGAAACCGCTTTACCCAGCTCACGACGCAGCTCTGCCGCCAGGCGCATCGCCAGCAGCGAGTGCCCACCAAGGGCAAAGAAATCATCATCGGCAAACACGGTTTCACGCTGTAGCAAACGGGCGAACACCGCCGCGATCGCCGTTTCCAGCCCCGCTTCAGGCTCGCGTCCTGCGGCCCTGACCCCGCCTTGCGGTTGCGGCAGCGCTTTGCGATCCAGCTTGCCATTGGCACTCAGCGGCAGGGACTCCATCTCGACCAGGGCTACCGGTACCATATGCGGCGGCAAACGATCGGCCAGGGCGGCCCGCAATACTTCCAGATCAAGGCGTACCCCCGGCTGCGCTACCAAATAGCCCACCAGTTGGCGGGCATCGCCACCGGCCGGATCTGTCGGCGTATTATCCAGCACCAGCGCATGGGTCACCGCCTGTTTGATGCCCGGCAGCGACAGCAACGCATGATCGATTTCACTCAGTTCTATGCGTTGTCCACGAATTTTCAGCTGATCGTCGCTGCGCCCGAGATACTCCACTTCCCCGCCCGGTAACCAGCGCGCGACGTCACCCGTGCGATACATCCGCCCACCGTCGCCTGCCGGATCAGCCACAAAGCGGCTGGCGGTCAGTTCTGGTCGCCCCAGATAGCCGTGCGCCAGCTGTACGCCGGTGAGATACAAATCACCCGCGACACCCGGCGGCACTGGCCGCAAGCGTGCGTCGAGAATGCGCAGACCAGTATTCCATACCGGCAGACCAATAGGCACGTTAGCCCCGGTTACAGCGGCCAACGCCTCACCCCAGGCGGGATGCCAGCTGACGTCCACTGCCGCTTCGGTCGGGCCGTACAGGTTATGCAACGGCACCCCGGTGCGGCTTTGCCACAGGCGGCACAGCTCGGCCGGCAAGGCTTCACCACTGCAGAACACCTGCCGCAACGGCGCACAACACGCCACCGCCTGCCGAGTGTCCAATGCGCCGACAAAGGCCGCCAGCATCGAAGGCACAAAGTGCATAGTGGTGACCCGATAGCGGTCAATCAGTTGCAGTAGCTGTTCCGGATCGCGATGCGCCTCCGGCGGTGCCATCACCAACCGGGCACCCACCATCAACGGCCAGAAGAACTCCCACACCGAGACGTCAAAACTGCAGGGGGTTTTTTGCAATACCACATCGCCCGCGGCCATCGGATACTGATGCTGCATCCACAGCAGTCGGTTGACGATCGCCTGATGCCCCACCAGCACGCCTTTCGGCCGTCCGGTCGAACCCGAGGTAAAGATAATATAGGCCGGATGATGTGGCGTGGGGCCGCTGAGCACCACCTCCGCCGCGCTGTCTGCGGCCAGCGGCGCGTCATACAGAAAAATTTCACCCTTGCCGACAAAACGTGCCTGCTGGCTGGCTTCGGTGATAATCAGACGCGGCGTAGCATCCTCCAGCATCATGCTGAGGCGTTCGTCAGGATAACCGGTATCCAGCGGTAAATAAGCCGCCCCGGCCTCGACAATGGCCATTAACGCCAGCGACAGAAACACCGAGCGCGGCAAGGCAACGGCAACGATATCGCCGGGCTGCACGCCCTGAGCCACCAGTTGGCGCGCCAACGCGCTGACCTGTTCGCGGGTCTCGCGGTAGTTAAATTGATACTGCGCATCGGCCAGCGCCGGGGCATCCGGGGTTTTCTGTGCCTGCTTCGCCAGCAGGCCGCTGAGGGTTTGCGGCGCCACCGGATAAGCGGTGTCGTTGACCCGAGCCAATAATTGGTGATCCTGTTCGGTGAGCAAATCGGCGTCACCGATCGGCATTTGCGGCTGCGCGGCGAACTGACGTAACAACAACGGCAGGCGTTGCAGATGAGCCGCCAACTCATCCCGCTGATAACGCTCGGCATTGGCCAGCAGATCGACCTTCAGCGTACCGGCCTCATCAAGGTACAGAGCAATCTCCAGGTCACGTACCGGGCCGGAGGCCAGCTCATGGGTAATGCCTTCGATATCGCCAAAGTCCAACTGAAAATCGAACATCTTAAAGTTGAAAACGGTGCCATACAGCGGCTGGGCATCGCCAATCCGCCCCAGATCACGTTGCACCTGTTCCGCCTCGTAACGCTGATGGCGACGGACGGTTTTCAGCTCACGGCCGATATTGCCGGCAACCTCGCTCAGCGTCGCCTGGGGATCGAGGTGCATTTCGATCGGCAGTACGTTAATCACCGGGCCGTTGGCGCATAACGCGGCCGAGCCGGTACGGCGCATAAAGATAAAGCCGGCGCTGAAGCTGGCGTGACCGCTCAGGCGAGACACCCACAGCGCCACCAGCGCCAACGCCATATCTGCCACGCTGAACTGCTGCTGACCGGCGTTCACCAGTTGGCTAAAGTCCTGGCGGTCGCACAGCTGTGATAATCGATGAATACGGGTGGTCGGCGTCTGGCCGGCCAGTGGCTGCGGACAGAGCGTGGCTGGCGCAGGCAACTGCTTTGCCTTGTTCAGCCAAAAGGCCGCGTCACGCTGGCAAGTCGCCGATTGTGCGTAGCGTTGATATTCTTCAACCACTTCACTGAAGCCACTAAACGGCGTCGGGTCCGGCTGTTCATTACGCGACATCCGGGTGTAAATATGAGAAATTCTGCGGGCAATGGCAGTGAAACTGAAGCCATCTACCAGAATATGGTGATAACGCTGATACCAGAACCAACGTTGGTCCGACAAGCGGATCAACATATGACGATACAGCGCATTGCCGCTGCCGATGCGTAAGTCACCGGACATATCCAGTTGCATCAAGGCACGGGCTGCCGCTGCGGCATCGGGGGAGTCGCGCAGATCAATCAACTCCACCGGCAGGATCGCCAGTTGCAGGTCTCGCCACTGCATCGGCACCCCGTCACGCTCTTCAAAGCGGAACTGCAGGGTATCCACTTCGGACAGCCCCTGCGCGATCGCCCGCAGCAGGCAATCCTGGCTCAGCGGCCCGCAGAGTTCGATATAGTGGGAAACCGCATAGGCGTTGGCGTGCGGTGAAATTTGGTCGGCAACCCAGATCCCGGGTTGCGCAGCGACCAACGGCAACTCAGTGGCGAGTGGCGGTTCGATTGATAATAAAGTGCTGTCTGACAAGGGACTGACTCCTGTTCTCGGTATTATTGCCATCACGCCTTACGCAGTGATGCGGGCCGCATATCCTGCCAGTGTTGTTCCAGCCACAGCACGCACAGCGGCCGCGCCGCCGGGCCGAATACCGGCGTCCACCCCGCCGGTACTGCGCTAAATTCAGGCCACAGGCTGTACTGCAGTTGGTCATTGCACACAATCAGGCAAATTTGTTGTTCGTCATCGAACGGGTTCTGAGTTTCCATCACGGACTCCCTGGACAGTGAAGGTGAGTTTGGCCGCAGAGGCAGGAAGGCTATTCGCCCACAGTGCTTGCAGCCCGTCGACCAGACCGCCACGCCAGCACAGGTAGTCATGCCCGCCCGCCACGACCCGGTATTGCACCCGATGACCGGCATCACGCAGCAAATCCGCCATCCGGTCATTTACCCGATGCGCCACTTTTTCGTGCACCCCGGCTTCCATAAACACCTTCAATTGCCCTTGGCCGACGCCTTGCTCAACCTGATGCAGCAGCCAGCCGGCATCTGCCGGTATTTCTTCGCGCTGATACATATCGCGACGCGGCCACCAGAATGAACCGGACTGGCTGATCACCCCGCCGAAGCACTGTGGCCAGTGCAAGCCGGCATACAGCGACGACAGGCCGCCAAAACTCTGGCCGCATACCAAAGTCGTGGCCGGATCTCGGCTGTGAGGTGCCCATTCGGCCACCTGCGGCAGCAGCTCTTCTTGCACCGCCAGCCAGAAATCCTCGTTGCAGGCCAGTTCCTGAGTGCGGTGCTTGAGACTGATAATGTCGATCAGCAGATACACCGCTTCCGGCAATTGGCCTTCACGGGTCAACTGCATCAGCGGATCCCAGACCGGCATGTTGCTCGACCAGAACTGGCCGTCCAGCAACACCGCCAGGGGTCGCTGCGCCGGGTTGCTGTCGCCGGTGGTGTAAACCCAGACGTCGCGGGTATTGCCCAAGCGTTCGCTGTGCCAACTATGGCGCTGCAGCCGCGCAGGCGGCGCTGGCGTACAACGTCCACTGGCCACGGCGTAGCGATCAAAATCCTGCCAGGCCGGTTGCGCGGGTGCCTCCGGCATATGCAATCCGGACAGCACGTTGCCGGAGACACCGGCCCAGGAACGATGGGGATTAAGCAGGTCCTGGGTGGCACCGGCAAACACCTGATGCCACCAGTGACGGATCGAATGCATATTGGCGTGCGCATCCTCACCACTGTGTTCCAGCGGTCGGTCGTCCATACAGGGGATAAAGCAGTAGCTGCCGCGCCAGTCGGCGCTCAGCTCGGTTTGCCAGTACCAGACGTCGGTCCCTTCCAGCCGTTGCAGGCTCTGTGGCGGCGATGACTGGTGGTGGTCGGTCAGACAATTGATGTGGATCCAGACACGTTGATAGGCTGAAGTGAGTTCACATCCCTGCGGATCGCGCCATAAAAATGTGACCTTCCCTCGCCCATCCCCCAGCAACTCCACCAGCGGCGTACCGCGTTTGGCGATATTCAGCCACCATCCATGGCGCCCGGCGTGCTTGCTCGATAATAATCTGCTGCTTTCTGACTCGGATTTTGTTTTCAAAACGCCTATTCACTATTTAGCTGGCAGCTTCAGGAAAGCCGGTAAATTCGCGGCGCGAGGCGCTGCCCAAGAAAACCGTAAACCGAATACTATTGATAATTATTTGCGTTTGCAATAGTGTGTGTAGGCTCGCAAACCGGGCAGGTATTCTTCAACAGGGATGGATACCGGGTTTTAGCGCTGAATCCAATGTCGGTGATGTCGCATCCGTACCGGTTGGATTTTAATTTCCGAAAACACAAAAACTACAACCGCCCTTCTCTACTGCCGGAGGCCTGCTTTCGGTGCCCCGGGAAAGGCAGCAAGGTAGGAACTCTCACATGAACCGCAAATTATCTCGTTATTCCTTAGCCACACTCATCGGGTTAGGGTTAGGCGCGTCCGCCTTTGCGCACGCCGCACAGCAAACTGATACCCCCGCAGAAACCGACGCCGTCGCCAAGAACAATAAAGAAACTGCCGAGGACACTATTGTCGTCACCGCCGCCAAGCAGAACCTGCAGGCGCCCGGGGTTTCTACCATCACCGCCGACGAAATCAAAAAACGCCCGCCGGCGCGCGATATTAGCGAACTGATCCGCACCATGCCGGGCGTTAACCTGACCGGTAACTCCACCAGCGGCCAGCGCGGCAACAACCGCCAGATCGATATTCGCGGCATGGGCCCGGAAAATACCCTGATCCTGATCGACGGCAAACCCGCCACCAGCCGCAATTCGGTACGTCAGGGTTGGCGTGGCGAACGTGATACCCGTGGCGATACCGCCTGGGTCCCCCCGGAGATGATTGAACGTATCGAAGTGCTGCGCGGCCCGGCAGCGGCACGCTACGGCAACGGTGCCGCCGGCGGCGTAGTCAATATCATCACCAAAAAGAACACCAAAGAGCTGCACGGCTCGTTAAATGCCTTCTTCAACGTGCCGCAGCACAAGCAGGAAGGTTCCACCAAGCGCACCGACTTCAGCCTGTCTGGCCCGCTGACCGACGAATTAAGCTTCCGCCTGTTCGGTGGTTACAGCAAAACCCAGGCCGATGCCTGGGATATCAACGAATCGCATAAATCCGAGCGCGTAGGCATTTATGCCAACAGTACCCCTTCCGGGCGTGAAGGCGTGGAAGACAAAAACATCGATGCCATGCTGCATTGGGATTTTGCCCACCTGCAGTCACTGGAGTTTGAGTATGCCTACGGTCGGCAGGGCAACCTGTACGCTGGGGACACTCAAAACACCAACTCCAACGCGCTGGTGCAAAGTAACTACGGTAAAGAAACCAACCGTATTTACCGTGAGACTTTCGGTCTTAACCACCGGGGGGCCTGGGATAGTGGCGTCAGTACCAACAACTATATTCAGTTCGAACGCACCCGTAATACCCGCCTGAACGAAGGCCTGGCCGGCGGTACCGAAGGCATCTTCGATACCAAAAACGAAGGCTTTGGCACCACCAAGCTGGACGATTTCCTGGCGCACAGCGAAATCAGCGTGCCATTTGAGCTGGGCGTGACGCAAACCGCGACGCTGGGCACCGAATGGAACCAGCAGAAAATGAAAGATGGCTCTTCCACCAGCCAAACCCTGATGGGCGGCACCATTCCTGGTCAGGCAACCGGTACCCGCAGCCCTTATGCTTCCGCGCATATCTTCTCGCTGTTTGCCGAAGACAATATGGAGCTGACCGACAGCACCATGCTGACGCCAGGCCTGCGTTACGACCTGCACTCCGAGGCCGGTAACAACTGGAGCCCGTCGCTGAATCTGTCGCAGGAACTGGGCGACTTCTTCACCCTGAAGATGGGCATTGCCCGCGCTTATAAGGCACCAAACCTGTACCAGACCAACCCGAACTATTTGCTCTACAGCAAAGGGCAGGGTTGCTCGTCCAGCGATGTCAAAAATGGCTGTTACCTGCTGGGTAACGACGATCTGAAGGCGGAAACCAGCGTCAACAAAGAAGTGGGTCTGGAGTTCCATAACGACGGCTGGCTGGCTGGCGTGACCTATTTCCGCAACGACTACCACAACAAAATCGAAGCGGGTAACTCTCGCATCGGCACCAGCAGCACGGGTACCGCTATCTACCAATGGGAAAACGTGCCTAAAGCGGTAGTACAGGGATTGGAAGGCACGTTGAACGTGCCGGTCAGCGAGACCGTTTCCTGGACCAACAACGCCACCTATATGATTGAAAACAAGAATAAGACGACCGGTGATTACCTGTCGATTATTCCTGAATTCACCATCAACTCGACCCTGAGCTGGCAGGCCACAGAGGAGCTGTCGATGCAGTCGACCCTGACCTGGTACGGCCGTCAGAAGCCGAAGAAGTACAACTATCAGGGCAAACCGGTTAGCGGAACCGAAACCAAGGAAGTCAGCCCTTACGCCGTAGTGGGTGCCAGCGCCACCTATGATGTGACCAAGAACGTCAGCCTGACGGCCGGTATCGACAACCTGTTCGACAAACGTCAGTTCCGTGAAGGTAACTCGCAGAACGTGGGTGACCCGACCACTGGCGCGATTAACATTGCCGGTGCGGGCGCTGCCACCTACAACGAACCGGGCCGGACTTACTATATGAGCGTGAATACCCATTTCTAATGGTGGGATAAACCGGTAATGAAACGGGGCTGCCATGCAGCCCCGTTTCATTATTTCTCCAGCGAAACCTGTTTGAAGATGTGCTTGCCGAACGGGTCAATCTCGTAGCCCTTCACTTCCTTGCGTACCGGCTCAAAAATGGTTGAATGCGCAATCATCATCGCCGGCATTTGGTCATGCATCATCACCTGTGCCTGCTGATAAATCGCCACCCGTTTGGCGTGATCGTTCTCTTCCCGCGCCTGCTGGATCAGCTTATCGAACGGTGGATAGCACCATTTGGCCGAGTTTGAACCCCCGTTGGCCGAAACGCAGGTAAACAGCGGGCCGAAGAAGTTATCCGGATCGCCGTTGGCGGTGGTCCAGCCCATCAACGCAGCCTGATGTTCCCCGTTCTTTATCCGCTGCAAATATTCACCCCACTCAAAGGTGACAATCCTGGCCTTCACGCCGATTTTTGCCCAGTCGGCCTGGATCATCTCCGCCATGCGTTTGGCATTCGGGTTGTATGGCCGCTGTACCGGCATCGCCCACAGATCGATGGCGAACCCCTGCCCCAGACCGGCCTCCTGCAACAACTGTTTGGCTTTTTCCGGTGAGTACGGATAGTCCTCAATCTGGTCATTGCTTCCCCACTGGGTCGGCGGCAGCAGGTTCTTCGCCGGCTGGCCTGCGCCGTGGAATACCGCCTCGAGGATCGCCGGTTTGTTCACCGCCAGCGCCAGCGCCTGCCGCACCTTGAGGTTATCCAGCGGTTTTTTCTGGGTATTGAACGCCAGGAAACCGATGTTCAGGCCGGATTTCTCCATCACCTGGATATTTTTGTCCTCGCGCATGCGCTTGAGATCCGCCGGGTTGGGGAAAGGCATTACCTGACATTCATTCTTTTGCAGTTTGGCAAAGCGTACCGCCGCATCCGGGGTGATCGAGAACACCAGGCGGTCTATCTTCGGTTTGCCCTCCCAATACTGGTCGAATGCCTTGTAGAGGATCTTCGCATCCTTCTGGTACTGCACCAGTTGGAACGGCCCGGTGCCAACCGGATCGTTATCCACTCGCTGTGGCGTGCCGGCCTTGAGCATCGCATCGGCATATTCGGCCGAGAGAATAGTGGCGAAATACATGCCGAGATCGGCCACAAACGGCGCTTCGGCACGCGAAAGCTCAAAACGCACGGTGTGGTCGTCCACTTTGACAATGTTGTTGATCAGCGTGCCAAACTCCATCGACTCAAAATTGGTGTAAGCGCCGTTGGAGACCTTGTGATAGGGGTTATTGGGGTCTTTTTGCCGCATAAAGGAGAAGATAACGTCGTCGGCGTTGAAGTCGCGGGTGGGGGTAAAGTATTTATTGCTCTGGAATTTCACCCCCTTGCGCAGATGAAAGGTGTATTGCTTGCCGTCTTCACTCACCTGCCAGCTTTCCGCCAGGCTGGGTTGCAGCTCGACGGTACCAACTTTAAAGTCCACCAACCGGTTGTAAATCGTCGCCGAACTGGCGTCAACCGTGGGACCGGAGGTAAACAACTGCGGATTAAACCCTTCCGGCGAGCTTTCGGAACAATAAACCAGCGTGCTGGCGCGTGCGCCGCCCATCACCGCCAGAACCAATAATCCCAACGTCATTGTTATTGCTTTTTTATTCATTGTGCCATCCCCAGAGTAGAAAACAGACTCGAGGGATACCAATAAATCATGCAGTTAGGGATGTAAAGCACAAATTCTGAGCATAAAAAACGGGGAGTGCCGCATGCGGCATTCCCCGTGGTTGTCACGCTTGCTGAAATTAAATCATCTGGCTGAAGTTCATCTGCGCCATCAGTTTGTAGTTGTCGGCGTAATCCACCGGAATAGCGACCACCACCGGTCCCTGAATTTCCATTGCCTTGCGCAGCATCGGCCGCAAGTCTTCCACCGACTGCACGGCAAACCCGACCGCGCCGCAGGCTTCGGCATAGGCTTTAAAATCAATCGGGCCGAATTCCACCCCGGATTTACGCCGGTATTTGTTCACCTCCTGCATTTCTACCATGTTGTAGGCGTTATCCACCCAAATGACGTGCACGATGTTATTTTTCAGTCGTACTGCGGTTTCCAGCTCCATGCTCGACTGCATAAAACCGCCGTCGCCGGAGATAGAGACCACTTTGTCCCCCGGGCGCACCAAAGCGGCACCGATAGCCCACGGCAACGCCACCCCCATGGTCTGTTGGCCGTTGGAAATCAGTAGCTGGCGCGCCCGGAAGCTGTAAAGATAACGTGCAATCCAGATGTGGAAGCTGCCCATGTCCACGCACAGCGTCACGTCGTCGCTGACGATATCCTGCAACTCTTTCACGATACGCAACGGGTGAATTGGCATGCCGCCGCGCCGTGCAGCGCGTTCAGCCAGTTCATGGCGCTGACGGCCCAGATCGCTGAGGATCAATTCCACCTCCGTCGGCACGCTCACCACGCCGCTAAAGGCTTCGGTCATCATGTCGAGGGTAGCGCTGATATTGCCCACCAGCTCAATGTCCGGACGATAGCAGGTGTCGATATCCGCCGGCAGCACGTCGATATGCACCAGTTTCAATCGGCCCTGGCTGTTCCACATGCAGGGATCGTATTCAATTGGGCCATAACCGACGCTGACCACCAGATCGGCCTTCTGCAATAGCTGGTCGGCGGGTTGGTTATTGAACAACCCAACGCGTCCGGCAAAGCGCGCAAAGTGATTAACGTCGATCACCCCCGCTGCCTGATAGGTACCCACCACCGGCATATGGGTGCGATGCAGCAACTGACGCACCGACTCGCTGTTTTCCGGACGGCTGGCCTGCAAGCCCAACAGCAGCACCGGGCATTTCGCCTGCTGGATCAATTTGACCGCGGCGCGAATATCCTCGCTAGCCGCCGCCCCCATGCGTGGCAGTCGGCAACCCGCCAGCACCGGCGCGCTGACCGGCTCATTGACGATATCCATGGGCAGACTGATGAAAGAGGCCCCCGGACGGCCGAACTCGGCGTGGCGGAAGGCGTTGGCAATCACCTCTGAAATCGCCGAACCGGCATGCACCTCGGCACAATACTTGGTCACCGGCCGGAACATGCTGACGGTGTCCATGCTCTGGTGGGTCTGCTTCAGGTTATCGGCACGTTTCACCGCGCCGCCAAAAGCCACCACCGCATCCCCTTCCGAGGTCGCGGTTGCCAGCCCGGTGATCAGGTTGGAACTGCCCGGCCCGGAGGTCACCAGCGCCACCCCGGCCTTGCCGGTCAAGCGCCCGACCGCCGCTGCCATAAATGCCGCGTTGGCTTCGTGACGCACCACCACCGTTTCTATCGACGGCGCATCCTCCAGCGAATCAAATACCCGGTCTATCTTGGCTCCCGGAATACCGAATACGTGTTTGACGCCCTGCGCCTCCAGATTTTTCACCACCAAATCTGCGCCGCATGCCCAGTTATTGTCTGTTTTTGCCTTGTTCATGGAATACCTCCTGAAAACTAACCCAAGACTGTCGCGGAATTAACCCTCGGCAGAACGAATTGCACGATCCAAATCCTCTGGACAGAGGTCGGCGCGCAGAAAATCCGCGTCATGCGGCAACTGAAGATTGAGACGGGTGATCACACCAAATTGCAGGCGGCCGTGGTCGAGCTGGTAATCCAGCACGTGCCCACCGCCGTTGCGGTCTTCGGTGACAAAATGCTCGTGATAACCGGCCACGCCAATGCCCTGCATATAGTCAGGCGAGCGAAAACCGACCAGCGTGCCCTGGCAGTGATGGAAGGCAAAGGTAGGCTGCTCTTCAATCGCTTCCAGCATTGGGCGATAGGGGCGCTCCTGACGGGGCACAGTCCGGGTTTCCACGTGGCTGAACTCGCCGTCGACGCGCACCGCGCAGAACAGATTCGGCGAAGCCACCTGTTCATCAATGCACTGGTGCAGCTGCGCCTTGGTGATCGGACGATCAAAGTGTTGGGTGACGCTGGGTTGGAAAAAGGTGACGACGGCAAACGGGGTTTTCTGCTGCAGACTGGCCGGCCGCGCGCTACCGTCGGCACGCAACTGGTGAATTTCCTTGTCGAAGGCGATCAGTTCGCCGTCCAGGTGGTTGAAAGTCCCCAGGCCAAAATTGCCGTGCCTGAGCAACTCGCCAATGGTGACCTCCCCTTCGTAAACACCGCTGATTAACGCGCTCATCAGCGAGATTTGGTAGATCTCGCCCTCCCCAACGCTCAGCGACTGCCTGGCAAAGCCCTGCGCCAAATGCTGCGCACAGGCACACCCGTGATCTTCGTTCATAACCTACTCCTCCACCAGCACGGAGTGAAATGCCCCGTGCGTTCAAAATGCTCACCAGAAAGTGAGCAAAGATGTCGCCGGCAACCCGTTCAGTTGGAACGATTCAGCCATCGGCGACAAAAAAACCGGCACGGCAGGCCGGCGACGCCCAATGTCAACAACGGTTTAGTTTCACTAACCATTGTTGCCAGGCAGCACGTCAAATTGAACGGTTAATCTGGTGTTGAAGCAGCTATCAATCCCGCAGGCACACAGAAACGCCTGGGAAAACAAGTTATCTAACGTTCTAAAAACCGCGTGATTTATGCATTATTGCTCTACGCGGTGAGATCACGGCACGTTCTTACTCGCCGTAAGCACCCAAAAAGAGTAGCCGTAATGCGTCAGACGGAGAACCTGGTATTCATAAGAAACGCTTTTGCATATAATGCAAAAATGAATGACGCCCGCTATGTTGAACATCTGCCGATATTTCTCGAGGTCGCCCTATTGGGCAGCTTCTCCGCCGCTGCCCGCAAGCTGGGAATGGTACCTTCGTCCTTGGTACGCCACGTCGATGCGCTGGAAAATGCATTGGGTGCAGCGCTGTTTATCCGCTCAACGCGCGGCCTGATGCTGACAGATGCGGGGGAAATGTTGCAGGCGCGTGCCACCACCTTGCTGACAGACATCAGCGATATCCGCGCAGAACTGACTTCGTTGAACGACAGACCGCAAGGTACCTTGCGCATCAGTTGCCTGCCGACCTTTGGCAAAACCTATATCCTGCCGCTGTTGCCGACGCTGGCTGAACGCTATCCCCAACTGTTTGTTGAACTGGATTTGACCGAACGTCAGACCGATCCAACCCAGGAACTGCTGGATGCCGCCATTCGCATCGGCGAGCAGAAAGACAGTAGCCTGTACGCCATCCGGATAGCGACCCAGCGCTGGGTGATGTGCGCCAGCCCTGATTATCTCGCTCGCTACGGCAAGCCTGCCGACCTGAACGCTTTGCCGCAGCATCGGCTGATTGCCCGCTACCATAAGCAACAGCCGGCCTGCTGGGCGCAGATCCTCAGTGCCTCGTTGATGGATCGCTGCAGTCTGGTACTGCGCTGTGATGACTTTACCGCGCAGCGCGAAGCCGCACTGCTGGGGATGGGGATTACCTTTTTGCCCAACTGGGTGGTCGGGCCGGATATTCAGGCCGGTCGGTTGCTGCCGGTACTGGAGGATCCACGCCAGGACCAACAGGGAATTTATCTGCTGCGACCGGTGGCCAAGGTCTCAACCCGCTTGAATCTGTTCATCAGCTTACTCAAACAAGGTATCGGTCAGCCACCGAGCTGGGAATGAAGCGGTGTTATTCGCCCCTGCAACGCCGGGTTATCGCTTTCGTCCTTCAGTGTTATCCCGGTCAGGCGGCGCTGAAATGCCTGCTCCAGCAGCCACGCCAGTTTGAACGCCGCCTGCGGGTAGTCCAGCCCCTCCGGACGGACGTTGGAAATGCAATTTCGTTCCGACTCACGCCGCCGGGTATTCGGCCCCCAGGTGAGGTAGATCCCCAGGCTGTCCGGGGATGACAGGCCCGGCCGCTCACCAATCAGCATCGCCACAGCTCTGGCCCCTAAACATTCACCGATATCATCCCCCAGCGCCACCCGCGACTGGTGCGCCAGCACCACCGGTGCCAGCGAAAGCCCCAATAATTCGAGATAAGGCCGCAGCGCCTGCAACAACGGCAGTGCCTGACGATGTACCGCCTTGGAGGATAAACCGTCCGCCACCACCAGCAATAAGTCCACCGGCTTGCCAGGCAAGCCCAACAGCAGGCTACGGCTGTCCGCGGCCAACCGACGCCCCAGATCCGGCCGGCTGAGATAGGCGGTACGATCGACGGCCTGGCTGTGCACCGTCAAGGTTTGCCAGCCCTGATCCTGCAACGCCCCGCCCAAGGTATCGCTGTCGAATGGCTGGTGCACCGCATCACGCGCCTGCGCATGCGCCAGGCCAAATTTAAGCAACTCCTGGGTCGGTAAACTGGATCCCGTACGCCCCAACGCAATGCGCGCATCGGTAAAGGCTCGTAGCGCATCCCAACTGTTAACGTGAACCGGCTTGCTCAAGGTTGCTCTCCCTGTAACGCCAGCAGCAACGGGTGATTGGCCGCGGTGTCGCGCAGTCGGCCCAGATCGTCGGTGATGTGCATTTTCGTCAGCCAGTCGGCGAACTCCGGCGCGTGCTTGAGCCCCAACAGTTCGCGGATGTACAGCGCATCGTGGAATGAAGTGCTTTGATAATTGAGCATGATGTCATCCGCTCCCGGTACGCCTATCAGGAAGGTCAGCCCGGCGGTAGCCAGCAGCGTCAGCAAGGTGTCCATGTCGTCCTGATCCGCCTCTGCGTGATTGGTGTAGCACACGTCGCAACCCAGCGGCAGGCCAAGCAGCTTGCCGCAGAAGTGATCCTCCAACCCGGCACGGATAATCTGCTTACCGTCGTATAAATACTCCGGCCCGATAAACCCGACCACGGTGTTGATCAGCAACGGGGAGAAATGTCGCGCCACCGCGTAAGCGCGTGCCTCGCAGGTTTGCTGATCGACGCCATGGTGCGCATTGGACGATAAGCAGCTGCCCTGCCCGGTTTCAAAGTACATGACGTTATTGCCCAGAGTACCGCGCTTGAGGCTCAGCGCCGCCTGCTGTGCCTCCGCCAGCAGCGCCAGATTAATGCCAAAACCGGCGTTGGCCGCCTCCGTTCCGGCTATCGACTGGAAAACCAAATCCACCGGTGCACCGCGCTCGATCAGCCGTAGCGTATTGGTGACGTGTGTCAGCACGCAGGATTGGGTAGGAATAGCGAAACGCTGGATCACGTCGTCCAGCATGTGATTGAGTTTTTCCAGCAGCGGCAGGCTGTCACTGGCCGGGTTGATGCCCACCACCGCGTCACCGCTGCCATACAGCAGGCCGTCGAGCATGCTGGCCGCGATGCCCTGTAAGCTGTCGGTAGGGTGGTTCGGCTGCAGCCGCACGCTGAGGTGACCCGGCAGGCCAATAGTGTTGCGAAAACGCGTGATCACCCGGCATTTTTTGGCCACCAGGATCAGATCCTGATTGCGCATCAACTTACTCACCGCCGCCGCCATTTCCGGCGTAATGCCGGTGGCCACCCGCGCCAGCATCGCGCTGTCCGCCTGCTCACTCAGCAGCCAGTCACGAAAATCCCCCACCGTCAGGTGCGAAATTGGCGCAAAGGCCAATGCGTCGTGGCTGTCGATAATCAGCCGGGTGACCTCGTCTTGTTCATAGGGCACCAGCAACTGCTGGAGGAAAGTTTTCAGCGGCACCTCCGCCAGCGCTATGCGGGCAGCCATACGCTCCTCTGCGCTGTCCGCCGCCACTTCCGCCAGATAATCGCCGGAACGGGCCGGTGATGCCTTGGCCATCAACTGGCGTAAATCACTGAAACGATAGCTGCGCCGGCTAAGCGTTGCCTGATACATAGCGTCCCCTGTTCTGCCTGAATGCTTACCTGAAGTTGCAAACCCTGTACCAAGTGTAGTCAGTCGACCGGCGAATATATTCTCCTGCGGTTTCGCCCACGGCCACTTCAGGTTACAGTAGCCGCAACAAAGGAGAGGTAATGACCCGGCAACAAGAAATTATCCAATGGTTACAGCAAGATAATGAAAGAATGGCGATATTGCGCACCGCCCGCCGACTCGGTCTGAATGACTGGTGCCTGGGTGCCGGCTTTGTGCGTAATCTGGTATGGGATCGGCTGCACGATTACGCCACGCCAACACCGCTCAACGACATCGACGTGATCCATTTTGACGCACAGCGCCCGGAAGCGGAGCGTGACCAGATGCTGGAAGCACGGTTACAAGAATGGTTGCCGCAGCCCTGGTCAGTGAAAAATCAGGCGCGCATGCACCTGCGCAGCGGCCGGGCGCCCTACCTTAACAGCGAAGACGCCATCAGCTATTGGACCGAGCTGGAAACGGCGGTGGGCGTACGGCTGAATGCAGATGACAGCCTACAGCTGGTGGCTCCCTTTGGCCTCGACGGGCTGTTCGATGACACCATCACCTTCAATGCCAAAAACGGCGACCTCGACGCTTATGAACAGCGAGTGATCGCCAAAGGCTGGTTGCAACGCTGGCCGCGCCTGCGGCAAATCCGCGGGTAAAGTTTTGCCCCATCCTGCCGATACCCTGAGCAGCGGAATCAAAACTCAGGGAGAGTGTTATGTCGACCAGCATTACCATGATTGTCCCGGTGAAAAACACCGTACCCGGCATCAGCAACGTTTTTAGCGCCCCCGGTAACCAGGGCCAGTTGCTGATGGCCAAGCCGGTCAACCAGCAGCCGGAAGGCGGCAAGATGAAAGAAGCCAGGGAAACTGACGGTAACGATCAGGTGAAAGTGGCCGACAGCAGCGCCTCGGCACGGATTAAGTCGCTGAACAAGCAAATCCAGGGGCTGCAACAGAAACTGGCAGACCTGAAAGACTCGGATGCCGATCCCAAAGAAATTGAAAAACAGAAACAGCTGATTCAGGCGCAGATCAAAATGCTGCAGGCCGAGATCGCGCGCATTCAGAAAGAAGAGATGGAAAAACAACAGGCAGAGCAAATGGCTAAAGCTGCCGATAGTATCGCGCCGACCAAAGGCGACGGCATCAACCGCCCAACCGCGCTTAATGCCGTGGATGTGTATATTTGACTCAGTAATCCGCCTGCCGCTGACGCTGTTGTTGCAGCAAAGCCGCCTGCTGTCCCACCACCTGCCAGATGACCTCTGCCGCTGGGGTCAGCGAGCGGTTTTTACGCCGCACCAGCATCAGCGCACGGTTGATTTCCGGCACCAAACGGCGAACCCTCAACTGGCCGCCTTCCGGCAAGGGTAATGCCAGCGCCGGGAAAATACTGATGCCAATACCCGCGGCCACCATAGGAAACAGCGTCGCCGGGTGGCCGATCTCCTGTACCACCGTCGCTTCCACCCCTTGTTGGCGCAGCGCGCTGTCAATCAGTGGCCGACTGCCTGAGGCATAATCCTGCAACACCAGACGGCTACCGCTGAGTGCCGACCAGTGCACCTCAGGCAATGCGGCAAACGGATGATCGTTACGACACAACAACAGGAAAGGCTCGTGCAGGATCGGTTCGCAGTCCAGATCCACCGCCTGCACCGGATCGACCACAATGCCAAAATCGACCTCTGCATTGCGAATGCTGTGCAACACCTGCTGCTGCGCCTGATCACGCAACATGATGCGGATATCCGGATACTGCTTTTCCCCGGCGGCAATGCACTGCGGCATCAGGTGCGCGGAGATGGTCTGGCTAGACGCCACCCGCACCGTACCGCTGCGTTGTACGCCAAAGCTGCGCGCATCCAACAATGACGACTGCAACTCATCCAGCAAACGTTCAACCCGGTTGGCCAGCCGTTGCCCGGCGTCGGTCAGCAGCACTTCACGGGTGGTTCGATCGAGCAGGCGAACGCCGACCTCCGCCTCCAGCTCTTTCACACTGTGGCTAACCGCAGACTGCGTCAGACCAATGGCCTCTCCGGCCCGGCTGAAACTGCGGTGCCTGGCAATAGCGACAAAGACTTTGAGTTGTTTAATCGAGTAATTCATGTTTTTTATTCATATATGAATTAAATAAATCAATTTAATTATTATATCCGGTCGCGCGACAATGGGCGCATTGATTTTTCTTCGAGTACGCCGCCATGAGATTTTTGCCCGATCGCTTTACCCTGACGTTGATCGCCACCGTGCTGTTGGCTTCGTTCCTGCCTGCACGCGGCGAGTTCGTCGGCTGGCTGAATGCGCTGACCATCGCCGCCATCGCCCTGCTGTTCTTTATGCACGGTGCCAAGCTGTCGCGCGAAGCCATTCTGGCCGGCAGCAATAACTGGCGGCTGCACCTGTGGGTAATGTTCAGCACCTTTATTATTTTCCCGACGCTCGGCGTGCTGTTTAAATGGTGGTCGCCGGTCAACGTCAGCCCCGAACTGTATTCCGGCTTTATCTACCTGTGCATTCTGCCCGCAACCGTGCAGTCGGCCATCGCCTTTACCTCACTGGCGGGTGGCAACGTGGCCGCTGCGGTGTGCAGCGCATCGGCTTCAAGCCTGCTGGGAATTTTCGTCTCGCCACTGCTGGTCGGGCTGTTGATGAATGTTCACGGGGAAACCGGCAGCCTGCAACAGGTCGGCTCCATCGTGCTGCAATTGCTGGTACCGTTTGTTGCCGGACATCTGTCACGGCCGCTGATCGGCAAATGGATTGAACGCAACCGCAAACTGATTGGCAAGACCGACCAGACCTCAATTCTGCTGGTGGTGTATGCCGCCTTTAGCGAGGCGGTGACGCATGGCATCTGGCATCAGGTCGGCATCGGTTCGCTGGTATTTATTGTGGTGGGTAGCCTGGTGCTGCTGACGATCGTGCTGGTGGTAAACACTTATATGGCGCGCTGGTTGGGCTTTAGCAAAGCCGACGAAATCACCATCGTGTTCTGCGGCTCGAAGAAAAGCCTGGCGAACGGTATCCCGATGGCCAATATCCTGTTTCCGGCCTCAACCGTGGGCATTATGGTGCTGCCGCTGATGGTGTTCCATCAGGTGCAATTGATGACCTGTGCGGTATTGGCACGACGCTATCAGAAAAAACAGCAGGAACAACAGGCGACGCCCAATGCGCAAGCCGTGCGAGAATAAATAAATGGGTGCGGCTGACACCGCACCCGGCAGCTCAACTTTTCTTCAGCGGCTTGACCAGGTGGTCGAGCCCTTCAATTTTAATCGCCAACGTCATTTCCATCAGCATACCAAGCTTGCCCTGGGGAAACTCCCCCTTACGGGCAAACCACAACAGGTATTCTTCGGGCAGGTCAATCAGCACCCGCCCCTGATACTTGCCGAACGGCATTACCGTATTGGCAATCTCCAACAGATTCTCTTTTTCCATCAGGCACCCAGCAGGCGGATCATTTCCGCTTCGTCGATAACCTCAATACCCAGCTCCTGCGCCTTCACCAGTTTGGAACCGGCGGCTTCACCTGCAATCACCAGATCGGTTTTCTTCGAGACGCTGCCGCTGACCTTGGCACCCAGCGCCGTCAGGCGATCCTTGGCCTCGTCGCGTGACAGCTGGCTCAACGAGCCGGTCAGCACCACGGTTTTACCGGCGAACGGGCTGTCTATCTCTTCCGCCACTATCACCACCGGGGCCGGCCAGTTAATGCCGATTTCGTCGCTGACCAGTTCCTGGATAACCTGTTGGTTGAGCTCTTCGTCAAGGAAATGACGCGTGTGCTTCGCCACGATTTCACCGACCTCCGGCACTTCTTTCAACGCCTCGATATCGGCGGCGAGCAGCTTTTCCAGCGTACCGAAGTGCGCGGCCAGATTGGCCGCCGTGGCTTCACCGACTTCGCGGATGCCAAGCGCATACAGGAAACGGGCGAAGGTGGTCTGCTTGGATTTTTCCAGCGCATTGACCAGATTCTGCGCCGATTTTGGCCCCATGCGATCCAGCCCGGTCAGAATACCGGCGGAGAGACGGAACAGATCGGCCGGATTCTTCACGTACTCTTTTTCCACCAACTGCTCGATGATTTTGTCGCCCATGCCATCGACGTCCAACGCCCGACGGGAAACAAAGTGCTTCAGCGCTTCTTTGCGTTGTGCAGCGCAGATCAGTCCGCCGGTGCAACGTGCTACCGCTTCGCCTTCCACTCTCTCAACGTCGGAACCGCATACCGGACAATGTTGCGGGAACAAAATTTCACGCGCGTCCGCTGGACGGCGATCGGCTATCACTCCCACCACCTGCGGGATCACGTCGCCGGCACGGCGCACAATCACAGTATCGCCGATGCGTAGGCCCAAACGTTCAATTTCATCGGCGTTATGCAACGTGGCATTGCTGACGATCACCCCGGCAACCAGCACTGGTTCCAGTCTTGCCACCGGCGTGATCGCACCGGTACGGCCAACCTGGAACTCCACCTCGCGCACCTGGGTAATCTGTTCCTGCGCCGGGAATTTGAATGCTGTCGCCCAGCGCGGCGCACGCGCCACAAAGCCCAGCGTTTCCTGCAGGTCGATATCGTCAATTTTTACGACCACACCGTCGATATCAAACCCGAGTTGCGTGCGGTCCTGCTCCACCTGACGGTAGAACGCCAGCACTTCGTCGCTGCCGGTACAACGTTTGGCGCGATCGCTGACCGGCAACCCCCAGTCCTTGAACTGCATCAGGCGCTGCCAGTGGCTGCGCGGCAATTCGCCGCCTTCCTGCAAACCAACGCCATAGCAGAAAAAGGTCAGTGGGCGTTTGGCGGTAATACGCGGGTCGAGCTGACGAATCGAACCGGCAGCGGCGTTACGCGGATTGGCGAAGATCTTGCCATCCTTGCGACGCGCCTCTTCGTTCATCTGCTCGAAACCGGCCTGCGGCATAAACACTTCGCCACGCACTTCCAGCCGGCGCGGGATATTGTCACCTGTCAGCCGCAGTGGAATAGCGCGAATGGTGCGCACATTAGAGGTAATGTTTTCACCGGTTGTGCCGTCGCCGCGCGTTGCCGCGCGAACCAGCTCGCCATCTTCGTACAGCAGGCTGACCGCCAGACCGTCCAGCTTCAGCTCGCAGCAGAAGGTCAGCGGGTCGCTACTCTTCAGGCGATCCTGCACTCGCTTGTAGAATGCCAGGAAGCTTTCTTCGTCGAAGACGTTGTCCAGCGACAACATCGGCACTTCATGACGAACCTGATCGAACGCCGCCAGCGGGGCAGCGCCCACACGCTGGGTCGGCGAGTCTGCGGTGATCAACTCCGGGTGTGCGCTTTCCAGGGCACGCAGTTCACCCATCAGGCGATCGTATTCCGCATCCGGCACTTCCGGCGCGTCCAGCACATGGTATTGATATTCGTGATGGCGCAGTGAGGTTCGTAGTTGATTGATTTGTTGGATTATCGATTCCATGGCTCACCATCAAAGATAAAAAACCCCCGGCAAGCGGGGGCTTTGTTGTTACGGATGTTCAGTGCGCGTGGCCGTCGATCAGGCGTTGTTTTCCAACACTTCACGAAGGCGCGCTTTGTAGGTTTCCAGCTTCTGCGGGGTCATCATGCGGCGCTCATCGTCCAGCACCACACCGCCCACATCGTCGGCGATCCGCTGTGCCGACTGCAGCATCAGCTTGAAGTTCTGATTAGCGTCGCCATAAGACGGCACCATCATGAACATCGACACGCCCGGCGTAGAGAAATCAGACATCATCTCAGGATCAAAGGACCCTGGCTTAACCATATTCGCCAGGCTGAACAGCACAGGACCGCTGCCCGCAGGGCTGATATGGCGATGGAAGATGCCCATTTCACCAAACTGGAAGCCCGCCTGCAGCACGCTCTGCAGCAGAATTTCGCCGCCGATCACGCCACCCTGATGTGCGGTAACGTGCAGCACCAGTACGGTTTCTTTCAGTTTTGCCGGTTTGATGGCAGCTGGAGCAGGCTGAGGCTCGTGCGCCACCGCTGGTTTCACTTCCGGCTGCGGCTGATGAACAGGTTCGGCATGGAACGCCGGCTCTGCTGCAGGTGCCACAGGCGGGAGATCGTCAACGCGCGGTTCACGGCGTGGCGCAGGCTGCTGCGGCTCGTCGTCTTCGTCCTGCGCGTAGTTGTCCAACAGGATGTCATCATAATCCGGCCGCTGGGACAGCGGTGGCGGAGTCTGATGGGCAGCCGGTTGAACGGCACGCGGTGCTGGCTCAGCCGCCGGAGCAGGCTTGGGCGCAACCACGGGTTCTTCGCGAGCGGCATCAAAATGACCAAAGGACGGCTCGTCTTCCGGGTGAGCGGAGCGTACACGTACCTCCCCCACACCTTCATCGAGTTCGTCGATCGGGGATTGTTCACGTTCCTTTTTGGAACGTTTGGCTGGGCGATCGCGAAAAAGCGATGAGCGTTCCTTACGACTGGTCCAAAGACCGTGCAATAACAACGCTATTATGGCGATCGCGCCAACAACGATTAATATCAGACGCAAATCCTGCATCATTGCTATCTCTGTTGTTCCAATACATTGCCACCGCGGCAAACATTCACTCTTTAACTCTATTTGCCCGAGCACACAAGTGCAAGTCCGTGCTGAACTTTATGCCAATAAAGATGATTATACTGCCTTTTTTTGCTGTTTTTTCAGCCAATGTCACCCTAGCCAGTAGAAAATCATCCCGATATGATAGCTAAGCCTGTTCAGACAAAGAGATAACTTAAGATATGTCCTATACGCAGTCACCTTCCCACTCCACCAGCGGCCTGCATTATTTTGCCGAAGGCTGGCGCCTGATTTCACGCCCGGGGATTAAACGCTATGTAGTATTGCCATTGCTGGTCAACGTATTGCTGATGGGATCCGCCTTCTGGTGGCTGTTCAGTCAGCTCGGCGACTGGATCCCCAGCATGATGAGCCATGTTCCCACCTGGTTGCAGTGGCTGAGCTATTTACTGTGGCCGCTGGCGGTCATTTCCGTGCTGCTGGTGTTCAGCTATCTGTTCAGCACCATCACCAACCTGATTGCCGCCCCCTTCTGCGGCCTGCTGGCCGAGCAGTTGGAAGGCAGCCTGACCGGCAAACCGCTGCCGGACACCGGTATCTTTGGCATCGTGAAAGATTTGCCGCGCATTATGGCGCGTGAATGGCGCAAGCTGGCCTACTACCTGCCGCGCGCATTGTTGCTGCTGATACTCTATTTCATTCCGGGCATTGGCCAGACGGTGGCGCCGGTGCTGTGGTTCCTGTTCAGCGCCTGGATGCTGGCAATCCAGTATTGCGACTATCCGTTCGATAACCACAAGGTGAGCTTCGCCGATATGCGCCGCGCACTGCGCCAGCATAAGACCGACAATTTGCAGTTTGGCGCCATGGTCAGCCTGTTTACCATGATCCCAATCCTCAATCTGGTGATCCTGCCGGTCGCGGTTTGCGGCGCCACGGCGATGTGGGTTGATCGTTACCGCCCACAATTCGTTCGTTCCTGAGCCGTTTTATCGGCCGCATTACGATTAATTCTTCGACAGGGCGCGCAATTTGCGCCCTTATCCTTGTGCTTAAAACTTATTTCCTAATAACATATAGATATACCAATTCTTTACTTCCCTGCCGGTACTGTTAGCGTATGCTTTCGACGTTCCCCACATTTTTCATAGAGTTAAAGGACGGGCTATGAGCAAGATATATGAAGACAACTCATTAACGATCGGCCATACGCCGCTGGTTCGTCTGAACCGTATCGGCAACGGACGCATTCTGGCCAAGGTTGAATCACGCAACCCGAGCTTTAGCGTCAAATGCCGCATCGGTGCCAATATGATTTGGGACGCAGAAAAACGCGGTGTCCTGGTCGCCGGCAAAGAACTGGTGGAGCCAACCAGCGGCAACACCGGTATCGCCCTGGCCTTCGTCGCTGCCGCACGCGGCTATAAGCTGACGCTGACCATGCCGGAAACCATGAGCATCGAACGCCGCAAACTGCTCAAGGCACTGGGCGCCAACCTGGTGCTGACCGAAGGCGCTAAAGGCATGAAGGGCGCGATCGCCAAGGCGGAAGAAATTGTCGCCACCGATCCCAACCGCTACCTTATCCTGCAGCAGTTCAGCAATCCGGCCAACCCGGCGATCCACGAACAAACCACCGGCCCGGAAATCTGGGAAGATACCGATGGCGAAGTTGACGTTTTCATCTCTGGCGTCGGTACCGGCGGTACGCTGACCGGTGTCAGCCGCTATATCAAGAACACCAAAGGCAAGGCGATTACCACCGTGGCGGTAGAACCTACCGACTCACCGGTGATCACCCAGGCGCTGGCCGGTGAAGAAATCAAACCGGGCCCGCACAAAATTCAGGGCATCGGCGCAGGCTTTATCCCCGGCAACCTGGATCTCGACCTGGTTGATCGTGTCGAGCAAATCACCAACGACGAAGCCATCAGCATGGCGCGCCGCCTGATGGACGAAGAAGGCATTCTGGCGGGTATTTCCTCCGGTGCCGCCGTGGCCGCAGCGGTGAAACTGGCTGAAGAACCAGAGTTCGCCGATAAAACCATCGTGGTGATATTACCTTCCTCCGGCGAGCGCTATTTGAGCACCGCCCTGTTCGCCGATTTGTTCACCGAACAAGAATTGCAACAGTAGTGCCAGCCGCGCACTAATCGCTAAAAAAGCACCTTACGGGGTGCTTTTTTGTGGACTGGATCAAAGTTTATAGCAGTCGAAGATTGATTTTACCCGCCAGCTTTAGTATTTAACGGTGCATTATTTCGATGCGCGAAATTAATCACCCTCCATTCGTTGTTTAGGCTGAATCGATTTACTCGTTTGTCGCGGATGCGGTAAACACGGCATAATGGAGAGCGGATTTAAACGACGGTAGAAGCCAGGTTTTTTGATCTGAAGTGCCAAAGTCGTCGTTTTCTGTTGCATCAATGCTCGCCCCTGTACCATAGTCAGGCGCTAACCAGACAAGCTAAAGTCATACCCTTGGGCTAAACTTTAGCTCCACAACACACCAATAAGTTGGGGAAACATCAATGTTCCAGCAAGAAGTTACTATTACCGCTCCGAATGGTCTGCACACTCGCCCTGCCGCTCAGTTCGTGAAAGAAGCCAAAGGCTTCACGTCTGACATCACCGTGACCTCTAACGGTAAAAGCGCCAGCGCCAAAAGCCTGTTCAAACTGCAAACTCTGGGGCTGACTCAAGGGACCGTAGTGACCATCTCCGCTGAAGGTGAAGACGAGCAGAAAGCCGTTGAACACTTGGTAAAACTGATGGCAGAGCTTGAGTAATCGGCCCGTCTTCTTAGTTAACACCAGTCAAGAGTAAGGTAGGGTTATGATTTCAGGCATTTTAGTATCACCGGGTATCGCTTTTGGTAAGGCTCTCCTACTGAAAGAAGATGAAATTGTCATCAACCGGAAGAAAATCTCTGCAGACGCTGTAGAGCAGGAAGTCCAACGTTTTCTTGATGGCCGCGCCAAGGCATCCGTGCAGTTGGAAGCGATCAAGACCAAAGCTGGCGAAACCTTCGGCGAAGAGAAAGAAGCTATCTTCGAAGGCCATATCATGCTGTTGGAAGACGAAGAGCTTGAGCAGGAAATCATAGCCCTAATCAAAGACGATCTGGCTTCTGCGGACGCGGCTGCCTACACCATCATCGAAGGCCAGGCGAAAGCGCTGGAAGAACTCGACGATGAGTACCTGAAAGAGCGCGCGGCCGACGTGCGTGACATCGGTAAACGCCTGCTGCAGAACATTCTGGGCCTGGCTATCGTCGATCTGAGCTCAATTCAGGACGAAGTGATCCTGGTTGCTACCGATTTGACCCCGTCTGAGACCGCGCAGTTGAACCTGGACAAGGTTCTGGGCTTCATCACCGATCTCGGCGGCCGTACTTCACACACCTCCATCATGGCACGCTCCCTGGAATTGCCGGCAATCGTGGGCACCAGCGACGTGACCAAGCAGGTGAAGAACGACGATTACCTGATTCTGGACGCGGTTAACAATAAAATTTACGTTAACCCAACCGCTGACGTTATCGATCAGCTGAAAGCCGAACAGAACCAGTACCTCACCGAGAAAAACGATCTGGCCAAGCTGAAAGACCTGCCGGCAATTACGCTGGACGGTCATCAGGTTGAAGTCTGTGCCAACATCGGCACCGTGCGCGACGTCGCAGGTGCAGAGCGCAACGGCTCTGAAGGTGTCGGCCTGTATCGTACCGAATTCCTGTTCATGGACCGCGACTCACTGCCAACCGAAGACGAGCAGTTCCAGGCTTATAAAGCCGTTGCGGAAGCCGTAGGCTCACAGGCCGTGATCGTACGCACCATGGATATCGGCGGTGACAAAGACCTGCCGTACATGAACCTGCCGAAAGAAGAGAACCCGTTCCTCGGCTGGCGCGCCATCCGTATCGCCATGGATCGCAGAGAAATCCTGCACGCCCAGCTGCGTGCCATCCTGCGCGCCTCAGCGTTCGGCAAATTGCGCATCATGTTCCCGATGATCATTTCGGTAGAAGAAGTTCGCGATCTGAAAGGCGAAATCGAAACGCTGAAAGCGCAATTGCGTGAAGAAGCCAAGGCGTTTGACGAAACAATTGAAGTGGGCGTGATGGTGGAAACACCTGCCGCGGCGGTGATTGCTCATCACCTGGCGAAAGAAGTCGACTTCTTTAGTATTGGGACAAACGATCTAACCCAGTATACTCTGGCGGTAGATCGCGGCAACGAGCTGATTTCTCATCTCTATAACCCGATGTCCCCATCAGTGCTTGGCCTGATCAAACAGGTTATTGATGCATCTCACGCAGAAGGCAAGTGGACCGGCATGTGCGGTGAACTGGCTGGCGATGAGCGTGCTACACTGTTGTTATTGGGCATGGGGCTGGATGAGTTCAGCATGAGTGCGATTTCAATCCCGCGCATCAAGAAAATTATACG
Organism: Serratia proteamaculans; assembly: GCF_013337185.1. Taxonomy (GTDB): domain Bacteria; phylum Pseudomonadota; class Gammaproteobacteria; order Enterobacterales; family Enterobacteriaceae; genus Serratia; species Serratia proteamaculans_D. The sequence goes on from NZ_SWDE01000002.1 coordinate 669,653, forward strand.
TAATACTAATTTCGAAGATGTGAAGGCGTTGGCAGCGCAAGCCTTGGCACAGCCAACGGCGCAAGATCTGATGAATTGCGTGAATAAATTCATCGAAGAAAAGACGCTCTGCTAAACTTCCACGACACTGGAACGCCGCCCAATTTAATGCTTAGGAGAAGATCATGGGTTTGTTCGATAAATTGAAATCTCTGGTTTCTGATGACAAGAAAGACACGGGCACTATCGAGATCGTAGCTCCACTTTCTGGCGAAATCGTTAATATCGAAGATGTACCTGACGTAGTATTCGCTGAAAAAATCGTTGGCGACGGCATTGCCATCAAACCAACGGGCAACAAAATGGTTGCTCCGGTTGACGGCACCATCGGTAAAATTTTCGAAACCAACCATGCTTTCTCTATCGAATCCGACAGCGGCATCGAGCTGTTTGTCCACTTCGGTATCGACACCGTTGAACTGAAAGGCGAAGGCTTCAAACGCATCGCTGAAGAAGGCCAGCGCGTCAAGAAAGGTGATGTGGTTATCGAGTTCAATCTGGCCCTGCTGGAAGAGAAAGCCAAGTCTATCCTGACGCCGGTGGTTATCTCCAACATGGACGAGATTAAAGAACTGATCAAACTGACCGGTAACGTCACCGTCGGTGAGACCCCGATCATTCGCATCAAGAAGTAATAGCGAATGAACGCAAGAACGGCGCCCTCGGCGCCGTTTTTTTTATCTCTGCCATTCAAGCCAATCGCAACAACAATTAACTCCAGCGCGGAATTCGCAGGGTAATCACCAGCCCTTCCCGTTCACCGTTGCGCGCTTCAACCTGGCCACCGTGCGCCAGAACCACCTTGCGGGTGATCGCCAGCCCCAGCCCATAACCCTTGCCCGACATCGCCGATTTCACCCTGACGAACGGATCAAAAATACTGGAAAGTTTCGACTCTTCCACACCTGGCCCCTGATCGCTGACCTCAATCTGGAACAGTTGCTCAATACGCGTCAGCACCACCGTCACCCGCTGCCCGTGGCTGGAGAAACGCAACGCATTACGCACGATATTATCCACCGCTCGCCGCATCAGTTCGGCATTGCCCTTGACGGTGTAATCCACGTCCGAACTGGCCTGCAGCACGATTTCCACCCCTGGTATCTGTGCCTCGTAGCGCGCATCACTCACCACCGCGTCCACCAGCCCATACAGGTCGAAATACTCTTCATCCGGCAGGTTACTGCTCTCGGTACGCGACAGCGCCAACAGTTCACCGATCATTTTATCCAGCCGCCCCGCTTCGTGCTCAATGCGCTGTAACGAGTTCTCTACGTTACCCGCATTTTGCCGTGCCAGGCCGATGGCTAATTGCAAGCGGGCCAGCGGCGAACGCAGTTCGTGCGAAACGTCATGCAGCAACTGTTCACGGGCGCTGACCAACAGCTCCAGCCTTTCGGCCATGCTGTCAAAGTCACGCGCCACCTCGGAAAGCTCGTCATGCCGTCGGCGCATTGCCGGGAACAGACGCACCGACAGGTCGCCCTGCGCCACGCGATCAAAACCGTCACGCAGCCTGCGCATCGGCCGGGTGAGGTTCCAGGCCAGTACCGCGCTGAACAACAGCCCTGCCAGCCCCCCAACCCAAAGCATCGGTGCAGGAATATTGAAGAAATGCGAACGCTTTTTCGGCCGATACTCTTCCCGCAGGCCACGCATATCGTAACTCAGCCAATAGCCCTTGCCGCCCTCGACCTCAACCCAGGCGGTGACTGCTTTCGGCATCCGGCGGCTCTCAAACACCGGCTCCTCAGCTACCGGCGCAGGCGGTTTGTCCAGTGGGGTCACGGTCAACAGACGCCGGTCATCATCAGACCAGTCTTTCAGCATGGCATCCAACGCGAGCATTCCGCCGCTGCGCAACTGAGTGGCGGCCGACGTCAATTGCAGCGTGACCACCCGCCGGGCCATGGCGTTTTCCGGTGGCTCGTAACGATCGCCATACAAGGAAAAAGCGACCCACAGCGCCTGAGTCATGATGATAAAAGTCAGCCAGAAGCCGAGCAGGATTTTCCAGAACAGTCTTCCACGCATAGGCATTATCGGATGCGGTAGCCGATGCTGCGCACCGTCTCAATGCTGAGCGCGTTGTCCGTCAACGCCCCCAGCTTCTGGCGGATATTGCTGATATGTACGTCAACGCTGCGGTCATAGGCTTCCCGCGGACGGCCTAAACCTTTTTCTGACAGCTCGTCTTTTGATACCACACGCTCCGGCGCGCGCAGCAGCAGCTCCAACAGGTTGAATTCGGAAGCGGTCAGATCAAACGCCTTGCCGCGCCATTCGCTGCTGCGGGTTGATGGGTTAAGGGTCAGCTCGCCGAAATTAATCGCAATCTCGTCATCCACCTCATCCGGGCGCTCGTCGAAGCGGCGCAGTACTGCACGCAGGCGCGCCACCAGTTCGCGGGGATAGCACGGCTTGGGCATATAATCGTCTGCGCCCATTTCCAGACCGATAACCCGATCGATGTTATCGCCCTTGGCCGTCAGCATGATGATCGGCATGCGGCTCTTTTTACGCACGTCGCGCAGCACGTCGATGCCGCTCATGTCCGGCAGCATGATGTCGAGGATCATCGCGGTGTAATCACCCGACAACGCGCCTTCCACCCCGGCCTTGCCGGTCAGCACCAGCGTGGCGTTAAAGCCTTCGCCGGTCAGGTATTCGCTCAGCATGGTGCCGAGTTCGAGGTCATCATCGACCAATAAAATTTTCATGCCTTGCTCCTTCGCGGATTTTCGTCATTTTCACGCCTATTTGTCTGCTTCGCAGCCGGTTTTACTCAATCCTTACATATTCCCGAACGCCACTTAACCTCAGCCCGGTCGACGGCGCGTTAAATTGGTGCCCACAGATTTTTGCCGCGCTTTTATGCCAGGGAAGCCCACCGTTATTGTGGTCGCTATCGCCTTATTTCTCTACTTCAGGTCACCAGGCGGCGAAGAAATTCTCTTTATATCACCCTGGTGGTCCAAAATCGGGCCAGATAAAGGCGCTGGGCGATTAACAGCATAAAAGGCAATGGTGGGCCGAGACTGACGACTTAACCCGCTAGAACGCTCTGAGAGACGTAGAAAGGGTATTGGCGGAATTTTGATTTCATCCCGGCGCAACAAGCCACCGGGATGGACTCGATACAGGCGTTGGAAAGGAAATAACGGTTAGGCAAAAACGCCGGTGGAGAGATAGCGATCGCCGCGATCACAGATGATAGCCACAATCACGCTGCCCGGATTGGCTGCCGCAATCCGCAGCGCACCAGCGACTGCCCCGCCGGAGCTGACGCCGCAGAATATACCTTCGCGCTGCGCCAACTGACGCATGGTTTGTTCAGCGTCGGTTTGTTCGATGTCCAGCACCTGATCCACCAGGTCCGGCCGGAAGATCCCCGGCATATAAGCCGGTGCCCAGCGGCGAATGCCGGGAATACTGCTGCCTTCCGCCGGTTGCAGGCCAATAATCTGCACCTGCGGGTTTTGGCTCTTCAGATAGCCGCCCACACCGGTAATGGTGCCGGTGGTGCCCATGCTGGAAACAAAATGGGTCACCCGCTGATGGCTCTGCTGCCAGATTTCCGGGCCGGTGGTGGTGAAGTGAGCGTAAGGGTTGTCAAGATTATTGAACTGATCCAGCACCTTGCCCTGCCCCTGACTCTGCATTTCCAGTGCCAGATCGCGTGCGCCTTCCATCCCCAGTTCGCGGCTGACCAGGATCAACTCTGCACCGTAGGCACGCATCGCCGCCTGACGTTCCTGGCTCATGTTTTCCGGCATCAGCAAGGTCATCGAATAGCCTTTCAGTGCCGCTATCATCGCCAGCGCAATACCGGTGTTACCACTGGTGGCCTCGATTAACCGATCGCCGGGCTTTATCTCACCGCGTAGCTCCGCCTGCTGGATCATCGCCAGCGCGGCGCGATCTTTCACCGAACCGGCCGGGTTATTGCCTTCCAGTTTGAGCCAGACCTCGCTGCCCAGGCCTGTAGCCAGAAGTTGTAATTTTACCAGCGGGGTATTACCGATGCATTGTTCGAGCGTTGTCACGATCTTTGCCTGTGTTGAAGTGCGAAAAGTAAAAAGGCAACCCCGGGGTTGCCTTTAAAATTCTGTTGGGGGCTAAAAACTATCAGGCGCTTTTAGCTAACGCAACAGGTTGTAGCAGTTGATCACCGGCGTACAGGCGCGCATTCAGGCTGCCAACGTAGTAACGGCCACCGCGTACCGGCGGTTCGTTGCCATCCGGCAGCACCACGCTGACCGGTTCCTGATGCCAGCCGATCGGCTGTACGGTCATCTGCCAGAAATGGCCGCGTGGGCTGACTTCCAGCACCTGCACCGGCAACGGACAGCGGTCGCTGCTCTCGGTACCCACTTCCATTTCCCACGGGCGCAGGAACAAGTCCACGCGGCCCTGATGCATTGGCTGGAACGACAGCGGCCACTGGTGCGCACCGACGAACAGCTGAGAACCGCGGATCTCGCCGCTCAGACGGTTTACTTCGCCCATAAATTCCAGCACGAAGCGGCTGGCCGGTTCACGTACAATCTCTTCCGGCGAACCAACCTGCTCAATATTGCCCTGGCTCATCACCACGATGCGGTCGGCCACTTCCATCGCCTCTTCCTGATCGTGGGTAACGAACACGCTGGTGAATTTCAGCTCTTCATGCAGTTGACGCAACCAGCGGCGCAGCTCTTTACGCACCTGCGCATCCAGCGCACCGAAGGGTTCGTCCAGCAACAGAATTTGCGGTTCGACCGCCAGAGCACGCGCCAATGCCACGCGCTGTTTCTGGCCACCGGAAAGCTGTGACGGATAACGGTTAGCCAAATGGGCCAACTGCACCATTTCCAGCAGCTGGGTCACTTTTTGTTTGATCGCCGCGGCATTCGGGCGCTCACGGCGCGGCAGCACGGTCAGGCCAAAGGCGATGTTATCGAACACCGTCATGTGGCGGAACAGCGCGTAATGCTGGAACACGAAGCCCACCCGGCGATCGCGTGCATGCACGTGGCTGACGTCGGTGCCGTGGAAGCCCAGCTTGCCGCCGCTCTGGCTTTCCAGCCCAGCGATAATACGCAGCAGCGTGGTTTTACCGGAGCCGGACGGCCCCAGCAGCGCCACCATCTCACCGGAGGCAATATCGAGCGAGATATCGTTCAATACCTTGGTACGACCGAAAAATTTATTGATACCGTTAATCTCAATGCTCATGATTTTCCTCCCGCTCGAGACGTGCATTCTGACGTTCCAGACGCCATTGCAGGCCACTCTTCAAAAATAGGGTCACTATCGCCATCAGGGTCAGCAAACCGGCGGCGGTAAAAGAACCGACCGTGTTGTAATCCTGTTGCAATAACTCAACCTGCAGCGGCAGGCTGAAAGTCTCACCGCGAATAGAACCGGACACTACCGATACCGCGCCGAACTCACCGATGGCGCGCGCGTTGGTCAATACCACGCCGTACAACAACGCCCAGCGAATGTTGGGCAACGTCACCCGGCGGAACATCTGCCAACCGGAAGCGCCCAGCAAAATGGCGGCCTCGTCTTCCTGACTGCCCTGGCTGAGCATCATCGGCACCAGCTCACGTACCACGAACGGACAGGTCACGAAAATGGTCACCAGCACCATGCCCGGCCAGGAGAACATCAGCTGGATATTATGCGCATCCAGCCAACCGCCCAGCAGGCCATTACTGCCGTAGAACAGCAGGTAAATCAGCCCCGCAACCACCGGTGAAACGGCGAACGGGATGTCGATCAGCGTCAGCAACAGTTGGCGGCCGGGGAAGGTGAAACGCGTCACCAGCCAGGCCAGCAAGGTGCCGAAAATCAGGTTGAACGGCACGGTAATCAAAGCAATCAGCACCGTCAGCCAGATAGCGTGCAACATGTCGTGATCGACCAGGTTGCCCCACATCACACCCATCCCTTTGGAAAAGGCCTCGGCGAAAATCGAAATGATCGGCACCACCAGCAGCAATACCGAAAACAGCACGCCGATACCGATCAGCGTCCACTTGCCCCAGTTGACGCGCGGGCGTTCGACGCCGTTAAACTCAGAGATATCCGCCATCAGTGCCCCCCGATACGTCGGCCAAAGCGGCTCTGCAGAACGTTAATGCTGAACAGCAACAGCAGCGAGGCCGCCAGGATCACCGAAGCAATCGCACTGGCCGCCGGATAATCAAATTCCTGCAAACGAACAAAAATCATCAGCGAGGTCACTTCCGTCTTCCAGGCGATGTTGCCGGCGATAAAGATCACCGCGCCAAACTCGCCCAGGCTGCGGGTAAAGGAGATCGCCGTACCGGCCAACAGCGCCGGTGCCAGCTCGGGGATGACCACACGGCGAAAGCTCTGCCAGCGTGTCGCGCCCAGGGTTTCTGCCGCTTCTTCGTATTCCGGCCCCAGTTCTTCCAGTACCGGCTGAACAGTGCGCACCACGAACGGCAAGCTGGTAAACGCCATCGCTACGGCAATGCCGAGCCAGGTAAAAGTCACTTTGATGTCGAAATGCGCCAGCCATTGGCCATACCAGCCAGTGGTGGAAAACAGCCCCGCCAGCGTCAGGCCGGCTACCGCCGTCGGCAGTGCAAACGGCAGATCGATCAGACCGTCCAACAGCGTGCGACCGGGAAAACGATAGCGGGTCAGGATCCAGGCCATCAGCATGCCAAACACCGCGTTAAACAGGCTGGCAACGCCCGCCGCCAGCAGCGTGACTTTATAAGCCGCCACCACCTGCGGGTTGGAAATCACTTCCCAATACTGCGCCAGGCTCATCTGCGCCAACTGCATCACCAACGCGCTGAGCGGCAACAGCAGGATCAGGCAGGTATAAAACAGGCTGCTCCCCAGACTGAGGCCGAACCCAGGCAGAACCCGCTTGCTGGTCAACGACAACATTACTTATGCCCTGCGGCTAACAGTTGATCCAACTCACCACCGGTGGAGAAATGCGTTTTCATCACCTGCGGCCAACCGCCAAACTGATCTTCCACCCGGAACAGCTTGGTCTCCGGGAACTGGCCTTTGGCCGCGGCCATCGCCTGCTTGTCGTAAACACGGTAGTAGTAGCTGGTGATCACCTGCTGCGCTGCCGGGCTGTAGAGATAATTAAGGTAATCCTTGGCCGCCTGTTCGGTGCCATTTCTTGCCACGTTTTTATCGACCCAGGCCACCGGGAACTCCGCCAGAATATCGACCGGCGGCACGATCACCTCGTATTTGTCTTCGCCATACTGCTTGCGAATATTGTTCACTTCCGACTCAAAGCTGATCAGCACGTCACCCAGGCCACGTTCCACGAAGGTAGTGGTCGCGCCGCGGCCGCCAGTGTCAAACACCAGCACGTTTTTCAGAAAACGGGTCATAAAGGCGCGGGTTTTGGCTTGGTCATTGCCATCCGCCTGGTTGGCGGCACCCCAGGCGGCCAGATAGGTATAACGGCCGTTACCGGAGGTTTTCGGGTTCGGGAACACCAGCTTCACGTCGTCACGCACCAAATCATTCCAGTTATGAATGCCTTTTGGATTGTCCTTACGCACCAGGAAAGCCATGGTGGAATAGAAAGGTGAGCTGTTGTTCGGTAAACGGGTCTGCCAGTCAGCCGGGATCAGTTGGCCGCGATCGTGCAGGATCTGCACGTCGGTCACCTGGTTGTAGGTCACGACATCGGCGCGCAAACCCTGCAGGATCGCCAGCGCCTGCTTGGAAGAGCCGGCGTGGGATTGCTTGATGGTCAGCTTGTCGCCCGGATGCTGCTGGTTCCATTGCTGCTCAAAACCTGGGTTCAGCGCGGTAAACAATTCACGGGAAACGTCATAGGAGCTGTTCAGCAATTCCGTTGCCGACAGCGGGCCGCTGGCTAACAGCGCCGCCGCCAACCATCCTTTCAGTACGATATTTTTAACCCGCGTTTGTTTCATTGTGCACCTTATTACTGAGTCATTCCGTCGGGCTTTCGCCCTGATGTTGACCAGTGTATTTATAACTAGGTGCGGAGCTGTAACGCTTTTATATACCGTTTAGTGATTTTCAAGCATCAAACGCTATAAGGCAGGAACGGAGCGGCATGGCAGAGGGGGAAGTAAAACCGGAGCAGGCGTAGCCAACCCCGGTAAAGGTGTTACAGCGACAGCAAACGCGTCAGTGATGGCGCAAAGTAATAACTGCCGGTCACCGCACGGCTGAAACGCAGCATCGCGTCGCGTTTGCCGTCCAGATCGCCGAACATGCTCAGCAGTTGCTTTTCGATGTTGTGCAGGCGCGCGCAGTAGGCGATGAAATATAGCCCGTGCTTGCCGCTGGCGGTGCCGTAAGGCAGGCTTTGGCGCAGGATCTTCAGGCCCTTGCCCTCTTCTTTCAGATCAACGCGGCTGACGTGCGAGGTGTCCGGGCGTTGCTCCGGCGGCAGTTCTTCGCTGTCATGTTTGGTACGGCCGATAATCTGCTCCTGCTGTTCGGTGGTGAAACGCTGCCACTGACGCAGGTTGTGTTCATAACGCTGCACCAGCACGTAGCTGCCGCCTGCGTCTTCTTCGCCTTCGGCAATCACCGCCACTTCCGGTCGCTTGTCGCCCTGCGGGTTTTCCGTGCCGTCGATAAAGCCGCTCAGGTCACGCTCTTCCACCCAGCGGAAACCGTGGGTTTCTTCTTCAATTTTGATGGCGTTGCCGAACGCCGCCAGCGCGGCCTGGGCCAGCGTGAAGTTAACATCATGACGCAGGGATTGAATATGGATCAGCAGGTCACGCTGGGTGGCCGGTGCCAGCCCTTTGCCGAGCGGGGTGAATGGCTTCAGCTCTTTGGCGCCCTGACCGCTGGACAGGTCATGCCAAACGTCATAGCCAAAGGCAACCACCGCGCCCAAATGCGCATCGGGGAACTGCTGTTGCAGCTCGCTCAACGTCTGGCAAAACTGCTTGCAGCCCTGACGGAGTTCGGCAAATTCGCCCTGTACCGTGGCTTCCATAAAAATGGCGAAACGGCAGTGTTCCAGCAAAATGCCGCTCTGAACCTGTGTCATTGTCGTTATCCTCAATAGCAGAATCGGGTAACAGTAGCCTGTTACGAATGCGCAGCATCATACCGCAAGCAAGGGTCATTGCCTTGCCCGAACGCAAAGAAAATAAGGATATCCGTCGAGATGAAGGGAGCTGGGGCGCCGCAAATCGGGCGCCCAAAAAGAAAGGCTTACTGAGGTTTAGCGTGCCAGATGATCTTGCTGATCGTCCAGCTTTTCAGCGTGTCATCCGGTGGGATGATGTCCTGCTGGCCAGCCCACTTGCCGCTGAAGATGTAGGTCACGTACTTGCTCTGCTCCGCCACACACTCCACTTTGCCGGCATCGTCGCCGTCGGCCGGTTTACAGGCACCGAACGCTTTGCTGTACAGATCGCTGAACGGCGTACCAAGTTTGCTGCCCCACTCGGTCGCCACCTTGCTGTCCATCACGTCCACCCGTTGCACGTGGCCCTTGGGTTCACCGGTGATCACCAGTTTCACGTCATTGCCGTCCATCGCCTGATAGTAAGAAACTATCTGGCCCTGGCTGGTGGCCATGCCGCCGCGCAGGCGGTAATCGCCTTTCAAGCCGTCGTTGATGGCGCTTTCCGACATCGGGGTGCCGGCGTTCAAATCGCCAACGCCCTTGGCGCTGACCTCAAGGCTGCTGTCAAACCAGTTAAGCGGCGACAGGCTCGACCAGGAGAAGTTCGACATCGTCGAACAGCCAGTCAGTAACAGCGGGAGCCCTAACAATAGTGGGCGAATATTCATCTCTAGCTCCTTAACATCAAAGGCATGGGCCCGGCGTTTTGCTGCGTGCCAGCCTCTCACAACTGCCCACGCTTCGCCATCGGTTGCGAGCTTGGAGTGCAGAAAATAGGAAAAGTGCCGCCGCAGGCGGCAATTACCCGGCTTCGTTCTGTACGGTAAAGCAGGCTTTTAGCCGCTGGTTCAGCAACAAATAGGCCAGGGCCAATGCATCAAGCAGTATCAGGACAGCATCCAGCGGTGGCTGATTGTCGGCCTGTTGCCACAGGTTGAACACCGAACCGCCCAGTGCCGCCAGTAGCGAGAGGCAAAGCACCCAACGCCAGGCGCGCCACAATCGCGGCCATTGGTGACACCGTGGAGCCAACAGAAATGCCAGCGCCGCCGGCAGCCCCAGCATGATGCCGTACCAGAACCTTTGGGTGTCAGGATAAAACAGCTGCAGCAGCCCTTCCCCCTGCTGGCGCGAAGCACCGGCCATCACGAACAAAATCCAGGTCCGGGCCTGTAAAACCAGCACGCCCCAAAACCACAGCGGCAAACGCAGCGCGCCATGATGATCGTAATCGTCGGGGGAAAAACGGTGTGGGAGTGACTTCAACGTCGGTTCCTTGCCAATTTCATTTTATTACTCCTTCAAATGGGAGTCCTGTTTAGCATTTTCAATGTGCCCGCTTAAGAACCCCTTAAGATTTTCATGCTTTACTTAACCCCATCAAACCAGCAGTCCTGATTGGCAGGGCTTTAATTCTCGATTGAGATAAGGAAGCTTCAAATGAAAAAATATACCCTGGCCGCATTAATCGCTCTGTGCAGCGCACCGGTTCTGGCACAACAAGGCGGGTTCCTCGATCCTGCGGCACCGCAGACACAAACGCAAAATACCCAGCAGGGCGGCTTCTCCGGCCCAAGCGCAGCGCTGACCACGGTAGACAAGGTGAAGTCGATGAGCGATGACACCTGGGTGATGCTGCAGGGCAATATCGAGCAGCGCGTTGGTGACGACACCTATACCTTCCGCGACGCCAGCGGCACCCTGACGGTGGAGATCGACAAAAAACGCTGGAACGGCCAGACCATCACCCCGAAAGATAAAGTGCAGTTGGAAGGGAAAGTGGATAAAGACTGGAGCAGTGTGGAAGTGGATGTGAAGAACATCAAAAAACTGCCTTAACACGCAGCAACGGGCGGTGAGGTTTCACCGCCCGAATAACCACTCAATATTCCTGATCTTCGATCAGTCGTTTGCCCAGATTGGTCACATTCTGGATCTCGTAACCGAGTTTTTCGTACATCTCGATCACCGTGTCGTTGTCTTCACGCACCACCAGCTGGATCTTCGGGCATCCGCGCGCGATCAGCTTCTTCTCCAGACGGTTAATTAACGCATTGGCAATACCGCGCCCGCGATAATCAGGATGCACCCCCAGATAATACGCCGAACCGCGATGGCCATCGTAACCGCCCATCACCGAGCCCACGACTTCTCCGCCCACTTCGGCAACCAGAAACAGGTCCGGATCGTGATTCAGTTTACGCTCGATATCCATCTCGGGATCGTTCCACGGTCGCAGCAGATCGCAGCGCTCCCACAGGGTAATGACTTCTTCAAAGTCGTCTTGTCGAAATACGCGAATTTCCATCGATGTTCGCCGCTGTTAATTAAGATGTTTATCTGATTATCGCGTGATTATTCACTTACGCAATATCAAACTGCGATTTACCCCAGCAATTATCCAGAAATAGTCGGTAACCCGCGTAATAAATGGACATAGTTATCAGGTCGATTAATGATTATCAATACGATATAACGTCGCAAAATAGAATTTGTCGATGGAGCGTAGCATTATGAAAAAGCAGGTTAAACAATTCCTCAATTTTAAGCCGCTCTCCGTTTCCCCCACGCGACGTCAATTACTGCTCTCCGGCCTGGCGTTGGTACTGCTCGGCAGCAAAAGCCAAAGCGCCGAAGCCGAGTCCGGTGGCATGCTGCGCAACCAACATCCCAAACCGACAAGCAAGCCGGCAGCTAAACCGTCCGGCAGTAAAAGGCTGGTGATGATCGACCCAGGTCACGGCGGTATCGACTCCGGCGCGGTTGGCAGCGAAGGCTCACAGGAAAAGCACGTCGTGTTGGAGATTGCCAACCACGTGCGCCGCATCCTGCACGAACAGGAACACGTCGAAGTCCGTCTGACGCGGGAAGAAGACGAGTTTATCCCGCTGTTCCAACGGGTGGAGATTGCCCACCAGCATCAGGCCGACCTGTTTATCTCGATTCACGCCGACGGTTTTACCAGCCCGGAAGCCTCTGGCGCTTCGGTGTTTGCCCTGTCCAATCGCGGTGCCAGCAGCGCCATGGCGCGTTACCTGTCCAACCGTGAAAACGCCGCCGATGACGTGGCCGGTGGCAAGTACAAAAACCAGGACAACTATCTGCAACAGGTGCTGTTTGATCTGGTGCAGACCGATACCATCAACAACAGCCTGACGCTCGGTCGCCACGTGCTCGGCCAGATCCGTCCGGTACACCACCTGCACAGCAACAGTACAGAGCAGGCGGCATTTGCGGTGCTGAAATCCCCGTCTATTCCGTCAGTGCTGGTAGAAACTTCATTCATTACCAACCCGGCAGAAGAGCGCCTGCTTGGCACCACCGCCTTCCGCGAGAAAATCGCCCGCGCCATTGCCGATGGGGTGATCAGTTTCTTCAGCTATTACGATACGCACCAACGAAAACCCGGCTGATACTGCCAGCCGCGGTGAATAAAGGTATACTCTGCGCCTTGTTCAGTCAGACGCTGTGAATTATCCCGTATGAGTTTATCGACCATCGCTGAAGTAAAATCCTTCCTGCTGGCGCTGCAGGACCGCATCTGCAGCCAGTTGGCCCAGGCCGACGGCAGCGCCGTTTTCAACGAAGACCGCTGGACGCGTGAAGAAGGCGGCGGTGGCCGCAGCCGGGTGTTGACCGACGGTGCGGTGTTTGAACAGGCGGGCGTCAACTTCTCACACGTCTCCGGCGCTACCCTGCCCGCTTCCGCTACCGCGCATCGCCCCGAACTGGCCGGACGCAGCTTCCAGGCGATGGGCGTCTCGCTGGTGATCCATCCGCGCAGCCCCTACATTCCTACCAGCCACGCCAACGTGCGCTTTTTCATTGCGGAAAAACCGGGTGAAGAACCGGTGTGGTGGTTTGGCGGTGGCTTTGACCTGACGCCGTTTTATGGCTTCGAAGAAGACGCCGTTCACTGGCACCGTACCGCCGAACAGCTGTGCGCGCCCTTCGGGGAACAGGTTTACCCCAAATACAAAAAGTGGTGCGACGACTATTTCTTTATCAAGCACCGCAACGAAGCACGCGGCATCGGCGGCCTGTTCTTTGATGACCTGAACACCCCGGACTTCGCCACCTGCTTCGCCTTTACCCAGGCGGTGGGCGAAGGCTTCCTCGAGGCCTATCTGCCGATCGTAGAGAAACGCAAGGCGCTGAGCTGGGGCGATCACGAGCGTCAGTTCCAACTGTATCGCCGCGGCCGCTACGTGGAATTCAACCTGGTCTGGGACCGGGGCACGCTGTTCGGCCTGCAAACCGGTGGTCGTACCGAATCCATCCTGATGTCGATGCCGCCGCTGGTGCGTTGGGAATACAACTATCAACCGGCGGAAGACAGCCCGGAAGCGGCGCTGTACCGTGATTTCCTGCCGGTACGCGATTGGCTGAAGGAGCCGGAATGATGCAGATTTGGGTTGATGCGGACGCCTGTCCCAACGTAATCAAAGAAGTGCTGTTTCGGGCGGCGGATCGCACCGCAATGTCGGTGACGCTGGTAGCGAACCAGCCGCTGAGAACGCCGCCGTCAAAACACATCCACACCCTGCAGGTGGCGGCCGGTTTTGACGTGGCGGATAACGAAATCGTGCGCCGCTGTGAGAAAGGCGATCTGGTGATCACCGCCGATATCCCGCTGGCAGCAGAAGTGATAGAGAAAGGGGCGGTGGCGCTGAATCCACGCGGTGAACGTTACACCCCGGATACCATTCGTGAGCGCCTGAACATGCGTGACTTTATGGACACCCTGCGCTCCAGCGGCATCCAGACCGGCGGCCCGAATACGCTGAATCAGCGCGACCGTCAGCAGTTCGCCAACGAGCTGGACAAGTGGTTGCAGCAGGCAAAACGGGCGCAGTAATTGCGCCCGCATTTCGCTTAGAATCGCACCTCGCCGCCGAAGATATAGGTTCGGCCGCGGGCGGTGTTGGTCGGTGAGAAATCCCGTGATTGTGATGGCATGGCGTTCATCTTGTTCAATGCATCGGAATAATCTTTGTCCATCAGGTTCTGCACGCTGAATTTCAACAGCAGATTGCGGTTGAATTGATAGGTACTGTACAGATCGATAACGGTCGGGATATGCGGCGCAGGCTCTTTCAGCAATTGCTCATTCTCATCGACGTTAGAATCGGGAGAAAGGCGCACAGCCTTGCCGGTGTATTTCACCAGCCCGCCCAGCGTCAATTTCTCATCCAGCAAACGCACACCCGTATCCAGCGTGAAGTACAACTCCGGTAACTCGCTGATATCACCAGCACCGAACACATTGCTGGCCTGATTGGTCGGCTGACTGGTGTGCTCCTTGCTCAAAGACAGTTTGCTGTAGGCGAAACCGGCGTCGTACATGGCCTCTATTTCCACCCCACGCGACCTGACTGGCTCGTAAGAGTTGCTGTACATGGTCATGGCGACATTCACATCGGCGTTATCCCATTCCTCCTGACTAGTCTGGGCACGATTACATTTTTGGCGATTGCTGCACACCATGTAGCTCTGGCTGGAAATGTAATTTTTGATTTTCGACTCAAAATACACCGCCTTGAGCTGGAAACTGTCCTGTTTAAACAGCAGGTCATGAGCATTGGCGTTAAAACCCGCCTGATAGGTTTCTGCGGTTTCCCCCTTAAGGAACGGGTTCATCGACTGCCCGCCGCTGTTGGCGAAGAACACCTCCTGAATATTCGGCCCACGCATCGATTTGTTGTAGCTGACGAACGGCTGCAGCCACGGCGTCACCTGTGCGGACAGCATCACCGCCGGGTTAAAGCCGTGCTCTTTCAAATTGATGGCGCTGGCCCCCTGCGGGAAACATTGCACCCGATCGTCGCAAGCCGGTTTATAGCCGGAGATATCATAGGCGCTGTAGTTCAGGTCAAAGTTACCCTGCCAGATGCCGTAATTAAGCTGCAGCCCACTGTAAAGGCTGGCAATGTTTTGTTTGCCTGCAATACCCACCGGCGAACTTTCCGCCTGACCCTCATCTGTCACCAACCCGGAGGCGCGCTTCTTGTATTCGTTGCGGATCAGCTTGCCGCCATAGCTAAAGGCAAAATCGACCTCCTGCAGGCTAAAGCGACTGGTATTATTCATATCCAGCGCGTCGGAGATATTTTTTGCGGTGCTGTCGCTGAATCCCGCCATATTATCGGACATAAACTGCTGTTCGCCCCGGCTGGTACTGGCGGTCAGATTAAAATCAATCAGCTCTGAAAACGGGGCGTAATGATATTTAATATAAAAGTCATTACTGTCGATATGGCGGCGGGTGATCTTGTTCTGATAAGTTCGGGCCGACAGTTCAATGCTATTGAACGCATCCGGTTTAATATCCACTTTATATAACTGAGATTTGGGATTCTGACGATAGGTTTTATCGACATTAAACTCTTCACTGTCAAACCCTGAACCGTTCTTATAATTAGAGGTGATAGAACTGCCGCTGATAGCCGCCATGGCTCCCAAACTACCGCCGTCGCCGAATGCGTCGGTTTTCCCACCCACGGCAATCATACCGCTGCGGCCAATACCGTTATTGCCTACAGAAAATTTGGTGCGCACGCCAAACGGGTTATCCGAAAACACCACGTCATCCACACCAATAGTACGGAAGTTGGCGCTGCCCGCCAATGCATTGACACCAGCGGAACCCGTCGCATTACCGCGTGCCACATCAACGCCGACGATAAAGTTAGGATCGATCAGCGCACCAAACTGACTGGTGGGCAAACCGCCATGCGCCGCGTCGCTGGGTGAACTGCCATAATAGTTCTGAGTGATGCCATCGACCATGGTATTAACGCGGCCAAAGCCGCTCATGCCACGGATATTAACGCTGACCGAACCCTGACCTGGGTCTATCTGGGTATAGGTACCCGGCATGCTGCGCAGGATGCTGTCTACCGACTCCAGATTCTTATTTTCCCCGCGTGAGCTGAAAGCGCCGGGCTTTTCCAGCGCTTCTTTTTCACTGCTACTGTTACTACTCTCTGCCGCCGAAACATTCAATGGGCTGAAAACGACCTGGCCCTTTCCCGCTTCAACCCCGTTCTGCGCAGCCGTCGCCATCCCGCTCAGCGCTATTCCCGCGCCGATCAGGCTTACTATTAATTTGATTTTCATATATCCCCAGAAATTGCCAAAAAGATTTGGTGGCCGACAATGCCCAGCAAAAAGCCCGCCGAAATCGACGGTAAATTGATTTTTTATAGTTTTAATAAACCGCCGGGTTTATTACCCGACGGTGATAGTGGTTATTTCTGTGTTTTCTGATCCATCGCCATAATAAAGCTGTATTCCAGAGCGTTATTTTCCAGCCGCGTCAGGCGACCCGATTTCCCGCCGTGGCCGGCCGTCATATCGGTCGCCAACAGCAACACTGAATTGCCCTGTTTAAAACGACGCAGTTTGGCTACCCATTTGGCCGGTTCCCAATATTGCACCTGGGAATCGTACAGACCGCTGGTAACCAGCAGGTTCGGATAGGCCTGTTTACCCACGTTGTCATACGGGCTATAGGACTTGATCAACGCATAAGCCTGCGCTTGATTCGGGTTGCCCCACTCTTCGTATTCACCAACCGTCAGCGGAATGCTGTCGTCCAGCATGGTGGTCAGCACATCCACGAAAGGCACCTGCGCCACCACCGCGTTATACAACTGCGGAGCCTGATTGATAATCGCCCCCATCAGCAGCCCGCCCGCACTGCCGCCCATGGCGTAAATGCGACCCGGCTGGCCATAACCCTGTTGGATTAATGCCTGGGTAGCGTCGATAAAGTCGCTGAAGGTGTTCGGTTTATGAGTCAACTTGCCCTGTTGGTACCAGTTCTGCCCCAGTTCACCGCCACCGCGCACGTGGATTAGCGCATAAACGAAACCGCGATCCAGCAAACTAATGCGGTTGGCGCTGAAGGCCGGATCCATACTCATGCCATAGGCACCATAACCGTACACCAGCAGCGGGCTGTGCCCCGGTTTGAACATGGCTTTGTTGTAGACCAGCGAGACCGGCACCTTCACACCGTCACGGGCGTTAATCCACACCCGCTCGCTGTGGTACTGGCTGGGATCCACCCCCTTCACTTCCTGCTGTTTCAGCAGGGTGCGCCCGCCTTTGTTGAGATCCCATTGGTAGGTGCGGGTTGGCGTCGTCATGGCCGAATAGCCATAGCGCAGCTGCTGGTTGTCCGGATCCGGGTTATAGCCCAGCCAGGCCATATAGCTGGCGTCATCGAACGGAATACTGCGCTGGGTTTTACCGTCCCAACTGATTTGCCGTAGTTGCACCAGGCCATCAGCACGTTCCTTCACTACCAGCCAGTCGCGAAACACCGTGAAACCTTCCACCTCGCGTTTTTCCTGCGGTGCTATCAGCGTTTGCCATGGCTTGCCGACGGCCGCGGTCTGGTACAGGCCAAAATGCGGGCTTTGGTGGTTGGAACGCAGATAAAACTCACCACGATAGTGGTCTAAATAATACTCGTAGCCGTTCTTGCGCGCGGCAAACAATACCGGTTTACTCAGAGGCTGATTAGCGTCAATCAGTCGCGCCTCGGAAGTGGTATTACCGCTGATGGTAATAATGACGTAGTCACGAGAAGAAGAGCGACCCAGGCTCAAATAGAACCCACCATCATTTTCCTGATATACCAGCTTGTCGTCCGCTACCGGCGTGCCGGACTGGTGGCGATAAACCTGATAGGGCAACAGGGTTTGCGGGTGGTTGCGAATATAAAATAGCGTCTTGCCGTCATTGGCCCACGCCATGTCACCGGAGGTGTTTTCAATCACTTCCGACGCCCATTTTCCACTGTCTATTTCACGCAGCGAAATACGGTACTGCCTGCGCCCTTGCAAATCTTCAGCGATCGCCATCTGCTGGTTATCCTGGCTTATCTCCATCCCACCCAGGCGATAATAATCCTGCCCCGCCGCGCGTTGATTGGCATCCAGCAAGGTTTTCCAAGGCGCATCGGCCGTCAGGGCCTGGCGCTGATACAGAGCAAAATCTTTGCCTGCCGCATAGCTTTCCTGATAGCGATACCCGTTCAGTTGATAAGGCACCGAGCGCTCTTCCGGGCTGATGCGGCCCAGCATTTCCTGATACAACCTATCGCGCAGTTTTTTATACGGCTGCATCATCTGCTCGGTATAACGGTTTTCCGCCGTCAGATAATTCAGCACCTTTTTATTCTGCCGGCTGTCATCTCGCAGCCAATAATAATCATCCACCCGGGTTTCGCCCTGGGCAGTTAATTGATGCGGGATAATCTCAGCGCTGGGTGCCAGCGGCTCCGCCCTGGCGGCCTGGCCCAATAAGCTCAATGAAATCATGGCATAGATGGCCGTTCGGCCCGACAGAAGTGGATGTTTCATAATCCCTCACGATGGTTTGGCATCAGCAGCCCCGCCCTTTGGTTAGGTAAATAAAAAGCCGCTGCTCATAGAATAAATTATTGGCCGGTGTTCAACGCCGCCAGATTAAAATCGATGGGCATCGTCACCTGAACCTTGCCCTGCCGCAGCATTTCGACCGGCGGTGGCGGCAGAGGCTGCGCCCGCATAACCACGGCTAACGCTTCCCGATCCAGCGAGGCAGTGCCCGACGGGGCATGCAAGGTCAGATCGAAAACCCGTCCCTGTGCATCCACAGAAAAAGACACCTGCGGCATGCCACTACGGCGGCGGCGCTGGGCGTCCGGCGGATAGCGTTTGATGCGGTTTAGCATTCCCTTTACCCGACTTTCCCACGACAGTGTGACCTGCTCGCGACTTGCGGAATCGCTGTTCAGCGGCGCGGCCGTCTGCCGGGCCATGTTCAAGGATTTCGGTGCGGCAACGCTGGAGACAGCGGCGCGTTTAACCTCTTTCACCTGCTGTTCCGGCTTTGGCTGGGCTTTTTGCGGGGGTCGGTGTTCGGTCCGCTTTTTCTCAGCTACGCTAATCCTGGTCTTTTCGGCCCGCGCCAGCCTGGGCAAGTCCGGCTGCTCCTGCTGTTCGGCAGGTTGCGCCGCAGCGGACTCAGCCTGTTGCACGCCCAACGGCAGCGGCTTGGGGCTTTCCGGTGCTTCAATCTGCGCCGCCCAACTCATCATCACCGCCGGTGGCGGTAGCTGCATCGGCGGCAACGATGTGGACGGCCAATAAAACAGCAGCACCAGCGCCAGATGTGCCGCTAGCGCACATAAAAATCCGCGCGCCCAGCGCGGCTGTGGCATTGAGGCGAGCGGATAAGATAAAGCCTGACTTAGCATAGGGATATTAGATTTCTTAATTACGAATGATTTTAGATCTCATTTGCTAATGATAATCATTTGTAATTTGTATTAACAGTTCTTTTCACCGTCTTAACCTAATCATTTAACCGCTGGAGTCACCCACAGGTAATCCGCTACCTGCTTATCGACCTGCACACCAGGCTCAGCCAGCATCAACACGGTCGGCAAAGCGGTCGGCTGCAGATCCTGCACGTGCAGCGGCACCCCCACCGATTTTGAAGCATGATAGCCGCCGGCAATCAGTAGCGTCGGCGTCGGCGCGGCCAGCAAACGTTCAGCCATACGTCGATCGCGTTGCTGTTGGATAGCCAGCATGGCGTGCAGCTGTTGAGGCTCAATTTTCCCACCGTGCGACGTACGAATCGTTTCCTCCAGCGCCTTCTGCACCGCTGGGCGCACCGACAGTTGGCCTTGCGGGAAAACCGGCTGCTGATAAAACGCCATGATTTCATCGCGATCCAGGTTGGCCGCCCAAAGTGGGTACGGCGCGCGCATCGCCGCCATCGTCAAATCGCCATACAGCGACCATTTCCAGCCAGGTTGCCAGTCGATCAACTCCGCCACGCGGCTGTCACGCACCGCCGGATTACCCTGCAGCCACTGTTTCACCTGACTCACCTTGGCCTGTTGGCTCGGGTTAATCATCTCCATCAATACGCTGCCCTGCGGCCGCCGTTGCGGTAAGTTTTCCACCAGCCACAGTTCAATCTGGTGGTGGTACGGGTTGTCATGTTTTTCCCCGACGATAACCCGTGGCTGAGCAGCCAATCGGCTCAGCAATTGCTCGGGTGACAAACTTTCGCCACTGCGCAAGTCGGTAATTTCCCCCAGGTTATCAAGGCTGTTTTTCGGCGAGGAAACCGGGGCCTGACTGCAGGCGCCCAGTGCCAGCGCGGCCAATAAAATCAAAAATCTCATCATGCTGCCCTTGTAATAAAAGTGGCGACATTATAGATAATAATTATCATTTGCATATAGAGAACCCCCTTTCCTGAGAAGCTGATAACGGTTTTTACTTTATGGTTTCCGCTCACACATTGATTTCGTGAAGTATTGCGGGTATAACCGATAGCCATTTAGCTGTTTAGACGTCTACACGGATAGAATATTATGCACACAGCCGTTCCCGCCGAAGGGCAGTTCAAACGCACCATGAAGGCCCGACATCTGGTGATGCTGTCACTGGGCGGCGTGATTGGTACCGGGCTGTTCTTCAACACCGGCTATATCATTTCCACTACCGGTGCTCTCGGCACCCTGCTGGCCTATCTGATCGGCGCACTGGTGGTCTATCTGGTGATGCTGTGCCTGGGTGAACTGTCGGTGGCAATGCCCGAAACCGGTGCCTTCCACGTCTACGCATCACGCTATCTTGGCCCGGCCACCGGTTACACCGTCGCCTGGCTGTACTGGCTGACCTGGACGGTAGCACTGGGTTCCAGCCTGACCGCCGCCGGTTTCTGCATGCAGTATTGGTTCCCGCAATCACCGGTGTGGCTGTGGTGTTTAATCTTCTGCGCGGCGATTTTCCTGCTTAACGTGGTCACCACCCGCTTCTTTGCTGAGAGCGAATTCTGGTTCTCGCTGATCAAGGTCGTTACCATTCTGGCGTTTATCATCCTCGGCGGTGCTGCCATGTTCGGCCTGCTGCCGATGAAAGACGGCACGCCGGCGCCCTTCCTGCATAACTTGACCGCCTCCGGCTGGCTGCCAAACGGCACCTTGCCGATCCTGATGACCATGGTAGCGGTGAATTTCGCGTTTTCCGGTACCGAACTTATCGGCATTGCCGCCGGTGAAACCGAGAACCCGGAAAAGGTGGTGCCCTGGGCGATACGTACCACGGTGATCCGCCTGATGCTGTTCTTTATCGGTACGGTATTTATTCTGGCCGCGTTGATCCCGATGGATCAGGCCGGGATTGTCAAAAGCCCGTTTGTACTGGTATTTGAACGTATCGGAGTGCCCTATGCCGCCGATATCTTTAATTTCGTGATCCTGACCGCCATTTTGTCGGCGGCCAACTCGGGCCTGTACGCTTCGGGGCGCATGCTGTGGTCGCTGGCCAACCAGCGTACCCTGCCGGCCTATTTCTCCCGCGTGAATAAACGCGGCATCCCGATTAACGCGCTGACCTTCAGCATGCTCGGCGGTGTACTGGCATTGCTGACCAGCGTGATCGCTCCGGACACGGTGTTCGTGGCGCTGTCAGCGATTTCCGGCTTTGCGGTGGTGGTGGTCTGGTTGAGCATCTGTGCCTCGCACTTCGCTTTCCGCCGTCATTATGTCCGCAGCGGCCAGCCCATTTCCGGCCTGAAATACCGCGCGCCGGGTTACCCGCTAACGCCGATCGTCGGTTTCACCCTGTGCCTGCTGGCCTGCGTCGGGCTGGCGTTCGATCCAGAGCAGCGTATCGCGCTTTATTGCGGGCTGCCCTTTGTCGCCCTGTGTTACATCGCCTATTATCTGACCCGCCGTGCCGGGCAAAAAACGTCTCTGGGAGAGAATCATGTCGGTTAACAACCCTGTCGCCACACTCTTGAGCGCCAACCCTACGCTGATTTTAGACGGCGCGTTGGCCACCGAACTGGAAGCCCGCGGCTGCGACCTGAGCGACCCGCTGTGGTCGGCGAAAGTGCTGATTGAAAATCCTGAGCTGATTTATCAGGTGCATCTCGATTATTTCAACGCCGGGGCACAGTGCGCCATCACCGCCAGCTATCAGGCCACGCCACAAGGCTTTTTGCGCCGGGGGCTGGATCAAGCGCAGTCACTGGCGCTGATTGCCAAAAGCGTGCAACTGGCGCAGCAGGCACGCCGCGACTATCTGGCACAGCACCCGCAGGCTACACCGCTGCTGATTGCCGGCTCGGTGGGTCCCTATGGTGCTTATCTGGCCGACGGGTCTGAATATCGCGGTGATTACTCGCTGCCGCAGGAGGAGATGATGGCTTTCCATCGCCCGCGTATCAGCGCACTGGCCGAAGCCGGGGTGGATTTACTGGCCTGTGAAACCCTGCCGTCCTTCAGTGAGCTACAGGCGTTGCTGACGCTGCTGGAAGAGTTCCCCACTCTGGGTGCCTGGTTCGCTTTCACCCTGCGCGACAGTCAACACCTCAGCGACGGGACGCCGCTGACCGAGGTCATGGCTCTGCTGCACGCCAATCCACAGGTGCTGGCAATTGGCATTAACTGCATTGCGCTGGAAAATGTGGCTCCGGCGCTGCAACAGTTTGCCGCACTGGCTGACAAGCCGCTGCTGGTCTATCCAAACTCGGGTGAACACTACGACGCGGTAAGTAAAACCTGGCATGCCTGTGGTGGCGCACACGGCAGTCTGATTGATCAAATTGGCGAATGGCAACGCATCGGCGCCATGCTGATTGGTGGCTGTTGCCGCACGACACCACAGGATATCCGCCAGATCGCCGCACGCTGCAAGGCATAAAAAAGCCTCCTGCGCCGAAACGCAGGAGGCTTATAGTCACTCAAGGCTTATAGCGGCGTGGTCTGCGCTTCCACCACGGCCAGCGCGACCATGTTGACGATGCGACGTACCGAGGCGATTGGCGTCAGGATATGTACCGGTTTCGATACCCCCATCAGCACCGGCCCCACGGTAACGCCTTCGGAAGAAGATACGCGCAACAGGTTGTAGCTGATCCGTGCCGCTTCCATATTCGGCATGATCAGCACGTTGGCCGCCCCTTTCAGCGGGCTGTCCGGCATCAGATCATTACGGATGCTTTCCACCAGCGCGGCATCACCGTGCATCTCACCGTCAATCTCCAGCTCCGGTGCCATCTTGTTCACCAATTCTAGCGTTTTGCGCATCTTGCAGGCCGCCGGGTTATCGGAAGAGCCAAAGCTGGAATGAGACAGCAGCGCCACCTTGGGTTCAATCCCGAAACGGCGCACGGTTTCCGCCGCCATCAGGGTGATTTCTGCCAGTTGCTCCGGCGTCGGATCGTCATTGACATAGGTGTCGGCAATAAAGGTGTTGCCGCTTGGCAGCAGCAGCGCATTCATCGCCCCAGCGACGTGTGCCCCTTCGCGGAAGCCAAACACTTTCTCGACCACCTCGTAATGCTCGTGATAGCTGCCGATGGTGCCGCAGATCATCGCATCCGCCTCGCCGCGATGCAGCATGATCGCCGCAATCAGCGTTGGGTTACCAATCACCGCACGACGCGCCTGTTCCTGCGATACGCCGCGACGCTTCATGATCTGATAATACTCGCCCCAGTATTCGTTGAAACGCGGATCGGACTCGTTGTTCACCACTTCAAAGTCTTTACCCGGCGTCAGTTGCAGGCCGAGTTTTTGCAGCCGCATTTCAATCACGCTCGGACGGCCGACCAGGATCGGATAGGCCAGCCCCTGCGACACCAGTTCCTGAGTCGCATGCAGTACCCTTTCCTCTTCCCCTTCCGCCATCACCACGCGCTTCATCTCTTTTTTCGCCTGGGAGAAGATTGGCTTCATGAACAGGTTGGTTTTATAGACAAACTCGGACAGTTTTTCGACGTAGGCATCAAAGTCTTCGATCGGACGCGTCGCCACGCCGGACTCCATCGCCGCCTTGGCAACCGCCGGGGCGATTTTAACAATCAGGCGCGGGTCGAAAGGTTTTGGAATGATGTATTCAGGACCAAATGACAGGTCCTGGTCGCCATAGGCCGAAGCCACCACGTCGCTCTGTTCCGCCAGTGCCAGATCGGCAATCGCATGCACGCAGGCCAGCTTCATCTCTTCGTTGATGGTAGTGGCGCCCACGTCGAGCGCGCCGCGGAAGATGAACGGGAAGCACAAGACGTTGTTCACCTGGTTCGGGTAGTCGGAACGGCCGGTACAGATAATGGCGTCCGGACGCACGGCTTTCGCCAGCGGTGGCAAGATCTCCGGTTCCGGGTTGGCCAGCGCCATGATCAATGGATCCCTGGCCATAGTTTTCACCATGTCCTGGGTCAACACGCCCGGACCAGAACAGCCCAGGAAGATATCGGCATCCGGGATAGCATCCCCCAGCGTACGCTGGCCGTTGTCTTCAATGGCATAGGCCGCTTTGGTCTGTTCCATGTTCGCGTCGCGACCTTTGTAGATCACCCCTTTGGAGTCGCAAACGGTAATGTTTTGCTGACGCAACCCCAGCGCCACCAGCAGGTTCAAACAGGCAATTGACGCCGCGCCGGCACCGGAAACCACCAGTCGCACGTCGGAAATATTCTTCTTCACTACCCGCAGGCCATTCAGCACTGCCGCGGTGGTAATAATAGCGGTGCCGTGCTGATCGTCATGGAATACCGGGATCTTCATGCGCTCACGCAGTTTCTGCTCGATGTAGAAACACTCCGGCGCTTTGATGTCTTCCAGGTTGATGCCGCCAAAGGTGGGTTCCAGCGCGGCGATGATGTCGATCAGCTTGTCAGGGTTTAGCTCATCGACTTCGATATCAAACACATCGATACCGGAAAATTTCTTGAACAGCACGCCTTTCCCTTCCATTACCGGCTTACCGGCCAAGGCACCGATATTCCCCAGCCCTAAAACCGCCGTACCGTTGGAAATCACCGCCACCAGGTTGCCGCGTGCGGTGTATTTGTAGGCCGCGAGAGGATCGGCAGCAATTTCCAGACAAGGGGCTGCAACGCCCGGCGAGTAGGCCAGCGCCAGATCGCGTTGCGTTGCCAACGGTTTGGTTGGAGATACCTGAATCTTCCCTGGGGTCGGATACTGGTGAAAATCAAGCGCACTCTGTTTGAGCTGTTCGTCCATTATGGGTTCCTATGCTTTTTGCTTTTATGTTGAGGTAAGACTTGTAAGGCTAGACCAGTATAGTGAGAGAAACGTCACAAACTTTGAACCGGGCCATAACCTTGATCGAAATAGTTTTTTAAAAGTAAAAAAAGAAGTACCACAGGACGGAAAAGAAA
The DNA here is from genome assembly GCF_013337185.1 of Serratia proteamaculans. Lineage (GTDB taxonomy): Bacteria > Pseudomonadota > Gammaproteobacteria > Enterobacterales > Enterobacteriaceae > Serratia > Serratia proteamaculans_D. Next base: position 695,022 of record NZ_SWDE01000002.1, read on the forward strand.
AACACTGCCGTCAGTGCGACGGCAGTTGGGCACGCCAGGCATTGAGCGTCGCCACCCGGCCTGCGCAAATTTGTAACGAGGTTTGTAGTGCCAGCGTGTAACTCAGCGCATCGCCCCAGGTGTTACCCAGCAACTGCGGCTGCTCGCACGGAGTAAACACCGACTCAGGGGGCAACAGCACCACCGGCGCTGCCGTCTGCGGGGGTTGGGCGCAGGAGCTCAATAACAGCGCCAGGCATAGGCTGCCCAGCACAGGCGTCATTTTTAATCGCATCACGGTATTTCCTCTGGTAAACGTCGCTTTGCTGGCGCAACTGCTGTTCCTGCTGCTGTTGAGTCGCCATCAGCGCCCGGTTCTGGGCATCCTGGGTTTGCAGCGTGGCAATCAACCCCGCCTGCTGCGCCAGGGTCTTTTGCTGTTCGCTCGCCTGTTGTCGCGCCAGATCCAGCCGATGCGACAACAGCGAGCTATAAGCGGCCAGGCAGATGGCGGCCAACAGCAGCAGCAACACCCCCCCCTGCGCCAACCGGCTTATCCAGGCGCTCATGCCGGGTAATCCCTGAAGGAAAGCTGGAAGTGTGGCCCGTCCTTCAGCGTTTTCCATTCGCCTCCCCACTCAACGTTAACCGCGCATTCGCGTGCCGCACGGCGCACCGCTACCGCGATTTGCGCGTAATAGTCCCATTCCCACGACACCACGCCCGCCGGCATCGCCACCACGTCCACCGCGTGGCCGGTTAAATGGCGACTTTTCAGCGTCTGACTTTGGCCACCCCGCACCAGATCGCGTTGACGCGCCATGGTACGCAGCCCCTCGGTGATGGAAAACGGCACCAGCGAGTACTGCAACGCCAGCCGTATCACCCGCACCAGATCCGGATGAACCCCCACCAAATTCGCCTCACTGCGTGCGGTAAACCGAATATCTTCAATTTCATTTATCATTTTTAAGCCCCGTTTTTTTTCCTATGATTTTTTTAATTAATGCGCTGATATAATCGGCCCCAAGAAAGCCAATCAGTACGCTGGCAAGATTCGCCCACTTTAATTCCAGTCCTGCCAGTGCTAATGCATCCCGTACCGTCCAGGCCAATAATGCGCACATGCCGGCATTTAATAGTCGACGCCGCATACCTACGTTGCGGTAAGCGCCGTGCAATAACGCCATGATGCCCGCCAAAATGGCATTCATCACCGGCTGGAGATACTCACATGCTCGCTGGATAATTAAGCCAACAGCGTCTGGCTCTAAGCTGGACATAGCTGAACTCCTATTTTATTTTAATTAACTGCCAATCACGGCCGGTGGAATATCGGTACCTTCAGAATCTAGTTAAGGATGCTATAACAAAGCAAATGAATAAATACAGCCTCTAGGTTCAAATTGATTCATGCTCAGCCATGGCACAACAAGTCCTGACAAATAACGTCACCGAAGGATAAAAAATTCATCTTTACTGTGATTTATTTCGACTTCTCTTTATCAGGAAAATAAACATTAATAGCGGCGAGAGAATGGCTCTCAATAACAACAAACCTCAACCCTGGAGAAATACCATGTCCGAACGTAAAGCCGTTATTGGTTATTATTTTATTCCGACCAACCAAATTAATAACTATACCGAGTCTGATACTTCAATCGTGCCCTTCCCGGTATCCAACATCACACCGGCCAAAGCCAAACAGCTGACCCACATTAATTTCTCGTTCCTCGACATTAACGCCAATCTGGAATGCGCCTGGGATCCCGCCACTAATGACGCCAAAGCGCGCGACGTGGTCAACCGCTTGACCGCGCTGAAGGCACATAACCCCAGCCTGCGGATCATGTTCTCCATCGGCGGGTGGTATTACTCCAACGATCTGGGGGGTTCCCATGCCAACTATGTCAACGCGGTGAAAACTCCGGCGGCGCGGACCAAATTCGCGCAATCCTGCGTCCGCATTATGAAAGACTACGGTTTTGACGGCGTGGATATAGACTGGGAATATCCGCAGAGCAGTGAAGTGGACGGTTTTGTCGCCGCACTGCAGGAGATCCGCACCCTGCTGAACCAGCAAACCCTGGCTGACGGTCGCCAGGCGCTGCCTTACCAGTTGACCATTGCCGGTGCCGGCGGCGCTTTCTTCCTGTCGCGTTACTACAGCAAGCTGCCGCAGATCGTCGCCTCACTCGATTACATCAACCTGATGACCTACGATCTGGCCGGCCCTTGGGAGAAAATCACCAACCACCAGGCGGGCCTGTTCGGCGACAGCGCCGGACCCACCTTCTATAACGCGCTGCGCGAAGCCAACCTGGGCTGGAGCTGGGAAGAACTGACCCGCGCCTTCCCAAGCCCCTTCAGCCTGACGGTAGATGCGGCGGTGCAACAGCACCTGATGCTGGAAGGCGTGCCGAGCAACAAAATCGTCATGGGCGTGCCGTTTTATGGCCGTGCGTTCAAGGGCGTCAGCAGCAGCAACGGCGGCCAGTACAGCAGCCACAGCACGCCGGGGGAAGATCCGTTCCCGGGCACCGACTACTGGCTGGTGGGTTGCGAAGAATGTGTCCGCGACAAGGATCCGCGCATCGCCTCCTATCGCCAGCTGGAGCAAATGCTGCTCGGCAACTACGGCTATCAGCGCCTGTGGAACGACAAGACCAAAACACCGTACCTGTATCACGCGGCTAACGGCCTGTTCGTTACCTATGACGACGTCGAAAGCTTCAAGTACAAGGCGAAGTACATCAAGCAGCAGCAACTGGGCGGCGTGATGTTCTGGCATCTGGGCCAGGATAACCGTAACGGCGACCTGCTGGCGTCGCTGGACCGCTATTTCAACGCGGCAGACTACGATGACAGTCAACTGGATATGGGCACCGGCCTGCGTTATACCGGCGTGGGTCCGGGTAATTTGCCGATCATGAGCGCCCCGGCCTACGTCGCCGGTACCACCTATAACCAGGGGGCGCTGGTGTCTTATCTTGGCTACGTCTGGCAGACCAAGTGGGGCTTCATCACTTCCGTACCCGGCTCGGACAGCGCCTGGCTGAAAGTGGGCCGCGTGGCATAACGGCAGGTTGCCGCATTAAAAAACCCCGGGGCCGATGGCAACGGGGTTTTTACTGTATTAAAGGTTTAATTTTCGCATCCCTTCGTGGTCAATTCCCTCAGTTGTTACACCAAGGGTAACCCCCATCACGTATCACTTCGCGCCCCATCAGGCTAAAGACGTCGCTCTTGCGCGTCAGCCGTTCGTGCCACCAGCTAAATCCGGCGCCCTTGCTGGCCGGGTGCCAGGCCAGCCAAATCATTTCGTCACCTTTTTGCATATCGACCGGTACCGTCACCAGTTCACCACTCGCCAGCTCTTTTTCTATCAGCGCCGGTGGCAGGAAGCCGTGCCCAATGCCGCGCTTGAGGAGCGCCAGCTTGCTTTCGACGTCGCACACCACCAGTTGACGCTGCAACGGCATGGTACCGTGATTGCGCTTGGGCAACTCGTGGCTGCTGTCGGCTATCACCACCACGATATCGTTCAGCCGCTGGTTTTTGTCCACCGGCTTTTTCTGCGCCGCAAAGGGATGCGAAGGTGAAACGCACAAAACAAAATTCAGCTTGCCGAGCATCAGCGTCTTGGCCTGCACGCTGTCCGGGATCTGGCCGATGGCGATAATCAAATCCGCCCGGTTGTTCTTCAAAGCATCCCAGGTGCCATTCAGCGCTTCCCGCTGTACCGCAATGTTGGCATTCGGGCTGTGCTGGATATAGTCGCGGATATCCTGAGTGATAGTTTCCAGTGGAAAGAAATTATCAACGACGATGCGGATATTATTATCAAGTTTTGGGATGTTTCTCACCCTGCTTTCAAGATCCTGCACCGCATTTAAAATCCAACCGCCTTCCTGCAGCAGGAATTCCCCTTCATCTGTCAGGGTAATCATCGGGCCATTACGATGAAAAAGTTTCACGCAGAGTTTACTTTCAATATTGGATACCCGATAGGATATCGCCGAAGGCGTTTTATGCAATGCCTCCGCCGCCATTGAGAAAGAGCCGGTACTTTTTATGGTGCTGATTATTTTAATCGCATCCAGGGATAATCTAGTCATACAAATTCCTCTTTGAAATAAAATAAGAAAAAATTGACACTAAATTCCCAAGTGGTTGGCGCGTAAAAGTCGTTCAAGTCACACAAGAGTAAGTAAAACCACAAGCAATATACTCCATATCGGAGAACGTCATCTGAAAGACTATTCATCAATCCTTTAAATAAAATTCATCATGACGCCGTTTTTTTAGACAGCAGTGTTTAAATAAATTCAACCAAGAAACGAAAGACAATCATCATAATAATTTTAGTTAATAGCCTATAAAACATTCCACCCTGACGGCCGAGACTAAGAGTAAAAATAAAACAAGCCGCCAAGAATGATGTTTTTAATTTCGTTAATAACCTCTCATTTCACCGGTGAAATAAATCCGACTTACAATACAACTTCAGTCAGGAGTGACTTATGAACAATACTTCCCGTACCCTTATGTCCCTTGGTCTGCTGAGCGCCGCACTGTTCGGCGTATCGCAACAGGCTGCCGCCCACGGCTATGTCGAAACCCCGGCCAGCCGTTCCTACCAGTGCAAGCTGCAACTCAATACCCAATGCGGCAGCGTGCAATACGAACCGCAAAGCGTTGAAGGGCTGAAAGGCTTCCCACAGGCCGGGCCGGCAGATGGGCATATCGCCAGCGCCGACAAATCCACCTTCTTCGAGCTGGATCAGCAAACCCCAACCCGCTGGAACAAAATCAACCTGCACACCGGTGCCAACTCCTTCACCTGGACGCTCACGGCTCGCCATAGCACCACCAGCTGGCGTTATTTCATTACCAAGCCGAACTGGGATGCCTCCCAGCCGCTGACCCGTGCGTCGTTTGACCTGACACCGTTCTGCCAACAGAACGACGGCGGCGCGATCCCTGCCGCGCAGGTCACCCACCACTGCAACATACCGGCAGACCGTAGTGGTTCGCACGTGATCCTCGCCGTGTGGGATGTGGCAGATACGGCCAATGCCTTCTATCAGGCAATTGACGTTAATTTGACTAAATAATAAGGAGGGGGAATACCGCAGGGTTCAGCCGGGTGCTGAACCCTTTTTTATTGTCTGTTGCCGCTTATAAGCCTGATTTTTCTCATCAAGCCCCGCTTTTTTGCCTCCCAGCTACGGCCGTAAAGCCGCAGTCTGCCTGGCTTTGGAGGGGATCCATCGTTCTTATCCATTGCAACAATCAGAAAAAGCGCATTTTAATCGGCAGGCTTCTGATGCAGTGTGTGCAGCCTACGATGGAAAACGTTCTCATTTCCCTACATTGACGTTTGGTCAAGGAGCTTATAAATGAATCAACTGGATGCACTCAAGCAGCTAACCACGGTTGTAGCCGACAGCGGCGACATCGAATCGATCCGTCAGTTCGAACCGCAAGACGCCACCACCAACCCTTCACTGATCCTGAAGGCCGCTGCACTGCCTCAATATAAGCCACTGATCCTCGAAGCCCTGAGCTATGCCCGCCAGCAAGGCGGCAGCAAAGAAACCCAATTGATTAATGCCTGCGACAAACTGGCGGTCAATATCGGCGTCGAAATCCTGAAAAGCGTGCCGGGCCGTATTTCCACCGAAGTGGATGCCCGCCTGTCCTTCGACCGCGGTATGTGCGTGGCCAAGGCGCGCAAGCTGATCGCGCTGTATCAGCAACAGGGCATTGATAAGTCACGTATTCTGATCAAGCTGGCTTCTACCTGGGAAGGCATCAAAGCCGCCGAGGAGCTGGAAAAAGAAGGCATCAACACCAACCTGACGCTGCTGTTCTCTTTCGCCCAGGCCCGCGCCTGTGCCGAAGCCGGCGTGTTCCTGATTTCACCTTTCGTTGGCCGTATCTATGACTGGTATCAGGCTAAACAGCCTGCGGCTGACTACGACGCCGAGCAGGATCCAGGCGTGAAATCAGTGCGCAACATTTATGAATACTACAAACAGCACCGTTATCAGACGGTGATTATGGGTGCCAGCTTCCGCAAGGTAGAGCAAATTCTGGCCCTGGCCGGTTGCGATCGCCTGACCATCGCACCAAACCTGCTGGAACAACTCAAACAAAGCGAGCAACCGGTCGAGCGTAAATTGACGCCATCCACCGAAGGTTTCCATCAGCCTGCCCCACTGGCAGAATCTGAATTCCGTTGGCAGCACAATCAGGACGCCATGGCGGTTGAAAAACTGGCCGAAGGTATCCGTCTGTTCGCCGTTGACCAGCAGAAGCTGGAAGACATGCTGGCCGCCGAACTGTAATTACACTGGAGTAAAACATGTCCTCTCGTAAAGAGCTTGCCAACGCCATCCGCGCACTCAGCATGGACGCCGTACAAAAAGCAAATTCCGGCCACCCGGGTGCACCTATGGGCATGGCGGACATCGCCGAAGTCCTCTGGCGTGACTACCTGAACCACAACCCGACCAACCCGCACTGGGCTGACCGTGACCGCTTCGTCCTCTCCAACGGCCATGGCTCC
>NZ_SWDE01000003.1 GCF_013337185.1 Serratia proteamaculans
CGAAAGCCTCATGCGAAAGCATGGGGCTTTTTGCTTTGCATGCTATAAATAAATTGCTGCTATTCCACCCAATTTTCATATCAGTCCTCAATGCGCATCGCAAAGATCACGTAATAATTCCTGTCCAAGCGTAATTAAGGTCCCCCGTTTAAAAATTAATCCGTTGTGTGATTTCTCACACTATCTGGATGCATTTTCGCCTTATTTCTCTCATGTTATGGTTCGTTCACTTTAGAAACCATTCAAAAAGTAGGTGAAATAACATGAGTAATAAACATAAAGAAACAGGTTTTGAAGGTTATGCTACTGGGGAAGTAAGTTCCTTATTGGCAAAAATAGACTTCAACACGGAAATTAAAGATATATCGGGAAATAGCAATATTGATAAAGTTTCAGATAATGTTTTTCTGACTAAAAATAATATTGGGCAGGACGGTTATTTTGAAAGTGGCACTATTTCTTTGGTGAAAGATAGTTTTCTTTTTTCTGACTCGCGTGATTTTAGCCTGTCATTCTGGATTAAAACCGGTACCGCTAATGATGGAGTTATTATATCTAATAAAGACTGGCGGAATGGTTCGAATATTGGTTGGTTGATTGGGGTGAATAAAGACTATTTGGTCTGCAACTGGAAAGACGAATCCAGGTCACGCCAGGATATCGGTGCTGAACAAAACATCAAGGTTGCTGATAATCAGTGGCACCATATTGCGGTCACTTTTGAACGCAGGGGCGATGCTACATTCTATAAGGATGGAGAGCAAGTTTATGCCATTGATATTTCCAATGCAGGTGATATTGATAGTGGCTATGCAACGGTCATTGGTGCTGATGCTTTAGGTCAATATCCTTTGAATGGCTGCCATCTGGATGAGTTTGAAATCTATGATAAGGTATTATCTCATGAAGTAATCAGACAAAAATTTCATGATTTAAAAGACAAGTTACAGAAGCCATTGGCACTATTAATGAATTTTGAAGGGGACCTGAAAGATAGTTCAGGTACCGGTAGTGATGGAATTGCAACCGGGAATATTAGCTTCGTTCGCGGCTTTGATGGGCAAGCGCTCAGGCTGGCCAAGTCCTATATTACCCTGCCACAAAGTGATTTGTTACCGGCGTTAGACGGTGACTTCAGTGTTTCATTCTGGATTAAGACGAATGCGCAGTATGAAGGCGTTATATTTTCGAACAAAGATTGGAGTGTTGGCGCCAACATCGGTTGGGTCATCGGCATTAGTGGCAAGAACCTGCATTGGAACTGGAAAGGAGCCTATGGCAGCCGGCTAGACGTAAGTGATATTCCAGTCGCTGACTTTAAATGGCACCATATTGCCATTACACAGGATAGACGTGGAGACGCGATTTTTTATCTGGATGGCAAGGAGCAAAAACGGGTTTCTATCGCGGGTCGTGGTCACACCAATACTCATCTGGACTTTAATATCGGTGCCGACGGACTGGGTAAGTATAGCCTGGAAAATGCTTTACTCGACCGTGTTCAGATATCCAACAATATTATCCCCCCTCAGCAAGTTCAACGGGAATATGAAACCTATTACCAACAGCTTGTTCCAACGCTTAAAACCCTTCACTACTCGTTCGATGGTTCTTTGAATGAAAGCACAGATAAAGAATACCACGCAGTAGCTCATGGCAAAGAGACGTACGCTGCCAGTTTTGCAGGCAGCGCATTTTCGTTCGACGGTAAAACTTTCATCACCGTTCCCAATGCAGAATTACAAAATGATTTAGCCGGTGATTTCAGCCTGTGTTTTTGGATCAACACCCCTGCGGTGAATCAAGAACAAACGATTATTGCGAATAAAGACTGGAACAGTGGTGGTAACCCAGGCTGGCAGGTGGGGATCCATGAAAATACGCTGAGCTGGAACTGGAAGGGTAGCAATGCGGGCCGCTATGATCTTGGCACAGAACGTCCGATCCATATGGCAGATGGCCGGTGGCACCAGATCACGGTGAGCCACGATCGTACCGGCAATGCTTATTTTTATAAAGACGGTGTATTGCAACAACAGATTGATATTCGCTCTTCGGGTGATACGACAACCGCATTGGATATCTCTATCGGCGCAGATGCTAAAGGGCAATATCGCCTAAGCGATAAAACACAGATTGATGAATTGAGGATTATCAATCGGGCTGTCAGTGCGCAAGAGGCGTTGGCATTCTATGAGGAATACCGCGATCTGGTCGTAAAACCGCTAACAGAGAAATTTAACGGTAGTCTGAAGCTTGTCGGTGCACAACAAACGGTTCCAGACTCTGCGTTCTCGCTGAACTTACATTTACGTACCGAAAATATGATTAATGTGATTGATGAGTTTGTCAGCGAGCTTCATTACGACCCGTCATCATTTGCATTTATTGAAGCTATCGGTAGAGATATCTCGGTGCAGGGTGCGGCGGACGGAGTCTTGAAAATCACCGGCTATGGCGGCCAGACCTTCAATAACATTGCTCCCCTCGACTGGCAAAAAACAAAAATGGGGGAGTTACGCTTTAAAACCACAGCGGCGTCAGGTGCTGGCGAATTCTCTTTGTTAAACAGCCAGTTTTATGAAAATGGTCGCTTATATCAGATTGGTTCGCTGGATACGGCAACGCATCGTGTGGCTATTAATGCGGCGTCTTCCCTTGATCGTAACCGAGATGGTGTAATCACCTTGGCTGATATTATTGGTGCACCGATTGAGCAACAGGCACACATTGCGCAGCAACTTGCTTTTATGCCCTATAAACGCGTGTTGTTTATTGGCATGGATGGTGCTGGTGCCAGTGTGAGTACCCAGGCGCCTTATTGGCCTTCAGTAACGGCGACAAAAGAAACGGTCGGTGACCGACTGCAGATTCCGTGTTTACGACAAATGATCGAGCAAGGAGCGGTGACTTACACGGCCCAATCAGTGATGCCATCCGATTCGGGGCCAAACTGGGGGGCAATACTGACTGGCGTGGAAACCCAAAAGCACGGGGTAACCAATGGCGTTGCGGCCGAGAGTTATTACCCGGAGAACAGTAGCTACCCTACCTTGTTTAAACGGCTGCGCCAGGCGATGCCAAACCGCCGGCTTGCGGCTTACGTTTCCTGGGATGCCATTGCCAATAGTCTGATTGAACCCTCTCTCGGGGTGGAGTGCGTCAAAGATTATGACGAGGCCATAGTGAACAAGGCCGTAGCTTATATCGCCAGCGGTAAGTTGAAAGATACCGCCTTTATGATGGTTCATCTGAGCAATATCGACCTGGCAGGGCATGTTAATGGTTATTATGGTCCTAAGTACTATCAGGCATTGACCGCTGCGGATAGACAAATAGCCCCCTTGCTAGCCGAGTTGGATCGACAGGGGTTACGTGAAGACACCCTGGTGATTGTCTCACCCGATCACGGTGGCGGCACTGAGCAAGCCGATGGACGCCAAACTCAGAACTTTGGTCACGGACAGAACTCTGCCATGGCACGCACCATCTTTATCTCGGCGAATGGCCGAACCGTTGCCAGAGAACCCGTAGGTGAGAAAATTGTGTCGGGGGGCTCGACCAAAGATATTGCAGGGATGGTATTCCATGCTTTGAATATTCCCTACGCCCGCAATGAGGCTGGGTTACGCAATATGTTCGTGGCACAGGAGCAGCTATCAGATACCAGCCTGCCTGAATGGGTGATGACCAAAGTGGTGAGTACGCCTTCTCACAGCGTGGGTAGCTATCAGTTGGCACTGAAAAATAGCGGCAAAGATCTCTGTGCCGGTGATGTGACCATTGAGTTGAACAATACTCTGCTGGAACAGGTTACTCCTCAGTTGGCTGGTATTACCTTATTGCGCCAGGAGATTACCGCAGAAACCTTGCGTTTGGTGTTTATCGCTGAACAGCCTTTGCCCGCCGGGCAGACATTATTTACCTTCAAGACGCGCAGGCATTCGCCCCAGCAAGGGCTCCATATCAAGGATGCGATGCTTGCCACCCCGCAAGGGCGTGAGATCCTGCCGAAATTGACAGAACAGACACTGTCGCAAGAGGATCCCTCAGGTATCACGCTGAACCAGGAGAGAGTTACGCTGGAAGTCGGTCAAGAGTTTACCTTGGTTGCCGCGATTAAGGCGGTGAGCCCAGGCAAGTTGAACTGGGAAAATGCGGATAAAAATGTCGCCGACCTGCAAGTCAATGAAACGTCATGCGCTGTTAAAGCGCTTCATCCTGGCCTGACGAAAATTACGGTCACCAGTGCTGATGGTGCCTATTCTGCCTATTGTGACGTGACGGTGGTCGCGGCTTTCAGCTTGGATAATCAGGGGTTCACCGACAAGAGCCGTTGGTTACTGGGTGCGGCAACGCCGGGCAGTACGCTTGAGGTCACCACTGACAATGGGGCATCGATGAGCGGTTTGGTGGCTGATGATGGGCGTTTCAAGCTTGAGTTACCGCCATTGCTGGAACATTCCCAACTTTATATCCAGGAACGTTATCCGCATGGCATCAAAGGAGTGAAACACCAGTTTGAGGTGCGACCAAGCTATAACCTGCTGTGGGATATTGACGCCAAGGCCAGTGCCAGCAGCATATGGTTTAAGCAGCCACAGTATACGGCCGATAAAACCATTGATGGTGATGCCGGGAGCCGCTGGGCTTCTCATAACGTTCCGCTTCCAGCATGGCTTGTTGTGGATTTTGGGGATGAGATTAATTTCGATCTGGTGCAGATCAAGGAGTATGAATCTCGGGTTAGCGCCTTCACCCTTGAAGTCTTGCAAAATGGGCAGTGGTTATCGGTTTATCAGGGAACGACCCTCGGCCAGAATGCCAAACTTTATTTCCCGCGCGTTAGAGCATCGCAAGTTCGGCTGAATATTAGCGCGGCGAGTGACTTACCTTCCATCTACGAGCTGCAAATTTTTGATACTGAAAAGCCGCCGGTTCGAGAGATAGGCGATGCAGCACTGATTGAGCTGGAAGCCAGAAAAAGTTTCGATTTCTTCTGGGAGAGGGCAAATAGCGATCCTGCCAGCCCAGGCTACGGTCTGGTCAACGATTCCAGTAAATTGCAGGTTTGCAATGTGGCGCAGGTTGGTTTCGCCCTGTCGGCAATTACGGTGGGTGTTGATAACGGTTGGATCACCAGAGAACAAGGTGCTGCCCGCACTCTGGGGACGCTGAATATGCTGCTGAACAATGCTGAGCAGCATAAAGGCTTCTTCTACCACTTCCTGGATAAGCTGACCGCGAAACGCGTCTGGACTTCTGAGCTTTCGACCATTGATACTACGCTGGCGCTGAATGGGGTGATTGTTGCCGGGGAATACTTCGGTGGCGAAATAAAACAAATGGCCGACCAGATTTATCACAAGGTTGAGTGGCCATGGTTCCGTGATGCGAAAACCAATCGGTTTTATATGGCCTGGAAACCGGAAAATGGCGGCGGGTTCAATGAGAGATATCTATGGGCGGGTCCGGTTGAGCAGGCCAGTATGTATGTGCTGGCGGCGGGTTCGCCGACGCATCCGGTTAGCGGTGATATGTTCTACAGCATCGGTCGTGACAAGCGTTCTTATCGCGGCAGTAAACCGGTATTTGATACGTACTTTGGCTCCAGTTTTACCAATCAGTTCTCAAATGCCTGGATCGATTTCCGCGGCAAGGTTGATAAGGTGGGCGATGACTGGTTTAACGACGCGGTACTCAATTCGCAAATCAGTCGCCAATACAGCATTGATGAACAGGACAGCTTCAAGACCTTTGGTCCTGATTCATGGGGCTTATCTGCGGGCCAGGGGCCGGATGGCGACTATCATGGCAACTTTGGTGCGCCACCGGCAACTGCGGCTAATACCGATGGCACCATGGTGCTCTCCGGCGCGGTAGGTGCGGTGGTATTTACGCCAAAAGAATCACTGGCCGCGATGCAAAACTATTACAGAAATCACCCCTATACCTGGGGTAAGTATGGATTTAACAGTGGGTATAACCTGGATGTTACGCCGTATTGGTATGCCTCTTCGGTTAACGGATTGGAGAAAGGGATTAGCATCGTTATGCTTGAAAACTATCGTACTGGCATCATTTGGCGGCTGTATATGCGCAATGAGGCGATTAAGCGAGGTATTGCCGCCATTGGCTTGATGGAAAAAGAATAATGCCAGCGGCAGTGAAGAACCTATTGGCTTAGGTGCAGTAACAGTGGGTTCAGCATGCTGAACCCACTGATTTATTTTTAATGCGAGCTGCCCTGGGAAATTCCCAGCCCGGTTTGCGAACGAACAAACTGGGCACGGAAGCGTTCACGCTCCTGCTGCCCGGCCAATGAACTGTCGGTAACCGAGAACAGCCAGGTGCCGACAAAGGCGACCAGCATTGAGAACAACGCCGGATATTCATAAGGGTAAATGGCTTTTTCATGCCCAAGGATTTGCACCCAAATCGTCGGGCCAAGGATCATCAGGATCACCGCCGTCAGCAGGCCTAACCAACCTCCAATCATGGCGCCGCGAGTGGTCAGGCGTGACCAGTACATCGAAAGAATGATAATCGGGAAGTTACAACTGGCAGCGATAGAGAACGCCAGCCCGACCATAAAGGCGATGTTCTGTTTCTCAAACAAAATCCCCAGCGCAATTGCCACGACGCCCAGGATCACCACGGTAATTTTGGACACCCGCAGTTCATCGCGTTCAGTTGCCTTACCATTTTTAATCACGCTGGCGTACAAATCGTGAGATACCGCAGAAGCCCCTGCCAGCGTCAGGCCGGCAACCACCGCCAGAATAGTGGCGAAGGCGACCGCCGAGATAAAGCCCAGGAAGAAGTTACCGCCGACGGCGTTGGCCAAATGCACCGCTGCCATATTGGTGCCACCCAACAGCGCTCCGGTAGCGTCTTTGAACGCCGGATTAGGGCCGACTAACAAAATTGCGCCGAAGCCGATAATAAAGGTCAGGATATAGAAGTAACCGATAAAACCGGTGGCATAGAACACACTTTTGCGGGCTTCTTTGGCGTCGCTGACGGTAAAGAAACGCATCAGAATATGCGGCAGGCCGGCGGTACCAAACATCAGTGCCAACCCCAGCGAAAGCGCAGAAATAGGGTCAGAGACCAGGCCGCCCGGGCTCATGATAGCTATGCCTTTCGGATGTACCTTCACGGCTTCGGCAAACAGGGTATTGAAGTCAAAATTGACCGACCTCATCACCATCAGCGCCATAAAGCTGGCACCGGCCAGTAACAGCACCGCTTTGATAATCTGTACCCAGGTGGTTGCCAGCATGCCGCCGAACAAGACGTACAACACCATCAGGATCCCGACCAGGATCACCGCCACATGGTAGTTGAGACCGAACAACAACTGAATGAGCTTACCGGCCCCCACCATCTGTGCAATCAGATACAGCGCGACCACCACCAGTGAACCGCAGGCCGAGAGCGTGCGGATGGGTTTTTGCTTCAGGCGGTAAGAGGCCACATCGGCAAAGGTATAACGGCCAAGGTTGCGCAGGCGTTCCGCAATCAGGAACAAAATGATCGGCCAACCTATCAGGAAGCCGATTGAATAAATCAGTCCGTCATAACCGGAGGTATACACCAGTGCGGAAATACCCAGGAAAGAAGCGGCTGACATAAAGTCGCCGGCAATCGCCAGACCGTTCTGCAGGCCAGTGATTTTGCCGCCGGCGGTGTAGTAGTCCTGGCGTGAACGAGTCCGTTTGGAAGCCCAGTAAGTGATGTACAGCGTGGCGCCGACAAACAGCACGAACATCACGATCGCCTGAATGTTCAACGGCTGGCGATGTACTTCGCCACTAATGGCATCGGCAAAAGCCAGGCCCGGCAGCATCAGCAGGGCGGCGACAGACAATAAAGGCTTCATTTCTTCACCTCACGCAAAATTTCTGCAGTCAGGCGATCGAACTCGCCGTTGGCACGGAAGACGTAGATCCCGGTCAACACGAAAGAGATCACGATCAGGCCGACACCTACCGGGATCCCGCGGGTAATGGTCGATCCTTCAGCGATCGGTGTGCCCAGCCACTGTGGATCGAAAGCGATCAATAAAATAAAGCTGACGTACAGCGCCAGTGTAATCAGTGAAAGCAGCCAGGCGAATCGGCTACGTTTTCGCACCAGTTCTATAAAGCGCGGGTTTTCCTCAATCCCTTGATAAATGGTGTCATTCATCAGAGCATCTCCAGTAGGTATTGATAGAGTACGCCGCGCTTGACGCCGATCACCGGGTTATTTTCCCGCGGATCGGCCTGAGGCGGCGGAAATTACGACGGAACTTTCATTGATTGTTTTTCTTCCAACAGCTTGTCGACTACGGCCGGATCCGCCAGCGTTGAGGTATCACCCAAATTGCTGGTATCACCGGCGGCAATTTTGCGCAGGATGCGGCGCATGATCTTGCCGGAGCGCGTTTTTGGCAGAGAGTCTGTCCAGTGCAGCACGTCCGGCGTGGCGATCGGTCCTATTTCTTTACGTACCCAGTTACGTACTTCGGTATATAGCTCAGGCGTCGGTTCTTCACCGTGATTCAGCGTGATATAGGCGTAAATCGCCTGGCCCTTGATGTTATGTGGAATACCGACCACCGCCGCTTCGGCAATTTTCGGGTGGGAGACTAGGGCCGACTCGATCTCGGCGGTCCCCAGACGGTGGCCAGACACGTTAAGTACGTCATCGACACGGCCAGTGATCCAGTAATAGCCGTCTTCGTCACGGCGTGCGCCATCACCGCTGAAATACATGCCTTTAAAGGTGGAGAAGTAGGTTTGTTCGAAACGATCGTGGTCGCCGAACAGCGTGCGAGCCTGGCCTGGCCAGGAGTCGGTGATCACCAGGTTGCCTTCACAGGCGCCCTCCTGCACAGTGCCGATATTATCGACCAGCGCCGGTTGAACACCAAAGAACGGTCGCGTCGCGGAACCGGCTTTCAACTCGGTGGCACCGGGCAGTGGGGTGATCATAAAGCCGCCGGTTTCGGTCTGCCACCAGGTGTCGACGATCGGGCATTTGCCGTTGCCGATTTTATTGTAATACCACTCCCAGGCTTCCGGGTTGATCGGCTCGCCGACCGACCCCATGATGCGCAGTGAGTCGCGTTGGGTGCCTTCGATAGCTTTGTCACCTTCGGCCATCAGGGCACGAATGGCGGTAGGGGCGGTATACAGGATATTGACCTGGTGTTTGTCTATCACCTGTGACAGACGGTTAACGCCAGGGTAGTTAGGCACCCCTTCAAACATCAGGGTAATGGCACCGCAGGCCAATGGGCCGTACAGCAGATAGCTGTGGCCGGTGACCCAACCGACGTCGGCGGTACACCAGTACACGTCACCGTCGTGGTAATCGAAGACATATTTAAAGGTCATGGCGGCATACACCAGATAACCGCCGGTGGTGTGCAACACGCCCTTGGGTTTACCGGTTGAGCCGGAGGTATAAAGGATAAACAGCGGGTCTTCCGCATTCATCTCTTCCGGTGGACAGTCGGCGGAAACACCCTGGGTCAGTTCATGCCACCACAGATCGCGGCCTTCCTGCCAGTAACCCGGTTTGCCGGTACGCTGGAACACGACGACGTTGGTGACGCTTTTCACGCCTGGGTTTTTCAGCGCGTCATCGACATTTTTCTTCAGCGGAACAGCGCGCCCGGCACGCAGGCCTTCGTCGGCGGTGATAACCAGTTTGGAGTTGGAGTCGATAATGCGCCCGGCCACGGCTTCCGGCGAGAAACCGCCAAAGATCACCGAATGTACGGCCCCGATGCGGGCGCAGGCCAGCATGGCGACCGCGGCTTCCGGCACCATTGGCATATAGATAGCCACGACGTCGCCTTTCTTGACGCCCAGTTTTTTCAGTACGTTGGCGAATTGGCAGACATCATGGTGCAGCTGTTTATAGGTCACCTGTTTTGACTGGGTGGGATCGTCACCTTCCCAGATAATGGCGGTTTGGTCGCCGCGTTCGGCCAGGTGGCGATCGAGGCAGTTGGCTGCCAGGTTCAGGGTGCCGTCTTCAAACCAGCGAATGCTGATATGGCCCGGATCGAATGAGGTGTTTTTTACCCGGGTATAAGGTTTTATCCAGTCGAGGATTTTTCCCTGCTCACCCCAGAACGTTTCTGGGTCTTGCACAGATTGTTGATAATATTGTTGATATTGCGTCGGATTAATCAGGGCGTGTTCTGCAATTGCAGAAGGAATAGCGTGTTTATGCACTTGGCTCATGGCTTTTCTCCTTGAAGTTGTTAATGATATGTCAACTGAAGGTTAAGTATAGTTTGCTCCGATTCTTTGTTTCTTTTTTGGGCGGCAGATCACGCAACGAAGATATTGATTTGTAATAGTTCTGCCTCATTTGTGTGGGGCATCTGCCAGCTTGGCGGGAGAAAACGGTTAGATAGGAAGTTTTAGTCAGAAAACGCTATCTAAAGAACTAAAAAGAATAACCAATTCGGTACATGAAGGTACTTTTAAAGATAATAGCTAATTAAAAAACCGCATTAAATCGTTGTTAAACTATTTAGGAATATAGTTTGGCTGCATTGCTATAAGTAAAGCTCCTGGGCATTTTTTTAATTAAATAGAATGTTGCTGCATTAGGCTGTCACTATCATTATTTTTCATTTTAAAAACCCACGTGCAACATAATATTTACATTACCATCGGACTAAATATGCAGGATTAGCGAAAGTTAACGCACTTTCATTTGGCTTAAAACGTCTGGCCTCGGGTGGTTTTGTGATGTGTCTCACATAAAATTATGCTTTTAATAACAGTAAATTATGCCTGTTAAGATTGGAAATCAGATTCCGAATGGGCCGTGATTAACATAAAAACCAGCTAAAACAAGGCTTGCAGAGCATGCGGTCCAAATGGTACAGATTTAGACAGCGGCACACTGAGGGCAGGTGATCGCCTCCTGGTTATTAACATAAGCCTGTATTAAATGATTAAGTATTCTTTTCGGCGCGTTATTATAAATGTGCCGAAAAGAGTCTTTGAGGACTTTTTGGGTATGAAGAGTGTAAAAATCAGTCTTGCCTGGCAAATTATGATGGCATTGGCGTTGGGCATTATTGTTGGGGCGGTGCTCCATAATCAAACTGAATCACGAGAGTGGTTAGTCAGTAATATTCTAAGCCCGGCCGGTGATATATTTATCCGCCTGATTAAGATGATTGTGGTGCCGATCGTTATTTCTACGCTGGTGGTGGGTATTGCCGGGGTCGGGGATGCGAAAAAGTTAGGCCGGCTCGGGTTGAAAACCATTATTTACTTCGAGGTGATCACCACTATCGC
This sequence comes from Serratia proteamaculans, assembly GCF_013337185.1. Taxonomy (GTDB): domain Bacteria; phylum Pseudomonadota; class Gammaproteobacteria; order Enterobacterales; family Enterobacteriaceae; genus Serratia; species Serratia proteamaculans_D. Next base: position 11,319 of record NZ_SWDE01000003.1, read on the forward strand.
TATCGTGGTGGGTCTGACGTTGGCCAATGTTTTTCAACCCGGTCATGGCATCGACATGTCGACGCTGACTGCGGTGGATATCTCGCAGTATGAAAAAACCACCGAGCAGGTGCAAAGTGGCTCGCACAGCCTGGTTGCCACCATTCTGTCGTTGATCCCGTCAAATATCTTCGCCTCGATGGCGAAAGGCGACATGCTGCCGATTATCTTCTTCTCGGTGCTGTTTGGCCTGGGTCTGTCGTCACTGCCAAAAGAAACCAAAGAGCCATTGCTGAAGGTGTTTAAAGCGGTTTCCGAAAGCATGTTTAAAGTTACGCATATGATTATGCGTTATGCGCCGATTGGGGTGTTTGGTCTGATTGCAGTGACGGTGGCCAACTTTGGCTTCGCCTCGTTGTTACCCCTGGCCAAACTGGTACTGCTGGTGTACTTCGCGATTGTCTTCTTTGCATTGGTGGTACTGGGGGCGGTCGCCCGTTTCTGTAACCTGCGTATCTGGACGCTGATCCGTATCCTGAAGGATGAACTGATCCTGGCCTTTTCCACCGCCAGTTCGGAAACGGTGTTGCCGCGTATCATTGAAAAGATGGAGGCTTACGGCGCGCCGAAGGCGATCACCAGCTTTGTGGTACCGACCGGTTACTCCTTCAATCTGGACGGTTCAACGCTGTATCAGAGCATTGCCGCCATCTTTATTGCACAGCTGTATGGGATTGAGCTGTCTCTGGGCCAGGAGATTGTGCTGGTGGTGACGCTGATGCTTACCTCCAAGGGGATTGCCGGCGTGCCGGGGGTTTCCTTTGTGGTGCTGTTGGCGACGTTGGGAAGCGTGGGGATCCCGTTAGAGGGTCTGGCGTTTATCGCCGGCGTAGATCGAATTCTGGATATGGCGCGGACCGCACTCAACGTGGTGGGCAATGCGCTGGCGGTGCTGGTGGTAGCAAAATGGGAACACCAGTTCGACAGTAAAAAGGCGTTGGCCTTCGAGAAAGAATTCTTCTCCGGTAAGGCCAGGCAGATAACAGACTCTTAATCGCTTTTGGGCGAGATCGAGATGATAAAAAACCCGTTATCAGACGGGTTTTTTTATCATCTACCTCAGGATCAGCAGGAAGGTGCAGAACCCTGAGCCGGCAGGAAGCGCAGCGGATCCAATGCGGTGGCACGATAACGGATCTGGAAGTGCAGCATCACCTTGTCGGTACCTGTGCTGCCCATGGTGGCAATTTTCTGTCCGGCTTTCACTTCCTGGGCATTGCGAACCAACAGGGTATTGTTGTGGGCATAGGCACTGATGTACTCATCATTGTGTTTGATCATAATCAGATTGCCATAACCCCGCAGTTGGTTACCGACATACACCACCCGTCCTTTGGCTGCGGCAAATACTGGTTGCCCGCGGTTACCGGCGATATCGATGCCTTTATTGCCCCCGTCGGCCGTCGAATACTTGCTGATAATGTTGCCCTGGGTTGGCCAGCGCCAGCATTTGATACTGCTGCGGATCGGCGGTGCAACGGCTGCAATCTGGCTGGTTGACTGTGTTTTGCGGGTCTTGCCTTTCTTTGCCGTCGCGTTATTTAACGCCAGCTTTTGGCCAATCTCGAGGTTGTAGGGTTTGGGGATTTTATTGCGCCGCGCCAACTCGCTGACTTCACTGTTGGTGATCCAGGCAATATAGAACAGAGTATCGCCACGTTTGACGGTATAGGTGTTGCCGTTATAGCTGCCTCTGGCCAACCGATCATAATCACGGTCATAGCTGTTCGATTTCTTTCCGGAGCCGCACCCCAGTAATCCCAAACTGATTACGCACACGGCAATCAGCCGCCATACAGCGAATGTGCTTCCCATACTCAAATATCGTCCTTAAACGTCGTCGCGCTCTATTGTGATCTGCCTATAGTAACATCAACGGTCAGGTGGTCAAAAACGCCGCCATGGACTAAATTCTGCCGGGCTAAAGCAGCAGGTTTTGCCGTTCGGCTCAATAATGTTCATGGATTGGGAACAGCTAATATGCAAGAAACCTTAACGCTCTCCGGTTATCTGGTACTGGCAGCCACGCTATTAGTGGCTTATGTGATCTTCGGCATCGCCGGTTTTGGTTCTGCGTTAGTCGCCAGTCCGATAATGGCGCTTTATATGCCGGTGGCAAAAATCGTCCCGTTGCTGGCCCTGCTGGATATGTGCGCGGCTATTGTTAACGTCAGTCGCGACGGGCGGAACGCTCAATGGCCTGAATTAAGAAGGCTGGTCCCATTGATGATTATCGGCAGCCTGTTGGGGGCGGCGATCCTGCTGAAGACTCGACCCGAAATTCTGTTGCTGGCGCTGGGGATTTTTGTAGTGTTCTACGCGCTCTATTCACTCAGTGGTTTAAAGCCCGCTCGGCAATTTTCACCCAGGGCGGCGGTGCCTTTTGGTTTGGTTGGGGGGATATTCAGCGCACTATTTGGCAGCGGCGGCTTTATTTATGCCATCTATCTCAGCGGCCGGATCGAGAAAAAAGAAGCTTTCCGCATCACCCAAACCACGTTGATTGGCATGAGTACCCTGACTCGGGTGGTCATTTTTGCTGTGGCTGGTGTTTATCTGGACGTTGATTTATTACTGTTGGCGCTAGCGCTGGTGCCGGGCATGCTGGTGGGGATTACGTTGGGCCGTTACTTCACGCTGAAAATGTCGCGTGAGCAATTCCTCAAGCTCATCAATGTGATCTTGTTGGCTTCTGGCGCTATGTTGATTGTTAAGTACTTTAGTTGACGGCGATGGCGGGGCGAAGCTGAACCCCAACGGTTATAGCTCACCAGACTGCCCTCGACGATATGCCAATGGATGGGTTTTTGAGGCAGAAAAAATTTCCGAATATCGTTGAGTATTCGTATGAAAATTAGATGGATAATTGTTTTTAGACTGAATGCTTGATTGTGCAAATAATATTATTCTACGGATGTTTTTATACATAAGTAACGTATGCATCGGTATCGATTATTTTTGTTGGCTGGCAAGTTGATAATGCACCACCTATAACTAGCTGGGTGTTTAATTCATAATATTGTAAGCGTGCTAACAATTCAGGATCCATTAATATCCAATTGATAGGGTGTTTATTTAAGGAATGTGAAAAATCTTAACTGGCGGTGATTGAAAACATAGAACATGAAATTTTGGATAAGATACGTTGCTTTTTTATTGTAAAAATACAGTAAAAATAGTGTGTTGTGCGTGAGTTGTTTGTGGGTGGTCGGGGCGTTACAAGGCTTGATTTTATTATTGTGAACAATGAGGTGATCTTGTTTTTCCTGCTTTTCCCGTAATTCTAACTGGTTGAAAATAATATTTATAACCGGTGATGAGGTAGTGGTGAATTAGGGTTGTGAGGGGGTGGTTCGCGTGAGGATATATCACTGAGTTAATTCTAAAACGGAATTTGCACTTTTTAAATTAGATTCTAGTCTGAATTAGAACCTAATTTAACATCTCCACTACTTCCTATGGGAGAGTGTCATGAGCAAACCGATCAAGAATATCGTCATCGTGGGCGGCGGCACTGCGGGCTGGATGTCCGCTTCTTATCTCGTCCGGGCGCTCCAGCAGCAGGCGAACATTACGCTCATCGAATCTGCGACGATCCCCCGGATCGGTGTGGGCGAGGCGACCATCCCGAGTTTGCAGAAGGTGTTCTTCGACTTCCTCGGGATACCGGAACAGGAGTGGATGCCTCAGGTGAACGGCGCGTTCAAGGCCGGCATCAAGTTCGTGAATTGGAGAACGTCTCCCGACCGCTCGCACAACGATTACTTCTACCATTTGTTCGGCAATGTGCCGAGCTGCGACGGTGTGCCGCTTACCCACTACTGGCTGCGCAAGCGCGAACAGGGTTTTCAGCAGTCGATGGCGTACGCCTGCTACCCGCAGCCTGGGGCGCTCGATGGCAATCTGGCACCGTGCCTGCATGACGGCACCCGTCAGATGTCCCACGCGTGGCACTTCGACGCGCACTTGGTGGCCGATTTCTTGAAGCGCTGGGCCGTCGATCGCGGGGTGAACCGAGTGGTCGACGAAGTCGTGGAGGTTAACCTGAACGAGAACGGCTTCATCTCCAGCCTGTTCACCAAAGAGGGCCGGAAGCTGGAGGCGGATCTGTTCATCGACTGCTCAGGCATGCGGGGGCTGTTGATCAACCAGGCTCTGAAAGAGCCCTTCATTGACATGTCCGACTACTTGTTGTGCGACAGCGCGGTCGCCACTGCCGTACCCAACGACGACGAGCAAGTGGGGGTCGAACCCTATACCTCCTCGATCGCCATGAACTCGGGGTGGACCTGGAAGATTCCGATGCTGGGTCGGTTCGGCAGTGGCTACGTCTTCTCGAGCAAGTTCACCTCCCGCGACCAGGCCACCACCGACTTTCTCAACCTCTGGGGCCTCTCGGACAATCAGCCGCTCAATCAGATCAAGTTCCGGGTCGGGCGTAACAAGCGGTCGTGGGTCAACAACTGCGTCTCTATCGGGCTGGCGTCGTGCTTTTTGGAGCCCCTGGAATCGACGGGGATCTACTTCATCTACGCGGCGCTGTACCAACTCGTGAAGCACTTCCCCGACACCTCGTTCGATCCGCGGTTGGCCGACGCGTTCAACGCCGAGATCACCTACATGTTCGACGACTGCCGAGACTTTGTCCAAGCGCACTATTTCACTTCGTCACGTGAAGACACGCCGTTCTGGCTTGCGAACCGGCACGACCTGCGGCTCTCCGACTCCATCAAAGAGAAGGTTGAACGCTACAAGGCGGGGCTGCCGTTGACCACCACGTCGTTCGACGATTCCACCTACTATGAGACCTTCGACTTCGAATTCAAGAACTTCTGGTTGAACGGAAACTACTACTGCATCTTTGCCGGCCTGGGCATGCTGCCCGACCGGTCGCTGCCGCTCTTGCAATTGCGACCGGAGTCGATCGAAAAGGCCGAGGTGATGTTCGCCCGTATTCAGCGTGAGGCCGAACGTCTGCGGGCGAGCCTGCCGACGAACTATGACTACCTGCGGTCGCTGCGCGAGCGCGGAGCGGGGCTGTCTCGACCCGGGCCGACGCCCGCGTCGCCGGAGAGCCGGTAGTGGAGCGCGCCCTGGACCGGGCATGCGTATTCGCCGCCACGCACGCTGCCGTGGCAGCCTGCGATCCGCTGCAGGCTCGCTCGCTCGTTTTGCAACTGCCGGGCCTGAACCGTAACAAGGACGTGCCCGGTATCGTCGGTCTGTTGTGTGAGTTCCTCCCGGTGCGCGGCGTGCCTTCCGGTTGGGGCTTCGTTGAAGCCGCCGCCGCGATGCGGGACATTGGGTTCTTCCTGGGGTCGCTCAAGCGGCACGGACACGAGCCCGTGGACATGGTGCCCGGGCTCGAGCCGGTGCTGCTCGATCTGGCGCGGATGACCGACCTGCCGCCGCGTGAGACGCTCCTGCATGTGACAGTCTGGAACCCCGCGGCGGCCGACGCGCAACGGAGCTACACCGGGCTCAGCGACGAAGCGCACCTGCTCGAGAGCGTGCGCATCTCGATGGCGGCCCTCGAGGCGGCCATCACGGTGACCGTCGAGCTGCACGACGTCCCCTTGAGGTCGCCCGCGTTCGCGCAAGGGTGCGACGACCTGGCAGCCTATCTGCAAAAAATGGTCGAATCGATTGTCTACGCGTACCGCTTCATCTCGCCGCAGGTCTTCTACGATGAGCTCCGCCCCTTCTATGAACCGATCCGCGTCGGGGGCCAGAGCTACCTTGGCCCCGGTGCCGTAGAAATGCCCCTCTTCGTGCTGGATCACGTCCTGTGGGGCTCGCAATCGGACCACCAGGCTTATCAAGAATTCAAAGAGACGTACCTGCCCTATGTACTTCCCGCGTACAGGGCGGTCTACGCTCGGTTCGCCGGGAAGCCGTCGCTCGTCGACCGTGCGATCGGCGAGGCGCGAGTAGGTGCGCAGGGCGAACCCGTGCGGGCCGGGCTGGCGGCCCTCAACCGGATCTTCGTGATCCTGCTGCGCTTCCGGGCACCTCATGTTCAATTGGCGGAGCGGGTGTACGAAGCCGGGCGAAGCGGCCCGGCAATCGGCAGTGGAGGGTACGCGCCCAGCATGCTCGGCGATCTGGTCACGCTCACGCTTGCCGCGCGCTCCCGCATTCGCACCGCTCTCAACGAGTTCTGACGCGTACGGCCATCTGTTCCATCTCATTAAGGAGATTTGCCCTCATGACTCAGAACAGCCCAGCGAACGGGCGCGATAACAACCACTTCGACGTGATCATCCTCGGCTCGGGCATGTCCGGCACCCAGATGGGGGCTATCCTGGCCAAACAGCAGTTTCGCGTGCTGATCATCGAGGAGTCGTCGCACCCGCGGTTCACCATCGGCGAATCGTCGATTCCCGAGACGTCTCTAATGAACCGTATCATCGCCGATCGCTACGGCATTCCGGAGCTCGACCACATTACGTCGTTCTACTCGACGCAGCGTTACGTCTCGTCGAGCACGGGCATTAAGCGCAACTTCGGCTTCGTGTTCCACAAACCCGGCCAGGAGCACGACCCGAAGGAGTTCACACAGTGCGTCATCCCCGAGTTGCCCTGGGGACCGGAGAGCCATTATTACCGGCAAGACGTCGACGCCTACCTGTTGCAAGCCGCCATTAAATACGGCTGCACGGTCCACCAGAAGACTAAAGTGACCGAATACCACGCCGATAAAGACGGCGTCGCGGTGACCACCGCCGAGGGCGAACGGTTCACCGGGCGGTACATGATCGACTGTGGGGGCCCGCGCGCGCCGCTCGCGACCAAGTTCAATCTCCGCGAAGAGCCGTGTCGCTTCAAGACGCACTCGCGCAGCCTCTACACGCACATGCTCGGGGTCAAGCCGTTCGACGATATTTTCAAGGTCAAGGGGCAGCGCTGGCGCTGGCACGAGGGGACCTTGCACCACATGTTCGAGGGCGGCTGGCTCTGGGTGATCCCGTTCAACAACCACCCACGGTCGACCAACAACCTGGTGAGCGTCGGCCTGCAGCTTGATCCGCGTGTCTACCCGAAAACGGACATCTCCGCGCAGCAAGAGTTCGACGAGTTCCTCGCGCGGTTCCCGAGCATCGGGGCGCAATTCCGCGACGCTATGCCGGTGCGTGACTGGGTCAAGACCGACCGCCTGCAGTTCTCGTCGACCACCTGCATCGGCGATCGCTACTGCCTGATGCTGCACGCGAACGGGTTTATCGATCCGCTCTTCTCCCGGGGGCTCGAGAACACTGCGGTGACCATCCACGCGCTCGCGGCGCGCCTCATCAAGGCGCTGCGCGACGATGACTTTTCCCCTGATCGCTTCGAGTACATCGAACGCCTGCAGCAAAAGCTTTTGGACCACAACGACGACTTCGTCAGCTGCTGCTACACGGCGTTCACCGACTTCCGCTTGTGGGACGCGTTCCACAGGCTGTGGGCAGTCGGCACGATCCTCGGGCAGTTCCGGCTCGTGCAAGCCCACGCGAGGTTCCGTGCTTCGCGCGACGAGGGTGACCTCGATCATCTCGACAACGACCCCCCGTACCTCGGGTACCTGTGCGCAGACATGGAGGGGTACTACCAGTTGTTCAACGACGCCAAAGCCGAGATCGAGGCGGTAAGCGCCGGGCTCAAACCGACCGGGGAGGCCGCGGCGCGGATCCACGCCCTCATCGACGAACGAGACTTCGCCAAGCAGATGTTCGGTTTCGGGTACTGCATCACCGGGGACAAGCCGCAGCTCAACAACTCGAAGTACAGTCTACTGCCGGCGATGAAGCTGATGCACTGGACACAAACCAGCGCGCCGGCAGAGGTGAAAAAGTACTTCGACTACAACCCGATGTTCGCGCTGCTCAAGGCGTACATTACGACCCGTATCAGCTTGACTCGTAAGAAGTAATCGGCCGTCGAGGACACAAAAATGATGAGCGACATTCAATGGGTTCAAACGAGCGTCGAGGAGCATCCTTCGAGGCTGTACGACGCGACCACGAGCGTGGCCGCGAGTTGGTACGTCGCGATGCGTTCGGACGACCTCAAGGATAAGCCGACGGAGTTGATGCTCTTCGGCCGTCCGTGCGTGGCGTGGCGTGGCGCGACGGGGCAGGCCGTGGTGATGGATCGCCACTGCTCGCACCTCGGCGCGAACCTGGCCGACGGGCAGGTCAAGGACGGGTGCATCCAGTGCCCGTTTCATCACTGGCGGTACGACGAGCAGGGCCAGTGCGTTCATATCCCCGGTCACAACCAGACGGTGCGCCGGCTGGAGCCCGTGCCGCGCTCGGTGCGCCAGCCGACGTGGGTCACCGCCGAGCGATACGGCTACGTGTGGGTCTGGTACGGCTCCTCAGAGCCGCTGCACCCGCTGCCCGAAATCGCCGCAGCCGACGTCGACAACGGCGACTTTATGCACCTGCACTTCGCATTCGATACGACGACGGCTGTCTTGCGGATCGTAGAGAACTTCTACGACGCGCAACACGCGTCCCCCGTGCACGAGCTCCCGATCTCGGCCTTCGAACTCAAGCTGTTCGATGATTGGCACCCGTGGCCGGAGGTTGAGTCTCTGGCACAGGCGGGCGCGTGGTTCGGTGCCGGGATCGACTTCACCGTGGACCGGTATTTCGGGGCCTCCGGCATGCTGGCACGTGTGCTCGGCCTGAATATGTCGCAGATGAACCTGCACTTCGATGGCTACCCCGGCGGGTGCGTCATGACCGTCTCCCTGGACGGAGACTTCAAATACAAGCTGCTCCAGTGTGTGACGCCGGTGAGCGACGGCAAGAATGTCATGCACATGCTCATCTCGATCAAGAAGGTGGGGGGCGTCTTGCGCCGCGCGACCGACTACGTGCTGTTCGGGCTGCAGACCCGACAGGCGGCAAAGTTCGACGTTAAAATCTGGAACGGGATGAAGCCGGACGGCGGCGGCGCGTACAGCAAGTACGATAAGCTCGTGCTCAAGTACCGTGCGTTCTACCGGGGCTGGGTCGACCGCGTTGCGAGTGAGCGGTGATGCGTAAGTCGGTGCCGCTTTTTCCGAGGCATTCGTGACTGTCTGGCTGTTGCAACTGGTGCTGGTGATCGCGCTCTGCAACGTCTGCGGCCGCATTGCCGAACGGCTCGGCCAGTGCGCGGTCGTCGGCGAGATCGCAGCCGGTTTGCTGTTGGGTCCTTCGCTGTTGGGCGTGATCGCACCGAATTTTTACGATGGGTTGTTCGGCCCACACAGGCTGTCGGCGATGGGGCAAGTCGGTGAAGTCGGCCTGATACTGCTGATGTTTCAGGTGGGTCTGCATATGGAGTTGGGCGAGACGCTGCGCGACAGGCGTTGGCATATGCCCGTCGCGATCGCCGTGGGTGGGCTCGTCGTACCGGCCGCGATCGGCATGATCGTCGCCACTGTCTCGAAAGACATGCTCGCCAGCGATGCGCCGGCGCTGCCCTATATACTCTTCTGCGGTGTCGCGCTTGCGATATCAGCGGTACCGGTGATGGCGCGCATCGTCGACGACCTGGGGCTCAACGCCATGGTGGGCGCACGGCACGCCATGTCTGCCGCGATGCTGACGGATGCGCTCGGATGGATACTGCTTGCAACTATTGCTTCGCTATCGAGCGGGCCTGGTTGGGCATTTGCGCGCATGCTCGTCAGCCTGCTCGCGTATCTGGTGTTGTGCGCGTTCCTGGTGCGCTTCGTGGTTCGACCGATGCTTGTGCGGCTCGCATCGACTGCGCATGCGGCGCGCGACCGCTTGGCCGTGTTGTTATGTTTCGTCATGGCGTCGGCACTCGCGACGTCGCTCATCGGATTTCATAGCGCATTTGGCGCACTTGCGGCGGCGCTGTTCGTGCGGCGCGTGCCCGGTATTGCAAATGAGTGGCGGGAGAACGTCGAAGGTTTTGTCAGGCTGGTGCTGATGCCGGTGTTTTTCGCGTATGCGGGGCTGCATGCGTCAATAGGCACGATCGACGACGCGGCATCGTGGATGTGGTTCGGCGTATTCCTCGCGGGCGGATTCATCGGCAAGTTCGGCGGCAGTTATCTGGGCGCGCGTGCCACCGGGCTTGAGCCACGCGATGCGATGTTGGTGAGCTCGCTGATGAATACGCGCGGCTTGATGGAGCTCATCGTCCTGTCAATCGGTCTGCAGATGCAGATCCTTCCGCCAAAGGTCTATACGATCCTCGTGGTGTTCGCGCTGGTGACGACGGCGCTGACCGTACCGCTGGTTCGATTCACGCTGCGTGTGCAATTGCGCGCGACGCCGGCAATCCCGGACGCCGATAAGTGACGCGCATCTGGCAGAAAGCAAAAAACCCGCCATAGGCGGGTTCTTCTAAATAGGGTGCCCGGACTCGGACAACCGGCGTTTACGCCGAGTTGAACAACGCTTTAGCGTTGGCCCGCAGGGTGAGGTCTTTGGCCGAATAATCGAACCTGTTCGATGAAGAGTCCTATCCCTGAAAGCAAAAAACCCGCCATAGGCGGGTTCTTCTAAATATGGTGCCCGGACTCGGAATCGAACCAAGGACACGGGGATTTTCAATCCCCTGCTCTACCGACTGAGCTATCCGGGCAACGCGCAGCATTAAACCGTATTGGCCGAAGGCAGTCAACGGCTTTATGAATGAAATTAGGTAAAACGCGTCTGGTTGCTGGCTTTTCGGTCAAAGGGCGCAAAAATTGCGCCGGGTTGGCCTAAATTCTGCGACGGCGCTATACCGTCGCACACTGAATTAGCTTAATGCCCCGTTTCTGCGGCACTGAGCTACCTGCAAGATGTCTTCTGCCAGCCGCTTGGCCACGGAAACGTCCTGTAGCTGACGTTTTACCAGCAGTTTGCTCAGGCAACCCTCCTGAATCAGCTCCATCTGTTGTGCCACCATATCGGCGTCGTCGGCATCCATTTCACGCAGTAAATCGCGCGTCAGATCCAGTGACGTCAGCTTCTGTTGCTCAGCCAGTTGGTGGATCGGGTGATCCACTTCAGGAAAGAAGCTGCAGGCAGCGATAAACAAACAGCCGGGATAGCGGTCGTGTTTGACGTATTCTTCCAAAACGTCATAGCGCGCCAGCAGCTTTTGTTGCGGGCTCAGGTTTTCGTCCAGCAGCAACTGGCGACGCCAGGTGTCAATTTGCTGACCATGATAGCGCAGGCAGTCATACAGCAGCGCTTCACGATCCGGCCAGAACCGTTTCAGGTCGCCCGGCTGTACATCGAGTTTCTCCGCCAGCATTTCCAATGTGGTGGTCGCCAGGCCCTGTTGTTCCAACAGCCCCAGTGCCGTATCAAGGACGTGTTCACGTTGCACTTGTGCTTCCTCCAAATTCGGTTCCGATCCTCAGTGTTATTTATTGCACCGTTTTCTGCAAATGCGCGTTGAATGCCACTGCATCCATAAATCCGGTAACCCGTTGGCTGGTTAACTCTTGCCCCGTGCCGTTAAAGAACAAAATAGTAGGCAATCCCAGGACTTTCAGGTGCTTAAGGAGCGCAACCTGCTCGCTATTGTTGGCCGTGACATCCGCCTGCAGCAGCACCGTGTTGGCAAGCGCTGCCTGAACGCGTGCATCGCTGAAGGTATACTTCTCGAATTCCTTACAGGCGACGCACCAGTCGGCGTACAGATCAAGCATCACCGGCCTCCCCTGTGCCTGCTGTAGAGCGGCATTGAGTTGATCGACATTACTGACACGTGTGAAGTTCAGGTGCTGTACCGTTGCCTGCTGTGCGCTGCTGGTGCCAAAAGCCCAGTCTTGCAGCGGTCGCGCAGCAATGACGGCAGCCGCCAGCAACAGTAATTGCAATGCCCGTACCCAGCCGCGGGAGGTCTTCAGGCTCAGCGCGAAGGCCCAGCCGAAGAACGTCAGGCCGAGCAGGCTCCACAACCGTAGTCCCCACACATCACCAATCACTCGCTCCAGCAGAAATACCGGCAGCGCCAGGATCACAAAGCCGAAAGCCTCTTTGACATACTGCATCCATGGGCCACTGCGTGGCAACAGACGGTTACCGAACAGGGTCACCAGCACCAGCGGGATGCCCATCCCCAGCGCATACAGATACAAGGTGCCGCCGCCGGCCCACATATTGCCGCTTTGGGCAATGTACAACAGGATGGCGCTAAGCGGCGCGGTGGTGCAAGGGGAGCAAATAAGGCCGGCCAGTGCGCCCATCAGGAACACACCAGGCAGCGAACCGCCTTGTTGAGTGTTGCTCCAGCCCGCCAGGCGGGTTTGCAGCGAAGAAGGTAACTGCAGCGAATACAGACCGAACATCGACAGCGCCAGGGCGATAAACAGCACCGACAGGCCGATGAGCACATACGGATGTTGCAGCGCTGCCTGGAATTGCAAGCCGGCGGCGGCAACCACCAAACCCAGCAAGGTGTAGGTCAGCGCCATGCCCTGCACATAAACCACCGCCAGTGCCAGTATACGCCCGCTGCTGTGCGGCTTTTCACGTCCAAGAATGATGCCGGAAATCAGCGGATACATCGGCAATACGCAGGGGGTGAAAGCAATACCAATGCCAATCAGCAGTGCCCATAGCGGGGAGAATGGCAGGCTGGCCGGCACCGGTTCTTCGGGGGCGCTGACTGGCAGTGCGGTTGTGGCACTTACTGCATCCAGCGGGATCACCCGCGTTTCCGGCGGATAGCAGAAACCTGCTTCGGCGCAGCCCTGATAAGTCACGCTCAGGCTGGCGCCGCTGGTGGCCTGCTGCAGTGGGATTGGCAGATTCAGCTGTTGTTTGAAAATAGAGACTTCGCCGAAGAACTCATCTTTGTGACTCAGCCCGGCCGGCAGCTCAAAGGAGCCTAACTTTGCCTGCTGCGGCACCAGTTTGATTTGCTGGCGATAGAGGTAATAACCGGGGCGAATTTGCCAGTTCAGCGTCAGCTGGTGGTCCTGCTGCTTAAAATCGAAGGCAAAAGCCTGATCGACCGGCACGAATTGATTGCCGCCGTTAGGGGCGAACAGCGATGCCTGAGCCGCCTGTGGCAAAAAAAACAGGCCGCATAGCAGGAATATCAATTTAATGAGGCGTTGATCCATAACAGGTAGTCTTTATCTCCAGCCATCACCGGCAGCACCAGCAGCTCGGGCGTCTGATACGGGTGATGTTGTTTCAGGTAGTTGAGCAGGGCATCTTGATGGCGGCGTTCGCTTTTAAACAGCATTTGCACTTCGTACTCCTGTTCCAGTTTCCCTTCCCAGTAGTATAACGATGATGCGCCGGGCAGCAGCGTGACGCAGGCCGCCAGCTTTTCCCCCAAAACCCGGGCCGCCAGGTCTTGAGCCGTGGCTTCATCGGGTGCGGTGCAGAGTATGACGACAGCTTCGCAATCAGACATCTTCAGCCCTCTCATCGAGATTATCAGTGGGCACTATACCTTGAAGGGCGGTCGGCTAGAAGGCGAGTTTATCGCCAATGGGGCGGGGTAGGGAAACCGGGGCCGCAGCCCCGGCGAAAGCATTACAGCATCACGCTGCCCAGCAGGAAGCCGAACAGCACCGCCAATACCACCCCGATGGTGCCGGGAATAAAGAACGGATGGTTAAACACAAAACGCCCGATGCGCGTGGTGCCGGTGTCATCCATCTGTACCGCGGCGACCAGCGTAGGGTAGGTCGGCAGGATGAACAGGCCGGAGACGGCGGCAAAGGACGCGACGGCGGTCAATGGCGAGACGTTCAGCGCCAGCGCCATTGGCATCAGCGCCTTGGCGGTTGCGGCCTGAGAATATAGCAGCGCCGAGCAGAAGAAGAAGATCACCGCCAGCAGCCACGGATGTGATTGGATCACGGTACCCGCAGTCTCTTTGATCCAGTCGATATTGGCCTGTACAAAGGTGTCGCCCAGCCAGGCCACGCCCAAAATACAGATACAGGCGCTCATACCGGCCTTAAAGGTGCTGGAGTTGAGTACCATATCGGTATCGACTTTGCACAGCAGGGTGGTCAGGGTGGCGACGCTCAGCATGATGATCAAAATCGCGTTGGTGGTGTTCATCAAGGGTTTTGCCACCAGGCCCAGACCCGGGCTGTTGATGATGGCGTAGGCCACCACGCACAGCACCCCCAGCAGGAATAACAGCACCGAGACTTTGGCGCGGGGTTTGATTTCCACAGTCTTGTTGCCGCGCAGGGTGACCAGGCCTTCTTCAAGGCGTTTCTGGTAAACCGGATCGTCAGACAGTTTGGAGTCGAACATCCAGCTCACCAACAGCGACATCAGGACCACGGCGCAGAAGGTAGAAGGCATGACCACCATCAGCAGGTGCAGATAGCTGACGCCGTGACCTTCCATCACTGAGGACATGTAGACCACCGCGGCGGAAATCGGCGAGGCGGTGATGGCAATCTGGGCGGATACCACGGCGGTAGACAGCGGGCGGCAAGGCTTGATGCCCTGTTCTTTCGCCACTTCGGCAATCACGGGCAGTGCGGAAAGCGAAATGTTGCCAGTACCGGCGAAGATAGTCAGAAAATAGGTGACGATCGGTGCCAGAATGGTGATGTGTTTAGGGTTCTTGCGCAGCAGTTTTTCCGTTTGCTGGACCAGATAGTCCATGCCGCCGGCGACCTGCATCGCTGAGATCGCGGCAATCACCGCCATGATGATGGAGATCACGTCGAACGGAATGCTGCCCGGCTTCACGCCAATCAGCGCCAGGACCAGCACCCCCAGCCCTCCTGCAAATCCAATTCCGATACCGCCCAATCTGGCCCCTAAAAAAATGGCCAGCAGAACGATAACCAATTCTACGGCTAACATAGTGTCTACTCCTTAAAATAAGATTATTTGAAAATAAAAAGTTAAAATTTTGTGGGCGATGGAAAGTAAAAAGGCACGCTATCCAGGGGACTTAGCGTGCCTTTTTGGGCTACCGGGTGTATCTGTTATTGTTCATTTTCATCCGTATAGCGTTTGGCTTTATAGGCAGGATGCATCAGGTTCTCCACGGAGAAGATATCATCCAGCTCGGCTTCGGTCAGCAGACCGCGTTCCAGCACTACTTCGCGTACACTCTTGCCGGTTTCAGCACAGATCTTCCCGACGATGTCACCATTGTGGTGGCCAATGAACGGGTTCAGATAGGTGACGATACCGATGGAGTTGAACACGTAGTGTTCACACACTTCTTTGTTCGCGGTGATGCCGTTAATGCATTTTTCCAACAGGTTATAGCAGGCGTTGGTCAGGATATGGATTGACTCAAACATCGCCTGGCCAATCACCGGCTCCATCACGTTCAACTGCAGCTGGCCTGCTTCGGCCGCCATGGTAACGCAAGTATCGTTGCCAATCACCTTGAAACACACCTGATTGACCACTTCCGGGATCACCGGGTTGACCTTGGCTGGCATGATGGAAGAACCCGCCTGCAGTTCCGGCAGGTTGATCTCGTTCAGACCGGCGCGCGGGCCTGAAGACAGCAGGCGCAGGTCGTTACAGATCTTGGAAAGTTTGACCGCCAAACGTTTCAGTGCGCTGTGCACCATGACGTAGGCGCCGCAGTCGGAGGTGGCTTCGATCAAATCTTCGGCCGGCACGACCGGCAGGTTGCTGACTTCGGCCAGTTTCTGTACCGCCAGCTGCGAGTAGCCTTCTGGCGTGTTCAGGGCAGTACCGATAGCGGTGGCGCCCAGGTTCACTTCCAGCAGCAGCTCGGCGGTGCGATGCAGGTTGCGGGTTTCTTCTTTCAGCAGCACGCTGAATGCATGGAATTCCTGGCCCAGTGTCATAGGCACCGCATCCTGCAACTGGGTACGACCCATTTTCAGGATGGTTTCGAACTCTTTGGCCTTGTGGTCAAAGCCTTCGCGCAGTTGGTTGATGGCATCGATCAGCTTTTGGTTGGAAGCGTAAACCGCAATACGGAAGCCGGTAGGGTAGGCGTCGTTGGTGGACTGGCATTTATTGAGGTGATCGTTAGGGTTCAGATATTGGTATTCGCCTTTCTGATGACCCATCAGCTCCAGACCGATATTTGCCAGCACTTCGTTGGTGTTCATGTTCAGCGAAGTGCCTGCACCGCCCTGGAACACGTCCACCGGGAACTGGTCCATGCATTTGCCTTTATCCAGCACTTCATCACAGGCCTGGATGATGACATCGGCGATTTTGCGTGGGATGGTTTTTAGTTCTTTATTCGCCAGCGCAGCGGCTTTTTTTACCATCACCATGCCACGGACAAACTCGGGCACGTCACTGATTTTGCTATTACTGATATAAAAATTTTCAATCGCACGCAGAGTGTGAACACCGTAATAGGCTTCTGCGGGGACTTCACGTGTTCCTAACAGGTCTTCTTCGATACGAATGTTATTTGACATGTGAACCTTCTTTGAATTGCTGCCGAATTAATTAATTGTCAGGTAACCAAATTATGTTGCCGAAGGCTTCAGGCGTGAAACGATTAACCACCGTGCCCGTTGCTGCCCAGATCATATGCTGGTTAGTAATAAATGACTGAATCCAGATCACCTTCTGAGCCTTCTAAAATCACGTGTTTCCCGTTCTGTGATCTCATTCACGTTTACTAACTTTAGCAATAAAAAAGGGCCTTTGGTTGAAATGCCCCTAGGCTGACCCCATTGTATTTAGGTCGGCCGTTTACCGGCCCCTTTTTCGCGTTGTCGCCACTTTGCGGCAACGTAGATCTGCCAGAGGAGAACCAGGTGCGCTGGTTACCGTTACTGCTGATATTTTTATTGGCTTACATAGAGATATCGCTATTTATCAAGGTCGCCGCCGTCATGGGCGTGGCGATCACCCTGCTGTTGGTGGTATTTACCTCCTGCGTCGGCATTTCGCTGGTGCGCAATCAGGGCATGAAAACTTTCCTGCAGATGCAACAGAAGCTGGCCGCGGGTGAAAGCCCGGCGGCGGAAATGGTGAAGAGCGTTTCACTGGTATTGGCGGGTTTCTTGCTGCTGGTGCCAGGTTTCTTTACCGACTTCCTTGGCCTGTTGCTGCTGTTGCCGCCGGTGCAGAAGTCGCTGACGCTGAAGCTGATGCCGCATCTTTCCGTCTACCGTCCTGGCGGTTGGGGAACGGGTGGCGATGCTGCCAACGGCAACACCTTCGACGGTGAGTTTCAACGTAAAAACGACGATCGTTACACCCTGGATCACCAGCCTGACGACCGCGACAAACCTAACGACAGATAAAGAAACGCGGCCCAGGCCGCGTTTTTTGCATCCGTAGCTCAGTATTGCCGCCAAAAGCGAAAATTTTTTTGGCTGACCCCTTGAAGGGGGATGGAATGCCCCCATTTCAAATCCCACGAGGCCGGTAATCATAATCCGGTGACAACCCTAAATCTGATAGAGACCTTCTTACAGGAGAGCGTTCAATGAGTATTCGTCCATTGCATGACCGCGTTATCGTCAAGCGCAAAGAAGTTGAATCAAAATCTGCTGGCGGCATCGTTCTGACTGGCTCTGCAGCGGGTAAATCTACTCGTGGTGAAGTAGTGGCAGTGGGTAAAGGCCGTGTGCTGGAAAACGGTAACGTCCAACCACTGGATGTGAAAGTTGGCGATATCGTTATTTTCAACGACGGTTACGGCGTGAAAGCAGAGAAGATCGACAATGAAGAAGTGTTGATCATGTCCGAAAGCGACATTCTGGCAATTGTTGAAGCGTAATAACGCTTTATCTTCTGAACTGAACGAGTTGAAGGGAAATACCAATGGCAGCTAAAGACGTAAAATTCGGCAATGACGCTCGCGTGAAAATGCTCCGCGGTGTGAATGTTCTCGCTGATGCAGTAAAAGTGACCCTGGGCCCGAAAGGCCGTAACGTAGTGCTGGATAAATCCTTCGGCGCTCCTACCATCACTAAAGATGGCGTATCTGTTGCTCGTGAGATCGAACTGGAAGACAAGTTCGAAAACATGGGTGCGCAGATGGTGAAAGAAGTTGCCTCTAAAGCGAACGACGCTGCGGGCGACGGTACCACCACTGCAACCGTACTGGCTCAATCCATCATCACCGAAGGCCTGAAAGCAGTAGCTGCCGGCATGAACCCGATGGATCTGAAGCGCGGTATCGACAAAGCGGTTATCGCCGCTGTTGAAGAACTGAAAAAACTGTCCGTACCTTGCTCCGACTCCAAAGCTATCGCTCAGGTTGGTACCATCTCTGCAAACTCCGACGAAACCGTGGGTAAACTGATTGCAGAAGCGATGGAAAAAGTGGGCAAAGAAGGCGTTATCACCGTTGAAGAAGGCACTGGCCTGCAAGACGAGCTGGACGTTGTTGAAGGGATGCAGTTCGACCGCGGTTACCTGTCTCCGTACTTCATCAACAAACCAGAAACCGGTTCTATCGAGCTGGAAAGCCCGTTCATCCTGCTGGCTGACAAAAAAATCTCCAACATCCGTGAAATGCTGCCAGTACTGGAAGCCGTGGCGAAAGCCGGCAAACCACTGCTGATCATTGCTGAAGATGTTGAAGGCGAAGCGCTGGCTACCCTGGTGGTTAACACCATGCGCGGCATCGTGAAAGTGGCTGCGGTTAAAGCACCTGGTTTCGGCGACCGTCGTAAAGCCATGCTGCAGGACATCGCTACCCTGACTGGCGGTACCGTTATCTCTGAAGAGATCGGCCTGGAGCTGGAAAAAACTACCCTGGAAGATCTGGGTACGGCTAAACGTATCGTTATCAACAAAGACACCACTATCATCATCGATGGTAATGGTGACGAACCTGCGATTCAGGGCCGTGTGTCCCAAATTCGTCAGCAGATCGAAGAAGCTACTTCTGATTACGACCGTGAAAAACTGCAAGAGCGCGTAGCTAAACTGGCTGGCGGCGTTGCAGTAATCAAAGTCGGTGCTGCTACCGAAGTTGAAATGAAAGAGAAGAAAGCTCGCGTTGAAGATGCTCTGCACGCAACCCGTGCTGCAGTAGAAGAAGGCGTAGTGGCTGGTGGTGGTGTTGCACTGATCCGTGCAGCGTCCAAGCTGAGCGAACTGCGTGGCGTGAACGAAGATCAGAACGTGGGTATCAAAGTTGCGCTGCGCGCAATGGAATCACCACTGCGTCAGATCGTTCTGAACTGCGGCGAAGAGCCATCTGTTGTTGCCAACACCGTGAAAGCGGGCGAAGGTAACTACGGTTACAACGCAGCAACTGAAGAATACGGCGACATGATCGCGATGGGTATCCTGGATCCAACCAAAGTGACCCGTTCTGCTCTGCAGTACGCGGCTTCTGTGGCTGGCCTGATGATCACCACCGAATGCATGGTGACCGACCTGCCAAAAGGCGATGCACCTGATTTAGGTGGCGCTGGCGGCATGGGTGGCATGGGCGGCATGGGCGGCATGATGTAATCATCCCCCACACGTTTGTGTGCTAAGAACCCCGGCCAATTGGCCGGGGTTTTTTTATGGTTTGTAGATTCAGTCTTCTGCGGGAGCGGTGGCTTTTTGCTGGCTATTGAAGAACAGGAATGCCGGGTTTTCGCTTTCGTGGGTGCCAAAAACGGTCTCGATACCGTAATCCGTGGTGACACAGAAGGAGATCTCACGGGCACCTCTGGCCCAGGCGGCTTTAACGGCGCTGCTGATATCATCTGAGTTGCGATAGTTGCCACTTGAGGCGACCCAGGCTCGTGTGACCTGTCTCCCGCCGCAGACCGGGGCATTATGTTGGGTCAGTGTCTCTTCATCCCAGTTGGCGCTGGTTTCAAAGAAATGGAGCATGTGGCTCGAGCCACTGAGGGTATTGGCGCTGTGGAAACGCAGGAAAATACCGTTATAAGGCACCCCGTCCAGTTCTTTTTTGTCGGGCAGATTAAATTTGAAATAGGCGGTCTGACGCTGTTCCTGTGGGCTGCTCGTTCCATTTTGTGCCAGCATGCCGGGTTCGCTGCCGTAGTTGGCATTGGCATACTCGCCACCGCGGGTATAACTATCGGCGATCGCGGGTTCAAAGACACTCGGTAGCCTTTTATCACACAAGACACCACGATTCAGACAGTAGTTGACCGCATATTTGAGGGTATCTTCCCGCCAGCCATTAAAAAAGTCGGCGTGGGCGGTATACAGACTGCCCCATTTTGGCTCGATACGACCGCCGGTAATGGTGGGGTTCATCGACAGCCGCAGGGTGGATAATTTGGTGCCGTTAGGGATCACGTAGGCAATGTTCATCTGCAGCAGCGGGATTTTAACCGGGTAGTCGGATGGGCAGACGCCATCTACATCATATACCGCATTGCGCGGCCCATGATGTGGGGGGGCCAGGTTTTTACCGTCCCAGCAGTTAGGGAAGGAAAACGCCAGGTTAAATTGGGTGCGGCCATCACCATAGGTTGGGCAAGTTTCGAGTGGATCCGGAGTGTAATGACCGCCATTATCCGTTTTGCAAAAATAAAGAACCCCCTGTTTGGCACTGCTGCTTTCATGTTGCCCGACCATTAACTGCAGGCCTCTGGGGAAGGCGACAACCGGGTAGCGGGTATCGGCATTTCGGTAATAGGTTTTCATATGGTCAGGTTTAATGATTTCACCGTTGGTGGTATCCAACAGCTGCGGTGCCCAGTATGAGGTGCCGTCTGCGGCCGATGTACAGGTGTTATCCGGCTTGGCCATCAGCGAATCTACCGTACTGTAGGCATTGGACTCTTTGTTACCAAAGAAGTCGTGCACCATGGATTCCCCTGGGCGGCCAAATGCCATCATCGGGTCATCCGCCAGGGTATGGGACAATAGGCATTCAACATTGAATTGCCCCATGCCCTTTTCCGCAGTTCCGCCTTCAGCGCAGGCCGCGCCGCTGAGCGTCAGCATCACGCTGCCGGTAAGTAGAAGTAAGCCTTTGTTTTTTTGTCTGTTCATATTAAAAATATCTCTCGACGATGAGTCCATAAAACAGAATGAAAAAGAAAATGGATCTTTGGCGTCAAGGTGGCACAAAATTGAGATAGGGCAGTCTCAAATTCGATGAATATAAGGTTTTTTAAGGTCTTGGATATTTATTTACCCTGAAAATTTCGTCGCTGGGATGATCTAATAACGGAAGCTATACTTGGCCGGACAGGTGATAAACAGCTGGCGGTGGGGATTTGCGTGCTTAGCGGCACGGTATTTGATGATATTTTTGCAGACCAGGCTGATTTAGCTGGTAAACTGACTGTTCATTAGCCGTCGCTCAAGACGTTGGCCAGGCACCAGTGGCAACGGATGCTTAAGAGATGGCATCGCTTTCTGATAAGCTTTTGCGGAATTCTCAATATCATATGGGGAACAAGATGCGGATTAAAGCCTTACTGGGTCTTTCGGCAGCCGTGCTGCTGGCAGGTTGCAGCAGCACCAATGAACTGTCCGCCGCAGGTCAGCAGGTTAAATTTACCGACACCAAACCGGCTGCGGAATGCCAGCTGGTGGGTGAAGTGACTGGCACCCAGAGCAACTGGTTGTCCGGTAACGGTGGTGAAGGCAGCTCCATGCGCGGCGCGGCAAACGATCTGCGTAACAAGGCAGCGGCGATGGGCGGCAATGTCATTTACGGTGCCACCAGTCCAAGTCAGAACCTGCTTTCAAGCTTTGCCCCGCTGGACAGCAAAATGGCCGGTCAGGTTTATAAGTGCCCGTAACGGCCTAATGAACAACGCGTAACATAAAAAAGAGGCATGCCGAGGCATGCCTCTTTTTGTATCTGCAATATACCCGTACTCAGTCTTGCATCAGATGCAGATCGAGAGGGGTCTTGCTTGGTTTACCACCGACCTCACGGGTCAAGCGTGGCACCATATACCCGGAGATCTTGCCCAGCAACGCCTGCATGATGGTACGGGCTTCTTCGTCGCTCACCATAAAGTGTGCGGCCCCCTGCACCTTATCCAGTACGTGGATGTAGTAAGGCAGAATGCCTGCGTCAAACAACGCGTTGCTCAGTGCCGCCAGCGTATCGGCATCGTCATTGATACCGCGCAGCAGCACGCTTTGATTGAGCAAGGTGACGCCAGCCAAACGCAATTGCGCCATGCTGGCCTGCAGTTCGCGGTCAATTTCATTGGCATGGTTGATGTGCGTGACCATCAGTACCTGCAGGCGAGATGCCGACAGCCGTTGGCACAGCTCCGGCGTAATTCGCGCTGGGATCACGACCGGCAAGCGGGTGTGAATACGCAGACGTTTTAGATGCTCAATGGCTTCCAGTTCACTGATTAGCCAGTCCAGCTCGTGGTCTTTTGCCATCAGCGGATCGCCACCCGAGAAAATAATCTCATCGAGTTCCGGGTGTTGGCGGATATAATCCAACGCCTGACGCCAGTTGGCCTTATTGCCCTGGTTGTCCTGATACGGAAAATGGCGGCGGAAGCAGTAGCGGCAGTTGACCGCACAGCCGCCCTTAACCAGCAGCAAAGCACGATTTCGGTATTTATGCAGCAGCCCCGGCACTACGCTACGCTGTTCATCCAGCGGATCGGTGGTGAAGCCAGGTGCATTGATGAATTCTTCGCTGGCAGTCAGTACCTGGCGCAGCAGTGGGTCATTGGCATCGCCAGGCTGCATGCGGGCTACGAAAGAGCGGGGGACGCGCAGCGCAAACAACTTGCGTGCTTCACGGCCCTGCGGCAATTCCGGATGCGTATTCAGTGATAAAAGCTGCAGTAATTCATCGGGATCGGTAATAACATCGGCGAGTTGATGCAACCAATCTTCTCTATATGCCGTATTTTGGGTTATAATGTGTGCCATTTTTTTGGCTAAGCTACCAGTTCAAATATTCAGAGGGCCATCATGGCGACTTATTCTAGCAACGATTTCCGTCCGGGTCTTAAAATCATGTTCGAGGGCGAGCCTTACGCTATCGAATCCAGTGAGTTCGTTAAGCCGGGCAAGGGCCAGGCGTTTGCGCGCGTTAAAATGCGTCGCCTGCTGACCGGCAGCCGTGTAGAGAAAACCTTTAAATCTACCGACTCTTGCGAAGGTGCAGACGTTGTAGATACCAACATGAACTACCTGTACAACGACGGTGAGTTCTACCACTTCATGCACCCTGAGACTTTCGAGCAGCACGGTGTTGAAGAAAAAACCGTATCTGACGCGGCAAAATGGCTGCAAGATAACGCAGAATGTATCGTTACCCTGTGGGACGGTCGTCCTATCGCGGTTCAGCCACCGAACTTCATCGAAGCTGAAATCACTGATACCGATCCAGGCCTGAAAGGCGATACTGCCGGTACCGGCGGCAAGCCTGCGACCCTGAGCACCGGCGCCGTGGTCAAGGTTCCATTGTTCGTACAGATTGGCGAAGTTGTCCGCGTTGACACCCGCTCTGGCGAATACGTATCACGCGTAAAATAAGCTTCAATACAAAGGAGCCCAGCGTGGCTCCTTTGTTTTATCCCTTCCCGCATATTGTTGGCAGACTCTGCATAATGAAGAAAACTCTGTTGGCCGTTATCTCCCTGTTGTTACTGATGTCCCTTAGCGGATGTAATACTTTCCGCGGATTCGGTGAAGACGTTCAGCACCTTGGCGGCGCTATCTCGCGTACGGCCAGTTAATAAGTATCAAATGCACTAATGTGTTAGTGCGAAATAAGACCATTCTAAACAGCAACTCTCGCTGATATTTACTAAGCTTAGAAAGCCGTACTTTTTCATCACTGACAAATAAGGGCTTTCATATGCTGAAGAAAAGTATTATCGCGATTTTCTCTTTGATGTTCTTGGCCTCATTGACCGCATGCAATACCACTCAAGGCGTGGGCGAAGATATTCAGGCTGGTGGTAAGGCCATCCAGCGTAGCGCGCAATAACCCACCTTGCTGATTTCTGCGGTATTCCGCGAACGGCCGCCAAAGGGCATCGTCGTGGGATACCGCTTTCTCTGCTGAGCCTTTTCCGGCAGGCACCTTTGTGCTGTTATCCTCCCAGGCTGCAGGTATAATCTCCGGGCATATCACAACGCTAAACGGGACGACCTGTTTACGCATCTGTATTCGGGGACGACCCCATAGTAATGGAGCCTGTTTCATGGCTTGGATTATTCTGCTTATTGCCGGTTTGCTTGAAGTGGTGTGGGCTATCGGTTTGAAATACACCCACGGCTTTACCCGCCTGACCCCCAGCCTTATCACTATTGCCGCCATGGTAGTCAGTATGCTGTTGCTGGCGCATGCCATGAAAACGCTGCCCGCCGGCACGGCCTACGCGGTATGGACCGGTATTGGTGCGGTAGGTGCAGCGATTATGGGGATGGTGTTACTGGGCGAATCAACCAATATCGCGCGTATTCTCAGCCTGTGCCTGATTGTAGTCGGCATATTGGGGCTGAAGTTCAGCAGTCACTGATTCTGAGACTGTTTTACCCAAATCAGCTTATCGATATCAAAGCCGTTGTTCTTCGCGGTTTGTAATAACCTGTCGCGAGTGGCAGCGTCCAGCTCTGGCGTTCGCGACAGGATCCACAAGTAATCCCGGTTCGGGCCACAGACCAGCGCGTAGCGGTAATCTGCATCCAACTCAATCACGTTATACCCACCATAGAAAGGCCCAAAGAACGACACTTTTAGCGCGGCCACCTGCGGTGAGCCGATAAAATAGGCTTTGCCGGTGCTTTCCTGCCACTGTTGTTTTTGCGGATTAAAGCCACGGTTAATCACTTTCAGGCCGCCATCTTCCCGCGGGCTGTAATTGGCAGTGACCTGTACCAGGCCTCGTTCGAAGCGGTGGTCAAGGCGAGCGATTTCGTACCAGGTGCCAAGATAGCGCTGGCTGTCGAAATGACTCACTACTTTGACGTCCTTCGGCGGGGAAACGCTACAAGCGACAGAGAGCACGGCGGAAAGCATCACACAAAGTTTTGACCAGAAATGCATGGGCGACTCCTGTTTACCTGATTGAGTTAAACAGTGTAGCCCAAAGGCAGAACTGGCGACCAACCGAAGTGGCCGCCGAAGGGGTTACAGGGTGACTACGCCGATCACGGTCACTACGCTGAGGATGGCAGCCAAACCGTAGAAAACCCATTTGCCGGCCGGCACATGGATTTTCAAATCGTGCATCGCATGGTGGATACGGTGCAGACCGCACCACAGCGGCAGGATAATCATCAGCAGCAGGAACAGGCGGCCAATCAGGCTCTGGCAGAAGGCCAGTACGCGGTCATAGCCCAGTGCATCGCCTGGGAATAACCCCAATGGCAGTAGAATGCCAACCAGCAGCACTATGGCGGGGGCGATGATGGCTCCCCACATGCCGCCAGCGCCGAATAATCCCCAGAAAACCGGTTCGTCTGAGCGTTTAGGTGCTTGATTTATCATGTTTCCTCCGGATTACACCAAAGCCACGGCCAGGATGACCACGCTGGCTATCACTGTCACCGCCCACAGCGTTTTCACTATTGGCCCCGGCCCCATTTTCTCGCTGTTGACCACAATGTTGGCGGCTTTCGGCGCCAAATCGAACCAGGTCTTGGTATGCAGCAGTGCGGCCAGCAGTGCGACGACGTTAATCAGCAGCACCAGTGGGTTTTGCAGAAAACCGACGAAACCCGCCCAGCTATCTACCCCGCCTTTTAGCGCAAAGACGCCGTAGATCAGCACAATACTGAACCAGACTGCCGGCACCGAGGTGCTTTCGCGCAGCATATAGAAACGGTAGAAGCCGAGCTTTTGCCACCAGGTCGGCGTCATGGTGCGCACATAGGGCTTACGTTGTGTTGTCATTGCTGTTTATCTCCCTTATTGCGGCTTCAGCATGGCGATCATGAAGTCTTTGGCACTTTCCACCTTGCCCTGCTGGATGGCAGCGGCCGGGTCGACGTGCTTCGGACAAACTTCAGAGCAGTAGCCGACAAAGGTACAGCTCCAGACGCCGTTTTCACCGTTGAGCTGCGCCATACGCTGTTTCTGACCGTGGTCGCGGTTATCCAGGTTATAGCGGTGTGCCAGGGTGATCGCCGCCGGGCCGATAAACTCTGGGTTCAGGCCGAACTGCGGGCAAGCGGCATAACACAGGCCGCAGTTAATACAGCCCGAGAACTGGTGATACTTGGCCATCTGCGCCGGAGTCTGCACGTTAGGGCCATCTTCCGGTTTGCGGTTATTGCCGATGATGTAAGGCTTAATCGCCTCCAGACTTTCGATAAAGTGGGTCATATCGACCACCAGATCGCGCTCGATCGGGAAATTGCCCAGTGCTTCTACCTTCATGCCGCCGGTGTACTCGCGCAGGAAAGTTTTACAGGCCAGCTTTGGTACCCGGTTGACCATCATGCCGCACGAGCCGCAGATCGCCATACGGCATGACCAGCGGTAGGAAAGATCGGGCGCCAGGTTATCCTTGATGTAGCCCAGGGCGTCGAGCAACGAGGTTTGCTCATCATAAGGCACCGCGAAGGTCTCGAAATGCGGCTCAGAGTCGCGTTCCGGGTTATAGCGCATGACCTCGATTTTCAGGGTGTTCATCTCAGCCATTTGCCTGCTCCTTGTCCTTTTTATCCTGCGCTTCGGCTTCAGCGCCGTACACACGTTTGGCCGGTGGCAGTTTGGTGATCTTCACGTCGCTGTATTCCAGGCGTGGTGCGCCGTTCGGGTTATGGAACGCCAGCGTATGTTTGAGGAAGTTCACGTCGTCACGTTCGGTACAGCCTTCGTCCAGACGCTGGTGGGCACCGCGGGATTCTTTACGGTTGAGGGCGGAGTGCGCCATGCACTCGGCCACGTCCAGCCCGTAACCCAGCTCGATGGTGTACAGCAGATCGGTATTGAACACGCTGGAGCTGTCGGTAATTTTGACGCGCTTGAAGCGTTCTTTCAGCTCGGCCAGTTTATCGACGGTTTTCTGCATCAGTTCAGGGGTACGGTAGATACCGCAGCCTTCTTCCATCGACATGCCCATCTCGTCGCGGATTTTGGCCCAGTTCTCGTTGCCTTCCTGTTTCATCAGGTTGCTCAAGCGGGTTTCGACGTCGCGCCCCTGTGCATCCAGAGCGCTGCCGTTAGCCGGGCCGGTTTCCAGCGCGCGGCGAGCGGCTTGCTCACCGGCCACCCGGCCGAAAACCACCAGTTCCGCCAGCGAATTGGAACCCAGACGGTTGGCGCCGTGCAGGCCGACGGAGGAACATTCACCGACGGCAAACAGCCCTTTAATACGGGTTTCACAGTTTTGATCGGTTTCAATGCCGCCCATGGTGTAGTGCGCAGTTGGACGCACCGGGATCGGTTCTTTCACCGGGTCGACGCCGACGTAGGCCTTGGCCAGTTCACAGATGAACGGCAGGCGTTCCAGCAGTTTCTTCTCCCCCAGGTGGCGCAGGTCGAGATAAACCACGTCACCGCGTGGGGTAGGAACGGTACGGCCGGCACGCCACTCATGCCAGAAAGCCTGCGAAACCTTGTCGCGTGGGCCCAGTTCCATGTATTTGTTCTTGGGCTCGCCCAGCGGGGTTTCCGGCCCCATGCCGTAGTCCTGCAGGTAGCGGTAACCGTCTTTGTTGACCAGAATACCGCCTTCACCACGGCAGCCTTCGGTCATCAGGATACCGGAGCCCGGCAGGCCGGTAGGGTGATATTGGACGAACTCCATATCACGCAGGGGTACGCCATGGTGGAATGCCATGCCCATGCCATCACCGGTGACGATACCGCCGTTGGTGTTGTAGCGGTACACGCGCCCGGCACCGCCGGTAGCCATGACCACCGCATTGGCACGGATCTGCACGCGGGTGCCTTCCATCATGTTCATCGCCACCAGGCCACGGGCCTGGCCGTCATCCACCAGAATATCCAGCACAAAGTGTTCATCGAAACGCTGGATTTGCGGGTATTTGAGCGAGGTCTGGAACAGGGTGTGCAGCATGTGGAAGCCGGTCTTGTCGGCGGCAAACCAGGTGCGTTCAATCTTCATGCCGCCGAAGCGACGCACGTTGACTGACCCGTCCTCTTTACGGCTCCATGGACAACCCCACTGTTCAAGCTGGGTCATTTCGCGCGGGCAGTTGTGGACGAAATGGTCGACCACGTCCTGTTCACACAGCCAATCGCCACCGGCAACGGTGTCGTTGAAGTGGTAGTCGAAGCTATCGTGATCCTGAGTGACGGCGGCGGAGCCCCCTTCAGCGGCCACCGTATGGCTGCGCATCGGGTAGACTTTTGAGATTAGCGCGATTTTCAGTTGGGGGTTGGCTTCCGCTGCGGCTATTGCTGCACGTAAACCAGCACCCCCGGCCCCAATAATGGCAAGATCGGCGTTAAAGGTTTGCACTGCATTCCTCCAATATTCTTGTTAAGAACGGCAAATTAAATATCTATGCTTAATATTTATAAAAAAACTTCGGGTGCTAACTAACTGAGTTTATTGTCGTTGCATTAATACTAAGGATAGATATCTCCCACCAATAATGTGGAATTAACTATACCTAAAGTTAAGTAGAAGAAATTTGATGTGATCGATTGTTTTGCCTTTTAACCGCCGGCCGGGAGGATAATTTACCGCAGGCAGGATTTAACGTTTATTCACCTTTTATTAACCTTATTACTAACTATTTATCAGGTAATGTCGCGGTTAAAAGTCCTGGGCCTGTTAAGAATTTGTTTGCATGCCGGGATACGAGTAGACTGCATCCCCTGTTTGATTTCGGAGTAATTACCATGAGCGAAACGGCAAGCTGGCAGCCAAGTGCACCCATCGCCAATTTGTTGAAGCGCGCAGCGATCCTGACTGAGATCCGGCGTTTCTTCGCCGATCGTGGCGTATTGGAAGTTGAGACGCCAACCATGAGCCAGGCGACGGTCACCGATATCCACCTGTTCCCGTTCCAGACGCGTTTCGTCGGGCCCGGCGCAGCGGATGGCCTGACGCTGTACATGATGACCAGCCCGGAATACCACATGAAGCGGTTGCTGGCGGCGGGTAGCGGCCCGATCTATCAAATGGGGCGTAGCTTCCGTAATGAAGAAGCCGGCCGTCACCACAACCCGGAATTCACCATGCTGGAGTGGTACCGCCCGCACTACGACATGTACCGGCTGATGAATGAGGTGGACGATCTGCTGCAGCAGGTGCTGGATTGCGACAGCGCGGAAACGTTGTCCTATCAGCAGGCTTTCCTGCGCCATCTGGATATCGATCCACTTTCAGCAGAGAAAGCACAACTGCGTGAAGCGTCGGCCAAGCTGGATCTGAGCAACATTGCCGATACGGAAGAAGATCGCGATACGCTGTTGCAGTTGCTGTTCACCGTCGGCGTGGAGCCGCACATTGGCCGTGACAAACCGGCGTTCGTTTATCACTTCCCGGCCAGCCAGGCGTCGTTGGCGGAGATCAGTACCGAGGATCACCGGGTGGCGGAGCGTTTCGAGGTCTACTTCAAAGGCATTGAGCTGGCGAATGGCTTCCGTGAACTGACTGACAGTCGCGAACAAGGGCAGCGTTTTGCTCAGGACAACCGCAAGCGCGCGGAACGTGGTTTGCCACAGCATCCGATTGATAACAACCTGCTGGATGCTTTGCAGCACGGTATGCCTGAATGCTCAGGCGTGGCGTTAGGGGTTGACCGCTTGGTGATGCTGGCGTTGGGCGCCGAGAGTCTGAGTGAGGTGATTTCCTTCCCGGTCGATCGAGCCTAACTCTCTACTCGGCATTATCACCATAAGAAAAGGGTTCGGCCATCGCCGAACCCTTTTTGCATTCTGCGCTTACAGTCCGCCCGAGTCGCGTTTGGTGTTCGGTGCCGGTGTGGACGGCGGAGTGCGGCCGTTGCTGGTCAGGCGCGATAATGTCTCACTGCGCACCTGGAATGGTGGGTATGGCAGTGTAATACCGTGCTCGCGGTAGCCGGCCAGAATCAACTGATGGATTTCATGACGCAGCGGCATACGGTGGCCCATTTCGGCGGCATAGATACGCATCTCAAAGATTTGGATACCTTGCTGCAGATCGACCAAATACACCTCTGGCACCGGGTTATCCAGCACCAGCGAGCAGCGCTCGGCAGCGTTGGTCAGGATCTTGGTCACTTCTTCACTGTTGGCATCCGCCGGTGCAGGTACGGTCAGCACCACACGGGTCACGTTGTCGGACAGTGACCAGTTAATGAATTGCTCGGTGATGAACGCCTTGTTCGGCACAATGATCTCTTTGCGGTCCCAGTCCGAAATGGTGGTGGCGCGGGTGTTGATCTTGGTGACGCTGCCGGTCAGATTGCGGATCGTCACGGTATCGCCAATGCGGATCGGTTTTTCGAACAAAATGATCAGGCCGGAGATAAAGTTGGAGAAGATCTCCTGCATACCAAAGCCCAACCCCACGCTGAGCGCGGTCACGACCCACTGCAGTTTCGACCATTCAATACCAATCCACGAGAAGCTGAGCAGCGCACCGAACAGCAGCAGCAGATACTTGGTGATGGTGGTGATGGCATAGCCGGTACCTGGTGTCAGATCCAGGTGTTGCAACACCGCCAGTTCCAGCAGTGCCGGCAGGTTACGTACCAACTGCATGGTAACGATCAGCACCAGAATGGCGATCAATACCGCGCCCAGAGTGATCGGATGCGCGGTATCAACCCCGTTAACCGTCGAGCTGACATTCCACAGGGTGATATTTTCCAGGAAGCTAAAGGCGGAATGGATCTCTGACCACAGTACGATCACCGACACCAGGGCGATCATGGTAAGGATCGAACGCACCAACCTTAACGACTGGGCGCTTATGGTATCAAGATCGATCTCGGAATCATCGAGATCCGTCGAGCCTTCGGTACTGTTAGGGGCATGTGAAGTTTCTTCTTCACCGCGTGCACGCTGGGCCAGGATATCGGCGCGGCGCTGCTTGGCACGGTCAAAGGCAATGCGGCGGCGCTGGATCAGCATCCAGCGACGGATAATATGGTAAATCACCAGCAGGAAGAACCAGATGGCGACCGAGGTTTCCAGACGCGCCAGCAGCGCCTGTGAAGTGGTCAGATAGCCAACGGCCGAGGCCAGCGCCGCCAGCACCGGTGCCGACAGCAGCAGCCCCCACAGCGCGGTGTTGACCATGTTCTCGCCGGAGCCTTTCTTATCCAGATACAGCGGGATGCCGGCACGTTTCAGACTGTTGGTCACCAGGGCCAATGCCAGACACAGCAAGATAAAGCACAGCCGGCCGAGGGTGTTGGCAAATTCGCGCTCTTTCAGGCTGTCGAAGGTAATCAGCGCCATGATCAGCGGCACGATCAGCCAGATCGACATTTTGTAGTAACGCATGGCGCGTGAAACCTGCTTCGCCGGCCAGCGGAAATGCACGATAAACAGCCCCTGTGGATGGGCAAAGGCGGCGCAGATCATACACACCCACAAGATCGGCAGCGTGGCGGTGACGCCCTTGCCGATGGCTTCGGCCACCGGATAGTTCCAGGCACTTTGCAGGCCAAAACCGAGTGCCGCCCACAACACCGGCAGCGGCAGCGCCACCAGAATCGACCAGAACACGGTGCGTACCGTCAGAAAGAACTCGTCCTGGGTGACTTTACCGACCCGGCTGCTGGCCCGTGTCAGGAAGGCGTGGTAATGCTTGCGGGAGCTGATGCTGAAAATCACCAGCAGCAGGGCGCCGAAAATCGGGATCAGCGTTTCCTTGCTGGTCACCATCATCATAAAGGCGCCGCCGAGTTGTGACAGCGTATCGAGTGACAGCAACAGAGTGAGATCGTGCGCCACGTTAATCGGGTAGGACAGATTGATCGGATTAATGTCCGGCACCCAGAACAGATAGCGGTGGGTGGCGTCCCGGATTTCGTTCAGCGCCTCAATCAGCTGGGTGTTGGCCACTTTCAGCTTGGTCAGCTCGAGGATTTGGGTATCGCAGCCGGAAAGCAGTGAATTGAGCAGTTCGCGCTGGGTACGCAACTGGGCGTCGACGATACGCCGTTCCGCGCTGGTCAGTTCACTGCCGTCGTCGCGTTTAAACTCCCGCTGTGGCAGCTTCTCCAGTTGGCTTTCAAACTGCAGCCGCTGTACGCGCAGTTGGGCCATATCGCCGTCCAACTGCTGCGGCTTGGGCATTTCCGGCAGCGTAGCCACCTGGGCACGCAGGGTTTCCCCCAGCGCGGACGAGGAGCCAAGCCATTGGGCCTGTTCGATGATGGTGCTTAATGCCTGGCGCACCTGCAGCGTTTGCGCGGCGGCCTGGCGTTGTTGGGATGAGATCAGATCCATGCGCTGGGCCTGATTGTTCAACGCGGCGGAAAGCTCACGGTTGATCTGTAGCTGCTGGCTGATGCTTTTTGGCAGGTCGCCGTTCTGTTCGGCCAACTGCTCGGTTTTTTCCAGTGCCAGTTCGGCTTCACGTTGCCGCTGGGCATTGAGGTTATTGCGCAGCGCCTGCAGCTGGATGTCGACTTTCTCGTGGCGCTTTTTGTAGACCTCAGCGCGCATCCGCGCCAGTTCCTGGCGATTGTTGGCTGACAACTGCGCCAGCTCGAGTTCATCGACCTTGGCTTTGCGCGCAGCGGCCTCGGTTTGTAATAACGCCAGCGCGGCCTGAGCATGTGGCGTGGTCGGGTTGGCGGGCTGTGCCTGCAGGCGGCGCTGCACTTCGGTCAGCGCCCGGCGAGCATCGGTTTGCTGCTGTGGCAACTGGCCGAGGGAGTCGCTGATTTCCCGCGTGCGTTCCTGTTCTTGCTGCAACAGCCGGGCCTGTTCCAGCAGCAGGCTGCTGGTCTGCAGGATCTGCTGCTCCAGATCGCTGGCCGGCAGGTTATCGCCATTCGGCAGGATCTTACTGTCTTCAATCACCAGTTGACGGCGCAGTTCCTGCGTCATCTTTGGGAAATCGTCGATCACACGTTGATATTGTTCAACGCGCGTCAGCGATTCTTTGCGCTCCGATAACCAGTTGAGAGCGCTTTGCAGCGCCTCAGTGGTTTCCGCCTGATTAGGCGCGTTCTTGTTGCCTTCCGCCTGCTTCAGCTCTTGTTTGAGCTGTGTTTCGGTAGGCACCGTGGCGGCCAGCACCGGTTGAGACAGTAAACAACCGAGCAATAGCGTGATAATCAGGCGCACAGTATCAATTCCCTTAGATCTGCGTTGTTTCAGCGGCGGCAGAGGCAGCCGGGATTTCTGCGAAGGCTTCGCCCATACGGGTCACGGTGCCGTTGTTCAACTGCGGGGCAAACTGCACGCTGCCTGGGGTAAACAGGTTGATGACCGTCGAGCCGAGCTTGAAGCGGCCCATTTCTGCCCCTTTCTCCAGTGCGATAGCGCCTTCACTCCCTTCTGCCGGATAGGTCCAGCGCTTGATGACGCCTTCGCGCGGTGGCGTAACGGTGCCGGCCCAGACGGTTTCGATGCTGCCGACGATGGTGGCACCCACCAGGATCTGCACCATAGGCCCGATAGCGGTATCGAATACGCAGATCACACGCTCATTACGGGCAAACAGGTTTGGCACGTTGGCCGCGGTCAGCGGGTTAACAGAAAACAGGTCGCCCGGAACATAAATCATTTCGCGCAGTACGCCATCGCATGGCATATGCACACGGTGATAATCACGAGGTGCCAGGTAAGTGGTGGCGAACAGGCCGTTGCGGAACGGCTCGGCCAGTATGTAGTTGCCGGCCAGCAGCGCCTCCAGGCTGTAGTAATGGCCTTTAGCCTGGAAAATCTGGTCGTCGTTGATCGGGCCGAGTTGGCTTATCGCGCCATCGGCAGGCAGCGCCAGCCAGTGGGTACCTTCGACGATCGGACGTGCGCCGTCACGCAGGGGGCGAACAAAGAAATCGTTGAAGGTCGCATAAGAGGTCAGGTCAGGATTTTGTGCTTCCTGCATATCCACGCGGTAATAGCGGGCGAAGGTCTTCACCACCAACTGGGTCAGCCAGCCGGCTTGTTTATCTGCGCCCCAGCCGGCCAG
Source organism: Serratia proteamaculans (assembly GCF_013337185.1). Taxonomy (GTDB): domain Bacteria; phylum Pseudomonadota; class Gammaproteobacteria; order Enterobacterales; family Enterobacteriaceae; genus Serratia; species Serratia proteamaculans_D. Next base: position 45,247 of record NZ_SWDE01000003.1, read on the forward strand.
GCGCGTCAGCGCCAGCTTGGGTAACCAATACTGCAATTTAATTTTGATGCTATCCAGCACATTAACCTCGTGAATCGGGGTAAAGGGCGCGCATTGTAACCGTGGCTCCGCCACAGTCAATGCCACCCGGTATTATCAGCCTGCGGCGTCGGTGAAGTTCTTGCGAACCTTCACTGAGGCCATGCTTTCCAGAATGCGATGGTAGTTTTCAAAACGCTCTTTGGCGATATCGCCTTTCTCCATCGCCCCGCGGATGGCGCAGCCTGGGTCAGTATCGTGACGGCAGTCGCGGAATTTGCAACCGCCCAAATAGTCACGGAATTCGACATAGGCTTGAGTCACTTGTTCCGGCTCCAGATGCCACAGACCAAACTCACGCACACCCGGTGAATCGATCACATCGCCGCCGTGCTGGAAATGGTACAGCCGCGCGGCGGTGGTGGTATGTTGCCCGAGGCCTGAGACATCGGAAACCTGATTTACCAGAATTTGCTTATCGCTCGGTGGCAGCAGGGCGTTCAGCAGGCTGGATTTACCCACCCCGGACTGGCCGGCAAAGATACTGATACGATCGACCAGCGCCTGTTCAAATGCCTCCATGCCTTCACGCGTCTGGCTGGAGACCTCAAGCACTCGGTAACCGATATGGCGGTAGATATCCATCATCCCGTCTACGGTCTTGCGTGCTTCGGCATCCAGCAAATCGATTTTGTTCAGTACGATCAACGGTTCGACTTCCAGCGTTTCACAGGCCACCAGGTAGCGGTCGATCATATTCAGCGACAGCTCTGGCAGGATCGCGGAAACGATGACGATCTGATCGATATTGGCGGCGATGGGTTTCACGCCGTCATAGATGTCGGGGCGGTTCAGTACGGAAGTGCGTTCATGCACGGCTTCTACGATACCTTTCACCCCTGCATGGGTGCCGACGCCAGGACGCCATACCACACGATCGCCTGTCACCAGCGAACGTAACGTACGGCGGATATTACAGCGGTGCTGAGTGCCATCCGCTGCTTCAACGTCGGCGTGCATGCCGAAACGGCTGATGACGATGCCGTCCTGCGGCTCACCCAGTTGGGAATCATCCAGTTCCGGTTTGTTGTCAGTGCGCTTCAGGCGACGTTGATGGTTCGCCTGCACGCGGCGTTCTTGACCTTTGGACAGTTTGTTCTTGCTCACTGCGCCTCACTTGAATCCGCTTTATCGCTCATGGCGACCAAAAAGACTATGATACACGCTATTTTATATTAAATAACCGTTGTTAGCCGCCACGTGCCGCGGACTTCCGTTGGCAAACAGCCAGCGTCGCTCGCCGCCTTGCCTATAGTTTGTTTATCTTTTGGCTTTTACGCAGGAAATATCATGACAGGAAACGAAAATAACCTGATTTGGATCGATCTGGAGATGACCGGGTTGGATCCAGAACGCGATCGCATTATCGAGATCGCTACCCTGGTCACCGACGCCAATCTGAATATCCTCGCGGAAGGGCCAGTGATCGCCGTACATCAATCCGATGAGCAGCTTGGCCTGATGGATGACTGGAACGTGCGGACTCATACCGGCAGCGGGCTGGTGGAAAGGGTGAAGGCCAGTCAGTTCGACGACCATGCCGCCGAGTTGGCCACTATTGCCTTCCTGCAACAGTGGGTGCCTGCGGGTAAATCACCGATCTGCGGCAACAGTGTGGGCCAGGACCGCCGCTTCCTGTTCCGCTATATGCCGGAACTGGAAGCCTACTTCCATTACCGCTATCTGGATGTCAGCACTTTGAAAGAGCTGGCGCGCCGTTGGAAACCGCAAATCCTCAGTGGTTTCAAAAAGCAGGGCACCCACCAGGCGATGGATGATATCCGCGAGTCGGTGGGCGAACTGGCCTATTACCGTGAACATTTCATCCAGTTATAACGGTTGCACGGCCCCAGAACAGGGGCCTGATTAGTACAAGCGGCCAATTCCGCCGCTTAATTAACCAGTTTGGCGCTTTAATCGGCAAACAAACAAAAAACGCGTTTTTTTGCTTTCAGGGGCTTGCGGCAGAAAGGATTTCTCGTATAATGCGCACCCCGTACCGATGAAGAATTTCGTTTAGTTCCGACATCGTTACGCCGGGCGGGAATAGCTCAGTTGGTAGAGCACGACCTTGCCAAGGTCGGGGTCGCGAGTTCGAGTCTCGTTTCCCGCTCCAAATTCAACAATGCTGCTTAGGTAGCGTGATGAATAAAAAAAGTATCAGGTAGTGCCCATGCGACGCGGGAATAGCTCAGTTGGTAGAGCACGACCTTGCCAAGGTCGGGGTCGCGAGTTCGAGTCTCGTTTCCCGCTCCAAAAAAATTCAAAGGCCATGTTGTTGTTTGATGGCCGGATGCCCAAAGCATCTCAATGCGGGAATAGCTCAGTTGGTAGAGCACGACCTTGCCAAGGTCGGGGTCGCGAGTTCGAGTCTCGTTTCCCGCTCCAATTTTATCTTCGGTTTAACTTAGTCCAACGCCTTTACCGGCGCGGCTTCTTGTCTCGTTGTACATACCCTGTCGAAATGTTGTGAACAGACTTATCCACAGGCACCGTACATAATACCCTCAGCTCAAAAAATCAACGCCACACAAATGAAATATTTATCTATTTGATTTACAAAGATATTTATTTATCGGAAAACGTTATGCCGATCACTTGCTCTTTTTGTTGCAGTTGAAAGACAAAGCATTTTTATTTTTATGCACAAATCCACAGAGTGACTATTGGACCTGAACAGAAGGTTTTAGGCATCCCTCGGTAATCCTTTTTCCACAGCCCGTATCAATCGTTTTTTCTGCATTGTCTGCACTTCTATCCCTTGCTCCTCACGCCGCCCCAATTGCTGCTTCAGTGCCCAGTGGATATGTTCATCCAGCATAGCGTCCTGTTCCAGCCGGGAGCGCAGCGCCATCACTATGGCATCCTGATAGGGGGCATTACCCAGTGCCACGGCAATATTACGCAACCAACGCAAATGGCCGATGCGCCGGATGGCAGAACCTTCGGTGATTCGCAGGAATTTCTCTTCCGCCCAACCGAACAGTTCAATCAGTTGCGGTGCATGCAGTGCAGCACGCGGGCTGAAATCATCTTCGTCAGTGAGCTGCGAAAAACGGTTCCAGGGGCAAATAAGCTGGCAATCATCACAGCCGTAGATACGGTTGCCCAACAATGGCCGAAATTCTTCAGGAATGGCACCTTCCAGCTCGATGGTGAGATAGGAGATACAGCGCCGGGCGTCCACGGTATAGGGTGCGACGATGGCTCCGGTCGGGCAAGTGGTGATACAGGCGACGCATCGGCCGCATTGTTCCTGCTGCGGTTCATCTACCGGCAAGGGCAGATCGATCAGCAGTTCGCCGAGAAAGAACCAGGAACCGGCTTCGCGATTGAGAATAAGTGAGTGTTTACCAACCCAGCCAATCCCGGCCTTGGAGGCCAATGCGCGTTCCATCACCGGCGCGGAGTCGACAAAAGGGCGGAAATTCAGCTCGCCGCAGTAGGCCTGGATCTGATCGCCGAGCTTTTTCAGCCGTTGGCGCAGCAGTTTGTGATAATCACGCCCCAACGCATAGCGGCTGACATAGCCCAATTCGGGGTTCTGCAGCGTGCTGGCAAAGGCCGCTTTGGCCGGCAGGTAGTTCATGCGCACGCTGATCACCCGCAGCGTGCCGGGCAGTAGCTCATGAGGCCGGGCGCGCAGCATGCCGTGGCGCGCCATCCACTCCATTTCGCCGTGATATTGTTTGTCCAGCCAGGCCTGCAATTTGGGCTCTTCCGCGCTGAGATCGGTGTCGCAGATGCCTACCTGCTGGAATCCTAGCGATTGGCCCCATTGCTTGATATGTTGGGCGAGTTGATTGAGATCGAGGGGGTGAGTCATGACGGGCCACAGTGAAAAACAATACTCCGACAGTTTATCACACTCTGTCTGGTCTGCAGACTGGATCCGACGGGCTGAAGCCAGCGCCGCTGCCTCGCAAGGCATTTCACTCTACCAACTGATGCAACGTGCCGGTGAGGCAGCTTACACCCTGGCATGCGACCAATATCCGGCCGCTCACCACTGGCTGGTGCTGTGCGGCCATGGCAACAATGGCGGTGACGGTTATGTGGTCGCTCGGCTGGCAGCGGCGGCCGGCGTTAAGGTCAGTCTGATCGCCTGCGAAGGCACACGCCCACTGCCGCCAGAGGCTGAAGAAGCGCGACAGGCCTGGTTGGACGCCGGGGGGGAAATTCATCCGGCTGACAGTCGTTGGCCGGAAGATATTGATCTGATAATCGACGGCCTGCTTGGTACCGGGCTGAGTAGTGCACCGCGTGCGCCATACGATGCGCTGATTGAAGCCGCTAATCGCAACTGCGCACCGGTTATCGCACTCGATATTCCCTCGGGCTTGCTGGCTGAAAGCGGTGCTGTGCCTGGCGTGGCGATCCGCGCTACGCACACCATGACGTTTATTGCCCTCAAACCGGGCTTGTTGACCGGTCAGGCCCGTGATTGGGTCGGGCAACTTCACCAGAGTACGCTAGGATTATCGGGTTGGCTGGCGAAGCAACCGGCACAGATTCAGCGGCTTACTGTCGAGTCCCTGCCTCTGTGGCTGAAACCGCGTCGTCCCTGCTCGCATAAAGGTGAACAAGGGCGTTTGTTGGTGGTTGGCGGCGATCATGGTTTTGGCGGGGCGATACGCATGGCGGCAGAGGCGGCACTACGCAGCGGCGCCGGGTTGGTGCGAGTACTTACTCACATTGAACATGTGGGGCCGTTATTGACCGCCAGACCCGAACTGATGGTACAGCCTTTGAGTGACGAGGCATTGCAGCAGGCGCTCGACTGGGCAGATGTCCTGGTAGTGGGGCCGGGACTGGGCCAGGGCGAATGGGGTAGGAATGCGCTGAAAGTATTGCAAGCCAGTGATAAACCGGCGTTATGGGACGCGGATGCGTTGAACTTGCTGGCATTAAATCCCGAGAAGCGTCAGAATCGTGTGATTACCCCGCATCCTGGGGAAGCGGCACGCCTGCTGGGGTGCCGTACCGCCGAGATTGAGAGTGATCGCTTACTTGCAGTGCGTAATCTGGTGGCGCAATACGGTGGCGTAGCCGTGCTGAAAGGTGCAGGTACGCTGATCGCCGACCAGTACGGCCAGATGGCGATCGCCGACGTCGGCAATGCCGGCATGGCCTCCGGCGGAATGGGCGATGTTCTGTCGGGTATCATCGGCGGTTTGCTGGGGCAAAAGCTCTCGCTGTATGATGCAGCCTGTGCCGGATGTGTGGCCCATGGCGCAGCCGCCGATCGCGTGGCGGCAAGACAAGGAATCAGGGGGATGCTGGCAAGCGACTTACTGCCGGAAATTCCTTATTACGTTAATCCTGAGTTGGCATAAATAGAAACTATCGAATGAAAGAACTCGTTTTACCTCTGCCGGATGAGGCAGCAACTGTCGCACTGGGTGCCGTCTTGGCTAAGGCGTGCGATCGTGCCAGCGTAATTTACCTTTACGGTGACCTGGGCGCCGGTAAAACCACCTTCAGCCGTGGTTTCCTGCAGGCATTGGGTCATCAGGGCAACGTTAAAAGCCCCACCTACACGCTGGTTGAGCCTTATGCGCTGCAGCCGCTGGCGGTATACCATTTTGATCTGTACCGCCTGGCCGATCCGGAAGAACTCGAATTTATGGGCATTCGCGATTATTTTGCGCAGGATGCTATTTGCCTGGTGGAATGGCCACAGCAGGGCACGGGCGTATTGCCGGAGCCGGATCTGGAGCTGCATCTCAGCTATCAGGATCAGGGGCGAGAAGCAAAAATTCAGGCGGTTTCCGCCTACGGCAGCCAGCTTTTAGACCGTATTCACGGGCCACAGGAATGACGCCGCAATGACGTATGCGTTGAGAAAACTATTCGTAATCGCCCTGATCGCCGTATTGGGGCCTTTGGGTGCGGCCAGTGCGCTGGCCGCATCGTCGCTGTCTGATATTAAAGTCACCAATGCCCAACGCGAAGCCACCGTCTCGGTGAGTTTCAACGGCCCGCCGGATTATGCCTTTTTCCCACTGCATGGCCCGGACCGCGTGGTCCTGGACGTTAACCAGAAAGGCAAGGTCGGTGGTCTGCCGCTGAATTTTAGCGGTCAAAACCTGGTGAAAAGCATCCGCTCCAGTACGCCGAAAGACGCCCAGAGCGTGCGGCTGGTGTTTGACCTGACCCAGCGCTCGAAGACCCGGGTGGCCACACGCCAAAGCGGCAGTATCTATACCGTGGTGTTTACCATTGCCGCCGAGGGCAGCGCAAATACCAATATAGTGCGTAAAGCTCCGGTATCGGTGCCTGCGCCGGTGGTCGTGAGCCAGCCAACGCGTAAAGCGCCGGTCGTGGTGAGTGAGCCTGATGAACCTGCACCGGTGCGTAAAGCACCAAGCGGTTCGAATCCGTTCAGCAACAAGACAACCGTAGTTGCGGGGACCGCATCGGAAATTACGCCGCGCAGCAGCCGCGTTTCCGCAGGTTCCGGCGATCGGGTGGTGGTAGCCATTGACGCCGGTCACGGCGGACAGGATCCGGGCGCTATCGGGCCGAACGGTCTGAAAGAGAAGAATGTCACCATTGCCATTGCTCGTCGCCTGCAGGCGTTGCTGGATGCCGATCCTCAGTTCAAACCGGTCTTAACACGCAATGGCGATTACTTCATCTCGGTGATGGGGCGTTCCGACGTAGCGCGCAAGCAGGGCGCCAACGTGCTGATCTCCATTCACGCTGATGCGGCGCCAAACCGCAGTGCCAATGGGGCCTCGGTTTGGGTTCTGTCCAACCGCCGTGCCAACAGTGAAATGGCGGGCTGGCTGGAACAGCATGAGAAACAGTCGGAATTGCTGGGCGGTGCGGGTGATTTGCTGGCCAACAGCCAGGCGGATCCTTACCTGAGCCAGGCAGTGCTGGATCTGCAGTTCGGTCACTCGCAACGTGTAGGTTACGATGTGGCGGTCAAAGTCTTGCAGCAGTTGCAGAGCGTCGGTTCATTGCATAAACGTCGTCCGGAACACGCCAGCCTTGGCGTGCTGCGTTCGCCGGATATTCCATCATTGCTGGTGGAAACAGGATTTATCAGTAATAGCACGGAGGAGCGGCTGCTCGGCAGTAGCGCGTATCAGGAAAAAATTGCCAGGGCGATCCACAACGGCCTGCGTAGTTATTTCCTGGCGCATCCGCTACAAGCCGACCCAAAGGTGGAAAACCGACCGCTGGACGTCGCAGCGGCGGTTAACTCCTCAACACCAGACGTCAGTCAGCCTGCACCGATCGTCAGTTCGGCCGGCAGCAGCCGAGTTAGCGGTAAAACGCAGATTCACGTAGTGAAGCGGGCGGAAACGCTCTCCGGCATTGCCGACAGCTATGGCACGACCATGGCGGCGTTGCGTGACCTGAACAAGCTGAAGAAGGATGGCGTATGGGTCGGCCAGCGCCTCAAGGTACCGGCGGGTAAATCCGCCGCTACTGTCAGCACGGTCGCCAAGGCGAAACCCAGCGTGAAGAAGCCGTCGAAGCATAAAGTGGCCCGCGGTGATACTTTGACATCTATTGCCAGCCGTTATGGTGTCAGCGTCAGCGACCTGAAACGCGTGAATAAACTGAAGTCGGACGTCGCGCCGCTGGATCGGACGCTGACCATTCCGCAGGCCTAGCGCCCACAATACAGGAGTCAGCATGCCCATCCAGGTGTTACCGCCCCAGCTTGCCAACCAGATTGCCGCCGGTGAAGTGGTCGAGCGGCCCGCGTCTGTGGTCAAGGAACTGGTGGAAAACAGTCTGGATGCCGGGGCGACGCGCATTGATATTGATATCGAGCGCGGTGGCGCCAAGCTGATCCGCATCCGTGATAACGGCAGTGGTATTGGCAAGGACGACCTGGCTCTGGCGTTGGCCCGTCATGCCACCAGTAAAATCAGCACGCTCGACGATTTGGAAGCCATTGTCAGCCTCGGTTTTCGCGGTGAGGCGCTGGCCAGCATCAGCTCGGTTTCTCGCTTGACCCTCACCTCACGCACCGCAGAGCAAAACGAAGCCTGGCAGGCTTATGCCGAAGGTCGCGATCAGGCGGTGACGGTCAAGCCGGCGGCACACCCGATAGGCAGCACGCTGGAAGTGCTGGATCTGTTCTACAACACCCCGGCGCGGCGCAAATTTATGCGCACCGAGAAAACCGAATTCGGTCATATCGATGAAGTGGTGCGACGCATTGCACTGGCGCGTTTCGATGTGGCAATCAACCTTAGTCACAATGGCAAGCTGATGCGCCAATATCGCGCAGCGAAGGACGAGAGCCAGTATGAGCGCCGCCTGGGCAGTATTTGCGGCCCGGCCTTTTTGCAGCATGCGCTGAATATCTCCTGGCAGCACGGTGACCTGACCATTCGCGGCTGGGTAGCCGATCCCGCCGGTGCCCGGCAACTGGGCGAAATGCAGTATTGCTACGTCAACAGCCGCATGATGCGCGATCGTTTGATCAATCACGCCATCCGCCAGGCCTATCAGGATCAACTGAAAGACGACCAGCAGCCTGCCTATGTGCTGTATCTCGAGGTTGACCCGCATCAGGTGGATGTGAATGTTCACCCAGCCAAGCACGAGGTGCGTTTCCATCAGGCTCGGCTGGTGCACGACTTTATCTATCAGGCGGTAACCACCGTGTTGCAGCAGGTCGGCAATGCGCCGTTGCCGTTGACCGATGAAACCGAGCAGCAACCGGTGCCGGTCTGGCAGCCGGAAAATCGTGTCGCCGCTGGCGGCAACCATTTTTCTCAGCCTGCACCGCGCCGCGAAACCCCATCGACCGAGCCTGCCGTCGCGCGTGAACGTGCACCGCAACCGGCCTATCATTCGGGCAGTGATTATCAGAAGCGAGAAGGCGAACTGTACGGCAAGCTGTTACAGGCCACGCCAGTGGCTGAGCCACGGCAAGAAGCACCGAAGCAACCGCTGTTTCCACCGGTAAAAATCGGGCAGGAAACGCCACTGGCCGGTAGTCAGCACAGTTTCGGTCGTGTGCTGATGATCCACCCGCCATGTTACGCACTGATTGAAAACCGGCAGCAGTTGATGTTGCTTAACCTGTCGGTGGCCGAACGCTGGTTACGTCAGGCGCAACTCAATCCTTCGCAAGAAGGCCTGCGGCCACAGCCGCTGCTGATCCCGATCAAGCTGACGTTGAACAAACAAGAGGCGGCTGCCTGCGTACATCATCAGCCGCTATTGGTAACCATGGGTCTGGATCTGCAAGTTGATCACGGGCGTGTGACGCTGCGCGCAGTACCTTTACCATTACGCCAACAAAATTTACAAAAACTGATACCCGAGCTGTTAGGCTATCTGGCCGAGCATCAGGAGATGTCGCCCGCGGTATTGGCCACCTGGTTTGCCCGCCATTTAGGTAGCGAGCATGAACAGTGGAACACCTCGCAAGCGATACAATTGCTGACCGACGTTGAACGACTTTGCCCGCAGCTGGTCAAATCACCACCCAGCGGACTTTTACAACCTGTTGATTTACAGGCTGCACTGACAGCACTTAGGCATGATTGAAACTGAAATGACACCACGTCCCCCGGCTATTTTTATCATGGGGCCGACCGCCTCGGGCAAAACCGCATTGGCGATCGCGCTGCGTGAACACCTGCCTGTGGAATTGATCAGCGTGGATTCTGCGCTGATTTATCGCGGCATGGATATCGGCACGGCCAAACCGAGCGCTGAAGAACTGGCGCAGGCACCGCATCGGCTGATTGATATTCGTGACCCTGCCGAAGTCTACTCCGCAGCGGACTTTCGCGCCGACGCACTGAAAGAGATGGCCGCCATTACCGCCGCCGGGCGTATCCCGCTGCTGGTGGGGGGCACCATGCTTTATTTCAAAGCGTTGCTGGAAGGATTATCGCCGTTGCCACCTGCCGATCCGGCGGTGCGCGAACGCATCGAACAGCAGGCGGCGGAGCAGGGTTGGGACGTTTTACACCGTCAGTTGCAAGAGATTGACCCGGTTGCGGCATTGAGAATTCATCCGAATGATCCGCAGAGACTGTCCAGAGCACTGGAAGTTTTTTTTATTTCGGGTAAAACTTTAACGGAACTGACTAAAATTTCGGGTGAATCGTTGCCGTATCATGTGCACCAATTTGCGATAGCGCCGACCAGCCGTGAGTTGATCCATCAACGCATAGAGCTGCGGTACCATCAAATGTTGGCGGCAGGTTTTGAGACGGAAGCGCGTGCACTTTTTGCACGGGGTGATTTGCATACGGATTTGCCTTCCATTCGCTGTGTCGGTTATCGCCAGATGTGGTCATATTTGTCTTGCGAGATTAGTTACGATGAGATGGTTTATCGTGGTATTTGCGCAACGCGTCAATTGGCCAAGCGCCAAATGACCTGGTTACGAGGCTGGGACTCGGTACATTGGCTGGACAGCGAGAAGCCGGGAGAGGCTTTGGACTCGGTAATACAGGTTGTTAGTGCATAGGTTGAGTGATTGTGTACAATTGATGAGTATTCAGCGCGCAAATTTTTTAGGTCGTTTATTTTAGAGCCGACAGGTTCTTAGTTAAAAACAACAAGCAAATAAGGAAAAGATAGAATGGCTAAGGGGCAATCTTTGCAAGATCCGTTCCTGAACGCATTGCGTCGTGAACGTGTTCCGGTTTCTATTTATTTGGTGAATGGTATTAAGCTGCAAGGCCAGATTGAGTCTTTTGACCAGTTTGTCATCCTGTTGAAAAACACGGTGAGCCAGATGGTTTATAAGCACGCTATCTCTACCGTTGTCCCGTCACGCCCGGTATCGCACCATAGCAATACTCCGAGCGGCGGCACCAGTAACTATCACCATGGTAACAACCCGTCTGCGCCGCAACAGCCGCAGCAGGAAAGCGATGACGCTGAATAAAGCGCGTTGCGAGTCAACCATGACGGGGAGCATAAGCAGCCGTGGGCTGTTTATGTCCCCCAAACTCACGGATTCCCGTTTGAGAGGTTGCACGCTTGTTTGACCGTTATGAAGCCGGTGAGCAGGCCGTCCTGGTTCATATCTATTTCTCGCAAGACAAAGATACCGAAGATCTCAGTGAGTTCGAATCCCTGGTGTCCTCAGCGGGTGTCGAAGCTTTGCAAGTGGTGACTGGTAGCCGCAAAGCCCCACATCCCAAGTACTTTGTCGGTGAAGGAAAGGCCGAAGAAATTGCAGATGCGGTAAAAGCCAGTGGCGCATCTGTTGTCCTGTTTGATCACTCCCTTTCCGCGGCGCAAGAGAGAAACCTTGAACGCCTGTGCGAATGCCGGGTGATCGATCGCACCGGGTTGATTCTAGACATCTTTGCCCAGCGTGCCCGTACCCATGAAGGTAAGCTGCAGGTAGAGCTGGCGCAGTTGCGTCATATTGCCACGCGTTTAGTTCGTGGCTGGACGCACCTTGAGCGCCAAAAAGGGGGGATTGGCCTGCGCGGGCCGGGGGAAACCCAATTAGAGACCGACCGTCGTCTGTTACGCGATCGCATTAGCCTGATTCTACGCCGCCTGGAGCGGGTAGCTAAGCAGCGTGAACAGGGCCGACGTGCGCGTACCCGTGCTGAAGTGCCAACCGTATCGCTGGTGGGATACACCAACGCCGGTAAATCTACCCTGTTTAATCGAATAACGTCTGCCGATGTGTATGCGGCCGACCAGCTATTTGCCACCCTGGATCCTACCCTGCGGCGTATCGACGTGGCCGATGTGGGCGATACCGTGTTGGCGGATACCGTAGGTTTTATCCGGCACCTGCCGCACGATCTGGTGGCCGCCTTTAAGGCAACGCTGCAAGAAACGCGTCAGGCATCTTTGCTGTTACATGTAATCGACGCCGCGGATACCCGTGTCGATGAGAACATTGAAGCGGTAAATACCGTGCTGGCAGAGATCGACTCGGATGAGATCCCTACACTGTTAGTGATGAACAAAATAGATATGCTGGATGATTTTGTTCCGCGTATCGACCGCAACGATGAAAACTTACCGATCCGGGTGTGGCTGTCCGCCGCCAGCGGTGAAGGTATCCCGTTGCTGTATCAGGCGTTGACGGAGCGCTTATCGGGGGAAATCGCGCATTATGAGCTGCGCTTACCGCCAGAGGCAGGCCGTCTTCGTAGCCGTTTTTACCAGCTTCAGGCAATTGAAAAAGAGTGGAACGAAGAAGACGGCAGCATTGGCGTGGTGGTTCGTATGCCCATCGTCGAATGGCGTCGCCTCTGCAAACAGGAACTGGATCTGATTAACTTTATAGTATGATCATATCCTGTTACATTTGAGCTTCGCGTAAGCCTGAAGTACCCAATCACAGAATATGGAGCTAAAACATGGCGTGGAATCAGCCCGGTAATAACGGACAGGACCGCGACCCGTGGGGGAGCAGCAATAACAATGGCGGCAACTCTGGCGGTAATAACAAAGGCGGTCGCGATCAAGGGCCACCTGATTTGGACGATATCTTCCGCAAGCTGAGCAAAAAACTGAGCGGCTTGGGCGGGGGCAAAGGCTCCAACAACAATAACGACGGCGGTACTGGCTCTTCGGGACCGGGCCTTAGCGGTCGTATTATCGGTATCGCTGCGGTTGCGGTGGTGGTGATTTGGGCCGCCAGCGGTTTCTACACCATCAAGGAAGCCGAGCGCGGTGTCGTGACTCGTTTCGGCAAGTTCAGCCACCTGGTGCAACCGGGTCTGAACTGGAAGCCGACCTTCATCGATGAAGTACGTCCGGTCAACGTGGAGTCGGTGCGTGAACTGGCCGCTTCTGGCGTGATGCTGACCTCCGATGAGAACGTGGTGCGCGTAGAAATGAACGTGCAGTACCGCGTGACCAACCCGGAAGCCTATCTGTTCAGCGTGACCAACGCCGACGACAGCCTGAGCCAGGCTACTGACAGCGCCCTGCGTGGCGTTATCGGCAAGTACACCATGGACAAGATCTTGACCGAAGGCCGTACTATCGTGCGTAGCGATACCCAACGCGTACTGGAAGAGACTATTCGTCCGTACCACATGGGCATCACGCTGCTGGACGTCAACTTCCAGGCCGCTCGTCCGCCGGAAGAGGTGAAAGCCGCATTTGATGATGCGATTGCCGCACGTGAGAACGAGCAGCAGTACATCCGTGAGGCAGAAGCTTACGCCAACGAAGTTCAGCCACGCGCCAATGGTCAGGCACAGCGTTTGTTGGAAGATGCCAAAGCCTATAAAGACCGTACCGTCCTGGAAGCACAGGGTGAGGTTGCGGGCTTTGCCAAGCTGTTGCCGGAATACAAGTCTGCACCGCAAATCACCCGCGAGCGTCTGTATATCGAAACCATGGAAAAAGTCCTGAGCCACACTCGTAAGGTGTTGGTGAATGACAAAGGCAACAATCTTATGGTGTTACCGCTGGATCAAATGCTGCGTGGCCAAACCGGCGCGGCGGCTGAAGGCAATAAAGACACCAGCCTGATTCGTCTCAACCCCGCTCCGTCTGCCAACAGCGGCGCCAGCTCCAGCAGCCAGCGCACCAGCAACGGCTCGGTCATGGACCAGCGCCGGGCGAATGCGCAGCGTGACGACACCACTCGCGTAGGGAGAGAATAATCAATGCGTAAGTCTTTTATAGTAATTATCCTCGCGGTGCTGGTGGCGTTGTATGCCTCTTTGTTCGTGGTTCAGGAAGGTCAGCGCGGCATCGTGCTGCGTTTCGGCAAGGTACTGCGTGACAGCGACAACAAGCCGCTGGTTTATGCGCCGGGCCTGCACTTCAAGATCCCGTTCATTGAATCAGTGAAAACGCTGGATGCGCGTATCCAGACCATGGACAACCAGGCTGACCGCTTTGTTACCAGCGAGAAGAAAGACCTGATCGTCGACTCATACCTGAAATGGCGTATCAGCGATTTCAGCCGTTACTACCTGGCAACCGGCGGCGGTGATGTTTCACAGGCCGAAGTGTTGCTGAAACGTAAGTTCAGTGACCGTCTGCGTTCCGAAATTGGTCGTCTGGATGTTAAAGACATCGTGACCGACTCGCGTGGCAAACTGATGTCCGACGTGCGTGACGCGCTGAACACCGGTACCGTGGGTGATGACCAGGAAGTGGCGACCACCGAAGCCGATGACGCTATTGCTTCTGCAGCGGCGCGTGTTGAAAAGGAAACCACCGGCAAACTGCCGAAGGTTAACCCGAACAGCATGGCGGCGTTGGGTATCGAAGTGATCGACGTGCGTATCAAGCAGATCAACTTGCCGGCAGAAGTGTCTGATGCAATCTACCAGCGTATGCGCGCCGAGCGTGAAGCGGTAGCCCGTCGCCACCGTTCACAGGGTCAGGAAGAGGCTGAGAAGCTGCGCGCTACCGCAGACTACGAAGTGACTCGTACCCTGGCGGAAGCCGAACGTACAGCGCGTATCACTCGTGGTGAAGGTAATGCCGAAGCGGCCAAACTGTTTGCTAACGCATTCAGCCAGGATCCAGACTTCTACGCCTTTATCCGTAGCCTGCGTGCTTATGAAACCAGCTTCAGCAGCAATAACCAGGACGTGATGGTACTGAGCCCGGACAGCGATTTCTTCCGCTACATGAAGTCGCCTGATTCCGTACGCAAGTAACCACGATCGGTTAATGATAGAGGGCCCGTTTAAACGCGGGCCCTTTCTTTTTGGGAGTCACTGATGAATTCAACGATCTGGCTGGCGCTTGGGCTGGTTTTGGTGCTGGAAGGCTTGGGCCCGATGCTGTTCCCGCAGGCCTGGCGCAAAATGATACTGGCGATGACCCAGTTTCCTGACGCGACACTGCGTCGATTTGGCGGTGGAATAGTGGTTGCAGGCTGTGTGATCTACTACATGTTGCGTACGCACGCAGGGGTTTAAAGTTTAGCCTAAAAAATATGCAACCCTATGCTAAAAGTGCTGAAACTCGCGAATTACGGTGGTAGAATCCATTTTTAAGCAACCGGTGATTTTTAAAATGGGTAAGAACGTCGTCGTACTGGGCACTCAATGGGGTGACGAAGGTAAGGGCAAGGTCGTAGACCTGCTGACCGAACGGGCTCAATATGTAGTGCGCTACCAAGGGGGCCATAACGCTGGCCACACTCTGGTTATTAACGGTGAAAAAACCGTCCTTCATTTGATTCCTTCAGGCATTCTGCGTGCAAACGTGACCAGCATCATCGGCAACGGTGTGGTTCTGGCTCCAGACGCATTGATGAAAGAAATGGGTGAACTCGAAGCGCGCGGCATCCCGGTACGCGAACGTCTGTTACTTTCCGAAGCCTGTCCGCTGATCCTGCCTTATCACGTTGCGCTGGATAACGCGCGCGAGAAAGCACGCGGCGCGAAAGCTATCGGTACTACCGGTCGCGGTATCGGCCCGGCTTATGAAGATAAAGTGGCTCGTCGCGGTCTGCGCGTTAGCGACTTGTTCAATAAAGAAACCTTCGCCGTTAAGCTGAAGGAAATCGTTGATTATCATAACTTCCAGTTGGTCAACTACTACAAAGTTGAAGCCGTTGATTACCAGGCAACTCTGGATTATGTGCTGTCTATCGCCGACATCCTGACTGCCATGGTTGTTGACGTTTCCGAACTGCTGGACGGCGCGCGCAAGCGTGGCGACCTGATCATGTTCGAAGGCGCACAGGGCACCCTGCTGGATATCGACCACGGTACCTATCCGTATGTGACCTCTTCCAATACCACTGCTGGCGGCGTTGCTACCGGTTCAGGTATTGGTCCGCGTTACGTGGATTACGTACTGGGCATTGTTAAAGCCTACTCTACCCGTGTGGGTGCAGGTCCGTTCCCAACTGAACTGTTCGATGAAACCGGTGAATTCCTGTGCAAGCAGGGTAACGAGTTCGGCGCCACTACCGGCCGTCGTCGTCGTACCGGCTGGCTGGACGCGGTAGCCGTTCGCCGTTCTGTACAGATCAACTCCCTGTCTGGCTTCTGCCTGACCAAGCTGGACGTGTTGGACGGCTTGAAAGAAGTGAAGATCTGCGTGGGTTACCGCATGCCTGACGGCCGCGAAATGACCACCACTCCGCTGGCGGCTGAAGGTTGGGAAGGTATTGAGCCAATCTACGAAACCATGCCGGGCTGGAGCGACACCACTTTTGGCGTGAAAGAGCACAGCAAACTGCCACAGGCGGCGCTGAACTACATCAAGCGCATTGAAGAGCTGACTGGCGTGCCGGTAGACATTATCTCTACAGGTCCAGACCGTAGCGAAACCATGATCCTGCGCGACCCGTTCGACGCATAATCTGGCCTTGCTGCAGTAGAACAAACCGGGCATTGTCCCGGTTTGTTTTTATCATTATTCTCCCCGGTTGCGATTTCACTTCAAAAAATCCTTTCTTTAACCTGTCCAGAGTCCGAGATGCGCTAAATAATTAGCGGCGAACTCTCTGGCTGGTTTATTATCCAATAAGTAATCTTTTGAATAATGCCGAAAATCGGCGTATCAGACGGGTAAAATGATACCCAGAGGTAGATGTGCAGTTAACAAGTTTTACTGATTACGGCCTGCGGGCGTTGATCTACATGGCCTCGCTGCCGCCGGACAAAATGACCAGTATCTCGGAAGTTACCGAGGTCTACGGCGTGTCCAGAAACCATATGGTAAAGATCATCAATCAGTTAAGCCGGGTTGGGTTTGTGACCGCCGTGCGCGGTAAGAACGGCGGCATCCGTTTAGGCAAACCGGCCGAAACCATTCGCCTCGGCGATGTAGTCAGGGCGTTAGAGCCGCTTTCACTGGTTAACTGCAACAGTAATTTCTGCCACATAACCCCTGCGTGCCGCCTGAAACAGGTGCTGCAACAGGGCGTACAGAATTTCCTTGAAGAGCTGGACAGCCACACGTTGGCCGATATGGTCGAAGACAATCCATCGCTCTACAAGCTATTGCTTGTCGAATAAAGCGTCGCTGAGAAGACAAGGCTCAGCGGCACCCTGCTGATGACAACGGAGGAACCGCAATGTCACAAGATCCATTCCTGGAACGAGAAGCAGAAAAATATGAATCCCCAATCCCGAGCCGTGAATTCATTCTGGCCCATCTGGCGAAAAGAGAAACGCCGGCCAGCCGCGAAGAGCTGGCCAAAGAGCTGAATTTAACCGGTGAAGAGCCGTTAGAAGCGTTGCGTCGCCGTCTGCGTGCGATGGAACGCGACGGTCAGTTAATATTTACCCGCCGCCAGTGCTATGCGCTGCCGGAACGTCTTGATTTGCTGCGCGGTACCGTTATCGGCCACCGTGATGGCTTTGGTTTCCTGCGTATTGAAGGCAGTAAAGACGACCTGTATCTGTCAGCCGAGCAGATGAAAATGGCAATCCACGGTGATGTGGTGCTGGCACAGGCAATGGCTGCAGATCGCAAGGGCCGCCGTGAAGCGCGTATCGTCCGTGTGCTGGTACCGAAAACCAGCCAAATCGTCGGTCGTTTCTTTATGGATGCCGGTACCGGCTTTGTGGTGCCGGACGACAGCCGCCTGAGCTTCGATATCCTGATCCCGGCCGAAGCCGCCAGCGGCGCGCGCATGGGCTTTATGGTGGTGGTTGAGCTGACCCAGCGTCCGACCCGCCGTACCAAGGCAGTGGGCAAGATCGTTGAGATCCTCGGCGATAAAATGGGAACCAGCATGGCGGTGGATATCGCTCTGCGCACCCATGAGATCCCGCATGTTTGGCCGCCACAGGTGGAAAAGCAGGTTGCCGATCTCAGCGAACAGGTACCGGAAGCCGCCAAGAAAGGCCGTGTCGATCTGCGCCAGTTGCCTTTGGTGACTATTGACGGCGAAGATGCGCGCGATTTCGATGACGCGGTTTACTGTGAGAAAAAACGCGGCGGCGGTTGGCGCCTGTGGGTAGCTATTGCCGACGTCAGTTACTATGTGCGTCCGCGTACTGCGCTGGATGACGAAGCGCGCAACCGTGCTACCTCGGTGTACTTCCCTTCGGAGGTTATCCCGATGCTGCCGGAAGTACTGTCCAACGGCCTGTGTTCGCTTAATCCGCAGGTTGACCGCCTCTGTATGGTGTGCGAGATGACTATCTCCGCCCAGGGGCGTCTGTCGACGGCCAAATTCTATGAAGCGGTAATGAGCTCTCATGCCCGTTTAACCTACAACAAAGTCTGGCACATCTTGCAGGGCGATCAGGAGCTGCGTGAGCATTATCACCCGCTGGTCAAGCACCTGGAAGAGCTGCACACCATGTACAAGGTGTTGGATCAGGCGCGCGCCGAACGTGGCGGTATTGCTTTCGAAACCGAAGAAGCCAAGTTTATCTTCAACGCCGAACGCCGTATTGAACGTGTTGAGCCAACGGTGCGTAACGACGCCCACAAACTGATCGAAGAGTGCATGATCATGGCGAACGTTGCCGCGGCACGCTTCGTTGAGAAGAATAACGAGCCGGCGCTGTTCCGCGTGCATGACCGTCCAAGTGACGATCATATTACTGCCTTGCGCAGCGTGTTGGGCGAGCTGGGTCTGACGCTGGGCGGCGGTAACAAGCCGCAGCCGAAGGACTACGCCACCTTGATGGATGAAGTGTCCGAACGTCCTGACCATGAAATGCTGCAAACCATGCTGCTGCGTTCCATGAAACAGGCGGTCTACGATCCGGAAAACCGGGGCCACTTTGGTCTGGCGCTGGCTTCTTACGGCCACTTCACCTCACCGATCCGTCGTTATCCGGATCTGGCGATGCACCGCGCGATCAAATATCAGTTGGCTAAAGAGCACGGTGAGCCGAAAGAGCGCTGGACGCCGACCGGTGGCTGGCACAGCGAGTTTGAAGAAATGCTGCAGCTGGGCGAGCACTGTTCGATGGCCGAGCGCCGTGCTGATGAAGCGACGCGTAACGTTGCCGACTGGCTGAAATGCGACTTTATGCAGGATCACGTCGGGGAAGTGTTCAGCGGTATTATTGCCAGCGTGACCGGCTTTGGTTTCTTCGTCCGCCTGAACGATCTGTTTATCGACGGTCTGGTGCACGTATCATCGCTGGATAATGACTATTATCGCTACGATAATATCGGTCAGCGTCTGATTGGCGAATCCTCCGGCGTGGTTTATCGCCTGGGTGATACGGTGGAGATCCGCGTTGAAGCGGTGCATATGGACGAGCGTAAAATCGACTTCGCTCTGGTCTCCAGCACTCGCAAACCGCGTGGTGAAGGCAAAACCGAACGCGATCGAGCCAAGAATGGTGGCCAACGCACCCTGCGTGGTGGGGCTGGCGCAGGCCGCACTTCTGCGCCACGCAAACGTCGTGGTGGCAAAGCGCCCGCCAATTTTGAGCCTGACAGCGCCTTCCGTAAAGACGAAGCCAAACCCGCTGACAAGGTGAAGAAAGACAAAAAGGCGAAAGCCAAGAAAGTGTCCGACAAAACCCGGAAAATAGCGTCGGCGACCAAGGCCAAACGCGCCGGCAAGAAGAAAGGTGCTGAGCAGGCTTAAGCTGCCACACGTCATTATCACCGGCTGGCATACGCCAGCCGCACAGTTAAAAGAGCATCATGAGCGAAATTATTTACGGTATTCATGCCGTCAAGGCCCTGTTAGATAACGATCCGCAACGCTTCCTTGAAGTGTTTATCCTCAAAGGGCGTGACGATCGCCGCTTGCAGCCGCTGATCGCGGAGCTGGAAGCGACCGGCATTGTTATCCAGGTGGCTAACCGCCAGTGGCTGGATGAGAAGGTCGAGGGCGCGGTGCATCAGGGGATTATCGCCCGGGTGCGCGAAGGGCGTCAGTATCAGGAAAACGATTTGCCGGCGCTGCTGGAAAGCGTGGATACACCATTCCTGTTGGTGTTGGACGGCGTGACCGACCCGCACAACCTCGGCGCCTGCCTTCGCAGTGCCGATGCGGCCGGTGTACATGCGGTGATCGTCCCGCGCGATCGCTCTGCCCAGTTGAATGCGACTGCCAAGAAAGTGGCCTGCGGCGCGGCGGAAAACGTTCCGTTGATTCGCGTCACCAACCTGGCGCGCACCCTGCGTTTGTTGCAGGAAATGAACGTCTGGGTCGTCGGCACGGCCGGCGAAGCCGATCACACTTTGTTCCAGAGCAAAATGACTGGCCCAATGGCGCTGGTGATGGGGGCAGAAGGTGAAGGTATGCGTCGTCTGACTCGTGAGCACTGTGACGAACTGATCAGCATCCCAATGGCCGGGACGGTGTCTTCACTGAACGTTTCAGTCGCCACCGGCATTTGCCTGTTTGAAGCAGTACGTCAGCGCAGTTGATTTACTGGTAAGGGCGCAGAATTTTGCGCCCTTGTTATTTTCTCAATTCCCACCTTGTGATCTCACCTGCGGCAGAAATCCCCCTGACGACCATACTTACTCCTGACGCTTTTATCAGGGAGCAAGCCGATGGTCTGGAATACACACACCGTTTTTAATCAGCCGAAGCCGCTGGGGAACAGCAATCTTTTCCTGTCCGATACGCCACTGCATGAGGCGATACAGCGCGAGCAGGCCGGTTGGGATGTGGAAGTGCTGGCCTCGTTGGGGCAGCAATTGGGTACCCAGGAATCGCTGGAGCTGGGGCGATTGGCCAATGCCAACCCGCCGGAGCTGCTGCGTTATGATGCCACCGGCCAGCGGTTGGACGACGTCCGTTTCCATCCCGCCTGGCATATTTTAATGCAAGGCTTGATCGCCAACCGTGTGCATAACCTGCCGTGGCAGGAAGATGCCCGCATTGGCTCGTTTGTGGCGCGCGCCGCGCGTTTTGTGCTGCATGCTCAGGTCGAAGCCGGCACCTTGTGCCCGGTGACCATGACCTTTGGCGCTATCCCACTGCTGCAACGTTCTCTGCCGGCAGAATTCCAATCCTGGTTAACGCCGCTGTTATCCGATCGTTACGATGCGCATGTGCTGCCCGGCGGACAAAAGCGCGGCTTGCTGATTGGCATGGGCATGACCGAAAAGCAGGGCGGTTCCGACGTGTTGAGTAATACCACCACGGCAACCCCGCTGGCTGCCCGTGGCCCGGGGGAGGCATACCGACTGGTGGGGCATAAATGGTTCTTCTCGGTGCCGCAAAGCGATGCGCATCTGGTGCTGGCACAGGCCGAAGGAGGGCTGTCGTGCTTCTTCCTGCCGCGCATTTTGCCGGATGGCACCCGTAATGCCATACGCCTGGAGCGGCTGAAGGATAAACTGGGCAATCGTTCCAACGCCAGCGGTGAGGTTGAGTTTCAGGACGCCAGCGTCTGGCTGGTGGGCGAGGAAGGGGATGGCGTGCGGCATATCCTGAAAATGGGCGGCCTGACGCGCTTTGACTGTGCGTTGGGCAGCCACGGATTGATGCGACGTGGTCTATCGGTGGCGTTGTACCACGCTCTGCAACGGCAGGCATTCGGCAAACCCTTGATCGAACAACCGATGATGCGTCAGGTGTTGGCACGGATGGCGCTGCGGCTGGAGGGACAAACGGCGGCCTTGATGCGTCTGGCGCGTGCCTATGACAGCACGGGGACCGGGGCACCACTGGAGCAGGCGCTGTGTCGGGTAGTAACTCCGGCGGCGAAGTTTGAAGTCTGCCGACAGGGGATTCCTTTTATCGGTGAAGCGATGGAGGCGCTGGGCGGCATCGGCTACTGCGAAGAGAGTGAACTGCCGCGGCTGTACCGTGAAATGCCGGTGAACAGCATTTGGGAAGGTTCCGGCAATATCATGTGTCTGGACGTGATGCGGGCCTGGGGAAAGCTGCCGGTGGTACAGGAGGCCCTGGAGCTTGAATTTGGTGAGGTCAGGGGACAGAACCGCCACTTTGATCGCCAGTGGCGGCAGTTGCTCCAGTTGATGCGCAAGCCCCAGGAGGAGCAGGGACGGGCAGTCACCGGCGCGTTATTCAATCTGTTCGCTGCGGCGCAGCTTCTGCGCTACAGTTCACCGCCGTTAGCGGAAGCCTGGTGCCAAATGATGCTCGATACCCGTGGTGAGCGAACATTACCAGACCGTCTGTGCGAGACGTTGTTTGCCCGAGCGATGGGAGGCTAGGGAAAACAGTGGCGCTGCAGCGGGAAAAGCTTTTTAATTCAGCACTTGGCCCGTAAGGGATACTGACCTCTGACCAGGAAACATGACATGGATATTCTCAGCGCGTTGGCGGCATTCGCCTCTTATTTCTTCAGTGGCTTTGCCATGGTTCTGGTGTTCTTGTTTGTCTATACCCGCATTACGCCGCATGACGAATGGGCGTTGATCAAGGCCGACAATCAGTCAGCCGCTTTTGGATTCGTCGGCGCCTGCCTGGGGTATGTCATCCCGCTGGCCAGCGCGGCGATCAATTCGGTCAGCCTGCTGGATTACCTGCTATGGGGCGTGGTGGCGTTGGTGGTACAACTGCTGCTGTTTACGGCGGTGAAAATCTATATGCCGCGCATCAGCGACAAGATTGAGTCCAATCACGTCGCCGCCGGGATTTTCCTGGGGGGCGTGTCAATCAGTGGCGGCATACTGAATGCGGCCTGCATGACCTACTAAAGATAGAGTATTGCAAAGGCGCGCCAGCCGGGCTGATGCGCCTGTTCTTCCATCCGCAAGATCCGGTAATAACTCGCCCCATGCTCATCTGCCTTGCGGGCAATCAATTGTTCTACATCCTGAGGTGAGCCGGACAGATTATTCAGAGTGATTTGTGCAATTTCGCTGAGGGGCGTAACGCGGTCTGCGGGGGCCAATTCAGCGGACTGGGCGCTGGTGCTGAGTAACCCCATCGAAAGCAGGAGGGCGGTGAGTGCGGCGGAGCGTGTCATGGCGTTCCCCTTGGTTGGATCCTGGACTCACGCCCGCAGGCTGCGGCGCGCTGACCGCCAGTGTGCAACAGCCAACTTCAGTCTGTGCAAAGCCAATGTAAATCTTATTAAAACTCCAGAGTTTACCGGTACAGGATCGCCTGCGAATACCACTGGCCGGGCACCACGGTTTCACTGTTCATCATGATCATGTAATAGCGTGCGCCGCTGGCGTTGGCTTTCTTCTGAATTTCCGCTTCCACATCCATCGGACTGCCGCGGACCAGGGCGCTGGTGGTGCCCATTTTCACCAGACTGCCGGTTTGTGCCCGGGTTATCTCTTGCGCCTGGCCAGTGGGTGCCGGCGGGGCTTTCGGCGTCGTGGTCATCATGCCACAGGCACTAAGCAACGTGACCAGTGTCAGGGGCAGCAGCAGGTGGGAAAGTTTCATAGGGACCTCGACAGAGCGGATGGCATGATTTGAGTGTAACCCATTATAAATTGGAACAGATTGGACTAATGCTATTAAGCTCAAGTTTGCCATTATGAAGGCAAACAGCGACGCGGAGAAAAACGGATGATTGAAATCTATGACGAGCGGGTAGGAGATACTGCGGTGATCCACGCAGTGCCTGCGGGGCAATATCACCAACCATTGCCGACGGTATTTTTCTACCATGGCTATACCTCGTCGAAAGAAGTGTATGCGTACTTTGCCTACGCATTAGCCCGGGCAGGGTTTCGTGTAGTACTCCCGGATGCCGATCTGCACGGCGAACGTTTTGATGGCAATGAAGCAAAGCGGTTGGCCAGCTTTTGGGAGATCCTTCGAGGCAATATTGACGAGTTACCGGCGCTGAAGGCGCACTTTGAACAGCTCGGTCTGATTGCCGAGGGGCGCATCGGCGTGGGGGGCGCGTCAATGGGCGGCATGACGACATTGGGCGGCTTTGCCCGCTATCCGTGGGTGAAAGCGGCGGCCAGCCTGATGGGGGCCGGTTACTACACCTCGCTGGCACAAACGCTGTTCCCGCCGCTGGATGAACGGGGCAATCCTTTGTCGAGCGAGGATTTTGATGCGCGGATTGCCATGCTGGCGGATTACGGCCTGGAGCAGCAGTTGGAGAAAATTGCCGATCGCCCGTTGCTGCTTTGGCACGGTGAGGCAGATGACCTGGTGCCGGCGGCGGAAAGCCTGCGGCTGGCGACCGAGCTGCGCCAGAGTGGCTGGGACCGGCAATTGACGTTACTCACTGAGCCGGGAGTCAAGCACCGCATTACGCCACAGGCGCTCAGTGCCACCGCTGATTTCTTTGCGAGAACGCTGTAAAAAAAGCCCCCTGCAGGCAGGGGGCTGATAGTGACTTTCGCAGTTTGATTTACTGTTTTAGGCGCGAGTTGCTTCCCTGGTACTGCATTTTCACTTAGCGATACAGTTCGGCGCTGACGTGGATGGTGCTGTTGTTTTCAGGCTCATGCAGGGCAATGATCCGATAGGCGGTAGCACCGCGCTGGTCGGCTATCTTGCTCACCTGGCTGGTGGCGTCATCCGGGGAGACCACATTCTGGTTTAGCGTGACGAATCCAACGCTCTGACGTTGATCTGCCTGGTGTGAGGTGATTTCTGTCGCAGCCATGACGTTGGCAGAAAACAGTAAAGCAATGGCGGTAGCGATGGTGATGTGTTTCATAAGTACCTCTCTTAACTGTTTGCTTCAACGGCCTGACAGCGGGTGCCAGTGCAGCAAAAAGTTATTTATATGTATTGAATAACCTCAAATCTTTTTCGTCGCGCTGTCTGCGGCGGATAACTACAATTTTAGACCTTCCGGCAGGATTAAAAAGGCCGTCATTTTGATAGCCTCTTTCAAAAAAAATGAATGAAATTCACGCGTCAGTGATGATTTTATTGAGAGATTTTTTGAACTGATGGATTTGTGTACATAGGTTTTACTGACAGCAAATCGTGCTATTTACGCATCCGCTTCGCATTACCGATAATAAGCCCCCTTCGACCCTTGAGTTTTTCAGCCTGCGCAAGTATGATTACGCGTCATTTTTTCAGCCGCACACACATACACGTTCCTTGCTTCCATGGGCCGCGGTTGACCCTGACAGGAGGCTGAATAATCCGTAAGGAGCAATTCGATGCGTCATTACGAAATCGTTTTTATGGTCCACCCTGACCAAAGCGAACAGGTTCCGGGCATGATCGAGCGTTACAGTGCTACCATCACTAACGCTGCTGGTCAGATTCACCGTCTGGAAGACTGGGGCCGCCGTCAACTGGCTTACCCGATCAACAAACTGCACAAAGCCCACTACGTTCTGCTGAACGTTGAAGCTCCGCAGGAAGCGATCGATGAGCTGGAAACAAACTTCCGCTTCAACGACGCCGTTATCCGTAGCATGGTTATGCGCGTTAAGCACGCGGTAACTGAAGCATCTCCGATGGTTAAAGCGAAAGACGAACGTCGTGGCGATCGCCGCGAAGACTTCGCTAACGAAACCGCAGATGATGCTGATGCTGGGGATTCTGAAGAGTAATTTACCGTGACGGCTAATCGGCTGACGTTGTCTGGCACCGTGTGCAAGACGCCGACGCGTAAAGTGAGCCCGTCAGGTATTCCACATTGCCAGTTCGTGCTTGAGCACCGTTCAGTGCAAGTGGAAGCCGGTTTTACCCGGCAAGCCTGGTGTCGTATGCCGGTGATTATCAGCGGCAAGGCCCATCAGGCCATTACTCAAAGTATAACGGTCGGCACGCCTCTCACCGTTTCCGGTTTCATTAGCAGCCATCAAGGGCGCAATGGACTGAACAAAATGGTGTTGCATGCCGAGCAGATTGAATTGATAGATTCTGGAGACTAGCCTAATGGCACGTTATTTCCGTCGTCGCAAGTTCTGCCGTTTCACAGCGGAAGGCGTTGTTGAGATCGATTACAAAGATATCGCAACGTTGAAAAACTACATTACCGAAAGCGGTAAAATTGTCCCGAGCCGTATTACCGGTACTCGTGCAAAATACCAGCGTCAGCTGGCTCGCTGCATCAAGCGCGCTCGCTACCTGTCCCTGCTGCCATACACTGATCGTCATCAGTAATCGGCCGCCGTCTATTAACGACTTTAAGAGGATAAGGTAATGCAAGTTATTCTGCTTGATAAAGTAGCAAACCTGGGCAGCCTGGGTGATCAAGTTAACGTTAAAGCGGGCTACGCCCGTAACTTCCTGGTACCACAGGGCAAAGCTGTTCCTGCTACCAAGAAAAACGTAGAGTTCTTCGAAGTTCGCCGTGCAGAACTGGAAGCCAAACTGGCTGAAATTCTGACTGCTGCTGAAGCTCGCGCAACCAAGATCAACGAACTGGGTTCAGTCACCATCGCGTCTAAATCAGGCGACGAAGGTAAACTGTTCGGCTCTATCGGCACCCGCGACATCGCTGACGCAGTTACTGCGGCAGGCGTTGAAGTTGCCAAGAGCGAAGTTCGTCTGCCGAATGGCGTTCTGCGTACCACTGGTGAACACGAAGTTCAGTTCCAGGTACACAGCGACGTATTCGCACAGCTGAATGTAGTTGTGGTAGCAGAAGCTTAATCGCTGCTGCTCGCCAAGTTAAAACGCCAGCCTCGTGCTGGCGTTTTGCTTTTCTGCGTCCGCTAAATCGCGTTACCCTGTTATCACCTTGAGTGAGGAGCAGCGGCAAATGGCAGAGATTAACTTACAGCGTGTGTATGACTTTACTGGCCCGGTGCCGGTGAACTGCTATCTGATTGATCGACTGTGGCCGCGAGGCGTCAGCAAGGAAAGGCTGCAGGGCGTGCAGTGGTTAAAGCAGGTGGCGCCGGATAACGCACTGCGGCAGTGGTTTCATCAGCACCTTGAGCAGTGGGAAGAGTTTGAAAGCCGCTATCGATGGCAACTGGCGGAAAATGATGCCTGGCAGCCGTTGGTGGCATTATTACGGCAAGGTCAGCCCCTGACCCTGCTTTATGGCAGTAAAGACGCACAGCACAACCAGGGCGTCGTGCTGCGCGACTTTCTGTTGGAGCAGTTAGCGGATTAACGCTCGCGGCGATAGCTGCCGTCGGCCTGGCGGCGGAACAACACCTGCGTATTATCAGCGGCGGTGACCGAGAGCGCGGTGATCACGCCGTTAGTATCACGTTCAATCCGCACTTCCTGGCCGGCTTTCATGTTACTGAGCGGCTTGTCATTACCTTCCACCTGCGCCATGGCGAAGACTTCGTTCACCGGCAGGCTGTTGTCGCGGAACAGCTGCGCCAGCGTCTGTCCCGGCTGGATCTGGAAGCGTTGCCAGTTGCCCGCCGGTTCAGGTTCGGCAGCGTGCTGTTGCTGAGCATCGTTTTGCAGATCGGCCCGCAATGGCACGCTGTTATCCTGCTGGGTAACCGGGAAAGGTTGCCCGCTGTTCTGTGAGGAATAAGGCCATAGCAACGCCAGCAGCAGGATGATGCCGAAAATCAGGGTCCAGCGGCGGTGAAAATAGGGTAATGGCTCCATCCAATTGAAACCGTCCGGCAGGTGCCAGATCTTCAGCAGCAATGCTTTGATACTTTGCCCCATACCGTTTCCCGGTGGTTGTTCTGAATCCGGATCTTCTACCGCCTCTGGCGCGGAGCCTGGTTTCAGGCGCTGGCTGAAGTTCAGCCAGGTGCGCAGCAATGGCTGGTAGACACGGGTGGTTTTCCTTCTCCTGGGCGAGATTCTGCCCATGGTGACCTCTCTTCAACGGCGTAAAATATCAGGGTACAAAAGTCTGTACCGACGTCCCGATGCTCTTGTTTCAGTATAGTCCGCTAACTGATTGAAGTGAAAGGCAGCAGCAAACCCATGCCTGTTGCGGCAGGCTTTTCGCCTGGGGCGCGGGAGCGGGCGTTAACAGGAGGTTATTGTTTCTTTTTCTACGACAAAAGTCATCATTCTCCACACAAGATTTTACCCGGCTTTACGGCGCTGTTATGCTGCGCTTTCGACTTTTTAAAGACTAAAGGAAAACCCCATGACAACCCCTTCTTTTGACAGCGTTGAAGCTCAAGCGAGTTACGGGATTGGTTTACAGGTCGGCCAGCAGTTGCAAGAGTCCGGTCTGGAAGGTTTACAACCGGAAGCTTTGCTGGCAGGTTTGCGTGACGCGCTGGAAGGGAATGCCCCGGCGGTTCCGGTAGACGTGGTTCACCGTGCGCTGCGTGAAATTCACGAACGTGCCGATGCTGTACGTCGCGATCGTCAGCAGGCGATGGCCGTTGAAGGTCAGAAATTCCTGGAAGACAACGCCAAGCGTGACGAAGTGACGCTGACCGAATCCGGTCTGCAGTTCTCCGTGCTGGAGCAGGGCGATGGCCCAATCCCGTCCCGTCAGGATCGCGTGCGTGTGCATTACACCGGTCGTCTGATTAACGGCGACGTGTTCGACAGCTCCGTAGAGCGCGGCCAGCCGGCAGAATTCCCGGTCAGCGGCGTGATCCCAGGCTGGATCGAAGCGCTGACTCTGATGCCGGTCGGCTCCAAATGGCAGCTGTACATCCCACACGACCTGGCCTACGGCGAGCGTGGTGCAGGCGCATCCATCCCGCCATTCAGCGCGCTGGTGTTTGACGTAGAACTGCTGGAAATTCTGTAAGTCACCGCAGAGTTTTTCAAGGGCGCCTTAACGGCGCCCTTATTGTTTATTTCTTCTGCAAATCAATCTGATAAACCGCAAAGCCGATGCTGTCTGTTCCTTCAGCTTTCATCGGGTACTGGGCGTGCGCTTTGATAAACGCAGTGGCTTTGTCACTCGGTGAGGTTTCGAAGCGGATATCCAACGGCTGCGGGCTGCTGAATGTGGCCAGGCGCCAGTTATTATCCACCTGTGGCTTCACCGCGCCGTGTTGTTTGGTCTCAGCGCTGATATAAGCCGCCAGCACCGAACGGTTCTCATCCGGTGAGGCGAAGGCAATGTGTTGATCGCCGGTACCGGCAAACTTGCCGCCGTAGGCGCGGTAGTTATTGGTGGCAACCAGGAAGGTGGCTTTCGGATCGATCGGTTTGCCTTTGAACGTCAGATCCTTGATGCGCTCCGCCTTGTCGTTAATTAGCTGGCATTCGCCGTCGTAACGCGCCGGCTGGCTGACGTCGACCTGATAATTAACCCCGTCAATCACATCAAAGTTATAAGTGCGGAAACCGTCCCAGTTGATCAGGCCCTGTGGTTTGCTGCTGTTGACGTCGATCTGGTTGAACTGCCCGGCGGAACATTCCAGCCATTCCTTCACTTCTTTGCCGCTGGCTTTTACCACCACCAGCGTGTTGGGATAAAGGTAGAGGTCTGAAGCGTTCCGAAAGGTGAGTTGGCCTTTTTCCACTTCGACGAAACTGGCCGGATCGTTTTTGCGTCCGCCCACCTTGAACGGTGCCGCCGCTGACAGCACCGGCAGGTCAGCCAAATCCGGATCGCCCTGAATATAGTGCTCGACGTAGGCCTTTTGCGCGTTATTGACGATCTGCACCGTCGGATCATCCTGAACCAGCGCCAGATAGCTGTACATGTTGTCGTCGGCCTTGCCGACGGGCTTGCTGACAAAGTCTCGCGTGCCTTTGTGATCTTCTGCCAGTACCTTCAGCAGGTTGGCGTCTTCCGCCGCTAGCGACTTTTTGTTCTCTTTGTCGTAAATCGGCCGAGCTTGTGCCTTGGCCGCTGTGACTTTCCAGCTACCGCTGTCGTTATTCAATTGCAGATCGACCACGCCGAGATGATCGCCCCACTGGCCCGGCATCACTGCCGGAATGCCGTTTAGCGTACCCTGTGCGATGTCAGCCCCTTTGATATTGGCGAAGTCTTTGCTTGGGAACACGGCGTGAGCATGGCCGAACATGATGGCGTCGATGCCCGGTACCTGGCTGAGATAGTACACCGAGTTTTCTGCCATGGCCTTGTACGGCTCGCTGGACAGGCCGGAGTGTGGGATAGCCACCACCAGATCGGCGCCCTGTTTGCGCATTTCCGGCACGTAGCGTTTAGCCGTTTCGGTGATGTCGTTGACGGTGACCTTGCCCTGCAGATTGGCTTTGTCCCAAACCAGGATTTGCGGCGGCACAAAGCCGATATAACCGATGCGCAAACTATGTTCTTTGCCGTCACGGTCTTTTACCGGCGTATCGACGATAATGTAAGGAGTGAACAGGGGTTTCTGCGTTTTAGCGTCGATCACGTTGGCGTTGATATACGGGAATTTGGCACCGGCAATGGCGTTCTTCAGGTAGTCGAGCCCGTAGTTGAACTCATGGTTGCCGATATTGCCGACCACATAATTCAGGGTATTCATCGCCTTATACACCGGGTGCACATCACCGGGTTTCAGGCCCTTGGCCGCCATATAATCGCCGAGCGGGCTGCCCTGAATAATGTCGCCGTTGTCCACCAGCACCGTATTGGCTGCCTGCTGGCGGGCTTGTTCAATCAGGCTGGCGGTACGGACCAGACCGAATTTATCGGTCGGTTTATCCTTGTAGTAATCGAAGTCCATCATGTTGCTGTGCAGGTCGGTCGTTTCCAGCACGCGCAGATCGACCGTTGCCGCCTGCGCCGAGGCGCACACCAGCATAGCGAGGGCAGACAACGTCAGCGGACGCTTCTTCATTTTTAGTTTTCTCCATTCCATTTTTCGAGTTTTATCGCAGAGGAACATGTAATTAACATTGGTTGTCTCACCAAACTGTGAAGTGTGGCAGAAAATCAACCGAGACAGGGCAGTAAATGTCACAGTTGTGACGGTAAAGACTTGAGCAATTACCGCGGGTTAAATCGTTGTGATGGATATTCGATGCAAAAAAAACTAGGCTGCTAGCAATGAGAAAGGGGAAATGACCCATGGAACTGCATATCTGAGGTGAATGATGTTAGAGCAAATTTGCCAACTGTCCCGCGAGGCGGGCGCAGCGATCATGGCGGTATATGACGGTAAACAACCGCTTGATGTCGCACAGAAAAAAGATGATTCCCCGGTGACGGCGGCCGATCTGGCGGCGCACCATATTATCCAACGTGGCCTGGCGGCGCTAACGCCGGAAATCCCTTTACTGTCAGAGGAAGATCCACCGAGCTGGGAAGTGCGACAGAACTGGACGCGTTACTGGCTGGTCGATCCGCTGGATGGCACCAAGGAATTCCTCAATCGTAACGGCGAATTCACGGTAAATATCGCGTTGATTGAAGATGGGCAGGCGGTAATGGGCGTGGTTTACGCCCCGGCGATCGACGTGTTGTACCTGGCCGAACGCGGCAAAGCCTGGAAAGAAGAAAAGGGCCAACGCCAGGCGATTGGCGTCAGTAATGCCAATCCGCCGTTGGTGGTGGTTAGTCGCTCGCACAGTGACGAAGAGTTGAAGGATTACCTGAATCAGTTAGGTGAGCATCAGACCGTATCCGTCGGTTCCTCGCTGAAGTTCTGCCTGGTGGCAGAAGGTAAAGCGCAGCTTTACCCACGTTTTGGGCCGACCAATATTTGGGATACCGCCGCCGGACACGCGGTCGCGGTGGCGGCCGGAGCGCAGATCCACGACTGGCAGGGCAGGCCGCTGCTCTATACGCCGCGAGAGTCTTTCCTCAACCCCGGTTTCCGGGTTTCGCTGTTCTAAATCAGTTTGCCAGGAGTTGGTGCAGTTGGCTCATGACCTGCTGCACCTCTTCCGGCGTCAGAGCGCCGTCTTTGGCAAACTGGATCCTGCCTTGCTTATCCAGCACCACAATGGCTGACCCCTTCGGCTGCAAATCCCAGGCTTTGAGCACGTTGCCGTTGCTGTCGACCACAAACTGCGACCAGGGGAACTCTTTCTTGCTGTCTTCAATACTGCTGCGGACAAACATCGCCGTGCCGAGCAGAGCATCATCGGTATTCACTATTGTCGTCGTTTGGTAACGATCGTGCGGTAGCTTGGCTTTCTTAATCGCTTCAATCAGTGGGTCGTTCATGTCTTTGGCTGAGCTGCGGCCGGCAATATGCTGGATGACTCGCACTTTTCCACTGAGCTGCGCGCTATTCCAGTTTTGATAGCTAAACTTATCATTAGCGTAGTTCAACTCCCCTTTATCGCTGACGCCAATTGGCGCTACGCGTTGCTGGAGTTGGAAGTTATGCGCAGAGGCAAAAAGGGGTGCAAACAGCAGGGATGCAATGAGCATGTGACTTTTTTTCATGCCTTCTCCTTGAAGGGGGAATGGTGCCGACAGCACCCGAAGCCTAAAGCATAGGTGGTGATCGGAGGTCTGTCCTGTTAGCCGGATCTCAGTTCTTCCTTCTGACCGCTAATACCCGGTTTTTGAAGGGATATACTGAAAAAGTTATATATAATCATATACAATTCTGTCAAAAAGTGTAAATCCAGTGAAGATCTCCGGGCGGAAATGAACGTTATGGTCTTTACTAGGTCTACTACATGGCAATCAAGTTGCGTTCTTACTTTAGAGGCTGCCACCTTGGCGGCTCGCTGAGCGCATGGACCAAACGGAGGAAAGTAATAGAATGAGAATCTTCCAGCGTTATAATCCGTTGAAAGTGGCGAAGTACGTTAAGACCCTGTTTCGTGGCCGGCTGTATATCAAAGATGTGGGCGCGTTCGAATTCGATGAAGGGAAAATTCTGCTGCCGAAAATTCGCGACCGGCGTCACTTCAGCGTGATGTCAGAGGTTAACCGTCAGGTGTTGTTATTGCAGACCGAGATGGGTTGATAGATTACCCGTCGCCTTTCAAGCCGCAGCGTTGTTACCTGCACTCACCCACCCCAGTTACTTAACTTTAGTAAGCGCCTGGGGATGAGTGAGCTGGCCGCCTAGCTGCAACTCGAAATTCATAGGGTAATAGTTAGAGCACCTGCAAAAGCTAAAATAATTGCGGCCCCGTTTGGGGCCGCTGACGTTTTTACCGCTTGAGATCAGGCCGCGGAGGTTTCTTCCGGCGCCTTCGGCAGTACCGATGCCGGTTTGTCGCTCAGCCGGGTTACCAACAGCTGGTCAATCTTGTAGCTGTCGATATCCACCACTTCAAACTTATAACCGGCGTATTTGACGAAGTCGGTCCGTTTCGGGATCTTGCGCAGCATATACATCATAAAGCCGCCGATGGTTTCGTAGTTGCCCGCCTGCGGGAACTCATCAATGTGCAGTACGCGCATTACATCTTCAATCGGCGTACCGCCCTCAATCAGCCACGAGCTTTCATCACGCGCCACGATCTGCTCTTCCTGACCCTGGCCTACCAGATCGCCCATCAGCGTGGTCATCACGTCATTGAGTGTGATGATACCCACGACCAACGCATATTCATTGAGAATAACCGCAAAGTCTTCACCGGCGGTTTTAAAGCTTTCCAGCGCTTCGGACAGCGTCAGGGTATCCGGCACGATCAGCGCCGAGCGGATCTGCACGCCGCTGCTCAGCACCAGGCTCTGATTGCCCAGCACGCGATTCAACAGGTCTTTGGAGTCTACGTAGCCGACGACTTGATCGATATTGCCATCACACACCAGGAATTTGGAGTGCGGATGGGTCGAGACCTTCTCGATAATGCTTTCTTCGGTCTCACGCAGGTCGAAGTAAACCACGCTTTCACGTGAGGTCATCGACGAAGGTACGGTGCGAGACTCCAGTTCGAAGACGTTTTCGATCAGCTCATGTTCCTGTTTGCGCAGCACGCCCGCCAGGGCACCGGCTTCAACCACCGCATAGATATCGTCGGAGGTGATGTCGTCTTTGCGCACCATCGGCAGTTTGAACAGGCGGAAGATCAGGTTTGCCATGCCGTTGAAGAACCACACCAGCGGCCGGAAAATCATGATCGAGAAACGCATCGGGTTGATGATCCGGACGGCAAACGTCTCTGGTGCAATCATACCGATGCGCTTCGGGGTCAAATCTGCAAACAGGATAAACAGGCTGGTGACCAGCACGAATGAACAGACGAAGCTGGCCTGCTCTGCCAGTTCAGGTGACAGAAAGCGATCGAACAACGGTTGGAAGGTAGGAGAAAAGGCTGCATCGCCGACGATACCGCCGAGAATGGCTACGGCGTTCAGGCCAATCTGCACCACGGTAAAATACAGCCCCGGGGTTTCCTGCAGTTTGAGGACTTTGGCGGCATTGACGTTACCTTCGTCAGCCATCATTTTCAGTTTAATCTTGCGTGACGCGGCCAGAGATATTTCCGACAGTGAGAAGAACGCACTCACTGCGATCAGAAAAAGAATCAGTAAAATACTGTTTAACATAATCTATCCATACGTGCCGACGGGATGACGGCGCTCTTGAGGAAGGGTAGTACATTGTAAAAAAAGTAGCGATAACAACCAGAAAGGAGGCTATCAGGCCGCATCTGCGGCCCGCACAGTATAGCAGCAGCCCTACCGGGGCCGCCAGTGGTTAAAAAATTACCGCCAACCTGCGGCTTAGCCCTGTGGGGGTAAACAAACACCTATGCCACCCAGACCACAGTATCCTTCAGGATTCTTATACAGGTACTGCTGGTGGTCGTCCTCGGCATAGTAAAATGGCAGTGCCGGTGCGACTTCGGTGGTGATGGCGCGTTTATCGCCGGCCTGGTTCATCGCCTGTTGGAAACGCTGCAGGCTGCTTTCCGCTTCGGTCTGCTGCTCTGGCGTCAGCGTATAAATCGCCGAGCGGTACTGGGTACCGACGTCGCCGCCCTGACGCATGCCTTGCGCCGGGTCGTGGTTCTCCCAAAATACCTGCAGCAACTGCTTATAGCTGATGATTTTCGGATCGAATACCACGCGTACTACTTCAGTGTGGCCAGTTTGGCCGCTGCACACTTCGCGGTAGGTCGGGTTTGGCGTATAGCCACCGCTGTAGCCTGCTGCGGTGCTATAAACCCCTTGCTGCTGCCAGAACAGGCGTTCCACTCCCCAGAAACATCCCATCGCGAAGATCGCTACCTGCATGCCGTCCGGCACCTGGGTCATTGAGTGATCGGTGACCACGTTAAGCGTGGCAACCGGCATGGGATTGGTGCGGCCAGGCAATGCGTTTGCCTGGTCGACGGTTTGTGTTTTATCAAAAAATGGCACCACGGTTGACTCCTGTTGTCACAGTAAGAATTGGCCCAAGAGACGGCAGTT
This sequence comes from Serratia proteamaculans, assembly GCF_013337185.1. GTDB lineage: Bacteria > Pseudomonadota > Gammaproteobacteria > Enterobacterales > Enterobacteriaceae > Serratia > Serratia proteamaculans_D. The sequence continues at coordinate 80,214 of NZ_SWDE01000003.1, forward strand.
AAGTTGTATCTAACCGCATCTTTGCGCACAATAAGCTAAATGTTGAGATTATGTATCAGCTTAACGCAGTATTTAGAACGCCAAAAGATAAGAATGCGCCAGTTTACTACGGTAGTAAAACCGTAACATGCAGCGTCTGGAATAATGCTGAAAAGGGCCGCCGTCCTGATAGCGCGGAGTAGGCCCTGGCCCCAGAGCGAGTGTTATTACAGGAAAGTAAAATAAATTAAGGAGAACACGTGCCACGATACCGTGCCCTGTGCTTTTTGTGCGCGCTGCTCGCCACGCCTGCGGCCTATTCGGCGAATGTGCGGCTGCAGGTTGAAGGACTTAGTGGGGAACTGGAAAAGAACGTCCGGGTGCGTTTGTCGTCCATCACGCCGGAAGAGGTCAGTACGGATGGCCGTTTTCGCGCACGTGTAGATGAAGCGGTCCGCCAGGGGCTGCGAGCACTCGGCTATTATCAGCCGACCATAGACTTTACGCTGGATGACCGGCCAGGGCTGGCTCGTCCGGTGTTGCACGCCAAGGTTAACCCCGGCGAACCGGTACGAATTGCCGGTGCCAATATCGTGCTGGAAGGCGGTGCGAAAACCGATGAGGACTATCTGTCGTTAGTCAAAAAAGGCAAGCCCACGATAGGCGAGATCCTCAATCACGGCAAATACGACAGTTTTAAAGGTTCGCTGACCGGCCTGGCGCTGCGTAAGGGCTATTTCGATGCCGATATGACCAAAAGCCAGCTCGGCGTGGCCGAAGATCTGCACAAGGCCTATTGGGACATCGACTTTAACAGTGGGCAGCGTTACCGCTTCGGCCAGGTGAAATTCACCGGCTCGCAAATTCGTGAAGACTATCTGCAAAATCTGGTGCCCTTTCATCAGGGGGATTATTACAGTTCGGAAGACCTGGCCGAGCTGAACCGCCGTTTGTCCGCCACTAACTGGTTTAACTCGGTGGTGGTGTCCCCTGATTTCCAAGATGCCAAAGAGAACAAGATTTTGCCGTTAGATGCGTTGGTCTCGCCGCGCACGCGTAACACTATCGAAACCGGGGTCGGTTATTCCACCGACGTCGGTCCCAGAATCAAAGGCACCTGGAAAAAGCCCTGGCTTAACGACCGTGGTCACAGCCTGGAAACCAGCGCCAGCGTTTCGGCCCCGGAACAGCAGCTCGATTTGACCTATAAAATCCCGTTATTGAAGAATCCACTGGAGCAGTACTACCTGCTGCAGGGCGGTTTCAAAAACGTCGATCTCAACGACACCAAGTCTGTTACTTCGAAAGCGGTGGTTTCCCGTAACTGGGATCTCTCCAGTGGCTGGCAGCGGGCACTCAACCTGACCTGGCGTCTTGACCACTTTACTCAGGGTAACGTCACCAACACCACCATGCTGCTGTATCCCGGCGTTAGCGTTAACCGCACCCGTTCACGCGGTGGCCTGATGCCCACCTGGGGTGACAGTCAGCGCTATTCTATTGATGTGTCCGACAGTACCTGGGGATCTGACGTGGACTTTGCGCTGATGCAGGCGCAGAACGTCTGGATCCGCACCCTGGCCGACAAGCACCGTTTTGTCGCGCGTGGGCAGGTGGGCTGGATTGAAACCAACGACTTTGAAAGAGTGCCGCCGGACCTGCGATTCTTCGCCGGTGGCGATCGCAGCATTCGTGGCTACAAGTACAAGGGTATTTCACCCCGCGACGACGACGGTAAGCTGACCGGTGCTTCCAAAATGCTGACCGGCTCGCTGGAGTATCAATACAACGTGACCGGTAAATGGTGGGGCGCGGTGTTTGTCGATTCAGGCGAAGCGGTGAACGATATCACGCAGAGCGACTTTAAGACCGGTGCCGGCTTCGGCGTGCGCTGGCAGTCACCGGTTGGCCCGGTGAAGCTCGATATCGCTGCCCCGGTTGGGGATAAAGACACCCACGGGGTGCAGTTCTATATTGGCTTGGGGCCTGAACTATGAGCCTGATAAAAAAGATTTGCCTGGGTTTCCTGATCGTCCTGCTGTTGCTGATCGGCGGTGTGGCATACCTGCTCGGGACCACCAGTGGTCTGCATTTGGTTATCAACAGTGCGGCACGCTGGGTGCCGGGGCTGGATATTGCCAGCGTCACCGGCGGCTGGCGTGACCTGACGCTGAAAGGCGTGAAATACCAGATGCCGGGTGTGACGGTAAATGCCGGGCAGTTCCACCTGTCGCTCGATCTGGCCTGTTTTAAAAACAGTTCGCTGTGCGTCAACGCCCTGACTGCGCAGGACGTGGACGTAGTGGTGAAAACCAAAGAAATGACGCCGTCCGCACCGGTGGCAGAAACCAGCGAGCCCACTACCAACCTGAGCACGCCGTACCCCATCACTTTGCGCATGCTGGCGCTGAACAACGTTAAGGTCAGCGTCGACGATACGGCCATCTCTCTTGGCGAGTTCCGTACCGGTGCACAGTGGCAGGAACGTGCACTGACTCTGCTGCCAACCAAAATCAGCGGTTTGTTGATAGCCCTGCCGAAAACGCCGCAGAACCCACTGCCGGAGGCAGTGCAACCGGTGGTTGAGGTGGCGAAAAAGGTTGAGGAAAAAGCCAATCAGAGCGCGAAACCGGCTCCTCAGCCGGAAGAGAAGCCGCTGGGCGAAACCCTGAAAGAACTGTTTGCCAAGCCGCTGCTGCCGGATCTGCCGGATATTCGCCTGCCGCTGGATATCACCGTCAAGGAGATCAGCGGTGAACAGCTGCGACTGACTGGTGATACCGACGTGCTGATCACCAGCCTGCAGCTGCAGGCCAGTACTCTGGATCAGCATATCCAACTGGACAATTTCGATGTGAAATCTCCGCAGGGTACGCTGTCGGCTCAGGGGCAAGCTACGCTGACCGGTAATTGGCCGGTGGAAATGGTGGCCAACAGCACGTTGAACATCGATCCATTGAAAGGCGAAAAGGTTAAGCTGAACATTGGCGGCGGGCTGCGTGAAGAACTCAAGGTAGCGCTCAACCTGTCCGGCCCGGTCGGCGCGCAGCTTGATCTGCAAACCCAACTGGCCGAAGTCGGTTTACCGCTGGCGTTGACGCTGCAAAGCAAACAGCTGAAATGGCCGTTAAGCGGTGAGTCACAATACCAGATCAACGATTTCCGCCTGCGTTTCAATGGCAAGGCAACCGACTATGCGTTGTCGACCCGCGCCAATATCAAAGGCCAGGACTTGCCCCCGGCGGTGCTGACGCTGGACGGCAAAGGCAACGTTGAGCAGTTCAAGCTGGAACGCCTGCGGTTGGCGGCCTTGCAGGGTAATACCGACCTGACAGCGCTGGTGGACTGGAGCAAGGCCATCAGCTGGAATTCACAGCTGACGCTGAGCGGCATCAATACCGCCAAACAGTGGCCGGAGTGGCCGGCGAAGCTGGACGGCAAGATCACCACTCGCGGCAGTTTGCATGGTGGCAGTTGGCAATTACAGGTGCCGGTGCTGCAGCTCGACGGTAACGTGAAGCAAAACAAGGTCACCGCGCGCGGTACGCTCAGCGGCAACGCTGCCGGGCAGTGGAAAATTCCGGGTATCGATCTGACCCTGGGACGCAACCAACTGAACGTCAAAGGCCAACTGGATGAAAAGAGTTGGAATCTGGATGCGAATATCGACGCCCCGCGCCTCGACGGTGCTTTGCCTGGACTGGGCGGTACGGCGAAAGGCCTGCTTAAACTGCGCGGCAACCTGCAGGCGCCTCAGTTACTGGCAGACCTGACGGCATCTGGCCTGCAGTGGCAGGCGCTGCATATCAACCGGGTGAAAATTGACGGCGACGTGCGTTCCAGCGACCAGATCCAGGGACAACTGGCGGTACGCGTCGAACAGTTGAAGCAAGATGCGTTGGACATCAACCTGCTGACACTGGATGCCAAAGGCAGTGAGAAACAGCATCAGCTGCAGCTGAAAATTGACGGCAAACCGGTCTCTGGTCAGTTGGCGCTGCAGGGCAGTTTCGATCGTCAACAGCAACGCTGGCGCGGCAACCTGAATAATACTCGCTTCGATACCCCGGTGGGCGAATGGCGGTTAAGTCGCGCCATCGCGCTCGATTACCTGAATACCGCGCAGAAAATCAGTATCGGGCCGCACTGCTGGCAGAACCCGAATGCCGAACTCTGCGTGCCGAAGACCATTGAGGCCGGGCAGAGCGGACAGGCCAGCGTGGTGCTGAACCGCTTTGATCTGGCGATGATCAAGCCTTTCCTCGGGCCCGAGACGGCGCTGAGCGGCGTGTTCACCGGGCGGGCGGACGTTAGCTGGAAACCGGGCGGTGCGCTGCCGGAGGCGAAAGTCTCACTGGTGGGCAATGGGGTGAAGGTGGTACAGCAGGTGCAGGGTAATGCGCTGCCGATCGCCTTCGACAAGCTAAACCTTAACGCCGGGCTGACCAATGGCCGTGCGCAGGCCGACTGGTTGATCAAGCTGACCAATAACGGCCAGTTTGACGGTAACATACAGGTTGTCGATCCTCAGGTGCGCCGCAATATCAGCGGTAACGTCAACATTACCAATATTTCACTGGCGATGATTAACCCGGCGTTGATGCAGGGGGAAAAAGCGGCGGGTATGCTGAATGCCAACCTGCGTCTGGGCGGTAGTGCTCAGAAACCTTTGGTTTATGGTCGCATGGCGTTGGACAAGGTCGATATTGACGGTCACTGGATGCCGTTCGACATGACCAACGGTCGTCTGGTGATGAACTTCGACGGCATGACCTCAACGCTGGAAGGACTTGTCAGCACCACCCACGGTCAGCTTAATCTGTCCGGTGATGCGGATTGGCGTGATATCAATGCCTGGCGTGCCCGCATTGCCGCCAAGGGCGATAAATTGCGGGTGACGGTGCCGCCGATGATCCGCATCGATGTTTCACCGGATCTGGTGTTTGAAGCCACGCCGCAGCTGTTCTCACTCAACGGTTCGGTAGACATTCCGTGGGCGCGTATTACGGTACAAGAGCTGCCGGAAAGCGCGGTCGGCGTCTCTTCCGACGAAGTGATGCTGGATGATCAACTTAAACCGATAAAGCCGAAAACCGCAGGGATCCCGATCAACAGCAACCTGATGATCCACGTTGGCAACGATGTGCGGCTGGATGCCTTTGGCCTGAAAGCGCGGTTGAAGGGCGATCTGAAAGTGGTGCAGGATAAGAACGGCCTGGGCCTGAACGGTCAGATTGACATCCCTTCCGGTCGCTTCCATGCTTATGGTCAGGATTTGATTGTCCGCAAGGGCCAGTTGATGTTCTCGGGGCCGCCGGACCAGCCGTTGCTCAATCTTGAGGCGATCCGTAATCCGGACTCGACCGAAGATGGCGTTACCGCTGGGGTACGCGTCACCGGGTTGGCGGATGCACCGAAGCTGGAAGTGTTCTCGGATCCGACCAAATCTCAGCAGGAAGCGCTGTCTTATCTGCTGCGTGGCCAGGGTTTAGGCAGTTCCGGTGCCGATGGCAACGCAATGACCTCAATGTTAATTGGGATGGGGGTTGCACAAAGTGGTCAACTTGTGGGTAAAATCGGCGAGGCATTTGGCGTAAGCAACTTGGCCCTGGATACTCAGGGGGTTGGCGACAGTTCCCAGGTTGTCGTCAGCGGTTATGTTCTCCCAGGCTTACAAGTAAAATATGGGGTGGGCATTTTCGACTCATTGGCCACACTGACGTTGCGTTACCGCCTGATGCCTAAATTGTATCTTGAAGCGGTGTCTGGTCTCGACCAGGCATTAGATTTGCTCTATCAGTTTGAGTTTTAGCGATGCGAATAATTGTCTACGGCAGTTTACGACGCAAACAGGGAAACAGCCATTGGATGACTAACGCCCAATGGTTAGGCGAGCATGAGCTCGAAGGCTATCAGATTTATAATCTGGGCCATTACCCGGCGGCGATCCCTGGAGAGGGCTCGGTACATTGTGAGGTGTACCGTATCAACTCATCGATTTTGGCTGAGCTGGACGAACTGAAAAGCAACACTAAGGACTATAAGCGCGAGCTGATTCAGACGCCTTATGGAAGTGCGTGGATCTACCTGTATAAACACAGTGTGGACGGTTTTCCGCGGATTAACAGCGGTGACTGGCTGAGGCGTCTCGACGAAAAGTAAAAAAAACACCGCTCACTGAGCGGTGTTTTTTTATCGGACGGCGGCCAGGAATTACTTCTTGGCAGCACGTTCGAAAGAGGCAACGATTTCAGCTTTGGCAGCGGCAGCGTCTGCCCAGCCTTCCACTTTCACCCATTTGCCTTTCTCTAGATCTTTGTAGTGCTCGAAGAAATGAGAGATCTGTGCTTTCAGCAGTTCTGGCAGGTCGTTCACATCTTTGATGTGATCGTACTCTTTGCTCAGTTTGCTGTGCGGAACGGCAACCAGTTTCGCATCTTCACCGGCTTCGTCGGTCATCTTCAGTACGCCTACCGGACGGCAGCGGATCACTGAGCCAGGCTGCAGCGGGTATGGCGTTGGTACCAGCACGTCAACCGGGTCACCGTCCAGAGACAGGGTGTGGTTGATGTAACCGTAGTTGCACGGATAGAACATCGCGGTGGACATGAAACGGTCAACAAACAGCGCGCCGGTGTCCTTGTCGATTTCATATTTGATCGGATCGGCATTGGCCGGGATTTCGATAACTACGTAGATGTCTTCTGGCAGGTCTTTGCCAGCAGGGACGTTAAGCAAGCTCATGTCGGTTTCCTTTAATCAAACCAGAAATGGAGTGGCGGCTATTATAGCGGACTCTTTTGCGATTTCCTGCCCTTTTCATCACCCAAGCCCCGGCAGACAGTCATCCACTGAATTTCCAGATTAATCCTCCAACGACGTTAAGTTTTCCCCGCGGTTGCCGATAACTTCATCAAATAATAATGAGTCGGCGAAGTCTGACTCCGCGTTTTACCTCCTCTACGTTAGAACTCACTATTTCTGAAGCCGGGAAGAACTCATGTTAAAAAAGATTACGGTCAAGGCCGGGCTGATTGCCTTGCTGAGCCTGATGACGCTGTTGTTGATTATGGTCAGCACCATCGGCGTCAACGCCATTAACGAAGGGTCGCGATCGTTACACACCCTGAACCAGATTTTAGGGGAAGAACTGGGGTCGCTGGCCAGTAGCTCCAACCTGACGCTACGCGCCAGAACGGCCGCCTCACTGGCGGTGCGCCAGCGTGAAATCGGCCAGATCGAGGTGTCCGACGCCACTGTGGGGCGCATTTATGACTACCTTGCTCAGTCCAAACAGGAAATGGCGCGCTTTGTCAGCGTCGGCACCGTGACCGAACGCGGGCGCGAACTGTCCACTCGCCTGCAAAATAGCTACCGTGCCTATCTGGAACAGGGCGTCAGACCGATGGCCGACGCCATCAAGGCCGGCAAAGTTGATGACTATTACGACATCCAGGAAACCAAAATTTCCGCCCTGAGCATCGCTTTCGAAAAAGACCTCAGTGATTTCCGCAGCTTTGCCATGAAGATTGGCCAGCAGCGGGTGAATGAAGCGGAAAGTAACGCCAGCACCAAGATTACCCTGATCCTGATCGCCGGCCTGCTCAGCGTGTTGCTGGCGGTATTGGCCTGGTTTGCGTTGCGGGTGATTATCCTGCGGCCACTGGATGAATCTATCGCCCAACTGGAACATATCGCCGGGGGTGACCTGACGCACGACATCACCGGCGAAGGGGAAACCGAAATGGGTCGTCTGATACGTGCGATGCAGCGGATGCAGCAGGCGCTGGTCAGTTCGGTCAGCAAGGTTCGTGATGCCAGCAGCCAGATTGACACCGGTTCACGCGAGCTGGCCGCCGGCAACCTGCATCTGGCGCAGCGCACCGAAGAGTCGGCCGCTTCGCTGGAGGAAACCGCCGCCAGCATGGAACAGCTGACCTCGACGGTGAAAATGAACGCCGAGAATTGCGAGCAGGCCAATCAGCTGGCGCTCAGCGTCTCCGATATTGCCAATCAGGGCAGTGAGGTGGTTAGCCAGGTGATGGACAAGATGCAGGCCATTACCGATAGCTCACGGCGTATCGCCGATATTATCAGCGTGATGGACGGTATTTCCTTCCAGACCAATATTCTGGCGCTGAATGCGGCGGTAGAAGCGGCACGCGCGGGTGAGCAGGGACGTGGCTTTGCCGTGGTGGCGGGTGAGGTACGCAGCCTGGCTCAGCGTAGCGCTCAGTCGGCCAAGGAGATCAAAGGGTTGATCGAAGCGTCGCAGAACCGGGTGCAGGAAGGCGAGCAGATGGCCGAGTCCGCGGCGAAAACCATGAATGGCATTACCGGTGAGGTAGGGCGTGTGACGGCGCTGATGCGGGAAATTTCTGCGGCTACGCGTGAGCAAAGCAGCGGCATTGAACAGGTCAATCTGGCGGTGGCGCAGATGGATCAGGTGGCGCAGCAAAATGCGGCCCTGGTCGAGGAGTCTGCGGCGGCAACGCGCTCGCTGGAGGATCAGGCCCAGTTGCTGGCCCAGAGTATGGCGGCGTTCAAACTATAATGCAGGGGGGCGACAGACGCCCCCCGCACAGAACCTGTTATTCGTCCGGGTTCTCGGCGATAAAGCGCTCGGCGTCTTCCACCATGGATTTGGTGCCGACGAAGAACGGTGCACGCTGGTGCAGTTTCACCGGAGTAATGTCCAGAATACGGTTTTTACCGTCGCTGGCTTTACCGCCTGCCTGTTCCGCCAGGAACGCCATCGGGTTGCATTCATACAGCAGGCGCAGCTTGCCTTGCGGGTGGCTGGCGGTGCTTGGATAAATATAGATGCCGCCTTTGAGCAGGTTGCGGTGGAAGTCGGCAACCAGCGAACCGATGTAGCGTGAGGTATAAGGGCGCTGAGTGGCTTCGTCCTGTTCCTGACAATATTTGATGTATTTTTTCACACCGCGCGGGAACTTGATGTAGTTACCTTCGTTGATGGAATACATATTGCCGGTAGCCGGGAAGCGGACTTTCTCGTGGGAAAGGCAGAACACACCCAGAGAAGGATCGTAGGTAAAGGCATGCACGCCATAACCGGTGGTGTACACCAGCATGGTGGATGAACCATAAACTACATAGCCGGCGGCGACCTGAGCGCTGCCTGGCTGCAGGAAGTCTTCTTCGGTCACAGGAATGCCGACCGGGGTAATGCGACGATAGATAGAGAAAATCGTACCGACCGAGACGTTGACATCAATGTTGGACGAACCATCCAACGGATCCATCAGCACCACGTACTTGGCATTCTCAGCCCGCTCGCCGTCGAATATCACGATTTCATCTTCTTCTTCAGAAGCGATACCCGCAACTTCACCACGTGCTTTCAATGCCGCTTTCAGCTTTTCATTGGCATACAGGTCCAGTTTCATCTGGACTTCACCCTGTACGTTGGAAACGCCGCTGGTGCCGAGAATATCAACCAGGCCCGCTTTGTTGATATCGCGGTGGATGATTTTGGCGCCCAGTTTAATTGCAGAAAGTAACGCTGTCAGCTCGCCGGTGGCGTGAGAGAAGTCGTGCTGTTTCTCGACGATAAATTCGCCTAACGTTTTCATGACACAATCCCTGAATCTACGGATGGGTAGCGGTTTGTTAACAAACCGCCAACGTATTCGCGAGCAGTGTAGCCCAAAGATGAACGCTATTCATAGGCAAATCCATTTCTTCTGGACGATTCTGAGCGTTAGAATGTGCCAACATTCGACGTACTCTATGAGAAAACTATGCGCATTCACATTCTTGGGATCTGTGGCACCTTTATGGGCGGGCTGGCGGTGCTGGCTCGTTCGCTAGGGCATGAGGTGACCGGCTCTGACGCTAATGTCTATCCGCCGATGAGCACGCTGTTGGAGAAAGAAGGGATCGAACTGATCCAGGGTTACGATCCGGCTCAATTGGATCCCGCGCCGGATCTGGTGATCATCGGTAACGCCATGACGCGCGGTAACCCGTGTGTTGAAGCAGTACTGGAGCAGGGTATCCCTTACGTTTCCGGCCCACAGTGGCTGCATGATTATGTGCTGCGCGATCGCTGGGTACTGGCCGTTGCCGGGACCCACGGCAAGACCACCACCGCCGGCATGGCAACCTGGATCCTGGAAGCCTGCGGCTACCAACCGGGTTTTGTTATCGGTGGCGTGCCGGGCAACTTTGACGTTTCTGCCCGCCTGGGTGGCAGCCCGTTCTTTGTCATCGAAGCCGATGAATATGACTGCGCGTTCTTCGACAAGCGTTCCAAGTTTGTGCATTACAGCCCGCGTACGCTGATCCTGAATAATCTGGAGTTTGATCACGCCGACATCTTCGACGATCTGAAAGCGATCCAGAAACAGTTCCACCATCTGGTGCGTTTGGTGCCCGGCAAGGGCAAAATTATTTTGCCTGACAACGACAGCCACCTGAAACAGGTGATGGCGATGGGCTGCTGGAGTGAGCAGGAGCTGGTTGGGGAAGAAGGCGCATGGCGTGCACAGAAGCTGACGCCGGACGCCAGCCATTATGCGGTATTCCTTAATGGTGAGCAGGTGGGCGAAGTCAAGTGGGCGCTGGTCGGTGAACACAACATGCATAACGGTTTGATGGCCATTGCCGCCACGCGTCATGTTGGCGTGTTGCCTGAGGATGCCTGTCGCGCGCTCGGCGACTTTATCAATGCCCGCCGTCGTCTGGAGTTGCGTGGTGAAGCCAATGGCGTGACGGTATATGACGATTTTGCCCATCATCCAACGGCAATTCTGGCGACCCTGGCCGCGTTGCGTAGCAAGGTGGGCGGCACAGCCCGCATTCTGGCGGTGCTCGAACCACGCTCCAACACCATGAAAATGGGCATCAGCAAGAACGATCTGGCTCCGTCGCTGGGGCGTGCCGATGAAGTCTTCCTGTTCCAGCCGCACCATATCCCCTGGCAGGTAGCGGAAGTGGCGGAAGCCTGCGTACAGCCGGCTCACTGGAGCGCCGATCTGGATACGCTGGTGGACATGATTGTGAAAACAGCCCTGCCGGGCGACCATATTCTGGTGATGAGTAACGGCGGCTTTGGGGGGATTCACGATCGGCTGCTGGAGGCGTTGGCCAATAAGCCGGAGCCAAAAGCCACCTATTGATTTCCTGCTTTGTCAGCAATCCAAGGGCCGGTAACGGCCCTTTTTTACACCCATAAAAAAGCCCTCGCGAGCGAGGGCAACGGGGTCCGTCGGATAGGACGACGAATTTCTTCAGAGAATCAATGCTTACGACAGAACTCGGCAGTGGCAGTGACGAGGGTAATCAGTTCGGTAAGCACGCCCTCTGAATTGTTATTTGTAGATTTCGGCAGTCGCGTGCCAGTTGCCATTTTCGTAGGCTTCGATCACGCGGTAGGCTTTAGCACCTTGTTTGTCGGCCTTGTCAGACAGCGCCTGACGAATATCGGAAGGTGCGCCGGTAATGCCGCTGGCGGTAATGGTACCGACAGACTGAAGATTGGTCGCCTGGTCGTTAGTGATTAACGTAGCGGCAGAAGCCCCGAAGGAAACGACTGACAGCAGGCTAAGTGCGGCGAGGGTAGTTTTCATGCTCATGATATTAAGTCCTGTTGTGATAACCGCCTGGAAGGGCTTTTTCAGCGTTTTTATACTTGAAGGCCGTTATCGGGGTACTGGGTTCCAGAGTTTTATTGCCCGTTGCCGGGTAACGCCTTGTACTTATTTGTAAATTTCTGCGGTAGCGTGGAAGTTGCCTTCGTTGCGCGCTTCAATCACACGGTAAGCGGTTGCCCCTTTGGCATCGGCTTTTTCAGACAGTGCCTGACGGATGTCTGAAGGTGCCCCGGCAACACCGCTGACGGTGATAGTGCCTGCAGACTGCATATTTGCAGCCTGATTTGCATCAACAGATTGTGCTGCAAATGCGCCGAAAGAAAGCATGGATAGAACGCTCATGGTTGCGATGGTAGCTTTAATTTTCATGTTCTCACCTTTTCGTATTCTTTTATCAGTTCCGATGAACTGTGATTTACGTCACGGAAATGAGTATACATCTAGTAACGCTAAAAATTAATAGTTAGCTAACAGTTCCTTGTGAAACTTTATTATGGCGTTCCTTATTTTTAATAACCAGATGGAATAAAAAACGCTTATAAAACGATCTTTCAATGTTAAATTTATGTAATTTCAATAAGGTAAGTGCTTTTGACCAAAAGTGCGGAAGATCACAGTAGCTATCACTGGTTACGGACCAATGTCATTGAAATGTGCTGCAGCACGACGAGATTCTGGTTTTAAACGTGGCAAGGAATGAGGGAAGGGTAAGGATAGGGTTAAAGAAGCGCTAACAAAACGCGACCGGTAGCCGCATTTTGTTAGCGCACTGCATCATAACTCTTGTTCGAACAGCGACAGGATGGCTTCGTATAATTGACGAGCGCTAAAGCTGCTGGCCGGGGTAACGAAAATAGTGTCGTCACCGGCGATGGTGCCGAGAATACCTTCTGATTTACCCAGCGAGTCCAGCAGGCGGGCAATTAACTGCGCGGCGCCGGGGCTGGTGTGGATCACCACTACGGCATCGTTATGATCGACGTCCAGCACCAGGTTCTTCAGCGGGCTGGTCGTGGTAGGCACGCCGAGCTCGGCTGGAAGGCAATACACCATTTCCATTTTGGCATTACGCGTCCGCACCGCGCCGAACTTGGTCAGCATGCGCGATACTTTGGATTGGTTGATGTTTTCGAAGCCTTCTTCTTGCAGCGCCAAAACGATCTCGCCTTGAGAACTGAATTTTTCTTCTTTCAATAACGCTTTAAACGCTTTGATCAGATCTTCCTGCTTTGCGGGATTACGCATTTTGCACCGTGGAATGTTGACAATAGAAGTGATTATTATGCATATAAATGAATTTTTATGCAATAAAAGGACGTCCGGAAAAAATAATAATGGCCGGACAATGGGGAAAGGGCGACATTTTAACAAAATCTGTATCCCATGAATATGCCCTTTCCATGACCGAAGGATCCGTCCGTGGTGGTAAAGAAAATGTTATTAAAATGATGTTGTTCTGATGTTATGTAAGGGTGTAATGTAACCGCCGGTTAACTTGCTCGTGAATAACCTCGCAGTATTTTTGATTAGTGTGCGCTATGCCCTTCATGAGTAAGCGATTTAATCTAAGATATGCGCTCGATATCGGCCGCTTTATTGCACCAGCTCTCAAACGGACTGTTAAGAGATTGTTTTTAAAGGTGTAATAATTTAAGGTCCGTACCCAACATATTCACGGCGCTTTATATATTTAAGATAATAAAGGAGTATAGGATGAAAGTTGCAGTTCTCGGTGCTGCTGGCGGTATCGGCCAGGCCCTCGCCCTTCTACTCAAAACCCAGCTTCCTTCAGGTTCTGAACTCTCTCTCTACGACATTGCCCCCGTTACCCCAGGCGTTGCCGTCGACTTAAGCCACATCCCAACCGCAGTTAAAATCAAAGGCTTCAGTGGCGAAGACGCTACTCCAGCTCTGCACGGTGCAGACGTGGTACTGATCTCTGCCGGTGTTGCACGTAAGCCTGGCATGGATCGTTCAGACCTGTTCAACGTGAACGCGGGCATTGTGCGTAATCTGATCCAGCAAGTGGCAACAACCTGCCCGAAAGCCTGCATCGGCATTATTACCAACCCGGTTAACACCACCGTGGCTATCGCAGCAGAAGTGCTGAAGAAAGCCGGCGTGTATGACAAAAACAAACTGTTTGGCGTGACCTCGCTGGACATTATCCGTTCCAACACCTTCGTGGCCGAGCTGAAAGGCAAGCAGCCGGAAGAGTTGAACGTACCGGTTATCGGTGGCCACTCTGGCGTGACTATCTTGCCGCTGCTGTCACAGATCCCGGGCGTAAGCTTCACTGACCAGGAAGTCGCTGATCTGACCAAGCGCATTCAGAATGCGGGGACCGAAGTGGTTGAAGCTAAAGCCGGTGGCGGGTCTGCAACTCTGTCAATGGGCCAGGCGGCGGCGCGTTTCGGCTTGTCTCTGGTTCGTGCGCTGCAGGGCGAAAAAGGCGTGGTGGAGTGTGCTTATGTGGAAGGCGATGGCAAATATGCCCGCTTCTTCGCACAGCCTCTGGTGCTGGGTAAGAACGGCGTTGAAGAACGCAAAGACATCGGTACTCTGAGCGCATTCGAGCAGAAAGCGCTGGAAGATATGCTGGATGTTCTGCACAAAGATATCGAACTGGGCGAAAAGTTTATCAATAACTGATCATTCAGTGGTGCATGAGTATGCATAGGCCGCCGGACAGCGTACCGGCGGTTTTTTTATGCCTGTAGCTATGTGCGGATGCGGGCTTTTCGATCCAGCAGGTTATGGGTATAGGGGTCGAAATAACGGCTTGGCCAGATCTCCGCAGGATGGATATTAAGTGCCTCGGCAATTAACCATTCCCCTTTTGGCCAGGGGCGCGACAGCGCGTTCGCCAGCGTTGACGAGCTAAGCCCCGCTTTGCGCGAAACCGCCGCCAGTGTTGTTCCCTTCTTACGTAAAGCCGCAATGATATCCGCCGGATGCCAGTCCTTGTTCCTTGAGTTCATGTTTGCATTCCTTTTTTGATTAGCGAAAGTTCTGTTAGTGGTATAACTAACAGGTCAAGATTAATCGTTTGAACAACATGAAGCGCTTATACGGAAACTAGGATACCACTAAATTTCTTAAAAAATATCCCATAAATTTCCCAAAAAAAGATATTTGCCGACTTTGCCCAGAGAACATGGCTATGAAAAAAGAGTGGTTTGCCGCCAAGGAATTGACAGGCGTGGCAGGATTACCCTCCTCACCACAGGGAATAAATTTGATGGCACGTCGTGAAGGCTGGATCAGCCGTCGGCGTAAAGGTGTGCAGGGGAAAGCGCTGGAATACCATATTGACAGCTTGCCTGCGGGCACGCGTAATTTACTGGTATTAAAAGAAGAACCTGCGAGCTATCAGGCAGAACGCAAGGATCCGCTGGCCGTGTGGATTGAGTACTACTACCACCTGACAGAGAGTGAGCGTGAGAAGGTATTGGCGTTCCTGGTGCGGGAAGGGATCGGTAGCTTGCTGGCGCGTATTTCAGCAGAGAAATGATCAGACCCGCAGTGCGGGTCTGTGGAAACAATAATAGGCTTATGGTTTCTTAAAAATCGCGTTGGACCGCAAGGTGCGCCAATCCTTCCAGCGCGGAGCGATGTGGCGATTCCGGCAAAACCTGCAACGCGGCAATGGCCTTGTCAGCCTCTTCCTCAGCCCGTTGACGGGTATATTCCAGCGAGCCGCATTGCTGCATGGCTTGCAACACCGGTTCCAGCAGATGGCGGCCGTTACCCTGTTCAATCGCCCCGCGGATCATGGCTTTCTGCTCGCCTTCGCTGTTATGCATGGCGTGTAGTAGCGGTAATGTCGGCTTCCCTTCATTGAGATCGTCACCGGTATTTTTACCCAGGGTACTGCCGTCGGCGCTGTAATCGAGCAGATCGTCGATCAACTGGAAAGCGGTGCCGAGATAGCGACCGTAATCCTGCAGTGCTTTTTCTTCTGCAACGCTTGCGTCTGACAGGATCGCCGAAGACTGCGCCGCCGCTTCAAACAGACGTGCGGTTTTACTGTAGATAACCCGCATGTAGCTTTCTTCGGTAATGTCCGGATCGTTGACGTTCATTAACTGCAGAACTTCACCTTCGGCAATCACATTGACCGCCTCAGACATCAGTGCCAGCACGCGCAGCGATTCCAGACTGGTCATCATCTGGAAAGCACGCGTATAGATGAAGTCGCCGACCAGGACGCTGGCGGCATTGCCGAAGGCGGCATTGGCGGTGGCCTTGCCGCGGCGCATATCTGATTCATCCACCACGTCATCATGCAGTAGGGTAGCGGTGTGAATGAATTCGATCAGCGCGGCAACGGTAATGTGTTTATCACCCTGATAATGCAGCGCCCGCGCCGCCAGAACGGCGATCATCGGGCGGATGCGTTTACCGCCACCACTGATAATGTAATAGCCAAGCTGATTGATGAGCGTGACATCGGAATTCAGCTGTTCGAGAATTGTTGCGTTCACGGCCGCCATATCTTGCGCGGTTAACTCGGTAATTTGCTCTAGGTTCATTGTATTTTTTTCAGCTGTGTTTCTCTTCACCGCGTTGAGATCGCTGCTCACATCGGTACATGGCGGTAACTGTCCCCCTGATTGTACTTGAAAAACGGCTCAGATAAACGCCATGAAAGAAACTGTGCTTTTTTTCTTCTTTTTTCTGCTTCTGGTCTTATTCTGCTCTTGTCATACGCTGGATTATTGCGTAGAATTCGCGCCCTATTGTGAATATTTATAGCGCGCTCTGTACTAAACAGTTGGGCACGCGGAAAGCGGAGTTTTATATGTACGCGGTTTTCCAAAGTGGTGGTAAACAACACCGAGTAAGCGAAGGTCAAACCATTCGCTTGGAAAAGCTGGACATCGCAACTGGTGAAGCAGTTGAGTTTGACCAGATTCTGATGATCGCTAATGGCGAAGATATCAAAATCGGCGTTCCTTACGTCGATGGCGGTAAGATCAAAGCTGAAGTCGTTGCTCACGGTCGTGGCGAGAAAATTAAGATCGTTAAGTTTCGTCGTCGTAAGCACCATCGTAAGCAGCAGGGCCACCGTCAGTGGTTCACTGACGTTAAAATCACCGGCATCAGCGCTTAAGTTAGGGGAGCAGATTAATGGCACACAAAAAGGCTGGCGGCTCGACTCGTAACGGTCGCGATTCAGAAGCTAAACGTCTGGGCGTAAAACGCTTTGGCGGCGAAGCAGTACTGGCAGGCAGCATCATCGTTCGTCAGCGCGGCACTAAATTCCACGCTGGTACCAACGTGGGTTGCGGCAAAGACCACACTCTGTTTGCTTTGAAAGACGGTAAAGTCAAATTCGAAGTTAAAGGCCCGAGCAATCGTAAATTTATCAGCATCGAAGCTGAATAATTTTTCGAGCCTTACTAAATAGATGTAAGCCCCGCAATTCGTTGCGGGGCTTTTTACATTTATGGGCTGCTTATGCATCGGCCCGTCAGCGCTGGCAAAGGTAAGATGGAAACAAAACAGCAGGTCGGAATTGGCATTTCTCTGGCGGTGACTACGGCAGTTTGCTGGGGTGCATTGCCGATTGCGATGAAAGAAGTGCTGGTAGTGATGGATCCGTTTACCATCGTTTGGTATCGATTTACCATGGCTGCACTTGGGTTGGGGCTTATTTTGGCCGTGCGCGGCAAGTTGCCGCCGGTGACCCTGTTCCGTCAACCGCGCTGGTTGTTGATGCTGGTCATCGCCACCGCAGGCCTGCTGGGGAATTTTATTTTCTTCAGCTCTTCGCTGCAGTATCTCAGCCCGACAGCATCACAGGTGATCGGCCAGTTATCGCCGGTCGGCATGATGTTTGCCAGCGTGCTGATTTTAAAAGAGCGGATGCGTATCACTCAGGTGATTGGCGCGCTGATGCTGATCTGCGGGTTGCTGTTGTTTTTCAACGTCAGCCTGGTTGAGATTTTCACCCGCCTGACAGATTACACCCTTGGGGTGTTGCTGGGTGTGTGTGCGGCAATGGTCTGGGTCACTTATGGCGTTGCGCAGAAAGTGTTGCTGCGTCGATTGGCCTCGCCGCAAATACTGGTAATGTTGTACACTTTATGTGCAGTGGCGTTATTTCCTCTGGCCAGGCCGGAGGGGATTTTTCAGCTCAGCGGCTGGCAATTGGCCTGTTTGCTGTTCTGTGGTGCCAACACGCTGATTGGTTATGGTGCGCTGGCTGAAGCAATGGCGCGCTGGCAGGCGGCACAGGTGAGTGCGTTAGTGACGCTGACACCGCTGTTTACCCTGCTTTTTTCAGATTTATTGGCGCTGGCCTGGCCACACGTATTCGCCGCCCCGACCTTAAATGTTGTCGGCTATGTCGGTGCTTTCGTGGTGGTAGCGGGCGCCATGTTTTCCGCAATTGGTCACCGTTGGTGGCCGCGACGGGCAGAACCCCGCCTGGTTGCTCCTTTGAAGCAGCCCGGTGAATGATTTACGGAGACGGTAAATGAAGTTTGTAGATGAAGCAGCGATCTTGGTCGTTGCAGGTGACGGTGGTAATGGTTGCGTCAGCTTCCGTCGCGAAAAATATATCCCGAACGGCGGGCCTGATGGTGGTGACGGCGGCGATGGCGGCGACGTCTATCTGTTGGCGGACGAAAACCTCAACACGCTGATCGACTACCGCTTTGAGAAATCTTTCCGCGCCGAACGTGGCCAGAACGGTCAGAGCCGTGACTGTACCGGTAAGCGTGGCAAAGATATTACCATCAAGGTTCCGGTCGGTACCCGCGTGCAGGATCAGGGCACCGGCGAGATCCTCGGCGACATGACCCGTCATGAGCAGCGTCTGATGGTGGCGAAGGGCGGTTGGCACGGTTTGGGCAACACCCGTTTTAAATCATCCGTTAACCGTGCTCCGCGCCAGAAAACTCTGGGCACCGCCGGTGAAGCCCGTGACCTCTTGCTGGAGCTGTTGCTGCTGGCGGATGTGGGTATGTTAGGCCTGCCGAACGCCGGCAAGTCGACCTTTATCCGCGCAGTGTCTGCTGCCAAGCCGAAAGTCGCTGACTATCCGTTTACCACTCTGGTGCCAAGCCTGGGTGTGGTACGTATGGATCACGAGCAAAGCTTCGTGGTTGCCGATATCCCGGGGCTGATCGAAGGTGCCTCCGACGGCGCAGGCCTGGGTATTCGCTTCCTGAAGCATCTGGAGCGTTGCCGCGTGCTGTTGCACCTGGTGGATATCGCCCCGATCGATGAATCTGATCCGGTAGAAAATGCCAAAGTCATCATCAACGAGTTGAATCAGTACAGCGAAAATCTGTCGCAGAAGCCACGCTGGCTGGTTTTCAACAAGATTGATGTGATTGGTGAAGAAGAAGCTGCCGAACGTGCCAAGGCGATTGCAGAGGGCATGGGCTGGGAAGGCAAGTACTACATGATCTCCGCCGTTAATCGCGAAGGCGTCAACGCGCTGTGCTGGGACGTGATGAAGTTTATCAATACCCAACCGAAAGCCATGGCCATTGAAGAAAGCGCGCCGGAGAAAGTCGAGTTCATGTGGGATGATTACCACCGTGAACAGATCGCTGAGGTGGAAGCTGAAGCGGATGACGACTGGGATGACGACTGGGATGAAGAGGACGACGAAGGCGTCGAAATCGTTTACCAGAAGTAATCTTGTGAACAGAGGGGCTCAGTTAACACTGGGCCCTTTTTTTATTTCAGGACGTTTTCCGGTAGCCAGCATTGTGCCTTGAGCCCGCTGGTATCCTGACGGTTTTCCAGTGTTAAACGCCCCTGATGCAACTGCACAATGCGAGTGACGATATTCAATCCCAACCCACTGCCACCATAGCGTTGATCCATACGGCGGAAGGCCTGAGTGAGTTCACCCGCTATTTTCTCTTTGACGCCCGGACCTTCATCGATCACCTGTAGTCGGTAACCGTGTTCCTGCGCAGAAAGTTCTACCTGGATCCTGCTGCCCTCAGGGCTATACCTATGGGCATTTTCCACCAGATTACGCAGCAGCAGACGTAACAGTACCGGGTCACCATGCACCGGGGCAGCGGCCGGAAGCTGCCATTGCAAGTTTTGCCCGCGTTGTGCGGCCAACTCCTCGAGCTCTTCCCGCAGCGGTTGGATCACGTCGCTCACCCAATCGAAGCGTTGATAATGGCCACTGGCAAAATCTTGCCCGGCGCGTGCAAGCATCAGCAATTGTTCGACGGTGTGCATCAGTTGATCAATGCGCTTAATCAGTGGCCCACTTTGTGGAACCCCCTGTTTTTCCATTAATTCCAGGTGCAGGCGGATCCCTGCCAGAGGCGTGCGTAGCTCATGGGCGGCGTCGGCAGTAAACAGCCGTTCCTGCTGGATGGTGTTATCCAACCGCGAGAACAATTGGTTGAGCGTAGTGGTGACTGCCATTATCTCGAGGCTGTCGCTGTTGAGCGGCAGTGGCGTCAGGTTATCGGCAGAACGCTTTTCCAGCCGTTGTTGCAACTGATTGAGGGGGCGGATAATCCAGCTGATGGCCCAAAATGAGGCGAGCAGCGTCACGATCATCATGATCAGTGAAGGGGCGAGCAACGAGGCTATCGCTTCGGCGATTTCCGTATCGACACGCTCGGTGCGGACCTTGGCCGACAGGGTTTCATCCACCAGGAAGCTGATTTGCTCCTGGCTTTCATGCCACAACCAAAAGGCACTGATAAGCTGGGTGACCAAAAGGATCAGCGCCAGCATCAACAACAGACGACGGCGCATGCTGATCATGATGAGGACTCCAGGCGATAGCCGATACCACGAACGGTGCGGATGCGATCTTTACCCAATTTGCGGCGCAGGTTATGGATATGCACTTCCAGCGTGTTGGAGCCCAAATCGTCCTGCCAGGTATAGAGATCCTGCTGCAGCAGCTCACGATTGACCGTTTGTCCGGCGCGCATCATCAGACGTGACAGGATGGCGAACTCTTTCGGGGTGACTTCCACCGGCTGCTGTTGAACATAAACCTGCTGGCTGGAGAGATTGAGTTGGAGGTCATCCAACTGCATGAGATTGTCACTGTGACCCTGATAGCGACGGATCAGCGCGCGTACTCGCGCCTGCAGTTCAACTAACGCGAAGGGTTTCACCAGGTAATCGTCGGCACCGGCATCCAGCCCATCAACACGGTCTTCAAGCGCGTCGCGAGCGGTCAGGATCAGCACCGGCAACTCGACTTGCTGACGGCGCCACTGCCGAAGCAGGCTGGCGCCGTCCATGTCAGGCAGGCCCAGATCGAGGATAATCATGCTGTACTGACTGGTGAGGAGCAGAGCATTGGCCTCCGCCGCCGTAGCGGCGCAGTCGCAGGCATAGCCCTCCCCAGCTAATGCCAGGGCCAGGCCTTGCTGCAGCAGCTCATCGTCTTCAACAATCAGCAGTTTCATCGTAACCCTCAGTTATTCTGATAAATATCCCGGTACAGACGGCTTTCGAAACGCACCAGTGGAGCGCGGCGCTGTTTCTGATCTTCCGGCGGTACGGCATAACCCGACAGATACTGTACGAATGCCAAACGTTGACCGCTAGCGGTAGTGATAAACCCGGCCAGGTTGTACACGCCTTGCAGCGCCCCGGTTTTAGCGGAAACCTTCCCGTCGACACCGGCTTCATGCAGGCCACCACGGTAACGTAAGGTACCGTCATAGCCAGACAGCGGCAGCATTGAAATAAAGTTCAGCTCACTGTCATGCTGCGCGATGTACTGCAACGCCTGCATCATGGTTGCCGGGGCCAACAGGTTATGGCGTGACAGGCCTGAGCCGTCCACCACGATGCTGTTGCCCAAATCGACACCGGCTTTCTGACGAAGTACCTGACGCACGGCATCGGCACCGGCACGCCAGGTGCCCGGTACGCCAAAACGTTCATGACCGATAGTGCGGAAGACGGTATCGGCGATCATGTTGTCCGATTTCTTCAGCATGATCTTCAGCAACTCGTGCAGCGGCGCTGATTGAGCCTGTGCGATCACCGTTCCCTTCAGTCCAGGTTGGGTCTGACGCTTCAGGTGGCCGTCGATCTGAATGCCGGCCTGCGTCAGCTCATCTTTCAAAATCGCCCCGGCATAGCTGGCACCATCCTGAATGGCGAAGGCCAGCGGCAGCGGATCGCTGCGTTGGGTCAGACAGCCGGTCAGGGTAAAGCGATTCAACTCGCCCGGCACCACATCCAGCTCGCAATATTGGGCGTCTGTGGAGCCTTTGGCCAGCGTGCGCACCTGGCTGAACATATTGACCGGGTAGTACGAGGCTACGCGAATAAAGGCCATATCACCCGGTTTTGGTGCACTGTACAGCGAAACCGAGAAGCAGTTGCGATCGACTATCGCTGCCGCCGGTGGTGCGCTGAAGCACTGGGTCAGGTCGTTCCACGGCCAGCCTGGGGCTTTGTCATGGCTGGCGAATACCGAAGTATCGACCAGCACATCGCCGGTGATCTGGCGTACACCCTGCTTTTTCAGGATCGCCACCATGTTGCGCAGGCTCTGGCGCTTAAAGGTCGGATCGCCGCTGAAGCGGGCAATCAGGTTGCCGCGTAGCACGCCGTCACTGATATCACCCTGGCTTTCCAGCGTGGTGGTGAAGCGATAGTCGGGGCCTAGCTGCAATAATGCAGCCAGCGCGGTCAGCACTTTCTGGGTACTGGCCGGCAACGCCATTTGCTGAGAGTGATAATCGATGGTCGGTGCGTCTGCGCCGATCTTCTGAACTACCAGGGCAAGGTTGGCCCCATCAGGCAAATATTGTGTGTAATCTTCAACCGGGGCCGCATTCGCATTTAGAACAAATGCGCAAGCCAATGCACTGACAATTCGTGAAAAACGCATAATCTCGGGATAACAGCTGGATAACGTGCCGTCATACTACGGTGCATTCAGGGAAAAAGTAAACGATGACCCTCAAGGAACTCTAGGCTAAAATGCGTATCAAAATGCAAAATCGATCCTGACTTGGGCAACTGTTCCGAGTCAGGCTTCTTTTGTTTGTCGCCTGGAGGCGGGGGGCATATAGCCACCGTTTTTTCATTCGAACACGTCAGGATGACGGTTATTTGAACAGGAAAGATTTAGAGGTATTTAGCTTATGAAACAGATTCCGATGACCTTGTTTGGCGCTGAAAAACTGCGCGAAGAACTCGAATATTTGAAAGGCGTGCGCCGTCCGAAAATCATTGCGGATATCGCTGACGCCCGTGAACACGGCGATTTGAAAGAAAACGCAGAGTACCACGCGGCTCGCGAGCAGCAGGGTTTCTGCGAAGGGCGTATCCAGGAAATTGAAGCCAAGTTGTCCAACGCGCAGGTGATCGATATCACCAAGATGCCAAACAATGGCCGCGTGATTTTTGGCTCCACCGTATCGGTGATGAACCTCGATAGCGAAGAAGAAGTGACCTACCGCATCGTTGGCGACGACGAGGCCGATTTCAAGAAAAATCTGATTTCGGTGAATTCGCCGATGGCTCGCGGTTTGATCGGTAAAGAAGTTGATGACGTGGTAGTGATAAAAACCCCGGGTGGCGATGTCGATTATGAGATCTTGAAGGTTGATTATCTCTGATCGCTCTGCATTCGTTCAGAAAATCGCCAGGGTTTTGTAAAGAAAGGAAAAAGGCCGCACGCGGCCTTTTATCTGAATCAGGTGCATGGCACCTTTTCGTTAACCCAATGCTTATTAACGCGGTAGACTGATCTTGCGCTCTTTAGAAGGGCGGTAAAGAATAAGCGTACTGCCGATGACTTGCACGTTGCAGGCACCCGTTTCACGCACGATAGCGTCGGCGATCAGGGTTTTGGTTTCGCGATCTTCAGCAGCGATTTTTACCTTGATCAGCTCATGATGCTCCAGAGCCTGTTCAATTTCAGCCAGCACCCCTTCGGTGAGACCGTTATTACCCAGCATGACAACCGGTTTTAACGGATGCGCCAGGCCTTTCAGGTGCTGTTTTTGTTTATTATTCAGATTCATTGTCTTTTTTGCTTAAGTTGGGATTGAAAACGGTACATTCTACCGCCATCTCATGTATATCACCAAATCGGTCTTCACCGGTGTGAGTCTACGTGAGCTGCGAACCTGACATTAAGACTCTTTTTATGATAGTTGGAAAACGAGATGGCTAATAAAAAGCGTTCTGCTAGCTCCAGTCGCTGGTTACAAGAACACTTTAGCGATAAATATGTTCAACAGGCGCAGAAAAAAGGGCTGCGTTCGCGCGCCTGGTTTAAACTTGATGAAATACAGCAGAGTGACAAACTGTTTAAACCCGGCATGACCGTAGTGGACTTAGGTGCGGCACCGGGTGGTTGGTCGCAATATGTCGTGACCCAGATCGGCGGTTCCGGCCGCATCATCGCCTGTGATATTTTGCCAATGGATCCTATCGTTGGCGTCGATTTCCTTCAGGGCGATTTTCGTGATGAACTGGTGCTCAAGGCTCTGTTGGAACGTGTAGGTGAAAGCAAGGTTCAGGTGGTTATGTCTGACATGGCCCCGAATATGAGTGGCACTCCGGCCGTCGATATTCCAAGATCGATGTACCTGGTGGAATTAGCACTGGGAATGTGTCGTGATGTACTCGCACCAGGCGGAAGTTTCCTGGTGAAGGTGTTCCAGGGAGATGGTTTTGACGAGTACCTACGGGAAATTCGCTCCCTGTTTACGAAGGTTAAGATTCGTAAGCCAGACGCTTCCCGCGCACGTTCGCGCGAAGTGTACATTGTAGCGACAGGGCGCAAGCTGTAGTACCCTAACGCTGTTTGTTAACACAGTTGTAATATGAGGTTAATCCCTTGAGTGACATGGCGAAAAACCTAATTCTCTGGTTAGTCATCGCGGTAGTGTTGATGTCTGTATTCCAGAGCTTTGGGCCCAGCGAGTCGAATGGCCGTAGGGTGGATTACTCTACCTTCATGTCCGAGCTGACCCAGGACCAGGTTCGCGAAGCGCGAATCAACGGACGTGAAATTAACGTTACCAAGAAAGACAGTAACAAATACACGACCTACATCCCTGTCAACGATCCGAAATTGCTGGATACGTTGTTAACCAAGAATGTGAAAGTTGTTGGTGAACCGCCTGAAGAGCCGAGCTTGCTGGCTTCTATCTTTATTTCGTGGTTCCCAATGCTGTTGCTGATCGGGGTTTGGATCTTCTTTATGCGGCAAATGCAGGGCGGCGGCGGCAAGGGCGCGATGTCCTTCGGCAAGAGCAAGGCCCGCATGCTGACGGAAGACCAGATCAAAACCACTTTTGCCGACGTTGCTGGTTGCGACGAAGCAAAAGAAGAAGTAAGCGAACTGGTGGAATACCTGCGTGAGCCGAGCCGTTTCCAGAAGTTGGGCGGCAAGATCCCTAAAGGCGTGCTGATGGTTGGCCCTCCAGGGACCGGTAAAACGCTGTTGGCGAAAGCTATCGCCGGCGAGGCAAAAGTGCCGTTCTTCACCATTTCCGGTTCCGACTTCGTGGAAATGTTCGTGGGTGTTGGTGCTTCTCGTGTGCGTGACATGTTCGAACAGGCCAAGAAAGCGGCACCGTGCATCATCTTTATCGATGAAATCGACGCCGTCGGTCGCCAGCGTGGCGCCGGTCTGGGTGGCGGTCACGATGAACGTGAGCAAACGCTGAACCAGATGCTGGTTGAGATGGACGGCTTTGAAGGCAACGAAGGCATTATCGTTATCGCTGCGACCAACCGTCCGGACGTGCTTGACCCGGCATTGCTGCGTCCAGGCCGTTTCGACCGTCAGGTTGTTGTCGGTCTGCCAGACGTACGTGGTCGTGAGCAGATCCTGAAAGTGCACTCCCGTCGCGTGCCTTTGGCGCCGGATGTTGATGCTTCAGTATTGGCACGTGGTACACCGGGCTTCTCCGGTGCTGACCTGGCTAACCTGGTCAACGAAGCGGCACTGTTTGCTGCCCGTGGCAACAAACGCGTTGTGTCTATGGTTGAGTTCGAAAAAGCCAAAGACAAGATCATGATGGGTGCGGAACGTCGCTCCATGGTGATGACCGAAGCGCAGAAAGAGTCGACCGCGTATCACGAAGCAGGCCACGCCATTATCGGCCGTCTGGTTCCTGAGCACGATCCGGTACACAAGGTAACCATTATTCCTCGTGGCCGCGCGTTGGGTGTCACCTTCTTCCTGCCGGAAGGCGATGCAATCAGCGCCAGCCGTCAGAAGCTGGAGAGCCAAATCTCTACTCTGTACGGTGGTCGTCTGGCTGAAGAGATTATCTACGGGCCAGAGAAAGTCTCTACCGGTGCGTCGAACGACATTAAAGTGGCGACCTCTATTGCCCGCAACATGGTGACCCAATGGGGCTTCTCCGAGAAGCTGGGGCCATTGCTGTATGCGGAAGAAGAGGGCGAAGTGTTCCTGGGCCGTTCCGTGGCCAAGGCGAAACACATGTCGGACGAAACCGCGCGCATCATCGACCAGGAAGTTAAATCCCTGATCGAACGCAACTACATCCGTGCGCGTGCGTTGCTGATGGAAAACATGGACATCCTGCATTCAATGAAGGATGCACTGATGAAGTATGAAACCATCGATGCGCCTCAGATCGACGATCTGATGAACCGCAAAGACGTGCGTCCGCCAGCGGGTTGGGACGATGCGAGCAAAGGCAGCAACTCCGACAATGGTGGCACGCCGAAAGCCCCTACGCCGGTAGATGAGCCGCGTACGCCAAACCCAGGCAATACCATGTCTGAACAGCTAGACAAGTAACTTTAGCTGTGTAATAACATCGAACCCCGGCATGCCGGGGTTTTTTATTGTCCGGCGGGCAGTGAACCAGGCAACAGTAAGGTGGATTAGTAATGCAGTTAACCGTGCGAGACACGACTTTCGATCTTTCCCATCCGCGGGTGATGGGGATCCTCAACGTAACCCCGGATTCTTTTTCTGACGGCGGCCAGCACAACACTCTAAATCAGGCGTTATTGCATGCCCATGCACTGATTTCGGCCGGTGCGACCATGATTGATGTGGGTGGCGAGTCGACCAGACCGGGAGCGGCAGAGGTTAGTGAAGACGAAGAGATCGCACGCGTAGTGCCTGTGGTGGAAGCCATTGCCCGGCGTTTTGAAGTTTTTATTTCGGTGGATACCTCGAAAGCCGGTGTGATCCGCGAGTCGGCTCAGGCCGGGGCGCATTTGATCAATGACGTTCGCTCGCTGCAGGAGCCCGGCGCACTGGCTGCCGCCGCGGAAAGCGGGCTACCGGTGTGTCTGATGCACATGCAGGGCGAACCGCGCACCATGCAGCAGGCGCCGCACTATGATGACCTTATTGGTGATGTTAACGCCTTTTTCCAGCGACATATTGAACGCTGTAATGCCGCCGGGATTACAAATCAGAAATTGCTGCTCGACCCAGGATTCGGTTTCGGTAAGAATTTAGCGCACAATTATCAGCTTCTGGCCAGATTGTCAGAGTTTCATCACTTCGGCCTGCCGTTGTTGGTGGGGATGTCGCGTAAGTCGATGATTGGACAACTGCTGAACGTGCCCCCCGATCAGCGGGTTATCGGCAGCGTGGCCTGTGCGGTGATCGCCGCCATGCAGGGCGCACAGATTGTCAGAGTGCATGACGTTAAAGAAACCGTCGAGGCGATGCGTGTCGTCGAGGCAACACTTTCAGCTAAGGGATGATAGAGACATGAGCGAGCGCAAATATTTTGGTACCGACGGCATTCGTGGCAAGGTCGGTGATAGTCCTATTACCCCAGAATTCGTTCTGAAACTTGGCTGGGCGGCGGGTAAGGTACTGGCACGTCACGGTTCTCGTAAAATCATTATCGGTAAAGATACCCGTATCTCCGGCTACATGCTGGAGTCAGCGTTGGAAGCCGGGTTGGCCGCTGCGGGGCTGTCAGCCTCGTTTACCGGCCCAATGCCGACGCCGGCGGTCGCGTATTTGACGCGTACCTTCCGTGCTGAAGCCGGTATTGTGATCTCGGCATCACATAACCCATTTTACGACAACGGCATCAAGTTCTTCTCTATTGACGGGGCCAAGCTGCCGGACCATGTTGAAGAAGCCATTGAAGCCGAAATGGAAAAACCGCTGACCTGTGTGGAATCTTCAGAACTGGGTAAAGCCAGCCGAATCATCGACGCTGCCGGCCGCTATATCGAATTCTGCAAGGGCACCTTCCCGAGTGAACTGAGCCTGAAGGGCCTGAAAATCGTGGTGGACTGCGCCAACGGTGCCACCTATCACATTGCGCCAAGCGTGCTGCGTGAGTTGGGCGCCACGGTGATTGCCATCGGCGTTGAGCCGGACGGCATGAATATCAATGAAAAGTGTGGCGCGACTGATGTTCGTCAACTTCAGGAACGTGTACTGAAGGAAAAAGCCCATGTCGGCCTGGCATTTGACGGTGACGGTGACCGCGTGATGATGGTTGATCACCTTGGCAACAAGGTCGATGGCGACCAAATCCTGTATATCATCGCTCGTGAAGGGCTGCGTCAGGGCCAGTTGCGCGGTGGTGCGGTTGGCACGCTGATGAGCAACATGGGTCTGGAATTGGCGCTCAAGCAGTTGGGTATCCCATTTGCACGTGCGAAAGTCGGCGACCGCTATGTACTGGAGAAGCTGCAGGAACTGGGGTGGCGTATCGGTGCGGAAAACTCCGGCCACGTGATCCTGCTGGACAAAACCACCACGGGTGACGGTATCGTTGCTGGCCTGCAGGTGCTGACTGCGATTGTTCGTAACAGTATGAGCCTGCACGACCTGTGCAGCGGCATGAAATTGTTGCCGCAAATTCTGGTTAACGTGCGCTTTGCCGGCGAGCATAACCCGCTGGAATCCGAAGAAGTGCGCAAAATCACCGAGCAGGTTGAGGTGGAATTGGCCGGTCGCGGCCGCGTTCTGCTGCGCAAATCCGGTACCGAACCGCTGATCCGCGTGATGGTGGAAGGTGAAGATGAGCAGCAGGTGACGGCGTTGGCACATCGCATCGCCGATGCGGTGAAATCCGCTGGTTAATTGGCCATTGATGAGTTCGGGGGCGGCAGTTGCCCCCTAAAATCACAGCCTGCGAATTTTATTGGTGTTTTTTTCCGCAAACGCGCCGGTGGCTGCAAATTGCCCTTGCGTGGTTTGGCACCTTTGGTTAGTATTCACACCCGCTTCAGTGGGCAGTTTGATATAACGCCTGCGACTTCTTGATAGAAAAGAAGCCTATGGGGTGTGAAGCATTTGGCACGCGGTGAAGCCGCAAGGATACGGGTACAACTATGTACGAAGCTCTTCTGGTAATTTTCCTGCTGATCTCAATCGGGCTGGTAGCTCTGATTATGCTGCAGCAAGGTAAAGGCGCTGATATGGGAGCCTCATTCGGAGCAGGTGCATCTGGCACATTGTTCGGTTCGAGTGGTTCCGGCAACTTCATGACCCGCATGACGGCTGTGCTGGCGACGTTGTTCTTCGTCATCAGTCTGATCCTTGGCAATCTGAGCACCAACCAGACCAAGAAGGGCAGCGAGTGGGAAAACCTGGGTCAGCCAGTGAAATCTGAGCAG
This sequence comes from Serratia proteamaculans, assembly GCF_013337185.1. GTDB lineage: Bacteria > Pseudomonadota > Gammaproteobacteria > Enterobacterales > Enterobacteriaceae > Serratia > Serratia proteamaculans_D. The sequence continues at coordinate 109,382 of NZ_SWDE01000003.1, forward strand.
ACTACCGCGCCGGCAGCACCAACCAAGCCGAGCAGCGATATCCCACAGTAAGCGCAAGCAGTAACAGAGTTTGAAAACGGTTGTTGTTACCTCGATATAAATAACAGCCGTTAGCAGTAAGAATCAGTACCGAGGTGGTGGAATTGGTAGACACGCTACCTTGAGGTGGTAGTGCCCTAACGGGCTTGTGGGTTCGAGTCCCATCCTCGGTACCAAATCCCAGAGATAACTTGCTATTTTGCGATTATCGGCGTAATATTTGCCACGTTTTCGGACGCGGGGTGGAGCAGCCTGGTAGCTCGTCGGGCTCATAACCCGAAGGTCGTCGGTTCAAATCCGGCCCCCGCAACCACTTTCCTTTAAGTGTTTATTTTCAAATACACTTTTCGATTGAATTCCGCTTTTCTCGATCAACATTTGAAAATGACACTTGCTAGAAAGTTGCACCGAAGCCGCTTAGCGGCAAACAGGGTCCAGTTGCATAAAGCCCCGAATTTTCGGGGTTTTTTGTTATTTGGCAACAGAATCACTGGGCTATTAGGCCCTTTTTTTATGTCTTGGGGGTGGGCTTGTCCACATTAGAGCAAAAATTAACAGAGATGCTTTCGGCACCGGTAGAAGCGTTGGGCTTTGAACTTGTAGGCATCGAATTTATTCGTGCGCGCCAATCGACGCTCCGTATCTATATTGATAGTGAAAACGGCATCAATGTTGACGATTGTGCTGATGTCAGCCACCAGGTCAGCGCTGTATTGGACGTTGAAGAGCCAATCACAGTCGCTTACAACTTGGAAGTCTCCTCTCCTGGCCTTGATCGCCCGATGTTCACCGCCGAGCACTATACTCGTTTCCTCGGTGACGAAGTCAGCCTGGTCTTGCGCATGGCCGTACAGAACCGTCGCAAATGGCAGGGCATTATCAAGTCTGTCGATGGCGAGATGATCACGGTTGCTGTGGAAGGGAAAGATGAAGTGTTCGCGCTGAGCAATATCCAGAAAGCGAACCTGGTACCCCACTTTTAAAGTTTGGATGAGGCAACTAGGATGAATAAAGAGATTCTGGCTGTTGTTGAAGCTGTTTCCAATGAAAAATCCCTTCCGCGTGAGAAGATTTTCGAAGCGCTGGAAACCGCATTAGCCACCGCCACCAAGAAAAAATACGAGCAGGAAATCGAAGTTCGCGTCAGCATTGACCGCAAAACTGGCGATTTCGACACCTTCCGCCGTTGGGTCGCTGTAGATGAAGTGACTCAGCCAACGCGTGAAATCACGCTGGAAGCTGCACAGTATGAAGAGCCAGGTATTGAGCTGGGCGGTTACATCGAAGATCAGATTGAATCTGTGACCTTCGACCGTATCACCACTCAAACCGCGAAACAGGTTATCGTACAGAAAGTACGTGAAGCCGAACGCGCTATGGTTGTTGACGCCTTCCGCCAGCACGAAGGTGAAATCGTCACCGGCGTGGTGAAGAAAGTTAACCGTGACAGCATTGCGCTGGATCTGGGTAGCAACGCTGAAGCGGTCATTGGCCGTGAAGACATGCTGCCACGCGAAAACTTCCGTCCGGGCGACCGTATCCGCGGTATCCTGTACGCCGTTCGTCCTGAAGCCCGTGGCGCGCAGCTGTTCGTCAGCCGCTCCAGCGCTGAGATGCTGAAAGAACTGTTCCGCATCGAAGTACCGGAAATCGGCGAAGAAGTGATCGAAATTAAAGCGGCAGCCCGCGATCCTGGCTCCCGTGCAAAAATTGCAGTGAAAACCAACGACAAACGCATCGACCCGGTCGGCGCTTGCGTAGGTATGCGCGGTGCGCGCGTTCAGGCTGTTTCGAGCGAGCTCGGCGGTGAACGTATCGACATCATCCTGTGGGATGATAACCCTGCGCAGTTCGTCATCAACGCCATGGCGCCGGCAGACGTTGCCTCAATCGTGGTTGATGAAGATAATTGCACTATGGATATCGCCGTTGAAGCCAGCAATCTGGCACAGGCGATCGGCCGTAATGGCCAAAACGTGCGTTTGGCATCCCAGTTGTTAAAACAGCATCGTGACGATGACCGTTGGGAACTGAACGTGATGACGGCGGACGATCTGCAGGCCAAGCACCAGGCCGAAGCTCATGCCGCCATTGATACCTTCACCAAACATCTTGATATTGACGAAGATTTCGCCACCGTACTGGTTGAAGAAGGCTTCTCTACTCTGGAAGAGTTGGCTTACGTGCCAATCAAAGAGTTGCTGGAAATCGACGGTCTGGATGAAGATATGGTTGAAGCGTTGCGCGATCGCGCCAAAGCTGCATTGACCACGCTGGCCCTGGCACAAGAAGAAAGCCTGGGCGACCAAAAACCTGCTGACGATTTGCTCAACCTGCCGGGTCTTGAGCGCAGCATGGCCTTTAAACTGGCCGCGCGTGGGGTTTGTACGCTGGAAGATCTTGCCGAGCAGGGTGTTGACGATCTGGCTGATATTGAAGGGCTTAGCGATGAGCAAGCCGGCGAGCTGATTATGGCCGCACGTAATATCTGTTGGTTTGGCGACAACGCGTAATAAACTGTAGCAGGAAGGAACAGCATGACGACAGATGTAACCGTAAAATCACTGGCAGCAGAGATTCAGACTCCAGTTGATCGCCTGGTACAGCAGTTTGCTGATGCAGGGATTAACAAGTCTGAGACAGACTCTGTAACCCAACATGAGAAAGAAGCCTTACTGGCGCACCTGAACCGTGAACACGGTAGCGCGCCGGGTAAGCTCACGTTGCAGCGCAAAACGCGCAGCACCTTGAATATTCCGAGCACCGGCGGTAAAAGTAAATCGGTGCAAATCGAGGTCCGCAAGAAACGCACTTATGTAAATCGCGATACGCCAGAAGCCCAACAGGCTGAAGCGGCAGAGCAGGCACAGCGTGAAGCGGAAGAGCAGGCACAGCGCGCAGCAGAAGAGCTGGCGAAACGCGAAGCAGAAGCAAAGCGCGCAGCCGAAGAGCAAGCCAAACGTGAGGCCGCGGAGATTGCTAAGCGTAATTCAGCGGAAAAAGAAAAAGTGACGAATCAACATACCGACGAAATGACCAAGCCAGCTCAGGCAGAAAAAGCACGCCGTGAAGCCGAAGCCGCTGAACTGAAACGTAAAGCGGAAGAGGAAGTACGACGCAAGGTTGAAGAAGACGCCAAACGCGTAGCGGAAGAAGCGCGCCGCATGGCCGAAGAGAAAGGCGAAGAATGGGCTGCTGCTGAGAAAGCCAGCGCAGCGGTTGAAACTGCCGATTATCATGTAACCACTTCCCAGCACGCCCGTGCTGCCGAAGACGAAAACGACGCTAAAGTTGAAGGCGAACGCCGCACCCGCACTCGTGGCGGCAAAGCGACCAAGCAGAAGAAAGGCAACAAACTTTCCGAGTCTAAAGCAGACCGTGAAGAAGCGCGCGCCGTGACCCGTGGTGGTAAAGGCAAGCGTAAGCCAAGTACTCTGCAGCAGGGCTTCAACAAGCCGGCTCAGGTGGTTAACCGTGACGTTGTGATCGGCGAAACCATCACCGTAGCCGAACTGGCTAACAAGATGGCGGTTAAAGGCTCTCAGGTCATCAAAGCGATGATGAAACTGGGCGCAATGGCCACCATCAACCAGGTCATCGACCAGGAAACCGCACAGCTGGTTGCCGAAGAGATGGGCCACAAAGTTATCCTGCGTCGTGAGAACGAGCTGGAAGAAGCGCTGATGAGCGACCGTGATACCGGTGCTGCGGCTGAGCCACGTGCGCCAGTTGTGACCATCATGGGCCACGTCGACCACGGTAAAACTTCTCTGCTGGACTACATCCGCTCCACCAAGGTGGCAGCAGGCGAGGCCGGTGGTATTACCCAGCATATCGGTGCTTACCACGTAGAAACCGAAAACGGCATGATTACCTTCCTGGATACCCCAGGCCACGCAGCCTTTACTTCAATGCGTGCTCGTGGTGCTCAGGCGACAGACATCGTTGTTCTGGTAGTTGCTGCCGACGACGGCGTGATGCCGCAAACCATCGAAGCTATCCAGCATGCGCAAGCAGCGAAGGTACCTTTGGTCGTTGCAGTAAACAAAATTGACAAGCCGGAAGCCGATCCGGACCGCGTTAAACAGGAACTGTCCCAGTACGGCGTTATGCCGGAAGAGTGGGGCGGCGAAGCACAGTTCGTTCACGTATCTGCGAAAGCCGGTACCGGTATCGACGAACTGCTGGAAGCTATCCTGCTGCGCTCTGAAGTTCTCGAACTGAAAGCGGTACGCAGCGGCATGGCCAGCGGCGTAGTTATCGAATCCTTCCTGGATAAAGGTCGTGGCCCGGTTGCTACCGTGCTGGTACAGGAAGGTACGCTGAATAAAGGCGATATCGTTCTGTGTGGCTTCGAATACGGCCGCGTGCGTGCGATGCGTGATGAACTGGGTCACGAAGTGACCTCTGCAGGTCCTTCTATTCCGGTTGAGATCCTGGGCTTGTCCAGCGTTCCTGCTGCCGGTGATGAAGTGACTGTAGTGCGTGACGAGAAGAAAGCGCGTGAAGTTGCGCTGTACCGTCAAGGCAAGTTCCGCGAAGTTAAACTGGCGCGTCAGCAGAAATCCAAACTGGAAAACATGTTTGCGAACATGACCGACGGTGAAGTTTCTGAGCTGAACATCGTACTGAAATCCGACGTACAGGGTTCTTGTGAAGCGATTTGCGAATCACTGCTGAAACTCTCTACCGACGAAGTGAAAGTGAAGATTGTTGGCTCTGGCGTAGGGGGCATCACCGAAACCGACGCCACGCTGGCAGCGGCTTCCAACGCTATCATCCTGGGCTTCAACGTCCGTGCCGACGCTTCTGCGCGCCGCGTGATTGAAGCAGAAAGCCTGGACCTGCGTTATTACTCCGTGATCTATAACCTGATCGACGAAGTGAAGCAGGCGATGAGCGGTATGTTGGCGCCTGAGTACAAGCAGCAGATTATCGGCCTGGCCGCCGTACGTGACGTGTTCAAATCACCTAAATTCGGCGCCATTGCAGGTTGTATGGTTACCGAAGGGAACATCAAACGTCACAACCCAATCCGCGTTCTGCGCGACAACGTGGTTATCTATGAAGGCGAGCTGGAATCCCTGCGCCGCTTCAAAGATGACGTTAACGAAGTCCGTAACGGCATGGAATGTGGTATCGGCGTTAAGAACTACAACGACGTGCGCGTCGGCGACATGATCGAAGTATTCGAAATCATCGAGATCCAACGCACCATCGCTTAACGCCAGCACATCTGCTTAAGTCTGTTCTGGGGGGCCTTGTGCCCCCCGATTTGTCTGGAGAATCCACAAAATGGCAAAAGAATTCAGCCGCGGTCAGCGCGTGGCACAAGAGATGCAAAAAGAGATTGCTATCATTCTGCAGCGTGAAGTCAAAGATCCGCGTGTCGGCATGGCTACCGTTTCTGGTGTAGAAGTTTCTCGTGATTTGGCCTATGCCAAAGTTTACGTCACCTTCCTGAACGTATTGACCGAAAACGCCGATCCAGATCTGGTGCCTAAAGGCATTAAAGCTCTGGAAGACGCTTCCGGCTACATCCGCACGCTGCTGGGTAAAGCCATGCGCCTGCGCGTAGTACCTGAGCTGACCTTCGCTTACGATAACTCCCTGGTTGAAGGCATGCGCATGTCCAACCTGGTGACCAACGTAGTGAAGAATGACGCCGAACGCCGTTCCGCATCAGGCGATGACGAGGAGGCTTAATGAGTCGCCCTCGTCGCCGCGGCCGTGATATCCACGGTGTCCTGTTGCTGGACAAACCGCAGGGCCTGTCATCCAACGACGCCCTGCAAAAAGTAAAGCGCCTCTATAACGCCAATCGTGCGGGCCACACCGGCGCGCTCGACCCGCTGGCGACCGGCATGCTGCCGATTTGCCTCGGTGAGGCGACCAAGTTTTCACAGTTCCTGCTCGATTCCGACAAACGCTATCGCGTGATTGCCCGACTGGGCCAGCGTACCGATACCTCGGATGCCGACGGCCAGATAGTGCAGGAGCGGCCGGTGAGTTTCACCCAGGCGCAGCTCGATGCGGCGCTGGACAGCTTCCGTGGCGATATCAAGCAGGTGCCTTCGATGTACTCGGCGCTGAAATACCAGGGCAAGAAACTCTATGAGTATGCTCGCCAGGGTATCGAAGTGCCGCGTGAAGCGCGCAGCATTACCGTTTACGAACTGCAGTTTATTCGCTGGGAAGGGGATGAACTGGAGCTGGAAATTCACTGCTCAAAAGGCACTTACATCCGCACCATCACTGATGACCTCGGCGAGTTGCTGGGATGTGGCGCGCACGTGATTTATCTGCGTCGTCTGCAGGTGGCGACCTACCCGACCGAGCGCATGGTCACGCTGGAGCAGTTGAACGAATTGCTGGAGCAGGCCCATCGGCAGGAAATCGCCCCGGCCGATTTACTCGATCCGTTGTTGATGCCGATGGACAGTCCGGTGGAGAACTACCCGGAAGTGAATCTGCTGCCCGTGGTTGCCGGTTACGTTAAGCAAGGGCAACCGGTTCAGGTTGCCGGTGCACCGGCCTCGGGCATGGTCCGTATCACCGAAGGTGAAGAGCGTAAATTTATCGGCGTCGGTGATATTGCCGATGACGGTCGTGTGGCGCCGCGTCGCCTGGTAGTTGAATATTTCGACTAAGGGTAGAAAACGCACTGCCTTGCGATCGCACTGCGCTAAGGGTAGAATGGCGCAGCTTATGCATTGGGTTGCTGAATTAGAGATCGGCGCCTGTATTTATTATCTATAATCTGGAGTAAGACAATGTCTCTAAGTGTTGAAGCTAAAGCTAAAATCGTAGCTGATTTCGGTCGTGGTACTAACGACAGCGGTTCTTCCGAAGTTCAGGTTGCCCTGTTGACTGCGCAGATCAACCATCTGCAAGGCCACTTCTCAGAGCACAAAAAAGATCACCACAGCCGTCGTGGTCTGCTGCGTATGGTTTCTCAGCGTCGTAAGCTGCTGGACTACCTGAAGCGTAAAGATGTAGCACGTTACACCAGCCTGATCGAGCGTCTGGGTCTGCGTCGCTAATCAAGCGAGTTTCAGTGGAAAGGGGCCTATTTTGGCCCCTTTCTTCTAGGAAGCATAAGCAAATCAGGTTAATGTATTACTGATGTTTCCAAACAGGATCTTCCGTTACAGAGGTTCGCGCGGCTAATGAGAGGCTTTGTCTCAGGCTTGAGATAAGGATTGTCATTAGTCGCGAGGATGTAGTGAGAAGGCAAACCGAGTCACTGGCGTGTCGAGTCGTCAATACGATTGCGCGCCTAATCTAAGGATATAATTTTGCTGACACCGATCATTCGCAAATTCCAGTATGGCCAGCATACCCTCACTATTGAGACCGGTATGATGGCTCGTCAGGCCACTGCCGCCGTTATGGTGAGCATGGATGACACCGCAGTATTCGTTACCGTAGTTGGCCAGAAAAAAGCCAAACCAGGCCAGAGCTTCTTCCCACTGACGGTTAACTATCAGGAGCGTACCTACGCTGCTGGTCGTATCCCGGGTAGCTTCTTCCGTCGTGAAGGCCGTCCGAGCGAAGGTGAAACCCTGACCTCTCGTCTGATTGACCGTCCGATCCGTCCCCTGTTCCCGGACAGCTTCCTGAACGAAGTTCAGGTGATCGCGACCGTTGTTTCCCTTAACCCGCAGGTTAACCCGGACATCGTTGCGATGATCGGTGCCTCTGCCGCCCTGAGCCTGTCCGGTATTCCGTTCAATGGCCCAATCGGTTCTGCGCGCGTGGGTTACATCAACAATCAATACGTGCTGAACCCAACCAGCGACGAGCTGAAAGAAAGCAGCCTGGATCTGGTCGTTGCCGGTACCGCTGGCGCAGTACTGATGGTTGAATCCGAAGCTGACGTTCTGAGCGAAGATCAGATGCTGGGCGCGGTGGTCTTTGGCCACGAGCAACAGCAAATCGTTATCGAAAACATTAATTCCCTGGTTGCCGAAGCCGGCAAAGCCAAGTGGGACTGGCAGGCACCTGCAGTCAACGAAGCGCTGCACGCGCGCGTTGCAGAACTGGCAGAAGGCCGCCTGGGCGACGCTTATCACATCACCGAAAAACAAGAGCGTTATGCTCAGGTTGATGCGATCAAGAGCAGCGTTGTTGAAACCCTGCTGGCACAGGACGAAACCCTGGACGTGTCTGAAATTCAGGACATCCTGGGTAGCGTTGAGAAAAACGTCGTTCGTAGCCGTGTGCTGCGTGGCGAGCCGCGTATCGACGGCCGTGAAAAAGACATGATCCGTGGTCTGGACGTGCGCACCGGCGTACTGCCGCGTACCCACGGTTCCGCACTGTTCACCCGTGGTGAGACTCAGGCACTGGTTACCGCAACATTGGGCACCGCCCGTGACGCGCAGAACCTGGATGAGCTGATGGGCGAAAAAACCGATAGCTTCCTGTTCCACTACAACTTCCCTCCGTACTCCGTTGGTGAGACCGGGATGGTGGGTTCGCCAAAACGTCGTGAAATTGGTCACGGTCGCCTGGCGAAACGTGGCGTATTGGCTATGATGCCTAAACCAGAAGATTTCCCGTACACGGTGCGTGTGGTTTCTGAAATCACCGAATCCAACGGTTCTTCTTCGATGGCTTCCGTCTGTGGTGCTTCTCTGGCACTGATGGATGCAGGTGTGCCAATCAAGGCAGCCGTTGCCGGTATCGCAATGGGCCTGGTGAAAGAACAAGACAACTTTGTTGTTCTGTCCGACATTCTGGGTGACGAAGATCACCTGGGCGACATGGACTTCAAAGTAGCCGGTAGCCGTGACGGTATTACCGCGCTGCAAATGGACATTAAAATTGAAGGCATCACCCGCGAAATCATGCAGGTTGCTCTGAACCAGGCCAAGGGCGCGCGTCTGCACATCCTGGGCGTGATGGAACAGGCTATCAGCACCCCACGTGGCGATATCTCTCAGTTTGCACCACGTATCCACACTATCCGTATCAACCCGGACAAGATCAAAGATGTGATTGGTAAAGGCGGTTCTGTCATCCGTGCGCTGACTGAAGAGACCGGCACTACCATCGAAATCGAAGATGATGGTACAGTTAAAATCGCTGCTACCGACGGTGAGAAAGCGAAATTCGCTATCCGCCGCATCGAAGAGATCACCGCTGAGATCGAAGTGGGCCGTATTTACCAGGGTAAAGTTACCCGTATCGTTGATTTCGGCGCATTCGTGGCGATCGGCGGCGGTAAAGAAGGTCTGGTGCACATCTCTCAAATCGCTGACAAGCGCGTTGAGAAAGTGACCGACTATCTGCAGATGGGTCAGGAAGTACCGGTTAAGGTACTGGAAGTTGACCGTCAGGGCCGTGTGCGTCTGAGCATCAAAGAAGCGACCGCACCAGAAGCAGGTTCACCTGCGCCTGAAGCAGAATAACTGTATAGATAGATTTACAGCTCCCGGCCATGGGGTTGGGAGTTGTTCATATAGCGCGGGCAGGATGCCTGCGTATTAGCAAACGGATGAAAGGATGTTCATCCAATGTTTGTCTTCGGGAGTGGGAAATGAAGCCTTTCTTGCGCTGGTGTTACGTTGCGACAGCACTCATGCTGGCAGGATGCAGCAACCATGATTGGCGTAAAGACGAAGTTTTGGCGATCCCGTTGCAGCCAACTCTGCAGCAGGAAGTGATCCTGGCGCGCATGGAACAAATTCTTGCCAGCCGGGCACTGACGGACGATGAGCGTGCGCAGCTTTTATATGAGCGCGGTGTGCTGTATGATAGCCTCGGGCTACGTGCACTGGCGCGCAATGATTTCTCGCAAGCGCTGGCGATACGTCCTGATATGCCAGAAGTTTTCAACTACCTGGGCATTTACTTAACGCAGGCAGGCAATTTTGATGCTGCCTATGAAGCGTTTGATTCTGTACTAGAGCTTGATCCAACTTACAATTACGCGCGTTTAAACCGGGGCATCGCTCTTTATTATGGCGGCCGCTTCCCGTTGGCGCAGGATGATCTGCAGGCGTTTTATCAAGACGACCCAAACGATCCCTTCCGTTCGTTGTGGCTGTATCTTGTGGAAAGAGAAATCGATCCCAAGAAGGCTGACGTAGCGCTCCAGCAGCGTTATGACAAAGCGAACCGAGGGCAATGGGGATGGAATATTGTCGAATTCTACCTGGGCAACATCAGTGAAAAAACGCTGATGGAAAGGCTCAAGGCAGATGCAACGGATAACACTTCGCTCGCTGAGCATCTCAGTGAAACTGACTTCTATTTGGGTAAACACTACCTGAGTCTGGGGGACAAGGACACCGCTTCGGCGCTGTTCAAACTGACGGTTGCTAACAACGTTCATAACTTCGTTGAGCACCGCTATGCATTGTTGGAATTGGCGCTGTTGGGCCAAGAACAAGACGACCTATCGGAATCGGACCAGCAATAGCTGACGAACAACTATCAGCCTGATATACATTGGTTTTTTGCCAAAGTTATCGTCTTTACGGGCGAGGGCTTTTTTGTTCGTTTTATAATCTAATTTGAGCCGGTTCACACTTTTCAATGAAAATGACTGAAAATTTTCTCGACGAGTTATGTAGACTGGCTGCCATTATTAATGAGGCACGTGTACATGACTACTGAGCTTGAAACCTCTTTTGCTGACCTGGGGCTGTCTGCTCCAATCATTTCTGCCCTGACCGATCTGGGCTACGAAAAACCGTCACCGATCCAGGCTGAGTGTATTCCTCACCTGTTGAACGGCCGTGATGTTCTGGGCATGGCGCAGACCGGTAGCGGTAAAACTGCAGCATTCTCGCTGCCACTGTTGCACAACCTGAAAGCCGATCTGAAAGCACCACAGATCCTGGTATTAGCACCGACCCGCGAACTGGCGGTTCAGGTTGCTGAAGCAATGACTGATTTCTCCAAACACATGCATGGCGTTAACGTTGTGGCCCTGTACGGCGGCCAACGTTATGACGTGCAGCTGCGTGCTCTGCGTCAGGGCCCGCAAATCGTAGTAGGGACTCCAGGCCGTCTGCTGGACCACCTGAAGCGTGGCACCCTGAACCTCTCCAGCCTGAGTGGCCTGGTATTGGATGAAGCCGACGAAATGCTGCGCATGGGCTTTATCGAAGACGTAGAAACCATCATGGCGGAGATCCCGGCTGAACATCAGACCGCGCTGTTCTCTGCAACCATGCCGGAAGCTATCCGTCGCATTACCCGTCGCTTTATGAAAGATCCGCAGGAAGTGCGCATTCAATCGAGCGTGACTACCCGTCCGGACATCAGCCAGAGCTACTGGACTGTGCAGGGCATGCGTAAAAACGAAGCCCTGGTACGTTTCCTGGAAGCTGAAGATTTTGATGCGGCGATTATCTTCGTTCGTACCAAAAACGCGACCCTGGAAGTGGCTGAAGCGCTGGAGCGCAGCGGTTACAGCAGCGCGGCACTGAACGGTGACATGAACCAGGCCCTGCGTGAGCAGACCCTGGAGCGTCTGAAAGATGGTCGTCTGGACATCCTGATCGCGACCGACGTTGCTGCCCGTGGCCTGGACGTTGAACGTATCAGCCTGGTTGTGAACTACGACATCCCTATGGATTCCGAGTCTTACGTTCACCGTATCGGCCGTACTGGTCGTGCTGGTCGTGCCGGCCGTGCGCTGCTGTTCGTAGAAAACCGCGAACGTCGCCTGCTGCGTAACATCGAACGCACCATGAAGCTGACCATTCCAGAAGTTGAACTGCCAAATGTAGAACTGCTGGGTGAGCGTCGTCTGGCCAAGTTCGCCGCTAAAGTACAGCAACAGCTGGAAAGCAGCGATCTGGACATGTACCGTGGCCTGCTGGCTAAACTGCAGCCGGGCGAAGAAGAGCTGGAAATGGAAACGCTGGCCGCAGCACTGCTGAAAATGGCACAGGGCGAACGTCCTCTGATCCTGCCGGCTGATCCAGTGTTCAAACCACGTCAGCGTCGTGAGTTCAACGACCGTGACGATCGCGGTAGTGACCGTCGTCGTGACGCACGTCCAGACAGCCGTGACGGTGGCGCTGAGCGTCCACGTCGTGAACGTCGTGACGTTGGCGAAATGCAGCTGTACCGCATTGAAGTGGGCCGTGATGATGGCGTTGAAGTTCGTCATATCGTTGGCGCGATCGCTAACGAAGGCGACATCAGCAGCCGTTACATTGGTAATATCAAGCTGTTTGCCGGTCACTCTACTATTGAGCTGCCAAAAGGTATGCCGGGCGAGATCCTGTCTCACTTCACCCGTACCCGCATCCTGAACAAGCCGATGAACATGCAACTGCTGGGCGATGCACAGCCGCATGAACGTCGTGAGCGTCCTGCACCTGCCGGTAACGGTGAGCGTCGTGGCGGTGGTCGTCCATTCAACGGCGAACGTCGTGAAGGGGCAAACCCAGGTCGTCGTTCTTTCGGTGATCGTCGTGAAGGCGGTGCAGCTGCACCTGCCGGCAACGGTGGCGAGCGTCGTGGCGGTAACTTCAACCGTGACGGCCAGCGCGCACCACGTCGTGATGACGCCGCTCCGGCTGCACCACGTCGTCGCTTCGGTGATGCATAACGCCTGATTTAGCCGTTCGCGGTTAATCGGACTAAAGACCAGCCTTCGGGCTGGTTTTTTTATGCCTGAAATTCGCCATTAAGAGGGGAAAAATGGCGTATCATTTATAAGGTTTTTTCTTATGGATACTACGCACGGGAGATGCCATGAGTTGGCAGCAGTTCAAGTCTCAATACCTGGTGCGCTTTTGGGCACCTTTACCCGCGGTGATTGCCGCCGGGATCCTCTCCACCTACTATTTCGGTTTGACCGGGGCCTTCTGGGCGGTGACCGGTGAATTCACCCGCTGGGGCGGCCATATATTGCAGCTGTTCGGATTGCACCCTGAGCAGTGGGGTTACTTCAAGGTTATCGGCCTTGAGGGGACGCCGCTGCAACGTATCGACGGCAGGATGATCATCGGCATGTTTGCCGGCTGCATCGCCGCCGCGCTGTGGGCTAACAACATCAAGCTGCGCCAGCCGCAGAATCGCATTCGCATCGTGCAGGCGCTGCTGGGCGGTATTATTGCCGGTTTCGGTGCGCGTCTGGCGATGGGTTGCAACCTGGCGGCCTTCTTTACCGGCATTCCGCAGTTCTCGCTGCACGCCTGGTTCTTTGCGTTGGCGACCGCCGCCGGCTCTTATTTTGGTGCCAAGTTTACTCTGTTGCCGATGTTCCGCATCCCGATCAAATTACAGAAGGTGAAGGCGGCTGCGCCGCTAACCCAAAAGCCGGAACAGGCGCGTCGTCGCTTCCGTATGGGCATGGTGGTTTTCTGTCTGGCAATTGCCTGGTCGTTATGGACGCTGTTTGACGCACCGAAGCTGGGTATCGCCATGTTGTTTGGCATCGGTTTTGGCCTGCTGATTGAACGGGCGCAAATTTGTTTCACTTCAGCGTTCCGCGATCTGTGGATCAGCGGGCGTACCCATATGGCGAAAGCGATTATTCTCGGCATGGCCGCCAGCGCCATCGGCATTTTCAGTTACGTACAACTGGGTGTGGCACCGAAGATCATGTGGGCCGGTCCGAATGCGGTGCTTGGCGGGCTGCTGTTTGGTTTCGGCATCGTGTTGGCCGGCGGTTGCGAAACCGGCTGGATGTACCGCGCGGTCGAGGGGCAGGTGCATTACTGGTGGGTAGGGTTGGGCAATATCATTGGTGCCACGCTGCTGGCTTATTACTGGGACGATTTGGCCCCGACGCTGGCGACTGACTACGACAAGGTTAACCTGCTGGAGACCTTCGGCCCGATCGGTGGCCTGCTGGTGACCTACCTGCTGCTGGCAGTGGCGTTTGGCGCCATGCTGTGGTGGGAAAAACGCTTTTTCCGCGCCAAGCCCGACGCGCAGGTGGTTAATTTAAGGAGTGTCTCATGAAGCAGACAGCGATAGTGCCGGATTACCGGTTGGATATGCTGGGTGAGCCTTGCCCTTACCCGGCGGTGGCGACGCTGGAGGCAATGCCGCAGTTGAAACCGGGGGAAATCCTCGAGGTGATCAGCGATTGCCCGCAGTCGATCAACAACATCCCGCTTGATGCGCGCAACCACGGCTACAAGGTACTGGATATCCAGCAGGATGGGCCCACCATCCGCTACCTGATCCAGCGCTAGCCAGGGGCGACTTTGGTCGCCCTATTTTATTGCGTGGCTTCCTCCAGCAACCAAGACCGGTAGTGTGTATACCAGGATAAGCAAACACTGGTTCTCGTTGAAATTGAAGCGGATACTAAGCACTTAATGGAACTGACTCAATGGATGAGAAAAATGAAAACACCACCACCTGCAGTCCGGCTGGGGCGCGCGGGATTGATTATTTTATTGGCTGGCCAATTGTTGCCGACGATCGATTTTTCTATCGTTAACGTCGGGCTGGACTCGATAGCACAATCGTTGGGCGCTACCCCAACACAGTTGGAACTGGTCGTTGCGGTATATGGTGTGGCGTTCGCCGTCTGTTTGGCGATGGGCGGACGGCTGGGTGATAACCTGGGGCGGCGTACCGTTTTCCTGTGGGGAGTACAAATCTTTGGCATAGCCTCGCTGATGTGCGGGCTAGCCAACTCGGTCTGGCTGTTGTTGGTTGCCAGGGTGCTACAAGGCGTCGGTGCAGCTTTAATCGTGCCGCAAATTCTGGCCACCATCCACGTCGGCCTGCAGGGGCGCGATCACACCCGGGCGCTGGGGTTGTACGGAGCCATCGGCGGGCTGGCATTTATCGTGGGTCAGGTGCTGGGCGGGTTGTTGATTACCTTTAACATTGGTGGCTACGGCTGGCGCAGCGTGTTTCTGATTAATATCCCGGTCTGCTTGCTGGTACTGGCCTGCGCTTATCGTTGGGTACCCAATACCCGCGGTGAGAAGCGAGTGAGCCTCGATCTGCCCGGCACGCTGTTGCTGGGGTTAACTATCGCCTGCCTGTTATTTCCGCTGGCGTTGGGGCCGGTGTTGCACTGGCCGTGGCAGTGCCTGTTATTGCTGGCGGCCAGCGTTCCCTTGCTCTGGTTACTGTGGCGTGTCGAACAGCGGCAGGAGCAACGGCATCAATCCCCGCTATTGCCGCCGGCGCTGCTGCGTTTGCCGAGCGTGCGTTTCGGGCTGGTGCTGGCCATCCTGTTTTTCTCCTGCTGGAGCGGCTTTATGTTTGTGATGGCGCTGACATTGCAGTCCGGCGCCGGGCTGAGCTCATTCCAGTCAGGTAATGCCTTTATCGCGCTGGGCGCCGCCTTTTTTCTTTCATCGTTGCTGAGCAGCAAAGTGGTGGAACACCTCGGTGAAGTGCGGTCGTTAATCCTGGGCTGCCTGATCCAGATGCTCGGCCTGTTGGCGCTGATGCTGACGCTGAAGCTGGTTTGGCCGCACCCGGGGATATGGAACCTGATCCCGGCGACGGTATTGGTCGGTTTCGGTCAGGCCTTTATCGTCAGCAGCTTTTTCCGTATTGGGCTGTCTGACGTGCCGCCTGAGCATGCCGGTTCCGGCAGCGCGATGTTAACCACGGTACAACAGACCGCGTTGGGGCTGGGGCCAATCCTGCTGGGGACGCTGTTAGTGCAGATGCTGCATTTGGCACCGGGTAATTACCTGCACGCAGTGCTGGTTGCCATGGCGGCAGAGTTTTGCCTGATGCTGGTGCTGTTGGGCCGGACGCTGATATATCAACGGGCCGAACGTCAGCAGGGGCGGGAAGCGGTAAAGCAGGTCTGAGAGTGCTAGTCAAAGTGGGGGAAGGGGTTCCCCCACAGGCTCAATTAACCTTTCACCAAATCGCCTTTCACCGCGGCGACAATTTCAAACGAATGTAATCGCGCCTGATGGTCAAAGATCTGGCCGTTAACCATGATTTCATCCGCACCGGTTTCGTTCAGCAGCGTCTGCAACCCATTACGTACGGTAGTTTCATTGCCGATGACCGACATACGCAGCGCTTGATCGACGCCGTATTGTTCCCCGGCGCTCCACAGCGCGTGGATATTGTCCACCGGTGCCGGCAGCGGGCCCGGCGAGCCGCGGCGCAGATTGATAAACTGCTGCTGCATCGAGGTAAACAGGAAACGTGCATCGGCATCACTGTCGGCGGCCACCACGTTGACGCACACCATGGCGTGCGGACGTTGACATTGCTCGGAAGGCTTGAAGTTGTCGCGGTACAGGTTAAATGCCTGGAACAGCATCTCAGGGGCAAAGTGAGAGGCGAAGGCAAACGGCAGGCCAAGCTGGGCCGCCAACTGGGCGCTGTACAGGCTGGAGCCCAGCAGCCAGATCGGCACATGTAACCCCTGGCCGGGTACCGCCTGCACCGGCTGGCCCGGTTGTACTTCACCAAAGTAATGTTGCAGTTCCTGCACGTCGCGCGGGAAGTTATCCACTTCACCGGACAGATGACGACGCAATGCCATCATGGTGCGTTGGTCAGTGCCGGGGGCACGGCCCAGACCCAGATCGATACGCCCAGGGTACAGCGACTCCAGCGTACCGAACTGCTCGGCAATCACCAACGGCGCATGGTTGGGCAGCATCACACCACCGGAGCCAAGGCGGATACTTTGGGTACCGGCGGCCAGATAACCCAGCAAAACCGAGGTTGCCGCGCTGCCAATGCCGGTCATATTGTGATGTTCTGCCAACCAATAGCGTTGATAGCCCCATTTTTCGGCATGTTGTGCTAAATCTAAAGAAGCGTGAAAAGCGTCGCGTGGTTTGGCCCCTTGCGGAATGGGGGATAAATCCAGTACCGAAACCGGCACCGCAGTTTTTTCAGTCATGATATCGTCCATCAAAGAGTTGATCGCTTAAAGGGCGATTGCAGGGTTCTGCAAACTACAAAGCAAAATGTGCTTTTAGTGTTAAAAGCATAATCCAATTTATGGTTATAAAAGAGGATATATGTGCTTGCTATATCCTTATGAGAAAAATGGTTTTTTTGGGAGCCGATTGAAATATGGACGTGATGATTCCACCTGCCGCTTATCGCTCAGGGAGCTGAGAGAATGAAGAAAAAGACGTTGTTTACCTTATTGTTGATGGTGGTGGCGATCGCCATGGCGATCTTGTTCCGGGCACATAATCAGGATTTGTTATTGCAGGGGGAAGTGGACGCGCCGGAGGTGATCGTGGCCTCCAAGGCCAAGGGACGGGTGGTTGAACGCCTGGTTGAGCGTGGTGACGACGTGAAAGCCGAACAGGTGATGATCCAGCTCGATAGCCCGGAGCTGATGGCCCAGCTACGTTCCGCCCAGGCGTCGCGCGATGAAGCCAAAGCGCAGCTCGACCAATCGCTGCACGGCACGCGTGAAGAAAGCATCCGTAATCTGCGCGCCAACCTGGCGCAGGCCGAGGCGCAATACCGCAACGCGCAGAACGACTACAACCGTAACCTGAGCGTTTCCGGCAAAGGTTATATTTCGAAGTCCGAGCTGGACAGCTCGCGCCGTGCGCGCGACACCGCATTCCAACAGGTGCAGGCGGCAAAGGCCAACCTGGACGAAGGCACCAATGGCGACCGTATCGAACTGCGGCAACAGTACGCCGCAGCGCTGCGGGCGGCGGAAGAAAACCTGCTGCAAGTGAAGGCTCAGACTGACGACCTGCGGGTTTTAGCCCCGGTGGCCGGTGAAGTCGGGCCGATCCCGGCGGAGGTCGGGGAACTGTTGAACGCCGGCAGCCCGCTGCTGACGCTGATCCGCGTACCGGATGCCTACTTCGTCTTCAACCTGCGCGAAGACATTTTGGCTCATGTGCGCAAGGGCGATAAGGTGCAGATGCGGGTACCGGCGCTGAAGGACAAAATGATCGAAGCGGAAGTACGCTATATTGCGCCGCTGGGCGATTACGCCACCAAACGCGCCACTCGTGCTACCGGTGACTTCGACCTGAAAACCTTTGAAGTGCGTCTGTATCCGTCACAGCCGGTGGAAGGCCTGCGTCCAGGGATGAGCAGCTTATGGCTATGGAAAGAGTAAGGGCCGGTTGGCGCTGCTTCAGTCACGCGTTTGACAACGAGTGCCGCGTCGCCTTCCGCAGCCCGGTAATACACTGGCTGAGCTGGATTTTCCCGCTGATGCTGTTTGGCCTGGTCAGCAGCAACTTTTCGGAAGGGACCTTGCTGGATCTGCCGGTGTCGGTGGTGGATAACGATCACAGCTCGTTGTCCAAGTCGCTGACGCGCCGACTGGATGCCGGCTCTCATGCTCACGTCGAGCTGTATGACGGCGGGCTGAATGAATCGCTGTATCGTCTGCGTAGCGCGCAGGATTACGCGCTGTTGTACGTACCGCCGGACTTTGAAGCCAATGCGCTGGCGGGTAAGCAGCCGAGCGTGGTGATGTATTACAACGCGTTGTTCTACGGGGCCGGGCTGTATTCCACTCAGGATTTCAGCGGGCTGATGAGCGAAATCAATGCCGGCTACCGCAGCATTATCGCCGCCGAGATGGGCAAGACGCTGCCGCCGTTGGCGAACGTGACGCTGTCGTACGGCAGTTTATTCAACGCCAGCGGCAGTTATATTTATTACCAGCAATTTGCCGCGACTATCCATTTGCTGCAACTGTTTGTGGTGACCTGCATGATCTACGTGTTGGCACGCAGCAAATCACTGTTGAAGGCCCGGCCATTCAGCCTGGCGCTGCTGGGTAAATTGGCGCCATACACCCTGTGTTTCACCAGCTTGCTGATGGTTGAAATTGCCGCGCTGGTGGGTATTTTTGACGCCCGCGTCAGCGGCAATCCGCTGTTTATGCTGATGATAGCCTTCTTTTACGTGATGGCGGCGCAGAGCATCGGCCTGCTGCTGTTTACCTTTACCAGCAGCATTATCACCGCCTACAGCCTGATCGCCATCCTGGTCAGTATTGCGCTGACCTTCTCGGGTATGGCGGTACCGGAACTGTCGATGCCGTTGCCGGCGCGAATTATCTCCAATATTGAGCCGTTAACCCACGCGCTGTACGCGATGTTTGACGTGTTCCTGCGGCAGGTTCCGGCCAGCGCCATCTTCAGCGTTTGCGCGTTACTGTCCGTCTACCCGTTGGTGACGGCATTCCTGGTGCGTAACCGGCTGTTGCCGCGGCTGCTGAAGGAAGGGGGCGCAGGATGAAAATCTACTGGCAAACCTTTGTCCGGGTGCTGCTTGGCATGCTGGAGAGGCCGATGTGGCTGATGCTGATCCTGTCGCTGTGCGTCATGAGCATGGTCTATGCCAACCGGACGGTGTGGGATCTGCCGGTCGGCGTGATTGATCAGGACCACAGCACCGCCAGCCGCCAATTGATCCGCCAACTGGATGCTACCTCGAAGATTTCCATCGTGACTTACGACAGTCTTGAACAGGCGAAGCTTGATCTGGGCTGGCGCAAGCTGTTCGCGGTGATCATCATGCCGGTGGATCTGGAGAAGAAGATCCTGAGCGGCCAAAATATCGTGGTGCCGGTCTATGGCGACGCCACCAACCGGCTGGCCAACGGCCAGATCCAGCAGGACGTGGTTGCGGCCTATCAGCAACTGATGAACCAGTACAACAACGGGTTGCTGCTGCGCAGCGGTTTCAGCGAACGTCAGGCGCAGGTGATCCTGACGCCAATACAGGGGCAAACGCTGGACGTGTTCAACCCGGGCATCAGCTTTGCGGCGATCATCTTCCCCGGCTTGCTGGTGATGCTGTTGCAGCACTCGTTATTGATTGCCTGCGTCCGCGTCAGCATTGCCATGAAGAGCATCCCCGGCGGCAAGCCACCGTTGGCGGCCCACTTGGGCGGGCTGACGGCGTTGCTACCGATCTGGCTATTCCTGTCTATCGTGCTGTTTGTCCTGTGGCCGTGGGTTTTGGGCTATCGTCAGACGGCGGGCATTGCAGAAATTTTGCTGCTGACCTTTCCGTTCCTGTTGGCGGTACTGGGGCTGGGCAAGCTGGTCACCGAATGCCTGCGCAGCGTTGAAATGATCTACCTGACGCTGGCGTTTATCACCACGCCGATATTCTACCTCTCCGGTACCATCTGGCCGCTGCAGGCGATGCCGGCCTGGGTGCGGGCGATTTCCTACTGTATTCCCTCCACCTGGGCCACCAAGGCCATTGCCGGGGTGAACCAAATGGGCTTGTCGCTCAATGAAGTCTGGGGCGACGTGGTGATGCTGCTGGTGTTGGGGATTATTTACACTCTGCTGGGTGTCGGGGTGGGCTTCATGCGTAACAGCGTGGCGCTGCGTAGCCTGCTCCGCAAACGGGCAAGTTAATTCAGGGGGCCTGAAGCCATATTTCCTTGACCCTTAACAAGGTGTGCAGGCCCGCGCTCTCGCATAATCACGCCCGTGGATCCTCTTACTGGTGTGATGATATGGCTTACCAACTGAACCTGAACTGGCCCGAGTTTTTAGAGAAGTACTGGCAGAAAAAACCTGTGGTTTTGAAAAATGCCTTCCCGAACTTTGTTGACCCTATCACGCCAGACGAACTGGCTGGGCTGGCGATGGAGCCGGAAGTTGACAGCCGTCTGGTCAGCCAGACAGAGGGTCAATGGCAGGCCAGCCACGGTCCGTTTGAACACTTCGATGACCTCGGCGAAACCGGCTGGTCCTTGCTGGCGCAGGCGGTAAACCATTGGCATGCGCCCTCAGCCGAGTTGGTGCGCCCGTTTCGCGTTTTGCCGGACTGGCGTCTGGATGACCTGATGATCTCCTTCTCGGTGCCGGGCGGCGGTGTGGGGCCACACATCGACAACTACGATGTGTTTATCATTCAGGGGATGGGCAGCCGTCGCTGGCGCGTAGGCGATGCCTTACCGATGCGTCAGTTCTGCCCGCATCCGGCGCTGCTGCACGTTGATCCGTTCGAGCCGATCATTGATGAAGATCTGGAGCCGGGCGACATCCTGTACATCCCACCGGGTTTCCCGCATGACGGCTTCACCCACGAAACTGCTCTCAACTATTCCGTGGGTTTCCGTGGGCCAAACGACCGCGACCTGATCAGCAGCTTTGCCGACTATGCACTGGAAAACGATCTGGGTGGCACGCACTACAGCGATCCTGATTTAACCCTGCGTGAACATCCGGGACGGGTAGAGGAATATGAGCTTGAGCGCCTGCGCGCAATGATGGTCGAAATGATCGGCAAGCCGGAAGACTTTAAGCAGTGGTTTGGCCGCTTTGCTACCACGCCGCGTCATGAGCTGGATATCGCCATGGCGGAGCCGCCTTATGAAGCGCAAGAGGTGCTGAGTGCGCTGATGGAAGGTGAAACCCTGACCCGTTTGAGCGGCTTGCGTGTGCTGCACATTGGCGACAGTTTCTTTATCAACAGCGAGCGTCTGGACACCGTGGACGCACGCGCGGCCGATGCGCTGTGTCGTTATACCGAGCTTGGCCGGCAGGAACTGGGCGATGCGTTGCAAAACCCGGCGTTTGTGGCTGAGCTGACGGAGCTGATGAATCAGGGTTACTGGTTCTTCAAAGAGTAGTTGCCGCTGCCTGCTTAATTGCCGGGTAGCGTTACGCTTACCCGGCCTGCAAATATTCCGTTGCCTGCCTGTGGCAGGCTGTTTGATTACGGCACCAACTCCAGCCCGGCAACCCGCCGCCAGTAACCGTTGCAATCGGCCTGATCGGTGAGCGTTAACGGTTGAGTACCTTGCTCATTGGCGCGGAAGCGCTCGACCAGCGCCAGCGTCTCGGTGCCCTGTGGCGAAAGACGCACAATGTCCACCAACCCCTGCATGCTGGTCAACTCGTTGCCCAGGTTGTAGCAGTAGCCGCTCATGGTCTGAATGCCGTTAAGCACAAATACCTGCTGCTGTTCTTGCGAACGCATCACTCGCCCCTGCGGGTATTTGATGCAGCAGGTTTCGCATTCGTCCTTGGCGCGGTCTTCCGAACGTGCGGTGAAGCAGCGTGCCGAATAGGCCAGTGGCAGGTGACCGTAGCTCAACACTTCCACCTCAAACTGCTGGCGGAAACCCAGTTCGTCGCACTGTTCCAGCAGTTTGGCCAGCCAGTCGCGGGACAGCTCGACCGGCATGCACCAGCGCGTCATACCCTGGCGATGCAGCAGGCGCAGGGTGTAGGCGTTGTAGCAGTTCAGCGCATGACCGGCAACAAACGGCAGGCGGCGCTCGGCCGCCATGTTCACGGTACCCAGATCGTTGGCTTCAATCAGGAATTCCCCGTTTTCCACATAGCGCTTCAGTTCGTTCAGTTCGGACGGTGCCTGCAGCAGTGCCAGAGTGGAGAGAGCCACCTGTTTGCCGCTGCGGGCAATCTCTTGCGCCAGCGCCAGCCAGTCGCCGACCTTCATCTCGCGCCGCTTGGTGCAGACGCTCTCACCGAGGTAAATAATCTCCGCGCTGCTGCTTACCGCCTGCCGGTAGAACTCTTCGACCTCGGTTTTCGGCCAATAATACTGCACCGGGCCTAATGCGTATTTCATGTTTCCTCCTGCTACTGCCATTTACGGTGATAAGCACCGAGCGTGGTTTGGGTGCCTTCGGACACCGCACCCAGGGCTTCCATCCAGCCGGTGTCGGCCTGATAGGCGGCCGGGTCGGCCTGGCAGCGGTCGATGGCCTGGCGCCAGACGCGGGCCACCTGACTCACGTAGGCCGGGCTGCGTTGGCGACCTTCAATCTTCACCGAAGCGATATTGGCAGCCAGCAGTTCCGGCAGCAGCTCCAGCGTATTGAGGCTGGTGGGTTCCTCCAGCGCGTGGTAGCGCACGTCATCGACCAGATAGCGGCCCTTGCACAGCGTGGGGTAGCCGGCATTCTCATCGTCGCGATAACGGTCGATCAGCACGCCATTCAGGCGCGACTCCATGCCCTGCGCCGTTTGCTGCCAGCGCACGTAGCGTGCCGGTGAGCAGGCCCCGACGGTGTTGGGGGACTCGCCGGTCAGATAAGAGGAGAGGTAGCAGCGCCCCTCGGCCATGATGCACAGGCTGCCGAAGGCGAAGACCTCCAGCGGCACCGGGCTGGTACGAGCCAGCTGCTTGACCTGGTGCATCGACAGCACGCGCGGCAGCACTACCCGGCTGACGTCGAAATGGCGTTGGTAGAAGCGGATCGCTTCTTCGTTGGTGGCAGATGCCTGCACCGAGACGTGGCGCTCCAACTGCGGGTAACGTTCGGCGGCGTATTCCAGCATCGCCAAATCAGCCAGGATCAGCACGTCAGCCCCCAGTTGTGCCGCCATATCTACCGCGCGCTGCCAGCGGACATAGCCGTCCGGGTGGGCGAAGGTATTGATGGCGATATGCAGTTTGCGGTTATGGCGATGCACATACTCGACCGCTTCCTGCAGCTTTTTCTCGGTAAAGTTGAGGCCGGCAAAGTGGCGGGCGTTGGTATCATCTTTCAGGCCGATATACACGGCGTCGGCACCGTTATCCACCGCAGCCTTCAGGGCCGGCAGATTACCGGCGGGACAAAGCAGCTCCATAGATTTATCCTGACTCCAAGGGTTGCCGGTGACCCTTTCAACCGGCAAACGCTAATCGGGAGGCAATTTTAGTGAAAGCCTGCTTAACAGGTTTTGATTTGAGGCAGCTTCTGGCGTATTGATAAAGCTGGCGGTGAAATACACTATTTGTTGATATAGAGCGCGGCAGCCGTGCATCGCTGTGGCAAAATAGCGTATCTGTGTTGAAAGGAGTGAACGACAGTGTTGGAACAATTAAGAGCGCGCATTGTGCGCCAGGGGCCGTCGTTGCTGCGTGTACCGCTAAAATTCACGCCGTTTGCCTTGCAGCGTCAGCTTCTGGAACAGGTACTGGGCTGGCAATTTCGTCAGGCGCTGGCAGATGGCGATCTGGAATTTCTCGAATCGCGCTGGTTGAAGATCGAAGTTCGCGATCTGGCGCTACACTGGTTTATGACGGTAGAAAACGACAAACTGGTTGTCAGCCAACACGCCGAAGCTGATGTCAGCTTCAGCGGCGACGCCAACGATCTGATTCTGATCGCAGCGCGTAAGCAAGATCCCGATACGCTGTTCTTTCAGCGTCGGCTGCAGATTGAAGGGGACACCGAATTGGGCCTGTATGTAAAAAATCTGATGGACGCCATCGAGCTGGAAGCCATGCCTGCGCCGTTGCGCATTGGCCTGCTGCAACTGGCCGAATTTGTGGAAGCAGGACTGCAGGAGGGCACGGTGCAAACTTCCCGTGTGCCGGCAACATGTTAATCCGCGTGGAAATTCCGGTAGATGCGGCGGGTATAGATGCCCTGCTGCGTCGCGCCTTTGGGCGAGATGATGAAGCCGATCTGGTGCAACAACTGCGCGAAGACGGCCTGCTGACGTTGGGCATTGTCGCCACCGACGACGAAGGCGGCGTGGTGGGTTATGCCGCGTTCAGTCCGGTGGACGTGGCCGGTGAGGATCGCCAATGGGTCGGTCTGGCACCGCTGGCGGTGGACGAAAGTCTGCGTCGCCAGGGGCTGGGCGAAAAGCTGATATACGAAGGGCTGGATGCGTTGAACGAGTTCAGCTATGCCGCGGTAGTGGTGCTGGGTGAACCGGCTTACTACGGGCGCTTTGGCTTTAAACCGGCCGCAGCCTATGGTTTGCAGTGCCGCTGGCCAGATACCGAGGCCGCGTTCCAGGTTTACCCACTGGCGGAAGATGCATTGGTCGACGTTAGCGGGGCGGTGGAATACTCCGAGCCGTTTAACCGGCTTTAACCTCAACCTCCGGCAGTAAATAATCCAACGAAAGAGGCGGGTGACTCACCAGCCTCTCTTTTTGCGTTTTGCTCAGTTGCTTGACCCGATATTCCAGCCTCAATGCTTTTGAGCGATCCCCCGCCTGACAGTGAAAAGCCAGCACCAGTTGACCTTTCCCCCGTAGCGCCTTGGCCCCTTTGCCCGCCTGATGCTGCGCCAGCCGCCGCGCCACGTCGGTAGTAATCCCGGTATACAACATGCCGCTGGGCATGCGCAGCATATACAGGTGCCAGGTTGAGGGTATTTCCGTCATGAATATGCAGCAACGTTGGTGGCCAGGGATGGAATATGATGGCATGTTCCCCGTCGTAATCCCATCCCTGACCGCCTATGGCTTATCACCGTTAGCCTTTTTTCCCCGCCATTTCAAAACGCGGTGAAACCATACCGTACAGCGTCCAGCCGAGGAAGGTGGCGATAGCGCCCCACATCATCGCTTCTTCACCGGAACTGTAGAGGGCATAGAAGCTGTACAGTGCGCCAATGCCGGCAATGATGTTGGCAATTCGCGCTTTTTTCTCCGGTACTTTCGCCACTTTCTGAATAATGATCAGCGCCGCCATCGACAGAATGTAAGGGATGATATTGGTCACCACCGCCAGATTCACCAGCACGTTGAACTGTTTATTCAGCGACGGGCTGATGGTCATCAGAGACAGCACGCTCTGGATCACCACGATGGTCAGCATGCCTTTAACCGGTGCATCGGCCTTGCTGAGTTTGGAGAAAATTTTCGGGAAGAAACCGCTGTCGGCAGAGGATTTGAACACCTGGGCGATAGTGAACTGCCAGCCCAGCAGTGAGCCGACGCAGGACATAATCATCAGGGCCATGATGATCTTGCCGACCGTTGGGTTGAACATGTGGGAAAACGCCAGCCCAAATGGCGCGGTTGAGTTGGCCAGATCCATATTCGGCACGATACCGGCGATGACGTTGGTTGAAACGATATAGATGACTGCCGCGCTGAGGGTACCGCCCAATACGGCGATCGGCACGTTCCGTTCCGGGTTTTCCACCACGTCGGTGTTGGCGCAGGCGGACTCCAGGCCCAGGAATGCCCACAGTGTCATGGAGATAGAAGCGCCAACGGCTTCAAAGGTCGGCACCGAGTGCGGGTTCCAGGCGGCAATATAGGCGCTGCCGCTGAACCAGTGCCAGCCAATGATTGAGATCCCCACCACCGGGATGATCACGCCCCAGACGGTGATGCCGCTGATTTTCCCGGTCAGGCGTGCCCCGCCGAAGTTGGCGACGGTAGCCAGCCATAATACGCCGATGGTGGCGATACAGATCCCCAGTGGTGACAGGTTGGCACCAAACAGCTCGGTACCGTAACCGACGGCGGAAATGGCGATGGCGATATTGGCGATCAGCAACGACACGCCATAGGTGTAGTTCGCCATGAAATTGCCCGATTTACCGAAAGCGTATTCGGCATATCCGCCCATACCGCCGGATTTGCGGCTGAACATACCGCATTTGGCGAAGGCATAGGCCAGCGCCATCGAGCCCACGGCGGTCACCAGCCAGGAAACGATAGAAATAGTACCCACTTCGGCCAGTTTGGTGGGCAGCATAATTATGCCGGAACCCATCATGTTGACCGCCGTCAGGATCGTTAGCTGCACGACCCCCATTTTATTATTGGACTTACTCATGATCATTCTCTCTTTTATAATGCGATCCGGGCGGTGAATAAAATTCACCGCCTTGTAAGGTGATTAATTTTTCATTACATAACCGTAAGCACGGTTCCAGCCATCTTCATCCTGTTGGATATACACACCTTGTAATTCCGGCGCGAAGCCTGGCAATAAATTGATGCCTTCTTCCAATGCCAGGAAATA
The DNA here is from genome assembly GCF_013337185.1 of Serratia proteamaculans. Lineage (GTDB taxonomy): Bacteria > Pseudomonadota > Gammaproteobacteria > Enterobacterales > Enterobacteriaceae > Serratia > Serratia proteamaculans_D. The sequence continues at coordinate 136,043 of NZ_SWDE01000003.1, forward strand.
ACGCTGTGCAGCACCGCCCCAAATTTCCCCTGGGACGACGCACAATACGCCTGGGGGATAAGGCAAGGCACCTTCGGCGGCAATTCTGCCTTCGGATTTCGCCAGGGAGACCAATTCCACATTACCGCGTACAAATTCGGTGTTGGCATCTTGTGGATTCATTGCCACACGAGGGAAATAACTCTTCCTGAACATTTCTTTCTGCAGTTCTTTAACGTCGTAGCTGACATAAAGGTCGTGCATTTCCTGGCAGAGTTGGCGCAGGGTATAATTTTCATAGCGCTGCTGATTGTTTTTATAAACCGCAGGCAAGACTTCGCTTATTAAAGAATCTTGCTCAATATGTTTTTCAAAGCGGGCAATCAGCGCCACCAAATGCTGCATTTTGGCGATGTCTTCGGCCGGCGTCAGCAGGAACAGGATCGAATTGAGGTCGCATTTCTCCGGCACTATGCCGTTTTCGCGCAGATAGTTGGCCAGAATGGTCGCCGGAATACCGAAATCGCTGTAGTTACCGCTGGCCGTATCAATGCCCGGCGTGGTGAGCAACAGTTTGCAAGGGTCGACAAAATACTGTGATTCCGCATAGCCTTCAAAGGCATGCCATTTCTCACCGGGAACGAAGTTGAAGAAGCGTAAATCGTTGGCCATGGTTTCGGTGTCAAAGGACTGCCAGGCTTTGCCCTCGATTTGGTCCGGCACAAAAGGTTTGATTAAGCTGCAGGTTTCCAGCAGCATCTTGCGCGCTTCAATACCCACGCGAACGCATTCTTTCCACAGGCGTCGGCCGCTTTTGCCCTCATGCATTTTGGCGTTAACGTCCAGTGCGGCGAACAGCGGGTAAAACGGGCTGGTGGAAGCATGCAACATAAAGGCATTGTTAAAGCGTTTATGGTTGCAGTAACGATCCTGGCCCTTGATATGTTTGTCTTTCTTATGGATTTGCGAGGTCTGCGAGAAGCCGGCTTGTTGCTTGTGGACGGACTGGGTCACAATGATCCCAGGGTCGTTTTCATTGAGCTCAAGCAGTAACGGAGAGCAGTCTTTCATCATTGGGATGAATTGCTCATAGCCGACCCAGGCCGAGTCGAACAGGATGTAATCACACAGATGGCCAATTTTATCGACCACCTGCCGGGCGTTATAAATGGTGCCGTCATAGGTGCCCAACTGAATGATCGCCAGGCGGAAAGGTCTGGCTTCATTGGCGCGGTCCGGCGCGACTTCGCGGATCTGCTGGCGTAAGTAGCGTTCTTCAAAGCAGTGCGCGTCAATGCCGCCGATAAAGCCAAACGGGTTGCGGGCGGTTTCCAGATACACCGGTGTCGCCCCCGCCTGGATCAGAGCGCCATGGTGATTGGATTTATGGTTATTGCGGTCGAACAGCACCAGGTCACCGCGCGTCAGCAGGGCGTTGGTTGCTACCTTGTTCGATGCGGAGGTGCCGTTGAGAACGAAATAGGTTTTATCGGCGTTAAACACTTTGGCGGCATGCTGCTGCGCCGCGCAGGGTGCGCCTTCATGGATCAATAAATCACCCAGTTTGACGTCCGCGTTGCACATATCGGAACGGAACAGGGTCTCGCCAAAGAAGTCAAAGAACTGACGCCCGGCCGGATGCTTACGGAAAAATTCGCCCCCCTGATGCCCGGGGCAAGCAAAGGTGGCGTTACCCATTTCGACATACTGGGTCAGCGTATTAAAGAAAGGTGGCAGCAGTTCGCTTTCATATTTTACTGCCGCCGCTTCCAGCTGCTTGCCATAGAACTGGGTGTTCTTGCCACAGAGTTCAAATACGCCATGCAGGGCAGGCAGTATGGCGTTATCCAGCTCTTCTTCGCAGCAAACTGCGACAAACAACGGGATATTTAGGCCGATCTCTTCGAGGTGGGCCACCATGCCTTGCGTGACGTCCTCCACCGACAATACGATGGCGGCAATATCATTAAAATCGCTCTGATGTACATCGACAACTTCGCGAGTGGTTTCAAAGCAGCTTAATGTTTTGCTATTAGCGGCAATTTTTAATTTATTCATTTTAATAATTCTTCAGGCAAAGGCATCCTGTCGGCAGGTTAAACACCCTGCCGCTAATGCCCTCACTAAAATAAAGGCGTGAGAAGAACGCAACCATGCTTAACAGCAGGCCTGAGTTCATTCGGATTTTTTGTTTTATGTCGTGTGTACTATAAACAGGAATTTACTTCTGCTATTTCACGGGAAAATAAAATAGAAATCCGTCCTGATATATCAGGAAAAATAGTTCAGACGTAATAGTGATAGGCTGTTTTGAGCAACAACGAGAGAGGTGAGGGTTATCTGCAGTTAAAGAAGGCAAAGCTAAAGCAGCTACGATGAGCCATCATCATAATATGGGTTGTGCGTCTTATATGCGCCATTTTTCGATTGTTGTTTTCCATTTCTAATCCACCTTATGGAGTGAAAAGATGGCGTTATTTTAACGTGCTTCAGCGTTAAATATGTGATGCCAGTCACGTAATGTGGGTTATTGATAAATAATTATTCACTTGTTATGCAGTGATGTGCATAAAAATGAATAATGGTGCTTTTTCGATATGTAAATACTTTGATAAAAAACCATCGAATTTAACGCTGAATTTTTTCTGTGTTGGACTGACAACAAAAAAAAGCATTTAAACTGTCCGCATAATGCCCAGATAAAGATAATTTGTTTTTTATATGTTATAAGGCTACTCATTCGTGATTTGAATATAAATTCACTATATTTAATTGATTAATCATATTGGTGAGGTGGTGGCATTATCGTTATTTGTGACCGCCCTCAACAACGCATGTAAGATGACGCGAGCAAAGGCAAGGAGAATCGACGTTGAACACGACTGAAGAGCAGCAACAAATTGCACATTTCCTCAGTAAACAACATGTGCTGACACTGTGCGCCGGCAACGGCATGGACATGTGGTGTGCCAACTGTTTTTACGTCTTTGATGCCGAACGCATGTCGCTGTGGCTAATGACCGAAACCCATACCCGCCACGGCGAGTTGATGCTGCAAAATAGCCGCGTGGTCGGGACCATAGCGCCAAAACCGAAGACCATCGCGTTGATCCGCGGCGTGCAGTATCGCGCCGAAGCGGTGATGCTGAGCGGTGATGAAGAGCGGCTGGCACGGGCGCGCTACTGCAAGCGTTTCCCGGTAGCCAAAGTGATGAAAGCGCCGGTTTGGCAACTGAGTCTGCAAGAAGTGAAAATGACCGACAACACCCTCGGCTTCGGCAAGAAACTGCATTGGACGCGGACCTGACGCAATAAACTATACTTTTCAGACAGATCAATCGGCGGGAGGGTATATGGCACGGGTATTTATGGTAGGGGCTACCGGATTGGTAGGGCGTGAACTGTTGCGCCTGTTGCAGGCCGAACCGCAGGTCACGGCGATCGTGGCGCCAACGCGTAAGCCGCTGCCGGCGCATGAAAAATTGGATAACCCGGTGGGTGATGACCTGTTCGCGCTGCTGACAAAGCAGGAGCAGCCGGTCGATATCCTGTTCTGTTGTCTGGGGACCACGCGGCGTGAGGCGGGCAGCGACGCCAATTTTCACTACGTCGATTACACCCTGGTAGTGGAAAGTGCGTTGACCGGTCGGCGCCTGGGGGCGCAGCACTGTCTGGTGGTCAGTGCGCTGGGCGCCAGCACGCGCTCGACCTTCCTTTACAACCGGACCAAGGGTGAAATGGAACAGGCGCTGCGTGAGCAGAACTGGCCACGCCTGACGCTGGTACGGCCATCGATGCTGCTGGGCGAACGGGCTTCACCACGTTTGCTGGAGCGCCTGAGCGCCCCCTTGTTCAAGATGCTGCCCGGAAAATGGCGGGGTGTCGCCGCCAAAGATGTGGCGCAGACCCTGCTGGAGCAGGCGTTCAGCCCCGGTAACGGCGTTAAGGTGCTGGAATCCGATCGGCTGCATTGTTACCACAGTGCACACTGAGATTATCGAACGCCAGCTCCAGACCCGGTGGCAGTTCGTTGTCCATCAGCCACAGATCGAGATGATGGCTGATGTGCGTCAGCAGGGTGCGGCCGGGTTGCAAGCGTTGTTGGGTTTCCCGTGCGCGGGTCAGATCGTTGTGATTACGCGGTGCCTGTGGCTGGGGTGGCAAACTGCAGTCGAGCACCATTAAATCCAGTGTTACTGCACGCAGAAAAGCCTCGGTATCCGGCGGTAAACCGACGGTATCGGTCAGATAGGCCAGCGATTTCCCTGCGGCCTGGATCAGGTAACCCAAAGTGAGTTTCGAATGTTGCAGCGGTAGCGGGGTGATGCACAGCCCGCCCAGTTCAACCGTTTCAAAGGGTTTTAACGGCGGCTGAAACGCCAGAATACCCGGGTGTTTGAACAAGTCGTCACAGCCCTGTTCATCGGCCGGGCCATACACTGGAATGAAATTTCCGCAGCCCCAGCGCAAAGGAAATAACCCCTGCACGTGATCCATGTGGTAATGTGTCAGTAAAAAACGTTGAATTTCCCCCGCCGAAAAACGCCGTTCCAACGACGGCAATCCCGCATCCAGCAAGGTCGTTTCCCCCTGAAATTTAAGCATTGCACTGCAAGGTCTGCGCCGGAATGCCGGCTCGCGCCGCGCCCGCTGACAGACCAGACAATCACAGCCGAACACTGGGACCTGCTGGGCACCGCCGGTACCGAGAAACGTCAGTTGCATCTCGTCACTCCCGATTATAAATACTTCTCCGCAAAGGCATGGATATCTCGGAAATCCGCCAGCCGTTGTTGCAACGTCTGATGATCCCAGTGCCACCACTGGCTGCGTTCAATACGTTCGATCAGTGCGTCGTCAAAACGCATGCCGATCTTTTTGGCCGCCACGCCGGCGACAATCTCATAAGGGGCCACATCTTTGGTGACCACTGCCGCGCTGCCGATCACCGCGCCGTTGCCGATGCTGACGCCGGGCATCACGATGGCGTTATGGCCGATCCACACGTCGTGGCCGATGGTCACGTGGTGTTCGCGCCGCCAGTCGAAGAAGGCCTCATCATCTTCCCCCAGGTCGTACTCTGAAGCGCGATAGGTGAAATGGTGCTGGGCGATGCGTTGGTAGGTGGGGTGGTTGCCGGGATTAATGCGTGCGTAAGAGGCGATCGACACGAATTTGCCGATGGTGGCGTAAAAAATCTGGTTATGTCCGGCGGTGTAGGAATAGTCGCCCATTTCGACTTCTTCGAGGATCGCATCGTCGGCCAGATGAACATACTGGCCGAGGCGGCTGCGGTTAAGCGTCACGTTGTCGCCGATTTTCGGCTGCGCCAGGTCATTCATGGCATAGCATCCTGTGGTTGTTTGGCTGAAGCGGGCAGCAGCGCCAACAGCGCTGCCAAAGTGTCATCAAGGTTGCCGTCGTTATCCAGTCGGCAGCAAATGGCGGGCAGCTTTTGCTGATATTCCGCCGCCCGCGCCAGCCGCTGCGCTATCTGATCGGCATTCTCACGTCCGCGGTTTTGCAGGCGCTGGCGCAGAATATCGCTGCTGACCTGCAGGCACACCGGCAGCAGTTGTGCACCATAGCGTTGCTGTGCCTGTGCCAGGTGGGCACGCGAGCCGTTGACCACCACATCGATCCCCTGCAGTAACCACAGATCGACCTCGATGCCAAAGGCGTAATGGTGCTGATGCGCCTGCCAGTCGAGGGCAAACAACCCTTTGGCGCGGCGGCGCAGGAACTCCGGTTCGCTGAGCGCAATATGGTTTTCGCAGCCGGCGTCTGCCGGCCGGGTGATATAGCGGTGCGCCACCAGTGGGGCGCTGTCTACGTCGGCGCGCAGTGCGGCCAACAGACTGTCCTTGCCTGAGCCGGACGGCCCCATCAGATAGATAAGCTGCGCCATCAGAACACCTGCTTGCCCTGGCGCCACACGTTCTGCACGTAGACGTGCTCGCCGTGCGGTCGTACCAGCACCAGATCTGCCCGCAAGCCTTCGGCGATGGTGCCGCGATCCTGCAAATTCAGCGCCCTGGCCGGGTTGCGGGTGATCATCTGCACTGCCTGCGGTAAGTCGTAATCGTTGCGTTCATCGGCGGCGATACGAAACGCCGCATCCAGCAGGCTGGCCGGGTAATAGTCGGAGGACAGGATATCCAGCACGCCCAGCGTTGCCAGGTGGTGCGCCGCCACGTTGCCGGAATGCGAGCCGCCACGCACGATGTTCGGCGCGCCCATCAGCACCTGCAATCCTTGTTGGTGCGAAGCCAGAGCGGCATCTTCGGTGGTGGGGAACTCGGCAATCACGCTACCCAACGCGCAGGACTCGCTGACGTGGGTGGCGGTAGCATCGTCGTGGCTGGCGAGCGAAATTTTACGCGCCCGGCAATGGGCGGCAATGGCTTCGCGATTCGGCGTAGCCCAGCGGGCAGAAAGCTCGACCTGGTGCTCTTCATACTCGCTCATCTGCTGGTCGTTAAGGTGATATTTGCCCTGATAATACTCGCGGTATTTTTCACGCGAGGCGAACTGGCGCTGGCCCGGCGAATGGTCCATCAGCGACACCAAAGACACCCCGGGCTTGTCCATCAACTGTTCGAACAGCGACAGGGTGCTCTCGTTGGGCAGCTCGCAGCGCAGGTGCAGCCGGTGCTCGGCGCGGTTGACCCCGGCGCGCTGGCTGTGGATCACCGCGTCGATCATTTTTTGCAGGTTTTCCAGCCGGTGGCCGCCGTCGCGAACGTCACCAATGGCCACCGCGTCCAGCACGGTGGTGATGCCGTTGGCCACCATCAGCGCATCATGGCTGCTCATGGCTGAATGCGCCGGCCAGTCGACGTTCGGACGCGGGGTGAAAAACTTGTCCAGATTGTCGGTGTGCAGTTCAATCAAGCCCGGCAGCAACCAGCCACCTTCACCGTTCAATGCCTGCGGCAACTGGCTGGGCGTATCGGCAAAGCTGCGGATCATGCCGTCACTGACTTCCAGCGATCCTTCGACGGTTTGATCTTCCAGCACCAGTTTCACGTTATTGATGATCATCAGAGGATCTCCAGCGCCTGTGGCGCCTGCATGTCATATAACCGGTCGGCGACCTGCTGACGGACGCCTTCATCATGGAAAATGCCGACGATCGCCGCGCCACGTTGTTTGGCCTGTTCGATCAGTGCGACCACGGCCGCACTGTTACGGCTGTCGAGGGAGGCGGTGGGTTCGTCCAGCAACAGGATCGGGTAATCGACGATAAAACCGCGTGCGATGTTCACCCGCTGTTGTTCACCACCGGAGAAGGTGGAGGGGGCCAGTTGCCACAGGCGTTGCGGTACGTTGAGCTGATTGAGCAGCCTCTCGGCACGTTCGCGGCATTCGGCGCGGTTGATGCCCTGTTCCAGCAGCGGCTGCATCACTACGTCCAGCGCGCTGATACGCGGGATCACCCGCAGAAACTGGCTGACCCAGCCGAGGGTATGGCGGCGTACCGCCAGGATCTGACGCGCTTCGGCTTGCACCATATCCAGCCATTCACCCTGGTGATTAACCCAGATATGGCCGCTGTCGGGCAGATAGTTGGCATACAGTGAGCGTAGCAGCGTGGATTTTCCGCTGCCGGAATGGCCGTGCAGCACCACACATTCGCCGCTGCTGACCGTCATGTTGGCATCGTGCAGTACCGGCAGTTGCGTGCCGTGCTGCTGGTGGAGCACAAAGGTTTTGCTGAGGTGTTCAACCCGGATTTGAATAGTCATTTATCATTACCTTGCGTTACGACAGCACCGAAGAAACCAGCAGTTGGGTATAAGGATGGTGCGGATCGTCAAGCACCCGGTCGGTCAGGCCGCTTTCCACCACCTCGCCCTGTTTCATCACCAGCAGCCGGTGCGCCAGCAGGCGTGCCACGCCAAGATCGTGAGTGACGATCACCGCCGCCAACTGCATTTCCACCACCAGGGTGCGCAGTAGATCGAGCAGCCGCGCCTGTACCGAAACGTCCAGCCCGCCGGTGGGTTCGTCCATAAACACCAGCTTCGGGTGGGTCACCAGATTGCGGGCAATCTGCAACCGCTGCTGCATGCCACCGGAGAAGGTGGTCGGCAGGTCATCCAGGCGCGAGACCGGGATCTCGACGTCCTCCAGCCATTGGCCGGCCTGACGGCGAATGTCGCCGTAGTGACGCTGTCCGATAGCCATCAGGCGTTCACCGATGTTGCCACCGGCAGAAACCTTGGGGCGCAGCCCATCGAGAGGATGCTGATGCACCACGCCCCAGTCGGTACGCAGCAGGCGACGGCGATCGCTTTCCGCCATCGCGTACAGGTCGTGCTGTTGCCCGGCCTGCGGGCGGTAAAGGATCTGCCCTTGTTGCGGCGCCAGCCGGGCGGAAATCGACTTCAACAGGGTGGTTTTACCGGAGCCGGATTCGCCAACGATGCCCAGCACTTCGCCGGGATAGATATCAAAAGAGACATCGCTAAAGCCTTTGCCCGGTGCGTACAGGTGGGTGAGGTTAGTCACCGACAGCAGCGGAGTGGTGCTCAGAGGGGTGGAAGTCATCAGTGCTGCGCCTCTTGCGAAGGTTGCGCCAGTTGCTGCTGGCAGTAATCGGTGTCGGAACAAACGAACATGCGATTGCCCTGATCGTCGAGCACCACTTCATCGAGATAGCTGTGGCGTGAGCCACACAGGGCACAAGGCTCGTCCCACTGCTGCACGGTGAAAGGATGGTCGTCGAAGTCCAGGCTCTCCACCTTGGTGAACGGCGGCAGGGCATAGATGCGTTTCTCGCGCCCGGCACCAAACAGCTGCAGGGCCGGCATCATGTGCATTTTCGGGTTATCGAATTTCGGGATCGGCGACGGATCCATCACGTAGCGGTCGTTGACCTTCACCGGATAGGCGTAGGTGGTGGCGATATGGCCGTAGCGCGCGATGTCCTCGTACAGTTTCACCTGCATCACGCCGTATTCTTCCAGCGCGTGCATTTTGCGGGTCTCGGTTTCACGCGGTTCGATAAAGCGCAGCGGTTCCGGGATCGGCACCTGATAAATCAGGATCTGGTCTTCACGCAGCGCGGTTTCCGGGATGCGGTGACGGGTCTGGATCAGCGTGGCTTCCGGTGTGCGCTCGGTGGTGGCGACGCCGGCAACGCGCTGGAAGAAGCGACGGATGGAAACCGCATTGGTGGTGTCGTCGGCCCCCTGGTCGATTACCTTCAGCACGTCGGCGCGGCCAATCACGCTGGCGGTCAACTGAATGCCGCCGGTGCCCCAGCCGTAAGGCATTGGCATCTCACGGCCGCCAAACGGCACCTGATAGCCGGGGATTGCCACCGCCTTCAAAATAGCGCGGCGGATCATGCGTTTGGTCTGTTCGTCCAGATAGCCCAGGTTATAACCGGTTAATACTTCACTCATCGCGGGCCTCCTGACGTTCGCTGAATTCCTGCCGCAGGCGTTTGAGCAATTCCAGCTCGGCCTGGAAATCGACGTAGTGCGGCAATTTAAGGTGGGAAACAAAGCCGGCGGCTTCAACGTTGTCGGCGTGGGCCAGCACGAACTCTTCGTCCTGCGCCGGGCTGGCGATGCCTTCGTTGTACTCTGGGCTTTGCAGGGCGCGATCCACCAGCGCCATTGCCATGGCCTTGCGTTCGGCACGGCCAAACACCAGGCCATAGCCGCGGGTGAAATGTGGCGGTTGGTCGACCGGGTCGATAAAGCCGTTGACCATTTCACACTCGGTCAGCAGGATCTCGCCGATATCTACCGCGAAACCCAGCTCTTCAGGCACTATCTCCGCCGAAACATAACCAGTACGGATCTCACCGGCAAACGGGTGGGTACGGCCGTAACCGCGTTGGGTGGAGTAGCTCAGTGCCAGCAGGAAACCTTCGTCACCGCGCACCAGCTGTTGCAAGCGTGCCGAACGGGAACAAGGGTAAACCGGCGGATTACGGGTGATGTCATCCGGCGCGCTGCCGTCATCCTGTTCCGCCAGCGCCAGTTGCTGCTGACTGAGCAAGTCGAACACATGGGCGCAATTTTCCGGCAGCGGTTCGTCGGCCTGTGGCGCGCGTGGCGCTTCGCCTTCGGCCAGCAGGGCAAAATCCAGCAGCCGGTGGGTGTAATCGTAGGTTGGCCCCAGCACCTGCCCACCGGGCAAGTCCTTGTAAACTGCCGAGATACGGCGTTCCAGCCGCATATTTTCGGTCGCCAATGGCTCACTGACCGCCAGCCTTGGCAGCGTGGTGCGGTAGGCGCGCAGCAGGAAAATAGCTTCGACCAGATCGCCGCTCGCCTGCTTGATGGCCAGCGCTGCCAATTGAGGATCGTAGATACCGCCTTCGGTCATCACCCGATCCACCGCCAGCCCCAATTGCTGTTCAATCTGTTGGGTGCCTAGCGCCGGTACGCTGTTATCGCCGCGCCGCAGTTGTTCCTGTAACTGATGGGCGGCCTCAATGGCTTTTTCGCCCCCTTTAACGGCAACGTACATCAGCACACCTCCACGTGGGTGGTCCGTGGCAGCGCCAGCAGGCGCTCACCGCAGGTCAGCAGGAAATCCAGCCCCAGCGGGAAACGCTGCGGGCGGTTAATCAGGTAATCCAGTAAGGCCTGCGGCAATGACGGCGAGATAACCCGTTGATGTTCAATACCGGGGCCGCTCAGGCGCAGCGGGGTACCCTGTTCCAGACTGTCGAGCTGGACCACTACCGTGGCGCTGAACTCGGGGGAAATCTCGCTGCCGTGCGGCAACGCCTGCAAATCCGCGGCCTGCAATTGCGTATCGAACAGGGCAAAGCACACTTCTTCGCTGTAATTGGCCAGCGGCGCACCGCTGTGGAAGCGAATGTTTGTTAGCACTTGCTCACTTTCTAGCGCCAGAGACAGTTGGATCGGCGTTTCCTGGTCTGCCAGGGTCAACAGTGCGGCGGTGCTGGCGGCGTTCAGCGCCCCCCAGGCCGGGCTGTCTGGCAGGGTGACGATGTGGCCAGGTTCACTTAATGCCTTAAGGATCAGGCGGAAAGCCTGTTGCGATTGTTCAATCGGTTGTGCAAAACCTGTCAGTAGGCTCATTGGTTAATCCCCTCGCACCAGCGTAAAGAAGTCCACCCGGCTGGAGGCTACCGCCCGGGCGCGGAGCTGGCGTTGTTCATGTTGCAAGGCCGCCAGTGGCTCAATCAGCTGCTGTTGCAGCAATTCGGCCTGCTCAGGCAGCTGCAGCAGGGCATCCGCCAGCGCACAGAGTTCGGCATGGGCCTTGTCACGTCCGGCGATATAGCTGTAGCCGTAACCGCCATTTTCCAGTTGCACCACCGCGCGGGTAACGGTCATGTCGCCCAGCACAAAGCGGCGGCCGGTGGCTCCCATGCGGCCCTGTAACTGCGCCAGGCCAATCTCCGGCGCGCGAATGGTTTGGTAGCGCGGGCTGAGGTTCAGCGCCTGCCAGTGGCTGCGCAACTGGTCCGGCTGGCTGTGCGCCAGTACCGACATCCAGCGTTGTCTCGGCTGTAAGGCTTGCATTCAGTGCTCCATGGTCAGTTCAATCATGTCGGCGCGTGCCAGGCTGACGGAGTATTCCGCCACGCTGTCACTGCCGCTGCAGACGTTGAGGGTGCGCACGCACAGCAGCGGCGCGTGGGTGGCTATTTCCAGCAACCGGCTCTCTTTGGCCTGCGCGCGGCGTGCGCTGATGCGCGTCTGCTTGCGGGTCAGCGGCTGGTGGATGTTGAGTTCGATAAATTCGTGCAATGAGCCGCTGTGGAACTGCTGCAGCGCCGGCCACCAGTCCAGATCGGGCAGATAATGGTCGATCAGGCTCATCGGCACGCCGTTGACCCGGCGCAGGGTACGCAGGTGGATCACCGTTTCGCCTTCTTCACGCGACAGTGCACTGGCCACATGCCCATTACACGGGCGTAATACTGCGAGTAAGCGCTCACTGGTGGGGTGACTTCCCTGCTCGAACAGGTTCTGGCTAAAGCGGGTATTGGCATGCAGCGGATAGTCATAGGGGCGCATCAGCACCAGAATGCCGATGCCGTGTCGACGTTGCAGCCAGCCGCGATCCACCAATTGGTCGACCGCGCGGCGCAGGGTATGGCGATTAACCTGATAGCGTTCTGCCAGCTGTTGTTCGGAAGGCAGATAGTCACCGCAGCGGTATTGGGTACGCAGCTCTTGCTCAAGCTGCGCGGCGATTTGCTGATAACGGGTGGGGTAACTGGTCGGATGTCTAGATAAGTCCATCATAATAAAAACCTCGGCGTGCCGAATACCCATTTGCAGGATGCTGATGGTTGTCGTTGCATGATGTGTACCCTTTGGTGAAGTTGGCGTTATTCTGCCGGGGTTAAATGACAATCTGGTTACGCGTCAGTGGCGAACAGATGAACTATTTGGGACAGGCTGATGATGCGCTCGGGGCTGCGGCGCGCTAAGCTGACGTCATTGTTCACCGAACCGAGCCAACCCCATGCCACAGCCCCTGACCACAACCGAACACCGCAGCCGCCCCTGGCCGCTGTGGAAACCGATCCTGTTTCTGCTGGTGGTGGCCGTCGGCCTCTACTACGTCAAATGGCAGCCCTATTACGGCAAGGCTTTTCTGGCGGCGGATACCCACTCGATCGGCAAATCGATACTGGCTAATGGCGACAGCAGCCCGTGGCTGGCGGCCTGGCACTATGCGCTGGTCTATTTCACCGCGGTGTGGAAGGCGGCGGTGCTCGGTGTGGTGTTGGGCTCGCTGGTGCAGGTGTTAATCCCGCGAGATTGGTTGATGCGTACCTTGGGTCATCCGCGCTTTTCCGGCACCTTGCTCGGCGCAGCGATCGCACTGCCGGGCATGATGTGTACCTGCTGTGCGGCACCGGTTGCCGCCGGGCTGCGCCGTCAGTCGGTATCCAGTGGTGCGGCGATGGCATTCTGGCTAAGTAATCCGGTGCTGAACCCGGCGACGCTGATTTTTATGGGCTTCGTGCTCGGCTGGCAGTTTGCCGCTATTCGGCTGGTGGCCGGGGTGATTATGGTGTTGGGCATTGCCTGGCTGGTGCAGCGCGCGACGGCCAACGACCCGCAACCCGCCGCGCTGCAAATGCCGGTGATACCGCTGGAGAAAACCGAGGCGCAGCCCTTCTTTGGCCGCTGGCTAAAGGCGCTGTGGTCGCTGTTTTGGTCGACCATTCCGATCTACATTCTGGCGGTACTGGCACTGGGGGCGGCGCGGGTCTGGCTGTTCCCGCATGCTGACGGCGCGATAGACAACAGCCTGCTGTGGATTATTGGACTGGCGATCGCCGGTTGCCTGTTCGTTATCCCCACGGCAGCGGAAATCCCGATTGTGCAGACCATGATGCTGGCAGGGATGGGCACCGGCCCGGCATTGGCGTTGTTGATGACCCTGCCTGCGGTCAGCCTGCCTTCACTGCTGATGCTGAACAAAGCCTTTTCCGCCAAGGCCCTGTGCCTGACCGCCGCGCTGGTGGCGCTATGCGGGATCGTCACTGGCGTGGTGGGAATGGGGTTGGTATAAATTGTCTAAAAAATAGTCTTTCATTCGTGTTTGTGTTGTCACAAATGTGCTAACGTTGGTCCGTTGTCAGTTGTTAACTATTGAGCGAATGCAGGAGTCTCAAGATGGAAAGTCGTATCCAGTTTCGCATTGAAGATGAGACTAAGCGTTTGGCGCAGAAAACGGCAGAGGCTAAGGGGATCACGCTAAGTGAGGCGTGTCGACGTTTGACCGAACAAATGGCGGATGAGCAACGAGCTCTTGAACAGCATGAGAATTGGCTGCGAGAAAAAGTCGATGCCGCCTTTGCCCGTTTACATGAAGGAAGTGCGGTCTATCTTAGCCAACAGCAGGTTGAAGAAAGCATGGATGCCTTTAAAGCAAAAGTCCGGGCGAAATACGACCAAAAATAAGGATCGTTATGCGTGTCGAATGGGATGATGAAGCGTTACGGGACAGGGAACGTATTTTTGATTTTCTCTATCCCTTTAATCCACAGGCTGCTGAGCAGGCTGATTCCGAGATAGATAAGGCAGTGAAGCGCCTGTTGGCTTACCCTGAACTCGGTAAGATTTGGTACGGACAGGCGCGTAAATTATTGATCAGTCAAGCTTCATTATTAGTTTTATACGTTGTTGTTGGCGATGTGATTAAGGTTTTAGCCGTTGCTCATCAACGAGAGAGATTCCCTGACTTATAGAGTCAACGCAGCTTATGCACCACCTGATTGGCGCTGCCGCGCCAGATCAGCGCCGGGTCTTTTAAATCCTGCACAAACTTGCCGTCAATCAGCACGTTAATCCGATCCACTACCTGCATTTGCTGTTCATCCAGCTCCGCCAGCCGGTAACCGGTCCACAGCCAGATATCCTTGCCGCGGCACTCGGCATGCACCCTTTTCACCAATTGCAGCACCGCCGGGATATTGGCCGGATGCAGCGGATCGCCACCGGACAGCGACAGGCCCTGACGCGGAATACGTGTGTCGTTCAGATCGGCAATCAACCGGTCTTCCATCGCCTGGGTAAAAGGCTGGCCGGAGTTAAGCCGCCAGGTGCTTTTGTTGTAGCAACCGGGGCACTGGTGTACGCAACCGGCAACAAACAGCGTGCAGCGGGTGCCGGGGCCGTTGACCACGTCGAGGGGGTAATACTGGTGGTAATTCATATTTCGCTTTCTGATGGTAGGGGCTCAGCATGCTGAGCCCTGATGCATAGCGGCCCGGCGTTAGCCGATCTGGCCATTCCCCAGGTGTTTTACCCGGCGTTTCACTTCTTCCTGCTTGCCGGCGTTGAACGGCCTGGCATCCGGGCTGCCGAGGTAACCACACACCCGACGGGTGACGGAGACCTTGGACGGTTCGTGATTGCCGCATTTCGGGCAGGTAAAGCCCTTGCTGGTACAGGCAAACTCACCGGTAAAGCCGCACTCGTAGCACTCATCGATTGGCGTATTGGTACCGTAATAAGGTACGCGGCTGTAGCTGTAATCCCACACGTCTTCCAGCGCTTTCAGGTTGTGCTGCAGGTTCGGGTATTCGCCGTAACAGATGAAACCGCCGTTGGCCAATGGGGGATAAGGCGCTTCAAAATCCAGCTTATCGTAAGGATTAACCTTTTTCTCCACGTCGAGGTGGAAGCTGTTGGTGTAATAGCCTTTGTCGGTGACGCCCGGCACCACGCCGAAATCGGCGGTATCCAACCGGCAGAAGCGGTCGCACAGGTTCTCGCTCGGCGTGCTGTACAGGCTGAAGCCATAACCGGTTTCTTCTTTCCAACTGTCGGTGGCGGCCCGCAGGCGGGCAACAATGGCAACCGCCTTGGCGCGCAGCGCTTCGTCGTCGTAGACGTGCCGTTGGTCACCGAACAGCGCGTTAATGGTTTCATGCAGGCCGATATAGCCCAGTGAGATCGACGCCCGGCCATTCTTGAAAATGTCGGCGATATTGTCGTCCGCCTTCAGGCGTACACCGCAGGCGCCTTCCATATACAGGATTGGCGCGACCCTGGCCTTGATGCCTTCCAGTCGGGCGATGCGCGTCATCAGCGCCTTTTTCGCCAACAGTAAACGTTGATCCAGCAACTGCCAGAAGCGGCTTTCATCGCCGACCGCTTCCAGCGCAATGCGCGGCAGGTTCAGGCTGATCACGCCGATATTGTTGCGGCCGTCGTGCACCAGTTCGCCATCTTCTTCATAGGTACCGAGGAAGCTGCGGCAGCCCATCGGGGTTTTGAACGAGCCGGTGACTTTCACCACCTGATCGTAATTGAGGATGTCCGGGTACATGCGCTTGCTGGCGCACTCCAGTGCCAGCTGCTTGATGTCGTAGTTCGGATCGCCGTATTGGTGATTAAGGCCGTCGCGGATGGCGAACACCAGTTTGGGGAACACCGCCGTCTTGCGGTTCTTGCCCAGCCCGGCGATGCGATTTTGCAGGATTGAACGCTGGATCATCCGTGATTCCCAGCAGGTGCCCAGGCCAAAACCGAAGGTCACGAACGGCGTCTGACCGTTGGCGGTGTGCAGGGTGTTGACCTCATATTCCAGCGACTGGAAGGCGTCGTAACACTCTTTCTCGGTGCGTGCCATGGCGTAGCCTTGCGCGTCCGGGATCTGCCACTGTTCGGCGACCTGACGATGCTTGTTGAAGCTTTCGCTGACAAACGGGGCCAGGATCTCGTCGATGCGGTTAATGGTGGTGCCGCCATAAATATGGCTGGCAACCTGCGCGATGATCTGGGCGGTGACCGCAGTGGCGGTAGAGATCGACTTCGGGGGTTCGATCTCGGCGTTGCCCATCTTGAAGCCGTTGGTCAGCATGCCTTTCAGGTCGATCAACATGCAGTTGAACATCGGGAAGAAGGGCGAGTAATCGAGATCGTGGTAGTGGATCTCGCCGCGCTCGTGGGCCAGCACCACGTCACGCGGCAGGATGTGTTGCTTGGCATAGTGCTTGGCGACGATCCCGGCCAGCAGATCGCGCTGGGTGGGGATCACTTTGCTGTCCTTATTGGCATTTTCGTTCAGCAGCGCCATGTTGCTTTGCTCCACCAGGCCGCGGATCTCCTGGTTCAGCCGACCGCGCAGTTCACGCGCTACGTCGCGATCGTGACGATATTCAATATAGGCACGGGCCAGCTGCTTGTATTCACCGGCCATCAGCTGATTTTCTACCGCCTGCTGAATTTCATGGATATCAACGCGCTGCTGCTGTGACATCCGTTGAGCGACTACGCGGGCGACGGTAGCGCAGTAGTCGGCATTGACAATACCGACGGCCAGCGCGGCGCGCTCGATAGCTTGCCCAATACGTGCCTCGTCAAAAGGTACCTGACAACCGTCCCGTTTAATCACTACTGGTTTCACGTTGTTACTCCTTGTTCCCCGAGGGAGCGCTGATGCCCTGCAGGCTAAAAGCCGTTGGGTATCGGTATGATTTTGGCTTATCCACAGGGCAATGCCGCAGCGCACAAGGGCTGAGGCGACGTGTGGATGATTTTGTGGATAACTACTACATATAGGTGCTGGTGTTTCTTAATGCACTATATATAGATATTGGCGAGATTCTTTTGACGTAGAACAAGGAAATGGAAAGAGCGGGTGTTAGCTGTACAAGCCCGACTTTTTGGCCTGATAACTCAGGCCGGGCGATGACGGAAATGCTCGAGCAGGAACTCAACCCAGACGCGCACCCGCGGCGGCAGGTCGGCGGAGGCATAGTACAACCAGAGTTGGGTCGGCTGTGGCCAGCAATCCGCCAGCACCGGCTGCAGGGTGCCTTGAGCAAAATGATGTTCCGCGTACCAGCGCGCCAGGCAGACGATGCCCAGTCCGGTCAGCGCCGCATCCAGCAGCATTTCAGGGCGACTGGCGACCAGACGCCCCTGCAGCTCCAGCGTTTTGACTTCGCCGTGCTGTTGCAACGGCCATTTTACGCTGCGACCAGTGGCCGGATTGCGGTGCAACAGGCAGTTGTGTTGCAACAGATCTTGCGGATCCTGCGGCGTGCCGTGCTGCGCCAGATAGTCGGGCGAGGCCGCCAGCACCATCTGCATCGGGTACAAGGATCGTGCCACCAACCGGCTGTCGGGATCGACCCGGCTGCCGATCCCCACATCAAAACCTTCCCCGACCAGATTGACCACCCGCGCATCCAGCGAAAGATCCAGGTCGATCTGCGGATAGCGCTCAAGGAACTGGGGGATCAACGGCATCAGTATCTGTCGACCAAAACCGGGGATCATGCTGACGCGGACCGTACCGGAAGGGGTTTGCTGTGCGCTGCCGGCGGTTTCCAGCGTGGCGGACAGTGCCTGCCACAACGGCGCTACCTGCTGCAATAGCACCTTGCCTTCATCGGTCAGCACCACGTTGTGGGTGTTGCGTTGGAACAACCGCAGCGCCAGCTTTTCTTCCAGCACGCGGATATTCTTGCTGATGGCCGCCGGTGTGACGCCCAGCTGGCGTGCGGCGGCGGAAAAGTTCTGCGCCTGGGCGGCGGCAAGGAATGCTGGCAGCAGGCGGTGGACATCAAAGGGCAGCGACATGGTGGTTGATACTTTCAGTTGAAATTAAAGTGACAACCAACAGCCTACACCCGGCGCGCAGGAAATGGAAAAATGCGATATCAAATCTTAAACAAGGATCTCTTATGTCGCGCATTTTAGTGTTAACCGCCCACCGTTTTCCCGATGAATCACGGATTAACAAAACCTTGATCGAAGCGCTGCGTCCTTTGCCGAACGTGACTGTTCATGAACTGATGCGAGCCTATCCGGACTATCAAATCGACGTGGCGCGTGAGCAGGAGTTGCTGCAGGGTCATGATGCGGTGGTGATGCTGTTCCCATTCTACTGGTACAGCTCCCCGGCGATCCTCAGTGAATGGCAGGACGCGGTATTAACCCACGGTTTCGCCTACGGTAGCGAAGGCACTAAACTGCAGGGTAAACCGCTGCAACTGGTGGTCACTACCGGCGGTAATCAGCAGGCTTATACGCCAGAAGGCTATAACCGCTATCCGGTGGCAGATTTGCTGCGTCCGTTCCATGCGATGGCCAACCTGACCGGCATGGATTACCTGCCGCCGTATCTGGTTCAGGGGGTGTTTGATATTAGTGAGGAGCGTCTGGCGCAAGAGGCTGCCGGCGTGGTGGCACTGTTGAAAAAACTGTAGGGCGCGGCAACAAGCCACGCCCCGACAGCATCAGTCTTCCAGCAACCACCACACCGCTTCGAACGGTCGCAGGGTAGTGGCCTGCGGCTGGGCAGGGGCGTCGGCGTAGTTGCTCATCAGCGGACGCCACAAAGCTGACGGCTCCACACCTTCGGCCTGCCAGGCCAGCGGCTCGCGGCTGAGGTTGGCCACCACCAGCAGGCGTTGGCCGTTCCAGCTACGTTGGTAGCACCACAGCGCCGGGTGAGCAGGGGCTAGGTCACGGTAGTCACCGTGAGTCAGCAGCGGATACTGCTTGCGCAGGGTGATTAACTGGCGATAGGCGTAAAACACCGAATCCAGATCGGCCAGCGCCGCTTCGGCGTTGATCTGCGGGTAGTTTTCCGCACAACTAATCCACGGTGTGCCCTGAGTGAAACCGGCGTTCGGCGCGCTACTCCACTGCATTGGCGTGCGGCCGTTATCGCGTGATTTGCTGGCCAGAATAGCCAGCAGCTCGGCGTCACTTTTTCCCTGCGCGCTGAGTTCGGCGTACATGTTCAGACTTTCCACATCGCGATACTGCTCTATGGCGTTAAAGCCCGGATTGGTCATGCCGATCTCTTCGCCCTGATAGATATAAGGCGTGCCCTGCATGCCATGCAGCACCATCGCCAGCATCTTGGCGGCCGGCACCCGCAGTTCACCCTCATCGCCGAAGCGTGAAACGATGCGCGGCTGATCGTGATTACACCAAAACAGCGCGTTCCACGCCTGATTGTGCATGCCTTGCTGCCAGTGGCTGAAAATCTGTTTGAGTTCGACGTAATCCGGCGCTGCCAGCGTCCATTTTTCGCCGCCGGCATAGTCCACCTTCAGGTGGTGGAAGTTGAAGGTCATCGACAGCTCTTCACCGCTCTGCGCCGCGTACTGCCGGCAATGTTCCAGGGTGGTGGAGGACATTTCCCCTACGGTCATCAGGCCGCGCGGCTGGAACACGTCGCGGCTCATTTCCTGCAAAAACTCATGAATACGTGGCCCATCGGTGTAGAAACGGCGACCGTCGCCCTGGCTATCTGACGGGAAATCCTGTTGCTTGGAGACCAGGTTGATCACGTCGAGGCGCAGACCGTCGACCCCTTTGTCGGCCCAGAACTGACAAACCTTCTTCAACTCTTCGCGTACCGGTGGGTGCTCCCAGTTGAGATCCGCCTGCTCGGTGGCGAACAGGTGCAGATAATATTGGCCGCTGTCGGCGTGCCACTGCCAGGCGTTGCCGCCAAACTTGGAGCGCCAGTTGTTCGGCAGGGCATCGCCTTTGCCGTCGCGCCAGACATAAAACTGGCGGTACGGGCTGTCAGGATCCTGCGAGGCTTTGAACCACGGGTGCTCGGTCGAAGTGTGGTTGAACACCATATCCATCACGATACGGATGCTGCGCTGGTGGGCGGCGGCAATCAGGCGGTCGAAATCCTCCATGGTGCCGTAGGCGGGGTCGATGGCGCAGTAGTCTGCCACGTCATACCCGTTGTCCACCTGCGGCGAGACGTACACCGGCGTCAGCCAGATGGCGTCGATGCCCAGTTCCTGCAGGTAGTCCAGCCGCTGCGTCACACCGGCCAGATCGCCGTAGCCGTTACCGGTGCTGTCCTGAAAACTCTTCGGATAGATTTGATAGATGACGCCGTTCTGCCACCAGGGGATTGGATTACTCATATAAATACCTTAACAGGCCCGGCGTACCGGGCCCCTACATTTCAATCAGACCGGCAGCTCACCGCGGCTGGCCTTGCGTTTGTAAACCATGATGGTCAGTACCAGCGGGATCACCACCGCCACCAGGATCGCCACCGTATAAATCATCCAGAACTGCGGTTTGATCGACAGAATGCCCGGCAAACCACCGACGCCGATACCGTTGGCCATCACGCCGTCCAGGCCGCAGATCAGCCCGGCGAAGGCGGAGCCGATCATCGCGCACAGCATCGGGAAACGGTACTTCAGGTTGATCCCGTACATCGCCGGTTCGGTCACGCCGAGGTAGGCGGAGATGGCCGCCGGCACCGAGATTTCACGCTCGTTGGCCTTGCGGCTGACAATGATAATGCCCAGCACCGCCGAGGCCTGCGCAATGTTGGACAGCGCAATCAGTGGCCAGACCGGGGTGCCGCCCATGCTCTGGATCATCTGCATATCGATGGCCAGCGTGGTCTGGTGTACGCCGGTAATCACCAGCGGCGCATACAGGAAGCCAAACAGCGCGGCACCAATAGGGGCGAAGCTGCCGGTCATCACGGCCTTCACCGCCCAGGCTACGCCATCGCCAATCATGCGGCCGAACGGCCCGATAAACGCATGCGCCAGGAACACCGCCAGCAGCAGGGAAACCACCGGCACCACCACCAGATACAGGTAATCCGGCACGATCTTTTTCAAGCGGGTCTCAATCCAGCCCAGCGCCATACCGGCCAGCATGGAGGGGATCACCTGCGCCTGATAGCCGACTTTCTGAATGGTGAACCAGCCAAAGTTCCACACTTCCGGGATCTGTTGCCCGAGCTGATAGGAGTTCATCAGTTGCGGGGACACCAGCGTGATGCCCAGCACGATACCCAGCACCGGCGTGCCGCCCATTTTTTTCACCGTCGACCAGCAAATGGCGACCGGCAGGAACATGAAGATGGCTTCACCGAGCAGCCACAGGAAGTCGTAAATGGTTTTCCACGCCGGATGCATCTGCGCCAGCGTTTGGCCGCCGGACATCGGGATGTCGCCGATCACGTTGCGGAAACCGAGGATCAAACCGCCGCTGATTAAAGCAGGCAGCAGGGGGAAGAAGATTTCGGCGAAGTGCGAGATGGCGCGTTCGCTCCAGGTCATGTTCTGGCGTGCTGCGACCTTGGCCTGCTCTTTGTCGGCTTCATTGACGCCGGTGGTGGCGATCAGGGCCTGGTAGTAATCCCCGACCTCGGGGCCGATCACTACCTGGAATTGCCCGGCGTTGGTGAAGCAGCCTTTGACCATCGGCAACTCTTCGATTTCTTTCGGTTTGGCCAGGGCTGGGTCATTGAGAACAAAACGCAGCCTGGTAATGCAGTGGCTGACGGTAGCGATATTCTCGCGCCCGCCCACCAACACAATCAGGCGATCGATATCCTGCTGTTTTACTTTGCTCATTATTAGATACCTTTCTTGGTATGGGACTGCCGCAGAGGTGTTGTTGGAGTAATGATCAAAGCTTAGTCACTCCGCTTTTTTTATGAAATGGGAACGTTCCCGGTTTGGGGCGAGGATCACAAAACGATAAAAAAATGACCATTTATCCAGCAGGGAATTTTTGCGAGCTGACCGAAACATCCGGAAATATTATCTTGAACAAGCGCATAGGCGGCTATACTGTCACCCTTAACAATCAATAAGTTGATTTAAATTAGCGCGACTCGTTAGTCCAATACGTTATGTGATCGCCACTACCACGCACTTTTTTCAAGGAAGAATGATGACTTTGACATTGCCCCGGATCCTTATTGTCTTCACCGCGCTGTTCCTGAGCGCCTGTACCAGCCAAAAAAGCAGCCCGGAACGTCACGCCCGGCATGCGATTTATCAAATGGCGCGCGAGGATTTTTCTCCAGAAATACGAACCCAAATTCCGGACTCGATAAAAGCCTCTATTCCGTTCTTTGACCAGTTCTATCAAATGGGGAAGGCCGATCGGGCCAAGGGATTGACGCGCCAGCAGGCACAGCAGCGGGAAGCCTATTTCCGCAGCCCTGAATTCCTTAGCGACGTGGGGAAGAAAGGGAAATTTATCAATCAGGAATATTCAGTGGATAACCCGCAAAAACAACGGCAGATCCTGCTGGATTCCGCCGTGGCTACCTACTGGGATGGCTATGACGGCCGGCCTTGAGGGGTATAGATAAATACGTTATTAATAAAAAATGCCCAATAAACGATAGTTTGTTGGGCATTTGTTTAAATAATCCTGTTTAGAAATGGTGGAAGATTAAAGCAGATTAAATTTATCCAGGGTCGCTTTTACTTCTTTTCTCAACCCAGATTCATCCAGTTCATAATCAGCACGATCTGAATCTGGATTATAAATCTCAGCCACCATAAATAGTTCTTCACCACAATTTAAGATATTCTTGTCTTGATCTTTAATGCCGTATAGCTTACGTCTTTCAACACATATTTCCTCAGAGAACTGAAGCGCATTAACTTTTGATTCTAAAAAACTTCTAGCTAATTCAATTATCGCCATTTTGTTCATAAATCACCTGTCTCTAAATAGATTCTACCATTATCTGCATCGGGGTTTATTTTCCATCCGGAGAGAAAATCACCGTTGGCTTTGATTATTACAACCCTCATGCTTTTGGGATTGAAGTAAACTTTAGATCCCTTTTCCCTTCGATAAGTTCCCTTCTCGATGGTCTCTTTATCTGCCAAATGTGCATTGATCTCATCGCGGAATTTTGCCAACGTTTCACGATTTTTCTTTGCGTCACTGATACCAAAATCAATGGCATGTTTGTATTTCTTGTCCAATTGTTTACGAGTAAAACGTCCTGAGTCAAGTGGATCACTTAGCATCACATAAATCGCTTCCACGCCGCTGCCTGTGGCGTCCGGCTGCCAGTAAATGAAATCCTGCAACTGCGGGACGTCGCTCGCCGGAAAGCTGGTGGTGACGATACTATCTGCCTGCTTTATGTCAGTGCCGGTATGCACCGGCGTCACTGGCACCGGGGCGTCGTTGCCGGTATGAGACGGGGCTGTAGGCCTTACAGGTGCCGGATTGATCAGGATGGTTCTCGATGGTGCCCCGGCCATCGCCGGTAACACTATTCTGTCCAGGCCCGTTTCTTTATCACGTACCGGGCGATGCACCGGCACGCTGGCGGAAACGCCGCCGGCCCCTGTTTTAACCAGTATCACCTCTTGCTGACCGTTGTTCCCCATGGCAATAAAACCGCGTACCGGTAAATTGACCACGTTCATTTCTGGTTGGACAGGGGAGTACCCGGCGGCAAATAGGCTTGCCTGGGCAGCAAACATCTCTATGTTGCGTCCAGGTACTATGTCACTACCCTCGCCAGCTTTCCGCGGCCAGAAGCCGATGACAAAAGCGCCCACAGTCGGACCTATAGCGCTGACTGTTGCTATTCGGGAAACTTCAGCTACGCCACGCCACACTGAGCTCGATACCCAGCCTGCCAACTCGCTGGCTGTCGTCATGGCGCTGTTAGCCACCGTAGATAACTGCACCATGCCACTTGCACGGTTAAGCACGATTGTCCCTGCTGCTGCCAACGCTGCATTGGCTGCTTTCAGCTTTTCGGGGGGGTAAGCCGGTGCATCCAAAATACCCGCTTTGGCAAACAGCGCTTTCCTTGCCTCTTCAACTTTTCGGGCTTCCTCGGCCCTGCGGGATTCTTCGGCCCTGCGGGCTTCCTCGGCCTTGCGGGCTTCTTCGGCAGCAAACTCTAATTCTCTAAGGCGATGGACTTCATTTTCTTTTTCTCGCTGTTCGTTCTCAAGAACACTCACACGTTGCCTTGCTGTCTCAGCATCTATTTTATGCTGCTGTTCTTCTCGACGTTTTTCTTTCGCTTTTTTACTATTTTCTTTTCTGTAATTATTCCTCCAAGACGTAGCATCATATGCCATGAACATTTCTTCATTATAATATTTGGTATATTCTTCATGCGCCCTGCTTTTGTTCGCATTATGGCGCAGAACATTCAACCGCTCTTGCTTTACCTTTAATTTACTGAGCACCAGATTAAGACTGGCTTTCTCTAATTCTGTATGCTGTGGTTGTGTTAATTGACTACTGACATTAGCAATATCCTTATCGGTTTCTTGCATTTTCCTTTCAAGATCACTGGTAATACCAGAGGCTAAATCGATCGCTTTATTTGCGTCGTCACGATAGATCTTCTTAGCCTCGTCCCCGAAAGGTATGACATCGTCATTTTCAGGATGAATAGAGATTGGCTTATTGATATCTGCAATCTTTTCAAAAACCTTGGTCAAGGGCTCTGGTTTTTTAGGTGGCCCCCCTACCCAAGCTTCAACAAGCATATTACCTTCGTTGTCAGAGAAGCCTCGCTGCCAACCCTCGCCACGCCACCCATATCCCATAGAGGTCATCACATCACGTTCAAACTGCGTTGTATCTTCGTATCGAGCCACATCAAGCTCCTCTTCAAAAACAAGCAAATCACCGAGTGTATAAACGACGATGTTGGCTAAACCTGTTTACCGCTAGTCGCTTCTTCCAACGCAACCAAGCGTAATTCCAGCGCAAGCCGGGCCTCACGCTCTTCCTTTAACGCTTCGACCAGAAGGGCGACCACGCCATTGATATTAATTCCGCGGGCGTCTTTCAAAACGCTGCCGTCATTTAATTTCAGTTCGGTGGTGGTGACGGATTGAGGTAATACATTCTCTACTTCCTGGGCAATGACCCCGGCTTCCGGCACGCCCTGTTTCAGGTAGGTATAACCGCCAATTTTCCCCAGCTTCTCCAGTGCGCCTTCAATTTTTTCGATGTCGGTTTTCATGCGAACATCGGAGCTGCTGTTCCAGGCACCGTTGGTATACGCATGGCCGTCGTTGCGGAATTCATACCAGCCGTCAGCGCCTCCATTGGCAACGTGCAGCGCCAGCATGTGGTGTTTGCCGATTCGTTCATAGTGGTATAGGTCGGCGGACAGGTTTCCCGCTCCCTGTACATGCAGGCCGTTGGTAATGCGGTCGGCATTATTGTTAACGTTTTTATTGCCAGCAGCCCAAATCCAACCATCGGCATTGCGTTTGATTAATTGCCCGACCGAAAGCTCGCTGTTGGCTCTGACCTGTAATTCGTTCCAGTTCCCCTGCCAGTCACGGTAAGAGAGCAAGCCATGATCCTCCTTGCCGGCGACAACGCGCGATCCCATCAACATGGTGGTGGTCACATTGCCGCTGGTGAAACCGGCACTGACGTCTGCAGCATAGTAGACTTGCCCTGCGATCAGCGGTGTTGGGCCGGTGGTCGCAGTGGAAACACCGGCATTGTGCGACACCATAGCGCCGCCGGAGATATCGACGCCGTTACGAAGTGCAACCCGGCCACTTGAGAGGTTAAAAGAGAAGGGGCGCAGGGTGTTCCACAGTCCGTCCTGTGCCTGGCCGCTTGGCGTGGTCAGGGCGTAAAAATCCTTACCGTCGTTACGCAGCATCACGCCGGTATTGCCGTTTGCCAGACGGAAACCGTTTGCTGCCTTGGTCACAATTTCCTCGTCACTGATGATGCGTTTACGCAGGGTGGTCAGGGATTTCAGCTCAGTCACATCGTCATTAACGCCGTTAGTCACCTGAGCATTTTTCTTTTCTTCAGCCATGATTATCTTCCTTTTCGACATTCTGTTTCCTGATGGTTAACAGCGTCCGGTCCCCTCCGTTGCTCCTGAATGGCAGGTCTGGGGAGGTACACATTCCGTGTGCTGAAAAACCGCTAAAACACACAGATAGCACTGTGTGTATAAACAGTAATTTACTTGGCTGGGTGAAGAAGGTCGATTAGCGGTTGTTGCGTGGTGGCTGGCACAAAAATAGCGATGAATTGACGCTCACTGGGTGTGAGCATCAACAGGGGATTTCAGGCTGAAGGATATGGGGAGCTAAACAACTCCCCTCGTTATCAGGCGAGTTGGCTTGGCACGATGATCTGGCGGATACCCTGTTCGCCGCTGAGCTGGCCCAGCAGCTGTTGGGCGGCCTGCAGCCCGGCCGTGCCGTAGCCCAGATCAACCGAAAAGGTTTCGGGGAACAGGAAGTTTAGCAGCGGGGTATTACCGATACCGCACACTTGCAGCGGGGCAATATGCTGCTGTTGCAGGTATTTGATCGCACCCAGGGCGATAGTGTCGGAGGCGCACACCAGCGCGGTGGTCTGCGCATCGATGACCGAGGCGGCCAGTTGGAAACCACTCTGATAGCTCAGTTCGCCCAGCGCCACGCTCGGGGTAATCTGCTGTTGCCGGCAGGCGTCGAGATAGGCCTGGTGGCGGCGCATACCGGTGGTGGCATCCGACAGTTGCACCCCCAGGTAGCCGATATGCCGGTGCCCCTGTTGCTGCAGGCGTTCCATCAGCAGCCGCACGGCACCGTCGTCGTCGTAGCAAACCGAAGAAAACCCCTCGTATTCGCGCGCCAGCACCACCATTTTATCCTGCCACGGGCTGAGCATCGCTGCCGTAAGATCGGTGAAACCGAACAGGATCACTCCGTCGACATTACGCTGCTGCAGAACGTGCAAATGCTCTTCCACCAGCCGGGTCTCGAACTGGCTTTCCATCACGATCGGGTCGAAGCCGTGCTGATACAGCAACGGCAACATGGTGCGTACCGCCTGGTTTTCAGACGGAGAGTCGAGACGGGAAACGATAATGCCGACCACTTTGTCGCTCTGGCCACGCATGGCGCGTGCCGATTTGGACGGGGTGAACCCCTGCTGACGGATCACCGCTTCCACCCGTTCGCGGGTCTGCGGGCTCACGCTGCCTTCGTTGTTCAGCACGCGTGATACGGTGGATTTACCTACGCCGCTCAGGCGTGCGATGTCCTTGATGGTCAGCCGGTTTTGCATGGTTTAATTTTCATTGAGGTTAAAAGGCGTAAACTGGCGGCCTACGCTGAATGCCCGTCAGCATAGCCTATTTTCCGCAACGGATCTTGGCGCTGTATCCGTCATCTTTCAAGTTGCAGCGTTGTTACCTGCACTTGCTCACCCCAGTTACTTACTCGAGTAAGCGCCTGGGGATGAGCAAGCTGGTCGTCTAGCTGTAACTTGAAAGCTATAGGCTAATGCAGGGATTTACGTACCGCGCTGAACGGCCGCTCTTGTCGTTTGTTCTTTTCATTTACCGGAGGTTATCACCTATATGGATCCCGATCCGACCCCGTTAGACACCCACTCGGTGATCCGGTAAAACCTGCCCGCTTTGCGCTGCTGTTTTACCGGTGAAGTAATAAACGGTAACCGGTAGCGCACGCCCGTCGTTCGCTCCTGCTGCTATAAAAATGTAAGGATCTGCCCCGGCAGAGGTTTTTTGGCGTGTCCGAAAGCTTGGCCGGGGAGGCTCCCGTGTTCACCCACTGCCGGGAGGTATTGGGCGACGAGGTGCGAAAAAATGAAACTGAAAAATATCCCCCGTCAGCTGCTGGGCCTGCTCAGCCGCAATTTACCGCGCCGTTTGGTGCACCGTGACAGCCTGTTGGACGGCCTTGGCGGCAAAGCGCAGGGCTTGCCTGCCGGTTTGGCACAGCAGCGGCTGGAATGCGCAGCCGCGAACACCACCGAGCTTTATCTGCGTTTCCAAAGCCATCCGGAAGGCATAACCGCCCATGAGGCGGAGCGGGTACGCGAACGCTGCGGTGAGAACGTAATTGACGATCAGCAGCAAGAGGCCTGGTGGCAGCACCTGTGGCACTGCTATCGCAATCCGTTCAACCTGTTGCTGACCGCTCTCGGCATGATCTCTTATGCCACCGAGGATCTGACCGGCGCACTGGTGATCGCCCTGATGGTGGTGATCTCCACGCTGCTGAATTTCATTCAGGAAGCGCGATCCAACAAGGCGGCGGATGCGCTGAAAGCCATGGTCAGCAACACCGCCACGGTTATCCGCAGTGACGCACTGACCGGTAAAAGTGAACATCTGGAGCTGCCGATCTCGCAACTGGTGCCGGGCGACATCATCAAGCTGGCGGCGGGCGACATGATCCCGGCGGATCTGCGCGTGCTGTCGGCAAAAGATCTGTTTATCAGCCAGGCGGCGCTGACCGGTGAGTCCCTGCCGGTGGAGAAAATCGCCGAGCTGCGCGAACAGGTGGAAGATCCGCTGGAATGCCAAAACCTGTGCTTTATGGGCACCAACGTGGTGAGCGGCACCGCGCTGGCGATGGTGATTGGCACCGGCGGCGACACCTATTTCGGCCAACTGGCGCAGCGCGTGATCGGTCAGGATCAGCAACCCAATGCCTTCCAGAGCGGGATCAGTAAAGTCAGTTGGTTGTTGATCCGTTTTATGATGGTGATGACGCCAATTGTGCTGCTGATCAACGGCTACACCAAGGGTGACTGGTGGGAAGCGGCACTGTTCGCGCTGTCGGTGGCGGTGGGGCTGACCCCGGAAATGCTGCCGATGATTGTCACTTCTACCCTGGCCAGAGGGGCGGTGAAACTGTCCAAACAGAAAGTGATCGTCAAACGCCTGGACGCCATTCAGAACTTTGGCGCCATGGACATTCTGTGCACCGACAAAACCGGCACCCTGACCCAGGATAAAATCGTGCTGGAGCGCCACACCGACGTGTTTGGCGTGGCCAGCGATCGGGTGCTGCATTACGCCTGGCTGAACAGCTTCTACCAGACCGGGCTGAAAAACCTGCTCGACGTGGCGGTGCTGAGCTGCGCGCAACAGAGCCAACAGCCGGATGCGTTACAGCATTACCACAAAGTGGATGAGATCCCGTTTGATTTTGAACGCCGCCGGATGTCGGTGGTGGTGGCCAAAGACGCGCAGTATCACGAGCTGATCTGCAAGGGCGCTCTGGAAGAGATGCTGGCGATTTGCAGCCATGTGCGACAGGAAGATCAAGTGATCCCGCTGACCGAGGCGCTGTTGGCACGCATTCGTCGCGTTACCGACGATCTCAACCAGCAGGGGCTGCGGGTGGTGGCGGTGGCCAACAAGATCCTGCCGGCGCAGGCTTATGAATACGGCGTGGCCGACGAATCGGATCTGATCCTCGAAGGTTATGTGGCCTTCCTCGATCCACCGAAAGAGAGCACCGCACCGGCGCTGGCAGCGCTGAAAAACAGCGGCGTCACGGTGAAGATCCTCACCGGCGACAACGAGCTGGTGGCGGCCAAGGTATGTAAAGACGTTGGGCTGGCGGCGGATCATGTGCTGCGTGGCAGTGAGATCGAACAGATGGACGACCAGCAACTGGCGCAGGCGGCGGCGCGTACCACGGTGTTCGCCAAGCTGACGCCGTTGCATAAGGAACGTATCGTCAAGCTGCTGCGCCAGCAGGGCCATGTGGTCGGCTTTATGGGCGACGGAATTAACGATGCCCCGGCGCTGCGTGCGGCGGATATCGGGATTTCAGTAGATTCGGCGGTGGATATTGCCAAGGAAGCTGCGGATATTATCCTGCTGGAAAAAAGCCTGATGGTGCTGGAGCAGGGGGTGATGGAGGGGCGTCGCACCTTCGCCAATATGCTCAAATACATCAAGATGACCGCCAGTTCCAACTTCGGTAACGTTTTCAGCGTGCTGATCGCCAGCGCCTTTTTGCCGTTCCTGCCGATGTTGCCGCTGCATCTGCTGATCCAGAATCTGATGTATGACATTTCGCAAATCGCCATTCCGTTCGACAACGTCGATGACGATCAGATAACCCAGCCACAGCGCTGGAACTCCGGCGATATTGGGCGTTTTATGGTGTTCTTTGGGCCGATCAGTTCAATCTTTGACGTGCTGACCTTTAGCCTGATGTGGTGGGTGTTTAAAGCCAATACGCCGGAAATGCAGACGCTGTTCCAGTCCGGCTGGTTCGTTGAAGGGCTGCTGTCGCAAACGCTGATTGTGCATATGATCCGCACGCGCAAAATTCCGTTTATCCAGAGCCGTCCTTCATGGCCGCTGTGCATCATGACCCTGCTAGTGATCGCCACCGGTATCGGCCTGACCTTCTCGCCGCTGGCCAGTTTCCTGCAGCTGCAGGCGCTACCGCTTGGCTACTTCCCATGGCTGGTGCTGATTCTGGGCGGTTATATGGTGCTGACCCAGTGTGTGAAAGGCTGGTTTGTGCGCCGTTACGGCTGGCAGTAACGCCCGCGCCCCTCTTGCGTCCACAAGAGGGGCATTTGTGATCCAACCCGGCTTTTCACCCTCACCGTTGGACATCTGCACTGTGCTCAGTCTTTATTTACAGCTTGATTATCGTTTGCTGTTTTTATTGATATTTTTTCCTCTGAGGAATTTCTGATGCACAGATCCCTGCGTTATACGCTACTGGCTTCATCGTTATTGTGTTCTCTGGGTGCATTGGCACAGCCGGCCGGTGATTTGCCGCTGATGCCTTGGCCGCAGCAGGTGGAACTGACCCAACCGGCGGGCAGGCTGGTGCTGGATCACCGCTTGTCGATTAATCTGCAGGGCGACGATTTGGCTGATGCGCTGTCGCGCTGGCGGCAACGTATTGAGCTGCAAACCGGTTGGACGCTGGCACCCCAGGCGGTAAAAGCTGCAGGCGTGGTGATTAACGTGAACATCAAGGACAAGGTGGCGGCGCAGCCGCTGCCGGGCAGCGACGAGAGCTATAAACTGGTGGTGAGGCAGGATGGCGTTACGCTGACCGCCAATACCCGTTTCGGCGCACTGCGTGGCATGGAAACCCTGCTGCAACTGGTGCAGACCGACGGCCAGAACACCTCCCTGCCGCTGGTGAGCATCAGCGACGTGCCGCGTTTCCCTTGGCGCGGCGTGCTGCTGGATTCGGCGCGTCATTTCCTGCCGCTGGCAGATATTCTGCGCCAGCTCGACGGCATGGCGGCAGCCAAGCTCAACGTGTTCCACTGGCATCTGACCGACGATCAGGGCTGGCGCTTTGCTTCTGAGCATTATCCCAAGCTGCAACAGCAGGCCAGCGACGGCCAGTTTTATACTCGCGAACAGATGCAACAGGTGGTGGCCTATGCCACCGCTCGCGGCATCCGGGTGGTGCCGGAAATCGATCTGCCGGGCCATGCTTCCAGCATTGCCGTGGCTTACCCGGAGTTGATGAGCGCGCCGGGGCCGTATCAGATGGAGCGCAACTGGGGTGTCCATAAGCCAACGCTTGATCCTACACGTGATGAAGTTTATCAAT
Source organism: Serratia proteamaculans (assembly GCF_013337185.1). Taxonomy (GTDB): domain Bacteria; phylum Pseudomonadota; class Gammaproteobacteria; order Enterobacterales; family Enterobacteriaceae; genus Serratia; species Serratia proteamaculans_D. Next base: position 167,622 of record NZ_SWDE01000003.1, read on the forward strand.
TTGTTGACGCCATTATTGGCGAACTGGCGGCGATCTTCCCCGATCCTTACCTGCATATCGGGGGTGACGAGGTGGATGCCAGCCAATGGAAGCAATCGAAAACCATTCAGGCCTTTATGCAACAGCATCAGTTGGCGGACACCCATGCACTGCAGGCCTACTTCAACCAGAAACTGGAAAAGATCCTCGAACGGCACCAGCGACAGATGGTCGGCTGGGATGAGATTTATCACCCGTCATTGCCACGCAGCATTGTGATCCAATCCTGGCAGGGACAGGACTCACTGGGGGCCAGCGCGCAGGACGGCTACCAGGGCATTCTGTCCACCGGCTTCTACCTCGACCAACCGCAGAGCAGCGCCTATCACTATCGCAACGAGATCCTGCCGCAGCCACTGGGTGTCGCCACCGAGGTGCAAGCCGATGAAAAGGCGCAGAGCTGGCAGTTCAGCATGCCGCGGCTGAAGGGCAGCGCGGTGGAAGGCAGCTTTACCCTGATTGAAGGGAAGCAGGGGTGGCGTGGCTTTATCGACTTCAACGGCAAATCCCGTCGTGCGTTGCAGGATATCGTCTGGCGTTCGCCGCAGCAGGTGAGCTTCCGCGTCGATACCTGGATGGGCGAGACGCGCCCGGTGTTCACGCTGCAACAGGATAAGCTCAGTGGGTATACGCTGGTTGGCAACGTGCGTTATCCGACCAGTGGCAGCAAGCTGATGGCGATCCCGGCGGGCAAGATGCCGGTGGTACCGGACGCGAAGCAGCAGGCCAATATTCTTGGCGGTGAGGCGGCGCTGTGGGCGGAAAACATCAGGGCGCCGATCCTCGATCTCAAGCTGTGGCCGCGCGGGTTCGCGGTAGCGGAGCGCTTGTGGTCGGCGCAGGACGTAACCGATGAAACCAACATGTACCGGCGGCTGGCGGCAGTTGACGCCTGGTCGGTGGTCTCGGTGGGCTTGCAGCAGCATGCAGAGACCGCCCGCGAATTCACCCGGCTGGCGAACAGCGTGCAGATTGCGCCGCTGCAAACCCTGGCCGAGGCGGTGGAGCCGGGCCAGTACTACACCCGTCAGCATCTGAAATTCAAAGCCGGTAATTACCATCAGTTCGAACCGCTGAATCGCTTTGCCGACGCTCTGCCGGCGGAAAGCAACGCAGTGCGCGAGATGGGCCGGCAGGTCGCGGCCCTGGTGAAAGATCGCAATGACAGTGCGGCGGCACAGGCGCTGCGCGAACGTTTGCAACGCTGGCAGTTGAATACTGCGCCGGTGAAAACGGTGATAGCCGGTAATCGGGTGATGCAGGATCTGGCGCCGGTAGCACAGGATGTCGGGGCGCTGTCGGCACTGGGGCTGATGCTGCTGGAACGTTATCAGCAGAACAAACCCTTGAGCAAAGCCGAAGCCGGGCAGATACAGCAACAGCTGGACGCGGCGGCGCAAATTCGCGACGAAGTGGTGATTGCGGCGGTTTATCCGCTGGAAGCCCTGCTGCGTGCCAGCGCGATCGAGTGAGGTGCAGGGGCTCAGCATGCGTAGGGGCTCTGCATGCTGAGCCCTCACAAAAACCTACAGCTGCAGCGGCGGCAACTGTTTGAAAATGCTGACCAGCCCTTCGCCCCAGCCTTTGCGGATGGCGTTGAAATGCGGATGATCTTCGGTGATGCGGTATTGTTGTGCGCTGCTGAAACTGTCGCGCGGGTAAATCATCACGTCGAGCGGCAGGCCGACCGACAGGTTACTGCGTAGCGTAGAATCGAGGGAGATTAGCGCGCACTGCATCGCCTGTTCCAACGGGGTATCGTAGTTCAGCACCCGATCGATAATCGGCTTGCCGTATTTGCTTTCGCCAATCTGGAAATAGGGTGTATCGCGGGTGGCTTCGATAAAATTACCCTGCGGATAGATATGGAACAGCCGCATCTCTTCGCCCTGGATCTGGCCGCCGAGCAGCAGGCTGCAACTGAAATCGGTGGTGCTGCCGCTCTGCTGGGCTTCGCTGTCGCGTTGGATCACTTCTCGTACCGTTTCGCCCACCAGCGTGGCGGCTTCGTACAGGCTGGGGGCATTGAGCAGATTGGGGCGTTCGGCGTCTTTGCAGCGGCGCTGCAGCAGACTGATGATGCTCTGGGTGGTCGCCAGGTTACCGGCGCTTTGCAGCACCAGCAAGCGCTCGCCGTCCTGCTGGAACACGTACAGTTTGCGGAAGGTAGAAATATGGTCCACTCCGGCATTGGTGCGTGAATCAGAAGCAAAGACCAGCCCGGATGACAAGCGCATGGCCACACAATAGGTCATTCCACATTCCCTCAAAACAAGACTGGCACGCCGCCAAATGCCAGCGTGCCGTAAACCTTCACTTTCGGCAAGTGGCTATTGCCCGCTGGGCATCATCTGCACTTCGGCGATGGTCTGCATATTCTCGCAGCCGCCGCCCAGCCGCATGCCGCGCACCGGGCAGGCGTCCAGATAGTCAATGCCCACCGCCAGCTTAAGGTGCTGATTCGGCAGACGGGTGTTGTTGGTCACGTCAAAACTGTGCCAGCGTTCGTCGACCCAGGCTTCCGCCCAGGCATGGGTGGCGACGTGGGTAGAGTCCTCGCTGTAAAGGTAGCCGCTGACATAACGCGCTGGAATATTCAGACTACGGCAGCAGGCCAGAAATACGTGGGTGTGATCCTGACAGACGCCGGTACCGGTGGCGAACGCCTGGGCCGCGCTGTCGGTAACGCTGGTGGATCCCGGGCTGTATGGCATTTTCAGCAGCAGTTCGCCCATCAGGTTTTCCAGCCCGTCCAACACCGCCTGCGGCTGGTAATAGCGCAGGGCAAAGGCCTGGATCGCGCTGTCGGGCTGTGTCAGGGGGCTGTGGCGCAGGAATACCAGCGGTGACAGATGCCCCATCAACTGATCCTCTACGCCGTCTTCAATCTCCACCACGCCGTGGGCCTGAATGGTGATTGCCTGATGTGGGTGATCCAGCGTCAGCACGTGCAGTACGTTACCGAAGGCATCGGTGGTGCATACCGCATCTTCCGGCAGCGTCAGTTGCCAGGAGATCACGCGCTGGTGCTGGGAATTCTGTGGTGTCAGGCGCAGATACTGGGTGCTGCGCTGCACCTGCTGGGCGTAGGTGTAATGGGTATTGTGCTCAATGTTGAGTTTCATTGTGCCTCCAGGTAGGTGTGATGGATGCTCTCCGCAATGCCGCCAATCTGCCCAAGAAAGGCGTCCAGCCAGTCGTTCAGCCCGATGTTGTTCAGATCTTTCATACTGCTGAAGCGCAGTTCGGCGTGCAGCGTGTGCGCCAGCCGACGCGGTTGATTGGCACTGTTGCCACCAATCTGCTCCAGCTGTTGCACCATATCGCCGACGCAGGCCAGCAGGGAGCGCGGGATTTCATTACGCAGGATCATCAGTTCGGCAATGGTGTCGCGGCTGAGCTGCTGCTTGTAGATGCTGTGATAGGCCTCGCGCGCGCTGACTGCCCGCAGCAGCGTGTCCATGCGGTAATACTCGCGCACCGGATCGCCGTCGCTGTCCATCAGCGCGTTTTTCACCCCCAGCAGGCGGGCGGTGCTGTCGGCCCGTTCCAGCAGGGTGCCGAGGCGGATAAAGCACATGGCGTCGCTGCGCAGCAGGGTGCCGAACATCGCGCCACGAAACAGGTGTGAGCGTTCTTTTACCCAGTCGAAGAAGGCATCGGCACCCACCGAGCCAATGCCCTGACGGCGGATCAGCTTCATCTCGATCCAGGTGGAGTTAATGCACTCCCAAACCTCGGAAGACAGGCTGCCGCGTACCGCGTGAGCGTTGTTCCATCCCATCTGCAAACAGCTGTAAATGCTGCTGTGGTTGCGGCTGTCGAGGGCAAAAAAACTGACCAGATTGGCCATGGTCAGGTCAGGGTAGGCCGCGGCATACAATTGCCCGGTGCTGGTCAGATTGAGCGGCACCTGCAGATCCTGATCTTCGCTGTCGCGGATCGGCATCATCGACAGCTTGTTGGTGACGTCGAGTACCCGGGCGATGCTTTCTGCCCGCTCCAGATAGCGGGCCATCCAATAGAGTTCACTGGCAGTTCGGCTCAGCATGCGTCGTCCTCCAACACCCAGGTATCCTTGGTTCCCCCGCCTTGCGACGAGTTGACCACCAGCGAGCCTTGCGCCAGCGCTACGCGCGTCAGGCCACCGGGCACCAGGCGAATTTCCGCACCGCTGAGGGCAAACGGCCGCAGATCGATATGCCGTGGTGCCAGGCCGTCGTTGACGAAGGTCGGGCAGGTCGACAGCGCCAGCGTGTTTTGCGCAATGTAGTTATGGGGCTTGGCCAGCAGCAGGGTACGGAAATGGGCGATTTCATCTTTGGTCGCCGCCGGGCCGATCAGCATGCCGTAGCCACCGGCACCGTGAACCTCTTTCACTACCATCTGTTCCAGGTTCGCCAGCACGTACGACAGCTCATTTTTGTGACGGCATTGCCAGGTCGGCACATTGTTGAGGATCGGCTCTTCCTGCAGATAGAAGCGCACCATCTCCGGCACGTACGGATAGATAGACTTGTCGTCGGCCACGCCGGTGCCGATGGCGTTGGCCAGCACCACGTTACCGGTGCGGTATACCGACAGCAGCCCCGGTACGCCGAGCATCGAGTCCGGGCGAAAGGCCAGCGGATCGAGAAAGGCATCGTCCACCCGCCGATAGATCACGTCCACCTTGCAGGGCCCGGCGGTGGTGCGCATAAACACCGCGCCGTCCTTGACGAACAGGTCAGCGCTTTCCACCAGCTCAACCCCCATCTGCTGTGCCAGGAAGCTGTGCTCGAAATAGGCGCTGTTAAAGCGGCCCGGCGTCAGCACCACCACGGTCGGATCGTTAATCGGCGAGCTTTCACGCAGGGTTTGCAGCAGGTGCGACGGGTAGCGCTCCACCGGCGCAATACGCTGTTGGGCGAACAGCTCCGGGTAAAGGCGCATCATCATCTTGCGGTTTTCCAGCATGTAGGACACGCCGGACGGGGTGCGCAGATTGTCTTCCAGCACGTAATACTGGCCATCGCCGCCGCGCACCATATCCACGCCGACAATGTGCGCGTAAATATTGCGGTGCAAATCCACCCCTTGCATGCAGGGTTGATATTGATCGTTGGCCAGCACCTGTTCCGCCGGAATGATCCCGGCTTTCAGAATATGTTGTTGATGGTAAATATCGTGCAGAAAGGCGTTCAGCGCCTGGACGCGCTGGCGGATGCCGCGATCGAGCATCGCCCATTCGCCGGCGGGAATGATGCGCGGCACGCTGTCGAATGGGATCAGCCGTTCGGCACCGTCATCCTCACCGTAAACGTTAAAGGTAATTCCCACCCGATGAAACAGCAGTGCAGCCTCTTCCCTTTTACGCTGAATGGCCTTGTGATCGGCCTGTTGCAACCAATGCCAGTAAGCTTCGTAATGACCCCGGTGTTTACCCTCAGCCAGAAGCATCTCATCAAAAAACGGTGAAGCGGACAGATCGATATTTAGCATCGTCACCTCGTCGACATTGCAGGCTGTAGACGGATCCAGCATAAAATGTGCCAAGGTGATAAAGGGGCGAAAATGGCGCGAAAACGGCAGGTCGCGGCAGGAAACGGCCCACTTTGGGTGCAACCCAACCGGACACTGCCTTAAAACGGGGCAAAACTGCGGGGCGTATCTCAGTCTTTAAACATTGCAGCGGCTTCCTCGAAGACTGAATGTAAAGTGCGTTATAAAATCGAGAGCTTACTTCTAACGCATTAATTTATAAAAGTATTCAAGGGAATGATAATGCCGCATGATTTTAATGTTCAGGAACTGGGACGAAGGGTATTAGCAATAACCAATGAAATCTTTGCTGTCGGCGAACATAACATTCGGGTGCAAATGTTGACCGCAGAGGATTTGGAATGGTGCATTGTACAGACGCGCCGGCAACCTGAAAGTCAGCGCATCCCCTGGGCGTTGAGCGGTGCGGTGCTGGATTACCCCGATGCTTTCAACTTTAGTTTTAAAATCCTGGGTGCGGACCAAAGGCCAGCCGGTGCCTGTATATGTCAGTTTTGCCCTGCAACAGGCAATATGTCGGCGGTGCTGAATGTTGAAATGCTGCAAAATTTCCACATCCAAAAGTCGTGTCTTGATGGTAATACCTTTCGTTTTGCTCTCTATGCTGCCGTGCTGTTCATGGTCGAGACTCAATGTTCCGGCCTGCGGCTAATATCACCGATCAATGAAAGGGTCGCGGATTATTACATCAATGAGCATCACTTCGTTGATATCACTTCTGGTGATAAAGGTATTCTCTATCGTGATGCGCAGGCATTGTTCCAATGGTTTATCGAAGACTCAACACCTACAGAGTCATCAGCTTTGGTTGATGCTGCACAATATTTGAGCGACAATAACGACCTGCTGTCAGGATTATAGGAGGGGATATGGTCATTAAAATCACAGATCGGAATGTAGCGGAAACCACTTCCTATGAGCTGGGGGTGGGCCAGGCAGAAGGAGACAGACTGGCAGTGGTAAAAACCTATACTTCTGATGAGATTAACAGCCTGACCCCGCGTGGGATGCCCATTACCGCTTCACGGGAAGAGGTAATAGCCGTTTTGAAACAAGCCGCGAAAAAAATTAAGGCTCAATCTTCCCCGATAATAGAAGCTGCTGGCGCTGTTCGTCGAAACCGAATCGATAAGTAATCTACTGGCTGCAGTTGCGGCCAGTAGATTATTCAGTTCAATAAGAACCCTTCCGGCTACCCTGACGCCTTGGCATTCAAACCTGCAACGACGGTTGTGGAGCGCCGATAGACTGCTGCAGATAATTCAGTAGCACCTGCCGGGTAAAGCGCGGTTCTTCGATCCCGCTGTGCTGCAGGAAATGCTGCAGGTTGCTGCAATCCCACTGGTAGGTATTTTGGTAGAGCTGCACCGTCGATTGTCCATTCACCATATTGTCCCTGAACAGGCTGAGCAACGGGTAGAGCGGTGCATCGCCGTTGTGTTCCCACTGCGCCCGCCATTGCTCGAACGGCAGCGGGTGGAAGTGGTAGCCAAACTCACGCTCCAACAGGCCGAAGAAGTCCTGCAGCGTCAGGTTATTCTGGTGCTGGTGGATCAGGTTGAATTTCTTCCCCAGCGCCTGCGGATTACGGCTGACATGTGCAATGGCCTGGGTCATATAGTCCACCGTTGTCAGGCCCTCGCGCAAATCCTGCAGCGCCGGCCGTGTGCCACTGGCAATACAGGTTTTCACCAGTCTCCCCCACCATTGATAGCTGGCGCTGACGCCGGTTCGGCTATGGCAGGTGGCGTACCCCAGACGGAAGCTCATCAGCGGCAAGCCTTGCGATGCTGCCAGATCGGCAATTTTTTCCATTACCCATTTGCTGCGGACGTAGCCGATATCGGTGATCACCGCCGGCAGGTTCTGATCGATGTCGTCACTTTCCAGCATCACCCGTTTGCCGGTGTGCAGATGCCCCCAGCTATAGACCGAAATCGTCGACATCAACATCAATGGTTTGGTGCGTTGGTGCGCGGCAAAGCGAATGATTTCGCGCAGGCCCTGCACGTTGTCGCGCTTCATATAAGAGTAGGGCTGGATAAAGTTCACCGCACTGGCCGAATGATAAATGATATCGACCCGCTGGCTGAGTTCACGGTAGTGCTCAGGTGACAGGGCGAAATCAGGCTCGGCTACGTCGCCGGTAACCAGATGGATCCGGCCGCGTTGCTCGGCGGATAAAGCAATCTGATAGCGAGTCAGGATCTCGTCGAGTCTCCGTTGCGGGGATATCCGGCTGCGCTCCCGCACCAGGCAATACAATTCGGCACCGGTAGTGGTCAGCAACTCTGCCAGCAGATGCGCGCCGATAAACCCGGTGGCTCCGGTGAGCAAAATGGCCCTGGGTGAGCTTATCTGCCGTGCATCGTATTGCGGATTGATGGTGATGTCTGCGGGCAACCAAACGTCGTCCTGCAGAGCACGCACCGGTTCGCTGTCCACCGTCGGCAATGCATGGCCGCTGCGTTCATCCAGCGCCTGTGCCAGACGATTTATCGTCGGGTATTCATAAATATCGCGGACATAAACTTTCACGCCAATCTGCTGGTCGATGGCCGTCGCCAGCTTTGCCGCCAGCAGGGAATGGCCGCCGATGTCGAAAAAGTTGTCTTCGGCACGGATATTCTCCCTCCCCAACAGCCGGCACCAAATCGCGGCAATGGTCTGTCGGCTGCCGGTCAGCGTTTCTGCTGCCGGAGGTTGATCCGTGCGGGAAAGGGCCAGCAGCGCAGCCTTATCGGTTTTGCCGTTGGCGTTGATCGGCAGACGCTCCAGCAGCCGGTAATCGGCGGGCAGGAAGTAAGATGGCAATGTGGTTTTCAGATGTTGCTTCACGCGTTCGATTAACCCAGCGTTGTTCTGGTCGGCCACCAGAAAGGCCACAATCTGTTTGTTGGCCGGATCCTGCGGCTGGGTAACGGCCGCAACGGCGGCCTTCACGCCTGTCACCTGTGCCATGACGCTTTCTATTTCGCCCAGTTCCACGCGGTTACCACGGATCTTGATCTGGTCATCGATACGGCCGAGGAACTGGATCTGATGATCCGGCAGCCAGCGCGCCCGATCGCCGCTGCGATAGAGCCGTTTACCGGCAAAATTCGCGGGGGTAATAAATTTTTCAGCAGTAAGCTGCGAATCATTCAGATAGCCGCGTGCCAGGCAACTGCCGCCGATGTAAAGCTCGCCGGGTTGCTGCCCGCTGACGGGTTGCAGATTATCATCGAGAATGAATATCTCGGTATCCGCCACCGGCCGACCGATAGTGGCAGGAGCGTGTTGTGTGGCGCAGCTGACCAAATTCCAGGTGGCGAAGATGGTAGCTTCCGTCGGGCCGTAGTAATCCACCAACGGGTAGCTCACCCCGCCGAGATTGACCGGGTTGAGCTTTTCCCCTGCGGTAAACAGGTAACGCAACGCCAGGTTTTCCGGCTGTGGCGCACTGACAATTTCAGGTACCAACACCGTGGGCACAAAGGCATGGGTGATGTGGTGGTGCGCGAAGAAGTCGAGCAGGGCCGAAGGCTGCAGGCGGGTCTCTTCCTCCGGCAAATACAAGGTAGCGCCGCTGGTCAACGCCGCCCAAATTTCCCACTGCGCCACGTCAAAACCAATACCGGCTATCAGCGTTGAACGGCTTGTGCGGTTCATGGCGAACTTTTGGTTATGCCAGAGGACAATATTCAGCAGTGAATGATGGGCAATCATGACCCCTTTGGGATTGCCGGTGGTGCCGGAGGTGAAAATAATATAGGCAGTCGCATTACCCTGCGGTTTTATTAATTCAAAGGGTAACGGTTCACTCGAGGTAATATTATCAATCGCAAAGACTTTTACGTCAGGGGACCTAATTTCGAGATCGATTGATAAGTTGCTTAATATTATTGTGTTAGCTGCACTTTGTCTGAGGATATCCTGAATTCTTTTTTCAGGATATCGGGCATCAATGGGAATATAACTGGCTCCGGCTTTCAGGATGGCCAGTATACCAATCGGGAATTCTACGGTACGTAATGCTATGAGCGGCACGCAGTCACCGCGGCGGACGCCTTGCTGTTGCAGGTATCCGCACAGTTGGTTACTGGCGTCATCCAACTGCCGATAAGTGAGGCGCTTATTGTTACTGACGATCGCCAGCGCTTCGGGGGAATAGGTCACCTGTTGGATAAAATAATCCAATACGCTTTGAGCCATGGGGTTATTCTCCTGAGATTATTAGTCTGATTAACAAACTGCAAAGAGTCTTGTCCCGGCCGGGTGAAAAACAATTATAGACGCATTTTAATTGTGGGAATGAAAATATGTTGAGAATAGAGTTATCTTTATAAAATAACTGGAATAATAATTTTCCTAAAATAAAAACGGCCAGCCGATGGCTGACCGTTGGGCGCGTGCGTGGTCGTGGAATTAACGACGAACGGCGATGGCTTCGATTTCGATTTTCACGTCTTTTGGCAGACGGGCCACTTCGACGCAAGAACGGGCCGGGAACGGCGCGTTGTGCTCGGTGAAGAAGCTTTCGTAAGCGGCGTTAACGGTGGCGAAATCGTTCAGGTCTTTGACGAAGACCGTGGTTTTCACGATGTCGGCGACTTTCAGGCCGGCAGCTTCAACGATCGCTTTAACGTTTTCCAGCGACTGGCGTGCCTGAGCGGCCACGTCGTCGGCAACGGCGCCGGTTTTAGGATCGACCGGGATCTGACCGGAAGTGATGATCATGCTGCCCAGATCAACGCCCTGCACGTAAGGACCAATGGCTGCCGGGGCGAGTTCAGTGCTAATGTTACGTGACATTTTTTCTCCTGCTAATCGAGGGTTGTTCTATCCAGAAACCCCATTATAGGGCGTCGCCGGGAGAATAACAGCGCCGTCTCCCGGCGAAAACAGCAGATTCAGTCTGCCTGCAACACCACCTGATGTTCGAACTCTTTCTCGCAGTAGCGGCACTTCAGATGTACGTCGCCGTCGCGGGATTTCACGCTAAAGCTGGAGGACACCGGCTCACTGCGGCTGATGCAGTTGCTGTTCGGGCAGGTCAGCACGCCGTCGATATGGTCCGGCAGGCTGAGGGTCAGTTTGCGCACCACTTCGTAATTGTCGATGCGGTTAACCGTGGCTTTGGGTGCGTACATCGCCAGCTGGTTGGCCTGCTGTTCGGTCAGGAAGGTGTTCTCGATTTTGATCAGGTCTTTGCGGCCCAGCTCGCCTGAAGGCAGGTTCAGGCCGATGGTAATGCGCTGGTCGGTGGCGGTCAGCTTGAACAGCGTCAGCAGCTTAAAACCTATCTGCGCCGGAATATGGTCAATCACCGTACCGCACTTGATCGCTTCAACCTGCAGTTTGTTATCGTGAGTCATGACGGTTCCCCCTTAAAGAGCCAAATCTGCGTTTAATACCAGCGCCAACAGCGCCTGACGGGCGAAAATGCCGTTGCCCGCCTGCTGGAAGTAGTAGGCGTACGGCGTTTTATCCACGTCGGTGGTGATCTCATCAATGCGCGGCAGCGGGTGCAGCACCTTGAGGTTGTCACGTGCCCCGGCCAGATCCGCCGCGCGCAGCACGAACTGCGCTTTCACGTTGGCGTATTCGGAAGGATCCAGACGCTCTTTCTGCACCCGGGTCATGTAGAGAATATCCAGCTCCGGCACCACTTCTTCAATGCTGCTGTGCAGGCTGTATTGAATGCCTTTCTCTTCCAGCATTTGCAGAATGTAGGCCGGCATCGCCAGTGCGTCCGGGGCGATGAAGAAGAAGCGGTTGCCTTCAAACTTGGCTAGCGCCTGCGCCAGCGAGTGTACGGTGCGGCCGTATTTCAGGTCGCCGACCATGGCGATATTGATGTTGTTCAGGCGGCCCTGGGTTTCCTGAATGGTGAACAGGTCGAGCAGCGTCTGGGTCGGGTGCTGGTTGGCACCGTCACCGGCGTTGAGCACCGGAATGCCACCGGAGAACTCGGTCGCCAGCCGCGCCGCGCCTTCCTGTGGGTGACGCATTACGATGGCATCGACGTAGGTCCCAATCACCGAAATGGTGTCGGCCAGGGTTTCGCCTTTCTTGCCGAGCGAGGTATTGCTGCCGTCGGCGAAGCCCACTACCGAAGCGCCCAGACGGTGCATCGAGGTTTCAAACGACAGGCGGGTACGGGTGGAGGCTTCAAAGAAGCAGCTGGCGATCACCTTGTGCTTTAGCAGCTCGGGTTGTGGATTGGCTTTCAGGCTGGCGGCGGTGCGCAGCACCAGCTCCAGATCCTCGCGGCTGAGATCGTTAATAGAGATGATATGTTTGTGATACAGCGGGTTGGCCATTTTTCACTCTCCTCGACTCGTGCCCGTGGCGCGGGACTTTTCAGGCAAAAAAAAGCCCCTCAACGAGGGGCTTGAAACGATCGGTTTAGCAACAGGAGAAACAACGGCAGTTGGCTGCCGCTTGGCAGTCGGTTTTGTCGGTTGTGGCTAACAAAACAAACGTCGTTTTTCATGCTTTCTCCTGGCAAATTGTCGCGCATTATACTCGCGCTTTTGATCACTGCAAGCGCTAAAGCGCCGATTTTTGCCCTTTCGCAATCGATTGGCTGGTGGCCGTTAGAGACAGGCCCTATCAATTGACGATCACTGGGTTCGTCGTAGCAAAATAGCCAGCACGAAAATACCGCCAAGACCGGCAGTAATAATGCCGATAGGCAGTTCCTGTGGCGCAGTAATGACCCGGCTGAGCAGATCGCCGGCAGAAAGCAGTATGGCGCCCAAGACGCCAACCAGCGGCAGCAGACGCCGGTGACGTACGCCGGTAAAGGGGCGAGCCAGGTGGGGAACCATTAAACCGACAAACCCAATCACCCCGGTTAATGCCACCAGTAACGCGGTCGCCAGCGAACAGCACAGGAAGACTTCGGTGCGTAAGCGGCTGGTGTTGATGCCCAGGGTGCCTGCTGTCTGTTCGCCCGCCAGCAGGCCATCCAGCGAGCGCCAGCGCAAGGCAATCAATACCACCAGTATCAGTAGCGCCAGCAAGGCAAAAATCAAATTATCCCAACGCGCCAGCCCCAGTCCGCCCAGCGTCCAGAACAGCACGCTGCTGGCGGTGCGTTGATCGCCGGAAAACACCAGATAGTTGGTGAAGGCCCCGAATAAAAATGAGACTGCCAGGCCACAGATAATCAGTTTCTCGGTGCCTTTCTGTGATTGAGTCATAAAAATAATCATCACCACCGCGGCGGAGAGTATCCCACCGACAAAGGAAGACACCGGTAATGCCCAGGCCCCGAGGCTATTACCGAGGCGGGTAATCACCATGACCACGCCGGCAGAGGCACCGGAGGAAAGGCCGAACAGAAAAGGATCGGCCAAGTCATTGCGGGTGGTGGTTTGTAATAACGCCCCGACCAGCGCCAGCCCGGCACCGGCCAGTAATCCCAGCAGCGTGCGGGGCAGCCGCAAGTCCAGCACAATGCTTTTAATCATCGGCGGCACTTCGCCAGGGGTGATACCCAGTGCGGTTACCACCTGAGAGAAGGAAAGTGACACGCTGCCTTGTGCGACATTGGCGAACATCAACCCTGCCAGTAGCAGGGGGGCGACTACCCATGCCAGCCTGAAACGCATTTTTTCCGACATTAGGTAAAGGCTACGGGGTAAAGGGCGTGAGCCAGTTTGTGGATGGCATCGATATTGACCGGCCCCGGCGTCAGCTCCTGATATTTCAATTTCAAATAACGATGATGGAGCACTGCCCGCGTGTGTTTCATCAATGGGTGCTGCTCAAGGAAAAGCTGTCTTTGGTCGGTATCGCTGGTTGTCTCCGCCTGGTAATCCACCAGAATGATAAATTCAGGCTCAGCTGCCGCGACACTTTCCCAGTTGGTGGTTGCCCAACTGGTGTTTAGGCTATCCATCACATTCTTCGCCCCGGCGGCTTCAATAATTGCCGTCGGCATCGCGTAAGCCCCGCTGGTGTAGGGCTTGTCTTCGCCGGAGTCATAAAGAAACACCTTTATCGGCTTTTGCGTCGCAATTTTGCGCTGGATCTCGGTCACTTGCTGCTTCCAGCCGTTGACCAGCGTTTCCGCCTGTTCCTGTTTGCCGAAGACTTTGCCGAGTCTAATCATGTCGTCGTACAACAAATCCAGACTGGCGCGTGGGCGATGACTGTCTACGTGGATGCAGCTTTCACTCAGTATCAGCGTTTTGATATTAAATTTTGCCAGTGCCTGCGGAGTGACGTCACCGCGCAGGCCATAGTTCCAGCCAGCGAAAAACAGGTCAGGATTAACGGCGAGAAGATTTTCGATGGTTGGGTATTTCGGTGCCAGCTCAGGGATGGTTCCCCGTTGTTGCGTAAACTCAGGGATATTTTTGTACCAGCCGGAGATGCCGGTCACGCCAACCATGGCAGGCTGTAGCTGCAGGGCAAAGGCCATTTGCGACATATTGATGTCCTGGATCACCACCCGCTGCGGGGCCTGGGCAAAGGTCAGTGGCTGACCGCAGTTGTCCACGGTGACAGGAAAACCAGAGGCGCCGGCACTTCCTGAGGCGAATGCCAGTAAGGCGGCGAGGATTAACTTTTTCACATCGACTCCAGGTTGATAAACCGAAGTCAGTAACCCGGCTCATAGGGAACCGGGGCAACATACCTGAATAATTCGTATGACAAATGTAGTTAGATCAAACAACCGTCGATTTAGATAAATTTCAGCAGGATGATGTCGGCAACGCCTCGAAAAAACGCAGGGCTGCGCCGGTTAGCGGATGGCAGGCTTGCAGCGATTTCATACCAAACACCTGTTGCAGGTGTGTTGACTCCAGCACCGCATCGGGGGGCCCGTAACAAAGGATTTTCCCTTGATGCATCATGATGACCTGGTCGGAAAAGGGTTGGACCAACTCAAGATCATGCAGCACTTTCAAGCTGGCTATCTTTTTTTGATGGATCAGTGACAGCAGTTGGTGCCGGGCCAGGGGATCGAGATGATTGGTCGGCTCATCAAGTAATAACAGCACCGGCTGCTGCGCCAGTACCCGGGCAAACCCGGCACGTTGACGTTCGCCCCCCGAAAGCCTGGCTAACGGGAGATGTTGCAGATGGCGAATACCTACGTCATCCATCGCTTGTGCAATTATGCGCTGGTGCTCGGATGGCTCGCGATCGGCCTGCCAGGGCAGGCGACCCAGAGCCACATACTCATTAACTTTAAGCCGTAAATCTGCATTATCGTGTTGGCTAAGCAAGGCAATAGAGCGGGCGCGCTGCTGGGCTTTGATGGCGGATAAGGGCGTTCCCTGAAAGAGAATTTCACCTTCACTCGGTTTTAGCTCACCGGTAATTAGCCGTAATAGCGTGGATTTTCCACTGCCGTTTGGGCCGATGAGGGTGACGGACTCATCTTGCTGCAGGGTAAAGGTGACCCGATTAATCCGTGGGACTTTCCCTGGGCCGGCCAGGGAAAAGTTCTGCACCGATAAGAGACTGTCGGTGGGCAGGTTATTCATTAAATATCCTTTTCCGTTATCAGAAAAACGTCTCAATGGTTTCTATAACGTTGTAATTATCGTCAATCAAAAACAGCGTTTTCCATTTATCAAAGGTCAGGCACGGGTGAGAAGTGGCGAACACCAGAATATCACCGACCTGCACCGGGAACTCCGCCGGGCAGCTTAACATGGCGTGCTGATCCATGATGCCATGGGTCATCAGGTGCTGTGGGTCGCTTTGCTGGCGAACCCCATTGCGGTAATGGGCGATCGGTTGCGGCAGGCCGGCGTCGAAGGCGGCATCTCGTTTGCCGAAGTTGACGATAACCCGGCCCGGCTCAGGCACTGACTGCACCAGCGCCACCAGTTCCAATGCCGAGGTTAATTCCCCCGCCAAATCGCAGGCATAGCTGTCACGGGCCAACACCGCATTTTGCGCGTCCTGGTAAATACCCCGATCGTGGGTGATGTAGCAGCCGGGGCGGATCACCACGCGACAGTTTGCCGGCAGCGCCTCTTCACTCCAGACGTTGCAAACCACGTCATACCAGGAGGAACCGGCACCGGTCAGGATCGCCTGCTCAGCGTTCAACAAACCTTGCTGGTGTAACCTGCGCAGCAGTCCGGCGGCTTCACGCAGGAATTGTTCGATTTTGCTCTGGGCGTCGTCGCCGTGCATCACGCCTTCATACAGCTCGATACCTTGCAGACGCAACCCCGGCAGTGCGGCTATCTCCTGTGCCAGCTGTTCCGCCTGCGCCACGCTGCGGCAACCGCAGCGCCCGCCGGGGACGCCCAATTCCACCAACACATCCAGCGTTTGCCCGCGCTGGCTGAAAAAGGCCGCGAGGGTCTGCGCATTGCTCAGGCTGTCGATACAGCAAAAGAAATCGCTAGCGGGGTGCTGCGCCTTGAGCTCGGCGATCAGCTGCATATTGGCCTTGCCGACCAGTTGGTTTGCCATCAGTACCCGGGGCACGCCGGCTTCCATGGCCACTTTGGCCTGCCAGGCGGAGCCGACGCCAATCGCCCAGGCGCCTTGCGCTACCTGACGCTGGAAGATCCACGGCGTCATGGTGGTTTTACCGTGTGGGGCTAAAGAGACGCCGCGCGCATCGGCATAGTTTTGCATCCAGGCAATATTGTTTTCCAGGCTGCTGCGCTTGATGGCGGCGGCGGGCAGGCAAACATCTTCATTGAGCAGATTGGCCGGGCCGTTCGGGGCGCTGTGCATCACGGCGGCTTTGTGGGTAACGGTGAAATCTGTTTGGTATTTCATAACATTATCCTTTTGGTGTTCTATCTTTTTTGAAATGAGTATCTTGACTAAAATTATTGATTTAAATGATTTTTAAATATTAATTATTGTTAGTTGGGTACAAAGTATCATTTTTGGAACTGTTTTTTGTGTAGTCTTCCACTGTTTTCTTGCATTGTAAATGACAAAATTTAACCACTATGAGGTCAGGCGATGGGTGTTGAAATCGACATTATTTCGCGCATTACGGAGCGTTTTATCGAGCTGAGCAGCGCCGAAAAACGCATCGCACAATTCATTCTGGATGATGCAGAGGCGGTGACTGCCCTGCCGATTGCCGAATTGGCCCGGCAGGCTAACGTTAGCCAGGCTTCGATCACGCGTTTCGCTAAAGCGCTGGGCTGCCGCGACGTGCGCGATCTTAAGGTCAAGCTGGCGCAGTCGCTGGCGGTGGGGCAACGCTTCATTCATGAAGAGCCGGACCTTGAAGGAATTCAGGGGATTTATGAAAGCATTATCAATGTCCTGAATATTAATCGGCGGACCCTCGATGACGCCGCGCTGGCCAAGGCGGTGGAGTTACTCAGTGGTGCACGACAAATTGTGGCGATAGGGATGGGCGGCGGTTCGACCCTCTGCGCGGCAGAGATCCAGCATCGGCTGTTTCGGCTGGGGTTGCCGGTGACGGCACAAAGTGATGGCTTGCTGGTGCGCATGATGGCGGCAGCGGTGAGCAGGCAGGATGTGATCGTGGCGTTGTCGCTGGGCGGCTACACGCAGGAAGTGGTGGAAAGTGCCGCCATTGCCCGCCAGTACGGGGCCAAAGTGGTGGCGATTGCCCCTGCCGGAACGCCACTGGCGGCGCAGGCTGACGTGCTGCTGGCGTTGGTGGTGCAGGAAAATGATTACATCTACAAACCCAGCAGCTCGCGCTACGCCATGCTGGCGATGGTGGACGTGCTGGCGACGGCGCTGGCCATGGCGAATAAACGCCAGTCCAGAGACCGGCTACGCCGCATCAAGCTGGCGCTGGACAGCCATCGCGGAGGGGCCGATCGGCAGCCGCTGGGTGACTGAGCCGGATCCCACAGACCCTAACGGAAGGATGATGATTCATGCGGTATCAGTATCTGTTTAAAAATGTCACGGTGATCGACGGCAGTGGCGGCCCACAGTATCGGGCGGATGTTGCGGTCAAAGACGACCGCATCGCGGCGATTGCGCCTGTCATCGAGGCCGACGCCGAGGTGGTGATTGAGGGGCGCGAACGGGTATTGTCGCCAGGATTTATCGACGTGCATACCCATGATGATACCAACGTGATCCGCATGCCTGAAATGCTGCCGAAGATTTCACAGGGCGTGACCACGGTGATTGTCGGCAACTGCGGTATCAGCGCGGCCGGTGCGACGATCAGAACCCAGGTACCGGACCCGATGAACCTGCTGGGCGAAAAAGAGCATTTCGTTTACCCGACGATTGCCGCCTACCGTCAGCAGGTGGAAACCGTGACGCCTGCGGTGAACGTGGCGACGCTGATCGGGCATACCACCTTGCGCAGCAACCAGATGGATGACCTGTTCCGCCCGGCCAATAGCGAGGAAATCGTTGCCATGCGCGAGCAGTTGCGCGTGGCATTGCAACAGGGCGCATTGGGGTTGAGCACTGGTCTGGCCTATGCCTCGGCGTTTTCGGCGCCCACCGAAGAGGTGATGGCACTGGCGGAAGAGCTGGCGGGTGAGCAGGGGATTTACACCACCCATTTGCGCTCGGAGTTTGAACCTATCCTCGAGGCGATGGATGAGGCCTTCCGCATTGGTCGCCACGGCCGGGTGCCGGTAGTGATTTCACATCATAAATGCGCCGGGGCCAAAAACTGGGGCCGCACGCAGGAAACCTTAAAGCTGTTCGACAAGGTGCGCCAGACGCAGGATGTGTCCTGCGACTGTTATCCCTATTCCGCCAGTTCCTCGACGCTGGATTTAAAACAGATCACCGATGAGTTCGACATCGTCATCACCTGGTCAGAAACGCATCCGGAGATGGCGGGGCAGTCTTTGCGTGACATCGCCGGAAGCTGGTCGCTGAGCCTGCATGAGGCCGGCAAGCGGCTGATGCCGGCGGGAGCGATTTACTACAACATGGACGAGCAGGATGTACGCCGGGTGTTGAGTTATCCGCTGACCATGGTGGGGTCGGATGGCCTGCCGAACGATCCGATGCCGCATCCGCGCCTGTGGGGAGCCTTCCCGCGCGTGCTGGGGCATTACAGCCGTGACGAAGGACTGTTCCCCCTGACCGTGGCGGTACATAAAATGAGTGGTATGTCTGCGGCACGCTATCAACTGCCGCAGCGTGGGCTGATCAAAACGGGTTACTACGCCGATCTGGTGTTGTTCGATGCGTTGAAAGTGAAAGACAGCGCGACGTTCAGCCAGCCTCAACAACCGGCCGCCGGGATTGACGCGGTGTGGGTGAACGGCGTACTGAGTTATCAACATCAGGCCGTGACCGGCCTGCGCGCCGGGCGGTTTTTGTGCCGCCAGGGCAAATAAATCGACAGGAGCAAGGCATGACGATCAAAAGATACGGTATTGATGGCGGCACCGGCACGGGTGGGCAACACCTGCCCTTTTCCAGAGCGGTAGAAGCCGGTGGTTGGCTGTATATCTCCGGCCAGACGCCAATGAAAGACGGTGAAGTGGTGGAGGGCGGTATTATCGACCAGTCGCGTCTGGCGATCCAAAACTGTCTGGATATTATGCAGGAAGCAGGATATGGCCTGGAGGACGTGGTGCACGTTAAGGTCATTCTGACCGATGCCCGTTACTTCCAGTCATTCAATAAAGTGTTCCGAGAGTTTTTTGCCGCTCATCCCCCGGCGCGTATTTGCGCGGTTGCCGATTTGGTGGTGGATTGCAAGGTTGAAGTGGATATTACCTGCTATAACGCTGCACGCATTGCCCGCTAATGGGTGACGAAACGATCATGAGTTGATGGTTTTAGTGCTTGTCGCACTGCAAAAAAAGCCAGGCCACGCAGCGGCCTGGCTTACCTTCATCGACCTAATAGGCTAAAAGAGGTTGTATTTTGAATACCTATCAACCGATTGATTGCGATCTCCATGACCATTTGGAAATCGCCTGCTTATATTCCTGGGTATTAAAAATTGAGTTAGACGATGGGAAGGTAATAACCGCTAAATCCATCACCACTCTGACCCGGCCTGGCGATGGCGAGTTTCTTATTCTGGATGATGATGGGGAAAGAGTGAGTATCCGTCTTGATTATATTCATGCCATAACTCATCTGGATAAAAATAAGCCGGCTCATCGCATTGTTTTTAAATAAAGCGTTGATATTACCCTGGTCAAGAAAATTGACCCGTTATAGAAGAGGCGGCGCTGGCCGCCTCGTCATATCCCACCGCTTAAAGATGATTCCTGCGCAGCGCCTTATTTGCTGACGCGATCGTAGTAGACCATGTCGGCATTCAGGCCCTGCTGGTAACCTTTGACGTTATCGCGCAGCACCACTTCGGTTTTGGCCTGATCGATAAACACATACGGCGAACTGCGCTGCAGCTCCTGCTGCATAGCGGTATACAGCGCGGTGCGCTTGACTGGATCGGCTTCGGCCACCGCCGCCAACGTTTGTTGGCTCAACTGCGGGATCTGCCAGCCGTTGAGGCCCGCCACCGTGCTGGCCTTGCCGTCGTTATAGGCGAAGGCGCTGGCGTTGGAGTGAGCGTCGAAGTAGTCGGGGATCCACAAACGGATAGCGGCCTGATGCTGGCGGGCACGCACCCGTGAATAGACCTGGCTACCGGCGGCCGGCAGCAGTTCCAGCTTCACACCGCCCTCGGCAAAGCTGGCCTGCATCGCCTGGGCGATGGTGATAAACGGCGGTTTGTTCTCTACGTCCAGCGTCAGCGTGGCGTTGGTGATCCCGGCCTTGGCCAGGATGGCTTTGGCCTTGGCCGGATCGAAGCTGAACGGGTTGTCTTTCAGCGCACCCGGCAAGCCGACCGGCAGGAAGCTCTGGTGAACAAAATACTGGTTTTTCAACAGATCTTTGGTGATGCCCTGATAGTCGATCAGATAACGCGCCGCCTGCCAGAAGGCCGGGTTTTTCAGCAGCGGGTTGGCGGTGTTGCCGGTGTTGAACACCAGATAGTTTTGCTCGGCGGAAGGGATCTCCAGCACCTTCACGCCTGGCTGATTTTTCAGCGCCACGGTCTGGTCCGGGCCAAGTTCGCGTGCCACGTCGGCGTCGCCCTGCTGGATCAGCAGGCGGCGGGTGGCGGAGTCCGGCACGCTTTTAATGATGATGCTTTTCAGCAGCGCTTTGCTGCCCGGCGACGTCGGGTTGGCATCCAGCACTATTGCCTGATGCGGTTGGTAGACGCGCATTTTGAACGGCCCGCTGCCGGCAGAGTGCATTTTCAGCCAGGCGTTGCCGTAGTCACCGTCTTTGACGTTGGCCTGCACCATTTTGCCGTCAACGATTGAGGCAATCGGGGTGGAAAGAATATTCAGCGCCACTGCCGGGCTGACGTCTGCCGTCCAGCTCAGTTGCAGGCTATGGTCGTCGATTTTCTTCAGCTGTGCGTCGATGTTTTCCGGCTGCCAGCCGAGGACGTTGAGAATAAACGCCGGTGACTTGTTCATCTTCACCGCGCGGCTGTAGGAAAAGATCACATCATCGGCGGTTAACGGGTTACCCGAGGCGAATGTGGCCTGTGGGCGCAGTTTAATGGTCAGGGTTTTGGCAGCGGCGTCGCCCTGCCAGCTTTCTGCCAGCACCGGCACCACTTTTGCCGGATCGTCGCGATCCGCCTGTACCAGCCGTTGATACAGGCTCGGCACGGTCTGGATGCTGGACAGTTCGTTGGCTTCCGCCGGATCGAGGCTGACGATGTCATCCAGCGATTGCACCACCACCAGCGTGTTGGGTGGAGTGGCGGCCAATGTGGCGGTGGACAGCGCGGCAAGCATTAACAGCGGCAGGACTTTGGCTTTCATTGTTTTTTCCCCTGAATGCACCGCGGGCTCCGGTGCCGAGAAGTCATTGTTATCGTTAGTTTTCGCGGCGTTTCGCCGTCAGCATGCACGGTAGAACCTTTGTCAGTGGCTGACAAAGGTTAATCGGCTATTTGATAGACAAAAAAACTCTAAGAGGCCAGAGCGCGGAGCGCCATTTTCAAGGGTAAATAAAGCCCTGTTCAAGACAGGGCTGGTTGGTCATCAAAGACCGGCATTGCTTTCAAGCAGGTTCAGCAGGCGCTGATGCAACTGTGCGACATCGCGCGTATCGCGTGGCGCTATCCACACCACATTGCTGCTGGCGATCACGCCCAATACGGCGGGCCAGGCGCAAAGATCGATAATTCTCGCCATGGCTTTCGCGTAGCCGGAATTCATGTGGATCAGCACAAACTTGTCGTTATGCTCGACGTCGATCAGCATCGCTGACAGCGGCTCGTTGATATCGGGTGCCGGGTGGTGCAGCGCATTGAGGGAATAGACTTTTTTCCCCTTGGCATTCTGCACCTTCATTACCCCCAGCATTTTCAACAGGCGAGATACGGTCGACTGGCTAATGCCCTGATAGCCGCTGCGCATCATTTGATGACGGATCTCCTCCTGTGATGAATAACGTTGGCTGACCACCAGTTTGCGGCACAGTGCCAGCTTGCGTTGTTCCTTTCCCCATGAGGTTTCTATCTTATTCGTCATTTTAATACTGCCTTGGTTTGAAAATGAGCGATAACTCTATATAAATCAATGTAATAAAGTATGGCTAACCGAGGGTGATATGACCGGTCGCAATCATATAAACGGTAATGCCGGCGATAATGACCAAAAAGGTGGCAATTAGTGCTTCATAGCCTTGCAACAGCCGTTCTGCTCGCTGGGTTTTCTGGTGCCACAGGAACACCAGCAAACCGGGAACGAACAGCAGCGAACTCAGCAGCATCTGGCTGCCGGCCGCATAACACAGCCAAAAACCGTAGAGGGTACCGATCAATCCGAGGGCCAGATCGCGGGTGCGTGACTCCCCAGCCCGGTAGTTTTCTCCGGTGATCGCCAGTTTCAGACCATAGGCGGCGCTGAACAGGTAAGGGGGCAGGATGGCGGCGGTGGCGATAGAGAACAGGGCCTGATAACCGGCACTACAGAAAAATGTCAGCAGCAGGAACAGTTGGATCAAACCATTGGTGATCCACAACGAGGTTGCCGGTGAGCCATTGGCATTGGTTTTGGTGAATACTTTTGGGAACATGCCGTCTTTGGCCGCGACAAACGGCAGCTCCGAGGCGAACAGCGTCCAGGCCAGCAGCGCGCCGGCTACTGACAAAGTGACCCCGGCGGCGACCAGGCGTGCGCCCCAAATACCGATCACGGATTCCAGCACCCCAGCGGTCGACGGATTCTTTAATCCGTTCAACGTGGCTTGATCCAGCACGCCCATCGACAGCACGCTGACCAAAATATAAATCACCAGGCAACCCAGCAACCCAATCACGGTGGCCTTGCCGATATCGGCGCGTTTGGCTGCCCGTGAGGAGACTACGGTGGCGCCCTCGATGCCGACAAACACCCAGGTGGTAATCAGCATGGTGCCTTTTACCTGTTCAAACAGCGCGGGATGGGTGCCATTGACCAGCATCATGCGGCCCCAGAAGTCTGCAGTGAAAATGCCGATGCGGAAGGCGATCACCACTGCGGCGATAAATACCAGCAACACCAGTACCTTGACTACCGTCAGCACGGTATTGATCATCGCGGTCTCTTGCACGCCGCGTAACACCAGCGCATGTACCAGCCACAGCACAATGGAGGCCCCGAGGATCGACTGCCAGTTATTGCCCAGGCCGAACACCGGGAAGAAAAAGCTGAGGGCGCTGAACAGCAGTACCGAGTAAGAGACGTTGCCCAGCCAGGCGGCGAACCAGTAACCCCAGGCAGACTGGAAACCGATAAAGTCACCGAACCCGGCGCGGGCATAGCTGTAAATACCCCCTTCCAACTTTGGACAACGGGCGCTGAGATTCTGATAAATCAGTGCCAGGCAAATCATCCCGACGGCGGTAATCAGCCAGCCGATCAACAGCGCACCGGGTGAGGCCACAGAGGCGAAGTTTTGCGGCAGGCTGAACACGCCGCCACCCACCATGGAACCTATCACCAGCGCAATAAGCGCCATCAGTCCCAGTTTTTTTTCAGACATAAGGGTTCCTCCAGCTACGCAGGGCAGCAAGAAAATAATGATGCAGAGAGGAGAACGCGGCAGTGACTGGCACCGCCGCGTGCCGATCAATCGCCGAGGGTGGCGACCATGACGGCCTTGATGGTGTGCATGCGGTTTTCCGCTTCATCGAACACGATGGAGTGGGAGGACTCGAACACCTCTTCGGTGACTTCCAGCCCTTTCAGACCGTAGGCAAGCTCAATCTCTTTACCCACTTTGGTTTGCTCGTTATGGAAGGCGGGCAGGCAGTGCATAAACTTGACCTGTGGGTTGCCGGTGGCTTTCAGCACCGCGGCATTGATCTGATAGGGCTGCATCAGCTTGACGCGCTCGGCCCAGGCTTCCTTGGGTTCCCCCATCGAGACCCAAACGTCGGTATAGAGGAAGTCGACCCCTTTCACGCCTTGCTCAACCTTGTCGGTCAGGGTGATACGCGCGCCGGTATTGCGGGCGATATCGGTACACTGTGCGACCAGTGCTTCGTCAGGCCAAAAGGCCTTTGGTGCGACCAGGCGGATATCCATGCCCATTTTTGCTGCGCCGACCATCAACGAATTACCCATGTTATTGCGCGCATCCCCAAGGTAGGCGAAGGAGATTTGATTGAGTTTTTTGCCCGGCAGATGCTCCAGCATGGTCATCAAATCCGCCAGAATTTGCGTCGGGTGGAATTCGTCGGTCAGACCGTTCCATACCGGCACCCCGGCAAATTCCGCCAGTTCTTCGACAATCGCCTGGCCGAAGCCGCGGTATTCAATGCCGTCATACATCCGGCCCAGCACCCTGGCGGTATCTTTCATCGATTCCTTAATGCCGATCTGGGAGCCGGTGGGGCCGAGATAAGTGACCCGGGCACCCTGGTCGAAGGCGGCCACTTCAAACGAGCAGCGGGTGCGGGTAGAGGTTTTCTCGAAAATCAGCGCGATGTTTTTACCGCACAGGCGTTGTTTCTCTGCTTTTCCGGATTTGGCTTTTTTCAGCGCGAAGGCCAGGTCGATCAGGTGCTGGATTTCCTCGCTGGTGAAATCCAGCAGTTTCAGAAAATGGCGATGACGTAAGTTGATGCTCATAAGGTTGCCCCTCTCTATTCAATGCGTTGGAGAAATTAATGTGCCTTGCTCACCGGTCAGAATGCGGGTGGCATCTTGCAGTGCGCCAATGCCGGCAATGCCGTGGCGAGAGCGCACAAAGTGGCTGGCAGCTGAGACTTTCGGCCCCATGGATCCGGCGTCGAAGGTGATGTTGGCCAAATCGTCTGGCGTCACCTTGCTCAGAGCACGCTGCTGTTGGGTGCCCCAGTCGAGATACACGGCGTCGGCATCGGTCAGGATCAGCAGAGCGTCGGCGTTGATTTGTTCTGCCAGGAACGCGGCGGACAGATCTTTGTCGATCACCGCCTCAATCCCGTGCAATTTGCCTTCCTGCCGCAGCACCGGAATGCCGCCGCCACCGGCACAGACAACCAGATGGCCCTGGGCAATCAGTGCGTTAATCGCGGCGGTTTCAATGATGTTGAGCGGCTTGGGTGAAGGCACCACGCGGCGGAAATACTTGCCGTCCGGTTTGATGGCCCAACCTTTATCCAGGCTTAGCGCCAGCGCAGTTTCCTGGTCGTAGACCGGCCCGATATATTTGCTGGGGTTGCTGAAGGCGCCGTCGTCAGGGTCAACTTCCACCTGGGTGAGCAGCGCACTGACCTGTTGCTCCGGCAGGCAGTTTTTCAACTCCTGAATCAGCAGATAACCGATCATGCCCTGGCTTTCTGCTCCCAATACGTCCAGCGGATAAGGCGCGACCTGCGGGTAGGCACTGTTTTGCAGCGCCAGCAATCCGACTTGCGGGCCGTTGCCGTGCACCAGAACCACGTTCCAGTCCTGGGTCAGCGCCGCGATTTGGCGGCTGGCGAGCAACACGTTGCGGCGCTGGATATCCGCCTCAAGCGGTTCTCCACGGCGCAGCAGGGCGTTCCCACCCAGGGCAATCACCACAGTAGGTTTAGTCATGATGTTTTTATTCCGTTGGGGTTAGATAGCGTCGCGTTCCAGCGGGCAGCTCATGCAGCGCGCGCCGCCGCGGCCACGGCCCAGTTCATCGCCGGGGATTGGCAGTACGGTGATGCCGGCCTTGTCGTATTTTTCGTTGGTCCAGGTGTTGCGCTCGTAACCGATAACCACGCCAGGGCGGACAGTGAGGACGTTATTGGCGTCGTTCCATTGCTCACGCTCGGCTTCGAAGCTGTCGCCACCGGTAGTGATAAGCTGTACCTGAGTAATCCCCAGGGCGCGTTCAATCGCGGTCAGGAAGTGTTTTTCCTGCTGGCGATGCAGGCCGCCTTTGCCGTCAGGGGTCAGCGTCCAGCACTGTGACTCTTTGCGCACCACTTCCGGATAGACCGAGAAGGTATCCAGGTTGATGTGAGTCATGACGGTATCGAGGTGCATACAGGAACGGTGCTTGGGTAATTCCAGTGCGATGACCCGTTCCGCCTGATGGGACTGGAAGAGGGCCTGCGCCAGGAATTCCACCCCCTGTGGCGTAGTGCGTTCTGACATCCCGATTAATACCGCGCCGCGGCCAATCACCAGGACGTCGCCGCCTTCCAGCGTGGCGTGATCGTAATTACGCTCTTCGTCGCCAAAATAAGTCGTGAAGTTGCCTTTGGAAAAATAAGGATGCCATTTATAAATGGCGCGAAGATTATTGGTCTCACGCTGCCGTGCCGGTTTTGCCATTGGGTTAATCGACACGCCGTTATATATCCAGCATGAGGTATCGCGAGTAAATAAATGGTTTGGCAGTGGCTTCATAATAAAGTCAGTGCCCTGATGGGTATCGACCACCATATTACTGAAGCTGGCCGGGATCTCGGCATAGGTCAGGCCACCGGTCATATGGCGGGAAAGTTGCAGGTCGGACAAGTCGCCCAACCAGCCACGGATATCTGCCGCCAGTGACGGCCCAAGCCGGAAGTCAGAGACCTGTGTCGACAGCAGCCATTGCTTGGCGGCGGGAATGCTCATGGTTTCTTTCAGTAGGTCGGTAAGCAGTAATACTTCGACATTCTGATCTCTTAACGTTTTGGAGAATATATCGTGGTCGGCGCCTGCCCGTTCGACGGATAACACGTCATCAAATAAGAGTTCATGACAATTAGAGGGCGTTAATCTTTTCAAACTTAAATTAGGACGGTGAAGCATAACGCTGCGCAGTTGGCCTATTTCAGACCCTACATAGTTCTTATTCATTTCATTCCCTATTTTCAGATTTGAGTAACATCGAACGAAAAGAAATAAAGAGCTTATTTCCTTTCATAAGGATGGGTACCGTTGCGTTGCGGAGAATAATAAACTTTGCTTGGCCGTGTTTTGTGATGTGGATCACATGATAAATAGAGGGGAAATGAAACAGGCTATGAATTGACTGGCGTCATTGTTTTGTTTTTAAATCTATTATTCAGAATGCATTAATACTCGCGCCTCGCGTTAATTATCCAGTAATAAAGGGAGTTATGCGGATTTCAGCTAACTAAGTTTTATCTTAACTTGTTGTTTTTGTTTTATTTGTGTCGGCTGTTAGCGTACTTATTCACTAAATGGCAATTTATATTCTTTTGAATCGATGGTTTTTTGAATTTTTATTCCTGTTGGCAGTAGAGTGGCGATTTTTATTTTTGTGATAGAGTCGGTTTATCTTTTTTTTATGCTGAATAAACAGATGAGTAGTACCGGGGTCTGTCCCGGTCTGGATGGGGTTATGCGCGCTAGTTGCATAAAAATCCACTGAACGGTGGAAGAGGGCGGAATAATTAATCGGGAAGGGGACGGGGCGGGTCAAGAACCCGCCCGTCATGCCGGGTTGGTGGGGTTAAAGCGTTTCGCTCAGGGTGGCGACCATCACCGCCTTGATGGTGTGCAGGCGATTTTCCGCCTGATCGAACACCACGCTGTGCGCGGACTCGAACACTTCATCGGTGACTTCCATGCCGCCATGCAGCCCGTATTGCTCTGCCATCTGCTTGCCGAGGGTGGTTTGGTCGTCGTGAAACGCCGGCAGGCAGTGCAGGAATTTAACGTTCGGGTTGCCGGTCAGTTTCACCATCGCCATATTGACCTGATAGGGTTTCAGCAGCCCAATACGCTCGTGCCAGGTTTCTTTCGGTTCACCCATCGACACCCAGACGTCGGTATACAGGAAGTCCGCGTCCTTCACCCCTTCGGCAATGTCTTCGGTCAGGGTGATTTTGGCCCCGGTCTGTTTGGCTAATGCCTGGCACTCTGCCACCAGCTCCGGCTGCGGCCAGCAGGCCTTCGGCGCCACCAGACGCAGATCCATCCCCGCCAGTGCGGCGGCTTCCAGCAGAGTGTTGCCCATATTGTTGCGGGTATCGCCGAGGTAGGCGAACTTCACCTCGCTCAGCGGCTTGCCCGGTAGCTGTTCCTGCACCGTGAGCAGGTCTGCCAGCAATTGGGTCGGGTGGAACTCGTTGGTCAGCCCGTTCCACACCGGTACGCCGGCATGCTGGGCCAGGGTTTCCACCAGATGCTGGCCGTAACCGCGGTACTGAATACCGTCATACATCCGGCCCAGCACCCGGGCGGTGTCTTTCATCGATTCCTTGTGGCCAATCTGGCTGCCGCTTGGGCCGAGATAGGTGACCTGAGCACCCTGATCGAAAGCGGCAACTTCGAAAGAGCATCGGGTACGGGTCGAGTCTTTTTCGAAGATGAGCGCGATGTTTTTGCCCTGCAGGTGGCGTACTTCCTTGCCTTGCTTCTTGGCCAGCTTCAAATCGGCCGACAGTTTCAGCAGCGCATGCAGCTGTGCCGGGGTGAAATCCATTAACCTCAGGAAGTGACGTTTGTAGAACGGGTTTATGCTACTCATGGTCGTATATCCTTATCGCTTTAATTGAATTTAAATTCACTTTATATGTATGAATATTCAAATTCAACCCCGCGGTGGAAATCTTTCACGTTTATCGTGGAAGCAATGCCGACGGTGTGTGAAAATAGGCGCAATACAGGCCATTTGACTTGAGGATATAGGCATGGCAAACAGCGAACAGCTAGACGAACAACGTGAAGAGACCCGCCTGATCATCGAAGAACTGCTGGAAGACGGCAGCGATCCAGAGGCGCTCTACACCATCGAACACCATCTCTCTGCCGAAAAGTTTGAAGTGCTGGAGAAAGCCGCTGTCGAAGCCTTCAAGTTGGGCTTTGAAGTGACTGACGCCGAAGAGCTGGAAGTGGAAGACGGTAGCCTGGTGATGTGTTGTGACGTGATCAGCGAAGTGGGTCTGAACGCCGAAGTGATCGACGCTCAGGTCGAGCAACTGGTGGCGCTGGCGGCACGTTGCGGCGTTAACTACGACGGTTGGGGTACCTACTTCGAAGATCCGAACGGCGAAGAAGGTGACGATGATGAAGAAGAAGGTGACTTCATCGACGAAGACGACGACGGTAAACGCCACTAATTAACTTCTGCTTAATTCCTGTGGGCCAGCGCTTGTTGGCCCCTGATAAGAACACATGAAATACCAATCCCTGCTAGCCCCGATTTTAAACTTCCTGCACTGTGAAACCCCAGACGCCTGGATTGACGCTGCGCGCCGTCCGGAAAACCTGCCGCTGTTGCTGACTGACCATATGGTTTGCGAGCTAAAAGCCGCGCAGACCGGCATGTGGCTGATCCGTCGCTACGTGGCAGACAAAGAGAGCGGTGACGCACTGCTGGCGCTGCTCAGGCCCTACGAGGCATTTTTGCATGAAGCGCAGGGCGTGCCGGAAGCGCTGTTCCAGCAGAATAATTTCACCCGCAAGATCCTGCCAAAAAACGGCTCGGCCTACGGTCAGGATCTGGCGGACAGAATGGTGCTGCTGATCAAAGAAGAGCTGCATCATTTTTCGCAGGTGCTGGAGATCATGCTGGCCCGGCAGATCCCGTATAAGAAAATCACCGCCAGTCGCTATGCCAAAGGCATGATCCGTGAGATCCGCACCCACGATCCGGCCACGCTGATTGATAAACTGATTTGCGGCGCCTATATCGAAGCGCGTTCCTGCGAACGTTTCGCCCGCCTGGCACCGCACCTGGACGATGAGCTAAACCGCTTTTACGTTTCGTTGCTGCGCTCCGAAGCGCGTCACTATCAGGACTACCTGACATTGGCCGAACAGATAGCCGGTGGCGATATCAGCGAGCGGGTGGCCCACTTTGGCCGCATAGAAGCGGCGCTGATCCAAACCCCGGACAGCGAATTCCGCTTCCACAGCGGCGTGCCCGCCATCGCCTGACAGCCGGGCGCCCGTATGAATTTATTCCGGCGTGCCCAGCAGCAAATCCACCGCTTTTTCCGCCAGCATGATGGTCGGCGCATTGGTATTGCCACTGGTCACCTGTGGCATCACCGAACAGTCGATCACCCGCAGCCGTTCAAATCCGTGCACCCGCAGTTGTAAATCCGTCACCGAATCCTGCGGGGATTGCCCCATTCGGCAGCTGCCCACCGGGTGATACACCGTTTTGCAGAAGTTACGCACGAACTCTTCCAGTTGCGCTTCGTCATTCAGCCACTCCGGCAGTGGCATCAGCAAGTCTTTGATAATCGGTTTGAGGGCGGCGGTTTGCAGAAAACGCAGGCCGAACTTCACCGCGCGAACGCTGCCGGCCAGATCTTCCGGATGACCGAGATAGTTGGCGTGCAGCTTCACCGGATCTTTGGGATCGCGACTGCGCAGCAGCACTTCACCGCGCGCCCTGGGTTGCAGATAGCCAACCTTGAGCGTGAAACCGTGGATATTGGGCAGCGGTTCGCCGGGCACGTCGTCCCAACTGTCGAGCATCGGCAGGAAGTGGATCTGCACGTCCGGTCGGCCATCCCCCAGGCTGTCGGTGAAGGCGGCCCCTTCCAGCACGTTGGAGCTCAGTACGCCGCTGCGAAACGCCAGCCATTGGCTGCCGTGACGTAGTGCCTGCAGGCCGCGATCGGCACCGTACAAACTAATCGGCTCGCGGGTGCTGACGTTGATCGACATATGCAGGTGATCGTGAAAGTTCTTGCCGACCGGCAGATCCGCCAGCGGTTCGATCCCCAACTGCTGCAGATGTTCGTGTGGCCCGATGCCGGACAGCATCAGGATCTTCGGCGATCCTACCGCGCCGGCGCTGAGGATCACTTCCTGGGCGGCATGGGCCGTGACCTCGGCACCGCCGTTTTGGCTATACACCACGCCAGTGGCGACGTGGTTGTCGAACACCACCCGGTGTACCAGCGCATTCAGTTTCACCACCAGCCGTTGTTCATTTCGTACGGCTTTCAGATAAGTGCGTGCGGTGCTGGCGCGTTCGCCGTTGTGGGTGGTGGTTTGGTAGAAACCGACGCCGTGCTGGCTGTCGCCGTTGAAATCGTTGCGATAGGGGAGATCAAGCTCCTGACCGGCGCGAATAAACGCCATGCTGAGCGGGTGACGGTAGCGATTCTCGCTGACCGGCAGCAGACCCTCACCGCCGTGATAGGCATCCGACAGGCTTTCGTTGGCCTCGGCGCGTTTGAAGTAGGGCAGCACGTCCTGATAACCCCAGCCGACGCAGCCATAGCGTTCAGCCCATTCGTCGTAATCCTGTTGCTGGCCGCGAATATAGATCATGCCGTTGACCGAACTGCTGCCGCCCAACACCTTGCCCTGGGCTATCTGCATGCGGCGGTTATTGGCATGCGGCTCCGGCTCGGTTTCATACGGCCAGCTTTTTTTGCCGATGATTTTCGCCACGCCGGCCGGCATCTTGATGAACAGATTATTGTCGTCACCACCGGCCTCCAGCAGCAGCACCCGCGCCTGGGTACGGCGGATCAACTGCGCCGCCAGTACACAGCCGGCAGAACCGGCACCGACAATGATGTAATCAAAAGCGTTTTCCGACATGACTGCTCCCTGTGCGATTGCGGCATGAGCCGATGTTGGCAGAGTAGCGCAAGCGGGCGGCAGGTCAATTTGTAATCATTAATTTGTTAATGAATATCACAAAAAATATTTTTATTTTATATCATGTTCATGATTTTTATGAATAAAAAATAACATAACTATGTTAATTATTGGTTGTTGTTTTTCTGCGGGCACAGGCTGGCGAGAGATAATGCGGTTTTATAAACAAACGGCGCATTGTTTCTTAACGGAATATTAATTATGAGACTTATCCGAGCAGGAAAGAGAGTGTCATAGCAAAAATGCTGCTATATGATGAGCCAATCTATTATCGGATAAGATATTAAGAAATATGGAAATTTCGATTAATAAATCTAATTATTTAAAAGGGATTGCCATCATTCTGATGTTAATCCACCACCTGTTTGCCTACCCAAGCCGTATTAGCCCGGATATCCCGGTTTATCATATGATTAACAGCGTCGATATTGAGATGTTTGTTGGTCTGTTCGGCAAGATTTGCGTGTCGATGTTCCTGTTTTTATCCGGTTACGGGTTCTCGCTAAAAAAAGAAGTTACGTTTAAATATATCTGGGGCAAGCTGAAGAACTTATATATCAGCTACTGGATAGTGCTGTTTATCTTTGTGCCGATTGGCATCATTTTCTTTCCGGGCGAAAGATATTCCCTGTCGCCGTCGCTGTTTTTCGAAAACCTGATGGGCATAAAATCCACTTATAACAGCGAGTGGTGGTTCTTTAAACTTTACGTTTTATATGTGCTTTCTCTGCCGCTGTTGTCGCGCTTGAATATCGGCCCGTTACTGGGGCTGTTGTTTCTGGCGGCACTGTGCGGCAAGGGGTTGCAGTATGTCGGCTGGGCGCCAGAAGTGTTGATCGAATATTGCACCTGGTTGCTGCCGTTTGGCTTCGGCATGGTGTTTGGCCGTAGCCAGAAAATGCCGCCGAACTCGTGGCTGGTGAAACTGATTGCTATCCTGGGCCGTACCCATCCGCTGATCTTGCTGATGGTGACGGTGGCGGTATTTATCGTCGCCCATAATCCTGGGCTGCTGCTGGTGACGCCGCTGTTTATTATTGCGCTGATGAATACGGCAGAGGGCCTGGGCAGTTGGGTGAACCGGGTGGTGGGCGAGTTGGGCAAGCATTCGATGTACATGTGGCTGACCCACAGTTTCTATTGCTATTACTTCACTCAAAAGCTGATCTTTGCGCCGCGCTATACGCCGCTGATCCTGCTGTTGTTAATTGCCGTATCCTACCTGACCAGCCTGGTGCTGAGCAGGATTGAGTTGGCTATCAAGGGCGGGGTGACGGAGAGGGTGCGATCCCAGTAGGGGCGCTGCATGCTGCGCCCGTTATTACCGCGGGCGCAGTAGCAAGATTAAAGCGTCTTCAGCATGGTGACTTCGCAGTCGACGTGGCCGGTGGTGCCCATCGGCTGGTCGATATGCTCAAAGCCCAAATGCTCATACAGGCCGATGGCCTGGGTCAGACTGGCGGTGGTTTCTAAATAACAACAGCGGAAGCCCTGTTGACGGGCGAACTCCAGTGCCTGCAGCGCCAGGCGTTTTGCCAGGCCCTGGCCGCGTAAAACCGGCAGGAAATACATTTTCTGCAATTCGCAAATATCTACTTCACCGCCCTGCAGCGGCGCTACACCGCCACCCCCGGCAATCTGGCCGTCGACTTCTATCACCCAATAAGCGCTGCGAGGCAGGCTATAAAGCTGATACAAGACGTCCAGATTGGGGTCGGAAACGGTATAGCCTTTGTCCGCCGTCAAACCGTGCTCGGCGGAGACTTCGCGAATGACATTGGCAATAGCGGCATTATCGTCAGCCGTTATTGGGCGCACCAGAAGACGTACTGGGGTTGCTGTTGTCATGTTTACACTCGCCATAAGAAGAACCTTAGTGGTTCCGAAATTTCATTTTTGTTGCAGACAAAAACGCGCCGGGTTTATAACCCGGCGGCGTCCATGCAATGTTATACCTTGTAATAACATCTTAAGCGGGCCAGATGCAACGGCGATAAAAAAACAGCGGGGAAATCCCCGCTGTTTTCAGCTGTTGCAGTGAACCGACAGATTACAGCGCGGCGATGGTCGCCTGCTGTTCCTGCAGCTTCACTTTGCCTTCTTTGCAGGCGGTCAGACGTTCGCGCTCTTTGGCGACCACGGCTTCTGGCGCGCGCGCCACAAACCCTTCGTTAGACAGCTTGCCTTCGATCGAGGCGATTTCCGCATCCAGCTTGCCCATCTCTTTCGACAGACGCGCGATCTCGGCGTCCTTATCGATAAAGCCGGCCATAGGGATCAGCAGCTCGGCACCGTCCACCAGTTTGGTGACCGATAACGGGCCTTTGTCACCGGCGGGCAGCAGGGTGATCGACTCCAGACGTGCCAGACGCTGAATAAAGCTCTGGTTCTCCTGCACGCGGCGCTCGGCGTCGGCATTGCAGTTGCGCAGCAGCACTTCCAGCAGTTTGCTCGGGGCAATGTTCATCTCGGCGCGAATGTTACGCACCGCGGTGATCGCCTGCTTGATCCACTCCAGGTCGTTCAGCGCTTGCGTATCTTCCAGCGCGGCGTCGTACTCTGGGAACGGCTGCAGCATGATGGTGTCTGCGGTTTCGCCGGTCAGGGTTTTCACGCGCTGCCAGATGGTTTCGGTAATGAACGGGATCACCGGGTGCGCCAGGCGCAACAGGGCTTCCAGCACGGTGATCAGCGTATGGCGGGTGCCGCGCTGTTCCGCTTCGCTGCCGTTGGTCACGACCGGCTTGGTCAGCTCCAGATACCAGTCACAGAACTGGTTCCAGGTGAATTCGTACAGAATGTTGGCGGCCAGATCGAAGCGGTAGGTATCCAGTGCTTCGCGGTAAGCCTTCACCGTACGGTTGAATTCGGCCAGGATCCAGCGGTCCGCCAGCGACAGCACTTTCTCGCCGCCGTTAAAGCCACAGTCCTGACCTTCAGCGTTCATCAACACAAAGCGGCTGGCGTTCCACAGCTTGTTACAGAAGTTGCGGTAGCCTTCCAGGCGCTTCATGTCCCAGTTAATGTCACGGCCGGTAGAAGCCAGTGCCGCCAGGGTGAAGCGCAGGGCGTCGGTGCCGTGCGGTTCGATGCCGTTCGGGAACTGCTTCTCGGTGCGCTTGCGGATTTTTTCCGCCAGCTGCGGCTGCATCATGTTACCGGTGCGTTTCTCCAGCAGATCTTCCAGCGAGATGCCGTCAACCATGTCCAGCGGGTCGATCACGTTACCTTTCGACTTGGACATCTTCTGCCCTTCGTCGTCGCGGATCAGACCGGTCATGTAGACGGTTTTGAACGGAACCTGTGGCTTGCCGTTTTCATCCTTCATAAAGTGCATGGTCAGCATGATCATGCGTGCAATCCAGAAGAAGATGATATCGAAGCCGCTGACCATCACGCTGGTC
Source organism: Serratia proteamaculans (assembly GCF_013337185.1). Taxonomy (GTDB): domain Bacteria; phylum Pseudomonadota; class Gammaproteobacteria; order Enterobacterales; family Enterobacteriaceae; genus Serratia; species Serratia proteamaculans_D. The sequence goes on from NZ_SWDE01000003.1 coordinate 202,573, forward strand.
GGGTGGAAGGTTTTCAGCGCATCGGTCTGCTCTGGCCAGCCCAGGGTGGAGAAGGTCCACAGGCCGGAAGAGAACCAGGTATCCAGCACGTCTTCGTCCTGGTTCAGCACCACTTCCGGGCCCAGGTTATTCTCGCTACGCACTTCTTCTTCGCTGCGGCCAACATAGACTTTGCCGTTCACGTCGTACCAGGCCGGGATACGGTGACCCCACCACAACTGACGTGAGATACACCAGTCCTGAATGTCGCGCATCCAGCTGAAGTACATGTTTTCGTACTGCTTCGGCACGAACTGGATCTCGCCTTGCTCAACCGCTTCCACCGCCACTTTCGCCAGCGGAGCGGTACGCACGTACCATTGGTCGGTCAGCATAGGTTCGATCACCACGCCGCCGCGGTCGCCGTAAGGCACCGTCAGGTCGTGTGGCTTGATTTCTTCCAGCAGGCCCAATTCTTCAAAGGCAGCCACTACCGCTTTACGCGCCGCGAAGCGCTCCAGGCCACGGAACTGGGCCGGGATCTCGTTGCAGTAGTCGGTGCAGATTTCGCCGAGGGTGTTGAACACTTCCGCTTCCTGACGGATATCGCCATCGAAAGTCAGGATGTTGATCATCGTCAGGCCGTGACGTTTACCAACTTCGTAGTCGTTAAAGTCGTGCGCCGGGGTGATTTTCACGCAGCCGGTGCCTTTTTCCATATCGGCGTGTTCGTCACCGACAATGCGGATACGGCGGCCAACCAGCGGCAGAAGGATTTCTTTGCCGATCAAATCCTTGTAGCGCGGATCTTCCGGGTTCACCGCTACGCCGGTATCACCGAGCACGGTTTCCGGACGGGTGGTGGCGACCACCAGATAATCTTTGCCTTCGGCGGTTTTAGCACCGTCGGCCAGCGGGTAACGCAGGTGCCACATGGAGCCTTTGGACTCGCGGTTTTCCACTTCCAGATCGGAGATGGCGGTGCGCAGTTTCGGATCCCAGTTCACCAGGCGCTTGCCACGGTAGATCAGATCTTCTTTGTGCAGACGAACAAACACTTCACGTACCGCGTTGGACAGGCCTTCGTCCATGGTGAAGCGCTCGCGCTCCCAGTCCACGGAGTTGCCCAGACGGCGCATCTGACGGGTGATGGTGCCGCCGGATTCTGCCTTCCACTGCCAGATTTTGTCGATGAACGCATCGCGGCCATAGTCATGGCGGGTTTTGTTTTCTTCTGCGGCGATCTTGCGCTCAACCACCATCTGGGTGGCGATACCGGCATGGTCGGTACCCGCCTGCCACAGGGTGTTTTTGCCCTGCATGCGCTGGTAACGGATCATGGTGTCCATGATGGTCTGCTGGAAGGCGTGGCCCATGTGCAGGCTGCCGGTGACGTTCGGCGGCGGGATCATGATGCAGAAGCTTTCCTGGCTGGTATCACCATTTGGCTTGAAGTAACCCTGGTTTTCCCAGTGATCGTACAGCTTCTGTTCGATCTCTTTCGGGTCGTAGGCGGTATCGAGGTGACTGTTTGTCTTTTCCATTTTATATCGTTGTTCAGTGAGTTGGCGGCGTGGCCGTGGTCAAATGGAAGCCGACGCTGCGATAAGCTTTATATCGGTCGCGCGCCAACTGTTTTAAGGTGTCTTCGTATGGGACGAAGTCTACCACTTCATGGAAAGCAGTAGCAAAATCTGCAAACTGCGGCAGCAGGGCGATCAGCAGGTCACGCGGGGAGTTGCCGCGTTTGCCGGGCCAGCACAGTTCGACCGGGGCGCCGTAATGCGGGCCTTCACCGGCCAGGTTGTGCGGCACGAACTGGTGCGGATCGCGCTGCCATAGCGCTTCGTCCAACCGCTCGGCCTGTTCCTGGCTCTCGCAGGCGATCAACACCCGCTTGCCGGAACGGAAGCCGGTGGCGGCAACGGCGCAGGCCACGGCCTCATGCGCGCTGAGCGCACCTGCGGGTTCCGCGTGTTCGATTAGATAGAACGTTGCCTGTTTCATGGTCTGATTCACCGCTGCCTATAAAAAGTGTAGGGGCACAGCATGCTGTGCCCCTCGGGATTATACCTGAATTACCACTCAGATTTAATCGTCGCCGTTCAGCCCTGCACGGTTCAGCAAGAACTGCGACAACAAGGCAACCGGACGACCGGTGGCCCCTTTGGCCTTGCCGGAACGCCAGGCGGTGCCGGCGATATCCAGGTGTGCCCAGCTGTACTTGCGGGTAAAGCGCGACAGGAAGCAGGCTGCGGTGATAGCCCCGCCCGGACGGCCACCAATGTTCGCCATATCGGCAAAGTTGGAGTCCAGTTGCTCGTAGTACTCGTCGGACATCGGCAAGCGCCACGCGCGATCGCCTGCCTGTTCGGACGCGCCGATCAGTTCATGCGCCAGCGGGTTGTGGTTCGACATCAGGCCGGTGATGTGGTGGCCCAGCGCGATCACGCAGGCACCGGTCAGGGTGGCAACGTCAATCACCAGCTCCGGATCGAAACGCTCAACGTAGGTCAGGGTGTCGCACAGCACCAGGCGGCCTTCGGCGTCGGTGTTCAACACCTCGACGGTCTGGCCGGACATGGTGGTCAGCACGTCGCCCGGACGATAAGCGCTGCCGCCCGGCATGTTTTCACAGCCGGCCAGCACGCCGATCACGTTCAGCGGCAGGTTCAGTTCCGCCACCACACGCATCACGCCGTACACGGTGGCAGCGCCACACATGTCGTACTTCATCTCGTCCATGCCATCGGCAGGTTTGATCGAGATGCCGCCGGCATCGAAGGTCAGGCCCTTACCGACGAGCACAATTGGCTTAGCGTCCGGGTTAGGATTGCCCTTATATTCCATCACTGACATCAATGATTCGTTACGCGAACCTGCGCCAACCGCCAGATAGGCGTTCATCCCCAGCTCTTTCATCTGCTGTTCGCCGATGACGCGGGTGGTGATGTTGGTGCTGAAGGCGTCTGCCAGTTGGCGAGCCTGTGAGGCCAGGTAACCGGCGTTACAGATGTTCGGCGGCATGTTGCCGAGATCTTTCGCCGCTTTAATGCCGGAAGACACCGCCAGACCGTGCTGGATCGCACGTTCACCGCTGGTGAGCTCACGACGGGTCGGCACGTTGAACACCATCTTGCGCAGCGGACGACGTGGCTCCACTTTGTTGCTTTTCAGCTGATCGAAGGTGTAGAGCGTTTCTTTCGCGGTTTCCACCGCCTGACGCACCTTCCAGTAAGTGTTGCGGCCTTTCACGTGCAGCTCGGTCAGGAAGCAGACCGCTTCCATGGAGCCGGTATCGTTAAGGGTATTGATGGTTTTTTGAATCACCTGTTTGTACTGGCGTTCATCGAGCTCGCGCTCTTTGCCACAGCCAATTAACAGGATGCGTTCGGAGAGAATGTTAGGTACATGGTGCAGCAGTAACGTCTGCCCGACTTTACCTTCCAGTTCGCCACGGCGCAGCAAAGCGCTGATATAACCATCACTGATTTTGTCGAGTTGTTCTGCGATAGGGGACAAGCGGCGCGGTTCAAAAACGCCGACTACAATACAGGCACTGCGCTGTTTTTCCGGGCTACCGCTTTTTACACTGAACTCCATGCACTCTCCTGAATCTTAAAGACAAAGGCAGGCGCTACGGCTAGAATGACGCACTCCGTAACGATCTCCCGCCATTGAGTTAACGAGTTATGTTAACCTGAACGGCGTAAATTGCTCTGTTTTGGCGACTATAAGCAAGTTCCTATAGGACACCCAAATGCTAGATGTTGTAATACTATTTTAGCTGTGTTGGTTGCCATATGATGAGAATAAATGGCGGATTAGCGATGAAACTATCGATTTTCCTGCAAAAAGACAAGTTTTCACAGGCGTAATAAGCGTGATCATCATAAGATATCTGGTACGGGAAACGCTAAAGAGCCAAATCGCGATCTTGTTCATCCTGCTTCTGATCTTCTTTTGTCAGAATTTAGTCAGGGTGTTAGGCGATGCGGTGGACGGCGATGTCCCGACAAATTTAGTTCTCTCTTTGCTCGCATTGGGTGTGCCGAAGATGGCGCAGCTAATCCTGCCGTTAAGCCTGTTTCTTGGCTTATTGATGACGCTTGGGCGGCTGTATACCGACAGCGAAATCACCGTGATGCATGCCTGCGGGCTGGGTAAACGAACCCTGATCATCGCGGCCATGGTATTGGCACTTTTCACCTCCGTTATTGCGGCGGCCAACGTGTTCTGGGTCGGGCCCTGGGCCTCGCGCTATCAGGACGTGGTGGTTTCCGAAGCCAAAGCGAACCCAAGCATTGCCGGGCTGGCAGAAGGGCAGTTCAAGACCTCGCAAGACGGTAACGCAGTGCTGTTTATCGGCAACGTTAAGGGCAGCACCTTCAATAACGTGTTCCTGGCGCAGCTGCGGCCGAACGGCAACCAACGCCCTTCGGTGGTGGTGGCTGAACACGGCAAGATCAACCAGTTGAAAGACGGTTCGCAGGAAGTGACGCTGGACAAGGGCACCCGCTTTGAGGGCACCGCGCTGCTGCGTGACTTCCGCATTACCGATTTCAACGACTATAAAGCGGTGGTCGGCCACCGTGCGGTCGCCGTGGACGGCAACCAGGCCGATCAGATGTCGATGAAGACGCTGCTGAAGTCTGACGACCCGGACGCGCGCGCCGAGTTCCACTGGCGCCTGACGCTGGTGGTGTCTGTAGTGCTGATGGCGTTGCTGGTAGTACCGCTTAGCGTGGTGAACCCGCGTCAGGGCCGCGTGCTGAGCATGCTGCCGGCGATCCTGCTGTATTTGATATTCTTCCTGCTGCAGACCTCGCTGCGTTCCAACGCCGGTAAAGGCAAGTTGGATCCGATGCTGTGGATTTGGCTGGTCAACGCCGTGTACTTTGTTATCGCGCTGGCGCTAAACCTGTGGGATACGGTGCCGATGCGTAAGCTGCGTGCACGCCTGAGAGGAGCAGCCTGATGTTTGGTGTTTTAGACCGATATATCGGTAAGACAATTTTCAACACCATCATCATGACGCTGTTCATGCTGGTGTCGCTTTCCGGCATCATCAAGTTCGTCGACCAGCTGCGCAGAGTGGGCCAGGGTGACTATACGGCGCTGGGCGCCGGGATGTTTACCCTGCTGAGCGTGCCGAAGGACATCGAGATCTTCTTCCCTATGGCGGCCCTGCTGGGTGCCCTGCTTGGCCTGGGGCAACTGGCGACGCGCAGTGAACTGGTGGTTATGCAGGCTTCCGGCTTTACCCGCATGCAGATCGCCGGTTCGGTGATGAAAACCGCCATCCCGCTGGTGCTGTTGACCATGGCGATTGGCGAGTGGGTGGCACCGCAGGGCGACCAGATGGCGCGCAACTACCGCGCACAGCAGATGTACGGCGGCTCGTTGCTTTCCACCAAGAACGGCCTGTGGGCTAAAGACGGCACCGACTTTATCTATATCGAACGCGTTGCGGGCGAGAAAGAGCTTTCCGGCGTGAATATCTACCACTTCAACGACCAGCGCAGGCTGGAGACGGTGCGTTATGCCGCCAGCGCCAGCTTTGAAGACGGCGTGTGGAAGCTTTCGCAGGTGGATACCTCTGACCTGACCAATGAAAAACAGGTCACCGGCACCCAAACCCTGACAGGCGAATGGAAAACCAACCTGACCCCGGACAAGCTGGGCGTGGTGGCGCTGGACCCAACCTCACTCTCCATCAGTGGCCTGCACAACTACGTGAAGTACCTGAAGCAGAGCGGCCAGGAAGCCAACCGCTACCAGTTGAACATGTGGAGCAAGGTGTTCTCGCCGCTTTCCGTTGCGGTGATGATGCTGATGGCACTGTCGTTCATCTTCGGCCCACTGCGCAGCGTGCCGATGGGCGTGCGTGTGGTGACCGGTATCAGCTTCGGGTTCCTGTTCTACGTGCTGGACCAGATATTCGGCCCGCTAAGCCTGGTGTACAACATGCCGCCGGTGCTGGGCGCGTTGCTGCCAAGCATGCTGTTCCTGTTGATCAGCGTGTATATGCTGCTAAAACGCAAGTAGCGGCACTGCAGGCAGTTTAAGAAGGCGTAGCCATTGGTTACGCCTTTTTTGTTTCTGGGGCCTGGTGGGGCGGCTCTTGCTGATATTAATACGTGGGGCACTGCTTACTTCGCCCATAAAACCAGCCAAATGTGACCCCATCGGCGCTTTTTTCAGCACTTAACTCATTGAACAACGGATAAGTGTTGCACGTGGATCGCTGAAAGGTATAATGCATCCGTTTTCCGCATACTACTTGCAGTGCCGAAGTGGCGAAATCGGTAGACGCAGTTGATTCAAAATCAACCGTAGAGATACGTGCCGGTTCGAGTCCGGCCTTCGGCACCATTAGTACAGCGCGAACAAGAAGCCACCGAAAGGTGGTTTTTTTGTGCCTGGAATTTGGCTGCCCCCTTTATTGTTTAAATCCTCTTCGTCTTATCACATTGTTTTATAAACAATGAACTTCATTCGATGTTGTGCTGTTAACCCAACAACAAACTGCCGGCTGCATATGAATATTGCTGTGTTTATATACAGACATGGCATAGGGATGGCCTATTGCCAATCAGGAAGAAGGCAGGGAATAGCATGAAAATTCTTAAGTACGTTTTATGCGAGCGCAATGAAGATTCGATCACAGTAAGAGGGGATCGTGGTGGCGGTAATTTCGGTGATACCACTCATGGTGGTGCAGATAATGGCCGTGACAGTAACTCGGACACTATCAACCGCACTGATAAAACTAATGATACCGAGTTTGCTTCGATTTATGCCGATCTGGAAACTTATGAGGCCAAAATCCCTTACATGTATGTCGATACTAATGGGCATGTTACGGTTGGAATTGGCACCATGCTGCCGTCCGTTGCTGACGCACAACGTTTGGCCTTCAATAAACCCAGCGGGGCTGTTGCGACCGCTGCGGAAATCAAAGCTGAGTTTGAGCGTGTCCAGAGGGCATTTAGCAAAAATAAAGCCGCCACTGCATATCACTCTCCGACGTCTTTGACGTTAACGGAAGACTCAATTAAAGACCTGGTACGTACGCATGTGGATGCCGATCGTATTTCTCTGCACAACCGTTATAGTGATTTCTACGATTTCAGTCAGGGGATCCAGGTTGCCTTACACGATATGGTCTATCAGTTAGGGAGTGCCGGTTTGGGCAAGTACACCAACTTCAATAAAGCGGTGAACAGCAAAAACTGGACTAAAGCGGCCGATGAGTCGAATCGTAAGGATGCCAATAAAGCGCGTAATGATGCGACTAAAAAGGCATTCACAGATGCTCAAACGGTAAAAGATGCTGCCGAATGGCAGCGTGATCGAGCAGCCCGTAGATCCGAACATTAATGTGCATTACTGGCAATACCGCCCCTGTCGGGGCGGTATTTTTATGGGAAGACAATAGCTTCAGTTTCGACACTGTAGCGGCCGTCTTTTTCAGGTTTCAGCAGGAAATAACGTGTACTGCGATAGGTCGCATTCTGCACGCTGTAGCTTTGTTCCACGACATACACCTTTTCCCCATTGGCACTCGTACGACCCGCCCCTAAGAAATCAATCGCATAGTTGCCGGCAATGTTATCGGCCAGGTTAAAGACACCGTCTTTTCTATCTACAAAATGAATAGACGTATCGACTGCTTTCAGGGATTTGCCTGCGCTAACTTGTTTAGCTCTAAGCTTGAGGTCATCGTTACTGATCGCCTGATACATTAAAGCGGGTAACCGCTCCGGCAAGCTGGCTGGCATGCCGATAGCCAACCCTTTTTGACCTGCAGTGAATGAGTCAGCCAGTAAACTGTGATTGATCAGGCAGGCCCCCAGATTTTGCCGAAGCGTATTAAAATCCATCGCATTCCTGGATTGCTCAACCGGTGGCCCGAACTGTTGATATTTTTGGTAAAAGTCGGCGCAGGATGTGGCTTGCAGCTGTTTGTTTCCCGGACCTTTGAAATAAAACTGATCTGAAAAATCGCTGTCTTTGGCGAAAATAGACCGATCAATCTCTGCAGAGGACAACAAGCCTGCTTCAGCGCTGGAGAACCCGAATATTATAAAGGGGACAATCAACCATAACTTCTTCACTTGAGCCATTCCGTGTCCTTCCTTTTCAATAAGATATGTTGATGTAGGGATGATGGTTTGTGTCAGGAAGTAAAGATGCTGTTTTTAACCGTGGTGATAATATTTTATCTTTCAGAGTTGAATATGAACATAATATTAGCACTTTTAGTCTTGGGGTTAGACTGCCGTAGGCAGAGGTTCAAGACTTGAATGCGGTTTCCCGTGATATCAGGGAAGTGGTTAAGAAAACACCCTCGTCATTGCAGCTCCCTGAACGCTCATTTTCTGTTTAAGAGGTACTGGACTAACCGGGAGTGATGATTATCATGTTATCGAGACTACAGACCCAGAGAGCGTGCTATGCAACATATCATTGAAGGTTTCCTCAGCTTCCAGAAAGAGATTTTCCCACAGCGTAAGGAACTCTTCCGCAGCCTTGCCTCCAGCCAGAACCCTAAAGCGCTTTTTATTTCGTGTTCTGACAGCCGCCTGGTACCCGAGCTTGTGACCCAGCAAGAGCCGGGGCAGCTTTTCGTTATCCGTAACGCAGGCAATATCGTTCCTTCCTTTGGCCCGGAACCGGGTGGGGTGTCGGCGACCATTGAATATGCGGTTGTTGCACTGGGCGTCACGGATATCGTGATTTGCGGCCATTCGAACTGCGGTGCCATGAAGGCTATAGCGTCTTGCCAGTGTCTTGACCCGATGCCTGCTGTGGCCCACTGGCTGCACTATGCGGACGCGGCCAAAGCGGTGGTAGAGAAGAAAACGTGGGATAACGAAATCGACAAAGTTAACGCTATGGTCGAAGAGAACGTCATAGCCCAGCTAAACAATATTAAGACTCACCCGTCCGTTGCCGTGGGTCTGCGTAACAACGGCCTGCGTCTGCACGGTTGGGTGTACGACATCGAAAGTGGCGAGATCCGCACGCTGGATAAAAATACGAAGAATTTCGTTTCACTGGCGGATAACCCCGCAGTTCACTTCGAATAAAGTGATGGTTGGCCTTGGCTATCAAATTGAATCCACGTTTCGGCGTGGATTTTTTTATGGGTAGATCTAAAGAATCCTGTCCGCTTTTGATACTCACTAAAAGCCATAGCAGATCCCTCGATATGGCGAGGGCATGATACTTATCTCTACTTTTGTGGAGGCTACGGAATTCCTCATCAGCGCTACGAACCAAGTGAAGTCAGGAAAGTGCTTTGGTGACTATGAAGTGCATTATGAAATCTCGGATTGATGCGCCTCTCACATCCGACGAATTCGATCCAAGTTAGGCGCAGCAGTAGACGGGTATCATCACCGGTTATTACCCCTTCAGTTTCCTGACTATTACAGTACTAATCTTATGAAGGAGGTAAAAAACGGCCAGGGTTCCGATGATGTAAATGAGGCGTTCTGTAACCGTTTCAAAATGGAAGAAGAAGTAGATGCACAGAGCGAGTGCGATAATGAGCATCAATTGAAACAGTACATCGCATAAGAACCTCAAGGCCCGAGTGAATATTCCGGCTTCTTTCATTGTGCATTCTTCTCCAGTAGTTCGAGGATCTTTATAAACTCCCCCTCACCATAACGGTTGCGAACGGTTAATGCTTCAACGAAGGGTTCCATATTCGACTTAATCAGGAAGTAGAGGAAATCCAGGTTACCCGCCTGTCTCAGCTTGTAGTACACAGATGCATTCTCCCTCTCTAACCCCAGCGACTTATAAATACTGTGTTCCAGCAGCCCACCACTGGTAAGGGCAAACCCCACGGAACCGGTGGCCACCTTTGATAAGAATGCCGAACCACCTGCGGCGATAATTTGATTTGCGATGGTTGCGGCAAGAACGCCGCTCGTAAGCATACGTCCTGCGGTTGACGAGAGTATGTCGCGATAGACTTGGTCTTGCATGTCTTTGGGAATATAGCTGGTAAAGGCATCGATGATGATTCGGATGGCGCGTATCATCTGATGATAGTTGAGTATGCCGGACCTGATTGCACCAATAAGACGGATACGTTCAGTCTCCATTCGTCGACGATTACTGGTATCAAATACACTCAATGCCAAATATCCCAGATCAAGTGGCACCGACATTGCGCCATGGGCCAACCCAACAGCAGTCCCTGGAGAGACTGTTACTTTCACTATCCTTTCGGCGATATCAGAGTAGTTCATCCATGTCCCACAATAGTTTCTAACCGACCCGCAGCAGACTTCATGTCAGTTTCTTTGTTTAGCATGGGTGTAACATAACCAACGGGACTGTGGTTTTCAATGAGAAGAACATAAGTGGAAGGTGAACTAACTACCCGATGGAGCAACAGGCCTCTATCATTGCCGATGACTGGTTTCTGAAGAAGTATGGCTACGCCATTTGGCTGGGTGCGATTAACAATGGCGTGAATTTTCAGGGCGTGACGGATAGAAATATAGATAAAAAATACGCGCATACGCTCTCTCAGTTTTTTAAGCAGAGGTAACAGGATGAACCGAACTATTTTCTCAGGAACTCTGGCTTTGTTGCTTACTGGTTGTATGCATATGAACGATCCAAGGCCGAAGAACTACACGGCCAACGTCACTACTGTTGATAATAAGGTCTGTGTGATAGTTCAACCTGAAGGGGATGAACGGCTATCCGGCGTTATTATCGAGGAAATCGGTAACGCCAATCATATCTTTGGCAAGAATTTCACCGATAACAAGATGCCTGCGGTGGCATCGGATAAATGCATTCCTGACTTTAACTACATATTCGAAGACGGAAAGTCTTACGGATTTTCAGTGACCCTGCTGTCGCAAGATAAACGGCGCAATGGCGTTGAGCCTGCCGCCCGGGTGTTCGGCGTTGGGTTTAACGTGCGGGACGAGGACGGGGTAATTAGAGTTATACCCACAGATTGAGAGTTTATGGCTGCTAGATAAAGTCCCGCAGTAAAAAAGCAGGTCATCATAAAATGAGCAAGGGCATTTTTATGAAGAAGCATTCCTGCTTTGCTCGAGCAGTGTAAAAAAAGAAGCGTTAACAAATTCTGCAATCCAGCATAAATATGTGATGCCATAAGCGGTTGGCTGGAACAATCGTATTGCGATCTCTTTAACAGCCTTTGAGCTGTATTTATAGTGAAACAACCTATAAGCTGTATTTTGCATTTACAGCCTGTGGGGTGTAATGTGAATAATACAGCCTATAATCTGTACACAGTGATAAGGCAGCGAGCCGCTATCTATGAATACCGTCTATCCGTTAAAAACACTAAGCCAGCTACGCCCTTTACTGGTGGGTTTTCGTAAAGCAAAAGGTCTGACGCAAAAAGACGTCTCTGAGAGGTTGGGTGTCACTCAGCAGACTTATGCACGCCTGGAGTCAAATCCGGCATCAGCCAGCCTGGAACGTCTGTTTAGGGTGTTTAATGTGCTGGGCATTGAAATGGTGTTTTCTTCCGAGCTTACCTCTCCGGGATGTGAAACCGAGGAAGCTTCTACAGCTCATATAGACTCACCCGCCAGACGGGAACAGTGGTGATGATATGCGTCGTTTGCAACAACGGTTAGCTATCTGGATGAATGGTATCCCAGTGGGATATTGGGAAAAGCACAGAGGTGAGGATCGGCTGGAATATCACCCTGACTGGATTACAGATAGTCAGGGCAGGCCATTGTCGCTTTCTTTGCCTTTCACGCCGGGGAATCAGCCTTATCGCGGTAGCGTAGTACGCGATTATTTCGATAACCTGCTGCCGGATAGTGAAGGGATCCGCCGACGGCTGGCAATGCGTTATCATGCCGAAAGTCTGGATCCCTTTGATTTACTGGCTGAGCTTGGCCGCGATTGCGTTGGCGCTATACAGCTTCTTGATATTGACGAGCAACCCGCCCAGATCTTTTCCATAAGGCAGCGCCCGCTTTCAGAAGCGCAAATTGCCGAGATGCTTCGCAATACTGCCGCGGTGTTACCGGGACAACATGGCCAGGATGACGATCTGCGTTTATCCATCGCCGGAGCTCAGGAAAAAACAGCGCTGTTGTGGCATGACAATCAGTGGTGTTTGCCTGAGGGAAATACGCCGACCACGCATATTTTCAAATTAGCGCTGGGGCTGGTGGGAAATATGCGGGCTGATATGAGCACATCCATCGAGAATGAGTGGCTATGTTCTCTCATTCTTGAACACTATGGAGTGCCTGTCGCAAGAACGGTTATTGCGCAGTTTGAAGATCAAAAAGCGCTGATCGTGGAGCGTTTTGACAGGAAGCTATCGAGTGATAGGCAGTGGTGGATCCGTCTGCCACAAGAGGATATGTGTCAGGCTCTGGGCGTTTCACCTCTGAGAAAATATCAGTCAGATCGTGGCCCTGGTATTACCGATATTATGGACGTTCTGAGCCGTTCAGATCAGGCTGCAGCAGATCGTAGACACTTTTTCAAAGCGCAGATTATTTTTTGGCTACTGGCTGCCACCGATGGCCATGCAAAGAATTTCAGTCTTGCGCATTTACCACAAAATCGTTACCACCTGACGCCACTGTATGATGTGTTATCTGCGTGGCCAGTGATTGGCCCGGGTAATAGCCAAATAGCCTGGCAGAAGTGCAAGCTGGCAATGGCCGTTCGCGGGAGCAGTAACCATTACCTCATTAGTCAGATCCGACGCCACCACTGGATAAAACAGGGTGAAATAACCGGGTTAGGCCAACAGGAGGTTGAATTTATTATTGAAGAGCTCCTTGCGGAGACTCCGGGAGTCATTGATCGTGTCACTGGGTTGCTGCCTGATTCGTTTCCACCAGAATTAGCAGCCTGCATTTTTGATGGTATGAAGCAGCAGTGCGTGCGGTTGGCTGGGGGATGAAATGTTGCGTCCAGTATCAATCAATATAGGGATTATTCCACTGATTACAGTACAGCATTGTCTTTCATTTCGGTTGACCATCAGTCAATCAGATAGGTAATATTCCACTTGCTAAATATAGGTTAAATACTTAACAATTCTAATTAATACGGGATTCTAGAATGAATAATAATTTAGAAAATGATCTTGTAAATGAACCTGATGCGACCCGGTTAATCTTTGGTCTCAGAGACACTGGGTACAACGTTAAGACTGCATCAGCTGATATTATCGACAACTCGATTGCTGCAGATGCGGATCAGATAAGTATCGACATTATTTTGCATGATGACGGACGAAAAAAAGTTTATTTCGGTGATAATGGGAAAGGTATGAACGCCGAAGGTATCCATAAGGCTATGCGTTATGGAGCTGCTGAGCGAGAAAATCCGGAAAGTTTAGGAAAATTCGGACTTGGCCTGAAGACAGCTTCTAGCTCTGCTTGTCTTAAGTATACCTTGATTTCGAGAGACTCAAATAGTCAAAATCTGACCAAACTTGCTTGGGATTTAGAGCATGTCGCAGCGCGCGATGCGTGGGAGATGCTTAATGAGCCAATCACTGCAGATGAACAAGAAATGTTTAGTGAGTTATGTGGTGAAACAGGAACGCTTCTCATCTGGGAAAAGTGTGACAGAATTTTAACAAAGGAGTATGAACCTGGTAGTACCAACGAAAAGAATGCTATCAATAGGCTAATCTCAAGCATAACTAAGCATGTTTCACTAGTTTATCACCGATTTTTAGACAAACAAGATGTTCGTGAACGCAATATTGATATATTCATTGGTGGCGTAGCTGTAGAACCATGGAATCCGTTTTATCCAAGTAAGGCAGAACAGGTTCTGCAGGAAAAGTTTCAAAATCTTGAGGTAGAGCTACCTGATAATTCAGTCGATATTGCGAATATGAAAGCATGGATCCTTCCTCACAGTAGGGACATGACTGATGATGAGAAGGCTCAGGCACGCATATCGAACAAGGCCCAAGGCTTTTACATATATCGTGAAGGTCGCCTAATTCAATATGGTGGCTGGATGGGGGTCTTTGGTGTTATTGAACCTCATAGTTCTTTATTGCGTATTGAATTTGACTTCGGCCATAAACTGGATGACGCATTTCACATTGATGTGAAAAAATCTCGAATTTTGTTTCATCCTGATCTTATTGAGGGCTTAGAAAGAATCCTAAAACCTATCTACAGAGAAGCGAAAAATCGCTATCGTAGGAAGAATTCCCAACAAGTAAACTCTCAAGTAATTGATCATTCTAGTTCCAATAAAAATATTGCTGGTACGGAAAATGCCGAAAAACCGAAAGTAACATCTGTTGATCAAAAAACGCAATCAGCTTTCATATCCAACAATTTTGGGCCAAAAATCAAGCTTCGTGTGCCGGTCCAAAGCCATGTAAATACTGAAACTGTTTATGTTGAGGCAGTGGAAGATATAACTTCTGGTGAGCTTTGGCAGCCCGCACTTCGTAGTCCTAATGAAAGCGGTTATGTGCCAGCTGTATTACTTAATAAGCATCATGACTTCTACCAGAAGATCTATAAACGGGCAGCGGCGAATGGGTATGCAGTTGAAGGAATGGATATACTTTTGTGGGCTTTTGCAGTGGCAGAGCAGAATAATACCAACGAAGAACTAGAGCCAATTTTTGAAGATATCCGTTCAGAGATTTCGAATAACCTTCGAAAGCTCCTACGTAATGTCCCAGACCCAGAACCAAGTGAACTGACCGCTGAAGAAGATTGAGATGCTTACAGAAAAGAAGCAACTGATTGTAAGAGAATTGGAAGAAGGTACTGGTGCGAGGATCGCTGCTGCGGTTGATCTTAGTGGATTGCGTAGTGGTCTTCGAATCTGGTTTGACGATCTGGACGAGAACCACGGTCCCCTAGCAGAACTCCGTCCCTATGGGTTAAAGGGACATCGTATAGATTTAACTTTCGGAAAGTTTTCTGGAGTGGTACTAAGACAAATTCAAAATGCGTCTTCGGAAGACATTCAGTTGGCTCGTGCGTTAGTAGCTTCGATTCGTAAGGATATTGTGGTTCTAGTCTCTGGGCAAAATATTACTGAGTGGAGTGTCTCAAACGGTACTTTCCGGATGACAGCAAAAATTCGAGATCTTGAACAACCATTAGAAGATGCATCGGTTATTGCCACTTGTCATGATGTTATTGTACCAATGATGGCAGCCATGGCTGAACTCATAGGATACGACGTCATTGATGAACCTTCAGATAATGAAATCCCTATTTTTGAGGGGGGAATCTCGCAATCAGTAGTGAAACGTAGAGAGCGAAATCCACGTAATCGGCTCCTATGCATTCGCATTTATGGTGAGAAATGCGTGATCTGCGGGTGTGAACCAAGGCGGGTGTATGGAGAGGCTGGCTCTATCATAGAAGTTCATCACCTAGAACCTTTGGCTTCGCTTACAGAACCGCGACCTTACGATCCTCGTGTCGATCTAGTGCCTATTTGTCCAAACTGCCATCGTGCGGTTCATTCAAGGCGTCCATATCCCTTTGGGATCGAGGAGCTCAGAAGTTTGATGAAGGTGACACTGTTATGACCGATTTTACACACTTGCCGCATACTATAGAGGAACTTAGAAAAGTTGCTCCTGAAGGTTTCACTATTTCTGAACGTCTCCTCGATCCGATCATTATCATCAGCAAGTCTGAAATGAATACCGTGGTGCAACTTGCGGGAATGCGTGTTGTTAGGGGAGCCAAAAGTATTTTTAGGGCGCCAACTATTTATCATTCATGGGTGGTAGATGGAACTATAATTCGCCCTCTTCCGCGGGATGCTGTGTACTTATTCTCAGATATAATGAAAGGTTCTGATCCTGAAAATATTTCCTACAGTTTTGCAATTCAACTTTTGCGCAGAAAAGATTATGCAATAGGCATTGAACCTGACGAAATTTTTCTCAAGGCAGGTCAGATCACGGCTAATGATTTTAGCGAAGAAATTAAAATACCAGGCCTGACAGCTACGCTTTTCCCTTATCAAGCACGTGGTGTTGGCTGGATGTGGGAAACGCTTTACCATACGGGAGGAATTATTCTTGCAGATGAAATGGGTCTTGGGAAAACTATCCAAATAATTGCATTGTTGTTAATTGAACCACCTGATAATGAAGCGCCAGCACTGATTGTGTGTCCAACTAGTTTAATTGCAAACTGGGTCAGAGAGTTTTCTCGTTTTGCAAAAAATATATCTGTGATGGTTCATCGCGGGCCAGAAAGAACTGGAATCTATAGTGGACTTCAACGAGCAAATGTCGTAATTACTACTTATGATACGATGGTTAATGATATTTCTTTATTTTCTTCTTTCGAATGGTCATGGGTGATCTGTGATGAAGCACAGGCCATAAAAAATCCAGATTCGAAGAGGCGTCAAGCTATAGCTAAGATACCACGTCGACGAACTATCCCAATGACGGGCACTCCAGTAGAAAATAGGCTGTTAGATCTTTGGTCATTGACTGATTTTGCAATCCCAGGGTTGCTTGGGAAACGTGATGAGTTTGAATTAAATTACCCTGATAGTATTGAATCCGCCCAAGCGGTTGGTTGCTTCACTGATCCCATAATATTAAAGCGCAGGGTTGCGGATGTTGCTAGTGATCTTCCTGAAAGACTCGATATTGATGTTCCACTTGAGTTGGACGAACAGTTATCAAATGATTATTTGTATGTCCGCGAAACTACTTTTGCAAATTACCCTATTGCTGGGGCGTTGGTTGCTACGCTTCAATTACAGTTATTCTGTGCACATCCTTGGCTCCGGCAGCAAAATTGTGAGAGTGACCTAAATGGAGATAATGCGGAAATTATACGTTCGCATACATCTCCTTTTATCACTCCTAAAATGGAACGGACAATTACTCTTCTCGAAGAAGCATTTTTGAATGGGAAAAAAGTTATAGTTTTTTCTATTTTTAACAGGATAGGAGACTTATTGAGAGAGGCCTTTGTAGATTACTCAATGGTTTATTGGGGGGCGATTAATGGCAGCACTCCTCAGGATATACGACAGAAGATAATCGACGAGTTCTCGGCTAGTGATTGTCCGGGATGTTTGATCCTTAATCCAAAAGCCGCCGGTGCAGGCCTAAATATCACGGCTGCAACAGTAGTTATTCATTTTACACCCGTATGGAATCCTGCATTGGAAGCGCAAGCAAGCGCTAGAGCTCATCGTCGAGGTCAAACACAGCCAGTCACTATCTTCCGACTTTTCTACAAAGATACTGTTGAGGAAATAATGATCGAGCGTTCACAGTGGAAAAGCGAACTAGCGAATGAAAGCATTCCTGTTTCTACCAGGGATGCCATAGATCTCAAACGTGCGCTAGAAATATCTCCAAGGAGTATATAATGAAAAAAATATTCAGTAAGGTACTTAGTGCAAATGATGTAGGCACTACAGGAGCTCATCAGGCGGGAATATTGGTTCCAAAAACCAACTCGGAACTACTTACTTTTCTGCCTTTTCTTGATCCATCCATTAAAAATCCGGATGCATGGATAGAAGTGATTGATGAAAATGGAATAGGGAGAAAATTTCGGTTTGTTTATTATAATAATAAAATTCATGATCCTAAAGGAACTAGGAATGAATACCGAATAACGCATATGACAAATTACTTTAGAGATGTAAATGCTAAAGAAAATGATACTTTTGAAATATCAAAAGAAATGAACTCAACGCACTACACTATTAGAGTTATAAATAAAAATAATGATCTTAGTGTAGTTGAAGATAAGGAAGTAAGTGTTAGAATAAAAATAAGAACCAGTTGGCGCCGTGTTCATTAGTTTTTGTCTTTATTTTACTCTATAAGAGTGGTGTTGCATACTTTAAATTAATGTATTATGTTGCGTTTCGGTTCGTGGTTATAACATTGTTTGTTATGTATGGGGCAATCGGCAGCAAGAGTGGGGTGCTAATTTTTGTTGCCGATTAAGTTAAGTTTCATATAACTATTAGTGAAATATTAAAAACTGGATAATATTTTTATAAATCTATACATTATTATGTAATTTTATTTTATTTATAAATGAATAAATGCTCGTTAGTTGTTGTTGAGAGCCTTCTGGGTATGTTTCCCAAATAGGTAAAGGAATAATCAACTGTAGTGATTTATTTTTCATTTCAAATAATTGATTGACACTGATGCTAGGTTGAATAGTTACCAAATATTTAGTTGTAACACGATCACCTTCGGCCAGAACCTGACGCCAACGATCTTTGCATGTTGTTTTCGCACCTAGTAGAAACAGCTTTTCTTCAGGGAAGTTATCGTCGAGATAAGCCTTGAAAGAAGGGAATAGAAAATCAGGTTTTGAACGATTCTCTGTAGTGTTTTTTGATGAACCCTTCTCAAATTGCAAGCCATGCAGTTTAAAAAGATGGCTCAGATGATTCTCGAAAGCAAAACCTACGCGCGACTTTCTACGATTTTGGACGCTCAACGAAAAACCAACAAATGCGTCAACATCACCACCATCATCCCCAAAACCTTGCAGTAATCGTGCACGGACTAAATGTCGTTCATAGGTTCTAAACAGATGTTCTTCTTCTGTCAGCCAGACCATCAACGCATCATCTGGGTCTTCAAGAGGGGCTGCAGGTTTACGTGAGCGAGCAAGCTCGGAGAACTCGTTGGATTTGGGTAGGCCGTTTGGATAACGTTCGAGCAAAAATGCCAATAGTTCCTCATCACCTTCCTGCCCTGGTTCAAAGGTGACACCAAGTTGTTCGAGCAGCATTTGCACGGGGAGTGGAAGTTTTTTATTTCCAATTTTCGAGGGCTGAAAGCTTTCATTTAGCTCGTCAGTCAGTCCGAATAGGTTTCGAAGCTGTGCTTCTATATTGGTGCCTGCTGGTGAAAAACACATAAGGAGAGTGCCATTCTCTTGTAGTGCTATTAGAAAAAAGTCACCTTCCTGGAGAAGCTCTGTGACAGAATTATCATGGTAATAAAGACGATATTCAGGTGAACGTGTAGGTGAGCGGCGACGAGAGTCATACCAAGTGACACGATCATCCACAATAAGTGGGTCTTCCATTTCATCATTGAAATAGACCATCTTACAGGCGAATTCAAACGTTTCAGTTTTCCCCGGTTTACCCAGCACTTCTCCAAACCCCACTTTAACCAATCCACCGATCTCATGCTGGTTTGAACGGGACGAGTCTGCATCAACAGCACTCAAATGTTTCCCGGCCGCGACATGAAAAATGTCCCTTAGTATCTGATTCATAGTAATTTTCCGGTTATAGAATAAGCAGTGGATCTACATGCACTAGAGTGCATTTGTATGGTCGGGCAGGGCAGTTTTGAAATCTGTAACGGGGAATTTTCTGATATGGATATGCCAGTTATCCAATAAAATTCTTCGTTAACTAACTATGAAGTTAAGTTACCTGACGCTCACATAGGAGGCCCATGAGTTGTGTAATCTAACTCATAATTAAAGATTAATTATCCATGTTATTGAATAGATGTCGATGATGAAAGGTGAAGTTTTTAGTTTTTCTTGAGAAGGGAAATTAACTTGACGGGAGTATTACGATGCTAATTATTTAATTGGTGAATTCCTTTGGAATCGATCACAGCATGAGTATCACTTGCGCATAGCCATTCTTCAATCCTTTCTGATAATGCATTAGCTGAAAGCTTTATTCGGCCTTTCAGAGAACATTCCCAGATGATCAATTCACGCCAGCCTTGTTCTGTCAGTAGTCGGGTGACGTCATTATCCCGCCTGACATTTGAATCGATCTTTTTCAACCAAAACTCGGTTCTTGTTGCGGGTACTTTGAACAGGTAACAGTTGTGACGATGCCAGAAACAGCCGTGGACGAAAATTATGGCTTTATAATCATCAATAACAAAGTCAGGTTTGCCTGGAAGATCAGAAACTTGGGTGCGGTAAGTTATCCCGGCTTCATCCAGAACCCGGGATAACAATTTCTCTATGGCTGTATTTTGATTACGTATCGCCCTCATGTTCTTGCTTCTGATTGAGGGGGGGTGTACGTCAGCCATGATTTACCTCATGCAGCTTCACTTTTATCTTTTGAAACAGCTAAAACAATGTAAGGCTCTAGTAACTTAGCTACGGCTGCGAATGCTGGCACAATAACGGAGTTACCGAACTGCCGATACGCCTGAGTATCTGATACTGGGATGTAGAAGTCTGCTCCACCTGGAGTCTCGAATCCCATAATTCGGGCACATTCTTTTGGTGTCAAACGGCGAGGTCGATTGGCCTGGTTTTCAGGATCTGCAAAATCTTTCTCACCAAGTTCCATGTCCCAGCCTCGATCAATCAAGATCTCAGAGCCATCTTTGTGGTAACGGGCTGATAGCGTTCTGGCAACGCTTGATTCATTTTTCGGATTCACTAAACCAAAGCCAAAACCATTACCTTTTGCCTGGTGTTTTTTGGCGTAGTTATAAAGATATTTCCATAGATGCTCTGTCAGAATATATTTTGGCTTAACATCGTCGAGTAGAAGCTCACCAAATGACGGCCTTTTCTTCGGGAAGAACTGGCTCAAGTTCTTGAGAGAAAAATCACCATGAATATTCAAATCACGACGGAAGCCAACCAGTACGATACGTTCGCGATGTTGAGGTAAGAAATTTTTCCCATCGATGATTTTAGGATCACTAGCGCCAGTAGCCTGAGCGTCAGCAACTTCGTAACCCAACTCATCCAGTGTTTCCATGATAATTTTGAAGGTCTTCCCTTTATCATGGCTCTTAAGGTTTTTGACGTTTTCGAGGAGGAAAATTGCCGGCTTTTTAGCAGCAATAATTCGAGCTACGTCAAAGAATAGTGTTCCCTGGGTTTCACACTCAAAACCGTGAGCCCTCCCCAGAGAGTTCTTCTTTGATACACCTGCAAGGGAAAACGGTTGGCATGGAAAACCTGCCAACAGAACATCATGATCAGGGATTTCTTTATCGATATTTTTATATGCTTCCTGAACGGAAATATCATCATTTTCGCTAAGGGTTATTTCGCGGATATCCGAATTGAACTTATGATGTGCTGGGTCACAGTACCAGTTAGCTTTGTAGGTGCGGACTGCTTCTTTGTTCCATTCGCTGGTAAAGACGCATTGCCCACCAATCTCTTCAAACCCTTTGCGAATACCGCCAATACCTGCAAACAGATCGATAAAACGAAACTTATAGTTAGGGTGAAACGGCGAGGGTTTTGGTAACATTGACCGCAATAGCACCACCTCTCTTTCTGTCAGAACTTTCTGTGGTGTTTTTCCTTTGAGCCAGCGATTGAGGCTCTCTCTTGTCCATTCGCTGCCACCACTGACCTCACGCAGAAGCTCAGCGATGGCTTTCTGATCGTAAATTCCCACCAGTTTTTCGACGAGTGCCTTATCTTCTTCCTGCTGGATTAACTGCTGTTGTTCTGCTTCGACGCGAAGATTTTTTGCACGTTCATGCAACTCTTGCATAATGACTCTTCCAAATTAGGAATGATTTAGTGATAGCCTATCACTCATTATACCCAGTTGAAAAGGTGTCTGGATAAATATCCAGTGCAATGGCTGTAAATGAGTGGTTTGGGCCAGATACAACAGGGCAGGTTGAAAACCTACCATGCTCGAATGAAGTCAGAACGTTACTTTATGACTTCGTGATATTCCATTTCTCTCAATGCCCGGCCATGTAGGTTACATAGAGCAGGAAGCAGGTGCGCGATTGCATTCAGATAACTATTTAGCAGCTCCCAGTCGAAGGTATTGGACTGTGGGTTTGTCTGCAAAAGGTCATTGAAAAGCATCAATCCATTGCATAGACCTTCAGTTTGTTCTGCCGACAATGCTGCCAGATCGAGAAGTTGTGATGATGTTAATTCATGCAAATCGATTCGATTGAACAGCTCTCGATAGAGAGTTACGGTGCTTGTAGCTGCTTCTGAATCTATATGTTGGCTGATGTTTTCCATATCGGTCATTTCCATTGGGGGAAAAATACCGCTACCAGAAGAGACGCTAAACTCGGGGTGGTAGCTCGAGCGGCGTTAGCGTACCGGCCCCAACGGATCCCGGCCTTCCCGAAGGAAGCACCACCCGAGCCACCATTGTTTGGGTGCGCATCGGCATGCCCGAATTTATATCATATTCGGACAGGGTTGGGGGATTCGGAACGCTAACTCCGGCTACGTATTTTGACGCAGCCCGAAAACTATAACTCTATCGCCAAAATGAAAGAATAACCTGTATGGAATTACAGCTGATTTACTCTTTGGATTGGAATGCAGCTCGCAGTTATTCGTAGTAACCTCGGGTGTTAAAGCATTATCTATATATTCATTGATTATATATTTAATATCCCAGCTTATGACTAAGGGAATATTATGAAGGGTAATTTATTGTTCACGACAGTCGGCGTAATTTTGCTAAGTGCTTGCGTGGGTGACCGTCTCGACCGACGTTATGCGCCTGATATCCCGATAACAGCCCATGCTAAAGATAATGGCGATATCTGCATCTATCCGTTACCGAAAGAAAACGAAAAACCAGATACGGTCTATATCAGCAGTGATGCGGGTGAGAAGCTGATCGAAGTTGCTAATCAGGATCCGAAAAAGGGGATTTGTGTAACTCAAGGCGATTACTCGTTTCAGGAAAACCAGCTGTACAGCATGAGATTGAATTTTATTCCCATAGATAAACGAGAAAACCTGCAGGATGCATCTGCCAGAGCCTTTATTGCTCACTTCAAAGTGAAAAAACTCAATGGCGGCTACGATATTGAAAACGTCGCACAGGAAGGTGCCCCATAAAATAAGGGGCGTTCTAGCGGGCGCATATTGGCCCCAAAACCAATGAAATTCGCTCACAGTACGAGCAGGTTTTAGCTAAGTTTTTACGTCAGAGGTAATTATGAAACGGATTTTTATACTTTCGTTACCTTTCCTGCTCGCAGGCTGTCCTTCGATGGGGGATCGGATTCCCGTCGACTACCCCGCAACCGTCACTCTGCGTGATGGTGCAGTATGCGTGACGGTGATACCTGAAGGTGATGAGAAGTTAGAAGGCATCTCGATTAATCGGCTGGATGAAGCGCAAAATCGTGACTTCAAATTCTTCGAACCGCTGCGTGAAATCGCGCCCAACCAATGCACCCCCGATGAAGGCTACGTATTTGCTCCAGGGCAGAAATATCATTTTTCAGTGAAACTGATATCCCCTAAAAAACAACAGGCGGGTGATTTTCCCTTTGCTCGCGAGTTCGTAACCGAATTCTCGGTCAATCAATCGAACGGGATTTTGCAGGTCGAAGCATTGCCGACCTCGCGTTAAGTCCAACGCTGGAGCCTGAGAAACCCAGGCTCCGAAAGCTCCGAAGTTAGAGTCAGCTCACCACCCCCAACCCCATCACCCCAAGTCCCCACCATTGCTAGCTATAACCTGTTTGTACCACCAGAAAGACTTCTTGCGAGTACGGGTGAGGGTGCCGTTGCCATTGTCGTCGCGGTCGACATAAACCAGGCCATAACGCTTGCTCATTTCCCCGGTCGAGGCCGCCACCAGGTCAATGCAGCCCCAGGTGGTGTAGCCCATCACCGGCACGCCGTCGGCGATGGCGTCGGCCATGGCGCGGATGTGTTCGCGCAGGTAGCTGATGCGGTAATCGTCCACTATCTCGCCGTCGGCGTTGAACTCGTCGTGTGCGCCCAGGCCGTTTTCCACCAGGAACAGCGGCTTTTGGTAACGGTCGTACATCATGTTCATGGTGATGCGTAAACCCAGCGGATCGATGCCCCAGCCCCAGTCGCTGCGCGGAATATGCGGGTTGGTCAGGGATTTCACCACGTTGGCGGCGCTGCTGTTGTTGTCGTTCATATCGGCAGAAGCGCAGCGCGAGGCGTAATAGCTGAAGGAAACAAAATCGACGGTGTTCTTCAGGATTTCGGCGTCGCCTTCCTCCATCACGATGCTCACGCCTTTCTCGCGGAAGACCCTGGCAGAGTAAGAGGGGTAACTGCCTCGGGCCTGCACATCGATAAAGAACAGGTTCTCGCGGTCTTTTTCCAGCGCGGCCCACACGTCTTCCGGCTTGCTGGACCAGGGGTAGAAATTGCCGCCGGCCAGCATGCAGCCCACCTGGTTGGCGGGGTTCACTTCATGCGCAATGCGCGTCGCCAGGGCGCTGGCCACCAGTTCGTGGTGCACCGCCTGGTATTTTATCTGCTCGGGGTTCTCGCCTGCTTCAAACACCAGCCCGGCACCGGAAAACGGGCTGTGCAGCACAATGTTGATCTCGTTGAAGGTGAGCCAGTACTTCACCAGGCCATCAAAGGCTTCGAAGCAGGTGCGGGCATAGCGGGTGAAAAACTCCACCATTTTGCGGCTGCGCCAGGAGCCGTATTCGGTCACCAGGTGCATCGGCACGTCGAAATGGCACAGGGTCACCAGCGGCTCGATGCCGTATTTGCGGCACTCTTTGAACAGGCTGCGGTAGAAGGCGATGCCTTCCGGGTTCGGCATTAGCTCGTCGCCCTTGGGGTAAATCCGGCTCCAGGCAATGGAGGTGCGGAATACGCTAAAGCCCATCTCCGCCATCAGCGCAATGTCGTCGCGGTAGCGGTGGTAAAAATCAATCGCGTCGTGGCTGGGGTAAAACTCGTCTTCACGCAAGGTAAAGCGCTTCTCCAGGCCCAGTTTCACCGGCATGCGGTTGGGGCCATGCGGGATCATGTCGACCGTGGTCAGCCCTTTACCGCCCTCCAGATAGCCACCTTCAGACTGGTTGGCGGCCAAGGCACCGCCCCATAAAAACCCTTGCGGGAATGTCGAATCAGACATGAAATCCTCTGTAACTTAAATAGTGTTCTATTGGGTATTCGCGGCGTTAACGGTATTCGTCGCCGGGGCCGGGGGCGCGGTTTGGGTTGCTTCGCTTTCCGGGATGTCTTCGAAGCCTAAAAGCAGCGTGAGCACGAACGACAGCACCACGGCCAGCACCATCACGCCGCCGACCCAGACAATGCTCATCGGGTTGGTCGGGTCGAAGAACTGCACGCTGGTGAACAGGCCGGGCGAAGCCATCGAATGGCTGGCCAACCCGCCGATACCGGCGACGGCACCGCAGATAAAGCCGCTGATCAAACTGGCGATCAACGGGCGTTTAAGCCGTACTGCCACGCCATACAGCGCCGGTTCGGAAATGCCCGCTACAATGGCGGAGGCGGCAGCGGCCAGTGCGGTCTGGCGCAGTTCGCGGTTCTTGGTTTTGAACGCCACGGCCAGCGAAGAGCCGCCGAGCGACAGGTTGGCGCCAATCTCCGAAGGCATCACCATGCCCTCTTTGCCGGTCTCGGCGATGGTCTGAATGATGGTTGGGGTGAATACGCGGTGCATGCCGGTCATCACCAGCAGCGGCCAAATGGCCCCCATAATGGCGACGGAAAGCCAGCCCAGATAACCATGCACGGTGTACACCAGCGCCGAAATCCCGCTGCCGATCCAGATACCGACCGGGCCGATAAACACTATCGCGATTGGCGCGGCAATCAGCACAATCAGCATCGGCTTAAGGAAGTTCTTGGTCACCGCCGGGGTGATGCGATCGACCCAGCGTTCGATGTACGACAATATCCAGGTCATCACCAGCGCGGGGATCACCGTATAGGTGTATTTCACCGCCGTCACCGGGATGTAGGCGAACTCCACCGCCTGGCCCTGCGCCGCTTTGGCCATCAGGTCGATAAAGTTGGGGTGCAGCAGCACCCCTGCAATGGCGATCGCCAGTGACATGTTGGTTTTGAATTTCAGCGCCGCAGAGGCGGCCACCATCACCGGCAGGAAGAAGAACGCACCGTCGCCAATCACGTTCAGTATCACCAGGGTCGACGAGCCTTTGTCGAACACGGCGAACATATCCAGGATCATCGCCAGCAGTTTCACCATCGAACCGCCGATGATGGCCGGGATCAACGGCGACATGGTGCCGATCAGGGCGTCGAGAATGCCGGCGCCAATGCCTTTCAGGGTGATTTTGCGTTTTGCCGGGGCGGCGGCGGGTGTCGCCCCCGGCATACCGAGCGCCAGCACTGCCTGATAAGCCTTCGACACTTCATTACCGATGATCACCTGGCACTGCTCGCCGCTGTGCACCACGCCCAATACGCCATCAATGGCTTTCAGCGCCGGGGTGTCGATCAGCGCCTTGTCTTTCACCACGAACCGCAGGCGGGTCATGCAGTGGGTAACGGCTTCGATATTGGTGAGGCCACCCAGCGCCTTCACGATAGCGGGTGAGATCTCTGCGTAATTCTTCGGCATGGAATTATCGTCTCTTTAGATAGGAATTCGGATTGCCCAAAGGCGAACTTTTACTGCCTGGGCGATCCGCCGTTCCATCTGAATGAAACGCCCACAAGAAACCGGTTTCACGAAATAATGATTTGGTATTTGTTTGGTGGCAAGAATTATGATTTTTGGGTTTTTCGTTTCGTGATGCTGATCGCTTTTAAACCAGCAGCTACGGCAGGGGCGGGCGTGAAAACATTTCAAACCGGGGGCGTCTTGGGTAGACTGCGCAGACTCAATCGACTTTGACGGCGCAGAGATGGCAACAATACTTGAGGTAGCTAACAGGGCGGGCGTGTCGAAAGCGACGGTGTCCCGCGTGTTGTCCGGCAGCGGCTATGTCAGCCCGGAAAAGCGTGAACTGGTGGACAAAGCCATCGCAGAGACGGGTTACCGGCCCAATCTGCTGGCGCGCAATCTGGCGACCAAAACCACCCAGACCATCGGGCTGGTGGTGACCAATACGCTGTACAGCGGTAACTACTTCAGCGAGCTGATGTTTCAGTCGGCCCGCATTATGGAAGAGCACGGCCGCCAGCTGATTTTGGCGGACGGCAAGCACACCGCCGCAGAAGAAAAGGCCGCCATTGAATACCTGCTGGATATGCGCTGCGACGGCGTAATCATCTACCCGCGTTTTCTGTCGATTAGCGAAATGGACGAGATCATCTCCCGGCACCAGCAGCCGATCCTGGTCATCAACCGTCGGCTCAGGCTTAACGACAGCTACTGCATCTTCAGCGATCAGCACGCCGCCAGCGCGACGGCGGTGCAGCAGTTGATCGAACGCGGGCATCGCGATATCGCATTTATCACCGGCTCGCTGGATTCCCCTACCGGGCTGGAGCGGCTGTCGGGCTACAAATCTGCGCTGGCGGAACATGATATTGGTGTTAATGATGCGCTGATTGTCGAAGGGAAGTGGAACGCGCAAAGCGGCATGGCGGCGGTCGATAAGTTGCTGACCGGCGGCCATGCCTTTAGCGCGATTGTTGCCAGTAACGACGAAATGGCCATCGGCGCCATCAAGCGGCTAACGGAATGCCAAATCCCGGTACCGTCCGCCGTGTCGGTGATCGGGTTCGATGATATTCCCTTGGCGCCTTATACCATTCCCTCGCTGTCCAGCATGAAAATGCCGGTGACCGAAATGATTAAGGAAACCATCCATCGGCTGGTCTCGATGCTGGACGGTGGCGAACTGAGCAAGCGCCCAAGCTTCCCGGCCAGCCTGATGCTGCGGGATTCAGTCGCGGCGGGGCCGCATCGGCAGGTTAAATGAGTGGGCTGCAATTGAATGTGCAGCCCTATAGGTTCAGGCTTGCGCCAACTCGGCAAACCGCTGGCGAATGGTGTCTTCCGGCAAATCTACCCCAATAAACACCAGCGTACTGCGGCGTTCCTCGTCGGGTAACCACTCGCGGTCCCAGTCAGCGTTATACAGCCGTTGCACGCCCTGGAACAGCAGGCGACGCGGCTCGTCCTGGATCGACAAAATCCCTTTATAACGCAGCAGGCTGTCGGCGTATTCCAGCAGCAGGCCTTCCATCACTTCTGAAACCTGCATCAGCTCCAGCGGTTGGTCGTGGTACACCACAATCGACTGAATGTTGTTTTGCGCCTGCGGAATGCGGCGAAACAGGGGAGTTGGCGGCGTCAGGTTCAGCTTGTCGTTCAGCACAAAGCCTTCGATGTCGAACAGCACGCTTAGATCGATATCGCCGTGCGTCACTGTATAAACCGGGGCGCGGGCGTTCATCTGTTGCAGCCGCTGGGTCAGCGCTTCACAGTCCGGCGCCACGTCGGTTTTGGTCAGCAGAATACGGTCGGCGTAGCCCACCTGCGCCTGCGCGATGCTGAACTGGTTGAGTTGTTGATCGGCGTGTACGGCGTCCACCAGCGTGATGATGCCGTCCAGCAGGAAGCGTTCGCAGAGGATCTCATGTGAGAAAAAGGTCTGGGTGATCGGGCCGGGGTCGGCCATGCCGGTGCATTCAATGATCAGCCGGTCGAACTCCAGTTGGCCCTGGTCAACGCCGTCCAGCAAGTCCAGCAGCGCGTCTGCCAGCTCGTTGGATTTGCTGCAGCAGATGCAGCCGTTGCTCAGGGTGGTGATGCGGCTGGCGCGATCGCCAATCAATGCGTTGTCGATCGGCACTTCGCCGAACTCGTTTTCAATCACGGCAATCTTGTAGCCGTGTTCGGCGTTGAGAATATGGCGGAGCAGGGTGGTTTTACCGGCACCCAAAAAGCCGGTCAGAATGGTGACTGCGATGGGTTTCATTACGGATCCTTGTTAACAACAGCGCATGCCGCCTTTGCCGTCCCCACCGTAGCGGGCCTGCTGGCGTTCGCGGAAAAACTCTTTATAGGTCATCACCGGCTTGTCCGGGTGGTTGTCTTTCATATGCTGGACGTAGGTATCGTAGTCAGGCACGCCGACCAACATGCGCGCCGCCTGCCCGAGGTATTTACCCGCCTGGCCGAGATTACCGAACATAGCCTTCTCCCAAAAAATGACCCTGCATAATAGGTTTCATTATGCAGGGTATCCGTTAAATCACCATCAGTGCTGCGGTGAAACTTTGACGTCCCCCTCAGTTACGCCGCTGGCAGGCGCTTCTTCAGGCACCGGCACGTAAGGAGTTTCCTGGTCGCTGCGGTTCGGGTTTTTGCGCGCCGCCATGGCGGTTTTCACCCCGTAGAAGATGATGCTGTACACCACCAGCAGGAACAGAACACTCAGCCCGGCGTTGGTGTAGTTGTTCACCACGATATGGTTCATGTTGGCCACCTGCTGGGCGGTCAGCTCGGCGCCGCCTTCGGCGATTTTGCGTTTGTACTCACCGGCCTGGAAGAAGAAGCCTTCCAGCTGCGGGTTGTTGCTGAACAGCTTCAGGCCCAGGGCGTAGGTGGTACAAATCAGCAGCCAGACGGCCGGTACCACGGTGACCCATATGTATTTGGTGCGCTTCATCTTGATCAGCACCACGGTACCCAGTATCAGCGCCACGGCGGCCAGCATCTGGTTGGAGATGCCGAACAGCGGCCACAGGCTCTTCACGCCGCCAAGCGGATCGACCACCCCCTGATACAGCAGGTAGCCCCACAGCCCCACACAACCGGCGGTGCCGACAATACCGGCCACCAGCGAGTCGGTTTTTTTCAGGAACGGGACGAAGTTGCCCAACAGGTCCTGCAGCATAAAGCGGCCGGAACGGGTACCGGCGTCCAGCGCGGTCAGGATGAACATCGCTTCAAACAGAATGCCGAAGTGGTACCAGAAGCCCATATTGGCGCCAGGA
Source organism: Serratia proteamaculans (assembly GCF_013337185.1). Classification (GTDB taxonomy): domain Bacteria; phylum Pseudomonadota; class Gammaproteobacteria; order Enterobacterales; family Enterobacteriaceae; genus Serratia; species Serratia proteamaculans_D. Next base: position 232,233 of record NZ_SWDE01000003.1, read on the forward strand.
ATGATCTGGTGGAACACGTGGGCGATACCCACCGCCAGGGTTGGTGCGCCACCGGCGCGGTTCAGCACTGAAGGTTCACCGATGTCTTTGGCGGTCTGCAGGATCTGTTCCGGACTGATGACAAAGCCCCAGGAGCTGACGGTCGCCGCGGCATGCGCGGTCACATCACGCAGAGAGGCCATGATCATCGGGGCATCTTCGGTGCCCAAGCGGTGCAGGTCCGGCATGGTGATGCCCAGTGCGGCCGGTGGGGTGTTCATGGCGAAGTACAGGCCAGGTTCGATGATGGAAGCCGCAACCAGCGCCATGATGGCGACGAAGGACTCCATCAGCATCGCGCCATAACCGATAAAGCGCGCGTCTTTTTCATTGGCCAACAGCTTCGGCGTGGTGCCGGAGGCGATCAGCGCATGGAAGCCGGAGACCGCACCGCAGGCGATGGTAATGAACAGGAACGGGAACACCGAGCCTTTCCACACCGGGCCAGTGCCGTCGATAAACTGGGTCATCGCCGGCATTTTCAGCTCAGGGTTGAGGATCACGATGCCAATCGCCAGCCCGACGATCACGCCGATTTTCAGGAAGGTCGCCAGATAGTCGCGCGGCGCCAGGATCAACCACACCGGCAGCAGCGCGGAGATAAACGCATAGCCAATCAGCGTATAGGTGATGGTGGTGTCTTTAAAGGTCAGCGCCGGGCCCCAGAACGGGTCGTGGGCAATCACGCCGCCGAACCAGATCGAGAGCACCAGCAGCACGATGCCAATCACCGAGATCTCACCGACCCGGCCGGGGCGCAGGAAGCGCATGTAGATGCCCATAAACAGGGCAATCGGCACGGTGGAGCACACGGTGAACACGCCCCATGGGCTTTCGGCCAGCGCTTTCACCACGATCAGGGCCAGCACCGCCAGAATAATGATCATAATCAGGAAGCAGCCAAACAGCGCGATGGTGCCCGGTATCGGCCCCATTTCCTTTTTGATGATCTCACCGAGCGAAGCGCCGTTGCGGCGTGAGGAGATGAACAGCACTAAAAAGTCCTGTACCGCCCCCGCCAGCACCACGCCGCCCAACAGCCACAGCGTGCCGGGCAAATAGCCGACCTGCGCTGCCAGCACCGGGCCGACCAGTGGGCCTGCGCCGGCAATGGCGGCGAAGTGGTGACCGAACAGCACGTACTTGTTGGTCGGCACATAGTTCAGGCCGTCGTTGTTGACCACCGCCGGGGTGGCGCGGAAGGCGTCCAGCTTCATCACCTTGGTGGCGATATACAGGCTGTAATAACGGTAAGCCACCAGATACACCGCCACCGAAGCGACGATGATCCACAGTGCGCTGATGTGTTCGCCGCGACGCAGCGCCACCACACCCAGGCAGGAAGCGCCGAGTATCCCCAGCAGCATCCAGGGTATGTGTTTTAAAATCCCCTCTCGGTTCATTGAGATGTCCTTAGTTCAAATCTGCAAAAAAAATGAGTAAGTTAATCCGCTTATAAGATGTTTAGGCGCGTGGCCCGGGTGCGGATAACGTTCGGGTATAGGTATAGGAACAGCTCATCATTGCGGGTCGGGGCAGGGGAAGACATCTGAATTTCAGTCAGCGGTGCTATAGGGGCGCTAAGCGGTCAAAATCCCGGGGTGAACGGTTGGGCGTTGTACGGCAACGCCAACCAGGCAGCGATGTTCAGTAGATGTTGCGGGCGTTGATCCCGGCCGGGAAGATGCCGGTGGCAAAGATATGGCCGTTAACCTGTAGCTGGTCGTCAGGTAGCATCTCGACCGGATATTCATTGGCCAGATAATTGAGGAAGTTATTGCGGTCATCGAGCGACTGAAAGCCGATCAGGTCGTAGAAAAATAGCGACTCGATTAACCCCTGGTGCTCGGGGATCTGCCTGAGCAGCGCCGCCGACGGGAAGGGTAAGTGGAAGAAGAACGCGCAGGGGTTCAATAGCCCCTGTTCTTTCAACGCCTGGCCGCAGGGCAGCAACTGATAATCATCAATGCAGATGATGTCGTTCGGGCACACATACTCACAGGCGATATCGGCGAACTGTTGGTTGAGCTGCCGGTAAGCCCGATAGTTCTCCGGGGTGAAGTGCGCCTTCTCCGGGTGATTATGGAACACCGGCCACAGGCCATCGTGATAGTAGCCCTGATAGTGGAATTTAAATTCTTCGGTGGACAGCGGGAAGGTCACCTGCTGATAGCCGCTGCGCTGCTGAAGGTTGACCGGACGCAGCGGGGCGGCACCGAAGTTCTGCACGTCGCCGTTCCAGCCCAGCCACAGGCCTTGCTCATCATCGCTGGCGTCAACGGAGGATAGCGCCTGCGTAGCGCAGGCCAAATCTTTGCTGTCACACTGCTTATTCGAGATCAAAACCAAACGAGACATGTTTTGTTCCTTGTTCAATGATGGGGCGAAAATATTCGCCCGATGAATGCAGAACCCGACGGGTTAAAGCATCCAGCTGACTTCCGTAGCGGTGACCTGCCCTTCAAAGCGGCGCAGTTCGGCGGTTTTGCAGGTGTACCACAGGGTGCAAAATGCCGGGCCAAGCAGCTCGCGCAGCGGCTGACAGCGACGAAACAGCGTAAGTGCCTCCCGCTGGTTGAGTGGCAGTGGTGCGGCGCTGTCGTTTTCGTAGCCGTTGGTGCTCGGGGGCAACGGCAGGGGCTGTTCCAGCCCGTGCAACAGGCCGCCGAGTATGACGGCCACCGCCAGATAAGGATTGGCGTCGGCACCGGCCAGCCGGTATTCGATACGTTGGTTGGCGCTGTCGGCACAGGGCAGGCGTAGCGCGACGGTGCGGTTGTTGTGCCCCCAGGAGGCACGCAGCGGCACATGCATACCCGGACGAAAACGGCGGAAGGCGTTGACATTTGGTGCCAGGATGGCCATCGAGGCCGGCATCAATGTCAGCATTCCGGCCATCGCCTGTTGCATGTTGTCGCTCATTTCGCCCGGAGCGCCGGTCAGCAGGTTGTTGCCCTGTTCATCCTGCAGGCTGATATGAAAGTGCAAACCGCTGCCGGCGGATTGCGCGCAGGGTTTGGCCATAAAGCAGGCGTGCTGGTGATGTTTCTCCGCTATCTGGCGCGTTAGCCGTTTCAGGGCCAGCACCTGGTCGCAGGCTTCCAGCACCCGGGCACTGTGGTGCAGGTTCAGTTCGTACTGACCGCAAGCCGCCTCGGCCACCACGCCGGTTAGCGGCAGAGCCTGCAGCCTGGCCTGATGTTCGATGTCATTGAGCAGGGCGTGGTGGCGCTCCGGGGCATCGACAGAAAAACTTTGCGTCGGGCATTGCACGGCATCGGCGGGCTGTTGCTGCGGGTCATGCAGATAAAACTCCAGCTCTGCCGCGATCACCGGGTAGTAACCCTTGGCCTGCAGGCGTTTGAGAACCTGTTGCAGCACCACGCGCGGTTCCAGTTCGCACACCTCACCCTCGGCATTTTTCATCGTCAGCAGCAACTGGGCATGGTGCTGTGGATCACGGGCGCAGGGGCGCAATGTGCCCGCTACCGGCAGGCACAACCGGTCCGGTTCCCCGGCCTGCTGGCCCAGCCCGCTTTCTTCAATTACCTGGCCTGCAAGATCCATGGCGTAAATCGACAGCGGGAAATAACAGCCCTTTTCCAGCGTGAATAACTCGGCGACCGGCAGCCGTTTGCCACGGAATTGACCGTTTAAATCGTTGAGATAAATATCGACGTGTTCAGTATCCGGATAACGCTGTAAATACTGTTCAACTTCCTTGCCAAATGGGCGTGGCTGCGTGGCGGTAATATCCGCCAGCATCGGGTTGAAACCAATAATATTAGAATGCATGAAACATCCGTCTCGTGAGGCCATATTGGCGATGTAATGATGTTATCCGTGGTCCTAAAAACTGTCTGTAAAAACGCCGTAACTTTATTTCCGCCCGGAATAAAAAAACTGTAAATAATACGTCACCCTCTGATGGCTGAATAATAAACCGCCGCATATACTGCGAATCATTGGGTTATTCAGGAGAGAAGTAGATGATCAGAACCTTAATCGTATTTATCGCCGCCATCACGGCGTTCAACGTCGCGGCATCGTCGGAAGCTGCCTGGGCCAGTGGCGATAAAGCGCTGCAAGCGGCCTGTCTGAAGGTCAGCGGACTGAAAGGCGCCAAAGCTGTTGGCAGCATTATTCATTATGGCGACGACGTCGGTTATTCGGCACTGCTGATTAGCGGCCGTTACCCGCAGGCGTTTATGCACAACAAACCGGGCAAAGAGCTGTGCCTTTACCAGCGAGCGACTAAAAAAGCGGTGATCCAGGACGCCGACGGGCTGGTGGGTAAGCTGTAGCCAACGGACTATCAATGGCTAAATTTTCTGCAATGGCGTTGTGTTTATAGACTGCAGTCTATAATTTAAACGTGCGGGATAAGTCCGTGTTGAAGGGATATCAAAATGGGTACTTTAAAAGAAATGTTGGCTTCACGTACCCCTGAGAGCAGGCAGCGGATCGAGGAAATGGCGGAGGAGATGCTGCTGGAAACACGTTTGTACGAGCTACGCGAAGCCCTAAATATCTCGCAGCAGGCACTGGCGAATAGTCTTGGTATTTCCCAGCCCTCCGTTGCGGCGATCGAGCAGCGGGGTAATGAGCTAAAAATTTCGACATTAAAGCGTTATGTCGAAGCCATGGGGGGGACACTGCGGTTGGATATCGAATTGCCGGACGGCAAGCACGTCGGGTTTAAGGTTTAAACCGATAAAAGGGGCGCTATAGCGCCCCCTGTCGGTGTTATTTCAAAGCGATGCGGATCACGTCATCCGGCGCCGTGGCTTCTTTTTCACGGCTGGAAGCCTGCTTGACGCTGACGTACAGCGTCTGACCATCCGGTGACAGCGCCAGGCTGTTCGGGTGGGTCGGCGTCTTGATGGTTTGCAGCAGCTTGTAGCTCTTGGCGTCAATCACGCTCACTTCACCCGCCTGGCGATGGGTTACGTAAACCTCATTGCGCGCCGGGTTGAACAGCACCGCCAGCGATTCCGGCACGTCAATTTTGCTCAGAATTTTGCCATCGCGGGTATCGACAACCAACACCTGCGCCTGCTTGGAGTCGGTGATAAAGGCGCGGTGAGTGGCCGGATCCAGGCTGATGTTCAGGAAGAAGTGTTCTTTGGACTCATCGAGCTTCTTGCGGCTGACCACCTTGTTGGCTTTGGTGTCGATAGTCACCAGTTCGCCGTCGGCGTTGGTCACATACAGACGGCCGGCAGCGGCGTCCAGCGCCAGGCCGGTGCCATATTTACCGGTCTCGGTGATGGTGGTGCGCAGGGTCAGATCCTTGCCGTCGACCACCCAAACCACGCTGGATTCACCCAGCCCGGTGATATACAGGGTATCGGTGGTGGCATCGGCGACCAGTTCACGAGGTGCCAGGGGTTTTACCGTTTCGGAGCGCTTGCGCGCATCCAGCACCAGGCGGCCTTTAACCTCGCCTGTTTTGCCGTCGATGGCGGTCACCGAGTTGCTGGTGGTATTGCCAAAGAACAGCGTGCCGGTTTTGTTGTTAATGGCTGCGCCGAAGGGTTTGATGTCGTTGTGAATGATCTGGGTGATATCCAGCGTCTGTGGATCCAAACGATAGACTACGCCACCTTTATCCAGCTTGCGGCTTTGCGAAGTGGCCAGATACAGCGCGTTCTCGCCCTGGCTGTAGACCATCTCATAAGCGCCTTTCGCGACTGGTTTACGCAGCAGTTCTGGCTCGCCCTGGGCCAGCAGCGGGGCAGAAAACAGCATTGAAGTGAGCAGCAGCAGTGGGAAAGCGGTGCGTGTGCCGAAACGGCGGTTGCGAGTTGTTGCAGAGTTCATAACCTCTCCATGGAGTTAAAAAGCCTGTTGCCGCAGAGCCGTTGCCCTGAGGTCAAGAAAGCTCAACATTGAATTGAAGGTAAAGTCCTGCCGGTCACGTCGTGGCGCACCGGATCCTTGTTTGAGAATAGTAATCATTATTTATTGAGAATGGGAGTTATTTCAATGCAGGCTGGGGTGAAAATCACAGTGTGGAGGATTGGCAGGCGGCCATTTCCCGTTCGATAGAGGAGGCCAGCCCAGTTCGCAGGCGCCGACTGGGCGAGGGTTGTTGAATATCACTGTGATAAAAAGTGTCAGAACGGGAAGGTGGCTATGACCTAATCAGACATCATTGTTAAATACTGTTCTTAAGGAGATAAATAAAAATACAACCAACGACGATAATAAAAGCTTCGATAAGTAAAAGTATAAAATCCAACGCCAACCATTTTTGTAACGCCGGGGACGCCATCTTTTGCACGAAATCGTAAGTTTTTGCATCAAGCCAAACCTGGTCTCTTATCTTTATTTTTTTATTCTTCAGGATCCAGAGAAACCACTGAGCTTTCAGTGAGGTACCGAGCATGCCAAGGCTATCTGCGAAGGCCACGTAGGGAGGGATAAAGTGACCCTTGGTGACATAGTCTTGATAAAAAACGTCAAATTCTTTTTTATGACGGCGATAGCAGAGATACTGAATGAAGGCTCCCAAAGCCAGCAGCAACAAACACAGTATGACGATAATTTTCATCATTCACCTACCACCAGGGTTGTCAAATAATCGGAACCCATGCTGCCTAGAGTGGATCCTACTGCATCTCCGATAGCTGCTCCCACGACTCCAGATGCCAGTGCACCGACACCCGCTGTTATGGAGTCGGGTGGCTGCGATAAGTGATGCAGTTTTCATTCGGGTGTGGCCAGAGATAAACGTTTAGACTTTGCTCAAAAATGCACAGACGCACATCAGAACTAAACTACCTATTTTTAACAGGCTCAGACTGAAGTCTTTGCGGATCCAATTTTTCAGCCGTTGAGAGGTATTGCTCTGCACGAAATCATAGGTTTTTTTATCCAGCCAGGTGTCCTTACCGATCTTTAGTTTTCTGCCATTCAATATCCAACGAAACCATTGCGCTTTTAAAGAGACCCCAATCAGGCCTAAGTTGTCAGCTATGACTACAAAAGGGGGAAGTGGATGGCCGTTTTGTGTATATATCTGATAAAAAGAAGTAAATTCGTCCTTATGGCGTCGATAGAAAAAAAACTGAATTAAAGCGCTAATCAGTGTCAGAACGAAAAATGTGATAATGGCTATTTTCATCACTCACCAAAAATCAAGCCGGTCATGGCATCGGCTGCTACGCCGCCACCCCAGCTGCCAGCTGCTCCTCCAAGAGCAGCACCCACGATACCGCAGGCTAAAATACCTGCGCCAAAAGTAGAAGCTCCCAATACGATACTACAAGCCCCAGTAGCTAATAGTGCCCCACCTTCACCACCCCAAATTCCCGCCGCGGTACTCGCAGCAAAATTGCTGTACCCCTTAACCGCAATCTTGGTGCATTCCTGCTCCCGGCCGCTGGTGCAGGCATTATAAACGTCATTGGTGGTATTCAGCCCACTGAGGCCGATGCCAACCCAGCCGCCGGCTTTCATAAATTTCGCGGCGCGGCTGGCGCTGTCGATATAGTTCGAATAACCCTTAATCGCGCCGACTCCGGCGGTACTCCATTCATGTACCAGTGATTTGCTGGAAAGCCCCAGAGCATGCTTAATCTGGCTATATTCTTTCATATTGAGCTGGGCGCGGGTAAGGCGATTGAGTAATGGTTTTAATGTACCAAACAGTCGTGCTCGTTCCACCTGAAACTGGGTGCCGATTAGCGCACCGCTCATGCGGAATTGATTCTGGTAGGTTTTTTCAATGTCGACCAGGATGTTTTTGATCTGGCCAAAGTAACGTTCACCGGCATCAGAAGCCAGCCCGATGACGGTATCACCGTAGTTGGTGAAAGCGGCGATGGCGGCATAGTTACGGTGTAAAAAAGCGGAAAAATCGCCGCCACCGGCTTGCACCGCCTTGCTGGTGCGAGTCTTGGCCTGCATCAACATGGCGAGTTGCACCGCCTGATTAGGGTTGCGCGGATCGGCAACGATCAGCATTTGCCCCGGCTGCACTATGGGCGTGTCAGCATTGAGTTGCAGAAAATAGTCGGCTGCTTTCGATGGCTTGCCGCCAAACAGATAGTGGGCTTGGTAGGCCAAAGGGCCAGCCTGCTGAGCGATGCAATAGCCTGGCGCAATACTGCTGGGCTTGTGTTCCATGTTGAGTAAGCTCCCTGTTTTTACGGAAACTTAACATTTTCTGTAGAATGAGAACAGGTTCGGGTTCACGCTACGAGGGGCAGAACTCTCCGAAAAGCCTGAATGATCCCATCAAACTCTTCATTCAATCCCATTCATCGCCATTTCCCGTTCAATCACTCCGGCCAGCGCCTGGGCTGCCGAAGACAGGCGGTGCTGGGCGAGGCGGATCAGCCCGACCCGTCGTTCAATCACCGGGCCGAACAACGGCACGCAGGTTGCACCCAACTCGCCCATCTGTTGTTCACACAGCGCCGGTACCGCGCTGGCGCCCAGTCCGTTAGCCACCATACGGCCGACCGTCACCAACTGGTGACTTTCAAATGCCACCTCCAGCGTTCTGCCGCTTTTGGCCAGCGTTTGCTCCAGCAACAGACGCACCGCAGAAGGGCGCTGCAGGGTAATAAAGTCCAGCGTCAGCAACTCTTTCCAGCTCACCTGCGCCTTGCTCGCCAGCGGTGAATGCTTCGGTACCACCGCCACAAAGCGATCGTTGCACAACGGGGTGAAGTGCAGGGTATCGCTGGGTTCCGGCTCGAAGGCAATGCCCATTTCCACTCGGCCTTCGCGGATCATCTCGAACACCTGCTCGTTAATTACGTCGTGCACCGCTACGTTGATCCCGGCGTAGTGATCGCGAAACACTTTCAGGATCGGCGGCAGCGGGTTGGCGGCGAACGAAGGCATGGCAGCGATCGCCACCTTGCCCAGTTGCAGAGTAAAGCGCTGACGCATCGCCTCTTCCGCATTGTCCCAGTCCGCCAACAGTTGGCGCGCCATCGGGAAGAAGCTTTCCCCTTCCGGCGTCAGCGCCACACGCCGGGTGGTACGCAGTAGCAATTGCCCGCCCAGCACCTCTTCCAGCCCGCGAATGGCAAGACTCAGCGCCGGCTGTGAAATATTCAGCCGTTCACTCGCCTGGGCGAAGTTAAGAGTGTGAGCTACCGCTAAAAACGCGCGTAACTGTTTGATGCTCATTTTCATTTTTGAATTATTTAACTCTTTTGAAAACAGCAATTAACAATTTATTAATAAAAATTTTAAATCAATGGGGCACAAAAACAAAATTAACAAATCATTTTTGTGAGCTGATGATGCCTTTGCACAGGCAGGGGCATACCGCCCACGGCCACAGAACACTCAGAGGCAGCCAATGGCAGGGCTCGATAAACGCGTCGCAAGCTACCAGGAAGCGCTGGCAGGCCTGACGGACAATATGACGGTGTTGGCGGGCGGTTTCGGCCTGTGCGGCATCCCGGAAAACCTGATTAATGAGATCCGTCGCCTGGGCGTGACCGGCCTGACGGTGGTATCAAACAACTGCGGCATCGACGGCTTTGGCCTCGGCCTGTTGCTGGAAAACCGGCAGATCCGCAAGGTGGTGGCTTCCTACGTTGGCGAGAACGCGCTGTTCGAGCAGCAGGCGATCAGCGGTGAGCTGGAGGTGGAGCTGACGCCACAGGGCTCGCTGGCAGAAAAAATCCGTGCCGGGGGCGCCGGCATCCCGGCGTTCTTCACCGCCACCGGTTACGGCACCCCGGTGGCCGAAGGCAAGGAAGTGCGTGAATTCAACGGCCGTCCCTACATCATGGAGCAGGCGATCACCGGCGACTTCGCCATCATCAAGGGTTGGAAAGCCGATCACTTCGGCAATGTCATCTATCGCCACACCGCACAAAACTTTAACCCGCTGATGGCCAGCGCCGGGCGAGTCACCGTGGTGGAGGTGGAAGAGATCGTCGCACCGGGCGAATTGGATCCGGCCGCGATCCACACCCCCGGCATCTACGTCGACCGCCTGATCCAGGGCAGTTTCGAAAAGCGCATTGAACAGCGCACCCTGCGTACCTGAGGAGAACCCCATGCTTACCCGTGAACAAATGGCGCAGCGCGTGGCGCAAGAACTGCGTGACGGCGACTACGTCAATCTGGGGATCGGCATTCCGACGCTGGTGGCCAACTATGTGCCGCCGGGCATGGACGTGATGCTGCAATCCGAAAACGGCCTGCTGGGTATGGGCGGCTTCCCGACCGAGGCTGAGCTGGATGCCGACATGATCAACGCCGGTAAGCAGACGGTCACCGCCCGGATCGGCGCCTCGATTTTCGACTCGGCGCAGTCGTTCGCCATGATCCGTGGCGGCCATGTCGATCTCACCGTGTTGGGCGCTTTTGAAGTAGATGTCGAGGGCAACATCGCCTCGTGGATGATCCCCGGCAAGCTGGTGAAGGGCATGGGCGGCGCGATGGATCTGGTGGCCGGTGCGGAGAACATCATTGTGGTGATGACCCACGCGTCAAAGAGTGGCGAGTCCAAGCTGTTACCACGCTGCACGTTGCCGCTGACCGGTGCCAGTTGCATTCGCAAGGTCCTGACCGACCTGGCCTATCTGGAAATTGAAAACGGTGCCTTTGTGCTGCGCGAACGCGCCCCTGGCATCAGCGTGGAAGAGATTGTCGCCAAAACCGCCGGTCGGCTGATAGTGCCGGCTCAGGTGCCGGAGATGCGCTTCTGATGACGTTATCCACGGAGAAAACCATGCAACAGGTAGTGATTGTAGCGGCGACTCGCACGCCGATTGGCAGTTTTCAGGGCGCGCTGGCCTCATTGTCGGCGGTGGATCTGGGCACGGTGGTGGTGAAAGCCCTGCTGGCCCGCAGCGGTATTGCAGCGGATCAGGTGGATGAGGTGATCCTCGGGCAGGTGCTGACGGCCGGTTGTGGGCAGAACCCGGCACGCCAGACCGCATTGAACGCCGGGCTGCCCCATAGCGTGCCGGCGCTAACCATCAACAAAGTCTGTGGCTCCGGGCTGAAGGCGATTCATCTGGCGGTGCAGGCGATCCGCTGTGGGGACGCCGAAGTAATTATCGCCGGGGGGCAGGAAAGCATGAGTCAGTCGCCGTATCTGATGAACGGCGCGCGTGCCGGGCTGCGGCTGGGCCACGGTCAGCTGACTGACAGCGTGATCCAGGACGGCCTGTGGGATGCCTTCAACGATTATCACATGGGTATCACCGCCGAAAATCTGGCGGAGAAATACGCCATCAGTCGCAGCGAGCAGGATGAGTTTGCGCTGCGTTCGCAACAGAAAACCCAGGCTGCGCAACAGGCCGGGCGTTTTGTACCGGAAATCACCCCGGTCGAGGTAGCCAAACCCAAAGGGGAAGTGCTGCGGGTGGCCTGTGACGAGCAACCGCGCAGTGATGCCACGCTGGAAAGTCTGGCCAAACTGCGCCCGGCGTTCCGCAAAGACGGCACGGTGACCGCCGGTAACGCTTCCTCAATTAACGACGGTGCGGCGGCGGTGCTGTTGATGAGCGCGGCGAAGGCTGCCGAGCTGAAGCTGCCGGTGCTGGCGCGCATTGCCGGCTATGCGGTATCGGGTGTTGATCCGGCGATCATGGGCATCGGCCCGGTACCGGCGGCGCGTCGCTGTCTGGCCAATGCCGGTTGGTCGCTGAGCGAAGTCGATTTAATCGAGGCCAATGAAGCCTTTGCCGCACAGGCGCTGGCCGTCGGCCGCGAACTGGAGTGGGACAGTGCCAGGGTCAATGTTAACGGTGGGGCGATAGCGCTCGGGCATCCGATCGGCGCTTCCGGTTGCCGTATTTTGGTCACGCTGCTGCATGAGATGCAGCGCCGTGAGGCCAACAAGGGGCTGGCGATGCTGTGTATCGGCGGTGGGCAGGGCGTGGCGCTGGCGGTTGAGCGCGGCTGATAACCCAGGAGGAAACTATGCGTGCATCTGAGACTGTGGTGTTGGGCGCCGGGCTGATGGGGATTGGCATCGCCACCCACTTTGCCCGCCACGGCCACGACGTCCTGCTGTATGACCCGGACTCACAGCGGTTGGCGGAAGTTCCGGTGGTCGCGGGCAGTATTCTGGCGGAGCTGATCGAGATTGGGCAGTTTGCGGCAGCAGAGCAGGCGGCGGTGCTGGCGCGCCTGAGCGTGACCGACGATCTGAACGATGTGGCCCGCGCCCGGCTGTTGATCGAGGCGATCCCCGAGCGTCTCGCGCTCAAGCACGCCTTGTACGAACAGCTGGAAGGGCTGATTGCCGACGACGCGGTGATCGCCAGCAACACCAGCGGTCTGCCGCCGGATGAGCTGGCGGTCAGAATGATCCATCCGCAGCGCCTGTTGATCGCCCATTTTTGGAATCCGCCGCACCTGATCCCGCTGGTGGAGATCGTACCCGGCAGCGCCACCGAGCCCCGTTATCTGGCGGCGGTACAGGAATTACTCAGTGGTATGGCGCTGGAGGCAGTGCTGCTGGATCGTGCCGCACCGGGGTTCGTTGGCAACCGGCTGCAGTTTGCGCTGCTGCGCGAGGCTCTGCACATCGTGCAAAGCGGCATCGCCAGCCCGCAGGTGGTGGATCAGGTAATGCGCGCCTCGCTGGGGCGGCGTTACGCGATGGTCGGGCCGCTGGAGGCCGCCGACATGACCGGCCTTGAGACGGTGGCGGATATTGCCCGTCACTTGCTGCCGGAGCTGGCGACCGACGAAAGCATGATGGCGCTGGTGGAAAGTCAGCTCCGCCAGGGCAACACCGGCCAACGCAGCGGCCAGGGGTTTTATCACTGGGATGAAGCACGCAGGGAACGCATTCAACAGCGGCGGGCGCATCAGCTGCGTTTTGCCCTGAAACCTTAACCGCACCCAACAACAATAATGAGTTGCTCAACATGGCTGGCGCTGTTCAGACATCAAGAGCAATAGGGAGTGATGATGAGCGTTTTGATTGCCCTGGCAGCACTGGGAGTCCTGATGCTGGCCGCCTATCGCGGCTACAGCGTTATTTTGTTTGCCCCGATTGCCGCGCTGGGCGCGGTGTTATTGACCGATCCTGGCGCGGTCGCCCCGACCTTCACCGGGCTGTTTATGGAAAAGATGGTCGGCTTCGTCAAACTCTACTTCCCGGTGTTTTTGCTGGGGGCGGTGTTTGGCAAACTGATCGAACTGTCCGGTTTTTCCCGTTCGATTGTGGCTGCGGCGATTAACATTCTCGGCCGTCGCCACGCTATCCCGGTGATTGTGCTGGTCTGTGCGCTGCTGACCTACGGCGGCGTCTCGCTGTTCGTGGTGGCGTTCGCGGTCTATCCTTTCGCCGCCGAGCTGTTTCGCCAGAGCGGTATCCCCAAACGACTGATCCCGGCGACGGTGGCGCTCGGCGCGTTTTCCTTCACCATGGATGCGCTGCCCGGCACGCCACAGATCCAGAACATCATTCCGACCAGCTTTTTCGGCACCAATGCCTGGGCCGCCCCCTGGCTGGGATTGATTGGCTCGCTGTTTATCATCGCGGTCGGCCTGTTTTATCTTGAACGCCAGCGCCGCAAGGCACAGGCACGGGGCGAAGGCTACGGCACCGAACTGCTCAATGAGCCTGAAACCCCGGACAACATCAATTTACCCAATCCGTTGATCGCCATTATGCCGTTGATCCTGGTGGGTTTGCTGAACCTGGGTTTCACCCACTGGATCCCGCAGTGGTATGGCGTCAGCCACGAGTTGACCCTGCCGGGGTTGGCCAAGCCGATCACCACCGAGATCGGCAAGATCACCGCCATCTGGGCGGTGGAGGCGGCGCTGGTGTCGGGTATTCTGCTGGTGCTGATTTTTGGTTTCCGCAACGTTCGCGGGAGGCTGGCGGAAGGCAGTAAAACGGCGGTCGGCGGGGCGATTTTGGCGGCGATGAACACCGCTTCAGAATACGGCTTTGGCGCCGTGATCGCGGCACTGCCGGGGTTTTTGGTGCTGTCGAAGGCGCTGGCAACCATTCCCAACCCGCTGGTGAACGAGGCGGTCAGCGTCACGCTGCTGGCGGGCATCACCGGTTCGGCCTCTGGCGGCATGAGCATCGCGCTGGCGGCCATGTCCGAATCCTTTATCGCCGCTGCCCACGCCGCGCATATCCCACTGGAAGTGCTGCACCGGGTGGCCTCGATGGCCAGCGGCGGCATGGACACCTTGCCGCATAACGGTGCGGTGATCACCCTGCTGGCGATCACCGGCCTTAGCCATCGGCAGGCCTATGGCGGCATCTTCGCCATCACCCTGATTAAGAGCGCCGCAGTGCTGTTTGTGATTGGCGTGTTCTACCTGACCGGCATTGTTTAAAGGAGCAACGAGATGAATTTACAAGGTAAAACGGCATTGGTGACCGGTTCGACCAGCGGTATCGGCCTCGGGCTGGCCGCCAGCCTGGCAGCCGCGGGCGCCCAGGTGATCCTCAACGGGTTTGGCGATGTAGAACAGGCGAAGGCACATATCGCGGGGTTGGGCGCTGCGCCCGGTTACCACGGCGCGGATCTCAGCGATCCGCAACAGATCGCCGACCTGATGCGCTATGCCGAGCTGGAGTTTGGCGGCACCGACATTTTGGTCAATAACGCCGGTATTCAGCATGTTTCCCCCCTGGAGTCATTTCCGGCCGATAAGTGGAACGCGATTATCGCGATTAACCTGTCGTCGGTGTTCCACACCAGCCGCCTGGCACTGCCGGGTATGCGAGAGCGCGGTTGGGGACGGATTATCAACGTCGCCTCGGTGCATGGGCTGGTGGCATCCAAAGACAAGGCGGCCTATGTGGCGGCCAAGCATGGCGTGATAGGGCTGACCAAAACCATCGCGCTGGAAACCGCCCGCAGCGCCATTACCTGTAACGCCATCTGCCCCGGTTGGGTGCTGACGCCGCTGGTGCAACAGCAAATTGATCGGCGGATTGCCGCCGGCACCGATCCACAGCAGGCGCGTGATGGCCTGCTGGCGGAGAAACAGCCCTCGCTGGAGTTTGTGACGCCGGAGCAGTTGGGCGAACTGGCGCTGTTTTTGTGCAGCGACGCCGCCGTGCAGGTGCGCGGTGCCGCCTGGAATATGGATGGTGGCTGGCTGGCGCAGTAACTTTGTGGCCGGTTTCGGTACTACATGACGATCCCGGCCCCTTGTGCCCGGTCCGCCGCGTTTTTCTCTGCCAGATAGCGCGCCGGCGGTTTACCCACCGCTTTTCTGAACATGGTGACAAATCCGCTGGCGCTTTCGTAGCCCAGATCCAGCGCCACCCGTTGCACGCTGTCGCCCTGGGTCAACCGTTGCAGCGCCAGTACCACGTGCAACTGCCGCCGCCAGTGGCCAAAGCTCATGCCCATTTGTTGTTGCAGAGTGCGGTTGAGCGAGCGTTCGCTCATGCCGATACGCTGCGCCCATTGGCCGAGTGTTGCTTTATCCGCCGGGTTGGCCAGCAGGCGCTCCGTTAACTGACGAATGCGCGCGTCATTGGAGACCGGCAGGTGCAGGTTCTCAACCGGCGCCTTGACCAACTGATCCAACAACACGCCGGCCAATCGTCCTTCCGGGCCCTGTTGATCGTACAGCTGTTCGAACCCGCTGGCCTGGAACAGCAGTTCACGCAGCAGCGGGGACACCGCCAGCGTGCAGCAGTGGGTCGGCAATCCGGCGATAGCATCCTGATCGACAAACAGGCAGTAGCACTCGCTGGCACTGGCCCCCTGGGCGTTATGCAGCACATTGCTGGGCATCCATAGTGCACACTGTGGCGGCACCAGCCACAGACCGTTTTCCACCTCGCAACGGACCATACCGCGCACCGTATAAATCAGCTGTGCCTTGCGGTGCCGGTGATGGGTGATCTCCCAATCTTTATCAATGGTGGAACCCTGCACGGCAAAAATGGCGCGCGGCACCTGATCGATATCGAAACGCGGCTCGGTGATAAAGGTCATGAGAATAATTCTCAGTTTGGCGGAATTGAAAAACATTATGTCCTGATTGTGCAATGTGGTCTAGCACCGCTACCGCTACAGTGAGCGCTGGTTTTAGCCCTCTCAGCAGATAAGGTGGCGCTATGTATCAACAACAGGTCATTACGGCACTGCTGGCCTGGATCGAGCAAAACCTCGACCAGCCGCTGACGCTCGACGATATTGCGGCCAAATCAGGTTATTCCAAATGGCACCTGCAGCGGTTATTCAAAGAGTTAACCGGTGAGATCCTGGGGACATACGCCCGGCGCAGGAGGCTGACGGCCGCAGCCCGCGAACTGCGGCTCACCAACCACGGCGTGGCCTTTATCGCCGACAAGTATCAGTTTGATTCCCAGCAGACTTTCACCCGCTGTTTCAAAAAGCAGTTCGGTATGCCACCGGCCGGTTATCGCCGCAATGCGGACTGGTCAGGGCAGGGCATGCAGCCTCCGCTGCGGCTGATGGATGCGCCATTGCCCCAGGCGGAGATCATTACGCTGCCGGCAATGCAACTGGTTGGTCACACCCAGCACCGCAGCTGTACGCTGGGGCAGCTGCTGCATTCGAAAAACGAGCTGCGTCAGCACGCCTGGCGGCAGATGATGCCGATGGAGGCCGAAACCTCGACGGTGGTCTATGGCCTCACCAGCCTGGAAGCCGACAGCAGGCTACGCGGTGGGCAACGGATGGCTTATACCCTGGCGTTGGCGGACGAGCGCGCCGAAGGCGAAAGGGTCCTGATCGAGCAGGGCGACTACGCCAGCTTTGCCTATCAGGGGCAGGTTGAAGAGTTACAAAATTTTATCGCTCGCCTGTATGACACCGCGATACCCATGATGAAAGCAATACGACGGCCGGGTAAGGATATCGAGCGTTTTTATCCCACGCCGGGTGGCGTTTGTAGCGCAGGCAGTACGGCGATCCGCTGCGAATATCTGATCCCTATCCGCCTGATGTCACCGCCAATCGCCGCGCTTTAGCGGCGGTTTTCACAGTTATTCCTCTTCGTGCCGCACCAGGTTACAAAAAAGTTCGATATTGCGCCGGTAATGTTTCACACTTAGGTCGATGTGCACATATAATGCGCATCCGGTCATTCATGGCCGAAATAACCTATAACTGCCAGTGGCCACAACCAACACGAAGATGAAAATGAGCATTCGCGCGTTACTAACCCTGTTTACGGCACTGGTGGTATTCAGCCAAGCTGCCTTCGCCGTTGTCTATCCTTTACCCGCCAAAGACAGCCGTCTGGTGGGTGAGAACATCCAAATCACCGTACCGGAAGACAGCAAGCTGCCGCTGGAGAGCTTTGCCGCTCAATACCAGATGGGCCTGAGCAATATGCTGGAAGCCAACCCGGGTGTGGATCCGTTCCTGCCGAAGCCAGGCAGCACCCTGACCATCCCTCAGCAGTTGATCCTGCCTGACGCTCCGCGTGAAGGCATCATCATCAACAGCGCCGAGATGCGTCTGTACTACTACCCGAAAGGCACCAACACGGTGATCGTGCTGCCAATCGGTATCGGCCAGTTGGGTAAAGATACCCCGCTGAACTGGACCACCACGGTACAGCGCAAGAAAGACGGCCCAACCTGGACGCCAACCGCCAAGATGCGCGCAGAATACGCCGCTGACGGCGAGATCCTGCCAGCGGTATTCCCGGCCGGTCCTGACAACCCGATGGGGCTGTATGCGCTGTACGTTGGTCGTCTGTATGCGATCCACGGTACCAACGCCAACTTCGGTATCGGTCTGCGCGTGAGCCACGGCTGCGTACGTCTGCGTGCTGACGACATCAAGTTCCTGTTCGACAACGTGCCGGTCGGGACTCGTGTGCAATTCATCAACGAGCCGATCAAAGCCAGCGTCGAGCCGGACGGTTCCCGTTACCTGGAAGTGCACAACCCGCTTTCCGCTAACGAAGAGCAGCTGAAGTCGAAAGATCCGGTGCCGTTGACCATCTCTGCGCCAGTAGGCAAAGTGATGATGGACCCAGCCGTTAACCAGAGCGAAGTGGACGCGGCAATGAAAGCCCGTTCCGGTATGCCGGTTAAAGTGAACTGATTACATCAGTGCTGCAAACAAGACGCCTTCGGGCGTCTTTTTTTATGGTTGTTATTTGAAATGAAAATATTTATCTCTCAAGAAAGTGAATTATCGTCCTGTGGATAGGATAGTTAGAATTTCAATATGTCGGAGTTATATTTCAAAGATGTATTACTATTAGTGGGTATTTGTGGGTCGATGTTTGGCGGCAATAATTAACCTATTTTTAAATAATATAAGTGTACTGAAATAATCCTATTAATATATTTATTTCCAGAATGATTATTTAAGTATTATTAATATTTTCATTTTAATTCATGGCCTTATGTCGTGTTTAATTCTGTACTACACGTTCATCTTACCATGGTTGCTAATATAACCCGGCGGTTGCTTGTGATAATGTGAAATTAAATAATACTCAAAGGCTATCAGGGAATGAAAAAGAAAAACAAAACGCCAACGCCACACGATGCGGCATTTCGTCAGTTTTTGACGCAGCCGGAGATTGCCCGTGATTTTATGGAGCTCCATCTTCCGCCAGAACTGCGTGCCATCTGCGACCTCAGTACGTTGAAACTGGAATCCGGTTCTTTCGTTGAAGATGACCTTCGCCAGTATTTCAGCGATGTGCTCTACAGCCTGAAAACCACTACTGAGGATGATGGTTATATCCACGTACTTATTGAGCATCAGTCTACCCCCGATAAACACATGGCTTTCAGGCTAATCCGGTATGCAATAGCGGCCATGCAGAGACACTTGGATGCCGGTCACAAAAAACTGCCGTTGGTGATACCTGTCCTGTTTTATACCGGCAAACGCACTCCTTATCCTTATTCCACCAACTGGCTGCGGGAGTTTTACGATCCGGAACTGGCGGGAAAACTCTATACAGCCGAATTTCCGCTGGTCGATGTGACGCTTATCCCTGATAACGAGATCATGGGCCATCGCAGCATGGCCGCACTGACTTTGCTGCAGAAACATATTCGGCAGCGGGACCTGGCAGAGCTGACTGACAAACTGGCCACCATCCTGCTGAGTGGCTATCTGTCTTCGCCACAGGTGATTTCGCTGGTACACTATATTCTTCTGGCCGGAGAAGCGGCCGATGCTGAAGCCTTTGTACGCGAATTGGCACTGCGGGTACCGCAACATGAGGATGAACTAATGACTATTGCACAACAGCTTGAGCAGAAGGGCATCGAAAAAGGTATCGAAAAAGGTATCGAGCAGGGCATCGAAAAGGGCATCGAAAAGGGCATCGAGCTTGGTGAACAGCGCGGTATCGAGAAAGGGCGTCAAGAAGGCGTACTTGAAGGAAAACTTACCGTTGCCCGCGCCATGCTGGCGAACGGCATCGACCACGACGCGGTAATGAAAATGACCGGTTTGACGGCTGAAGACCTGGCACAAATCCGCCACTAATTGTGTGAACCCCTTATCCAAAGTCCTGATGCAAAAGCAGGGTCTGAAGATCTTGTTATAAAGTGTCAGGATAATCACAACTTACCTGCCTATGCATTAACCGCTATAAGTTCACCCTCCGTCATTATTCCATTAAAAATCATATCCAATTAATTAGTTATATAACCCCTCGGACCAGTTTCCGCTTGAGAAAATTATCTCAAATAATGTGCGCTGTGAAAATAAGATCACACAAGCGTAACAAAAGGTAAACATAGGCTCTCTATATTGGCTGCTTTGCTTTTGGGAGGGAGTGCCATGCGTAACTGGAACGAGCCGAAGAAGAACAAAGCGCACATCGAACTGATCCCGATGATCGACGTGATGATGTTTTTGCTGGTGTTTTTTGTGTTGATTAGCCTGAACGTGATCCCGGCCCTCGGGCTGAAAACTCAGTTGCCGTCCGCCGGTAGCGCCCAGCAATTGAAGCCGCAGAAGAAAGCGATCATTACGTTGGGCGCAGAGGATCAACTGCAGCTCGACGGCCAACCGTTGGCGCTGAGTGCGCTGGTCAGCACGCTAAAACAGCAGCAGCAGGAGAACCAGACCACCACCATTATCGTCAACAGCGACAAGGGCGTCGCGGTAGAGCGGCTGGTGGCGGTGATGGATAACCTGCGGCAGGGCGGCTTCTATTCCGTCTCTATCGCCACACGGAAGCTGTGACATGTATCTGCTCTATCGTTCACGTCACCTTTTCAGTTGGTTACCGGCGCTGATCGTCGTCGGTTGCGTGCTGTTTGCCAGCCAGCAGGCGGCGCTGAAAATCCAGCCGCGCTATGACGAAACGGCCATGGAACTGGCGTTGGTCGAGCCTGAACCTGCACCGGAACCTCAACCGGAAACACCACCGGAGCCGCAACCCGAACCGCCGCCGCCGGAACCAGAACCTGTTCCCGAGCCTGTGGTGCCGGCCCCGGAGCCGATCATCGAAGCCAAACCGGTACCCAAACCACAGCCGAAACCCAAGCCCAAGCCGGTAAAAGAAAAAGCCAGGCCGGTGGAGAAGGCTAAACCTGTCGCGGCCCCAGCGACGCCAAAAGCGCTGGCCAGCAAACCGGTGGCACAACCCGCTCCGGCAGCCCCGGCGGCACCGAAAGTGAATGCGCAGGCGATAGAAAACGGTTACCTGCAGGCGCTGCGCCGTGAACTCGAGCAGCGCAAGCGCTACCCAAGCGGGCGGCAGGCATCACTCGAACGGCCACAGGGCAACGTCGAAGTCTGGCTGGAGGTCGATCGCAGCGGTCGGGTGCTCTCGTCCGGCATCGCCAATAAAGCGGCCAGCATGCTGCTCAACCGTGCGGCGCTAAGCAGTCTGCAAAGTATCAGCCAGGTGAAGCCGTTCCCAAGCGAGGCTTTCAACGGGCAAACAACAAAACGATTTTCAGCCACGTTTAATTATCAGGCGCCTTGACGCCTGGCATAACAGTTTGATTTTTATGGGAAGGGAACAATGAAATCTTTCAATCGATCTGGGCTTTATCTGGCGGTGATGTCGGCGATATTGCCGGGGGCGGCACTGGCGGCGGACTCAACCGACGTCGGTACCATCAGCGTAAAAGGGCAGTCGCTGGGCGGTGGCATGATGGTGCAGGACGATAGCGCCAAGGGGCGTTCGACCGTCACCAAAGAGGCGATGGATAAAATGCCGGCGGCGGCCAACGCCATCGACAAACTGAAATATACCCCAGGCCTGAACGTCAACAGCAACGACGCCAGCGGCCTGAGCGGCGTCGATTACACCATGCGCGGTATGAACTCCGATCAAATCGGCCTGTCGATGGACGGCATTCCGATTAACGACTCCGGCAACTATGCGGTCTACCCAAACCTGCTGGGCGACTCGGAAAACCTGGAGGAGGTGTTTGTTACCCAGGGTTCTTCTGAAGTCGACGGCCCGCATATCGGCTCCAGCGGCGGCAACATTGGTATGGTGACGCGCCGTCCGGCGAAAGATTTTGGTGGCTTCGTCAAACAGACGCTGGGCAGCAACAATCTGAGCAAAACCTTCGCCCGTCTGGAAACCGGTGAGTACAACGGCTTCAGCAACTGGATCTCATATTCACACACCGAGGCGAAAAAGTGGCGTGGGGAAGGGCGCGAGTACTCCAACAAGTTCGAAATGAACTCGTTGTATGAGGACGGCAACGGCAACAGCAGCAACCTGATCATGAAGTACAACCAGCAGAATAACGTCAACTACAGCACCCTGAGCAAGGCGCAGTTTGAAAATGACGGCCGTGATACCGACTACGCCACCACGCCGGAGTACAACAGCAAGGGCCAGTTAAACAAATACTACAAACTTAACCGCAACCCGTTTGACACCTTCACCCTGTCGTTCACCCAGAAGCTGCAACTGCGCGACAACCTGGCGCTGACTCTGCAACCCTATTACTACTGGGGTAATGGCGGCAGCTTCACTGGCCAGACCGCTTCGGTGTTGTCCAATACGTCGGATAAGGCCGGTCAGTACGATCTGAGTAATTTGCAGTCCAACACCTATTACCGTCCTTCCTGGACCCAGACCTGGCGGCCGGGCATTACCACCAAGCTGAAGTGGGACATCAACGATCAGCACAGCCTGGATATCGGCTACTGGTATGAACGTGCTCGCCAGTCGCAGACCCAGCCGTTTATCGGCATCAAGGACGACGGCAACCCTGAGCAGCTCTCGGGCAAACCGGGTGGCAGCGATCAGGTGAAAGACGCCAATGGCAACACCGTTCAGGGGCGTAACCAGTACACGATCACCCCGGCGCAAAAAGTGTGGCTGCAGGACACCTGGTTCGCCACCCCGGACTGGACTTTCGTTGGTGGGCTGGCCTACCAGTACGTTGAACGAAAAGGGGATAACAAGGGCAGCCTGTACAACGTGCCGGAAAAACGCGATGCCAAATACCATGAGTTCCTGCCGAATTTCAGCGCCAGCTACAAGCTGAATCAGGAAAACCAGGTGTTCTACAACCTGACGCGCAACATGCGTACTCCGCCGAACTACGTGCTGTACAACGTGGGGGATTCAATCAGCACCAAACCGGAACTGAGCTGGAACCACGAGCTGGGCTGGCGTTTCCAGCAGCAAGATATGCTGATGAGCGCCACGCTGTTCTATATGCGTTACAGCGATCGTCAAATCTCCACCACCAACTCGTCCGGTGACTACGAGATGATGAACATCGGCAATGTGGAGAACAAAGGGCTGGAGCTGGAGTGGAGCGGTCAGCTGCCGCATAACTTCAACTACTACACCTCATACACCTACACCCAGTCCAAGCAGAAGAGCGACATTGTCAGCAACGGCGGCCAGCCGCTGCCGACCAGTGGCAAAGAGGTGCCGAACGTGCCGAAAAACCTGCTGAATATGACGCTGGGTTATGACGATGGCCTGTATTACAGCAGCGTCAGTGGCAAATACGTCAGTTCGTTCTACGGCGACCTGACCAACGACGAGAAGATCGGCGGCCGCACGGTGTTCGATCTGGCGGCGGGGGTGCATCTGCCGGTAGACAAGAAGATCGTCAAGAGCGCGGCGTTGCGCTTTGGTATCAGCAACCTGTTCGACAAGGAGTACCTGACCTCGGTGCGCAGCACTACCTTCAACGCAGCGCCGTATGACGGTGTGAAGGCCAGTACGCCGTACTACAACGTCGGGGAAGAACGTACCTTCAGCGTATCGCTGGAAGCCACCTTTTAACCAATCCGAGATTTGAACGATGAATGCCAATTTGATGCACGACATTATTTTCTACGTGATGTACGCCGCACTGGCGATAGCGCTGGTGATCATTATCGAACGCGCGCTGTATTTCGCTTATACCCAGCGCCAGGCTCGCAAGCTGGAGCAGGCATTGACGCTGGACGTACGCCGCACTGCCGATTTGCCGGATGAGCTGACCCAGCGCAACAGCCTGCCGCTGGCGGTAATTTCACCGGTGCTGGAGCAAAAGTACCGTGCCGGCGATCGCGAAGCGATAGGTGATTTGATCGACGCCCAGTACCTGCTGAGCAAGCCGCTGATGGCGCGTGGCCTGTGGCTGCTGGAAACCATCGTGACCGCCGCACCGCTGCTGGGGTTGTTGGGTACGGTGATGGGGATTATTGAAACCTTTAAGGCGCTGGCCGCCTCCGGGGTCTCCGAGCCGAGCCTGGTTTCTGCCGGGATGGGGACCGCGCTGTACGCCACCGGGTTGGGGATCGCCATCGCGTTGCTGTGCCTGGTGGGTAACAACTATCTGCAAAGCCGCATGGAACGCATTAACGAGCTGCTCAAAGTGCTGCTGATCCGCGCCGGTGCGCCAGCCAGCCGCCCGGAAAACGGCAACCGCGAGCAATGGGTTGACAGTGAGGCACCGCGCTATGCCTAATGGCCTGCAACTACGGCGGCCGCTGGGCCGCCTTTACACGGCATTATGGGGTGGCTGTCTGTTGATGTTGAGCCAGAGTGCGACGGCGCGTTTTGATATTCCCGGCTACGAGCTGGTGTATACCGCGCCGGTGGAAACCGCTTTGCAGGCGGATGACCTGCGTAACACCGCCGAAGTGTGGCAGCAGATGTTCGATGCGGCGAAAACCCGCATCGATCTGGGCCAGTTCTATGTGGCGAACCAACAGGGTTCACTACTGGATGGCGTGCTGCAACACCTGAAAGCGGCGGGCGAGCGCGGGGTGAAGATCCGTTTTCTGATGGAAGAGAAGGGCATCCGTATTTCGACCCCTGAGACGCTGGAACAGCTTAAGGCGATCCCTAATCTGGAACTGCGCATTATTCCTTATCAGCGGCTGAGCGGCGGTATTTTGCATGCCAAATATCTGCTGGTGGACGGTGAGCAGGCGTTTGTCGGCAGCCAGAACTTTGACTGGCGTGCGCTGGCGCATATCCATGAAACCGGGCTGCGCATCAGCGATGCCGGGGTGGTCGGGCAGATCCAGGCTATCTTCGAGCAGGATTGGCAGGCTCAGGCTTTGCTGGCGGCGGATAAGCCGGTGCCGCAATTGCCTTACCAGCCTAGTACCGAAACGCCGCAGGGTAATTATCTGGTTGCCAGTCCGCGTGCCTATAATCCGGCCGGGGTGATTGACTCGCAGGTGGAATTGCCGCGCTTGCTGGCTACGGCCAAAGAACGAGTACGGGTGCAGGTGATGGATTACGCGCCGCTGTCTTATGGCCCGGAACACAGCCGACCTTACTACGCGGTAATCGACAATGCCCTGCGCAGCGCCGCTGCCCGCGGCGTGAAGGTTGAGCTGATGGTGGCCAACTGGAACACCAAAAAACCGGATATCGCCTGGCTGAAAAGCTTGGCGGTGGTGCCGAACGTGCAGGTGAAAATCGTCACTATTCCCCCGGCCAGCAGCGGCTTTATCCCGTTTGCCCGGGTGATCCACAGCAAAATCATGACCATCGACGGCGCAACGGCGTGGATCGGCACCAGCAACTGGACCGGCGGTTATCTGGATAACTCGCGCAATCTGGAGTTGGTGCTGCACAACCCGGCGATGAGCCAGCGGGTGGATAAGCTCTACAGCCAGCTATGGGACAGCGTTTACGCCGAACCGATCAAACTCGATTATGACTACCCGGCCCCCAAACCGGGTGGCGAGTCCTGAGCTCGTCGGTAAATACTCGTCAAAACTAAACCGGTAGGGGTCGAACATGTTCGACCCGATTTAACCCATTGATGATGCTACAGGGCGCGGCATGCAGCGCCCCTACCTTTGGCGTCGCCGGATTATGCGCGCCAGCCGGCTTGTTCCAGCGCGGCCAGCAACTGCTCCGCGCTTAGCCCTTCTGCCCGATGGCCGTTACCGGAAATAGTGTTGGCCGCCAGCAGGGCATTGATAATCGCCTCTTCCACCGCTTCGGCCGCCGCCGCAAACAGCTCGGAGATGTAATCGTTATTCACCATGCGCAATGGGGTGGTGAAGGCCCCTTTGTTGGCGTAGTCGGCTGGCGGCAGCCCGTCGTTGCCGGTGGCGAAGGCGATAAAAATATCACCGCTCGAATCCTCGGTACCACCGCCGGTGCGCGCAATACCGATGCTGGCGCGCTGGGCCAAACGCGTGCATTGGTGTGGCAATAGCGGGGCGTCGGTGGCCAGCGTGACGACGATCGACCCCATGCCAGGATGGGGCAGTTGCGGGGTGAATGGCGAGTGAATATGCCCCAGATGGCGACCTACCGGATAGCCGCCAACCAGCAGCGACGCACGTTTGCCGTGGTTGGCCTGCACGATGGCCCCGACCGTCCAACCTCCACGGTCTGCAGGCAGGCGGCGGGATGCGGTGCCGATACCGCCCTTGAATTCATGGCAGACCATGCCACTGCCCCCGCCGACCGCCCCTTCCTGTGGCAAACCGTTATGTGCCGCCTGCAGCGCCTGCCGTACGTGCTCGGGCTTGACGTGAAAGCCGTTGATGTCGTTGAGTAGGCCGTCGAAGGTTTCCATCACCACCGGCATATTCCAGTACACCGCCTTATCGTCGGCGGGTAGCGTTTCGCGCTCCAGCGCGATCAGGCTGTCGCGCACCACGCCGACGCTGTGGGTGTTGGTAAAGGCAATGGGGCTGGTGAGTAGGCCGGCTTCGCGGATCCATTCCAGCCCGGTGGCATCGCCGTTGCCGTTGAGCACGTGCACCCCGGCAAAGCAGGGGGATTGCCGGGCCTGTCCGGCCCGCGGCTCAATCACTGTGACGCCGGTGTGTACGCTGCGGCCGTCGGCCAAGTCGGCGTGAATGCTGGCATGACCGACGCGGACGCCGGGCACATCGGTAATGGCGTTCAGCGGGCCGGCAACGCCATGGCCGATGTTAATCCCCAAATCCTGAGCGCGCTGCGACATGGTTATTCTCCTTCAATTGAGGGTTCAACCAGCGGGACGGCCTGCCGGTTGCGGATGTAGCTCAGTACCAGACCAAAACAGAAGATGCCGGCAATGATAATAAAGTCTTTCAGGCTACTGGCGATCAAAATTGTCCAGAGGACGTACAGGCAACCGATCAGCGCGATCGCCACCGGCAACGGCCATAACGGCATCAGGTACGGGTGGTGGAAGCGCACCCGGCGGCGGCTGATCAGCGCGGCGATGGCCATGATGATGTAGACCAATAGCAGTAGGATCACGGTAAAGGAGGTCAGGTCCCCCAGGTTGGAGCAGAAGGCCAGCAGCGCCGAAGGAATGCCGAACAGCAGGGTGGCAATCCACGGAGTGCCGAAGCGCGGGTGGATGATTTTCAGCGCGCGGTTCACCTGCGGCAGCCAAAAACCGTCGCGTCCGCTGGAGAACATCATCCGGCTGAACTGCGCCACGATGGCAATAATGGCGTTGAACACCGACAGATAAATCGCGCCGCTGACCACCCGTGCCAGCGTCGGCCCGCCCAGTTGGCTGACCACGTAACCGACCGGATCGGCCTGCTTGGCCATTTCAACCAAAGATGGCGCACCAATCAGCAGAGCGGTGAAGGGCAGCAGCTCGACCAGCACCACAATCACCAGCGTCAGCATGATGGCGGTGGCCATGGGTTTACCCTGCTCACGCATATCTTCCGCCATATACACCGCCGCGCCGTAGCCGTTATAGGAAAACAGCGCCACGCCGACCATGGCGACGATCAGCGGCACGGAAACCGGTGCCAGTTCGCCTGCGGAACTGAGCATTACCGGCGAAGTGAGGATTTCGGCGCTCTGGTGCGGGTTACTGAACCCCAGCCAGGCGATTAAGCCCAGCACCGCGACTTCTACCACCAGAAAAGTCCCGGTCAACAGCGCGTTGGCCTTGATATTGAAAATGGCGCAGGCACCGCCGATCAAAATGGTGATCATACCGGCGGTAGAAGCGTCGAACTGGGTGCCCAGTGCGGTATTTAAATAGGGCACCGCGCCGGTGGCTAATACCGCCGGCACAAACAGGGCGGCGCTGAGGATAAACAGGTAGGTTTGCAACCCGCACAGGGTACCGAACAGCCGTTTGATAATGCTGTACTCACCGCCGGCGCTGGGGTGAGCGGCACCCAATTCGGCGTAGCATAGCGCGATGGTGGCGGCGATAAAGGCGGCGATCAGAAACGAAATAAAGGCCCCGCTGCCGGCACTGGCGATAGCCAGCGGGGCAATGACGAAGATCGAACTGGCCGGTGTGACGCCGGAGGCGGTGATCATCACCACGTCGAGGACGCTGAGATTGCCTTTGAATTTATGTTCTGTCATGGCTTAACCCTGCCCGGATGGGAAACTGAAGCTGGCATATTGGGCATCGCTGGAGGATGGCCAGCGCTGGGTGATGGTTTTGCGTTTGGTGTAAAAGCGCACCGCATCCGGGCCGTAGGCGTGCAGGTCACCGAACAGCGAGCGTTTCCAGCCGCCAAAGGAGTGGTAGGCCACCGGGACCGGCAGGGCGACGTTAATCCCCACCATGCCGACCTGAATATGGCTGGAGAAGTAGCGTGCCGCCTCGCCGTCGCGGGTGAACAGGCAGGTGCCGTTGCCGTATTCATGGGCATCAATCAGCGCCATCGCTTCTTTCAGAGAGCCGACTCGCACCACGCCCAGTACCGGGCCGAAGATCTCTTCCTGATAAATCCGCATGCCGGGCCGCACATGGTCAAACAGCGTCGGGCCGAGGAAATACCCCTGACTGAGCTGTCCGCTGTCGTCCCGCACCTGCAGCTCGCGGCCGTCGACTACCAGGCTGGCACCTTCATCAACGCCCTGGCTGATATAGCCTTTCACCTTCTGATAATGCTGGTGGGTCACCAGCGGCCCCATGTCGTTGCGGTTGTCGCTGCCTGCGCCCACCCGCATGTTGATCATTTGCTGCCGTAACCCGGCGATCAGCGCGTCGGCGGTGTCATCGCCTACCGCCACCACCAGTGGGATCGCCATACAGCGCTGCCCGCAGGAACCGAAAGCTGCCCCCATCAGCGCACTGACGCTACCGGCGATGTCGGCGTCCGGCAGCACCACCGCGTGATTCTTCGCCCCACCCAAGGCCTGCACCCGTTTGTTTTGGCCGCAGCCGGTGTGATAAATATGCTCCGCTACCGGCGTCGATCCGACAAAACTCACCGCTTTAACGCGTGGGTCGTGCAGCAGGGTTTCTACCGCCTCGGGGTCGCCATTGACCAGATTCAGCACGCCAGGCGGCAGCCCGGCCTCTGATGCCAGTTGGGCGATATACAGCGTGGAGGAAGGCACGCGCTCCGAGGGTTTCAGCACAAAGGTATTGCCGCACACCACCGCCATCGGCCACATCCACAGCGGCACCATCGCCGGGAAGTTAAACGGCGTGATGCCCGCCACCACCCCCAGCGGCTGGAATTCGCTCCAGCTGTCGATACCCGGCCCGGCATCCTTGCTGTGCTCGCCTTTCAGCAACTCCGGCGCATAGCTGGCGTACTCGATATTTTCGATGCCGCGCTGCAGTTCACCCATGGCGTCGCTGAGCACCTTGCCGTGCTCGGCGGTAATCAGCTGACAGATGTGGTCGGCGTGCTGCTCCAGCAATGCTTTCAGGCGGATCATGATCCTGGCTCGCTTCAGCGGCGGGGTATCGCGCCAGGCCGGGTAGGCCTGCTCGGCAGCATCGATGGCGCTCTCCACCGTGGCCCGGTCGGCCAGCAACACTTCCTGTTGTGACTGCCCGGTCGCCGGATCGAATACCGGCTGGCTGCGGTTGCCGCCGATGGCGGACTGACCGTTGATCCAATGTGCAATAGGCATGGCATTCGCTCCTGATTATTCGGTTGCGTTGATGGCGTCGCCCAGGGCGTTGATCAACGAATCGATCTGCGCCTCGCTGCTGATAAACGGCGGTGCCAGCTGCAGGGTGTCGCCGCCGTAGCGGACATAAAAGCCTTTTTCCCAGCAGCGCATCGCCACCTCATACGGCCTGCGGGCCACTTCCCCCGGTCGCGCCGCCAGCGTGATGCCGGCTGCCAGACCAAAGTTGCGAATGTCGGTGACATGACGGCAACCCTGTAAACTATGTACCGCCTGCTCGAAATAGGGTGTCAGTGCCTGTACCCGTTCAATCATCTGTTCGCGTTCAATGATATCCAGCGTCGCCAGCCCCACGGCGCAACTGACCGGATGGGCTGAATAGGTGTAGCCGTGCGGGAACTCAAGTAAATACTCGGGTTCATCGGTGGTCATAAAGGCCTGATAAATCTCTGGCCGTACCACCACCGCACCCATCGGCTGGGCACCGTTGGTCACCTGTTTGGCGATATTCATGATGTCCGGCGTGACGCCGAAGGCTTCGGCACCGGTCAGGGCACCGCAGCGGCCGAAGGCGGTGATCACTTCGTCAAAAATCAGCAGGATATTGTGTTGAGTGCAGATCTCGCGGATGCGTTGCAGATAACCGACCGGTGGCACAATCACCCCGGCGGAACCGGAGAACGGCTCGATAATTACCGCGGCGATAGTTGAGGCGTCACGCAGCGTGATGATCCGGTTCAGCTCTTCCGCCAGTTCGGCTCCTTGTTCAGGCATGCCGCGTGAAAAGGCGTTACCCGCCAGCAGGGTATGCGGCAGATGATCCGCTTCGGCGCTGGCGCCAAAGGCTTTCCGGTTGCCGGCGATGCCGCCCACCGCAATGCCACCGAAGTTAACGCCGTGGTAGCCCTTTTCACGGCCGATAAAGCAGGTTTTGCCTGCCTGACCTTTGGCCCGCCAGTAGGCGCGTGCCATTTTTAATGAGGTGTCCGCCGCTTCAGAGCCGGAGCCGGTGAAAAACACATAGTCCAGCCCGGCAGGCGTCATGGCTTTAATCTTGTTGGCCAGTTCGAAAGATAAGGCATGGCCAAACTGAAACGCCGGAGAATAATCCAGTCGGGAAAGCTGTCGGTAGGCCGCCTCGGCAATTTCCGTGCGGCCATGGCCCAACCCGCAGCACCATAATCCGGATAAACCGTCAAAAATCTTGCGGCCGTCCTGGCTGGTATAATAAACGCCTTCCGCGTGGCTTATCATTCGTGGGTTGGTTTTAAAATTGCGGTTGCCGGTAAAGGGCATCCAATGTGCTTCTAACCATTCAGCTTCGGGTTTATTTTCAGGGTGATTTAAATCAGCCATTTTTCCCTCCAAGGGGGAGAATAGGTACGGTTAATTAAATAATCTGACGTGTTAATAAATTGTTGCCTTAAATTGACTATGTGCCGCTTCTTCACTAATGTGAATAATCAAATATCGAAACTTACTTAAGGTTTTATGCAAGTAAAAAAGCGTGCGATTTTAGGGCAGTTATCGGATATGGATCTGCGCTTGCTGCGGGTGTTTAAGGTAGTGGTCGACTGTGGTGGCATGAGCGCCGCCGAACTGGAGCTGAATATCAGCCTGTCGACCATCAGCAAACATATCAAGGATCTGGAGCAGCGACTGGGTCTGACGCTGTGCCACCGCGGGCGCGAGGGGTTTGCGGTCACTGACGAAGGGCTGCTGATTTACCAGGAAACCATTAACCTGCTGGCGGCAACCGAGGCTTTTCGCCGTGGGGTAGATGACGTACATCAGCGCCTGGGCGGGCAACTGCACGTGGCGATATTCGATCATACCGTCAGCAACCCGCAGGCGCATATTGGCCGGGCAATTGCGTTATTTAGCGAACAGGCACCGGAAGTTTCTTTGCAAATGTATGTCGAGCCAATAAATACCATTGAACGTGGCGTTATTGACGGTCAATTTCAGATTGGCATTATTCCCATGCATCGCAGTGCGGAAAGTTTATCTTATAGTTCCTTATTTAGTGAGAGGATGTTCTTATATTGCGGCGCGCAACATGAATTATTTTCCGTTAATCACGAGGGGCTGAATTGGGATCTGTTGCACAATTATGCCTTTGCCGGATTAGGTTATCACTCGCCGAATATGGAGCTGAGCCTGCAGCAGCATTTGCAGCGCAAGGCGACGGGATTTGCTCAGGAATCTATCGCCACCTTAATCCTCTCCGGCAAGTACGTGGGTTTTCTGCCCGACCACTATGCGGCGTTTTTTGTCGCGCAAAATATGATGCGGGCGATCAAACCGGCGCTGTTCCGTTACCATTGCGAGTATTCCAGCGTGTTGCGGCGTTCACCCAGCCCACAGCGGGTAGTCAAGCTGTTCCACGAATGCCTGCTGGCGACCCATGGAACGGCTTGAGTAATCTGCGTCCTGCCAAAAGCCCGCGAACAACCCATGCTTTAACCTCCTCACAGGCGATTGAAATACAGTCAGTTAACTGAGTGACACAGGGACATGAAAATGAACACGGGAAAAATAAAGCTCTTCTCTACCGCCAGAACCGAGGTCTATTGTTTGACGGAAGATTTCGTCCCGGCGATGCAGACCTTCTTGCTGAACAATAAACAGAAATTTGCGCCTTTTGAGCCACTGCGTACTGAGGACTATTATTCCCACGCCAGTATCAGCCAGCGCATTGGCGCATCCTGGCCCGATTATCAGGATAGGAAATGCCTGCTGTTGGTTTTCTCATTAAAGGATTCAGATGAAATTGCAGGAAGCGTCAATTTTACCAACTTTGTCTACGGGGTCTTTCAGGCAGGCTATCTGGGATTCTCTCTGGATCAACAACATGAAGGACGAGGATTGATGTCTGAAGTGTTGGCAGCGGCCCTCGATTATGTCTATCAGCAGTATGGCTTACACCGTATTATGGCCAATCATCTGGCGGATAATCAGCGCAGCAAAAATACGCTGGCGAAACTGGGTTTTGTACAAGAAGGCTTTGCGCGGTCTTATCTGAAAATTAACGGAAAATGGCAGGATCATGTACTGAACTCGTACGTTTTTCCGGTGAGTGAGCAGGAGTAATCATGGTGAGCAGCACCCGTCCTGGATTTATTTGAAGCACGGACTTTTCAGGGGGGCGTTGCCTGCTCGAACTGGAAATATACCGCCGTTACCTGTTGCGTAAAGAGGGTATTGTCGAGCAGGCATTCGGTGCGACTCGCCTTTGAAAGGCCGTTTACTGGTCTTTCTTCTTGCCAAAAATCTTGATCAGTACGCCGACCAGGATACCGATGGCGATGCCAGTGAAAATCCAGCTGATAATACCCATTTCCCATCTCCCGCTATTACTTTGATCAAATTATATAATCATTCGACGCGGAAAGCGCCTTCGATCATTAGCTGCCGCTGCGGCGCGCTGTAGTCGATCAGAGAGTTTTTGCTGTTGGATTTTGCCAGCGTGACCGCCAGTTCATCGGCGGTAATCGGCAGGTCGTCCTGCCAGAAGCTGGCGATGGCGTTGCGGGTAATAAAGTCGATCAGATAGCGCTCCGGGCTGTCCTGCTGGTCGGGAAACAGGCGGGCGGCAAGTTCGGCCATCAGGGCTCGTTGCTGCGGTTGGTCGCTTTGCGCCAGCAGTTCGAGGAACGGCAACAGCAGGCGGCCACAGACCTGGCCGTGGTGATAATCACGCAAGGCGCCTACCTCGCCGGCAATGCCGTGGATCACCCCCAAACCTGCGGCGCTCAGCGTCAGCCCGCCAAGGTAGGAGGCCTGCATAATATCCTCGCGCGCCTGGGCACTGCGGTTAAGTGCCGGCCAGGCGAGCAGGAAATGGCGGATGCCGGTCAGCGACATTTCGCGCGTCATGGCGTTGGCGGTTTTGGACAAGTAGGCTTCGAATAAATGGGTGAAGGCATCGATGGCACAATAGGCCAATACCTTGTCCGGCGTACCTTCCAGCAGCTGCGGGTCCAGAATGGCGGTATGCGGCACAAAGTTGTTATGGCGCAGCGAGGCTTTCACCTTGCTCAATTGAGTGTCGGTGATCACCGCATTCTGGGTGACTTCGCTGCCGGTACCGGCGGTGGTCGGAATGGCGATTAGCGGCAGCGTGGCTCCGCTGATTTTGGTATCGCCGATCTTTTCCATATAGCGCAGGGTCGGTAGCGGGTGCTCCACCAGGGCGGCGAACGCTTTGGCGGCATCCAGCACGCTGCCACCGCCGATGGCGACGACACGCTGGGCTTTTCCGCGCCAGCGTGCCACCCAGGCGTCTATCTCCTGCGGTGAGGCTTCGTGGCTGACGATCTCGGTGCCGATCAACAGCGGTGTCAACGCATCGGCCAGAGAAGAGTACACCGCGCCATTGAGGAATGAACGACAGCTAAACAGCAGCGTCGGCTGCGGGTCAGCGGTCAATAATGGGATCAGTTGGCTGATACTGCCGTGGCCGAACCAGGTATGGCGGTTGGCGATCGTCAGGCTGGTAGTCATGGTCTCTCCTTGGCGCGCGAAAACCCCAGCATAATCCAGCCTCTGCGGCTGAACCACTGCTTTTCACTGCCTGAAAGGCATTCCGTTAATATATTAACTCTGGGCCTCTGGGCCAGACGGCAATAACCGGGCGAAGGTGTGATTTGTTTAACATGTAAACAATTGTGCTGTTGCATTTGGCGCTATTGAGTGTTTTCTATAACAAGCAGGCCACGGCATAGCCGAAATAAAGTGATTGTTAATTTATTAATGATGGCGAGGCGAAGATGAATATTCAGGTCGAAAGATTATCAGCAGTGATCGACGCGGTGGCGACGGCACGCTTCTATCCCAGCCTGCTGGCCTGGCTGGAAGGTTTCTTCGCCTTCGATAACGCCATTGTTTACGCCTTCGAACGTGGTCAGGCACCACGCTGCCTGATCAAAACCGAGAAAGAAAACAGTGACGCGGTCAATCAACTCTACCAGCAGGGCGCTTACCTGCAGGATCCGTTTTATCAGGCGCTGAACGGCGGGGGATGCGGTGAGGTATTGACCCTGCGCCAACTGGCGCCCTGTGGTTTTTATCATACGGATTATTATCGCAATTTTTATCGCAAGACCGGCTGGCATGATGAAGCCGGCGTGCTGCTGCCGCTGACGGCGGAACGCGGGCTGGGTGTGTTTTTTGGCTCGGCACGCCAGTCTGTGGGGGTTCGTTCCCCGCAACTGGCTGACCTGCGTGACGCATTGACGCTGTTGAAAAGCGTCGCTCGTCTGCATGGCGAAGTGCGGGTTGCGCCTGCCACGCCAGATCGGGTAACCGACAGTGCCGTACAGGCGCGTTATCTGTTGACCCCACGCGAGCGTGAGATTGTGGATCTGATCCTCGACGGCTGCGGTTCACAGCAGATCGCCGATCGGCTGTTTATCAGTCTGGGCACGGTAAAAAACCACCGCAAAAACATCTACAGCAAGCTGGATATTGGTTCGCAGGCCGAACTGTTCAGCCTGTTGCTGGCCGCGCCGCTGCGTCGCAGCGCCTGAGTGTTAATTATTTGTTGCGAATGTCCCTAAGGGGACATGGTGGCCGCCGGGCCGCTTGCTGATAATCCGATGACAGAGCTGGGTCATCGGGAGTGCGGCAGTGAATAATAATATCGAATCCTTAACCTATTACGCAGCAACCAAAAAGTACGATCTGCGCTTCCCGACGCTGGAAGAGGATCTGGACGTTGACGTGGTGATCATCGGCGGTGGTTTCTCCGGCATCAATACCGCGCTGGAGTTGGCGGAGCGGGGTATCACCAATATCGCTATTCTGGAAGGCCGCCATTTGGGTTACGGCGGCACCGGACGCAATGGCGGGCAGGTGATGGCCGGCATCGGCCACGATCTGGAGAAAATCAAACGTCACGTCGGCCCGGCCGGGCTGGAAACCATCTTTAAAATCAGCAATCTCGGCGCCGGGATCATTCGCGAACGGATAAAAAAATACCAAATCGATGCCGATTTCTGCTTTGGCTACGGCTACCTCGGCAGCAATGCGCGCCAGGAGAAAACCTTGCGCAGTTGGCTGAAGGAATTCAAGGCGGTCTCGCCGGATGAAGAAATTGAACTCTATACCGGCGCTGAGGTGAAGCAGGTGGTGGGATCGGACGCCTACACCTGTGCATTGAAACACATGGGCGGCGGCCACGTGCATTCGCTCAATCTGCTACTGGGCGAGGCCCAGGCGCTGAGTGGTTACGGCGTGAAGATCTTCGAAAACAGCAGTGTGATTGACGTGGAGTATGGCCAGCGCATCAAGGTGCGCACCGCCATGGGCTCAGTGCGGGCCAACAAGATGCTGTGGGCGTGTAACGGTTTTCTCAACGGCATGGAGCCGTTCATCTACAACAAAACCATCAATACCTATGCCTTCCAACTGGCGACCGAACCTCTGTCTGACGAGCTGATCCGCCAGATCAGCCCGATCCGCGGGGCTTACAGCGACATCCGTCCGGTGATCGACTATTACCGGGTGACCAACGAAAACCGCCTGCTGTTCGGCAGCGCTACCCGATTGATCGAATACATTCCGGCGGATCTCAAAGCCTGGAACCGTAACCTGATGCTGAAGGTGTTCCCCTATCTGCACGACGTCAAAATTGACCTGGCCTGGGGCGGGCCGCTGTGTTGCAGCGCCAACCTGTTCCCGCAGATCGGGACTTTGCCGCAGCACGACAACGTGTTCTACGTGCAGGGTTATTCCGGCTTTGGCGTAACCCCGAGCCATATCGTTTGCAAGGTGTTGGCGGAGGGCATGAGTGAAGGATCCGATCGATACGATCTGATGAGTTCGATCCCACACGTCAATATCTTCGGCAAGGACAAACTGCGGCGGGTGATGACCACCGCCGGCAAGGTGTGGCACCAGACATCCGGCTACTGGAAAGGCCGCCGTTAATTGTTATCACAGGAGAGAGAAATGAAACCATTACTGCTTAAACAACCGCTGCCTGAACTGCTGGACATTGGCAGCGTCAGCAACCTGGGTGCCACCGTGATCGCCGGTGAGCCGAACGTCGGCGTGGCGGGCATTTTTGGGGAGGCGACCGACAACCTGAGCTGCGGTATCTTTAGCTGCACCCGTGGCATCTTCGTGATGGAGTATCCGTTCGCCGAACATGCCACGGTGTGGGAAGGCACGGCGACCCTGACCGACGAGAACACCGGTCAATCCGTAAAGTATCAGGCCGGTGACTCATGGTTTGTCGAAAAGGGGACCCCGGTGCGCTGGGAGATTACCTCCGATCGCTTTGTGAAACACTATCTGGCGATTGTCGAAGGCTGATGCCGAACTTCCCCCTTTCCGCCGGGAAAGGGGGACTCGCTAGCCCAGCACCCGCTCAATAAAATCGCCGATCCGCCTTAATATCTGATCCTTGTTGGTCTCGTTAAAGCTTTCATGCCGTCCGCCCGGATTGATCATGACTTCAAAATCTTTACCCTTCAGCAGGTTAATGGCGGTTTGTGATTGTGCCATTAGCACCAGCCGGTCGTCCTCGCCGTGTATCCACAGCGTGGGCAATGTGCCAAAGCCTGGCCCGGCGTTGATTTTGGCCTGCATCTGCTGGATGGCGTGCAATGTTGGGCGTTTGAATGGCCCATGCCACACCAGCGGATCGGCCTGATAGGCAATGCCGACCGCCGGATCGCGCGACAGGGTGGCGGTATCTAGCGGCTCATCGGGGATCTTCGGTAACGCCAGCAGATCGGAGATCTGGGTTCTTTCGCCGATCAACGGGCCTGACAGCACCAGCGCACGCAGGTTATCGCCATAACGCTGAACGTAACGGGTGGCGATCATGCCGCCCATGGAATGGCCTATGACCACCAGCGGCAGATCAGGGTGCAATGCCTTAAAATGCTCAACTGTGCGGTGAACGTCGTCGACTACAGCATCATAATCCTCAATCAATACGCGTTCACCCTGTGACAATCCATGGCCGAGATGGTCGGGGCCGAATACCCGTGCGCCCTGCGCCTCTAAGGTGCGCGCCACGTACTGATAGCGGCCCAGATGTTCGCCGTAACCGTGCACCAATAGCGCCAGAAAGCGCGGCTGGTCATGGCCCCAGTCATGCACTGCGATATCGCCCTGGCTGCCTTTGATAAAGCTGATTTTTTGTTCAGACATATCATTGTTCTCATCGGAAGGGTCATATTCAGCGTAGCGGCAAAGCCAGAATTGCCAAGGGGCACAACGTGCTGTGCCCCGAAGAGAAATTACAGTTTGAATTGTTGTGCCAGCCGGTCGATAGCCTGACGCTGGAACTGATTAAAGGCCTCGCGTGGCTGCTGTTGCTGGATAAAGGCCAGCAGCGGATCCTGCACTTCGGTGCGGATGCCGCTGAGCTGCTCCATCACCGCCAGGCCGCAGAACGGCACGTAGGATTCGGCGTACCCCCCTTCGTGTACCATCACCAGTTTGCCGTTGCACAGACGATCGGCGGCGTCCTGCACCAAAGCCGTCATGCTGCGAAAACTGTCGCTGTGCAACTGCATGCGTGCCAAGGGATCGATGGCGTTGGCATCGTAGCCACAGGCGACAATGATCAGTTCCGGCTGGAATTGCTCCAGCGCCGGGATAACGATTTGGCGCATCGCATACAGGTAGCCGTCGTCACCGGCACCGGCCAGCAGCGGAATATTGATGTTATGGCCTTCACCCGCTCCGGCACCACGGTCTTGTTCACCGGAATACCCGGCGGGGAAGCACCCGTCCTGATGCAGCGACAGCGTCAACACGTCGTCCCGCTGCCAGTAGATATGCTGGGTACCATTGCCGTGATGTACGTCCCAGTCGAGCACCGCGACTTTGCCCAGGCCGTATTTAGCCTTGGCTCGTTCGATGGCGATCGGGATATTGGCCAAAAAGCAAAAGCCCATCGACTGGTCCGGCAGGCAGTGGTGGCCGGGTGGGCGCGACAGCGCATAGGCGTTTTCCAGTTCGCCCTGCAGTACCGCTTCGACGGCGGCGCAGGCCAACCCGGCGGACAGTTTGGCGATTTCATAACTGCCCGGCCCCAGCGGGGCTTCCTCTCCCAGCATACCGCCGCCGTTGTCGCTTAACTGTTTGAAACGTTGCAGATAGTCGGCCGGGTGAATGC
Source organism: Serratia proteamaculans (assembly GCF_013337185.1). Taxonomy (GTDB): domain Bacteria; phylum Pseudomonadota; class Gammaproteobacteria; order Enterobacterales; family Enterobacteriaceae; genus Serratia; species Serratia proteamaculans_D. The sequence continues at coordinate 270,592 of NZ_SWDE01000003.1, forward strand.
GCAGCAGGTCTTCATCGGTCGCCAGCTCGGCGCTCAGCAGTGTGAGCTGGCGCGACAGGCCGGACACGTCCATCAGGTTCTTCATCCTCCGTTTGGTCTCCGGTGACTCGGCATGGCCGGCCCCCGAAGGCGGTTGCACCCAGCCGCCGACCGGCAGTGTGGTGGCGTGCAGGCCGGTGCTGTGCCAGAAGCAGCGTTCATCAAACAAGAAACCGGTTTTTCTTTTCACCTTTTTACTCCTGTTAAACGGCGCGGCGTGCGCGCGGTGAAGCCAACAAAATCAACAGTAACGACAGCAAGGAGCAGCCCAGCGCACCGGCCAGCAGTGCGTCGAAACCGCCGAAAGATTCAATCAGATAACCGGCCAGCGTCGGGCCAATCGCCATCCCACCGCCAATCACCAGATTGATGCTGTTCATCAACTTGCCGTTGTTATCCAGCCCGGCGACGCGAGCCAGAATAAACGGCAGTACAAAGGTCCAGGTGAATTTGAACAACACGGCGGCCACCGCAAAGCGCAGCAGCAGGGGCTCACGAGTCAGCAGCGCGATGCCGGCGATCAACAAGCCATAGCTCAGCCAAATCAGTCGATTACCCGCGTGTCGCACCCGGATTAACGCCGCACCTCCGGCACCGGCGATGCCGAACAGCGTGGCCGTGGCCAGTATCTGTCCGCTATTGACCGGCGAAAGGCCGGCAGCGGCAGCGATGCTGCCGATAAAGGTCCAGACCGCGCTCAGGCTGATGTAAAAAGTCAGTACCGCCAGCACGGCGAAGGCTTTACGCAGCCAGGGGGTTGTAGCGTGATGGGCGGCGGATGGCACCGGGTGAAACCCGCTGGGGAAGGCAGCGATCAGCGGCAGGCAGCACAGCATGATAGCCGCCAGGATCAGATAGACCGCCATCAGGCCAAAATGGGCAAACAATGCAGGCAGGACCAGCAGCCCGATCGTTCCCAGCACCAGTTGGCCCAGTACCCACAGGGCATAGACCCGGCTGGGGTTGGCGGTGCCGGCGGCGCAGGTGATGCACAGGATCATCAAGGTGCCGCCCGCCAGCGAAGCGACAAAGCGCAACCCCAGCAGCAGGCTGAAATCGTTGACCCAAGCCGAGGCCAGGTTACCGGCGATAAACATCCCTGCCGCCAGCGCTGCCACCCGGCGCCAGTTAACGCGACCAATCCACCACCAGGCGGGCAGCGTGGCCAGGCTCATCGCCCCCAGTTCGGTTGAAAACAGGTGGCCGACTTGCGCCGGGGTCAGCTGCCACTGGCTGGCCAGTTGTGCCGCTACCGCCGGTGCGGTCATCAGGATGCCAGGCGCAATGGCGGCAAAGATAATAATGGCGGTCAACAGCCGCGGCGGGCAGGGGAGGGCCGCCCCGGCTGCGGGTACGGAAACAGAATCACTGGACATAAAAATTATCTCCACCGGGCAAGTCTGGGTCAGATATATCCGCGGTACCCTATTTTGGGCAGGCGGAAACCGCGCCATTAATGAATGGCGAATAATTAACGCGTTTAATTTATCGGTTATAAGCCATTGCTATGGCTTAATTTATTAACCGTGCGCAATAAAGCTGCTGGCGACCAATTCGGTGCGATTGACGACTTCGGTTTTGGCAAAAATATTACGCATATGGGTTTTTACTGTGGAAAGGGAAATACCCAATTTCAGTGCTATGCGTTTATTACTGGCCCCTTCGCGCACCATATTGACGATCTCTTGCTCCTTGGCGGTCAGCAATTGGGCCTCCCCGCCGGGCAACAGATCGCGGGTCGCCAGTTCTATCAGCGGCATCACCGCCCGCAGGCGACCGCGTTCGAGTTCGGTAAACGGCGTATCGCGAATCAAAGACACCCCGGCGACAATGCGCTTACGCTGGCGGATAAATATCTCCGTCATATCGCGCATATTATTGGGCAGCATAAAGTCATGATAATAATGGCGGTTATTGTTGATTGCCGCCGGGCTCATCCCGACCATATTGATATCCTGCTGGTGGAAGTTGGCCGGTTTAAGCGGGTCAATCTGCTGGAAATGGTTCAAATACTGCTGATGGGTTTTATCGGAAATGTCATGCAAAATATAATGGTCTGGCCGCAGATCCGAGTTCACCAAATAAAATACCCCGGCGGATACCGGGATCAGGTGCGCAATGGTGTTCAGGCAGCTAGTGATAAAGGCATCGGATGGTGTAGTGTGCATGATTCATTTCCTCCTTTTATCATTCAGACTGGAGAACTGCCGCGGTCAATATATGAACGATACAAGCATAGTTGTAGCAATTTCGCAACACAATAAAAACATATTAACAACGTGAGCCGGATTGCAATAAAATACATAAATAACAAGGTGACGGCCGGTGGTTGAAGTCCCAGGTGGTCATTGGGTGCCCATATTTCATTAATATATTAACGAGTGTGCTGTGTCCTTCCCGCTGAATTTACAGCGATTTCCCATTTAGAGTGACGTCCCCACCACGAATCGTCCTTTTATCACCCCCGTTTAGCCGCCATCGGCGTCTCGTTCCTAAGAACGATAGACAAACGCAACCTCTCTTATTCCCCGGTAAAAACCGCTTCGATCCGGTTAAAACCATAACGGTTGGCCGGGCGACCAGGGTAAGACGAAAAAGCTATGGCTCGGCCTCGTTCTTAAGGACGATAGTCAGCATTTTCTTTTCCTCTCTATAGTGATATTGCCGCCACTGGCGACGTTACACCTGCAAATGCAACATCAGGGCAAAACGATAAAACTATAAGAGGAAATACCCATGAACCTGTCGTCGCGGCTTCACGCCCATCTTGAGCGGGGCAAGGTCGGATTCCCTACCACGCTGGCCAGTTCGGTCGGGGTGATTATGGCCAGTCCGGTGATCCTCACCGTCACCAGCGGTTTCGGTATCGGCGGTGATACCTTCGCGCTGGCGATGCTGATCGCCTTTATCATGATGCAGGCCCAGCTCACCACCTTCTCCGAGGCGGCGGCGATACTGCCGACTTCCGGCTCGGTGTATGACTATATCGCCTGCGGCATGGGACGCTTTTTTGCCATTACCGGCGCACTGTCGGCTTACCTGATCGTGCACATCTTTGCCGGTACCGCCGAAACCATTCTCTCCGGCATCATGGCGCTGGTGAATTTCGAGCACCTCAACACCCTGATGGAAACTCACAATGCCTCCTGGATGGTCGGGGTTGGGCTGGTGGTGGTGTTCGGCATCCTCAACGCCTTCGGCATTGAGGCGTTCGGTAAGGCGGAAATCGTGCTGACCTTCGCCATGTGGAGCACGCTGGTGATCTTCGGCATTGCCGGATTGCTTTCACCGCATGCGGTACCGCTGGAAGGCTGGTTCGGCAGCACGCTGAGCCTGAACGATCCGTTCGCGGTGTTCAGCCTGATCGGCATGGCGATGTTTATGTTCGTCGGCTGCGAACTGGTTACGCCGATGGCACCGGAGATCAAACGCTCGGCCAGTGTGATCCCGCGAGCCATGTCGCTGGGGTTGTGCGGCGTGGCGGTTTGCATGGCGTTATACGGCGCAGCGCTCAGCCACCAGGTGGAAAACGTGCTGGTGGATGCCGCCAATGGCGTCCATCTGCTGGACACGCCGATGGCCATTCCGGCCTTTGCCGGCCAGGTGATGGGGGAATTCGGCAAATACTGGCTGGGCATCGGGCTGCTGCTGGCCGGGGCAGCGACCATCAATACGCTGATGGCGGCGGTGCCGCGTATTCTCTACGGGATGGCGCTGGATGGCGCGCTGCCGCGCATTTTCGCTTATCTGCATCCGCGTTTTAAAACCCCGGTGGTGGGGATCCTGGTGGCGGTATTGATCCCCTGCGTGCACGCTTTTGCCATCCAGGGCAACCTCGACCGTATTATTCCGCTGGTGCTGGCGGCGGTGTGCGCCTGGGGCGTGGCCTATCTGCTGGTGACCTGTTCGGTGGTGATCCTGCGCATCCGCCGTCCGGATCTGCCGCGTGCCTACAAATCGCCCTGGTTCCCGCTGCCGCAAATCGTCTCCAGCGTCGGTATCGTGCTGGCGATTATCTATATCACTCCGCCAGGCATGAACCCGCGCGCGGTGTATATCCCTTTCAGCATCATGATTGGCCTGACAGCCGCTTACGCGCTGTTTTGGACCCTGTGCGTGCAGAAGGTCAACCCGTTCAAACCGGTGCCGGTTGAGCAGGTGCTGGAAACCGCTTTTGCCAAGGCAGAAAACGAGGAGGCGCAGTTTGATCGGCTTACTTCCCTCACTTAACCGCCTGTGGCAGCGAACGCCGACAGGCTATCAGCCGGGGGTGACCCTCAGCCGCCTGGCGAACAATCTGCAGCCCTACGCCTGCGAGCGCGTTGCGCCGTGCCTGCTGCGGCTGATGTTGCCACAGGGGCCGGTTGTCGACATCAGCGAACAGGTTAGCGCGCTGTTTATGGCACATATCGTCAGCCAGCGTTTTCAACGGCAGGGGGACTGCAGGCTGACAGAGCCGCTGACGCTGCGTATTACCGCCGGGGGATGGCTACGGCGAAGCGGCGTGGTTTATCGCGCCAGCCGGAATGACGCAACGGCGCAACGGGTGATCGCCGCCCTGCAGCGTTATCCGCAGATCGGCCAAACGCTGGAGCAACTTGATTTTCGCCGTATTCAACTGACGGTGGTTGCCGGTCGCTGGCGGCTGGAGATCGAACATTTTGCCGCATCGGAAGTGGTCAGCCGTTTGCCCGCCGCTCGTCGCTATCTGCGGCTGGAGCCGGAGCAACGGCGGTTGCTGCTCAGCAGCTTGCTGATGATCGGCCAATTGATGGAGAAAATCGATGAGTAGAGTGGTGGTGATTACCGGTGGCGGCACCGGCGTTGGGGCCGCCTGCGCCCGGTTATTGGCAGCCCATGGCGATCGGGTGTTTATCATCGGCCGCCGCCGTGAACCGCTGGCCGCACTGGCCGATGAGATTGGCGCTCAGGCGTTGGTCGGTGACGCCGCCAGCGGGGAGTGTTGGCAAAGCCTGTTGCTGCCGGCCATTTTGCAGCAGGCCGGGCGCATCGACTGTCTGATCGGTTGCGCCGGCGGCATGGGGGTGGGGCGCATTACCGAGATCGGTGACGATGCCTGGCGCCAGGCGCTGGACAGCAATCTCAACAGCGCTTTTGCCAGCGCCCGTGCCTGCCTGCCGGAACTGGTGAAAAGCGGCGGCAACCTGCTGTTTGTCGCCTCTATTGCCTCACTGGCCGCCGGGCCGGAAGTCTGCGGCTATGTGACAGCCAAACATGCGCTGATCGGGCTGATGCGATCCATCGCCCGCGATTACGGCCCGCTGGGGGTGCGCGCCAACGCGGTGTGCCCTGGTTGGGTGACGACGCCGATGGCGGATGAAGAGATGCAGCCGTTGATGGCCGCGCACCAGCTGACGCTGGAACAAGCCTACCTGCGGGTGTGCCGCGACGTGCCGTTACGCCGCCCGGCCAGTGCCGAGGAAATCGCCGGCATCTGCCGTTTTCTCTGTTCGGCAGAGGCGTCAATTATAACCGGCGCGGCGCTGGTGGCCGACGGCGGCTCAACCATTGTCGACGTGCCGACTTTGGCATTTACTTCCCTTTAAGGAGCATCAAATGAGTTCAGAAGCGATATTCATTCAGGTTGGCGCACTGGCGGAAGGCTTTGCGCCGCACAGCAATACGCTGGAACAGCAGCATGGCCTGAGCGGCACCACGCTGGCATTGCGCTTTGCCGACGGGGAAACGCTGAGCTGTCATTTCGTCGATCAGCAGACGCTGAGCTGGGGCGAGTATCGGGGCATCGCTTATCGCGCCACCAGCATTCGTCCCGGCATTCTGTTTATTGATTTTCTCGATCCTGGGCAGGATAACGCCAGTATTACGCTGGTGTGCGATCGCAATCAGGGCAATTTCACCGCGGTCTACGGCCAGTTGCCGGACGAGCAGCAAACCCGTCTGGACGCCTTCAGCCGGGTAGAACAAGGGTTGCCGCTGACGGCGGTCAATGCGGAGTTCCGCTTTGGCACGCTGGATGATGCGACCGTGGCGCCACCGCACTTCACCGATGAGTTAATCGGCATGCGCAATATGTACACCTACAGCCCGACCGAACGTTACGAACATATCTACCTGAACGACAATTTCTACGCCTGGCAGTGTCTGGACGGGGTGGAGAAAGGGTTGGCGGATGTCGATCGTTGTCACTACGTGAAGGTGGCCGAAAAACTTTACCTGTTCGTGTGGCGCGAGAAGATCGTGCCGACGCTGGGCGTGGTGATGATCGATCTGCAGGGCATGCGCACTGACGGCAAGATCCTCGGTTATCAGGGCAGCGATTTCAGTGCGCTGAGCAATTTTGCCGTGGGAGCCCATGCGCAGGTGCTAAACACCACTCGTCATCCACGGGTATAGGCCGATGAAGACAACTTATGCGGCGGATGCCTTTAGCGGCCAGGTGGTGCTGGTGACCGGCGGCGCGCAGGGCATTGGGCTGGCGATTGTCAGCGCCTTTGCCCGGCTGGGGGCGACGGTGGTGATGGCGGATCTGCAACTGCAGAAGGCGCAGGATGCCGCCGAGACGCTACAGCAGCAGGGATGGCGGGTGCAGGCGATGGCCTGCGACCTGGCCGACCCAGGGCAAATAGCCGAACTGGTGGCGGCGGTGGGACAGCAACATCAGCGGCTGGATGTGGTGGTTCACAACGCGGCCTACTTCCCGTTGACCCCCTTTGCCGAAATTGACGCGGTGCTGCTGCAACGCACGCTGAGCGTCAATCTGATGGCGCCGTTTTTTCTGGCACAGGCGGCGCAGGTATGGATGCAACGCCAGGGAGGCGGCTGCATTTTGGTGACTTCGTCGGTGACCGGGCCACGGGTGGCTTATCCCGGGCTGGCACACTATGCCGCCTCCAAAGCCGGGGTGAACGGTTTTATTCGCGCGGCGGCGCTGGAGCTGGCGGCGGCGGGTATTCGGGTCAATGGTGTGGAGCCGGGGATGATCCGCACGCCGGCCATGGCCAATCTGGGGGGCGCAGAGGTCAATCAGGCGATTGCCGCAGCGGTGCCCCTCGGGCGGCTGGGGGAGCCGGAAGACATCGCGGCGGCGATGGTGTTTCTCGCCTCTCCGGCGGCGGCCTATATTACCGGACAAACGCTGGTGGTGGACGGCGGCGCATTACTCCCCGAGGCTCATCCGTAGGGGACGAACAGGTTCGTCCCGATTTATACGGGCGCAGCAGGCAGCGCCCCTAAAGCTTTTTTGTTGGGTGGGCAGTCACGTTGGCGGGCAGTTGGTCGCCCAGCCGGATCAGTTCGTCCAGCAAGGTCATCAGTTGGCCCATCTTCTGCTGCGAAAACGCGGCCTCAATCTCGGCGTAACCCTTTTCTATCTGATGGCGTGCCACATCATATAACTCCTGGCCCTGCTGGGTCAGCGACACATACAGCTTGCGCTGATCGTTAACCGGCTTCAGGCGGAAGATCAGCTTGTCGCGCTCCATGCGCGACAAAATGCCGGTCAGGCTGGGGCGCAGAATGCAGGTTTCTGCCGCCAACTCGTGGAACTCAATTGAACGGCTGTTGGCCAACACGCGAATGATGCGCCACTGCTGCTCGGTCAGATTATGGCTTTTCAGGATCGGGCGGAAAAACCCCATGGCGGTTTCACGCGCCTGCAGCAGGGCAATGGTCAAGGATTCATGCATAGATTTGGCCTTAGCTATCAAGGTGTTCGTTATTCCGCTACCGCTCGCAGGCAATGCCCGGTGCAGTCTGGATTTATTAATAACTTAATAGTAGCCAGGTTTACCCCGACGGATAAAGCGAAAACGTCATATTGGGTGGAAAAATCGCCTGAAAATGATTAATACGTTGAATAATCACGCTAATGTTTGTGGTTTGTGAATATTTTGTTAGCGCGATCACAAATCAATCCACCCGCGTTGCGTAAAAGTCGAACAGCGTATAAAAGTAATCATTAACATATTAATGAATGCCGGTTGTCATGTTCTGTCATTGAAAGGAGTTTGCATGAAAGGCACCGTTTTTTCCGTCGCGTTGAATCACCGCAGCCAGATGGATGCCTGGGATCAGGCGTTTCATCAGCCACCTTATAAAACCCCGCCGAAGACCCCGGTGTGGTTTATCAAACCCCGCAATACCCACCTGGCCAACGGCGGGGCGATCCCGTTTCCTGCCGGTGAGCAAGTACAAAGCGGCGCAACGCTGGCGGTGGTTATCGGCAACACCGCCCGCAAGGTGCCAGCTGCGCGGGTAGCCGACTATCTGGCCGGTTATGCGCTGGCCAATGATGTCAGCCTGCCGGAAAGCAGCTTTTACCGCCCGGCGATCAAAGCGAAATGCCGCGACGGTTTTTGTCCGCTGGGGGAGATCGGCCAATTGGCAACCAGCGACAGGCTGGAAATTATCACCGAAATCAACGGCGTGGAGCAGGACCGCTGGTCGACGGCCGATTTGGTACGTTCGGTGCCGGAACTGATCGCCGCCATTAGCGATTTTATTACCCTGCAGCCGGGCGACGCGGTGCTGATCGGCACGCCGCACCAGCGGGTGGAGATCAAACCGGGGGACGAAGTGACGGTACGCGCCGCCGGTCTGCCGACCCTGACCAACCGTGTGACGCAGGCAGGAGAAGCATCATGAAACACGCCCGTATTCGCCATCACGGCCAAATATTTAACGTCAGCGTTGACCAGCAACTGCGCGTCACCCTGCCTGATGGCAGCGTGCTCAATGAACTGGAAGTCGAGTGGCTGCCCCCGGCGCAGGGCACGGTGTTTGCCCTGGGCCTGAACTATGCCGACCATGCCAGCGAGCTGGAATTCAAGGCGCCGGAAGAACCCCTGGTGTTCCTGAAGGCCCCCAACACCCTGACCGGCCACCGTCAGGTATCGGTGCGCCCGGCCGACGTCGAGTATATGCACTACGAAGCCGAGCTGGTGGCGGTGATCGGCAAAACGGCACGCAACGTTAGCCGTGAGAATGCCATGGACTACGTGGCGGGTTATACCCTGTGTAACGACTACGCCATCCGCGACTATCTGGAAAACTATTACCGTCCGAACCTGCGGGTGAAAAGCCGCGACACCCTGACGCCGATTGGGCCGTATATCGTCGATCGCGATGATATCGCCGATCCGCACCGTCTGGCGCTCAGCACTTACGTCAACGGAGAGCTGCGCCAGCGTGGCAGCACCGGCGACATGATTTTTGATATCCCCTATTTGATCAGTTACCTGAGCGAATTTATGACGCTGCAGCCGGGCGACATGATCGCCACCGGCACGCCGAAAGGTTTGGCCGACGTGCAGCCGGGTGACGAAGTGGTGGTGGAGATCGAGGGCATTGGCCGTCTGGTTAACCACATCATCAGTGAAAAAGATTACGAGGAAAGCCTGCGATGAAAACCATCAACCATTGGATTAACGGTAAAAACGTAGCCAGCAAAGAGTACTTCACCACCACCAACCCGGCCAACGGCGAGGTGCTGGCGGAAGTGGCGTCCGGCGGACAGCTGGAAATCGACCAGGCGGTGGCTGCCGCCAAGGCGGCTTTCCCGAAATGGGCCAATACGCCAATGAAAGAGCGTGCGCGTCTGATGCGTCGCCTGGGCGAACTGATTGACGAGAACGTACCGCAAATCGCCGAGATGGAAACCGCCGATACCGGCTTGCCGATCCACCAAACCAAAAACGTGCTGATCCCGCGTGCCTCACACAACTTTGAGTTCTTCGCCGAGATCTGTCAGCAGATGAATGGCCGCACCTACCCGGTGGACGACAAGATGCTCAACTACACGCTGATCCAGCCGGTCGGGGTGTGTGCGCTGGTGTCGCCGTGGAACGTACCATTCATGACCGCCACCTGGAAAACCGCGCCCTGCCTGGCGCTGGGCAACACCGCGGTGCTGAAAATGTCCGAGCTGTCGCCGTTGACCGCCGATCGTCTGGGCGAACTGGCGCTGGAAGCCGGCATTCCGGCCGGAGTGCTCAACGTGGTGCAGGGTTACGGCGCGACTGCCGGTGATGCGCTGGTGCGCCATAAAGACGTGCGCGCCGTGTCCTTTACCGGCGGTACCGCTACCGGTCGCCGGATTATTGAAAGTGCCGGGCTGAAGAAGTTTTCCATGGAACTGGGCGGCAAATCGCCGGTGCTGATTTTTGAGGATGCCGACATCGAACGCGCGCTGGATGCCGCGTTGTTCACCATTTTCTCGATCAACGGTGAACGCTGCACCGCCGGGTCGCGCATCTTTATTCAGGAGAGCATCTACCCGGAATTCGTCAAACGCTTCGCCGAGCGCGCCAACCGCCTGAGGGTGGGGGATCCACAGGATCCCAACACTCAGGTTGGGGCCTTGATCAGCCCGCAGCACTGGGAAAAAGTTTCCGGCTATATCCGCCTTGGCATCGAAGAAGGGGCAACCCTGCTGGCGGGCGGCCCGGATAAACCGGCCGGTCTGAGCCACGGCAACTTCCTGCGCCCGACGGTGCTGGCGGATGTCGACAACCGGATGCGCATTGCGCAGGAGGAGATTTTCGGGCCGGTGGCCTGCCTGCTGCCGTTCAAATCAGAAGAAGACGGCCTGCGCATGGCCAACGACGTGGAGTACGGCCTGGCGTCGTATATCTGGACGCAGGATGTGAGCAAGGTGCTGCGTCTGGCCCGCAATATTGAAGCGGGCATGGTTTTCGTCAACACCCAAAACGTACGCGATCTGCGCCAGCCCTTTGGCGGCGTGAAATCGTCTGGCACCGGCCGTGAAGGCGGGGAATACAGCTTCGAAGTGTTCGCCGAGATGAAGAACGTGTGTATTTCCATGGGTGATCACCCGATCCCACGCTGGGGCGTTTAAGTTCGTCCCGGCACTGTTTCACGGAATCATTTTTGTTTCATGTGAGGTTGTATGGGTAAGTTAGCTTTGGCCGCCAAGATTACGCATGTTCCATCGATGTATCTGTCGGAAATGCCAGGAAAAAACCACGGTTGCCGCCAGGCGGCGATCGACGGTCACAAAGAGATCAGCGCGCGCTGCCGTGAAATGGGCGTCGACACCATTATTGTGTTCGACACCCACTGGCTGGTGAACAGCGCCTATCACATCAACTGCAGCCCGCATTTCGAAGGGTTGTATACCAGTAATGAACTGCCGCACTTTATCCGCGACATGACCTACGAATACGAAGGCAACCCGGCACTGGGTCAGTTGATTGCCGCTGAAGCCTGCAAACTCGGGGTTCGCGCCAAAGCGCATGAGATCCCTAGTCTGAAGCTGGAGTACGGCACGCTGGTGCCGATGCGATACATGAATAGCGACAAGCATTTCAAAGTGATCTCGATTTCGGCGTTTTGCACCGTACATGACTTTGCCGACAGCCGTCGGCTGGGTGAGGCGATCAAAACCGCGATTGAGAAATACGACGGCACGGTGGCGGTATTGGCCAGCGGTTCGCTTTCACACCGCTTTATCGACGACCAGCGTGCCGAAGAAGGCATGAACAGCTATACCCGCCAGTTTGACCAGCAGATGGACGAACGGGTGGTCAAGCTGTGGGAGGAAGGGCGCTTCCGCGAGTTTTGCGAAATGCTGCCGGAGTACGCCGACTACTGCTACGGCGAGGGCAACATGCATGACACCGTGATGCTGCTCGGCCTGCTGGGCTGGGACAAATATGACGGCAAGGTGGAGTTTGTTACCCCGCTGTTTGCCAGTTCCGGCACTGGGCAAGTCAATGCCATCTTCCCGCTGCCGGCTGAAGCCTGAGGAGTCTCAATGCCCCATTTTTACGCTGAATGTACCGACAACATCCGCCGTGAGGCGGATTTGCCCGCGCTGTTCGCCAAGGTCAATCAGGCACTGGCGGACACCGGTATTTTCCCACTGGCCGGGGTGCGCAGCCGTGCCATCTGGCTCGATACCTGGCAGATGGCCGACGGCCAGCGGGACTACGCTTTTGTGCATATGACATTGAAGATCGGCCATGGCCGCAGTCTGGAAAGCCGTGAGCAGGTGGGGGCGATGCTGTTCACCCTGATCACCGAGCACTTCGCCGAACTGATGGCCAACCGCTTTCTGGCACTTTCGTTCGCCATGGAAGAGCTGCATCCGGTGCTGAACTACAAGCAAAACAATGTCCACGCGCTATTTCGGAAAGAGTAAGGGGCCGTCCATGTTGAATAAAGAACTGGTGAGCCGTGCCGTGCAGCGCTTGCATCAGGCGGAGCAGAACCGCGAGCAGATCCGTGCGCTGTCGCTGGATCATCCCGAGATCACCATCGAAGACGCTTACGCCATTCAGCGGCAGTGGGTCGCGCTGAAAATCGCCGAAGGCCGCACCTTGAAGGGCCATAAAATCGGCCTGACGTCACGCGCCATGCAGGTCAGTTCGCAAATCACCGAGCCGGATTTTGGCGCGCTGCTGGACGATATGTTTTTCAACGACGGCAGCGATATTCCGATCGATCGCTTTATCGTGCCGCGCGTCGAGGTTGAACTGGCATTTGTGCTGGCCAAGCCGCTGCGCGGACCGAACTGCACGCTGTTCGACGTCTACAACGCCACCGATTACATCATTCCGGCACTGGAGATCATCGATGCGCGCAGCCATAACGTCGATCCGGAAACTCAGCGCCCGCGCAAGGTGTTCGACACTATCTCCGATAACGCCGCCAATGCCGGTGTGGTGATGGGCGGCCGGCCGATTAAACCGGATGCGTTGGATCTGCGTTGGATCAGTGCGCTGCTATATCGAAACGGTGTGATCGAAGAATCTGGCGTGGCGGCGGCGGTGTTGAACCACCCGGCTAACGGCGTGGCCTGGCTGGCCAACAAGCTGTTCCCGTATGACGTGGAGCTGGAAGCCGGACAGGTGATCCTTGGCGGCTCCTTTACCCGGCCGGTGGCTGCACGACGCGGCGATACCTTCCATGCTGATTACGGCCCGATGGGCTGCATTAGCTGTCGGTTTGTTTGATTTCCCCCCTCACCCTAACCCTCTCCCAGAGGGAGAGGGGATCGATGGAGTTGGATGAGACTGGATCCACCCCCTCTCCTTTGGGAGAGGGCCGGGGTGAGGGGAAAACACCAAGGAGAACACAATGTTAACCAACGCTTTCAAGCAGGCGCTGCAGGAAAAACGCCCGCAGATCGGCCTGTGGCTGGGGCTGTGCAGTAGCTACAGTGCAGAACTGTTGGCCGGCTCCGGCTTTGACTGGCTGCTGATCGACGGCGAGCACGCGCCCAACAACGTGCAAACGGTGCTGGGCCAGTTGCAGGCGATCGCGCCTTATCCGAGCCAGCCGGTGGTTCGCCCGGCGTGGAATGACGCGGTGCTGATCAAGCAACTGTTGGACGTCGGTGCCCAGACGCTGCTGATCCCAATGATTCAAAACGCCGAGCAGGCGCGTGAAGCGGTGCGTGCCACCCGTTATCCGCCGCATGGGATACGCGGAGTCGGCAGTGCATTGGCGCGTGCGTCACGCTGGAATAGGGTACCGGATTATCTGCAACAGGCCGACGCGCAGATGTGCGTATTGGTGCAGATTGAAACTCGTGAGGCGGTGAAAAACCTGGACGAAATCCTGCAGGTGGCAGGCGTCGACGGGGTGTTTATCGGCCCGGCGGATCTCAGTGCCGACATGGGTTATGCCGGCAATCCCCAACAGCCGGAGGTGCAACGCACCATCGACGATGCCATTGCGCGCATCAGCGCTGCCGGCAAGTCGCCGGGTATTCTGACCGCCAATCCTGAGCTGGCGCAGCATTATCTGGCGTCCGGCGCGCTGTTTGTCGCGGTAGGGGTGGATACCACCCTGTTGGCGCGGGCGGCGGAGTCCCTGGCCGGTCGCTTTAAGCAGCAACAGCCTCCCGAGCAATCCCCGGGCGTTTATTAGGTTGCAGGACGCAATCTTACTGGAGACACCATGAGCAACGTCGATTCGCTGCCGCCGGTCAACCCGGCGCAGCAACATAAAGCGTTAACCGCCACCGAACAATCGGTGATTAAAAAGTTATTTCGGCGACTGATTATTTTCCTGTTTGTGCTGTTTGTTTTCTCTTTCCTCGACCGCATCAATATCGGTTTCGCCGGGCTAACCATGGGCAAGGATCTCGGCCTCAGCTCGACCATGTTCGGTCTGGCGGCGACCCTGTTCTACGTCACCTACGTGATTTTCGGTATTCCGAGCAATATCATGCTGGGGATCGTCGGGGCGCGGCGCTGGATCGCCACCATCATGGTGTTGTGGGGCATCGCCTCAACCTGCACCCTGTTTGCCACCGGCCCAACCAGTCTGTATGTGCTGCGGATGATTGTCGGCATTACCGAGGCCGGTTTCCTGCCGGGTATTCTGGTTTATCTCACCTACTGGTTCCCGGCGTTTTACCGCGCCAGGGCCAACGCGCTGTTTATGATCGCCATGCCGGTGACCATGGCGATCGGCTCGCTGGTGTCCGGCTATATTCTGGCGCTGGACGGGCTGATGAACCTCAAGGGCTGGCAATGGCTGTTCCTGATAGAGGGCATTCCTTCGGTGCTGTTGGGCGTGGTGGTGTGGTTCTACCTGGACGATACCCCGGCCAAGGCCAAGTGGCTGACCGACGAAGAAAAAACCAGTCTGAAAGCCATGATGGACGCCGACAAGCTGCAACTGGTGCAGCCCAATGGGCCAGGCAGTCATCGGGCGATGCAACAGCGCAACCTGTGGCGGGAAATCTTCACGCCGATCGTGTTGATGTACACGCTGGCCTATTTCTGCCTGACCAATACCCTGAGCGCCATTAACATCTGGACGCCGCAGATCCTGCAGAGTTTTAACCAGGGCAGCAGTAACATTGTGATCGGCATTTTGGCGGCGATCCCGCAGATCTGCACCATCGCCGGGATGATCTGGTGGAGTAAACGCTCGGATCGGTTGCAGGAGCGAAAACACCACACCGCACTGCCGTATCTGTTTGCTGCTGCCGGTTGGCTGCTGGCCTCGGCGACCGATCACAGCATGATCCAACTGTTGGGGATCGTGATGGCTTCAGTGGGCTCATTCACCGCCATGGCCATCTTCTGGACCACGCCGGATCAGTCGATCAGCCTGGAGGCGCGGGCGATCGGGATCGCGGTGATCAATGCCACCGGCAATATAGGGTCGGCGGTCAGCCCGCTATTGATTGGCTGGTTCAAGGATCTGACCGGCAGCTTTAACTCCGGGCTGTACTTTGTTTCGGCACTGTTGATAGTGGGGGCGCTGATCGTCTGGCGTATTCCGATGCAGGGCTCGCGGCCACGGGCCACGCCATAATGGGGAAAGTTTGCGGGCGCGGCATGCTGCGCCCTTTACCGGGGGAATGAGGTCAATAGATGCAGAAAAGTACCGGTTTTATCGCCAATATCGATATCTGCAAAGAGTACGATGCGCGTTATGCCACCGATGAAGTGCATTACGAAACCTTTGCCGGGCTGGCGGCCTTTTTTGGTCGCGATATGCAGGTGCACTGGCACGACCGTTACTTCCAGGTGCATTTTCTGGAGACCGGCAAGATTGAGCTACAGTTGGACAGCCAGCACTATTCGGTGCAGGCACCGCTGTTTATCCTCACGCCACCCTCGGTGCCGCATGCGTTCTTCACCGAGCCGGACAGTGACGGCCACGTGCTGACGGTGCGTCAGGAGTTGATCTGGCCGCTGCTGGAACGGCTGTACCCCGGCAGCAACCTGGCGCTGGACATGCCGGGTATTTGCCTGTCGATGGCGGACGCGCCGCAAGAGCTGACGGCGCTCAGCCATTACTGGGCGCTGATCCGCCGTGAATTCAGCCAGCGCCTAGCCGGTCGCGAACAAACGCTGGCGCTGCTGGCGCAGGCGGTGTTTACCCTGCTGTTACGCAATGCGTCGCTGGAGGACTCTGCCGCCAGTGGAGTACGTGGCGAGCTGAAATTATTCCAGCGTTTTAACAAGATGGTGGACGAGCGTTTCCGCGATCACCTGCCGGTGCCGGACTATGCCCAGGCGCTGGGCGTCACCGAGTCACGGCTCAATGACCTGTGTCGGCGTTTCGCCAACCAGCCCCCCAAACGTCTGATATTCGATCGCTTGCTGCGTGAAGCCAAACGTATGCTGCTGTTTAGCGCCTGCACGGTGCATGAAACCGCCTATAGCCTGGGTTTTAAGGATCCGGCTTATTTCGCCCGCTTTTTCAATCGGCTGGAAGGCTGTTCCCCCTCGAGCTACCGCGCCGCACAACACTCCCTTTCGTAAGCTGGATCACAGTTTGCAGCGATAGTGGCCAAGCTGCCTGAAAAGTACCGGCGATTGCCGCAAAAGTCTCTTCTCGAAATCGGCGTTGGGGGCTTCAATTAAGCAACCAAAAGAAAACATTATTTTAACAAGTGGCCGACTCCACGGCCCATAAAATACCGATTACGAGGAAGACTTAAATGAAACCTGAAGACTTTCGTGCTGACAACAAACGCCCGTTCGCCGGTGACGAATACCTGAAGAGTTTGCAGGACGGCCGCGAAATTTATATCTATGGCGAGCGGGTGAAGGACGTTACCACTCATCCGGCATTCCGCAACGCAGCGGCCTCGGTCGGCCAGCTGTACGACGCGTTGCACGATCCGGTTAGCCAGGACAGTCTGTGCTGGGGCACCGATACCGGCAACGGCGGCTACACCCACAAATTCTTCCGCTACGCCCGCAGCCCGGATGAGTTGCGTCAACAGCGTGACGCCATCGCCGACTGGTCGCGTCAGAGCTACGGCTGGATGGGGCGCACCCCGGACTACAAGGCGGCCTTCGGATCTGCGTTGGGTGCTAACCCGGAGTTTTACGGCCAGTTCGCCGACAACGCGCGCCACTGGTACAAACGCATTCAGGAAACTGGTCTGTATTTTAACCACGCCATCGTCAACCCGCCGATCGACCGCCACAAGCCGGTCAACGAAGTGAAAGACGTATTTATTCAGGTGGAAAAGGAAACCGACGCCGGCATTATTGTCAGCGGTGCCAAGGTGGTCGCGACCAACTCGGCGCTGACCCACTACAACTTTATCGGCTTCGGCTCGGCTCAGGTGATGGGCGACAACCCGGACTTTGCGCTGATGTTTGTCGCACCTATGGACGCGGAAGGGGTGAAGTTGATCTCTCGCGCCTCCTATGAACTGGTCGCCGGTGCCACCGGATCGCCATTCGATTATCCGCTTTCGAGCCGTTTTGATGAGAACGATGCGATCCTGATTATGGATCACGTGCTGATCCCATGGGAAAACGTGCTGATCTACCGCGATTTCGATCGCTGCCGCCGCTGGAGCACCGAGGGCGGTTTCGCCCGCTTGTTCCCACTGCAGGCCTGTGTTCGTCTGGCGGTGAAGATGGACTTTATTACCGCGCTGCTGCAAAAGAGCCTGGCCTGTACCGGCGTGCTGGAGTTCCGTGGCGTTCAGGCCGATCTCGGCGAAGTGGTGGCCTGGCGCAATCTGTTCTGGTCGCTGACCGATGCGATGTGCGCCGAGGCCACCAAGTGGGAAAACGGTGCCTATCTACCGGACTCCGCCGCGCTGCAGACGTATCGCGTGATGGCGCCGATGGCCTACGCCAAGGTGAAGAACATCATCGAAAAGAATGTCACCAGCGGCCTGATTTATCTGCCGTCCAGCGTGCGTGACATGAATAACCCGGAAATCGACAAATATCTGTCCCGCTATGTACGTGGCTCCAACGGGATGGATCACGTCGAACGCATCAAGATCCTCAAACTGATGTGGGATGCGATCGGCAGTGAGTTCGGCGGCCGTCACGAACTGTATGAGATCAACTACGCCGGCAGCCAGGACGAGATCCGCCTGCAATGCCTGCGTCAGGCGCAGGGATCCGGCACCATGGGCAAGATGATGGAAATGGTCGACAAATGCCTGTCCGACTATGACCAACACGGCTGGAAAGTGCCGCATCTGCATAACAATGACGATATTAATCAGTTGGATAAACTGCTTAAGTGATCCGCGAGGAGGTTTGTATGTCTCAGGAAAATGAACACCGTCTGCTGTTTCGCGACGCCATGGCCAGCCTGTCTGCCGCGGTGAATATCGTCACCACCGACGGCCCGGCGGGACGCTGCGGTATAACCGCCACCGCGGTGTGCTCGGTGACCGATACGCCGCCGACGCTGCTGGTGTGCATTAACCGCAACAGCGCGATGAACCCGGTTTTCCAGGCCAATCAACGGCTGTGCGTCAACGTGTTGAATCATGAGCAGGAGCTGATGGCACGCCACTTTGCCGGAATGACCGAGGTCAGTATGGAAGAGCGTTTCCGTCTGGATGACTGGCAGAGTGGCGCACTGGGGCAGCCGGTATTGCGTAACACGCTGGCCAGCCTGGAAGGGGAGATCGAGCAGATCCAAAGCATCGGCACCCATCAGGTGTATCTGGTGCAGATCCGCCAGATCGTGGTCAGTGCGGCCGGTAACGGCCTGATCTACTTCAAGCGCAACTTCCATCCGGTGATGCACGAAAGGCTGGCTCTGGCCTGAAGATAATAGGGGCGCAGTTCACCGCTGCGCCCCATGAAGGTGTGAGGTGCTTCAAATAAATCAAGGGCCAGGATATCGGGTCTATTATGCTCAGGTCACGTTGTTGCGTTTGTCTGGGGTGACAATCGTAAGCAACAGGCAGATATTGAGAAAGCTATTTACCCGTTATCTTTCAAGCTGCAGCGTTGTTACCTGCACTCGCTCACCCCAGTTACTTACTGAAGTAAGCGCCTGGGGATGAGCGAGCTGGGCGCCTAGCTGCAACTTGAAAGCCATAGGGTAAAGATTATTTGAGAGATTATCAGTCGAGGTAATATATGAAATCCCGTGATCATGATGCGTCTGTCATTGAAATGATTCGTAATGATCGGGCCTTTGCAGCCGCGTATTTAAAAACAGCATTAGAAGAGCTGGATGAAGAGGGGGGGGAAACAGCGTTCCTCATCGCATTACGCCACATTGTTGAAGCCAATGGTGGAATGGCGTTTATTGCCGATAAGGCAGGTATATCCAGAGAAACGCTGTATCGCACCTTATCGCCCAAAGGAAACCCTACCTTAAAGACGATTACCCGTGTCGTGCATGCTTCTGGTATGAAATTCAGTGCAATAGTTTGATTTTTAACATCAACTTTTATTCGCCGCCAAATCACTCACCAGCCGGTTCACCGGATCGCTCATGTTGGTGAACTTGCTCAGCTCCGAGCGGGTCACCACCACAAATACCCCGACGTTTTTCTGCGGGATCATCGCCATATAGGTAATAAAGCCGCCGCCGCCGCCGGTTTTCTGAATAATCCCCGGCAGTTCGCCGTTCGGTGCCATATACACCCAGCCCAGGCCCAGCGCACTGGCTTCACCCGGCACGTCCATGCCTTTTAGCGATACCAGGTCATTGCGCTGGAAGTACATGGTTTGCTCACTGGCAGCGGTCGATTTACGCGAGCCGGAGACGTTGGAGGTGAGGAACTGTTGCATCCAGCGCTGCATGTCGCGCGGGGTGGAGTAAACGCCACCGCTGCCGGCCGCGGCGGTGGTATCACGGCAGGCGCTCGGGCCGGCGGAAGCCACCATCAGGCGTGAACACTGCTCGGCACTTGGGGTGAGAGTGGTGTCGACCATGCCGAGCGGTGCGGTGATTTTTTCCTTCAGCAGGGCGGTGTAAGGTTTACCCGCCGCCCGCGACAGTGCATCCGCCAGCAGGTCGTACGCCAGGTTGGAATAAGAGGCGCGCACGCCCGGTGGCACCGTGACGTTGGCATGTTCCAGCCATTGCCAGCGCTGTGCCTTGGTCGGCCAGGTAAATACCGGCGTTTTTGGCGGCTTCTTGCCCGGCTGCTCACGCGGCAGGGCGCTGGTGTGGGTTGCCAGGTTCAGCAAAGTGATCGGTTGGCGAGCATTGTAAGCCGGTACGTAAGCACCCTGTGGGGCATATTTGCGCAGCGGATCGTTGAGCTTGACCCGGCCTTCCGCTGCCATCTTGACCATCACTTCACTGGTCATCAGCTTGGTGATTGAGGCGATGCGGATCAGCGAGTCCGGACGCGGGCGCAGGTTGTTGCCGGGTTTGGTGTCGCCAAAACTGCGGTTAACCACCTGGTTACCGTCGATCACCACCAGCGCCATACCGGTGGCGCCGCTGTTGTAGAAAATATGTTCGGCATACTGGTCGACGATTTGCGAGGCCAGTTGCGGGGCGGCGGCCTGCGCGGCCAGCGGGGCGGCACACAGGCTCAGCGCCAGCAATGAAGCGGAGAAAGAGTTCTTCAACGGTTGTTATCCATTTTAAAAGGCAACAGGGAGAGGCCGTGGCCGCAGTATGACCCGGTCTTATCTGTTGTCAGTGTAATGTGCCTCGGCCCTGGCTGCATGTGGAAAAAAGAGCGGTTTGATAAATATTTTTCCGCCGCCCTGATGCCGCCGCATCGCCCTATTGCGCGCGAGTGAATATGGCGATCACCTGATCCAAATGGGCTTTCATCGCTTTACGCGCACCGCGCACGTCACGCGCTTCGAGCGCCGCCAGAATGGCCTGATGTTCCTGCTCGGAGCGGTGTGACATATCGTCCGGCGTATAGTTGCGCTGCAGCACGCGGAACATGCTGCCGTAGCGGTGGCCGAGCAGGTGGCCGATGATAAATGCGTAGGCCGGGTTGCCGCTGGCCTGGGCGATGCGGATATGGAACAACCGGTCACCGGGGTGGGTGGCCGAACCTTCACGGTTATCACGGCAGTTTTGTTCATAGGCGGCGCGGATACCCGCCAATTCCTGGTCGGTGGCTTGGCGTGCCGCCAGCGCGGCGGTTTCCGGCTCGATCAGTAAACGGGTTTGCAGCAATGAAAAGGGCGGCAGCTCGGCGTTAAAATCCAGCTCGATATTCAGCTCATCGTCAATTTCCGCCCACTGACCCCGCCCGGCCTGTGCCATCACCGGTTCCTGAGAAACCATGGTCGGCGTTTGTGCCCGGACAATCACCCCATTGCCGACTTTAACATCCACCAGACCAATCACTTCGAGCGCGATCAGCGCCTCACGCACGGAGGCCCGGCTAACCTGTAACTGCTGGGCCAGATCCCGCTCGGACGGCAGGCGGCTGCCTGGAGGAAATTCGTTATTATCGATGAGCCGTTTCAATTGGTCGGCTATCTGTCTGTAAATACGTGGGTTTTCCAGTCGGGTGATCGGCATTTTTTACCTTAGGCTGTTCGATGTTAAGTGATGTTGCGCACAAATATTGCTCAAGCCGCTTGAGTAATCGTTATTCAAGTGTAAAAAATTGGTTAATCAAAATGCTGTTTTAAGTGTGTCTCATAACATTATCACCAAACCATAACGCGTAAAGCGTCTTTTGTCATGTTAAAGGCCTGACCTTTAACCGCCTTTAATGGCCTGACCATTAGGCCTTTAGGCCAAGGGAGCGAAAATGAATTTAACCGGAAAACGTGTGCTGATCACCGCGGCGGGTCAGGGGATTGGCTTTAGCACCGCCAGGCTGTTTGCCGATGCGGGTGCCGAGGTGATCGCCACCGATATCAACACCGACCAGCTGCAGGGGCTGGCCGGTATTCAGCCGATGACGCTGAACGTCACCGATCCTGCGGCGATCGCTGCGGCGGCGGAAACTCTCGGACCTGTCGACGTGCTTTTCAACTGCGCCGGCGTGGTACACAGCGGCTCGATCCTCGAGTGCAGCGAGGAGCAGTGGGCGTTTGCTCTGGATCTTAATGTGACGGCGATGTTCCGCATGATCCGTGCCTTTCTGCCCAGCATGCTGGCACGCAAAAACGGCTCGATTATCAATATGTCGTCGGTCGCCTCCAGCGTGAAAGGGGTACCGAACCGCTTTGCCTACAGCGCCACCAAGGCGGCAGTGATCGGCCTGACGCGCTCGGTAGCGGCGGACTACGTCACCCAGGGCATCCGTTGCAACGCCATTTGTCCCGGCACGGTGGAATCGCCATCGTTGCGCCAGCGCATAGCCGAGCAGGCCCGCGAGCAGGGCCTTAGCGAAGAAGAGGTGTATCAGGCGTTTGTTGCCCGTCAACCGATTGGCCGCATCGGCACCACCGGCGAGATTGCCCAGTTGGCGCTGTATCTGGCGTCCGACGCCAGTTCCTATACCACAGGCACGGTACAGATTATCGATGGCGGCTGGAGTAACTGAGGCCCTGGCCCAGACAGCGATGCCCGACACATTTTCCACAGTGAGGACAGGATGAAACTTTTACGTTATGGCGCACCGGGGCAGGAACGCCCAGGGATATTGGATACTCAGGGTCAGATCCGTGACCTCTCGCAGCACATTGCCGATCTCAGTGGTGACGCACTGTTGCCCGCCGCGTTGGACCAACTGCGCGCACTGGACATCAATCAACTGCCGAAGGTGGCTGGACAGCCGCGTTTGGGGGCCTGTGTGGGCCACATCGGCAAGTTTATCTGCATTGGTCTCAATTACGCCGACCATGCGGCGGAAACCGGCGCGGCGATCCCCGCGGAGCCAGTGGTGTTCAGCAAGTGGACCAGCGCGGTGGTGGGGCCGAACGACGAGGTGCAGATCCCGCGAGACTCGCTCAAGACCGATTGGGAGGTGGAACTCGGGGTGATCATTGGTCAGGGCGGGCGCTATATCAGCGAGCAGGACGCGATGCAGCACGTCGCCGGCTACTGCGTGATCAACGACGTCTCGGAGCGTGAATTCCAAATCGAACGCGGCGGCACCTGGGACAAGGGCAAGGGGTGCGACACCTTTGGCCCCACTGGTCCCTGGCTGGTGACGGCCGATGAAATTGCCGATCCCCATAGCCTGAATCTGTGGCTGGAAGTGGACGGCAAACGCTATCAGGACGGCAATACCAGCACCATGATCTTCCGCATTCCACAAATTATCAGCTATCTGAGCCGCTTTATGAGCCTGCAACCGGGCGATGTGATTTCCACCGGAACGCCGCCGGGCGTCGGCATGGGGCAAAAGCCCACGCCTTTCTACCTGAAGGCCGGGCAGACGATGCGTCTGGGCATTGAGGGATTGGGTGAACAGCGTCAAACAACCGTACAAGCCTGATGGGGAGCACGCCATGACCACAATTACCGCACTGCGGGTTGAAGATATCCGCTTCCCCACCTCGCTGGCGCTGGATGGATCCGACGCGATGAATCCGGATCCGGACTATTCCGCCGCTTACGTGATCCTGGAGACCGATCGCGACGATCTGACCGGCCACGGGCTGACCTTTACCATTGGCCGCGGCAATGAGATCTGCTGCGCGGCGATCCGCGCACTGGAGCATCAGATCGTCGGGGTCCGGCTTGAAGAGATCGCCGCCGATATGGGCGCCTTCTGGCGGCGTTTTACCGGTGACAGCCAGTTACGCTGGATCGGCCCGGACAAGGGGGCGATCCACCTGGCGACCGGGGCGGTGATCAACGCGGTTTGGGATCTTTGGGCCAAGGCCGAGGGTAAACCGGTGTGGCGACTGGTGGCGGAGATGACGCCAGAGGAACTGGTGCGCTGCATCGATTTTCGCTACATCACTGACTGCATTACCCCGCAGGAAGCGCTCACCCTGCTCAAACAGCGGGCGCACGGCAAGGAGCAACGCCTGGAGCGACTGCTGCAGGACGGCTACCCCTGCTACACCACCTCCGCTGGTTGGCTGGGCTACCCGGACGATAAGCTGCGCCGGTTGTGTCAGGAAGCGGTCGACGCCGGTTTCTCCTACCTGAAGCTGAAGGTCGGGCGCGATCTGGAAGATGATATCCGCCGGGTGCGCATTGCCCGCGAGGTGATCGGCCCCGACCGTCAACTGATGATCGACGCCAACCAGGTGTGGGAAGTCAACGACGCCATTCCCTGGGTGAAGCATCTGGCGTTCGCCAAACCCTGGTTTATCGAAGAACCGACCAGCCCGGACGATGTGGAAGGACATCGCCGCATCCGCGAGGGGGTGCATCCGGTCAAGGTGGCCACCGGCGAGATGTGCCAAAACCGCATTTTGTTCAAGCAGTTCATTATGCGCGAAGCGATTGACGTGGTGCAGATTGACGCCTGCCGTCTCGGTGGGGTCAACGAAGTGCTGGCGGTGATGCTGATGGCGGCCAAATACCATCTGCCGGTGTGCCCGCATGCCGGTGGTGTGGGCCTGTGCGAATACGTTCAGCATCTGTCGATGATCGACTACCTGTGCATTGCCGGCACCCACGATGGCCGGGTGATCGAATACGTCGATCATCTGCATGAACATTTTGTCCACCCCTGCGAGGTCAAGGGGGCGGCCTATATGCCACCGCTCAACCCCGGCTATTCGATCGAGATGCATGCGGCGTCGCTCGAACAGTACCGGTTCCGCGGTTGAACGGGAAACACGCCATGCTGCGTATCGATGCTCACCAACATTACTGGCATTACCATCCGCAACGCTATCCGTGGATCAGCGAGCAGATGGCGGTGTTGCAACAGGATTTTGGCCCAAAGCAGCTCGAACCCCTGCTGCAACAGCAGGGTTTTGACGGTGCACTGGTGGTGCAGGCCCGGCAGTGCGAGCAGGAAACCCAGTCGTTGCTGGCACTGGCGCAGCAAAGCCATGGCGTATGCGGCGTCGTGGGTTGGCTGGACATCACCGCGCCGCAACTGCCGCAGTGGCTTGAGGAATGGCGCCAGCAACCTTTGTTGCGTGGGTGGCGTCATCTGGTGCAAGACGAGCCGCTGCCGGATGCTTGGCTGGCACGATCGGAGGTGCGACGCGGTATGCAGGCGTTGCAGCGACAGGGATACGTTTACGACATTTTGGTCACCCACCGGCATCTGGCGGCAGCGGCGCAGTTTGCCGCCGAACACGACGATTACTGGCTGGTGCTGGACCATCTTGGCAAACCGGATATCGCCCAGGGTGCAGAGCATTGGGCACAGCAAATCAAGCCTCTGGCGGCACTGCCGCACGTGGTCTGCAAGCTTTCCGGGTTAATCACCGAAGCCCCCGGAGGGCATTGGCAAGCCTCGCAGTTACTGCCGTTTTTTGAGGCGGCGCTGGAGGCGTTCGGTCCGCAGCGATTGATGTTCGGCTCTGACTGGCCGGTGTGCCTGCTGGCGGGGGATTACGGCCAGGTTTATCAACTGAATGAGCAGGCCATCGCCACGCTGAGTCCTTCGCAGCAGGCGGAGATTTGGGGTGGCACGGCCTGCCGAATTTATGGGTTAACGGAGTCGGGTTATGGATCTGTATCTGAAAGATAAGGTGGTGGTGGTTACCGGTGGCGGCTCCGGCATCGGTGCGGCGGTCTCCCAACTGCTGGCTGAAGAAGGGGCCATCCCGGTGATGGTCACCAACGCCATGCCGGAGGCCGAGTTCCTGGCGCAGCTGCGTCGCTTGCAGCCACGGAGCACGGTGATCATCACCGATTTGTGTGATGAGCAGCAGTGCCGGCGGGCGGTGGCGCAAACGCAGGAAACCTTTGGCCGTATCGATGCCTTGGTGAATAACGCCGGGGTTAACGACGGGGTGGGGCTGGAGGCCGGACGTGAAGCCTTTGTCGGATCGCTGGAGAAAAACCTGATTCATTACTACCTGATGGCGCACCTGTGCCAGTCGGCGTTGCAAAGCAGTAAGGGGGCGATCGTCAATATCGCCTCCAAGACCGCACTGAGCGGGCAGGGCGGCACCAGTGGCTATACCGCCGCCAAGGGCGCGGTGCTGGCATTGACACGCGAGTGGGCGGTGTCGCTGCGCCATGAAGGGGTGCGGGTGAATGCGGTGGTCCCGGCGGAGGTGATTACGCCGCAGTACCAACGCTGGATCAATACCTTTGAGCAGCCGGAGCAGCAGCTCGAGAAAATTACCGCGCGCATTCCCTTCGAACAACGGATGACCACGCCGCAGGAAATCGCCAACACCGTGGTGTTTTTGATTTCATCGCGTTCGTCGCACACCACCGGACAGTGGCTGTCGGTGGACGGGGGTTATCTGCATCTTGACCGGGCGATCACATGAGTGGCGCGGCGGGGACAGGGCAGCGCTTCTGTCAGGCGCTCGATCTGGTCGACTCACCGGCGTTGATCGAGGAATACCTGGCCTATCACCAACGCATCTGGCCAGAAATTGCCACTCATCTGCGTGAGCACGGCATCCTGGATATGGAGATTTACCGGCTGGGTACCCGACTGTTCATGATTGTTGAAGTCAGTAGCGGATTCGATGCCGAGCGGTTTAACGCCGCCGGTTTGAGCAATCCCCACGTGCAGTGCTGGGAAGCCCTGATGTGGCACTACCAGGTGGCCACCCCCTGGACGCCGCAAGGCGAAAAATGGGTGGTGATGGAGCGGATATTCTCATTGAAACAACAATAACTTACCCTACCGAGGATAGTTCAATGCTTGCTGAAAAAACTGCTGCCCCACCTCAGGCGGGCGCCAAGGCGACGGCCAATCTGCGCTGGGCTTTTATCCTGGTCACCAGCCTGTTCTTTATGTGGGGGCTGTCGTATGGCCTGTTGGATGTATTAAATAAGCATTTTCAGGAAACGCTGCACGTGACCAAGGCGCAGTCGGGATTATTACAGGCGGCCTATTTTGGTGCCTACTTCCTGGTGGCGCTGCCCGCCGGCTATTTTATGGATAAAAAAGGCTACAAAGCCGGCATTCTGATCGGGCTGTGCCTGTATGCGCTGGGGGCATTGCTGTTTGTGCCGGCGGCTTCCGCCAACAGTTTTGGCATGTTCCTGTTCGCGCTGTTTGTCATTGCCTGCGGACTGGGTTGCCTGGAAACCGCCGCCAACCCTTATGCCACGGTATTGGGGGACGTGCAGGGTGCCGAAAGACGCTTGAACCTTTCCCAGTCGTTTAACGGGTTAGGACAGTTTATCGGCCCGATGATCGGCGGCACGCTGTTTTTCTCTGCCACCCAGGGGGCAGGCAGCGGTGACCAAAGCGCGGTGAAGATGACCTATGTGGCGATCGCCGTGCTGGTGTTGCTGATTGCCTTTTTGTTCAGCCGCACCCGGTTGCCGGACATTCGCGAGGAAGAACGGCCGGAGCACGGTGAAATTGCGCAGGGGCTTTGGCAGCACAAGCACTTTGTTGGCGGGGTGATCACCCAGTTCTTCTACGTGGCGGCACAGGTCGGCGTCGGCGCGTTCTTTATTAACTACGCCACCGAACACTGGAGCGACGTTTCCAACCAAAGCGCGTCCTATCTGCTCTCTATCGCCATGATTTGCTTTATGGTCGGGCGCTTTTTCAGTACCTGGCTGATGGGCAGGGTCAAACCGGCCACGCTGTTGATGATTTACTCGCTGGTCAACATTGTGCTGTGCGGGGTCGTCATGCTCAGTATGGATGGCATCTCGGTGGTGGCGCTGATCGCCGTATTCTTCTTTATGTCGATCATGTTCCCGACCATTTTCGCTCTCGGGGTGAAAAACATGGGTAAGCACACCAAGCGCGCCAGCTCCTTTATGATCATGGCGATCGTTGGTGGCGCCATCATGCCTTACTTTATGGGGGCGCTGGCGGACAGGTACAGTACGGCGTTGTCGTATTGCCTGCCGCTGCTGTGCTTCGCCGTGGTGTTTGCTTACGGCTTACAGCAGCGCCGCCGCTAAGCTCACAGCCCGCCGGCTCATACAGCGGCGGGCTGAACGGTGGGAGCCAGCTGAATATTATTGCGCCCGTTGTTTTTGGCCTGGTATAACGCGGCATCGGCCGCCCGGATCGCCGAGGCGACATCCAGCTGGTTCAACACGGAAATCCCGGTACTGAGCGTGACCGTGGTGGTTTCAAGCTGATTAAAGCGATGGGGGATTTTTAATTCCTGTACCCGCTGACGCACCCGCTCAGCCACCTGAGTGGCATATTCCTCGCTCACGTTGGTTAACAGCACCAGAAACTCCTCCCCACCGTAGCGCACCACGATATCGCGTGAACGTACCGAATCGCGGATGGTGATAGCGACCTGCACCAGCGCCTGGTCACCCATGGTATGGCCATAATTATCGTTATAAGCCTTGAAGTGATCGATATCGAGCAGCAGCACGAAATGACTGTCTGATGCGGCGGCCGGCAACATATTGATTTTATTCTCCAGGCCACGGCGGTTATAAAGCCCGGTTAAGGGATCGATCATGCTTAAATTGCTGAATCTGTCCCGTTCGTTATACAGATTAGCCACCAGCGTTTGAGTAAAGTGTTCACTGCGTTTAAGCATCAGGTGGTGGATAGAGAACGCGATAATCGGCAATACCGTGGTGAATACTATCCGCGTGGTATTGTGCATACCGTCCAGTAATAGAATCACTAATGCAGATGGAACGGCGTGCAGGCAAAAGGCGATAAAATTATCGGTTAAGGCAATGGCGCTGATAAAGAACATGCTGAACAGACTAATTAATAGAAAACTTTGATTATTCGGCGCACAGTGCTGACTTTTAAGGTAAATATGTGTCGCCCACAGCAGACCGAGGACGCAGGAAAATTGATTCAATTTTCTGACGTATAACCGCGGAGATTGCAGGGTAAATAACAGTGCCGCCAGACAAAATAGCGGTATACCTAATAAAGGCAGGGTAAATGCGGGTTTGTTTTGAAACGGGACTAATAATGTAAATACGGAAGAGGCAGCGTTCATCAATAAAAATAAAAATAATGACAAACGGTGTTTGCTGTTTAGCAGTTCCTGATAAGAACGCGCGTTCATACGGAGTTCACTCTTTACAATATCGATCTGTCGAAAAGGTAAGGTTGCGAAAAATTCTGTCGGTGGGAATTAAACACTCGCATTGTATGGTTGTAGATTGTGATTATTAACATGCGAATTAGACTAGGAATTTTCTTATGGCAAATTATCATTTTTCAACCGTTATGTCATCCGCGTTTGACCGTCATGGCGAAAATGATGCGCAGTGAAAAAAAGTGGTATATGATATTGGTTCTCATTATCACTTGAAGGGTAGGGTTATCATGATTGCAGCCATGATTACCGCGTGTGGGCTGTGGGGCGTCAGTTGGTGCCTGGGCAACCGTCTGGCCAGCGCCTGGGGCGTTTTGCTGCCCTGCGCCTTGTTGCCGTTACTGGCATTGATCAACCTGGATATGATGCAATTGCGCACGCTGATTGTGATTGCCATGCTGGCCACCCTGGTGATGCTGTTCAATAGTCGCTGGCGTCACTACCTGCTGCTGCCTTCCTGCATGGCATTGGCCGGCGGATTGGCGGCGATCGGTCTGAACTTCAATCTGGGCTGAAAACACAAAACCACGCTTTCGCGTGTTCATCATCGTTCAATTGGGGATTGCTTTGGGGATATTACCGGAGAGAGTTATCGATTGGTGCGAAGAGAGGGACTTGAACCCTCACGTCCGTAAGAACACTAACACCTGAAGCTAGCGCGTCTACCAATTCCGCCACCTTCGCACAGCCGATATCTTTATTTTGCTTTCGATTTATATCACCAGCTTGGTGCGAAGAGAGGGACTTGAACCCTCACGTCCGTAAGAACACTAACACCTGAAGCTAGCGCGTCTACCAATTCCGCCACCTTCGCATTGATGCTGTGTAATATAAATCATGTGGTTATTTGGTGCGAAGAGAGGGACTTGAACCCTCACGTCCGTAAGGACACTAACACCTGAAGCTAGCGCGTCTACCAATTCCGCCACCTTCGCATTCCAAGAAACATTACCGGAGTAACGTACCACGGAGGCGAATTCTAGAGATTTTGGCGGGGACGTCAATAGTTATTTCCCCTGTTTGCGGACGTTTGCTGGAAAAACGTCCGTTTTGGGCTGTTGATACTGTTCAAACAGCCAAATCAGCCAGTCAATCAATACCCTGACCCGGGGCGCAAGGAACCGGCCGGGGGGATACATGATGTAAATTGGCATCGGCGGCGGCGGGGTTTCCGCCAACACTTCGACTAATTCCCCTTTCTGCAACCAGGGTGCCAGCGAGTAATGCGCCGCCTGGATCAGGCCCATGCCCGCACGACAGCCGCTGGTATAGGCATCGGCACCGCTGACGCTCAGCCTGGCGGGCAATTCGCGCAACTCCACTTTGCCGTTGCGGCAAAACTCCAGCGGGTAATTGCGGTTACTGGCGAGGGAAAAATAGCCCACCGCCTGATGCTGTTGCAATTGGTCAATCGACTGGGGTACGCCGAACGCAGCCAGATAGCCGGGGGAGGCGCAGGTCAGCTGTGGCAGCATGGCGATGCGCCGCGCCACCAGGCTGTCATCTTCGGTTTCCCAGGCGCGCAGCACGCAATCCACCCCCTCGCGCAACAGATCAACATGAGTATCGTTGGCGCCCAACGCCAGAGTCAGGTCTGGATAGCGTTGGTAAAAGTCATCCAGAGCGGGGATCACGATTTCACGCGCCAGCGAATGGGGCATATCAATGCGTACCTTGCCGGAAGGCTGCAGTTTATGGTGGCTGAACAGCGTGTCTGCTTCTTCCAGCGCTCCCAGCAACTGCACGCAGCGCTGATAATAAAGCGTGCCTTCGCTGGTCACCTGCACCTGACGGGTGGTGCGGATCAACAAACGGACGCCGAGGCGCTGCTCGAGCCGTTTGAGGGCATTGCTGACCGTGGCACGCGGTAACTGCAAACGCTCGGCTGCGCGGCTGAAACTGCCCAGTTCGACGATGCGGGTGAAAATGCGCATGGCCTGGATCTGATCCATTTTGCCGCTCCCTATTGTTAGCAATTTATGAACAGTGATGAGCAATCTGCATTATTTATCTTTTCAGGGTAAACAACCAGACTCTGTTGTACCAGCACTCCGCTGATAAAAACCGCATGAGGGCAACACAATGCAACAACGTCAATTAGGTCCCAATGGCCCGACCGTTTCTGCTCTGGGGCTGGGCTGCATGGGGATGAGTGATTTCTATTCGACGGCGCAGGACGAGAAAGAGGCCATTGCCACCCTGCACCGGGCATTGGAGCTGGGGGTCACCCTGCTCGATACCGCCGACATGTACGGCCCGCACACCAACGAACAGTTGATTGGCAAAGCGATCAAGGGCAAACGGCAGCAGGTTTTCCTGGCCACCAAATTTGGCATCCTGCGCGATCCGGCCAATCCCGGTGCCAGGGGCGTCAGCAGTCGGCCGGAGTATATCCGTCGTTCGGTAGAAGGCAGCCTGCAGCGGCTTGGGGTGGAGGCGATAGACCTTTATTACCAGCACCGCGTGGATCCTGATGTGCCGATTGAAGAGGTGGTGGGCACCATGGCAGACCTGATCGGCGAAGGTAAAATCCGCTACATCGGGCTGAGTGAGGCTTCGGTCGCTACGCTTGAGCGTGCGCATAAGGTGCATCCGATAACCGCGTTGCAGACCGAGTATTCACTGTGGACGCGCGATGCCGAACAAGGGGTATTGGCGGCCTGTGAGCGTCTGGGCATCGGCTTTGTGCCTTACAGCCCGTTGGGAAGAGGTTTTCTGACCGGAGCTATCCAACGGCCGGAAGATCTGGATGCTGACGACTTCCGCCGCAGTAATCCGCGTTTCCAGGGGGAAAACTTTGCCCGTAATCTGGAACTGGTGGCGAAAGTGACCGAGTTGGCCAAACAAAAAGGCGTGGCCCCTTCACAGTTGGCGCTGGCGTGGGTATTGGCGCAGGGCGAATACATTGTGCCGATCCCGGGGACCAAGCGTCGTCGTTATCTGGAAGAGAACATTGCGGCGGTCGAACTGACGCTGAGCCAGGCTGAACTGGCGGCGATTGAGGCGGTATTCCCGTTGCAGGCAGCGGCGGGCGCACGCTACGGCGCAGAGTCGATGACCTATATCAACGGTTAAAAAAAGGGCGCGGCGTGTGAACGCTGCGCCCTGATATCCGCTATTCGCGGGCGGCGTTACTTATTTCTTCTTCTTGGCATCGCGTGGTGCACGGGCAACCGTTGCCTGATACACCTTGAAGCGGCCGTTTTGTGCCAGCACTTCATGGCTGCCGAAGGTGGCGTCCAGAATATCCGGGTACGGCAGGAAGGCGTTGGCCACGATGCGCAGACGACCGCCGATAGGCAGGTGCTTTAACGCACCGCGGATCAGGGTTTCTGCTGCGGTCAGGCTGGTTTGCAGCCCGTCATGGAACGGCGGGTTGGAGATGATCAGGTCGAAACGGCCGGTAATGTCGGAATAGACGTTACTGACGATCACTTCACCTTCAATGCCGTTGGCGGCCAGCGTCGCGCGGCTCGATTCAATAGCTGCGGCGTTGACGTCGCTGAGGGTCAGCTTCATTTTTGGTGACAGTTTGGACAGCACCGAGGCCATTACGCCAGCACCACAACCCACGTCCAGCACTTTGCCTTTCATGTGTTTATCCAGCGTCGACAGCAGCAGTGAGCTACCGACATCCAGCCCGTCACGGCTGAACACGCCCGGCAGGGTTTTCACTTCCAGATCGTGCAACTGATAGCTTTCCCACCAGTCTTCCAGGTTGAATTCGGTCTGGGTGTCCAGGCGACCGTGATACAGGCCACAGCGGCGGGCGCTGTCGATTTTCACCAGCGTGGCGTAGTCTTCGATCATTTGATCGGCGCTGCGCACGCCGCTGCGGTTCTCACCGACCACGAACACGTCGGTACCTACCGGCAGCAGTGCCAGAATGTTGCACAGCTGGAATTGCGCTTCCTGTTTGCTCTTCGGCCAGTAGTAGATCAGCGTATCGCACTCGGCGACGAACGCGGCGTCTACGGTCAGGCCGTACTGCACGTTGTCACCCATCGCCCGGTTCAGTAACTGCCAGTGATGGTATTGCTGGGTATGGACACGCACATCCGCGGCCTCAAATTGGGCCGGCAGGGCGTCCTGCAGGTCACCGGCGAACAGAACACGGCGTTCGATAAACTCATCACTGTGGCGCAGCATGACTTCACTGGCGGGGGTTAATGCAGACATCAGGTTTTGGCTCCTAGAAATTAGATCGGGGATTATAGAGCTTTGTGGCGATATGTTCGACGGGTTTGTTGGCGCAGGCCGCGCGGGTTTGTTAGCATAGCGCGGCGCATGGCAGGCATGGCGCACCACAACGGGTAGATCCTGACAGGAATCGGCATGGCATCAAAACGCGACTGGCTGTTACAACAACTGGGTATTACGCAGTGGACATTGCGCCGCCCGGGCGTGTTGCAGGGCGAAGTGGCGGTCAGCCTGCCACCCGAGGTGCGTTTACTGGTCGTGGCGCAGGCCTTGCCTGAGCATAACGATCCGCTGTTTTGCGACGTGCTGCGCAGCCTGGGGCTGACCCCGGCGCAAACCTATGGCCTGACGCCGGATCAGGTGGCGATGTTGCCTGAAGATACCGAATGCAACAGTTGGCGGTTGGGCGTTGCGGAGCCGCTTGCGGTGGCCGGCGCGCAGCTATACAGCCCGGCACTGGCCGAGCTTTCTCTCGATGCGAGTGCCAAACGCGCACTCTGGCAGCAGATTTGTCATCATGAACAAGATTTCTACCCTGACCGCGGCCGATCTGGCCACAGCCTTCACGATTGAGCAAGCCAGCCACGCCTTTCCTTGGACACAAGCTACCTTTGCCAGTAATCAGGGCGATCGCTACCTTAACCTGAAACTGGAAGCCGACGGGCAGATGGCGGGATTTGCCATCACCCAAATCGTGCTGGATGAAGCCACGCTGTTCAATATCGCCATTCATCCCGACTGGCAACGCCAGGGTTTTGGCCGCCAACTGTTGGAAGCGCTGATTGCACAGTTGGAACCCCGCGGCGTGTTTACGCTGTGGCTGGAAGTGCGAGCCTCTAACCGTGCCGCCATCGCGCTGTACGAAGATCTCGGCTTTAATGAAGTCACCATCCGCCGTAACTACTACCCTGCAGCCAATGGGCGCGAAGACGCTATCGTCATGGCGCTGCCGCTGGCTTGAATCCAAAAAACAACTTTTTTATTGTTTTATCGTTAATTTACAATAAACAGGTTGTTTTCGCACCGCTGTACAACTAATTTGTTGTTTATTGATGCAAATACAAATAATGAGTTGTTTTGAGGTGATGAATGAAAAAATCATCAGAAATATCAACGATATTAAAAGAAAAACGCGCTGAGCTGGGCTGGAACCAAAAAGACTTTTTGATGAAGATTGGCATGACCCAGCAACAATATCAGCGTATTGAATCCGGTAGTGATATGCGGATGAGCACGCTGCTACGTATATTGATGGCAATGGATTTGGAATGCGTTATCGTGCCGAAAAACAAGGTGCGTGAAGTGGAGTTATCGCTTCAAACGGGAGCAGATAGAGTTTCAGAAGCGAATGGATTACCCAGTTTCGAAAGAAAGCTGAAAGATCTCGAGGACTAGCTGATGAATGGACAGCGGCAGGTTGAATCGGTACGGGCATTAGCCCTGGTTTTATACCATGTGCGTATTGGTGTGCTGGCGCATTATAGCGGCGGCAAAAATATCCTGACGTTTGATCCGCATGATAAATATCGTGGCAAAAACTATGAGCAAATAGCGGCTTATCTTTACGAGTGGGGCAGTGATCCCTTGGCTGATGCGCAGCAAATGGCTCGTCGCCTGTTGGCCAACATTCTGCTGGCTAATGGCGATGCTCATATCAAAAACTGGTCAATGATTTATCCCAACAAAACCGATGTTCGGCTCTCTCCTGCTTATGACATCGTAACCACTTTGGCTTATATTCCGCGTGAGTCAGAAGTGGCGCTGAATATGGCAAGGGAGAAGCGTTGGTCAATGATTTCAATGCAAACTTTCGAACATTGGGCGGATCGTGTTGGTCTGCCCTGGCCTGCTATACGGGTGCATTTATTGGATGCCATCGACCAGGCGCGCACCCTATGGCCGGATCTATTGGCAACCCTACCGATGGCGAAAGAGCATAAAGCGATATTGCACCAGCATTGGACTTCGTTGTCGCCGGATTTCCGCCTGCATTGAGGATTTAATCTATCTTCGCTGGATCCATTGATTGTCACCGGTTGGTAAATCAGCGAAAATACCCGGCTATTATCTTTTATTTACCGCTTTGCCTGGCGCCGTGCGCGGCGCGTTCTGATGCTTTCGCAGGGCGGACTAACTGTAGAATCTGAAAAACATGTCTCCTAGTGAATTTGCCCGCGAAGTCTCGAAAAGAAGAACTTTCGCCATCATCTCGCACCCCGATGCCGGTAAAACGACCATTACCGAAAAGGTGTTGTTATTCGGACAGGCTATCCAGACCGCCGGTACGGTAAAGGGCCGCGGCTCAAATCAGCATGCCAAATCCGACTGGATGGAAATGGAAAAGCAGCGTGGGATCTCAATCACCACCTCGGTGATGCAGTTCCCGTACCGCGAATGCCTGGTTAACCTGCTGGATACCCCGGGGCACGAAGAC
Source organism: Serratia proteamaculans (assembly GCF_013337185.1). Classification (GTDB taxonomy): domain Bacteria; phylum Pseudomonadota; class Gammaproteobacteria; order Enterobacterales; family Enterobacteriaceae; genus Serratia; species Serratia proteamaculans_D. The sequence goes on from NZ_SWDE01000003.1 coordinate 305,989, forward strand.
TTCTCCGAAGATACCTACCGCACCCTGACCGCTGTCGACTGCTGTCTGATGGTGATCGACGCCGCCAAAGGGGTTGAGGATCGTACCCGCAAGCTGATGGAAGTTACCCGTCTGCGCGATACGCCGATCCTGACCTTTATGAACAAACTGGACCGCGACATCCGCGATCCGATGGAAGTGATGGATGAAGTCGAGCGCGAGCTGAAAATCGCCTGCTCACCGATCACCTGGCCTATCGGCTGCGGCAAGCTGTTTAAAGGGGTTTATCATCTGTACAAGGATGAAACCTACCTTTATCAGACCGGTAAAGGTCACACCATCCAGGAAGTGCGTATTGTCAAAGGGTTGGATAACCCGGAGCTGGACGCCGCCGTGGGTGAAGACCTGGCCGCGCAGCTGCGTGAAGAGCTGGAGCTGGTGCAGGGCGCATCCCACGAGTTCGATCATGAAGCTTTCCTGAGCGGTGATTTGACGCCGGTATTCTTCGGTACCGCTTTGGGTAACTTCGGTGTGGACCATATGCTTGACGGCCTGGTGGCTTGGGCTCCAGCGCCGATGCCGCGTCAAAGCAGCACCCGTGAAGTGGTTGCGGCGGAAGAGAAATTCACCGGTTTCGTGTTCAAGATCCAGGCTAACATGGATCCTAAACACCGTGACCGCGTGGCCTTTATGCGCGTGGTCTCCGGCCGCTACGAGAAAGGCATGAAGCTGCGCCAGGTACGCACCGGTAAAGACGTGGTGATCTCCGACGCTCTGACCTTTATGGCGGGTGACCGTTCGCACGTCGAAGAGGCTTATCCGGGCGATATCATTGGTCTGCATAACCACGGCACCATTCAGATCGGCGATACCTTCACCCAGGGTGAAGATATGAAGTTCACCGGTATTCCGAACTTCGCGCCGGAGCTGTTCCGTCGCATTCGTCTGCGCGATCCGCTGAAGCAAAAACAGCTGCTGAAAGGCCTGGTGCAACTGTCCGAAGAAGGGGCCGTGCAGGTATTCCGTCCGATCGCCAGCAACGATTTGATCGTCGGTGCGGTCGGTGTGCTGCAGTTCGAAGTGGTGGTTGCACGCCTGAAAAGCGAATACAACGTCGAAGCCTTGTACGAGTCGGTCAACGTTTCGACCGCCCGTTGGGTTGAATGCAGCGACGTGAAGAAGTTTGAAGAGTTCAAGCGCAAGTGTGAGCTTAACCTGGCGTTGGACGGCGGCGACAACCTGTCTTACATCGCGCCAACCATGGTTAACCTGAATATCACCCAGGAACGCTACCCTGAAGTGGTGTTCCGCAAGACACGCGAGCACTAACAGAACAGCAGGGCGCCTTAGGGCGCCCTGTATAGTCTCCCCCCATCAGAGCCTGCTAATTAGTTAATCCTCCTCACCAGTTATTGCATTCCTCATCGTCAACCGCGTTTTGCCGGGCAGCACCTGCTTTTTTTGTCATATGGTCTATATTTAACAGGGCATAACCGATCGGGTAAGCGTAATTCACTGCTTTTTGTCATAACCGCAGCGAGTTATTCGGAACTGTTGCCAATTAGAGACAGTGTGATGTCATGTAAATCAATAACATAGCGATAACATGGGTTTTACTGACAGGTGTTGTCGTCAATAGGCGACAGTTTTTAGCCTAAAATGTAAGCGATATTTATTTTGTTATTGATTTTAAATGGTTTTTTAAAATTGGCACAGCCGTTGCAATACTCCTGATGTGGCAACAATCGTTTAACGTGAATGTTTGAACGTATAGAAATCGTGAAGTATTACTGAGTGGGCCGCGTTATGGCGGCTGAAGGATCCGTAACCATTTTGGATCCACAACCAAAGGAAGAGATCGATGAAAAATACTAAATTTGCACAATCACTGATGGCTGTTGTTTTGGGTTCCGTTCTGGTTAGTGGCAGCGCGCTGGCTGAAGATACCATGCTCAATAAAGCGTCAAGTGCCGCTGATAGCGCGGGTGCCAAAATCGATAGCTCCATGAAAAAAGTTGACGGCTACATGGATGACAGCGCAACAACGGCTAAAGTTAAAAGTGCGCTGGTCGATGACAAATCCATCGCCAGCTCTGATATCTCGGTGAAAACCGAAAAAGGCACCGTCACCCTGAGTGGTTTTGTCGGCAGCCAGACGCAGGCCGAGCACGCGGTTGAAGTGGCCGGTAAAGTGGAAGGCGTCAAATCCGTCAGCGACAAGCTGCATGTGAAAGACGAAAGCAAACAGTCCATGAAGGCTTATGCCGGTGATACTGCGACCACCAGCGAACTGAAGGCCAAACTGCTGGCCGATGACATCGTACCTTCACGTAACGTGAAAGTAGAAACCACCGACGGTGTGGTACAGCTTTCCGGTGAAGTGAAAACTCAGGCGCAGTCAGAACGTGCAGAAAGCATTGCCAAGGCTATCGACGGTGTGAAAAGCGTTAAAAACGACCTGGTCGTTAAGCCATAAATTTTTTAGCAAGCGCAACAACAAGCACCAAATCCTGGGTTAGCCGTGAGGCTAGCCCAGGATGCACCATCAAAAAAAGAAACTGACCGGCAGTCTGGTTGCGCCCGAGAAGGGCACGGATTGCGATGTGTTTTTTCACTATGGTAAGGAGAAGCTTATGTTTCGTTGGGGCATTATCTTTTTAGTCATCGCATTGATTGCTGCAGCATTAGGTTTTGGTTCACTGGCGGGTACCGCCGCCTGGGCTGCAAAAATCGTCTTCGTCGTAGGGATCATTCTGTTCCTGGTCAGCCTGTTTACCGGCCGCCGACGCCCTTAGCTTTATCCTCAAAGTGTAACAAAGCTTAATCTGTTTTCTCGCAGTAGGGAGGTCAGTCATGAACAGCGACATCATCCTCGGACGCTGGAAACAGCTGAAGGGCCGGGTGTGTCAGAGGTTGGCGCAGTGGTCTGACAGCGACTGCATCTGGCTGATGGGCAGCAATGATTGCCTCTCTGGTGTACTGCAAGAGGATTACGGAAGAGAGCAATACAAGGTATCCTCGGGTAAAACGTCTCACTGAGGATGCAGGGTTGGGATACAGAATACCCATCACGCTCGGCAATATCGAACCGCTGGCGTATAAACCTTACCGGCCCGGTAAAATGGCGCTGGTATGTGAAGGGGGCGGGCAGCGCGGCATTTTTACTGCCGGCGTGCTGGACGAGTTCCAGCGTGCCCGCTTTAATCCTTTTGATCTGATGATCGGCACTTCTGCCGGCGCGCAGAACCTCTCGGCTTTTATTTGTGGCCAGATGGGCTACGCACGGCGGGTGATCACCCGCTATACCACCTCCGCTGAATTCTTTAACCCGTTGCGCTTTGTGCGCGGCGGGCATCTGATCGATCTCGACTGGCTGCTCGATACCACTTCGCAACAGGTCCCGTTGGCGATGGACGTTGCGGAAAAAAGCCTGATTGATGGCCGTGAATTCCTGATGTGTGCCTGCCGCAGTGATGACTTCGAACCGACCTACCTGCCGGCGCAACGTGAAAGCTGGTTGCCGGCCCTCAAGGCTTCCAGTGCCATCCCCGGTTTTTACCGCATGGGTGTGGAGCTGGACGGCGTCAGCTATCAGGATGGCGGCATCAGCGATGCGATCCCGGTTGAAGAAGCCTATCGCCGGGGCGCAGATACCATTGTGGTGATCCGCACCGTGCCGTCGCAGATGTACTACACGCCACAGTGGATGAAACGCATGGAGCGCTTGCTGAGCGAAAGCAGCCTGCAGCAGATGGTGCGCATCCTGCAACACCACGAGCAAAGTTACCACCGCATCCAGCAGTTTATTGAGAAGCCGCCCGGCAAGCTGCGCATCTTCGAGATTTTCCCGCCGAAGCCGCTGGCCAGTAATGCCCTGGGGAGCCGCCTAACGTCGCTCAATCAGGATTATCATCTGGGCCGTAAGTGCGGGCGCTACTTCCTGGCCACCGTCGGCCACTGGCTGGTAGAACAGGATAAACTGGACGGCATGAAGGTGAAAAAGGCGCTGTCACGCCGTTTGATCCAACCGGAAAATGTGATCATGCCTTCACCGATTATTACTGACATCAGTCACCCGCGTGATCTTGCCAACCCGTCTGAAGCCAAGCTGGCGGCGATGGACATTATTTTGCCGGGTGAAGTGCCGCCGGGCGAGGGTGGCCAGCTGTGATGCACGACTTCACCGACACCCACTGCCATTTCGATTTCCCACCCTTTAGCGATCATGAGCCTGAAAGCCTGGCGCTGGCGGAGCAAGCGGGTGTGCGACGGATTATCGTACCAACGGTGACCGCCGATCGTTTTGTGCGGGTGTTAAAGCTGGCACGCGATTATCCACCGCTGTTTGCCGCCCTGGGGCTACACCCGCTGTATATTGCCGAGCACCATGAACCGGAGCTGGAGCAATTGACCGGGTTTCTGGCCAGCCGACCGCCGAAGCTGGTGGCGGTGGGGGAGATTGGCCTCGATCTGTATATGGAAAACCCGCAGTTTGAACGGCAACAGCGGGTGTTAACCGCGCAATTGAAGCTGGCAAAGCAATATGATTTACCGGTGATCCTGCATTCGCGTCGCAGTCACGATCAGTTGGCGGCAATGCTGCGTCGCACCGAAGTGCCGCGGCGTGGCGTGGTACATGGCTTTGCCGGCAGCCTGTCGCAGGCGCAGGCGTTTATTCGTCTGGGGTATTACATTGGCGTAGGGGGCACCATCAGCTATGAGCGGGCACAGAAAACCCGCAATGTGATGGCCCAACTGCCACTGACCTCGCTGTTATTGGAAACCGATGCACCAGATATGCCGCTGGCCGGTTACCAGGGGCAAGCCAACCGCCCCGAACGCGCGGTGGAAGTGTTCCATACGCTGTGCCAACTTCGCTCTGAATCCCCGGATGATATTGCCGCCCATCTGCAACACAACACTCACGCCTTGTTTAAATTACTTTAAATAAAAATAAGTGTATTTATTTTATTGAAAGATGATTTTAATTTATTGGATGCGTTTGAATTTATATGTGGTAATTACTGTTGTATAAATATGTGCTGTCAATCACAGTACCTGACTGTGATGTTGGATTTAATGCCTGTCTGCAATACCTCTTTATTTGTCGGATATGACTAAATCTATGGTCAACGTTTAAAGTTATTTTTCTTAATCTAGTATTCATGGAGGAAATACAATGAGAGGCATTAATATATTAGTTGCTGGACTACTGGGGGCCTGTGGTTCGGCACTTGCGGTTGATATTACTATCTACCATACCAATGATTTGCATGCCAACGTCTATCCTTTCAAAGCGCCTTATATCAGTAAAGATCAAAAAGTGGGCGGGATGGCCAATATTGCGGGAATCGTTAAAGCGGCCAAAGAGAAAGACAAGGGTGTTTTCTTTTTTGATGCGGGTGATTTCTTTACCGGCCCCTATATTAGTACCCTCACCAAAGGGGAGGCCATCGTTGATGTGATGAATCAAATGTCGTTTGATGCCGTCTCCATAGGCAACCATGAGTTCGATCATGGTGTGCCCAATATGATACAGCAGCTTGATAAAGCCACTTTCCCCGTGCTGTTGGGTAACCTGTTCTATGAAAAAAGTGATAAACCGGTCTGGAATAAACCCTGGGTGATTTTGGAGAAAGAAGGCGTCAAGATTGGTGTTATTGGTTTGCATGGAAAGTTCGCGTTTTACGACACCGTGAATAAAAATATGCGTAATGGCGTTGAAATGCGCGATGAAGTCGATTACTTGAAAAAGTATCTCAAAGAGATCCGCAGCAAAGTTGATATTACCGTCTTATTGGTGCATGAAGGTGTTCCCGCCCGTCAGTCAAGTTTTGGGGCTGCTGATGTGAGCCGACTTTTAAGTAAAGATATTGAACTGGCGAAGCAGGTCGAAGGATTGGATATTATTATTACGGGTCATGCCCATGTGGGAACCCCAAAACCGATAAAAGTAAATAATACTCTAATTGTATCTACCGATGCCTATGGTATCGACCTGGGTAAATTGGTTTTGAATATTGATGATAGCAACAAGAAAATAACCGGGTATCGCGGGCAGTTGATCAATATTCGGGATGGGGAAGTCACACCAGATAAAGCAACGGCAGATAAAATCAAGCTGTGGTCAGACAAACTGAAGACAATCACCCAGCAAAAAATAGGCGTGGCCAGCGCAGAGTTGACGCGTTCCTATGGGGAGTCCTCCCCAGTTGGCAATATGGTGGGTGATGCTTTTCTGGCGACGACAGCCAATGCACGTTTTGCATTCGTCAACAGCGGTGGGTTAAGGAGTGAACTGGCGAAAGGGGATATTCTTCTTGGCGATATTATCACCATGTTCCCCTTCCCGGATGACTTAACTTATATGGAAATCAACGGCAAGCAACTGCGTTCACTAATGAATCATGCTGCCAATTTGACCAATGGCATATTGCAGGTTTCACGTGGGTTGGAGATGCGGTACGACAGCAGTAAGCCCATTGATCAGCGCATTGTGTCACTCAAGGTCGATGGTAAGCCCGTCGAGAATGATGTCTGGTATCCCATCGTGGTGAATTCTTTCCTGGCGACCGGTGGCGATGGCTTTAGCGCCTTTACCGAGGGCCGTAATTCTAAAGTGATCGCCGGCAGCAGCGCGGCAGATGCGGTGGTGGAATATATCAAAGCCCAGCCGCAGCTTCAGCCTAACGAGCAAAAGCGCATTGAGGATAGCTCATCTTAGTAGGGCGGCAGAAGGGATGGCGGAGGAAGAGTGATGTGCTCCAGCCGCCGCCATCTCTTTTTATGGGGTTGCTGAAAACTGGGGTGTAAGGAAGCGAAGATTCGCGATAGCAGCAAGATGACGCTTTATGGACTCTCTGAGCGTCAAAACACGCTTTAAATGTGATGAGCGTCACGCTATAAGATTTTCATTTGCTTCCTGTTGTATACATTTGTGACATAAATCGGTGCGAGTGCCGTCTTGCTCCGTATAATCACACCCCGAAATCACTCATAAGCAGCCCTCGCGGTATAACCGGACAGGGATGCATTTCTTTTTTTTCGCAACAGGGATACTTCGCATGCAACTCATCATGAGCCTGATCGGCATGGCGGCGCTGATCGCCATTGCCGTGCTGCTCTCCAGCAACCGCCGCGCGATTAGGTTTCGCACCGTTGGCTGGGCATTTGTTCTTCAGGTCGCCATCGGCGCGCTGGTGCTGTATGTCCCGGTGGGCCGTTCCATTCTTGGCGGTATGTCGGCCGGCGTGGCTAACGTGATTGCCTATGGTAATCAGGGGATCTCATTTATCTTCGGCGGTCTGGTTTCCGACAAGATGTTTGAAGTCTTTGGCGGCGGCGGCTTCGTTTTTGCGCTGCGCGTCCTGCCGGTGATCGTGTTCTTCTCCTCGCTGATTGCGGTGCTTTACTACCTGGGCATAATGCAACTGGTGATCCGCGTGTTGGGCGGCGGCGTGCAAAAACTGCTGGGCACCTCGCGGACGGAATCACTGTCGGCCACTGCCAATATCTTTGTTGGCCAGACCGAAGCTCCGCTGGTGGTGCGTCCGTATATCGCCACCATGACCCAGTCTGAACTGTTTACCGTGATGTGCGGCGGCCTGGCCTCGGTGGCCGGTTCGGTGTTGGCGGGTTATGCCCAGATGGGCGTACCGCTGGAATACCTGATTGCCGCTTCGTTCATGGCCGCACCGGGTGGCCTGCTGTTTGCCAAGCTGATGGTGCCGGAAACCGAAAAAACCCACGACAAAGACGATGCGACGAAACTGATCGCAGAAGAAGACCGTCCGGCCAACGTGATCGATGCGGCGGCTTCTGGCGCAGCTTCCGGTATGCAGTTGGCACTGAACGTGGGCGCAATGCTGCTGGCGTTTATCGCGCTGATCGCCCTGTTGAACGGCATTCTTGGCGGTATCGGTGGTTGGTTTGACTATCCACAGCTGTCGCTGGAGTTGATCCTGGGCTGGGTGTTCTCACCGATTGCCTTCCTGATCGGCGTGCCTTGGCATGAAGCGATGACCGCCGGTTCGTTTATCGGCCAGAAAATTATCGTGAATGAATTTGTTGCCTACATGAACTTTGGCGCTTACCTGCGTCCGGACGACGTGGTGGCGGCAGACGGGTTGCAGGTGCTTTCGGCCCATACCAAGGCGATCATCTCCTTTGCCCTGTGCGGCTTTGCCAACCTGTCATCGGTGGCGATCCTGCTCGGTGGCCTGGGCAGCATGGCACCGAACCGCCGTCACGACATCGCACGTTTCGGCCTGAAAGCCGTAGCGGCGGGCACGCTCTCCAACCTGATGAGCGCGACCATCGCCGGGTTCTTCCTGGCGCTGTAAGCCCAGGGTTGTCCTGCATAGGGCGACAGGCTCTATACCCGTCGTCTTTCAAGCCGCAGCGTTGTTACCTGCTTACAAGGCCCATCCATGGGCCTTGCCCTTTCAGGGCCGCTGCAAGCAGCGTTCAAATCTGTTCCCGACAGATTTGTCGCTCACCCCAGTTACTTACTAAAGTAAGCGCCTGAGGATGAGCGAGCTGGGCGCCAAGCTGCAACTTGAAAGCCATAGGGTATATATTGCAGGACAGCGCCTATACTTCTAACACGGGCACAGGATGCTGTGCTCGCTGTCTTTGCCCGTTTCTTTAGTGAATTTGTGAACGATATCGCGTTATTTTGTGATGTTCTTCACATATAATTCCGTCCTGTTACAGTGTTATTTCATATAGTGTGACTGTGAGCGCGAATTGCCCCTGGCGATCGTGTTCAAATAGCTATTACTGACCCTGCGCGATGCGGAGGGTATGTGCGGTGAGAAGGATCTCAGTTGCCGATGGGGGAACCCGTTCCCCAGCGCTATCTTCAAGGAACCAAGTCCGCTCGCCAACACCCAGATTCTCAGTTGGAGAGTTTTATGACCGAATTAACCGCAGCAGCGCAACGTGCGCTGACCTTAATGGATTTAACCACGCTGAACGATGATGACACCGATGAGAAAGTGATCGCGCTGTGTCGTCAGGCGAACAGCCCGGCCGGACATACCGCGGCCCTCTGCATTTACCCGCGCTTTATCCCGGTGGCGCGCAAGGCCCTGCGTGAGCAGGGGACGCCAGACATCCGCATTGCGACCGTCACCAATTTCCCGCATGGCAACGATGATATCGAGATCGCGCTGGCGGAAACTCGCGCGGCTATCGCTTACGGCGCCGATGAAGTGGATGTGGTGTTCCCTTACCGCGCGCTGATCGCCGGTAATGAGCAGGTCGGTTTTGAACTGGTAAAACAGTGCAAACAGGCCTGTCTGGCCGCCAACGTGCTGCTGAAAGTGATCATCGAAAGCGGTGAGCTCAAGCAGGCCAATCTGATCCGCAAGGCGTCGGAAATTGCCATCAATGCCGGCGCAGACTTTATCAAGACCTCAACCGGTAAAGTGCCGGTCAACGCGACGCTGGAAAGCGCCGAGCTGATGATGTCGGTGATCCGTGATATGGGCGTCGCCAAGACGGTGGGCTTCAAGCCGGCCGGCGGTGTGCGTACGGCGGAAGACGCACTGCATTACCTGCAACTTGCCGATCGTATTCTGGGTGAGGGCTGGGCCGATGCGCGTCATTTCCGCTTCGGGGCTTCCAGCCTGTTAGCCAGCCTGTTGGCGACGCTGGGCCACGGTGCCGAGCCGTCTGGCAGCGGTTACTGATCGATTCCGTCGGCAAAGCGCGAAATAGCGCCTGCCCGCACTCTACATTAGCTAAAACAGGGGGATGCCTTGTTCCTGGCACAAGAAATTATTCGTAAAAAACGTGACGGCCAGCCGTTGAGCGAAGCGGAAATCCGCTTTTTCATCAATGGTATCCGTGACAATGTGGTTTCCGAAGGGCAGATCGCGGCGCTGGCGATGACCATTTACTTCCACGACATGACCATGCCGGAGCGCGTGGCGCTCACCATGGCGATGCGTGATTCCGGCACCGTGCTGGACTGGAAAAGTCTGTCACTGAACGGCCCATTGGTCGACAAGCATTCTACCGGTGGCGTGGGCGACGTGACTTCGCTGATGCTCGGCCCGATGGTGGCGGCTTGTGGTGGTTATGTGCCGATGATTTCAGGGCGTGGCCTGGGGCATACCGGCGGTACGCTGGACAAGCTGGAGGCGATCCCGGGCTTTAATATTTTCCCGGACGACAATGCCTTCCGTAAAATTATTCAGGACGTGGGCGTAGCGATTATCGGCCAGACCAGCTCGCTGGCCCCGGCGGACAAGCGTTTCTACGCGACCCGAGATATCACCGCTACCGTGGATTCTATCCCGCTGATCACCGCCTCGATTCTGGCGAAAAAGCTGGCAGAAGGGCTGGATGCGTTGGTGATGGATGTGAAGGTCGGTTCCGGTGCCTTTATGCCAACCTACGCATTGTCGGCCGATCTGGCGCAGGCGATTGTCGGTGTGGCGAACGGTGCAGGCTGTAAAACTACCGCGCTGCTGACTGACATGAACCAGGTGCTGGCTTCCAGCGCCGGTAATGCGGTCGAAGTTCGTGAAGCGGTTCGTTTCCTGACCGGTGAATACCGTAACCCACGCCTGCTGGAAGTGACGATGGCACTGTGCGTGGAAATGCTGCTTTCCGGTGGCCTGGCGAAAGATGACGCTGATGCGCGTGCCAAACTGCAGGCGGTGCTGGACAATGGTAAAGCGGCTGAAGTGTTTGGTCGCATGGTGGCGGCGCAACAGGGCCCGACCGATTTCGTCGAGCGCTACGACAGCTACCTGCCGGCCGCCACCCTGAGTAAACCGGTTTACGCCGAAAAACAGGGTATCATCAGTGCGATGGATACCCGTGCGCTGGGCATGGCGGTGGTATCGCTGGGCGGTGGTCGCCGTCGCGCGACCGACAATATCGACTACAGCGTCGGCCTGACCGGCATGGCGCGTCTGGGCGATAAAGTCGATACCCAGCAGCCGCTGGCGGTGATCCACGCCAACGACGAAGAAAGCTGGCAGCAGGCGGCCGAAGCGGTACGCAGTGCGATGGTGCTGAGTGACAAAGCGCCGGAAGTGACGCCAGTCGTTTATAAGCGCATCACAGAATAGGCTGTGTCCTTACAACATTGATATACCCTATGAATTTCAAGTTGCAGCTAGGCGGCTAGCGTGTGAATCCCCAGGAGCTTACTTTAGTAAGTGACTGGGGTTTACACGTGAAGCTAACAACGCTGCGGCTTGAAAGGCGACGGGTATACAGGAGATAAGCATGAAACGTACATTCATTATGGTATTAGACTCATTCGGTATTGGCGCAAGCGAAGATGCGGCGAAATTTGGCGATCAGGGCTCCGATACTCTGGGCCATATTGCCGAGGTTTGCGCGCGCGGTGAAGCCAACGTTGGCCGTCAGGGCCCGTTGACCCTGCCTAACCTGAGCCGACTGGGCCTGGGTAAAGCGGCGGAAGAGTCCACCGGTACCTTCCCGCAGGGGCTGGATCGCAATGCAGACATCATTGGCGCCTATGCTCACGCCAGCGAACTTTCTTCCGGTAAAGATACGCCGTCAGGCCACTGGGAAATTGCCGGCGTGCCGGTGTTGTTCGACTGGGGCTATTTCAGCGATGAGCACAACAGCTTCCCGCAGGAGCTGCTGGACAAGCTGGTTGAGCGCGCTAATCTGCCGGGTTACCTCGGCAACTGCCACTCTTCCGGCACCGTGATCCTCGACCAGTTGGGCGAAGAGCACATGAAAACCGGCAAGCCGATTTTCTACACCTCTGCCGACTCGGTCTTCCAGATCGCCTGTCACGAAGAGACCTTCGGCCTGGACCGTCTGTATGAGCTGTGTGAAATCGCCCGTGAAGAACTGACCGAAGGCGGTTATAACATTGGCCGCGTGATCGCGCGTCCGTTCCTGGGCGACAAGCCGGGCAACTTCCAGCGAACCGGTAACCGCCATGACCTGGCAGTAGAGCCACCGGCGCCAACCGTGCTGAAAAAGCTGGTGGACGAGAAGGGCGGCGAAGTGGTGTCTATCGGTAAAATCGCCGACATCTACGCTAACGTGGGCATCACCAAGAAGGTCAAGGCGACCGGTATCGACGCGCTGTTCGACGCCACCCTGATTGAAATGGAAAAAGCCGGCGACAACACCATCGTGTTCACCAACTTCGTTGATTTTGACTCCTCATACGGCCACCGCCGTGATGTTGCAGGCTACGCTGCTGCGCTGGAGTTGTTCGACCGCCGCCTGCCGGAGTTGCTGAAGCTGGTTAAAGATGAAGACATCATTATCTTCACCGCTGACCACGGCTGTGACCCAACCTGGCCGGGCACCGACCACACCCGCGAACACATTCCGGTGTTGGTTTACGGCCCGAAAGTAAAACCGGGCTCGCTGGGCCACCGTGAAACTTTCGCCGACATCGGCCAGACGATCGCCAGCTATTTTGGCGTGTCGCCGATGGATTACGGCAAATCGATGTTCTAAGCCCCGTCTTTCAAGCTGCAGCGTTGTTAGCTTCACGAGCAAACCCCAGTCACTTACTCAAGTAAGCTCCTGGGGATTCACTCGCTAGCTGCCTAGCTGCAACTCGAAATCCAATGGCTTAGATGTTTGGCGTTTTTATTAAATACTTAAATACGATTTCTAAAGGAAGACAATTATGGCTACGCCGCATATTAATGCTGAAATGGGTGATTTCGCTGACGTAGTACTGATGCCGGGCGATCCGCTGCGTGCAAAATACATCGCGGAAACTTTCCTGGAAGGCGCGGTGGAAGTGAACAACGTGCGTGGCATGCTGGGCTTCACCGGGACATACAAAGGCCGCAAAATCTCCGTAATGGGTCACGGTATGGGTATCCCGTCCTGCTCCATTTATGCGCGTGAACTGATTGCCGAGTTCGGCGTGAAGAAGATCATCCGTGTGGGTTCGTGCGGCGCGGTGCGTGACGATGTCAAACTGCGTGACGTGGTGATCGGCATGGGTGCTTGCACCGATTCCAAAGTGAACCGCATGCGTTTCAAGGATCATGACTACGCGGCAATCGCTGACTTTGACATGGTGCGTAACGCAGTAGACGCAGCGGCAGCGCAGGGTATCCCGGCGCGCGTAGGCAATATCTTCTCCGCTGACCTGTTCTACACGCCAGATCCGGACATGTTCCAGGTGATGAAGAAGTACGGCATCCTGGGTGTGGAAATGGAAGCGGCCGGTATTTACGGTGTGGCGGCGGAGCTGTACGAAGAGTTTGGCTGTAAGGCACTGACCATTTGTACCGTTTCTGACCACATTCTGCGTCACGAAGCGACTACCGCAGCAGAGCGTCAGACCACCTTTAACGAAATGATCGTTATCGCGCTGGAATCTGTACTGCTGGGCGACAAAGAGTAATATCCAGCGGGCGCAGCACTCTGCTGCGCCCCTGTAGCAATCTATTCACTAATCTATTCATTTCAGCAAGGTAAAAGCTGATTTTTCCTTTTGATTCAGTTAATTGATTGATCTCGAATCTATTCATTATCCATTCACCAGAATAGGGTGATCAGATTTTCTTCTCTTCTTCTTTGTTCGCATCCGACCGATCGTCGTCATCGTCATTTTCTACCGTGTTACCTTCCTCCAATGGCGTATTGGCGGTCAGCAGGTACGGCGATTGCTGCCAGCGGCTGCGACGGTGTTGCAGCAGCGTACGCGCCAGAATAATACCTATGGCCAGAGCCAGCAGGATCATCAGGCGCAGCAGGTTGGTGGTGTTGTCCACCTGTTTGGATTCGGTCGCCAGTACGTGGGTGTCCAGCGTGATGCGGATAAAGCCGATTGGGCCGTCTTTGCCCTGAATCGACTCGACCAGTTGATGATTGAAGTAGCTGCCGGCGCGTTTACCGTCGAGCGACAAACGATCGCGTATACTTATCTGTTCACCGGCGTGGGAAACCAATGTGCCGTCAAGCTGATAGACGCTGGCGTCCAGAATGCGGCTGCCCCCGGTGAGCTGTTTGAGGATGGCATCGATGCGCTGGTTATCGACGTCGCTGTCGTCGTCCATCAGCGGTGCCAGGCTGGACGCGACCTGTTTGGTCAGCGTTTGCGCCAGTTCTTCCACCTGTTCGGATCGCGCCAGTTGGTGACTCAGGCTAAAATAGGACGCGCCCTGCATCAGCAGTACCAGCAAAGCCAGACAAATCAGGATAATAGCGGTGCGGTGCAGGCGAAATTTCAGTTTAGCGCGAGCCATGCAGGTTCCTTGGGCATCTTGGACACTTTATGTTGCCAGAAGCAATGGCGATAGGATAGCTTGATGCGTCGTTTTATCATGCAGTGTTTTTTCAGGAGTTAAGGATGTCGAATAGTCTGACCTATTGCGATCTCCCGGCAGAGATCTCTCAATGGCCGGGTCTTCCCCTTTCGCTGAGCGGTGACGAAGTGATGCCGCTGGATTATCGGGCGGGTCATACCGGTTGGCTATTATATGGCAGAGAACTGAACAAAACGCGCATTACCGATTTCCAGCGCAAGCTGGGTGCGGCGATGGTGATTGTTACCGCCTGGTGCGTCGAGGATTATCAGGTGGTGCGTCTGGCAGGCACCCTGACGCCACGCGCCAAGCTGTTGGCGGCAGAGAGCGGGCTGGATGTGGCTCCTCTCGGCAAAATCCCTCATTTGCGCACCCCCGGGCTGCTGGTGATGGATATGGACTCTACGGCGATAGAGATTGAATGCATCGACGAGATCGCCAAACTGGCGGGCGTTGGTGAACAGGTGTCTGAAGTCACCGAACGCGCGATGCGCGGTGAACTGGACTTTACCGCCAGCCTGCGCCAACGCGTCGGCACGCTGAAAGGCGCCGATGCCAATATCCTCAAGCAGGTGCGCGATGAGCTGCCGCTGATGTCTGGGCTGGTGAATCTGGTGCGCAAGCTGCAGGCGATGGACTGGCATGTGGCGATCGCTTCCGGCGGTTTCACCTATTATGCCGAGTACCTGCGCGATAAACTAAAACTGGTGGCGGTGGCGGCTAATGAGCTGGAAATTCGCGACGGCAAGCTGACCGGTGAAGTGCTGGGACCGATAGTCGACGCGCAGTTTAAAGCCGATACGCTGGTCGCACTGGCTGAAAAGCTGGGTATTCCACCGCAGCAAACCGTGGCTATCGGCGACGGTGCCAACGATTTAAAAATGATGCAGGTTGCCGGGTTGGGCATTGCCTATCACGCCAAACCGAAAGTCTATGAGAAGGCGCAGGTGTCGATTCGCCATGCTGACCTGATTGGCGTGCTGTGTGTACTGACCGGCAGCCTGAAACACGAAGTTCGCTAAAATTGACCCTGTCCCGGCGATAGTGCCAGACAGCGGCAATGTGGTAAAAACAGAGGTAATACGTGGCAAAAGCAGCAAAACGGGCGTTTGTATGTAATGAGTGCGGAGCCGATTATCCGCGCTGGCAGGGGCAGTGCAGCGCTTGCCACGCCTGGAACAGCATTACAGAAGTGCGTCTGGCTGCGGTGTCTTCCTCTTCTCGCAATGAGCGCCTGAGCGGCTACGCCGGCGATGCCGGTATCAGCAAGGTGCAAAAGCTGTCGGACATCAGTCTGGATGAGCTGCCGCGTTTCTCCACCGGTTTCCTTGAGTTTGACCGGGTGCTGGGCGGTGGAGTGGTACCGGGCAGTGCGATCCTGATCGGCGGTAACCCTGGCGCCGGTAAAAGTACGCTGCTGTTACAGGTGCTGTGCAAACTTTCCGAACAGATGAAAACCCTGTATGTCACCGGTGAAGAATCATTGCAGCAGGTCGCGATGCGCGCTCACCGTCTCGGCTTGCCAACCGGTGGCCTGAATATGCTGTCGGAAACCAGTATCGAGCAGATCTGCCTGATTGCCGAGCAGGAACAGCCGAAACTGATGGTGATCGACTCCATTCAGGTGATGCACATGGCGGATATTCAGTCTTCGCCAGGCAGCGTAGCGCAGGTGCGTGAAACCGCCGCTTACCTGACGCGCTTCGCCAAGACGCGCGGTGTGGCCATTGTGATGGTGGGGCACGTTACCAAAGACGGCTCACTGGCCGGGCCGAAAGTTTTGGAACACTGTATCGACTGTTCGGTGCTGCTGGACGGCGACGCCGATTCGCGTTTTCGTACCCTGCGCAGCCACAAAAATCGCTTTGGTGCGGTGAATGAATTGGGCGTTTTCGCCATGACAGAGCAGGGCCTGCGTGAGGTCAGCAACCCGTCGGCCATTTTCCTCAGCCGTGGCGACGAGGTCACCTCCGGCAGTTCGGTGATGGTGGTGTGGGAAGGCACGCGGCCGTTGCTGGTGGAAATTCAGGCATTGGTGGATCATTCGATGATGTCCAATCCGCGCCGGGTGGCAGTAGGTCTGGAACAAAACCGGTTGGCGATCCTGCTGGCGGTGCTGCACCGCCACGGCGGGCTGCAGATGTCCGATCAGGACGTGTTCGTCAACGTGGTTGGCGGGGTGAAAGTCAGTGAAACCAGCGCCGACCTGGCGTTGCTGATGTCGCTGGTGTCCAGCCTGCGAGATCGCCCTCTGCCAAACGATTTGGTGGTGTTTGGCGAAGTGGGGCTGGCGGGGGAAATACGCCCGGTGCCGAGCGGTCAGGAACGTATTTCCGAAGCAGCCAAACACGGTTTCAAGCGCGCCATCGTGCCACATGCCAACGTCCCTAAAAAACCACCGGCCAATATGCAGGTGTTCGGCGTGAAGAAACTGGCGGACGCCCTGGACGTGCTGGAACAGTTTTATTAATTGCCACGCGGTGCACAGACTGTGCTATTTTGTTTAGCATATTAAACGGAGGGGCTATGCGGCAATTCGATTACCTGAAGGCGTCGATTAAGCAGAAGAACTGTACCCTGCAACAGGTGGCGGATGCCAGTGGCATGACCAAAGGCTACCTCAGCCAGTTGTTAAACGACAAAATCAAAAGTCCGAGCGCCCAGAAACTGGAGGCGCTGCACCGCTATCTTGGCCTGGAGTTTCCACGGCGTGAGAAAAAGGTCGGCGTAGTGTTTGGTAAATTTTACCCGCTGCACACCGGCCACATTTACCTGATCCAGCGCGCCTGCAGCCAGGTAGATGAGCTGCATGTGATCCTGTGTCACGATGAACCCCGCGACAGGGAGCTGTTCGAGAACAGTTCGATGTCGCAACAGCCGACGGTCAGCGATCGTCTGCGCTGGCTGCTGCAAACCTTCAAGTACCAGAAAAACATCCATATTCATTCCTTCGACGAACAGGGCATTGAACCCTATCCGCACGGCTGGAACGTCTGGAGTGACGGGGTGAAGGCTTTTCTGGAACAGAAAGCCATAGTGCCGAGCTTTATCTATTCCAGCGAAGCGCAGGATGCCCCGCGTTACCGTGAACATCTGGGGATTGAAACCGTTCTGATTGATCCCGAACGTTCATTTATGAATATCAGCGGCCGCCAGATCCGTCAGGATCCGTTCCTTTATTGGGATTATATTCCGACTGAAGTGAAGCCGTTCTTTGTTCGTACCGTGGCGATCCTCGGCGGTGAGTCGAGCGGTAAATCCACGCTGGTGAATAAGCTGGCAAACATCTTTAACACCACCAGTGCCTGGGAATATGGCCGCGACTATGTGTTCTCGCACCTCGGCGGGGATGAGATGGCGCTCCAGTATTCCGACTACGACAAGATTGCCCTCGGGCAGGCGCAGTACGTCGACTTTGCGGTGAAGTACGCCAACAAAGTGGCCTTTATCGACACCGACTTTGTCACCACTCAGGCCTTCTGCAAAAAATACGAAGGGCGCGAGCACCCCTTTGTGCAGGCGCTGATTGACGAGTACCGGTTTGATCTGGTGATCCTGCTGGAAAACAACACCCCCTGGGTGGCGGATGGCCTGCGCAGCCTGGGTAACCCCAGGGATCGCAAAGTGTTCCAGCATTTGTTGGAAGAGATGCTGCGGGCCAATAACATCGAGTATGTACACGTGGAATCCAGCGACTATGACGAACGCTTCCTGCGCTGCGTTGAGCTGGTTAAACAACTGCTGGCGGCGGATGCCAGTCGGCTGCTCGGTGTTGCGGCGGTATAAACCATCGGGGCGCAGTTCAGTGCTGCGCCCCAACTGTCATCAGTAAACAATCACCAGTTTGCCCTGCATATGCCCATCGAGCAGTTTTTTATGCGCGGCGGTCAGGGTGTCTACCGTCAGCCCCTGCAAGGTTTCGCTCAGGGTGGTGCTCAGTTTCCCTTCATCCAGCAGTTGCGCCACTTGCTTGAGGATCTCACCTTGTTGGGCAATGTCCGGCGTGGTGAACATGCTGCGAGTAAACATCAACTCCCAATGCAAAGCGGCACTTTTCAACTTCAGCGCATTTTGGTCCAACGGCTGTGCATTTTCGACGATGGTGCAGATGTGGCCCATTGGCGCAATCAGATCGGAAATCGCTTTCCAGTGGCCGTCGGTGTCGTTCAGGCAAAGAATATAATCCACATTCTCAATGCCTTGCTGCGCCAGATTGGCTTTCAGATCGCGGTAGTCCACCACCAGATCGGCACCGCGCTCCCGGCACCAGGCCGCTGACTCTGGGCGTGAGGCGGTCGCAATCACTTTTACCTGACTGCGCTGCGCGGCAAAGGGGATCGCCAGCGAACCAACGCCACCGGCACCGCCGATAATCAACAGGGTTTTGCCGGGAGCGGCGTCCTGAATCTTCAGATGTTCGAACAGCGCTTCCCAGGCGGTCAGGGCGGTCAATGGCATGGCCGCGGCTTCAGCCCAGTTCAGACTTTTCGGCTTATGGGCGGTAATACGCGAGTCAATCAACTGATGGGTAGTGTTGCTGCCTGGGCGGGTGATGTCACCGGCATACCAGACTTCATCGCCGGGTTTGAAACCGCTGACGCTGCTGCCCACTTCGGCCACGATACCGCTGGCATCCCAACCGAGAATGCGGGGCTGTTGCAGGCCACTTTTTTGCAGACCGGCATGGACCTTGGTATCCACCGGGTTGACCGACACCGCTTTGACTTCAACCAATAAATCGTACTGGCCTGGGGTGGGTTTTTCCGGGCTGATTTCAATGAAGTTGGTGGGGTTTTTAGGGTCTACGGCAATGGCTTTAATCGGCATGAGTTTGCTCCTTTCGAATGAATACCCTCAGTGTAGACCTGTTGGCACTTGATGATAAGATGGACAATAGCTAACTAAGTGTTCGTTTGAGGTGAACAATGAGGTTTAAACAGCTTCAGGATATGGCGTTGTTTGCGCTGGTGGCCGAATGTGGCAGCTATACCGCCGCCGCCAAACGGGCTGCCTTGCCAAAGTCCAGCGTCAGCCAGCGCATTAGTCAGTTGGAACAGACGCTGGGCCTGCGGCTGTTGAACCGCACCACACGTCAGCTCAATCTGACCTTTGCCGGCGAACGTTATCTGGAACACTGCCAGGAAATGCTGTCCGCCGCCGAACGGGCCGATCTGGCGCTGCAACGGTTGCGTGATAACCCCAGTGGACGGTTGCGCATCTCGACCCCCGCCGGGTTGGGGGCGACCTTGCTGGCGCGGCTGGCGGCGGATTTCCAGCGGCAATATCCGGATGTCTCGCTGGAGGTGTCGGTATCTGATGCTATGGTGGATATGGTGCAGGAAGGGCTCGATGCCGCGCTGCGTACCGGTAAGCCCCAGGATTCTTCCCTGATTGGCCGTCGTTTGGGGCATGCGCCACGTTATTTGCTGGCGTCACCGGCCTATCTGGCGCAGTCCCCGCCGATTGTCGATCCGCAACAATTGCAGCAGCACCGCTGTATTGCACACAGCTCCTGGCCGGTCTGGAGCCTGCGTCGGGGCGACGAGTATTTTCGTTGGCAGCTACCGATGCGGCATGTTACCGATAATCTGCTGTACGCGCGGGAATGTGCGATTTCCGGTGCGGGTATCACCTTGCTACCGGCTTTTCTCAGCCGTGAGGTGGTGGCGCAAAAACAACTGGTAGAGGTGTTGCCGGAATGGCAGGCGGAAGGTAATGAGCTGTATTTGGTTTATCCAAGCCGCAAGCTGAATTCACCGGCATTGGCCTGTTTTATCGACGTGGTATTGCAGCACCCGGTGTTTGACGATTATGCCCGCGAGCTGGCATGGGAATAAAAAAAGCGCCGCATGCGGCGCTTTCCGGGATTACTTGGCGATTCGTTTGTACTTGATACGGTGTGGCTCAAGCGCTTCGGCGCCCAGCGTCCGTTTCTTGTACTCTTCGTATTCGGTAAAGTTACCTTCGAAGAATTCCACATTGCCTTCATCCTGATAATCCAGAATGTGGGTGGCGATGCGGTCAAGGAACCAACGGTCGTGCGAGATGACCATTGCACAGCCTGGGAATTCCAGCAGGGCGTTTTCCAGCGCGCGCAGGGTTTCGATATCCAGGTCGTTGGTCGGTTCATCGAGCAGCAATACGTTGCCGCCAACCTGCAACAGCTTGGCCAGATGCAGACGACCACGCTCACCACCGGACAATTCGCCGACACGTTTGCCCTGATCGACACCCTTGAAGTTGAAGCGACCGACGTAGGCACGGCTTGGCATTTCGGTGTTGCCGATACGCATGATGTCCTGGCCGCCGGAAACTTCTTCCCAAACGGTTTTGGAATTATCCATGCTGTCGCGGAACTGATCGACCGAGGCCAGTTTGACGGTGTCACCCAGCACGATCTCGCCGGAATCAGGTTGCTCCTGACCGGACATCATGCGGAACAGCGTGGATTTACCGGCGCCGTTCGGGCCGATAATGCCAACAATGGCGCCTTTCGGTACTGCAAAGGTCAGATTGTCAATCAGCAGGCGGTCGCCGTAAGACTTGCGCAGGTTATTGACCTCAACCACTTTATCGCCCAGGCGTGCGCCAGGTGGGATAAACAGTTCGTTGGTTTCGTTACGCTTTTGGTATTCGGTGCTGTTGAGCTCTTCAAAGCGAGCCAGACGGGCCTTGCCTTTGGACTGACGGCCTTTGGCGCCCTGACGAACCCACTCCAGCTCTTTCTCGATGGATTTGCGACGTGCGGCTTCGGAAGAGGCTTCCTGCGCCAGACGAGCGTCTTTCTGCTCCAGCCAGGAAGAGTAGTTGCCTTCCCATGGGATGCCTTCGCCGCGGTCCAGCTCGAGGATCCAGCCGGCCACGTTGTCGAGGAAGTAACGGTCGTGGGTAATGGCCACTACGGTGCCTTCGAAGTCATGCAGGAAGCGTTCCAGCCAGGCCACGGATTCGGCATCCAGGTGGTTGGTCGGTTCGTCCAGCAGCAGCATGTCCGGTTTTTCCAGCAGCAGGCGGCACAGGGCGACACGGCGACGTTCACCACCGGAAAGGTTGGCGATTTTCGCGTCCCACTCCGGCAGGCGCAGCGCATCGGCGGCACGCTCCAGCTGGGTGTTCAGGTTGTGGCCATCGTGAGCCTGAATGATCTCTTCCAGGCGGCCCTGCTCAGCGGCCAGCTTGTCGAAATCGGCACCTTCTTCGGCGTACAGTGCGTACACTTCATCAAGGCGTTTCAGCGCGCCAACCACTTCGGCCAGCGCTTCTTCAACCGACTCACGAACGGTGTGTTCGAGGTTCAACTGCGGTTCCTGTGGCAGGTAACCGATCTTGATCCCTTGTTGCGGGCGAGCTTCACCTTCGATATCGGTATCGATGCCGGCCATGATGCGCAACAGGGTGGATTTACCCGAGCCGTTCAGACCCAGCACACCAATTTTGGCGCCAGGGAAGAAGCTCAGCGAGATGTTTTTCAGAATGTGACGCTTCGGCGGAACCACTTTGCCGACGCGATGCATGGTATAGACGTATTGAGCCACGGTGCCTCTGCCTCTCTATATCAGTTTTTATAGGATGTCTGGCTGCGGAGTGTAGCCCGT
Organism: Serratia proteamaculans; assembly: GCF_013337185.1. Lineage (GTDB taxonomy): Bacteria > Pseudomonadota > Gammaproteobacteria > Enterobacterales > Enterobacteriaceae > Serratia > Serratia proteamaculans_D. The sequence continues at coordinate 327,845 of NZ_SWDE01000003.1, forward strand.
TTCGAAAGCGGATCCCAGACATCACACAGCGATCGCTAAGTATAACCTTTTATGCGCCGGTGAAGGCGCATATCGGTCGCTTAAGGGGTGACGACTATCGCGACGCGGCGGTTTTCTGCCCGGCCGCTGGAGGTGCGGTTATCGGCCACCGGATCGCGTTTACCCATGCCGCGGGTTTCGATGTTGGCACGTGGAATGCCTACGCTGGCGAGCAGATCTGCCACGGCATTGGCGCGGCGCAGAGAGAGCTGATCGTTATAGCTGTCTTCACCGTAATTATCCGTATGACCATCCAGACGGAACTGGGTGATGCCGACGCTCATCAACGCGCGGCCCATTTTTTGTACCGTGTCGGTACTTTCCGGGTTCAACTTGCCGATGTTATTGCCAAACAGCACCTTGTCGGACAGGCCAAATTCCCAGCCGTTATCGGTCAGCTTGAACCCTTGCGACTGCAACAGGGCAATTTGCTCAGGCGTCAGGCCCTGTGGCTTACTTTGGCAGCCCGCGAGGGCCAACAGGGCGATAAACATCATCGCCAGCAGTGAAAAACGGTTTCTTAGTGTTTGCTGTATCATAATCAAAAATCCCTAGTTTTATTATTTAGCCGGGGCTTTATTTTTGTATTGCCAGCCGCCAGCCTCCGTTATAACGATGCTTTGCCTGGTACATCGCATCGTCAGCTTCGTGCAAGAGCCCCTGAGGCGTTACCGCGTGCTCGGGGTAAAGTGCAATGCCGATACTCAGAGAGGAAATCACCGCCTCATCGTTCGGTAAAATCACCGGTTGGGTCATGCAGTCGATAATGTTATCGGCAATCTGCAGGACATCTTCCGTAGTGTGGACCGGTGCCAACAATACGGCGAACTCATCACCTCCCAAACGTGCCACCAGATCGGTTTCTCGCAGCTGTGCGCGAATGCGCCCGGCAATGGCAGTCAACACCACATCGCCTGCGGCGTGGCCGTAACTGTCGTTAACTTCCTTGAAGCGGTCACCGTCGATAAACAGCACCGCCAGTTTTTCGGTGGGTTTAATGTCCCCCAGCGCACGGCTCAGACGGCCTTCAAAGAAGGCGCGGTTCGGCAAGCCGGTCAGGCTGTCGTGGGTAGCCCGGTGGGTCAGTGAGTCATTTTCCTGTTTCAGGTGCGCCTGCCAGGCTTCCAGTTCGTCGAGCAGGCCATTAAAGTCGATGCTCAGCTCATGCAGTTCGGCAATCGGCGCCGACGGCACCCGCAGACCAAAGGCGCGATCGCGACGTACCGCATGCGCTACATTGGCGATGTCATCCAAAGAACGGACAATGCCCACCAGCATGCGGCGGGAAAGCACCAGCGCACACAGGGTACTGAGTACCAGACAGGCGATCATGCCGATCATACCGCGCAACAGAAAACGCAGCAGGCTGCCACCGTGGCCCAGCAGCCATACTTTGCCGACCTCTTTACCTTCATGAGTAATCGGCAGGATCACCGGCTCCGGCAGCGCCCAATGGGCCACGATTTGTTCCATACCGTGCAGCGGACCATCTTTGGGGTGACGCCAGGTGGCGAGCACTTTGCCGCTGTTGCTGAGAATTCTGGCTTCCGATACCTCCTCTTTGGAGGCGATCAATGCCAGTGCCTCACGTGCGGCAGTGCGGTCTTCAAACACCACGGCAGCTTCGACGGTATAGCTGATGGAGCGCGCAATCAGATGCAGGTTATGGTCGGCATAAGCGCGCAGCGCAAACAGCGCGACCAGCGTCAGGAAAATCCCGGCGGTGCCGACGGCAATCAGCGCCAAGCCAAGATGCACCCGTTGCAGCACCCGGCCCAGGGTCGGGCGTGACTGACCCGAGCGGTTCTTGCGCAACCACTTCATAGCGGCGGCACCGGTTTGCGTGCCAGTTGCAGCACGTTGGGATGAACGCGTACGCCGCTGCGTGCCAGTGCATCGAGGTTCACTTTAAAGCTGGCCTCGTCGCCTTCGAACTGCAGGCAAAATGCGTTACCGGCGGAACACTCCACATCGTTCTCGCTGATGCTGAGAATCGAATGACCGCTAATGCGCTGGATGAAATTCTGTTTCTGCCCGGCATTGATATTACCCAAATAAATCACGTCGCAGCCGGTGCTCAGCAATGGGCTGTCGAAAGCGATACGCTCGGCTTTTATTGGCCTGGGCGCGCTAAGCAAGATGGGATCGAACAGTCCGTCGGCAAATTGGGTCGGTGCCGTTACGCACAGCCGGATAGGGTTAGGCTCGCTTGGCCAGCGGGCATAGCTGATGATCCCGACCACCACAGTGGTGACGGCATGGCTACGATTTTTATGTGAATCGCCCGTCTCGGGGTGAGCCAAACCGGGAAATGCCAACAGGAAGAGCAGAAACAGCGATAACAGCCGGCCGTTGTCCAGACGTGCGCAAAGGAAACTCGTGAATGAGTTTTTTGCGCAGGTCACTAACAACGCGGCATTTTTTGCCATCTTCATCTGCTATTCCTGCCCACGTCCGCAGTACTGTTGCGGCAACATAACGATGAGAAGCCTGACCCGGTCGAAGGGATAATTATCTTGCTGAAAACTGTCAATCGCACTGCCTGATGAACACTATCTAACCCATAATTGGCGCGGATTGTATTATAAGATATCCCTGTTGCGCGCTTTATGTGCCATTTTCTCGGAATTATCTTACCCTTTTTTAACAGTATAAAAACGACCACCGGGGTTTGCCAGGCGTTTTCTGCAAAGTTGGCGCGTCAGGCCTGGATTCTGGCGGTTTGCGCAACTTTTCAGCCCATCGTTTTGATGGCGAAATTCTATGATGGCTAATAATTTCAAATGGCTTAATTTTATATTGGTAACGGGGATTAATAATCGGCGATCCGATCGCCTGTTAATGCCGAACCCAGAATGAAATGATTAATACGGCAAAATTGTCGCCGGCTTTAATGGATTTGTCAGCAAGGGTAAACCTTTTTTACCTGAAGCCCATCGTGACGATAAACTTCTTCTACAGTAGTGAATGGATAAGCGATCCTGCTGTCTATGATAGACGGCTGAGCAGGTTGCTCAGTGCCCCCCTTTTGCTCTGGCGTGCCGGATGGACGTTATCCCACGACAGAGCGCGAAATACTCGGAGAGCCGGGTTCACCGATCCGTTGGCTGCTGGCGTAGCGCGGCAACGGGGTGAAACGGCTCTGGCAACACCATCAGCATTAGCGAGGAAAGAGTCAGTATGGTCAAGGTAGACAAGTGGCGGTTTTTGGCTGTAGGCCTGTGCCTGACGGCATTTTCAAGTACCGCATTGGCGGACTCGCTGGACGCTCAGCGTCAGCGTTACCTGCAGATCAAGCAGGCGTGGGACAGCAATCAGATGGATGTGGTGGCGCAACTGATGCCGACGTTGCGTGATTACCCGCTATACCCTTACCTGGAATACCGTGAGCTGACGCAGGATCTCAGCCAGGCCGGATTCTCTGAGGTGAATGACTTTATCAAGCAGCATCCGACGCTGCCGCCGGCCAAGTCGCTGGCCCCGCGCTTTGTTAATGAACTGGCGCGGCGTGAAGACTGGCGCACCTTGTTGACCTTCAGCCCGCAGCCGCCGAAACCCATAGCTGCGCGCTGTAACTACTACTATGCCAAATGGGCCACCGGCGATCAGCAAGCGGCCTGGAGCGGCGTCGACGACATCTGGATGAGCGGCAAATCGTTGCCGGGGGCCTGTGACAAGCTGTTCAGCGTCTGGCAGGGGGCCGGTAAACAAACGCCATCGGCTATTCTGGAGCGCATGAAGCTGGCGTTGAAAGAGGGCAACAGTGGCCTGGTGAACAGCCTGTATCGCCAATTGCCATCAGATTATCAGACCATGGGTGATGCCCTGGTGCGTCTGCAAAACGATCCCACGACGGTCGAGTCCTTTGCCCGCAGCGTGGGGCCGACCGACTTTACCCGCGCCGCGACCGGTATCGCCTTCGAACGTCTGGCACGTCAGGATGCGGAAAATGCCCGGGCAATGATCCCGACCCTCGCCCGGCTGCAGAAAATGAGCGACAGCGAGCGGCTGGGGCTGGAGGAAGCGGTGGCATGGCGCCTGATGGGCAGCGATGCGACCTTTGAACAGACCCAGTGGCGCGACAAGGTGATCCTGCGTAGCCAGTCACCGGCACTGCTGGAGCGTCGAGTACGAATGGCGCTGGGGGCCGGCGATCGTCAGGGGGTGGCAACCTGGCTGGCCCGTTTACCGACGGAATCGCGTAATAAGGATGAATGGCGTTACTGGCGTGCGAGCATGTTGCTGGACGAAGGCAAGCGCAGCGAAGGGGAAGAGATCCTGCGTCGGCTGATGACCGAACGTGGCTTCTACCCGATGGTGGCGGCGCAGAAACTGAATACGCCTTACCCGGTGATGGTGGCGGTGGCGGCAAAACCCCGCGCTTCGTTAGTGGATGGGCCGGAAATTGCTCGGGTGCGCGAGTTGATGTACTGGAATATGGATAACCTGGCGCGCAGCGAGTGGACTTCCTTCGTGGCCAGTCGCAGCCGCCCGGAACAGGAAGCGCTGGCTCGTTATGCCTTCGAACAGAAATGGGCCGATCTCAGCGTACAGGCGACCATCGTCGGCAAAATGTGGGACCACCTTGAAGAACGTTTCCCGGTGGCCTGGCCGCAAGAGTTCCGTGCCGCGACCGATGACAAGGGGATAACGCCGAGTTATGCCATGGCGATTGCTCGTCAGGAGAGCGCCTGGAACCCGAAAGCACAGTCCCCGGTAGGGGCCAGCGGCCTGATGCAGGTCATGCCACGTACCGCGCAGCATACCGTGCAGATGTACAATATTCCAGGTTACTCAAGCCCCAGCCAACTGCTTGATCCGCGGGTTAATATTATCATCGGTACCAGCTATCTGGAGTATGTTTACCAGCAGTTCGGTCGCAACCGGATCCTGTCATCGGCGGCATACAATGCCGGTCCGTCCCGGGTGAATACCTGGTTGGGCAACAGTGAAGGGCGGGTTGATGCCGTGGCGTTTGTTGAAAGCATCCCGTTCTCGGAAACCCGTTCTTACGTGAAGAACGTGTTGGCTTACGACGCATTTTATCGCTATCTCATGCATCGGCCGGCTAAAGTGCTGACCGATGCCGAGTGGCAGAGGCGTTATTGATTTTGACGTCGCTATGGTATGCTGCTGTACTAGTTAAATAGTATGGTGGCTTGCCATGACGCAATTATCGCTTAACGACCCGGCTCTTTCAGAACAAGGTAATGAGGATTGGCTGCGCTTTGTTGCGCTGCTGCAGAATTCGTTTGCCCAGGATCTGCATCAACCGCTGATGCAACTGTTGTTGACGCCGGACGAACGTACGGCTTTAGGCACCAGGGTACGGATTATCCAGGAATTGATGCGCGGTGAGATGAGCCAACGTGAGCTGAAGAACGAACTGGGGGCGGGGATTGCCACCATCACTCGCGGTTCAAACAGCCTGAAGGCAGCGACCCCGGCATTAAAGCAGTGGCTGGAACAGCAGTTGCTGGGCGAGGCACCGTAGCACCGCGCCCGGCAGAGCTTATTTTTGCGGCGCGTTGTTGTGGTTCTGGTAGATCGGATTGTGGAAAGGGACCAGCGCCAGCAGTAGAGCCTGATGGTAAACGCTGGTGCGGCTCAATCGCCCATCGGTAAAGATACCGATAGCGCCACCCTGGCGTTTCACTTCGGCATTGCCGGTGATGGTTGCCATTTCACTGCCCAATTCGCGGCCGGCGCGAATTCCCTGTAAAATCGTCTCTGGCAGCATCAGGCTGGCAGAGCGCGACTCGCCCCGGGTATTCGGGTTTTCCACCGTCATCCAGGCGAAAGTCATATTCTCTTCGATTCCTGCCTCCACGCCGACCCAAAAGTCGGCTTCCGGGCGTACCTGTCGTGCTTCCATAACACGCTGGCGTGCACCGGTGCGGGTTTCGTGATTACCTATGGGTTGCAGTGAAACGCCACTGGCGACGTCGACCGATTCAATGCGGCATTGGTCCTGGCCAAAAGTGTCCTCAAAGGCCAGTTGAATAGCCTTGATCTTTGCCGGGTTGGTAGTTGCAGCGACAACATGATACATAACGGGTTTGGCATCCTTAAGCTAAGAGCCTATTCAATACGTCAGACGCTTGCGCAAGCGGCATCTGACGACGATAAACTCAGGTTTCACGCAGTATAACGGAAAAGCAAAATGTTACAGGTATACCTCGTTCGCCATGGCGAAACTCAATGGAATGCGGCTCGCCGCATCCAGGGTCAGTCGGACAGCCCGTTAACCGCTAACGGTGAACATCAGGCTCGCCTGGTTGCCCAGCGGGTCAGCAAACAAGGCATCACGCACGTGATTACCAGCGATCTGGGGCGTACCCGTCGCACTGCGCAAATCATCGCAGAGGCTTGCGGTTGCGAGGTGATAAACGATCCACGTTTGCGTGAGTTGCATATGGGGGTGCTGGAAGAGCGCTTAATCGACAGCCTGACGCCGCAGGAAGAACAGTGGCGCAAGCAGATGGTCGATGGTACTGCCGATGGCCGCATCCCTCAGGGGGAATCCATGAGCGAACTGGGCGACCGGATGCGTGAGGCACTGGAAAGTTGCCTGATGTTACCCGAGGGTAGCAAACCGCTGATTGTCAGCCATGGTATCGCTTTAGGCTGTCTGATCAGTACCGTGCTCGGGCTACCGGCCTATGCCGAGCGCCGTCTGCGTTTACGCAACTGTTCACTGTCGCGAGTCGATCATCAGCAGAGCCCCTGGTTGGCTTCCGGCTGGATCGTCGAAACGGCGGGCGATGTCACGCATCTGGACACGCCCGCGCTGGATGAACTGCAGCGTTAACGGCGGATCGGGATCAAATAGTCGCAGTTGATCTCGGTCGGCGGTTGGGGTGGCCGGCGGTCACCCTTGGGATAAAAGCGCTCAATGTCGTGCCCTTTACGGCGCGTGAGTTTGAGCGCCGGCAGGCAGGTACCATACACGGTCAGAATAAAGTCCTGCAGGCCAGAGGCCGGGCCTTCATAGCTGAACATCGCATACTCGCCACCTTGCAGAACCAGCGGCTGTCCGGCCTGAATTTTCGCCGGTACGTGATGCGGTTCCAGCGCAGTGGTATACAGCACTTCCTGCTCGTCATCCTTTTCCTGACTCGGACGCGAATGGTGCAGCCCGTACAACACCGGCGGCAACGAGTCCGCTTCGCCCAGATACTGGCGCCAAAACTGCGATCGCAATTCGGTACGACAGTGTGAGATTTGCTCCAGCGTACAGGAATAGCTTTGTGTCAGGCCAATCAGCTGCTGTTCCGGCATGGTTATAAATTCTGGCTGCGGCAGAGTAAAGGCACCCAGGCGGATTGGCGGACAAATACCGAATGAGTTCCAGTCTTCCGCACGGCGATACAGTGCCGGCGTTTGCGCAAACTGTTTTTTAAATGCGCGGGTAAATGTCTGCTGCGAGTCGAAGCGATACTGTAAGGCTATATCCAGAATAGGTCGGCTGGTTAAACGCAGTGCTACCGCAGCCTTGGATAATCTCCTTGCCCGGATATAAGCGCCGATGGCGTTACCGGTAATATCTTTAAACATCCGTTGTAAATGCCATTTAGAGTAACCTGCTTTGGCCGCTACATTGTCCAGTGACAAAGGTTGGTCCAAATGGCTTTCCAGCCAGCTAAGCAGATCACGAATAATACCGGCTTGATCCATAGATCTTCCTCGTAGAGCTTTAGGGTAGGAACCCGAACTGTTTATTCATTACGCTGGTGCTTGCGCTATCAGACCAATCCATGAGCCATTTTGCGTAGCACTCTTTGCCTCTTGCCGCTGTTGAGCAAGGGTTGGACAGGGGCACACCTTAAACGGGCGCAAAGATATAACGACGCCGCATAATAGCAATTTTTTTCCTCCGAGACTCTCAAAGATTTTTTTCACGCTCTGTGCTAAAAAGACGGGTGCGGACCAGAAAGATCCTTTTTCTGTGACCTAAAACATAAACAATATTGATTGCCGGCACCCATTTTTAGGATTTAGCCTATTGGAGTTAAGTGAATGAAAAAAGGATGGTTATTTTTGTTTTGTTTAGTTTGCGCAACGGTAAATAGTGCGCAGGCAGAACAGGTTGGGTCGGTTGATACGGTATTTAAACTCTTTGGTCCGGACCATAAAATTGTGGTGGAAGCGTTCGACGATCCTGATGTTAAAAATGTAACTTGTTATATCAGCCGGGCAAAAACCGGTGGCATCAAAGGCGGGTTGGGATTAGCGGAAGATACTGCGGATGCTGCCATTTCCTGCCAGCAGGTTGGGCCGATTGAGCTGAACGATAAAATCAAAAATGGTAAGGCGGAAGGGACGGTAGTGTTCCAGAAGCGAACATCGCTGGTGTTCAAGAAACTGCAGGTGGTGCGTTTCTACGATGCTACCCGCAATGCATTGATTTATCTTAGCTATTCAGACCGTGTGGTGGATGGTTCACCGAAAAATGCGCTGAGCGCCGTGCCGATCATCCCCTGGGGTGAGGCAAAATAAGATTTGGGGTTCTGCGGAACCCCAAATATTTTAACGCGGGAGGAGGGCTTACTCTTCCAGATCGCCGCAGAAACGGTAGCCTTCACCGTGAATAGTCGCGATGATTTCCGGCGTGTCCGGCGTTGATTCGAAGTGCTTGCGGATGCGACGGATGGTCACGTCCACGGTGCGGTCATGCGGCTTCAGCTCACGGCCGGTCATCTTCTTCAGCAGTTCGCCACGGGATTGGATCTTGCCCGGGTTTTCGCAGAAGTGCAGCATGGCGCGGAATTCACTGCGTGGCAGTTTGTATTGCTCGCCCGCAGGGCTGATCAGTGAGCGGCTGTTGATGTCCAGCTCCCAACCGTTGAACTTATAGCTTTCAACCAGGCGACGTTCTTCGCCGACGCTGCCCAGATTCATGGTGCGTGACAGCAGGTTGCGCGCGCGAATGGTCAGTTCACGTGGATTAAATGGCTTGGTGATGTAATCATCGGCGCCGATTTCCAGGCCGAGGATCTTGTCAACTTCGTTATCACGGCCGGTCAGGAACATCAGCGCAACGCTGGCCTGTTCGCGCAATTCACGCGCCAGCAGCAGGCCATTTTTGCCTGGCAGATTGATGTCCATGATAACCAGATTGATATCATTTTCAGACAGGATGTTGTGCATTTCTGCACCATCATTGGCTTCATGAACAACGTAGCCTTCCGCCTCGAAAATGCTCTTCAGGGTGTTACGAGTGACTAACTCGTCTTCGACAATCAGAATGTGCGGGGTCTGCATATATGCTACCTAAAATTGCCAACAAAATAGAAAATAGGAAGTACAGAAGTCTTTGTTTTCATAGCGGAGGGCAGAGATTAGCGCTCACGTTCCCTGCTACCCAATGACTAAAGTACGTAAACTCGTTCTTGATGCACTTTCCATCCCATGTCAACAAGATCGCTAGCTTGGTTGGGGCGCTATTCCTTACATCCCCAAAGGTGCCAAAACGGTGCATATCCTAACCGTATTAACAGCAATATAACAGTGCGCACCGAATTCATCACCCAACAAAACTAAGGTTTGTTGACATATATCAAATTCAATTGTAGCACGTTAACAGTTTTGTGAAAAACACTTACAGAAATGCCAGCTTAAGTCACAGAAGCCTAAATTCTGTGTTCGATTCAGCATTGAAGCGCCTAATGAGGTAGAATTATTGGCTTATTGAAAAAAGTCTTCTTTTAACGCTTTGATTAATAAGCGCAGTAAAACATAAGTAGCAATAATATGTATTACGCGCAATTTATCGGGTCAATAACCTATTTAGCCCTGTCTACCCTCAGTCTTGGGATTATTGTTGCGCAGATGTAAATATAATCAGACTATCCCAAACAGTCAAAAATACGCGATCTCTCATTTAGTGGAGTATTGATGCAGCTTCATATTGTTTTAGTGGCTCCGGCGCGGCCGGAAAACGTCGGCGCTGCGGCGCGGGCAATGAAAACCATGGGTTTCACTTCGTTGCGCATTGTCGACAGCGAAGCGCACCTGCAGCCGGCGGCTCGCTGGGTGGCTCATGGGGCGGGGGATATCCTCGACGGCGTGCAGACTTTCGCCACTCTCGAGCAGGCGCTGGCGGACGTGGATTTCACCGTTGCCACCACCGCCCGCAGTCGCGCGCGTTTTCATTATTACTGTACGCCGCAGCAACTGCTGGGTCAGTTGAGTGAGCGCAGTCAGTGGGTGGGGCAGGCAGCGTTGGTGTTTGGCCGTGAAGATTCCGGCCTGACCAATGAAGAGCTGGAACTGGCGGATCTATTGACCGGTGTGCCGATGCAGGCCGATTACCCTTCGTTGAATCTCGGCCAGGCGGTGATGGTGTATTGCTATCAATTGTCGGAACTGATGAACGTTAGCGCACCGCAGGAGCCAGTGGCTAATGAGGGCCAGCTTAAAGCACTGCGTCAGCGTGCCGAGGGTTTGCTGGGTGCATTGGGTGTGGGCGACGATCAAAAATTACGCGACTGGCTGCATCAGCGGCTCGGCACTTTGCAGCAGCGCGATACGGCAATGTTGCATACTTTGCTACACGACATCGAAAAAAAACTGACAAAGTGATACCCGCAAACAAGGCTAATTAGGCAGTGTGATCCACTGCAAAATTGCCGCCTGTCTGTCTTTTTATCCTGTCATTTGGCTTTTCGACTGTCGCATTGCCCAGTTGCTGCTTTGGGTAATAAACAAGCAAAAACAAGAAATAATTTGACTTGGGATAGCGATTGCTTTAACCAATAGAGGGGACAGAGTATTTAATGAGACAGACAGAAAAAATGCGAAATATCAGCCTGAACACAACAATTATTACCACCACCGATACCACAGGTAACGGGGCGGGCTGACGCGTACAGGAAACAAAAGAAAAAAGCCCGCACCTAACCAGTGCGGGCTTTTTTTTCGGCTTAAATTCGGGAGAGACAAGAAATGCGAGTGCTGAAATTTGGCGGAACCTCGGTAGCGAATGCAGAACGTTTTCTGCGCGTCGCCGACATCATGGAAAGTAACGCACGTCAGGGACAGGTGGCCACGGTCTTGTCCGCTCCGGCTAAAATCACCAACCACCTGGTGGCGATGATTGATAAAACGGTAGCGGGGCAGGACATTCTGCCAAATATGAGCGATGCAGAGCGCATCTTTGCCGATCTGCTGAGTGGCCTGGCACAGGCGTTGCCCGGCTTTGAATACGATCGTCTCAAGACGCTGGTGGACCAGGAGTTTTCCCAGCTCAAACAGGTACTGCATGGCGTTGCGCTGCTGGGGCAATGCCCGGACAGCGTGAACGCGGCTATCATCTGTCGCGGTGAGAAGCTCTCCATCGCCATCATGGAAGGAGTGTTTCGCGCCAAAGGCTTCCCGGTTACGGTGATAAACCCAGTGGAGAAACTGCTGGCGCAGGGGCATTACCTGGAGTCCACGGTAGACATTGCCGAGTCCACACTGCGCATCGCCGCTGCAGCGATCCCGGCAGATCACATCGTGCTGATGGCCGGATTCACCGCCGGTAATGACAAAGGGGAACTGGTGGTGCTGGGCCGTAATGGCTCCGATTACTCTGCTGCGGTACTGGCTGCCTGCCTACGCGCCGACTGTTGTGAGATCTGGACCGATGTCGATGGCGTTTATACTTGCGATCCTCGCACCGTGCCTGACGCCAGACTGTTGAAATCGATGTCGTATCAGGAAGCTATGGAGCTTTCCTATTTCGGTGCCAGCGTGCTTCACCCCCGTACTATCGCGCCTATTGCCCAGTTCCAAATCCCTTGCCTGATCAAAAATACCGCCAACCCGCAGGCCCCTGGCACGCTGATTGGTGGCGAAAATCTGGATACCGATACGCCGGTAAAGGGCATCACCAATCTCAATAACATGGCGATGATCAACGTCTCTGGCCCAGGGATGAAGGGCATGATCGGCATGGCGGCGCGCGTGTTTGCCGTGATGTCACGCACCGGTATCTCGGTGGTGTTGATCACCCAGTCCTCTTCCGAATACAGCATCAGCTTCTGCGTGCCGCAGAGTGAGTTGCAGCGTGCCCGTCGCGCACTGGAAGACGAGTTTTATCTGGAATTGAAAGATGGTCTGCTGGAACCGCTGGACGTAATGGAGCAGTTGGCGATTATCTCGGTCGTCGGCGATGGCATGCGTACCCTGCGCGGTATTTCAGCCAGCTTCTTCTCCGCCCTGGCGCGCGCCAACATCAACATTGTCGCTATTGCCCAGGGTTCCTCCGAACGTTCCATCTCGGTGGTGGTCAGCAACGATTCCGCCACCACCGGGGTTCGCGTCTGCCACCAGATGCTGTTCAACACCGATCAGGTGATTGAGGTGTTTGTTATCGGCGTTGGCGGCGTCGGCGGTGCGTTGATCGAACAGATCTACCGTCAGCAGCCATGGCTGAAGCAAAAGCATATCGACCTGCGGGTGTGCGGCATTGCCAATTCACGCGCCATGCTGACCAACATACACGGTATCTCGCTGGACAGTTGGCGTGATGAACTGGCCGGCGCGCAGGAGCCGTTCAACCTCGGGCGTCTGATCCGCCTGGTGAAGGAGTATCACCTGCTCAATCCGGTGATTGTCGATTGCACCTCCAGCCAGGCGGTGGCCGATCAATACGCCGATTTCCTGGCCGACGGTTTCCACGTGGTGACGCCGAACAAAAAGGCCAACACTTCGTCGATGAACTACTACCAACAACTGCGCACCGCCGCGGCCGGTTCGCGCCGCAAGTTCCTGTACGACACCAACGTCGGTGCGGGGTTACCGGTTATCGAGAACCTGCAAAACCTGCTGAACGCCGGTGACGAGCTGACGCGCTTCTCAGGCATTCTGTCCGGTTCGCTGTCGTTTATTTTCGGTAAGCTCGATGAGGGTATGTCGCTGTCGGCCGCGACCCTAGAGGCCAAAGCCAAGGGCTATACCGAGCCGGATCCGCGTGATGACCTTTCCGGTATGGATGTGGCGCGCAAGCTGTTGATCCTGGCACGTGAGGCGGGTTACAAACTGGAACTGGCGGACATTGAGGTTGAGTCGGTGCTGCCACCTTCCTTTGACGCTTCCGGTGACGTTGAAACCTTTATGGCGCGCCTGCCGGAGCTGGATAAGGAGTACGCCCGCAACGTGGCCAATGCCACCGAACAGGGTAAGGTATTGCGCTATGTCGGAGCGATCGAAAATGGTCGCTGCCAGGTGCGTATAGATGCGGTAGACGGCAACGATCCGTTGTATAAAGTGAAGAACGGCGAGAACGCCTTGGCTTTCTACAGCCGCTACTATCAGCCATTGCCGCTGGTGCTGCGTGGCTACGGTGCCGGTAACGATGTGACCGCCGCAGGGGTATTTGCCGACCTGTTGCGCACACTGTCATGGAAGTTGGGAGTTTAATATGGTTAAGGTGTATGCACCGGCCTCAATTGGTAACGTCAGCGTCGGTTTCGACGTTCTGGGTGCAGCGGTGTCGCCGATCGACGGGACCTTGCTGGGCGACTGCGTCAGTGTAGAGGCCGCCGAAACGTTCAGTTTGCAAAATGCCGGTCGCTTCGTCAGTAAGCTGCCGGACGATCCGAAAGAGAACATCGTTTACCAATGCTGGGAGCGCTTCTGCCAGGAAATCGGTCAGCAGATCCCGGTGGCGATGCGACTCGAGAAAAATATGCCGATCGGTTCAGGACTGGGATCCAGTGCCTGCTCGGTGGTCGCCGGGTTGATGGCGATGAATGAGTTCTGCAACCGCCCGCTGGATAAAATGACGCTGCTGGGCCTGATGGGCGAGCTGGAAGGTCGCATCTCCGGTAGCGTGCATTACGATAACGTGGCGCCTTGCTATCTCGGCGGCCTGCAGTTGATGTTGGAAGAAGAAGGCTTCATCAGCCAGGAAGTGCCATGCTTTAAAGACTGGCTGTGGGTGATGGCCTACCCGGGCATCAAGGTATCCACCGCCGAAGCGCGTGCGATCCTGCCCGCGCAGTATCGTCGTCAGGACTGTATCAGCCACGGTCGCTATCTGGCGGGCTTTATCCATGCCTGCCATACCCAACAACCGCGCCTGGCCGCCAAGCTGATGCAGGACGTGATTGCCGAGCCGTACCGCACCCGCCTGTTGCCGGGTTTTGCCGACGCACGCAAAGCCGCTCAGGATATCGGTGCCCTGGCTTGCGGTATTTCCGGTTCCGGCCCGACGCTGTTCGCCGTCTGTGATGACGGCGCAACGGCGCAACGTATGGCCGACTGGCTGACTAATCACTATCTGCAAAACGACGAAGGTTTTGTTCATATTTGCCGCCTGGATACCGCAGGCGCACGACTACTGGGATAACGCATGAAACTGTACAACCTTAAGGATCATAACGAGCAGGTCAGCTTCACACAGGCGATCAAACAGGGCCTGGGCAAACAGCAAGGGCTGTTTTTCCCGCTGGATCTGCCAGAGTTTGAATTGACCGAAATCGACCATCTGCTGGAACAGGATTTTGTCACGCGCAGCAGCCGTATCCTGTCGGCATTTATTGGCGATGAAGTTTCTGAAGAAGCATTGCATAAGCGCGTGGCGGCGGCCTTTGAGTTTCCGGCCCCGGTAGCGCAAGTGGAAGATGACATCGCCTGCCTGGAGCTGTTCCACGGCCCAACGCTGGCGTTTAAAGACTTTGGCGGCCGCTTTATGGCGCAGATGCTGGCGGAAGTGGCGGGCGATCAGCCGGTCACTATCCTGACCGCGACCTCCGGTGATACCGGTGCGGCGGTGGCCCATGCATTCTACGGTCTGAAGAATGTGCGCGTAGTGATCCTGTATCCACAGGGCAAAATCAGTCCGCTGCAGGAAAAACTGTTCTGCACCCTGGGTGGCAACATCCATACCGTGGCGATTGACGGCGATTTTGACGCCTGCCAGGCGTTGGTGAAGCAGGCATTTGACGATCAGGAATTGAAAGAAGCTCTGCACCTGAACTCAGCCAACTCGATTAACATCAGCCGCCTGCTGGCGCAGATTTGTTATTACTTCGAAGCGGTAGCGCAGTTGCCACAGGAAGCACGCAACCAGTTGGTGATTTCAGTGCCCAGCGGCAACTTCGGCGATCTGACCGCCGGGCTGCTGGCCAAGTCACTGGGCCTGCCGGTGAAGCGTTTTATCGCCGCGACCAATGCCAACGACACCGTGCCGCGCTTCCTGACTAACGGTCAGTGGCAGCCTCATGCCACGGTGGCTACGCTGTCCAATGCGATGGACGTCAGCCAGCCGAACAACTGGCCACGGGTCGAAGAGCTGTTCCGTCGTAAGATCTGGCAGTTGAAAGAGTTGGGCCATGCCACTGTCAGTGACGAAACCACCAAAGACACTATGCGTGAGCTGGCGAAGCTGGGTTATCTCTCCGAGCCGCACGCGGCGATTGCTTACCGCGCGTTGCGTGACCAGTTGCAGGAAGGGGAGTTTGGTCTGTTCCTCGGCACTGCACATCCGGCCAAGTTCAAAGAGAGCGTCGAGGAAATTCTCGGCCAGGAATTGCCACTGCCGAAGGCGCTGGCACTGCGTGCTGATTTGCCGCTGTTGTCGCACAATCTGCCCGCCGGCTTTGGCGAACTGCGTAAGTTCCTGATGGCGTTGCCAGCCTGATCCTCATGGCCACATAAAGCAAAAAGCCGTCATTGCGACGGCTTTTTTTATGGGCGGGCGATTACTGCTCGGGGCGTTTGAACACCAGTTCGTTGCCTTGGGAGTTGGCTTCGTCAAATGCGTAGCCTTCCAGATTGAAATCAAGCAGTTGTTCGCGCTGCGTCAGGCGATTTTTGATGATAAAGCGGCTCATCAGTCCACGCGCTTTCTTGGCGTAGAAGCTGATCACTTTGTATTTACCGTTTTTCTCGTCGAGGAACACCGGTTTAATCAGCTCGCCGTGCAGTTTGGCCGGTTTCACCGATTTGAAGTATTCGTCGGAAGCCAGGTTGACCACCACATCGTCACCCTGTTGCTCCAGCGCTTCATTGAGTTTTTTGGTGATTTGCTCACCCCAGAAACTGTACAAATCCTTGCCCTTGGCATTGTCCAGCTTGATGCCCATCTCCAGACGGTAAGGCATCATCAGATCAAGCGGGCGCAGCACGCCGTACAGCCCGGACAGCATACGCAGATGCTGTTGGGCGAAATCAAAGTCATCTTCGCTGAAATCCTGCGCGTGCAGGCCGGTATAAACGTCGCCTTTAAACGCCAGCAGGGCCTGGCGGGCATTGTCCGGGGTGAATTTCGGTTGCCAGTCGCCAAAGCGAGCGGCGTTCAGGCCGGCCAGTTTATCGCTGATGCCCATCAGCTTGGAGATTTGTACCGGCGTCAGATCGCGGCAGATTTTGATCAGCTGCTTCGATTTATCCAGCAGTTCCGGCTGGGTGAAGCGTTCGGTTGCCAGTGGGCTTTCGTAATCAAGAGTTTTTGCAGGTGAAATAATAACGAGCATGGCCAGATCCTGTTTTTCCAAGAACCGCTACTGTAGCAAAAAGCGCGGGAAAAAGGGTCAATGGGTCTGATAGGCAGGGCGCGTGTCTGACGCGCCCGCAAAAATTAATTTTTGTCCCACACGCCTGGTTCAAGCTGGGATTTCAGCTCGGGGAAGCGGTTGGCGTCAAAAGTGGGCAATCTTCCCAGCGTTCGCTGACGGTGGTAATCGTTAGCCAATTTCAGTGCCACGCGTGACAGCAGCAGGATCGCCGTCAGGTTGGTGATGGCCATCAAAGCCATAGAGGTATCGGCCATTTTCCATACCACCGGCAGTTCGGCCAGCGCACCAAACATCACCATACCCAGTGCGGCGCAACGGAAAATCAGCAGGCCGGCCGGGTGGTTGCGCTCCAGGAACACCAGATTGCTTTCGGCATAGGCGTAGTTGGCGATAATCGAGGTAAAGGCGAAGAAGAAAATGGCGATGGCGACAAAGGGCGAGCCCCAGCTGCCGACGGCTGCGGACAGCGCACGCTGGGTCATGTCGATACCGCTGATGTTGTCTACCGGCTGATCCAATACGCCCGAAGACAGAATAATGGCGGCGGTTGCGCTGCAAATCACGATAGTGTCGACAAACACACCGAGCATCTGTACGTAGCCCTGCGAGGCCGGATGCGGTGGGTAAGGTGAGGCGGAGGCCGCGGCATTGGGCGCAGAGCCCATACCGGCTTCGTTGGAGAACAGGCCGCGCTGCACGCCCTGAGTCATCGCCTGTGAAATGCCGTAGCCGACGGCACCGGCCGCCGCTTCCTGCAACCCGAAGGCGCTTTTAACCACTAGCGAGAGGATCGCCGGCATATGCTCAATGTTATGGCCAATCACCCACAGGGCCAGCAGTAAATAAGCTGCAGCCATCACTGGCACCACCAGCTCGGCAACGCGAGCCACGGAACGAATACCGCCAAAGATCACGATACCGCTCAGGACCACCAGGCCGAGACCGACATACAGCGGTTTCGCGTGGAAGGCGACGGCGGAAGCCTGGGCGATAGAGTTGGCCTGTACGGCGTTGAACACCAGGCCGAAGGCGATGATCAGGAAGATAGAGAACAGCACGCCCATCCAGCGCATGCCCAGCCCTTTCTCCATATAATAGGCCGGGCCGCCGCGGTAGTTACCCCGGTCATCTTTGGTTTTGTAGAGCTGTGCCAGGCTGCTTTCGACAAAGGAGGTGGCCATGCCGATAAAGGCCACTACCCACATCCAGAAGATGGCACCGGGGCCACCGGCGGTGAGGGCAATGGCCACGCCGGTCAGGTTACCGGTACCGACGCGAGCGGCGAGGGTGGTGCACAAGGCTTGAAAGGAGGAGATGCCAGCGCTGTCGCTCTTGTTGCTGTTTTTCAGCAGCGAGAACATGTGGCCGAAATGGCGAACCTGGATAAAACGCGTGCGCAGGGTGAAATAAATGCCGGTACCGAGCAGCAAATAAATCAGTACCGAACCCCACAGAATATTATTTATAAAGTTTATCAGGTCCGTCACGGATCCCTCCTTGTTGAAATTTGTTGCGCACCGCGCCATATCCACCGCGGGTGAAAATATATTGACTGAGTTTTTACAAGAGCTTAGCTGAAATCAGCCCGGTTCCGAGCAATTGAGACTTTTCTCAGATTTCGAAACCTATTGCATTAATTTTCGCGAATTTAACATAATTTATTCAAGCGATAGCACGTTATTGCCTTTTCATCAGCTCGGGAATGACGAAAGATAGCAGCGTAAACGGTTGCTCGCTCAAGGATAAAACCAGCACCGCCGGGGCGTGATTTTCCAGCCTTGCACCGGGCCTTGCGCATGTTATTATCAGGGCAGGGCATGGTTGAACGATGCCAAAAGTTCATGCACACACGATGAGATAATGCCAACATGACCGATAAATTAACTTCCCTGCGCCAACTGACTACCGTGGTTGCAGATACGGGCGATATCGCGGCTATGAAGCTGTATCAACCGCAAGATGCTACGACCAACCCTTCGCTGATCCTCAATGCAGCCCAAATTCCTGAATACCGCAAACTGATTGACGAAGCCATTGCCTGGGCACGCGAGCAGAGCAGCGATCGCGAACAGCAGATCGCCGATGCCGCCGACAAGCTGGCCGTTAATATTGGTCTGGAAATCCTGAAGCTGGTTCCAGGCCGCATTTCCACCGAAGTGGACGCGCGTCTGTCCTACGACACCGTCGCCAGCGTTGCCAAGGCCAAGCGCCTGATCAAACTGTACAACGATGCCGGCATCAGCAACGATCGCATCCTGATCAAACTGGCCTCTACCTGGCAGGGTATCCGCGCGGCGGAACAGCTGGAAAAAGAAGGCATCAACTGTAACCTGACGCTGCTGTTCTCCTTTGCCCAGGCTCGCGCCTGTGCCGAAGCCGGCGTTTACCTGATTTCTCCGTTTGTTGGCCGTATCCTCGACTGGTACAAAGCCAATGGCGACAAGAAAGAGTTCGCGCCAAACGAAGATCCAGGTGTGGTTTCCGTTACCGAGATCTACCAGTATTACAAACAACACGGTTTCAAAACCGTGGTGATGGGCGCCAGCTTCCGTAACGTCGGCGAAATCATCGAACTGGCCGGTTGTGACCGCCTGACCATCGCGCCTGCACTGCTGAAAGAGCTGGCAGAGAGCGAAGGCACGCTGGAGCGTAAACTGGCCTACACCGGCGAAGTGCAAGTGCGTCCTGCCGCTTTGACCGAGCCTGAGTTCTACTGGCAGCACAACCAGGATCCAATGGCCGTTGAGAAACTGACCGACGGTATCCGCAAGTTTGCCGTAGACCAGGGCAAGCTGGAAAAAATGATCGCCGACCTGCTGTAATTCCGGCAATCAGCGCAGAAAAAGGTGGCTTAGGCCGCCTTTTTTTATGCTTGCAGATCCCGCAGGCAGGCAGACACTTTATACTCTCAAGATTGAAAATAGGGCGGGAAGCGAACCCGTCCGAACCCCATCAGGCTGTAGAGGTTACGCATGGACATATTACGTATTGGTTTGGTTTCTGTTTCTGACCGCGCTTCCGGCGGCGTTTACCAGGACAAGGGCATCCCGGCGCTGGAGGAATGGCTGACTGGCGCGCTGACCACTCCGTTTAAGCTGGAAACCCGCCTGATCCCCGATGAGCAGACGTTGATCGAACAAACCCTGTGTGAGCTGGTGGATGAAATGGGCTGCCATCTGGTGCTGACCACCGGAGGTACCGGCCCCGCGCGCCGCGACGTGACACCTGACGCCACGCTGGCGATTGCCGATCGCGTGATGCCCGGCTTCGGCGAGCAAATGCGTCAAATCAGCCTACACTATGTGCCAACGGCCATTCTTTCACGTCAGGTGGGGGCAATCCGCAAGCAGGCATTGATCATCAACCTGCCGGGGCAGCCCAAGTCGATCAAGGAAACGCTGGAAGGGGTTAAGGACGAGCAGGGCAAGGTGGTGGTGCATGGCATCTTCGCCAGCGTGCCGTACTGCATACAGTTGCTTGAGGGGCCCTATGTGGAAACCGAGGCGGCAGTGGTAGCAGCATTTCGCCCGAAGAATGCGCGTCGCGAGATAAACCTCTAAATTTCAGCCTTTTGTGAGATAAGCGCTAGCCGATCTGGTGTGAAAATAATTTGCCGTTATAGTAAGGATTCGTTTACAGAAAGCCGATGGCTTTTATTTTCACAGTTTCCTCCGACGGTACCCTATGCCTCACGATAATAATCGCCGGTTAAACCGGCAAGACTACAAAACTCTGACGTTAGCTGCCCTTGGCGGTGCGCTGGAGTTCTATGATTTCATCATTTTTGTCTTCTTTGCGGCGGTGATGGGCGAGCTGTTTTTCCCGGCGGATATGCCGGAATGGCTACGTCAGGTGCAAACCTTCGGCATTTTTGCCGCCGGTTATCTGGCCCGCCCGCTGGGCGGCATCGTGATGGCGCACTTCGGCGATCTGGTCGGCCGCAAAAAAATGTTCAGCCTGAGTATTTTGCTGATGGCGTTGCCGACGCTGGCGATGGGCCTGTTACCGACCTATGCCAGCATCGGTATTGCCGCACCGCTGTTGCTGCTGCTGATGCGTGTGCTGCAAGGGGCGGCGATCGGCGGCGAGGTGCCGGGGGCCTGGGTGTTTGTTGCTGAACACGTGCCGCGTCGGCGCATCGGTTTTGCCTGCGGCACGCTGACTGCCGGCCTGACCGTCGGCATCCTGCTGGGCTCGCTGGTGGCGACGGTTGTCAACACTACGCTCAGTCAACAGACCATCATTGACGGTGGCTGGCGTATCCCGTTCCTGCTTGGCGGCATTTTCGGCCTGGTGGCGATGTACCTGCGCCGCTGGCTGCAGGAAACACCCATCTTCCTCGAAATGCAGGCGCGTAAAGCCCTGGCGGAGGAGCTGCCGCTGAAAGCGGTGGTGCTCAATCATCGTAAGGAAGTGGTGGTGTCGATGCTGCTGACCTGGCTGCTGTCCGCCGGTATTGTGGTGGTGATCCTGATGACTCCGACCTATCTGCAAAAACAGTTTGGCATCGCTCCGGCGTTATCGTTGCAGGCCAATAGCATCGCCACCATCATGCTGATTGCCGGTTGCATCATCGCCGGGTTGTCGGCGGATCGCTTTGGCGCCAGTAAAACCTTTATCGTCGGCAGCCTGCTGCTGGCCGGTTGCAGTTGGTTATTTTATCGGACGGTGGGTGAACACCCGGAAATGTTGTTCGCCTGCTATGCGCTGGTGGGCTTCAGCGTGGGAATTGTGGGGGCGGTGCCGTACGTGATGGTACGGGCTTTCCCGGCGGAAGTACGATTTACCGGTATTTCGTTCTCATACAATGTCGCATACGCCATTTTTGGCGGTTTAACCCCAATATTTGTGACATTGATCATGAAGTTAACCCCGTTAGCACCCGCTTACTATGTATTGGCGTTATCGGGCATAGGACTGCTGCTGGGGATTTACCTGCATCGCGATCTAAACAGCGAAACCAGGGCACAGCGCGCCGGTTCCTACAGCTAAAAAAAAGCCCTGCAATCAACCGCAGGGCTTCTTGTTTCAGGCCAATGACGTTTATGCCACTGCCCGAATAGGTTCCACATTGTCGACTTTTGGCTCGCCAATCGGCAGCACTGTGCGGCCGTACTGCTCGTTGAGCACTTCTGCCATGGCCAGATAGATGGCGCTGGCACCGCAGATAATGCCTTCGTAGCCGGCAAAGTTCAGCAGCGCATGGTTGCCGGTGATGTTACCGATGGCCAGCAGGGCGAACAGCAGCGTCAGGCTGCCGAATACGAACTGCAGCACGCGGTTGGCGCGCAGAGTGCCGAAGAACATGAACAGCGTGAAGACGCCCCACAGTGCCAGGTAGATACCCAGTACGCCGGCGTCGGTCGGTTCAGCCAGACCCAGACGCGGCAGCAACAGCAACCCGACCAGGCTCAGCCAGAAGCTGCCGTAAGAGATAAAGGCCGTCATGCCGAAGGTGTTGCCTTTCTTGTATTCCAGCAGGCCGGCCATAATCTGGGCCAGTCCACCGAAGAAAATCCCCATGCTGATAATGGCGGAGTTCAATGGGAAAAAGCCCGCGTTGTGCAGGTTCAGCAAGACGGTGGTCATCCCGAAGCCCATCAGGCCGAGAGGGCCGGGATTCGCCAACTTGTTGGTGTGCATAAGTCCTCTGCAATAACAGAAAATTAACGAAAATAGTGAAGTAAATTCATATATGGTCTGAATGGCCGAAAAGTTGATAACTTCCATCAGAGCGCGCGGCATCATAATGATCCCCAGAACAGGAAACAATGATCTGAGTGACGATAAAAAAGAAATTTTTTTTGTCCTGCCCCTTGATGCTCGCTTGTATGACCCCATCTTATTTGCAACCGCAGTTGCTGACCGCGGCTAAGACTGAAATGTTGGGCAGTTGAAAAACAAAAAATTGCCCACATATAGGTTAGCAACCTGACCGAATATGAATTTATTAGTGGAGACGTTTAGATGGGCAAAATTATTGGTATCGACCTGGGTACTACCAACTCTTGTGTAGCAATTATGGATGGTGGTAAAGCGCGCGTGCTGGAGAACAGCGAAGGCGACCGTACAACACCTTCGATCATCGCATATACCCAGGATGGTGAAATTCTGGTTGGCCAACCTGCTAAGCGTCAGGCTGTTACCAACCCACAAAACACCCTGTTTGCGATTAAGCGCCTGATTGGCCGTCGCTTCCAGGATGAAGAAGCGCAGCGTGATAAAGACATCATGCCGTACAAAATTGTGGCTGCTGATAACGGCGACGCATGGGTTGAAGTGAAAGGCCAGCGTGTAGCACCTCCGCAGATCTCTGCTGAAGTGTTGAAGAAAATGAAGAAAACGGCGGAAGATTACCTGGGTGAACCAGTAACTGAAGCGGTTATCACCGTACCTGCCTACTTCAACGATGCACAGCGTCAGGCGACCAAAGACGCCGGCCGTATCGCAGGTCTGGAAGTAAAACGTATCATCAACGAACCGACCGCTGCGGCCCTGGCTTACGGCCTGGACAAAGAAGTCGGCAACCGTACCATCGCGGTTTATGACCTGGGTGGCGGTACTTTCGATATCTCTATCATCGAAATCGACGAAGTTGACGGCGAAAAAACCTTCGAAGTTCTGGCAACCAACGGTGATACCCACCTGGGTGGTGAAGACTTCGACAGCCGCCTGATCAACTACCTGGTGGAAGAGTTCAAGAAAGAACAAGGTTTCGATCTGCGCAACGATCCGTTGGCGATGCAGCGTCTGAAAGAAGCCGCTGAGAAGGCGAAGATTGAACTGTCTTCCGCTCAGCAGACCGACGTTAACCTGCCGTACATCACTGCAGATGCGAGCGGTCCAAAACACATGAACATCAAAGTGACCCGTGCAAAACTCGAGTCGCTGGTTGAAGATCTGGTTGCGCGTTCTATCGAGCCGCTGAAAGTCGCTCTGAAAGACGCAGGCCTGTCGGTTTCCGACATTCAGGACGTGATCCTGGTGGGTGGCCAGACCCGTATGCCAATGGTTCAGAAGAAAGTTGCTGACTTCTTCGGTAAAGAACCGCGTAAAGACGTTAACCCGGACGAAGCCGTTGCGGTGGGTGCTGCGGTACAGGGCGGCGTGTTGGCCGGTGATGTGAAGGACGTTCTGCTGCTGGACGTTACCCCGCTGTCGCTGGGTATCGAAACCATGGGCAGCGTGATGACTCCGCTGATCACCAAAAACACCACTATCCCGACCAAGCACAGCCAGGTGTTCTCTACCGCTGAAGACAACCAGTCTGCGGTAACCATCCATGTGCTGCAGGGTGAGCGTAAACGCGCTAACGATAACAAGTCACTGGGCCAGTTCAACCTGGACGGCATCCAGGCTGCTGCACGCGGTATGGCGCAGATCGAAGTAACCTTCGACATCGACGCCGACGGTATTCTGCACGTGTCTGCCAAAGACAAGAATACTGGCCGTGAGCAGAAAATCACCATCAAGGCTTCTTCTGGTCTGAACGAAGAAGAAATCCAGAAAATGGTGCGTGATGCCGAAGTGAACGCCGAAGCGGACCGTAAGTTCGAAGAGCTGGTGCAGACCCGTAACCAGGCCGACCACCTGATCCACGGCACCCGTAAGCAGCTGGAAGAAGCGGGCGATAAACTGCCGGCGGAAGACAAAACGGCTATCGAAGCGGCGCTGAAAGATCTGGAAGTGGCGGTTAAAGGCGAAGATAAAGCCGAGATCGAAGCGAAGACCCAGGCTCTGGTGCAGGTTTCCGGCAAGCTGCTGGAAATGGCTCAGGCGCAGCAGGCTCAGCAAGGTGCTGATGCCGGTGCTGACAACGCGGCGCAGAAAGACGACGACGTGGTTGACGCTGAGTTCGAAGAAGTTAAAGACAAAAAATAATCGCCCTTAAGCGGGCACGGAACGGTCGAGAGGCCGTTACCGCAAACCAGCACGGGCGTCGAGGCAACTCTACGCCCGTGCACGCATGTTAAGGGTTACAGAAATAATGGCGAAGAAAGACTATTACGAGATTCTCGGCGTCTCCAAGACGGCGGAAGAACGTGAGATCAAAAAGGCGTATAAACGTCTGGCGATGAAATTCCACCCTGACCGCAACCAGGAACAAGACGCCGAAGCCAGGTTTAAAGAGATCAAGGAAGCCTACGAAATCCTGACCGACGATCAAAAACGTGCGGCCTACGATCAATACGGCCATGCGGCCTTTGAACAGGGCGGTATGGGCGGCGGCGGCGGGTTTGGTGGCGGCGGTGCCGAGTTCAGCGATATCTTTGGCGACGTCTTTGGCGACATCTTCGGTGGTGGCCGCCGTCAGCGCGCCAGCCGCGGTTCCGATCTGCGCTACAACATGGAGCTGTCCCTCGAGGAAGCGGTTCGTGGCGTGACCAAAGAGATCCGCATCCCGACGCTGGAAGAGTGTGGCGTTTGCCACGGCAGCGGCGCGAAGCCGGGCAGCTCGCCGGTGACCTGTCCAACCTGTCACGGGCAGGGCCAGGTGCAGATGCGCCAGGGCTTCTTTACCGTGCAGCAGGCCTGTCCGCACTGTCATGGTCGTGGTCAGATCATCAAAGACCCATGCAATAGCTGCCACGGCCACGGCCGGGTAGAGAAAGCCAAAACGCTGTCGGTGAAAATCCCGGCCGGCGTTGATACCGGTGACCGCATCCGCCTGGCGGGTGAGGGTGAAGCGGGTGAGCACGGCGCGCCGGCAGGCGATCTGTACGTTCAGGTTCAGGTGAAAGCGCACCCTATCTTCGAGCGCGAAGGTAATAACCTGTACTGTGAAGTGCCGATTAACTTCGCGATGGCGGCATTGGGCGGCGAGATTGAAGTCCCGACGCTGGATGGCCGTGTGAAGCTGAAAGTGCCGGCAGAGACTCAGACCGGAAAACTGTTCCGCATGCGCGGCAAGGGTGTTAAATCGGTTCGTGGTGGCAGCCAGGGCGACCTGCTGTGCCGTGTGGTAGTAGAAACCCCGGTTAACCTGAACGACAAACAGAAGCAATTGCTGAAGGAACTGGAGGAGAGCCTGGGTGGCCCTTCCGGTGACAAAAACAGCCCGCGTTCGAAGAGCTTCTTCGACGGGGTGAAAAAGTTTTTTGACGACCTGACGCGCTAAACTCCTGTTTCTGTTAGCGTACTGCATAACCCCGGCGTCAAAACCGGGGTTTTTTTATTGCTGAACGTCCGCTAATACCCCTGGTTAAAGTGTGATATATATCGCTTATAGATCGGTTTTATCGATGCTTTAAGCATTTATAAACGTATTTTATCGAAGTGATTCGCCGTCTATACTCATTCCATTACTTTGTCTGCAGGGCCGTCTGTGCCTTGCGCTGCTCTGGAGAGATGTATTGTGACCAACATCATTCGTCAATTTTTACGTCAGGAAGCCGCGGGCGGCATCATCCTGATCGTAGCCGCGATTATCGCGTTGATCATGGCCAATACCCCAGCCCAGGGGATTTATCACGCCTTCCTCAATTTACCGGTGATGGTGAAAGTGTCCTCACTGGAGATTGCCAAGCCGTTGCTGCTGTGGATTAACGACGGCCTGATGGCGATCTTTTTCCTGGTGGTCGGCCTGGAGGTCAAGCGTGAGCTGATGCAAGGGTCATTGGCCGGGCGCGACAAGGCGGTGTTCCCGGCGATTGCCGCACTGGGCGGCATGCTGGCACCGGCATTGATTTACCTGATGTTCAACGGTGCGGACGAGGTTGCTCGTCAGGGATGGGCAATCCCGGCAGCGACCGATATTGCCTTTGCCCTCGGGGTGATGGCGCTGTTGGGTAACCGCGTGCCGACCAGCCTGAAGGTGTTCCTGTTGGCGCTGGCGATTATCGATGACCTGGGCGTCATCGTGATTATCGCGCTGTTCTATACCCATGAAGTCTCGATGGTGGCATTGGGCGTGGCGGCAGCCTCCATCGCCGTGCTGGCGTTTATGAACTGGCGCGGCGTGGGCAAAACCTCGCTGTATATGATTGTCGGCCTGGTATTGTGGGTGGCTATCCTCAAGTCCGGGGTCCATGCGACGCTGGCTGGGGTCATTATCGGTTTTATGATCCCGCTGAACGTGAAGAAAGGGCCGTCGCCGTCAGAGACGCTGGAGCATGAACTGCATCCGTGGGTGGCGTTCCTGATACTGCCGCTGTTTGCCTTTGCCAATGCCGGGGTTTCATTACAAGGCGTGTCACTGAGCGGGCTGACCTCTCTGTTGCCAGTGGGCATTGCAGCCGGTCTGTTTATCGGTAAGCCGTTGGGCATCTTCACCTTTAGCCTGCTGGCAGTGAAACTGGGCATTGCCAAGCTGCCTGAAGGAATTGGTTTCAAACAGGTGTTTGCCGTTTCCGTGCTCTGTGGTATTGGTTTTACCATGTCGATATTTATCGCTTCGCTGGCCTTTGGCGATGCGGATGTTGTTCTGAGCACCTATTCGCGGCTGGGGATCCTGATTGGCTCTACCACGGCGGCGGTAGTCGGGTACGGTCTGTTACGCATGTCGTTACCGCGAGTCAGATAACCCTTTTAGGGGATCCCCTGTTCGTGGGGACTCACTACAATACAATAGCTGGTCGGAGCTGCGCAGGATAAAATATGCGCAGCTCCGGCCGTTCTGTTTGGGACGAATGCAGCAACAGGTTGTCTGAAACAGGGAAAGGACATTAGTCGCTCGTTACGGCCGCAGTTTTGCCATAACGAAATGTTAAGGAGAGCACCTCGTGAGGATGTCGCATATCAACTTTAATCACCTTTACTACTTCTGGCAGGTCTGCAAGGAAGGTTCGGTGGTCGGCGCTGCCGAAGCCTTGTTTCTGACACCGCAGACCATCACCGGCCAGATCAAAGCGCTGGAGGAGCGTTTGGACGGCAAGCTGTTCAAACGTCAGGGGCGTGGGCTGGTGCCATCCGAATTGGGGCAACTGGTTTTTCGCTATGCCGACAAGATGTTTATGCTCAGCCAGGAAATGCTGGATATCGTTAATTACCGCAAGGAATCCAATCTGCTGTTTGACGTCGGAGTAGCGGATGCGCTGTCCAAACGTTTGGTGAGCCAGGTGCTGGAGACAGCGGTAGTGGTGGATAATGAGCAAATTCACCTGCGGTGCTTTGAGTCGACGCACGAGATGTTGCTGGAGCAGCTCAGCCAGCATAAGCTCGATATGATCCTGTCAGACTGCCCGGTGGACTCCAGCCAGCAGGAAGGGCTGTTTTCGCTCAAGCTGGGTGAATGCGGCATCAGCTTCTTCTGCCGCCAACCGGCACCGGATCTGCCATTCCCCGCCTGCCTGGAACAGCGAAAACTGCTGATCCCGGGTCGACGTTCGATGTTGGGCCGTAAACTGTTGAACTGGTTTAACACCCAGGGCATTCAGGTGGAGATCCTGGGCGAGTTTGATGATGCGGCCCTGATGAAAACTTTTGGCATGTACCACAACGCGATCTTCGTTGCGCCGACGCTGTATGCGCAGGATACCTATAACGATGATGACGTGGTGGAGATTGGGCGTATTGATAGCGTGCAGGAAGAGTACTACATCATCTTTGCCGAGCGCATGATCCAGCATCCGGCGGTACAGCGGGTGTGCAACAAGGACTTCTCTGCATTGTTTGCTTACTAGACCGGGTATTGCAGACGTAAAAAAACCGGCCTGAGCCGGTTTTTTTATCAAGCTGACAACGTAATGCTTATTGCATTGCGTTGATACGCGCAGTCAGGTTTGACTTATGGCGTGCAGCTTTGTTTTTGTGGATCAGGCCTTTAGCTGCCTTGCGGTCCACGATTGGTTGCATTACGAGGAATGCATTTTTTGCAGCTTCTTTGTCGCCAGTTGCGATAGCAACTTCTACTTTCTTGATGTAGGTACGCATCATTGAGCGGCCGCTAGCGTTATGCTTACGACGCTTCTCAGACTGTACGGCGCGCTTCTTAGCTGATTTGATATTAGCCAAGGTCCAACTCCCAAATATATTCTATTGAGGACAATTCGAAGGCCGAGGAATATCCCCTTTTAGACTTCGTTTGTCAACGGATTTGTGCAAATAAGCGCCGTTTGTACTGGCGGCACTTGCTACGTTGTGATGGGGCAGGATTTTACCAGCTTCGGCCATGGGAATACAGTGTTTCGCGAGAAAATTCAGCAATGAGTTGGTGCATTGGTCGCAAGCTATTGGTCGTGGTCGATAATCAGCTTTGAGTCACCGGATAAACTGCGGCGAGAGCGTTTCACCTGCAGATTATCTCCGGTATGGTATGTCTATTACATAAAGGCACCAATCGCGGGTTAACCTTAACCGCTGTACAAGGTATAATCCGGCGATTTCCACTGTTTTGAGCCAGCTATGGAGCTAATTCGCGGCATTCACAATATCCGGGCACGCCACCATGGTTGCGTGCTCACCATCGGCAACTTTGACGGCGTACACCGCGGTCACCAGGCGTTGCTGGAGCAGCTGAAACAAGAGGGGCGACGCCTCGGGCTGCCAGTGATGGTCATGATTTTTGAGCCGCAGCCGCTGGAAATGTTTGCAGCGGACAAGGCACCGGCCCGTCTCACGCGTTTGCGTGACAAGGCCAAATACCTGGCGCAGGCGGGCGTTGACTACCTGTTGTGCGTCAAGTTCGACCCGCGTTTCGCTGCCAATACGGCACAGGCATTTGTTGCCGAACTGCTGGTGGAGAAACTGGGGGTGAAATTCCTGATGGTCGGGGATGATTTTCGCTTTGGCGCGACCCGCCAGGGCGATTTTCCGCTATTGCAAAAAGCCGGGAAAGAATACGGTTTTGAAGTGATCAGCACGCCGACCTTCCGCGAGGGCGATCAACGTATCAGCAGCACGGCAATCCGCAATGCGCTGCGCGATGACGACCTGGCATCGGCCGAAACGCTGCTTGGCCATCCGTACAGTATTTCTGGTCGGGTGGTACACGGCGATGAACTGGGCCGTACCATTGGCTTCCCTACCGCCAACCTGCCGCTGAAACGCCTGGTTGCCCCGGTGAAGGGAGTCTATGCGGTAGAAGTTTATGGCCTGGGGCCCCAGCCGCTCCCCGGCGTGGCCAATATTGGTACACGCCCAACCGTTGCCGGCGTGCGACAGCAGCTGGAAGTCCACCTGCTGGATGTCACAATGGATCTTTACGGGCGCCATATAGACGTGGTGCTCCGCGCGAAATTGCGCAATGAACAGCGTTTTGCTTCGCTCGATGCGCTGAAGCAGCAAATCGCCAATGATGTGGTGACGGCCCGGAAGT
Source organism: Serratia proteamaculans (assembly GCF_013337185.1). GTDB lineage: Bacteria > Pseudomonadota > Gammaproteobacteria > Enterobacterales > Enterobacteriaceae > Serratia > Serratia proteamaculans_D. The sequence goes on from NZ_SWDE01000003.1 coordinate 357,647, forward strand.
TCTTCGGGCTACAGACACCGGTTTAATCTCTATAGCCGAAAACGGAACCGAGAATCTAATGAGTGACTACAAGAATACCCTGAACTTGCCGGAAACAGGGTTCCCGATGCGCGGCGATCTGGCCAAGCGTGAACCTGGCATGCTGCAACGTTGGTATGAACAGGATCTGTACGGGATGATTCGTACTGCCAAAAAGGGCAAGAAATCCTTCATTCTGCATGACGGCCCTCCGTATGCGAACGGCAGCATTCACATTGGTCACTCGGTAAACAAGATTCTCAAAGACATTATTATCAAGTCGAAAGGGATGTCCGGTTTCGACTCGCCTTACATTCCGGGTTGGGACTGCCACGGCCTGCCGATCGAACTGAAGGTCGAGCAACTGTACGGCAAGCCGGGTGAAAAACTCACCGCGGCAGAATTCCGTATCAAGTGTCGTGAGTACGCCGCCGAGCAGGTTGAAGGCCAGAAGAAAGACTTCATCCGCCTGGGTGTGCTGGGTGACTGGGATCGCCCGTACCTGACCATGGACTTCAAAACCGAAGCCAACATCATCCGTGCGCTGGGTAAAATCATCAGCAATGGCCACCTGCTGAAAGGCGCCAAGCCGGTGCACTGGTGTACCGATTGCCGTTCTTCCCTGGCGGAAGCGGAAGTGGAGTATTACGACAAAACTTCACCGTCTATCGATGTGGCTTTCCACGCGGTAGATGCGGCTGCCGTGGCGGCCAAGTTTGATGTCGCCAGCTTCAACGGCCCGGTTTCTCTGGTTATCTGGACCACCACCCCGTGGACCTTGCCGGCGAACCGCGCCATTTCACTGCACCCGGAATTTGCTTATCAGCTGGTACAGGTAGAAGGCCAATGCCTGATCCTGGCGGCCGAACTGGTGGAAAGCGTGATGAAACGCGCCGGCATTACCCATTGGGAAGTGCTGGGCAGCTGCAAAGGCGCCGATCTGGAACTGATGCGTTTCGAACACCCGTTCATGGGCTTCGACGTGCCGGCAATCCTCGGCGAACACGTCACGCTGGATGCCGGTACCGGTGCGGTACATACCGCGCCAGGCCATGGCCCGGATGACTTTGTCATCGGCCAGAAGTACGGCCTGGAAGTGGCCAATCCGGTAGGGCCGAACGGCTGCTACCTGACCGGCACATACCCGCTGCTGGATGGCAAGTTTGTGTTCAAGGCCAACGATCTGATCGTTGAGCTGCTGCGTGAGAAAGGCGCATTGCTGCACGTGGAAAAACTGGTTCACAGCTACCCATGCTGCTGGCGCCACAAAACGCCGATCATTTTCCGCGCGACCCCTCAATGGTTCATCAGCATGGATCAGAAAGGCTTGCGTAAGCAGTCGCTGGAAGAGATCAAAGACGTGCAGTGGATCCCTGAATGGGGCCAGGCACGCATCGAAACCATGGTTGCCAACCGTCCGGACTGGTGTATTTCGCGTCAGCGTACCTGGGGCGTGCCGATGTCACTGTTTGTGCACAAAGACACTGAGCAACTGCACCCACGCAGCGTTGAGCTGATGGAAGAAGTGGCCAAGCGCGTTGAGCAGGACGGCATTCAGGCGTGGTGGGATCTGGACGCGGCCGATATTCTCGGCGCGGATGCTGCCGATTACGTGAAAGTGCCAGATACCCTGGACGTCTGGTTCGACTCCGGTTCGACCCACTCTTCCGTGGTCGACGTTCGCCCTGAGTTCAATGGCCACGGCGCCGACATGTATCTGGAAGGCTCCGACCAACACCGCGGCTGGTTTATGTCATCACTGATGATCTCCACTGCGATGAAGGGCAAGGCGCCGTATAAAGAAGTTCTGACCCACGGCTTCACCGTGGACGGTCAGGGCCGCAAGATGTCCAAGTCGATCGGCAATACCATCAGTCCACAAGACGTGATGAACAAGCTGGGTGGCGACATCCTGCGCCTGTGGGTCGCTTCTACCGACTACACCGGTGAAATTGCCGTGTCGGACGAGATCCTGAAACGCTCCGCCGATTCTTACCGCCGTATCCGTAACACCGCGCGCTTCCTGCTGGCCAACCTGAACGGGTTTGAGCCGAGCACCGACTGCGTGGCACCGGAAGAGATGGTAGTTCTGGATCGCTGGGCAGTGGGCCGTGCACTGGCGGCGCAGCAGGATATCGAAAAGGCTTACGCCAATTACGATTTCCATGAAGTGGTACAGCGTCTGATGCAGTTCTGTTCGGTTGAGATGGGCTCCTTCTATCTGGATATCATCAAGGACCGTCAGTACACCGCGAAGAGCGACAGCGTCGCCCGTCGTAGCTGCCAGACTGCCTTGTTCCATATCGCAGAAGCGCTGGTTCGCTGGATGGCGCCGATCATGTCGTTCACTGCCGATGAAATCTGGGCCTTCCTGCCGGGCAAACGCGCGCAGTACGTATTCACTGAAGAGTGGTACGACGGCCTGTTCGGTCTGGCCGAAGGCGAAGGCATGAACGATAGCTTCTGGGCCGAGTTGCTCAAAGTGCGTGGCGAAGTGAACAAGGTGCTGGAACAGGCCCGTGCTGACAAACGCCTCGGCGGTTCTCTGGAAGCCGCGGTGACGCTATATGCTGATAGCGAACTGGCTGAACGCCTCAACAGCCTGCAGGATGAACTGCGCTTTGTGCTGCTGACCTCCGGCGCACGCGTTGCACCTCTGGCCGATGCACCGGCGGAAGCACAAGCTGCAGAGCTGGTGAAAGGCCTGAAAATTGCCTTCAGCACCGCAGAAGGTGAGAAGTGCCCGCGTTGCTGGCATTACACCACCGATATCGGCCTGGTGGCGGAGCACGCAGATCTCTGCGGCCGCTGTGTTGTCAACGTAGCCGGCGACGGCGAAAAGCGTAAGTTTGCCTAATGAGTAAACCTATTTGTTCGACCGGCTTGCGCTGGCTGTGGCTGGTAGTGGTAGTGCTGGTGCTGGATTTTGCCAGCAAGCAGTGGATCCTCGGTAACTTCGCGCTGGGCCAGTCCCAGCCGCTGATCCCGTCGTTCAATCTGTTTTATGCGCGTAACTACGGTGCCGCGTTCAGCTTCCTCGCCGATCACGGCGGCTGGCAGCGCTGGTTCTTCGCCGGTATTGCCGTCGCTATCGTGGCGGTGCTGCTGGTGATGATGTACCGCAGTTCGGCGCAGCAAAAGCTGAACAACATTGCCTACGCATTTATCATCGGTGGAGCGCTCGGCAACCTGTTCGATCGCTTGTGGCACGGATTTGTGGTCGATTTTATCGACTTCTATGTCGGCAACTGGCACTACCCGACCTTCAACCTGGCAGATAGCTTTATCTGCGTAGGGGCGGCCATGATCGTGCTGGAAGGCTTCTTGTCGCCGGCGAAAAAAAGCGCAAAGAGCAAAGGTGAGTAATATGACGGCTCAGGTTAAGGGCGACAGCGAAGTATTGGTTCACTTCACGCTGAAACTGGAAGACGGAACGACGGCAGAATCCACTCGTGGCAACGGTAAACCGGCACTGTTTCGTCTGGGCGACGGCAGCCTGTCCGAGCCGCTGGAAGCGCAGTTACTCGGTCTGAGTGCGGGCGACAAGTGCACCTTTACCCTGCAACCGGAAGCGGCGTTCGGCGAAGAGAACCCGGACCTGGTCCAGTTCTTCTCACGCCGTGACTTCACGGAAACCGGCGTACCGGACGCGGGCACCATCATGTTGTTTACCGCTGTCAACGGCAGCGAAATGCCGGGCGTAGTGCGCGAAGTGGCGGAAGATTCGATTACCGTTGATTTCAACCATCCGCTGGCGGGCCATCCGGTCACCTTCGATATTGAAGTGCTGGAGATCGACCCGCAGCAGGAGGAGACGCATGCAAATATTGCTGGCTAACCCACGCGGCTTTTGTGCCGGGGTTGATCGTGCGATCAGTATCGTTGAACGCGCGTTGGAAATTTACGGTGCGCCTATCTACGTGCGTCACGAAGTGGTGCATAACCGCTACGTGGTGGACAGCCTGCGTGAGCGCGGGGCGGTGTTTATTGAGGAAATCACCGAAGTGCCGGACGGGTCGATTCTGATCTTCTCGGCGCACGGGGTTTCCCAGGCGGTAAGGGCAGAGGCCAAGGCGCGTGATTTAACCATGCTGTTTGACGCCACCTGCCCGCTGGTGACCAAGGTGCATATGGAGGTGGCGCGAGCCAGCCGCCGTGGCACCGAGGCTATCCTGATCGGTCACGCCGGCCACCCGGAAGTGGAAGGCACCATGGGCCAGTACAGCAACCCGAAGGGCGGCATGTACCTGGTGGAGTCACCGGACGACGTGTGGAAGCTGCAGGTGAAGGATGAAAGCAACCTGTGCTTTATGACGCAAACCACGCTGTCGGTGGACGACACTTCTGAGGTGATTGATGCCCTGCGCCAGCGTTTCCCGAGCATTATCGGGCCGCGCAAGGACGACATCTGCTACGCCACCACCAACCGTCAGGAAGCGGTACGCAACCTGGCCGGGGATGCGGACGTGGTGCTGGTGGTGGGGTCGAAAAACTCCTCCAACTCCAACCGCCTGGCAGAATTGGCGCAGCGTGTTGGCAAGCCGGCATACCTGATCGATTCCGCCGCTGACATTCAGGAAGTCTGGCTGAAGGACGCGCATAATATCGGCGTTACCGCAGGAGCTTCGGCCCCTGATGTGCTGGTACAGGATGTGATCAGCCGTCTGAAAGCGCTGGGCGGTGTCAACGTGCAGGAAGTCAGCGGACGTGAAGAGAACATCGTGTTCGAAGTACCGAAAGAGCTGCGGGTTGATATCAAACAGGTCGATTAATCAGCATCGGGCATAATAAGATAACGGGGAGCTTCGGCTCTCCGTTTTTTTTTAGGGCACGGTACCCGGCAATGCAATTATTAAAAATGAGTTTGAGGGATGACTGATTCAAATTTTCTGTTACTTAAAGTCAAATTTGTTCTGACAATTTGAATTAACGGCAGAGGGAATGATTATATAGACAGTGATAAAGTTATTAAGGTTAATATCATTAGGCTGCAATCTAAATAAACTCTGGTGCTGGTCAGCAATGGGCTGAAAGGTTAAATAACTAAATTAATTGGCGTTACAGATGTTTCTTATTTTATTAAGTTCGTAGCTGGTCTACGGAAGTTTGCTCTTTCTTCTGTAAATGAATTTTCATATGTTCAAGTAAACGACGAACCTTTACGGGTTGGCTGTCCCTGCGCGGCATAATGGCATAGCAACTAATATCCGGTAGCCGCCACTCTGGCAGTACCTCGACCAACTCACCCCGGTTCAATTCCTTTTCAACATTGACGAAGAAATTACGGATGATGCCTTTACCGGCCAGCGCCAATTCTTTCATCGCCATGCCGTTATTGGTAAATAAACGTCCGGTCATACGCAGCCGATGTTCGTCGCCATCAGGATGGAGCAGACGAACAAATTGTGGGTTCCCCAGGGGGGTAAAAGTGACCCATTGATGGTGCATCAACGCCTGCGGAGTTTCTGGCATACCGTGGTTGGCAAGGTAGGCTGGCGAGGCGCATAGCACTTCGCGAAAGCGCGCCAGACGGGTAGAGACATAGCTGGAGTCAGCCATCACGCCGCCACGGATCGCCAGATCAATACGCTGGTTTATCAGGTCGATCTTTTCATCATGAATTTCCAGCCTCAGCGTGATGCGCGGGTGCTCGTCAAGGAAGCTTTGCAGTGCCGGCACCAGGTAATGAGTGGCAAACTCCGTAGAGGTAGCGACGCGCAGTTCTCCGGCCAGTTCACCCCGTAGCGCGGCAATACGTTGTTGTCCGCGTTCGGCGGCATGGATCATCAATACGCAATCCTCATAAAAGCACAGCCCGGCCTCGGTCAGGCTCAGTGAACGGGTAGAACGCAGAAGTAATTGAATGCCCAGCTCGTTTTCCAACAGGCGGATATGTTGGCTAACGGCGGAGGTAGTAATGCCTAATTCTTTAGCTGCCGTGCTGAATGCGCCGCAATCGACAACTTTAGAAAAAATAGCCATGCGTTTTAGAATATTACTCATAGTTTGTTAAGTTCAACTTAACCAAGATTGTTAATTATAAGGGCTAATAATATAGCATTATCTCTTCTATATTGCCTGAAGCAGATAAATAGTGAGGTAAGTCCGATTTCCCTTTCGGCCTCTCTCTTTTTGATAAGTCTTATTGCGTTTGCAAATAAGTTGCCTGCGCCACATCTGAACAGGAGTTAATTGTGGATAGTGCTCGTATTGAACAAATATCGTTAAAAATCCTTCATGAGCTATTGCAATATCGTCGTCGATTTCCGGGGTTGGAAAGTTCAAACGCTGAAGAGGAACAGGTGGTTTCTCTGGTGCAATTACCGCGTATTCGGGCATTTATTGAAAACGAGCAGCGAATTGAATTTGTCCTGCCTGCCTTCCCGACAAAATCACCCAATACTAATAAGGTGATCGGTTCACTGCCAGATATGGCCGAACGACTATCATTGATATTTCTTAATTCTCTCTGTCAGCGCATTCAGCTTTATTACCCACCGGGTGCTCATATCATCATCTGCTCCGATGGTCACGTTTTCGGTGATTTGATCCGCGTCAGCGACGATGCGATCAACCATTATCAACATGAAATTGAAAACCTGTTGCACGAGGTGGGAGCGACTCACCTGAGCGTTTTCAATCTGGGTGACGTGGAAGGGTTGGCCGAGCATACCGGCGACTATGACCTGCTGCGTCAGTTGCTGGTTGACGGCTATGCTGAGCCGGAGGAAACGATCAAACACCGGTTGATGCAGGACGAGCAGGGGTTGCAGCTATATCGTGCGATCACCCGATTCCTGTATGAAGACAGCCAACTGCCGGGCTACAGCGGCTCCAATGCCGCGCTGCAGAAAGACGCCAAGCAGCGCGCCTGTGGCGTGATCCAGCGCAGCTGGGCCTGGGGCAATTTGCTGGCCCAGCATTTCCCGCTGGCAATACGTTTGTCGATTCACCCACAGCCCGCCGATAGCCTGAAAATGGGCATCCACATGATGCCGACCAAAGACGACTGGCTGACCCCCTGGCATGGCGTGGCAGCCAACGTTAACGGACAGTTTGTGCTGATGAAGCGCAAAGACGCACAGCAGTTGGCGGGCGAACTGGTGGCGATCCGCGGAACACCCAGCCATTACCTGGTCGAACAGCCACAGATGGCGTAATGCAGCACCTTGCGCCCGCCATTTTAACGGGCGTCTTTTAACGGCACGGTGGCCGTGTGAGCAGCAAATTCGATTCAAGGAGAGTGACCTATGGAAAATCAAACGCTGAACTGCCGCATTGAACTCAATACCCCTTTTGGCGCAGTGCTGACCCCGCAGTACCCTGGCCAACCTATTAGCGAACTGCCGGTGGCAACGCTGCGTTCACTGGCCCAGCAGCATCACCTGCTGGTGTTGCGCGGCTTCGACTCTGGTTTTACCGATCCGCAGCTGCTGACCCGCTATGCCGAAGGCTGGGGCGAGATCATGATGTGGCCGTTCGGGGCAGTGCTGGACGTGAAAGAACATCCGGATGCCAAAGATCATATTTTCGACAGCAGCTATGTGCCGCTGCACTGGGACGGCATGTACAAGCCGACCATCCCGGAATTCCAACTGTTCCATTGTGTAGCAGCCCCTTCGCAGGATGAGGGCGGCCGCACCACTTTTGTCGACACCACGTGCCTGCTGGCGAATGCCGATGAGTCGTTGTTGGCGCAGTGGCGGGAAGTGTCGATCTCTTATCGCATCAAGCAGGTGGTGCATTATGGTGGTGAAGTTTGTTCGCCATTGGTAGTGGATCATCCGAACGGCAACGGGCAGATCATGCGCTACAACGAGCCGCCGACCGAAGGCAAAAAGTTCCTTAACCAGCACGCGCTGGAATATCACGGGGTGCCACAAGAGCAGCAAGAGGCATTCCATCAGACCCTGCAACAGCATCTCTACGATCCTCGTCATTATTACGCCCATCAGTGGCAGCAGGGCGACGTGGTGATAGCGGACAACTTCTCGCTGTTGCACGGGCGCGAAGGCTTTACCGCGCGTTCTGCTCGCCATTTACAGCGGGTGCATATTCAGAGTAACCCGGTGTGCGCCAATCAGGCGCTGAAGCCGGCTAACGCAGAGGTTTAAACCCTATGGCAAGTATTCTGATGACCGCCGTGGCCACGCCCGGCCACGTTTATCCGATGCTGAGCATTGCCCGATACCTGATTGCACAAGGGCACCAGGTGCGGGTGATGACCGGTGCGCTGTTCCGTCAACGTGCTGAGGCGGCGGGTGCGCAGTTTATCGCCTTTGATGAGCGAGTGGATTTCGACTACCGCTATCTTGAGCAGCACTTTCCCGAACGGGCAGCGCTGCCGCCGGGCAATGCGCAGATGGCACTGGCGCTGAAAGACTTCTTCGCCGCTCCGATCCCGTTGTTGGATCAGCAGTTGCGAAGCGTGATGGCTGCCGAGACTCCTGACCTGTTGATGGTGGAAAACTGCTTTTATGGGGCGCTGCCGTTGTTGCAGAGAACGGATCGTCCACCGGTGGTCGGCATTGGGGTCACGCCGCTGTCGTATTCCTCTAGGGATTCGATCTTCTATGGGCCGCGTATCCCTCCGGCGTTGTTGCCACGAGAGCTGCGGCGTGAACAGTTGGTGGACGAAGACACCCGCGCGTTAATTGATGAGGTGCAACAGAGTTTTGATATTGCGATGGCACAATCTGGCGGCCAGCCGTTGCAGCAGCCCTTTACCGATGCGTTGATTGGCGGCTGCGATCGCTTTTTGCAACTGGCCACCCCGGCGCTGGAGTATCAGCGTGAAGATCTGCCGGACAGCGTGCGCTTTATCGGGCCGCTGCGCAGCGCGGTGGCGGCGGTTGAAGCCACCGATGAATGGGATGAGGCCGACCGGCGGCCGTTGGTGATTGTTTCGCAGGGCACGCTGGCGAACGTCGATCTGCACCAGCTGATTGTCCCGACGCTGAAGGCAATGGCTGAATTGCCGGTTCGGGTTTTAGCGACCACGGGGGGCCGCCCGATTGACGAGTTGTTGGCGCTGTTGCCCGCGAATGCCAGAGTGCGGGAGTTCATCTCTTTCGAACACTGGCTGCCGCAGGCGGAGCTGCTGATCACCAATGGTGGCTATGGCTCAATCAACTATGCCCTGGATCAGGGGATACCCTTGATTGTCGCCGGAACCGGTGAGGATAAACTCGAAGCCGCCGCAAGAGTGGTGGCAGCGGGCTGCGGCATTAGCCTGCATACCAGCACTCCGGATGAGGGGCAGTTGCGTCAGGCGGTGCAGCAAATTCTGGCGCAGCCGGCTTATCGGCAGCGTGCGGCGGTGGTGCAGGCCGATTACGCCCGTCATGATGCACTGACGGCAATTGCCGATGAGGTGGCCGTTTTGACCCATTGAATCCCCAGCTAAAAGCGGTTTTTCATGCAGGTTATACCGGTTAAAACTGCATGATTATGTAAATAAAGGCATGGGCACTTTTTAGGTTAATTGTTAACCCATTGACAGTATTGCTGATGAAATGCGGGAGATATCATAATTTTCTAATTATGAAATGAATCCTCTGGCGATGATAAGGTGGCACAGTTACCCTGAACCGATAGCCTAATGGGATAGGCGTCAAATCAACAAGAGAGCAAGTATGACTGATTCATTAATCCGCATAGCGGTTGCGGGTTCCGGCGGCCGTATGGGCCGTCAATTGATCCAGGCGGTACAGCAGGCACCGGGTGTGGTGCTGGGGGCAGCGATATCGCGGCCAGGTTCAAGTCTGATCGGTACCGATGCCGGTGAACTGGCGGGCGTTGGCGCGCTGGGTGTGACCGTTAGCGACAGTCTGGAAAAGGTGGTCGACGATTTCGATATTCTGATCGACTTCACCCGCCCGGAAAGCACCCTGGCCTATCTGGCATTCTGCGTCGAGCATAAAAAAGCCATGGTGATTGGTACGACCGGCTTTGATGACGCCGGTAAAGATGCCATCAAAACCGCCGGGCAGCAGATAGCTATCGTGTTCGCCGCCAATTTCAGCGTCGGCGTCAATCTGGTGCTGAAACTGTTGGAAAAAGCCGCTCAGGTGATGGGCGACTATACCGATATCGAGATTATTGAAGCGCACCACCGCCATAAAGTGGATGCCCCTTCGGGCACGGCGTTGGCTATGGGCGAGGCGATTGCCGGCGCACTGGGGCGCGATCTTAAAGAGTGCGCGGTGTATGCGCGTGAAGGTTATACCGGCGAGCGCGATCCGAAGAGCATTGGCTTTGCCACTGTTCGTGCCGGCGATATCGTCGGTGAGCATACCGCCATGTTTGCCGACATTGGCGAGCGGGTTGAGATTACCCATAAGGCCTCCAGCCGCATGACTTTTGCCAGCGGGGCGGTACGGGCGGCATCATGGGTACATAACCGTGATAAAGGCCTGTTTGATATGCGAGATGTGCTCAATCTTGACCAGTTATAATTGATTTTTATACCATCGTGATGTGGTTGTGTTGGTCTTAATGTTATGATTAATGGACAATAATATTATTGTCCTTTTTTTTAACATATAAAATGTGGATTTCACTATTGTTTATATGTGTGATTGGTATTTTTATGTATTTTCCTGTGTTTTTTAACCCGAATCCTCCGGTGGTGATGTTTTTTACCCTGGATTTGGTCTTCATAATTGCGCTTTTTTGTCATTCATCCCCGCAACCGTTTACTAGCCCGAGTTTAGCGGTGTTTTTATGGCTGCTAACCCTATTAAACGTTGAGAAGTGCAAAAATAAGAGAAAAAGTGGCGCTTTGGGTAGACAAGCGGAGCTCTCATCATTAGAATGCGCCCAATTTGCCAAAAATTGACCTTGAGGGCGGTTTTTGCATTGATTTAGATCGCGATATCTGAATTAATATGCAAATATTGTGATTGATTATTCCTTGGAGGGTGTTTTGATTAAGTCAGCGCTATTGGTTCTCGAAGACGGAACCCAATTCCACGGTCGGGCCATCGGGGCAGAGGGTACGGCAGTAGGAGAAGTGGTCTTCAATACGTCGATGACCGGTTATCAAGAAATCCTCACTGATCCTTCCTACTCCCGCCAGATCGTTACTCTTACTTATCCTCATATCGGCAATGTCGGCACCAATGCTGCTGACGAAGAATCCTCCGCAGTACACGCCCAAGGCCTCGTCATTCGCGACCTCCCACTGATTGCCAGCAACTACCGCAACGAAGAAGGCCTGTCTGACTACCTGAAGCGTCATAACATCGTGGCGATCGCCGATATTGATACCCGCAAGCTGACCCGTCTGCTGCGTGAGAAGGGTGCACAGAACGGCTGCATCATTGCTGCCGATACCCCGGATGCTGCCCTGGCCTTGGCCAAGGCCAAAGGTTTCCCGGGCCTGAAAGGCATGGATCTGGCGAAAGAAGTGACCACCCAGGAAGCTTACAGCTGGCAGCAAGGCAGCTGGACGCTTGAAGGCGAACTGCCGGAAGCCAAAGCGGCCTCCGAGCTGCCGTTCCACGTGGTGGCTTACGACTTCGGCGCCAAGCGCAACATCCTGCGCATGCTGGTGGATCGCGGCTGTCGCCTGACGGTAGTGCCGGCCCAGACCCCGGCAGATGAAGTGTTGAAAATGAATCCGGACGGCATTTTCCTGTCCAACGGCCCGGGCGACCCGGAGCCTTGTGATTACGCCATCACCGCCATCAAACAGTTCCTGGAAACCGACATTCCGGTGTTTGGCATCTGCCTCGGCCACCAGTTGCTGGCACTGGCCAGCGGCGCGAAAACCGTGAAGATGAAGCTCGGCCACCACGGCGGCAACCACCCGGTAAAAGACCTGGATAAAGACTGCGTCATGATCACTGCGCAGAACCATGGTTTTGCCGTGGACGAAAATAACCTGCCGGCGGAACTGCGCGTAACGCACAAATCCTTGTTTGACCATACGGTGCAGGGTATTCACCGCACCGACAAAGCGGCGTTCAGCTTCCAGGGCCACCCTGAAGCCAGCCCGGGCCCACACGATGCCGCGCCGCTGTTCGATCACTTTATCGAACTGATCGAGACTTACCGTTCTAACGCCAAATAATCAGGAGCAGTAAAAATGCCAAAACGTACAGACATAAAAAGCATCCTGATCCTCGGCGCTGGCCCGATTGTTATCGGCCAGGCGTGTGAGTTCGACTACTCGGGTGCTCAGGCGTGTAAAGCGCTGCGCGAAGAGGGTTACCGCGTTATTTTGGTGAACTCCAACCCGGCCACCATCATGACTGATCCGGAAATGGCGGATGCGACCTACATCGAGCCGATTCACTGGAAAGTGGTGCGCAAAATCATCGAAAAAGAGCGTCCGGATGCCGTGCTGCCGACCATGGGCGGCCAGACCGCACTGAACTGCGCGCTGGAGCTGGAACGTCAGGGCGTGCTGGCCGAATTTGGCGTAACCATGATTGGCGCCACCGCAGATGCGATCGATAAAGCCGAAGACCGTCGCCGTTTCGACGTGGCAATGAAGAAAATCGGCCTGGACACCGCGCGCTCCGGCATCGCGCACAATATGGAAGAAGCGCTGGCGGTTGCCGCTGACGTTGGCTTCCCGTGCATCATCCGTCCTTCCTTTACCATGGGCGGCAGCGGCGGCGGTATCGCCTATAACCGCGAAGAGTTCGAAGAGATCTGCGAACGCGGCCTGGATCTGTCACCGACCAAAGAGCTGCTGATTGACGAGTCGCTGATTGGCTGGAAAGAGTACGAGATGGAGGTGGTGCGCGATAAAAATGATAACTGCATCATCGTCTGCTCGATTGAAAACTTTGACGCCATGGGCATCCATACCGGTGACTCCATCACCGTGGCTCCGGCGCAGACCCTGACCGACAAAGAATACCAAATCATGCGTAACGCCTCGATGGCGGTGCTGCGTGAAATCGGTGTGGAAACCGGCGGCTCCAACGTGCAGTTCTCGGTTAACCCGAAAACCGGCCGCCTGATCGTTATCGAAATGAACCCGCGCGTGTCCCGTTCTTCTGCGCTGGCATCGAAAGCCACCGGCTTCCCGATTGCCAAAATCGCCGCCAAGCTGGCGGTGGGCTACACCCTCGACGAACTGATGAACGACATCACCGGTGGCCGCACGCCAGCCTCGTTTGAACCGTCCATCGACTACGTGGTAACCAAAATTCCTCGTTTCAACTTCGAGAAATTTGCCGGTGCCAATGACCGTCTGACTACCCAAATGAAATCCGTCGGCGAAGTGATGGCGATTGGTCGCACCCAGCAAGAGTCGCTGCAAAAAGCATTGCGCGGCCTGGAAGTGGGCGCTACCGGTTTTGACCCTAAAGTGAGCCTGGACGACCCGGAAGCGCTGACCAAAATCCGCCGTGAACTGAAAGATGCCGGCTCTGACCGCATCTGGTACATCGCCGACGCCTTCCGCGCCGGTCTGTCGGTGGACGGCGTATTCAACCTGACCAACGTCGACCGCTGGTTCCTGGTGCAGATTGAAGAGCTGGTCCGTCTGGAAGAACAGGTAGCCGAAACCGGCATCAACGGTCTGACGCAAGAGTTCCTGCGTACCCTGAAGCGTAAAGGCTTTGCCGATGCGCGTCTGGCCACCCTGGCCGGGGTTGCCGAAAGCGAAATCCGCAAACTGCGCCACGGTTATGGGTTGCACCCGGTTTACAAGCGTGTGGATACCTGCGCGGCGGAATTCGCCACCGACACCGCTTACATGTACTCCACCTATGAAGAAGAGTGCGAGTCCAATCCGACCAACGACCGTCCGAAAATCATGGTGCTGGGCGGCGGTCCGAACCGTATCGGCCAGGGCATTGAGTTCGACTACTGCTGCGTACACGCCTCGCTGGCGCTGCGCGAAGACGGTTACGAGACCATTATGGTCAACTGTAACCCGGAAACCGTGTCTACCGACTACGACACTTCCGACCGTTTGTACTTCGAGCCGGTCACGCTGGAAGACGTGTTGGAAATCGTGCGTATCGAGAAGCCGAAAGGCGTGATCGTACAGTACGGCGGCCAGACTCCGCTGAAGTTGGCGCGTGAGCTGGAAGCCGCAGGTGTGCCAATTATCGGGACCAGCCCGGATGCGATTGACCGCGCCGAAGACCGTGAGCGTTTCCAACAGGCGGTACATCGTCTTGGCCTGAAACAGCCGGCTAACGCCACCGTCGCTACCATCGAACAGGCGGTAGAAAAGGCCGCCGGTATCGGCTACCCGCTGGTGGTTCGTCCTTCCTACGTACTGGGCGGCCGCGCGATGGAGATCGTTTATGACGATATCGACCTGCGCCGTTACTTCCAGAACGCGGTTAGCGTTTCTAACGACGCGCCAGTGCTGCTGGACCGTTTCCTGGATGACGCGGTAGAAGTCGACGTCGACGCGATTTGCGACGGCGAGCGGGTGCTGATTGGCGGCATCATGGAACACATCGAACAGGCGGGCGTGCACTCCGGTGACTCCGCTTGCTCACTGCCGGCCTACACCCTGAGCAAAGAGATTCAGGACGTGATGCGTCAGCAGGTTGAGAAACTGGCGTTCGAGCTGCAGGTTCGTGGTCTGATGAACGTGCAGTTTGCGGTGAAGAACAACGAAGTCTACCTGATTGAGGTCAACCCACGTGCTGCGCGTACTGTGCCATTCGTCTCCAAGGCGACCGGTGTACAGCTGGCCAAGGTGGCAGCACGCGTGATGGCAGGCAAAACGCTGGCCGAGCAGGGCGTAACGGAAGAAGTTATCCCGCCTTACTACTCGGTGAAAGAAGTGGTGTTGCCGTTCAACAAGTTCCCGGGCGTCGATCCGATCTTAGGGCCGGAAATGCGCTCTACCGGGGAAGTGATGGGCGTTGGCCGCACCTTTGCGGAAGCCTTCTCCAAGGCGATGCTCGGCAGCCAGTCAGGCATGAAGAAACAGGGCCGTGCACTGCTGTCGGTGCGTGAAGGCGATAAAGCCAGGGTGGTGGATCTGGCGGCAAGCCTGCTGAAACAGGGCTTTGAACTGGATGCGACCCACGGGACCGCCGTGGTACTGGGCGAAGCGGGGATTAACCCACGCCTGGTCAACAAGGTGCATGAAGGCCGTCCGCACATTCAGGACCGTATCAAGAATGGCGAGTACACCTACATCGTTAACACCACGGCCGGTCGTCAGGCGATTGAGGATTCCAAGCTGATTCGCCGCAGTGCGCTGCAGTACAAGGTGCATTACGACACTACCCTGAACGGCGGCTTCGCCACCGCGATGGCGCTGAAGGCTGACCCGACCGAACAGGTGACCTCGGTGCAGGAGATGCACGCACGCATCGCCAAGTAATCCCGTATTGCCATAACATCAGGGCGCCGCAGTTAACTGCAGCGCCCTTTTTTTATCTCCTTCAGCCAATTTGTTGCCTCGCGTTAAAAATTTCCGCTATCAATCATTCAGCAAACTGTCACTCTGTGTGATTGGTATATGCTTGATATATTGGCAAGGAACGAAGGAACGACAACAACCATGATCCTGATAATTTACGCCCATCCTTATCCCCGGCATTCTCATGCCAACCATCGGCTGTTACAGGCGGTGAAGGACCTTCCCGAGGTGGAAGTCCGTTCGCTGTACGAGCTGTATCCCGATTTCAATATCGATATCAACGCCGAGCAGCAAGCGCTGGAGCGTGCCGATCTTGTGGTGCTGCAACATCCGATGCAGTGGTACAGCCAGCCGCCGTTGCTGAAACTGTGGATCGACAAGGTACTGGAACATGGCTGGGCTTACGGCCATGAAGGCGAAGCGCTGGTGGGCAAAGATGTCTTGTGGGCGGTAACCAGCGGCGGTGACGAGCACCATTTCGAACTGGGCGATTACCCCAACTTTGCCGCGCTGGGGCAACCGCTGCAGGCCACGGCGCTGTATTGTGGGATGAACTGGCAGCCCTATTTTGCCGTGCATAACACCTTTACCTGCAATGAACCGGCGCTGATTGCCGCCGGCGAGGCCTACCGGCGGCGGCTGGTGGACTACCTGATGGAACACAGTGAACCGGCGGAGCAGGGAGTCGAGCATGGATAATCACCATATGATGATTGAGGGGCTGATCTATCTGGGATCGGCCGCGCTGTTCGTGCCGATAGCGGTACGGCTTGGGTTGGGCTCGGTGCTGGGTTACCTGATCGCCGGCTGTATTATCGGCCCCTGGGGGTTGAAGCTGGTCTCCGATGCCGAGTCGATCCTCACCTTTGCCGAGATTGGCGTGGTGCTGATGCTGTTTATCATCGGGCTGGAGCTGGATCCGAAGCGGCTGTGGACACTGCGTGCTTCGGTGTTTGGCGGTGGTATTATCCAGATGGCCGCTTGTGGGCTGGCGCTCAGCGCCTTTTGTTATTTCCTTGGGCTGGATTGGAAGGTGGCGTTGCTGATTGGCCTGACGCTGGCGTTGTCCTCTACGGCGATAGCCATGCAGGCCATGAGCGAACGTAACCTGACGCCGTCACCGATTGGTCGCAGCGCCTTTGCCGCCCTGTTATTCCAGGATATTGCAGCGATCCCGCTGGTCGCGATGATCCCATTGATGGCCAGCAGCGGTGCCGTCACCACCTTGGCGACCTTTGCCCTGTCGGCGGCGAAGGTAGTGGGGGCCTTGGTCACGGTAGTGTTGCTCGGCCGCTATGTGACCCGGCCGCTGCTGCACTTTGTCGCCCGCTCCGGCATGCGTGAAGTCTTTAGCGCCGTGGCACTGTTCCTGGTGTTCGGTTTTGGCATCCTGCTGGAGATGGCCGGGCTGTCGATGGCGATGGGCGCCTTCCTTGCCGGGGTGATGCTGGCGAGTTCTGAATATCGCCATGCGTTGGAAAGTGATATTCAGCCGTTCAAGGGCCTGTTGCTCGGGCTGTTCTTTATCGGTGTTGGCATGTCGATCGACTTCGGCACCCTGTTCCACCATCCGTTGTTGATTGCCTCACTGCTGCTGGGCTTTATGCTGATCAAGGCGGCGCTGCTGTGGCTGATTGCTCCCTGGCTCGGCGTGCCGAAGCGTCAGCGCGGCATGTTCGCCATTTTGTTAGGTCAGGGCAGTGAGTTTGCCTTTGTGATCTTCGGGGCCGCCCAGCTGGCCGGGGTGTTGCCGCCGGAGTGGGCAAAATCCTTGACGCTGGCGGTAGCCTTGTCGATGGCGGTGACGCCGTTGTTGCTGGTGTTGGCGGCAAGGATTGAGAAAAACGCGCCGAAAGATGAACGACCGGCGGATGAAATTGATGATGAGAATGCCAGCGTCATCATTGCCGGCTTTGGTCGCTTTGGTCAAATTGCCGGCCGCTTGCTGTTGGCTAACGGTGTCCATACCGTGGTGTTGGATCACGACCCGGATCATATTGAAACGCTGCGCAAATTCGATGCCAAGGTGTTTTATGGTGATGCCACCCGCGCCGATCTGCTTGAGGCCGCAGGCGCCCAGCATGCCAAGGTATTGATCAACGCTATCGATGATGTCGAGGCCAATCTGCAATTGACCGAACTGGCCAAGCGGCACTTCCCGCACCTGAAGGTGGTGGCGCGAGCTCGTGACGTCGATCACTGGTATCAGTTGCGTCAATTAGGAGTGGAAAAACCGGAGCGTGAAACCTTTGAAAGCTCGTTGCGCGTTGGCCGTGAAACGCTGGAACTGTTGGGGCTGGATGCCTACGAGGCGCGCGAAAAAGCCGATACCTTCCGGCGCTACAACCTGAAAATGCTCGAGGAGACGGTGGATAATTACCAGGATACCGAATTCCGTCTGGCCAGTTTGCAACGCACCAAAGAGATGCTCAGTGCGGCTATCGAGCAGGATCAGAATCGGTTGGCACGGGTTCAGCAGAGCGGCTGGCGGGGCAGTATTGACGGCAAGGCCCCAGAGGATGAAGTGGTAGAAGCCAAGGGATAAACCCAGTGGGCGCAGTGTGATGCTGCGCCCCGCAAGGCAGAGTTAGCTCAGTGCGACCTTGATACCCAGGGCAATCAACATCCCGCCCAATAATTTATCAATTATCTTCTGGGTCTTTTCCAGCCCGCGACGTACCGGGCCACTTTGGATCAGGAACACCAGCGCTGGCCACCACAGGACAGACAGACCAAGGATAATCCCCGCGTACCACAGCTTTTCACCCAACCCAGAGTCGATCTGCAATACCTGAGTGAATACCGCCAGGAAGAACAGCGTGGCCTTCGGATTGAGCAGATTACACAGATAGCCCTGCACAAAGGCACTTCTCAGGCTCACCTGCTGCTGCGGTAAATTGCTGACGTTCATTTTGCCGCCACCGCGTGACAACAGCGCCTGAATACCAATCCAGACCAGATAGGCCGCACCGGCGTATTTCAGCACGTTGAACAGCCATGGCGTGGTGGTGATCACCACCGCCAGACCGGCAACGCAGTAAGACATATGGGTCGCGACGCCGCAGATAACGCCTAAAGCGGTCATCATGGCAGCCAACCGCGGATAGCGGGCGGCATTCTTGATCACCATGAAAAAATCCGGGCCGGGCGACAGCATCCCCAGGGTGGCAATACCGGCAACGAACAGCGAAGTTTCAAGCATGATTTGACTCTCTGCACAAAAGGCCTAATTGCGCTGATAATAACGCCGCTTCTCCTGATGCGCATCAACCAAATGAGGTAATGTTTGGCAATAAGATAAACTTTGTTTCTCTCAATCAGAGGCCCCCATGCAGCAGCCGACCACCACCGACCTGTCGCCGCCGCAGCGGCAACAGCGTGAAATCACCCGCCTGTGTATTCAATGCGCCTTGCTGTTGTTACAGCACGGGGCGGAAAGCATGGTGGTGGAGCAGTTGTCGACCCGGCTGGGGCTGGCGTTAGGCATGGACAGCGTGGAAAGTTCGATATCGGCCAACGCGGTGGTGTTGACCACCCTCAGTCACGGTGAATGCCTGACCACGACGCGCAAGAACGTCGATCGCGGCATCAATATGCAGATGGTGACCGAGGTGCAGCATATCGTTATTTTGGCGGAACACCGGCTGGCGGACGCACACGACGTGGCCCGCCGCCTGCAGAAAATTCGCCCGCTACGCTACCCACGCTGGCTGGTGGTGTTGATGGTGGCGCTGTCTTGCGGTTGCTTCAGCATGCTCAACGGTGGCGATCAAAAAGCCTTTGCCGTGACCTTTATCGCCAGCGGCCTGGCCATGTCGGTGCGCCAAATGCTGACCGCCCGTCACATGAATCCGCTGATCAATTTTTGCCTGACGGCGTTTGTCGCCACCTCGGTTTCCGGTCTGTTGCTACGGTTGCCGGTGTTCAGCCAAACCTCCACGGTGGCGATGGCTGCCAGCGTGTTGCTGCTGGTGCCGGGGTTCCCGCTGATTAACGCAGTGGCGGACATGTTCAAGGGCCACATCAATACCGGGCTGGCGCGGTGGGCGATGGCCAGCCTGCTGACGCTGGCGACCTGCATTGGCGTGGTAATGGCAATGTCGCTGTGGGATCTGCGGGGGTGGTCATGAATCTGCTTTGGGCTTTGCTGCAGGACATGCTGCTGGCGGCGGTACCGGCGCTGGGTTTTGCCATGGTATTCAACGTTCCGGTGCGCGCGCTGCGCTATTGTGCGCTACTTGGCGCAGTAGGCCACGGTTCACGCATGCTGCTGATGCACGCAGGAATGAACATCGAATGGGCCACGTTTTTGGCGGCGATTTTGATCGGCATGATCGGCATTTACTGGTCGCGCTGGCTGCTGGCACACCCGAAGGTGTTTACCGTGGCGGCGGTGATCCCGATGTTCCCGGGTATCTCGGCCTATACCGCGATGATCTCGGTGGTGGAAATCTCGCATCTGGGGTACAGCGAGGCGCTAATGGCCACCCTGATGAGCAACTTTCTCAAGGCCTGTTTTATCGTCGGCGCGTTATCGATCGGGCTGTCATTACCCGGACTGTGGCTGTACCGGAAACGCCCTGGCGTTTAAGCATGACCAGCCGGTAAAATTGATTATTAGATATACTGATAAGAGCTATCTTATATATTCATATTGCTTGATTAGCCTATCGACGGCAGTTGGGGCTTTACGTATAGTGTGAGCAATTTTGCTGCCTACACAGGGTTTAACAATGATTATCAGCCTGATCGCTGCCTTGGCGGCGGATCGCGTTATTGGCATGGAAAACGCCATGCCGTGGCACCTGCCGGCGGACTTAGCGTGGTTTAAACGTAACACGCTGAATAAACCGGTGATTATGGGCCGTAAAACTTTCGAGTCGATTGGTCGTCCGTTGCCGGGCCGCCATAACATCGTTTTAAGCAGCCGCGCCGGCACCGATGCCGGAGTGACCTGGGCCACGTCTATCGACGAAGCGCTGGCCGCTGCCGGGGATGTGGAAGAAGTGATGGTGATTGGCGGTGGGCGTATCTACAGCCAGTTCCTGGCGCGCGCCAATCGCATGTATCTGACGCATATCGATGCCGAAGTCGGTGGCGACGCCCATTTCCCGGACTATGAGCCGGATGAATGGGAAACTTCGTTCAGCGAGTTCCACGATGCTGACGAAGTGAATTCTCACAGCTATTGCTTCGAGATTTTAGAACACCGCTGATTGCTGGGTGTTAGTCAGACCTTCCTGAGGGCGCAAGAGATTGCGCCCTTTGTCGTTTCTGCGACAAACCTCCGCCGACTTCTGATTGTAACATTTTCGTCACACTTCCTGATTAGTATGAAGCCCAACTCTGAGCGCCCGGCAACTCTGGTGAATCTTGACTGCGGCGCCATTTAAAAAAGGAAGCAAAGCAATGACGAGCAAAATTGAGCAATTAGATGCCGACCGCCTGACCGATCCCACCCGTCGTAAACTGTTGCTGGGCAGTGCCGGAGCCGTAGGCCTGGCCGGTTTCCTCGGCGGCGGCATCTGGACGGTTTCCGCCGAAGCACTGGCCGAGGATTTACCGCCGAACAAGCTGCTGGGTTTCAAAGGCATTGCGGCCTCAACGGCCGATGAGGTGGTGATTGCACCGGGGTACCGCGCCGAGGTGCTGATCTCCTGGGGCGAGCCGCTGGTAGAGGGCGCAGCCGCTTTTGACCCGCAGGGCAACAACAGTGCCGCCGACCAGGAAAAGCAGTTCGGCGACAATAACGATGGCATGAGCTTCTTCCCGATTGATGACAATCACGGCGTGATGGCCATCAACAATGAATATGTTAACGAGCAGTATCTGTTTGCCCATGGCGGCAGCAAAGCCACCAGTCTGGAAGATGTGCGTAAATCTCAGGCCGCGCACGGTGTCTCCATTGTGGCAGTGAAGCGCGCCGGTGACAGCCAGCGATGGGAAGTAGAGCGTCCTTCGCGCTATAACCGCCGCATTACGGCCAACACCGAGATGCAGTTCCGCGGCCCGGCCGCCGGTCATGCATTGCTGCAAACGGCTGCCGACCCGACCGGGCGCAAGGTATTGGGCACCTTCGGCAACTGTGCCAACGGTAAAACCCCCTGGGGCACTTACCTGACCTGCGAAGAGAACTTCGATACCTATTTTGGCACCCATCAGGCCGACTATAAGACCACGGCGGAGCAAAAGCGCTATACGCTAAAAGTCAGCGAACCGGAACGCAACTGGCCGGATTACGACGAGCGTTTTGACGTGGCGAAGAACCCGAATGAATTTAACCGCCACGGCTGGATCGTCGAAATCGACCCAATGAATCCGACCTCGACGCCAATCAAACACACGGCGCTGGGCCGCTTCAAACATGAAAATGCCGCGGTAACCGTTGCCAAGGATGGTCGCCTGGTGGTTTACATGGGCGACGATGAGCGCGGCGAGCACATTTATAAATACGTTTCCAAAGGCGTGGTCGACGTGGCTAACCCGGCCAATAACCGTAGTCTGCTGGACGAAGGCACGCTGTATGTGGCGCAGTTTGACGGTGATGCTGCCGGCACACCGTTGAAAGGCACCGGGCGCTGGATTGCCCTGGAGTTCGGCAAAAATGGCCTGACGCCGGAAAACGGTTTCCGTGATGAGGCCGAAGTGCTGATCTTCGCCCGCAAGGCTGCGGCACAGGTGGGCGCCACCAAAATGGACCGTCCGGAATGGATTGCAGTCAACCCGCATGATGGTCGCGCCTACTGCACACTGACCAACAACAGCAAGCGCGGCGAAGAAGGTATGCCATTGAACGCGGCTAACCCGCGCCCGAACAATGTCTATGGCCAGATTATCCGTTGGGATGAGGGCGGCGATGCAACGGCAGCGTCATTCACCTGGGATATTTATGCGCTGTGTGGCAACCCGATCGCGCACCCGGAAGGGGTGAACCGCGGTACGCCAAATATCACGGCAGACAATACCTTTAACAGTCCGGACGGGCTGGGCTTTGATAAGACCGGGCGCCTGTGGATCCTCACCGACGGTAAATACAGTAACAAGGGCGACTATGCCGGGCAGGGGAACAACCAGATGCTGGTGGGCGATCCCCTCAGTGGCGAGATCCGCCGCTTTATGGTCGGGCCAAAGTCGTGCGAGCTGACCGGGATTACCTTTACGCCGGATTACAAGACGATGTTCGTCAACGTACAGCATCCGGGGGAAGAAGGTGACTCGCATTTCCCGAACAATAGTCCTCGTCCGCGCTCGTCAGTATTGATGATTACGCGTGAAGACGGTGGGGTGATCGGGGCTTAACCAGAAAATAGCGGGGCGGTGTTGACCGCCCCGGCTTGATTATGACGCTACCTGTTGGTGCACGCTGTCCAGCAGATCCCGGCGATTGGCCGGTTGGGTAAAGTACTGCTTATCTTCCCAGCGCAGCATGGTCAGGTCACCTCCCCAGCAACAGCCGGTATCGAGGCCAATAACGCCTGCCGGTGTGCCTCTGCCTTCCAGTGATGCCCAGTGACCAAAGATAATGGTGTAATCGGCATCGACCAATCGTGGCAATTCAAACCAGGGTTTCAGCGGCGCAGGCGCGGTGCCTGGTGCATCTTTGCAGATCATGTCGAGCTGGCCATTCGGGAAACAGTAACGCATGCGGGTCAGGGCATTGGTGCTGAAACGCAAGCGCGCCAGCCCACTCAGTTCCGGGCTCCAGTTGTTCGGCATATCGCCGTACATGGCATCCAGGAACAGCGGATAGCTGTCGCTGCTCAGAACCGCTTCCACTTCACGGGCACACAGTTGTGCGGTTTCAATGTCCCACTGCGGTGTGATACCGGCATGCGCCATCACCAGTTTGAGTTGTTCATCTACCTGCAATACCGGTTGGCGGCGCAGCCAGTTGATCAATTCGTCGGCGTCAGGGGCTTCGAGCAACGGGGTGATGCGGTCTTTGGGCTTGTTGCGGCTGATACCGGCGTAGACCGCCAGCAGGTGCAGGTCGTGGTTGCCCAGCACCATGCGCACCGCAGGGCCGAGTGAACGCACGTAGCGCAACACATCCAGCGAGCCGGGGCCGCGGGCGACCAAATCGCCGGTCAGCCACAGCTGGTCATGCTGAGGATCGAATGCCACCTGGGCCAATAGCGATTTCAGTTCATCAAAACAACCATGAACGTCGCCGATAAGATATGTCGACATAATTAGTGAATCAGCGTTGGGATAGCTAAGCGGAACACCGGAATAGCGGTCTGGAATGGCTGACCCTCATGATCAACCATTTCGTAATGGCCTTCCATGGTACCCAATGGCGTTTCAAGGATCGCGCCGCTGGTGTATTGGAATTCTCCACCGGGCGGGATGAGCGGCTGTTCGCCGACGACACCTTCGCCCTGTACTTCGGTCTGACGGCCATTGCTGTTGGTGATCAGCCAGTAGCGGCCCAGCAGTTGCACATTGAAACGCCCCAGGTTGCGAATGGTGATGGTATAAGCGAAGACGTAACGTTCTTCCTCAGGTATCGACTGTGATTCCACATAGACACTTTGTACCTGAATACATACGCGGGGCGAATCAATCATGACCTCTACTCCTTATTGCTGCGGCGCGGGATTGGCTGAAAGCCAGTTGGCCAGCTTACAGTATTGCGCCACAGAAATGTTCTCTGCTCTCAGTATCGGATCGATACCCAACTCCGTCAGCTGCTCTGGGGTGAACAGGTCGCCCAGGCTGTTGCGGACGGTTTTCCGGCGTTGGTTGAACGCCTGAGTGGTAATACGGCTCAGCATGCGCACGTCGCCCACCGGGTTCGGGTTCACCAGGTGTGGCACCAGACGCACCACGGCGGAATCCACTTTCGGCGCCGGGGTGAACGAAGTCGGTGGCACTTCCAGCACCGGAATAACGTTGCAGTAGTACTGCGCCATTACGGTCAAACGCCCATAGGCCTTGCTGTTCGGGCCGGCAACCAGGCGGTTAACCACTTCTTTCTGCAACATAAAGTGCATGTCGCGAATGGCCTGAGTATAGCTGAAAAGGTGGAACATCAGCGGCGTCGAAATGTTATACGGCAGGTTACCAAACACGCGCAGTGGCTGGCCAGCCTGCTCGGCCATTTCGGCAAAGTTCACCGTCATGGCATCTTGCTGGTGAATGGTCAGTTTGTCTTTCAGCTGCGGGTGGTTTGCCAGGCGGGCCGCCAGATCGCGGTCCAGTTCAATCACCGTCATGCGATCCATACGTGCGCCGACCGGCTCGGTCAATGCGCCCAGGCCGGGGCCGATTTCAACGACCGCCTCACCCGGCATCGGGTGAATAGCGGAGACAATGCTGTCGATGACAAACTGATCGGTTAAAAAGTTCTGTCCAAAGCGTTTGCGGGCAAAGTGCCCTTGGTGGACTTTATTATTCATTACAATTAATTATCATTTTAATGGCGAGATTCAAGGCCGTTTTAAAACTGCCTGCATCGGCGGTGCCGGTGCCGGCCAGTTCCAAAGCGGTACCGTGGTCGACCGAGGTACGGATAAAAGGCAAACCGAGGGTAATATTTACCGCCCGGCCGAACCCTTGGTATTTTAGCACCGGCAGACCCTGATCGTGATACATCGCCAGCACCGCATCGGCATGTTGCAGATATTTGGGCTGGAACAGGGTGTCTGCCGGTAGTGGGCCGATCAGATTGATGCCTTCAGCACGCAGCGCGTCGAGCGCCGGAATGATGGTATCTATCTCTTCGCGCCCCATATGGCCGCCTTCCCCGGCATGCGGGTTCAAGCCGCAGACATAGATCTGCGGTTGGGCGAGGCCAAATTTGGTTTTCAGGTCGTGGTCGAGAATGCGGATGACTTCATGCAGGCTTTGCCGGGTGATCGCGCCAGGCACCGCCAATAAAGGCAGGTGGGTGGTCGCCAGCGCCACGCGCAGCTCTTCGGTCGCCAACATCATCACCACGCGATCGCAACCGCTGCGATCGGCAAAGAATTCGGTATGGCCAATGAACGGCACGCCGGCGTCGTTGATCACGCCCTTGTTCACCGGGCCGGTGATCAGTGCGGCGAATTCACCGTTCAGACAACCGTCGCAGGCCCGCGCCAAAGTTTCTACCACATAGGCGCTGTTGCCTACGTTCAGCTCACCCGCGACTACCGGATAAGCGGTAGTGACCGGTAATACCGTCAAGGTACCCGCACGCTGCGGCTGAGCCGGCTGCTGTGGCTGATAGGTGCGCAGTTGCAGCGGCAGGTTCAATTGCCGGGCGCGTTCAAGCAACAAGGCCGGATCCGCGCACACCACCAGTTCAACAGGCCAATCCTGTTGCGCCAGCGCTGCCACCAAATCCGGCCCAACCCCGGCAGGCTCGCCGGGGGTGATTACGATACGATTATTGTTGTGCATTACCGTCAAGGATCTTCACGTAAGCCTGAGCACGTTGTTCCTGCATCCAGGTCTGCGCTTCTTCAGCAAACTTGCGGTTGAACAGCATGCGGTAAGCGCGATCTTTCTGCGCCGCATCGGTTTTGTCTACCTGACGCGTATCCAGCAACTGAATCAGGTGCCAGCCGAAGGAAGAGTGCACCGGTTGGCTGACTTCGCCTTTGCTCAGTTTCATCAACGCGTCGCGGAAGGCCGGATCGTAGATGTCTGGAGAAGCCCAGCCCAGATCGCCGCCCTGCAATGCAGAACCCGGATCCTGAGAAAGCTGTTTGGCTTCGTCAGCAAACTTGGCGCGGCCGCTCTTGATGGCTTCGGCCACCTCTTGCAACTTGGCACGTGCCTGATCGTCGGTCAGTACCACAGAAGGTTTCAGCAGAATGTGACGAGCGTGAACTTCGGTAACAGACACCGACTGGTTGGCACCACGGATATCATTCACTTTCAGGATGTGGAAGCCGACGCCGGAGCGGATTGGCCCAACCACGTCGCCTTTTTTGGCGTTAACCAGTCTTTCGGCGAACAGGGTCGGGATTTCCTGCAGCTTGCCCCAGCCCATGTTGCCGCCTTTCAGCGCCTGGGAGTCGGCAGAGTAGGAGATCGCCAGCTTGCCGAAGTCGGCGCCGCCGTTAATTTCACCCATCAGTTTTTTAGCCAGCGCTTCCGCGTCGTCTACCTGCGCCTGCGACGGGTTTTCCGGCAGCGGGATCAGGATGTGGCTGATGTTCATTTCGGTATCGCTGCCGTTCTGAGCGCCAACCTGAGCGGCCAGTGAGTCCACTTCCTGAGGCAGGATAGTGACGCGGCGGCGCACTTCATTGTTACGCACCTCAGAAATCAGCATTTCCTTGCGGATCTGCGAACGGTAGGTGTTGTAGTTCAGGCCTTCATACGCCAGACGGCTGCGCATCTGATCGATGCTCATTTTGTTCTGTGCGGCGATGTTGCCGATAGCTTTGTCCAGATCGGCGTCAGAAACGTTGATCCCCATTTTCTTGGCCATCTGCAGCTGGATGTTATCCATAATCAGACGTTCAAGGATCTGGTGACGAAGCGTTTTGTCATCCGGCAATTGCTGGCCGGCCTGCTGTGCATTGAGTTTCACCGACTGCAACAGGGTGCTTACGTCGCTCTCAAGGACCACGCCGTTATCCACGACGGCGGCGACTTTATCCACTTCTTGGGGTGCTGCGAACGCGGTATTGGCACAAACCACCAATCCGAGAATAAGCGTTCTCCAGTTCTTCATACATTTCCCATTATGTAATCCGCAAATGCGGGTTAAAGTTCTCGTTTTCAAAGTGTTACAAAGCATCAAAATGCACGCTGGTAAGGCAGAATGCCGCCACGCAACATTTCTGCGGAGCCCAGACTGTGATCGCTGCTCAGGCCACGCAGTTCGACGTTGAACGAAACTTTGTTGTCATAAACGCTGGTATTGTTGCTGCCATTCCAGTCGGTGATCTTACGCTCATAGCCCAAGGTCACTGCCCAGCAGCAGGTGTTGTACTTCACACCGAGCAACTGATCGGCGGACTGCTTGGCACGGGTGTCGTAGTAATAAGCCCCAACGACGGCCCAACGATCGGCGATTGGCCAACTGCCGGTGACGCCCACCTGCGAAATACCGTCCTGATAGGCCGGAACCTGCGTGGTGTTCAGTGCCGTTTCAATATACTCCGGCGTGGCGTAACGGTAGTTCAACTGCAGGACGCGTTCAGAATCCTGACGGTATTCCAGTACGCCGTTGCCCAATGAAACGCTATTGAGGCGCGTGTCATACTGCAGGCCGCCGCGCAGGCCCCAACGATCGTCAATCTTCCAATAGGTGTCACCGGCCCAAGCCAGGCTGCCGGTATCATCATTGTTATCGTAGCCCGTGGTTTGGTCACCGGTACGGGAACGGCTGAAGTAGTAGATTTGACCCACGGAAGCGTTAAAACGTTCAACCAGCGCGTCATCATAAATTCGCGTGGTCAAACCGGTTGAAACGCGGTTCTGTGAAGCGATGCGATCCAGGCCGCTGTAAGTACGGTCACGGAACAGACCGGAATAGTCGGTTTGCAGCAGCGTGGTGTCGTAGGTGTAAATGTTGCTCTGGTCGCGATACGGCACATACAGGTACTGCATGCGCGGCTCGAGGGTCTGGGTATAGCCTTCTGACCAGTCCATTGGACGATCGAACACCATCTTGCCGTCGACCTTGAACTGCGGCAGCACACGGTTCACCGAGTCTTCAAGGCCAGGCGCATTGTTACCGGTACGGCTCTTGTAGTTGGCGGCAAAACCGTCAGGAATATCCTGCTGATAGTGGGTCGCCAGCAGTTTGGCTTCGGTGTTCAGACTGCCCCAGCCGTTGGTCAGCGGCAGGCTCAGCGTCGGTTCCATATGCAGACGTGTTGCGTCCGGGCTGTATGGGTTGACGCTGATAAACTTGGCCGCCTGGCTGTAAATGTGGAAATCGAACGGGCCGAGATCGTCTTTATAGTAGTTCAGGTCCAACTGTGGCTGAACTTTATACGAATCTGACCGACTGCGATCGGTATCGTCGTAGATCTGGAACTGTTTGGAACTTAACGTTGCGTCCCAGTTGTCGATGGCGTAGCCGAGGCTGAATTTCTGCGTCGCATAACCGTCGGTGGTGGAACCGTATTTGGAGTCCAGATCGGTAAAGTATTTAGAATCGCTGACCTTGGTGTAGTCGACGTTGAAGCGCCACACCTGGTCCATCACCCCGTTGTGGTTCCAGTAGAACAACCAACGTTTGCTGTCGTCAGGGTTATCCTTGCTGTATTCCTTGTCGTTCGGCAACCAGTCGAATTCCATCAGGCCCAGGCCAGGCTGCACCAGATAGCGGAATTCGTTCTGCAACTGCAGGCCGCGTCGCGACATGTAGTGCGGCGTGATGGTGGCGTCGAAGTTCGGCGCAATGTTCCAGTAATACGGCAGCATAAATTCAAAGCCATTGCTGCTGCCATATTTTGCGTTCGGGATCAGGAAACCGGAGCGACGTTTATCACCCACCGGCAATTGCAGGTACGGGCTGTAAAACACCGGCACGCCACCAATTTTAAAGCGGGCGTTCCAGATTTCCGCTACCTGCTCTTCGCGGTCGTGGATCACTTCGGAACCCACCACGCTCCAGCTGTCGTCGCCAGGCAAACAGGAGGTAAAGGTGCCGTTTTCTAAAATGGTGTAACGGTTGGCGCCGCGCATCTTCATCTTGTCGGCGTCGCCACGCCCCTGACGGCCTACCATCTGGTAGTCACCCTCATAGACGTCGGTATCTTTGTTGTTCAGGTTCGACCAGGCTTTCGGGCCTTTCAGTTTGATCTGATTGTCGCTGTAGTGCACGTCACCGGTAGCGGTCACGGTGCGCACCGGATCGGTCTGCCCCGGATTTTGCGTCTGGTTCAGCTCCACCTGTTTGGCGGTCAGGGTGCTGTTGCCTTGTTCAATATTCACGTTACCGGTGAACAGCGCGCTTTTCGGATAGTCCGCGCGGGAGTCATCGGCGTGAATGGTGACAGGCAGGCTGTTGGGATCCCCGCTGACCAGCGGTTTATCATAAACAGGAACGCCAAGCATGCATTGCTCAGCAAGGTCAGCCAGAGCGTGCTGGCTGTAGAGTGCCGTCCAAATCAGTGTGGCCAGCAGTGTTGGGAAACTTTTTTTCATACGCGGTTTTGGTGTTCCGTCATCAGAGGCGTCATGTCCGGCAAACGGTCAGAGACTATATTACTCATCTGCGTTGCGCTAGTGTTAAATCCGGCCGTTTACTTGCGTCGTCGATAGGCGCAAAGATAAATGACAGGTATGATAATCCAAATCCTGAGAAAAATCGCCTTAACCCTTACCTAAGACGGAAGGGAGCAGTCGGCTTTCGGCATGATAATTGAGGAGTATATGCAGTATTGGGGAAAACTGCTCGGGGTCATCGTGGCCGTTTGGGCTGGCGCGGGATTCTGGGGTGTAGTTTTGGGGCTGATTGTCGGTCATATGATCGATACTGCGCGCAGTAATAAGCGTAGCCGGGGCTTTTTCGCCGGCCAGCAAACGCGGCAAACGCTGTTTTTCCGCACCACTTTTCAGGTGATGGGTCACCTGACCAAATCAAAAGGACGTGTTACCGAGGCGGATATTCAGATCGCCAGCCTGTTTATGGATCGTCTGCAACTGCACGGAGAAGCCCGTACCGCGGCGCAGCAGGCATTTCGTGAAGGCAAGCAGAGCCAGTTTCCGCTGAGAGAAACGCTGCAGCAGTTCCGCAGCATTTGTTTTGGCCGTTTTGACCTGATTCGGATGTTTCTGGAAATTCAAATCCAGGCGGCATTCGCCGACGGTTCGCTGCATCCCAACGAGCGGCAGGTGCTGTATGTGATTGCTGAAGAGCTGGGCATTTCGCGTGCGCAGTTCGATCAATTCCTCAGCATGATGGAAGGCGGGCGCCAGTTTGGCGGCGGTCAGCAGGGCGGTTACTCGCACGGTGGTTTCCAGCAGGCGCAACGTGGGCCGACGCTGGAGGATGCTTGCAAAGTGCTGGGTGTCAGCAGCAGCGACGATGCCACCACCATCAAGCGCGCTTACCGCAAGCTGATGAGCGAACACCATCCGGATAAGCTGGTGGCAAAAGGTTTACCGCCGCAAATGATGGAAATGGCCAAGCAGAAAGCGCAGGAAATTCAGGCCGCATATGACCTGATCAAGCGTGAGAAAGGCTTCAAGTAAGTCTGGGTTCTGAATGCCCGATAGGGGCCCAGCATGCTGGGCCCGTTTTCAGAAATCCGGTTCGGCGCGAAAGTGCATTGGCGTCTGGAACGCCGGGTGGGTAATCCGCAGTTCCTGGGCATGCAGCTGTAACCTGGGCGCCATGGCTTTGACTTCCGGCGGGGCGTAGAAACCGTCACCGAGGATCGGGTGGCCCAGCGCCAGCATATGCACACGTAACTGATGCGAGCGGCCGGTAATCGGCATGAGTTTTACCCGCGTGCTGCCATCGGCGTCGCGTGACAGCACCAGATACTCGGTTTGCGCCGCTTTGCCCGTCTCGAAACACACCTTCTGCAACGGCCGGTTCGGCCAGTCACAAATCAGCGGTAAATCCACCAGGCCTTCATCGTGCTCCAGATGGCCCGATACGCGGGCGATATAAGACTTCTTCGGCTCGCGATCGCGGAACTGGCGCTTAAGCTCACGCTCCGCCGCCTTGTTCAGTGCCACCACAATCACACCGCTGGTTGCCATATCCAGGCGATGCACCGATTCTGCCGCCGGGTAATCCGCGAGGATGCGCGTCATCAGGCTGTCTTTATTTTCCGGGGCGCGGCCAGGTACCGACAACAGGCCACTCGGTTTGTTGACCACCATAATGTGCTCATCCTGATACAGAATATGCATCGGGCCTTGCGGGGGATTGTAGGGTTCCATCTTGTTGGCTCCGCTGAAAGTGACGATACGGGGAACTGCAGTTCCCCGTCGCACAGATTACTGGTGGGTCACAACGACCAGACGGATCGCATCCAGACGCCATCCTGCTTCATTGAGGTTAACCAGCACCTGCTTGCGGTTGAACTCCAGCGCTTCGACTTCGTCATCACGGATGTTCGGGTTGACCGCCTTCAGGGCTTCCAGACGCGCCAGCTCGGTGCTGAGTTTGTCATCCGCTTCCTGTTTCGCCTGCTCTATCAATGCACGAGCCTGCTCTTCAACCAGGCTTTCCGCCTGTTGCAGCATGGCATGCACATCCTGTTGTACCGCATTGACCAGTTTACTGGAGGTATGGCGGTTAACCGCGTTCAACTGACGGTTGAAGCTTTCGAATTCAACCTGTGCTGCCAGATTGGTGCCTTTGCGGTCCATCAGCATACGGATTGGTGTCGGTGGCAGGAAGCGGGTCAGTTGCAGGTGCTTCGGTGCCTGCGCCTCAACCACGTAGATCAGTTCGACCAGCAGGGTACCGACCGGCAGCGCTTTGTTTTTCAACAGGGAAACTGCACAGCTACCGGTATCGCCGGACAGGATCAGATCCAGGCCGTTGCGAATAATCGGGTGTTCCCAACTGACGAACTGCGCATCTTCACGCGACAGCGCCTGCTCGCGATCGAAGGTCACGGTACAACCGTCCTGCGGCAGGCCCGGGAAGTCCGGCACCAGCATGTGGTCGGATGGCGTCAGGACAATCAGGTTGTCGCTGCGATCGTCCTGGTTGATGCCGACGATATCGAACAGGTTAAGCGCAAAGCCCACCAGATTGACGTCGTTGTCCTGATTGGCAATGGCCTCTGCCAGCGCCTGCGCTTTCTCGCCGCCGTTGGAGTGCATTTCCAGCAGGCGGTCACGGCCCTGCTCCAGTTGCACTTTCAGGTGGTCGTGCTGCTGACGGCAGTGGTGAATGAACTCATCCAGCCCTTCCTGCTCGGTCGGTGCCGCCAGGAAGCCAATCAGTTGCTCGTAGCCGCTGTCATAAATGGTACGGCCGGTCGGGCAGGTATGCTCGAAGGCATCCAGCCCTTCGTGGAACCAACGGCCCAGCACCGCCTGAGCGGTGTTTTCCAGATAAGGCACCATGATTTGAATGTCATGCATCTGGCCGATACGGTCCAGACGGCCGATACGCTGTTCCAGCAGATCCGGGTTGAACGGCAGATCGAACATCACCAGGTGGCTGGCGAACTGGAAGTTGCGGCCTTCTGAGCCGATCTCCGAGCACAACAGCACCTGGGCGCCATCTTCTTCAGAGGCGAAGTAGGCGGCGGCGCGGTCGCGTTCGATAATCGACAGGCCTTCGTGGAATACGGCGGCGCGGATCGCTTCACGTTCACGCAGCACTTGTTCAAGCTGCAGCGCGGTGGCGGCATGGGCGCAGATCACCAGTACTTTCTCGTGGCGGTTAGCCACCAGGTAATTCAGCAGCCACTCAACGCGCGGATCGAAGTTCCACCAGGTGGCGTTCTCGCCTTCGAATTCCTGATAGATTTGCTCCGGGTACAGCATATCGCGTGCGCGCGCCTCAACGGTTTTCTTCGCGCCCATGATGCCGGACACTTTAATCGCGGTCTGGTACTGGGTCGGCAGCGGCAGCTTGATCTGGTGCAGGAAACGGTGCGGGAAGCCTTTGACGCCGTTACGGGTGTTACGGAACAGCACGCGGCTGGTGCCGTGGCGATCCATCAGCATGGTGACCAGTTCCTGACGCGCCTGTTCACTGTTGTCGCTGTCGCTGTTGGCCGCTTTCAGCAGCGGTTCGATGTCCTGTTCGTCGATCAGCTCACCCAGCAGGTTCAGCTTGTCATCGGCCAGGCGTTCACCGCTCAGCAGCAGCGTGACGGCATCGGCCACCGGGCGATATTTCTGCTGTTCGGCGACAAAGTCCTGGTAGTCGTGGAAACGGTTCGGATCCAGCAGGCGCAAGCGGGCAAAGTGGCTTTGTTGGCCGAGCTGTTCCGGGGTGGCGGTCAGCAGCAGCACGCCGGGAATGTGCTCCGCCAGTTGCTCGATGACCTGGTACTCGCGGCTGGGTGCCTCTTCGCTCCAGGCCAGGTGGTGGGCTTCATCGACCACCAGCAGATCCCACTGGGCGTCGGCCAGTTCTTCCAGACGCAGCTTGTTGCGACGGACGAAGTCCAGCGAGCAGATCACCAACTGTTCGGTTTCAAACGGGTTGCTGCTGTCGAGCTTGGCCTCGGAGTAACGGCTGTCGTCGAACAGTGAGAAATACAGGTTGAAGCGGCGCATCATTTCGACCAGCCACTGGTGCTGCAGGGTTTCCGGCACCACGATCAGGACGCGCTCGGCGCGGCCTGCCAGCAATTGCTGGTGAATGATCATCCCGGCTTCGATGGTTTTACCCAAACCCACCTCATCTGCCAACAGTACGCGCGGCGCATGGCGCTGGCCGACTTCATAGGCGATGTGTAACTGATGCGGGATCAGGCTGGCGCGCATGCCGCGCAGGCCGGCGAACGGCAGACGATACTGCTCGCTTTGGTATTTGCGCGCACGGAAACGCAGGGCGAAACGGTCCATACGGTCGATCTGGCCGGCAAACAGACGGTCCTGCGGCTTGCTGAAGGTCAGTTTGCTGTCCAGCAGCACTTCACGCATGGCCACACCGCTTTCCTGAGTATCCAGGCGGGTGCCAATATAGGTCAGCAGGCCGTTTTCCTCTTTGACCTCTTCCACCTGCAGCTCCCAGCCTTCGTGGTTGCTGATGGTGTCGCCCGGGTTGAACATCACGCGGGTGATTGGCGAGTCATTTCTGGCATACAGGCGGTTTTCGCCGGTGGCGGGGAAAAGCAGGGTAATCATGCGCGTATCCAGCGCTACGACGGTTCCCAATCCTAATTCGCTTTCCGTGTCGCTGATCCAGCGTTGACCAAGTGTAAAAGGCATATATTGTCGGCTCGATTCTTTAAGTAAGTCTTGTTACCGGGCGAGAGGGCCGCGGCACCCGTATCAAACGTCTGCTAATCCCGATTTATTTTAATATGGCGGGCAATAGCTATTCATCCCATGCATACATCGTGAGACGGCATGGGTGGAGTGTGGTCCAGAATTTGGGAAGGGCGCTATGGTAATGGAAGGCGGCGCGTTCGTCACCTGCAAAACCCGATGAATTTTCTTAACCCTTCGCCAACGCCCGCTGAGCGGGGTTAATGCTAAAACAGGCCCATCTGCCCTGTCACCAGCGTAGTAAAATCGTCATGCAAAAATGGCAGTAT
This sequence comes from Serratia proteamaculans, assembly GCF_013337185.1. Classification (GTDB taxonomy): domain Bacteria; phylum Pseudomonadota; class Gammaproteobacteria; order Enterobacterales; family Enterobacteriaceae; genus Serratia; species Serratia proteamaculans_D. Next base: position 392,162 of record NZ_SWDE01000003.1, read on the forward strand.
GGCGTCAGCCACCGGTTCCAACTGGCGCTCCAGATAATGGGGGTAATCAATCGCCGACTGTTGGGTTTCCAGCGGCTCCGGCCCGGCCACGGTCATCACATAGCTGATCCAGCCGCCGTTCTGGTATTGCAGCGGTCGCCCCTGCTGACGATTATAGTCGTCGGCGATGCGGGCTGCGCGAACATGTGGCGGGACGTTACGTTGATATTCGTCCAGCTTTCTGCGCAGGCGCTTGCGGTAGACCAGCCGATCGTCGAAATCGCCGTTAAGCGTTTGGCTAACGTATTCACGCACAAAATCCTGATACGGCTGGCGCTTGAAAATGCGTTGGTAAAGCTGCTGCTGGAACTGCTGCGCCAGCGGTGTCCAGTCGGTGCGCACCGTTTCCAGCCCCTTGTACACCATCTCTTCACTGCCATCCGGCTTGGCGATCAGCCCGGCATAACGTTTTTTACTGCCCTGTTCGGCACCACGAATGGTGGGCATCAGGAAACGTGAGTAATGGGTTTCGAACTCCAGTTCCAGCGCATTTTCCAGCCCGTACTGTTGCTGTAAATGCTGTTGCCACCATTGGTTCACCTGTTCGACCAATTTCCGGCCTATTTGCGCCGCCTGCTGCTCGTCATGCGGCTGTTTGAGCCAGACGAAGGTGGAATCGGTATCGCCGTAGATCACCTGATATCCCTGAGCCTCAATCAGTTCGCGTGTCTGGCGCATGATCTCATGACCACGCAGGGTGATCGACGATGCCAGCCGGGGATCGAAAAAGCGGCAGCCGCTCGATCCCAGTACGCCGTAAAGCGCGTTCATGATGATCTTCAATGCCTGGGATAATGCTTTGTTCTGTTGTCGTTTAGCCGCTTCGCGGCCCTGCCAGATCTGCTCAACAATCGCCGGCAGGCAGTGTTTGTTGCGCGAGAAACGGGCGTTGCGGAAACCGGGCACCGAATCGGCGTCGCCGGGATGTTGCATGCCTTCCACCAGCCCGACCGGGTCGATCAGGAAGGTCCGGATGATTGATGGGTACAGGCTCTTGTAATCGAGCACCAGTACCGAGTCATACAGGCCGGGCTGTGAATCCATCACAAAGCCGCCGGGGCTGTGTTCTTCCGGCTGCTCGCCAAGGTTGGGTGCGACAAAACCCAGCCGGTGCATACGCGGCATATACAGATTGCTGAAAGCGGCCACCGAGCCACCGCTGCGATCGGCCGCCAGCCCGGTCACCGTGGCGCGCTCCAGCAGGAAGGTCAGCAAATCGGTTTTGGCAAAGATTCGGGTGACCAGCTCGCAGTCCTTCAGGTTGTAACGCGCCAGCGCCGGTTTATCTTCGGCAAAGCGCCGGTCGATTTCCGCCATTCGCTGGTAGGGATTGTCGATCGACTTGCCTTCTCCCAATAGCGTCTGCGACACATGTTCGAGGCTGAAAGAAGGGAAGTTCCAGGTGGCGGATTTGAGCGCCTCGATACCGTCGATAATCAACCGCCCGGCGGCGGAGGCGAAAAAGTGGTTCTGCTTGAAGCCATGTTCACGCCATTCAAGCAGGTTGCCCCCGCGGCCCAGTTTTAACGGGATCTGGTAACGCTCAGCGTGTTTTTGCAGGACCCGTAAATCGAACTGCACCAGGTTCCAGCCGATGATGGCGTCGGGATCGTGCTGCTCCAGCCACTGATTCAGCCGTTCCAGCATTTGCGGGCGGCTGACGCAGTACTCCAGGTCAAAATCCAGCGGTTCATTGCCCCCGTTGGCCGGCCCGAGCATGTACACCTGGCGCTGACCGCAGCCTTCCAGCGCGATCGAGTACAGCTCGCCGTGGGCGGTGGTTTCAATGTCCAGCGAGACCAGTTTCAAGGTTGGGCGATATTCCGGTGCCGGTTTCATTTGGCCGTTGATCAGCGGGCCGTTGCCGTTGGCCTGGCCGCTGAACCACACCGGCGCGGTGATAAAACGCTCCATCAGGTAGCGTTCCGGCGGGCGGATATCGGCCTCGTAGAGATTGACGCCACCGTCTTTCAGCAGCCTTTCCAGTTTGATCAACTGACGATGCTGACGGCAATACAGCCCCAGCACCGGGCGATGATGAAAATCGGTCAGCGGCAGCGGTTTCAGCTCCCATTGCCGCTCTTCCCGCAGCAACAGCTCGGCGCGTTGGCGCTGTTCGGCCGGGATAAAGGCGACCGAAGTCTGCGGTGCCAGGCGAAGTTGCTGCGGGCCGTTCTCGGTCGCCAGCCAAAACTCCACCTCGGTGCCGGCGGGCGTATCACGCCAGTGGCGGGTGAGCAAGAAACCCTGTTGGAGTGACATCACGCAGTTCCTGACAAGCTAAGCTAAAGGGGGGGAATAGATAAATTATAGTATGGGTTTTTATACAGTAATTGTCCATTGCCGCACAGTTCTGCCAAAAACGCATACAATTCACCGGTTGACTCGTTCCCGGCCGCACCTGACAATCCCACGCCCACGCGCTTTGGATAACCAACAGAGGTTTAATGGAAGCCTATTTACAGCATTTGATTACCCAGTCTTTGGCTTTCACTTTGATGGTCGTCATGTTCGTCGCGTTTCTGGAATCACTGGCGCTGGTAGGGCTGTTGCTGCCCGGTACGGTGATGATGGCCAGCATCGGCGCGCTGATCGGCAGCGGCCAGGTCGACTTCTATTATGCCTGGGCGGCGGGGATCGTCGGTTGCCTGCTGGGGGACTGGATCTCCTACTTTATCGGCCGCGCATTCAAGGGGCCGTTGCACCGCTGGTCGTTCCTGAAAAAGAACAAGGCGATGCTCGACAAGACTGAGCATGCGCTCCATCAACACAGTATGGCAACCATTCTGATTGGTCGTTTTATCGGCCCGACGCGTCCGCTGGTGCCAATGGTGGCCGGGATGCTGGACTTACCGCCGTACAAATTCGCATTGCCGAACATTATCGGTTGCATCACCTGGCCACCGGTCTATTTCTTCCCGGGTATTCTGGCCGGCGTGGCCATCGACATTCCTGCCAGCGCCAACAGCGCCTTATTCAAATGGTTGTTGTTTGCGGTGGCGATGCTGATTTGGCTGGCCGCCTGGCTGAGCTGGCGCTGGTGGCGTGAAGGTAAACGCAGCGCCGACCGCTTGAGCAACTTTTTGTCGCCACTGCGGCTGCGGATAGCCTGCGTGCTGAGCTGGATCCTGGCGCTCGGCGCCTTTTATTACCTGTCCCAACAGCCGCTGATGCCGGTTTACCGGCATTTACTTTGGAAGGTGCTGGCGGGGCAGTAACAAGGGGGCGTAACGCCCCTCTGTGCTTTACTGGAAGAAGGCTTCCAACTGTTCGAACACCCGCACGTCCTCGCTGTGGCGTTTTACCTGCAGTACATCTTCAAGTTTTTCTACCTGGCTAATCATCTGCACCAGCCGCTGATCGTCCGCCACCAATAGCCAGATACGGCTCTGTTTGCCGTCTTTCAGCGGCAGACACAAAATACCCTCTACGTTGAAGGCACGGCGGGCAAACAGACCGCACACGTGCGACATCACGCCGGGATGGTTACGTACCGTCAGTTCCAGGATCACCTGTGGATTATTGAATTGTTCTGACATGGCTTATTCTCCAATCATGTCGATGTTGGCGGCACCCGGCGGCACCATCGGGAAGACTTTTTCATTGATATCAATCAGCGCGTGGATCAGACAAGGGCCAGGCCGTTGGATCGCCTCGGCCAGCGCGGCTTGCGGATCTTCTGCGGCATTCAAATCACAGGTGTCCAGCCCGAAACCGGCGGCAATCTTGATAAAGTCGGTACGCTTGGGATAGGCGGCGGCAAAGATGCGCTGCTGGTAGAACAGCGTCTGCTGCTGATGCACCAGCCCCAACGCCTGGTTGTTCATCAGGATAATCTTCACGTCCAGATCATGCTCGACGGCGGTGGCCATTTCCTGAATGTTCATCATCAGGCTGCCGTCACCGGAGAAGCACAGCACCTTGCGCTGCGGTTCGGCCAGGGCTGCCCCTATCGCTGCCGGCAGACCGAAGCCCATGGTGCCCAATCCACCGGAGGTCAGCCACTGGCGCGGACGGCTCAGCGGGTAGGCCTGCGCCACCCACATCTGATGCTGGCCCACGTCGGTGGTGATAATGGCGCTTTCATCCACGCAGCGCGCAGCAGCCAGCACCAACCCGTAATGACTCAACGGATCTTCGGCATCCGGCATGTTGAATGGGAACTCGCGCTTCAGGCCGTTGACGGTGTCCAGCCATTCGCTGCGCGGCTGTGCCTCAATCTGTGGTAACAACTGTTGCAATACCTGGCCAACGTCGGCGTGAATGGCAATGTTGGCCTGTTTCACCTTGCCCAGTTCGGCACGGTCGATATCCACGTGGATGATGGCGGCGTTCGGGCAGAACTGTTCGGTTTTGCCAATCGCCCGATCGTCAAAGCGGGCGCCCAGTACGATCAGCAGATCGGCCTCTTGCAGAATAAAGTTGGTGCTGCGTGCGGCATGCATCCCCAGCATGCCCAGCGACAGCGGGTGCTGCACCGGCATCGCACCCAACGCCATCAGCGTCATGGTGGTCGGCAGGTTGGCGCGTTCCGCCAGCTCAATCGCCTGTTGGTAAGCATTGGCGCAGATGATGCCGCCACCCAGATACAGCACCGGGCGTTTGGCCTGGTTGATCATCGCGGCGGCCTGGGTGACGGCAGAGGCTTCAAAGGCCGGTGCCGCATCGGGAATGGCGATCGGCGGCAGCTCATCCAGAGTGATCACTGCGGTTTGCACGTCTTTCGGCACGTCGATCCACACCGGGCCAGGGCGGCCGGATTCGGCGATACGGAACGCGTCGCAGATCACCTGCGGCAGTTCACGGATATCGCGGACCAAATGGTTGTGCTTGGTGATAGGAATCGAGATGCCGTAGGTATCAACTTCCTGGAAGGCGTCGGTACCAATCATTGAAGACGGCACCTGGCCGGTGATACATACCAGCGGGATGGAATCGAGCTTGGCGTCGGCGATGGCGGTGACCAGGTTGGTGGCACCCGGCCCGCTGGAGGCGATGCACACCGCCGCCTTGCCATTGGCGCGTGCCATGCCCTGTGCCATAAAGCCCGCGCCCTGTTCGTGGCGTGCCAGTACGTGATGAATGCGGGTGCTTTGGCTCAGTGCGTCATACAGCGGCAGCGCAGCGCCGCCGGGAATGCCGGCAACGGTGGTGATGCCCTGACGCTCCAACAGGTGGACGATCAACTGTGCGCCGGTGAAGCTGTTGCCTTGCTGTGGCGTGCCCGAAATTGCCATGTTCCTATCCTTTCTCAAGGCCGGTTCGCTTTTCTGGGCAGGGGGCTGAAACTAAAAACCCCGCCCGGTTTGCGCCGGCGGGGTTTGGGAATCGATGCGTTGATTCGGACCCTACGGCGCATTGCCGACGACCACCACCACACGCACGACGACCATCACCGCGGCTGGTAGCGCGGTAACTAGTAGGGTCGAAGTCAGCGAGGATGCGATCACAGGGAACCTTATCATCAGTAAAAAAAGTCAGGATTTTATAAAACCACAGGCGCAAAATTCGCACAACAGGTTTATTTGCGCAGCATAAAAAACGCGCTGCGGATCACGCTTTGTGTGAAATGCCGAGCACTCTGGCTTCCGGTGCGCTGCCGTCCAGCAGCGCCTGGGTGGGACCGTCGTAAAAAATGCGGCCATCGACCACCAGCAAGGTACGCGGGGCGATACGCGCAGCGTCATCCAGATTGTGCGATACCATCAGCAGCGTCAGGTTACGTTGGTCGCACACCTCCTGCAGCAGTTGCAGCATCTCATTGCGTAATGCCGGATCGAGCGCCGAAAAAGGTTCGTCGAGCAGCAGGATCGGCCGCTGACGGATCAGACAGCGCGCCAGCGCGGCACGCTGGCGCTGGCCACCAGAAAGCTGAGACGGCAGACGCGGCAGATGTTCTTCCAACCCCACCTGGCGGGCAATCTGCGCCAACTGCAGCTTTTGCTGCTCATTGAGCCGCAGCCCCGGATCCAGACCCAGCCCGATATTCTGTTCTACCGTCAGGTGAGCAAACAGGTTGTTTTCCTGAAACAGCATCGAGACCGGACGTTTGGCCGGTGGCGTGGCGGTGTGATCGCTGCCGTCGAGCCGCAACCTGCCGCTGGCAGCCGGCAGGAACCCGGCAATCAGGCTGAGCAACGTGCTTTTGCCCGCACCGCTGGGGCCAAGCACCGCGACACGTTCGCCCGGCGCAATGCGCAGGTCAAAGCGCATTGGCAGGTGTTCATACAGGTAGGTCAGTTTTTCAAGCTCTATCATGGCGGCCCGGTAAGCGTTCGATCAGGGTAAACAGCAGGAAACACAACAGTAGCAACAACAGGGCGGTGACCGCGCCATCATTGCTGCGATAGGCACCGATCTGTTGATACAGGTAGTAAGGCAGAGTGCGGAAGTGTTCGTTGCCAAACAGGGCGACGACGCCGAAATCGCCAATCGACAGTACGCAGGCGAAGGCCAGTGCCTGGGCCAGTGGGCGGCGCAAGGCTTTCAGTTCGATCAGCCGCAGTCGCTGCCAGCCGTGGATATCCAGCGACAGGCACAGTGGGTTGTAGCGTTCGGCCAGGTCACGCATCGGGTTTTCCAGCACTTTCAGCGCGTAGGGCACCGCCATCAGCGCATTGGTGAGGATCACCAGCGCATACGGCGACTGCGGCAGCCCGACGGTATCGCTCAACAGCAGGAAAAAACCGGTCGCCAGCACGATGCCCGGCATTGCCAGGATCACCATACCGCTCAGCTCAAGTCGCTGGCCCCAGCGCAGCCGCTGTTGCAACTTCAGCTCACGGCTGCTCCACAGCAGCATCATGGTCAGTACCACGCACAGCGCACCGGCACCGAGAGCAATACGTAACGAGGTGAATAAGGCCTGCCACAGCACCCGTTGTTGCAGCACGCTGACCAGGCTTTGGTTGGCGCCGTCGGCAATTACCGCCAGCAGCGGGGGTAACAGCAGCAGCAGGGCGGCAGCGATCAGCAGAAAATCGCTAACGCGACGCCACAGGCTGTCTTGCGGATTACGCCAGATGTGAGCGTGAGTGTTGCCTACGGGGAGTGCCTGGCTTAACCGCTGGCTGAGCACCACCAGCCCCAGGCAGCAGGCCAGTTGGATCAGCGCCAGCAGCGCGGCGCGGCTGAGATCGTAGTCATAGCTGAGCGCCTGGTAGATCGCCAGTTCGATGGTGGTGGCCTGCGGCCCGCCGCCCAGTGATAACACGGTGGCAAAGCTGGCAAAGCACAGCATAAAGATCAGCGCGCCGCTCGGCAGGATCTGGCGGCGAAGCGCCGGCCATTCGACAAAGCGGAACTGCTGCCGCCCATTCATGCCAAGCTGCGCTGCCAGTTGACGCTGTTCGACCGGGATGTTTTCCAGCGCCTGTAGCAGCAGGCGGGTCGCCAGCGGCAGGTTGAAGAACATGTGGGCCAGCAGAATGCCCTGCAGGCCATAGGGGGAGAAACTGTAGTTAATGCCGAGCCAACCACATATTTCGGCCAGCCAGCCTTGTCGGCCATACACGCTAAGCAGGCCGAATACCGCCACCAGCACCGGCAGCACCAGCGTCATGGCGCACAGCCGCAGCAGTAACTGGCGGCCGGGGAAACGGCGGCGGAACAGCGCTCGCGCCAGCAGGATAGCGGGCAGCACCGAGATCAGTGCCGACAGCAACGCCTGCCAGAAGGTGAAACGCACCACATGCCACAGGTAGCTGTCCTGCCACAGACCCTGCCAGTCGCTTTCCGGCGCGTGTCGCCACAGCGAACCCATCGCCAGTACGGCGATGGTCAGGATCAGACCGGAAGCCAGCAGCCCCGGCCATAGCCAGCGCGGGATCAGTGGCTGACGGCGGTTTGCCATGCCCGGATCCAGTTGCCGCGTTGTTTGGCCACTTCTTCAGCGCTGTATTGCAGCGCGGTCTGCGGTACGGTCATTTGCTCAAACCCGGCCGGCAGCTGGGTTTTGATCACCGGATACATCCAGTTGCCGGTGGGAATGCTGTTCTGGAACGCCGGGGTCACCATAAATTGCATAAAGCGCTCTGCCAACGCCGGCTGTTTGCTGGCCTTGAGTTTGCCAGCTACCTCGACCTGCAGGTAGTGGCCTTCGCTGAAGTTAGCGGCGGCATAGCTGTCTTTCTTTTCTTCAATCAGATGGTAGGCCGGAGAGGTGGTGTAGCTGAGTACCAGGTCGCCTTCGCCCTTCAGGAACAGGCCGTAGGCTTCACTCCAGCCCTTGGTCACGGTGACGGTTTTTTTCGCCAGCTTTTGCCAGGCTTCGGAAGCCTTGTCGCCATAGACTTTCTGCATCCACAACAGCAGGCCGAGGCCCGGCGTGCTGGTACGCGGATCTTCGTAAATCACTTTCCAGTTCTGGTCACTGTCGACCAGTTCCTGCAGGCTTTTGGGCGGGTTCTTCAGCTTTTCTTTGTTGTAAACGAAGGCAAAATAGCCGTAGTCATAAGGCACGAAGGTTTTATCCTGCCAGCCACCGGGGACGCTCAGCTTGGTGCTGTCGACGTTGCTCGGCACGAATAAACCGGTTTGTTGTGCGGCCTGCAGAAGGTTGTTGTCCAACCCCAACACCACGTCGGCGGCGCTGTTTTTTCCTTCCATGCGCAGGCGATTAAGCAGCGAAACGCCGTCCTCCAGCGCGACAAACTTCAGCTCACAGTCGCACTGGGCTTCAAAAGCCTTTTTGACCGCCGGGCCGGGGCCCCAGTCGGCAGCGAAGGAATCATAGGTGTAGACCGTCAGCACCGGTTTGGCGAACACCGGTGCAGCGCACAACAACAGTAATAAGGGCAGGCTTTTCTTGACCACTTTGCACTCCTGAAAATTTAGGGGGGCAAGGGTATCTGAGGGGGCTAGCGGCGGCTGCCGGTTCGCTGGGCTCAAATCCCTCCGCCGGTATTGACCGGATCAGGTTCGACGGGTTTGTTCTCAGCAAAATCGGCACGCCGCATTTTGCACCCCGTTGAGACGGCGCCATTGTAAAGACTAACGGGCGTCGGTGAAAGGCGCTTATGCTTCCGGCGGCGCAAACCAGGCGGATTTAAAATCAAACCAGCCCAGGGTATTCATCCGCACGCCGCGCATGCTGCGCTGGCCATGCAGTTGCAACCAGTGGTGGAACAGCGGGTGTAACTGATGGTTGCTGACCAGGCGCTGGCAAAAATCGGCCAGCGGCAGGCTATTGGCGCGCCACATCGCGGCATCCTCAGCGAGATCTTCATTCATGCAGTGCTGCATCAACGGCAGTTCATACAGGGTGGCGAACAGCGAAAACTCCAGTGGCAGATAGAAGTTGGCGCTGCCTAGCCACAGATCGCTGCTGGCTTCGCCTTTATGCCAGGTGTCGTAATCCACGACTTGTATCTTCAGCTTGATTCCCTGCTGCGCCAGCAGGGGTTCGATCGCCAACTGAATGGCGTGGAACTCCGAGTGCTCGCTGTAGTAAGTCAACGTCAGTTCGGTCAGCCCGTCCGGTTTGGGGAGTTGTGCCAGTGCGCGGTTGTGATGCCAGCGCGGCAGAAGGCCGTAGGCCGGTGACCAATAGCGTTGATAAACCGGCCCGGCATTGCTCAGCAGCGCAATGGGGTTGATCAACTCGCACAGCCAATTGCGAATGGCCGGATCGGCCGCCACTGGCGAACGCTGATCGAACAGCAGGAAATAACAGCCTTCTTCCAGCCGGCTTTCCAGTTCGTTTTTGCCGGTGTCGTCCGCCTGCAACTGGACGCCGGAATGCACCAGTTCTTCGGTCACTTCCGGCAGTACCCAGATATTTACCTCATCGATCAGCGCGCGGTAGCCAAAGTAATCGTCAAAAGCGTGGATTTTCATCTGGCTGCGGTGGTTGCGTACCACGCTATACGGCCCGGTGCCCACCGGGTGGCGAGAGAATTCCGGCAGGCTCTGCCATTCGCGCGGCAGGATCATCGCGTGTACGCTGCCCAGCAGCCACGGTAGCCAGTAATCGGGACTGTGCAGATGCACGTCGATCACATAAGGCGTCGGTGAGGTCACTCGTTCAATATGGGAAAACAACGGCTGCGGCATCAATCGATTGAGCGAACTGATGACATCCTCCATTTCCAGCTCGCGCCCATGGTGAAAATGAATTGCCGGGCGGAGATAAAAACGCCAATGCAGCGGGGTTAAAGCCTGCCAGTGATGCGAAAGGTCAGACTCAAGTTCCCCGTTTTCCTCATTTATGCGCGTCAGGCCGCTGAAAATCTGCCGTGCCAGATGGGTTTCCGAGCGTCGCAGCGCCGAACCGGGCAGCAGGTTATACAACTGGCGATAGTAGAGTACCCGCAGGATGTGTTTCCCCTGACGAAAGCTGCGCCCCAGTTGGGACAGCAACATCTGGCGCACCACGTTTTTATCGCCGACCAGTTGCACCAGTTGATCGATACGGTCTTGCTCCAGCAACTCTTCCGCCCGTTGCTGTTGCAGTGCCAGACCGGTGTAGTGAAAGGTGAGACGTGAACGCTTGCCGCGCCCGGACTCGGCCTGCCAGGTCAGCCAGCCCTGCTGCTGCATGGCACCCAGTAGCGAACGCACATGGCGGCGCGAACAGCTGAGCACTTCGGCCAGCTCCTGCAGGGTAGTTTCGGTCGGCTCGCCGTGGCAGCGCTGCCACAGGCGAATGAACTGCTGTTGCAATCTGGAGGTGGACATAAAAGAGGAACGCTCCGGCATCAACCCATCAATTTATCTTTCCCTATATTACGCCGATAATTTTCTTCAATGAAAGGGGGAGGGCGACGGATGAAAGTTTTCTTGTCAAAACAGTTCTATCAGCGCTATTTCAGCGCGGTGCGTCGCCAGCGGGCCGATTGGTTGAAGCTGGTGCCTGAGCAGGCGCGGCTGGAGATGCTGGCCCATCTGACCCAGTGGGACATCCACTCCATGACGGATAAGCAATACCGTGAGCACCTGTGAGGCTCGGGTAGAAAAGGTTTCTGAGTAATGGTGTTGTTCACCAGCCAGTGGGGTCATACCCACTGGTTTTTTTATTCTCGGTCGCGGGGATGTTCTTGCAATTTTGTCACCGTAGCCTAAGGTTCTGTCTTCCGCTTTAGGGTCAGGAACGAAGAGATGAAACGTCAGCGCTGGCTGCCACGCCGCTTTAATCCAGTCTTTGCCGCATTCCTGCTGATTGCCTTTCTTTCCGGCATTGCCGGCGCGCTTTTGGCGCCGACGCTGAGCCTGTTCCTGACCACCGAGGTTAAGGTGCGGCCGCTGTGGGTTGGCCTGTTTTATACCGTTAATGCCATCGTCGGCATCGCGGTCAGTTTCCTGTTGGCCAAGCGTTCGGATACGCGCGGCGATCGACGTAAATTGATTTTGCTGTGCTGCCTGATGGCGGTCGGTAACTGCCTGCTGTTTGCCTTTAACCGTGACTACCTGACGCTGATCACCGCCGGGGTCTTGCTGTCGGCGATTGCCAATACCGCGATGCCGCAGATTTTTGCGCTGGCACGGGAATATGCCGACAGCTCGGCGCGCGAAGTGGTGATGTTCAGCTCGGTGATGCGTGCGCAACTGTCTCTGGCCTGGGTGATTGGCCCGCCGTTGTCGTTTACGCTGGCGCTGAACTACGGATTTACCGCGATGTTCATGATTGCCGCTGCGACCTTCGCGATCTGTGCATTGCTGGTGTGGTTTACCCTGCCTTCGGTGCCGCGTGCGGAGCAGAATAGTGCGACGCTGAATGCCACGGCTTCGGCTCCGATTGCCCCCGTCAGCGCCTGGCGCAACCGCGATGTACGCCGTTTGTTTATTGCCTCGATGCTGATGTGGACCTGCAACACCATGTATATCATCGATATGCCGCTGTATATCACCGCCGATCTGGGCCTGCCGGAAAACCTTGCCGGGCTGCTGATGGGCACGGCCGCCGGGCTGGAGATCCCGGCGATGTTACTGGCGGGTTACTACGTCAAAAGGTTCGGCAAGCGCAATATGATGCTGTTCGCCGTGGCGGCCGGTATCCTGTTTTATGCCGGATTGGTGGTGTTTAAATTTAAGCTGGCGTTAATGGTACTACAGCTGTTCAACGCCATATTTATCGGCATCATCGCCGGTATTGGCATGCTCTATTTCCAGGACCTGATGCCGGGGCGACCGGGCGCGGCAACCACGCTGTTTACCAACAGTATTTCCACCGGGGTGATCCTGGCCGGGGTGCTGCAGGGGGCGCTGGTGGAAAACCTCGGGCACTATGCGGTTTACTGGTTGGCGACTCTCCTGGCGGTAGCGGCACTGTGGATGAGTGCCCGCGTGCGGGAAGTGTGAGCTTAAACGTCACCATCCTTGACGCATGTCATTGAGAACATTACGCCAACCCCCCAAGCTGAACGGACCCGGAACGCGATGAGCGCGTTCCCGAACATCTTGCTGCCAAGATGCCGATCCGTTTAGAAAAGTGGGTATGTTATGGATAAACTAACGCCGCTCAAGCCTGTTCCTTCCCTGTGTGCCGTCGTCGCCGCTTTACTCATCTGGTTTGTGATCCCCGTGCCTGAAGGCGTGGAACCCAATGCCTGGCATTTGCTGGCGCTGTTTATCGGCACCATCATTGCCATCATCGGCAAAGCCATGCCTATCGGTGCCGTTTCGGTAGTGGCGATCGCGCTGGTGGCGGTAACCGGCGTTACCAACCCTGGCAAACCCGGTGCTGCGCTCAATGATGCGCTCAGCGGATTTTCCAATCAGTTGATCTGGCTGATTGGTTTTTCGATCATGATCTCACTCAGCCTGAACAAAACCGGGCTGGGGGCGCGTATCGGTTATTACTTCATTTCGCTGTTCGGTAAAAAGACGCTGGGGATCGCCTATGCATTGACGCTGGCGGAAACCACCCTGGCACCGGTGACCCCAAGTAACACCGCGCGTGGCGGCGGGATTATCCATCCAATCATGAAGTCGATTGCCGACAGCTTTGGCTCCAAACCCGAGCTTAATACCTCCGGCAAGATTGGCCGCTATCTGTCGCTGGTGAATTACAATATCAACCCGATCACTTCGGCGATGTTTATCACCGCTACCGCGCCGAACCCGTTGATCGTCAGCCTGATTGCCAAGGGCACTCATGGCAACTTCGAGCTGTCCTGGTCAATGTGGGCCGTGGCGGCACTGGTACCGGGGTTGTGCTCACTGATTGTCATGCCCTTGGTGATTTATTTGATCTACCCGCCGGAGGTGAAAAGCACCCCGGACGCGCCGCGTTTCGCCCGTGAAAAGCTGCAGGCCCTGGGGCCGGTAACGCTGCCGGAGAAAATCACGCTGGCGGTGTTTGCCCTGCTGTTAGTGCTGTGGGCCGGTATTCCGGCGATGTTCTTCGGCCCGGCGCTGGCGGTTAACCCAACCACGGCGGCGCTGATTGGGTTGGCGGTACTGCTGGCGACCGGGGTGTTGAGCTGGGAAGATGTGCTTAAGCACAAGGGAGCCTGGGACACGGTGGTGTGGTTCTCCGCGCTGGTGATGATGGCCAGCTTCCTCGGCAAGTTGGGGTTGATCGGCTGGCTGTCGCAAACCGTGGGCAGTGGGATTGATCATATGGGGATGAGTTGGGTTGGCGGCACTATCCTGCTGACCCTTATCTATCTGTATTCGCATTACTTCTTTGCCAGCACCACTGCGCACGTCACCGCGATGTTTGCCGCGTTCTTTGCCGCAGGGATTGCACTCGGCGCTCCGCCCGCGCTGCTGGGCCTGATTCTGGCGTTCTCTTCCTCGCTGATGATGTCGCTGACCCACTATGGTACCGGCACGGCACCGATTGTCTTTGGCTCCGGCTATGCGACCTTGGGTGAGTGGTGGAAAGCCGGTTTTGTGATGAGCGTGGTCAACCTGCTGATTTGGATATTGATTGGCGGGGCCTGGTGGAAGTGGCTGGGGTACTGGTAATAAATAAACACCCGCCTGGCGGCGGGTGATTCATATCAGTTCAGGAAGGCGGGCTGCTGCGCCTCGTAGCGGGAAATATCCGCTTCGTGTTGCAGCGTCAGGCCGATACTGTCCAGCCCGTTAATCATGCAGTGGCGGCGGAAGCTGTCGATCTCGAACGGATAGCTTTTGTCCCCGGCCTTGACCGTCTGGTTTTCCAAATCAACTTCAAATTCAATGCCTTCGTTGGCAGCCACCAGCTGGAACAGCGCTTCCACGTCTTGTTCGCTCAGCTTAACCGGCAGCAGCTGGTTGTTGAGCGAGTTGCCGTAGAAGATATCGGCAAAGCTGGGGGCAATCACCACTCTAAAGCCGTAGTCGGTCAGCGCCCAGGGCGCGTGCTCGCGTGATGAGCCGCAGCCGAAGTTTTCACGGGCCAGCAAAATGCTGGCACCTTTGTAGCGCGGTTTGTTCAGTACAAACTCCGGGTTTGGCTGCTGGCCGGCATCATCCAGAAAACGCCAGTCGTTAAACAGGTGCTGACCAAAACCGGTGCGTGTCACCTTCTGCAAAAACTGTTTTGGAATAATGGCATCGGTATCGACGTTCGCCGCATCCAAAGGCACCACTAAACCGGTATGTTGAGTAAATTTAGCCACGGTAGCCTTCCTTAGTGAATGTCACGGATATCGGCGAAATGACCGGCAATAGCGGCCGCAGCGGCCATTGCCGGGCTGACCAGGTGAGTACGCCCACCGCGGCCCTGACGCCCTTCAAAGTTACGGTTGCTGGTGGAGGCACAGCGTTCGCCGGGGTTCAGGCGGTCGTTGTTCATCGCCAGACACATCGAACAGCCCGGCAGGCGCCATTCAAAACCGGCATCGATAAAGATTTTATCCAGGCCTTCGGCTTCCGCCTGCGCTTTTACCGGGCCGGAGCCGGGAACCACGATGGCTTGAACACCGCTGGCAACCTTGCGGCCTTTGGCGATGGCAGCCGCTGCACGCAGGTCTTCAATGCGTGAGTTGGTGCAGGAACCGATAAATACTTTGTCGATCGGCACTTCCGTCAGCTTGATGCCCGGTTTCAGATCCATATAGGCCAGGGCTTTTTCGGCCGAGGCACGCTCACCCGGATCGCTGAATGACTCAGGGGCGGGGATGGTCTGGTTGACGGCGATAACCTGCCCAGGGTTGGTGCCCCAGGTCACCTGTGGCGCGATGTCTTCCGCGCGCAGGGTGACGACGGTATCGAATTTGGCATCGTCATCGGATTTCAGCGTGCGCCAGTAGGCAACGGCCTGTTCCCAGTTGTCGCCGGTTGGCGCAAACTGGCGGCCCTTCAGGTAATCAAAGGTGGTGTCGTCCGGCGCAACCAGCCCGGCTTTGGCACCCATTTCGATCGCCATATTGCACAGCGTCATGCGGCCTTCCATGCTCAACGCCTGAATGGCCTTGCCACAGAATTCCACTACGTGGCCGGTGCCGCCGGCGCTGCCGGTTTTGCCGATCACCGCCAACACGATGTCTTTGGCGGTGATGCCATCGGCCGCGTCGCCGGTTACTTCAATTTTCATGGTCTTGGCGCGGCCCTGCTTCAGGGTTTGAGTTGCCAGCACGTGCTCCACTTCAGAGGTGCCGATACCAAACGCCAGCGAACCGAAAGCCCCGTGAGTCGCGGTGTGGGAGTCGCCGCAGACGATGGTCATACCCGGCAGCGTCATGCCCTGCTCTGGGCCGATCACGTGTACGATGCCCTGATACGGGTGGTTCAGGTCATACAGCAAGACGCCAAACTCTTCGCAGTTCTTGATCAGTTCCTGCATCTGAATGCGAGCCATCTCGCCGCTGGCGTTGATGTCTTTGGTTTGGGTAGAGACGTTGTGGTCCATGGTGGCAAAAGTCTTGCCCGGCTGGCGCACTTTTCGGCCCATGGCACGCAGGCCGTCGAATGCCTGCGGTGAAGTCACTTCGTGTACCAGGTGGCGATCGATATACAACAGCGGGGTTTCTTCCGGTGCTGAGTAGACCACGTGGGCATCGTATAATTTCTGATATAAAGTTTTAGACATGTTATGCCCCCTGGGCGACAAAGCGGGCGATGATGTCACCCATTTCATCGGTGCTGATAGCTGGGCCGACACCGGCCAGATCGGCGGTGCGGTAACCTTGTTCCAGTGCCTGATTGATGGCGTGCTCAACGGCGTCGGCCGCCTCTGTAGCGCCCAGGCTGTAACGCAGCAACAGGGTGGCAGACAGGATTTGGGCGATCGGGTTGGCAATGCCTTTACCCGCGATATCCGGCGCTGAACCACCGGCCGGCTCATACAGACCAAAGCCCTGTTCGTTCAGGCTGGCGGAAGGCAGCATGCCCATCGAACCCGTGATCATCGCGCATTCGTCGGACAGAATGTCGCCGAACAGGTTGGAACACAGCAGCACGTCGAACTGCGACGGGTCTTTGATTAACTGCATGGTGGCGTTGTCGATGTACATGTGCGACAGCGACACGTCCGGGTAATCCTGGGCGACCTGATTAACCACTTCGCGCCACAAAATGGAGCTTTGCAGTACGTTGGCCTTATCAATCGAGGTCACTTTGTTGCGACGCTTGCGGGCAGACTCGAAGGCGATGCGGGCAATGCGCTCGATCTCGAAGCGGTGATACACCTCGGTATCGAAGGCGCGCTCCTGCTGGCCCTGGCCTTCGCGGCCTTTCGGCTGGCCAAAGTAGATGCCGCCGGTCAGTTCACGCACGCACAGAATATCGAAACCGCGGGCGGCGATATCGGCGCGCAGTGGGCAGAACTCTTCCAGACCCTGATACAAACGGGCAGGGCGCAGGTTGCTGAACAGTTTGAAGTGTTTACGCAACGGCAGCAAAGCGCCACGCTCAGGCTGTTCCGCTGGCGGCAGGTGTTCCCACTTCGGGCCACCGACCGAGCCGAACAGGATAGCGTCGGCCTGCTCGCAACCGGCGAGGGTGGCCGGGGGCAGCGGGCTGCCATGGCGATCGATGGCGATGCCACCGACGTCATACTCTGATTCGGTGATGCGGATATCAAAGCGCTGACGCACTGCGTTCAACACTTTACGCGCCTGGGCCATTACTTCCGGGCCGATTCCGTCTCCGGGCAAGACGGCAATGTGGTAAGTCTTCGTCATGTTCACACCGTTTCCTGATTATTTTGATGTTTGCTTTGCTGCAGACGCTGTTTTTCTTTTTCTACCTGCTGGGAGCGCCAAATGTTGTTCAATACGTGCACCATCGCCTTGGCGGAGGATTCCACGATGTCGGTCGCCAGACCCACGCCGTGGAAGCGGCGGCCGTTATAGGACACCACGATATCTACCTGGCCCAGTGCGTCACGGCCCTGGCCTTTGGCGGTTAACTGGTACTTCACCAGTTCGATGGGATAACCGGTAATGCGATTGATGGCCTGATAAACCGCGTCAACCGGCCCATTACCGGTGGCCGCTTCGGCCTTTTCTTCTTCGCCACAGATCAATTTCACCGATGCGGTGGCCATGATGCTGCTGCCTGACTGCACGCTGAAGTAGTCCAGGCTGAAATGCTCGGGTTCTTCCTGCTGTTTATTAATGAAGGCCAGAGCCTCCAGATCGTAATCGAATACCTGACCTTTCTTATCGGCCAGCTTCAGGAAGGCGGCGTACAGATTGTCCAGGTTGTAGTCCTGCTCTTTGTAGCCCATCTCTTCCATACGGTGTTTCACCGCGGCGCGGCCGGAACGAGAGGTCAGGTTCAACTGCACATCTTTCAGACCTATGGTCTGTGGTGACATGATTTCGTAGTTTTCACGATTTTTCAGCACGCCGTCCTGATGAATGCCAGAAGAGTGAGCGAAGGCATTGGAACCCACGATAGCCTTGTTGGCAGGGATCGGCATGTTGCACAGCTGGCTGACGATTTGGCTGGTGCGGAAGATTTCCTGATGGTTGATGTTGGTGTGCACGTTCATGATGTCCTGGCGCACTTTGATCGCCATGATCACTTCTTCCAGCGAGGTATTACCCGCGCGCTCACCAATGCCGTTCAAGGTGCCTTCTACCTGGCGAGCACCCGCCTGCACCGCGGCAATGGAGTTGCCGACCGCCATACCCAGGTCGTCGTGGCAGTGCACAGAGATAATGGCTTTATCGATATTCGGTACGCGGTCATACAGGGTAGTAATAATGCCACCAAACTGGTTCGGCGTGGTGTAACCCACGGTATCAGGAATGTTAATGGTGGTGGCACCGGCGTTAATGGCGGCTTCTACCACGCGGCACAGGTTATCGATTGGTGTACGGCCTGCGTCTTCACAAGAGAATTCTACGTCGTCGGTGTAATTACGGGCGCGTTTCACCGAGCGGATCGCCATCTCCAGCACTTCGTCGAACGAGCGCTTCAGTTTTGATTCAATATGCAGGGTTGAGGTGGCCAGGAACACGTGAATACGGAAGGCTTCGGCTACGCGCAATGCTTCGGCTGCGACGTCGATATCTTTATCCACGCAACGGGCCAGGCCACATACGCGGCTGTTTTTAATCTGGCGGGCGATGGTTTGCACCGATTCAAAATCGCCCGGCGAGGAGACCGGGAAGCCGACTTCCATGACGTCGACACCCATTCTTTCCAGCGCCATCGCGATCTGAATCTTCTCTTTCACGCTCAGGCTGGCTTGCAGCGCTTGTTCACCATCACGCAGCGTTGTATCGAAAATAATGACTTGTTGGCTCATCAGGGTGGTTCCTTATCGTGTTTATTTCACGCTAAGCGGGTAAAAAAAAACCCGCGCAGTAGCGCGGGTTTGTTATGAGGTGGGCTGAATCAGCTCTGAACTGCGTCCACCGGCATACCGCGCAAACAAGATGCGTTAAGTAGTAGGCCTAGTAGACGGAAAGTAGAGTTCATGGCGGTTCAGCTTCTCTAAAATAGTTTCGTTGCCTAATTTGATACGTTATTGGCTTGGTTATGTCAACACCTGATTGAAAATGAGGGTACTCCTTTACCTTCAGATTAACGGGCCTGTGCGATCAGAGGATAATTCGGTAAAAAATGGTATTGTCAGATAAAAAGTAAGGGAGGATTTGCGAGCCTGTTAGCATAAATTAAATGAATATATATCGCCGCAATTGCTTCTGATGTTGATTGGGTTAAAATTAAAGATGCAAAACTGCTGAAGGCGTGCTAGGGAAAATTAAAAGTGTGAGTTTTGTATTCTTGATATCAATGCGTTGGCAGTCAGTTATGTATTTTGTGAATTAATCATAAATCTGATTGGTATTAGAGGATGAAGATAATGTGCGCTAATGAATGGAGTGTGATCGTGAACGCTGTATTTAACGATGTGATTAAGGATAACTGGTAAATGATAGCGAGACTATGGTCTATTGCAGTAACGTCTATTTTGATGCAGTACGAGATTACTCTCTGTTAGAAGAAATGAACTTAATATGTATTAGAACAAAACCTTAACCATGTTTGTATATAGGATGATGCTTGAGCTCGGTTTTAAATGAATGGAGCAAGAGATAACTAATTCTACCGTATGAGATTAAGATGGCGATGCCTTGTCATTTTTATTATGCGCGGGGAATTATCTACACAGGACTTAGTGGAGTGGGATATGTCGGAATGTAATTCAGGAGTTGTTATCGATAAAGAAACCAGCGAACTGCATTTACGCAGCGTCGATCTGAATTTGCTCACCGTGTTTGATGCCGTTATGCAGATGCAGAATATTACCCGGGCAGCGAGTTTTTTGGGGATGTCGCAGCCGGCAGTGAGCAACGCCGTTGCACGTTTAAAGCTGATGTTTAATGATGAGCTGTTCGTCCGCTGTGGGCGTGGGATCCAGCCCACGGTGCGGGCTAAGCAACTGTTTGGGCCGGTTCGTCAGGCGTTGCAGTTGGTGCAAAATGAGTTGCCCGGCGCGGAGTTTGAGCCCTTTACCAGCGAGCGAGTCTTCTCTATCGCCATTTGCAGCCCGCTTGATTTGCGTTTGGGGGCTACCATAATCAATCACATGAGAGAAATAGCGCCTCATACCCATTTGAAAATAAAATCATATATAACCAATAACATCGATAACCAATTACGCTACCAGGAGGTTGAGTTCGTTGTTGGCTATGCCAGCTTTGAATCTTCAGAGTTTAAAAGTATGGCGCTTTTTGATGACGAGTTGGTGCTGGTGGTTTCCAGGAAACATCCGAGACTAGATAAGTCCATCACGCCGGAACAAATCTTGGCGGAGCAACATGCAGTGGTTTCACTCGAGAGTTTTTACTCTTTCAGCAAACCCTACTATATAGAAGAAGCCATGCAACGAGTCGTGGCTCAACAGTGTACTGATTTATACAGCGTGCTGAATATAGTATCCAGTACTGACATGATTGCCATTGTTCCGGCCTGGCTGGCTCGACAGCAGGCTGAATTATTGAAGCTGCGTTTTATTCCTTTACCCTGGAATGAAAACAAGGTGACCTGTTATCTTTCCTGGCATGAGTCGGCTGAACGGGATAAGGGGCATCAATGGATGAAAGTGATGCTTGGCCAGTCAGAGTTGACTGAATAAATTAGCTTGTTATTACCCCCGAGGTGGTAGTTTTCCATTGGGGGAATAATTTTTCCGTGCGTTAGCTAAGAATTATCTTGGGTTTATCTAAGATATATCTTGGCTTACCTGAGCTAAATTAACCGCTTCCGAAATATTTCGATAGTTTCATTAAAAATTACCATTATAAAATTATATGCTGATATATTTATTCCAGCTGGTGTTTTTATCTGTTTCCCCCGAAGCCTGTCGACCCCCCATTTTGTGAGCTAAATAAAACCTTTTCATTGCCCTTCTGTCCAACTGGAGGATGCGGTGAAATTAACCTGAGTTTTAGCTCACAGTTCTACGCTGAAATCTCTTTTCCCGCCGCCACAGAGTAGGTAGACTGCGCGAAAAAAAGTAAACACGTGTAAGCTGAGATGCAGAGCCAGATGTCCTGCTCAACGCTAACTGTTTGATTCATTTCAGGCTCAGGGCGCTATGATCAATAATCTGCTGCAATACCATTTAACTCACCGTATACAGCACCAAATTTCCCAGCGTGCCGATCGCACAGCTTTTCGCCAATGGTCTCCCAGCGGCGAGAGCCAACTGACCTGGCGGCAGGTCGATACGCATATCAACCGCATCGCCAGTGCGCTGCTGGCTTTGGGTACCGACGTGCAGGAACGTATCGCGATCTTTGCCAATAACTGCATGCCCTGGTCGCTGGCGGATTTGGCCGTGCTGCGGTTACGTGGGGTCAGCGTACCGCTGTATGCCACCAATACGCCGGCCCAGGCGGCTTTTATCATTAATGACGCCGATATCCGCATTCTGTTTGTTGGCGAGCAGGCTCAACTGGACGCAGCCATCGCATTACGCGGTGTCTGTCCGCAACTGATCCACATTATTGTATTTGATGACGCTGCCGATCTGCGCGGTTGTGAAATTGCTCAGCACCTGAGTACTTTTGAGCGCGAAGCCGATCTGGCGGCGTTTGAATCGCAGTTACAGCAACGTATTGCCGATTGTGATTTACGGGATCTGTTCACGCTGATCTATACCTCCGGTACCACCGGCGAACCCAAAGGGGTGATGCTGGATTACCGTAACCTGGCGGCACAGCTTTATCTGCACGATGAGCGGCTGACGGTAAATGAAGAAGATGTCTCTCTCAGTTTCCTGCCGATGTCGCATGTGTTTGAACGCGCCTGGAGCTTCTTCATTATGCATTCCGGCGCGCAAAACGTGTTTTTGCCGAATACAGACTGGGTGCGTGAAGCCATGACGGCGGTACGCCCGACGCTGATGTGCGCGGTACCGCGTTTCTACGAAAAAATCTTCAGTGCGGTGCACGAGAAAGTTGCGCGTGCCCCCTGGTTGCGTCGCGCTCTGTTCCATTGGGCGATTGTCTGTGGTGAACGCAAGTTTTTACAGGAACGTGCCGGTAAACCCCTGGGCAAGCTGTTTGATCTTTCCCACCGCTGGGCCGACAAACTGGTGCTGAGCAAACTGCGCGGGATCCTCGGTGGGCGGGTGCGCTTCTTGCCGGCCGCCGGTGCCAAACTGGACGACAACGTCATTCTGTTTTTCCAGGCGATGGGCATCAACATCAAATATGGCTATGGAATGACCGAGACCTGCGCCACCGTTTCCTGCTGGGAAGAGGGCAATTTCCGCTTTGGCTCGATTGGCAAGCCGCTGCCGGGGGTTGAGGTGCGTATTGGCGAGGAAAATGAAATTCAGGTGCGTGGGCCGGTGGTAATGCGTGGTTATTTCAATAAGCCGCTGGAAACCGCCGCCTCCTTTACTGCCGATGGCTGGTTGAAGACCGGTGACGCCGGTGCCATAGATGAAGGGGGAAATCTGTTTATCACCGAGCGTCTTAAGGATCTGATGAAAACTTCTGGCGGCAAGTACATTGCCCCGCAAATGCTTGAAGGCACGCTGGCGCAGGATCGCTTTATCGAACAGGTGGCGATCATCGCCGATGCCCGCAAATTTGTCTCCGCCTTGATTGTGCCCAGTTTTGAATCGCTGGAAGAATATGCCAAGTCCATCAACCTGAAATACCAGGATCGGCTTGAACTGCTGCGCCATAGCCATATTCTGGAAATGTTTGAAAGCCGTCTGCGTGAGATGCAAAAAGAGTTGGCTCGGTTCGAACAGGTGAAGAAGTTTACCCTGCTGCCGGCGGCCTTTTCGATGGAGTTGGGTGAGCTGACGCCAACACTCAAGTTGCGTCGTAAGGTGATTTTGCAGCGCTACCAGAGTGAGATTGACTCGATGTACCAGGATAAAACTTAATCCTGCTGCCGGGACAGATGAGCCGGTTAAAAAAACAGCATCATTCTTGCCTGATATAGTTCTGTAATTCTCCACCTGACTGAAACAATGCCTAGCCCGATTTGCCGGCGGCTAGTGCATTGTTTTTGTAAATCCCCGATCCCCAGCCCGTTGCCAGTAACCTTTCTGTTATTGTGCCATTTTGCCGTTTGCCTGCCTTATCTTCTGACGTTATGTTAATGGGTTATAGTCAATCCATAAAAATTTTGGGGTATTGCCCCACAACAGGTGCCACGTTCCGGTGCCAGATAAGAATAAGTTAGCCTGGAGGCAAACCCATGGAGATGTTGTCAGGAGCCGAGATGGTCGTCCGATCGTTGATCGATCAAGGCGTTAAGCATGTATTCGGTTATCCGGGCGGGGCGGTACTCGATATTTACGACGCCCTGCATACGGTCGGAGGTATCGACCACATATTGGTGCGCCATGAGCAAGGCGCGGTGCATATGGCCGATGGCTATGCGCGTGCGACCGGTGAAGTGGGGGTGGTGCTGGTGACCTCTGGCCCTGGAGCGACCAATGCTATCACCGGTATTGCAACCGCCTATATGGACTCCATTCCGATGGTGGTGCTTTCCGGTCAGGTTCCCAGTTCGCTGATTGGCTATGATGCCTTCCAGGAATGCGACATGGTCGGGATTTCGCGCCCGGTGGTGAAACACAGCTTCCTGGTCAAACGTACCGAA
Source organism: Serratia proteamaculans (assembly GCF_013337185.1). Lineage (GTDB taxonomy): Bacteria > Pseudomonadota > Gammaproteobacteria > Enterobacterales > Enterobacteriaceae > Serratia > Serratia proteamaculans_D. The sequence continues at coordinate 415,664 of NZ_SWDE01000003.1, forward strand.
GATATCCCCGGCATCCTGAAAAAGGCTTTTTATCTGGCCTCAACCGGTCGACCTGGACCGGTGGTGATCGACTTGCCGAAAGACATCGTGGGCCCGGCAGTGAGAATGCCTTATGCCTATCCGCAGGAAGTGAGCATGCGTTCCTATAACCCGACGGTGCAAGGGCATCGCGGGCAGATCAAGCGGGCATTGCACACCATTCTGACGGCTAAAAAGCCTGTCATGTACGTTGGCGGCGGGGCGATCAACTCGGCCTGTGACGCAGAGCTGCTGGAACTGGCGGAGAAGCTGAATCTGCCGGTCACCTGTACCCTGATGGGGTTGGGGGCCTTCCCCGGCACACATCGTCAGAGCGTGGGCATGCTCGGCATGCATGGGACTTATGAAGCCAACAAAACCATGCATAATTCTGACGTGATCTTTGCCGTCGGCGTGCGTTTTGACGATCGCACCACCAACAACCTGGCCAAATACTGCCCGAATGCTACCGTGCTGCATATCGACATTGACCCTACCTCAATTTCCAAGACGGTAGATGCCGATATTCCGATTGTCGGCGACGCCAAACAGGTGTTGACCCAGATGCTGGAACTGCTGGCGCAGGAAGATAAGGCGCAGGATCACGACGCATTGCGCGACTGGTGGCAGTCTATCGAACAGTGGCGTGCGCGTGATTGCCTGGGCTACGACAAAAACAGCGGCACCATTAAGCCGCAGGCAGTGATCGAAACGCTGCATCGGCTGACCAAGGGGGACGCTTATGTCACCTCCGATGTCGGCCAGCACCAGATGTTCGCCGCACTCTACTATCCGTTCGACAAACCACGCCGTTGGATCAACTCCGGCGGATTGGGCACCATGGGCTTTGGTTTGCCGGCGGCGCTGGGCGTGAAGCTGGCGCTACCTGACGAAACCGTGGTCTGTGTCACCGGCGATGGCAGCATCCAGATGAACATTCAGGAGCTGTCCACCGCGTTGCAATACAACCTGCCGGTGATCGTGGTGAATCTTAACAACCGCTATCTGGGCATGGTGAAGCAGTGGCAGGACATGATTTATTCCGGCCGTCACTCCCAGTCTTATATGGATTCCCTGCCCGACTTCGTCAAACTGGCGGAGGCTTACGGCCACGTGGGCATCGCCATTCGCACGCCGGATGAACTGGAAAGCAAACTGGCTCAGGCGCTGGCCGAGAAAGAGCGCCTGGTGTTTGTCGACGTGACCGTCGATGAAACCGAACATGTTTACCCAATGCAGATTCGTGGTGGAAGCATGGACGAAATGTGGTTAAGCAAAACGGAGAGGACCTGATCATGCGCCGTATTTTATCTGTATTGCTGGAAAATGAATCCGGTGCGTTATCGCGGGTGGTGGGCTTGTTCTCTCAGCGCGGTTACAACATTGAAAGCCTGACGGTAGCACCGACCGACGATCCCACTTTGTCACGTATGACGATTCAAACCGTCGGCGATGAAAAGGTATTGGAGCAGATCGAAAAACAGCTGCATAAGCTGGTAGACGTGCTGCGCGTTAGCGAACTGGTGCAGGGTGCTCACGTTGAGCGTGAAATCATGCTGGTGAAGCTGCAGGCCAGCGGGTATGGCCGTGAAGAGGTGAAACGCTGCGCCGACATTTTCCGCGGTCAAATCGTTGACGTCACGGCCACGCTGTACACCGTTCAGTTGGCGGGCACCAGCGACAAGCTGGATGCGTTCCTGAGCGCGGTGCGTGAAGTGGCCGAAATTGTTGAAGTGGCGCGTTCCGGTGTGGTCGGCGTGTCACGCGGCGATAGAATCATGCGCTGAGGCGTGATATTGGCATAATCTAAGGGCGCGGCCAGGCTGCGCCCTTAGGTTGCTGACAAAACAGGAAAAAGCGTGGTTTTTCCTGTTTTGTGGTGATCGGACGAAAATCAATAAATTGATTTTCCTGATTTTTTATTTATCAACCTCTACTCGCTCTGGGCAGGAATGAGGTTTGTCATCAGTCTGAGGGCGCAGCCAGGGTGCGCCCTTTGTTTTTCGGTGTTTTTTGCCCGTTTGCTGGCACCTTTCGGCAAAAGCGGTTGCTAGGCAGTGTTTTCTGCTGTTAGATCGCAGAGGCTGGATTGAATAACCGCACAGGATGCGATGGTTAATCCGAGCATGGCTTTCACTTCTATTTTCAGCGTCATTAAGGGGTTTACGTGAAACTGGATGAAATCGCGCGTCTCGCAGGCGTTTCGCGCACCACGGCCAGTTATGTCATCAACGGCAAGGCGAAGCAGTATCGTGTCAGCGATAAAACCGTCGAAAAAGTGATGGCCGTGGTCAGGGAGCACAACTATCACCCGAATGCCGTCGCGGCAGGGCTGCGCGCCGGGCGAACTCGTTCTATCGGTCTGGTGATACCGGATCTGGAAAACACCAGCTATACCCGCATCGCCAATTATCTGGAGCGTCAGGCCCGTCAGCGCGGTTACCAACTGTTGATTGCCTGTTCGGAAGATCAGCCGGATAACGAAATGCGCTGTATTGAGCATCTGTTGCAACGCCAGGTCGACGCGTTGATTGTTTCCACCGCCTTGCCGCCGGAGCATCCGTTCTATCAACGCTGGGCCAATGATCCGCTGCCGATTATCGCACTGGATCGGGCGCTGGATCGCGAGCATTTCATCAGCGTGGTAGGGGCCGATCAAGAGGACTCCTTCGCACTGGCGCAAGAACTTCGCACCTTCCCGGCGGAGTCGGTACTGTATCTGGGAGCATTGCCGGAGCTTTCCGTCAGCTTCCTGCGTGAACAGGGCTTCCGCGAAGCCTGGCAGGATGACGAAAGACACGTCGATTATCTGTATGCCAACAGCTATGAGCGTGAGGCGGCCGGCGTACTGTTTGCCGAATGGCTGAAAACCCATCCAATGCCCCAGGCGTTGTTCACTACCTCATTCTCTTTACTGCAAGGGGTGATGGATGTGACGCTGAAGCAACGAGGCCGTTTGCCGACCGATCTGGCCATCGCTACCTTCGGCGATCACGAGCTGTTGGACTTCCTTGAGTGTCCGGTTCTGGCGGTCGCTCAGCGCCACCGTGACGTGGCCGAGCGGGTACTTGAACTGGTACTGGCCAGCCTGGATGAGCCGCGTAAACCCAAGCCGGGTCTGACGCGTATTCGCCGTAATTTGTTCCGCCGCGGCAGCCTTAGCCGGAAATAAGCCCAAACAGGAGCGCCCCGTTGCGCTCCTGCTTCACACGTAGCCCGCCACCCTGAACAACCTTCTGCAGTATTCGAGAAAATAGCCATACACCACGCCCATTGCCATTGATACCACTGCGTTGCTGGTCACCGCCGTGATGATTTGTTGCCCATCAGCGCCGACGCTCCATAAGATGGCGGCATAGACCGGTGATTGGAAACTGACATAGGCCAACAGATCGGCCAGGTTACGCAGTAAAAAGGGGGGGCGATGGAAGCGCCTGGCGACACGAATAAACAGATCGCGATAGCGCCCATAAGGCCAGGCGATCAGGATATTTACCGGGATCGACAGCAAACGGGACGAGAGTGATTGTTGAAAGCTCATGCCGGACACCAGAATTTCTATCGCCATACCGGCGATGAAGCAGTACACCACCAGTGCAAAGGTATCGGCAGCGGCGCTGCGCCAGTGAGCAACAGGCGAAAGCATGATGCAATCTCCATGATTATTGGTTAATATTCTGTTAATTTGTTATTTTTTAGTTGTTAAATCTGGTGTTTTCTTCTTCTTGTAGTTTACACTTCTGTCTTGAATTGGCTAAGTAGCTGAATATTTTTATTTAAGGGCGTTGCGTGGTTTTTGTGCTGAGCTCAGGCTAGGGAATATGGCGCGAAGGGATTAAAAGTGGATGAGTTTAAATTATTCAATTAAAAACAATGAGTTGCATTATTTGTTGCGAAGGGGCGCTTTTTCACAGTAAAAATTGTGGGAATAAATGATGTAAGGAAATGAAACCATAATTGTAAACAGGTATTTTGAGAATAATCTTACTAAATTGATTTAAATAGAAAATAGCTCTGCTCGTAATATCCGAGTCATTTATTTTTTCAGTGAACTTATCACCAAGGCTTTAATTGAAGTAAAATAACGGCCGGCCCGGAGCCTAATAACCGTTGAGTGTTATTAACTCAATGGCTTAAGCCCTATTTCGACTTTAGGGCGAGTTTGCGCCGAGCCTTGTCCGGTGCGGGTCGCACCGGGTTACAGGGATGTGATTGCCGAGCTAAAAAATGAGACATCGATTGCAGAAGGAAGTATTGAGTTAATTAATCGCCAATTTGTCAGGTTTTTAATCACGCTCTTTCCGCTTAGAAATTTCTCCCCGTTTATCATGATGTTAATTTTTAATCATCTAATAAATAGCGTTCCTTTCGCGAGCTAGCTCCCAAAATGACCGAAGAAATATTGCCAAAGCGCTGGCGCTCTGGCTTGACAAGGTTTTCATACCCTCCGTAAACTCCATTATGTGGGAATTTGTGGGGTAAAGTGGTGAAAACGGTCGTGGAGGGGTAGCTCAGGCATGTTCCGTGGAGCAACGATGGTTAATCTCGACAGCAAAGGGCGGCTTGCCGTACCCACCCGTTACCGGGAATTGCTGAACGAGCAATCGCTAGGCCAAATGGTTTGTACCATTGACCTCCATCAGCCCTGCCTACTGCTTTACCCACTGCCCGAATGGGAAATTATTGAGCAAAAGTTATCCCGTCTGTCGAGTATGAATCCCGCCGAGCGCCGCGTTCAGCGTTTGCTGTTGGGACATGCCAGTGAGTGTCAGATGGATAGCGCCGGTCGGTTGCTGTTAGCGACAACGCTACGCCAACACGCCGGGCTTACCAAAGAAGTGATGCTGGTCGGGCAGTTCAACAAGTTTGAACTGTGGGATGAACAGACCTGGTATCAACAAGTCAAGGATGATATTGACGCAGAACAGTCGACTCAGGAACCGTTGTCTGAGCGGCTACAGGACTTGTCGCTATAAGCATGTTGGAAAATTATAAACACACCACCGTACTGTTGGATGAGGCGGTTAACGGCCTTAATATTCGCAGTAACGGCATATATATCGACGGTACTTTTGGCCGCGGTGGCCATTCGCGTCTGATTCTGTCCCAGTTGGGGCCGGAAGGGCGTTTGCTGGCAATTGACCGCGACCCACAGGCGATTGCAGCCGCCAAGTCTATTGAAGATCCTCGTTTTAGCATCGTACACGGCCCTTTTTCTGATTTGTCACACTATGTGCGGGAACGCGAACTGGTGGGGCAGATTGACGGCATTTTACTCGATCTGGGCGTTTCGTCGCCGCAGTTGGATGACGCGGAACGCGGTTTCTCCTTCATGCGTGACGGGCCGCTGGATATGCGTATGGACTCCTCAAGCGGTCAGTCCGCCTCCGAGTGGCTGATGAAAGCGGAAGCCGACGACATTGCCTGGGTGCTGAAAACCTTTGGCGAAGAGCGTTTCGCCAAGCGTATCGCTCGCGCCATCGTGGAAAGAAACCAGGTCGACCCGATGACTCGTACCAAACAGCTGGCCGATTTGATCGCCAACGCCAGCCCGTTCCGGGACAAGCACAAACACCCGGCAACCCGCAGTTTCCAGGCGATCCGTATCTACATCAACAGTGAGTTGGAAGAAATCGAACGTGCGCTGGACGGCGCGCTGGAAGTGCTGGCTCCGCAGGGGCGCCTGTCGGTGATCAGCTTCCACTCGCTGGAAGACCGTATCGTTAAGCGCTTTATGCGCCATCACAGCCGCGGTGCTCAGGTACCGGCCGGTATTCCGCTGACCGAAGCGCAATTGCGCAGTATGGGCGGACGCACGCTGAAAGCGCTGGGCAAGATGATGCCAGGGGATGCCGAAGTGGCGGAAAACCCGCGCGCACGTAGCTCGGTGCTGCGTATTGCCGAGAGGATGCCCGCGTGATTGGTAACGAGCGCCACGGCCTGGTCGGGGTGATTGGCGGCGATCTGCTGCGTAACGCCAAGATCCCGTTGATTTTACTGATTGCCTCGCTGGTGTCAGCGGTGTTTGTGGTGACTACCGCGCACCGCACCCGTTTGCTGACCGCCGAGCGCGAGCAGCTGGTTTTAGAGCGAGATGCTCTGGACATTGAGTGGCGCAACCTGATCCTGGAAGAGAATGCTCTTGGGGACCACAGTCGGGTAGAGCGCATCGCTACTGAAAAACTGCAGATGCAACATGTTGATCCATCGCAGGAAAATATCATCGTTAAACAATGAATGGTTTAACTGAAATCACTACACGGAGTAGAAAGGGAACGCATGAAAGCAGCACGGCCCGGTAAGTTGAAACGCCAGGAAGATCAGGCCAGCTTTGTAAGCTGGCGTTTTGCGTTGCTGTGCGGCTGTATTTTGCTGGCGTTGGTTGGGTTGATGCTGCGTGTGGCTTATCTGCAGGTGATTAATCCGGACCGCCTGGTGAAAGAAGGCGACATGCGTTCACTGCGCGTGCAGGAAGTGCCCACTTCGCGCGGCATGATCAGCGATCGCTCAGGGCGGCCGCTGGCGGTGAGCGTGCCGGTGAACGCCATTTGGGCCGATCCGAAAGAGCTCAATGAGCGCGGTGGCATAACGCTGGACAGCCGCTGGAAGGCACTGTCGGATGCGCTGAATATCCCGCTGGATCAGCTTTCTACCCGCATTAACGCCAACCCGAAAGGGCGCTTTGTCTACCTGGCGCGCCAGGTTAACCCGGCGATTGGCGACTACATCCACAAACTGAAGCTGCCGGGGATTTACCTGCGTCAGGAGTCTCGCCGTTACTATCCATCCGGCCAGGTGACCTCGCATATCATCGGCGTAACCAATATCGACGGTCAGGGGATTGAAGGCGTAGAGAAGAGCTTCGACCGCTGGCTGACCGGGCAACCGGGTGAAAGAACCGTACGTAAAGACCGTTTTGGCAGGGTGATCGAGGACATATCTTCGGTCGATAGCCAGGCGGCGCATAACCTGGTGCTGAGCGTCGACGAACGCCTGCAGGCGCTGGTTTATCGTGAACTGAACAACGCCGTGGCGTTCAACAAGGCTGAATCCGGTACTGCGGTACTGGTGGACGTGAACACCGGCGAAGTGTTGGCGATGGCCAACAGCCCGTCCTACAACCCGAACAATATGGCCGGTACGCCGAAAGAAACCATGCGTAACCGTGCTATCACCGATATTTTTGAACCCGGCTCCACCGTAAAACCTATGGTGGTCATGACGGCATTGCAGCACGGCATTGTGAAAGAAAACAGCGTGCTCAATACCGTCCCTTACCGTATCAACGGCAAGGAAATCAGGGACGTTGCGCGTTACGCGGAACTCTCCCTGACCGGGATCTTGCAGAAGTCGAGTAACGTCGGTGTTTCACGACTGGCGTTATCGATGCCGTCCTCAGCGTTAGTAGATACTTACTCTCGTTTTGGATTGGGAAAAGCGACCAATTTGGGGCTGGTCGGAGAAAGCAGTGGCATATACCCAAAAAAACAACGGTGGTCTGACATAGAGAGGGCCACCTTCTCTTTCGGCTATGGGCTAATGGTAACCCCGTTACAGTTAGCGCGAGTCTACGCCACGATCGGCAGCCTGGGCGTTTATCGTCCGCTGTCGATTACCAAGGTTGACCCACCGGTTGCCGGTGAGCGCGTGTTCCCTGAACCTCTGGTGCGCACCGTGGTGCACATGATGGAAAGCGTTGCCCTGCCGGGCGGCGGTGGGGTGAAAGCCGCGATCAAGGGCTACCGAATTGCCATCAAAACCGGTACCGCCAAAAAGGTGGGGCCGGACGGCAAATACGTCAACCGATACATCGCTTATACCGCCGGCGTTGCGCCGGCGAGTAATCCCCGTTTTGCTCTGGTGGTAGTCATCAATGACCCGCAGGGTGGGAAATACTACGGTGGTGCGATCTCCGCACCGGTATTTGGCGCCATCATGGGCGGCGTGTTGCGCACCATGAACGTCGAGCCGGACGCGTTACCTACCGGTGAGAAAAGCGATTTTGTAATTAACAGAAAAGAGGGTTCAGGTGGCCGATCGTAATTTGCGCGACTTACTCGCTCCGTGGGTGCCAACGGCGCCCGGGCGCGCGCTGCGGGAAATGACATTAGACAGCCGTATAGCGGCTGCCGGGGATCTGTTTGTCGCCGTTGTTGGCCATCAGGCAGATGGACGCCGCTATATTCCGCAGGCTATCGCGCAGGGCGTTGCCGCTGTGATTGCCGAAGCTGAAGGTCAGGCTGAAGACGGTACTATCGCTGAAATGCACGGCGTGCCGGTGATTTATCTGAGCCAGCTCAATCAGCGTCTTTCCGCGTTGGCCGGTCGTTTTTATCAGGAGCCGGCAGAGCGTCTGCGTCTGGTCGGCGTCACCGGGACCAACGGCAAGACCACCACCACTCAACTGCTGGCACAGTGGGGCCAACTGCTGGGTGAAACCAGCGCAGTGATGGGTACCGTGGGCAACGGTCTGCTGGGCCAGGTATGTCCAACGGAGAATACCACCGGTTCTGCGGTGGATATTCAGCACGTATTAAACGAACTTGTCGATCAGGGCGCGACCCTTGCCGCGATGGAAGTCTCTTCCCACGGCCTGGTGCAACACCGTGTGGCGGCGTTGCCGTTTGCCGCTGCCGTGTTTACCAACCTGAGCCGAGATCATCTGGATTACCACGGCGACATGGCCAATTACGAAGCGGCCAAGTGGTCGCTGTTCGCCGGTCACGAAGTGGGCCAGGCGATTATCAATGCCGATGATGAAGTCGGTCAGCGCTGGTTGAGCCAATTGCCGGATGCGGTGGCTGTCACCATGCAGGATAACCTGCAGCCAGGCTGCCATGGGCGCTGGCTGAAGACTACCGCGGTCAACTATCACGATAACGGCGCGACTATCCACTTCAGCTCAAGCTGGGGCGACGGCGAGATTGAAAGCCGTCTGATGGGGGCCTTCAACGTCAGCAATCTGCTGCTGGCACTGGCGACGCTGCTGTCGCTGGGTTATCCGCTGGACAAATTGGTTGCCACCGGCAATCAGCTGCAGCCGGTCTGTGGTCGCATGGAAGTGTTCAACGCGCCGGGTAAACCGACGGTAGTGGTCGATTACGCCCACACCCCGGACGCGCTGGAAAAAGCATTGGAAGCCGCGCGTCTGCACTGCCTGGGGCAGTTGTGGTGCGTGTTTGGCTGCGGCGGCGATCGTGATAAAGGCAAGCGTCCGTTGATGGGCGGTATCGCAGAACAGTTCGCCGATCGCGTGGTCGTGACCGACGATAACCCTCGTACCGAAGAGCCGCAGGCGATTATCGCCGATATCCTTACCGGCCTGCTGGACGCCGGACGCGCTCTGGTGATCCACGGTCGTGCGGAAGCGGTAACCAGCGCCATCATGCAAGCTAAAGAACAAGACGTGGTACTGGTGGCGGGTAAAGGCCATGAGGACTACCAACTGGTGGGGAATCGCCGTCTGGATTACTCCGACCGTACCACCGTCGCGCGTCTGCTGGGGGTAGTGGCATGATTCCTGTCTCTCTACGGACACTGGCCGATGTATTGGACGCTGAGTTAATCGGCGCCGATTGCCAAATCGTTGAGGTGACGACAGATACCCGTCAGGTAACCGCAGGTTGCCTGTTTGTGGCACTGAAAGGCGAGCGTTTCGATGCTCACGATTTTGCTGTTGATGCGGTAGCCGCTGGTGCCGGAGCACTGCTGGTAAGTAAGCGCTTATTGGTGGAGGTTCCGCAACTGGTGGTGAAAGACACCCGTCTGGCGCTGGGACAGCTTGCTGCCTGGGTTCGCCAGCAGGTTCCAACTCGCGTAGTGGCGTTAACCGGTTCATCGGGCAAGACCTCGGTGAAGGAAATGGCCGCGGCCATTCTGCGTGAATGCGGTGAAGTGCTGTATACCGCCGGTAACTTCAACAACGATATCGGCGTGCCGCTGACGCTGTTGCGTTTGCAGCCGCAGCATGACTTTGCCGTGATTGAGCTGGGTGCCAACCATATTGGCGAGATTGCATATACCACCGCATTAACCCGTCCGCAGACCGCCCTGGTGAATAACCTGGCGGCCGCCCACCTGGAAGGCTTTGGCTCTTTGGCCGGCGTCGCTCAGGCGAAAGGGGAAATTTTTGCCGGTTTGCCGGCTGACGGCGTGGGGATCATTAACGCCGACAATAACGACTGGCCGCACTGGCAGAGCATGCTGGACGGCAAAACCGTCTGGCGCTTCTCGCCGCAGGCAGCGGAAGGCGTTGATTTCTTTGCCAGTGATGTGCAGGTGAACGGCAAGGGTACGCAGTTTAGGCTGCACAGCCCGTTCGGCACCGCAGAGATCGCGCTGCCGTTGCCGGGTCGCCATAACGTAGCCAATGCGTTGGCCGCTGCGGCGCTGGCCATGTCGGCCGGAGCATCGCTGGAGGCCGTGCGTCAGGGGCTCAAGCAATTACAGGCAGTGCCGGGGCGTTTGTTCCCGATTGCACTTTCTGACCATCAACTGCTGCTGGATGACAGCTATAACGCCAACGTCGGTTCAATGACCGCCGCCGCACAGGTACTGGCGGAAATGCCGGGCTACCGCGTGATGGTGGTGGGCGACATGGCCGAGTTGGGGGCAGAAGCCGAAGAGTGTCACCGTCAGGTGGGCGAAGCCGCCCGGTTGGCCGGGGTCGACAAAGTATTGGGCGTCGGCCCGTTAAGCCAGGTGCTGGTTGAAGCTTCGGGCAATGGCGAACATTTACAGGATAAGGCAGCAGTGATCGCGCGCGTGGCGGAATTACTGTCAGAACATGCGGTAATTACCGTGTTAATCAAGGGTTCACGTAGTGCCGCAATGGAGCAGGTAGTACGCGCGTTACAGGAGAAAGCACCATGTTAGTTTGGCTGGCCGAACATTTGGTCAAATATTATTCCGGCTTCAACGTCTTTTCCTACCTGACGTTCCGAGCCATTGTCAGCCTGCTGACCGCGCTGTTCCTCTCCTTGTGGATGGGGCCGCGGGTGATTAAACGCCTGCAGGAGATGTCCTTCGGCCAGGTGGTGCGTAACGACGGTCCAGAGTCGCATTTCAGCAAGCGCGGCACGCCGACCATGGGCGGCATCATGATCCTGACCTCCATCACCGTTTCGGTGCTGATGTGGGCCTATCCGTCCAACCCTTACGTGTGGTGTGTACTGTTCGTCCTGGTGGGCTACGGCATCGTCGGTTTCGTTGATGACTACCGCAAGGTGGTTCGCAAAGACACCAAGGGGTTGATTGCCCGCTGGAAATACTTCTGGCAGTCGGTGATTGCGCTGGTGGTTGCTTTCGCCATGTATGCCGTAGGAAAAGACACGCCAGCCACCGAGCTGGTTGTGCCGTTCTTTAAGGACATCATGCCGCAGTTGGGCCTGTTATACGTGCTGTTGGCGTACTTTGTGATTGTCGGCACCAGCAACGCGGTCAACCTGACCGACGGGCTGGATGGCCTGGCGATTATGCCAACGGTGTTCGTGGCGGCGGGCTTTGCGCTGGTGGCCTGGGCGACCGGTAACATGAACTTCGCCAACTACCTGCACATTCCGTATCTGCGTCACGCCGGCGAACTGGTGATTGTCTGTACCGCCATCGTGGGTGCCGGCCTGGGCTTCCTGTGGTTCAACACCTACCCGGCTCAGGTCTTTATGGGCGATGTTGGCTCACTGGCACTGGGCGGCGCGTTGGGCACTATCGCGGTGCTGCTGCGCCAAGAGTTTTTACTGTTGATTATGGGCGGCGTGTTCGTGGTTGAAACGCTGTCGGTCATTTTGCAGGTGGGGTCGTTCAAGCTGCGCGGACAACGTATTTTCCGCATGGCACCGATTCACCACCACTATGAATTGAAGGGCTGGCCAGAGCCGCGCGTGATCGTGCGCTTCTGGATTATTTCGCTGATGCTGGTGCTGATTGGCCTGGCGACGCTGAAGGTGCGGTAATTATGGCGGATTATCAGGGTAAAAAAGTGGTCATCATCGGGCTGGGCCTTACCGGCCTGTCCTGTGTTGATTTCTTTATGGCGCGCGGCGTGACGCCACGCGTTATGGATACCCGCATCTCACCGCCAGGGCTGGACAAGCTGCCTGAAAGCGTTGAGCGTCATCTGGGCGATTTGAATCAGGACTGGCTGTTGGCGGCGGATTTGATCGTTGCCAGCCCGGGCATGGCGCTGGCCACCCCGGCATTAAGCGCCGCTGCGGATGCCGGCGTGGAGATCGTCGGCGACGTCGAGCTGTTCTGCCGCGAAGCACAGGCACCGATCGTAGCCATCACCGGCTCTAATGGCAAAAGCACCGTCACTACCCTGGTGGGTGAGATGGCGAAAGCGGCCGGTTGGGCGGTGGGCGTTGGCGGCAATATCGGCCTGCCTGCGCTGAGTCTGTTGCGCCAGGAGTGCCAACTGTACGTGCTGGAGTTATCAAGTTTCCAACTGGAAACCACCTTCAGCCTGCATGCGGCCGCGGCGACCATTTTGAACGTCACCGAAGATCACATGGACCGTTACCCGTTTGGCCTGCAGCAGTACCGTGCTGCCAAACTGCGCGTTTATGAAAATGCTGAAGTCTGCGTGGTGAATGCGGATGACGCGCTGACCATGCCGGTACGCGGTGCCGATGAGCGCTGCATCAGCTTCGGTGCCGATGTGGGCGACTACCATTTGAACCGTCAACTGGGTGAAACCTGGCTGCGCGTACGCGGCGAGAAAATCCTCAATACCCGTGAGATGAAGCTGACCGGCCGTCACAACTACACCAATGCGCTGGCGGCGTTGGCATTGGCCGATGCGGTCAATATCCCACGAGCCTCCAGTCTGAAAGCGCTGACCACCTTTACCGGCCTGGCGCATCGCTTCCAGCTGGCGTGGGAACATAACGGTGTGCGCTGGATTAACGATTCCAAAGCCACCAACGTCGGCAGCACCGAAGCGGCGTTAAATGGTTTGCAGGTTGACGGCACTTTACATCTGCTGCTGGGCGGCGACGGCAAGTCTGCCGACTTTTCCCCGTTGGCGCAGTATCTGCAGGGCGATAACGTCCGCCTTTACTGCTTTGGCCGTGACGGCGAACAGCTGGCGCAGCTGCGGCCGGAGGTCGCAACCCTGACCGAGACCATGGAACAGGCGATGCAGGCGATAGCCGGTCGGGTGCAGTCCGGCGATATGGTGTTGCTGTCACCGGCATGCGCCAGTCTGGACCAGTTCCGTAATTTTGAAGTGCGCGGCGACGAGTTCGCCCGCCTGGCACAGGAGCTCGGCGGATGAGACTACGCTTGCCGAACTTCGGGCTGACCGAACTGTTTAAAAACTGGGTCGCGGGATCGCGCGATAACGACTCGGTCAATATGGTGCTGTACGACCGTACCCTGTTGTGGCTGACCTTTGGGTTGGCCATTATCGGTTTTGTGATGGTGACCTCGGCGTCGATGCCGATCGGTCAGCGCCTGGCAGACGATCCTTTCCTGTTCGCCAAGCGTGATGCGCTGTACCTCGGCCTAGCGTTCGGCCTGTCGATGGTGACGCTGCGCATTCCGATGGAAGTCTGGCAGCGCTACAGCAACGTCATGCTGCTGATGTCGATTGTGATGCTGTTGATCGTATTGGTGGTCGGCAGCTCGGTAAACGGGGCATCGCGCTGGATCGCGCTGGGCCCGCTGCGTATTCAGCCGGCAGAGCTGTCCAAGCTGTCACTGTTCTGCTACCTGGCGAGTTACCTGGTGCGCAAGGTTGAAGAGGTGCGTACCAACTTTTGGGGCTTCTGCAAGCCGATGGGTGTGATGGTAGTGCTGGCGGTATTGCTGCTGGCCCAGCCTGACCTCGGTACCGTAGTCGTGCTGTTCATTACCACGCTGGCAATGCTGTTCCTGGCCGGTGCCAAAATGTGGCAGTTCCTGGCGATTATCGGCTCCGGTGCTTTCGCGGTGGTGCTGTTGATCATTGCCGAACCTTACCGTATGCGCCGCGTGACGTCGTTCTGGAATCCATGGGCCGATCCGTTCGGCAGCGGCTACCAGTTGACCCAGTCGCTGATGGCTTTTGGCCGCGGTGAGTTCTGGGGACAGGGACTCGGTAACTCGGTCCAAAAACTTGAGTATTTGCCTGAAGCGCACACCGACTTTATCTTCTCGATTTTAGGCGAAGAACTGGGCTATATCGGTGTGGTTTTTGCATTGTTAATGGTATTCTGCGTCGCTTTTCGTGCTATGTCGATTGGCCGCCGTGCGCTGGAGCTTGATCAACGTTTTTCCGGCTTTTTGGCCTGCTCAATTGGCGTGTGGTTTAGCTTCCAGGCGCTGGTTAACGTCGGCGCCGCCGCAGGCATGTTACCGACCAAAGGTCTGACGCTGCCATTGATAAGCTACGGCGGCTCGAGCCTGCTGATTATGTCGACGGCGATCGTGCTGTTATTGCGTATTGATTATGAAACGCGTCTGGCGAAAGCCCAGGCGTTTGTGAAGAGGTAAGGGATGAGCGGGAAACCTAAGCGTTTAATGGTGATGGCAGGCGGTACCGGCGGACACGTGTTCCCGGGACTGGCGGTCGCACATCATCTGATGGCGCAGGGCTGGCAGGTGCGCTGGCTTGGAACCGCAGACCGAATGGAAGCCGATCTGGTGCCAAAGCACGGGATCGAGATTGATTTCATCCGTATTTCCGGCCTGCGCGGCAAAGGGCTGAAGGCTCAGTTGAGCGCACCGCTGCGGATCTGGCATGCGGTACGCCAGGCAAAAGCGATAATGCGCAACTACCAGCCGGACGTGGTGCTGGGCATGGGCGGTTATGTTTCTGGCCCTGGCGGTTTGGCGGCATGGCTGTGCGGTGTCCCGGTGGTATTGCACGAGCAAAACGGTATTGCCGGGCTGACCAACCGCTGGCTGGCGCGTATTGCCAAAACCGTGCTGCAGGCATTCCCAGGTGCGTTCCCGAACGCCGAGGTGGTGGGTAACCCGGTTCGTACCGACGTACTGGCGTTACCGCTGCCGGCAGAACGCTTGATGGGTCGTGAAGGGCCAATCCGCGTACTGGTGATTGGCGGAAGTCAGGGGGCGCGGGTACTGAATCAGACAGTTCCTGAAGTCGCGGCGAGATTGGGCGATAAAATAACGCTCTGGCATCAGGTAGGTAAAGGTGCGCTGGAAAACGTGTTGCGCGACTACGAGAGGGTAGGGCAGACACAGCACAAGGTGACCGAGTTTATTGATGACATGGCTGCCGCCTACGCCTGGGCTGATGTGGTGGTGTGCCGCTCCGGTGCGTTGACCGTCAGCGAGATTGCTGCCGCGGGCCTGCCGGCGATCTTTGTGCCATTCCAGCACAAAGACCGTCAGCAATATTGGAATGCTCGCCCGCTGGAAGAAGCCGGCGCGGCGAAGATTATCGAACAACCGCAGTTTAACGCTGATGTGGTGGCAGAACTGCTGGCCGGCTGGGATCGTCCAACGCTGTTGGCGATGGCTGAAAAGGCGCGCGCAGTAGCCATTCCGGATGCCACCGAGCGCGTGGCGGCGGAGCTGGTGCGGGTCGCCAAATAATTTGCAGGGGTTCGGTACGCCGGGCCTGAATTAAAGAATGTCATACAGGGGCCCGGTATGCCGGACCCGGATTAGAGAGAGTGATGAATACACAACAACTGGCGAAACTACGTACTATCGTGCCCGAGATGCGACGCGTCCGGCACATTCACTTTGTCGGCATCGGTGGCGCCGGCATGGGTGGTATCGCCGAAGTGTTGGCTAACGAAGGTTATCAAATCAGCGGTTCCGATCTGGCACCGAATCCGGTAACCCAACAGTTGAGTGCGCTCGGGGCGACGATTTACTTCCATCACCGCCCGGAAAACGTGCTGGATGCCAGCGTAGTGGTGGTTTCTACCGCCATTTCCGCCGACAACCCGGAGCTCGTCGCCGCCCGTGAGGCGCGTATCCCGGTGATCCGCCGCGCAGAGATGCTGGCCGAACTGATGCGCTTCCGCCACGGTATCGCCGTTGCCGGTACGCACGGCAAGACCACCACCACGGCGATGGTGTCGAGCATTTATGCCGAAGCCGGCCTGGACCCGACCTTTGTCAACGGCGGGCTGGTGAAGGCGGCGGGTACCCATGCGCGTCTGGGTTCCAGCCGTTACCTGATTGCGGAAGCGGATGAGAGCGATGCGTCGTTCCTGCATTTGCAGCCGATGGTGGCGATTGTCACCAATATCGAAGCCGACCATATGGAGACCTACCAGGGCGACTTCGAAAATCTGAAGCAGACGTTTATTAACTTTTTGCACAACCTGCCGTTCTACGGCCGTGCGGTAATGTGTGTCGATGACCCGGTGGTGCGCGAACTGCTGCCACGCGTGGGCCGCCATATCACCACCTACGGTTTCAGTGACGATGCCGACGTACGCATCGAGAACTATCGCCAGGTTGGGCCGCAGGGCCACTTTACGCTGAGCCGTCAGGACAAACCGTTAATGACGGTCACCCTGAACGCGCCGGGCCGTCACAATGCGTTGAACGCCGCGGCGGCAGTGGCAGTGGCAACAGAGGAAGGCATTGAAGACGCAGATATCCTGCGTGCGCTGGCCGGCTTCCAGGGTACCGGTCGCCGCTTTGATTTCCTCGGCGAATTCCCGCTGGAGCCGGTCAACGGCAAAACTGGCAGTGCGATGCTGGTGGACGACTATGGTCACCACCCGACCGAGGTTGACGCAACGCTGAAAGCGGCGCGTGCCGGTTGGCCGGACAAGCGTCTGGTGATGATCTTCCAGCCGCACCGTTACACCCGTACGCGCGATCTGTATGACGACTTCGCCAACGTACTGTCGCAGGTGGACGTGCTGCTGATGCTGGACGTGTATTCGGCGGGTGAAACGGCGATCCCAGGGGCGGACAGTCGCTCACTGTGCCGGACTATCCGCAGCCGCGGCAAGCTGGATCCGATTCTGGTTTCCGATGCGGATACCGTGCCGGAAACCCTGGCGCAGTTGCTGCAGGCCGACGATTTAGTGCTGGTGCAAGGCGCCGGCAACGTGGGCAAAGTTGCCCGCAAACTGGCTGAGCTGAAGCTGCAGCCACAGAAAAAAGAGGAGGAACACCATGGCCGATAAAGTTGCCGTACTGCTGGGTGGCACCTCTGCTGAACGTGAAGTGTCATTGCAATCCGGCGCCGCCGTGCTGGCCGGGCTGCGTGAAGCCGGTATCGATGCCCACGGCATTGATATCCGTGACTTCCCGGTAACCCAGTTGAAAGAACACGGGTTTACCAAAGTCTTTATCGCGCTGCACGGTCGCGGTGGCGAAGACGGCACCCTGCAAGGGATGCTGGAGTTCCTCGAGCTGCCATACACCGGCAGCGGCGTGATGGCTTCGGCGCTGACCATGGACAAATGGCGCACCAAGATGGTGTGGCAGTCGATGGGCTTGCCGGTAGCGCCTTATGTAGCGCTGAACCGCAAGCAGTATGCCGGTGCAGAGAAGGCGGCGCTGATTGCTCGCGTCGAGGCCCTTGGCCTGCCGTTAATCGTCAAGCCGAGCCGTGAAGGTTCCAGCGTCGGCATGAGCAAGGTCACCGAGCGTGACGCGCTCGAAGCAGCTTTGGAAGAAGGTTTCCGCCATGACGACGACGTGCTGGTCGAAAAGTGGCTGAGCGGCCCGGAATATACGGTAGCGATGTTGGGCGACCAGGTATTGCCTTCGATCCGCATTCAACCGGCCGGCGTATTTTATGACTATCAGGCCAAGTACATTTCGGACGATACCCAGTATTTCTGTCCGAGTGGCCTGGGTGCGCAGCAGGAAGCCGAGATGGCTGCCCTAGCGTTACGCGCCTACCGTGGGCTGGACTGCAGCGGCTGGGGCCGCGTGGATGTAATGCAGGATAGCGATGGCAGCTTCTATCTGCTTGAGGTGAATACCTCGCCGGGCATGACCAGTCATAGTCTGGTGCCGATGGCAGCGCGCCAGTCTGGTTTAAGCTTCTCGCAGCTGGTAGCGAGAATTTTGGAGTTGGCCGACTGATATGTCGCAAGCTGCCCTGAATGCGCGTGAACGCGAGGTGGATAACAACCCGCGCCGCAGCAATGGAACCCAGTTGGCGGGAATGGTTTTCCTGCTGATGGTATTGGGAACGGTCCTGTGGAGTGGCTGGGCGGTGATTGGCTGGATGAAAGACGCCAGCCGCCTGCCGCTGTCACGACTGGTGGTGACCGGTGAACGCCATTACACCACCAACGACGATATTCGCCAGGCGATCCTGGCGCTGGGATCGCCGGGTACTTTCATGACGCAGGATGTGGATATCATCCAGCAACAGATTGAACGCCTGCCGTGGATCAAGCAGGCCAGCGTACGCAAGCAGTGGCCGGACGAGCTGAAAATCCACCTGGTGGAATATGTCCCGGTGGCGCGCTGGAATGATTTGCACATGGTGGACGCCGAAGGCAAATCCTTCAGCGTGCCGGCAGAACGAATTGGCAAACAGAAGTTGCCGTTGCTTTATGGCCCGGAAGGGAGCGAACAGGATGTTCTGGACGGATATCGGACCATGAGCAGCATGTTAGCGGCCAGCAAATATACGCTGAAAATGGCAGCCATGAGTGCTCGCCATTCCTGGCAGCTGGCTTTGGATAATGATGTTCGGCTGGAGCTGGGACGCGACGATCGCACCGGACGCCTGCAGCGCTTTATCGAGCTTTATCCGGTATTGCAGCAGCAGGGGCAGGCAGAAAGCAAGCGAGTCAGCTATGTCGACTTACGCTATGAGGCCGGTGCATCGGTAGGTTGGGCCCCAGTGTTAATCGACCCGCAGGCAGCAGGCGATCAGCAAAACAGTAATCAGCAACAGAATCAGGCACAGGCAAAACAACAATGATCAAGTCGACGGACAGAAAACTGGTAGTTGGACTGGAGATCGGTACTGCAAAAGTCTCCGCATTGGTAGGGGAAGTTCTGCCCGATGGCATGGTCAACATTATCGGGGTGGGCAGCTGCCCGTCTCGCGGTATGGATAAGGGTGGCGTTAACGACCTGGAGTCGGTAGTGAAGTGCGTACAGCGCGCTATCGATCAGGCCGAACTGATGGCTGATTGTCAGATTTCTTCGGTTTACCTCGCATTATCGGGTAAACACATCAGTTGCCAGAACGAAATAGGGATGGTTCCTATTTCCGAAGAGGAAGTGACACAGGAAGATGTGGAGAACGTGGTGCATACCGCCAAATCGGTACGCGTACGTGATGAACACCGCATCCTGCACGTCATCCCTCAGGAATACGCCATCGATTATCAGGAAGGCATCAAAAACCCGGTTGGGTTGTCCGGCGTGCGTATGCAAGCCAAGGTGCACCTGATCACCTGTCATAACGATATGGCAAAGAACATCGTCAAGGCAGTAGAACGTTGCGGTCTGAAAGTAGACCAACTTATTTTCGCCGGTCTGGCCGCCAGCTATGCGGTACTGACCGAAGATGAGCGCGAACTCGGCGTTTGTGTGGTGGATATCGGCGGCGGCACCATGGATATGGCGGTGTACACCGGCGGTGCTCTGCGCCACACCAAAGTGATCCCTTACGCCGGGAACGTGGTCACCAGCGATATCGCCTACGCCTTCGGCACACCGCCGACCGATGCGGAAGCGATCAAGGTTCGACACGGCTGTGCGCTTGGGTCGATTGTTAGCAAGGATGAAAGTGTAGAGGTGCCAAGCGTTGGGGGGCGTCCTCCTCGTAGTCTGCAAAGACAGACACTGGCTGAAGTTATTGAGCCACGCTACACCGAACTGTTGAATCTGGTTAACGATGAAATATTGCAATTGCAGGAGCAACTGCGTCAGCAAGGGGTGAAGCATCATCTGGCAGCGGGTATTGTGCTGACCGGTGGCGCCGCCCAGATTGATGGCCTGGCAGCTTGTGCGCAACGGGTGTTCCATACCCAGGTACGCATCGGCCAACCCTTGAACATCACGGGTCTGACGGATTATGCGCAGGAGCCTTACTACTCTACGGCGGTAGGTCTGCTGCACTATGGAAAAGAGTCTCACCTGAGTGGTGAGGCAGAAGTAGAAAAACGCGCCTCGGTGGGCAATTGGTTTAAACGTATCAATAGCTGGCTGAGAAAAGAGTTTTAATGTTTCAACAAAGAGATCATGCTGAGTAATCTTTTTATGATCTCGCAGCGACAGGCACAAAACGGAGAGAAACTATGTTTGAACCAATGGAACTAACCAATGACGCGGTGATTAAAGTCATCGGCGTCGGCGGTGGCGGTGGCAACGCCGTTGAGCACATGGTGCGCGAGCGCATCGAAGGTGTTGAATTCTTCGCCGTTAATACAGACGCTCAGGCGCTTCGTAAAACGGCAGTTGGCCAAACCATCCAGATCGGTAGCGGTATTACCAAAGGTCTGGGTGCGGGCGCGAACCCTGAAGTGGGTCGCAATTCAGCGGAAGAAGACCGTGAAGCCTTGCGTGCCGCACTCGATGGTGCAGACATGGTCTTCATTGCAGCCGGCATGGGCGGCGGTACCGGTACCGGTGCAGCGCCAGTCGTCGCAGAAGTTGCTAAAGATCTGGGTATTCTGACAGTGGCCGTGGTTACCAAGCCTTTCAATTTCGAAGGCAAGAAACGCATGGCGTTCGCTGAGCAGGGTATTGCAGAGTTGTCCAAACATGTGGACTCACTGATCACTATCCCGAACGACAAGCTGTTGAAAGTTCTGGGTCGCGGTATTTCTCTGCTGGACGCGTTCGGCGCGGCTAACGACGTGCTCAAAGGCGCGGTGCAGGGTATTGCCGAACTGATCACCCGTCCGGGCCTGATGAACGTCGACTTCGCCGACGTGCGCACCGTAATGTCCGAAATGGGCTACGCGATGATGGGTTCCGGCGTTGCCTGTGGTGAAGACCGTGCTGAAGAAGCAGCGGAAATGGCGATCTCCAGCCCACTGCTGGAAGACATCGACCTGTCCGGCGCTCGCGGCGTTCTGGTCAACATCACCGCCGGTTTCGACCTGCGTTTGGATGAGTTCGAAACCGTGGGTAACACCATTCGTGCTTTCGCTTCCGACAATGCGACCGTAGTTATCGGTACCTCGCTGGATCCGGAAATGAACGACGAACTGCGCGTGACCGTGGTTGCGACCGGTATCGGCATGGACAAACGTCCGGAAATCACTCTGGTGACCAACAAACAGGCCAGCCAGCCAGTGATGGATCATCGCTACCAGCAGCACGGCATGTCGCCGTTGCCGCAGGAAGTGAAACCTGCCGCCAAGGTAGTTAACGATCCGACTGCGCAGCCTAATAAAGAGCCCGACTATCTCGATATTCCTGCCTTCCTGCGCAAGCAGGCAGACTAAGAATATCCTGAGAATTTGGAATCTCCGCTCTTTGTGCTAAACTGTCCCGCCGGCCATGCTGTATGCTTGGTCGGTAGGATTGATAACATTGCGAGATAAAACGATGATCAAACAACGGACATTAAAACGTATTGTTCAGGCGACTGGTGTCGGTTTGCATACCGGCAAGAAAGTCACGCTGACAATGCGCCCCGCGGCGGCTAATACCGGGGTCATCTATCGTCGCACTGACTTGAATCCCCCGGTTGATTTTCCGGCTGATGCAAAATCCGTGCGTGATACCATGCTGTGCACCTGCCTGGTGAACGAGCATGACGTGCGTATTTCTACCGTTGAGCATCTTAATGCCGCGCTGGCTGGCTTGGGTATCGACAACATCGTTATCGAAGTTGACGCCGCCGAAATTCCTATCATGGACGGCAGTGCCAGCCCGTTCGTCTTCCTGTTGCTGGATGCCGGCATTGAAGAACTGAACTCTGCGAAGAAATTCCTGCGTCTGAAAGACACCGTGCGTGTTGAAGATGGCGACAAGTGGGCCGAGTTGTCCCCGCATAACGGGTTCCGCCTGGACTTCACCATCGACTTCAACCACCCGGCTATCGATGCCAGTACGCAACGCTACCGCCTTGATTTCTCTGCCGACTCGTTCGTGCGTCAAATCAGCCGTGCGCGTACCTTCGGTTTTATGCGTGACATCGAGTATTTACAGTCACGTGGCCTGGCGCTGGGTGGCAGCTTTGACTGCGCTATCGTGGTGGATGATTACCGCGTTCTGAACGAAGACGGCCTGCGCTTTGAAGACGAATTCGTACGCCACAAAATGCTGGACGCCATCGGCGACCTGTTCATGTGCGGCCATAACATCATTGGCGCGTTCACCGCGTACAAGTCTGGTCATGCGCTGAACAACAAACTGCTGCAAGCGGTTCTGGCGAAACAGGAAGCGTGGGAATTTGTCACCTTCCAGGACGAAGCCGAAATGCCACTGGCATTCAAAGCCCCGTCCACCGTATTGGCATAAGCTGATACCGCTGATTACTTATCACGACTGGTAGCGTTGGCACCTTCTCCGGCCAGCGATGCCAGTCGTTCCAATATTTTGCGCAGTTTTTCTGGGCTACGGCTCGCCAATCCCCTTAATTCCTCAGCACTTTCCTGACTCAGATGACGCATAGGCACCTTCGCCTGCGTATTTCCTGCGGTTTTTGCGGCGTTCTGCACAAGGTTGCTCCCTTTTGCCATCAAGGCCGGATTAATCCTGATGTCGATCGACGACAATGATGGTAGAATTTGCGCTCGTAGTGCAGATAATAAAGCCGGTTGTTCGTAGCGTAGACGCATCATCCAGCTGGCATTTGCCGTTTCTAGCACTAAAATACCCTGTCGGAAATTTGCGACGCGGCACCAGGGATGCAGTTGAACCGGCAACACGCCTTTCACTGCACGGTTAAGCTTAAGCAGCGCCACTGCGCGTTGCTGGACGTTATGCAGCGGGCCTTTGTCTTCTGTGTTAGCGTCGTCAAACAGGGAATCTAATAATTGTGGACGGCTATCGCGCATAATGGGCTCCGGCGGATAATAAACTCGTGATCGGTATTCTAAATCGTTGGCGACAATTTGGCAGACGTTATTTCTGGCCCCATCTCCTGTTAGGGATGGTCGCGGCCACGCTTGGCGTACCTACAAATCTGTCCGGCACGCCCGATCAAGCCGCTCTGCCGAGCACTTCGTCCAGCCTTAACCGGCAAAATTCCGTCAGCGGTGCCTTTAATAGCCTGGCATTGTTGCAGGAAGCGCACCGCCGCCCGACCTTTAGTGTCGATTATTGGCACCAGCATGCGCTTCGCACCGTCATTCGTCACCTTTCTTTTGCTCTTGCACCGCAGGCGGTTTTCGCTCGGGGGCAGGAAAGAGAAGCGGAAGCGACCGAACCCCCATTACAGGTAGCGCAACTGGCGCTGCTTTCTACTCTCAACGCGCTGCTGACGCATGAGTCGAAGCCGCCGACCATCATTCGTAATACCCACCATGCCGTACTGCCTGCCTTTGCGCAGCATCAGACGGGGCTGTGGCTGGCACAGGTGCAGGGCATTCGCGCCGGACCCGTAGCCTTAAGCTGATTTCTTGCCCGTCGGGCGACAAAAAAACCTAAAAATAACAGCAAGTTGACGGTCTGTATTGGCTGTCATGACAGAGATATCAAACATCATGTTAGTGAAATTATTGACCAAAGTTTTTGGTAGCCGTAACGATCGTACACTGCGCCGCATGCGTAAAGCGGTTGAGCAGATCAATCAGATGGAACCGGACATGGAAAAACTGTCCGATGACGAACTGAAAGCCAAGACCAACGAGTTCCGTGCGCGCCTGGAAAAGGGTGAAGTGCTGGAAAACCTGCTGCCGGAAGCCTTCGCTGTAGTGCGCGAGTCGAGCAAGCGCGTGTTTGGCATGCGTCACTTCGACGTGCAGCTGTTGGGCGGTATGGTACTGAACGATCGCTGTATCGCAGAGATGCGTACCGGTGAAGGTAAAACCCTGACCGCAACCCTGCCGGCCTATCTGAACGCCCTGAGCGGTCGTGGCGTGCACGTGGTTACAGTGAACGACTATCTGGCACAGCGTGACGCCGAAAATAACCGCCCACTGTTCGAGTTCCTCGGCCTGAGCATCGGTATCAACCTGCCAGGTATGCCGGCACCGGCCAAGCGTGAAGCCTATGCCGCCGACATTACCTACGGTACCAACAACGAATACGGCTTCGACTACCTGCGCGACAACATGGCGTTCAGTCCGGAAGAGCGAGTTCAGCGCAAGCTGCACTATGCATTGGTGGATGAGGTTGACTCCATCCTGATCGATGAAGCGCGTACCCCGTTGATCATCTCCGGCCCGGCTGAAGACAGCTCCGAGATGTACATCAGGGTCAACAAGCTGATCCCTAAGCTGATCCGTCAGGAAAAAGAAGATTCCGATTCCTTCCAGGGCGAAGGCCACTTCTCGGTTGACGAGAAAGCGCGTCAGGTGCACCTGACCGAACGCGGTCTGATCCTGATCGAAGAAATGTTGATGGAAGCCGGCATCATGGATGAAGGCGAGTCACTGTATTCCCCGACCAACATCATGCTGATGCACCATGTGACCGCCGCACTGCGTGCCCACGTGCTGTTTACCCGTGACGTTGACTACATTGTAAAAGACGGTGAGGTTATCATCGTTGACGAACACACCGGCCGTACCATGCAAGGACGTCGCTGGTCTGATGGTCTGCATCAGGCGGTGGAAGCCAAAGAAGGCGTGGAAATCCAGAACGAGAACCAGACGCTGGCCTCCATCACCTTCCAGAACTACTTCCGTCTGTACGAGAAGCTGGCGGGGATGACCGGTACCGCCGACACCGAAGCCTTTGAATTCAGCTCTATCTACAAGCTCGATACCATAGTGGTGCCGACTAACCGTCCGATGATCCGTAAGGACATGCCGGATCTGGTCTACATGACCGAGCTGGAGAAGATTGGTGCCATCATTGAAGATATCCGTGAACGTACCGTCAACGGGCAACCGGTGTTGGTGGGGACTATCTCGATTGAAAAATCCGAAGTGGTTTCTCGCGAGCTGACCAAAGCCGGCATCGAGCATAAGGTACTGAACGCCAAATTCCACGCCATGGAAGCGGACATCGTAGCTCAGGCAGGCCAAAGCCGTGCGGTCACTATCGCCACCAACATGGCGGGTCGTGGTACCGATATCGTGCTGGGCGGCAGCTGGCAGGCCGAGATTGAACAGTTGGAAGATCCGACTGAAGAGCAAATTGCCGAAATTAAGGCAGCCTGGAAAATCCGCCATGATGCGGTACTGGCCGCAGGTGGTCTGCACATCATTGGTACCGAGCGCCATGAATCACGCCGTATCGATAACCAGCTGCGTGGCCGTTCAGGTCGTCAGGGTGACGCCGGTTCATCCCGCTTCTACCTGTCGATGGAAGATGCCCTGATGCGTATTTTCGCCTCGGATCGCGTTTCCAGCATGATGCGTAAATTGGGCATGAAAGAAGGTGAGGCCATTGAGCACCCGTGGGTCACCAAGGCGATTGCCAATGCACAGCGCAAAGTGGAAAGCCGCAACTTTGACATTCGTAAGCAACTGCTGGAATACGATGACGTGGCCAACGATCAACGTCGCGCTATCTACAGCCAGCGTAACGAACTGTTGGACGTGTCTGACGTTAGCGAAACCATCACCAGCATCCGTGAAGACGTGTTCAAGACCACTATCGACGGCTACATTCAGCCACAGTCGCTGGAAGAAGAGTGGGATATTCAGGGGCTGACAGAGCGCCTGAAAAACGACTTCGATCTGGATATGCCAATCGCCGAATGGCTGGACAAAGAGCCTGAGCTGCACGAAGAAACTCTGCGTGAGCGTATTCTGGAAAAGGCTAAAGAAGAGTACCAGCGTAAAGAAGAAGTGGTTGGCGTCGAGATGATGCGCAACTTCGAGAAAGGCGTGATGCTGCAGACATTGGATTCCCTGTGGAAAGAGCATCTGGCGGCGATGGACTACCTGCGTCAGGGCATCCATCTGCGTGGTTATGCGCAGAAAGATCCTAAGCAGGAGTACAAGCGCGAGTCCTTCAACATGTTTGCCACCATGCTGGAATCGCTGAAGCATGAAGTGATCAGCGTACTGAGCAAGGTACAGGTGCGGATGCCGGAAGAGGTTGAAGCGCTGGAGCTGCAGCGTCGTGAAGAAGCCGAGCGCCTGGCCAAGCAGCAACAGCTGAGCCACTATGAAGAAAATGCGCTGGTTACCGAAGATCCGAATGCGCCGGCAACGGCAGAACGCAAAGTAGGGCGTAACGATCCTTGCCCATGCGGTTCCGGTAAAAAATACAAACAGTGCCACGGCCGTCTGCAGAACTAAGCCCGGCAATGTTTAATCAATAAAACCCAGGGGTTCAGCGTGCTGAGCCCCTGTTTTTTTGGGGTGAAGCCCGTGCCCCGATGGATCAATCAGGAGGATGCGATGAAACATCTGAACATCGCCGTTGGCATCATTCGAAACGCCCAGCAGGAAATCTTTATTACCCGACGCGCCGCCGATTCGCATATGGCTGGTTTCTGGGAGTTCCCTGGCGGCAAGATTGAGCCGGGCGAGACACCGGAGCAGGCACTTAGCCGTGAGTTGCAGGAAGAAACCGGTATTGAAACCGAGCGTGCAGAGTTACTGGAAGTGCTTGAGCACCGTTTTAGCGATCGTATCGTGACGCTGAATTTTTATCTGGTGGAAGGTTGGGCGGGCGAACCCTTTGGCCGTGAAGGTCAGCCAATGCGCTGGGTGAAACAGGCTGATTTACGGGAAGAGGAATTCCCGGAGGCCAATGTTAGTATTATCAAGCTGCTGGTGGCACAGGCGAACGCTGCACAGTAGTCAGGCAAAAGGCCCGGCGTAAGCCGGGCTACAGAGGAGATCAGCGATCGTCCTCTTCACTCCATTCTTCGCTTTCCGACAGATCGCTGTTGCTGGGAATGCGCTTCTCTTCATCGGCCCACTCGCCCAAATCGATTAACTGACAGCGTTTGCTGCAAAACGGACGGAACGGGCTCACTTCACCCCAAACTACACCTTTGCCACAGGTTGGGCATTTCACTACGGTCGTCATATCTGTTCCTTACTCCCTTCCAACAGGTGAAAGGTTTTTATGTCATTGGGTTAGCAACAGGCCAACTCAAAGGTTAATCGTTCCGGCACCACGCCAAGCTCACTGTCCAGCGGCAGGAAGCGGATCGCATAGCGCGTCTTATGGCCGGAAATCTGCGGATAAAGTTGGTGTGCCAGATTGATGCGCAAGCGCAACAGATCGGCGCCTTCTGCGTTATCCTGGAAGAAACCGTTCAAACTGATCTGATTGCGAAACTGCCCGGACTGGCGGATCAGGTCCAGCACCATGGTCAGCGCCTGGTTCAATGGCTCCAGCGTTTGCTGCCATTTGGCTACGTCATCATCCCGTTCTTGCTGGGGCGCATGCATCCACATGTGCAGCGTCGGCAAGTCAAAACTGCAACACCCGCCGGGGATGCTCAGGCGTTGACGCACCAGGCTGATCAGCCGATCTTCACGCAGCGACTGGCCAAGACGCGGAGCAGACATCAATGCTGACCCGCGCTGTTTCAACTGGCTACGCAACTGATCTACCAGCGACATATCGACACCTGGCACATCGGCCCAGGCCAACAGCTTTTGCTGTTGCCGTTCCAGCTCTTTCAGTAACTCTGTGCGCACTTCGCCGCGTTCCAGCACGTCGAGCAGATCGGCGACGGTACGGAAGAAGGTCAGGGCGATGGCGGTTTCGCTCAATGCCCGCTGGCCGTGCAATTGCTGCAGTAAAAACTCCATACGCAACCAGGTGCGCATTTTTTCATTCAACGGGTGTTCAAAAAGAACGCTTGGGGAAACATCACTCATTCAGTTTCATCCTGTCGGGTCGCTGATGCCGCCAGCTCAAGGTAACGGCGATGCAGTGCGGCAACCAATGGCTCTATCCCCTGAGCGGTGCCGCTATTATCAATTATGTCATCTGCAGCGGCCAGGCGCTGCTCACGCGTGACCTGCGCGGACAGTATGTTCTGTGCCTGCTGACGGCTGATGCCGTCGCGGGCGATGGTTCTGGCCAACTGAGTTTCACCGTCAACGTCGACCACCAGGACGCGATCGGCGCGTGCCTGCAGGTTGTTTTCAACCAACAAGGGAACCACCCACAGTGCATAAGGACTGGTCACTTGCGCCAGTTGGCGTTGGGTTTCCTGATGAATCAGCGGGTGCAGCAGTTGGTTCAGCCAGCTCTTTTCATCAGCGTTACTGAAGATACGCTGACGGAGTGCGGCGCGGTTTAACGTGCCATCAGGCTGCAACATTTCATTACCAAAACGTTTGGCGATAGCCGCCAACGCTGGGGTGCCAGGCTCGACAACTTGCCGGGCGATAACGTCTGCATCGACCACAGTCACGCCATGGCGGGCAAAGGCGTCTGCCACGGTCGACTTACCGCTGCCGATACCCCCTGTCAACGCAACAATGTAGGCCATGGTAGGGAATACACCTGATGTTCATAAAAAAATAATAGACGAATCATAAAGCGATCGCGCAGAAGTGCAAGTCAGCAGGCAGCGCTTGTCTGGCAGCTTGCGCTGTCCGGTGATAAAAAACGCAGTCGGAAAGAGAAAATGAGCGGGCGGTCACACTGCGCATTCGCAGGTAAATTTGTCGGATTGTAGCGTAAATAAAGGAGAATTCGCAGTCTTGTCCGGCGATTTTTAGCGAGTATGATAGCGTCACTGGAACTGGCACAAACAACGTTCGATCACAACCCTGCGATCCGTCGCCATAAACCAGGAAATCATAAGTCATGCGTATTGAAGAAGATTTGAAGTTAGGCTTTAAAGATGTGCTGATTCGCCCTAAGCGCTCCACGCTGAAAAGCCGTTCAGAAGTTGAACTGGAGCGCCAGTTTACCTTCAAACATTCTGGCTTGAGCTGGTCCGGCGTGCCGATTATCGCCGCCAACATGGACTCGGTCGGTACCTTCAGCATGGCAGAGGCCCTGGCTTCCTTCGACGTACTCACCGCCGTACACAAACACTACACCCTTGAACAATGGGCCGCATTTGTGCAGCGCGTACCGGCATCGGTGCTGCGCCACGTTATGGTCTCAACCGGCACTTCAGAAGCTGATTTTGTGAAGATGCAGCAAATTCTGGCCCTGTCGCCGGGGTTGAAGTTTATCTGCATCGACGTCGCCAACGGTTACTCAGAGCATTTTGTCGCCTTCTTGCAGAAAGCGCGTGAAGCCTGTCCGAACCACGTAATCTGTGCCGGTAACGTAGTCACTGGTGAAATGGTAGAAGAGTTGATCCTGTCCGGTGCCGATATCGTCAAAGTGGGTATTGGTCCTGGGTCAGTCTGCACCACTCGAGTGAAAACCGGCGTAGGTTACCCGCAGCTGTCTGCGGTGATCGAGTGCGCCGATGCGGCACACGGCCTTGGCGGTCAGATCGTCAGTGATGGCGGTTGTTCGGTGCCGGGTGATGTAGCGAAAGCCTTTGGTGGCGGCGCAGATTTTGTCATGTTGGGTGGCATGCTGGCCGGTCATGACGAGTGTGAAGGCACCGTAGTGGAAGAAAACGGCGAGAAATTCATGCTGTTCTACGGTATGAGTTCCGAGTCGGCGATGAAACGCCACGTCGGTGGTGTTGCCCAGTACCGTGCGGCTGAAGGCAAAACCGTCAAACTGCCATTGCGTGGCGAGGTTGAGTTTACCGTCCGTGACATCCTGGGTGGCCTGCGCTCCGCCTGTACTTATGTCGGTGCAGAGCGTTTGAAAGAGCTGACTAAACGCACCACCTTCATCCGCGTAGCGGAGCAGGAAAACCGCGTGTTCGGCAGTAACTGATTTAGCCTGACCAAACCTCGGGTGCAGCTTATTGATGCTGTGCCCAGGGTTCTCCAGCGTTATCCCAAAACATTCCCCAACTGGAATATCGGCAAATACATGGCGATCACCAGCGTGCCGACGATCCCGCCCACCACCAGCATCAAGATCGGTTCCAGCGTTTGCGCCAGCGTATCAGCCAACTCAAAAGTTTGCTGTTCATGCCACAGCGCCAGTTTGCCCAATAGCGTATCTAACGAACCTGATTCTTCGCCCACCCGGACTAACTGCTGACAAAGCGCGGGGAAAAGTGCCTGCTCCCCCAACGCGCTGTGGAAAGTCTGGCCCTGCGCTATTTGTTGCTGCACTTTCTCCATCGCCTGGCGGTAAAACAGGTTGTCCACCGACAGCGCTGCGGCGTTCAATCCTTCCACCAGCGTGAGCCCGGCCTGTTGGGTCATGGCCAGAATGCGGAATATTTGGCTCAGGCAACCGCCTTTGATCAGCTGGGCAATCAACGGCAGGCGCAGTAATACTGCCTGTTCGCGTCTGCGCCAGTGTGGCTGCGGATGCAGTCTTCGAAAATAAGCCAATATCGTGCAGCCCAGAGCCAGCGCCAGCCAGGGGCCGCTGTGGATTAACCCGTTGGAAAGATTAAGCAGCCCCTGAGTAAACCAGGGTAGTGGCGCATTGAAGGACTGATAGACGCCGGCAAATTCCGGCAGCACCATCACCAACATCAGAATGCTCACCAACAGCGCGACTGCGCAGATAAACAAGGGATAACGCAGCGCCTTAACCACTTTCTTTTGCAATTTTTGCTGCGCTTCCTGTTGTTGGGCCAGTTGTCGACAGCACTCATCCAGGTGACCAGTCAGTTCCCCAATGGCGATCAACTGGCGGTAGATCAGAGGAAAGATGGCATGTTGTCCGGCGATAACCTCGGAAAAGGGTTGGCCTTGTCGCACCTGTTCGCTGATGTCTCGCAGCAGGCAGCGCCAGGCGGTAGACGGGTGTTCTGTCGCCAGCAATTCCAACCCGCTGACCAGCGGCAGCCCGGCCTGCAGCAAGGTGGCAAGTTGACGGGTGAACTCGATTAAGGGTTCCCCGCGCCACTGACTGGGAGCAATACGTTTCCCGCGGTTAATCTGGCAGGGCTGTAGCCCTTGTTCAATCAGCCAGTGGCTGACCAAATTTTTTTCGCTGCTCATCAGCTCGCCCTCGCGCAGTTGGCCCTGTGGATCAACCGCCTGCCAGAGGAAAAGGCGCAGCGCTTTCACGGTGCCTCCTCACTGGCAATGATACCGACAATGCGATACACCTCTTCCAGCGAGGTGATACCTTGCGAAACCAGTGTTAACCCGGCTTGCAGCAGCGTTGTCTGCCCTTGCTGTTGGGCGATGTCCGCCAGTTGACCAGGAGCTGCGCCCTGTAACAGACCGGCCTGCACCTCTGGGGTGATCGTGAGCAATTCATACACCCCAATGCGGCCGTAGTAGCCGCCAAAGCAGTGCTCGCAGCCGTCGGCTTGCCAGGGCAACAAGGGTATAGCCCAAATTGCGGCGGGGAACCGAACCGCTTGGCTTTGCTGATAGCGGCAGTGGCTGCAAAGTTTGCGCACCAGCCGCTGGGCGATCACCAGCTTCAGGCAGGCGGCAATCAGATAGCCGGGAATACCCATATGGGTCAGGCGCGTCAGGGTTTCGCTGGTGGAGTTGGTGTGTAATGTGGACAACACCAGATGACCGGTTTGCGCGGCTTTAACCGCTATCTCTGCCGTTTCCCTGTCGCGGATTTCACCGATCATGATCACGTCCGGATCTTGTCGCAGCAAGGCGCGTAAAACGCGGGAAAAATCCAGATCGGTTTTGGCATTAATTTGCGTCTGGTTAACGCCGAACAGCGGGATCTCGATCGGATCCTCTACGCTGCATAAATTACTTTGCGCATCATTCAACTGGCGCAGGCCGCTGTACAGGGTGACGGTTTTACCGCTACCGGTCGGGCCGGTGACCAGGATCATACCCTGTGGGCAGGATAATGCCGCGGCAAACTCCGCCAATGCCGCCGGATCCATTCCCAGCCGATCCAGCGGCAGCTCCTGGCGTTCGGTTTGCAGGACTCGCAGCACCACTTTTTCGCCGTGCAGTGTGGGCAGAGTGGCGATGCGCATTGAGTAACTGGCGTTATCCAATTGCACGCTGAGCTGGCCATCCTGCGGTAGGCGACGTTCAGCAATGTCCAATTGCCCCATGATCTTCAGTCGGGCGGTGAGACGGGCGGCGAGCGTGAACGGCGGTGAGGTTATCGCCTGCAGTACCCCATCGATACGTAGCCGGATACGCAGCGTCTGTTGGTAAGGCTCGAAATGAATATCCGAGGCACGCCGTTGAATGGCGATACGCAGCGTCTGATTGATAAACTGCACAACGGGGGCGTCACTGTCGTCGTTTAACGAGGCCGCGTCAGGCTGTGTCTCCGGCGCTGCTTGCGGGAGTCGATCGCCTTGTATTTGCCGTTGGTTCAGTTCCATTTCCAGCCGGGCTGCCGGCCACTGTTCCAGATGAATACGCTTGCCGGTGGCGAAACGCAGCGCCGACAGCAGCGCCTGTGGCGCCTCCGCTGTCAGAGCCACATTCAGGCAGTACTGATCTTCGCTGAGCGCCAGCGCCTGGTAACGCCGGCACAATGCATGGATTTCGTCGCTGATTGCCGTACTCATGGCGTTGGCGCCGTGGCGGTAGTGTCAAAACGGAAAACTTCCTGACAGGTTTCCTGCAGATTGGCGTTGCTGCTGGTGCACTGACGTGTCCAGCGTGTCAGTCCGCTGGCGTTTTGGGTCGGGGTCAGAGCGACCGTCAGCCCTTGCAGCGTTTGCGTACCGGTCAATGAGATCACCCCTTGGTCTACCTGAACCGCGCTGACGTAACGTGAGGCGTCACCGGCAGGGATACCTTTGCTGCCGGCATTACAGCCAGTGGGCGCACCGCTGTCGAGCACGCATAGCTCAACGGCCAGCTTGTACGGTGTCATGGTTTGCAGCATGTCGGTCATCGCTGCTTTTTGGATATAGCGCTGGTAGGCGGGAATGCCTATGGCGCTCAGGATGGCGATAATGGCGATCACCACCATCAGTTCAATCAGGGTAAAACCGCGCTGTGTTTCCATCTGTTGTTGCCTCCGTGTGAATGTGGAAGCAAAGGTAAGCGTACAGGGCGTGGGCTTCGAGCGGGTTATGGCTGTTTTGGGGCGCAGTTCCACAGCAATTTATCAGCATTGCAACAGAAGGAAAAAGGATGGGGCGGGCTTCGCAATTCTGACGAGAAAATACCTCCCTGATAGACAGGGAGGCAGGGATGACGGAGTTTATTTAAAGCGCATTGACAGATCGAGCGCGGTCACGTGTTTGGTCAGGGCACCAACAGAGATGTAGTCCACGCCGGTTTCGGCGAAGGTGCGCAGGGTTTCACTGGTCACGTTACCTGAAACTTCCAGTTGGGCACGCCCCTGAGTTTGCGCCACGGCGCTACGCATCATCTCAACGCTGAAATTATCCAGCATGATGATGTCGGCACCGGCATCCAATGCCTGCTGCAGTTCGTCCAGCGATTCGACTTCCACCTCGACCGGCACGTCGGCATGCAGCCAGAATGCCTTCTCGACCGCCTTTTTAATTGAGCCGGAGGCAATGATGTGATTTTCCTTGATCAGGAAGGCATCGGAAAGCCCCAGACGATGGTTACTGCCGCCGCCGCACAGCACGGCATATTTCAGCGCGGTGCGCAGCCCTGGCAGGGTCTTGCGGGTGTCCAGCAGGCGGGTTTGCGTGCCCTGTAACAGCGCCACGTAGCGGCTGACTTCGGTCGCTACGCCGGAAAGCATCTGGACAAAATTCAGTGCGGTGCGCTCACCGGTCAACAATATCCGCGCCGGGCCGGTCAGTTTGCAGAGTGGCTGGTCTGGAACCAGGCTATCGCCGTCTTCCACCTGCCATTCCACTTTCACCTGGTTACCCAGTTGAATGAAGACTTCATTCAGCCAGCGCTGGCCGCAGAAGATGCCGGGCTCGCGGGTAATAATGGTGGCTTCGGCTTGGGTGTCGGCCGGTAATAATTGCGCGGTAATATCGCGTTCGGCATTGACTTCACCACCCAGGTCTTCACGCAGCGCCTGGGCAACGGCATAGGGGATATCGCTTTCAATTCGTTCAAGAAGCTCGGTGCGGCGACTGTCAGCACTGTAGCGGCGTGTCGGCATAGAAAACTCCGAAATGGACGGTAAGATCGTAGGGGGAACATGCTACTCTGTTGCCATGATAAGTACCACTGCAGCGCGGTGGTTTCGATTGCTGACAAAGCAGGAAAAAACGTGGTTTTTCCTGCTTTGTGGTGATCAGCCAAAAATCAATAAATTGATTTTTCTGGTTATTTGTTTTTCGATCTCTACACGTTCTGTAACGGAATGAGGCTTGTTAACAATCTGTACCACCGCAGCGCGGTGGTTGCGCCGCTAATCTGGCATTAATCCGATCCAGGGTAGATATTTGGTCGGGGTTTAATCTGGCATCTCTGGAACAACCCGGCAAGCCCGATGACGCTATGCTTGGAACAATGGAAAGGGAGAGGAGTCGCTAATGACGCTGTTTACGCTGTTACTGGTTCTGGCGTGGGAACGTTTGTTCAAGCTGGGTGAGCATTGGCAGTTGGACCATCGCCTGGAGGTGGTTTTTCATCGGTTACACCGGTTCTCGCTGGCGCAGACGTTGCTGATGACCCTGGCCTGGATGGTGGTGGTTGGGGGCATTCTGTGGCTGGCTCAAGGGCTGTTTTTCGGCGTAGTGACGCTGTTGCTGTGGATCGTTATTGATTTGCTGTGTGTGGGTGCGGGCATCAAGCGCAAACACTATCGTGCCTATCTGAAAGCGGCGCGGCAGGGGGATGTTCATGCCAGCGACCAGATGGCGGAGGAACTGGCACTGATCCACGGTTTGCCGGTGGATTGCAGTGAAGAGCTGCGCCTGCGTGAATTGCAAAATGCGTTGCTGTGGATTAACTTTCGTTATTATCTGGCACCGCTGTTCTGGTTCGTGGTCTGTGGGCCTTACGGGCCGATCGCGCTGGCAGGCTACTCTTTCCTGCGTGCTTACCAGACCTGGTTGGCGCGCCATAATACCCCGCTGGAGCGTTCGCAGTCGGGTATCGATCATCTGTTGAACTGGCTGGACTGGATCCCGGTGCGTCTGGCCGGTGTGGCTTATGCCCTGTTTGGACATGGTGAGAGAGCGCTGCCGGCATGGTTTGCGTCGCTAGGCGATCTCCATTCTTCGCAGTATCAGGTGCTGACGCGACTGGCGCAGTTCTCACTGGCACGTGACCCCCATATGGACCCGGTGCAGACCCCGCGGGCGGCGGTAACCCTGGCACGTAAGGTGACGATGATTATCGTGGTGGTGGTGGCGCTGCTGACGATTTACGGCACTTTGCTCTGACGGCAAAGTTTGAAAATAAAAACGGGCGCTTAGCGCCCGTTTTTATTGGCTAGCCAAAACTTACAGCTTGGCGAAGCAGCGACGCGCGGCATCGATAGTGCGCTGAATGTCTTCTTTGCTGTGAGCAATGGACATAAAGCCGGCCTCGAAGGCCGAAGGTGCCAGATAAACCCCTTCCTCCAGCATCAGATGGAAGAAACGCTTAAAGCGCTCTACATCGCACTGCATCACGTCCTGATAGCTGGTGACTGACGGCGCATCGGTAAAGAACAGGCCGAACATACCGCCAACGTGGTTCACCACCAGTGCGATGTTTTCTTCTTTAGCCGCGTGCAGCAGGCCGCTGGCCAGCATATCGGTCAGTTCGGTCAGCGTCTGGTGGACACCCACCTGCGAAACTTCGGTCAGGCAGGCAAAGCCGGCCGCCATCGCAATCGGGTTACCGGACAGCGTGCCCGCCTGATAGACCGGGCCGGTAGGGGCCAGCGCGGCCATCACTTCACGACGGCCGCCAAACGCGCCGACAGGCATGCCGCCACCGATGATTTTACCCAGGCAGGTGAGATCAGGCACCACATCGTAATAGGCCTGTGCTCCGGCCAGCGCCACGCGGAAGCCGGTCATGACTTCATCGATAATCAGCAACGCACCGTACTTGTCGCACAGCGCGCGCAGGCCCGGCAGGAATTCCGGCAGCGGTGGTACGCAGTTCATGTTACCGGCGACCGGTTCGACGATGATGCAGGCGATCTCGGAAGGGTACTGCTCGAATGCGGTGCGTACCGAGTCCAGATCGTTAAAGGTGCAGGTCAGGGTGTGCTTGGCGAAGTCGGCCGGTACGCCCGGCGAGTTTGGCTGGCCCAGAGTGAGCGCGCCGGAGCCGGCTTTCACCAGCAGGCAGTCGGCGTGGCCGTGGTAGCAGCCCTCAAACTTGATGATTTTATCGCGGTTGGTATAGCCGCGCGCCAGGCGAATGGCACTCATGGTGGCTTCGGTCCCCGAGTTCACCATGCGTACCATATCCATGGTCGGCACCAGTTCGGTGACCAGTTCCGCCATTTTGACTTCCATTTCGGTAGGGGCGCCAAAGCTCAGACCGCGCTGTGCCGCTTCAATGACCGCGTCGCGGATCGCCGGGTGGTTGTGCCCCAGTACCATTGGGCCCCAGGAACCGACGTAGTCGATATAGGCTTTGCCGTCGACGTCGAACAGGTAAGCCCCGTCCGCTCGTTCGATAAACAGTGGCACACCGCCAACGCCGTTGAATGCACGCACCGGAGAGTTAACCCCGCCTGGGATTACCTGTTTTGCCTGGGCATACAGACTTTCGGACTTGCTGTGTAAGCTCATAAATCGGCTCCTGGATTCTGTTTGAATGATTTGACCGCGCTATTCTAGTGAAGTGTTCGTCGATATGAAACGATCACAGACAGATACCTATTTTGAGGGGCGGTCAGTTGGCAGGTAGGCTAGAATAATCGGCTGACCTATTTGTATTACATTTAATTCCATTAATGAATAACCCATTATGACTGAATTACAGCAACAGCCGCCGCTAGCGCGGGCCCCACGCCTGAAACGCAGTGATGCGGTACGTCAGCTTATGCGCCGTGATAAAACGCCGGTGGTGATCCTGCTCATGGCGGCAGTGGTGGGAGCCCTGGCGGGTTTGCTCGGCGTGGCGTTCGATAAAGCGGTAGATTGGGTGCAGCAGCAGCGTTTATCCGGGCTGGCACAGGTCGCCGATTATTGGATCCTGGTTTGGCCGCTGGCCTTTATTCTTTCCGCCTTACTGGCAGTATTGGGATACTACCTGGTACACCGCTTTGCCCCGGAGGCAGGTGGCTCGGGTATCCCGGAGATCGAAGGAGCGCTGGAAGAGCTGCGCCCGGTGCGCTGGTGGCGAGTGATCCCGGTGAAGTTTATCGGTGGCATGGGGACGCTGGGGGCGGGCATGGTGCTGGGCCGCGAAGGGCCTACGGTGCAAATGGGCGGCAACGTCGGGCGCATGGTGCTGGATATTTTCCGCCTGCGCGGCGCAGAGGCGCGCCATTCGTTGTTGGCTACCGGTGCGGCAGCCGGCCTTTCCGCCGCCTTTAATGCGCCGTTGGCAGGCATTCTGTTTATCATTGAAGAGATGCGTCCGCAGTTCCGCTATAACCTGATCTCAATTAAAGCGGTGTTTATCGGCGTCATTATGTCGAGCGTGGTGTTCCAGCTGTTCAACGGTGAAGGGTCGGTGATTGCGGTGGGCAAGCTTTCTTCGGCACCGATTAATACCCTTTGGCTGTATCTGGTGCTCGGGGCGATCTTTGGTGCGGTGGGGGTCATGTTCAACGCGCTGATTTTCCGTACCCAGGACATGTTCGCTCGTCTGCACGGCGGCAAAATGCGCAAGGTTTTGCTGATAGGCGGTTTGCTCGGCGGTATCTGCGGCATTTTGGGGCTGATCCAGCCGGAAGCCGCAGGCGGGGGGTTTGGGCTGATCCCGATCGCCGCTGCCGGTAACTATAGCGTCGGCATGCTGATGTTTATTTTTATTACCCGGGTGATCACCACGCTGTTATGTTTCGGCTCCGGCGCACCGGGCGGGATTTTTGCGCCAATGCTGGCGTTGGGCACGCTGTTTGGTACCGCCTTTGGTCTGGCCGGTGCCCATTTGTTCCCCGCGTACGGCATCGAGGCCGGTACCTTTGCCATTGCCGGCATGGGTGCCCTGTTTGCTGCCACGGTGCGTGCGCCCCTGACCGGCATCGTGCTGGTGTTGGAAATGACCGATAACTACCAGCTGATACTGCCAATGATTATTACCTGCCTGGGCGCTACCCTGGTGGCACAGTTCCTTGGAGGTAAGCCGTTGTATTCCTCCATATTGGCCCGAACCTTACAGCGGCAGGAAGCACGGCAGGCGCGCGAAGCGGCAGATAAAACAGGTAAAGAAGATACAACAAATGCGGTGAATACTTGAACGCAACACTCAGGTATTAGATAATCAATAACATTAATCCGGTCGCCATTGTAGCGGCCTGATGCAGAACAATGTTGGGAGTAAAGAGTATGAGTGATGAAACAGCACTGCCCCTGCAATTTACCGAGGCAGCAGCAAGCAAGGTTAAAGTCCTGATTGCTGATGAAGAAAATCCGGATCTGAAGTTGCGGGTTTATATTACCGGTGGCGGCTGCAGCGGATTCCAGTACGGCTTCACTTTTGACGATAAGGTCAACGATGGCGACATGACCATCGAGAAGCAGGGTGTTGCGCTGGTGGTTGACCCAATGAGCCTGCAATACCTGGTCGGCGGCTCGGTCGATTACACCGAAGGGCTGGAAGGCTCACGCTTCGTGGTGACCAACCCGAACGCCAAAACCACCTGCGGCTGCGGGTCTTCGTTCAGCGTCTGATCCTGCCTGCCGTAGTATTAAACCCGCCAACCTCACCGGTTTGCGGGTTTTTTTATTGCTACCATTCCACGGTGACCAGTTCCTGATTAGGCTCGTTTTCACCTTCGGCCAGCAACCGGCTGCGGGTGACTTTAGGCTGATTATCGGTTGCACCGCACTTTACCTGAGGCACCGAGTCATCGATATGCACGCTGCACTTTGGGGTAATAGTCAGGCTGACACCGATTTGTCCGCTGGTGGCACCGGCGTAAACGAAAGGACTGAACAGTATTACACTGAATAAAAAGAGAATGTTTTTCATCATTTGGGGAATAGCCATCCGTAAGCAATCACATAATGGCTTATCGGCAAAAAGTTAATAAGATTTAACAGGGTGGGATAATAATTAACCTGGGGTTAAAAAGTTTATTACATTGTTTTCCCTGAGCTTTTCAGGCGTTGATAATAACACTTTGCTCATTAATTAGTCGAAAATTCTGTTTTGAAATGTGACGGGCAGATAAGACTCCGCCCGTAGAGACAGGCGGAGGAGTTAGCGTTCGAGGATAAAGGCGGGAAGTTTCAGGTGCCAGCGAATGGCCGCCAGGCGGATCGCCAGCGTGATGCCCATGCCGAGCATCATTGCCTGTTGCAGCGGCATACCGAAGGTCGCATAGGCCGTAGCATGCACAATGCCGCCGATGATGCAGGCGGTGGCGTAAATTTCGGTTCTCAGGATCATCGGAATCTCTCGCGCCAGGACGTCGCGGATAATACCGCCACCCACCCCGGTGATCACTCCCATGCAGATTGCCACCAGCGGACTGGCGTCGGCAGCGAAGGCTTTATTGACCCCAATGCCGACGAATACCGCCAGCCCAACGGCGTCCAGTACCGGCAAGATCCACTTGGGCAGGCGGCGCGGCTGGCGTACCAGCAGCAGCGTCAGCACGCAGGTGATCATGGCGACCACCAGATCGGTGGGATCCTTCACCCAAAATACCGGCCCGTTGGCTAGTGCCATATCGCGAATTGTACCGCCGCCGACCGCCGTGACCACGCCCAGCACCAGCACGCCGAACGGATCCATCCGTAGCTTGCCCGCCAGCAATACCCCGGAGATGGCGAAAACCGCAGTGCCGAGAATATCCAGCCAAAACACCAGCATTAATGAATCTCCGCCAGTTGACTGCACAGTTGCTGCGCCGCCAGCATGATGCGCGGACCGGCGCGGTTGAACCAGTCCCCATTCACTGCCAGTACCGGCACTTCTAATTGCGGAGCCCAGAAGGCTTTCACGCTGGCGATTTCTTTTTGGTCACCGGTAATGACGATGGCCTGTGGTTGGCGAGCCAGTACCTGTTCGCGGCTGATTTGCGGCCACGGCATGCGGCTGTCGGCAAAGATGTTCTCAGCGCCACACAGTGACAGCACCTGACTTTGCAAGGTGGCTCCGGAACTGGTGAACAGCGGCTGGGTGCCGAATTGCAGCAACACCCGTCGCGGTTGGCTATGGGGATATTTTGCTTTCAGCGCGGCAATTTGCTGACGGATCGCCTCCGCTGCCTGGTGTGCTTGTTCAGGATGCGGGCTGTATTGCGCCAGGTCATCCAGCCGCTGCGCGATGTCATCGATGGTGGTGGCATCGGCATAAAAGATCGGGATACCAAAAGCGGCGAGCTGATCCAGCACCCGTTGCGGATTGCCGCCGCGCCAGGCCAGGATCAGATCCGGCTTCAGCGCCAGCACCCGCTCCAGGTTGATGCCTTGCCAGGAGGCGACTTGCTCGAGCTTCTTGGCCGCCGGGGGATAGTCGGAATAAGCGCTCACTGCCAGCAGGGTATCGCCCATACCGGCAGCATAGGCCAGCTCGGTGGTGTTGGGTGCCAGGCTGATCACCCGTTGGGCGGCGCCGACAGGCAGCGCCATCCCTAATGCCAGCAGCCACAGCAGGGCTGAAAAGCGTCGCGTCACATCAACCGCGCTTAGCCAGGGTTTGTAGCATGGCGTTGACCATCAGCGTAGATTGCTTGGCCGCCACGGTAAGGAACTCTTCAAAACTCATGTGCGATTCGCTGTCGGCAACGTCAGAGATAGCGCGCACTACCACAAACGGCGTACCGAACAGGTGGCAGACGTGCCCGACTGCCGCTGCTTCCATTTCCACCGCTGCCACGCTTGGGAAGGTAGCGCGGATGCGTGCCAGTGGCTCGGCACCATTAATGAATGCATCACCGCTGCA
This sequence comes from Serratia proteamaculans, assembly GCF_013337185.1. Classification (GTDB taxonomy): domain Bacteria; phylum Pseudomonadota; class Gammaproteobacteria; order Enterobacterales; family Enterobacteriaceae; genus Serratia; species Serratia proteamaculans_D. The sequence continues at coordinate 456,565 of NZ_SWDE01000003.1, forward strand.
GATCAGACCGCGCACCGCGTTCAAGCCCAGCTGTTTGATACAGTCTTCCGCCAGGGCAATCAGCGCGTCGTCGGCCACAAATGCCGCCGGGCAGCCGGCCATCTGGCCTGGCTCGTAACCAAAGGCGGTCACGTCGGCATCGTGATAGCGCACTTCTTCAGATACCACGATATCGCCTACCTTCAGCGTGCTGGCCAGGCCACCGGCGGAACCGGTATTGATCACCAGATCCGGCTTGCAGTGTTCCAGCAGCAGGGTGGTGCCCATTGCGGCAGAAACTTTACCGATGCCGGATTTGAGCAGCGCCACGTCAACGCCACCGATTTGGCCGGTGTAGATTTCACAGCCCGCGCGTTGAAGGGTTTGACGGTTTTCAATTTGATCGCGCAGCAGGGTGACTTCCTGCTCCATTGCGCCGATGATGCCTACTTTCATAAATAACACTCACTGATTGGCTGTGGGAATTTCGCCATAGTCTATCATGGCTCTCATAGAGAGATAATCCGTTGCATATGCCGCCGGGAATTGTTATCACGGAGGCAGGGTGCAACGGCGGAGAAACAGATGTCCGGGATCGACTTTAAGCAGAAAATCAGCTTCCAGCGGCCATTCAGCAAGCCAATTGAAGCTGAGGAAGAGTACGACATTGTCCGGCAGTTCGAGAGCGATCGCGGACGCATAGTCAATTCCGCCGCCATTCGCCGTCTGCAGCAAAAAACCCAGGTGTTTCCTCTCGAGCGTAATGCCGCGGTGCGCAGTCGCCTGACGCACTCGATGGAGGTGCAACAGGTCGGAAGGCATATCGCCAAAGAGATCCTCAATCGTTTTAAACAAGACGGGCGAGTCGACGAACTCGGCCTGACCAAACTGCTGGATCCCTTTGAGAGCATTGTCGAGATGGCCTGCCTGATGCATGACATCGGCAACCCGCCTTTCGGGCACTTTGGCGAGTCGGCGATCAACAACTGGTTTTCCCAGCGCCTCGATCCCGCCAGCTGTGGCAGCGAGCCGGCCAGCAACGATCGTTGCCAGGTCAGTGCACTGCGGCTGCATGAAGGCGAGAGCGATCTTAACCGCCTGCGTAGCCGTATCCGTCAGGATCTCAGCCATTTTGAAGGCAATGCCCAGGCTATCCGGTTGGTGCACACGCTGCTGAAGCTTAACCTGACCTACGCGCAGGTGGGCTGTATCCTGAAATATACCCGCCCGGCCTATTGGGCCAGCGCTATTCCTGCCAGCCATAACTACCTGATGAAAAAACCGGGCTTTTATCTGGCAGAAGAGGCGTTTGTCGATCGACTGCGTCGCGAGTTGAATATGGGCGAGTTCGACCGCTTCCCATTGACCTATATTATGGAGGCGGCTGATGATATTTCGTACTGCGTGGCCGATTTGGAAGATGCGGTGGAAAAAAATATTTTCACCGTCGAGCAGCTTTACCAGCATTTAACTCAGGAATGGGGCGAGGTTACGCCGGGTGATTTGTTTGATAAAACCGTGGCCAGCGCATTTCGTAAAATCGATCGCGGTGGCGCGCGGCGCAGTAGTGAAGATCAGTTCTTCATGTATTTACGGGTATTTACCGTGGCGCGGTTGGTCCCGCATGCGGCGCAGCGTTTTATTGATAACCTGGAGGCGGTCTATCAGGGAAACTTTAATCAGGCGCTGCTGGAGGACTCCAGCCCGGCTTACAAATTGCTGAAAATCTTCAAAAATGTCGCATTCAAACACGTGTTCAATCACCCGGAAGTGGAACAGCTTGAGCTGCAGGGCTACCGGGTTATCAGCGGCCTGCTGGATATATACAGCCCACTGTTGGCGATGCCGCTGGCGGACTTTACCCTGCTGGTGCAGGAAGACAGCCATCGTGCCTATCCGATCGAAACGCGTCTGTTTCATAAGCTTTCAACCAAACATCGGTTGGCCTATATCGAAGCGATTGAGGGCCTGCAGCATCTGTCATCAGAGCAGTTGGCGATCCGCGAGTATTATTTCCGTGCGCGTTTACTGCAGGATTATATCAGCGGCATGACCGACCTTTATGCCTATGACGAATACCGACGATTAATGGCAGCGGAATAATTCATTCAGCTAATAAATATTATTTTAAGCATTTTGCCTGGCGGCGCAGGATCTATTTCGAGTTTTGTAAAGACGGACAATATTTGTTTACTATTACCAATAACCTGCGCCGGAACTTAGCGGTATTAATAGGTTCTGATTATGCACAAAGACCCTAATATTTTCTGAACGACTTTTATAAGAGACACACAGATGAAAAAAACCGCATTAGTTCTGAGCGCATTGGCATTCAGTATTGGTATGGCGATGGGCCCGATGACGGCCAGCGCCGCAGAAAGCGCTTCTTCCAGCACTCAGCAATTGCCAAGTCTGGCACCGATGCTGGAAAAAGTGATGCCTTCCGTGGTGAGCATTAATGTTGAAGGCAGCACCACGGTCAACACGGCGAAGATGCCACCGCAGTTCCAACAGTTCTTCGGTGAAGACTCGCCGTTCTGCCAGGACGGTTCGCCATTCCAGGCTTCGCCGATGTGCCAGGGCGGCGGGCCTGGCGGTGAGCCGGGTGCACCAGGCCAGGGGACTCAGCAGAAATTCCAGGCGCTGGGTGCCGGGGTGGTGATTGATGCCGCGAAAGGCTACGTGGTGACCAACAACCACGTGGTGGAGAACGCCAACAAAATTCAGGTCCAACTGAGCGATGGCCGTAAATTTGACGCCAAGGTAATCGGTAAGGATCCGCGTTCCGATATCGCGTTGATCCAGCTGAAAGACTTTAAAAATCTGACGGCGATCAAGATGGCGGACTCCGAACAACTGCGCGTCGGCGATTACACCGTTGCGATTGGTAACCCGTATGGGTTGGGTGAGACCGCTACCTCAGGCATTGTTTCTGCGCTGGGTCGTAGCGGGCTGAATATCGAAAATTACGAGAACTTTATCCAGACCGATGCAGCGATTAACCGCGGTAACTCCGGCGGCGCGTTGGTTAACCTGAACGGCGAACTGATCGGCATTAACACCGCCATTTTGGCACCGGACGGCGGCAACATCGGTATCGGCTTTGCCATTCCGAGCAACATGGTGAAAAACCTGACGGCGCAGATGGTCGAATATGGCCAGGTGAAACGCGGCGAATTGGGCATTATGGGGACCGAGCTGAATTCTGAGCTGGCGAAAGCGATGAAAGTGGACGCGCAGCGTGGGGCCTTTGTCAGCCAGGTGATGCCGAAATCTTCTGCCGCCAAGGCGGGTATCAAGGCCGGTGACGTGATTGTTACCATGAACGGTAAAGCCATCTCCAGCTTTGCATCCTTCCGGGCGGAAATCGGTACTCTGCCGGTAGGCAGCAAAATGTCGCTGGGGATCATCCGCGACGGCAAGCCTGTCACCGTGGACGTTACCCTGGAGCAAAGTTCTCAGACTCAGGTTGAATCCGGCAATATCTACACCGGTATTGAAGGTGCCGAACTGAGCAATGGTCAGGCTGGCGCTCAGAAAGGCGTGAAGGTCGATAACGTCAAGGCAGGCAGCGCTGCTGCGCGCATCGGCCTGAAAAAAGGCGACTTTATCCTTGGGGTTAACCAGCAGCCGATCCAGAACCTGGGCGAACTGCGTAAAATTCTCGACAGCAAACCGTCGGTATTGGCGCTGAATATCCTGCGCGGTGATACCACGCTGTATCTGCTGATGCAGTAATTAATCAGCCCCGGCTAAAACGGCACGCTTCGGCGTGCCTTTTTATTGCGTGCGGTATCAGCCCAGATGAGTACGAGCCGCCTGGCTGACCAGCTCAATCTCATCCAACAGTTCCAGCCATTCCGGCTCCAGCTCATCGTTGCTGACGCCCTGACGCAACTGCTGTTCAAGGTAGAAACACAGCTGTTTCAGGCGCGGTACGCCGCTGTAGCTGCAACTGCCGTGCAGTTTGTGGATCAAATCGAGAATGCCGTCATCCGGCGTGCCGTCCAGTATTGCTTGCACCCGGTCGCTGACCTGCGGCAGGAAATCGAGCAGCATCTGCAACAGATCATGTGCCAGATCGGGTTTGTTCGCCGCCTGGCGCAGTGCCAACGGCCAGTCGAGCGACAGCAGCGGTTGATTGACCGCCGTTTCCGGCTCCGGTTCGCCGCTGTAATAACGCGCCAATACGCGGGTCAGCATCGCTTCGTCAATCGGCTTGGCCAGATAGTCATCCATCCCGGCCTGCAGCAAATGCTCACGCTCGCCACTGACGGCATGGGCGGTGACGGCGACGATTGGCGTCGAATTGTGGTGCGGCAGCTGGCGGATCAACTCGCTGGTACGAATGCCGTCAATATTGGGCATCTGAATATCCATCAGGATCAAGTCCAGCACGTTGTCGCGCGCCAGCAGCAATGCTTCTTCTCCGCTTTCACATAGCAGGGTCTTTTCCACCTGTTCGGCCAGCAGAGTGCCAATCAGCTTCAGGTTGGCCGGGTTATCGTCGACCGCCATCACCGTCAGCGGCAGGCGCTTATGTTCCGGCACGGCGGCGAGGCGCAGCGGTGTTTCCATACGCAGCAGCGGGAACAGACGGTTGCTGGTGATCGGTTTGATCAGGCAGCCGGCGGCGCCTTGCTGTTTAAGCTGCTCGGCATTGATCTGTGACTGAGAGGGCAGCGCCAGAATCACCCGGTCGGCAATCTTCAACGCTGCCAGCAGCTTGCTTTCGTGCTGCGCCATATTCTCGCGGAACGGGATCGGCACTCCCACCAGCAGGAAGTCGTAATTTTTCTTCGGTAACTGGGCCAGCGTTGGTGAATGGGTGATCACCAAATGGGTGACGCTCAGCATATTCAGCGTTGCCTGCGCCGCCATCGGGTTGGCTTCGATATAGCCCAGAGTCTTGCCCTGCAGGTCCGGCAGGTTTGACGGCAGCGACAGCATGCCCTCATGCAGGTCGAGAGTGATATGGAACCAGAAGGTCGAACCCCGGTTCAACTGGCTGTGGAAGCAGATATCGCCCCCCATCTCTTTCACCAGTTTTTGAGTGATCACCAGCCCCAGCCCGGTTCCGCCGTGACGGCGTGAAATACTGGCATCCGCCTGACGGAAGGCCTGGAACAGCTGCGACTGCTGCCGTTCCGAGATGCCAATGCCGGTGTCATGGATTTGTACTTCCAGCTCCATCTGGCGATCCTGCTGGCCACGCAGTTCGACGCGGATATCAATGTTGCCGGTTTCGGTAAATTTAATCGCGTTGCCCAGCAGGTTGGTAATGATCTGTTGCAGCCGCAAGGAGTCGCCAATCACCTGTTCCGGCACGTCGTTATGCACGTCCAGCGTCAGCTCCAGCCCTTTCTCATGGGCGCTGGGCGCCAGCAGCACAATCACTTCGTCCAGTGTCTCACGCAGCGAGAATGGAATATGCTCCAGCACCAGCTTGCCGGCCTCCAGCTTGGAGAAGTCCAGCACGTCGTTGATGATGGTCAGCAGGTTATTGGCCGAGCGCTCGATGGTTTGCAGATAGTCGGTCTGGGTGACGCTCATTTCGGTTTTCAGCATCTGGCGGGTAAAGCCGATCACGCCGTTGAGCGGGGTACGCAGCTCGTGCGACATGTTCGCCAGGAACTCGGATTTGATACGCGCCGCTTCCTGGGCGCGTTTTTTCGCCAGGTCCAGCTCGACGTTCTGGATCTCCATTTGCTCCAGCGTTTCGCGCAGATCGGAGGTCGCCTGATCGATATTTTGCTGCATTTCTTCGTGGTAGGCGGTGAGCGACATCGCCATCGAGTTGATGCCATTCTTCAGCATGTGCAGTTCGCCGAGCATAAAACCTTCGACGCGGCTGTCGAGCTGGCCACGGCGGATGCGGTCAACGGTGTTCACCATATTGCGGATCGGGCCGGTGACGTCGCGCATCAGGCGGTAAGCAAACAGAATGGCGATACACATGCACAGCAGCAACAGCAGGGTGGAGACAAACACCTCTTTGTATTGCTGCAAACGGACCGACTGCAGATCCAGCTCGATCGCCACATAGCCCAGGCGGTTGTCCTGCTGAGGATCGCTGCTGGCGGTTTGATCCGGATACTGGCTCTCTGCCAGGATCGGGGTGCGCAGGATCAGTGAGTCGCCACGCCGTGTCAGCATCAGATCGGTGGGGATGGGCACCCCTTTCGGCAACTGCAGCTGGGTAAAGTTGTGATGGTAATTGGAGGTGACAAACAGATTATTCTGCGCGTCGAACACCGTAATGGAACGGACGATGTCTGAGTGGCGACGATGTAACAGGCTGACCAATTGCCTGACCGATTCGCGGCTGCGGAACGTCATGCCGTATTCGCTGGCCACCGCCAGGGGTTCGATAATACTGGCACCGGCGTCAACCAATTGTTCCTGTAATTCATTGTAGCGATGCACCACGAAGAAGGTGCTGAGCAACAGACCAATCAACAGCGTTGGGGCCAGAATCAGGATCATCATGCGCGCCCGCAGGCTGTATTTGGTCATGGGATTCCAGTGTGGGAAAATTGCCGGACAGCCTCTACTTTAAATGAACCGGCACTCGATCGACAAACTATGGCGCAATTCTTTATTCGGCAGCGGGCAGCGATAGCCTCGAAAAACTGTGCGCTGAAACGCCGTATTATCGGAGCGACGGGCTACGCTTAGACTTTGGTTGGTGTGACTTTATTCAGATAAATAGCTTATTAAATCAGTTAATGATGGGGCCTGCCCTTGAATGGTTAGCTATTCAACCCAATGATCGGGTATTGGATCTGTTCTGCGGCCTGGGGCTTTTTACCCTGCCGTTGGCGCGCTGCGCCGCTGCGGTGGCAGGTAGAGAAGGTGTTGCCACACCGGGAGCGAATGGGCAATATAATGCACATAAGAATAGGCTGAGTCACGCTGGCTTCTTATCTTATCGTCTTGCGCGTGTGTGGATGTTGGACAGGTTTCCGCATACGGGGCATCTTGAGTCAATGGCGCTGTTGATTAACGGTGGTGCGCCAGAGTTCGCTGCAAAGTAGGGAGAGGTTATGGTTGCGGTAAGAAGTGCACATCTGAACACGGCTGGCGAATTTGCACTCGATGAGTGGATAGCCAGCTTGGGGCTACCTAACCCGCAGTCATGTGAGCGATTAGCCGCAACCTGGCGCTACTGTGAGCAACAGACCCAGAACCATCCCAACGCGCCGCTGTTGCTGTGGCGTGGGCTGGAAATGGTTGAAATCCTCTCCACCCTGAGCATGGACAACGACAGCATGCGCGCCGCGCTGCTGTTCCCGCTGGTGGATGCCGGTATTGTACAGGAAGAAACCCTGACCGAAGCCTTCGGCAAGGGCATCACCTATCTGGTACATGGCGTACGCGATATGGACGCCATCCGCCAACTGAAAGCCACCCAAAACGATTCGATGGCCTCCGAACAGGTCGACAACGTGCGCCGCATGCTGTTGGCGATGGTGGAGGATTTCCGCTGCGTGGTGATCAAGCTGGCGGAGCGTATCGCCCACCTGCGTGAAGTGAAAGATGCGCCGGAAGACGAACGGGTGCTGGCGGCCAAAGAGTGTTCGAATATCTATGCACCACTGGCCAACCGTCTCGGTATCGGGCAACTGAAATGGGAGCTGGAAGATTTCTGCTTCCGCTACCTGCACCCGGACGAATACAAACGTATCGCCAAGCTGCTGCATGAACGCCGTATCGATCGCGAACAGTTTATCGATGATTTCGTTGCCTCGCTGCGTAGCGCGATGGGGGACGAGGGCGTCAAGGCCGACATTTACGGTCGGCCAAAACACATCTACAGCATCTGGCGCAAGATGCAGAAGAAAGCGCTGGCGTTTGACGAGCTGTTTGACGTGCGCGCGGTGCGCGTGGTGGTCGAGCGCTTGCAGGACTGCTATGCGGCGCTGGGGATTGTGCATACCCACTTCCGTCATCTGCCGGATGAGTTCGACGACTATGTCGCCAACCCGAAACCCAACGGCTATCAGTCGATCCACACCGTGGTTCTGGGGCCACGCGGTAAAACGCTGGAAATCCAGATCCGCACCCGCCAGATGCACGAAGATGCCGAACTGGGCGTAGCCGCGCACTGGAAATACAAAGAGGGCGCGGTTGCGACGGTACGTTCCGGCTATGAAGAACGTATCGCCTGGCTGCGCAAACTGATCGCCTGGCAGGAAGAAATGGCGGATTCCGGCGAGATGCTCGACGAGGTTCGCAGCCAGGTATTCGACGATCGGGTTTATGTGTTTACCCCGAAAGGCGACGTGGTGGATCTGCCGGCAGGCTCTACGCCGCTCGACTTTGCCTATCATATTCACAGTGACGTCGGCCACCGCTGCATTGGCGCCAAAATTGGCGGCCGCATTGTGCCCTTCACCTACCAGCTGCGGATGGGCGATCAGATTGAAATTATCACCCAGAAGCAGCCGAACCCGAGCCGCGACTGGTTGAACCCGAACCTGGGCTATGTCACCACCAGCCGTGGGCGTTCCAAGATCCATAACTGGTTCCGCAAGCAGGATCGCGACAAGAACATCCTGGCAGGTCGCCAGATGCTGGACAACGAGCTGGAACACCTCGGTATCAGCCTGAAAGAGGCCGAGAAGCTGTTGATCCCGCGTTACAACATGAATTCGCTAGATGAAATCCTGGCGGCGATTGGCGGCGGGGATATCCGTCTCAATCAGATGGTGAACTTCCTGCAGGGCAAGTTCAACAAACCGAGCGCCGAAGAGCAGGATCGCGAAGCGTTACGCCAACTGGTTCAGCACAAGGCGCCGCCGGCAACTCGCAGCAAGGACAACGGCCGGGTGGTGGTGGAAGGGGTAGGCAACCTGATGCACCACATTGCCCGCTGCTGCCAGCCGATCCCGGGCGACGATATTGTCGGCTTTATCACCCAGGGGCGTGGTATCTCCATCCATCGGGCAGACTGTGATCAACTGGTGGATCTGCAGTCGCACGCGCCGGAACGTATCGTGGATGCGGTGTGGGGCGAGAGCTACTCCAGCGGGTACTCTTTGGTCGTCCGCGTGATGGCCAACGATCGCAGCGGCCTGCTGCGAGACATCACCACCATTTTGGCCAACGAAAAGGTCAACGTGCTGGGCGTGGCCAGCCGCAGCGACACCAAAAAGCAGTTGGCGACCATAGATATGGATATTGAAATCTACAACCAGCAGGTGCTGGGCCGGGTATTGGCCAAGCTCAACCAACTGCCGGATGTGATAGACGCCAAACGACTGCACGGCAGCTAACCTTACATTTTTATCGGGGCCCATATATTGGGCCCCGCACCTTTCAGAGACTTCGTCATGACCCAATCTTCTCCGCTGCAACGCTTGCTGAACATCATGAAAACGCTGCGCGATCCGCAGGCCGGTTGCCCGTGGGATCGCAAGCAAACCTTCGCCACTATCGCCCCTTACACGCTGGAAGAAACCTATGAGGTGCTCGATGCCATTGAGCGCCAGGACTACGGCGATCTGCGTGATGAACTGGGCGATCTGCTGTTCCAGGTGGTGTTTTACGCTCAAATGGGCCAGGAGCAGGGGCTGTTTGACTTCGACGAGGTGTGCAATGCCATCAGCGACAAGCTGGAACGCCGTCACCCGCATATCTTTGGCGAAGCCGATGCTGCGGACAGTGAAGCCGTTGCGGCGCGCTGGGAGCAACTGAAGGCCGGTGAACGCGCCGAGAAAGAGCTGCATTCGGCGCTGGATGATATTCCTCAGGCGCTGCCGGCGCTGATGAAGGCGCATAAAATCCAGAAACGTTGCGCCTCGGTCGGTTTTGACTGGCACACCCTGGGCCCGGTGCTGGACAAGGTGTACGAAGAGATCGACGAAGTGATGCATGAAGCGCGGCAGGCGGTGGTTGACGAGCAGAAGCTGGAAGAGGAAATCGGCGATCTGTTGTTCGCCACGGTGAATTTATCGCGCCATCTTGGTCACAAGGCAGAAAACGCGCTGCAAGCCGCCAATCGCAAGTTCGAGCGCCGTTTCCGTCAGGTGGAAGAGATCGTCAAACAGCGCGGGCTGCAGATGGGCGAAGCCACGCTGGAGCAGATGGAAGAGGCGTGGCAACAGGTTAAACGCCAGGAAAACTAATCGGCAGCAGTGCTGTCCTATGATTATCGCAATGTTGATCGGCGACAAGATTTATCTAAGCTGAAACGGTTAAGCTCAGGGCCATGGTTTGCTGAACCGCGGCCTGTCGACAGTAAAACGCCAACAAACTGAATTGTAAGGCGTTTTAATATCTCGAAAGGGCGGTAAATTGAGTTTTTCTGTGCTAACTCATTGTTTTAAAAAGACCGTTGCTGGCGGGTCGAGAGAGTAAACCCGGATGAACTCCCGAGGGGAAAAGAGATGATGGACAGTAAAACGATCGTTTGTAGGTCTGAAGAGGTTCGGGTATACTACTTTCCCGTCTTGGTTCTTCCATCGTCTTTAAACCTAAACTCTCAGGTTCAGCATGACAACTAATTATATTTTTGTGACCGGCGGGGTCGTATCCTCTCTGGGTAAAGGCATTGCCGCAGCCTCTCTGGCGGCTATTCTTGAAGCCCGTGGCCTCAACGTTACCATCATGAAACTGGACCCGTACATCAACGTGGATCCGGGCACCATGAGCCCGATTCAGCATGGGGAAGTTTTCGTCACCGAAGACGGCGCAGAAACCGATCTGGATTTGGGTCACTACGAGCGCTACATCCGTACCAAAATGTCGCGCCGCAACAACTTCACTACCGGTCGTATTTACTCCGACGTTCTGCGTAAAGAACGCCGTGGCGACTATCTGGGCGCAACCGTACAGGTTATTCCGCACATCACCAACGCGATCAAAGAGCGTATCCTCGAAGGTGGCGAAGGTCACGACGTGGTATTGGTGGAAGTTGGCGGTACCGTGGGCGATATCGAATCGCTGCCGTTCCTGGAAGCCATTCGTCAGATGGCCGTGGAAGTGGGCCGTGAGCACACCCTGTACATGCACCTGACGCTGGTGCCGTACCTGGCCGCTGCCGGTGAAGTGAAAACCAAACCTACCCAGCATTCCGTAAAAGAGCTGCTTTCCATCGGTATTCAGCCTGATGTGCTGATTTGCCGTTCCGATCGCGCCGTTCCTGCTAACGAACGTGCGAAAATCGCACTTTTCTGTAACGTGCCGGAAAAAGCGGTTATCTCCCTGAAAGACGTTGATTCTATTTATAAAATCCCAGGCCTCTTGAAATCTCAGGGGCTTGATGATTATATTTGTAAACGATTCAGCCTCAATGCGCCGGAAGCCAACCTGGCCGAATGGGAGCAGGTGATTTACGAAGAAGCCAATCCGGGCGGCGAAGTGACCATCGGTATGGTCGGCAAATATGTCGAACTGCCGGATGCCTATAAGTCGGTGATTGAAGCCTTGAAACACGGCGGCCTGAAAAATCGTCTGACCGTGAACATCAAGCTGATCGACTCGCAGGATGTGGAAACCCGCGGCGTAGAAGTGCTGAAAGGTCTGGATGCAATCCTGATCCCGGGCGGCTTCGGTTACCGTGGTGTGGAAGGCAAGGTGATGACCGCGCGTTATGCGCGTGAAAACAACATCCCTTACCTGGGCATCTGTCTGGGGATGCAGGTGGCACTGATGGAGTTCGCCCGCAACGTGGTGGGTATGGAGAACGCCAACTCTACCGAGTTTGTGCCAGACTGTAAGTACCCGGTGGTGGCGTTGATCACCGAGTGGCGTGACGAAGACGGCAACGTCGAAGTGCGTACTGAAGAAAGCGATTTGGGTGGCACGATGCGTGTCGGTGGCCAGCAATGCCACCTGACCGACAATAGCCTGGTGCGTCAGATGTACGGCGAACCGACCATTGTTGAACGTCATCGTCACCGTTATGAAGTTAACAACATGCTGTTGAAGCAGATCGAAGCCGCCGGGCTGCGTGTTGCCGGCCGTTCCGCAGACAACAAGCTGGTTGAGATTATCGAACTGCCGAATCACCCGTGGTTTGTAGCTTGTCAGTTCCACCCGGAATTTACTTCGACGCCGCGTGATGGTCATCCGTTGTTCGCCGGCTTTGTGAAGGCCGCTGGTGAGTATCAGAAGCGCCAGGTGAAATAAAATATTTGGTAGGCGGCGCGCGGTGAGAACCGCGCGCTGTTTGTCTGGAGTTTTAGTTTAACTTGTACTGAGGAAAACCTAATGTCCAAAATCGTTAAAGTCATCGGTCGTGAAATCATCGACTCCCGCGGTAACCCGACTGTTGAAGCCGAAGTGCATCTGGAAGGCGGTTTCGTAGGTCTGGCTGCTGCGCCGTCAGGTGCTTCTACCGGTTCCCGTGAAGCACTGGAACTGCGTGACGGTGACAAGTCTCGTTTCCTGGGTAAAGGCGTACTGAAAGCCGTTGCTGCAGTAAATGGCCCGATTGCTCAGGCAGTACTGGGTAAAGATGCCAAAGACCAGGCTAACATCGACAAGATCATGATCGACCTGGACGGCACCGAAAACAAATCCCAGTTCGGCGCTAACGCCATTCTGGCGGTTTCTCTGGCTGCTGCCAAAGCGGCTGCGGCTTCCAAAGGTATGCCGCTGTATGAGCACATCGCTGAGCTGAATGGCACCCCAGGCAAATTCTCTATGCCACTGCCTATGATGAACATCATCAACGGCGGCGAGCACGCTGACAACAACGTCGATATTCAGGAATTTATGATTCAGCCGGTTGGCGCGAAATCCCTGAAAGAAGCCGTTCGCATCGGTTCTGAAGTTTTCCATCACCTGGCCAAAGTGCTGAAGGCCAAAGGCCTGAACACGGCTGTTGGTGATGAAGGCGGCTACGCACCAAACCTGGGTTCCAACGCTGAAGCGCTGGCAGTTATCGCTGAAGCGGTAAAAGCAGCAGGCTACGAGCTGGGCAAAGACGTGACCCTGGCTATGGACTGTGCGGCTTCCGAGTTCTACAAAGACGGTAAATACGTACTGGCCGGCGAAGGCAACAAAGCCTTCACTTCTGAAGAGTTCACTCACTTCCTGGAAGACCTGACCAAACAGTACCCAATCGTGTCCATCGAAGATGGCCTGGACGAATCTGACTGGGATGGTTTCGCATACCAGACCAAAGTGCTGGGCGACAAAATCCAGCTGGTGGGCGACGACCTGTTCGTTACCAACACCAAGATCCTGAAAGAAGGCATCGACAAAGGCATCGCTAACTCCATCCTGATCAAATTCAACCAGATCGGTTCTCTGACCGAAACCCTGGCTGCTATCAAGATGGCGAAAGACGCAGGCTACACCGCGGTGATCTCTCACCGTTCAGGTGAAACCGAAGACGCAACCATCGCTGATTTGGCGGTAGGTACTGCGGCTGGCCAGATCAAAACCGGTTCCATGAGCCGTTCTGACCGCGTTGCCAAATACAACCAACTGATCCGTATCGAAGAAGCGCTGGGTTCACGCGCACCATTCAATGGCCTGAAAGAAGTTAAAGGTCAGTAATAACGGCTCGATTCGTTGTTAAATAAAAACCCGCTGCGGCGGGTTTTTTTATAGGTATTATTCACTGAACTATAATTACAGTCAGTTATAGTATGTTATTTATTAGTGGCTTATTAATTGTTGTCCTGATGGTTTTTAACTCTATAATTTAATTAGTGTAATAAAATTCTTATTTATAAATATCCTTTTTCATTGCGTTATATCTTTTAGTTACTAGACTGCCAATAAGGCAGAGTATTTACCTCCGTTGTCCTGCCTCCGTTCATTTCCTAAAACATGTGTTGACCTGCAGGTCAGCTGGGTGAGGGCTTGATGCGAAAGCGGATAGTGATTGTCGGCGGTGGTACCGGCGGCACCATTTTGGCCAATTTACTGGCGGCGAAATTACACCGGGAGATTTTGAATAATAAAGTTGAGTTATTAATGATTTCTGACTCTCCGGTCCACTATTATAAACCGGCATTTATGTACGTTGCCTTTAACGCTTTTTTCCAACAGGAATTAACCCGCTCTCAGCAAAGTCTGCTGCGCCCGGAAATAAAATTCATTGTCGATAAAGCCGAGCGATTCGATTTATCTCAAAGGTCGATTTATTGCCAAAGCGGTAAACATTACCCCTATGATTTTCTGGTGTTTGCCACCGGCTGTGTACCCTGGCCGGATCGTATCGACGGGTTGGCACAGGCGGGCGATCACTTTTACCAATATCAGGCCGCCCGGCAGCTGGCCCAAAAGCTGGCAACCATAGAAAAAGGCCGCATTTTTATTACCGTCTCCTTCCCCGAAACCCCTAACGTGCCACATCAGTGCGGCATTGCCCCGATAGAAACTACCTTGATGCTCGATGATTACCTGCGTCGGCGCGGGGTGCGTAAGGCGGTTGAAATTGTTTATACCTATCCCAGCGTCTCGCAGCTGCTGCGTAACTGCCTGTTTTTGCAACGCCCGACGGCCGAAGCCTTGCCGGGCATCTTTGCGGCGCGTGATATTCGCCACCAGCGTGGGTTTACCCTCAGCCGGGTCGATGCACAGCAAAAAATCGCCTACTCCGCTGAGGGAGAGGAACAGCCGTTCGATATCCTGATGGCCACGCCGCCGATCCGCGCCGTAGAGGCAGTGCGCAATACCGGCCTCAGTGAGGGCAACAAGGGTGAAGGCTGGCTGCCGACCGACCATCAGACGCTGCAGGTCTATGGTCAGCAAGGGGTTTACGTCATTGGCGATACGGTGGATCTGCCGGTCAGCAAGGCCGGCGGCTCTTGCCACAATCAGGCTCCGGTGATCGCCGACAATATCGTGGCTGAACTGCGCCTGGGCCAGACCGTCAGCCACTACGACGGCAAGGTGCAGGCGATCGCCCAAATGGGGCTGCAGGCCGGTATGCCGCTGGTTTACGACTATCGCCATGATGTATTGCCGACGCCGTCAACCAAAGTGGGCGGCATGCTGCGCAACGGCTTCAATCGTGGGCTGTATTGGGCGACGGTACGCGGGCTGATTTAATGGAGGGTTTATGAACGCATCTGAACAAGCATCCCTGGCACCCTTGCTCGACAAGTTTCAGCCATTGCTGGCCGGTGGGCGGCTCGATAACGTGGTCGATTTATTATCACTGCTGTCGGACCTGGTGGATATCGCCGATAACGCGCTGGTGGAAAAATTGTCCGGCGTGTTTGAAGACCTGGTGGCGGCAGGCTGGGAAGGGGGAATGGCGTTAAAGATGGCGCATACCGAGCTGCAATTGGATCCGTCACCCGCTAATTTTCGCTCGCTGTATGCCTTGTTACGGCAGCCGGATACTTTGCTGGGTCTGATGCTGGTACTGCGCACCCTGCAAATCATCGGCCAGCGGGTACGCAGCAGCGCGTTACCGCCGGATGTTTAAGCTGAATCATTGAAATTGCTTTTACTCACTCAGGAAAGGAGTTTTCATGTCTGCCACATTTCGGCACGGTTTTGCCACACGTGCGATCCACCATGGCTACGATCCCCAGCAATACCTGGGAGCGCTCTGCCCACCGGTGTTTATGAGTTCGACCTTTACCTTCCCGACGGCGGAATACGGCGGTGCCTGTTTTGCCGGTACTGAGTCAGGCTATTTTTATTCGCGCATTGCCAATCCAACGGTCAATCTGCTGGAGCAGCGAATTGCCGATCTGGAGGGCGGAGAGGCAGCAGTGGCGTTTGCCTCCGGCATGGGCGCGATTACCGCCTGCTGCTGGACGCTGCTTAGTCCGGGTGATGAGCTGATCGCCGATGAGACAATTTATGGCTGCACCTTCAGTTATTTTCATCATGGGCTGGCGCGCTACGGCGTGAAAATTACCCACGTTGACCTGACCCGGCCGGAGCGGTTGGCGGCGGCGATAGGTCCGCATACCCGGCTGGTGTATTGCGAAACGCCGGCAAACCCGAATATGCGCCTGGTCGATATTACAGCAGTGGCCGAGATTGCCCACCGTCAGGGGGCGCTGCTGTTGGTGGATAACACCTATTGCACGCCGTATCTGCAACGGCCGCTGGAATTGGGGGCCGACATTGTGGTGCATTCCGCCACCAAATACATCGGCGGACACGGTGACCTGCTGGCCGGGCTGGCGGTAACGCGTCAGGATCTGGCACAGGACATTCGTTTGGTCGGGCTGAAGGATATGAACGGGGCGGTACTGTCGGCGCAGGATGCCGCACTGTTGCTGCGTGGCCTGAAAACTTTGCCGTTACGAATGGAGCGCCACTGTGATAACGCGCAACGCCTGGCAGAAATGCTGGCGCAGCATTCGGCGGTGGAACGGGTTTATTATCCCGGTCTGGAGGACTTCCCGCAGCATGCCTTGGCGCAGCGGCAAATGGCGCGACCGGGCGGCATGCTGGCATTTGAATTGAAAGGCGGCATGGCGGCGGGGATCCGCTTCCTCAATGGGTTAAGCCTAATCTTGCGAGCCGTCAGCCTGGGGGATTGCGAGTCTCTGGCCCAGCACCCAGCCAGCATGACTCACTCGGCCTACAGTGCCGAAGAGCGGCAGCGTCACCATATCAGCGACGGTTTGGTGCGGCTGTCCGCCGGACTGGAAGATCCTGAAGATCTGCAAGCGGATATCCGTCAGGCATTGGCCCAGCACTAGGTTCGATGCCCCCGCCCAATAGGCAGGGGCAGGGGTTACAGCAGGGCCGGGGCAATTTCCGCCAGTGCCTGCTCGTCCTGTAACAGTGCGGCGCTGCTGGCGATATCCGGTGCCAGCCAGCGGTCCTGATGATAAGGGGCCACCGCTTGTCGCAGCCGTTGCCAGGCGCGTTGGGTGCCGTCGCCGAAACGGTGTTGCTGCAGGAACTCAAAGGCCTGCGCGGCCAGCAGGTATTCAATCGCCAGGATCTGGTTCAGGTTGGCCAGCGCCTTATGCAGCCGCAGCGCCGCCCCGGTCCCCAGACTGAGGTGATCTTCCTGCAGGGCTGAGGTCACATAGTTGTCCACCACGCAAGGCTGCGCCAGTTGGCGGTTCTCCGCACACAGTGATGCTGCCACGTATTGCGCAATCATCATGCCCGAATTCACCCCAGGTTCGCTGACCAGAAATGCCGGCAAACCGCTGACCAGCGGGTTAATCAGTCGATCGATGCGCCGTTCTGCGATACCGCCCAGTTCGGCGATGGCGATTGCCAACAGATCGGCAGCCATGGCCACTGATTCGCCATGCGGATTGGCCTGCGACATTACGCGAAAGTTGTCCGGCGTGCCGAGCAGCAGGGGATTATCGGTGGCGCCGTTCAGTTCGGTTTCAATCTGTCGTTCGGCATGCGCGATTTGATCGCGGCAGGCGCCATGCACCTGTGGGATTGAACGGATGCTCAGCGCATCCTGAGTACGAATACCCTCACTGGCGGCAATCATTTCGCTGCCGTTCAACAGCATCCGCAGATTACTGCCGACCCGTTGCATACCTGGATGGGGTTTCAGCGCCAAAATTTCACTGTCAAAGGCGGCTGCCTGCCCGCCCAGCGCTTCAAAGCTCATCGCCGAGAGCACGTCCGCCCAGCGGGCCAGCCGCCAGGCATCGGCCAGCGCCAGGCAGCTCAACCCCGTCATGCACGGCGTGCCGTTGACCAGGCACAGACCGTCTTTGGCGCCCAGCGGTGGCGGCACAATGCCTTCCTCCGCCAAAGCCTGGGCTGCGCTGACGAGTTGGCCGCGGTAGCTGACTTCGCCCAGCCCGAGCAGCGCGACGCCGACGTGTGCCATATGGGTCAGGTAGCCAACCGATCCCTGCGACGGCACCCGTGGGGTAATCCCCCGGTTCAACAGTGCCAGCAGGGTTTCTACTACCGGGCGTTGAATACCGGATTTGCCGTGGCAATAGTTGACGATAGCGCAGCAGATAATGGCGCGGGTCTGCTCATCGCTCAGCGGTGCCCCCACGCCGCAGGCGTGACTCATCAGTGTGTTGCGGGACAGTTGCGCCAGTTGTTCGCCGTGCAGCGCCTGATTGCACAGCGCCCCCAGACCGGTATTGACGCCATAGGCGCGTTGTTCACTGGCGACAATCTTTTGAACGATGGCCTGCGCATTGTCGATACGCGCCCAGGCAGCGTCAGACAGCTTGAGTGGGGCCTGATATCGGGCCACCGCCACCACGTCCTGCCAACGTAACGGCTGAGTGTCGAGAGTGACCGAAATGGGATAGTGCATATTGCTCTCCTCAGGCACGGGATACCATCACAGGGCGCGGTTTCTGTACGTTTTCATCCAGCGCCAGACGGCGTTGCACGAAGCGGTTAACATATTCATCGGCCGGGTTGTTAAGGATCTCCTGCGGCGTGCCGACCTGGATCAGTTTGCCGTCTTTGAGGATTGCGATCCGGTTACCGATGCGCACGGCCTCGTCCAGATCGTGGGTGATAAACACCAGCGTCTTGTGCAGCTCTTTTTGCAGCGCCAGCAGTTGATCCTGCATCTCGGCGCGGATCAACGGATCCAGCGCACTGAAGGCTTCGTCCAGCAAGATGATATCGGTATCGGTGGCCAGCGCGCGCGCCAGCCCGACACGTTGACGCATACCACCGGAAAGCTGATGCGGGTACGATTTCTCATAGCCCTTCAGCCCGACGGTGTTGATCCAGTGCAGGGCGCGCTCCTGATACACTTCTTTTGTCTCACCGCGGACTTTCAGCCCGTAGGCCACGTTATCCAGCACTGTCTTGTGCGGCAGCAGGCCAAAGCTTTGGAACACCATGCTGATCTTGTGACGGCGGAAGTGCTCAAGCTGCTTTTCGTCGTAACGCAGGATATCTTCGCCGTCCACCAGGATCTGGCCGCTGGTGGGATCGATCAGCCGGTTGAAGTGGCGCACCAGGGTGGATTTCCCCGATCCTGACAAACCCATAATCACGAAGATCTCACCGGCCTCGATCGACATCGACAGATCGTGCACGCCGATCACGCAATCGGTCGCTGCCTGAACTTCCTGCTTGGTTTTGCCCTGTTCGCTCATGGCCAGTGCCGCCGCAGTTTTATGGCCGAAGATCTTGTAGACGTTTTTGATTTCGATTTTGTTCATTGGGGTTACCTCGCAACGGCGGAGCGGCCATAAGCCTGAGTAATACGGTCAATGACCACGGCCAGAATAACGATCGCCAGGCCAGCCTCCAGGCCCAGACCGACGTTCAGTGTCTGAATGCCCACCAGCACGTCTTCGCCCAGACCACGAGCGCCGATCATTGAAGCCACCACCACCATCGACAGCGACATCATGGTGGTCTGGTTGATACCGGCCATAATGCTTGGCAGCGCCAGCGGCAACTGCACGCCGAACAGCTTCTGCCAGCGGTTGGCACCAAAGGCAGTGACGGATTCCATCACTTCCTTGTCCACCTGGCGGATCCCCAAATCGGTCAGGCGGATCAGCGGTGGCGTGGCGTAAATCACCGTCGCCAGAATTGCCGGCACCTTGCCCAGCCCGAACAGCATCAATACCGGGATCAGGTACACGAAGCTTGGCATGGTTTGCATGACGTCCATCAGCGGCATCATCACTGCCCGAACCCGATCGTTACGCGCCGCCAGTACGCCCTGCGGAATACCGATAATCACCGCCAGCAGCGTGGCGACCAGCACCAGTGCCAGGGTCTGCATTAATTTGTCCCACATGCCGGCGGTACCGACCAGCAACAGCAGGCCGACGATCACCACCGTCGGCAGCCAGCGGCGGGTGGCGTGCCAGGCCAGGAGCCCAACCACTGCCAGCATCAGCCACCAGGGCGTAGCACGCAGCAGGCTTTCCAGGTGGATCACCGCCCACAGCAGGGTGTCGGAGATCTTGCGGAACGTATCGCCATAGTTGTTGACCAGGACATCGACCCAGCGATTGATCCAATCGGCGATGGAGAAAGTAAAACGATCTGGAAACATAAGTATTTACCCCTGTCAGGCCCGAAGCGCATCGGCTTCGGGTTGGTGTTTACTGAATGCCAAAGCGATTACAAGGAGGCTTGAATTTTTTTCGCTGCGTCTTCGCTGACCCACTGTTTCCAGATTTCCGGGTGCTGCTTGAAGAACTCCAGCGCCAGCTTCTCTGAGCTGATGCGTTCTTTACTCATGCGCGCCAGATTCTGGTTAACCAGGTCGAGCGGCAAATTGACTTTTGACAGCACCTGCACCAGTTCAGGTGCCTGCTGGTTAAACACGCTGGAAAGGCCGACCTTGATGTGGATGTTCTTGTTCACACCCGGTTCGTCCAGTTTCACCAGGTCGAGCTGGCCCATGATCGGGGTTGGTGACCAGTAGTAGAACAGGATAGGTTCGCCGCGGCGGTAGCTGGAGAGGATCGCGGTATCCAGTGCCGGGCCGGTGCCAGGGCGGAAGTTGGTGAACTTGTCGTCCAGCTTGAATTTTTTGAGGATCGCGGTGTTGTCCAGTTCGCAGGTCCAGCCGGCCGGGCAGTTGTAGAAACGGCCTTTGTCCGGTTCTTCCTGATCGCGGAATACCTGCGCATACTTGGCCAAATCTGGGACGCTTTTCAGATCGGGCGCCAGCGGTTTCAAACTGCGTTTGGCGTCGCCTTCAATCACGTAGCGGGGCACGTACCAGCCTTCGACTGCCCCGACAATCGGTGCGCCGACGCTGACCGCTTTGCCGGCTTTCTCGGCCTTGTTCCAGACTTCGCTACGCCCAATCCACTCTTCGGCGAAGACCTGAATGTCGTTGTTGCCAACCGCCTGCTCCATGGTGATGGAGTTACCCGGCAGCGCGTCGGTTTTGCAGTCGTAGCCCTTTTGCAGCACGTATTGCATGACGTCGGTCAGCAGCATGCCGCTTTCCCAGTTCAACCCGGCGAATTTGACCGGCTTGCCGGATTCGCACCAGCCCGCTGCGCGTGCGGACAGGCTGCCGGTCAGCAGGCCGATCGCGATAAGTGGTATCCATAATTTGTGTCGTGTTTGCATAATGATACTCCAGTGTAATGACTAAGAGCCCGGGAACGGCGGGCTCATGGGGTTAATACTGGGGTGACGATGTGACGGGTGAACCCCCGCCTTTTTTACGTACCCACACCCAGTAAGCCAGGGTAAGGAAGGCCACCCACACCAGCCCGACGTACAGGGCGATGCGGCTGTCTTCGAAGTAACCGAGCAGGCCAATAACGAACAGCATAAATATGGTTGCCAGCGCCGGTGCAACCGGCCACCACGGCACCGGGAAGCTCAGCTTGCTGACCTCCTGCGATGTCAGGGTACGGCGCATGGCAATTTGTGACAGCAGGATCATCAGCCATACCCAGACGGTGGCGAAGGTGGCGATGGAGGCGATGATCATAAATACCTGTTTTGGCATCAGGTAATTGAGTACCACGCCGAGCAGCAGGGCGACCGACATCACCAACACCGTCATCCAGGGCACGCCACTGGAAGTCAGTTTGGAGAAGCTTTTCGGTGCCTGGCCATCCTGCGCCATGCCGTACATCATGCGGCCTGCACCGAAGATGTCGCTGTTAATGGCGGAGATGGCGGCGGTGATCACCACCACGTTCAGCACGTTGGCGGCCGAGCTGATGCCCAGATTGCTGAAGATCTCAACAAAGGGGCTGCCATTCTGACCGATGCTGTTCCACGGATAGATAGCCATCAGCACCAGCAGTGTCAGCACATAAAACAGCAAAATGCGGATCGGTACGGCATTGATCGCCTTCGGCAGCACTTTCGCGGGGTCTTTTGCCTCGCTGGCGGTAATACCGATGATTTCAATGCCGCCAAAGGCGAACATCACCACCGCCAATGAAGCGACCACGCCGCCGATACCGTTAGGCATAAAGCCGCCGTGCGCCCACAGATTGCTGATGCCGGTGGCGTGCTGAGTCTGGCCAAAACCAAACAGCATCACGGCGGCACCGCCGACGATCATCGCCACAATGGCGGCAACCTTGATCAGCGACAGCCAGAACTCCATTTCGCCGAATACTTTCACGCTGCACAGATTGAGCGCGCCGATAAACATGATGATGCTGAGTACCCACACCCATTGGGCGACGTCCGGGAACCACAGCCCCATATAAATGCCGAAGGCGGTCACGTCCGCCAGGGCGACAATCACCATTTCGAAGGTATAGGTCCAGCCGGTGAGGAAGCCGGCCAGCGGGCCAAGGTAGTGGCTGGCGTAGTGGCCGAACGAACCGGAAACCGGCTGATGTACCGCCATTTCTCCCAGCGCGCGCATGACCATAAAGACCGCCGCGCCGCCTACCAGATAGGCCAGCAGCACCGCAGGACCGGCCAGTTGGATCGCCCCGGCGGAGCCATAGAACAGACCGGTGCCGATGGCGGAGCCGAGTGCCATAAAGCGGATATGTCGCGCGTTTAATCCGCGTCTGAGTTGTGGTGTTTCGTTATGCATGTTGCTTCCCGTCGAGTGTTTACGGCAGAACAGGCACGCGCTATCCGCACCGGGCGGATAGCGCCCGGTGGGACAGAACAAACTGCGTGGTAGGTTTTATTTATGCCTGGCTAGGCAGCAGTGCTGCAGGCATTAGCGCGGTCAGGTGACCGGCCGCCAACAGCAGGCTGGCGGCTTCAATGTCGGGGGCGAAGAAACGATCCTTGTCGTAGTAACTGACTTGTTCGCGCAGTGTGCGGCGGGCCTGCTCCAGGCTTTCGGTGGTTTTCAGCCCTTTACGCAGATCCAGCCCCTGACAGGCGGCCAGCCACTCGACGGCCAGAATGCCGCGTACGTTATCCGCCATTTCCCACAGGCGACGACCGGCGGCCGGTGCCATGGAAACGTGGTCTTCCTGGTTGGCCGAGGTCGGAATGCTGTCGACACTGGCCGGGTGCGCCAGTGCCTTGTTTTCGCTGGTCAGCGCCGCGGCGGTCACCTGGGCAATCATAAAGCCGGAGTTCACGCCGCCGTTGTCCACCAGGAAAGGTGGCAGTTGCGACATGTGTTTATCCATCATCAGCGAGATGCGGCGTTCGGACAGTGAACCGATTTCGGCAAACGCCAGCGCCAGGTTGTCGGCGGCCATGGCGACCGGTTCGGCGTGGAAGTTACCGCCGGACAGCACGTCGCCCTGGTCAGCAAAGACCAGTGGGTTGTCGGATACCGCGTTGGCTTCAATTTCCAGCACTTCGGCGGCCTGGCGAATTTGCGTCAGGCAGGCACCCATCACCTGTGGCTGGCAGCGCAGGGAGTAGGGATCCTGCACTTTTTCACAGTTGCGGTGTGAATCGGACACTTCGCTGCGCTCGCCCAGCAGATGGCGGTAAGCGGCGGCGGCGTCGATCTGGCCACGTTGACCGCGCACGGCATGAATGCGCGCATCAAACGGGCTGCGTGAGCCCAGAGCGGCTTCCACCGTCAGGCTACCGGTGACCGTTGCCGCGGCGTACAGGTCTTCCACGTCAAACAAGCCGCGCAGGGCAAAGGCAGCGGAAACCTGGGTGCCGTTCAGCAGAGCCAGGCCTTCTTTGGCCGCCAGCGTCAGCGGCTTCAGGCCCGCTTTGGCCAGCGCTTCGGTGGCAGGCAGCCATTCGCCCTGATAACGGGCCTTGCCTTCACCCAGCAACACCAGGCTCATGTGGGCCAGCGGTGCCAGGTCGCCGGAGGCGCCCACGGAGCCTTTCAGCGGGATATGCGGATAGACTTCGGCGTTGACCAGCGCCATCAGCGCCTGGATCACTTCCAGACGGATGCCGGAGAAGCCGCGCGACAGGCTGTTGATTTTCAACACCATAATCAGGCGCACCAGATTGTCGTCGGTGGGGGCACCGACGCCGGCGGCATGTGACAGCACGATAGAACGCTGCAGGTCTTCCAGATCTTCGCGGGCGATGCGGGTGGAGGCCAGCAGGCCGAAACCGGTGTTAATGCCGTAAGTGGTCCGGTTTTCCTCAACGATGCGCTCAACGCAGGCAACGCTTTTCTGGATATCTGCGTAGGCATTGTCGTCCAGAGTCAGGGTGACCGGGTGTTGATAAATTTCACGCAGTTGCGCCAGTGTCAGTTGGCCAGGGCGGATAGTCAGCGCTTTCATGCTTTGTCTCCTTGAGTCGCAGCCACCATCGGCAGGTTCAACCCTTGCTCGCGGGCGCATTCAATGGCGATGTCGTAACCGGCATCGGCGTGACGCATTACGCCGGTGGCCGGGTCGTTATGCAATACGCGGGCGATGCGTTCTGCGGCTTCATCGGTGCCGTCACAAACGATAACCATACCGGAGTGTTGGGAGAAGCCCATGCCGACGCCGCCGCCGTGGTGCAGGGAAACCCAGGTCGCGCCGCTGGCGGTGTTGAGCAGGGCGTTGAGCAGCGGCCAGTCGGACACGGCGTCTGAGCCGTCTTTCATTGATTCGGTTTCACGGTTCGGGCTGGCGACCGAGCCGGAGTCCAGATGGTCACGGCCGATGACGATAGGGGCGGACAGCTCGCCGCTGCGGACCATTTCGTTGAACGCCAGACCCAGTTTGGCGCGCTGGCCCAGACCGACCCAGCAGATACGTGCCGGCAGACCCTGGAAGCTGATGCGCTCGCGTGCCATATCCAGCCAGCGGTGCAGATGCTCGTCATCCGGGATCAACTCTTTAACCATGGCGTCGGTTTTGTAGATGTCTTGCGGATCGCCAGACAGCGCGGCCCAGCGGAACGGGCCAACACCGCGGCAGAACAGCGGGCGGATATAGGCCGGTACGAAGCCCGGGAAGTCAAAGGCGTTGCTGACGCCCATTTCTTTCGCCATCTGACGAATGTTGTTGCCGTAGTCGAAGGTTGGCACGCCCATTTTCTGGAACGCCAGCATGGCTTCGACGTGTTCGGCCATTGACTGCTTGGCGGCGATCACTACCTGAGCGGGTTCGGTCAGCGCACGCTGACGGTATTCTTCCCAGCTCCAGCCTTTAGGCAGGTAGCCGTTCAGCGGATCGTGGGCGCTGGTCTGGTCGGTGACCATGTCCGGACGCACGCCGCGGCGTACCAGCTCTGGCAGAATGTCTGCCGCGTTACCGCACAGGGCGATGGAGATGGCTTTGCCTTCGGCGGTGTATTTCTTGATGCGGGCCAGTGCATCGTCCAGATCCACCGCTTGTTCATCGACATAGCGGGTTTTCAGGCGGAAATCGATGCGGCTCTGCTGACATTCGATGTTCAGCGAGCAAGCGCCTGCCAGCGTGGCAGCCAGCGGCTGTGCGCCACCCATGCCGCCCAGACCGGCGGTCAGCACCCAGCGACCCTGCAGGCTGCCGTCATAATGCTGGCGACCTGCTTCCACGAAGGTTTCGTAAGTGCCCTGGACGATGCCCTGGCTACCGATGTAGATCCAGCTGCCGGCGGTCATCTGGCCGTACATGGCCAGGCCTTTGGCGTCCAGTTCGTTAAAGTGTTCCCATGTTGCCCAGTGAGGGACCAGGTTGGAGTTGGCAATCAGCACGCGTGGCGCATTGCTGTGGGTTTTGAAAACCCCTACCGGCTTGCCGGACTGCACCAGCAGGGTTTCGTCGTCTTCGAGGGTTTTCAGGGTGGCGACGATTTTGTCGTAGCAATCCCAGTCACGTGCGGCGCGGCCGATGCCGCCGTATACCACCAGCTCATTCGGATTCTCCGCCACTTCGGGATCAAGGTTGTTCATCAGCATGCGCAACGGCGCTTCGGTCAGCCAGCTTTTTGCATTTAATTTTGTGCCGCGTGGCGCGCGTACTTCGACATTGCGAACTTTGTTATTTGCAGTCACAGCATTTTCCTCAAACAGTATTGGTGCAGAATCCCATAACGCGGTGGGGTGAATCACCACGCCATAACAATGCGTAGGGTTTATTAACATATACTTGTATGTACAAGCATATGCAACACCGACCAGTGAAGGACAAAAATGGCATAAGAAAAAGTTATTTTTGTTATTAATCAATGTGATGATATTTAATCAGGCGGTATGTCCATTAGCTGGACAGGAGAGAACAGTGAGCCATTCAACAAAAATGAATTAAAAATGGGTCAATTTTGCGCGTCCAATCACAATAATTTTACATACCCATTACAAGTTAGGCGCTGTGATAAAAAAGTCCTATCGCTGGAAGCAAAACGCCCGCCAGAAGGCGTAATGCTTGTCAGTTAAGGTGATATTGTTCCCTCTCCTTTGGGAGAGGGTTAGGGTGAGGGGATAAACACCAACGCGAAAGCCCCTCACCCCGGCCCTCTCCCTCTGGAGAGGGGGACGCCAACTTAAACAACGTCGTACATTCTGATTCAGAACTTTTCTTAACTGACCGGCATTACGCCAGAAGGCGGGCATTTTTCTTTATGCTGCAGGCTGTAACACCGCCCGGCGGGTCATTTTGAATACCGTGGCGATAGCGGCGATCAACGCCGGCACGCACAGGAACATCAAAATACTCTGCACTTCCCACTGCATAGCCAGCAGCTGCGCCCCCATCATGGTTCCCGCCACGCCACCAAAGCGACCGATGCCCTGCATCCAGGCAATGCCGGTTGCGCGACTATGGGTTGGGTAAAAGGTCGCCGCCAGCGTTTGCAGGCCGGACTGCGCGCCGTTCATGGTGATGCCCATCAGGAAGATAAAGGTGCCCAGCAGCACGATATGGCTGTCTTCGGTGGCCATCGCCACGATCAGCAGCGCGGTAATCACAAAGCCGCTCGACACCACCTTATGGGCGTTCCAGCGGTCCATCAGCCAGCCGGCCACCAGAATGCCGAGGGTGCCACCGAAGGTGAACAGCGAGGTCAGGATCGCCGACTGCTCCAACTGATAGCCCAGTCCCTGCATCAGGATAGGCATCCAGCTCAGCAACACGTAATAAATCACCAGCCCCATAAAATAGGTCAGCCACAGCATCAGCGTACCGGTCAGATAAGGCCGGGTGAACAACAGCCCGACGCTGGTTTTTGACTGCGCCAATTTCTCTTCATACAGATAGAAGCGCGTTACCTTGTCGAGGCCCTGGCTGACAAAACGCTGGGCAATGCGTTTGATTTTGATCGCGTCTTTGCCGCGGTTAACCATGTACTTCACCGATTCCGGCAGGAACAGGATCAACAACACCGTCAACACCAGCGGAGCAATCGCTCCCAGCAACAGCACGCTGTGCCAGCCATAGGCCGGGATAAGCCATGACGAAATCGCTCCGCCGCCTGCGGCGCCCAGAGGGAAACCACAGTACATGGTGTTAATCGCCAATGAACGGCAGCGCTGCGGTGCATATTCGGAAATCAGCGTGATGGCGTTCGGCATGGCCGCTCCCAGCCCCAGACCGGTGAGAAAACGCCACAGCGTCAGGCTATTGAGTGAGCCGGCATAGGCGGTGGCCAGGCTTGAAAGACCGAAGAACAGGCATGAAAACACCAACACCCGTTTGCGACCGATACGGTCGGAGATTGGCCCGGCAACCAGCGCACCGAGTGACAGACCCAACAGGGCGGCGCTCAGCACCGGACCGAGATCCTGTTTTACAATGCCCCAGTCTTTGGCGACCGAAGGGGCGATATACCCCATGGCCGCAGTATCAAAGCCATCAATGGCCAGGATCAGGAATCCCAAAATGATCAAGGTCCAGTGAAACAGCGAGAATTTGCTGTCGTCGATGGCCTGCTGAATATTCAACTCGGTGGAATGAGCCATAGCACCCTCTAAACGCAGATGTGATTGTGATGAATGAACCGCCGGAACTGGCGTCCGACTTGTGCTTGCCTGTATATACATCTGCATGTGAGCGGTTTATGTCAAATATATTTATCTTATACGTTAATTAAATGTTGTTTTTGCGAAGCAGATTACATCGTCAGTGCAAGGGGATGGTTCAGTAAACCAATTAAATGAAGCTGATAGCCGGTCGGATGAGCTGGTTGCAATGCGGAGGATAAAATTTAATACAATTTCGCCTGTTTGGTCACCGGGCCGGAATCTGCGATAATCCCTTTTTACCTATCCAGATTGAGAAACCGATGCAGTACCCGATTAATGAAATGTTCCAAACCTTGCAGGGCGAAGGCTTTTTTACCGGCGTTCCGGCCATTTTTATCCGCCTGCAGGGCTGCCCGGTAGGATGCAGCTGGTGCGATACCAAACATACCTGGGAAAAGGAAGCCAATCGGGAAGTGGATATGCAACGGATTCTGGTGAAAACCGAAGAGAGCGATGCCTGGGGCAGCGCCAGTGCCGAGCAGTTACTGGCAGTCATTCGCCAACAAGGCTACACCGCGCGCCACGTGGTGATCACCGGCGGCGAACCTTGCATTTACGATCTGACCCCGCTGACCGAACTGCTGGAAGACCATGGCTACGGTTGCCAGATTGAAACCAGCGGCACTCATGAGATCCAATGTTCGGCGAAAACCTGGGTGACGGTTTCACCCAAGGTGAATATGCGCGGTGGCATGAAGGTGTTGAACCAGGCTTTGCAACGTGCTGATGAAGTGAAGCATCCGGTCGGACGCGAGCGTGATATTGAAGCGCTGGATGCGCTGCTGTCGACGTTGCACGATGAGAAGTCGCGGATTATCGCGTTGCAGCCGATCAGTCAGAAGGAAGATGCGACCCGCCTGTGTATTGAAACCTGCATAGCGCGCAACTGGCGCCTGTCGATGCAGACCCATAAGTATCTGAATATCGCCTAAAATTCAGGGCGCCATAGGGCGCCCTTAGTTTAACCTTTATACACGCATCCCGCGGTACAGGTTTCTTTCACCATCACCGCAGTCAGTTCCGGCAACTGGGGTTTGAGCTGCTGCCAAATCCAGGCGGCAAGGACTTCGCTGGTGGGATTTTCCAATCCTGGAATATCATTGAGATAATTGTGATCCAGGCGCTC
The DNA here is from genome assembly GCF_013337185.1 of Serratia proteamaculans. Classification (GTDB taxonomy): domain Bacteria; phylum Pseudomonadota; class Gammaproteobacteria; order Enterobacterales; family Enterobacteriaceae; genus Serratia; species Serratia proteamaculans_D. The sequence continues at coordinate 485,349 of NZ_SWDE01000003.1, forward strand.
CCAGATTGGGGAGAACACGGCTTTAAGCTCGGCGAAATCCATCACCCAACCGGTGTGTGCATCCACTTCACCGGTCACTTCCAGACGCACCATAAACGAATGCCCGTGCAGACGGCCGCATTTATGGCCCTCCGCTACGTTCGGCAAGCGGTGTGCGGCTTCAAACTGAAAATCTTTAAACAGCGTGGTTGCCATTATTACGGCCTCATTGACTCAAAAACCGCCGAAGTTTACCGGAAACGGAGCTTTCTTGCCATTTATACCGCTTTGGTCTACCGGCAGCGCGAGCAAAGTTGGCTTAACACTTTTTTTGTTTGGTGTGAACGCGACCTATCGATTGGGGTAATGAGTGCCAAATGCGATTCATTCAACAATCGTCAAAAAAATGGTTTTGTTTTCATGTGGATAAAAAAATCCGCTTAGCGTTTTAAGCACTATCCGTTACCAGAAAAACAGCTTAGTCATTTTAGTTATTATTTATTGCTATCCCTTATTTAATCGTTGCCAATCGGCTGGGTAACCTTACAAACTCTCCTGATCTTTTCAGGACCGCAGACCGAACGAAAAAATAGCGGCTGACACTGGCGAGCACCTGGCTGGATAGGTGCCATGTATAGGAAATAAGTACTGCAATGACGACTCAGGCACCTCCAACATCTTTGCTCCCGCTGACGCCCGAACAGCTGGCGCGCCTGCAGGCGGCGATTGGTGAATATTCACCAACGCAGCTGGCGTGGCTGTCAGGCTATTTCTGGGGAATGGTAAATCAACAGCCTGGCAGCGTTGCCATTGCGCCGGTGGCTTCCGCTGCCGCCAGCATTACGCTGATTTCTGCTTCGCAGACTGGCAATGCACGCCGCCTGGCGGAACAGCTGCGCGACGATCTGTTGGCCGCCAAGCTGAGCGTCACCCTGGTGAATGCCGGTGACTACAAGTTCAAGCAGATTGCCCAGGAACGTTTGCTGGTGATCGTCGCCTCTACGCAAGGGGAAGGCGAACCGGCGGAAGAGGCGGTGGCGCTGCATAAATTCCTGTTCTCGAAGAAGGCACCCAAGCTTAATGAGACCGCGTTTGCGGTATTCGGCCTGGGGGACACCTCCTACGAAAACTTCTGCCAGTCGGGCAAAGATTTCGATGGCAAGCTGGCCGAACTGGGGGCAGAGCGCCTGGTTGAGCGGGTTGACGCCGACGTGGAATATCAGGAACTGGCCACGGCCTGGCGTAAACAGGTAGTGGAAGTACTGAAAGCACGCGCGCCGGCGGAAAATGCCGCACCGGGCGTGTTGGCCAGCGGCGCAGTTGATCTACTTGATAGCAGCCCGTACAGCAAAGAACAGCCGCTGACCGCGCAACTGGCGGTGAAACAAAAAATTACCGGCCGTGCGTCAGATAAAGACGTCCGCCATATCGAGATTGATCTGGGCGATTCTGGTCTGCGCTACCGACCGGGTGACGCGCTGGGGGTCTGGTTCGATAACGATCCTGCGCTGGTGGACGAACTGGTACAACTGCTGTGGCTGAAAGGCGACGAGCCGGTGGAGGTTGAAGGTAAAACCCTGCCGTTGGCGCAAGCGTTGCGCAGCCATTTCGAATTGACGCAGAACACTACGCTGATCGTCGACAAATACGCGGCCCTGTCGCGTGACGAGAAGCTGATTGGTCTGCTGGCAGATAAAGCTGCGCTGCAGCATTACGCGCACAATACGCCGATTGTTGACATGGTGCGTCAGGCTCCGGCCGATCTCAACGCCGAACAGTTGATTGGTCTGCTGCGTCCGTTGACGCCGCGCCTGTATTCCATCGCTTCCTCACAGGCTGAGAACGAAAACGAAGTGCACGTTACCGTTGGCGTGGTGCGCTACGACATCGACGGCCGTGTTCGTGCCGGCGGAGCTTCCAGCTTCCTGGCCGATCGCCTGGAAGAAGATGGCGATGTGCGCGTCTTCATCGAGCACAACGACAACTTCCGCCTGCCGGCCAACCCGGAAACGCCGGTGATCATGATTGGCCCAGGCACTGGCATTGCGCCGTTCCGCGCCTTTATGCAGCAGCGTGACGCTGATGGTGCCGGCGGCAAGAATTGGCTGTTCTTCGGCAACCCGCACTTTACCGAAGATTTCCTGTATCAGGTCGAATGGCAGCGCTATGTTAAGGATGGTCTGCTGACCCGCATCGATCTGGCCTGGTCGCGCGATCAACAGCATAAAGTCTACGTACAAGACAAACTGCGCGAACAGGGCGCAGAGGTGTGGCGTTGGATCCAGGAAGGCGCGCATATCTACGTCTGTGGCGATGCCAACCGCATGGCAAAAGACGTGGAAAATACATTACTGGAACTGGTGGCCGAGCACGGTGGCATGGATACCGAGCTGGCGGATGAATTTTTAAGTGAGCTGCGCCTTGAGCGCCGTTATCAGCGAGATGTTTACTGATGAGTGATAAACACCCGGGGCCTCTGGTGGTTGAAGGCAAATTGGCCGATGCCGAGCGTTTGAAGAAAGAAAGCAACTTCCTGCGCGGCACCATCGCTGAAGATTTGAAGGACGGTCTGACCGGTGGTTTTACCGGTGACAACTTTTTGCTGATCCGTTTTCACGGCATGTACCAGCAGGACGACCGTGATATCCGTGCCGAACGTGCCGAGCAGAAGCTGGAGCCGCGCCACGCGATGATGCTGCGCTGTCGTCTGCCGGGGGGGATTATTTCTCCTCAGCAGTGGCTGGGCATTGATAAGTTCGCGCAGGAAAGCACCCTGTACGGCAGCATTCGTATTACCAACCGCCAGACCTTTCAGTTCCATGGCATTTTGAAGGGCAACGTTAAGCCGGTTCACCAACTGCTGGGCCGTTTGGGGCTGGACGCGCTGGCTACCGCCAACGACGTTAACCGTAACGTGCTTTGTACTTCTAACCCGGTGGAGTCAGAACTGCATCAGGAAGCCTATGAATGGGCGAAGAAGATTTCCGAACACCTGTTGCCGCGCACCCGCGCCTATGCAGAAGTTTGGCTGGATCAGGAAAAAGTGGCGACCACCGACGAAGAGCCGATCCTCGGTGCGACCTATCTGCCACGCAAGTTTAAAACTACGGTGGTGATCCCGCCGCAGAACGACGTTGACCTGCACGCCAACGACATGAACTTTGTGGCGATCGCCAAAAACGGCAAGCTGGTGGGCTTCAACCTGCTGGTGGGCGGCGGCCTGTCGATTGAACATGGCAACAAGAAAACTTATGCGCGCCAGGCCAGCGAGTTCGGCTATATCCCGCTGGAACACACGTTGGCAGTAGCCGAAGCGGTAGTGACCACCCAGCGCGACTGGGGTAATCGTACCGATCGTAAAAATGCCAAAACCAAATACACGCTGGAGCGCGTCGGGGTGGATACTTTCCGCGCCGAAGTAGAAAAACGTGCTGGTATCACATTTGAGCCGATCCGCCCGTACGAATTCACCGGCCGTGGCGATCGCATTGGTTGGGTAAAAGGCATTGATAACCAATGGCACCTGACGCTGTTTATTGAGAACGGCCGGTTGTTGGATTACCCGGGGCGCCCGCTGAAAACCGGCGTTGCCGAGATCGCGCGGGTCCACAAAGGTGATTTCCGCCTGACCGCCAACCAGAACCTGATCGTTGCCGGCGTGCCGGAAAGCGAGAAGGCGAAGATCGAAGCGCTGGCGCGGGATCATGGTCTGATCGACGATGGGGTTAGCGTACAGCGCCAAAACTCGATGGCCTGCGTATCCTTCCCAACCTGCCCGTTGGCAATGGCGGAGGCCGAGCGTTTCCTGCCGGAGTTCGTCACCAAGGTGGAAGGGATCCTGCATCGGCACGGCGTGGGTGACGAGCATATCGTACTGCGCATCACCGGCTGCCCGAATGGCTGTGGCCGCGCGCTGCTGGCGGAGATTGGCCTGGTGGGTAAAGCGGTAGGCCGCTATAACCTGCATTTGGGCGGTAACCGGGAAGGCACGCGTATACCGCGTATGTACCGTGAAAATATTAACGAAGAAGAAATTCTGCGAGAGATTGACCAACTGGTAGGCCGTTGGGCCACTGAGCGCACGGCAGGCGAGGGCTTTGGTGATTTCACCATTCGCGCCGGTGTGGTCAAACCGGTGGTTGATCCGGCGCAGGATTTCTGGGACTGACGCCATTTGGCCCCGCTGACACAGGGGGCTGGATTTGCGCGGTATGATTCAAGCATCAGGAGGCAGGCAACATGGCTGAATTTAATCTGGCGGAGCTCAATGCGCTGCCCAAATCAGGGCAGGCGTTGGCACTGGCGGTGGTTAATGGTCAGTTGGAAACCCTTTCTGCCGAGCAGCGTGTCGAATGGGCGCTGGAGCATTTGCCGGGCGAGTTTGTACTCTCTTCAAGCTTTGGCATTCAGGCGGCGGTGTGTCTGCATTTGGTAACCCGGATCAAGCCGGATATCCCGGTGATCCTCACCGATACCGGCTATCTGTTCCCGGAAACCTATCAGTTTATCGATCAGTTGGCTGACAAGCTGAAGTTGAACCTGCAAGTGTTTCGCGCCGAGCAGTCGCCTGCCTGGCAGGAAGCACGCTACGGAAAACTGTGGGAGCAGGGCGTTGAGGGTATTGAGAAATACAACCAAATCAACAAGGTTGAGCCGATGAACCGCGCGCTGGAAACCCTCGGCGGGCAGACCTGGTTCGCCGGCTTGCGTCGCGAACAGTCGGGCAGTCGTGCTCACTTGCCGGTAATGGCGGTACAGCGCGGGGTGTTCAAAATCCTGCCGATTATCGACTGGGACAACCGCAAGATTTATCAATACCTGACTGAGCACGGCCTGAGTTACCACCCGCTGTGGGAACAAGGCTATCTGTCGGTGGGGGATACCCATACCACGCAGAAATGGGAACCGGGCATGAGCGAGGAAGAAACCCGCTTCTTCGGCCTGAAGCGCGAGTGCGGCCTGCACGAAGGCTAATACCCGATTAAACTGACCAAGGGCTCAGCATTGGCTGGGCCCTTGTTAATTCAGTAGCATATGCCGCCAGAGTGCTGCACCGATATCTTGGCGGGTATGCAAAATCAGTAGAATATCTACGCGATTTTCTGTCACTTCATACAGCGTGCGGTAGTCATGACGATCCAGACGTTCACGTACTGCCAGGCCAAACTCGGCTAACTGAGAGTTATAACGGCAGCGTAGTGGGTCAACGCGCAAATGTTCGAGAGTTTCGGCAAATATCGTGTCAACGAATCTTGCCGAACCCGGTGGGCCGAGAGTGATGGCTTTAAAAGACTCAATATCACTGAGGCACTGCAATGCGGTATTAGTGAGGTGAACATCATACATGGTGGTGATCCTTACCCCCGTGATGCGCGTAACCTTTTTAATGCCTCTTCGGCAGAAAGTGTTCTGCCTTCAGTGACATCCTGTTTAGCCTTCAATGTCAGTTTCAGCAAAGCATGCGTTTGCCGTTCTCGTTCCCAGGCAGCCAGCTCTTCCTGGCGCTCGGCTGCAGTTTGAACGAATAATTCAGCGGTTCCATTTCTCGTCACCCAAACACCTCCCTTGAAAATTTCGGGAGAGCCGAGGCTTTCCCGCGTCGCTTTCTGCGACAGGGTCTTTTGTGTGCTCATCAGTCAGGCTCCTGCTGCGAAATCCTGGCAACAGTATACTCAGTCAAGCTTTTGGGTACAAAATTTGTACTGAATTTTGCCCCCGATACGACTATTTTTTCTTTGGTACTTTAGGCGGATGTGCCTGCGCCAGCTCTTTGATCAGGGGTAAAAGGATCTGCACGCTCTCGCGGCTGCGCTTGTCGATCCGCCCTGGCAAATTACGCTCCAGGTATTGCAGATTATCGTACTGCGGGCGGTGCCAGCTCATGCCCTGCGGAAAGTGCGGGCTGACGGCACGCTGCTGATAACCGTCTTTATTGCCCAGCGACCAGTTGGTGGCTTCGACGGACAGCACCGGAATACCGGCTTTATCAAACACTTCCTGATCGGAACAGCAGCCGGTGCCTTTCGGATGCGCCTTGCTGCCCGGGTTAGTGGCAGCGGCGATGCCATAGCGGTGGGCGATATCCAGTGCGCGGTCGCGGCTCTGCTTCACCAACTTCGGCGGTGTGTTGCGACCGGCGTTGAAATAGAGACGATCGCCGGTGATCAGGCTGTCGAGGTTAATCACCAGCACAGTATTGCGTTTTTCTTCCGGGCTCATACGCTGCAGATAGTTCTGTGCGCCCAGCGAGCCTATCTCTTCGGCGCTGGTGGCGACAAAGCGCAGGCCGTAAGCCGTGGGGAGGTTCTTCAGACGCTCTGCCAATTCCAGCATGACGCCGATGCCAGAGGCATTGTCATCGACCCCCTGCAACGTCAGGCCGCCGAGGTTGTTATCCAGATCGGCGTCGCTTTGTGGCGTATAGGTATCAAAATGCGCCACGATCAGAATTTGCTGCGGATTGCTGCCATTTTTAGCGGCGATCACCGAGCTGGCGGTAACATTATTCCAGTTCTTTTTGCCGTCTTTGCTGGTGTAGAGGTAACGAGTTTTAAAACTGCGGATATCGCTCTGATAACCCATCTTGCTGAACTGCTGGTTTAGATAGTCTGCGGTGAGCAATTCGGCCGGGCTGCCTGCCATACGGCCGGGGAAATAGGTCGCGATATGACGGATTTGGTCAGCGGCGAATTTACCCATCGGGAGATCTTTCGCGGGCTGTGTGGCGGCAGAAACGCTGAAAACACCGCCGAGCACTGCCACCAACAGGCCGGCCTTCAGATAAAAGCGGGAAAACATACCGAAAAATCCTTCTTTTTAATGTCGGTCATACCGATTCTTTTGCGGCTCTCAGTATGAGACTCGGCGGCAGATTAAACAATTTCCACCGCTCTTAAATTTACGCGGCACGGGCAAAATTTCGGTGCTGTGCGCAACTAATGATATCGAACCTTGTGCCGAGCAAAATACTTTGCGAAATGCTGGGCATATTACAGGAATCGGTATTTAACCCTGTCCATGGTGTGGTTTATTATTCAGCGATAAGGTTCATACGGATCGAAGGAGAAACCCTGATGCTGGACAAGTGCGATAACAGGTTCGGCCTGATAGAGAAGAAAGCCGAGTATGTGGAACATACTCTCAATCAGGTCAAAACCGATTTGGCGACGCTGACCATGCGTTCAGCCGAGTTTGTCACCAAAGGCGACTTGCATAAGGAAGTGGGATTGCTGCACCGGGAGATCGGGTTGGTTCATAAAGAGATGACTAATCAAACCAAATGGATGGTTAGTCAGACTAAATGGATGATTAGTACCATATTGGCTGTCGCTGGGCTGTGTATGACCGCCGCGAAATTTTGGTTTTAACTTCCGCCACTATCCGCCTGCCTGGGCTGGATCATTGCCGCGGACTTACCGGCTATCTAACCGCCGCAAACCCTGATGCTGCGGCCTATATTCCATAAAAGAACTAGTCATTCCTTTTCGTCATTTCAGAGGCTAAATCTCAGCCCGTATAGTCACACTATCTTCCCGCATAGATGAAAAGGCTGTTGTGGACTATCTACCTATATTTGCCGACCTGAAACAACGTCCGGTGTTGGTCGTTGGCGGCGGTGAAGTGGCTGCGCGCAAAGTTGACCTCCTCCTGCGCGCCGGGGCTGAAATACGGATAGTTGCGCAGTCACTCTCACCGTTACTCGAACAACTTCGTCAGCAGGGGAAAATCCACTGGCTGGGGCAGGCTTTTGCCGCTGAGCAACTCGATGAGGTTTTTCTGGTGATTGCCGCCACCGATGACAGTGCGCTGAATGCCAAGGTATTTAGCGAGGCGGATAAACGCCGGGTGCTGGCCAACGTAGTGGACGATCAGCCGCGCTGTTCGTTCATCTTCCCGTCGATTATCGACCGTTCACCCCTGGTGGTAGCCGTCTCTTCCAGCGGTCAGGCACCGGTGCTGGCACGCATGCTGCGTGAAAAACTTGAGGCCTTGTTGCCCGCCAGTCTGGGCCAGATGGCTCAGGTCGCCGGGCGCTGGCGTGGTCAGGTAAAGCAACGGCTGAATTCCATTGGCCAACGCCGCCGTTTTTGGGAAAAAACCTTTGGCGGCCGCTTCGCAACGCTGGTGGCCAATGGCCAAACCGCCGAGGCGCAGCGGCAACTGGAGCAGGACTTAGAGCAGTTTGCACAGGGCAGCGAAGGCACTCAGGGCGAAATTGCCCTGGTGGGGGCCGGGCCGGGCGACGTGGGGTTACTGACCCTGCGCGGGCTGCAGGTGATGCAGCAGGCCGACGTGGTGCTGTATGACCATCTGGTTAGCGATGAAATTCTTGATTTGGTTCGTCGTGATGCCGAACGCATCTGCGTGGGCAAACGCGCCGGCGCACACTCGGTGATCCAGGAAGAAACCAACCGCCTGCTGGTGGAACTGGCGCAACAGGGCAAACGTGTGGTGCGGCTGAAGGGGGGGGATCCCTTTATCTTTGGCCGCGGTGGCGAAGAATTGCAGGTGGCCGCCGAGGCCGGCATCCCGTTCCAGGTAGTGCCGGGTGTGACCGCCGCCGCCGGGGCAACCGCCTATGCCGGTATCCCGCTGACGCATCGCGATCACGCACAGAGCGTCACCTTTATTACCGGCCACTGTCGCCCCGATGGCGATGGCGATGGGCTGGACTGGGCCGATTTGGCGCGTGCGCGCCAGACTCTGGCTATCTACATGGGCACCATGAAGGCGGCGGATATCAGCCAGCGCCTGATAGCTCATGGGCGTGCGGCTACTACGCCGGTGGCGGTAATCAGCCGCGGCACGCGGGCGGACCAACTGGTGCAAACCGGCACGCTGCAACAACTCGAACAATTGGCTCAACAGGCACCGTTACCGGCGCTGCTGGTGATCGGCGAAGTGGTGGAATTACATCACCAAATCGCCTGGTTTGGGCATCAACCGCAGACGGAAGGGGTATCACGCCCAGCCGTCGTGAATTTGGCTTAAGGATCTGTTATGGACGAAAAACGACTCACTCATTTGCGGCAATTGGAGGCGGAGAGTATCCATATCATCCGTGAAGTCGCCGCTGAATTCGGCAACCCGGTGATGCTTTATTCCATCGGTAAAGACTCCTCCGTGATGCTGCACCTGGCACGTAAGGCCTTCTTCCCAGGTACGCTGCCGTTCCCTCTGCTGCACGTGGATACCGGCTGGAAATTCAGCGAGATGTACCAATTCCGTGACCGCACTGCCAAGGAGTACGGTTTTGAGCTGCTGGTACACAAAAACCCTGAAGGCGTGGCGATGGGCATCAACCCGTTCGTTCACGGCAGTGCCAAGCATACCGATATCATGAAAACCGAAGGTCTGAAGCAGGCGCTGAACAAATACGGTTTTGATGCCGCCTTTGGTGGCGCTCGCCGTGACGAAGAAAAATCACGCGCCAAAGAGCGTATCTATTCTTTCCGCGACCGTTTCCACCGCTGGGATCCGAAGAACCAGCGTCCGGAGCTGTGGCACAACTACAACGGCCAGATCAACAAGGGCGAAAGCATTCGTGTATTCCCACTGTCGAACTGGACCGAGCTGGATATCTGGCAATACATTTTCCTGGAAAAGATCGACATCATCCCTTTATACCTGGCGAAACCCCGCCCGGTGGTAGAGCGCGACGGCATGCTGTTGATGGTGGACGACGATCGCATCGATCTGCAGCCGGGTGAAGTGATCAGCCAGCGCATGGTGCGTTTCCGCACCCTGGGTTGCTGGCCGCTGACCGGCGCGGTGGAGTCCGAAGCGCAAACGCTGCCGGAAATCATCGAAGAGATGTTGGTGTCCACCACCAGTGAGCGTCAGGGACGGATGATCGACCGCGATCAGTCCGGCTCGATGGAACTGAAAAAGCGTCAAGGGTATTTCTAAGGAGCCGCCGGATGAACACTATAGTTTCGCAAAACCAGGCAATTGCCCAACAAATCGCTGAACAGGGCGGGGTCGAGTCCTACCTGCACGCGCAGCAACATAAAAGTCTGTTACGGTTCCTGACCTGCGGCAGCGTCGACGACGGTAAAAGCACCCTGATCGGCCGCCTGCTGCACGATACCCGCCAGATCTACGAAGATCAGCTGTCCACGCTGCACAGTGACAGCAAGCGCATTGGCACCCAGGGCGAAAAACTCGATCTGGCATTGCTGGTCGACGGCCTGCAGGCCGAGCGTGAGCAGGGCATCACCATTGACGTGGCCTATCGCTATTTCTCGACTGAAAAGCGCAAATTTATTATCGCCGATACACCGGGACATGAGCAGTACACCCGCAATATGGCGACCGGTGCCTCCACCTGCGATCTGGCCATTTTGCTGATCGACGCGCGTAAAGGGGTGCTGGATCAAACTCGCAGACACAGCTTTATCGCCACGTTGCTCGGCATTCGCCATTTGGTGGTGGCGGTCAACAAGATGGATCTGGTGGATTACAAAGAGTCGGTATTCGAGCAGTTCAAGCAGGACTATCTGACCTTTGCTCAGCAGTTGCCAAGCGATCTGGACATCAAGTTTGTCCCGCTGTCGGCACTCGATGGCGATAACGTGGCCAGCGAAAGCACCCAGATGCCTTGGTACAACGGCCCAACGCTGCTGCAGGTATTGGAAAGCGTGGATGTTGTCAGCGAGCGCGAAACGCAACCGCTGCGCTTCCCGGTGCAATATGTTAACCGTCCAAATCTGGATTTCCGTGGCTATGCCGGCACCTTGTCGGCCGGTGTGGTACGCGTGGGCCAGCGTGTGAAGGTGTTGCCTTCCGGCGTGGAATCCACCGTTGCACGTATTGTCACCTTTGATGGTGACTTGCAGGAAGCGGTACCGGGTGAGGCCATCACGCTGGTGCTGAAGGATGAGGTGGACATCAGCCGCGGCGATTTGCTGGTCGATGCCGGGGAAACCCTGCAGGCGGCGCAAAGCGCACTGGTTGACGTGGTGTGGATGGCCGAGAAGCCGCTGTTACCGGGGCAGAGCTACGACATCAAGGTCGCTGGCAAAAAGACTCGCGCACGGGTGGAAGGCATTCGCCACCAGGTTGAAATCAACTCGCTGGCCCAGCATCAGGCCGACACCTTGCCGCTGAACGGCATTGGCCTGGTGGAACTGACCTTCGACGAACCGTTGGTGTTGGACAGCTATCAGCGTAATCATGACACCGGCGGATTGATCTTTATCGATCGCCTGAGTAACGTCACGGTTGGCGCCGGGCTGATCCGCGAAACCTTGCAGGATGCTCAGGCGGCTGCTGGAGACTTCAGCGCATTCGAGCTGGAACTCAATGCCCTGGTGCGTAAACACTTCCCGCATTGGGGCGCACGCGACCTGATCGGGGGCAAGTAACGTGACCGACGTAGAGCAACGATCAACCGGGCCGGATGATGACAACGTGGTCTGGCATCCGCATGCGGTAGCGCGTGCGGATCGCGAAGTCCGTAACGGCCATAAAGGCGTGGTGCTGTGGTTTACCGGGCTGTCCGGCTCGGGTAAATCCACCGTTGCCGGTGCGCTGGAACAGGCGCTGCACGCTCTTGGCGTCAGCACCTATTTGCTGGATGGTGATAACGTGCGTCACGGTCTGTGTCGCGATCTGGGATTCTCCGACGACGATCGGCGCGAGAATATTCGCCGTGTGGGGGAAGTGTCCAAACTGATGGTGGATGCCGGGCTGGTGGTGCTCACCGCGTTTATTTCACCGCACCGCACAGAACGGCAGATGGTGCGCGAACTGCTCGATGAAGATCGCTTTATTGAGGTGTTCGTCGACACGCCGCTGGCGATTTGTGAGCAGCGCGATCCGAAGGGATTGTACAAAAAAGCCCGGGCCGGAGAGCTGCGTAATTTCACCGGAATCGACTCGGTTTACGAGGCGCCGCAACGGCCGGATATTCACCTTGATGGCCAACAATTGGTAACAAATTTGATTGCGCAATTGTTAGACGTGCTGCGTGGTCGGGCTATTATCAAACCCTGAATTCAGAAAAGCGTGTGGCGTTTTTGCGCCATACGCTTTTTACGCTAAGCCCGCCGGAGAGCGTGCCGAATAACCAGGGAACACTATGCAAAATGTCTCGCCTATCTTGATTGACTCAAACCAGGAGAAAGAGGAGCCCTCTTATTCTTTCCTGGGCGGCGTCTGCGGCTTTGTTTTCTACTGGCTGGCGTTCGCGGTGCCCTTTGTGGTCTACGGTTCCAACACACTCTTCTTCCTGCTCTACACCTGGCCGTTCTTCCTGGCCCTGATGCCGGTATCGGTACTGATTGGCATCACGCTCAGCATGCTGTTGCGCGGCCGTCTGATCCTGACGCTGCTGCTGACCGGCGCTATCGTGCTGTGTCTGTTCTGGCTGGTATTCAGTTTTCTGACCGGCTGGTGAGAGAGTGGGCGCAGTTGCCTGCGCCCGAAGCATTGCAAAGCCGTGCCGAAGGTTACAAAACTTTGCTTAGAAAAGCCTGAGTGCGCGGGTTGGCAGGGTTGCTGAAAATCTGCTGCGGTGTGCCTTCTTCCTGAATGATCCCCTGATCGATAAACAACACCCGATCGGCCACTTCGCGGGCAAAGCCCATCTCGTGGGTGACCACCACCATGGTCATGCCTTCGTGTGCCAATGACTTCATCACCGCCAGCACTTCGCCGACCAACTCGGGATCAAGCGCTGAAGTAGGCTCGTCGAACAGCATGATTTTCGGCTCCATGGCCAGCGCCCGGGCAATCGCCACCCGCTGTTGTTGGCCGCCGGACAGGCTGCTGGGATAGGCATCAATCTTGTCCAACAGACCCACTTTGCGCAACAGCACTTCTGCACGCAGAGTAGCGTCGGCGCGAGACAGCTTTTTCACCCCCATCGGCGCCATAATGATGTTTTCCAGCACCGTCATATGCGGGAACAGGTTAAAGCGCTGAAACACCATCCCCACGCTCTCGCGCATTTTATTGATATCGGTTTTCTGGCTGTGGATGGCAAAACCGTTCACCAGGATCTCACCACCGGAAAGCGTCTCCAGCGCGTTGATACAGCGCAAAAAGGTGCTTTTACCGGAGCCGGACGGGCCGATGACGCAGACCACTTCGTTGGCCGCGATCTCGCAGGAGATACCACGCAGTACGTGGCTTTCGCCGAATTGTTTTTGCAGGTTATGTACGCGAATCACTTTTCCCGAACCTCTTTTCCATGTGTTGCACCATCAGCGAAAGCAGGAAGGTGAGGACCCAATAGACCAGCGAAATGGTCAGGTAGGGCTCCCAATAGGTGGCATAGGCGCCGGAAACCGTCCGGGCGGCATAGGCCAAATCGGCCAGGCCGATGGCGGAGGCCAGTGAGGAATCCTTGACGATGGCAATGGCGTTATTGCCCAGCGGTGGCAGCATGCGACGGAAGGCCTGCGGCAGGATCACCTTGCGCATGGTTTTGCCGTAGCCCATGCCCAGCGAGCGCGAAGCTTCCATCTGGCCGCGATCGATAGACTGAATACCGGCGCGGAAAATTTCCGAGACGTAGGCACCGGCGTTAAGCGTGATTGCCACCACGCAGGACAGAAACGCGCCGTAGTCGGAGCGCAATGCACGGGCGAAATCACTGCTCATCAGACCGTTGGTGACCAACAGGCCGTCACGCGGGTTGATAAACAGCGGCACCAGCGCGAAGTGCACCACCATAATCTGCACGAACAGCGGCGTGCCGCGGAAAGCGCTGATATAAATGCGCACCGGCCACTGTACGCCGTAATGCAGTATCGGTTTCCAGATGCCGTGTGGCGCTTGCGCCAAGCGGCCTAACCCCAGGAGCAGCCCCCAGGTGGTGCCCAGTATCACGCAGATAATGGTGCATTTGATGGTCATCCAGGCGCCTTCCATAAACAACGGGGCATATTCCTGGATAATCTCCCAACGGAAATTCAATGGGTGTTCCTTCTCGGTGTTCTCACGATAGTGTTGCTCCGGAGCTCGGGCGAGCTCCGGTCACTTAAGACTTATTCGGCAGGCAGTGTCGGTACGTTGCTGTCAAACCAGGTCTGGTAAATTTTGGCGTAGGTACCGTCGGCGATGATTTTCTTCAGGCCGGCGTTGATCTTACTGCGCAGTTCATCGTTGCCTTTGGCAACGGCAATGCCGAAATACTGACGTTCAAATTTGGCGTCGGACACCAGTTTGAACTCTTTTTCCGGGTGGGTTTTGATGTAGAACTTGGCCACGCCAACGTCGCCCACGGCTGCGCCGATACCGTCTTCGTACAGCTCCTGCAGCAGCAGTGGAGTATTGTCGAAACGCTTGATGGCGGTGCTGTTTTTACCCAGCACGTCGGAGACCACGATGTCGCCGGTGCTGGAGTTCACCACGCCGACCTTCAGCGCTTTCAGCGCGGCGATGGAGTTCACCGTAGAGTCTTTGGGAACCACGATGGTCTGCTCCGCCGGGAAGTAAGGGGCAGAGAAATCAACCATTTGCTTGCGTTTATCGGTGATGGTGATACCGGAAATAATGATGTCGCGATCGCCGGAGTTCAGCGTGGCAAAGATGCCTTCCCAGGGGGTATTTACCAGCTTGACCTGGAAGCCCTCGGCCTTGGCGACGGCCTTGATGATATCAATATCAAAGCCTTCCAGCTGTTTGCTGCTGTTTTCGAATTCGAAAGGACGATAGGTACCGCCGGAGCCGACGACGTAAGTAGGTTCTGCCGCCAGGGCAGAAGCCGACAGGGTGGCAGCCAGGCAGGCGCCAATCAGAACTATGCGTTTTAACATCACTATCCCCGGTAATTAAAAGTTATTCATTGGATTTATTTATGCACTATGAGTGCATAAAAATAACTCTCAATGAATAAAAACACAACTCCTACCTGATGCTGTGATTTACAGTGGTGTTAAATATTCACTTTTTGAATGTGACTGGCGGAAGCGTTGGCGAAATGGCGGGGCAGCCAGTTTTTCTTGCTGCATAACCGATAAAAAACCTGAGAGAGGGAATATAGAGATGTCGAGCGGTGACTTATCGGGTGAAAGTGCTTTTTTTTGCCGCTTTCGGCGCGAATTTAGGTTATAAACTCAAGAAATTCTCATCCTACTCTGAATTTGGCGGTGAAATGCCGTTCCCAGTGTGGAGTCCAACGAAAAGTTGTGGGATGATTAGGCGGTTTTTCAGGGGGCGGAGATGGGAAAACTTACGCTGTTATTGCTGGCATTGCTCGGTTGGTTACAGTATTCACTGTGGCTGGGCAAAAATGGTGTTCACGATTACGTGCGGGTCAATGATGACGTTGCGGTCCAGCAGGGCAGCAATGCTAAATTGAAAGCGCGTAACGATCAGCTGTTCGCCGAAATCGACGATTTGAACGGCGGTCAGGAAGCGATCGAAGAGCGTGCGCGCAATGAACTGAGCATGATTAAGCCCGGTGAGACTTTCTATCGTCTGGTTCCTGACCAATCCAGACGCAACGCGGCGTCCTCCTCGCAAAATAACCTACAAAAGTAACGCATGAATCACTCCGCAGGAACCTTTCCACCGGTGATTGCCGTCCTGCCCGCTGCCGGTATCGGCAGCCGTATGCAGGCGGATTGCCCGAAGCAGTATTTAACCATCGGCCACCAAACCATTCTCGAGCACGCGATCCATGCGCTATTGCGCCATCCGCGTATTCCGCAGGTGATTGTGGCGATCGGTCCCGATGACCAGCAGTTCCACCAGTTGCCAATTGCCCGAGATCCGCGCGTGCGGGTCACCGTCGGCGGTCAGCAACGCGCCGATTCGGTGATGGCCGGGCTGCAACTGGCCGGTGAGGCCAAATGGGTGCTGGTACATGACGCGGCAAGACCCTGCCTGCATGCCGAGGATCTGGAACGCCTGCTGGCGATTACAGAACACAGCGAGGTGGGGGGCATTTTGGCCGCGCCGGTGCGTGATACCATGAAGCGTGCCGAACCTGGTCGTAGTGAGATCTCCCACACCGTTGAACGTCAGGATTTGTGGCATGCGTTAACTCCGCAACTGTTCCCGCTGGCGTTGCTTAAGCTCTGCCTGCAGCGTGCGATGGATGACGGTGCGACGGTCACCGATGAGGCCTCTGCCCTCGAGCATTGTGGCTATCATCCGCTGCTGGTCAGCGGACGCTCGGACAATATTAAAGTCACGCGCCCGGAAGATTTGGCGCTGGCGGCCTTCTATTTAACTCAGTTGGACAATTAAGGAGCGCATCATGCGTATCGGTCACGGTTTTGACGTACATAAATTTGGTGGCGAAGGGCCGCTGGTGATCGGTGGTGTTCGTATCCCTTATGAAAAAGGTTTGCTGGCTCACTCCGACGGTGACGTGGCGCTGCATGCGGCGACCGATGCTCTGTTGGGGGCGGCTGCGTTAGGGGATATCGGCAAGCTGTTCCCGGATACCGACCCGGCGTTCAAAGGGGCCGACAGCCGTGAGCTGCTGCGCGAAGCCTGGAAACGCATTCGCGCCAAAGGCTATCGTCTGGGTAACCTGGATATCACCATTATCGCCCAGGCACCTAAAATGGCGCCGCATATCCCGCAAATGCGCGTTTTCCTGGCGGAAGACCTGCAGTGCCATATGGACGACGTCAACGTTAAGGCGACCACCACCGAACAGCTCGGTTTTACCGGGCGCGGCGAGGGCATTGCCTGTGAAGCGGTCGCCTTGTTGATCAAGGAATAAACGCATGGATATGGCTAACCTGACCTGGCTGCATGGCCAGCCGCAGAGCACCGGGGTGTTGAAAGCCAACCCGGAAGATTTCGTGGTGGTGGAAGACCTGGGCTTTGAGCCGGATGGCGAAGGCGAACATGTGCTGGTGAACATTCGCAAGAACGGCTGCAACACCCAGTTTGTCGCCGATTATTTGGCGCGCTTTGCCGGCATTCACGCCCGCTCTGTCAGTTACGCGGGTCTGAAAGATCGTCATGCGGTGACCGAGCAATGGTTTTGCCTGCATCTACCGGGCAAAGAGACACCTGATTTTACACAGTTCTCACTGGAGGGCTGCGAAGTGCTGGCCAGCGCCCGCCATCTGCGCAAAATGCGTATTGGCACGCTAAAAGGTAATGCCTTCACGCTGGTTCTGCGTCATATCTCCGATCGTCAGGATGTGGAGCCGCGCCTGCAGGCGATTGCCGCTGGCGGCGTGCCAAATTATTTTGGTAGTCAACGCTTTGGTCGTGGTGGCAATAACCTGGTGATGGCGCGCCGTTGGGCGAATGATGAGATCCGGGTTAAAGAGCGCAGCAAGCGCAGTTTTTATCTTTCCGCCAGCCGCAGTGCGCTGTTTAACCTGATTGCCAGCCGACGTTTGGCCAATCAGCAGCAACACACCGTGCTGGAAGGCGATGCCTTGCAGCTCAGCGGTCGCGGCAGTTGGTTTGTTGCCCAGCCGGAAGAGTTGGCAGCGCTGCAACAGCGGCTGGATGCCGGCGAACTGATGATTACCGCCCCTTTGCCGGGCGATGGCGAACCGGGTACCGCCGGTGAAGCGCTCCATTTTGAACAGCAGTGCCTGCTGGAACAACCGGAACTGATGGCGCTTTTAAAGCGTGAGCGTGTTGATCCGGCCCGCCGTGCTCTGTTGTTACAACCCAAAAATATGCAGTGGGACTGGTGGGATGATGCCACCGTTGAACTGCGTTTTTGGCTGCCTGCCGGCAGTTTCGCCACCAGCGTGGTGCGTGAAATTATGCGGCAGGACAGTAGTGATGCGGATATTGGTGAGTAATAATAAAAAAACCTGCTTTTGCAGGTTTTTTTTCGAATGTTTTAGCGCTGAGTGACAAACTTTTTTTCAGCTTTCAACTCGTTCACATTGGCCTGTACCTGACCGGAAAAGCGTTTTTTTAGCCATTCGTAACAGGGTTTCTCAAACAAGCGATGAGTAAGATGTGAAAGCACTAGTGTCAATGTGATAAAGACGGTGAGTCTTACTGCGAAAGGTAAGTTCAGTGGTGCGAGTACAGACCCCATAACCAGAATAATGGGGGTGTGTATCAGATAAACAGAATAGCTGATATCACCAAGCCAGCCTGGGATTCGACTGCCGATAATTTTATGAAACCATGAATTCAGTGTGGCCAGACTTAAAATCAGCAACGCAATTAGGGGGATTGGCAAGAAGCTGAGTTTTCCAATCGGCGTTTTTTGATAAACCAAGTACACCACGGCTGCGAAAAGAATCATGTCAATACAGCCAATAATAGATTTCTGCATGTGGTGAAGTTCTATCTGCCCCATACCTTTGACCATACGGCAAACAGCGATCCCCAACGTGACGCCAGCGATGCATCTGACAAAGCCTGAGGTGACGATACCATACATCATTTCATGAGCGACCATCAGCGAGCCAAAGGATGTATATAAAAGGGTGTAGCACATTAAAGCTATAAATAACAGCTGGTTGGTTTTAACTCGACGGATACACCAGGGAACCAAAAAGACAGAAACCCAAAACTCGGCAGATATTGACCAACTAGGGTCATTCCAACTCCAGTTGCTGACAAAACCCATATTTTGCAGAAGGAATATATTGGCGATGCCAGAGAAAAACGGTTCGTCAAAGGGAAATGCGCGTTGCGTCAACAGGTAAATGACACCCACGACGACCATAGTGACAATGTGCAATGGGTACATACGCGCGAAGCGATAAAAGATAAATTTCCTATCGCTCATCAAGCCTGAGGATAGGGCTTGGCCGTAAACATGAGCCAGCACAAAACCTGAGAGAATAAAAAAGAAATCAACGGAAATATATGCATTTTGGAATGGGTAGTCATGCCAGCCATATTGGCTGCCAAAAAAATGGCTCAGCGCTACGGTCAATGCAAATATACCGCGTAAACCATCCAAATACTTTAGTCTTGTTGTTGGCATTGAGGGGATAAACCTTGCAATCAGTGAATCGTGATCTTACTAAAGCGCTACCGTATTGTCAGTTTTCCGTAAGGATTGTGTGATGATCTTCAGGTCTTATCTGCTGCATCGGGTCTGGGGTGTAAGCTGTCTTTTCCCCTGTTGACTGGACATGCCGGGGGCAGTGAACATAATATCTGCTGGTTAAGTCCCTCCTTTTGGGCGTTGATTCCGAGTATTTAAATGCCGGGCCGCGTTAAAGGCGTTCTGGTTGAGAGATAAAAAAGAAGACAACCTCTTATGCGGATATTGCTGAGTAATGACGACGGCGTGACCGCCCCGGGCATCCAGGTGCTGGCGGCGGCATTGAGAGAGTTCGCCGAAGTGCAAGTTGTAGCGCCCGATCGTAACCGCAGCGGTTCTTCCAATGCGCTGACGCTGGAATCCCCATTGCGCACCCTGACGATGCCCAATGGAGATATCGCCGTACAGCAGGGAACGCCGACCGACTGCGTGTATTTGGGAGTGAATGCCCTGATGCAGCCTGCGCCGGATATTGTGGTTTCCGGTATTAACGCGGGTCCCAATCTGGGCGATGACGTTATATATTCCGGCACCGTAGCGGCCGCCATGGAAGGACGCCATTTGGGATTACCCGCACTGGCCGTGTCACTGAACGGTCATCAGCATTATGCGACCGCCGCGGCAATTACCTGTCGGGTGCTGCGTGCGTTACAGCGTGAGCCGTTGCGTACCGGTAAAATTCTGAATATCAACGTGCCGGATTTACCGCTGGACCAAATCAAGGGTATTCGTGTGACCCGCTGCGGCAGTCGCCATCCGGCTGACAAAGTGTTCTGCCAACAAGATCCACGCGGGCAAAATCTCTATTGGATCGGGCCGCCTGGTGATAAGTTTGATGCCGGGCCGGACACGGATTTCGCTGCGGTAGAACAGGGTTATGTGGCCATCACGCCACTGCAGGTGGATTTAACCGCCTATGCGGCTCAGGACGTGGTAAAAACGTGGTTAACCAAAGCAGGGGTCGGCGGGGAATGGTGAACAAGCGTATGCAAACATTGCTGACGCAGCTGCGTCAACAGGGGATCCGGGACGAACGGTTGCTGCAGGCGATCGAAGCGGTGCCGCGTGAACGCTTTGTTGATGAAGCACTTGAACACAAGGCTTATGAGAATACTGCGTTACCCATTGGCTCCGGCCAAACCATCTCTCAACCTTATATGGTTGCACGCATGACCGAACTGCTGAACCTGACGCCAACCTCCAGGGTATTGGAGATCGGCACCGGTTCCGGCTATCAAACCGCTATCCTGGCGCATCTGGTACAGCATGTTTGCTCTGTTGAGCGCATCAAGGGGTTGCAATGGCAGGCCAAACGCCGGCTGAAGCAACTCGATCTGCACAATGTTTCCACCCGTCACGGCGATGGCTGGCAGGGTTGGGCATCGCGCGGGCCGTTTGATGCCATCATCGTCACGGCAGCTCCGCCGGAGATCCCGCCGGCGCTAATGGAGCAGTTGGACGATGGCGGCATTCTGGTGTTGCCGGTCGGCGAGCAGGCCCAAACGCTGAAGTATATTCGGCGTCAGGGCAGTGAATTTGTTATCGATACCGTCGAAGCGGTGCGTTTTGTTCCGCTGGTGAAGGGGGAACTGGCCTAGCGATTGTCTGAATTTTCGACAGGAAACGAAATCTGTTGCACTTTCATCATCTCCGGTTAAGGTTTTAACGTTTCAATAAAACTAATTTTCAATACAATTGCCTTTCTGCGTAGTTGTCTTATGGTGCAGCGGCGCTAATGTGGTTAGCATTGGCGCGCTGTTTTGAGGCTCCGGCATGAGGTTTCCTGACATTCAGGGATCGGCCGTGGGCACCTTTCATGGAAGGAATCGAGAGAATGTTAAAAGCTCAGCTACCATGTAAAGGGTATTTTGGATATATCGCTGATATTGCTGTCATGGGGGAAGCATGAGCACGGGAAGCCCAATGATTACATTACGCCGGGTTGCGGTGTGTACGATGGTAAGTTTGTGGTTGGCAGGTTGTACGAACACTGAATCGACATCGGCCCCTATCAGTAGTGTGGACGGTGGCGGAGCCGCTGCATCCAGCAATGCTGGAGCACAGGCTAACGCTGAAGGGCACATTGTTTACAACCGCAGTTACACTTCGATCCCCAAAGGGAGCTACAGCGGTAACACCTATACGGTTAAGCGCGGAGACACGCTGTTTTATATCGCCTGGATCACCGGAAACGACTACCGTGACCTGGCCCAGCGCAACAATATTCCTGAACCATACAGCCTGAATGTGGGTCAAAACATTCAGCTTGGTAATGGTTCCGCCAACGGAAACGGCGGTATGCTGGCGGCAACAGACGCGACCAGCGGCGGTGTTCCGAAGCCGCCATCGACCTCTCAGATACAAACTGCAACGGTTGATTCTCCATCAACTAACGCGTATTCTGATAATTCGGGTAAACAGAATGTAGGTAAGATGTTACCTACAGCAGGCGCAGTGGCGGCAACTACCGCAACAGCCCCTGTTACCGCACCGGTCGTTGCTCCACCAGTGAGCAGCACCGTCAGCAACAGCGCCCCAGTAAGTACCTGGAGATGGCCAACTGACGGTAAGATTATTGATAACTTTTCCTCATCAGAAGGTGGGAATAAAGGTGTCGATATCGCCGGGACTCGTGGGCAGCCTATCTTCGCTACCGCCGATGGTCGTGTAGTGTACGCAGGCAACGCTTTACGGGGTTACGGTAATCTAATCATCATCAAACACAATGATGATTACCTGAGCGCCTACGCTCACAACGACACAATGCTGGTCCGGGAACAACAAGAAGTGAAGGCGGGTCAAAAAATAGCCACCATGGGTAGCACCGGAACCAGTTCAGTACGTTTGCATTTTGAAATTCGTTACAAGGGGAAATCCGTAAACCCGCTGCGTTATCTTCCGCAGCGATAGATTGGGCAGAATACGCTGTATTCTGCTCGCGGTATCACGGGTAGGAGCAGCATATGAGCCAAAATACGCTGAAAGTTAACGAGTTACATGACGATGCGGATTTCGACGAGAACGCAACGGAAGCGGAATCATTCGACGAAAAAGCACTGGTTGAAGAAGAGGCCAGTGAGAGTGATCTAGCGGAAGAAGAGTTGTTGTCACAAGGCGTGACCCAACGCGTATTGGATGCGACGCAGCTCTATCTTGGCGAAATCGGCTATTCTCCGCTGCTGACCGCAGAGGAAGAAGTTTATTTTGCGCGGCGTGCACTGCGCGGTGACGTGCCGTCCCGCCGCCGAATGATTGAAAGTAACCTGCGGTTGGTGGTGAAAATCGCCCGCCGTTACAGCAATCGCGGCCTGGCGCTGCTGGATCTGATTGAAGAGGGTAACCTCGGTCTGATCCGCGCAGTGGAAAAGTTTGACCCAGAACGCGGTTTCCGTTTCTCGACTTATGCAACCTGGTGGATCCGGCAGACGATTGAACGGGCGATCATGAACCAAACCCGTACCATCCGCTTGCCTATCCACATTGTTAAAGAACTGAATGTCTATTTGCGCACCGCGCGCGAGCTTTCTCATAAACTGGATCATGAACCGAGCGCTGAAGAGATTGCCGAGCAACTCGACAAGCCGGTTGATGACGTCAGCCGTATGCTGCGCCTGAATGAACGTATCACTTCTGTCGATACGCCATTGGGTGGGGATTCAGAGAAAGCCTTGCTGGACATTCTGGCCGACGAGAAAGACAACGGCCCGGAAGACACCACGCAAGACGATGACATGAAACAGAGCATCGTTAAATGGTTGTTCGAACTGAACGCCAAACAGCGTGAAGTGCTGGCGCGTCGTTTTGGCCTGTTGGGCTACGAAGCGGCAACGCTTGAAGATGTGGGCCGTGAAATTGGCCTGACTCGCGAGCGGGTACGTCAGATCCAGGTTGAAGGTTTACGCCGTCTGCGTGAAATTCTGCAAATGCAGGGCCTGAGTATTGAGGCACTGTTCCGCGAGTAACCCAGGCAGTTGAATCGCATCAAAATAAAAACGGTGAGCACCATGCTCACCGTTTTTTTATGCCTGCAATCTGCGAAGGGTCAGACCATATTCTTCAGGCGGTAAATCCACTCCAGCGCCTGACGAGGTGACAGTGAATCCGGATCCAGCGCCTCGAGCGCTTCAACCGCCGGTGAGGTTTCCTCATTCAGCAGCGTCATCTGGGTGGCATCAACGGTACCCGTCGCGGTATGGCTGGATATCGCTTCCAGCTCGCGCAGTTTTTGGCGCGCACGTTTGATCACCTCACGTGGCACACCGGCGAGTGCCGCTACCGCCAGGCCATAACTCTTGCTGGCCGCGCCGTCCTGCACGCTGTGCATAAAGGCGATAGTGTCGCCATGCTCCAGCGCATCCAGATGCACGTTGACTACGCCTTCCATTTTTTCCGGCAGGGTTGTGAGCTCAAAGTAATGGGTGGCGAACAGCGTCATGGCTTTAATGCGGCTGGCCAGGTTCTCGGCGCAGGCCCAGGCCAGGGACAGACCGTCGTAGGTTGAGGTACCGCGGCCAATTTCATCCATCAGTACCAGGCTGTTTTCGGTGGCATTGTGCAGGATATTGGCGGTTTCGGTCATCTCCACCATAAAGGTAGAGCGGCCTGAGGCCAGATCGTCCGCCGCACCCACGCGGGTAAAGATGCGGTCTACCGGGCCGATAATCGCCTTGCTCGCCGGCACGTAGCTGCCGATGTGTGCCATCAGCACGATCAGCGCCGTTTGGCGCATATAGGTACTTTTACCACCCATGTTGGGGCCGGTAATGATCAACATCCGCCGCTGAGGCGACAGCGATAACGGGTTGGAAATAAACGGTTCACTCAACACCTGCTCGACCACCGGGTGGCGGCCTTCAGTGATGCGCACACCGGGCTGTTCGCTGATGGTTGGGCAGGCGTAGTTCAGTGTCTCCGCACGTTCAGACAGGTTGGCCAGCACGTCCAGTTCGGCCAATGCCGCGGCGCTTTGCTGTAGCGCACCCAGGTGCGGCAACAGCAAATCGAACAATTCTTCGTACAGACCCTTCTCGATCGCCAGTGCTTTCCCTTTGGAGGTCAGTACCTTGTCTTCATACTCTTTCAGTTCGGGAATGATGTAACGTTCGGCGTTTTTCAGCGTCTGGCGGCGCACGTAGTGGATCGGCACCAGGTGACTCTGCCCACGGCTGACCTGAATATAATAACCATGCACGCCATTGAAACCGACCTTCAGCGTATCCAGCCCCAGCTTTTCACGTTCGCGGATCTCGAGACGATCGAGGTAGTCAGTGGCACCATCGGCCAGTGCGCGCCATTCATCCAGTTCGCTATTGTAGCCGGGAGCGATAACGCCGCCGTCACGTACCAGTACCGGCGGGGCTTCAACCACTGCGCGTTCCAGCAAATCCTGCAGTTCATCAAACTGACCGACTTGTGACAGCAACTGCTGCACATACGGGGTTTCTACCCCTTTCAGTAACGCGTGGATATCCGGCAATTGTTGGAAAGCATGACGCATACGGGCCAGATCGCGTGGACGGGCACTGCGTAATGCCAGACGGGCGAGGATGCGCTCCAGATCGCCCACCTGACGCAGCGAAGGCTGTAGATCGGTATACAGATCCTGCAGGGAACCGATCGCCTGCTGGCGGTTATTCAAGACTTTGATGTCACGGGTTGGCATATGCAGCCAGCGCTTGAGCATACGGCTACCCATCGCCGTCACGCTGTGATCGAGGATGGCCGCCAGGGTATTTTCGCTGCCGCCGGACAGGTTCTGAGTCAGCTCAAGGTTACGCCGCGTGGCGGCATCCATGATAATGCCGTCCTGCTGACGCTCCATGGTGATGCCACGGATATGCGGTAATGAGGTGCGCTGAGTATCTTTAACATATTGCAACAGACAACCGGCGGCGCGCAGTGCCTGATGGGCCTGTTCAACGCCGAAACCGGTCAGATCGCGGGTACCGAACTGCAGGTTCAGCTGTTGGCGTGCGGTCTCGGGTTCAAACTCCCACAGTGGGCGACGACGCAGGCCGTGGCGCTGTTCAATCAGCGACATTTGTTCAAAGGTTTCGGGATAAAGCAGCTCGGCAGGATTGGTGCGCTGCAACTCTGCCGCCATGGTTTCGATATCAGCGGGTTCCGCCACGCGGAAACGCCCGGAGCTGATGTCCAGCGTGGCGTAGCCAAAGCCGCGTGCGTCCTGCCAGATTGCCGCCAGCAGGTTGTCCTGACGTTCTTGCAACAGCGCTTCGTCGGTGATGGTGCCTGGTGTGACGATACGCACCACTTTGCGCTCCACCGGGCCTTTACTGGTGGCCGGATCGCCGATTTGTTCGCACAGAGCGACGGATTCACCGAGCTGCACCAGTTTGGCCAGATAGTTCTCGACCGCATGGTGAGGGACGCCGGCCATGGGAATAGGCTCGCCCGCTGAGGCACCGCGTTTGGTCAGCGAGATATCCAGCAGTTGGGAAGCGCGTTTGGCATCGTCATAGAACAGCTCGTAAAAGTCGCCCATGCGGTAGAACAGCAGGATCTCGGGGTGCTGAGCCTTGAGACGCAGATACTGCTGCATCATCGGCGTGTGTGAGTCGAGCTTATCGGTACTATTCATAAGATTACTGTTTCCAATCCATTGAATTTAAAGTTGGTTGTGATGTTGATTGTCATCATTAAGGTTCACGCCGCGGCACAAAAAAACCACTCGATAGAGCAGTGGTTGACGGCGGTAAGGATCAATAAGCCCTTAATACTGTCGCTATACTAGCCCAGCGGGCAATCGGCTGTCACAGGTAAAAATGGGAAGCTTTACGCAAAGTCGGTTTGTAAGGCGGGGAAGAGTGTTGCAATCAATAGAACACATTGTTTTTCACAGCTATGCGCAAATGAAAAAAGGGGAGAAATGGGGAGTTGGGCTTGGGAAGCCTATGTTCCTGCAAGCCCAGGGTGGGAGAGGTGTCAGTTGGCGGTGGTTAAAGGCAACTGAAGTTGGTAAATGCGAAAGCTGTCTGGAACTTCGGCTTCGTGGCCGGGTAGCAGGCGGTGGCGAATGCGCGATTCAGTGACAAAGGCGCAGCCCTGCGGTGTGATGTCCAGATTGACCGGCGACTCCATTCCCTCACGAATGACTTCAATAGTATGCATACCTGCAGCACCGGGATCGGTAATTCTCAGGATCCTGCCCTGGCCGCTTTTAATGCCATTTTCGAGCACGATCAGCGAGCCGTCCGGTGCTAATCCCATTCCATCCGGGTTTTCGATAGTGCGAGGCAGCAGGATTTCAGCCAGTTGCGGCGTCGCCTCCCCATAGCTCAGGGTATAGAGCTTTCCGCTGCCAAAGTTGGCAACCGCCATTATCCGGTCATTCAGCAGGACAATGCCTGCGGCGCCGATACCATTGGGGCCGGACAAGCGTTGATCACGGAAGATTATCTGAAAATTGGCTTCATTCGGGCGTAGCCTCATGATGCTGCCCGCTTTGGTCTCCGTCAGATAAACCGTGCCGTCTTTGGCGAGAACCAGGTCATTGCCCATTCCCCCCTCTGGTAAGGTCAAACTGCGGTTAATCGTGGCGCTGGGGACATTCAGGGCAAAAACGCGATGGGGACGAGTTTTTCCTGTGGGCAGGAAATCTGGAGAGTTTCCCCATAACAGACCATGTTGTTCATCCAGCCTCAGCGTGGTTGAGGCGAAAACGGTATCGGCGCCGGCAAAGAAGGTCTCCCAATCTTCGTTCGGGCGTTTGCGCAGAATGCGACCACTGGTCACCAGGCCAACATACAGGGTGCCATCGGATGCGCGGGCAATGCCATTAGGGTAGAGCGCGCCTGGCGGTAATGTCAGGCTGGTTGATGTGCAGGTAGCGGCCGCGGAAACTGCTGCAGGTGTTGCGATGACGAGCATCAGGGCCACCAGCACAGTCTGTGCCGGGCGATATTTTATGGCATATAACATTAAGCCTCTCCTGTGATTGATGATGGGGCAAAGTCCTACCAACGCTGGGGGCGGGTCTGTTCTTTCATCGGCGCTTCAAGTTGTGCAATTTCCTCATGGGACAGCGTGAGAGGGAGCGCCTTGAGCGCATCCTGGAGATGATGTGGCTTGGACATACCAACAATCGGCGCGGCAACCGCCGTTTTGGCCAGCACCCATGCCAGAGAGATCTGGGCCGCCGGAACCCCTCTCTCGACGGCGATGCTTTCAACGGCCGTAATGGATTGTTCGACTTCTTTTCTGCCGCCGTACCAGCGGGGAGCTTGTTCGTCGGTTTCGGCGCGCACTGTCCCGATCCCTTTTGCCCCTGCCAGTACCCCCCTGGCCAAAGGCGACCAGGGAGTCAGGCCGATCCCTTCCTCCAGGCAAAGCGGGATAAGGTCCTCTTCATCCTCACGTGTGACCAGGTTGTACTGGCTTTGCATGGAAATAAAGGCGGCCAATTTGTTGTGGCGCTGAAAATCCAGCATTTTCATAAAACGCCAGGCCTGCATCGAGGATGCGCCGAGATAGCGGATCTTGCCGGCCCGCACCAGTGCATCGAGCGTTTCGGCCGTTTCCTCCATCGGAGTGTCCTCATCGAAACGGTGCATGACGAACAGATCGAGATAATCGGTCCCCAGACGTTGCAGCGAGGCCTCCACGCTTTGAATGATATGTTTGCGTGACAGGCCGCGATTGTTGGGCTGTTCGCCCATTGGAAAATACGCCTTGGTGGCGATCACCATGTCATCGCGGTGGGCAAAATCCTTCAGCGCACGCCCGAGAATGCGTTCACTCTCGCCTGAAGAATAGATATTGGCGGTATCGAAAAAGTTAATTCCGGCTTCCAGTGCTTCCCGAATGAAAGGGCGGGCTTGTGCCTCCGGCAATACCCAGGGACGCCAAGCGGGATCGCCATAGGTCATGCAGCCAAGACAAAGCCGAGAGACTTTCAGACCGCTATTACCAAGACGTACATAGTTCATCATCTTCCCTCCTGGGGCGTTGGCGGTAGGGTTCCTATCAGCGCATACCGGCGATGGTGTAGCCGCCGTCCACCAGAATGTTTTGTCCGGTGATAAAGCGGGCGTCATCCGTCGAAAGCCAGACGGCAACATCAGCGATATCTTCAGGCTGACCCAGACGTTGGGCGGGTGTATGAGCGATGAAAGGCGTGAAGGCGGAAGCGTCGGATATGCTGCTATGGGCCATTGGCGTGTCGATGATGCCGGGATTGATGTTGTTGATACGGATAGCCTGATTGCCATACTCAAGTGCGACCGCACGGATCAACGAATCGAGCGCGCCCTTGCTGGCGGAATAACTTGATGATCCGGCCAGTGCCCCTTTGGCTAGCCAGGATGAGGTGTTGACGATCACGCCGCCCGAGTTTTGCGCCAGGAAAGCCTCTACCTGGTACTTAATAGAGAGCCACACACCTCTGAGGTTGATGGCGATCACCGCATCGAAATCCGCACTGGTTTGCTGATGAATTGGCACAAAGTTGCCGAGAATACCGGCGTTGTTAAAAGCGATATCAAGCCGCCCGTAGTGAGAGGACACTGCAGCGAGCAGTTGGCGGACATCTTCTTCCTGCGAAACGTCCGCTACCACGGGCAGTGCTTCTCCGCCGGCCAGCACAACCTCCTGAGCAGTGGCTTCTATCTCTGCAGCACGGCGCCCGGCCAACACCACTTTCGCCCCCTCGCGAGCATAGGCCAGTACGGCGGCGCGCCCGATACCGGTGCCTCCACCAGTGACCAGAACCACTTTGCCCTCCAGACGGTTACGGGAGGGAATTTGTATAGCATCAGCGTATTGAGTCATGGCATTAATACTCGGTTATTGAACACCTCACCATGCTATGTTGTTGCCAAAAAGATAACTATCCGTTAAAAATTCACTTCACTATTAGATTATTTATATCAATCCAATGAAAAAAACCGACTTGTCAGGGCTGGTGGCTTTTGTCGCTATTGCCCAGGAGCGCAGTTTCAGACGGGCCGCCGCCAGGCTTGGTGTGACGCCGCCAACGCTCAGTCATACCATGCGCGAGCTGGAGGAGCAGGTCGGTATTCGGCTGTTGAACCGGACTACCCGTAACGTAGCGCCGACCGAGGCCGGGGAACACCTGTTGGCACAGCTGGTGCCAGCGTTTACGGATATAGATACCGCGTTGGAAAGCTTGAATACCTTTCGCGAACAGCCTCAGGGACTGGTGCGGATCAATGCGCCACGAACGGCAATCGAACTTGCGCTGGTCCCCCATCTGGGGCGACTGGCCCGCGATTACCCGGGCATTACGCTGGAAATCGTGGCGCAAGAGGGTTTTACCAACATCGTCGAACAAGGCTTTGATGCCGGCATCAGGCTCGGCAAGGATCTGCACAACGACATGCGGGCGGTGCGCGTTACCCCTGATTTGCGACTGGCCATAGTGGCAACGCCTGAATATTTCCAACAGTTCGGAAAGCCGAATCATCCTGAAGATCTGTTGGAGCATCGCTGTATAGGATGGCGAAAGATTGCCTCTGGAGAACTCTACAAGTGGCAGTTTGAAAAAGGTGCTCAGGTGCTTACCGTCTCGGTGAACAGCCCGCTGATACTCGATGATGCAAGACTGATGCTACAGGCCGCGTTAGCTCATGCAGGCATTGCGTTCGCTATCGAAGAAGAAGTGAATGAATATCTGGCAACCGGGCGGTTAGAGCGAGTGTTGGCCGACTGGTGCGCGCCGTTCCCTGGTTTTTATCTTTATTACCCAAACCGCAGAAACCATCCGGTGGCACTGACCACCGTGATCAATATAATGCGTTACCCCAACCAGGCGAAGCTTCCGGAAGAGTAATATCGCCCTTTCTGGGCCGGGTCCGCCCCCCGGCCACACAAAATTCCACCATTGACTTCTTCTTTTCCATTCTGTGGATCGCCTTATCTTTGCAACCTGTTCTAATCAAGGGCGAACGATTTTATGCTCATCAATCGACCGATGGGCGACCCCGTGCACAGAATTATCCATAAACACTCTGCATGTTTATAACTTACTGTTTATAATTGTTATTTGTTTATATTTGACGGTTTTATTCAGTAATTAAAGGTTATTTGCGAGACAGGTCACACTATTTTTTTATGTGAAATGTGAAGAGGGTCAATCAGGGAGGTCAAGCAGAGACGGTTATTACTGCTGGTGGCTTACCGATCCACTGCACTGCCTCCGTATACTGTCTGCAACCAGGGCAAAGTGACGGAAATTTTCATAAGGAATGTGCGTGAGGCAATGGCTATTGCATCTGGCAAACAAATGACACGGGGCTTTTTTGATTATCTTGAGGGATTGGGTATGGAAAAGAAAAAAATCTATCTGTTTTGTTCTGCCGGTATGTCGACTTCCCTGCTGGTTTCAAAAATGAAAGCACAGGCCGAGAAGTACGAAGTGCCGGTGATCATTGCCGCCTATCCTGAGGCGTTGGCCGCAGAAAAGGGTGCCGAGGCAGATTTGATTCTGCTCGGGCCACAGATTGCCTACACGCTAGCCGAAGTGCAAAAGCAGTTACCCAACAAGCCTGTTGAAGTGATCGACTCTGCTTTGTACGGCAAGCTCGATGGCCTTGGCGTATTGAAGGCCGCAGTCGCCACCATAAAAAAAGCTAACCAATAAAGGGGTCTGCCGTGAATACGTTAATTGCCTCGTTGGAAAAGGTCATTCTGCCCTTTGCCGTGAAAATTGGTAAACAGCCCCACGTTAATGCCATCAAAAACGGGTTCATTCGCTTGATGCCACTGACGTTGACCGGGGCGATGTTCGTTTTGATCAACAACGTGTTTCTTAGCTTCGGTGAAGGATCGTTCTTCTTTTCAATGGGGGTGCGGCTGGATGCATCTACCATTGAGACGTTGAATGGCCTGAAGGCCATCGGTGGCAGCGTTTATAACGGCACCCTGGGGATTATGTCCCTGATGACGCCCTTTTTTATCAGTATGGCTTTAGCTGAAGAGCGCAAAGTCGACCCGTTGGCCGCAGCGCTGCTGGCGGTTGCCGCCTTTATGACCGTGACCCCGTTCAGCGTCGGCGAAGCTTATGCCGTAGGCGCTAACTGGCTGGGGGGGGCCAACATCATTTCCGGTATGGTGATCGGCCTGGTGGTGGCGGAGATGTTTACCTTTGTGGTTCGTCGCAACTGGGTGATCAGCCTGCCGGACAGCGTACCTTCTTCAGTGTCACGTTCGTTCTCGGCCTTGATCCCCGGCTTTCTTATCCTGTCGATCATGGGTGTACTGGCCTACTGCCTGACGCTGTGGGGCACCAACTTCCACCAAATCATCATGGACAGTATCTCGGCACCGCTGGCAAAAATGGGCAGCGTCGTGGGCTGGGTTTATGTGATGTTCTCCTCGCTGCTGTGGTTCTTCGGGGTACATGGTTCCATGGCGCTGGCCGCACTGGACAGCGGCATCATGACGCCATTCGCACTGGAGAACGTCGAGCTGTACAACAAGTACGGTTCCGTCGAAGCCGCGGTGGCTGCGGGTAAAGAGTTCCACATGTGGGCGAAGCCGTTCGTTGACTCCTACATCTATCTGGGCGGGACAGGTTCGACGTTGGGGCTGATTATTGCCATCTTCATCGCCTCACGCCGTGAAGATTATCGTCAGGTCGCCAAGCTGGCGACGCCGTCGGGCATCTTCCAGATCAACGAACCTATCCTGTTCGGCCTGCCGGTGATTATGAACCCGGTGATGTTTATTCCGTTTATTCTGGTTCAGCCGGTACTGACGATTATTACCACCGTGGCTTATTACACCGGATTGATCCCGCCAATCACCAATATTGCGCCATGGACCATGCCGGTGGGGCTGGGGGCGTTCTTCAACACCAACGGCAGTATCGTTGCCATGTTGCTGAGCTTCTTCAACCTGGGCGTAGCAACCCTGATTTACCTGCCGTTCGTGATGATCTCCAACAAGGCACAGAGCCAGATCGATCAGGCGACGGAAAGTGAAGAAGACATCGCCAAGGCGTTGAAATTCTAACTGCAGTCTGGGGCAGCAATCCGCTGCCCCGGTTTTAGAGGGGCTTCGGATGAAATATCAATTTGCTGACGACTTCTGGTGGGGAAGCGCCACTTCGGCGCCTCAGTCGGAAGGAGCAGCCGCGCGGGATGGCAAAAGCCAGAACATCTTCGATTACTGGTATGAGATTGCACCAGAACGCTTTCATCATCAGGTTGGCTCATCCGAAACCTCCACCTTTTATGATCATTTCCAGCAGGATATCCAGCTGTTAAAGGCCCTTGGGCACAATAGCTTTAGAACCTCGATCTCCTGGTCGCGCTTGATCCCGCAAGGGGATGGCGAAGTGAACCCGAAAGCGGTCGCTTTCTATAATGCGCTGATCGATAGCCTGCTGGCTCAGGGCATCACGCCATTTATCAATCTTTACCATTTCGATATGCCGCTGTGCATGCAGCAACAGGGTGGCTGGGAAAGCCGGGCGGTGGTTGATGCCTACGCGCGTTATGCCAAAACCTGTTTCAGCCTGTTCGGCGACAGAGTCAGCCATTGGTTCACCTTCAATGAACCGATTGTCCCGGTCGAAGCCGGGTATCTGAACGACCTGCATTATCCTTGTGTCGTTGATTTCAAAAGGGCGATTGCAGTGGCTTACCACAGCGTTTTGGCCCATGCCAAGGCGGTGAGCGAGTTCAGGGCACTGGGGAACCAGGGCTCCGTAGGCATTATTTTGAACCTGAGCCCGACCTATCCGCGTTCGGACAGCCAGGAAGACTTGGTTGCCGCCCATCATGCGGATCTGCTGTTGAACAAAAGTTTCCTCGACCCGGTGACCAAAGGGCGCTATCCGGAAGATCTGGTGAATATACTGCGCGCCAATGACTTGTTGCCGCAGACCGCGCCGGAAGACGCGCAGCTGATTGCCGATGGGGTGGTGGATATTCTGGGCGTCAATTACTACCAACCGCGCAGGGTTAAAGCGAAGCAAGGCTATCGGGCCAGCGACCCGGTAACGATGCCGGAAGACTTGTTCAGTTATTACGAGATGCCGGGCCGCAAGATTAACCCGCACCGCGGCTGGGAAATCTATGAAAAAGGCCTGTATGACATCCTGATGGATCTGAAGGAAAACTACGGCAACATTCCCTGCTATATTTCAGAAAACGGCATGGGGGTAGAAGGCGAAGAGGCTTTCATCGGTGCCAGTGGGCGGGTAGAGGACGATTATCGAATCGACTTCATTCGCGACCATCTGAAATGGTTACATCAGGCGTTGTCCGAGGGTTCTAACTGCAAGGGCTACCACCTATGGACCTTTATTGACTGCTGGTCCTGGCTGAATGCCTACAAAAATCGCTACGGGTTGGTTCGGCTGGAGCGGGACAGCCAGCAACGCACGATCAAAAAGAGCGGTTATTGGTTTGCCGAGACGGCCAGGCAAAACGGTTTTGATTAATGGGAGCGCGCGCAGTGTCTGACAACCTGGTTTCGCTGAATGCGAACGACGTTAAGCTGATTCGGGAGCAGGATTTTTTTAACTGCAAAGATTTCCACCTGTTTATCTATAACAAGGTGGAGAGCGCCACCGGGCTGCATCAGCATGACTATTACGAATTCACCATCGTCCTGAGCGGCAAATGCTATCAGGAGATCAACGGCAAGCGGGTGCTGCTGGAGCGGGGGGATTTTGTGTTTATCCCCATTGGCTCGCATCACCAGAGCTTCTATGAGTTCGGCGCTGCGAAAATCTTTAACGTGGCGGTCGGCAAGGTTTTCTTTGAAGAAAACTATCTGCAGCAGCTGCCTCGCTGTTTTGTCGCTTCTCAGGCCTACAGCCTGAAGAAT
This sequence comes from Serratia proteamaculans, assembly GCF_013337185.1. Taxonomy (GTDB): domain Bacteria; phylum Pseudomonadota; class Gammaproteobacteria; order Enterobacterales; family Enterobacteriaceae; genus Serratia; species Serratia proteamaculans_D. Next base: position 519,091 of record NZ_SWDE01000003.1, read on the forward strand.
GAGTTCCTGGCTTATATCGAGTCGGTGGTCAGTTCACCACAGTTCCGTGAGGATGATTTTGCCGAATTTCTGGAAACGCTGACTTTTTATATCATCAGCCGCATTCGTCATTATAAGGAAGAGAGCGGTGAGGGGGATGATATTCCCCAGTGGCTGAAGAACACCCTGGCCGGCATGCATGATAAAGCGATGTTTGGTGAAAAGGCGCTGCTCAATATGGTTGAGCTGTCGGGGAAAACCCAGGAATACCTGACCCGGGCAATGCGGCGTTATTACCATAAAACGCCGATGCAGGTGATTAATGAAATCCGCATTAATTTCGCCAAAACCCAGCTTGAGGTCACCAACTATTCGGTCTCGGATATCGCCTTTGATTCGGGCTATGGCGACGTGAGTCTGTTTATTAAAAACTTTAAAAGACTCACTGAAGTGACGCCGGGTAATTACCGAAAAAAGTTCTACGGCCCTATTTAGGGCCGATCCCGATAAGCATCAACGCCGATATTCCGAATGCCTTTCAGGCCGCCAATAGCCTGATGAGATAAATTTCTTTGCTTAAGCGAAGGGGAATTGCCGTACCTGACGGACGGTATTCCCTTGCCAAAAATTTGTTAAATGGATACCAAAATGGAAAAGTTACTGATAGTGAATGCTGACGATTTTGGTCTGAGCAAGGGCCAAAACTATGGCGTTATCGAGGCATATCACTACGGGGTTGTCTCTTCAACTACTGCCATGGTCAATAGCGCGGATGTACACCATGCTGCCAGGCTCAGCCAGCTTTATTCCGGGCTGCAGATTGGCCTGCACTTTGTGTTGACCCACGGGAAGCCCCTGACTGCCATGCCGTCGCTGGTCAACGAACGTGGGGAATTGGGCAAGTGGTTATGGGAAAGGGCTGAATCCGCACTGTTGGATCTGAACGAAATCCACGACGAGTTGGTGAGTCAATATGACCAATTCGTGGCGGTGTTTGGTAAAGCGCCGACGCATATCGACAGCCATCATCACGTGCATATGTTGCCGCAGATTTATCCGCTGGTGGAGGCTTTTGCCCAGTCTAAATCCCTGCCGCTGCGCATAGGACGCGAGGAGGTGGAACGGCAAGGCATTCCACTGCGCTATGGCCGCAGCACCGAATGGTTTGATGCGGGCTTTTATGGTGAGGAAATATCCGAGGCGCTGTTTTTACAGGTGCTTGAGCGCACCGATCAACGTGGCGCCCGGTCGGTGGAGATGATGTGCCATCCGGCGTTTTTGGACAGGACCATTTTGGCGAGCAAGTATTGCTACCCACGGCTGGCTGAGGTGGATGTTTTGACCTCGCCAGGCATTAAAAACAGGATTGCAGAGCGCGGCTACCGTCTGGGATCCTTCCTGGATCTGTGACGCTTCCGACGTAGCAATTGGCCTGCTTAAAGCATCGAGTGGGCCTTCTTCAGCCCGGTATCCTCATCAGGATCGGCACCCTGCGGGATGGGCTCATCGGCTTCCTCTTCCGAAATTTCACTGGCCTGCGGCTCTACCGGATCAGGTGCCGCTTCCGGTGGCGGCATGGTGTCATGGATGATCTGCTCATCGAAGGTTGGGTTCAGCGCCGGCGAAAGCGGGGAACTGGTCAGGCTGTCCGGCAGCGGGATATGCGGCAATGGCGCATCCTGCACAAACTGCGATTCGTCCTGTTTTACCGTCCGACTGAAGCCCACCAGCAGCACGCCGCAAAGCGAGAAGAAGGCATACAGAATATTACCGCCCAGCGGTTCAATCAGTGAGCCGACCGCCAATGGGCCGATACTGGCACCGACGCCGAAGGCCATCAGCAAGCAGGCGGCCAGGGATACGCGCCGTTCCGGTTCGATCAAATCATTCGCCAGGGCAACGACCAGCGGATACAGCGTGAACTGCAACATGCTGACGATAAAGCCTACGACCAGCAACACCGGAAAATCAATGTGCGGCAGCAGCGCCAGCGGCAGGGAAGCAACGATCAATAAAATGGCGTTGATGCGCATCAGCAGCGTACGATTGTAACGGTCTGACAGCCAACTGAGCGGGAACTGCGCCACCAGCCCGGCGAAGATGGCTATGGCCATAAACAGGCCGGTTTGCTGGGTGGTTAGCGATTGCAGACTTGCGTACACCGGCGCCAAACCATAGAAAGAGCCCACCACCATGCCGATCACCAGCGTGGTCGCCAGCACTTTGGGAATGGCCCCGATAAAATAACGTAGCTCCATAGGGGCCGGTGACATATGGCGCGCGTTGGTGCGGGTGGTGAGGGCGATAGGTACCAGGCAGAGTGCAAAGCACAGGGCAATCACCAGCAGGGTGGTGATACCGAGATTGCTCTGCAGCATTAACACCACCTGACCCAATGACATGCCCAGATAAGTGGCTGCCATATAAAAGCCGAAAACCATACCGCGCTGATTGGATTCCGCCTGATCGTTCAGCCAGCTTTCCAGCACCATGAATTGACACATCATGCACATGCCGATAATCAACCGCAGTACTACCCATACGGGAATGTATTCCGTCAGGCCGTGCCCCAGCACCGCCGCGGTGATAATGCCGGCGCAGGAAACGTAGGCGCGGATATGGCCGACGCGGGCAATCAGAAAATGGCCGACCTTGCCGCCGATCACCAGGCCGATGTAGTTGGCGGCAATAATTGCCCCGATCAGCGCACCGGTCACGTGGATAGAGGTTAAACGCAGGGAGATGTAAGTGGTGAGCAACCCTGAACCCAGCAGCATCAGCAGGGTGGTGGTATACAACGGAAAGAAGACGCCTAACGTTTTTTTCACTCTATCATCCTAATCTTTTATCCTGGTTTGCCCTGGGGCTGACCCTGCCGGCGGCAAAGGCAACCCGGTGAGATCCCTCGTGCAAAACACTGCCCGTTAACCCGAGCGTTACATTCGATACTAGCAGTTTGGTTTGCCGCTTAACACCGCCTCGCCTGCGAAACGGTGCGCATTTCTGTCATCGCGGCGTCAGGCAAGCTTGATAAATGCTACTATCGGGCGCATATACCTGATTCGTTAAGGAGAGGTTATGAGCGAAGATCAACTGCGTAAACTCAGTATTGCGGTGGGCGAAAAACTGAAGGCCAACGGCCAGTGGATCACCTGCGCGGAGTCCTGTACCGGTGGCGGCATCGCCAAAGCCATCACCGATATTGCCGGCAGTTCTGCCTATTTCGATCGTGGCTTTGTCACCTACAGCAATACGGCGAAACATGAGTTGCTGGGCGTGGCAGAAGCGACTCTGACGTCCCATGGCGCAGTGAGCGAAGAGGTGGTGCGCGAGATGGCTCAGGGGGCGTTACATGCAGCGCGGGCCAGTCTGGCGCTGTCGGTCAGCGGCATTGCCGGGCCGGACGGCGGGAGTGCGGAAAAACCGGTGGGTACCGTTTGGTTTGGCTTTGCCGACGGCTCTGGGCGGGTACTGGCATACAGGAAGCAATTTTCCGGCGATCGCGATGCAGTGCGGCTTCAGGCGACGATTTTTGCACTGCAAACCGCGCTTGATGATTTTTTGTAAAATTAGGCTTGATACTGTATGACCATACAGTATAATTAGTGACATTTCCTGCACAACATACAATCAGTGGCAGTGTGGGGTAACACCGACATTGCGTAACGAAGGAGCAAAAATGGCTATTGATGAGAACAAGCAAAAGGCGCTAGCTGCGGCACTGGGCCAGATTGAGAAACAGTTCGGCAAAGGCTCCATCATGCGTCTGGGTGAAGACCGTTCTATGGACGTAGAAACGATCTCCACCGGCTCACTGTCACTGGACATCGCACTGGGTGCGGGCGGCCTGCCAATGGGTCGTATCGTTGAAATTTATGGCCCGGAGTCTTCCGGTAAAACTACCCTGACGCTGCAGGTTATCGCTGCGGCACAGCGCGAAGGTAAAACCTGTGCGTTCATCGATGCCGAGCACGCGCTGGATCCGATTTATGCGAAAAAGCTGGGTGTTGATATCGACAACCTGCTGTGTTCGCAGCCGGACACCGGTGAGCAAGCGCTGGAAATCTGTGATGCCTTGACCCGCTCCGGTGCGGTTGACGTGATCATCGTTGACTCCGTAGCGGCGCTGACGCCAAAAGCGGAAATCGAAGGCGAAATCGGTGACTCACACATGGGCCTGGCGGCGCGTATGATGAGCCAGGCGATGCGTAAGCTGGCCGGTAACCTGAAAAACGCCAACACCCTGCTGATCTTCATCAACCAGATCCGTATGAAAATTGGTGTGATGTTCGGTAACCCTGAGACCACCACCGGTGGTAACGCTCTGAAATTCTACGCTTCTGTCCGTCTGGATATCCGCCGTATCGGCGCGGTGAAAGAAGGCGATGAAGTGGTCGGCAGCGAAACCCGCGTAAAAGTGGTAAAAAACAAAATCGCTGCGCCGTTCAAACAGGCAGAGTTCCAAATCCTGTACGGTGAAGGTATCAACAGCCGTGGTGAACTGGTCGATCTAGGCGTGAAGCACAAGATGATCGAGAAAGCCGGCGCCTGGTACAGCTACAACGGCGATAAAATCGGTCAGGGTAAGGCAAACGCCTGTAACTTCCTGAAAGAAAACCCGGCGGTTGCTGCTGAGTTGGATAAAAGACTGCGTGACCTGCTGCTGCACAGCAACGGTGAACTGGTTGCGGCAACCAACGAAGGCTTCGATGACGAAGCTGAAACCAGCGAAGAGTTTTAATCGCTGCTGGCGTCCGTGAACACCGTTACAGGTTCACGGACGTCAACTAAATCAGGCTTGAAAAATGAATGACTTGCTAAGCCGCGCCATGCGCCTGCTGTCGCAACGCGATCATAGTGAAGCTGAACTGCGCCGCAAACTTGCGGCGCAGCCATTTATGGCGAAAGCCAGATTTGGCACCAAAACTCCCTCGTCCTCCGCTCCGCTCCCTGAAGAACCCGTCGATCCTGCCGTTATAGAACAGGTTATTGCCTATTGCTACCAGCATAACTGGCTGGACGATCAACGCTTTGCCCGCAGTTATATAGGTAGCCGCAGCCGTAAAGGCTATGGCGCGCAGCGCATCCGCTCCGAATTGATGCAAAAAGGTGTGGATAAAGAACTGACGCAGACAGCGCTGGCGGAGTGCGAGATTGACTGGTGTGAGCAGGCCAAACAGGTGGCTCAACGTAAATTTGGCGAATCACTGCCAACGGACTGGAAGGAGAAAGCCAAAGTGCAGCGCTATCTGCTCTATCGTGGCTTCTTCCAGGAAGAAATTCAGTCAATTTACCGTGATTTTGCGCAATGAACGCACACGGGGTTTTACTTCCCTCTGAAGAAAATTTATCTTATCCCCACTTTTTGTTCGTGAGCTAGGTGCCATCGTCAGGATGTCGCGTATCTTGCTCACGTGTCGTTATTCTAGCCTTTCCGGGAAAATTATGAGCAAGAGCACCGCTGAGATCCGTCAAGCGTTTCTCGATTTCTTTCATAGTAAGGGCCATCAGGTTGTAGCGAGCAGCTCCCTGGTGCCTGACAATGATCCGACATTGCTGTTTACCAATGCCGGCATGAACCAATTTAAAGATGTTTTCCTGGGGCTGGACAAGCGTGCCTATTCCCGAGCCACCACCTCACAGCGCTGTGTCCGTGCGGGCGGTAAGCATAACGATCTGGAGAACGTCGGTTATACCGCACGTCACCACACCTTCTTTGAAATGCTGGGCAACTTCAGCTTCGGCGACTATTTCAAACACGATGCCATCAGCTACGCGTGGGAACTGTTAACCGGTGAAAACTGGTTCAACCTGCCGAAAGAAAGACTGTGGGTGACCGTTTATGAAACCGATGACGAAGCCTTCGACATCTGGCAGCAGCAGATTGGTGTGCCGGCAGAACGCATTATCCGCATTGGCGACAATAAGGGCGGTGCCTTTGCCTCTGACAACTTCTGGCAGATGGGTGATACCGGCCCATGCGGCCCGTGCACCGAGATTTTCTATGATCACGGCGATCATATCTGGGGGGGCCCGCCGGGCAGTCCGGAAGAAGACGGCGATCGCTACATTGAGATCTGGAACCTCGTTTTCATGCAGTTCAACCGTCAATCCGACGGTACTATGCTGCCGCTGCCAAAACCTTCGGTAGATACCGGTATGGGGCTGGAGCGTATTGCCGCAGTATTGCAGCACGTGAACTCCAACTATGAAATCGACCTGTTCAGCAAGCTGATTGCCGCGGTGGCCAAGGTGACCGGTGCCACAGATTTGGATAACAAATCTCTGCGCGTTATCGCCGACCACATTCGCTCTTGTGCCTTCCTGGTGTCGGACGGTGTGACGCCGTCCAACGAAGGTCGTGGTTATGTTCTGCGCCGCATCATCCGTCGCGCCGTTCGCCATGGCAACATGCTGGGCGCGAAAGACACCTTCTTCTACAAACTGGTTGCCCCGCTGATCGAAGTGATGGGCCCGGCAGCCGACGAACTGAAACGTCAGCAGTCACTGGTTGAGCAAGTGCTGAAAACCGAAGAAGATCAGTTTGCCCGTACTCTGGAACGTGGTTTGACGTTGCTGGACGAAGAACTGGCCAACTTGCAGGGCGATACCCTGGATGGTGAAACCGCATTCCGTCTGTACGACACTTATGGTTTCCCGGTCGATCTGACTGCAGATGTGTGCCGTGAACGTGGTCTGAAAGTGGATGAAGCCGGTTTCGAGCAGGCAATGGAAGCACAGCGCCGCCGTGCGCGTGAGTCCAGCGGCTTCGGTGCAGACTACAACAGCATGATCCGCGTTGAGGGTGCCAGCCAATTCAGCGGTTATGACCACGAGCAACAGCAGTCCACCGTGACCGCGCTGTTCCGTGATGGTCAACCGGTGAACGAGATCCACGCCGGTGAAGAAGCCGTGGTGGTACTGGACGAGACCCCGTTCTACGGTGAGTCTGGTGGCCAGGTTGGCGATAAAGGCGTGCTGAAAGCCGCCAATGCTGATTTTGAAGTGAGCGACACCCAGAAATACGGCCAGGCTATTGGCCATCAGGGCAAGCTGTCTCATGGCTCGCTGAAGGTGAACGACCGCGTTGACGCGCAGATCGACACCGTTCGCCGTAACCGCATTCGTCTGAACCACTCCGCAACCCACCTGCTGCACGCTGCACTGCGTCAGACGCTGGGCGAGCACGTGGCGCAGAAAGGCTCGTTGGTTAACGATAAATACCTGCGTTTCGACTTCTCGCATTTTGAAGCGATGAAGCCGGAGCAAATTCGCACCGTGGAAGACTTGGTGAACCAACAAATTCGTCGTAACCTGCCGGTGCAAACCGAGGTTATGGCGCTGGATGATGCCAAAGAGAAGGGCGCTATGGCGCTGTTCGGTGAGAAGTACGACGACAACGTGCGCGTACTGACTATGGGCGACTTCTCAACGGAGCTGTGTGGCGGCACCCATGCCAGCCGTACCGGTGATATCGGCCTGTTCCGCATTCTGAGTGAGTCTGGTACCGCCGCGGGTATCCGCCGTATTGAAGCGGTAACCGGTGATGGTGCGATTGCGACCTTGCATCAGCAAAACGATCTGTTACAGGACGTTGCTCATCTGGTTAAGGGTGACAGCAATAACCTGACGGACAAAGTGCGTGCGGTGCTCGATCGTACCCGCGCATTGGAAAAAGAACTGCAGCAGTTGAAAGACCAGCAGGCGGCGCAAGAAAGCGCTTCATTGTCCAGCAAGGCGAAAATGGTTAACGGCGTACAGCTGTTGGTCAGCCAACTGGATAACGTTGAGGCCAAAATGCTGCGAACTATGGTTGATGATCTTAAAAATCAACTGGGTTCCGCGATTATCGTGCTGGCCACTACGGCCGATGATAAGGTGAGCCTGATTGCCGGCGTGACCAAAGATCTGACCGACCGGGTAAAAGCCGGCGAGCTGATCGGTAACGTAGCGCAGCAGGTTGGCGGTAAAGGGGGCGGACGCCCTGATATGGCGCAGGCCGGGGGGACTGATGTCAGCGCCCTGCCAGCGGCGTTAGACAGCGTAGAAGCCTGGGTGGCCTCGAAACTGTGAATATAAATAAATAGCACTTACAAACGCCATAACTCATTACTGATTATGGCGTTTTTAACCTGTGCTAACACAATTTGGTTACAATTACGGGAACAAAGTTTTTCAGGTCGGCTAAACTTATCATTATCTGAGGTGAGACCAAGTCTGCTTACATTTATTGTGGGTTACATGACTTACGTTTTCGCAGCATATGATGGATAATGACGGGGAAACTGAGAGACCCGACTCTTTTAATCTTTCAAGGAGCAAAGAATGTTAATTCTGACTCGTCGAGTTGGTGAAACCCTCATGATTGGCGATGAGGTCACTGTCACAGTGTTAGGGGTCAAGGGCAACCAGGTTCGTATTGGTGTGAATGCCCCCAAAGAGGTGTCAGTTCACCGCGAAGAAATCTATCAGCGCATTCAGGCAGAGAAGTCTCAACCGACGACTTACTGATTTCGATGCAGCGTCTCGTTGCTCAGCGAGACGCTACTGAGCTTTTTTGTGCCCCCTACAGACCTTCCTCTGACTTACCCTGTTAAATCTTCCTGCAGTTCCTCCCACTTTGTTTGCTGATCCACTGTTATTGTCTGTTGATAAAACAATCTTTTTGACGTGAAATCGCCCATGTTGAGTGTGAATTGTGCAAACGCACATGAGATGGGAAAAATTGTTTGACTTAAAAGTCGGAGAAAGTAATATGTGCGCCACGCAGTGCCGATGAGCTTCTCCAAAGCAAGTTAGGCACAATTCGCAAGAAGCGTATGGTGAGGTGGCCGAGAGGCTGAAGGCGCTCCCCTGCTAAGGGAGTATGCGGTCAAAAGCTGCATCCGGGGTTCGAATCCCCGCCTCACCGCCATTTGCATCCATAGCTCAGCTGGATAGAGTACTCGGCTACGAACCGAGCGGTCGGAGGTTCGAATCCTCCTGGATGCACCATATTTTGCAGTATGGTGGGGTAGTAACAACGTACCATACGGTATCAAAAAAGAATTCCTGTGCATCCATAGCTCAGCTGGATAGAGTACTCGGCTACGAACCGAGCGGTCGGAGGTTCGAATCCTCCTGGATGCACCATTCTTTCTGTCAAACTTGTTTCTTCAAGCAGACAAACCAAAAATAGTAATGCATCCATAGCTCAGCTGGATAGAGTACTCGGCTACGAACCGAGCGGTCGGAGGTTCGAATCCTCCTGGATGCACCATATTTTAAAGTAGTTATCTCTAAGTCTTCACTTTCAGATAGATACGAACTGGAAGGTCGCACGAAGGAGGATAACGTTGCTTTAGCAACGGCCCGTAGGGCGAAGCGTTTACGCTGAGTAATCCTCCTGGATGCACCATCTAAGAAAAACCCGCCTTGGCGGGTTTTTCGCTTTCTGGCATTCGGCGATACGCTGCTGTAATTCCATCATCTTTCCTCTTGCACACAGCACATTCCGCTATTACGCGATCAGCGACAACCCTCCGGCTTTACGCTAAAGTAGTTTTCTTTCCTCAACGATCATGGAGTAACGATGTACGACCGCTATCAGGGTCTTATTTTCGACATGGACGGCACCATTCTCGATACCGAGCCGACGCACCGAAAGGCGTGGCGTGAAGTGTTGTCCCGTTACGGTATGACGTTTGATGAGCCCGCGGTGATGGCGTTGAGCGGTTCTCCGACCTGGCGTATTGCCCAGGCGATTATTGCCAGCCATCAGGCCGATCTTGATCCCCATCAGTTGGCTGCAGAGAAAACTCGTGCTGTTGAGGTGATGCTGCTGGACAGCGTACAGCCCTTGCCGTTGATTGAGGTGGTGAAGGCCTACCATGGCCGCCGTCCCATGGCGGTGGGTACCGGTAGTGAGCACCGCATGGCAGAAGCTCTGCTGCGCCATCTGGGCCTGTTCCACTGCTTTGATGCGATCGTGGGCGCCGATGATGTGCAGCGTCACAAGCCGGAACCAGACACTTTCCTGCGCTGTGCCGAACTGATTGGAGTACCGCCGGAGAAATGCGTGGTGTTTGAAGACGCAGATTTCGGCATCCAGGCGGCGAAAAGCGCCAATATGGCCGTGGTAGACGTTCGTACGCTGTGAGTAGTACGCTGGCCGTGATGTCGTTATTCGGCGGCAGCTTTCTCAGTGCGACGTTGCTGCCGGGAAATTCAGAAATTATTTTGGTCGCCTTGCTGACCAACAGCCGTGTCTCACCGGAGTTACTGGTGCTGGCCGCGACGTTGGGCAATACGCTCGGTGGGCTGACCAATGTCATTATCGGGCGCCTGTTACCGGCGTTGAAACCACAGCGAGGGCTGGATACAGCGCTTGGGTGGATGCAACGCTTCGGCCCGGCTGCGCTGTTGCTCAGTTGGGTACCGGTAGTGGGCGATTTATTGTGCGTGTTGGCAGGCTGGCTGCGCATGCCCTGGGGCCCTGTTACGCTATTTCTGTGTATCGGAAAGGCGCTGCGTTACATCATTTTGACTATGATAACGCTACAGGGAATGGCCTGGTGGCATTAACGACGTGAATATAACTCAATATTCTCTCGGGTGCAGATTCAGTATGCTTACGAGTTCTTGTTTTTAGAAGCGGGAGGTCAATTTGATCCCGGACGTATCCCAGGCGCTTTCTTGGTTGGAAGCCCATCCCCATGCATTAAAAGGCATTCGTCGCGGCATTGAGCGTGAAACGTTGCGCGTCACCGAAGACGGAAAGCTGGCAACAACCGGGCATCCGGAAAAATTGGGGGCGGCATTAACGCACCACTGGATAACCACAGACTTTGCCGAGGCGCTGTTAGAATTTATTACGCCGGTTGATGACAATCTCGATCACCTGCTGACGTTCTTGCGCGATATTCATCGTCACGTAGCGCGTAATCTGGGTGAGGAGCGCATGTGGCCGCTCAGTATGCCGTGCTTTATTGAAGCCGAGCAGGACATTGAACTGGCGCAGTTCGGCTCGTCGAATATTGGCCGCATGAAGACGTTATACCGCGAAGGGTTGAAGAACCGTTACGGCGCGCTGATGCAGACCATTTCTGGCGTGCACTACAACTTTTCCCTGCCGCTGGAGTTCTGGCAGGCATGGGCCGGCGTTAAAGATGCCGAAAGCGGTAAGGAACAGATTTCAGCGGGCTATTTCCGTCTGATCCGCAACTATTATCGTTTTGGCTGGGTGATCCCGTATCTGTTCGGCGCATCGCCGGCGATCTGTTCCTCGTTCCTGAAAGGGCGTGAGACCTCGTTGCCATTTGAGCGAACCGAGCAAGGGATGTGTTATCTGCCGTATGCCACTTCGCTACGGTTGAGTGACCTGGGTTACACCAATAAATCACAAAGCAATCTGGGCATTACCTTCAACGACCTGCAAAGCTATGTTGAAGGCCTGAAGCGGGCGATTGTTACGCCTTCGGAGGAGTTTGCCAAATTAGGTGTGAAAGATGGCGATCGTCATCTGCAGTTGAACAGTAACGTGCTGCAGATCGAAAACGAACTCTATGCGCCGATCCGACCGAAGCGGGTGACTAAAAGCGGTGAGACACCGTCAGATGCGTTGCTGCGCGGCGGTATCGAATACATCGAGGTTCGCTCGCTGGACATCAACCCGTTCTCGCCAATCGGCGTGGATGCGGTGCAGGCACGTTTCCTGGACCTGTTCCTGGTATGGTGTGTGTTGGCCGATGCACCGGAGATGAGCAGTGATGAATTGCTCTGCACGCGCAAAAACTGGAACCGGGTGATCCTCGAAGGGCGTAAACCGGGCCAGACCATTGGCATCGGTTGTGATGACAGCCGTGAGCCGTTGGCAAAAGTAGGCAAAGCCTTGTTTGACGATTTGCGCCGCGTGGCAGAAGTGTTGGATAGTGAAGCGGGCGATCGCCAGTATCAGCAAGTGTGTGACGAACTGGTTGCAGCGTTTGACGATCCGGAGCTGACGTTCTCGGCCCGCATCCTGAAAGCGATGAAGGAAGAGGGTACCGGGCGTGTGGGTCTGCAATTGGCTGAGCAATACCGTCAGATGCTGATTGAAGAGCCGTTGGAAATCCTGACTGAAGCCGAGCTGGCGAAGGAGCAGGAAGCCTCATGGCAGCGTCAACGCAACATAGAAGCCAGTGATACGCTAAGCTTTGAAGAGTTCCTGAAGCTACATGGCGGGAGCTGAAAAAGAAAAAGGCCACATCAATGTGGCCAAATATGCATCTCTGATGACAGGGATGATGATAACAAATGCGCGTCTTTCACATATTCAGACTCGCTGAGTTAGAAAAGGTTTCCTGGATAGATAAAAAAGTTTCGAAATAAATACTCTTTTACGAGGAGGTAACGAAATGCCACTGCTGGATAGCTTCACCGTAGACCATACCCGCATGGCAGCCCCGGCTGTCCGCGTTGCGAAAACCATGAAAACTCCTCATGGCGATACCATCACCGTATTCGATCTGCGCTTTTGCCGCCCGAATCTGGAAGTGATGCCTGAGCGTGGCATCCATACGCTGGAACACCTGTTTGCAGGCTTCATGCGTGACCATCTGAATGGCCAGGGCGTTGAGATTATCGATATCTCCCCGATGGGATGCCGTACCGGCTTCTACATGAGCCTGATTGGCGTGCCGGAAGAGCAGCGTGTTGCCGATGCGTGGAAAGCGGCGATGGGTGACGTGTTGAAAGTGACCGATCAGCGTAAAATTCCTGAACTCAATGAGTTCCAGTGCGGTACTTACCACATGCACTCGCTGGAAGAAGCACAGGAAATCGCCAAGCACATTCTTGATCACGACGTGGTAGTGAACCACAACGAAGAGCTGGCGCTGCCGAAAGAGAAGCTGCAGGAACTGCATATCTAGTTCGTCACCTGGCTACAGCGATAAAAAAAGACGCGATGTTCGCGTCTTTTTTCCTTTCTGGTGGGCTGTCAGTGTTGTTGAACGCTCGATTGCAGCGATTTTATCGGCGTGACCCGCACCTGTTTGATCATGTTGTCCTGGACGTCAAGGATATCAACGTCGTAATGGCCAACCCGGACCCGGGTGCCCACCTCAGGGATCTCTTCGAGCTCTTCCAGCAGCATGCCGTTAATGGTACGTGCATCGGCGGCCGGTAGTGTCCAGTTGAATGCCTTGTTTAACTCGCGCACGTTGGCAGTACCGTCGATCAGGACTGAGCCGTCGCTTTGCGGATTGACCTCTTCCGCCAGCGTTGGTGACATGGAGGTGGTGAAATCACCGACGATTTCTTCCAGGATATCTTCGACTGTCACCAGCCCCTGAATATCACCGTATTCGTCCACCACGATGCTGACTTTCTCTTTGTTGCGCTGGAACTTCACCAGCTGAACGTTGAGCGGGGTGCCTTCAGGCACGTAGTAAATCTCGTCGGCGGCGCGCAGCAGATTCTCTTTGTTGAACTCTTTCTTCTCGGTCATCAGGCGGTAGGCTTCACGTACCCGCAGCATGCCGATGGCATCATCCAGTGAGCCTCGGTATAGCACGATGCGGCCGTGCGGCGAGTGGGTGAGCTGGCGCATGATCGACTTCCAGTCGTCGTTGACATCGATACCGACGATTTCGTTGCGGGGTACCATAATGTCGTCGACCGTCACCTTCTCCAGATCCAGCACGGAAATCAACATGTCCTGATTGCGTCGAGAAATCTGTGAGTGGGATTCATTAACGATGGTGCGCAACTCGTCCTTGCTGACGGCATCGCTGACTCGCACGTTGGTGTGGATGCCGAACAGCCGTAAGACCAGCGTGGTGATGCCATTAAGCAGCCACACCAGCGGGAACATCACTTTCTGCAGCGGTGCCAGTAAAACGCTGCTGGGGAAGGCGATGCGCTCCGGATATAACGCGGCGAAGGTTTTCGGCAGCACTTCGGCGAACAACAGTACGGCAAAGGTCAGGATACCGGTGGCGATAGCGACGCCCAAATCGCCATACAGGCGCATACCGACAATGGTTGCCAGCGCCGAGGCGAGAATGTTGACCAGATTATTGCCGATCAGCACCAGGCCGATCAGACGATCCGGTTTTTGCAGTAGCTTCTCGACCCGGCGAGCAGAGCGGTTGCCCTGCTTGGAGAGATGACGGAGACGATAGCGGTTTAGCGTCATCATGCCGGTTTCGGATGCTGAGAAGTAAGCGGAAACCACGATCATAACCACCAGGATAATGATCAGGGTCCCTGTCGAAACGTGCTCCAACGCGGTATTCCTTATGTATGGAGAAAGATAGCCAGAGGGCTTAGCGAACCATCACTTGCTGGATCAGACGGCTGCCGAAGTAGGCCAGGGTTAGCAGAAAGGCGCCGGCAAAGCTGAACCACACGACACGGCGACCACGCCAGCCTTCATGGTAATGGCCCCACAGCAAAACGATATAGACAAACCATGCCATGATCGACAGGACGGCCTTGTGCACGTTTTCTTTGCTGAACAGGTTATCCATATACAGCAGGCCGGTGCACAGTGTAAGCGTCAGCAGCACGACCCCGATCTGGGTGATGTGGAACATTTTGCGTTCGATGCTCATCAGCGGCGGCATATCGGCGCTGAAGGACAGCTTTTTGTTTTTCAGCAGATAGTCCAGCCAGGCCAGTTGCAGCGCATACAGCGCCGCAATAATCAGCGTGGCGTAGGAAAACAGCGCCAGGCCAATGTGCACCATCAGTTCCGGGCTGGCTTCCAGATGGGTAATAAATTCACCTGGCATAAAGCTGGCGAAGGCCAGATTGATCATCGCGAAGCTGTAAACAATCGGCAGCAGGAACCAGCCACGATCGCGTGAGGCGACGAAGGTCATGACCGAACAGATGATCAGACTGACTATCGAGCCGATGTTCAACAGGCTGAGATTTTGTCCGGCACTGACGTCAAAAATACGCTGCTGCAGAGCGATGGCGTGGCAAACCAGTGCCACCACCGCCGAGACGAGAGCAAGCCGACGGTATGCGCTGTTCTTCCGCAACAAGCTGGGAATAATCAGTCCAAGGCTGAGCAGGTAGGCGATCAAAGCCACAATGGAGAAAACTGGCATAGCGTTTAATTTTGCTTCGGCGTGGTGAATGGGATTGTCAGTATAGCGTTGAGCGCGTCCCACTCCAACCGATCTCCAACGCTGAGGCAGAGATCCTTTTCGCTTCGTGTTATCATCGCCGTAATTATGTCGCCAGAGCGGCCTGTTATTACACGTTGAGCAAGAGACGATGTTTGAAAATTTAACCGATCGTTTGTCGCGCACCCTGCGCAATATCAGCGGCCGTGGGCGGCTGACCGAAGAAAATATCAAGGAAACCCTGCGTGAAGTGCGCATGGCATTGCTGGAAGCGGACGTTGCGCTGCCGGTGGTGCGGGACTTTATCAATCGCGTAAAAGAAAGCGCGGTAGGCCATGAAGTCAACAAAAGCCTGACGCCGGGGCAAGAGTTTGTAAAAATCGTCAAGAGCGAGCTGATTGCCGCGATGGGCGAAGTGAACACCGAGCTGAACCTGGCGGCGCAACCGCCGGCAGTGGTGCTGATGGCGGGCCTGCAGGGCGCCGGTAAAACCACCAGCGTCGCCAAGCTCGGCAAGTTCCTGAAGGAAAAACAGAAGAAAAAAGTGTTGGTGGTTTCCGCTGACGTTTATCGCCCAGCGGCGATCAAACAGTTGGAAACGCTGGCGGAAAGTGTCGGCATCGATTTCTTTCCGTCCGATGTTAAAGACAAGCCAATCGACATCGTTAACCGTGCACTGCAACAGGCCAAGCTGAAATTCTACGATGTTCTGATCGTCGATACCGCCGGCCGTTTGCACGTTGACGAAGCGATGATGGACGAGATCAAACAGGTGCACGCGGCGATCAAGCCGGTGGAAACCCTGTTTGTGGTCGACGCCATGACCGGTCAGGATGCGGCCAACACCGCCAAGGCCTTTAACGAAGCGCTGCCGCTGACCGGCGTGGTGCTGACCAAGGTCGATGGTGACGCGCGCGGCGGTGCTGCGCTGTCTATCCGTCACATTACCGGCAAACCGATTAAATTCCTCGGCGTGGGCGAGAAAACCGAAGCGCTGGAGCCATTCCATCCGGACCGCGTGGCATCGCGCATTCTCGGCATGGGCGACGTACTGTCGCTGATCGAAGATATCGAAAGCAAAGTTGACCGCGAACAGGCGGAAAAACTGGCTAACAAGCTGAAGAAGGGCGACGGTTTCGATCTGACCGATTTCCTGGAACAGCTCAAGCAGATGCGTAACATGGGCGGTATGGCCAGCATGCTGAGCAAACTGCCCGGTGCCGGCCAACTGCCGGACAATGTGAAATCGCAGATGGACGACAAGGTTTTGGTGCGCATGGAGGCGATGATCAACTCGATGACGCTCAAAGAGCGCGCCAAACCGGAAATCATCAAAGGTTCGCGCAAGCGACGTATTGCGGTGGGTTCCGGCATGCAGGTGCAAGATGTTAACCGCTTGTTAAAGCAGTTCGACGACATGCAACGCATGATGAAAAAGATGAAGAAAGGCGGAATGGCGAAGATGATGCGTGGCATGAAAGGTATGATGCCGCCGGGCTTCCCAGGTCGCTGACAGCCGCTTGCCCTCTGGGGTGAGCCTGTTTAAGCATTTGCCGTTCGCGGTGAAAACCGCCCGAAATATTACTGGCGAAAAAAAGTAGTTGACGACGATCTACGCTTTCGATTGCTTTTTGCGCCAAAATGAGTAAAATTTTCGGGCTTTTTATATTGCAACCGGGCCCCGTTCCCTCAATGGGGCCCGGCTGTTTTATTAACTAAAGAGGATGTTATGGTAACAATTCGTTTGGCACGTGGCGGCGCAAAAAAGCGTCCGTTCTATCAAGTAGTAGTGACCGACAGCCGCAATGCTCGTGATGGTCGTTTCATCGAGCGCGTAGGCTTCTTCAACCCGATCGCATCTGGTCAGGCTGAAGCACTGCGTCTGGACCTGGACCGCATCGAACATTGGGTCGGCCTGGGTGCAACTGTTTCTGATCGCGTTCACGCGCTGATCAAAGACGCTAAGAAAGCAGCTTAATCTGTCGCGGTGGTGGCAATGAGCAAGCAACTCAAACCGGTAGCACCGATCGCGCCGATTGTACTCGGTAAAATGGGGTCTACTTACGGCATCCGTGGTTGGCTCAGAGTATTTTCATCCACCGAGAACGCCGAAAGCATTTTTGACTATCAGCCGTGGTTTATCCAGCAGGCGGGTCAATGGCAGCTTGTCGAGTTGGAAGACTGGAAGCGCCACAGTCAGGACCTGATCATCAAAGTCAAAGGCGTTGACGATCGGGATGCTGCGAATCTACTGACCAATCGCGAGATCCTGGTAGATTCAAAACAACTTCCTCCGCTGGAGGGTGATGATTATTACTGGAAAGACCTTATGGGCTGCCAGGTCGTCACCACCACCGGCTACGAACTGGGTAAAGTCATCGATATGATGGAAACCGGTTCGAACGATGTGATGGTTGTGAAAGCTAACCTGAAAGATGCATTCGGCATGAAGGAGCGGTTGGTCCCGTTTCTTCATGGGCAGGTTATCAAGAAAGTCGATCTCACTGCTCGCGTGATTGAAGCAGATTGGGATCCTGGTTTTTGACCTCCGAATTAAACGGTCGAAACAAGTGGAATGACAG
Source organism: Serratia proteamaculans (assembly GCF_013337185.1). Taxonomy (GTDB): domain Bacteria; phylum Pseudomonadota; class Gammaproteobacteria; order Enterobacterales; family Enterobacteriaceae; genus Serratia; species Serratia proteamaculans_D. The sequence goes on from NZ_SWDE01000003.1 coordinate 536,750, forward strand.
TATGGGGATTGGCTTGTGTTCATTGGTATTGTAAGCCTGTTTCCTGAGATGTTCCGCGCGATCACCGATTACGGGGTGACTGGCCGGGCAGTAAAAAATGGCCTGCTGAGCGTGCAGTGTTGGAGTCCACGTGACTTCACCTACGACCGGCATCGTACCGTGGACGATCGCCCTTATGGCGGCGGCCCGGGAATGCTGATGATGGTGCAACCCTTGCGGGAAGCCATTCATGCAGCAAAAGCAGCGGCAGGCGAGGGAGCAAAGGTGATTTATCTGTCACCTCAGGGGCGCAAGCTGGATCAAACCGGCGTGTGCGAACTGGCGGCCAACCCGAAGATGATTCTGGTGTGCGGTCGTTATGAAGGGGTAGACGAGCGCGTAATCCAAACCGAAATTGATGAAGAATGGTCAATCGGCGATTACGTCCTCAGCGGCGGGGAACTGCCGGCAATGACCCTGATTGATTCAGTCGCCCGCTTTATACCGGGTGTGCTGGGCCATCAGGCTTCAGCAGAAGAAGATTCTTTTGCCGATGGATTGCTGGACTGCCCGCACTATACCCGTCCTGAGGTGTTGGAAGGGATGGAGGTTCCGCCAGTTTTACTGTCGGGCAACCATGCCGAGATACGTCGCTGGCGCTTAAAGCAGTCGCTGGGCCGTACCTGGCTTAGAAGACCTGAACTTCTGGAAAGCCTAGCTCTGACTGACGAGCAAGCGGTGTTGCTGGCTGAGTTCCAACGGGAACATCAGACCAAGCAGCAGGACTATGAAGGGAACGTCTGAGCAATTGGCTCGACGGGACCGATATATCAGTTTACCTAGGGTAAGAGACATATTATGAGCAACATTATTAAGCAAATTGAACAAGAGCAGATGAAGCAAGACGTACCTGCATTCCGTCCGGGTGATTCCGTGGAAGTTAAGGTATGGGTCGTTGAAGGTAGCAAAAAACGTCTGCAGGCATTCGAGGGCGTGGTTATCGCTATCCGTAACCGCGGTCTGCACTCTGCATTCACTGTTCGTAAGATTTCCAACGGCGAAGGTGTTGAGCGTGTATTCCAGACTCACTCACCAGTAATTGACAGCATTGCTGTTAAACGTCGTGGTGCCGTTCGTAAAGCCAAACTGTACTATCTGCGTGAGCGTACTGGTAAGTCTGCTCGTATCAAAGAGCGTCTGAACCGCGTCGGCTAACGCTGCATCCAAAAGTTAATAACTATGAAGGGGTTGGCAATATGCCGACCCCTTTTTTTATGCTTAAAATTCAATGGTCGTATTTGCAAGATTTAATTCTTGTAAAAATAAGTTATAGCAGGCATAAAAAAGCCTGCGGTGGCAGGCTCTTTGCATTACAGCGCGGCGGCGCGCGGCTTGGTTTTTTCCGGGTGCGGCTGGGCCGGAATAATATCGCCAGGCTTTACAATCACTCGCGCGACGGACTCATGCGTGGCGAAGGTGCAGCTACAGTTAATGTTCTGGCATTGGTGATAGCGCTCTTTGGTCGCTTCACTCAGGTAACGGCTGGAGCGAGTATGGGCCACGCTACCGCAAAGTGGACAGTGCATCATAGTTGAATCCCTCTTTCGACTGCATCAAGTTATATGACTTATGATAGCCCATTAACTTGCAAAAGCAAGATTCAATTTCGAAAGCGAGATTAATTTTCTTTGGTAGTGATCTCAACACCCTCAATGTAGACGTTAAGTTCCAGATTACTGAAGAAGCCACTGTTGCTTAAGGTATGAGTGATCTTATTAACCACCCACAGCTGCTGATCGATAGCTTCCTTAAAACCATAAACTCGGATAGGGGTCTCAGGGAACAGGTATGGCTGTCCGGTGGCCAGGCTGATACTGAAGGTTGCGATCCCTCTTTGTAATTGTTCAAACAGTGACTGAGCTGCCCGCATGGCGGTTTCTTTATCACGATAGATTTTTGCAATGTGGCAGACATGCTTCTCTTTACCGACCATATAGCTACTGGTTTGCTGTGGGGCGGTAGCTGTTTTGTCAGCGAATTTGGCGGCAGGATGCCGGGATGTACTGGCGTTTGCCTGTGGGATTTCCCGTTCTATTTGTACGCTGCTGTTGGTTCGCTCCGGATGTTCGGTATTCAGCCAACTGGCGCTGACACCGGTGTAACCGCCGCGATCTTTCAGTTCAAAACGGTGAGTGTCGCCGTCACTGCGGGTCAGTGTTTTAATAGGGTTTGGATCGCCACGCGGGCTACGACCAAACCCGGGTTTGATAAACTGTAGGCGCTGGTATTTGATAGTCACTCGTGCACTATTTGCCAAGGCCAACCGGGAAAGAAATTGAACATCGGTCTCATTGGTTTGGTCGATATGCGCAATCTTTATTGCGGCCAACTCATCGCTTAAATAGGGGGCGTTCAGCCCATTACGCGTTGAAATTTGTTGCACGATTTCGCCAAAGGTCTTGTCTGAATAAGACTCGCTGCGGGATTCGTTTAACGAGCCACGAAAATCAACGCTACGGGCTGTGATTGAGATGAGATCTGGAGCGCCAGTGTGGATGATAGTATCGACAATAAACTTGCCCTGGCCAACCAGTGCTGAGTTATTCCAACCAAGAAACAACTCCAGAATAGCCCCCCGACTGGGCAGGGACATCAGGCCATCGCTGTCGTCCAGATTAATGGTCAATTGATCGGCGCTCAGGCCGCCATTATCGACCATGTTTAACGAGATCAGTCGCTGACGGATATCGTTGGTAATATCCTTATCTGCCAGCGTCAGGATAAAGTCGGGGGCCGGTTTGGCCCCCATAGGTTGATAAACATCGGCGATCATAATGATATTCCCGTCGCTTTTTGCGCTTTCGTCAGCAGGTCAGCAGCCTGGTGGCGCAAATCGCCGAACATGGCATGCAGCGATTCATCTACGCGCTTTAATGTGATGGTGAAGGAAATTTGGCGTGGTTGACCGTTAGCGAAAAATTCTTTGCTGTCCTGAGTGATTTTCTCGATCACGAACATACCGTAAATGGTACCGCTGCCTTCAATAAGCGGCCAGGCACGCCCTTGTTCGGCCATGGTTTGCAGCGTCAGTAAAGATAGCCGTCCACCAGTTAACTCAGGCATCAGTTGTCCGCTTAAGGTGATCGTTTCGCCATCCACGCCCAGAAATTGAGCACTTGGTCTTTGGCCGACGCGACTTCCTGTCGGCCAGCGATAGCTCAGCTGACGGTTCATGGATTGGTAGGGCAGGGTGCGTAACATAAATACGAACAGTCCCAGAGTTAGCATCATTAGTCTGGCTCCTTATACCTGCGCATAAGCGCTGAGGTGCTGATTACGGCGAGTATTTTCGATGTCCATCATGGCTGAACGGACGACACGTTCCATTTCGTCACGGGTAGTTCCCTCCGGTACGTTGATGGCGATGTTATTGGTTAGTACGCTGTTATCCGAAAGGTTAGGGGGCGCGGTTGGGCGAACGGCACGATAGTTTTCGTTGCCCAAACTCAACACGCCACCGCTGGGGGAAAGGCTGGTGTCATATTTTTCCGAGGTTGGATCCCGTTTTTCATTGCTAAACCATCCAATGGCCGAATCAATGATGCCTCGCGCCTTGCCGATTAAGCCAATCAACTGGTTAAGCGCATCGCCGGGCAGCCTGAATGCCCAAACCAGCCATTCGCCCAGCATTTTTCCGTAAGCCGCTGCGGTGTTCAGTTCTTCCTGAGTGCTTTTTATCGGCGTTAATAATTGCATAAACCAGTTATAGACCGGTTTTAACTTGTCCATGAGGCTGTTGAAGGCTGCAATCACTGGAGAAAATGCCTCACCAATAGGCCCCATTGCCGTACTGAAACTTTCCGCGACTCCGCCGATAAAGGCGCTAATCGGTTCCCAATATTTATAGATTAAGGCGGCCCCTCCGACGATCGCTGCGACTACGGCGACAATGGGCAGGCTGAGGGCGGTAAAGACTCCGGCTATCATGCCGCCAACGGAAGTGAATACGGTGCCCAGTAGACCCGCACCGGCCATCAGCATATTAACGGCGCTCAGCGCCGGCACGATAAAGGTACCTATGGTTGACAGGCCGCCAATCAGTGCGGTTACGGCAATGGCTACCGTCATCAGGGTATTGGCCAACGCGGGGTTTTCTTTTGACCATTGGCCCAGGGTGTTCAGCCAGCCGGTTGCGGTTTGCGTCAACTGCCGTAGGGCTGAGTTTTGCCCATCGAACAGGTCGATGCGGATGCTGTCCCAGGAGGCGAACAGTTTCTTGATATCGCCATCCAGGTTATCCCCCCGTACGGTGACCATCGCCTGAGCGGCGCCATCAACGCTCCCCAGGCTGTGCCCTTGTGGGGCCAACTGTGCGGCGGTTTGCTCCAGGCCCTGTCCACTCTGGAGGGCTGCCGGTGCGGCGGTCCGCATTTTTTTGTCGAACTCATCAAGGCTCCACTGATAGCTACTGCTGGCTTTGGCCATGATATCGGCGATATTTTCAGCCTGATCGGCCGGCAGCTGAAACGCCTGCTGGATACCCGACAACGCTTTTACTGCCTCCTCGATGCTGCTGCCGCTGGCCTTGGCCAGATTCAGTGCTGCGGGTGCAGCAGCCAAAACTTCCTGAGGGTTGTAGCCAGCGGCGGCCAGAGCGGATTGCGTTTCAGCGACCTCCTGCGGGGACTGTCCCTTGGACACCCTGCCGGTTGCCTGCTGGCGCAGGGCTGTTAACCGGCGGTCATCTTTGTTTAATCCCAACTGCGCCTGCACACCGGACATCTGCTGTTCAAACTTCATACCCGGTGCCAGCAAATCTTTACCGGTGTTGAAGGCAGTACCTGCCAGTCCCAACCCCTTTGAAGCAACATCGTGAATCTTTCCAATTCCGTTCTGTCGGGTTTGAAAATCACCAAGCACTTCTGTGCGTCTTTGCTGACTCAGTTTTTGGCGGGCGCGTTGTTGGCGGCTAAGAAGGTTTTGGGCGGTCTCTGAATTTACTTGTGAGCGTTGCTGGGCGCCGGTTAAATTGGCGGTATCAATCCCTTTGCCCTGGAGCTGTTTTTCCAGATGGCCTTGCTGGAGCGATAAAATGGCTCCACGGGCCTTTTGCACGACGTGATTGAGAGTCGCCTGCTGTGCCGTTTCAATATCTTTGGGGGAAGATAAAAATGCGGGCAAAGCCATACGGGTATTTTGAATCGCATCAAGCTCAATCAGTACGTCGGCCTGCGCCGCTTTTATCTTCAGTAATTGGGTTAGTTGAGCCTGGTTTTTTTGTTCTGTTTTTAGCCGCTTTTGCTGGTTGCGGATGCTGGTGTCCGCGTTTGCCAACGTTTTTTTGCTGCCGCTGCTACTCATCTGTATTTACTCCACTACGTTGAAGGGCCTTATAGCGCCAGTCCATCAGCTCGGTCAGCGTCATGCCGTTCATCTCCGATGGCGGCCAGTGAAAAATCACTGCGATATCCGCCATCAGGTCGTCCACGGTCAGAACGGGGTCGATGTTTACTCGGCCGATTTCGGTGACAAAAAACCGATCACCTGGCCGGCCAGCGCAATCAGGTCCGGCAGTTCCAGGCGGGCGCACTCTTCTTTGGTCAGGTTTGGATAGGTCACGCGCGGCAGGATGGTGATCAGGGCGTCGACGTCGGCGTTGGCCAGCGCTGCCAGACCGATACCGCGCAGGCTGCCTGCATTCGGTTTGGTGACCTGTACTTCACGGATCTCGCTGTCGCCGCGTTTGATCGGGGTTTCCAGTACAACGGTATTTTCTGGTGATGCATTCAGTTCCATGGGGGTATCCAATTATTGTCAGGGGGAAACAGGGCCAGCACCAAGGCTGGCCATTGAAGTGATAATTACAGACCGATAGCGCGGCGGTGGGCCGCCAGCAGATCCACGCCGTCGACTTTTTCGATCATGTTGACGGTATCGATCTCGATCAGCTCTTTGCCGTCGATGCTCAGCTTGAAGTAGGTACAGTCGGTAGAAACCTTGGTCTCGGTGTCTTCGCCTTGTTTGAAGTCGCCGCTGTCGATTTCTTTGTGGCGACCGCGCATGACTACCTCGAGTGCCGATACTTCACCGGTGTCATCGCGCTGGAAAGAACCGGTGAAGCGAAGGGGTACCGCATCGACGCGGCCCCATTGCTTCAGCACCAGCTCATCGATGCCGCCCATGGTCCATTCGACCACCAGCGCATCGTCGTCCAGACCGAAGTCCACCGACGCCGCACCGCTCATACCGCCACCGCGGAATTTCTCCAGCTTGCGGGTCAGCTTTGGCAGGGTCATGGCGGAGACCACGCCCATGTAGTTGAAGCCATCGTTAAACAGGTTCAGGTATTTCAGTTTTTTTGGCAGTGCCATGATTCAGGTCTCCTTAGCTGTTCACGGACGCGGCGAAGTTCGCCAGGTAGCGGTCGGTAATGCGCTGACGTAGGGTCAAGTCTTCCAGCGGCGGTACCGGGGTGTAGTCGTAATCGATAAACAGCTTGCCGGCCTTCAGGGTTTCCTTGTCGTTGGCGCTTTCGTCATACCAGCAGTCGCCGTCAATGATCAGCCCGGCGGATTTCAGCTCGCGGAATTTGGCTTTGATGCCGTCGATCATGTCGCGGATCAGCGTTGGCGTCACCGGGCGGTCAACGGCCCACAGATGCGCTTCGGCCATGGTGTCAGCCAATACCTGCGCGGTACGGGTGTAGTTTTCGAACTGGAATAACGGATCGTCGGAACAGGTGCGTGAGCCCCAGAACTTGAAGCCGTCTTTGCGGATCAGGGTGGTCACACAGCCCTGGTTTAGCAGGTCAGCGTCGGTGCCGACGGTTTGCAGATCCCAAAATACGCTGGCCGAAATACCGCTGACGCCGTTGACGCCGACGTTGGACAGGGTTTTATGCCAACCAGTTTCCTGGTCAATTTTGGCGCGCAGACCGAGTGCACGAGCGGTGGCGTATGCGATGTCGCTGCTGTTGGTGGTGGTATTCCAGTTAACAAAGTCCGGCCAGATCAGCATCAGTTCGCGTTGGCTGAAGCCTGCACGGTACTTGATGGCGTCGGAAACGGTTTTGCAACCGTACGCGCTGATATAGCCGAAGGCACGCAGTTGCTGGCAGATGCCGGCCAGTGCGGTAGCGACTTCCAGGTTGTCGTGGCCGGGTACCCCCAGAATCCGCGGCTTCACGCCCAGCTCGGCCTGTGCCGCCAGCAAGGCTTTCATGCCGGTGTACTTACCGTTCTCATCAGCGCCGCCAATGATATTGGAAGTGGTTTCGGCCTCGTCTTTGCCTTCCGCCACGCGTACCACGACGGTGACCGGTTTGGCCTGTTCGGCGATCGCCAGCAGCGAGCGTGCCAGGGTGCCATTCTTGCCGGCCTTGCCACTGGCGGCCAGAACGTCAGTGATCAACACCGGAGTGTTGAGGGGGAACAGGGTTGCATCGGCATCTTCTGCCGTACAAACCATGCCGATAATCGCCGTCGAGACGGTGGAAATTACGCGGGTGCCTTCGTTGATTTCGAGGACACGCACGCCGTGGTGATAATCACCCATAGCATTACTCCGTTTGTGGTTGGTAACAACAGAATGCCTTTCGTGACGGGGTCGCGCATCTCATTGGGTATGTATGAGAACTGGTACAACAGCAGGAAAATCAAGATAAAAAAAACGCCCCGGGCGGGGCGTTGATCGTGTGGTTATTGCGGTGGCTGTGGCCAGTCGATGTCTGGGGCGGTGCCAGGATCGACCCTGCTAAGCAGAACACGATAGGTTTTCCACGTAGTTAACGACTTTTTTTCTTCTTTTGTTACGATGTCTAAATCCACGGCATCTTGTAACGGTGAAATCCTATTATTTGCTGTCATGAGTAAGGCACTTTTTCTTTGCCGTGCTTGAATGATCATCTCATGTAGAGAGTATTCTCTTCGTTTAATACCTTCCTCAGTATACATCCAGTCACCAAGAATATTACAGCCGGAGGGTAAATCATCGATATCAATGATACTTAAATTTAAGGGGTAAATACGAGCAGCATCTTCACTAATGCTACGAATTATTCCTGTTTCATTTTCTATTGCAATAGTGTATTTTTTATTGAATTTAGACAACGATTTAAACCAATCATTTCCATTTTTATCTATAAAATACTGAATGCCTTCACCTAGGAAAAACTCCTCAGGTACATAGCGTTGAAGATTAAATAATTTCATTGATTACCCCTCAATTGTGGCCCAAATGCCATTTCGCATAATTTGTATAGGGCGATATAGAGCAACACCGACTTGGTTACCTTCGTTACCGTTTCCTCCTGTTAGAAAGCAGCCTCCTGGCGCCTCAACAAGATTTCCGTCCATATTTAGGCTACTTTGGGCGCCACGTTGTACTCGATTGACAAGATTTTGATAAGCCCAGCCTTTGGCATTTTCTTGTGCGGTGTTAGCTCGATTTTGTGCATCTTGTTGAGTACAAAAAGTCCCAGCCTTGCTCGCTATTAACCCTGTGTTGGGATCAAAATCCCATATACAATCGAAATTATTATCTCCAAGAACATGGATCACCGGATGAGCAAAGCTATTCTCTGGTTTGAGAAGATAGCCAAAGCTAACCGCTGTCGGATAGCCGATGTCTTTGCGATTAGATACCCCTTTTACGATAGGAACGTAATGCCCACCAGTATTTACCGTCCAGTCAAATCTCTGCTGATGAAACGATGCCGCAGTATCAAGCTGAGCTGCGAATGAGCCGCTCCCCTCTGGGGTTGCTTCCTTAGTCAAAGCAATATGGGCTCGAGAGGAAACGGTTTTTTCCACCCATAAAGCATGTCCCATATTAATATTCCCCGAGATTAGGTTAACGGATAGAGGTCGGAGATCATTATATCCTCCAAACTTGTCCCCCTTATTTGTTAACATTAAATAGAAATTTGAATCATCATTTCGCCAGAAAGTTCCGTAATTTTCTGATGCAATCCTGAAATTATCTATATTGAGTGATTGAATGTCAGATGACGTTTTAACAACTCCCTGTAGCGTGCCACCAGAGAGCATTAAGTAACGCGTATCAGATTCTGGTTTGCTCCAGGTGTTAATATCATTAGCTGATAGTGATATATCGCCAGTGAGTGGTTTTCCATTAATCTTTGTCGTGCGGAGTACATATTTTTTTTCCGCATCATTATCTGTTAAAGCCCCAACATCTGCTGCTGTAGGTTTATAGGCTGTGGTATAAATTCGGTACCACGACAGCGGTTTCTCCGGAACGGTAGAAATACCGATATAGGCAGCCGCGCTGTTTTGTATTGCCAAATAACCGCTGGAAGGTCCTCCATCGCAAGGGAGATTGAGAACACCATAGGTACCTGATCCAGGAGCATTTTTTGATAAGTTATTCACCCGATAAATTTCACCAAGGTTACTATAGGCATCGGCATGATGCTTTATACCTGCACCGAAACCGAAAGCGCCGACCTCCATCAAATTTGTAGCTTCAGTCCCCACATTTCTCGTTGCCGCATTGCCCAGTGCGAGATTGCCACGCGCGACGGCCTTGTTGGTCAGATCCGAAAGGTTATTGGTTTTTTTGAGGCTCGCATCATTAACCGCCTTAACCGCTTTTGGCGTCGCCGCCAGGACTTCGCTGTTGCTGTTGCTGTCGCTGCTCAATTGGGCAAACCCTTTGGCCAACAGGGTGGCATCCGGGTGGTTGCGTGAACGAGCATGTTCGGCGATAGCCGCATCCAGCGTATCGCGGGAAACCAGCACGGCGGTTTTGTCCGCCACGATCACTGCGCTGGCATCACCTTTGATCAGCAGAACCATGCGCACTACCTGGGTGCGACCGGCACCTTCGGCCAATAGCGGCTTGTAAGTGTCGGGGGTATTAGCCACGGCCACCAGCACGCCATTTTTATCGTACAGCCCCAGTTCGCGGATCCACCAGCCGCCAGTATCTTCGGGGATTATCTGCTCGGCGATCACCTGGTTGCTGCTGTTGGCGTTAACCTGCAGGGAATTGAGCGCGGCGCGTCGCTTCTCGTTCACCAGTTTGGTTTGGTTTTCGCTGGGCAAAGTGGCTGAGCCACCGCCGTCGCCGACGGCCATCTGGGTGATCTCCAGCTTCTGGCCGGTTGCCGCGGCGTTAGCCAGCAGCGCTTTGCCCTGATCGGTGAGCAGGGCGCGGTATTTTGCTGTCATGTCGTTGCTCTCTTCTGTTTGTCGGCCGGATAGTTGAGGCCGCTCTTGTACATCACATACAGGCTCAATCCGCGCAGGATTTCACCCGACCAAAAACCGAAGAACATCCCGTTATCCGTGTCGGGACGCGGTGCCGGTGACCAGGCGCCATCCATCACATCCCCACTGGTGAGATAATTCTTCTGTAACTCTGTAACGCATTGTTCAATAAAGTGTTCTGTACCGATGACCTCGCTACCGGCCATTTTTGCCATCACGGCCCCGGCCAACCAAAGGCCACACATATGGCCGGTAAAGTCATGTTTGTCGGGCTGTGGGATGCCGGTCATCGGGAAATCGGTCGGTGTAACACCGCCAGAATCCTGAGTAAAACCAATCAGCCAGCTCAACCAGTTTTCGACATAGCTGACCAATTTGGCCGTCGGTGTTTTCCCCGCCAGTTTCAACTCGTACCAGGTGCGTGCAGCGCCAAAGAAAGCTCGCGGCTGATAACCGGACCAGGCAGTCCCATCGCCCCAGTGATACATGGTCCAGCAGTCCGCGTTGCCATAGCTCAGGTTGTCCCAGCGATTCCAGATATAAGCGGAAGCGCCGGGCCCCAATACGCCAAACTGCTGCTGGTACCATTGCTGTGACTGCCACAGAAACTCGGTCATGTTGTTCAGCATCAGGCCGTCAGGATCGGCATCGGCATACACGAAAATGAAGGGGTACTGGTAGCCTGGATAAGGCATGCCGTGCCAGCCGTCGAACTGTTGGCTGTCAGCCTGATAGATGTTGGAAAAGGGGATCACGCCGGGCGTGCAGAACAGGCTGTCCTGACGGTGGCCCAGCAGGGTGCAATCCCCTAAAAGCGCGGTATAAGGATTTTCTGCCTGTAGCGTGACGCGGTATTTGATGGTGTAACCATCGTCGGCGCTGAAGGTCGGCGGAATATCATTCAGTACGTAGTAACTGAAGTTGGCGTCCGCTACGTTGCCGTCTTGCAGGATAGTGACCTGGTCAACCGTACTGAAATTAGGATGGGCAGGTTTCTCATCGGTATCCTGATGGTCCGGCTGATAACCGCTTAGTACCGCGCTTGCAGGGTCAAAGGTCGCCAGCCTCCATTGGCCACCGGTGGCAGGAAGCATCCAGTACCAGCGCCATTTGTCGTCGTCCTCTAGCCGCAGGTTGAAGTCGGCATCGGCGCGGTAAACCAATTGGTTAACAGGAAAACGTTCTTCGTCCGTCAGCCAGGCACCGATCACCATTCCGGCGTCATCGTTAGGGTAGTGTGCGTTGATTACCGTTGCGCTGCGCCGATCGTAAACTAGCTCCTCAAACAGGCTGCTGATCGTGCAACCGCCGTAATCGGTCACGGCACGCAGGTCGGCCAGCAGATAATCGCTGCCGTCTTGGCGGGTCAACGCCGCCAGACTGGTGAGTGGGATATCGTAAGTTTTTACCTGAGTTTGGGTGGACTGCGGCAGACCTATGCCCCAGGCAGTGGCTTGTGCCGCATCTTTTTCAGGTGCGATAGCAAGCTGTAATTTGCAGGAAATCGGCTGGTTTTTGTCATCAACGCCGCCGAAACTGGTGCGTATTTTCGATTGGTTGTTGATGCGGAACCACACCGCCTGCTGCTCCAGCGACTGTTGCGACGCCACTTCTTTGCGCAGGCTGATCATGCCTTCGGCGTTGCGTGCATAACTGACTGGCGCATCGGCAGGATATGACCAGTCGTAGGAGATGCCGTCGGTGAAGGGAGTATTGGCATGCAAGCTCTGGCGGAAGAACTTATCCTGCGCGTCAATATCGGTGTATTCCATGGCGGTGAATTCAACGCTTTTCCAGGCGTTGAAATAGCGCTGCTCGCCGGTGATTTTGTGCAGCAGGTGACAGGCATCGGCGAACCATAGCTCGGCGTCTGCCGCATTGCCCATGGCATTGTGCGGGACGGGTACGTGCAACGGACGATTGTGCTGAACCTGATTACGTTCAATCATGATGCCGCCGTGCTCGACGGGCTGACGATTGGCGAAGTTCAGCTTATGACTGCCGTTGAGCGTGCCATCTTTCAGTTGAACGGTACCAACCTGCGCGGCGGGCAGACCCTGGGCCAGAACGTCACCGTCGGCGCTAATCTGATAACCCTGCCAGTTAATGATCCACGCGACGTCGTAACGCTTGCCGTCACTGTTCCAGTCCACGTTGCCGGAGGCGTCAACCGCACGCACCTGCGCATTGATGGCATCCCAGGCCAGGGTGCCGTCAAAGGCGAAAGTAGCGATATCCAGATATTCTCCCCAGTAAGGCGTGCCCTGCGGGATTTGCGTTTTGCCTTTAATGAAAGTCATGGGGACGCCTTTGAAACCGCTGTGCGTCGGATCTTTACTGTCTACCGGCCAGTTGGCAGGTACCGGCTCCTTGGCATTGACGATCCAGTTGGCTACCCAACGCTGAGGGGTTTCCGGGATCGGGGCACCGTCGTAAAAATGAGTCACATAAGCATCGAAACAGGCAATGGCCTGATCCAGATACTTCTGTTGTTGGGTTGCCAGGTAGGCATGGGCATAGCCGAGAACTTGCAACGCCTGCCCCTCGGTGGTGGCGTCATTGGGCAATCCCGCCATGCGGGAAAGCTCTCGTTCATGGCGCGAGTCGGCCAGAACGTGTTCTGCGTTGAGAACAAAATGTTGTTGGGTCGAATCCAGGGTGGTGCCGGTATTACGTTGTAAAAACTGATAGTGGCCCTCCAGCATCTGGCGGGCGAACTCGACATAATCCGGATATACCGTGGTTATCTCGGCGTCGTAATGGCCACCGGCCACCTCGATATTGCCTGCGGCCTCCAGATTCAGCGCCAGGCCAGTCAAGTGGCGGCTGACCGGCTTGGCGTCGGCGATCATCCGTTCCATTTCCAGGTACATTTCTTCGGTGATGCCATTTTCCAGCACGCCGATATCCAGTGAAAATGTGCCGGGTTCCGCGTTGGTTTCCCACCATTCACGCAGTTTGATCAGATAGCCCAACGGCTCTACCACGCGGCGGATGGCGCCAATGGTGCCTTTATGGCGATGCACGAAGAAGGCAGAGGAGACGACGCTGCGTTTGCTTTCTTCCGTCCAGCCCTCATCCCAGTGATCGACCGAAAACGCCCAGGCCAGGTACGGCAGCAGATTGATAGGGCAGGTGGCCGGGTTCCACAGTTCGCGCAGCGGTACCGGCATTGCGGCCAGCTCGGCGCAGGCGGCCGCCGCAGCGACCTCCAGAGGAGAAGAGCCGACCGGCAACAGGCGGTTACTCATCGGAGCCTCCTACCGCCAGAAGATAGCTGGCACAGTACGACGCCTGGGTTTTATCCAGCACGATATCGGCCTGCGGGCTTTTCAGTTCCACCCGTTGCACCCCTTCGGCATGCAGAGCGGCATAAATCGCCGAAATACGGATATCGCGGCCCAGGCGGTGCTGCGCGCTGATGTAGCTTTTCAGCTTGGCTTCGGCAGCGCGGCGGATCGGTTCGGCTTCCGGACCAGGGTAGAGATAGAGCAGCGCATCGATATTGTAATTGACGATAGTGGCGGAGCGGACGGTGACCCGATCCGCCACCGGGCGCACGTCTTCATCGTTCAGCGCTTTATCGACAATCGCCACCAACTCGGCGCTGGCGGTGCCATCACCTTCACGTGAGAGTACCGAAATCAGTACGTTGGCCGGGCTGGGGCTGGTGGCAGAAACATCGGCTACCCGGCCATCGGCGGAACGGCCGTGGTATTCGTAGGAGCCGCTGGAGCCGGCAACGCTCAGACCTTCGAATGCCTGCTGGATGCGCACACGGAAATCGCTGTCGGACTCCATAATCGCCGCCACCGGTGGAGTGACCCTATTGTCAGGCTGCTGGACCACCAGGCGTTCAACCTGGAAGTTACCGCCAAGCTGATCGAGATCGCTGCCGCCGGCATAGCCGAGCATCACCGCCTGAGCGGCCTCATTGATGCGCTGGCGCAGGATCAGTTCGCGGTATGCGTTTTCCTGCAGCAGTTTGACGATCGGTTCCGACTCCAGCGTCAGCGTGCGTGCCATGGCTTCACGCTGTTCTTCCGGGTAAAGGGAAATCAGCGTGGCCTTGCGATCGGCCAGCAGCGACTCGTAGTCGAGGGGGTCTACCACCGTGGGGGCGGGTAATAAGCTCAGGTCAATGGTTGCCATGGTGTCAGCTCACAGAAACAGAAAGAGAAAAGGTATCCGGCGTATCGGTACGGTTGCCGGTAATGTCGACCACCATTTTTCCGTCGATGGTGGTGTTAAAGGTGATGCCGCCAAGTTGAATGCGCGGCTCCCACTGCAGCAGTGCGCTGTAGCAGGCGGCCATAATCTGCAGCCGCAGCACGTCGTTTTGCGGCTGATCCAGCAGCTCGGACAGCAGCGAACCGTAATTGCGGCGCATGATGCGTGAGCCGATCGGAGTGATTAAAATGTCGCTAACCGACTGGCGGATATGGTCAAGATCGGTGATCGTGCGACCGGAGCCGCGGTTCATGCCGAGATATTTCGCGTTATTCATGCTGGTTTATCCGTTTGGCCTCCGCCGTTTTGCACGCCGCCGTGGGTGTGGCTATGTACCACCACGCCGTTAGAACTGATGCTGCCGCCGGAGTGGTTGAGATCGCCGGTCATCGAGCCGCCCTGCCGGATGGCGATGGTGCCGGTGGTTAATAGCTGGGTGCATTCCACTTCGGGGGCATCCAGCGTGATCTTGCTCGTTGCACGACAGGTGATGGCCGGTGCAGTGACGCTCACCTGCTCTGTGGCTTCAATGGTGGCGCTTTTGATACCCGTGACTTTCAGTGCCCCCTCTGCCGGTTCATATTCGATCACCGCGCCGTCAGGGAAGGTGATGTGTGCCGCCTGAGCCGAGGTTGACGGCGCGGGATGGGCATCGGAAAAAATGCCGGGTAGCACGAAGGCGGTGTCGAGCTCGCCTCCCAGCGACAGCACCAGCACCTGTTCACCTACGCTGGGCGCCCACCAGTAGCGGGCATCACCGGCTCGGCCGGTTAGCCAGTTAAGCCAGTCGGTGAGGTTGCCACCGGTGGCAACGCGACAGCGCCCGCGTTCGAGGTCGAGCTCGCTGATGGTGCCGATGCGTATCAGGTTGCGCACCAGGCGCTGAATATCGAAGTTGTCTGTGTTCATCTGTTAAGAATGCCGCCGTGTAAGGGGGGCGACAACGCGGCGGCGTTTAGCTGACGCCAGCACAACAGAAGCCGTCCCTCGGGTCAGTTTATGGCTGCTGAAATTGGCTGATCAGCTCGCCGTGCAGGTAAACGCGGGTGAAGCGAATGACGTTCTCCGGCTCTGGTGGCTCGGCCAGAGGAGTGATATGCAGAGCGCCCTCGCGTTGTTCCACCTGAATGCGCTCGGTCAATTGCAACTGAAGATCAAGCTGGCCGGCGGCGCTGACGTCGCGTTTAAAGCCAAAACCGTTGTTACGTTTTTCCGGGGTGGCGAGAATGTCGGGCTGGTGACTGCGTAGCCAGGCCAGGACAGTGACCATCACCAGGTCTTCTTCGGCTGCCTGGTCGCTCAGCGTAAGATTGAGTTGGTATTGGTATTCGAATGACAGCGAAGGGCCTAATGTCGAGACTACGCGGCCGTTATCCAGGCTGATGCGTAACTTATCTGGGTGCGTCTGCAGGTCTGGCAGAGCGGCGGTCAGCGCAGTACGCAACTGCTCGGGTTTTAACATGATGTCTCTCCTTGAGTGGTTGAAGCGAAGCCGCCACGATCAGCGGTGGACACCTTGCAGGCACAGCGCCCGTTCGGCAGTGCGACGGCGTTCCAGCCCCTGGCTTTTAACGCCGTTGACATAGATCCAGCGCGGTAGCTGGTCGCAAGCTGCCTGCCATTGTTGGCGTTTGATAAAGGTGGCCAATGTGGAATTGCAGGCAGCGCTGACGCCAACGTTGAAGGCAAAGGCGCTGACTGCGTCGTAAACCGGCTGAGGCATATCTACCGCCATGCAGCGGGCTATCCCTCGTTCGACGGTGCGGACATCCTCGATCAGATTGGCCGCTGCCTGACGTTCGTTGATGACGGAGCCGGCTTTCACACCGGCGGTATGGCCGATGCCGTTGGTCCAGACTCCGGCACTGCACTGATAGGGAGAGAGCCGGCAGCCTTCGAAATCGGCAATCAGGCGCAATCCCTGCTCAGAGGTGTGCAGGGTATTGAACTGCGGCAGCAGGGTGGCGAGGGCCAGAATAGCCGCCACGCTGCAGCGTTTAGCGAGTGAGCTCATCGTAGACTCCGCGTTTCAAACCGTTTTTTTTTAACGATTTCAACAGCTGGTAACTTTTACGCCGGTAGTACCAATTCACTGCGAAAGTACCGACACCGACTGCAGCGCCGACCAGGAGGGCAATGTCCTGTGTGGAATGTCGCCCCATCCAGGCCAGGCAGGCCGCCGTGAGGTAGGCAAGTGTTGAGGTGAGTTTCTCCATCACTTAGTCCCACAGTTTGACGGTTTCTCGTTGAGCGGCCGCTGGCAGATCCGGCAGTTCGACCGGATGACCGTGGGGGAGTAGCGGGCCTGCGTCGGCCAGATCGCGATTAGCGAGATAGACCTGTTCCACCAGACGCTGAGTGCTGCCGTAATAGCGCCAGCAAATCGCGTCGATGGTGTCGCCTTGTTGTGCATAAATTTTCATCATTACGCTCCTGCGTGGGGGGAAATGCGGTAGGCGCGGAGGCCCTGGATATGCGCCAGTTTCCCGTAGCAGGCAGACGTCGGCAACGCGATGGGGTTGTGGATGGGCTGGCACAACCGAAGGGAGAAAATGCCGAATGCAGAAACGAAAACACCCGCCGGCGGCGGGTGTTGGAAAAGGGGGGTTAGCGTAAGCAGGGACTGGTTTAACGAGAGTCTTGTCCGTCGGCCGGGTAAAATATTTCTTGATAATCATTGTCTGGCAGCACCTGGCCGGCCAGATCCGAAATCAGCGACATGGCGATCAGAAATTCGGAGGCATTGCACTGCGCAGCCTGCGAAACATCGGCGATGAACTGGATGCGGGACAGTGTTAGCTGTTGTTTATCCATAATTTCCACTGTTCTTGC
This sequence comes from Serratia proteamaculans, assembly GCF_013337185.1. GTDB lineage: Bacteria > Pseudomonadota > Gammaproteobacteria > Enterobacterales > Enterobacteriaceae > Serratia > Serratia proteamaculans_D. The sequence goes on from NZ_SWDE01000003.1 coordinate 554,023, forward strand.
CCTCTCTTAAGTATACTGTTTATTTATACAGTATTAAGCAAAACGCTAAAGGCGTCAATGATTGGATTTATCATTTGTGCAGTAAAATTTGGCCCAGTCATTGATTAGCGGAAATTGTACAAGTCGTCCGTCAAAGCTGATTTTCCCTCCTCTTGCTAAGACTTCCAACTGCCAGCGCTGCGGATCGATGCCTGTCTGCCGAAGATTGCGGGCAATCGTCAGACAATACTGCTGTTGTGCTGGGGTCAGACGTGCGGAGGGCGCCGGTTTTGGGGCGTTAAAAAGGGGTAATCCACAGTTATTGACAGAACTCCAAGGTGTCGCAGATTCGCTGTTTTTGGCGACGATGCGCCATTGCAGCGTCCGTGTTCGGTATACCCGATCGGGGCCCAGATGGGGAGCATAAATACCGACCACTTTTTGCCCCCGTTCGTCATAACTGTTCAGTGTGGGCGCGTCATCACGCGCTACACGTACCCATTGCCGGCTGCGGGGCACGTTGGCACCGCCCTGGGCATCGATATAACCGGAAAAGTCGCCAGTATCGGCGGCGGCGCGTACGGCTTCGGTTCGCGCATCGAACAGCTGCGTCAGGCTTTGCCCACGAATGCGACGACACTCGCGGTATGCGCCCATGCTGGGCAAACCAAAAGGGTGAAACTGCGGAATACGCCAGGTGCTGGCCCAGGCGCTGACGGCATTGGCGGTTTCACTCAGCGGGGTTCCGGTCTCATGATCGAGTTCTTCCTCCAGCGCATAGCCATCGAGATTCTTGGCAATGTATTTGGCCATATAAGCTGCCGCACCCCCTCGATTCAGGTGCTTATGCTGGAGACGATTCTCTTGCGCTCCGGGTTCCCCGGCATCCTGCTGCAGTGCATAACGGAGCAGAATATCGATCACCGGTTGACGGTGAGTTTGGGGAGTAAACAGCATCAGGTGCCAATGCGGCGTACCGTCGTGGTGTGGTTCCACCACCCGGATACCGTAGACCTGCAGTTGACGATCCTTAAATGCGGAGCGCATTTTGCTCCATTGCTTCACCAGGTAGCGTTGGCCGTCTTTTGGGGTGAAGTTTTCACGATCCCAGCGGTGATTGAAGCGTGCCTTGCCGTGGCCGCCAAGGGTTCGAGTGGGATGAAAACGTGCGGGAGTCGTCAGAGTGACAAACAGCCCGATATGGTTGCTGCGCGCGGCGTAGGTTTCAATACCTGCGAGGGTATTCATTAGCTCCATACGGCGGATCGCCGGGTTGGCAATGCTGCCCAGCACTTTCTCCATCAGATCGATACGTTCACCGGTAAGGGTATTTTCCAAATCGCAGCGGCGAAGATAATCCTGATTTGACTGACGGCGTGCCTTCACGTCACGAATGGCCTGGCGGCTGGCATAGGGGGAAGTGTTGCGGCTGACGTTGCCAATGGCGATCAGCAGCGCTTCGCGCCACTGCATACGTTGCATCTTCAGGCGCCGTAGCCACCAACGATCGCTGGTCAGTCTGGACAGTGTCGCTACCGCGCGGTGGCTGTCCAGCAACCCTTTGCGATAACAGTGCCAGTGCATGGGCTGAATATTAAAAGCGCGTGCCATGCTTGCAATCTGGCCATACAGTTTTGATTGAATTTCGTCCCGCAGCAGGACAGAGGAGTCTCCTGCATGCCTGGTCAGTAGGCTGTCGCACTCGCTTTGATAAAGTGCCAGTAACTGACCGGCGATCCGTTTTGCCAATTGCTCCAGCGCCTTGTCGCCCAGCGTTGGCAAAGCGCTATAGCTGTCGGCCTCATTGCCAAAGTGCATTGAGGCTTGGTGATTTTGGCCAAATTTATGGTTCACTTGTTGGATCCGTGGCCATATGCGGCGGTCGAAAACCCGCACCAGGTAGTGCCAGGCAGCCTGCGCGCCTTGCTGACGCAACAGAAGTTGGTGGCGCTCGGTAAACTTTATGCGCAAATAATAGGGCAGAGTATTGATGCGGCGCAGCGCGGCCTGCCACTGGCGTAGCCGATCGCGGTTAAGCGTGGGTTCGCGGCCAATGGCTGGCCGCGGGGCATTCCAGGAATAGACACCTTCAAACAAGGGGGAAGGCGGGGGGCCAATAAGGTCGGGGGGAGCTGGCATCGTCTTAGCGCCGGATAAAGTGACGTTGCTGAGCCTCTGCTATCTCCTGGCAGGCTACGCAGCGGCTTACGCCGGGAATAGCGCGGCGGCGTACTTCCGGGATCGCCCCATCACAGTCTATGCAAAAATGCGCTGAGGCTTGGGTGACTACGGGCCTGGCGTGCGCGATCTGCTTTTCGAGCATCAAGGCCTGGCGTTCTTGCGCCATATCTATGGTATCAGCCATGGTGTGTTCTCCAGATAGGGTAAATTTGCGCCGAACGGCATCCGGCGGGTTGCACGCCAGAATTTGCAGAACGGCTATTTTTTCTGATTCAGCAGGCAATCCTCTTCGCTGATATAGCGAGGTAGCGATTTGCCCAGTTCAATGAATGCATTGAGTGCGGCGACAATTTTCTGTCGCTGGGGATAACTCATCTCGTGGAACTGCAGCATCACGTGACGCTCGGTCAGGCCTGCATGAAAGCAGAGCGTGTGGCGTAGATGCAGCGGTGCCGTGTTGTAGATCTCCTCGGCCTGATTTTTATATTGGGCGAATAGCGTGCGGCGGATTTCAGCGATACGCCGTAGACCGATAGCCCGTTGCTCTTCATTCGCCAACAGCATGGCAACCTCCCTGGATGCTAAGTGATCAATGGGCTTGCAAAAGCGAGGCGAATATCGGTTCGGATCGTCATCACTGTGTGAGCAGTGTGCCTGCTTATCGTGAACCAATGGCAGCAGTAACTTGCTATTGGACTACCGCGATGTTTGCATTTTCATCAATCATGTCGCATCATCTTAACTAAAGTGACATTTAAGCCGTTTGTGAAACATTTATGTGGCACTTTAGATCGCAAAATGCGACTTGTAAATGCAAATTTTGATTTTAATCGGTGATGATATGCGTGAAGAGACTGTGAACGATAACGCCTCGGTAGGCGCAGTGATTGAAAGGATCCTTTCATCTTATGGTGTTGGCACGCAGAAAGAGCTGAGTGAAATCCTGGGGATAGCCCCTAACAACATCAGCAGTTGGCAGCAGCGTGGCAGTGTGCCCGGCTATGTGATCATCAGCTGCGCGCTGGCTACGGGCGCTGATTTGGCCTGGCTTATGACCGGGGAGCTTGCAAAAGCAAAAAGTGAACGTAAGCCGATTCAACCCGCGCAGGGAAAAGCGCTTTACGATCGGGTTCTGGCTTCTGGCGGTAAAGGTGTGCTGCGTCGCATCCTCGACGCCTATGGTTTCAGTCTGCAGAAAGAGCTGGGAGATTTACTGGGTATTTCGTCGGGCACCATGAGCACCTGGGTTCGTCGTAATTATTTCCCGGGAGATATCGTGGTGACCTGCGCTCTGGATACTGGTGTATCTCTGTTGTGGCTGGCGACCGGGCAGGGGGAAATGGGCAGTGGCGGCACGGCGGTGGCGGTGCCTGCGGGCGGGCGGGCGCTGCCGAAATACCGGCTCGTCGCCGGGCAGTTGAAAGATGCGGGAGAATGGCTGGCGGACAGCTCGCTGATCCCGGCAGGGGTAGCGCAACCGGCTTACGTTGACGGCGGTCGGTTATCCTGGCTGGTGGATTTGGCTGTGACGCACATTGCCAATGGCCGTTGGCTGATCGATATCGACGGTAATATCGACGTCTATGATATTGCGCGTTTGCCGGGCAATCAGGTACAGGTCAGTGGGGGAAATGCTGACTTCCAGTGTTCCACTGATGCGCTGAAAGCCTTGGGCATGGTCTGGTTGACTCTGACACCTCAGGCCTAAAAAAAAGCCCATCGATGATGGGCTTGATGGCGTCAGAGGTATGGGGCGAAAAGATTACAGGCCGTATACCAGGCTGATGGACGTCGTGGTGTCGGTGTTCTTCGGCGCTGAGGCTGGCGGCTTGCTGTTGTAAGTCACGTTATAAGCCAGACGCAGTGCGAACCTTTCGTTAATCGCGACGCTTAGCGCGGTTTCGGAGTTCAAGGTGGTTTCTTCGTTAGCCAGTGCGGAAACGCCTTCGGAGAACTTGGTGTTGTCGGTCAGCTGATACGAATAGTTGGCTGCGCCGTAAGCCAGCGCTTTGGTGGAGCGACCACCGCCATGATATTCATCGTGACGTACGCCGGGACCAAATTCCACTCGCAGATCGCTGAGCGGCCCGTTGAGAAGTTGGCGACCATAACCGCCGGTCAGCGTGGAACGGGAGTCGTAACCGTTGAAGCGGTCGCTAAGCCAACTTGCCTGACCGAACAGGTAGTTGCGATCGGACAGGTTATAACGAGTACGACCCCCGGCCTGATACTTTTCAGACGAGCGCACGTTAGAGGAGGTGGTGTTGTTGGCGGCTCCCCACAGGCTGTAGGCGGCATCGCTGTTGAACCAGGTCATGCTGCTGTTGGCCAGCAGCGTCGAGCTTTGTGAGTTGCCAGACTGCGAGTTGTAACCTGCCTGAATGTTACCTTCAAACGGCTTTTTAGCGGTGGCCGGATCGTCCATCGCGGTGAAAAGTGTATTGTCGGCAAGGGCTGAAACACTGGTGAAAGTCGTTAAGCAGCTAATGAACAGCGGAATAGCGCGGCGAGCGCGTAAAGAGAGCATTTTGGATCCAGTTGTTAAGAGTGATTATAAGTGATGTCAGTCACATTATATCGGTTCGCCATGACGACCAAAATAGCTACGATTAGCTTAAGTTTTTAATTTCTCATCCTTACTTATTCACTTTTCTTCTACTTAATTAACCCCTTCCTGCGGCATATCATGCTGAGTATCCTTAGCGTTTGGCTGGCCTTTGGCCAAGGTTGTCGTCTGGTGGCAACAGCGGGTGGGTAGCCGTGTTCGATAATCCTGATGAAAGCGAGAGCTGTATCGCGGGCTAATACATTGTTGGGGAAAATGCAGTGTATATTTATATTTACACTTTGTGGCGGTGGTGTACACCCTTTAAGGTTAAAAGAGATAAACGAAAATCTTGGTTGTGTTTGAATATTTTTATTTATAAATCATTAAATTGATCTTGTTACCCTGTCTGTTTCAATACGGCCTTTCAAGATGATTTGTTAGTGGTAATTTTTTATTTACAGATATCGGATTGAAAACTTTACATCGCATGGTATGGTAAGGACCTGAAACGCTCAAGGTTGTATTAACGCTTACGCATAACGGCAAACGACAGGAACAGCATCATGCAAAAAGACGCGCTCAATAACGTTCATATCAGTGCAGAACAAATTCTGATCACTCCGGAAGAACTGAAGAACCAGTTCCCGCTCAGCGCCAGCGATGAAAATGAAATCGCGACCGCGCGCAAAACCATCGCTGATATTTTGCAGGGGCGCGATCATCGCCTGCTGGTGGTGTGCGGACCTTGTTCTATCCACGACCCGGACGCTGCCCTGGATTACGCCCGTCATTTGAAAACCCTGTCGGCTGAATTGAGCGATCAGCTGTATATCGTTATGCGTGTCTATTTTGAAAAACCACGAACCACCGTTGGCTGGAAAGGCCTGATTAACGATCCGTACATGGATGGTTCGTTTGATGTTGAAGCCGGTTTGCACATCGCGCGTCGCCTGTTGCTGGATCTGGTGGGTATGGGTCTGCCGTTGGCGACAGAAGCGTTGGATCCGAACAGCCCGCAATACCTGGGTGACTTGTTCAGTTGGTCAGCGATTGGTGCGCGTACTACAGAATCGCAAACTCACCGCGAGATGGCTTCAGGCTTGTCGATGCCGGTGGGTTTCAAAAACGGTACCGACGGTAGCCTGGGCACGGCAATCAACGCGATGCGTGCAGCGGCGATGCCACACCGTTTTGTCGGCATTAACCAGGCAGGGCAAGTGTGCCTGCTGCAAACGCAGGGTAACCCGGATGGGCATGTGATCCTGCGCGGTGGCAAAACGCCGAACTACAGTGCCGAAGACGTTGCGGCCTGTGAAAAACAGATGCAGGAGGCGGGACTCCACCCGTCCTTGATGATAGATTGCAGCCATGGCAACTCGAATAAAGACTATCGCCGTCAGCCGACGGTTGCCGAGTCCGTGGTAGAGCAGATTAAAGCGGGTAACCGTTCGATCACCGGCATCATGCTGGAAAGCCACCTGCACGAAGGCAGCCAGTCCTCTGAGCAACCGCGTGCAGATATGCGCTACGGGGTTTCTGTTACCGACGCCTGCATTAACTGGGAAAGTACAGAGACGCTGCTGCGCCATATGCACCAGGAACTCGGCACTGCGCTGACGGCACGTACTGGAGAGTAGTAAGTTATGGTGGCTGAACTGACCGCGTTGCGCGATCAAATCGACGAAGTGGATAAGGCGCTGCTGGAGCTGCTGGCAAAACGCCTGCAGCTGGTGGCAGAAGTAGGTGAGGTTAAGAGCCACCACGGGTTACCGGTGTATGTTCCTGAACGTGAGGCGGCGATGTTGGCCTCACGGCGTCAGGAAGCTGAAAATCTTGGTGTTCCTCCTGATCTGATCGAGGACGTGCTACGCCGGGTAATGCGTGAGTCTTATGTCAGCGAGAACGACAAAGGCTTTAAAACCCTGAATCCACAGCTGCGTCCGATTGTCATCATTGGCGGTAACGGCCAAATGGGCCGGTTGTTTAATCGCCTGCTGACGCTGTCCGGCTACCAGGTCAAGGTGTTGGATCAGCAAGATTGGCCGCAGGCCGATACTTTGCTGGCAGACGCCGGAATGGTGATTGTCAGTGTGCCGATTCACGTGACTGAGCAGGTGATTGAAAGATTACCTCCGTTGCCGGCGGACTGTATCCTGGTCGATCTGGCGTCGGTAAAAAATCGCCCGCTAAATGCCATGTTGGCAGCGCACTCTGGCCCTGTGGTGGGTCTGCATCCGATGTTTGGTCCGGACGTAGGCAGCGTGGCCAAGCAGGTGGTGGTCTATTGCGATGGCCGCGAGCCGCAAGCCTATCAGTGGTTGCTGGAGCAACTGCAGGTATGGGGCGCGCGTTTGCACCGTATCAGCGCGGTTGAGCACGATCAGAACATGGCGTTCATTCAGGCGTTGCGCCATTTTGCCACCTTTGCCTATGGTCTGCATTTGGCGGAGGAAAACGTTCAGTTGGAACAGTTGCTGGCACTCTCTTCACCAATTTACCGGTTGGAGTTGGCGATGGTCGGACGGCTGTTTGCGCAGGATCCGCAGTTGTACGCAGATATCATCATGTCGTCAGAAGAGAACATTGCGCTAATCAAACGTTACTATCAGCGCTTCGGTGAGGCGATCAAACTGCTGGAACAGGGTGATAAACAGGCGTTTATTCAAAGTTTCCAGAAGGTCGAGCATTGGTTTGGCGACTATGCGCAGCGTTTCCTGGTGGAAAGCCGTTCGCTGCTGCGTCAGGCGAATGACAGCCGACAATAAAGTATTCGGGTTCGGCAAATGCCGAACCCTTCTTTACTTCATCAGGATGGATTAACCGGCACCACGTTGTCGCTGGGGTAACAACCCAATACCTTCAGTGAGCGGGTTATTGGGGCAAGATCTCTCAATGCTTTCTGCATTGATTCAGAACGTAGGTTAGCCTGCACATCGATATAAAACATTTCTTCCCACGGATTGCCGTTAATCGGGCGAGATTCCAGTTTGGTCATGATGATACCGTTTTCGCGCAACACCAGCAGCGCTTCAACCAGTGCCCCAGACTGCTGCCCAGTGGCCATGATCAGCGTGGTTTTAGCCGGCACTTGCTCAGAGACGTCGATAGCCTTACGTGCCAGCACGATGAAGCGGGTGATGTTCTGCTGTTGATTGGCCAGATTGTGCTCCAGCACCTGCAGGCCATACAGTGCCCCGCCAGCTTCGCTGCCTAGCGCTGCGGCTTTTGGCGAGTTCAATTTGGCGACTTTTTCCATCGCTGCGGCAGTGCTTTCACAATATTCGATTTTCCAGTGTGGATAGCGATTAATGAACTGGCTGCACTGCTGGAATGGTTGCGGGTGGCTATACACGACTTCGATCTGGGCAAGATCGGTGTCGCTGGCGACCAGGACGCAATGATCGATAGGGTTGGTCAGCTCGCCGACGATCGACAGGCTGGTGTGCTGCAGCAGATCGTAGACGTCGTTAATCGAACCTGAGCTGGTATTTTCGATTGGCAGAATGGCGTAATCCGCCTGACCGGTTTCGACCTGGGTAAATATGTCCTGGAATTTCTGGCAACCGCACTCGATCAACTGGTCGAAATGGCGAGCTGCATATTGGCGCGCGGCCAGGTGTGAATAAGAACCTTTCGGGCCGAGGAAAGCGATGCGGGCTGAATGCTGACTGATTTGATTGAGCTGGTTTTGCAGTAACGACTGCTGGGTTAATACCGAGTCTTCGATAATCAGCTGGAACAGGCGGGTGACGTAGAACCCGTCCAGATCGTAGGGTTTGGCGGCGGCGATCAGGGCGTCCAGTAGGTCGCGCTCACGCTCTTTATCCCGGATTGGTCGATGAGAGTGAAGCTTGGTTTTCCCTACTTCTACTGCCAGCTCACGGCGTTCTGCCAGCAGGGACAGCAGTTTCAGATCCAGTGCGCTGATGCGTTCGCGCAGCACGAGTAACGGGTTGTCAGTCATAATCAGCTTCTGCCTTATTTTTTATACGTCGTAAATAGCCATAAAAAAAGCCCCCTGTTTTCAGGAGGCTTTGCTGTTCGTCTTCGCATTCTTTATCACACGACGAAACGCCTCCCAATCAGGGGAAGGTAAAAAAGAATGCGAAGAAAAACGGTTTACGGAGCATGGGGTACCCAGAGTATGTATGAGACAGGTTTTAAAGTAACCGCAGGCCTTTATCTCGTCAATAAAAAAACCAGACAAAAAACGCGCCCTCAGGCGCGTTTGATGTGAAACAGCCGCTAAACGGTTATTCCTGTTCCGGTTCGACTTCCGGAATGATGTCCTTCACGCTGGTCGCGGCACGGCGTGCTTCGCCTTTGTGCTGCACCTTATTCAACTGACGCTCCAGCTTGGCGATCAGATCGTTAACGGCGGTGTACATGTCTTCATGTTTTGCGCTGGCGACCAGCGGGCCGTTAGGAGTAGTAATGGTGGCGTCGGCAACAAACCCTTTCGGTTCTTTGGATAAGACGATATGTGGGTTAATCAGTTGGGCCTGCCATTTTTCCAGTTTGGTGAGACGGTCTTCGACGTGACTGCGGATTGCGGGAGTGATATCCATTTGTTTGCTGGTAATGTTCAATGTCATATAACTTACCTCTCTGTCTTTCCGTCTTGGATGGATCCAGCATACCTCGCTTTTTGCTTAAATGCGTGATGAAAATCACGTATTTTTGTCACTTTTTGCAAAGTTAGTTCAATCTGTGATTCAGCATTTGAATTGGCTATCTAACGCTTGAGTCTTGTGAGCGGAACGCGCATTATTGAAAGGATAAGCGGTGGGGCAGACTTGCTAACATCGTGTTTTTGCTTGTGTATTTTTCCAGCTCTGGCTAAGTTCGCAGCAAATGAAAACGGCAGCCGAAGCTGCCGTTTTGTTTTTCTGCCGTTGCCAATTCGGTTATGCCGGGTTGGCGGCAATCACTTTGGCCACTTTGTCGGCCTGACCGTTCAGTTGCAACTGCTTATACGCATTTTCCATCAGCGGCAGCGCGTCGCGCGTCGCTTTGGTATCCGGATATTCACGTAGCATCTGTTCGGCGCGATTAACGACCGCGACGTAGGCACCGCGTTTAGTGTAGTATTCCACCACCGAAAGCTCATACTTGGCCAGGCGGTCTTTCAGATACACCAGACGCTTGTTGGCATCGGTTACATACTGGCTGTTCGGGTACTGCTGAATCAGCTGGCTGAAATCGCGAAACGCAGCGCGAGCATGCTGTGGATCGCGGTCTGAACGATCGACCCCGAAGAAGCCTTGCAATGCACTGTCATCCAACGCCATATCGGTCAGCCCACGCATGTACATCACGTAGTCGATGTTCGGGTGCGTAGGGTTCAGACGCATGAAACGATCGATAGACGCCTGAGCCAGTGGTAAATCGGCAGATTTGTAGTAGGCATAAATCAGGTCCAACTGAACCTGCTGAGAGTACGGCCCGAAAGGATAGCGGTTATCTAACGCTTCGAGTTGCGTAATCGCGCCCTTAAAGTTACCGTCCTGCAGTTTTTGCTGGGCAGTAGCATAGATTTCCGAAGGTGGGTTGTCGGGAACCGCATCCTTGGATGTGGAGCAACCTGCCAGCGCCAGGCTCAACGTGGCTGCCGCCACCAGATATTTCATACGCGTCATGACGTTTTGATTATCCTCAGGGTGTTATTCCGGGAGACTGTCCGTTAAGCTCCCGACAAAGACCAGTTACAATAGCACATTATATTAAACGGCATCGCCGTGAAAACCCAACGTTAACGAAGAAGCTGCATATGGCACAACAAGTACAACTCACCGCAACGGTGGCCGAATCTCAACTCGGACAACGTTTAGATCAAGCTTTGGCCGAATTGTTCCCTGATTATTCACGATCTCGCATAAAAGATTGGATCCTGGACGATCGGGTACAGGTTAATGGCAAAACGATAAACAAACCGAAAGAGAAGGTACTGGGGGGAGAGACGGTCGCCATTGATGCACAGATAGAAGAAGACGCCCGTTGGGAACCGCAGGACATCGCGCTGAATATCGTCTACGAAGACAGTGACATTCTGGTCATCAACAAGCCACGCGACCTGGTCGTGCACCCTGGCGCCGGCAACCCGGATGGCACGGTGCTCAATGCGTTGCTGCACTACTATCCTGAAATTGCCGATGTGCCGCGTGCCGGCATCGTGCACCGTCTGGACAAGGACACGACCGGTTTGATGGTCGTGGCCAAAACTGTTCCGGCGCAAACCCGACTGGTAGAAGCGCTGCAGGCGCGGGATATTACCCGTGAATATGAAGCGGTCGCCATTGGTACCATGACCGCCGGCGGTACCGTCGAAGAGCCGATTTCGCGCCATTCGACCAAGCGCACCCATATGGCAGTGCACCCGATGGGGAAACCCGCGGTGACGCATTACCGTATTATGGAGCATTTCCGTGCGCACACCCGCCTGCGTCTGCGTCTGGAAACCGGCCGTACTCACCAGATCCGCGTGCATATGTCACACATCAACCATCCTTTGGTGGGCGATCAGCTGTACGGTGGCCGTCCACGTCCGCCAAAAGGTGCGTCGGATGCATTTATTGCCACGCTGCGCGGTTTCGATCGTCAGGCACTGCACGCTACCATGCTGCGTTTATATCATCCAATCAGCGGTATCCAGATGGAGTGGCATGCGCCGCTGCCTCAGGATATGGTCGATTTGATTAACGCGCTGAAAGCCGATACCGAAGAATTTAAAGATCAGATGAACTGGTAATGGATTCGCTCATCCTGCCCGATTGGCCGTTGCCTGCTGGGGTAAAAGCCTGCAGCACCACCCGTCATGGCGGCGTTAGTCTGCCGCCGTATGACGCGCTCAACCTCGGAACCCACGTGGGTGATGAAGCGCAGGCGGTAGCGGGTAATCGCCAACGGCTGGTGGAGGGTGCCGACTTGCCGCAGATGCCAGTCTGGCTGGAGCAGGTTCATGGTACTCGTGTCGTGCGGCTGGATGGGCAAACGCCAGCCGACCTGCAAGCGGATGCCGTTTACAGTAATGTTCCGGGGCAAGTGTGTGCCGTGATGACGGCGGATTGCTTGCCGGTGCTGTTTTGTTCGCAGGCCGGTGATGAAGTTGCTGCAGCCCATGCCGGTTGGCGTGGGTTGTGCAATGGCGTGCTGGAACAAACTCTGTCCGCTTTTGCTGCTGAACCGGGGAGCATTACCGCCTGGCTCGGCCCGGCGATTGGCCCGCAGCAGTTTGAGGTAGGGCCCGAGGTTCGTGCGGCATTTATTGCTGTGGATGACGCAGCGGCGGCAGCTTTTACCCCCCTGGGTGATAAATTCCTGGCCGATATCTATTTATTAGCTCGTCAGCGCCTGCAACGCGCAGGCATCCACGCCATCTACGGTGGCGATCGCTGTACGGTGAGCGAAATCAGTCATTTTTTCTCCTATCGTCGCGATGGAATAACCGGACGTCTGGCAAGTTTAATCTGGCTGATATAACCTATTGAATTAGGACGGTCCAAAGACGCATGATGTAGTACCGAAAATATACAGTCGAAATAACCTTGAATTTTTGAGGGATGACCTCATTTAATCTCCAGTAGCAATTTCGACCAATCTTGGAGGTGTTATGCGTCTGGATCGTCTTACTAACAAATTCCAGCTTGCCCTCGCCGATGCCCAATCTTTAGCCCTTGGGCGCGACAACCAGTTTATTGAACCGTTACATCTGATGAGCGCTCTGCTCAATCAGGACGGGGGCACGGTTCGTCCACTCTTAACTTCTGCCGGTATCGATGCAGGGCGCGTGCGCACTGAAATCGAACAGGCACTGTCTCGTCAGCCTCAAGTCGAAGGTACCGGTGGTGACGTTCAACCGTCCCATGAACTGGTGCGTGTCCTTAACCTGTGCGACAAGCTGGCGCAAAAGCGGGCGGACAAATTCATTTCTTCCGAACTCTTTGTACTGGCGGTGCTTGAGGATCGTGGAACATTGACCGATCTGTTGAAAGCAGCCGGTGCGACAACCGATAAAATCAGCAAGGCTATTGAGCAAATGCGAGGTGGAGACAGCGTGGAAGACCAAGGTGCTGAAGACCAACGTCAGGCATTGAAGAAATACACTATTGATCTGACCGAACGTGCCGAGCAAGGCAAACTTGACCCGGTTATCGGCCGTGACGAAGAGATCCGTCGCACTATTCAGGTGCTGCAACGTCGTACCAAAAACAACCCGGTGTTGATCGGCGAGCCTGGCGTGGGTAAAACCGCCATCGTCGAAGGTTTGGCGCAACGCATCATTAATGGTGAAGTCCCGGAAGGCCTAAAGCATAAACGTGTGCTGTCCCTCGATATGGGTGCGCTGATCGCCGGGGCCAAGTATCGCGGTGAGTTTGAAGAGCGTCTGAAAGCGGTGCTGAGCGATCTGTCCAAACAGGAAGGCAGCGTCATTCTGTTTATTGATGAATTGCATACTATGGTCGGCGCGGGTAAAGCCGATGGCGCTATGGATGCCGGCAATATGTTGAAACCGGCGCTGGCGCGTGGGGAGCTGCACTGCGTCGGTGCCACCACGCTTGACGAATATCGTCAGTATATAGAGAAGGATGCGGCGCTCGAACGTCGTTTCCAGAAAGTCTATGTGGCGGAACCCAGTGTCGAAGACACCATCGCTATCCTGCGAGGCCTGAAAGAACGTTATGAACTGCATCACCATGTGCAGATCACTGACCCGGCGATTGTTGCTGCGGCGACCTTGTCACACCGCTATATCTCCGATCGTCAATTGCCGGATAAGGCTATTGACCTGATCGATGAGGCGGCGTCCAGCATCCGCATGCAGATGGACTCCAAGCCGGAATCGCTCGATCGTCTGGAGCGCCGTATTATTCAGCTTAAGCTGGAGCAGCAGGCGCTGAGTAAAGAGTCGGACGACGCCAGCAAGAAACGCCTGGAAATGCTTAGCGGTGAGCTGGAACAGAAAGAACGTGAATATTCAGAGCTGGAAGAAGAGTGGAAGGCGGAAAAAGCTTCACTCTCCGGTACGCAGAATATCAAAGCGGAACTTGAGCAGGCCAAGATCACCCTGGAGCAGGCGCGTCGTGTCGGTGATCTGGGGCGGATGTCGGAACTGCAGTACGGTAAGATCCCAGAGTTGGAAAAACAGCTTGCTGCCGCCACGCTGGCCGAAGGCAAAACCATGAAGCTGTTGCGTAACCGGGTGACCGACGCAGAAATCGCCGAAGTGCTGGCGCGTGCCACCGGTATTCCTGTTGCCAGAATGCTGGAGGGTGAGCGTGACAAGTTGTTGCGTCTGGAGCAGGAACTGCATTCTCGGGTCATTGGCCAGGATGAAGCCGTAAGCGCGGTATCTAACGCAATTCGCCGTAGCCGAGCCGGGCTTTCAGATCCAAACCGTCCTATCGGTTCGTTCCTGTTCCTCGGTCCGACCGGGGTGGGTAAAACCGAACTCTGTAAGGCGCTGGCCTCGTTCCTGTTCGACAGTGACGACGCGATGGTGCGTATCGACATGTCCGAGTTTATGGAAAAACATTCGGTATCGCGGCTGGTGGGGGCGCCTCCGGGCTATGTCGGGTATGAAGAGGGCGGTTATCTGACCGAGGCAGTGCGTCGTCGACCTTATTCAGTGATCCTGCTGGATGAAGTGGAGAAGGCGCATCCGGATGTGTTCAACATCCTGCTGCAGGTATTGGACGATGGGCGTCTGACCGATGGTCAGGGACGTACCGTTGATTTCCGTAATACCGTGGTGATTATGACTTCTAACCTGGGGTCCGATCTGATCCAGGAACACTTCGGTCAGATGAACTACGCACAGATGAAGGAATCGGTGATGGAAATGGTTACGCATCATTTCCGTCCGGAATTCATCAACCGTATAGATGAGGTGGTGGTATTCCACCCACTCGGTCAGAAACACATTGCCGAGATCGCCAAGATTCAGTTGGCACGTCTGTACAAACGTCTGGAAGAACGCGGTTACGAAGTCACTATGACCGAACCGGCGTTGGAGCTGCTGGGCAAAACCGGTTTCGATCCTGTGTATGGTGCGCGTCCGTTGAAACGCGCTATCCAGCAGGAGATCGAAAACCCATTGGCGCAGCAAATCCTTTCCGGCAAGTTGATTCCGGGCATACCGGTGACGCTGGATGTAGAAGACGAGCATATTGTAGCCAAACAGTAACGGCTATCTATAGTCATTGCGATAAAAGGGAGCGGGTGACCGCTCCCTTTTCTTTATCTGTTTTCATTACTCTCATAGAGTTTTCCGGGCTAACGCCCTTAAAACACCACTTTTCTGGCTAATAAATATCCTGAAATGGCTTTATTGATTGTTATTTGAGCGCTTGAAAGATTTTTTGCATTTAGGGGTTGCGGCC
>NZ_SWDE01000004.1 GCF_013337185.1 Serratia proteamaculans
TCCCCATGCGAGAGTAGGACACTGCCAAGCATCAAACAAAGTACGAAGCCTCATGCGAAAGCATGGGGCTTTTTACTTTTTCTGTTATTCGGTGTTCAGTTCGAGCATGGATAGGCGAAAAGCCCGTCGGGAACGGGCTTTAACGCCGCTTGCGGCGGCCCCAAAGGGGTGAGTCTCAGGATGAGACGAGTATTGCAGGACACTGCCAGGCATCAATTAAGCCAAGAGGCCATCCGAAAGGATGGCCTTTTTGCTTTGTACCTCGCTAAAACGTGCGGATCCTGCCTATGCCAAGGCAATGAAACATTTTCACCTTCCGGTTGAATGCTCGACATTATGCTAAAAAGACGCTATCTTCGGGCATCTAGAAGTCTAAACGTTTAAATGGATGTGTGAGGGTTAAGCAATGCCGATTCGTGTTCCTGATGAGTTACCTGCAGTCAGTTTTTTGCGCAATGAGAATGTCTTTGTGATGACATCCTCTCGGGCAAAAACACAGGAAATCAGGCCGTTGAAAGTGCTGATCCTCAACCTGATGCCAAAGAAGATTGAGACGGAAAACCAATTTTTACGTCTGCTTTCCAACTCTTCGCTGCAAATTGATATCCAACTGCTGCGTATTGATAGCCGTGAGTCGAAGAACACGCCGGCGGAGCATCTGAACAATTTCTACTGTGATTTTGAAGATATTCAGGATGAGAATTTCGACGGATTGATTGTCACCGGGGCGCCGCTGGGACTGGTCGATTTCTGTGACGTTGCCTACTGGCCACAGATCGAACGGGTGATTGACTGGGCCAAGAATCACGTCACCTCCACGTTGTTTGTATGCTGGGCGGTGCAGGCTGCCTTAAACATTCTGTACGGTATCCCGAAGATGACGCGTGAAGTGAAACTTTCGGGGGTTTATCAGCACCAAACGCTGCAGCAGCATGCCTTACTGACTCGCGGTTTTGATGAAACCTTCCTGGCGCCTCACTCACGCTATGCGGACTTCCCTACGGAAATTATCCGCCAGTATACGGATCTGGATATCCTGGCCGAATCAGAGCAGACCGGGGCTTATTTGTTCGCCAGCAAGGACAAGCGCCTGGCGTTTGTGACCGGCCACCCGGAGTATGATGCGCTAACGCTGGCTGGCGAGTATTGTCGTGATAACGAGGCCGGTCTTAACCCTGTGGTACCGCTGAATTACTTCCCCGATGATAATCCCGAACTCACCCCCAAAGCCTCCTGGCGCAGCCATGGCCATCTGCTGTTTGCCAACTGGCTCAACTACTATGTTTACCAGATCACACCATACGATCTGCGTCATATGAACCCGACTCTCGAGTAACTTTTTTCCCCTTGTTGGCGGCTGAATCGAGGCCGCCGATGTCATCTCTTCCCTATCTGTCTTCCTCATTCCACCCTCTTTTTTAGTAAAAACCATTGTCTTACAACTACTTAAATTTATTTTATCTCTACTGTGGAACCGGTTTCCTTAACAGTTTCTGTTGTTATGTTTATTAACCAATTGATAATAAAAGGTTAATAAAATATTTTTCAATAAAATGGAAATGGTTTTTGATTTTTATTTTTAGTTGAGTATTCTTAGATCCAGAGAGAAGAGATCTGACCAGTTGAGGATCGTTTTATACGCCCTGATCCACACTGATTTCTGATGAAGATGCGCCGGCTTAATGGCAACGGCGGTGCGCAACGATAGGAAGGAGCAAGACAATGACGCAACAGATAGTAGGCACGGAATTAACGTTTACGCAGGGTTTTAGCGCTGCTGAGCGACAGGTGTTGACGGATGACGCGGTCGAATTCCTGGCGGAACTGGTGAGTAAATTTACTCCACAGCGCAACAAACTGTTGGCTGTGCGTGCCTGCTGGCAGCAGAAGATCGATCAAGGCGATCTTCCAGACTTCATTTCGGAAACTGCTTCCATTCGTGAGAGTGAGTGGTCGATCCGCGGCATACCAGAGGATCTTCGCGACCGCCGGGTGGAGATCACCGGCCCGGTTGAACGCAAGATGGTCATCAACGCCCTGAACGCCAATGTGAAGGTGTTTATGGCTGATTTCGAAGACTCACTGGCGCCGAGCTGGGACAAAGTCATCGACGGCCAAATCAACCTGCATGACGCGGTGAACGGCACCATCTCTTACACCAATGAAGCCGGCAAGATTTATCAGTTGAAGCCGAACCCGGCGGTATTGATTGCGCGCGTACGCGGCCTGCATTTACCGGAAAAACACGTGCAGTGGCAGGGGGAAGCGATCCCCGGCGGCCTGTTCGATTTTGCGCTGTATTTCTTCCACAACTATCGTCAATTGCTGGCTAAAGGCAGCGGCCCTTATTTCTACCTGCCAAAAACCCAGTCCTGGCAGGAAGCGGCCTGGTGGTGCGAGGTCTTCAGCTTTGCCGAGGATCGTTTCTCCCTGCCACGCGGCACGATCAAAGCCACGGTGCTGATCGAAACGCTGCCGGCGGTATTCCAGATGGACGAGATCCTGTACCACCTGCGCGATCATATCGTCGGTTTGAACTGCGGCCGTTGGGATTACATCTTCAGCTACATCAAGACGCTGAAAAATCATGCCGACCGGGTATTGCCGGATCGTCAGTCGGTCACCATGGACAAGTTATTCCTTAGCGCCTATTCCCGGTTGCTGATCAAGACCTGCCATAAGCGCGGTGCCTTTGCCATGGGCGGTATGGCGGCGTTTATCCCGAGCAAAGACGCCGAGAAAAATGCCTGGGTGCTGAACAAGGTGCGGGCGGATAAAGAGCTGGAGGCCAATAACGGCCACGACGGTACCTGGGTGGCCCATCCAGGGTTGGCGGATACCGTAATGGAAGTCTTCAGCCGGGTACTCGGTGAGCGCCGTAACCAACTGGAAGTGCTGCGTGAAAATGACGCGCCAATCAGTGCTGCGCAGCTGCTGGAACCTTGTGACGGTGAGCGTACCGAAGCCGGCATGCGCGCCAATATCCGCGTGGCGGTGCAGTACATCGAAGCCTGGATCTCCGGCAATGGCTGCGTCCCGATTTATGGCCTGATGGAAGATGCGGCGACGGCGGAAATTTCCCGTACCTCTATCTGGCAGTGGATCCACCATGAAAAGAGCCTGAGCGATGGCCAACTGGTCACCAAGGCGCTGTTCCGTCAGATGCTGAAAGAAGAAATGTTGGTAGTACGTGAAGAGTTGGGTGAAACGCGCTTTAACGCCGGCCGCTTCGAAGAAGCTGCACGCCTGATGGAACGTATCACTACGCAAGACGAATTAATCGATTTCCTGACTTTACCGGGCTATGAGCTGCTGGCCTGAATCCGTTCCTGACCATTAACCCTACATTATTGAAAAGGATAAAAATTATGTCTACCTCTCGTGCTCAACAGATCCAACAACTGGAACAGGAATGGAAATCGGCTCGCTGGGAAGGTATCACCCGCCCATACAGCGCGGAAGACGTCATTAACCTGCGTGGTTCAGTTAACCCGGCCTGCACCCTGGCACAGAACGGTGCCGCCAAACTGTGGGAACTGCTGCACGGTAAATCACGCAAAGGCTACGTCAACAGTCTGGGGGCGCTGACCGGCGGCCAGGCGCTGCAGCAGGCCAAGGCAGGTATTGAAGCGATTTACCTGTCCGGTTGGCAGGTGGCGGCGGATGCCAACACGGCGTCGGCGATGTACCCGGACCAGTCACTGTATCCGGTCGATTCCGTACCCGGCGTGGTTGAGCGCATTAACAACACCTTCCGCCGCGCCGACCAGATCCAGTGGGCCAACAAAATAGAGCCGGGCAGCAAAGGTTACACCGATTACTTCCTGCCGATCGTCGCCGATGCCGAAGCCGGCTTTGGTGGCGTGCTGAATGCTTTCGAACTGATGAAGGCGATGATTGAGGCCGGTGCTGCCGGGGTGCACTTCGAAGATCAACTGGCGGCGGTGAAAAAGTGCGGTCATATGGGCGGCAAAGTGCTGGTGCCAACCCAGGAAGCGATTCAGAAATTGGTTGCTGCGCGTCTGGCGGCCGATGTGCTCGGCGTGCCGACGCTGGTTATTGCGCGTACCGATGCTGACGCCGCCGATTTACTGACTTCTGACTGCGACCCGTACGACCGCGAGTTTGTGTCCGGTGAGCGCACTGCCGAAGGTTTCTTCCGCACCCACGCCGGTGTCGAGCAGGCGATCAGCCGTGGTCTGGCCTATTGCCCTTACGCTGACCTGGTGTGGTGCGAAACCTCCACGCCGGATCTACAGGCGGCCAAGCGCTTTGCCGATGCAATCCATGCCAAATTCCCGGGCAAACTGCTGGCGTACAACTGCTCGCCGTCATTCAACTGGAAAAAGAACCTGGACGACCAGACGATTGCTCGCTTCCAGGAAGAGCTGTCGGCGATGGGTTACAAGTACCAGTTCATCACGCTGGCGGGCATCCACAGCATGTGGTTCAACATGTTTGACCTGGCGCATGCCTATGCGCAGGGCGAGGGCATGAAGCACTACGTCGAAAAAGTGCAGCAGCCAGAGTTCGATGCCGTGGCTCGCGGTTACACCTTTGCCTCACACCAGCAGGAAGTAGGCACCGGTTACTTCGACAAGGTGACCACCATTATTCAGGGCGGTGCTTCATCGGTTACCGCGCTGACCGGTTCGACGGAAGAACAGCAGTTCTGAGGCGGCAACGCTGACAAGTTGTAACCTGGAGCCTGCTTATGCAGGCTCTATTTTCTGGCGGGAGGTAAGGATGGCGGCAAAACTGGAGCTGTTGATCGCGCAGACGATCCTGCAGGGCTTTGATGCACAGTACGGGCGCTTTCTGGAGGTGACCGCTGGTGCGCAGCAGCGTTTTGAGCGGGCGGACTGGCCGGCAGTGCAGCAGGCGATGAAAAAGCGTATCCATCTGTATGATCACCACGTCGGCCTGGTGGTAGAGCAGCTGAAGTGCATCACCGGGCAACAGTATTTTGATGCAGACTTCCCCAGCCGGGTGAAGGCGGTGTATACCGATCTGCTGCCGGAGTACCCACGTTTTGAGATTGCCGAAAGCTTCTTCAATTCGGTCTACTGTCGGCTGTTCAGGCATCGCGATCTGACGCCGGAAAAACTGTTTGTTTTCAGCTCCCAGCCAGAAGGGCGCTTTCGCGATATCCCACGTCCACTATCACGCGATTTCACCGCCAACGGTGACGTCTCGGCAATGCTGTACAACCTGCTGACCGACTTGCCTCTGCGGTTGCCGTGGGAAAATTTATCGCGCGATATTGATTACATCACGCTGGCCTTGCAGCAGAGTTTCAGCGCGCAGCAATTGGCAGGCGCGACTTTCCAGATCGCCAA
Source organism: Serratia proteamaculans (assembly GCF_013337185.1). GTDB lineage: Bacteria > Pseudomonadota > Gammaproteobacteria > Enterobacterales > Enterobacteriaceae > Serratia > Serratia proteamaculans_D. The sequence goes on from NZ_SWDE01000004.1 coordinate 5,340, forward strand.
TGAGCTGTTTTACCGCAACAAGGCGGCCTGGCTGGTGGGGAAATTGCGTGTGGCAGACCGGGTCTATCCTTTCCTGCTGCCGATCCATCACAGTGATTCCGGCGCCTTGTTTATTGATACCTGCCTGACCAGCAAGGCCGAGGCCAGCATCGTATTCGGCTTCGCCCGCTCTTACTTTATGGTTTACGCGCCCCTGCCGGCGGCAATGGTCGAGTGGCTGCGTGAAATACTGCCGGGCAAAACCACCGCCGAGCTGTATATGGCGATTGGTTGCCAGAAGCACGGAAAAACAGAATGTTACCGTGAGTACCTGACGTTTATGAGTGGCTCGCAGGAGCAGTTCATCATCGCGCCGGGGGTGAAGGGCATGGTGATGCTGGTATTTACCCTGCCGTCTTTCGATCGGGTATTCAAGGTGATCAAGGATGAGTTTGCGCCACAAAAAGAAGTGACGCAGGCGCAGGTGATGGCCTGCTACCAACTGGTGAAAGAACACGACCGCGTAGGGCGGATGGCGGATACCCAGGAGTACGAAAACTTTGTTGTCGACAAGGCGCGACTCAGTCCGGAGCTGCTGGCGGAACTGCAGCGCGAGGTGCCGGATAAGCTGGAGGATCTGGGCGATCGCATCGCGATCAAGCATCTGTATATGGAACGACGCATGACACCGCTGAATCTGTATCTGGAACAGGCCGATGAACAGCAGATGCGCGACGCGATAGAAGAATACGGTAACGCCATCAAGCAACTGGCCGCCGCCAATATTTTCCCTGGCGATATGCTGTTCAAGAACTTTGGCGTGACCCGGCACGGGCGGGTGGTGTTCTATGACTACGATGAGATTTGCTACATGACCGAGGTCAACTTCCGCGATATTCCGCCTCCGCGCTATCCGGAAGACGAGTTGGCGAGCGAACCCTGGTACAGTGTGTCACCCAATGATGTATTCCCGGAGGAGTTCAGGCATTTCCTGTGTGGCGATCGGCGCATCCGACAGGTGTTTGAAGAGATGCATCGTGACCTGTTCGAGGCCGATTACTGGCGCGGATTGCAACAGCGCATCCGCGATGGGCATGTGGAAGACGTGTTTGCTTACCGTAAAAAACGGCGTTTCAGCCAGCGTAGTGGTGCGGCGCTGCCCGCGACATCGGCGACTGCATAAGGGCGCGGTTGATTACCGCGCCCGATAAGATTACGCTTTCGCACCCGCAACGGCGGCGCGCGCCAATTCGGTGATGCGGGCGTAGTCACCGCTTTCCAGTGCCTCTGCCGGTACCAGCCAGGAGCCGCCTATGCACAGCACGCTTTTCAGTGCCAGATAGTCACGGTAGTTGTTCGGTGAGATGCCGCCGGTTGGGCAGAAGCGGACCTGTGGGAACGGGCCACTGATGGCCTGTAGCGCTTTCACGCCACCGTTGGCTTCCGCCGGGAAGAATTTAAACTCGCGCAGGCCGTGATCCATGCCCAGCATCAGTTCCGATACGGTACAAATACCGGGAATTAACGGAATCGAACCGGCAGTGGCCGCTTTCAGCAGATCGGTGGTCAGGCCTGGGCTGATGGCGAACTGGGCTCCTGCCTCGGTCACTTCCTGCAGTTGCTGTGGATTAATGACCGTGCCGGCACCGATAATCGCGTCAGGCACTTCTTTGGCAATCGCACGGATCGCGTCCATCGCGCAGGGGGTGCGCAGTGTCACTTCCAATACCCGCACGCCACCGGCGACCAGGGCTTTTGCCAACGGCACCGCATGTTCCAGCTTGTTGATGACGATTACCGGGACCACAGGTCCGGCCATCAGGATCTGCTCTGCGCTTGTTTTCCAATTGTTCATTAACGGTTTTCTCCAGTTATGGCCGCCGCCGTCGGGCTGCACGGCCATGCTATCGGTTAAAATTTAATGCAGCAGGCGCCCTGTTCGGCCCCGGAAAGCTGGCTGCGCAAGGCGCCGAACAGTTCACGGCCACAGCCGATATGTTCTGCGCTCAGGTCGGGTTGATAAGGTGCGCGCTGGGCCAGCAGGTCGGCATCGACCAACAATGCCAGCTCGCCAGTGCGGCCGTTCACGCGGATCAGGTCGCCGTTTTGCACCTTGGCCAGCATGCCACCGGTGTAGGCTTCCGGGGTCACGTGAATGGCGGACGGAACCTTGCCGGAAGCGCCGGACAGGCGGCCATCGGTTACCAGGGCCACTTTAAAGCCACGGTCCATCAATACGCCCAGCGGCGGCATCAGCTTGTGCAGCTCTGGCATGCCATTGGCCTGTGGCCCCTGGAAGCGCACCACCACCACACAATCGCGATCCAGTTTGCCGGCTTCAAACGCCGGAACGATGTCATGCTGGCTTTCAAATACCACTGCCGGCGCTTCGATAATCTGGTTTTCGGCGGGGACAGCCGAGGTTTTCATTACCGCCCGGCCGAGATTACCGGCCAGCACCTTGGTCCCGCCGTGGTGCTCGAAAGGCTCGGCCACGCTGGCGATAACCTTGGCGTCGAGCGACGTTTCCGTGCCCTCACGCCAGGCCAGTTGGCCGTTATCCAGCCAGGGTTCCTGGGTGTAGCGCGTCAGGCCAAAACCGGCCACTGTATGCACGTCTTCGTGCAGCAGGCCGTGTTTCAACAGTTCGCGTACCACCAGGGCAACGCCGCCCGAGGCCTGGAATTGGTTGATATCCGCCGGGCCGTTCGGGTAGATGCGGCATAACAATGGCACCGCGTCCGACAGTTCGGAGAAATCATCCCAGTTGATAATGATGCCGGCGGCGCGAGCCATTGCCACCATGTGCATGGTCAGGTTGGTGGAGCCACCGGTAGCCAACAGCGCAACGATACCGTTCACCACCACCTTCTCATCCACCAGTCGGCCGATCGGCAGATAGTTACCGGCGGTTTCGGTCAGGCGAGTGACCTGACGTGCGGCCGCGTCGGTCAATGCATCGCGCAGGGGGGTATCAGGGTGGACGAAAGAGGCCCCCGGCAGATGCAGCCCCATCACTTCCATCACCATTTGGTTGGTGTTGGCGGTGCCGTAGAAGGTGCAGGTGCCGATGCCATGGTAGGAGGCGGCCTCGGCCTCCAGCAGTGCCAGACGGTCGGCCTTGCCTTCGGCATACAGTTGACGCACCCGGACTTTCTCTTTGTTTGGCAAACCGCTGCTCATCGGGCCGGCGGGGACAAACAGCGACGGCAAATGGCCAAAGGACAGGGCGGACATCACCAGTCCCGGTACGATTTTGTCGCAGATGCCGAGGAACAACGCGCCGTCGAACATATTGTGTGACAGGCCGATGGCGGACGACATGGCGATCACGTCACGACTCATCAGCGACAGCTCCATGCCGTCCTGTCCCTGAGTCACACCGTCGCACATCGCCGGGACGCCACCGGCTACCTGGCCGACAGCCCCTACCGCGTGCAGTGCCTGTTTCAGCTTTTGCGGGTAGTTTTCGTAGGGCTGGTGGGCGGACAACATGTCGTTGTAAGCGGTAATGATGGCGATATCGCTGCGCACCATATTTTTCAGCGCAGTTTTGTCATCCGGCTGGCAGGCGGCAAAGCCATGGGCCAGGTTACCGCAGGCCAACTGCGCCCGATGCACGGTTTGTGAACGCGCGGCTTCAATACGTGCCAGATAGGCGGCGCGGCTCGATTTGGAACGGTCGATGATGCGTTGTGTGACACGGGATAGGGTTGGATTAATCATACCTTCCTCACATGCTATTTGTTATAGACGCCGCCTGTGGCGGTGCCCCCGGTGGTGAATTGCAGCCCTGATGTGCAAGGCCGGGGGCGCTGTTATGTCGTTATAGTGTTTTAAAACAGGGTGAAAGCAATCATGCCGATAATCCCGCCCACGCTACCCAGAATGGTTTCCATCACCGTCCAGGTTTTCAGCGTTTGCAGCTCATTGGCACCGGTAAATTTGCCGAACAGCCAGAAACCGGCGTCGTTGACGTGACTGAGGACGATAGACCCACCGGCAATACAGATAGCCAGCGCGGCCAGTTGTCCGCCGCCAAGCCCCAGTTGGCTGGTCACCGGTAGCACCAGGCCGACGGTAGTCAGGCAGGCCACGGTGGCAGATCCCTGGATCACTCGCACCATGGCGGACAGTACAAAGGCCGCGACGGCGATCGGCAGACCGGTGCCAATCATGGCGTCACCCAATGCCGGGCCGACGCCGGAATCCACCAAAATCTGTTTGAATACGCCACCGGCACCGGTCATCAGCAGAATGATCCCGGCGGGCTGCACTGCCGCAGAGCAGATGGCTAGCGTTTGTTCGTTGGTCATGCCGCGTGGTTTTGCCAGACCATAAATCACGATCAAACAGGCGACCAAAATGGCGATAAACGGGTGGCCAATAAATTCCAGCCACTGTTGTAACTGTGAGCCAGGCGTGACCAGGCGGGCACCAATGGTCTTCATGCCGACCAGCACCAATGGGCAGAGTACCAGCGCCAGGCTAAGGCCAAATGACGGCAGTTTGGCGGTGTTCAGCACCGGTTCGTTTTCATCCGCCGGCATTGACCAGTTAACATAGCGGCTGATAAAGCTGCCGTATAACGGGCCTGCAATCAGCATGCCGAGCACTGCGGCGACCAGACCGATGGCAATCATCCAGCCGAAGTCGGCCTTCATTTGTGAAGCCAGCAACATCGGTACCGGCCCCGGCAGCAAGAACGAAGCGGCGGCGGCGACACCCGCAAACAGCGGGATGGCCAGCTTAACGATGTTGCCGTCGGTGCGGCGCGCCACGGCAAACACGATGCCGATCAGCAGCACCACGGCCACGTCAAAGAACAGCGGCAGGGCGCAGATCAAACCGGCAATACCGAGCGCGTAATGGGCCTTGCTTTGGCCGAAACGTTTCAGCAAATGTGCCGCAATTTGGTCCAGCGCACCGACCTCATGCAGTATCTTGCCGAACATCGCGCCCAGCGCCACCACGATCGCCAGGAAACCCAGCGTATCGCCCATGCCTTTTTGCATGGTATCGGCAATGCGGTCCAGCGGCATGCCGGAGAAGATACCGGCGGCGATAGACACCAGCATTAATGCGACGAAGGCGTGCATACGCGCCTTCATCACCAGAAACAGCAATAAGAGAACAGAGCCGACTGCGGTACCGACCAGCGTTACAGTATTCACGCGCACACGTCCTGTGGCAGGAAGCTTTGGATATGTTTCACCGTATCGGCGATCACCCCTTCCAGCGGCTGGTTGATGTCCACAGACATCACGTCGCTTTCATCTGCGCCCGGTTGTTCCAGTGCAGCAAACTGTGTCACCAGCATCTGCGGTTTGAAGAAGTGACCGTTGCGGGCTGCCAGGCGAGCTTCAATCACCGGGAAGTCACCGTGCAGGTAGATAAACGACAGGTTTCCGTTACCGGCACGCAGGCGATCGCGGTAGTGTTTTTTCAGCGCTGAACAGACGATAACCGAAACATTGTTGGTGCGCTGCATGGCGAAGGCGGCGTCGTTGAGTGCGGCCAGCCAAGGGGCCCGATCGTCATCATTCAACGGTTCGCCAGCGGCCATTTTCAAGATATTACTGCGCGGATGCAGAAAATCACCGTCGAGGAACCCGGCAGACAATTGGCGGGCCGCTGCGGCGGCCACAGCGGACTTGCCGCTGCCGGAAACGCCCATAATGACGTAAATACGGTTCTGATTATTGGTCATGGCTTAGCTCCAAAACGATGAGAGACGTTACCTTATTTTATTTGTTACCGGTAACATGTTATCGGTAACATTGTCGAAGGAACTTTCGTCGGTTGCAATGGGCTTTAGCGGCCAGGATCGTTATCTGTGATCGGCTTCAAGTTTTTATTGAGGGAGAGAAACAGGATCGGTACAGCGATTTACATGCTGACAACAGCAAGGCAGAAGGGGGCAGGGTGCAGAAACTGCACCCTTGGCAAGAGTGATATGCTTAACGCACGCCGCCATATTCCAGGCTGATCTCTTTCGCCGCGTGGATCACCAACGCGCCCAGCTCAGTCACGCGGTTGTCGGTGATGCGAGACACCGGGCCGGAGATGGAGATGGCGGCGAAGGCTTCACGGTGCTCGTCGAAGATGCAGGCCGCTACGCAGCGCAGGCCGAGCGCATGTTCTTCGTCGTCAAAGGAAAAGCCCTGCTTGCGAATTTGCGCCAGCCCTTCCTTCAGGTTGTGCGGCGTCAGGGTATGTTGGGTGTAGGTTTGCATGCCCTTTTTATGCAGCAGTTTGGTGACCTGTTCATCCGGCAGGGTGGAAAGAAAGGCCTTCCCCGCGCCGGAAGCGTGCATCGGCAGTTTACCGCCGATCGGTGCCGACATGCGCATCAACGCGGTGCACTGTACCTGATCGATAATAATCGCCTGATACTCGCTGGTATCCAGCACCGCCAGATTAACCGTCTCGCCGGACTCTTCCATCAGGCGACGCAGCGTTGGGTGCACCATCGCCAACAGATTACGACTCTGTAAAAAGCTGCTGCCGACCACAAAGGCGTGTGAGCCGATGGTCCACAGGCCCAGATCGCCCACCTGCCGCACGAATCCTTGCTGTTGCATGGTGGTCAGCAGGCGGTGGGTGGTGGAGTTTGGCAAGCCGGCCTGTTGGGCCAGATCGGTTAGCGCGACATTGCCCTGGGCTTCGGCAATGTATTCCAATAATTTCAGACCACGGGTCAGCGACTGTACCTGGCCGGTCGCCGCACTGGCGGTCGGGGATGCAGCACGGGGCTTTTTGCCACGTTTGGCAGGAGCAGGGGTGACCATAATTCACATTCCTTTTTCCGTATGATGGAATTCATTTTCGTTTTTTACGTGTGAATTGCAAGCCGTCTATCAGCTCATCGGATCTGTTGCCCAACAACCTGAAAAACTCTCAATCAGCACTCACCCCTTTGCCAGTTCAACCTGTGCTAGGATGGCTCGTTGGTTTTTGCAGCAATTGAGCGATGGGCTGGATCGGTAATTGAAGGGGCTACAGTGACAAATCGAGTAGAACAACTGCGCCGGCAGTTAGCGCAGCGAATTTTAGTGTTGGACGGCGGCATGGGCACCATGATCCAGAGTTATCGTCTGGAAGAAAGTGACTTTCGTGGCGAGCGTTTTGCCGACTGGCAGAGCGATCTGAAAGGCAATAACGACCTGCTGGTGCTGACCAAGCCGGAAGTGATCACCGCCATTCACTACGGCTACCTGGAAGCGGGGGCCGACATTCTCGAAACCAATACCTTCAACTCCACGTCCATCGCCATGGCCGACTACCATATGGAGTCGCTGTCCGCCGAAATTAACTATCAGGCCGCCTGCCTGGCACGAGCCTGCGCCGATGAATGGACCGCACGCACCCCCGAGCAGCCGCGTTACGTGGCCGGGGTGCTTGGGCCGACCAACCGTACCGCCTCTATTTCACCGAACGTCAACGATCCGGCGTTCCGTAATGTTTCTTTTGATGAGCTGGTGGAAGCCTACCGTGAATCAACGCGCGCACTGGTGGAAGGCGGTGTCGATCTGATCATGATCGAAACCATCTTCGATACCCTGAACGCCAAAGCCGCCGCCTTTGCGGTAGAAACCGAATTTGAAGCCCTGGGCGTGGCGCTGCCAATCATGATTTCCGGCACCATCACCGACGCCTCCGGCCGCACCCTGTCCGGGCAGACCACCGAAGCCTTCTATAACTCGATGCGTCACGTCAAGCCGCTGAGCTTTGGCCTGAACTGTGCGCTGGGCCCGGACGAACTGCGCCAATACGTTTCTGAGCTGTCACGCATCTCGGAGAGCTACGTTACTGCCCACCCTAACGCCGGTTTGCCCAACGCCTTCGGTGAGTACGATCTGGATGCGCAAGAGATGGCGAAACAGGTCGGCGAGTGGGCGCAGGCCGGCTTCCTGAATATTATTGGTGGCTGCTGCGGTACCACGCCAGAACACATTGCCGCGATGGTCAAGGCGGTGGCGGGCGTGCCACCGCGCCAGTTGCCGGAGATCCCGGTAGCCTGCCGTCTGGCCGGTCTTGAGCCGTTGAATATTGACGCCAAAACGCTGTTCGTCAACGTAGGCGAGCGCACCAATGTCACCGGTTCCGCCCGCTTTAAGCGGCTGATCAAAGAAGAGAAATACAGCGAAGCGCTGGCCGTTGCCCGCCAGCAGGTGGAAAGCGGCGCACAGATTATCGATATCAACATGGATGAGGGGATGCTCGACGCCGAAGCGGCGATGGTGCGTTTCCTCAACCTGATCGCCGGTGAGCCGGATATTGCCCGCGTGCCGATCATGATCGACTCCTCCAAATGGTCGGTGATCGAGAAAGGCCTGAAGTGTATTCAGGGCAAAGGCATCGTTAACTCAATTTCGATGAAAGAGGGCGAAGAGGCCTTTATTCACCACGCCAAGCTGGTGCGTCGCTACGGTGCGGCGGTCGTGGTGATGGCATTTGACGAAGCAGGTCAGGCGGATACCCGCGAACGCAAGTTCGAGATTTGTCGCCGTGCCTATAAAATCCTGACCGAGCGCGTCGGCTTCCCGCCGGAAGACATTATTTTCGACCCGAATATTTTTGCCGTCGCCACCGGTATTGATGAGCATAACAACTATGCCGTCGACTTTATCGAAGCCTGTGCCGACATCAAAACCCACCTGCCGCATGCGATGATCTCCGGTGGGGTGTCCAACGTGTCGTTCTCATTCCGCGGTAACGATCCGGTGCGCGAGGCGATCCACGCCGTATTCCTGTATCACGCGATCCGCAATGGCATGGATATGGGCATCGTTAACGCCGGGCAGTTGGCGATCTACGACGATCTGAGCGCCGAACTGCGCGATGCGGTGGAAGATGTGATCCTCAACCGTCGCGACGACGGTACCGAGCGCCTGCTGGAGCTGGCGGAAAAATACCGTGGCAGCAAAGATAACGAAGTGGCGGTACAGCAGGCGGAGTGGCGCGGCTGGCCGGTCGAAAAACGGCTGGAATATTCACTGGTCAAAGGTATTACCGAGTTTATCGAACTGGATACCGAAGAGGCTCGCCAGAGGGCGGATCGCCCGATCGAAGTGATCGAAGGGCCGCTGATGGCAGGCATGAACGTGGTCGGTGACCTGTTCGGCGAAGGCAAGATGTTCCTGCCGCAGGTGGTGAAATCCGCCCGGGTGATGAAGCAGGCGGTGGCCTATCTGGAGCCGTACATCGAGGCCAGCAAAGAGAAAGGCACCACGGCGGGGAAAATCCTGCTGGCGACGGTGAAGGGCGATGTGCACGACATCGGTAAAAACATCGTCGGCGTGGTGTTGCAGTGCAACAACTATGAAATTGTCGATTTGGGCGTGATGGTGCCGACGGAGAAAATCCTGAAAACCGCGCGTGAGCAAAACGTCGATATCATCGGCCTGTCGGGGTTGATTACCCCGTCGCTGGACGAGATGGTCAACGTGGCGAAAGAGATGGAGCGACAGGGCTTTACCCTGCCGCTGCTGATCGGCGGGGCCACCACCTCCAAGGCCCATACCGCCGTGAAGATTGAGCAAAATTACAGTGGCTCAACCACCTACGTGCAAAATGCCTCGCGCACCGTGGGGGTAGTGTCGGCACTGCTTTCCGCCACCCAGCGCGATGATTTTGTGGCGCGTACCCGTAAAGAATATGAAACCGTGCGTATCCAGCACGCGCGTAAAAAGCCGCGTACTCCGCCGGTAGATCTGCAAAAAGCGCGCGATAACGCCATGGTGCTGGATTGGGAAAATTACCAGCCGCCGGTGCCGAAAAAGTTGGGGGTTTATCCGGTCGAAGCCGGCATCGAGACGCTGCGTCATTACATCGACTGGACGCCATTCTTTATGACCTGGTCGCTGGCGGGTAAATACCCGCGCATTCTGGAAGATGAAGTGGTGGGTGAAGAAGCCAAACGGCTGTTTGCCGACGCCAACCAGATGCTGGACATGCTGGCCGCCAACGGCAGCCTCAACCCGCGCGGCGTCTACGGCCTGTTCCCGGCCAACCGCGTCGGCGACGACGTTGAGGTGTACCGCGACGAAAACCGTGACGAGGTGCTGGTGGTCAGCCGCCACCTGCGCCAGCAGACCGAAAAAACCGACTTCCCGAACTACTGTCTGGCGGACTTTGTCGCGCCGAAAAGCAGCGGCAAGGCCGACTACTTTGGTGCCTTCGCGGTGACCGGCGGTCTGGAAGAGGATGAACTGGCGGCGGCCTATGATGCGCAGCACGATGATTACAATAAAATCATGGTGAAAGCGCTGTCGGATCGCCTGGCAGAGGCTTTCGCCGAGTACCTGCATGAGCAGGTGCGCAAGCTGCACTGGGGCTTCGCGGCCGAAGAAAACCTGAGCAACGAAGAGCTGATCCGCGAGAACTATCAGGGCATCCGTCCGGCTCCGGGCTATCCGGCTTGCCCGGAGCACACCGAGAAAGCGGAAATCTGGCGCCTGCTGGATGTGAACCGCCACACCGGCATGGTGTTGACCGAGTCCTTTGCCATGTGGCCAGGGGCGGCGGTGTCCGGCTGGTACTTTAGCCATCCGCAGAGCAAGTATTTTGCGGTGGCGCAGCTCCAGCGCGATCAGGTGGAAGACTATGCGGCGCGTAAGGGCATGAGCGTCAGCGAGGTTGAACGCTGGCTGGCGCCCAACCTCGGCTACGACGCCGACTAAATGGCTGATGGGCGCAACATGCGGCGCCCTACCGGCTAATTTCTCTCTCAGGGGCCAACATGTTGGCCCATTTTCTTACCCCTCGTCATTCGCCACCGCCTCCACGTCAATGTGCAGCGCGTCATAACGCCAATATTCCAAATCACAATCAATCACCCGATCGTGCTGATCGCGGTTAACCCGGGTAATAAACAGCGCCGGGCTGCCGTAGGTCACTTTCAGCATGGTGGCCGCTTCCTGCGGCAGCAGGGTGGGCAGCATATCGAAGCGCACTCGCCCATAACGAATGCCGTAGCGTTCGGCGTACAGCCCGGTCAGCGACTGGGTCAAATCTTCGTCCAGGATACCGGCAAAATAGGCGGGATTGAGGTAGTGCTCGCAGTACAACACGGCACGGCCGTCGATATAGCGCAGCCGACGAATGCGGTAGACCTCGCTACCGGGGGGCAGACTCAGCCGTTGGCACAGGCTGCCGTACAGCGGCAGCGTGGTGGCGTCTATCACTTCGGTATGGGCATCACGCCCTTGCTGCTGCGCCATGGCGTGGAAATGGCTGCGTTGCAACGGGTTGTACACCAGCCGGGGCGGCGAAATAAACCAGCCCCGCCTGACCTGACGGTAAATCACCCCCTGCGCCTCTAACTGGCCGAGCGCTTCCTGCAGCGTAATGCGGGTGGTGGAAAACTGTTCGCTCAGGGCTCGCTCGGAAGGCAATTTGCCGTCGGCGTTGAACTCCCCGTCAGCGATACGGTTAGCCAGAGTCTGGCAAATGGTCGCCACGGTTGTTGTTCCTTCACTCATGTAACAGTTGCCCCAATTGAGTGCGCTTTGCCCCGCTAAAGGTAGACCAACGGAAGCTTCGGTGATGCCCGAATGCAATAAAAATGCTGCTTTTTTAGACTGACATATAATTATCACATTCGTCCGTTAGATTGGCTTGGTTCTTGCTGGACTAGTCCAGCCACTTCCACACTACCACCCGGAGCATCAGTTATGAAACGTTTGTGCGCTTCTGTGTTAACCAGTGCCATTATCCTGTCCAGCCAAGCGAGCTGGGCTGCCGATTCCGATCTGGCGGCGCTGGCACAGGCTGCCAAGAAGGAAGGGGAAGTCAACAGCGTCGGCATGCCGGACAGCTGGGCCAACTGGAAAGACACCTGGCAGGATCTATTGAGCAAGTACGGCCTCAAGCATGCCGATACCGACATGAGCTCGGCGCAGGAAATCGCCAAGTTCGATGCTGAAAAGAGCAACGCTACGGCGGATATCGGTGATGTGGGCGCAGCATTCGGCCCGATCGCGGTACAAAAAGGGGTGACCCAGCCGTACAAGCCATCCACCTGGGATCAGGTGCCTGACTGGGCGAAAGACAAAGACGGTCATTGGGCGCTGGCCTATACCGGCACTATTGCTTTCATCATCAACAAGCAACAGGTGAAAGAGATCCCGCATAGCTGGGCGGATCTGCTGAAAGGAACTTATCAGGTCACTATCGGTGACGTGGGCACCGCCTCGCAGGCGGCCAGCGGCGTATTGGCGGCAACTTACGCCATGGGCGGCAATGAGAAGAACCTGAAGCCGGGCCTGGAATTCTTCGGCAAGCTGGCGAAAGCCGGACGTCTGAGCCTGAGCAACCCGGTGATCGCCTCACTGGAAAAAGGCGAAGTGCAGGTCGGCGTAGTCTGGGACTTTAACGGCCTTAACTACCGCGACCAGATCGACAAAACCCGCTTTGAAGTGCTGATCCCGTCCGACGGCTCAATCACCTCCGGCTACACCACCATCATCAACAAATACGCCAAGCACCCGAACGCCGCCAAACTGGCGCGTGAATACATCTTCTCCGACGCCGGCCAGATCAACCTGGCGCGTGGCTACGCCCGCCCTATTCGTGCCGAACATCTGACGCTGCCGGACGATGTCAAAGCCAAGCTGCTGCCGGCCGAACAGTATAAAAACGCTCACCCAATCACCGATCCAGCGGCCTGGGAGCAAAGTGCCAAAACGCTGCCGCGTATGTGGCAGGAAAACGTCATTATGTTTATGCAGCAGTGAGTTAAGCCTTTATGAAAACGATCCTCGTACTGCTGGACGGTTTGAATTATCAGGTGGCGCATGACGCTATGGGCTACCTGCAGGCCGAATGTGCGGCAGGGCGTGGGCGGTTGTATCAGTTGGAGAGCGAGCTACCCTCGCTCTCCCGGCCGCTGTATGAGTGCATCCTCACCGGCGTGCCGCCGGTGGAGAGCGGCGTGGTACATAATCAGGTATCACGCCTCTCGCAGCAGCAAAGCGTGTTTCACTATGCGCGTGCAGCAGGCTTGACCACCGCTGCGGCGGCCTACCATTGGTTCAGTGAGCTGTATAACCGCACCCCGTTTGATGCCGCCCGCGATCGCCATACCGACGATACCGCGCTGCCGATCCAGCACGGCCATTTTTATTACGACGACCGCTACCCGGATTCGCATCTGTTTGACGATGCCGAAAGCCTGCGCCGCCGTCATCAGCCCGATTTCTTGCTGATCCACCCAATGAACATTGATGATGCCGGACACCGCTTCGGCCTGTCTTCGCCGCAATACCGCAATTCGGCGCGCAATGCCGATGGCGTACTGTCGCGCTATTTGGCCGATTGGTTGGCCGACGGCTATCAGGTGATGGTCACCGCCGATCACGGCATGAATGACGATCGCAGCCACGGCGGCGTGCTGCCGGAAGAGCGTCAGGTACCGCTGTTTGTCTTCGGCAGCGCATTTAGCCAAAACGATGCCGACCCGCAACAAACCGACCTGTGCGGCACGTTGTGCGAAGTGCTTCAGGTGTCGCATAACAAGCCGCGTTGCCGTGCGCTGTTGGCATAAGGGTAATTAATGAAAGCCAAGTGGATTGCCGCACTGTGCCTGTTGCCGTTCATCCTGCTGTTTGGGGCGTTCCAAATCGCGCCGCTGGTGTGGATTGCGGTCAGCAGCTTTTTCAGCCAGAGCAGCGGCTGGGGGCTGGGCAACTATGTTGATGTACTGACCTCGCCGTTCTATCTGCAGGCGTTTCAGTTCTCGCTGGAGATTTCCCTCTGGTCGAGCGTCTATGGGCTGCTAATTGCCCTGGTGGGCAGTTACTCACTGCGCCAACTGGGCCAGACGCGGTTCCATGATTTTGTGATGTCGTTTACCAACATGACCAGCAACTTCGCCGGAGTGCCGCTGGCATTCGCCTTTGTCATCCTGCTGGGGTTAAACGGCTGCCTGACGCTATTACTGCGCAAATACGGCCTGATGGAGAGTTTTAACCTTTACTCCAAAACCGGGCTGATCGTGCTCTACACCTACTTCCAGATCCCGCTCGGCGTGCTGCTGCTGTACCCGGCGTTTGATGCACTGCGTGAAGACTGGCGCGAATCGGCGTCGTTGCTCGGTGCCAGCCCGTGGCGCTATTGGCGGCATATCGGCCTGCCGGTGTTGGCACCGGCATTGATGGGGACCTTTGTCATCCTGTTGGCCAATGCGTTGGGTGCCTATGCCACGGTCTATGCGTTGACCACCGGCAATTTCAACGTGATACCGATACGTATTTCGGCACTGGTGGCGGGGGATATCTCCCTCGATCCTAACCTGGCCAGTGCGCTGGCGATGCTGCTGGTGGCGATGATGGCATTTATCACGCTTATCCATCAGTGGCTGCTGCGCAGGAGTTACCTCAATGCACGCTCATAATATTGCGGAGGGCGGCCATGTCGCGTTTTGAAACCGGCTATCACCGCGTAGTGAGCGGCTTGCTGTTGCTGATCCTGCTGTTACCGCTGGCGGCGACGCTGATTTATGCGCTGGCCACCCAATGGGGCGCGACCATAGTGCCGGACGGTTTTACCCTGAAATGGCTGGTGGCGTTATGGAGCGATCCGCGCTTCCTGCTGGCGCTGTGGCACTCGCTGCTGATCTGCTTTGGCACTCTGGTGCTGGCGGTGGTGGTGATTTTGCCGATGATGTTTGTGATTGCTTACTATTTCCCCAAGCTGGATGCGGTGATGAATGTGCTGATCCTGCTGCCCTTCGCCGTGCCACCGGTGGTATCGGCGGTGGGGCTGATGCAGCTGTTCGCCGCCGATCCGCTGCCGTTACTGGGCACGCCATGGATCCTGATCGGCTGCTATTTCTCGATTGCGCTGCCGTTTATTTACCGCGCTATCAGCAACAATATGCAGGCGATTAACCTGCGTGACCTGATGGACGCCGCTCATTTGTTGGGTGCCAGCACCTGGAAAGCGGCGCTGTTGGTGGTGCTGCCGAACCTGCGCAAGGGCGGAATGATTGCCGTGCTGCTGTCGTTCTCTTTCCTGATTGGCGAATTCGTCTTCGCCAACCTGCTGGTGGGCAGCCAGTACGAAACGCTGCAGGTTTACCTGTTTAACATGCGCAACGGCAGTGGCCATTTCACCAGCGCACTGGTCATTTCATATTTCGCCGTGGTGCTTATCGTCACCTGGTTGGCGAATTTGCTGAATAAAAATAAGGGCTAACCCATGGCTTATCTCAACGTTACCCGCCTTAACAAACATTATGGGCAGACCCAGGTGTTTCAGGATATCGATTTCACTGCCGAAGAAGGCGAGTTTGTCACGCTGCTCGGGCCGAGCGGCTGCGGCAAGTCTACGCTGCTGCGCTGTCTGGCCGGGCTGACTTCGGTCGACAGTGGGCAGATCCTGCTGCAGGGGCAGGATCTGGTGCCGGTATCCCCGCAGAACCGCGGGATCGGTATGGTGTTTCAGAGCTATGCGCTGTTCCCGAACATGACGGTTGAAGGCAATGTGGCGTTTGGTCTGAAAATGCAAAAGCTGCCGACCGGGCAGATCCAGCAGCGGGTACAGGAGGTGCTGGCCCTGGTGGAACTGACCGAACTGGCCAGACGCTATCCGCATCAGCTTTCCGGCGGTCAGTGCCAACGGGTGGCGCTGGCGCGATCCCTGGTGACCCGTCCGCGCTTGTTATTGCTCGATGAACCGCTCTCGGCACTCGATGCCCGCATCCGCAAACACCTGCGCGAACAGATCCGCCGGATCCAGCGTGAACTGAACCTGACGGCGATCTTCGTCACCCACGATCAGGAAGAGGCGCTGACGTTGTCGGATCGCATCGTGCTGATGAACAAGGGGCAAATTGTACAAAGCGGCGACGCGGAAACCTTATACACCCAACCGGCCGACGTTTTCGCCGCCGGGTTTATTGGCAACTACAACCTGCTGAGCGCCGAACAGGCGTCGGTTTTGACCGGCAGCACTTATCGCGGTAAGGTGGCTGTTCGCCCGGAATCCATGACTTTACTGCCTGCCGGGCAGGGTATTGCTGCCACTATCCTCAACCACAGCCTGCTGGGTAACGTGGTGCGCTATCGGATTCAGGCCCGCGGTGTGGAGTTGCTGGTCGACGTGCTCAACCGCTCGGTCGAGGATTTGCGGCCTGACGGCAGTGAAATTGGACTACACTTAGAAACTGTTACATTACGGGAAGTTGCATGACATTTTCCCGCTGACAAACGGAATTTTCCTTCCCTTCAGCGGCAGTCTGCACCCCGTTGCCGCTGTTCTGTTCTTTAACGCCCGGCAGAACGGTTGCCTTGCTGGCGTTTAGGGAGCGTATTTTTCGTGTTGACCCTTCTTCATCTGCTTTCTGCGGTGGCGCTGTTGGTGTGGGGTACCCACATCGTGCGCACCGGGATTATGCGGGTCTATGGCGCTAATTTGCGTCGGGTATTGAGCGACAGCGTGCAGAAAAAGCCGCTGGCGTTCGTCTCCGGTATCGGTGTGACCGCGCTGGTGCAAAGCAGCAACGCTACTGCGCTGCTGGTGACCTCTTTCGTCGCACAAGGGCTGGTGGGGCTGACGCCTGCACTGGTGATCATGCTCGGTGCCGACGTCGGTACCGCGCTGATGGCGCGAATACTGACCTTTGATCTCTCCTGGCTGTCTCCGCTGCTGATCCTGGTCGGCGTATTCCTGTTCCTCAGCCGCAAGCAAACTCGGGTGGGCCAAATGGGCCGGGTGTGCATTGGCCTGGGGCTGATTGTTCTGGCGCTGGAGCTGATCGTAGCTGCCGCGACGCCAATCACCCAGGGCGCGGGGGTGAAGGTCCTGTTCTCGTCACTGACCGGCGATGTGATGCTCGATGCCCTGACCGGCGCATTGTTCGCCATTGTCAGCTATTCCAGCCTGGCAGCGGTGCTGCTGACGGCAACCTTGACCGCCTCCGGCGTGATTTCACTGAAAGTGGCGCTGTGTCTGGTGATCGGTGCCAATCTTGGCAGCGGCCTGCTGGCGGTGATTAACACCAGCGGCCAAAATGCCGCCGGCCGTCGGGTGGCGCTCGGCAGCCTGCTGTTCAAGCTGATCGGTTGTGTGCTGGTGTTGCCCTTTGTCTCTTATCTGGCCGATGCGATGGCCCGGCTGCCCGGCGGCAACGAAGAGCTGGTGATTTATTTCCACGTGTTCTACAACCTGATCCGCTGCCTGGTATTGATCCCACTGGCCGGACCGATGGCGCGGCTGTGCGAAACGCTGATCGCCGACGTGGAAGCTGACGATCCCCGCTTGCGACCACGGCATCTGGATGCCAGCGCTCTGGATACGCCGACGCTGGCGTTGGCCAATGCGGCGCGTGAGACCCTGCGCATGGGGGACGTGGTGGAACATATGATGATCCTGCACCGCGAAGTGCTGCACGGCAAGATTGGGCAGGATAAAGAGGTGCGCCGGTTGGACGATGACGTCGATGTGCTGTACACCGCCATCAAGCTGTATCTGGCGCAGATCCAAAAAGAGGAACTGGGCGAAGAGGATTCGCGACGTTGGGCGGAAATCATCGAAATGGCGCTCAACCTGGAGCAGGCCGGGGACATTATCGAACGTATGACCGGCGACATCGCGTCGAAGTCACTGGCGGCGCGGCGGGCATTTTCGGCCGAAGGATTGGCGGAGCTGGACACGCTGTATGAGAGGTTGATTGGCAACCTGCGGCTAAGCCTGTCGGTGTTCCTGTCCGGTGACCTCACCAGCGCCAAGCGGCTGCGACGCTCCAAGCACCGGTTCCGTATTCTGGATCGCCGCTACGCGCATGCGCACGTCGATCGCCTGCACCAACAGAACGTGCAAAGCATCGAAACCAGTTCACTGCATCTGGGGTTGCTGGGTGACATGAAACGTCTGAACTCCCTGTTCGCCGCGGTGGCGTATAACGTGCTGGATCAGGATGAGAAGGATGATGAGCGTGAGTGGGAGGACACCCCTAGCACGCTGTAAAAAATGCCCCCGGCTGAAACCTGCTGCCAACGACATTGCTTAAATAAGCGTCTCCCTCTCCTGGGGGAGAGGGTCGGGGTGAGGGGCTTTCGTGTCGGTGTGCTTCCCCTCACCCTTACCCTCTCCCAAAGGAGAGGGGACCATTTACCGCCAGTTATTTACCCGAAAAAATACCTGCCTTGGCATCGGCGGCCTGGCTATTGATATAGCCGCCGACCGGGGTCTCCAGATTCGCCACGCTTTTACCGGCGATCCCCAGCAGGCCACCGGCAGAGGCTGCCGCATCAAGGTGACCGCCCCCCTGATAACGGCTGCCTGCCACGTCCTGCTGTTCCAGCTTGCCGTTACCCAGCATTACTTCACCCTGCTGGCTGCGGATCTCCCCACCGTTCAGTTGGGTGTTGCCCTGCACGTTCAGCGCCACGCCATTTTTCCCGCTGATAGCGGATTGCACGCCCACCGCATCGTTATTGACTACGTCGGCTTTGACCTTGAACTGGCCCTGTAACCCGGCGGGGCCGGTCAGACTCTCTTTGGACTTGTTGCCGAGGAAGCGAGCGCCGCGATCCCACAGCGGTGCCTGTTCTTTTTCGCCGACCAGAGTTTCCGGCAACGTTACTTTGCCCTCGGCCTTGTTGAAGCTAACCGCGCCGGTGGTGTCCTGTTTGGGATCGAGACGACGGGCCACGCTGTTGTACTTGTCGGTAGTGGCGTCAGCAACCTTGTTGATACCGTCCTCCAGTTTCTCCTTCACTTTACCGGCATAGCGCGGCGTGCCGACTTTCGACAGTTTGGAGGTGATGCTGCTGGCCGGATCGTTGGTGTGGTTCAGACCGACGTCCACATTGACCTTCACGCTGCTTTCGCTGTCTTTGCGGCTCTCGACGCGCAGGTCACCGCCGACGTTGCCTTGTAAGCTATCGGCATCGACCCGGGCACCGGCCAGAGTGGTGTCTTTACCGCTGTTGATCGTCACTTCGTTGGCGTTAATCAGGCTGTTACCCTGGGTAGTTTTCTGCAGCTTATCGACGCCGACTTTTACCCCGGCACCCAGAGTGTGGGTGTCGCTGCCGCTGGTGGCGTCAACCTTGCCGCTGGCATCCTTGTTGAAGGATTGGCCACCTTTGGCGTTCGCTTTCAGCCCCAGATTCCAGTTGTTTTTCTGCTCCTGATTTTGCGTCGACTCCAGCACCACACCGCCATGCTCGGCATTCAGGCCGACGCTGCTGCCCTGGACTTCGGTCCCTTGCAGATGCAGTGCCTGGTCGCCAGTGCCTTTGGCGGTAATGTTCACTGCGCCACCGCTGGTGATTTTACCGCCCTGGTGGGTGGTGGAGGATTCATCGACCCTGGCGATGTCAAATGCGCCGCCGAGGGAAACGCCGCCCGCACTCTTTTTGTCGCTGTCGGTGCTGTTACCGCCAATATCGATATTGCCTGACAGCGTATCGTCCTTGCGCGTCTGGTGCGATTCGGCTGCCTGTAGCGCCACCTTGTCGCCTGCTTTCAAGGTGACGTCCCCCTGACTGGTGACATGACTGCCTTGCAGCGTCAACCCACGACCGGCTTCCAGCTCCACGCCCTGTTGGCCGCTGATCTGGCTGACCTGTGCGCTGCTGCTGTCGCTTTCCCCCACGCTGCGACCGCCGCCCAGCCCGCCGCCGAAGTTTTTGGTTTCCGGAGTGGAGCCGCCTTTGGCCGACACTTTGACATTAAAGTCGTTGTGGCTCTCGTGACTGCGGTCGGTAGCCTGCTCGAAACGCAGGTTGCCGTCTTCAGCTTTCACCTGTGTTTTGCCCTTGCCGGCATCGAGTGAAGTGCCCTGATAAACCGCGTCTTGCTTAACCTGGATGTCGATGCCGTTGGCCGCGGTAATGCCACCGGTGACCGCCTGGCTGGCGCTACTTGCACTGTGTTTGTTGCCGCCGTCACCTTTGGCGTCGACGTTCAGGTCATTGCCGGTGTTGGTGTAAACGCGCACGCTGGCGTTGCCACGGCTATCGCTTTGGCTCTGCTGCTGGTGGTTTTCCGCCGCTTCACTGCGGTGGCTGTCTGCCTTCAGCGTCACACTGCCCTGAGTGGCCTGATATTGGGTCCCGCGATCCTGCAGTTCCCCGGCAGCTTTAACCGCAATCTCCCCGGCCTTGATGTTGCTGACCACCGCCTGCGAATTGCTGCTGCGCTGTTCGCTGCTGCCGCCGTTGGCAGCGACGTCGATGCCGACGTTCGGCAAGCCGATGCTGCCGATATCGTTAATCACACCGTTGGCATCCAGTTTGGCGGCTTTGCCCACTGCGCGTTCAACCGGACGGGTGATGGCGCTGTAATCGACGTTGGCACCGATATCCACGCCAACCTCGGTTTTGCGGGTGTTGCTGCTGGTGCTGTCAGTGGCGGCCAGGTGGGCAACGTTGTTGGCATTCTCCTGATATTTGCCGGCGACCTGATGCTGCGCACCTTGCTGTGTCAGCTGGTCTTTGGCGTTAATGGTCAGATTGCCCTTGATATCGCTGCCCGAGGTAACGGCCTTGCTGCTTTGCGCCTGAGTTTTGCTGTTCTCATAACCGCCTTCAATGCCCGAACCCACTTTATCGATGCCGCCGGTGTAATAGAACCCACCGCCAATTTTGGTTTGCTCGGTGTCGCTGGTGGTCTTGTTGTTTGCTGCCAGGAAGGCGACGTTGTTGCCGCTGACGCTGGCATCACCCTGAGTGGTCACCAGTTTGGAGCCGCTGAAAGTCACGTCTTTATCCGCTTGTAACGCTACGCTGCCGCCACTGAGTATTGAAGACTGCTGCTCACTGCGGGTGGTTTTCTCGCTGTCACTGGTATGTTCAATGCGCAGACCGGCGCGGTATTGCTTATCGCCTTTCTCGTTGGCATAGCCGTTGATCGCCAGCGCCGTTTTCTGCTCATCAATGCGTTGCTGCTGCTCTGCCGCGCTGACGTTGATATTGCCACCGGCCTGGATGTCCAGCTTGCCGGTGCTGGTGACCTTGCTGCCCACCACGTCGGTATCCTGTTGGCTGACCAGTTGCAGGTTGGTATCGGAAACCAGTTCACTGGCGGTGGACTGCTGGTGGCTGTTGTTGGACTTTTGCGAACTGCTGGTGATGTTAAAAGCGGTACCGGTGCGGGCATTGACCTTGTCGATGTTGGTGCTGAGCGCGTTATCAATCCGCAGGCCACCGTTGCTGGCGGTAACAAAACCGCCCTGACTGCCTTTGACCTTGCTGCCGGTAATGGTCACGCCCTGTTTACCGTTCAGCCACAGGGTGCCGTCGGCGGTCAGCTCGGAAGCGTTGCTGACCTCGCGGCGGTGGCTGTTATCTTTATTATCGCCACCGCCGATACCGCCCCAGGAAGTTTTATTGTCACGCACCGATTTGGCGTTAGCGGTTTTTTGCACGTCGATGTTGATCTGATCGTTGGCATTTACCTGCAGGTTGCGTGCGGCATACACTTTTGCTCCCTGGGCCACCAGGCTGTTACCGGCGCTCAGCATCAAGTCGCCACCGGCATGCAGGTCGCTGGCCTTCAGGCTTTCGGTTTCATTGCTGTTGTTCCAACTGCCGGTGCGCAGACTGGAGGTATGGTTACGCTGATAGCCGCGCTCGCTGGTTTTATCCTTCTCGACCAGTCCGGCGATCTGTACATCGCGTTTGGCATCGATTTTCAGCGAGTTACCGGCCCCGACCGTGGCCCCGAGCAGTTTCACATCCTGTGCAGTGGCGGTCAGCGTGGCGTTTTTGCTGGCGCTGACGCTGCTGCCGACCTGCTGGTGCTGCTCATTTTCACGGGTGACGTCGTACTGCCAGGAGTAGAACCATTGGTCGTTGGTATGCCCCTGGGTCTGCTTGAGTTGCTGACCGTCGAGCGTCAGGCTGGCGCCCTGCAAATTAACCTCTTCGCCGCGAATATCGGTGGCGGTCAGGTGGTTGCTGTTATCGGCCAGCAGGCTGATATTTTTGCCTGCCAGCTCGGTGCGGGCCAGCTTTTGGCTGGTGCTGCGGTCGTTGATATAGATACCGCCACGATAGTTTTGGTAGTTCTCACCGCCGTTGCGGCTGCTGCTGTCGTCACTCACCTGGCTTTCTGCACGGATGTCGTAGGCTTTCACCCGGATCTCATCGCTGCCCTGCAGTTTGCCCGCGAGTTTCACGCCGCTGCCGGCTGCGGTGTTAATGATGTTGATGCGTCCGGCCTGCATGCTGCCAAGATAGTAGCTGTCCAGCGCGCTCAGGGGTTGCTCGCTGCTGAGCACTTTCGCTTCGCGTGAGACCCGGTTATTACCGCTGATGGCGTTGATATCCGCCACCATGTTGCCACTTTTCTTATCGAATACCGGAGTGACGATCACCTCGCCCCGGCTGTCGATGCGCGGGGCGATCAAATCCAGCACGCCTCCGGCATTCAGCTTGCCATCCAGACTCAGGGTGTTGCGATTACCCAGCGTGCTGTAGCCCTGCAGCATGCCGTTTTCTACCAGCGGGTTGCCCACCACCAGTGACGAACGGCTGGTATTGATAAAACCGCAGCCGCTGCAACTGATGCCGTTCGGGTTGGCCAGCACGTAGTCGGCTGCCATACCGAAGATTTCCTGCTGACCGTGCAACAACGATGGATTGCGGCTGATCACTTCGTTGAGGATTACGCTGGCCGCCTGGTTGTTCAGGTTCGGGTTGGCCCCCAGCTGACCGGCCAACTGAGACAGTCCGGGGTCGCGCGAGTTATTCAGCACCGCGCCGGGCTGGTTGACGTTGAAATCCTGATATTGGTTATGCGATAGCCCGTGGTCATTCGGCGTGACAATATTGACCACCTGCGCGCCGTTACCGGCGGTGGAAACGCCGGGGCCGTTAGCCCCGTTGGCCGCCACGATCTCGCCGGCATAACCATTGCCAAGTGAGGCGAGAATGATCGCCAGTGAAGCGGCCAACTTGCCCGCTGCCGAAAGCCTGAAGTTATTATTTTTCATCCATGTATCTCCATATATCGCCGTGTGGTACTGCAAAAAATGACTGACTAAAAGGTGTACGAGAAGCGGGCCAGCACCTGGATCGGATCGTCCGGCATGGCGTGGCTGGACAGTAGCCAGCCGCGGCTGGCCTCGATGTCGATGATGGCGCGCTGATAACGCAGGGTGGCCCCGGCACTCAACCCGGCGCTGCTTTGCCAACCCGAGGGGCGGTTATCGCGCGGCAACACCCGGCCGACGTCGCCGCCGAGGCGTGGGGTGAGGGTGCTTTGGCCCAGGTTGAAGCTGCGGGACAGGGTATTTTGCAGGTACCAGCCGTTATCGCCGGACAGCGTGCTGCGGCTGAAACCGCGGATCGCGCTGCGGTCGGTCAGGCTGAGCCATTCCACGCCGGGCAGCCGATCGCGGCTGTATTGCCCATACAGCAGGTTGCTGAGCTGGTAACCGGAACCGGCCAGGGTGAAGCGTTGGGTAAGGTTGGCGAACAGCTTGCCTTTGGTGAATTGGGCATCGGGCAGGCCGGCACCGCCGTGGCTATCGGCCCCAAACCACGGCAATCCTTGTTCTACGCTGAGGTTGGCGCTGACCAGCCCGGTTGGCAGGATCTGCAGGTGATTCACCCCCAGTTCGAACAGGCTGAGCGTCGGGCTGCCGAGGCTGATGCGCACGGTGTCGAAGTAGTTATTGATACGCTTATGGGTCAGTTGGCCGCTCAGGGCATTGATTTGATCGCGATCGCGGTAAAACACATAATCGCCGCGCAGGCCGTATTGCTGGGTCTGGCCATGCAGCTTATAGCTGTTGAACACCAACTGCTGGCGGTTCATGTATTGCGAATAGCTGGCAAAACCGCTGAAGGTGAAGGCGCCATAGGGCAGAGAATAGAGCAGGGTATAGGCGCGGTTGTAGCGCTGCGACGGCTCTTTCAAGGTACCGGCGACGTTCAGGCTGACAAAGTCCGACAGACCGAACGGGCTGTCCAGCGTTGCCGTGCTGCGAGCCAACCACTGGCCGGTATTTTTCTGGCCGTAATTGTCCAGGGTGGCGGACAGCAGCCAGGGCTTGGCATGTTGGTTATGCAAGCGAATAATGGATCCGCCGGTTTGGTTGCCCGGTAATATATCCAGGCGAGTTTTGTTCGATTGCAAACGATTGGCCTGATCCAATCCCTGATCGAGCTGGGTTAATTTCAGCGGCTGGCCTTCCAGTCCGGGGAATAATAATTTGCTGTTAACCCAGCGATCGCCGCCCTCTATTTTCTCGATAAATCCTTCGGTGACCCGCAGACCCAATTCCCCTTCGGCATTAGGGCGAATAAACTGTACGCGGGCGGTGATATAGCCTTTATCAAGGTATAAACGGGTTAATTCGCGTGTCAGACGGTTGATGTCATTACTGCTGATGCAACGCGGTGGCAGTGCGCTGAGCGCCGCCAAATCTTTCGCTGACAGCAGGGTAATGCCTTGCAGATAGACACCATCAATCGGCAAACATTGGGCTGAACGCGGCAATGCCGGGGGCGCGGGTTCGGGGTCTGCCAGTAATTGCTGTTGTTTAAGCTGTTGGTAGCGTCGTTGCTCGATCTGCTGATTCACTTCACGCGTGCCGTCTTGCAGGGCGCGGCGTGATTCGCCCATCGGCGAAAAATGCTCCATTTCCGGCAGGGTAGCGGCGGGGAGCGCAGTGCTGAACAGCAGCACCAGGGCGGCGGTTTTTTTAATCATTTTAATCCATTATGAGAAGCCAGCGGGTGGCCTGCTCAATCCATGAGGTCAAGAAACGGACGGCCAGAGGCCGGCCCGAAACAGCGAGCGACAAGCACATTGCGTGATATCTCGATTTGCCGCAGGCAAATTAAGACGATGGGTATATATCTAAATAATAATTAGGCTGCTTGTTTTAATTTTCAGTTCCGTTGAGTTAATTAACTAAAAAAAGTAATTAACCTGTCCGCTATTTAAACTTTATCGGCACGGATAGGAAGAATCTGAATTTTATTTTGTCCGGGGATAATAAAGGGTGAGGGTAATTCTGACAATCCGACCAGTGGGAAATACGAAATTTCGCAGAAGGTTTGGGGCGCACTCATTTGCGCCCCAGGATGAGATTATTTTTTGCCGATCGGCCGACCGGACCAGTAACCCGCCAGCAGCGAACCGGACAGGTTATGCCACACCGAGAACAGGGCGCCCGGCAGCGCGGCCAGCGGTGAGAAGTAGATTTTGCCCAGCGTTGCCGCCAGTCCGGAGTTCTGCATGCCGACTTCAATCGCCAGCGTACGGCAGGTGGACTCGTCAAAGCCAAACAGCTTGCCGCCCCAGTAACCGCTCAGCAGCCCGATGGCGTTATGCAGGATCACCGCGATGATCACCACCAGCCCGACCGAGGCGATATGGCTTTGGCTGCCTGCGACCACGGCACTGATGATCGCCAAAATGCACACCATCGACAGCGCCGGCAAAATAGGCTCGATGCGTTTGACGGTTTTGGTAAAGGTGTGATGGACGATCAACCCCAGACCAATCGGGATCACCACGATCTGCAGAATGCTCAGCAGCATGCCCATCACATCGACGCTGATCTCGGTATCGACGTATAAGCGGGTCAGCAGCGGCGTGGCGAACACGCCCACCAGAGTGGAAACCGCCGAGATGGTTACCGACAGCGCCACATCGCCTTTAGCCAGATAGATCATGACGTTGGAGGCGGTACCGCTGGCCACGCTGCCGACCAACACCATGCCGGCGGAAAGATCAGGCGGCATATGGAACAGCATCGCCAGCAGCCAGGCGGCCAGCGGCATGATCAGATAATGCAGAAAGATCCCGGCGGCTACCGGGCCAGGCCGGGACAGCACGCGCTTGAAGTCATCCAGCCGCAGCGTGACGCCCATGGCGAACATGATCAACATCAGCAGCGGGCTGACGTAGGGGCCGATACCGGTAAAGCTGGTGGGGGTGAAGTAGGCGGCGACGGCGAGCAGCACCGCCCACAGGGGGAATAATCGGGTAAATTTTGCCAGCATGAATGAGGTTTTCCTTAGCCAAATAGAACGATGGGGTGGAGTTGTGTTTTTTTGCGAGTTCAGCGGACTGAACTCCTACGGTTATGAACTGATTTTTTAGATGTAGGGGCGCAGCATGCTGCGCCCGCAAGGGATGATAATAGTTTATTCGAACAGATTGTGATGCAGGGTGCGTACCACTTGCTCAGCGTCGTTGCCGGGCACCAGGAAGCACAGGTTATAGCTGCTGGCGCCGTAGCAAATCATGCGGATATTGAACGGGTCGAGCACGCCAAACACTTCCTTGCCGACGCCGCAGGCCTGGGAAAGTTTGTTGCCAATCAACGCCACCAGCGCCAGATTTTCTTCCACTTCCACCCGGCACAGTGATGACAGGTCGGTCAGCAACGAGGTGGTCAGCGGGCTGCCACCGGTGTTGGTAGAGCCGGTGGTGTCCATGGTTAGTGCGATACTGACTTCAGAAGTGGTGATCAGATCCACCGAGACATTATGGCGTGCCAGAGTGTTGAACACTTCGGCCAGGAAACCGCGTGCGTGCAGCATGTTGAGGCTGTGCAGTGTCAGCAGGGTTTGCTTGCGGCGCAGTGCCAGTGCGCGGAACAGCGGCGGATTCTCGGTGGTATTACACACCAGGGTGCCCCCGGCGGCCGGATCCTTGCTTGAGCCGACAAACACCGGAATATCGCAGCGCACGGCCGGCAGCAGGGTCGCCGGGTGCAATACTTTCGCACCGAAGGTCGCCATTTCTGCCGCTTCTTCGAAGGTAATTCTGTCAATGCGTTTTGCCGCCGGAACCACGCGTGGATCGGTGGTGTAGATACCCGGCACGTCGGTCCAGATATCCACCCGGCTAACGCTCAGCGCTTCGCCCAGCAGTGCGGCGGTGTAATCGCTGCCGCCACGGCCCAGCGTGGTGGTTCGGCCTTTCGGCTCGCTGCCGATAAAGCCCTGAGTGACCACCAGCGCTTCTTGCAGACGCGGTTTGAGCAGCGATTGGGCTAATTGGCTCAGCGCTGCGCTGTCTGGTGTGGCACGCCCGAAGTGATCATCGGTGTGCATCACTTTACGTACGTCAAACCATTCCGCCTGCACCTGGCGAGCGCGCAGGATCTCCACAAACAGCAGGGTAGACATCAGCTCGCCATGGCTGACCAGTTCATCGGTCAATGCCGCCGAATTTGCCAGCGATGCCGCTTCGGACAGCATGGCGATGTTTTCCAGCATGCGGTCGATTTCTTCGCGCACCACCGCCGGATTGTCGAGACGATCAAGGATGGCGTATTGGATGCGACGGATTTCATCGAGCTGGAAATGGCGTTTGTCGGCATCGCTGCCTTCGGCCAGAGCCACCAACAGGTTGGTGACGCCCGCAGAAGCGGACAAGACCACCAGGCGTACGTCCGGATTGGCGAGTACGACGTCGGCGCTGCGGTTCATGGCTTCATAGTCAGCAACGCTGGTGCCGCCGAATTTGGCGACAACGGTGGAATTCTGGGGTGCTGCTTGGTTCATGTAAAAACCTCGTGTCAGGGTGGCTCTATTCAGAGAGCGCTTTTTTCATAGCCTTGGCACAAGGGAGGAGCGATAAGCAGGGGGCAGACGTAGAGGTTAAAGCTACGATACACCCAGAAGCGCCCCACCTTGCTGATTGCCCCTACGGACAATCCCTGGTGACAACTCAGGGGATTCAGCCCCTGTAGTCGATACGATGAATGCCGCACATCACCTTACCTCGGCGTCGCTCCCCCTCAAGCGTCGTCATTGGACAACGGCTCCTCTGACACTCTACCTGGGCGACGCACCTCTTCTGGCTTGCGCACCGGGTGCGCAAGTAGGCTGTTAGGAATAGCCGGTAATCGCGCTGCTGTCAACGTCCGGACGTTGAGGGATTTTCATCTTGTACCAGCGCAATCAGCGTACAGGGCATCGCCGGAACGAAACCGTTTCCGATGGGGTGCAGTGCGCCGTCCTCCCGTTGGCTGAATAACGGAATAATGCCCTGATTTTTTTCAATATATTCCAGCCAGCCAAAGTTTTCGTTCAGCTTGGTGGCCTTGATGGTGGCGCCATGGGCGATCAGACTGCTCAAGCGGGCGTAGGTGGCTTCCTGATTAAATAAAACTTCATGCCGACGAAAGCGCGAGCTTTCCCCACTGTTGCCGCGGCCTTTCAACGGTGCGCCGGAGCGGATGGCAAACACCTTTCCCTCACCAAAAATATGGCCGAAGTGGTAGACCGCCAGCGCATTTTGATGGCGGTTGGGTGACAGCGCCAACACCTGCGCGGTATCGCTGAGATCAAGATAGTTCTCGGCATGTTCGGAGTAAGCATGCCCATAATAAGCGGGGATGCCTTCCATGCGTGCCTGGCGGTAATATTCCCAACTGCTGTCGGTGACCAGCACCGGGATATTCATTTTGATCAACGCCTGCGCCAGCATGCGCGCCACGCTGTTGGCACCGACAATCAGCACGCCGCGTGGTTTTTGCTGCTGTACCCGCAACCAGCGTGCCATCAGGCTACTGGTCAGGCTTTGCAGCACCACGGTACCGATGATCACGGCGAACACGACGGTCACCAGGCGATCGGCCCCTGGGTAACCGCTGCGTTGCAAGGTCAGGGCGAACAGAGAACTGACCGCCGCAGCGACGATACCGCGCGGCGAGATCCAGCACAGCAGCAGCCGATCGCGCCAGTGCAGGGAGGAGCGCCAGGTCGATACCGCAATACACAGCGGCCGGGCGATAAACTGCACCACCAACAGCAGGCCCAGCAGCGGCCAGCCCATGTTCCACAGTGCCTGGATATCAAGCCGTGCCGCCAAAATGATAAACAGCGCCGAAATCAGGATCGCCGACAGTTCTTCTTTAAACGCCAGGATGTCGCTGGTATCGACATCGCGCATATTGGCCAGCCAGATCCCCATCACCGTGACGGTCAGCAGGCCGGACTCGTCGGCAATGGCGTTTGATACGCCAAAAGCGGTGAGCATAATTGCCAGTACCGCCAGGTTTTGCAGGTAGCGAGGGAGCCAAACACGGCGCAATGCCAGGCCCAACAGGTAACCGAATAGCGCACCGGCCACCAGGCCGACGGCGGCGGTAATGCCCAGGGTGTAGAACAGGTGGGTGTAAGACTCCGAATGCTGTTTCAGGACGATAAATTCAAACACCAGCAGGGTGAAGATAGCGCCGACCGGGTCAATCACTATCCCTTCCCAGCGCAGCACCTGGTTGATATTGGCGTTGGGCCGTACTACCCGCATCAGCGGGGCGATCACCGTTGGGCCGGTGACCACGGTGACTGCGCCGATCAGCGCCGCCAGTTCGGGGGGAAAGTCCAGCAGCCACCAGCAGGCCACACCAATCACCAGGAAGGTCATCAGCATGCCGATGGTCACCAGGTTGCGTACCACGCCACCCAGGCCACGTATTTCCTCGACCCGCAGCGTCAGCGCGCCTTCGAACAGAATAATGGCCACCGACAGCGACACCAGTGGGAACAGCAAATCGCCAAACAGCGCGTCCGGTTGAACCAGATGCACCACCGGCCCCAACACCACGCCAAACACCAACAGCGGCAGAATGGCCGGCAGGCGCAACAGCCAGGCCAACCACTGCGCCAGCAGTGAACTCAAGCCAATAACCACTAACATCAACGGGGCAGATAATTCCATAGTCATGTCCTTCGTGTTTCAAAGCGCAGCCTGCTGGCCGCGCATCCTTCGCCTAATTACGTCAATGACGTGGTGATAATCTGACACAGTTTGGTGACAGTTAACTAACCCTGATAACAGGCTGTTATCCAAAAGTATAGGGGAAGAGCTGAAACGATGCGGCGGCGTTTGACAGTTAGCGCCTATCGCAAGAAAAGAGATCATAATCACAGTCGAACAGGCTACAATCGGACAACCACGTCATCTTTATTCTCAAGCCTAAGAGTGTTGCTATGAAAAATATCAATCCTAGTCAAACCGCTGCTTGGCAAGCCCTGCAGCAACATTTCGAACAGATGAAAGACGTCCAAATCAGCTCACTGTTTGCTCAGGACAAAGAGCGTTTCTCCAAGTTCTCTGCCACCTTCAACGATCAGATGCTGGTGGACTACTCTAAAAACCGCATTAGCGCGGAGACCCTGGAGAAGCTGCAGGCACTGGCGAAAGAAACCGATCTGCAAAGCGCGATCAAATCCATGTTTGCCGGTGAGAAAATCAACCGTACCGAAGACCGTGCGGTGCTGCACGTTGCTCTGCGCAACCGCAGCAATACCCCGATTATCGTGGACGGCAAAGACGTGATGCCGGAAGTGAACGCGGTGCTGGCCAAAATGAAACAGTTCTGCGACCGCGTGATTGGCGGTGACTGGAAAGGTTACACCGGCAAAGCCATTACCGACGTGGTGAACATCGGTATCGGCGGTTCCGATCTCGGCCCTTATATGGCGACCGAGGCGCTACGCCCATACAAAAACCACCTGAATATGCATTTTGTCTCCAACGTTGACGGCACCCATATCGCCGAAACGCTGCAGCCACTGAACCCGGAAACCACCCTGTTCCTGGTGGCGTCCAAGACCTTCACCACCCAGGAAACCATGACCAACGCCCACAGTGCGCGCGACTGGTTCCTGAGCACTGCCGGCGATCAAAAACACGTAGCGAAGCATTTCGCGGCGCTGTCGACCAACGGCAAGGCAGTGGGTGAGTTCGGTATCGATACCGCCAACATGTTCGAATTCTGGGACTGGGTCGGCGGTCGTTATTCCCTGTGGTCGGCGATTGGCCTGTCGATTGCCCTGTCACTGGGCTTTGATAACTTTGAACAGCTGCTGAGCGGCGCGCATGCGATGGACCAACACTTCGCACAAACCCCGGCAGAGAAAAACCTGCCGGTGCTGCTGGCGCTGATTGGTATCTGGTACAACAATTTCTTCGGTGCAGAAACCGAAGCCATCCTGCCTTACGACCAGTACATGCATCGTTTTGCTGCTTACTTCCAGCAGGGCAACATGGAATCCAACGGTAAGTATGTCGATCGCAACGGCAACCCGGTGGATTACCAGACCGGCCCGATCATCTGGGGTGAGCCAGGCACCAACGGTCAACACGCGTTTTACCAGTTGATCCATCAGGGGACCAAACTGGTGCCTTGCGACTTTATCGCACCGGCCATCAGCCACAACCCGCTGAGCGACCACCACGCCAAACTGTTGTCGAACTTCTTCGCACAGACCGAAGCGCTGGCGTTCGGTAAATCGCTGGAAGTGGTAGAGGCCGAGTTTGCCGCGCAGGGCAAAACGCCGGAAGAGGTCAAGCATGTGGCGCCGTTCAAGGTGTTTGAAGGCAACCGTCCGACCAATTCCATCCTGCTGCGTGAGATCACCCCGTTCAGCCTGGGCAGCCTGATTGCCCTGTATGAACACAAGATCTTCACCCAGGGCGCGATCCTGAACATCTTCACCTTCGACCAGTGGGGCGTGGAGCTGGGCAAACAGCTGGCTAACCGCATTCTGCCGGAACTGGCGGGTGACGAAGCGGTCAGCAGCCATGACAGCTCAACCAATGCGCTGATCAACCGCTTTAAAGAATGGCGTTAAGCACTACCCCGAATTGATGCCAATAAAAAACCCGCCGCGGCGGGTTTTTTTACATCTGAATGATTACAGATTGATTGGCACTTCGAAACTGATGCCTGCGCCCACGTCATCGGCGGTGCTGGCGTTGTTATCGGTGTACCACAGGCTGGTATCGAACTTGACCTGCGAGTCGAAGTTGTAGCCCCAGCCCAACTGAATGCCTTTCAGCGTGTCGGATTTCGGGAATGCATGGTTGATAGACTGATTATTTGGGTTCACTTTGGCGTACACCAGGCGGGTGCTCCAACGCTGACCATCATCCAACACCATTTCTACTCGGCCGGACAGCATTTGCCCGTCGCCACCCATTGCATGACCCAGTGGGTAGCCTTGCTGGTAGTAGCCGCCTTTGTAAATGTAGTGATTGTACATAACGTTGTTGGCATTGCCGTTGGAGCGAGTATCAGTGCCCTCAATGTGCCAGTTGATGGTGGTTGGGCCCCATTCCGGGTGGCCTTCCAGACCTAAAAGATAGGCATTGTGCGACGGCAACATGCCGGCTTCATCTTCACCGGTGATTTGGCCGTAGAAGCTGACCGGCAGACCAATCAGCGGCTGCATTTTCAGCTTGAAGTCAAACCCGCCAAGCTGGTTACCCGGATCGTTTTTCGGGTCGCCGGTGTTGTCGTTGCCGGTCACACCGTCCCAGAACGAACTCCAGGAGTGCGGACGGCCATCGCCACCCCACATCATGACGCGTGAAGCGCCCAGCTCAAGGAAGTTGGTCGGCATCATGGTAAAACGACCGCCAATCAGTTTGGTATCAGGCACGGCAGTGTATTGCGACAGCTGGCCGGCGGTAAGCTGGTACTGCCAACGGCCAATCCATGAAAGCCATGGGGTTTCAAACGGCGATTGGTCGGCGCGCTGCAGCATAAAACCGGCTACCGGACGTGCGGCGTCGGAACGGATCAGGCTGCCATCATAGCCCGGGCCCCACCATTGGGACACCTCACCGAAGGACAACCATTGGTTCCAGACTTTAACTGCGCCATAGGAGCCATTCAGGTTGAATTTGGAGCCGTCGCTGACGCGTTGATCGCCCTCGACTGAGCCTTGAACGCGTACGTCCCAGAACTCGCCGTTGGCACCGGCACCGATAGTCAGACTTTGGTCAGCATATTGGTTCTGGCCGAAACCCTGCGGCGTGCCCGGTTTGTCGGTGGCTGCATAGCCGCTGACGCGAATATTGGCTTTTAAGTCACCGACGCGACGTTGAACGCGGTCGAGAACGTTTTTCTCGGTATTGGTTACCGGTTTGGCCTGTGAAATTACGGAGCTGATTTCTTCCTGACTCAGTGGCCAGGTAGACAGGCTGACGTTGATGACGCCACGGTCAGACAGCCAGGCGAGGTCATTACGCAGGTCATTATCAGGGGTTACCAATCCGCTGGCATGGCCGCTCAATGCACAGGTAAACAGGCCTGCGGCGACCAGTCCGTTAAGTTTAGCGCGCATAAATATTCCCTTGTTAATTCGAGTTGTTTGTTTTATGTAAAGATCTATGACCCATCATAGTGGACATTTCAATTTGCTACAAATATATCCATATGAAACATTAAAATGTAACTAATTGAATAATATTTATTTTTTTTAAGTTTCACGCAGATGTTAATTTTTAAGATAATGCCTATGTTAGGATGCGCGAATAATTATAGTGGTATTGATGGGGAATATTTATGGCAAAAACCTCCCGCTCGGTGATGATCGCCAAAGGGTTACAACGGGTGTTGAACGTCGGACTGTTGCTGCTGGCGGCGATCCTGATCGTCTTTTTGGTGAAAGAAACCATTCATTTGGCGAAAGTCTTATTTGTAAACAACGAGGAATCGACGTCCTATTTGCTGATTGAAGGGATAGTGATTTACTTTCTCTACTTTGAGTTTATCGCTTTGATTGTGAAGTATTTTGAATCGGGTTATCACTTCCCGCTGCGCTACTTTATTTATATCGGCATTACCGCGATTATTCGTTTGATCATAGTGGATCATGAAAACCCAATAGACACGTTAATTTATTCTGCCGCGATACTGTTACTGGTGGTGACGCTGTATCTGGCGAATACCGACCGCTTAAAACGAGAATAAATGACATAAAAATGGCGGCCCGTAGGGGCCGCCGAAGACACAGGTATTGATCGGAAAGAACTGAAGTACATCAAGCGCTGTAGGGGCTCCACATGTTGAGCCCGAGAAAAACTAACCTTTCACTCCACCAGCCGTCAGGCCACCGACCAGCCAGCGCTGCGCCAGCAGGAAGACGGCGGTAATCGGAATCGCAGACAGCACCGCCGCAGCGGCAAAATCGCCCCACAAATAGTTCTGCGGGTTCAGATATTGCTGCATCCCAACCGCCAGCGTATAGCTGTTGACGTCGCGCAACAGCAGTGAAGCTACCGGCACCTCGGTGATGGCGGCGATAAACGACAGAATAAACACCACCGCCAGAATCGGTACCGACAGCGGCAACAGCACCAAACGGAAAGCCTGCCACGGGCTGGCGCCGTCCAGTGCCGCCGCCTCCTCCAGAGAGTTATCGATGGTTTCGAAATAGCCCTTGATGGTCCAGACGTGCAGCGCGATGCCGCCCATATAGGCGAAAATGACCCCGCCGTGGGTGTTCAGGCCGATAAACGGAATGTACTGGCCCAGGCGATCGAACAGGGCGTACAGCGCCACCAGTGACAATACCGCCGGGAACATCTGGAAAATCAGCATGCTTTTCAGCAGGGTGCTTTTACCGCGAAAACGCATGCGGGCAAAAGCATAGGCACAGGTGGTAGACAGCGTGACGATGCCAATGGCGGTGATCACTGCGATCTTGATCGAGTTCCATAGCCACAGCAGGACCGGGAACGGCGGTGGAGTGACGCTGCCATCGGCGTGCGTCACGCTCATGCCGAGCGCCAACCGCCAGTGATCCCAGGAAATTTGTTCCGGTATCAGGCTGCCGGTGGCGAAGTTGCCAGATCGCAGTGAGATAGTGACCACCATCAGCAGCGGGAACATGATCAGGGCGATAAAGCACAGCATCAGAGCATGGGTTATCCACAGACGCAGACGCTGGGATTTGGGTTGGACCATAGCCATTATTTTTCTCCCTAGTCGAAGTTCATCTTGCTGGCTTTCAGATTCAGGATCGCCAGAGCGCCTACCAGCAGGAAGATCAGTGTGGCAATTGCTGCCGCCAGCCCGAAGTCCTGTCCGCCGCCGCCTTCAAAGGCGATGCGGTAGGTGTAGCTGACCAGCAGGTCGGTATAACCGGCCGGCGTGGTGGTACCGATCATGTCCGGCCCGCCGTTGGTCAACAGTTGGATCAGCACGAAGTTATTAAAGTTGAAGGCGAAGCTGGCAATCATCAGCGGCGTCAGCGGTTTAATCAGCAGCGGCAGAGTGATGCGGAAAAAGTTCTGCATCGGGGTCGCTCCGTCCATCGCCGAAGCCTCGTACAGGTCGTCCGGGATGGCTTTCAGCAGCCCCATGCACAGGATCATCATGTACGGGTAACCCAGCCAGGTATTGACGATCAAAATCATGCTTTTGGCGGTGACAGGATCGCTGAACCAGGCCGGTTTGATACCGAACAGATGGCTGAGCATCATGTTGATTTCACCGAAGCTTTGGTTGAACAACCCCTTGAAAATCAGAATCGAAATAAACGACGGCACCGCGTAGGGCAATATCAGCATCACGCGATAGACAGCCTTGCCTTTCAGCGCTTCCCACTGCACCACGCAGGCCAGCACCATGCCTACCGCTACGGTGAGGATCACGGTCATCACCGAGAACACGATGGTCCAGATAAAGATCGACACGAATGGCTTCTTGATACCTTCGTCCTGCAACACACGCAGGAAGTTTTTTCCGCCAATGGTAACGGTGTAGCCCGGACTTAGCGTTTCTTTGGCCCAGTTACCGTCGGCATTCACCGCCTGATAAAAGCCAATCTCCGGGTTGGGGCGATATTGAATATGGGTCTGTTGGTCGGTCAGCGCATTGCTGTCCTTATCCAGAGCGTAAAGCGGACTGGTACCAGAAAACTGGCGCAGGGAACTCATGCGCAACTCGCCCCCGTCCGGTAACTGTGCTACCAGTTGGCTCAGTGCCTGACGGTTTTGAGTGATTACCCGCAGCGTGGCGCGTTCGCCTGCCGGTTCGGCGCTTTCTTCGACCAGCTTCAGCGTTTGCGGTGCGTTGGCATCAAAGCTGAAAGGCTGGGAAATCAGCTGTTGGCCGCTGTCCGGGTGGGTTAGCTGCAAAAGCCAGCGTTGGTTTTCCGCCGGATACAGGCCGAAGGTAAAGGTCTTGCCGGTCTGGAATTGACGCTGCATCAGCACCGACTGGGCGCGCTCAAAGGTGAGCTGATTGGTGCTGCTGTAGTTGGTAAAGGCGATGGCGATGGTGCAAATCAGCGGAAACAGGACAAACAGCCCCATGCCGGCGATGCCAGGGTAAACGTAGCGCCAGGCGTAGGCGCGGCGGTTGGCGAAGACGTAAAGCCCGGCGCTGACCAGGATCAGCGTCAGAATGGCAAACAGGTATTCACCCTGTGCATACATCAACACAATCAGATAGCAGGTAACCAGGCTGAACAGGCCGATAACCAGCCATTTCAGTATGTCACTCTGCCACCACTTCGACTTTTTGCGCGCAGGTGAACCGGCGTGAGCTAATTGCATAGGGCGTTCCTTTCTGTGAAGCCACAGCGGGGTGCCTGTCTGCACCCCGCACAACATAGTGTGTTACTTGGTGATACGGGTCTGTACGTCATCCAGCGCGGCCTTCACCGTCTGGCGACCGCTGACGGCGTTGATCACCGCACTGCGTTCGGCATACCAGAAGGCGCTCATCTGCGGGATGTTAGGCATGATTTCGCCGTTCTGGGAGTTCTCCATGGTGGCGGCAATCTTCGGATCTTTCGCCAGTTGTTCCTGATAAGACTTCAGCGCCACCGCGCCCAGCGGTTTGTCTTTGTTGACGTCCGCCAGCCCTTCGTTGGTCAGCAGGTAGTTTTCCAGAAATTCGGTCGCCAGTTCTTTGTTCGGGCTGGCGGCGTTGATCCCGGCGGTCAGTACGCCGACGAAGGGTTTGGAAGGCTTGCCTTTAAAGGTCGGCAGCAGGGTCACGCCGTAGTTGATTTTGCTTTGTTCGATGTTTGACCAGGCCCATGGACCATTGATGGTCATCGCGGTCTGGCCTTTATTGAACGCGGCTTCGGCAATCGAGTAATCGGTATCGGCGTTGATGTGTTTGTTTTTCACCAGATCGACGATGAACTGCAGGCCTGCCTGCGAACCGGCATTGGCGACGCCCACGTCTTTGATGTTGTACTTGCCGTTCTCATACTTGAAGGCGTAACCGCCGTCGGCAGCGATAATCGGCCAGGTGAAGTAGGGTTCTTGCAGGTTCCACATGATGGCGCTTTTACCTTTGGCGCGCAGTTCTTTGTCCAGAGCCGGGATCTCTTCCCAGGTTTTTGGCGCCTGTTTGATCAGGTCTTTGTTATAAATCAACGACAGCGCTTCCACTGCAATCGGGTAGCCGATCAGCTTGCCGTCGTAGCGCACCGCGTCCCAGGTGAAGGGGAACAGTTTGTCCTGGAAGGCTTTGGAAGGATGGATCTCGGCCAGCAGGCCCGACTGCGCGTAGCCGCCAAAGCGGTCATGAGCCCAGAAAATAATATCCGGGCCGTCGCCGGTGGCGGCAACCTGCGGGTATTTCTCTTCCAGCTTGTCCGGGTGCTCAATAGTGACTTTGATACCGGTGTCTTTCTCAAACTTTTTGCCGACCTCGGCCAGGCCGTTATAGCCTTTATCGCCGTTGATCCAGATAACCAGTTTCCCTTCCTCGATCTTGGCGAAGGCGGAAGAGGAAAGCACCAGGGTGGTCAGAGCCGAAAGCACCAGTGTGCGGGCGGTGGTAAAGCTGCGAGTCATAATCCAATCCTTCTTTTTTATGGGCACGTAAATCAAGGAGAGAGGTTTCGCGGTAATAGTGGGTCACAAAGCGACACATTCTCATCCTCCCCCCCTCTACGCCCCACGTCTGTGTAGTGTGATCCAGTTAACATTGCTCTCTATTCTGTGGCGTCAGACACAAAATAGGGGGACGATTTTTGCCAGGCAGATCACAGATTTGTCTTAAGCGTGGAACTTCTCACCGCCGCGGTCGTTCTCTCATCCTCCCATCTCCTCCCCCATGAAAAATCCTGTTACGGATGATTACCCTTTGTGGGGTTTACCGCACTATCGGCCACATTGATTTTCATCGCCACGAGCAGCAGGGAACCGGATTTATGTCGCCAATGCCTACCGCCACTCAGCCCACCCTGTACCGGATCCATCCGGTCAGTTTCCGCGATGGAAACGGGGATGGCGTGGGTGACACCCACGGCATGATTGCGGCGTTGCCCTACCTGAGCACGCTGTCGATTGACGGCCTGGTGTTGCCGCAGGGCTTGGCGGCCCAAGAGGCGGCGGCGGTCGCTGCCCAGGGTTTGGCCCTGTGGTACTGCGACGGGCCAAACCACATTCGTCGCGCCGCTGCTGCGCAACAGTATCTGCGCAGCCCACTGGCGTTGGAGGTCGTGCCCTTCAGCGTGGAGAGGCTGGTTGAGGTGTTGAATGCTCGCCGCACCACGTTGGCAGAAAGCCTGTGGAGCACCGGTGATGCCGACCAGCCTCGGGTGGTCAGCCACTGGGGGCAGGGCAACTTGCGCTCCGCCGATGCCTTTTTGACGCTGCTGGCAATGCTGCCCGCACCCATTTGCCTGTATCAGGGGGAAGAATTGGGCTTGCCGCACGCCGCCGGCCTGCAGGATCCGCTCGGCGCGCAAACGCCGATGCCATGGCATGAAGCCCCTGAGCAAGTGACCGCCGGTGAAATCCACTGGTATCAGCAGGTGGCGATTGAGCATCGCGCGCTGGCTATCAGCCGCCAACAGCATGACCACCAATCCACCTTGCGTTACTGCCAGTCCTTGCTGTCGCTGCGCCGCTTGGCGGTGATCCAGCAGGGGGAACTGAGCGCGGTCAGCCAGAGTAATGGTATCGTTAGATTACTTATTACCCATCAGGATCAATGCCTTGAAGCGCTGATTAACCTGCAGCCTTATACTCAGGCGGCCGCACCGTCTGAGGCGACCTTGCCACTGGCTTGGCAGCACGGTGCGCAGCAAGAGGGTCATCAATGGGTTTTGGCGGGTTTTGCGTCCGCCATTTTTACACGAAATGTTAACTGCGAAAGC
Organism: Serratia proteamaculans; assembly: GCF_013337185.1. GTDB lineage: Bacteria > Pseudomonadota > Gammaproteobacteria > Enterobacterales > Enterobacteriaceae > Serratia > Serratia proteamaculans_D. The sequence goes on from NZ_SWDE01000004.1 coordinate 44,174, forward strand.
AGGGGAGTAACGCATGGCTAGCGTCACATTGCGCAGCGTTTATAAGGCTTTCGGCGAAACGGTGATTTCCAAAGACGTCAATCTGACGATCAACGACGGTGAATTTGTGGTGTTTGTCGGGCCATCGGGCTGCGGCAAATCGACGCTGCTGCGCATGATCGCCGGGCTGGAGGACATCACCTCCGGTGAGCTGATGATCGGCGATAAACGGATGAATGAGGTGCCGCCGTCCGAGCGCGGCATCGGCATGGTATTCCAGTCTTACGCACTGTATCCGCACCTGTCGGTGGCCGACAACATGTCGTTCGGCCTGAAGCTGGCGGGGGCTAAAAAAGCGGAAATCAATCAGCGGGTCAATCAGGTATCGGAAGTGCTGCAACTGGCTCACCTGCTCGACCGGCGGCCGAAAGCGCTGTCCGGTGGGCAGCGTCAGCGGGTGGCGATCGGTCGTACGCTGGTGGCGGAGCCGGACGTGTTCCTGCTCGACGAACCGTTGTCCAACCTCGACGCCGCGCTGCGGGTGCAGATGCGCATTGAGATCTCCCGTCTGCACAAGCGCCTGCAGCGCACCATGATTTACGTCACCCACGATCAGGTCGAAGCGATGACGCTGGCCGACAAAATCGTGGTGCTGGATGCCGGACGCGTCGCTCAGATCGGTAAACCGTTGGAGCTGTACCACTATCCTGCCAACCGCTTTGTCGCCGGCTTTATCGGATCGCCGAAAATGAACTTCCTGCCGGTCAAAGTGACCGCCGTAGAGCCTCAGCAGGTCCAGGTCGAACTGCCTAACAACCAACTGGTGTGGTTACCGGTGGAAGGCACGCAGGTGCAGGCCGGCTCGAATATGTCACTGGGCATTCGCCCGGAACATCTGTTGCCTGGTGATGCCTCTGAAATTCGGCTGACCGGTGACGTACAGGTGGTGGAGCAACTCGGCAACGAGACGCAAATCCACATCCAAATCCCGGCAATTCGTCAAAACCTGGTTTACCGCCAGAACGACGTGGTGCTGGTAGAAGAAGGTGCAACATTCGCCATCGGCCTGCCGCCTCACCGCTGCCATTTGTTCCGTGAAGACGGTACGGCATGTAAACGGCTGCACCAGGAGCCGGGCGTTTAAAGCATCACAGTCTGTATAACAGGAGAATAATGATGACTATCTTGCGCAAACTTCCTCTGGCACTGGCAATCGCCGCTGGTGTTCTCACCACTCAGGCCATGGCCCTTGATTTTAAAGGCTATGCCCGTTCCGGCATCGGCTGGACCGGCAGTGGCGGTGAGCAACAGTGCTTCAAGGCCACCGGCGCCGACAGCAAATACCGTCTCGGTAACGAATGTGAAACCTACGCCGAACTGAAGCTGGGTCAGGAAGTGTGGAAAGAGGGCGACAAAAGCTTCTACTTCGATACCAACCTGGCTTACTCGGTTTCACAACGCTCCGACTGGGAAGACGTGACGCCAGGCTTCCGTGAAGTGAACGTGCAGGGTAAAAACCTGATCGAATGGCTGCCGGGTGCCAATATGTGGGCCGGTAAGCGCTTCTATCAGCGTCATGATGTTCACATGATTGACTTCTACTACTGGGATATCTCCGGTCCGGGCGCCGGTCTGGAAAACATCGATCTGGGCTTCGGCAAGCTGTCTGCCGCCGTGACCCGCAACTCCGAATCCGGTGGCTCTTACGGTTATCTGGATAATGAATGGAAGCAGCGCCCAACCGTCAACGATACCTTTGACGTGCGCCTTGCCGGTCTGGAATTGAACCCGGGCGGTACCCTGGAGCTGGGTCTGGACTACGGCCGTGCTAATGCACAAGATGGTTATAGCCTGGCCGATGGCGCCAGCAAAGACGGCTGGTTGGTGACTGCGGAACATACCCAGAGCATCCTGACTGGCTACAACAAGTTTGTACTGCAATATGCCACCGACTCTATGACCTCACAGAACAATGGTCGTAGCCAGGGCGCCACTATCGACAACAATGGCAAGATGATCCGCGTGCTGGATCACGGTGCCATCGACTTCAACGACCAATGGGCGATGATGTATGTCGCCATGTTCCAGGACATCGATCGCGACAACAACAACGGCACCACCTGGTACACCGTGGGCGTGCGCCCAATGTACAAATGGACGCCTATCATGAGCACCCTGCTGGAAGCCGGTTACGACAACGTGAAATCCCAGCGTACCGGCGATCGCAACGGTCAGTACAAGGTCACCCTGGCGCAGCAGTGGCAGGCGGGCAACAGCATCTGGTCACGTCCGGCTATCCGTGTATTTGCGACCTACGCCAAGTGGGATGAGAAATGGGGTTACGCTACTGCCAGCGATGCAGAGGGCACTCCGGGTCTGAATGCCGGTACCGCCTATAACGACACCAGTATGCACACCTTCAGCCGTGGCAATGACGATGAAGTCACCTTCGGCGCCCAGATGGAAATCTGGTGGTAATGAGATAACGGGGGGAGCCAGGTGCTCTCCCCAACCTGTATTCGCCGACATCGTCTCTCTTGCCTGAGCCACGTCGGTTAGCTTGGGGTATAACAATGAAAAAGAATCTGCTGTCACTCTGCCTGTCACTGGCTCTTACCGTTGGTGCGCCACTGGTGGCCAATGCCGATACGCCAGCCAATGTTTCCGTTGCTCCGGCCATTAGCACTGCCACGCTGCAAAGTTTGCCATGGCAACCGCTGGTGCCGCCGGTCAGCCAGGATGTGAAACTCGATAATGTCAGCCCGCAAATTAATCAGGGTGATATTCAGGGCGCTATCGCCGCCTATACGCTGCCGGCCGATCGCGGTTCGCTGGAAGTCACACTGAGCAGCATCAGCAAGAACAACTCAATTTACGCACCGAGCGTATTGGTACTGGATGAACACCTGCGCCCGGCAGCCTATTACCCGAGCAGCTATTTCCCTTATCAGCCACCGGGTGCGATGTCGTCCGATCGCCTTGAGGGCACGCTGAAACTGACCCCGGCGCTTGGTCAAAAGCAGATTTATTTGCTGGTGTACACCACCCGTCAGGATCTGGCGAAAACCACTCAATTGACTAACCCGGCCAAGGCCTACGCTGCCGGTGTGGGCAACGCGGCGCCGGATATTCCGGATCCGATCGCCAGCCACAGCACCAGCGGCACCATCAAACTGAAGGTCACTGCAGAACAGGGCAGCGGCAATATCATGATTGGCATGCTGCAACCGGCACCGGCGGCGACGCCAGTGGTAGTGGGATCAACCGCGGCGGTTGCTGCAGCACCGACTCCGGCACCGGCTCCAGCCAAACCGGCAGAACCGATGTTGAATGACACCGAAACTTACTTTAACAACGGCATCAAACAGGCGGTGAAGGCGGGGGATATCGATAAAGCGCTGAAACTGATGAATGAGGCTGAAAAACTGGGTTCCACCACAGCGCGTAAAACGTTTATTGGCAGCGTGAAAGGCAAGGGGTAGTACCCGACGCTGCCGATGCTGGCTTGATGATTGGTGCGCCCCGGCGCACCTTTTTTCATTCGCGGGCCAGCGTTTCACCGATCAGCGCCAGCAGGCGAGCATTATCCACCTGCTGCATTATCCGCACCGGCCGACCTTCGGCTTCCGGCATGCCGACCGTCAGGCGCAAACTTTGCGGTCGCCAGCGACGAGAGCTGCCGCGCGTCATGGCACCTTCCAGCGCTACATCGACAAAATACTCTTCCGTGCTGACCAACTGCGGCTCCAGCAACCAGGCAATCACCAGTGCGTCATGGATCCAGCAGCCCGGCAGATGGCGGGTATGGCGGGAGTAGTCGATCCAGGGCTGAGTGGTGGTTCGCAGGTAGCGGCACAGCGGCGTGTCCGGCTGAGTCATCTTTATCAGATCGGCCTGAGTCAGCATGGTTTGCGTGGTGACGTCCAGCGGGGCGAGCGTGATATTGGCACCGCTGGTCAGCACCTGCCGGGCGGCCTCCGGATCCAGGCCGAAATTGGTGTCCTTGATGTAGCCTTCTACGTTGAACACCCCACCCATAATCACGATTTCCTTCACCGCCTGCGCCATCTGCGGGTACAGCTGCAGGGCATGGGCGACGTTGGTCAGCGGGCCGATTGCCGCCAGGGTGATCTCGCCGGGGTGATTGCAGATCAACTCCCCGATCGCTACGGCGGCGTTGGGTGCGGGTATTGTGGTGGCTTGCGGATAAGGCGTATTACGCCACAGTGCGGCTAACTGCGGATCGGTAATCGCCCGATCCAGATGAGTGCGCCAGGGTTCTGGCGCTTCGTTCAATGCTCGCGTTGCGCCTGCCACCACCGGCACCTGATAACCGGTTTGCTGCAACAGATGGCTGGCCACGGCAAAGCCGACGTCGCGCGGCGTATTGCCGGCCACGATGCTGACAAGCTCCAGTGAGAGCTGAGGTTTGGCCGCCAGCGCCAGGGCCAGGGCCAGCCCGTCGTCAACGTTGGCACCGGGAATGCCGTTGCCGGGATCGCAATCAATAATCAAACGCATAGCGGTTACCTGAGTCAATAAACTAGCAGCCGCACGATCGGCGGATATGCAACTGGAAGGTGAATTCGTGTAGCTCCGGCTGCGAAGTACCGGCGGCCAGCATGGCGATGGCTTTTCTGGCCATGGCGTCGATCGGCTGTTCGACCGCGCTGAGCGGCGGCACGCTGAATTCGGATTGCTGGGTGCCGTTAAAGCAAATGATAGCCAGATCGTCCGGCACCCGCAGCTGATGTTCCGCCAGCGCTGACAGACAGCCGAGTGCCTGCTGCTCATTGGAGGTGAATATGGCGCGTGGGCGGGGGCCTTGCAGCATTTTCTGGCTGGCCTGATAGCCGCCCTGGCGGGTATAGGGGGCTTCAAAAATCCATTCTTCACGCGGCGTAATACCCGCCTCAATCAGCGCGTCACGCCAGCCGCTCAGGCGATCTTGTGCGTTGAGCATGGTCAGCGGGCCCACAAAAATGCCGAGCTCCCGGTAGCCGTGCTGCAACAGATGGCGGGTGGCCTGACAGGCGGCGTCGCGTTCATTAACGCGGATGGCACTGATGCCGGCATGGCGGTCGATGGTGTCGATCATCACGCAGGGAGTGCCGGAATGGCGGATCAGATCAAACCAGGGATGGCGATCGACGCTGGTATACAGCAGGCCGTCAACCTGACGGCGTAGCAGGTGGTTAATCAAGTCGTGCTCGTGCTGGCGGTCGTCGCCGGCGTCACCCAACAGCAGCACACGGCCATGATTGAAGGCCTCGCGCTGTAATGCTCGCGCCATTGCGGCAAAAAACGGGTTGGAGATATCGGGAACCACTAATCCATAAGTCAGGGTATTGCCGGAAGCCAGCGCCCGGGCGATGTCGTTCGGCCGGTAACCGGTTTGCTCGATCGCCGCCAGCACCCGCAGACGGGTGGCTTCTGCCACCGGGCGCGGGCCGTTGTTGATCACATAGCTGACTACCGCGACCGAGGTGCCCGCTACGCGGGCGACGTCGGCGCGGGTGATGCGCCGCGCGGATTGATTATCCAAGTTGGGTTCCTGTACGCCCTGATTACACCGCGTCCTGCGGCAGATTAAGATCGCGGCCGCGGGTTTCCGGTGCAAAGAAGGTGGTGATTAAGCCAATGCCTGCCATTACAACAAAATAGCAGGCGACAGGCCACCAGTGACCGAAACCGGCCAGCAGCGCGGTCGCGATCAGCGGTGCGGTCCCGCCGGAGAGGATCGACCCCAGTTCTTTGGCGAAAGCCATTTTTGAGTAGCGGTTTTTGACGCCGAACAGTTCCACGCCATAGGCCGCCTGCACGCCAAAAATGCCCAGGGATGCGATGCACATGCCGACTACAATCACCGAAATCACTATCGCCGGCTCACGGCTGTCGAGCAGCCAGAAGGCCGGGAAGGCGTACAGCACCAGCAACAGACAGAACCAACGGTAGGTGACGCGGCGGCCGAAGCGGTCAGAAAGCCAACCCGCCAGCGGGATCACCAGAAAACCGCACAGTGAGGCGATCATCACCGCCAGTGCCGGCACCGACTTGTCCACCATCAGCACCTTGGCGACGTAACCCACGATAAAACCCTGGCACAGATAGGACGGGCCATTTTCGCCAATACGCAGGCCGAGCATGATCCAGAAGGCTTTGGTGCGTTGCAGGTAGCTGCGGTTATCCGCTGCCACGGGCGTGTTGTCCAGCATGCGCTGACGGTTTTGCTGCAGTTCGCGTTCAAATACCGGGGTTTCGCGCACGTGACGGCGCAGGTACAGAGCGCCCCCGGCGATCAGGATGCTGGCGAGGAACGGAATACGCCAGCCCCAGGCGATCAAATCTGCCTTGTCCAACTGCAACACCAGCAACCAGACCAACGAGGCCAGCAGAGTACCGCTGTTGGAGCCGATCGCAATGATCGAAGCGACCAGACCACGGCGTTTGGCCGGTGCGTATTCTGCCAGCATCACTGCGCCACCGGAAAGCTCGGCCCCGGCCCCGAAGCCCTGAGCAAAACGCAGGATCACCAGACAAATGGGGGCCCAGACGCCGATTTGGGCGTAGGAGGGGATCAGCCCAATCAAGGTGGTAGAGACGCCCATCAGTGCTACCGTGGTGAGCAGCACCACGCGGCGGCCCTTACGGTCGCCAATCCAGCCGAAAACCAACGCGCCGATAGGCCGGGCAATAAAACCGACGGAGTAGGTGGCAAAGCTGGCCAGCAACGCCACCATCGGGGTGGCTTCGGGGAAGAACACGTCGCCGAACACCATGCCGGCTGCCAGGCCATACAGGGCGAAATCGACATATTCCATCGCCGTGCCGAGCCAGCACGAGAAAGTGGCGCGCCAGAATTGACCGCGCCCTTCTTTGGTGGTCAAACGTTCATCGGCCGCCAAGGTTTCGTCGATGGCCTGTGGGGTTGCAAGCGTTGTTTCGCTCATGGCATTGATATCCTCTTTTAGTCTGCGCCACACCTGTAGCGTGATCGCGGTAAAGATGGTTTCCCTGGTGTCGGCAAGAAGGTTTGCTGACAAAGTTTTGGACTGATGGCGATTCAACGCTGCAGTACAAGGGTATCTACGCGCGTAGATAAAACAATGCTGCAGAGGTGAAATTTTGCTGAGGATCACACAATCCCCATCGCGCCGGAGAATGAAGGTAAAGAAAACAGATGGCAGAAAGATGACAAGGCGGTGTTCTTAAGGTGTGAGTTTTGCCGTGCGGCATCCCTCGAATCAGCCTGCCGCTTTTGAATTTCTGCGTTACAATGGGCGCCTGTTAACAGATTGTCTGGTCTGGCACAGCCGCAGGGCGCGGCGTCAGGCATGGAGTAGAACAATGTCAGGCAAGAGGGATTCGATCCTACCGCCGTTGGAGTGGTTATCCGCGCAACATCCTCCGGCACCCGCCGCCGTCAGCGACTGGTTGATGGAGCCAGGATCTATGACGCGCCGCTTTGAACGCCACTGTGGGCGGGTGCACGTCGAACCACAGCGCGAATGTTTTGTTACCCGCGACCAACTGGGGGAAGAGGCAGAACACCTGCCGGACAGTCCGCGCTATTGGCTGCGTGAAGTTGTGCTGTTGGGCGACAACCAGCCCTGGCTATTGGGGCGCACGGTGATCCCGCTGGAAACGCTGACCGGCCCTGATCTGGCGCTGGTTGATTTGGGCACCTTGCCACTGGGCCGCTATCTGTTCAGCAGCGATGAACTGACTCGCGATTACATTCATATTGGTCGGCAAGATGCCCTGTGGGCGCGCCGTTCCCGCCTGCGGCTGGCGGGTAAACCGCTGTTGCTGACCGAACTGTTTTTACCGGCTTCACCGCTGTACGCGACAGGAAGTTCGGTTGCCGAATGATGAGGAGAGAAAAGACCTTGGAAGGAAGCGTGATTCAAAGCAAATGGCAGGCTTATAGCCATCTGATGCGCATTAATAAACCGATTGGTACCTTGTTATTACTGTGGCCGACGCTGTGGGCACTTTGGATAGCGGGACAGGGCGTGCCGTCACTGTCTGTCCTGGTGGTGTTTGTGGCTGGGGTCTTCATGATGCGTGCTGCCGGTTGTGTGGTGAATGATTACGCCGACCGCGCGGTAGATGGCCACGTGAAGCGTACTGCCGGACGTCCAATGCCGAGTGGTCGGGTGAGCGAGAAAGAAGCCAAGGTGCTGTTTGTAGTGTTGGTGCTCGTCTCGTTCGGGCTGGTGCTGACGCTCAATGCGATGACCATCTGGCTGTCACTGGCGGCGCTGGCGCTGGCGTGGGCCTATCCGTTTATGAAAAGGGTCACTCATCTGCCGCAGTTTGTTCTTGGCGCGGCGTTTGGCTGGGGTATCCCGATGGCCTATGCCGCCGTCAGTGAATCCTTGCCATTGAGCTGCTGGGTGTTGCTGCTGGCCAATATTTGCTGGACGGTGGCTTACGACACGCTGTATGCCATGGTTGACCGTGACGATGACCTGAAGATTGGCATTAAATCTACCGCCATTTTGTTTGGCCGTTACGACAAGCTGATTGTCGGTTTGCTGCAGTTCGCTACGCTGCTGCTGCTGCTGTGGGTAGGTTATCTGACGCAGATGAGCGGGGCCTTTTACTGGTCGTTGTTGCTGGCGGGCGCCTTGTTTATCCATCAGCAAAAACAGATTGCCAGCCGTGAGCGTGACGCCTGCTTCAAGGCGTTCATGGATAACAATTATGTCGGGCTGGTGTTGTTTATCGGTATCGCGCTGAGTTACTGGCAGGGTTAAGGCGTCACCGCAATAAAAAAGGCACCCGAGGGTGCCTTTTCATTTTGTATCAATGGATTAGTCTTCTTTCTCTTCCGCTGCGACCGTTTCCGGCAACGCGTTGGTTTCCGCCGGCATACTGACGCTCTCGATGGTCAGCTTGATTTCCGGGGTAATCAAATCGCTCAGCATGTTGTAGACCTCCATGGTGTGCTCACGGACTGCATCGCCGATGTCATTGATGTAGCCTTCTGCACGCAGCGTCGCCACCAGGGTGGAGAACACCGCCTTGTCGAAGAACTCCGGCGCGTTGATGCCATGCAGCACCGACAGACGCTGGGCCATAATGCGGCTCTCTTTCTCCAATGCCCCACGGTTGATGCTTGGGTTGGCACTGAGGATCGACATGGTGATGGCATAGCGCTGCAGCGTTTCACGGACACCGGCGGCCAACAACTGTAGTGGACGGATGCGGGCTGGATTCAGTACCAGACTGTCACCCTTGTCGCAGATCAGTTGCTGGCGGATCATTTCGTCGATCAACGGTCGCAGCACTTCCGGCAGTTGTTCCTTGTCGTTATGCAGGAACAGTTCAGCCTTCAGCATCGGGTAAATCAGGCCAATCTGCCGTAGCAGTTCGGCGCGCGATACCCGGCGGTGGTGCATCACGATAGTGGCGATCAGCGACGGCAGAACCAACAGGTGGTGGATATTGTTACGGTAATAGGTCATCAACACCGCCTGCTCGCGCGGCAGGATGATGATATCGCCGATGTTATCCTTCTCCACCTCGAACTTGTTCATGTTCAGCGCGTGGTCCAGCAGCTCATCCGGCGTCTGGGTTGGAACGGTAACGTCGCCGGCATAAGGCACATTGCGCATCAGTTGCAGATAGCACTCCAACTGCTCAAGCAACTGCTCACGGGTCAGCGAGCGCTGGCGTGAGGCCAGCAGCGCCGTGGAACACAGGTTCATGGCGTTGGCGGCGGCGGCATTGTTGATTCGCACCATAATCTTGGCCGCCAAATCGTTGACCGTCGGCGTTAACCAGCTTGGACGCTGGGCTTCGATCGGGTCAATGGATTCGCGCCACTGTGGCACATTCTGGTTCAGATAAGCGGTCAACGGCAGCGGGTCGCCGAAGTTGACGTAACCCTGGCCGAGATTGCGCAGCTTACGCAGGCCGCGCAGCATCTGCAGCAGGCTTTCTTTTTCCTTGGTCGCGCCACGCAACTCTTTAGCGTAGGTACCCACTTCCATCACGTGTTCGTACCCGATATAAATCGGCACCAGGGTGATAGGACGGCTACCGCCGCGCAGCATCGCCTGAATGGTCATCGACAGGGTGCCGGTCTTCGGCTCCAGCAAACGTCCGGTTCGGGAACGGCCGCCTTCAACAAAGTATTCCACCGAGTATCCGCGGGTAAACAGCTCGCCGAGGTATTCACGGAATACCGTCGAGTACAGCTTGTTACCTTTGAAAGTACGGCGAATAAAGAAAGCGCCCAGGCGACGGAAGATCGGCCCGGCCGGCCAGAAGTTGAGATTGATACCGGCAGCAATGTGCGGCGGGACCAGACCCTGGTGATACAGCACGTAGGACAGCAACAGGTAGTCCATGTGGCTGCGGTGGCAGGGCACATAAACAATCTCGTGGCCGTCCTGCGCCAACTGACGCACGCGTTCGGCGTTAGTGACGTTGATGCCTTGATACAGTCGGTTCCAGGTCCAGCTCAGCACGCGATCGGAAAGGCGCACCGTCTCGTAAGAGAAGTCGGCAGCGATCTCTTCCATCAGCGCAATGGCGTTCTGCTGGGCTTTTTCGTGGGAGATTTTCTTGCTGCGTGCTTCGTCTTCGACCGCTTTTTCGATCGCCTTGGAGGCCAGCAGTTTGTTGAACAGGTCCTGACGGGCCGGCAGGCTTGGGCCGACGGCGGCCAGACGCTGACGCGAGAAGTGCATGCGTGCTACGCGAGCCAGTTTCTGCGCAATGATTTTGTCCGTACCGTGCTCGGTGGCCATGCGGCGCAGCGAAACGGTATTGGAGAAACGGACAAAGCTGTCGCGGCCGAGCCACAGCACGGCGAAGAATTTCTGCACGCCGTTCAGCAGACGCAGATGCGGGGTGCCGTGACCTTCGCGCCCCGGAGAGCGGCCGAACATCACCGAAACCGGCAACATCTGAATGTCGAGATCCGGATTACTGCGGTGCAGATCCAGATAGTCGTGGAACAGTTTTACCGACTCTTCTTTCGGCGTGTAGTAGCGGAATACGCGCGGGCCGTCGTGAATAAACACGTGGCTTGGCAGCACGGTGCCGTCTATCTCCAGCGGATCGAGGGGATCGGGCAGATCTTGCGCCAGGCACTGGGTGCGCAGCGTCAGCAAATCCGCCTTGGAATTATAAGGTAAAACATACAAAATCGGCCGTGAGGGATCCAACCCTAACTCCGTGACCGGATCTGAAGGGATAACCTTACTTCTTACCAACAGTTTAAGTGGTAAATTCAATAGTTTATAATAAATTTTACGCCAACCTGACATAACAACGTGAAGCCTCTTGTTAGCAATGCGTCGCAAGCATACCAGAAACCGGGTAGCAGATCTGTGGTGTTGGAAAACCGAGAGCCGGGAGAGTTTCCTGGCCTAGACTGTTTAATTATGACTTATCTCTGCTAAAGGCACTAAAAAACATGGCAAACCAAGCAACCGGCCTGACCCGTATTATTAAAGCCGCCGGCTACTCTTATAAAGGCTTTTCCGCTGCCTGGCAGCACGAAGCGGCGTTCCGCCAGGAATTGGTGGCGACCGTGCTGGCTATCATACTGGCGATTTGGCTGGACGTGGGTGCGATAGCGCGCATTTTACTGATCGGATCTGTGCTGTTGGTGATGATTGTCGAGATACTCAACAGCGCGATTGAGGCGATTGTCGATCGGGTGGGGACCGAGCATCACGAGCTTTCCGGTCGGGCAAAGGATATGGGCTCGGCGGCGGTCTCACTGGCGATTATTTTGGCGCTGTTCGTCTGGGGTTCGGTGCTGTGGCAGCACTTTGCCTGAGTGGTGGCGTTGCATTGCGACCCGTGTCGCTAATCCCTGATTTTTATTCACTCTTCGGTTCCCAAGCCGCAGTTACCTGTATATACTCACAGCAAGACTGTATAAACAAACAGGGGGGCGGAATGAAAGCACTAACTACCAGACAGCAAGAGGTCTATGATCTGATTCGCGATCATATTTCGTCCACTGGCATGCCGCCAACGCGCGCCGAGATCGCCATGCGTCTGGGGTTCCGTTCGCCAAATGCCGCAGAAGAACACCTGAAAGCGCTGGCGCGTAAAGGCGTTATCGAGATTATCTCCGGCGCTTCGCGTGGCATTCGCCTGCTGATGGAAGATGAAGAGGGTTTACCGCTGATCGGCCGTGTCGCCGCCGGTGAGCCGCTGCTGGCGCAGCAGCATATCGAAGGGCACTACAAGGTCGATCCTTCCCTGTTCAAACCGAGCGCGGATTTCCTGCTGCGGGTCAACGGTATGTCGATGCGTGACATCGGTATTCTTGACGGCGATCTGCTGGCAGTGCATAAAACTCAGGACGTGCGTAATGGCCAGGTGGTTGTGGCACGCATTGAAGATGAAGTCACGGTCAAACGCCTGAAAAAACACGGCAACGTGGTTGAGCTGCTGCCGGAAAACAGTGAATTCCAGCCGATTGTGGTCGATCTGCGTCAGCAGAATTTCACCATTGAAGGTCTGGCGGTCGGTGTGATCCGCAATGGCGACTGGGTTTAATCCTCACGCCTAAACATCGTCCTCTGATTCAAGTCGCCCCAGCTCTGGGGCGATGTCATTTCTGACTGATTAAAACCGCACTGCCACGGGAACATTTCACTATGCGCCTGCTTTCTGCCTTCACCAGCGATACCGATAAAGCCCTGTGGCGCCTTGCGCTGCCCATGATTTTCTCCAATATCACCGTGCCGCTGCTTGGGCTGGTGGATACCGCAGTCATCGGCCACCTCGACAGCCCGACCTATCTGGGGGGCGTAGCGGTTGGTTCCATGGCCACCAGCTTCCTGTTTATGCTGTTGCTGTTTTTGCGCATGAGTACCACCGGGCTGACCGCACAGGCGTTGGGGGCGCAAAATCCGCAGGGTCTGGCGCGAGCCTTTATGCAGCCGTTGTTGCTGGCCGTGTTGGCCGGGGCGGCTATTGTGTTGCTGCGTTATCCGCTGATCGAGTTGGCACTAAAAATCGTCGGTGGCGATGGGGCAGTGCTGGAGCAGGCTCGTTTATTCCTCGAGATCCGCTGGCTGAGCGCTCCGGCGGCGCTGGCCAATATGGTGATCCTGGGTTGGTTGCTCGGTGTGCAATACGTGCGTGCACCGGTGATCCTGCTGATTGTCGGCAATCTGCTGAATATCGTATTGGATATCTGGCTGGTGATGGGACTGGGCTGGAATGTGCAGGGGGCCGCGACGGCGACCGCCATTTCTGAATATGCCACACTGCTGTTGGGATTATGGCTGTCCTGGCGCGTGATGCGCATACGCGGCATTACTGTGCCGATGCTGCGCCAAGCCTGGCGCGGTAATTTGCGGCGTCTGCTGGCGTTGAATCGCGACATTATGCTGCGTTCATTGCTGCTGCAACTGTGTTTTGCCTCGCTGACCATCTTCGGTGCCCGGCTGGGTGGCGAGGTGGTCGCGGTCAATGCGGTGCTGATGAATTTGCTGACCTTCACCGCTTATGCGCTGGACGGTTTTGCCTACGCGGTAGAGGCGCATTCGGGGCATGCCTATGGGGCCCGTGATGATAGCCAACTGCGCAAAGTATGGCGTGCGGCTTGTCGGCAAGCCTGTCTGGTGGCGTTGGGCTTTGGCCTGATCTATGCCGTTGCCGGACAGCAAATTATAGCGGCATTGACCTCTTTACCTGAACTGCGCGCATTGGCGAGCCACTATTTGCCGTGGCAGGTGGTGTTGCCATTGGTGGGGGTATGGTGCTATTTGCTGGACGGCATGTTTATTGGTGCCACCCGCGGCGCAGAAATGCGTAACAGCATGGCAGTAGCCGCCGCCGGTTATGGGCTGACACTGTTTACCCTGCCTGTTCTGGGCAACCATGGATTGTGGCTGGCGCTGGCGGTGTTTCTTTCGCTACGTGGCCTTGCGCTCGGGTGGATTTGGCATTGCCACAGGGTGCGGGGAACCTGGTTTACAGCGGATGCGGTACAGTCAAAAAACGCATAAACATTAATTTTGTTTATGTTTTTATTTATATTAAGTTACATTTTCCTGGACGAATTTGTTTCCGCTTACTTGCTGTTCTATTGGGGTTTTTACTGAATTTTATTGGTTTTGTGAATTTTTATCCTGACTTTTTATTTGTTTTCGCTATCTGTAGCTATAGTTAATCATGTGGCTGGCGGAATAAATTGGAACTGACAATCCTTTTATTCAGGTCAATTGACCGAAATAATTACTCAGTTAAGTCCGGCCACAGGCGTTTAAAACTGACTAATCACAGGTAACGGAGAGGTTATGAACAAAGATCAAGCCGACGGTAACTGGAAGCAGTTTAAAGGGAAAGTGAAGGAACAGTGGGGCAAGCTGACCGATGACGATCTGACGGTCATTGAAGGGAAACGTGAACAGCTTGTCGGTAAAATTCAGGAACGTTACGGCTACCAGAAAGAGGCGGCCGAGAAAGAAGTTAAATCCTGGGAAGACCACAACAAGTATCGCTGGTAGCGCGCTGGGCCGCAGCGGATTGCGGCCATAAGCTACTTTTAAAGTAAAGGCCCGGCGTTTTTATCCCCTTGACGCCAAGCCTGCAGGTACAGGGAGGTACCTGAAAACCCAACCTATTTCTTCTTGATGGCGATGCTGTGATCGTGTTCGCCGCAATCATGCTTGCTGTCACAGGCTTCTACTTCAACGCACCCTGCACACAGGCCATGCGCCTCCACCACGTTATGACGCAGGACAAAACCAGACTCTTTCGCCAGTTTCTGCAACGTCTCTTCGACCCCTTCGGTAGTGCGTTCGGTCACCTGACCACAGCGATCGCAGATAAACAGCGCGGAGGTATGCGTCGGCTGTTCGAAGTGATGGCACAGCACGTAGCTGTTGGCCGACTCCACCCGGTGAATGAAGCCCTGTTCCAGCAGGAAATCCAGCGCACGGTACACCGTCGGCGGTTTGGCCTGGGGTTCGGCGACGCGCAGCAGATCCAGCAGGTCGTAAGCGCTGATGGCACCGGGCTGCTGTGCCATCAGGCGTAACACTTCCAGCCGCTGCGGTGTCAAACGCACATTGCGTTGCTGACAGAGTTGTTCAGCCTGCGCCAGCAGCTTTTCCTGGGTGCTTGAGTTCATGGCAAATTTCCCGGTACGTAAAAAAGCCGATTTTACCATGCTTCAGTCAAATCGCCGAGAGTCGGCCCCTTTTCCGCTGATATGGCGCACTAATCGACTGGTTTACCGCCTGCCGCCGGTCACGAGTGTGACGATGTTCACACTTGGAGAGCCAGAGGCAGTGGATCCTTAGCCGGCAAGTGAGCGTTGCAAGCGCTCTGCCAACGCGGCCATTTCCGGCGCAGGATTATGCCCAATCAGCATAAAACCATGACGGCCGTCGGCCCAGTAGACCACGTTCATCCCCTGGCGACGCTCGCTTTGGGCGGACTGAGGCTTGCCCGGTTGCTGAACAATACACAGCGCCAGCGCGCCGAATTGTGCATCCAGCCAGGTTAATTGAGCGATACGCCGATCGTCGTAAGCCAGCACGCGGGCGTTTTTCAGTTCGGCGCCGCTTAACATTAACTTAGGGACCGAGAGTGCGATGCCCAGCCGATCGCCGGTTTGCTGTAACTGATGGGTAATCTGCGTCGCGGTATCGTCGAAGCCTGCCAGCGTTTCCGGCGTGTAAAGTGCCATATACTGGGCGACTAAACCGCGCCAGTTGTCTTCCGGCTGGCTGAGCTGTAAATAGGCGCGATCGCCTGCGATGCCAAGTGCCAGAAAACCAACCGCGGCGGCGATCAGGCCACGCCGACTGACACCGCGCTGCGGTACTGGGGCGGTAAGGGGGCCTGAGGCGCGCAGACGTTGTACCGGCGCTTCATCAAGCAATGGGGCAAATGCCTGCTTAAAAGGCAGGCTGCTGCGTGCCAGTAACGACAAACGTTCGGCCAGTGCGGGTTCCTCGGTCAGGCGCTGTTCCAGAAGCTGGCGCTGTCGTGGATCCAATTGATTGTCGAGGTAGGCGACCAGCAGCTCGTCCGCAGCGTAGGTTGAGCTCATGATTGTTCTCCTTTTGCCTGGGGTGAACGGGTTTGCAGCACGCTGTCGTTTGCCAATCTCAGGCGTGCCGCTGCCAGACGACTCATGATGGTGCCGATGGGCACGCCAAGCACCTCGGCTGCCTCACGGTAAGACAGCTCTTCCACATACACCAGAAACAGTGTATTGCGCTGCGCCTCCGGCAGCCGGTTAACCCGCTGCATCACCTCATTAGCCCAAATCGGCTCTTCGCTGTTTTCCGACCCGCTCAGTTCGTCGACGTCGACAAAACCCTGTCCCTGGCGGATATGCTGGGCGCGGATCTCGTTAAGCCAGATAGAGTGAAGGATCGCAAACAGCCAGCGGTCCATCCGCGTGCCCACGGCAAACTGTGCGGCGCGTTCCAGCGCCCGCACGCAGGTGGCTTGAACCAAATCGTCGGCAACATCCCGCCGGTGGGAAAGCACCAGGCCATAGCGCCACAGGCGGGAAAGATACTGGCCGATTTCGTTACGGATCGCGTCGCTACTGATGTTTGCCTCCGGGTCAGGCTAGATCATGATTCTGGGTGATGATCGATGGCTGCCGCCAAATCGCGGTACTCTTCACAACCGGTACCGCATAGCGACTGGATCACCTTCAGTTGTTCTTTCGCCAAATCCTGACGGCCCTTGACCATATAGGCTTCACCCAGATATTCACGGACTTTTGGGTATTTCGGATCGAGCGCTACTGATTTTAAATAGTAGCCGATCCCTTCATCGGTGCGGCCGAGCTTGCGGGTGGCGTAACCGCGGTAGTTCAGCGCCACCGCAGTGTTAGGATCCTTCAGGGTATTAAGCACATCCAGGGCTTCCTGATAGCGACCGCTTTTTGCCAGCGCATAGGCATAGTTCGCTCTATCGTTGTCGCCGATCATGCTGCCTTTATCCACCATGCAGGTCTTGGTTTTGGTATCGTATATCTGGCCTTTCGGGCAGGTGGGGGTGGTCTGGCCGCTACCGTCACCGCCCATCGCCAGAGCCGTACCGGAGAACAGCAGAGAGCCGGCAATGACCGGCAGCAGCAGGCGTTTAACGAAACTGTTCATGGTTGTTTCCTCATTGATAAAGGTGCACAACTGCACCCGTGTTGAGAGAACACCTGACCACGCTTTTTTATTCGTTTTTTCGGGGACTTTTTTAACCGGGGGTACAGCGGTTTTCCCAACGCCGTCGATTGTCGTTATAATAGCCGTTTGCGGCAGTACGCCGTTCGTTGAAACCAGACAGAATCAGGTAGCCAGTAACCCAGCATGACGACAGATAACAACGCTTCAAAATACGCCGCCAATCGTTTCTCCATCGCGCCGATGCTCGACTGGACCGATCGTCATTGCCGCTACTTCCACCGCCTGCTGACCAAGGAAACGCTGCTGTACACCGAGATGGTGACTACCGGCGCGATTATCCACGGCAAGGGCGACTATCTGGCTTACAGCGAAGAAGAACATCCGGTGGCGCTGCAACTGGGCGGCAGCGATCCGGCCGCGTTGGCGCACTGTGCCAAATTGGCTGAGCAGCGTGGCTATGACGAGATCAATCTTAACGTCGGTTGTCCGTCCGATCGGGTGCAGAACGGGATGTTCGGTGCCTGTCTGATGGGGCAGGCAACGCTGGTTGCCGACTGCATCAAGGCGATGCGTGACGTGGTGTCGATCCCGGTGACGGTGAAAACCCGTATCGGTATTGACGACCAGGACAGCTATGAATTTCTGTGTGATTTTATCGCCACCGTTGCCGGCCGCGGCGAGTGCGATATGTTCACCATTCATGCGCGCAAAGCCTGGCTGTCGGGCCTGAGCCCGAAAGAGAACCGCGAAGTGCCACCGCTGGACTATCCGCGCGTCTATCAGCTAAAACGTGATTTCCCAGAACTGACCCTTGCCATCAATGGCGGGGTGAAAACTCTGGAAGAGGCTAAGCAGCATCTGCAGCATCTGGACGGCGTAATGATGGGGCGTGAAGCCTATCAGAACCCGGGCATTCTGGCGCGGGTCGACAGTGAACTGTTTGGCCGCCAGACCGAGGTGATGGACAGCGTGGCGATTATTGAGTCGTTGTATCCTTACATCGAACGCGAGCTGTCGAACGGTACCTATTTGGGCCATATCACCCGCCATATTCTGGGCCTGTTCCAGGGGGTGCCAGGTGCGCGCCAGTGGCGCCGCCACCTGAGCGAAAATGCCCATAAGCCAGGAGCCGATGCGCGCGTGGTTGAACAAGCACTGGATTTGGTGCGCTTACCCCGTACCGAGATGGCGTAATCGAAATAAATATCTGACTAAAAGTTAGCGTTTTTGACCAGGCATGTCGCATTATGTGATGTGCCTTTTTTTTAATTTCAATCACTTAGTCTCTACGCCGTTCTGGCACGCTTCTTGTAATAGCTCAGCAGATACTTTGTTTTGCGAAGGAGCAAAATCATGTTGGAACTCTTCTTTCTGGTCGGTTTTGTTGTGATGCTGATGGTGACCGGGATTTCACTGCTGGGCGTGTTTGCCGCGTTACTGGTGGCGGCGGCGTTTATGTTACTCGGTGGGCTGTTTGCGATGGTGATTAAGCTGTTGCCATGGTTAATTCTGGCAGTGGTAGGTGTCTGGATCTATCGTTCGATGCAGAAACCACAAATACGCCGCTACTGATTTTTTGTTGAATAATCAGTCGGTCACACTGAAATCTACGCAACAGACTTGTTCTGAATGCGGCCGCGATCACAGCTTGGTGCTTTAAATGCTAATGCGGCGCATTAGCCATGTTTTTTGCGTTTCTGGGCTGTTAGGATATTTGTCGATGCAGCGATGCGACCGATTTCATCACCGCAAGAGACATTGACCTAATACGAGTGTTGCTCAAGCAACCCGCTGTCTCGGGCGGACTCTGCTCTACCCCTACAAACGCAGTAATAGAAAAGGCTCCGCAAGGAGCCTTTTCTATTGGGCATAATCCAGCATTATCAGGATCTTGGCCAGGTATCGCTTTCGAGTTGCTGAGTACGTTCTATGGTCATAATCAGGTTGCATGATGCCGCATCTGTTGCGTCGCCAGAGCCATGGGGGCCAGCAATCAGTGCATTACACTGACTGTCTTTAAACTTCAGCCAATCTCGTTGCGCCTGGCGCCAGGCTTTCGGTTCTGGGGCGGTAAGCTTGAGAGATTCTTTATAGGCTTTGTTCAGCCGTGCATCCCAAAACTTGAATTCCGCTGCGATGCAGGCCTCAGCACCGCCAGTGCTACCGCCTTGTTTGTCCATGCACTGCAGGTAGGTGGCAGAGTAAGGGTATTTCACCCCTGCACCTTTCTCTGCGTTCTGGGTAGCGGCCTGCGCTGCGGTGACGAATGCAGGGGCTGCGGCGAAAACCAGTGCTGCGGTCAGCATTTTTATTTTCATTTCAGCGTAATTTCCTTATTGAACAACATTAATTGCCAGTGGATCATATTTCATCTCCACTGGTTTTTCGATGCTGCGCAGCACTTTATACTACCTGTTAATTGTAAGGGTATTTGTCTCAGCGACCGGGGATCAACAAGCTTGAACCGCTAGTGTTACGGCTTTCCAGCACCTGATGCGCGCGCTGAGCATCGGCCAACGCAAACTTTTGCTCTTCCTTCACATCGACTTTAATAGCCCCGCTGCCGATCAATGAAAACAGCTCATTGCTGGCATACTGCAGTTCAGCACGGTTGGTAATGTAGCCGTTAAGCGAAGGGCGGGTGACGTACAGCGAGCCTTTTTGGTTCAGCAACGCCAGATCAACCCCGGTGACCGGGCCAGAGGCATTGCCGAAGCTCACCATCAGCCCACGGCGTTTCAGGCTGTTAAGCGAGGCCTGCCAGGTACTTTGACCTACCGAGTCGTAAACGACGCCGACTTTCTCGCCCTGGGTCAGTTCAGACACGCGCTGGGCGATATCTTCTTTATGGTAATTGATGGTTGCCCAGGCGCCGGCGTGCTTCGCCAGCTCGGCCTTTTCGTCGGAGCCAACGCTGCCGATCAGTTTTGCCCCAAGCGCTTTAGCCCACTGGCAGGCAATCAGCCCGACACCGCCCGCGGCGGCATGGAACAGGAACACTTCACCCGGTTGCACCTCATGGGTTTGGCGCAGTAAATAATGCACCGTCAACCCTTTCAGGAAAGAGGCCGCGCCTTGCTCAAAGCTCAGGTTATGCGGCAGCAATGCCACCTTATCCTGCGAAACGTTGTGCACTTCGCTGTAGGCTCCCAGCGTCGACTGGGCATACACCACCCGGTCACCCGGTTTTAGCACGCTGACACCGGCACCGACCCTGGTAACTACCCCGGCTGCCTCGGTGCCCAACCCGCTCGGTAGCCTGGCGGGCGGGTACAGACCGCTACGTACGTAGGTGTCGATATAGTTGATGCCGATCGCCTTGTTCTCGATCTGCACCTCACCGGCTGCCGGGTCTACGGGGGTAAAATCAACGTATTGCAAGACTTCCGGGCCGCCGGTGGCGGAGAATTGAATGCGCTTTGCCATTTCATTACCTCGAGTGGGGGTCTGATTTCACCCTACGCGTTTTAGCATCGGCGATCCAGTTTGCCCTGGGGTGGCTTGATACTTTTTGCATCTGTTATGCGCAGGAATCACAGCTAAAAATCACGTATACTCTCGCGTCAGGATCCTCCATTCGCCACCGGATAAAGAATACGTTTCATGGCAGGAAAAAAACCAACCAACAGAACAAACGCAGACGAAGCCAAAGAGCGCCCAAGAGACCGCCAGATGGAAGGGCTGAAGATGCCGCCACATTCGCTGGAGGCGGAACAGTCCGTGTTGGGCGGTTTGATGCTGGATAACGAACGTTGGGACAACGTGTCCGAACGCGTAGTCTCCAACGATTTCTTCAGCCGCCCGCATCGCCTGATCTTTACCGAGATGCAGCGCCTGCTGGAAATGAGCCGACCGATCGACCTGATCACCCTGTCCGAATCGCTGGAACAGCGCGGTGAACTCGATTCCGTCGGTGGCTTCGCCTACCTGGCCGAATTATCGAAAAACACCCCAAGTGCTGCCAACATCGGAGCTTATGCGGATATCGTGCGTGAACGTGCGGTAGTGCGTGAGATGATCTCGGTGGCCAATGAAATCGCCGACGCCGGTTACGATCCACAGGGTCGCAGCAGTGAAGACTTGCTCGATCTGGCCGAATCCCGGGTGTTCCAAATCGCGGAAAACCGTGCCAGCAAAGATGAAGGCCCGAAAGGCATTGAGCGTATCCTGGAAGACACCGTTGCGCGCATAGAACAGCTGTATCAGCAGCCGCACGATGGCGTTACCGGGGTAGATACCGGCTATCAGGATCTCAATAAGAAAACCGCCGGTTTGCAGAAATCGGATCTGATCATCGTCGCCGCCCGTCCTTCGATGGGTAAAACCACCTTCGCCATGAACCTGTGCGAACACGCCGCGATGACGCAAGAAAAACCGGTACTGATCTTCAGCCTTGAGATGCCAGGCAACCAGATCATGATGCGTATGCTGGCGTCGCTTTCGCGTGTAGACCAAACGCGCATTCGTACCGGTCAGCTCGATGACGAGGACTGGGCACGAATCTCCAGCACCATGGGTATCCTGCTTGAGAAGCGCAATATGTACATTGATGACTCCTCCGGCCTGACGCCAACTGAAGTCCGCTCCCGCGCACGCCGTATTTTCCGTGAACATGACGGCCTGAGCCTGATCATGATCGACTACCTGCAGCTGATGCGCGTGCCGTCCTTGTCTGACAACCGTACGCTGGAGATCGCTGAAATTTCCCGCTCGCTCAAGGCGTTGGCGAAAGAACTGCAGGTGCCGGTGGTGGCGCTGTCGCAGTTGAACCGAAGCCTGGAGCAGCGTGCCGACAAGCGCCCGGTCAACTCCGACCTGCGTGAGTCCGGTTCCATCGAGCAGGATGCCGACCTGATTATGTTCATCTACCGTGATGAGGTTTATCACGAGAACAGCGATCTGAAAGGGATTGCCGAAATTATTTTAGGTAAGCAACGTAACGGCCCAATCGGTTCCGTACGCCTGACCTTTAACGGCCAGTGGTCGCGTTTCGATAACTACGCGGGACCACAATATGATGACGAATAATCAGCTAAGGAACTGAAATGAAAGCGGCAACCGCTGTAATCGACCGCCGCGCTCTGCGACATAATCTGCAACAGGTGCGCCGTCAGGCGCCGCAAAGTCGCCTGATTGCCGTTGTGAAAGCAAACGCTTATGGACATGGCCTGCTGGAAACAGCGCATACTCTGCAAGACGCCGACTGTTACGGCGTGGCGCGTATTGGCGAGGCGCTGATGCTGCGCTCCGGCGGTATCGTCAAACCGATCCTGATGCTGGAAGGCTTCTTCTGTGCCGAAGACCTGCCGGTGTTGGTGGCCAATAACATCGAAACCGCCGTACACAGCATCGAACAGCTTGAAGCGCTGGAGCAGGCCACGTTGGCGCGTCCGGTACCGGTATGGATGAAGCTCGATACCGGTATGCATCGTCTGGGTGTGCGCCCGGAGCAGGCAGAGGCGTTCTATCAGCGTCTGAGTGCCTGCCGTAACGTGGTGCAGCCGGTCAATATCATGAGCCATTTCAGCCGCGCCGATGAGCCTGAGTCGGACACTACGCTCAAGCAAATTCAGTGTTTTGAAAGCTTTGCCGCCGGTAAACCGGGGCAGCGTTCGATCGCCGCCTCCGGGGGCACTCTGCTGTGGCCGGATGCGCACAACGAGTGGGTTCGCCCAGGCATTATCCTGTACGGTGTTTCACCGATGGAAGGCTCTCAGGGCTGTCAGTATGACCTGCAACCGGCCATGACGCTTAAATCCAACCTGATCGCGGTGCGTGAACACAAAGCCGGTGAATCGGTGGGCTACGGCGGCACCTGGGTTAGCGCAGCGGATACCCGTTTGGGCGTGGTGGCAATGGGTTATGGCGACGGCTACCCGCGCAGTGCACCTACCGGGACACCGGTGTGGCTTAACGGCCGTGAAGTGCCGATAGTGGGCCGGGTGTCGATGGACATGATGTCGGTCGATCTGGGGCCGGAGGCTACCGATAAGGTTGGCGATGAAGTGGTGCTGTGGGGCCAGGCTTTACCGGTCGAACGCATTGCCGACTGTACCGGCATCAGCGCTTATGAACTGATTACCAAACTGACGCAGCGCGTGTCGATGGAATACATCGGCGAATAGCCTGTGAGGGGCCAGCGCCTGCCGGCCCCAATCAATAACGCGTTATTTCTTTACCGCCAGCCACCGATCGATAATGCTCTGATACTCACCGGTCGCTTTGGACAGGTGCAGCCACTGATCTACATACAATTTCCAGCTTAAATCATCACGCGGCAGCATGTAGGCCTTCTCGCCGTACTGCATCGGTTTTTTAGGGTTCACCGCGCACAGTTTCGGAAAACGTTTTTGCTGATACAGCGCCTCGGAGGCGTCGGTGATCATGACATCGGCTTTCTTGTCGACCAACTGCTGGAAAATGCCCACGTTATCATGGGTCAGCGTCAGCTTGGCCTTGGGCAGATAGGCATGCACGAAGGCTTCGTTGGTGCCGCCCGCCGGCTCCAGCAGACGCACCGACGGTTTATTGATCTGATTGATGGTGCGATATTTCTTCACGTCAGTGCAGCGTACCAATGGGATCTTGCCGTCGGTATCCAGCATGTCGGCGAAAAATACCTGCCTTTGCCGCTGCAGCGTGACGGAGATACCGCCCATGGCGATGTCGCATTTACCGGCGACGAAGTCCGGCGTCAGGGTTTTCCAACTGGTTTTGACCCATTTCACTTTGGCGCCCAGGCTTTTGGCCAGCGATTCCGCCATGTCGATATCAATGCCTTCATAGCTCCCGTCTTCTTTCAGGAAGGTATAGGGCTTGTAATCGCCGGTGGTACACACTTCCAGTGTGCCCTGCTGGATCACCTTATCCAGGTGCGATTGGGCGCTGGCGCTCCCGGCGGCGACCAGCAGTGCGAAAGGTAATAACTTTTTCATCGGCGTCCTTTTTATACATTCGTGGTTTTATGCGCTCTTTAGCCGTTAATTGTTGCTGACTTGCGCGAGTTACCCATTTTTTATGCCATTAGCAAGGGGAAACGTTCGGCATTGCTGCTGCGCGCTTCACAACCTCGGTGGGGGAAGGGTATCCACAGTCAAAAAACTGATAGGCTGTAACGTCAACATTTATTAACACAGTTTACAGGTGGCTATGTACAACATTGACGATTTTGATATGAAAATCCTGACGCTGCTACAGGCCAATGGCCGTCTGACCAATCAGGAACTGAGCGATCTGGTGGGGTTGTCTGCTTCCCAGTGTTCCCGGCGGCGCATCAGTCTGGAGCAGGCACAGCTGATCCGCGGCTACCATGCACGGCTGGCACCGGAGGCCGTCGGGCTGGGGCTGGTGGGGCTGATAGAAGTGAGCCTGACACACCATGCTCAGGAGCAGATCGACAGTTTCCACCAGATGCTGGAAGAAGTGGACGCCATTCTTGACGCCTATAAAACTACCGGCGATGCTGATTATCTGCTGAAAGTGGCGGTGGCGGACCTGCCGGCGCTGGACGACTTTATCAGTCAGACGCTGTCGCGGCATAAAAGCGTGGCGCATATCAAAACGGCGGTGGTGCTCAACCGAATCAAGGAAAACGGTTTGTTGCCGGTTGCGCGATAAAGCTAAAACCGAACGCCGTTTTCCGTCTATATTAGAGCCTGATGCTGTGCCCCCGAACCCTAATAATCCAGGAGAACAACCCGTGTTTCAGAACGTTGATGCCTATGCAGGTGACCCGATCCTGTCGCTGATGGAAAAATTCAAAAAAGATCCCCGTTCGCACAAGGTTAACCTGAGTATCGGCCTTTACTATGACGAGCAGGGCATTATCCCGCAGATGAAGGCGGTTGCCGCCGCAGAAGCGCAACTGAGCAGCGTGGATCATGGCGCGTCAGTGTACCTGCCGATGGAAGGCCTGCTGCCTTACCGTACTGCCATTCAGCACCTGCTGTTCGGCGCTGAGCACCCGATGTTGCAACAGGAGCGTATCGCCACCATTCAGACCGTGGGCGGTTCCGGCGCGCTGAAGGTTGGGGCCGACTTCCTGAAAAGCTATTTCCCGGATTCGCAGGTGTGGGTCAGCGATCCGACCTGGGAAAACCACATCGCCATCTTTGGCGGTGCCGGCTTCAAGGTTAATACCTACCCCTACTTCGACAGTGAAAGCCTGGGCGTGAAGTTTGACGCCATGCTGAGCGCATTGAAACAGCTGCCGAAGCACAGCATCGCGTTGCTGCACCCGTGCTGTCATAACCCGACCGGTTCTGACCTGACCCATGCTCAGTGGGATGAAGTGGTCAAAGTGATTGCCGAACGTGAACTGATCCCGTTCCTGGATATTGCCTATCAGGGCTTTGGCGGCGGGATTGCCGATGACGCCTATGCCATCCGCACCATTGCTGCGGCCGGTCTGCCATGCCTGGTGAGCAATTCGTTCTCGAAAATCTTCTCGCTGTACGGCGAACGCGTCGGCGGCCTGTCGGTAGTGTGCGAAAGCGAAGAGGCGGCCGGGCGCGTATTGGGTCAGTTGAAGGCTACGGTTCGCCGCAACTATTCCAGCCCGCCGAACTTCGGTGCGCAGGTGGTGGCGAAGGTGCTGAACGATACCCAACTGAAAGCCCAGTGGCTGGCAGAAGTCGAAACCATGCGCACCCGCATCCTTGAGATGCGCAAAACGCTGGTGGAAGCGCTGAAAGTTGCTCTGCCGCAGCGTAACTTCGATTACCTGCTGGAACAGCGCGGTATGTTCAGCTACACCGGTTTCAGCGCAGCCCAGGTCGATCGCCTGCGTGAAGAGTTCGGTGTGTACCTGATCCACAGTGGCCGTGTCTGCATGGCCGGCCTGAACCATAACAACGTGCATCAGGTGGCCGAGGCGTTTGCCGCAGTGCAATAATGTTGTTAGGGTTTGAAGTTCGCAAGGGAGCGATAGCGATATCGCTCCCTTTTTGTTGTCGGTTTGCCGCCGGAGTTGCTGCAAACTGGATAGAGAATATACTGATTGAGGGGCGCTCACTCATGTGGCATCAGCAAACGCTAATCCTCAGCGCAAAAGCGCGTGGTTTTCATCTGGTTACCGAAGAGATTACCGACCAGCTAACCCACTTACACCGCCTGCAAACTGGCCTGTTGCATCTGTTGTTGCAACATACCTCAGCCTCGCTGACGCTGAACGAGAATTGCGATCCTACGGTACGAGCCGATATGGAACAGCATTTCCTGCGTCAGGTGCCAGAGAACGCACCCTATCAGCACGACTACGAAGGGCCGGACGACATGCCGGCACACATCAAATCCTCTCTGCTGGGCACGTCTCTGACGTTGCCTGTCGGTCACGGGCGGCTGATGCTGGGCACATGGCAGGGAATTTGGCTGGGGGAGCACCGCATCCACGGCGGTTCACGCCGGGTTGTGGCCACTTTACAGGGGGAATAACCCAATGAATAACACAGCACTGCTGGAGTACTGCATGGCGAAGCCGGGCGCGGAACAGAGCGACCAGAACCAGTGGCAGGCCAGTCAGATCAAGGTTGGCGACGTGATGTTCGCCATGGTGTGCGAGGTGCAGGGGCGGCCGGCGCTGGCGGTAAAATCCAGCCCGGAACTGGCGGAGAGCCTGCGGGAACACCATCCCGAGATCGTCGCCTGTGAGCGGCTGAACAAAGCGCACTGGAATACGGTGTTTCTTGACGGCAACCTGCCGAACTCGCAGTTTTATACCCTGATCGACAGTTCTTATCAGTTGGTGCTGGAAGGGTTACCTGAACACGTGCGTCAGGAATTGCGCGCTTAAGCGTTGAGGGCAGGCACACTGCCTGCCTTTTTGAGCATCCATCTCCCCATTTCCCTGTCATATTGTGATCGCCATTTGATGCTGGGAACGTTCCCGTTTCATTATTCCACGGGAACGACTAGGCTTTTGAACCATAAACTGCCAGACCAAAGGATGCCGTGAGATGGCCATGAGTGAACAGAAACGCAAGATGATTGCCGGCGAGTTGTATGATGCCGGCGACGAGCTACTGCGCAGCGAGCGTAAGCATGCACGTCAGTTGGTACACCATTACAACCATTCTTCCCCGGATGAGACTGACCTGCGTAAACAGTGGCTGGCAGAGCTGTTGGGTCAGTATCAGGGCGGAACCATCGAGCCGACGTTTCGCTGCGATTACGGTTACAACATCTACCTGGGTAAAAACTTTTACGCCAATTTTGACTGCGTGATCCTCGACGTGTGTGAAGTGCATATCGGTGATAACTGCATGCTGGCGCCAGGGGTGCATATCTACACCGCCACTCATCCGCTGGATGCGGAAACCCGCGTCGGCGGCGCGGAGTTCGGCAAGCCGGTGCGCATTGGCGATAACGTGTGGATTGGCGGTCGGGCGGTGATTAATCCAGGCGTGACTCTGGGGGATAACGTGGTGGTGGCATCCGGGGCGGTGGTCACTAAAGACGTACCGGCCAACTGCGTGGTCGGCGGCAACCCGGCACGGGTGATTAAACAACTGTGAGAAAAAATCGGGCGCCACAGTGGGCGCCCGAAGTGCTTAAGCTCGCAGTGAGTTGATATCCACCACGAAGCGGTATTTCACGTCGCTTTTCAGCATCCGTTCATAGGCCTGGTTGATTTGCTGCATCGGGATCAGCTCGATATCCGAGGTAATACCGTGCTGACCACAGAAATCCAGCATCTCCTGAGTTTCTGCAATACCGCCGATCAGCGAACCGGCGAGGCGGCGGCGTTTCATGATCAGATTAAACACCTGCGGTGACGGGTGATCGTGTTCCGGGGCACCGACCAGCGTCAGAGTGCCGTCGCGGCGCAGCAGATTGAGGAACGGGTTCAGATCGTGCTGTGCTGCGACGGTGTTAAGAATAAAGTCGAAGCTGTTGGTGTGCTGCGCCATCTGTTCTGGGTCGCGGGAAATCACTACTTCGTGGGCACCGAGGCGTTTGGCGTCCTCGACTTTGGACTCGGAGGTCGTGAACAGCACCACATGCGCGCCCATTGCCCGGGCCAATTTGACGCCCATATGTCCTAATCCGCCCAGCCCAACAATACCGACCTTTTTACCGGGGCCGGCACCCCATTGGCGCAACGGGGAATAGGTGGTGATACCGGCGCACAGCAGTGGCGCTACACCGGCCGGATCGAGGTTCTCCGGTACCCGCAGCACAAAGTCCTGGTCCACGGTCATCGCGGTTGAGTAGCCGCCGTAGGTGATGGCACCGGTTTGCCGATCCTGTCCGTTATAGGTGCCGGTAAAGCCGTTTTCACAGTATTGCTCCAGCCCTTCATCACAGCTCGGACAGCTACGGCAAGAGTCCACCATACACCCCACGCCGACCAAATCGCCGACCTGATAGCGTGAAACATGGCTGCCGACGGCGCTCACGCGGCCAACAATCTCGTGGCCGGGCACCACCGGAAAAATCGTGTTGCTCCATTCGTTGCGGGCCTGGTGCAGATCAGAATGGCAGACGCCACAGAACAGAACGTTGATTTGCACATCGTGGTCGCGCAGGGCGCGCGGCGTGTAATCAAAAGGAACAAGCGCTGACTTGGCGTCGTGCGCGGCATAGGCGTGCGTAATGTTCATGGTCACTCCAGTCATCAAAGGGTGGGGAACTACTTCCGGCAGCAGGATGCCGGTGAGGCGCGGCCTGGATACAGCGGGTGGCCACAGAGGGAACATTGATGATAAAAGCTGCGAGCGGGGAGGGAAATGCCTGAAAATGTCTAAATCTTGCCTGTTTCTGTTCAATTTGAGCGAAACAGGTAATAGCGCGGGCCGTCACCGGGACGGCCCGCCGGGCAGGGATTACTTCTTCTTCAGTAACGGCTTAAGGAAGCGCGCGGTATGCGAAGCCTCGCAGTTGGCCACGGTTTCCGGCGTACCGGCAACCAGGATCTCACCGCCGCCGCTGCCGCCTTCCGGCCCCAGGTCGACGATCCAGTCCGCGGTTTTAATCACGTCCAGGTTGTGCTCAATTACCACGATGGTATTGCCCTGGTCGCGCAGCTGATGCAGTACCGCCAACAGTTGCTGGATATCGGCGAAGTGCAGACCGGTGGTCGGCTCATCCAGGATATACAGCGTTTGGCCGGTGCCGCGTTTCGACAGTTCACGCGCCAGCTTGACGCGTTGCGCCTCGCCGCCGGACAGCGTGGTGGCCGACTGGCCGAGACGGATGTACGACAGGCCCACTTCCATCAGGGTTTGCAGCTTGCGTGCCAATGCAGGCACCGCGTCGAAGAATTCGCGTGCCTCTTCGATGGTCATTTCCAGCACTTCGTGAATGCTTTTGCCTTTGTACTTCACTTCCAGCGTTTCGCGGTTATAGCGTTTGCCTTTGCACTGGTCGCACGGTACGTAGATATCCGGCAGGAAGTGCATTTCAACCTTGATCACGCCGTCGCCCTGACAGGCTTCGCAGCGGCCCCCCTTGACGTTAAAGCTGAAGCGGCCTGGGTTGTAGCCACGGCTACGTGACTCAGGCACGCCGGCGAACAGTTCACGCACCGGGGTGAAGATACCGGTGTAAGTCGCCGGGTTGGAGCGTGGAGTACGACCGATCGGGCTTTGATCGATGTCGATTACCTTGTCAAAATGCTCCAGGCCAGTCACTTCGCGGAACGGTGCCGGTTCAGCCAGGGTAGCGCCGTTGAGCTGGCGCTGGGCGATTGGGAACAGCGTGTCGTTGATCAGCGTTGACTTGCCCGAGCCGGAAACCCCGGTAATGCAGGTAAACAGCCCCACCGGCAGCGTCAGCGTCACGTCTTTCAGGTTGTTGCCGCGTGCGCCGCTCAGTTTCAGCACCTTGGTCGGATCGGCCGGTACACGCTGCTCAGGGATGGCAATCTCACGTTTGCCGCTGAGGAACTGGCCGGTCAGTGATTCCGGCTTAGCCATAATGTCTTCGACGGTACCTTCTGCCACCACCTGACCGCCGTGCACCCCGGCACCGGGGCCGATGTCGATCACGTGATCGGCGGCGCGGATGGCATCTTCGTCATGCTCAACCACGATCACCGTGTTACCGAGGTTGCGCAGGTGGATCAGCGTTTCCAGCAGGCGTTCGTTGTCACGCTGATGCAGGCCGATTGACGGCTCGTCCAGTACGTACATCACGCCCACCAAACCGGCGCCGATCTGGCTGGCCAGACGGATACGCTGTGCTTCACCGCCGGACAGGGTTTCCGCCGAGCGCGACAGCGACAGGTAGTTCAGGCCGACGTTCACCAGGAATTTCAGGCGATCGCCAATTTCTTTCAGCACTTTCTCGGCAATCTGGGCGCGCTGGCCGCTGAGCTTCATATTCTGGAAGAAGGTCATGGCGTGGCCGATGCTCAGATCGGAGATTTCCGGCAGCGTGGTGTCTTCAACAAACACGTTGCGCGCTTCTTCGCGCAGGCGGGTGCCGTGGCACGAAGCGCAAGGACGATTGCTGATAAACTTGGCCAGCTCCTCGCGTACCGCGCTCGATTCGGTCTCTTTATAGCGGCGCTCCATATTGTGCAGCACGCCTTCGAACGGATGGCGGCGCACGGTGGTATCACCGCGATCATTGATGTATTTGAATTCTATGGTCTCTTTGCCGGAACCGCTGAGCACCGCTTTCTGCACGTTGGCATCCAGGCTGTTGAACGGCGCTTCGACGTCGAACGCGTAATGCTCCGACAACGAACGCAGCATCTGGAAGTAATAGAAGTTACGGCGATCCCAGCCGCGGATCGCACCGCCGGCCAGCGAAAGCTCAGGATTTTGTACCACACGTTCCGGATCGAAGAACTGCTGCACGCCCAGGCCGTCGCAGGTCGGGCAGGCACCGGCCGGGTTATTGAACGAGAACAGCCGCGGTTCCAGCTCGCGCATGCTGTAGCCGCAGATGGGGCAGGCGAAGTTGGCGGAGAACAGCAACTCATCGGCTTTCGCGTCGTCCATGTCGGCGACGACGGCCGTGCCGCCGGACAGCTCCAGCGCGGTCTCGAACGATTCCGCCAGACGCTGCGACATATCGTCACGCACCTTGAAGCGATCGACCACCACTTCGATGGTGTGTTTTTTCTGCAGCTCCAACTTTGGCGGATCGGAAAGATCGCAGACCTCACCGTCGATACGCGCACGGATATAGCCCTGGGTGGCCAGGTTTTCCAGCGTTTTGGTATGCTCGCCCTTGCGGTCTTTTACCACCGGTGCCAGCAGCATCAGGCGTTTGCCTTCCGGCTGGTTGAGTACGTTGTCCACCATCTGGCTGACGGTTTGCGCCGCCAACGGGACATGGTGCTCCGGGCAGCGCGGTTCGCCGACGCGGGCAAACAACAGGCGCAGGTAATCGTGGATCTCGGTGATGGTGCCGACCGTAGATCGCGGGTTATGTGAGGTCGATTTCTGCTCGATGGAGATCGCCGGTGACAGACCTTCAATGTGGTCGACGTCCGGTTTTTCCATCAGCGAGAGGAACTGGCGTGCATAGGCGGAGAGCGATTCAACGTAGCGACGCTGCCCTTCGGCATACAGAGTATCAAAGGCCAGCGAGGACTTGCCTGAACCGGACAAACCGGTGACGACGATCAGCTTGTCACGCGGGATAATCAGGTTGATGTTTTTGAGATTATGGGTTCGAGCACCACGAACTTCGATATTGTCCATTTACACTTCCCGTCTTGATGATACACCGCGCCTGTCTGGGTGATTTACGGACGATTTTGTGATCGAACGCGCAAAAAACCGGCACAGCCAGTACGAAACGCATAATTATGACACAAAAAAACCTGAATGAATATCCAGTATACGAATGCAACAAGGTCGATCGAAACGACAATTCTGGAATACAATACGCAGTTATCAACACGGGTGTCGTTTCGGGCTGAGCGTGTTAAACTTACTCGTTTATACTGTGTAAAAATCAATCTTCAGGAGAGTTCTCATGGCCAGCAGAGGCGTAAACAAAGTAATTCTGGTCGGGAATCTGGGCCAAGACCCAGAAGTCCGTTACATGCCGAATGGCGGCGCAGTGGCCAACATTACCCTGGCGACCTCCGAAAGCTGGCGTGACAAGGCGACTGGCGAGCAGAAAGAAAAGACCGAGTGGCACCGCGTTGTGCTGTTCGGCAAGCTGGCTGAAGTGGCGGGCGAATATCTGCGTAAAGGTTCCCAGGTGTATATCGAGGGCGCTCTGCAAACCCGTAAATGGACCGATCAGGCTGGCGTAGAAAAATACACCACTGAGATCGTTGTGAACGTGGGCGGCACCATGCAGATGCTGGGCGGCCGTCAAGGCGGTGGCGCACCTGCAGGCGGTGGCCAGGCTTCCGGTGGTCAGGGCGGCCAGGGCGGTTGGGGTCAGCCTCAACAGCCGCAAGGCGGCAACCAGTTCAGCGGTGGCCAGCAGGCTCGTCCAGCGCAAAACAATGCGCCGGCAGCCAGCAGCAACGAACCGCCAATGGATTTCGACGACGATATTCCTTTCTAGGATTTACCTAAGAACATTTAGTAATGAATTATCTATCAAGCCTCTGTTAATACAGGGGCTTTTTTGTTTCTGAAAGAGGCTACCTTCACGCCAAACTCACTGCCCGGCTGGCGCTTCTTGCGGCTTCTCTGCTGCTGGCGCACTTTTGGATTGGTCCATCGCCTGTTGCTTGCGAGTCCGCTGCTCCATGATCAACCGATAAGCGACGTAATATTTGTAGATGTTGCTGACATAGGTCACCGTCTCGGCACCAATCCGTTCGGCGGCCAGGTATTCCACATTGCCAAACCAGATATTGGGGTTAAAGCCACGCTTCTCGGTTTCGGCTCGCAAACGAGCGATGCGTGCTGGGCCTGCGTTGTAAGAGGCGAATGAGAACAGCACTTTGTCGAGGGGCGTCATTGGCTCGTCAGCGTAATAGCGATCTATCATCCAGCGCATGTATTTCACCCCGGCATTGATATTGGGATCCAGTTTGCGGATGTCGCCGACTTTCAGCTCTTTGCCGGTGCCCGGCATCACCTGCATAATACCGATAGCCCCCACCGGGCTGCGGACAGACTGGTTGAGGCGCGACTCCTGATAGCCCTGAGCCACCATCAGTAGCCAGTCCACGTTATAGCGATCGCCATATTTCCTGAACACGTCCACCATCGCCAGAAATTTGGCGCGCTCCTTCTCCGAGGCCGCATTTTTGACATATTTGGCATTTTTCAGGTAGCGCAACAAAATGGTGTTCCCCAGCTTGCTGCCCTGGCGATTCTTCTCTACGAAGCCGTTGAGCAAAGCGAGTAACTGCGGATTATTCTTGCGCACCGCCCAGGCGATATCGGCATCGTCACGCAGCACCACATTTTCGTGCAGCTGAATTTTAGGGAAAACCTGTTTCCAGAATAGCGCTTTATGGCGGTCAACCACGATAAGTGGAATCAGGCCGGCACTCAGCATCTCGATCAAATCCTCATCCTCGAGCGCTTCGGGCGCGGTCTCCAGGATAACGGGAGGACGTGATTCCTGGGCAAAGCGTTTATTCAGGGCTTCAAGGCTTTCGTAATAGCTCGATGAGCGGCGCACGAAGACCGTTTTACCGGAAAGTTGTTCCAGGTTTTCCACCTTGGGCGAGGAGGGGCCAGAAATCAGCAGTTCCTTAACTTTCGGATAAAGGGGCGTAGTGAACGTCACTTGCTCCTGACGTGCAGGAGTCACGGTGAGGTTGGAGGCAGCAATGTCTCCCCGGCCTTCATTGAGGGCATTGAGTAACTGGTCACGAGCTACCGGCACGAAGATGACGCGTACTTTGAGGTGGCGCTGTTTGAGCTTTTTATCCTTCATCAACTTGAGATTAAGGTCGCGCTCGAACTCGATAAATATGTCATGGGTGGCTCCACGCTGGGTGCCATTGGTGATAAAGAAAAAGGTCTTGCTGTAAGTCGTCAATACCCGAATCACCCGTCGGTCGAGCATGCCTGGCAAATCCCCCTGCCAGGGGCGCATGATGTCGTCCATATTGACCTGGAGCGTCTCGGGTTCCTCCTGATCCAGCGTTTTATCCTTTACCGGAGCAGCATAAACTGAACCGGCAAACAGCAGGGCTGTGAGACTCATCAGGCAGGCGATGAGCAATCGTTGGGAAGAGGTGGCGTTCATGGAAGACACTCCGAATGGTGCGTCTTTTCATTGTAGTCAAACCAGGATTATCTGGCGTAAATAGACGGTCGGTTGGATTATCGGGAACGTTAGCGAATCATCTAACGCTTTTAACGAATTTTTATTAATTATTATAAAGGTAGCGATTAAACTGATTACTGTCATGCGACATCAGTGTTGTCAGCTTAGGGTGTACAAAAAGCTTTTCTTTCCCAGCCTGTATTTCCTGTAATACACCGATATCACAGAGCTTTTTTAGGTAATCAGATGCGGTTTGTCGCTTGGCTATACCGCTGTCGACCAAGTTTGTTATTCGGCAGTAGGGTTGCTCAAATATGATATGCACTAGCTCGTGACTGTAGATTTTCGGTAAGCAGTGTTTAATGTATTCATTGGTATGTTCAATAAGAGATCTGACAGCAGCAATTTTCCCAGTAGTCCATTTAGCTGTTTGTTCTACTGCGGTCAGCATGTAAATAATCCAATCTTTCCAATTTCCAGCAATGGTGACCTGCATCAGTGAACGGTAATACTCGCTCTTATGTTGAACGATATAACGGCTTAAATAGAGAATAGGTAGAGTGAGGAGTTCCTGTTCTATCAAATACAGGATGTTAAGGATGCGTCCGGTTCGTCCATTGCCGTCGATGAAAGGGTGTATAGCCTCAAACTGATAGTGCGCAACCGCCATTTTTATCAGGGGGTCAAATCCATCTTCAGCATGAAGGAATTGTTCCCAATTACTTAATAAATCGCGGATTTTCTTCTCACCTACTGGAGGAGTATAGATTACATCTCCGGTACTTTGATTGCTCAATGTAGTCCCAGGTATTTTACGTATATCCATTTTGATGGCTTTTAATCGACTGCAGATTTCAATTGCCGTGTTGGTACATAGTGGCTTATGGGCTAAATGTACAAATCCCTCATAGAGCGCGCTGCGGTAACGTAAGGCCTCTTTAGTTGCAGGATCGGCCATGCTGTCTTCCTGGGAGTATTGAAACAGCCTGTCTGATGTCGTGACTATATTCTCTATCTCTGAGCTATCTTTTGCTTCCAATAGAGGTAATAAATTGATTAGTAAACTTTGGTTTGGCAATAACTCACCTGCCTGTTTAAGCTCAGCTAGCGCGGCTCTGGCGGGAATGCACGCCTTAAAAATCACAATGGATTCAATCAGTTCTACTGATGGGGGGAGTAAAGGTATTGTGTTGAACGGTTGTTCTGGTTGCCATGTCATGTTTGTTTTTCTCAATTTTGTCGACATGAATTTAGTATATGTCGACACTTTAAACACGTAAATAGAACGTGTCGATAAAATAAAAAAAAATCGACACGTGTTAATAACGTGTCGATAGCTTAAACATGATCGTTGAAATTAAGCCGAGAAGCCGCCGTCGATACTCAGGCTGGCACCGGTGATATAACCCGCCTCAGGGCCAACCAGATAGGCGACGAAGCTGGCGATCTCCTCATCCTTGCCGTAACGACTGATCGCCATCATCCCTTTCAACTGTTCGGCGAAATCGCTGTCGGCCGGGTTCATATCGGTATCTACCGGGCCGGGCTGCACGTTGTTAACGGTAATGCCGCGTGGGCCGAGATCGCGAGCCATACCTTTGGTCAGGCCGACCAGAGCAGATTTACTCATCGCATAGACTGCACCGCCGGCAAATGGCATACGTTCGGCGTTGGTGCTGCCAATATTGATGATGCGACCGCCGTCATTCATATGACGGGCGGCCTCCTGGCTGGCGACAAACACGCTGCGAACGTTCACCGCCAGCGTGCGGTCCAGGTCTTCCAGCGGCAGTTCTTCGGTGCTGCCCATCGCCAGCACGCCGGCGTTGTTCACCAAAATATCCAGATTGCCCAGGCTATTTACTGCCTGGCGCACCGCCTGCTGCAGAGCCGCAGCATCGGCACTGTCGGCCTTGATAGCCAGCGCCTTGCCGCCGGCAGCGGTGATTTCACCGACCAGTGCATCGGCTTTACCGGCGGAAGAGACGTAAGTGAAAGCCACGGCGGCACCTTCGCGCGCCAGGCGTTTGGCGATGGCGGCACCGATGCCGCGTGAACCGCCCTGAATGAATGCGACTTTGCCTTGCAGAGAGAGAGTTGCGGACATGATGTTTCTCCAGAGTGGGATTAGGTTAATAAAGCTACCGGTTCAGTATCGGAGAAACGCGGAACGGTAACTAGCCACAAAGAGCTATAATCAGCTTAAACCACTGGTTTGAAATCATCGGAGAAAAATCATGCTCGGCCATCTGGAATGTTTTGTCAGCAGCGCAGAGAGCGGCAGTTTTTCCGCCGCCGGTCGCAAATTGGGGATCAGCTCTGCGGCGGTGGGAAAGAACGTCACCAAACTGGAGACGCTGGTGGGCGTACGGCTATTCCAGCGCAATACTCGCAAATTAACGCTGACCGAAGAGGGCGAACGTTTTTTACAGGAGGTCAGCGGCGGTTTGCTGTCGATCCAGTGCGCATTGAAAAGTTTGAGTAGCAGTGGTGGGGTTGCTGCGGGAACCTTAAAAGTCAGTATGGGTACCGCTTTTGGCCTGCATTTTGTCTTGCCGATGTTGCCGGACTTTCTGGCGCGTTATCCGGCGATTATTCCAGACTGGCATTTTGATAACCGTCAGGTAGATCTGATTGGTGAGCATTTTGATGCGGCAATGGGAGGCGGTATCGAGCTGGCGCAGGGGATGATCGCCCGCGAACTGGCACCGGCACACGGCGTGCTGGTGGCTTCGCCGCAGTATTTGCAACAGCACCCGTCGCTCCAGCAGCCGGAACAGTTGGTGAGTCATGCGGGCATTTTTATTCGCTCACCGCAAACCGGGCGAGTCCGCAACCTGCCGCTGCGCAATGCGGATAACGAGCAACGGGCGCCGAGCATGCAGATAAAAATGACGGTAAACGAGCCGGAAGCGGCGGCACGGGCAGCAGAAATGGGATTAGGCATTGCGCTGATCAGCATGCCGAACGCATTACCTTATCTGGAGAGCGGTCGTTTGGTACGGGTATTGCCAGGCTGGTATGTCGATCGCGGTAGCGTGCATCTCTATTTCCCTACCACCAAGTTCCTTCCCACCAAAACCCGGGTATTTGTCGATTTTATTACCGAACAATTCCGCCTGCAGAAGCTGGCTGCTCGCTTTGATGCACGCTAGAAACAAGAAAAGCCCCTTGCGGGGCTTCATTTCTTCCGTCAGTGACTGTCTGACGATCAGTTGAAGATTTCTGCGGTGCCGTACAGTTTGTTCTGGCCACCGGCGGAGATGATACGGTAAGAGCTGGCGCCTGATGCTGCGGCTTTGTTGGCCAGTTCAGTTTCCAGTGCACTCAGGTTAGAGGCGCCGCTAACGGACACCACACCGATTTTCTGCGCGTCGGCAGCAGGTTGGCTGGTTGGCTGGTCGGCAGCAACGCTGGCGAAAGAGGCGGTAGTCAGCAGCAGTGCAGTAGCAAAAATTTTGATGTTTTTCATGATTCAATCCTCAGGGTATTTTTTAGGTGAGAGGTTGTTGCCTCTCGATGTGGTAGATAATAGGCTGACGCGACTGAATAGAAAATCGGAGAGTTTTGATAATCTCTATCAAATAAACTGACTTATTTTTGAACCCTACGGTTGACGCTGGCGTGCTGGAAAAATCGCCACTACCCTTTGAGTACGCAGCAACCTTAGAGGAGTAAATGGCATGTCAGTCAACGCGTTTATAGGTAGCTGGTCATTGGTGTCTTCTGTCTTCAAAGGGGAAGACGGCAAGGTCAATCACCCGCTGGGCGAGCAGGTGCTGGGTCGCATTAACTACGAACCCAATGGCACCATGGCGGCGCAGCTCTACAGCGCCACCCGGCCACGCTTTGCCGCCGACGATCTGGCGCAGGGCACCGGCCAGGAAACCCACGCCGCCTTTATCAATATGATTTGTTATTTTGGTCGCTATCAGGTGGATGAAAGCGACCAGCGGATAGTGCATCAGGTTGAAGGCAGCTCGTTCCCCAATTGGATCGGTAGCCGGCAGGTGCGCTTTTATCATTTCACCGGCGATCGTCTCCAGCTTCGTACGGTACCGCTGCAGCTAGGCAACGGCGTGCAGGTCGGTGAACTGGTGTGGCAACGGATAGGAGCGCCCTCATGATCATTGTTCACCATCTGAATAACTCGCGTTCGCAGCGCATTCTGTGGTTTTTGGAAGAGTTGGATGTGCCCTATCAGGTGCAGCGCTATCAGCGCGATCCGCAAACCATGCTGGCGCCGCCGGAGTTAAAGAAAATCCATCCGCTGGGCAAGTCGCCGGTGATTGTCGACGGCGATCTGACGCTGGCGGAGTCTGGCGCCATTATTGAATACCTGCAGGAAGCCTACGACGCGCAGGGGCAGTTTATGCCCACCGACTACCACGCCCGTCAGCAGTTCCGATATTGGCTGCATTATGCTGAAGGTTCGCTAATGCCGCTGTTGGTGATGAAGCTGGTATTTAGCCGGTTGGGACAACCGCCGATCCCCTGGTTGTTGCGGCCGGTGGCGGGGGCAATTGGCAAAGGCGTGCAGCGTGAATATCTGGACAAACAGATCGCGCCGCACTGTGATTATCTGGAACAGCACCTGAGCAAAAGTACCTGGTTTGTCGGTAATGAATTCAGCGCGGCGGATATCCAGATGAGCTTCCCGCTGGAGGCGATGGCGGCACGTGGCGCACTGGACGGTTGCCCCAAGCTGCGCGGTTATCTGCAGCGCATTCATACGCGTCCGGCCTACCAGCGGGCGCTGGAGCAGGGCGGGCCATATGACCTGCTGAGCTGAGGCGATGGGCTATACTCGATGAGGTCACCCTTCATCGGAGGTAGCCCATGGCTACGCAAATCTTTGTTAACCTGCCGGTGGGCAATCTGCCCGCCTCCATGACATTTTTCACCGAACTGGGGTTCAGCTTTAATCCCCGGTTTACCGACGATACCGCCGCCTGCATGGTGGTTAGCGACAGTATTTATGTGATGTTGCTGACCCACGACAAATTCAAAATGTTCACCCCGAATCCGATTGTCGACGCCAAAAAATCGACCGAGGTTTTGCTGTGTCTGTCGCAGCCCGACCGGGCGGCGGTGGATGCGCTGGTCCGCAAGGCGATCGCTGCCGGTGGCAATACCTATAATCAGCCGCAGGATTACGGCTTTATGTACGGTCACGGCTTCCAGGATTTGGACGGCCATATCTGGGAACTGATGTACATGGACGAAAAGGCCGCACAGCCCCAGTGACCCTGTTTGCCCTCCGAACGGGGGGCTTTCCCATCAGATTTCCCTATGTGACAAATTTCATATTTTCGATAATGATGGGCCCCAATACTTTTCTGCATAAATTGCCGCGATCTTTGGTTGATCAGAGGGCACAGAAGGCTGGATAATCGTTTGCCTTGAATAAACCACCATAAATCACCCGCCTCATGCCTTGAGAGTTAATCGTTTGCCTTAATAAGCGCCGCCAATGGGCGACGTGAGTGAAAGACCGAAAAGCAAACGATACCCTAGCAAACAGGTGTGGGCGGAATAACAAGCCTTGCAACGGGCTGGCAATGAAACACAGGGGACAGCAAGATGTCGAATTCTCAAGCGAACAACGCCGTTAAACCAAAAGGCGGGCTTGATGGTTATTTTAATATTTCTGCGCGTGGCAGCAGCGTGCGGCAGGAAGTGGTGGCGGGGTTAACTACCTTCCTGGCGATGGTTTACTCGGTGATTGTGGTGCCGAGCATGCTGGGCAAGGCGGGTTTCCCGCCAACGGCGGTGTTTGTCGCCACCTGTCTGGTTGCCGGTCTGGGCTCGTTGCTGATGGGGCTGTGGGCTAATTTGCCTATGGCTATCGGCTGTGCGATCTCACTGACCGCTTTTACCGCCTTCAGCCTGGTGCTGGGTCAGCACATCAGTATTCCGGTGGCGCTGGGTGCGGTATTCCTGATGGGCGTGCTGTTTACCATTATCTCGGTCACCGGTATCCGCGCCTGGATCCTGCGCAATCTGCCGATGGGCGTGGCGCACGGCACCGGTATCGGCATTGGCCTGTTCCTGTTGCTGATCGCCGCTAACGGTGTGGGCCTGGTAGTGAAGAACCCGCTGGACGGCTTGCCGGTAGCATTGGGCGCCTTCACCTCATTCCCGGTGGTGATGACACTGCTTGGGCTGGCGGTGATTTTCGGTTTGGAAAAGCTGCGCGTACCTGGCGGTATCCTGCTGGTTATTATTGCTATTTCGGTGATTGGGCTGGTGTTTGACCCGGCGGTGAAGTATCAGGGGCTGTTCGCCATGCCAAGCCTGGCGGACGCCAACGGCCATTCGCTGATTTTCAGTCTGGATATCATGGGCGCCTTGCAGCCGGTCGTATTGCCGAGCGTATTGGCGTTGGTGATGACGGCGGTGTTTGACGCCACCGGCACCATTCGTGCGGTAGCCGGCCAGGCTAACCTGTTGGATAAAGACGGGCAGATCATCAACGGTGGCAAAGCGCTGACCTCGGACTCCCTGAGCAGCATTTTCTCCGGCCTGGTGGGCGCGGCTCCGGCAGCGGTGTATATCGAGTCGGCTGCGGGTACTGCGGCGGGCGGTAAAACCGGCCTGACCGCGACCGTGGTCGGTCTGTTGTTCCTGATGATCCTGTTCCTGTCGCCGTTATCTTATCTGGTACCGATTTACGCCACCGCACCGGCGCTGATGTACGTCGGCCTGCTGATGCTGAGCAATGTCACCAAGCTGGACTTCGACGACTTTGTTGATGCCATGTCCGGCCTGCTGTGTGCGGTATTTATCGTGCTGACCTGTAACATCGTTACCGGCATTATGCTGGGCTTTAGCGCACTGGTGATTGGTCGTATCTTCTCCGGTGAATGGCGCCGGTTGAATATCGGTACCGTGCTGATTGCCGTGGCGCTGGTGGCATTCTATGCCGGCGGTTGGGCAATCTAATCATGTTGATGTTTCCCCCGTCGCTTTGGCGGGGGATGTTTTATCCCCATTTCTGCTTCAGATAAGTCTCCTTCTGCCGATACTGCATTTTGAATGGCACAACAAGCTTTAACCGCTGTAAAAAAAGTGATCTACTATCGGGCATATTCAGAGATATTTCTGAACCCTGGAGTCTAAGGAAAGCATGGAAATCTTTTTTACAATCCTCATTTTAATTTTGGTGGTCTCCCTGTCCGGGGTGGTGACGCGCATGTTGCCGTTCCAGGTGCCATTGCCGTTAATGCAAATCGCTATCGGGGCCTTGTTGGCCTGGCCGCATTTTGGGCTGCACGTCGACTTTGACCCTGAATTGTTCCTGGTCCTGTTTATTCCGCCATTGCTGTTTGCCGATGGCTGGAAAACCCCGACGCGTGAGTTTTTGCATCACGGC
This sequence comes from Serratia proteamaculans, assembly GCF_013337185.1. Taxonomy (GTDB): domain Bacteria; phylum Pseudomonadota; class Gammaproteobacteria; order Enterobacterales; family Enterobacteriaceae; genus Serratia; species Serratia proteamaculans_D. The sequence goes on from NZ_SWDE01000004.1 coordinate 85,811, forward strand.
CGTGAAATCCTTGGCCTGGCATTGGTGCTGGTGCTGATTACCGTTGTCGGTGTTGGCTACCTGATTTACGCCATGGTGCCAGGGATCCCGCTGGTGGCGGCGTTTGCCCTGGCGGCGGTACTGTCGCCAACCGATGCCGTGGCGCTGTCCGGCATCGTGGGTAAAGGGCGTATTCCCAAGTCGATCATGGGGGTGCTGGAGGGCGAGGCGCTGATGAACGACGCGTCCGGTCTGGTCTCACTCAAATTCGCCATCGCAGTGGCAATGGGCACCATGGTGTTTACCGTGGGCGGGGCGACGCTGGAGTTCCTCAAGGTGGCGATCGGCGGCCTGCTGGCCGGTGTGGCGATCACCTGGCTTTACAGTAAATCGTTGCGCGTAATGAGCCGCTGGAGCGGCGACGACCCGGCGACGCAAATTGTATTCCTGCTGCTGTTGCCGTTTGCCTCTTATCTGATTGCCGAACATATTGGCGTCTCAGGCATCCTGGCCGCGGTGGCTGCGGGGATGACCATCAGCCAGTCCGGCGTGATCCGCAATGCCCCGCTGGCGATGCGTCTGCGTGCCAACAGCGTCTGGGCGATGCTGGAGTTTGTGTTCAATGGCATGGTGTTCATCATGTTGGGGCTGCAGCTGCCGGGCATCCTGGAAACCTCCATTTTGCAGGCAGAGCTGGATCCGACCATTCAGACCTGGTACCTGTTTGCCGATGTTGCCATTATCTACGCCGCGTTGCTGGTGCTGCGCTTCACCTGGCTGTGGCTGATGAAAAACGCCAGCCGTCGCTTTATGAAAAAACGGCCATTGCAGTTTGGCGATTTCACCACGCGTGAACTGTGGGTGGCGTCGTTCGCCGGGGTGCGTGGGGCGATTACGCTGGCGGGTGTGCTGTCTATCCCGCTGTTGCTCAGTGACGGTTCCGCCTTCCCGGCGCGCTATCAACTGGTGTTTATCGCCGCCGGGGTGATCCTGCTTTCGTTGCTTGTCGGTGTCATGGCGTTGCCGCTGTTGCTGCGCGGCGTACAGGTGGCAGACAAGAGCGTCAGCAAGAGCGAGGAACGGATGGCGATTGCCATGGCTGCCGAGGTGGCGATCGAAAGCATCAACAAAATGGAAGAACGCCTGGCGGTGGATACCGAGGAAAATATCGATCCGCAGGTGTTGAAAGAGATCAGTTCGCGGGTGGTCGGCACGCTGCGGCGGCGCATCACCACCAAAGACGATATCGAAAATGCGCTGATGCTGGAAAACCTCGAGCGGCGTTTTCGCCTGACGGCGCTGCGTGCCGAGCGCGGTGAGTTATATCATCTGCGCGCCACGCAGAAAATCAGCAACGAGACGCTGCAAAAACTGTTGCACGATCTCGACCTGCTGGAAGCGCTGTTGATTGAGCGCGAGGGGTAATGCCAACGGGGCCGCAGACGCGGCCCTGATTATTTGACGGGTGGCCAGAAGTCACGACAGCAGGCGATCCAGGCCTGGGCGCTGTGCGACAGATAACTGCCCTGACGCCAAATTAACCCCACCTTCCATTCCATGCGTGGCTCCAGCGGCAGCCAAATCAGGTTTTCCTTATCCAGCCATTGGCAAACCGGCTCCGGCAGGGTGGCGATGCCAACCCCGGCCTGCACCATCGACGCCAGAAAATCCCACTGCCCGCTGCGAACCGCAATCTGGGGTTCAAAACCGGCCTGGCGGAATGCCGTCATCAGCATCTTGTAGAGCGCGAAGTCCTCGTTATAAAGCAGGATCGGCCAATTGGCCAACTCGGAGATATGGATACTGGTGCGGTTCAGCCAGTGCGGCGTTCGTGGTGCGACCACGCACATGGGGTGGCCGAGCAAGGGCAGAAAGGTCAGTGGCTGAGCGGAGTCGACCGGCAGAATGGTCATCGCCAGATCCAATTCACCGGACATCACCGCCTGTTCGACCGATAACCCGCCCAACTCTGAGATTTTCAGTTCGATACCAGGGTAGGTGTGGCGAAACTGTCGGATCAAATCGGCAATCTGCCGGCCGACCATCGGCGGGATACCGAGCCGCAGCACGCCTTTTTTTACCGAACTGATGTCTTCCAGCTCGGCCTCCAACTGGCGGAATTCATCGATGATGGCCAGACCGCGCTGATACACCGCCTGACCGCTGTCGGTCAGGTGCAGCCTGCGGCCTTCGCGGATCAGCAAGGTGCATTCAAGCTCCTCTTCCAAATGGCGCAGCATTTTGCTGATGGTTGGCTGGGTGACGAACAATTTTTCCGCCGCGCGGGTAAAGCTTTGCTGACGTACCACTTCCACAAAATAGCGTAGGGTGCGGACATCCACGTTGGGTTCTCCTGAGGACATTACCGGCAGGAAATTATTCCCTGATGGCATGATATGGATGATTTTAATTCATTTCATGGGAGGTTTCCTGGCTGCGTATACTGTAAAACGCGAATTTTTGTTTAAGGTCATTTTCCATGTTACTGGCGTTACGCCACGCTGCTCCCAGTTTGCTGGCTCGCTTGCAGGTGCCGATTCAGGTTGTGTTGTACGCGGTGTTGTTTTTGATTGCCGACCGGTTGGTGCAACAGTTCCATTTGCCGCTGCCCGCCAATATTATCGGCATGTTGATGCTGCTGGCGCTGATCTTGCTGCGCATTCTGCCGTTGAGCTGGGTCCGGGCCGGTTCACGCTGGCTGCTGGCCGAGATGCTGCTGTTCTTCGTTCCGGCGGTAGTGGCGGTGGTTAACTATGCCCAGTTGCTGATGGTGGAAGGCTGGAAGATTTTCCTGGTGATTGCGATTAGCACCACGCTGACGCTGGGCGCGACGGGCCTGGTGGTCGATCGGGTCTATCGACTGGAAGTCTGGTTACAACGGCGAAAACAGCGCGATGAATGATTTTATCCTGAGCATTGCCTGCTTTGTGGCGACGTTGGCGCTGTATTTCGCCAATAAAAAACTCTACCGCCGCCGCCGTACCTTGTTGTTAATGCCCTTGGTACTGACGCCCATGATCCTGGTGCTGTTGCTGGTGGTGACCCATATTTCGTACCAGGACTACATTGGCGAAACGCACTGGTTACTTTGGTTGCTGGGGCCGGCCACCATCGCCTTCGCGGTACCGGTATACGAGAACCTGCATATTATCCGCCGCCACTGGCTGTCGCTCAGCGCCGGAGTGCTGACGGCCGTGCTGGTGGCGGTTTACAGCTCGGTGTGGCTGGCGCGCCTGCTGACGCTGCCGGAAGAGGTGCAGCGCAGTCTGGCAGTGCGCTCCATCACCACGCCGTTTGCGCTGGAAGCGGCCAAACAGATGGGCGGGCAGGCAGATCTGGTGGCGCTGTTTGTGGTAATCACCGGGGTATTCGGCATGGCGGTGGGGGATATGCTGTTCCTGCGGCTGGCGGTGCGCAGCAGTCTGGCGAAAGGAGCCGGGCTAGGGGCTTCGTCACACGGTGCCGGTACCGCGAAAGCTTATGAGATGGGGCAGGAAGAAGGCGTGGTTTCCAGCCTGGTGATGATGTTGGCGGGGATTATCACGGTAATTGCCGCACCGCTGATAGGGCAACTGATGTGGTAAGTTTCTGATAATAGGGCCATGTCGGCATGGCCCTCATTATCCGCAACTGTCAGATATTTGCGGCGGTCTTGATCAGTTCCACCACCAACGGGGAAAGCTCGTTACGTAATGCCGCCCGTTCAGACTGGAACAGCGTAGCGGCGTAAAAACGGTGCCCCGGCAACTCGATTGACCGCACGTCACCTTCGCTGTCGCGGCCGCTGATCATCAGCGGATGCTGCTGTAGATCGGCGACAAATTCCGGGTTAACGCCGAAGTTGCAGTGGTAACCTTCGTGCGTTTCCAGCTTGCCATAGACACGGGCAGCCAGCGTATTGGGTTGGAAAATAATGGCACCGCTTTTTTCGACCAGCGAACAGCTCAGTGGGGCAATCACCAGCCTGCCGCCATTGTCGGTTTCTGCATGTCCGGCGTCATGCCAACCCATAACGTTGCGCGCGTATTCCACAATCGCATACTGGAAGCCACCGCAGGAGCCGAGAAAAGGGACGTTCTGCTCACGGGCATGGCGGATCGCCATAAAGGCACCGTCGTCATGATTATACGGGCTGCCGGGTACCACCCAGATCGCATCATAGTCTTGCAGTACTGAGGGGGCGGTAATGGTTTCTGTGGGCAGCCAGTGGGATTGGATATCGACGTTAAGATGTGAGGCGGTAAGCTTGAGAGCAATGGGGATAGCCTGGTGAGAAACGGCCTCGGGTTTGTAGTCACCGACCAGAGCAATGCGAACTTGAGCTTTCATCATTTCCTTTTCCTGTGCGGGTAAAAAAGGAGATTACAGTAAAGCCGATCGCCAATCCGCAGTTTTTTTAAACGCGGCGCACAAAAAAGCCCTGTGTTGGCCGGGCTCGGAAAATCAGGTTTTGGCTTAGTACAGCGACGGCGCGCCGGCCGGGCGGGTTTTGAAGCGACGATGCAGCCACATATACTGCTCTGGTGCGCGCATGATCTCTTTTTCCACCACTTTATTCATGTAAGCCGCGGCGGCGATTTCGTCGCCGATAGGGTAATTTTCCAGTGCCGGTTGGATCAGCAGATCATAACCCCGGCCTTTTTCACGACGGATCAGCACCACAGGCACCAGCGCCGGTTTGGCCATGCGTGCCAGCATATAGGTACCGCTGGTGGTGGCGGCCTGATCGACGGCGAACAACGGAGCGAACACGCTGCCACGTGGGCCGTAGTCTTGATCCGGAGCGAACCAGACGGCTTCGCCACGCTTAAGGGCCTGAACCATACCGCGCAGGTCCTTGCGATCGAGCATCGCCTTGTTGGAACGCATACGGCCTTTGGTTTGCGCCCATTCCATCGCTTTATTGTTGTGCGGGCGGTACATCGCCATCATCGGCTGGCACAGCCCCATGGCACGACCACCCAGCTCCAGCGACATAAAATGCACGCCAATCACCAGCACGCCGCGTTGGTTTTGCTGTGCCGCTTTCAGGTGATTGATGCCGGAAACGTTGAACCAGCGCTTAACGCGTTTATCTGACCAGAACCAGGCCATGCCGGTTTCCAGCAGGCCCATGCCGAGGGATTCGAAGTTGCCAATCACTTTGCGCTCGCGCTGCGTCACATCCATGTCCGGGAAACACAGTTCCAGGTTACGGCGAGTAATGGAAACCCGACGTTTCAGGAAACGCATCGAGGTGCGGCCCATCCATATACCGAGCTTGTGCAGCAGCGGGTAGGGGAGTTGAACCAGTAAGAACAGACAGCCCAGCCCGAACCAGGTAAACCAGTAGCGAGGATGTAGCAGGGCCATTTTGAATTTTTGCGGACGCTTCATATGAACTCATTTATGCATTAAAAGGGGCAGCAATCTGTAACGCACAAAGATCCACTCAATTGCGATACGACCACTCAGACACCCAGACATCACTATCGTTTGGCCAGATTCCATAATTGACCAAATCTTTACACTCGAAGGGCGGTTCGCGTTGCTATCAGGCTTCGGAGGGATGGCTGCAGGCCCGCGAAGGCGGCTCCAGGAATGTATATTGTAACACACAATACGGCCCGACGAGGAGGAGTGGCATGCGAATATTCTCATTCGCATTGACCCGATTTTGAGAAAACCCCAGAAAAGAAAAAGGCGCCGCCCCTTGCGAGGTTGCGCCTTTTCAACATGCCAACTGACTAGTATCAGTTCATGCCGTATTTTTTCAATTTCTTACGCAGCGTACCGCGGTTGATGCCCATCATCAGGGCTGCACGGGTCTGGTTGCCACGGGTGTATTGCATCACCATGTCCAACAGTGGCTGTTCAACTTCAGCCAATACCAGCTCATACAGATCGTTAACGTCTTGACCATTCAGTTGAGCAAAATAGTTCTTCAGTGCTTGTTTCACCGAGTCACGCAGAGGCTTTTGAGTCACTTGGTCCTGTGAGTTCACGGTAGAAACGGTCAGTACGTCAGAATTTACGCGTTGTTCGAACATAGTTCTGTCAGCTCTTTTTTGTTACGCAAGATTTTCGAAATATGCCTCCAACGCCTCCAGCTGTTCGCTGGCATCCTCTATGGCGTTGAATGTGCGCCGAAACTGGTCATTCGGGGCGTGCTCCTGGAGATACCAGGATACGTGCTTACGAGCAATCCGGAATCCCTTGCCTTGGCCGTAAAAGCCGTGCAATTCCCGAATATGCCCTATCAACAAACGCTTAACCTCGCCAAGCGGCGGAGGGGGCAGCAGTTCCCCAGTGTCCAGATAATGCTGGATTTCCCGGAAGATCCAGGGTCTCCCCTGAGCAGCGCGGCCTATCATCAGGGCATCAGCCCCAGTGTAGTCGAGCACTGCTCTGGCTTTATGCGGGTCAGTAATGTCGCCATTCGCGATAATCGGAATGGAAACACTCTGCTTAACTGCCCGAATGCTGTCGTACTCCGCGTCGCCGTTGAACAGGCAGGCACGGGTTCGGCCATGAATAGTCAGGGCCTGTATACCACAGTCTTCGGCCAGTTGGGCAATCTCTACACAGTTACGGTGTTCGGGTTCCCAGCCGGTACGGATCTTAAGTGTTACCGGCACATCCACAGCGTTAACTACCGCGTGGAGGATCTGTTTAACCAGATCCGGGTACTGCAGCAATGCAGACCCTGCAAGCTTCCGGTTCACTTTCTTGGCCGGGCACCCCATATTGATGTCGATGATCTGTGCGCCACTGGCCACGTTAATCCGTGCCGCGGCGGCCATATCATCCGGATCGCATCCGGCAATCTGCACGGAACGGATCCCTGGTTCATCGCTATGGACCATACGCAGACGCGACTTATCCGTCCGCCACACCTCCGGATTGGAGGAGAGCATTTCGGATACAGCCATCCCAGCACCCATTGCATGACATAGGGCTCTAAACGGGCGATCTGTAATGCCGGCCATCGGGGCCGCAATCAAGCAATTTGTAAGCTGGTGGTGTCCAATGCGCATAGACAAAGAGTAACCATACTGTGTCCGCAAGGGCGCGTATATTACGCATTTTTGCGTTGAGATGAAAGGCCAAACTTTGACCAATCAGGCGCTATTCGGCAATAAAAATGCACCTCGTCAGGATCTATAAAAATATTATATATATTTAACAATGAGTTGACGAAAAATGGTCAATTAGTGCTCGATAAAATATTCCCCATACAACAGAATTTTATCTGTAATGAGTCTCGATTCAGCTGGATATCGTCAGCGATATAGGCCATTTGTCAGGGTATTGCGTTGAGAAGGGGCTCAATTACGCTGAAATCGCGTGACGAGGGTTGTAGCTAAAGAGGGGGATTTTCACCACCAGCTATCAAGCCAGCGGTGAAGTTATTCCGACAGCCTTAATCGATGATAACGCGGCCGTTGAGCGGCTGTAGCGGACGATTGTTCGCATGGTGAACTACGGCGCGGAATTGGGCGATCTGCTCGGCAGAGGCGCTGACAGGCTTATCCAGCACCATCCAGCTTACTCCTTCGGAACAAGGGGGCGTGGTTAACGAGCCGCTGAACCGATAGAAGTTAAAGTTTGCGGGGAGCAGCGCCTTGATATCCAGCGGCGTAGTTAGCACAGCGGTCTGATCGACGGTGGTCGGCATCTGCCGCCAGGCCTGCGCCAGTTGCGGGTTGGCTTCGCCTTGCTGGAACATCAATGCCAAGACTGCCAGTGCACCCTCTTGGTCTTTATAGACAAAGTGCGCCTCAAGGGGGAATTGTTTGCCGTCAATTTCGTTTTCGCTGGGGGCGTGGAAGTGAAATTGTTGCAGCGTGAAAGTGTCGTTATCCAGCACTAACGTATTGCCGCCGCTGACGTTTACCTGCACGGTATGGCCGTTATTGACGATCTGCTGCTTGCCCGGTTGGAAAGCCAGTTTCAGTTTGTGGTGCTGGGTTTTCAGAGCACCCTTAACATTAACCGGTGACTGGTTCTTACCGGTTTCGCACAGCGAAAAGTCCGGAGAGAGTTTCCCCCAGTGCGCGGGATCTTCCTGGCCTTCATAACCCCAATGGGCCTGCTCGGTGGCGCTAATTGAAAAACTGGAGACCAGTAAAGCGGCGAGTAGTAATTTCCCTTTCATTGCCAATCCTTATTGAAAAATAGTGAGTATCCTTTGGCGGGCAGCAGCTAAAAAAGCGGCTGTTAACGCGCCTGCAGCATACCTCTGCTTTTCGTCAGGATAAATCAGCGAAATCTCAGGCGGAAAAAAAAACCACCGTAACGGATTAGGTTATCGGTGGTTTTTATCAAAGCAACACTGTCATTATTTGCGTTGGCCGGTGATGCGACACCATTCTTCGCGTTCGGCTACCGGGTCGAGCGTGAATTTATCTTCATAGGCTTGCGCCACGCTCGCTGCCTGGGTAGCCAGCACGCCGGACAGGCCCAGATAGCCACCGGATTTCGGCAGGCAGCCGATCAGCGGGGCCAGTTCACGCAATGGACCGGCCAGAATATTGGCGACGACCACGTCAGCCAGCAGGTCAGCAGGTTGGTCTTTTGGCAGATACAGCTCCAGACGCTCTGAAACGCCGTTACGCTGCGCGTTGTCGCGACTGGCCTGAATGGCCTGGGGATCGATATCGATGCCGATAGCGCGTGCGGCACCGAGCTTCAGGGCGGCAATCGCCAGGATGCCGGAACCACAACCGAAGTCGATAATGGTCTTACCGGCCAGATCCAGGCCATCGAGCCACTGCAGACACAGCGCCGTCGTCGGGTGGGTGCCGGTACCAAACGCCAGGCCCGGGTCGAGCATCACGTTAACCGCATCCGGGTCGGGCACGTCACGCCAGCTTGGGCAGATCCACAGACGCTCGCCGAAGCGCATTGGGTGGAAGTTGTCCATCCACTCACGCTCCCAGTCTTTGTCTTCCAGCTGTTCAATCTTGTGGCGGAAACCGGCGCCCAGCAGTGGATGCTGTTCCAGCATTGCCACCACTTCGGCCATATCGGTTTCAGCGTCGTACAGCCCGATCACATCGGTATCGCCCCACAGCAGGGTTTCGCCCGGCAGCGGTTCGAACACCGGATTGTCGTGGGTGTCCTGAAAGGTCACCGATACTGCGCCGCTTTCAACCAGCGCGTCGCTCAGGTCTTCTGCCTGGCTGCCGGTGGTGTTCAGTTTGAGTTGGATCCAAGGCATAACAATTCTCTTTTAAGAGGGTAATGATGACGCCGTCCGGCGTTTTTCGCCGACGAGGTTACCGATATAAAACGCCAGCAGGCTAAGCAGCAACGAAGGCACAATAGGGTGCAGCCCCGCCAGTTGCAGCTTGACGCTGGCCAATAGCGTATAGCATACCGCACCCGTCACCATTGAGCTAAGCGCTCCCTGCGCGTTGGCACGTTCCCAGTACAGGCCCAGTACCAGCGGCCACAGGAAGACCGCCTCCAGACCGCCGAACGCCAGCAGGTTCAGCCAGATGATCATTTCCGGTGGTCGCCATGCCGCCAGTAGCACCAAAAGCCCGAGGATTAACGTGGTCAGGCTGGAGAAGCGTTTAATCAGGCGTTCGTTCTGCATTTGCTGCGGGCGTACGCCAAGGTAGAGATCTTTAATAATAGTGGCGGAAGATTGCAGCAGCTGGGCATTAATGGTCGACATGATGGCCGCCATCGGTGCGGCCAGGAAGATACCGGCGGCATAGGGTGGCAGCACGGTGATCATCAGCGTCGGGATCACCTGATCGGGGATCTTCAGATCCGGCAACACCGCGCGGCCCAGAGCACCGGCCAGGTGCATACCGAACATCAGCACCGCGACTACCATGGTGCCGAGGATGATGCCGCGGTGTACTGCCTTACTGTCTTTGTAGGAAATACAGCGAACCGCAGTATGCGGCAGGCCAATCACGCCAAAGCACACCAGGATCCAGAACGAGGCCATAAACGGCAGGCTGAGGATCTGCTCACCGCCCTGCGGCGACACCAGCGCCGGGTCAATTTGCTGGAGTTTGTCCACCGCGCTGTGCAGGCCGCCAGCGGCGTGGATCACTGCAACCAGCAACAGCACGGTGCCGATCAACATCACCAGGCCCTGCATGGCATCGTTCAGCACGCTGGCACGAAAGCCGCCAAAGGCGGTGTACAGCGCGATGCTGACGCCAAAGATCAGCAGGCCGGTGTCGTAAGGGATGCCGGCAGCAGTTTCCAGCAGGCGCGCGCCGCCGATAAACTGCACCGTCATCGCCCCCAGGAACGCCACCAACAAACTGAGACTGGCCAGCCAGACTAACAGACGGCTTTGATAGCGGCCGTACAGCATGTCGTTTAAGGTGATGGCGTTGTAGCGGCGCGCCAGAATGGCGAACTTCTTGCCCAGCACCCCGAGTGAAAGCCACACCGCCGGCAGTTGGATCATCGCCAGCAGCACCCAGCCAAGGCCATATTTATAGGCGGCGCCGGGGCCACCGATAAACGAACTGGCGCTGATATAGGTAGCGGTCAGCGTCATGGCCAGCACGAAGCCGCCCATCGATCGGCTGCCCAGGAAGTACTCGCTAAGAAAGTTGCCGGTCTGACGTCGGCTGTAAGCGTAGACCGACAGCCCAAACACCAGCAGCAGATAGCCGACCAGCGGCAGAACGACTTCAGTTTGCATCGCCGTCCTCCAGTGAAATATCACGGAATATGCCGCGTACCATCAGCCAGCACAGGCCGATAAACAGCAGTGGCACCAATAAGCAGGCCATTTCGAACCAGTGTGGCAGGCCGGTAATCCCGGATGCGCTGTCTGGCAGATAGGCCGCCAACGACCAGGCCAGCAGATAGAGCAGCGTCAGACCGAGCGCCCAGCGCGCCTCGCGGTGCGCTTGAATAAAGCGTGTGTCCATCAGTGTTCCCCATAGGTTTACGGTGATGGTTTTGCCAAAGGTAAGGAATTCTACGGCAAGGCCGGATTTTGCCAAGCCGTTACCGTGCCTGAGATGAAAAAGAAAAAGGCCGGTGATTAACCGGCCTTCTGTCAGGCGTTATGAATAGCCTGCCTTAGGTTTCCTGCAGACCGAGCTTCTTCTCCAGATAGTGGATGTTGGTGCCACCGTGCTGGAAGTTTTCGTCGCTCATGATCCGCTGCTGCAGTTCAACGTTGGTTTTGATGCCATCGATGATCAGCTCAGCCAGGGCGTTCTTCATGCGGGCAATCGCCACGTCACGGTTTTCACCGTAAGTGATCAGTTTGCCGATCATGGAATCATAGTACGGCGGTACGGTATAACCGGCGTAAATATGAGATTCCCAACGCACGCCGAAACCGCCTGGCGCATGGAAACGGGTGATCTTGCCTGGGCTTGGCAGGAAGGTGTTCGGGTCTTCGGCGTTGATACGGCATTCCACCGCGTGGCCGTGAACCTTCACTTCATCCTGTTTGATCGACAGCGGCTGACCGGCAGCGATGCGCAGCTGCTCTTTGATCAGATCCACACCGGTGATCATTTCGGTAACCGGGTGTTCAACCTGAATACGGGTGTTCATTTCGATGAAATAGAACTCGCCGTTTTCGTACAGGAACTCGAAAGTACCCGCGCCGCGGTAACCGATCTCAACACAGGCTTTCGAGCAGCGCTCGCCGATGTAACGGCGCATTTCGCTGGTGATGCCTGGTGCTGGAGCCTCTTCAACCACTTTCTGGTGACGGCGCTGCATGGAGCAGTCGCGCTCGGCCAGATAGATGGCGTTACCCTGACCGTCTGCCAAAATCTGAATTTCGATATGGCGTGGGTTTTCCAGGTATTTTTCCATATAAACCATGTCATTGTTGAAAGCCGCTTTGGCTTCAGCTTTGGTCATGGAAATGGATTGTTCGAGGTCTTTGTCGCTGCGCACGACGCGCATGCCACGGCCGCCACCGCCGCCAGATGCCTTGATGATCACCGGGTAGCCGATGCGCTTGGCGAAGGCACGGTTTTTATCCATGTCGTCGGTCAGCGGGCCATCGGAGCCTGGTACGCAAGGCACGCCGGCTTTCTTCATGGCGTTGATGGCAGAAACCTTGTCGCCCATCAGGCGGATGGTTTCGGCTTTCGGGCCGATGAAGATAAAGCCGGAGCGTTCGATCTGCTCGGCGAAGTCGGCGTTCTCGGACAAGAAGCCGTAACCCGGGTGGATCGCCACTGCGCCGGTAATTTCCGCCGCAGAGATGATAGCCGGGATATTCAGATAGCTTTTTACCGATGGCGCAGGACCGATACACACGGTCTCGTCAGCCAGCAGTACGTGTTTCAGATCGCGATCGGCTGTGGAATGCACGGCAACGGTTTTGATGCCCAGCTCTTTACAGGCACGCAGGATACGAAGCGCGATCTCGCCACGGTTGGCGATAACAATTTTATCAAGCATGTTCGCCTCGTTATTCGATGACGACCAGTGGCTCGTCAAATTCTACCGGTTGGCCGTTCTCTACCAGAATGGCTTTCACCACGCCGGATTTATCCGCTTCGATCTGGTTCATCATTTTCATGGCTTCAACGATGCACAGCGTGTCGCCGGCATTCACTTTCTGGCCAATTTCGATGAAGGCTTTCGCATCCGGGCTCGGCGTGCGGTAGAAGGTGCCGACCATTGGAGAACGGACGATGTGGCCACTCATGGCCGCTGGTGCTGCAGGGGTTTCGGCTGGCGCGGCAGCAACGGCAGTAGCCAGTGCTGGCTGCGGCTGTGCCGGCATTGCGTATGCCTGCGGCATCATTGGGTAAGCCTGTGCCGGAGCGGCACGGCTGATGCGAACCGACTCTTCGCCTTCAGAGATTTCCAGTTCAGAAATACCTGATTCTTCAACCAGTTCGATCAGTTTCTTGATTTTACGAATATCCATGAGTGTGATTCCGTACTCTTTTTGCGTAGCAATTAGTGGGTTTTCGACAGACGGTTAACCGCTGCCTGTAAAGCAAATGTGTAGCCATCTGCGCCGAGGCCGCAAATCACACCCACCGCAATATCGGAAAGGTAGGAGTGATGACGGAAAGGCTCTCGGGCATGCACGTTGGAGAGGTGGATCTCGATAAACGGGATCTGCACCGCCAGCAATGCATCGCGCAGCGCCACGCTGGTATGCGTGAACGCGGCAGGGTTGATCAGAATAAAATCTGTGTTGCCGCGTGCCTGATGTATGCAGTCGATAAGCGCATGTTCAGCGTTAGACTGCAGATGGCTCAGGGTAATATCCAGTGCGGATGCCTGGTTTTCCAATCCGTTAACAATCTCTGTTAGCGTCGTGCTGCCGTACTTCTCCGGCTCACGCGTCCCCAGCAGATTCAGATTGGGGCCGTTCAGAAGCAAAATGTGAAACTTATCCGCCATTGTGCTGGTATCTCCGGCAATAAAACCATCATCGTAGAAAATAACCCGATGTCACCGATTTGTCACCTGTTAAGGGGAAAATTCACCCTGAGAACAGAAACAAGGTCGGGCATTATAACGATATCGTAGCAATTCGCAGCTAAATACTGGTCTTATCAGCGAAGATATTCAACCCAAAACCTGCAAACAGACAGGGGTGTTATCGCATTATGAGGGGTAGAACACAGAAAAGTTCCGCCTTTTAACGCCACCAATTGCGGAATTTCTTGTAGCGTAGCGCTAGCAGCACGACGGCCAGCAGGGCATAAATGAAGGGCTGTGGTGAAAAGGTTTTGACCGACCACAGGTAGTGAATCGGTGCCAGGATGGCCACCAGATACACCAGATTATGTAACGTCTGCCATTTGGCCCCCAGTTTGCGCATGGCCCACAACGTCGAGGTTGCCGCCAACGCCAGCAGGATCAGCCAACTGATAATGCCGAGCGTCAGGTAAGGGCGGGTAACCAGTTCACGCCCCAGCAGGCCAATATTGCTCAGCCCCAATTCCAGCGTCGAATAGCTTATCAGATGCAGCGTGCCCCAGGCAAAGCACCACAACCCTACCAGACGGCGGCACCGGATCAACAGAGGCTGGCGGGTGTAGCGTGCCAGCGGGGCGATCATCAAGGTTGCCAGCAACAGTTTCAGCGTCATCCTGCCGGTAAAGTGCTGGATATCCTTGGCCGGATCGGCGCTGAACCAGCCCTGATCCACCGACAATACCAGCCAGAGAAAGGGCAAAAATGCCGCCAGATAAATGGCGACCTTGATCCCTTTGATATGGGTAGGAGTCAAACGCACTTAGAAGTTCTCCCGTAGATTCAGGCCGCGGTACAGCGATGCGACCTGTTCGGCATAGCCATTAAACAGCAGGGTGGGCTGGCGTTTAACGTCCAGAATGCCGCCTGAACCAATAAAACGCTCGGTGGCCTGCGACCAGCGCGGGTGATCGACGTGCGGATTCACGTTGGCATAGAAGCCGTATTCATTAGGTGCCGACTCATTCCAGGTGGTGGGCGGTTGATCGCGCACCAGGCGGATATGGACGATCGACTTTATACCTTTAAAACCGTATTTCCATGGGGTGATCAAGCGCAGCGGCGCACCATTCTGCGGTGGCAATGTTTTGCCGTATACGCCGACGGTCAGCAGCGCCAGCGGGTTCATCGCCTCATCGAGACGCAGCCCTTCGACATAGGGATACTTCAACCCGCCGCCGATAAAGCGGTCTTTCTGGCCGGGCATCTGTTCCGGGTCGTACAACGTCTGGAAGGCGACGTAACGCGCGTTGCTGTTGGGTTCTGCCAGCTTGATCAATTTACCCAATTCAAAGCCAATCCACGGCACCACCATTGACCAGGCTTCAACGCAGCGCATGCGATAGATGCGCTGTTCCAGTGGGAAGCGTTTGATTAAATCATCGATGTCCAGCGTGATCGGTTTGGCGACTTCGCCGTCGATACGTACCTGCCAACCTTCGGTTTTCAACCCGCCGGCATTGGCTGCCGGATCGGCCTTGTCCAGACCGAATTCGTAGAAATTGTTGTAGCCGGTGACTTTATCTTCCGGCGTCAAAGCCAACTGGGCCTGCCAGGCGGCAGGTTTGCTGAACTCCAGTGGTTTACCGGGCGGAGCCTTGGGCCGATCGTGGCCTTTAAACCATGACAGCAAATCGGCCTGCGCATTAAGCGGCAGGGCCAGTGATGCGGCGGTAATGCCTAACGCCTGCAACACTTTACGCCGCTGATAAAACACGCTCTCGGGCGTGACATCGGCCTCAGTTAATTTACGTTGTTTGCTCATACTGTTTTTCTCCACGTATCTGGAGTAAGCATGGCGTGAAACCTGGTCTTATGCGAGAGGCGGCGGGAAAATATGAAATTTCGCAGACGGGATAGGGGCCCCCGTTGTTGGGGGCCGTCAGGCTTAGCGGATTTTCACCAGGGTGCGGCCGGTGACTTTGTTATCCAACAGTGCGGCAGCCGTGGCCGGTGCCTGTTCCAGCGTGATTTCCTGGGTGGCTTGTTGGTAGAAACTGTCCGACAGGATACCGGCCAGACGTTCCCAGGCGGTTTGACGGCGATGCAACGGAGTGTGCACCGAGTCGACCCCTTGCAGACGAACATTGCGCAAAATAAATGGCATCACCGTGGTCGGCAGGTGATAACCGCCGGCCAGGCCGCAGGCGGCGACCGTGCCGTTATAGTTCATTTGCGCCAATACCCGCGCCAGCATAGTGTCGCCGACGGTATCCACCGCACCGGCCCACAGTTGCTTTTCCAACGGGCGCGGAGCTTCGAGATAGCCGTCACGCGACAGCACTTCTTTGGCACCGAGCGCTTTCAGGTAGTCAGTATTGCTTTCCCGGCCGCTGATGGCCGTGACGTGATAGCCCAGCGCCGCCAGAATGGCGACCGCCGTGCTGCCCACGCCACCGCTGGCACCGGTGACCAGAATGTCGCCGTCATCCGGATGTACGCCGCCTTCTTCCAGCGCCATCACGCACAGCATGGCGGTAAAGCCGGCGGTACCGAGGATCATCGCTTTACGCTCATCGAGTCCGTTCGGCAACGGCACCAGCCATTCCCCGGAGACCCTCGCCTGCTCAGCCAGGCCACCCCAGTGGTTTTCACCCACGCCCCAGCCGGTGAGCACCACGCTCTGGCCTTCTTTAAAACGATCGTCGCGGCTTTGGCGCACGGTACCGGCGAAGTCGATGCCTGGCACCATCGGGAAGTTACGCACGATTTTGCCTTTACCGGTGATCGCCAACGCGTCTTTATAGTTAATGCTGGACCAATTAACGTCTACCGTGACGTCGCCGTCGGGCAGTTGGTCACTGTTGATATCTTTGACGCGAGCCAGAGTTTGATCGTCTTGTTGTTCCAATAACAGTGCACGCATGTCACTCTTCCTCTTGTTTGCAATTTTGTCATGGATGGCTGGATCCGATTTAATTGACTATATGCATATAAGAAATTTATGTCCTGATAAAAGGCAAAAAAGGGTGATTGAAGGTTTTCTTCGTTGATGATGCTTGGTAGTTTTAGCGGCATGAACTGCCGGCGGTGATCGTCAAGGATACGCCAGCGATTAATTAAAAATCAGGGTATTGTGTTGGATTCATTTGAGCGAATTCGGGGCCTTTATACGACCAAAGGTGAAAATCCACGTAACCATAACGGACAAGGCACAGGGATGCGATTCACCACCAAGCTCTCTGCATTGATCACCCTGCTTGTTGCTCTGGCGATGTTTTTGATGCTGATGGGCTGCTCGTACAGTTACTTCTACGTCACTCAGGAGAGGCTGGATCGCCGCTTCGATTCGCTGATGACTTCGCTCGATCAGGCGATGTTGCATGAATCACCAGAGGAACAGGAGCAATGGTTACCGCTGGTGATGCGCCCGCTCGGTATTGTGGCCGTCAGTGTAGATACCAGCCATAGCAATCTCCTTTCTTATCATCTGCCAACGGTAAAGCCGTCCTGGGAGTCGCTCAACGACTACCGGCAGGTTTCTCTGCCGCTGATGCAGCATCCCGGCGCTTCGCTACGCATTACCTATATTGACCCTTTCGCCAGCGACGTGCGTTCGTTGCAATCTACTGCGGCTGTCACTTTATCGATCGTCGTGATGGTGGTTATCTTGCTGTTCAGTCTGCGTTGGTTGCGCGATCAGGCAGACGGAGAGGACCGGCTGGAGCGCCGTGCGCGCCGTATTCTTAACGGTGAACGAGAGAGCGTGATGCAGGGGGATGTGCGCGAATGGCCGGCGAACGTCAGCGGTGCGCTCGATCGCCTGCTGGCGGATCTGGCGGAAGCGCGCGAGGAGCGCAGTCGGGTCGATACGCTGATCCGCGCTTTCGCCGCGCAGGACGCCAAAACCGGGCTGAACAACCGGTTATTCTTTGATAACCAACTGACCACGCAGCTGGAAGAGGCAGGTTCGCACGGCATTGTCATGATGGTGCGATTGCCGGATTTCGACACGCTGCGGGAAACCCACGGCAACAGTGCGGTACAGGAACTGATGTATTCGCTGGTCAATCTGTTGTCGACTTTTGTGATGCGCTACCCGGCGGCGTTGTTGGCGCGCTATTTCCATAGCGATTTTACCGTCCTGTTGCCACATCGCACGCTGAAAGAGGCGGACGGCATTGCTTCACAGTTGGTTCATGCCATTGATGCGCTGCCTTCAACGGCGCTTATCGATCGCGAGGCGTTTTTGCATATCGGTATCGTGGCCTACCGCAGCGGACAAAGCACCGAACAGGTGATTGATTATGCAGAGCAGGCTACACGGCATGCCACGCTGCAGGGAGAAAACGGCTGGTATGTTTACGACAGCCAGGTGCCGGAGAAAGGGCGCGGTAGCGTCAAATGGCGCACTCTGTTGGAACAGGTACTGGCACGGGGCGGTCCAAGGTTATACCAGAAACCGGCGGTGACGGTGGAGGGGGAAGTCCATCACCGGGAGATCATGAGCCGGATATACGATGGAACCCAGGAACTGCTGCCATCCGAGTATATGCCGCTGGTCCAGCAGTTGGGCCTGGCGGAAAGTTACGACCGCCAGCATCTGAGTCGTATTCTTCCCTTGCTGGCGCTGTGGCCGGAAGAAACGCTGGCATTTACGCTGTGCGTAGACTCATTATTGCAGCGAACTTTCCAGCGTTGGCTACGTGATAGCCTGCTACAGTGTGAAAAAAGTCATCGTCGGCGAATTCTGATTGAACTTGCAGAGGCAGACGTGTGTCAACATATCGACCGTTTGCGCCCGGTGCTGAGATTGCTCTCAGGATTGGGGTGTCGTCTGGCCGTGTCCCAGGCGGGGTTAACCGTGGTTAGTACCTCCTATATCAAGTCCTTACCGGTGGAACTGGTCAAGCTCCATCCGGGGTTGGTGCGGAGTATTGATAAGCGGGATGAGAATCAGCTGTTCGTTCAGAGCCTGACTGGCGCCTGTGAAGGCACCAGTACCCAGGTTTTTGCCGCCAGCGTGCGGACACGTAATGAATGGCAGACGCTGAAAGATCGCGGGATCCTCGGCGGGCAGGGTGACTTTTTTGCATCGCCGGAACCAATAGATGTAGGGCGTAAAAAATATTCGCGTCGTTATCGCGTTTAACCTGAATGCCGGGCAAAAATTGACGTAGAATGAGCGCCAATTCATCTGGGCTATTTTATCTGTCTTTTTGGGATTATCCCCAAACTGCCTGCGACAATGACGCCTATTTGATATAGGCTCTTGTCAGTCCTTTTCTGTTGAGCGTTGGTAGGTGCTTACCACCAACGGCAATCAGGGAATATGTTAGATTTTATGAGCTGTGTTACGCCGTTTCGTGCGCTGACAGGGTGGTAAACTGAGCCTTTGTTCAGGGAATTCAGGCCTCATCCAATTTCCGTGCATTCGAGCAGAAACAATACAGACTATTTTTCACCGAAGTAGAACATTTTTGCGCCTTGTCGCTGCTTCGTGTGGTTGGTAAAGTAGGCGGATTTTATTTTCCGCCCCCAGCTTGCAGGATTATCCTTTAGTTATGTTTAAGAAATTTCGTGGCATGTTTTCCAATGACTTGTCCATCGACTTGGGTACCGCCAATACCCTGATTTATGTTAAAGGGCAAGGCATTGTACTGAACGAACCTTCGGTGGTTGCCATTCGCCAGGATCGTGCCGGTTCACCCAAGAGCGTTGCGGCCGTGGGTCATGAGGCTAAACAGATGCTGGGGCGTACCCCCGGCAATATCGCGGCTATCCGTCCGATGAAAGACGGCGTTATCGCCGACTTCTTCGTGACTGAAAAAATGCTGCAGCACTTTATCAAACAGGTTCACAGCAACAGCTTCATGCGGCCAAGCCCGCGCGTGCTGGTGTGTGTGCCGGTTGGCGCAACTCAGGTTGAACGTCGTGCCATCCGCGAATCCGCCCAAGGGGCCGGTGCGCGTGAAGTGTTTCTGATTGAAGAGCCAATGGCTGCGGCAATCGGTGCAGGCCTGCCGGTCTCTGAAGCTACCGGTTCAATGGTGGTGGATATCGGTGGTGGTACTACTGAAGTGGCGGTGATCTCACTCAACGGTGTGGTCTACTCTTCTTCCGTGCGCATCGGCGGTGACCGTTTCGACGAAGCCATCATTAATTATGTGCGTCGTAACTATGGCTCACTGATTGGTGAAGCGACTGCCGAACGCATCAAGCACGGTATCGGTTCCGCTTATCCGGGCGATGAAGTGCATGAAATTGAAGTTCGCGGCCGTAACCTGGCCGAGGGCGTGCCGCGCGGCTTTACTCTCAATTCCAATGAAATCCTTGAAGCGCTGCAGGAGCCGTTGACCGGCATCGTCAGTGCGGTGATGGTCGCGCTGGAACAGTGTCCGCCGGAACTGGCTTCCGACATTTCCGAACGCGGCATGGTGTTGACCGGCGGTGGCGCATTGCTGCGCAACCTGGATCGCCTGCTGATGGAAGAAACCGGTATTCCGGTCGTCGTGGCAGAAGATCCGCTGACCTGCGTAGCTCGCGGTGGCGGCAAGGCGTTGGAAATGATCGACATGCATGGCGGCGATTTGTTCAGCGAAGAATAGTCAGCCCCAGGAAGGAGGAATCGTATCGGATGAATGCGCAAAGCGAAAATCAGGTACGGTTCCTCTTTCTGTTGTCGAGGAACACGCATAATTTATGAAGCCGATTTTTAGCAGGGGGCCTTCCCTGCAACTACGACTTTTTTTAGCAGTGATTGTGGCTATCTGCCTGATCGTTGCCGACAGCCGTCTCGGTACGTTCGTGAAAATACGTAACTACATGGACACGGCCGTTAGCCCTTTCTATTTTCTGGCCAATGGGCCGCGTAAGGTTTTGGACAGCGTTTCAGAAACGCTGGCTACCCGCCAACAGCTGGAGCTGGAAAACCGTGCTCTGCGGCAGGAACTGCTGCTGAAAAACAGCGATATTCTACTTCTTGGCCAATTCAAACAGGAAAACGCCCGTTTGCGTGAGCTGTTAGGCTCGCCGCTGCGCCAGGACGAACACAAAATGGTCACCCAGGTGATCTCGACCGGCTCCGATCCTTACAGCGATCAGGTGGTGATCGACAAAGGTTCGGACAACGGCGTTTATGAAGGCCAGCCGGTCATCAGTGATAAAGGCGTAGTCGGTCAGGTCGTCGCGGTGGCGAAAGTCACCAGCCGCGTGCTGCTGATCTGCGATGCCTCACACGCGCTGCCTATCCAGGTGCTGCGCAATGATATCCGGGTGATCGCTGCAGGTAGCGGCTGTGCCGATGATTTACAGCTCGAACATTTGCCGAACAATACCGATATTCGCGTGGGCGATGTACTGGTCACTTCCGGCCTGGGCGGCCGCTTCCCGGAAGGTTATCCGGTGGCGGTGGTGTCCTCGGTTAAAGTGGACAATCAACGTGCTTATACCGTGATCCAGGCACGCCCGACGGCGGGTCTGCAGCGTTTGCGCTATTTGTTGTTGCTGTGGGGCGCTGATCGCAATGGCGATATGCCGTTGCCGCCGGACGAAGTGCACCGTGTCGCCAATGAGCGTCTGATGCAGATGATGCCTCAGGTGCTGCCACCGGCCGATGCCATGGGGCCACAACAGCCTCTGCCGGCACCGGCGACCGGCATTGCTGTGCCACAAACCGCCGCACCGGCCGCGGGAGTCACCCAATGAATCGCTACCGCAGTAATGGGCGCTGGATAATCTGGCTGTCATTCCTGGTGGCGCTGGTGCTGCAAATTATGCCGTGGCCGGAACAGATCTACATGTTCCGTCCCTCCTGGCTGGCTTTGATCCTGATCTACTGGGTAATGGCACTGCCACACCGGGTTAACGTCGGCACCGGCTTTGTGCTGGGGCTGATTATGGATCTGATCCTCGGCTCTACGCTGGGCGTGCGTGCGCTGGCGCTGGGGATCATTGCCTATCTGGTCGCGTTCAAATTCCAACTGTTCCGCAATATGGCCCTCTGGCAACAGGCGCTGATCGTAGTGCTATTGTCACTGGCGATGGATGTTGTGGTGTTCTGGGCCGAGTTTTTGGTGATCAACGTTTCTTTCCGCCCAGAGGTGTTCTGGAGTAGTGTGGTAAACGGCATTCTGTGGCCGTGGTTATTCCTGCTGATGCGCAAAATCCGCCGTCAGTTCGCCGTACAGTAAGGGTATATCAATGACTTCGCTTTATCTGGCCTCCGGTTCTCCCCGTCGACGTGAATTACTGACCCTGTTGGGTGTGCCGTTTGAAATTATCCTGACGGATACCGAAGAACAGCGGCAGGAAGGGGAAGCAGCAGAGGTCTATGTGCGCCGTTTGGCGCAGGATAAGGCCAGGGCAGGCGTGGCGCTGGCCCAGCAGGACTGGCCGGTGCTGGGCGCGGATACCATTGTCGTGCTCAATGGCCGGGTGCTGGAAAAACCCCAAAGCGAAACGCATGCGGCACAAATGCTGGCGGCGCTGTCGGGTAAACAGCATCAGGTGATGACCGCGGTGGCGATCGCCGATCGCCATGACGTTCTGTGCCAGCTAGTGGTGACAGACGTGACATTCCGCAACCTGTCACAACAGGATATCTGCGACTATATTGCAACGGGCGAACCGATGGATAAAGCGGGCGCCTATGGAATTCAAGGAAAGGGTGGTTGTTTCGTCAGGACGATAACCGGGAGTTATCACGCGGTGATGGGCTTGCCGTTGGTCGAAACACATGAGCTGCTCAGTAATTTTGTCGCATTACGTGATGTAAGAACCGGTTGATGGGCGCTGCCATTATCGACCGGCTCTGAGGAGAAGGCATGACAGCTGAGCTACTGGTTAATATCACACCGTCTGAAACGCGGGTTGCCTATATTGATGGCGGCATCCTGCAAGAGATCCATATTGAGCGCGAATCCAAGCGCGGTATCGTCGGCAATATTTATAAAGGACGCGTAAGTCGCGTGTTGCCGGGTATGCAGGCGGCATTCGTCGATATCGGCCTGGACAAAGCGGCCTTCCTGCACGCCTCCGATATCATGCCGCACACCGAATGTGTTGCCGGCGATGAGCAGAAAAATTTCCACGTGCGCGATATTGCCGAGCTGGTACGCCAGGGGCAGGATCTGATGGTGCAGGTGGTGAAAGATCCGCTAGGCACCAAAGGCGCACGCCTGACCACCGACATCACTCTGCCTTCGCGTTACCTGGTGTTCATGCCGGGGGCGGCGCACGTTGGCGTTTCGCAGCGTATTGAAAGTGAAGCCGAGCGCGATCGTCTGAAAAAAGCCGTTGCCGGTTACTGTGATGAACTGGGTGGTTTTATCATCCGCACCGCGGCTGAAGGCATTGGTGAAGAAGAGCTGTCGCAAGATGCCGCCTTCCTCAAACGACTGTGGACCAAGGTGATGGAGCGTAAAAAACGCAACCAGACCAAATACAAGCTGTACGGCGAGCTGGCGCTGGCGCAGCGTATTTTGCGCGACTTCGCCGGTGCGGCACTGGACAGGATCCGCGTGGACTCCCGTTTGACCCACGATCTATTGGTGGAGTTTACCGGTGAGTACATCCCGGATATTACCGCCAAGCTGGAGCTGTATACCGGCAGCCAGCCGATCTTCGACCTGTACGACGTCGAAAACGAGATCCAGCGTGCGCTGGAGCGCAAGGTTGAGCTGAAGTCCGGCGGGTACCTGATCATCGACCAGACCGAAGCGATGACCACCGTGGATATCAATACCGGCGCCTTTGTCGGCCATCGCAATCTCGACGAAACCATCTTCAATACCAATATCGAAGCGACCCAGGCCATTGCCCGCCAACTGCGGCTGCGCAATCTGGGCGGCATTATCATCATCGACTTTATTGATATGAATAATGACGAACATCGCCGTCGGGTGCTGCATTCGCTGGAGCTGGCGCTGAGTAAAGATCGGGTAAAAACCACGATCAACGGCTTCTCTCAGCTAGGCTTAGTGGAAATGACGCGTAAACGTACGCGCGAAAGCATTGAACATGTGCTGTGTCATGATTGTCCTACTTGTCATGGACGCGGCACTTTGAAAACTGTGGAAACCGTGTGCTACGAAATTTTGCGTGAAATTGTGCGCGTGCACCATGCTTATGATTCAGATCGTTTCCTGGTTTACGCCTCTGCGGCGGTGGGTGAGGCGCTGAAAAGCGAAGAGTCCCATGCGTTGGCCGAAGTGGAAATCTTTGTTGGCAAACAGGTCAAGGTGCAGATCGAACCCTTGTACAGCCAGGAACAGTTTGACGTTGTCATGATGTAGTCCGCCTGTTGCGGCCAAAGTCCGATATTGGTGGGGCCCAGCATGCTGGGCCCCCCATGCATAGATATCCCGTTGCCAGGCAGCGGAAGCAAGGAGAACTGCGTGAGGCGACTGCCTGGGATTTTGTTAGCTACAGGCGCCAGTCTGATTGTCATCGTGGCGTTGCTTGTCAGCGGGCTGCGTTTGGCGCTGCCTGAACTGAATAACTACCGCCCGCAACTGTTGGCCAAGGTCGAAAGCCTCTCCGGCGTGCCGGTGCAGATCGACTTTATGCAGGGACGTTGGGAAACCTTCGGCCCGCAGTTGGAAATGCGTAACGTGCGCGCCACGCTACCCAAAAGTAACCTGCATATAGAACGCGTTACGCTG
Organism: Serratia proteamaculans; assembly: GCF_013337185.1. Lineage (GTDB taxonomy): Bacteria > Pseudomonadota > Gammaproteobacteria > Enterobacterales > Enterobacteriaceae > Serratia > Serratia proteamaculans_D. The sequence continues at coordinate 109,828 of NZ_SWDE01000004.1, forward strand.
GCGCTGGACGTATGGCAGTCGCTGTTGCACTGGCGCTGGCAGTTCCGCGATCTCACCTTCTACCAACTCCAGTTCGATCTCAACACCACTTTGGGTGGCGAAGAGCATAAGGGCAGCACCATCGAACCGGGTAAAATCAGCGATTTGCTGTTGCATCAGGTCGATCACTTCAACCTGCGTGACAGCCGCCTTTCCTTCCTTACGCCTGCCGGTGCGCGCGCCGAATTCGAGGTTCCACAGCTAACCTGGCTTAACGGCCGCGATCGTCACCGTGCCGAGGGGCAGATCAGTCTGTCGACGCTGAACGGCCAGCATGGTGTGGTTCAACTGCGGATGGATCTGCGTGATAACCAGGGGTTATTGAATGTGGGCACGGTCTATATGCAGGCCGATAATATCGACATGAAGCCCTGGTTCACCCGTTGGTTACGAGCCAATACCGGCCTGGAAAGCGCCGACTTCAGTCTGGCTGCCTGGTTGCAAATACAGAACGGTGAAATTGCCGGCGGCAGCGCGTTGCTAAAGCAGGGTGCGGCCAACTGGAACGTGGGCAAACAACAGCACCGCCTGGACGTGGACAATCTGGCACTGACGCTCAGCCGCCAGGGGACCGGCTGGCAAGTCGAGGTGCCGCAGCTCAACCTGGCCACCGACGGTCAGGCCTGGCCGCAGGGTAAGCTGTCCGGGCTGTGGCTACCGGAAAACACCGAGTTTATGGGGCCGGGACAAACCGAAGAACTGCGCGTGCGAGCGACCAACATTCAGCTTGAACGCTTGTCTGCATTGTTACCGACCTTCTCGTTCCTCAGCCCGGACGTGCTGGAGCGCTGGAACGATCTGCAACCGCAGGGCAAGGTCAATGCATTGGCGTTGGATATTCCGCTGAAACAGCCGGAAAAAACCCGCTTCCAGGCCCGCTGGCAGGACGTCAGCTGGCAGCCGTGGAAGCTGTTGCCGGGGATAAATCATTTCTCTGGCGCGCTGAGTGGCGGCGTAGAAAATGGCCGCCTGCAGCTTGATCTCAACGATAGCACCCTGCCGTACGGCGACATGTTCCGCGCCCCGCTGGAAGTCAGCAGCGCGCGCGGGGCGTTAACCTGGCTGAATAACCCACAGGGCTGGGAGCTGGCGAGTAAAAATCTGGACGTGAAGGCCAAATCGCTGTGGGTTAACGGTGATTTCCGCTACCAGCAGCCGGCCAAGGGTGACCCGTGGCTGAACATTCTGGCCGGTATCCGCCTGTATGATGCCGCAGATGCCTGGCGTTACTTCCCTGAACCCTTGATGGGCAAGCACCTGGTGGACTACCTCAATGGTGCCATTCAGGGCGGGCAGGTGGATAACGCCACGCTGATTTACAACGGTGACCCGCAGCATTTCCCTTACCGTAAACACGAAGGCCAGTTTGAAGTATTTGTCCCGCTGCGCCATTCGACCTTCCAGTTCCAACCGGACTGGCCGGCATTGACCGATCTGGCCATCGATCTCGATTTTGCCAATGAAGGGCTGTGGATGAATGCTCCGCAGACCAAGCTGGGTAAAGTCGATGGCAAAAATGTTACCGCCATCATTCCGGACTACCTGAAAGAGCGCCTGTTGGTTGACGCTGACGTGGCGGGTCAGGGCGCGGAGATTCATGACTATTTCGAGCAGACACCGCTGCATGATTCGTTGGGCGCTGCACTGAATGAGCTGCAGATTGGCGGTAATGTCAGTGGGCGCTTACATCTCGATATCCCCTTGAACGGCGAGCTGGTGCGCGCTACGGGTGAGGTGGCGCTGAACAACAATTCATTGCTGGTTAAGCCGATCGAAAGTGAGCTGAAAAAGGTCAGCGGCAAGTTCCGCTTCGATAACGGCAACCTGACCAGCGATACGTTGTCGGCCAACTGGTTCGGGCAGCCGGTTGCGGTGAATTTCAATACGCTGGAAGGTAAAAGCGACTACAAGGTCAATGTGGGTCTGAAAGCTGACTGGCAGCCGGGTAAATTCCCCGGTATTCCGCAGGAAGTCGCCGATGCCCTGAGTGGCGGCGCGCCCTGGCAGGGCCAGGTAGCCATTACCTTGCCGCATAAGGGCAACGCCAGCTATGACATCGGCATTGATGCGGACCTCAAGAAAGTAAGCAGTCACTTACCCTCTCCGCTGGATAAACCCGCGGGTGAGCCACTGCCATTGAGCGTAAAAGTGAAAGGTGGACTGAATGGCTTCATGCTGACCGGCAGCGCCGGCAAGCAAAACCATTTCAATAGCGAATGGACCTTTGCCAAACAGCAAGTGACGCTGGCACGAGCGGCATGGCAAACCGAAGGCGGTGGAACGCCGCCCTTACCGGCCGGTAAATCCTTGACGCTCAACCTGCCGCCACTGGACGGTGAAAAGTGGCTGGGGCTGATGGCTCCGGCGCTAAAACAAGGTGGCAGTTCGGGCCAGGTGGGCGGCTTCAACTTCCCAACCACCGTAGCGCTGAAAACACCGCAGCTGCTGCTGGGCGGCCAGGCCTGGCACAAGCTGACGCTATCGGCCGAAAAACAGCTTGGCGGCACCCTGGTCAGCGCCAAGGGAGAGGAAGTCGATGGCAGTCTGCGGGTAACGGATCGTGGGCCATGGCGTGCCGATATCAATTATCTTTATTACAATCCGCAGTTTAGCGACAGCAAGGGCACCCCGACCGCGGCAACCAACCCGCTGACGGTGGCAGATAAGGTTTCTTTCCGTGACTGGCCGTCGTTGATGCTGCGCTGCAAGTCGTGCTGGGTGATGGGGCAAAACCTCGGCAAGGTGGAGGCAGATTTGGCCAATCAGGGCGATACCCTGACTCTGGAGCATGGCTTGGTCGATACCGGCAAAGGGCGCATGACTGCCAGCGGCCTGTGGAAGCAGAATGCCCAGGAAGAACGCAGCTCGCTGAAAGGCAAACTGCTGGGTGGCAAAATTGATGAAACCGCCGCTTTCTTCGGCATCACCACGCCGCTGAAAGGCGCGCCTTATGACATTGATTTTGATCTGTACTGGCGTGGCACGCCGTGGAAACCGCAGATGAGTACCCTCAGCGGTGCACTGAAGGTCAATATGGGCAAAGGTGAGATCGACAGTATGGGCGGCGGGCGTGCCGGTCAGTTGTTGCGTTTGGTCAGCGTCGACTCCCTGCTACGTAAGTTGCAGTTCGATTTCAGTGATACCTTCGGCAAAGGTTTCTACTTTGACTCCATCCGCAGCACCGCATGGCTGAAAGATGGCATAATGCATACCGATAACCTGTTGGTTGACGGACTGGCGGCGGATATTGCCATGAACGGTCAGGTCGATTTGGCGCGCAGAAGGATTGATATGGAAGCGGTGGTTGCACCGGCCATTTCGACCACTGTCGGCGTAGCCACGGCGTTCGTGATTAACCCTATCGTCGGCGCGGCGGTGTTTGCTGCCTCGCAGGTATTGGGGCCGCTATGGAATAAGATCTCGCTGATTCGCTACCATATCAGCGGCGATTTGGACCAGCCGAAGGTCAACGAGGTCCTGCGTAAGCCAAAGGAGGATAAGGCGTCATGAAAAGTGCTAACGTTGCGTTGTTACAGTTGTGCAGTGGCGATCGGGTGCGTGACAACCTGGCCCAGATTGAACAGCAGATTAAGCAGCTCAATACCGGGGTAAAACTGGTTATGACGCCGGAGAACGCGCTGTTGTTTGCCAATTCTGCGGCTTATCGTGAACATGCGGAACACCAGGGCGACGGTCCGCTGCAAAATGCGGTGCGTGAGATGGCACGGCGTTATGGCGTCTGGCTGCTGGTGGGGTCGATGCCACTGGTCAGCCGTGAAAACCCTGCGCTGATCACCACCAGTAGCCTGCTGTTTGACGACCAGGGCGAGATCCGCGCGCGTTACGACAAACTGCACATGTTCGACGTGGACATTAACGACTCCCACGGCCATTATCGGGAGTCGGACACCTATCAGCATGGCCAGCAGCTCCAGGTGGTCGATACCCCGGTCGGGCGGCTTGGCATGACCATCTGCTACGATCTGCGCTTCCCGGCGCTGTTCCAGGCGTTACGGGCACAGGGCGCTGAGCTGATTTCCGTACCGGCGGCCTTTACTCGTGTGACTGGTGAGGCGCACTGGGAAATTCTGCTGCGTGCCAGGGCGATTGAAAACCAGTGTGTGATCCTGGCACCGGCACAGGTTGGCAGCCATGGCCCGACTCGTCGCACCTGGGGCCATTCGCTGGCGGTGGATGCCTGGGGCAAAGTATTGGCTGAAAACCCGGATGCGGTATCGGCGTTGAAAGTGCGGGTCGATATTACCGGCCTCAAAACCATTCGCGAGCAAATGCCGGTATTGCAACACAACCGATTCCAGACGTCGCTGACGGCGCCGTTTGAAAACAAATCCTCCATTAAAGAGTGAAAAAATTATGAGCCTGACGTTTGTCAGTGAGCAGTTACTTGCTGCCAATAAGCTGAGCCACCAGGATCTGTTTTCCGTCCTGGGGCAACTGGCCGAACGCCGCCTCGATTATGCCGATCTCTATTTCCAGTCGAGCTACCACGAAGCCTGGGTGATTGAAGACGGTATCATCAAGGATGGCTCTTACAATATCGATCAAGGGGTCGGGGTTCGCGCCGTGAGCGGCGAGAAAACCGGCTTCGCCTATGCCGATCAAATCACCCTGAATGCCTTGCAGCAAAGTGCCCATGCCGCGCGCAGCATAGTCCGTGACAGCGGTAACGGTCAGGTGCATACCCTGGGTGAAATCAGCCATAAGGCGTTGTATCCCCTGCTTGATCCGCTGCAAAGCCTGCCGCGTGAAGAGAAAATCGCTCTGTTGCACCGCGTTGACAAGGTGGCCCGCGCGGCCGATAAACGGGTGCAAGAGGTCAGCGCCAGCATCACCGGCGTGTATGAACAAATCCTGGTAGCCGCCACCGACGGCACCCTGGCGGCGGACGTTCGCCCGTTGGTGCGTTTATCCGTCAGCGTGTTGGTGGAGCAAGACGGCAAGCGTGAACGCGGCTCCAGCGGCGGCGGTGGCCGTTTCGGCTATGACTATTTCCTGGAAATCGCCGATGGCGAAGTCCGTGCCGATGCTTACGCCAAAGAAGCGGTGCGCATGGCATTGATTAACCTTTCTGCGGTGGCGGCCCCGGCAGGCAATATGCCGGTGGTGCTGGGAGCAGGCTGGCCCGGCGTGCTGCTGCATGAGGCAGTGGGCCACGGGCTGGAAGGCGACTTCAACCGTCGTGGCACTTCGGTCTTTAGCGGTCAGATGGGCCAGTTGGTGGCTTCCGAGCTGTGCACCGTGGTGGACGACGGCACTTTGCAGGGGTTACGCGGTTCGTTGGCGATCGATGACGAAGGCGTACCCGGCCAGTACAACATGTTGATTGAGAACGGTATCCTGAAAGGTTATATGCAGGACAAACTCAATGCGCGTCTGATGGGCGTTGCGCCAACCGGTAACGGCCGCCGCGAGTCCTACGCGCACCTGCCGATGCCGCGCATGACCAACACTTACATGCTAGCGGGCAAGTCAACGCCGGAAGAGATCATCTCCAGCGTCGAATACGGCCTGTATGCGCCGAACTTTGGCGGTGGCCAGGTGGATATCACCTCCGGCAAGTTTGTGTTCTCCACCACCGAAGCCTACCTGATCGAAAAAGGCCGCATCACCAAGCCGGTGAAAGGCGCAACGCTGATTGGCTCAGGTATTGAGGCAATGCAGCAAATTTCGATGGTGGGCAACGATCTGGCGCTGGATAAAGGCGTCGGTGTCTGCGGTAAAGAGGGGCAAAGCCTGCCGGTGGGGGTTGGTCAACCGACCCTGAAGCTGGACACCCTGACCGTCGGCGGTACCGCGTAAGTCATACCTTCCAGGGGCCGGTTCACGGCCCCTGTTAGCCTTCGTTTTTGAGGCTCTCATCGCACTAACGACAATTTTCTTCCGTCCGGCCAAAATTAAGAGTGATTCACTGTTTATTTCTGTCAGCGCAAATCAATAAGCTAATTTCACCATTTTCAGGTGACTTTCCGCTGCCTGCTTTAGGAATGTTCCTTCCTAAAGGGTCCAATCAGGGCCGTGGCTAATGGTTCGCATCTTGTTACATTTGCCGTTCTGTCGTTAAAATGCCGAAAAAACACACGGATGATCTTCTGAATGGATTCAGTCACTCAACGGCTCTCGGCAGCTTTGCTGTGCATTTTATTTTCCTCCGCCACCGGCGCTAACCTGCTTAGCCCGGCGGATCGCGACACCATTCAACAACAGCAGCGTGACTTGCTGGAGCAAAACCAGCAGCAGCGGCAGGAACTGCAACGCAGCCTGACGCCGACCCTGCCCGCAACCCCGGCACCCAGCGCCAACACGGGTGGCCCTTGCTTCACCATCAACCGTATTCAACTGGAAGGCGCCGAGCATCTGCCTGCCAGTGCGCAGCGTAAACTCACCCAGAGTTACCTGCAGCAATGCCTGAATCTGGGGCAAATCCAAACGCTGGTGCAGCAGGTTTCCGACTGGTACATCGGCCGTGGTTATATCACCAGTCGTGCATTCCTGACCGAGCAGGATCTGTCGCGCGGCGAACTGCGGTTACTGGTGCTGGAAGGGCGGCTTGAGAAAATCCTGCTGGAGCAGCACGACGACCGCATGCTGAAAATGGCTTTCCCAGGTCTGCAAGGCAAAATCCTCAACCTGCGCGATATCGAGCAGGGCATGGAGCAGATTAACCGTCTGCGCCAGCAACCGGTGCAGATAGAAATCCTGCCCGGCAGCCAACCGGGTTACTCGGTGGTCAATTTAAGCGCCAAACCCGAGTTTCCGCTGATGCTGGGGCTGGGGTTCGACAACAGCGGGCAAAAAAGTACCGGAACCGGGCAGCTCAACGGATCGCTGACCGGTAATAACCTGCTGGGGTTGGCGGATCAATGGTTTGTCGCCGGTGCCCGAAGCAGTGATTTCGCCAACGATCACAACGCGCGCAGTGTGCAGACCGGCGTCAGCCTGCCTTACGGTTACTGGACGCTGGATTACAACTATTCCTACAGCGACTACCTGACCACCATTAACAATCAGGGATTCGACTGGCGCTCCAGCGGTGACAGTCAGACCCATCGCCTGGGCGTTTCGCGGGTGCTGCTGCGTGACGGCGAAATGAAAACCGGCCTGTCGCTGGGGCTGACGCACCGCATCAACCGCAATTATCTTAACGATACCCGGCTGGAAAGCAGCAGCCGCAAGCTGACCAGTGTGACGCTGGGAGTCAGCCATAGCCAGAAACTGCTGGGCGGTTTCGCCACCCTGAACCCGGCCTACAGCCGTGGTGTCCCCTGGTTGGGCGCAGAAAATGACAGCGGAAAAATCAAGGAAGCACCCCGGGCCGAGTTTCACAAGCTTTCGCTTTCCGGCAGCTACTACCTGCCGCTGGCGCAAGATTGGACCTATCTCACCAGTCTTTACAGCCAGTGGAGTAACCACCGTTTGTACGGCAGCGAACGCCTGACGATAGGGGGGGAAAGCTCTGTACGTGGTTTCAAGGAGCAATACCTTTCCGGGGACAAGGGCGGTTACTGGCGTAACGAGGTCAACCGCACGCTGGTGACATTGCCGTACCTCGGCAGTATCAACGCCCTGGCGGCGCTCGACGGTGGCTATTTGCAGCGCGACAAGCTGGATGCCAACGCCTCCGGCACGCTGTGGGGCGGCGCTGTGGGGCTGGGTAGCCGAGGCCGCTATTTCAGCAGCCAACTGACCGTCGGCTGGCCGCTGGCTTATCCCGACTGGCTCAAACCGGATCGGGTCTCGGTTTATTACCGGGTGAATATCGTACTTTAACGCTAATGCACAGGAAGGTTTCAAGGATGAAGCGCACTAAAAATCAACCGCTTAATACATCTCAGCGTCTGTTGAGCTACACCCTGTGCATCTTGTTGGCCGGGCAGCCGCTGCTGCCTGCACTGGCCCAAGGCGTTAACGTGGCCGAGGGCAATACCCGTGTCGATCAGGCCGCCAACGGCGTGCCGGTGGTCAACATTGCCACACCGAATCAGGCTGGCATTTCTCATAATCAATACAACGATTTCAACGTTGGCAAAGAGGGGATGATCCTCAATAACGCCACCGGCCAACTCAACCAGACCCAGCTCGGCGGCCTGATCCAGAACAACCCCAATCTGCAGGCCGGCAAGGAAGCGCAAGGCATCATCAACGAAGTGGTGGCCCCGAACCCTTCACAGCTGCAGGGCTACCTGGAGGTGGCGGGCAAGCAGGCCAGCGTCATGGTTGCCAACCCCTATGGCATCACCTGCGACGGTTGCGGCTTTATCAACACCCCTAACGCGACGCTGACCACCGGCAAGCCGGTGCTGGGTGCCGACGGCAAGCTGCAGGCGCTGGAAGTGACCCAGGGGACCATCACTATTCAGGGCAAGGGGCTCAATGCCGACAGCAGCGACAAATTCGCCCTGATTGCCCGCGCGACCGAGATCAACGCGCAACTACACGCCAAAGACCTCAACATCACTGTTGGTGCCAACCGGGTGGACGCCACCGGCAAGGCCACGGCGATCACCGGTCAGGGCGAAGTTCCCAAAGTCGCCATCGATACCGGTGCGCTGGGCGGCATGTACGCCAACCTTATTCATTTGGTGTCCAGTGACAAAGGGGTGGGCGTCAACCTCGGTAACCTCACCGCGCGTGAAGGCGATATTCAACTGGAGGCCAATGGCCAACTGCGGCTGAACAAAACCCTGGCACAGGGCAACCTGAATGCCACGGCGGCGGGCATCACGCTGAGCGGCAAGCATAAGGCGGAACAGGCGCTTACCCTGAACAGCCGTGGCGACATTGTGATGGAACAGGCCACGCTGAGCGCCAAAGGGGATATGCAGCTGACCGCCGCAGGCAAACTGCAGGCGGGTAAAGCCGATACGGACGGTCGCCTGCAAGTGGATGCCGCCAGCCTGAGCAGCGATAAAAACAGCAGCCTGACGGCCGAAGGGGATATCAACCTGACGCTCAGCGGCGACGGCAACTGGCAGGGCACCCTGACCGCCGGACGCGATCTGCAGTTGCAGGCCAATCATCTGACCAACGCCGGCCAGTTGGCTGCCAATCGCGACAGCCGTGTTAACACACAAAACCTGACCAACAGCGGCCTGATCCAGGCTCAGGGCACGCAGAAACTGACCAGTACCCAACTCGACAATTCGGGGCAGTTGAAAGCGGGCACTGCGCACACCATTACCGCCAACGGTGTCGACAATCAGGGGACAATCACCTCCCTGCAACAACTCGATCTGCGTATTCGCGACCGTCTTAAGGTCGGTGGCTCACTGTCTGCCGATGGCCTGTTAACGGTACAGGCAGGCGAGTTTTTGCTGGCCGGAAGCGCCAGCGGCAAGCAGGGTGTCACCCTTGATCACACCGGCCGGATGAAAACCGAGCTGGGCTCATCGCTGCTGAGCGACGGCAACATCAGCCTCAACGCCGATGATATGCAGCTCGGCGGGCTGCTTTCCAGTGAGCAAGGCCTGACGCTGGAAACGCCAAACCTGCTGTCTACCGCCGGCGCCCGCATCCAGTCCAAACAGGACATGACGATCAAGGTTGCGCAAGACGCGCAGCTGGCCGGCGTATTCAACACGCTGGGGGATTTGAATTTCTCTGCCGCCACGGCGGATAACCGCGGTGACATTGGCGCCCGCTCGCTGGATCTGACGTTCACCAAAACCTTCAATAACGCCGGTAAGTTTGAGGCGGAAAATACAATAACCCTCACCACGCCATCGTTGATCAATTCGGGGGTTATGGTCGCCAAAGGCATCGAGCTTAATGCCGACAGCCTGGACAACAGCGGACGACTGCAGGCGTGGGAAAACGCGAATATCACCAGTAAAGATCTGCAAAACCGCCTGGTGGGCCAGTTGCTGGCCGGTGGCACACTGACGCTGCAGGGCACCGGGCTGAATAATGCCGGCAAGCTGCAGGGCAAGACTGTGGATATTGACGTGCAGCGTTGGGACAACAGCGGCAGTGCGCTGGGCGATGACGGCTTAACCGCCGTGGTTGAGCAGGCGCTGGAAAACAGCGGGCAACTGCTGAGCGAAGGGCCGATGAAACTGACGGCCGCCACGCTGAACAACCCTGGCAAAATACTGAGTGAGGGCGCGTTACAGCTTACTGCCGACAGCGTCAGCAATCAGGGGGAGGCGCAAGGTGCAACCACCACTGTCACCGCCAATTCGCTGAACAACAGCGGCAACCTGATAGGCATACAAAAGCTGGTGTTGCAGCTGGAAAAGGATCTGATCAACGCCACTGGCGGCAAGCTGCTGAGTGACGGTGAACTCACGGCCAGCGCAGCGACGGTTAATAACAGCGGATTATGGCAGGGCGATCTTATTACGCTGACGGCCCAGCAACTGGATCATAAGGGTACGCTAGAGGCGGGGAAAGGGATCTCGCTGGGTCTGAGCGGCGATCTTAATGCTGATGCAGGTAGCAAGATCCTCTCCAATGGTGAAGCGGCAATCAAGGCACTGGCACTGAATAACCAGGGAAGTTGGCAGGCGGGGGCGTTACGTCTGACAGGTGACAGTCTGAGTAATAGTGGAACACTGATTGGTGTTAACTGGCTGGATGCCGAAATAGCAAAAACGACTACGCAGCAAGCTACAGGACAGATGCTAAGTAACGGTGTGCTGAAGCTGAATGCTAATAACATCAGTAATCAGGGGCTGATGCAGGCGGGTGAATTGTTGTTGAAAGCCACCGACCTGACCAACAGCGGGAGGCTACAGGGGCAAACCCACTTCGAGGCCAAGCTGAGCGGCGTATTCAACAACCTGGCAGGCGGCAATGTGCGCAGTTTGGCCGGGCTGCGGATAGAGGCGGACGAACTGAATAACGCCGGAGAACTGCAGGGAGATGGCGGCAGCGTGCTGCAGTTGGATCGTCAGTTGATCAACTCAGGCAACCTGAAGGTTGGCGGTGCCTTGAGTCTGCAAGCGCCAACGCTGAACAACAGCGGTTGGCTACAGGCTAATAGCCTGACGTTTAACGGCACCGAATTGGATAACAGCGGCACATTAAGCACCACCGGTGATAACCAGCTCACGCTCGATAGTCTGAAGAATACGGGGACGTTGCAGGGCGGTAATTTAATCCTGAAGGCGGACAGCCTGGATAACGCCGGCACGCTGCTGGCCACCAGCCAGATGAACCTCAAAGCGCGGCAGATTGATAACCAGAACAGCGGCAAACTGCTCAGCGGTGGCGATACCACACTGGGGGCCAGCCTGCTGAATCAATACGGCCAACTGGTAACGCTGGGCAATATGACTTTGAGTCTGAAAGACGCCTTTACCCAGAGCGGCACCCTGGCGGTGGGCAAAGCGCTGGTCCTGACCAGTGACGGCGATATTCTGCTAAAGGGAACCACTCAAGGCCAGAGTCTGGATCTGCGCAGCGGTGGCCAGTTGACCAACGCAGGCACCTTGCGCGGCGGCAGCGGTGACATGCGCCTGGAAGCGGCCGGGATCACACAAAACGCTACCGCCAGCCTGCAATCGGGCGGGTTGGTGCAATTGCTGAGCCGGGGCGACATCAGCAATGACGGCTTTATCGGTACCGCGGGCGATCTGCTGCTGAGTGCCGCCAACCAGTTGATCAACAGCGGTATGCTGTACGCCGGTGGTGATATGAGGTTGCTGGCGGACCGTATCACCAACCAGCGTGGTGATATTCTAGCGGGCAAAAACCTGTGGATGCAGAAAGACGCCGACGGCAAGGCCAACAGCCAGATCGTCAATACCTCCGGCACTATCGAAACCGAAACCGGCGATATTCATATCAACACCGCGCATCTGCTTAATCAGCGCGATGGGCTGAAAACCTCGGTTACGCAGGAAGATCTGACCAAAAAATACGATTGGCTGAACGGGGCCACGGCCAGTATTCCGCTGAGCTTCTTTAACGATGATGAGTACGGCTACTACACCGTAGATACCATGCGTCAAATGGCGGGGGATGCTGCGCGTGAGGTATACAAGCGGTATACCTACGCCTCACCGTATGCCACCACCAAAGAGTTGGCGTTATCGACCAGCAAGGTGACGGTCAGCAGCACGGGCGGTGCGGCGCGTATTGCCGCCGGTCGTAACATGACGCTGAATGCCACAACGCTGGATAATCTGGCCAGCGATATTCTGGCTGAGGGGGATATTGCGCTCACCGGCAGCACGCTGAACAACCAGTCATGGGCTGCGGGTACAGAAACGCGTTATCAAACCTATACCTATCAAAAACCGCCGTTGCCGGGATCGGATAATAAGCCGAAGGTATCTGCCGTTTCGGCAATCAATGACTACGCCAAAAGCAAAATTGAAGATAAGAATATCCACTATAAAGCCAGCGGAGACGTGCGCACTGAACGCACCGACGACGGTGTCTATCGTTCGGTGATCCAGGCTGGTGGCGCGGTGAACGCCAACTTTAGCGACGATATCGGCAACACCACGCTGACCCCGAACGCCGGCAGCCTCAGCCACACTCTGGCGCGGCCAACGCTGGACAGCCTGCAGCAGCCGGAAGACGTCAAGGGTGTGGAACAACAAGCCCTGGCGAAGGAGCAAAGCGTCGTTTTCGGTACTCCGGAGTGGAAAGACAACCTGCAGGAGGCACTCGGCACGCTCGGCAATAACGCCGTAGACTTGTCAGATTACCCACTGCCAAGCGGTGGCAATGGCCGCTTTGTCGTCACTGAAGATCCGGGCAGCCCCTATCTGATCACCACCAACCCCAAGCTGGACGGTCTGGGGCAGTTGGACGGCAGCCTGTTCAACGATCTCTACGCCATGTTGGGCCAGCAGCCGGGCACTGCCCCGCGTGAAAGCGACAGCCGTTTCACCGATGAAAAGCAGTTTATCGGTTCGGCCTATTTCCTCGACCGCCTGAAATTAAACCCGGATTACGACTACCGCTTCCTCGGGGACGCGGCGTTCGATACCCGTTACATCAGCAACGCGATGCTCAATCAAACCGGCCAGCGCTATCTTAATGGCGTCGGATCCGATCTGGCGCAGATGCAGCAGTTGATCGACAACGCGGCGCGGGCGCAGAGCGGCCTGAACCTGCAGTTCGGCATCAGCCTGACACCGGCACAGGTTTCACAGCTGGAGCACAGCATCGTTTGGTGGGAGAAGGTAACGGTCAATGGTCAGACGGTGCTGGCACCCAAACTCTATTTGGCCAAAGGTGACGTCGCCCCACTGAGCGGCAGCGTGATTGCCGGCAACAAGGTTAACCTGAACGGTGGCAGCATCCGCAACGACGCCAGCACGCTGCAGGGCGGTGAGCGGCTGAACGTCAACAGCCAGGCAGGCATCAGCAATCTTAATCAGGGGATGATCAACGCTAACGATGGGCTGAGTTTGAGCGCTATTGGTGATATCAGCAATATCGGCTCGACCATCAGTGGGCAGCGGGTGCAGCTTGAAAGCCAGGACGGCAGTATTATCAATAAAACTCAGGCCCGCCAGTGGGATGCCACCGGAACCCAGGGGGGCCAGACGTTGACGCGTTCGCGCACGGAAGTCGGTGATACCGCCGTGATCCGCGCCGGGGATACATTGAATATGCAGGCCGGTAACAATATTGATGTTACCGGGGCGCAGGTTACCTCTGGCGGTGCAATGGATCTGCGGGCGGGCGGTGACGTCAACCTGCTTGCCAATAATACGTCTCGCGTCGACAAGTCTGACGGCGGCCGTTGGGGCGGTGGGCTAAAAGAAAGTGAAACCCATGGCAGCCTGGCCACTGAAATCAGCGCTGGTGGGCCACTAAACGTCAGTGCCGGGCAGGATCTGAACCTGACCGCCAGTCAAATCGGCAGCAAGGGCGATGCGGCATTAACAGCCGGACGTGACATCAATCTGCAAACCGCCGAACAGGGGAGTCGTCAGAAAACCAACAATAGCGAGCACATCAGCAGTGGCGCGACGCGTAGCACCCTCACCAGCGGCGGTGATCTGCAGTTGCAGGCCGGACGTGACCTGAATTCACAGGCCGCGGCGCTGGTGGCAGACAACGATGTCGGCCTGCGGGCCGGGCGTGACGTTAACCTCAATACCCAACAAAGCCGGGAATATCAGGAAAGCCACGGCGGTCGCCAACAGCGAGTGAACGAGTCCATACGCCAGCAGGGCACTGAGATTGCCAGCGGCGGCGACACGCGCATTCAGGCCGGACGGGACGCGACCCTCAACGCCACCCAGGCCCAGGCCAGCGGTGACGTGGCGGTGAGCGCCGGGCGTGATATCGCGCTCAATAGCGCCACCGAAAGCGACTACAGCTTCTTCGAAGAGACCAAGGTCAAAAAAGGCCTGATGTCCAAAACCACCACCCATACGGTGGAAGAGGACTACGCCACCCACGAGAAAGGCGGCTTGCTGAGCGGGAACAACGTCTCGCTCAATGCCGGTAACGATCTCAAGGTGCAAGGCTCGACGGTGGTCGGCGACGGCAAGGTAAACCTGCAGGCGGGCAATAACGTCGATATTGTCGCCGCCACCGAGGAGCAATCACGCTACCGGCTGAACGAGAAAAAAACCAGTGGCGTTTTCAGCGGCGGCGGCATCGGCGTGACCTTCGGCAGCAAATCTTCCCGCCATCAGTTGAACGAAGACGGCACCACTCAAAGCCAGAGCGTCAGCACCATCGGCTCTACCGGCGGCGACGTGAATATCGTGGCCGGCGGCAAGGCGCATATCGGCGGCGCGGATGTTATTGCGGATAAGAACCTTAACGTGGTGGCGGGTGAGATCAGTGTCGATCCGGGCAATGATCTGCTGCGGCGTAAAGAGCGTTACGAGCAGAAGCAAAGCGGATTGACGCTGTCGGTCTCCAGTCCTATCACCGATACGTTGCTGGCGATTAATGATTCGCTCAAGCGTGCGGACGATACCGGCGATGGCAGATTGAAAGCGTTGTATGCGGTGCAGGCTGCCCGTGCAGGATGGGTTAACTCGGAAGCCAGTGCCGATCAGGCGCAGGGGCTGGCGAAAGGTGAGCTTTCCAACAGTGTGAAGGTGCAACTGAGTGTTGGAGCAAGCAAGAGCACCTCCGAGTCTGAGCAGGCACAAAATCAGGTACGTGGCAGCAACCTGACGGCAGGCGGCGACGCAACTCTGGTCGCGACTGGGTCGAAAGGCACCAGCGGCGACCTGCATGTCAGCGGTAGCGGTATCACTGGTAACAAGGTGACGCTGGCGGCGAAAAACGATCTGTTGCTGGAGGCGGCTGGCAACAACCGAGAACAGACCAGCAAAAACAACAGCAGCGGCTGGAATGCCGGGGTGCATATTTCACTGGGGCAGGAAACAGGGATTGGCGCCTCGGCCAGTGGTTATCAATCGAAAGGTGCGACAGACGGCAAAAGTACCGATTATGTTAACTCTCGGGTGAATGCAAGGGACGAACTGAGCCTGAGCAGTGGACGTGATACGACGCTTTCCGGTGCGCAGGCGTTGGGTGACAAGATCAAGGTGGATGCCGGACGCGATCTGTCTATCAGCAGCCTGCAGGATACCGATGATTACCACAGTTGGCAGAAGGACGTGAGCGGTGGCGCGAGCTTTACCTTCGGATCGATGAGCGGCTCTGCTTCGGTAAGCATGAACCAGACTAAAATCGACAGTGAATACGCCAGCGTGGGTGACCAAAGCGGTTTATTTGCCGGGGATAAAGGCTTTGATATCAACGTCGGCAACCATACGCAACTGAATGGTGGGGTGATTGCTTCGACGGCGGACAGCATCAAAAACCAGCTCTCTACCGGTACCTTGGGTTGGGATGCCATTGATAACAAAGCGGAGTATAACGCCAGCAGCAGTGGATTCGGTATTTCGACCAGTGGACCAACTGGCGGCGGGCTTGCCAAAGAGAAAGGCAAGGCTTCCGGCACCACGCAGTCGGCCGTCGCCGAAGGCAATATTGATATTCGCAATACGGCGGATCAAACTCAGGATATCGCCGGGTTAAGCCGCGATACGGACAATGCCAATGGCCGCATCGATAAAATCTTCGATGAGGCGAAGGTGAAAGACAATCTGGCGTTTGCGCAGGGTGTGGCTCAGCTCAGTACCCAGTTGGTCAGCGACTACGGTAATCAGCAAATGCTGCAGGCACAGCGTGCAGCGGCGGAGAAACTGAGTGAAGACCCGGCCTACCTGAGTGCCAGTGCGCAGGAACGCCAGAAAATGCTGGAAGCGTCGCCGGAGTATAAGGCAGCGCAGAAAGAGTATGGTGTCGGCAGTGATTTTTGGCTGGCAGGCTCTGCCATCAGTGCGGCCTTGGCGGGGATTAGCGGCGGTGATATTGGCGCTGCTGCCGGTGGCGCATTAGCCCCGTATCTGGCACGAGAGATCAAGGCGAAAACCCAGGGTAACACGGCAGCCAATGCGGCGGCGCACGCGGTAGCCGGGGCATTGGTGGCACTGGTCTCTGGTAACAATGTAGCGGCGGGCGCGGTGGGCGCGGCAAGTGGAGAACTGGCTGCTAAAATTATCAGCGAACAGTATTATGGCAAGGATCCTTCAGCCCTGACGGAAGCAGAGAAGGAAAACGTCAGCGCACTTAGTCAGTTGGCGGCAGGGCTGGCAGGCGGATTGGTAGCGGACAGCACCGCAGGGGCCGTGGGCGGTAGCGTGGCTGGCAAGACGGCGGTTGAGAATAACTATCTGAGCGTGTCTGAAAAGACGGAGTTTGAGATAGCGAAGCAGACTATTCAGAAGAGCAAAGACCCGGCAGAGCGCGAGAAAGCCCAGCAGAAATACGATGCGTTACGTGAAAAAGATATCGCTAGCGACCAGAAGGTGATTGATGCTTGCGGGAATGGAGCCGCAGCCAGTGCAGCCTGTGGTGCGGCGAGGCTGGAGGTTATTACGGCGAAAGGTGAATACGAGAATACCGGTAACTACAACTCGAAAGCCAGCCAGCAGTACTCGGATGCCTACGGTCAGATAGTGAATCTGCTGAATATCACCAGCGTTGATGCACAAAATCAGCAACAGATCCAAGACGCAATGATCAACTTCTTCATGACAACCAAAGGAGTCGATTATGCAACAGCCAAAGATTATGCCGAGCTGAAGCAGGGTGCTGATATCTTTGTTGCTTCATTGACACCTGTATTGGGTGCCGCAGCAGCAAAACAACTGAGTAAGATTGTGGATGCGAATCTGAAAGTTGTCGCGAAAGGAAATGTTGATGGTAGCAAGTTCACTGATACAAATCAGGGAGTAAGACCGTCACAATTAGCTGATTTTAACAAACCGACCTTAATCAATGACGTTGTACAGGCCAAAATAGATAAGCGTCCTGACAAAAATTATCCTAATGGAAATATGGGTACTGCTCATGCAGAAATAGGTGTGATCCAACAGGCCTTTGATAAGGGGATGACCCAAGGGCGCGAAATGGCAATGAGTGTAGCAGGGAAAGAGGTCTGCAACTATTGCTTGAGTGATGTAAGGGTCATGGCAGAAAAAGCAGGGCTTAAATCACTAACAATTTATGAAGAATCAACAGGTAACGTTCTGTTCTGGCAGCAGGGCATGAAAAAAATAGAAAATAAGGGGCCTGCAAAATGATAATAAAATATGAGCTTTCTCGATTATGTTCAGGTGAGGAATATGTCAGAAATGAATCTCCTCAGTGGGCTGATGTGCTCGATTTTTTAAATATTTTGAAGAATAGCAATGGTAGCGTAAACATCAGGATTATTAATGCCCCTGATATCGGGCCAGAAAGACTCAGTGTTGAGGCAGAGAAGGGTTTTTATCTGGTTACTCTATTGGAATATGATGAGTCTGGAGGTGATGTAAGATCCATATGGAATAATACGTCATCATCAGGAGATAGTATCATTATCCTTGGTAATTACTGGCCTGAGCGTCAGCTTACAAAAGATTTCGATCTTGTTGTCAGGATCTTTAAGGAGTTCTTCGATACTGGAAATGTATCAACGGATCTCCTTAACTAAGAAAAAAAACGGCTGCTATGAACTGATCCGGTTTTTTGTTTTTAAGTCTTTAAGTCTTTAAGTCTTTAAGTCTTAAACACCAGACAGACATACTCACCGGTTGCACTGTGGTGACCGCCACTGCGGATAAAAACCGCCTCGATACCACCGGTACCCTGGGCTTCAGCGAGATCCATAAGCAAGGCGATATCTATGGGCTGGAGGCGGCGAAGTATAAGTGCGAAAATGAAATGTTTAAGTTACGTCGATGCAATGTTCCTTGTA
Organism: Serratia proteamaculans; assembly: GCF_013337185.1. Classification (GTDB taxonomy): domain Bacteria; phylum Pseudomonadota; class Gammaproteobacteria; order Enterobacterales; family Enterobacteriaceae; genus Serratia; species Serratia proteamaculans_D. The sequence continues at coordinate 128,126 of NZ_SWDE01000004.1, forward strand.
GTATTAAGAAGTGGAATTTTGTGAAAATAATTGGATTTTTATTACCATGGTAGGTAAAAATAAATGGCTTCAGAATATTTTTTATATATTAAGTTGGAAAAGTTGTTAGCAGAACAGAAAAATTACTTTTGGTCTAAGAATAATTATAAATTATATAGTACAGGACATCTGAAAGAGTTGACTAGGCACTATAATGGACATATACGAGAAATAGCTGTTTTATGCCTTGGTTTAATTCGTGATGTTTCTGCCTTGCCTGAGCTTATTAATCGTACAAATGATTGGGCAGAGCCAGTGCGAAAATCAGCAAGGCAGAGTATTGAAAGGTTGCTGGTGAGTACTAACTCCGCCGAGTTTGTTAAATGTCTACCGCATCTAATTTGGCTATTAGAATGTCAACGCGATGATCATAGTATATTTGTTTTTAAAATCATGGATTTTTTATCTAGTGAAGAAAATAAATATGCTTTACTGAATGGTTTATCTTCACCTGATAAAATCGTTGCTGAAAGATCATTGTGTATGTTAGTAGATAAAAGTCTATTTTCGCTTGATGTTATTTTTGAGCAAGCTATGTTACATCCCAATCCTATTGTTAGAATGAGAGCAACTGAATATAAATTGGATAGTGGTTGTGATAATAAAGAAAATCATATCAGAGTTATGCTCATTGACTCCTTCTCTCCTATAAAACAGTTTGTCTTGCAATACATGATTAATAATATGGTGAGAGTGCCTGAAGATCTCTGTTTTAGATTACTACTTGATAAAAACTCTCTTGTACGTTCAAGGATACATAAACTAATTGCGAGAAATCAATTTGATATAATCTCTTTCTATCTTGATGTTTTTAATAATTCATCAAATAGTGTAGCAAAGAGGAAGGTTGCACTTTGTGCACTGAACGAGCATCGATATGAAAAAATCATAGAGATTACAGAAAGTAATTTAGAACCAAATTTTATTGGTATTTATATGACATCATTAAAGATTATAGCTCAACATAAAGGAGATGATGCAAGTGGCTTATTATTTGACTCAATGAGCCATCCGCTTGTTGGGATTGTGAAACTATCCTTGAAGTTGATTCTGAAAGAGAAAATAGTCTTTAACCTCATGGATGTACAAAGATTGTTAGATAAATCACCATCACCGTCACACATACCTATTTATTATTCTATGGCTCGTAGTTTAAATAAATGGGATAACTTGATTTTAATTCTTGATAATATAAATATAAATAAAAATGATATTGATTTCACTAAAATACAAATAAATTACTGGGGTGAAAGTTATAATTTTTCTGGTGTTTCACCTTCATATTCACAAAAAATTAAGTTAAAAACTCTTGTCGAGAACATAAATATTCCATTAGTAACTAATAGAGTCTTGTTTTTTTTGGATTAATACTAAACCTGATTATAGTATGATTTATTTTAGTATTAAGCTATTTAGTTTCTCCTCCGCGATAAAACTAGGCCGGGCGGCAATCCAAAAGCACCCGGCCTGTCGCCTTACTATTACCTGTCATATAAGCCGCAGCTTAAACCTTCACGTCCCCAATCCTCTCCAGTGCATCTACCACCAAATCCCAAAACTTATCCTGATCCAGTTTTACTGCCACCTGAGTGTGGCAGTCGGGCGGCGGCGCGGCGCGGAAGTCGGCCACCGTCATTCCCAGCGTCAGGGTGCCGGTCAGTTCGATATCCACCGGGACTTTACGAACAGTCATCACTTCGGGGTCAATCACATAAGCCACCGCGCAAGGATCGTGTACCGGTGGGGCGCTAAAGCCCTGCGCCTGTTGATACATCTTGCCAAAGAACTCAAGCAGTTCGCCGACAAACCTGGCCGGTCCGGTTTGGATAGCGGCAATGTGGGCACAGACTTCTGGCGTGGCGAGCGCCTGATGGGTCAGATCCAGCCCGACCATGGTTAGCGGCCACTTTTCATTGAATACGATGTGTGCGGCTTCCGGATCGATCTTGATATTAAATTCGGCCACCGCGCTCCAGTTGCCCACGTGGTAGCCGCCGCCCATCAGCACCACTTCCTTCACCCGGTCGGCAATGCGTGGTTCTTTGCGCACGGCCATGGCGATGTTGGTCAGGCCACCGGTCGGTACCAGTGTCACGCTGCCCGGCGGGTGAGCCATGATGGTATTGATGATCAGATCAACCGCGTGGCAGGGTTCCAGCGCCAACGTTGGCTCCGGTAATACCGGGCCATCCAGGCCGGATTCGCCATGGATATCGGGTGCGACTTCTATCTGGCGTACCAGTGGCCGTGGGCAGCCGGCAGCAAAGGGTACACCGGTAATATTGGCGATGCGCGCGACGGCCAGCGCATTGCGGGTGACCTTATCCAGCGTTTGGTTGCCCACCACGGTGGTCACGGCCAGCAGATCGATCTGCGGGTTACCCCAGGCCAGCAGCATGGCGATCGCATCGTCATGTCCCGGATCGCAGTCCAGTATGATTTTTTTCATTTTTATTTATTCCTGATGCAGGGAGAGGTCAGCGCAGCATAGCGCACCGCTAGCAGGCGGGGTAATGACCGATAATGCTTTTTGTTAACCACATCAAAGCGTTGCTAATCTTACGGTGTAATTAAACGTAAATCTCCCTCGCCGCACTTTACCCTGGAGTTTACTCCAGGGTTTATTCTGTCACCTAGCGTAAAGCACAGAGGAGAAGCGCGATGAGCCTGTTGAAAAAACTCTTGGGGCAAGGCGATTTTGGTGGTGGGCATCAACGCTCAGGGCATCGCAGTGGCCACCATGGCAACCGCTATAACCAGCACGGCGATCAGGGGCCGCAATGCCTGCAATGCCAGGCACCCAACAAGCCAGGTGCCCGTTATTGCCATCGTTGCGGCCAGCCTTTTGAGACGGCGGCGGCACAATGCAGCGGATGTTCCGCCCCCTTGCCGCCAGGCAGCCGTTTTTGTCAGCAATGCGGCAAGGCCGCTAACGGGGGGCAACCATGACAAAACGTGGATGGAGTGTGGCAGTGCTGTTGGCGGCAATGGCGGTATGGACGCTGCTGGCCTGGGGTGTCTCTGGCGTATTGGGCTGGTTGCCCGCGCTAACGGGGTTGGCGCAGAGCGGCTCGGCACAGTTGGCACCGCAGCTCACCGGGGTGCTCAGCCTGGTGCCACAGGCGCTATTGGATACTTGGCTGCCGCAGTTGCAGCAACTGGGGAACTGGCTGGCGGGGTCTTTCCCACTGCTGCTCACCTGGGTGAAGTACGCCGTCTGGTTAATCTGGGGGCTGGGCATGCTGGCATTACTGGTGCTTGGCGCCTTGGCGCGTCGTGTGCTACTCAGCGATAGCCCTGATAGACTTCCCCCACGCGTTTAAAGTACTCGGTCAGGTAATTGATACACACCTGTACCTTGAGCGGCAGCTTATCTTTCTCGGTGTACACCGCGTACACCGGGCGAGGATCCGAATGGTAGTTTTTGAACAGGATCTCGATCTCTCCGCGTTTGATCTCCTCGATCACCCACATCAACGGCGCATAGGCGATACCGGCTCCGGCTTTCAACCAGCGGATCATGGTCTGTGAATCGTTGGTGACGAAGCGCCCCTGCGGCGCGATGCGCGTGCTGATGCCTTCTGGCGCGATCAGCTCGAACTCGCTATCAGGCCGCACGCTGTATTCCAGCCAGGAAAAATTGACCATATCGCTTGGTTTTAGTGGCGTGCCGTGTTGGCTGAGATAGCTTTTGGCGGCGCACACCACCATCGGCATTGAGCCCAGGCGTTTGGAGAACAGGCTGGAATCCTGCAGCGCACCGGTGCGGATCACCACATCCAGCCCGTCGGCGATCAGATCCGGTGCCGGGATACCGGTCACCAGGTTCACCGTCAGGCCGGGGTACTCTTTGAGCATATCTGCGGTCATGGTTGCCAGCATGTTTTGTGCCATGGTGGATGAGCTACCAATGCGCAGCGTACCGGTCGGCGTATTGTTAAAAGCGTACAGCTGCTCATGCACTTCGCTGACTTCCAGCAGCATGCGGCGACAGCCCTGATAATAGATTTTTCCGGCTTCCGTCAGGCCAATGCTGCGCGTGCTGCGGTTGAGCAGCTTGACCTGCAGCTCATTCTCCAGTTTGGAGACGGTCTGGCTGATAGATGAAACGCTCATATCCAACTGGCGCGCTGCCGCAGTAAATGACCCGCATTCAACCACTTTGGCGAATACCGACATCCGTTTTAGTCTTTCCATTATTCACTCTGGCTTAAAAGTGATTTAGATCACAGATTGTTGATGACTTGATAGTAAGCACGCTAATATAAACAGGTCGGGTGAAAAGACCTTACTAACGCGCGAGTGCGATCGGCAGCGCCATGGTGGCCGATCCCTCCGGTATCCTCGCAGTCCCTATCGCGGATGTACGCTCCAGAGTTTACTCTTATTTCAGGTTCCTGACCTGTCTGGGCCTGAATTTGTGGTGCGTGTCCGCTAAAATGTAAAGAGAATGTGAATGGATATAGGTCTCAAAGCCCGGTGCAGTGAACAATAAGGAAAAATTGATGAGTTTGCTTCCGGTTATGGTCATTTTCGGACTGTCGTTTCCCCCGATATTTTTTGAGTTGCTGCTCTCGCTGGCGCTGTTTTTTTTGCTGCGTCGCCTGCTGCAACCCACCGGGATTTACGATTTTGTCTGGCATCCAGCGCTGTTTAATACCGCGCTGTACTGCTGTTTGTTCTATCTGATTACCTGTCTTTTCGTTTGAGGTCGCTGTGAAAAATTTTTCAATAAAAATAGCCCGGATCGCGATCACTCTGATTCTGGTCCTGCTGGGGATCGTCGCCATATTCAAGGCCTGGGTGTTCTACACCGAATCCCCCTGGACGCGTGACGCCAAGTTTACCGCCGACGTGGTGGCGATCGCCCCGGACGTCACCGGTCTGTTGACCGATGTCCCTCTGGTAGATAACCAGCTGGTGAAGAAAGGGCAGGTGCTGCTGGTGATTGATCAGCCGCGCTACCAACAGGCCCTGGCGGAAGCCAATGCCGATGTCGCCTACTACCAAACGCTGGCGGCAGAAAAAAGACGTGAAGCCGGCCGCCGTGTGCGCCTCGGCGTGCAGGCGATGTCGCAGGAAGAGATCGATCAGGCGAATAACGTTTTGCAAACCGTAGAGCATCAGCTGGCGAAGGCCGTAGCGACCCGTGAATTGGCAAAATTGGATCTGGAACGCACCACGGTGCGCGCACCGGCCGACGGCTGGATCACCAACCTGAACGTACACGCCGGTGAATACATCACCCGGGGTTCAGTCGCCGTAGCGCTGGTGAAGAAAAACAGTTTCTACATTCTGGCCTACCTGGAAGAAACCAAGCTCAATGGCCTGAACAAAGGCGACCGTGCGGAAATCACTCCGCTGGGTAGCAACCGCATTATGCATGGCACCGTCGATAGCGTGGCTGCCGCCGTCAACAACAGCAGCAGCACTGTGAACAGTAAAGGGCTGGCGTCGATCGACAGCAACCTGGAGTGGGTGCGTCTGGCGCAGCGCGTGCCGGTAAAAATCCTGCTGGATGACAAAGATCAATTGCACCCGTACCCGGCTGGCACCACCGCTACCGTGGTGATCACCGGCAAGAATGACCGCGCTACCGACAGCGGCTCACCTTTTGTTCGCTTGATGCATCGGCTGCGTGAGTTCGGTTAATGAATAACCCAACCTTTATCCGGCTGAGATTTGCCTTCAAGCTCAGCTTTGCGGTGGTGTTTGCGCTGTTCGTCGGCTTCCATCTCAATCTGGAAACCCCACGCTGGTCGGCGATGACCGCCGCCATCGTGGCCGCCGGTACGGCCTTTGCAGCGGGCGGCGAGCCTTTTTCCGGCGCTATTCGCCATCGCGGTTGGCTGCGTATTATCGGCACATTTATCGGCTGCTTTGTCGGCATAGCGATTATCGTTACTACGGCGCGTGCACCGGTGGTGATGTTGCTGCTGTGCTGTATCTGGGCCGGTTTTTGTACCTGGCTTTCCTCTCTGGTTAAAGTTGAAAACTCCTATGCCTGGGGCCTGGCGGGTTATACCGCGCTGATCATTATTGTCACCGTTGCCAGCAGTGAAGCGCATCTGCTGGAAGCGCCGCAGTTCGCCATTGAGCGCTGCAGCGAGATCGTGCTGGGGATCGTCAGCGCCGTGCTGGCAGACTTGCTGTTCTCGCCGCGTTCAATCAAGCAGGATATCGACCGGGCGGTGGATAAACTGCTGGTGGATCAGTACCTGTTGATGCAGATGTGCATCAGCAATGCCGAAAAAGAAGATATCGACCGCGCCTGGAGTAATTTGGTGAAGAGCACCACTGCGCTGAACGGCATGCGCAGCAACCTGATGATGGAGTCATCACGCTGGCAAAAGGCGAATCGCCGCATTCTGGCGCTGCATACGCTTTCGCTAACCTTGATTACCCAGGCCTGCGAGACCTATTTAATCCTGTTGAACCACCCGGATGCGCTGAAAGAAAACGTTCGCGAGTTGCTGATGGTACCGGCCCAAACGCCGCAGGAAATCCATAAACGCATGAAGTTATTGCGGCAGGTGCTGACCACCAACCGTACCGACGAGACATTAGTAACCATCACCAGTTGGGTGGGGGCGGCGACTCGCTACCTGCTGCTGGCCAAAGGCGTACACACCAACAGCAGCATCAGTTCGGTAGAAGAAGGGGTGTTGAGCAGTGAGGTGGTGGTTAAACCGACCTCTGCGGAAAGACACCACGCGTTGATTAACGGTCTGCGCACTTTTGTGGCGACGGCCTTTGGCAGCCTGCTGTGGCTGTGGACCGGCTGGACCTCCGGCAGCGGCTTTATGGTGATCATTGCGGTGATCACCTCCCTGGCGATGCGCACCCCGGCACCGCGCATGGTGGCGATGGACTTTATTCTGGGCATGCTGGCGGCGATCCCGGTCGGCTCACTTTACTTTATGGTGATCCTGCCGGCGACTCAGCAAAGTATTTTACTGCTGTGCCTCAGTCTGGGCCTGCTGGCGTTTTTCATCGGTATCGAAGTGCAGAAACGGCGGTTGGGCTCGCTCGGCCTGCTGGCGGGGACCATCAATATTCTGGTACTGAGCAACCCGATGGAGTTCAACGTCACGCAGTTCCTCGATGGCGCACTCGGCCAGTTCCTCGGCAGCTGTGTGGGCCTGATGGTGCTGCTGCTGATCCGCGATAACTCGCGTGAACGTACCGGTCGCACCTTGCTGAACCAGTTTGTCGGCAGCGCGGTATCGGCACTGACCACCAAGGCTTCACGCCGTCAGCAAAACCACCTGCCTGCGCTGTATCAGCAGTTGAACCAACTGCTGATGATGTTCCCGAACGATATTGCCAAGTACCGCTTGGCGCTGAACCTGATCATCGCTCACCAGCGTATGCAGCGAGCTGAGATCCCGGTCAGCGAGGAGCTTTCGGCTTTCCATAAGCAGATCCGCAATACCGCCGACCACATGGTCTCGGCGAAAAACGACGTAAAACGTGCTTATTATTACGACCGGCTGTTGAGCGAAATGAACGATTATCAGCAGAAACTGGTGGATTATCAGGCCCCGCTCAGCGTCACCGGGCCGGTAAAACGTCTGGCCGACATGCTGTATCGCTATCGCCACGCCCTGATTGACTGATACCTCAAATACCCTTGCCGGGGCTATACTTGCCTGAGATAGCCCCGTTTCAGAGTTGCACTGAGTGCCTGACCGGCTGCAAAATGGCATGATTAGCTTGAACGGGTGATGCAAAGTTGTTCGGCGCGCTTTCCCTGAAGTGAAAACGTTACATGCCAGTCATCTCTGCTTCATCCTTTTCATCTATAAATCCAACCAGCATGGGTGCTGATGCACCCCTGTCGGCCATAAATCAGGGACAGCAATGAACAAGCGGATCCTCGTGGCGATCGTTATCGCCGTAGTGATAGCCGGTTTTAATGCACTGCGCAGTAACGATCGGGTGATTGCCAACGTACCGGCGGTGGCCGAAGGTCAGAGTATTGACCAACTGACGCAGCAGCAAAGGGTGGTGAGCTATCTGCAGCAGCACCAGCGGCTGCCGGACTATTACATCACCAAGAAGCAGGCGCGTGAACAGGGATGGGATGCACGTAACGGCAATCTGTGTTCGGTGTTGCCGGGCAAAGCGATTGGCGGCGATCGTTTCTCAAACCGTGAAGGGCAACTGCCCACGGCCCGCAGTCGGGTCTGGCATGAGGCGGATATCAATTATCAATGCGGGCGGCGCGGCGCCGATCGCTTGCTGTATTCCAGCGATGGCCTGATTTTTGTCACGCGTGACCATTATAAAAACTTCATTCGGGTGGAGTGAGCTTGATGGCAAAAGTAGAGTTCGATTTTAATCAGATTAACGATTTGCCGACTTTTTACCGCGACTTCGCGCATAAGTTTGCGCTGGATGAGGCCTTTGGTGCCAATCTGGACGCATTGTGGGACGTGGTGACTGCGGACATCGGTTTGCCGGTGGAGATAGAATTCACCCATCTCAATGCCCGTAGCAAACGTCGCTTTGGCGCGATTATCCTGTTGTTCGAAGAGGCGGAGGAAGAGCTGGAAGGCAACCTGCGTTTCAATATCCGTGAAAGCACTGGTGAACCTGCACATCACCGGGGATGAACTGGGTTCATCCCGTGGTGACGGCGGCGATCATTCGGCGGTCTCGGCCAGATCGCGCAGGTACTGGAAGATTTGACGGTAGGCTTTCGGCGGCTTGTTAGCGGCTTTCTCTTTCTGGGCGTTACGCACCAGTGAGCGCAGCTGCTGGCGATCGGCTTCCGGATACAGCGCCAAAATCGGCGGGATCGCGTCATCACCTTCTTCGACCAGGCGGTCACGTAATGCTTCCAGCTTGTGGAACAGCGAAACCTGTTGGTTATGGCGGTTCTTCAGCTTGTCGAGCGCGGTTTGAATCGGCTCTACGTCGCGGGCGCGCAACATCTTGCCAATCAGCTGCAGCTGACGGCGGCGACCTTCTTTTTTGATCTTCTGCGCCAGGTCAATCGCAGCGCGCAAATCTTCATCCAGCGGGATGCGTTCCAGCGCGTTCTTGCCCAACTCGACCAGTTCAACACCCAGGTCTTTCAGCGCTTCGGCATCACGTTTAATTTCACTTTTACTGACCCAGATAATCTCGTCATCTTCCTCGTCAATGTTCTCCGGGACATCGTCGAGCCAGTCTTCAGGCTGTTTGTTCATGGTAGGCTCCGTTAAAAAGAGGCTAATCCTAACAGGTTGCCGGCTTTATGCGAAATTCCACGCGGTTCCTGTTAGACTCAAACGTATAAATCTCATGATTTTTGCGCGTGACTCCGCGCGCAACCACGCCGCCACGGCACTTTTCTCAACGATTTTCTGATTAAGTATGGCAGATTGATGAAAGTAGTCACTCAAGTTGCACAGCAGCGCAAGGCGCTGGAACAGGCCGTCTCACAGGCTTTGGAACTGGCGCGTGCCGGTTCTGATGCGGCAGAAGTTGCCGTGACCAAATCTACCGGTATCAGCGTCAGCACCCGCTTTGGCGAGGTGGAGAACGTTGAATTCAACAGCGATGGCGCGTTGGGTATTACCGTCTATCACCAGCAACGTAAAGGCAGTGCTTCATCTACCGATCTCAGCCCGGACGCTATTGCTCGCACCGTGCAGGCGGCGCTGGATATCGCCCGTTATACCTCGGTGGATCCTCACGCCGGCCCGGCGGAGAAAGACCTGCTGGCATTTGACGCGCCGGATTTGGATCTGTTCCACCCGGCAGAGCTGGATGCCGACCGCGGTATCGAGCTGGCTGCCCGCGCCGAACAGGCGTCTCTGGCGGCGGACAAGCGCATCACCAATACCGAAGGCGGCAGTTTCAACAGCCACTACGGCATCAAAGTGTTCGGCAACAGCCACGGTATGTTGCAAAGCTATTGTTCCAGCCGACATTCGTTGTCGAGCTGTGTGATCGCCGAGCAAGGAGGTGATATGGAGCGTGATTACGCCTATACCATCGGCCGTGCGATGAGCGATCTGGAAAGCCCTGAATGGGTGGGTCAGGAATGTGCCCGTCGCACCTTGTCACGCCTGTCTCCGCGCAAGCTGTCGACCATGACTGCTCCTGTGCTGTTTGCTTCTGAAGTGGCGACCGGCCTGTTCGGTCACCTGGTTGGTGCTATCAGCGGCAGCAGCGTTTACCGTAAATCGACCTTCCTGCTGGATTCGCTGGGCAAGCAAATCCTGCCGGAGTGGCTGACCATCGAAGAGCATCCGCATCTGCTGAAAGGGCTGGCTTCCACGCCGTTCGACAGCGAGGGCGTGCGTACTCAACGGCGTGATATTGTCAAAGACGGCGTGCTGCAAACCTGGCTGATGACCAGCTATGCGGCGCGTAAGCTCGGCATGCACAGCACCGGCCATGCGGGCGGCATCCATAACTGGCGTATTGCCGGGCAGGGTAATGACTTTGCCGGCATGTTGAAACAGTTGGGGACCGGCCTGGTGGTCACCGAACTGATGGGCCAGGGCGTCAGCGGTATTACCGGTGACTACTCGCGCGGCGCGGCTGGTTTCTGGGTGGAAAATGGTGAGATCCAATATCCGGTCAGCGAGGTAACCATCGCCGGTAACCTGAAAGATATGCTGCGCAATATCGTCAGCGTGGGCAGCGATATCGAAACCCGCAGCAATATCCAGTGTGGTTCCGTGTTGTTGCCGGACATGAAAATCGCCGGTCAGTAAATCTGCTTACGGCTGGCCGCTCCGGTTGCCAGCCGCATCACTCTCCCTTCCCCGTTTTAACCTTGCTTACAAATCTTCGGTTTCGGTTTTCAGCCCTCTTGCCTATGGTTAGGCTGGGTTAAATAAAACGATACCCGTCATCTTTCAAGCCGCAGCGTTGTTACCTGCACTCGCTCACCCCAGTTACTTACTCGAGTAAGCGCCAGGGGATGAGCGAGCTGGGCGCCTAGCTGCAACTTGAAAGCTATAGGGTATATAACTGGAAGGTGAGCAAGTATGTCGAACAAACTGAAAGCGCTGTTGGCGTTGGCATTATTGGGTGCCAGTTCACTGGCGGTCGCGGCCGATCTGGCCGACGATATGGATACCATCGCAGGCAATTACAAAAAGGTGCTGAGCACCGACTCTACCGATACCCTCAAACAAAGCTTGCAGAATATGCGTGCCGCGGCGGTGGATGCCAAGCAAAGCAAGCCGCCAAAAATGGAAGACAAGGCCAACGATAGCCCAGAGATAAAAGAATTCCACCACGGGCTGGATACGCTGATCGGCCAGATCGATCAGTCGCTGGCGTTGGCTAATCAGGGCAAGCTGGCCGAAGCCAAACAGGTCGCCCAGGGTTTCAAGCAAACCCGCGACACCAACCACAAAAAATTCCGCTAAGCCCTTTCGCGCCGTTCTGAGGCCAGATAACAGGACGGCGCCTGCCCCAGCACGCGGCGAAACATGGTTGCAAACGCCGCGCTGCTTTCATAGCCCATTTCCAGCGCCACCTGAGTCACACTGTTACCTTCGGCCAACCGGGCCAACGCCAATACCACGCAGGCCCGCTGACGCCATTGTGAAAATGACATGCCGGTTTGATCCCGGAAAAAGCGGCTGAAGCTGCGGATACTCATGTACAGGCGTTTCGCCCATGCCTGCGGTGAGTCGTGTGCGTCAGGTTGCTGCAGAAAGCCCTGGCACAGTTCCTCCAGGCGCCGGTCGGCAGGCAGTGGGATGTGCAGAGGCAGGGACTGCAGATGGGCAAGCTCATGCAACAACAGACTAACCAATGCGCCGTCACGGCCTTGCTGCTGATACTCCAGTGGCATATCGACCGCCGCCATCAATAGTTGGCGCAGCAGCGGTGTCACGCTAACCACCTGGCAAACCTGCGGCTGAGAGGCCGGCAGTGCCGTTGGCTCAATGTACAGGCTGCGGGTGGTGACGCCGACCATCCTCACCTCGTGCGGCATCTGTGGCGGCAACCACACGGCCCGCTGCGGGGGGACAAGCCAGTTCCCCTGGCGGGTAAAGACGTGCATGACACCGGTGGCGCCATACAACAGCTGAGCGCGTCGGTGGCTGTGCATCGGCAGCAGATAACCTGCGGGGTAGTCATTCCCGATGGCAATCACCGGTCTGGGTACCTGGTCGAGGTCATCAATACGTAGGTTACGCATAAAACCTGTTATTGAGCAGTTTGGCCGAAACGCAATGATAGTTGGCCTGTCATATGAAGCAAGCCAATAGCCATCGTTTTATTCTGCCTTCCGACATTTTTACTCAGGGGGGCACTTGAGGCTATGGCAGATATCATTCTCGTATTGTTAACCGGGTTTATTACCGGCATCACCACCATTTTGTTCGGTTTTGGCGGTGGGTTCGTAGTCGTTCCCTTTGTTTATCATCTGGTTGCGGCTTCGGGAGAACACACTGGTCAGGCGATGCATATCGCGGTAGCGACCTCGACGGCGGTAATGATCCTGAATTCGGGTTATGCCACCTTCACCCACTGGCGTAGCGGTAACCTGCTGCGTGAAACCATTGTTCCGTTGATTTATTTTATCGGCATTGGCGCTGCATTGGGGGCTTTTGCCTCCAGTTTGCTGGAGGACGCGGTAGTTCGGCTGCTGTTCGTTATTTATATGCTGGTGACAATCGCAGATTGCCTGTTCAGACAGGGCTTTTTAGTCAAGCCGGCTCGCGCGGTGCTGTCAAAGATGACCCTGTGGGTTGGTGGTCCGGTCATCGGGGTGATTGCTACCCTACTCGGCGTAGGGGGGAGCGTGCTGACCGTGCCTTTATTGCGTCGGCATGGCTACGAAATGAAGCATTGCGTCAGCGCGGCCAATCCGTTGTCGATCCCGGTCGCCGTCATTGGGGCATTGATGTATATCGGATTGGGCTGGAAGGAAATGAGCGGGCCGCAATACCTGGGTTATGTCAATCTCACCCTGCTGGGTATGTTGGTGGTGGCGGGTATTGTGGGGATAATGTTTGCCAAAAGATGGCTGCCGAAGGTCAACGACAGGTTGCATGCCAGAATTTATGTATTGCTGCTGATCCTGGTTTTGATCGCCATCAGTTTGTAAGACACAGAAAGGGCGGCAGGATACCGCCCTGATAACCGCTTAGCGGTGGTATTCACCCGCCGCTTCCGGCTGGTACAACAGTTCCAGCACTTCGATACGAGCTTCCTCACCGTTCGGCAACTGCCAGGTAATCTGGTTACCTATGTGCATGCCCAGCAGGGCTGCCCCCAAAGGTGCCATTACCGAAAGCTGTTCGTGGCTGTCCTTCAGCGAAGCCGGATAAACCAGCGTCCGCACGTGTTCTTCTGCAGTATGCAGATCGCGGAAACGCACGCGGCTGTTCATGGTCACCACGTTGGCTGGGATCTGGGACGGCGGCAGAATTTCGGCGCGATCCAGCTCGATGTTCAGCGCGGTAGCGACATCGGTGTTGGCAAAGGCCGGTTGTGCCAATAGCGCATCCAGGCGCTCCGCATCCAGCTCATTAATAGTAATGGTTGGTTTGGTCATTCTCCACTCTCCAGTCAAATCAAAGGGCGTCAGGTTACGCGCCCATAAATTCGGAAAAACAGCACAAAAGCAACACCCCCGCGCCAGAGGAGCGGGGGTGTTGTTGATGTCGAATTGTCTTACCGATAGTAGGCGGTTAGGCGGGGAAAAGAAAGAGATCCCGATCACGAAGCTTTTCACCACCGCTGGGCGAACTGGAAACAGTTTGTGGCGTTATCTTTTTGTAATTTAATTAAATTATCTGGCAAAAGCTTATTTTGCGAAATGGATCCCTGACGGTCACTGAATTTCCACTTCCAACTGGAAAAAAACAGGCTACACAGAAAATCTTCCCGGGGTTAGGGTAAAGGCATCAGAGAAGGCGGGTTATTCAGGTGATGCCGTGCAATTGACCGAATCATGTTTGGATCTAGGGGTACTGAAAAGTGAATGATGGATCTGTTGCGATAGAAAATAGTGAGCAACCCGATGTCAGCCTGGCCGGGACAATCACCGAACAGGTGCTGGCAGGTATTACCGAGATGCTAAACGCCGAGGGTATTTATACCAACGCGGTACAGCAACAGATGCTGGAGTCGCATATTCGTGCCATGGTGCTACGCTCAATAACCGGCGAGCCATTACCGGAAGTCGATAAATCACTGTTTGATGAAATTTCGGCGGAATCAATGCAAATGGCCGAGCGGGTAGTGGGGCAATTTGCCACTTTACCGATCGAAGAGGCTTATTTGCTTTCCGTCCATTTTGAAGTGGCGAAAGATAATAACCAATAGCAGTTAACGAATTAATTTAATCAGGAGAAATACCATGGGTCAGATTACCGTAGTGATTGGCGATCGTTTGGGTAAAGGTCAGAAAGTGGGTCAGGGCATTGAAAATGCAGGCGGAAAAGCCATTGTGATCCCTGGCGTGGCGGCGGATATGAAGCTGGGCGACGTAATGAAAGCGGAAGGTGCACAGCTGGGTATTTCTTTCTGCGGCAGCGGCGGTGCAGGGGCCATTACCGCTCAGACCAAATACGGCTACAAAGCCAAATACGGCATGCGCTCGATTGATGAAGGCGTGACGGCAATTAACGAAGGCTGCACCGTATTAGGCTTCGGTTTTATGGATAAAGAAGAGCTGGGGCAAAGGCTGGTTGAGGCCTACGTTAAAAAACACGGCAATCCGTAATGAAAGAACAATATACAACGTCGGTAAAGGTGGAGGGTAAGGGCGACAGCAAAGCGAAAGCTTTTGCTTCCGCCTTGGCCAACGTGCAGGGCGCGGTATTAAAATCCACCAGTAATATTCTGCTGCGTATTGAACCGCAGGATGTCAGCGTATTAAGAGCGGAAGAGAAAATAACAAAAGAAAAGTTTCTATTCTTCTTTCTGCCGCGCGAAAGAAAGAATTATTCCGTATCTCTGGAAATAACCGTGAACGTGACAATCATCAATACAGAAAAAGTTGTCTTCGTCACGAAATAAAAACGTTAGCATAAATCAAAGGGTATACTGATGTTTTTAATCATCTTATTTAAGTCGCTTATTATCGGCGGACTGGTGGGGGTTGGCGTAGGGGCCGGCGCCGCACGCATGTTCCATGCCCCAACCACTCAGGGCATGGGCGCTTTCCGTACCTTGGGCGAGCTGAACTCCTGCGAGGGCGATCCGGCTTCCCATTTCTCATTCGGTCTGGGCTTCTTCTTCAACGCCTGGGCGTCTTCCGTGGCGGCCGGGGCCTTCACGCAGGACGTTGACCACCGCATCATCCCACACTGGGGGGCGGCAGCGTTGATGGTCAAAAACCGCAACCTGGCGCAAACGCTGCACGACCCGAAAAAAATGGCTATCGCCTGCGGCATTATCGGCATGCTGGTGGTGGCTTTCCTCAACACCACCGCTTCTGCAGTGCCTGCTGCGCTGCAGGTCACGGCGATTAAAGTGTTGGTGCCGGCAGCTAACCTGCTGGTGAACACCGTGATGCCGGTGATCTTCTGGCTGGCGGCTATCGACGCCGGGCGTCGCTCCGGTTTCTGGGGCACCATCTTCGGCGGCCTGGCGCAGCTGATCATGGGCAACGCCGTACCGGGTCTGGTGCTGGGTATCCTGATCGGTAAAGGCGTGGAAGAGAGCGGCTGGAACAAAATCACCAAGATCATGATGGCCGTGATCGTGCTGTTGTTCGTGCTGAGCGGTTTCTTCCGCGGCTTCGACATGAAAGTCCTCGAGTCCTTCAGCCTCGGCGTGCCGGGCTGGCTGGATGCCATTCACAATACCCTGAGCGGTAAATAAGGAGCTGGATGATGGAAGAACAAACCCAAAAAGGCTTCTGGTATGCCGACTGGTCATTCCCGATTTTTGTTGGCCTGCTCTCGTCCGGCGTGTTCGCCGGGACGCACATGTACTACCTGTACGGCATCGGTGCCTTTAACGAAGTGGCCTTCGTTTCCATGCTGCGGGCTGGAATGGATACCGGCGTTTATGGTGCGGTGGCGGCATTTGGTGCCAGCTTCCTGTTTGCGCGCATCATCGAAGGCTCGCTGGTGGGGATCCTGGACATCGGTGGTGCAATCCAGACCGGTGTTGGCCTGGGAGTGCCGGCACTGTTGCTTGGGGCTGGCATTATCTTCCCGGTTGCCAACTTTGCCGCCTCGCTAATCACCGGCCTGGTGATAGGTCTGGCGATTGGCTACCTGATCATTCTGGCGCGTAAATTTACCATCAATCAGAGCAACTCCACCTACGGGGCGGACGTGATGATGGGCGCAGGTAACTCCTCCGGTCGTTTCCTGGGGCCGTTGATCATCCTGTCGGCGATGACCGCCTCGATTCCGATTGGTATTGGTTCACTGCTCGGCGCACTGCTGTTCTATATCTGGAATAAGCCAATCACTGGCGGGGCGATCCTCGGGGCGATGCTGTTAGGGGCTATTTTCCCGGTAGCCATCGCTTAAATGCCACTGTGATTGTTGGGGAGCGGCACGCCGCTCCCCTGCTTGAAAAGGAGTAATGCAGTATGTATGACTTAGTAATCAGACGCGCCAGACTGGCGGATGACCGACTGGTCGATTTGGCGGTTCAGGACGGCAAGATTGCCGCGGTCGGGCAACTGGCTGAAGACGTTCGCGCGCATCGGCTATGGGATCTGGCGGGCAATCACCACCTGAGTGCCGGCTGGATCGACTCCCACGTGCATTGTTACCCCTCTTCGCCGATTTACCATGACGAACCGGATTTGGTCGGCACCGCCTGTGGCGTCACCACGGTGGTCGACGCCGGTAGCACCGGCACTGACGATGTAGATACGTTTTATGCACTGACGCGCCGTGCCAAAACCAACGTTTTTGCCTTCCTGAATATTTCGCGTATCGGTCTGCTGCGACAGAACGAACTGGCAGACCTGGCCGATATCGACAAGCAGAAAGTCGGCCAGGCAATAAGTGAACACCCGGGCTTTATCATTGGCATCAAGGCGCGCATGAGCAGCAGCGTGGTTGGCCAGAATGGCACCCGGCCGCTGGTGCTTGCCAAAGAGATCCAACAGGAAAATAACCAATTGCCGTTGATGGTGCATATCGGCAATAACCCACCGGATCTCGATGAGATAGCCGATCTGCTGACCCGTGGCGACATTATCACCCACTGCTACAACGGCAAACCAAACCGCATTCTGACCCCGGCGGGCACGCTGCGTGAGTCTATCCAGCGTGCGCTGCAGCGCGGTGTGCTGCTCGACGTTGGCCACGGCAGTGCCAGCTTCAGCTTTGAGGTCGCCCGGCAGGCGATAGCCTTGGGCATTTTGCCGCATACCATCAGTTCCGATATTTATTGCCGCAACCGCATGGCCGGGCCGGTACACAGCCTGGCGACGGTGATGTCCAAATTCTTCAGCGTCGGGCTGTCGCTGCCGCAAGTGATCGCCTGCGTGACTGAGAATGCCGCGTCGGCGCTACGCCTGGTCAATAAGGGCCGGCTTGAAGTGGGTTGCGACGCCGATTTCACCCTGTTTGATCTCCGCCAGGGGCCGCAGGTGTTTGCCGATTCAGAAGGGCAATCGGCAGCCGGCCAACAGTTGCTGGTTCCGCTGGCCGCGGTGGTGGCCGGGGAAATCCTATTAACCGATGAAGGGAAAGCCGCTCATGTCTTCGATTTATGAAAAATATAATTTAAAACAAGTCATTAATACTTCAGGTCGCATGACCATGCTCGGCGTGTCCACACCGCGTCAGGACGTCATTGATGCGGTTGACTATGGCCTGAATCACTATTTTGAAATCAAGGATCTGGTCGACAAGACCGGCGCCTATATCGCCAATCTGTTGAATGTCGAAGATGCGGTGATCGTTTCCTGTGCCTCGGCAGGCATCGCCCAATCGGTGGCGGCACTGATCGTCAAAGACAACGCCAACCTGCTGGTGAATTTGCACTCTGCGCCGATTAGCGTACCGCGCGAAATCGTATTGCCGCGTGGCCATAACGTCAACTTCGGCGCGCCGGTCGACACCATGGTGGCGCTGGGTGGCGGCAAAGTGGTCGAGGCGGGTTATGCCAACGAGTGTTCTGCCGAGCAGCTCGAAGCCTGCATCACGCCGCAGACCGCCGCTATTCTCTATATCAAGTCGCACCACTGCGTGCAGAAAAGCATTCTTTCCGTTGAACAGGCGGTGGTGGTGGCGCGCAAGCATAGCCTGCCACTGATCGTCGACGCCGCGGCGGAAGAAGATTTGCTGTGTTACTACCAGATGGGGGCCGACCTGGTGATTTACAGCGGTGCCAAAGCCATCGAAGGCCCAACCAGCGGGTTGGTGATCGGCAAGAAGCAATACGTCGAGTGGGTGAAGCTGCAATCCGGCGGCATCGGCCGGGCGATGAAAGTGGGCAAAGAGGGCATCCTCGGCCTGACGCAGGCGATCGAAAGCTATCTGACGTTGGAGAAAACCACCGGTCAGCAAATGGTGGAAAGAATGACGCCGTTTATCGACAGCCTGAACACCCTGACCGGCATCAGCGCCAAAACCGTCTGGGACAGTGCCGGCCGCGATATTGCGCGGGCAGAGATCACCTTTGACGAAGCGGTGCTCGGACGTTCTACCTACGACATCGTGCAGGCGCTGAAAACCGGCGATATCGCTATCTACTTCCGCGGCTATAAGGCCAACGAAGGCAAGATTGAAGTGGATGTGCGCAGCGTTGATCAGCAACAGCTGATGACCGTCTTCACCTGTATTAAAAATCTGTTCACGGAGAAACAAGCATGAAGCTGCAACCTAACTACTATCGCGATCGCGTGTGCCTCAACGTCTTGGCCGGCTCGAAAGACAATGCGCAGGACATTTATTCGGCGGCGGAAGGGCATGTGCTGGTGGGCGTTCTGTCTAAGAACTACCCGGACGTCGACAGTGCAGTGGCAGACATGCAGCGCTATGCGCGGCTGATTGAGAATGCGCTGTCGGTGGGATTGGGCGCGGGCGATCCGAAACAGTCGTCGATGGTCAGTCTGATTTCTCAGCAGGTGCAGCCACAGCACGTAAACCAGGTGTTTACCGGTGTCGGTGCCAGCCGCGCACTGCTGGGCCAAAATGACAGCGTGGTCAATGGCCTGGTGTCACCCACCGGCCGCGTTGGCTGGGTGAAGATCTCGACCGGCCCGCTGAGTGCTGCGGCACCGGACGGCATTGTGCCGGTGGAAACCGCCATTGCCCTGTTAAAAGATATGGGCGGCAGCTCAATCAAATATTTCCCGATGGGCGGGCTGGCGTGCAAAGAAGAATACCAGTATGTGGCCCAAGCCTGCGCAGAACATGACTTTATGCTGGAGCCGACCGGCGGCATCGATCTGGAAAATTTCGAGCCGATCGTCGAGATCGCACTGGCTGCGGGTGTGAAACGGGTGATCCCACATATCTACAGCTCCATCATCGATTCTGCCACGGGCAACACTCGCCCGCAGGACGTTAAAACCTTGCTGGCAATCACCAAAAAGCTGGTCGGGTAAACGCATTATCGGATGACGTAAGGCAGGGAGGCGACAGGCTTTGTATCCACCGGCGCGGGCATTCCGCGCCGCTATCTATCATAAGGATAACTATGCGAAACTGGCAGTCTCCAACCCTACGCACCGCGTTAACCCTGGCGCTACTGGCGATGACCAGCCCGGTGCTGCATGCTGAGGATGCTATGAAATCTACGTCATCTCATTTTGCTTATATCGGTACCTACAATCCTAACGGTGAAGGCGTTTATCGGGTGCAGGTCGACTCGGCCAGCGGTGCGTTGAGCGGTAAAACGCTGGTCAGCAAGCAGGCCAACCCGGCACAGCTCACCGTGGATGCCAAAGGCCAGACGCTGTATGTTGCCAGCGAAGTGGCAGATTTTAACGGCACCAAACACGGCGGCATCATCGCTTACCGCATCAATCCATCCGATGGCAATCTGACTCAGCTCAATCAGGTCGATTCCCAAGGCGCGGGGCCGGTATATCTTTTTCCGACGCCCAATGGCCGTTATCTGCTGGTAGCGAACTACGTCAGCGGCACCGTGGCGGCTTTCCCGGTAGAGAGCGACGGTAAACTGGGCAACGCCAGCTCGGTACAGCAACAGCAAGGGCCCGCAGGTGCCGGTAAGCCGGAGGGCGCGGTAGAAGGCAGTTTTGCCATCAGCGATCACAACGGGCCGCATGCGCATATGATCGCCAGCGATCCGAGCGGCAAGTTTGTGTTTTCTACCGATCTGGGGCTGGATCGGATCTACCAGTGGCGCTTTGACGATGCCAGTGGCCAACTGACGCCGAACGATCCACCGTGGATCGCTGCATCTTCTGCTGGTGCCGGCCCGCGTCACTTTGTCTTCCATCCGGACGGCAAAACTGTGCTGCTGGTGAACGAAGAGGCTTCAACGCTGACCAGCTACCGTTTCGACAGCCAAAAAGGGACTTTGAAACAGTTACATGTTGTTTCTTCGCTGCCTGCCGATTATAAGGGGACCAACTTTGCTGCCGGGTTGGTTCTGAGCGCAGACGGGAAAAATCTGTATGTCGCCAACCGGCTACATAACAGCATTGCGCAGTTCAGCGTCGGCAGCGATGGCGAGTTGCACGCGGTGGCGGAAACCTGGACGCGCGGCGATTATCCACGCTCCCTGACGCTAAGCCCGGACGGGCGTTATCTTTATGCCATGAACCAACGCAGCGATAACGTCACCCGTTTTGGCGTGGATAAGGCCAGCGGCAAACTCAGCTTTGTTGAAGGCTATACGCCGGTGGGCAGCCCCTCGCAAATGGTGTTCTTGCCGGTGGCGAAGTAACCCGTTGCCCGCCTGATTCCCCAGGCGGGCACCTTAATTGACGGAAAGAGAATGGTGCGATTTCCCTACCCGCGTTTGGCCTATCTGTTTGATGCTTTGCAGTCTGAGACTTTGCCACAGGAAGAACTGGCGAAGCGCTTCGCCGTGTCCACCCGAACCGTGCGTGCCGACATCACCGCGCTGAACGATATTCTGGAAAACTATGGCGCTCACTTTGTGCATAGCCGTGGGGCGGGTTATCGCCTGCAGGTCGATGACGCCGCGTTGTTTAGCGCCCTGCAGCATCAGGAACGTAAAAAACACGCCACGCCACGCAGCGCCCAGGAGCGGGTGCACTATCTGCTGATTCGTTTTTTGACCTCAGCCTTTTCTCTGAAGCTTGAAGATTTAGCCGATGAATGGTTTGTCAGCCGCGGCACGCTGCAAAACGACATGGCTGAGGTGAGAGAGCGTCTGGCGCACTACCAGTTGACCATTGAAACCAAACCGCGTTACGGCATGAAGCTGTTTGGTTCAGAGATGGCGATCCGCGCCTGTCTGACCGATCTGTTATTCCAGTTGCATCTGGCCGATGCCGAAAATCCACTGCTCAACAATGAGATCCTGCGGCAACCGCAGGTGGTGACCTTTGCCGGTTTGCTGCATCCGTTGCTGTCGCAATATGCCATTCGTCTGACGGACGAAGGTGAGCAGTATCTGATTTTCTACTGTGCAGTGGCGCTGCGACGCATTACCGATGGTTATCCGCTGCCGGACTTTGACGTTGAGGACGGGGATGACGCGGTGCGCAAGGTGTCGACCTGGCTGGCCGGGGAACTGCGCAAAGCCAGTGGCAAAGAGATATCGATAGCGGAAGAGGCCTACCTGCGGGTGAACATCGCCGCGCGGCGGGTGCAGGAGGTGCAACCGACCGAGATCAACGCCGACGATGAAGAAGCGCTGGTGGATTACATTCTGTCGTATATCAACGCGCACTATAACTACAATCTGCAGGGCGACAAGCAGCTGCGCGCCGATCTGCTGACCCATATCAAGACCATGATCACCCGGGTGAAATACCAGATTAATATCCCCAACCCGTTGCTGGCGAACATTAAACAGCACTATCCGATGGCCTATGACGTGACGCTGGCCGCGGTCTCCAGTTGGGGAAAATACACGCCTTATACCCTGAGTGAAAACGAGATTGGTTATCTGGTACTGCACATTGGCGTTGGGCTGGAGCGGCATTACAACATCGGCTATGAGCGACATCCGCAGGTGATGCTGGTGTGCGATACCGGTAACTCGACGGTGCGGATGATCCAGGCGCAGATCGCGCGCAAATATCCGCAGTTGGTGATGACGCGTATCGTTTCACTGCGTGATTACGAGGTGCTCAACCATATCGACGAAGACTTCGTTATTTCCAATGCGCGGGTCAGCGAAAAGAACAAGCCGGTGGTGGTGATGTCGCCGTTCCCGACCGAATACCAGCTCGAACAGCTTGGCAAACTGGTGCTGGTGGATCGCACCAAGCCCTATATGCTGGAGAAGTTCTTCGACGCCGAGCATTTTATGTTGGTCAACGAGCCGCTGACCCAGGCGGAATTATTCCAGCAGGTGTGCAGCCAGCTTGAGCAAGAAGGCTATGTTGGCGAAGATTTTTACCCTTCAGTGGTGGAGCGCGAGGCGATTGTTTCTACCCTGCTGGGCGAAGGGATCGCATTGCCGCACTCGCTGGGGTTGCTGGCGAAGAAAACCGTAGTGGTGACGCTGCTGGCGCCGCGGGGGGTGGTCTGGGGTGAAGGTGAAATTGCTCACGTGATTTTCCTGCTGGCAATCAGCAAGAGCGATTACGAAGAGGCGATGGCAATCTACGATCTGTTCGTCACCTTTGTGCGCGAACGTTCGATGACTCGTCTGTTGGGCAGTGACAATTTCGACAGCTTCAAGGCGGTGGCGCTGGACTGTTTAAGCCGGATCTAGTGGGGAACTTCAGGGGATAAGTAAGAGGGTGCCGTATGCGACACCCCAAGCTACTAGTCTTCGTCAAAACCTGAATTGATCAACTCAATGACCGCCGCCAGTGCTTTCGCTTCATCCGGGCCGGTGGCTTCCACTTCGATATGACGACCCTGCGCGGAGTCCAGCATCAGCAGCGCAATCACGCTGCTGGCTTCGGCCTCGGTGCCGCTGTCGTTGCGTAGCATCACCTCGGCATCAAAGCTCTGCACCAGCTCAAACAGCTTCATCGCCGGGCGTGCGTGCATGCCCAGCTTGTTTTTGATTTCAACCGTTTGTTTGACCGTCATTGTTTGCGTTTTTCCAGCGTGCGGTGGCGTGACTGCACGTTTTTGCCGCGTGAGCGGAAGTAGTCGGCCAACTGTTCTGCCACGTAGACTGAACGGTGCTTACCGCCGGTACAGCCAATGGCGACCGTCAGGTAGCTGCGGTTGTTGGTTTCCAGCATCGGCAACCACTGTTCGAGATAGCTGCGGGTCTGGTAGATAAAGTTGTGCACTTCAGTGTGGCGATCGAGGAACGAGGCGACGGGTTTATCCAGGCCGGTCATCGGACGCAGTTTCGGATCCCAGTGCGGGTTAGGCAGGAAGCGTACGTCGAACACGTAGTCGGCGTCGATTGGGATACCGTGCTTAAAGCCGAAGGATTCGAACACCATGGTCAGCTCGCGCTCGCGTTTGCCCAACAGGCGGGTACGCAGCATTTCGGCCAGCTCATGCACTGACATTTCCGAGGTATCGATGATCAGATCGGCCCTGGAGCGCAGTGGCTCAAGCAGGTCGCTCTCTTCATCGATGGCGCTTTCCAGCGACAGGTTCTTGCTCGATAGCGGGTGCAGACGGCGAGTATCACTGTAGCGGCGGATCAGCGTATTACGGTCGGCATCGAGGAACAGCAACTGCGGCGAAAAGCTGTCCGGCAGTTGGGTCATCGCATATTCAAACACTTCCGGCGATTCCGGCATGTTACGTACGTCGATGCTTACCGCAGCGGAGCTATTGCGTTCCGCCAGCGTATTGGCAAGCTGCGGCAGCAGTACCACGGGCAGGTTATCAACGCAGTAAAAACCCATGTCTTCCAGCGCCCGCAAGGCGACGGATTTCCCTGAACCGGAACGGCCGCTGACAATCATCAGCACCATGTGGCAACTCCCCCTGGCATCTCAGTGGCGTTTATCGCCACCGTTAGAAACTTTAGGATCCCTGTCCGAACCGGGACCCATCGTGGCTAAACAGTATCGTTATCCGGGCTGGAAGTCACGCCAGCCGGGCGTTACTCGGTGATGATTTGGTAAAGCTCTTCGTCACTTTGCGCCGCACGCAGGCGGCGGCATACGGTTTTGTCGGCCAGGCGCTTGGCGACCAGCGACAGAGTATGCAAATGAGTTTTACATTGGTCGGCCGGTACCAGTAAGGCAAACAGCAGATCGACCGGCTGGTTATCAATGGCGTCAAAGGCGATAGGTTGGTCGAGACGGATAAACACGCCAACGGCCCGCAGTGTGTCCTCTTCCAGTTTGCCGTGGGGAATAGCGATACCATTGCCGATACCGGTACTGCCCATGCGCTCGCGGGTGAGAACCGCGTCAAACACCACCTGTGATGACAGGTTGAGCTGTTTTGCGGCCAGTTCGCTGATAATTTCCAAAGCCCGTTTCTTGCTGGTGCAATGGACGGAGCTTCTGGTGCACTCGATGTTTAACACCGAGCTTAATTGCATTGTTTCGTTGTTCATCTCATCTTCACTTAAAACCACACCAGCAAGCAGGAGGCTTGTGAGGTGATTTTTCGCCTTGTTTAACCCTTGATGGCTTATCGGCGCGATACCCATACAGGTAACGCGCCGATGGCCGAGGCTACGTTTGAGCCGTACCCGCTGACGGAAACGGCCCAGAATGTCAGTGTTGTTTCAGTTTGTCTTTATGTTTGTTCAATTGACGCGCCAGTTTGTCGATCAGGGAGTCAATTGCGGCATACATGTTCTCGTCTTCCGAGGTGGCGTGCAACTCGCCTCCATTCACGTGCACCGTCGCTTCCGCAATCTGCTGCACTTTTTCCACACTAAGTACGACATACACCTGATTTATGCGGTCAAAATACTGTTCGAGTTTGGCGAACTTGGTGTTCACGAACTCGCGCAAAGGTTCGGTGATTTCGATGTGGTGTCCGGTAATGTTGAGCTGCATAATGTCTTCCTTCTCAATAGAGGTCAAACCAACTGTTTACGTTGGTTGGACGGCGGGATGGACAAAGACTCTCGGTACTTGGCGACGGTGCGCCGCGCCACGATGATCCCCTGATCGGAGAGCAGGGTGGCCAGCTTGCTGTCGCTGAGCGGTTTGGCGGGGTTTTCCGCCGCGATCATTTTCTTCACCACTGCCCGGATCGCCGTAGAGGAGGCTTCGCCCCCGCTGTCGGTATTCACATGGCTGGAGAAGAAATATTTCAATTCGAAAATGCCGCGCGGACTGTGCAAAAACTTCTGCGTGGTCACACGTGAAATTGTCGATTCATGCATCTCCACAGCCTGGGCGATATCTGCCAGCACCATGGGCTTCATAAATTCTGCACCCTGTTCAAAAAACGCCTGTTGCTGCTCGACGATGCAGCGCGAAACTTTCAGCAGAGTGTCGTTTCGGCTTTCCAGACTTTTGATCAGCCATTTCGCTTCCTGCAAATTGCTGCGGATGTACTGGCCGTCACTGTCGTTACGCGCGCTATTGCCCATCGCCGCGTACTGCTGGTTGATCTTCAAGCGTGGAATGCTGTCGCTGTTGAGTTCGACCGTCCAGACATCCTGCACTTTGCGCACCAGCACGTCCGGGATCACATACTCGGATTCGCCGGTGTTGATCGACTGACCCGGACGGGGATCCAGTGACTGGATCAGCAACATCGCTTCTTTCAGTGTATCTTCTTTTGAGCGCGTTGTTCGCATCAGGCTGCGAAAGTCGTGGTTAGCCAGCAGGTCCAGATGCTCGCTGATGATCAGCCGTGCTTCAGCCAGATAGGGCGTGTCTTTGGCGTACTGGGAAAGCTGAACTAGCAGACAATCGCGCAGGTCGCGCGCGGCGACGCCAACCGGATCAAAACGCTGTACGCGCTTCAATACCGCTTCGACTTCGTCCATTGTCACATTCTCGTCACCCAGGCTCTCCAGAATGTCTTCCAGCGGCACGGTGAGATAGCCGGTGTCATCAACGGCGTCGACGATTGAGGTGGCAATGGCGGCATCGGTATCGGAAAACGGCGTCAGATCCACCTGCCACATCAGGTAATCCTGCAGGGTCTGGGTGGTCTCGCCCTGATAAACAGGGAGCTCATCGTCATTGTAATCGGTGCGGGTACCTGACGGCGTGCCGGCGGTGTAGATTTCGTCCCAGGTGGCGTCGAGCGGCAGCTCTTCGGGCATGTCCTTTTGTTCCAACGCCTCGCGGGTATCCAAACCTTCGGTTTCGACAGTTTCTTTGGCGTCGACTTCTTCGTGCAGGTCGCTCTGTTCAAGCAATGGGTTGCTCTCTAACGCCAGCTGTATCTCCTGCTGGAGCTCAAGCGTGGACAACTGCAGCAGGCGGATAGCCTGCTGGAGCTGGGGGGTCATGGCCAGTTGTTGGCTAAACCTGAGTTGCAAACCTTGCTTCATATTCTTCAGTCTACTTCCGTTAACAGTCGTCCATCAGGACGCGCTGGCACTCAGAGGCGGAATTCTTCGCCCAGATAAACGCGTTTCACCTGCTCATCGGCCAGAATAGCATCCGGCGTGCCGTGGGCAATCAGTTTGCCCTGGCTGACGATATAGGCGCGTTCACACACGTCCAGCGTTTCGCGCACGTTATGGTCGGTGATCAGCACGCCCAGGCCGCTGTCACGCAAGTGCTCGATAATTTTTTTAATGTCGATAACGGAAATCGGGTCAACCCCTGCGAACGGCTCATCCAGCAGGATGAATTTCGGGTTGGCTGCCAGCGCACGGGCGATCTCGACGCGGCGGCGTTCACCACCGGACAGCGCCTGGCCCAGGTTGTCGCGCAGGTGAGTGATATGGAATTCTTCCATCAGTTCTACCGCACGGTCGGCTCGCTGCTCGCTGCTGAGATCTTCACGGATCTCCAGCACGGCCATCAGGTTGTCATACACGCTGAGGCGGCGGAAGATGGATGCTTCCTGCGGCAAATAGCCGATGCCACGGCGTGCACGGGCGTGCAGCGGCAGCAGACTGATGTCTTCTTCGTCAATCACGATACGCCCGGCATCACGCTGAACGATACCCACCACCATGTAGAAGGTGGTGGTCTTGCCGGCGCCGTTTGGCCCCAGCAGGCCGACGATCTCGCCGGATTTCACTTTCAGGCTGACGTCTTCAACAACTTTGCGGCCCTTGTAGGCTTTCGCCAGGTTTTCTGCGATGAGTGTAGCCATAAGTGATTAGTTACTCTTCTTTTGCCCGTTTTTGTCTTGCAACTGCGACGGTACCAGGACCGTAGTCACGCGTTTGCCTTTGTCGCTAAACGCCTGCATTTGCTGCTGTTGCACCAGATAGGTGATGCGATCGCCTTTTACGTTGCTGTCGAGCTGTTCCAGATAGGCGTTCCCGGTCAGGGTCACCAACTGCGACGCCACATCGTAACGAACCTTCTGCGCATGGCCTTTCACCGGCTTGCCGTTGTCTTGCATCTGATAGAAGGTCACCGGGTTGCCAAAGGCTTCGATATAAGTTTTGTTCTGATCGCCGCCTGGCCTGGTCACCACAACCTTGTCGGCCTTGATATCGATAGTGCCTTGCTTGATCACCACGTTATCGGTAAAGGTGCTGACGTTGCTCTGCATATCCAGAGACTGTTTCAGCGAGTCGATGCTTACCGGTTGGCTGGAGTCGGACTTCAGCGCCCAGGCAGGGGCGCTGGCGGCCAAAATCAAGCTGCCGATCAATAGATTACGGCTTTGTTTGTTGGTTCTGAATTTCATAGTTGGTCTTAACCTTATCAATCAGCTCAGCGGTTTTGGCCCGCAGGTTCCCACGCATTTTCATGCCGTTAGAGGTGAAGTTCGTCCCATAGAGTGTCACTTCGTCGTCCGAAGCCACATCCTGGGTCACCAGGTTCACCTGAGCATTGTCTGTTTTAATTTTTTCCAGCTGTGAGGTGGTGGTCAGGCTGTTCACCTCGACATGGCCGTAAAGATACAGCATCCGGTCTTTAGTCAGTTTGGCGCGATCGGCGCGAACTGACCAGGTGGCCACCGCGTTTTCATCAAACAGCGTCATCACTGGCTGGGTAAACCAGCTTAATTCGTCGGCTTCATAGTACTTCACGTCTTCCGCCACCAGCTTATAGCTCAGCTTGCCGGTCGGATTGTACACTATGGTGACCGTGTGCTGGCTCTGATAAGTCGGGTCCTGGCTGTTAACCGGCCCCGGCGTGGCATCATCATTGACATCCGTCATGTTCCAGCCAATCAGCGCCAATGCGATCACCGCCAGCAGGATGGTGATCCAAAGTTTGGTTTTACTCATATCGACAGCCCTTTGGCGTCCTCCAGCTTGTTCTGAGCCAAAAGAATAATGTCACACAGCTCGCGCACCGCGCCGCGGCCGCCGGCAATGCGGGTAATATAGTGGGCGCGTGGCAGCAGCAGAGGATGTGCATCTGCCACCGCGACCGACAGGCCAACCTGAGCCATCACCGGCCAGTCGATCAGGTCGTCGCCAATATAGGCTACCTGATCTGCCGTTAGCGACAGTGTATCCAACAGTTCGCGGAAGGCCAAAAGCTTATCGGATTGCCCCTGGTAAAGGTGGGTAATACCGAGGGTATTCGCGCGGTCTTCCAGGAGCTTGGCGGAGCGGCCGGTAATAATGGCCACTTCAATACCCGAGGTTTTCAGGCAGCGAATGCCGTAACCGTCGCGTACGTTAAACGCTTTTAATTCTTCGCCATTGTTGCCCATGAAAATCAGGCCGTCTGACAGCACGCCATCGACATCACAAATCAGCAGGCGGATTTTACCGGCGCGAGCCATGACCTCTTGTTCTACTGGCCCGTAGCAGGTTTCAACCAGACTCATTGAGTTCTCT
Organism: Serratia proteamaculans; assembly: GCF_013337185.1. Classification (GTDB taxonomy): domain Bacteria; phylum Pseudomonadota; class Gammaproteobacteria; order Enterobacterales; family Enterobacteriaceae; genus Serratia; species Serratia proteamaculans_D. Next base: position 157,049 of record NZ_SWDE01000004.1, read on the forward strand.
TCCATAATTAAACGACGCCGGCGCGTAGCATGTCATGCATATGTACCACACCCAGCAACTGGTCGCCATCGGCAACCAGCACCGAGGTGATATGGCGTTGCTGCATCAGGTTCAGCGCGTCGACCGCCAGCAGGTTCGGACGCACCCGCACGCCACCGAGCGTCATAACATCGACAATTTTGGCCTCGTTGAGATTGATGCCCATATCAAAAATCCGGCGCAGGTCACCATCGGTAAAGATACCGGCGATCTTCATCAGGTCGTCACAGATGACCGTCATGCCCAGATTTTTGCGGGTGATTTCCAGCAGCGCGTCGCGCAGCGATGCATCGGCGCTGACGTGGGGAATTTCATCGCCGCTGTGCATGATGTCGCTCACGCGCAGCAGCAGTCGGCGGCCCAGAGCGCCGCCAGGGTGTGACAACGCAAAGTCTTCCGGCGTGAAACCGCGGGCTTTCAGCAGGGCAACGGCTAACGCATCGCCCATCACCAGGGTGGCGGTGGTGCTGGTGGTCGGTGCCAGGCCGAGCGGGCAGGCTTCTTGCGGCACCTTGATGCACAGATGAATATCCGCCGCTTTGCCCATCGAACTTTCCGGGTTGTTGGTCATGCAGATCAACGGGATTTGCTGGCGCTTCAATACCGGGATCAGCGCCTGGATTTCGTTGGACTCACCGGAGTTGGAGATGGCGAGCACGATATCCTGTGCAGACACCATGCCGAGGTCGCCGTGGCTGGCTTCCGCAGGGTGAACAAAGAACGAAGGCGTGCCGGTGCTGGCGAAGGTGGCGGCAATCTTGCAGCCGATATGGCCGGATTTACCCATGCCCATCACCACCACTTTACCGGTGCATTCGGCGATCAATTCGCAGGCGCGGGTAAAGTCTGCATTGATGTATTGATCGAGCTGGGCCAGCCCGTCACGCTCAATCTGCAGCACTTCTTTGCCTGCCTGCTGAAAATCAAAGCCTGGTTGCAACTGAATATTCGACATGCTCATTCCCGTCGGTTTAGCCGAAAGTACTGAAAGGGTTAAAAAACAGCACCGCAAGATACGCAATAAAGCCACATAATAACAGAGCCCCTGCCAGATGACCGATACGATGTTTACGCCCAACGCACAGGGCGGTGAGCACAATGCTGACCGCCAGCATCACCCAGTAATCGCGGTGGAAGGCGGCGCCATCGACGCTGCCCGGGGACAATAGGGCGGGGACACCCAGTACTATCACCGTATTGAAAATGTTGGAGCCGATGATATTGCCAATTGCCATATCATCCTCACCCTTTAGTGCTCCGGCGATGGAGGTGGCCAGTTCCGGCAGGCTGGTGCCGACAGCGATAAGGGTCAGGCCGACCACCAGCTCACTCATACCGAAGAAGTGCGCAATCACCGTGGCGTTATCGACCACCATTTTGGAAGACAGCGGCAGAATGATAAACGCCAGCACCAGCCACAGCACCGCCACGGTGTTGCTGCTGTCCTGCGGCAGCTCGGCCATTTGTTCCAGGGTCAGGCTGTCGCTGCCTTCTCGCTGCGCCAGCCGGGCAATTTTCAGCATTAACAGAATGAAGACGGCGGCGGCGGCCAGCAGCACCACGCCATTCAGCCGGCTCAGCGTGCCGTCCATCAGCACAAAACCGCACAATACTGTGACCGCCAACATCAGCGGCAGTTCGCGCCTCAATACTTCAGAACGCGCAGCCAGCGGGTGGATCAGTGCGGCAACACCAAGGATCAATAGAATATTGGTGATGTTGGAACCTATTACGTTTCCGACCGCCATATCTATTTGCCCGTTCAGCGCGGCGGTGGTCGAAACAAACAGTTCCGGCAGCGAAGTGCCGATACCGACGATGGTTATGCCGATAATCAATGGTGGCACACCAAGTGAACGAGAAATCACCGCAGCACCGTAAACTAAGCGGTCTGCGCCATACACCAGTAAAAATAAACCAACGATTAATAAAACTATCGCGAGAAACATGCAGGGTCCTTTGTTGGGTATTATCCCGGTTCGTTGGTTAAAAGCCGTCATTCGGCTATCTTGCTTTGCCCTCCGTTGCGCAGGCTAAAGCCGCAGCAACGGGATTTCCCGGCTAATATATGAACACTTTCGTTTTTTTTCGTTATGGTGCCAATTTTGACCGGGTGGCGCGTAAAAGTAAAACCTATGGCACCATTGGTAACGAAATGCCGGTAAGTTTTTGTAAAGATGAGACGCATTGCGCCCGTTGCTTTAACATCGCGGGTAGATTTAGCAAAAATAAGCCGCAAAGGATCCATTAACATGCACCAGAAGGCAGAGAATCTGGTCGAAGTTCGCGACATGACTTTCTCTCGCGGCGATCGACTAATATTCGAAGACATCAACCTGACGGTTCCCCGTGGCAAGGTGACGGCGATCATGGGGCCGTCCGGTATTGGTAAAACAACGCTGCTGCGTCTGATTGGCGGCCAGTTGACACCGGACAGCGGTGAGATCTGGTTTGATGGCGACGACATCCCCGCCTTGTCCCGCCATCAGCTGTATGAAGCCCGTAAGAAAATGAGCATGCTGTTCCAGTCTGGCGCGCTGTTCACCGATCTGACGGTGTTTGAAAACGTGGCTTATCCGCTGCGTGAGCACAGCCGCTTACCGGAGCCTATTTTGCGCAGTACGGTAATGATGAAGCTGGAGGCGGTCGGACTGCGTGGCGCGGCCGAGCTGATGCCCAATGAGTTGTCCGGCGGAATGGCGCGGCGTGCGGCGCTGGCGCGGGCGATTGCGCTCGACCCGGAGATGATCATGTTCGACGAGCCTTTCGTCGGCCAGGATCCGATCACCATGGGCGTGTTGGTTAAGTTGATCGATGAGCTCAATCATGCGCTGGGCATCACCTGTATTGTGGTTTCGCACGATGTGCCGGAGGTGCTGAGCATCGCCGACTACGCGTACATTGTTGCCGATCATCGGGTGATTGCCGAAGGCACGGCGCAAGAATTACAGAACAATCCTGATGCACGCGTGCGCCAGTTCCTGGATGGTATTGCCGATGGGCCGGTGCCTTTCCGTTATCCGGCCGGCGATTACCAGGCCGAGTTGTTAGGTTTAGGGAGTAAATAAGCTGATGTTATTACAGGCGTTAGCGTCGTTAGGACGCCGTGGCATCAACACCAGCGCCAGCTTTGGGCGCGCCGGATTGATGCTGTGGGGCGCGCTGGTCGGGCGGCCCGAGCCGCGCAAACAGTGGCCATTGCTGCTTAAGCAAATGCACAGTGTGGGCGTGCAATCACTGTTGATTATCATGGTTTCCGGGTTGTTTATCGGCATGGTACTGGGGCTACAGGGCTATTTGGTGCTTACCACCTACAGTGCCGAAGCCAGCCTGGGCATGATGGTGGCGCTGTCGCTGTTACGTGAACTGGGCCCGGTGGTGACGGCACTGCTGTTTGCCGGTCGTGCCGGTTCCGCGCTGACGGCCGAAATTGGCCTGATGAAAGCGACCGAACAAATCTCCAGCCTGGAAATGATGGCGGTCGACCCGCTACGGCGTATTGTCGCGCCACGCTTCTGGGCCGGTTTGATCAGCATGCCGTTGTTGACGCTGATCTTTGTCGCCATTGGTATCTGGGGCGGTTCGATAGTCGGCGTAGATTGGAAGGGCATTGACGGTGGCTTCTTCTGGTCGGCGATGCAGGGAGCGGTAGAGTGGAAAAAAGACTTGCTCAACTGCCTGCTCAAGAGCGTGGTATTTGCCATCACCGTGACCTGGATTGCCATCTTCAACGGGTATGATGCAGTACCGACCTCTGAAGGGATTAGCCGGGCAACGACCCGTACCGTGGTACATTCGTCACTGGCGGTGTTGGGATTGGATTTCGTGCTGACAGCACTGATGTTTGGGAATTGATTCGATGCAAACGAAGAAGAGTGAAATCTGGGTTGGGGCATTTATGCTGATTGCGCTGTGCGCCGTCGTGTTTTTGTGCCTGCAAGTGGCAAACATTAAGTCGATCGGTAACGAACCGACATACCGTATTTACGCGACCTTCGATAATATCGGTGGTCTGAAAGCACGTTCACCGGTGAAAATCGGCGGCGTGGTGATTGGTCGAGTGGCCAATATCTCGCTCGATCCTAAAACTTATACGCCGCGCGTTGCCCTGGATATCCAGGAGAAATTCAATCAGATACCGGATACCAGTTCGCTGGCGATCCGCACCTCCGGCCTGCTGGGGGAGCAATATCTGGCACTGAACGTCGGTTTTGAAGATCCGGATATGGGGACTACCATCCTGAAAGATGGCGGTACTATTCAGGACACTAAATCAGCCATGGTTCTGGAAGATCTGATCGGCCAGTTCCTGTATAAGAGCGGCGGCCAGAATGATACGGACAAGGCAGGCGATGCGCCTGCTGCCGGTGCTGCGCCGCAACCTGCCGCCCCTATTCATTAAAAGAGGAAACCTGCATGTTTAAACGTTTACTTATGGTTGCTCTGCTGGTGGTTGCGCCACTGGCAAATGCGGTGGATCAAACCAATCCTTACAGCCTGATGCAAGATGCGGCTCAGAAGACCTTTAACCGTCTGAAGACCGAGCAGCCAAAAATCAAGCAGGATCCCAACTACCTGCGTACCGTGGTGCACCAGGAATTGATGCCGTTTGTACAGGTCAAATATGCCGGTGCGCTGGTGCTGGGCCGTTATTACAAAGAAGCGACCCCGGCGCAGCGTGAAGCTTACTTCACCGCATTCCAGGCTTACCTGGAACAGGCCTACGGTCAGGCGTTGGCGATGTACCACGGCCAGACTTACCAGATCGAACCTGAAAAGCCGCTGGATAATGCCGATATCGTCGCCATCCGCGTGACCATCATTGACCAGGGCGGTCGTCCGCCGGTGCGTCTGGACTTCCAGTGGCGCAAAAACAGCAAGACCGGTTACTGGCAGGCGTATGACATGATCGCCGAAGGCGTCAGCATGATCACCACCAAGCAAAACGAGTGGGCATCTACCCTGCGTACCCAAGGGATTGACGGTCTGACCAAACAACTGCAGGCGGCGGCGCAGCGTCCAATCACGCTGGATCAGAAAAACTGATGACCGCACTCAGCTTTGAATCGCAGCAGCAGACTCTGATCCTGCGCGGTGAACTGGATCGGGAAACTCTGTTGCCGCTGTGGGAACAGCGGGAAACGTTGTTGGCGGATAAAACCGTGCTCGACGTTACGCAATTGCAGCGTGTGGACTCTTCCGGGCTGGCATTGCTGGTACATCTGCGTGAACAGCAGCGTCAGCACGGCGTGGAATTAAAAATTTCTGGTGCCAGCGATCGCCTGAAAACCTTGATCACGCTGTACAACCTGCAAGCAATAATGCCTGTCGATACCGCTGGTTAGCCCGACTTTCGACTGGCTAAAGACGGTTTCTCCTCAGAAAGCCCCTGTTACACAGGGGCTTTTTCTTTAGTTTAAGAAAACGTCTGATTCCACTAAGATGTCAGGCTGATTATGATCCTTTTGATGCAGAACTGGATACTATGGAAAATAACGAGATTAAAGACGTGCTGATGCGAGCATTGGCACTGGATGAAGCACATGTTACCGGAGATGGTAGCCACTTTCAGGTGATCGTGGTCGGCGAACTGTTTGCCGCCATGAGCCGCGTCAAGAAACAACAGACGGTGTATGCACCGCTGATGGAATACATTGCGGACAACCGAATTCATGCCTTGTCGATCAAGGCGTACACCCCAGAAGAGTGGCAGCGAGACCGCAAACTCAACGGATTTTAAGGCTGTTTGCCCAGCGGGGCGGGCAGCGTCAGTTTAGATAATAGAGAGTAGTCAAATGGATAAATTTCGTGTGCAGGGCCGGACCCGCCTAAGCGGTGAAGTTGCTATTTCCGGGGCCAAAAATGCCGCCCTGCCGATCCTGTTCGCCGCATTATTAGCGGAAGAGCCGGTCGAGCTGCAGAATGTCCCGAAGCTGAAGGACATCGATACCACCATTAAGCTACTCAACCAGTTGGGCACCAAGATTGAGCGTAACGGTTCCGTATTCGTTGATGCCAGCGGCGTGAACGAATTCTGCGCGCCGTATGACCTGGTGAAAACCATGCGTGCTTCTATCTGGGCTTTGGGGCCGCTGGTCGCTCGTTTTGGTCGCGGTCAGGTTTCCCTGCCGGGTGGTTGTGCGATCGGCGCACGTCCGGTTGATCTGCATATTACGGGTCTGGAACAGCTGGGCGCGGAGATCAAACTGGAAGAAGGTTACGTAAAAGCTTCCGTTGACGGTCGTCTGAAGGGTGCACACATCGTGATGGACAAGGTGAGCGTTGGCGCTACCGTGACCATCATGAGCGCCGCCACCCTGGCGACCGGTACGACCGTGATTGAGAACGCCGCACGTGAGCCGGAAATTGTCGATACTGCCAACTTCCTTAACACGCTGGGTGCAAAAATCACCGGCGCCGGCAGTGACCGCATCACCATCGAGGGCGTTGAGCGCCTGGGCGGCGGCGTTTATCGCGTTCTGCCGGACCGTATCGAAACCGGTACCTTCCTGATCGCTGCTGCGGTTTCCGGTGGCAAAGTGATGTGCCGTGATACCCGTCCCGATACGCTGGATGCCGTGCTGGCCAAACTGCGTGAAGCCGGTGCGGATATCGAAGTGGGCGAAGACTGGATCAGCCTGGACATGCACGGCAAGCGTCCGAAAGCGGTGACCATTCGCACTGCGCCGCACCCGGGGTTCCCGACCGACATGCAGGCCCAGTTCAGCTTGCTGAATCTGGTTGCGGAAGGCACCGGTGTGATCACCGAGACCATCTTTGAAAACCGCTTTATGCACGTGCCAGAATTGATCCGTATGGGCGCACACGCTGAGATTGAGAGCAATACCGTGATTTGTCACGGCGTTGAGCAACTGTCCGGTGCTCAGGTCATGGCGACCGATTTGCGCGCTTCAGCCAGTCTGGTGATTGCCGGCTGCATCGCCGACGGCGTGACCGTTGTTGACCGTATCTATCATATTGACCGCGGCTATGAGCGCATTGAAGACAAGCTGCGTGCGCTGGGTGCCAATATCGAGCGTGTGAAAGGCGAGTAATCTGTTGGATGCTGGGGGCTAACCCGGCGCAATGCAGTATTGGAGGGCTCGGCGTTGCCGGGCCCTTTTTAATTGCTGTCTTCCGGGAATTCACCCACGGTCATCTTCAAGGTTATGCGTTTGCCTTCGCGCAACACAATCACCGGAATTTCAGTACCAGGGCGGATCTCCGCCACCTGGTCCATGGTTTCCAGCACCGATACCGCCGGTTTGTTGTCGACATTGATGATTACGTCGTTGATATGGAAGCCGGCGTTACCTGCCGGCCCATTCGGCGTAATTTCGGTCACGATAATGCCTTGCAGGCGATCGATGCCGGAGTTGGATGAGCGCAGGGGAATAATCTCTTTACCCTGAATACCGAAATAACCGCGGATGACGCGGCCGTCACGGATCAGTTTGTCCATAATCTTGGTGGCCAACTCGATGGGAATGGCGAAGCCCAAGCCTTCCGGCGTTTCCCCGTCGGTGATTTTATCGTAGGTCAGGGTATTGATGCCGATTAACTCGCCCAGCGAGTTGACCAGCGCACCGCCCGAGTTGCCGCGGTTAATCGAGGCATCGGTCTGCAGGAAAGTCTGGCGACCTGTGGTGCTCATACTGATGCGACCGGTGGCACTGAGGATCCCCTGAGTGACGGTCTGACCGAGATTATAGGGGTTGCCGATCGCCAGCACTATGTCACCCACGTGCGCGGTGCGGGCGTCGTTGTAGGGGATCACCGGCAGGTTGCCCGGATCTATTTTCAGCACTGCCAGATCGGTCAGGCTGTCAGAGCCGACCAGCAACGCTTCATAGCGGCGGCCATCCTGCAATACGACAGTGATTTGCTGTGCATCTTTGATTACGTGCCGATTGGTCAGGATATAACCGCGCTCGTTCATGATCACGCCAGACCCCAGAGACAGTACGTTGGCGGCGCCATTCATATTGCGGTTGTAGATATTCACCACGGCAGGCGCGGCGCGGCGCACCGCCTTGTTGTAACTGACCGGCGTTTCATCACGGGTACTTTCATGTTTTTCTGCGAACAGGGTATTGGAAGAACGTAGCACGGGCAGGGCTGCCAGCAGCAGGCCGGCAACGATTAAACCAATAACGACGGAACGCAAGAGCTTAGCAAACATGGAGTTTTAGTACGTGAGATGAAAGATACACGGAGGATAGCATGAGAATACCGGGCGCAGTATGTCACCGGGCCCGGTTTTTAAACAAATTACCGATTAACGCAACAGCAGATAAATGGTTTCGCCGCCGCGCACGATGTTCAGTGCCATCACCGGTGGCTTGGCTTCCAGCACCTTGCGTAAGGTCGTGATGTTTTCAACGCGCTGACGGTTGACGCCAATGATCACATCGTCTTTCTGCAACCCGATCTGCGCGGCTACAGAGCCTTTATCGACTCTGTCGATCTTCACGCCCTTGTCGCCACTTGGAATGGCACCGTTGCTCAGTGAAACGCCCTGCAGAGCCGGCGAAAGCGTTTCGGCATTGGTGGAGGCACCTTCACTGTTATCCAGGGTGACGGAAACTTCCTGCGGCTTACCGTCGCGCAGCAAACCAACCTTGATGGTTTTGCCAGGAGCCGTGGTTCCGACCTTGGCACGCAGTTCGGCGAAGCTGCTGACCGACTTGCCATCGACAGAAACCAGAATGTCACCGGCTTTGATACCGGCCTTGGCAGCGGCAGATTTCGGCAGGACTTCACTGACGAAGGCGCCACGCTGGGCATCTGTATTAAAGGCTTTGGCCATATCGGCAGTCATTTCACTGCCTTTAATGCCCAGCAGGCCGCGTTTCACTTCGCCAAATTCAATCAATTGCTGGCTGAGGTTCTGCGCCATGTTGCTCGGAATGGCAAAGCCGATACCCACGTTGCCGCCGCTTGGCGCCAAAATGGCGGTGTTGATGCCGATCAACTCACCCTTGAGGTTAACCAGTGCGCCACCGGAGTTGCCGCGGTTGATGGAAGCATCGGTCTGAATGAAGTTTTCCAACCCTTCCAGGTTCAGACCGCTACGACCCAGTGCAGAGATAATACCGGAGGTCGCTGTCTGGCCGAGGCCGAATGGGTTGCCGACGGCCACGGCGAAATCGCCGACCCGCAGTTGATCGGAGTCCGCCATTTTTATCGCGGTCAGGTTTTTCACATCGCTGAGCTGCAGCAGGGCGATGTCGGACTGTTCGTCACGTCCCAACAACTTGGCATCCACTTCGCGCCCGTCATTCAACTGCACGCTGATTTTGTCGGCGTTGTTGATCACGTGGTTGTTGGTCAGCACATAGCCTTTGGCGGCGTCGATGATCACGCCAGAGCCCAACCCTTCAAACGGGCGTGAGCTTTGTTGCTGCCCAGGACCACCGGGGCCGAAGAAGCGTTTGAGCTCTTCCGGTACCTGCTGGCGCTGTACCTGGGTGCCTTCCACATGCACGCTGACGACAGCGGGCAAGACTTTTTCCAACATCGGCGCCAGGCTTGGCAGCGGCTGCCCCTGCACGGCGACGGGCATCGCCGCGCTGGCTGCCGGTACGGAGGTCAGTGTGAGGCCAATACTCATTGCCAATGCACTAAGAATTAACGACTTTTTGTTCATTGATTATAACTCTCTCAATACCTGCCGGTGAAAGGGTGATGATAATGCAGCAGCAATACCATAGTGAAGGGTAAGACCGTGAATTTGCGTGAAAAGTTCACTCAGGCGCCAGCTTTAAGGATAGCTCGGCATGGGGAAGAAAAAGCATGGGGGAGCAAAAGCCCGTGGAACTGGCCCACGGGCTAAGAGCGGCGTTTAGTCGCGGCGTGGACGTTCGCCACGCAGCAGGCCTGATGCGCCTTCTGAGTAATCGCGCGGCATCTCTACCGGCGTCTGATCGTTATCCGCTTCGGCTTCGGTCAGGCGATAGCGGAACGGGTTTTCCTGCATTGGCAGGTCCGGCAACAGGTTGTTGGAGCTTTTCGCCATGTGTTGATACAGCTGGCGATAGTCGCGTGCCATATTGTCCAGCAGCTCGGCGCTGCGGGCAAAGTGGCCGACCAGCTCCTGACGATACTCTTCCAGATCGGTTTTGCTCTTGTCCAACTCGTTCTGCAAAACTTGTTGTTGACGTAATTTACGGTTACCAAAACGCATCGCTACCGCACCAATGACGATACCGACCACCAAACCAATCAGCGCATACTCCCAGGTCATGATGACTCCTATTTTGACTTCGTTGTTCCGCAGGGATTTTTCACTTAATAATATCCACTATAACCGTTAACCTTGTCCGAGTGGAATCCTGATGAGCCATGACCTGATTTCTTCAGGGTTTTCAGCGCCGCCCTGAGCGGGTATTTGTAGCGATAAGGGCGCGAAGCCACCCAAAGTTGCCGCGAAAATGGGCTAAATAATTTCTAAGCGTTGTGAAGGAACATCGAACAGATGCAGGCACAATCACCGTTATCACGCTACCAGCGGCTGCTTGCTGCGGGAGAATACCAGGCCGATGAAGTCCAAATGAAGGCCGTGACTCAACTGGATCATATCTATCAGGCATTGCAGCAGACGCCTGTGGTCAGTGCGCCGGCCGTGGGCCTGCGCGGCAAGCTGAACCGTTGGCTGGGCAAGAGCAATGAAACGACTCAGCAGCGTCCGGCCCAGGGCTTATATATGTGGGGCGGCGTTGGACGCGGCAAGACCTGGCTGATGGACATGTTCTTCCAGAGCCTGCCGGGGGATCGCAAGCTGCGGCTGCATTTCCACCGTTTTATGCTGCGGGTGCACGAAGAACTGACCGAACTGCAGGGGCAGGAAAACCCACTTGAAATCATCGCTGATGGTTTCAAGGCGCAGACCGACGTGCTGTGTTTCGACGAGTTCTTTGTTTCCGATATCACCGACGCCATGCTGTTGGCAACGCTGTTGCAGGCGCTGTTTGCCCGTGGCATCACGCTGGTGGCAACCTCCAATATTCCGCCGAACGATCTGTACCGCAACGGCCTGCAGCGGGCGCGCTTCCTGCCGGCGATCGATCTGATTAACGAATTCTGTGACGTGATGAATGTCGACGCCGGTATTGATTATCGCCTGCGCACTTTGACTCAGGCACATTTGTATTTGACGCCGCTTGATGAACAGACCCGGCTGACCATGGACCGGATGTTTGTGAAGCTGGCCGGCAAGCAAGGAGAGGCGGCGCCGATATTGCAGATCAATCATCGGCCGTTGCAGGCGATCAACGCGGTAGACGGCGTGCTGGCAGTCGATTTTCACACGTTGTGCGAAGAGGCGCGTAGCCAGTTGGACTATATTGCCCTGTCGCGCCTGTACCACAGCGTGATCCTGTATAATGTGCGGGTGATGGGGCCGCTGAAGGAAAATACTGCGCGTCGCTTCCTGGCATTGGTCGATGAATTTTACGAACGTCACGTCAAACTGGTGATCGCTGCCGAAGCGTCGATGTTCGATATCTACCAGGGCGAGCGGCTGAAGTTCGAGTACCAGCGCTGCCTGTCGCGGCTGCAAGAAATGCAGAGCGAGGAGTATCTGAAGTTGCCGCATCTGCCGTGACGTCCAGGGGACCCAGACCGCTGGCGTCCCCGGTTTTCCGCCATTGGCGTTTAATTGCGTTTCTATTCAAAAAGCGTTCGATCTTTGTGAGCGACTTCTCTATAATCTTGCGACCCCACGTTACAACAAAGTTTTTTTCCCAAAAACTTTTTAGTGCCGGCAATGGCTATTCGAAGGGGTAGGTTTGCTGGACTTGTATGGTCGTGTGAGCCTCAACTGTTTTCGAGCGTTTGGGTGTTCACCAACGTGTAACTAATTATTGGGTAAGCTTTCTAATGAAAACTTTTACAGCTAAACCAGAGAGCGTAAAACGCGACTGGTACGTTGTTGATGCAGATGGTAAAACTTTAGGCCGTCTCGCTACTGAACTGGCTCGTCGTCTGCGCGGCAAGCATAAAGCGGAATACACCCCGCACGTTGATACCGGTGACTACATCATCGTTCTGAACGCAGAAAAAGTTGCTGTAACCGGCAACAAGCGTACAGACAAAGTGTATTACCGTCACACCGGCTACGTCGGTGGTATCAAGCAAGCGACCTTTGAAGAGATGATTGCCCGCAACCCAGAGCGTGTGATTGAAATCGCGGTTAAAGGCATGCTGCCAAAGGGTCCGTTGGGTCGTGCAATGTTCCGTAAACTGAAAGTTTACGCGGGCACCGAGCACACTCACGCGGCACAGCAACCGCAAGTTCTTGACATCTAATCGGGATTATAGGCAATGGCTGAAAATCAATACTACGGCACTGGTCGCCGCAAAAGCTCCGCCGCTCGCGTTTTCATCAAGCCGGGCAGTGGTAACATCGTAATTAACCAGCGTAGTCTGGAACAGTACTTCGGTCGCGAAACTGCCCGCATGGTAGTTCGTCAACCGTTGGAACTGACCGACATGGTTGGTAAGTTTGACCTGTACATCACCGTTAAAGGTGGTGGTATCTCTGGTCAGGCTGGCGCTATCCGTCACGGTATCACCCGTGCACTGATGGAGTACGACGAGACTCTGCGCGGTGAATTGCGTAAAGCTGGCTTCGTTACTCGTGACGCCCGTCAGGTTGAACGTAAGAAAGTCGGCCTGCGTAAAGCACGTCGTCGTCCGCAGTTCTCCAAGCGTTAATTTTTTACTGCCTCGGCAGTGGAATTTACGCCAAAAACCCGGTGCTTCACCGGGTTTTTTTATGCCTGAAAATCAACTTGTCGCTACTAAAATCTTTGGTATATCAGACAATTCAATACGAAATCACCGCACAGCCCCCACAAAACAAGCAAAATCTGGTAAACTATCATCCACTTTTGCGCCTGTTCGCCATGCAGCAGTTATCAGTCTACCTCCGAGGCCGTTTTTCTGACCTAAGGTTTCGCTGCAAGTTGCTGGCCTGCGGTCAAGATCATTCAGGATAGCAGCCTGTCAGTTGGCTATTCGCAGTATTTTCTAGATAACTTGGAGGTTTTCATGGCTGTCGCTGCCAACAAACGTTCGGTAATGACGCTGTTCTCTGGCCCGACCGACATTTTTAGCCATCAAGTACGTATCGTACTGGCGGAGAAAGGTGTCAGCGTTGAGATTGAGCAGGTTGAGTTGGATAACCTGCCGCAGGATCTGATTGACCTCAATCCGTACCAGACGGTGCCTACCCTGGTCGATCGCGAACTGACCCTGTATGAATCCCGTATCATCATGGAATACCTCGATGAGCGTTTCCCGCACCCACCATTGATGCCGGTCTACCCGGTTGCTCGTGGTGAGAGCCGCCTGATGATGCTGCGTATCGAGAAAAACTGGTATTCGCTGATGTACAAAATCGAGCAGAGCAACGGTCAGGAAGCTGAATCAGCTCGCCGTCAACTGCGCGAAGAACTGCTGGCGATTGCCCCTATCTTTGGTCAGACCCCGTACTTCATGAGCGAAGAGTTCAGCCTGGTGGATTGCTACCTGGCGCCGCTGCTGTGGCGTTTGCCGCAGTTGGGCATTGAACTGAGCGGTGCCGGTTCCAAAGAGCTGAAAGGCTACATGACTCGCGTGTTCGAGCGTGACGCCTTCCTGGCCTCCCTGACCGAAGCCGAGCGCGAAATGCGCCTGCAGACTCGGGGCTAAGCGTTATGGATATGTCTCAGATGACTCCGCGCCGTCCGTATCTGCTGCGAGCTTTCTATGACTGGCTGTTGGACAATCAGTTGACACCGCACCTGGTGGTGGATGTGACGCGTCCTGACGTTCTGGTGCCTATGGAATTCGCCCGTGATGGTCAGATCGTTCTGAACATCGCGCCGCGTGCAGTGGGCAACCTGGAGTTAGGCAACGACGAAGTGCATTTCAACGCACGTTTCGGTGGTGTACCGCGTGAAGTCTCGGTGCCAATGGCAGCGGTGCTGGCGATATATGCCCGTGAAAACGGCGCAGGCACCATGTTCGAACCGGAAGCTGCCTATGAAGTGGAAGGCACGTTTGAAGGTTTGGACAATGAGACGATCCCTTCGGAAAGCCTGATGTCGGTGATTGATGGCGATCGCCCCGATCTGGATGAAGGTAACGATCCAGACGACGAGCCGCCACCGCCACCACGTGGTGGCCGCCCGGCACTGCGCGTGGTGAAATAATCCCGCAGCGGTGAACAGTAAAGGTCGCTTCGGCGACCTTTTTTATGGCTTGCGATCCGGGAAACCGTCAGCTTTTCAGTGACGCAATGCAGGCATCTCGCGGGGCGCTGAGGTCTCCGATACGCACGGTGGTGAGTGCGTGGGTCGCGCGCTGTTTAAACGAGGTAATGGCTGTGTCGCCTTGCACTTCAGGGGGCGCGGTACAGATGTCGTTGATGGGCAGGTTATTGCCCTTGTCGAGGGCATGCAGCACCGCGGCCGGGTTGTAGGCCAATGCAAAGGACAGGGCGGATTTGATGTCGGTGGTGAAGGCTGCGTTACCGCCATCGGCCAGTTTGGGGGCCAGCGCGATCCAGCTGTCGTCACCCAGTTTGATGCTGTTTTCTACCGCCGCAAGCTGGCCTGCCTTGGCCAGTTGAGCGACTACCGGTGCCGCACCGCGTGCTTCAATATTGTAACCCACTTCTTGCGGATCCAGCGACGAAGCCAGTGAGTTGAAGCTGACAACCAGCAGAGCGCCGGTTAACAAGGGAATAGGCAATTTCATGGTGAACTATCCTTATCAAGATATCAGGCACGACCGCGCCAGTCAGTGATGCTAACTGAATACTATAGCGCTTCAGGCGTTGTGCTGTGGGGGAGGTTGTTACAAAGCGTGTGGTTGACGAGGAAAAAACGAAGGGCCCGGCAGATCAACTGCGGGCCCTTTGGGGAAAAGCGAGCGGAAGATTAGACTTCCAGGTAGCTCATGATGCCATCGGCGGCTTTACGGCCTTCGGCAATCGCCGTCACCACCAGATCCGACCCGCGCACCGCATCGCCACCGGCGAAGATTTTCGGGTTGCTGGTCTGGAAGGCATTATCGGTGCTTTCCGGCGCCACAATGCGGCCCTGCTTGTCGAGCTCAACGTCGTGCGCGGCCAACCAGTCCATCTGGTGCGGACGGAAACCAAAGGCCATAACCACCGCATCGGCATCAATGATGTGCTCGGAACCTGGCACCTGCTCAGCAATCTGGCGGCCGTTGGCATCCGGTGCACCCAACTGGGTACGAACCATTTTCACTCCGGCCACGCGACCGGCGCTGTTGAGTTCGATGCTCAGCGGCTGCAGGTTGAATTTGAAATCAACCCCTTCCTCACGCGCGTTTTTCACTTCGCGTTTGGAGCCCGGCATGTTGGCTTCATCACGGCGGTAGGCGCAGATAACGTCGGTTGCCCCCTGACGGACAGAGGTACGCACGCAGTCCATCGCGGTGTCACCACCGCCCAGCACCACCACACGTTTACCTTCCATGCTGACATAAGGCTCGTGCTGCTCGGCCTGATAGCCCATCAATTGCTTGGTGTTGGCGATCAGGAACGGCAGGGCGTCATAGACCCCCGGCGCATCCTCGTTCTCCAGGCCGCCACGCATTGACTGGTAGGTACCGACGCCGAGGAACACCGCGTCAAACTCACTCAGCAGCGTCTCCATGGTGATGTCTTTGCCCACTTCGGTATTGAGTTGGAACTCAATGCCCATCTCGCTGAAGATGCCACGGCGTTTCACCATCACTTCTTTTTCCAGCTTGAAGGCCGGGATCCCGAAGGTCAGCAGGCCGCCAATCTCCGGGTGACGATCGTAGACCACCGCTTTCACGCCGTTACGGGTCAGCACATCGGCACAGGCCAGACCGGCCGGGCCGGCACCTATAACCGCCACGCGTTTGCCGGTAGGCAGCACGTGGGACATGTCTGGTTTCCAGCCCATCTCAATCGCTTTATCGCTGATATAGCGCTCGATGTTGCCGATGGTCACCGCACCGAACTCATCGTTCAGAGTACAGGACCCTTCACACAGACGATCCTGCGGACAGACGCGCCCGCACACTTCCGGCAGGCTGTTGGTCTGGTGTGCCAGATCCGCGGCCTCCATGATGCGGCCTTCATTCGCCAGCTTCAGCCAGTTCGGGATGTAGTTGTGAACCGGACATTTCCATTCGCAATAAGGGTTACCGCAGGACAGACAACGGTCCGCCTGCGCCTTCGCCTGACTTTCCGAAAACGGCTCGTAAATCTCTACAAACTCAATTTTACGGATCTTGAGCGGTTTCTTTGGCGGATCAACGCGCTGCAGGTCGATAAATTGATAAACATTCTGACTCATTAATGACCTCTTACTGCGCCTGAACCCGCAACTCGGCGGCGGTTCGACTACGGTGACCCAACAATGCTTTGACATCACTGGACTTCGGCTTGACCAGAGCGAACTTCGGTGCCCATTCCGGCCAGTTGGCCAGGATCTCTTCCGCACGCGAAGAACCGGTCGCCTGGACGTGCTCGGTAATCAAGCCGCGCAGGTGCTCTTCATGGATAGCCAGTTGTTCGACATCCAACACTTCCACCAACTCTGGATTCACACGTTTGCGGAACTCGCCGTCTTCATCCAGAACATAGGCGAAGCCGCCGGTCATGCCCGCACCAAAGTTGATGCCGGTTTTGCCCATGACGCAGACAATACCGCCGGTCATGTATTCACACCCGTTGTCACCGATACCTTCGACGACGGTAATGGCACCGGAGTTACGCACGGCAAAGCGTTCGCCAGCACGGCCAGCGGCGAACAACTTACCGCCGGTCGCGCCATACAAACAGGTATTGCCGATGATGCTGGCTTCGTGACTGCGGAACGCAGAACCTATCGGCGGACGCACCGCGATACGGCCACCGGCCATGCCTTTACCGACGTAGTCGTTGGCGTCGCCGGTCAGGGTCAGTTCAACCCCACCCGCATTCCAGACGCCGAAGCTCTGGCCTGCGGTACCGGAGAAGTACGCCTTGATCGGGTCGGCCGCCATGCCCTGATCGCCGTGCACGGTTGCGATAGCCCCGGATAGGGTAGCGCCCACGGAACGGTCGGTATTGCGGATATCAAAGTAGAAAGCCTTGCTTTGTCTGGCTTCGATATGCGGTTGCGCCTGCGCCAGCAGATCTTTGTTCATCAACCCCTGGTCGAACGGCGGGTTGCTGCTTTCGGTGCAGTACAGCGCCTTGCCCGGATGCGGCGTGGCGGTTTTCAGCAACGGCGACAGATCCAGCTTGTTCTGCTTGGCAGAAATGCCGTCCAGCTCGGTCAGGAACTCGGTGCGGCCAATCAGATCTACCAGTTGGCTGACACCCAGTTGCGCCATAATCTCGCGGGTTTCACGCGCGATAAACTGGAAGTAGTTGGTCACACGTTCCGGCAGGCCGTGGTAGTGATCGCGGCGCAGTTTTTCATCCTGAGTTGCTACGCCGGTTGCGCAGTTATTCAGGTGACAGATACGCAGATATTTACAGCCCAGCGCCACCATAGGGCCGGTGCCGAAGCCAAAGCTTTCCGCGCCGAGGATCGCCGCTTTGATGATATCCACGCCGGTTTTCAGGCCGCCGTCTACCTGCAAACGGATTTTATGGCGCAGTCCGTTAGCCACCAGCGCCTGCTGGGTTTCCACCAGGCCCAGCTCCCACGGACAGCCGGCGTATTTCACCGAAGACAGCGGGCTGGCACCGGTACCGCCGTCGTAGCCGGCAATGGTGATCAGGTCGGCATAGGCTTTCGCCACGCCGGTGGCGATGGTGCCCACGCCCGGTTCTGACACCAGTTTCACCGAAATCATCGCCTTCGGGTTGACCTGTTTCAGGTCGAAAATCAACTGTGCCAGATCTTCGATCGAGTAGATGTCGTGGTGCGGCGGTGGCGATATCAGGGTCACGCCCGGAACCGAGTAACGCAGCTTGGCGATATACGGGGTCACCTTGTCGCCCGGCAACTGGCCGCCTTCACCTGGCTTGGCCCCTTGCGCCACTTTAATTTGGATCACATCGGCATTCACCAGGTAGGCTGGCGTTACACCGAAACGGCCGGATGCCACCTGCTTGATGCGTGACACCTTGTTGGTGCCATAACGTGCCGGATCTTCGCCGCCTTCGCCGGAGTTGGAGAAGCCGCCGAGGCTGTTCATGGCAATCGCCAGCGACTCATGCGCTTCCGGACTCAGAGCACCGATAGACATGGCCGCGGTATCGAAGCGTTTGAACAGCGATTCTGCCGGTTCAACCTGATCGACCGGAATTGGCGTGCCTTTCGGCGTGATGGCCAACAGGTCGCGCAGCATCGCCACCGGGCGTTCATTCACCAGCTTGGCATATGCCTGATAGTCACTGTAATTTCCGCTGTGGACCGCGGTTTGCAGTGTGCTCACCACGTCAGGGTTGTACGCATGGTACTCACCGTCGTGGACGAACTTCAGCAGGCCGCCCTGTTCCAGCGGTTTGCGTTTCAGCCACGCACGCTTGGAAAGGTTTTGCAGATCCTGTTGGATATCACTGAAGCTGGCACCGCCGATACGACTGACCACGCCCTGGAAGCACAGATCGGACAGATCGCGATGCAGACCGACGGCCTCGAACAGTTTGGCGCAGCGGTAAGAGGCAATCGTCGAGATGCCCATTTTGGACATGATCTTGTACAGGCCTTTGTTGATGCCGTTACGGTAGTTCAGCATCACTTCACGGTATTTCTTGTCGATCGCCTGGGTATCTACCAGTTTGGCCAGGGTTTCGTAAGCCAGGTACGGATAGACCGCCGTTGCGCCGAAGCCGAGCAGCACGGCGAAATGGTGCGGGTCGCGGGCGCTGGCGGTTTCAACAATGATGTTGGCGTCACAACGCAGGCTCTTCTCTACCAGACGGGTCTGGATCGCCCCTACGGCCATAGGCGCAGGTACCGGCAGACGGCTGGTGGAGATCGCGCGGTCGGACAACACCAGCAGCACGGCGCCGTCGCGGACTTTGCGTTCCGCTTCGTCGCACAGGGCGCGGATGGTCTGCTCCAAATCCTGCTCCACCGGATCAAAGGTCAGATCGAGCGTATCGGCGCGATAGTATTCGCCTTCCAGCGTGGTGAGCTGTTTGAAGTCGGAGTACAGCAGGATCGGCGATTTGAAGCTTAAACGGTGTGCCTGGCCTTCGGCCTCGCAGAACACGTTCATTTCGCGGCCGATGCTGGTCGCCAGCGACATCACATGCGCTTCACGCAGCGGGTCGATCGGTGGGTTGGTCACCTGGGCGAACTGCTGACGGAAATAGTCATAAATAATGCGCGGACGGCTGGAGAGCACGGCAAACGGGGTATCGTCCCCCATTGAACCTGTGGCTTCCTGGCCAATTTCACCCAGCACGCGGATCACCTGATCCAGTTCTTCGCTGCTGTAGCCAAACTGCTTCTGGTAAGTCTCAAGCTGCGAGTCGTCCAGTTCACGGCTGCCAACCTGATCGGCCGGCAGGTCTTCGAATGGCACCAGACGCTTGACGTTCTTTTCCATCCACTCTTTATACGGGTGGCGACTTTTCAGATCGTTATCGGTCTCGGCGGAGTGCAGGATCCTGCCGCTGCGGGTGTCGATCACCATCAGTTCGCCAGGGCCTACGCGGCCTTTCTCAACCACTTCATCGGGCTGGTAGTCCCAGATACCGACTTCCGAGGCGCAGGTAATCAGCTTGTCTTTGGTGATGACGTAGCGTGCCGGACGCAGACCGTTACGGTCAAGGTTACAGGCAGCGTAGCGGCCGTCGGACATCACGATGCCGGCAGGGCCGTCCCACGGCTCCATATGCATCGAGTTGAAGTCGAAGAAGGCGCGCAGGTCGGTATCCATATCCGGGTTGTTCTGCCAGGCCGGTGGCACCAGCAAACGCATGGCACGGATCAGATCCATCCCGCCCGCCAACAGCAGTTCCAGCATGTTATCCAGTGAGCTGGAGTCGGAACCGGTTTCGTTAACGAACGGCGCAGCCGTCTGCAAATCCGGGATCAGTGGCGTCTGGAATTTATAAGTACGGGCCCGCGCCCACTGACGGTTGCCGGTGATGGTGTTGATCTCGCCGTTGTGCGCCAGATAGCGGAACGGCTGTGCCAGCGGCCAGCGCGGCACGGTATTGGTGGAAAAACGCTGATGGAACAGGCAGATGGCCGATTCCAGACGCAAGTCCGCCAAATCAAGATAGAAACGCGGCAGATCCGCAGGCATGCACAGGCCTTTATAGATCGTCACCAGATTCGAGAAGCTGCAGACGTAGAAGCTGTCGTCCTGGACGCGCTTCTCGATACGGCGACGCGCGATAAACAGGCGGCGTTCCATATCACGTGGACGCCAACCGGCCGGGGCGTTAACGAAGATTTGTTCAATGCGTGGCAGAGAAGAGAGGGCGATCTCACCCAATACGTCCGGGTTGGTCGGCACTTCACGCCAGCCGACGACCGACAGCGTTTCATTCTGCAGCTCTTCTTCGACAATGCGGCGGCTGGCACGGGCTTCCTCTTCGTTCTGGCTGAGGAACATCATGCCAACGGCGTAGTTCTTGGCTAAACGCCAGCTGCGCTCTTCCGCCACCATGCGGAAAAAGCGGTCGGGCTTTTGCAATAACAGGCCGCAACCGTCGCCAGTCTTGCCGTCAGCAAGGATTGCGCCACGGTGCTGCATACGGGCCAGTGCGTGAATAGCGGTACGCACCACCTTATGGCTAGGTTCGCCTTCTATGTGGGCGATCAGGCCGAAACCACAGTTGTCCCGCTCTTGGGATTTATCGTACAACATATCAGTGAACCTCCCCAGGCTCTGCGTGACTCTCACAACCCACTGCGAGCGGCTTCTTAATTTCAGGCAGAAGTCCAATCAGCAAGGTTAATAGCGCCGATCTGCTTTTCCGCCCTCCGTTAATGGCCTCTCGTGACGGTTCTCACAAGTGGTAAATGACTTGTTTTAAGAGGGAGTCTTAAATTACTGCATAAATATGACGAGACGTTTGCCCGTCCAGAAAGCTTCCAGCGGACTTCCAACTTAGCGAGAAAGAATACGCAGGTCAACTATAGGCCTAAGGGGGTTTCTTATGGGATTTATTGCACTCAATTTATTGATATTTAATATGTTATATCAGTTTTTGAGCTTACGCAGAAGAGCTGTAACCCCCGGAGAAATGTGAGCTGTCTCACTATAGTGCAACGCCTGAATCTCTGCACCATGCTAGTGCGGGTGGGAATGTCGGAGTTTTATTCTAATAAGTCATTCTTTTTCGTTGTTTATAACTATTTTTCATCGCTTTGTCATATTGACGTGAACGGTTGCGTGAGGATAAGAAAAATTCATCTCGGGCAGAGTGATTTTATTTGCATTTATAATGAATAGTTATGCTTGGTGAAGCCTTGCGGGGAAAGCGTTGATCTCTGTCATCGCGGGAAAAGCCGTTTCTTATTAGCATCACGGGCTTTGAGCACAGAGACCTCCAAGATTATGCAGTTGCCGCAATTAGTCAATATGTTTGGCGCCGATCTTCAGCGCCGCTACGGTGAAAAGATCCATAAACTCACGCTGCATGGCGGTTTCAGTTGCCCGAACCGCGATGGCACGCTGGGGCGCGGCGGCTGTACCTTCTGCAATGTGGCCTCTTTCGCCGATGAACAGATGCAGCAGCAAAGTATCGCCGAGCAGTTGGCACTGCAGGCGCTCAGAGTCAATCGCGCCAAGCGCTATCTGGCCTATTTCCAGGCCTATACCAGTACTTATGCCGAAGTGAGCCTGCTGGCACAGATGTATCGGCAGGCGCTGGCGCAGGCGGATATGGTCGGTATCTGCGTCGGCACGCGTCCGGACTGTGTGCCGCCCGCCGCGCTGGATCTGTTGGCGGGTTACCTTGAACAGGGCTATGAGGTGTGGCTGGAGCTGGGGCTACAGACCGCGCACGATAAAACACTGAAACGCATCAATCGCGGCCATGATTTCTCCTGTTATCAGCACACCGCCCGGCTGGCACGTGAACGCGGGTTGAAGGTCTGCAGCCACCTGATTGTTGGGCTGCCGGGGGAAACGGCCGCAGACCATCTGGCGACCCTGCAGCGGGTGGTGGACAGCGGCGTGGACGGCATCAAGCTGCATCCGCTGCATATCGTGACCGGCAGCACCCTGGCGCGGGCCTGGCAGGCTGGGCGTTTGCCTGAATTGGCGCTCGAGGAGTATGCCCGCAGCGCCGGTGAGATGATCCGCCATACGCCGAAAGAGGTGGTGTATCACCGTATCTCCGCCAGCGCACGCCGGCCGACGCTGTTGGCACCATTATGGTGCGAAAACCGGTGGAACGGCATGCAGGCGGTGGGGGGCTATCTGCAACACCATGGCGGCCAGGGCAGCGCATTGGCAGAAAAGCAGCAATATCGCCCTTGCGCACTGTTTTGATTTGCAATCTTTCCCACACTTCGGCGTTTGCTTTCTTATCTCCTCGGGGTTTTACGGTATGATTTACAAGATTCTGTCTGATGGGAGCGGCTATGAAGCAAATCCGGGTGTTAGCCCAGTACTACGTTGATTTAATGGTAAAACTGGGGCTGGTGCGCTTTTCGCTGCTGCTGGCATCGGCGCTGGTGGTGCTGGCGATGGTGGTACAGATGGCGGTCACCATGCTGCTGCGCGGGGAAGTAGAAAGCATCGACGTGGTGCGTTCCATCTTCTTCGGCCTGCTGATTACGCCGTGGGCGGTCTACTTTCTTTCGGTGGTGGTCGAACAGCTTGAGGAGTCACGCCAGCGCCTGACGCGGCTGGTGGATAAGCTTGAAGAGATGCGCCACCGCGACCTGGAGCTGAACCAACAGCTCAAGGACAACATCAGCCAACTGAATCAGGAAATTGCCGACCGTATCAAGGCGGAAGAAGAACGTCAGCAGGTGATGGACAAACTGACGGGAGAGATGGAGCAGCGCGAACTGGCGCAGATCGAACTGGGCCAGCAGTCGGCGTTATTGCGTTCCTTCCTCGATGCCTCACCGGATCTGGTCTATTACCGCAATGAAGACAAAGAGTTCTCCGGCTGTAACCGGGCGATGGAACTGCTGACCGGCAAAAGCGAAAAGCAGTTGATCGGTCTGACCCCCTTTGACGTCTATGGTCAGGAAATTGCCGAGAAGGTGATCGAAACCGACGAGAAAGTGTTCCGTCACAACGTCTCACTGACCTACGAACAGTGGCTGGTTTACCCGGATGGTCGCAAGGCCTGTTTTGAGCTGCGCAAGGTGCCGTTTTACGACCGCGTGGGCAAACGCCACGGCCTTATGGGCTTTGGCCGCGATATAACCGAGCGTAAGCGCTATCAGGACGCGCTGGAGAACGCCAGCCGGGACAAGACCACCTTTATCTCAACGATCAGCCACGAGCTTCGTACGCCGCTTAACGGCATCGTCGGCCTGAGTCGCATTCTGCTCGACACCGAGTTAAACGATGAACAGCTGAAATACCTCAAAACCATCCATGTCAGCGCCATCACGCTGGGTAATATCTTTAATGACATTATCGAGATGGACAAACTCGAGCGTCGAAAAGTGCAGCTCGACAATCAACCGGTGGACTTTACCGGCTTCCTGGCCGATCTGGAAAACCTCTCCGGCCTGCTGGTACAGCCGAAAGGACTGCAGTTTGTGATGGAGCCGCAACAACCGCTGCCGCAACAAATTATTGCCGATGGCACCCGCCTGCGGCAGATCCTGTGGAACCTGATCGGCAACGCGGTGAAGTTTACCCCGCAGGGGCAAATCGTGGTGCGCGTGCGGCGTGAAGAGCAGGATCGGCTGGTGTTTGAAGTGGAAGACTCCGGCATGGGTATTCCGCAGGATGAACAGGACAAGATCTTCGCCATGTATTATCAGGTGAAGGATCAGCACGGCGGCCGTCCGGCGACGGGAACCGGCATTGGGCTGGCGGTTTCCAAGCGTCTGGCGCAGAGCATGGGCGGTGATATCACCGTCAGCAGCGTGCAGGGGCAGGGTTCTTGCTTCACCTTATCCATCAAGGCACCGGCGGTGCAGGAAGCGGAAAGTGAAACCGCAGTCGAAGAGGAACTGCCATTGCCGGCGCTGCATATCCTGCTGGTGGAAGATATTGAGCTGAACGTGATTGTGGCGCGTTCGGTGCTGGAGAAGCTGGGCAACAGCGTTGAAGTGGCGATGAACGGCCAGGATGCGCTGGCCATGTTTGATCCGGACGAGTTCGATCTGGTGCTGCTGGACATCCAGTTGCCGGATATGACCGGGCTGGATATTGCCCGGATACTGCGTGAGCGCTATGCCGGGCAGGCCCTGCCGCCGCTGGTTGCGCTGACTGCCAACGTGCTGAAAGACAAAAAAGAGTACCTGGACGCGGGAATGGACGATGTGCTGAGCAAGCCGCTGTCGGTACCGGCGCTGACCAAAGTGATTAAACAGTACTGGGATCATCAACCCTCTCACACCACAAAGAAAACGGAGCAAAAGACGATGAAGATTAATGAGTCTTTACTGGATACCACCATGCTGGAACAGTATATGGACCTGGTGGGGCCGCAGTTGATTCATCAGAGCCTGGAGATGTTTGAGCAGATGATGCCGGGTTATCTGGCGGTGCTGGATTCCAACATGACGGCGCGCGACCAGAAAGGCATCACGGAAGAGGGGCATAAAATCAAAGGGGCCGCCGGCTCGGTTGGCCTGCGTCATCTGCAACAGATTGCACAGCAAATTCAAACCCCGACGCTGCCGGCGTGGTGGGATAACGTGCAAGATTGGGTTGATGAGTTGAAGCAGGAATGGCGCAATGATGTGCAGGTACTGCGTGAGTGGGTAGCGGAAGCTGAAAAAAAATGACCCCGACCTAGGCCGGGGTGCGCGAATATTGCGCCAACACCAGGGAAATTGTGAACCTGCGTATTGGTTTTAATGTTCTGGTCGAGCAGGTTGTAGATAATTCCTAAACATCATACAGCCAACAACATAGCAAATGTAAGCGCTCTTGTTAGAAGATTCATTAAAATGTGTGATGTAGATTAGTGTTTGTCAACTCAGAGCACTTACCAGTTGACAGTAGCGACAGGAGGAAGGGTGATGAAAAACGTTGGCGTAGTGCTGAGTGGCTGTGGGGTTTATGACGGTACGGAGATCCATGAAGCCGTCCTGACGCTGCTGGCGTTGGACCGGGCGGGGGCGCAGGCGGTGTGCTTTGCCCCTGATAAACCTCAACTTCATGTTATTAATCATTTATCTGGCGATGAAATGCCGGAGAGTCGCAATGTTTTAGTGGAGTCCGCACGCATTGCCAGAGGCAACGTCCAGCCGCTTTCGCAGGCCGACGCCAGCCAACTCGATGCCCTGATCGTCCCCGGTGGCTTTGGTGCGGCAAAGAACCTCAGCAGTTTTGCCAGTGAAGGGGCGGAATGCTGGATTGATAAGGATTTGGCCAAGTTAACGCAGCAAATGCATAAGGCAAATAAACCAATCGGTTTTATGTGTATTGCGCCTGCCTTGCTGCCGAAGTTATTGGATCAACAAGTGCGGCTGACCATTGGCAACGATCCCGATCTTGGTGAAGTGATTGATGCCATGGGCGGTGAGCCGGTGATTTGTCCGGTTGATGACATCGTAGTGGATGCTGAGAACAAAGTGGTGACTACGCCGGCCTATATGCTGGCGAAATCGATCGCTGAGGCGGCCAGCGGAATTGATAAGCTGGTTTCACGGGTGCTGGATTTGACTGAATGAGAAAATCTGCGGGCAAATCGATCTTTTCCCGGCCCTGGTTTTGGCTGAAACGCGGATTAATTACGGTGGTTGGCGCGTGGCTACTGGGGATCGTCGTCTTCGCCTTTCTGCCAGTGCCTTTTTCTGCGGTAATGGTTGAACGGCAGGTCGGTGCCTGGCTGAGTGGCGATTTTGGCTATGTGGCGCATTCCGACTGGGTGTCGATGGACGATATTTCCCCGCAGATGGCATTGGCGGTGATGGCGGCGGAAGATCAGAAATTCCCGGATCACTGGGGGTTTGACGTGACGGCGATAGAAAAGGCGCTTAGCCACAACGAACGCCGGCCAACACGCATCCGTGGTGCCTCTACGCTGTCCCAGCAAACGGCGAAGAACCTGTTCCTGTGGGATGGCCGCAGCTGGCTGCGTAAAGGGTTGGAGGCCGGGCTGACATCGGGGATTGAGCTGGTGTGGACCAAGCGACGGATCCTGACGGTTTATCTGAACATCGTGGAGTTCGGCGACGGTGTCTTCGGTGTTGAGGAAGCGTCACAGCGCTTTTTCAATAAACCGGCCAAACGTCTGACGGCCTCAGAGGCGGCCTTGTTGGCGGCAGTATTGCCCAACCCGCATCGCTTCAAAGCCAATGCGCCTTCCGGCTACGTGGTACAGCGGCAGCAGTGGATCATGCGCCAGATGCGTCAGTTGGGTGGCGAAGGGTTTCTGAAAGAAAATAATCTGGATTGAGTGAGCTGATGCCCTCTCCCGTGGTAGAGGGCATCAGACCATTTTACTTCACATAGGTAAAGGCGGTGGTGACGTGTTTCACGCCGCCGACCTGGCTGGCAGTCTGCGCTGCAGACTGCGCTTCCTGTTGTGTGACCAGACCCAACAGGAACACTTCACCATTTTCGGTGGTGACTTTCACATTGGATGACTTCACCGCATCGCTGGCGAGCAATTGTGAACGTACCTTGGTGGTGATCCAGGTGTCGGAAGACGCGGTGCTCAAACTGACCGGCGTACCCTGGCGGACCTCGTTATACACTTCGGTAGTGCCTTCAACACCCATCGCGATTTGCTTGGCGCGGGCGGCCAGATCGGTATTCGGCGCCTGGCCGGTCAGCAGCACCTTACCCTGATAGGCGGTCGCAACCACCCGGGCATCTTTCTTCAACTGCTGATCTTTACTCAGGGCGTTTTCAACCCGGGCTTCCAGCGTGCCGTCGTCTACCTGAGTCCCGACGCTACGTGGGTCGGTGGCAGTTTTGGTGGCAACGGCGGCGCTGCCAACGACAACGCCTGCAATACAGCCTTGTAACAGCAGGGCGCTGGACAGCACTGCAAATGTGGCTTTCAGCTTCATTTCAGTTCCTTATTCATTCGTCCTGGTGGGGAAACAACGTACTATCTATCAGGTCGCATAGGCAATTTACGGTAAGCATATGCATTTCCTGAATACGTGCACTGCGGTGTGATGGAATGCGGATCTCGACATCCTGCTGGCCGAGCAAGCCGGCCAGTTCACCACCGTCATAACCGGTCAGTGCGACAATGGTCATGTCGCGTGTCACCGCGGCTTCGACCGCTTTCACAATATCACGGCTGTTGCCGCGGGTGGAAATAGCCAGCAATACGTCGCCGGCATGGCCGAGTGCGCGCACCTGTTTGGCATACACTTCGTCGTGCAGCCGATCGTTGGTGATCGCCGTCAGCACCACGTTATCGGCATTCAGCGCAATGGCCGGCAGGCTTGGGCGCTCGGTTTCAAAGCGATTGATCATGCTGGCGGCGAAATGCTGCGCGTTGGCTGCCGAAGTGCCGTTGCCGCAGCACAGAATTTTATTACCGTTAAGTAAGGATTGAACCAGCGTCATCGCGGCACGCGAGATGGCGTCGGGCAAAGCCTCCGCCGCCGCAATCTGGGTTTGGATGCTTTCGGTAAAACAGGCTTTAATTCTATCCAGCACGTTGTATTAATCCACTAAGTCAAAGGGCCGGTCTGCACCGGTAAACCACGATTAATCCGCATTGAAGGCGTTGGGTATCCATTCTAACTGGCTACCGGTGATGGCCAAAACATCAAAACGGCAAGACGATGTGTCAAAACTGGCTCCGCGTCCCGCCAGCCAAACGGCGGCGGCATGCAGCAACCGCTGCTGCTTGCGATAAGTGACGCTGGCAGCCGCACCGCCAAAAGCATCACTGCGACGGTAGCGGACTTCAACGAACACCCAGGTTTGACCATCGCGCATGATGAGATCGAGCTCACCGCCGCGCAGCGCCACATTGGCGGCGCAGAAGGTGAGCCCGGCGCGTTCCAGATAGTGGCGGGCCTGTAACTCATAGCCCGCCCCTATGGCGCGTTGACTCAAGAGACCGGAACGACCGTGCCCTGACGGTATTGCAGCCAAGGCAGCTTTCTGTTGATCACACAGCCTGGCGCGGCGGTGAGTACGCCAGTGGTGCCGGAGACCTGGAAGCCAGGCAACTGGCGCATTTCAGCAAAGTGGTTGGACAATGTCCAGGCATCCATCCCCATTGCGTACAGACGCACCAGCGAATAATCGTTGCGGAACTGGCTGCTTGCCTGCTGCAACAACTGCGGGTTAGCGCCGGCCAACAATGGAATATCACTGAACTGCAGTCCTTCCATTTCCAGGCGGAAGTCCGGGCCGGCTCCGGCCTGGTAGCTGCGGGAGCTGGCGTACATTGCCGGCTTGCTGCGCGAATTGGTAGCCATGTCGATCATCGGTTTGATCAGCGTCAACTGGGACTGAGTGGCGACGATATACACCGAGTCTACGCTGCCACCGCTGGTTGCTGGCGTATCGCTTGGTGGTGCCGGAATAGTCAGCCCGGCAATGGTCACCGCCTGCGGCGCTGGTGCAGCGGAGATTGGCGTACCGGACATGCGAATGCCGCCGCTGTTGACCATCTGGCGCAGTTCACTGGCGGAACCGATACCTTGCTGCAGCACGGTTTGGCCACCCAGCTTCTGCCACTCCTGGTTAAAGGCTTTGGCAACGCGATCGCCGAAGGCACCGCGTGGGATCAGCAACAGCGGCTGCCGCTTCTGCTGTTCCCAAATGTGACGGGCTGCATCACGCGCTTCGTCTTCCGGTGAAAGCGCGAAGTAACAGATGTTCGGGTTATCTTTCGGCGTTTCCGGTTGATTGAGCGCCAGCACGTTCAGCGTAGTGGTGCTGCTAGCCAGTTGATCAACGTTTTCTTTCAGCAACGGGCCGACCACCAGGGTCGCACCATCCTGCTGTGCCTGCGTCAGCAACGCGGCCAGCGGCTGGCTGGAGGTATCATACACCTTAATCTGTGCGTTAGCGGCCTGTGGCGGTGTAATTGGCGCAGTGGAAGGTGCAGAAGGCTGGGCGGTGGTCACCGGGGCTGCATCTGGTGCCGAGGTGCTTACCGCGCCATTGGCATTTTGATCGGTTGATGCGGGCTGCGCTGCCTGCTCAGATACGCTGGCAGGTTGCTGTTGCTGAACCGGCGTAGAAGGCGTCACGCCATTTTTAGCCGCTTCAAAGCCTTTTTGGATCGCGTCGGCGAACACTTTGGCCTGGCCGTTCAACGGCAGCAGCAGGGCGATTTTCGACGTGGAAGCCTGGGTAAAGTTCAGCACCTGGTTCAACTGGGTCGGTAGCGTTTTTGCCGCCGGGTTCTGCGGATAGCGGTTCTGCCAGTCTTTAATCCCGGCCTTCAGCAGGTCAGGATCCTGTTTGTTGTCCTGATATACCCGCAACAGATCCAGCCAGCCTTGCAGCACATTTTCATTGGCGTTGATCACCAGGCTGTTCATGTCCTGTGGCGTCAGTTGCAACAGCGACTGCCAGGTTTGATCCAGGTTGCTTTGATGTGCCTTGCCGGTCAGCAATGGCTCTTGTGCAATGTAAGCGCGGATCAGCGGCAGGGAAGGTTTGCCCTGATTGGCCGCGATCTGCGCCTGGTAGAAGCGCACCAGCTGGTTGGCCGATAGCGAGCCGCTATCGATATGGCCCAGCGTACTGCGAGCGCTGACATAGCTTTTGTTCGCTACCTGCAGTTCTGCGGTCAGCAACTGGCTTTCCGCCTGCTGCACGCTGCTGAGGTTTTTCGGCAGTTGGTTCAGTTGTTCACTGGCCTGCGGCAGTTTCCCTTCACGTAACAACGCGCGAATAGCAAGTAATTGCCAGTCAGCCTTGTTATCATTGCTGCTTTGCTGCAACTGCTGCAGATAGTAATCGGAACTGGCGCTCGCTTCGTCCTGTATATTGGCAGGCGGCGTCTGCGGGGCCTGACTCGGACAGCCTGCAAGGAAAAGGGCTGCTGCGATAACTGCGGTCAGTCGGACAGGCTTTGAACGCCCTGCTTTGGTACGAACGAATGTTGAGGAAAGCATACTGTATCCAGTGATGTTTTTTTCAAGATGCTCAATATTAAATCGGCAACCCGGATGAAACAATGAATCAACACCAACAATCAGTCATTTCTGCATCAACGCTGTATGTGGTGCCCACCCCAATCGGCAATTTAGGGGATATTACCCACCGTGCGTTAGAGGTACTGAAAAGCGTTGATCTGATTGCGGCGGAAGACACGCGCCATACCGGGTTGCTGCTGCAACACTTTGCGATTAGCGCGCGGTTGTTTGCGCTGCATGACCATAACGAACAACAAAAGGCCGATCAACTGTTGGCGAAACTGCAGGAAGGCCAGAGCATTGCGCTGGTATCCGACGCGGGTACGCCTTTGATCAACGATCCTGGTTATCACCTGGTGCGCCGTTGCCGTGAAGCCGGCATTCGCGTGGTGCCGTTGCCCGGAGCCTGTGCGGCAACTACCGCACTCTGTGCCGCCGGTTTGGCTTCAGACCGCTTCTGCTACGAAGGGTTCCTGCCGGCGAAAACCAAGGGGCGTAAGGATACGCTGATGGCGCTGGCAGAGGAACCGCGCACGTTGATTTTCTACGAATCCACCCACCGCTTGCTGGAAAGTTTGCAGGACATGGTCACCGTCTGGGGGCCGCAACGTTATGTGGTGCTGGCGCGCGAGCTGACCAAAACCTGGGAGTCCATCACCGGTGCGCCGGTGGGTGAACTGCTGGCCTGGGTGCAGGAAGACGAAGTCCGACGCCGGGGTGAAATGGTATTAATCGTTGAAGGCCACAAGGCGCAGGAGGATGCATTGCCGCTGGAGGCGCTGCGTACCCTGGCATTGCTGCAAAAAGAACTGCCGTTGAAAAAGGCAGCGGCACTGGCGGCGGAGATCCACGGCGTGAAGAAAAATGCGTTGTATAAATACGCGTTAGAGCAACAAGAACAGTAAAGCGGTTGACCTGCCGTGAGCGCAACGCTACTATCCGCGCCGGAGTTGACCAGACAGTCGCCGCTTCATTGCCGTCCCTTTCGGGGGAGACAGATGGAGGGGAGGAAAGTCCGGGCTCCATAGGGCAGGGTGCCAGGTAACGCCTGGGAGGCGTAAGCCTACGACTAGTGCAACAGAGAGCAAACCGCCGATGGCCCGCGCAAGCGGGATCAGGTAAGGGTGAAAGGGTGCGGTAAGAGCGCACCGCGCGACTGGCAACAGTTCGTGGCACGGTAAACTCCACCCGGAGCAAGGCCAAATAGGGGTTCACATGGTACGGCCCGTACTGAACCCGGGTAGGCTGCTTGAGCCAGTGAGCGATTGCTGGCCTAGAGGAATGACTGTCCACGACAGAACCCGGCTTACCGGTCAACTCCCTCTATAAAGAAAACCCCGCGTGACGCAAGTTACGCGGGGTTTTTTCCTTTCTGGAAGCCCATCACACCGGCAAATCGATCAGCAGCGCGCGCAGCGGTGTCTCGGCGCGGATGGTCAGGCGGTTTTCTTCGTGGATAAACGCCCCATCGCCGCAGGTCAGGTATTGGCTGTCGTTGCGCTCGCCATGGGCTTTAATGGTACCGTGGATCGATTGCAGGTACGCCCGAGGTCCGTTGAGCGCCAGCGTCTGCTGTTCGCCCGGTTGTAAATCCAGATGGTGGATCCACACCTGTTGACGCAGTTGCAGGCTGCCCTGAGCACCGTCTGGAGAGGCCAGCAGGGTCAGCCCGGCCTCTGGCAACATCAGGCGCTGTACGCGTTCGTTGTTGCGCTCTGGGCAGGCATCCAGCCACAGCTGCAAACGGGTCAGCGGTGTATCACTGCTGATGTTCTGCTCGCTGTAGCTCAGTCCCGGCTGGGTAGCCAGCAACAAAGCCTCACCGGCCTTGGCGCTGACCGTATTGCCTTCGCTGTCGCGGTATTCCGCTTTA
Source organism: Serratia proteamaculans (assembly GCF_013337185.1). Classification (GTDB taxonomy): domain Bacteria; phylum Pseudomonadota; class Gammaproteobacteria; order Enterobacterales; family Enterobacteriaceae; genus Serratia; species Serratia proteamaculans_D. Next base: position 189,131 of record NZ_SWDE01000004.1, read on the forward strand.
CCTTGCAGGATTAAATTCAGGATATCCACGCTGGGATAGGTGCGTGGCTGGAAAGACGCACCCGGTGCCAGCACCTCCTGATTTAACACCCGCAGTGAGGCGTAACCCATCAGCTTGGGATCGAAGTAGTGTCCAAAAGAAAAGGTGTAGCGAGCCTGCAGCCAACCAAAGTCAGCTTGCCCGCATTGTTGTGCTGTTCTGCATGTAATCATGGCAATCGGCTCTCTAAATTCATTATCTAGATGGTAAGCATCTGGACGGCGGATTGTTAGCCAGTTAATCTGGTCGGTATATTCAAATTTCCTGACAGAGAGATTCGATGGCCAGAGATCGGGCGTTAACGCTTGAAGCGTTAAGGGTTATGGATGCGATCGACCGACGTGGCAGCTTCGCTGCGGCAGCCGATGAGCTGGGGCGTGTGCCTTCGGCGCTCAGCTACACCATGCAAAAATTGGAAGAAGAATTGGATGTGGTGCTGTTTGATCGCTCCGGCCACCGCACCAAGTTCACCAACGTCGGACGCATGTTGCTTGAGCGTGGACGGGTGCTGCTGGAGGCGGCAGACAAGTTGACCACCGATGCAGAAGCGCTGGCACGCGGCTGGGAAACTCACCTGACTATTGTCAGCGAGGCGCTATCGCCACCGAGCAAATTGTTTCCGCTGGTCGATAAGTTGGCGTTGAAGGCCAACACTCAGGTGTCGATCTTCACCGAAGTGTTGGCGGGAGCCTGGGAAAGGCTGGAGCAGGGGCGCGCCGATATCGTTATCGCTCCGGACATGCATTTTCGCGCGTCGTCCGAAATCAACACCCGCAAGCTGTACAAGGTGATGAGCGTGTATGTGGCCGCACCGAACCATCCCATTCATCTGGAGCCGGAGCCGCTGTCTGAAGTGACGCGCGTGAAGTACCGAGGCATTGCGGTAGCGGATACTGCGCGTGAGCGTCCGGTGTTGACCGTGCAATTGTTGGATAAACAGCAGCGTCTGACGGTCAGCACCATTGAGGACAAGCGCCTGGCTTTGCTGGCCGGTTTGGGCGTGGCGACCATGCCTTACCCGATGGTCGAGAAAGACATCGAAGAAGGGCGTTTACGCGTGGTGGGGCCGGAATACAGCCGCGAGGCTGATATTATCATGGCCTGGCGACGTGACAGCATGGGGGAGGCGAAAGCCTGGTTCCTGCGCGAAATTCCGCGGCTGTTCGCCCAACTGGAACGCCAGTAAAACTCCCCTTCGCCATTAAGCAAAGAGGAGGAGTGCGTTAACCGAAGCGCCGGTCACGGCCGTGTGGTTCATCCAAATCTTGCGCCGGCCCGATAGAAATAATGCCGTGCGGATTAATGGTGGCGTGGCTGCGGTAATAGTGATTGCGGATGTGCGGCAGACTGACCGTTTCGGCAATGCCCGGCATTTGGTAGATGTCACGCAGGAAGCCGTACAGGTTGAGGTAATCGCTGATACGGTGTTTGTCACATTTAAAATGGGTGACATACACCGGATCGAAGCGTATTAGCGTGGTCCACAGGCGCAGGTCGGCCTCAGTCAGGCGATCGCCCGTCAGGTAACGCTGTTGCCCCAGTATCTGCTCCAGTCGTGCCAGCGCGTCAAATACCCCGTTGACCGCTTCGTCATAGGCTTCCTGGCTGGTGGCAAAACCGGCCTTGTAGACACCATTATTCACCTGGTCATAAATCCAACCATTCAGTTCATCAATTTTTCCGCGCAGCTCGGTGGGGTAATAGTCACCGGCGCGCGCGCCAACACCATCAAATGCGCTGTTGAACATGCGAATGATATCGGCGGATTCATTGCTGACAATGGTCTGTTGCTGTTTGTCCCACAGCACTGGCACCGTTACACGACCGGTGTAGTGTTTGTCGGCACGCAGATAAAGTTGGTAGAGGAAGTCCGAGTGGTACAGGCTGTCGCCGGTGGCTTCAGGGAAGTCGGTGCCGAAGGTCCAGCCATTTTCCAGCATCAGCGGATGTACCACGGAAACAGGAATGAGTGACTCCAGCCCTTTCAATTTGCGCATCAGCAGGGTGCGGTGTGCCCAGGGGCAGGCGAGTGAAACGTACAGGTGATAACGATCTTGCTCCGCTTGAAAACCTCCAACTCCATGTTCGCCCGGCAGACCGCCTGCGGTCACCCAATTGCGGAACTGAGAGGTTGAGCGTTTGAAACGGCCTCCGGTAGATGAGGTGTCATACCAGATGTCTTGCCAAACGCCATCGACGAGTTGTCCCATGAGAGTCTCCTTCGTGTCCGAGTGAAAAAACAAAAGGGCCCGACATGCGGGCCCCTGAGTCGGTGTTAAAACCTTACCACTTTTTGTTCAAAAGACGGTCGATGCTGAAACCGCCTGGGCCGGCAACGGCCAGTACGATGAAGCCGCCGGCGATGGTCAGGTTTTTCATGAACATCAGCTGGTTTACGCCATCCGCAAAGTTAGTATGGAACAGTAACGCGGTCAGGATGGTAAAACCTGCGGTAAACAGTGCCACGGTGCGGGTCAGGAAACCGAACAAAATTGCCAGACCGCCGCCAAATTCCAGCAGGATGGTCAGTGGCAGCAAGAAGCCAGGTACGCCCATCGATTGCATATACTGTTGGGTACCGGCATAGGCATCACCCATTTTGCCGTAGCCTGCCACGATAAACAGGATTGGCATCAGAATACGAGCAACCAGCAAACCTGCATCTTCTAATTTTTTCATCATTTACTCCAAAGTGATTTTGTTTGCCAGTTTTGGCGTTTGTCATGTTAGTGAGCGGTATGCCGGGTCTCTGACCCTGTCCTGCCCGTTCCTTATTGATGGAGTGAATGTTAATCGGGATGCGTACGCTTTGTTAGCAAGTAAAACTGTCGTATTTTTTCAAAAAAACTGAATCTTTAGCCTGCTAACAAATCGTGGGGAATCAGAAAGTTGCCCAGCCTTCACCGGCAGAAACGCAAAGTCTCTGTGAAAAGGCGGGCAAAACATCGGAAGTATTGATGGAATTGTGGAAGGTTACTTGCTGGAAAAAGTTTTCTGGATCAAGCGGATAGTACCAAAGGCACCAAAAGCGCGGCGTGACCAGCGAATCAGCTTGCTGGGATGGCGGATGCCGTACAACGCCATCACGCTGGAGCCGACCACCAGATATTTACGCAGGCCGAAAAGGGTTTGCCAACCGCGATCGATGCGCTCGGTCTTTTCCAGCCACAGGGTTTTGTTTTCGGCAAGATCCAGCCTTTGTTGCTGGATCTTGCCGATCAGCTTCTCTTTTCTCCATTCCAGATAGCGGCGGCGATTCATTTTTCACCTTCCAGCTCGGAACGGTCGATTTCCAACTGCTTGCGTGTCGCACCCAGCAGCGTGGAGCGGCGGGCTTTGACCAGTGTCCAGATAGCGCCAACCACGGCAAGGAACAACAGCACCCCGGTAGTCGCACCTAATGCCATCACACGGTAAACAGGATCGATAGCCCAGAAAATCAGGATCAGCAGGCTCATCAGGCCGAATGCGGTGAAGAGCAGGGTCATGCCGGCCATAATCAGCAACTGAATGAGGTTGGCTTTCTCCTCTTCCAGCTCGACCACGGCCAGGCGAACCCGGGTTTCCACCATACCGACCAGAATAGTGATGATGCGCTGAGCGACATCCAGGACCCCTTTAGCGGGGCCCTGTGCACGAACTTGCGGTTGTTCTGCCATAATTAGCGGCGCGCTAGCAGAACGCCCAGCACTACGCCGACCGCAGCGCCGATACCGATACCGGTCCAGGGATTATCACGAACGTAATCATCCGCCTGGCCGGCGATTTGTTTGGTCTGGGAAGCAATCTTGTCCCCGGCATCGCTCAGACGTACGCGGGTATCTTTCAATGCGCTTTCGGCTTTGGAACGCAGCTTTTCCAGTTCAGCTTTTGGCTTATCGGTGGAAGAGTTCAACACCTCTTCCAGCGTATCGGCTAAGGATTTAAGTTCAGCGCGTAAGTTTTCTGCATTTGAATCATGTGCCATGTGATTATTCCTTAACGTTAACTTCGACAGACTTTCAACATAGCGGATTTTTTCGCCGGAGCAAAGGGCGGATGGGTAGCTGATATCACTAAGCATCCATTTTATACGCAATAATAATCCCGTGTGGCGTGGCTCTCAGCGATAAATCCGCTGGTGTAAAAAAATTATTCCGCCTGAGCCTGTTTCAGCTCGGCTTGAGCTTCAGCCAGCTTTTTCTGCTTCTTGGCCACTTTCTCCAGGTTGCCGGTCTGCTGGGCTTCTTTCAGCTCCTGCTGACGCTCGGCAACCTTGCTTTGTTTCTCATCGATTTTTTTCTGACGATCGGCCTGCAGGCTGGCTGGTGTGCAATGGGTTTGCACCTCGCTCAATGCCGTCTTCAGCCCGGCCACACGTTGAGTATTGCCGTGTTGGGTGGCGTAATCGATCTGCTTTTGAATTTCTTGCGCCTTGGTCACACAGCCGTTTTCTGCTGCGAACGACAGTGCCGGTAGGGCGAATAATGGGAGAGCCAGTAAAATGGCTGGGCGTAATTTCATACTATCAGTTCCTTATTAATGGGATGCATTGGCATGCATCCTCTGTTCCTGACTGCCCAAAAAGGCAGTGCGACAGGAGTCTACGCAGCTGACTGACGCTAACCTTTAGCATAGTCACAGATCACGCAGACCCCCAAAGAATCCGCCCCAGTTCGGTAGTGATCGGTGAATAATTGAACAGGGAGGGCAAATGAAAGGAAAACCCTTCATGTGAAGGGGGTATTATCCCAGATTGAGTGGGGCGCGTGCAAATTCACGCACCCAATGGGTAGGCACAGGGGATTCGCTCAGGGCGATGATGTAGCCCGGCGGTAGAATATTTTGCAATGCTTCGCGCGCCAGCAACTGTTGTTCCGGCGAGTCCAGACGGATCACCAGGCCATCGCCTTCCGGGGTGATGCTTTTGATGCGAATACCGCGCTGATCCAGCCTTTGGTAGACATAAAAACCGTCAGGCAGCGAAAGGCCTTGCTGGCCTGCACGGATGCGCAGTTCGCTTTCGGTACGCACCATGCAGGGCACCAACAGCGTGGCGAGCGCCAGCAAAGCTAGCGCAATCAGCAACACGTACTGCCAGCGCGGGCGCTTGGTCATCACGCCCCTTTCCCCTGATCCTGGCTATCGGCGCGTTTCTTGCGCCACAGTACGATCAATGAGCCGACCAGCCCGACCACCAGCAACACCAATGGCAGTAGCATCAGGCAGAACATCAGCTGGTCTTCATACTTGCGGAACACCGGAGTTTTACCCAGCGCAAAGCCCAGCGAGGTGAGGATCACCACCCACAGCAAACCGCTCATCCAGTTAAAGAACTGGAAACGTGCGTTACTCAGGCCGGAGAGCCCGGCAATGGTCGGCAACAGGGTGCGGACAAACGCCAGGAAACGACCGACCAGCAGAGCGGAAAGCCCGTGGCGGTGGAACAACTGATGGGCGCGCTGATGATAGTGCGCCGGCAGATGGGATAGCCAGCCCTGCACGGTTCGGGTATTACCGAGCCACTTGCCCTGTATGTAACTGACCCAGCACCCCAGACTGGCGGCGACGGTGAGGATAAAAATGGTGAGCGGGAAATTCATGGTGCCTTTGGCGATCAGCACGCCAACCAGGATCAGCAGGCTGTCACCCGGCAGAAACGCCGCCGGCAACAGGCCATTTTCCAGGAACAGGATCAAAAACAGCAGGCCGTAGAGCGTCCAAACCAGCGAAGGGTTCGCCAGCGTCTCAAAATCCTGCTGCCATAAGGCATGTAACAGTTCTTTAATGATGTCCATCCGGTGTTCCTAAAACGTCATTGTTTGTTTTTGTCTCAGCGGCGGATCGGGAGTGGGCGCAAAGCGCGCGGGCGATCCTGGCTGCTGATAATGATGAAACGGCGTTGCTTTTTAGTGGTTTCTAATCGGTGCGACACCGGTCAAGAGTGGTAAGTCAGCGTGCCACGATAAAGCATATTACTTTCTTTCCAGCCACCCAGCCTGCTTTGCTGCTGTGAGGTATGCAGCGTCCAGTTCATCTGGGCAAGCCGGTTTGGCGCAGGTGATTTCTGGCGCGGGAGTCGAGTGCTGTGACCCAACTCTGTGGCTAACGAATAAACCGGCAGCAGTTGGGCGGGGGCGGGTAGCGAGCCGGGGTAAGAATGTACCCGCGGTAGCAGCAGCGGCATTTTACCTGGCGCTTTACGTCGCAGTTCTGCCGGTGACCGGTAAACCGGGTCATCAGGGGAAAACACCGACTCGGCGAGCGATGGCTGACCGTTCAGTGCTGTGGGAATAGCCTTGGAAGACGCCGCGCATAGCTTTTGGCCGGAGACCGAACCGGTCCAGCAAAAAAGAGCAATAAGCATGGCAAACAACCAGCGCATGTATTCGCGTCCCGCCCCGTAGCAGAGGGTAAAAAGTGGCTCAACTTTACCAAAATAGCACGATTGGCAACAGGGAAATCTACGTTGCCAGCGGTGAAATACTACACGGCAAATCGCCGTTCAGGCATCGATTCAGCGGATTTTACAATACCTGACATAACACTACGGTTTTTGACCGCCTGCGCTATTTATTTTCTGCGGCCACGCCGTCCAGATGAACCACCGGATTATCGGCGAACAGATAGCGGTCAGCGTTATATTCAAAATCGTCGCTGGTGGCGTTGAACAGCATTTGCTTGGTATTTTCCAGATGCTGCCACATGGCCAGTTTGGCGGCGTAAGGATCTTTACGTATCAATGCCTTGAGGATCTGATCGTGATCGTCACACCAGCTGGCGATCGAGCGGTGGTCGATATGCTCGTGCAGCTTGATCCAGTAAGGGTTATTTACGCGCTGCACCCACATTTTTTCCACGATGGTGGCCATCGCCGTATTCTGGGTAGCCAGTGCCACCTGAACATGGAATTTCAGATCCCACTGGGAATCACGGAAGCGATCTTCTTTACGCGCCTGTTCCTGGATCTCCATCAACTGAACAATGTCCTGTTTGGTGACCTGGGTGGCGGCGAATTCGGCAATGTTGCTTTCAATCAGCTGGCGTGCCTGCAGCAGTTCAAACGGCCCGGCGGTGGCAAACTCAATGCTGTCGCCCGGCACCACCAGATTTTTTTGGTGGTTGGACATCACGTGGATCCCGGAGCCTTTGCGCACGTCAACATAGCCTTCCACTTCCAGCATGATGATCGCCTCCCGCACGACGGTGCGGCTGACGTTCATCTCTTCGGCAATATAGCGTTCGGCTGGCAGTTTATCGCCCACCGGATAGCGGCCGCTTTCAATACGCTGCTTAAGTTCGGCGGCCAGTTGCTGATACAGGCGTCTGGTTTCAGTGAATTCCATAGTGAATGCTCTTAGGGTAGGGAGGGGCGCGTAACCATGGATTTGTTATACCACTTATCCGGCAGAGCTACCAGTGGCTGCGGGAACGCCCGGCACGGTGGCCGGGCGGTGGGGTTAACTGCGTGCAGAGGCCGGTTGTAGCGGATCTTCTTCCGGCTGGGAGGCCGGTCGATTTTGCAGAATGGTCCAGATGGCGATGGCACCGAGAATATCGAATACCGACAGCGCGGCGAACAGCGGGCTGAAGCCCAGGGTATCGGCCAATGCACCGACCACCAGGGCAAACATGGTGCTGGCGGTCCAGGCGGCCATGCCGGTCAGGCCGTTGGCGGTGGCCACTTCGTTGCGACCAAACACGTCAGAAGACAGGGTAATCAGCGCGCCAGACAGCGCCTGATGGGCAAAACCACCGACGCACAGTAGCGCGATAGCTGCATAAGGGCTGGTGAACAAACCGATCATGCCAGGGCCAATCATCAGCACCGCACCCATAGTGACCACCAGTTTGCGTGAAACGATCAGGTTCACCTTGAAGTGCTTTTGGAAAAATGGTGGCAGGTAGCCACCCACGATGCAGCCGAGATCGGCGAACAGCATCGGCATCCAGGCGAACATGGCGATCTCTTTCAGGTTAAAACCATAGGCTTTGAACATGAATAACGGGATCCAGGCATTGAAGGTGCCCCAGGCAGGCTCAGCCAGAAAACGCGGTAGTGCGATGCCCCAGAACTGGCGGTTGCGCACAATCTGCCAGGCGGACATTTTCTTGGCGTTGTCGGTTTGGTGCTGCGCTTCCTGGCCCTCCAGGATGTAATCGCGTTCCTCACTGCTGAGTTTCTTCTGGTCTTTCGGATGCTTATAGAAAATCAGCCAGCAGATGGCCCAGATCAGGCTCAGTACGCCGGTGATGATAAATGCCATTTCCCAACTGTGTGCCACTATGGCCCAAACCACCAGTGGTGGAGCGAGCATGCCGCCGATCGACGATCCGACGTTGAAGTAGCCAACGGCAATTGAACGCTCTTTGGCCGGGAACCACTCGCTGCTGGCCTTGAGCCCGGCGGGGATCATCGCCGCCTCTGCCATGCCGACAGCGCCGCGTGCCAGTGCCAGCCCGCCCCAACTGTTGGCGAGCGCGGTGCCCATACAAAACAGCGCCCACAGAATGGCGAACATGGCATATCCCACCTTGGTACCCAATACGTCCAGTACGTATCCCGCCACCGGTTGCATCAGGGTGTAACAGGCTGAGTAGGCCGCGACAATGTATGAGTATTGCTGCGTGGTGATATGTAAGGTGCCTTCCAGCGTTGGTGCCGCCACGGCGATGGCGTTACGGGTCAGGTAGCCCAGCACGGTGCCAACGGTCACCAGCCCAATCATGTACCAGCGTAACCCTTTAATTTTACGCATCCAAAATATCTCCCAGTCTTCAATAGGTGGCGCCAAGATGGCGGCAGCGTTTTAGGGGGCTCCCCCCTTTTCGTTGTTCTGCGCCGGCCTGTCCGTCACCGACGTATTCCCGCCGCATGAACGACTGGGTGGCGAGACAATAACTTGTCATACAGATTTAAAAGTTGAGTGATATCACAAAAGCCATTTTTCAATTGGGCAATACTGATTGCTGGATAATTATGCGATTCAGGCGGCTTTTTGCCGTAAAACTGCCGGTTAACGGCCTTTTATGGGCGATGGCGCTAAAGCAGAGAGTGATATTTTGCTGGACGCTCAGTTAAATTGGTGTGATAACTTTGTCGCATTGGACACAGTGCCGAACGGCAAGCAAGGTGAGGAGCCAAAAAAGATGGCGACGTTTTTAAGCGAAGATTTTCTGTTGAGCAGCGAATTTGCCCGACGTTTGTATCATGACTATGCGGCAGACCAGCCGATCTTTGACTATCACTGTCATTTACCGCCGGAGCAGATCGCCGAGAACACCCGCTTCAAAAATTTATATGAGATCTGGCTAAAGGGCGATCACTATAAATGGCGGGCGATGCGTACCAACGGCGTGGCTGAACGGCTGTGTACCGGCGATGCCGGTGACCGTGAAAAATTCGATGCCTGGGCCGCCACCGTGCCGCACACCATAGGTAACCCGCTGTACCACTGGACCCATCTGGAGCTGCGTCGTCCGTTTGGGATTACCGGCACGCTGCTTTCCCCAACGACGGCGGACGATATCTGGCAGCGCGGCAACGCCTTGCTGGCGCAGGATGATTTCAGGGCGCGTGGCATCATGCAGCAAATGAATGTGAAGATGGTTGGTACTACCGACGATCCGATCGACGATTTGCGCCACCATAAAGCGATTGCGGCTGACACTAGCTTCGATATCAAGGTGTTGCCAAGCTGGCGACCGGACAAGGCGTTCAATATCGACGCGCCGGGTTTCAATGATTACCTGCAAAAACTGGAAGCGGCAGCGGATATCAATATTGGCCGTTTTAGCGCGCTGTGTGACGCGTTGAAAAAACGCATGGATCATTTTGCCGCCCATGGCTGCAAAGTGGCTGACCATGCGCTGGACGTGGTGGTGTATGGCGAAGCGGACGAAAGCACATTGGACGCGATTTTAACGGCGCGCCTGAGTGGCAAGCTACCGACGCCGGAGCAGAGCGCCCAGTTCAAAAGCGCGGTGCTGCTGTTCCTGGCCGCTGAATATCAACGTCGCGAATGGGTACAGCAGTATCACATTGGCGCGCTGCGTAATAATAACAGCCTCATGCTGGCTAACGTCGGCCCGGATATCGGCTTCGACTCGATTAACGACCGGCCGCTGGCGGAGCCGCTTTCTCGCCTGCTGGACGCCCAGTCACGTCAGGGCGGCCTGCCGAAAACCATTCTGTATTGCCTAAACCCGCGCGACAACGAAGTGATCGGCACCATGGTCGGCAACTTCCAGGGCGAGGGCACGCCGGGCAAAATGCAGTTCGGCTCCGGCTGGTGGTTTAACGATCAAAAAGACGGTATGCAGCGGCAGATGACACAGCTGGCGCAACTGGGCCTGCTGAGCCGTTTTGTCGGCATGCTGACCGACAGCCGCAGTTTCCTGTCTTATACCCGCCATGAATACTTCCGCCGCATCCTTTGCCAGATGATTGGTGGCTGGGTGGAGAACGGGGAGGCACCGGCGGATATCACCCTGCTGGGTGAGATGGTGAAAAACATTTGCTTCGACAATGCCAAAAACTATTTTGCCATTGAACTGGCGTAGCCGTTGCCCGAGGTGGGTTTATGCAAAGCATGGTAAAAATTCATTCGCTGGATAATGTTGCGGTAGCGCTGCGCGATCTGGCCGCCGGTGAAACGCTGGCGCTGGAGACGCAGACTATTCATCTGATGCAACCGGTGACGCGCGGGCACAAGTTTGCCCTGCAGCCGATTGCCGTCGGTGAGGCCATCACCAAGTACGGTTTGCCTATCGGCCATGCGCTGGAGGCCATAGCGCCGGGTGAACATATTCACTCGCAAAATGCCAAAACCAACCTGAGCGATCTCGACAGCTATCAGTATCAACCCGCTTTCCCGACGTTGCCGCCACAGGCTGCGGATCGTGAGGTGCAGCTTTACCGCCGTAACAGCGGGGAGGTGGGGATCCGCAATGAGCTGTGGATCGTGCCGACCGTTGGCTGTGTCAACGGTATTGCCCGGCAAATCCAGCAGCGTTTTCTGAAGGAAACTCAGGACGCGCAGGGGATCGACGGTGTGCACCTGTTCAGTCATCCGTTTGGTTGCTCGCAACTGGGTCAGGATCACGAGAACACGCGCACCATGCTGCAAAACATGGTGCGCCATCCGAACGCCGGGGCGGTGTTGGTGATTGGCCTCGGGTGCGAGAACAATCAGGTGGATGTCTTCCGCAGTACGCTGGGCGCTATCGATGAGCAACGGGTGCGCTTTATGGTGTGCCAGCAGCAGGACGATGAGGTCGAGGCCGGGCTGGAGCAGTTGCATGCGCTGTATCAGGTGATGCGCGACGATCGCCGCCAGCCGGGCAAGCTGAGCGAGTTGAAGTTCGGACTGGAGTGTGGTGGTTCGGACGGTCTGTCGGGCATTACCGCCAACCCACTGCTGGGGCATTTTTCTGATTATCTGATCGCCAACGGCGGTACCACGGTATTGACCGAAGTGCCGGAGATGTTTGGTGCCGAACGGATCCTGATGAGCCGCTGTCGCGATCGGGAGACCTTCGAGAAGACCGTCAGCATGGTGAACGACTTCAAACAGTACTTCATCGCCCATAATCAGCCGATTTATGAAAACCCTTCACCGGGCAACAAAGCCGGCGGCATTACCACGCTGGAGGAGAAATCCCTCGGCTGCACGCAGAAAGCCGGGCAGAGTCAGGTGGTGGACGTGCTCAAGTATGGCGAACGCTTGCGGCAGCCTGGCTTGAACCTGCTCAGTGCGCCAGGCAATGACGCGGTGGCAACCAGCGCGCTGGCCGGGGCCGGTTGCCATATGGTGTTGTTCAGCACCGGACGCGGCACGCCTTATGGCGGCTTTGTTCCGACGGTGAAACTGGCCACCAACAGCGAACTGGCGGCGAAGAAACCCCACTGGATTGATTTTGACGCAGGTCGATTGATCCATGGCACCCCGATGGAGAGTCTGCTGGAACAGTTTGTCGACCTGATCGTGGCGATTGCCAATGGTCAGGCGGCACGTAACGAAGTGAATGATTTTCGTGAGTTGGCGATTTTTAAAAGCGGGGTGACCTTGTAGGGCCGTATTATCGAGACCAAAAAAAGGCGCCCGATAACGAGCGCCTTTTTGAGTAAGCCTGGAAATTAACGTACCTTCAGCGGATCTTCATCTGCCAAACGTTGGTCTTCCGCCTGGCAAGCTGCTGCGGTGAACAGGACGTCGGTAGAAGAGTTCAGCGCGGTCTCGGCGGAGTCTTGCAGCACGCCGATGATAAAGCCGACGGCGACCACCTGCATGGCCACGTCGTTCGGAATGCCGAACATGTTACACGCCAATGGGATCAGCAACAGCGACCCCCCAGCCACACCTGAAGCGCCGCAGGCGCAGACGGCAGCCACGATGCTCAGCAGCAGCGCGGTCGGCACGTCAACCGGGATCCCCAGAGTATGCACCGCCGCCAGCGTCAGTACGGTAATGGTGATCGCCGCACCGGCCATATTAATGGTCGCGCCTAATGGGATAGAAACCGAATAGGTGTCTTCGTTCAGATTCAGCTTTTTGCACAGCTCCATATTCACCGGAATATTGGCGGCCGAGCTGCGGGTGAAGAACGCGGTCACGCCGCTTTCACGCAGGCAGGCGAACACCAGCGGGTAAGGATTGCGGCGGATTTTCCAGTAAACGATCAGCGGGTTCAGCACCAGTGCCACCAGCAACATACAGCCGATCAGCACCACCAGCAGTTGGGCATAACCCCACAGCGCACTGAAGCCGGTTTCTGCCAGCGTCGAAGCCACCAGGCCGAAGATGCCGAGCGGGGCGCAGCGGATCACTGCACGCACCACCATGGTGACGGCATGTGACAGATCGTTAATCAGTGATTTGGTGGTGTCAGAGGAGTGGCGTAGTGCCAGCCCCAGGCCCACAGCCCAGGCCAGAATACCGATATAGTTAGCGCTAATCAGCGCCTGGAACGGGTTGGCCACCACGCTCAACAGCAGGCCTTTCAGCACTTCAATAATACCGCCCGGCGGGTTGATGTCGGTATTGCCTGCTACCAGTGCCAGATTGGACGGGAACATAAAGCTGAGTACCACCGCCACCAGCGCCGCAGCGAAAGTGCCCAGCAGGTAGAGGAACAGGATCGGCCGGATATTGGTTTTCTGCCCGTGCTTGTGATTGGCGATTGAGGCCATTACCAACACCAGTACCAATACCGGAGCCACTGCTTTCAGTGCGCCAACGAACAGCGCGCCCAGCAAGCCGACTGCCGAAGCCGTTGCCGGTGAGACCAGCGCAACGATAATACCGGCCACCAGGCCGACCATGATTTGTTTGACCAGACTGCCCTGAGTGATCTTCTGTAATAGTTTTTGCATAGTGCTTTTTCTTCCCGATGATGTTGCTTACAGCTTTATCTCGGCGGGAACCTCGCCGGACAACTTTTATTTGAATCTGTAACCAGGTGTGTTTGCCAAATCAGTATTCAGTAAACCAGGGGGGTTGGAAAGGGCCAGCGGTGAAATTCTGAGGGCGGATCAACTCTTGATAACATACTGGTTACATTTGTGTGATCGCAATAACGTTTGGCGTTTTAGGCGAATTGCCAAACAATCACGGGGCGACTAGCGCCCCGGATAACAGATTATGGTGCTTTATTATTCGCCAGGCGGTCATTCCGGCGGTTAACCCAGGCGTTGATCAACAGCGTCAGCGTCAGGATACTGGCGACGACACCGAGCGAAACACCGATCGGAATGTGGAATAAATCGATAATCAGCATTTTGACGCCGATAAACATCAGGATCAGCGACAGGCCATATTTCAGCATCGAGAAGCGTTCTGCCACGTTAGCCAGCAAGAAGTACATGGCGCGCAGCCCCATGATGGCAAACAGGTTAGAAGTCAGGACGATGAACGGGTCGGTGGTCACGGCAAAGATCGCCGGGATGCTGTCGACCGCAAAGATCACATCGCTCAGTTCTACCAGGATCAGCACCAGCACCAGCGGTGTAGCAAACAGCAGGCCGTTGCGGCGCACGAAGAAGCGCTCACCTTCCAGATTATCGGTCATGCGCAGATGGCTGCGCAGCCATTTCACCAGCGGCTTGTCGCCAATTGCTGCGCCATCTTCCTTCGCCAGCGCCATCTTGATACCGGTAAACAGCAGGAAAGCGCCGAACAGGTACAGCAGCCACTGGAACTGGGTCACCAGCCAGCTACCGGCGAAGATCATGATGGTACGCAGTACGATCGCGCCCAGTACGCCAAAAATCAGCACCCGGCGTTGCAGGTTTGCCGGCACGGCAAAGTAGCTGAACAGCATCAGCCAGACAAAGACGTTATCAACCGCCAGCGCTTTTTCGATCAGGTAGCCGGTGAGGAAGGCCAGCGCCTGAGTATCGGCAACGGCACGCCCGGCGGTTTGGTTCAGGTAGTACCAGAAACCCAGGTTGAACAGCAGAGAAAGGCTGACCCACACCAGCGACCAACTGGCGGCCTGCTTCAGCGTCATGGTATGTGCGCCTTTGCGGCCCTGCAGCAGCAGGTCAATTGCGAGCATCACAACTATGATGGCGGCAAAGCTGCCCCATAACCAAGGTGTGCCAACGGTATTCATCATCAGTGGTATCCTTCAAAAACAAAAACGGCCAACGTCGGAAGACGCTAGCCGCTCTTATGAACGCTGCAAGCAAACCTCGCCTTCCGGCAAGGTCTCACTTACAACGTTGATGAAGGTGCACCTTGGTGCTCCCTGACATCAGGTTGCCCGGTAACCGGGTGCTTGCGCACCGTAATGACGATTAACCGGCAATGAAGTTACTCCCCTTTGCACGGCAGAAAGTAATGCAAAATGTGTCAGCGGTCAACGTTTATTGCGTTACCCGGCCAGGGCTTTTTGTGCCCCCAGGCTGACGACAAACCCTTGCAGCAGCAGCCGGCTGAAGGGCGTGTCGCTAACCTGCTGTTGCTTAAGCTGATACTCCGCCTGTTGCTGTGGATACAGCTCGCCGAGCCAGCTCAGATACTGGTGCATCACCGCGCCATTAAACTCTGGGTGGAACTGGGTGGTCAGCACGTTATCGCCATAACTGAGGATCTGAAAAGCATCCTGCTGTGAACGTGCCAGTACGACGGCACCGGCAGGGGGCGTTAATACGCTCTGCGAGTGGATCAGATTGGCCTTGAAGCGCGGCGGCAGCATCGCCATCCGCCGGTCATGGGCGGCGGCGGGCAACAGTTCGATATCCAGTGTGCCGACCTCCATACCCTGCGGGTGATAGCCAACTTCCCCGCCAAGCGCATAGGCCAGCAACTGATGACCGTAGCAGGCGCCAAAAATCGGCAGTTTGATCAGCATCGCCTGACGCAGCCATTCTGCGGCCTGTTCGCTCCATGGCAGTTGCTCGGTGACCATCGCCGGTGAACCGGTGATCACCACGCCAGAGTAGTGTTGCGGCGGCAGCGGCTGTTGGCCGGCGGGTAGGTGCACGATCTGTACGCGATCGGCGTCGATATTCCCCTGTTGCAGGAACATACCGTCGAAATTAGCTTTTTCGTTGCGGATAACTTCCGGTGCGTCGCCGGTTTGCATCAGTAATAACGGTTTCATCTCATTCTCCGTCGGCAGGAAACACTACGCCGGTCTGGCGGCGGATTTCGGTCAGCAGGCGGGCGATAATCAGCGAGTTTTCCAGCCCCGGGTGTTCAACCTGCCGTTTCTCCACCAGTCCGGCGAACACTTGCGCTTCGTATAGCATGGTATTGATATGCTGCGGCTGGCTCAGATCCTGACGTTGGCCACCGCGTGGCGTCAGCACCACGCCCTGACACTCCGAGATTTTCTCAATCACCAGCGTGCCTTCTTCGCCCTGGATCTCGCTCGGGATATCCGAGTTGCTGACCTTGGAATGGGAGATTGTCACATCGAAGTCGCCGTAGTTGAGGCAGGCGGTGCCGTGCGCATCAACGCCGGTATCCAGCAAGCTGGCGCTGGCGATCACCGATTTTGGCTCGCCAAACAGCGCCACGGCACTGGCCAGGCAGTAATAACCAATGTCCATAATTGAACCGTTGGAAAACTGTGGATTGAAGGTGTTTGGATTTTCACCGGCAAGATAGCGTGGGTAGCGTGAAGAGTATTGGCAGTAGTTGATAAAGGCTTTGCGCAGCCGGCCGATTTTCGGCAGCGTTTGCTGCAGGGTCAGGAAATTGGGCAGGTGGGCGCTTTTAAAGGCTTCGAACAGCACCACCTGATTTTCGCGCGCACAGGCCACCAGCTTTTCGGCTTCGCGCAGGTTGGACACCAGCGGCTTCTCGCAAATTACGTGTTTTTTATGGCTGAGGAACAGCAACGCTTGCTGGAAGTGCAGGCTATTGGGGCTGGCGATGTAAACCGCGTCGATAGCGTCTGACTGGGCCAGTGCCTCCAGGGAATCGAAAAACAGACTGACGGGGTAGTTGGCACCAAATGCCTGCGCCTGTTCCAGCTTGCGCGAATAGACGGCGGTCAGCTTCAGCTTGCCGCTTTCGTGAGCGGCGTCGATAAAGCGTTCCGTAATCCAGTTGGTACCAACAACGGCAAAGCGAATCATAGAGTTCTCCGGTTCCCAGACGTAAGAAATCAGAGTATCACAGGGACTCGTCAGGTATACAGATTGCCAAACACCGACAGGTGGGTCAGATACAACCGGGTATCGAACTCCAGTTGGTGGTAGTTGGGCTCCATATGGCAACACAGGCTGTAGAAAGCCTTGTTGTGGTCTTTTTCTTTCAGGTGCGCCAGTTCATGCACCACGATCATGCGCAGAAACGGCTCCGGTGCCAGCTTGAATACTGTCGCCACGCGGATTTCCGCCTTGGCCTTCAGCTTGCCACCCTGCACGCGGGAAATGGCGGTGTGCATGCCGAGCGCATGTTTCATCACCTGGATTTTACCGTCGTAGGCCACCTTGCTCAGCGGCTGGGCGTTGCGCAGGTACTGGTTTTTCAGATCGACAGTAAACTGATAAAGCGACTTGTCGGTGGTGCAGTCGTGCACCTGCGGATAGCGCTGTAACAGCACCTCACCCAGGCGTTGCTGGTCGATCAACTGTTGCACCTGGCTTTGCAGATGATCAGAGTAACCCTGCAGGTAAGTCAGTTCGATTTCACGCATGAGTAATATTACGCCCCAGTATTTCCATAATCGGGCGCAGTCGCTCGCGCTGTATATTCGCCTGTCGGGCTTCCCAGCGATCGTGGGCCGCCTGCAGGTTTAGCCAAAAGTCTGCCGTGGTTTCAAAAAGATCGGCAAACAGGTTGGCCTCCGCAACGCTGAGACGGCGATGCCCATTGCATAAGCGGTTTACCGTAGCGCGAGTGACGCCCAAGACCTTGGCCAGATCCTCCTGGCCGATACCCAGCGGTGTTAAGTACTCTTCTTGCAGCACTTCCCCCACCGTAGTGGGTTTTCGGCTTGTGGTCTCTAACATATATTCTCCGTTGCCTAGGTATCTTGATGTGGGTCCAGGTAAATCTGCTCGGCGGCATCATTGCGCCAGCGGAACATTAAGCGCCATTGAATATTAACCCGCATACTGGACCAACCTTGAAAGGTGCCGGACAGGCGTTTGTAGTAATTGCCGGTCGGATTATGTAAATCACACTCTTTTTCAGCGGCGGCCAGCATATCGAGTTTTCTGGCTAGTTGGCGTTCAATGGTCGAAGGAATCAAACGATCGTGTCGACCCTCCTGATAGAATTGCGCCAAATATTTGTCTCGGAAAGACGAAATCATTTCCTTCCCCATTCCATTGGGTCAATGAGTGTAACATTTAAAGTTACATTGCGTCGGATTAAAAATTGCTCAATACAGATTAAGCGGAAGGAATGCTATAGCTATCAGCGGCGAAAAGCGGGTTTGGCTTTCCGCTATGCGAGTGAATGCGCAATTTATCCGAAAAAACATTTTACTGGCGGACGTTTTTAGGGGATAAACAGCCCAAATTTTATCAGTCAGGAGGGGCAATGAGCCAACTCGATCTGGGAACACAGCAACTTGAGCTGGAACGTTATCCCCAACAGGAAGAATCCACCCAACTACAGGCGTGGGAAGCGGCGGATGAATATCTGCTGCAACAGCTTGAAAATGTAAACATTGGCGATCGTCCGGTGCTGATTTTCAACGACAACTTCGGCACCCTGGCCTGCGCACTGCACGGTCACCAGCCTTACAGCATCAGCGATTCCTATATGAGCCAGTTGGCCACGCGCCATAATCTGAAGCTCAATGAATTGGATCCGGAGCAGGTTACGCTGCTGGACACCCTGGCCGAATTGCCGGCGTCACCGGCGGTGGTGCTGATCCGCATTCCTAAAGCGTTGGCACTGCTGGAGCAGCAACTGCGTGCGCTGCGCGATGTAGTGGCACCAGACACGGTGATCATCGCCGGGGCCAAAGCGCGCGACGTGCATACCTCAACCATGCAGCTGTTTGAAAAGGTGCTCGGCCCCACTCGCACCAGCCTGGCATGGAAGAAAGCGCGGTTGATCCACTGTGAAGTCGCAGACATCGTGCCACCGGCAGCGCCGGTAACCACCAACTGGGTGCTCGACGGCACCGATTGGGTGATCCACAACCATGCTAACGTGTTCTCACGCAGCAACCTGGATATTGGCGCGCGCCTGTTCCTGGATCACCTGCCGCATGACATTGAAGGCCACATCATCGATCTGGGTTGCGGTAACGGTATCATCGGCATGGCCGCATTGATGCAGAACCCGCAGGCGCAGGTGAGCTTTGTTGATGAGTCTTATATGGCGGTGGCCTCCAGCGAACTGAACGTGGAACATAACCTGCCGCAGGATATGGATCGTTGTCAGTTTGAAGTGAACAACTCGCTGGCGGGGATTGAACGTGAAAGCGTGCAGGCGGTACTGTGTAACCCACCGTTCCACCAGCAGCATGCCATCACCGATCACACCGCCTGGCAGATGTTCTGTGATGCCAAGCGTTGCCTGCAGGTGGGTGGCGAGCTGCGCATTGTCGGCAACCGCCATCTGGATTACCACCAGAAGCTGAAACGTTTGTTCGGCAACTGCACCCTGATCGCTTCCAACAAGAAGTTCGTGATCCTCAAAGCGGTGAAATCCGGCGCACGTTACTGATTGGCGCCCCGTAAGGTTTGCCATTTATCATTAATATCTCTTTGAATTTCCTTGGCTAATGCGGTTGGTATACCAACCGCATTAGCCTGTTGTTGGAAATTGCTTGCCACGCTGTAAATCTCCTCGGCTATTTTCATTGCGGCTTTGGCATTGGCCAACCCAGCCTGCCCAGCCATCATCGCCATGGCCGATGCGGTAATTTGCGAACCGTTACCGTTAAAAGCCGTCATATGTCCACCATAAGGCGATGGGCTATAAACGATGTCATAGCAGGGGGATAGCCGCCAACTGTCGTGATCATCCGCCAGAAAGGCAAAGTTTTTGGCATGGTCATCCTGATTCACCGTCAGATAATTGAACAGGGCCCGGCGTAGTAGCTTTTTAGCTTCTTCAACACCACAGAGTATTCGGGTCGCTTTAATCAGGTCGACATAATCTAATGAAGGTTCACGAAAAGGGGCATCCAATAATCCGCTGGCAGAAATCATGTGCCGACGGCCATGGTCGCCCACGCAGTCAAAGCGTTCTTGCTGAAGCCAATGACGGTCTTTGCCGATATCGATCAAAGTAAAGTCTGCGACTTCAATACCGGCTTGCCGCGCCATCATCATATAAACGTATTCGATCTGGCTTTCACGATGCCCAAGGGCAAATTTCTCGGAAGTTAGCTTTACCAAAAGCTTCTTGCCGACAGCATCCTGTTGGCTGGAAAAAGTACCATCAGCTAAGCGAGTGACGCTTAATTTTGGCCGTGCGCCCCCCGATCCCCCGGCATCCATCAAATGAGCAATCAGGTGCGATTCCGTCCCTTCAAACTCCTTAACGGCCTCATTCCCCAGTGTTATCAAGGTTAACTCTTGATTATTCTCCTGCTGGGAGAATGGCAAGTCAGGTTCATAAAACAAAGCACCAAACCCACGTTCACCGGTGAAGGCCAACCTTTCCAATACGCTAATTGTTCTGGGGTTGTAACCATTTTGTCGAAATACCCGGTCCATCAAATAAAGCCCCCAACCGTCCGGCAGGCTATCGGCAAAAACGCCCTGTAACCCGTAATGTGGCTGTTTTGGCGCCTGATGCAAAAAGTTATCCCAGGGCAAATTGAAGGGGGAAAGTGAACTCTGATGTGAGGCTAAATAGCTTTCGTCGTAACGGAAATAAACACCGGTGGCATTTTCTGCCAGTTGCCCCACATTTTGTACATAGCCATCGCTCAGGCGACGTTTTACCAGCAGAGGGATATCAAGCATTTTTCAATACCTCCTCGATAGTTTGCGGTCTATGGTGGGTTTTGGTCAGTTGATGAAGTTCATTCAGATTGCCAAGAGCGTCATAGAGCATCAGGAACTGACGCAATGAGATATTGCCGTCGGCTTCAAACTTGCGGATGGTACTATTGGGGACGCCAGAAATTTTAGCCAAGGCGGCGACGGATAATTTACGGTGTTTACGCAATTGCCTCAGGTAATCCTGCAGGGCGAGTTGCGTATCGTAGGGAGTATGTAGGGAAATCATGGTGCACCTATGACGACCTTAATTGCTACTATTATAGCAATTAAGGTCATATACAGGCATTTTTTGCTACTATAATGGCAATTTTTTATAACGCCATCGCCAGCCGCGTGCCCTGATCGATAGCGCGGCGGGCATCGAGCTCGGCGGCGACGTCCGCTCCACCAATCAAATGCACCGTTTTGCCCATCTCCAGCAGCGGCTGTTGCAGCTCGCGGCGCGGTTCCTGCCCGGCGCAGATAATCACCGTGTCTACCGGCAGGCAACTTTCCTGTTCGGCTCGTGAAATATGCAGGCCTTTATCATCAATGCGTTGATAATTCACGCTGTTGAGCATTTTCACGCCGCGCATCGCCAGACTGGTGCGGTGGATCCAACCGGTGGTTTTCCCCAGGCCTTCGCCCACTTTGCTGGTCTTGCGTTGCAGCAGATAAATCTGCCGGGCTGCGTGCGTAGCTACAGGCCCTTCGGCTGCCAGACCGCCGCGATGGTTAAGCTGGCCGTCGATGCCCCATTCACGGTTAAACTCGGTCTGATCCAGGCTGCTCGACACGCCGTGCTGGCTGAGGTACTCGGCGGTATCGAAGCCAATGCCGCCGGCACCGATAATCGCTACCCGCTGGCCGACCGGTTTTTTGTCGCGTAGCACGTCCAGATAGGTCAAGACTCTGGCGTTATCGATGCCGGGGATCTCCGGGGTACGCGGCACGATGCCGCAGGCGAGGATCACTTCGTCAAATTCCGCCAAATCGGCTGCCTTCACCCAACTGCCCAGTTTTAGCGTTACCTCCAGCAGTGCCAGTTGGCGGCGGAAGTAGCGCAGGGTTTCATGGAATTCCTCTTTGCCGGGGATCTGTTTGGCAATATTGAACTGGCCGCCAATCTGATCGGCGGCGTCAAACAGCGTCACCCGGTGGCCACGGCTGGCGGCGGTGGTGGCAAAGGCCAGCCCGGCAGGCCCGGCGCCGATCACCGCCAGTTTCTTCGGTTTTTCTGCTGCGACCAGTGGCATTTCGGTTTCGCGGCAGGCACGTGGATTAACCAGGCAAGAGGTGAGTTTGCCTTCAAAAATCTGGTCGAGGCAGGCTTGGTTACAGCCAATACAGGTATTGATCTCGTCGGCGCGGCCTTCGGCGGCTTTTTGCACAAAGGCAGCGTCGGCCAGGAACGGACGGGCCATCGACACCATATCGGCGCAGCCGTCTGCCAGCACTTGCTCCGCTACCGCCGGATCGTTAATGCGGTTGGTGGTGATCAGCGGAATGCGCACTTTGCCCATCAGTTTACGGGTCACCCAACTGAAACCGGCGCGTGGCACCATGGTGGCGATGGTCGGAATACGCGCCTCATGCCAGCCGATGCCGGTGTTGATAATCGTTGCGCCCGCCTGCTCAACCGCCAGCGCCAACTGCTCGATCTCCTGCCAGCTGGAACCGTCCTCCACCAGATCCAGCATCGAAAGACGGTAAATCAGAATGAAGTCGCTGCCGACGGCCTGCCGCACGGCCCGGACGATCTCCACGGCAAAACGCATGCGGTTGCTGAAGCTGCCGCCCCATTGGTCGTCACGCTGGTTGGTGCGCGACACCAGAAATTGGTTGATCAGATAACCTTCGGAACCCATTACCTCGACGCCATCGTAACCGGCCTGTTGCGCCAGTGCCGCACACTGGGCGAAGTCGGCGATGGTCTGCATGATCTCCGCCTCGCTCATCGCAGTGGGGGCGAAGGGGTTGATCGGTGCCTGCAGCGCGGAGGGCGCGACCGGCTGCGGCTGATAACTGTAGCGACCGGCGTGCAGGATCTGCAGCGCAATTTTACCGCCGGCCTGATGGACGGCCTCGGTGACGATACGGTGGTGGCTGACCTGCTGCGGCTGGCTTAGGGTAGAACCGCCGCGATACACCACGCCTTTTTCATTGGGGGCGATACCGCCGGTGACGATCAGCGCTACGCCAGCCGCTGCGCGCTCGGCATAGAAAGCGGCCATACGTTCGGGGCCATTGGGCAGTTCTTCCAGGCCGGTGTGCATCGATCCCATCAGCACCCGATTTTTCAGGGTAGTGAAGCCGAGATCCAGCGGCGCCAGCAGGTGTGGGTAGTTGCTCATTGCAGTCTCCATCGCGTCTTTCATCGTTATTATTATGTGCGACCAAGTGGTCGGATGAGATAAATCTAGCCGTTGTCACTGCCGTTGGGAATCTGCATTGCGCTGAATGTGATAGATGTCATGAATCTTTCTTGCTGTTTGCATAGTGAACAGCAAATCGGTTAGCATTTGCGCGTTGAAATTCCTTCTCTCTGCGGAGCCATTACCGAAAATGAACACACACGCCTGCTGATATCTTGTCCCACGTTGCGCACATCGGTGCCTTGTGGGGATGTTTTGATCTCATTCAGGAGTGCTTATGGCTCATTTTACGCAGCCCCCTTATCTCGTTTTACATCAACTGACCTGCCAGTTTTCTGACGGCGAAACGCTGTTCGGCCCGCTGGATCTGACTTTCGATCAACAACACTGTGGCCTGGTTGGGCGTAACGGCGTCGGCAAAACTCGTCTGCTACGGCTGATTGCCGGGCTGGATTTGCCGGGTAGCGGCCATGTTGAATCTCATGCTTCACTGGCCTACGTGGCGCAGCAGCCGGATATCGTTCCCCAGACCACGCTGGCGCAGCTGCTCGGCTACGGCGAGATCTTTGCCGCTTTGGCCCGTCTTGAGCAGGGGCGGCCGCAAGCGGAAGATATCGATCGTCTGGAAGGGCAGTGGGATCTCAGCGATCGTCTGCAGGCGGCTTTTAGCGCTGCCGGGCTGCCGGTATTTGATCCGAAGCGGCCAGCGAGCGATCTTAGCGGTGGTGAACGGATGCGTGCCGCCTTGTGCGGGGCGATGCTGGGTGGGGCGGACTTCCTGCTACTGGACGAACCGACCAACCACCTTGATACCCGCGCTCGCGACTGGCTGTATCAGCAGTTGGAAAGCTGGCGTGGCGGTTTGCTGGTTGCCAGCCACGATCGGCAACTGCTGGCGCGCATGCAGCGTATTGTCGAACTGACCCCCGCTGCATTGCACAGCTACGGCGGTAATTACCAGGATTATCGCCGCCAGCGTGACCTGGAGCAGCAGGCTGCGCGTGCCGGGCTGGAACATGCGCGTCAGGAACGTCGGCGCACCCGCGCCCGGCAGCAGAAAGAGCATGACATCAGCCAACGGCGTTCCGCGCAGACGCTAAAAGCCGTCGATACGCTGAACATCGCCTCTTTTGAGCGGGTGGCCTACAAGGCGGCGGCCAAAGAGAGCCTGGGTACGCTGCGCAAGCAGCATCAGGAGCAGAAAGGCTCCCTCGATGCCGCAGTGCATGAAGCCTGGCAGCGGGTGGAAGAAGACAGCCCGGTGATGCTGACCCTGCCGGGCAGCGCGGTGGCGGCGGGCAAACAGGTACTGGTGCTGGAACAGCTGCAACTGCCCTTTATCGCTATGCCGCCGCTGGATTTACGCATCGATGGCCCGATGCGCGTGGCGTTAACCGGCCCGAACGGCTGCGGTAAAACGACCTTGCTGAAGGTGATCCTGGGGCAGTTGGCCGCCAGAGCCGGTTGTTGCCATTGCTCGCTATCGACGGCTTATCTTGATCAAAACCTTTCGCAGCTCGATCTGTCGCTTTCGGTGGTTGAGCATCTTGGCCTGCAGGATTCGCCGCTCAATGAGGGCAGGATGCGCAGCCAGTTGGCGCAGTTGCAGCTAAACGCCGAGCGCGTACTGTTGCCCCTGGCGGCGCTGAGTGGGGGGGAACGGCTGAAAGCGGCGCTGGCTTGCATGCTGTGGCGGCAGGAACCGGCGCAGTTGCTGTTGCTGGATGAACCGACCAACCACCTGGATCTCGCATCGTCACTGGCGATCGAGGCCGCATTGGCCAGTTTTCCCGGCGCGATGCTGGTGGTCTCCCATGATGAGGCGTTTTTGCAGGCATTGAAATTAACTCATCGCTTGCAATGGCAGCAGGAAGGGTGGCAATTGCAGAGCCTTTGATGGAAGAGCGCGTTCAGGGACGGATGCATTCCAACAGCAGGGTAAAGGCGGCGGCCATTTGTTCTTCCGGCACGCAGGCAAATCCCATCAGCAGGCCGCGGCGATGGTTAGGTAACATGTAGTAGCGGGACAGCGGCCGCACCAGCACGCCGCGTTGGTTGGCGGCGGCGGCGATCGCCACGTCGTCCGCCTCGTCCGGCAGGTTAAGGATCAGGTGCAGGCCGGCGTTGTTGTTGAACTCGCTCAACGCCTGTTTGCCCAGGTGCTGTTCGATCAATGCGGTCAGAAATGTCCGGCGGCGGGCATACAGCAACCGCATGCGACGAATATGCGCGGTGTAGTGACCTTCCTGAATAAACTGCGCCAATGCGGTCTGGATCAGCAGATGACCGCCGCGGTACAGCTCGGCATGGGCGGTTTTCAATGCCGCGACCAGCGGCTTTGGCAACACCACGTAACCCAGCCGCAGCGCTGGGTACAGCGTTTTACTGAAGGTGCCGATATAGATCACCGGCGCGTCGGCTTCCAGCCCCTGCAATGCCGGGATCGGCTGGCCGGAAAAGCGGAATTCACTGTCGTAGTCATCCTCAACGATCCAACTGCCGCCGTTACGTGCCAGTGCCAGCAAGCGTTGTCGCCGTGCCAGACTCATCACCGAACCCAGCGGATATTGGTGCGACGGAGTGACAAATATCAACCGTGGTGCAGCGGTAGGTTGCTCCGGCGGTACCATACCGGCCTCATCAACCTCCAGCGGGCAGATATTCACGTCGTTCATTCGCAGGATATTGCGGATCCCCCAATAGCCAGGCTCTTCAATCCACGCGTCGTCGCCCGGATTGCACAGCAGCCGCGTCACCAGATCTATTGCCTGATGGATGCCCTCGGTAATCAGAATTTGCTCCGGTGAGCAGCGTACCGAACGCGCCACGCGCAGATAATCCACCAGCGCATGTTGCAGTTCCGGGCTGCCACCCTGGTTGCTGTAGGTCAGTTTCTGCGGGGCAGGGCGACGGCTAATACGTGCCTGGATCTTGCTGAATAACTGATGAGGGAAGGCATTCACATCGGGTACGCCGGGGATAAACGCGCCCCATTGTTTGGGGCTGGCGCTGGCGTGATGCAACAGAGCAGCACCCCGGGCCGACAGCTCAATACGCCGTTGTTCCCCGTCACTGCCGGCAGGGGCGCTGGCAGTGGATAAACAACTGTCCGGCACGGTTTCGGCGACGAATGTGCCACTTCCGGCGCGTGCCAAAACATATCCTTCTGCCAACAATTGTTCGTAAACGGTTAAAACGGTGTTACGTGAAAGGCTAAGCTCCTGCGCTAAATCGCGTGAGGCGGGCAGGCGGCTGGAGGGCGGCAGGCTACCGTCCAGAATGCTGGTGCGGATCGCATTATAGAGCCGCTTATGCAGCTTATCCTCCGGCTGTTCGCCGAGACGTTGCAATAACAGGTCGCCACTCAGTGAGCGCAATTGGATCCCTCAATTAATCGTAACTGGCTCTCGATTATAGGGCCACATCCTGTGTAAATAAACGTCATTGTTTCACAAATGTGAACGAAACGTACAGATGGCACCGATCGGAGAGAACAACATGAAAAACGCAGAATTGAACCAACGTCGTCAGGATGCTACCCCACGTGGGGTGGGTGTCATGTGCGGTTTTTACGCTGAGCGTGCAGAGAACGCCACGCTGTGGGATGTCGAAGGCAATGAAGTCATCGATTTCGCCTCGGGTATTGCCGTATTGAATACCGGCCACCGTCACCCGAAAGTGATCGCCGCGATTGAAAAGCAACTAAAGGCCTTCACCCACACCGCTTACCAAATTGTTCCTTACGAAAGCTACGTTACGCTGGCGGAACGCATTAATCAGCGCGCGCCAATTGAAGGCCCATGTAAAACCGCCTTCTTCACCACCGGTGCCGAAGCGGTAGAGAACGCGGTCAAAATTGCCCGTGCTCATACCGGTCGTCCGGGCCTTATCACCTTTGGCGGCGGCTTCCACGGCCGTACTTACATGACCATGGCGCTGACCGGCAAAGTGGCACCTTACAAACTGGGCTTTGGGCCATTCCCTGGCTCGGTGTTCCACGGCCAGTACCCGAATGAGTTGTACGGCGTGACCACCGAAGACGCGATGAACAGCCTGGAACGCATTTTTAAAGCGGATATCGATCCCAAGCAGGTTGCGGCTATCGTGCTGGAGCCGGTGCAGGGCGAGGGCGGTTTCAACATCGCCCCGGCCGAGTTTATGCAAGCGCTGCGCACGCTGTGTGACGAGCACGGCATTCTGCTGATTGCTGATGAAGTGCAGACCGGCTTTGCCCGTACCGGCAAGCTGTTTGCCATGGATCATTACAGTGTGAAACCCGATCTGATCACCATGGCGAAAAGCCTGGCGGGCGGTATGCCGCTGTCGGCGGTGGCAGGGCGTAGCGAGGTGATGGATGCCCCGGCTCCGGGTGGGCTGGGCGGTACCTATGCCGGTAACCCACTGGCGGTGGCGGCCGCGTTGGCGGTGTTGGAAGTGATTGAAGAAGAGCAGCTGTGCCAACGTTCGCAGCGCCTGGGCCAGCATCTGGTGGAAGTGTTGCAGCAGGCGCGCCAGACCAGCCCGGCGATCGTGGATATCCGCGCGCAGGGTTCGATGGTGGCCGTGGAGTTCAACGATCCAACCACCGGCAAGCCTTCGGCGGAGATTACCCGTCAGGTGCAGCAGAAAGCGCTGGCAGAGGGCCTGTTGTTGCTGAGCTGCGGCGTGAACGGCAACGTGATCCGTTTCCTGTATCCGCTGACCATTCCGGAAGACCAGTTCACCAAGGCGCTGGGTATTCTTTCCCGCGCGCTGGCCCAATAAGGAGTGCGTGGCAATGAAATTGAATAATCCCGAGCTGCTGCGCAGCCAGTGTCTGATTAACGGTGAGTGGTGTGATGCGCTGAGCGGCAAACGTGAAGTGGTGATCAACCCGGCGACCGGCGTCGAACTGGCCAGTATTCCGCTGGTCAGCGGTGAAGAAACCCAACAGGCGATTAACGCGGCGCAGGTGGCGCAGCAAGGCTGGAAGCAACTGACCGCCAAGCAACGGTCCACCCTGCTGTTGGCCTGGGCCGACAAGATAATGGTGGCCCAGGAAGATTTGGCGCAGCTGATGACCGCTGAACAGGGCAAGTCATTGGCGGAAGCGCGTGGTGAAGTGGCCTATGCCGCGTCGTTTATCACCTGGTTTGCCGAAGAGGCCAAACGGGTCGACGGTGCAGTATTGCAGGCGCCGCTGGCCTCACAGCGTCTGGTGGTGGTCAAGCAACCCATTGGCGTTTGTGCGGCGATCACCCCCTGGAACTTCCCGGCGGCGATGATCACCCGCAAGGTGGCACCGGCGCTGGCGGCCGGCTGCGCGATTATCGTTAAACCGGCCGAACAAACGCCACTGACCGCGCTGGCGTTGGGCAAGCTGGCGCAGGATGCCGGCATTCCGGCGGGCGTTTTGCAGATTGTCACCGGTGATGCCGCTCAGGTGGGCAAGGTGCTGTGCGACAGCCCGGTGGTGCGCAAGTTGAGCTTTACCGGTTCGACCGAGGTCGGCCGCATTCTGATGGCGCAGTGCGCGCCAACCATCAAAAAACTGTCGCTGGAACTGGGCGGCAATGCGCCGGTGATCGTCTTCGATGACGCCAACCTGGACGCGGCAGTCGCTGGCATTATGGCCTCCAAATTCCGCAACAGCGGCCAGACCTGCGTCTGCGCCAATCGTATCTACGTGCAGGACGGCATTTATGACCGACTGGTGGACAAACTGGTGGCGGCGGTTGAACAGCTGAAAGTCGGCGACGGCAGCCAGGAGGGCACCACTCAGGGGCCACTGATCGACCAGGACGCGGTGGAAAAAGTGCAGAGTCACATCGACGATGCGTTGATCAAGGGGGCGCAGATTGCTATTGGCGGTCAGCCACACGCGCTGGGGCGTACCTTCTTCCAGCCAACGGTCGTGACCGGCGTGACGCAGAAAATGCGTTTCGCCAAAGAAGAAACCTTTGGCCCGGTAGCGCCGCTGTTCCGTTTCCATGATGAGGCAGAAGCCATCGCCATGGCCAACGATACCGAATTCGGCCTGGCTGCCTATCTGTTTACGCAGAACGCCTCGCGTCAGTGGCGTGTGCCGGAAGCGCTGGAGTACGGCATGGTCGGCATCAATACCGGACTGATTTCCAACGAAGTCGCGCCGTTTGGCGGCGTGAAACAGTCAGGGCTCGGACGTGAAGGATCGCGTTACGGGATTGAAGAATATCTGGAGTTGAAATACCTGTGTATCGATGTGAGCTGTTAACCACCGGGAAATTAACCGATCCCGGTGGCCTGGGCTGCCGGGAGACAAAGGATGCTGTATGTCTGCTGAAAATACCTCTATTTCTCCGGCGCTTGCCGCCGGGGTGCGAGCACCTGCACCCACCAAATCACTGAGTTTCCTCGAAGGGGTGGCGATGATTGTCGGCACCAATATTGGTGCCGGCGTGCTGTCCATCGCTTACGCCTCCAGTAAGGCGGGTTTTTTACCGCTGTTGTTCTGGCTGGTACTGGTCGGCAGCCTGACCACCATCACCATGCTGTATGTCGCCGAATCCACCCTGCGCACCCGTGCGCACCTGCAATTAAGCGGGCTGGCGAAACGTTATGTCGGCGGTATCGGTGCCTGGCTGATGTTTGCCTCGGTTTGCGTTAACAGCGTCGGGGCGCTGACCGCCTATATGACCGGCAGCGGCAAACTGCTGCAATCCCTGTTTGGTATCTCACCGGCGATCGGCAGCCTGCTGTTTTTCGTACCGGCGGCGGGGGTGTTGTACCTGGGGCTGAAGGCGATTGGCCGCGGTGAAAAGTTTATCAGTATCGGCATGGTAGTGATGCTGACCGCTTTGGTGGCGGCCACACTGCTCAAAGATACCAGCCAGATGCGCAACCTGCTGGACGGTGACTGGCGCTTTATGGTGCCGGTATTCAACGTGGTGGTGTTCTGCTTCTCGGCGCAATATATCGTGCCGGAAATGGCGCGCGGTTTCTCGGACAAACCGGAGCAGCTGCCCAAGGCGATTATGGTCGGTATGGCGGTGACCTTTGTGTTGCTGGCGGCGGTACCGATGTCGGTCATTGCCCTCAGTGGATTGGATGGCATTTCTGACGTGGCGACCATTTCCTGGGGCCAGGCATTGGGGCAATGGGCGTTCTTCTCCGCAAATATCTTCGCCCTGTGCGCGATGCTGACCTCTTACTGGGGATTGGGCGGCAGCTTCCTGACCAATATTTTCGACCAGTTCAGACTGGGTAATGACGAACAGCCGCTGCGCCGTTTCGGCGTGTTGATGCTGGTGGTGTTGCCCCCCTTCGTGCTGGCTTACAGCGGGCTGGTGTCATTCGTTAACGCACTGTATTTCGCCGGGGTATTCAGCGGGGTGATCCTGTCGATTATGCCGATGCTGATCCTGCGCGGGGCGCGCAAGCACGGTGACCAGACGCCACGCTGGCAGTGCAGCTGGATCACTCACCCGCTGTTACAGATTTGCATTGTGCTGCTGTATCTGGGCAGTGCGGTGTACGCCATTGCGTCGTTGTTCGGCTATCTGCCCTCTGGATGGTGAATTGCCTTCCCTCAAGAAGTGATGTTGTTTCTCGATAATTGAGAACGGCGGCGTCGTGGCCGCCGGTTTTTTACCCGCGCATTTTCTCCGGCAGCGCCAACCAGGCCTGCACCGAAGGACGTTGCCACTGTTTTTGCGCATAGTGGCGAATGTTTTCCGGCACCGCATCACCGTGTATCACCAGCCGATTGAGCATCAACGCCAGATCCGTATCGGCAATGCACCATTCCCTGAACAAATTATCCTGGCCGTGACTCAGCAGTTTTTCGACGGCGGCGATCAGCTTGTTGGCGTCAGCCTGTGCGGCGGCGGACAGCGGGGGAAACTTGCCCTTGCCGAAAACGGCCTCGGTAGAGCGTTCGGCGCGCAGGCCCTGCAGATCGCTGCGTAGCCATGCCTGGACTTCCCGGGCCTTGGCGCGTTGTTTCACGTCGCGCGGATACACCGGATGGGCCGGGTGGATCTCATCGAGATATTCATCAATGGCCGAGGACTCCGAGAGTTGAAACTCGCCGACCACCAGCGTAGGGACTCTACGTGTCAATGACAGCGCTGTGTAGCTTGCCGCTTTGTTTTCCCCTTGTGACAGGTCGACCGGCTTAACGGTGAAGGGAATGCCTTTCTCCGTCAGGGTAATAAACGCCGACATGGCATAGGGGCTGAAAAAGTTGGCATCGGTATAGAGTTCGACAATCGGCTGAGACATTGGGTTTTCCTCAAGGCAAAGGGCTGCGAACTTTGATAATTGACGAGCAGTGGCTAAAGATCAATCTGTTAACAGAAAGTTATTTCAACGGTGAGCCGTGCTACGGGCGAGGGTTGCCGACGCTGTGATATATTTGTTGCCATTAAGTTGAGTTTGGCAGCGTGAAGTAACATGAAGCAGCAGTGGATAGAGAGTTTGAAACTGGGGTGTGCACGTTTGTGGCCGCACCCCTTGGCCGTAGGCAAAAAAGAGATATTTCTTTCCAGCGTTGGCGCCGGGTTGGGGCTGATGATTGCCGGCTGGATCAGCCATTTTGTACTGGGTGAGGTGAACCTGTGGTTTATCGCGCCGATGGGGGCATCTGCCGTGCTGCTTTTTGGCGTGCCGAACAGTCCGCTGGCGCAGCCATGGTCTATTGTTGGTGGCAATATGTCGGCCGCCGCGGTGGGGGTCAGCACCGGCCTGCTGATAGCCGATCCCGGCCTGGCCTGTGGGGTGGCTGCGGCATTGGCGATTGGGTTAATGTTCAAACTGCGTTGTCTGCATCCTCCCGGTGGCGCAGTCGCGCTGACTGCGATCCTCGGTGGGCCGGGCATTCACCAATTGGGTTATAGCTTCGTGCTGTATCCGGTGTTGCTGAACTCGGTGTTATTGGCGGTGTTGGCGATTATCTTCAATAACCTGGCCGGTCGACGCTACCCGCATCCCCTGGCCTCCGCCGAGGCCAAACCAGCCAATCTGCCGATCGATGCGGTGTCTATTACCCGCGCCGACTTGCATCAGGCACTGATGCAGGGCGAACTGTTTGATATCGACGAAGACGACCTGCAGGAAATCCTGCTGCGTGCTGAACAGCTGGCGCACCAGCGGCAGAACGGTGGCGCCTGATTAGGCTAGCGGGCGGAAACAAAAAAACCACCTTCAGGAAGGTGGCTGGCATTGCTTATCCGTTAAGAATGAGCTGTTTTTGCTGTTGGAACTCTTCATCCGTCAGAACACCATCTGCTTTGAGCTTTGCCAAACGCTCAATTTTCGCGATGACATCATCTTGATTTACCGCTACTGGTTGAGGATTGGTCTGCGTAGACTGAGCAGCATTATTGCGTGTTTCATTTACTAAATTTGTAAAAGGAATAACGGAAGCTTTTATCACGTTTTTGATGGTGTAGTTTTGGCCACTTGTTGAGATAGTGATCTCACCAAATAGTAAGCCCGTTTTACCCCCTACGCTGACGATGTTTTGCAGATTTACATCAACCTGTTTAACGCCGAAGAACATTCCTTTATCAAGAAAAATTACGCGTTTATTGGTGAGGGTGATGAGCCAGGTGTTCCCATCCATTTGCCCGCTTGCGATGGCCAGCGGTGTTTCTCCAACGTTGAGAATTTCAGGAAGGTGAAAGAACTCTTTTTTAGTGCCAAAAGATACATCGGAAACAACCGATGCCAGGCGCTTCATTTCTGCTTTTAGCTGATCTTTAGAGGCTGTTTTGTAGTCAATCATGGTAACTCCCTGTCTTATTTAATGGTTAATACAACTTTTCCGATAATTGCTATATCGTCAATCGAATAATCGAAAGCTATCTTACCATCGCTGACTCGTAGTTTTTTGACTGGGATTCTGCTCAACGTTCGGACGCTTGTTTTTCCCTCAATATTTATCAGCCATTCATCGACCTAAACTTCAGTGAAGTTCTGCCCAACAATGTATTGCGCTTGTCGCCCAACACACCGATAGGGTATCTGGGAATTCGCTTACCAGGCTGGAACATTACTAACATCTGGGGTGTATTAAGCAATGGGAGCCGGTCAATCGTGGTGTCCTGCAAAATCATGCATGACACTCTATGGAGGCAAAAAACAAAAAAGCCACCTCGTTAGAAGTGGCTTAATATGCTGTTATATCAGCGAAAATTTGGTGGCCCCTACTGGACTTGAACCAGTGACCAAGCGATTATGAGTCGCGTGCTCTAACCAACTGAGCTAAGGGGCCAAGCGGCGAGATTATACGGTAATCCTCCGGCGCAGGTCTACTGTTAACCATCTGTATGTTGCTTTTCTGCGCAGTTCTAGCCTGTTGTAATTACTGGCGGATTTTGCGATAACCGCTGTAAATCCCTTTAATGGACTCTCAAACCCTATGGAACTCCTGGCACCCAACCTGCGGGTCGTGTTTTGCGGTATCAACCCCGGCCTGTCCTCGGCCCACCAGGGCTACCCCTTTGCTAACGGCAGTAACCGCTTCTGGAAGGTGGTGCATCAGGCGGGCTTTACCGACACTCAGTTAGCGCCGGAGCAATGGCAACAGCTGCAGGATACCGGTTGTGGTATTACTGCGTTGGTGGCGCGGCCCACGGTGGCGGCCAGTGAGGTGACGCGTGAGGAGTTGCTCAGCGGTGGTGAGGCATTAAAGGAAAAAATCCTGCGCTACCAGCCGCGTGCGCTGGCGATTTTGGGCAAGCAGGCGTTCAGCAGTGCCTTCGGGGTACGTAATGCGTCCTGGGGACGTCAGGAAATGACGATCGGTAAAACTGAGGTGTGGGTGCTGCCGAACCCCAGCGGATTGAACCGTGCCACGCTGGAGCAGCTTACGGAGAGCTATCGCGAGCTGTTCCTGGCATTGAAATAAGCCCGATGGATTTTAGGCAATAAAAAACCCCGGCAAGCCGGGGTTTTTTGCGAGCAGCTAAACCTTAGTCGTCCAGGAAGCTACGCAGCACTTCGGAACGGCTTGGGTGACGCAGTTTACGCAGCGCTTTGGCTTCGATCTGACGAATACGCTCACGGGTAACGTCGAACTGTTTGCCCACTTCTTCCAGCGTATGGTCGGTGTTCATATCGATACCGAAACGCATACGCAGCACTTTCGCTTCACGGGCGGTCAGGCCAGCCAGGACGTCGTGCGTGGCAGAGCGCAGGCTCTCTGAGGTAGCAGAATCCAGCGGCAGCTCGAGGGTGGTATCCTCGATGAAATCGCCCAGATGTGAATCTTCATCATCACCGATCGGCGTTTCCATGGAGATCGGCTCTTTGGCGATCTTCAGCACTTTGCGGATTTTGTCTTCCGGCATCAGCATGCGTTCAGCCAGCTCTTCCGGCGTCGGTTCGCGGCCCATCTCTTGCAGCATCTGGCGCGAAATACGGTTGAGTTTGTTGATGGTCTCAATCATATGCACCGGAATACGGATGGTACGCGCCTGGTCGGCGATAGAACGGGTGATAGCCTGACGGATCCACCAGGTGGCGTAAGTAGAGAACTTATAACCACGACGGTATTCAAACTTGTCTACCGCTTTCATCAGACCGATGTTGCCTTCCTGGATCAGATCCAGGAACTGCAGACCGCGGTTGGTGTATTTCTTGGCGATAGAAATAACCAGACGCAAGTTGGCTTCAACCATCTCTTTCTTCGCACGGCGGGCTTTCGCTTCACCGATAGACATGCGACGGTTAATGTCCTTCACCTGCTCGATGGTCAGGCCGGTCTCTTCTTCGATCTGACGCAGTTTCTGCAGGCTGCGCTGGACGTCATCCGCGACGTCTTTCAGCTTTTCTGACCATGGCTTGGCCATTGCCAGTGCGGCTGCGAACCAGGTATCGCTGGTTTCGTTGCTGGAGAACAGGGTAACGAAGTTTTTCTTCGGCATTTTGCACTGCTCAACGCACAGTTTCATGATGATACGTTCTTGAGTACGAACGCGGTCCATCATGATGCGCATGCTGTTGACCAGGAAGTCGAACTGTTTTGGCACCAGGCGGAACTGCTTGAACACTTCAGACAGCTTCAGAATTTCTTCTGCTGCGCTGGCGTGGCTGCGGCCGTTCTTTTTGATGACTACACGAGTTGCTTCATACTGATCGCGCAGATCGGCGAATTTCTGACGAGCCAGCTCTGGATCGATGCTGTTGTCATCTTCTTCTTCGTCTTCGTCGTCTTCTTCTTCGTCATCTTTCTGCTCTTCGGTCGACAGCTCAGAACCGACGTGCGTTGCGGTAGGAGCGATGTCTTCTTCCGCATTAGGATCGACGAAGCCGGTGATCAGATCGGACAGGCGAGCTTCGCCTGCTTCGACGCGATCGTACTGCTCCAGCAAATAGGTAATGGCTTCCGGGTACTCGGCAACTGAGCACTGAACCTGGTTGATGCCGTCTTCAATACGCTTGGCGATGTCGATTTCGCCTTCGCGCGTCAGCAGTTCAACGGTCCCCATTTCACGCATGTACATGCGCACCGGGTCGGTGGTACGGCCAATTTCAGACTCAACGCTGGACAACACTTGAGCAGCCGCTTCAGCCGCATCATCATCGGTATCGGTGGTGTTCTCGGCCAGCATCAGGTCATCGGCGTCCGGTGCTTCTTCCAGCACCTGGATGCCCATGTCGTTAATCATCTGGATGATGTCTTCGATCTGGTCGGAGTCGACGATATCTTCCGGCAGATGGTCATTGACCTCAGCATAGGTCAGATAGCCTTGCTCCTTACCACGGGTGACAAGTAGCTTTAGCTGTGACTGCGGGTTTTGCTCCATAAGACGGTATCCACACTTCAGAGTATTGGGGGTTGGTGTCGGTCGGCGAAACCGCCAACAATAGCATTTGGGGCGTTTTTGTTGTTGCCGCGGCCCACTGTGGCGGCATATTGCAGGGCTCTGCCCTCGCATTTATCGGCACTTAAGCCGTTTAGGTATTCAGTTTTTCTTCGCTAGCACTTGGTTAAGAGAACGGACTTCTTCACGTTCTTCCGGGCTGAGGCCGTGCGTTCTGGCCTGGGCGATCAATGTCTCCAGCCGTTGCTCCAGTACCGAGTCATATAGGCTGGCCAAGGTGTCCAAAAAGGTCTGTTCGACCCTTTCCTCAACGATCATATGGTTCCATGTCGCCAAGGTTTCAAGTTGCTGGCTCAATTTGTTGTCGCGATACTGCTCCAACAACTGGCCGGTAGTCAGGCCTGGCTGAGCTAAACAGGTCTGCACCAACTCGACAAACAGCGGTAAACCGGCCTGTTTGGTCTGCTCCAATCCCTCGAGTGAAGGGATAAGTGTAGCCAACTGCGGATTTTGTACCAGTAACCCTATTAGTATACGCATGGTTGTGCGTTTTAGCTGGGGCGCCTGATAGGTATTCGCATTTTCAGCCTGTTTGGGCATCAGCTTGTCTAGCTGGCTGTCATCGAGCAGGCCAAGCTTGCTGCCGAGCTGTTGACGCAGGTACAAGCGCAACGTTTCGCCCGGCACCTGAGTAATCAGCGGTAGCGCCAGCGTGCTCAGCTTGGCGCGGCCGTCCGGGCTGCTCAGATCAACCTGTGGCATCAAGGTTTCGAACAGGAAAGTGGAAAGCGGCTGCGCCAGCTCCATCCGTTGTTCGAAGGCCTCTTTGCCTTCTTTGCGTACCAATGTGTCCGGATCTTCGCCATCAGGCAAAAACATAAACCGCAGCTGACGCCCGTCATTGAGATAGGGCAGCGCGGTTTCCAGTGCGCGCCAGGCCGCTTCACGACCGGCCCGGTCACCGTCATAGCAACAGACTACGTTGTCGGTGGCGCGGAACAGCAGCTGAATATGTTCAGCCGTCGTTGAGGTTCCGAGCGAGGCGACGGCATAATCGATGCCGTATTGCGCCAACGCCACCACGTCCATATAACCTTCCACTACCAGCAAACGCTGCGGGGTAGGGTGGTTCTGCTGCGCTTCATACAGGCCGTACAATTGACGACCCTTGTGGAATACTTCGGTTTCCGGCGAGTTCAGGTATTTCGGCATGCCGTCACCCAACACGCGCCCGCCAAAGGCGATCACTCGCCCACGTTTGTCGCGAATAGGGAACATTACGCGTTCACGGAAACGATCGTACGAGCGTCCTTGATCGTTAGTCACCAGCATACCGGCATCGTTCAATGCACTACGGCTGTCGGCGTCGCGACCAAAACGCTTTAAGGCATTATCCCAACCGGCAGGAGCAAAGCCGATGGCAAAATGGCGGATAACATCGTCACTCAACCCGCGCTGTTGCAGATAATTCCGCGCCGGCGTACCGGAAGGTTGATGCAGTGACTGTTGATAGAACGAACTGAGCTGTTCCATCAGTTGATACAGGCTTTGGCGCTGATGACGTTCGATTTGGGTCGGTCCGGAACCTGCCTCGTAAGGCACTTCCAGTCCGTGCATGGTTGCCAGCTCTTCGATGGTTTCGACAAACTCAAGTCGGTCGTAATTCATCAGAAAGTCGACGGCGTTACCGTGCGCACCACAACCAAAACAGTGATAAAACTGCTTTTCACCATTAACGGTAAATGAAGGCGTTTTTTCGTGGTGGAACGGACAGCACGCGTGATAGTTCTTGCCCTGCTTCTTGAGCTTTACCCGGGCGTCGATCAGATCGACGATGTCGGTGCGAGCCAGCAAGTCATTGATAAATACACGCGGAATTCGTCCAGCCATAAGCCCTTACTTTACTAGCCTATAAACGAGAACAAGCCGCGCATTCCTTTCGGAAAGCACGGCCTTCGTATGCAACTACTCGGTCTGCGCGATTTTTAAAATCAGAAATTCACGCGGCGGGGTTGCCCCCGAAGAATTAATACAGACGAGTGCGGCGTGCGTTTTCGCGAGCCAGTTTCTTCGCGTGACGTTTCACAGCAGAAGCTTTAGCGCGCTTACGTTCGGTAGTCGGTTTTTCATAGAACTCACGACGACGAACTTCAGCCAAAACGCCCGCTTTTTCGCAAGAGCGTTTGAAACGACGCAGAGCAACGTCAAATGGCTCGTTTTCACGTACTTTAATTACAGGCATGTGCCTCTCACCTCAATAAAATTCGGTTTGCTGCTGGCCAAGCGCCAGCAATTTCAAAATGGTGCGGAATTTTACTTCAACGGATGCTGCTTTGTAAAGCACCACAGCAAATTGAAACCTGCGGCCACCCTGGTAAAACATGCGCAATTTTGCATCGGGCGCTGATTATAGACTAATCAGAAAAAAATGCTCGTTTTTAATCAAACCGGCATTTACTGCTGGAATCATCAACATAGCCCAAAGTGGCCGACAAGATGCGCCGCACTGGCGGTAAATCGGCCTGTTTGTGCTAAACTGGCGGCCGCACGTGAATGATGGGAAATGTAATGCGAGTACTGGGTATAGAAACTTCCTGCGATGAAACCGGAATTGCAGTGTATGACGATCAGGCCGGTTTATTAGCCAATCAATTGTACAGCCAGGTGAAGCTGCACGCCGACTACGGCGGTGTGGTGCCGGAACTGGCTTCCCGCGATCATGTGCGTAAAACCGTGCCCCTGATTCAGGCGGCATTGAAGGAAGCGAACCTGACCGCGGCCGATATCGACGGCGTTGCCTATACCGCCGGGCCAGGCCTGGTGGGTGCACTGCTGGTTGGCGCGACCATTGGTCGTGCGCTGGCGTTTGCCTGGGGCGTACCGGCAGTACCGGTGCATCACATGGAAGGCCACCTGCTGGCACCGATGCTGGAAGACAATCCACCGGCGTTCCCGTTTGTCGCGCTGCTGGTTTCCGGCGGCCATACCCAGTTGATCAGCGTGACCGGCATTGGTCAATACGAACTGCTGGGCGAATCGGTCGACGATGCGGCGGGTGAAGCCTTCGACAAAACGGCCAAGCTGTTGGGGTTGGACTATCCCGGCGGGCCAATGCTGTCGAAAATGGCGCAGCAGGGTACCGCAGGCCGTTTCACTTTCCCACGGCCAATGACCGATCGGCCGGGGCTGGATTTCAGCTTCTCCGGCTTGAAGACCTTTGCCGCCAATACCATCCGTTCCAACGGTAATGACGATCAAACTCGTGCGGACATTGCCCGGGCGTTTGAAGATGCGGTAGTGGATACGTTGGCGATCAAATGCAAACGTGCGCTGGAACAAACCGGTTTCAAACGACTGGTTATGGCCGGCGGCGTCAGTGCCAACCGCACGCTACGGACCAAAATGGCGGAAATGCTGCACAAACGCGGCGGCGAGGTGTTTTATGCCCGTCCGGAATTCTGCACGGATAACGGTGCCATGATCGCTTATGCGGGTCTGGTGCGGTTGCAGAGCGGTGCCAATCCGGAACTGAGCGTTTCGGTGCGACCGCGTTGGCCACTGGCTGAATTGCCTGCAGTATAAATAGTCGAAAGGCCGGAGATCTCCGGCCTTTTTAATTACTCTTCTTTCTTCTCTTCCTGTTCTGCCGCGTCGGTTTTCTTCTTGCGGAAGACACCCCAGATTTTCCCTTCCTGGCCACGCCACAGGCGCTGAATATTGTCGTGGTGCCGCATCAGGATCAAACACGACAGCATCGCTACCGGGAAGGTGAACTGCGGTTTGAACCACCAGACGTAGAACGGAGCAATCAGCGCGCTGATAATCGCCCCCAGCGAAGAATAACCGCTGAGCAGCACGGTCAGCAGCCAGGTACCGGTCATCAGGCCGGTAAGATCCCAGCCGATCGGTGCTATGGCACCAAACGCGGTTGCCACGCCCTTACCGCCGCGGAAGTGGAAGAACACCGGGTAAATATGCCCCAGACAGGCGGCGATCGCCGTCAGGCCCAGATACAGCGGCGGGACATCAAGTTTGTATGCCAGCCAGACCGGCAACATCCCTTTGAGAATATCGAATACCAGCACCGCCGCCGCAGCTACGCGCCCGCCGATACGCAGGACGTTGGTCGCTCCTGGATTCCCTGAGCCATTTTCACGCGGATCGGGCAGCCTGGCGATCCGGCAAACCAGGATCGCACTGGAAACTGAGCCACACAGATACGCGAAGATAATCATGCCAAGCGCGGTAGCACTCATAACGCGGTTCCGTTTAATAAGGGTCGTTTTACTCTCAACATATATGGATAATACTCATATTCCGCTGGAAGTGGTATCCGGCAAGGCCAAAAACAGAGAATGACGTGATGGATATCGTATTTATAGAAGAGCTTACCGTAATTACTACCATTGGCGTTTATGACTGGGAACAAAACATTCGCCAGAAGCTGGTGTTCGATATCGAAATGGGCTGGGACAACCGCCAGGCGGCCGCCAGTGACGATGTGAATGACTGCCTTAGCTACGCCGATATCAGTGAAGCCATCATCCAGCACGTGGAGCCCAATCGCTTTGCGTTGGTGGAGCGGGTTGCTGAGGAAATATCTGAAATATTACTCCAGCGCTTCAATTCCCCGTGGGTCCGTATTAAGGTCAGCAAACCGGGCGCTGTTGCACATGCCAGCCGGGTTGGGGTGATCATTGAACGTGGCACCCGGCCGGCGTGACGTTCTGTCATACCTGTGCAACTTAAGACCGTTAACCTGGTCTGAACCTGAGAATTGTTTTAGCGGCAATGTATTGAACACTGCCGCTTTTTTATGTTTATAGCCGTACATTTATAGGGTGATCGAAGCACATGGCGGACATGCATTCACTGTTTATTGCGTTTGTTCTTGGGGTGGTCGAAGGGTTAACTGAATTTTTACCGGTGTCTTCAACCGGGCACCTGATCATTGTCGGCGAGTGGCTGGGCTTCACTGGCGATAAGGCCAAAACTTTTGAGGTGATCATCCAGCTGGGGTCGATTCTGGCAGTGGTGGTGATGTTCTGGCGTCGCTTGTTCGGGCTGATCGGCATTCATTTCGGTGGTAAGCCGGTTGAGCACGAAGGCAAAACGTCGGGCCATTTGAAACTGGGCCATATTCTGCTGGCGATGATCCCGGCGGTGGTGCTGGGGCTGCTGCTTCATGACTTTATCAAGTCGCTGTTCGAGCCGAAAAATGTGATGTATGCGCTGGTGGTGGGTGGTTTCCTGCTGCTGGCCGCGGAATGGTTCAAGCCGAAAAAACCGAGTGCCGAAGGGCTCGATGACATCACCTACCGCCAGGCGTTTATGATTGGTTGCTTCCAGTGTCTGGCTCTGTGGCCGGGCTTCTCCCGTTCAGGCTCCACCATTGCCGGTGGCATGCTGGTGGGCGTGAATCGTTACGCGGCTGCGGAGTTCTCTTTCCTTCTGGCGGTGCCGATGATGATTGGTGCCAGTGCGCTGGATTTGTATAAGAGCCTGCACTTCCTGACGATGGGCGATTTACCGATGTTTGCGGTCGGCTTTGCCACTGCCTTCGTAGTCGCGCTGATCGCGATCAAGACCTTCCTGTCGCTGATCAAACGCATCTCGTTTGTGCCGTTCGCCATCTACCGCTTTATCGTGGCCGGCGTGGTTTACATGGTCTTCATGTAAGCGGCACCGCAATAAAAAAACCCGCGCTGCGGGTTTTTTTATGCCTGATCGAGAGGGATATCCTGGGTTTGTTTCCACTCGGCCAGTGCCTGTTGGCGGCGGCGCTTTAGCTCGTCGCGGATCGCCAGCCCTTGCAGGCCACTGGCTACCACCTCTTTGACCGACACCGCATTTGCTACCTGAAACGCCTGGCGCAGGTAATCGCCCTGAGGATAAGGGTTGTTTTCAAAACCGGTACGGCCGCGGGCGTCGGCTTCGCTGGTGAGGATCATCTGTTCCAGCCGCTGCGGTTTGCGCCAAACATCGACCGCATCAAACAGTTTCAGCAGGGTCTCAGGGCGCAGCTTGTTTACCGTATGGATCAGGTCGTGATATTCGGCGACCAGCTTGGCCAAATCGCGTACCGGATTGGGGACTCGCAGCCGCTGGCACAGTGCTTCGACCAGCAGAACGCCTGCGGGTCCATGGCCGTGGTGATGTGGCCAGAGCTCTTTTGGCGTCTGCCCCTTGCCAAGGTCATGACAGAGTGCGGAGAAGCGTACGTCCACTTCAGGGCTGAGCTGGGCAGCGATGGCCAGCGTCATCAGAGTATGAATGCCGGTGTCGATCTCCGGGTGCCATTTGGCGGGGGCCGGTACGCCGAACAGTGCGTCGATCTCCGGGAACAGCACGCCCAGCGCCTCGCAGTCACGCAGCACCTGAAAATACACCTGTGGGCTCTGGCTTTGCAGCGCCTTCTCGGTTTCTTTCCATACCCGTTCGGCCGTCAGCGCCGCCAGTTCACCGCTGCGCGCCATCTGACGCATCAACTCGGCGGTTTCCGGGGCGATGCTAAAACCCAAATGGGCGAAGCGGGCGGC
Organism: Serratia proteamaculans; assembly: GCF_013337185.1. Taxonomy (GTDB): domain Bacteria; phylum Pseudomonadota; class Gammaproteobacteria; order Enterobacterales; family Enterobacteriaceae; genus Serratia; species Serratia proteamaculans_D. Next base: position 231,264 of record NZ_SWDE01000004.1, read on the forward strand.
GAAACGCGCCACGCGCAGTACACGCAATGGATCTTCACCAAAGGCATCGGACACGTGGCGTAGTACTCGCGCTTGCAGGTCGGCCACGCCGTGGAAAGGGTCGATCAGCTCACCGTCGGCGCTGCGGGCAATGGCATTGATGGTTAAATCACGACGCTGCAGATCTTCTTCCAGCGTTACGTCCGGTGCGGCGTAGCAGGTAAAACCGGTATATCCCTGGCCGGATTTCCGCTCGGTGCGTGCCAATGCATATTCTTCATGCGTTTTCGGGTTGAGAAACACCGGGAAGTCTTTACCGACCTGTTGATAGCCCAGGGCTGTCAGCTCTGAAGGCGCAGCGCCAACCACCACCCAGTCGCGGTCGAATACCGGTATCTCAAGCAAGCTGTCGCGGACGGCACCGCCGACCAGGTAAGTCTTCACTGTTAACTCCTGAATTTATGTTAAGGCTCTGTTGACCAGATTACCTCAATTAGCGGGCGCTGCCGAAACCAATAAAAAGGGCGCCCCGCAGGCGCCCAATCTCAAACCGAACGATACTTTAATCAGTTCATCCAGCGGTTGTTGCTTTTGCGACGTGGGATCAGATGTGGCAACAGCAGACCCAACAGCAGGCCTACGCCGGCCACGCCACCGCCGTACATAAACCACTGCAGGATAATGGTGCGCTGTTTGTCGTCGAGCTGCAGGTTAACGGCGTTAACCTTTTTCTGTGCCACTACCAGCTGATTTTTCAGATCCTGGTTTTCCTGCTGCAGACCGCTGATGGTGCTGTCGCTGCCAGCCACTTTCTGCTGCATTTCAGCGGTACGCTGGTTCCAGCTGTTGTCGATATTGGCCAGTTTATCGGTCAGGGTTTTTACCTGTTGCTCCAGCGCGGGCACCTGGGTGCGCAGGCTTGGTGTCTGGCTCAGCTGATCCAATGGGATCCAGGTGTTACGGCCCTTGGCATCGCGGATCTGGCCATAGTTGGTGCTGTCATTTACGCTCAACAGGGTCACTTCTTCACCGGCGTTCAAGGTACCGACAATACGGTACTGATTACCCGGGCCGCTGTGGACGTAAGTATTCAATTCATCGGAGATATAGCGTTTATCTTCGGCATGGGCGCCCCAAGTGATGCTGAAGCTCAGCACGGCAAGGCAAATCAGGCGTAATTTCTGCATTAGTTCATCGTTTCTGTGTGAATTTATGGGAACGATAGTAGAGCGTTCAGTCTGACGACGCAACGCAAAAACCGGAATGAGAACTATCTTACTGTGGCAGATTCTGTGAGTTGCGCAGTGTTTTATAACGTAACAGGTTTTTTCTGCAGTTAGCAGGGTTAAGGCGCCGGGAATCGCGGTAAGATAACGGCAACTGTGCGTCACCGGGCAGAACGTGGCAGGCCAGGCCCGCCGCCGTGAAGGCTGACGCGAATGCGTAACTTATTGGTGTAAAAGACTTATGACCGTTGAAATTGAACTGAAATTTATTGCCACCCCGGATGCGGTTGCCGCCTTGCCGCAGCAACTGGCCGCCTGGCCGAATCAGCATTCTGCACCGCAAAAACTGACCAATATTTATTTCGAAACCGCCGATAATTTCCTGCGTGGTCAGGATATGGGGCTGCGTATCCGCGGGTTCGACGACAGTTATGAAATGACCATCAAAACCGCCGGAAAGGTGGTCGCGGGCTTGCATCAGCGTCCGGAATACAATGTGGCGATCGCCACGCCGGAACTGGCGCTGGATCGGTTCCCGGCAGATATCTGGCCGCAGGGTTGTGATATCCCGGCTTTGCAGCAGGCGTTGCAACCGCTGTTCCGCACCGACTTCGTGCGTGAGAAGTGGGTGGTCACTTACGGTAAGAGCGAGATTGAGGTTGGTCTTGATCAGGGTGAAGTGCGTGCCGGAGAGCAGAGCGAAGCGCTGTGCGAAATCGAGCTGGAATTAAAGGAAGGCAATACCGCAGATTTGCTGGCGCTGGCCAACGCACTGGCGGAACACGGCGGCCTGCGTCAGGGCAGCCTGAGCAAGGCGGCGCGGGGCTACCATTTGGCGCAGGGCAACGCCCCGCGCGAGCGTCATCCATTGGCGGTATTGAAACCGGCCGCTAAATCCACCGTTGAGCAAGGGATGATCGCCAGTTTTGAACTGGGTTTGAGCCATTGGCAATATCACGAAGAACTGTGGTTGCGTGGTGATACTCAGGCCCGTCGTTCCGTGATGGAGGCGATTGCGCTGATCCGCCAGGCATTGGTGATTTTCGGCGGTCTGGTACCACGCAAGGCCAGCGCCGATCTGCGCGCCCGACTGACCGTACTGGAGCCGCTGCTGGTTGATAAAACCACTCAGCCACAGGAGTTGTGCTACAGCGCGGAATATCTGCAATGTAAGTTGGCGCTCACATCGTGGTTGGTGACCGCTGCCTGGAAACCCTTTATCGATGCCAAGGCGCAGGCCAAGCTTGACGGCTCCTTCAAACGTTTCAGCGACATTATGCTGGGGCGCAGCGCCGCCGAGTTGAAAGAAGCCTTCACCCGCACGCTGAACGATGACGAATACGAGGAACAGCTGCCGCGCCTGACGCGTCAGGTCTCGGCATTTATCCTGCTGTCCGGGGCTTACCCTGACGACGAAACCGGCCCCTACATCGACGGCTGGCGCGAGCTGCAGCTGGCGGTAGCCGAACGGCGCCAGGGCTGGTACGAAGGCAGCCGCAAGCAGGCCTTATCGCATGCGCCATTCTGGTTAAACGGCGCCCTCCGCTAATTAAGCTGGCCTGCCCGGCGCAGGCCGCAGAACGGATCATTCACTATGTTGCCACTTTCAGCAGCGTTACAGACTCAGGCACAGAACATCGTGCAGCGTTTTCAGGAAACTCAGGGCGCGGACTGCGCGCTCAGCGATCAGGAACAGTGGGTTTTGGCGTCGAGCGACTTTGTCTGCGACATGTTGCTCAACCAGCCGGAGTGGCTGGCGACGCTGCGCAAGCAACCGCCGGTGGCGGACGAGTGGCAACATTATGCCGCCTGGCTGCAGGATGATTTGGAAGAGGTGCGTGACGAAGCGCAACTGATGCGAGCATTGCGCCTGTTTCGCCGTGAGACGCTGGTAAGGATCGCCTGGGCGCAGGCGCTGGGCCAATGTAGCACGCAAGAAACGTTGTTGCAGTTGAGTGGGCTGGCGGAAACGCTGATTGTCAGCGCCCGCGACTGGCTGTACCAAACCTGCTGCCGTGAGTGGGGCACCCCATGCAATGCTCAGGGCGTGCCGCAGCCGTTGTTGATCCTCGGGATGGGGAAATTGGGCGGCGGTGAGCTGAACTTCTCGTCCGATATCGATCTGATTTTTGCCTACCCTGAAAACGGCCAGACCCAGGGCGGGCGGCGTGAGCTGGATAACGCCCAGTTCTTCACCCGTCTGGGGCAGCGGCTGATCAAAGCGCTGGATCAGCAAACCATCGACGGCTTTGTTTATCGCGTGGACATGCGGCTGCGACCGTTCGGCGACAGCGGCCCACTGGTGATGAGCTTTGCCGCGCTGGAGGATTATTATCAGGAGCAGGGCCGTGACTGGGAACGTTATGCGATGGTCAAGGCGCGGCTGATGGGCGGTTCGGAAGACGTCTACAGCGAAGAGCTGCGCAAAACTCTGCGGCCATTTGTCTTCCGTCGCTATATCGACTTCAGCGTGATCCAGTCGCTGCGCAATATGAAAGGCATGATCGCCCGTGAAGTCCGGCGGCGCGGGCTAAAAGACAATATCAAACTGGGTGCCGGTGGCATCCGCGAAATTGAATTTATCACCCAGGTATTCCAACTGATCCGCGGCGGCCGTGAGCCGGCGTTGCAAGGGCGTTCCTTGCTGCCGACGTTACAGGCGGTGGGGGAACTGGGGCTGCTGGAGCCGCAACAGGTGCAGGCGATGAGTGCCAGCTACCTGTTCCTGCGCCGGCTGGAAAACCTGCTGCAGGCGATTGCCGATCAACAAACGCAAACCTTGCCGCAAGATGAACTCGACCAGGCGCGGCTGGCCTGGGGGATGGGGTTCGACGACTGGTCGGCCCTGCTGCTGGCGCTGGATGACCATATGCAGGCGGTCAGGGCAGTATTTAACGACCTGATTGGCGACGATAGTCCGGATGTCGGTGAAGATCCCGACTATCAGCACTATCACAGCCTGTGGCAGGACGCGCTGGAAGAGAACGAACTGGCCCCGTTGACGCCGCACCTGGACGAAGAGGCGCGCAGACAGATGCTGCGCACCATCGCCGAGTTTCGTCATGACGTCGACAAACGGACCATTGGCCCGCGTGGCCGCGACGTGCTCGACCAACTGATGCCGCGCCTGCTGGCGGAAGTCTGTCCGCGTCAGGACGCGCCGACCGCACTGCTCAGGCTGACCCAACTGTTGCTGAGCATCGTGACCCGTACCACCTACCTTGAGCTGTTGGTGGAATACCATGCGGCGCTCAGCCATCTGATTCGTTTGTGTGCCGCTTCGCCGATGGTGGCCAACCAGCTGTCGCGTTATCCGCTGCTGCTCGATGAGCTGTTGGAGCCGGCGACGTTGTATCAGCCGGTGGCTCCGGATGCCTATCGCAGCGAGCTGCGCCAGTACCTGTTGCGGGTGCCGGAGGACGACGAAGAGCAAAGGCTGGAGGCACTACGCCAGTTCAAACAGGCGCAGCAGCTGCGTATTGCCGCCGGGGATATCTCTGGTGCCCTGCCGGTGATGAAAGTGAGCGATCACCTCACCTATCTGGCGGAGGCGATTATCGACACTGTGGTGCAGCAGGCGTGGAACGATATGGTCGCACGCTATGGCCAGCCGACCCATTTGCAGGAGCGTGAAGGGCGTGGTTTTGCGGTGATTGGCTACGGCAAGCTGGGCGGTTGGGAACTGGGTTACAGTTCCGATCTTGACCTGGTATTTATCCTCGATTGTCCGCCGGAGGTGATGACCGACGGCGATCGCAGCATTGACGGTCGTCAGTTTTATCTGCGTCTGGCACAGCGGGTCATGCACCTGTTCAGCACTCGAACCTCGTCCGGTATTTTGTATGAAGTGGATGCCCGCCTGCGGCCGTCGGGCGCGGCCGGTATGCTGGTCAGCACCGTCGAAGCCTTTGCCGATTATCAGCAGAGCGAAGCCTGGACCTGGGAACATCAGGCGCTGGTGCGGGCACGTATCGTGCATGGCGATCCGCTGTTGCATCAGCAGTTTGACGTTATCCGCCGGGAGATCCTGTGCAAACCGCGTGACCTGGAAACGCTCAAGCGCGAGGTGCGTGAGATGCGTGAGAAAATGCGCAATCACCTTGGCAACAAGCAGCGCGATCTGTTTGATATCAAAGCCGACGAGGGCGGGATCACCGATATCGAATTTATTGCCCAGTATCTGGTCTTAGGCTATGCGGCCGCCGAACCGCGCCTGACACGCTGGTCTGATAACGTGCGCATTTTCGAGCTGATGGCCAATTACGACATCATGCCGGAAGAGGAAGCGCGCGCACTGACTCAGGCTTACGTCACCATGCGCGACGAGATCCATCATCTGGCGTTGCAGGAGCATTCCGGCAAGGTCGGTAACGGCCAATTCGCCGCCGAACGTGAACAGGTCCGCGCCAGTTGGGCGAAGTGGCAGGGCTGAGCAGGCCGGTTGCGCAATACGTTTTGCAGCTATTACAGACGTCTGTGGTAATATCTGCGCCACTAAAATTTTGTACTTTTTTGGAGTTATCGGATGAAAGTTACACTGCCTGATTTTCGCCGCGCCGGGGTATTGGTGGTGGGTGACGTCATGTTGGATCGCTATTGGTATGGGCCGACCAGCCGTATTTCACCGGAAGCGCCGGTGCCGGTGGTCAAGGTTGAAACCATTGAAGAGCGTCCCGGCGGTGCGGCTAACGTGGCGATGAACATTGCTTCGCTGGGCGCCAATTCACGCCTGGTGGGCCTGACCGGTATTGATGATGCCGCGCGGGCGCTGAGCGCCAAGCTCAATGAAGTCAACGTGCGCTGTGATTTTGTCTCGGTGCCGACGCATCCGACCATCACCAAACTACGCGTGCTGTCGCGTAACCAGCAATTGATCCGCCTCGATTTCGAAGAAGGTTTCTCTAACGTCGATCCGCAGCCGCTGTTGGAACGTATTCAGCAGGCGCTGCCGCAGATTGGCGCACTGGTGCTGTCTGACTACGCCAAAGGCGCGCTGAGTCAGGTACAGAGCATGATCCAACTGGCGCGTGCCGCCAAGGTACCGGTGCTGATCGATCCTAAAGGATCGGATTTCGAGCGCTATCGCGGTGCAACGCTGCTGACGCCAAACCTGTCCGAATTCGAAGCGGTGGTAGGCCACTGTAAAGACGAAGCCGAACTGGTTGAACGCGGCATGAAGCTGGTGGCGGACTTTGAGCTTTCCGCTCTGCTGGTCACCCGCTCCGAGCACGGCATGACGCTGCTGCAGCCGGGCATCGCGCCGCTGCATTTGCCCACTTTGGCGCAGGAAGTGTTTGACGTTACCGGTGCCGGCGATACCGTTATCGGCGTGTTGGCCGCGGCACTGGCTGCCGGCAACACGTTGGAAGAGTCCTGTTTCCTGGCCAATGCCGCTGCCGGCGTGGTAGTGGGCAAATTGGGGACTTCGACCGTTTCACCGATTGAACTGGAAAATGCGGTACGCGGCCGGGCCGAAACCGGCTTTGGTGTGATGACCGAGGCCCAGTTGAAAACTGCCGTGGCGCAAGCCCGTCAGCGCGGTGAAAAAGTGGTGATGACCAACGGCATCTTCGACATTCTGCATGCCGGTCACGTCTCTTATCTGGCTAATGCCCGCAAGCTGGGCGATCGCCTGATTGTGGCAGTGAACAGCGATGCTTCCACCAAACGTCTGAAAGGCGAAACTCGCCCGGTCAACGCGCTGGAAAACCGCATGATTGTACTGGGTGCGCTGGAAGCGGTGGATTGGGTGGTGCCATTCGAAGAAGACACGCCACAACGCCTGATCGCCGATATCCTGCCGGATCTGCTGGTGAAAGGCGGCGATTACAAGCCTGAAGATATCGCCGGTAGTACCGAGGTATGGGCTAATGGCGGCGACGTCAAAGTGCTGAACTTTGAAGACGGCCTGTCGACCACCAACATCATCAAGGCAATCAAAGACGGGCGTGGCTAACGTTCGCTGAAAACGGCGGTGGGCAGTGAGTGGACTGAAGCAAGAGCTGAGTTTGGCGCAGGGCGTTGGGCTATTGTCCACTTCACTGCTGGGTACCGGCGTCTTTGCCGTTCCGGCTTTGGCGGCACAGGTGGCGCAGGGCGATAGTCTGTGGGCCTGGCCGCTGCTGATTATCCTGGTGTTCCCGATCGCGATTGTCTTTGCGGCTTTGGGTCGCCACTTCCCCAGCGCGGCTGGCGCAGCGCACTTTGTCGGGCTGGCCTTTGGTCCGCGTATGGCGAAAGTCACCGGCTGGCTGTTTTTGTCGGTGATTCCGGTTGGGTTACCCGCTGCGTTGCAGATTGCCGCCGGTTTTTGGCAGGCCACTTTCGGCTGGAGCGCCAATGTCCTGCTGTTGGTGCAAATTGCCACGCTGGTGGTGATTTGGTTTTTAGGCACGCGCAGCGCGGGTTCCAGTGCCAATATTCAAACGCTAATTGCCATTCTGGTGGTGGCGCTGGTGGCCGCTATCTGGTGGCGTGGCGACATCTCTCTATCCCAAATTCCCTGGCCGGCAATCAACGAAATCTCCTCGCCCAATCTGTTCCACGCGCTGGCCGTGATGTTCTGGTGCTTTGTCGGCCTGGAGGCCTTTGCCCATCTGGCAACCGAGTTCCGTAACCCTGAACGCGATTTTCCGCGTGCGCTGCTGTTTGGCATGTTGGTCGCCGGGGCGGTGTACTGGGGCTGTACCGTGGCGGTGCTGCATTTCCACGCCTACGGTGAGCATCAGGCGGCGGCTGCGTCGTTGCCGGGGATCGTGGTGCAACTGTTTGGTCAGCATGCGCTGTGGGTGGCCTGCATCATTGGCTATCTGGCCTGCTTTGCCAGCGTCAATATCTATACCCAAAGCTTTGCCCGGCTGGTGTGGTCGCAGGCGCAGGAACGTCCGTCCAGCGCGCTGGCCAGGCTGTCTGCCGGACAGGCACCGGTCAATGCATTAAGCGCGGTGGTAGGCAGCTGTTTGCTGTTCACTTTGCTGATTTATACGTTGAAGTTACCGCTGGATACGCTGCTGGTGTATGCCAATGGCATCTTCGTGCTGATCTATCTGCTGTGTATGTTGGCGGGCTGTCGAATTTTGCACGGGCGTTCGCGGCTAATGGCGGCGACAGGATTAGGGCTGTGTGTGCTGTTGATGGTGATCATCGGCTGGAAAAGCCTGTATGCACTGGGAATGTTTGCGCTGATTTGGCTGGTGTTGCGGTTTAAGGCACAGACGGCGCTCAAAGCGCAATAAGGGCGCGTTGCCGCGCCCTTAAGGGTAACTATTCGGCGTCTGGCTGTTGCGCAGCAGGCGTGGCGTTCAGCTTGCTTTCCAGCTCGCTCATACGCTGTTCCAGCAACGCCAGTTTCTCACGGGTGCGCAGCAGTACCTGGGTCTGCACGTCGAACTCTTCGCGGTTGACCAAATCCAGACGGGTGAGCTGTGACTGCAACACCTGACGGATTTTCTTCTCAACGTCTTCCCCGAATTCGCGCACGCCTTTAGGCATGGACTCATGCACCTGACGTGCGATCTGTTCAATTTTTTTCGGGTCAATCATGGCGTATCCCTTTCAGAGTTTAATAGCTGTCGCCTAGTGTAATGCGAGTTGCCCGCCGGATAAACTATTTAACCGCATTCCCTGCGGCTGGCCGAATTGTGCTTTTGCCAATTGCCCTGATTAATCATTAGCGTTATAGTCGAGAAGCTTATTCTCAGGGCGGGGTGCAAGTCCCCACCGGCGGTAAATCACCTTTTACGGTGAAAGCCCGCGAGCGCTCAGCCAGTTTTTGCAGTTTGGTTAGAGGTCAGCAGATCCGGTGTAATTCCGGGGCCGACGGTTATAGTCCGGATGGGAGAGAGTAACGGTATCTGCCGGGTTTGCGCCCGCTTGCGTTATTTTTTTAGCTATTGCTAGCTACTCCTCAAGATCGCCCTGGTTCTGGTAATCCATAATTTTCTAATGAGGTTTTTTACCATGAATCAGACCCTACTTTCAGATTTCGGCACGCCGGTAGAACGCGTAGAACGCGCTCTTGAAGCATTGCGCAATGGGCGCGGTGTGATGGTGCTCGATGATGAAAATCGTGAAAACGAAGGTGATATGATCTTCGCCGCAGAAACCATGACCGTTGAGCAGATGGCGCTGACCATTCGCCACGGTAGCGGTATTGTGTGCCTGTGTCTTACCGAAGAACGTCGTCAGCAGCTTGAACTGCCGATGATGGTGACCAACAACTCCAGCCAGTTCCAGACTGCCTTCACCGTGACTATCGAAGCGGCGCAGGGCGTGACGACCGGTGTTTCCGCGTCCGACCGCCTGACCACCATTCGTGCGGCGATTGCCGATAACGCCAAGCCGAGCGATCTGAACCGCCCTGGCCACGTGTTCCCGCTGCGTGCGCAGCCGGGTGGCGTGCTGAGCCGTCGTGGTCATACCGAAGCGACTATCGATCTGGTGGCAATGGCCGGTTTCAAACCTGCCGGCGTGCTGTGTGAACTGACCAACGATGACGGCAGCATGGCGCATGCGCCAGAAGTTATCCTGTTCGCCAAACAGCATGACATGACCGTACTGACCATCGAAGATCTGGTGGCTTACCGCCAGTCACACGAGCAGAAAGCCAGCTGATATCAGACTGATTTTCTGAATATGAAAAAAGCCGCATACGCGGCTTTTTTTGTAGCTGAAAAACGGTTAACCGATGCCGCCACTCTGTAACAGCGTCAGGCTGAATCCCATCACCGCCATTCCGCATAATACGCCGTAGCTCGGGTTATTATCCGGATCAATCTCTTTCGCCAACGGCATCAGCTCATCGACCGACAGCGCCACCATAATGCCGGCGACGGCCGCCATAATAGACGCCATCACCACCGGCGATATCATCGGGCCAAGCAGCAAAAATGCCAGCACGCCGCCGAGAATTTCTGCCATGCCGGAAATACCCGACCACAACAGCGCCTTGGTCTTTGAGCCGGTCGCGGCATATACCGGCCCGGCGACCGCCAGGCCCTCAGGGATATTGTGGATAGCGACGGCCAGCGCGATACCCATTCCCAGTTCCAGATCGGCGCTGGCGGTCACGAAGGTGGCGATGCCCTCCGGGAAGTTGTGCAGGCTGATGCCCAGCGTCAGCAGCACGGCAGTACGTTTCAGGTTGTGTGGCTGGAGCGGCTGTTGCAGCAAATCCTGCGGATGCTGGTGTGGCAGCATCCGGTCCAGCGCAAAATAACCCAGCAGGCCAAGCATGAACATGCCGTAGCCCAGCATCGGCGACATACCGACGGTGTGCAGCGCTGCGGGCAGCATTTCCATCAGCGATATCAACAGCATAATCCCGGCGGCAAAGCCGAGAGCAAACGCCAGCATTCGGTTGGAGGGCTTCTGGCCGATAATGCCGAACAGGGCACCGACGAAGGTGGCACCGCCGGCCAACAAGGTCAGGAGTAGCGGTACGGACATGGTCTTCTCCTCATACCCGTCATCTTTCAAGCTGCAGCGTTGTTACCTGCTTACAAGGCCCATCCATGGGCCTTGCCCTTTCAGGGCCGCTGCAAGCAGCGTTCAAATCTGTTCCCGACAGATTTGTCGCTCACCCCAGTTACTTACTAAAGTAAGCGCCTGGGGATGAGCGAGCTGGGCGCCTAGCTGCAACTTGAAAGCTATAGGGTATAGGCTGAAATTATTGTTTATTTTCTGATACTAACAGAGTAAAGGCATAAATCGAGTGGATTTGGCTGATTGCTTCCATTGTTTTAACCATTCAAATTTATTGAAGATCATCATCATGGTTATCCGGCTGTTTTACCCCGGTAAACGGCGTAGTCTGGTCCACAGAATGTATTGCGACCAACCAAGGATCCTGTATGAACATCTCTCGTATGCCAGCACTTTTCCTCGGCCACGGTAGCCCGATGAACGCGCTGGAAGAAAACCGCTACACCCGTGCATGGCGTACGTTGGGCGAAACCTTGCCACGTCCGAAGGGTATCGTTGCCGTTTCCGCTCACTGGTATACCCGTGGCACTGCGGTTACCGCGATGGAAAAGCCGAAAACCATCCATGACTTTGGTGGTTTCCCACAGGCGCTGTTTGATACCCAGTATCCGGCTCCCGGCTCTCCTGAATTGGCTGCGCAGGTCCAGCAAGTGCTGGAGCCAGTTCGCGTCAAGGCCGACGTCAGTGAGTGGGGTTTGGATCACGGTACCTGGGGCGTGTTGATCAAGATGTACCCTGAGGCTGACATTCCGGTCGTGCAGCTGAGCATCGACGGTACTCAGCCGGCAGAATACCATTATGACCTGGGCCGCAAGCTGGCAGAGCTACGCGATCGGGGGATTATGATCGTTGCCAGTGGTAACGTGGTGCATAACCTGCGGATGGTGAAATGGCAGGGCGACGCGACTCCTTATCCGTGGGCCACGTCGTTTGACAAGTTCGTGCGGGATAACCTGAATTATCAGGGCAATAACCACCCGCTGGTGAACTTTATGCAGCATGAAGGCGCGGCGCTGTCGAACCCGACGCCGGAGCACTACCTGCCGCTGTTGTACGTGCTTGGCGGTTGGGACGGTGAGGAAGCGATAACCGTACCGGTAGATGGCATTGAGATGAGCTCATTGAGCATGCTGTCAGTGCAAGTCGGCTAAATTACTCACGCCAGCTCAGGCTGGCGTGATTTTATCGGCAAAACCGCAGGACTCTCGAATCACCAAAGAAGGCGGCAGGATGATGCGTTTGGGTGGTTCATCATTGCCCTGAATACGGCTGTACAGCAGTTCCCCGGCCTTCCGGCCAATCTCGCGCGAGGCCACCGATACGGTAGTCAAACCTGGCTGCACCAGCGAGGCTTCGGTAATATCATCAAAACCAATTAGTGCAAAATCACGGCCAATCTGGCGGTCGAGTTTGCGTAATGTCTGCATCACCCCCAGCGCGACAATGTCCTGATAGCATAAGGCCGCAGTGATTTCCGGATGGGCTTTCAGCAGTTGTTCCGCTGCCTTGGCACCGGAACTCTGGCTGGCCTCGCTGTCTACAATCCATTCCCCGTTGACCATAATCCCGTGTTCCAGCAGCTTGCTGGTGTAGCCGCCCAGCCGCTGCGCGCGGGTAGTCGAGTTGATAGATCCCCCGATAAAGGCGATATGGCGATGCCCCAAATCCAGCAGATGCTGCGTTGCTAACTGGGTACCCAGAAAGTTGTCGGTGCCGACAAAGTCAAAGTGTGCATCGGCCACCGGCCTGACCACCATAATGGCCGGGATCTTGCGGCGCTTCAGCGTTTCAAAAAACAGCGGGGGCGTTTGCCGGGCGGCGCACAGCACCATACCGCTGGTATTGTTTTGCAGCAGGGAGTCGACAAATTTTTGCTGCCTGTCGGCGGACTCTTCGCTGTTGGCCAGAAACAGCATCAACTGGTGGCGCTCCATTTCCTGGCTCAGCCCGGCGGTCATCTCCGCATAAAACGGGTTGGTGATGTCGTGCAGCAGCAGGCCGACCTGATTGCTGCTGCGATTGCGCAGGTTGGCGGCGGTCTGATTGTAGACATAGCCCAGTTCATCAATGGCGCTCAGCACTCGTTTGCGGGTGGCGTCCGATATGCGGCCACGATTGCGCAATACCATCGATACGGTCGCGGTGGAGACTTTTGCGTGCGCGGCGACGTCCGCCAAGGTTATTGTGCTCATTTCATCTCCTGTCGGGGCCGACTGTCATATCAAGGTATATCGATTAACCTTATTCCGTAAAATTCCGCTAATAAATCGTGATTCCTGTCACGAAAGTTCGGCTTTTTATAGGGTTATTATCGATTCTATGAGGTTAATCTCGTTAATCAGCCTGTTTAACTAAAGGTTAATCGATTAATCTTTTTCTATGTATCCAGCTCATAGGCAGAAGAATATGACAGACCAACAGCATAAATCAACCAGCTATGACAAGTATCCGGAAGTGGCGGTGCAGGGGTTTGACCGCGCCGCCTGGCAAGGCTGGCAGGCAGTGACCGAGGCGGTCAGCCGGAAGATTGCCGCCTTAGAGCTGCGCAAAACCCTGTTGGTAGTGGATTGCTACCATGGGGTGAATCTGGCAGAGCTAATCGAGAATTTTATTCATCCTCTGCAGCCGGTCAGTAGCGTCAATGCCGAATTGGCCAAATACGATGAGCCACACATCCACGCGATGATTGAGCGCAATTTAACGGATGACCGTGTGTTTGGCGTGCTGTCGTGCCATGAAATGCCCGAGTTTTTTGATGCTGAGCGCGTCCAGCAGTTGCGCGATCAAATTGCGCGCGTCGACAGTGGGCTGGTGGTGGTTTATGGGCCGGGTGCGGCGCTGATCGCCGAAGCCGATGTATTGGTGTATGCCGACATGGCCCGCTGGGAAATTCAGCAGCGTTTCCGCCGCGGCGAACTGGGTAACTGGGGGGCGAATAATGTGGACGAAGATGTGCTGCGCCGCTACAAGCGAGCCTTCTTCGTGGAATGGCGAGTCTTCGATCGTCATAAAACCCCGTTGCTACAGCGTGCCGATTTTGTGTTGGACACCAATCAGGCCGGCCAACCCAAGCTGGTGACCGGTGCGGCTTTCCATGCCGGATTGCAGCAGGCGACCCAACGCCCATTCCGCGTAGTGCCGTTTTTCGACCCCGGCGTTTGGGGCGGCCAGTGGATGAAGCAACAGTTCGATCTCGACCCGACGGCAGCCAACTATGCATGGTGTTTTGACTGCGTGCCCGAGGAAAACAGCCTGCTAATGCGTTTTGGTGACGTTCGGGTCGAGATCCCCTCACAGGATTTGGTGCTGTTATATCCTCAACCCTTGCTGGGTGAGCGGGTACATGCCCGTTTCGGTGCCGAATTCCCGATTCGCTTTGACCTGCTCGATACCGTCGGCGGGCAAAATCTCAGCTTCCAGGTGCACCCGCTGACGGAATACATCCAGCAGCATTTCGGTATGCATTACACCCAGGATGAAAGCTATTACATTCTGGCGGCAGAGCCGGGTTCCGAAGTGTACCTGGGCGTGAAAAACGGCACCGAACCGCAGGCGATGATGGCTGACCTGGCCGCCGCCCAAAGAGGTGAGAAAGCTTTCGATGACCAGCGTTTTGTGAATCGTTTCCCGGCGCGTAAACATGACCATTTCCTGATCCCAGCGGGGACGGTGCACTGTTCCGGCTTCGGCGCCATGGTGCTGGAGATCAGCGCTACGCCGTACATTTTCACCTTCAAACTGTGGGATTGGGGCCGCCTGGGATTAGATGGCCAGCCACGCCCGGTGCATCTGCAGCATGGCGAGCAGGTGATCAACTGGCAGTGCGACACCACCTGGGCGAAGGAGCACCTGGTAAACCGCATTGAACCGGTTGCCGAAGGTGCGGGCTGGCAGGAAGAGCGAACCGGTTTGCACGAGCGCGAATTTATCGAAACCCGTCGCCACTGGTTTAGTGAACCGGTGCTGCACCATACCGAAGGCCGGGTGAACGTGTTGAATCTGGTCGAAGGGGAAGAGGCGGTGGTTGAAAGCCCGGAAGGCCATTTCGCGCCCTTTGTGGTGCATTACGCTGAAACCTTCATCGTACCGGCCGCAGTGGGGCCGTATCGCATCAGCCCCCATGGTCGCAGCCTGGGCAAAACCTTGGGCACCATCAAAGCCTGGGTAAGGGGATAAGCCGTATGTTGAAAGTGATAGTGACTTCCCATGGCCCGCTGGCTGAGGCGCTGATGAGCAGCGCGCGTATGGTTTACGGTGAATTGCCGGGGACCAGCCATGTGGGCCTGAGTGAAGGTGCCGGTATCGAAGCCTTTAAACAGAATTTTGCCGACGAATTGCAGCGGGTGAGTGCCGGGGCCGACGGGGTACTGGTGCTGTGCGACATGCTGTGCGGCACGCCTTACAACGTGGCCTGTCGCCACGCTTTTGATCCCCAAACACCGGTGCCGATAGCCGTGGTGACCGGCGTAAATTTCCCGATGCTGTTGATGAGTGCCGAATTGCTGGAAGAAAAGGACGTTCACCAGGCGGCTCAAGAGCTGGTAGCGCTGGCGGGTGAGGCGATTGCCGTTGCCCGTCCGGCGGTAACGGCGCAATTGGACGATTTCTGAGGAGAGAAGATGGCCATTTCATTTGTACGTATCGACGACCGGGTTATTCACGGTCAACTGGTGACCCGCTGGGCGAAGGAATTGCCTTGCGACGGTATTGTGGCGATCGATGATGAGGTGGCGGCAGACCCGTTGCTGTCATCGGTGATGAAGGGGGCGGTGCAGGACACTAAAGTGTGGTTGTTTACCGTGCAGCAGGCGATAGAAAAGCTGCCGAAGGTGATTGCCAGCGACAAGCAGTACTTTGTGATCGGCAAGTCGCCGGTCACGCTGCGCAGGCTGACAGAGGCAGGGATCGATCTGAGTAATCGTAACAAGAAAATTAACGTTGGGCCGATGTCTGCCCGCAAGGACACGGTGACCATTGGGCCCAATCAATCGGTAAGCACACCAGAGGCAGAGGCCTTCGATTTCCTGGCTGAACAGGGACATGCCATCGAATTCCGTTTAGTTCCTGACGCCAGTCATTTCAGTTGGCTGGACGCTAAAAAGAAACTCAAATAAGCCTGAACGGCAGGAGTGAACTATGTGGTTTGAAGCGACGCTTATCGGGATACTTTGCTATCTCGGTGCGCTGAGCAGCCCCTGGCTGCTGGGACTGACCGGAGGCTGGTATATTCTCAGCCGCCCGCTGGTCTCCGGCATGCTGGTGGGGGCTATTCTCGGCGATGTACAGACCGGCATTATCATCGGTGTTGCGGTACAGGCGGTGTATATCGCCATGGTAACACCGGGCGGATCGATGCCGGCCGATCTCAACTTTGTGGCGTTCCCGGCGATTGCGCTGGGCATTCTTTCCGGTAAAGGAACCGAGGTAGCGGTGGCGCTGGCGGCGACTATCGGCATCATGGGCACTGTGTTGTTCAACGCCATGATGGTGCTCAATTCCTACTGGAATCACCGGGCGGATCTGGCGGTAGAGCGCGGTGATGAGCGAGGGATTTACCTCAATAGTGCCATCTGGCCGCAGGTCACCAACTTGCTGCTGCGTTTTATACCGACGTTTATCGCGGTCTTTTTCGGGGCGCGCTATATCAACGCCTTTATGGACAGCCTGCCGGCGCTGGTGTTGACCACCATGAACGTGGTGGGCGGCATTTTGCCTGCGGTCGGCATCGCCATTCTTCTTAAACAGATTATTAAAAGCTACAGCATGCTGATTTACTTCCTGGTGGGGTTCATCTGCATCGTTTTCCTCAAGCTGAATATGGTGGCGCTGGTGATTGTCGGCGCGCTGCTGGCACTGATTCACTACAACTATAAGCCAGAGCCGCAGGTGGCCGCCGCACAGGCCGCGCCTCAGGCTGATGATGAGGATGAATTCTGATGGATACGCCAACACCTAAATTGAATAAGCAGGATCTGCGTCGTTGCTGGCGCAGCTGGATGATGTACAACCTGTCATCGATGAGCTTCGAACGCCTGGAATCTTACGGTTTTTGCCTGAGCATGATGCCGGCGCTGAAAAAACTGTATCAGGATAAACAGCAGCGTATTGAAGCCATTCGCCGTCATACCTCTTT
This sequence comes from Serratia proteamaculans, assembly GCF_013337185.1. Taxonomy (GTDB): domain Bacteria; phylum Pseudomonadota; class Gammaproteobacteria; order Enterobacterales; family Enterobacteriaceae; genus Serratia; species Serratia proteamaculans_D. The sequence continues at coordinate 248,085 of NZ_SWDE01000004.1, forward strand.
CTATAATACCGAGCCACAGCTGGGCGCGATTGTTAACGGCATGGTGATTGGGCTGGAAGAAAAACGCGCCAACGGCGAGCCGATCGACGGGGAAACCATCAACACGCTCAAAGTCGGGTTGATGGGGCCGGTGGCCGGCATTGGTGACTCGATGGTACCGGGCATGCTGATCCCGATTTTGTTGAGTATCGGCATGGCACTGGCGGCCGGTGGCAGTGTGATTGGCCCGCTGTTTTACATCATCGCGTTTAGCCTGATCGTCATTCCGGGGTCTTACTGGCTGTTTATGAAAGGCTACAACATGGGCTCCGGCTCGGTGGAGATGCTGGTCAGCAGCAAGTCCTCACGGCTGCGAGAGGCACTTTCCCTGCTGGGGGTGTTCGTCATGGGCGGCGTAGCGGCGAGTTACGTCAAACTGGGGACCGGCTTGGAGTTTGTTACCAAAGACGGGGTGAATATCCACCTGCAGCAAATGCTGGACGGTATTTTCCCTAACCTGATGCCGTTGATCGTGGTGCTGGCGACCTGGTACCTGATGGCTAAGCGCGGGCTTTCGCCGGTGAAAGCGATGCTGGGGCTGCTGGTGTTGGCAGCGGTAGGGGTAGCCTGCGGCCTATTCTCATAATACCCGTCGCCTTTCAAGTTGCAGCGTTGTTACCTGCACTCACTCCCCCCAGTTACTTACTTAAGTAAGCGCCTGGGGATGAGTGAGCTGGGCGCCTAGCTGCAACTCGAAATTCATAGGGTATGAAATTTCCTGTTATTGAACGAGACAGTGGTCTTTATGGCTCAAATCGTTGCCATTTTTCCGCGACGCTACCCGGTTTGGAAATGAACTGAAAGCGTGCCGGTTCGGCTTCAAACTGCGAATATAAGGGAGCGTCGCTCAAACCGAACTCGTGGTATTGGCGTGGTCCGATGGCGTGCAGCCTGCCGGATTGATAGCGCGGATTCTGTTGCCAGATAATATTGCTGCCCTGCAACAGCGGGTACCAGGCCAGCCCTTTGTACTCACGGACGGCATCATATTCGAAGCCATATTCACGATCGCACCAGGCGGCGAAGGTCAGCGGCTGGTTGGGATCGGCGGAAATGGTGGCGTGTGCCCATCCTGGCGGCACCAGCACCTTCTCACCCGGTCCGGCATGCACGGCAAAGCAACGTCCCGGCTCATGCTCAACCCGTTCTTGCATGTAAATAATGGCCTTGCCTTGCCAGATCTCGTACAGCTCCGGCGGTGACCAGCCACTGTGTACGCTGATGCGGTGCACATGGCCCTGGCTGCGTACCGGCTCCTGACCCAACTGGCCTTTGGCATAGGTGACAATGCCGAACAGCAACATGCGCTTTTTCAATTCAGCCAAATGCTGCTGTTTAGCGACGTCCATGGCGATGGCATAGACCTGTTCTGGCCCGCTGCAGTCGGGATCGCGCAGGGAGCGGCGGATTTGTTCCAACGTCCGAATCTCCGGCAAGGGGCCAATCACTTCCTCGCCATAGCCGAATCCCATCGGGTTGTCGCTAATGCGTACATCAAGGCCAAATTGCAGCATCGAGTCACTCATATTGCGCCTCCGCTTTCCAACCGCTGCCATCGGCAAACACCCGCAATTTGAAACCCTGTGGCTGCAGTGCGTCGTAGTTGTGTCCCGCCACCGTTGGCCAGACTGCCAGTGCCGACAGCACCTCAGTACCGGTGTTGATCAGGCGGTGAGCGGTAAAGGAAGGAATATGGTGAACGCTGCCGGGGGAAACCTGTTCCAGCCTGCAAGCACCGTCCCGGTGTTGCAGCAGCAGCAAACCCTGGCCACGCAAGCCAAAATAGAATTCCGCCTGTTCGGGGCGTTGATGAAAATGCCCACGGGTCATAAAGAACTCGTTGCCTACCCGGCCAGGTTGCAGATGAGTGGTGCCTACAAACAGCTCACCTTCCTGTTGCTCGGAAGGCAGCATTTCTACCTGATACACGGCAAGTTCTGCCGGCATCGCCCGCCATGCGGCAGGATCGGCAAAGATCCCCGTGAGACTGCCCAGGGTGGTAGATTTTCGTTGAATATCAGCTGCGGTAAAGCATCCGTCGGCCAGGTTGACCTGCGGTGGAATAAGGGAAGTCAGTTTCATATCTGGTTGCTCCGCCCGAGGAGAACAGACGCTTCGAGTATAAAAGGTTAATCGATTAATCACCAGCCGGAAAGCATAAAAAAAGCGCGATATAATCGCGCTTGATATCAACCAACTTGCTCGTTAGCCAAGGATGATGTGCGGGTAGAAACGCGACAGATCCTGGGTGATCAGCTCACGATCTTCACGCAGACCAATCCCGCAGGGTTGATCGTCAACCAGCCAACTGCCGATCAGCGTATAGCTGCCTTCGAACTGTGGCAGCGGGTGGAATTGCTGCACGATCATGCCTTCTTCGCCGTAAGGGCCGTCGACGCTGGCAACCTGCTGACCGTTCTGCACGATCTGGATATTGGCACCTTCGCGTGAGAACAGCGGCTTGGTGACGTAATGATCGAGCTGTGGATGATCGTCTTCTGCAAAGTACGACGCCAGCAGATTCGGGTGATCCGGGAACATTTCCCACAGCATCGGCAGCAGGGCCTTGTTGGAAATAATGCTTTTCCACGCCGGTTCCAGCCAGCGCACGCCGGCATCTTCCAGCTTGGTGGAAAACATCTCGCGCAGCATGAATTCCCACGGGTAAAGCTTGAACAGGTTACCGATGACCTGATTCTGCAGGTCGGTAAACTGGCCTTTTTCACCCAGACCAATCTCTTCCATAAACAGGAATTCGGTCGGGACTCCGGCTTCCAGCGCACAGTCCTGCAGATATTGCACGGTACCGCGATCTTCCTCACTGTCCTGGCAACAGGCCAGGTGCAGCAGACCGAAACCGTGGTGTGCTTTCAGATCGGCGAAACGCTCGATCAGTTTTTCCTGCAGACTGTTGTACTGATCGGACTCAGGGCTGAGCTTGCCGGCGTTGATCTGGTCTTCCAGCCACAACCATTGGAAAAAGGCCGCTTCGTACAGCGAGGTCGGGGTATCGGCGTTGTTCTCCAGCAGCTTGGGCGGATTGATACCGTCGTAGGCCAGATCAAGACGTGAATACAGCGACGGCTGGCTGGTACGCCATGAGCTGCGGACGAACTCCCAGGTGTGTTTCGGGATGCGGAACTTGGTCATCAGCGCATCGCTGGCGACCACTTTCTCCACCACCTGCAGGCACATCTGGTGCAATTCGGCGGTGGCGTTTTCAATTTCTTCAATCTGCGCCAGCGTGAATTGGTAATAGGCGTCCTCACACCAGTAGGGTTCGCCATACATGGTGTGGAAGCGGAAGCCGAATTCGGTGGCCTTTTCGCGCCAGTCCGGGCGCTCGGTGATCGCAACGCGTTTCATGCATTAACCGCCCATGCTGCGTGAGCTGGAGGTCGCGCTGCTGCGCTGCATGCTGGTCTGCTTGGCGACGGATTCGCCAAAGCCACCACGGGTGACGGTATTGGTCACTGCCGGCTTAGGCGCCATGGCCGTTTTTGGCACCGTCATGGTACGGCCGCCTGCGGTGGCCGGGCCGTAGCTCTTGCCGGAGGCATCAACGAATTTGCCGTTGGCCGGGCTGGCGGTGTTTTTAGAGGTGAACAGCGGCTGCTGAGCAAAGCCGGAGCCGCCCATCATACGGCCCATCATGTAGCCTGCCATCAACGGCATCCACATGCTGCCGCTGCTCTGTGACTCGGCTGCCATGCCGGCCTGTGCCGGGGCGGGTGCCTGAGTACACTGCGCTTCACCGAATTCGGCGACACAGTCTTCACGGGTCGCGTATTTCGGCGCGGTTTTTGCGGCTTCTTTCAGGGCGTTGTTATAGGCGGTGGTGCACTGCTCGCTCATCGAAGGGTTAGTGCGCGAACAGTCGTCGGCGTTTTGATACATAGAGACCGTTTCATCGCTCTTCTCGCAGCCGGCCAGCATAAAGACTGCGCTGATCGCCAAGGCTACGGGCGCAACGCGGTAGTCGCGCCAGGATTTGCGGAACGTCTCTTGGTTGATGTTTTTTGTCCGTTTCATCGTTATTCATCCCATCAGTCGGGCTGTATTCGCCCATTCCCAGTAATGGCGGTAAGGATAGGGGAAAGATGGTCAAAATTAAAGCTGAAATGCCCACGGAATCCACTCTTTACGCAGTTATACGTTGGGCTGTGCGCCAGCTCGCTTTACCGGCTAAAAAAACCTCGGCAGAGTTTCATTATGGAACGTCATGGGTAAAGTAATGTTCCATAATGAAACGAAAATACCGGAGGTCGCAAAGCCTCCGGCAAGCCCTATAGTCAGTCCATAACAACGCGACGGCACAAGACCGACGCACTATCACCTGATATCTGAACGTTACCATCGCCAATTTCCCTACAAGGATCCGGTTATGTTGAGAATCATCCAGTCTCCAGGCAAGTACATCCAGGGCGCCAACGCATTGGCCGCCGTGGGCGAATACGCGAAAGCCCTTGCCGACCATTATTTCGTGATCGCCGATGACTTCGTGATGAAGCTGACGGGCGATACCCTGATGGGCAGCCTGCACCAGCACGGGGTGAAACATCACGCCTGTGTGTTCAACGGCGAATGCTGCCATAAGGAAATCGACCGGCTGGGCCAGGAACTGAAAGCCCATGGCTGCCGCGGCGTGATTGGCGTCGGTGGCGGTAAAACGCTGGACACCGCCAAGGCCATTGCCCATTACCAGCATCTGCCGGTGGTGCTGATCCCGACCATTGCATCTACCGATGCGCCCACCAGTGCGCTGTCGGTGATCTACACCGAACAGGGCGAATTTGACGAATATCTGATCCACACCAGTAATCCGGACATGGTGATAATGGACAGCGCGATTATCGCCAGGGCGCCGGTGCGGTTGCTGGTGGCAGGCATGGGCGACGCGCTTTCAACCTATTTTGAAGCGCAGGCCTGTTTCGATGCCCAGGCGACCAGCATGGCGGGCGGCAAATCGACTCTGGCGGCATTGAACCTGGCGCGGTTGTGCTATGAGACGCTGCTGGCAGAGGGCGTTAAAGCCAAGTTGGCGGTTGAGGCCGGCGTGGTGACCGAGGCGGTCGAGCGAATTATCGAGGCCAATACCTATTTGAGCGGCATCGGTTTCGAAAGCAGTGGCCTGGCGGCCGCGCACGCCATTCACAACGGCTTTACCGTGCTGGAAGAGTGCCATCATCTGTACCACGGCGAAAAAGTGGCGTTTGGCACGCTGTCACAGTTGGTGCTGCAAAACAGCAGCATGGTGCAGATCGAAACGGTGCTGGAGTTCTGCCAGCGTCTCGGCCTGCCCATCACGCTGGCGCAAATGGGCGTTAGCGGCGATCCGGCAGAGAAAATCATGGCGGTGGCCGAAGCCAGCTGCGCGGCAGGCGAAACCATCCACAATATGCCGTTTGAAGTCACGCCTGCCAGCGTACAGGCGGCCATTCTGACGGCAGACCGGCTGGGCAGCGCCTGGCTGCAACAACACTCAAGCTGATACCGCAGGGGCGCAGTTTACTGGCTGCGCCCCGTTGGCCAATCGAGGAAATAACCGTGAAAAAACTGATCAATAAAGTTGAGTCGGTACTGGAAGAGCAACTGCTGGGGTTGGCAGAGGCTCATCCTGAGCTGTTGGTGCATCAGGAGCCGGTGTTCGTCACCCGCGCCGATGCGCCGGTGGCGGGTAAGGTGGCGATCCTGTCCGGCGGCGGCAGCGGTCATGAGCCGATGCACTGCGGTTTTGTCGGCGAAGGCATGCTCGACGGTGCCTGCCCGGGGGAAATTTTTACCTCGCCAACGCCGGATAAAATGTACGAGTGCGGCCAGGCGATCGACGGCGGTGCTGGGGTGCTGTTGATCATTAAAAACTACACCGGCGACATCTTGAATTTTGAAACCGCGACCGAATTGCTGCACGACAGCGGTATCCAGGTGGCGACGGTGCTGGTGGACGATGACGTGGCGGTTAAAGACAGCCTGTTCACCGCCGGGCGACGCGGGGTGGCCAATACCGTGCTGATGGAGAAACTGCTCGGTGCGGCAACGGCGCGTGGCGACAGCCTCGATAGCATCGTGACGCTGGGCCACAACATCAATAATCACGGGCATTCGATCGGCATCGCGCTTGGGGCCTGTACCGTACCGGCGGCCGGCAAACCGTCATTCGTGCTGGCGGAAAACGAAATGGAATTCGGCGTCGGTATTCACGGTGAACCGGGCATTGCGCGACGCCCGTTCACCACCCTGAATGCGGCGGTGGACGACATGTTCCATACCCTGATCGATCATGGTCATTACCAGCGCACCATCCGCGTCTGGGATCGTCAACAGGGCGAATGGCGCGATGAAGTGCAGACCAAACAACCGCTGACGCGCGGTGACCGAGTGATCGCACTGGTAAACAACCTGGGCGCGACGCCACTGTCCGAACTGTATGGCGTTTATCACCGGTTGGCAGAGCGTTGTGCTGAAGCGGGAATGATTGTTGAGCGCAGCCTGGTGGGGTCCTATTGCACATCGCTGGATATGCAAGGGGTCTCAATCACGCTGCTGAAGGTGGATGACGAACTGTTGTCCCTGTGGGATGCGCCGGTGAAAACGCCTGCGCTGCGTTGGGGTTGCTGAGGAGGAATCATGGCGTTAACCAAACAACAAGTGGTCGACTGGCTGATGTGTTGCGGCGAAGTGTTTGCGCAGCAGCGTGATTTTCTAACCCGGCTGGATACCGAGATAGGGGATTCCGACCACGGGCTGAACATGAACCGCGGCTTCAACAAGGTGGTGGAAAAGCTGCCTTCGGTGGCGGACAAAGACATCGGCTTTATCCTGAAGAACACCGGCATGACGCTGCTGTCCAGCGTGGGGGGAGCCAGTGGTCCGCTGTTTGGCACCTTCTTCATCCGCGCGGCGCAGTCGACCAATGCCAAGCAGAGCCTGGATCTGGCGGAGCTGCATCAAATGATGCAGGAAGGCGTCGAAGGCGTGGTGATGCGTGGCAAGGCGGAGCCGGGTGATAAAACCATGTGTGACGCCTGGTGGGCGGTGGTGGAAAGCCTGGGCCAGTCGGCTCAGCAGCAGCTAAGCGTGGCGGAGGCCTTGCAGCGCGCCAGTGAACGGGCGGAGCAGGCGGTTGAAAGCACCATCACCATGCAGGCCCGCAAAGGGCGGGCCAGTTACCTGGGTGAGCGCAGCATCGGCCATCAGGATCCGGGTGCCACCTCGGTGATGCTGATGATGAAAACGCTGGCAGCGGTCGCCGGCCAATAGCAGGAGGCGAGATGATCAATATCGTTGTAGTTTCACACAGCGCGCTGTTGGCGCGCGGGGTTGAAGAGCTGGCGTTGCAGATGATGCGTGGCGATGGCTGCAAACTGGTGCTGGCGGCGGGTGTTGATGATGCAGAGCACCCGATAGGCACCGATGCGGTCAAAGTGATGGAAGCGATTGAGTCGGTGGCTGACGGTGCGGGCATTGTGGTGCTGATGGACTTGGGCAGTGCGCTGCTGAGTGCCGAAACCGCGATCGAACTGCTGGATCCGTCATTGGCCGCCAAAGTCCGTCTATGTTCGGCACCGCTGGTTGAAGGGACGCTGGCCGCGGTGGTGGCTGCCAATGCCGGAGCCGGGCTGGAACAGGTACTGGCCGAGGCGCAGGGTGCGTTGCAGGCCAAACAGGCGCAGTTGGGGGAAGCCGCTGCGCCGGTTGCGCAAAGTGTTGAATTACCGATGGCCCAGGGGAAAAGCGTCAGTTGGACGGTACAGAACCCGCATGGGCTGCACGCCCGCCCGGCGGCGCGGCTGGCGGAAGCGCTGGCCCCCTTTGATGCCGAACTGGTGCTGGAAAAGCAGGGCCAGTGCGCCAATCCGCGTAGCCTTAACCAGCTTGCGCTTTTGCAGGTGCGCCACGGCGACACCATCCGGCTGATTGCTGACGGACCGCAGGCCGAACAGGCACTGGCGGCGTTTAGCGCATTGGCAGAGCAGCACTTTGGTGAAACGGTGTCTGAGCAGAGCCTGCCCTCGCTGCATGGCATTCCGGTGGCGGAAAGCGTGACCAGTGGCCCGGTATGGCAGGCGCTCAGCTTCTGGCCGACAGTGGTCGAGCGCACTATTGGTGCCGACGACGTGCTGAACGAACAACAGAGGTTGCGTCAGGCATTGCAGCATACGCTGAGCGATTTAAACCGCCTGGCGGAACGCACCGGCTCATTGATTGGCAAGCCGCAGGCGGCAATATTCGGTGCGCACAGTATGCTGCTGGATGACCCGGATTTGCAGCAGGCGGCCTATACCCGTATCGCCCGCCAGCAATGCAGTGCCGAGCAGGCCTGGCGGCAGGAGATGGAAGCCATTGCCGGGGAGTATCGCGAACTGGATGACGAATATATGCGGGCGCGGGAGTTGGACGTGCGCGACATGCTGCGTCGCACCCTGAGTCATCTGCAACAGCAGCCGTTACCTGTGATTACGCTAACCGTGCCGTCCATTTTGGTGATGGACGAACTGATGCCGTCCGACGTGGTGATGCTCGATCGTCGTCTGGTGCTCGGCATCTGCTTAAGCGGCGGTAACGCGCTGTCGCACAGCGCCATTTTGGCCAAGGCGATGGGCATGCCGATGGTAGTGGGCATGAACGATTGCATGAGCAAAACCTGCAACGGCCAGAAAGCGATGCTGGATGCGGCGCGCGGTGTGTTGCAACTGAGCCACTGACGGCGTGCCCTCAGGCGCGCAGCTTAAACTGGCGGATATCAATCTGATATTGTTTGATTTTTCGCCACAGCGTGGTGCGACCAATGTCCAGCAGCTGCGCCATTTCGTTCAATTGTCCGCGGCTGACCTTGGCCGCGTGAATGATCGCCTGACGTTCCATCTCCGCCAGTGTTAATAGCGGCATGCCCGGTTGCGGTTCACTTTCCAGCAGTGGCTGGTGGCTGAGCAAGTGCTCGGGTAAGTCCGCCAGTTGCAGATGGTGGCCGTGGCACATCATCGCGGTGCGCTCTACCACCCCCTTCAGTTCCAGATCGTTGCCAGGCCACAGATACAGACCGAGCTGGACCATCACCTCGTCATCCACCCGAAAACGGCACTGGAAATGCTGTTCCAGCGTGCGCAAGTGGTGCTTCACCAGCAGTGGAATATCACTCAGCCGTTGGCGCAGCGCCGGGATTTGGATCTCGAACGCCTGCAGGCTGTAGAACAGTTGGCGGCGAAAGCGATTCTGCTGCACCAGCAGCGGCAGATCGGCGGCGCTGCTGGCGATCACCCGCACATCGACCGGGATCACCCGATTGGAATTGAGCCGCATCACTACGCCGGTTTTCAGCACCTGCAGCAGCGCAGACTGCATCTCCGCCGGTAAATACTCGATTTGTTCCAGGTACAGCGTGCCGCCATTGGCCAGTTCAAACTTGCTGAGCTGGCCCGCTTCTTCCTCGTTGGCATCGCTGCCCAACAGCTCCCGCAGCCCCTGGGCTTCCGGTAATAACTGGCAGTTGAGGGCGATGTAAGGCCCGGTGGCACGCTCACTGGCATTGTGGATCGCTTGGCTGAGCAGCTCCTTGCCGACACCTTCTTCGCCGCACAGCAGGATCGGGTGCTGGCCTTTCGCCGCCTGTTGGCCATAGCGAATCAACCGCCGCATCTCCAGCGAGGCGGAAGGCATCTGTTCAAAACTGTGGCTGACGCGCCCCAGTTGGCTGCTGACATACTGATGTAGTCGTTCGAGCGGATGCAGCAGGGCGATAAAGCTGCAGCGTTCACCGTCGAGGATCGGCTTGAGGGTTAACAGTGCCGCAATAAATTGCCGCTGGCTTTCGAAGGTCACTTCAACGTGTTGCAGTGGCTGGCGCTGGGCGATGGCCCGATTGAGCAGGGCGGGCAGCGTCAGCAACTGGCTCAGGGGCTTGCCCTGACTTTGTTGTTCATCCAGCTTGAGCAAGGAGGCGGCACGCTGATTGATGTACTGCAGATAGCCGCGATGGTCCCAGGCCATAACACCGTCATCCACTCCGTCGAGCAGGCCGTAAAGCTGATTCAGATGGCGGTTGGACTCTGCCAGCAGGCTGTCGGCGTTGAGTGAATTGCCGATCTCGCGTGCCAATGCCAGCGTCAATGACAGATCGCCGGCGGCACAGTCGGCAAGCAGGCAGCCTAATGCAATCGAGCCGCGTTGACGACCACTGTTGTCATAGACCGGCGTGGCGCAGAATGACCAGTCGTGCAGCGCTTCGCGCACATGTTCGCTGCCGCGGACCTGCATTGGGTGGCCCTCCGCCACCGCCAGCGACGGTGCATTGGTGCCGATGTCCCCCTCCGCCCAATAAGCGCCAGGCATAAAACCCAATTGTTGCAGATGCTCGCGCGTCGGCGTATCGCCGCACAGCCACAGCATGCAGCCGCTTTCGTCGAGGATCATCAGCAGGCAGCGCCGCTGTTCCATGTATTCGCAAGCGTCTTCCAGCGCCGCCTGCCCGAGCGTCAGCAGATCGTTCTTACGCTGGCAGATGGAGTTAAAGGTGGCACCGAGCGCGCAGTGGGGTTTTTTCCACACCGCAGGCTGCATCAGGCTGCGGCAGCGTAGCCAGGAAGCATAGATTGCCGGCGCAGGGCGTTGTGCGGGCGGAAGCTCGCCTTCGATCAGACGTTGCCAGCTTGAGGTGTTTTCCATTGGATCCCGTCCAGACGAGATAAACGATAGCCCTGATGATACCACTGCGGGGTGGGGGAACGGCTGTGAGACGGTGGGCAGAACCGATGAGCAGGCAAAAAAAAACGGGGTGCGGCAGAAGCCGGACCCCGTATTCAGCGCAGTACTGCAATCAATTACGGAATGGATTACCGCTGTTGCGTACAGGCTGGCTGGTGGTGGTCGCCGGCGCGGAGGTGCGGGCGGCAACCGGTGCTGCAGTTTGCGGCGCAGGTGCGTTGCCGTTATAGCCTTCGGCGTAAGCGTCCTGTGCGGTGGTCTGCGGTGCTACCACGTCTTGCGAAGTGGAAATGGGTTTACCCAATGCGCCGTTCAGCATCATCAGGTCGTTCTCGTTCAGGGTACCGAGCGCCGACTTGATGTTCAGTTGGTTGATCAGGTAGGTATAACGCGCGCTGGAAAGCTGTTGCTTGGCGTTATACAGCGTACTGGTCGCATCCAGCACGTCGACGATGGTACGGGTACCGACCTGGTAACCGGCCTCGGTCGCATCCAATGAACTCTGGGCAGACACTACCGCTTGTTGGTAGGCGTTAATGCTGCTGATCGAGGCGTTCACGTTATTGAACGAAGAACGAACGGTCTGCACTACGCTGCGGTGGGCGCTTTCCAGTTGCTCGCTGGCGCCGACGAAGTTGTACTGCGCCTGCTGCACCTGCGAGTTGGTCTGGCCGCCGTTATACAGCGGCATATTGAAGCTGATGCCAACCTTATTCTGACCGGCATCGGAATCGCTGAAACGCGATGGATCACTGGTAGCGGAACCGTTATATTTGGTATTACTGATGCCGGTTGATGCGCTGACGTCTACCGTTGGCATGTAGCCGGTTTGTGCCGAGCGGATCTGTTCACGGGCCAGATCCTGGCTCAAACGAGCGGACAACAGGCTCAGGTTGCGGCTTTCGGCTTCTTTCAGCAGGTTATTGACTGCATCCGGACGTTTGGTGTTGAAACGGTCGGTATTCAACGAGGCCAGTTCCGGATAGAAGGTGCCGGTCACCTGGCGCAGTTTTTCCAGCGCGTTATCCAGGTTGTTACGGGCAGTCACTTCGGCCGCCAGCACGGTATCGTAGGACGAACGGGCGTTCTGCACGTCGGTGATCGCTACCAGGCCCACGTTAAAGCGTTGGGTGGTCTGGTCCAGGGTGCGGTAAACCGCTTGCTTGTTCGCCTGGGTATAAGACAGCGTATCGATGGCGCTCAGCACGTTAAAATAGGCAGTAGCAGTGTCGAGGATCAGCTGCTGCGATGAGGTCTGGAACGTCACGTCGGAGATACCGGCGGTTTTTTCCTGCAGCGTCAGCGCACGCCATTTGGACATGTCGAATACGGTCTGCGTCAACGCCAGGGAACCGCTGGTGACGTTACTGTTAACGCCATTACTGTCACGATAACCATTGGTGTAATCGTAACCCGCGGTCAAACCCAACTGCGGCAGCAGCGGGCTGCGCGCTTCGTTGATTTTTTCGAATGCGGCGTCACGGTCAGCGGCGGTTTTGCGCAGATCCGGGTTACTTTCCCTGGCCTGTTTGTAGACCTGCAGCAGGTTCTCTGCCTGGCTCATTGCACTGAAGCCGCCCAGGCTCAGTCCGATAAGAAGGGGGAGCAGTTTCTTCATTTGCATTCCTTGTTGTGCAGCAATATTGCTATGTTGTTAGCGCTGACGATAGACGAAATAGTTGCCGATTCTAACAGAGTCTGTTGTACGCCTCAGGTGGCTGAATGTGCCATCTTGCGTAACTTTTACCTTTCAGGCCGCCTGTTTACCTTAGTTCAACTGGCTGCGTACGTCACACCTGATATCATGGCTCACAATCTATCATAAAGCCGCGGAAGATTATCCCGCCGTTTCTGTCATCAAAACTGTTTATTTTATCGGCATACTCACGCTGGAGAATTCATTTATGAGCCACTCGCAACCATCGCCCGTTACTCTCGATAAAAATGATGTAGAAATTATTGCACGTGAGACGCTTTATCGTGGTTTTTTTTCACTCAATTTATATCGTTTCCGCCACCGCTTGTTCAACGGTGAGATGAGTCCCGAAATTAAACGCGAAATTTTCGAACGTGGGCACGCCGCGGTGTTACTTCCCTATGACCCGGTGCGTGACGAGGTGGTGCTGATTGAACAACTGCGGATCGCCGCGGTCGATACCAGTAGCTCCCCCTGGCTACTGGAAATGGTGGCGGGTATGATCGAAACCGGCGAGAGCGTTGAAGACGTCTGCCGCCGTGAAGCGCAAGAAGAAGCCGGCGTAGTGGTCGGACGTTGCAAGCCGGTGCTGAGCTACCTGGCCAGCCCCGGAGGGACCAGCGAGCGCTTGTCGATTATGGTGGGCGAAGTGGACGCCACGACGGCGGAAGGGATTCATGGACTGGAAGAAGAGCATGAAGATATCCGCGTTCATGTGGTCAGCCGCGAGCAGGCTTACCGCTGGGTTGAAGAGGGCGCGATTGATAACGCGGCATCGGTGATTGCATTGCAGTGGCTGGCGTTGCACCATGAATCGTTAAGAAAAGAGTGGGCCAATTAATGAAACAGCGCTATACCCCTGATTTCCCCGAAATGATGAGATTGTGCGAAACCAACTTCGCGCAATTGCGCCGCTTGTTGCCGCGCAATGACGAAGTGGGTGAAACGGTGACTTATCAGGTGAACGGCGCCAGTTATCGTCTGACCATTATTGAATCCACCCGCTATACCTCGCTGGTGCAAATCGAACAGACCGCCCCGGCGGTCAGCTACTGGAGCCTGCCTGCCATGACGGTCAGGCTGTATCATGACGCGATGGTTGCGGAAGTGTGTTCAAGTCAGCAGATCTATCGCTTTAAAGCGCGTTATGATTATCCCAACAAAAAGTTGCATCAACGCGACGAAAAGCATCAAATTAACCAGTTTCTTGCTGATTGGTTGCGCTACTGTTTGGCGCATGGAGCAATGGCGGTTCCGGTTTGTTAAACAGACTGAGATAACAAAGGACACCATTTGGAAAGCCTGTTTAAACCGACCGTGGCAAGTGGGGCCAGGGTCAGGATCCTGCAAATAACAGATACCCACCTTTTTGCCGGCGAAAATGAGACTTTGCTTGGCATTAATACCTATCGCAGCTACCACGCGGTGTTGGACGCTATTCTGGCGCAGCAGCGTGATTTTGATCTGGTCGTCGCCACCGGTGATTTGGCACAGGATCATTCATTGGCTGCCTACCGGCACTTTGCTGAAGGTATTGCACGACTGCCGGCGCCTTGCGTTTGGCTGCCGGGCAACCATGATTTCCAGCCGGCGATGGTCGACGCACTGGCCGACGCCGGAATTGCCCCGTCAAAACAGGTACTGGTCGGTGACCACTGGCAGGTGCTGTTGCTCGATAGCCAGGTGTTCGGCGTGCCCTACGGTGAGTTGAGCGACTATCAGCTCGAGTGGATGGAGCGCTGCCTGCAAGCCTATCCCGAGCGTTATACCTTGATGCTGCTGCACCATCATCCGCTGCCTTCCGGCTGCACCTGGCTCGATCAGCACAGCCTGCGCAACCCGCATATGCTGGGCGCGGTGCTGCTGCGTTACCCGAAAGTGAATACCCTGCTGTGCGGGCATATTCACCAGGAGCTGGATCTGGAGTGGCAGGGCCGGCGCCTGCTGGCATCGCCGTCAACCTGCGTACAGTTCAAGCCGCATTGCACCAATTTCACCATCGACGAGGTTTCACCCGGCTGGCGCTATATTGATTTACTGCCGGACGGCCGCGTCGAAACGCAGGTTTTCCGGTTGGAAAACGACGATTTCCGCCCCGACATGGATTCGGAAGGGTACTGATGCCTTCGACACTGCTCTATCTGCACGGTTTTAACAGTTCGCCGTTCTCGGCCAAGGCAACGTCTTTCAAGGCGTGGCTGGCCGAACATCATCCGCATATCGAGGTATTAGTGCCACAGCTGCCGGTTTTCCCGGCGGAGGCTGCCGAGATGATCGAGAACATGGTGATGGAGCGCGCCGGGCAGACGATAGGCCTGGTCGGTTCCTCACTGGGCGGGTACTACGCAACCTGGCTTTCGCAGTGTTTTTCACTGCCGGCGGTAGTGGTTAACCCTGCTGTGAAGCCGTTTGAGCTGCTGATTGACTACCTCGGCAAAAACGAGAACCCCTACACCGGCCAGCAATATGTGTTAGAGTCTCGACACGTTTACGATCTGAAAACGATGCAGATCGATCCCTTGGAGTCGCCGGATTTAATCTGGTTGCTGCAACAAACGGGCGATGAAATTCTCGATTATGGGCAAGCGGTGGCGTATTACACCGCATGTCGACAGACGGTGGAGTCGGGTGGAAATCACGCCTTCGTCGGTTTCGAGCATTACTTCCCCCAGATTGTGGATTTTTTAGGGCTAAACTCTGTCTAATCAGACGGTTCCGGCACCTTCCTTACTAACCACGAAAAATTCAACGATGACTCAATCCAGCTATAACGCTGATGCCATTGAAGTACTCAGCGGTCTAGAACCAGTGCGCCGTCGTCCCGGCATGTATACCGACACGACGCGCCCCAATCACCTCGGCCAAGAGGTGATAGATAACAGCGTCGATGAAGCGTTGGCCGGTCACGCCAAGCGCATCGACGTGATTTTGCACGCCGATCAGTCACTGGAAGTGATCGATGACGGCCGTGGCATGCCGGTGGATATCCACCCTGAAGAAGGCGTTCCTGCGGTTGAGTTGATCATGTGTCGTCTGCATGCGGGCGGTAAATTCTCCAATAAAAACTACCAGTTCTCCGGCGGCCTGCACGGCGTGGGGATTTCGGTGGTTAACGCCCTGTCGACCCGGGTGGAAGTCAACGTCAAGCGCGACGGCAACGTCTACAGCATTGCCTTCGAAAACGGCGACAAGGTGCAGGACCTGGCGGTGACCGGCAGTTGCGGTAAACGCAATACCGGCACCAGCATCCACTTCTGGCCTGACGAGAAGTTCTTCGACAGCCCGCGTTTCTCGGTTTCGCGCCTCAGCCACCTGCTGAAAGCCAAAGCCGTGCTGTGTCCTGGGGTAGAAATCTACTTCATCGACAAGCTGAACAATACCGAACAACGCTGGTGCTATCAGGACGGCCTGACCGATTACCTGATGGAAGCGGTTAACGGCCTGATTACCCTGCCGGAAGCGGCGTTTGTCGGCAACTTTGCCGGCGACACCGAGGCGGTAGACTGGGCACTGCTGTGGCTGCCGGAAGGCGGTGAACTGCTGACCGAAAGCTACGTGAACCTGATCCCGACCATGCAGGGCGGCACCCACGTCAACGGCCTGCGTCAGGGGTTGCTGGATGCGATGCGCGAGTTCTGCGAATTCCGCAATATTCTGCCGCGCGGCGTGAAGCTTTCTGCTGAAGATATCTGGGATCGTTGCGCCTACGTGCTGTCGGTGAAGATGCAGGATCCGCAGTTCGCCGGGCAGACCAAAGAGCGTCTGTCGTCGCGTCAGTGCGCGGCCTTTGTCTCCGGCGTGGTGAAAGACGCCTTTAGCCTGTGGTTGAACCAGAACATACAGGCGGCGGAACAGCTGGCCGAGCTGGCCATTTCCAGCGCCCAGCGTCGTCTGCGTGCGGCCAAGAAAGTGGTGCGCAAGAAGCTGACCAGCGGTCCGGCACTGCCGGGCAAACTGGCTGACTGTACCTCGCAGGATCTGAACATGACCGAGTTGTTCCTGGTGGAAGGGGACTCGGCGGGCGGTTCAGCCAAACAGGCACGCGATCGTGAGTATCAGGCGATCATGCCGCTGAAAGGTAAAATCCTTAATACCTGGGAAGTCTCTTCGGACGAAGTGCTGGCCTCGCAGGAAGTGCATGACATCTCGGTGGCGATTGGTATTGATCCGGACAGCGAAGATCTCAGCCAACTGCGCTACGGCAAAATTTGTATCCTGGCGGATGCGGACTCCGACGGCCTGCACATTGCCACGCTGCTGTGCGCGCTGTTTGTACGCCACTTCCGTTCGCTGGTGAAGGGCGGCCACGTGTATGTAGCGATGCCGCCGCTGTACCGTATCGACCTCGGCAAAGAGGTGTTCTATGCGCTGGATGAAGAAGAAAAAGCCGGCGTACTGGAACAGTTGAAGCGCAAAAAGGGCAAGCCTAACGTTCAGCGCTTTAAAGGGCTGGGCGAGATGAACCCGCCACAGCTGCGTGAAACTACGCTCGACCCCAATACCCGTCGTCTGGTGCAGCTGACGGTGAGCGACGAGGACGTGGATCAGACGCTGGCGATGATGGACATGTTGCTGGCCAAGAAACGTTCTGAAGATCGCCGCAACTGGCTGCAGGACAAAGGCGATATGGCCGAGCTGTCTGCCTGACAGACCAGGCGATAGACCGACAGGCCCGGCTTCCCCGCCGGGCCTTCTTCCCGCAGGGGTACCGCGTGCGGCACCCGACCACTCTGGGCGGAATGCATGAAAATCACCCTCGAAGAATTACTGGCGTTTACCACCGTTGTTGACAGCGGCTCAATCACTGCCGCCGCCGAACAGCTCGGCCAGACCACCTCCGGCATCAGCCGTGCTCTCAGCCGGTTGGAAAAAAAGCTCGATACCACCCTGATGCGCCGCACCACGCGACGGCTGGAGCTGACCGAAGAGGGCCAAAGTTTTCTCGGCCATGCGCGTGAAATTATCAACTCGGTAGAGAACGCCGAAGAGCAGATGGCGCTGCGCAGGCTGATCCCCGCCGGCAGGCTGCGGGTCAATGCCGCCGCACCCTTTATGGAACACGTGATAGTGCCGCTGGTGGCGGGTTTTCGCCAAAGCTACCCGCAAATTGAGCTGGAACTGAATACCGACAACCTGATCATCGATCTGCTGGAGAAACGTACCGATATTGCCATTCGCATCGGCGCGCTACGGGATTCGACCATTCATGCGCGCCTGCTGGGCGCCAGCCGTTTACGTATTCTCGCCAGCCCGGATTACCTTGCACGTTACGGTACACCGGCCAGCGTCGAAGCGCTGCGAGATCACAGCCTGCTGGGTTTCACCCAACCGGAATCACTCAATCTGTGGCCGCTGCGTTATCAGCAGGCGCAGCATTTTGCTATCGCACCGACGATATCGGCATCCAGCGGTGAAACCTTGCGGCAGTTGGCGTTACGCGGGGAGGGGATTGTGCAGTTGGCTGATTTTATGACCCGTGACGATCAGCGGAGCGGGCGGCTGGTACCGCTGCTGGAGCAGGAGACGTTGGATGTGCGCCAGCCAATTAATGCGGTGTATTACCGCAATACTCAACTGGCGGCGCGTATTACCTGTTTTCTGGACTACGTCAGTGCGCATATTGATGCGCAGACGCTATAGAGAGCGGCAGGTATTAAAGTGCGTTACCCAGTACGTGAATGGTCACGCCCAGTACGCTGTCCTTGATGGTGTCACGATGCCGATGCATGTGAGCGATATCCAGATGTTTTTCCAGATGCGCCTGACTGGCCCATTTTTCCAGCATAAACACGGAATCCGGTGACAGTTTCTGCCAGGGGGCCTGGGTGTGGCTGTCGACCATTGGCGTATATTCGCTACAGCCGTCTTCTGCCAGCACCAGCGGGATCAGTTTCTCAATCGCCTTCAGGACTGTTTCACGGTGGCCCGGTTTGGTTTTGATTTCTGCAATTACGGTGATCATCATTACCTCATTAATTGACGTGCATAATGCCAGTTAAGCAAAAATTTCGGCCAGATGCTCGCGATAACGTGCGATGTCGCTGTCGATATCCGGTTGTTTAATCACGTCATTACAGATAAAGGTCGGCAGCGCTTCCATACCCAGGAATTCATTGGCCTTGTGGAAGTGCAGATACACGCCGTCAACGCCGACGCCGTGGAAGAACTGTTCCGGGTCGGTAAAGGCTTCCAGCGGGGCGTTCCAGGTCAGGCTCAGCATGTACTTTTTGCCCTGGATCAGGCCACCGGAACCGTATTTCTTGCCGGCGTCCGAGCGGGTGCGGCCATCGCTGGCGTACAGGCTGCCATGCCCGGCGGTGAACACTTCGTCGATGTATTTTTTCAGGATCCACGGCTCGCCCATCCACCAGCCTGGCATCTGATAAATCACCACGTCGGCCCACAGATATTTTTGTACTTCGGCTTCGATGTCGTAACCGCCATCGACCACGGTAACCTGTACCTGGTGCTGAACATCGCGCAGATAGGTTTCCGCCACGTCGCTCATGGTTTGGTTGAGTTCGCCGTTAGAGTGACCGAACTGTTTTTTAGCATTGATAATCAGGATATTGCTCATCTTTCACGGCACCTGTGAGAGTTAAAATATTTGATGTCCTCCGCGCCAGGTGCGGAAAACATTTCGCTGACAGGGAGTGTAATGCTTAGCAATGTAAGTAAAAATGGGATCCAGCGCACAACAGTGTTGACTGTGAGTCAATAAATACGCCGTGGGATAGCGAAATTTTGCATAAAATCGGCCGATGAACCCGCGACACCGGACGATTGCTGCGCCATCTGTGACAGCCACCCCGCTGATGAGTTACTATCGCGGACAGAATCAACCCTTTGTCGTCCAGGGATTGCCAAGCCACGGTCTGAGGATAATTGAGTAATGAGTGATCTGACTCATGACGGTGTAGAGCGTTTACCGCTGCACACATTCACTGAAAACGCCTATCTGAACTATTCCATGTACGTCATCATGGATCGGGCGTTGCCGTACATTGGTGACGGTTTGAAGCCGGTACAACGCCGCATCATCTACGCCATGTCTGAGCTGGGGCTGAATAACAGCGCCAAATTCAAAAAGTCTGCCCGTACCGTGGGTGACGTGCTGGGTAAATACCATCCGCACGGCGACAGTGCCTGCTATGAAGCCATGGTGTTGATGGCGCAGCCCTTCTCTTATCGCTATCCGCTGGTAGACGGCCAGGGGAACTGGGGGGCGCCGGATGATCCGAAATCCTTCGCTGCGATGCGTTATACCGAATCCCGCCTGTCCAAATACGCGGAAGTGTTGCTGGCCGAATTGGGCCAGGGCACCGTTGACTGGGTGCCAAACTTTGACGGCACCATGCAGGAGCCGAAGATGTTGCCGGCCCGCCTGCCCAACATCCTGCTGAACGGCACCACCGGTATTGCCGTGGGTATGGCGACCGATATTCCGCCACACAACGTGCGTGAAGTGGCCGCCGCTGCGGTGGCGTTAATCGACAAGCCTGGCGCTTCGCTGGAGGAGTTGCTCGAGTTCGTCCAGGGCCCGGATTACCCGACCGAAGCCGAGATCATTACCCCGCGTGAAGAAATCCGCAAAATTTATCAGAACGGTCGTGGCTCGGTACGCATGCGCGCCGTCTGGAATAAAGAAGACGGCAGCGCGGTGATCACCGCCTTGCCGCACCAGGTTTCCGGCGCCAAGGTACTGGAGCAGATTGCCAGCCAGATGCGTGCCAAAAAGTTGCCGATGGTCGAGGATCTGCGTGATGAATCCGATCACGAGAACCCAACGCGGCTGGTGATTGTGCCACGCTCCAATCGTATCGATCTGGATCAGGTGATGAATCACCTGTTTGCCACGACCGATCTGGAACGCAGCTACCGCATCAACATGAACATGATTGGTCTGGACAACCGCCCGCAGGTGAAAGGGCTGGTGGAAATCCTCACCGAGTGGCTGGCATTCCGTCGCGATACGGTGCGTCGCCGCCTGAACTACCGTCTGGAAAAAGTACTGAAACGCCTGCACATCCTGGAAGGTTTGCTGGTGGCGTTCCTCAATATCGATGAAGTGATCCACATCATCCGTAGCGAGGACGAACCGAAGCCGGTACTGATGCAGCGCTTTGGCATTTCCGATACCCAGGCCGAAGCGATCCTCGAACTGAAACTGCGCCATTTGGCGAAGCTGGAAGAGTTCAAGATCCGCGGTGAGCAGGATGAGTTGGCCAAAGAGCGCGATCAACTGCAGGCGCTGCTGGCCTCCGAGCGCAAGCTGAACACCCTGATCAAAAAAGAGATCCAGGCCGATGCACTGGCCTACGGCGACGATCGCCGCTCGCCGATTACCGAGCGTGCAGAAGCCAAGGCGATGAGCGAGCACGACTTTGTGCCGTCGGAGCCGGTGACTATCGTGCTGTCTGAAATGGGCTGGGTGCGCAGCGCCAAGGGCCACGATATCGATCCAAGTGGCCTGAGCTATAAGGCCGGTGACAGCTTCCGCAGTGCGGCACGCGGCAAGACCAACCAGCCGGTGGTGTTTATCGACTCCACCGGGCGCAGCTACGCGCTGGATCCGCTGACGCTGCCTTCGGCGCGTGGGCAGGGCGAGCCGTTGACCGGCAAGCTGACGCCACCGCCGGGCGCGACCATTGAGCAGGTGCTGATGGCTGCGGACGATCAGAAGTTGCTGATGGCTTCCGACGCCGGTTATGGCTTCGTCTGTACCTTCAACGATCTGGTGGCGCGTAACCGTGCCGGTAAGGTTATGATTACTCTGCCGGATAACGCCAAAGCGCTGGCGCCGATGGAAATCCACGGTGACGATGACATGCTGCTGTCGATCACTGCTGCCGGTCGCATGTTGTTCTTCCCGGTTGCCGACCTGCCGCAATTGTCGAAGGGCAAGGGCAACAAGATTGTCTCTATCCCGTCGGCGCAGGCCGCATCCGGTGAAGACAAGCTGGCATGGCTGTTCGTGCTGCCGCCGCAAACCTCTGTGACCCTGCACGTGGGTAAACGCAAGCTGACGCTGCGTCCGGAAGATTTGCAGAAGTTCCGTGCGGAACGTGGCCGTAAAGGCACCTCACTGCCACGTGGCCTGCAGCGAATCGATCGCGTAGAGGTTGATGCCCCGGCACGTGCGCCTACCGGTGACAGCGAAGAATAAGCCTGAGAAGGCTGGATAACCCCACGGGCGCAGCATGCTGCGCCCGCTTTATTTCCCACCACCGGCAATTATTTTCAAATAGTTAACATTTCCCGGCATAAAATTATTGTGCGTTTCGTCGGCTGGCGGGAAAATAGCAAAAAAAGGCAGGGCAGGTTTTCGAACCCTGCAATCAAAGAATGAGTAAAGGGATCTGCGCAGCGTTTCAGGCTGCGTCGGCAGTGTGCTAATGAGGTTGTTATGTTATTAATTTTACGTGCCGTGCTCGCCACCCTGTATTGTCTTCTGGTGTGCATTTTCGGTTCTATTTACTGTTTGGTATTCCGTCCCCGAGATCCCCGCCATGTGGCGACGTTCGGTCATTTGTTTGGCCGCCTGTCCGGGTTATTTGGTCTTAAAGTGGAAGTCCGGGTGCCGGCCGATGCGGCCAAAAACGGCAACTGCATTTATATTGCCAACCACCAGAATAACTACGATATGGTGACGGCCGCCAAAGCGGTACAGCCGCGCACTGTGACCGTGGGTAAAAAAAGCCTGCTGTGGGTCCCGTTCTTCGGCCCGCTGTATTGGGTGACCGGTAACTTGCTGATTGACCGGGATAATCGCGCCAAGGCGCACGGCACCATTGCCCAGGTGGCGGAACAGTTTAAAAAACGTGATATTTCGGTCTGGATGTTTCCTGAAGGCACCCGCAGCCGCGGCCGTGGGTTGATGCCGTTTAAAACCGGCGCATTTCACGCGGCAATCGCTGCCGGGGTGCCGATTGTGCCGATCTGCGTTTCCACCACCAGCGGTAAAATTAATCTTAACCGTTGGGATAACGGTCATGCGATCGTAGAAGTGATGGAACCGATCGATATCAGTAATTACGGTAGAGAAAATGTGCGTGAGCTGGCAGCCCATTGCCATGAGCTGATGTTGGCGAAAATTGCCGAGCTGGACGCGGAAGTCGCCCAGCGCAATGCAGCCGGAAAATAATATTCCTACCGGCTTCAAAGAATGAACTTTTAAACGGCGTAAAATGCCGTTAACGCCCGGGCTCCTGCTAATCTGATTAACAGGAGCCCGGTCTTTGCACACGGTTTAGTCATTGCTTTTCATGGAGAAAATATGTCACTCAGTCGACGTCAGTTTATTCAGGCATCGGGCCTGGCGCTGTGCGCAGGAGCCGTGCCGCTGAGGGCTGAGGCGAGCGGAATGCAGACCCCATTACCTATTCCCCCATTGCTGGAATCTCGCCGCGGCCAGCCACTGTTTTTAACCTTGCAGCGCGCCCATTGGGCATTTATGGATAACCGCAAGGCGTCGGTGTGGGGCATTAACGGCATGTACCTTGGGCCGACGGTGCGGGTTTATAACGGCGATGACGTCAAGCTGATCTACAGCAACCGCCTGCCGGAGCCGGTGGCGATGACCATCAGTGGTCTGCAGGTGCCGGGTACCCTGACGGGTGGCGCCCCGCGCATGATGTCGCCTAACGTTGACTGGTCGCCGGTGTTGCCTATCCGCCAGAGTGCCGCTACCTGCTGGTATCACGCCAGCACGCCCAACCGTATGGCCCCGCATGTTTACAATGGCCTGACCGGGTTGTGGCTGGTCGAGGATGAAGTCAGCAAGGCATTGCCGTTGCCCAACCACTATGGCGTCGATGATTTCCCGTTGATCATTCAGGACAAGCGACTGGATAACTTTGGCACACCGGAATATAACCCTCCGTCTCAGGGCGGCTTTGTCGGCGATACGCTGTTGGTTAACGGCGTGCAAAACCCTTATATCGAAGTGTCACGCGGTTGGGTGCGCCTGCGTCTGCTCAATGCCTCCAACTCACGCCGCTACATGCTGCAACTGAGTGACGGCCGGCCGCTAAACGTAATCGCCAGCGATCAGGGTTTTCTGCCGGCACCGGTAGCGGTGCAACAGCTTTCGCTGGCACCGGGTGAGCGCCGTGAAGTGCTGATTGATATGTCGAAAGGCGATGAAGTGACGATCAGCGCCGGTGAAGCTGCGGGCATTATGGATCGCCTGCGTGGCCTGATTGAGCCTTCGAGCATTCTGGTTTCTACCCAGGTTCTGACGCTGAAACCGACCGGATTGTTGCCGCTGGTGACCGATAACCTGCCAATGCGTTTGCTGGCGGATGAACTGCTGGACGGCAGCGTCAGCCGCACCCGTGAATTCCGTCTGGGCGATAGCCAGGCCGGGATCAACGGGGCTATCTGGGACATGAACCGTATCGATGTGCAAACCCAGCAGGGCAGTTGGGAGCGCTGGAATATCCATGCGGATACGCCACAGGCATTCCATATTCAGGGCGTACGCTTCCTGGTGAAACGGGTCAACGGCGCGCAGCCGATGGCGGAAGATCGCGGCTGGAAGGACACGGTATGGGTCGACGGCGACGTCGAACTGCTGGTTTACTTCAACCAGTCCACTTCAGAACATTTCCCGTTCCTGTTCTACAGCCAGACGCTGGAGATGGCGGATCGCGGCAGCGCCGGCCAGTTTATGGTGCAGCCGGCGCTTTAAACCAGCAGGGCATTCTTACCCCATCATCCCCTGTGGTCGCAAGCCGATCACGGGGGAACATTAGGCTGTATCGTGTAATGAGAGATGGGGCGATTTTTCTTATTAAAAGAGTAAAATAAAACCTGCAATTATATATAACAGTAAATTTCCTTTTTAATAATTATCTTAATTAAAAAAGCACGCTGTCAAATTGTCTTCTTTAGCGTCTTAAAAGGACCTGTATATGACATTCTGTCGATGTCATATTTTTATCGCATCATCCGGTGCGATAAAAAGAGAGTTCTTTTATGAAAAAATCACTTTATGCATTACTGTTTATTTCTTCTGCCGTTTTTGCTAATGATAATTTAGCTCCACTTCCGCAGGGTGGCGTTAATAATACTCTTTCATCCAAAGGACCTGAAGTTATTGATAAAGGTTCTCCTTTCTTGTTAGGTAAAGGTAATAATACCTACACGTATTTACGATGTTATTACCGGATCAATCCGAACAGTATCTCTCCACGGGCAGACTATCTCTGGGCAAAAAATATAAATGCAACAAGCTATTATCGATTGCAAGGCAGTTGGTGGTCATCGTTTGCAATGTCCTGGAAGAACATGTTTTACAGTGATACACCATTAACTGAGATGAATCAGGTATGTGAAAACACTTTGAGTCGGGCCGGTATTCATCAACCTCTGGCGATGATCGCTGCGGCTAACAATAAGCTGTCATTCAACTACACTGTTTGGAACAATGATCCGTCGCTACAAGGGGCAGGTATCAATAAGATCATTGCCTTTGGGGATAGCCTAAGTGATACGAATAATGTATTTAATGCGTCATTATGGCGCTTCCCTAATCCTAAAAGCTGGTTTTTAGGGCGGTTCAGCAACGGTCCAACCTGGGTTGAATACCTGGCGAAACAGAACCATTTGCCGGTATATAACTGGGCAGTAGGGGGCGCGGCATCCAATCAGCAAAAACTGGTCATTCCTGGATTGCTCGATCAAGTCGACTCGTGGCTGATTTATATGAAACAGGCGAAAAACTATCGGCCGGAAAACTCGTTGTTTACCGTTTGGATCGGTGCTAATGATTTGGTTACCTATAATCAAGGAGTCGATGGTCTGATTGCGAATCAAGCCAAGGCGCTTAATCGATTGGTTAGCGCCGGGGCGAAAAAAGTGTTAGTGCTCAATTTGCCGAATATTACGCGGGCGCCGGAGTTCGCTTTTCGTCAGGATGGGGAAAAGATCAAGCGTCAGATCGATGATTACAATACCCGCATTAAGCAGGTAGTGGATGATATCAACCGGAGCCATCCTGATTCACCGGTGATCATTTTTGACTTGGCTGCGTTGTTTACTGACATGCTTGATAATCCCACTCGCTATCAGGTCAGTGAAACTAAAATGGCCTGTCTCGATATCCAGGCACCGTCATCGTTGAATTATATCCATGCGCTTCCAGTACGTGCGGCCTGTACCAACGCAGATACTTATGTATTTTGGGATCTGTTACATCCAACAAGCAATACTCACCGTCTGTTGGCAGAGCACGTAAGCCAGTACTTGAAACAACAGCAGGTATTACCGTAATTCCTGCCTCAGCCGGTCAATATGAAAAATATCTGATATAAAAGGATTGAAGGTTTAATCTTAATCAACCACCAAAGCCTGGGTCTCTGTTCTATGGGATCCGGGTTTTTTAATTTCAGACGGACTTGAAAATAGGTAGAAAGCCAATAGTGAAGCCATTTACTAAGCAAACTAGATGGAGTGTTAGTGGCTAATCGTTTGCTAATTTACCTGCGAGGAGCAGGGATACTGTTTTGTGTTTAATGGCTCTACGCTTAGCATTGTTGAAAAACTGGTGTTGTGCGCAGGGAAAATTCCTGAATATAATTTAAAAAACCAAGCTGAGCTGACTCAGAAATAGATCAATTTATAAATTTGCGTATGCCGGTGCGCAGACTGCTTTCCACTGTTGTGTCCCTTGATGGGTCAGATGGGCCATCACCTGTTGACTGTCATTTAATTGCGCCACATTGCTGTAGATATGGTGCGTCAACCGTGCATTAGACAACAACAGGGTACTGCATTCACTTTCATCAACATTCAGGATGGGTAGCATCGATTCGAGAGCCAGTGCTATGGCTTTGCCCTGACGGATCAGGTTGAGGCGCAGATGGCGGTTATCGATATTCATCATCTCCCGTGAAAATCCCCGTTGTTGCAGTTGTTCATGGCAGTGTTTAAATATTGAGGTTTCGGAGAAATGCATACTTTGTACCCAGGGCAATGATCGGTACTGTTCTGGTTTTTTCCCCGTAGGGTGGAGCAGCAGCAGTCGTTCCTCGGTACACAGATGTTGCGAAAAGGGTGGGGTAGACAAGGGTTCAATGCTGAATAACAAATTAAGTCGGTTGAGTTCATTACGGTTGACTCCATCCGTTGGCGTCAGCCGCACCAGGTTGATAGTCAATGCCGGGTTTTTCATTAATAGGTAATCAATCACCGTATTTACGTGAGGGGGCACTGGCCCGTAAACGCCGACCTGAAGGTGCCTTTTTTCTTTATGATTATCTTTGATTCTATTGAGCTCTTCATAGTGGGCAATAATATCACTATATAGATGCTGACCTTCCTTGGTTAGGGATAACCCTTGGTTGGTTCGTTCGAAAAGTGTTATTTTTAAATTTTCCTCAAGTTCTTTAATTCTTTTGCTTAATGGCGATGGCGTGATGCAGAGGCGGTCTGCTGCCTTGGTGATTGATCCTTCCTGTGCAACGGCGATGAAATAATTAACGCGTTTTGACATAAATTCCATAACTATTCCTTTTTATAATCTGCATGCTGTCATTGGATTTCATTTTAGAGTGAGACGTTGATCCTCAGATACCTTATCTGGTCCTGAATTTACATTGGATTACATAGTATTACGTTGTGGTTCAATGCTTGCTATATGGATGAAGATCAGTGCCCCTGATGATCTCCTTTTTTTGATTGAGTTACATTACCTCGATAGGATGATATTTTCATGATAAATATGAAGCGGAATGGGGTGTTTTTTTGATCTATGGCGACAGGATATGTGCTTTGGTTATTCGAAGGTCAAAACGTTCGTTTAAGCGATAGAAGCCTGGAGTGGCCATTTTGATCGTGCGTATTTCCCAGATAATGGCCCAGAAGACTCTGAGAACGTTGCTGAGCGAGATCGCGTAAACGAAAGAGCAGGCTCTTTTTTTCATGGTATTCCTTACCGATACGGCATGTGTAAAATGTAAAGCGTGTTAAGGCATTTTGGAATGTCAGTTCCTGAGTGTATAGGACTGAATGGAGCAATCTTCGTGGTTAAAAAGGACATAGGTACGCCAGTCGCGTCTTTGGTCGATCAACTTATCACTCCCCAACAACCGGAAAATATCACCTTTAGTCGGGGAGGATGATTCTTGGTCTAAAAATGATGCTGACTCATAGCCGTTTAAGACACGTCTACCAGCAACGCTTTCACACTCATTTTTGCTGCGGTAAAGAACAGTTTCGTTAATTTTTCCGCTTCGCCCCCTGAGATATTTTTCTCCGCGTTCTGAATATCATTGCTGACAAATTCGATAGCATTGCCGATCTTTAGCATATGGTTACTCAGTTCAAGCAGGTCTTGCGAGAAGGCAACAGTTTGCGTAGCGAAGCTCTGTTGCTGACGAATATCAGATTGCTGTGATGCAATCTGCCGTTCAAGGCTGCTCACTTTGTTTTGTGCATCACTCAGCATCACTGCCATGGCGATAAGCCCGGGGATGCCTAAAATGCCCAGCGCAATAAAGTAGTACTTTTTCTTGTTCAACTCATCGAGCTTTTGTTGGCTGCCTTGCAAGTTGGATTGCAGTCCGGCAATGGCCGCCTGCAAATCGATAATAATGCGTTGCAGGGTCATATTATTATCGATAACGATATTATCGGTACTTTTCGTGTGTTCTTTAACTTTGTCCACCTGACGCATTACCCTGGCAATTTCCTCCTCGCTTTGGCGAATGAACAGGGTCAGTTCGGAGGGAGATAAGCTCTCCAGCACCGTCAGTTTTTCATCAAGCTGTGCTTCGAGTTTCAGACCCCAGGTCGTCACATCGAGCTGCATTTGCTTGATATCCGGCAACAATGTGCTAATGGCATTTTGGATATTATGTTGAATTGGGATCGCATTGGCGGGCAAACCACCGAACTTTTGAATAGCCTCGCCGGTTCGCGATAAATTATTGATGACTTGCGTGAGCATTCCATCACTCATAGGATTTTCTCCAAAATAGGGGCCAGGATCGCCTGACCCTTTGGGTTATAGTGGGTTACGCCGCCAGGCGTTTAACAAAATCGGCAATGGTTTGATCTTGCGGTACTTCACGAACCTGTACGCCGGCCATCTGGTGTTTGATGATCTTTGTTCCATCCAACACTTTGCCAACGGACGATTTTGACGCTTCCAGGAACAGTTGACGCAGGAAGCCGTCATCAATGATGCCTTTGCGCAGGTTGGCGTTCAGGGTATCGAGCTCTGAAGTGAGTGAGTCCCAGGCGTTACTCATCTGGGTGGCGGCAGTGACAGCACTCTGTGCCTGAGTCTGCAGCCCCTTGTACCCTGACCCAATCTGGGTTGCTACCATCACTTCACTGTTGAGTTGGCTACGATCGCGGTAGAGTTTTTCACGGGCCTCCAGTGACTTGCTCAGTACGATTGCCCCACCGGCTACACCACCGGCCCCTGCGGTCATCATGGCAATACCACCAATCACTACCGGAGTGGATGTTCCTGCCGTCACCAGGCCGGCAACAGCGCCAATGGCCGTCACAATGGCACCGCCAATAATTAGCAGACCGCCGACCACAATGCCGGCAATCGCACCATCAATGGCCGCGTTGATGCCATCGATATCTCGATTTAGCTGTTCCAAAACCCCATTGTTGCCACCCACTACGTTGTTAAGGTTGACTACAATCACTTGATAGTTAGTTGAATCGGTAATCAGGTTGTTATTCAAGATACCAATGGTATTGCGTGTATTCACCGAGACTTCCTGGTATTCCTTGGCCTTATCGCGGATCATTCCCAAGGTGCTTAACCATTCTTCTTTTGTCGCGCCGGAGGGCATGACGGATGAAATAAGGTTTTGCGTTTCAAAATAATCCTGGATATTAGTAACGTTACGGATAATTAAAGGCTGAATGTCATTCAAATAATGATTTGCGTGACCTTTTGCCGTGGTCAGGCTCTCATTGATTTGACGTTGATGTTCCCGCAGATTTGGGAATCGTTGAAAATCGACCGAGATTTGTTGTCTGACACTATTGCAATAAGTCTGGATATGCAGAGCCTGTGAAGATTGGTTGTTCATACCATCATTAATAGAACTTGTTGGGGTCGTCATGATTTGATCCTTTAGTTTAATAAGTTGAGATTACATTTCTGGTAAGATGTTATTTCCGGCGTAGTTAGCCTTGGCTTTATCGATGACATTCGAGATCTGTTGCCATTTCTCGGCACTGAGTGAAATAACCTGCTTGGTTTGTTTCATATCCGAAAGCTCACTGATATCGCGTATAACGGGAGCCGCAGCCAGATAGGCGTTGGCTACCTTATTCCACTCGGCGGGCAATAGCGCCATTCGTTGCGCAGTAAGCGCATAGGTTTCGACAAATAGCTGAGCCTGAGCGTGGACTGACTTGGCAACGGAAAGCAACGCATTGGCAGTAGCCAAAGCCTGGTATGCTGCTGCCAATTTGACATAATTGGCTTTCAGATCGCTAACCGCCTGACTAGCACCGGAGGCCCCCGCAGAGATAGCCTGAATGCCGGAGATCATATATTCGGTTTGTTCACCGGCAGACTTGGGTTTAGTCGGTTGCGGGTCCTTCGGTTTATTGCCCGTGTTACCCAGTGGTACGGCAGCGACAATGGCTTGACCCAGCTGTACCACCCCTGAGCCGGTTTTGATGCCTGCATCAACGATGCCTTGAATATTCTTGGCAATCGCTTCATTAAGCGCGGTGATGGTTTGTGCCTGCTGTTTGGCTTCAGCGCCAAGCCCCAGTTCGATGGCGCTGACTGTCTCACTGAAATTGTTCATCAGTGGCTCCAGGGTTTCCCTCGTTACGCTGAACTGGGTATGAACCGCTTGCGCCGCGACCTGATAGCTTTGAGCTACAGTCGCAAGTGCCGCAACCATTTCAGCGCCTTTCTGGGATGACTGTGGATCCTCAGCAGAAAAGATGCCATTGACAGCGTTGACCAGGCTGGAAAAATTTGATGCCTTGCTAAACAGCCCGATTAACTCAGACATGGTGCTTTGCTTGAATGTGTGAGCCTGTTGTCTTAATTGATTCTGGTAGGCCTTTATTTTCACCGTCAATCCCGGATCCATGCTCAGTGAAGTTAACACTTGTTGGCTCAACAACAAATTACTGTAACTTTGATCAAGCAATGCATGAGAGGAAATTGAGATATGTAATGCTAATAACTCCTGCGGACTTAAATCAATACTCATCAGTTCTTTCATAATACACTCTCTATATAATGGATTATTAAATAAAGTTGATAATAAACGGTGATCTCTGTGTTCTCCTTTTTGACTATTTGTTGGTGAGATAAACCTATCGCAGAGTGACCGACTCTGAATATCGTCAAAATCAGCAGGTGGATGTTCGAAAGGGAAAGTGAAATTTATTTCATATGTCCTTTTTGATGATTCATATGAATTCACAGTGATTTGTTATTGTCTGTTTTCAGAGCGGCTCTATACTGCCTGACTATTCAAGTGAGGGGAGTTATTAATCGTATTATTGAAAGGAGTCTATATGCATAAAGTATTGTCTGAACGTGGATTAACATTAATTAAAAGTTTTGAGGGGCTTCGGCTTTCGTCATATCGCGATAGCGGTGGTATTTGGACTATTGGTTATGGGCATACCGGTGATGTGCGGGCGGGGAAAACCATCAGTGAATTGACCGCACTGACTTTGCTGCAAGCCGATGTGATGGATTGTGAAACACTGTTGCACAAGATAGTTGAAGTCCCATTGAATCAAGGGCAATTTGATGCCTTGGTGTCTTTTCTGTTCAATGTCGGGCCGGGTAAGCCTGGTGTAAAAAGTGGGCTGCGATATTTGAAATCCGGTTCCCCTTCGACACTGTTGGTATTGTTAAACGCCGGACGGTATCAAGAGGCGGCGGCGCAGTTCCCTCTGTGGATGTATGCCGGTGGTCAGCGTTTACCCGGATTGTTGCGACGCCGCAAGGAAGAGCAGCGTTTGTTCTTATCGGAAATGCAACCGGTAACCTAAGTGCGACTCGTTAGTGTGCAACAACCGCTAAGCACGCAACATCTCCAGAAATGCCTGCACCACCGGCGTTGCGCTGTCGGCGTGATAAATGGCATACAGATCCGCTGACGGCGCCTGCTGCAGCGGACAAAAGCGCACGCCGGGCCAGGGAATACGGCCGTAACTGTCCGGCAGCAGCGTGATGCCATAGCCTTCGGCCACCAGTGCCATCAGGGTTTGCGGCTCGTTGACCTGATAGGCGATATCCGGCTTGAAACCCTGCTGCAGACATAAATTGTGCAGATAGAGCCCCAAACTGGCTTCGTGCGGCGGCAGTACAATGAATTTTTCATGCCGCAGCGCTGCGAGCGGCAGGCTTTCCGCCTGAGCGAGTGCGTGGCCCTGCGGCAGCACCAGCGCAATATTCTCCCGTGCCAACAGCTGGCTCGCCAGCCCCGGTAATACCTGTTCCTTTGCCTCGCGCCAGACACCAATATCGATATGACGCTTTTGCAGCGCAGTAATCTGCTGGCTGGGTGTCAGTTCGTTTAACGCCCAGGTGACATTGGTCGTTTGCCCGGCAAAGCGTTTCAGCGCCGGGATCAGCCCGCCCCATACCGAAGTGCCGACCATGCCGACTACCATATGCCCGGCCTCTCCGCGCCCCAACTGCTGCACCTGATTGAGCGCATGCCCGGCCTGATCCAGCAGCATTTCTACATTATGAAACAGCGTGCGCCCGGCCAGCGTCAATGCCATCGTGCGGGTGGTTCGCTTGAATAGCTCCACGCCCAGTTGGCTCTCCAGCTCTTTAATATGCTTGCTGAGCGGCGGCTGCGAAATATTCAGTCGCAATGCCGCCTGGGTGAAGTTCATCTCCTCCGCCACCACGCGAAAATAATGCAGCAGGCGAAAATTAATTCGGCTGGGATCGGGCAATGGCTGGGGTTGCTTGATGCTGATGATCGCCTCCTGGGGCTACCAATTTATAGGTAAATGGAATAAATCGGCCGCCAATAATGTATTGGTCGCCGCCGCACCTCGCTCTCTACTATGGGGATAACCTCCCCCCTCATAGAAGAGAATACAATGTTTAATCAAGAAGATGCTTTTTCCTGTGCTGAAGTGATCCGCACCAGGCTGCCGGGCTTCCAGCCGCGCGCCGCTTTGATACTGGGCTCTGGGCTGGGCGCGCTGGCGGAGGTGATGACCGACACCCTGACCATCGACTACGCAGAGCTGCCGGGCTTCCCGGTCAGTAGCGTGGTGGGGCATGCCGGGCAACTGGTCGCCGGCTGGCTGGAAGGCGTACCGGTGCTGTGCATGAAAGGGCGTGGCCACTACTACGAAGGGCGTGGCATGCAGGTGATGACCACCGCCGTGCGCACCTTCAAACTGTTGGGCTGCGAGTTCCTGCTGGCCACCAATGCTGCCGGTTCGCTGCGCCAGTCGGTGGCACCGGGCAGCCTGGTGGCACTCACCGACCACATCAATTTTATGCCCGAGTCGCCGCTGGTTGGCGATAACGACGAGCGTTTCGGCCCGCGTTTCTTCAGCCTGGCCGACGCCTATGACCGCGAGCTGCGCGGACAGTTGGCTCAGGTGGCGCAAAGCGTGGGTATTCCGTTGGCCGAAGGGGTATTTGCCGCTTACACCGGGCCAAACTTCGAAACGCCGGCGGAAATTCGCATGATGCAAACCTTGGGCTGCGACGTGGTCGGTATGTCGATCGTGCCGGAAGTGCTCGCGGCGCGTCATTGTGGGCTGAAGGTGTTGGTGGTGTCTGCGATGACCAACTACGCCGAAGGCTTGTCCGATACGCCGCTCTCCCATGAACAAACGCTGAGCTGTGCGGCGCTGGCGGCGGAGGACTTTATGCGCCTGATCCGTGAGTTCTTCAAAACACTGTAATGCTGTAAAACCCCTCGCGGCAGGAGGCCGGGACCCTGCCGCGCGAATCATCGTTTTAATCAGAATAATAAGGTGATGGTGATGGCAATAAAAACGCGACTTAAGGTGATGGTTTTTCTTCAGTTCTTTATTTGGGGAGCCTGGCTGGTCACGCTGGGATCCTACATGATTAACACCCTGCATTTTAGCGGTCTGCAGGTGGGTATGGTGTACAGCGCCAAAGGTATCGCCGCGCTGATTATGCCGGGGCTGGCGGGCATTCTGGCCGACCGCTGGATCAAGGCCAATTACCTCTATGCGCTGTGTCATCTGTTCGGCGCCGGAGCGCTGTACTGTGCCGCCCAGGTTGAG
Source organism: Serratia proteamaculans (assembly GCF_013337185.1). Lineage (GTDB taxonomy): Bacteria > Pseudomonadota > Gammaproteobacteria > Enterobacterales > Enterobacteriaceae > Serratia > Serratia proteamaculans_D. The sequence continues at coordinate 281,770 of NZ_SWDE01000004.1, forward strand.
CAACCTATGGTGATGTTCTGGGTGATGCTGTTCAACGCCATGGTGTATATGCCGACCATTTCGCTCTCCAACGCCATATCCTATTTTTGCCTGGAAAAGCACGGTTACGATACGGTGAAAGATTTCCCACCGGTACGGGTGTATGGCACCGTCGGCTTTATCGTAGCGATGTGGCTGATCGGTTTTAGCAGAATTGAACTCAGCAATTTGCAACTCTATCTGGCCTCCGGGGTGTCACTGTTGTTGGCGGGTTATTCGCTGACGCTGCCGAATTGCCCGACCAGCAAAGTGGAAAAATCGAAAAGCTGGTTCAGCGTGCTGGGGCTGGACGCGCTGGTATTATTTCGCCAGCGGCGTATGGCGCTGTTTTTCCTGTTTGCCATGTTGCTGGGGGCGGCGCTGCAGATAACCAACACCTTCGGCAACCCGTTCCTGCATGATTTTGCCAATAATCCGCTGTATCAGGACAGCATAAGCGTCAGATACCCGGCGGTGCTGTTGTCGCTGTCACAAATCTCCGAGGTGTTTTTCATCCTCACTATCCCGTTCTTCCTGCGTCGATATGGCATCAAACAGGTGATGTTGATCAGCATGGCGGCCTGGACCCTGCGTTTCCTGTTCCTGGCCTATGGCACCCCGGCCGGTTTCGGCTTTGTCCTGCTGCTGCTTTCGATGATCGTCTACGGCTGCGCCTTTGATTTCTTTAATATCTCTGGGGCTATCTTCGTGGAGAAAGAGGCCGATCACCGGATTCGCGCCAGTGCGCAAGGGCTGTTTATGACCATGGTGAACGGTATTGGCGCTTATCTGGGGGCGATTGCCAGCGGCGAAGTGGTGGACTTCTTCACTCAAAATGGCGTCAAGGACTGGCAGAGTATCTGGCTGGTGTTCGCACTCTATACGCTGGTGCTGGGCGTGATTTTCGCGCTGACTTTCAACTATCAGCACCAACCGGAGGAAAATCCGGGGCCGGTGCAACGGGCGCATTAAAATATATGGGCGCACTGAGTTGCGCCCATTTTGTTGGTGGTTGATTAAAATTGCTATTCTTTATTATTTTTGTCGCGAGTGGCATAAATATTAAATAATGACCAACAAATAAAAACATCGACACAACAGAATACCAATCATTATTTTTTAAAATTAATAACAAAGATAAATACTTTATTTTTGGTTAAGTTTTAAGAGGGTATTTCTTGACTGCCGTCGGGCTGTGTGGTCTCTTATTGATAACGGGGAATAATGGATTGTTGCTGAAGGGTATATTTTAATTATGGCACTCGCAGAGAAAAAGTTGTCTTTGGTTGAAAACGATTTCTTCGCCCTGAACAGTAAGAGTAGCACCCTAATTATTAAGTCTGAAAATAAGGCCATTCATCTTACTGAGCTGCAACGAAGATTGTTTCGAATTTTGCTTAGTGGGGTAACCAAGAAGCAAGAAGTGATAGAGTCGGTATGGGAAAATAATCACGTCACTATCACTGATAACAACTATCACCAATTAATCTATCAGTGCAGAACCCTGCTTTCCCGCCACGGTATTCCTCCTGAAGTTATCAAAACGATCCCAAGATACGGTGTCAGATTCAATTTTTCGCCGCTGGAAGAAGTGCCCGGTCGGCACAGCAATAAGCTGTCATTTCTGCGTGAAAAACTCTCCGCCATGCTCAGTAACAGACAACGACTGGTTCGCAATATTTTGATTTTAATGATTATTAACTCGATATTCATCGTCAGTGCAATGGTGTGAACGCGATGGGCTTGTCTATCGAGGTTTGCGATAAGTGAGAGGCGCAGCATGAGGTTTGGTTTGGTTTCTGCTGGTTTTGGCCGTATCGAGAAAATAAAATGGCCCAATATATTGGAATACCTATTATTTTCACTTGGTGTGTTCTCTGTTTTTGGCATAGTTTACAACGCCGCGTATAAAACAGAAAACTCTGAAATCAGGATTGACGCGTTATTAAGACAGCAGCCCAGCAAAAAAGCCAGTCAGGATGCCCATTCATTGTCAGAGCTGTTTTATCCAAAGGGGGATTCAGCGGTGTCAGCCGAACAGGGGCGTTTTCGTGTCCACGGAAAATTAGCTGGTGACGATTTATTAATGGCAGCACCCGTTGTCAAATTAACACTGAAAGTGGTGGGTTTGCTGTGCGATAAGGATAATCATGCCGGCATGGTGATTATTGAAGTCTCGGGAAGGCAGCAGAGTTATGTCTCCGGTGAAGCCATCAATGATACTTACCCGATAATTAAAATATTTTCAGACCGGATCGTTATCAATGAAAACGGATTTTATGCGGCATTAATGCTCGAGAGTTGAGTGTGATCATCAATGTCGCATTATTGGCTTCGCAATTGGAAAGACACATGTACAACACCAACCTATTCCCAGACAAGTATTGGTTCATGCACCTAAAAATAACAGCACCCCTCATCTCAAAAGTAGTCGGCTTGATGGCAGTACTGATCATGGTACTGGCTATGACACCCCCTGTGCAGGCCGAAGCCTTCTCCGCCAATTTTAAAGGCACGGATATTCATGAATTTATCAGCACTGCCAGCAAGGCGTTGGGGAAAACCATCATTATTGATGATGCGGTAAAAGGCAAAGTCACGGTTCGCAGTTATGAACTGCTGGATGCCGGGCAATATTACCAATTCTTCCTCAACGTGCTGGATGTCTACGGGTATGCGGTTATCAGCATGCCCAACAATGTATTGAAAGTGATCCCGGCGAAAGAAGGGAAAAGGGCGGCGCTGAGCTCGCTGAAAACCCCCGCCGAAGGCGATGAGCTGATTATGCGGATTGTTCCCCTGAACAATATCGCGGCCAAAGAAGTGGCACCGCTGATGCGTCAATTTAACGACAGCATCGGCATCGGCAATGTGGTCTTCCTGGAAAGCGGTAATGCGTTGTTGATCACCGGCCGTGCTGACGTGGTCAATAGCCTGGTGGAACTGGCCCATGAAATGGATCGCACCGATCAGGCAACGGTGGTCTCTGTTGCCTTGCAACATGCCTCCGCTGCTGATGTCGCCAGCATTGTCACGACTCTGTTTCGCGATGAAAGCCGAACCAGGAAGGGCGCGCAGCCAGGGATGAAAGTGGTTGCCGATGAGCGAACCAACACCGTATTGATTGCCGGTGAGCCGACGATACAGGCCCGCGTCAAAGGGATCATCCAGCAGTTGGACCAGGAGAAGGCCAGCCAGGGTAATACCAAGGTGATCCGGCTGAAATATGCCAAAGCCCAGAGCCTGCTGGAAGTGCTGTCCGGCGTCAGCGCCAATCTGCAAGACGATAAAAAATCTGCCGGCAACGGCGCCAGCGTTTCCGTGATGAAGAACATGGTGATCAAGGCGGATGAACTGACCAATGCACTGATCATCAACGCCACGCCGGACGTGATGAGCAACCTGGAAAAAGTCATTGAGCAGCTCGATATTCGCCGGGCGCAGGTGCTGGTTGAGGCGGTGATTGTCGAAATGCAAAACGCAGATGGCCTGAATCTGGGCATCCAATGGGCCAACCGTTACGCTGGCGGTACGCAGTTCGGCAACGCTCAGGCGCAGATCGCTCCCGGCTTTAAAGGGGGAATGACGGAGGTGTTTAAAAACGCCAACGGCCTGGTGACGGGATTTTACAGCGGCAACTGGGCTGGTTTGCTCACCGCCATCAGCAATCAGAGCCAAAACAATATTCTCGCTACGCCCAGCATCATGACGTTGGACAATGAAGATGCCGAGTTTAGCGTCGGTCAGGATGTGCCTATTCTGACCGGGTCTCAAACCACCAACAGTGACAACGTGTTCAACACGGTGTCGCGCAAAACCGTCGGCATCAAACTTAAGGTCAAGCCGCAAATCAACAAAGGGCAGTCGGTACTGCTGCAGATCGAGCAGGAAGTTTCCAGCGTGGCGGAAAACAGCTCGGTGGATAAGGATAACCTGGGCGCCACTTTTAATATCCGTACGGTCAATAACACCGTACTGGTGGAAAGTGGCGAGACCGTGGTAGTCGGCGGGCTGTTGGATAAATCGCAATCCGACAGCAAAAGTGCAGTGCCGTTTTTGGAACGCATTCCCCTGCTTGGCGCCTTGTTCAGATCGACTTCTCACAAAGAAAGTAAACGCAATCTGATCTTGTTTATTCGGCCGACGGTGATCAGGTCTACCGAGGAATATGAGCAGGAGAGCCTGCGCAAGGCGGCCCGTTTCCGATCGCTTAATGCACAATCGTTGCCGTTGAAAGCCCATGCGGACGCACAGCTTGAGATGGTGGGTTCTGCTGAAAATGGTGCTTTTAAGCTGGTCCAACAGCAAATCGATGCCTTTTATCGCCAGGGGGCCCAATGACAGAAATTGGCCTGTCTTACGCCTGGGCGCGTCAGCATCACGCGGTGCTCACCCGGGAAGAAAGCGTGCCGACCCTGTGGTGTCGGCAGGATGTCAGCCTGGCCACCCTGGCTGAGCTGACTCGCCTGCTGGCGGAAGACCTGCCATTACAGTTGTTGGACGAGAAGGCCTTTGAACAGAAATTGCTGGAGCATTACCAACAGGGCAACAGCAATGCGCAAAAGACCATGGACGATTTAGGCAAAGAGCTGGATTTCTACAGTCTGGCGCAGGCGCTGCCGGCCACCCAGGATCTGCTGGATGAGCAGGACGATGCGCCGATTATCCGTTTACTCAATGCCATGCTCAGTGAGGCGATTAAGGAGCGGGCCTCGGATATCCATATCGAGACCTATGACAGCGAACTGGTGATCCGCTTTCGCATTGATGGCGTGCTAAAGACCATTCTGACGCCTCAGCATCAGCTGGCAGCCTTGCTGACCTCCCGAATCAAGGTGATGTCCAAACTGGACATTGCAGAGAAACGCATTCCGCAGGACGGCCGCATTACGTTGAAGATTGGCGGCCGTGCCGTCGATGTCCGGGTATCGGTGCTGCCAACCAACCATGGCGAACGGGTGGTGATGCGCTTGCTGGACAAAAGCAGCGTCAGCCTGGATCTCGGCAAGATGGCGATCCGTTCGGTTGAGCTGGCGGCGCTGACGCGGCTGGTTCATCAGCCCCATGGGGTGATCCTGGTGACCGGCCCAACCGGCTCGGGCAAAAGCACCACGCTGTATGCGTTACTGATGCAGATTAACGACGGTAATCGCAACTCGCTTGAAGGTGGAGAGCATTCAAACGCGCCGCCGGAGAGCTGCCCGCAAATAGCTGATTTTGATGAAGGTGCCGAATTTAATATTTCGCTGACTTTCCCCGACTGCTGGGATGGCAAAAACCTGACCACCTCCCCGCAAAAACGTAATGCAACATACAGCGACGGGGATACAGGCCTGTGTCCTGCAGCCTATCCGGTGAAAATCCCGCGGTTGAATATGCGTATCCATTATGCGCTGGGCGATAATGGCAACCTGAAAGGAGCCATGCTGTCGATGAATCCGATCCTGCAGGCTGACGGTAGCCTGGAGCCTGTCTGGGGCAATCTTTATAGCGCTCATGCGGACTTCTTTGCCGCCTGGAGCGAACGGGCCACCCGCTATAGCGTGGAGGAGTGTCTCAATCGCAACGTTGCCTGTAACAAAGATATTCCGGGGGATTTCGAACGCAGCAGCATGGATGCCTGGGTTTCGGTGGCCGATGGGCGCATGCATGGTGATGAGCCGATAATTAAAGTGGGGGGAGCACAGAACATCGGGCTATTGAAATTCCCGCTGCCGCAACGCCTCGACAGTCTAAACGTGACCAAGACCGAGCTGCGTATCTATGGCCGCCAGGTCAGCGGTGAAACCGGACAGGTTCGGTTATACCTGTTACCCAATACACCCTGGGACGAGAGCTCAGGCTCGACCGACATCAAAAGCTGCCCGGCAACCTCACCGCTGGATCACGCTCAAATGTGGTGGGATACGGTGGAAAAAACTTTCGACGTCACTGCCGCCATTATGCAGGCAATGCAGGCTGGCCAGCGTGAGATCAGCTTTTGCCTGAGCGGGGGGGAAGCGACGGACGCCGAATTCAGCAGTCAGGAAGGGCCGCGCGGGCCGATGCTGCGCTTTGATTTTAACCCCATCAACCACCCATAAGAGCACTAGCCCTCTCTTGTCGCCAGGGTTCGCAGAGAAGAGGGGGTCTGACCGAACTGGCGACGAAACTGGGTGCTGAATTGCGCCGGTGCACTGAAACCGCATTGGGCGGAAATATCGGTCAGGGACAATGAGCTATTGATCACCAGTTGATATGCGCGTTCCAAACGGCGGAGCAGCACATACTGATAGGGCGGCAGGCCGAAATACTGTTTAAACACCCGGGAGAAATGGAAGGTGCTCAGCTCTGTGAGTTGGGCCAGCGCCTGAAGCGTGATGGTTTCGCCCAGGTTATCTTCGATATAACAGGCCAACCGATCTCGTTGCATCCTGGTCAGCGGTTCACGAGCAAGCGCTGAAGAGGATAAAACACGCTGATATTGTGAGGTTTCTGTCAACAATGCCAGCATCAGGGAAGTGGCATGCAATTCATCGCTGCTGGTTTTCAGGCTGGCACAGAGTTGTCTGATTAACGGGCTGCGGATATTGGCGAACGGCTCAATGCTCAACTCGGTTTTATCGCCAGGGCACGAGGCAATCAGTTCGGGTGAAATAGAAACGGCGGAATATTTAAGCGTGCCGTCGATGTAAGTCACCGCATCAAAGTCGCAGCCGTAGGGGATCATGTCCGCAACCTGGCCGATCGCTCGTTTGCAGGGGATACGTTTTTGGTCAAACCAAATGTCACCCTCAATGGTGTGCCCCCCTTCAGGGGTGAGAAAACTGTCGTAAACAATCAGCGTATGGCTGGGGCGAACCAGCTGAACCTGATGCGGGCCACTAACCGAAACGCTATCAACCTGGCCGTATTCCCAGTGGGTAGAATCAATAGTCAACTCGGTTTCGTGACGGTAACTAAACCCATTATTATCTTTGTTCATTATATTAGAGATTCCAATAATCTTAAGGGTAGATTGCCTAAGGTTCCATAACCTGGGATTAAATTATCTGTCCCACCTTGCATCTGCCTGGCGTTTTTAATTTATTTATATTGATGGCAAGGTTAGTCAGTGAGAATTAATCCTCACGAATATAAATTAATTCCTGGCAATATTATTTTTATCGGCATCCTGCCGCCTGGCGGCAAGATCAAAACTCAATAGCCTGAAAGCGCATGGCATTGCTGGCGGTATAGAGCACGGTGTGATGAATGTTTCGATGCCCTAAATAGTCCTGAATCAAACGTGTGTCAATTCCTTGATTAGCCAGACAATAACCACATGCATGGCGTAACATATGAGGATGGGTAGGGACGGGGATATTGGCATTTTTACCGTAGTCACGGATGAGCCGATAAATTTGCTGACGGGAAATACGCCCACCTTTACGTGAGAGGAAAAGCCAGGGTTGATCCGCATCGCGCCAACTTTTCCTGATTTCCAGCCAGATACTCAACATGGCGATCTCATTTTCATGTAATGGATGTTGCACGGAAAGGCCATTCTTCAAGCGTGTGATATAAATTCTTTTTGCATCCAATTCGATATTATCCAATGTCATGCCACTCAGTTCGCTGGCACGTAAACCGTGGATAAAACACATGCTGATCATGCATCGGTCACGCCAGGCATTTAAGCCTTTGTGGATGTTTTCTATCATGCTTTTTATTTCCGATTCATCCAGGTATTTTCTAACGCTTGATTTCACATTTACCTCCGTTGTATATATGTGCGGTGAAAATTAAACCATTTTTATTTTCTGAAATCCGTTATAGCAATCAATGTGTTTAGGATAAATCTTACCACTCCATGGTTGCATAATTATGATAATGTCTTCTACTTAATTATTGCTTGGATATTTTAATTATTGCTATATCGGTAATTGAGTTTTATATTTTTATAAAAAACAACGAGATAAGTTTTTTGTTTTTTGTTAAATTACCTGCTTTACAAGAATTGTCTTAAGTCATTTTTGTTATCTTTATGTATTAAATTAATTTTATATATTAATTTAATTAACAGAAGTGGGTTTTTTGTTTAGGTTGCCATGTTATTTATCGAACTTAGTCGTCTGACATATATGGTTAAGTCGGTGGGCGTTACATCCTGTCTCAGCTCCGGGGAGCTTTACCCAGCGGTACCTCATGGAGCGCTGGCCCTCACTCGGGATGTGACTAATGTGTGAAATAACCATGCTCTTTTTGCCACTAGTGCGTATAATCGCCGCCCGGCGATTAATTAACCTGTGAAAGAGCACCAGAATGAGCACGACCAGCCTGATCCAACCCGACCGTGAATTGTTTTCCTATAAGCCTTATTGGGCCGAATGTTATGGCACCGCGCCGTTTTTACCGATGTCGCGCGAAGAGATGGATCAACTGGGCTGGGACAGCTGCGATGTGATCATTATCAGTGGCGACGCCTATGTCGACCACCCAAGTTTTGGTATGGCCATCATCGGCCGTATGCTGGAAGCGCAGGGCTTCCGCGTCGGCATCATTGCGCAGCCGGACTGGAGCAATAAAGAAGACTTTATGCGTTTGGGCAAACCGAACCTGTTCTTCGGCATCACCGCCGGCAACATGGATTCGATGATCAACCGCTATACCGCCGACCGCAAGCTGCGTCACGATGACGCCTACACCGCCGGCAACGTGGGTGGCAAACGCCCGGATCGCGCGACGCTGGTTTACAGCCAACGCTGTAAAGAAGCTTATAAAGACGTGCCAATCGTACTGGGCGGCATTGAAGCCAGCCTGCGCCGCATCGCCCACTATGATTACTGGTCGGATACCGTACGCCGTTCGGTGCTGGTGGACTCCAAAGCCGATATGCTGATCTACGGCAACGGCGAGCGCCCGCTGGTGGAAGTAGCGCACCGTCTGGCCGCCGGCGAAAAAATCAGTGAAATCCATGATATCCGCAATACGGCGGTGATGCGCAAGGGCGCGTTACCAGGCTGGACTGGCGTAGATTCTACCCGTCTGGATAAGCCAGGCCGCATTGAGCCTATTCCAAACCCTTACGGCGACGATCTGCCCTGCGCCGACGGCGGCAAGCCGGAACCGGAAGCCAAACCGGTGACCGTTCGCGCGGCCAAACCGAAGCCGTGGGAAAAAACCTACGTGTTGTTGCCTTCCTTTGAGAAGGTGAAGGCCGACAAGGTGCTGTATGCGCACACCTCGCGTATTCTGCACCATGAAACCAACCCGGGCTGTGCCCGTGCGCTGATGCAGTCACATGGCGATCGCTACGTGTGGATCAACCCGCCGGCCATCCCGTTGACTACGCCGGAAATGGACAGCGTGTTTGCCCTGCCGTACCAGCGTATTCCGCACCCGTCCTACGGCAAGGAAACCATTCCGGCCTATGACATGATCCGCTTCTCGGTCAACATCATGCGCGGCTGCTACGGCGGTTGTTCATTCTGTTCGATCACTGAGCATGAAGGGCGCATCATCCAGAGCCGTTCGGAAGACTCCATCATTCGTGAAATCGAAGAGATCCGTGACAAGGTGCCGGGCTTTACCGGCGTGATCTCCGATCTGGGTGGCCCGACGGCCAACATGTACATGCTGCGCTGCACCAACCCGCGCGCCGAGCAGACCTGCCGCCGCGCCTCGTGCGTGTACCCGGAAATCTGCACCTACATGGACACCAACCACGAGCCGACCATCAAGCTGTACCGCCGTGCGCGTTCACTGGAGGGCATCAAGAAGATCCTGATCGCCTCAGGCGTACGTTACGATCTGGCGGTGGAAGATCCGCGTTATATCAAAGAGCTGGCTACCCACCACGTGGGCGGTTATTTGAAGATTGCCCCGGAACACACCGAGGAAGGCCCGCTGTCGAAAATGATGAAGCCGGGCATGGGCAGCTACGATCGCTTTAAACAGCTGTTTGACCATTACTCCAAGCTGGCGGGCAAAGAGCAGTACCTGATCCCGTATTTCATCTCTTCGCATCCGGGCACCCGCGATGAAGATATGGTGAACCTGGCGTTGTGGTTGAAGAAAAACCGTTTCCGCCTCGACCAGGTGCAGAACTTCTATCCGTCACCGATGGCTAACTCCACCACCATGTATTACAGCGGTAAAAACCCGCTGAGTCGGGTCGGTTACAAGAGTGAAGATGTGGTGATCCCGAAGGGCGATCGTCAGCGTCGTCTGCACAAGGCGCTGTTGCGTTATCACGATCCGGCCAACTGGGCGATGATCCGTACCGCGCTGGAAGAGATGGGCATGAAGCACCTGATCGGCAGCCGTCGCGAGTGTCTGGTACCGGCACCAAGTATCGACGAGCAGCGTGAAGCCAAGCGCTTGCAGCGCCATACCCGTCCGGCGCTGACCAAGCACACTGACATCACTCGTCAGCGTACACCGACCAATAAGCCGCCGCGCAAGCCAATCCGCAACAGCAAGCCGTAACTGTTAAGCCAACGTTTAAAGGAAAAGGAGAACCCGCGGGTTCTCCTTTTTTGCGTTTAAATCAAAGTTGATCGTAGGCGGCTTCTACTTTCATCAAGTGGCGTGGTGCCTGCGGGGCGGGATGATATTTACGGATATGCCAGTCAAAGGCTTCCGGCGACAGATTGTTAATCATCGAGATAGCCTGCTGGCGGTTGCTGGAGAAGGTCCGCAACAGCGCGCCGGTGCCGTTGACGTAGGCGATGATGGTGGCGTAGCGCATATTGACCGGATTGTTGATCCCCTTAAGCTGCTGTTTTTGCAGCACGGCAATATAGGCGGCGCCGAGATCAATATTGGTATCAGGATCCAGCAGATCGTCTTCGTCCGGGCAGCCGCGTTTGCCTTTGTAGCGATAGGCGTCACAACCTGCGGTATCGGCTTTCAACTGCATTAACCCTATGGCATTTGACCGGCTGATGGCGGCCGGGTTAAAGCCGGATTCCACCTTAATCATTGCGGCGATCAGCTTTTGATCGACATCGTATTTATCCGCAGCATCTTCAATGGCATCATCAAAAGCGTGAGCATTGTAGCTGGTACGCGGTTTTTTGCTGGAACAACCGGCCAGGATCAGCATCAGGCAGACCATGCCTGCGCGCGACCAGAGTCGTAGAGTGGGGTTCATGGTGCTCCGTATTGTTTTTGCTGGGATAAAGTCGGGCATCATAGCATTTCCGTCAGTGCCTGTTCGACATACAGATAGCCTATCCCCGTCACCTGTTGCGCGCGCGTCAGTTGGCCAAAGCCGATATGCGTGGCCTGGGCCTGGATCTGGTCATGCCGGTCAAAAGGGTTAAATCCGGTCTGACTGATGATGGTGTCCAGCCAGGCCTGACCAAATCCACAGCTGCGCCCGTAGAGATAAATACGGTTGATATTGAGGATATTAAGGAAGTTATACAGGCTCAGGCCAATTGCCTGGGCGGCGCGTTGGACCAGCACCTGCAACGCAGCATCGCCCTGATGATAACGGGCAATCAGTTCGGCGGTGGTGGGGGTTTTAATCCTTTCGCCTTCCTGCTGTGCCCAGGGCGCGACCTTGAGCTGAATGCGGGCCTTTTTCTTCAGCGCCGACAGCGAAGCGATGGTTTCCAGGCAGCCGTAACGGCCGCAGGAGCAAAGGCCGCCATCGGGGTCGACAATGGTATGGCCAATCTGGCCACTGCCAAACAGGCTGCCCCGGTAAATCTGCTGATTAATCACAAATGACGAACCTATGCCATAATCGACGTTAATCACGCAAAAATCCTGCAAATTAGCGTTATTTTGCCACTTTTCTGCCAGTCCCAGCATCACGCAGTCGTTATCGAGCAAAACCTCGGTCTTCAGGCGCTCTTCCAGCAGGTATTTTATCTCTATCGGGCCTTCCCACGGGGCCTGCGGCATACGTTGGGACACCCCGGTCAGCGGGTTGACCTGGCCGTGGATCGACAGGGCTATTTTTAGCGGCATGCCCTGCTGGCGGCTGTGCAGATGATAGATTTGCACCATTTCCTGCAGCATCGCCTGCGGCGTGGTAGCGACGATCGGCTGTGGGGTGAAGGGGCTGCAGGCGGTCATCAGGCCGTCCACCACGATACTTTCAATCAGATAAGGGGAGACATTCAGGCAAAGAATACGTTGTCCGGCGGCGGCGATGCGGTAACTGCCGCCACCCAGGCCGCGGCTGTGTAGGTTGTGCGGGTCGTGTTCTACCCGCTGATCTTCCTGCAGTTCATCAAGAATTTTGCCGACCGCAGGAATAGACAGCTGCGAAAGCCGTGCCAGCGTCGACTTACTGGCGACCTTTTCCCGGTACAGCAGCGCGCACAGCACCCGTTTATTAAAATTGCGCACCCGCTGGTTATTCAAACCTTGTAATGCCATTCAATAAACTCCGTTTAGTGTATTGCGTGATGGTAGCGCATAAAGTCATCAATCCCGTCATCTAGACTGCCTGAAACGCAATGTTCAGTATTTTTAGAGAGGAAAGCATGCACGGGACAGTCAAGGTTTGGCAAGAACAGGTTGAATTACCCACCTACGGCACCGGCGAACAGGACTCGCACCCGATGTTCCTGGAAAATCGCGTCTATCAGGGATCTTCCGGCGCGGTTTACCCTTATGGCGTGATTGATACCCTGAGCGGTGAAAAATCCCTGCGCCGCTATCAGGCGGTGTATCTGGAAAACGACTACCTGCGCGTGATGCTGCTGCCGGAGCTGGGCGGGCGTATTCATCGGGCCTACGACAAAGTGCAGCAGCGTGATTTTGTCTACCACAACGAGGTGGTCAAGCCGGCGTTGGTGGGGCTGTTGGGGCCGTGGATCTCCGGGGGCATCGAGTTTAACTGGCCGCAGCACCACCGCCCGACCACCTACATGCCGGTGGACTGCCAGATTCAACAGCATGATAACGGCGCGCAGACCGTCTGGCTGGGGGAAGTGGAGCCGATGCGCGGCCTGCAGGTGATGGCCGGTTTCACTCTGTATCCTGACCGCGCGCTGATCGAAATCAGCGCCAGGATCTTTAACGCCAACCCGACGCCGCGCCATTTCCTTTGGTGGGCCAACCCGGCAGTGAAGGGCGGCGACGATCACCAAAGCGTGTTCCCACCGGATGTGACCGCCGTTTTTGACCACGGCAAGCGCGATGTCTCCTCGTTCCCTATCGCTACCGGCACCTACTACAAGGTGGATTACTCGGCCGGGGTGGATATTTCACGCTACAAGAATATCCCGGTGCCGACGTCTTATATGGCGCATAAGTCCGACTATGACTTCGTCGGGGCCTACAGCCACGATGAACAGGGCGGTTTGCTGCATATCGCCGATCACCATGTGTCACCCGGCAAGAAGCAATGGAGCTGGGGCCACGGCGAGTTTGGTCAGGCCTGGGATCGCAATCTGACCGACAACAATGGCCCGTACATTGAGCTGATGACCGGGGTCTACACCGATAACCAGCCGGATTTCACCTGGCTCGATGCCTATGAAGAAAAATGCTTCGTGCAGAATTTCCTGCCTTACAACACCCTCGGTATGGTGCAGAACGCCAACACCCGGGCGGCGCTAAAGTTGGAAAGTGACGGGCGACAACTGGTGTGGGGGCTGTATGCGGTTGCGCCGCTGGCGCAGTATCGGCTGGTGGTCCGCAGTGATAGTGACCAACAGCTATTGCTCGACCGCCGTATCGATCTCAACCCCGGCGCGGCCTTGATGGAGACCATGACCGGTGATTTCCCAGGTCGCCTGACGATTGAATTGTTGGACTCACAGGGGGGCTGCGTACTCAGCTATCGTCAGCATCAGGCCGATCCGGCGGCAGAGTTGCCGCAGCCGGCCAAAGCACCGCCGCTGGCCGGGCAAATCAGCAGTGCCGATGAGGCCTGGTTTATCGGCCAGCATCTGGAGCAATACAACCATGCCAGCCGTTCGGCATTCGACTATTACCAGCGCGGTTTGACGCTGGATCCGCTTGATTATCGCTGCAATCTGGCCCTGGCGACGCTGGAATATAACCGCGCCAATTTTGCACGTGCCATTGCCTATGCTGACGATGCGCTGGCGCGCGCTCACCACCTTAACCGTAACCCACAGTGCGGCTTGGCCAGCCTGATCCGCGGCTGCGCGCATGAGCAAGTGGGTGACGACAGCACAGCCTATGAAGATTTCTACCGCGCAATCTGGAGCGGCAATGGCAAACCGGGCGGCTTCTACGGCCTGGCTCGAGTGGCGGCGCGGCGCGGGGATAATTCGCAGGCGCTGGAGTTTTGCGAAAGCAGCCTGAGCGTTAATGCCAGCCATTATCCGTTGATCGCTCTCAAGGCATGGTTGTTGCAGCGCCTGGGACAGGGGGAACAGAGCCTGGCCTATATTGCGCAGCAACTGGCTGCCCGCCCGTTGCATTACAGCCTGTATTACCTGCGCTATGCGCAAACCCGCGAAGCGGCCGATTTACAGCGGTTGCGTACGGTGACCGGTTGCCGTGGCATCAATGCGCTGACCATGGCCGGTCAACTCTGTGAATGGGGGGCCAAACCGCAGGCGATTGAACTGCTGACGCTGCTCGACAGCCAGGAAAGCCTGCCGCTTTATCTGCTGGCCAGCTTGCGCAAAGGCGAGGTCAGCGATAGCGAATACCAGCAGTTGCTGGCGCAGGCGCGTGACAGCTTTAGCCGACAGGTGCGCTTCCCCAATACCCTGAACGAAGTACAGATGCTGAGCCAATTGCCGGAGTGCGATTTTGCGCAGTACCTGTTGGGGTGTTTTCATTACAGCAAACGCAACTACTCGCAGGCGGTGGCACTGTGGCAGCGCTGCGTCGAACGGCAACCGGGGTTTGCCGATGCCTGGCGCAATCTGGGGATCTACAGCTTCAACAAGCTCCAGCAGCATGACGTTGCGCTGGAATATCTGCAACGGGCATTCAGGCTACAGCCCGACGATGCCCGGCTGTTGTTCGAACTGGATCAATTGAATAAGCATCTTCGGGCCGCGCCTGAACAACGGCTGGCCTTGCTGGAGCAACACCTGCCGGTGGTGGCCAGGCGTGACGACCTCACCGCCGAACTGCTGAGCCTGTACAACCAGTGCGGCCGGTTGCGTGAGGCGCAACAGGCTCTGCAACAGCGGCAGTTCCACCCGTGGGAAGGCGGAGAAGGCAAGGTCACTGGCCAGTACCTGATCAACCTGCAGCGGTTGGCATTTCAGGCGCTACAGCAGGGTGAGCCACAGCAGGCGCAGGCCTGGCTGCTGTCAGCCTTGCACTACCCGCACAATCTGGGGGAAGGGCGGCTGGCCGGGCAAAGCGATAACGATCTCTACTATTGGCTCGGCATCTGTGCCGCCCGGCAAGGTGACTCTGACGCCGCCGCCGGCTACTGGCAGCAGGCCTGCGTCGGGCAGGGTGACCTGACGCAAAGCCGTTACTACAACGATCAACCGGTGGACTATCTGTTCTATCGCGGCATGGCACTCAAACAACTGGGGCAGTCAGCCCAGGCCGAACAGCTGTTCAGGCAAATGCAGCTGTGGGTGCAGCAGCAGTCCGGGCAGGTGCCCGGTGCCGATTTCTTCGCGGTTTCGCTGCCGGACCTGATGGCATTGGACAACGACCTGCAGCAGGCGCACCAACAGCATTGCCTGTTGGTGGCGGCGCTGGCCCAACTGGGGTTAGGGCAGTTAACGGCGGCGCAGCAGACGTTGAAAGCGTTGCTGGCTTGCAATCCTGCGCATGACAAAGCGCGTCTATTCAGTGTACTGGCCGACGCGTTAGCGAGCTGATGCCAGAAGGAGAACGGATGTGACGAACAATAATAAACTGAACATGCCCTATGTCTGGACTATCTGCCTGGTTGCCGCCTGTGGTGGCCTGTTGTTTGGCTATGACTGGGTGGTGATCGGCGGTGCCAAGCCGTTCTACGAGGCTTATTTCGGCATTACCGATCCCGCGCAGTCCGGCTGGGCGATGAGCTCAGCGCTGGTGGGCTGCATTTTTGGTGCCCTGATCTCGGGCCTGTTGTCGGATCGTTTTGGCCGAAAGTTGCCGTTGGCGATCGCCGCGCTAACCTTCGTGATCTCCGCCTGGGGCACCGCCATGGCCACCAGTTTTGACGCCTTTATTGTGTATCGCATTGTCGGCGGTGTCGGTATTGGCCTGGCTTCGGCGCTGTCGCCGATGTATATCGCCGAAGTCAGCCCGGCAGCCCAGCGCGGCCGCTTCGTGGCGGTGAACCAACTGACCATTGTGATTGGGGTGCTGGCGGCGCAGTTGATCAATCTGTTGATCGCCGATCCGGTGGCGGCCAATGCCAGCCAGGCCGATCTGCTGGCCAGCTGGAATGGGCAAATTGGCTGGCGTTATATGTTCGGTGCCGAACTGGTTCCGGCGCTGGCTTTCCTGCTGTTGATGCTGGTGGTGCCGGAGTCCCCGCGCTGGCTGGCGAAAGCCGGGCGTCATGAAAAGGCACAGCGTGTATTGCGGCGTATTGGCAACGAGCAATATGCACAGCAAACGCTGGCGGAGATCCGTCAGACTTTGGGCAAGGACAGTGGCAAGGTGCCATTCCGCGCGTTATTGCGCAGCGACGTACGGCCGGTGCTGGTGATTGGCATTGTGCTGGCGGTTTTCCAGCAGTGGTGCGGTATCAACGTGATCTTCAACTATGCGCAGGAGATCTTCGCTTCGGCAGGGTTTGATATTAACGATACCCTGAAGTCGATCGTCGCCACCGGATTGATCAATCTGATCTTCACCTTGCTGGCCCTGCCGCTGGTGGATCGCATTGGTCGTCGCCGCTTGATGTTGATTGGTGCCTGTGGATTAACGGCGATCTACCTGCTGATGGCGGCGGCTTACGCCTATGGTTTGCTGGGGTTGCCGGTGTTGCTGTTGGTGTTGGTCGCCATTGCTATCTATGCCGTCACTCTCGCACCGGTCACCTGGGTATTGCTGTCTGAAATCTTCCCCAACCGCATTCGCGGCGCGGCAATGGCCGCGGGCACCTTTGCCCTGTGGGTGGCCTGCTTTGTGCTGACCTACAGCTTCCCACTGCTGAATGCGGCATTGGGCGCGGCGGGCAGTTTCCTGCTGTATGGCGGCATTTGTCTGGCCGGTGCGTTGTTCATCTACGCCAGAGTGCCGGAAACCAAAGGCATTACGCTGGAGGCACTGGAAGAGCAACTGGTGCCGGCCATCAGCCGCGAAAATTCATAATCTGAATCGGGAGGCGATATGGCGATGTTTTACCTGGATAACGACAGCCTGTCGCTGGTGGTTTCCTCATTGGGCGGCAGCGTACTTAAACTGGCTGCGCGCAGCGCAGGGCGGGAGATCCCGCTACTGCGGCCTGCAGCGCTCAATGCAACCACCCCGGCGCAGCAGGCGGGTTGTTTTCCGCTGGTTCCCTTTGGTAACCGGGTGAACCAAAATCGGTTCAGTTTCGAAGGGCGAGACTACGTGCTCAGCGCCAATACGGCTGGAGATAGGCATTACCTGCATGGCGATGGTTGGCTGCAGCCATGGCAGTGCATTGAGCAACGCAGCGATTTCCTCCGTTTGCGTTATCAGCACCGGCAAGGGCCTTATCAGTACCGGGTCGATCAGTGTTTTACCCTGGAGCGGCAGCAACTCAGGTTGGAATTGACCGTGGAGCATCGCGGCGAAAACCCGATGCCCTACGGATTGGGCTGGCACCCTTTTTTCCCCTTAACGCCGCATACCCGGCTGCAGGCACCGGCGGATGCCTGTTGGCTGGAGGCCGAAGAGTGGCTGCCGGGTGAACAGGTACCGCTTGGCGAGGACATGGACTTCAACCGCCTGGCCGCGTTACCGCGTCGCTGGCTGAATAACGGGTTTAGCGGCTGGAATGGTCAGGCAAGCATTCATTGGCCGGAGCAGGGGCTCAGGCTGCAAATGAACACCGAACCTGCCTGCCCGGTGTACTTTATGTTTATTTCCGATCCGGCCTTCAGCCCGGGTTACCAGTTCGAGTTCTTCTGCCTGGAGCCGATGACGCATGCGGCCAATGGCCATAACATGCTGGGGCTGGGTGGGCTGCGACGTCTGGTCAAGGGGGAGCGTTTCAGTCAGGTCTTGCGGCTCAGTTATTCAGCGCTTTAAGCCCGAAAATTAAAATTCGGATCTTCTTCACAGAACCCGCTCAAACCCAGTAACCGGTTACTGAAACCGGTTGCTGTTTTTTCGTTTTTGAAACCATACTCATTTCTCAACTGACTGATTTGCACCTATTGGCAACAGGAGAACGAATGAAAAAAATATTCTTATGCTGCGCCGCCGGTATGTCCACCAGCATGGTGGTGAGTAAAATGAAAAAGTCCGCCGAACAGCAGGGTATTGAGGTGGATATTATTGCCGTGGGCATTGATGAGTTTGAAACCACGCTGGCGAATTACCAATGCTGCCTGCTTGGGCCACAGATTAAATATAAGTTGGCCGATTTTAAAAAGATTGCCGACAGGGAAAATAAACCGATCGCGGTTATCAACAGCATGGATTATGGCATGATGCGCGGCGATAAAATTCTCGCCGAAGCCTTAACGATGCTCGCGCAACACTAATCCCACCTGGGCGCCTGCTGCAGCCTGTTGCCGCCGGCTTTCTCGCCCTGTGACCATTGACTCAGAACGTCCCGAGGGTTGAACCATGAGTATCAGCCAGGCCGCATTCAATTTCATTGAAAACCGCATCAGTCCCATTGCCGGAAGATTATCGACCCAGCGACATATTATGGCGATCCGCGACGGTTTTATTTCCGCGATGCCGTTTATGATCGTCGGCTCATTTTTACTGGTATTTGCCTACCCGCCTTTTTCGGCCGACAGCAGTTGGGGAATAGCTCAATGGTGGCTGGGTGCGGCGGAAAAACATCAGGTCGCTATTCTTACCCCGTTTAATATGACCATGGGGATTATGTCGATTTATATTACTGCCGCCATCGCTTATAACCTGGCACAGAGTTATAAACTCGATCCCTTTATGGCGGCGATGCTGGCGCTGATGTCGTTTTTGCTGGTCGCCGCGCCGCAGACCGAAAAGATGCTGCCGACCGCTGCGTTGGGGGGCGTGGGGATCTTCACCGCCATTTTGGTGGCGGTTTACACAACCGAACTGATCCGTTTTCTCAAGCTGCACAATATCGGCATCTCATTACCGGAACAGGTGCCGGCCAAGATCAAACAGTCGTTCGATTTGCTGATCCCGATCCTGGCGGTAGTGATCACCCTGTACCCGCTCAGCCTGCTGGTGCAGCACCAGTTTAATTTACTGTTGCCGCAGGCGATCATGGCGCTGTTCCAGCCGCTGATTTCCGCCGCCGACTCGTTGCCGGCGATCCTGTTGGCGGTACTGATCGGCCATTTATTGTGGTTCGCCGGTATTCATGGCGCGGTGATCGTCTCCGGTATGCTGCAGGCATTCTGGCTGACCAATTTGGGCATCAATCAGGATGCCTTGGCCGCGAGCCAGCCAATGCCGCATATCTTTATGGAAGCTTTCTGGACCTTCTTTATCGTCATCGGCGGATCCGGCGCGACCTTTGGGCTGGTGTTGCTTTACCTGCGCAGCCGTTCGGCGCACCTGCGTTCGATCGGCAAGCTGAGCCTGGTGCCGAGCTGTTTCAATATCAATGAACCGGTGATCTTCGGTACGCCGATCGTTATGAACCCCACCTTTTTTATCCCGTTTATCACCGCACCGATCGTCAATTCGATCATTGCCTATGCGGCCGTGAAGCTGGATCTGATTGGCCGCGTGATCTCGGTAGTGCCCTGGACGGCACCGGCACCGATTGGCGCCGCCTGGGCCACCGGCTGGGATTTCCGTGCCGCACTGCTGGTGCTGCTGTTGGCGGCGGTATCGGCGCTGATTTACTACCCGTTCTTCAAGGTCTATGAGCAGCAGTTGCTGGATCAGGAAGTGAGCGAAGCCGAGCAGATTGAACCAACGCAGGGAGTCACCGAATGATGGATATGGAAACGGCAGTCATGGAGTTGATCATCAACGCCGGTGAGGCACGCAGTTGCGCCATGCAGGCGCTGTACGCGGCGCGGAAGTATCAGTGGGATCAGGTAGATATTTTGCTGGCGGAGTCGCAGTTGGCGGCGAAGCGCGCTCATGCCACCCAGACCGAGCTGATCGGTTTTGACGAGGGGGAAGGCAAGCTGCCGGTCAATCTGATTATGGTGCACGCGCAGGACCACATCATGAACGCCATGCTGGCGCGCGATCTGGTGGAGGAACTGGTGAGAATTTACCGATTACTGGAGCAGAACGGGGTGCAAAACCAATGAGCGTATTTCCGAAGGATTTCCTGTGGGGGGCGGCGACCGCGTCTTATCAGGTTGAGGGCGGCTTTGATGCCGACGGCAAAGGCCTGTCCAACTGGGACTTGTTCTCCCATCTACCCGGTACGACCTATCAGGGCACCAACGGTGACGTCGCGGTCGATCACTACCACCGTTTCCGCGAAGACGTGGCGCTGATGGCCGAGCTGGGGATGCAGACCTACCGATTTTCGATCTCCTGGCCACGATTGTTGCCGCAGGGGCGGGGCGAGGTCAACGAAGCCGGGATCCAATTCTACAGTGACTTGATCGACGAGTTGCTCAGGCACAACATCAAACCGATGATCACCCTGTACCACTGGGATCTGCCGCAGGCGCTGCAGGATGAATTTGGCGGTTGGGAATCGCGTGAGATCGTCGAGGCTTTCGATGAATATGCCCGTCTGTGCTATCAGCGTTTTGGCGACCGCGTCGAACTCTGGTCGACCTTTAACGAAACCATCGTATTTATTGGTATGGGTTATATCACCGGGGCGCATCCACCCAAGCTGACCGATCCGAAGAAGGGCATTCAGGCTTGCCACCATGTGTTCCTGGCCAATGCCAGCGCGGTGAAAAGCTTCCGTGAAATGAAGATCAACGGTCAGATCGGCTTCGTCAACGTGCTGCAACCCAACGATCCGATCAGCGACTCGCCAGAAGATCGCCGCGCCTGCGAGTTAGCCGAGGGGATCTTTACCCATTGGCTGTACGATCCAGTACTGAAGGGGGAATACCCGGCAGAGCTGTTGGCGATGGCGCAGCAGGCCTTTGGCGTACCGCATTTTGCGCCGGGTGATGAGGCGTTGCTGAAGGGCAATATCGTCGATTTTATCGGCCTTAATTACTACAAGCGCGAAATGGTGGCACATAACGACGACGTTGAGGGTTACGCGATCAACACCAGTGGCCAGAAGGGCAGCGGACGTGAACTGGGCTTTAAGGGGCTGTTTAAACTGGTGCGCAACCCGAACGGTGTTTACACCGACTGGGATTGGGAGGTTTACCCGCAGGGGCTGACCGATGCCATTGGTCGCATCGTCAAACGCTACGGCAACATTCCGATCTACATCACCGAGAACGGGCTGGGTGCCAAGGATCCGATTGTCGAGGGGGAAGTGCGCGATCAACCGCGCATTGACTATCTGCGCGATCATATTCAGGCGATCGGTGCCGCGATCGAGCTGGGTGCTGATGTGCGCGGTTACTATCCCTGGTCGTTTATCGATCTGCTTTCCTGGCTCAACGGATATCAAAAGCAGTACGGCTTTGTGTATGTCGATCACGACAACAATTTGGCACGCAAGAAGAAGCAGAGCTTTGGCTGGTATCAGCGGGTGATCGCCACCAACGGCGAGCAACTGTAACGGGGAATAAAATAGCCCTCTCTTGAAAGAGAGGGCTGGGTAGCATTACAGTGAGTCGGGATCCGGCCCCAGACGGTTGCCGATATCCAGTTGGGCGATATCGCTCAGTTCGTCTTTATCCAGTTTGAAATCAAACACCTCAAAGTTCTCACGAATGCGGGATGGCGTGACCGATTTAGGGATCACGATCAGACCGCTGTCCAGGTGCCAGCGCACCACGATTTGCGCCGGGGTTTTCTCGTATTTTTCCGCCAGCTGTTTGATCACCGGCTGGTCGAACACCCCTTCGCCACCCTGTGCCAGTGGGCTCCAGGATTCGGTAGCGATGTGGTGCGTTGCGTTCCAGGCTCGCAACTGGCGTTGTTGCAGCAACGGGTGCAGCTCAATCTGGTTAATCACCGGCGCGATACTGGTTTCGTCCAGCAGGCGCTGCAGATGCGGGGTATGGAAATTGCAGACCCCGATACTTTTCACCAGCCCCTGTTCACGCAGCTTGATCAGCCCACGCCAGGCATCCACATATTGATCCTGCTGCGGTTTCGGCCAGTGGATCAGATACAGATCGACATAGTCCAGCTTGAGTTTTTCCAGGCTGGTTTCCAGGGCGGCCTGTGGGTCACCCTGATCGTCGTTCCACAGCTTGGTGGTGATAAACAGCTCATCGCGCGGCACCGAGGCGGATTGCAGTGCAGCACCGACCCCTTCCTCGTTCTTGTAAATCGCAGCGGTATCGATCGAACGATATCCCACTTCCAGCGCCTTGAGCACCGCCTGGGTGGTGTCTGGAATACTCGCCTGCCAAACGCCGAGACCCAACTGCGGCATCAGATTACCATCGTGGAGTTTGATGATGGGTTGTTGCGTTGTCATGCGTATCTCCTGGTTAACGGATTGCCCGGTGCTGCATGCACCAGGAACGGCTATCAATAAATTCTAGTTGGCAAATCGGGGTGGTGCTGAGTTCGCTAAGCAAATTTCAGCGATATCGGAATAGTGCTGGTTACTGCGCCCGGCGATCGCTCGGGCGCAAGAGACTGAAATTAAAGCCTGACAGTCAATCGCAGGTTTGCGATTAACGCGCGGCCTCATAGATACGTTGGCTGACTTCCAGGGTGATGTCTTGATGCTCACCCAGTGCGGTCATACCGTGCTGATGCAGCTTATCCAGCAGTGCCGGGATCGAGCTGCCGTCGAGCTGGTAATCGGCCATGCGGGTTGGCACGCCCATTTGTTCGAAGAAGGCGCGGGTGGCGGCAATAGCACCGTCAATACGGCTGTCTTCGCTGCCCTCACGCAGACCCCAGACGCGGTCGGCGTACTGCAGCAGTTTTTCGCGTTTCTGCGCTTTTTTCTCGTTCAGCAGTGCCGGCAGGACGATGGCCAACGTCTGGGCATGATCCAAACCGTGCATGGCGGTTAACTCGTGGCCCAGCATATGGGTTGCCCAGTCTTGCGGCACGCCGGCCCCGATCAGACCGTTCAATGCCATGGTGGCGCTCCACATCACGTTGGCGCGCACGGCATAGTTCTCCGGTTCGGCCAGCGCACGCGGACCATCTTCCAGCAGCGTCAGCAGCAGGCCTTCGGCAAAGCGATCCTGTACTTTTGCATCGACCGGATAGGTCAGGTACTGCTCAATGGTGTGGATAAAGGCATCGACCACGCCGTTGGCGATCTGGCGCGGTGGCAGCGAATAGGTCACGACCGGATCCAGTACCGCAAACAGTGGCTGAACGTATGGCGAGAAGAAATGCTGTTTGTCGCCGCTGCTTTTACGGGTGATCACCGCGCCGCTGTTGGATTCAGAACCGGTTGCCGGCAGTGTCAGTACGCAACCCATCGGCACTGCGCCTTTGATTTCGCTGCCGACGGTTTTCAGGATATGCCATGGGTCGCTATCCGCCTGATAGTGGGCCGCGGCGGCGATGAACTTGGTGCCATCAACCACCGAACCGCCACCGACGGCCAGCAGGAAATCGATATTCTCTGCACGCACCACCTCGACCGCTTTCATCAGTGTTTCGAAGGTTGGGTTAGGTTCAATACCGGAAAACTCCTGCACGTTGCGACCCGCCAGTGCGGAATAAACCTGATCCAGCACGCCGTTTTTCTTCACGCTGCCGCCACCGTAGGTGATCAGAATGCGTGCATCGGCAGGGATCTGCTGCGCCAGGCCGGCGATTTGGTCTTGGCCGAACAGGATTTTGGTTGGAGTATGAAGAATAAAGTTTTGCATGGTTGATTTCTCTTCTGCATAAGGCAAGCGCCGGGTGGCGCAAAATATCTGGGGTGTATTGTCAGTAACCTGGCCCCGCAGCACAATGCTCATTTCTGCCCGAGTCTTGCCTATTCCTACAAGGCGTTGTAGAAAAGCAGAGTTTTAAACTATTATTTATGCCGAATTGTTCTTAGTGTAAGAGGGTGTTTCCGTGAGTGAAATCGATGAACTGCGCGGTCGTATGGCGCGCCAGGCGGCCGGCTTTGCCGAGAGCAACGGTTATACCCCTTCGCCAGTGCCATTGGTGAAAATCCTCTATGTGGATCGCCATTGCCCGCGTCAGCCGGTGATGTACGAACCTGGGGTGGTGATCATTTTCCAGGGCCACAAAGTGGGTTACTGCGGCAACCGGGTGTTTCAGTACGATCCGCGTAACTACCTGTTGATGACGGTACCGCTGCCGTTCGAATGTGAAACCTTTGCCAGCCCGGAACAGCCGCTGGTGGGACTGTCGGTGAATATCGACAGCCAGATGCTGCAGGATTTGTTGATCGACATCGGCGATGACGACTATCTGATGAAACCGCGCAGAGAAAGCAGCGGGGTTAATCTGGCGGAGCT
Source organism: Serratia proteamaculans (assembly GCF_013337185.1). GTDB lineage: Bacteria > Pseudomonadota > Gammaproteobacteria > Enterobacterales > Enterobacteriaceae > Serratia > Serratia proteamaculans_D. Next base: position 306,309 of record NZ_SWDE01000004.1, read on the forward strand.
GTCGGAAGAGCTGTTGTGCGCTACCGAACGCCTGCTGGATGTGATGGCCAAGCCGCTCGATGCACGGGTATTGGGGCCGCAGATTGTGCGCGAAATTCTGTACCACGTGTTGCGTGGCAGCTGCGGGACGTCGTTGCAGGAACTGGTCAATCGCCATACCCACTTCAGCCAAATCGCCAAGGCGCTGCGACGCATCGAAAACCAGTATGCCGACAGCCTCAACGTTGAGCAGTTGGCGGGGGAGGTGAATATGAGCATTTCGGCGTTTCACCATAACTTTAAGGCGGTGACCAATACCTCGCCGTTGCAGTATGTGAAGTCCTATCGGCTGCACAAGGCGCGCCTGCTGATGGTGCATGACGGCCTGAAAGCCAGCACCGCGGCGATCCGCGTCGGCTATGAGAGCGCTTCGCAGTTCAGTCGTGAATTCAAACGCTTCTTTGGCGTGACGCCAAGCGACGAAGTGGCCCGACTGCGCGATAACCCTCCTTTAATGATGGAGGGCTAATCCCGCAGCCGGGGCGGTAACTCAGCGCGTCAGTACAATTTTGCCAAACGCCCCGCGATCGAGATGATCGAGTGCCTGCTGCAGTTGGTCAAAGCGATAGCGTTGATCAATCACCGGTTGCAAGCCATTGGCATCCACCGCCCGTACCAGATCTTCCAGTGCGCGGCGGTGGCCGACGCCAATCCCCTGGATCACCGGCGATTTTAGCAGCAGTGGTCCGGCAGGGGCCGAGACCTCAAAACCCTCCAGCGCACCAATCACCGAGATGCGTCCCTGCACGGCGACGGCGCGAACCGAATTGCCGAGGTTAGGGCCGCCAACGGTGTCGACCACGTGGTCGATGCCGTGATCCTGTGTTAACCGATACAGCGTCTCTACCCAATCGCCCTCCAGGCGATTAATGCCGTGATCGGCCCCCAACGCCTTGGCTCGCGCCAGTTTTTCGTTGCTGCTGGAAGTGACGTACACCTCGGCACCGTGCAGTTTGGCGATTTGCAGCGCGAACAGCGCCACCCCGCCGGTGCCCTGTACCAGCACTGATTGGCCAGAGAACAGGTGGCCCTGTTCCACCAGCGCGAACCAGGCGGTCAGCCCGGCGCAGGGCAGGGTGCTGGCCTGCGCGTCGTCCAGCGAGGTGGGGGCGGCCACCAGCCAGTCCTCATGCAGCACCACATATTCCGCCAACATGCCCTGATAAAAACCGCCCAGTGTACGGTAAGGTGGAGTGCGCGCATTACCATAGGGCTTCTGTTTGCCATCTATCCAACCGGGGCTGAAGGTGGAAATTACCCGCTCGCCCGGCCGGAAACGGCTGACATCGGCGCCAACTGCGTCGACTTCACCGGCCATGTCGGAGGCTGGAATAAACGGCTGTGGCAGCTCCAGCCCCATACCGGTTTCGATCATCAACTTATCGCGGTAATTAAGCGATACCGCATTCACTTTCACTCTAATCTCATGTGGCCCCGGTTGCGGAATGGCGCTTTCGCTCAGTTTCAGGTGCTGACGTCCGAGGGCGTCCATGGTCCAGCGTTGCATGGTTTTGGTCATGATTGACTCCAAAGTCAGTGGTAAACAGACCTGTGGATATTATCGTTGATTGAAGTTCGCCAGTGGCGATAAGATTTCCTCTGATTGTTTCCCTAAGGACTACAAAACATGACCGACCGATTGAACGGTATTTCGGTGTTTGTCACCGCCGTGGAGGCGGGCAGCTTCGCGCTGGCGGCCAGTCGGCTGCACCTTTCACGTTCGGCGGTGGGGAAAACCATTGCCCGTCTGGAGCAGCGATTGGCTGTGCGCCTGTTTCACCGAACCACCCGCAGTTTGAGTCTGACCGACGACGGCGCTCTGTTCTATGAACGTTGCTTACGGGCGCTGGAAGAGATCCGCACCGCAGAAACACTGCTGGAGTCGGGTAAACAGCAGGTCAGCGGCAGGCTGAGGGTGTCGATGCCGGTGCTGTTCGGCCGCATGTGCATTGCGCCGCTGTTAACCGGCCTGGCGCGGGAGCACCCCGGGCTGAAGCTGGAGCTGTCATTCAACGATCGCATCGTGGATTTGATTGAGGACGGTTTTGATCTGGCTGTCCGTAACGGGGCGTTGCCCAGCAGCAGCGGACTGGTGGCGCGGAGCATTGGCGATCACCGTATGACGTTGTGTGCGGCGCCGGAATACCTGCAGCAGTATGGCGAGCCGAAAAGCCTTGAACAGCTGACTCAACATGATGCGGTGACCTACATGCGCGCCGGTGTGGTGCGTAACTGGCTGATCCCGGATAGCGGCGGCAAAGTGCAGGAAGTGATGCCGAACAAGCGTCTGCAGATGGATGACCTGCAGGCGATGGCAGATGCCACGGTGGCCGGGTTTGGTATCGCCTGGTTGCCATGCTGGCTGGTGCGGGAATCGTTGTTGAAAGGGGAATTGGTCAGGCTGATGCGCGATCGGCCAGGCATGTCATTTGAGGCTCACGCTGTATGGCCGCAAACGCCACATCTGCCGTTGAAGGTACGTCTGGCGGTGGATACGCTGGTGAGCAAGTTGCCCCCCAGTCTGGCACAGGTTGAAAAAGCGCTGTAGGGGGCGGCTATTGCCGCCCGCAAGCCGATCAGGAAGAGGCAGCGCGCTTTTTACGCCAGATAACCAGCATGGCACCCAGCAGCCCTACCAGCAGCAGTACCAGCGGCAGGATCATCAGCCCGGTCATCACCTGGCTTTCGTAGCGTTTCACCAGTGGGATCTGGCTGAAAGCGTAGCCAAGGCCGACCACCGCGCCAACCCAAATCACGGCGCTCAGCCAGTTAAATATCTGAAAACGCGTGCTGTTCAGGCCTGAGATACCGGCCATGGTCGGCAGCAAGGTTCGAACAAAACCCAGAAAACGGCCGATCACCAGCGCCATCAGGCCATGACGGTTAAACAGATTATGTGCACGTTGATGATATTGGGCAGGCAGTTGCAGCAGCCAACCTTTGACCAGACTGGTGTGACCCAGCCAGCGTCCCTGTACGTAGCTCAACCAACAGCCGAGGCTGGCGGCAACGGTTAAAATGATCAGCGTTGGCACAAAGGCCATCACACCTTTGGCGATCAGGGCACCCGATAACAGCAGCAGGCTGTCGCCGGGCAAGAAGGAGGCTGGCAGTAGTCCATTTTCTAAAAACAGGGTGGTGAAAAGTACCGCATAAACCACCCAAATTACGCTTGGATCGGCAAGGGCAATAAAGTCCTGCTGCCAAAGCGCATGAACAATCTCTCGTAATACATCCATTATATATCCTGTTGCATGCCGGTTGCGCCTGGAGTTACGACCCCAGGATGCGGTGTTGACCGTATCTGACAGTTACCCGGCTAGTGTAACGCTAATAGCTTAAGCACACATTAAACAAGGCGAATAAAGTTGCCATTGCAACAGGTGGCGCATCAGTGCGCGTTGGCGATACGCTCGAACCCGGCTGTGAGGTCGTCAATCAGATCCTGCACGTTCTCCAGACCGATATGCAGGCGCACCAGGGTGCCGGAGAAGTCGATGCCGCCGGCCGGACGGATGGCTTCCAGCTCTTCCGGTTGGTTGGCCAGGATCAGCGACTCATAACCGCCCCAGGAATAGGCCATGCTGAAGTGGTTGAAGTTGTCCAGATACTCGGCCAACTGCGCGTCGCTCAGACGCTGTTTCAGCACGAAAGAAAACAGACCGTTGCAGCCGCTGAAATCACGGCGGTAAAACTCGTGGCCCTTGCAGCTGGGCAGCTCCGGGTGATTGACCACCGCCACCTCCGGCCGTTTGGCCAGCCAGTTGGCGACTTCGATGCTGCCTTGCTGATGTTGCTTCAGGCGTACGCCCAGCGTGCGCAGGCCACGGCTGGCCATATAGGCGGTATCGGCGTCTACCATCTGGCCCATCAGATAAGAGTATTCACGCAGTTGATCCCAACAGCGCTGGTTTGCCACGGCGGTGCCGAGCATGTAATCGGAGTGGCCGATAATGTATTTGGTCCCAGCCTGAATCGAAATATCGATGTCGAAGTCCAGCGCCTTGAACAGCACACCGGCCGCCCAGGTATTATCGATCATGATCACCACTTCCGGTGCCACCGCGCGAATTGCCTGCACCATGGCCGGGATATCCTGAACCTCCATGGTGATCGAACCGGGGGATTCAAGAAACACCACGCGGGTATTGGGCTGAATAAGCCCGGCGATATCGGCACCGATCAACGGGTCGAAATAGGTGGTTGCCACGTTCATGCGGCTCAGAATATGGCTACAAAAATCCTGTGTGGGTTCATACACCGAGCCGGTCATCAGCAGGTGGTCGCCAGCGCCGACAAAGGACAAAATGGCGTTGGAAACCGCCGCCGCGCCGCAAGGGTAAAGTACACAACCTGCGCCGCCTTCCAGCTCAACCATCGCATCCTGTAACGCGAAGTGGGTCAGGGTGCCGCGCCGGCCATAAAACAGTTCGCCATGTGCCCGTTTGGCGGTGGCGTGCTTTTTGGCCGCCACCGAATCAAAGACCAGTGAAGAAGCGCGCTGGGTGACGGGATTGACGGAGCCCTGGGTGTAGCGCTTGCTGCGTCCTGCGCCGATCAGGGTGGTTTCGATGTTTTTTGACGTCATAGGAGCGGGCTCACCTTTGGCTTGGTCTTCACGGGGGATTTGCGATAGCCCTTAAGTTAGCATGACATATGATAGCCATCCAGACGTTTTAACCGCTAAATGTAAAAGCAATGCCGATTTACCCGTTCGGGTGGCGTCGTTTTGCCGATTATTTGGTAAATAATAATGAGAACTACTATCAATCCCTGATTGGTTTGATATGATCGCACGCTGAATTATTCCTCAATTTTGTTCGGTAACGGGTGGAGGCACAGCGTGAAAACGGCTGGCAAGCATTTAAATCAAGGATCGTTCGGTCAGGGCCGGGCGCAATGGGGCCAGGCATTTGGCCGTGGTCTGTTAGCTTCAATGGTATTGGTAGTGGGTCTGGCCGGTAGCGCTCAGGCTGCACCGGCGACTAATCCGGCCGTTACCCAGAGCGTTGCTCCGGCCTCTGCGCCCGCCGCAGCCACACCGGAAAGTATCACCCCGCTGAATCCGCAACCGACCATCCAGCCGCCGGAAACTCGCGGTATGGACCTGTCCGTCTGGGGCATGTACCAGCATGCGGACATCGTGGTGAAAATCGTGATGATCGGTTTGGTGCTGGCGTCCATCGTCACCTGGACCATCCTGTTTTCCAAGGGCAGCGAACTGTTCCGCGCCAAGCGCCGTCTGCGCCGCGAACAGCTGGCGCTGGCCAATGTCCGCTCGCTGGATGAAGCCTCCGAGCTGGCACAGAATTTCTCGGACGAGAGCATCAGTTCCGTATTGCTCAGCGATGCGCAGAACGAACTGGAGCTGTCGGCGGAATCTAACGACAACAACGGCATCAAGGAACGTACCGGTTTCCGCCTGGAGCGTCGCGTTGCGGGCTACAGCCGTAACATGGGCCGTGGCAATGGTTTCCTGGCGACCATCGGTGCCATCTCGCCGTTTGTCGGCCTGTTCGGCACCGTCTGGGGCATCATGAACAGCTTTATCGGCATCGCTCATTCGCAAACCACCAACCTGGCCGTGGTTGCACCCGGCATCGCTGAAGCGCTGCTGGCAACCGCATTGGGGCTGGTCGCCGCGATCCCGGCGGTGGTGATTTATAATATCTTTGCCCGTGTAATCAGCGGTCATCGCGCTCAGGTGGGCGACGTGGCTGCGCAGGTGCTGCTGCTGATGGGGCGCGACTTGGATCTGGCCGCCACGGCACAAGCCAAACGTTCACAGCATTCACAGCAACTGCGGGTGGGGTGAGTTATGGCGATGCGCTTAAATGAAGATCTGGACGACAGCGGCGAACTGCATGAAATCAACGTGACGCCGTTTATCGACGTCATGCTGGTGCTGTTGATCATCTTTATGGTGGCCGCGCCGCTGGCAACGGTAGATATCCGTGTCGATCTCCCGGCTTCCTCAGCCAAACCGCAGCCGCGCCCGGAAAAACCGGTGTTCCTGTCGGTGAAAGCGGATAAGCAGCTCTACGTTGGCGAACAGGCGGTCAGTGCCGATCAACTGACGTCGGTGCTGGATCAGCGAACTCAGGCGAACAAAGAGACCACCATCTTCTTCCAGGCGGACAAGACCGTGGACTACGAAACGCTGATGAGCGTGATGGATACGCTGCGTAAAGCCGGCTACCTGAAGGTGGGGCTGGTGGGGATGGAAGGCACCGCCAAGTAGCGGGCTGACATCTGCAAGGTTAAGCAGGGCGCTCAGGCGCCCTTTTTTATTGCCTGAATTTTGTACAATTGCTTGACGTACCCCCGGCAAATGAAAATACTAATAGATAGTAACTAACACTACTTTCTGGAGTCGGCTATGCCAACCAGCATTGCTTTAAGCCCTCATTTTGAGAAATTTGTTCATGAGCAAATTGACAGCGGGCGTTACGGCAACGTCAGCGAAGTAATACGGGCGGGTCTGCGTCTGCTCGAAGAACATGAGCAGGCGATGAAAATCGAACAACTGCGAGTGGCTATTGCACAGGGAATAGAAAGTGGTGAGGGAGTCCCGGCGGAGGAAGTTTTTGAACGTATGCGGGCTAAATACCAACGGATGGTAGATAACGGAAGTGACTAATGGGGCTAACAATTCGTTAGGGCGTTGAGGGCTGGCTCATCTGCTCAGCCCCCAACGTCCAGCCTTATTCAGCCGCGAGCATGGGCTGCCGCGCGGGCGATCTGTTTGTCGGTAGGGCGCACGCCGGTATAAAGCACAAACTGTTCCAGCGCTTGCAGCGCAATCACTTCTGCACCGGTAATCACCCGTTTGCCTTGCTCACGTGCGTTGCGGATCAGTGGGGTTTCCGCCGGCAGTGCCACCACGTCAAACACGATTTTCGCCGCAGCAATAGTCGCGGGTGCAAAGGCCAACTGCTCGGCTTCTGTTCCCCCAGCCATGCCGATGGGCGTCACATTGATGACCATATCTACGCTTAAATCACCGACCTCTGCCTGCCACTGATAGCCGTAGGCCTCTGCCAGCGCCTTACCTGCCTGTGGGTTACGGGCGATGATATGACCATTTTTGAAACCGGCATCACGCAGCGCGGCGGTGACCGCTTTCGCCATACCGCCGCTGCCGCGCAGGGCGAAGGAGGTTTCCGTTGGGATCTGATGCTGCACCAGCAGTTTGGCGATGGCGATATAATCGGTGTTGTAAGCCCGCAGGAAGCCTTCATCATTGACGATAGTATTGACCGATTCAATCGCGGTGGCGGAAGCATCCAGCTCGTCCAGGAAAGGAATGCAGCTCTCTTTGAACGGCATCGATACCGCGCAGCCGCGAATGCCCAGCGCACGCACGCCGCCCACCGCCGCCTGAATATCCTGGGTGGTGAAGGCCTTGTAGATAAAGTTGAGATCCAGCTCCTGGTACAGGTAGTTGTGGAAACGGGTGCCAAAATTACCTGGGCGACCGGCCAGTGACATGCACAGCTGGGTATCTTTATTAATCTCACGACTCATGATGAGTTCCTTAACCGGGAAAAAGAAAAGCCTAAGGCTGGCCGAGCAATGCCTTCGAACCGGCGTGGCGCCAATGGATGCTGCCCGGCAGGTATAACGCGTTCTGCTCTAATGGCCGCTCGTCAATCAGCGCGCTAACCATGTCAAAACTGTGTTGGGCCAGGGCGCGGCAGTCCTGCGCCACGGTATCGATTTTTAACGTCAGGCCGTCGAACAGGTAGTGATCGTCAAAGCTGCACAGATGCAGGTCGCTTTCCATCAACTGGTGCTGATTCAGGTAACGCAGTACCCCTTCCAGCAGGCCGCAGGCGGCGGTAAACAGCGCCTTGGGCGGACGGCCAAGCTGCGCACAGAGTTGGGCGAACATCTCGTAGCCGGAGCTGGGATGATAATTACCGTTGATGATCCACTCTGGTTTACACACCACCCCGGCCCGTTCCAGACCGAGCTGGAAACCGGCCAGCCGATCGCGCGTGGGTGAAATACGGGGTTGGCCGCCAAGGAAATAGAATTCGTCCGGATGCTGGCGCGCGACGTTTTCCACCAGCGTGGCGGTCGAAGTTAGCGAGTCGGTGATCACCAGCGGCAGGTCGGAGCCGATGATCAGCCGGTCCATCTGTACCACCGGCAGACCGGCGTTAATCTTTTGGTATTCCGCATCGTTAAGCTGGCTGGAGGCGACAATCAGGCCGTCGACCTGGCGTTGTACCAGACTGTTCACCGCCATCATTTCCTGCGCCGGGTTTTCATCGGTGCAGGCGATCAGCAACTGCAAACCGGCCTCGCGGCACAGGGTTTCCAGCTCGCGTGAAATTACCGCAAAACCGTAGTTGGTCATTTCCGGCACTACCAGCCCAAGGGTATGGCTGCGGGAAGATCGCAGCGAACGGGCGTGGAAGCTGGGCTGGTAGTGGTGCTCGCCGGCCAGCGCCAGGATACGATCGCGGGTGTCGTCTGACACCCGATATTCCTTGCTGCGACCGTTAAGCACCAGGCTGGCGGTCGATTTTGACACGCCGGCCAGTGCGGCAATATCACTGATGGTAATGCGTTTATTTTTTTTCACTGACGGCATCTGAATTCATGGAAGGATGCGTCATTCTAGCATGCATGGCGTCAGCGACCAGTGCTCGAGCGCCAATGGGTTTTCACCGCTCAACTGCAATTGTGGTTGCGGGTCGGGGAAGTAGCGTGCGCTCATCACCGCCTCGCCGTGGTTGATAAAAATCTCCACGCTGGAGCGGTCAAACAAAATCTGCAAGTGAGTCAGGTTGCCGCGCCAGTAGCGATGTTCCGGCTGCCCGGTACGCAGATTATTACGCGTCAGTCGCAGCAGGGTGCCGTCCCACAGCAGCGTCATCGCCCCGCCAAAGTCGGCGCTGAATGCCCCTTCTGGCGTCAGCAGCAGTTCCGCGCTGCCGACTGGCCAACATGGCGCTTCGTCGGCGATCCCCTGCCATTGCCGGCTTTCACCACGCAATTGTTGCAGTTCGCGCGCCGGCTGTTGGTAAAGCTTGCCGTGATGCAGCGACAGTTCGCGCGGACAGGTCAGGATGTGGATCCAGCCGTACTGCAGCGTCGGGTGATCATCCTCGTCCTGTTCCGGCACGCCCATCCAGCCGACCAGCAACCGGCGGCCGTCTTCGGCCTGGGTGGTTTGTGGCGCATAGAATTCAAACCCGAGATCCAGCTCTTGGAAGGCGCCATGTTCGAACCTGGCCTGCCGATAATCCAGCTTGCCGGTCAGATAGCCCGCCTGATAAAGGTTGAGATAACGCTCGGCCTGCGCTGCCAGCCCCTGTGGGCAGCAGATCAGCACCTCGGTATCGTCCAGCGTGAACAGGTCCGGGCATTCCCACATATAGCCGAAGTCACCGATGCCGTTCAGCCGTGAACCGGCAATCTCGCCCAGCAGTTGCCAGTTGCGCAGATCGGCGGAGCGCAGCAGCAGCACTTTGCCACGGTCTTGCAGGTCACGAGCGCCGAGCACCATGTACCAGTCTTCCTGATGACGCCAGACTTTGGGATCGCGCACGTGGCCGCTATAGCCCGGCGGCAGCGGCAACACCGGGCCGAGTTTGTCATAGCCACCCTGGGTATTTTCTTGCGCCAGGCACTGGTAAGCGGTGCGGGAGCCGTCGGGGTATTTGACGTTGCCGGTATACGCCAGCATGATTTTGCCCTCGGCCACCACTGCCGAACCGGAATAACAGCCGTGGCTGTCGTAGCAGGCTCCCGGCACCAGTGCCACTGGCTGATGCTGCCAGTTGACCAGATCCGTCGACTGCCAGTGGCCCCAACATTTGTTGCGGTGATCGCAACCCAGCGGGTTCCACTGATAGAACAGGTGGAAGACGCCGTTATGCTGAATAAAACCATTGGGATCGTTAAGTAGCCCAACGCTGGGCGCCAGGTGCCACGCCGGCCGGTGCGGATCGCGCAGCGCCTGTGGCATGCCGCTCATCAACGCCTGAGCGGCATGCTTCATTAAATTCAGTTCTTCCATTATTCGCTGTCCGTTTTGTATTTCAGCAGCAACGAGATAATAAAGGCGCTGCCGAAGGCGATCACCAGACCAATAATATAGCTGACCAGAGAACTGGCCTGCACAATGGCCAGCCCCGGGATCGCCGTCAGCCCGACCGCGTTCATGCCGACGTGATTGGCCACCACCCAGGCCCCGCCGAGCGCACCGCCTGCCAGCGCCGCCAGGAAGGGTTTCACAAAGCGCAGGTTAATGCCGAACAGCGCCGCCTCGGTAATACCGAGCATGGCGGAAAAGGCCGAAGGCACCGCGATGGCTTTGATCTTGGCGTCGCGGGTTTTGAAATAGACCGCCAGACAGGCACCGCCCTGAGCGATATTGGCCATCGACCAGATCGGCAGCAGGAAGTTAACGCCGATGTTCGGGTTGCCGAGCAGCCCGGCTTCGACGGCATGGAAGCTGTGGTGAATGCCGGTGATGACGATGGCGGAATACAGGCCACCGAACAGCAGGCCGGCAAACCAACCGGCGTGGGCGATCAGCGTGCTGAGCACCAGGGATATGCCATCACCCAGCGCGCGACCGGCCGGGCCGATAAACAGCATGGCGACGAACCCGGAGATCACCACCGTCAGGAACGGCGTCAGGATCAGATCCAGTGAGTTGGGGATCACTCTGCGCAGCTGTTTTTCCAGCATGCTCATAAACCACACCGTCAGTAGCACCGGGAACACCGTACCCTGATAGCCGATCATGGCAATCTGCAACCCAAAGAAATCCATGGTGTGAAAACCGCTGGCGACGCCCCAGGCATTGGTCAGCGCCGGATGAGTCAGAATGCCGCCGAGCGTAGCGCCCAGATAGGGGTTACCCCCAAATTCACGCGCGGCGGTGAAGCCGATCAGGATCGGTAAAATAATAAATGCCGCCGAACTGAACATATCCAGCATCACAAATATAGCGCTGCCGGCATCGACCCAGCCGTAGGTTTTCACCATGCCGAGCAGGCCCATCAGCAGGCCGGAGGCGACGATAGCCGGGATGATCGGCACAAAGATATTCGACAGCAGGCGAGCAATACGCTGCAGTGGGTTGAGTTTTTTCGCCGCGATGTCGGCGGCCTCAGACTTGCTCGATTCGCTGACGCCAGCCGCCTTGATAAACTCCGCGTGTACCTTGTTGACCAGCCCGGTACCGAAAATCACCTGGATTTGCCCGGCGTTGCTAAAGCAGCCTTTCACCCCCTCCAGCTTGCCGATTGCCACCTTGTCCACCTTGCTGTCGTCGATCAGCACCAGGCGCAGGCGCGTGGCACAGTGGGCGGCGCTGGCAATGTTGTCTTTGCCGCCGAGCAGCGGCAATAGCGCGTTAGCGGTTGCGGTAATGTCCATGTTCACTCCCTTAATAAATAAAAATGCCGCCGCTGTGTTTTGCGGCGGAAATCTGCTCATCAGCGTCAGAAGAAGTACTTGAACCGGGCACGCACGCCGTAGCGCTGATCGTTGCTGGCGTTGGCAATTTTGTTATCTGCATTGGCCTCCAGCATCGAGACGTAGGCCCCGAGATACAGGTTAAAGTTCTTCATATTCATGATGTTTGGTATCTGGTACGAGGTATGAATGGTATGAATGTCATATTTGCCCGGCTCGCTGAGCGGGTTGCTGATGTCGGCGCTCATACCGGCGGTATTGAACTCTTTGATGTTGTTGTGGGCATAGATATAACCCACTTCAAAGCGACGCCACAGTACGTTGATACCGGCGGTCAGGTCCTGCTCGCCAGAGGCGTCCAGGTAGGCGGTGCTCAGGTTGGCGACCACGCCGTTGTCCGGGTTGGCGGCAGTGTTGTTCCAACTGAGGGTCATGCCGTAGCCGTTACGTTTGGACTGGTCGACGAATTGCCCCTGGCTGTCGTGATAGCCATAGGCATTGTTGACCACGTTGCTTTCCATCGCCACCGCCGCGCTGAGCTGGTCTTTTTTCCAGGCGATCACCGGTCGTAGATAGGCGACATTTTTCTTATTATCCAAGCTGTTGCCGTGGTAGGCCTGATCCTGGAACAGTGAGGTACCGTCTTCCACCAGCGTATTGAGCTCGAAGTAGAAGTTACCGGCGTACTTGCTCAGCATCAGGTTGCCGCCGCTGCTGCTACGGCCACGACCTTCTTTCATCATGTAGATATAGCCAAAACCGTCGGCATACAGATCGTTGGCGGTATTGCCGGAATACTGGATGAAGGTGTCCTGATTGAGCGGGAACATGTCGTAGGCTTCAAAACGGCCAATCTTGGTCTGCCAGTTCTTTTCGTTACCGAAGAAGAAGGCGGCATCGTCGAGATTCATTTTACCGGTCATGTCGGCCAGCGGCTGCACGCTGAAACCGGAGAAGTTGCCGTCCGGGTTGCGTCGGTAGCCGTCTACACCGACCAGAATGCGGCCGTTGATATCCCAGCGTTCTTTATTGCCCGGTTTCCAGTCTTTGTTGTCGCTGCTTTTCAGCGAGGTGAGCTGGCCGCTGCGGCTGGCACCGTCCAGGTTGAACTCGACGTCGCCGTACAGTTTCAGGTCGGTCAGGCCGGTGAGTTGCAGCTTGCCGGCCGGTGCGGCGTGGGTTTCCAGCGTCGCGGTGCGCTGAACAACCTGTTGAGTTTGTTGCTCGGTGTTGGCGGTGCGTAATTCCAACTGTTGTGCCTTGCGTTCCGCCGCCGTGGCACGCGTTTCAGCCTGCGTCGCGCGTTGTTCGGCTTGTTGCAGCCGTTGTTCCAACGCATTCAGACGGGCTTCGATACTGGTATTGGCACCCGTTGCTGCCGCAGAGGTAGAGATGAGAAGCCCTGTAGTGACTGCCAGATAGCCTAGTTTTTTCATGATTTTCTATCATCCGGGAAGGTTGTTATTATTTTTTGCTAAATTGCTAAACCGGTTTTTCACGGAGAAAGATAGAGAGTTGAACGACGACTGGCAATCAAGTTTGCTAACCCGATTCAGCTATTGTGATCGAGTCCGCAAATTACGTACCGGAGATGAAAGTGGGGGAGACACCCAATACCCAGTGGCATTGGGTCAGACTCACCGCTATCGGGTTAGCGACGCAGGAAGTCCTGTAACTCGTCGGCATGCGGCAGGGCGGTCATAGCGCCTTTGGCGGTGGTGGCCAGCGCCCCGCAGGCCTGGGCCTGGGCGATCACTGCCGGCCATTGCTCTTCCTGTGGCAAAGCGCCGATGTGTGCCAGCGCGGCCAGCAGACCGGCGACAAAGGCGTCACCCGCACCGGTGGTATCGACCGGGGTGATTGAAGGGGCGCGGAAGTGGCGGATCTGTTTGCCGTCATGCACGCAGACGCCGTCGCCGCCCAGCGTCACCAGCAACAAACGCAGTGGGTAGCGCTGCATCATCCAGTCGATACCGCTCTCCAACTCACCGATATTGCTGATAAAACTCAGTTCTTCCAGCGAGATCTTCACCACGTCAGCCAGCAATAACGCCTTTTGCAAGCAGGGGCGCAGCGCTTCCGGCTGGCGCCAAACGTCTTCACGAATGTTTGGGTCAAAGCTGACCCAGCCGCCGGCCGCCCTGATGTTCTCCATCGCGGTGAAGGTGGTGCTGCGGCTGGGTTCTTGCGACAGGGCGATAGAGCAGACGTGCAGCCATTCATCTGCTTTGAAATCAGGCAGATCCTCGGGTTGCAGGAACAGATCGGCGCTCGGGCTGACCATAAAGGTGAAGGAGCGTTCACCCATCAGATCAAGATCCACCACCACGGTAGAGGTGTGGTGGTCTGGGTCCTGTGACATATGGCCGATGTCGACCTGTTCTTCGCTCAGTACCTGTTGCAGGAAAGCGCCGAAGCTGTCCTGACCCACCCGGCCGATAAAGCCGCTGTTGCCGCCCAGGCGGGCGATGCCGACGGCCACATTGGCCGGAGCACCGCCGGGGCATTTAAGATAACTGTTTGAATTTTCAGGCACCAGGTCGACGACTGCGTCACCCAGCACCCATACGCGATTAACCATGTTCGATCCCCGTGTTCATCGGTGTCTGATGGCGAGCTAAAATAGAAGAACCGGTTTAGCAATGCAACGAAAGAATCAAAGAAAACTGACCAGGTTCGAACAGATGACGGGAGGGGTAAATAACAAAATGGAATAATTTATAGCGGTTTAAGATAAGTAACGCGTTGACAAATATAATTAAAAAAGCGAACTGATTTTAATAAAAACTGTAACTATTTAGAGTGATTAATAAAGGTGGGGGAGGGGTTTTAAATAGGAAATTTCCTAAATTATGGTCGTTGCTCGGTATGATTCTTAAGTGATGAATAAATGCATTTCTTGGATGCATTTATTCATAAAAGTAAATCGCCAATGAAATTGTTTTTTGTATTTTTGTTCTTAAAATACATTTGGTTATCTTTTTTATTTGTCGTGAGTTAGTGAGCGATATATTCGTATAGCAGAGGGCTCTTATTCTATTTTTTGTTATCCAGACCCCAGTTTGGCACAAAATTAAGTTGATTGTGGGCTATTCGTGCGCATAATGTTCGCGATTTTTTACAATTCTTTTCTTTTATTTGTCTTTCGACAGGGAAAAAGTCATGTGCCATCCCGCTTTCTCTTCGCTCAGCTTTGCTGCGCGCAAGGGCTGTATTCCATTTAGCTCCGTTGTCTTGCCGCTGTTTATTTTCAGCCAGCCGCTGTTAGCGGCAACGCCAAACAACGAACAGCTGATCATACAGCAGCAGCGGCAAAAGGCGCTGGAACAGCAACTGACTCCGCCGACACCGGATGTACGTCTGTCGCCACCTTCATCCAGCTTTGGTCGCATTGCTTTCCCGCAGGAAAAACCCTGCTTCCCTATTGATCAGGTGCAGTTGAGCGGGCAGGAAAAACTCCCCCACTGGCTGCCGTTGCAGCGTATCGCCAATCAGGCCCAGGGCCGTTGTCTGGGTGGGCAAGGCATTAACCTGCTGATGAGCACCCTGCAAAACCGGCTGGTGGATCACGGCTATATCACTACCCGCGTGCTGGCACCGACTCAGGATCTGAAAAGCGGCAAGCTGCGGTTGGTGGTGGTTCCGGGGTATGTACGGCAGGTAAAGCTGACGCCGGACAGCGGCCATTATATTCAGCCCTACAGCACATTCCCGGCCCATGCGGGCAACCTGCTGGATCTGCGCGGTATCGAACAGGGGCTGGAAAACCTGCAGCGCCTGCCGACGGTGCAGGCCAATATGGAAATCATCCCCGGCGAACAGCCTGGCGAAAGCGATATTGCCCTGAGCTGGAAGCAGGAACGCATGTGGCGCATTGGCGCCTCACTGGATGATTCCGGCACCAAGAGCACCGGGCGTTATCAGGGCGGCCTGACGCTGTCGCTGGATAACCCATTCTCGCTCAGTGACCTTTTCTATATTTCCGGCTCCACCGATCTGCAAAACCAGGGCGGCAAAGGCACTAAAAACATCACCGGCCATTATTCAGTGCCGTTCGGCTATTGGATGGCCGGGGTGACCGCCAACAGCTATGACTACCACCAGACCATTGCCGGCCAGAATCAGGATTACCGCTATAGCGGCAAAAGCAAAAACCTGGATTTCCAACTCAGCCGGGTACTGCACCGCAACGGCAGCCAGAAAACCACGCTGACCTATGACGTACTGGCACGCGAATCCAGCAACTATATCAACGATACCGAAGTGGAAGTGCAGCGTCGGCGCACCTCCGGCTGGCGGCTGGGGTTACAGCACCGCCACTACATTCAACAGGCCACGCTGGACGCCGGTGTCAGCTATCAGCGCGGTACCCGCTGGTTCGGCGCATTGCCGGCCCCGGAAGAAACCTTTGGTGAAGCCACGGCGCTCAGCAAAATTGTGCAGCTCAACGCCCAGCTCGACGTGCCGTTCAGCCTGTTTAGCCAGAACTTCAGATACAACGTGCAGTACCAGCGCCAAATCAGCGATACACCGCTGACGCCGCAGGATCAGTTCGCTATCGGCAACCGCTGGACGGTGCGCGGTTTTGACGGCGAACGCACCCTGAATGCCAACCACGGTTGGTTCGTCCGTAACGATCTGGCGTGGCGCACACCGCTACAGGGGCAAGAGCTATACCTCGGCGCCGACTACGGCGAAGTCGGCGGCTACGGTTCCGATTATCTGGTGGGGCAACACCTGGCGGGCGGCGTGGTTGGCCTGCGCGGTTATGCCTTCAAGGTCGGTTACGACCTGTTCGCCGGTGTGCCGTTCTCCAAACCGGACGGTTTCAGCACCAGCCCGGTCACCCTGGGTTTTAACCTGAGCTGGAACTACTGAGGACACGACAATGCACACAGGCGAATACGACATCAGAGCGCCGCTGATCCTCGGCGGTAACGACAGTGAGGCGGAAGCCTTTGGCGCCGCGGTCTGGCTGTGGATGCATTCGCCAATGCATCGTGATGCGCCGTTGCACACCTTGCCAACGCTGCTGCTGCCGATTATCAAACGCCAGCAATATGTGCTGGTATCGCAGCAAAATCAGCCGGTTTTCTTCCTCAGCTGGGCCTGGATGAGCCAGGAGGCAGAGGCACGCTATCTGACGCAGCCGGCGGTGAACATGCAGGAAAGTGACTGGAACAGTGGCGATCGTCTGTGGTTTTGCGACTGGATCGCCCCATTTGGCCATACGCGGGAAATGCGCAATCTGATTGCCAGGGAGATCTTCCCACACTTGTGCATGCGGGCGCTGTATCACCGGGGAGATCAACGCGGCAAACGCGTGGTGAACTTTAAAGGTGCGCAGGTCAGCCATCAGCAAGCACAGCAATGGTGGGAAAGCCACCCGTTAGCCGTCGAGCCGTCAGAAATTCAATAAGGACATTGCCATGAACAAGAACCTGTATCGTATTATTTTCAATAAAGCGCGTGGCATGCTGATGGTAGTGGCGGATATCGCCCGCTCCGGCCGGGCCGGATCTGCCCGTTCGCCGGGTTTGGGCCATACGCTGAGTCAGTGCATCGGTAAAATTAGCGCTATCAGCTTCAGTCTGCTGATAGCGCTGGGTGCCATACAGCCGGTGCAGGCGGCGATTATTGCCGACGGCAATGCGCCGGGCGGCCAGCAGCCGACCATTGTTAACAGCGCCAACGGTACGCCACAGGTCAACATTCAGACGCCAAGTGCCGGTGGGGTTTCCCGCAATACCTACAGCCAGTTTGACGTCGACAAGCAGGGCGCGATCCTCAACAACTCCCACAAAATGACCCAGACGCAGCAGGGCGGCTGGGTCGATGGCAACCCATGGCTGGCGAAGGGCGAAGCCAAGGTGATCCTTAATGAGGTTAACTCCCGCGATCCCAGCCGCCTGAACGGTTACATCGAAGTGGCCGGTCAGCGGGCGCAGGTGGTGATCGCCAACCCGTCCGGTATTACCTGTAACGGCTGCGGCTTTATCAATGCCAACCGCGCCACCCTGACCACCGGTCAGGCGCAAATGAACAACGGTAACCTGACCGGTTTTAACGTCGAACGCGGCGAAGTGGTGGTTGAAGGTGCCGGTATGGACAGTTCACGTCAGGATTACACCGAGATCATCGCCCGATCGACGAAGATCAATGCCGGACTTTGGGCTAACGATCTTAACGTGACCACCGGTCGTAACAAGGTGGATGCGGCGCACCAGCAGATCGACAAGCAGAGTGACGATCCTGCTACCCGCCCGCAACTGGCGGTAGACGTGGCGAAGCTGGGCGGTATGTATGCTGGCAAGATCCGTATGATCGGTACCGAAACCGGCGTCGGGGTGCGTAACGCCGGTAACATCGGTGCGCAGGCTGGCAGTGTGGTAGTGACTGCCGACGGCCGGATTGAAAACAGCGGCAAAATCAGCAGCGGCGGCGATACGCAACTGGCTTCGAAGGGCGGCGTCAGCAACAGCGGTTCGGTGTTTGCGGCGGGCAATGCCGGGGTTAACAGCGACGGAGAGGTGCAAAATAGCGGCTCCATCGCTGCGCGTAACCATGTGCGCGTACAGGCAGCCAGCCTGAACAGCAGCAAAGGCAGCACGCTGGCGGCCGGTGTACAGCAGGATGGCAAGTTGGGCGGCAGCGGTGAACTGGCGCTGACCACCAGCGGTAAGCTTACCGCGCAGGGCCAGAACCTGGCGGCGGGCGATCTGCGTGCTAATGGGCAGGGCGCGGATTTCAGCGGCAGCAGAACTGCAGGCACCAATGTCATGCTGGACGCCGGACAGGGCGATTTGACCACGGCCAATGCGCAGGTTGAGGCAACGCAACAACTGACCGCCAACAGCGGTAAGTTGCTGAACAACGACGGCGGCAAACTGGCCGCGAACAAGCTGGCGCTGAATGCGCATGATTTATCGAACCGTAAGGGCGAAATCACCCAGCTTGGCGGCGATGATTTAACGCTGAATCCACAGGGTAAATTGGATAATGCCGGTGGCCGTATCGCCAGCAACGGCAATGGCCTGACGCTGAAGGTCGGGGCGATCGACAACCAGAGCGGGGAAATCGTGCATGCCGGTAAAGGCGCGCTGACGGTGAATACCGCTCGGCTGCAGGGCGATGGCGGCAAGCTGCTGTCCAACGGCCAGCTCAGTATGCTGGGCGGCGACTATGTATTGGACGGCGGTACCACGTCGGCACAGCAAATCGCGTTGGATGCCGACAGCCTGTCTAACCGCAATGGCCAACTGGTGCAGAGCGGCAACGGTGAAATGCGTCTTAACACCCGCCGGGGTATTGATAACCAGGGAGGCCAACTGGCCGCCAACGGCAACGTGACGCTAAACGCCGCACAGTTGAACAACCAGAATGGCAAAGTGATTGCCGCGCAGGACGGGAGCCTGAAGGCACAGGTCAGCGGGGCACTCGATAACCGCCAGGGGCAGCTGGCGGCCAGCCAGCATACCCGGCTGCAGGCGGATAAACTGGATAACCGTAAGGGGCTGGTTTCCGCTGCCACAGGCAGTGCCGAGATTGCGGCCCAACAGACATTGGACAACCGCGGCGGTCGTATTGAAGCTAAACAGGGCCTGCAACTGAGCGGTGGCGGGCTGGAAAATCAGGCTGGTCAGGTGGTGGGCGGCGAGCTTGCTCTGGCGCTCGGCAAGGGCGCACTGAACAACCAACAGGGCACTATCGCCGCTACCGGTGGCCTGAGTCTGAACAGCGGAGCGCTGACCAATGACGGCGGCCTGCTGCAATCCGCCGGCAACATGAACATGGACACCCAGGGCGCAGCCTTGAGTAACCGCCTGAGCGGCGAAACCGGCGGCATTCTCAGCCAGGGGACGCTGACGATCCACAGCGGCGCGCTGGACAACACTCAGGGCATGCTGGTGGGCGGCGGCACGACCGAACTGTTCACCGGCAGTCTGGATAACAGCAAAGGCACGTTGGTCGGCAAGCAAACGCTGAACATCGACAGCCTGGCGCTGACCAATGACGGCGGTCTGTTGCAGGCGGGCGGCGATGCGACTCTCAATACCCAGGGGCAGACCTTAACCAACCGCGACAGCGGCAAGAATGGCGGCATCAGCAGCCTGGGTAAATTGACGATCGACAGCGGAGCGGTGGATAACCAGGCCGGCTTTATCGCCAGTTCCGGCGATCTGCAACTGCACGGTGAACAACTGGATAACCGCCAGGGTACGTTGGCCTCCGAGAAGCACTTATCGGCTGCGGTCAACACCCTCAACAACCAGGGCGGAGCAATTAAATCCGGTCAGGATATGGTGCTGAACGCTAAAGACCTGTTGGATAACAGCAATCTTGGGGTGATTGGCGCAGGTAAAAAACTGCAGCTGGATAGCGACCATCTGGTGAATAACCAGGGCACCCTGGTCAGCGCCGATGCGGCGAAGCTCAACTTCGGTTTGCTGGAGAACCAGGGCGGCCAACTGGCGGCTCAGATGGTGCTGGAGTTGCACGGTAACAGCCTGAATAACAACGACGGCGGTCTGATCCAGAGCGGCGATCGGCTGGAACTGGCGGTCGATCGACTGACTAATAACCACAGTGGCGATAAAGGCGGCATCACCAGCCAGGGGGCCATGAACCTTACCACTGGCGTGTTCGACAACGGCCAGGGCGTGGTGATTGCCGGTAAAGATCTCAAGCTCGACGCCGAAGCGCTGTTGAACGGCGGTGGCAAACTGGTGGCGCAGCAAGCATTGGAGCTCAACACCACCGGCAGCCTGAGTAATCAGGGCGGGCTGGTGCAGTCGGGCGCGGATATGCAGATCGACACCCATGGCCAGTTGCTGGATAACCAGAACGGCACCTTGCACAGCCTGGGGCAGCTGCAACTCAGCAGTGGCGACCTCAATAATCAGGGCGGCACGCTGGGAGCCAAAGGCGATTTCACCCTGGCGGCGCTGAAACTGGACAACAGCAACGGTGGACGGATTATCGGCGAGAAGGCGGTGACGCTCACCAGCGCCGGTCTGGATAACCGTAATGGACAAATTCAGGCGGTCGGCAACCTGCTGCTGGACAGTGCTCAGGGAATTATCGATAACACTCTGGGGCTGATCCGCAGCGGTGCCAGCGTGACACTCAACGCTCTGCAGTTCACCAACGACAGCACTCAGGCGGAAAATAAAGGGCTGGAAGGCCAGTCAGTGGTGCTGAACACCGGCACGCTGAGCAACCGCGGTGGCAACATTCTGGCTAACCAACAGTTGACCATCACCAACGCCGGCCTGCTTGATAACAGCGGCGGCCAACTGGCGGCTAGCGGAAATCTGCAGTTGCAGGGCGCAACGCTAAACATGCTGAACACTGCCGGTACCATTAAGGCTGGCAAGCTGCTGGACATCGATGCCGCAGCGGTCGGTGGCGATGGGCAGTTGCTGTCGCTGGGTGATATTAATCTGGTCAGTGGGCAAGGTATCAATAACAGCGGCGAGATGATCGCCAACGGCAATTTCAACTTCACTACGCCGGGCGATGTCACCAACAGCGGCAAACTGTTGGCAGGCTCCAAGCTTGATCTGCACGCCAACAACCTGTTCAACAATGCCAGCGGTGAGATCAATGCCGGGCAGGACTGGCTGACGGTGAATGGCACCCTGACCAACTACGGCCTGATCGACGGCAAGCACACCTTGCTGACTGCCAATACGCTGACCAACATCGGCACTGGCCGCATTTATGGCGATGCGATTGGCGTGCAGACCGTCACCTTCAACAACCTGGCGGAAAACGGCACCGCCGCCACGCTGGCCGGGCGCGAGCGGGTGGATATTGGCACCCAGACGCTGAACAACTACGGGCACGGGTTGATCTACAGCGGTGGCGATATGGCGATTGGCGGTCAGCTTGATGCCAACTACCTGGTCAGCGGACAGGCGGGCACCCTCAACAACCACAGCTCGACCATTGAGTCTGCCGGTAACATGGCGCTGTCCGCCGGGCAGATCAATAACGTCAATGACCACTTCAGCACCGAGCTGGTGACGGTATCCAGCGACAAGCTGACCGAATACCAACTGAGCGGCTCCGACAAGCGTTATCAGCCGGACGAGATCCGCATCACCCATGATGAGGTGAACTACCTCAACACGCCGGATGGGCGCAAAGACAACTATAACCAGTTCGATTTCAACCGCACGGTGCAGGAAACCCAGATCAAGGAAAGCGATCCGGCCAAGATAATCGCCGGTGGCGATATGGCGATCAATGCGGGTCATCTGCTCAATGACAAGAGTCAGGTGGTCGCGGGCGGTACGCTGGCGATTAATGCCGGCAGCGTGGATAACGTGGCGGTGGCGGGCCAGCGCCTGACTACCGACGCCGGGGAAGTGACCAACTACTACCGCATCAAGAAGAAAGGCAAGGACAAGCAGGGACATAACGCCACGGCCTACACGCCGCCGACCACCATTCAGACTATTGCACTGAAACCGAGCCAACTGATTGACCACGGGCAGGTTGCAGGCAACCCGATCGCCATCACGCCGCTGACGCCACAGGGTACCGATACCACCATCGGCGCGGCCGGTGGGGTGAATACGGTGGTGACCGGCAGTGATATCTCCGCCGGGATGCAGAGCATCGGCAGCGGTGCGATACCGGCGATCCTGGCCGTAGCCTTGCAACCGGGCCAGCAGTTTGAAGTCGCCAACAAGGTAAACAGCCAGCAGGGCGATGCGGTAGACAGCGTGGTACGCATTGTCGGGCCGGACACTCGCCTGCCGGACAACAGCCTGTTCAAAACCAATCCGGCACCGGGTGGGCAGTACCTGGTGGAAACCGATCCACGCTTCACCAACCAAAAATCCTGGCTGGGTTCGGACTATATGATTGCCAAGGCCACCAATAACCAGGACAACGTGTTGAAGCGTCTGGGCGATGGCTACTACGAGCAGCGGCTGATCCGCGAGCAGGTGATCAATCTGACCGGCCAGCGTTATCTGGACGGCTACAACAATGACGAAGAACAGTTCAAGGCCCTGATGGATCAGGGGCTGACCTTTAGCCAGCAATATAACCTGAAGGTTGGTGTGGCGCTGACGCCAGAGCAGATGGGGTTGTTGACCAAAGACATCGTCTGGCTGGTGAATGCCAAGGTCACGCTGCCGGACGGCAGCCAGCAAAACGTGCTGGTGCCGCAGGTGTATGCCCGCATGCAACCGGGCGATCTGGACGGTTCCGGCGCCTTGATTGCCGGGCGCAACGTCAACCTTAATCTGGGGGAAGGCCTGTTTAACAGCGGCCATATCGCCGGTCGCGAAGTGGTGAAACTGAGCGCGGCCAACATCACCAACGTGGCGGGCAATATTCAGGGTGCCGACGTAGGTCTGATCGCCCGTACCGACATCAACAATATCGGCGGCGTGATCCAGGGCAACAACTCGCTGTTGGCCAGCGCCGGGCGTGACATAAATGCCATTAGCACCACCCGTACGGCGCAGAGCGTTAACGGCGCCAACAGCTTTGAGCGCACCAACATCGACAGCGTGGCGGGCATGTATGTACAGGGCGCCGACGGCAAGCTGATGCTGCAGGCCGGTCGCGACATCAAACTGGATGCGGCGCAGGTGGTTAACAGCGGTGAGAACGGCCAGACGGTGCTGAATGCCGGGCGCGATCTCAACCTGAATACGGTGACCACCGCCAGCCGTGACAACCTGATTTGGAACGGTGATAACAGCCTGAAACAGGGCAACAGCCAGCAGGTGGGCAGCGAAGTGGTCGGCAAGGGGGCTGTGACCCTCAACGCGGGCAACGATCTCAATGCCCGTGCGGCAACGGTTTCCGCCGGTGAGGCGCTTAACCTGAATGCCGGTCATGACATCAACATTCTCAACGGTGAGAACACTCGCGATCTGGACGAGCGTCATAAGGTGACCGGCGGCAACGGCCTGATGTCGAAAACCACCACCACCACCCGCGACAGCTTTGATCGTCAGACCGTCCAGGGCAGCACCCTCAGCGGTGACAGCATCAACGTGCTGGCAGGTAACGATCTGCGCGTGCAGGGCAGCAGCGTGGCCGGCACTCAGGATGTGAAACTGCTGGCGGGTAACGATCTGACCGTGACTGGCGCGACCGAGAGCAACCGTGAACTGCATCTCAAGCAGGAGAAAAAATCCGGCCTGATGAGCAGCGGCGGCATCGGCATCAGTTACGGCACCGAAAGCCTGAAAACCACCGATACCGCGCAGGGCCTGACCAATCAGGGCAGTACCCTCGGCAGCGTGAATGGCAACCTGACGCTGGGGGCCGGTAACAACCTGGCGGTGACCGGCTCCGAACTGGTGGCCGGTAAAGACATGGCACTGAGCGGCAAGAATGTGTCGGTGACGCAGGCACAGGACCAGAACAGCCAGACCCACAAGGTTGAACAGAAGAAATCCGGGCTGACGCTGGCGCTTTCCGGCACGGTCGGCAGCGCGTTGAACACCGCGGTGGAAACCTCACAGCAGGCAAAATCTACCGACGACAGCCGTCTGGCGGCGTTGCAGGGCACCAAAGCGGCGTTAAGTGGCGTGCAGGCCGTTCAGGCGGCGCGCTTGGCCGAGGCGCAGGGTGCCGATCCTGCCAACAATAATATGGTGGGGATCAGTATTTCCTACGGGACCCAGTCTTCGACCTCTACCCAGAACAGCGGGCAGAGCACCGCCCAGGGCAGCAGCTTGACGGCAGGCAACAACCTGAGCATCACCGCCAGCGGCAACGGCGTGAAGGGGCAGGATGGCGACATCACCGTGCAGGGCAGCCAATTGCAGGCGGGCAAAGACGTCAGCCTGAATGCCAATCGTGACGTGAACCTGCTGTCTGCCACCAACACCCAGTATCTGGACGGCAAGAACGAGAGCCAGGGCGGCACGCTCGGCGTGGGCATCGGCGTCGGTTCCGGTGGCATCGGGCTGAGCGTCTCCGCCAGCGTCAACAAAGGCAAAGGCAACGAGAAGGGCAACGGCACCACGCATACCGAAACCACGGTGAACGCCGGTAATCAGGTCAATATCACCAGCGGACGCGACACCAACCTGATCGGCGCGCAGGTCACCGGTGAAACGGTCAAGGCCGACGTCGGCCGCAACCTGCTGCTGGAGAGTCAGCAGGACAGCGATCGTTACGACTCGAAGCAGCAAAACGCCAGCGCCGGCGGCAGCTTCACCTTCGGCTCCATGACCGGCTCCGGCAGCATCAGCCTGAGCAAAGACAAGATGCACAGCAACTACGACAGTGTGCAGGAGCAGACCGGTATCTTCGCCGGTAAAGGTGGCTTTGATCTGACGGTGGGGGAACATACCCAGCTTAACGGCGCGGTAATCGGCAGCACCGCCACGGCGGACAAAAATAAACTCGACACCGGCACGCTGGGCTTTAAGGATATTCACAATCAGGCTGATTTCGAGGTAGAGCACCAGAGCGTGGGCATCAGTTCCGGCGGCAGCATCGGTAGCCAGTTCGCCGGTAACATGGCCAACGGCCTGCTGGTGGGGGCCAACAACAGCGGACACGACAGCTCAACCACCCAATCGGCGGTGAGCGACGGCACCATCATCATCCGCGATCAGGACAAACAGACGCAGAACGTCAGTGAGCTGAGCCGCGACGTAGAGCACGCCAACCAAACCCTGAGCCCGATCTTCGACAAAGAGAAAGAGCAGAAACGCCTGCAGCAGGCGCAGTTGATCGGCGAGATCGGCAATCAGGCGATGGACATTGCGCGGACCGAGGGAGCTATTACGGCCACCAAGGCTGCCAAAGAGAAGATGAATAACGTCACCGATACCGATCGCAAGGC
This sequence comes from Serratia proteamaculans, assembly GCF_013337185.1. GTDB lineage: Bacteria > Pseudomonadota > Gammaproteobacteria > Enterobacterales > Enterobacteriaceae > Serratia > Serratia proteamaculans_D. The sequence goes on from NZ_SWDE01000004.1 coordinate 331,621, forward strand.
GGCGGCAGACAAGCTGGCGAAAGATAAGCCTGGTGAGGTGATCACCGCCGAGGATATCAACGCGCAGATTTATCAGACGGCCTATAACCAGGCGTTTAGCGAGTCGGGTTATGGCACGGGCGGTAAGGTACAGCGCGCGATGCAGGCTGCTACAGCGGCGGTTCAAGGATTATCTGGTGGTGATTTGACGGGCGCATTGGCTAATGGCGCCGCGCCTTATATCACCAACGTGATAGCAAACAGTATTGATGATCCTGCAGCCCGAGTCCTGGCACATGCAGCGGTTAATGGTGCGCTGGCGGCGGCTCAGGGCAACAACGCGTTAGTTGGTGCGGGTGGCGCTGCGACCGCTGAACTTATTGGTATGATTGCTACTGAAGCCTACGGTAAGCCGGTGAGTGAACTGAGCGAAACGGAGAAGCAGACAGTATCAGCATTGGCTACACTCGCAGCAGGTTTGGCCGGTGGGTTGATTGGTGATAGCAGTGCCGACGCGATCGCTGGAGCGCAGACTGGTAAGACGGTAGTTGAGAATAACTGGTTGAGTGAGACGGAATCCCGTCAGCTTGATAAGGAGCTTTCAGCCTGTAAAGCCTCGGGAGGAGACTGTAAGCCGGTGCTTGAAAAGTACATTAAAATCAGTAATAAAAATAGCAAAGAACTGGCAGACGCTTGTACGGGGGGCGGTATTGCTTGTGTCACTTGGGAAGAGGTTATCCAGGCAAATACCAATGTTGCCAGGGATGCTGACCCGGCACAGTTCCGTTTGAGTGAAAAATTGAAGGATCCAGATGCCGCAGCACTGGTAAATTATCTCAATGGTTCGGATCTTAAGTTCCTGAAAGATAATATTACCACCGGAGATCGTGTACTGGCGGTTGCCATCGATCCTACCTCTTGGCCAGCACTTGTGATGGGAGGGAAAGCTATAATCACGAATGGCGTAACTAAAGGGAAAGAGCAGCTGATAGCGGTAGGGGTCTCCGGGGCGGCCAACGCAGCTATTCAATATGGGACGAGTAAAACCGGAGAGGTAAAATTGTCCGATGTAATCGGCGCAGGCATCATCGGAGCAATCACTGCAGGCAAGGGGTATAATCCTACTGTTACATGGAATGCGGCAGGTGGCTATTATTCAGCAGAAATAAAAGGTGATGATCCATTCCTTGCAGCATTATTAGGAAAGGCTGGCGCATCTGTTGGTTATGTTTCTGGGAATATTATTAAAGTTCCTATGGATAAAATCCTTAACCCAGTATCTAAGCAGTATGAGTGGGTACCAACTGGTATTTGGACCATAACAAAACCAGCACCGCAAAGTTCTCTTCCTTCTCTTAGCGGTAATATAGGGGACTCGACGGCGTCAGGACTGTTTGGTAGTGGTATGGAGGCAGCATTAAAAGAGCAAGGGGAAAAGAATGAAAAAAAGTAGATCAGTTATTTTAATGTTATATTTAACGTGCTCGTTTTTTGTGCTTTTATTCATCATGAGTCTATTATTTCAAACCCTTGGTTATTGGGTTAACGGAGGGGAGAACATAATATTTTTTGTAAAGGATAATTTTTACACCTACTTAAAAGTGGGGAGTGTTGGTTTTTTTGTTGGATTCGTGTTGTGGTTGTTTAATGTACGATGACACTGCTTTTAGCAAGCCAGCTCCACAGCATCCTTTGCCCCCTATTATTGGAAATATGGGGGGCTCGGTAGTGTCAGAGATTGTACTGAAATGTTTAGGGGGAAATGGGTGGTAAATGATAAAAATCCTGGGTGTTTTAATTAAGGTTTTTTCCTTATTGAACTTGCCATAAGCTCAGTTGTTCTGATTACCTTTGTTTTTCTTGAAGAGTTAACTTATATTTCAGAAGGCATTTTTAGCCTGGATAATTTGTGGTTAGGCTTGAGAGATGCTACTTTTGTGGCCATTCCAGCCAGTTTAATTATTTGGTTATTTTATTATGTAGTACCTGCGTTAAAAAATAATTTGTATGTAAATTTATAATTTTAGACCATTAGACCTAGGCAGTTTCCTCTAAGCTATAAATCTACCATTTTCACACTGTTGTAGCCGGTTAATATTAGGTTCCCGGGGCACCGCAACCTGCGACCGAGTTTGTTAAGGCTTGGGGCAAGTTTATGATAACTGCGGCATCATTGGGCTCAGGAACTGTTGTCGGCGGAAGTTCAATGGCCGTGGGGGGATTAATCGGTGGTTCGGCGAACGCAGGTGTACAGCTGCAAGGCAATAAACCCTTTAATTATACCGATTTGTTCATTGCCACTGGGTCTGCTGCCCTGACTCAGGGTAAAGGTGTTGTTGCTACTGAAATTATTGGTGTGAGCGGAGCTTACGTCGGTAGTGAAATCAAAGGTGAAGACCCCAAGAATGCAATGATAGCTGCTGGCGTCGGTGGGGCCGTGGGTATTGTAGGGGGTAAGGTAATTACTGTTGGTAATCAGTTAAAACCTGTTGTATCGAGTAAAACAGCTGAGACTATGGGGAACGTTATAGGCTCAACGGCTTCTGAAATTACAAGTGGTTCAACACAAGATACGTTGGATGAAAAAGGTAAAGCAAAATGAAATTTATTAATTTCTTTATCCCAAAAACAATAGGTATTCATCTTCTTATTTTTCTGATTATCTATTGTATTATTTTTTCTGTACTTGCTGTATTACTGGCCAAAGGAGCTATCGCATTTATTGGGCATTTAGAGGGTGATGTTTCATCATTTAGCGTGGCCAAGGAATTTACGCACGCTTTAAAAGTGGGCATTGCGAGTGGAATTCCTCTGGGGATTGGTTGTTGGGTGTTATCTAAACTAGATGAAAACTAGATGAAAAAAAGAAGTCCTCACCTAATAAATAGCCATATCAATTATTGGCGGTTGCTGGGGCTATTTGGGGAGCCAAAGGCCTTGGTAAGGTGAGTAAAGATCATTACCAGGCGACTTCCGCATTGGTTACCGCTTGGGCACTATTTATGAGCGGTGTTGGAGGGGCTGTCATAGCACCTACTGCGGGTACTGCTGCCGTTATTGGGGGCGGGGCCTTAGGTGGCATTACAGATGCAACGAAACAAGCTATTACGATTAACTTTAAACCAAAAGAAAAATATAGTTATACCGATACATTGATTGCTATTGGTACCGGTGCGGTAACTCAGGGTAAAGGCCTTATTTTCTCTGGTGCTGTGAACTCGGGTGGTGCATATTTTGGCAGTAGGCTAAAAGGTGAAGATGCTACTGGTGCTGTGACTGGCGCAGTAGTTGGTACTTTAATCGGTTATAAAGGCGGAGAGAAAATTACAGAGAAAATAATCTCTCATGGTGTTTCTCCTGTATCGGCTGAAGTTATTGGTACTGTAAGTGGTGGTGTAGTAGGAACTGCCATCGGCACCGGTGTAGAGAGTGGTCTGAAAAAGGATGATAGTAAAAAATGAAAAAGAAGCATGTTGGATTGTCTCTATTTTTGTATTTGCTGTGCTCTTGTACAATTTTGATACTAATGGGGGCATTAGTAGGAAGTGTTATTGGGCCTGTAATTACCTACTTTCGTGGTGGAGAGTTCCTCTATCAATGGAGTGAGTTGCTCTACATATCTTCAATGGGGGCTGGTGTTGGCGCTGTTCTTGGTGTGGGTATTTGGGTTCTTGCGAAAATAGAAGAAGTCAGAAAGCGGAACGCAAGTTGGAAAGAGAAGTAATTCCCTTGTAGATGTTTTTAAAGTAATTATTTTATAGAGTGTTAGGGGGTGGTGGTGTCGCTGGGACAGTGATAGTGGTAGGCATGAAAATTGAGGTAAAAAGTAATGAAAAATAAGAATGTAGATTTCTCGATGTTTTTATACTTATTGTTTTCATGTGTATTGTTGATAGTTGGAATAGCTATTTTAGCCAGTTTTATCGCGCCAATAATATTCTTTTTCCGTAATGGGGTTTTTGATTATCGGTTAGATACGTTTATTTTTTCTTGTAAAGCTGGGATCGGAGCTGGTATTCCATTGGGTGTTGGTATTTGGGTGTTTGCGAAAATAGAAGAGTTCAAAAAGAAAAAATGAAACGGACTTACATGACCATTCTGCTATCGGTTAGCCTCGGTATTGCATTGCTTAACCCTCTGAATGCTGGGGCCATAACACGGGAAGGAATGCAGCAACTCGATGCAGCTTATCCTCCGGGTAGCTTTACGATTTGCGAATCTCAGTTTGAGGGGAACGGCAAGGATCTAATACCGATGCTTGTAAAAATCCGTGGGCATACTATAGACCGTTCAGAAAATGTGAGTCATTCCGATGTCCACGTAATGTTCATTCCCCATGGATCCTCAACGGCAACAATTACCCTGAGTTATCGGCAGACAGTGACTAAGGAAGCTAATGGTCAGTGGGCTCATATTGATCCGGATAGCCTTAAAGTTTCAATGCCAACCAATCCGTCCAGTGAGGATATTGTAGCCCAAGGATTTCGCGATCGACTCCCTTCAGGAAAAGAACTGCAGCCTTATGAGACGACAGAAATCACCGATTTTCCGTCTTATGTGGTCAGGGTTCCAGGTGAGTCCCCTCTTTACTGCCATAAGGACGAGTAGGGGGCAGAGTTTGAGTGAAATAGATATCACGTAGCACCTGAGAATTGGCAGGAATTGTTATTGATGCGTAGCTACTCGCAAATTACCGGTTCTACTGATTAATTATAATGCCGGATTTGCTACGATCTAACCTTATCTATCAGTAGGGTTTAATCATATCCAACAAATAATTTATGCCGTCAATACGGCATGGATAGCTATTTTTTTACCTAAGTTGTTCCACTTACTATTAAGGACGATTTTATGAAAAAGTTAGTCATCACCACTCTGGTTGTTTCCACTTTAGGCTTCGGCGCGGTGGCGCAGGCCGGGCAAAGCACTATCACCGCCGGTTATGCGCAGAGCAAGGTGCAGGACTTCAAGAATATCAACGGTGTGAATATTAAGTACCGCTACGAGTGGGATTCACCAGTCAGCGTTATCAGCTCATTCACCTATATGAGCGGTGACAAGAACGAGTCTTACAATCTCTATCGCGACGTCATTGATAACCGCGCTGAAGTGAAATACTACTCACTGTCTGTGGGGCCGGCGTACCGCTTTAACCAATTTGTCAGCGTCTACGGCTTGCTGGGCTTGAATTATAACAAGGTTGATTACAAGTCATCCTGGAATAACTACGCAAACGACTCTTACGAATATATGGGTGAAGAGAGCGGTAACCAGAAGAAAACCTCCTTTATGTACGGCGTCGGTTTCCAGGTTAACCCAATGGATAATCTGGCGGTGGATATCGGTTACGAAGGCTCCAGCCTGGATGCCGGTGGTAAAAACCGTGCTATCAATGGCTTCAACATCGGTGTTGGCTATCGTTTCTGATGAGTTGAACGCTTCCGGCCTCCCGATACAAGGAGGCCGGCAACCTTTACCCCATCTTCGGATAGACCCCTGGGCCAATCGGCAGGCCGAGCGCGTACCAGGCCAGTAGCAGCAAAATCCACACGGCAAAGAACACCAAAGGATACGGTAGGATCAGCACGTAATAGGTGCCGAGCTGGGCGTCTTTGCGGTAACGCTGCAGGAAGCCGAGGAACAGCGGCAGGAAGGGCGACATCGGCGCCAGCGGCAGCACCGAAGAGTCGGCGATGCGGAAAATCATCTGGGCGAATGCCGGATGAAAGCCCAGCAGCATAAACATTGGCACAAAAATCGGCGCCAGAATCGACCAGATGGCGGAGCCGCTGGCGATAAACATGCACAGGAAGGCAGAGAGGAACATCAGCCCGAGAAACGCCGGTGCGCCGCTCATACCGGCGGCCTCCAGCATATCGGTCAGACCGATGGCCATAAACTTGCCCATGTTGCTCCAGTTAAAGAACGCCACGAACTGCGACAGCGGGAACACCATCACGATAAAGCCGGCCATGCTTTTCATCGGCTCTATCAGGTGGTTGGGAATATCGTCCGGTCGCTTGATCTGTTTGGTGACCACGCCGTAGGTAATGCCGACGGTGAAAAAGAACAGGATGATGATCGGCACAATGCCTTTAATAAACGGTGATGGGATCACCGAGCCGGTTTTCGGATCGCGTAGCGGGGCTGCTTCCGGCACCACCAGGGCGGCGATAATCGCGATGAATATCAGCGCGGCGATACCGCTCATCATCAGCCCACGGTTCTGTAGCGGGGTCAGCGCCTCGATTTTGTCCTCGGCGCTGCCCTGCCATTTGGGCAGGCGCGGTTCGATAAACTTATCGGTCAACAGTGCCCCGGCGAAGGTCAGTACCACCACCGAGGTGGCCATAAAGTACCAGTTGTCGATCACGCTGACGTGAACGGCGGCGTCCACCGCCTTGGTGGCCTCGGTGCTGATGCCGGAGAGCAGTACGTCGGTAGTCACGATCAACAGGTTGGCGGTAAAACCGGAGGCGACCCCGGCAATAGCGGCCAGCAGCCCGGCTATCGGATTACGGCCCACCGCCAGAAACATCAGCGCGCCGAGCGGCGGCATCACCACCAGGGCGGCGTCGGAAGAGATATGGCTGAAAAAGGCGATAAACAGCACCAGATAGCTGGCATAGCGGGCGCTAACGCGCGAGGCCATCTTGTACATCAAGGCCTGTAGCAGCCCGACCTTTTCGGCCAGCCCGGCACCGATCACCAGCGCCAAAATCGCGCCCAGCGGGGCAAAGCTGCTGAAGTTATGAATGATATTCGGGAAGATCCACTGCATGCCCGCCACGCTCATCAGGTTATTCACCTTGATCAACTCGCCGGTGGCCGGGTTTTTTACCGCCATATCGAGCCAGGAGAACAGCGCGGTGGCCAGCATTAAAACCACGATTAAATAGACGAACAGTAAAAATGGATTGGGGATTTTATTCCCGATGCGTTCTACCCAGTAAAAAACGCGACCGGGGCTTTTATTGGCTGAAGTTGTGACCTCACTCATTGTGCTACCCTCTGTGTTTGTCCTGTTGTGTTTATTTTTTATTATTTGATTTAATTATAATTTTTTACTGGCCCGATGTTTCGGGCCTTTGCAGCCTGGTGGTTACTTTAACGGTGAAGGCTTGATGTCTTTAGGGATCGGGCAACTATAAGGCTGTTCGGCGCGCTGGCGTTCGAACTCGCGGCGGCAGTCTGCCAGCAGGGCGCTGTCACTCAGCAGTTCGACGGCGGTGGCCGCCATCACCTTACCGGCCAGGCACATCCCTTTGTGGGCGATGGAAGTGCGACCCTGTGCCACCAGTTGCCAGGTGTGCAGCGGAGTTCCGAACGCGAAGCACGGACTGAAGCACTGGGCGGTCGGCGCGACCCAACTGACATCACCGACGTCGGTGGAGCCGTACAGCAGATCTTCGGATGCGACATAGGGGGCGACCTGGTCCATCAACACCTTGTCGCCCAAATTCTGCACCCACTCGCGGCCAGCCGCGCCGCCGGTACGGGCGACATTCAGTCTGGCATTACGCAGCTCGTCTTTATTCAGCGTTTGGCGGATCTCGCCGGCGAATTTGCGTTCCGCCTCGCTGTATTCCGGCAGGCCGAAGTCGCAGACATAGCGATACATCACCTGTTCCATGCTGCGGTTTGGCACGTAGTTGGAACACGCCTTGTCGAAGCGTACCGTCATCTGGGTATCGGTCATCAGCGCCGCACCCCTGGCGATGTTGATCACCCGTTGGTAAATATCCTGCGCCTGATCGAGCTGCGGCGCGCGGATCAGGTACAGTACCTCGGCATCGGCTTGCACCACATTGGGCGAACTGCCGCCGGTATTGGTGACGGCATAGTGCAGCCGCGCTTCCTGCACAATGTGCTCGCGCAGGAAATTGGCGCCGGTGTTCATCAGCGTTACCGCATCCAGCGCGCTGCGGCCAAGGTGCGGTGAGTTGGCGGCATGAGCGGCGATACCCTTGAACTGAAATGCCGCCTGAATGTTGGCCAAAGTGCTGGTATTGAACATGCCGCTGAAGCCTTCCGGATGCCAGGTGAGGGCGGCATCAACGTCATCGAACAGGCCTTCGCGCACCATAAAGGTTTTGCCGGAGCCGCCTTCTTCGCCAGGGCAGCCGTAGAAACGCACGGTGCCGGTCAGGTGCTGCTGTTGCATCCAGGCCTTCACTGCGAATGCTCCCGCCAGCGCGGCGGTGCCCAGCAGGTTGTGGCCGCAGCCGTGGCCGTTGCCGTTTTCCACCAGCGGCTGCGGGGTGGCACAGCCGGCCTGTTGGCTCAGTCCGGCGAGCGCGTCGTACTCGCCCAGCAGTGCAATCACCGGCTGGCCGCTGCCGTAGCTGGCGATAAACGCGGTTTCAATGCCGCCAACGCCACGCTCAAGCCTAAAGCCTTCCTGCTCCAGCGCGTCGGCCAGCAGATTAGCGGAATAGGTTTCGGTAAAGCGCGTCTCCGGGTGATCCCAGATGCTGTCACTCAGTGCGCTGAACTGCGGCTGGTGTTGGTCAATGTACTGATTGATAAAGGCTAACAGTTGCGGCTGACTCATGCTTTGCTCCCAAAGGTCGGCAGGTTCAGTGCCAGCGACGCCAGCGTTTTTACCGCTACTGCCATCACCTGTTCGTTAAAATCAAACTTCTCGTTGTGGTGCCCGGCGCTCAGCTCGGTACCGAAAATCACGTAAGAGGCCTGCCCGCCGTGGGATTTCACCCTCTCCATCATATAAGTGGCGTCTTCTGAACCGGCGGCTTGCTCACGGCGATCGACTACCGAAGTCAGTTCGTCTATCTCCAGCGCCTGGCGGTGAATGTAGTCCACCCACGGCTGGGTTGGTTTACTGCTCTGCGCTGCCCCCATCAGGGCGATGTCGTATTCCACGCCGTGCATTTTGGCTGCGCCTTCGATCACGTTCAGGGCTTGCTGGTAAACAAACTGGTTGATGGCGTTGGTGGCCCCGCGGGTTTCCACCTTCATAAACGCCCGATCGGCAATCACGTTGCGGCCGGTTCCGCCCTGCAGCACGCCGACGTTGATGCGTGAGCTGCCCTCGCTGTGACGTGGAATGGCGTACAGTCCCACTGTAGCCTGTGCTGCGGCCAGCAGGGCGTTGCGACCGTCCTCCGGTTTGGCTCCGGCGTGAGAGGCAACACCACGGAAGGTGACGTCCAGCTTGCTGGTGGCCATAAAGCTGTCGCTGCCGCACACCAGTTCCCCGGCCGGTACGCCGGTGCCGATGTGTACGGCGGTGAAGAAATCAACGTCGTCCACCACGCCAGCTTCCACCATGGATTTTGCGCCACGGGTGCCTTCTTCTGCCGGTTGGAAAATCAGTTTGATGGTGCCGCTCAACTGCGCTTCCAGGCTCTTGAACACCCGTGCCAGCCCCAGACCAATGGTGGTGTGGCCGTCATGACCGCATGCATGCATCATGCCGCTGTTGCAGGAGGCGAAGCCTTCACGGAACGGCAGGTGATCCGGCTGCAGCTTTTCGTTGAGATCGAGTGCATCCATGTCAACGCGATAGGCGATCACCGGGCCGGGGCGACCGGTGTCCAACGTGGCGACAATACCGGCGAAGCCGCCGGAAAAGTGCGGTAACCACTTCTCCAGTGCCCCCTGCTCGCGGGCGCGCTGCTCCTGTTGTTGCAGAGCTTCGGCGGAAGGCAACCCCATGCGGGCATCGGCATTAATGACTTCGCGCCCCAGCTGCAGGCGGTAGCCCAGCCGATCCAACTCTTCCGCCACCAGCGTGGCGGTGCGGAACTCAAACCAGCCGGATTCGGCATAGCGGTGAAAATCGCGGCGCCAGGCCTGCAGTTGCGGAGATAAATCTGACACCAACATCGAAAGCGGATTATTCATTGGGAGATCTCATTGGTTATCGCGCCCAGGCAAACGCCGGGCAGCAGTGGTGCGCTGAACAGAAGTCAGACGGTGGAACTGTTTAATGAAAAAGACGTATTTAGTGACTAACTGCCGTGAAATGCGCTTATTGGCGCAGAAAATGCGTTTAATTAAGCGAAATAAGAATTTGGTTATTTATTATGTTTTTTTCGAATGTACACAATGGAATCGGGCTAAATAAGATGCCAATATCTTGCTATTGATAAACAACGGTTATCACCTTTCGCCTATGCCCGCCTCAATAAAATTGCACCAATTACGTGCGTTTGTAGAAGTCAGTCGTCAGGGCAGCATTCGCGCCGCCAGCCGGACCTCACAGCTTTCGCAGCCTGCGCTGACCAAGTCGATTCAGGAGCTGGAGACGGTGCTGGGGGCCAAGCTGTTTATCCGCCGTAGCCAGGGCGTAGTGCTGACCGACTGCGGCGATAACTTTTTCCAGCATGCCAGTCTGATCCTCGAAGAGCTGCGGGTGGCGCAGGAGGATATCCAGCAACGGCTGGGGCTGGCGGGCGGCTCAGTGAATATCGGCGTCGGCGGCAGCATTGCGCGCACCGTGATGCCGCAGGTGATCAATCAGTTCCACCGTGAATACCCAAAGGTCAAAGTGCGGATTGTCGAAGGGCAACTGGTGTCAATGATCCCGGAACTGCGCCAGGGGGAACTGGATTTCACCGTCAATACCTATTACCCCAGCAGCCTGGACAATGAATTGCAGTACGAGCGGTTGATGGAGAAAGAGTACAAGGTGGTGGTGCGCAAGGGGCACCCGATGGAGGGGGCGACGTCACTCAGGCAGTTGCAGCACTGCGACTGGACCATGCCGACGCCCAAAGGCAGCTACTACCGGCTGTTGCACGACTTGTTCGGGGATTTGGGAATGGCGCCGTCTATCAGCGTCACCTGCGAGACTTTTATGGCCTGCACCAGCCTGGTGGCGCAGAGCGACTTTGTCAGCATTCTGTCGGTGGACGTGATTTCCGATCCGATATTGGGTAAACATCTGGTGCCGCTGGCGCTGGAGGAGAGCCTGCCCAAGGCGACGTTTTATCTGATCCAGCGTAAAGACACTACGCTGACGCCGATGGGCGCACACCTGGCGCGCCTGTTCCGCTTGTATTGCCGATAAAAGGGCGCCCTGTTACAGAGCATCCCCCTTTGAGCGTTCCTGCGCGGCTATCTCAGGCTTTGCCCATCAACGGATCGCTGACGCTGTGGTTGCCGTTCTCCAGCCGACCTGCCAGTCGGCGTTGCCAGCCATGTGAGTCCTGTAGAGACAAATCGTACCAGCCACCGCTGGCCTGGGTAGCAAAGGCCTGCTGATGGCGGCCACCCGCCGGCAGTTCAATCTGCCAGGGGCCTTGTTGCGTATAAGGACAGCGGGCGAGGGTCACCGTTGTCGCCTGGCTACCCGCGTTGGTTAGCGTTAGCGATAAATAGTCGCCGTGCGGGGTGAGTTGCGCTTCCGGCTGCGGCTGCAGAACGCTGCCACCCAGCTCACGATGGAAACCGTTGGGGCCGAGCAACCACAGGTGGTAACGATCTGCCGTTAGCCAGTGATCGCTGACCGCTTTACCCGCCTCGACGGTATAGCGCCGTGGGATTTGCTCAAGACTCAGCAGGTCATACACATGAAAGACCGCGCCCTGTTCGCCAGTGTTGTACAGGTTGAGCGTCAGCATTTTTTGCTCGGGGTTGCTGCTGGCCTCAACGTGCAGCTGGTAAGGCAGCGCACGCGATGGGCGCGCCAGTCGCGACTGATGCGGTAACTGTTGCTTGTCTACCGGCGGCAAGGGCACCTGCGGTAACTGTTCCTGTCGCTGGCGCAGGTTATCGGCGGCGTGGCGGCTGGTGGCGGGTAGACGTGGCAAGGTTTCCTCATTGGGGTCGACAAAGTTGAAGGCCGAAGTGAGGTCACCACAGACCGCCCGTCGCCAGGCGCTGATGTTCGGTTCATGCACCTGGAAGCGTTTCTCCAAAAATTGCAGTACCGAGGTGTGGTCGAATACCTGTGAATTGACCCAGCCGCCACGGCTCCAGGGCGATAGCACCAACATCGGTACCCGTGGCCCAGGGCCGTAAATGCGGCCATCCGGTGGGGGTTGCTCCTGAGAACCGGGTGGGGCAACGTGCTGGAAGATTTCACTGTCGAACGGCACCGTCGATTTACCGGCGAAACTGCCATCTTCGCGCAGTGACGGCGCCGAGGGCGAAGGCATATGGTCGAAGAAACCGTCGTTTTCGTCGTAATTGACCAGCAGCACGGTCTTGCTCCACACCTCTGGGTTATCCGTCAGCGCATTGAGGATTTCCTGGGTAAACCAGCCGCCCTGCACCGGGCTGGAGGGCCCGGGGTGTTCCGAGTAGGCCGCCGGGGCGATAATCCAGCTCACCTGCGGCAGTTTGCCCTGCTGAACGTCATTGCGAAAGCCGTTCAGCATCGCGTCCAGATCGTTGCCGTCGGCTGCCGGCAGCGTATTGCCATTGCCCTTGTACAGTGGGGCTTCAGCGTTCAGCTCATCGCGATAGGGGACAAAGGCGGTGAAGTCCTTTGGTGGCTGTGCCGGGTTGCCGACCTTGACGCTGGCGGCACGGTACTGGCGGAATCCCGCCAGTGGGTTGTCGGTGAAGTTATCAGGTAAAAACTGATAGACCTTCCAACTGACGCCGCTGGCCTCCAGCCGCTCCGGAAAGGTCTGCCACTGGTAGCCGACTTCCGCCGGGCCGGGGCTGTCCCACTCGTTGACCACCACCGCGACCTCGGCCGCCGTCGGGCCATTGGTGCCGGTCCAGTGGAACAGGCGGTTGGTGTTGGTCCCGGCGTGGATCGAGCAATGATAGGCGTCGCATAGGGTGAAGGTTTCGGCCAGCGCAAACTGGAACGGCAGTTCGTGCCGACGGTAATAGCCCATTGAGGTGGGCGTTTTGTAGGTCGGCCAGGCGCTCATACGGCCGTTATCCCAGGCAGATTGTTCATCGACCCACGAATGCGGCGTGCCGCTGACCCGTTGGGCATTGCCGCGCTTGCTGTCGAGATGATAGGGCAGTACCAGCCGATTTTCCCCTTGCTGCTGCCAGACGTGACGGCCGCCGGGCAAAGGAATGGTTATGCGATCGCTAAAGCCGCGCACGCCGGGCAAGGTGCCGAAGTAATGGTCGAAAGAGCGGTTTTCCTGCATCAGGATCACCACGTGTTCGACATCGTTAAGGGTGCCGGTGCGGTTATTGGCGGGGATGGCCAGCGCTTTGCGGATCGAGGCGGGTAACAGTGAAAAAGCCGATCCGATGGCGGCAGCCCGCAGTATTTCTCTGCGCGAAAAATCAGGCATGCGTCGTTAATCTCCCTGAGGGTTGTTTTGAAGATAGTTGTTAACGACGGTAATGGCGAAAAATAACAAAGAGATGACGGAGAAAATAATGCCCCCGGGCGGGGGCATGACAAGATGAATGCTTATTGCCTGATCAAACGACCCAGGGTCGGCGCCGTTTCGAAATCACTGCGGAACGGGTTGATGTCCAGACCGCCGCGACGCGTATAGCGGGCGAACACGCTGAGTTTCTCCGGTTGGCAGCTTTGTTTGATGTCGTTGAAAATACGCTCGACACACTGCTCGTGGAACTCATTATGCTGGCGGAAGGAGATCAGGTAGCGCAGCAGGCGCTCGCGATCGATTTTACGGCCCTGATAGTGGATCACCACGCTGCCCCAGTCCGGCTGATTGGTCACCAGACAGTTGGATTTCAGCAGGTTGGACGACAGCGTCTCCGTCACCATTTCCGCCTGTTCGCTGGTGGCACCAATCAGATATTCCGGTTTGAAATCAAAGTCATCCACGGCGATATCCAGGTCATCGATATTGATGCCCGGCAGGGCGTCGATCTGCGCTGAATAACCGTCTAACCCCGGATACAGCTTCACCCCAACCTGACCATTGGCGGCCTGCGACAGATCTTTTTGCATCGCGGCTCTGACCTGTTCCACGCTGTCGAAGCGCGTCTGGTTAAAGCTGTTGAGATACAGCTTGAAGGACTTGGACTCGATCAGGTTGGTGGACGAATGGGGCAGGGTAAATTCACCAATGCCCACCACCGGCTTGCCTTTGGCGTTGAGCCAGGAAAGTTCGAAGGCGGTCCACAGGTCAAAACCGTGGAACGGCAGTTGCTGTTCATCCACGCCGATCAAATCGCGACCGCGTGCGCGCGGCAGGGCTTCGAGCAATTCGGGAGCATACTGGTCCGGGTAATCGGAGTTGGCGCCAAGATGGGTGATTTTATCTTGTTTTTTGATATGCATATTCATTGCTCCTTGCAAGATCGGTATTGATATAACGGTTAAACAGGCTCCGGGCGGCGTATATCGGCCCGACACCCACCAGGGCGTAGACCACCTTAATCAGGAACTGCGACAGGATCATGATTTTGATGATGTCCCAGCTCAAAACGTTGTAGAACGCCAGGGTACAGAACACCACGCTGTCGATGGCCGAGGCCACCACGGTGCTGGTGATCACCCTTACAAATAGATAGCGAGAGTTGGTCAGCTCTTTGATTTTGCACAGCAGGTAGGAGTTGACGTTCTCGGAGATTAAATAGGCGGCAGATGAGGCCACCAGCACCGCCATGATGCTGTGGACGATACCGTCATAAGTCTTGCTGAACTCCCACTGTGGAATGCTCGGTACCAACGTGGTTGCCCAAACGCCCAGCACAAAAATCAGGTTGGCCATAAACGAGATGATAATGGTGCGCCTGGCTAGCCGCAGCCCATAAAATTCGTTCAGAATATCCACCAGGATAAAGGTCAGGGGATAAATAAATATCGCCGGGGGAGTGATGATGTTCAACGCTGCAATTTCAATCGGCTTGACGCCACACAGGGTTGAGAAGATATAAATTACGCTGAGCGCCACGGTAATGATCAGATAGGCGTACCAGGATCTTTCATGGCGATCGCTGAGCTCATAGGCGGTTTGCTGCTGGTTGTTGCCGTAGATTTTGCGATACAGCGCCTGTAGCTCATGTCGGCTCAAATCTTCCGATATGTCGCTGTCGGCCAGCTCATTGAGCCCCATGGTAATGGTTTTGCCGGTGGCTAATACCATGACATTGGCAGCCAGAGTGCCATGCCGGGTAAAGCCCAATAGCTTGAACTTTTGATTCGGTTCCATTTATAGCCTTTCTCCAATGATATAACCCAGGAATTGCACGGTATCCTGATGATTTTTCTCCATGCTATTTTCTTCTTTGTCATTAACCACAAAGAAGCCGTATTTTCCCGAGTGATACAATAAAGGCGAATCGCAAACTAATACCGGCGGGCGTTTTATAATAATGACCTCGCCTGGAATAAATGAACCTTTTATTTCGGTCTCTATTCGCATTGCTACCATATTTGACTCATCGCCGAAGAAATAAGTCAAAGGGAACTCTGTGACCAGTTGGCCGATCTTCTTGTCGGCAGTTGCTAAATAACGCGACTGCGGAATAACAGGAATTGCGGAAGGGTTTTTATTGCCTTCGGTGGACAGGGTTTCATTGAGCAGCTCCAGCTTTTCCAGATCATAGTCTTCGATTTCTTCGCAGGAAACGCCAAAGAAATCTGATATCCGGTTAACCGTGGCTTGCTGCACGTTGTTGACCCGTCCATCGAGGATCTTGTAGATAGTGGTGCGTGTCAGGCCAGTACGGTTAGAGAAGGATGCCTTGGTTTCGCCGCGGGTGCGCATCAGATATTCAATATTCTTAATGATGTTGCTTTTGCGCTGGGCGTTAGTGGTCTTCATAAGCATTCCTTACAATATTCTGGCCGGCTTTACTATATCGCACGCGCTGATATTGTCCAGAACTGACACCGGAAGCGGGGCGGTAACCGGCTGATTAATCTTTGAAAACGTATGTTCAACTGCCGGGTATTACACCCAATGATGCTTCCACCCTGTTAGGAGCAAAGTGGAATAAAGGTAACTGAATACAAATCAATCGCTTAGATGGTCAGCTCCTAAAAGTGAACACAAAAGTGGGTTTTGTGTCTACTTTTGTGTTGACCACGGTGGATTTTGTGAGCTACTGTTCACTCATACTGAAGTGTTTCTTGACGGTCAAAACGGTTAATAAACGATTGTCTGACAACTTCTATAATAAAAAGCTCAGGGAGGGAGGCGTTTCCATTCTCTGGGTATTAAAGGATGTTTTAGCTACCGACACCAGGGAATTCCAATTAGGTCTCAGTTTTAAAACCGCAGTTTTCAGTCCGCCAGATCCCCATTTTATCGTATTACCACTCACCTTTTGCAGGAGAGTGGTAATCGCATTTCGTCGCTTGCAGCCGGATCAGCTTTGCGCTGGGGCCGGTTTCTGAGCACGATTCAGCGCCAACTTGAATACCCAATACAACAGGCTGGCGGCCAGCAATGAGTTGATGGTCGGCACGCCCCATTCGGTCACCAACCCGACGATGCTGCCGGCAATGCTGGCGACGATCGCTGCCCAGCCAATGGTCGGCGTCTGGTCGGGCAGTTTGCCTTCCCGGCGGCTGTCATCGAGAATTTTACGGTGAGTGCGCAGCAAGTAATAATCCACCAGCATCACGCCGATAATCGGCGGGAACACCACGCCCAGCACCGTCAGGAAGTCGACGAACCGATCCAGGATCCCCAATACCGAAAGCGTGGTGCCCAACACGCCAATCACCAGCGTGGTGGCGGTGTATTTCAGCCTTTTCCCGGTCATGCCTTCAACCGCGTTGACGATGCCCAGTGAAGATGAGTACAGGTTAAGGTCATTGACCCTTAAGGTGGAGAACACTACCACCAGCAGGCCTGCCCCCCCGGCGACCTGTGACATGATGGTCACGACGTCTGCCGTGCCGAGCGTTTTGGCGATCAGCAGCGCCAGACCGTTAACCACGAACTCCCCGGCGACAATGGTGAGAATGGTTACGCCAAGTACGTGCTTGCCGTTTTTGGAATAACGCGTCAGATCGGGGGTCATCAGGCTGGCAACGATGGCGCCACCGACCACGATGGTGATGCCGGCACTGATCGACAGCGGATCGCCTGGCGGCATTAATTTAATAATCTCCGGCAGATTATGGCCGGTGAGGGTGATGTAAGAGATATAGGCTACCAGCATAATAAACATCGGTACCGCAATTCGGGCGGCGATACGCAATGCCTTAAAGCCAAAGGCCACCAGTATGGTCAGCAGGGTACCGGACAGACCGGCCGCCAGGCCAAAGCCCAGCTTATTGCCCAGTGCGAAATCCAGCGACTTGGCGAAGATGGCGTTCTGTATGCCAAACCAGCCCAGCAGGCTGACGGCCACCACCACGCCGATCAGTACCGAACCCAGTCGGCCAAAACCGCACCAGCGGGCCAGCAGGCTGCCGGAGATCCCTTCGCGCATCCCCGCCAGCCCCAGGCCGTAGGTCACTACGCCAAAGATCAGGCTGCCGACGAAAATGGCGGTAAAGGCATCGAACAGTGTCATTGAGTGGCCCAATACGGCGCCCAGCATAAACTGATCCAGCGCGGTCAGCATGCCCATATGCACAATGGCCACGCTTAAAAACGAGACTCTTTTATCCTGAGGTACCCGGGTTAACGGATAGTCTTCAATTTTGATCACGGTGAGGTATTCCTTGCTATTAAATAAACTGAATGCCCTTAGCTATCAGGCGATCGGGAATGTAATTGTCCAGATGCGCATATTTGCAAAATTCTTCAAACTGCTGCTGTGTATGGACGTCAGATTTTTGATAGATGTTATATATTCTGTTTTCTATGGTTTTATTGCTGATGTTGTATATTTTGGCGATCTCTTTCACCGACAGCCGTTGCAACATTAAAAATATCACGTCAAGTTCGGCCCGGGTGAAAATAGTGCTATTGGTTTCTGTGGTCAGCACGCTGGGTTTTTGTTGATTGATAAATTTCAGCGGAGATAGGGTGTTGAGCGGTTTGGCGTTCCACATCACCCCAACCACTTCTTTTTTATCGTTGTAGATCGGCAGTTTTTCGCTGATAAACGGGGTCAGACTGTCTTTCCCGTACCAATAATGCGTTTCTATCACCGCAACCCGTTCTCGCGAGACCTCTGTCATTTTGTCGTGTTCTACAAAATCGGCCGCGCACTCGGCCCAGTCGGCGGGAAACTCGTCGTCCAGCTTACCGGCCACATCAAAATCAAGTGGCGTGTTGGTATAGAGGTAGGCGGCATGGTTCATGTAAATATGACGGGATGCCAGATCCTTAATGCCCCATGGCTCACTCAAGTGCTCCATCATGGCAATCAGACCTTTCAAATAGAATTCATTATTTTTATCGGGCGAATCCATTCTGACCTCACCGGTGACAACCGGATTAAATCTCTTTTGCCAGGTAGTGGCGCGTATGCTTTTTGGCATAGCCGCCCAGGTTGCCGTACAGCTGATAGCCCAGTTTTTCGTAAAAGCCGCGGGCCTGGAAGTCGAAGGTATCGACATAGGCCATGTGGCAGCCGCGCTTCCTGGCTTCTTCTTCTGCCTGGAGCATCAGTTGGCGGCCATAGCCGTTTTTACGATGCTGGTCGCTGACCCAAAGATATTGCACTTCAAGCCCGCCCCACCAGGTTCTGGCAACCAGTCCGGCAACGATTTTACCTTCATCATCGGTCACGGTCAGGAACAAGGGGTGGATATCAACGTGTTCGGTTTTTTCATTATGAGCCCAAAGGCTGTCGATAACGAACTCTTCATCTTGCGGATTTGGCTGGTCGGTAATATTGATTTTCATGGATGTGATATAATTCCCTGTGATAATAATGTCTTATGGCAATCAATTCGGGCCTTGCCAACGGGTTTAACTATCACTTTTCGTAATGTATTACAAGGGTGTTTTTCACCCGTTCCCGTCAGGGGGCCAAACGTTTATATTAACTGTGACGAGGCTAGAAAATAGCGTAATACGCGGTAATAAATAGCGGTTAGCCTTGCTCAGTCAATCTATTCCTATTGTGCCTCACCAGGGCCTCATCCAGGAAATACATTAGCTATTCAGGCTCCACCGGTAGAGCAAGTCAACTTGCCAAAGGGGAGCCGCTATCTTCAGCCTTCTGGTCAATCCGTGTGAAAATCTGCCGTCGGTCTTCGACGGAAAAAGAGCAGGCCTTATCGGCGACTTGTCAGAGGGGGGATGCTATTTTGTTGTTTTAATGCGGGGAGAACATCAACGGCTTAATGCAGTTTGTCGTATTTAAATTAACCAGTATGGCTTTATCGATTAGGGCCTAAAGGCTGTATGATCCCATTCTTTGATTTTCCGCCACGCCTTCCAGTTTAAAACTCATCTCAATAGCCATATCGCACTATATTATTATTTTGAATATAACGGATTGACGCTTATTAGTAATAGAAGCTACTTTTGATTAATGCAAAAAAATAGCAGGAAAACATCACTAATTAAGAATAATCTTAATTTCAAAGATTACCGTGCCATCACTAGCGCCCAGGGCCGAAAGCCAGAGAACGCCAGCCCTGCTGGCGCTTGGGCTGGGAAGGAAGAGGTTCACCCACCCTGAATGACTTATTGTAATAAATATCTTTTATTATCTGGTCCAGGGGAATAATCATTCCTGGCTCCATCTTGCACTCATTCGGTTAATGAGATAGAAAACTAGGCAGATGTATTATCCCTTTTTTTAATCGCGTTCATTAACTGGCTGCCTAAAGGCGCATTATATGAAGATTATTAAGCCGCTGCGTCTGAGCGTATTAAATCGACCTTTTCGCCAGCAGGGTAAAAATTATCTGGGCGTCTCAGTGATGGCACTGCTGGATATGGGCGCAACGCCCCAGCTGCGTCCGGAAGTGGAATTATGGCAACTGGCGGCGGAAGAACTGCAAACCAGCGGCGGCGTCATTGATGTGGCCATCCCGAAAGTCCGGGCTGAATTTCTGGCGACGGGGAATGCTTATACCCATCATCAGAAGGAAAAAAACAGCTGCGCAGTGCGTATTGACGTGGGGAGTCTCAGCAAGACCCTGTTGGCTTTTGGCGATCGTTTCTGGTCTGGTTCGCAGCCGACCCCGCCACGCCATTTTGAGTCGATGCGCCTCGACTGGAGCCGGGCTTTTGGCGGCGCAGGACACGAAGAAAATCCTCATGGTATTGGCGCCGTGGAAGAGCAGCACAACGGCGTGGCTTATCGTCGCCTGCCGAATATCGAACCGCCACATCAGCGTATGACCTCCCAGCGGCAGCAGCCTGAACCGGTAAGCTTTGGGCCGCTGGACATGAGCTGGCCGCGTCGTTTTAAGCGCATGGGCAAAGCCTATGATGCCAACTGGCTGAATAATGATTTTCCAGGCCTGGCCCGCGACGCCGACTGGCGTGTATTCAATGCTGCCAGCCCGGATCAATGGTGGCCGGAACAAGATGAGCTGCCGTCCGAGGCCGAGTGGCGCATCTGGAATATGCATCCGGAGAAAGCGCTACAGTCGGGCAAATTGCCGCCATGGCGGGCGCGCTGTTTTATCAATCGTCAGCGCGGGGACGAAACGCTGTTTGAAGAGATTGCGCTGCGTGCCACCACGGTCTGGTTCTTCCCGCATCGGGAACAGATGATGCTGATCTGGCAGGGCAGTTGCCGCATTAACGAGGATGATGCGGCGGATGTGCTGCATCTCATGCCGGCGCTGGAGAAAAACGGCGCGACTCGTTCGGCCAACCACTATCGCAAGGTGCTGGCCCAGCGGCTGGATAAAGGGAAGGGCGCGCTGTTTGCCTTCCGTGAAAAAGATTTGTTGCCGGAAGAGCTGATCGGTTCCTGGATTGACAGCGAAATGCAGCAAACAGACAGCCCGATGCAAAACAATATGCAAAACCGGGTAAGTCAAATACGCGAACAGCACCGCGCCAGGCTTGAGGCTGAAGGGCGGGATGTTAATGAGTTACTGGCGGAGACTTCGCTGCCAAAGATGCCGAAGCTGGATGAACTGCCGGAGTTTGTCGAACGACTGGAGCGCCAGGCTGAGGAGATGAAAGCGCAGGCCGAGGCGCGTCAGGCTGAGGTGGAAGCCCGCCAGGGGGCCAAACCAGATAATCGGCCGCGTGGCCCGGAATCCATGCACCGTATGCAGGAAATGCTGCATCAACATGCGGACAGCATGACGGCGAAGAAACTGGCGCAGAGCCGCGAATCGCTGCACCAGATGTATCTGATGGCAGTCCAGCATCAACCGCCGGCGAAACGCATGACGGGTGACATTGCCCGAATTATTCGCCAGCGTGCTTCGAACACCATGGCGTGCGGAGGGGACTTTAGCGAGTTGGATTTCACCGGCGCGGATCTCTCCGGCATGGATTTTCGTGGCGCTAATTTCCGTAAGGCGTTGCTGGAAAGCGCCGATCTCAGCGGTTGTCAGCTGGACGGCGCTGATTTTAGCGAGGCGATGCTGGCGCGGGCCGATTTGTGCAACAGTTCGCTGCGTGAATGTAATCTGACCAAAGCCAGTCTGGCGTTGGCACAGTGTCGGCAGACCGATTTTAGCGGTGCCAACCTGACGGAAACCCAACTGGAAGACGCCCTGTTTGAAGACTGTGACTTCAGCCGTGCCAGACTAAAAACGCTGTTGCTGCCCCAGGTCGGTATCAGCCACTGCCGTTTCCATCGTGCCGAGCTGGAGGAGTGTATCGTTATGAATTTAACGCTGCCGCAGCTCGATTTCAGCGAGGCCAGGTTGCATAAGACCGTATTCCAACAGTGCGAGTTGCAGGCGGCGGTCTTCAACGGTGCGTGGCTGGAGAGCTGTAACTGGGTGGAGAGCAAACTGCCGTACGCCCAGTTTAAAGCGGCCAGCCTGCTGACTTGCGCAGCCGTCATGGAGAGTGACTTAAGCGGCGCGGACTTTAGCGAAGCGACGCTGAAAGAAAGCAACCTGCGCCAGGCTTTACTCACGCAGGCGAACTTTACGTTGGCGAAGGTGGAGAACAGCGATCTCAGCGAGGCGGACTGTCAGAGGGCGAACTTCACCCGTGCCAACCTGATCGGGAGCCTGTTGATCCGCACTGATTTCCGCCAGGTCAATTTCACCGGAGCCAACCTGATGGGCGCACTGATGCAGAAAACTCAGTTGGGCGGCGCGGACTTTACCGGTGCCAATCTGTTCCGCGCTGACCTGTCACAATCCTTTATTAACAGGGAGACACGGCTGGACAACGCCTATACCAGCCGGGTGAAAACGCTGCCGAAGCGCGATGAGGAACTGACATGACGACGCTGAGCGCGGCAGAGCTACAGCAGAAAATAAAAAATGGCGAGCTGATTAACGCCTGCCACCTCGATGGTCTCGATCTGCAAGGGTGCGACCTGTCCGGCGGAATTTTTCAGGAGGTCTCACTGCAGGGGGCGAACCTGCAGGCGGCCAATTTGCATGAAACGGTGTTTAATGAGTGCCTGTTGAATGGGGTGAAGCTGAGCGGCGCGCACATGCAGCAGAGCGTGTTTAACGACTGTGAAATGACGGCCATCAGCGCCTGCGACACGTTAATGGCGCAGTGCATTTTTAATCATTGTGAGCTGGGCAACGGCGATTTTTCCCGCAGCAGGTTCGACGCTTGTCAATTTATGCGCAGCCCACTTTTCGGCAGCACCTTCAACCAGTCCACGCTGGAACGCACCACTTTCTTCGAGTGCTCGCTGGATGAGGTGCAGCTGGAACAGTGCCAGTGCCTGCTGACGACCTTTTTCAATATCGATCTGCGCACGACCCGTTTGGGCCACAGTCAATTCGACCGGGCCGTCTTCTTCAACTGCGATCAGCGTGGAAAAAGCTATGCCCAGCAGCGCTTTAGCGGCTGTCAGTTTACTGATAATCAGCTCGATGCGGTGGACTTCAACGGGGCGCAGCTGACGCAGTGCAATTTCAAAGGCGCTTCGCTGAGAAAAGCCCAATTCCGTAAGGTGAACGCCAGCCAGGCGCTGTTTATGAGTGCAGACCTTACCGGGGCCAACTGCCAGGGCAGTGTGTTTGATCAGGCGTTGTTCATCGGCGCCAGGTTACAACAGGCCGATTTTAGCCACAGCCGCCTGTTCCAGAGCATTTTGCAGCAGGTGAAGGCTGAAGACAGCAACTTTGCCCTGTGCGACCTGACCTACAGCGACTTTACCCATGCGGATTTGCGCCGGGCAGATTTCCGCAGTGCCACATTTTCCCGCACCCGATTCCACCGGGCGCAGCAGGAGGGGGCCCATTTTTCCGATCGCCGGGGCATCCTTGAATATGACGAAGAGTTACTGGCTGCCGAGGCCTGGAGCCTTCAGCATCAGAGCCGCCGTTAAGGAGAGAAGATGAACAATATCAATCACAAATTGCTACAGGCGGCAGCACCGCCACTGCAGAGTGCGGGGGTGGTGACACACTGCTTTTCCAACGGCAGCCTGAGCGTGGAGAGTGAAGGGCGCGGCTGGCACTGTCGGCGTGCCGCCAGCTGCGTTATTGCTCCTCAGACCGGGGATCTGGTGCTTATCACCAGCGTGGATAATCAGGTGTGGCTGCTGGCGGTGCTGGAGCGCGCCAACCCGGAAACGGCAGAACTGAGCGTACCGGGCGATCTGCATATCCGCAGCAGAGGCGAAATCAGCCTCAGCAGCGAAGCGCTGCGCATCAGCGCCAGCCAGGGCGACTGCCATATCAGCGAAATGCAGTACAGCGGCGACAAGCTTTCCGCCTGGGTAAGCCTTTCGCGCATGGTGGGCAAGCACACCGAGTCAATCTGGCAAACCATCACCCAGGTGAGCCATAACCTGTTACGCACTACGCGCCAGACGGAGCAGGTACGTGCCGGTCAACTGGATATGCAGGCCGAAGATTACGCGCGTCTGCATGCGCAAAATACCGTTATTACTTCGAAGGCAATCACCAAAGTGGATGCCGAACAGATCCATATGGGCTGAGGAGGCCGCGATGTTTGCCAACTGTCAACTGATGGGCACCGATTTGGCCTTTCCCGATGTCTGTATGACGCCGATGCCGACCCCAACGCCGATACCTTATCCGGATATCGCGCTTGGGCCAACGGCCGTCCCCAATGCGCTGAATATTCTGTTTATGGGCATGCCTGCTCATAACATGGCTACGGTGACACCGCTGACCAACGGGGATAATCCCGGTGTCGCCACCGGCGTGGCGTCAGGCACCGTGATGGGGCCGTCGCGTCATCTCACCGGTTCCTTTACCGTGCTGCTCAAAGGCACGCCGGCGACGCGCCTGACCAGCGTCAGCCTGCAGAATTCAACCAATGCCGTGGGGATACGTGCGGTACCCAGCCAATTCAAAGTACTGATGCTGGCGCCATGAGTGGCAGAGCGGCATAACGCAGTCTCAGTTATAGGGGTAAGAAGCTATGCTTGACCGTATCACGGCAACAACGCCTGCGGGTGAGGGAACGCTGAAGTTCTGGAAACTTGGCGGAGAGGAAGTGGTTTCGCGCTCATTTGAATTGAGCGTGACGATGCTCAGTACCAACGCCCGTCTGGACCGCAGGGCCATGCTGGGCCAGCCGATTACCCTGACTATCCCTACTCAGGGGCTGCTCGCTACGCCACGCTATCTCAACGGAAAAATCACCAGGGTCAACGTACACAGCGCGGATATTAATGGTGAGCGTTACGTGGTTTACACGCTGACCATGGAGTCGGATCTGTGGCCGCTGAAGCGGGACCGCAACCAGCGTATTTTCCAGAATCAGCGGGTGCCGGACATCATCAAAACGGTGCTCGACGAATATGGCGTGCAGATGGAAAACCAGCTCACCGGCAACTACCGCAATTGGGAATATTGCGTGCAGTACCAGGAGAGCAGCTATGACTTTATTTCGCGCCTGATGGAGCTGGAAGGCATTTATTTCTTTTTCCGCCACGAGTCGGATAAACACACCATGGTGCTGTACGACGCCGCTCAGCAGCATCAGCCGTTTAGCGGTTATGAGGCTATTCCTTACCATGCCACGCCTTCCGGCGGCAGCACCAGCGAAGAGGGGATCGGCCAGTGGGCGATATCCGAGCGGGTGACGCCGGGGATCTACAGCATCGACGATTACGATTTCCGCAAGCCCAACGCATGGCTGTTCCAGGCGCGACAAAACCCAACCTCACCCTCACCGGGCCAGATTGACTACTACGATTGGCCGGGGCACTTCGTGGAGCACAGCCACGGCGAAACTTACGCCCGGGTGCGCCAGGAGGAGTGGCAGGCGGAGCATCAGCGCATCGACGCCACGGCTACCGCGCTGGGCATCGTACCGGGGTGCACCTTTGCCCTGCTTAACCCGCCGTTTGCCAGTGACGGCGGAGAGTATCTGGTACTGAGTGCGCGTTACGATTTTGAAGAAAACAGCTACGCCAGCGGGGGAGAAGAGGCGGTGCACCGCACCGATTTTGTGGTGATCCCGGCGAGCACGCCGTTCCGCTCAGCGCAGCGTACCCCGTGGCCGCGGACCCATGGTCCGCAGACCGCGCGGGTGGTGGGGCCGCAGGGGGAGTCAATCTGGACCGATAAGTACGGCCGGGTGAAGGTGAAGTTCCACTGGGATCGTCTGGCGAAAGGGGACGAAAGCAGTTCCTGCTGGGTGCGAGTCTCCAGTGCCTGGGCAGGTCAGGGCTTTGGCGGCGTACAGATCCCGCGTGTAGGGGATGAAGTGGTGATTGACTTTATCAATGGCGATCCGGACCGCCCGATGGTCACCGGCCGGGTGTATAACGAAGCCTGCATGCCGCCGTGGACGCTGCCCGCCGGTGCTACCATGATGGGCTTTATGACGCGGTCCAAAGATGGCCACAGTGATAATTCCAGCCACCTGTTCTTCGAAGATAAGGCGGGCTCGGAGATGGTGCAGCTGCATGCCGAAAAAGATATGAATATTTCGGTGGAGAACGATAAAACGGTGACCGTGGACGGCAATCGCACCACCACCATCCAAAAAGACCAGAAGGATGAGGTGTTCGGCAACGCTATCTTCCAATTCCACGGCACGCGCACCACCACGGTCGACAAACTGGAAACCAAAACCTTTAAAGACGGCGAAAAGGTCACTATCACCAATGGCCGGACGTCGGATATTACCAGCGGCGGGGAAACGCTAACCATTAAGGGAAATCGGAGTATTACGACGGAGGGTACAGAAAATCAACATGTTACCGGCAAGGTGACCCGCACCTATGACGCAGGCATGGACTCCTTCCTCAAGGGGGACCGCTATGACAAGGTCACGGGCAAACGCCATAATATCGTCACCCAGGACGTGACTGACGAAATCCTGGGGGGACGGGTACAAACCATCACCAAGGATGCCAAGACGGATATTCAGGGCAGTTGGACCCAGACGGTGCAAGGCGGGGTATCCATCACCTCACCGAAAATGATCACCATCGACAGTGCGGAAAAAGTGAGCATCAAGACGCCGCATGCTTTTGAATACAAAGATCATAAAGAGTCTGCTTCCATGTTTTCCTTTGATTTCACGGCGGCGAAAATCGTTACGGAAGGCTATTCTATGAGCGTGACTGCGAGCGGCAAGCTCGGGTTGACCAATATGAAATTTGATAAGACAGCCTTTGATCTTACCTCCACCACAGGGCGTGCAGCTTTTATCGATGCGATGGCTCATGTCGGGAAGATAATGTCATCATTTAACGGTCTGACCATGTTCGGCTAAGGGACGAATCGATGAAGTTTGCGATCATTATTTCAGTGATTCTTACAGTAGGCGTCATTGCCTATATTGTTTATCTGTTTAACCGTGACCATAAAATCCAGACACAGGGGCGGGATATTCAGGCTCGGGTGGAGGAGGTCCATTACATCAGTTCAAATGATAACGGGACCACCAACATAAAATACCGCCTGTCATGGCATGAAAAGGGGATGACCAAGCAGGTAGAAGGCAAGGAGACCATTCCTGCCTTTTACTCTTCAAAGGTCCAGCAAGGCTGTGAGGTTGAGATCAAGTATCTGGACGATGACCATATTTCGTTTGTTTTCGACAAAAGCAGATAACAGGGTGACTGGCGTAAACAGCCATTTGAGATTATCGCCAGAGTATCGGCATGCTGTTATTCAGTCGCCTTTGGCAATCTCATCCAATGCCGGCGCGATGGCCGCACTGAACATGGCGCCGTGATCCAGGCCTGGCCATTCCCGGAAATTGACCGCCAGCCCGTTTAGCGTCGCCAGCCGTTCGGCCAGACGCTGAGCGGCGTCGGCGGGGAGCGGTTTGATATTGGGCGGCGCACTACGCATTTTCTCACCGCCGCCGGTCCACAGCCACAGATGGGCGGACATGGCGGGATGCCGTTCAATAACCCGCTGTGCTTCCTGCAGAATAAAGCCCTTTCCCCACCAAAGTGAAGGTTCTACGGCGACGTAATTTTGGAATGCGGTTGGCTGGGTTAACAGCGTATGCAGCACGAACAGGCCGCCGTAAGAGTGCCCCCACAGCGTTTGCCGTTGAGGGTCAATGGCCACCTTAGTCGCCACTGCCGGTTTAATCTGGCTTTCGATCAGTTTCAAAAAGGCATCTGCGCCACCATTGGCCCGCATCTCACCGGTTTGTAATGGCGCCGGTGTGTAATCGTAGCTGCGGCCATTGGCATCGATACGCAAATCATTGTCATAACTGAGCAGTACCAATACCGGCGGCTGTTTTTGCGCTGCAAGCCGGGCCAATAAGCTGGCATTCAATTCCATCAGCACCGCATTCCCATCCAGCAGGTAGACCACCGGATAGCCGGCCGCTGGCGGGGCAATGCGTGGTTGCGCTATGCGGATGCGGTAATGGCGCTGGCCATCGGCTGAATTGAAGCGTAAATCACTGAACTGATAATCAGGTGATGGGTTATCGGCGACGGTCACGCCAATTTTACGCTCCAGATCGGGCCTGGCCTGCGCCAGCAGGGGGGAGCCAACGCCGACAATCAGCGTGAAAACCAAGGTAAGACAGCGAAGATAATAAGATGGCATGCTCGGCCTATTTACCTGAAAAACGTCGATATTAACATCTCATCGGCAAATGGGTGATAGGGCTATCGGGCTCAGAAGTGAGTTTTCGCGCTTGGGGGCAGGGTGCATTCGTTGAATGCCGCCCTGTATCTATTCCCCCGTTGCCAAAAGCTTAAAAATAGTCGACCAGCATCGTGGCACCACTGGTAAAGTCGCCGTCCTTCAGGGCAAGCGCGGAACTTTTAACCGGTACGGCGTCCAGGGTTGGCGGCTTGGTGTAATCAATACTCAAGGGGGTATTGATATTGAATGCCTTACCGTCCGCCAGCAACTTTATGCCCAATCCGCTAATGTTGCTGTTTAAGACATTGGCATCAAAAGCCGCCCCACTGCCCATAATTTTCATCTTTAGCTGTCTGGTGTTGTCCAGAAACTCGCATTTAATGCTGTAGTCCACTCGTTGCATATAGCGAGTGCCGTCAATTCTATTTACCCCGACCTTACCGAAGTCGACATCAATAGTCCGCCCCTCGTTGATCACACAGGGAGGAGGGGCTACCACGGTCGCCGTGATGTTTACCTTGGTACCCTGATCTACGGCCGATGCAGCGAAGCTGAGCATCGACAAGACAAAAATAAGGCGGTGAGGGTGCCTTTTTTTCATGGTGATCATATCTGCCTCTGCCTCAAGGTGCGCTGAAAATAAGCGTGGCTGAACCTGATAAGGGCCCGGTGGCAATACTGGTATAAGGGACATTGTTTTTTACCGGAACAAAGGTGATGGTGTCGCTCCCCATGCCATTAACGATGCGGGTTCTAAAGCTGTTGTTGGGTTTAACGACCGCATTTTTATAAACCATGGCAACACCGACGTTTGGGTTGCTGGTTTTAATAAAATCGCTAGAGAATCCGGTGGCGTCGCTGACCATGCGAATCAGAATATCCTGGGTGGCACTTTGGTCATCACATTGATAACTCAGCGCCTTGTCCTGTTTTATTTGTGCGTCGCTGACGTTTTGCGTCAGGTAATCCTGCCTGATTTGGTCAAAAGCGACGTTAATTTGTTGCCCATTGTTGATGGTGCAACTGGTTGTCACAAAATAGGCGTCGTTGTCGGCAATCAGGCGCCAGCGATAAGGGCCGCATTGTGGACAGCCTGATTGGTTGTTCGTCTGACGAAAGTTGATTTGACCGATGACGTCACCTTTATTGACCTTGATATCTGGCGTAGGGAAACGGTTCAATACGATAAACACCCTGATAGCGACACTGCTGGTCTGCAGGCCAGTCAAATCCAATACGCTGATATTAGAAGAGACTGGGGAGTTATAATCTATCCCATTAATAGTCATACCGCTGCCAATGGCCCCAAAAATGGCGGTATTCATTGTCAGTGCCGGAGCATCGGTTTTTAAGTAATCCCACCAGCTGGCAACGTCGTTTTTACAGGTTACCTGACTTACGTTAACAATTTCATTTTTCCCGTAGGACAGCTGCGGGCCGATTCGCACCCTGACATCAACCGGCGTGTTGGAGCCGCCCGGAGGGATTAGTCCGCCATCTGAGGTTCTGCAGGTAAATGCGTTGGCATTGCCAACCAGTAAAAAGAAGGAGGCGGCCAAACAGCAACGCAATAATAAAACGGATGTCTTTCTCACTATAATATTCCAATAATCTGTGGCTAACGATTTTGCTGAGCTCTTGGTGTTATCCAGATGAAAATAGGCCGCCCGGTACGGGAGGTTTTATTTTTTCATTTTGATAAACATAAGGTTAGCGGCGGTTTAAATCGTGACGCCATGGCTGGAGAAAATGGCCGCCGGGTACCATCTAAGGGAGTTTTTTATCGAGCCAGAGGAGACCACAACTTCACCTTTTGCGACCATTTCCAGCAGCAGGTTTCTGGCCCGATAAACCCCGACATCGATGGTGTCTGCCAGTTGCCTGGTTGACAGCCATTCATGCTGAGGCGGTACCCCTTTGAAAGGGCTGGGTTGAGGGGACTGCGTTAATAACGCTTGTAGCAGAGCTTGCTGCAACTGCCGGACTTCCTTTTGTTTCGGGGATAACGCTTCCATAGCACTTCCTCTGTATTTCTATTGCTGTTTACTTTGAAAAAACAAACTTTCTCTATTCGCAGACCTGCTTTAATTCCTATAGAAAGCAAACGCCTATCTGTTTTTTTAGGCTGAAAAATAGATTGCTTGCTATCCATTTTTCGCCGGGCGGTATAACGGGGTGATGTCATACTTAAACCCAATAATTTGGTTTATTATATTCATAAAATGCCGGTTTGCGATCTCATTGGTTGGCAGATTATAAAAAACAGGATTTTATTCCAAGAAAGAATATTTTACGATCTATGAGGCTAAAAATAACAATAAATTAACCTGATACAGGGAATAAATGGCGAATATTAAAGGTGCTCAAGAAAACTCTTTTTTTAATGGGAGGCTTTTGCAAGAATATTAATCGCCAACCAAGAGAGGGAGTTAAAGGTTTTGCGGTTTTAATATTCAATGCGTTTGCTTATTTGTTATATGTTAATTCATTGGTTTTTTTAAACCTCATCACCTGGCTAGAATTGGTGATTATATTGCTGTTCGCTCCTGAGTACGGTGGGCTTAATTACTCTCAAGATGCTAAGGAATTAGAGCGTTGAATTTGCGCGTGTTCGGCACGCTGATGCTCTGTTCTTTATTGGGATATGCATTTTTTCTTATAAGGAATATAGGTTCTATGAAACTTAACAAAATCATGATGGCTGCAGTGATTGCATTTGGCGCAACTTCTTTTGCACACGCAGCCGATCAGGGACACGGTAAAGTTACTTTCACAGGTTCAATCATTGATGCGCCATGCTCGATTGCCCCTGAGTCGATTGACCAGACAGTAGACCTGGGTCAGGTTTCCAACGTGGCACTGAATGGCGGCGGCAAATCTAATCCTCGTCCATTCGAAATCAAGCTGGAACAGTGCGACATCACTACTCTGAAAACGGTTAAAACCACTTTCAGCGGCGTAGCTTCTGCAACCAACAAAGATCTGTTGGGTATCGCAGGTACGGCCAGCGGCGCGGGTGTCGCCATTTCTTATGGTGGTCAGCCTATCAAGTTGGGTGAAGCGACAACGGCTCAGACTCTGAACGCCGGCAACAACACCCTGCATTTTGCTGCTTATCTCCAGGGTGAAGGGGCTTCTGCCGCTGTCGTCCCAGGTGATTTTACTTCTGTAGCCGATTTCACCCTGGCTTATCAGTAAGTAACCCCGCAGGTTTAATAGACCAGGCATGTGAGTTATCGCATGCCTGGTTGATCCCCCTGTCAAAGGAATGTCGCGATGTTTTCACAAGGGAATCAGGCCGGTGTAATACTTTTGATATTACTCTCGGTATTGGCCGCCGGGCCCAGTTATGCCTCCCAAACCCTACAGGGATGGGGCCGGGTCAATATGCACGGCGCTATTATTGATACCGCCTGCGCCATTGCGGCTGGCAGTCGGGACCAAACCATAGATATGGAAACTATTCCTTTAGGACAAATCGTCCGTGACGGTCAGGGGATGACTAAACCTTTCAGTATCGAATTGGTTAACTGCATCCTGGAACGACCGGGGAATAAATCTGACTGGAAATTTTTTCAGGTTACTTTTGACGGCTCTGCAGAAGGAACACTGTTTGGTGTTCAAGGCGATGCCCGCGGTGTTGCACTGAAAATTAATGACAGTAACGGGAATGTTGTTATTCCTGGTGAGCCATTGCCGATGGAAGAAATAATTCCTGGAAATAGAATGCTGAATTACTCCATGACGCTGATGGCCAATCATCAGCCGTTGAAAGCGGGAG
The DNA here is from genome assembly GCF_013337185.1 of Serratia proteamaculans. GTDB lineage: Bacteria > Pseudomonadota > Gammaproteobacteria > Enterobacterales > Enterobacteriaceae > Serratia > Serratia proteamaculans_D. The sequence continues at coordinate 363,324 of NZ_SWDE01000004.1, forward strand.
CTTATTTTTCCACAGTGCGTTTTAAACTGGATTATTTTTGAATTATCTCGTGCTGACGGTTAATTCGTTTTTGAAGGGACTTTTATTATGCTTTCACCGGCAGGGAAGTTATTTCGTCTTCAGGTCCTGGGACTCTGTGTAGCACTTTCGCTGGGCAACCCAGTTGCGTTGGTTTACGCCGCCGCCGAAATCCAGTTCAACACGGATGTATTAGATATTAATGATCGTAAGAATATCGATCTGAGCCAGTTTACGCGTAGCGGCTACATTATGCCGGGCGTCTATACCATGGTGGTACACGTCAATAAAAACGATCTGCCGGAGCAGACGGTGACTTTTTTAGCCCCGCCCGAGGATCCTAAAGGCAGCGAAGCCTGCCTGTCGCCGGCATTGGTCAAGCAATTAGGGTTCAAAGAAAAACTGCAAAATTCCCTGAGCTGGACACATGACGGCCAGTGCCTTGATTTGCAGCATCTGGCAGGAATGGAAGCGCGTGGCGATCTAAGCACTTCATCCCTGTATCTCAATATTCCTCAGGCCTACCTCGAATACAGCTCAGAAAGCTGGGACCCCCCATCACGGTGGGACGAAGGTATTCCGGGTTTGCTGTTCGATTACAACGTCAACGCCCAAACGCAAAAGAATCTGAAAGGGGGCGGCAGCAGCTACAACCTGAGCGGGAATGGTACCAGTGGCGCCAATCTGGGGGCCTGGCGCCTGCGTGCTGACTGGCAAGCCAATCTCAACCACCAGACGGGTTCTAATCAGCCGACCGATAAACAGTTCGATTGGAGCCGCTATTACGCCTACCGGGCTATCCCGGCACTGCGCTCCCGGTTGACGATGGGCGAAGATTATTTGAATTCCGATATCTTCGACAGCCTGCGTTTCTCCGGCGCCAGTTTGCGCTCGGATGACAGCATGCTGCCGCCTAACCTGCGCGGCTATGCGCCTGAAGTGAGCGGTGTGGCAAAAACCAACGCCAAGGTGGTGGTGAGTCAGCAGGGGCGAGTGTTGTATGAAACCCAGGTTGCTGCCGGGCCATTCCGCATTCAGGACATTAACGATGCGGTGTCTGGCGAACTGGATGTGCGTGTTGAAGAGCAGGATGGCAGCGTGCAGGAGTTCAAGATGAACACCGCCAGCATTCCTTATCTGACGCGTCCAGGCACCGTTCGCTACAAGCTGGCTGCGGGCAAACCGTCTGAATGGGGCCACCATCTGCGCGGGCCATTGTTTGGTACCGGGGAGTTTTCATGGGGCATCAGCAATGGCTGGTCACTGTATGGCGGGGCCATCAGCGGCGGGGACTACAACGCACTGTCGGTGGGGTTGGGGCGTGATCTGTTGGCGCTGGGCGCATTGTCGTTCGATGCCACGCAGTCACGCGCAAAATTGCCGGAAGACGGCGTACTGACCGGCGGTTCCTACCGTTTGAGTTATTCGAAAAACTTTGACGACTATGACAGCCAGGTCACCTTCGCGGGCTATCGCTTCTCCCAGGAAGATTTTATGAGCATGGGGGAATATCTCGATTCGCGTTATGAAGGCGGACGCAGCGGAAAAAGCAAGGAGATGTACACCATCACCTTCAACAAACAGTTCCGTGAACTGGGGTTGAGCACCTATCTCAACTACAGCCACCAAACCTACTGGGACCGTGCGGCCAACGATCGCTACAACCTGATGGTATCGCGTTATTTCGATATCGGCACTTTCAAGAATGTCAGCGCGTCGCTGTCTGCTTATCGCAACCGCTACAACGAACGTAACGACGACGGGATGTACCTGTCCTTGTCGATCCCCTGGGGCAACACGGGGACGCTTAGCTACAACATGACGGTCAATCGTGATGATAACGCGCATCGCGTGGGTTACTACGACCGGATTGATGAACACAACAACTATCAGATCAGTGCGGGTGCCGCTCGCAGCGGAGCGACAACCAGTGGCTATTACAGCCATGAGGGCGATATGGCCCAGATTAACGCCAACGCCAGCTACCAGTCGGGCCGTTACAGCGCCATTGGGTTGGGGGCACAAGGTGGGGTGACGTTGGCACAGGAAGGCGTGGTGTTGCACCGGATAAATACACCGGGCGGAACCCGATTAATGCTGGATACCGACGGCGTTGCCGATGTGCCGGTACGGGGTTACGGCAGTACGGTGCTGACCAATCGCTATGGCAAGGCGGTGGTGACTGATGTGAACAGCTACTACCGCAACAAGGCCAGCATCGATCTCAACCGCCTTGGGGATAACGTTGAAGCGACCCGATCGGTGGTGCAAGCGACCTTGACTGAAGGAGCCATTGGTTATCGCAAGTTTGATGTGATTTCCGGTGAGAAAGCGATGGCCATCATCAAACTGGCCGATGGCAGTGAACCGCCATTTGGCGCGACGGTGATGAACCGACGCAAGCAGGACACGGGGATCGTCAATGATGGCGGCAGTGTCTACCTGTCGGGCATTAATCCGGGGGAAGTGATGACGGTGCATTGGAATAGCGGCCCGCAGTGCGAGATCCAGCTACCGACATTGCTGCCTGATGAGGTGCTGATGAACACGCTGTTGCTGCCTTGTCATCCTTTGGGAACCAGTAAACCGGCTTTGCCTTCGCCACCTGAAGGAATCAAGGCTGCGCAGGTTACGCCTGTTACCTGACCACACTCAGGGTGAGGCCTGCCTCACCGTTTAACCGCCGGTCAGCCAGCTGCACTGGGGCTGGCTGATAATTGCGAAGAAAATGATGAATCAGACTATGACCAAACAAAAAATCTCACTTTTTGGCACGTTCGCCACCGTTGCAGTTCTGTCAGCCGGCACGGTTGTCATGCCCGCTGATGCGGCCATTGCCCTGGATCGCACTCGTGTGATCTTTGACGGTGACCTTAAGACCATGAGCCTCAACATCAGCAACCAGAACAAGCAATTGCCTTATCTGGCACAGGGTTGGATTGAGGATGAGCAGGGGAACAAGATCCAAAGTCCGTTCACCGTGCTGCCACCGGTACAGCGGCTGGAACCCGGTAAACCGAGCCAGGTGAAAATTCAGGCGTTGCCTGCCGCGCGCCAACTGCCGCAGGACCGGGAAACGCTTTATTACTTCAACCTGCGTGAAATTCCGCCGCGTAGCGATAAGCCAAACACCTTGCAGATAGCGCTACAGACACGCATCAAGATGTTTTATCGGCCGGGGTCAATAGCGCCGCAAAAAAATGCGGCTCCCTGGCAGGAAAAACTGACATTGACCCGGCAGGGTGACAAGTACGCGGTGAATAACCCGACGCCTTATTACGTCACGATTGTTGAGGCCAATGCTCGTAAGGAAGGAAAGGGGATCGCTGCTTTTGAACCCATGATGGTGGCGCCGAAAGCCAGTGCTTCCTTGAACCTGACTACCGCGGCGTTGGGGGAAAGCCCGGTGCTGACTTACATCAACGATTACGGCGGCCGGCCGCAACTGACGTTCCGCTGCACCGGTAGCACCTGTCAGGTTGTGCCCGCCAAAAAGTAACCGGTATCAAACACAGCGGAGTGAAATAAACCATGCAAGGAAAGAGCCCAGTGTTGTCAGGAAAGGCCTATGACCGCTACCAACGCCGCACTATTGGCCTGACGGTACTCGCCGCGCTGATGCTCCCGCTGACGGCGGGGATGATTTTAATGCTGATGCCACAGGCGCGTGCGGTGGATAACTGGGACGTGGAAGGGGCCAATGGCACTTTGCATGTCTACGGATCGCTGACCGAGAGCGCCTGCAGTTTGGAGATGGCTACCGCTCGGCAGGAGGTGTGGCTCGGTGAAAGCGGAACGGCGCAGTTTCAGCATCCTGGCGATCACGGCACGCCGGTGGCGTTTGAACTGAGATTGAAAGATTGCCTGCGAGCACCGGCGAGCAACCGGGATGCCTGGACCGGCGCTTTAGCCTGGAGCAGCAGTCAGCCTGCGGTGTCGTTGGCCTTTATGGCGCCCGCCGACAGTAACTTACCGGGCCTGATCAAGGTGTCGGGCGTAACGGGATTAGGGTTGCAGTTGGCGGATGCTTCCGGGTTGCCGGTACGGCTTGGCGCTCGTAATAAACCCGTCCTGCTGACGCCGGGACAAAACACCCTGACGTACACAGTGACGCCAGTACGCACCCCGGCAACGCTGGGGGCGGGGGCTTATCGCGCGGTGATCGATTTTCGCCTGTATTACGACTAAAACGTTTGAAAACTGTGTGGCTTAAGGGCAAGCGCAACACCGAAAAAAGGGAGTGTCATCATGGGCGTGAGAGAAAGGTACTGGTGCAGGGCCGTCAGGTTGAGCATTGCAGGAGCGATGTTGGCAGGGGTTATCGGCCAACCGGCGGCGGCAGAAGAAAATATGCGTTTTCACGGCACCCTGGTGGCGGAGCCCTGCGTGATCCCGCCGGGTGAAGAGGAAATACAGCTCGATTTCGGCACCATTGTCGACAAATACCTGTACCTGAATACCCGCACCCATAGCCAGCCTTTTGCCCTGCATCTGGCCGAGTGCGATCTCAGCCTGGGTAATACGGTTTCGATCACCTTTAGCGGCACGGAAAACACCAAGCTGCCCGGCCTGTTGGCACTGGACGGCGGCAGTAGTGCATCGGGGGTGGGGATCGGACTGGAAACCCAGGAGGGCAAAGCGTTGCCGCTCAACAGCGCCAGTGAAAAATTCCGGCTGTCGGCGGGGAGCAACATGATCAACCTGCAGGCCTATGTAAAGGGAGAGCCTGAGGCGATCCAAAACAAATCAATCGGGCGTGGGACATTCAGTGCGGTAACTACGTTTACCCTGGAATACGAGTAGCGATACCTGCGGGTTTTTATTTGCTTTTAGGGTGCGGTTGACGTGTTGCGAAGAAATAAAGGATTAGTCGCCTGTTTCATCGGCTTGCCACTAGTGTCGTGGTGTTACTTCCCCAATATGGGCGGCGTTGGGTTGAGCCTGCCTTTTAATCCGCTGGTTTATGCCGTCATGGCCGTGATGGTGCTGTTGATTTGGTGTGGCAAGCCACGTTGTCGCGCTCTCGTTTTCACGCCGACGGCCGGGTATTTAACCCTCGGCGTGGTTTTGTTATCTGTGCCGCTGGCCTATGGCCCCGAAGCGGGGTTTTCCTCTGCGGCATGGCGTGTTACGGGTCTGCTGGCCGGTTGGATTTTTTATTGCAGCGGGTTGCAGGTGAGCCTGCCTTTTCGTCTGCGCCAACGGGTGCTGATGCTGCTGTTGGTCACCATTGCCGGTCAGGCTGTTATCGCAGTCTTACAGCTGTTTTTGCCGGCCTGGAACTGGGTGCCGCTTCGAGGGGCCAGGGTTTACGGCATCTTTCAGCAACCCAACGTGTTAGGCAGTTTTATCGCCACCGGGCTGGCTTTGACCCTGATGCAATGGGTATTGCCGGGCTATGCCCTGGTGGCTTCACACCGGGAGGCCGTCCGCCGCATCGCTCTTTCCCTGCTGTTGGTGCTGTTCTCTGCCGTGCTGGTCTGGATACAGTCCCGCGCTGCCTGGCTGGGGACTTTGTTGGCCGTACTGGGATTTTGGATGTGTTTCCGCCATCACTTTGCCCAGGGATTACTGACAGCCACTTTGTTGATAGTGCTGGGCGCGGCATTGGGCGGGGTTGTCATGCTGTGGCCGGATAGCGCAGGCGGCGTGCGTTATATCTCCCACGAAATGTCGAATCAGGCGCGCCTGGCGATGCTGCAGGACACGCTGAAGATGATCGCTGCGCATCCGTTCTCCGGCTGGGGATACGGTAGTTTTGAATACGCTTTTCAGCACTTCCGTATCGAACAGGTGCCACCCACGCAGGTGCTGGAAATTGCGCGCCATCCGCACAATGAGGTCTTGTACTGGTGGGTGGAAGGTGGACTGGTTGCGCTGATGGGCATGGGTTTGCTGATCCTGAGCGGTGGGCGGCTGCTCTTACGGGCGATTGGGCATGATCGCCGTGCTTTTGCGGCCGGAGCCGGTAACGCCGGTGAGCCCACCGCGCTATGCCTGGCTCTGCTGCCAATGTTGGTACATACCCAGCTGGAATACCCTTTCTATCTGTCGGCCATGCACTGGATGGTCTTTTTGGTGCTGTTGGCGATGGCCGACCGTCTTTCTTGCCGGAAAGTGGGCGTCGTTATTCTTCCTGTAAGGGGAAGATTACTACTGCGCTGTGGCATTGGGGGGCTGTGCATGGCGGCGGTTGTGATGATGGTGGCAATTTTCCGCGGAGGCCTTTCGCTGACGCAGGTAGAGCGTAATGGGCTGCGCGATATACAGAGCCTGGACTCGATGTCCCCGCTTGCGCGATGGGGGCTGCAGGACAGGGTCGATTTTGATTTACAGACGCATCGCTTACTGGCCTACAACACCCGGCGAGATGACAGTGAACTTTCGCGCTATGCCCTATGGGCTCGCCATTACCTGACGACGCGAGTTGACGCCAATGTGTACGCCAGTTTGATTGCCATATTGCGTTATCAGCAGCAAACGGCAGAGGCCGAAAAATATGGTTTTGACGCTGCGTTGTTGTTTCCCGCCGACCCGCGTTTTCGCCGGTCAACGGCAACCACGGGCGAGTAGTCACGGCTGGCTATGGCCGTGCTGGACAGAAATACATCTAAAAAAGGAAGCCGGAAAGATGATGGTGAAGCATATAAATCTTAGTGTCCGAGTGGGGATCTTGTGTCTGCTGGTGATGGGGGCCGCAGGGTGCCAAAACCCGAAGTCGACTAAACCCTTGGCCGCCGGAAAAACCAGTGCCGCCAAGGAGATATCGGAGGAAACCTTACGCAAACAGCGTGAGGCTGAGCGGCTACAGCAGTGCCAGGAACAACTGGGCGCATTGCGTAATATCAATGCCAAACAGTTTCAACAGTATAAGCAGGCTTTCGACAGTTTGATGAGCGGGGCTTCGCAGTACGCCGGGGTGCGAACCAAAGTTAATGGCGATACCCAGGAGACCGTGGATGCGCTGTATCGCTATAAAGTTAATTTCCTGTGCGCCGGAGTGAATCAGGCGGTACTGACGGGCCTGGCGGAACGCGGGGAGCTGGTTAAATGATGCGGGTGTCCCGGCTGGCTTTTTTGGGGCTTGCGGCACTGATGGTCGTGGGTAAGGCACAGGCAGAGGAGGGCGTGCCCGCGCTGCTGCAATTTGCCGAACAATACCAGCGTCAGAATGTTAAGCCGGAGACGCCAGCGAGCGATAAAGCGCGCAACGACGAGAAAGCGGCTGCACCGAAAAAGAAAGATAACAGTCCCCGCCAGACAGCAAAGCAGGCAGAACCCTCGAAAGCCGGGGCTTCGACGGCCTTTACGCTTCGCCGGTCGCTGGTGGAAAGTGAGCAACAGCTGACCCGCCAACGGGCAGAGCTGGATGCGTTGCGCCAGGAAATTACCGCGTTGCGTGCCGAGAAACCGCCCGTTAGTGCTTCACCGGTGCCACCCGATCTGTCGCTGTTGCAGCAGTCCTTGGCGGGGCTGAGTCAGGCCTGGCGTGGTTCGCCGGATGCGCAACGAACGGCTTCTTTACTGCAGCAAGCCCAACAGGATACGCAGCAGGCCAAAGAGGCGCAGGCTCTGGCCGAGAGCCAATTAGCCAGCCTGACGGCGAAATTGTCCGCGACAGAACAAGCGAATCAGGAGTATGGGCAGAAGCTGGCGGGGCAGCAGAAGCAGCTGGTGCAAGCGCAGAGCGAGGCAACGGAATTACGCAAACGCCAGCAGTGGGAAGTCACGGCTGAACAGTTAAAGGATGAAAAGACTCGGTTGTCCTATGCGGCAGGCAGTGCGCTGGGGCGGGATATTGATGGGTTAATGGCTGAACGCCAGAGCTGGGGCGTGCCGGTAGACCGCAATAGTCTGCTGGCTGGCGTAGTGGATGCGGTTGCCGGTCATTTATTGTTGCCCCCGGCTGAGCTGACCAGGCTGATGGAAAAGGCAGATAGTGCCGCTGGCGCCGCGCGAGAAAAACGGGTCAAAGCGCAGGTGCAACAAGATCAGGATTATCTTGCCCGTTTCAGTAAACAAAAGGGCGTAAAACAATCGGCGATGGGCTTCTGGTACCGGGTGGATTACGCCGGCGATCACGAGTTGGCCAAGGATGCGGTGATTGATGTGGTGGTCAAGGAGAGGCTGACCGATGGCACCGTCATCCAGGATATGGAACTCAGCGGAAAAGTCCTTTCGCAACAGCTCGCCGCGTATCCGCCTTTATTCCGGGAAGCAATTGGTCATCTTCGCAATCACGGTTCATTGACCATGGTGGTGCCACCGGAATTTGCCTATGGCGAGGCGGGCTATCCGCCAAAAGTACCGCCGAATGCCACCATGGTTTACGAATTGCGTATCGACAATAGCCAGACACCCTAAGGGGGAATACGGCAGTGGTTTGGCTTAATAAAGGCAGGAGAGCCGACATGAGTTCCATAATGACAATAGCCTTATCCGATAAGAACACTTTTTTCATCAAGGGATTACAGGATGTTTTAGTACAGCACTTCAATTCGTGCGGTGTGTTGGTGCGTATCGTGGATATTGATCAGGCCAGTGAGGCAGATTTGGTTTTTCGCTATTTCTCCCCCGGCAATTTGAGCTGTTTTTGTCAATATGAGTTACCGTCAACGGGGCGGAAACCCCTGTATTTCGCATTGCGCCAACCGGATAAGCGACGCTCTGGGGCCGTCAGTGTCAAATGCGTGCTTGAGTCTGGGGTGATCCATCACGATATGCCGGTTTCATCGGTATTACAGGTGGTTATCGCCGGGTTGGAGCGTCAGCGATTATGGCCATTGGACAGCCGTAGCCATAAACGTTCTTGCGCCTGTCAAAGGATCCTGACGCTGCGAGAACAAGAAATCATGAGATGCATGAAGTGGGAGTTGGGCGTTACACAAATTGCCCATATGCTGGAGATCAGCGTGAAAACGGTCAGTAACCACAAGATGAGCGTAATGCGGAAAATGGGTTTTCGCCGCAATGCGGAACTCTATGGCTGGCTGCGTCGCAGCACCCGAGCTCAGCTCTAATCATTGGGTGTCGATGTTCAATGATTGCCGGTCTTGCTCCGTACGTGGATACCATAAAAGCGAAATAGCCCGGTGATGTGCTCACTGGGCTGTTATGAGGATATATTTCTGGCTCGAAAGGTTGAGGTGCTCCGTTACCGGATGTACCGGTCATTACCGAGCGTAAGTCCGGAGTCGAATGACCATAAGGCCATAATGTGAGTTGCGTATGGAGCTAAGTGGTTAATTATATTTCTGTTTACACTAATATCTGCAACAGCACAGCGAAGGGAATAATGTTGGCGAACACTATGGCCCAACCACTCTAGGTCATGTATTTCCAATGGGTAAACTGTGCCAACCCAATTGGGTCAAACCTATGTAGGCTGAGATGATTACCCTGGCCAGCACGGAGTGCGTAGTTGGCCAGCGATGAGATTTTCTTTCTGATTACCCTATCTAATGCGAAGTAATTCAGTGCGTACTGATGAAGTCGATCACCGTCTTTAAACTGTGGTTATCTTTTTCATGCTGATGCAGTGCCAATATGGCGCCCCAGAACAGCAGCCGGTACGGTATAAGGTGTTCGGGGAATGTCTCCCACGAATCGACGCCAAAGAATACCAGAGAGCGTTGTTCGAACACGGCTCTAACTGACTCTTCAAGCCGTTTGTCAGCCGAGGTGGCTAGCCAAATCTCCATCAGCAATACCAAGGGGTTATGCTGTGGGTTTTGGTGCATATAGGTGATCAGCTCAATGATGCGCGCTTTGATGTCATTGGTGTCGCCAGTGGGAACCTGATCCATAAATGATTGCGTCAATTCCCGGATGAGATCGTAGCGACCGGCAGGAAAGTGGTACCTCAATGCGCCACGGGTGACACCGACCAGCTCACAGATTTTATTTTCGCTGAAGGCGATATATCCTTCATCGGCAAGCACATTTTTTGCCGCGAGCAGGAGTTTTTTTCTGGTCTCATCAGCGTTTCTCTGAATCACATCTTTCTTCATGGCCAGGCCCTGGATAAAATCACTTCACCATCCGCACACCATGTGGGAATAGAACGACATATTGTAATAACCTCTTGAGCATGAATCAAAAGTAGCTTCTCCCAAGGCTCAAGTGTTTCACCTGACGTTAGCAACGTCGTCTGTATATCGTTATGCAATGTGCTGCCAATAGCGATAGTGGTTGGCGGTTCATTTTGTAATCCTTCACCGTAGGTTTTCATATCTGTCGCGAGAACTTGCATGCAGCGCTCGATCAATGCAAACAACTCACTACGTTTATTCTCGGTGATGGCTAATGCATATTCTGTTTCAAGATTGTACAGTGCAACGTGTAATTCACGTAGTTTACCAAGTAAAATCTGACAGTTAAGTGTTAGCTGTTCATTGTCGTTACTACGCCAGTTAGGCTCCAGTGCCACCTGGGCCAGCAGTTTTTGCGTGGTATCCAGTTTTGACCAGCCCGCGACTTGCTTACCTTTGTCCAGCGCCAATGGGCTGATTTTTTCGGAGAAGTAGGCTAATAAACCGGATAGCGACAGGCGCAGCTTTTTCCCTTCGGTTTCCGGCCAGATCAGGCCATGCACCAGTGTTCCAACCACGATACCCAGAAGGATGCCGATGACTCGGTCACGAATTTCTGACAGCTCAGGGCTGGGGGCAAAATCGGTAAACATCGCCAGTGAAAAGGCGAACATGATCTGAATACCTGCGTAGCTGCTGCGTTCTGAACCTGCGGCAACCCAGCTGCTTAGGGCAATCACCGGGACCACCATCAGCAGCAATCCGGTGATTGAATCTATATGTGGCAGGATAAACACCGTAGAGAATAGTGCCAGGGCGCTCCCGACCAGACAACCGCCGATACGCAACAGGCTTTTTTGTACCGACGCGCCGAGCCCCGGCATGGCTACGATGATACAGGTCAGCATTGATGTGTGAATGCCCGGCCATTGGACACTGGTATAAAACACGTAACAGATAGCCACTGAGAACAGCGTTTTGACCCCGAACTTAATGTAATCGTATGAAAGCCCTTGTCTGCCTATTTGTGGTGTAGGGGGCGTTGATTCCATGGAGGCGGGTTGTTGCTCGTGGGAATCTAACAGCGAGATGCTGATCAGCGAGCTATACATTTCTCGCAGGCAGTCTGGTAGGGACTGGATTTGTTCCTGGGTCTGTAGCGTCAGATGATATATTTCGTCTTTCTGTATGCTCTCAAGGAAAGTGTGACACTCTTCTGCCAGCCAAAGACAATGGCTGACGATTGCCGGTGATAAAGGCGTGGTCGTGAGGCGGTGTAATTTACGTGTAGCAGAATATAGACGTTCTACTGTGGCGATTTCCGCCAAATGTTTATCTTCATTTTCTCGGTAACTGGCATTGCGCATCACCGAGAACTTCAAGTATTTATGCAGCGTGAGTACGCTGTTTTGAATTTCTAACAAATCCGGCGTCTCCACCGGTTTTCCGTACGCCGTTGCTTGTAACGCCCGGCTGACTACCGTCAGGATCCGTTCTATTTCCTGTTTTAACTGTTTGACTGGCTCGACCGGCAAGAAAAGTGTATTGACGATATGCGCCACAACAGTTGCGTAGCAGCCGGCAACCCAACTCCATAGGCAGTTGCGCAGTAGCGCTTCACCATTTGAAGTCAAATCAACAAAGCTTTGTGAATAAGTAACGGTGATGGCCATACCAAAAAACAGAAAGCCCATTTTTTTTGACGAACGCATCAGATAAAGCATGGTGACCAGCGCGACTGCCGAAACCAGTAGCCGCAACATCGGGTAATCGATGGTGAATTTTAGAATAAGGATAGAGCATCCAACGGCCAACGTATTAACCAGAATAAATAATGGGAAAATTATCCGAGTTAATACAATGTTTTGCTGCGTAGCGAAAAAGATGACCAGAAGAGAGTAGGACAATTGCGGCACGTTAAGCGTCATCGAAATGATGATGACAATCACTGATGAGATCAGATAACGCAGCATGGCGTTATAACGTCCGGGAAAGGCGTGTAACTCCTGTTGCAGAAAACGCCACAGGTTACCTTGCTTCATGTCGGATGCTGCGAACTCACTCATGATGCATTACCGTCCTCGTGGGCCAAAATAGTATTGGGACGGATGTTGACTACCGCGGATGTACCCATGCGAAACATACTGAGGTCCGGGTTGGTGACGCGGATACGTACGGGGAAACGCTGGGCGACGCGTACCCAGTTAATGCTGCGTGATACACTTGGCAGTCCGCCTTGGGTAGCGCCGCCATCGTCGGGATAGACCCCATAACCAATCGAGTCCACTACACCGGTAAAGTTCTTGCTAGTGTTGCTCATTAGATAGATGTCGACCTTGGCATTGTCGCGAATGTTTTGCAGTTCAGACTCACGGAAATTGGCCACTACATACCACGTGTTGCTGTCGATCAGGGTAAAGACCGCCTGTCCTACGCTGGCATATTGCCCTGCGGTAGTTTTTAACGATGCAACGCGCCCGTCGAACGGGGCTTTGATGATAGTGTGTTCCAGATTGAACTGTGCAGTGGAGATATCTGCCTTGAGCACTTCGCGTTGCGCTATTAATGCGGCGACGCTACTGATGGCAGCATTGGCTTGTTGTGCCTGCAATTTGGTGGACTGAAGCTGAGCTGATGACGCGCGCTGGGCCGCTCGAGCTTGATCGAGAGCTTCTTTGGATACATAGTTCTGCGGGCGAAGGGTTTCCAGGCGGCGAAGTGTATTCATGTCCTGCTCGGCAGTGGCGCGGGCAGCATCGATGCGTTTCTCTGCTGCCTGAGCATTGAATTGCTGGGCATTCACATCTCTCTGTGCCAGAACGATTTGCTGTTCCAACTGGGCCAGGCTTGCCGTCGTACGATTTAGCGAGTCCTGATAGGGACGCGGATCGATATGAAACAGAACATCACCTTTTTTAACCAATTGATTTTCACGGATTGGCATCTCAATAATCAGTCCGTTGACCTGCGGGGCGACGTTAATGGTATCTGCATATACGTAGGCATCATCGGTTCGAGGGGCTTCATCAAGGGTCTTGATTACCCAACATAAAACCGCAAGTGTTATCACCGTGAGTATGATGACGAACAAACGCCTTTTCATGGTGTTCTCCATGTTATTCAACATTCCCATCTCCTTGATGAGTAAGCATTATTAATTAAAGAAAAGGGTCCAATAACACATTGAAAACAATGTAATCAGCAGAGGGTACGTCAGGATGTAAGGGGTGAGCCATTCCGCTTTTTTCCGAGCGGTCAGGATCATGTAAATAATGACTGTGGTCAGGCAGCCACCCGAAATGCAAAATAACCAGTCTGGGAAGTAGGCACCGAGAATATTGATCGAGGGCGAGCGGGAATGGCAGCCACTCAATAATATGGCCATTCCGGTTATCCAAAATAACTTGCGTTTCATAACGTATTAAACCAGAGAAAAATGAAGGCCAAAGTACACTAAAAAACCGCTAACATACAACCATGTACTTTGGGTGGTTATTTGTATTAAATAATAATTGGCTTATTTTTCAATGCCGTTATCTCAATGATAAATGTGACAAAGAATGGATAGGGTAGGGGCGGAGTAAAAAGCGCAACGGGTGAGTAAAAGCCGATCTCTGTTCTGGCTTTTTACTATCTTCTTGCCGGCCTCTTATTGGTAACGTCCGGCAATAGGTGATCGAGCGATACGGTAAGTATCGACTGGCGTAGGTTTTCCATCCGTATCTCCGAAAGCAAAACCCAGCCATAGGCTGGGTTCTTTAAATAGGGTGACCGGACTCGGACTACCTGCGTTTACGCCGTGTTGAACAACGCTTTAGCGTTGGCCCGCAGGGTGAGGCCTTTGGCCGAATAATCGAACCTGTTCGATGCAGAGTCCTGTCCCTGAAATGCAAAAACCCAGCCATAGGCTGGGTTCTTTAAATATGGTGCCCGGACTCGGAATCGAACCAAGGACACGGGGATTTTCAATCCCCTGCTCTACCGACTGAGCTATCCGGGCAACGGGGCGCATTTAACCCTATTGGCCGTAAATCGTCAATCGCTTTCTGTCACAAAGCCGATCGGTTGCTCTATTTTCATGCAATGGCTGCCGGGGCAGGTGAGCGTCAGTGGTATTGCTTGGTGATAGATATGCAAAAAAATCGTCTATTTATACCGTTTTGATTTTTCTGTGTTTTATTTTTATTCCTTAATTAACAATGTGTTAATTGTTAACTTTTCGTAATCAAAGCAGCATAATTGTCACTTGAACCTCATAAAAAAACATGCAATCATTGCGCAAATTTTAGCACTCTACGTCCCCTAACGGCGTTTCCGCTCATTTAAGTCAGAGGGTTGCAGGCATGACTGTTTTTGTCACTCAAGCGTCACTGCGTACCAGACATCAAATGATGCCGTCACTCAACCGTTACCCTTCCCGAACGCAATCCGTAAAAAACGCCCAGCCTGCCATGCGGTAAGGCTATCTGATGCTCGCTGTTAGGCATTATTAAAAATAGAGCTGCGGCTCTGCTTTTACTGATGTCTATCGGACGCTGCCGATACCAGTCCCCGATAGTTACCTGATAATCTTAAGAGAGTCAGCCGGTCACGCTTGCGCTTTATGCGCTCACGCCGGACATCAATTTGCCGGGATAACCTTTGTTATCTCATCACCGTGCCCCGTGGCACACCCTCATCCTTAACCGTTTGAGAGTTAGCACAATGAAAGAATTGAAAATAGCCACCAGCGCCAGTTTGGTTGCCACCATTGAAACACTGCGCCAGGTCGTCCGCATCGAGCAAACGGACTACACCGACGTGGCCGCGTTAGTGGTGTCGGTTGATGACGTTAACGCAGGTCACCTGGCGCAGCTCAAAGCGACCGGGTTCGAGATCCCGACCTTTGTGGCGGTGGCAGGGGACGAGCATCTCTCTCCGGACTACCTGCCGTTGATCAGCGGTGTTTTTGCGTTGGAAGGCGCCAGCAAGGCGTTCTATATGGCACAGCTTGAAGCTGCCGCCGATGCCTACGAGCAGGCGCTGCTGCCGCCGTTTTTCAAAACGCTGAAAACCTATGTGGAAATGGAAAACTCAACCTTTGCCTGCCCCGGCCATCAGGGCGGCGAATTTTTCCGCAAGCATCCGGCTGGTCGGAAGTTTTTTGAGTTCTACGGTGAAACGCTTTTTCGTTCCGACATGTGCAACGCCGACGTTAAGCTGGGCGATTTGTTGATCCACGAAGGCTCGGCCAAGGATGCGCAAAAGCACGCGGCACGGGTATTTAACGCCGATAAAACCTATTTTGTGCTCAACGGCACCTCGGCCGCCAACAAAGTGGTGACCAATGCTTTGCTGACCCGCGGTGATTTGGTGTTGTTCGATCGCAACAACCATAAATCCAACCACCACGGTGCGTTGATCCAGGCCGGGGCAACGCCGGTCTATCTGGAAACCGCGCGTAATCCGTTTGGTTTTATTGGCGGCATAGATTCGCGCTGCTTTGATGAGCGTTACCTGCGCGAGCAAATTCGCGAAGTGGCACCTGATAAGGCGAATGCGGCACGTCCGTTCCGCTTGGCGATTATTCAGCTCGGTACTTACGACGGCACCATTTATAACGCCCGTCAGGTGATCGACACCATCGGCCACCTGTGTGACTACATTCTGTTTGACTCTGCCTGGGTGGGTTACGAAGGCTTTATCCCGATGCTGAAAGAGTGCTCGCCGCTGTTGCTGGAGCTGGACGAACTGGATCCGGGTATCTTTGTCACCCAGTCGGTACACAAGCAGCAGGCCGGTTTCTCGCAGACCTCGCAGATCCACAAGAAAGACGACCACATCAAGGGCCAGAAGCGCCACTGCAACCACAAGCACCTCAATAATGCTTTCATGCTGCACGCCTCTACCAGCCCGTTCTACCCGCTGTTCGCCGCGCTGGACGTTAACGCCAAGATGCATGCCGGGGCCGCCGGTCGCCGCATGTGGCTGGACTGCGTGAAGCTGGGTATCGAGACGCGCAAGCAACTGCTGGAACGCTGCTCGCAGCTCAGGCCGTTTATTCCGCCGCAGGTGGCGGGTAAAAACTGGCAGGATTACGACACCGATCTGATCGCCAACGATGCGCGTTTCTTTAACTTTGTGCCGGATGAAAAATGGCACGGTTTTGAAGGTTACGCTCAGGATCAGTATCTGGTCGATCCGTGCAAACTGCTGCTGACGACGCCGGGTATTGATGCGGCTACCGGCCAGTACACCGAGTTTGGCGTACCGGCGACCATTCTGGCCAACTTCCTGCGTGAGAACGGCATAGTGCCGGAGAAATGCGATCTTAACTCGATCCTGTTCCTGCTGACCCCGGCTGAAAACCCGGCCAAGATGGAGCAACTGGTGGAGATGCTGGTGCAGTTCGAACGCTATGTGGAAGAGGACGCGCCGCTGAGCGTGGTGCTGCCAACCGTGTATCGCAAGAATGAACAACGCTATCGCGGCTATACCCTGCGCCAGCTGTGCCAGGAAATGCATGACCTGTACGTCAGCTTTGACGTCAAACAGCTGCAGAAAGAAATGTTCCGCCAGCGTCATTTCCCGCAGGTGATGATGAACCCACAGGATGCCAACGTGGAGTTTATCCGCGACAACGTCGAACTGGTGCCGATTGGCCAGGCGGAAGGTCGCATTGCGGCGGAAGGCGCACTGCCATACCCACCGGGCGTGCTGTGCGTGGTGCCGGGGGAAGTATGGGGCGGAGCCGTGCAGCGTTACTTCCTGGCGCTGGAAGACGGTATCAACCGGCTGCCGGGTTTCTCTCCGGAGCTGCAGGGCGTATATATCGAGAAAAAAGATCACGGCTGGAAACGTATCTTCGGTTATATGATCAAGCAATAGTCCCGAGCGGCCCGCAGGGGCCGTTTTTAAATCATCCTGGCCCGGGATGACAAAGCCGAGTGCCGGCGCTACCTTTAGGTAAAAGTGACCAGTAGCGGAATAAGATGATGAAAGAAGAGGGGTATCTCGATTGGGTCGGCAGAGAGAAAAGACGTTCGACGCTGCGCAATTTTAACTGGTTCTTATTGGTTAACCTGCTGCTGGCGCTCTATCTGCTGCTTCAGCGTGCCCAAACATTTGGCGAACACTCTCTGATTGCTTTGTTGCGTGGCGCACCGGCTATCTGCGGCGTGGTTCTGCTGTCTGTTCTGTCTTTTATTACGTTGCGTCAGTTGGCCGGCAGAGGTGAACAGGCCGCCTGGCGAGGTGCCGTGGTTGGCATTCTGCTGTTGGCTTTGTGCTGGTGTGGCGTTTTTCATCATCTGATTATCGACAACAGCGTTAACTTGCTTTATCCGTTAACGATTGGCCTGCTGTTTTCTTCCCTTATCGCTTTCTACCTGTCCCCCCGGCTATTTTTCCTGTTCAGCATCCCGGTGCTGCTGGTGGCGATTGCCGAAAACATCTTAATCCGTAGCGCTTTTTCGCTGGTGAACCTGATCTCCTACGCGCTGATGCTGTTTCTAATTTATTCAGCACGAAGCCGGCTGGAGCAATGGTTCCAACTGGCGATTGAGCGCGAGCAGGAAAACAAGCAGCTGATTGAACGCCTGAGCAAGCTGGCCAACCGCGATCCGCTGACTGGCATTGCCAACCGCCGCTACTTCGACAACTACTTTGATGCGGTTCTGCTGCGGGAGTCGACGCTGCAGGCCCCGTTTTCACTGATCCTGCTGGACGTCGATTTTTTCAAAAAATACAACGACCACTATGGCCATCAGCAGGGGGATGAGTGCCTGACTCGCCTGGCCGCCTGTCTGGAGAGCGCGACCCGGCGTTCGCAGGATCTGGTAGCCCGCTATGGCGGTGAGGAGTTTATTATTCTGCTGCCAAAATCCGACGCAGGCGAAGCCGTGCAGGTGGCGAAGAGGATAGAAGGGCTGCTTGCCGGTCTGGCGATGCCGCATGCGGCTTCTGAGGTGGCGCAATGGGTGACGGTCAGCCAGGGGATTGCGCAATGGCAGCCGGGACAGAACCGTGAACAACTGCTGGCAGCAGCCGATCAGGCTCTGTACCGCGCCAAGGAGCTTGGCCGTAATGGCTACAGCATAGCTTAGGGATGCTGGTGGTCAGGGCGACGCGAGAGACCGCCCTGACCGGGGTGATTAACGGCGTCGATAGCTCTTCTGCGCGTTGTTCACCTTCACCAGATAGCGGCGTGATTCACCGGCAGGATGCTTGGTGGTCAGCGTCTGGTAGACGTCGCCCGGTTGCATGCCGTTGATGATATCGACCGCGCGGGTTCTGTCGCTGGAGAACACTCTCAGCACGCTGCCCGCCCCGCCGTTATAGGCGGTGATCACCGCGTAGCGACGCGAGGTTGGGTTCTGGATGCCGCCCAAATAGTTGTTCTGCAAAATGGCCAGATAGGCGGTACCGGTGTCGATGTTGTTCTCCGGATCGAACAGGTAACTGCGGCTTGGTTTGCCCCATTTGCCACGCATCTGGAATACGTCCTTACCGGCGGTGTGTTGCACCACCTGCATCAGGCCCAACGCATCTGAACCGCTCACCGCATACGGGTTAAAGCTCGATTCGGTCTGCATAATCGCCAGGATCAGCGACTCTTCCACCCCGTACTTCTCCGATGCCTTGCGGACCATCGGCAGGTATTTATGCGCACGCTTGTCCAGGTGGTTCGGTACCAGTTGAATGGTGACCGAGTAAATCACGTGCAGGCCGGAGGTGCGTTTTTGCAGTTTGCTCTGCACCAGATAGTCGGCAAAGTGCGCCGCACGCCATTCCCAACGGATCGGCGCGCCTTTGTTATCCAGCACCTGGCCGTACAGGAACGGCTCTTTACTGATCTGGATATCGTTGGCGTCGGAATAGAGATCGATAGAACCCGGATCGTCACCCATCAGCAAGGTGCTGATAATCGCCTGGCGCAGGTGGGCGGCAGGATCGGTAGTGGCGATGGTTTCAATGGTGATGGCACCGGAATCAAAGTTGATGTGGCTACGGGTTTGATATTGGTCGGTGTATTTAACGTAATCTTTTGGCCCGGCGATCAGAACTTCGTTCAGACCCCAGATATTCTCGATGTTGTGGGCGAATTGGCCCATCAGGATCTCAAAGCCGTTGGTGTCTTTGACCAGGGCTTCGTTGACTTCAGTATTTTTTTTGCCGGAACAGGAAATCAGCAAAGGCGCTATCACTAGCAAAGCTAAAATTTTCTTCATCTTAAAGCCGTATACGGGAAGTATTGAAGAGGGCCAGCGCCTGGCCCCAACAGCGTTATTCGCTCGGTGGCGTGTAGCCTTCGATGTGCACGTCGTGCCCTTCGAACAGGAACTTGATCATTTCCGCTTCCAGCAACTTGCGGTCATCCACGTTCATCATGTTCAGTTTTTTCTCGTTGATCAGCATGGTCTGTTTTTTCATCCATTCGGCCCAGGCTTCCTTCGAGATCTCGTTATAGATGCGTTTGCCAACGTCGCCTGGATAAAGTTGGAAATCCTGCCCTTCGGCATCGCGCTGCAGGAAGGTACAAAAAATGGTTCTGCTCATGCTAATTCCTCATCAATGGCGCTATCGCCAAATAAACCCTGCTGGCGTGGTGACTGTTTTGCCAACTGTTGTAACAGGCGGTCAACCGGCGCTGCCAGCCCGACCGATGGCGGCTGCGCCAAGTTATACCAGAGACCGGCGCCCTCATCCATGCTGGCAGCCGCGTCGTTCATCTCCAACCATATCGGCACGATATCGAGGTGGAAATGACTGAAAGTATGACGAAATGCGGTCAACTGCTGCTGGCGATTGTTTTTCAGACCGCGTTGTTGCAGCCAGAGTTCCATCTCTTCGCGTTCACCGAACTGCGGGAAACAAAACAGGCCGCCCCACAGGCCGACGGCCGGGCGCTGTTCCAGCCAGGCTCGTTCGCCCTGTTGCAGCAATAAAAAGTAGGCGGTTTTTTCCGGCAGAGTCTGCTTGGGTTTTTTACCGGGGTATTTCGCCCAACTGTGATGGGCATAGGCGATGCAGCCGAGGTTGAGTGGGCACAGCTCGCACTTGGGTTTGGAGCGGGTGCAGACCATCGCCCCCAGGTCCATCATCGCCTGATTGAACTGACCGACGCCCTGCGCCGGGGTGACGTCTTCGC
The DNA here is from genome assembly GCF_013337185.1 of Serratia proteamaculans. Lineage (GTDB taxonomy): Bacteria > Pseudomonadota > Gammaproteobacteria > Enterobacterales > Enterobacteriaceae > Serratia > Serratia proteamaculans_D. The sequence goes on from NZ_SWDE01000004.1 coordinate 383,502, forward strand.
TGATCTGCCACAGCCGGTTTTCGACATCTTTTTTGCCCGGCCAGCCTTCGACGGCATAGCAGCGAGCCAATACGCGTTTCACGTTGCCGTCGAGGATCGGGTAATGCTGGCCGAGAGCCAATGACAGTACCGCACCGGCCGTTGAGCGGCCAATACCTGGCAGGGCGTGGATTTCTTCAAAGGTTGTCGGGAACTCGCCGCCGTGCTGTGCGACAATAGTCTGCGCGGCCTTGTGCAGGTTGCGAGCACGGGCGTAGTAACCCAAACCGGTCCACAGGTGCAGCACTTCGTCCAGCGGCGCTTCTGCCAGCGCTCGCACGTTGGGAAAACGTGCCATAAAGCGTTCGAAGTAAGGGATCACGGTGGCAACCTGAGTTTGTTGCAACATGACCTCAGAGAGCCATACTTTATAGGCGGTTTTATCCAGCTGCCACGGCAGGGTTTTACGGCCGTAACGCTGGTACCAGTCAAGCACCACCTGTGCGAACTGTTGTGCTTGCATCATAAGCAGATTCGATATCCGGCAGAAAATGAAGCGCGATTGCAGCATAGAGTCATGATGCTGTAAACCGGAACTTTCCGACGTCGCACGGCAGGTACACAAGATGAACACTTGCTAAACCAATGTATCTTTGCATAATGCGCGTTTCCCTAATTGGCAGCCAAACAGACAGAAAGCACTATGATTAATGACGTCATCTCCCCAGAATTTGATGAGAACGGCCGCGCGATGCGCCGTATCCGCAGTTTTGTCCGCCGCCAGGGGCGGTTGACCAAAGGCCAGCAGCACGCGCTGGACAACTATTGGCCGGTGATGGGCGTGGAGTATCAGGCTGAACCTGTCGACATCACCGCACTGTTTGGGCGCGATGCGCCGACCGTGCTGGAGATCGGTTTTGGCATGGGCGCCTCGCTGGTGACCATGGCGGGCCATAACCCGCAGCAGAATTTCTTGGGGATTGAAGTACACTCGCCGGGCGTGGGCGCCTGCCTGGCCGACGCTACCGAAGCGGAACTGAGCAACCTGCGCGTGATGTGTCACGACGCGGTTGAGGTGCTGGAGAATATGATCCCGGACGGTTCGCTGGACATGGTGCAGCTGTTCTTCCCCGATCCGTGGCATAAAGCGCGCCACAACAAACGTCGCATCGTACAGACGCCGTTTGTTGAACTGGTGCGGCGCAAATTGAAAGTCGGCGGCGTATTCCATATGGCCACCGACTGGCAGCCTTACGCAGAACATATGTTAGAGGTTATGAACGGGATCTCAGGCTATCGTAATCTTTCCAGCGATAATGATTACGTGCCGCGTCCGGATTCACGACCACTGACAAAATTTGAATTACGCGGCCAGCGTCTGGGACATGGCGTTTGGGATTTGATGTTTGAGAGGAAAGAATAATGGCTAAGAACCGCAGTCGTCGTTTACGTAAAAAGTTACACATTGAAGAGTTTCAGGAGCTGGGTTTCTCCGTAGCATGGCGTTTTGCCGAAGGCACCTCGGTTGAAGATATCGACGGCACGCTGGACGCTTTCATCGACGAAGTGATTGAGCCGAACGGCATGGCGTTTGACGGCAGTGGCTACCTGCAGTGGGAAGGTTTGATCTGCCTGCAGACTATCGGTCATTGCACCGACGAACAGCGCGAACTGGTCAAGAAATGGCTGGAAGCGCGTAAGCTGAGCGACGTTAAGGTTAGCGATCTGTTCGATATCTGGTGGGACTGATTTCCCCTGCTTGATATTACGCTGTATTCATTGATTCTGAGGTGCCTTAACGGCACCTTTGTTTTGTCCGGAGTGTGACCGCGGTGGTAACTACATTGGATAACGCGTTGCTGGAAGAGATCCTGCAACAGGTGCGCCCGCTGATTGGCCAGGGCAAGGTAGCGGACTATATTCCGGCGCTGGCGGAAGTGGCGTCCGATCGTCTGGCGATCGCCGTTTGTACCGTCGACGGCGAAATGTTCCAGGCCGGTAACGCCACCGAGCGCTTCTCTATTCAGTCAATCTCCAAGGTGCTGAGCCTGACGCTGGCGCTGGCGCGTTATCAGGAGCACGAGATCTGGCAACGGGTCGGCAAAGAGCCTTCCGGTCTGCCGTTCAACTCGCTATTGCAGTTGGAGATGGAGCAGGGCAAGCCGCGCAACCCGTTCATCAACCCCGGTGCGCTGGTGGTGTGCGACATGCTGCAAACGCGGCTCAGCGCCCCCAAACAGCGGATGCTGGAGGTGGTGCGCCAACTGGCCGGTGAAGAAGACCTGGCCTATGATTCGCGGGTCGCCCGCTCCGAGTTTGAACACTCCGACCGCAATGCGGCCATCGCCTATCTGATGAAGTCGTTTGGTAACTTTGAAAACGACGTGCTCACCGTGCTGCAAACCTATTTCCACTACTGTGCGTTGCGGATGAGCTGTCTGGAACTGGCGCGCAGCTTTGTTTACCTGGCCAATCACGGTCGTGACCTGAGCGGACGCGAAGTGATCAGCCCACTGCAGGCGCGTCAGATTAATGCGCTGATGATGACCAGCGGCATGTACGATGGCGCGGGGGAATTTGCCTATCGCGTGGGCATGCCGGGCAAGTCCGGCGTCGGCGGTGGCATTGTCGCCATCGTCCCCGATGAGCTGTCGATTGCCGTCTGGTCGCCGGAGCTGGATGCCTCCGGTAACTCCCTGGCGGGAACTGCGGCGCTGGAACTGTTGTCTCAACGGATTAGCCGTTCGATTTTTTAATCCCACCACGGAAGGGAGTCAGGAGAAAATATGTTAAAGAAAACCGGGTTAGCCTTACTGCTGTTGACTGCTTCACAGGCACATGCCGAGTATCAGTGCAGCGTTAAACCCCAGGACGACGTGATTATCAGCCCGCAGAACGTGCAGGTGACAGGAGCCAGCGGCAACCTGCAAATTTCAGCGGATGGCGATGTGACCCGCAACGGTCAGGCTCTGAGCCTGAATGACAGCCAGCGGCAGAAGGCCTTCAGCTACCAGAGCGCATTGCGTAAAGAACTGCCGTGGATCGACAAGGGCGCGCAGCAACACCTGGAAAAAGCGCGTGTGGCGCTGGACAAGGTGATCGTCAAGGAGTTGGGCAGCGACAGCAACGTGCGCAACCGCCTGACCACGCTCAATGACCAGCTTAAGCAGCAGATGAACCGCATCATCGAACACCGCAGCGACGGCCTGACCTTCCACCACAAGGCGATTGACCAGGTTGAGCAGGATGGCCGTAATCTGGTGCAGCAGAGCATGGGGGGCGTGTTGCAGGACAGCCTGAACGAGATGGGCGTCAAGCAGGCGGCCAACAGCGGCGGTAATCCGTTGCAGGCGATCATGGGCAATCTGGGTGGCTTGCAAAAAGCGATTCAGAACGAATGGAACAACCAGGAGCAGGACTTCCAGAACTTCGGCCACGACGTGTGTAACCGCGTTACCGGTTTGGAAACCCAGCGTAAAGACCTGCTTAATGCGTTGAAGTAACAGGTAATGATGGCTGGTAGCGTGTTTTTTGACCTCCTGATGGTTATCTGACAAACTGGTTGAACTATGTACAGATTCATGGGTGTTTACGGAGAACGCTATGAGCCATACTCGCTACGAAACTGATGTTGTCGCCTGGGCAAATGAGCAGGCTGCTCTTTTGCGCTCCGGAAAATTGTCTGAGATCGATGTTGAAAAGATCGCCGAGGAGATTGAGGACGTGGGAAAGAGCGAGCAAAGGGAACTTGCCAGCCGTATGACCGTGCTGATGGCTCATCTGCTGAAATGGAAATATCAGCCGGCGCGCCGTGGTACCCGTTGGGAAAGAACCATTAAAGCCCAACGCAAAGAGGTACTTTACAGTCTGAAGGAATCGCCGAGTTTAAAAGTTAAGCTCAGCGATGAGGACTGGCTGGATGTCATTTGGTCCAAGGCGATAGCGCTGGCGACGACGGAAACCGGGTTGGACGTTTACCCAGAAAACGGTATCTGGGAGATCCAGCAGGTACTTTCCCACGAATTCTATCCAGATTAAAAAAAAGCGCTGATATTTCAGCGCTTTTTGCTATTCATCCGCCAGGAACAGTTCCAGCAGCGAGTTAAGGAACAGTTTGCCTTTCTCGGTTATCTGCCAATATTCCGGCGTTTCTTCCAGATAGCCTTTCGCCAGTGCTTCATCCAGCTGTGCACGGATAGTGCTTTCATCCAGCCCGGTGTAGTTGACGAACTCGGCGCGCGGCGCAGCCTCCAGCAGGCGGAAGCGGTTCATAAAGAACTCGAACGGCCGATCTGCCGTCGTCACCTCATGCTGCTTGTCCATATACTTGCCCTGCATAAAACCGCGCGGATGTTTGGTTTTCGCGGTGCGCAGAATGCGGCCGTCGCTGAAGGTCAGTTTGCCGTGTGCGCCACAACCAATCCCCAGGTAGTCGCCAAAGCGCCAGTAGTTGAGGTTGTGCTGGCACTGATAGCCCGGTTTGGCATAAGCCGAGGTTTCATACTGCTGATAGCCGGCGGCGCTCAGCAACTCATGACCGCGCTCGAAAATATCCCACAGCGCGTCGTCGTCCGGCAGCACCGGCGGGCGTGAGCTGAACAGGGTATTGGGTTCGATGGTCAACTGATACCACGACAGGTGCGGCGGGTTCAGGGCAATCGCCTGGCGTAAATCGTCCAGCGCTTCTTCCAGCGACTGGTCCGGCAGACCGTGCATCAGATCGAGGTTAAAGCTGCGCAGGCCGAGACCGGTGGCCAGGTGCGCTGCGCGTTTGGCCTCTTCCGGGCCGTGTATGCGCCCCAGACGGGTTAACTTTTCGGCGCTGAAGCTCTGCACCCCGATAGAAATGCGGTTCACACCGGCACGCTGGTAGCCGCTGAAGCGGTCAGCCTCTACGGTACCGGGGTTGGCCTCCATGGTGATCTCGGCCCCATCAACGACGTGAATACGCGCCCGCACGCCGTCCAGCAGCGATTGCATCGCTTCGGCACTCAGCAGGCTGGGGGTGCCGCCGCCGATAAAAATGGTACTGATTTCACGGCCGGCGACCAGCGGCAGATCGGCATCCAGATCCGCCAGCAGGTGATCAACATACTCCTGATGCGGGACTTCGCCTTTCAACGCATGCGAGTTGAAATCACAGTAAGGGCATTTCTGCACGCACCACGGGATATGGATGTACAAACTCAGCGGAGGCAGCTTAAGCATTGCGCATGGCTTCCAGCATCAGTTTCAGCGCCTTGCCACGGTGCGATATCGCGCGCTTCTCGTCGCGACTCAGTTCGGCGGCGGTACGGCCCAGTTCCGGGACGTAAAAGACCGGATCGTAGCCGAAACCGCCTTCACCTGCCGCGCTGTCGGTGATTTCACCGGCCCAGCTGCCGTGGAACACCAGCGGCGTTGGGTCTTCGGCGTGGCGCAGATACACCAGCACGCAGTGGAACTGAGCGCCACGGCTGCCTTGCGGTACGTCTTTCAGTGCCACCAGCAGTTTGTCGAGGTTTTGCCGGTCAGAGGCGTCAACGCCCGCGTAACGCGCAGAATAGATGCCAGGCGCACCACCCAGTGCGTCCACCGCCAGGCCCGAGTCGTCAGCGATCGCCGGCAGGCCGGTGATTTGCGCCGCGTGACGGGCTTTCAGGATGGCGTTTTCGATAAACGTCAGGCCGGTTTCCTCGGCAGATTCTACGCCCAGCTCGGTTTGTGCGACCACATTCAGCCCGAAATCGGCCAGCAGGTCGGCGAGTTCGCGCACTTTGCCCGGATTACCGGTGGCAAGAACGACTTTTTGCATGATGACTACCTTGAAATTTATTCGATTAGCGCCGCGACCACGTCGGGGATCTGTTGCGGATTAACGATGCGTAACTGTTTATGCCGCCCCAGTTCGCCTTTCTCGATGGTGACGTTGCCTTTCGCCACTTTGAACTGTTTGGCGAGAAACTTGATCAGATGAGCGTTGGCCTGGCCGTCTACCGGCGGGGCGGTAATGGCGACTTTAAGTTCGTCGCCATGTAAACCGACAATCTGGTCGCGGCTGGCTTTCGGCTGAATATATAGCCTGATCGCCAGCCCGTCCAGCACCGGGGTTACTGCACTCACAGCAGGAACCAGATCTCACCGAACAGATCCATGCCCAGGTAGTTGATCAGATACAGGATCAGGATCACTACCATCGCCGAAAAATCAATGCCGCCCATGGCCGGCAGGATACGGCGGATAGGGGACATCAAAGGTTCGGTCAGTTGGTACATCAACTGGTCGATTGGGCTGCGACCCTGGCTTATCCAACTCATCAGCGCGCGGACAATCATTACCCAGAAGATCAGGTAACCGGCCGACTTCACCAGCGAGATCAGGCCAAACAGCAGGTTATACGGGCTGAGTGACATTGCGCCGCCCTGGATCAGCAGCAGCAGCGGGTACTTGATGGTCATCAGCAGGAACGCCAGCAGCAGTGATGCGCTGTCGATAGGCCCCATGGATGGAATAATGCGGCGCAGCGGGCCGATCACCGGTTGGGTGATCTTCACGACAAACTGTGCGAATGGGTTGTAAAAGTCAGCGCGCGTCCACTGCATCCAGATACGCAGCAGCAGTACCATGACGTACAGATCAATAACGGTTTTGACCAAAAAAGTCAGCGTTAGCATGTAGTAGCCCTTCTCCTTAACTCTCGATTATTTAAAATGATTTTTCCATTTCCTGCGCGCGGGATACTGCCGCCTGCATGGCTTTGGCCACGGTTGCCGGCAGCTGTTGCTCGTTGAAAACGCGCAGTGCTTCGGCGGTGGTGCCGCCTTTGGAGGTGACCTGCTCACGCAGGGTCGATAATGGCGTATCCGGGTTGGCTTCCACCAGCGCAGCCGCGCCGGAGGCCGCCTGCTGCACCAGATCACGGGCGGTCTGGCTGTCGAAGCCCATACGTTCGGCTTCCTGTTGCATGGCTTCCATAAACAGGAAGAAATAGGCCGGTGCGCTGCCTGCTGCGGCGATCACGCTATTAATGCCATTTTCGTTATCCACCCAACAGACTTTGCCGACTGACGCCATCAAGTCGCTGGTGTAGTCGCGGTCCTGCTGGCTGACCTGCTGCGGGGCATACAGGCCGCTCATGCCTTTGCCCACCAGCGATGGGGTATTGGGCATGATGCGCACGATGTTCAGCTTGTCACCCAACAGTTGATAAAAACGACTGACCTGGATACCGGCGGCGATCGACAGGACCAGCTTGGCGCTGAAGTCGACCCCATCGCGCAATGGCTGGCAGACGTCGGCCATCATTTGCGGTTTGACTGCCAGCACCACCACATCGGCTGCCTGGGCGCAGGCCAGGTTGTCGCTGCTGCTGACGATGCCATAGTCCGCTGCCAGTGCATCACGGTTTTTGGCCGAAGGTGCACAGACGCTGATGGATTGAGCCGGATAACCGCCCGCCACCAGGCCGGCGATGATAGCGCGCGCCATGTTGCCGGCGCCAATAAAGGTGATCTTGCGATGTTGCATTAGAATCCCTCGTTACTTTGTCAGGCCTGTGAATAATCACGGGCGCCAAAAATGGCGGTGCCAATACGCACCAGGGTGCTGCCTGCGGCAATCGCCGCCGTCATGTCATCGGTCATGCCCATCGACAGCGTATCTACCTGCGGATATTGCTGCTGCAGGGCCAGGAAGGCGTCGCGCATTTGGCCGAACACCGCCAACTGGCTCTGATAATCCTCCTGCGGGGCTGGAATAGCCATCAGCCCGCGCAGTCTGAGGTTGGGCAGGGCGGCAACCGCCTCCGCCAGCGCCGGCAATTGAGCCAGTACAATGCCAGACTTACTCTGCTCATCGCTGATATTTATTTGGATCAGAACGTTAAGCGGCGGCATGTCCGCCGGGCGCTGGTCGCTCAGACGCGAGGCGATACGCAGCCGATCGACGGTGTGGCACCAGGCGAAGTGCTCCGCCACCAGTCGACTCTTGTTGGATTGCAACGGGCCGATAAAGTGCCAATCCAGCGTTGCACCTTCCGGCTGTGCGGCGAAATACTGAACCTTATCCACCCCTTCCTGAACATAGTTCTCGCCGAAGGCGCGCTGGCCCGCCGCGATGGCTGTTGCGATCGCCGCCACAGGTTTGGTTTTGCTTACGGCAAGCAGTGTAACTTCTTCTGGAGCGCGATCGCAGCCTTGAGCGGCCGCGGCAATGCGGTTTCTGACATCCTGCAGATTCTGTTGGATAGTGCTCATTATTGACCCAGGAGATTGATATGGATATCGATGAATTCGTGGCCCTTAGTGTAAAGCATAATGCTTCCGATCTGCACCTTTGTACCGGTCATCGGCCGATGTTGCGCATTGATGGTGAACTTCAGCCGTTGGAAGGGGCGGAAATACTGAGCGAAGCCAGAATGCAACTGCTGTGTAACGGCGTGCTGCAGCCGTTACAGCGACAGCAGTTACAACAACAAGGGCAGTTGGATTTGGCGCTTTCGTTGCCGGGCGATATCCGGCTGCGCGCCAATTTTTTTCTACAGAACCAGGGTGTCTCCGTTGCCTTGCGGCTGATAGCGAGCCAGTGTCCGACCCTGGCAGCATTGGCGACGCCAGACATTATCCCCGCGTTGGTGCGGCGTGAGGACGGGCTGATCCTGGTGACCGGCGCGACCGGCAGCGGTAAATCCACCACGCTGGCGGCGATGATTGACGATATCAATCAGCACCAGCGGCGGCATATCCTCACGCTGGAAGATCCGATCGAGTTTATCCACCGCAGCCAGCAGTGTTTGATTCAGCAGCGGGAGCTGGGGCGCGACAGCCACAGTTTTGACGATGCGCTGCGGGCTGCGTTGCGAGAAGATCCGGATGTGATCCTGTTGGGAGAATTGCGCGATACCACCACCATCCGCCTGGCTCTGACCGCTGCGGAAACCGGCCACCTGGTGCTGGCTACGCTGCATACCCGCAGTGCGCCGCAGGCGGTGGATCGGCTGGTGGATGTTTTTCCGGCGCAAGAAAAGCCCTATGTGCGTGCCCAACTGGCCGGGAGTCTGCAGGCAGTGATTGCACAGAAGTTGCTGAGCCGGCCCGGAGGTGGCAGGGTGGCGATATTTGAGGTGCTGACGGCAACGGCGGCGGTCAGCAGCATGATCCGCGAGGGCAAAACCCATCAGTTGGCCAACGTGCTGCAAACCGGCGGCCAGTCGGGTATGCAGACCTTTGAACAGGGTCTGCAACAGCGGGTTGCGCAGGGAATACTATAATGCCACAATCGCTGAAATAGCCGATGTCTGATAGCAAAAGCCATGGGTTATTCGGTAACAACCCATTAAAAATATTAATTTATGCACTTCATTAAATATTTAATGAAGTGTTTTTGCGTGTTTCTCACGCTGTTTATTGGATAAGGATATCCTTATGCACACCTGGCTGATTATTGACGATCACCCGGCAATTTGCTTTGCCGTGAAGGCCATTCTCGCCCCCTTAGGAAATAACTCAATTATAACTGCTACCAATGGAATGGTGGCATTAGCCAAAATAAAAGAGCTGCAGCCCCAGCTAGTGATCCTCGATATTATGCTGAATAAAATGGATGGCTTGCAAATATTACAACATATTCGTCAAATGAATAGTTCGATTAAGGTGATCGTCTACAGCAGCCTGCCAGCGGAAATCTATGCCGAACGCGTCTGGCGTGCCGGTGCCTGTGGTTTTTTCAGTAAAGAGCAGGATCTCAGCCAACTGGCGCCGCTGTGCCAGGTGGTGTTGCAGGGCTATCATTGTTTCCCGCAGGGGACATTTACGTCGTTGTTGAATGCGCCGACGCAAAATGAAGACATCATGGACCGGCTTTCCGATCGCGAGCTGACCGTGCTGCGTTATTTAAGTGAGGGCCTAAGCAATAAGGAGATTGCCGACCGCTTGTTATTAAGTAATAAAACCATCAGTACCTATAAGACGCGTCTGATGGATAAGCTAAAGGTGCAGGGTACCGATGGGTTGGCGAATTTCCTTCACAATAAAAATAGTCGCAGCCATGATGAATAAGTTATTTTTAATATTGCTGTTGTTTTGCAGCGGCGTGGCAGCAGAGGTTAACCAAAGCTTTCGGGAAATAAACCTGGATAGCCGTAGCCAGGTTCAATTACCCGAGCCGGGATTAAAAGGCAGCGACTGGCAATGGTTGCGTCAGAAACGCATGCTGATCTACGGCACTGCGGCACCCAATTATCCGCCTTATGACATCACCACCGGGCTGCATGACTATGGGGGGATCAATGCCGACTATCTGGGCATTATCGGCTATAACCTCAATATTCAGCTACGCGTTCGCTACTACGAAAGTTATCAGTTACTGACAGAGGCGCTGGCCAAAGGGGAGGTGGACCTTATCGCCAATGCCAGTGACGAAGACAAGCAGAAATATGGCCTGTTGCTCACCCATCCTTATATCAATGCCAGCCCGGCGCTGGTGGAGCGAACGGACAGTCTGCTGCATGGTTCGCCGATCCGCCGGGTGGGCATTGAAAGTTTGTACCGTAGCCGCAAAGCGTTAACCGGGCGTTTTCCCAACAGCAGCACGCAGGTCTACGACTCATCGCGACGTGCACTGGAGGCCCTCTCTTTTAATAATCTTGATGCATTTATCGGTGACGCTATTTCAGCGCGCTATCTGATCAACCAGGCAAACCTGAATAACCTGCGTTTACAACTGTTGCCGCAGGAGGACGCCAGCGGCTTCTCTTTTGGCGTTGATAAAAGTAATGCCCGCCTGCAAAGGATCCTGAACCGGGTACTGGAAGCCCTGCCTGACAGCGCGGTGGTGGCGATTCAAAGCCGCTGGAGCGGTGGAGCGCCGATGGCTTCCGCCGGAAAACACCTGCTGTTTACCTCACTGGAACGCAAGTGGATTGAGGACAATCCCCGGGTGCGGGTGGTGGTTAACGATGATTTTGCACCCCTGAATTTTTTTGACGAGCAGGGGTATTTTCATGGGCTGACGGCGGATGTGCTTGAGGCGATAGCCGCCCGCACGGGATTGAGGTTCGATGTTATTCGGGCCAGCTCACTGCAACAGTCGCTGGAGGAAGTGAAGAGCGGCAAAGCCGATGTGGTCGCTGGCGTAACTTTGGATGCGGTGTGGCCCAACGGGCTGTTGACCACCCGTTCTTATCTGTTTAATTCCTGGGTGCTGGTAGGCCATGAGGCGCAAAAAGCCGATTTGCAGCCACAGCGTATAGCGCTGGTGCGCGGCCACCCTCTTGACGCTTTCTTGCGTCAGCATTACCCGCAAAGCCGCATCATAGCCGTGGCGACGCCCTATGCCGGGATAGAGGCTTTGACTGATGGGCGCGCCGATGTACTGGTGTTGCCGATGATCAGTGCAGATTTCCTGCTTTCCCATGGTTCTCAACCCGGGTTGCAGATCCTGCGTGGGCTGGATTCAGACCCGGCGCGTTTTGTTATGGGCGTATCCGGCAGTGAATATCCGTTGGCAACCATTCTCGATAAGGCATTACTGAATATTCCGCCGGAGGATATTCATGCCATGACCCGCAACTGGTACAACAACGCCTATCTGATGAACAGCGAGAGTGCCGAAGGGGCTTTACTGCCTCATTATTACCGTCCTCTGTTGTTGGCGCTGGTCGTCCTATTGCTGTTTGTGCCGGTGATATTGGTTTTTTATCGTCGGCGACATCGGCAGCGCCTGGTAGCTTTGCGCAATGAGATGGCTTTGCATCAGCAGAAGTTGCTGGATGCCGTGCCGGTGCCGATTTATCTCACCGATTTAAAAGAAAAAATAACCTCGGCCAATGTCCGCTTTTATCAAGCTTTGGGGCTGGTTCCGCCGGCGGCAGTAGGTAATAGCCTGGAAAGTTTTCAACTTGGCCTGTCCGGCGCTGATGATATTGCGCTGAACTCAAATGAGCAGGATCCCCATGCATTGCAGATCACCCGGCAACTGACCTTTGGCGAACAGCCCCATATTTTGCAGCAGTGGAGCACGTTGCTGATGGCAGAAGAGGGGCACTGTGTCAGTAAGGTGGGCGGATGGTTTGACGTTACCGAGCGCGAGCAGCTGATTGTGCAATTGCAGCAGGCCAAAGAGCTGGCGGACAGCGCCAACCGGGCTAAAACCACCTTTCTGGCCACCATGAGTCATGAAATCCGCACCCCGCTCAATGCCATTATTGGCATGCTGGAACTGGTGTTACGCCAGCAACAGCGCGGAGAGGCAACGAACATCGAGTTACTGAACATCGCCCATAGTTCGGCACATTCACTGTTAGCGCTGATTGGCGACATTTTGGATATCTCGCGCATTGAGTCCGAACGTTTGGTACTGCACCCGGAGCGGGCCGATCTGCGGCAGTTGATTGAGTCGGTTGCCATTTTGTTTGACGGTGTCGCCCGCCAGAAAGGGCTGGGCTTTAAGCTGGATATTGATGCCGAGATAGCCGGGGATATTTTGATCGACCCGGTACGGTTTAAGCAGGTGATCTCAAACCTGGTCAGCAATGCGATTAAATTCACCGCACGGGGGACCATCACCCTCAGTGCGCTGGTGGATGCCATCAGTGATGAGCGTCTTGAGCTGCGCATCAGAGTTATCGACACCGGTAAGGGCATTGAAAAAACCGCTCAGTCGCTGCTGTTTCAGCCGTTTTCTCAGGAGCAGAATATGGCCGGCAGCAGTGGCGCCGGGCTGGGCCTTTATATTTGCCGCACTTTGGTCACCATGATGAGAGGCACTATTACGCTGGTCAGCGAGCCGGAGATTGGTACCGAGGTGACCGTTTCTCTGTCTATCCCGCGCCTGATGGCGGTAGCACCTCGGCCAATGGTGGCATCGGCACCCGCCGTTGAGCGGCCAGGCTTACGGATATTGGTGGTGGAAGATCACCGCGCGGGACGATTGTTACTGACGCAGCAATTGCGCTTCCTGGGTCATCATCCGATCCCGGTTGAGGACGGTGTGCAGGCCCTGAAGGCACTGGAACGGCAACGGGTCGATTTAGCGATCACCGATTGCCATATGCCGAATATGGACGGTTATGACTTTACCCGCCGATTGCGGTTGAATGAGCGTGAACAGGGGCTTCCGGCAGTGACAATCTGGGGGCTGACGGCGGATGCGCAAGACAGTGCCCGGGAAGCCTGCCTGCAAGCCGGAATGAATGACTGCCTGTTCAAACCGGTAAACCTGCAGGCCCTCACCGAAAAACTTGGTCCTCTGTTAGCAGCACCCGGCCATATGGGCAAAGAGCCCTGGGTTTTTGATCCCGCAACCTTACCCGTAGAGCTGCGCGCGGCGGGAGTCTTCGCTGAATTTGCCGAAACGCTAATCGAAAGCCTGAAAGAAGACGGCGAGTTGCTAAATGCGCAACGGGATAACCTGTCGGCAGATAACGGCCAGATAGCTGAGGTCGCGCATAAATTGTTGGGGGCCGCCCGTTTAGTCAATGCCGATCGGCTGGCGGAGGCTTGCCGCCGGCTGTTGACTAGTGCGACGGACGAGCATTTGGAGGCTGTTGTGCTGGCGGCAGACGAGCTGGTCGCGGCGCTGCAACAAAGTCTGCTGTCGACCTGGGCGTGGACTACAAACGAATAGTCCTTTCCTACAGAGGAATGAAGCCGTTTTACGCTATTACCGTCACCAGCAGAAATCTATTATCTGTCCGACAAGAAGGAAGGGGATATCGCCCCACTTATTTACCGTTGAAAAGGGACATGATAATGAAAAAGATGACTAAATTTATCGCACTGCCACTGGTTCTGGCGTTGGGTGTTGGCTTTGCCTCCGTGGCGTCTGCAGCAGGTAACGACTGCAATGCCAAGCGCGGGGCGATTGAAAACCAGATCAGAGAAGCGCAGAAATACGGTAACAGCAACAAAGTGGCCGGCCTGCAAAAAGCCTTGAATGAACTGCAAGCTCATTGCACCGACAGTGGCCTGGCAGCCAAGGGCCAGCAGAAAATCGACAAGCTGGAGCGTAAGCTGACTCAGAAACAAAACGATGTCAGCAAGGTGCAGGCTGATTTAGGCGAAGCGCAGGCACGTGGCGACGCGAAGAAAGTTGCCAAGTATGAGAAAAAACTGCAGGAAAAACAGTCTGACGTCAACGAAATCACCGCTGACCTGCGTCAGGCTCGTGCCGAGCTGGCCGCTTTGCAAGGTTAAGCTTTTTGGCTCAAGACTAAAGGCGCGTAGAGCGCCTTTTTTATTGGGTTAAAAAGCCGGTGTTAACCCTCCATGCTTTTCTATTTGCGCACATCCTTACTGCTGACGGCGTTAGTGGCGCCCGCCTGTCTGGCCGAATCCAATAAAATCTACGTTATTGTCAATAATGCCTACCACGGCCGCATCGGGTTTGATCAGGCCCCCAGCGGGGAGGTTTGCATCACCGCGCCCCTGCTCAGGGAATGGGGGATGCGTTATGCCGATGTCGCCGCCATGTATTTCTCTGCCGACGACTGCGTGATGCCGGCGGCATTGGCACAGCGCAATATAAAACAGTTTTATGACCCGGATGCGCAGTTACTGACGCTGGTGATCCCGGAGCATCTCATCACCAATAAAGAAAATGGCGTGGTCACCAGCCGTTGGGATGACGGCATTAATGCCGCGTTCGTCGATTATCGTCTCAATTACAGCCACTACCAGGGTGAAAAATACCGCAATACCGATCGTCGTCGCCGGGTGAATGCGGATATTAACAGCGGTGTTAACCTTGGCGCCTGGCGTTTGCGTTATGAGCCGGTATATCAGGAAGAAACCTGGGGTCAACCCGCATGGTATACCGAGCGGGCGTTTGCCTTTCGAGATATCAGGGCCTGGCGTTCTCAGTTGACTTTAGGCGATAACAATACCCCTTCCACGCTGTTCAACAGTGTGAAGTATCGAGGTATCAGCCTGGTATCTGACGACAGGATGTTACCGGATGGCCTGCGAGCTTTCTCCCCCTGGGTGCGCGGTTATGCGCGTAGCAACGCACAGGTGAAGATCCGCCAGAACGGCGTGGTGATTTATCAGACCTTTGTTTCGCCCGGCACCTTTATTCTGAAGGACGTTTATCCGCCGGCCCCTGACGGTGATATTGAAGTGATCATCAAGGAAAGCGACGGTACCGAAACCGAACGGCGGATCCCCTATTCATCGATGCCCAACCTGGTGCACCGCTATCATTGGAAGTACGACGCCACCGTCGGTAAATATCAGCCCTACCACGGCAGTGAACAGGCGCAGCCGGTATTTGGTGAAATGTCCCTTAGCAGCGGTTTGGCTTACAAAATGACGCTGTATGGCGGCTTTCTTACCTCCGACCTCTATCGAAGTGTGGCGGTGGGGGTGGGCAAAAGTCTGGATGAGTGGGGAGCCTTGTCGATGGATTACAGCCTTTCATCGGCGGTGGAACCGCGGCGACAAGAGCCCGATCACGGAGGCATGGCCCGCCTGCGTTATGCCAAGGCGGTGCCTCAATGGGAGTCCTCCTTTAGCCTGTTGGCGCAGTATTATCCCCCCAGACAAAGTTACCGCACTTTCAATGAGGCGATAGTCCAGCAGAAAACCTACTCATGGGATTGGGATGACGGTGTTTTTACCGGTGATTTTGATGCTGAAAAAAAATACCGTCTCGAGGCGAGCTATAACCAGTTTATTACGGATTCTGACAGTGCCTATCTAACGCTGGTTAAGGAGACGATGCGCGGGCAGGAGAAAGGCGAGACCAGTCTTGAATTAGGAGTGAGCAGCAGTTGGGGAGAGCTGGACGTGAACCTGCGTGCCGAATATAACCAGCGTTCTTACGGCAAAGATCAGGCCCTGCTCGCCCTGTCGTTCTCTATCCCGATGAGTGCGATATTGTTGCCACGTGTCAGGCTTAACTACGATCATACCCTGGTGAAGAATGGCGAAGATAGTCGCCGTCTGGGCATCAGTGGCACCGCGCTGAAGGATTACAGCCTCAACTATGCCGCCAGCACTACCCAAAGTCAGAAAAAGGGCAGCAGTCAGGATCTCAGTGCCGGTTACCAATATAACGCCGGTCAACTGCGGGTGGGGTATTCGCGCGGCCCTGGCTATCAGCAGCAGGATGCCGCACTTTCCGGTAGCATGATTGCGTCCAGCCAGGGCGTGACGCTGGGGCAATCGCTCGGTGAAACCATAGCGCTGGTCAGCGTGCCGGGTTCACCGGGTATCGGGGTGGATAACCAATACGGCGTGACTACCGACTGGCGCGGCTATGCGATTGTCGGGTCATTGACCTCGTACCGGGTCAATCGGCTGTCGTTGAATACTTATAGTTTGCGGGAAGGCTGGACCTTACCGGAGGACGAGGATGAAGTGGTACCGACGGCGGGGGCCATCATGTTCAGCCGGTTTGCACCGGCTGAAAAAGTTAGCCCAGTTGACGCTCAAACCAGCTTTCCAAAATAACCACCGCCGAGGCGGAGTCCACGCTGCCCTTGTCCAGTGCGCGGAACCCGCCGCGATCGAACAGGTTGGCGCGGGCTTCGACGGTACTGAGGCGTTCATCATGCAGCGCTATCTGTACGCCAAAACGGCCGTGCAGGCGGTTGGCAAATTTACGCGCCTGCTCGGTCACCAGCTGTTCGGTGCCGTCCATGTTCAGTGGCAGGCCGACCACCACCAGATCCGGCTGCCACTCTTTGAGCAGCTTCTCGATCTTTTGCCAGTCCGGCGAACCGTCCTGCGCTTTGAAGGCGGCCAGCGCGCGGGCGCTGCCGGTGAGTTCCTGCCCAATGGCGGCACCAATGCTTTTGGTGCCGAAGTCGAAGGCGATAATGGTGCGGTTGGTCATCAGGCGTGTCCTGCGTGATTGGCAATGCTGCAGATGTCGATGCCCAGGCGGTTGGCGGCCGCACGCCAGCGGTTGGCGATCGGCGTATGGAACAGAATGTCGGTATCGGCTTCAATGGTCAGCCAGGCGTTTTCCAACACTTCCTGCTCTAACTGGCCTTTCTCCCAGCCGGCATAACCGAGCGCGACCAGCACGTCATCCGGCTGCTCCGGGGTGCCCAGCGTTTCCAGCACGTCTTTCGAGGTGGTGATCATGGTATCCGGCGAGATCTGAATGCTGGAGCCAAAGCCTTTGCGCGGCGTATGCAGGATAAAGCCGCGATCGTCCGCTAACGGGCCGCCGGCAAACACCGGCTTATCGAGGCTGATCGCCGGATCACGCGTCTGCGCTATGATCTTCAGTTTGCTCAACACTGTTTCCACCGTGAACTGTTCCACCGGTTTATTGATCACCAGGCCCATGGCGCCGTCTTCATTGTGCTCGCAGACATAAATCACCGAGCGTTTGAAGCGAGGATCCTGAAGTGATGGCATAGCGATAAGAAAATGGTGCTGTAAATTCATGGTGTTATTTTAGACAGTTGATGGGTGATAAGTTAAACAGCCGCCAGTATGCGGCCATCCCCGTCGCCTTTCAAGTTGCAGCGTTGTTAGCTGCACTCGCTCAGCCGAGGCCGGTAGCGTCAGTAAGGGAGGTCAGGATAGCGGGCGACAATGCCGCCCGCACTGCGGATTACTTCGCTGCCAGACGCTTTTCGATCGCGTCCATCAGCATACCGGTGATAGACACCGGGAAGGCCGCTTCGATTTCGCGTGCGCAGGTTGGGCTGGTGACGTTGATTTCGGTCAGTCGATCGCCAATCACGTCCAGGCCCACGAAAATCAGCCCTTTTTCTTTCAGCGTTGGCGCTACCGCACGCGCAATTTTCCAGTCACTTTCGCTCAGCGGACGCGCTTCACCCCGGCCACCGGCCGCCAGGTTACCACGGGTTTCGCCCTGCGCCGGAATACGCGCCAGGCAGTAAGGCACCGGCTCACCGTCCACCACCAGAATGCGTTTATCGCCTTCCTTGATCGCCGGAATGAAGTTCTGCGCCATGCAGAAACGACTGCCGTGTTCGGTCAGGGTTTCGATAATCACCGACAGGTTAGGGTCATCCTGCTTCACACGGAAAATCGACGCGCCGCCCATACCGTCCAGCGGCTTGAGGATGATGTCGCCATGCTGCTGGTGGAATTTACGGATGTGCGCCGCACTGCGGCTGACCAGGGTATCCGGCGTCAGTTCCGGGAACCAGGCGGTGAACAGTTTTTCGTTGCAGTCACGCAGGCTCTGCGGCTTGTTGACCACCAGCGTACCCTTGACCTCTGCACGCTCGAGAATATAGGTCGCGTAGATGTATTCGGTATCGAACGGCGGATCTTTACGCATCAGGATCACGTCCAGATCCTGCAGCGCCAGATCCTGCTCGCTGCCAAAGCTGAACCAGCTCTCTTTATCTTCCTTCACGCTCAGCAGGCGGGTGCGGGCGCGGCCGTCACCGGCGTGCAGATAGAGATCGTCCATCTCCATATAGTGCAGTTCCCAGCCACGGCGCTGCGCTTCGAGCAGCATGGCGAAGCTGGTGTCTTTCTTGATATTGATGGAGGCGATAGGATCCATCACGATGCCGAGCTTAATCATCTTTTCTCCTTTAACCCAGGTCGCCGAAACGTACCTGCAAAGCGGTAATTGCGGTGAGCGCTGTGGTTTCTGTACGCAGAACGCGTGGCCCCAGCAGGATATCAGTAAATCCGTGGCCTGTGGTCATCGCAATTTCGCCCGTTGATAAACCGCCTTCCGGCCCAATCAGCAACCGGACATGTTCCACCGGCAGCGGCAGGGTATTGATGCTGTGGCTGGCGCGCGGGTGCAGGTTAAGCTTGAGGCTGTCATCTTGCTCGGCACACCAGGCTTCCAGTTGCATCGCCTCGCGGATTTCCGGGATGCGGTTGCGGCCGCACTGTTCACAGGCGGCGATGGCAATTTTTTGCCACTGCTGAATTTTTTTCGCCAGGCGTTCGCCGTCCAATTTCACGCCGCAGCGCTCGGAAAACAGCGGGGTAATGACGTTAACCCCCAGCTCGATGGATTTCTGAATGGTGAATTCCATCTTTTCACCGCGAGAAATCACCTGGCCCAGATGCAGATTGAGCGGTGATTCCCGGTCTTCCAACTGGCCGGCGCTGAGCTGCACCTGCACATTTTTCTTGTCGACCTGAGTGATCTGGGCGTCAAACACCTGATTGCTGCCGTCGAATAACTGCAGCGCCTGGCCGGCGTTCATGCGCAGTACACGCCCGATATGGTTGGCGGCGTCTTCGCTTAAGAAGATTTCCGCGTTGTCGATCAACGGCTGCGGGTGATAAATACGGGGTATGCGCATATGAATATTCGATCCTGACTCATGTGCAGTCATCAGTGCTGCAGCTTGAAAAAAAAGAGTATATACCCAAAGTAATTGAAGCTGCAGCAAGGCGGCAAGTGAGTGCATCCCGATGAGCTTACTTAAGTAAGTGATTCGGGGGCGCTCACGCAGTCAACACCGCTGCAGTTTTAAGTACGAAGGGGATTTAGCCCTTTCGTTGCTGGCAAGCCTGCTGAATATAAGGATTATGGTTGCCCTGTACCTTAGCGATGCGTGCCTCGCGCAGACATTCCCATTGGTTGACCGGATACTGGCGGTTCCATACCTCGAAAAGCTGGGTCTGCTGACGGGAAAGCCGCAGTTGGTAACGGTCGCGCATATAGAAGTAGGTACGGGCGATCGCGCCACGGGCGCGGACAGGCGGTTCGGCCTGCTTGTTTTTGAAGTCCACTTTCATCGGGCACTGGCCGTACTGGCCTTCGCCACCTTTCCATTGGCTGTACATAAAGTTATTACGATCGCCGTTCACTTCACCTATCGCCGGCTGCAGGTTGTGCAGGTCGGTTTCGATTTGGCGATAACCGGCGTCTTTATTGCAGTTTTTGCGTCCGCCCTGTTGCCAGCACTGCAATTGGTGGCCGAACTGCCAGGCCGGTACCACGTGTTCCCATTCAATACGCTGTGCGCGTTGGGCGTTTTTACGTGCCTGATAACCGCAACTGTTCAGATCGGGAATGCCTTTTTTGCCCTGCCAGTCGATCTGGCAGCCGCAGTAGAAAGAGCCGGGCGCATCCTGATTGATTTTGGCCGCGGCCGCCTTGGCCTGAGAAAAGTTATTGATGCCGTGCGCCTGTGCGGCACCGGCAGTGAGAACCACCATAAATAAAATTTTGCGAAGCATATTCCAAAACAGCTCAAAATTGGAAAAGCAGGCAGGGTAGCGGAAGTTTGCAGCCGTAGCAAACGGCGATATTTGCTTGTTTTAACGGATAAATCGTTCCGCTAAATGGGCTCGCCGGCGAAAAAATTCAGTTTGTCGCCACACTGTCGGCAGCGATATTCGCTTTCTCCACGCATCACCCGATTGTGGCGGCGCACGGTCAACTGGTGTAGCTGGCAACTGCAGCGGTAGGGGTAGGTTTTGCTCTGCACCGAGGCAATCTCAAACTGATGGGTACGGCTGGCCGGTACCTGCAACACGCTTTCCATCATCCAGCGCCATTCGTTGCCGTGGGGTGGCACGCGACCAAACTGGCGGAATACCAGCAGGTGCGCCAGTTCATGCGGCACCACTTCATCGATAAACGGCTGTTGGTTTTCCATCAGCAGCACCGGATTAAGCCGGATTTCCCAGGCTTGCAGCCAGGCGGTGCCCGCGCTGGTACCACGTTGCTGGTAAACGACTTTGGGCTCGGGGAACTCGACGGAAAAGTGCTGACGGGCCAGCTGCAGTTTTTCTCGCAGACAGCGCATCACCGCCTGTTGCAGCGCAATGGGGATTCTTACTTTGTTCATTGCGGCTAGCTTAAGCAATGGCGCGCCGGCTGGCAATAAGAGGCAAAGCAAATTCGCGAGCGGCCCGCCAGGCAGGTTTTTCACCACATTGATAACCCGATCGACGCTGATGGATTGTAATCATTGTGTTAACTGCGGGATAATAAAGGGTACATGCTGAGACTGTACCTGTAGGGGATGAATATATTCGTCCCGATTAACACGGGCGCAGTATACAGCGCCCCTACAAACCAGCAGGGTATTATGCGATTTAGCGCAATAACCGGCTGATTAAAAATACGTAAGGTGTGGGGAGTTTTTTGACGCGGCCTGCCCCGAGCTGGCTCAGTAAGTGTGAATTTAACGCAGCTGACGTTGCAAGTGAGAGATTAATGTCGAATAAACCGTTCCATTATCAAGATCCGTTCCCGCTGAAAAAAGACGATACCGAATACTATCTGTTGAGCCGTGACCACGTTTCCGTGAGTGAGTTTGAAGGCCAGGAAGTGCTGAAAGTAGCCCCCGAAGCGTTAACCCTCCTTGCTCAACATGCGTTCCATGACGCCTCATTCATGCTGCGCCCGGCGCACCAGCAGCAGGTGGCCGATATCCTTAAGGATCCGGACGCCAGCGAAAACGACAAGTACGTTGCGCTGCAATTTTTACGTAACTCAGAAATCGCCGCCAAGGGTATTTTACCGACCTGCCAGGACACCGGCACCGCCATCATCGTCGGCAAAAAAGGCCAGCGTGTCTGGACCGGCGGCGGTGATGAAGCCGCATTGTCACGTGGGGTGTACAACACCTATATCGAAGACAACCTGCGCTACTCGCAAAACGCCGCGCTGGATATGTACAACGAGGTCAACACCGGCAGCAACCTGCCGGCGCAGATCGATCTCTATAGCGTTGACGGTGAAGAATACAAATTCCTGTGTATCGCCAAGGGCGGTGGTTCAGCCAATAAAACCTATCTTTACCAGGAAACCAAAGCATTGCTGTCCCCGGGCAAGCTGAAGGATTATCTGGTCGAAAAAATGCGCACGCTGGGCACCGCAGCCTGCCCGCCTTACCACGTGGCATTCGTTATCGGTGGCACCTCGGCCGAAGCGACGCTGAAAACCGTCAAGCTAGCCTCGACCAAGTACTATGACGGCCTGCCGACCGAAGGTAACGAGCACGGTCAGGCATTCCGTGACGTAGCGCTGGAAGAAGAGTTACTGAAAGAAGCCCAGAATCTGGGGTTGGGCGCGCAGTTTGGCGGCAAATACTTTGCGCACGACATCCGCGTGGTGCGTCTGCCACGCCATGGCGCTTCCTGCCCGGTAGGCATGGGGGTTTCCTGCTCCGCTGACCGTAACATCAAGGGCAAGATTAACCGTGACGGCATCTGGCTGGAGAAGCTGGAGCACAATCCGGGCAAGTTCATTCCGCAAGAACTGCGTCAGGCCGGGGAGGGCGAAGCCGTCAAGATTGACCTCAACCGCCCAATGGTCGAGATCCTCAAGCAGCTGTCGCAATTCCCGGTGTCTACCCGCCTGTCACTGAGCGGCACCATCATCGTGGGCCGCGACATTGCCCACGCCAAGCTGAAAGAGCGGCTGGACAACGGCGAAGGTCTGCCGCAGTACGTTAAAGATCACCCGATTTACTACGCCGGTCCGGCTAAAACGCCGGACGGTTACGCCTCTGGTTCTCTGGGGCCAACCACCGCCGGACGTATGGACTCTTACGTTGATCTACTGCAGTCCCACGGCGGCAGCATGATCATGTTGGCCAAGGGCAACCGCAGCCAGCAAGTGACCGACGCCTGCCATAAGCACGGCGGTTTCTACCTCGGCAGTATTGGCGGCCCGGCGGCGGTGCTGGCGCAACAAAGCATCAAGAGCCTGACCTGTGTCGAATACCCTGAACTGGGGATGGAAGCCATCTGGAAAATCGAAGTGGAAGATTTCCCGGCGTTCATTCTGGTGGATGATAAAGGCAATGACTTCTTCCAGAAAATCCAGGCCGGTCAGTGTTCGCGCTGTGTGAAATAACTTTAGTGAATACTTGCCGCTCAACTGCGGGCGGCAAGTTTCAGGTTTGATCAGACCCTGTGTAAAGTCCTGTAGCCCGCTGGACGCCGCGTTTTAACCTGTATACCCTACGTGCGCAGCAATAACATACGTATAAAGGCATATTTGGCACAGAAGGCTCGGCAACTACATGGAAACGCAAGAAAATCATATCAGGGAATTACTGGTCTGGATTGAAGACAACCTGACCAACCCGCTATCATTGGATATCGTTTCTGCCAAATCAGGCTACTCGAAATGGTACCTGCAACGAATGTTCAAGACGCAGACCAGTCTGTCGCTGGCCTCTTATATTCGCGCCCGTCGTTTGTATCTCGCCGCTTTTGCCCTGCGCTTCACGCAAAAGAGCATTCTTGATATTTCCATTGAATATCAATTTGATAACCAGCAAACCTTTTCCCGCTGCTTCAAAAAGCACTTTGCCGAATCTCCCAGCGTCTATCGCCATGCCCGCAAGCAGGATTTCAGCCACCTGGTTCGTTCGCTGTCAACCAACCATCCCGGCGACATTCAGGTTGATCGCATCAAGGTGGTCAAAGGGCAGTATGCGATTAAGGGGAAAAGTTACGCTTACCACCTCGATATTGCCGATTTGGATAAGTCGCACCTGCACATTCGCAGCAAAATCAGAGAGCAGTTCTATCAATCGGTGGCCAGTCGGCCGGCGTTGACCTATGCATTGACCCAGTTTATTCCTGATGGAGAGCAGGTCAGAGTGGAATATGCGCTTGGCATTGCCGAGGACTGCCCGGCCAGTGATGCCGCCGGGCTTGAGCCATGGCCGGAAATTCACGGCGATTATTGCCGCTTTTGTTACTCCGGCAAGCCGGTGGCCTTGCACGACCATGTGGTGCAGATTTACACCCAGGCACTACCGGAATTGGGCCTGGCCCGCAGAGTAGGGCCAGACCTGACGATGTTTAACTATTCGCTGAACGAGCGGGAGGAGTTGCAGCTTGAGCTCCAGCATCTGGTGCCAGTGACTCCGCTTGGTTGACAGACAGGGCGGCGGTAGTGCGGTTTTTCTGCTGCACGATATCCGCCATCACCGCCAGCGCGATTTCCGCCGGGGTTTTACTGCCGAGTGGCAACCCGATCGGGGCATGAATACGCTCGAGTTCCAGCGGGCTGAATTCGGCAATTTGCTGTAAGCGCTGGCGCCGACGCGCGCTGTTGCGTAATGATCCCATGGCACCGATATAAAACGCCGGGGTATGGATCGCCTCCATCAGCGTCAGATCGTCCATGCGCGGATCGTGGGTCAGCGCCACAATCGCGGTATTGGCGTGGCAGCCGCCGTCTTCAATAAACTTGGCCGGGAACTGGCGCAACAAGGTGACGTTGGCTCTGAGCTGCGGGGCGAAATTATCCAGCGCCTCCGGCCGATTCTCACAGACCAACACTTCAAACCCCAGAGAGCTGGCGAAGTCGGCGCAGTACAGCGCCACGCTCGATAGCCCGGCGATCAGTAAACGCGGGGCCGCAGCGATATGCAAAGTGACCTGCGGGCCGCGACGTTCCACCTGGGTGGCGCTGGCAAAGTCGGTCAATGTCAGGCTGGTACAGGCATCGGGCAGTGTCAGACGTTTGGCCAGCGCATGGTGTCCGTTCAGTGCACCGGCAATTTTTGTCAGATAGGCAATGCTGTCGTCGCCGGCAGGCAGGGATTCGATCAGCACTTCCAGTACGCCACCGCACGGCAGCGCCACGTTCGGCTCCAGACCTCCTTCACCATAACGGATCACCTGGCTGGCCGCCTGATATTCCCCCGCCGCCACGCGTCGCAGAAAATCCTCTTCAACGCAGCCCCCCGACAGCGACCCGCAATAATGCCCGTCCTGGGTGGCCACCAACATGGCCCCCGGCGAACGCGGTGAGGAGCCATAGGTGCTCAGTACGGTGCACAGCCATACCGGTTGTTGCTTCAGCCAGCTTATCGCCTGGTTGACCACGGTGATATCGAGATGTTGCATGATGATTTACTCGCTGGCCGGTAGCTGTGACGGAAGATCAATATCCTGCACCACCTCGGACCTTTCAAGAGGAAGCAGGAACACCGACTGCCCTTTAAGCAGTTCACGTGCGCCATTATCACCGCGCAATTGGCCCAGTTGTTTGCGCAAAATGGCGGAAAACCCGACCGGGTGTCCCGGTTGCTGCTGGAAACCGGGGCGGGCGATGGTGTGTTGCTGTAGAGCGGCCGCCACCTGCTGGAAAACCGTCGGCGTAACGAAGGGCATATCCGCTAAGTGGATCAGCCAGCCTTGCCAGTGCGGGGTGGCGTTAACGCCGGCGGCGATGGATTCTCCGAGGCCAGAGCTTGCCAGCAGTGTGACCGGAACCTGATAGGCCGCGCAGACCTGCTGCACCTGGAGATTGTCCGGCCGGGTCACCACCCATACCGGCAAACCAGAGGCCAGCGCCTGACGCAGCGTTTGTTCAAATACGGAACGTTGCTGGCCGGAGTCGTCTGCAAACCCGGCATTCAATTTATTGCCTTCGCCACCGGCCAGAGAGAAACGCTCTCCACGTCCGGCGGCGGCGATCACTATGCCCGTTGTCATCTTACCCGCCCGAATTTGCGCAACTTATTATTACCTTACTAAAAATATGTGTTCTTGAGATGTGTTTTTCTTGAAAACAGCATGTTAATCATCACATAATTTTGGTTATAAGCATATGCTTATGACGTCTACGGCAAGGTCGTCAGCGTTTGCGCAACACCACCGCTGAATACAAAAATACAATAAAGAAACAAAGGACTTTTTATGAGCAACTTTAACCCGTCGCGGCGCCGCTTTATCAAAAGCGCCGTGATTGCGGGGGTCTCCGTATACCTCGCTCCACTGTACAGCCGTGCCTACGCCGCGCTGTTCGAGCAAAAAATCCTTCAGTCTCCGAACTGGGATGCCCATGAAAAGCGTATTCGCTTTCGCATCGATGGCCGCGCCAAGGTGATGGGGCAGAAGGTGTTCGCCCGCGACATTCGCGCGGTCGATATGCCGCACTGGCCGCAACAGCAGGCGCACGCTTTTATTTTACGTGTCACCAAGGCTGACCGGCTGTTCGAGGGCATCGATCTCTCGTTGCTGGGGGATGACCTGCAGCCCGACCGGCTGGTAACGGCAGATGATTTGGCGCGTGACGGCCTGGCCTTCCCGGCATTCTATGGCGACGACATGCTGCTGCCGATCGGTAAAACTCCGGCCTATCTGGGCCAGGCGGTGGCGATCCTGATTTATCACGATTTCGCCCGTTTCCGCTTTGCCAAAGACAAGCTGAAATTCCGTGAAGAAACTCTCAAGTACGGGGCGGAGACCGGCCCGCTGGAGCGGGATCCCTGGGGCACTTTCCGCTATGTACGTGTGGGGGGCGATAAGCCGTTCGACGACGATCGCTTCTCCAGCCTGAAAGACACGCCGATTTTCCCGGTTTCGATGAAGAAACACCTGCCGGTCTGGCCGGAAGGCCGCGAAGGCGGCAAGCTGGATCAGGAAGGGATGTATTACGCCGGGATGATCGCCAATGAGCTGCAAACGCCGCCGGAAGACTGGCTGGTGATGTCGCGCCGCTATACCACGCAGTCCGTCGATACCTCGGCGCTGGAGCCGGATAACGCCAACGGCTGGTATGATGCCACGACGCAGACTCTGCATTTGGTGGTGCCGACCCAGTCACCACAGGAAGTGGCCGACGAAATGCCGCGCATGCTGGCCAAACACAATCCGCCGGTGAAACAGCTGATTCTGCACCCGTGCTACACCGTGGGTTACGGTTCGAAAGATCACTATAACTTCCCGTACTACGGCGCGGTGGCGGCGATGTACGGCGACGGACACCCGGTACGCCTGGCCAATGACCGTTTCGAACAGTTCCAGACGGCGCTGAAGCGCCATGCTTTCGACATGAATTACCGCATTGCGGTCAACCGTCAAACCGGTGTCTTGCAGTCATTCCACGGTGAGATGACGGCAGACGGCGGTGGCCGCAGCAACTTCACGCCGTCGGTGGTGATGGTGGCGGCGACGGCGGCACAGTCGATTTACTACTTCCCGAAAAGCGATTTGTCATCGGTGGGGTTGGCTTCGCGCGCCATTGATGCCGGTTCGGCACGCGGCTACGGCACGCTGCAAAGCATGGCCGCTACCGAGATGATGGTGGATGAACTGGCTGCCGAGCTGAAGATCGACCCGATCGAATTCCGTTTGCGCAACGTGCTGAAATCCGGCATGAAAAATACCCAGGGCGCTATCCCGGCCGGGGCCATTCGTGCCGATGAAGTGTTGGAAAAGGCAGCCAGGCATGAGATGTGGCTGCAACGTGCCCAGCGCAAGGCGGAGTTTGAGAGCAAGCACCCGGGTAAACGTTATGGCGTCGGCTTTGGCTGCGTGCAAAAAGACTTCGGCACCGGGGCTGAGACCTCGTTTGCCCGCGTCGAGCTGGGGGAAGACGGGCGCATCATGCTGCATCACAGCGGTGCCGAAATGGGAACCGGCATGTCGACCTCACAATCGGTGCTGTGCGCACAGTGGCTGGGTAAACCGGCGGATGAGGCGCACTTCTCGGTGACCGACTGGTCGGTACTGCCGATGGTCACCAGCGGCGATCCTTACATCATGTCGCAGGCCGAACAGGACAAGTTGCAGGCCAACCCGGCCTGGACGCCAAGCTATTGCTCACCGTCCAGCGCCAGCAACTCGGCATTTTACTTCTCCCACAGCACGCGTGAAGCGGCGCGGCTGATATTCGATCACGGCCTGTGGCCGGCGGCGATGGCTATTTGGCAATCCGGCCCCGGTGGCGGCCAGGCTGCGCCATTGGTAGTGCGCAGAGAAGACGCCCGCTGGGTAGAAGGCGGCCTGACCGCGGCCGGCATGGAAGTGCTGAGCCTGGAGCGGCTGGCGAAACAAGCCTACCAGATGGGCGGTATCACCGGTGCAGCGGTACACGTATTTAACCGCTGGCAGTGGGCGGAAGCGGACTTCACCCTGAGCGGCAAAAGCGAGCGTCTGCCGATTGACGGGTTGGCGGTGCGCAATGCCAATGGTGAGTTTAAAACCTTGCCGCGCAGCCAGGCCTACTATCCACCGACCCAACGCAATAACGCGGCGGTCACCTATTACAGCGCCGTCGGGACCCTGGCGGAAGTGGCGGTGGATATCGCTACCGGTCAGGTGGAACTGCTGAACCACCATTCAATCATGGAGTGCGGCAACCTGATTGTGCCGGAACTGGTTTCCGGCCAATTGCAGGGTGGCCTGGCGATGGGGATTGGCCATGCGCTGCACGAATATTTACCGCTGTACGAAGACGGGCCCGGTAACGGTACCTGGAACTTTAACCGTTACCACCTGCCGCGCGCCAGCGATGTGGCGGTCTGGAAACAGACCGATGACATCCTGCCCGCGCTGTCGGAAACCGATCCACCCAAAGGCATGGCCGAAGTGGTGATGATCCCGGTAGTGGCGGCACTGGTTAACGCTATCGCCGACGCTACCGGCCACCGTTTCCGTGATTTGCCCGTTCGTGCAGAAAATATTCGTGAGGTATTACAATGAGCATTAAAACCCAGCCAATTTCCCTGACCATCAATGAAAAGCAGTACGGCCCGATCGAAGTGCCGGAAGGGCTGATGATGATCGACTTCCTGCACGAGTACCTCGACCTGACCGGCTCACGTCTTGGTTGCGGGCAGGGGATCTGCCACGCCTGCGTGGCGATTGTCGATCACCCGAGCGGCACCAGTGAGGAAGTGCGTACCTGTATCACCGGCGCGCATTTCTTCAGCGGCAAGAAAGTGCGTACCGTCGAAGGCCACGCCAAGGTGGATGAGCAGGGCGAAGTGGTCGAGCTTTCGCCGATCCAGCAGGCTTTCCTGGAGCATTACAGCTTCCAGTGCGGTTACTGCACGCCGGGCTTTGTTAACGCCGCCACTATTTTTGTCGAGAAACTCAAGCGGGAGCCGATTGCCCGCGATCAGCTGGAAAGTGCGATTGAACAGGCGCTGGACAGCCATATCTGCCGCTGTACCGGCTATGTGCGTTACTACGAAGCGGTACGCGACGTGGTGCTGAAAACCCCAGGTCTGGTGAAGGAGACGGCGCAATGAAAAAACGTCTCGCACTGCTGATCCTGCTGGTGGTGATTATTGTCATCGCCGTGCTGTGGTGGCGTGAAAATCGCCATTACGACGGCCCGGTACAGAAGGTCACCGCCAGCACGGAACAGGTTGCCCGGGGCCGCTATCTGGCTCAGGCCGCCGACTGCGCCGCCTGTCATACCGCCAGTGGTGGCGCGCCAATGGCCGGTGGTTATCCGCTGGATACGCCGTTCGGCACTATCTATGGCAGTAACCTGACGCCTTCGGCCGATCAGGGGATTGGTCGCTGGACCAAGGACGACTTCTTCCTGGCGGTGACTCAGGGTGTGGCACCGGGTGGCCGTCATCTGTATCCGGCGATGCCTTATACCTCGTATAAAGGGATGTCGCGTCAGGATGCCGATGACATCTATGCCTATCTGATGACCCGTCCGGCGGTGGATGTTGCCATTCCGGAAAACGCCATGCCGTTCCCGTTTAACCAGCGCATGGCGCTGATTGGCTGGAATCTGTTGTTCCGTAGTCAGGATCCGCTGCCGGCCAGTTCGCAGGGGGCTTCGGCGCAGTGGCAACGCGGTCGTTATCTGGCGGATACGCTGGGCCACTGTGGGGAATGCCACACGCCACGCGGTATGCTGGGGCAAATGGATCTGAGTAAACCTATGCAGGGCGGTGATCTTGGGCGCTTTATGGCACCGAATATCACTCCGCACGGGTTGGCACAGCGTGGCTGGACGCCGGAGGATCTGAACCGTTTCCTCTCCACCGGTTTGGCGCCGCAGGGCTCCGCCTTTAGCGAGATGCATATGGTGGTGGATCTCAGCACCCGTCATCTGACACCGGAAGACCACCAGGCGCTGGCGACCTATCTGATGGGTGAGCAGCCGCCGGCGGCTGTGCCGGTTAAAATCGGTCAGGGCAGCGATGCCGGGCGCATCAGCTATCAGGATCAGTGCTCCGGTTGTCATGCGCGTGAAGGCCAGGGTAAGCCTCATGTGGCGGTCGCGATGCGTGATAACGCTACGCTGCGCCAACCGGACGCTAAAAACCTGATTGTCTCGATACTGGACGGTTTACCGGCACAGCAATTCCCTAACGGCGAGAGCATGCAGAGTATGCCGGCCTTTGGCGAACGACTCGATGATGCACAGGTGGCGGAGCTGGTGAACTATCTGCGTGTGACCTGGGGCGGGTTGCCGGCGGATGTGACGGCTGAGCAGGTGAAAGCGCTGCGTAAGTAAGGTTCAATGAAAAAATGGCTCGGTATACCGAGCCATTTTTTATTAACGATTATCTGCCGGGGGTTCACCCAATACCGGCATTCCTTCCTCATCCCATTCCAGCGGTTTAATCCGTGTATGACGATTTGGGTCATAGAGCGGATCCCCCTCGATCTCTGTGTAATTACGCGCATGGTAAACCAAAATATCTTGCCCCTGTTCATCCAGGGTAAAGCTGTTGTGCCCAGGGCCGAACTGGCGGTTTTTTACGCTGGTGCGAAACACGGGCTGGTCGAGCTTATGCCATTGGGTGGCATCGGTAATGTCGCTGTCGATATCGGCCCACAGCAGGCCGAGGCAATAGTTCTCGTCGGTCGCGCTGGCGGAGTAACTGATAAATATCTTCTGGCCATGGGTGATCACCGCCGGCCCTTCATTGACCGAGAACCCGACGGTTTCCCAAGGGAGTTCCGGTTGGCTGAGCATCACCGGTCGGCCCTTCAGCGTCCAGGGATCCTCCATCTCGGCCAGATACAGGTTGGAGTTGCCGGGGATCGTTGGATCCTTCTGCGCCCAGAGATAATAGTGTTGGCCACGATGTTCAAAATGGGTGGCGTCGAGGGAGAAACTGTCGATATGGGTGTAAATTCGACCTTTTTCCTCCCACTCTCCGGTCAGTGGGTTGGCTGCACTGCATTCCAGAGCAAACATTCGGTGCTGGAACAGGCCATTGGCAATCTCCGGGCTATGGGCTGCGGCAAAGTATAAATACCATTTGCCGTTAATAAAGTGCAGTTCCGGCGCCCAGATCAAATGGCTCATTGGCCCCTGCTGTGGTTTTCGCCACACCACCGTCGGGCTGGCTTGCGCCAGTTCGCTGAGGCTACGCGCGCGCCGAAGTTCTAACCGGTCATATTCCGGTACCGAGGCGGTGAAGTAGTAATAGCCATCGCTGTGGCGCAGAACAAATGGGTCGGCCCGCTGTTCAATCAAGGGATTAGGGTAGTCGCGCATCGCAGGCTCCTTACGGGGTTCGGGTTTTTAGTTGCTGTTCAGAGTAGTCGGTTAGCTCGCGGTAATTAATGCGTCGCTTTTCCAGGTCGATCTGAATCTGGCGCATCAGTTGGCGATCAACCTTCAGCAGGCGTACCACGCCGGCAGTGATCAGATATCCGATACCGGGGATCACGGTGAACAACAGCACGATGCTGTTAAGTGCTCCGGCGCTTTGGCTGGCCGCATCCGCCTGATAGCCGGACAACGACATCAGGAAGCCCACCATGGCACCGGCCACCGCCAGCCCGACTTTAAGGAAGAACAGGTTGCCGGAAAAACTGATGCCGGTGATGCGCTTGCCGGTTTTCCATTCGCCGTAATCGTCCACGTCGGCCATTAACGACCAGTGCAGCGGCGAAGGGATCTGATGCAGGATATTCAGCAGGAAATAGGCGGCGACTATCAGCGAAGTAACCTGAGGGTTGAGGAAATAAAAGCCGCACGAAAACGCCGCCAGCAAAATATTGGTCCAGAAGAACACTTTCAGTTTGCAGAAGCGATCGGTCAAGGGCTTGGCCAACGCGCTGCCAACCATCATGCCCACTACGCCCAGCGCGATAAACAGGCTGGCGAAGGAGGCGGATTGTTGCATGACATAGGTGACGTAATACATGGTGGCGGCCATGCGGATAAAACCGGGGCAGACGTTGCAAAACGTCAGCAGCAGAATGCGCACCCACTGATCGTTTTTCCATACGTCTCTCAGATCGGATTTAAGGGCGTCATGGGTTGGCACTGCCGGACGTATGCGTTCTTTAACCGTAGCAAAGCAGAATAGAAACATGAACAGGGCAATCAGTGCCAGTACACCCATTGCCATCTGATAGCCACGCGCCTTGTTTGCGCCGCCAAACCATTCGGCCATGGGCAACAGCGTCAGGGACAGGATCAGGGTAGCGATGCCGACCAGGATAAACCGGTAGGACTGACAGGAGACCCGTTCGTGCGGATCGGCAGTAATCACGCCGCCCAGCGAACAGTAGGGGATATTGATTGCCGTGTAGGTCAGCGACATCAGGAAGTAAGTGGCGAAGGCGTAGACCACTTTACTGTTGTAGCTCCATTCCGGCGTTGTAAACATCAACACGCTGAATAATACATACGGCAGGGAGATCCACAGCAACCAGGGGCGAAAGCGGCCCCAACGGCTTTGGGTGCGATCGGCTATGGCGCCCATAATCGGATCGGTGATGGCATCCAGCACGCGGACTGACAGCAGCAGCACGCCGACCAATGCGGGAGTCAGACCGTAGATATCGGTATAGAAATAGTTGAGAAACAGCATAATCGCGCCGCCGATCATGTTGCAGCCGGCATCTCCCATGCCGTAGCCAATTTTTTCTTTTATTGATAGGGCGTTGCTCTTCATGGACATTTTCTCCGCACCGGCAAAGTCTGACTGAGTGGCAACGATTATTGTCCCGGTTGGCGGCGAGTTATCAGAAGTGAATGGTTGTAGAGATGGACAAATCAACCGTGGCGGGGAAACTGTGAGCCAGCTTGCAGAATAGAGCGGCAATAAAAAGGCCCACAGTTTGCACTGCGGGCCTTGTTTTTTTTGTTAATTAACCGCGGCCGGCTGCGTTTACGGCACGCTGGCTGCGCTGTTTAACGGCATAGCCGATGCCTAAAATGGCGACCCAAACCGGAATCAATAACACCGAGATTTGAATGCCCGGCGTCAGGTACATAATCACCAGGATCGCGGCCATAAATACCAGACACAGATAGTTGCTGAACGGATACCAGAAGGCCTTGAACTTCGGTTCAACGCCTTCGCGGTTCTTGGCGGCGCGGAACTTCAGGTGCGCCAGGCTGATCATTGCCCAGTTGATCACCAGTGCCGACACCACCAATGCCATCAGCAGTTCGAAGGCACGGCCAGGGATCAGGTAGTTAATCAGTACGCAGAACGCCGTGGCAGTGGCGGAGACGGCAATCGCAATGACAGGGACGCCGCGACCGTCGACTTTCAGCAGGCTTTTCGGCCCGTTGCCCTGCTTTGCCAGGCCGTACAGCATGCGGCTGTTGCAGTAGACGCAGCTGTTGTATACCGACAGCGCGGCGGTCAACACCACCACGTTCAGCACCGTTGCAACCAGGTTGCTGTTCAGCGCGTGGAAGATCAGTACGAACGGGCTACCGCCTTCAACCACTTTGCCCCACGGGTACAGCGACAACAGAATGGTCAGTGAACCGATATAGAACAGCAGAATACGGTAGATCACCTGATTGGTGGCTTTGGGAATGCTTTTCTGCGGATTGTCGGCTTCTGCCGCGGTGATGCCCACCAACTCCAGTCCACCAAAGGAGAACATGATCACCGCCATCGCCATCACCAGTCCCATGACGCCGTTCGGGAAGAACCCGCCCTGCGCCCACAGATTGGTCACGGTGGCTTCCGGGCCGCCCATGCCGCTGAACAGCAGGTAGGCACCGAACACGATCATGCCGATAATCGCCACTACCTTGATGATGGCGAACCAGAACTCCATCTCGCCATACACCTTCACGTTCGCCAGGTTGATGGCATTAATCGCCAGGAAGAATACGGCTGCCGATACCCAGGTCGGGATCTCCGGCCACCAGTACTGCACATAGATCCCTACCGCGGTCAGTTCCGCCATGGCAACCAGGACGTACAGCACCCAGTAGTTCCAGCCGGAAGCGAAGCCGGCGAAGTTGCCCCAGTATTTATAGGCGAAGTGACTAAAGGAACCGGCCACCGGCTCTTCGACCACCATTTCACCCAGTTGGCGCATGATCAGAAATGCGATAAAGCCGCCAATGGCATAACCGAGAATGACCGAAGGGCCGGCCATCTTTATTGTTTGCGCGATGCCGAGAAATAGCCCGGTACCAATAGCGCCCCCTAGTGCAATAAGCTGAATATGGCGGTTTTTAAGGCCGCGTTTCAGCTGGTCGCCATCATGCTGTTGACCATCCATCAATGAAACCCTCTGTCGTTGCAGAATTACTCACATGCTGTAAAGCAGTGGTTACGATGTGTGTTTTGTTTTATTTACGGCGTTATATCTATTAATTCCACGGAGCCGCTACCGTTTGGCAAAGAATAATGTTATGTGCGCCAGTTTGCACCTGCTTTATGTGGTGAGTGATTAAGATTTCAGCAGTTTAGGAAACAAAATGCGGGTTGTGTGACGACAGGGGGGATTCAATGCATGAAATAAGCATTAACTCACATAATGCGCAAAAATAATTTAGCTCTGACGGTGGGGGGATGGCGAAGTATTAACCGATTAAAGGCATCTTATGCGACGAAAATAGCCATTCATTTAAGCTTAATAAACATGCAATAAAACTCTGCCTTAGATGCTTCAGTCTGCCTGACGGCAGGTTTCGCAAAAGTTAAATCAAAAACCTACCTCGTAAATGGTATTACCAAGCGTGCGTTAGCGGTTTGCAGCAGGTCTGGTATTGAGGTGTTAAAATGTGCGGGTAACCTGATTTCGATCAAGGCCCATATGGACAGGAGGTGAATACTTTGTTACTTTACCGTCACGTTTTTGAAATTGGTATTACCAATTGACTCCGCGCCATTCGCAGAGAAGAAATCACCCATGGCCTACAGCAAAATCCGCCAACCCAAGTTGTCAGACGTTATCGAGCAGCAGCTCGAACATCTGATCCTCGAGGGAACACTGCGTCCAGGCGAAAAACTGCCCCCGGAGCGTGAACTGGCGAAACAATTTGATGTTTCCCGCCCTTCTCTGAGAGAGGCTATCCAGCGCCTGGAAGCCAAAGGGCTGCTCCTGCGCCGTCAGGGCGGTGGCACCTTTGTACAAACTAATCTGTGGCAGAGCTTTAGCGATCCGCTGGCTGAACTGCTGGCCGACCATCCTGAATCACAATTCGATCTGTTGGAAACCCGTCATGCTCTCGAAGGCATTGCTGCCTATTACGCGGCATTGCGCGGTACCGACGAAGATCTGGCACGCATCCGCGATTGCCATATGCTGATTCAGCAGGCCCAGGACAGCGGCGATCTCGACGCCGAAGCCGACGCGGTCATGCAATACCAAATCGCCGTGACCGAAGCTGCCCACAACGTTGTGTTACTGCACCTGCTGCGCTGTATGGGGCCGATGCTGGAACAGAACGTGCGTCAGAACTTTGAATTGCTCTACTCGCGCCGTGAGATGTTGGCAAAAGTGAGCAGCCACCGCGCCGGAATTTTTGAGGCGATTGTGGCACGCGAGCCAGAAAAAGCTCGTGAAGCCTCGCACCGCCATTTGGCGTTTATCGAGGAAATCTTGCTGGATCTCAGTCGGGAGCATACCCGACGCGAGAGATCGCTGCGGCGTCTCCAGCAACGCAAGGATTAAGAGCGGTTCTCTTCAGGGCACACCAGCCTGCGGGGTTTGCGTTCGAAGTGCTTAATTAAGCATTTAAGTAAGCGGCAACTAAACTGATGGGCCTGTCTTCGTGTGTTTTGTCTCAGAACACAGGAAGACAGGCTCCAAAACAAACCATTAGACAGATAAGGAATACCACCATGTCAGAACGTTTAAACAATGACGTGGATCCGATCGAAACCCGCGACTGGCTGCAGGCGATCGAATCGGTCATCCGTGAAGAGGGTGTTGAGCGAGCTCAGTTTCTGATTGATCAGGTTCTGGGTGAAGCCCGTAAAGGCGGTGTTAGCGTTGCAGCCGGTGCTGCGGCTCACAACTACGTCAACACCATCGCGGTGGAAGACGAACCTGCTTACCCTGGTAACCTGGATCTTGAGCGTCGTATCCGCAGCGCTATTCGCTGGAATGCGGTAATGACCGTTCTTCGTGCTTCCAAAAAAGATCTGGATCTGGGCGGCCACATGGCTTCCTTCCAATCTTCTGCGACCTTCTATGAAGTCTGCTTCAACCACTTCTTCCGTGCACGCACCGAACAAGATGGCGGCGATCTGGTTTACTTCCAGGGCCACATCTCTCCGGGCGTTTACGCACGTGCCTTCCTTGAAGGCCGCTTGACCGAAGACCAAATGAATAACTTCCGTCAGGAAGTTCACGGCAAAGGCCTGTCCTCTTACCCGCATCCTAAACTGATGCCGGAATTCTGGCAGTTCCCGACCGTTTCTATGGGCCTGGGCCCAATCAGCGCCATTTATCAAGCGAAGTTCCTGAAATATCTGGAACACCGTGGCCTGAAGAACACCTCTGCTCAAACCGTTTATGCCTTCCTGGGCGACGGCGAGATGGATGAGCCGGAATCCAAGGGCGCGATCACCATCGCTACCCGTGAGAAGCTGGACAACCTGGTCTTCGTCATCAACTGCAACCTGCAGCGTCTGGACGGCCCGGTTACCGGTAACGGCAAGATCATCAATGAGCTGGAAGGCATCTTCGCTGGCGCAGGCTGGCAGGTACTGAAAGTGATCTGGGGTGGTCGTTGGGATGAACTGCTGCGTAAAGATACCAGCGGCAAGCTGATCCAGCTGATGAACGAAACCCTGGACGGCGACTACCAGACCTTCAAATCCAAAGACGGCGCTTACGTACGTGAGCACTTCTTCGGTCGCTTCCCGGAAACGGCTGCGCTGGTCAAAGATATGACCGACGAAGAGATCTGGGCGCTGAACCGTGGCGGTCACGATCCGAAGAAAGTCTTTGCTGCACTGAAAAAAGCGCAGGACACCCAAGGCAAACCAACCGTTATCCTGGCCCATACCATCAAAGGTTACGGCATGGGTGAAACCGCGGAAGGTAAAAACATTGCTCACCAGGTGAAGAAAATGAACATGGAAGGGGTTCACCACTTCCGCGATCGTTTCAACGTGCCGGTTGCCGATGCTGACATCGAAAAACTGCCGTACGTCACCTTCGAGAAAGATTCCGAAGAGTACAAATACCTGCATGAACGCCGTCAGGCACTGGCAGGCTATGTGCCTACCCGTATGCCGAAGTTCACCGAGAAGCTGGAAATGCCGGCTCTGGCAGACTTCAGCTCCTTGCTGGAAGAGCAGAACAAAGAAATTTCTACCACCATCGCCTTTGTGCGTGCCCTGAACGTGATGCTGAAGAACAAGTCGATCAAAGATCGCCTGGTTCCAATCATTGCCGACGAAGCTCGTACCTTCGGGATGGAAGGTCTGTTCCGTCAGATCGGTATCTACAGCCCGAACGGCCAGCAGTACACTCCGCAGGACCGTGAGCAGGTTGCTTACTACAAAGAAGACGAGAAAGGCCAGATCCTGCAGGAAGGTATCAACGAACTGGGCGCAGCCTCTTCATGGTTGGCCGCAGCGACTTCCTACAGCACCAACAATCTGCCAATGATCCCGTTCTACATCTACTATTCGATGTTCGGTTTCCAGCGTATCGGTGATCTGTGCTGGGCAGCGGGCGACCAACAGGCGCGCGGCTTCCTGGTAGGCGGTACTTCAGGCCGTACCACCCTGAACGGTGAAGGTCTGCAGCACGAAGACGGCCACAGCCACATCCAGTCCCTGACTATTCCTAACTGTATCTCTTACGATCCAGCTTACGCGTACGAAGTGGCAGTGATCATGCACGACGGTCTGGTTCGCATGTACGGTGATGCGCAAGAAAACGTCTACTACTACATCACCACGCTGAACGAAAACTACCATATGCCGGCTATGCCGCAGGGTGCAGAAGAAGGTATCCGTAAAGGTATCTACAAGCTGGACACTCTGGCAGGCAGCAAAGGCAAGGTTCAGTTGCTGGGTTCAGGTTCTATCCTGCGTCACGTTCGTGATGCGGCGAAGATCCTGGCTGACGATTACGGCGTGGGTTCTGACATCTACAGCGTGACCTCCTTCACTGAACTGGCGCGTGATGGCCAGGATTGTGAGCGTTGGAACATGCTGCACCCAACCGAAACTCCGCGCGTACCTTACATCGCTCAGGTGATGAACGAAGCGCCGGCGGTTGCGTCTACCGACTACATGAAACTGTTCGCAGAACAGGTTCGTACTTACGTTCCAGCCAGCGACTATCGCGTTCTGGGTACTGACGGCTTCGGTCGTTCAGACAGCCGCGAAAACCTGCGCCACCACTTTGAAGTTGATGCTTCTTACGTTGTGGTTGCTGCACTGGGTGAACTGGCTAAACGCGGTGAAATTGAAGCTTCTGTGGTAGCTGATGCGATTAAGAAATTCGACATCAACCCAGAAAAAGTTAACCCGCGTCTGGCATAAGAGGTACTGAAGAATGTCTATCGAAATTAAAGTACCGGACATCGGTGCAGACGAAGTGGAAATCACCGAAATTCTGGTGAAAGTGGGCGATAAAGTTGAAGCTGAACAATCGCTGATCACCGTTGAAGGTGATAAAGCTTCCATGGAAGTCCCATCCCCGCAGGCGGGTGTGGTTAAAGAAATCAAGGTTTCCGTCGGTGATAAAACCGAAACCGGCAAACTGCTGATGATCTTTGAAGCAGAAGGGGCGGCTCAGGCCGCACCAGCAGCCAAGGCTGAAGAAAAACCGGCCGCAGCACCTGCTGCTGCACCGGCTGCCGCTGCTGCCAAAGACGTTGCGGTACCGGACATCGGCGCTGACGAAGTTGAAGTGACCGAGATCCTGGTGAAAGTGGGCGACAAGGTGGAAGCCGAGCAGTCCCTGATCACCGTTGAAGGCGACAAGGCTTCAATGGAAGTGCCGGCACCGTTCGCAGGTACCGTGAAAGAGATCAAAATCGCCACCGGCGACAAAGTCACCACCGGTTCTATGATCATGGTGTTCGAAGTGGCTGGCGCCGCTTCTGCTGCTGCTCCGGCTGCGGCACAAGCACCGGCTGCCCCAGCGGCACCGGCGGCTTCTGCTGCCAAAGACGTTGCAGTACCGGACATCGGCGGCGACGAAGTAGAAGTCACAGAAGTGATGGTTAAAGTGGGCGACAAAGTTGCCGCTGAGCAGTCACTGATCACCGTTGAAGGTGACAAGGCTTCTATGGAAGTGCCGGCACCGTTCGCAGGTACCGTGAAAGAAATCAAAATCAGCGCCGGCGATAAAGTAAAAACCGGTTCCCTGATCATGGTCTTCGAAGTAGAAGGCGCTGCGCCTGCTGCCGCTCCTGCCCAAAAAGCAGAAGCTGCACCGGCTCCGGCTGCAAGTTCTGCACCGGCCCAACAGGCTGCACCGGCTGCCAAAGGCGAGTTCGCTGAGAACGACGCTTATGTGCACGCTACCCCGGTCATCCGCCGTCTGGCGCGTGAATTCGGCGTAAACCTGGCGAAAGTGAAAGGCACCGGTCGTAAAGGCCGCATCCTGCGCGAAGACGTTCAGACTTACGTGAAAGACGCGGTCAAACGTGCAGAAGCGGCTCCGGCTGCTGCTGCCGGTGGCGGTCTGCCAGGCATGCTGCCATGGCCGAAAGTGGACTTCAGCAAGTTCGGTGAGATCGAAGAAGTTGAACTGGGTCGTATCCAGAAAATCTCTGGTGCCAACCTGAGCCGTAACTGGGTGATGATCCCGCACGTGACTCACTTCGACAAAACCGATATCACCGATCTGGAAGCTTTCCGCAAGCAACAGAACGAAGAAGCGGCCAAGCGTAAGCTGGATGTGAAGTTCACCCCGGTGGTGTTCATCATGAAAGCCGTTGCCGCTGCTCTGGAGCAGATGCCACGCTTCAACAGCTCTCTGTCCGAAGATGGCCAGAAGCTGACGCTGAAAAAATACATCAACGTGGGTGTGGCGGTTGATACGCCAAACGGTCTGGTGGTTCCAGTGTTCAAGGATGTGAACAAGAAGAGCATCACCGAACTGTCCCGCGAACTGATGGCTATCTCCAAAAAAGCTCGTGACGGCAAGCTGACCGCAGGCGAAATGCAGGGTGGGTGTTTCACCATCTCTAGCCTGGGCGGTATCGGGACGACTCACTTCGCACCGATTGTGAATGCACCGGAAGTGGCCATTCTGGGCGTCTCCAAGTCTGCTATGGAGCCGGTCTGGAACGGTAAAGAGTTCGTGCCGCGTCTGATGATGCCAATGTCGCTCTCCTTCGACCACCGTGTGATTGACGGTGCAGATGGTGCGCGCTTTATTACCATCATCAACAACATGCTGGCAGACATCCGCCGTATGGTGATGTAATGAAAAAAGGGCGCAGCATGCTGCGCCCTTATCGCTTCAGTAGCAGTTTTGTCGGTTTTTGCACGACTCGACAAAATTGTTGAGACACGGGTCACTCGAACACGCTTTGCAGATTATTAACAATTCTGTAAACTGCTGTCGGTGTAAGCGTCCCGGTGGATGAAGGGCGTTATGAGATCGATTAGCTATAAAAATGACGTCTGACCCGCCGGACAATCAATTAAGAGGTCATGATGAGTACTGAAATTAAAACTCAGGTCGTGGTACTTGGGGCGGGCCCGGCAGGTTACTCTGCAGCCTTTCGTTGCGCTGACTTAGGTCTTGAAACCGTTCTGGTTGAACGTTATTCCACTCTGGGCGGGGTTTGCCTGAACGTGGGATGTATTCCTTCCAAAGCCCTGTTGCACGTTGCCAAAGTGATCGAAGAAGCCAAAGCGCTGGCCGAACACGGCATCGTTTTCGGCGAGCCGAAAACTGACATCGACAAAGTGCGCGTCTGGAAAGAAAAAGTCATCAATCAGCTGACCGGCGGTCTGGCTGGTATGGCTAAAGGCCGTAAAGTGAAAGTGGTTAACGGCCTGGGCAAGTTCACCGGCGCTAACACCCTGGTTGTTGAAGGCGAAAATGGCCCAACCACCATCAACTTCGACAATGCCATCATTGCCGCAGGTTCCCGTCCGATCCAACTGCCATTCATTCCTCATGAAGACCCACGCGTGTGGGACTCTACCGATGCACTGGAACTGAAAACTGTCCCAGAGCGTCTGCTGGTTATGGGCGGCGGCATCATCGGCCTGGAAATGGGCACCGTATACCATGCGTTGGGTTCACAGATTGACGTGGTCGAAATGTTTGACCAGGTGATCCCGGCTGCTGACAAAGACGTGGTGAAAGTCTTCACCAAACGCATCAGCAAGCAGTTCAACCTGATGCTGGAAACCAAAGTGACCGCGGTAGAAGCCAAAGAAGACGGCATCTACGTCACTATGGAAGGCAAAAAAGCGCCTGCAGAACCACAGCGTTACGACGCGGTGCTGGTGGCTATCGGTCGTGTGCCGA
Source organism: Serratia proteamaculans (assembly GCF_013337185.1). Taxonomy (GTDB): domain Bacteria; phylum Pseudomonadota; class Gammaproteobacteria; order Enterobacterales; family Enterobacteriaceae; genus Serratia; species Serratia proteamaculans_D. The sequence continues at coordinate 424,784 of NZ_SWDE01000004.1, forward strand.
ACGGCAAACTGCTGGAAGCGGGTAAAGCCGGTGTTGAAGTTGACGAGCGTGGCTTCATCAACGTCGACAAACAGCTGCGCACCAACGTGCCGCACATCTTCGCTATCGGCGACATCGTCGGTCAACCGATGCTGGCGCACAAAGGCGTGCATGAAGGCCACGTTGCCGCTGAAGTTATCGCCGGCATGAAGCACTACTTCGACCCGAAAGTGATCCCATCGATCGCGTACACCGAGCCGGAAGTTGCCTGGGTGGGTCTGACCGAGAAAGAAGCGAAAGAGAAAGGCATCAGCTACGAAACTTCCACCTTCCCGTGGGCAGCTTCCGGCCGTGCTATCGCTTCCGATTGTGCAGACGGCATGACCAAACTGATCTTCGACAAAGAAACTCACCGTATCATCGGTGGCGCGATTGTCGGCACCAACGGCGGCGAGCTGCTGGGTGAGATCGGTCTGGCTATCGAGATGGGTTGTGACGCAGAAGACATCGCGCTGACTATCCATGCTCACCCAACCCTGCACGAATCTGTAGGTTTGGCGGCTGAGATCTACGAAGGCAGCATCACCGACTTGCCTAACCCGAAAGCCAAGAAGAAGTAATTCTGCTGGTTTGAACGGTTGATAAGCGGCTCCTGAAAAGGGGCCGTTTTTTTATGGATGACGTTCAGTAAAAGGCCGCTCAGTGAGCGGCCAGTAGCTTACTTGTTCTGGAATATCACATTCAGCGTCAGGTTGTTACCGTTAACCGACCAACCCCCTTTGCTCACGCCAAACGCCGATCCCAGTACAATGAGCAGGATAAACATAGAACTCCCTTTCATTGCGCGATCCCTGTGGAACCACGACCACCGCGACTTCACCGGAAAAATCCCGGCGGAACAAGCGCTCGGTAGCGCCTGTATCGCAGTAGTTGCAGCACTGTTCTCAAGCCCGATGACCGGCTGCTAAACCGGCAGAACAGACCCATCGAGAGAGTACCTAAAAACAGCAGTGATAACATTGTTTAGTTGATTTTTTGAACGATGTTGCGCACAATGCTTTGGCTCGGTAGCGCTTGTATCGTTCTTTAACGATGTAAGAAACCCGTGAGGTGCCTGCTAACACCGAACGGAACAAAAGAACCGCCTTTACGGCGGTTTTTTTGTGTCTCCGGCTCTCAACTTTTGATCTTCACAAACAGTAACCATTGTAAATGTATGGCTATTGTGTTGTGCTCGTCAGGCTAAATCGTATTGCTTACCACACCCCGGCTGGCCTGTACCGCAGCCGATTACACTGTACTCAACGATTCAGCAAAGATTTAATGTTGCTTTTATGTGAACGAATTAACAACCAATTCAAATCCTGATATGCTGGCTGAGCGGAACCGGGCACTGTAACTTACAGTCCAGGACATCGACAGCAGTGCCCCGTCAGGATCAATGGCATCAACACCGTGCGCTAAACCCGGTTTGAAAATATATACCCTACGGCTTTAAAGACGACGGGTATAAACGCCAGGCACAATAAATGACAATGAGAGCGAGGAGAATGTCGTGCTAGAAGAATACCGTAAGCACGTAGCCGAGCGTGCTGCAGAGGGCATCGTCCCTAAGCCGTTAGACGCCACCCAAATGGCAGCGCTGGTTGAATCATTAAAGAATCCGCCAAAAGGCGAAGAAGAATTCCTGTTAGACCTGCTGATTAACCGTGTACCCCCAGGCGTCGACGAAGCCGCCTATGTGAAAGCAGGTTTCCTGGCAGCCATCGCCAAAGGCGAAGCAACCTCTCCCCTGATTACCCCTGAGAAAGCCATTGAACTGCTGGGCACCATGCAGGGCGGCTATAACATTCATCCGCTGATTGACGCGCTGGATAACGAAAAATTGGCTGCGATTGCCGCCAAAGCGCTGTCCCATACGCTGCTGATGTTTGATAACTTCTACGACGTGGAAGAGAAAGCCAAGGCGGGTAACCCACACGCCAAACAGATTATGCAGTCCTGGGCCGATGCCGAGTGGTATCTGTCACGTCCGCAGTTGGCGGAAAAAATCACCGTTACCGTGTTCAAAGTCACCGGCGAAACCAATACCGATGATCTGTCACCGGCACCGGATGCCTGGTCGCGCCCGGATATCCCGCTGCACGCCCTGGCGATGCTGAAAAACGAACGTGAAGGCATAGTGCCGGATCAGCCGGGCAGCGTTGGCCCGATCAAGCAAATCGAACTGCTTAACAAAAAAGGCTTCCCACTGGCCTACGTCGGTGACGTGGTCGGTACCGGTTCTTCCCGTAAGTCCGCCACCAACTCGGTGCTGTGGTTTATGGGCGACGACATCCCGCACGTGCCTAACAAGCGCGGCGGCGGTGTGGTACTGGGCGGTAAAATTGCGCCAATCTTCTTCAACACCATGGAAGATGCCGGTGCACTGCCGATTGAAGTGGACGTTAATGACCTGAACATGGGCGATGTGATCGACATTTACCCGTACAAAGGTGAAGTGCGTAACCATGAAACCGGTGAACTGATTGCCAACTTCGAACTGAAAACCGACGTGCTGCTCGACGAAGTGCGCGCCGGTGGCCGTATCCCACTGATCATCGGCCGTGGCCTGACCACCAAAGCGCGCGAATCTTTGGGTCTGCCGCACAGCGATGTGTTCCGCATTGCCAAAGAAGTGGCAGCCAGCAACAAAGGCTTCTCGCTGGCGCAGAAAATGGTTGGCCGCGCCTGTGGCGTTGCCGGCGTGCGTCCGGGGGAATACTGCGAGCCGAAGATGACCTCCGTCGGTTCTCAGGACACCACCGGTCCGATGACCCGTGACGAGCTGAAAGACCTGGCTTGCCTGGGCTTCTCCGCCGATCTGGTGATGCAGTCGTTCTGCCACACTGCCGCGTACCCGAAACCGGTTGATGTGACCACTCACCACACGCTGCCTGACTTTATCATGAACCGTGGTGGCGTATCGCTGCGCCCTGGCGACGGCGTTATCCACTCCTGGCTGAACCGTATGCTGCTGCCGGATACCGTGGGTACCGGTGGTGACTCCCACACCCGTTTCCCGATCGGCATTTCCTTCCCGGCGGGTTCAGGCCTGGTCGCCTTTGCGGCCGCCACCGGCGTGATGCCGCTGGATATGCCTGAGTCGGTGCTGGTGCGCTTCAAAGGTAAAATGCAGCCAGGTATCACGCTGCGCGACCTGGTGCATGCCATCCCTTACTACGCTATCCAGCAGGGTCTGCTGACGGTTGAGAAGAAGGGCAAGAAGAACATCTTCTCCGGCCGTATTCTGGAAATCGAAGGTTTGCCGGAGCTGAAAGTTGAGCAGGCGTTCGAACTGACCGACGCCTCCGCCGAGCGTTCCGCTGCCGGTTGTACCATCAAACTGGATAAGGCACCGATTGAAGAGTACCTGAACTCCAACATCGTACTGCTGAAGTGGATGATCTCCGAAGGCTATGGCGACCGCCGTACGCTGGAGCGTCGTATCCAGGGCATGCAGAAATGGCTGGCGGATCCGCAACTGCTGGAAGGCGATGCGGATGCAGAATACGCTGCGGTGATCGAGATCGATCTGGCAGAGATCACTCAGCCAATCCTGTGCGCACCAAACGATCCGGATGATGCGCGTCTGCTGTCTGATGTGGCCAACAGCAAGATTGATGAAGTGTTCATCGGCTCTTGCATGACCAACATCGGTCACTTCCGTGCCGCCGGTAAGTTGCTGGATCAGCACAAGGGCCAGTTGCCGACCCGTCTGTGGGTGGCTCCGCCAACCAAGATGGACGCAGCTCAGTTGACCGAAGAAGGCTACTACAGCGTATTCGGCAAGAGCGGGGCACGCATCGAGATCCCGGGTTGTTCACTGTGCATGGGTAACCAGGCGCGTGTGGCCGACGGCGCGACGGTAGTTTCCACCTCTACCCGTAACTTCCCGAACCGTTTGGGTACTGGCGCTAACGTGTATCTGGCTTCTGCAGAACTGGCGGCGGTGGCTTCATTGCTGGGCCGTCTGCCAACGCCGGACGAGTACCAGACGTACATGGCACAGGTCGATAAATCTGCGGCGGATACCTACCGCTATCTGAACTTTGACCAACTGGGTCAGTACACTGAAAAAGCCGACGGCGTGATCTTCCAAACCGCTGTTTAAGTCGCTATATTGCGCAACTGTTTAACGGGAGGCCTTGGCCTCCCGTTTTATTTTTCTCAGTTGCCAACTTTGCGAGCGCTCACTGAGTTAGTCATGAATTAATGTTTACACTAAGAGAAAGGGCTCAGGAGGGCGTGCTATGGATTACGAATTTCTGCGTGACGTGACCGGACAGGTGATCGTCAGATTTTCGATGGGGCATGAGGTCATTGGCCACTGGATCAACGAAGAACTCAAAGGCGATTTTAACCTGCTGGATCGCATTGAAGCCGGTGCGGCGGAAGTGAAAGGCAGTGAGCGTCAATGGCAATTGGAAGGCCATGAATACACGCTGCTGATGGACGGTGAAGAAGTGATGATCCGTGCCAATCTGCTGGAGTTTGAAGGCGAAGAGATGGAGGAGGGGATGAATTATTATGACGAAGAAAGCCTCTCATTCTGCGGCGTCGAAGATTTCCTGCAGGTGCTGAAGGCCTACCGTTCTTTTATGCTGAATTACTAAGCGTAGGGTGCGGCATGCCGCACCCGTTACTTATCACAGATGCGGAATATTGCGGCCGTAATAGATTTCCTGCATCTCTTTCCACAGCAGATCGGTAATCTCTTTACGTTCGGCGGCACTCAGCGCATCCGGTTTGGCATTAAACAGGTAGTGCTTCAGATCGAAATCCTTCAGCAACATCTTGGTATGGAAGATGTTCTCCTGGTAAACATTCACGTCCATCATGTGGTACAGCGACTTCATATCATCAGACATAAAGTTCTGGATCGAGTTGATCTCATGATCGATGTAATGCTTCACGCCGTTCACGTCGCGGGTAAAGCCGCGCACGCGGTAATCCATGGTAACGATGTCGGATTCCAACTGGTGGATCAGGTAATTCAGCGCTTTAAGCGGTGAAATCACGCCGCAGGTCGACACTTCGATATCGGCGCGGAAAGTGCACAGACCGCCTTCCGGATGGCTCTCCGGATAGGTGTGAACGCAGATGTGGCTCTTGTCCAGGTGCGCAACCACGGTTTTTGACAGTGGGCCAGGATGCTCCGAGGTATCGACATCGTTCGGATCAACCGGTTCTTCACTGACCAGAATGGTGACGCTGGCACCCTGAGGTTCATAGTCCTGACGGGCGATGTTCAGAATATTGGCGCCAATGATCGAGCAGGTCTCGCTCAGGATCTCGGTCAGGCGATTGGCGTTGTATTGTTCGTCAATGTAGGCGATATAGCCAGCGCGGTCGTCCGCGGTTTTGGCGTAACAAATATCGTAAATACAAAAACTCAGGCTCTTGGTCAGGTTGTTGAAGCCGTGCAGTTTTAGCTTATGCAATTTGGTTCACCTCCTTTATCTTCTCGCTTAACGTGAAACGTTCAGTGCGTCGAGCAAATACTGTGGCAGAGCAAAGCTGCCCGCGTGAATTGCCGGGTTGTAATAACGACAGTTTAGGCCGCTTTGATGAAAGCGATGTTGCAGCGTTGGCAGATCAAGCTGGCGCAGTGCCGGATCCTGGCTCGCCCAGGCGAAGGTCATGATGCCGCCGTAATAGGTCGGGATCGCCGCCTGATAGAAGCTGACGTCGTTGAAGTACTGGCTCAGTCTGGTGTGACTGTTGACCGCTTCGTCTTGTTGCAGGAAGCACACGCCGTTCTGCGCAACAAAAATGCCGCCGTCGTTCAGGCAGCGGGCGCAGCCTTCATAGAATGCCGAGGTGAACAGACTTTCGCCGGGGCCGATGGGATCGGTACAGTCAGAGATAATCACATCGAATTTTTCATCGGTCTGATTAACAAAGTTGACGCCGTCGTCGATCACCAGCTTGAAGCGTGGGTCATCGTAAGCACCGGCATTGTGGTTTGGCAGATATTGGCGGCAGAATTCGACCACGCCGGCGTCGATCTCAACCATAGTGATCTGCTCTACGCCCTGATGGCGGCTGACTTCGCGCAGCATGGCACCGTCGCCACCACCGATGATCAGCACCTTCCTGGCCTGGCCGTGGGCCAGCAGCGGGATGTGGGTCATCATTTCGTGATAAATGAACTCATCGCGCTCGGTGGTTTGCACCACGCCGTCGAGCGCCATCACGCGCCCCAGAACCGGGTTTTCAAAAATCACCAAATCCTGATGCTCGGTCTTCTCACGATACAGCACGTTCTCTACCGAGAAGTACTGGCCGAAGTTGGCATGCAGTGTTTCATACCAAATTTCTTTCTGGGTCATGTGCGGGGACTCCGTAATAACAGCCATGAAAAATTGGCGCAACATCATAGCTAACTCTGCCTGGTGATGCACGGCTGAATTTCAAACAGAGGTAGCGCAAGGCGGGGGGATTAGTTGGCGTAGGCCAGCAGGCTTAGCGAGTCGCGCGCCAGGGATTTGCACTTGTTGGGGGTAGGGATGGCGATCCCGCTGAGATCGCGATAGCTGTCTTCACCCAGCGCCTTCATATTAAAACTATTATAGTTGGTCAGATCCCAACGGTTTTGCTGAGCGAAATAAACGATGGCGCGCTTGATTTGTGCATTGGGCAAGTCGTTGTAGCCGCAGTCATTTTTCAAATAAATAAAGACCGCCGTCAGATCGGCCAGATCTTCCGCTTCAGACTCATTCAGCGCCAGACTGGCGTTGGAGAACCCCAGCATGGTGAGCAACAGCACCAGTAACGTTGTTTTTTTCATCATGAAAATAGACCTGTTTATTGTCCACAGACGTTATCACACTTGCCTGTAAAGGCACCAAATTTTATTACCTGCAGGTAACATAACCGGCAGCAAAGGCTTGACCTTCCGCTAAGGGGAGGGTTTAGGCTGTGAACAGATCAATCTATACCCATACTCTTTCAAGTTGCAGTGCAGCTTGTGCCGCATTAAGTGCCGATCACTGAAAAAGGGAGTCAGCGATGTTACGCCGTGATTTTATCAAATTGACCGCTGCGCTGGGCGCGGCAAGTGCTTTACCTCTGTGGAGTCGGGGCGTGTGGGCCGCCGAGCTGCCGGCGTTGCCGATCCCGCCACTGCTGATGCCGGACGCTCAAGGGAACATTGCGCTGGCGCTGCAAACCGGCGAAATGAACTGGCTGCCGGGCAAGGCGACCCAAACCTGGGGAGTTAATGGGGCGTTATTGGGCCCTGCGGTGCGATTGCAACGCGGTAAACCGGTGACGGTGGATATTCGCAATGGCTTGCCGGAGGCCAGTACCGTTCATTGGCACGGCCTGGAAATCCCCGGTGACGTTGATGGCGGCCCGCAGGCACTGATTCAGCCAGGCACCACGCGCAGGGTGCAATTCACGGTCGAACAGCCCGCAGCCACCTGCTGGTTCCATCCGCACACTCACGGCAAGACGGGTCATCAGGTGATGATGGGTTTGGCGGGGCTGGTTCTGCTGGAAGACGACGAGAGCAGCAAGCTGCCGCTGCCTAAAACCTGGGGACAGGATGATATTCCGGTGATCCTGCAGGACAAACGGTTGGGTAAAGATGCACAGATTGAATACCAACTGGACGTAATGAGTGCTGCAGTCGGCTGGTTCGGTGACCGCATGTTCACCAATGGCGCCCAGTATCCACGACATGTGGCCCCGCGCGGTTGGCTGCGCTTACGATTCCTCAACGGTTGTAACGCGCGTTCATTGAATCTGGCAACCAGCGATCATCGTCCGCTCTACGTGATCGCCAGCGACGGCGGTTTTTTGGCCGAGCCGGTCAAGCTGACCGAACTGCCGATGCTGATGGGGGAACGCTTTGAAGTGCTGGTGGATGCCTCCGACGGCAAGCCCTTCGATATTGTCACGCTGCCGGTTAAACAGATGGGCATGACGCTGGCTCCGTTCGACCAGCCGCTGCCGGTATTACATATTCAGCCTTCACTGGCGCAGGGTATCAAGACCATGCCGGACAGCCTGGTCAAACTGCCGGCATTACCGGCGGTGAGCGGGATCCAGGAGCGCTGGCTGCAACTGATGATGAATCCGCAGTTGGATAAGCTGGGTATGCAGGCGCTGATGGATCGTTACGGTCATCAGGCCATGGCCGGCATGAGCATGGATCACGGCAGCATGCCTAAAGACGGTGGTGATATGGCCGGCATGAAAGGCATGGATCACGGCAGTATGAAGGGGATGGACCACGGCAATATGAAAGGGATGGATCAGGGTGCCAAGCCGTTCGACTTCAGCCATGGCAATATGATCAACGGTAAGGCCTTCGACATGACCAAGCCGATGTTTGAGGCCAAGCGCGGCAAATACGAAAAATGGACCATTTCGGGTGAGGGCGACATGATGCTGCATCCGTTCCATATTCACGGCACCCAGTTCCGCATCCTGTCGGAAAACGGCAAACCCCCGGCGGCTCACCGCAGCGGCTGGAAAGACACCGTGCGGGTCGAAGGTTGGCGCAGTGAAGTGCTGGTACGCTTCGATCACCCGGCCAATAGCGATCATGCCTATATGGCCCACTGCCACCTGTTGGAACATGAAGATACCGGCATGATGCTGGGCTTTACCGTAACCGACTGATCAACCCACGCGGGAAAAACTGGCGGCGCACTCGCGTCGCCAGCGGCTTCAGGCTATGCTAAACTCTGCGCCCTTCTTCCGGCAACTGACCTGAAAACCTATGAAACACACTGTAGAAGTAATGATTTCCGAGCAGGAAGTTAAGACCCGTATCGCCGAACTTGGCCGCCAGATCACCGAAGATTACCGCGATAGCGGCAGTGATATGGTACTGGTCGGGCTGCTGCGCGGCTCCTTTATGTTCATGGCCGATCTGTGTCGCACCATTGAAGTGCCGCATGAGGTCGACTTTATGACCGCCTCCAGCTACGGCAGCGGCATGTCCACTACCCGTGACGTGAAAATCCTCAAGGATTTGGATGAAGACATCCGTGGCAAAGACGTGCTGATCGTCGAAGACATCATTGACTCCGGCAATACGCTGAACAAAGTGCGTGAAATTCTGGCACTGCGCGGGCCGAAATCGCTGGCGATTTGCACCCTGCTGGACAAGCCTGAACGTCGTGAAGTCGAAGTGCCGGTTGAGTACGTGGGCTTCCCGATCCCGGACGAGTTCGTGGTGGGTTACGGCATCGACTACGCTCAGCGTTATCGCCATTTGCCGTACGTCGGTAAAGTAGTGCTGCTGGACGAGTAATATGCGGTGGGCGCGGTTTGCCGCGCCCTGACAGGATTAAATACCCTTATCCTGCTGCAAGGTGGCCATTGCCTTGCGATAACCCATCTCCAGGCTCTCGCGGCTGGTGGCGGCCACTTCAAGATCGCGCAGGCGCCCGTCCTGAATGCCGTACACCCAACCGTGAATCATCACTTTCTGGCCACGTTTCCATGCTGACTGCATGATAGTTGAATGGCCCAGGTTGTAGACCTGCTCAATCACGTTGATTTCACAGAGGACGTCGAGGCGTTGTTCCGGCTCCAGTTCACCCAGCAGTGAGCTGTGCTTGTACCACAGGTCACGGATGTGCAGCAGCCAGTTGTTGATCAGCCCCAGTTCCGGATTCTCAACCGCGGCTTCTACACCACCGCAGCCCAGGTGACCGCAGATAATGATATGCTCAACTTCCAGTACGTCGACGGCGTACTGCACCACCGACAGGCAGTTTAAATCGGTGTGAATCACCAGGTTGGCCACGTTACGGTGAACAAAGAGTTCACCCGGCTCCAGCCCGGTCAGTCTTTCCGCGGGAACGCGGCTGTCTGAGCAACCTATCCATAAAAAGCGAGGCTTTTGCGCCTGGGCTAAACGTTCAAAAAAGTCCGGGTCTTCCTTGCTGATATTAGCTGACCAGGTATGGTTATTAGCGATAAGCTTTTCGATTTCTTTCATGGAAGTTATAGGCCTGTAGCGGACAGATTGCGTTGGGGTAATATAGGACAAGCGTCACAATTTGGAAATCGGAACAATTACGCGAGAGGGTATTCAGCCACTTTTTACACAGTAAGGCGGGATGGAACCTGAATTTTCCGCACGGATTTGCCTCAGTGAAAACGCTGCTGATGATAACATCACCTTCATTACAAGACGCAGCAGCATACTCATCGTCACAAGGTACTTTTTAACTTATGAATTATGCACTGGAAATAGCGCAGCTAACCAAGACTTACGCCGGTGGCGTCAAGGCATTGCGCGGGATTGACCTGAACGTCGAGGCGGGGGATTTTTACGCTTTACTGGGGCCTAACGGCGCCGGAAAATCCACGACCATCGGCATTATCAGCTCGCTGGTCAATAAGACGTCCGGCAGCGTGCGGGTGTTCGGCTACGACATCGATAAAGACATCGTCAACGCCAAACGCCAACTCGGGCTGGTGCCGCAGGAATTCAACTTTAACCCGTTTGAAACCGTGATGCAGATTGTGGTCAATCAGGCCGGCTACTATGGCGTGACCCGCCGTGAGGCACTGGTGCGGGCGGAAAAATACCTGACCCAGCTGGATCTGTGGGGCAAGCGCGACGAACGCGCCCGCATGTTATCTGGCGGGATGAAGCGCCGACTGATGATTGCTCGTGCATTGATGCATCAGCCAAAATTGCTGATCCTCGACGAACCGACCGCCGGGGTAGATATCGAGCTGCGTCGCTCGATGTGGGGCTTCCTGAAAGAGCTGAATGCCCAGGGCACCACCATCATTCTCACCACCCACTATCTGGAAGAGGCAGAGATGCTGTGCCGCAATATCGGCATTATCCAGAACGGTGAACTGGTGGAAAACACCTCGATGAAAGGCCTGTTGGCCAAGCTGAAGTCTGAAACCTTTATCCTCGATCTGGCGGCGAAAAGCCCGTTGCCGAAGCTGGACGGTTACCGCCATCGCCTGACGGACACTTCAACGCTGGAAGTGGAAGTGATGCGTGAACAGGGCCTGAATGGCCTGTTTGCTCAGCTCAGTGCGCAGGGCGTTCAGGTACTGAGCATGCGTAACAAGGCTAACCGGCTGGAAGAGCTGTTTGTCACCCTGGTTAACGGTAATGGAGAAAAAGCATGATGCGTTTGTATTGGGTGGCCTTGCAGAGCATCTGGGCCAAAGAGATCAACCGTTTTGCCCGCATCTGGATCCAGACGCTGGTGCCGCCGGTGATCACCATGACGCTGTATTTCATCATCTTCGGCAACCTGATTGGTTCACGCATTGGGGAAATGCACGGTTTTGATTACATGCAGTTTATCGTCCCCGGTCTGATTATGATGGCGGTGATCACCAACTCGTACGCCAATGTGGCGTCATCGTTCTTCAGCGCCAAATTCCAGCGCAATATCGAAGAGTTGCTGGTGGCGCCGGTACCGACGCACGTGGTGATTGCCGGTTACGTCGGTGGTGGCGTAGCGCGCGGTATTTGCGTTGGCGTGCTGGTGACCGTGATTTCGCTGTTTTTCGTGCCGTTGCAGGTGCATGCCTGGTGGGTGATTGTCGCTACGCTGCTGCTGACGGCGATTTTGTTTTCGCTGGCGGGGCTGATCAACGCGGTGTTTGCCACGACCTTTGACGACATCAGCCTGATCCCAACCTTCGTGCTGACGCCGCTGACCTATCTGGGCGGGGTGTTTTACTCGCTGACGCTGCTGCCGCCGTTCTGGCAGGCGGTGTCCAAACTGAACCCGATCGTCTACATGATCAGCGGGTTCCGCTATGGCTTCCTGGGCATCAGCGACGTGCCGTTGACGCTGACCATGACGGTGCTGGTGGCGTTTATTGCGGTGTTCTACCTGCTGTCCTGGTACCTGATTGAGCGCGGTCGCGGTCTGCGTACCTGATTAACCAGCGTCCCCGGGAATCACCTGCGGGGACGCTTTTCTTGACCTGAAGCAAGCCGCCTGTAAATCAATAGAATTGCTCAAATAACCCCTTTCTCCCCGCTGTTCAAATCATGCTATGCTGGCGCTCCACATTTTCTCCATTTTGTTATATGCCCTATGCATTTCAAGTTGCGGCTAGAAAGGCGACGGGTATTACGCACTCGTAAGCAGAACATAACCATGCGGTCTACACACAAGATAGCGGCTGGGTTACTCGGCATTATGTTGTCACTTGTCGCCCCGGCAAGCCTGGCAAATTTGCTGTCGGAAGACAGTGCCGTTAAATCCGAATATATGGAAGCGCAACGCGACAGTGAGGTTTATTCGCTGATTGGCGAGCATGTCATTCCTGTCGGTGAAGTGAAGCAGGGGCAACTGATCCAGGTGTTCCCGGCGGATGCGGAATATTACGAGTTCAAATTCGGCCACGGAACGGGTTTTATCGATAAAGACGACGTGCGTGAGCTTAAAAAATCACGCAAGGTGAAAGATGATCTGGGGGAACTGAATAAACCGCTGACTAACCAGAACCTGATCACGCAAAAGGCGATCAACGTCTATACCGATGCGGATAACACCAGCGATGTGTTTGGCATGCTGGAAGAAAACTTGCGCTACCCGATTATCGGCAAGCTGAAAGATCGGCTCAACAATACCTGGTATGAGATTAACATTGGCGATCGCCTGGGTTATGTCAGTGAGCTGGACTGCGAGATTGACAGCGGTATACCGATACTGACCTATCATCATCTGCTGAAAAACGAAGAGAACAAGCGCTTCCGCCATACCTCGACGACCACCTCTGACGTGGCGTTCAGTAACCAGATGACCTACCTGAAGCAGGCGGGCTACGACACCATTTCCCTGTATCAGTTGGAAGCCTACCTGAAGAACCAGATTAACCTGCCGGGCAGGGCGGTGGTGCTGACGTTTGATGACGGGCTGAAATCGGTCTATCGCTACGCTTACCCGGTATTGAAGAACTACGGTTTCCGCGCCACGGCGTTTATTATTTCTTCGCGCATCAAGCGCCACCCGCAGAAGTGGAACCCTGACTCGCTACAGTTTATGAGCGTTTCCGAACTCAAGCAGATCCAGGATGTGTTTGACGTGCAGTCGCATACCCATTTCCTGCACCGTACCGACGGTAATCGTCAACCGATCCTGCTGAGCCGCTCGTTGCACAATATTGAATTCGATTTTGAGCATTCACGTCGTGCGCTGTCGCAGTTTAATCCGCATGTGCTGTACCTGTCCTATCCGTTCGGTGGCTACAACCAGCGGGCGATACAGGCCGCGAAAGACGCCGGTTTTCATATGGCGGTGACCACGGTGCAGGGCAAAGTGAAACCGGGGGATAACCCCTATACGCTGAAACGGCTGTATATTTTGCGCACCGACTCGATTCAGACCATGGCGGACAGAATCGCCAACAAGCCAGGAACGCTGGTGGTGCAATAGCAGGAAGGAACGGGCGCCGGCAGCGCCCGTTTTTACTTTTACGCGACCTGAACCGGCACGGCTTTCGCCTTGCGCTGCAGGTGGTTGTCACCCTCGAAGTAGCCAACTTTCGGGCGATGTTGGCGGGCATCGGCATCGCTCATCTGTACGTAGGAGCAGATGATCAGTTTGTCGCCCACGCAGGCGCAGCGTGCTGCCGCACCATTGACCGAAATAATGCGCGAACCGCGTTCGGCTGCGATGGCATAGGTCGAGAAACGCTGACCGTTATCAACGTTATAAATATCGATAGCTTCATATTCCAGAATGCCTGCGGCCTCCAGAAAGTCCTGATCGATGGCGCAGGAGCCTTCATAGTGCAAGTCGGCCTGAGTCACTTTCACCCGATGCAGCTTGCCTTGCAGCATAGTACGTATCATAACTTTACCTAACTGAGTATCAGCCTTCACAGGCGATTGAGGTGGCGTTTATACCCTTCGTCTTTCAAGCTGCGGCGTTGTTGGCTGCTTTACAAGACCCATCCGTGGGTCTTGCCCCTAGGGGCCGCTGCAAGCAGCGTTCAAATCTGTTCCCGACAGATTTGTCGCTCACCCCAGTCACTTACTTGAGTAAGCTCCTGGGGATTCCCGTACTTGCCGCCTAGCTGCAACTCGAAATCCATTAGGGTAGATTTTTTATTACTTTCCCGGTAACAACGGTACCAAATATGCAAAAACCTACAGCGTCAGGTCAACCTGCTGGTTGTCGATCAACCGCGCTTTACCCAGCCAGGCGGCCATTAACACCACGGCACGTTGGCTTTCAACACCCAGCGGTTGCAGGTTGTCGGCGTCGCGGATAAACAGCTCGTCCGGGGTGAACCCGGCGTTGCGCAGGTGCTCTGCGGTTTGCTCCAGCAGTTCGTCGACGTGGCGTTCACCGTTGCTGAGCTGTTCAGCCAGCGCATTCATGATTTTGCTGAGCTGCGGGGCGATTTTCCGCTCTTCGGCAGTCAGGTAACCGTTGCGTGAGCTGAGCGCCAGGCCATCTTTGGCGCGAACTGTCGGTACGCCAACAATGTCGATGTCGTAGCCCATATCCGCCACCATCTTGCGGATCAGCGCCAGTTGCTGGTAGTCCTTCTCGCCAAAACAGGCCAGGTCCGGTTGCACCAGATTGAACAGCTTGCTGACAATGGTGGCGACGCCGCGGTAGTGGCCCGGACGACTGGCACCTTCCAGCATGGTGGAAATGCCCGGTACGTCGACATAGGTTTGCTGTGCCAGCCCCTGCGGATAGACATCGGCCGGTGCGGGTGCGAACACCAGTTCGACGCCGCGGCGGGTGAGTTTTTCGCTGTCTTCCTGCAGGGTGCGTGGGTAACTGGCCAGATCTTCAGGGCGTTCGAATTGCATCGGATTGACGAAAATACTGACGACCACGATATCGGCACGCGCGCGGGCTTCATCGATAAGCCGCATATGACCTTCGTGCAGGTTACCCATGGTCGGCACCAGCGCGATGCGTTTCCCATCCTGACGCCAGCGGCGGGTCTGCTGACGCAACAGCGGCAGGGTTTCGATAATTACCATTCCATAACTCCTAACGCGGACACTTTAGTTGAAAGAGTGCTCTTCAGCGGGGTAAATGCCTTGCTCTACGTCCTGAATATATTGTTGCACCGCCGAGCGGATATCGCCGCTCTGTGCCAGGAAGTTTTTAGCGAATTTTGGCGTGTGGCCACCGGTAATCCCGAAGGCGTCGTGCATCACCAGGATCTGCCCATCGGTGACGTTACCGGCACCAATGCCGATCACCGGAATGGTCAGGGCTTCGGTGACCTTGCGTGCCAGTTCGGTTGGTACACACTCCAGCACCAGCAGTTGGATTCCGGCCAGTTCCAGATTTTTTGCATCTTCCAACAGTTGCTTGGCGGCGAGTTCATCGCGGCCTTGCACCTTGTAGCCACCGAATACGTTGACTGACTGCGGCGTCAGGCCGAGATGGCCGCAGACCGGCACCGCGCGTTCGGTGAGTGTTTTCACCGTTTCACACAGCCAACTGCCGCCTTCCAGCTTCACCATATTGGCACCGGCCTGCATCAGCTCGGCGGCATTGGTGCAGGCCAACTGCGGGGTGGCATAGCTCATAAAGGGCAGGTCGGCCAACAGCAGGCAAGCCGGAGCCCCCCGGCGCACGGCACGGGTATGATAGGCGATGTCGGCGACGGTGACCGGTAGGGTGGAGTCGTGGCCCTGCAGCGTCATGCCCAGTGAATCGCCCACCAGCAGCACTTTAACGCCTTGCTCTTCAAACAGTTTGGCAAAGCTGGCATCGTAGGCGGTGAGGGAGGCAAACTTTCGCTGTTCCTGCTTCCACTGGCGCAAATGGGTCACGGTGGTGGGTTTCATCACTACGTCTCCTGAATAGAGCCGCGCGGCGTACGCAGGGCCCTGGCTGCAAAAAAGTGCTGTCATTCTACTGTAACCCTAACGGGGTGGGTAGCGCAGATCATAATGCTTAAGCGGTTCTTAAGAACCTTGTGGTGTAATGGGCGGCAATGGCTAAAAAAGGACGCACATGCGAATTCTGCTGATAGAAGATGACAAGTTAATCGGCGACGGGATCAAGGCCGGGCTGACCAAACTGGGCTTTAATCTGGACTGGTTTACCGATGGACTGGTCGGCAAAAATGCGCTGGAAAGCGCGCCCTACGATGCGGTGATCCTCGATCTGAGCCTGCCGGGCCTCGATGGCCTGGATCTGCTGCGTCAGTGGCGACAGGCCGGCCATGACGTACCGGTGCTGATCCTGACCGCGCGCGACGCACTGGAGCAACGGGTCAGCGGTCTGCAAAGCGGTGCCGATGATTACCTGTGCAAGCCTTTTGCCCTGACGGAGGTTGCGGCGCGCCTGCAGGCATTGATCCGCCGCCGTCATGGCCAACTGATGCCGCAGCTGGTCCATGGCAATGTGGTGTTCGATACCGCAACCCGTAGCGTGAGCTGCAACGGTGAGCCGGTCACGCTGACCCCGCGTGAATTGGCGGTGCTGGAGCTGTTCCTGCATAACAAGGGACGGGTATTGGCGCGTCCGCTGATCCAGGAAAAGCTGTACAACTGGGACGACGAAGTCAGCAGCAACGCGGTGGAGGTGCATATCCATCATCTGCGGCGCAAGCTGGGTAACGGGTTTATCCGCACCATTCACGGCGTAGGTTATACGCTGGGGGACAACGCGTGAAACATCTTAGTCTGCGGTTGAGATTGATCCTGATTTTCAGCCTGCTGGCGTTATTGACCTGGTGCGCTGCCAGCCTGGTGGCGTGGAAGATGAGCCGCAACACCATCAACGAAGTCTTCGATACCCAGCAGATGCTGTTCGCCAAACGGCTGGCAACCGCCAACCTGGGCGATCTGTTGGCAGACGAGAGCGTGCGCAGCCTGCCGAAAACCAAAAAACTGGTGCACCACGGCAAGCGTGGCGAGCAGGATGATGATGCGCTGGCGTTCGCCATCTTCGACCGCAACGGCAAGATGCTGCTCAATGATGGGGAGAACGGCGCGGATTTTCGCTTTGACGGCGACCGCGAAGGTTTCACCGACGGAGAACGCAAGGGCGATGACGACAGTTGGCGGCTGCTGTGGCTGACCAGCCCGGACGGCCGTTATCGCATCGTGGTGGGGCAGGAGTGGGATTATCGCCGCGATATGGCACTGGGCATGGTGACCGGGCAACTGGTGCCGTGGCTGGTGACGCTGCCGATGCTGATGCTGCTGATTGCGCTGATGGTCGGGCGCGAGCTGCGGCCATTACGCACCGTCGCTGCCGGGCTGCGTAAGCGCGCACCGGACGATGCCACGCCGCTGGATGCCGGTCAGGTACCGACCGAAGTCCGGCCACTGGTCGATGCGCTTAATGCTCTGTTTAGCCGAATCAATGCGCTATTGGTACGTGAACGACGTTTTACTTCTGACGCCGCCCACGAACTGCGCAGCCCGTTGGCGGCGCTGCGGGTGCAAACGGAAGTGGTACAACTGGCCGGTGATGATGAGCAGATGCGCGAGCATGCGCTGGGTAATCTGACGGTAGGTATCGATCGCGCCACCCGGCTGGTGGATCAACTGCTGACGCTGTCGCGGCTGGACTCCCTGTCAGACCTCGCCGAGTTGGAAGCTGCCGACTGGAGCCAACTGGTGCCGATGACGTTGGCCGAGCAGGATCGTCATGCACATGCGGCCGGCGTCACGTTGCGTTACGAACAGCAGGGCACCCCAGCGCCGTTACAGGGGCAAGCGTTGCTGCTGTCGCTGCTGGTGCGCAATTTGGTGGATAATGCGGTGCGTTACACCCCGGCGGGCGGTACGGTCACTGTGAGGCTGACAGAGCGTCTGCTGACGATCGAGGATAATGGTCCGGGCGTGACGACGGAACATCTGGCGCGGTTGGGGGAGCGTTTTTATCGTCCGCCGGGTCAGGAACAGACCGGTAGCGGGTTGGGGTTGTCAATTGTGCAACGCATCGCCGGTTTACACGGGCTGCGGGTTAGCTTTGCCAATCGGCCTGAAGGGGGCTTTGTTGCTCAGGTAGCGCTGTAGGGGGCGTTCTGCAGATCCTGCGCTGACTCAGGCTTTTGGCCTGGGTTGGTGCCAGAGCTCCATGCCGTTTTGCGGTACGCGTTTGAGGCAGCTGGCCAGCGATTCGCCGTCCGGGAAGACTAACTCGGGGGCGATTTCTGCCAATGGATAGAGCATGAACTCACGCTCTTTCAGACCGTAGTGCGGCACCGTCAGGCGATCGGTATGAATCACCTGTTCGCCATACAGCATGATGTCCAGATCGAGGGTGCGTGGGCCCCAGCGCTCATCTTTGCGCACGCGACCCTGATTGCGTTCTATCGCCTGAGTGTGATCGAGTAACTGTTCGGCGGGCAGCAAGGTATCCAGAGCCACCACCGCATTGAGAAAGTCCGGCTGGTTCTGCGGCCCCAGCGGCTTGGTGCGGTAAAACGAAGAACAAACGATCAACCGGGTGCGCGGGAGATGCTCCAGCGCTTCCAGTGCGGCTTTCACCTGCTGTAGCGGGTGCGCCAGGTTGCTGCCCAGCGCGATATAAACGCGGATCATTATTCTCCTTCTTTACGCGGCGTCCGACGGCGAGGGCGGCGCTGACGCGCACGGCGCGGTGCCGGATCGTCACCCAAAGTGCTCAACATGGTTTTCTGTCGTGCCGGTGTGGCTTCCTGGAACTCGCCCCACCATTCGGTCAGACGCAGCATTTCCTGGTTTTCTTCTACTTCGGCACGCAGCGCCAGCAAATCGTAAGCGGCGCGGAATTTCGGATGTTCCATCAGCTTGTGTGCACGCTTGCCCTGACGACGGGACAGACGCAGCTGCAACTGCCAGATATCGCGAACCAGCGTAGTGATGCGTTTCGGGATGGCCAGCGAACGACACTGCTCGTCCAACACATCATTCATCGCCAGCGCGAAGGCGTCGTAGTACGCCAGCCCACTTTCCTGCGCCAGTTTCTGCGCATGTTCCAGCAGCGGATACCAAAGCATAGCAGCAAACAGGAACGCCGGATTGACGCGCATGTCGTTTTGCAGACGGTAGTCGGTGTTCTTCAGCACCTGCGCCAGAATACGCTCCATTGGCGTGTCCTGACTCGGCGTGAAGTGACGTGCAATCTGCGGGAACAGCGGCTGGAACAGCTGGTATTCACAGAGTTTCAGATAGGTCGGATAACCGTAGCCTGCCTGCAGCAGCTTGAGTGATTCCTCAAACAGACGCGCCGGCGGGATCTCATGCAGCAAGGACGCCAGGCGCGGGATTGGCTCGGCGGTTTCATCGCTGATGGTCATGTCCAGCTTGGCGGCAAAGCGCACCGCGCGCAGCATACGCACCGGGTCTTCACGGTAACGGGTTTCCGGATCGCCAATCAGGCGGATCACGCCCTGTTTGAGATCGCGCAGGCCATCGACGTAATCACGCAGGGTGAAGTCCGCTACGCCGTAATACAGGCTGTTGATGGTGAAGTCGCGGCGCTGGGCATCTTCTTCGATCGAGCCGAAAATGTTGTCGCGCAGCAGCATGCCGTTTTGGGCCTGCTGGGAAGAATTTTTGTCAGATTCCGGCGTTTGCTGCTCGTGGTGACCACGGAAGGTGGCAACCTCAATGATTTCCGGCCCGAACATCACGTGGGCCAGGCGGAAGCGGCGGCCTACCAGACGGCAGTTGCGGAACAGCTTGCGCACTTGCTCCGGCGTCGCGTTGGTGGTGATGTCGAAATCTTTCGGTTTTTTGCCCAGCAGCAGGTCGCGTACACCGCCACCGACCAGATAGGCTTCGAAGCCGGATTTGTTCAGGCGATACAGCACCTTCAGCGCATTCTCACTGATGTCTTTACGTGAGATGGAGTGCTGGTCGCGGGGGATCACGGTCATTGAGCCGGTTCCCTCGGCGGCAGGAAAAGGTGGGCGTTTACGCGGTGCCGGCCGGCGGGCAGGGCTCTCTCTGCCGCGATCGACGGAACGTCGCTGCGGCGCGGCCGGCTGTTCCGCCACCACGCTTTCTTCGCGGACTACGTTTTTATCGCTGACCGGCGCATCATCGCGCGGCTGCTTGTCATCGCGGATTAGCACCTTACGGCAGAAATTGGCTACTCGGGTAAAAATGGTACACCTCGATAGTGTCTGATAAAAATGGCGCTAACAAAAAATAGCGGCTAATCATAGCTCACCATGGCTCTTTTGAGAATGCCGATGTGTTTTCGTCCAGGGAAATGGCCTCCCGGCGCGGCACATGGTCCAGCTTCCAGTGAGCGACTGCCCAGCTCAATAATAACGACAGGTCAAGATCTTGCCAGCTTTCCGGCAGCGGTTGGCGCAGAAATTTCAGCGCGGCCACCAGTGTTGGGCGTGGATCGCCGTCGGGGAGAGCGGGCGCATGGTTTTGCTTCGACAATTTGATACCGTTAGCGCCCAGCGCCAGCGGCAGATGCACATAGGCGGGCACCGGCGCCTGCAGTTGATGGTACAGCGCTATCTGGCGCACCGTGGGTTCGATCAGGTCGGCCCCACGCACGATTTCGGTAACGCCCTGAAAATGGTCATCCACCACCACTGCCAGATTATAGGCGAACAGCCCATCGCGACGGCGGATGATAAAGTCTTCCCGTGCCAGTGCCGGGTCGGCCTGCAACTCGCCCTGCAGACGGTCATGAAAGGCGTAAACCGGGGCGGACTGACGTAAGCGAATGGCGGCGCCCTGTGGGCCAAGATTCAAATGACGACAGTGGCTGTCATACAGACCGCCAAGCTGCTGGATACGGCTGCGGGTGCAGTTGCAGCAATAGCTTAGCCCCTGCTGATGCAGTTGATCCAAAGTAGCGCGGTAAGATTCATGACGTTGGGATTGATAGATGACCTGGCCGTCCCAGAGGAGACCATAGTGTTCCAGAGCGGATAAGATACGATCGGCCGCACCGGCGACTTCGCGCGGGGGATCGATATCTTCAATGCGAACCAGCCACTGCCCGTGTTGGGCACGAGCCTGGAGGTAGCTTCCCAGAGCGGCAATCAGCGAGCCGAAATGCAGATCTCCGGAAGGCGATGGGGCAAAGCGCCCCACATATTGTCTTTCTTGCATATCAGAGGGGAAACATTCCCTTTTCTCTGTGCGGCGCACGCAGAACGCACGCCGCAGCGGTAACAACTGTATTAGCCTGCCATCTGCTTTTCGCGGATTTCGGCCAGAGTCTTGCAGTCGATGCACAAATCGGCAGTCGGACGCGCTTCAAGGCGACGAATGCCAATCTCCACGCCGCAAGAGTCGCAGTAGCCGAAATCTTCGTCTTCTACTTTCTTCAGCGTTTTCTCGATCTTTTTGATCAGTTTGCGTTCACGATCGCGGTTACGCAGTTCAAGACTGAACTCTTCTTCCTGAGTGGCACGGTCGGCCGGATCAGGGAAGTTAGCTGCCTCTTCCTGCATATGAGTTACCGTACGATCAACTTCATCCCTGAGCTGGTTACGCCATGCTTCAAGAATGCGCTTGAAATGCGACAACTGGGCGTCGTTCATGTACTCTTCGCCCGGCTTCTCTTGGTACGGCTCCACCCCAGCGATGGCGAGAATGCTCAAGGACGAGGTTTTACGGGTTTGCCCTTCTTGCATGTTGCTTCTCCTACATACACACGCACTATCGAATCCCCAATGTGGGGGAAAAACAGGCCGCTATAAATAACAGATGGGAAGTAGGTTGGCAATTATTCCTGTCGCCTGCTTGACAATGGTGTGAAGGAAGGCGTATTTGGCGACGCGTTAACCGGTTGTCGAATTATTAGTACCCGGTCAGTGCTAATCGATAAAAAACGGTAACTTATCGCAGAGATATATACCGTCAGGTGA
The DNA here is from genome assembly GCF_013337185.1 of Serratia proteamaculans. Lineage (GTDB taxonomy): Bacteria > Pseudomonadota > Gammaproteobacteria > Enterobacterales > Enterobacteriaceae > Serratia > Serratia proteamaculans_D. Next base: position 446,585 of record NZ_SWDE01000004.1, read on the forward strand.
TAATTTAGCCCCATAACAAACCACTTCTACACCCAACTGCTGAACCTGTGCCAACAGTGTCGCATAACGCTCATCTATATGATGTGCCGGTGCGACCTGCTCAATACCGCTATGTAACACAGCAAAGAACAATACCGCCCGTTGCCCGCTTTCAACCACGCTTAGCAACTCACGTAAGTGCTTCTGTCCTCTGAGCGTTACCGCATCAGGGAAGTAACCACGTTGTTGTTGCAATAATGTGACTGACTTAACTTCAATATAGCAGTTAGCGCGATCTTCTGCCTGTAATAACAAATCGATACGGCTGTTCTCACCGCCATATTTTACTTCGCTGCTGATTTTACTGTAACCGGATAATTCATTGATTAGATTCTGTTCGATTGCCTCACGTACCAGGGTGTTGGCACGCAGGGTGTTCACGCAGATCCAGTCCCCCTGTTGGGTATGCGTCAGCTCCCAGCTGTGGGCATATTTGCGCTTGGGGTTATCCGAGGTGGAATACCAGACGGTATCGCCGGGCGTGGCACAGCCGGTCATGGCACCGGTATTGGCGCAGTGCAGGGTGAAGGTTTCCCCTTCCGGGGTAACGACATCCGCCAGAAAGCGTTTGTAACGTTTAATCAGCGTGGCGTGGCGCAACGGTGGCGAAAAAATCATGGCGTTTCCTGATGGGCTAAAGACCATTGCTCAAGCATCTGATAACGTGTGCGGCCGTTTTCAAACACTGACTGGTACAGGGCGAATTCGTTGGCGCTGAAGTTCCAGCCCGGCGTAGCGGGCGGTACGGCGACCGGCTGCGTGGCACTGCGCAGCAGGGTGATATGCGGATGAAACGGCATTGGGCTTTGATAGCAGCCGCTGCGGGCCGCTTGCGATCGCAACAGCTCCGCCAACTGCAACAGGCCGCGTGGTGCACGGCGGGTACCTAGCCAGACCACGCCGGGGCGCGGCCAGTGGCCGAGGTCATCGAGCACCATGCTGAAACCGGGCTGGCTAATACGGCTGGCCAACTTTTTCAACGCGGATTCTTTTTGCGCCGAGACATCACCAAGAAAGGCCAGCGTCAGATGCAAATTGGCTGCCGCGACCGGCCGGCCGACTTCCGGCGCGAAGGCTTCGGCGCGCCAGCGGATCACCTGTTGCTGCAGCGCATCAGGCAAGGTCAGGGCGAAAAACAGGCGGCGCGAGCTGGACATAGGTTCCCGGCAAGTAATGAAAGGCGGAGTCTAATGCTACAATGTGCGCCGTCCAATGTTAACCACTACGGAGAGTTCTGTGTCTTCACTGCCCGTCAGCGCGGTTCTTGATCAATTACTCACTGCGCTGCAATCCGCCCCGCAGGTCTTGCTGCATGCGCCGACCGGTGCCGGTAAATCCACCTGGCTGCCATTGCAGATCCTGGCCAAAGCCGGGTTGCCGGGACGCATTATCATGCTCGAACCGCGGCGATTGGCGGCGAAAAACGTGGCTTACAGGTTGGCACAGCAACTGGGAGAAGAACCGGGCCAGACGGTGGGTTACCGCATGCGCGCCGAAAGCAAAAGCGGACCCAATACCCGGTTAGAGGTGGTTACCGAAGGTATTCTTACCCGCATGCTGCAGCAGGACGCCGAGCTGCAGGGCGTCTCGCTGGTGATCCTCGACGAATTCCATGAGCGTAGCCTGCAGGCCGATCTGGCATTGGCGCTGCTGCTGGACGTTCAGCAGGGTCTGCGTGACGATCTAAAGCTGCTGATCATGTCGGCGACGCTGGATAACGCCCGCCTGTCGCAGTTGCTGCCGCAGGCCCCTGTGGTGGTGTCTGAAGGCCGCAGTTTCCCGGTTGAACGCCAGTATCAGCCGTTGGCCAGCCATCAGCGGCTGGAGGACGGCGTGGCCGCGGCGGTCAAACGCCTGCTGTCGGAACAGACAGGATCGCTGTTGCTGTTCCTGCCGGGCGTAGCGGAAATCAACCGGGTGCACGAGCGCTTGAACGGTGAGGTGGCGGCCGATACCGATCTATGCCCGCTGTACGGTGCCTTGCCGTTGGCACAGCAGCAAAAAGCGATTCAACCAGCCCCCGCCGGGCGACGTAAAGTGGTGCTGGCGACCAATATCGCCGAAACCAGCCTGACCATCGAAGGTATTCGGCTGGTGGTAGACAGCGGTCTGGAGCGAGTGGCGCGATATGACGTGCGTAACGGTCTCACGCGGCTGGTCACACAGCGTATCAGTCAGGCGTCAATGATTCAGCGTGCAGGTCGTGCCGGGCGTCTGGAGCCGGGTATCTGCTGGCATCTGTTGGCCAGGGAGCAGGCGGAACGGGCGGTAGAGCACGCCGAACCGGAAATTCTGCAAAGCGATCTGGCCGGTTTTTGGCTCGAGTTGCTGCAATGGGGTTGCCATGACGTCGGGCAACTGACCTGGCTCGACAGGCCACCGGAAACGGCGCTGGCGGCAGCCCGCAGGCTGTTGCAGCGGTTGGGGGCCATCGATGACGGGGATAAGCTCACCTCGCGCGGCCGGCAGATGGCCAAACTGGGCTGTGAGCCACGGCTGGCGGCGATGCTGACCCACGGCGCGGATCTCGGAGCCGATGGGCTGGCAACGGCCGCCGCGCTGGCAGCGTTACTGGAAGAACCTCCGCGTAGCGGACAAATGGATATCGGCTACTGGCTCAGTCGCCCACAGCCGAACTGGCAACGCCGTGCCACCCAGCTTGCCCGACGTTTGCCGGTGAAGGCCGGGCAGGTTGATGTCGAGTTGGCACCGCGCCTGCTGGCGTTAGCCTTCACTGACCGCATCGCTCAACGGCGCGGTCAGGATGGCCGTTATCTGCTGGCCAACGGCATGGGCGCGGCGATGAATCAGGACGAGGCGTTATCGCGTGCGCCATGGCTGATCGTACCCAGTCTGCTACAGGGGCATAACAGCCCGGATGCTCGTATCCTGCTGGCGCTGCCGGTGGATATCGAGGCGCTGGCGGCACAGTTACCGGCGATGGTTTCCCAGCAAACCGCCGTAGAGTGGGATGAGGAAAAAGGCACGCTGCGCGCCTGGAAACGCCAGCAAATTGGTCGCCTGACGCTGCGTGCGCAGCCGTTGGCCAAACCGGCTGCCGAAGAACTGCAACTGGCACTGCTCAATTGGGTGCGTGCCCAGGGGGTAGCGGTGCTCAACTGGGACACCGCCGCCGAACAGTTGCGCCTGCGCCTGCAGTGCGCACAGAGCTGGCTGCCGGAGGCTGACTGGCCACTGGTCGATGATGAGTCGTTGTTGGCATCACTGGAGCAGTGGCTGTTGCCGTCGCTGAGTGGTGTACGTGACATGCGCGGGCTGAAACAGGTGAATATCGCCGAGGCTCTGGCGCGGTTACTGAATTGGCAGCAAAAGCAGCGACTGGATAATGCGTTACCCACTCATTACACTGTGCCGACCGGCAGCAGACTGCCGATCCGCTATGATGCCGGCAAACCCCCGGCGCTGGCGGTGCGTTTACAGGAAGTGTTTGGTGAACAACGCAGTCCGATGCTGGCCGAAGGTCGCATCCCGGTGGTGCTTGAGTTACTCTCACCGGCGCACCGGCCGTTGCAAATCACCGGCGATCTGGCGGCGTTCTGGCAGGGCGCTTACCGGGAAGTGCAAAAAGAGATGAAAGGGCGTTACCCGAAGCACGTGTGGCCGGACGACCCGGCAAATACCGCCCCCACGCGGCGCACGAAAAAATATCAGTAAATGAATTCAGATGTTTCTTCTGTTCAGCGGCGTCACGCCACGACAGATTAAGCGACTTATAATGGCCGGCAGTGCCGCCAAGTCTGGAGATTAACAGCAATGGCTGGGGATGACCGCGAGCCCATTGGGCGCAAAGGGAAACAACCAAAACGCACCGCGTCGCGCAAGCCGCCGCGCCGTCGTCGAGATGACGATTACGATGATTACGAGGAAGACGAGTACCAGGATGAAGATGATGATTATGAAGACGAGGAAGAACGCATGCCGCGTAAGGTAAAAGCGACTCCGCCGCGTAAAAAACGCCGCTGGCTCGGCTTGCTGATCAAACTGATTCTGGTGGTTGCCGTGCTGTTGGCCATCTACGGCGTTTATCTGGATTCGCAGATCCGCAGCCGCATTGACGGCAAGGTCTGGCAGTTGCCGGCGGCGGTGTATGGCCGCATGGTTAACCTGGAACCGGGGATGCCGTACAGCAAAAAGGAAATGGTCGATCTGCTGGAGGGCATGCAATACCGCCAGGTCAGTCGCATGACCCGTCCGGGGGAATTTACCGTACAGGCCAACAGCATTGAGATGCTGCGTCGTCCCTTTGATTTCCCGGACGGTAAAGAGGGGCAGATCCACGCCCGCCTGGATTTCCAGAACAACCGTCTGGCGAAAATCGAGAACATGGAAAACCAGCGCAGTTTCGGGTTCTTCCGCCTCGATCCGCGCCTGATCACTATGTTGCAGTCACCGAACGGTGAACAACGTCTGTTCGTGCCGCGCGCCGGTTTCCCGGATCTGCTGGTGGATACGTTGATCGCCACCGAAGACCGTCACTTTTATGAACATGACGGTATCAGCCCGTATTCCATCGGCCGTGCCGTGTTGGCTAACCTGACCGCCGGGCGTGCGGTGCAGGGCGGCAGCACCCTGACGCAGCAGTTGGTGAAAAACCTGTTCCTGACCAACGAGCGTTCGCTGTGGCGCAAGGCCAACGAAGCCTACATGGCGTTACTGGTGGATTACCGTTACAGCAAGGATCGTATCCTTGAGCTGTATCTGAACGAGGTTTACCTCGGCCAGAGCGGCAACGACCAGATCCGCGGTTTCCCACTGGCCAGCCTGTATTACTTCGGCCGCCCGGTGGATGAACTGAGTCTGGATCAGCAGGCGCTGCTGGTGGGCATGGTCAAAGGGGCGTCGCTGTATAACCCTTGGCGTAACCCGAAACTGGCGCTGGAACGCCGTAATCTGGTCCTGAAACTGTTGCAGAACCAGGGCGTTATCGATGCAGAACTGTATAACATGCTCAGCGCCAGGCCGTTGGGCGTGCAGCCGAAAGGTGGGGTGATCACACCACAGCCGGCGTTTATGCAGATGGTGCGTCAGGAACTGCAAGCCAAGCTGGGCGACAAGGTTAACGATCTGTCCGGGGTGAAAATCTTCACCACGCTGGATCCGGTTTCGCAGGATGCGGCGGAAAAAGCGGTCGAAGACGGTATTCCGGCATTGAGGGCGGCTCGTCACGTTCAGGATCTGGAAGCGGCGATGGTGATTGTCGATCGCTTCAGCGGTGAAGTCCGCGCCATGGTCGGCGGTGCCAACCCGCAGTTCGCCGGGTTTAACCGTGCGATGCAGGCGCGCCGTTTGGTCGGTTCACTGGCCAAGCCACCCACTTACCTGACTGCGCTTTCCGAGCCGGACAAATATCGCCTCAACACCTGGCTGGCGGATCAGCCTTTGACGCTGAAATTGTCGAACGGCACCGTCTGGCAGCCAAACAACTATGACCGCAAATTCCGTGGGCAGGTGATGCTGGTGGACGGGTTGGCCTTCTCGCTCAACGTCCCGACGGTGAATCTGGGTATGGCGGTTGGGCTGGATCAAATCAGTGCCACACTGCAACGTCTGGGCATTCCGAAAGCGGAAATCAATCCGGTACCTTCCATGCTGCTCGGGGCGATTGGCCTGACGCCGATGGAAGTGGCGCAGGAATACCAGACCATCGCCGGTGGCGGTAATCGTGCGACGCTGTCAGCGGTGCGCTCGGTAATAGCCGAAGACGGCTCAGTGCTGTACCAGAGCTTCCCGCAGGCGGAACGCGTGGTGCCGGCGCAGGCGGCTTATCTGACCTTGTACGCCATGCAACAGGGTGTCGCACGCGGGACTTCTCGCTCGTTGTCGGTGAAATTCCCCAACTACAATCTGGCGGCGAAAACCGGTACCACCAACGATCTGCGCGACAGCTGGTTTGCCGGTATTGATGGCAAAGAAGTGGCTATCGCCTGGGTGGGGCGTGATAACAACGGCCCTGCCAAGCTGACCGGTGCCAACGGTGCGCTGACCCTGTATCGCCGCTATCTGGAAAACCAGACGCCGCTGCCGCTGATGTTGCAGCCGCCGGAAGGTATCAACCAGATGGGCATCGACTCAGGCGGTAACTTTGTCTGTGGCGGTGGTGGGCGCACCATTCCGGTGTGGACCGACAATCCGCAAGGGCTGTGTCAGGCAAGCCAGGCGGCTCAGCAACAGCAACAAGAGCAACAACAACAGCAGCAGCAACAGGCTGCGGGTGAGCAAAAAGATGCTGACGGTGTTGCCGGTTGGATCAAGGACATGTTTGGCAAGTAAGCGGTCAACCATGTAAAGCGCTTAGGCGAAAAGTTTTTCTTTGTTATTAAGCCCGTAACTTTCTGTTGCGGGCTTTTTCGTTTCTCTGCGTAATTTATTTCCATCTGGTTAATGGGGCTAAGCGGTTAATCACACACCAATTTACCGGCTGAATTCGACTTGCAGTTTAATTTGGCTTCTGCATAAAATGCGTCGCTTATAATAATTATTATCGTTTACATTCGTCATCAAATAATTTACCAGAGAAACCACCTATGCTGACCAAGCGTCTCCCATCTTCCGCGGCCAAGCAGGGCCGAACTCACGTCAGTGGGTTAGCGATAACTATCGCTGCCGCACTTGGCACGCTGGCAATGCCGGCATTTTCCGCCGACACCAGGGAAGAGACCCTTACCGTGGTGGGCAGTAGCCAACCGCAGCAGGAAAGCGCCTGGGGGCCGGTCGGCACCTATGCGGCCAAGCACAGCGCCACCGGTACCAAAACCGATACGCCGATTGAAAAGACCCCGCAGTCGATTTCCGTGGTGACGCGTGAAGAGATGGATATGCGCCAGCCGGAGACGGTGAAAGGTGCGCTGGCTTATTCGCCGGGGGTGATGGTGGGTAACCGTGGTGCTTCTACCGCCTACGATGCGGTGAACATTCGCGGATTCAGTTCGGTGGGTACCAATATGTACCTCGACGGCCTGAAACTGCAGGACGACAACTACTCCATTTACCAGATCGATCCTTACTTCCTTGAGCGTGCCGAAGTGCTGCGTGGTCCTTCTTCGGTTCTCTATGGCAAGAGCAATCCGGGTGGCGTCGTTGCTCTGGTCAGCAAACGGCCAACCACCGAAAGCCTTCGTGAAGTTCAGTTCAAGATGGGTACCGACAACCTGTTCCAGACCGGTTTCGATTTTGGCGGCGCGGTGGATGATGACGGTGTTTACTCTTACCGTTTGACCGGTCTGGCGCGTGATGAAGATCAGCAGCAGGTGGGTGAAAAGAGTAAGCGCTATGCCATTGCGCCTTCTTTCAGTTGGCGGCCGGATGATCGTACCTCTTTGACTTTCCTCAGCAGTTTCCAGGATGACCCGAGTGTGGGCTTTTATGGCTGGTTGCCGAAAGAGGGCACGGTGCAAAATGGCATCAATGGTAAATTACCAACCAGTTTCAACGACGGTGAGCCGGGTTACAACAATATCTCGCGTAAGCAGCAGATGGTCGGGTACGCCTTTGAGCATGGGTTTGATGACGTATGGACAGTGCGCCAAAACTTGCGCTACTCCAAGATGGACGTTGATTACCGCTCCATCTATGGCCAGGGTATCAGCGCGACTAACCCTGCTGAATTGACACGTGGCGTGATGAACTCAAAAGAACACATGTCCAGCTTTACTGTAGATACGCAGGCACAGGCCAAGTTTGCAACGGGGCAAGTTGACCATACCTTGTTGATGGGTGTGGACTACATGCGCATGCGTAACGACGTCGTCTATCAGTACGGCACTGCTGCCCCGCTGAATGTCGTGTCCCCCCAGTACGGCAACCAGAGTTACACCATTACCGGTGGTGCAAGTCAGGTCAATCGTCAGGAGCAAACCGGGCTTTATGTACAGGATCAGGCCGAGTGGAATCAATGGGTGCTGACCATGGGAGGGCGCTATGACTGGAGCGACACCAACAGCACCAACCGTTTGAACCAGAATTCGGTATCAAAGCAGAAGGACAACGAATTCAGCGGCCGCGCTGGTCTGAACTATGTCTTTGAAAATGGCATTGCGCCTTATGTCAGTTACAGTGAATCCTTTGAGCCGACTTCAGGCACGGACTTCAGTGGTAACACCTTCGCCGCCTCCAAAGGAAAACAGTATGAAGCCGGCGTGAAGTATGCACCGAAAGATCGCCCTATTACTGCCAGCATGGCGATTTATCAGCTGACTAAAACCAACAACAAGGTGGCTGACCCTAATCCAGATCATCCATTTGCCAGCGTGCAGGGCGGTGAGATTCGCTCTCGTGGTGTCGAGCTGGAAGCCAAAGCTGCGCTGTCGGCCAACGTTAACCTGCTGGGATCTTATACCTACACGGATGCCGAGTATTCCAAAGACACTACGCTTCAGGGCAATACCCCGGCTGCGATTCCAAAACACATGGCTTCACTGTGGGCGGATTACACCTTCCATGAAACCGCCATCAGTGGCCTGACCCTGGGTTCCGGTGTTCGCTATGTCGGCTCCAGCTATGGTGATGAAGCCAATACCTTTAAAGTGAAAGACTATACGGTGGTTGATGCCGCGATAAAATACGATTTGGCGCGCTTCAATCTGCCGGGTTCCTCGATTGGCATCAACGTGAACAACCTGTTTAATAAAGAATACGTCTCCAGCTGCTTCGCCACCTACGGCTGCTATTGGGGCGCAGAACGCCAGGTGGTCGCCACCGCAACCTTCCGCTTCTAACCGGATCACCGGGGCGGCGTGATGTCGCCCCGGATTAAGTAGGACCTATGCAGGATAAACACCCCAATCACGACGCCACTTTTACTCTGAACAGCGCCAGCTTTGCCGTTCCCGGCCGCGTGCTGCTGCAACCCTTGTCGCTGACCTTTCCCGTGGGCAAAGTCTGTGGGCTGATCGGCCATAACGGCTCCGGCAAGTCCACGCTGCTAAAAATTCTTGGTCGCCATCAAAGCCCTACCACCGGCAGTGCGTTGCTCAACCAGCAGCCACTGGGCCAGTGGGACAGCAAGGCTTTTGCGCGTCAGGTCGCCTATCTGCCCCAGCAACTGCCCGCTGCAGAAGGCATGACGGTGCGTGAACTGGTGGCGATTGGCCGCTACCCATGGCATGGCGCGCTGGGCCGTTTTGGCACTAACGATCGTCAGCAGGTGGAAGAGGCGATTGCGCTGGTGGGCTTGAAGCCCTTCGCCAACCGTCTGGTGGACAGTTTGTCCGGTGGGGAACGTCAACGCGCCTGGCTGGCGATGATGGTGGCGCAGGACAGCCGCTGTCTGCTGCTGGATGAACCTACCTCGGCACTGGATATCGCTCATCAGGTTGAGGTGCTGGCGCTGATCCAGCAACTGAGCCGGCAACGTGGCCTGACGGTGATTGCGGTGCTGCATGATATCAATATGGCGGCGCGCTACTGCGACCATCTGGTGGCCTTGCGCGGCGGTGAGATGATTGCCCAGGGTAGCCCACTGGATCTGATGCAGGGTGAGGTGCTGGAACAAATTTACGGTATTCCTATGGGAACGCTGCCACATCCAAGCGGCGGTGCGCCGGTGAGTTTTGTCTACTGATGCCTGATTCCTCTGATTTTCACCATGATTCCGTTCGCCGTCGCCTGTTAACGGCTATGGCGCTATCACCTTTGCTGTTTTCTTTGCCAGGGCAAGCCGCTGCCACGCCGCCTGATCTTGCGCGCATTGTGGCGCTGGAGTGGTTGCCGATTGAACTGCTGTTGGCGCTGGGGGTTACCCCCCTGGCCGTCGCTGATATCCATAACTACAACCTGTGGGTGGAAGAGCCAAAATTGCCTGCCTCGGTGATTGATGTCGGCCAGCGCACCGAACCTAACCTTGAGCTGTTACAGCAGCTTCAGCCATCGCTGATGTTGCTGTCGAAAGGCTATGGCCCCACGCCGCAAAAGCTGGAGCCTATCGCTCCCTCAATGAGCTTTAGCTTCAACGACGGCAGTGGCAAGCCGCTGACGGTGGCCAAACAGTCACTGCAAGCCTTGGCGCAGCGTCTGGGACTGGAAACCCGGGCGGTGCAGCATTTGGCCGAGTTTGAGTGCTTTATTCGGGATGCGCGTCAGCGTCTGCATTCATACACGGTACAGCCATTGCTGATGTTTTCACTGATCGACACTCGCCATGCGCTGGTCATTGGTCAGAAAAGCCTGTTTCAGGAAGTGATGGACCAGCTTGGAATAATCAATGCATGGGAAGGGGAAACCAACTTTTGGGGCACGGCAGTGGTGGGGATTGAACGTCTGGCGATGGTGAAAAGTGCGCGGGCGATTTATCTCGACCACGGTAATCAGGAAATGTTGAAGAAAGTCAGCGCCACCCCGCTATGGCAGGCATTACCCTTCGTGCGGCAGAATCAATTGCGCCAGGTACCGGCGGTGTGGTTCTACGGGGCAACGCTGTCGGCGATGCGCTTTTGCCATCTGCTGGAGCAGGCGCAGGAGAGTTATTCATGAGTGCGCACATCCGGGCATTCCCGCTGACGCTGGTACTGCTGCTGTTGGCTGCGGCCGGCGGCCTGACGCTCTACAACCTGCTGCAACAGCTGCCCTGGGCATTGTGGGGGCAGGCGCTGATGGCGCCGAACATCGATGATGTACAGCAAATGCTGTTCCACTACAGCCTGTTGCCGCGGCTGTCGGTCTCTCTGCTGGCCGGTGCCGGGTTGGGATTGGTCGGCGTGCTGTTTCAGCAGGTTTTGCGCAATCCGCTGGCCGAGCCGGCAACGCTTGGGGTTTCCGCCGGGGCACAGCTTGGGTTGACGGTTGCTACGCTGTGGATGTTGCCGGGCGGCGAACTGACTCGCCAGTTGGCCGCTATGGCGGGGGCGGTAGTGGTCGGTGGGCTGGTGTTCGGCGTGGCCTGGGGCAAACGCATGTCGCCGGTGACGCTGATCCTGGCCGGGCTGGTGCTGGGGTTATACTGCGGTGCGGTCAACAGCCTGCTGGCGTTGTTCAATTACGATCAACTGCAGGGGGTGTTCCTGTGGAGTACCGGAGCGCTGAACCAGCAAGACTGGAGCAACGTGCAGTTTATTCTGCCGCGCCTGCTGGTGGCCGGGCTGTTGGCGGTGCTGTTGCTGCGCCCACTGACGCTGCTGGGGCTGGACGATGGTGTGGCACGCAATCTGGGGCTCGGGCTGTCGATGGCGCGTTTCTGCGCGCTGGCCGTGGCAATTATCTTCAGCGCCATGTTGGTGAATGCCGTTGGGGTGATTGGTTTTATCGGCCTGTTTGCTCCGCTGATGGCGAAAATGCTGGGTGCGCGTCGGTTGGCGCACCGCATGATGTTGGCTCCGCTGTTGGGGGCTCTGCTGCTGTGGTTAACCGATCAGGTGATGATCTGGCTGACGCAGGTATGGCGAGAAGTCCCGACCGGTGCGGCTACCGCACTGTTTGGTGCACCGCTGTTGTTATGGTTGCTACCGCGCCTGCGCAGTGCTTCAACACCGCCACCGATGAATCTGGGCGATAAGGTGCCGGCCGAACGTGGCCATCTGCTGGTGTGGGTGACGCTGGCTGGAGCGGTGCTGTTGGCCGGTATTGCCGTTGCGTTGATGCTGGGCCAAAACGCCGCCGGTTGGCACTGGAGCCAGGGTGCCCAGCTGGAGTCATTGCTGCCGTGGCGCTGGCCTCGGGTGTTGTCGGCACTGGCTGCGGGCATGATGCTGGCGGTGGCGGGGACCTTAATCCAAAAACTGACCGGTAACCCGATGGCCAGCCCGGAAGTCCTGGGCATCAGCTCGGGGGCCGCCTTCGGCGTGGTGATGATGCTGCTGGTGGTACCGGGTGATGCCTTTGTCTGGTTGCTGCCGGCCGGGAGCCTGGGGGCCGCCGGGACCCTGCTGGTGATCATGATTGCCGCCGGGCGCGGAGGGTTCTCCACCGAGCGGATGCTGCTGGCCGGTATCGCGCTCAGCACGGCGTTTACCACCACCATTTTCCTGCTGCTGGCCAGTGGCGATCCGCGCACCGGTGGCCTGCTGACCTGGATTTCCGGCTCCACCTATTCGGTGACGCCGGAGCAGGCGGTGCGAACGGCGGTCATTGCAGTTGCGCTGATTGCGTTGGCGCCGCTGTGTCGTCGTTGGCTTAGCATCCTGCCGCTCGGCAGTGCCACCGCCCGCTCGGTGGGTATTGCCCTGACGCCGGTACGCCTGAGCATTCTGCTGCTGGCCGCCACGCTGACCGCCATGGCAACGCTGACCGTAGGGCCGCTGAGTTTTATCGGCCTGATGGCGCCGCATATGGCACGAATGTTGGGTTTCCGCCGTGCATTACCGCAGATGGTGATTGCCGCGCTGCTGGGGGGGCTGTTGATGGTATTTGCCGACTGGTGCGGACGCATGGTGATGTTCCCGTACCAAATTCCCGCCGGGCTGCTGGCGACCTTTATCGGCGCGCCGTATTTCGTTTACCTGTTGCGCAAGCAAACTTCGTAAACGACCTGGCGACTCCCGTTCTTGCCCTCAAAGGCTCAGCATTGCTGGGCCTTGTTTTTTTGTATTTACAGACTGTTGCAGCGCTTTGCGCAACGCTGTGCAGAAACGGAATTTGGTGCAGAAAGGGACGCTGAAATCAGGGGATGGGTGAATATACTGCGTGCGGGTGCTCTGGATCTTTCGTCCTGAGCATACGCAAGGGATAGAAAGAGAAAAGCCCCGTGTCGATATACATCAACCCGAGGCCAACTCTAACGCCAGAGAACGTTAGGTTAGCTTCTTACCTGCCGAGAGGCAAGGAAAAGGAGGTCAAAAATGCAGCAGGGACGGATAGTTCCAAGGCTGATGATTATCTGCATGACGCTGATTGCGCTTATGTGGATCACCCGCGGTTCGCTGTGCGAATTGCGCATCAAGCTGGGCGACACGGAAGTTGCAGCCATTCTGGCTTACGAATCCAAAGGGTAAGGCAACCCAACGGCGGGGGCGTTGTTCCCGCCTGTTGGTTGTTTGCGCGTTGATCCATGAGCACCCATCCGATAAAAACAAAACGGCAGGCCTCGGCTTGCCGTTTTCACTTTGGCAGCCTTGGCTGGCACTGCTGTATTTTCAGGCTGTTGCAGTGCTTTGCGCAACGCTGCGCAGAAACGGAATTTAGCGCGGAAAGAGACGCCGAAATCAGGGGGAAGGTGAATATACTGCGCGCGGGTGCTCTGGATCTTTCGTCCTGAGCATACGCAAGGGATAGAAAGAGAAAAGCCCCGAGTCGGTATACATCAACCCGAGGCCAACTCTAACGCCACACAACGTTAGGTTAGCTTCTTACCTGCCGAGAGGCAAGGAAAAGGAGGTCAAAAATGCAGCAGGGACGGACCGTTCCAAGGCTGATGATTATCTGCATGACGCTGATTGCGCTTATGTGGCTCACCCGCGGTTCGCTGTGCGAATTGCGCATCAAGCTGGGCGACACGGAAGTTGCAGCCATTCTGGCTTACGAATCCAAAGGGTAAGGCAACCCAACGGCGGGCATTGCTCCCGCCTGTTGGTTGTTTGTGCGTTGATCCATGAGCACCCATCCGATAAAAACAAAAACGGCAGGCCTCGGCTTGCCGTTTTCACTTTGGCAATCTTGGCTGGCACTGTTGTGTTTTCAGGCTGTTGCAGTGCTTTGCGCATTGCTGCGCAGCTATGACATTCAGTGTGGAAATGGGCGTCGCGCTCTGGAAGAAGGTGAATATACTGCGGGCGGGTGCTCCTCTCTGGTCGAGAGGCAAGGAAAGATGCATCCATACACTCAAATTACCTTGGTGTACGTAGTACATCTCATAGTGTATCGTGTACCTCAACATGGAGAGGGTGCCAGTGAGTCATGCGCTAGTATTTATTGAGACCCCGATGTTCACACGGCAGGTAAAGCAAATAGCCACGGACGACGAGCTAAAAGACCTCCAGAAAGAACTCATCGAATCACCAGGCAAAGGCGATCTGATTCAGAAAACCGGCGGCCTGCGAAAAATCAGGATGGCAACAGGATCCCAGGGGAAAAGCGGCAGTGCCAGGGTGATTTACTTTCTGGCAACCGAAGAGGTTATTTATCTGGTGATGGCCTACCCGAAAAGTATTAAAGACAGTCTGACCGAGACAGAAAAGTCAGTGCTGAAGAAATTGACGAAATTGCTGAAAGATGAGGTGTGACATGAGCTTTTTTGACGATATGAAAACGTCTCTTGAAGAGGCTGTCGACATTAAAAATGGCGTTACTGCACCGGCCAATGTCACTCGTTATGCTATCGCAGATGTGAAGGCGATTCGGGAGCAACTGAACGTTTCACAGAGCGAAATGGCAAAGGCGCTCGGTACCAGCGTTGATACCATCAAAAGCTGGGAAACCAAAAGACGTAACCCAACAGGTCTGGCGGCAAAGGTGTTGGCGGCCATCCAGGCTAACCCTGAATTCTTCCGCGAGCTTGCTGCGCATTAGTTAACGCGACGATTGTTGTCTCATCCGTAGTCTGTACCCCATCCCATAAAAACAAAACGGCGAGCTTAAGCTCGCCGTTTACACTTCCGATACCCAGGCTTATTTCAGGCCGGCAGCATCGCGCAGCAGGGCTGCTTTGTCGGTTGCTTCCCAAGGGAAGTGCTCACGACCGAAGTGGCCATAGGCAGCAGTTTCGCGGTAGATCGGCTGCAGCAGATCCATCATCTGGATCAGGCCGTATGGGCGCAGATCGAAGAACTCGCGCACCAGCAGAGTCAATTGCTCGGTGGGGATCTTCTCGGTACCGAAGGTTTCCACCATGATGGAGGTCGGTTCTGCTACGCCGATAGCGTAGGAAACCTGGATCTCACAGCGGTCAGCCAGGCCGGCAGCAACGATGTTTTTTGCTACGTAGCGCGCAGCGTAGGCTGCTGAACGGTCAACCTTGGACGGATCCTTACCGGAGAATGCACCGCCGCCGTGACGAGCCATGCCGCCGTAGGTATCAACGATGATTTTACGCCCGGTCAGACCGCAGTCACCCATTGGGCCACCGATAACGAAACGGCCGGTTGGGTTGATGTGGTATTTGGTGGCGGCGCTCAACCATTCGGTAGGCAGAACCGGTTTGATGATCTCTTCCATCACTGCTTCTTGCAGGTCTTTCAGAGAAATATCTTCGGAATGTTGAGTGGACAGCACTACCGCGTCGATACCAACGATTTTACCGTCGTCGTACTGGAAGGTGACCTGGCTTTTTGCATCCGGACGCAACCACGGCAGAGTGCCGTTCTTGCGCACTTCGGCCTGGCGCTGCACCAGACGGTGTGCGTAGGTCACCGGTGCAGGCATCAGCACTTCGGTTTCGTTGGTGGCATAGCCAAACATCAGGCCCTGATCGCCGGCACCCTGTTCCAGCGGATCGGTACGGTCAACGCCCTGATTGATATCCGGGGATTGCTTACCGATGGCGCTCAGTACGGCACAAGAGTTGGCGTCGAAACCCATATCCGAATGAACATAACCAATTTCACGCACGGTTTTACGGGTGATCTCTTCGATATCTACCCAGGCGCTGGTGGTGATTTCACCGCCGACCAGCACCATGCCGGTTTTCACGTAGGTTTCGCAGGCTACGCGTGCTTTAGGATCCTGTTCCAGGATGGCGTCGAGAACGGCATCGGAAATCTGGTCGGCGATTTTGTCAGGATGTCCTTCAGAGACGGATTCAGACGTGAAAAGGTGTTTAGCCATTGTGTTCGTTACCTTGCATAAGACGGGTTAGAAATTACTGCACAGCGCTGGAGATCCGGCATCAAAGCGAAGGGTCTTCCGCTGACGGCGCGAGATACATCCTGCAACGCCCCTCAGGCAAAGCCGTTAAGCAGTTTCTTCGTTAATCAGTATAGATGGATTAACATCTGGACGTCTATTTTAGGTCAGGCCTTGGCCGGATTGCCAGTATTTTTTTGCCATTTCGCTCTTTTGCGCAAAGCCGGCGACGCCATTTTCATCGCTTGAAACAGTTTCCGGCAAATTTTCATTTTGCATTTTCCCCGTGTTATCGGTATAAACTGCGCGCGCGGCTCATTTGGTGCACAGTGCGGGACAAGAAGTTGTAAACTTCTGTGAATCCCCATTGGGTAGCCCGATTTTCAGCCGCAGACGCTGACTGTTGGCGTCGCCGCTTCATAGAACGGTCACGTTCTTACACTATTAATAGAGGCTCGGTCGTTCATTGTGGGCGGCGTGCGTGGAGGTGGTTGGATTAATGATCCGTTGTCTACCGGTTGTTGGTTCTCAGCAACAGTGCCGTTCTGGCGCACATTCTTTTGCTATCTCCCGTCTAGTCTCTACACCACCTTTCAGGTGTGATAAACACCTGGGCGCTACTCAGGATCCTCGGGCCGGTTAACGGTCGTCTGAAGAACTGAACAAGGGTAGCCTGCAGCCTTCCTGTGGGATGTTTCTTGACCCGATTCACGAGGTTTGAACAGGGTGTCTTACAATTATATGAGTAATAAACCGATCGCTGACCGCGAACGGCAGTTTTATTCGCTGCCGCAAGGGCGGTTTGTTGGGTTGTTCTCGCGGGTTGTAGCTGCGATAGTGGCTGACTGTATCGTCAGTACGGGATGTGAGGCGAGTAATGTCTGATGATCTATTGATTCACCGTCCGTCAGCAACGGGCGAATCTATATCTTTGCGCTCCATGCAGGAGGTTGCTATGAATGACCGTGATGCCAGCAAGATGCTGCGCACTTATAACGTCGCCTACTGGGGCAACAATTATTATGACGTCAACGAACTGGGCCACATCAGCGTGTGTCCGGATCCGGACGTCCCGCAGGCACGTGTCGACCTGGCCGATTTGGTAAAACAACGCCAAAAAGATGGCCTGCGTTTACCGGCGCTGTTCTGTTTCCCGCAGATCCTGCAGCATCGCCTGCGTTCGATCAATGCCGCGTTCAAACGCGCGCGTGAGTCGTTCGGCTATGAAGGCGGCTATTTCCTGGTTTACCCAATCAAAGTAAACCAACATCGTCGCGTGATTGAATCGCTGGTCAACTCCGGTGAACCGCTGGGGCTGGAAGCCGGCTCCAAAGCCGAGCTGATGGCCGTGCTGGCACATGCCGGTATGACCCGTTCGGTGATCGTCTGTAATGGTTATAAAGACCGTGAATACATCCGTCTGGCACTGATCGGCGAAAAACTGGGGCACAAGGTGTACCTGGTGATCGAGAAGATGTCCGAGATCAACATGGTGCTGGAAGAAGCCGAACGTCTGAACGTGGTACCGCGCCTGGGCGTGCGTGCGCGTCTGGCGTCACAAGGTTCCGGTAAATGGCAGTCGAGTGGCGGCGAAAAATCCAAGTTCGGTCTGGCAGCCATTCAGGTGCTGAAGCTGGTGGAAACCCTGCGCGAAGCGGGTCGTCTCGACAGCCTGCAACTGCTGCACTTCCACCTGGGTTCGCAACTGGCCAATATCCGCGATATCGCCACCGGCGTGCGTGAGTCTGCGCGTTTCTACGTTGAACTGCACAAACTGGGCGTTAACATCCAGTGCTTCGACGTGGGCGGCGGTCTGGGCGTCGATTATGAAGGCACCCGTTCGCAGTCCGACTGCTCGGTGAACTACGGCCTGAACGAATACGCCAACAACGTGATCTGGGGTATCGGCGACGCCTGTAATGAACACGGTTTACCGCACCCGACGGTGATCACCGAATCCGGCCGTGCGGTTACCGCGCACCATACGGTACTGGTGTCCAACGTGATCGGCGTTGAGCGCAACGAATTCAGTGAGCCATTACCTCCGGCAGAAGACGCGCCACGCGCGTTGGAAAGCATGTGGGAAACCTGGCAGGAATTGAACGAGCCGGAAAACCGTCGCTCGCTGCGCGAATGGCTGCACGACAGCCAGATGGACCTGCATGACGTTCACACTCAGTACGCTCACGGCATGCTGGATTTGACCAAGCGCGCCTGGGCCGAGCAGCTGTACCTGAACATCTGCAACAAAATCCAGCAGCAGTTGGATCCAAGCAACCGCGCCCACCGTCCTATCATCGACGAACTGCAAGAGCGTATGGCGGACAAGTTCTACGTCAACTTCTCGCTGTTCCAGTCAATGCCGGACGCCTGGGGTATCGATCAGCTGTTCCCGGTGCTGCCGCTGGAAGGGTTGGACAAGCCGCCGGAAGGCCGCGCGGTACTGCTGGACATCACCTGTGATTCTGACGGCACCATCGATCACTACATCGACGGTGACGGCGTGGCAACCACCATGCCAATGCCGCCGTACGATCCGGAAAACCCGCCGGCGCTGGGCTTCTTTATGGTCGGCGCCTATCAGGAAATTCTGGGCAACATGCACAACCTGTTCGGTGATACCGCCTCGGTTGACGTGTTTGTCTTCCCTGACGGCTCGGTAGAAAGCGAACTGTCCGATGAAGGCGATACCGTTGCCGACATGCTGGAATACGTGCAGCTCGATCCTACCGCGCTGCTGGCCAAATTCCGCGATCAGGTGAAAGAAACCGATCTGGACAGCGAACTGCAGGCGCAGTTCCTGGAAGAGTTTGAGGCCGGTTTATACGGTTATACTTATTTAGAAGATGAGTAAGTAGCCGTGAAAGGCCGGGCATCTCCCTGATGTCCGGCCTTTTTTAATGGTATTTCCCCACAGTCCCCTTCGATATTTCTTTCCCCCCTATCAGTTATCACAAATTTGTTATCTCTCCGTGAGGATTCGGACAGGGATTTCTCTGTAGCTTGTCACTATCGGTTGGACCGGTTTGCGGGGTGACAATAATGATTAACAGACGGCGGTTTATTCTGGCTGGCGGCGGCCTGTCCGCAGCGCTCGCATTAGGGTTATTGCCAAGAAAGGCGGCCCGTGCGGCGGCCTCCGGGCAATTTGAAGTCAACTACACTGATCAACAGTGGCATCAGCGGCTGTCCGCCGCGCAATTTCATATTTTGCGTGAAGAAGGCACCGAAATACCCTATAGCAGCCCACTGAACGACGAACATCGCGACGGGGTGTTTTCCTGCGCGGGGTGTGATTTACCGCTGTTTTCCTCTCATACCAAGTTTGACAGCCACACCGGCTGGCCAAGCTTTTACCAGCCGCTTGAACAGGCCGTCGCACAGCGCCAGGACCGATCATTTGGCATGGTGCGGGATGAAGTCCACTGTCGGCGCTGCGGCGGACATTTGGGACACGTATTTGACGACGGCCCGCAGCCTACCGGATTGCGTTACTGCATGAATGGGGTGGCGCTGTTGTTTACGCCGCAAAAGGCATAATGGGGAGAGCGAAATGTTGATCCTGATACTGGCTTATCTCGGCGGCATTCTGACTATCGCCAGCCCCTGCATTCTGCCGGTGCTGCCGTTCATTTTTTCGCGCGCCGATCGTCCTTTTTTACGTTCCGGTTTACCCTTGCTGGCGGGCATGGCGCTGACTTTTGCGCTGTTTGCCACGCTGGCGGCCGTTGGCGGCGGCTGGGTGGTGGCCGCCAATCAATATGGCCGCTGGCTGGCGTTGGTGTTGATGGCGGTATTTGGCATCACCTTGCTGTTCCCGGCGGTTGCCGAACGCGTGATGCATCCGCTGGTCTCGGCCGGCAATCGCCTGTCGGACAAGATAGCGGCAGACCAGCAGCATCAGGTGGGGCCATCTCTGTTATTGGGGGTCGCCACCGGGCTGCTCTGGGCGCCGTGCGCCGGGCCGATCCTCGGTCTGGTGCTGACCGGTGCCGCGTTGCAGGGGGCGAATGTCGGTTCAACTTTCCTGTTATTAGCCTATGCCGCCGGGGCGGCGACCTCGCTGGCATTGGCGCTGCTGATTGGCGGCAAGGTATTCAGCGCCATGAAACGTTCGCTGGGGGCTGGTGAATGGATCCGCCGGGTTTTGGGCGCTGCAATGCTGGTTGGGGTGGTGGCGATTGCATTGGGGTTGGATACCACAGTGCTGGCGCGCATTTCAGCCGCGTCTACCGGTGGCATTGAACAACGCTTGGTGCAGATGTTTACCCCTGCCGCCACGCCGGCAAAACTGCCGATGCAAACGGCGGTCGACACACAGCCAGTATTGGACGATCTGGGCGAGATGCCGGCGCTGTCAGGGGCCGTGCAGTGGTTAAATTCCCCGCCGCTGACCGCTGAGTCCCTGCGTGGCAAGGTGGTGCTGGTGGATTTCTGGACTTACTCCTGCATTAACTGCCTGCGTACTTTGCCTTATGTGAAGGCATGGGCAGAGAAATATCGCGACCAGGGGTTGGTGGTGATTGGCGTGCATGCGCCGGAGTTTGCCTTCGAGAGAGACATTGGCAACGTCACCAAAGAGGCGAAAAAACTGGGTATCGACTACCCGATCGCTATCGATAACAACTACAGCATCTGGCGTGCGTTCAACAATCAATATTGGCCTGCCCACTACTTTATTGATGCCAGCGGGCATATCCGTTACCAGCATTTTGGCGAAGGTGATTATGCGCAGTCTGAGCGGGTGATCCAGGAATTGCTGCGTCAGGCTGGTGCCAAAAATATCAGCACCGCCGTTAGCCAGGTTGCCGGGCAGGGGGTTGAACAGGCGGCGGGTAATCAGGCTGGTATTTCGCCGGAAACTTATTTGGGTTATGCGCGGGCGGAAAACTTTGCCTCTGGCAAGGCCGAGCAAGACATGGTTGCCCGCTATGGCGTACCGGAAAATTTACCGCTCAATGATTGGGGCCTTGCAGGAAACTGGACCGTGGGTGGTGAAAACGTGACGCTGAATGCCCCTAACGGGCGCATCGTCTATCGATTCCATGCCCGGGATTTGCATTTGGTGCTCGGCCCGGTAAGCGGGGGTAAGCCGGTGGCTTTCAAAGTGACGTTGGATGGTAAAGCGCCCGGTGAAATGCATGGCGCCGATATCGCACCTGATGGGCGCGGCGTGGTCACCGATCAGCGGCTTTACCAATTGATCCGACAAACCGACGGTGCGGGGGAACACACCTTCAGCATCGAATTCGAACAGGCAGGCGTCGCGGCCTATGCCTTCACTTTCGGCTAATCCAGTGGTGAATATGATGAAACGTTCAAACAAGCCCGGTACGTGGTTGCGATCTTCTGCCATCATTGGCGTGATGGCGTTGGCTGGCGCAGTGTTCTGGCAGGGGAACGCCTGGTCATTTGGCGGAGCGGAAACGGCGGTGGCGATCCCGGCCCCTGCGGTTGATGAGCCGGCAGGAACCTCGCACAGTGAGACGGCTATTTTTGCCGGCGGCTGTTTCTGGGGTGTGCAGGGCGTCTTTCAGCATGTGAAGGGCGTCACCGACGCCGTCTCCGGTTATACCGGGGGAACCGCGCAAACTGCCGATTATCAGCAGGTCAGCGGCGGCGATACCGGCCATGCGGAGTCGGTGAAAGTGACCTTTGACCCGACACAGGTTTCTTACGGTGACTTGCTGCAGATCTTTTTCTCGGTGGCGCATAATCCCACCGAGCTTAATCGACAAGGCCCGGACAGTGGCACCCAGTATCGTTCGGCGATTTTCCCGCAGAGTGATTCACAACAACGGATTGCCAACGCTTATATCGCCCAGTTACAGGCCAGCCACAGTTATGAGCAGCCGCTGGTGACCCGCGTCGAGAGCAATGGGCATTTTTATCCGGCAGAGAGTTACCATCAGAATTATCTAACCGCACATCCTGACTCCATGTACATCATGATTAACGACCAGCCGAAAATAAAACAGCTGGAGCATTTATTCCCAACGCGTTATAGCCAGCAGCCCGTATTGGTGAAACAGTAGCGTAGCAACGTAATTATTTTTCGAAGCGTTGGTAAAGGTAATCCACCAGGAGCATAGACGCAGGGACATAGATGAGAATAATTTCCAGGGCAATATCATTGATTGAATCAATCTGAGAACACAGGTAACCCAATGGGAAACTTAACAAAAAGGTTATGGCCTGCAGTGAAAAATAAATTTTCTGGTGTTTGATAATCCGTTTATGGCGCTTTGGCATGATTGTTAACATTGTATTTGTTAGCCTGTTTTTTAGCTGGACATATAAGGTTTAATCGTTAGCGGAAGTATTTTATTATTCTTTTTTAGGGTTTTTTAATTTAATAAATACCTGTTTCTTAAATAGGGTGTTAACAAACTTATATAATTTATATGTCAGGTTAAGGGACCAAAATCACAAAATTTAATCACGGCAAGCGGCCGCGTTCACATAACGGAAGGATGCAGGGTCTATACTGGGTGACGACGAGCTGCCGGGATGATGATGCGCGCTCTTGAAGCGCGAACGAAATGCGGCGATAATCTGCTGCATCAGCAGTACTGAAACAGATTTCGAATGGATCCCTTTCTCGTCGGGCTAACGACGCGGGAGGGATTTTTTTTTGCCAGCGCCTGTGTGATTTTTCAACAGGCGAAACGTTGAAATATGAGGGTTTACTATGAGTACCTTAGGCCACCAGCCCGATAATTCTTTAGTGTCCAACGCCTTTGGTTTCCTGCGCTTTCCGCTGAACTTTATGCCTTACGACAGCGATGCAGAGTGGGTCATCACCGGCATTCCATTTGATATGGCAACCTCCGGCCGTGCCGGTGGCCGTCATGGCCCTGCGGCGATCCGTCAGGTTTCTACCAACCTGGCCTGGGAAGGCAACCGCTGGCCGTGGAACTTTGACTTGCGCGATCGTCTGAACGTGGTCGACTGCGGTGATATTGTGTTCAACTTTGGCGACGCTCAGAGCATGAGCGACAACCTGCAGGCGCACGCGGAAAAACTGCTGGCGGCCGGCAAGCGCATGCTCTCATTCGGCGGTGACCACTTTGTTACCTTGCCGCTGCTGCGCGCACACGCCAAACATTTCGGCAAAATGGCGCTGGTGCACTTCGATGCCCATACCGACACCTACGCTAACGGCAGCCAATATGACCACGGCACCATGTTCTTCCATGCGCCGAACGAAGGCCTGATCGATCCAAAACATTCGGTGCAGATCGGCATTCGTACCGAATACGATCACGACAACGGCTTTACCGTATTGGACGCTGCGCAGGTTAACGATCGCAGCGCGGACGACCTGTTGGCTCAGATCAAACAGATCGTCGGCGATATGCCGGTATACCTGACCTTCGATATCGACTGTCTGGATCCGGCGTTCGCACCGGGCACCGGCACGCCGGTGATCGGCGGCCTGACCTCCGATCGTGCGCTGAAACTGGTACGCGGCATGCAGTCACTGAACATTGTGGGTATGGACGTGGTGGAAGTGGCACCGGCCTACGATCAGTCCGAGATCACCGCGCTGGCCGCGGCGACCCTGGGCCTGGAAATGCTGTATCTGCAGGCTGCCAAGAAGCAATCTTAAACAGTAACAGCTTAAACTCTGGCCTTTCAGAGGCCAGAGTCCATGGAGATAGCATGCTGACCAAGCCTTCAACACGTCTCAACAAATATATAAGCGAGAGCGGTATCTGCTCGCGCCGCGATGCCGATCGTTACATCGAACAAGGCAATGTTTTTATCAATGGCAAGCGCGTGACGCTTGGCGATCAGGTGTTCCCAGGCGACGTCGTCAAGGTCAACGGTCAGCTGATTGAACCGCGTAACGAAGACAATCTGATCTTTATTGCGTTGAACAAGCCAGTCGGTATTGTCAGCACTACGGAAGAAGGCGAGAAAGACAATATTGTCGATTTCGTGAATCACAGTACCCGCATCTTCCCGATCGGGCGACTGGATAAAGATTCACAGGGCCTGATCTTCCTCACCAACCACGGCGATCTGGTGAACAAGATCCTGCGGGCGGGCAACGATCACGAGAAAGAATATTTGGTCACGGTCAACAAACCGGTAACCGACGACTTCATTCGTGGCCTGGGGGCCGGCGTGCCGATGCTGGGTACGGTGACCAAAAAGTGCAAGGTGAAGAAAGAAGCGCCCTTTGTGTTTCGCATCGTGCTGGTGCAGGGGCTTAACCGCCAGATCCGCCGCATGTGTGAGCATTTCGGCTATGAGGTCACCAAGCTGGAGCGTACTCGCATTATGAATGTGAGCATGGCCGGGTTGCCACCGGGTGAATGGCGTGACTTAACCGACGATGAACTGGTCGAGTTGTTTAAATCGATCGAGGGTTCTTCCTCGGAAGCCAAGCCGGCGAAAAAAGCCAAACCGGCGGTGAAAAAGCCCGCCAGTGCGCCGAAAAGCGCCGAAAAGCCAGCCGGAGGTGCTCCTGCTCGTAAGCGCTTCGCTCAGCCTGGCCGTAAAAAGAAAGGGCGTTAAGCCGCAGTAACATGAATATGAGTCGGGGCGCGTTATCTGCCCCGACCCTTTTACGCCCGCTTTGCCTCACGCGTCATCAGCATCCGGCTGAACAACACGCCACCTGCCAATAATGTCACCCCCTGTGACACGATCAGCACCGCAAATCCCGAAGACACCTTGCCCTGGCTGGCCATCACCATGCCCATAATCATAGGTACAAACGCCGAGAACATATTGCCGATGCCGTTAATCAGCCCATAGGCGCTGCCGACTGCCTGCGGCTGCGCATAATGCTGTAACAGCGTCGGGATTGCGGCACCCTGAGCGCCCCAACAGGCATTGGCCGCCAGCAGGAAAAAGGCGATCCAGCCGAGCTGTTCGCTATGCATCACGCCATAGATGCACAGCGCGGTCGCCGCACCGCCAAAGGCGAAAATCAGCGGTGCCTGATAAGGGCGGATGCGATCGAGCAGCACGCCCCCGAGGTATTTTGAGCCGATGCTGACGATAAACGGCAACGAGGCCATCCAGCCCATCTGTTTGATGGAAAAGCCTTTCTCGTCGGTCAGGTAGGCCGGTAGCCAGGAACTGGATCCCCACAGGTAGCTGAGGGTAGCGATCTCGATAAGCATGATCCAGCCGAGCATCGGGGTGCGCCAGGCGAGGGCAAAAGTATCCCAGACGCGTTGCAGGATCGGCCTTGAGTCAACGGCGCGCGACGGCAATGCGGCGGGGTGGATAAACAGCCGTACCAACGCCAGCCCCAGCAACAGGTTGATTAGCGCCAGCAAATAGAAAGATACCGCCCAGCCGAAGTGCGCCATCAGGAAACTCACCAGCGGAAAGCCAATCACCAGCCCCAACGAGACGCCAAGGGTGCTGACCGCATTGGGCTTGCCGCGTTCATCGGCAGCGAAGTGATCGCTGATATACATGGTTTTCAACGAGAACAACGGCCCCTCACTGACACCCAACAATACGCGCACCGCAAATAACAGCAGCAGCGACCCTGCCAACGGCGAGGCGGCGGTGAGCAACGCCCACAGCACAATGCTCAGCGTCAGCGCACGGCGATAACCCATCAGCGTTTCCAGGAACGGCGTCAGCAGCATGGCGGAAAGCCCGTAGCCGAGTAAAAACACCGTCATCAACATACCCTGATGCGCGCGGTTACCCCCGAGCTGGAAGTGTTGCAGGAAGTCGGGGTTAACCAGCATCACGGCGATATTGACCCGATCGGCATAGGCGATGACGATCAAAAACAGCAGGGCCATGACCCCGAACCAGCGTTGACGTTGTTGCACAATACGCTCCATCTGAGTTCCTTTGGCGGGTGGTTAACAAATTCAGGCAGCAGAGAACTAACCCGCTGATTTCACAGTGCTGAAAAGCAGGCTTGAGTCACCTAAATGTAAATTTATTGTTATTAAAAAGAGTGGTTAGCCAGTGAGAGAGAACTTTTACTCTCATTGCGCCAGCCAGATCAACCTGTTTTTAGCCATGAATTTGTGATGAAAAGCACAATGTTCATCAGTTTTTCATATCGGTGCATTTTTTCGTGATCCTCTCCGCATTTGTCATGTTTAAACAACTTTCCATTAACAATTGCCGCTTTGCTCTCTTGACGAAAGTTTCACCAGACTTATAGTGAGCGTATTAAATAAGAAACTGAGTTTCATATATGAAACAATCAGATAGAGGACAGAAGCAATGAGCTGGAAGAAAGTGTGTGAAGTGTCTCAGGTGAAAGAAGATTTTCCTTTCTCCGCCAACGTGGAAGGGAAAGAAGTCGGGGTGTATCTGATCGACGGCAACTATTACGCGCTGGAAGACGTCTGCCCACATGCCTATGCCTTGCTCAGCCAGGGGTTTGTTGATGACGGTAAGGTCGAGTGTCCGTTGCACGAAGCATTGTTCGACGTACGTACCGGCCAGTGCCTGCGTGAGCCAGGCGGCCGCGATCTGCAAACCTATGCCACCCGGGTGATCGACAATCAAATCCAAATCACCTTTATTGCGGAGGAGTAATCATGCAGCACATCACCGATTTCAATCCCTGGCTGCCGGACACCCAACAGGTGATCCCGGCGCGCGAAGGCGGCAACGGTCAAATTCACCAACCAGGCCAATTCCAAAACGTCATCTGGCAGAACCGTGCCCGGGTGCCGGACGGTTTTGAAACTGCGCTGGTGACGGCGTTGGAAGAGATCTTCGATCAGGGCGCGGAAGAGCTGGAGCAGATCGTCAGCGCGCTTAATCAGCGTCGCCTGTTCGATCGCAACGGCCAGCCGTGGAATGAGACGGCGTTCCGCGAATTCCTTCACGTTAACGGTTTCTGATCCACACCCGGGAGAAGACAATGACAGCAAACACAACATCCTCCGCTCAAGCCTTGCAGGACTATCTCGACCAGGGGCTGCGCGGCATGTGGTATCCGGTGCTGGCCAGTTGGGAAATTGGCAATAACCCGGTCGGCATTACGCGTCTGGAGCAGCAGATCGTGGTGTGGCGTGACGGCGAAGGCGCGATCCACGCGCTGGAAGATCGTTGTCCGCATCGCGGAGCGCGGCTTTCCATGGGCTGGAACCTGGGCGATCGCATCGCCTGCTGGTATCACGGCGTTGAAGTGGGCGGTGATGGTACGGTTAAAGACGTTCCGGCGGTCGATCGTTGCCCGCTGGTGGGGCAAAAATGCCTGCGTTCTTATCCGGCCAAAGAGGCTTACGGTGCGGTGTTCCTCTATTTCGGCGTGACCGCAGATGAAGAACCGGCCGAATTGACTTTCCCACCGGAGCTGGCGGACGAAGCCGAGTACAGCAACTTCCTGTGCACCGCCAGTTGGGACTGTAATTACCAGTACGCGTTGGAAAACGTAATGGATCCGATGCACGGCACCTACCTGCATTCCTCGTCGCACTCAATGGCGGAAGGGGATCGCAAGGCAGACATGGCGCTGGAACCGACCGACAGCGGTTTCATCTTTAAGAAGAATGGCCAGATCGGCGTCAACTTTGACTGGGTAGAGTTCGGCAGCAGCGGGGCTTACTGGATGCGCCTGTCTATCCCGTACAAAAAGCGCTTTGGACCGGGCGGCCACTTCTGGATCATCGGCATGGTGGTTCCGGAAGACAAGGATCATTGCCGGGTGTTCTTCTGGCGGATCCGCAAGGTGAAAGACTGGCAGCGTGACATGTGGCGCTTTATGTACCGCAACCGCCTGGAATCCCTGCACTGGGACGTCCTGGAGCAGGATCGCATCGTGCTGGAAAACATGGCACCGAACGCGCGTGGCCGTGAATATCTGTATCAGCATGACGTCGGGTTATCTCGCCTGCGCCGTATGATGCAAAAAGAAGCGCAGAAACAGCTGGCGCGGCTCAGTGAGCTGGAGGCGGCGCAGTGAACGGCCTGCTGACGGGGAAACGTATTGTGGTGACCGGCGCAGCACGTGGGCTGGGGCGCAGTTTCGCTGCCGCGATTGCCGCCGCCGGTGCCAGCGTGGTGATGTGCGATATTCTGGCAGATGAACTGGCAGACGGCGCCGCCAGCCTGCGCGAGCAGGGGGCACAGGTCGAAAGCCAGGTGATCGATCTGGCCGATCCTGCCTCGATCAGCGCCGCGTTTAACGCCATTGCCGCAGGCGGGGCCGTTGACGGGTTGGTGAACAATGCGGCCCTGGCCACCGGTGTCGGCGGCAAAACCATGATGGAATACGATATCGATCTGTGGGATCGGGTGATGCAGGTCAACGTGCGCGGCACCTGGCTGGTGAGCCAGGCGGCAGTACCGCTGCTGGCCCAAACCCCGCATGCCAAGATCGTTAACGTGGCTTCGGATACCGCGCTGTGGGGCGCACCGCGCTTAATGGCTTATGTGGCCAGCAAAGGGGCAATTATCTCGATGACCCGCTCGATGGCGCGTGAACTGGGCCCGCAGGGGATTTGCGTGAATGCCATTGCTCCGGGCCTGACGCGGGTAGAAGCCACGGAATACGTGCCTGCCGAGCGTCATCAACTGTACGAGCAGGGCCGGGCCTTGGCCGGGGCGCAGCATCCTGACGACGTCAACGGGACGGTGCTTTACCTGCTGTCACCGCTGGCGAACTTCGTGACCGGTCAGCTGTTGCCGGTCAACGGTGGCTTCGTCTTTAACTAATCAATACTCAATTAGCCAGGAGCAGCACATGGCAGACGACCAAGGGTGTAAATATCTGATCCCAGGACTGGATCGCGGATTGCAACTGTTGCTGGCGTTTGGCGAGCAGCACAAGGAAATGACCTTTGCCCAATTGCATCGCCTGGTCGACATGCCAAAAGCTACCGCCTATCGCGTGGTGCAAACGCTGGAGCATCTGGGTTTTCTGGAGCGCAATCCACGCACCAACACTTTCTCGCTGGGCATCAAGGTGTTGCGCCTGGGCTTTGAATATATTGCCTCGCTGGATGTGGCGCAGGCCGGTCAGCCGGTAATAGAACAACTGCGCGATCGCAGCCAGTGCAGCAGTCATCTGGCGATCCGTGATGGACGCGATGTGATCTACATCGCCCGCGTCAGCGCTGCCGGTTCACAAATCAACCAGGTCAGCGTCGGCACCCGCCTGCCGGTGCACCAAACTTCGTTAGGCCGCATGTTGCTGACCAGCGCCACCCGCGAAGAGTTCGAACTGCTGTATCCGCAGGAGCAACTGCCGGGTAGCGGCCCGGGTACCCCGGCGGATCGCGAAACGCTATGGCAAATGGTGCAGCAGGACAAGGCGCGCGGCTATGTGATCGGCGAGTCGTTTTTCCGCCACGGCATCTCTTCCATCGTCTACCCGATCTTCAACCGCGAGCAGCGGGTGGAGGCCGTGATCAGCATTATGGTGCCGTCCGATGAGATCCCAAAAGCGGATCGCGAGCGGTTACGCATGGAGGTGCGGGACGCCGCGGTGAAAATCTCCGGCTTCCTGGGCGCACCGCCGCAGGCTAACGCCGGTTAACTGATTTTCATAGGGCGCCGCAAGCTGCGCCGCACTAATCGGGACGAATAGAGTCGTCCCCTACCAATGACTCAGGCAGGGATAAGATTCATGGCAATCATGGGTCGGGGTTCGATCATGCCTGAAAACCGTATTCAGCGAGAACGTGGGGCACAATTAATGAGCGTAATCGGAATCGAAAAACTGGAATTTGGCGTCGAAGATCTGCCAACCTGCGAAAAATTCATGCAGGACTTCGGCCTGCAGGCGGCGCAACAGCATTGGGGCGAAACCCAGCGCGAATTCACTACCCTGAGCGGGGCGCGCGTGGTGCTGCATCCGATGCACAGCGAAGCACTACCAGCGGCGTTTGAGGGCGGTTCGACCCTGCGTCGCATGACCTGGGGCGTTGGTAGCCCGGCCGAGTTGGCGGCGTTGCAGCCCTTGCTGGCGCAGATGCCGGGTTTCCGCCTGGTCGGGGAAGAACTGGAGTGCCTTGATCCGAACGGCATGACGGTACGCTTTTGCGTTAGTCAGCAGCGGGAAGTTGATTTGCCGGTGTCGCCGATCAACCAGTGGGGCGACGTGCGCCGCATCGATCAGCCAAGCCCGGTGTATGCCCAGGCGCAGCCAATCAATATTGGCCACGTGGTGTTCTTCGTCGAAGATCTGGCCGCGACCGAGCGCTTCTACCGTGAAGTGCTGGGGTTCCAGGTCTCGGACCGCTATATCGATCGCGCGGTATTCCTGCGTACTCAGGTGCGCGGCGGCCATCACAACCTGTTCCTGCTGAAATTGCCTAATCGTCCGCGCGGCCTGAACCATGTGGCCTTTACCGTACGCGACATCCACGAGGTGATCGGCGGCGGTATCGCCATGAACAAAGAGAACTGGAGCACCTTTATCGGCCCCGGCCGCCACCCGATTTCCTCGGCCTATTTCTGGTACGTCAACAGTCCGACCGGCGGGGCATTTGAGTACTACACCAACGACGACTACCTGACCGAAAACTGGCAACCCCGCGAGCTGGAGCACTCACTGGTGTCCTTCACCGAGTGGGCCGTGGAAGGCGGTATTGACCACGATACACGTCGCCAGCATAAGAAGCCGGAGGCGTTATGAGCCAGCCAGAAGCGGCGGGCATCCTGATCATCGGCGGTGGGCAGGCCGGGGGTTGGGCAGCGAAAACGCTGCGTGACCGCGGCTACACCGGCAAGCTGACGGTGGTTAGCGACGAGCCCTATGACTTTTATGAACGTCCGCCACTTTCCAAGGCGGCGTTGCTGGACGGCAATGCGCCGCTCAGCCGACTGTTCAGTGAGCAGGTGGTGGCCGGGTTAAACATCAACTGGTGCCGCCCGATGCGTGCCGAAGCCATTGAAGCACAGCAACAAATTGTCACTCTCAGCGACGGCCGACAGCTGCAGTTTGATCAACTGCTGATCGCCACCGGTGGGCGACCGCGTCTGCCGGACGCCCGTTGGGCCAGTCATCCGCGCGTTATGACGCTGCGCTCCTGGGACGATGCCAGCCGACTGCGCCAGGCGTTGCAGGACTGCCGTAAGCTGGCCATCGTCGGCGGCGGTTGGATCGGCCTGGAAATCGCCGCTTCGGCCCGGCGCCTCGGGGCTGAGGTCACGGTGTTTGAGCGCCAGCCTGCATTGTGTATGCGCAGCGTCGGTGCGGACGTTTCCCAGGCGTTGCTCGAACTGCATCAGCAGCAGGGCGTAACGGTGCATTGCGGCTGCGGTGACATCCAACTGGAAGATCGTAACGGCAGCGCCTGGATCTGCAGCGACAGCAGCGATCCTCAGGAATTTGATCTGGTGGTAGTGGGGATCGGCGTGGAGTTGAATCTGGAACTGGCGTATAGCGCCGGGCTGAAGGTTGACGCCGGTATCGTGGTTGATGGCCAGGGACGCACCAGCCACCCGGCGATCTTCGCCGCCGGCGACGTCGCGCGCCACCCGACGCTGGGTCTGTGCCTGCAATCCTGGGCCTATGCGCAGAATCAGGCGATCAGCACTGCCTGCGCGATGCTGGATGCCTTTGCCTCACCTTACGATGACGTGGCCTGGCTTTGGTCGGATCAATACGACGCCAATATCCAGATCCTCGGCATACCGACCGGCGGCGTACATCACGTGGTGCGGCGTACGCCACAGTCACAGGTGTTCTTCACGCTGAATGCCGACCGGCAGTTGGTGCAGATGGTGGCGTTTAACGACGCACGCACCATCAAGCTGGGTAAGCGCTGGCTGGCCAGTGGGCGAGTGTTGGAGCCGCAGCAGTTGGCGGACGCAGAGTTTTCTTTGATGGCGTTGAAATAACGCCCGTAACCTCGGGAGCGTTTCATGACTACGCAAGATATTGACGCCCGCGCTGGACGGGTGGGGGAAGCCGTTGCCGAAAATCCGCAGCAGCGGGTGCGCTGGTCGGTGCCGATAGCGCTGTTTGCCTGCGTACTGTTGGCCTTTTTCGACAAGATCAGCATCGCGGCCCTGTTTTCCGATAGCGAATTCCAGCAGGCGCTGGGCATCAGTTTTGACCCGGCGCGACTGGGCTTGCTGATGAGTGCATTTTTGTTCTCGTACGGCATTTCTTCGATGCTGCTCAGCGGCATTGGCGACCGGCTGAACCCGGTAAAAGTGCTGATCGGCATGATGGTGGTGTGGGGCGTATTGATGGTGCTGATGGGCCTGGCCCGTTCGTATCACACCATGATGACGCTGCGCATTTTACTCGGCATTGCCGAAGGCCCACTGCTGCCGATGGCCTACGCCATTATTCGCCAGGCCTTTCCGCAGCGGCTGCAGGCGCGTGCCACCATGCTGTGGCTACTCGGCACCCCGCTGGGGGCGGCGCTGGGCTTCCCGGTCACGCTGTATATCCTCAACACCTTTGACTGGCAGACCACCTTCTTCTTTATGGCGTTTCTGACGCTGCCGGTGATGCTGTTGGTGCTGTTCGGCATGCGTCATCTGAATGTGTCACGCCCGGCCGCCGCTACCGTTTCACCTCCGGCGGTCGCCGAACGCAAACAGCATCGCCTTGAGCTGCTGCGCAACCCGCATTTCTGGATGATTTGCCTGTTTAACATCGCCTTCCTGACCTACCTGTGGGGCATGAATGGCTGGCTGCCCAGCTACCTGATCAAGGGCAAAGGTATTCACCTGGAACATGCCGGGTACCTGTCATCGCTGCCGTTTATCGCCATGCTGCTCGGCGAAGTGCTCGGTGCCTGGCTGTCGGACAAACTGGATCGCCGCGCGCTGGCCTGCTTTATCTCACTGTGCGGCGCCGGGCTGGGCTTGGCCGTGGTGCTGCATATGCAGGGGACCTACAGCGTGATCGCCGCCATGGCCTTCAGCACCTTTATGTGGGGAGCCGGTGCGCCGAACATCTTTGCCCTGCTGGCGAAGGCCACCAGCAGCAAGGTTAGCGCCACCGCCGGCGGTATTTTTAACGGATTAGGCAATTTTGCCGGTGCACTGGCACCGGTGCTGATGGGGGCGCTGATCGCCGCCACCGGCAACATGGATAACGGCTTGCTGTTCCTGGTGGTGATGGCCTTTATCGGCTGCATCATTCTGCTGCCGTTGCTGAAGAAATATTGATATCCCATTGATTCACAGAGGAGTACCAACATGTCTCAGGTTGAGAAACAAGCTGCCGTCAAGCCGCAGGATCAGTCGATAGAGCATTGGGTGGAATCACGTATCGCCCGCTTTGAAGGCCGTAAATATGACTGGAATGCGTTGAAGTTCCAGGCTGACTACGACCCGAAATACCGCCGTGCGCAGATGCGTTATATCGGCACAGGTGCCACCGGGGTGGTGAACGACACCAATACTATCCCGGCGGGCAACTTTACCTTTTCCACCATGGTGCTGCCGTCGAAATGCGAAGGCCCGCTGCACCTGCACGACGATGTGGAAGAGGTGTTCTTTATGCTCAAGGGCAGTATCACGTTGATGATCCAGGATGGCACCGAGTACTACGAAACCAAGCTGAAAGAGCGCGATCTGATCTCGGTTCCGGCCGGTGTTTACCGTGGATTGTTCAACCACGGCGAGGAAGAGGCGTTGATGTGCGTGATGCTCGGCACCGCCAAACCGGAAACGCCGACCTACCCGGCGGATCACCCTTTATCCAAAGTGAAACGCAACTGATGAACGGCCTGGTGCAACGTCAGCAGGCGCGCTGCGGGGATTTCACCCTGAGCTGGCGCGAAGCGGGGCACGGCCGCCCGGTAGTGTTGCTGCATGGCATCAGCTCCGGTTCGGCCTCGTGGGTCAAGCAGTTTAACGATCCTGGCCTGACCGACGGTCACCGCCTGCTGGCCTGGGATGCACCGGGCTACGGTGGCAGTTTGCCGCTGACGGTGAACCAGCCTGACGCCACCGCTTACGCAGCCGCACTGGCGGCGCTGGTGGCCGAGCTTGGGCTGGAGCAGCCGCTGATTGTCGGCCATTCGCTCGGTGCGCTAATCGGCAGCGCTTATGCTGCCGATCATCCCGACGGCCTATGCGGACTGGTGCTGGCGGATCCGGCTCAGGGTTATGCCACGGCGCCGGAAGAAAAACGTCAGCAGGTTTACGGCCAGCGCAAACAGATGATTGAAAAGCTGGGGCCGCAGGGCTACGGCGAACAGCGGGCGGCGGCGTTACTGCGTGATGGCGCGGATCCGCAGGATATCGCCTGGGTACGCAATGGCATGCAGCAGCTGGATCCAGAAGGTTTTCTCAGCGCCGCCTGGATGCTGGCCAACGACGATATCGGCCGCCATCTGGCGCGCTATCGTGGCCCGCTACAGGTGTGGTGTGGCGACGGCGACCGGATCACACCGCCGGAAGCGGCGGCAATATTGGCGCAGCAGCAGGACGCGCCTCTGCGGCTGATTGAGGGCGCAGGGCACGCCAGCTATCTCGATGCACCGGAGCAATTTAACCGTTATCTGCAGGACTTTACGGGAGCAATCCAACCATGAATTTTCAGCTTGAGCAACGGGTCGCAGTGGTCACCGGCGGTTCGTCGGGCATCGGTTTTGAGACCCTGCGCCTGCTGTTGGCGGAAGGGGCGAAGGTGGCCTTTTGCGGCCGCAATCCGGACAAACTGGCCGGTGCCGAAGCCAGCCTGCGTAATGAGTTTCCACAGGCGCAGATCCTGGCGTTGTGCTGCGACGTGCTGGACGAGGCGCAGGTAACGCAGTTTGCCGCTCAGGTGACGGCGCACTTCGGCGGGGTGGATCTGTTGATCAACAACGCCGGTCAGGGATTTGTGGCGCATTTTGAACACACCCCGCGTGCGGCCTGGCTGCATGAGGCGGAGTTAAAACTGTTCGGCGTGATCAACCCGGTGCAGGCGTTTTTGCCGGCGCTGGAGCGTTCGGATATTGCCTCGATTACCTGCGTGAACTCACTGCTGGCTTTGCAGCCGGAAGAACACATGATCGCCACCTCGGCGGCGCGCGCCGCACTGCTTAACATGACGCTGACGCTGTCGAAAGAGCTGGTGGACAAGGGCATTCGCGTCAACTCGATCCTGCTGGGCATGGTGGAGTCCGGCCAGTGGCGACGCCGCTTCGATGAGCGCAGCGATAAGGACCAAAGCTGGGAGCAGTGGACGGCGGCGATTGCCGAACGTCGCGGCATCCCGATGAAACGCCTCGGTAAGCCACAGGAGCCGGCGCGGGCGCTGTTGTTCCTGGCTTCCCCCCTGGCGTCCTTTACTACCGGCGCGGCGCTCGACGTCTCCGGTGGCTTTAACCGCCATCTTTAACCGCAGAGGCCGAACAGATGAAGAAAATCATGATGATTGGCTACGGCGCAATGGCCAGAGAAGTGCTTTCCCGTCTGCCGGATGGGGTGAGCGTGGGCTGGATCCTGGCGCGTGCGGCTCATCATGCGGCAATCGACAGTGCCTTCGGGGGGCAGGTGCAGGCGCTAACCCATCCGGATCAGTGCACTGAGCAACCGGACCTGGTGCTGGAATGTGCCAGCCAGCAGGCGGTGGCGGAATTTGGTGAGGCCGTGGTGACGCGTGGCTGGCCATTGGCGGTGATTTCCACCGGTGCGCTGGCGGATGCGGCGCTGCAACAGCGGTTGCAACAGGCCTGCCGTCAGCACCATGGCCAGTTGATCGTCCTGTCCGGAGCGGTAGCAGGGATGGATGGGCTGGCGTCGGCGCGTGAAGGCGGGCTGGACAGCGTCACCTATCAGGCCTGTAAAAGCCCGGCGAGCTGGCGAGGCAGCATGGCAGAGCAATTGATTGATCTTGATGCCGTGAGCGAGGCGCAGGTGTTTTTTGAAGGCTCGGCGCGTGAGGCGGCGAGGCTGTTCCCGGCCAATGCCAACGTGGCTGCGACCATCGCGCTCAACGGCTTGGGGATGGACGCCACCCGGGTACGGCTGCTGGTCGATCCCGCGACCCGGCGCAATACCCACCGGCTGCAGGTGTGCGGCAATTTCGGTGAGTTTCAGATTGAGCTGAGCGGCAACCCGCTGGCGAGTAATCCCAAAACATCAACCCTGGCGGCGCTGAGCGCGGTACAAGCCTGCCGCCGTCTGGTTGATGGTGGCTTTATTGCCTGAACGGCAGGAGCGAGCATGGAAAAGTTAAAGATTTTTGTAGCTGGGCGCTGGTGCGAAGGGCGTGGCGACGAAATGACCTCGGTGTTTCCGGCCGACGGCAGCGTCAATGCGCAACTGCGTGCCGCCAGCGTTGAAGACGTCAATGATGCGGTGGCCGCGGCGGAACGCGCCTGGCGCGCGCCCGAGTGGCGTGGGCTGGTGCCGCATCAGCGTGCCAACATTCTGTACCGCGTCAGTAATCTGATTATGGCGCAGCAGGAAGAGTTGGCGCAGTTGCAGACCCGTGACAATGGTAAACCGCTGGCGGAAACCCGTGGGCTGGTGGCCAGTGCGGCAGCAACGGCTCGCTACTTTGCTGCCGCCTGCGAGGTGCTGGAGGGCGAACTGCCGACCCAGCGCAGCGCCGAGGTGATGACGCTGAGCCAGTATCAACCGCTGGGGGTGATCGCGGCGATTACGCCGTGGAACTCGCCGATTGCCAGTGAAATGCAAAAGGTGGCCCCCGCGCTGGCTGCGGGCAACTCGGTGATCCTCAAACCGGCTGAAGCCACGCCGCTGATGGCGCTAAAACTGGCGGAGCTGTTTGAACAGGCTGGGCTGCCTGCCGGACTGCTCAGCGTGCTGCCGGGCAAAGGCTCGGTGATTGGTGAAGCGCTGGCCCGCCATCCGTTAGTGAAAAAGATTTCCTTTACCGGCGGCACCAATACCGGTCGCCATTTGGCGCACATTGCCGCCGAAAAACTGATCCCTACCTCGCTGGAACTGGGCGGCAAGTCACCGACCATCGTGCTGGAAGATGCGGATTTGGAGCAGGCGGCACGCGGCATCTGTTATGGCATTTTCAGCTCCGCCGGTCAGGCCTGCATCGCCGGTTCGCGGCTGTTTGTGCACCGTTCTTTGTACCAGCCACTGCTGGCGCGCCTGAGTGAACTGGCGGCCGGATTGCGGGTGGGTAATCCCCTGACGCCGGGTGTGCATCTCGGCCCGCTGATTAACCAAAAGCATCGCCAAAGCGTGGCGGATTACGTGGCGCTGGCACAGCAGGAAGGTGGGCGGATAGTGATTGGCGGTGAAGCCCCGGCCGATCCGCAACTGGCCGGTGGCAGCTATTACCTGCCGACGATTATTGAAGGGCTGAGCAATAGCGCCCGCGCCTGTCAGGAAGAGATTTTTGGCCCGGTACTGGTGGTGCTGCCGTTCGACGACGAGCAGCAGTTGATTGAACAGGCCAATGATTCGGTATACGGGCTGGCGGCCGGCATCTGGAGCCGTGATTTCCCGCGGGCTATGGCGCTGGCGGAGCAATTGGAAACCGGCACGGTGTGGATCAATACCTACAAAACATTCTCCATTTCTACGCCTTTCGGCGGTTTTAAAGAGAGCGGTCTGGGCCGCGAAAAGGGCCTGCACGGTATCAAAGCCTACATGCAGCAAAAAAGCCTGTATCTGGCGCTTAGCCATCAGGCGAATCGCTGGAGCGATTAGTTTTGAGCAACGGTGCGTACCCCTACAACGAACATATAAGAAGGCTGATGATGAGCGAGAAAATAACGGTTGGCGAGGCGATAGCCCGGACTCTGGAACAGTACGAGGTGTCGGCGATGTACGGCATCATTTCGATTCATAATCTGCCGATTGCCGATGCGGTGGGGCAGCGCGGCAACATTCGCTTTGTGCCGGCACGTGGTGAAGCCGGTGCCGTGACCATGGCCGATGCCCACGGCCGTTTCTCCGGTCTGGGCGTGGCCTTGACCAGTACCGGTGCCGGTGCCGGTAATGCGGTCGGCGCAATGATCGAGGCGATGAACGCCAACACGCCGCTGCTGCACATTACCGGTCAGGTGGAAAAAGCCTATCTGGATGCCGACGCCGGGTTCATTCATGAAACCCGCGATCAATTGGGTTTCCTGCGCGCCTGCTCCAAACGCGCGTATCGGGTTAACTCTGCGGAACAGGCGGTGTCCGTGATCCAGCGGGCCATTCTCGACGCGCAGACGGTGCCTTGCGGCCCGGTGGCGGTAGAGATCCCGATCGATATTCAAAGCAGCCTGGTTTCCAGCGCGGTGCTGAGCCAGCCAGTGATGCCTGCGCCGCTGCCGCCAGCCAGTGACGACGCGGTTGAACGGCTGTATCAGCGGCTGAAACAGGCCAAACGTCCGTTGTTATGGTTGGGCGGCGGTGCGCTGGCCTGCGGTGAGGCGGTGCGCAAACTGGCGGATGCCGGTGTGGTGGTGATCTCCAGCACCCACGGGCGCGGCATTCTGCCTGATAGCCATCCGCGCAGCCTGCGTGCGTTCCATAATTCACCGAGCATTGAGGCTATCCTGACGCAGTGCGATCTGACGCTGGTGGCCGGTTCACGCCTGCGCAGCAATGAAACCCGTACCTGGACGCTGCCGCTGCCACGCCCATTGGTGCAGATTGATATTGATCCGGCGGCGGCCAACCGTAACTATCTGGCCGACGAACAAATTAATGGCGACTGTGGTGCCTTGCTTAACGCATTGGCTGCCCGACTGAATCCAGGTGAGAAGGTCAATGCCGAGTGGGATAGCGAAATCGTCCGCGCGGTGCAGCAGGCGGAAAGCGCGCTGCGCCAACAGTCGGGGGAATATGCCAAATTAAACGACGCCATTGCCGCCGCGCTGCCGCAGGATGGGCTGCTGGTCCGTGATATCACCGTCTCTGGCAGCGTTTGGGGCAGCCGTTTGTTCCGCGCGATTTCGCCGCTGTGCAACATTCACTCGCTGGCCGGGGCGATTGGCATGGGCTTGCCGATGGCGATTGGTACCGCGATCGCTAACCCGCAGCGCAAGGTGGTCGGGCTGGTGGGCGACGGCGGGTTGGCGTTAGGCTTGGGCGAGCTGGCGACCATGGCGCAGGAGCAGGCCAATATCACTTTGCTGATTATGAACGACGGTGGCTACGGCGTGATGCGCGGCATTCAGGATAAATACTTTGCCGGTCGTCAGTACTATAACGAACTGCACACCCCGTCCTTTACGCTGGTGGCCGAAGCTATGGGGCTGAAAGCCTGGAAGGTCGACAGTGCGGCGCAGTTCAGCGGCGTCTTGGCGGAGGCGATTAACTATCCGGGACCGTCGGTAGTGGAAGTGGACATGAACAGCATTGGGCCACTAACCTTCGCCGGGCCACCGCAAAAGACCCTGTACTGAGCCGTGACGGATTGAACGGCACCTTGAACAGTCGAGGTGTCGTTCAAAGGTAATCAATTTTTATTAAATATTCCCAGGGCGTCGACTATCAGTGAAATGGATACTCGCAGCCCAATAATAGCAAGAACCAGTGTGACCAAGTCCACATAGCTGGTCGCCGGTTGTAATATTTTCAATGATGATTTAATGCCAATAAAGTAACAGCCTGGCATCCAGATAATGGAAATTAACGAGTATCTTGCCTTATTCATGAGTTGACGCCTTAATCGCCCCCATTGAGCGAGGGGGCATATACAGAGAAATATTACCAGCGGCATTGCCCATTTACGCTATTTGGGGAACGGTTACCCGCTAGTGCATCTCTGTTATTATTGTTGTTATTTCTATATGGGCTTTTATCAGGACAACCGAGACTTGCCGTCGCGGCCCCCGCAACGGCAAAGCCAATCATTGTCCATGGCCCACCAGCCATGCCTGTTAGCGCGCCAGTGATGATGCCAACGCCAACATCATTTGCGCATGTTTTTGGGGCTCCGCCTCCGTTGCGGCCATTATTCCGACCTCTTCTTCCGCCATTATCGCTACGGTCACCGCCATTATTTCCACGACCACCAGAGATTTGATCGAGTAAAGATGCATCAATGATTTTCATAAATAACTCCATTCCATAGTGTTGTTTTATGTCCATAAGGGAACTTAGTATTATATTTTTTCCAGAATAATTTCAATGCTGCATAGGTGAGTTTTCGCTAAAGGTCACAAAAAATAAATGGTTATTATGTGTTGTTGTAAGTTGTTTTATTTATATTATTCTATAAATGGAATTGAGTGGTTTTTTAATAATGGATTTAACAGGAATGCGTTTTTTATTTTCTGAAAACGGCACCTTAATCAGTGGTAAACCCACTTTTGGGTGCCGTTGCTCTGTAAGGCAATAAGGGTTATTTGCCTGCCGCGATGCGGTCGCGAATGTGCTGCGCACGCGCTTCGGAGGCCGGGTGATCGTCGAACATGCTGCTCTGACGTCCGGCTTCCATCTTGGCCAGTTTTTCAAAGCTGGTGACCAGGCCGTTCGGATCGATACCGCGCTGTTTCATCAGATCGAACGAGTAGTCATCCGCTTCGCTTTCCTGCTTTTGCGAGAACTGGGCATTCACCAGTTTTTCGCCCATGTCCGCCAGTTGTGACTGCGACAGTGAACCTATGATGCCTCCGGTCGAGGCCGCTGCGGTACGCAACGCCACGGTGCCGTAAGCCACCTGCATGGCTTTACGCGTATGGCCCAGCGCCACGTGGCCCATTTCATGACCCAGCACGCCTTCCACTTCATTGTCGGTCATCATGTCCATCAGGCCGCTGTATACGCGAATACAGCCGTTGGCCATCGCCCAGGCATTCACGTCTTTGGTGACGTAAACCTTGTAGTTGGCCGGTGTACCGTTGATATTATCGCCCAGCGCCGCGGCGATTTTGTTCAAACGTTTGGCATAGGTGCTGTCAGCCGGCGCGATTTGTGCCTTGCTGTCCATCTCTGCGCAGGATTTATCACTCAGGGTTCTTACGTCGTCATTGCTCAACGTCGCCGCCTGAAACGCCTGCGCGCCAGACTGCATCAGGGTATCGGTATTCAGGTTTTGACAGCCGCTTACCAAGGTGGCAATGCTTAATGCAATCAAAGAGGTACGGATTTTCATAACGCCATCTTCCTGTGATAGTAACAAGGGGGTAATGCCATTTTAATTTAGGGAAATCTTGCCGTCTGAGACTAGTGTACGCTGGCAATCAGGAAAATAGTGTTATTCCGAAAAACCGACCAATTGTGCTAATAAGTTGTGAACTCGCTCTCATTTGGCATTAGGGATTGCCGTTTTAATGCTGAGTCTGAGAAAATAGAAAACTTGACTGATTTTTTAATCCGACCTGGAGTAAAACATGTCCTCTCGTAAAGAGCTTGCCAACGCCATCCGCGCACTCAGCATGGACGCCGTACAAAAAGCAAATTCCGGCCATCCGGGTGCACCTATGGGCATGGCGGACATCGCCGAAGTCCTGTGGCGTGACTACCTGAACCACAACCCGACCAACCCGCACTGGGCTGACCGTGACCGCTTCGTCCTCTCCAACGGCCATGGCTCG
>NZ_SWDE01000005.1 GCF_013337185.1 Serratia proteamaculans
GTCACTTTTCATACTGAATATGACCAAACTCCTGGGCAAAACGGTCCACCTGCTGCCAGTCGGTGTACTCCACTTCTTTACTGGTATCCGTTTCGCCCCCCGTCATACGCATAATAAGTTGAATCATGACTCGATCGAACCAGCGATAACGTGGATAGCGCAGCGCGCCGGCAAACACGACACACTGTTTTGGCTGCCAGGGAGAAGACAACAGGAACTTGCGGGTATAGGCGTTGGTCTGTGGCGAACGCTTGTCTGCCTTACGGGCTGTCAGGTTAACGCTAAAAAACGCGCTCGGCATCTGGTTCAACTGCTCAGCATGGCGCTTAACAAACTTATCCAGCGCCGGATGGAAATGGCCATAACGTATTGAGGCGCCAATCAGCACCTGCTGATACTGGCTGAGGTCGACATTATCCGCCTGTAGCAAATCAATTACATCGCAGCGCAGCGTATCCTGCAATTTGCTTGCTATATAAGAAGCAATAGAACGTGTTTGCCCATCACGGCTAGAATAAAGAATCAGTGCCTTCACGGCGTTACTCCTTCTATCAGGATCATTCACGCCAGAACGTCGGCGTGAACAGAACCAGCAGTGTAAAGACTTCAAGGCGCCCGAACAGCATCGTCAGAACCAGGATCCACTTCGCCGGTGCAGGCATAGTAGTGAAGTTATCCGCCACCACTCCCAGCCCTGGCCCAAGGTTGTTCAGCGTCGCCGTTACGGCAGCAAAGGCAGAAAAATCATCAACGCCGGTGGCGATAATCGCCAGCATGCTGACGATAAACACCAACGCATAAGCAGAGAAGAACCCCCATACCGCTTCCAGGATACGTTCCGGCAGCGCACGGTTACCCAACTTGATAGTGTAAACCGCATTAGGGTGCACCAGCCTTTTTAGCTCACGCGAGCCCTGTAAATACAGCAGCAGAATGCGAATCACCTTCAGGCCGCCACCGGTCGAGCCGGCGCAGCCACCAATAAATGCAGAGCACAGCAACAACATCGGCAGGAATAACGGCCACTTGGCAATACTGTCGGTGGTAAAGCCGGCAGTTGTCGCCATAGACACCACCTGGAAGAACGCCTGGTTGACCGTTTCCATACCGGTTTTGTAGACACCATGCCCCCAAAGCACGGCAGTACACACCACTACCAGCGTCAACTGCACGGCAATGAACATGCGGAACTCAGGATCGCGCCAGTAAACTTTCAGGCTGCGGCCGCTCAGCAAGGCGAAGTGCAAGCCGTAGTTACAACCGGAGATCAGCAGGAAAATAGCAATGATGGTGTTGATGGTCGGACTGGCGTAATAACCGATGCTGGCGTCATGGGTAGAGAAACCGCCAATCGCGATAGTCGAGAAGCTGTGGCCGATGGCGTCAAACACCGACATGCCGGCCCCCCAAAGCGCCAGCGCACAGGCAATGGTCAACAGGACATAAATCAGCCACAGGGTTTTGGCCGTTTCGGCAATGCGCGGCCGCATTTTATTATCTTTCAGTGGGCCTGGCATTTCTGCGCGGTACAGCTGCATGCCACCGACGCCGAGGATCGGCAGTATCGCCACTGCCAACACAATGATCCCCATCCCACCCATCCATTGCAGCATCTGCCGATAGAACAAAATGGCTTTGGGTAGCGAGTCCAACCCCACCAGCGTCGTCGCCCCGGTGGTGGTTAAACCGGAAAACGATTCGAAGAAGGCATCGGTCAGCGAAAGGTTAGGCCGTTCCGAAAATAAAAATGGTAATGCCCCGACGCTGCCCAGCACCGTCCAGAACAACACCACAATCAGGAAACCCTCTCGCGGCTTCAGCTCATGCTTTTGTTTACGGTTGGGCCACCACAGCATCAGACCGATGGTTACCGCCAC
The DNA here is from genome assembly GCF_013337185.1 of Serratia proteamaculans. Lineage (GTDB taxonomy): Bacteria > Pseudomonadota > Gammaproteobacteria > Enterobacterales > Enterobacteriaceae > Serratia > Serratia proteamaculans_D. Next base: position 1,878 of record NZ_SWDE01000005.1, read on the forward strand.
AAAGAAGGTTTGGCTGAACGCCCGCCCAGCCCCATCGCGGTATATCAATGCCACCAGCCCAGGAATAAACATCGTCCCGGAGAACAGGATGACCAGCAAACCAACGATACGGGTTATAGCGCGAAAATGCATTTCAGCACGATCCTTAGCAATTCAGTTGGGGGAATTATTGCGAAATGGGGGTCAATTGCAAATTACCGCGACTGAGATCACGTAATTTATTCCCGAACGCCTCGACACCGGTGACCGGCAAAGTCAGATGCAGCATGACGGAAGCACCATATTCCCCCTGCACTATCCGCCCTTCAGTTTGCTGCAATAAATTTTCTACCAATGCCAACTGAGCATAGTCACATTGCAAAGTATATTCGGCCTGCGGGATTTTGTAGCTCACGGCCAATTGCTTTAATGCCTGCTGCACCCCACTACCGTAGGCTCTCACCAAGCCGCCGGTGCCCAACTTGATACCGCCGTAGTAACGCACTGCCACGGCGGTGATCTCGCCGATTCCACTGCCCATCAGTTGGGCAAGAATGGGTTTACCGGCCGTGCCGGAAGGTTCGCCGTCGTCGGAGAAACCCAACTGTTGTGAGTCAGTCGGTGATCCTGCGACAAATGCCCAGCAATGATGCCTGGCCGCAGGGTGTTCATCACGAACCTGCTGGATAAACGCCTTCGCCGCATCAACCCCGCTGGTCGCTGCCAGCAGGGTGATAAAACGACTCTTCTTTATTTCTTCACTGACACTGACGGGGCCTGCCGGGATCGGGTAAGGCTGCATCAGGCCAGATTCAGATCGCGCGTCATGTTCTCGATACGCTTTTCGTGGATCACGATATTGTCTTCAATACGGATACCACCATAAGGTTTCAGCGCATCGATGCGATCCCAGGCAAAGTGTTGACTGAATTCGCCGCTGCGCCATGGCGCCAACAGGGAATCAATAAAATACATGCCGGGTTCAATGGTTAACACCATGCCAGGTTGCAACACGCGGGTGCAGCGAAGGTACGGGTATTTGGACGGTGCAGCCAGATGGGTACCCTGTTCATCCTGCATAAAGCCGGCAGAGTCATGCACCTGTAAACCCAAAGGATGGCCCAGACCGTGTGGCAGGAATGGCGTGGTTAGCCCCTGCTCAACCATGGCTTCTTCACTGATGCCGGTCACCAGCTTGTGGTTCTTGAGCAATTTGGCGATACGTTGATGCATTTGCACATGGTAATCGGTGTAACGCACTCCGGCTTTGATGGTATCCATCAGTGCCAGTTGCTCACCGTTAAGATCTTTTATCAGGTGCGCGAAATCACTGCCGCTCTGACCAGCGTAGGTACGCGTCAGGTCGGCGGCGTAACCGTTATATTCGGCACCGGCGTCAAGCAGGAAGCTCAGCATTTCTGACGGTGGCTGTTGATCCAGCGTAGTGTAATGCAGCACCGACGCATGCTCATTGAGCGCAACAATGTTGTCATAAGGCACATCGGTGTCGCGATGACCCGTGGCGGTGAGATAAGCCTGGTTGATATCAAACTCACTCATGCCGGACAGGAAGGCCTCATGAGCAGCACGGTGCCCCATAACCGCGGTTTTCTGTGCTTCACGCATGCAGGCCAGCTCGTAGCCAGTTTTGATTGAACGATGGAAATCGAGGTAATTCAGCACCGCTTTCGGGTTGACGTTTTCTGCCAGAATACCGAGATCGCGGGCACGCTGCTGCGCATAGCCGATATAACCCACACGCTCACGCTGGGCAGGAAGCTGCTGCGCGATATCATCAGCATTGGCCAACGGCATCAGTTCAACGGACTTGGTCCAGAAACTCTCCGGCAGTGGCTCAACGCTGTGCCAGTAATCGACCGGCGAATAGAACCACAGCTTCGGTTTGTTAACGCCATCCACCCACAGCCAGCAGTTGGGTACCGAGGTGACTGGCACCCAGGCCTTAAAGTGCGCGTTCACTTTGAACGGGTAGCTGCGATCGTCCTGGAATATCCGTTGCAGCTCTCCTGAGTGAATCAGCAGCGCATCCAGTTTGTTGCGCGTTAACACTTCACGCGCCCGTTTTTGCAGTTCTGCCAGGTGGTCGTTATACAAAGAAGCCAGCGTTTCCATCACAATACCCTTATACATACCATTAGAACGGAATGAGTCATCTTAGCACAGCGTTCAGGTGCACCAACCCTATCCGCTCTGGCATGCGGAGCGGTTCGCAAATCGCTGTAAACGTCGTTACATCCGTAGCTTAACAATTAACCAGGCGATCAGACCAAGCAACGCGATAGCGGCCGCCCACAGGCCGTGATGTTCGAGTAGAACCGCGCCGGCTGCAGCTATGCCTGCCAGACACTGTTGCAGAAAACCACATAACGCCATGGCGTAGGCTCCCTGCTCTTTGGCATCGCTGACCGCCATCGCCATGCTGTTGGGAAACAGCACCGCCTGGCCAAAAATCGTCAGACAATACAAAGCGATGAAGACCGTTATACCGGAAAACCCCGCCAGTACACCGCTCCACCACAGCACCATTATCGCGGCAGTGGTGAGCGCTACGATACTCGTCCCCACCTGCATCAATCGTTTACCCCCAAAGCGTGCAACCGTCCGGTTTACCGTCATTGCTCCTGTAAAGTAAGCCACGCCGATCACCAGCCCCAGCGCCCCAAAGGCGGTAACGTTCAGGCCAAACCCCTGCTGCATGATAAACGGACTCACTTCCTGCAAAGTGACAGTAGTAGCAAACCCCAATCCGCCGACAACAGCCGGCCAGAAGAAACCCGGACGACGCAGAATGTGCCAATAGGTTGCCGCCATGGCCGGGCGCTGGCCCAAGGTGCGACCCGCTTCCAGTGGCAGCGTCCCCATCAGCAACAGGATCGCCAGCCCGGTCAGCCCCATCACCACAAAACCCATCTGCCAGTGTGAATACTGACTGAGCAGCCCGCCGATAAACTGCCCACCGCCCAACGCAGCGATAAAGGCTATCGACAGTACCGAAAGGCGCCTTGCCAGCTCATCACCGCTCCAGTTATCACGAACAATAATGCGCGCGATGATCGCAGCACCCCCGGCGGCAATCCCCTGTAGTGCACGCAGCACTAATAACTGAGTACCGTTACTGCAAAATGCCAGCAGAGCACTGCAACTGATAAACAACGCCAGAGACAATGTCAGCGGCAGGCGACGGCCAAAACGATCGGCCGCAGCCCCCCAGAACAACACCGGCAAGGCGGCACCTATCACGAATATCGATATAGAAAGCTCGGTGGCGCGGCGCGTCATTGCCAGTTCCTGCATCACCGTCGGTAATGAAGGCAAATACACCGTCGTCGCCATCTGCGCCATAAACACCAGCAGACAGGCCAGCGTCATGGTTCTGGCAGGAATACTCCAGAAACCGCTGTGTTTTACACATACCGCTTTACTCATTTCGCACCTCTGCGTGAGAAACATTCTGCTCCGGCAAGTGTATGAAGGCTTTCACACGTCGACAAATCACCATAAAGCATAAAATATAACTTCGTTTTAAATCAAAACCCTAACTCATAGTTATGTGATCAGACCAGCAAATATGCAATCTCTCATTTGCATATTGTTAACATAAAAACCACACTCCTCATCATCTGGTCATACCAGATCAAACGCTGATTCAGGAGATAGACATGCTCTACCAAGGCGAAACATTACAACTGCACTGGCTCGACAACGGCATCGCCGAGCTGGTGTTCAATGCCCCAGGCTCGGTAAACAAGCTCGATACACGCACCGTTGCCAGTTTGGGCGAAGCGCTCGCGGTGCTGGAAAAGCAGACCGAATTGAAAGGCCTGCTGCTGCGTTCTACCAAGGCCGCCTTTATTGTCGGCGCCGACATCACCGAATTCCTTTCGCTGTTTGCTGCCCCGGCTGAAAAGCTGCAGCAGTGGCTGAACTTCGCCAACGCGATCTTTAACCGGCTGGAAGATCTGCCGGTGCCGACCATTTCGGCCATTAACGGCTATGCGCTCGGCGGCGGCTGCGAATGTATTCTGGCGACCGACTTCCGCGTTGCGTCTCCGGATGCGCGTATCGGCCTGCCGGAAACCAAACTGGGTATTATGCCCGGCTTCGGCGGCTCGGTTCGCTTGCCACGCCTGTTGGGTAACGACAGCGCTCTGGAAATTATCGCCGCCGGTAAGGACGTCAGTGCCAAAGATGCATTGAAGGTCGGCCTGGTCGATGCGGTAGTTGCACCGGAGAAGTTGGTGGATGCCGCGCTGAAAATGCTGCAACAGGCGATTGAGGGCAAACTGGACTGGCGCGCCTATCGCCAGCCAAAGCTCGAGCCGTTGAAACTCAGCCCAATCGAAGCGGCCATGAGCTTCACCACCGCCAAAGGCATGGTGATGCAAACCGCCGGAAAACATTATCCGGCGCCTATGACCGCAGTCAAAACCATTGAGGCCGCAGCCAAACTGGGCCGTGATGAAGCGCTGAAACTGGAAAGCGCCAGCTTTGTGCCGTTGGCCCGCTCCAAAGAGGCCCGCGCGCTGGTCGGCATCTTCCTTAATGACCAGTTTGTGAAAGGTCAGGCGAAGAAGCTGGCAAAAGGTGTCGAAGCACCGAAGCAGGCTGCCGTGTTGGGTGCCGGCATCATGGGTGGCGGTATCGCCTACCAGTCGGCGCTAAAAGGCGTGCCGGTTGTCATGAAAGACATCAGCGACAAATCCCTGACGCTCGGTATGAATGAAGCCGCCAAACTGCTGAACAAGCAGCTGGAACGCGGCAAGCTCGATGGCATGAAAATGGCCCAGGTGCTGTCGACCATTCAACCGACACTGGATTACGCCGGTATCGAACGCGCTCAGGTGATCGTCGAAGCCGTGGTCGAGAATCCAAAGATCAAGGCAGCAGTCCTGTCCGAAGTAGAAGGCCTGATCGGTGAGGACACCGTACTGGCGTCCAATACCTCGACCATTCCTATTAATCACCTGGCCAAATCGCTCAAGCGCCCACAGAACTTCTGCGGCATGCACTTCTTTAACCCGGTACACCGCATGCCACTGGTGGAAATCATCCGCGGCGAGCAGACCAGCGACAGCACCATCGCCGCCGTGGTGGCCTATGCCAGCCGTATGGGCAAAACGCCGATTGTGGTTAACGACTGCCCTGGGTTCTTCGTCAACCGTGTGCTGTTCCCGTATTTTGCCGGTTTCAGCATGCTGCTGCGCGACGGTGCGGACTTCCGCCAGATCGACAAAGTGATGGAAAAACAGTTTGGCTGGCCAATGGGCCCGGCTTATCTGCTCGACGTTGTGGGGATTGATACCGCGCACCACGCCCAGGCGGTGATGGCGACCGGTTTCCCTGAGCGCATGAGCAAAGATTACCGCGACGCTATCGACGTGATGTTCGATAACCAGCGTTTTGGTCAGAAAAACCAGTTGGGCTTCTATCGTTACAGCCAGGACAACAAAGGCAAGCCGCGTAAAGACAACGATGAGCAGACCGATGTGCTACTGGCCGAAGTCAGCCAGCCGCGTCAGACCATCAGCGACGAAGAAATTATCGCCCGCATGATGATCCCGATGATTAACGAAGTGGTGCGCTGCCTGGAAGAAAACATTATTGCCAGCCCGGCCGAAGCCGATATGGCGCTGGTTTACGGCATCGGTTTCCCTCCGTTCCACGGCGGGGCGTTCCGCTACCTGGATACGCTTGGCACCGCCAATTATGTTGAGCTGGCCCAGCGTTATGCGCATCTCGGCGCCCTGTATCAGGTGCCTGCCGGCCTGCGCGCCAAAGCTGAACATAATGAAAGCTACTACCCGGTGGCAGCGCCGCTGTCCGATGTCTCCACTGGCCAACCGGCATGAGGTCATAAAGATGGAAAACGTAGTTATTGTTGATGCCGTACGCACGCCGATGGGCCGCTCCAAGGGCGGCGCCTTCCGCCAGGTACGTGCTGAAGATCTTTCCGCTCACCTGATGCGCGCCGTACTGAGCCGTAATCCGTCGCTGGATGCCGCCGAAATTGACGACATTTACTGGGGTTGCGTGCAGCAAACGCTGGAGCAGGGCTTTAACATCGCCCGTAACGCTTCGCTGCTGGCCGAGATCCCACACAGTGTCCCGGCGGTCACCGTCAACCGACTGTGCGGCTCATCCATGCAGGCGCTGCACGACGCCGCACGCGCCATTATGGTCGGCGATGCACACGTCAGCCTGATTGGTGGCGTAGAACACATGGGCCACGTACCGATGAATCACGGTGTGGATTTCCACCCGGGTCTAAGTCGCAGCGTGGCAAAAGCCGCCGGTATGATGGGGCTGACCGCCGAGATGCTGGCCAAGATGCACAATATCAGCCGCCAGATGCAGGATGAATTCGCAGCACGCTCGCACCAACGTGCGCATGCCGCCACCCTGGCCGGCTATTTCAAGAATGAAATCATTCCAACCACCGGCCACGACGCCGACGGTGTGCTGACCCGTTATGACTTCGACGAAGTGATCCGCCCGGAAACCACCGTCGCCAGCCTGGCGGCGTTGCGCCCGGCATTCGATCCGGTCAATGGTACCGTGACCGCCGGTACTTCCTCGGCGTTGTCCGATGGTGCGTCTGCCATGCTGTTGATGAGTGAATCACGCGCCAAAGCGCTTGGCCTGAAAGCCCGCGCCCGCATTCGTTCGATGGCGGTAGTCGGTTGCGACCCTTCCATCATGGGCTACGGCCCAGTGCCTGCCAGCAAGTTGGCGCTCAAACGTGCCGGACTGAGCGTGCAGGACATCGACCTGTTTGAACTGAATGAAGCCTTTGCCGCCCAGTCACTGCCGTGCATCAAGGATCTGGGTCTGTTGGACAGCATCGACGACAAGATCAACCTGAACGGCGGCGCCATTGCCCTGGGCCACCCATTAGGCTGCTCTGGCTCACGTATCTCGACTACCCTGCTGAACAATATGGAACGCCGCGACGTACAGTTCGGTCTGGCGACCATGTGTATCGGTCTGGGTCAGGGAATTGCCACCGTTTTTGAACGCGTTTAGCTGTGTCTGTTGGGGATGACTGCGTCAACACTTCAAACCGCAGCATCCCGCCAAGTTTAGTTGCCGTACTTCCCGCCTGTCAGGGGCGGGTTTTTTTATGTCTGAATTCTGCTGACGCCCCAATAAAAAGGGGCAGCCATTGGCCACCCCGTTTGCTACTGCTTCGCGCCTCAGATAAACGAGAAGGCGTCGCCAAACATATGCGCTTCCAGCGCGCCACGTTCAGCACAGAAGCGTTCGCGAGCGATTTTTGCCATCTCGAAGCGACCGGCAATATAAATGTCGTGCTCTGCCAGCGTCCCGAAATCTTGCAGCACCGCGCTGAGCACCGTGCCACTACGGCCACGCCACTCCTCTTCCGGCTGTTCAACTACCGGAATGACCTTCAGATTAGGATGCTGCAACGACAACGCTTCCAGCTCGCTCAAGTCATACAGGTGCTTCAGCTCACGTCCGCCCCAGTAGATGGAAATATCGCGATCCGGCTGCTGTTCCAGCGCGGCCAACAGAATCGAGCGCGCGTAGGAGAAACCAGTGCCGCCAGCGATCAACACCAGCGGACGGCTGCCTTCTTCACGCAGCCAGGCGTCACCGTGCGGGATATCAACGGTAATCGCCTGCTCTTTCAGAATGCGATCCATCACCGCCATGGCGTACAGATTCAGCTCCGAAGCGCCAATATGCAGCTCAATGTAATCCTGGTCTGACGGAGTGGAGGCCAGTGAGAACGGACGCTTGTCGCGATCATCCATCACCACCATCAGATACTGTCCTGCCTTGAAAGAAAACGGTGCCTCAGGCACCAAGCGTACCCGATAAACCGTATCGGTAATGGCCTCTACGGAGGTCACTTTACAGCTCAATATTGTCATGCGTTCCCTCTGTCGGGTCATCAATGCAAAACTGAGAACAAAGCCTGGCGCTAAAGCGTCGGTTCTCTGTCACTGAAAATTGCGAGCTCATCCCAGATTTCATCGACGCGCGCACGCACCTTTTCATCCATCTGAATCGGACGGCCCCATTCGCGCTGGGTTTCACCCGGCCATTTATTGGTGGCATCCAGCCCCATCTTCGAACCCAAGCCGGAAACCGGTGAGGCGAAGTCCAAATAATCGATCGGCGTATTCTCCACCAAAACGGTATCCCTTGCCGGATCCATTCGGGTGGTGATCGCCCAAATCACATCATTCCAGTCGCGTGCGTTGACGTCATCGTCGCAGACGATAACAAATTTGGTGTACATAAACTGACGCAGGAACGACCAGACCCCCATCATTACGCGTTTGGCATGACCGGCATACTGTTTCTTGATAGTCACTACCGCCAGGCGATAAGAGCAACCCTCAGGCGGCAGATAGAAATCAACAATTTCCGGGAACTGCTTTTGCAAGATAGGAACGAAGACTTCATTCAGCGCCACACCCAACACCGCCGGTTCATCCGGCGGACGGCCAGTATAGGTCGAGTGATAAATGGCGTCACGACGCTGGGTGATGTGGGTGATGGTAAATACCGGGAAGTGGTCGATTTCGTTGTAGTAACCGGTGTGATCGCCATACGGGCCTTCAGGCGCCATTTCACCCGGTTCGATATAGCCTTCCAACACGATTTCCGCGCTGGCGGGCACTTCCAGATCGCAGGAAATACACTTGACCACTTCGGTTTTGTTGCCGCGCAGCAGCCCGGCAAAGGCATATTCAGACAGGGTATCCGGCACTGGCGTGACCGCGCCGAGAATGGTGGCGGGATCTGCGCCCAGCGCAACCGCAACCGGGAAGCGCTCACCGGGATGCGCCTGGCACCATTCGAGGTAATCCAGCGCGCCACCGCGGTGCGACAGCCAACGCATGATGACTTTATTCTTGCTCAGCACCTGTTGGCGATAAATGCCCAGGTTCTGTCGCTCTTTTTGCGGCCCGCGGGTCACGGTCAGGCCCCAGGTGATCAGCGGTGCGGCGTCTTCCGGCCAGCAATGCATTACCGGGATACGGCTGAGATCGACGTCATCACCCTGCCATACCTGCTCCTGGCAAGGCGCTGAACCCAACACCTTGGTCGGCATGTTCAACACTTGCTTGAACTTCGGCAGTTTATCGAACAGATCGCGAAAGCCCTTCGGCGGCTCCGGCTCTTTAAGGAACGCCAGCAACTTGCCGACCTCGCGCAACGAGCTGACATCCTCCTGGCCCATCCCCATCGCTACGCGACCGGGAGTACCGAACAGATTGCACAGCACCGGCATGTCGTACCCTTTCGGGTTTTCGAACAGCAACGCCGGGCCGCCCGCACGTAAAGTACGATCGGCAATTTCTGTCATTTCCAGATAGGGATCAATCGGCTGGCTAATGCGTTTTAGTTCGCCTCTCTTTTCCAGCAACGAGAGGAAATCGCGTAAGTCACGGTATTTCATGCTGATCATTATAACGGCCAGTGAGGAGGGCATTATAGGCCCTCTTCACGGTTGTTGCTGCACTTTTGTTAAACACCGGTAAAGACCTCACCGGCACTCAGTGGCACGTAAACGGCACCAGCGGGCTTAATGCCTGCGTATCCTGATACTCCTGGGTCTCTACGCCGTGACGGAATACCTTGAAACCCTGGTCTCTGGCACTGAAATAACGCAGATCATTGCCTTCAACATGCAACAGGCTGCCCTCGCGCAGCGCCACCACAGATTCGCTCGGATTAACCGCGCAGAACTCCGCCAGGCGCTCATCACGGGTTTCCCCCATGTGACCGCTGATATGGGCGTCAATGTAATGCGGGTTAATCTGCACCGGGAACAGGCTCAACGCCGGCAACACTACGCTATTGCGTACCGGCATGTCATTGGTGGTACGGATACTTGGCGTAGCCACGTTACAACCGGCGCTCCAACCAACATAGGGGATGCTACGTTCACGAACGGCCCGCTGGATCGGGACAACCAGGCCCTTCTCATGCAGCATTTGGTTCAGCATCCAGGTATTGCCGCCGCTGACCAGGATACATTCCGCTTGTTCAAGCGCCGCAGCCGGGGATTCAGCATGGTGAATGCTGGTAACCTTGATGCCCAGAGTTTGCGCCAGCTCCTGCGCACGCTGATCGTAATCACCGCGGATCATGGCATATGGGATAAAGACGGCGGACGTGATAGCACGGCGCGCGATCATCGCCAACAGGTGGCTCTTGGCATAGCCCAGCAGTTCACTCTCACCGGACAGCTTGCCGTTGCTCAACAGAAATAACTCCATTTCTCCCCCTCAATCAAAAACGATGAATACCGTCACATCAGGCGACAGCGCCTCAAGGCATACTGCGACGGTAGCAAATTTTTAGCCCTCTGTTATACCCAAGCCGTGCGGATAAGTGTGTGACCCCTCGCTAATTGCCAACGATTCATGCAGATAGCGACTGTTACATGCTGAAACTTGCATCACTATGTATCCGTAATGGCTTTTGATATGCTTACCGGCTGACAGAAAGGCATGTGAAATTATGGAATCTTGGTATCTATTGTATTGCAAACGCGGCCAGCTCCTACGGGCGCAGGAACATCTGGAACGGCAGGAAGTAAACTGCCTGAGCCCGATCATTACGCTGGAAAAGATCGTTCGCGGCAAACGCATCGCGGTCAGCGAGCCCCTGTTCCCCAACTACTTGTTTGTGGAATTCGATCCTGAGCGTATCCATACCACCACCATCAGTGCAACGCGTGGTGTCAGCCACTTCGTACGCTTTGGTTCAACGCCGACCACCATCCCGCAGAAAGTGATCGAAGAGTTGCAGACTCATACTTGCGAGACCTACGTCGACCCGGAAACGCCGCAACCCGGCGATAGCGTGTTGATCGTCGATGGGATGTTCGAAGGGCTGCAGGCGATTTACACCGAGCCGGACGGCGAAGCACGCTCAATGCTGTTGCTCAACCTGATTAACAAACAGGTCAGCCAAAGCGTGGACAACCGACAGTTCCAAAAGCTGTAATGTAAAAAAGGCGCCCAAGGCGCCTTTTTATTGGATACTCGCGCCTTAGCGCTGCATCGCGTCGTCATGCATCCACTGAGCGACCCGCTTGGCGAAGTAGGTCAACACGCCATCGGCACCGGCACGCTTGAAGCACATCAACGACTCCATCACCGCCGGTTGTTCCTGCAACCAACCGTTTTGAATCGCCGCCATGTGCATCGCATATTCACCGGACACCTGATAGGCGAAGGTCGGCACACCGAAGGTGTCTTTCACCCGACGCACCACGTCCAGATACGGCATGCCCGGCTTCACCATCACCATATCCGCGCCTTCCTGCAGATCCTGTGCAATTTCCTGCAGCGCTTCGTCGCTGTTGGCAGGGTCCATCTGGTAGGTTTTCTTGTTGCCGCCTTTCAGATTGCCGCTGGAACCGAGCGCATCACGGAATGGACCATAGTAGCAAGACGCATATTTGGCAGAGTAAGCCATGATCTGAGTGTTAATCAGGCCCTGATGCTCCAGTTGATCGCGGATCGCACCGATACGGCCATCCATCATGTCGCTTGGCGCCACAATTTCTGCACCGGCTTCAGCATGGGACAGTGCCTGACGCACCAAAATTTCTTTGGTGATGTCGTTAATGACATAACCTTGCTCGTCAATGATGCCGTCCTGGCCGTGGGTGGTGTAAGGATCGAGCGCCACATCAGTCAAAATCCCCAGCTCTGGCACCGCGTCTTTCAAAGCACGTACCGTACGCTGCACCAAACCGTCCGGGTTATAAGCTTCTTCTGCGTGCAGTGACTTGAGGCCCGGCTCAATGACCGGGAACAGGGAGATCACCGGCACGCCCAGCTTGGCAATGGCTTCCGCTTCTTTAACCAGCAGGTCGATGCTCATTCGCGATACACCAGGCATGGATGCCACGGCTTCCTGGCGGTTACTGCCTTCCATGACAAATACCGGGTAGATCAGGTCGTTAACCGTCAGTTGGTTCTCCGCCACCAGGCGACGACTGAAGTCATGACGGCGCACGCGGCGCATACGGCGACCTGGGAAGGTGCCCGGAAATGCATAGCTCATAGTTTTCTCCTAACTCATTCCAGCCGGAATAGCCGGCGGGCGTTCTCATCGATTTTTTGCCCCAGCCATACGGGATCTTCTTGTCGCCAGGCGGCCACCTGCCGGACGATATGAGGCAAAAAACAGGGTTCGTTGCGGCGAGATGCGGGTTTCGGAAGTAAATCCCGGGGCAACAGATAGGGGGCGTCAGTTTCCAGCAACAGACGGTCCGCCGGGATCTGCGGCAGCAACGCACGCAATTCCAGGCCACGCCGCTCATCACAGACCCAACCGGTAATACCCACCGACAGGCCTAATGACAGGCAGCTTTCCAATTCTTCGGCAGTGCCGGTAAAACAGTGCACCACGGCCGCGGGCAGTTTATCCAACCAGGGTGTCAGCAGCGCGACAAATCGTGCGTGTGCATCACGGCAATGAAGAAAAACCGGCATCGCCAGCTCTGCTGCCAGCGCCAGCTGCGCGCTGAATGCCGCCTCCTGCTGTTCTGGTGTAGAAAAGTTACGGTTGAAATCCAGCCCGCATTCGCCAATGGCCGCGACCTGCGTCAAAGAGGCTAACTCGCGGATTTGGTCGGCGGCCCGATGGTCCCAACTGCTGGCATGGTGCGGATGTACGCCGACAGTGGACCAGCAAAAACCCCCATGCTGTTGCGCCAGTTCACTGGCAGCCTGGCTTTCCTGCAGGTCGGTCCCGGTAATCAGCAACCCTGTTACGCCTGCGGCACGGGCGCGATCCACCACCGCCGGACGGTCTTTGGCAAATTGTGAGCTGGTGAGATTGACGCCAATATCAAACATGATGTTCCCAAAGTAAAAGCCGCCCATCGGGCGGCTTGCGACATACTAATTTTTAAACTGCCGGGGGTTCATCACCCTCGTCTTCTTCTTCCGGCTGCGAACGACGCTTACCCGTGTAGAAACGGGCAAAGAACACGCCCACTTCAAACAACAGGTACATCGGGATCGCCAACAGAGTCTGAGAGAACACATCCGGCGGGGTCAACAGCATACCAACCACGAATGCGCCGACCAGAACGTAAGGGCGTTTCTTTTTCAGGTCTTCCGGTGAAGTGACGCCACTCCAGCACAGCAGAATAATGGCAACCGGTACCTCAAACGCCACGCCGAACGCCATAAACAGCGCCATGACGAAATCGAGATAGTTATTGATGTCGGTCGCGATCATCACCCCGACGGGCGCGGTCTTGGCAAAAAAGCCGAACGCCAGCGGGAACACGATAAAGTAGGCAAACGCCATACCGAGATAAAACAGCAGGCTGCTGGAGACCAGTAAAGGCATCATCAGGCGGCGTTCATGCTTGTATAACGCCGGTGCGATAAAGGACCACACCTGATACAGGATCACCGGTGCAGACACAAACACCGAGACGATCATGGTCAACTTGATCGGGGTAAAGAACGGTGAAGCCACATCGGTGGCGATCATGCTCGCCCCGGCGGGCAACTGCTTGATCAGCGGCGCAGACACCAGTTGATAAATGTCATTGGCGAAAAAAACCAGCACCAGGAAGACTCCCAGTATGCTGATAATCGAGTTTAACAACCGCTTACGCAGTTCTATCAGATGACTGATAAGGGGTTGGGTATCTTCAACAGCCATGTTTTAACGATCGCCACTAGGTTGGTGAGACGCTGGGGTTTTATCCACAACAGGTTCTGGTTTTGCCTGAGCGGCCGAAGCGACCGGTTGTTTAACCGGCTCGACCACGGGTTGTGCAACCGGCGGCGCTACCGCAACGACCGGCTCCGGCACGGCAGCCGGGGACGATGCCACGGCCGCAGCTTCTGCCGGCGTCACGCCGTCATGAATAGCTTCAGGATCGGTGACCAGAGGGTTATGGATGGTGTGCGCAGGTTCGGTTTTGTTGTCACTGTCGCCCTGATAAGAACGTTTCAGCGATTCCGCCGCGTCTTTCAGCTCATCCATTGACGCCTTCAGCTCCGGCGACAAATTCTGCATGCCCGCCTTCTCTACCTTTTTCAGACTGTCCTGCAGTTCCTGCAGCTTCAGTTCCTGAGAAAGTTCGTTCTGCACCGAAGCCGCCAAGGAACGCAGCGCGCGGATCCAGCCCGAAACTGTTCTTACCGCAACCGGCAACCGTTCCGGCCCGAGTACCACCAGGCCGATAACCAGAACCAGCAACAGTTCACTAAACCCAATGTCAAACACGGTTTATACCTGCTCTTTGTTCTTCGACTCTTCCGCTTTCACTTCCGGCTGCTTATCGGTAATAGGCTTGGCCGTGAAGTCAGCGTCATCCAGGCTGCTTTTCTCAGCCGTGTTGGTCGGCGGCGTATTTTCATCACCGATCGCCTTTTTGAAGCCTTTGATTGATGCACCGAGATCAGAGCCCAGCGTACGGAGCTTTTTGGTACCAAACAGCAGCACCACGATCACTGCGATGATCAACAATTGCGTAATACTAATACCGCCCATTGCAAATACCTCTATTTTAAAAGGGTTTTTCCAAAATCCGTCGCATTATACGGCAGATTTTTCCAGAGTTTCTAACCAATTCAGGTGGTTCGCTTCCAGCCAATCACCCAGGATACGATACCGGCCGCTATCAGCCACGCGGGGAACACTTCAACATCCCCCAACAGCAAAATCGTACCGCTTACTAACAGTGTAGCGCCAACGCCGAACAAATAACGCGATTGCCCCTGGCGAACCCGCTGGGCCTGCATCTGATTGGTCAGCTTATCAACGCTTTGTTGCAACAGTTTATGCTGCTGCAGGCTATCGTAAAATAATTCAGGCAGTTCGGGCAGTTTCTCGGCCCAAAACGGCGCTTTTTCTTTCAGTGCGCGGATCACTGCCGGTATACCGACCTGATCGCGCATCCAACTTTCCAGAAACGGCTTCGCAGTGGTCCACAAATCCAGCTGCGGATAAAGCTGCCGGCCCAGACCTTCAACATACAGCAAGGTCTTCTGCAATAACACCAGTTGGGGCTGCACTTCCATATTGAAACGGCGTGCGGTATTGAACAGGTTCAACAGCACGTTACCGAACGAAATTTCCGACAATGGCTTTTCGAAGATGGGTTCACACACCGTGCGAATAGCGAATTCGAAATCTTCCACGTTGGTGTCGCGCGGGACCCAGCCAGAATCTACGTGCAGCTCTGCGACCTTGCGATAGTCACGATTGAAGAAGGCGATAAAGTTTTCCGCCAGATAGCGTTTATCGTCTTTGTTCAACGAGCCGACAATACCGCAGTCAATGCCGATATAGCAGGGATCTTCAGGATGCTCATAGCTGACAAAAATATTACCGGGATGCATGTCAGCATGGAAGAAGCTGTCGCGGAAGACCTGGGTGAAGAACACCTGAACCCCGCGTTCGGCCAACAGTTTCATGTTGGTGCCCTGCTTTTCCAGCGTTGGGATATCCGAAACCGGAATTCCGTAAATGCGCTCCATCACCAACACGCTTTCGCGGCAGTAATCGGAATAAACCTCCGGCACGTACAGCATCGGGCTACCGTCGAAATTACGGCGCAGCTGGATGGCGTTGGCCGCTTCACGCAGCAGGTTCAACTCGTCCAGCAAGGTCTTTTCGTATTCGCGCACCACTTCACGCGGACGCAGACGGCGACCATCCGGCATCAGCTTTGGCACCCAGGCCGCCAAACGATACATCAGGCGGACGTCAGCCTTGATAATCGGCCGGATATCGGGCCGAATCACCTTCAGCACCACTTCCTGCCCGGTCGTCTTTAGCCGTGCGGTATGTACCTGAGCTATCGATGCCGAAGCCAGCGCCTGCTGGTCAAAATCATCAAACCAGGTTTCCAGCGGACCGCCCATCGCCAACTCAATATGCTTGCGCGCCAGTGCACCATCGAAGGGGGCAACCCGGTCCTGCAGCAAAGTCAGTTGATCGGCAATCTGTGGTGGAAACAGGTCGCGGCGGGTGGACATCATCTGTCCAAACTTGATCCATACCGGTCCCAGTTCCTGCAAGGCCAAACGCAGACGTTCACCCAGCGGTTTATCTGCATGGCGGTTTGGCATCCAGAACAGCAGACGGCGCCCCACGCGCAGCGGCAACGTCAAGCGCATCTGGGGGATCAGTTCATCCAGGCCATAGCTAAGAAAAACGCGGACGATCAAATACAGGCGGCGTAGTTCGCCAGGGGTCATCGTTTACCCTCCAACTTGTCCATGCGAGCAATCAGCGCTTCGAGGTTGCGAACGGTGGCATCAACTTCCTCGTTGAACCACACAACTTCCAGTGGGCCTGGCGCCACGCGCCACTCTTCCGTCAGCGTTTCCGCTACATAATGCTGTTGGCGCTGGAAGCCTGTTTTCAGCAGGTTCGCGCCCTTACCGAGCGCCTGCGTGATACCCTGCGCGGCAATATCGCCGATATAGGGAGCCAACCATTCAGCCGGATCCCACTCTGCCAGATCGAGCAGCCCAACCAGTTGTTGAACCACCTGAATATCCCCTTCGACGATCAGCTCACCGCTACGCATCAATGGCGAAAGTTGCTGGCGATCTCGCAGCTTTAGCAACACCGAGATGCGGCTACGCACCGTGCAGTCGGCGGTATCTTCAGACTGACCAAGCACATCGACACGCTGCTCACTGAACAGCAACACCAGCGGTGAGGAAAGCTCCTGCAATTCAATACGCAGGACCTTACCCGCCAGGCGCAAACGGGCGGCTTTCATGCTGCGATCGCGGAACAGCAGGCTGTTGAGCGATGTTTCCAGCACGCCGGTCAACAACGGGGTTAACAGCATCGGCATGTCCATATCAGAACTTGAAGCCACGATGCAGAGCCACAATGCCGCCGGTCAGGTTAAAATAGGTCACGTTGTCAAAGCCGGCAGCCCCCATCATGCCCTTCAGGGTTTCCTGATCGGGATGCATGCGGATCGACTCAGCCAGATAGCGGTAGCTTTCCGGATCCTTCACCACCAACTCGCCGATTTTCGGCAGCACGTGGAACGAGTAGGCGTCATAGGCTTTACTTAACGGCGCCAGCAGCGGTTTGGAGAACTCCAGCACCAGCAAACGGCCACCCGGCTTAAGCACGCGGAACATGGAACGCAGCGCTTTGTCTTTGTCGGTCACGTTACGCAGGCCGAAGGAAATGGTAATGCAGTCAAAATAGTTATCCGGGAACGGCAGCGCTTCGGCATTGGCCTGCACATAGTTGACGTTGCCGATAATGCCGCGGTCACGCAGCTTCTCGCGCCCCATCTTCAGCATGGAATCGTTAATGTCCGCCAGTACCACCTGCCCCTGCTCACCGACCATGCGGGAGAACTTGGCGGCCAGGTCACCGGTACCACCGGCCAGATCCAACACCCGCTGCCCACGGCGAACGCCGCTGCAGTCAATGGTAAAACGCTTCCAGATACGGTGGATACCAAACGACATCAGGTCGTTCATCACGTCATACTTTGCAGCTACCGAATGAAAAACATCTGCCACCATGGCCTGCTTCTCGTCTCTAGCTACAGTGCGAAAACCGAAGTCGGTGGTTTCCTGCGGTTGATCTGCCATTGTCCTGCCTGCTATTCAGTCAATTTAGTGTGGATGAGTGTACCAGAACCCTACGCAATACCCCACCTCGCAGCGGCTGTCATGCCTGAGATGCGGAGCGGGGTTCCTCTGCGGAGTCGTCGTCTTCCGCCCCGGGCAACGCGTCAACTTCATCGTCACCCGCCGTCTCGAATTCTTCATCATGCTGCGCACTGGCCTGCTGAGCCAGCAGCGGGTTAATCGGTCTTTTCACCTCAACCCCCAACGCACGGAACCCCTCGGTCTGGCCGATAAGATTACCACGGCCTTCGCTCAGTTTATTCATCGCCTGGCGATAACTCCCCTGGGCCTTGTCCAGGCTCTGCCCCAGCGCCGACATGTCGTCAACAAACAGCCGCATTTTGTCATACAACCGCGCCGCTCTGTCGGCAATGCGCTGGGCATTCTGGCTCTGATGCTCATAGCGCCAAAGGTTGGTGATGGTACGCAACGCCACCAGCAAGGTGGTCGGACTGACCAGCATGATGTTGTGTTTGAGCGCTTCGCTGATCAGCTCCGGCTCACGGTCAATGGCCAGCAGGAAAGCCGGCTCGACCGGAATAAACATCAGTACGTAGTCCAGCGAACGCAGGCCGGGCAACTGCTGGTAATCCTTGCGTCCCAACAGGCGGATATGGCCACGCAGCGAGCCAATATGCTCACTCAGCGCCGCCTCGCGTTCCACTTCATCTTCACTGTTGAAGTAACGTTCGTAGGCCACCAGCGACATTTTCGCATCGATGACCACGTCCTTCCCCTGTGGTAAACGAACGATGACGTCGGGCTGCATACGGCTCTGATGATCCAGCCGCACATTGACCTGGGTTTCGTATTCGTGTCCTTCGCGCAGGCCGGAGGCCTCCAGTACCCGACTTAACACCACCTCGCCCCAGTTACCCTGAGTTTTATTATCCCCTTTCAGGGCCTTGGTGAGGTTAATCGCCTCGCGCGCCATTTGTGCATTGAGCTGCTGCAGATTACGTATTTCGTGGGTCAACGTATGGCGCTCACGCGCTTCCTGGCCAAAGCTGTCCTGCACCTGGCGGCGGAAACCATCGAGTTGCTCACGCAATGGCAGTAACAGGCGGTCCAGGCTTTGCTTATTCTGCTCGTCAACCTTGCGTCCGCTGTGTTCAAAAATGCGGTTGGCCAAATTTTCAAATTGGGTGGTGAGGCGCTGTTCGCTGTTGATCAGCAGACGCTGTTTCTCTTCTGCCGCCATACGGGTTTCTTCCAGGCGGATAGTCACCTCACGCAGCTCGGCCTCCTGAGCGCTGTTAACCTCACGCTGGGCGCGCAGTTCCTGATTCAGCAACTCGCATTCGTTGCGCCAATGATTGAGCTGTTGAAGTTTTTCGTGCCCGGCGGCCAGCTGGCTGTGCAAATTACGCAGTTCCAGATCGCTCTGCCGCATTTGTTGCTCATTACGCTGCAGCGTTTCTTGCCGGGCTGTTGTCTCCTGCTGCGCCTGTTGCAGCGATTGTTCCAGCAGCCGTAGCTCGGTTTCATGCTGTGCATGCGTCTGCTGCACGCGCAGACTGGCGATTAGCCACCCCAGCAGCAGGCCAATTGCCACCCCGCCCATACCGTAAACCAAACTGGTATCCACCCTGCCTCCTGTTACACCTGACCGTTCCGGCGTTTTATGCGCCTGTTGCCCGTCACGTTAAGGGGATGCTGTATGGATGTCCAGTCTGTTTTTGCCCCAACGGCGCAAAATTGCGAAACGCTACGCAAGTCAGACCAGAACTAGCCAAACCACTGGCTTAACCACTTGATGCCAAACGCCCCCGGCGCGAGAATGCCGAACGCCCAGATCATCGCCGAAGTGATATTCGCGACCTGGAAATAACGCTGGGGCATGCCGCAAATGCCACCGACCAGCGGCACCACGGCACGCAACGGGCCGAAGAAGCGACCGATGAAAATGCCCAGTACGCCCCAGCGTTCAAAAAACGCATGGCCACGCGTGAGTAGCTGTGGATTGCGAGAAAGGGGCCACATATGCGCCACCCGGTCTTGATAGTGATAGCCAATCCAGTAAGAGAGCCAGTCGCCGAAAAAGGCCCCGGCAGCGGCGGCGGCCCAGATAGGCCAGAATGCAATGCCGCTTTCGCCGATCAAGGCTCCCAGCGCCAGCAAAATCACCGTGGCCGGCAACAGCAGCGACAGGAACGCCAGCGATTCGCCGAACGCCAGGAAGAAAATAATCGGGATAGCCCAGCCTTCGTGCTGACGCACGGTTTCGCTGACCCAGTGGATAATGTCATTGAGGCTCAATATGGGCTCCTGATGCGGGTTTTATGGCCCCAAGGATACGCAATGCCGGCCGGGGCCGATTAAACCCCGGCTAAACACCCGTGCAGTTTACTCGAGGTAAAATGCCTGCAGCGCTTCACGCTGATTTTGGCCCAGGCCGTACTCGGCTTCCAGCCAGCGATCGGTTGAACCGTATTGGTCACGGATGCAGCTCAGGGCGGTCATCAGGAATTCTTCACGGGCGCTGAGCACGTAGGCAAATTGCCCCAGCGCCGAGGCACTCAGGCGAATCGACAATTGATCCAGCATTTGTTCGCGGAAGGTCGCCAGCGTGGTTTCGGTCAGCAGGTAATCTTCCACTACCGTCGCCTCATCCGCTCCCAGAGCAAACAACACCAGCGCCGATCCTATCCCGGTACGGTCTTTACCTACCGCGCAGTGCTGGACGATAGCGCCGTTGCCGACATTGCTCAGCAATTGGGCCAACTGTTTATACGCCGCATTGCCGAAAGGCAACCGACGGTACAGTTCCAGCATAAATGCCTGCGCGTCGAAACCGGCCAATGTATCGCTGGTCAGTTTTTCCAGATTGGCATTCACTTCATTGCTCAAAGGATTGGCCGGGAAATGGTGGTAATCGGCACCGCGCCACAGGATGTCCGGCTTGGCCTGCACTTCATCGGCATCCCGGTAATCGAGTACCGAACGCACCGGCACACCAGCCAGGAAGGTGCAGTCGTCTTCGGTCAAACGCTCCAGTGAACCGGAACGGAACAACAGACCACGCTTGATGCGGCGGCCGTCGGCGACGCTGTTACCGCCGAGATCGCGAAAGTTAATGCCGCCATCAAGCGGCGCCAATGAAGGATGAAGCAGGATCTGGGCAGTCATAGACGTCCTCGCTGTTATTGTCTGAAAAAACGCAACCTGTAAGCAGCGGTAAAGCCGGGCTCAGCGGGTAAAGAGGCGGCCAGAAAGATGGCGCTGATGAGGTTAACCGTAACAGATTACGGCTGAATGGAGAAACGGGCCGCGTCAGCGACCCGTTGAAATACGAGATAATTACAGCAGGCGGCGCGCCGCATCAACCACGATCTGCACCGCTTTGCTTTCGGTGTTTTTCATGGTTTCTGCGTTCGGGATTTCCTGCTGGGTGCGGTTAACAATCACACCGGCAACCATACCGGCACGCAGGCCCTGGCTGGCACACATGGTCAGCAAGGTGGCGGACTCCATTTCATAGTTCATCACACCCATCGACTGCCATTCTTCCATCGAGCCTTTGAAGCGGCTGACGACGCGGCCGGAGAAGGTATCGTAACGTTCCTGGCCAGGGTAGAAGGTATCGGAAGACGCGGTCACGCCAATGTGCGTGGTAGCGCCGGCAGCCTTGGCGGCTTCGACCAGTGCCGTGGTACAGGCAAAGTCGGCCACGGCCGGGAACTCCATCGGGGCGAAATGCAGGCTGGCACCGTCAAGGCGAACCGCCGCGGTGGTGACCAGAACATCGCCGACATTGATGTTCGACTGGATGGCACCGGTGGTGCCGATACGCAGGAAGGTACGGATCCCCAATTGCGCCAGTTCTTCAACGGCAATAGAGGTAGACGGGCCGCCGATGCCGGTAGAGCAGACGATCACCGCCTTGCCGTCCAGCTCTGCGCGCCAGGAAGTAAATTCACGATGGGAAGCCAGATGCACCGGATTTTCCATCAGCTTGGCAATTTTCTCTACGCGCTGTGGATCGCCAGGAACGATGGCAAGCTGGGCCCCTTGTAAATCGTTTTTAGTGAGGCCGAGATGAAAAACGTCAGATTGGGACATGCGAGACTCCTCATGGATCATGTTTATTGGGAGGAACAAAAAAGTACTCTACTGAAAATTGCCACGCAATTTCGTGACAATCATCACTATGAATAAAGAAACAGAATGCAATCTACATAGTATTTGTGATTAAAGTCACAAAAACAAACCAGAAGCCACAATGGTCATCTCAGATGCCCCAAGTCTAGTCGACAAAATGCACCGCCGTTTTTCAATGCCGTTGTTGAGCGGAAGGCTGATTTCCTGATGAAACTATTGACACCGCCACAGAAAATAACCTTATTTTATCGGTGACTTAGCCACAATAAAGGGAGCTAACGCACCTTATGGTATTAATGCAGGTCAACATGCGTAATAGCATGATAAAAAGGCAACAAAAATGCGCTAAAGCCAGATAATTATTCGTTTTTTACAGACTTGGCCGAAAATGCTCCACCCGGTGCCAATAACGGGTAATCTTTCCTATAGTTAATCTCAGCGCTTTTCTCGATTGCACGGAGACCGCAATGAAAACCGATCAAGTGATGACATTAAAACAGGCTCAGGGGGGATTCACCCCGGCCGTTACACCCTTGGCTGCTTCAACCATTCTCACCGATGAACAAGGCATTCATGCCGGGGAAACCACGATTCCCTCGCAGGGTGACAATCTGCCGGCCTATATCGCCAAACCTGCCGATAGCAGCGGCCCCTTCCCGGTGGTGCTGGTGGTGCAGGAAATTTTTGGCGTGCATGAGCACATTCAGGATGTCTGTCGTCGCCTGGCCAAACAGGGCTATCTGGCGATAGCACCGGAGCTGTATTTCCGTCAGGGAGATGCCCGGGATTACACCGACATCGGCGAACTGTTCCAAAAGCTGGTGCTCAAGGTGCCGGACCGCCAGGTATTGGCAGATCTGGATCATGCCGCCCATTGGGCCACGCGCCACGGCGGTGATGCAGGCAAGCTGGCGATTACCGGTTTCTGCTGGGGCGGGCGTATTAGCTGGCTGTATGCGGCACATAATCCGCAGTTGAAAGCGGCCGTCGCCTGGTACGGTAAACTGGTGGGCGAAAAAACGCTGAACTCGCCAAAACAACCTATCGATGTCGCGACCCAACTCTCTGCGCCGGTGCTGGGATTATATGGCGGACAGGACACCAGCATCCCGCAGGATACGGTGGAAAGCATGCGTCAGGCACTGCGGGCGGCCAACGCCGATGCCGAGATCGTGGTCTATCCCGACGCCGGCCATGCCTTCAATGCCGACTACCGGCCAAGCTATGATGCCGAAGCGGCCGCCGACGGTTGGCAACGTATGCTGGCATGGTTCGCCCAACACGGCGTACCGGGCGTGAAATAAACCTCACCTCACGGCTGTCTGACCAGGCAGCCGTTTGCGATATAAAAAAGGGCGCCGAAGCGCCCACAATAATCACAACAAAGCATCATTGCCCAAGGGTGACAATCAGGCCTGCTGCTCGCGCAGGCGCTGTGCTGCCAGCACCATGTTGGCCAGCGACTGGCGGGTTTCCGGCCAGCCACGGGTTTTCAGGCCGCAGTCCGGGTTAACCCACAGGCGTTCTGCCGGGATGTTCTGCGCGGCTTTACGCAGCAGCGCTTCAATCCATTCCACGCTTGGCACGTTTGGCGAGTGAATGTCATACACGCCCGGGCCGATTCCGTTCGGATATTCGAACTCTTTAAAGGCTTCCAGCAAATCCATATCGGAACGCGAGGTTTCGATGGTGATCACGTCAGCATCCAGCGCCGCAATCGAATCCATGATGTCGTTGAACTCGCAGTAACACATGTGGGTGTGGATCTGAGTATCATCCTGCGCCACGGCGGCATTCAATTTGAACGCGTCCACCGCCCAATTCAGGTAGGCAGCCCAGTCGGATTGACGCAGCGGCAGGCCTTCACGCAGTGCCGGTTCGTCAATCTGGATGATGCCAATACCGGCCTTTTCCAGATCTTCCACTTCGTCACGCAGCGCCAGGGCGATTTGTTTGGCAATCACTTCACGGGTCACGTCTTCACGCGGGAATGACCAGCAAAGAATGGTCACCGGACCGGTCAACATGCCCTTCACCGGCTTGTCGGTCAGCGACTGGGCATACTTCGCCCACTCTACGGTGATGGCTTCCGGTCGGCTAATATCGCCGATGATCACCGGCGGTTTTACGCAGCGGGAACCGTAGCTCTGTACCCAGCCGTTTTGGGTGAAGACGAAGCCATCGAGGTTCTCACCGAAGTATTCGACCATGTCGTTACGCTCGGCTTCGCCGTGCACCAATACGTCCAGGCCCAGACGTTCTTGCTCAACGATCGCCTGTTTGATGTGCTCGCTAATGCTGGTGCGGTAGTTGTTACCATCCAAACGCCCCTGTTTGAAGTCCAGACGCAAACCGCGAATTTCGGTGGTTTGCGGGAATGAACCAATAGTGGTGGTCGGCCAGGCCGGCAGATTAAAACGTTCACGCTGTGCCTGAGCGCGCTCGGCGTAAGGACGCTGGCGTTCGCTGTCCTGCGCGGTAATAGCAGCCAGACGTTGGCCGACCTGCGCATTATGCACACGGCTGGACTGACGACGGGCACGGATGGGCGCGCTGTAGGCGTCCAGTTCAGCCTGTTTTGCTGCGCCCGGTGCGTTCAACGCCGCACTCAGCAACGCCAGTTCACCGCATTTTTGCAGAGCGAAGGCGAACCAGCTTTTCACCTCTTCGTCCAGGCGGGTTTCCACGCTCAGATCGATCGGGCTGTGCAGCAGTGAACAGGAAGTCCCGATCCACAGTGGGCGACTGCCCACCAATGGCTGCAAACGTTCGAACCAGTTGCTCAGATCGGCGCGCCAGACGTTGCGACCGTTGATCACCCCCAGTGACAGCAGCCACTCTTTCGGCAGCGCTTTATTCAATACCGCGATATCGTCGTGACCGCCAACCAGGTCAACGTGCAGCCCCTGCACCGGCAACTGTCGAAGGGTCTCAAGGTTGTGGCCAACGCTGTCAAAATAGGTGGTCAGCAGCAGTTTTACCTGGCCCTGCAGCGCGTCATAAGCCGGTTTGAAGGCGTTCAACCACGCCTGCGGCAATTCCAGCACCAGCGCAGGCTCGTCGATCTGCACCCATTCAACGCCGCGTTTCGCCAGCTCGGCCAGCACCTGCTGATAAACCGGCAGGATATCGTTGAGCAGCGACAGGCGGTCAAACGGCTCACCCTTCACTTTACCCAGCCACAGATAAGTGACCGGCCCCAGCAGCACAGGTTTGATTTTGTGGCCCAGCGCCAGCGCTTCGTCAACCTCGTCCAGCAATTGGGTCCAGCCCAGTTTGAACTGCTGGCCCTTATGGAATTCGGGCACCATGTAGTGGTAGTTGGTGTTAAACCATTTGGTCATTTCCGCCGCTGCCGCCGGTTCACCGGTCGGTGCGCGGCCACGGCCCAGGCGGAACAGCGTATCGAGATCGATTGTGCCGTCCGCATTTTGATGACGCGCCGGCACATTGCCGAGCAGCAGACTGGTGGTCAATACATGGTCGTACCAGGCGAAATCGCCGACCGGCACCAAATCCACCCCGGCCTGTTGTTGCTGTTGCCAATGGCGAGCGCGCAGCTCGCGGCCAACCGCCAACAGTTCTTCCTGCGTCGAGTTACCTGCCCAGTAGCTTTCCTGAGCTTTTTTCAGTTCACGTCGTAGCCCAACGCGAGGAAAACCCAGTGTGTGATTTAGAATTGCCATCGTCATATTCCCCATTTAGCCGTCCAGATGTTTACACATCCATAATCCGCAGGTACTGTATTAACCACAAGCGCAATTTATTCACTGTCACTGTGAAGGACTCTCATGATCGAACTGAAACACTTACGGACGCTGCAGGCTCTGCGCAATACCGGTTCGCTGGCGGCCGCGGCTGCTCAACTCCACCAGACGCAGTCTGCTCTTTCGCATCAGTTCAGCGATCTGGAGCAGCGCCTGGGCTTCAAGCTGTTCGTTCGTAAAAGCCAACCGCTGCGCTTCACCGCGCAGGGAGAGATCCTGTTACAGCTGGCGGAGCAGGTTCTGCCGCAAATTCAGCAGGCATTGCAGACGTGCCACGAACCGCATCAGGCCACGCTGCGTATCGCCATTGAATGCCACAGCTGTATTCAGTGGCTGACACCGGCGCTGGATAACTTCCGTCAGAGTTGGCCACAGGTGGTGATGGACTTTAAGTCCGGCGTCACCTTTGATCCGCAACCGGCCTTACAGCAAGGCGAGCTGGATCTGGTGCTGACTTCCGATATTCTGCCGCGCAGCGGTCTCCATTATTCACCGATGTTTGATTTTGAAGTGCGGCTGGTGCTGGCGCCGGATCATCCGTTGGCCAGCAAGCTGCACATTGAACCTGAAGATTTGATCGATGAGACGCTGATGATTTATCCGGTACAGCGTCAACGACTGGATATCTGGCGTCATTTCCTGCAGCCGGCAGGCATCAGCCCGGCGCTGAAAAACGTCGATAACACCCTGCTGCTGATCCAGATGGTGTCGGCGCGGATGGGGATTGCGGCGTTACCGCATTGGGTGGTGGAGAGTTTTGAGCGCCAGGGTTTGGTGGTGACCAAAACCCTCGGCGATGGCCTGTGGAGCCGTCTGTATGCCGCAGTTCGCGATGGTGAGCAGCGCCAGGCGGTAACCGAAGCCTTTATCCGTTCGGCGCGCCAGCATGCCTGCAATCATCTGCCGTTCGTCCGTGACGCTGCCCGCCCAAGCGCCGGTGTTGCCAGCGTCAAACCGTTGGCCTCACAGCCCTGACGACCAGGGCTGTCTGCGCTTGGGCAGCCCGGTTTATTTACTGATTATTTTGGGTGCCACCCAACGGCGATGCACCCACAGCGAAGCCACAATCACCGCCCCACCGATAATAAAACTTGGCCAGTGCGGCTGTTGCTGCCAGATGGCCAGATTCACCAGCAGTCCGGCAGGCACATGCATGTTATTCATGATGCCCAGCGTACCGGCGTCCACCTGCGTGGCACCGTAGTTCCACATGAAATAGCCCAGTCCGGAAGCCACCACGCCCAGCCACACCAGAATGCCCCATTGCAGATTGGTGGTCGGCAACTGTTGCGGATTGCCCCACAGGCACCAGGCCACCACCGCCACCACCAGCGCGCCCAGGTAGAACCAGGAAAACGCGGTGTGCTGTGGCAACGGGTGCACTTCCATCAGACGCTTGTAACCGACCATGCCAATGGCGAAGCTGATATTCGCCGCCTGCACCAGCAGCAGCCCCAACCAGAAATGCTCGCTAAGCTGGTGATAACGGATGATCGCCGCCCCCAAAACGGCCAGCAACGCACTGAATACGTAGCTCCACCGCAAACGCTGTCCGCTGATCAGGTCATAAATCAGCGTGACGTACAGCGGCGTCAGCACGGTAAACAGCAGGAATTCCGGCACCGTCAGGTACATGTAGGCACGGAAGCTGAACAGGTACATGATGCCGAGCTGGCAAGCCCCCACCAGCATGTACATCAGGATCACTTTCAGCCTGATATTGCGCCAGCGCAGAAAAGGCAGGAACACCAATGCCGCCAGGCCAATGCGCATCAGCACCGAGAACCAGCTGTCGACCTGGCCCGCCAGATATTCGCCAATCAGGCTGAAAGAAAACGCCCACAAAATGGTAGTAATCACCAGAAGCAGCACGATGGGTTCACCCTAAAAATTCACAAAGGGCGATTGTAACGGAAGGCGGGATAGGGGGTGACGAAAAGGCAGTTTACATCTGTATAAAATACAAACTGTCGGCAAATTTTCACCGCTGAGTTAGTCTTAATAGAAAACAGGAGTCAACATCATGAAAACTTATCAACTGCTTTACGGCCTGTTGCTGCTGTCCGGATTGGCTAGCGCAGCCAATGGGGTTACCGAACTCAGCTCGCAACAGCAGTTTCTCAACCAACGCAATCAACAAGCGCAGCAGCAGCGCATGCTGAATAACCAGCAGTTGGATCAGCGCCGCCTGCAACAACAGCGGCAGTTTGACAACAATCAGCAGCAACTGCAGCAAACTGCGCCGAACGGCGGAAAACTGCTGCCAAATGGCAACCAGCCGCGCAATCCGTTCGATCGCACCACGCCTGCGGTACCTCAGGCGCCGCTGCCGACGCCGGTCAACCGAGGTTAGCCATTGGGGAAATCGGGGCCAATCAAATCTATTCGGTCAGTACAAATGCAGTCAACGCCCCAGTTTAGCAACAAGCGCGCCCGCGCTGGCTGGTTAACGGTATAAACCAGAATGCGTAATCCCGCCGCCTTCAGCGCTGCCACCCGTTCGGCGGTCAGTTCTTTATGGTTGATGTGTAAAGACACACAACCCAGGCGTTCGGTCAGCGCCTGCCAGTTGTCATCCCACTGATCCAGCAACAGGCCGCGCGGCAATTCCGGCACGGTACGTTGTGCCGCTGCGAGCGCTTCAACCGAGAACGAAGACAGCAGCGGATCGGTCTGCCCCTGCCACAGCAGGCGTGCCGCCAGCGCCACGACCCGGCCGGTTTCGTCATCGCTGCCGGTGGTGGGCTTGATTTCAATGTTCGCCATCATGCCGTGCTGCAGGCAACGTTCCGCCACCTCCGCCAGCAAGGGGAGGCGTTCGCCTTTGTAGGCGGAGTTATACCAGTTGCCGGCATCCAGTTGCACCAGCTTATCCCATGGCAGTTCGCCCGCCACGCCCCAGCCGTTGCTGGTGCGATCCAGAGTATCGTCGTGCAGCAGAAAAATCTGCCCGTCCTGCGCCAGCTTGGCGTCAAACTCAATCATTTTGTGGCCGTGACGTGCGCCAACGTCGATCGCCGCCAGGGTGTTTTCCGGTGCCAGAGAGCCACCGCCGCGGTGGGCAACAATATGAGGGTAAGGCCAGGCTGTGGTCATTGTTCCATCCGTAATCCGCTATCGGTATCAAAAAAGTGCAGCGCCTGTGCAGGCAGTTGTAAATATAGCGTGCTGCCTGCCGTCGGCATAGTTTCATGCGATAGCCGCGCAATGACCCCGTGTCCCCCCCACTGTCCGTGTGCCAGATTATCCGCGCCCAGCAGTTCCAGCGTTTGCAGCACCAGCGGCACGCCACCCTGCCCATCGGGGAGCAGTTGAATATGCTCGGGACGGATACCCAGCGTCAACCGGCGTCCGCCCCAGTGCGGCTTCGCCTGCGGTAAATTCAAGGTCATGCCGTCTGCCAGTTGCAGTTGGCCGCCGTCGGCGCTCAGGGTGCCTGGCAACAGGTTCATCGCCGGTGAACCGATAAAGCTGGCGACAAACAGCGACGCCGGGCGCTGATAGACCTCACTCGGGGTGCCAATCTGTTCCGCCACGCCCTTGTTCATCACGATCACCCGCTGCGCCAGCGTCATCGCCTCCACCTGGTCGTGCGTGACGTACAGGCTGGTAGTTTTCAACCGGCGATGCAGTTGTTGTAACTCCAGACGCATCTGCACCCGCAGCTTGGCATCCAGGTTGGACAGCGGTTCATCAAACAGGAACACCGCCGGTTCACGCACGATAGCCCGCCCCATCGCCACCCGCTGACGCTGGCCGCCGGAAAGCTCACGCGGCTTGCGCTGCAACAGCGGTTCCAGTTCTAAAATGCGTGCCGCTTCCTCTACCCGCTGTTGGATATGCTGTTTGCCAAAGCCACGAATTTTCAAGCCATAGGCCATGTTGTCATACACACTCATATGCGGGTACAACGCGTAGTTCTGGAACACCATCGCAATGCCGCGATCTTTCGGCTCCATATCGGTCACACGCCGGCTGTCGATATAGATATCGCCGCTGGTGGTACGTTCCAGCCCGGCGACCATGCGCAGCAGCGTCGATTTACCGCAGCCGGAAGGGCCGACCATCACGATAAACTCACCGTCCGCCACGTCGAGATCGATCTGCTTAATCACCGGCGTTTTACCGTCGTAGGATTTGGTGACTGCCTGTAGTTTTAAACCTGCCATGTGAAAATTTCTCTCGTTACTTTTCGCTATCAACCAGGCCGCGTACAAACCAGCGCTGCATCAGAAGAACCACCGCCAGCGGTGGGATTAGAGTCAGGATCATCGCCGCCATTACCTGATTCCACTGGGTCGGCGCGCCGGAGGTGGAGATCATGCTTTTGATGCCCGCCACCGCAGTACCCATGGAGGCGTCGCTGGTAATCAGGATCGGCCACAGGTACTGGTTCCAGCCGTAGATAAAGGTGATGACAAACAGCGCCGCCAGGTTGGTCTTCGACAGTGGCAGCACGATGTCCCAGAAGAAGCGCATCGGGCCGGCGCCATCAATACGCGCGGCTTCCAGCAGTTCGTCCGGCAAGGTCATAAAGAACTGGCGCAGCAGGAAGGTCGCGGTGGCCGAGGCCATCAGCGGCAGCGTCAGGCCGGTGTAGCTGTCCAGCAGGTTGAGGTTGGAAATCACCTCCACCGTGGGGAAAATACGCACTTCCACCGGCAACATCAGCGTCATGAAAATCAGCCAGAAAAACAGGCTGCGCAGCGGAAAACGAAAATAAACGATGGCATAGGCCGACAACACCGATACCACGATTTTGCCGAAGGTAATCGCCAGCGCCATGATCACGCTGTTGAGCAGCAGCAGCGAAAACGGCACCTTGAGGTTGCCCACACCGCCCTGCCAGATATTGCTGATGTTTTCCCACAGGTGGCCGCCCGGTATCAGGGTCATCGGCACCTGGAACACCTGTTTGTCGTCCAGCGTGGCGGCGACAAAGGCCACATACAGCGGGAACAGCACCACCAGCACGCCGATAATCAGCATTACGTGGCTGAAGATATCCAGCCCGCGTCGGTTCTCAATCATTGGTAACGCACCTTACGTTCGACAAAACGGAACTGGATCACCGTCAGGCCAATCACCAGCAGCATCAGGATCACCGACTGCGCCGCAGAGCTGGACAAGTCCAGACCGGCAAAGCCTTCGCGGTAGATCTTGTAGATCAGCGTGGTCGTGGACTGCACCGGCCCACCGCCGGTCGCGGCATCGATCACCGGGAAGGTGTCGAAGAAGGCGTACACCAGATTCACCACCAACAGGAAGAAGCTCACCGGCGTGATCAACGGCAGTACCAGATTGAAGAAACGCCGCACCGGCCCGGCGCCGTCGATGGCTGCCGCTTCCACCAGCGAGCGCGGAATGGACTGTAATGCCGCCAGGAAAAACAGGAAGTTGTAGCTGATTTGCTGCCAGACCGAAGCCAGCACCACCAGGAACATCGCCTGCCCACTGTTCTGCGCGTGGTTCCAGTTGTAGCCCAGCCCGTTAAGGAAATGAGTAATCAGCCCCAGGCCGGGGTTGAACAGGAAGATCCACAGCACCGCTGCCACTGCCGGAGCTACCGCATAAGGCAGGATCATCAGAGTCTGGTAAATCCGGCTGCCGCGCAGCACGTAATCCACCAGCGCAGCGAAGAACAGCGACACCACCAGCCCGATACCCGCCACCAGGAAGCTGAAAATCAGCGTGGTGTAAAACGAATCAAGGTAGTAAGGGTCCTGGAACAGCTGAGTAAAGTTATCCAGGCCGACAAACTGGCTGGACAGACCAAATGGATCGAGGCTTTGCACCGAATACCACAGCGCTTCGCCGGCGGGCCACAGGAAGAAGATTGCGGTGATCAACAGTTGCGGCAGCACCAATACATAGGGCAGCCAGCTACAGCCGAAACCGGGACGGGAAGATGACATAGGGGTTAACCGTTAATGTGGGTGAAGGGCCGACTGAGCCCCTCCTCCCGGCCCTCTCCCTGGGGAGAGGGGGTGAAATCGGTGTCGTTCACCGGAAGGGAGTTCCGGTTGACGCTACTTGGTCTGGGACTCGAAGCGACGCAGCAATACGTCACCACGCTGCACGGCGGCATCCAGCGCCTGCTGTGGCGTTTTCTTGCCGGTCCACACGCCTTCCAGCTCTTCATCCACCACGGTACGGATCTGCGGCATATTGCCCAGGCGCAGGCCCTTGGTGAACGGTAACGGTGGCTTGTTCAACATCTGGCGGGTTGCTACGTCGGCACCCGGGTTCTTGTCATAGAAACCCTGTTGCTTGGTCAGATCGTAGGCGGCGGTGGTGATCGGCAGATAACCGGTCTTCTGGTGCCATTCGGCGGCAATTTCCGGCTGAGCCAGATACTGCAGGAACTCGGCGACCCCTTTGTAAGTGGCGGCATCTTTACCGTTCATCACCCACAGGCTGGCACCGCCAATGATGGCGTTTTGTGGTGCATTTTTGGCATCGGCATCGTACGGCATCATGCCCACGCCGTAGTTGAATTTGGCGTAGTGCTTGATATCCGCCAGGGAGCCGGATGACGCAGTAGTAATGGCGCAGTCACCGCTGTAGAACTTCTCGGTGGATTCGTCTTTACGGCCGAAATAGGTGAAATCACCCTTCTTGTTCATCTCTTCCAGCAGTTGGATGTGCTTGACCTGCAACGGCTTGTTGAACTCCAGCTTGGCGCTGGTACCGCCGAAACCGTTGTTCTCGGTAGCGAATGGCACCCCATGCCAGGCGCTGAAGTTCTCGAGCTGGATCCAGCCCTGCCAGCCGCTGGCGTAGCCACACTTCATACCGGCAGCACGCAGCTTGGCGGTATCCGCCGCCAGTTCCTGCCAGGTTTTCGGCGGCTGGTCCGGGTTCAGGCCGGCTTTTTTGAAGGCGTCCTTGTTGTAATACAGCACCGGGGTAGAGCTGTTGAACGGCTGAGACAGCAGGTGCCCGCTCTTGTTATCGGTGTAGTAACCGGACACCGTCGGCACGAACACCGACTCGTCAAAATTGATACCGGCGTCTTTAAACACCTCATACACCGGCTTGATCGCCTTGCTGGCCATCATGGTTGCCGTGCCCACCTCGTACACCTGCAAAATTGCCGGCGCTTTACCGGAGCGATAGGCCGCGATGCCCGCCGCCAGGTTCTGTTCGTAGTTACCTTTATACACCGGGACAATTTTGACGTCGGTGTGCGACTGGTTAAAGCGATCCGCCAGGGAATCGACTTCTTTACCCAATTCACCTTCCATCGAATGCCAGAACGGGATCTCGGTTGCCGCCAGTGCCTGAGTGCTGACCGCCAGGGTCAACGCGACGCACAGCGTAGTTTTGCGAATAGCGTAGGTGAGCATGCCTAACTCCTGAAAAAAGCTGGTGTAATAAGCGCGTGAGCGAAAAGAATCAATTCTTGTACGGAAGTGTTCCCCTATAGCTTTCAAGTCGCAGCTAGGCGGCAAGCTGATGGATCCCTCGGAGCTTAGTTAACTAAGTGACAGGGAAACATCAGGGCAGGCAACAACGCTGCGGCTTGAAAGATGACGGGGATAACATGCCATGCTCGGATGACAGAAATATAACCGTCAGATGACGGCCATGTGACGGGAGAGTGAAGTGCAGATTGCGGTTTGATGTCGGCGGCGGAGAAAAATGCCCCGCCGCCGTGGGGATTACAGAGAACGACGCAGGCGGGCAACGGCTTCCTGCATCTGTTGTTCAGTCGCCGTGGCGAACGACAGACGGAAGGTCGAACGATCCGGGTTGTCAGAGAAGAAGTATTCCCCCGGCACGAAGACCACACCCTGTTGCAAGGTGGTTTTCAGCCATTCGGTGGCGTTAAACGGCTGACGGAAACGCGCCCACAGGAACATACCGCCCTTCGGCATATCAAAGCTGATGTGGTCACCCAACTCTTGTTCCACCAGCCCGGCCAGGATCTCGCCCTTTTGCTTGTAGGCCGCACGGATCTTTTCGATCTGCGCCGGCAGGCGATCCAGCCCCAGGTAACATTCCACGATGCTCTGCGACAGCGCGCTGGCGTGCAGATCCGCCGCCTGCTTGATGATCGCCACTTTATGCAGCAGGAACGGCGGCAAAATGGCCCAGCCCAGACGCAGGCCCGGCGCCAGGATCTTGGAGAAGGTTGAGGTGTAGATAATGTTATCGGTATGGCCCAGCACCTGCTGCGAAATCTGGTGCAGCGTGGCGTTGCGCTCTTCGGTAAAACGCAGTTCGCCGTACGGGTCATCTTCGATGATCAGGAAATTGTGCTCGGCCGCCAGTTTTACCAACAGTTCACGGCGCGCCGCGCTCAGGGTAATGCCACTTGGGTTGCCAAAGTTCGGCACCACATACACACCCTTGATGCGCTGGGTTTTCAGCAACTCGGCCAGTTCTTCGACCACCATGCCGTCACTGTCGGACGACACCGACATGATGTTGGCTTCCGCCAGCTCCAGCGTCTGTAACGCCGCCAGATAGGTCGGACGCTCCACCACAAACACGTCGCCTGGGTTGACGATGGCACGCATCACCAGATCCAGCGCCTGCTGAGATCCTGCCGTGACCATCACTTCTTCGGCCGTGGCAGAAACACCACGCTGGGCGCACAGTTCGCAGATGCGCTCACGCAGCACCGGGCTGCCTTCGGTCAAACCATACTGGAAAGCGCTTTTCGGCTGCTCGGTGATCGCCTGATGAGTGGCGATGCTCAAGCCTTCGAAGTCAAACAGGGCATCAGAGGGGATGCCGCCCGCCAGCGAAATGACGTTTTCCATCTTACTGTGCTTGAGCAATTCACGGATTGCCGAGCTTTTTACTTTTACGATGCGCTGCGCGAGTAACCCTTCTGTGTTCATTTCTTCTTCTTCTCGTAATCGTTAAAAACTTTGTAGGGGCGCTGTACACTGCGCCCGAGTCACTCGGGGCGAATATATTCGCCCCCTACCGCTTAGACGGGTATTTCAGCCGCCCAGATATGCCGACCTAACTGCTTCGTTTGCTAACAATGCGGCTCCCGTATCTTCCAACACCACGCGGCCGTTTTCCAGTACATAACCACGATCGGCCAGTTTCAGTGCCTGATTGGCGTTTTGCTCCACCAGGAAGATGGTCATTCCCTCTTCGCGCAGTTGCTCAATGATGTCAAAAATCTGCTGGATAATGATCGGCGCCAGCCCCAGCGAGGGTTCGTCGAGCAACAGCAACTTGGGCTGGCTCATCAGCGCACGACCGATCGCCAACATCTGTTGTTCACCGCCGGACATGGTGCCGGAACGTTGGGCACGGCGCTCCAGCAGGCGCGGGAACAGGCCGAACACCCGTTCGATACGCTGCTGATACTGCTGGCGGTCGGCAAAGAAACCGCCCATCGCCAGGTTTTCTTCCACCGTCATGCGCGAGAATACCCGCCGCCCTTCCGGCACAATCGCCACCGCCTCACGCATAATGCGCGAGGTCTGCCACTGGGTAATATCCTGATCGAGGAAAGTGATGCTGCCCTCGCTGGCACGGGGTTCACCGCACAGCGTGCCGAGCAGCGTAGTTTTACCTGCGCCGTTAGCACCGATCAGCGTGACTATCTCACCCTGCTTAATATTCAGGCTGACCTGATGCAGCGCCTGGATTTTGCCGTAATGGGCGGAGACCTGATTAAATGACAACATAATTTATTCGCCCAGATAAGCCCGGATCACGTCCGGGTTGTTACGAATTTGTGCCGGGGTGCCCTGCGCCAACGGCGTGCCCTGGTTCACCACATAGATGCGGTCGGAAATGCCCATCACCAGCTTCATGTCGTGTTCGATCAACAGCACCGACACCTTATGCTGATTGCGTAGCTCGACGATCAGGTGATCCAGCTCGTCGGTTTCCTTCGGGTTCAGCCCCGCCGCCGGTTCGTCGAGCATCAGCAGTTCCGGCCGGGTAACCATGCAACGCGCAATCTCCAGCCGCCGCTGCTGGCCGTAAGCCAGGTTGCCCGCCGAGCGGTTAGCCATCTCCAGCAGGCCAACCCGCTGCAGCCACACCGCAGCACGTTCCAGCGCGTCGGCTTCGGCGCGACGGAAGGCCGGGGTTTTCAATAGCCCGGCGAAGACGCCGCTTTTCAGATGCTGGTGCTGCGCAACCAGCAGGTTTTCGATCACCGTCATTTCACGGAACAGCCGCACATGCTGGAAAGTCCGCACCACGCCCATGCGAGCGATGGTCTGGCCTGGCAAACCTTCCAGATGGCGTTCGCGCAGTTTGATGGTGCCGCCGGTTGGGCGGTAGAAACCGGTCAGGCAGTTAAACACCGTGGTTTTTCCGGCACCGTTCGGGCCGATCAGCGAAACGATTTCGCCTTCATTGAGTTCCAGCGCCACGTTATTGACCGCCAGCAGGCCGCCGAAACGCATCGACAGCCCTTCGACCTTCAGCAAAGGTTGCATACTCATGCCTGTTCCCCCTTGCCCGCGTGGATATCCGCCGCTTTCAGTTTCAGCTGTGGCCGCTTCATCGGCAGCAACCCCTGTGGTCGCCAAATCATCATCAACACCATCAGGGCGCCCAGCAGCAACATGCTGTATTCGTTCAGATCACGCATCATTTCACGCGACACCACCAGCAGAATAGCCGCCAGGATCACCGCAAACTGCGATCCCATGCCACCCAATACTACGATCGCCAACACGAAGGCCGACTCGACAAAGGTAAAGGATTCCGGGCTGACGAAGCCCTGACGCGCGGCAAACAG
The DNA here is from genome assembly GCF_013337185.1 of Serratia proteamaculans. Lineage (GTDB taxonomy): Bacteria > Pseudomonadota > Gammaproteobacteria > Enterobacterales > Enterobacteriaceae > Serratia > Serratia proteamaculans_D. The sequence goes on from NZ_SWDE01000005.1 coordinate 38,114, forward strand.
CGTACCGGCAAAACCGGCAAAGGCGGCGCTGATGGTAAAGGCGGTCAGCTTGATTTTGGTCGGGTTAAGGCCCAGTGAACGGCAGGCGATTTCATCTTCGCGCAGCGCTTCCCAGGCACGGCCCAGCGGCATGCGCAGCAGGCGGTTGATCACAAACAGCGTCAGTACCACCAGCAGCAGCGCCACCAGATACAGAAACACAATGCGATCGCTCGGATCGTATTTCAGGCCAAAGAAGTTGTGGAAGGTATCCCAGCCACCGTCGCGCACGCTGCGGTTGAACTCCAATCCAAAGAAGGTCGGTTTCGGGATCTGGCTGATACCGTTCGGCCCGCCGGTGATCTCGGTATTGTTCAGCAGCAGGATACGCACGATCTCCCCGAAGCCCAGGGTCACAATCGCCAGGTAATCGCCGCGCAGTCGCAGCACCGGGAAACCGAGCAGGAAACCGAAGATGGCGGTGACGATGCCCGCCAGCGGCAGGCTTTCCCAGAAACCCAGGCCATAGTAGTGGTTCAGCAGCGCGTAGGTGTAAGCGCCAATGGCGTAAAAGCCGCCGTAACCCAGCACCAGCAAACCGGACAGCCCCACTACCACGTTCAGACCCAGACCCAGCATCACGTAGATCAACGTCAGGGTGGCGATATCCACCGTGCCACGCGACACCAGAAACGGCCAGGCGACGGCGGCAACAATGATCGCCGCGGCCAGCAGCTTCTGACGCGCAGTGGTGCCATCAAAGCTCGGTAAGACGAATGAAGGGCCGGAGATTTTTTTCAGCCCCTGCTGCATCAGCGGGCGCAGTAACTGGAAGAAGAACACAATGACGCAGCCAATGCCGATCCACATCCAGCGGACTTCCGCCGCGCCATGCACCACCAGTTTGGTGCCGTCGAGACTCAGCTGCATCCCCATCAGGAATGAAGCCATCACAAACAGCACCAGCGTGGCGATCAACGCGTTGAGCAGATTGAGTTTCATACCTTCTCAACCTCCGGACGCCCAAGGATGCCGGTTGGCATGATCAGCAACACCACGATCAGCAGCGCGAACGACACCACGTCTTTATATTCAGTGCTCAGGTAGGCCGAGGTCAGCGCTTCCGCCACGCCCAGTACCAGGCCGCCAATCATCGCACCGGGAATACTGCCGATACCGCCCAACACCGCCGCGGTGAAGGCTTTCATACCGGCCATAAAGCCGATGTAGGGGTTGATCACTCCGTAGAACTGTCCCAGCAGCACGCCGGCCACTGCCGCCATCACCGCGCCAATCACGAAGGTCAGCGAGATAACCCGGTCGGTATTGATGCCCAGCAGGCTGGCCATCTTCAAATCTTCCGCGCAGGCGCGGCAGGCGCGGCCCATGCGTGAATAACGAATAAATATCGTCAGCGCCAGCATCGCCAGGAAGGTGACTACCCAGATAATCAACTGCATGGTAGTGATGGTGGCGGCAAAACCGTTACTTTCACCCAGCACCCATTGGCCGGTGACCAGGCTTGGCAGCGCCAGATCGCGCGAGCCCTGCGTCAGGCTGACGTAGTTTTGCAGGAATATCGACATCCCGATGGCGGAGATCAGCGCGATCAGACGTTTGGAGTTGCGCACCGGCTTGTAGGCCACTCGCTCAATACTCCAGCCGTAGGCGCTGGCAATGACGATCGACACCAGGAACCCGGCGCCAATCAGCAACCAGCTAACGTCGATGCCCACCATCATCAGGGCGGCAATAACAATAAAGGAGACATAGCTGCCGATCATATACACCTCGCCGTGGGCGAAGTTGATCATGCCGATGATGCCGTAGACCATGGTGTAACCGATGGCGATCAATGCATAGGTGCTGCCCAACGTGACGCCGTTGAACATCTGCTGCAGAAAATAGAGAACCTGCTCTGACATACTCTAACCCTTGGCTGCGAAACCTGAACGCGAAGAGCATTCAGGTAAAGGGATACGGAGCCGGCAAGCCGGCCCGCGGGCGCAGCAGAACTGCGCCCTACCCTGATGATTATGGCTTATTTAATGGGTGTTGATGTGCCGTCGGCATGCCATTCGAATACGCCGAACTCGAAGCCTTTCAGATCGCCCTTGTCATCCCAGCTCAGTGGCCCCATCACGGTATCCACCGGCTTGCCGGTTTTCAGATCCTTGACGATGTCGGCCGGTTCCTGGCTGCCGCTGCGCTCCATCCCGGTGGTCAGAGATTGCAATGCGGCGTAAGTCGTCCAGACGAACGGACCGGTCGGATCCAGTTTCTTGGCTTTCAGCGCATCGACCACAGGTTTGTTGGCCGGAACCTGATCGTAACGTTTCGGCAAGGTCACCAGCATGCCTTCAGAAGCGGCACCGGCGATGTTGGACAGTGAGGAGTTGCCCACGCCCTCTGGCCCCATAAAGCGGGTAGTCAGGCCGGCCTGTTTGGCCTGGCGCAGGATCTGGCCCATTTCCGGGTAGTAGCCACCGAAGTAAACAAAATCGACGTTCTCTTTCTTCAGGCGTGCCACCAGGGTAGAGAAATCTTTATCCCCGGCGGTGATACCTTCAAACATCACCACGTCGGTACCCTGCTTTTTCAGGCTGTCGCGCACCGAGCGTGCCAGACCTTCGCCATACTGCTGCTTGTCGTGGATCACGGCAATGCGCTTGGGTTTGATTTCACTGAGGATGTACTTGGCCGCGGTCGGGCCCTGATCGGAGTCCAGACCGGTGGTACGCATGATCATCTTGTAACCACGGGTGGTCAGATCGGCGTTGGTGGCCGCCGGGGTGATCATGATCACGCCTTCATCTTCATAAATATCGGAAGCCGGCTGCGTCGAGGAAGAACACAGGTGGCCGATCACATAACGGATACCGTCGTTGATCACCTTGTTGGCCACCGCTACCGCCTGTTTCGGATCACAGGCATCGTCGTATTCCACCCCAACCAGCTTATCGCCCTTGATGCCGCCCTTGGCATTGATATCGGCAATCGCCTGACGGGCACCGGTAAACTCCATATCGCCATACTGTGCGACCGGGCCGGACATCGCCCCGACGATCGCCACCTTAATGTCTTTTGCCATTGCCGCATGCCCGATTGCCATCGCGATACAGCCAGCCAACAATGCCTTACCTTTTGTTAATTTCATCCGCAAATCCCCATCTGTCGTTGTGAACGTACCTGTTGTGTTTGCCTGCACCTGACCCTTATTTACTGCTTTTATTCATAAGTAATAATGATTTAGGTGTTTTCACGGCAATATTTTCTAATAAGACTTTATTTTTCATGCCATTAAACAGGAATTTTCTGCTGCAAATCAACTTGCACAATCAGGAACAAGCGGTGTAAACAGCATAAAATCCGGATTAAATCTGCGCCATTTAGCGTCAGGCACAGCGCGTTATGCTGGTTCTCGATCGCTTTACTACATATTTACTCGGAAAATGCGTCTTGCAAAAAACATTTCGCGCAGTAATCGTACAGAAAAACTTACACAACGCTCTGTGCAAGATCTATTACACTGTCGGCATCGATTAGCCGTTCGGAAATCCTGCATGAAACTGACTATTGAGCGATTAACCTCGCTGTCCCCGCAAGACCTTATCGACCTTGGCAAAATCTGGCCGCATCAGCAACCGGAGCAGTGGGAAAGCTGGCTGGGCGGGGATAAAGCCCTGTTTGCCGCTCGCTTCAATGAACGGCTACTTGGTGCGGTGAAAATCGAGCTGGACGGCGACCATGCCCAACTGCAGGATTTACTGGTGCGTGAGGTGACTCGCCGTCGCGGCGTCGGGCTGTATCTGGTGCAGGACGCCCAGCGCCAATTGCCGCAGATAACGCACTGGCAGCTTTCGACCGCCGGTCTGAGCGCGCGCGAACGTGGTGAAGTGGATAACTTTATGCGCGCCTGCGGTTTCACTCAGCAAGGCGAACTCTGGCAGCAATGAAACGCGGGCTAATGGCGCTATTACTGCTGGCACTGGCATTAATCGCCTGGTTTGGCGGACGCCAGCAGGCACTGCAACTGCAGCAAGCCTGGGATAACCAGGTCTACGTTTGGCAACGGGTCTGGACGCCGCAACATGCTGCGGCATTGGCACAAAGCCGCGATCTTTTCTCTACGTTGCGGGTGCTGGGTTTGCAGGTACATCCGCGCGAAGGCTGGCGTGAAATTCCGGTTAATCTCTCGTTACTGAAACAAGATGGCCGCCCGCTGTGGCTGGTCGTGCGTCTGGACGGGCAGTTGGCGCAGTTGGACGAATCCGCCATTCGCCAGCGCCTGCTAAAACAGCTGCAACAGTGGCAGGCCGCCGGGCTGCAGGTCATCGGCGTTGAAATAGACCACGACGCCGCCACCGCTCGCCTGCCCGACTATCAGCATTTCCTTCAGCAACTGCGTCAGCAGCTACCTCGCTCATTGCAACTGGGCATCACCGCCTTACCGAGCTGGATCGACTCAGCGGCGCTGCCCGGCGTATTACAACAGGTGGATACTTCGGTACTGCAGGTACATGCGGTGCTGTCTCCGCAACAAGGGTTATTTTCCGGTCCGTTGGCACTGCGCTGGGTTAAGCAGTACGCGAAAATGACGCAGAGGCCCTTTCGGGTGGCCCTGCCCGCCTATGGCATGAGTCTGGTGGGGTTTGATGCGCAGGGCGCGCAGGTTGAAAGCGAAGCCTCGCTGCGTGTGGCTGGTACCACGCGTGAACTGACGGTTGCGCCACAGCAGATAGCTGATTTTCTACATCAATTGAACGCGCAGTCCACGCCACACCTGCGTGGCATTATCTGGTTCCGGCTGCCGCTGGCGGACGATCGCCGCGCCTGGTCACTGACGACGCTGCGGGCGGTGATTGAAAACCAACCGCTCAGCGTCAACTGGCTGGTAAAAATTAGCCCTCAGCCACAGCAAAATGGGCTCAATGATCTGATACTTCACAATAATGGGCCGATTGATGCCCCACTGCCCCATGAAATTGTCATCACCGCCAGCGACTGTCTGGCGGCGGATGCTGCGGGCAACTACCGGCTGGAAAGTGAGCCTCAACGGCAACGCTTTATCCTGATTAACGGCGACCAGTTACGCGCTGGGCAATCCCGGCCACTGGGCTGGCTGCGCTGCCAACAACTGACGCCAGGAGGCACCCTTGTCACACCTTAATGCTCGCACTCTTCCACTGGCGGCCCTGATCGCCTCAGCGTTGGCGATGCCGATTAACGGCTACGCCTGCGGGCCGGATTTCCCTAACCGGTTGCTGGTCGATCGCAATGGCACGCTGCTGTACATGCCGGAAGGTAACTTTGCCTTTGAGGCCGGGCGCCTGGTTGCGGTGGACAAACAGCTGCCGTTATGGAAAGCGCCACCGCCACCTATGCCGCCGAAACCGATGCCGCAGTCGCCGGAAACCATCATCATCGGCAAAATGCGCGCCGCCAAAACGGTTGAAGAAGCCGATGCGGTCAATACTCAAGGGTTGTCTAACGCCGCTCGCCTGTACCAACTGGGTGCAGTGGCCTTTGCCGGCCAGGATCCACGTGCCGGCGAATACTTCCAGCAGGTATTGGCGCTACCCACTGCAGAGCAGGGCGATTGGGGGCTGCGAGCGCAATACTCACTCGGCCGACTGCTGATGGGCGATCGCGGCACGCCCGAGAACGAGAGCGGCGAACCGGCTACGACGGTCAAACACCCGGCAAAACCACAGCTGGAGCAAGCGCTGGCGGCTTTCCAGCAGGTGATTGAGCGAGTGAAAAGCGGCACGGCCGATCCGGATCAACTGGCGCTGAGCAGTCTCGGCCAGCAGGCACGTATCCATCTTTGGCTCAATGACGTGACCCAAGCGGCGCGGCTGTATGCCCAACAGGCGGCGCAGGGGGATCAAGACGGCGGACTGTCGCTGCAGTACGTCTCCAGTTACCTGGTCAATCCTGACCACTTCGATACGCTAAAACAGGCGATTACCGATCCGCTGATCCAGCAATTGGTGACCATTGAATTGTTCGCCCGCAGCAGTAATCTGCAAATGGCCTACACCGACGGCACCAGCAGCCGCTCAACGCAGATCGTCAGCCAAATTCTGACGCTGTTGGACGCCTCGGTGAAAAGCGGCTTCAGCGGCAGCGACCGGTTGGCAGCCTTGGCTTACCGCGCCGGGCAATATCCGATGGCGGCAAGCCTGCTGAAACACGCCGGTGACAGTGGCCTGGCCTGGTGGCTACGCGCCAAGATGGCGCTGCGTGACGGTGATGTTAAAGCCGCTACCGCAAACTACGCCAAAGCGGCGGCCGCTTTCCCATCCAGTGAAAGCTGGGGCGAGCAGCGCAATGCCGACTTTGTGCAGGAAACCATGGTGCCCGAGTGTCGGGTAGCCGGTGAGCAGGCGATCCTGGCGTTGGATCGAGGTGACTATCTACAGGCAATGAATTTCCTGTATCGCGGTAAAGATATTTATTGGGCTGACGTCGCCGACGTGGCCGAACGGGTGCTGACCGTCGACGAGCTGAAAGGCTTTGTCGATAAGCATGCGCCAGCGCCGACCACGCCGCTGAAACCGGTCAATCCGGACGAGTACAGCGGTCAGCCACTGACGCCGGAGGTGCAGCTGCGCGAGCTGCTGGCGCGGCGACTGATGCGCGCCGGACGTCCTCAAGAGGCCATGGGCTATTTCGACATCCCTAACTATCGCCAGGTAGCGCAGCAGTACGCCGATACGCTGAGGACGGCACAGGACAAAACCGCCGACAAACTGGTTCGCGCCAAGGCCTATTATCAGGCGGCCACGCTACTGCGCACACAAGGGCTAACCTTCACCGGTTACGAGATGACGCCGGATTACGCGATTTATGACGCAGGTTATTCCTATCTGGGGGATGCATTTGATACCCGCGAACTCAAACATAAGAGTTGGATCAGCGGCGCGGAGGCGGCACGGGCCAAAGCAGCGCTACCGCCACAGGACAATCGCTTCCTGCACTATCGTTGGCAGGCCGTCACCCTGGCCCAGCAGGCTGCCGATTTGCTGCCGCCAAAAAGCCAGGCCTATGCCGCCGTGCTGTGTAATGCTGCCGGTTGGGTGATCAAACGTGATGCAAAAACCGGTCAGGCACTGTATCAGCGTTATATCAACACCGGGTCTCGTTATCCCTGGGCCAACAAGTTTGGCTATAGCTGCCCGGCGCCAGACTTCGCTGCCGTTACGCCATAGCGCCGAATTTCAGGCACAAAAAAGCCCGGTCAGTTCAGTGCCGGGCTTTTTAACGCTTACGCGGGATTAGGCTTCGATCGCCATTTTCAGTTTCTTCATGGCATTCTTTTCCAACTGGCGGACACGCTCAGCAGAAACGCCATACTGATCGGCCAGCTCTTGCAGCGTGGACTTATTATCGTCGTCCAGCCAACGGGCACGAATAATATGCTGGCTACGCTCGTCCAGGCCTTCCATCGCGTAGGCCAGTTTGTCTGCGGCGTTGCTTTCCCAGTTATCTTCTTCGATACCTTCGGCAAAGTCAGAGCTTTTATCCTGCAGGTACAGCACCGGTGCCATCGACTGGCCTTCACGGGCGTCGTCATCCGGCGTTGGATCGAAAGTCATATCCTGTGCCGCCATGCGGGATTCCATCTCGCGTACGTCCTTGCTGGTTACGCCCAATTCACGGGCCACCAACTCCACCTCATCCTGATTGAACCAGCCCAGACGCTGCTTGGTTTTACGCAGGTTAAAGAACAGCTTGCGCTGTGCCTTGGTGGTAGCAACTTTGACGATACGCCAGTTACGCAGTACGTACTCGTGAATTTCTGCCTTGATCCAGTGCACCGCAAAGGAAACCAGGCGCACCCCAACCTCTGGGTTGAAGCGGCGAACAGCTTTCATCAAGCCGATATTACCTTCCTGGATCAGATCCGCCTGCGGCAGGCCGTAACCAGAGTAATTGCGGGCAATATGAGCGACAAAGCGCAGGTGAGACAGGATCAGCTGCTTAGCGGCTTCCAGATCGCCCTGATAATGCAGCCGTTCAGCCAGCTCCCGCTCTTCCTCTGCCGTCAGCATCGGATAGGTGTTGGCGGCCCGGATATAGGCTTCCAAACTGCCCTGGGGCACTAAAGCTAAAGTTTGCATTTCTTTGGTCATTCAAACCCTCTCTTGAAAAAACAGGTCATGCAGGTGATTTATCACGGCGGGGAAATAATTGATTCTACGGCAGTTGCTATTGCAAAAGCGGTCCACACGCCGGGCACCATAACATTTTGCTGCAGATTTTGACCGTGTTCCGCCCCATTGGTTCACAGTTTTTCGATCATATTGTGCATGACAATACGTGACGAAGACTTGGGCCGATAGGGAATTTGTGCGCAAAGAAGAGACTGATTGAGGCTTGGGTTGGTGCCGGTAGCTCTTCTCCCACAACACGCTCGGAGCAGCAGGAGAAGAGTATACCAAAAAAACTTTATTGTGGTGTAAATCGACGTAAATGTTGCACCGTCGCCAGCCAGGCGGCGATCCAGCCGATCATCGCGGAGACAATCAGCAGCAACAAGGCTTCGTCCCAACCCAGACCGTGCAGGGTAAAGGTGGTGCCAAACACCTTGGCTACGCCGGTGACCACCGACTCCAGACGCCACACCATCCCGCCGGATAACAGCAACGACAGCAATGCGCCAAAGAAGCCCAGCATCGCCCCGCCATTCAGGAAAGGCCGCAGGATAAAGCCGTCGGTCGCACCGATCAGCTTCATCACGTTGATGGTGTCACGGCGGCTGAAGATGCTCAGCCGTACGCTGTTGCCGATCACCAGGAAGACCGCCACAATCATCAGCACGCCGATCATCGCAGCTACCTGGCCCACCAACCCGGTCAGCGCCGCCAGGCGGGCAAACCAGCTATCGTCCATTCTTACTTCATCCACGCCCTGTACCGCGGCTACGCGATCGCGCAGGGTATTGAGGGTGTCGGAACTTTGGAAACTCATTTTCGGCGTGATAATAGCTACCGCCGGCAATGGGTTCTCTTCCAGCATATCCAGTGCGCCGCCAAAGCCGGACCAGTTGCGGAATTCGCCCCGGGCCTCTTCACGCGACAGGTAATTCACTTTCTCGACGCCGGCTTCCGCCTTGATGACGTCGAGCACTTTCACCGCCGCGTCGTCATCGAGGGATTTATCCAGATAAACCGTCAACTGTGGCGTTGGGTACCACTGGGTCGCCGCGGTACTGACGTTTTTCCAGACGATGTAACACACGCTCGGCAGCGTCAGGGAGATTGCAATCACCATCACCGTCAACAGCGTTGCCAACGGCTGGCGCAGCATGTCCTTGATGGCATTCATCCAGGCATAACGCCATTGTTCACGCCAGCCGCCGCGCAGCGCTTTGCTCTTGGCGGTTTTTGCGTTATTCGCCATGATGCGCTCCTCCAGCCATACGACCCTGGCTCAGGCGCAGAGTGCGGTAATTGCGACGGGCAATCAGCCCGGTGTCATGGGTGGCCATCAGCACGGTCACGCCAACACGGTTAAATTCTTCAAACAGACGCAGAATGCCTTCCGACAGCGCATCATCCAGGTTACCTGTTGGCTCATCCGCCAACAGCACCGCCGGTTTGTTCACCACCGCACGGGCAATACCCACGCGCTGCTGCTCACCACCGGAAAGCTGGATTGGGAAGTTTTTCGCCTTATCCAGCAGCCCGACCTTGTCCAGCGCGGCGGAAACGCGGCGGCGGATGTCTTCGGTACTTGCACCTGCGATGATCAGCGGCATCGCCACGTTGTCATACACCGTACGATCCAGCAGCAGATGGTGATCCTGGAAAATCATGCCGATCTGACGACGCAGGAACGGCACCTCACTGTTTCTCAGGCGACTGATGTCGTGGCCACCAAACCAGATATGGCCGGCGCTCGGCCGTTCAATGCCACAAATCAGTTTCAGCAGGGTACTTTTACCCGCGCCGGAATGGCCGGTCAGAAACGCCATCTCTGCCGGGCGCAGATGAAAATCTACCCCCTGCAGTGCCTGCCGTCCGCCCAGATAAGCTTTACTGACCTGTTCAAAGCGAATCATCCGTATTAATCCTCTCGGGCAAAAAGTGCCTCAATAAAATCGTCAGCCTTAAACGGCCGCAAATCTTCGATGCCTTCCCCAACGCCGATATAGCGAATCGGGATAGCGAACTGATCGGCAATGGCGAAGATCACCCCGCCCTTGGCGGTACCGTCCAGTTTAGTCAGTGTGATACCGGTTAAGCCTACGGCTTCATTAAATAATTTCGCCTGGCTGACCGCATTTTGTCCGGTGCTGGCATCAAGAGTCAGCATAACCTCATGGGGGGCCTGGTCGTCCAGTTTTTTCATGACGCGGACGATCTTCTTCAGCTCTTCCATCAGGTGCGCTTTGTTCTGCAGACGCCCTGCCGTATCTGCCAGCAATACGTCAATACCGCGCGCCTTGGCGGCCTGCACCGCATCGAAAATCACCGAGGCGGAGTCAGCGCCAGTTTGCTGCGCTATTACCGGAATACGGTTACGTTCGCCCCACACCTGCAACTGCTCTACCGCCGCCGCACGGAAGGTATCCCCCGCAGCCAGCATCACCGATTTGCCTTCCGCCTGGAACTGGCGAGCCAGCTTACCGATGGTGGTGGTTTTACCCACGCCGTTCACCCCAACCATCAGAATGACATACGGGGTTTTACCACTAACATCCAGCGGCTGTTCAACTTTAGTCAGAATTTCGGACATTTCCTCCTTCAGCTTGCCGTACAGCGCCTCGGCATCTTTCAACTGCTTGCGGCTGGCATGCTGGGTCAGGGAGGTAATGATTTTACGCGTGGTTTCCACGCCAACGTCGGCGATCAGCAGCTGTTCTTCCAGCTCTTCAAACAAGTCGTCATCGATTTTCTTGCCACGGAACAGACCGATAAAGCCGGAACCCAGATTCTGCTTGGTTTTCACCAGGCTGCGCTTCAGGCGGGCAAAGAAGCCTTCTTTGGTCGGGCGTTCCTGTTCCTGAGTCACCGCAGGGGCCAGCAGCTCAGGTTGTTGTTCTTCAATCTCTTCAATAATGGCCGGAGCGACGATAATCGGTTCCAGCGCTACGCTGGCCGGCAGAGGTTCTGGCTCAGGCTCTGGCTCTGGCTCTGGCTCTGGCTCTGGCGCGATGACCTCAGGTTCAGGCTCGACCACTTCAGGTTCAATCACAGCCACCGGTTCTGGCTCAGGTTCGATAACCGGCTCAGGTGCAATCACTTCCGGTTCAGGCTCAACCTCGGCAATCGGCTCGGCGATCTCCTCTACTACCGCAGGTTGTTGCTCTGCCGCCACCTGTTCGGTAAGGATAACAATCTCTTCCGCCAGCGTTTCTGCCGCTGTAGGGTGCTCAGTCACCACCGGCACGCTTTCTGCGATATGCTCGCCGGTCAGGCTGCCGTCCCATTCTCCTGGGGTTTCTACGGAGGCGGCAGGTTCAGATTCCTGGGCGGGGAGCTGGTCATCAAGCTTGGGAGCAACCGGTTCAGCCGGGGTCTCCACGGCCTGATGTTCCGCCGGTTCTACCGCCGTCTCAGGTTGCTGTTGCTCTTCTTCCTTCTGGCCGAAGCCCAGCCAGGAGAAAAACCCGCGTTTCTTATCTTTTGCCATGTTATGACTCTACTCCGTACCGAAGGCTTGCTTATGCTGACAATTATTCCGCCGAGTCTATCACTTTCCCTCGCCCAGCAACACGCATCCGGTATGCTTTCCACTGTGAAATCAGGCAACAAAGTTTTACCGTTTCCCCCGACGCGTCTCACCGGTAGAATAGAGACAACTTTTCGTTAACTTGTGCGGCCTTCACCGCCCCAAACAGAAATAAACCAATCCTATGACAAGAATATCGCCACGGGCGTCGGCAAAAAAACCGCCTCAGGCTGCGGCCGGGCAGATCCGTATTATCGGCGGCCAATGGCGCGGACGGAAACTGCCGGTGCCCAATAGCCCTGGGCTACGTCCAACTACCGATCGCGTCCGTGAAACCCTGTTCAACTGGCTGGCGCCGGTGATCCAGGGCGCGCGTTGCCTGGACTGTTTCGCCGGTAGCGGCGCACTCGGCCTGGAAGCGCTGTCCCGCTATGCCGGTAGCGTTACGCTGTTGGAGTTTGAACGCCCGGTGGCGCAGCAGTTGGAAAAGAATCTGGCGCTGCTGCAAGGCAAAGGCCATGTGGTCAATACCAACGCGCTGAGCTGGCTGGCGAAAAATGCCCAACCGTTTGACGTGGTGTTCCTCGATCCGCCGTTTCGCAAAGGGCTGCTGGCGGAAACCGTCACGCTGCTGGAACAACAGGGCTGGCTGGCCGATGAAGCCTGGATCTACGTAGAAGCCGAAGCCGAAAGCGCCGCCACCGACGTCCCGGCCAACTGGCAGCTACACCGTGAAAAAGTCGCCGGTCAGGTGGCTTACCGTCTTTATATCCGTTCTCAAGAGAAAAACGACAATGCTGATTAATCTGGGTCGCCTGCTGATGCTGTGCGTATGGGGCTTTCTGCTCTCCAATCTGTTTCACCCTTTTCCCAAGCCGCTGAAGTACTTCATCGACGTGGCGCTGTTCTTTATGGTGGTGATGCACGGGTTACAACTGGTGCTGCTGAAATCCACGCAACCGAAAGATCAGCCGATTAGCTACTGGCAGGAAGCCAAGATCTTCATCTTTGGCGTCTTCGAACTGTTGGCCTGGCAGAAAAAGCAGCCGCCGATCAAAAGAAAATAGCTTAGTGCTGCGCCGATTGAGCAGTAAATGACACAAAACGCGTGCCCTGCACCATCAACATGCCCTGCGCACCTTTCTCTATCGGGTTGTATTGCTGCTGTTTCAGCCGCAGGGTAATGTCCTCTCCCCCACGCTGCGGGTGGAACACCACTTCATAGCGCATTGCCTCATTGACGATATGCTCGCGCTGGCGTGAACGGTTATTTGAGGCAGGGAATTCACGCTTCTCGCTCACCGTAACCTGCAGGCTGCGAACCGGCGCGCGGTCGTTTTCCGCCTCAGATCGGCGCTGGTTGAAATAGCGCTGCGTGGCCAGTACGGCGATCAGTGCTATCACGGCGATAAAAAACAGCGGCGGTTTGCTCATCTTGGCTCCCTGATGTTCAGAATTTAGTGCGGCTGGGCAGTGGCCACCGCATCGCTGGTCGCTGGCTGGCCACGATAATCGCCCCCCAGCGACTTAATCAACGTAATGTCGGTGCTGAGCCGTTGCGCCTGAATATCCAGTAACAACAACTGCTGCGCGATAGTGGCTCGCCGGGCTTCCTCAGCAGCGTAACGGCTGGCCAGCCCGCGCTGGTAATGAGCGCCTGCGCTCTCCGTGGTGGCCATGGCGGCGATGACTTTCTGCTGCTGCAGCATGACCTGCTGATTGAGATCGTTGAGTTGGCTCGAGCTGATGGCCACATCACGCACCGCATCAAGTACTGCCTGATTATACTGCTTTATCAGAATGTTGCTGGCCGTACGGACCGATTTCAGATTGGCGTTCAGCCGGCCACCATCGAACAAAGGCAGCTGCAAGCCGGGCAGAATATTGATCTGCTGGAAGGAGTATTTAAACAGGTCACCCACGCTTAAGGCGTTATATCCCCAGAAGGCCTTGATATCAAAATGCGGGTAAAAGGCCGCCTTGGCCGCATCGACCCGGCTTAAAGAGGCGGTCACGTAACCGCTCAATGCTTGCAGGTCCGGACGTCTGGCCAACAGTTCGAAAGACAAGGAAGCCGGCAGGGTTTCCTGCAGCACCGGCAGGTCAACCGGATGAATACTCGGCATATTGTGCGCATCTGCCCCTATCAGGGCGCGTAGCGTTTCACGATACTGGGTCAACATCCCCTGTTCGGTAATCACCTGCTGTTGTGCCGCCAGCAGTTCAGCCTGCGCGTTGGCAATATCAACCCTATCTTCCAGCCCGCGTGCGGCGCGATTTTCGTGGGCCTGCACCGATAACCGGGCAATGGACTCCAGTTGATTGAGCAGCGCAATCTTCTGGAAGCTGCTCTGCATGGCGAAATAGAGCTGTGCGACACTGCTGGCAAGATCCAGTTCGATACCGGCCGTCTCCGCTGTTCGGGCATTTTTCTCCCCGATGGCGGCAGCCACCTGAGCGCGATCCGCCCCCCATAGATCGATATCCAGGGTGGCACCCACGCCGACGGTATTGAGCGTATACCAGGGCCCATTGCGGTCCGCGGGCAGCGAAAATGAGTAGGGCCAGGTAAAGTTGCGATCGGTTACTCTCACCCGATTCTGGGCCGCAACCCCCACGGCCTGAAGCCCCTGGGCCGCCTGAGCCAGTTCGACCGAGGATTGAGACTGACTAATGCGCAGGCGAGCCGCCTGCATGGTCGGTGAGTTTTGCAATGCGCGGTTGACCAGCATATTGAGCTGAGCATCATGATAGCCCTCCCACCAGTTGGCCGCCGGCCACCCGCTGTGAGCCAAATGAATCACCTGCGATAACTGCGCCTGCTGCGGATTGACTATGGTCACCTGACCGGGATCGTCCTGAATTAACGCGCACCCGTTCAGCAGCAGGCTCAAACTCAGCACTAGCGGCGCGAGGCGCGGCTGACCTCCTGCCATCATCATAATTTTCATTGTTTAATCTCGGAAAGATGAGGCTGCCGCCAGTCAGGCAAACTTTGCACCGCCTGTATCAGAGGATATAAAAAAGGATTTATCGGCCTGTCTTGTTCCACCTGCGTCAATATTGCAGCAGCGCCAGGCTGCTCTATGTTATCGGCGTAGCTGCGCAACAGCTGCGCGCACTGGGGCAGGAAAGTATCCCCTGGCGCCATGTACAGCCGATACCCTTCACTCAAGCGCACAATTTCCTGAGCCTGCATAAAAGCGGCGTTAATCGGCCAACTTTTCGCTTGCGGATAAGGATGGGCGTAGGTATTGAAAGGCTCTGCGGAGACCCGACCGATCAGGGTTTCAGTTTTTATCAGGGTCTGCAACAGCGGCGCTATCTTAGCTTCATCCTCTTTTGCCGTCAGATAGTCGGCAATTTGGCGATAAAGGCGCGCCAACTGCGCTTTTAACTGCGGAGCCTCACTGTCTGGCCACAGGTAAAGATGGACAATCGATGAAACCAATACCCCCAGCAGGATACCGATAACCCGATCGCGTAATTCCGTCAGGTTATACAACGGCCCAAACCAGCTGAAAAATGCCAGGGAAAAAGTAAAGGCGATCTGGATACCCGCGTAGGCGATTCTTTCGGAGCCGGCTGCCAGCCAGGCTCCCAGAGCCATAACCGGCAGTGCCATCGCCAACAACCCGGTGAGGGAATCCGTATGGGGCTGAATAAAGACGATACATACCAGCGCCAGCAGCGTAGCCAGCAACGCCCCGCCAATACGCAACAGCGTCTTCTGCATAGTGGCACCCAACCCAGGCTGGGCCACAATAACGCAGCTCAACATAATGGTGTGTATCCCCTGCCAGTCTGTCGCTGTATAAAACACATAGCAGATCAGGGTCGCCAGCAGGGTCTTCAGGGCAAAGTGCAGGTAGGCCGGATTTGACCAGGCATCCGGCAACAGCAAAGGCTCTTTCACCTGCCCTTCAGTTCGCAAGGGGATCGCCTCGCCCTGAGCCAGACGGGTCAAGGTTCGCGTCATTTCCAGCAAAATGGCTACGTTTGCGCTGTCGCTTGCAGCCGACATCTCCATTTGGGCCGGTACAACGTCGCTATCGAGATGTTCCGCCAAATCGGCCAGCACGCCAGAGAGTATCCGGGCTTGTTGTTGGATTTGCGGGTCATGTTCATCCTGCTGAAGCAGCGCAGTCAGGTGGTAACAACGGCTGGCCGCCGCCATGAGCAACTGCCATTTCTCCGGATCATTGCTGATTTCGGCACTGGAACGCCCCGCCAGCTTATGCAGCAATTGCAAACGGGAAAATTGCGCCGCCACATCCAGCAGCTTCGGTTGCCCTTCCAGCCTGAGGTTGTCGCCCAAACGGGCCCATTGTGCAGACATTTGGCGAAGCATCTGCGCCAGCAGGGCTTTGAACTGATAGCCGGGAAAGGCCTGATAAAAACAGGCATTGACCAGCAGCGTAACCAAAATAGCGGTATTGATCGCCACCCACAGCCACAGCAACAGCCGAACCAGAACTTCGCTTTCGCTGGTCATGGAAGGGAATGTCTGGGCATAAATCACCGACAGAGCGACGACAAAAAATGCCAGCCCCAGCTTGCCCAGCACCCTCATCAGATACATGGCGCAGAAAAACAGCAGCGTCGAAGCCACCAGCCGTATCAGCGGATAATCATAGGTCCATTTGAAAATCAGCAGGATACCGCCGATAGCGACGCTGATGGTGATCAAAAACACGATTCCGATCAGTTTGATCATCAGGACATTTTGCTGGCTGACATAGAAAACCACGATCAGCGCCACGGCCAGGAAAGGGATCTGCTGCGTCATAAACAACGTGATCAACACCGCACAACTCAGCGTCAAACGCAGGGTATAACCCCCCCTGCCAGGCGTGGCGCGTAACTCTCTGCTCAGATATTGCCAGATATTCTGCACACGCCGCCCTTACTCAGACTCGGTTCGGGGCAATAAAACCGCGCTGGCGGACGCTCCCATGCGCAACAACTGACGATCCGGATGAGTAATGGCGATCTTCACCGGGAAACGTTGCGACACGTGAACCCAGTTAATGCTCTTTTGGATTAGCGGCAAACCGCCGATCACGCTGCCCCCTTCTCCGGGCAGGACACCGGCGCCAATAGAGTCCACCACCCCGTCGAAAGTTTTGGAGTGATTGGTCATTACCGTTATCCGTGCCGGTACGCCGGCGCGAATATTTTGCAGATCGGTTTCCCGGAAGTTGGCGATGACAAACCAGTGATCGTCATCCATTAAGGTAAATACCGGCTTTAAAGCGGAGGCATACTGACCGACGGTGGTCTTCAGCGCCACGACCACGCCATTAAAGGGAGCCCGTACCTCGGTATATTCCAGGTGCAGTTCAGCCAGCGTAATCTGGGCCATCACTTCTGCCCGTTGCGCGACCATCGCATCCACCCCGGTGACCGCCGCGGCCGCCTGCTTCGCCTGCAATTGGGTGGTTGCCAGTTCTGATCGAGCCGCTTTTTCCGCCGTTCTGGCCTGATCCAGGTCTTCCTGAGAAGCGAACCCCTGAGGGACCAGAGGTTCAAGGCGAGTGCGGGTGGAGGTGGTCTGTTTAACTAACGCCTGGGCGCGGGCTACGGCAGCGGCAACAGACTGGGCGTTATACTCCTGCGCTTTGACCGTGCGATTCGTCAGCCCAATCTGGGCATCCAGCGTGGCCAACCGGGCGATGGCGTCGTCCAGCATGGCCTGATAAGGGCGGGGATCGATACGGAACAGCAGGTCACCTTTTTTCACCCGCTGATTATCCCGAATGGGCATCTCGGTAATGCGTCCGCTCACTTCCGGAACCACGTCAATGGTGTCCGCATAGACATAAGCGTCGTTGGTTTCCGGCGAAGTCTGTAGCTGCCATATCAACAAGATCATCGCAACGATAGCGGCCAGAACGATGACCAGCAATGGCCATTTCTTGCGTAATACACTGGAACGGGAATCAGTCATAGATGTTTACTTAACAAAGAGTAAGAACCAGAGGATCGCGGCAAACAGGAACATCAGCGCCAGGTAACTAATCACCAGCGGTGAAAAACGCGCCTGCCAGCCTTTACGCACAATCAACATATGGCAGGGGATCAACAAGAATGCGCCGCTCAGCAAACAAAAGAACCAGCCGGGGAATGTTGCACCGAATACCGGTATTGCCGGTGAGAATGAACAACCGGTGAGTGAATAAACGCTTGAAACGACAAGCAGCCGAACCAGCATGGAAATATGTTTCAAGCGCTATCCCTGATATTTTCTTTTCTGAAGTCGAGTCTAAACAGCATTACCGCTAAATAAAAGTCTGCGGCGTATTTAACCTGGCAATCGGAGAATCTAAAGTCCATTTCTTGCAACCTCAGATAGGTTACAGTTCATACGCAAGAAAGCGTTGTCGATTACAGGCCTGCTGCCTACACTGCAAGCAGGAAGTGACACTGGTGACAATTTGGAGCCGGAGGCTGTGGCTCCCATAATGAATAAGGAAGACATATGAGTTGGCCGTTCCTTGCCGTATTCTTTTCCGGTTGGCTGTTCGTCGACGCCTCCTACCGTGGGCCTCGCTGGCAACGTTGGGTATTTAAACCGGTTACCCTGCTGTTGCTGTTATTGTTGGCCTGGCAAGCGCCGGTACTGGGCGCGGCAGGCTATCTGATCGTTCTCGGCCTGTTGGCGACGCTGATCGGCGACGCTCTGTTGCTGCTGCCGCGTGAACGCGTACTGTACGCCATCGGCGCATTTTTCCTGTCGAGCCTGCTGTATACCCTGAGCTTCGCCAGCCAGATGACCTTTAGCCTGTTTTGGCCGCTGCCACTGGCGCTGCTGGTGATTGGCGTGCTGTTGCTGGCGACCATCTGGACCCGGTTGGAAGAGATGCGCTGGCCGATTGCCACCCTGGTTGCGATGACGCTGCTAATGGTGTGGCTGGCGGGGGAACAGTACTTCATGCGCAGCACCGATTTCGGTTTCTCGCTGCTGGCAGGGACCTCATTGCTGTTGCTGGCCAATATCATTTGGCTGCTTAATCGCTACCGCTTTAGCTTCCGCGCGGCCGATGCGCTGGTGGCCTTCTGCTATTTCTCCGGCCATTTCCTGATTGTCCGTTCACTGTACCTGTAGTGACTCAGGGCGGGTTCGGCTGCCGAACCCGCTGCTACTAAGCCAACGCCTTGAGCGTCAGACCGTCATCGGCACCAGGTTGGTTGCGATATACGTCCCCATCACGCGAAAAGAACGCCAACGTGCTGCCGTCCGCCTGTAGTAAAGCAATGCCATCCGGTGCCGGGCGCCAGCCGACCACCTCAGCCGTTAACACATTTTTCAGGCAATTTTGCCGATCAATCAATTGGTAGCCGTTGGTTTCGCTCTGTTCGCTGGCCAAAAATTCAATCTGGCATTGCTGCTGCGCATCGGCGACTTGCCATTGACCCGCCAGCGACTGCGCGGAAGGAAGAACCAAACTGCTGGCCATAGCTGCCCCCGTTACCATTATATTTCCCGCCATTATGGCGGCACACGCCAAGTTGCCTTTCATATCAGCTCCCGCATAACGCCCGGCCAGAATGCGCCGGGCGTTATCTTCACTGTTACACGATAAAATCAGTGGTGACGTCTACCTGACCCACGATTTTCACCAGGAAGTCCGGCGCCTGATGGCCGCCGATATTCAGTGCCAAATCGCTGACATTATTGGAAGCGTTATAAGTCAGTAACGCTTCCCCCACAGAGCCGCTGAAATGATCGACGAAGTGGATCTGATCGCTGCTCGATTTGCCCTGATTGAAGAACGACAGATCGATTTTATCGGTGCCTTTCTGGAAATCCTTAATCACGTCGGAAGCGCCCGGTGCGGAATCGCTGACCGCTGAGAAGACAAAGATATCCTTGCCGGCACCGCCCCACAGCTCATCCGCCCCGCCGCCACCGAACAGCACGTCGTTGCCCGCACCGCCCTTCAGCACGTTGTTGGCTGCGTTGCCAACCAGCACGTCATTGCCCGAACCACCGATGGCGTTCTCAATGGTCACACCCGCCGCGATAGACACGTTGCCTTTCAGCCCGCCCACGTCAGAGAAGGACTTCTCGTTCAGGTTGATGCGCTGGTTGGCGGTGTAACCGGAGAAGTCGAAGGTGTCGTTACCGCCTGCATCCCAGGCCGCAAAGATCACTTTCTGCGAGTTGCTGGTGGTGCTGAGGAAATCGCGGCCGGTATTGGAATTGAAGCCATACACGGTGTCGCCGGTGCGGGTAGACAGGTTGGCGCCATACAGATGCTGAATGGCCGCAATGTCATCCAGCAACGGTGCTGCCGCGTAGTGCCCACCGTTATCACCGCCGGTGTTGGTTTCACTCCAGTAGCTCATCAGGCTGAACTCGCGGGTGTCCTCGGCATAGGTAACGTCATTGTAGGTTGGGTTACCTTCCCCGGCGTTGTATTCGCCAGGGTGGCTCAGGCCCAGCGCATGGCCAATCTCGTGGGTAAACGTCTGACGGCCATAGTCTTCGCTGGCCGGATGTTTAACGTTGGACTGGTTGACGTTGTACCAGGTCTGGCCACCCAGATTCTGGCCCTGATAAATGGTATTCGGCAGGAAAGCATAGGCCTGGGTATCGTAGTCATAATGACCGGGACGGTCCTGGCTGTAGTTGCCGAAGGTGATATTGGCCTTCTGGCCGGCGGCAACTTCGGTAAAGGTAAGATTGGCTACGTCAGACCAGGATTGCAGCGACAGCTTGGCCTGCTGCTGCTGTTCCGCGCTGAACTTGCTCAGCCCGGTATCGCCGGCGACGTTGGTGGAAGAGAATTTATAATCCGGGAATGAGAAAGTTAATTTAGCCGGCTGGCCAAAAACTTTATAACCGTTCCAGGTTTGGTTCTCACGGGTAATAAACAGCCCAGCTTGTTCGTTTGAAAATGAGTCCTTGCCATTAACCTGGATCCCGTTGCCACGCTCGTGGTAATGCAACAGATCGTCTACAGCATTGTAGCCGGAGCCAGTAGTTGCGAGGCTGGATTCAGTAACTTCAATTGCCTTTTTAGTAGATTGCATTGGTTCGATTCCACTCATTAGCTGATCGTTATCAATCAGACAGATAGACATAACCTGCCGGTCAGCCACGGAGAATGATCCGCCGATTAACCGGAAGGGACTTATGCGCCGTTGCCGGCAGTGTGTTAGGTAGAATTAATGCATATATATCAGCAAATAAGATTACCGCCATAAATGGTAATCGATTCCAATTATAGGCAGGCGCGCAAAACTGAACATAAAATAATCAGCTATATATTTTCATAACGAAGGAGAGTTATGCTGGTTTTTGGCGATACTTACAATCTAAATGAAACCTAACAGTCACAAGTTAGCAACAAACTTCAACAAAAATGCGGCCTGCAGGAACAAGCGGATCGTGCTGGCATAAAAGTGACAAAAAGTTAAATTTAGCTAAAGAGTTATAGATTAATAACTCTTTATTATTAGCCGCCGGGACTTTTAAGTTTCTCAGGGAATACCATTTTCTTTTTTCGTCTAACGGCCTTGTGCCACCCACGATAATTCCCGCCTCACAGTTAGCAATAATTCTCATCCGCCGCTTGACTCTGGAGTTGACTCCAGGGTGTAGAGTCTGCCCAATGAACTTCATTAACGGCCCGGAGGGGGACGCTATGACTAACCATGAAAAGCATAATCATCAGGAACATCACCATGCGGAAGGCGGCTGCGGTTGCAACCACAGCCACAGCAAAACCCAGCACGGTTGCAGCAGTGAAAAACAAAGTGCCGCCGACCATAGCGGACATGCCCATACGCACGATCATGGTGCCGGTGAGTGCAGCGCTGACGATCATGAAGATCCGGATGAGGAAAGCGACAGGCTGGCTGCCGCCCCTCTCTCCGGCAGCCAACGCTACAGCTGGAAAGTCACCGGCATGGATTGCCCAAGCTGCGCCAAAAAAATTGAAAATGCGGTGACTGCACTCCCAGGCGTCGATAACGCTCGCGTGCTGTTCGCCACGGAAAAACTGGTGGTCGACGCTCAATCCGATATCAGCCTGCGTATTCAGGACGCGGTGAAACAAGCCGGTTTTACCCTGCTCGGCACCCAGACCACCCAAGCCGACCAGCCAAAAGCCTCGCGCCTTGGCGAGTTTGGCCCACTGCTGCTGCTCACCACGCTGATGATCGTCAGTTGGGCGCTCAGCATGGTCAACCCTGAACTGAGCCGCATTGCCTTTATCGCCACCACGCTGGTGGGTCTGGCTCCGGTTGCCACCAAGGCGGTACGCCTGATCCGCTCCGGCACGCCGTTTGCCATCGAAACCCTGATGAGCGTGGCGGCCATTGGCGCGCTGTTTATCGGCGCCACCGCCGAGGCGGCGATGGTGTTGCTGCTGTTTATGGTCGGCGAGATGCTGGAGTCCTACGCGGCCAACCGTGCACGCCGTGGCGTGAAGGCGCTGATGGAGCTGGTGCCGGAAGACGCCCTGCTGCTGCAGGGAACTGAGCGCAAACGCGTGCCGGTTGCCAGCCTGCGCCCCGGCGATGTGATTGAAATTGCGCCCGGTGGCCGCCTGCCGGCCGATGCCGAACTGCTCAACCCGTTTGCCAGCTTTGACGAAAGCGCCCTGACCGGCGAATCGGTGCCGGTCGAGCGTCAGCAGGGCCAGAAAGTCGCGGCGGGCAGTTTGTCGGTCGATCAGGCCGCGCAGATGAAGGTGGTTTCCGAACCGGGCAAAAACGCCATCGACCGTATTTTGCAACTGATTGAAGAAGCCGAAGAGCGCCGTGCGCCGATCGAACGCTTCCTTGACCGTTTTAGCCGTTACTACACCCCAGCCATCATGTTGCTGGCCATCGCGGTGATCCTGGTGCCGCCGTTGCTGTATTCAGAGCCTTGGGAGACCTGGATTTATCGCGGTCTGACCCTGCTGCTGATCGGTTGTCCTTGTGCGCTGGTGATCTCTACCCCGGCGGCGATCACCTCCGGGCTGGCAGCGGCCACCCGCCGCGGTGCGTTGATTAAAGGCGGCGCGGCACTGGAACAGTTGGGCCAGGTGCAAACCATCGCCTTCGATAAAACCGGTACCCTGACGGAAGGTAAACCGACGGTGACCGATGTGCTGCCGCTTAACGGCATCAGCGAACAGCAACTGCTGACCCTGGCCGCCGCCGTAGAAGCCGGTTCCCATCACCCGCTGGCGCAAGCGATTATCAACCGCGCCGAGCAGTATGGTGTGCCTCTGCCACTGGCACAGGGCCGCCGCGCTCTGGCAGGCGTTGGGGTGGAGGGTGTGATCGACGGCAAAACCGTACTGATCAGTGCGCCGGCCAAGCTAGCCGCAGGCCTGCTCAGTGAGCAGGGCAGCCATCAGGTAGAACGGCTGGAAAACGCCGGTAAAACGGCGGTGGTGGTGCTGGAAGACGGAGCCCCGATTGGCCTGTTGGCGCTGCGCGACACGCTGCGTAGCGATGCAAAACAGGCGATCGCCGAACTGAAAGCGCTGGGGATCAACGGGGTCATGCTAACCGGTGACAACCCGCGTGCGGCGGCGGCGATTGCCACTGAACTGGGGTTGGATTACCGCGCCGGACTGCTGCCGGAAGATAAAGTGAAGGCGGTCACCGAACTGAGTGAACTGCGCCCTACGGCGATGATCGGCGACGGCATCAATGATGCACCGGCGATGAAAGCCTCCAGTATCGGTATCGCGATGGGCAGCGGCACCGACGTGGCGCTGGAAACAGCCGACGCCGCGCTGACCCATAACCGGCTGGTGGGCGTGGCGGAAATGATCCGCATATCGCGCGCGACACACGCCAATATTCGGCAGAACATCACCATTGCATTGGGGCTGAAAGGGATATTTCTGATCACCACCCTGCTGGGGCTGACCGGACTGTGGCTGGCGGTGCTGGCAGACTCCGGCGCCACCGCGCTGGTCACCGCCAACGCCCTGCGGCTGCTGAAAAAGCGCGCTTAGGTTATCAAATGCCCCAGGGAGCCGAATCGCTACCCTGGGGTGAGATAACGCCCGTACCGCGTTTAGACGCCCTTGCGGAGTAAATAACGGTAAGGCGCGGTGTCGGTTTCCTGCGCCACCAGCGTATGTTCCATAAAGCGGCAGAACCCCGGAATGTCGCGGGTGGTAGCCGGATCGTCGGCGATGATCAGCAGAGTTTCACCGTTATCCATATGGCGCACGGTTTTGCGCACCATCATTACCGGTTCAGGACAACGCAGCCCCAGCGCATCAAGCGTCTGGTCGGCCTGGGCAAATAAGTCAGTCATGCAATTTTTCTCGGTCGAAAACGATCGGCGAACGCTCGCCATATCTTATTAGCGCATAGTTTACGCCGGTAGTTTTTCTGTGCAAGATGCGTTAACGTTTGCGTTAAATTTAACCATTGCATTGGTTGCGCAAACGCGTATCATGCGGCCGCGACGCTTATTTCGCGGCGTAGACAAGACATTCTGGGTTCCCTCACCCCATTATTAAAAAGGCTACAACATGTATTCGTTTACTGCTCGGCAGCGCCTGACCGCGTTGGTCTGGCTATCGCTGTTCCATATTGTCATCATTACCTCCAGTAACTACCTGGTGCAGTTGCCGATGTCCATTTTCGGCTTTCATACCACCTGGGGGGCTTTTACCTTTCCATTTATCTTCCTGGCGACCGATCTGACGGTGCGTATTTTCGGCGCTCCGCTGGCACGACGCATCATTCTTTCGGTGATGGTACCGGCGTTGTTCATTTCGTACGTGATCTCCACCGTGACCTATCAGGGTGAATGGCAGGGCTTTGCCGCCTTGGGCAGCTTTAATCTGTTTGTCGCCCGTATCGCCGTCGCCAGCTTTATGGCTTATGTGCTCGGTCAGATCCTCGACGTCCACGTTTTCAATCGCCTGCGTCAGCGCAGCGCCTGGTGGGTGGCTCCGGCAGCCGCCATGTTCCTCGGCAACATCAGCGATACCCTGTCGTTCTTCTTTATTGCCTTCTACAAGAGCAGCGACGCCTTTATGGCTAACAACTGGGTTGAAATCGCGCTAGTGGATTACAGCTTCAAAGTGCTGATCTGCCTGCTGTTCTTCCTGCCGATGTACGGCGTACTGCTGAATATGCTACTTAAGCGCATTGCCGCACGCCAGGACGACGGCAGCCTGCAACCAGGCTAACCCGTGTTATTATTGCCGGCCTGCACCCACCCGGAGGCCGCCATGACCATCACCATCCGCCACGCCACCCTCGAAGAAATTCACCGCCTTTATCAACAAATCCCCGAATTCGACAACCTGCATAGCCGCTGATGATGCTCATCGGCCAGCACTATCAGATTGTTCAACTGGAAAAGAAAGGCGAAGTGGCTGATTATCGGCTATTACTTGAAAAAACCTTGTGACAACATCTGCTTGCATTTCAACCTGGAATAGGTTGCGATACGTGAGAGAACCCCTACCTGAAAGGAAGAAGGAAGCCCAATGCGTAAAGTAGCAAAATTGATGGGTATCAGCCTGTTAGTGCTCGGCCTGGCAGCCTGTGACGGCGACACCAAAGACACCAAGGCATCGGCAGGAGATGCCGCAGCCAGCGCCCCAGCCGGGCAACAGGTAAGCTTGCTGGACGGCAAGCTGGCGTTCACCCTGCCGGCGGGCATGGCGGACCAAAGCGGCAAGCTGGGTAATCAGGCGAACAACATGCATGTTTACGCCGACAGTACCGGCCAGCGCGCGCTGATCGTGATCCTCGGCGACAAGACTGCCGACAGCCTGGAAACCCTGAGCAAGCGTCTGGAAGATACCCAGCGCTCGCGCGACGCCAACCTGCAGGTGATCACCAACAAAGCCATCGAGGTTAACGGTGTGCCGCTGCGTCAGTTGGACAGCATCATCACCAGCGGCGGCGAGAAAGCCTACTCCTCTATCCTGATCGGCACGCTGGACAACAACATGCTGACCATTCAGGTGACGCTGCCGGCGGATAACCAGCAGCAGGCGCAGAGCGAAGCCGAAGGCATCATCAAAACGCTGAAACTGAACAAGTAATCTTTGCCAAGGCGCAGTTTAATGCTGCGCCCTTAAGCCAATGCCTGCGCCAGCAGGGTGATCGGATGTTCACAGCGCTTGCTGGTCGACATCTCGATTTGCCATTTGCAGGTTTCGCAGTCAGTCACCACCAAGTCGACCCCGCTATCCTCTATCTGGCGGAACAGCGACGCCCCAATGCCCTGCGAAGTCTCATAGTTCTCCGATTTAAAACCATAGGTGCCGGCAATACCGCAGCACTGCGAATCCAGCACCACCAGTTCCAGGCCCGGTATCTGCCGTAACAGCTCCAGCGTATAGGCGGTCCAGCCCATTTTTTCCATATGGCATGGCGTATGATAAGCCACCCGCAACGGCGTGTGCTTCAGCGGCAGCTGGCGCCCTTGATTGATCAGGCGATACAGGTAGCGCGTCGCCAGCTCCACCCGTTCACGCACCGCCGAGGTGTCCACGTCCAGCAGGTGCGGGTATTCATCACGCAGGGTAAAAGTACAGCTCGAAGAGGTCGCTACCACCGGGATCCCCCGCTCCAGTACCGTCTCGTGCAGCGATTCGGCGTTAACTTTGGCCTGTTTTTTTGCCTGGGCAATAAAGCCGTTGGCGATCAGCGGTACGCCGCAGCATTTCTCCCGCTTGAGCAACTGCACGCCGATGTCCATCGCATTGAACACCTTGATCAGATCCTTGCCCAGTTGCGGATGGTTGTAATTGACGAAGCAGCCGTGGAAGAACGCCACCTGATCGGCATAACGCTGTTGGGCCTGCACCTGCTGACGGTACCAGCGGCGGAAGGTACCAAACGAGTACTTTGGCAATTCACGCCGATGGTCAATTTTCAGCGCCTTGTCGAGCAGCGCACGCACCGGTTTTAGCCCGGTAGCGGCATTAACAATCGGCGCAAACGGCGTCGACAGCGAGCCCATGAGATCGGTATGGCTGAGGATAGCGTCACGCAGCGTGGGTTTGCTCTGGGCAAAGTCGGCACGGGCACGCTGAATGATGTCGCCGATTTTGACGTCGGACGGGCAGGCCACCTCACAGCGTTTGCAGTTGGTGCAATACTTCAGCGCCTCATCATACAGCGCCGGATCCTTGAGCCGCAGGCGCTCGCCGTCTGGCCCCGCCTGTTTTGGTCCCGGATAGAGCGGATTTACCTTGGCCACCGGACAATAGGTGGTGCAGACGGTGCATTTGATGCAGTTTTCAAAGCTATTATCTTTGTGCAGGCTCATGGACGCTCCTCCTGTGCCGCAATCTGTTGCGCGACGTACAGCGCCCCAATCAGCGAAACACCCGCACCGCAGCCCTGCTGCAGGGGATCATAGCCACCGGTCACGGCGCCGATGGCATACAGGTTACTCAATGGTTCCCCCTGCCTTAAGGCACGCAGCCGGTTATCGGTACGTACGCCAAATTGCAAATAGGGCTGCGGAGCAAACAGATTGCGATCGCTCCAGTCTGCGCGATCCGCACGGCTGTCGACATCCAGCCCAAACACCGGTTCACGTATACCGTCAAAATCCGCCACCAGCCCGTTGCTGAAGAAGCTGCCGCTGGCCAGCACCACCTGCTGCGCCAGCAACGGAATATCGGTGTGGTTGCGGGTATAGAGGCCAGTGACCCGCCCGGCTTCGATATCTGCCCGCAGCACGCTATCACCTGGCATAAAAACGCCGCCCAGTTGCTGCAGACGCGAACGCAGCGCCTGATACAGGCGCATACCCAGAACCGAAGGCGGCAACGTCGGTAACAGCAGAATCGGTTTACCCAGCGCCGCCTGCAACGCGGCCAGTGAGGTATCATCTTCCAGCCCCAGACAGGCGGGCAGGAAGATCGCCTCGGCATCACCGGCCAGTCGACGCATTTCTTCCGCCATCGGTGTCAGGTTTTCCGGCAGGTCCAGCACTCTGGCAATATTCACCGCCCGGAACTCGCTGGGGTTGTTGCGCAGCCGATCCAGCGCTGGCAAGTGCATATAAGCGACTTCAGCCTTGATGCCCAGCGTCTGTATCAGGGAACTGGCAGCCAACTGCGGCTGAAAATCCAAAAATCCTTCAATACCGATCACCGCGATATTTTTCCACGGCAGTTCGCCGTCCAACGGCGTGACCGGAATAGCCTGCGGACTAAGCCAGGTGGCCCGGCGCGTCCCCAGCGGAGTCACCCGCAGATGATTACGTGCACTGCTGCCCTGCAGGCTCAAACCACAGCGTTGCAGTAGCTGGGCCGCATCATCCGACAGTGCGGCCACCCTTTCCGCCCCCATCAGCGTGTAAGGATGCCGTGGCGCTTGTAGCGCAAGCTCAGGCATTGCTGCCAAGGGTGACGTTATCGGAGTGCCGTCAGGTAACTGCGCCAGTAGATCAAGCGAGCCGGATGAAAAATAGAGCGCGCTTTGGCCTGAACTGACCACTGCGCAGCGCTTACCCTGTTCCGCCAGCCTGATAGCGCAGGTCATGCCTGCCAGTCCGCCGCCAATCACCACTACGTCAAATCGCATCATCGGCCTCCTGATCCCCCCGGGCATCAAGCCCGCACAATCCCTGGTAAACCCAGCTGGTAAACTCACTTTCACGTAGCGCATCGCCCCAGGCGATCGGCCGTACTCCTTTCCAACGCTCGTTAAGGAAATGCGATAGCTGATCGATCGACTGCTGCGGGGTGGTGACGTTAAAACGCGTCAACAGCCCGGCGGCACGGCAGGCGCAGAGTTCCCCCTGACAGGTGCCCATGCCGACGCGGGTGCGGCGGCGGAGATCGACCAGATTGTTGACGGTGAGGGAGTTCACCGCATAACGCACTTCGCCGGCGGTGACCGCTTCACATTCGCACACCAGGCTGTTATCCAGCCGATCGCCGGCCGGTACCTGACTGGCTCTGTCGCCATGGCGATAGACCGCCGAACCACGAATGCTGGCAGGCAGAGAAACCACGCTGCGCACCGTTTCTTCCGCCGACTGACGGGAGCCGGGCAAGGCTTCCTGCGCGGTGGTACAAGGGGTGTCTAACCTGAGCTTTTCACACACTTTATCGGTCGCCCACTGCGCCATCAGCCGGTAGGTCATCAACTTGCCGCCGGTAATGGTAATAAAGCCTTCCAGGCCGTCGCGGCTGGCATGATCGAGCAGCACGATGCCACGGCTGACGTTGCGGCCGCTGGGGTCGTCGTCACTGGCTACCAGTGGTCGCACACCGGCATAGGCGCGCAGAATACGCGTCTGCGCCAGCTCCGGCGCCAGCAGCGCCCCCTCGCGGATCAGGATGTCCACTTCCTGCGGTGTCACCAGCATGTTGTCGATCTGGTCATAGTCAATATGGGTGGAGGTGGTGCCAATCACCGAGATGGTGTCGCCCGGCACCAAAATGTCGGCGTCCGCCGGTTTGCGGCAGCGGTTGATCACCATGTTGTTGATGCGATGGCCGAGGATCAGCAGCGCGCCCTTGGCCGGGAACATGCGAATCCGCAGATCGGCATATTCCGCAATCTGCTGGCCCCAGATACCGGCCGCGTTGACGACCACTTCGGCATGAATATCGTAGTGCTGTGAAGAT
Organism: Serratia proteamaculans; assembly: GCF_013337185.1. Classification (GTDB taxonomy): domain Bacteria; phylum Pseudomonadota; class Gammaproteobacteria; order Enterobacterales; family Enterobacteriaceae; genus Serratia; species Serratia proteamaculans_D. The sequence goes on from NZ_SWDE01000005.1 coordinate 67,357, forward strand.
TGATGGTCGAAAACGCGCACTCCGGTTATGCGATCGCCTGCGCGAAGTAAACCGACCACCTGATGATAGGTGAGGATCTGCGCACCGTGCTCGCGGGCATCGAGCATATTGGCGGCGGTCAAACGGAAAGGGTCGACAGTACCGTCCGGTACCCGCACCGCGCCAATCAGCGTCGGGTTGGCCGCCGGCTCCAGGCGCAACGCCAACTGCGTGTCAATCGCTTCAGCGTTGATCCCGGCACTGTGGCAGGAGGCAATGAACTGTTGCTGGTAGGCCAGCGAATCCTGCGGCAGCGTGATAAACAGCCCATCGGTTCGCTCGATGCAGTGGTGCGCAATGCGCTTGAGGATTTGGTTCTCTTCTATGCATTCACGCGCCGACTCACCGTCGGTCACTGCATAGCGTGCTCCGCTGTGCAGCAGACCGTGGTTGCGGCCAGTGGCACCGGTAGCGATATCGTGACGCTCCAGCAGTATGCAACGCAGGCCTCGGCGCGCGCAGTCACGAGCAATACCCGCGCCGGTCGCACCACCGCCAATGATGATCACATCCGTTTCGTTATCCGATGAATGGCTGCTCATAAGACTCTCTCAGGATCTGTAGTTATTCACCTATTGAGCCACAGTCATTGGGGGCTTTGTTTGATAAGGAACAATAACGAACTCGAAACGAAAATCAAATGTCCACAAAAAACCATGAATGTGATCATAATCACGATTTTTAGGCGTTTTTCTATTTCATAACGTTAACGAATCGCTCAAAATCCGCCGGTGTTTCATAAAAGTGTAACAATTGCGCCATTCATCACAGCGACACCAGGCTGATTTGACTAGGATGACGCTCGTTATGGAACAAAAAAACACCACATTCGATATCCGCTCAATCTTCAAATGATCGTTCTTGGTCATATTGATGTGATAACTAGATAAAGCCATCGGAGGCGCTCATGTTGAGTATTTTTAAGCCGGCAGCACACATTTCCCGTGTGCCGGTCGACAAAGTCGACCCGCTGTACCGTAAATTGCGCTGGCAGATTTTTATGGGGATTTTCTTCGGTTATGCCGCCTACTACCTGGTGCGCAAGAACTTCACCCTGGCCATGCCTTACCTGATCGACCAGGGCTTCAGCCGCGGTGACCTCGGTTTCGCGCTGTCCGGTATTTCCATCGCCTACGGTTTTTCCAAATTCATCATGGGGTCGGTTTCTGACCGCTCCAACCCTCGCGTGTTCCTGCCCGCCGGCCTGATCCTGGCTGCCGCGGTGATGCTGTTCATGGGCTTCGTGCCATGGGCGACTTCGAGCATCGCGGTCATGTTCGTGCTGCTGTTCCTGTGCGGTTGGTTCCAGGGGATGGGCTGGCCGCCATGTGGCCGTACCATGGTGCACTGGTGGTCGCAGAAAGAGCGCGGCGGTATTGTTTCTGTCTGGAACTGCGCCCATAACGTGGGTGGCGGTCTGCCGCCGCTGCTGTTCCTGCTGGGCATGGCCTGGTTCAACGACTGGCACGCAGCGCTGTATATGCCGGCCTTCGGCGCCATTCTGGTGGCCCTGATCGCCTTCGCTCTGATGCGTGATACCCCGCAATCCTGTGGTCTGCCGCCGATCGAAGAATATAAAAACGATTTCCCTGACGACTACAGCGAGAAAGCGGAAGAAGAGCTGACCGCCAAGCAAATCTTCATGCAGTACATCCTGCCGAACAAGCTGCTGTGGTACATCGCCATCGCCAACGTGTTCGTTTACCTGCTGCGTTACGGCATTCTGGACTGGTCACCGACCTATCTGAAAGAAGTGAAGCACTTCTCGCTGGACAAGTCTTCCTGGGCCTACTTCCTGTACGAATATGCCGGTATTCCAGGCACCCTGCTGTGCGGCTGGATGTCGGACAAGGTGTTCAAGGGCAACCGTGGCGCCACCGGCGTGTTCTTTATGACCCTGGTGACCATCGCTACCGTGGTTTACTGGCTTAACCCGGTCGGTAACCCTGGCATCGATATGGCCTGTATGATCACCATCGGCTTCCTGATTTACGGCCCGGTAATGTTGATTGGTCTGCACGCACTGGAACTGGCGCCGAAGAAAGCGGCCGGTACCGCGGCGGGCTTCACCGGTCTGTTCGGTTATCTGGGTGGCTCTGTCGCAGCCAGCGCCATCGTCGGCTACACCGTTGACTACTTCGGTTGGGACGGCGGCTTTATGGTGATGATTGGCGGCAGCGTCGGTGCAGTATTGCTGCTGCTGTTGACCATGCTGAGCGAGAAAAAACACCACGCGGAAATCGCTGCCAACAAACGCGGTTAAGCGTCATACAACTTTCGCATTATTTAAAGGCCGCATCGCGGCCTTCAGACGGATGACAAACCTCATTCCTGCCCAGAGCAAGTAGAGGTTGATAAATAAAAAATCAGGAAAATCAATTTATTGATTTTCGGCTGATCACCACAAAGTAGGAAAAACCACGCTTTTTCCTGCTTTGTCAGCAACTTTAAAGGCCGCACTGCGGCCTTTTTACTACCCCTGCCCCTACAAAATGGAGAACAACAATATGCGGACTCAAGTCAAAGCCCTGCTGACAGGGATTATCCTGGCCACCTCAATGGTCAGCGCCGCACAGGCTGCCGACAAGGTAGTGATCGCCCACCGTGGTGCCAGCGGCTATCTGCCGGAACACACGCTGCCGGCGAAGGCTATGGCCTACGCGCAGGGTGCAGACTTCCTCGAGCAGGATCTGGTGATGACCAAGGACAACGAACTGGTGGTGTTGCATGACCACTATCTCGACCGCGTCACCGACGTAGCCGAACGTTTCCCGGACCGCGCACGTAAAGACGGCCGCTATTACGCCATCGACTTTACCCTGCCGGAAATCAAATCGCTGAAGTTCACCGAAGGCTTCGAGATTGAAAACGGTAAAAAGGTGCAGGGTTACCCTGGCCGTTTCCCGATGGGCAAATCCGATTTCCGCGTCCATACCTTCCAGGAAGAGATCGAGTTTGTGCAGGGGCTGAACCATTCAACCGGCAAGAACATCGGTATTTACCCGGAAATCAAAGCGCCATGGTTCCACAAGCAGGAAGGCAAGGATATTTCCAGCAAAGTGCTGGCGGTGCTGAAGCAGTACGGCTACACCGGCAAAGGTGACAACGTTTATCTGCAATGCTTCGACGCCAACGAGCTGAAACGCATTAAAACCGAGCTGGAGCCGAAGATGGGCATGGATCTGAAGCTGGTCCAACTGATTGCCTATAACAAATGGCAGGAAACCTATGAGCAGAAAGCCGATGGCAAATGGGTGGAATACGACTATGACTGGATGTTCAAGCCGGGTGCGATGAAACAAATCGCCCAGTATGCCGATGGCATCGGGCCGGACTACCACATGCTGGTGGTGGCTGAGAAATCCAAACCGGGCAAGGTGGTACTGACCGATATGGTGAAAGAAGCCCATGCCAACAAGCTGGCGGTGCACCCCTTCACTATCCGTGCGGACGCACTGCCGAACTACGTCACCGACGTGAATCAACTGTATGACGTGATTTACAACCAGGCAGGCGTTGACGGCGTGTTCACCGACTTCCCTGACAAGGGCGTGCAATTCCTGCAAAAGCAGAACCAGCACAAGTAATACGAATGAGGGCGCCGCGAGGCGCCCTGTTCATATCAACCCAGGAACATCTTGCGCAGGTAGTGAGGCACCGCATCATCAACGTTGGAGCCAATCACTTCCAACTCCGGCAGTTTGTCTTTCAGGCGCTGATGCGCGTCGCGCATGATGCAACCCTTGCCGGCCATCGACAGCATTTCCAGGTCATTCATACCGTCGCCAAAGGCAATGCACTCTTTCAGCGTATAGCCAATGATCTTGGCCACTTCTTCCAGCGCATGGCCTTTTGACACGCCACCGGCCATCACTTCCAGACAGGTTGGGAACGAGAAGCTGACGTTAACCCGATCGCCCCAACGCGCATTGATGGCATCTTCCAGCGGCAACAGCTTTTCATGATCGTCACAGGTGAAGTACACCTTGCACACGCCATCGGTTTCCAGCAGGCCCGGCTCGAACAGTTGGTACTTGAAGACGGACTCACGGAAGAACTCTTCCTGCTCCGGACTTTCGCGGTTAATGAACCAGTCGTCATTACGATAAACGTTAGTGGTGATGTCCGGATCGTTATGCAGCATACCGTAGAGATCGCGGGCAATGTCTTCGGCCAGGTTGTGGCTGAAAATCAGCTCGCCGTCGGTGTTATGCACGCGAGCACCGTTGGAGGTGATCATAAAGGCGCTGATCTCGAGGTTATCGCGGATCTGCGCAACGTCGATGTGATGACGGCCGGTAGCAAAGACAAAATGTACGCCGCGTTGGGTCAGCAGCTTCAGTGTCTCTTTGGCGTAAGGTGACAGAGTGTGGTCGGGTGACAGCAGCGTGCCATCTAAATCGGAAGCGACGACGTGATACATAGCGGTAATTTCTAACCTCTAATGGTGTGGTCGGCGGTTGGGGTACCACCTAAATGATGAGCAAAGAAACGCAGGATTGCGCTCAGTGCTTCGGCGCGCATCGCGTCCCGCTCAAACAGGATCTCATGCCGTGCGCCTTCGATAACCTGCGGTTTTCCCCCTTCACAGGGATGCCCCGCTTCTGACAATGCCTGACAAAAAGCCTGATGGGAACGGTTGTCGACCACCCGATCCTCACCGGCCTGCAATAATAATAGCGGCGTGGTGATTTTAGCCGCCTGGGCGATGATCTCTCGCCCGGCCTGAAGGCTTTCCCGTACCCAGTGGTAGGTTGGCCCGCCCACCTGCAGTTCGGGATAATCGGCGTAATAACGTAAACAGCGACGGTAGCGCTCACGGCTGTGGGTCAACACGTTGACCACATAAGGTAGCGGTCGCCACTGACCGGTGCCTATCGCATAGTAATCGCGCACCCTGGGGTGCTTCTCCGTCCAGTTCAGAATGCGATTGGCCATCCAGCCCGGCATCGGCAAATAGATACCGAACATCGGTGCACAAAACGCAGCAGCATCAAAAGCCTGTGGCTGGCGGGCCAGGAACTGCGCCAGGATCGCACCGCCCATCGAGTGAGCCAACGCAAAGTGTTGCCGATAACCGTGCGGCACCACCTCCTGCTGATAAAACTGGGCGAAATCGTCGACGTAATCGGCAAAGTTTATCACATGACCACGGTGCGTATCAGTCAGCAAACGGCCGGAACGGCCTTGCCCGCGATGATCCAAAATCATTACGTCATAGCCGCAATGGAACAGATCGTAGGCAACCTCAGGATATTTAATATAACTTTCGATACGACCGGGGCTGATCACCACCACCCGCTGATGGCGAGAGGAACTGAAACGCACAAAACGGATGGGCACGCCGCCGACACCGCTGAACTCGCCCTCCTCACGCTGCCGCCAAAAGTCCAGCAGCGGTCCCGTGGCGAAAGCAGCAAACTGCTTTTCACGCGTTAACCAATCATCAGTGCTGAGAGTAAACGACGTCATCAAGTGCTTTTCCCTGAGCTACCAGTGGCAAAAATGTGACCTCTGGCACAAGAAATAATACTAGCGTATTGTGATTCAATTCTTACAAAAACCGCATCATTTTGGCACAAATTGGCGCTTTCAGGGAGTACTGCAATGACCTTGGACTGGTGGTTAACCTATCTGCTGACAACTCTTATCCTCAGCTTGTCACCCGGTTCAGGGGCGATCAACACCATGAGCACCGGTATCAGCCACGGTTATCGTGGCGCAGCGGCGTCCATTGCCGGCCTGCAGGTCGGGCTGAGCCTGCATATCGTACTGGTAGGCATTGGTCTCGGTGCACTGGTATCGCAGTCACTGCTGGCGTTTGAAATGCTGAAGTGGTTCGGCGCCGCCTATCTGGTGTGGCTTGGCATTCAACAATGGCGCGCTGCAGGTTCGCTGGACTTGCATACGCTGGCAGGCACTATGCCGCGTCGCCGTCTGTTCCGCCGAGCGGTACTGGTGAATCTGACCAACCCGAAAAGTATCGTGTTTCTGGCCGCACTGTTCCCACAGTTTATTTTGCCCAACCAACCACAGGCCGAGCAGTACCTGGTGCTCGGTGTCACTACCGTGGTGGTGGATATTTTCGTGATGATTGGTTACGCCACCCTGGCCACCCGCATTGCCGGCTGGCTGAAAACACCACGCCAGATGCAGTTGTTAAACCGTATTTTCGGTTCACTGTTTATTCTGGTGGCCGGGCTGCTGGCTACGGCCAGAAAGGCATAATGCAAAAGGGCCGAACATGGCAGTTCGGCCCTCAAAATCTGTGTGGCAGTGATTAGCGGGTAAAGATCAGGTGTAAACCAAAACCGGTAAACAGCACGCCCGCCAGTCCGTCTATCCACTTGGCCAACCGTTGATAACCCCGGCGCATGCTCGGCAATGCAAACACCACCGCCACCAGGCTGAACCAGACAAAAGTCTCAGCGATGATCAGCAAGAACAGGCCCCAGCGGGCACCGGCACCGACGTCGTCACCCACAAACAGTGAAAACACGCTGCCGAAATAGATAACCGCCTTCGGGTTGGACAAGTTGGTCAGAAAGCCACGGATAAAGCTGCGCCCAGGCTTCGGCAAGGCCACTTTCACCTCCGCCGCAGGCACCGACTGGGCATTTTGAGAACGGGCGGAGCGCAACAGTTGCCAGCCCATCCAGCACAGGTAAATCCCACCACCCACCATGATGATTTGATGCAGCCAGGCCATTTTTTGCAGGATCAGGTGCAGGCCCATCAAGGCCACGCCCGCCCACACCACGATACCCAGTGAAATGCCCAGCACGCCCATCATCGCCTCACGGCGCGAACGGCTGGCGGCGGTTTGCGAAACAAAAAAGAAGTCCGGCCCCGGGCTCATCAGCGCAATCAGGTGCACCAGTGCCACGGTCAGAAACAGCATCAGCATGATTTATTGCCCTTAATCTTCGTCATTATCGAGGTGATCGCGGATCATCGCCATAAACGGCGCGCCAAAACGCTCCAGCTTGCGCTGACCGACACCGTTAACGCTTAACAGGTCGCCGGCCTTGATAGGCATCTGTTCCGCCATTTCCAACAAGGTGGCATCGTTAAACACCACATAAGGCGGGATATTTTCTTCGTCGGCAATCGATTTTCGCAACTTGCGCAATTTGGCGAACAGTTTGCGATCGTAATTGCCGCCGTAGGACTTTTGGTTACTGCTGCTGCGGGCCTTCAGGCTCTGGATGCGCGGTACCGCCAGTTGCAGTTCCAGCTCCCCCCGCAACACCGGCCGCGCAGATTCGGTCAGTTGCAGCGCCGAGTGCATGGCAATGTTCTGGGTGATAAAACCCAGATGGATCAACTGACGCAGCACGCTGGTCCAGTGCTCGGTGGTCTGTTCGCGACCAATACCGTACACCGGCAGTTTCTCGTGCCCGTATTCACGGATACGCTGATTATTAGAACCGCGCAGCACCTCGACAATGTATCCCAGCCCGAAACGCTGGCCGACACGGTACACGCAGGACAACGCCTTGCGCGCATCCTCCAATCCATCGTAACGCTTGGGGGGATCCAGGCAGATATCGCAGTTGCCGCAGTTCTGGTGTTTGCCTTCGCCAAAATAGTTGAGCAGCACCAGGCGGCGACAGGTTTGCGCTTCGGCGAAAGCCCCCATGGCGTTCAACTTGTGGCGCTCAATATCCAGTTGCTGTCCGGCGGACTTTTCCTCCAGACAGCGGCGCAGCCAGGCCATATCGGCCGGGTCATACAGCAGGATCGCCTCGGCCGGTAAGCCGTCGCGCCCGGCACGGCCGGTTTCCTGATAATAAGATTCGATATTGCGCGGAATATCAAAGTGCACCACAAAGCGCACGTTGGGTTTGTTAATGCCCATACCGAAGGCGACGGTGGCGACCACTACCTGTAAATCATCCCGCTGGAACGCTTCCTGCACCTGCGCGCGGCGGTCGTTGTCCAACCCGGCATGATAGGCCCCCACGCTCAGCCCACGGCTTTGCAGGCGGGCAGTGGTGTCTTCCACCTTGGCGCGGCTGTTGCAGTAAATGATGCCGCTTTTGCCGCGTTGGTCCTGCACAAACCGCCACAATTGGTCGAGCGGCTTGAATTTCTCCACCAGCGTATAGCGGATGTTTGGCCGGTCAAAGCTGCTGACCTGCACCAGCGGATCCTGCAGTGCCAGCAGACGGACAATGTCACCACGCGTAGATTCATCAGCGGTGGCGGTCAGCGCGATCACCGGCATAGCGGGGAAACGTTGCTTCAACAGCCCCAATGCACGGTATTCAGGCCGGAAGTCATGACCCCATTGAGAAATACAGTGCGCTTCATCTACCGCCAGCAAGGCAGGTGGATTGCCGCCGAGCTGATCGAGGAAGCTGTCCATCATCAGCCGCTCGGGGGCGATATAAAGCATTTTGATCTGGCCGCTGCGGCAACCTGCCATGACCTCAAGCTGTTGCTCGCGCGTCTGGGTCGAGTTATAGCAGGCAGCGGAGACGCCATAGGCCAGCAACTGATCGACCTGATCTTTCATCAATGAGATCAACGGGGAAACCACTAACGTCAGGCCATCCATCACCAGCGCCGGGATTTGGTAGCACAACGATTTACCGCCGCCGGTTGGCATAACCACCAGGCAATCCTGCCCGCCGATCGCCGTGTTGATAATCGTTTGTTGACCCGGTCGGAATTGCTGGTAGCCGAAGGTATCGCGTAATACCTGCTCTGCCAGCAACTCTTTGTTTATCACTGCTGCGGTTGACACACACTTCCCCATTTTTTGTAGCAAAACGCCGCCTTTATGACGGCCGGATTACATAATATCGTTAAGCATGACACCAACGCCAACCCGTGTCTGCCGGAAGTTGTAATCAATCAGGGATTCGCCGTAGCCGCTGAACACCTGGGTGTAGAAACGCACATGCTTGCTGATCGGATAGCTCCAGCCTAACTCCGCACCGCCATAGCCGCTGTTCCAGTTGTAGTGACTGTCGACACTGAACACGCTGTCACCCCAGGCATAACCCACTTTCAGGCGGTAATAGCCCATATATTTGGTGATATCCGGGTTATCGTCGCTGCTGTCGCTTTCTGCGAAGCGGAACCAGGGTTTGAGATCCACCTGCCAGTTGCCGTTTTGCGCCATAAAGCGGGCGTAACCCCGGTTCCAACTACGGGAAGTGGGATCGGAGCGGCCGTTGGACTGGTGATTCAGGCCCACTTCAACGTCACGCAGTGTCCAGCCGGCGAAGCTGTAATCGGTCGCCCACCCCAGGAACACCTGCGGTTCGTAGTTGGTCTCACGGAACGGTGATGACTCGCTGTGGTTGGAAAGCTGCCACCATGAGCGCTGAGTATAAGACGCACCCAACACCGAGTTGTCGCCAAGAATGCCGCGCCACAGCGGGAATGCCAGGCTGAGCTGGTATTTCACTTCATCCTTGCGAGCATTATCAGCCCAGTTATAGGACTTGATAGCCTCTTTGTTGATATTGCTGGTATCGGTATACAACACATAGTTGGTGTCATACGGATACAGCGTGAATGGGTTGTCGTGATCCTGCAGCATATTGGCAATAATGCTGCCACGCACCGCCGGCTTATCATGAATTTGCTGCTCTTTGGCTTCTTCTGCCTGTACCAGCGGTGCCGCCGCCAGCGTGGCCAAAACGACCCCGGTCAAAATGCGCATAACCTTCCTCACCCCAACATAAAATGACAAACGCTGAAATAAAAACAGGCCATTTTACACACAAAGGGAGTTTTACAGCAGTGCGGCGTGTATTTATTGGATTAGTCTGGAAAGCAACAAAATATAGGCATAATATCAACAAACAGTTAACCTGGACTGACCAGTTAGCTTCCCCTATTACACAGAAAAGAATGGGTATTTATGTCTACCACACCACTGACGCTTGAAGCTGCCCGCCAGAAAATTGGCGAAATCTTTGTTTATCACATGCCGTTTAACCGCGAGCTGGGCCTGGAACTGCGCCGTTTTGACGACGACTACGTGGAGCTGAGTTTCACCAACCAGCCCAAGCTGGTGGGCAATGCCGCCCAGAAAATTCTGCACGGCGGCGTGATCGCCTCAGTGCTGGACGTTGCGGCGGGTTTGGCATGTGCCGGCAGCGTACTGATGCGTCTGGATCCGTTGATCGAAGAAGAAGTGGCTACTCGTCTTTCCCGCATGGGAACCATCGATCTGCGCGTTGACTATCTGCGTCCTGGTCGTGGCGAGCATTTCGTTGCCGCCGCCAGCGTATTGCGCAGCGGCAACAAAGTCGCGGTCGCCCGCGTCGAACTGCATAACCACGATGGCCTGCATATCGCCAGCGCCACGGCCACCTACCTGGTCGGGTGATTGTGCGCGGTGAGCGTCTTCAGTACACTCACCGCATCTCCGTTTTTCCCATCCGAGTAACGTCATGGACGCACAGCAAACACGACAGGGCATCTTCTTTGCTCTGGCTGCCTATTTTATTTGGGGTATCGCCCCGGCCTATTTCAAGCTGATCCAGCAGGTGCCTGCTGACGAGATCCTCACCCATCGGGTGATTTGGTCATTCTTCTTTATGCTGGCGCTGATCACCCTCGGGCGTAACTGGTCACAGGTGCGGGCTGCCTGCCACGACCGTAAACGGCTGTTGCTGCTGGCGGTGACCGCATTGCTGATCGGTGGCAACTGGCTGCTGTTTATCTGGGCGGTGAATAATCACCATATGCTGGAAGCCAGCCTGGGCTATTTCATTAATCCGCTGGTGAATGTGTTGCTGGGGATGTTGTTCCTGGGCGAACGCTTTCGTCGTATGCAGTGGCTGGCGGTGGTACTGGCTTTTGCCGGCGTCCTGATCCAGCTCTGGCAGTTCGGCTCACTACCGATTATCGGCCTTGGGCTGGCGTTCAGCTTTGCCTTTTACGGCCTGCTGCGCAAGAAGATCGCCATCGACGCGCAAAGCGGCATGCTGATCGAAACCCTGTGGCTACTGCCGGTAGCAGCGGCCTATCTGTTCCTGTTCGCCGACAGCCCGACCAGTCACCTGGGTGCCAACCCCTGGTCGCTGAACCTGTTGCTGGTGGCGGCCGGTATCGTCACTACCATACCGCTGCTGTTCTTTACCGCTGCGGCTACCCGCCTGCGCCTGTCGACGCTCGGCTTCTTCCAATACCTCGGCCCCACGCTGATGTTCCTGCTGGCCGTCACCTTCTACGGTGAAACCGTCGGGCAAGACAAGCTGGTGACCTTCGGCTTTATCTGGGCGGCGCTGCTGTTGTTTATTCTCGACGCGCTCTACACCCAGCGCAAACTGCGTTGATGCCAGCGTCAAGTTGACGCCGGCGTGGCGTGGTTGGAAATAAACCGCGCCATCGCCGGCCCCGTCAGCAGAATGGTGAATAAACGCAGCGTCTGCATTGCCATCACAAAAGACATATCGACCCGGCTGCCCGCCGCAATGATCGCCACGGTATCCAGCCCACCGGGGCTGGTAGCCAGATAGGCGGTCATCAAATCTACCGGTAGAAAGTGCGTCAACATCCACGCCAGCAGGCCACAAAACAGCATCAGCGCGACTATCGACACTACCATCTGCGGCAAAGTCCGCAGCGCCAGTAAAAATATTGGCCGGGTAAAACGCAGCCCGACGCTCCAGCCAATCAGGGTGTAGGCCAACGCCAACAACCATTCTGGTACCTGTAGCGCCATAGTACCGCTGGAATGCAGTGCCGCACCGATGATCATCGGCAGCAACAGTGCACCGGAAGGAATGCGCAGTCGGGGGCCCAACCAGGCACCGACAATGGCTACGCCCAGCGTCGCCGGGAAGCGCCAATCCAGCGACGGAAACCACTCCAGCGCTATACTGCCATGCCCCGCCTCATCACCCAGCCCAATGCGGGCCACCATAGCGGCTGCGGTCGCAACAAACAGCACCCGCAGATACTGCATAAAGGCCACCAGTCGAACGTCCGCGCCAAAATCCCCGGCCATTGCCACCATCGCCGACGCTCCGCCAGGCGATGAGCCCCAGGCACCGGTCGGCCCAGGCAGGCGGCTAAAACGTACCAGGCACCAGCCGGAAATACCACTGGCCAGCAGCGTGGCGATCAGCACCAGCAGCACCAGCGGCCAGTCGTCGAGTAACGGTGTGAGAATAGCGGGAGAAAGGCTTTGTGCAATCATACAGCCCAGCACCGCCTGCGCAGCGATAAACAGGTAACCGGGAATGCGAACCGAGGCCCCCAACAACCCCATGGCCACGCCGACAATCATCGGCCCCAGTAACAGCGCAGCGGGAATATGGAAAGTTTGCAGGCCAAACCCCAGCACCAGCGAAGCCAGCAGCAGGATCGACCATTGAATCAAGCGGGGGAACTTCTCCATCGAAACGCACGCCTTAAGGACAGATAAGCTAAGCGGGCATTCTACCCTCATTTAGCAGGCTAATCTTTGGCAGCAGCAGAAATATCGGGCGCACAGGGTCGCCCGTCAGATTAAAGCCAGTTTTTGCGTTTGAAGTACAGGTAGGGGGCCAGCCCCGCCAGGATCATCAGGCTGATGGCGCCAGGATAACCGAACGACCACTTCAGCTCCGGCATAAACTCAAAGTTCATCCCGTAGCTTGAGGCCACCAGCGTTGGCGGCAGAAACACCACCGAAACCACCGAGAAGATCTTGATGATGCGGTTCTGTTCGATGTTGATAAAGCCCATCGCCGCCTGCATCAGGAAGTTGACTTTCTGGAACAGCGATTCGTTGTGCGGCAGCAGGGATTCGATGTCGCGCAGCACTTCACGCGCCTGTTCCAACTGACCGGTCGGCAGCCGCGCCTTGCGCACCAGGAAGTTCAGCGCACGCTGGGTATCCATCAAACACAGACGGACCTTCCAGCCGATATCTTCCAGCTCGGCCAGCGTCGACAGCGCCTCGTCGTACTCATCGCCCTGATGGCCTTCCATGATCACCCGGCTGAGCTTTTCCAGATCGCTGTAGACGTTTTCAATCTCGTCCGCCAGCTGCTCAATCTTGGTTTCGAACAAATCCAGCAACAGCTCGTAGGCGTTGCCGTCAACCATCGTCAGGTTACGGGCCCGCATGCGATACAGGCGAAATGCAGGCAGTTCGCGCTCACGCAGGGTATACAGGCGACCATCGCGGATAGTGAAAGCCACGGTGGAGTTGCCGGCATGGTCTTCCGCATCTTCAAAATAGAAGAAGGAGTGAATATGCAGACCGTCTTCGTCTTCGAAGAAACGCGCGGAGGCTTCGATATCATCCAGCTCCGGGCGTGTCGCCAGGCTTTGGCCCAGCTCGTTTTGCACGCGCTCACGTTCGCCTTCTTCCGGCTCAACCAGGTCAACCCACAGTGACGTAGTAAGATCATCGGAGTCATCCAACTCCAGACGGGACAGGCGGCTGTTATCTAATTTAAACGCGCTCAGCATCTGCTAAAACTCCCTTGGGGTGACAGGGGTAAACAACGCGTGGAAGCACAGAAACAGGGGGATGTTGTATCGCCAGCTTGTTTCAGACCATGAAGGATCTGACTCATAGCGACACTGAAGAGGTCGCCGACAACCACGAAGGCTATCAGCTCAATGGGATAGCCTTAGAAGTTGCACCTGTTGTTGTCCAGGTCAGTGAGCCAGTATCTACTGGGTGTGTCCAAGGCGTATGTCCTCATTGATAATAGTGCGCGCATGTTACGCCGAGAAGAAAAAGCCTGTCAACCGGTTAGGCGCGATAATTGCGCAACAATTCATCGCTATAACCTATGGGGAAAAATCAGCAAAATCTGCGATAAAGGGTAACGAAAAAGCTGCGACGATCTCTGACCACGCCCGAGAATGTTGCTAAGATTAGGCCACGATAAGCTTGCGGACTTTACCGATGAAACAAATTACTGCCCACGACCTGACCAGCATGAGTGAACAGGCCGCTACAGTAGCACGCCTGCGCGCGCACCGTACGTTACACGAAGAGTTGAGCGACCCGGTACAGCGCCTGGCGATTGCCATGGAACCCGGCACCTATATCCGCCCCCACCGCCATCCGCAAACCTGGGAGCTGCTGACACCGCTACGCGGCCGTTTTGTGGTGTTGCAGTTTGACGAGGACGGCGTCGTCACCCAACGCACCCTGCTCGGCGAAGAAACCAAAGTGCTGGAGATGCCGGCGTTTACCTGGCATGCCGTGCTGTCGGTTGATCCGGGTGGCGTGGTATTTGAAGTGAAACAGGGGCCTTATCAGGCACTGTCGGAAGAAGACTGCATGCCGTGGGCACCGCAGGAAGGGGCCGAAGGTACCGAAGCAGTAATGCGCTGGTATGCTACCGCGCAGATTGGCGATCGCTATACCCATACTGTTTGATGTCACTCCAGGGGCGATAATTCGCCCCTGCCAGCACCGGCCTTACACCGTTTCCAGACGGGCGTAAGCGGCCACCAGCCACTTGATGCCTTCGCCCGGGAAAGCAATTTGCAGCCGACTGTGTTCGCCGCTGCCTTCCAGATTGACGATGGTCCCTTCACCAAACTTGGGGTGACGCACTCGCTGGCCCAGCTTGTAACCGGTGTCGTTCTCGCTGATCGGCGTACCCATGCGGCGGTGATTTGCCGGCCGTGAGACACTGGCGCGCAAACGCACTTCTTCCACACACTCCTCCGGCAGTTCGCCGATGAAACGTGAAGGCCGGTGATAAACCTCTTTGCCGTACAGACGACGGGTTTCGGCATAGGTCAGCGTCAGTTTCTGCATGGCGCGCGTCAAACCAACGTAGGCCAGGCGGCGCTCTTCTTCCAGCCTGCCACCTTCGTCCAGCGACATCTGGCTTGGGAACATCCCCTCTTCCATGCCGACAATAAACACCTGCGGAAACTCCAGCCCCTTGGCCGAGTGCAGGGTCATTAACTGCACCGCGTCCTGATAAGCATCGGCCTGCCCCTCGCCCGCTTCCAGCGCGGCATGTGACAGAAACGCCTGCAGCGGCATCAGATCCTGATCTTCATCCTGATAACTGTACTGACGCGTTGCCGTCACCAGTTCCTCAAGGTTTTCGATACGCGCCTGACCTTTTTCGCCCTTCTCCTGCTCATACATGATGAACAGCCCCGAGTCGCGGATCACCCGATCGGTCTGGACGTGCAGCGGCATATCGGCGGTTTCGTGCGCCAGTGAGTCCACCAGTTCGGTAAAGCGTTGCAGCGCAGATGCCGCGCGCCCGGCCAGCACCTTGTCCTGCAACAGTGCGCGAGTGGCCTGCCACAGGGTCAATTGACGATCGCGAGCCGTACGACGCACTTCGTCCAGCGTCCGGTCGCCAATACCGCGCGTCGGCGTATTCACCACGCGTTCGAAGGCCGCATCATCGTTGCGGTTGGCGATCAGCCGCAGATAGGCCAGGGCATCCTTGATCTCCTGACGCTCGAAGAAGCGTTGTCCGCCGTAAATACGGTATGGCATCGCCGTTTGCAGCAGCGCCTCTTCCAGCACGCGTGACTGGGCATTGCTGCGATAAAGGATGGCGCAGTCATTCAGCGCACCGCCGTTTTCCTGCCAGGCTTTGATGCGGCCCACCACGAAGCGTGATTCATCCAGTTCGTTGAAGGCACAGTAAACCGAGATCGGCTCGCCTTCGCCGCCTTCGGTCCACAGGTTTTTCCCCATGCGCCCGCCGTTGTTGGCGATCAGGGTATTGGCCGATTTCAGGATATTGCTGGTCGAACGGTAGTTCTGTTCCAGCAATACGCTTTGCGCACCGGGGAAATCCTTCAGGAAGCGTTGGATATTCTCCACCTGAGCGCCGCGCCAGCCGTAGATCGACTGGTCATCGTCACCGACGATCATCACGTTGCTGTTATTGCCGGCCAGCAGGCGGATCCAGGCGTACTGAATGCTGTTGGTATCCTGAAACTCGTCCACCAGCACGTTGGTGAAGCGTTCGCGGTAATGATTGAGGATATGCGGCTTGTTCAGCCACAGCTCATGGGCACGCAGCAACAGTTCGGCAAAGTCCACCAGCCCGGCACGATCGCAGGCTTCCTGGTAGGCCTGGTAAATACGCAGCCAGGTCGCTTCCACCGGGTTGTTGTAGGTTTCAACGTGCTGCGGGCGCAGGCCCTCATCTTTTTTGCCGTTGATGTACCACATTGCCTGACGCGGCGGCCATTGCTTTTCGTCGATATTCAACGCTTTGACGATGCGCTTAAGCAGGCGGAACTGGTCGTCACTGTCGAGAATCTGGAAATCCTGCGGCAGGTTGGCATCCAGATGATGAGCGCGCAGCAGCCGATGAGCCAGACCGTGGAAGGTACCAATCCACATGCCGCCCTGGCTGGTGCCAATCAGGTGTTCGATACGGTGGCGCATTTCCGCCGCCGCCTTGTTGGTGAAGGTCACTGCCATAATGGAGTACGGCGAGCAGTTCTCTACCGCCAGCAGCCAGGCGATGCGATGCACCAGCACCCGGGTTTTACCGCTGCCCGCGCCGGCCAGTACCAACAGGTTGCCACGTGGCGCCGCCACGGCTTCGCGTTGTTTTTCATTCAGGCTGTCGAGCAGATCGGAAACGTCCATAGGCACCATTAATTGGTAAGGGAAAGCGCGTCAGAGACGCGATTCCACTGGGAATTTATACAGAGTTCTGGCAGGGATTATAACAATGCTGTCAGCGATGCCAACTGCGAAATCTCAATATGTGGCAGCAGACGGCTGTCGGCGGCCTGCATCAGGCTGCGCTGGCGGTCGTTGATCCAACAGGCCTGCAGGCCGGAACGCAATGCCCCGGCGACGTCGGTGGTCAAATCATCACCCACGTGAAGAATACGTTCAGGGGCCACCCCCAACCGCTCGGCGGCCAGTTGATACATGTCCTGATAGGGCTTGGCGCGGCCATCCGGCCCGGAGCGCAGCACAAACTGGAAGTAACCGTCCAGCCCGCACAGTGCCGGATCGGCATTGCCGTTGGTGATCGCCACCAGCGGGAAACGTTCACCCAACGCCTTCAGGGTGGCATGGGTCGCGTCCGGTACCTCGATGCGACTGCGCCACAGCGCGAAGTTCTGCATCGCCGCATCGGCCCCGTCGGCGGCTTCGGCATCACGCAGCCCCTGCCGGCTCAGCGCCAAATGGATAGCACGCCAGCGCCACTGGGTGACATCGTGATAAATTTCCGGATCCTGTTCGCGCAGCTCCTGGCGCAGGCGATGAAAATCTGCCGACTGGAAGTGGTTCAGCCCAGGATGGTAGTTCTGCAAAAAAGCCACCGACTGCAGCTCGGTCTGTTTGATCACCGGCCGATTGTCGTACAGCGTGTCGTCCAGATCAAAAGTCAGCGCCGCCAGCGGTCGCAACGGACGATAAAAATGCATCAGGATTTCCCCCGTTTGGCACGTGGATGCGCGGCATCGTACACGTTCGCCAGATGTTGAAAGTCGAGGTGGGTGTAGATTTGGGTGGTGGTCAGATTGGCGTGACCAAGCAGTTCCTGCACCGCACGCAAATCACCGCTCGACTCCAGCATATGGGTGGCAAACGAGTGGCGCAGCTTGTGCGGATGGATATGGCTGTTAACGCCCTGCTTGACGCCCCACTCGGCAAAACGCTTCTGCACGTTGCGGGTCGAGATACGCTTGCCCTGATTGGACAGGAACATGGCATCGTCCGATGGCCCGAACAAATCTCGCATCACCAGCCAATGTTCAAGCCAGGTCACCGCAGTGCGGCCTACCGGCAGCTTGCGTTCCTTGCTGCCCTTACCCAACACCCAGATTTCACCGGCGGCCAGGTCGACATGGCGGCAATCGAGCCCCACCAGTTCCGAAAGACGCAGCCCGGCACCGTACATGACTTCAAGCATGGCGCGATCGCGTACCGCCAACGGATCGTTAAGATCGATATTCAGCAGCTGATTCATTTCATCGACGTCGATATTCTTCGGCAGATGACGGCCGCTGCGTGGCGTTCGGATCCCTTTGGCGGGGTTGGCAATCAGCATACCCTGGCTGACCTGCCAGTCGAGAAAGCTGCGCAACGCCGACAGGCGCAGCGCGAGGCTGGAAGACTGTAATCCGGCCCGTTTGCTGCGCGCCGCAAGCTGTCGGACTTTGGCGGCGTCCAGCAACGGCCACTCCGTGACGCCAATGTCCTGCGCCAACGCCATCAGCGCCTGCAGTTGACGCGAATAACTCAGTTGGGTGAGCGGGCTAAGCTGGCGCTCGACCTTCAGATAGCGCAAAAAAGCGTCCACCGGCTGTTGCAGGCTGGCCGCCAGCGGAGTCATGCGCGTTCGACCCAGCGTTCCAGCAGTTCCGGCAGCATACGCGCCAGTTGATTGAGCATCACAGTACCCATACCCTGCTGGTAGTGTTGCGTATCGCGGCTGCTGAAAATCACCATGCCCAGTTCGCCGTCTTCACCCAACATCGACAGCGCAACTGAACCGACCAACTTGGCCTGGGGCAGCAGCAACAGCAGCTCTGGGCCATTGAGGCTGCCGAGGAAATGCTGTTGGTCACCCAGACGCTGAATGCGCAGCGGTTCGAACGATGAACGCGTCAGGGCAAGGTGGGTGAAATCGGAAGGCGCACCGATTTTCCAGCTTTCAGAAAACAGGCGAATATTGGCGCCGGCCAAACCGAAACCCCGCGCCCAACGCTGCAGGCGATTGAGCATATCCTGCAGGCTGTCGGCGGTGGCCAGATTGGCCTGCAAATGCAGCAAGCTGGCAAACAGCGTTTCGTTGGCGCTGGCCTGCTCCATCAGCAGGGTGATTTCTTCTTCCAGCCGGTTGATATGGTTGCGCTGGCGGGCCAGATGCCACTCGACCAGCGACACGGTACCGCGAACGGGATGGGGAACGCGCATCTGTTCCACCAACCGCGCATTGCGGATAAAGAAATCCGGGTTTTGCAGCAGAAACTGCATCACGGTGTCGTCGTCAAGCTCAATGCCTGCGACAGCCTGGTCCTCAACACTCTTCATAGATGAATAAATCCGTCATATACATGGGTTGCCGGGCCGGTCATAAACAGCGGGCTGCCCGGTCCTTTCCAGCGAATATGCAGGCTGCCGCCCGGCAGTTCTACATGCACCTCTTCTGACAGCAATTCCTGTTGGATCCCCACTGCCACTGCCGCACAGGCACCGCTTCCGCAGGCCTGGGTTTCGCCGGCACCGCGCTCATACACGCGCAATTTGATGTGCTCACGGCTGACAATTTGCATAAAACCAATATTGGCCCGTTCAGGGAAGCGCTCATGCCCTTCCAACACCGGCCCGAGCAATTCCACCTTGGCGGTTTTTACATCATCCACCTGTAAAACACAATGCGGGTTGCCCATCGACACCACGCCGCACAGCACCGTATGTTCCGCCGCGCGCATGATGTAAGTCTTTTCTTCTTTGGTCGCGCGAAAGGGCACCGTCTGCGGATCGAAGTTCGGCTCGCCCATGTTCACACACACCAAATCGTCATCGGTGACACTCAGCACCATACGCCCGGTCTGGGTGCTCACGCGAATATCGCGCTTGTTGGTCAGCCCTTTCAGCCGCACAAAGCGGGCAAAACAGCGAGCGCCGTTGCCGCACTGCGCCACTTCACTGCCGTCGGCGTTAAAAATGCGGTAGTGGAAATCCAGTTCCGGATCGTAAGGCGGTTCTACCACCAGCAGCTGGTCAAAGCCAACGCCCAGATGCCGATCGGCCAAACGGCGGATCAGCTCGGGTGAAAAATAGACATTCTGTGTAACGGCATCGACCACCATAAAGTCGTTGCCCAGACCGTGCATTTTGGAGAACTGCATATCATACTCCGCTATCCGTCTTGGTTTGCGGTGGCCTGTGCCGCCGCAAACAAGGTGTTACTGAGCGCTCATCGACGGTTTTTGCTGAGAGCTGGAAAGTTCCTGCTGATTTTTCTGTACCTGTTCGCCGGTCTGAACCTGAGTGGCCGGTTTCTTAGTGCTGGCCGGATCGGCTGGAGGGAAGTACAGCGGGCCTTTCAGACCACAGCCGGAGAGCCCGGCAAGCAGAACTGCCATCAGCGCATAGCGTAGTTGTTTTTTCATTTGCATTAATGCCTGTAATTCATGCGTCCAAGGTCTCTATAATCGCAGGTGGATCATGAAAAGCAATAGGAATTGAATATGAACGACAGTGAGTTTCACCAGTTGGCCGACCAACTGATGCTTAATATTGAAGAGACACTGGACGATTTTGACGGCGATGCGGATATCGATTACGAAACCAACGGTGGCGTAATGACGTTAAGCTTCGAAAATGGCACCAAAATTGTCATCAATCGCCAGGAGCCTTTGCATCAGGTTTGGCTGGCGACCAAGACCGGCGGCTATCACTTTAACTACCGTGATGGCGTGTGGCTCTGCGATCGCAGCGATCGTGCGTTCTATCCGTTGCTGAGCGAAGCCGCCAGCGCACAGGCCGGCGAAGAAGTGAAATTTGCCTGAAAATAGCCGCAGCTCACAGGGGTTCAGTTGACTGAGCCCCTGCGATGTCAGTGCAGCTGGAACTGCTGTTTCAGCGGCTGAGCCGCGCCGTCGGCCAGCGGAACACACAGGCTCGACAACACGTTACTGCGGAATGGGATCACCTGAGTGCGGCCATCAAGCTGCACTATCTGGTAGAACTGCGGCAAATTGAAGTTGATAAAACTGGAACCGTAGGTGAAACGATCGTGCGAGGAAGAGTAGAAACGGCTGACGTCACGTACCAGCTCTTCTTTACTGCCTTCACAATGGTGATAAACCTCAACCCGGTTCGACTCATCCAGAATATAGATGTTAAAGCCCTTGTCGTCCGAGGTGTCTTCAAAGAAGAATTGAATGATCCCCTCACTGGCGAAACCATCCACTACCGGCGGCAAATGCACCTGATCGGTTTCCACTTTGATCGACAGGCCATGCAATTTGTTGTGGGAAATCGCCCCGTAAAATTCCACCGCGTTTTCCAGTTTTTGCACCGACACGCTCAGCCGTTCAAAGAACAGGCCCCAGGTCTGACCGGCAACCCGTACCGCTTTAAAGCGGCCCGGTTCCAGTCGGGTGCTGGACAAGCGCAGTTCAATGCACTCTGACACCAACTGCTGAATGCGGGTACGGATCAAACCGCGCAGATGCTGGCTGTAGCAGAACACCTCTACCGATTCCGGTGGGGCGGCGTCCTGATGCATTTTGCCAAGAATGGTCTTCAAGGCTTCCAACACCGATTGCTCACCGCTGAAATGCAGAGTACGCACTTCGTTCCAGGAGTTGCGGTACAAGAGATCGATACTGCCCACCAGGCACTGTTGTTGCTGGCCAAAGCTGAACACATCGAGCTTGCGGAAATCGAAATGCACCACCTGATTGCGGAAGGCGGCGGTCGGATCGTTTTCCAGATTGACGATAATCGCCAAATGGCGAATTTCACACGGGCTGTACAAGGCTTTGGGCGTGGGTGCCGCCAGCCGCAGCGGGAAGTGGTGCGACACATCGGCCACCAACTCCTGCAGCTTGGCGGTGTCACACAGGTTGCCGCTCTTGATATGCAAACGGGTCTTCGGCGTCAGCAGGCCGTTGAAATAAGCCCAGGCCACCAGCTTGTTCAGGTAACGGTTATATTCCAGCGGTTGATGGCTGACAATCGAGTCCATGGCCGGCGCCTGGTTGTACAGGTACCAACCGGTGCGGTTGGCGCGGCCAACCGGCACGTGAATAAAGGTTAAGTCGTCTTCTGACAGGTCCGGCGAAATCTGCGGGTTCACCAACGTCACCTTGCCTGGCAGCGCTTCAAACGCGGCGTACAGCTTGCGGGTCAGCACCCCGATATCCTGAGGGCTGGCGCTGACGCTGAGGTTGTTACGACGGGCGAAGCGGATCAGGTTGCGGTAGCTTTGCATCATCGCATCCAACAGTTCGTTGTGCGCTTCCCGCACCCGTTCGATTTTCCAGTTGGCGCGATTATCCAGGATAGCCAGACGCTCTTCGTCCCAGCCCCATTCGCTGACCAGTTGGCTGAGGATCTCACGACGCCAGCCAACGCATGCGTTGGCACGCGACAATTTTTCACAGACTTTCAGGTAGAAACAGCGGCGGACCAGATCGAGGCGGGTGGTATCGTTGATGGCGTTCAGATAATGCGTGACGCGTTCGAGCATCATACAGTAGGCGTCGAGACCAAAGCAGACGATCTCCCCCTGATGCAGGCGCTGTTTGATGTCCATCGCCAACAGTTGAGTATTCGGGTATTCCCAGGAATAAGCTTCCAGCAACAGGGTCTTCAGCACCGCCTTGTAAGGCGAGTCGATACTTTTGTACAACTGCCACAGGCTGGCACCGAAGTATTCTTCCGCCGACAGCGTACCCAAACCACCAAGATCCAGCCATTCGTTCGGCGTTAACGCGCCTTGCGAGTACAGCGACATGACGTACTCATCGTAATGTGCCTCTTCTTCGCCCGGCACCATGTTCCACAATATGCGTTTGCCGGCCAGGCGCACTGCGGTACGGTAAAATTCGTCCAGCAGCAGGATATGTTGGGTAGAACCGCAGTCTTCACCGCCCAGGCTGCCGCTTTCGTTATGGCGGAAGCGGTTTTCATCGATCAGGAAGAAGCTGACTTCGACCCCCATCGACGCCGCCCATTTTTCCAACAGGCTGCATTTCTGCTGCAGGCGATTACGCTCTTCGTTGTCCAGCCAAGACTGGTGGCACACCCAGATGTCGAGATCCGAGCTGCAACTCTGGCCGATCGACGAGGTGCTGCCCATCGAGTAAACCCCGGTAATCGGCAGTTCACCGCTGGCCAGCTTGTCAAACGGGCTGCCCCATTTGTCTTCTAAATCGTTGAGGTAATCTTGCTGGGTTTCATCAGGCGTGTAGATACAAACGCCATGGGGAACGTTACCGTTCAGATAACCTGGCATCAGTGGGTGGTGGTGGTGCAATAAGGTAGGCAGCAGACTGTATACCCGTTGGAACGCGGGCTTCATGGCCGCTAGGGCGCGATCGATTCGTAATTGATTGATCGCATCCAGTCTCTGCTTCAGTGTCTCGATGTAGAGGTACAAGACGTCTCGCCTGATTATCCCGGTATTTAGAAAAAAACCCGTATTCCATAAGCGCCGTTAGTGTTTGAAGAATATTTGGCAACTTATTGCTGGAAACGTGATCAATCTAACACCTTGCTGATTGACCGTAAAGGAAGTAACGCTTCACTATTATTGTAGCGCCACTCCAAACGATTTACCCGCAGTGTTAACTGCCCCAAAACACATCACACGTCCCGTTGATTCCGTTGTCCTTTCTTCGCCTGCGGCTTCTTGCACTGACAGTTTTCACACTCAGTGGTAGGATGAACGGCGAATTATAAAAACGGTAACAAGCATGTTAGACAAAATTATTCGAATTGCCACCCGACAAAGCCCACTTGCTCTCTGGCAGGCACATTATGTGCAGCAGCGCCTGATGGCCAGCCACCCTGGCCTGCAGGTCGAACTGGTGCCAATGGTGACGCGGGGCGACATTATTCTGGATACGCCACTGGCGAAGGTCGGTGGTAAAGGGCTGTTTGTTAAGGAACTTGAGCTGGCGTTACTCGATGGCCGTGCCGATATCGCCGTCCATTCGATGAAAGACGTCCCGGTAGATTTCCCCGCAGGCCTGGGTTTGGTGACCATTTGCGAGCGCGACGATCCACGCGATGCATTTGTATCCAATCGTTTCGCCTCGCTGGATCAACTGCCGCAGGGCAGCGTGGTCGGCACCTCCAGCCTGCGCCGCCAGTGCCAGTTACGTGAGCGTCGTCCGGATCTGATCGTGCGCGATCTGCGCGGCAACGTTGGCACCCGCTTGTCAAAACTGGACAACGGTGATTACGACGCCATTATTCTGGCGGTCGCCGGGCTCAAGCGCCTGGGTCTGGAACAACGCATCCGCAGCCCGCTGAGCCCGGAAGAGTGCTTGCCGGCGGTCGGCCAGGGTGCGGTGGGCATTGAGTGCCGCCTCGACGATGAAACCACCCGTGCACTACTGGCCCCGCTCAATCACGCCGTCACCGAAACCCGTGTTCGTGCCGAACGTGCGATGAATACCCGGCTGGAAGGCGGTTGCCAGGTGCCGATCGGCAGCTATGCCGAACTCGATGGCGACAGCCTGTGGCTGCGCGCACTGGTGGGTTCCCCGGACGGTAGCCAGATGGTGCGCGGCGAACGTCGCGGCCCGGCAGCGCTGGCGGAACAAATGGGCGTTGAGCTGGCGGAAGAGTTGCTGGCACAGGGCGCGCGCGAAATCCTACAGGATGTTTATCAGGGAAATCCTCCGGCATGACGATTCTGGTAACCCGCCCTTCTCCTTCGGGAGAGCAATTGGTCAGCCGACTGCGTGCGCTCGGCCGGGTTGCCTATCATGCCCCGCTGATCGACTTCGCCCCTGGCGGTGACCTGCCCAAACTGCCGCAGGCGTTGCAGCAACTCAATGATGGCGATTTGGTGTTTATCCTGTCGCAGCATTCGGTCAGCTACGCCAACTCGGTGATGGGTCGCGTTGGGCTGCCATGGCCTGCCAGACTGACCTATTATGCTATCGGTCGTAACACCGCACTGGCGATGCACCGCATCAGCAGCCTGCCGGTGGAATATCCACGCGAGCAGGAGATCAGCGAAACGCTGCTTCTGTTGCCGGCGTTGCAGAAGCTGGACGGCAAACAGGCATTGATCCTGCGCGGCAACGGCGGGCGCGAGCTGCTCGGCAACAGCCTGAGTGAGCGCGGCGCCGCCGTCAGCTATTATGAATGTTATCAACGCAGCCCGGTGCACTATGATGGCAGCGAGCAAAGCGCCCACTGGCAACGTGCCGGTGTTGATACGCTGGTAGTCACCAGCGGTGAAATGTTACAACAGCTCTATACTTTAGTTCCTGATTACTACCGTTCATCGTGGCTGTTGCGTTGCCGCCTGGTAGTGGTGAGTGAACGCCTGGCTACCCTCGCCCAGGAATTGGGCTGGAGCACAATTCGGGTAGCTGATAACGCCGATAATGACGCGCTGATCCGCGCGCTACAATAAACCTGACTATGGGATGTGCCACTATGACGGAACAAAATACCCCCTCCGCCCCGGTTGAAGAGCCAACCCCAGTGGCTGATAGCCCCAAGCCACCAGACGCTAACCCGCGTAAAGGTAAAAATACCGGCCCGGTATTGGGCGCTATCGCCATCGTGCTGGTTATTGCCCTGGGCGCGGGTGGCTATTACCACACACATCGACAGGCACAGCAGTTAATCACCGCCAATCAAAACTTGCAGCAGCAGCTTGAAGCACTGAAACAGAGCCAACAGCAGGAAAAAAATGCGCTGGAAGGCCTGTTGCAGCAACAGGGAAAAACGCTGGATGCCGCCGACCGCGAGCAAGCGACCCTGACGCGACAACTGAGTGAACTGCAAGAAAAAGTCGCCATCATCTCCGGCAGCGACGCCAAAACCTGGTTACTGGCGCAGGCTGACTTCCTGGTGAAAATGGCCGGGCGTAAACTGTGGAGCGATCAGGACGTGACTACCGCCGCCGCCCTGCTGAAAAGTGCCGATGCCAGCCTGGCAGACATGAACGATCCGAGCCTGCTCGAGGTTCGCCGGGCCATCACCGAAGACATCAGCACGCTGTCCACCCTGACCCAGGTGGATTTCGACGGTATCATTCTCAAGACCAATCAGTTATCCAATCAGGTTGATAACCTGCGCCTGGCGGATAACGACAGTGACGAAACACCGATGGATCAGGACAGCAATGAGCTATCTAGTTCGATCAGCGAGTGGCGGCAAAACCTGACCAAGAGCTGGCACAACTTTATGGCCGACTTTATTACCGTTCGCCGCCGTGATAGCAGTGCCGAACCCCTGCTGGCTCCGAACCAGGACATTTACCTGCGTGAGAATATCCGTTCGCGCCTGCTGGTTGCCGCTCAGGCGATCCCACGCCACCAGAACGAAGTGTATAAACAGTCGCTGGAAACCATTTCTACCTGGGTCCGCGCCTACTTTGATACCACCGACCCGGCCACGAAAGCTTTCCTGGAAGAGTTGGATGCCCTGAGCCAGCAGTCAATCACCATGGACGTGCCGGACCAGTTGAAAAGCCAGCCACTGCTGGAAAAACTGATGCAGACCCGGGTGCGTAATCTGATGACCCAGTCCCCTGCCGCTCATCAGGAGGGATAAGCCATGTTACGCGTGCTATTTCTGTTCCTGGTGCTGATCGCCAGCGTGGTCGTCGGGCCGATGTTGGCCGGCCATCAGGGCTATGTGCTGATCCAGACCGATAACTACAATATCGAAACCAGCGTCACCGGCCTGGTGATCATGAACGTCCTGCTGTTTGTCGTGCTGCTGGTGATCGAATGGATCCTGCGCCGCATCTTCCGTACCGGTGCTCATACCCGTGGCTGGTTCCTGGGACGCAAACGCAGCCGTGCGCGCAAGCAGACCAAGGCCGCACTGATCAAACTGGCCGAAGGCGATTACAAGCAGGTCGAAAAACTGCTGACGCGCAACGCCGATCACGCCGAACAGCCAGTGGTTAACTACCTGCTGGCCGCCGAGGCCGCTCAGCAGCGCGGTGACGACTTCCGCACTAACCAATACCTGGAACGCGCCGCCGAAGCCGCCGATACCGACCAGTTGCCGGTAGATATCACCCGCGTGCGCATTCAACTGGCGCAGGGCGAAAACCATGCCGCACGCCACGGGGTAGATCGCCTGCTGAACCAGGCACCGCGTCACCCGGAAGTGTTGCGTCTGGCCGAGCTGGCTTATCTGCGCACCGGCGCTTTTGCCTCGTTGCTGGAAATTCTGCCGTCGATGAGCAAGATCAACCTGCATACCGAGGCTGAACTGCAGGCCCTGCAGCAGCAGGCCTATATTGGCCTGATGAATCAGGCCATGGCGGATGAAGGCAGCGAGGGTCTGAAACGCTGGTGGAAAGATCAGAGCCGCAAAACTCGCCATGAGGTTCCGCTGCAAATTGCGATGGTGGATCACCTGATCGAATGCAATGACCATGAATTGGCGCAGGAAATCGTGCTCGATAGCCTGAAGCGCCAGTACGATGAGCGTCTGGTGCTGTTGATCCCGCGCCTGAAGTCCGGCAATCCGCAACAGTTGGAGAAAGCGCTGCGCCAGCAGGTGAAGCAGCATGGTGCCACACCGCTGCTCAACAGCACGCTGGGTCAGCTGTTGATGAAACACGGCGAATGGCAACAGGCTGCTGATGCATTCCGGGAAGCATTGAAACAGCGTCCGGATGCCTACGACTACGCCTGGTTGGCGGACGTGCTGGATAAGCTGCACCGCTCGGACGAAGCGGCCCAAATGCGTCGTGAAGGCCTGATGTTGACCCTGAAGCAGAACGGCGATTCATAACGGTATTACCGAGTGAACTAAACGCGGCATGATTGCCGCGTTTTTTTTCGCCTGTCGCTTATGTTCAGGCAAAAAAAAACACTTGCCGCGGTGGCAAGTGTATAAAAAAGCAATCAGGTCTAGGACAACAGGGGCGGTGCCTCACTCAACGTTATGCCCGGAGTGTGATGTCTGCGGCTGCAAGCAACGCTGACATCGTTCTGGTGGGCAATAGGCACCTTAAATCGGCTCTGCGTCATTCCCAGGGTTTATGAAGCCTAAGCAAACATAAGAGGTGGAATGAGCATCTACAGGGTAGATATTGCACTTGGCGTGCCAACTTTGGGAAAAGTGTCGTTTCGCTTGGATGAAATAATTTAACCAATTGAATTTAAATAAATTTAAATGTCACAATGAATTAAGTGCTTCTCATTGGGTGCTACCCCGCTCTCTCCCTGCCCCCAGCAGATATGTCGCCTTATAACGACGACTTAAGCCAAAGTGATTTTTATCTTATTA
Source organism: Serratia proteamaculans (assembly GCF_013337185.1). GTDB lineage: Bacteria > Pseudomonadota > Gammaproteobacteria > Enterobacterales > Enterobacteriaceae > Serratia > Serratia proteamaculans_D. Next base: position 95,288 of record NZ_SWDE01000005.1, read on the forward strand.
AATCATTATGTTATATGTCTCAACCTGACGACAATGCACCATGCCGATGTCGCTGAGAGCCAACACGCCCCCAGAAACCAAAAGCAGGACAGCAGGACAGCAGGACAGGGGAAGTTAAAATTGAGGTTTACCGAATGGCCGAAAGCGAAAAGCCCGTTCATTGCTGAACGGGCTTTTCTGAAAGTGGTCGGCGAGAGAGGATTACTGCATCTGCGATGCTGCCCTGCGGGCCGTTGCTAAAGCAACGTTGTCTCGCTGCGCTCGGCTCAAACCTCCTTCGGAGGTGCTCATCCTGTAAACTACAGACGTAAAAAAACCCGCTAAAAAGCGGGTTTTCTTGAATGTGGTCGGCGAGAGAGGATTCGAACCTCCGACCCACTGGTCCCAAACCAGTTGCGCTACCAAGCTGCGCTACTCGCCGATTTCTTGTTGCAGATACTACCGAATCTTATCGCTTATGTCTATGTAAATATTAAATTTATTAGACATTTTGTGTGTGGTGCGAAGAGAGGGACTTGAACCCTCACGTCCGTAAGAACACTAACACCTGAAGCTAGCGCGTCTACCAATTCCGCCACCTTCGCACAGTCACAAAACAGCTTACAATTCTTCACTTCTCTTAGGAAGTGGGGTGGCTAATGGGACTCGAACCCACGACAACTGGAATCACAATCCAGGGCTCTACCAACTGAGCTATAGCCACCATTACTTCTTAACTTCACGCGGTAATACTACCACCGCAGCTCTTGCACACAAACTTAATGGTGCGCCCGACAGGATTCGAACCTGAGACCTCTGCCTCCGGAGGGCAGCGCTCTATCCAGCTGAGCTACGGGCGCATAGCGCCGTTGCGGGAGGGGATACTACGGTTTTAACCCAATCCTGTCTAGTGCTTTTTCGCAGAAATGTTGCGTTTGATTACGCTTTGCTCACTCCTGCGCAAGAAAGGGCTATCCGTAGCCCTTTTTCATTGGTTATTGCTGGGTTTCTGTCCGTTTTTCAGCCGGATGATGTTTCTTGTGCATACCGAAAGCAAAGTAGCACAGGCTGACTGCCGCCAGGAATATCGCCCCAACCAACAAAGAAATTCGAGTATCCGGGTTAATTCCCATGCCGATCAGCACACAGACCAGGAAAGCGATGGTCAGATAGTTCACATAGGGGAACATAATCGACTTAAAGCTGTGGGTTTTGATCGCTTCTTTATGGGCTCGGCGGAAATACAGCTGGCTGATCAGCACCACAAACCACGGCACCATACCCGGCAGCACGCTGGCGCTGTAGACATAGACAAACACCGCCTGCGGATTGGGGATCAGATAATTCAGGCCAGAGCCGACCAACAGACAGGCGATGGTCACGGCAATACAGTTCACCGGCACGCCGCTGGCAGACAGCTTGGTCAGCGAGGCAGGCAGTTGACGGTTCTTGGCCAGCGCGTACAGCATGCGCCCCCCGCTATACATACCGCTATTACAGCCAGAGAGTGCAGCGGTCAGCACCACAAAGTTAATGATACCGGCAGCGGCAACGATGCCGATTTTGGCAAAGGTCAGCACGAATGGGCTGCCAGTGGTGCCGATACCGTTCCATGGGAAGATGGTGACAATGACAAAAATGGCGCCGACGTAGAAGATAAGGATGCGCCACAGGATGTTGTTAATTGCGCGTTTCAGCGTGACCTGCGGGTTCTTGGCCTCCCCGGCGGTAATGCCGACCAGCTCAACCCCCTGATAGGACGCCACGACAATACACAGCGCAAACAGGAAGCCCTTCCAGCCGCCGGCAAAGAAGCCGCCGTGCTCGGTCAGGTTAGCAAAGCCGATAGGCTGCCCCCCATTGCCAAAGCCAAACAGGATCACCCCCAGCCCGACCAGAATCATCACAATGATGGTGGTCACCTTGATCATGGCAAACCAAAACTCCAGCTCTCCGTACAGGCGCACCGCCGCCACGTTAGCCAGCGCGACCATCGCCACCGCGATCAGCGCCGGCAGCCACTGCGGGATCTCCGGGAACCAGAACTGCACGTAGACCCCAATGGCGGTAATTTCCGAGATGCCAACGGCAATCCACATAAACCAATAGCCCCAGGCGGTCAGATAACCAAAGTACGGACTCATGTATTTATGGGCATAAACGGCAAAGGAGCCTGCGACCGGTTCAAGGAACAGCATCTCGCCCATCGAACGCATAATAAAGAACACGAACAGTCCGGCGATGATATAAGCCAATAATACCGACGGCCCCGCCCATTTCAGCGTACTGGCCGACCCCATAAACAGGCCGACGCCAATGGTGCCGCCCAGAGCAATCAGCTCGATATGCCGGGCTTCCAGCCCCCGGTGTAGTCCTTGCGGTTTTTCAGTGTGTGGCATAAATCCTCGATAATATTCTTTTGATTGTGTCTGCATGCCGGCCGTTACCGGTCGTTATTGTTTTAATGAAAAATAGCGTAAATCATCTCCCGCCGCTCAGGCGGACATCAGCTTGTAATAGGACGGTCTTACGGCGGAGAAAAACGTCGTTCAATGCGGCCACATCTGGCGCCAACAGCTGGGGATAATTTCAGGGCGGTATCGTTTCGCATTTTGCCGCTATAAGCAAACCGCAATTTAAAACTTTATGGAATAAATGGGGGTGGGTTTAGGGACTGAGGTTATAGGAGTGCTGGCTTATCAGCCATAACGTGGATTAATTGAACAATTCATTGCGTCGGGGCGGAATATTCCACCCCAACGCCTTGATTACATCTTGCCGCGATAATAGTAACTCACGAACTTCAGCAACCGGAGCTGGCGCCCGATGCGGCTCGGCTGGCTGAGCAGCCGGTAGAGCCATTCCAGGCCGAGGTTCTGCCAGACCTTTGGCGCACGCTTAACATGCCCGGTGAAGACGTCGTAGGTCCCGCCTACGCCCATATACAACGCTTGCGGGTGCACCTTGCGGCTGTCACGCATCAGGATTTCCTGTTTCGGCGATCCCATCGCGACCGTCACTATAGCGGCCCCGCTGGCACGGATGCGTTCAAACAAGGGTTCACGTTGTTCCGGCTTGAAATAACCGTCCTGGCTACCGACCAGATTCACATTCCACTGGCTGCGCAGCTTCTGTTCGGTTTCCGCCAGCACCGAGGGCTTGCCGCCTATCAGGAACACCGGCGTGCCCTCACGGCCGGCGCGTTGCATCAGCGCTTCCCACAGGTCGGCTCCGGCTACGCGAGATACTTCGGCATGCGGATATTTACGCCGGATTGACCGCACCATGCTGATGCCGTCGGCATACTTGTACTCCGCCTCATCCAGCAAGGCATGCAGCTCAGTGTCCTGCTCCGCCGTCAGGATTTTTTCGGCGTTCATGGCAACCAGCGTGCCCCGCTTTACGTGGCCACCGTCGAACAGAAAATCCATGCACTGCGCCATATCGCGAAATCCCCACAGGCTGAAACCGCGCAGCTCATATTTGGGAACCGTGATTTTTGCTTCCATCTTATATTACCCTTACGAAAGGCCGTCGACACGTACGGATGAAGCTGGCGGGTGCAGCGTTCGCGAACGCTGCACCCGCGCCTTAATCAATCCGGCAGTATCAAACAGCCAGTACAGCAATTTTGCCATCAGCAAACAGGCGCCGAAAATGAGGCAGAAGAACACCACCCGCGAGACAAAGGAATCCACCCCTTCTCGCGCCAATACGATGATGTTGAATACCGCGCCAAAGCAGAAGCCCTGCAATATGGCGGCTTTATAAGGATTCGACTCGCTTTTGCCCATCTCATACAGCCAGTCGAACCATTTGATGATCATCCCCACCAGTATCGCGCCGACAGGAATGAACAACGCGCCGCCCATCACCACCAGCGAACCAATCAGCGTCGGTGAAATCGCCAGGCCAGAATGGTTATCCAGCACTTCCCAGGTGAAATAGTTGGCGGTATTGAGCACCGTGTCCGGTCGGCCCGGCCACAGCCAGCTCGGAATGAACACATAGAAATCACGCACTATCGGCGCCAATCCCTGGAAATCAATCTTGTCGTAGTTTTGCAGTAACAGCGCCAAATTTTCCCACGGCGAGAAGGTGTCACGCGTCAGATACAGGAAGGTATAAAACGCCTCGGGGCCACTGACGTCCAGGCTATAGCGCTTTAACGCCAGCCAGAACATGCCGACAATGCCGAACACCCCGGCGGCCACCAGCATCCACAGCGAGATCCAGCCGCGTACGATACCGATAAACAGAAACAGCGAGAAGGCGATAATGATATTGGCGCGGGTGCCACCAACAATCACATAGGTGAGGATGCCAAAAGCCACCGTCGCCGCCAGGAAAAAGAACCAGGCACGCAGATCCTGCTTCAGGAAATACACCACCAGCATCGCCGGAATGAAGAAATAGAAGAACCGTTTGAGCGCTACACCCGACACGTCGCTGGAGAAAATCTGGCTGTAAGAGTTGAGCTTGAACAGCAGGAAACCGTTTTGCAGAAAGAAAATGCCGACGGTAACGATCGCCACCAATGCCAGTAAAATCCAGGTCAGATGGGTTTCAACCCTGTTCATGCTGAATACCGGTTTACGCGGCTGTACGCTGCGCTTACGCAGCCGGGTTTTATAACTGACGTAGTAAATCGCATAAAACGCGGTGGCCGAGAGAATGGCGTACAGCAAGAACTCGACCGGTACCACCTCAACGTCAAACTGAAACACCAGCAGACAGGTCAGCGGGAAGCCGAAGTAAAACGTCAGCAAATACAACAGCGAAAAGAAGACGTTGAAGTTAAAGCGGACGCGCCGAAACTCCTGATAGGTCAACGTCAGAACAAACAACGTACCAATCAGGTAGACGACAAATAACCCGCCAAATTGCGCCAGCGTCATGAGTTATCCCCTGCAGCCAGGGCTAATGCCTGTTGCCAGCCATCAACATAGTTGGGATTAAAGAAGGCGATCGTCTGCTTGTCCACTGACGCCAGTTGGCGCTGCGCTTCACGCACTACTGCCTCATCAAGCGAATCACCGTAGAACAGCACCGGCAGATGCTGCTCCGCCAGATCCTGCCAGAACGGGTTCTGCCGGCTCAGCACGAACGGTACGCCAAACTGGATCAGCAGGCAAAGAGTACCGATCCCCTGCTGGCGGTTAAAGATAAAGTAGCCAAGGTCGCACTCGCGCAGAATGTTCAGGTAGTCGTCAAACGCCACCTGCTGCGTCAGCACCTGCAGGTTCCTGGCACTGAACAACTCCAGCCCGGCAGTGCGGACCTGTTCAATATAAGCCTCGTTGTTGGCCGGATAGCCCATCGGCAGGATCACGCGCACATCCGCACCAAACTGCTGATGAATCGCTTTCAGTGCCTCAACGTGCCGATTGGTGCGATCGCCGGAGTTGCCCACCAGAATGGTCATCGGCCCGGCCAGATTTTTCTCTACGCTGATACCGGTCAATGCCGGATCCATCCGCGTCGGGAAGTACAGCAGGGAGGCAGGCACACGCGCATGTCGCTGCTGGTAGTGGATCACATCACCACGGGTGGCGAACACGCGTCCAACACGGCCTTGTGCAATACGACGCAGCAAATAGAACAGGCGGAATTTCCAACTGGTGGCGTCTTCATACAGGTCAGCACCCCAGATATGCCAGCTGACCTGATGGGCTTTGATTTTGCCGCTCAGCAATGCCAACCACAACGTCGGGTTAAACTGCCCATGGAAGAAGAAACGCTGGTCGCGATCGGCCTGAGCACGGGCTATCACCGCCATCGCCAGGCTTTTCTTATCCGGATGACATTCAAGGTTCAGTTCGGGGAACGGCCCTAACGCGGCGGCATCTTTGGCAGCCACCATGAAATGGCGTGTCTGATCGGACGGCAGGCGCTTCGCCAACACGTCGTTGAAGAAACGCAGCACCGTCTGATTGTGATGCGGGATGTCAGATCCCAGTACGTGAATCAGTGTAGTCATACTCGTCTACGATAAAGAATAAATACGCAGCTACAGAGCGTGAAATACACGATGTAGGTTGCCATGTAGGCCTGTGCCGCACCCAGCGCGCCGTGCAAAGGGATCAACCAATGCGAAAACAGCGTCAACAGCAAGAACTGGCTGACTTCGGTCAGGATATAAAAACGCAGCGACGCCTTGGCAATAACCAGGTAGCCAAATACATAAGCGCCAACCTTCAGCACATCCCCCACCAGTTGCCAGGCGAACAGATCGCGCATCGCGACGAACTTGTCCGTAAACAGCAGCCAGATGGCGAAATCGCGCAGCAACCAGACCGTGAAACTTGCCGCCGCCACCGCTGGCAGCACAAATTTTAGTGAGCGCACAATCTCCTGCGAGATAGCGCTTTTTTCCTTTAATCGCGACAGCGTTGGCAGCAGATAGACGGTGAACGAGGCGGTAATAAACTGCAGATACGCGTCGGAAATGCTGCTGACGCCCTGCCAAATCCCCACCTCTTCCCAGCTGTAATGGCTTGCCAGCAGGTTACGCATCATCACATAGGCCACCGGCAGCGTCACTGAAGTGATCAACGCCATAATGGTGAACTTGCCGAGATGGCTGGCCAGCGCCTTATCCCATGCCAGAGCCAAATAGCTCAGCGGCAGGGTTTTGCGACGCCACAGCATAAAACCGGCGGGAAATACCACCAATGCCGGTACCAACGCCAACCCCGCCAGGGCGCCTTCATAACCGCCCAGTCTGAAGCACAGGTAGTAGGCCACCACGCCAATCAGGCTGCCGCCAATCACCGACAGTGCATTGCCCATCGCATCGCGGTAGCCCTTCAGCACCGCCATAAACAAGTTGGCGTAAGCAATACCCATCTGAATGAACGCCACCGCCCGCACCACGCCAACATAATCAGCATGGCCGAACAGCCCGATACTGATAGGTTTGGCCGCGAACAAGAACACCAGCGCCAACAGCGTGGAAAACCCCAGCACAATAGTCGACGCCGTGCCGACGGCCAGTTTCAACCGCTGCGGATCCTGATGGTATTCGGCAACGTATTTTGTGATGCCGTTAAAAATCCCGGCACCGGACAGCACGCCCAGCACGGTAATCAACTGGCGGAAGTTACCCGCCTGCCCCACCCCGCTGGGACCAAAGGCCACCGCCAGCAGTTTCACCACCAACAGCCCCACGCCAATCTTGATAAGCGTAGAGCCGGCGGTCCAAATCGATGCTTTTGCCAGCGACATATCAGGCGAAGAAGCTGAGAATGGTATTGATCACCGTGCGCTGAGTGACATCAGTCATATTGTAGAACAACGGCAAACGTACCAATCGCGCGCTCTCCTGGCTGGTGAAACGGTCTTCCCCGGCAAAGCGGCCAAAGCGATCGCCCGCCGGGCAATCATGCAGAGGAATGTAATGGAACACCGTCATGATCTCGGCTTCTTTCATGTAATCGATAAACGCAGTACGGTCTTCAACATCGCGCAGTTTGATATAGAACATATGGGCATTCTGCACGCAGTCCGCCGGGATACTCGGCAGCTCGATACGGCCCGCCTCGGCTAACGGCAGCAGGCTGTCGTAATACTGTTGCCACAGCGCCAGACGACGTTGGTTGATAGCTTCGGCGGCTTCCAGTTGCCCCCACAGATAAGCGGCCTGCAGATCTGACATCAGATAGCTGGAGCCGATATCGCGCCAGGTGTACTTATCCACCTGCCCACGGAAGAACTGGCTGCGGTTGGTGCCTTTCTCGCGAATGACTTCCGCCCGATCAATCAGCGCCGGATCGTTAATCAGCGTGGCGCCGCCCTCACCGCCTGCGGTGTAGTTTTTGGTTTCGTGAAAGCTAAAGCAGCCAATATGGCCGATGGTGCCCAGCGCTTTGCCCTTGTAGGTGGACATCACGCCCTGCGCGGCATCTTCAACTACATACAATTTGTACTTTTCCGCCAGCGCCATGATGGTGTCCATCTCGCAGGCAACACCGGCGTAATGCACAGGTACAATGGCACGGGTCTTATCGGTGATGGCCGCTTCAATCTTGCTTTCATCGATGTTCATGGTGTCAGGACGCAGGTCGACAAACACTACGGTGGCACCACGCAACACAAAGGCATTGGCGGTTGAAACAAAGGTGAAGCTCGGCATGATCACTTCATCGCCCGGCTGAATATCCAGCAGGATCGCCGCCATCTCCAGCGAGGCGGTACAGGACGGCGTCAACAGCACCTTCGGACTGCCAAACCGCTGCTCCATCCACTGCTGGCAACGACGGGTAAAGCCACCGTCACCGCACAGCTTGCCACTGCTCATTGCAGCCTGCATATAGTCAAGTTCAGTGCCAACAACCGGTGGAGCGTTAAATGGGATCATGTCTTCCTCTGTATAACCAGTACGAGGTGCTTTCAATAACAGCACCCTGTCGTTGATAGAGCCGCAGTGCGGCGATGTTACCGAACTGGGTCGCAACCCGCAGGCGCTGCAGCGCCCCTTGGCGGCACTCTGCCATGGCTGCCGCCATCAGTCGCGAGCCAATTCCTTTGCCTGCCGCGCCGGGGAACGCCGCCAGCAGGCCGATTCGGGCCTCCTGGCCACCCAGTGCACGCAGGCTGACAAAGCCTTCCGGCTGTCCGGTAGGATCCAATGCCAACAGGCATTGGTGGTCAAAGGTTCCCAATACCGCTTTTTCTATCCATTCAGCATAAAAACGGCCGCTGTCCTGGGAGTGATACCAGGGGGCGCGGAAACGGCTGGAGGTGAACACGCTGGCCGCCGCCTCACGCAGCATCGGGATATCGGCCGGCACCGCCGGGCGAATGGCCCGCGGCGTCACGGAATGAGGTAATGCACATTCCGCGCCGAGATTCAGCACCAGATCGACTTCACCCTCAACCAGTTGGAAGCCTAAACGAGCCAAACCGTCCGCCCAGGCAGTTTGATGCGCCGGAATTTTGGCCTGCACCAATGCGTAGACATCCAGTTCAGCCTCGGTGAGCATCGGAGCCGCCGTAGAAAAGTTGAGTTTGGCGCTGTTAAGGGCGAAAAACTCTGTTTCCCAGGCTAAGGGCTCAATACTGGCGTGGGCGGGCATGCAGCAGATCCAGCAGGTATTTGCCATAACCGGTTTTCAGCAACGATTGTGCGGCGCGTTTCACGCCCTCATCGTCCAGCCAGCCGTTACGCCAGGCAATTTCTTCCAGACAGGCAATTTTAAAGCCCTGACGTTTTTCCACCGTCTGCACAAAGCTGCTGGCTTCCAGCAGGCTGTCATGAGTGCCGGTATCCAGCCAGGCGAAGCCGCGCCCCAGCAGTTCGACGGTCAGTTCGCCACGCTCCAGGTACATCTGGTTAATGCTGGTGATCTCCAGCTCGCCGCGCTCCGAAGGTTTCACCTGTTTGGCGAATTCCACAACCTGGCTGTCGTAGAAATACAGCCCGGTCACCGCCCAATTGGATTTAGGCGCTTTCGGCTTTTCTTCAATCGACAGCGCGCGGAAATTATCATCAAACTCCACCACGCCAAAGCGCTCAGGATCCATGACCTGATAACCGAACACGGTAGCGCCCTGCGTACGGGCGGCAACCGTCTTCAGTTTCGGACTAAAGCCTTGGCCAAAGTAAATATTGTCACCCAGCACCAGGCAGCTCGGCTCACCGGCGAGGAATTCTTCGCCAATCAAAAATGCCTGCGCCAGGCCGTCGGGGCTGGGTTGTTCGGCATAGCTGAGGTTAATGCCGAACTCTTCGCCGCTGCCCAATAAGCGTTTGAATGAGGGCAAATCTTCTGGGGTAGAGATGATTAAAATGTCGCGGATACCCGCCAGCATCAAAACTGACAGCGGATAGTAAATCATCGGCTTGTCGTAAATAGGTAATAGCTGCTTGGATACGCCGCGGGTAATCGGATGTAAGCGTGTGCCGGAACCGCCCGCCAGAATAATACCTTTCATACTCACTCCAGAATCCGCAGGGCCACCATTCGAGAGGCAGCCCAGCTAAATTTAGTCGGATAAACCTAAACGTTCACCTGCATAGGAACCGTCCTGAACGCGACGCCACCAGGTTTCATTGTTCAGATACCAGGAAACCGTTTTGCGGATGCCGCTTTCAAAGGTTTCCTGCGGACGCCAGCCCAGCTCCCGGTCAATTTTTCCGGCATCTATCGCGTAGCGCATATCATGGCCCGGACGATCCTTGACGTAAGTAATCAGGTCGCGGTATTTCTCAACACCCTGTGGCTTGTTCGGAGCCAACTCTTCCAGCAGATCGCAGATAGTTTGTACCACCTCAATATTCTTGCGCTCGTTGTGACCGCCAATATTATAGGTTTCGCCGATCACACCTTCGGTAACCACCTGGTACAACGCGCGAGCGTGGTCTTCCACATAAAGCCAATCACGCACCTGCGCCCCGTCGCCATACACCGGCAAAGGTTTACCGGCAACGGCATTGAGGATCACCAACGGAATAAGCTTCTCAGGAAAGTGATACGGGCCGTAGTTATTGGAACAGTTGGTAACCAATGTCGGCAGGCCGTAGGTACGCAGCCAGGCGCGAACCAGGTGATCGCTGGAAGCCTTCGAGGCCGAATACGGGCTACTTGGCGAGTAAGGCGTGGTTTCGGTGAACAAATCGTCCGTACCGTGCAGATCGCCATACACTTCGTCGGTGGAAATGTGGTGGAAACGGAAGCTTTGCTTTTTCTTCGCGTCCAGCGGCTGCCAATAATGGCGTGCCGCCTCCAGCATGGTGTAGGTGCCCACCACGTTGGTTTCAATAAATGCCGCCGGGCCGTCGATAGAACGGTCAACGTGGCTTTCTGCCGCCAGATGCATGATCACGTCCGGCTGGTACTCGGCAAACACCCGATCCAACGCCGCGCGATCGCAGATATCCACCTGTTCAAACGAATAGCGTGGGTTATCGGCCACCACTGAAAGCGACTCCAGATTGCCCGCATAGGTGAGTTTATCCAGCACCAGGACGCTGTCCTGCGTGGCTTCGATAATGTGCCTCACGACCGCGGAGCCAATAAAGCCGGCGCCTCCAGTGACTAAAATACGTTTCACCGCCAAACCCCTTTGGTATCCACGATCCAGGATTGCGTAATCTCTTCCGGCTTGATTGCCTTGAATTGCTTATGGTCGACCAGCATCACGAGCACATCCGCCTGCTGCAACGCTTCTGGCAACGCTTTCAGCGTCACGTGGCCGGCCAATGATTTCGGTAGTTGTTCCACGTTTGGCTCAACGACCAGCGTCTCGCCCACGTGCCAATCGGCAATCAGATGTGCCACTTCCACCGCCGGACTTTCACGCAGATCGTCGATATTCGGTTTGAAGGCCAGGCCAAAGCAGGCAATTTTCACTTCTGAGGCACGCTTGTCGGTCGCCGCCAGACAGTCGGCAACCGCCGCCTTAACGCGATCGACCACCCACAAAGGTTTTCCGTCATTCACCAGACGCGCAGTATGGATCAAACGCGCCTGCTGCGGGTTCTGTGACACGATAAACCAAGGATCGACCGCGATGCAGTGGCCGCCAACGCCAGGACCAGGCTGCAGGATATTCACCCGTGGATGGCGGTTTGCCAAACGGATCAGTTCCCAGACATTGATGCCCTGATCGGCGCAAATCAATGACAGCTCATTGGCAAAGGCGATATTCACATCGCGGAAGCTGTTTTCGGTCAGTTTGCACATCTCTGCAGTGCGGGAATTGGTAATCACACACTCGCCTTCGAGGAAAATCTTGTACAACGCGCTGGCGCGCTCCGAGCATTTTGGCGTCATGCCGCCAATAACACGGTCGTTCTGAATCAGCTCAACCATCACCTGCCCTGGCAAAACGCGCTCCGGGCAATAAGCGATGTTCACATCAGCGGCTTCACCCGCCTGCTGCGGGAAGCTGAGATCGCTGCGCGCCTCGGCCAGCCACTGCGCCATCTGCTCGGTAGCGCCGACCGGAGAGGTGGACTCCAGAATGACCAGGTCGCCCTTTTTCAGCACCGGTGCCAGGGATTTAGCCGCGGCTTCGACATAGGCCAGATCCGGCTCGTGGTCGCCTTTAAACGGCGTTGGCACCGCGATCAGGAAAGCATCTGCCGCCAGGGGTTGGGTCACCGCCTGCAGATAGCCGCCGTCGACTGCGTCTTTCACCACTTTATCCAGATCGGGTTCAACGATGTGGATCGCACCGCGATTAATGGTATCTACCGCATGTTGGTTAACATCTACGCCCACCACTTTTTTCTTGCGGGAGGCAAACGCCGCCGCCGTTGGCAGACCGATATAACCCAGGCCGATAACCGAAATAGTGTTAAAACTCATAGTGTCACCTGATGATTCTTCAAAGCTTCGAGAATACGTTGGCAGGCATGCCCGTCACCGTAAGGGTTATGCGCCCGGCTCATGGCGTGATATTCGTTTTCGTCCGTCAGCAACCGGGTAACCGCATCAACAATTTTGGCCACGTCGGTGCCCACCAGACGTACCGTGCCCGAATCTACCGCCTCTGGCCGTTCGGTGGTATCGCGCATGACCAGCACCGGTTTGCCCAATGACGGAGCCTCTTCCTGAATACCGCCCGAGTCGGTCAGGATCATATAAGCGTTAGCCATCAGGTACACAAAGGGCAAGTAATCCTGCGGGTCGATCAGGATGATGTTATCAATCCCTTTCAGAATGCGGTTGACCGGTTCGCTGACGTTGGGATTGAGATGCACCGGGTACACAACCTGCACATCGGGATGAGTGCGGGCAATCTCAGCCAACGCGCTGCAAATCCGCTCGAACCCGCCGCCAAAACTTTCACGACGGTGGCCGGTCACCAGGATCATTTTTTTGTCGGCATCCAGGAACGGATAACGCTGTGACAGGCTGTCATGCAATGCAGCATCACCCATCACCCGATCGCGTACCCAGAACAGTGCGTCAATCACCGTATTGCCGGTGACAAAGATATGATCGTCCGCTATCAGTTCGCGCAACAGGTTCTGACGCGAATTTTCCGTCGGGGCAAAATGGTACATCGCCAGATGGCCGGTCAGCTTGCGGTTAGCCTCTTCCGGCCACGGGGAGTAAAGATCGCCGGTGCGCAGACCTGCCTCTACGTGTCCAACCGGGATACGCTGGTAAAACGCCGCCAAACTGGTCGCCAGCGTGGTGGTGGTATCACCGTGAACCAGCACCACGTCCGGTTTGAATTCTTCAAGAACGCCTTTCAGGCCTTCCAGAATACGGCAGGTGATCTCACTCAATCCCTGGCCGGGCTTCATGATGTTCAGGTCGTAATCAGGCACTATCTCAAATAACCGCAATACCTGATCCAACATCTCACGATGCTGTGCCGTAACGCAGACTCTTGATTCAAAGGCTTCATCCTGAGCCAGGGCATGTACCAGCGGGGCCATTTTGATGGCTTCAGGTCTGGTGCCGAAAACAGTCAACACTTTCACAGCGAATCTCTTTTGGTCGGTTAACCGCAGGCGTACCTGCGAATTGGGCGCTTATGCGCCCTTCAGCGAATTATTATATTATTTTTAATTACGCGGCCGACGCACCAGGGCAACACCTGCGCCAACCAAAGCGCCCATCGCGCCCCACATGATCAACCAGAATATCCGCCGTGGGCTATCACGTTTTACCGGTTCTTCCGGGGTCCGCAAATAGCGGTAAGTCTGAAATTTCTCGTCCAATGTCGGGCCGACGTTCAATGTCGACAGCATCGCACGATTTTGATCGTAATCGAGATCGAAGGTTGGCCCTGAAGCCTGTAGCCCTTCCAAACGCGCCTGCAGCATAGGTTTGCCCAGCAGGAACAGATCGGAGTCCGGCAGTTGCTCTGCCGGCGTATCGGTCTGAGTCCGGCTGATACCCTGCGTCTCGGCAATTTTCAGCGCCTGTTGAATGGTATTCAATTCACGCTTGTACACTGCCGCCGCTACCGCTTCCTGGCGCTTGACCTGCGCCTTCATCGAGGTGGTACGGGCCGCCCAGGCACCCTGGATCTCTTCGTTCAAATGCTGCGCAGCGCGGTGGCTGGCGAACGCCACATATTGACGTAACAAACGGTTGGCATCCGCCGCCGTTTCCGCCGTCAGCTTCACGCCGTCGTTCGGCACTTTTTTATCATCACGTGGCGTGAACTGAATATTGTTAATCAGTTCGTCGAGCAAGGCCGCATCGGCAGCCGCATCGCCTTCCTGGCGCTGCTTGTAATAATCGCTCTGCAGCCAGAAATCGCGACGCGTATCGTAGGCCGCCAACTGCATAATAAATTCATTATAGGCTTCGTCAGCAATGCCGGGTTGATCGGTGCTGGCGGCCGGCATGGTCCGCACATCCAGATTGCGCAGGAATTGTTGCTGGGAATAATACCCCCCCAACGCATTCACTGTTGGCCGGTCGGTAATCGCCGTCGCACTCCACTCCTGTTTCACCAGGTAGGAAACCATCAGTGCTACCACGGCGAACAACACCGCAATACCGATAATCCATGGTTTACCGCGCCACAGGGTGCAGCACAGGCCGCGGATATCGAGTTCGTTATCCACCGCCGGGATATTCTTGTCAGACCTTGTTTCTGGATTCATCACTGCCCAAAAGCCTCTGGTTAAGATACTTGCTTATTGCCGTTCGAACGCCGCAGACGGCGCTTGATACGCTTAATGTAACGTGCAACACGCCAGGCGCGTTTAATGCAGTAACCGTATAAAAAGAAGGCAAGCAAGAATAATGCCAACATAACCCATTCAGGGATAAAAGTAAGGCGTTCGCCAAGCACGCCGATGGCCGCCAGCAAGGCTGCCGCCAGGGTAATCAACACGAAAGCCTGCCGGGGCGTAAAGCCCGCGCGCATAATCAGATGGTGAATGTGTTGGCGGTCTGGAGAGAAAGGGCTCATCCCTTTGCGTAAACGGCGGTACATGATCGCAATCATGTCCATCAGCGGGATGGCAATAATCCACAACGCGGTAACCGGATTGATGGAATGAGCTTTGCCCTGCGAACTTTGCAGCAATAGCCAAATGGCAGTGAAACCGATCAGCGTGCTGCCGGCATCCCCCATAAACACTTTATACCGGCGGCCAAGAATGCCGAGGTTAAGCAGAATATAAGGCACGATGGCGGCTATCATTGCGAAGCACCAGAAGGCCAATTCAGAATGACCGCTCAGGTACAGCAACACGCCCAGCGCACCGAAAGACACGCACGACAGGCCACCCAGTAAGCCATCAATGCCGTCGACCATGTTAAAGGCGTTGATGGCTGCCCAGACGGCAAATAGCGTGACCAGGTAGCCAAACGGCCCCAGCAGCATTTCCCAGTCGCCCAGCACATGACCAAAGCTGCGCAGGTAAAGCCCGGCGAAGACCATCATCGCGATGCCGACCAGTGCCTGAACCAGCGCACGAATTTTAACGCTGATATCGAAACGATCGTCAAGAGCACCAACGAACACTAATATTCCCGCACAAGCGAGGTAGAGTTTGCCATGCGCAATCGTTTGGTCAGAGATCAGGAAGGCAAAGCACAGCCCGGCGTAAACAGAAATACCCCCGACCAGAGGGATCAACCCCTGATGGCGTTTGCGGTAATTAGGTTTATCAACCAGACCGATACGTTTTGCTGCTTTACGGGCAACAAAGAGAAAAGCCAAAGAAAACAGGAAAACAAATAGAATTTCAGTACTCATAGTGAGTAAGTTCACAGTTAACAAGATCTCTGTAGAAGATAAGGCAGCTTAACACGGGCGACAGGTTGCGCCATGGTATCCCGCTACCTTTCAGTCATTTCCTATGACGACAGCCATTCATTCTTATTCCACCGTATTTGCCCGCTGTTTCGGCACTAACAATGCGCGAACGACGAAACGCCGACCGCAAATAAGATGAATTCTCAGTAAGTCACGAAAATAACTTACGTTTCCATTTCTGTTACTTATCGTATCTTCCAAAAGCAAAAAACGCCACGACTAGGCGTGGCGTTCTTGGAATATTTACTCAATTATGAGCGCATCGTCATTATGAGCGCTTCATCATATCGAAGAATTCATCGTTGGTCTTGGTCATGGCCAACTTGTTAATGAGGAATTCCATCGCATCAATCTCGCCCATCGGGTGAATGATTTTGCGCAGGATCCACATTTTCTGCAGTTCTTCAGAGGTGGTGAGTAATTCTTCTTTACGGGTACCAGAGCGGTTGTAGTCGATAGCAGGGAATACGCGCTTCTCGGCGATTTTACGCGCCAGATGCAATTCCATGTTGCCGGTACCTTTAAACTCTTCGTAGATAACTTCGTCCATTTTCGACCCGGTATCGACCAGCGCGGTAGCGATGATGGTCAGGCTGCCGCCTTCCTCAACGTTACGTGCCGCACCGAAGAAACGCTTGGGACGATGCAGGGCGTTGGCATCCACACCACCGGTCAACACTTTACCGGAAGCCGGTACAACGGTGTTGTAGGCACGCGCCAGACGAGTGATGGAGTCGAGCAGGATGATCACGTCTTTCTTGTGTTCAACCAGGCGCTTGGCCTTCTCGATCACCATTTCTGCAACCTGAACGTGGCGAGATGCCGGCTCGTCAAAGGTAGAAGCGATAACTTCGCCCTTCACCAAACGCTGCATCTCGGTCACTTCTTCCGGACGTTCGTCGATCAGCAGTACCATCAGCACGCAGTCTGGATGGTTGTAAGCGATGCTCTGCGCAATGTTCTGCAGCAGCATGGTTTTACCGGCTTTCGGCGGGGCAACAATCAGACCACGCTGACCACGACCAATCGGCGAAGCCAGATCCAGCACGCGTGCTGTCAGGTCTTCGGTTGAGCCGTTGCCGCGTTCCATCCGCAGACGGGAGTTGGCATGCAGTGGGGTCAGGTTCTCGAACAGGATCTTGCTACGGGCGTTTTCCGGTTTGTCGTAGTTAACTTCGTTAACTTTCAACAGGGCAAAGTAGCGCTCGCCTTCTTTTGGCGGACGAATCTTACCGGAAACGGAGTCACCTGTACGGAGGTTAAAACGGCGGATTTGGCTAGGGGATACATAGATGTCGTCGGGGCCTGCAAGGTAGGAGCTGTCTCCGGAACGGAGGAAACCAAATCCATCCTGCAATATCTCCAACACGCCATCGCCGAAGATATCTTCTCCACTTTTCGCATGTTGCTTAAGGATAGAGAAGATAATGTCCTGCTTGCGCATGCGGGCAAGGTTTTCCAGCCCCATATTTTCGCCGAGAGTAATCAGCTCAGAAACCGGCGTATTCTTTAATTCGGTAAGATTCATAGTGGTGGGTTCTTAAACTCGGGGTATGTCTCGAACTTACATCGTGAATGGTATGGCAGCGGGATATCTCTTCCGGCTTTCTGGTGGTTGCGTTGGCTTCCCTTGTTCATCCCAAAACTTAGCGGACTAAGCTGCGAAGACGCTTTCGGTTGCCGACTGGCCACACCTTGAAATCCATTGGATATTCGTGCCTGTTTACTGGACGTTCGATCACCGGGCGCTGAGCCGTCACGGTAAGAAATGGCTTACAGAGGACGCGCGCATTGACGGTTTAAGATCGAAGGTACCTTAAAATTGATTTTGCAAAACCGTTTGATTGCTAAAACGCGGGCTGAGTTCATTTTTTCTTTCAACGCCAGCGGTTCAACATAGAGTAAAGCTTTAGATTTAGACTCTTTAGATTTAAAACTTCGGGCAAGTTCTATATGCAGTATGGTTAAACTTAACACGCTTCTTGGCAGGCGTCTAGCGGTGAATTGAACATCCCCGCCAGACGCCTGTATATCCCCGTTGTCTCTCACGCGGCAGCGTTTTTAGCCGCCGCATCACATCCATTGGGTATAGGGCTTCCCGCCCGATTACAGATTCGCGTTAAGGAAATCTTTGAGCTGACCTTTGGACAGCGCACCAACCTTGGTCGCGGCCACTTCACCGTTCTTGAACAGCAACAGCGTAGGGATACCACGGATACCGTACTTGGGTGCGGTTGCCGGGTTCTGGTCGATATTCAGCTTGGTGATGGTCAGTTTGCCTTCGAACTCATCGGCAATCTCATCCAGAATCGGAGCAATCATCTTGCACGGCCCACACCATTCAGCCCAGAAATCGACCAGGATTGGCCCTTCAGCTTTCAGCACGTCGGTGTCGAAGCTGCCGTCAGTCAGGTGAATAATTTTATCGCTCATGTTCTACTCCAAAGGATTGTGTCTACCTTGTTGGTGTAGCATTAACCAACCTAAGGTGACTTTATTTCACCGGATACGCTTTCGTAAAGCAATAGTTAGCTGATATTCTACCACACTATGAGCAAAACACACTTGACCGAACAGAAGTTTTCCGACTTCGCCCTGCACCCGTTAGTCCTTGAAGCCCTTGAAAAGAAAGGGTTTCAACATTGCACGCCTATCCAGGCGTTAGCATTGCCGCTCACGCTCTCTGGGCGTGACGTTGCAGGTCAGGCGCAAACCGGTACCGGAAAGACGTTGGCATTTTTAACGTCTACTTTTCACTATTTGCTTTCTCACCCGGCGAAACAGGATCGCAAGATCAATCAGCCGCGCGCCTTGATCATGGCGCCAACGCGTGAACTCGCGGTGCAGATCCACTCCGATGCGGAAGCCCTGTCCCAGTCCACCGGCCTGAAAATGGGTCTGGCGTACGGCGGCGATGGCTACGACAAACAGCTGAAAGTGCTGGAAAGCGGCGTGGATATCCTGGTGGGGACTACCGGTCGTTTAATTGATTACGCCAAACAGAACTATATCGATCTGGGCGCGATCCAGGTTGTGGTGCTGGATGAAGCCGACCGCATGTACGATCTGGGCTTTATCAAAGACATTCGCTGGTTGTTCCGCCGCATGCCTGCGGTCGATCAACGCCTGAACATGCTGTTCTCTGCCACCCTGTCCTATCGCGTACGCGAACTGGCTTTCGAGCAGATGAACAACGCTGAATATGTTGAAGTGGAACCGGAACAGAAAACCGGCCACCGCATTAAAGAAGAATTGTTCTACCCGTCCAACGAAGAAAAAATGCGTCTGCTGCAGACGTTGATCGAAGAAGAGTGGCCTGACCGCTGCATCATCTTCGCCAACACCAAGCACCGCTGTGAAGACGTTTGGGGCCATCTGGCTGCCGATGGTCACCGCGTAGGCCTGTTGACCGGCGATGTGGCGCAGAAAAAACGCCTGCGTATTCTCGATGACTTCACCAAGGGCAACCTCGATATTCTGGTCGCCACCGACGTCGCCGCTCGCGGTCTGCACATTCCGTTGGTTACCCACGTCTTCAACTACGACTTGCCTGACGACTGCGAAGACTACGTTCACCGTATCGGTCGTACCGGCCGTGCCGGCGAAAGCGGTCATTCCATCAGCCTGGCTTGCGAAGAATACGCGCTCAACCTGCCGGCGATCGAAACCTACACCGGCCACAGCATTCCGGTGAGCAAGTACAACAGCGATGCGTTAATGAGTGACCTGCCTGCGCCGAAACGCCTGGCACGCCCACGCGGCGGCAACGGCCCACGCCGTAACTCCGCGCCACGTCGTGGCGGCGCGCCACGCAGTAACCGTAAACGTTCAGGCTGATAGACCATGCTCAGTTCCAGCGCACTTTATGCCGCTATCGACCTTGGCTCCAACAGCTTCCACATGTTGGTGGTGCGCGAGGTGGCCGGCAGTATTCAGACTTTGGCGCGCATCAAGCGCAAGGTGCGTCTGGCGGCCGGGCTGGATCAAAACAATCTCCTGTCGCATGAAGCCATGCAGCGCGGCTGGCAATGCCTGAAGTTGTTCTCCGAACGCCTGCAGGACATTCCACGCGCACAGATCCGAGTGGTCGCCACGGCCACGCTGCGTCTGGCGTCCAATGCCGATGAGTTTCTGCAAACCGCAGAACAAATTCTCGGCTGCCCGATCCAGGTGATCAGCGGTGAGGAAGAAGCACGGCTGATCTACCACGGCGTTGCCCATACCACCGGCGGTCCGGACCAGCGTTTAGTGGTCGATATCGGCGGCGGCAGCACCGAACTGGTCACCGGTACCGGCGCACAGGCGGCTCAACTGTACAGCCTGTCGATGGGTTGTGTCACCTGGCTGGAACGGTTCTTCAGCGATCGCAATCTGGGGCTGGAGAATTTCGAGCGGGCCGAACAGGCTGCGCGTGAAATGGTGCGTCCCATCGCGCCACAGCTGCGTCAGCACGGCTGGCAAATCTGCGTCGGCGCTTCCGGCACCGTCCAGGCGCTGCAGGAAATCATGGTGGCACAGGGTATGGATGAACGTATCACCCTGTCCAAACTACGCCAGTTGAAACAGCGCGCCATTCAATGCGGCAAGCTGGAAGAGTTGGAAATTGAAGGACTGACGCTGGAGCGCGCTCTGGTGTTCCCAAGCGGGCTGTCGATCCTGCTGGCGATTTTCCAGGAACTGGGCATCGAAAGCATGATGCTGGCCGGCGGCGCACTGCGCGAAGGACTGGTCTACGGCATGCTGCATCTGCCGGTCGAACAGGACATCCGCAGCCGTACCATTCGCAACCTGCAACGACGTTACCTGTTGGATACCGAGCAGGCCGAACGCGTCAGTCAGTTGGCTGCCAACTTCTCACAGCAGGTGAGCAATGAATGGCAATTGGATACGCGATGTCGCGAGTTATTGCACAGCGCCTGTCTGATCCACGAAATCGGCCTCAGCGTTGATTTCAAACAGGCGCCGCAACACGCCGCCTACCTGATTCGCCATCTGGATTTACCCGGTTTCACCCCGGCACAGAAAAAACTGCTGGCCACCCTGCTGCAAAACCAGAGCAACACTATCGATCTGCCACTGCTGAGCCAGCAAAACGCCCTGCCGCCGCGAACGGCGCAACGTTTATGCCGGATTTTGCGCCTGGCCATCATCTTTGCCAGCCGTCGCCGCGACGATACGCTGCCGGCGGTACGCCTGCGTGCCAATAATGATGATGAACTGACGGTGATCCTGCCGCCGGGTTGGCTGGAACAGCACCCGCTACGGGCAGAGTTGCTGGATCAGGAAAGTCATTGGCAAAGCTATGTTCATTGGCCGTTGATACTGGAAGAACAACGTTGATATGACAAGGGCGCTAACCGCGCCCTTACTTTTAACTTCCGCCTTTAGCCTTGGCCAACTGGGCGCGAATATTCGCCAGATGGCTTTGACCTTTTTGCATCCGTTCTTGCGGACTGACCACCTTACGTTCACTTTCCCACGCCAGGTCATCCTGTGGTAGCTCCAACAAGAAGCGACTTGGCTCCGGCCGCACCAGCTCACCATATTGGCGGCGTTCGCGACACAGGGTGAAAATCAGCTCTTTTTGGGCACGGGTGATCCCCACATAGGCCAAACGCCGCTCTTCATCGACGTTATCCTCGTCAATGCTGCTCTGATGCGGCAGTAACCCCTCTTCCATTCCCACCAGGAACACATAAGGGAACTCCAGCCCTTTGGAGGCGTGCAGCGTCATCAACTGCACCTGGTCCAGTTCCTCATCGCTTTCGCCGCGTTCCATCATGTCGCGCAGGGTAAAGCGCGTGACCACCTGGGTCAGCGTCATGGGCTCATCCAGCTCGCTGCCTTCGAGCATTTCCGTCATCCAGCCGAACAGGGTATTGACGTTTTTCATGCGCATTTCAGCGGCTTTCGGGCTGGGTGAGGTTTCAAACAGCCAACTTTCGTAATCTACGCCGTGGATCAGATCGCGCACCGCGGCTATCGGTTCACGCTCCGCCAGTTGGGCAATACCGTCCAGCCAGTGAGTGAAGCGTTGCAGCGACTCTAATCCACGACCGGTCAGGTGCTGGCTCAGGCCGAGATCGAAACTGGCGCGGAACAGGCTTTTGTTACGTTGATTGGCCCATTCTCCCAGCTTTTGCAGCGTTGCCGGGCCAATCTCACGCTTTGGCGTGTTAACGATACGCAGGAACGCGCTGTCATCATCCTGGTTAGTCAGAACACGCAGGTAGGCCAGCAGATCCTTGATTTCCGGCCGCGAGAAAAACGAGGTGCCACCGGAGATTTTGTAAGGAATGCGGTTTTGCATCAGCATTTTTTCAAACAGCCGTGACTGATGGTTACCACGATAAAGGATCGCATAATCGCCGTAGTTGGTTTTCTTCACGAAGTGATGGGCAATCAGCTCCCCGACAACGCGCTCGGCCTCATGATCCTCATTGTTGGCGGTCACCACTTTTAGCTCTTCACCGTAGCCCAGCTCGGAAAACAGCCGTTTTTCAAATACGTGCGGGTTATTGGCGATCAGGATATTCGCCGCCTTCAGGATACGCTCGCTGGAGCGGTAATTCTGCTCCAGCTTAATCACCTGCAGCGCCGGAAAGTCTTCCTTCAACAGCACCAGGTTCTGCGGACGCGCACCACGCCAGGAGTAAATCGACTGGTCGTCGTCCCCCACCACGGTGAAACGCGCGCGGTTACCCACCAGCAGTTTCACCAGCTCGTACTGACTGGTGTTGGTGTCCTGATATTCATCCACCAACAGGTAGCGAATACGCTGCTGCCAGCGTTCGCGTACTTCTTCATTGCGCTGCAATAGCAGGGTCGGCAGCA
This sequence comes from Serratia proteamaculans, assembly GCF_013337185.1. Classification (GTDB taxonomy): domain Bacteria; phylum Pseudomonadota; class Gammaproteobacteria; order Enterobacterales; family Enterobacteriaceae; genus Serratia; species Serratia proteamaculans_D. The sequence continues at coordinate 117,842 of NZ_SWDE01000005.1, forward strand.
GGATCAAATCGTCGAAATCCAGCACGTTACAGGCACGCATATGCGCGTGATACAGGCCATAGCAATGCGCGAACAGCTTGTCGCGTTCTGAACGCGCCAGCTCCATTGCCTTCTGGGGATCGACCAGGTCATTCTTCCAGTTGGAGATGGTAGAAATCAGCTGTGCCACCAGCGTTTTGTCATTCTCCAGCCATTTCTCGGTCAGTTCTTTCAACAGCGCCAGCTGATCCTGATCGTCGAAAAGTGAGAAGTTGGACTTCATCCCCAGCGCGACATATTCACGTTTGATGATTTCCAGCCCCAGCGTGTGGAAAGTGGAAATCATCAGTCCGCGTGCTTCTTTGCGCCCCATGGTTTGCGCCACACGCTCCTTCATCTCACGCGCGGCCTTATTGGTAAAGGTCACGGCGGCGATGTGTCGCGCCTGATAACCACTGTTGTGGATCAGGTGAGCGATTTTGTTGGTGATGACGCGCGTCTTGCCGGAACCGGCACCGGCCAGCACCAGGCAGGGCCCGGTAACGAATTCGACGGCTTGTTGTTGGCTGGGGTTTAATCGCATGGCGCTTTATTGCTCGACTTTATAACGTAGGAGAGGATTGTAGCAGAAAGCGTCGACGAGATTTAACGGGTATAATCAGCGCAATTTCTGTATCGATAAAGGCAATACCATGGCAAAGACGGCGTGCGCCCTGCACATTCTGGTAGATAACGAAAAACTGGCCGATGAACTGTTGGCCAAGCTTAAACGCGGTGTCAGCTTTGACACCCTGGCACGCAAATATTCAACTTGCCCATCAAAACGCAATGGCGGTTCTTTGGGCGAGTTCAACAAGGGCACCATGGTGCCGGCCTTCGATAAGGCAGTATTCAGCATTCCACTGCTCAAGCCCTACGGCCCGGTAAAAACCCAGTTCGGCTACCACATCATCAAAGTGCTGTACCGCAGTTGATTGAGGGGGCTTGCGCCCCCCTATTCTTACTGTTCTTACTGTGCGCTGGTCTCCGGCGCTGGAGCGGTATCGGTGGGTTTGACTTCTTCCGATACCACGGCAGGTGCCGGGGACATAATGCCGTTATAGGTTTCCTGTAACTGCTTCATGCTCATCTCTGGCTCGCCTTTCGGCTGCATCAGCACCAGGGTCGCATCTTGCGAAAGCTGAAGTTTCAGCTCCTGGTTCAGCGCTTCCAGCGTCAATCCACTCAGGAACTCCTGACGCAGTTTTTGATACTGCTCCGGTGCGATATCCACCACGCCGCTCTGTTGCGAGCGCAAGCGCTGGCTCATCAACACGTCCGTATCGGTGCGGGCATAGGTGGCAAACAGCTTGCTGAGTTGATCGTTTTTCTGCGCCAGCAGGGCGTTAAACTCGTCTTGCGACAACCCGTTATTACGCACGTTAGCCAACTCGCGGGCGATAAAGCCCAGGCTGTTGTTCAGGTTGTTGTTTGGCGTGTCCAGATGGATGGCACATTGGGCACGTTGGTATTGCACGCGGCAATCGAAGCCCAGATGCAGGTTTTTCTGGTCACTTTTGTCCAGCACCTGCTGGAGATGCCAGAACAGCGCTTCGCGAGCCATGTCACCGCGCCAATAGCGGCTCAGATTTTGCGAGTCACGGATCGGGTGCCAGGGTGCATCCCACATGATCGACAGCGTATCCTGTTTCACCTGCTCGCTGATCAGGCTGACCGGCTGCGGTGGCAGTGAGGTCAGCGTTGGCATCAGGGCCGGCGTTTCACGCTTGCCTTGCAGCGGCGAGAAGGCTTTGTTGATTTGCTCGCTCAGGCTACGACTGTCTACCTTGCCCACCACATACAGCGTCATCGCGTCCGGGGTGTACCACTGCTGGTAGAATTTCTTCAGTTGATCAACATTCACCGGTCGCTTGGGTGGCTGGGCCGGATCGTGCGCCAGCATCGTCGAGCCTTTCAGGCGATAGCGCCACCAGGCATCTTTGGGATTCGGTGGGAAAGTGCCAACCGGATCGACGCTGGAGTTGACCACCGCATGCACCGTATGTTCATCGATAGCCAGCTTGCCGGTGGTATCGGAAAGCCACGCCAGCGCTTCTTTCAGCAGATCTGGGCGGTTATTCGGTAAACTGAGATTATAAATGGTGAAGTCATAAGAACTGATGGCCGGCGGCAGAGGCCGGTCGCTGTCTACGCTTTGTTGCCACAGTGAACGCAGTTGCGGTGGCGTAAAGCTTTCGCTGCGCGCCAACGACAGGCGCGGCAGCAGATGGGCGAAGCCAATCTGCTGTGAAGACTCCACTAAAGAGCCGGTGTTAACCATCAACCGCAGCTCGACGCGATCGCTCGGCCGCTGCGGTGTGTCTAATATCTGCCATGAAAACCCGTTGGCCAACGCCCCCTGCTGCCAGGCAGGATCGGGTTGTAGTGCTTCAGCCTGCACGCTGCTGTTGGCTGCAGCCAACAGCAGCCCACCTGCTATGAGATGAATTCTGGTGCCCTGCATGTGAACCCCTACTTAATAACTATACCCGTCGCCTTTCAAGTTGCAGCGTTGTTAACTGCACTCGCTCACCTCAGTTACTTACTCAAGTAAGCGCCTGAGGATGAGCGAGCTGGCCGCCTAGCTGCAACTTGAAATTCATAGGGTATATCCAATTTCTTTATGCAAATGCGGATATTCCATTCACCGGAATATTAGGCTGCAACCAACAGCCTACAAACAAAACGCCCTGAGTTTCACAGTGGGGCGGAAAGCAGAAAGTGTACCATCGAGTTAGACCGCGCGCCTTTGCGGATGTCACTCATTAGTGTGAAAAATAATGGATAACCGAATTTTTAATGCAAGAAATCATTACGCGGGGGGATAAAACATCACCGATTGCCGTGGCAACCGGTGATTTGAGGATAAAATCAGGCTGAAGGCAGCGTTTTATCGGCACCTGTTCCAGACTTGTTGGACAGGGTGTCATGCAGCTGTTTTTCATCCAGCTGTTTACACCATTTGGCCACCACCACCGTAGCCACACCGTTACCGACCAGGTTGGTCAGCGCACGGGCTTCGGACATAAAGCGGTCGATGCCCAAAATCAGCGCCAGACCGGCCAGCGGCAGATGACCGACGGCGGAAATGGTGGCGGCCAGCACGATAAAGCCACTGCCGGTCACCCCTGCAGCCCCTTTCGAAGACAGCAACAACACTACCAGCAGAGTTACCTGATGGATAATATCCATATGGGTGTTGGTCGCCTGCGCGATAAACACCGCGGCCATGGTCAGGTAGATTGAGGTGCCGTCCAGGTTAAAGGAATAGCCGGTCGGAATAACCAGACCCACCACCGATTTTTTACAGCCCAGTTTTTCCATCTTGTCGAGCATGCGTGGCAGTACCGACTCGGAAGAAGAGGTCCCGAGCACGATCAACAACTCTTCTCTTATATAGCGAACAAACTTGAAAATGCTGAAGCCGTTGGCGCGGGCAATCGAGCCCAGCACCACCACCACGAACAGAACACAGGTGAGATAGAAGCAGGCGATCAGCTGACCGAGCTGCAGCAGCGAGCCCACGCCATATTTACCTATGGTGAACGCCATGGCCCCAAAGGCCCCCAACGGCGCCAGGCGCATAATCATATTGATGATGCCGAAGATCACGCGGGAGAAGCTTTCAATCACATTGAAGATCAGTTGGCCCTTATCGCCCAGGCGATGCAGGGCAAAACCGAACAGCACGGCAAACAGCAGCACCTGCAGAATATTGCCGCTGGCGAAGGCACCGATCACGCTACCGGGGATGATGTCCAGCAAGAACGGGATAATACCTTGCTGCTGGGCTTGTTCGGCGTAGACGGCCACCGCTTTGGCATCCAGCGTGCCGGGGTCGATGTTCATCCCGGCACCCGGTTGTACCAGGTTGACGATCAGCAAACCAATCAGCAACGCAATGGTGCTGACAATTTCAAAATAGAGCAGTGCAATCGCACCGGTACGGCCCACGGCCTTCATGCTCTCCATGCCCGCGATACCGGTCACCACGGTACAGAAGATCACCGGAGCGATGATCATTTTAATCAGTTTGACGAATCCATCGCCCAGAGGTTTCATCTGCGCGCCAATGTCAGGGTAGAAATGGCCAAGCAGGACGCCCAGCGTAATCGCTGTCAGCACCTGAAAATAGAGGCTCTTAAAGATAGTGAGTTTCATATGAACATCCTTTGGGGGGGAAGACACGCACCAGGCGGTAGTCTAGTTATCTCGCCTGTTCATCGCTTGCGCGGAAAATAACACCCACCTAACAACATGGAAATAATTTGTTGCACCAATAGATACATGTTGATACGAATTTAAGAGCTGAAACGCGCCAGCCCGAATGCAAGGCTGTAAATTGCGTAACCCATTGTTTGCACTAACGCAAAAGAGGTAGGAACCACTGGCGGTTTTCGGACGGGGTTAGCGGGCGACGCGGATGTCGCCCAGACGGAAAGCAAAAGGCGGATCAGGCCGAAGGCCGGCAAAACTCGGCTTCAAACTCACTGCGCGGTAACGGACGAGCAAACAGGAAGCCCTGGCCGCTATGAATACCGTGCTGCAACAGCCAGTCACGCTGACCGGCGTTTTCGACGCCTTCGGCCATCACTGGCAACGCCAGTACTTCAGAAATCGAACTGACAATACGTACCATGGCGTCGTCCGTCGGCAGACCCTGAATAAAGCTCTTGTCGATTTTAATCAAATCGATCGGCAGGCATTTCAACCGGTTGAGGTAATTAAGACTGGAATACCCCATGCCAAAATCATCCAGCGCAATGGAAAGCCCCAAATCGTGCAACTCCCGCAACAGCGCCAATGCACGATCGAGATCGTCAATACGCACCGTTTCGGTAATTTCCAGCAACAGTTTGCGCGGGTCAATCTGATACTGCGCCAACAGGCTCTTCAGGTGTGGAATAAAATCTTCATGCTTCATCTGGATCGGTGACACATTGACCGCCAGCGGCAGCGTAATGCCTCGCGCCTGCCAATCAGCCAGGATCAGGCAAGCCTCTTCCAGCACCCAGTTGCCGAGCGGCACAATCACACCCAACTCCTCGGCTAACGGAATCACCTCGGCCGGCAGGGTAAAGCTGCCGTCATACTGCTGCCAGCGCAGCAGGGCCTCGGCACCGATCACCTCGTTGGATTGCATATCGACCTGCGGCTGCAAAAACAGGGTGAAGCGGCGCTGCTCGATGGCTTGCAGGATTTCACTTTCCTGCGTCAGTCGTTTCTGCGTACGCTCCGTCAGGCTGGGTTCGAAGAAAAACACCTGATTTTTACCTTCACGATGCGCCGACATCATCGCCGAGGTGGCACTGCGCAGTAGCTGTTCCGCACTTTCCCCCGGATTAAGATAGTGAGCGATACCGATGCTGGCGCTGGGTCGCAGCGGCATATCCTGCAGGCTCAGCGGCGCATTAATCTGTGCCATGATCCGACGCGCCAATTGCATGGCGTGGAACGGCCGCTCAACACCTTTGGCCAAAATGGCAAACTCGGTTTTGCTCAGCTGCGCCAGCACGCCGTTTTCATCGATGCACTCACGCAGCTTCTTCGCCAGCGTCAACAGCAGCGCTTCACGCATGGCCGGGTTGAGCACACCGGAAGCTTCATGCAGGGTTTCAATGCCGATAACCAGCAAATTAAAACGCTCAGGCCGCAGGCTGGAAGCAATATGCTGCTCCAGCAGGGCAGTAAACAGCGCCTGATTTGGCAACTCGGTGACCGGATGATGGGTGCTCATGCGGCTCATTTCGGCATAGGCTTTGGCCAGCCGCTGCTGATTGCGGTTGTAGTTGCGCACCAACAGCCCCAGCTCATCGTCCTGGTGCAGTACCGGCAACATCAGTTGATGGTATGGCGCTTCTTCCTGGGAAATATTTTCCAGCTCTTTGGCCATTGCACGTAACGGATGCACCATCAGCCGGTTCATACACCAGCTGATAGAAACCGACAGGATCAGCGCCAGCAGCAAATAGGTCGATAACATGGTCGACAGAATGCTGAGAATGAATTGGTACATGCGGAACGAGTCGGCCTGCAGCACCAGATAAGCCAGCGGCTGCGGGTTGGCCGGCACGCGCTCCAGCGAATAGAGCGGCACGGAAATCTGGATTGGCAGCTCGAACAGGCGGGCAATCAGCGTCGGTACCGGGCGCTCTGGCGGAAAATTGGCGTGTAATGCCTGGAATTCATTCGGCAGAACAATATCCGCCCGGCTCAGAATACCTACCGGCAGCAGGGTGTTCAGCACCCGCTTGGTTTCCGGCACGTCCATGCGCAGCACGGCCTCCGCCAGCGGCTGGCGGACGGAATGAGCAATATTTTCCAGTTGCTGGGCATAGTCATCCCTGCGCTGCTGCACAAAATGGAATAACTGGATCACGATAAAGATACAGATTGTCACCAGCGCCACGCCGGAAACCGTTGCCATCTGTTTAATCGTTAATGAACGCCTGACCCGCAAACCTGCTCTCCGCTAATTCGGGCTGAAATAAAAAAGGGATGAATAATACCCATCCCTCGGACCGGTCTGAGTATACTCGATCGTTAGCTGTTTTTATCTTGCCATACCCAGGACAAAACCAAGAAAACCGCGGGTTTCAGTCTTTTCCTAATGAAACGCGACTTACAAAGCCGGTTATTAGTGATAGCGCACCTCGGTGCGTCAGGTCCGGGTATCTCAGGCTACATACCAAACTCACACAGGGTAGCAAAACTACCCTGTGCCGACACTCTGAATCTACCTGAGTTGGGCTATTTGAAATCGGCGTATGGCGTCAGCGGCTGCGGCGGTAAATCCAGGTCGCCTTGCCAACCGGCCATCGAATAGCGCAGATAAATCAATGCGTGGCTTGGCGTATAGTCTTTCGCCTGCTGGATATCAAGCCCGGCACCCAGCGTCCAGTGTGAACTGAGACGTCGCTCGACAATCGCCCGCAGGGTATAACCGACACCGGAAGAGGAACTGCCGTCCTCTACCGCAAACTTGTCCGGCAGCGAGTCCGGGATCAGCCCTTGTAGCGGATAACGTTGCTGACTGTTGGTTTTCGAATGGGACAACGACACCGACCCACCCAGCTCCCATGACCAGTTCTCGGTCCGCTGGCGATAATTGACCGGCACCGCCAGCGACATATATTGCTGCGGACTGTAATAGCCCCCCTGGCCGAGAGAGTAACCGCTCAAATCCTTCTGATAGTGCCACAGCATGGTGTTCAGCCCGACGGTGACGCGACGGTTATCTTCATTGATCAGCTTGTAATAATAACCGGCCATAAAGCGTTCACGTTGGTTATCCTCAACGTTTTTGCCGGTCAACTGATGTGCGCTGAGATCGGCCCAGACGCCATGAGCCTCGCCACGATCGTAGCTGCCGCTCAGGCTGACCCCGGTGGCGCGTACGCCGCCCCAGGTGGTGCCGGTGTTCGGATCCTTGGTGCCGCCAAACGCCAGCAATGAGCTGGAAATCGGACGACGCGAAGCCGCCAACGTCCAGCCAATGTGGTTCCAGTCATTGCTGTAGGCCAGCCCGCCGACCCAGTCGACCACCTCAAAGCCCATCGGCGTGGTCCCGATGTCCCCTGACCAGCGATCGTTCTGCCAGCCGACCGCCACGCTGGTGCCGGTGGTTTTTTGATGCTCGTCGCCGCTACACCCCTGAGTATTACAGGTGCCAAAGGTCTCGTAATATTTGCCGCTACCGCCTGTTGCGAAACTGCCGGCATCCAACTGCACGGTATCGGAACGGAAAAATGCCCGCCCGTCGTACAACGGCATATCCACCTGCAGCATGGTGTCGTGCGCTTTGTAATCTGAGATACCGCCGGTACCGCTCGAGCCCCAATAATCGTGATCGAGCGTGACGTTAACATCCTGCTGACGGTACAAATCTGCCGCGTCCGAGCGAATACCCCGCTTGAGCCAGTCGTCGCCCGGATTGTTGCGTGTCAGATAGGTGTAGCTGTCGTTATCCTGCGGCACGCCTGGCGCAATGCCGCTGGCCACCATCGCCTGTTTGTAATCCTGTTGCGCCAGCGCCGGTTGTAACTGGTCGCGCTCGAGCCGCGCCGCATCGCGGTAAATCAACGCCTTCGACTGGCTTGCCGGCTCTGGTTGGGCCGCCGTTTTTAGCCGGGTAAAGATGTCGGTGGCTTTTTGCGGTTCGCCAACGGCATACCAGGCGTTAGCCTCCCGTCGCTCGCTGTTGCCTGAGGGTGCCGGCTCCGGCGTTTTGGTTTGCAACTGCTGGCGTGCCTCGCTCAGCCTGCCCTGCGCCACATAGGCCTCGATTTCGCCCAGTCGCGCATCCGGGTTATTCGGTTCGCGTGCCCGCACCCGCTGATAATCGGCCAGTGCGGCGTCATAGTCACCGCGTGCCAGCGCCCAATCAGCCAACTGGAGATCGATACGGGTATCCGCCGGTTGCCGACGCAGGTAAGCCACCGCGCCCGGCTCGTCACCCGCGGCGCGTAGCTGCTCGGCATGCTCCAGCGTCGCCTGCATTTTCAAGCGCTGCGCCAGTTCGCGCATATTGTCGTTCCACTGTGCGGTAGGCAAAGAGTTCAACTGTGCCAGCGCCTGCTGGTCGCGATCGCTGCCGGAGAGATACAGCGCATAGGCATAGGTCAACTGCGGATTGGCACGCTGTTTTTGCGCCAGTCGAGCGAACAAGGCATCCGCCTGTTGTGGCTGCCCAGCCTGACGCAGGGTTTGCGCGTAGTGATAGGTCAGCCAGACGTCATCGGGGTCCATCTGCTGGGCGCGACGGTATTTTTCCGCCGCCTGATGCCACTGCTGCTGCTGAACCAGCTGATCGGCCTGCTGCTTGAGCATATCGAGCTGCAAACCCTCCAGCGTACTGCGCATTTTGTTTTGCTGGCTGCGCGGCAGGCTGTTGAGATAGGCCAGCGCCTTTTCCGGCGATTGCCGTTGGTAAATATTCACCAGGCCACGCACCGCACTGCCGCTGCCCGGATCCAGCCGTAATGCCTGCTGATAAAAGCGTTCGGCGGCGGCGTCATCTTTACGCGCGACCGCAACGTCACCCAAACCGATCACCGCACTGCTGTCCGTGTTGTCGAATTGCCGCGCCTGTTGGTATTTTTGCTCGGCCAGCGCCAGATTGCCGGCTTTCAACGCCTTGTCACCTTCGTCGACCGCCAGCCAATAGCTGTTGCTCTTGATCAAACTCTGCCATTTACTGCTGCCATAGCCGCTTTTATCGGCCTGCAATGCCTGGCGGAACAGGCTCAAGGCCTGCGGACGATTACCTGCGCGGGAATAAGCCTGCCCAAGCGCGCCCAGCACTTCGGCATCATTGGGAGAGGCCGCCAGCGCTTTCTTCAGTTCGGGGATCGCCGCCCGGCTGCCGCCCTTGTCGACCTGCGCCAACCCGCGCACCCGGGCCTGATAGGCCGGATCCGACAACAACGCCTGCTGCCGGGCCAGCTCTTGCCGGGCGCTGACCGCCTGATCGCCGGTTTCAAACACCCCGAGGAAACGGTTAAGGGCCGCCACGCTTTGCGGGCTGACCGGCATGGCTTTCACTTTCTCCAGCCACAAATCGGCAGCGTCCCCACGCCCGACCGGATCGGCCGCCACTTTCTGCAGCAAATCATAAGCCTGCGCGTCACGATCCTGACTAAACAGCATCCGCGCCAGCGACATGCGCAGCGGCACGTTGCCGGAATATTGTTGATCCAGCGTCTGCAGTTGTTTCAGTGCCGCCGCTTCCTGCCCCGGCAGCCGTGCCACCAGCCGCCAGTATTCCACCGCCAGTTCAAGCGTCGGCGGATCCCCATGGAACAGGGCATCATACTGCGCCTTCGCCTCCGGCAAACGACCGGCGGTCGCCATCAGCCGCGCCTGCTGTAGCTTTTGGCGGGTCTCCGGCTGGGTCAGCAGCATATTCATTTCCGCCTGGCGGTAGGCGCTGGACTGCGGCGCAATCTTTTTCAGCTTATCCAGCTGCTGCTGCGCCAACGCCTGATTCCCCTGGCGTAACGCCAGCCGCATACGCGCTGAAATCACCTCCGGGTTGTTCGGATCCATCAGTTCAAGCCGGTAGAGCGATTGACGAACCAGCTCATCTTTGTTGCCGGCCTCGCCAACGCGCACCTGCTCCAGCAGCCACTGCTCCGGCGCGACGGTTTCTGCCCCCTGCGCCTGTGGCAATATCGCCAGACTTAAAGGCACCAGGCCCAGCCAGTTTATTCGGAAGTTACGCATTGGCCGCCCCAGGAGGGTTGAAGTTCACCCTGCCGATTAAAACGATAACGTTGTTGATCCCATCCCTGGCCGAACAGCACCAGCGAGGCGCTGAAATAGGCGTTGTCGCCCGGCGGGTTTTGCTTAATGCGTTGGCGCTGCACCTGCAACGCCTCGGGTTGATTGGCCAGCATCGGCAACATCGAGGCAGAGAAGCCCACCGGGCCGTCACCCGTGGTTTTGCCACTGGCGGTGTCGGTTTTCTCCGGTGGAACGCCCTGTTGAACGGTGAGCTGTGCCATAGGTTGCAACTGCTTGAGCAGCGCCGCCTTGTGTTGATCGTCGTCTGCCAGCATGCCGGCCCACAAATAGGCCCGGATGGCGTCATAGCTGCCGATGTTCGGCTTGACGGTGTCCGGTTGCCAGCCTTTACCGACCTGCCACACCACCCAGTCCGGCAAGAAGCCGTGCGGGGCAGTTTCCAGCCATAGCCGTTGATTGGTTTGCTGCATCGCACGCCATGGGCCGTTCAACGCGGCAAAACGCGCCAACAGTTGCGGCGGCAGATAGCTTGGGTTGAGCCGCCAGCGATCTTCCGCCACAAACCCCACCTTACCCGGTAACAGCATCAGCCCCAGACCGGGGATATCGGCCACTTCTTCACGGGCAATACGCTGCAACAGCAAGGTACCCAGGGTCTGATAGCGACGGCTTTTCCACAGGCGACCGGCCTCCAGCAGGTTATAGGCAATCCACAGATCGGAATCGGAGGCCGAATTACTGTCCAGCACCGTCCACTGTTTTTTATCGTCTTCCCCCCATAACCAGGCCGGCAAATGGGCGCTGAGATCGCCCGCCGCCAGATTATTTTCCGTCCACGTCAGCAGTTGGTCGAAAGCAGGCCGATCGTTGGCCACCAGGGCGAAGAACAGGCCATAACTCTGGCCTTCCGAAGTGGTGATACGATTCGGGCTACTCGGGTCGATCACCCGCCCCTGATCGCTGATATAAAACTGTTTGTACTGTTGCCAGGCCGGCCACTCGCAGGCGGCTACCGCGCTGAATGAGCACAGTAGCAGCATGCCGAATGTCAGACGCTTCAATGCCGCAGGCATGGCGATTAATCCCGATCTTCAGGCGACAGACGACGACGGCTGAAGGCTTTCAAACCACGCCACAGCATCAGCGCCAGGATCACCACCACTGCCACCGCGATCACCGCCAGCAGCACCGGGTGGGTCGACAGCGCATGCCAGATACGCTCCCACCACGGCAGGTGACCGACATAATAAACGTCGCCCACGCGCAGGCTGTTCACCCCGGATTCCCGGATCACCGCCACCGAACCAAACACCGCCGCCCGCTTGCCGCTGTCCAGCAGTGCATTGTTGAGCAGGTCGTAGCCTCGCGGGCTGTCGGCCAGCAATGCCACGATGCTGCGCTGATCGTTAAACGGCGACTGTACGCCGACAATCGCCGACATGGCCCCTTCTGAACTGATGGTGGTTTTGCTGTCCGCTCTGGTGTCCTCCGCCAACACGTCCATGGTCGGCAGCGGCAACTGCCGCGTCGGCTGTTTCACCCAGCTTTGGGTAGCGTCCACCAGCAGGTTGATTTTTTTGTCGTCCCGCAGTTCCGGCGGAATAGTGCCGATCATCAGAATATCGGCGTCGCGCTGTTTGGCTTGCGACCAGTCGTCGCTCACCGTCACTGCCAGCGCCGGGTAACCGGTCTGGGCACCGATAATGCCCATCGCGTTCAGCAATGCGCTGACCTGCGGTGGCTGTGGCTGTTTGTTCACCAGCACCAGCGTTTGCGACAAATCGGCCAAACGGCTGAAAGGGAAACCGGCGTTGGCAAAGGCACGCAGATCCGGCATCGCCATAAAGTGGCGGTAACCGGAGAAATCGATGGTCGATGCGCCGTCAATCACCGCGTGGTTAGGGGTGAAGGAGTAGGTTTCACAGCGCCCTTCGGCACCGCTGGCCAACAGCGTGGTGTAGTCAAAGTCGAAACGCAGTTGGTTGGTGGCCCCCAGCCGCAGCGCCGGGATATTGACGCTCTTGTCCGAGTCAATCAGCCCCTGGGTCAGTGGCAAACGCAACAGTTGAGCGCCCTGCTCGTGCTCCGGCACCAGCGAATAGGCCTGCACAAACTGGTTGTTCAGGCTGACGCTCAGGCGCGAGCCGTCCTGAATACGCGGCGCGGTGTAGCGATACTTCAGATGCATATCAATGCCGGTACTGCGGATCAGGAACAGGTCCGGCGGCAGGTTCATGGTCAGCGAGATCGGGCCAGGCTCGATACCGCTGGTCTGCAGTTGTTCAGCATATTGCTGCAACTCGGCAAAGGTCATCGGCCTGTCAGTACGCACCCAGTTAGGCGCGTCGTACGGCTGGCGCGGCGCCAGTTGTTCGACCTTGTCCACCGTAACATTCTGGCCGCGGAACAGGATGTTGCCCTGCGCGATGCCTTTCACGGCGGTGATCAAATCGTTGTCGTCACGGCCCTGCACCAGCAGCAGCTTGATGTACGGATTATCCGGATGGCTGATCATCTCCACCGTCGGGCCGTCGACCGGCGGATAATCACGCAGGAAGTCCGGGCGCTGCTTGTTGGTGGCAAAGACGATGGCATGCTGTTCCGGCAGCTTGTTATACAGCGTCGGGAACGACTGGCCGCGCCACTGCGCTTTGCTGCCGAACCACGAGGCCAAAATGCCCGCAGCCCGCTGCTGGGTGACATCCGGCTGGCCGGCAAACACCATTGGCAGGGTCAGCGGTCGGTTGTCGCGGCTGTCAAAGAACGGCTCCGGGAAATGCGACAGCTCGTTTTTCACCGGCAGAGTTTGGTAGCGCAAATTCAACGAACTGGATTTGCTGACTTCAAGCCACAGCGTGGTGCTGGCCGGGTTTTCACAAATGTTCTGGTAGTGGCCAACGAACACCAACCGCACGCGGTTAAAATCGGTGATATAGCGCGGATCGATCGCCATCTGGATGCGATTGGGTTTGCCGAGCTGCTCTTTGGCGAGGGTGGTCACGCCCATCAGTTCGTCATTGAGGTAGACCTTGACGTGCGACTCCACCGGGATCAGCGAAGGTGACGGGGTGAATTCCAGGTCAAGCATCGCCTGCGACACCACTTCATCGCTGCGCACACCGAATTCGACCTGACCATCCGGCCGGGTGCCACGCAGGGTAAAGGTGCCCGGCGGCGGCGCAATTTTGGCAAACTGCAATTGCACGTCACGCACCGGCGCATTCGGATCCTGCGGCGCGACCGATCCCATGGGTGTCGTAACCGCTGCGTCGGCAGGCACCGCCAGCGGCGGCTGTGCGGCAACGGTCGGCGCGGTGGCAGTTTCAGCCTGAGACAGGGTGCTGATGCCTAAGGCCAGGGCGGTAAACCAGGTTATTTTTCTCGTCATCGTATCATCATCAATGTTAGAGCCTGGGGGCCAGGCGAGTAAGCGGGCGGTTTGCCTATACCACTGTCTCTTTTTGGCTGAAGGCCGGAGCCCTGCCGACACCGTGCGGGATAAATGACACTATCCAGCCAATCAGCGTCGTGGTTCCAACCAGCAAGCGGCGCACCAACGGCGGTGCGTAATCCGCCATACGTATATAACCCCGGAAGCCCAGCGCCAGAACATCGCGCAGGCTTTCGATCGGTTTATCTTCAGGGAAGCCGTCCTGCCACAGCGCCCAGGTATCGGCGCGGGCAAAGGTGCACTGAATAAAATCAATATGTTCGCGGGTGCTGAGGCCGACCATGCGGATGCCCACCTTGCTGCCGAAGGCCCGCGTCACCACGCACGGGAAGCTGTATTCCTGCTGACCGCGCTTGAGCAGCAGCGACACCTTGTCACCGTCTTTCAGCGCATCCGCCACGCGCATCTCAATCCCCACCCCACCGTCGGAATAATCACGCAGCGTGCAGGGGAACAGATGACCGTCGGCGCGAGCAATGGCGGCCGGCATGGCAATCTCCACCCGGTGCGCCTGGCGAACCTGCTTGGCCTCTACCGCCACCGCCACCGCGCCACCGAGAATGGTCATGTTGTACAACACCCACACCAGGCTGATGATTACCGTCATCACTTCATCCGCCGGGCCGTAGCCCAATCGCCAGACGCCGAACACCAACCCGGCCAGGTTCAATATCACCAGGAACATATAGGGCCGGGTAATCACCCAGTCGACATGCTCCTCCTCCACCAGCCCGCCTTTGGCGGTCACGTTGAATTTGCCCTTGTGCGGATTGAACAGCGCCACCGTGGTCGGCCGGGCGATGTACCAGGCCAGCACCGTTTCGTAGATCTCGCTCCAGAAAGAGTGGCGGTATTTACCCTGGATGCGCGAGTTGGTCAGGCTGGCGTGGATCATATGCGGCAACACGTACAGCGCGATCGCCAGCGCCGGAGCAAAGATGATATAGGCGTGCAGCAGCAGGAAGGCCAAAGGCGCGGTGAGGAAGATCAGCCGCGGAATACCGGAAAGGAAGTGCAGCATGGCGTTGGCATAACACAACCGCTGCGCCAGTTTCAGCCCCTTGCCGAACAACGGATTATCCAGTCGGAAGATCTGCACCATGCCCCGCGCCCAGCGAATACGTTGGCCAATGTGCGCCGACAGGCTCTCGGTCGCCAGCCCCGCCGCCTGCGGGATACGGATATAGGCCGAAGTATGCCCACGCCGGTGCAAACGCAGCGAGGTATGGGCATCTTCGGTAACGGTTTCCACCGCAATACCCCCGATTTCATCCAGCGCGCTGCGCCGCAAGATAGCGCAGGAGCCGCAGAAGAAAGTCGCGTCCCACATATCGTTGCCATCCTGCACCAGACCGTAGAACAGCGTGCCTTCGTTCGGCGTCTGACGAAAACGCCCGAGGTTGCGTTCAAACGGATCCGGCGAGAAGAAGTGATGCGGGGTCTGCAGCATCGCCAGCTTTTTGTCTTTGAAGAACCAGCCCATGGTCAATTGCAGGAAAGAGCGCGTCGGCACGTGGTCGCAGTCGAAAATCGCCACAAACTCGCCGGTAGCCTGCTTCAACGCGTTATTGATGTTACCGGCCTTGGCATGTTCATGGGTTGACCTGGCGATATATTTCACCCCCACCTCTTCGGCGAAGGCCTTGAATTCAGGCCGGTTGCCGTCGTCGAGAATGTAAATGGTGACCTTCTCTTTCGGCCAGTCGATGCCCAGCGCGGCGTAGATAGTGGGCTTCACTACCCCCAGGTCTTCGTTATAGGTGGGCACCAGCAGATCGATGGTCGGCCAGGTCGCGCTGTCGGCGGGCATAGGTACCGGCTGGCGGTTAAGCGGCCAGACGGTCTGGAAATAACCCAGCACCAGTACCACCCAGGCATAGGTTTCCGCTATCAGCAACAGCAGACCACAGGTCAGACTGAGCGGATCATCCCAGTTCAGCGTGGCGGTATAGCGCCACCACAGGTAGCGGCAGGACACCGTCAGCGACAGCACGATCAGCATCAGCGCCGGCAAGCGGCCCGGTACCCGGCGCACCACCATGGCGATGCCCCACAACAACAGCACAAACACAAATTGCGCAGGCAGGTCGAACGGCTGCGAAATACACAGGATAGCCAGGATCGCCGCCAATACGCCGACAATAATAAACAGTACGCGGCGTACTCGCCGGTTCATCCGGCTCAGCCGTGCTACCGAGCGCTGCTCCAGCCCGGCATTTTCCAGCCGTTGAGGGATAGTATTCAGCCAATTGGCGTAGCGTAATTGCAGGCGCCTCCAACCGGCGAAACGCTGATGGTCCATCGGTTCGCGGTCGGTACGGAATACCAACAGCCACAAGCCCTGCACCAGATAACGCAGCACATCCGCCGGTCGCGGGCGGTTAAACGAAAGGTGCGGGAACCAATAGGCGCGACCGGCCCGCAGCCGTTGCCAGCCCGGCGATTCAAAGCGCAGAAAAATCCAGCCCAACGCCACCAGCAACGTGGTGAAAAAAGCAGTGAAGGCCGATGAGCCATGGCGACGATAGGCACGATAACGCGTCTGCACCGCCTGTTGGACCGGCGGCACCAGCAGCAGGCTCATCACCCGGCTCATGGCGCCGCATCCTTCAGATTGATCAGACACCAGTTGGCCAGCGTCAGCACTTCATCTGCGGCCAGACTTTCCGGTCGATACTCGCCCAGCGGCTGCTTTACCGCCAGCGACTCGGCCATCGCCTCATCACGGTGGATAACCACCGGCAACAACCCGCCCAGCGTTTGCAGCCACAGCTGATGCAAATCCTGCTGAAGCTGGCTGGCAGCGAAATACTGGTTAATCAGGAAACGGCAGCCTTCCGGCAACGCCTGTTGATGCAACCGTACCTGGCAGTTGGCATCCGGAGCGATCAGCATAAATACACAATCAGCAAACGACAGCACCTGCGCGGCCAACACCTGATCATCCGCCGGCAGATCCAGCAATATCCAATTGTACTGCGCACTGGCGCTTAGCTGCGTCAGATTCTCCTGCCAGCGGGTGGGATGTTGCCGGCAGTATTGTTGTAAATTTAACCGTTCAGCCGCAGCGAGTCGGCCAAAGGGCAGAAAGTCGAGGTTTTCGCAGTAGCGCATCGCGCCCTGTTGCCACTCGCCGCCATCCTGCTCCGCCCTGGCCCAGCCACGCGCCAGCTCAAACGGCGTATTAAAATGCAGACGCAGCAGGTTATCCGGCGCGAAATCGACGGCCAGCACCGACTCACCCAATTGCTGTAATGCCCACGCCAGCGCCGCGGTGACCGACGTTGTGCCCATCCCGCCTCGCAAACCCTGCAGCGCAATCACTGGCATAAATTAGCGACTCCCCGTGTTCTGCACGAGTTCGGCCAGCAGCGGCCAGCGCGTCATCATCTGCGTTAAACGCTCCTGACGCGAAATATCGATATAACTTAATTTGGGTAAAGAAAATGCGTGACTGAGGGCCAACAGATCATCCTGTGTTTCTGGCGGTACCACTGCGTGAAAGCGCGTTAATTGATTATTCATTCTGCCGCCTTTAAAAATAGGCTAATGTTAATTAACTATAGCAACGTAATAAAAAGACATGGCCAATAAGATGATTCCTAACAGATATTATTACACAGAATGTAAGATTTGTTATTATTGATCCCAATGATAATATGACTGAATAGCAATGCTCAGTTGGCCGCGACGACACTTCCAACGAAAGTAGAAACATAACCTATGGCGCAATCTTTCTCATTAGGTATTCGGCAGGTTTGGGAAGAACTGTCTGTCATGCAGGCCCCGGGCCTGTATTGGGTAAATATCGACCGTCAAACCGATGCTAACCTGCTCTGCCAACAAACCCTGGCCGCCCAGGCCGCAACCAGCCAGGTGGCATTGATTTGCAGTGGGGATAAACCTGACCGACTGTTGGCCGAGCTGGCCTCACCCGCCCTGAAAAAAATTCCGCTGTACCAACTGCCGGAAAAAAAAGCCGCGCTGACGCATTTCAGCGACGACCTGATGCGCGCCTTAAAACCTCAAAACCGCTTATTAATCCTGTTGGCCCATGCCAGCCTGTGGCAAACCTTCACCAGCGAAGAATTGCGCAGATGGGCGCGTGCCACCGCCATCTGGCTACGCCAACAAGGCTGCACGCTACTGATCCTCAGTCACGGCAGCGGCGTCAACAAGCTCAAAGGGCAGCTCAGCGGCCAGCACCGGATCCTTAACGGCCTGTCCAGCCTGCAGTGGCAACAGGATAGCGCACAGTACTTGGTTAACTGGTGGAGTACCGAAAACGGCATTAATGCCAACCAACTGCTGACGCTGTATGCCGGTGAAAACGGCTGGCAGGGTGACGATGACAGCAACAAACCCTCGCCGACCTCCATTCGCAGCGATGAAGGACTTTATCTGGCCCAACAGAGCATTCTGGAAGGTGCGCCGCCGCTGTCGGCCAACTGGCAACTGCTGGAAAGCAATGCACTACTGGCGCAGCACGGCATGTTAACACTCTCGGCAACCTTGATTTTTGCCCTGTACCAAAGCGATGAAATCGATGCGCTGGCGCACCAAATTCACAGCCTGCGCCGCCAACGCGGTAACGGACTGAAAATCGTGGTGCGCGAGATGAGCGCCAGCCTGCGTTACAGCGACGAACGTCTGCTGTTGGCCTGCGGCGCCAACCTGATTGTGCCACACGTGGCACCGCTGTCGCGCTTTCTGACCATGCTTGAAGGCATCCAGGGGCAACGCTTCTCACGCCACGTTCCGGCAGATATCGACGCTCTGCTGGCCGGACTGCGGCCGTTGCAGCTAAAAGGTTACCTGCGGCCGGATGATTTTAGCCAGGCGGTAAATTCATTGATGGCCAACACGCTGCTGCCGGAAGACGGCAAAGGCGTGATGGTCGCCCTGCGCCCGGCCCCAGGGCTGCGGGCCGAGCAGGCGATGACCCTGTGTTTCTTACGCCGCTTCGGCGACGTGATGACCGTGGTGCAAGGCCGGCTGGTGCTGTTCCTCTCCACCTGCCGAATTAACGATTTGGATACCGCCCTGAAATTTATCTTCCGCCTGCCGGTAGACGAAGCCTTCAGTAACCGGGTGGTGTGGTATCAGGACGTAGATATTATTTCAGAAATCAAACGGCTGGCGCACAGCGCCAATATTCCGTTGGCGGCGACAATCGCACCGGTAACGCCGCGCCAGACCGCCGCCAAGGTAGAAAGCCCAGAGGAGCGCCGTCAGCCGGTGGCCTTCACGCTAGCCACCGTGGCACAGGAGAACAAGCATGTTGAATCTTAGCGATATTGTGCAGTTGATTATCCTGTGCGCGATTATTTTTATTCCACTGGGCTATGCCTTTCATCGACGTTTCCCGCACTGGCGCCAATACTGGCAAAACCTGTTGTTATCACCGCGCTATTTAAAATCCGCCGGGTTATGGGTGCGCGAAGGTTCTTCATCTCAGATTAAGCGTAAAAACAGCCATGAAGCCAAAAAATAACCCGCAATCCGATAACTCTCTGTGGCGCTACTGGCGTGGGCTGGGTGGCTGGAACTACTACTTCCTGGCCAAGTTTGCCCTGCTGTGGTTCGGTTATCTGAACTTCCACGCCCTGCCCAATCTGGTGTTCATGGCGTTCCTGCTAATGCCGATACCGGCGCTGCGCGTGCACCGCTGGCGCCATTACCTGGCGATCCCGATTGGTTTCGCGCTGTTCTATCACGACACCTGGCTGCCTGGCATCAACAGCATCATGAGCCAGGGCTCGCAATTGACCGGCTTCAGTCCCCAATATCTGCTGGAGCTGACCAACCGCTTTATCAACTGGCAGATGGTCGGCGCCGCCTTTGTGATGCTGATTGCCTATCTGTTTTTATCCCAGTGGATACGGGTAACGGTGTTCACCGTCGCCGCGCTGGTGTGGCTGAATCTGGTCAATATTGCCGGCCCGGCAGTATCACTGCTGCCCGCCAGCAGCACCGCTTCCACCAGTAGCACACCGGCAGCGACAGCCCCGGCGGCCGGCGGTGATAACGCCCCGGCGGACAGTGCGCCGCCAACCAGCGCCAACCTGACGGCCTATCTGAACCAGTTCTACGATAAGGAAAAGGCCCGCGCCACCGCCTTCCCGGCCAGCCTGCCTGCCGATGCTCAGCCGTTCGACCTGTTGGTGATCAATATCTGTTCGCTGGCCTGGGCCGACATGGATGCGGTGAAACTGGAAAACCACCCGCTGTGGTCGAAGATGGACATCATGTTCGACAACTTCAACTCGGCGACCGCCTACAGCGGCCCGGCGGCCATCCGTTTGCTGCGCGCCAGCTGCGGCCAACCCTCACACCACGATCTGTATCAACCGGTGAACCAGCAGTGCTACCTGTTTGATAATCTGGCCAAACTGGGCTTCAAAGAACAGTTGATGCTGGATCACTCCGGCGTATTCGGTAACTTCCTCAAAGAGCTGCGCGAACAGGGCGATATGCAGGCACCGCTGATGTCTCAGGCCGGGATTGGCAATGAACTGGCATCGTTTGACGGCGAACCGATATACAACGATCTGGAACTGCTGACTCGTTGGTTGAGCCAACAGCAAAAGGCCGGCGATACCCGCAGCGCTACCTTCTTCAACATCATTCCACTGCACGATGGCAACCGTTTTACCGGTTCGAACAAGAGCGCCGACTATCAGCCACGGGCGCAGAAGCTGTTCGACCAGTTGAATACCTTCCTTGACCAACTGGAGAAATCCGGGCGCAAGGTGATGGTCGTGATTGTGCCGGAGCACGGCGCAGCACTGGTGGGTGATAAAATGCAGATGTCCGGCCTGCGGGATATTCCAAGCCCGAACATTACCCATACGCCGGTGGGCATCAAACTGGTTGGCATGAAAGCGCCGCATCAGGGCAGCCCGTTGCAGATTAAGACGCCAAGCAGCTACCTGGCACTTTCCGAGCTGGTCTCACGCCTGGTCGACGGTAAAGCGTTTACCGCCCCGAGCGTCGACTGGCAGGCGCTGACGCAGAACCTGCCGCAGACGGCGGTTATTTCGGAGAATGACAACGCCATCGTGATGCAATACCAGGGTAAACCCTACATCCGCTTGAACGGCGGTGACTGGGTTCCTTACCCACAATAAACGCGACTAAGAATATTCTCTTTAATACTCAGCACGCCTTCGGGCGTGCTTTTTCATAGCCGATACCAGGCAAAGTGAAATTTAAGCGATTCATTTATTATGATCGTGCGAAGATCCCTAATTAATGGCTATTCGTAAGGATTCCGTTAAGAAAAATAAGCGCTATTAATACAAATTAATTAATTGCTCAACAAACTAATTAATTGCTCAACAAACTAATTAACACGCCAGTGGTTTAATCAAAAAAAATGCCGGCATGTACGCCGGCATTCAAATTAATCGTGATTGATAACAAAGTTATGCCTCAGGATTTTCATCCTGATCGACCGCAAAGCAGGCCACCATCTGTTCGCCGTATTGCTTCAACTGCGGCTGCAACTGGGTACAGGGTCCAAAAGCACGGCGGCAGCGAGCATTGAATGCACAACCCGGCGGTGGATTCATCGGACTGGGCAGTTCGCCGGTCAGCTTGATACGTTCACGACGCATATCCGGATTCAGACGTGGCGTCGCGGACAACAGCGCCTGGGTATACGGATGACGCGGGTTGTTGAAAATGGCATCTTTGCTGCCCTTTTCCACGCAGCGGCCGAGGTACATCACCATCACTTCGTCGGCAATATGCTCTACTACCGACAAATCGTGCGAGATGAACACATAGGACAGCCCCAAATCCTGCTGCAGATCCATCATCAGATTAAGTACCTGCGCCCGCACCGAAACATCGAGGGCGGAGACAGGTTCATCGGCAATCACCACGTCCGGGTTAAGCATCAGCCCACGGGCGATAGCAATACGCTGCCGTTGTCCGCCGGAAAACATGTGCGGGTAGCGATCGTAATGTTCGGTTTTCAGGCCGACCTTGGCCATCATCTCCAGCGCTTTTTCACGACGTTGCGCGCTATTTAGCCCGGTATTGATCTGCAGCGGCTCCTCGAGGATCTGCCCGACCTTTTTACGTGGGTTGAGCGATCCGTAAGGATTCTGGAACACAATCTGGATCTTCTGGCGCCGCAGCTTCTCCGCGGTGACGTCAGGCTTCAGCAGATCCTGCCCCTGGTAGTACAGCTCACCGCCGGTCGGCACTTCAATCATCGTCAGCAGACGACCCAGCGTTGACTTGCCACAGCCGGACTCGCCCACCACCGCCAGCGTTTTACCACGCTCCAGGGTGAAAGAGACGCCGTCCAGGGCTTTAACCAGCCGTTCCGGGGCAAAGATGCCCTTCTTGACCGGGTAGTGTTTTTTCAGGTCAATCGCCTGTAACAAGGGTTGGTTCTGGCTCATACGGTCGGCCTCCCCGCATCATCCAGCGGTGTGTGACATTTAACCTGACGGCCGGGAATGGTGCGTAATTCCGGCTCTTCAACGCGGCAGCGCTCATTGGCGTACGGGCAACGCGGGTTGAGCAAACAGCCGCTTGGGCGGTCATATTTGCCCGGCACCACGCCCGGCAGCGAAGCCAGGCGCGCCTTGTCGGCCGCGAACTCCGGCAGTGCGCGCAATAGCGCCTGAGTATAAGGATGCCGCGGTGCGCGGAAGATTTCCGATGCTTTACCGGACTCCACCACCTGGCCTGCATACATCACGATAATATGATGCGCCGCCTCGGATACCAGCGCCAGATCGTGGGTGATCAGCAGCAGCGCCATATTTTCCCGCTGCTGTAATTCCAGCAGCAGTTCGATAATTTGCGCCTGGATGGTCACGTCGAGTGCGGTGGTAGGTTCATCGGCAATCAGCAGCTTTGGCCGACAGGCAATCGCCATGGCGATCATCACGCGCTGGCTCATACCACCGGAAAGCTGGTGCGGGTACACGTCCAACCGCGAGGCCGGATCGGGGATGCCCACCTGCGTCAGCAGATCGATAGCCCGCTGGCGACGAGTGCGACGGTTACCGCCCTGATGCACCTTCAGCGCTTCCATAATCTGGAAACCAACGGTATAGCACGGGTTCAGGCTGGTCATCGGATCCTGGAAGATCATCGCCACTTCCGAGCCCACTAGTTGGCGGCGCTCTTTTTCGGAAATTTTGCGCAGATCCTGGCCGTTAAACTCCAGCTTTTCGGCCATCACCTTACCGGGAAAATCGATCAGGCCCATAATCGCCAGCGAGCTGACGGATTTACCGGAGCCGGATTCACCGACGATCCCCACCACCTGGCCCTGCTCCACGCTGTAACTGATTCGGTCTACCGCGCGGAAAGGGGTGCCTTCGTCACCGAAGTGCACCGAAAGCTTGTCTACATTTAATAACGCCATCTCTCTCGTCCTCTTTACTGCTTGAGTTTGGGGTCGAGAGCATCACGCAAGCCGTCCCCCATCAGGTTAAATGCCAGCACCGTCAGCAGGATCGCCACGCCGGGGAAGGTCACCACCCACCAGGCGCTTTGTGCGAACTGCAACACGTCGGAGAGCATGGTGCCCCACTCCGGCGTAGGCGGCTGTGCACCCATACCCAGGAAGCCGAGAGCGGCCATATCCAGGATAGCGTTCGAGAAACCAAGAGAAGCCTGAACGATCAGCGGCGCCAGGCAGTTTGGCAGGATATTGATAAACATTTGGCGCATCGCACCGGCCCCCGCCACGCGTGAAGCGGTGACGTAGTCGCGGTTCACTTCCACCAATACCGCAGCACGGGTCAGACGCACATAGTGCGGTAAGGCAACGAAGGTTAGCGCCAGGGAAGCATTGACGATCGACGGACCGAAAATCGCCACCAATACCAACGCCAACAGCAGGCTCGGCAACGCCAGCATGATATCGACGATGCGCATGATGATGGCATCCACCACGCCGCCAAAGTAACCGGCCAGCAGGCCCAGTACCACACCCATGATCAGCGACAGCACCACCACCAGACAGCCAACCAACAGTGACAGGCGGGCGCCGTACATCAGGCGCGACAGCACATCGCGGCCAACGTCATCGGTCCCCAGCAGATATTGCCAACTGCCGCCCTCCTGCCAGACCGGCGGCCTGAGCAGCGCGTCGCGGAACTGATCTGCCGGCGCATGCGGTGCCAGCACCCCGGCACCGATGGCAATCACAAACATCAGAACGATATACACCAGGCCGACAACGGCCCCTTTATTGCGCTTGAAATAGTGCCAGAACTCCTGGAACGGGCTCATCGGCTTCGGCGCACCTTTAACTACAGACTCAGTGATTTGAGACATCAGAGCGCCCCTTATTTCTTGTGGCGAATACGCGGGTTGACCACGCCGTAGAGCACGTCTACCAGCAGGTTAACCAGAATAATCATACAGGCGACCAGCAACACGCCGCCCTGAACAACCGGATAGTCGCGACGTTGCAATGCGTCCATCAGCCAACGCCCCAGGCCTGGCCAGGAGAAGATGGTTTCGGTCAGGATCGCACCGGCCAGCATGGTACCGACCTGCAGACCGATCACCGTCACGACCGGCAGCAAGGCGTTACGCAGCGCATGCACCACAATCACCCGCATACGGCTCACGCCCTTGGCGCGCGCGGTACGGATATAATCTTCGCCCAGCACTTCCAGCATTGAGGAGCGCGTCATACGCACGATCACCGCTAACGGGATGGTCCCCAGCACGATGGCCGGCAGGATCATATGCATTACTGCGTCAACGAAGTCGCCCGGTTCACCCCAGATCAGGGTGTCGATCAGCATAAAGCCGGTCAACGGCAGGCTATCGTCAAGGAACACCGTATCGCTGACCCGTCCCGAGACCGGCGTCAGGTTGAGCTGC
Organism: Serratia proteamaculans; assembly: GCF_013337185.1. GTDB lineage: Bacteria > Pseudomonadota > Gammaproteobacteria > Enterobacterales > Enterobacteriaceae > Serratia > Serratia proteamaculans_D. The sequence continues at coordinate 142,425 of NZ_SWDE01000005.1, forward strand.
ACCGAGACCAGCATGATCAACATCATGCCCCACCAGAAAATCGGCATCGAATAGCCGGTCAGTGAGATGCCCACCGCGGTATGATCGAATATTGAGCCTCGCCTGACCGCCGCCAACACCCCAACCGGAATGCCCACCAGCACGGCGAAAATCATCGCGCAGAAACCCAACTCCAGGGTGGCCTTGAAGCGCGGGACGAACTCTTCCCAAACGGAGATACGGCTTTTAAGCGAGGTACCCAGATCGCCATGCAACACGTTGGATACGTAAGTGAAATATTGTTGATAGAGCGGTTTATCCAGCCCCATTTCCGCCATCAGGTGTGCATGGCGTTCTGCGGAGATCCCGCGTTCCCCGGCCATGATGGTCACCGGGTCGCCGGGGATCATATGGACGAATGCAAAAGTCAGCAAAGTGATGCCGATAAACGTTGGGATAACTAACCCCAAACGTCGGAGTATGAACTGCAACATATCCCGAACTCTCTGTATCAATGCCCGGCAGCTCATCGTCCGCCAGGCTTATTAAAGCTCACACACTTCTGGTGTTTCTCTGCCTACGGGCAACCACGCCCCTCCCTTAAAGAGAGGGGCGTGGTATTAACCGGTAGTGAAATTAATCCAGAGAGACATTCTCAAAGTGATGCTTACCAAGCGGATCCACGACGTAGCCTTTCACTTCCTTACGCACTGGCTCGTAAACGGTGGAGTGGGCAACAATCAGCGCCGGAGCCTGATCGTGCATCACTACCTGAGCCTGTTTGTACAGTTCTATGCGTTTGTCGTGGTTCGATTCGGCGCGCGCCGGTTGAATGAGATCTTCAAACGGCTTGTAGCACCAGCGAGAGTAGTTGGAACCGTCTTTGGCCGCGGCGCAGCTAAACAGCGTAGCGAAGAAGTTGTCCGGATCCCCATTGTCGCCGGTCCAGCCCATCATCACCGTCTGATGTTCGCCCGCTTTGGCGCGCTTGAGGTATTCGCCCCACTCATAGGTTACGATTTTGGCTTTCACGCCGATTTTCGCCCAGTCAGACTGGATCATTTCCGCCATGCGGCGCGCGTTCGGGTTGTACGGACGCTGTACCGGCATTGCCCACAGATCGATGGAGAAACCATCTGCCATGCCCGCCTCTTTCAGCAGTTCTTTAGCCTTGGCCGGATCGTAAGCGTAGTCTTTCACCGCATCGTTATAGCCCCACATGGTCGGTGGGATCAGGTTCTTGGCCGCCTGGCCTGCACCCTGGTACACCGCGTCGATGATCGCCTGCTTGTTGACCGCCATGGTCAACGCCTGGCGCACCTTCAGGTTATCCAGCGGTTTTTTCTCAACGTTGAATGACAGGTAACCGACGTTTAGCCCCGGTTGTTCCATCAGATTGATGGTTTTGTCCTGCTTCATGCGTGCGATGTCAGCCGGGTTCGGATACGGCATCACCTGGCATTCGTTTTTCTGCAGTTTGGCGTAACGCACTGAGGCGTCAGGCGTAATGGAGAACACTAAACGGTCAATCTTCGGCTTGGTGCCCCAGAAACCGTCAAACGCCTTGTAGAGAATTTTGGAGTCTTTCTGGTATTGCAGCAGTTGGAACGGACCGGTACCGATTGGGTTCAGGTCAATTTTCTCCGGGGTGCCGGCTTTCATCATCACGTCAGCGTATTCGGCAGACATAATAGAAGCAAAGTCCATGCCCAGGTCAGCCACAAATGGTGCCTCAGGACGGGTCAGCACAAAGCGTACGGTGTAGTCGTCCACTTTCTCGATTTTGGCAATCAGCTTCGGCATGTCCATGCCTTCAAAGTACTCATAGCTGCCGCCGGAGACTTTGTGATAGGCATTGTTGGCATCTAACTGGCGTTCAAAGGAGAACACCACGTCGTCGGCATTGAAATCACGGGTCGGTTTGAAGTCTTTGCTGCTCTGCCACTTCACGCCTTTACGCAGGTGGAAGGTGTAGATTTTGCCGTCTTCGCTGACGTCCCATTTTTCAGCCAGGCCAGGCTGCAGCTCGGTGGTACCGATTTTGAACTCGACCAGACGGTTGTAAATAGGCACCGAACTGGCGTCATAGGTGGTGCCAGAGGTGAACAACTGCGGGTTGAACCCTTCCGGGGAACCTTCAGAACAGTAAACCAGAGTCTTGGCTTGCACGCTGGCCGCAACGGTCAACGCAATCAGCCCAATACCGAATTTCAGAATCCCTGTTTTTCCCAAGGAACTTGTCATCGCTTGTGCTCCATTATGTGATGTGATGTGTGTATTACCGCCAGAGCCTATATTTTTTATTGCGCGGCCTGTGCAGTCGGTGCCCGAAGGCTGGGAGGGATAATGGCGCGAGAGAGCCGGGTGAACGCATCCCGGTGGGGGCGTCTGAGCGCGTGGAATTCACTCAAACAACTCTCGCTCTTACCCCTGAGGCTACCAAATTGCCAACTGTTTGGGGTGTCGTCAATATAACCAGTGGGGATTTACGCAGACTGTGAGAAACAGCAAACAAACATAAAAAAAACCTTTTTTTAACAGGGGCAGCATGAAAACTTATGCTATGCGGTCATTTTTAGTTCGATAGGCTGTGTTACAGAAAGTTGCTGGTGTTTAACTCCGATAAAAAACTAAAAAAGTTTGTTGCTGAATGATGAATATCTGAACGGTTATTTTTGTGATCGGCGTAAAAGACAGGACGAAATGCTGTCCTGTTACCCGAAAGGGTGAGGCGTCGGCGTATTTTTTTAGCCGGGTGACGCCACAATCTATTCATCGTAAAAAAACTTTCGTCTGTTAAAAAGCCGGGGGCAAAAGGATATCCCCCGGCAACGTGCTACAACCGATTTATTGCGTGCCGGCGCTGTTGCCCAGGCTGCTGTTCATATTGTTCAGAATATCGCCGTTATCAGCGTCAATTTCCCAGGAGAACAATCCGCCCAACTGCTTATCCAGCACATACTTGCCCTTCGCCTGCACCGAGCGCGCATCGTCGAAGGTGATCAGGTCGCCGGTGGAAGGTTTGAACACATAAGGCGCTTCGGCCGTGGTGTCGTAGCTGTACTGCCATTCACCGCTCATAAACTCATTGGCGATTTGGCGGTAATCAACGATGCCATTTTCCCAGGTGCCTTTCACCGGGCCGGTCGCGGTGCCGGTAAACGGAATGTTGTTCTGGTAGCCGTTAACACCGGTCCAGCCGCGGCCGTACATGGCAGTGCCCACCACGATTTTTCCTGGCTTCACGCCCTGCGTCAGCAGCGCGTTGACGCCATTCACCGTGGTATATGCCGTATCCGGTTTCCAGGACGGCGCTTTCAGTGCCGTCTGATGGCCCAGATTTTTCAGATCGAACGCGCCATAAAAGTCGTAGCTCATCAGGAAGATGTGATCCATCGAGTTCTGCGCAGTGTTGTAGTCCACCTTGTCGATTTTGTCCTTGCCGGCGCTGATCGCAGAGGTCAGTTCATACTTGCGACCGGTTTCTGCGGAAAGCTGATCGAGCATCGCCCGCAGCTCTTTCATCAATTGCACATAGGTCGCCCCATCCTGCGCACTGCCCAGTTTCGGGTTAGCGCCCTGCCCGCCCGGGAATTCCCAGTCGATATCCACGCCGTCAAAGAACTTCCAGGTTTGCAGGAACTCTTTCACCGAGCCGACGAAGCGATCCCGCTTGGCCTTGTCTCCCATAAAGAAGAACGGATCGGACAAGGTCCAGCCGCCAATCGAAGGCAGAATTTTCAGGTCTGGACGCGCCTGCTTCAGCGCCATCAACTGACCAAAGTTGCCTTTGTAGGGGTCATCCCAGGCGGTCACGCCTTTTTGCCCTTTTTGCAACGCGGCGAACGGATCGTGGATCGACACCTTGAAATCTTCACGGCCCTGGCAAGAACGTTGCAGCGCCTGGAAACTGCCTTCGATCTCTTTCAGGCTGTCGTTGATGCCGTCACCGCCGCAGATTGGAATAAAGCCATACAACAGATGCGTCAGGTTCTGCGCCGGCAGTTTATCAACGGTGAAATTGCGGCCGTAGACGCCCCATTCAACAAAATAAGAACCGACCACTTTGCCGGAGTCTTGTTTATAAGGTTTATTCTTTTCCAGCAGAGGTTCTTTTAACGGTGCCAAATGACTGCCATCAGTATCTGCCACGACAATTTCAGTGGCATCGCTGGCGGTACAACCGTCGGCATTACATAACGCCACCTGCATTTGATAACGGCCGCCTTTATTAACCTTAAAGTTTGCCGTACCCGAAGCGCCGGTTGAGGCACCGGTCCAGACTTCTTTGCCATTTAATAATACTTTTGCCGTGGTACCGGTATCGCCATTCCATAAATTCCATGAAACAGAAACGTCGGCGGCATCTTTTACCTTCACCAGGTTATTATAAGCCGTCGCCGCTTGATCGACTTCGACAATGGCGAACTTGGTATTGCCCCAGGCCAGCGTAGGCTTGCCCGGTGCGGCGGCCTGCGCCGCAGAGCACAGCGTGCTGCCGATCAGCAACGCCAACAACGGTTTATTAAATTTGCGCATAACTGATTCCTTTATTCCGAGAGGATAAACATAAAATATTTAATGACGGCCGCCGATTGTCGGACAAGAATAATTCCGCAATAATCTAGGCCGGTTAAAATGAATAAATAAGCATTAATCTTTCCCACGAGATGGAAATCTATCATTCCCATCTCGTGTATTCAGACTATAGATAAAATAATCATTAAAACAATAGCGCCATCAACCGGGTTTTAGTTGGCAACAATGAATTAATTTAATAATGCATAACCCACGGCCGGGGGAATAAGGAGAGTGAATTAAATTCAGGGAAAGGATAAATATTTGTCATGGTTTTGATGTCATCGTTGACATCAAATTATTATTGGTGGTAGCGTAAACTTCAACAAGGAATGTTCAATGCCGGCAACACTGGTCATGAAGCGGCGCATTTGGCTCGATACAAGCAGTTTGCTTAGTCTGGTTGTCTGGGATGTCACCCCCTCGGTCAGAGGCAGTAACCACAGGTACAAGTATCGTTTGGCCTATGTGGTAAAGGATGAATGCCTATTGCGCTATGACAATGAAGCGGGTAAAGGCGATCACAAGCATCTCGGCGTAGCCGAGGTCCCGATAGAGTTTATTGATATCAATAAGCTGGTTGATGATTTCGTTACGGAAGTGAACCAGCTGAGGAGGCCGAAATGCGCACTCTAATGGTCAGTGTCATGCCTGTCCAACAGGCGATCGACGGGCTTAAAATCGATTTGTCCAAAGCATTATCCGGCGCGGATATGGGCAGCAGGCTGATATTCCCGGATGTCAAAACGTTAACCTATGTACTGCTGAACAACAACCGGATGACTCTGCTCGAGGAGATGTCCGGAGCAGAAGCAATGTCAATCCGCGAACTCTCCAGACGAGTCAATCGGGATTTCAAAGCCGTACATACGGATGTCCAGGCGCTGCTGAATGCCGGAGTGTTAGATAAGAAAGGCTCGAAGATTATCTTCTCGTACGACGAAATCCATTTTGACTTCGTCACTGGCAAAGCCGCCTGAATGACAGACGAAAAAAAACCTGCTGTAAAAAGCAGGTTTTCTTGAATGTGGTCGGCGAGAGAGGATTCGAACCTCCGACCCACTGGTCCCAAACCAGTTGCGCTACCAAGCTGCGCTACTCGCCGATGCGGGGCGCATCTTACTGCTGACGATATTACGCGTCAATCACTTTCTTACCCCGGCCAATCAAGTGGTGATAAAAACGGCATAAAGCGCGCTGCAGCAGCCTGCAGCGCGCTTTTTCATCATGCCTTCGCCGTTTTCAGCGCCGGTGATTGAGCGCGCAAGAACGGCAACAGGAACAGCGCGGACAAACAGGCGGCGATCGAGATCACTACGAAGAAACCGTTCCAGTGCCAGATTTCCATGATGCGGGCAATCGGGTAGCCGGACAGCGCCGCCCCCAGGTAAGCAAACAGGCCGACAAAGCCGGTTGCCGCCCCGGCAGCATCCTTGTGCGAACATTCCGCCGCCGCCATGCCGATCAGCATCTGCGGACCAAAGATAAAGAAGCCGATAGCAAAGAAGCAGGCGGCCTGCAGCAGGAAGGTGACGCCCGGCATGATCCACAGCGCCGCAACCGACAGGAAGATGCCGATGGCAAAGATCAGATTCATTGGCCCACGATTACCGCGGAACAGCTTGTCAGAACCCCAACCGGCCACCAGCGAACCAATAAAGCCGCCCACTTCGAACAGCGAGATCGCCGAGTTGGCGGTCATCAGCGAATAGCCCTTTTCCTGGGTCAGGTACAGGTTGCCCCAGTCGTTAATCGCCGTACGTACGATGTACACCAGCACGTAGGATACCGCCAACAACCAGATGTACTTGTTGGTCAACACGTAGCGCTTGATGATTTCGCGGTTGGTCAGCCCCTGGCCTTCCGATTCCTGCACCAGCTCCATGGCGTCGTTACGCCATTTCCCCACGCTAGGCAGGCCCATGGTGGACGGTTTGTCACGCAGGCGCCAACACATCAACAGACCCAACACCACGCCGATAATGCCCGGAATAATCATGCCGTAGCGCCAGCTGAAGTGCAGCGAGATAAAGCCAACCAGCAGCGGGATTAGTGCACCGCCAAAGTTATGCGAGGTATTCCAGATCGCCCACCAACTGCCGCGTTCGGAACGCGAGTACCAACTGGTGAGGATTTTTGAACATGGCGGCCAGCCCCAGCCCTGGAAGAAGGCGTTGAGGATCCACAGCGTCCCCAGCATCAGCAGCGAAGAACTGAGGCCGAAGAAGATATTGAGTATGCCGGTCATAATCAGGCCCAACCCCATAAAATAGCGCGGGTTGGAACGATCGCTGATCATGCCTGAGATAAATTTCGAGCAGCCGTAAGTGATGTAGAACAGCGTACCGAGGATGCCGACGTCAGACATTGTCAGGCCAAGATCGCTCAGCATCGCCGGCATAATGAAGTTGAAGCTTTTGCGCGTGAAGTAAAACGCGGCATAGCCGATGTACATCGTCCACATCAGCTGGATGCGCCAGTATTTATAGCTGGCATCGATCTGTTTTTGATCGGTCACCGGCGGCACATCGTCGCGGCTTTTAAGGAAAGACCACATGTGAAACCTCAGAGAATATGAAAAGTGCCGCTATCATGCTGCGCGCGCGCGGAAATGACTTACGCCGGATTCCCGACGCGGCTAGGAGTATTTCCTAGTTTGGCCCTTCCGCCGGTGAAACTGTGGGTAAGATCACATTCAAACAGGTGCCCTTCTCCGATGTCAGTCGCAGGCGGCCGCCCAATGCGCTGATGCGTTCCTGCATGCCGCGCAGACCATAGCCCGGCTCATGATGGGCCAGATCGATACCCACGCCGTTATCGCGAATGGTCAGCAACACCTGCGGCAACTGCCCTTTGCGCTGACGGAGACGTGCATCCAGCTCAATCCGGCTGGCGCCGGCGTGACGACAGACATTGGTCACCCCTTCCTGACACACTCGATACAGCGTAATTTTCAACGTCTCATCCAGCAGTTCATCCGGCACCTGCCACTGCATCACGCTCACCAGCGACGTATCCTGCGGTAATGATTCACGCAGCATCGCCGCCACCGCCGCCGACAGCGGCAAATTATTCAGCGCAGCCGGCCACAGCTGGGTCAGCACATCATGCACGCCGTCATACACCCGCAGCGCCAGGGTATCTATCGCCTCGGCGCAGCCCATAACCTGCGGCTGTGGTGCCAACCGTTTGATAATACTGGCCTGGGTGCGGATCACGGTGATGGTTTGACCGACCTCGTCGTGCAACTCCCGCGCCACCTCGCGCCGGGTCTGTTCTTCTGCCGTGACCAGCGCACGCGCCAGTTGGCGGTTTTCCGTCAGCCGCAGCCGCAGTTGCTGGTTCAGCTCGCGCTGGCGTTGAATACCTGCGCCGAGCAACAGACCGGTCAGGCTCTGGGCCAGCAGCGACAGCAGCAAATCACGGTGTGATTCAGGTTGTGGCGGCTCGTTGGCCACCAGTACTACACCATTGAGCAAAGTTGCCAACAGCGCGCCCTGCCAGCCATAGCGATAGGACATAAAGACAATCGGAATGGCCAGACAGAAGGGGGCAAAGCGGCGCAGCTCGGCGGCATTGACCTGCTGTTGCAGCCAGATGCTGAGCGCAAACAGCAGTAAATAGCTGGCCAGATGGCGCAACCGTAGCGTCACTGGCTTATGGATCAGGCCCGGTTCGAGCGGCACCCAGATCTGCCGCGCCAGGTAGTGCCACAGCAGCAGACAGGTCGGGGCAATAGTGAATCCGCCCGCCAACCCCAGCAATAGCGCTCGAGCACCCTCACCATTCACCAACTGCCACACCAACGCCTGCAGCAACGCGGCCACCGCAACCACCGCGCCCTGCATCAATGGCCATTGCCATTCGCTGTCATTTTCCTGATGCCGCAGCAGCCAGGGGGAAGCCACCAGGCTGAGCAACACCGTCAGCACCAGTACCACCACCGAAGCCCAGAGTGCCGGCCCGTAACCGAACTGATCGGCCAGCACCACCATCAGCAACAGGTCGGCCAGCAGAATGCCCGGCCAGAAACGGTAAGGGCTTTGCAGCAGAATGCCCATACGCAGACCAAACGGGAACAGTAACAGCGCCTGCCACGGCGGGTCGATCAGCGCGGTGCCAATGCCCCACAGGCAAAACGCACTGGTGGCATAGATAAAGAACAACGCCAGTTGGGTGATCAGGCGTTGCATCACAGGTTCAGCATCCGCTTCGCCAGTTCGACGTTGTTATTGATACCCAGCTTGGCGAACAGATTGGCGCGATGCACGTGCACCGTTTTAGGAGACAACCCCAGCGCAGCGGCAATCTCCCGCACCTCCTGCCCTTGCGCCAATAACAGTGCGATTTCGCGTTCGCGGCGGGTCAGTGGATCCACCTTCACCCGCGCCAGTTGCTGGGCGATTTCAGGCATCAGATACACGCCGCCGCTGGCGACGGTGCGCACCGCGGTGATCAAATCCTCCGGCTTGCAGCGTTTGGACAAGAACCCGCAGGCACCGCGCTCCAGCGCCAGCTCCACCAGCGCCGGGTTGTCATGCATTGACAGCATCACCACCCGAATACCCGAGGGAATATCCGCCAGCAGATCCAGTCCACTGCCGTCCGGCATCGAAATATCACAGATGCAGATTTCCGCCTCCAGCCCGGGCAGACCGGCACGTGCCTGAGCCGCACTGCTGAACTCGCCGACCACCTGAATATCCGGCTCCAGCGACAACAGTTGCACAAAGCCCGATCGCACAATGTCATGATCGTCAATAAACGCCACGCGCAAGGTCATGGAAATCTCCGGTCCGAGGGGGAAAGTGCGCAAGTATACCGCAAGCCTGGGCCGGATTAGTTGATGAAGGGAAGGTATTAACGGATTTTACCGGGCGCAATGCGCCCGGTATGGGAGAGGTTACAGCTGAGCCGGCGCCGCTTTTTCCTGCGGAATATTACACCAGTTGTTTTTCGCCACGATGCCACCGTTCGGCGAGGTATAGCCGAGACAACCGAGAATGGTATCGAACAGCTCAACATGGCGGTGGGTCTTGCCAACCCGCTGCTGCGCCTGCAATTGCTCGAAAGCACTGCGATGCTGTGGGTCTTCCAGGAACTTGTCGGACGCCCATACCATCATTGGCACGCGGAACTGCTCCACCGGTGCCATTTCACGCGGCGTACCATGCAGGTGTGAGTTCTCGCCTATCGATTCGCCGTGATCGGAAGAATAGAACACAATGGCCTTCTTCTCGCGCACCTGGTCAATCACATTGGCGATAAAGCTGTCGGTATACAGCACCGAGTTATCGAAGGCGTTAACCAACTGATCCTTGGAGCAGAAATCGTCAACGCCGATACACTCCGGCTGATAGCGCGCGTAGCTGCGTGGATAACGTTGGGAATAGAGATAATGTGAGCCTTTGGTGTGCAGGATCACCAGATGCTTGCCCTTGGGATAACGGGCCAGCGACTCCTTCATTTCATCCACCAGCAGCATATCGTCAACCGATTTGCCGTCGTTGCGCTTTTCGGAGGCGATCATCTCGCGGAACGAATAGTTGTTCACTTCGGTATTGTTATAGAACCAAACCTCACTCTGCATGGCGAACAGCTCGGAGGTGAAGCCCAGATCTTTCATTACCGCGAACACGTTTTGCTCTTTCAGCGTCCGTTGCGGGTTATCTGCCGTGCCGCCTTCCCGCACGAACATACAGCGCAACGACAGTTTGGTGGCGGTATCACAAGACGTGCCGCGGAACGCCACCAGATTTTTCTCTTTGGACAGCCGCGGCGTGGTGTCACGGTCGTAGCCGAGAATGCCCATGTGATCCCAGCGGGTGGTTTCGCCAATGATAAATACCACGTAGGTGTCATCAATATCGGCTGGGGCTACATAGGTAAAGTTCTTGGCCGGGTCGAACAAATTGGCCTGATCCTGACTTTCGTCATAACGGGTGTAGGCAAACAGCCCCAACGCCGACAGCCAATTGGATGGCAAATAGGAATGCGCGACCACGCCACCGTAGCTTGGCAAGTCCACATTGGTGATTTTTTCCTGCGCGCTTTGCTCGTTATCCAGCATACGCAGCGGCACCCAGACCAGCGCCACTACCGCCACCAGCACCACCAGCGGTTTGATCCGGTGTCCGGGCGTTTTCAGTTGCTCGATCAGGGTATAACGCAGGTTGTTTTTCCAGATGCAAAGCAGCGGCAATGCACTGAGCACCACCATCCACAGCACAAAGTGCATGCCGACCACTTCTTTCGACAGGTCAACATCGGTGGTCATCACCGACACCACGATGCCGTAGCCGATCACCACGTTGAAAAACGTCATGTAATAGCTGGCAGCCACGGAAATCAGCACCAAGAGCGAGGCCGTGATGCGGTAGAACAGCCGGCCGCCGAGCGAAACCAGCCGCATAATAAAGAAGGTGAACAGAACGATGGCGATAACCTCGGTTACCGCAGAAATAACCTTAATCCCCTGAATGCCGTGCGAAAACGAATCAAAGCGACGATAGAAAACGGAAAGGTTCAGAAATATGCCGATATAGATCGCTAACAATAACGATAAATTCTGCTGTGATAGCGATTTAACTTTGTTCATGTAACGCGGTGGCTCCGGGGGCTTTAACAGTTCTGAAGTCAGTCAGACATTCGATGCGGCTGCAGGTTCAGCCGATCGGCAATAAGCGCTATTTTGGGGGTAAGAATCAAGAGAATTCTCACAAAATAACCATTTTTGCCATTTTTTGTGCAAGGGATAAAGGGTGACGAGGCGAGAAATGGAGGGCTGAACCCTCCATTTATTCCGTGATATTGGCGAAAAACTTACTTAACGTTCAGCGTCACATCAATATTGCCACGGGTGGCGTTGGAATAAGGGCAGACCACGTGGGCTTTTTTCACCAGGTCTTCCGCCACGCTGCGCTCGATGCCCGGCAGAGAGATATCCAGCTGCACTTCGATACCGAAGCCGTTGGGGATTTCGCCGATACCGACGGTGCCGTCAATTTTGGCTTCGGCCGGGATCTTCACTTTTTCTTTCGCCGCGACAAACTTCAGTGCGCCGAGGAAGCAGGCCGAATAACCGGCAGCAAACAACTGTTCCGGGTTGGTGACTTCACCGCCCGCGCCGCCCATTTCTTTCGGCACGCCCAGTTTGACATCCAACACGCCGTCAGATGAGGTCGCACGGCCATCGCGGCCACCGGTTGCGGTGGCATGAGCACGGTACACAACTTTTTCAATCGACATACATCATTCCTTCTTTCTGGTTGGAGGCAAGACGGCAATTCCTGCTGGCGGAACGTCGTCATTGGTATATCTTTCACGATTAAATAGCACGCTATATATTTACTGCTTACTTCCAGTGTAGTCCACCCGTGCCGATCCTGCGTCCGGCACTGGGTATCAAAGCTGGTTGATCAGCTTGCCGCGCAGCTTTTCCAACTGCTGCTTGATATTGACGATTTCGTCGAGGCTGCAATCGGTAGCGCACATTACCGCTTCCGGCACCGACTGCGCTTTATCTCGCAGAGCGCGACCGGCGTCGGTTAACGCAATAATCACCTGCCGCTCATCGACAGTGGCGCGATAACGCGCTAACAAGCCGGCGGTCTCCAGCCGTTTCAGCAGGGGGGTCAGGGTGGCGGAATCGAGAAATAGCCGTTCGCCAATGTCCGTGACCCTGATTTCGTCCCGCTCCCACAGCACCAGCATCACCAGATATTGCGGATAGGTGATATCAAGCTGGCTCAGCAGTTTGCGGTACACCTTGTTCAGCGCCAGGTTGGCGGAGTACAGGGCAAAGCAAAGTTGCTGGTCGAGCAGCAGCAGGTTTTTCGCTGTCGGTTGTTCGGTGTTTTCGATTTTCATGTTCTGAATATAGATAGTGCACGATGTAATCGCAAACTATTTTTTAGACAATATGCTACCTTGTTAAAAGCAGGGGATGCCACAGCGAGGTGCTGTGTGGAGGGAAAGGACATGACAGACACTCTGACAGAACGCGCGCGCCGCTACGCCACCAAGGCGCATGCGGCCATCGATCAGCGCCGCAAATACACTAATGACCCCTACATTGTTCACCCGCAGGCGGTGATGGAAATCGTCAGCAGCGTGCCACACAGCGAAGAAATGCTGGCCGCCGCCTGGCTGCACGATACGGTAGAAGATACGCCTACGACCCTGGGTGATATCGAAAGCCATTTTGGCCCACAGGTCGCCAGTCTGGTGGCGATGCTGACCAACGTCAGCGGCAGCGGGGACGGCAACCGTTTCGAGCGTAAAAATCGCGATCGCCGCCACAGCGCCAGCGCTTCACCGCAGGCCAAAACCATCAAGCTGGCGGACCTGATCGACAACACCCGTTCACTGCTCGACTATGACAGTCATTTCGCCCAAACCTACCTGATCGAAAAACAGCGGCTGCTGGAAGTGTTGACCGAAGGTGACCCTACCTTATGGCAGCAGGCGCATCATATTGTCGAAAAGGGGCTGGAAAGGCTGCAATTGCCACCGCATAACGTCCCGGCAAGCTGGTTTGAACATGCCCGCCAGCGCTACCGGGAAAGCGATGCGGCATAGCCGACAACGACTTCAGTGCGCAAAATAATGCATACCACCATCTACCGGGATCACCGCCCCGGTGATATAGCGCGCTAGTGGAGAACAAAGAAACGCGGCCAGATAGGCCATATCCTCCGGCTCGCCAAAGTAGCCAATCGGGATATTCTGTTTGATAAACGCCTGGCGCGCGGCCTCGGTCGGGTGCAGTTTTTCACGCACCTGTTCGCTATTAATCCGCCCAGGCTGCAGCGTATTGACGGTAATCCCTTGCGCCGCCACTTCGCCTGCCAGCCCCTTGGCCCACAGATGCAATGCCCCTTTGGCGGCGGTGGCGGCATTCAGGCTACGCGGCTCCATCGAGCCGCTGATGTTAATCACGCGTCCCCAGCCCTGAGCCTGCATGCGGGGCAGCAACGCATGGGTTATCCGACGCGCCGGTGTAAAGTTCAGGGCAAACGCCTCTTCCCAACCGGCATCGCCTTCGCTCAGTGACGTCGGGCGGGCACCGCCGACCGCATTAATCACAATATCAATGGTCCCGAAACGCTGCATCACCTGCGACAGCATGCCCTCGAGCGCTTGCGCATTGGTGATATCCGCCGCGATTGCACAGGGCCGAATGCCACCGGCTTGTTCAACTTCGTCCGCCAGAGCCTGCAAACGATCTGCCCGGCGGGCTGTCGCCACCACAATCACGCCCTGCGCCGCCAAGACCCGCACCATACCGGCACCGATCCCTTCGCTGGCGCCGGTCACCAGCGCGATACGCCCCTGCAGATGCAAATTCATAAGATATCCTAATTGAATAATTCAACCTGGTGACAAAGATAGCGCTATTGAATCACGTCCCTGTCTGTGTGAATATTCCGTAAACTCGCGGCAATACTGTGCAGGAATTCACTGATGTTCGATTGGCAGGATTTAAAACACTTCGTGGTGCTGGCACGCACCGGTTCATTGTCGGCAGCGGCACGGGAACTGGGCTGCGATCACGCCACGGTAGGTCGACGGGTGGCGGCACTGGAGAAGGCACTCGGCGTGCCGCTGATCCTTCGTCTGCCGCGCAGCACGCCGCTGACGCAGGACGGAAAGGTGATTGCCGGCCTGGCGAGCGACATCGAAAACCAAAGCCACGCCATTATCCGCCATGCGCGCAGCATTGGTGAAACACCGCAAACTCAGGTGCGTATCAGCGCCCCGCCGTCGATTGCCGCGCGGGTTATCGCCCCGCAGATTGCGCAATTTCACCAGACTTTTCCACATATTACGCTGGTGCTCTCAGGCGAATCGGCGATCGCCGAACTCGATCGCGGTGATGCCGAAGTGGCAGTGCGTATGGTGCGCCCACAACAACCGGACCTGCTGGTGCAGCGCATTGGCATGATGCGCTACGCGTTGTATGCCGCACCACAGCACGCTGCCCTGCCGGAGGCGGCGCGGGCCTTTATCGCCTACGATCATCACTACCAAAACCAACCGCATCAACAGTGGCTGCAACAGCTGTTGCAGGGCCGTCCGGTGGTGTTTCAGGCCAGCGACCTGTTCTCACTGCAAGAAGCCGCACGATCGGGGCTTGGTGCGGTAGTATTACCGACGTTTGTCGCCGATGGCGACCCAAATATGGTTACACTGCCCACGTCAATCGCTGCACCGACCCGCGAGCTGTGGCTGGTCACTTACCCGGATCTGGCGCGCTCAACGGCCGTGCGCGCGGTAATGAATTTTCTGGCCGAAATCGTCGGAGAAAAATGTCCGCTGGCAGGCTAAAACATAAGGCATGCTAATTTGATACTGGACAAATCTGACGCGGCGGATTATTACTGGTCTCCACAGAATGGACTTTAGGGACTGGTTGAGATCATGACTTTGCGCACTGAATTTGGACGAATTCTGATTACCGGCGCGGGCGGCCGGGTGGCGACGGCATTCCGTCAATCGGTGGGAAATCGCTATCAACTGCGGCTGGCGGAAAAAGACCTCGGGCTGCTAACCAACCTGCAGCCAAATGATGAGATCATCAGCTTCGACATTGCCGACTTAGCCGCCTGCCGCGCGGCCTGCACCGACATCGATACCGTGTTGCACCTGGCGGCCGATCCCTCTCCTGATGCGGACTTTTGCCACTCGCTGATGGATAACAATATCCTCGGTACCTTCAATATTTTCCGCGCGGCAAAAGACGCAGGCTGTAAGCGCGTAGTCTTCGCCAGCAGTGCGCAGGCGGTGGAAGGTTATGCGCTGGATTATCAGATTAGGCCGCAGGACGCACCAAAACCGAAAAATATGTACGGCGTCAGCAAGGCGTTTGGCGAAGGCATCGCCGCCTACTTTGCCCATCAGGAAGGGCTTTCTGCGCTGTCGGTACGCATTGCCAATTTCACCACACTGGAGCCTGGTGAGCAGCTCAGCGCCCGCGATATGAGCGCTTTTCTCAGCCACCGCGATGCCGCCGATCTGCTGGAGCGCTGTCTACGCGTTGAAGGCGTGCACCATGCGGTGGTGCACGGCGTTTCCAATAATCGCTATAAGCGGCTGTCGCTGGAGGAAACCAGTCAACTGCTCGGTTACTACCCGCAGGACGACGCGTTTAGCATCCTCGGTTTCGCCTAAAGTTTGCTATCTATGCGCTGCAGCAGGTAAGGGAAAAACGGGTTGGAGGCAATGCGCAATAGCGAATCGAGACTGACCACCAACACTGAGCTTTCCCCACGTGCGGCAATGGTGCCGAGGCTAATGCCGAACTCATCACGCTGCGCCGGAAAACGACCATAAAGTGAATCGCTCACCGGGAACGGTAATGCCACGTGAGACAACGAATAAATATCCGCTGGATAAGTCATGCCCAGTGGCTGCTCACTGGCCATAGTTGCCCCGGCGGGTGTTACGCTGGCGATCGCTTCGCTGCTTTCCGGCGAGGCGTTGGCGATCACCGTGGTCTGGTAACGGCGTGGCGGTGCCGGCAGCAGTTGGCTGACCGCCGCCGCCGCATTTGGTCGCAGCAGCGGCCCGAAGTTTACCGTACGATTAACGTCAAACAGCACCAGTTCGCTGCCGTTAGCCGGCAATTCGTTGTATAACGCGCGGATCACCGCCCGGGTGCTTACCGTGGAATCCATCGCCGACTGGAACGTCAGTATCGGCGCTAATTTATCCAGCTTGCCGTCACGCGCCGCACGGGCAATTTGCTGTTGCAGACCATTACTGAGCAGATAAGACTGACGCGCTCCGTTCACCGGGAACGAGTTGTATTTGAAAGGGTTAAATTCCGGCAGTACCCCGAGCCAGGCGGCTTTGGCAAACGCCGGGAACACTGCGGGCCAACCGGCAATACCGGCGAAACGAGCAAAGCTGGTCACGCCGATCATCGGTGAGATCAGCACCAGTCGTTGTGGTGTCGCCAATTGCGGATCGTCCAATGCATCCAGCGCGTACTTCATCGCCAGCGCACCGCCGTTGGAAAAGCCAACAATATGCAGCGGCTTATCGCCCCCGGCTTTGCTGCGCGCCTCGCGCACGGCTAAACGTGTCGCCGCCAACCAGTCTTGCCATTCAATATCGGTCAACGCACCCGGTACCGTACCGTGCGCAGGCAGGCGAATACCGACCGCCACATATCCCTGCTGCCGGTAGTTCTCGGCAATGTGGCGCAGGCTGTAAGGGGAGTCGGTCAGGCCGTGCAACAGCACCACCGCGCCACGCGGTTCGCCCTGTGGCAGCAGTTCATAGGAACGGTTCCAGTCGTGGGCGAAGTGCTCCGGGTATATCGGGCTGCCGTCAAAGTAGCGGTTGAGCGGAATACGTTCGCTGGCGGAGAGTTTGTCCGTGACGTTAGCCTTCACCTCATCAAACACCCGGCTCTCTGCGGTCAGATAGCCCTGCCAGTCGGCCTTGTCCAGCTCGGCTGCCGACAGCTCGTGCGGTATAAAAGTGTGCCAGGGTTCCAGCGTCGGGCCGCTCTGAGTATCGTAAATACGTACCGCAAACAGCGTGAGCAGTACGGTGACAATCACTATCGTCAGCCGTTTGGTCCATTTGATTATCGCCCTGGAAGGCATGCTCACTCCTGATTTCACGGTTATCCAAGCTGCGATTATAGAAGTTAAATGCTCTCAGGGGCAGCCCAATGACTGCCAATCGCTACCCGCCGATTCAGGCTAGGCAGCGAAAAAGTTGCCGGAGAATTTTATTGAGCTGATGTGGGAACGGCTGGCGCTTATTCGGGGGAATCATAAGGTGCCGGGCGATGCCCGGCATTATTTTCCAGAGATTGGTTCGCAGCTCAACGCTGGTTCAATAATGGAATTTCGTTGTAATGAACGACGATTTTGGCATCTTTAGCTACATAATAATTCGGCACGGAGTAAGCGATAGTGGCGAAATCAATTTTGCCACGGTTCTTGAAGTCAGCAATAGCGATACGCGCCACGGACTCGTCGGAAATACGCCATTTGGCAAAAATGCCCTTGCTGATATCGATAGCCTTGTAATAAAAAACTCCCTGCCAAGGCCAAGGGCCGCGCAGACCAATAATAAACTCGTCCTCACCATCGCCGTCAAAATCGGCACAGACCACCTGGTGCCCAGGACCTTCACCATTCTCATTAGGATCCCCATAAATATCCAACAACACACGCTGCCATTGCGCATCTTGTGGCTGAGCATCGTCCTGTTTGTAATACACGGCGACGGTATTGCCATGAAAAGGTTCTATCGCTGCAACATAGCTGAAAGGATCATTGCCGATGCGTCCAACATCCATATCACCGCTGCCTTTAAAGCCGGTTTTTTCGAACTGAGTCAGTTCCCCAGCCCCAATCAGCACCCGACGCCATACCAGTTCCTGTTCGTCAAAATAAAGCCAAGTGACCCCTTCGTCAGAAGCCAGTACCACTGAATCTCGGGTTGAACCGGGTATCAACCCCCTTTTCTTCTCCGCACCGTGGATCATGCGAAAACTACTGTCGTCAATAACCGTCATCTGCCATTCATCGGCGTTAAGCACATCATCCGGCTGGGTAAACAACACCACCGGCAACACGGCATGAACATCTTCTTTGGCAACAATCGGAAAGCCCAGGATTTCGATCTTTTCGCTTTGAGTAAAATAACCCGCCCGCAGGCGATGCATCCCGGTCGTTCTACCAACATAATGCCTTTTCCAACGCTCCCCTTTGCTTAAATCAGCGCCTGGATTCTCAATCCAGTCTATCTTTCCACCGGCGGTGTCAGGATCGTGAATAGTTCCTATTGGCCCATAGAGCTCATAACAAACAATGGCGTCAGGATAACCATTACCACTGATGTCTGCATAATCAGCCCCTACCGGCATCTTGATTTTGTCGACTATAAGGTGTTTTTTCCATTCCGGGTTTTCATACCAATAAAGTTCACCCAAGGTCAGGCCATAGCCAAACAGATCCGTTTTCCCATCCTGATTTAAATCAGCCGCTTCCAGCCAATAGCCGTCACGCAAATTTTTAGCCACGACTTCCTTGGTGAATTCAGGGATGATCAAGGGTGTGTTGCGCTCATTATCAGACATTTTTTGCCTCATCATTGGATAACGGATGATATTCCAAAGCCAGCCACACACTGGGTGTGTCGGCATAGTATTGGTGGAAGGGGTAGCTGTATTGCTGATTGCTGATTCGGCAAAATGCCTGTGAAGTCGTTGCCCCTGGAGCCAATATCAGATCTTCGCAAAGTGATGTTTCCGCTTCATTTTGGAAAGTCTGCATGCGGCCAATACCCAGAACCTGAGTATGTAACTCAATAAACGAATGTTCGTTGTGTATACCACAGTGAGTGCCTGCGTCGGCAAACCACAGATTGGCACATAAACTGAAGCCTTGATTGTCGTAGACAGCATCGCTGCTGACCGTCAGTTTTTGGGGGGGAAAATACAGCTCTGCAATCTCATCCTGCGGAGAGCGAAAAAAATCCACATCGGTCTGGGCCCCACAATAGCGCGATCCAGGGTAGCGTTCCTGCTGTTCCCAGAAGATGTTTCCATCCGCCTCCAGCGTTTCCGGCAACTCAAACAACAGGCAGCTCAATGCCGGAGTAATGAACTCATTGCAACGAATCACAGATGAGAACGCCGCCAATTGTGTGTCCTGAGAGTTATTAAGCCGGATCACCTGTGGATTAAAATTCACCACCAGACCGCGCCCTTTCAAATATCGTTTTTCACCTGCAGCCAATAACCAGCTTGGCAACGCTGGATGAGAAAAATGGGTGTCCCGCGAACGAACTGCCGTCAGATCCATACTCTTTCCTCGCATATCAGGCAGCGCTGGTAACGAAATAGCGTTCCGGTTTCATCTCACAGCCGCAATAGAATGGCTGAACAGCCGGGCCAAGCCCGAAAAAGTTGGCCATCGCACCAATAACCCGCTGCGTCGCCAAACCGTCGCCATAGTGATCCGTTTGAATATTGGCGCTTTTGAACGCGTTCAGATTATCGAGAATGCGATTAACGTGGTGGATAATCAGCTCACCCGAATTGCCCACCAGAATGGCGGAACCCGAGTGAGTGGCTTCTGGTCGCTCCGTGAGCGAGCGCAGAATCAACGTCGGTTTACCGAGCGTAGGTCCTTCCTCTTCAGCTCCGCTGCTGTCGGAAAGAATAACGTCCGCACGGTTCATCAGACGGCAGAAGTCCAGGTAGTTCAACGGCTCGATCAGATCGACATTGTCGATATCGACCAGAGCACTTTGGAAAGCCTGTCGAACAATCGGGTTCTTGTGCATCGGGATCACTACCCGTACGTCCTGACGCTGGGCGATCTGCTTAATCGCATCGGCGATCTCAGGGATCTTCTCCCATGCCTCGCGCCGGTGGGCTGAAGCCAATATAATTTTTCGCGTATCCTGCTGCAGCTCCGCAAGCAACCCAATGTCTGAAGGGGCTGGCTGGTCAATTGCCCAAAGCAAGGCGTCCACCACGGTATTTCCAGTGATCACAATGCGGTTCTCTGCAATACCTTCACGAATCAGGTTGGCGGCATTGCCCGGCGTGGGTGCCAAATGCAGCGAAGCAATCTGCGCAACCAGCTTTCTGTTACCCTCTTCAGGAAACGGGGAACTAATATTGCCACTGCGCAGCCCAGCCTCAATATGAATCACCGGAATATGGTGGTGGAAACCCGATAGTGCAGCAGCCAATGTGGTGCCAGTATCGCCATGCACCGTGAGCGCATCCGGCTTCAGTTGTGGCAGCAACTTGGCCAAACCGTCAGTAATTCGCGACGTAATATGCGCCAGCGTTTGCCCCGGTTGCATCACCTGCAGATTGTAATCCGGCTGAATACCGAACACGGCCAACGCATCATCCAGCATTTCTTTATGCTGACCGGTAGAAATAACAAACACTTCAAAGCGTTTATCATTTTTTAAAGCATTAATCACCGGGCCATATTTGATCGCTTCTGGCCGCGTTCCTAAAATTACAGCAATTTTCTTCATTATCTGACTCCTGGAGTGGATGATAAATAGAAATAGCAGTTTATTGATTATTACTTATGCAAAAAAAATTTAAAAAGAAAGCGTTAGATTCCACTTATGGTCTATATTCTATTGAAGACGAAGTTGGGTTTGGTTGAAAGCGATATTTTGGATAAACACTTACGCTGGAAAGGAACATATTAAATGAAAAATCTTGATGACCTGGAGGCTTTTGTCCGCGTGGTCGACAGCAGTGATTTTTCAAGTGCAGCGCGTTCATTAAATGTTACCGCTGGGGCAATAAGTAAACAAATAAGGCGGCTTGAAGGTTCACTGGGGGTCACTCTGTTTGAGCGTAGTACCCGACGTATTCGCGTAACGGATGAAGGATTACAGATTTATGAATGCATTAAAAGAGGGTTAAGCAGTATTCGTGAAGCCTACGGCATTGCCGAACAAGGCAGACAAAGCCTTTCTGGTAACATCGCCATCAGCAGCCCTTCTACATTTAATGACTATTTTTTGATCGAGGCTATCGAAAACTTTAAACAAGATCATCCGGAGGTTAGCTTCTATCTGGACAGCTCTAACCGTGTGGTAGATATCTATTCTGATGGTATTGATCTGGCTATTCGATCAGGCCAACTTTCCGACTCGCAACTAGTGGCGCGTAAAGTATTTGAACAGCATCGGGTCTTGGTCTGTTCACCCACTTATCTGGCCAGAATTACGCCCCCAAACCATGTTCAGGATCTTTCGCCTTTGAATGGTCTGGTGTTTGCCTATCCAGGCTATAACTCTGCCTTCTGGACGTTGGAAAATACCGAAAATGGTGAGGTGCGACGTGTCCCGATCAAAAAAGCCATGAGTTCTGACGATGGTATGGCATTGCTCAACTGGGCTTTGCAAGGGCATGGCATCGCATTGCGTGAATCCTGGAGCGTACAAAAACACCTCGCATCCGGTGAACTGGTCAATATATTACCGGAATGGCATGAACCTATTAGCCCAATTCAGATTGTCCGAACCGGTCGCAATTCTGTACCAATAAGGATTTCAATGTTCTCTAATTTTCTTATTGAATTTTGTCAGAGTAAGATGGAATAGTTATTTTATATAACAAAATAGCCTTTAAGGCTATTAATTAATACTGACCGCACATTGTGACAGAACTTCACAAGTGATGTTCCAAACAATGTATAGCGCAATTTTTTAAGGCTGGGCATTATCATCTCCATAGTAATTTCATTCTTAGGAGTATGATATGCCTCTTGCCTTACTGGCGTTGGCCATTAGTGCTTTTGCTATTGGTACAACGGAATTTGTCACGACCGGGTTATTGCAGGATATTGCTCGGGATCTTCATATTACTATTCCGCAAGCAGGTTACCTGACATCTGGATATGCTTTAGGTGTGGTAATCAGCGCTCCTATTTTAACCATATTACTGGCCCGTTTTAACCGAAAACATACTCTGATATTTCTGATTCTTTTATTCATTGTCGGCAGTATTCTTTCTGCCAAGGCTGCAACCTTTGAGCAATTGATGTTTGGCCGAGTATTGTCCGCCTTCTGCCATGGCGCATTTTTCGGTATCGGGGCTGTAGTGGCTACCACGGTGGTAGCGCCCAACAAGAAAGCCAGCGCCATTGCACTGATGTTTACCGGCCTGACGCTGGCCAATGTAGTTGGTGTTCCTCTCGGCACCTATTTTGGTCAACATTTCGGTTGGCGCGCTGCCTTCTGGGCCATTGCGGTGCTTGGGATCGTTGGTTTTGCCGGACTGGCTGTGCTGGTCCCCAAACAACTGGCCGAACGCAGCCACATTATGGATGAAATTGCGGTGTTCAAACGCCCGCAGGTCTGGCTCGCGCTGATCGTAACCGCCATCGGCTTTAGCGGATTGCTGGCCTCTTTTGCATATATATCACCAATGATGACAGAAGTAGCCGGCTTTTCACCGGAAAACCTGGCTTGGATCCTGTCGATTTACGGCGTTGGCCTGGTGGTCGGCAACATTGTTGCCGCCAAATTTGCCGACCGCGCTCTGGTACCAACCATTTTAACCCTACTGACCCTGCTGGCTCTCGTTCTGCTGCTATTCACCTACACCATTCACATCAAGCCATTAGCCATTATCACCGTGTTTTTCCTCGGCGCAATTGGCTTTGGCACCATTCCGCCACTGCAAATGTACGTCATGGAGAAAGCCACTGGCGCACCTACTCTTGCCTCTGCGGCCAATATTTCGGCGTTCAATCTGGGTGCATCAGGGGGGGTTTGGCTGGGTGGCATGGCGATCAATGCGGGTTACGGCTTCGTCTCACCAAACTGGGTTGGGGCTATTACTACCGGAATCGGTCTGCTAATCGCTATCTATGCGGTACGACAGAAGCGGGATTTGGTGTTGGAAAATAACTGCTGACATTTCCTTCGAACGATCAATGAGGTTATCGGATGATGAGCAATAACATGATTAACGCACAACGCCCTAAAAATTTAACCTCATTGACTGGTATGAGGATCTTTGCCGCCCTGTTGGTGTTTCTTTTCCATGCATCACTCGGCAAGATGCTCAATCCCTTTGAGGATCTACAGGTTGCCAATACTTACGCCCTGGTGTTCAAAAATGCTGGCTGGCTGGGTGTTTCGTTCTTTTTTATCCTCAGCGGGTTTGTCCTGACCTGGTCGGCTAACCCACAGCAGTCCAACCGGCGCTTTTGGCTGAAGAGATTGGGGAAAATCTTTCCCAACCACCTCGTAACCTGGGCTCTCATGCTGGTATTTTTCAGAAGTTACGTGTCAGATAGCCATGCCTGGTTACCCAACCTGTTTCTACTCAGCTCCTGGTCGAACAACATCGACATTTTCGTCAGCGTTAACCAGCCTAGCTGGACGTTGTGTTCCGAACTATTGTTTTACCTTCTGTTTCCGGCGATTTTTCTGATAGTGCGCAAATTGCCACCCCATTGGCTACTTCATGCACTGGTAGCACTTTTCCTTATGCTGGCATTAACTCAGTTTGCCATTGCTCAGTGGGTCGAAGGTACGCCACAACTCAAAGAGTGGCCGCTGTCGGAGAACCAATGGTGGTTGGCCTATAACTTCCCACCATTTCGTCTGTATGAATTCGCCGCCGGCATGATAATGGCTCGTTTGCTCCAGGCCGGTCGACACATCCCCCTGCCACTGTCTGGCGCGGTGTTACTGGTGTTGGCGGCTTATGTGGCAACCTACTTTGTGCCTTTCCAGTACTCACTGAATCTCCTCACATTCATTCCTTTGTGTCTGCTGATTACCGTCGCGGCACAAAGTGACCTGGCCGGGACACCCACGCTGATAAATGCCCGTCTGACCGTCTGGTTGGGTGAGATTTCATTCGGCATGTACATGGTCCACTACCTGGTTCTGATTACGGCAAAACAGATGATGTCGGGCCAACTCTATGGACTGACGTCCTCGCTGCTGATTATTTTGACATGCCTGCTGGCTTCGCTGGCTGGCGGCTATCTGCTTTATCGCTATATCGAATTGCCCGTAATGCATCAGTTGGCAAAGACGGAAAAGAAGCCTGTTGTCATTGCCACTCAATCCATCACGGAACGTTAATGCATAAGGTAAAATAAATGAATGAAATATTGAGCGATTTTCTTGCCGAGCAAAATGAAAAAAATCCAGTTAATTTTAACCAACTGGATGTCGTCGAATTTCGACAAGCCTTTCCGGAACGTTTTGCCGAAGGCAGTTATCGGCAGAACGTAAATAAAATAGATATCGAGATTAATTTAACCGGAAATAAAATCCTTGCGCGTCTTTATAAGCCATTCGATATTGCCGGGACATTACCGGTTCTGGTGTATTTTCATGGCGGTGGCTTTGTTATCGGTACACCGGCGCTGAGTGACTCTATCTGCGAAGGGCTAGCCTACGGCGCTCAATGTGTCGTAGTTTCTATTAACTACCGGCTGGCCCCCGAACACCCTTTCCCCGCTGGGTTGCAAGATGCCTTCGAGGCCCTGAACTGGGTTTATCACAACGCCGCTACGCTGGGTATCGATCCAGAACGCATTGCCGTTGGCGGCAACAGTGCTGGTGGAAACTTTGCTGCCGTACTGGCACAGGCCAGTTCGGACGTCGTTCCGGTGCTTTGCCATCAGGTGTTGTTATTCCCGGTGGTGAATTATGGATTTGACTCAGCCTCAATGCACGAATACACGCAGGGCTTCTTTTTAAGTCGGAACATGATGCAATGGTTTTGGGAAACCTATGTGCCAGGTCATTATGATAAACAGGATCCGCTAATTTCGCCCTTGCAAGCACACCAATTAAAAGGCGTTTGCAGTGCAACCATTATTACTGCCGAGTATGACATCTTGCGGGATGACGCCCACAGCTATGCCGAAAAATTAATAAAATCTGGCGTTCCGGTCACCCTAAAGTGTTGGAGTGACAGCATACATGACTTCATTCTCATGCCCGATAAATTCCCTGCGGCCGATGACGCCCTTATTTTCGCCGCTGAAAAATTAAAAAATGCCTTTGCTACTTTTAGCGTCAGTCATGGAGAGCGTAAATGGAACTAAATTTATCGAATAAAATTGTACTCGTCACTGGCGCCGCCTCAGGGATTGGGGCCAGCGTGGTAAATAAAATGCTGGAGGCGGGTGCCAACGTGGTGGGGGCAGATATCAATCCTGTACCCTTCGAGGCCATTCAAAACCGCAAAAAATTTCTACCGCTAGAAGCGGATCTGGCTGACTCTAGTGCCGCACAATATATCGTTGATGAAACTGTCCGCCATTTCGACAAGATCGACGTATTAATCAATAACGCAGCGGTGATCAAAGTACGTAAGGGTTTTCTCAGCGTTAAAGATGAGGACTGGTTCGAAACATTTAACCTGAACTTCCTCGGTTACGTTCGCACCTCGCGTGCAGCACTACCACATATGCTGGCCCAGAAAAGCGGTGTAATTATACATACCGCGTCAGAAGCTTCAGTCATGCCCAACCCACTGTTGCCAGACTACAGCGTATTCAAATCAGCGGTTGTCGCGTTATCAAAAGCGCTGTCTCGGGAGTTTACTCCACTTGGCGTGCGTTCCAACGTCGTCTCTCCCGGCTTTATTCGTACGGCGGTCTACGATGCGCCGGGCGGCATTCTCGATTCTCTGGCAGAAAAATATGATGTCGATCGAGAAAGCGCATTGGAGCAGTTCCTTAGCCAAATCGGCATGCCTGCCGGACGATTGGGTACACCAGAAGAAGTTGCCGATCTCATCGTCTACCTGGCTTCGGAAAAAGCGGCATTCATGTCTGGATCAAATATTCTGATGGAAGGCGGCATTGTCCCGACCGTTTAACTGAGGTGAATATGATTATCGATAATTCCAAACGAAAGGCACTGATTACCGGCGCGACTTCCGGCATTGGTTTTGCAGCAGCGAAAGGGCTGCTGGAGACGGGGGCGGATGTTTATATTAACGGGCGCAACCCGGAAAAATTGGCCACAGCACTGCAACGCCTCAATATCACCGACTCCAGCAAGGGTATTCTCGCCGATGTGGGAACGGCAGCAGGTTGTGCGGCTCTGATTGAGCAACTGCCGCAGGTGGACATTCTGGTAAACAACGCCGGTATTTTTTCGCCACAACCGTTGGTGGAAATTGACGATGAAGAATGGTTCAAGTTTATCAATGTCAACTTTATGAGTGGTGTCCGCCTTACCCGGCATTATATGCCACAAATGCAGAATGCAGGTTGGGGACGCGTGGTATTTGTCTCAAGCGAATCAGCCATTCAGGTACCACCAGAAATGGTGCACTATGCCGTGACTAAAACGGCACAACTGACCCTGGCACGCGGATTTGCCGAGGTAGCCAAAAACACCAACGTAACAGTTAACAGCATATTGCCCGGTCCCACAATGAGCGAAGGAGTCGAGCGATTTGTACGAGAAATGGTACCGGATCAGAGCGTGCCGCTGGATGAAGCGGGACGCATCTTTATTCGCAACGAGCGCTCTACGTCTTTGTTGGGCAGAATGGCCAGTGCCGATGAAGTGGCCAATCTGATCGTTTATCTCAGTTCCGAACTGGCTTCTGCCACTACGGGTACTGCTGTACGTGTAGACGGGGGCGTCTTGCGCGGCATTATCTAGCCTGGCAAAAGAAACCCTCTGGTGCCAAGGCTCCAGAGGGTTATCATTGAAGCTTCAAGAGTTCTATTTAGTTACGGCTTTTCGGAGATTTTGCGCAGGTATTCGTTATTTTTAAACGCAATAATGATCATTTCAAAGCAAACGCGAGTAAACACTCCGCCGATGATGATGGCGAACAGACCACGGAAAAACTCACCGTAGAACATCGCCCCAATCCCACCAACAATAATGCTCAGCAGGCACAGCCAGTAGACACCGGTGATGATTTTCGGAGTCAGCATCGCATCAAAAAAGAAAATGTTTTTCATTGTAAATCCTTCCTTAGGCCAGTATTTAATTATCCCAGAGGCGCCGCATCGGAGCGGCAAGCCCTTTTTGTCACACCGGTAATGATAGCGAGTAACGCGACCAAAAGCGCATAGAAATCAGCAGGCCATTACATAAGGGTTGAGGATGTTTAACAAAGTAGCTCACAATTTACTCGGCGGTTTGGCGGCGTTGCTGTTATTGAGCCAAAGCGCGCTGGCGCAGGAAACGCTGATCTTTGTGCGGCATGGAGAAAAACCGGCCAACAACAGCGGGCAGTTAACCTGCAAGGGGCTGAACCGCGCGCTGGCGCTACCGGACGTGCTGCTTAATCGCTATGGCAAACCGGATTTTATCTTTGCCGCCGGGCCGAAAGAAGACAAGACCGGCAGTTCACTGCGGGCGCTGTCGACCATCATGCCCACCGCCGTACGGGTAGGATTACCAATCGGCATTCAGTTCCACGCCGATGACATCGCCGGGCTGCAGCAGGAACTGCTGAGCGATAAATACCAAAACTCACGCATTTTTATCTCCTGGGAGCACAAGAATCTCGATAAGGCAGTCAAGAATATTGTGGCAGCACGCGGGGGCGACGCCGATTCAGTGCCAAAATGGCCGGGCAGCGACTTTGACAGCATTTTCGTGGTCACGCTGGATCAGGACAAGGTTTCATTCAGGCAGGAAAGCGAGGGGTTGACCGCGTTAGCGGAAACCTGCCCTTCGGGGGGATAATGCCAAACGGCCTTTGGCAGGGATAACATCAGGAGCATCACCGGGCTTGGCAGCCCGACATCCATGTTACCTGACCGCCGTCGACGTAATAAGCCCCAGTTCAACGCCCAGCCGAATAGCCTGACGGGCGTTGCTGACGCCAAGTTTAATCACAATATTCCCCATATGAAACTTCACCGTACTCAAGGAAATACTGGCAATGGTGGCAATCTCTCCATAAGTTTTCCCCATGCTGGCCCAATACAACACCTCACTCTCCCGCGGAGTGAAAATGGGTTTGTCCGCGTCCGCATGATGCCTCTGCCGACAGGACGAGACCGACTCGGCGAGACGATACATTTGCTCATTAATATCGATCAGCAGCATTTGTATGGCTCCGCGATCGGATGAAAGCCGCTTTTCCAGGTCCTTTTCTCCGTTGCCGCCGAGGATGACCGATAACAACGCCAGGCTATTCATCGAGTCGTGCAATACAAAGGTGAAGCCGTTAACAATGTTGTACCGCCTGGAAAGGCAAAAAATCTTATCTGACATCAGGGTAATATTTTCGTCCCAAACAAAGGGCGAACTACGCTTGAACGCGGTCAGCACCACTGGGTCAGTAAGCTGAAAATTGTTGGTGCGATAGAGATCTACCCATTCCTCAGGATAACTGGAAATAATAAGCGCATCCGACGGATCTTTTTTTCTGACCACGGTGTAAGCGTATTCCGGGCTACCGAGTAAGGACAATTTTCTGTCGATATGGTCCCGAAGCGTTTCCGTTATTGTTTGATTTTCACTGAAGGAAGAAAACATAGGGACTCCGTGGCAGTTTGACCCTTCCCTGTGGTGCAAGAACCTACACTTATGTTGAGGTATGAACTGTACTTAAGTTCAGGTTATGAATCAGGCACTCTGTCTTATAATGAACCACGTTAGGTGAAGAGTAAAAGCATACTCTGTACGGTCAGGTAGGCCACTCAGCCAACACCAGGGAAATTTTCCGGTCGGACAGAATAGACAAAAAAAACTTCTGACCGGGATCCTCACGTTAACACCGCTAATTTATCCTTTCAAATTCATCTTCGCCAAGACCATAGTTTGTCTACCAAAGCCCATAGGATTACTTGACTCTCTGTATCATAAAGAAAACGAGTATTATCAGAAATCGCGCCTAAAATGAGCGCGCCGGCGTTTATAAAAGGTTATTTTAAAAGTTCCGGCTGGTCATTTTTATCAGATTTATACTCAATCAGAGATGCTCTCTTAAAAGAAAGGGGAAATCATAAGCTCAAATACCTACCCCATCACTCCTTCCCTGCTGCGGAACCAGCTCAGAGCCTTCTCTGGTTAGTATCATGCTCAGAAAAGACATTAACAAATGTTAATCATGAGAAACTATTTCATATTTTAACTAAAATCCAGTGTAAAACAGATGAAATATACAGCGACCATTGATTATTATCAATATTGCTACTGAATTATTTAAAAAACAAAAGAATTACATATAAATCAACAATATAATTAAAAACACGTCATTATTTCAACAACCAAAAAGAACATGTTAAAAGAACATTTCCCATTTTAAAAAGATGATAACAATTGGATGCGCATTCTGGTCAGATATAACATTCGCCCAAGGACAGGTCTTTGCGCAATTTTCTACTATACCAACAATAATCTGATAAATATCTGACCTTACAGATTGTGATAACAATTACATTGAATATATGGGTTGCCACCTTAGATCAGCGAAAAATTCTTATCCAGGAATGTATCGCTCATCCTAAAAAGTAAAGCCTAGTGCTTGGCTGAGAGTGAGTTACCCATAAATGAGCAACAACACCATCGAGATTACAAACGCATGAAATATATTTATAAAGCAGTGTCCCGCGAAGGGTTGGGATTGATTATTTTAGCATCGCTGACTACGACCGTAAATGCGGCCCCGGTGGTTATCAATAAGCCTTCTGTCGTCAAGGATCTGCCGACAGATCCGAACGCCTTGTATATTGGTCAGGGAGGAACAGGTTCACTGGTTATTTCAAAAGGAGAAACGGTTACTTCTGGCCAGAATAAGAACGATAATACAGGTTCTGTGCTGGGTTATAGCCAAGGCGATATTGGGAGTTTAACTGTCGACGGTGCTACCTGGTACGATAGCGTTACCACTTCTAATGTTCCCTCTGGCCGTGGCACCACGGCAGTTGGCGGCGGCGGCAACGGCACTCTGGACATTAAAAACGGTGGCAAAGCTTCCACGATGTTTATCAACATCGGACAAAACCAGGGAAGTACCGGCGTTGTTAACGTCGATGGCCCAGGCTCTGAGTTGTTTGCAACTGCGGATAGCACCTCTGGGATCACCGTTGGCACCAATGGCACGGGAACACTGAGCATCACCAACGGAGGGAAAGTTACCTCTAATACCTCTTCCAGTTTGGGCTATGGTCCGGGGTCAAGCGGCACAGTAAACGTTGATGGCCCAGGCTCTAACCTTACCATTACAGATGGCTCCATAGAGGTCGGTCGCCAGGGGACGGGTATATTGAACATTACCTCCGGTGGTACGGTGAATAGCCAATCTGGGGGGATTGGCACAGAGGCTGGTTCAGTGGGGACTGCCACGGTAAACGGCGCGGGATCGGTATGGAACGTCGGGCCAAAAAAAGGTATCAGCCTTGGCTTTACCCGGGATGTGAATCATCCAAACGACGTTAATAATACTGCCACCGGCACACTGATTATTGGTAATCAAGGCAAGGTCGTGGCAGAGGGGGGCATCAATGTATCTGGTAATTCCAGCACGCTCATTATTGGTGCCAAGGCTGGCGATCAGGCCATTACCCCCGGAACGCTGGAAGCTCCTACCGTTAGATTAGTGAATGCTACAAGTTCATTGGTATTTAATCACTCAGATGTTACAGGCAATTATCTGTTTTCACCCAAGGTGAGTGGCCTGGGTTCGGTGACGAACTTGAGCGGGACAACCGTCTTGACCGGCGCAAATACCTACACCGGCGGCACAACTATCAACGGTGGAACATTGCAATTAGGCAATGGTAGCTCAACCGGTTCCATCGTCGGCAATGTACTTAACAACAGCGCATTTGTTATCAATAACCCCGTAGAAACCGCCCTGACGGGTGATATCTCGGGTACCGGCACGTTGACCCAGCAAGGCGCTGGTACCACAGTTCTTAGTGGTAATAATAGCTACACGGGAAAAACCACCATCAATGCAGGCGCGTTGCGTACTGATGTGGTTGACAGTATCGCCAGCAGTAACGAGCTGAATATCAATGGCGGCGTGTTTGACCTGAACAGTAACAACCAGCGAGTGAATCGTCTGAACGGTACCGGTGGTGAGGTTCATCTGAATGGCGCAACGCTGACCGTCAACAATGCGGCCGCTACAGATAATACCCTCTTCGCCGGCGATATTATTGATGGTTCATCCAAAGGTGGGCTGACGAAAACAGGTGACGGTAGCCTGACGCTGAGCGGCAAAACCGGCTGGACCGGTGACACCCATATCGACGGTGGCGAATTGGTGCTCGATGGCAGTAACGGCGGCGCACAATTGGTCAGCAATATCATTGCCAAAGACAACACCGCGTTGTCTCTGCGTAATGGGGCTACGCTGACCGGCTGGATTGACCCGACGGATGTCAATATCGATTCGGCAAGCCGTTGGAACATGACGGCAGACTCGCTGGTCGATGACGTCAACCTCGCCGGTACCATCAACTTTGTTGCCCCAGCAACACTGCCAATGACTGCCGGACGTACCCTGACGGCCAACAACTGGAATGGTCAGGGCGGTACGGTCATGCTCAATACGGTGTTGGGGGATGATACTTCCGTCACTGATAAGATTTTGGTCAACGGCAACACCAGCGGAAACACCTTCGTGAAGGTGAATAATGCCGGCGGTGGCGGCGCATACACGGTGCAAGGCATTCGCGTGGTGGAAGTGAAAGGCCAGTCTGACGGCACCTTTACCAAATCAGGTCGTATCGTGGCCGGGGCTTATGACTATAGCCTGGAGAAAAAAGGCACCGACTGGTACCTGACCAACCTGCAAGCTGCTCCTCCGGTGGTTGTTCCGCCGGTAGTTGTTCCGCCGGTAACCGATCCAACAGACACGCCTCAGGGAGATAATTCGTCTCCGATTGTCCGTCCGGAATCTGCCAGCTATACCGCCAATTTGGCCGCGGCCAATACCATGTTCGTCACGCGTCTGCATGATCGACTGGGTGAGCCTCAGTACACCGACATTCTGACCGGTGAGAAGAAAGTCAGCAGCCTGTGGCTGCGCCAGGTGGGTGGTCATAATCGTTGGAAAGACAGCAGTGGGCAAATCAGCACTCAGAGCAACCGTTATGTGGTACAGCTGGGTGGCGATATTGCACAGTGGAGCTCGGATGAGCTGGAACGCTGGCATCTGGGGGTCATGGCTGGGTACGGTAACGAACACAGCAACAGCAATTCCAATGTGACGAGTTATAAATCCAAAGGCTCAGTTAATGGCTACAGTGTGGGCCTTTACGCCACCTGGTACCAAAACGACGAGACCAAACAAGGGATGTATCTGGACAGCTGGGCCCAGTACGGCTGGTTTAACAATCATGTGAAAGGCCAGGATATTCAGGGTGAGTCCTACAAATCCAGCGGTATCACTGCGTCGCTTGAAACGGGTTATACGCATAAGCTGGGTGAGTTTGCCGGCAGCCAGGGGTCACTGAACGAATGGTATATCCAACCTCAGGCGCAGGCCATCTGGATGGGGGTCACGGCGGAAGACCATCGTGAAAGTAACGGCACCCGAGTCAGCGCTGAGGGTGAAGGGAATCTCCAGACTCGCCTGGGTGTACGTACCTATCTGAAAGGTCATAACAAAATTGATGATGGAAAGAACCGGACCTTCCAGCCGTTCGTAGAAGTAAACTGGATCCACAATACCCAGGACTTTGGTACCCGGATGGATGGGGTGAGTATTTCCCAAAGCGGCGCCCGTAATCTTGGTGAAGTCAAAACAGGTGTTGAAGGTCAGCTTAACCCACACCTGAATCTGTGGGGTAACGTGGGTGTTCAGATCGGGGACAAGGGCTACAGCGACACCGCAGCCATGGTCGGTGTGAAGTACAGTTTCTGAACAGGTTAATGTAACCAATCACCAATCTTGGACGCATTTCAGTTAGCGACTAATGAGATCTGAGTTCAGCACTCCGCTGGACTCAGATCTTTAAATATCAGCCGTATTTATCGCTGGGTGTGAAATGCTTTTGGATTAATCCTGATTTTATTCCATTCATAGGCAGTTCATTTTAAAAAATGGACGCTGATGTTATATATTCGTTAAAACTCGCATCCACCTCAGAAAATAAAATAAAAAATAACTGCAACACAATCAACTAGTTAAATATAAATATTTTAGCTTTACTGTCTTTTTATATATGAATGTGTAAAAAAGAACATTATATATAGA
Source organism: Serratia proteamaculans (assembly GCF_013337185.1). Lineage (GTDB taxonomy): Bacteria > Pseudomonadota > Gammaproteobacteria > Enterobacterales > Enterobacteriaceae > Serratia > Serratia proteamaculans_D. Next base: position 175,663 of record NZ_SWDE01000005.1, read on the forward strand.
CGCGATAAGTTGCAAAGGTATTATATGTAAATTAGAATAATTGTGAATTACAAAATATATTGATATTTATGAAAGAAGAAACCATGTCATTTGAAGCGGTTGTTGAGAGTTACATCATAGATAGAACTCTCATATTTATCCCAGATGAATCATTTATTCAAAATTTGGAAACCAGGGAATACAAAAAACTTAAACACACAGAAAGCCAATGCTTACTGTTATTGTTGGCAAAGCAAGGCGTAGTAGTGCCACAGCTCGATCTTATGAAGTTCGCATGGGGCGAAAAACATCGAGATGTCAGTTTCAACATATTTTACCAGCGTATACTGGCCCTGAGAAAAGCTTTTGTCCAACTGGGAATGACTAAAAACATCATTATTACCCTGCCACGAAAAGGGTTAATCATAGACAATGGCATCACTATTGAAACGCATGATGAAACATCATCAAAATTAAATAATGACGCCTTTGAAATAAATGATGAAGTTTGCAAAAACAAGAACCACATGATTAATTGCTTACCTTCTCATCCCGCAATCAATTTCTTTACCACCAGACTTAATCGATATACCATCATTGCAATTATTTTATCCACAGTAATTATCAGCCTGTTTACTCTTTACTCTGGCAATGACCGAGATTACTTTTCTGATTATTATCTTGCCAGCAAAAACAACAACCCTTGCCAGATTTTTTTTAACACTGATACAGATAACCACTCGCGACACTGGCTGTTTATCAATCAGAACCTCGAGCTATGCCGCCCTAAAAAAACCATATATATCACCACCTATAACAACACAAAAAATCTATCTCTCCTAATATGTTCCGCACCAATTTATCGAACTAAAAACAATCGGTGCTCCTCATTCTACTATCCTGATTATCAAACAAAATGAAATTAATTAAGCTTTCTATGCATAAGATGGCAATTGCTGCGGTTGCTGTTTTCATCTTATCATCCACAACCTTATATTTTTTTCACATAAAAAAAGAAGAGTATCAAAAAATAACCTGCCGTGCAGATATGACAATAAAAAACACGCACTCGACTTTCAATGGTATTATGGACTTTAAAATCGGCCAAGAAAAAGGCATTGCCAATATAGCGGGCTCAGTATCCAATGAATCAGGCAATGAGTATATTGTTCAACGCACCATATTTTTCACTTTGACCAGCTACGGGGGAACGCCCATATGGCTTTCAAATAAAATCGTAGTTTCAGATGTTGAAAACTCCCCTGCAGCACTATTATCGGGCACACTTCCTGATTTTTATGTAAAGCCCTCAACAGTAAATGATGTCAATATAATCCCTATCAGCAAGGATGGCTGGTTGATAACAAAATCCAGCATCCCACTCCTATACTGTAAAAATTATAAAATAAATGATTGAATACTCGCTAAAGACACAGAGCGAGTACCAGTCTCAATCAGAAGAGGTCGCACTAATGATCCAAGTAGAGATAGTGCATCCAACTGGTCATCCGCAGCAGTACCTTGCGCATGACCGCCACGTGGGTAAAGTGATCGGAGTATACCGCCACCTGCGAGAAAATCCCGTCAGGCAATTCGTCGATTTCACTGTTGGGTGCCAGCTCAATCACCGCCAGCACGCCATCACTACCAGCGGCCACGCTCAGCGATTGTAGCGTCCCTTGCGCCTGGTAAGACCCACCGGGCACTACCGGAAGAATTCTGATCAATTTACCGGGGAATACCTGACCGGGAAAGGCATTAAACACTACTTCGGCTTCGTCGCCGGCCTTCAGGCGCAGCAAGGAGTTTTGGCGGAACTGAGCAATAATTTGCCTTTTTTGCTCAGGGATAAACACCATCACCGGCCGCAGCGGAATTGCCGCGGCATAGGTGCCTGGGCGGATCAATACCTGGGTAACGTAGCCATCGCTGGGGGCACGTATCACCGTTTGATCAAGATTATATTTGGCCTCAGCCAACTGCGCTCTGAGACTGACGATTTGAGACTGTTCCCCGTTAATCACGCTGTCTAACTGACTTTTTATTTGAGCTTGCTCAGCCACTGAGCCTTTTACCAGCGCATCTTGTGCCAGATAGTTCTGTCGTGCGTTATCAATATCACTTTCCGAAAATGGATTAACCTTGGCCTGGCTACCTTTGACATAGCGCTGATAGTCTTTATATAGCCGATCGCGCTCTGCGCTTACCCGAGAAGTATTGGCAATAGCTTCGTCGAGCTGACCTTTAAGCACCTGCGTATTATTAATTGCGGTAACCAAATCAGCCTGGAGTCGATTGACTCGCGCCTGGTAGCGCACGGGGTCTAATTTAAACAGCACTTCACCTTTTTTCATTAATACACTTTGCTTATCGGTTACTTCGATTACCACGCCAGTCACCTGTGGCGTAATAGGGATAGAGATAACCGCTTTTTGCGCCAAATAAGTATAGGGGTGGTTATAATTCATTAGCAAAATTAACGCCCCAATTAAAAATACCCCGCCTAATGCAGCCGTCGGCACGGTCCATTTATTGACTGGAATTTTGAAAATTTTAAATATTGACCAGGCAAATGCGACATAAGTCAGGATAATGAGCAGATCCATGGTGGCTACTCCAAAGGTGGCGTTTTATTATCAACCAGTTTCATCTCCAGCTCCGCTACACGTTGCTGTAACTGTGCGAACGACGCCTCCTGACCTTGCATACCCCAACCGCGCTCGGGGCGATATAAAGTAGCCCATATCCATAAAAACGGCCAGATCACGTGCAGAGTGAATAAACTCACCCAGCCCGCGACATGAATCGCATCGGCATGCGGATGGTTGCGTGCCTTGGCAATAAGATAGGGGATATCATGCAGGATAATGATCCCATAGAAAATAATAAGGAAAACCAGAATAAGTACACCCAACGCGAAGTAATTAAGAAACATAACTGCCTCTCATTTGCGGTTCCAATGTTCACTGGTAAAGTAAAGATAGTCGCGTTTTTAGCTCTTTGTGCTAAAACTGGGTAAGTTTATTACGTCGGGTGTACCTTATAGGAAATGAACCAAAACAGATAACAACGCCCCTTTGATTTTATGGGTTTTTTAGGTTTAAGCGAAAGATCCGTTACCACTCAGACGAGTAGCGCAAACCATCCAGTAATAATGATTATTATTAAAGGTAAACTCATTCAAAACCTGGAGCCCCAGTTTACGCGTATGTGCCGCATAAGAGCGTGGGTTAATTTTATTCACAAATGTGACCAAGACATCAAAACGCGATGACATTTGTTTTAATGCAAACGCAAACAGCGCTTCAAGCACCCCGCTGCCCCGAACCGAAACGTCGACACAGATCGGCCCATATTGGTAAGAGTTATCCACCGTCAACACCTGGCCGGCAAACTCACATTCTTCCAATCTGCCAATCATGTGCTCAAACAAAGGCCAGGGGGCCCAAAACTGCCAGGAAGCGGCCATCACGAACGCGACAATCTTACCTTTCTGCCTGGCGACAAACAGCCCTTGCTCTTGCTCGATCAACGCGACCATTTGCTCATAGGTCAGCAAAGTGGTCACAAAACCATCTTTCTTGTCTTCCTCACTGATGGTTGCTACCTGATACCGCTTGAGCAGTTCAGTCACTTGTTCAATATCAGCCACATTGGCCACACTCAATTCCATGCAAACCTCCTCGCAAGTCGAAATAGCCCAGTTTTTTAGAAATTTATCATTGCAGTAAAAATTAATTCTCTGTATTCCATCAAAGTTATCTTTTGATAAATAACAAACGGCTCAGTCACAGGAATATAAACCTCGGTCATTCACCAATTCGAGCTGACAAACTTTCTGCGAATGAACACATTGAATTCATTATTTCTAAGCCTTGCTAGCTAAACTACTATCAAAGTAATCTGTTTTATACGTACAGATCAGAGCGATATGGAGTGGAACAGATGCCAATGGAGCAGACGGAAGCGGGAAAACAGGGCAGCCTGTACCGTCAGATTGCCGAACAGATAAAACAGGCAATCCACGCAGGATTTTTACCTGCCAATGCACGTTTGCCGTCGGTAAGAACGCTGGCCACTCAATACAACATCAGTCTGACAACCGCACTTAAAACCTTGCGTACCCTGGAAGATGAACATTACGCCGTAGCCAAACCCAAATCCGGTTTTTTTGTCGCACCAAAGCGACATTCGCGGCAAAAGGACGCCGTTATCGTGGAACAGCCACGTGAGATTGCGCCGCTGGATGAACAAACCGAACTGCACATGGCAATGGTGGGAGAAGACTGCCGCGTTCGTCTGGATCTGGCCAATGGTGACAGCTCTTTGTACCCCATCAAAAAGCTGAGTTTGATCATGCGCCAGCTTGGTTATAGCAAACCATTTTTGCTCGGTGATACGGTCAAAGGCTCTGGCTATGCGCCGTTAAAAACAGAAATTGCCCGACGAGCGATAGACTATGGCTGCAATATTAATCCGGATAACATTTTAGTGACCAACGGCTGCGTGGAGGCGCTGTCGCTTTCTCTGCTTGCGACAGTGCAACCGGGAGATGCGGTTGCCGTTGAATCGCCCTGCTATTTCGTTTTATTGCAAATGTTGCGTCATCTCAAACTACGCGTGATTGAGGTTGAAACGGGTAACGAAGGCTATGTTGATAGCGAAAAGCTGATTGCGCTGTTCCAGAGAAAAGCGGTGAAGGTGTTTGTCACCCTCGCCAATGTTAATAACCCACTGGGCAAAACCATACCGAACGAGCAAAAAGCTCACATCGCGCGGCAGGCCGATGAAAACGATGTGATCATTATTGAAGATGACACCTTTGGCGACATCGCCTTTGGTGATCAACGGCCATTTCCCATGAGGGCCTTTAGCCCCAATGTTATCCTGTGCAGCGGTTTCTCTAAAACCGTGGCGCCTGGCGTGCGTGTCGGTTGGGTTCACAGCAACCATTACATGCGCAAAATCACCTCACTGAAATATACCTCGACCATGGGCTCACCAATATTGCCGCAGGCAACCATTGCCGAATTACTGAGCAATGGCGGATACGACGCCCATCTGCGCAAACTCAGGCATAAGTTGGCTAACCTGGTGAGCAAGATCCGTCAGGTAGTGTTACGAGCATTCCCCCCTGGCACAAAAGTCTCTGAGCCTGAAGGCGGTTATGTGCTGTGGGTGGAAATGCCGAAGAATGCCTTGAATGTACGTTCACTGTTTATCAAAGCGCGCAATGCCGGGATCGGCATCGCCCCCGGGCATATTTTTGCCACGGATGACCGCTACGATCACTGTTTCCGACTGAATGCAGGCTTTGGTTATAACGATGAGGTTGAACAGGCGATCGCCCAGCTTGGGCAATGGTGTACTCAGTCACTTGTGGGGAATGAAGCGGATTGATTGGCGGAAGATCACAGGAGTCGAACCTGCCCAGGACCGCTGGCGGCCCCAACCGGATTTGAAGTCCGGCCGCCCCACCGGGGACGAGGATCTTCCTTCGGGTACAGGAAGCAAGGGGCTGATTATAGCGCAGTTTACCCTTAGCGCTAAGAGGGAAATAGCGCTAGCCCCCGGCAATATGCCGGAGGCAGGCAGGGTTAAGGCTTCAGCAAGTCTTTGACGTCCAGCAGGATAAACTCGTTGTCATCCGCCACGTTCGGCTGGCGGCTGGAGGAGAACGGGAAGTTATTATCGTTGCCGACGATGATATGGCTGCCATCCACCACATCCACGTTTTCAATGGTGAAGAACGGGAAGGTCAGCACGCCGTTATTCAGCGGTTTGCGTGCCAGCTTGTTTGGGTCCTGAATGTTCATCAGATCAATATAAGCCAATTTATCGACCGGTTTGCCGACGTTATCGTCGGAAAAAGCGATTTTGTACACTCGCTTGAACTTCGCCACCTGGCTGAAGCAGTTATCGGTCGGTGCGCCCGCAACGCAGGCTTTGTCCGCCGTGCCTTCGTTATTATCGCGCTCGATCACCAGGCCATGGGTGGCGTCGATCATATTAAAATCGCCGATGGCGTTCTGGTTGTCTTCCAACACATATTGCCAACTGCGGCCGGTCCAGGCCTGTTGTTTCACGTCAAATTCCAGCACCCGCAGATAGCGTTTACCATCGATATTCTCGAATTTTTCACCGTCCCACAGCGCACCTTCAAGCAACGGGTACAATTTGCTGCCGTCCGGTGATGCCGCCATGCCCTCAAAGCCCTTGGAACGTGCCACCTGGAAGTTCTGTTTGCCGTCCGGTGCGCCCGGCAGGGTCAGCGTCGGGTTATCCGGCGACTTCACCACCTTGCCGTCGACCTTGGTATCGAACACCGCCAATACCTTACCGTTCAAATCGGCCTTAATCAGATAGGGGCCGAACTCATCGCCAATCCACAGGGCATTGTCGGCAAACTGGAAGCTTTCCGGGTCAAAATCGCTGCCGGTCAGGTAACGTTTATCGCTGCTCTCATTGATGATATGGAAGGGGACATTTTTGTCCGGATCGTGCAGGAATACCGTTTTCAGCGGCGTCACCGTGCCGTTGTCGAAGTCGATTTTGTAGTGGTTGAGGTACAGCATGGCGTCCGGTGAATTGGCCTTGCTGCCAAAACCGTTGTCAGTCAGCACCCAGTAGGTGCCGTCGGGCATATGTTTGATGCCGGAATGCCCCTGCAGCGGCTGCCCGTTGATCGGCAGGCCAATACCGGTCATGCGATCGGCGGATTTACCCGCCACGCTGCCCAGTTCGGTCACGCGTTTGCCGCTGGTGTATTTACCGCTTTGCTGTAAATCGGCGGGGGCATCCTGCGGTGCGGCAACGTTGGATTTCACCGCCAGTAACGCGTGCCCGGCCAGGGTTGCCGGCACCGGTTGAGCTTGCGCCCACAGGTTAGTGCTCAGCGCCATACAGCCGGCTAACAGCGCCAGGCGGGTTTTGGTTATGTGCATGTCTTGGTTCCCTTTTTGTTGTTATCGCCCAGAGGTAAAAGCAACGTCACTATAGGGAACCGCAATGACAGTAATATTATTCGGCGAACGCCCGCCGGTAGCTGCGCGGATGGAAGCGCCAGGTGATGGCGATCAGCACCACCACCAGCAGCGCATGGATTTGCCAATCCAACACAAAGTCACCGCTGTAATCACGCAACAGGCCAGAAATATAAGGCGTGGCCCCCGCCAGCAGGAAACCAATGCCCTGCATAAAGGCCACCAATCGCCCCGCTGCCGCCGGGTGCGGAATATGATCGAGCGCCAGCACCAGGCACAGCGGGAAAGCCCCGCCCAGCCCCAGGCCGGAAACCAGTACCCACAACCACGGCAACGTCTGCGGCAAATAAATCAGGCCGATGAAGCCGATCAACTGCATGACTAATGCCAGCAATAATAACGGCCGCCGATCTACCGATCGCGCCAGCGCCGGTAACAGCAGCGCCCCGACAACCTGCCCGAAGGTCATCAGCGCCAACAGCGATCCACTGGCCTGCGGCTGCCAGCCGAGCTGCATATAATACGGCGGCAGCCAGGCGATCAGGCTGGTATAGCCGCCATTGATCAAACCAAAATAAGCACCGAGCAACCAGGCGCGACGGCTGAACCACAGGCTCGGCCCGGAGGAGGTTCCGGATGGCGTCAGGCGCTTCAGGCCACGGCTGACCGGCCACCAGGCGATTAATGCCACCAGTGCAGGTACCGCCCACCAGGCCAGTGCACTGTGCCAGTCATGACCGACACTCATCAGCCAGGGGGTCATCGCCGCCCCCAAACCGCCACCGCCCATCAGAGCCGCCGACCACAGCCCGGCCACCAGGGCCATCTGCTTGAGAAAGTGATGTTTGATAATGCCGGGCATCACCGCCTGGATCACCCCAATCCCCAGTCCACCCAACACTGCGCTCAGCAGCAATTGCGTGCTGCCCGGTGCCAGTTCACGCCAGGCGGCCCCCAGGCCAATGGCCAACAGGCTCAGCACTACGCTGGTACGCTCGTCGAACAGGCGGTTGATCGCCCCACCCGCCAGCGCCATCAGCCCCATCATCAGCACCGGCAAGGTGGTCAGCAACGCCGCCCCGCCAAAACTCAGTCCGGTGGCCTGCCGCAACGTCGGCAACAACGGGCCGATCGAGGTCAGCAACGGCCGCATATTCAGGCCAATCAGCACCAGCGCCCACAGCAGGGGGTTGAACCAGCGGCGTAAGAAAGGGGGAGCAACAAATTGATTTAACACGGTCTATTCCTGAACTTCCGGGATGAAGAGTGCGGGGTCACAGAGTGGCTGCCGCAACGTTGCCTTACTCTAGGCTTCCCCGTTAGTATTGGGAAATTAAATAATAAAATAGCCAACAGTGGAAAAATGAATCGTTACCCGATGTTCAATCCGCAGTTACTGCTCAGCTTTGTCGCAGTCTGCGACAGCAATAGCTTCACTCGCGCCGCAGAGCGGGTGTTTTTGTCGCAGTCGACCGTCAGCCAACAGGTGCGCCGCTTGGAAGAAATGCTGGGGAAACCCCTGTTCGAACGTTCGTCCCATCAGGTATTGCTGACCGAGGAAGGCGTCAAGCTGTTGAGCTATGCGCGGCGCATCATCGCGCTGAATGAAGAGGCGCACGACGCCTTGACCGGCATCTGGCGCGACGGCGTACTGCGGTTGGGGATGCCGGAGGATTTTGCCGCCCCCACCACCGAACTGCTGGCGGAGTTCAGCCGGGCGCATCCGCATCTGCGGCTGGACGTCACCAGCGGCCTGAGCGCCGATCTGCACAGTGCCTACGCCCGTGAAGAGCTGGATCTGATCCTGGTTAAACAACGCCGTAGCCAGCCGCCGCGGGCCGCCCGGCCGGAACCGCTGCTGTGGCTGGACAGCCTGGCCTTCCCGGCAATAGAACAGTCGCCGGTACCGCTGGCGGTGTTCCCGCTCAATGGGTTATATCGCGATGATTTGTGTCAGGCGCTGGATAACCTCGGCAAGCGCTGGCGTATTGGCTACAGCAGCGCCAGTCTGGCCGCACTCACCGCCGCGTCTGCCGCCGGACTGGGTGTCACCCTGCTGCCGGCCAGTTGCCGCTTGCCCAGCCACCGGGTATTGGGCAGCGCCGAAGGTTTACCGCCGATCGACAACATTGAGCTGGCGCTGTATTACCGCGACGGCGCCCCCGCAGCTACGCCCGCGCTGGCCGAACGGCTAAAGGCGTTTTGTGGGTTGGTGTGATGAAACCTGTAGCTTGATTAGCTACATATGTAGCCATAACGGCTACACCCACCCTAATACCCAACCTCGCCATAACGCCCACGGTAGTCTTTGGGGGTCATGTCATAGCCCTTCTTGAACACCGAATAAAAATACTGCAGCGACGGGTAGCCACACATCTGCGAAATCTCGTTGATGGTCAATGAGGTTGCCGTCAACAGGTTGCGGGCGCGATCCAGCTTTTCCTGATGGATAACATGGTGGATAGTTTCGCCGGTCTCATCCCTGAAGCGTTTTTCCAGATTGGAACGCGACAGGCCGATCGCATCCAGCACCTGCTCAACCTTGATACCCTTGCAGGCGTGATGGCGGATGTAATGCATCGCCTGGATCACCGCCGGATCGCGCAACGAGCGGAAATCGGTAGAACGGCGTTCAATCACCTTCACCGGCGGCACCAAAATACGCTGCAATGGCAGTTCACGGCGATCGAGCAGTTGGTGCAGCAGCTTGGCGGCGCGGTACCCCATCTGGCGGGTGCCCTGCGCCACCGAAGACAGCGCCACCCGCGACAGGTAACGCGTCAGTTCTTCATTGTCGATACCGATCACGCACAGCTTTTCCGGCACCGCGATGTCCAGATGTTCGCACACCTGCAGCAAATGGCGTGCCCGCGCATCGGTCACGGCGATAATGCCGGTCTGCTGCGGCAGGGTCTGCACCCAGTCCGCCAATCGGTTCTGCGCGTATTGCCAGTTATCCGGCGCGGTGGCCATGCCCTGATACACCACGCCCTGATACTGCTCCAGCGCCACCCGCTGACGGAAAGCATGCTCACGCTCCTGCGCCCAGCGTTTACCGCCTTCACTGGGCAAACCATAGAAGGCAAAACGATTAATGCCTTTTTCTTTCAGGTGACTGAAAGCCGCCTCCACCAGCGCCTGATTGTCGGTGGCAATGTAGTGCACCGGCGGATAGTCCTCGTCACGATGATAAGAGCCACCCACCCCGACAATCGGCACCCGGACGTTATGCAGTAGTTGCTCGATGGCACCATCGTCGAAATCGGCGATCACCCCATCGCCCAGCCAGTCCTTGATGTTGTCGATACGGCAGCGAAAATCCTCTTCGATAAAGATGTCCCAATCACATTGCGAAGCCTGTAAATACTCGCCTACGCCCTCGACCACCTGGCGGTCGTACACTTTATTGGCGTTGAACAGCAAGGTAATGCGAAAGCGCTTTTCGAACATGGGCATCCCCGGTAAGTAGACTGCTCTCTGGGATAGCACAACCTCTCTGTGGGAGCAGCAGGCATCACCTCATAACTGTGAGCTCAGACGCGATTCTTTTATGCCCGGCGCTTGGTGGCGGAGTCCATCCATACCGCCAGCAGCAAAATGGCGCCCTTGACGATGTACTGCCAGAAGGTCGGCACGTCCAGCATGCTCATGCCATTATCCAGCGACGCCATAATGAATGCGCCCATCACCGCCCCGGCCACGCTGCCGATGCCCCCGGCCAGGCTGGTGCCACCAATCACGCAGGCGGCGATGGCGTCCAGCTCGGCAATATTGCCCGCCGAAGGCGAACCGGCCCCCAAACGTGAACTGAGGATCAACCCGGCGATCGCCACCATCAGGCCGTTGATGGCGAACACCGCCAGCTTGGTGCGTTCGACGTTGACGCCCGACAGCCGCGCAGCGTCAATATTGCCGCCGATGGCGTAGATCCGACGGCCAAAAGCGGTGCGGGTGGCCATAAATATCCCCGCCAACATCAGTGCAGTGAGGATCAGCACCGGCGTCGGTACCCCGCGGTAATCATTGAGCAAATAGATAGCCCCGAGCACCAGCAACGCCAAAATGCTTTGTCGGGTGACATCACCGCCTGCTGTCGCTACCGGCAAACCCAGTTGGGCACGCCGACTGCGTCGCCGCCACTGCCAGGTGACAAACAGCATCAACCCAACGGCACCGATGCCAAAACCCAGGCCGTTCGGCAAATAGCTCTGGCCAATTTGCGACATCGCCCCGCTGGTCGGCGCGACCGTGGTGCCATTGGTGATGCCGATCAGGATGCCGCGAAAGGCCAGCATCCCCGCCAGGGTGACAATAAACGACGGCACCTTGCGATAGGCGACCCACCAACCGTTCCAGGCCCCCAACAGCAGGCCGGCCAGCAGCGTCACCACGATGGTCAGCGGCAGTGGCCAACCCAGCCAGACGTCAAAAATCGCCGCCGCCCCGCCCAGCAGGCCCATCATTGAGCCGACCGACAGATCGATTTCTGCCGAAACAATCACGAACACCATGCCGACCGCCAAAATACCGGTGATCGCCGTTTGGCGCAGCAGGTTGGAGATATTACGCGCGCTGAGATAGGCCCCTTCGGTGGTAAAGGTAAAGAACAGCATAATGACGACTATCGCCGCCAACATCACAAACACCTGCAAATTGATGGATTTTAGTTTCACTATGGGTTTCTTCTCCACCATTGCCGGCACGATCGCTTCAGACTGCGTGTTTTTCGACATCTGTTTCACTCCTCAATGCGGCTTCCATCACCTGTTCCTGGGTCAGACCCTGGTTGACTAACGAAGCCTTGATACGCCCCTGGTGCATCACCAATACCCGATCGCTTAATCCCAACACTTCAGGCAGCTCCGAAGACACCACGATCACCGAAATGCCCTGCTGGACCAGCTGATTGATTAACTTATAGATTTCGTGTTTGGCACCGATATCGATACCGCGCGTCGGCTCATCCAGAATGAGAATTTTCGGCTTCAGCAGCAGGCATTTGGCGAGTATGGCCTTCTGCTGATTACCGCCGCTCAGCCGGGCTATCGCCAGTTCGGGCGAGGAAGTCTTCACTTTTAGCTGCGCCAGCGATTGGCGTATGGTCGCCTGCTCCCGGGCATCATCAATCACCGTCAGCACGCCGCTGAAATCGCTCAGCGCCGCCAATGTCATATTGGCCCCCACCCCCATCACCGGCACGATGCCATCACGCTTGCGATCTTCCGGCACCATGGCAATGCCATATCGCATCGCCTGGCGGCAATTGTTGATGACGGCCGGCTGGCCATTGAGGCTAATGCTCCCCTGCCAGCGGCCAGGGTAGACGCCGAACAGGCACTGCATGGTTTCGGTGCGCCCGGAGCCGACCAAGCCAGCGACACCGAGGATTTCGCCGCGCCGCAGGCTGAATGAGACATCGTCCACCCGACGAACGTGACGGTTCACCGGGTGCCAGGCGGTGAGATTATCCACCTGCAGGATCACCTCGCCGATATCATGCTGTTGCTGCGGATACAGCTCGGTTAATTCGCGCCCAACCATCATGGCGATAATGTCGTCCTCGCTCATTTCCGCGGCCGGGCGCGTACCGATATGTTTGCCGTCGCGGATCACGCAGATCAGATCCGAGATCGCCTTCACCTCATTCAATTTGTGCGAAATGTAAATGCAGGCGATGCCGTGATCGCGCAGATCCTCGATGATCGCCAGCAGCGTTGCGGTTTCACTTTCGGTCAGCGACGCCGTCGGCTCATCGAGCACCAGCAGCCGCACCTGCTTGTTCAGCGCCTTGGCGATTTCCACCAGCTGTTGCTGCCCCAGGCCCAGTTCGCCGATGGGGGTGTTGGGATCCACCGCCAGCTTGACCTGCGCCAGCATCCGTCGGCAGCGCAGATACATGGCGTCATAATCCATTACGCCGTATCGACGCCACTCATTGCCGAGAAACATGTTTTCCAGCACCGTCATCTGCTTCACCAGCGCCAGCTCCTGATGAATGATGGCGATGCCTTTCTGCTCGGTATCGCGAATATTTTTCGCCGCTAATAAATCATCAGAGAAATAAATATCGCCCTGATAACTGCCGTGCGGATATATCCCGCACAGCACTTTCATCAGGGTGGACTTTCCCGAACCGTTTTCACCACACAGCGATAATACCTGACCTGCCTCTAACTTCAGGCTGACATTATCTACCGCCTTCACCGCACCGAACTGCATGGTGATATTTTTCATTTCTAATAGGCTGGGCATTATTCCCCCGTATTACCGGTTAGCGGAATTAATTAATCTCGGATTTTTTGTGGAAACCGTCGGCAACAATGGTGCTGTCGATATTCGATTTATCGACCGGAATAGGGGTTAATAACCAGGATGGTACGTCTTTGCTGCCGTTATTTAATGTGGCGTTGGCCTTCGGCTGTTCACCCTTGCCCAGCTGCACCGCAATGCCCGCCGCCTCGTCGGCCAGCTTGCTGATCGGCTTATACACCGTCATGGTCTGGGTACCGGCGACAATACGCTTCACCGCAGCCAAATCGGCATCCTGACCGGAAATCGCCACCTTGCCCGCCAGGCCCTGCGCGGCCAGCGCCTGGATCGCGCCGCCGGCGGTGGCATCGTTGGAAGCTACTACCGCGTCTATCTTGTTATTGTTGGCGGTCAGCGCATTTTCCATGATTTTTAATGCGTTTTCCGGCAACCATCCGTCGACCCACTGATCGCCCACCACCTTGATTTTCCCACCGTCGATCAGCGGTTGCAGCACCTTCATCTGTCCCTGGCGGAACAGCTTGGCATTATTATCCACCGGCGAGCCGCCCATCAGGAAATAATTGCCCTGCGGTACCCGTTGCACCAGGCTTTGCGCCTGCAGCTCACCGACTTTTTCATTATCAAAGGAGATGTAAAAATCGATATCGGCGTTATTGATCATGCGATCGTAAGCCAGAACCTTAATGCCTTCCCGCTTGGCCTCGCTGATGACATTGCTCAACACCTTGCCGTTGTAGGGAATAATCACCAGCACGTCGACGCCGCGGTTGATCATATTTTCAATCTGCGCCATCTGGGTCTCTTCATTGCCATTGGCCGACTGGACAAACACATCTGCCCCCAGCGCTTTGGCTTTGCTGACGAAGATGTCACGGTCTTTTTGCCAGCGCTCCAGGCGCAGGTCGTCGATAGCCATGCCGATTTTGACTTCTTTGCTGAACGCCGGTTGGCTGGCCAGCGCCAGCAGCGCGCAGACCGAAAGGAACACAGGTTTGAATTTCATCTTATATACCTTTGTTATTTAACGTGTAGGGGCAATAATTGAAACGGGCTAGTGACGCAACTTAGAGCGGATTGTTATCGGTTATTTAATATTCAGCAATTACTGATTTTTACCGGCCAATTATGATTTTTGGTTTAATGTTGTTTTTATGATGGCGGTCATGCTTTCACGCTGAAAAACAGCAGGTCGACAAATAAAAATGAATTAAGCCTTAAATAAACTGCGGTTAATAACCGATTATGAGATCTGTCGCACATTTAATAATTCTGTGAATTTAACTGTGAAATAACGTAATTGAGCAGCCTGTCGCAAACTCCGAAGATAAAGCCATCCCGTAAACCGGGCATTGCTACCCAGGAGTCGATAATGCAATCTTATTTTGATCAGCTTGAGCAAGTGCGCTACGAAGGCCCCACCAGTAATAATCCACTGGCCTTTCATCACTACAATCCGGATGAACTGGTGCTCGGCAAGCGCATGGCGGAGCACCTGCGCTTTGCCGCCTGCTACTGGCACACCTTCTGCTGGAACGGTGCGGACATGTTCGGCGTCGGCTCGTTCGATCGCCCCTGGCAGCAGCCGGGCGACGCGCTGACGTTAGCCAAACGTAAAGCCGACGTGGCGTTCGAGTTTTTCCACAAGCTGAACGTCCCCTATTACTGCTTCCATGACGTCGATGTCTCGCCGGAAGGCGCGTCACTGAAAGAGTATCTGCACAACTTTGCGGTGATGACCGACGTGCTGGAAGAAAAACAACACAGCAGCGGGGTAAAACTGCTGTGGGGCACCGCCAACTGCTTTACCCATCCGCGTTACGGCGCCGGTGCGGCCACCAATCCGGATCCGGAAGTCTTCAGTTGGGCGGCCACCCAGGTGTTCACCGCCATGAATGCTACCCAGCGCCTGGGCGGTGAAAACTACGTGTTGTGGGGCGGCCGTGAAGGCTATGAAACCTTGCTCAATACCGATCTGCGCCAGGAGCGTGAGCAAATTGGTCGCTTTATGCAGATGGTGGTGGAGCATAAGCATAAAACCGGTTTCCAGGGCACCTTGCTGATCGAGCCAAAACCCCAGGAACCGACCAAGCATCAATACGATTACGACGTCGCCACCGTGTACGGCTTCCTCAAGCAGTTCGGCCTGGAAAAAGAGATCAAGGTGAATATCGAAGCCAACCACGCCACGCTGGCAGGCCACTCGTTCCACCATGAGATCGCTACCGCCATTGCGCTCGGCATCTTTGGTTCCGTCGATGCCAACCGGGGCGACCCTCAGTTGGGCTGGGATACCGACCAGTTCCCGATCAGCGTGGAAGAGAACGCGCTGGTGATGTTCGAAATTATCAAGGCCGGGGGCTTTACCACCGGCGGGCTGAACTTTGATGCCAAGGTGCGCCGCCAAAGCACCGACAAATACGACCTGTTCTATGGCCATATTGGGGCTATGGATACCATGGCGCTGGCGCTGAAGGTCGCGGCAAAAATGGTGACCGACGGCCAGTTACACCAGCAGGTATCAAAACGCTATGCCGGCTGGAATGGTGAATTGGGCCAGCAAATTTTGCAGGGCAAACTGTCGCTCGAGGCGCTGGCGCAGTACGCTGAAGGACATGCACTGGCGCCACAGCACGTCAGCGGCCGCCAGGAACAGCTCGAAAACCTGATGAACCGCTACCTGTTCGGCTAACTGACCCCGCGCGGCACTCGCCGCGCCTTTAAGGATCTTTTCCATGTATATCGGCATCGACCTCGGCACGTCCGGCGTAAAAGTCATTTTGCTCAGTGAGCAGGGCCAATTGCTCGCCAGCCACGGTGAGTCGCTGCCCATCTCCCGCCCTCATCCCTTATGGTCAGAGCAGGCCCCGCAGGACTGGTGGCACGCCACCGATCGCGCCATGCTGGCACTGGGCAAGCAGCACAGCCTGCAACAGGTGAAGGCCATCGGTCTCAGCGGCCAGATGCACGGCGCCACGCTGTTGGACGCACGGCAACAGGTGCTACGCCCGGCCATTTTGTGGAATGACGGCAGAAGTGGCGCGCAATGCCAGGCGCTGGAACAGGCGGTGCCGCAATCGCGGCAGATCACCGGTAACCTGATGATGCCAGGCTTCACCGCCCCTAAACTGCTGTGGGTGCAACAACATGAACCCCAGGTGTTTGAGCGTATCGATAAGGTACTGTTGCCCAAAGATTATTTACGCTGGTGCATCACCGGCGACTTCGCCAGCGACATGTCGGACGCCGCCGGCACCGGCTGGCTGAACGTGGCGCAGCGCGACTGGAGCGAAGAGATGCTGGCCGCCTGCGGCCTGACCCGCCGCCAGATGCCGCAACTGTTCGAGGGCAATCAGGTCACCGGGCAAACGCATACCGAACTGGCCCGGCGCTGGGGCATGTCTCCGGTACCTGTGGTGGCCGGTGGCGGCGATAATGCCGCCGGGGCGATTGGTGTGGGGCTATATCAGGCCGGGCAGGCAATGCTGTCGCTGGGTACCTCGGGGGTGTATTTTGCCGTCAGCGACGGCTTTCTCAGTAATCCGGCCAGCGCGGTGCACAGCTTCTGCCATGCGCTGCCCGACACCTGGCACCTGATGTCGGTGACCCTCAGCGCCGCCTCCTGTCTGGACTGGGTCTGCAAACTGACAAACGTCGAAGACGTCGCCACCCTGCTGCGCAATGTTGAACAGGCCCCCCCGACAGCGGCTCCGCTGTGGTTTCTGCCCTATCTGTCCGGCGAACGGACGCCGCATAACAATCCGAACGCCAAGGGGGCATTCTGGGGCCTCACTCACCAACATGGGCCGAACGATCTGGCTCGTGCAGTGCTGGAAGGCGTAGGTTTCGCCCTGGCAGAAGGCATGGACGTACTGCACGCCAGCGGTCTGCAACCTTCCAGCATCACCCTGATTGGCGGCGGTGCGCGTAGCCCGTTCTGGCGGCAAATGCTGGCGGATATCAGCGGTCAACGGCTGGAATACCGCACCGGCGGCGACGTCGGCCCGGCGCTCGGGGCCGCGCGGCTGGCGCAGATCGCACTGAATCCGCAGCGTCCACTCGGCGAACTGCTGCCTGAGTTGCCGCTGGAGCAGGTACATACCCCTAATACCGAGCGCCACCAGCAGTACGCCAAGCAGCGCAGCACCTTCCGCGAACTCTATACTCGCTTGTTGCCGCTGATGTAAAACCAGAGGGGGCATTAGCGTTGCCCCCTTATTATTGCCAAATCGAATAGTCTCCAGTGGCAAATGTCACTGCCAACCCGTCGGCTCCTCTCCTAAATTGGTGGCTGTCTTTTGACGCACTTCACCTCTGGATTAAGGAACTGAACGTGGAAAAAAACCAACAACAAAGCCGCAGAGCTTTCCTCAGCCAAACCGGCAAAATAACCACTGCCTGCGCGGTGATCGGCCTGACCGGCGGCATGGCGCAGGCCGCCGCACCCACCGGCAGCCCTTGTTTACCGGAGGCCCAACCCATGACCCTGACCGACAGCCACTACTGGCTGAGCGATGTGCGGCTGGAAGAGGGTTTCGAGTACGATGGCGACACGGTGACAGGCACCCGCACCGCGCTCTATCAGCTTGAAATCAAAGACGGCAAGATTGCGGCTATCCACCAGAAGGATGCAGCGGCCCCCGTCGGCGTACCGCGCTATCAGGCGCAGGGCCAGTTGCTGTTACCGGCATTTCGCGACATGCATATCCATCTGGATAAAACCTTTTACAGCGGCCCCTGGCAGGCACCGCGCCCACGTCAGGGCAAAACCATCATGGATATGATCGCGCTGGAACAAACATTAATCCCCAAACTGTTGCCCACCTCGCAACAGCGCGCAGAAAACCTGATCGCCCTGCTGCAATCCAAAGGCAGCACCGTGGCACGCAGCCACTGCAATATCGATCCGGTCAGCGGGCTGAAAAGCCTGGAACACCTGCAACGGGCACTGGAAAAGCATCAGGCGGACTTCAGCTGTGAAATCGTCGCCTTCCCGCAGCACGGGCTGCTGCATTCCAAAGTCGACGGTTTGATGCGCGAAGCCATGCAGATGGGAGTGCAGTACGTTGGCGGGCTGGATCCGACCAACGTCGACGGGGCGATGGAACAGTCGCTGGATGCCATGTTCCAGATTGCGCTAGATACCGGCAAAGGCGTCGATATCCACCTGCACGAAACCAGCCCGGCCGGGGTGGCCGCCATCAACTACATGATTACTACCGTAGAAAAGAACCCTTCGCTGCGCGGCAAAGTCACCATCAGCCATGCCTTTGCTCTGACCGCGCTGAACCCGAATGAACTGGAGGAAACCGCTACCCGACTGGCAGCGCAGCAAATCACCATCGCCTCGACGGTGCCGATTGGAGGGCTGATGATGCCACTGCCACAGCTCAGTGAAAAAGGGGTATTTGTGATGACCGGAACCGACAGCGTGATTGACCATTGGTCCCCGTTCGGCACCGGCGACATTCTGGAAAAAGCCAACCTTTACGCCCAACTGTATCGGGGTTCCGACGAGTTCCATCTGTCACGCGCCATGGCGATTTCCACCGGCGGCGTGCTGCCGCTGAATGACAAAGGTCAACGGGTGTGGCCCAAAGCCGGGGACAGCGCGGAGTTCGTGCTGATCGACGCCAGTTGCTCCGCCGAAGCGGTGGCCCGTCTGCCGACGCGCCGCGCCACCTTCCATCAAGGGCGGCTGGTGGCCGGTCAGGTGGGCAAAGCCTGATGCTGGTCCGCTAATGCCACCATGATGGCCGTTTTTGGCCTTCTCCCTTGCAGGATAACGGCTCAGTATGCGTTATACCTAATTGGCGGAGGGCCGAAAATGTCACATAGCGCGTTATTGATCATCGATGTTCAACAATCATTCCAGCATCGTCCATTCTGGCAAGAGCAGGATCTCCCCGCTTTCCAGCAGGCGCTGAGCAGGCTGATCGACGGCTGCCGCCAGCAGGGCGTAGCGCTGGTTGATGTATTCCATGTGTCGCCAGAGGGGCCCTTTTCTTTGGCGTCCGGCTGGGTAAAGCGCCTACCGTTCCTCGACCATCAGGCCGATGTCACCGTACACAAACAGGTGCACAACGCGCTGACCGAATCCGGCCTGGATGCCTGGCTGCTAGAGCGACATATCAAGCATTTGATTATCTGCGGCATTCGTACCGAGCAGTGCTGCGAAACCACCGCCCGAGTGGCGGCCGATCTCGGCTATCGGGTGACTTTCGTGACCGAGGCCACGCTGACTTTTCCGATGCAGCATCCCGGTGGAGAAGTCTTTACCACCGAACAACTCAAGCGGCATACTGAGACGGTGCTGGTCGATCGCTTCGCCCGCATCGCCAGCGTGGATGAGGCTCTGGCGCAACTCTCACAGGAGTAACCATGCCGCAGGCCGTCTACTTTCTGATGCTGCCCCAGGTGCTGTCGCTGGACGTCAGCGGCCCGGCCGAAACCCTGCGTCTGGCCGGGCAGTTCAGCCTGCACTACATCGGCCCAGTGCCGCAGGTCACCTGCTCGGTTGGCATGACGTTGAGTCAGCTACAGCCGCTGCCTGACCGGCTGGAAGACGGCGCTATTTTAGTGGTGCCGGGCGTCAGTGATTCGCAGCATTTCTTCGCCAATGCGCCGGCCGAACAGGCCCGCCGCTGGCTGGCAGCGCTGCAACCCGCCCTGCAACAGCAACGTATCACGCTGGTCTGTGTCTGTTCCGGCGCTCTGCTGGCAGCACAGGCCGGTTTGCTCGACGGTTACCAGTGCACCACCCATCACGACGTGATCGAACGCATGCGTCAGCAGGCCCCGGCAGCGCAGGTGAAAGAAAACCGCATCTTTGTTGAAGACCGCAGCGTTTACACCAGCGCCGGTATCACTGCCGGTATCGATCTGGCACTGCACCTGATTAATCGCCAGTGTGGCGCTACACGGGCGATGGAAATTGCCCGAGAAATGGTGGTGTATTTTCGCCGTTCCGGCGACGACCCGCAGCTTTCGCCCTGGCTCCGTTACCGTAACCATCTGCACCCGGCGGTACACCGGGCGCAAGACGTGATGGCCGCCGAGCCGGAAGCAGAATGGTCGGTGCCGCAGGTGGCGGAAAAGGCTCACGTCAGCAGTCGTCATCTGGCGCGGCTATTTCGCAGCCATGTTGGCATCAGCGTGCGTGAGTATCATGAGCAACTACGGCTGGCGGTGGCGCAGCAGCGCCTGCAGCAAGGCTATGGGCTGGAGAAAGCGGCGTTGGCCGCGGGGTTTTCCTCTGGCCGCCAACTGCGCCGCGCCCAGCAGCGCGGCTCAAACGGATTATGACACCAGCCGCCGAGAGTCTATTTTCTGCAGGCCTATCGACAGCAGCAGGCTAAGCGCCAGCGCCACGCCGAACACCCAGAAGATATCCAGCAACGGATGACTGGTCAGTTCCAGGTGCCGGTTGCGCATAAAATTAACGATAATGGCGTGAAAACCGTAGATCGCCAGCGAATGGCGGGAAAAAACACCCAACCAGCCAATCGGCTCCGGCAGGCAGTTTTTAAACCAGATAACCAACGATACCGCCGCGATAAACACCAGCGGGCCGCAGTAAATGTAATAGGTATCGGCGAAGTTGCCGTTAATGAACATCTGGCTTTTGGTGCCGTGAATAATCAACGCCACGCAGGACACAAAACCCAACGCCGCCAGCCCACTGACGCCACGCCCCTGGGTGTCCATCATGCCAATCGCCCGTCCGGCCAACGCATACAGCAGGTAATAGAAGGTATCGCCGTAAATATACAGATTCACCGGCAGCAGGTGCGCGTTGCCCAGGGTCAGCGAGCTGGTATTGGGGTTGGCGATCACCGCCAGGATCACCAGCACAGCGGCCAGATAGCGGCGCGATACCGGTTTGACGTTGATCAGTGGCGACAGCAAGTAAATGACCGCAATCGCATAGAAGAACCACAGGTGATAGAACACCGGTTTGAGTAGCATGCCGCGCAGCGACGGCCAGAAGCCGATTTTGGTGAACGTCGCGATATAGATCAACGCGATGGTGCTGTAGAACAGGATGCAACAGCCAATGCGGATGAAATGTTTCTTACCGGCGCTCTTCTCGCCGAAAAACAGATAGCCGGAAATCATGAAAAACAGCGGCACCGAGACGCGTGACAGCGAGTTCAGCACGTTGGCGATATCCCAGTTGTGTTCCCCCACCGCCACCCCGCTGGTAACGTAATAGGTAGTCGCGTGGATCATCACCACCATCATGCACGCCACCGCACGCAAGTTATCTATCCAGCCAGTTTTATTACTCAAAAGGTCGCCCGCAATATTGTCATCTTCGTTTGTTATAAAGAGGTTAACCAGCGAAAGTGTGGGTGGCAACCCTGACGGGTAATATCAGAATGTGCTGAAACAACACCTTATGATTGCCAAGGTGAACAATTGGCGGCAAAATAGCCGCCACAACTCGCTCAGATAGCGCTCCCCGCCCTGACAGTTCCTTATTTCTTCTTCACTTTCAGTACGATAACTATGAAAACAACATTACCACCTGCGGCTCGCTTGGGTCGACAGGCGCTTTTATTCCCTCTTTGTCTGGTGCTGTTCGAGTTCGCCACCTATATCGCCAACGATATGATCCAGCCTGGCATGCTGGCGGTGGTGGCCGATTTCAACGCCGGAGAAGAGTGGGTGCCAACCTCAATGACCGCCTATCTGGCCGGCGGTATTTTCCTGCAGTGGCTGCTGGGGCCGTTGTCGGATCGCCGTGGTCGTCGTCCGGTGATGCTGGCCGGTGTGGCGTTCTTTATCGTCGCCTGCCTGGCGATTTTGCTGGTGACCAGCATCGAGCAATTTATCTTTATGCGTTTCCTGCAGGGGATTGGTCTGTGCTTTATCGGCGCGGTCGGCTACGCCACGATACAGGAATCCTTTGAGGAGTCGGTGTGTATAAAAATCACCGCGCTGATGGCCAACGTGGCGCTGATCGCCCCGCTGCTCGGGCCATTGGCCGGTGCAGCGCTGATCCACGTCGCGCCGTGGCAGAGCATGTTCGTGCTGTTCGCGGCGCTGGCGGCCTTTGCCTTTTACGGCCTGTGGAAAGCGATGCCGGAAACCGCGTCGCTGCAGGGTGAGAAACTCTCGGCCGCCAACCTGTGGCGTGACTATCGCCAGGTGCTGTCCAACCGCCGCTTTGTCTGTGGTGCGCTGGCTATCGGCTTTGCCAGCCTGCCGTTGCTGGCCTGGATTGCCCAATCACCGGTGATCCTGATCAGCGGCGAATCGCTGTCGACGCTCGATTATGGCCTGCTGCAAATCCCGGTGTTCGGCGCGCTGATCCTCGGCAACCTGACGCTGGCGCGTTTGACCGGCAAGAACAGTGTACAACGGCTGATCAAACTGGGCGCTGGGCCAATGATGCTGGGGCTGCTGATCGCGGCGCTGGCGACCCTGTTCTCGACCCACGCCTACCTGTGGATGACCGCAGGCCTGAGCCTGTACGCTTACGGTATCGGGCTGGCCAACGCCGGGCTGTACCGCCTGACGCTGTTCTCAAGCTCCGTCAGCAAAGGCACGGTTTCCGCCACCATGGGCATGCTGAGCATGATGGTGTTCACCGTCGGTATCGAGCTGGCAAAAGTGGCCTACGTGTGGGGCGGCAGCGGGTTGTTCAATTTGTTCAACCTGATTAGCGGCCTGTGCTGGCTGGCGCTGGTGGCGCTGTTCCTCAGCAAACGCCGCAGCGGTGATGTGACACCGACGGCAACGACAAGCCTGTAATCGAATGCGGGGCGAATGTCCCCGCTTACCCACCAAAAAGACCACTGTCACGCAGCAGATGCTGGTTGCCCTTGCGGCGGGTGAAACCGCTGCGGTCGAAGAACTCCAGCACCTGGATCGCCAGCTTGCGGCCGACGCCGAGCCGATCGCGAAAATCGGCGGCATTGGCGCTGCCCTGCTCCACATCAAGCTGGCGGATCAGTGCCGCGAACTGTTCAATGCGTCGACTTAGGTAGTAACGATCCACCACCACTGCCGTGACATGCCCCAACTGTGCCGCTTTGCGCAATGTCGCCCGTATCCGGGCCTCGTCTTCGCCCAGTTCTGTCGCCAAATCGCGTACCCACCAGGCTTCATCGCCGAACCGTGGCTCGATAATTTCCCACAGGGTCAGTTCTTCGACACTGAACGCCAGGCCATGCTCCGGCAGGTGCAACCAACCCCGGGTATTGTTTATCAATCCTTCGGCCAGCAGCCGATCGATCATCATAAATACCAGCGACTCAGAAAGTTGCGGCAGTGCCATGCGCCGCAGGCGCGCCCGCCCCAGGCCGAGCTGATCGGCATGCTGCTGGTGGTACTCGGCCAATACCTGCAATAAACGCTGTTGGCCCTGCTGAGCATTCTCCTGCGCCAGCGCCATATCACCGGCAATCAGCAATTCACGACCCGCCAGCAGCGCTGTCAATTCGCCTGCGGTCAGTTGCCGCGCCCAGGCAAAAGCGGCCAGATCCAGTGCGCCATTAGGCAGATGCAACGCCAACACCTGCCGGTCATCGTCGGCCTGTGCCAGCGCCGCCAGCCAGGTCAGATATTCAGGTTGGCGCTTGCCTCGCGTCGGGGTGGTCAAACTCAGTACTCTGGCGCCCCCCAGCGTTTGGCGAGCGCCAATATCCCGCAGCACCAGCCGATCGTTTTCCGCCAGCCACAGCGGACGATCGAGGATCAGCTCTGCCAGCCCCTCATTGAGCAACGAAATTCGCCCGGTAATATGGCTGGCGGCATGATGCAGATGCAGCGGTTGCCAGTGCTTTATCGGTTGGTCAGCATCCAGCGCGACCAAAATGCGCTCGGCAGCGGCCAGCGGCTTTTGCGCCAGCAACCAGTCACCGCGCGCCACCTGTTCTTTACTGACGTCACCGCTGATATTCAGCGCGATACGCTGCCCGGCCTGCGCCTGCTCAACCGGCTGGTTTTGCGCGTGCAGACCGCGTACCCGCACCGGGGTATCGGTACCGGTCAGCCACAGCGTGTCACCCACCGCCACCTGCCCGCCTAGCGCGGTACCGGTCACCACCAGACCCGCCCCCTTCACGCTGAAGGCGCGATCCACCGCCAGACGGAAGCGACGGCTTAACGCGTGTTCGTCTGGCTGCAACGCCAGCAGGTGTGCACGCAATGTATCAATACCCTGTGGCTGAAGCGCTGCGGTAACGAACATCGGCACCTGATGCCACCCCTGGTGCGCCAGTTCGTCACTTAGCTGGCGTCGTACCTCTTCAATGCGTGCCTCATTCACCCGATCGGCCTTGGTCAGCGCCACCGTCAGCGCCGGCCGACCACTTAACCGCAGGATGGCCAGGTGCTCGCGGGTTTGCGCCATCACGCCGTCGTCGCAAGCCACCACCAGCAGCGCATGGTCGATGCCGCCAACGCCTGCCAGCATATTGGCGAGGAATTTTCCATGACCGGGCACGTCGATAAAACCCAGCACCCGGCCATCGGGCTGCGGCCAGTAGGCATAGCCCAGATCCAGGGTCATGCCGCGGCGTTTTTCTTCCGGCAGCCGATCGGCATTAATCCCGGTAATCGCCTGCAGCAGGGTGGTTTTGCCATGATCGACATGGCCGGCGGTAGCGATAATCATGCGCTCAGCGCCTCAATCAATGCGTCTTCCTGCTCCAGACAGCGTAGATCCAGCCACAGCCTGCCGTCGTTAATGCGGCCAATTACCGGCTGCGGCAGACGGCGCCAGCGTTCCGCCAGTGCCTCCAGCGTCGCGCCGCGCCCGTCCTGCGGCGTAAAGGTCAAGGCATAGCTGGGCAGCCGATCCACCGGCAATGAACCACTGCCGATCTGCGACCAGCACGGCTCGGCACGTAACTGGAAATGCCCGGCAAACTGCGGCGTCAGCGCCTGCAACAGTCGCTCGGCGGCATGCTGCATCGCCTGCTGTGGACGTGTGAGCAACCGCAACGTCGGCAACTGTTGCCCCAACAGTTCGGGTTGTTGATAGAGGCGTAAGGTGGCCTCCAGCGCCGCCAGCGTCAGTTTGCCGACACGCAGCGCACGCTTTAAAGGATGCTGTTGCAGCCTGGCTATCAGCGCCTTTTTACCCACGATGATGCCGGCCTGTGGGCCGCCCAACAGTTTGTCACCGGAGAAGGTCACCAGATCCACCCCGGCAGCCAGCAGCCGCTGCGGCATAGGTTCGGCCGGCAGGCCGTACTGCGCCATATCAATCAGCGAGCCGCTGCCCAGATCGGTGGCGGTCGGCAGGCCGTGTTCGGCACCAAGCTGTGCCAGCTCGGCTTCGTCCACCGCGGCGGTAAAACCCTGAATGCTGTAGTTGCTGGTATGTACCTTCATCAGCAACCCGGTCTGATCGTTAATCGCGTTACGGTAGTCTTTCAGATGGGTGCGGTTGGTGGTGCCGACTTCGATCAACTGGCAGCCCGCCTGACGCATCACGTCGGGAATGCGGAACGCGCCGCCAATTTCCACCAGCTCACCGCGCGACACCACCACTTGCTTGCCGGGGGCGATCGCCGCCAGCATCAGCAGTACCGCTGCCGCATTGTTATTGACGATGCAGGCGTCTTCCGCGCCGGTCAGTTGACACAATAAATCCGCGACGGCGCGATCGCGATGGCCCCGACCGGCACCATCGAGATCGTATTCCAGCGTCACCGCCGCGCCCATCGAACGTGTCACCGCCTCTATCGCCGGTTGCGCCAGCAAGGCCCGGCCAAGATTGGTGTGCAACACGGTACCGCTGAGATTAAATACCGGGGCCAACGACGGGCGCTGCTGCTGTGCCAGCCTGACGCCAAGCGCCTGCGGCCAGTCGGCACACCAGTCAGGCAGCCGTTGATGCTGTTTAATGGCCTCACGCGCCTGTAATTGCAGTTGGCGCAGTAGCTCGCTAATCAGCGTCTGGCCATGTTGTGCCACCAGCGGTTCGATAGTGGGATCGCGCAGCAGGCGGTCAATGGCGGGTAACTGGCTGTAAAGATGCTGGGATTCAGTGCTCATGGTCGCTCGGTTTTAATGTGGTGGTCTCGGCATAAAGCAAAACCCCGCCGCAGCGGGGTAAGGGAAAGCAGATCAGGGGGGCGAGGTGCGGGCAAAGCTTTCGCGGGCAAACAGCCGTTCGGCCAGTTTGATCAACGCCGGTCGTTCAACGCACCAGTTGGGCATGATGCGGCGGAAGTTGAGGTAGCCCAATGCGCAGCCGGTGGCGATGTCCGCCAGCGTCAGCGTTTCGGTGTTCAACAGCTTTTTTTCCAGCGCCAGCTTTTCCAGCGCGTCCAGCCCGTGCGTCAGCTTGGCGCGCTGGCGCAGGATCCAGTTTTCGTCCTGTTTGTCCGACGCCCGTTTGCTCTCGCGAAACAGCGTGGCGGCGGCCTCGGTGACGCCATCCGCCAGGGCTTCCACCTGACGTATGCTCAGTGCTGCCGCGCGATCGGCAGGCAGAAACGCCGGAGCCACCAACAGCAGCTCAAGGTATTCGGCGATCACCCGTGAGTCGTAAAAGACGCTACCGTCGTCAGCCACCAGCACAGGAACCTTGGCGAGCGGATTTAGCTCCACCACCCGGCTGCCCGGCTCATACGGCGGATCGTTAACGAATTCGAACGCCATCCCCTTTTCCAGCAGCATCACGGAAATCTTGCGGACAAAAGGGCTGGTGTAACTGCCAATAAGCTTCATCAGTCTTCCCCTCGGCTTGCAAACCTCAGCGTTGTTAGTTCACCGTCAGCGTGTCGATAATCTGCTGCACCAGCGCCTGATGCGCCTCCGGCGTTTTGGCCGGCGACAGCATTTGCAGCGTCACCACCCGCTTATTGAACACCGTCAGCACGATGGTGGAGACCACCTTCTGCCCGTTGATGCTCTGCTCGGTATCCAGACGATGGAATTTCTGTTTACCGACGGTGAAGTTCTCTTCTTTGGTGGTCTGGATATTCTGATAACGGTCGGCCAGCTCGGTAATGATGCTCTGCGTTAGGTCCTTCAGCATTTTATCGCTGCTGTTGAGCTTCATGTCGTCAGGCGGGATCACTTCGGAAGAGACGGTGCTCTGGCGCGATTTGCCGTCCAGAAAGCGCTGAATGGTGGATTTGCTGTCGTTGATAATGCCGCTGTTCTCGGTCTGATCGCTAAAGCCCGATGGCAATTCAAAGGTGATTTTTCCCTTTTGCATCGAGACTTTCAGGCCCGGAGGCGCTGCGGGTTTTGTCTCCACCACCGGCGGTGGCGGTGCAGGCTGCGTGACGACCGGCTTGGTATCCGGCTTCGGCACTTCCGGTTTGGTGTCGTCCTTGTTGTCACAGGCCGCCAGTCCGATGGCCAAAACGGCAACCGCCGTGAATTTCGCAATGGTCTTCAACATCGTCAGTCCCTTTCCTTTCGCTTCGCGCGTCATTGCGTAAACGTAGCAAGTCGCCCCGGCGAATGCCAGAAGCCCAGTCCGAAATTAATCATCCGTTTAATCAAATGGGCCGAATATATTCAGCCCATGAACACAATTAACGAGGATCTTAAGAACCCGGGAACAGGAACGGGTTGATGCTGCTGCGGGCAAAGCCTTCATCTTCCATTTTGGCGTCGAGCACCAGCGTGGCCAGATCGTCGGCAACCGCCTCAACCTGCGGATCTTTTTCCTGATATAAAATCTTCAGGTAAGTGCCGCAGTCACCGCAGCTTTCCGCTTTCACCGCCGCCAGTTCGCTGTCCAGCGACCAGTAGTTGAGGTCACGAGTCTGCTCGCAGTTGCTGCATTTGATTCGCACCACGTGCCACTCGCTTTCGCACAGGTTGCAGTGCAAATAACGCAGACCGCTGACGGTGCCGATATGCACCACGCTGGAAACCGGAATACTGCCGCACACCGGGCAGAATTGGCGATGCTCGCCATATTCGGCGCGAGCCTTGCCGGGGATTTGCCCGGCCATCTGCGCCCAGTAGAGCGACAGCGCGGCCCAGATAAACGGCGCTTTCTCGCTGCCAATCTTGCCGAAATCCTGGTTAAGCAAGGCGTCGGCCAGCAACTCCAGCTCGTGCGATGAGGCTTTTTCCAGGTTATCCAGCACCGCCAGAATGTGTTCCGGCGCCTGCGGGCGCAACTCGGCAATCAGCGAAGCCAACAGTTTGTGCCAGTGTTCAGTGCGCGGAAAAACGCTCAGATCCAGCGGGGGTTTGCCGCTGGCGGCACCCTGCTGCAACGCCTCGGTCAGATCCAACGTCAGCGGGTTGTCGTGCAGCGCGTGATGCTGCGCCTCGGCCAGTTGGGCGGCGAAGTTCAGGTAGTCGCCCAGCGGGTTGTCGGTCGCCAGCTTGCGCAGGCGTTCAGCACGGCGGCTGTAAAGGCTTTTCAGATTCGCGAAAAGTAACGGCGGGATGGTTTCCGCCGTTGTGGACTTCTCACGCTGTGCCCCTAACTGCTCTTTAGGAACAATGCGGATGCTCATCAGGGTTTGTCTTCCTGTTGTTTCTCGCGGACCTCTCGGTACCAACGCGGGTGATGTTTTTTAGCCCAGGCCGCCGGCACCCAGCCTTCCACCATCGCGGTAATGGTACCTTTTACCCACAACGCGGCGTAAATATGCACCATAATCACAATGATAAGGCCCACCGCCGCCAGCGAATGCACCAGCAACGCGAGACGGATCAGCGGTATCGGGAAGGACGGCGCAAAGTACGGCCGCCAGATCACCACACCGCTGGCCAGCAACAGCACCAGACTAATGATTGCCGCCCAGAATACGCACTTCTGACCGAAATTATAACGCCCGGTGTCACCCACTTCCTCGTTCATGACGATTTTTTGGATGTTTTTGGCCCAGACGATGTCTTCACGGTTGATCAGATTATGCTTCCAGTAGCGCAGGAACATCAGCAGGAAGGCCGCAAACATAATCACCCCGATAAAGGGGTGCAGAATACGCGCCAACTGCGGCGTGCCGAGAATGTTCATCAACCAGTTGAAGGAGGGGAAGAAGAACCCCAACCCGCTGATGGCGGCGAACACAAAGCAGAACGCCACAATCCAGTGGTTAATCCGCTCCGGCGCGCTGTAGCGCTGAATACGCTTTTCCTTCTTCATTTGCGCGTCTCCTCATCATGCGGCTCGTCGTCTTCGTCCTCATCGACGCGGTTAGGACCGACGCCAACATAGTGGAACACGCTCGCTGCAAAGGTAGCGGCAAAGCCGATGGCCGCCAGGGGTTTCCACACGCCTTTCCAGAACGTGACTGCCGGGCTGATGGTCGGGTTATCCGGCAAACCGTGATACAGCTGCGGCTTGTCGGCATGGTGCAGCACATACATCACGTGGGTGCCGCCCACGCCCGCCGGATCGTACAGACCGGCGTTCTGATAACCACGGGTGTTCAGCTCGCTGACGCGTTCGGCGGCGATCTCCTTCATGGCGTCCTTGGTGCCGAAATGGATGGCCCCGGTCGGACAGGTTTTCACACAGGCCGGTTCCTGGCCGACATCAACCCGATCGACACACAGGGTGCATTTGTACACCCGGTTGTCGTCCTTGTTCATGCGCGGCACATCGAACGGGCAACCGGCGATGCAGTAACCGCAGCCGATGCAGTGTTCGGACTGGAAGTCGACGATGCCGTTGGCGTACTGGATGATGGCCCCTTCCGACGGACAGGCCTTCAGGCAGCCCGGATCGGCGCAGTGCATGCAGCCGTCCTTGCGGATCAGCCACTCCAGCTTGCCGTTCTCCTCCACTTCGGAAAAGCGCATCACCGTCCACGACTTGGCGGTCAGATCGGCGGGGTTATCGTACACCCCGACGTTGTGACCGATTTCATCGCGGATGTCGTTCCATTCGGAACAGGCCACCTGACAAGCCTTGCAGCCGATACAGGTGGTGACATCGATCAGTTTGGCCACTTCCTCCTGGTGGTCACGGGCGCGCGGCGCCGGCGTGAAACCATTGGTGGCGGATTTACGAATGATGTCCTGAGATTGCATTGCCATAATTCGTCTCCGTTACACCTTTTCCACGTTGACCAGGAACGCCTTGAACTCTGGCGTTTGCGTATTGGCATCACCGACAAACGGCGTCAGCGTGTTGGCAATAAAGCCTTTCTTCGCCACCCCTTCGTAACCCCAGTGGATCGGGATACCTATGGTGTCGACGTCCTGCCCGTTCACCTGCAGGGTGCGGATACGCTTGGTCACCACCGCCTTGGCCTTGATAAAGCCGCGGTTGGAGCTGACCTTCACCGTATCACCATGCTGAATGCCTTTTTTCGCCGCCAGCTTCTCGCCAATCTCCACAAACTGCTCCGGCTGCGCGATAGCATTGAGTATCGCGTGCTTGGTCCAGTAGTGGAAATGCTCGGTCAACCGGTAAGTTGTCCCGACGTACGGGAACTTGTCGGACGTGCCCATTGCCGCCAAATCGTCCTTGAACACCCTGGCCGCCGGGTTGGAAACCACGTTCGGGTGCAGCGGGTTGGTGCCGAGCGGCGTTTCAAACGGCTCGTAGTGTTCCGGGAACGGCCCTTCGGCCATTTTATCGGTGGCAAACAGGCGGCCCATGCCTTCCGGCTGCATGATGAATGGCCCCACGTCACTGCCCGGTGCGGCGGCGCTGTAGTCCGGGATATCCACCCCGCCCCACTTGGTGCCGTCCCATTCCAGCAACTGACGTTTTGGATCCCAGGGCTTGCCCTGCGGATCGGCGGAAGCACGGTTGTACAGGATGCGGCGGTTAAGCGGCCAGGCCCAGGCCCAACCCAGCGTATTGCCGAGGCCGGACGGATCGGCGTTATCGCGCCGCGCCATCTGGTTACCGGCCTGCGTCCAGCTACCGGCGAAGATCCAACAGCCGCTGGCCGTCGTGCCGTCGTCACGCAGGTGGGCAAAGGTGCTGAGCTGCTCACCTTTTTTCGCCAACACTTTGCCGTCGGCGTCGAGAATATCCGCCAACGCCTTGCCGTTGCTTTCCATCGCCACTTCTTCAGAAGCAGGATTTTCCGGCGTCAGATAATCCCAGGTCATGTTCAGCACCGGTTCAGGTACCGCACCACCTTCACGCGCGTACATCTCACGCAAACGGGTAAAGATGCCCGCCAGGATTTCCCCGTCGTTCATCGCTTCACCCGGGGCATCCGCGCCCTTCCAGTGCCACTGCAGCCAGCGCCCGGAGTTGACGATTGAACCGTTTTCTTCGGCGAAGCAGGTGGACGGCAGGCGGAACACCTCGGTCTGAATCTTCGACGGATCGACGTCGTTGAACTCGCCGTGGTTCTGCCAGAAGTTGGAAGTTTCGGTATTGAGCGGATCAATGGTCACCAGGAACTTCAGTTTTGACAGCGAAGCCACCACCTTGTTCTTGTTCGGGAACGACGCCACCGGGTTGAAGCCCTGGCAGAAGTAACCGTTGACCTTGCCTTGTGACATCAGCTCGAAGTACTGCAGCACGTCGTAGCCTTTGTCCCACTTCGGCAGCCAGTCAAAGCCCCAGCCGTTTTCCTTCTGCGCCTTGTCGCCGTAGAAGCTCTTCATCATGCTGACGAAGAATTTCGGGTAGTTGCTCCAGTAGTTCACCTGGCCCGGCAACAGCGCCTTCGGCGTATTGGCTTTCAGGTAGGTGTCGATATCGGTCTGTTTCTCCGACGGCAGCGTCATATAGCCCGGCAGGCTCTGCGACAGCAGGCCCAGGTCGGTCAGACCCTGAATGTTGGAGTGGCCGCGCAGCGCGTTGACG
Organism: Serratia proteamaculans; assembly: GCF_013337185.1. Classification (GTDB taxonomy): domain Bacteria; phylum Pseudomonadota; class Gammaproteobacteria; order Enterobacterales; family Enterobacteriaceae; genus Serratia; species Serratia proteamaculans_D. Next base: position 207,616 of record NZ_SWDE01000005.1, read on the forward strand.
CCACCGCCCGCCATGCCCATGTTGCCGAGCAACAGCTGGATCATCGCCATGGTGCGGATGTTCTGCGAGCCGACCGAGTGCTGAGTCCAGCCCAGGGCGTACAGGAACGACGCGGTTTTATCCGCCACGCAGGTTTCGGCGATGTATTCACAGACCTTGATGAAGTCTTCGGTTGGCGTACCGCAGATATTGTTCACCACCTCCGGCGTATAGCGGCTGACGTGCTGTTTCAGCAGGTTCCACACGCAACGCGGGTCCTGCAGTGTCAGATCGCGCTTGGCGAAGCCGTTTTCATCAAACTGGTAGTTCCAGGTGGTTTTATCGTACTTGCGGTTTTCCGCGTCATAACCGCTGAACAGGCCGTCTTCAAAGGTAAAGTCTTCCCGCACCAGCAGGCTGGCGTTGGTGTAGGCGTGGACGTATTCGTGGTTAATCTTGTCGTTGGTCATCAGGTACAGCAACACGCCCGACAGGAAGGCAATGTCGGTGCCGGAACGGATCGGAGTGTAGAAATCCGCCACCGATGCGGTACGGGTAAAGCGCGGATCGATGACGATCAGCTTGGCTTTATTGTGTATTTTGGCTTCCATCGCCCAGCGGAACCCCACCGGATGCGCTTCCGCCGCATTACCGCCCATGACGATAATCAAATTCGCGTTCTTGATATCAACCCAGTGGTTGGTCATCGCACCGCGACCAAATGTTGGAGCAAGACTTGCTACCGTTGGTCCGTGTCAGACACGTGCTTGGTTGTCTACGGCAAGCATGCCGAGAGCGCGACTAAATTTTTGCGTTAAATAACCGGTTTCGTTACTGGAAGCGGAGGCACACAGCATGCCGGTGCTCAGCCAGCGGTTGACGGTCACGCCCTGTTCGTTGGTTTTAACGAAGTTGGCGTCACGGTCTTCCTTCATCAGCTTGGCGATGCGGGTGAAGGCATCGTCCCAGCTCAGGCGCTGCCACTTGTCGGAACCTGGCGCACGGTACTCCGGGTACTGGAGACGGCTGGCGCTGTGGATGAAGTCGACCAGACCCGCGCCTTTCGGGCAAAGCGCGCCGCGGTTGACCGGGTGATCCGGGTCGCCTTCAATGTGGAAAATGCTTTCTTTGGCGTTTTTGGCGCCATCACCAAGGCTGTACATCAACAGCCCACAGCCGACGGAACAATACGTACAGGTATTACGGGTTTCACGGGCGCGCAGCAGTTTGTACTGCCGTGTTTCCGCTAACGCCACTTCCGGGGCAAAGCCCAGAGCAGCCACCGTAGTCCCTGCCATACCGCCAGCGCAGATCTTAAAGAACTGCCTTCTGCTGACCTGCATGGGGGTCTCCTTTCACTTGCGATTGTCACATTGTTTCAAATGGCGCTTTCCCCCTGGAAGCGGGAAGCGCTAAAATTACTGTTGTTTTTACGCGGCAATATTACCACAGCGTATATGTGGTTGTTACAAACAGGTGCCACTTAAGTGAACAATATAAACCCAGACCAACATATCAATGATATCAATGAGACCTCGCTCACCGGGGTGACCCGGTCTCAGGTGTATCAACGCGGGCAACTCGCCACCGCACAGCAGGATTGGCTGGCGGAAGAAGTCCCGGTCGCGCTGGTCTATAACGGCATTTCTCACGTGGTGATGATGTGCACCCCCAAAGATCTGGAGGCCTTCGCCCTGGGCTTTTCCCTGTCTGAAGGCATCATCGAGTCACCGCGCGATATCTACAGTATAGAGATTAACCAAACTTGTAACGGACTGGAGGTGCAAATTGAGCTTTCCAGCCGTCGCTTTGCCGGTTTAAAAGAGCGCCGCCGTGCCATGGCGGGCCGCACCGGCTGCGGCGTGTGCGGTATCGAACAGTTGGCGGATATTTTTCGTCCGTTGCCTGCACTGCCGTTTACCCAGACCTTTTCCCTCACCAACCTCGACTGCGCGCTGGGGCAGCTCAAGCAGGTACAGAGCGTCGGCCAGCTCACCGGTTGCACCCACGCCGCCAGTTGGATCTCGCCGCAAGGGGAACTGCTGGGGGGCTGTGAAGACGTAGGCCGTCACGTGGCACTCGACAAACTGCTCGGCGTGCGCGCTAAACAAGACTGGAATCAGGGAGCAATCCTGGTTTCCAGCCGCGCCAGCTATGAAATGGTGCAAAAATCCGCCATGTGCGGCGTCGAGATCCTGTTTGTGGTTTCTGCCGCCACGTCACTGGCCGTGGAAATCGCCGAACGCAGCAACCTGACGCTGGTTGGCTTCAGCAAACCCGGCCGCGCCACGGTGTTTACCCACCCGCAACGCATTGTGGATTAACCAAAGACCACAATATAAGTAGGGCATTGATAATCATTTTCAATATCATTTAAATAACTATAATGATCCGACTGCTTACGCGGTGCTCACATAATGCGCCGCCCCTATACCCTTGGAGATGATGATTATGAGTTACTCACTGCCATCCCTGCCGTACGCCTACGACGCACTGGAACCGCATTTCGACAAGCAGACGATGGAAATCCATCACACCAAACATCACCAGACTTACGTTAACAACGCCAACACCGTGCTGGAAGCTTACCCAGAGCTGGCTCAATACAGCGTTGAAGACCTGATCCAGGATCTGGATAAAGTACCTGCTGACAAGCGCACCTTCATGCGTAACAACGCCGGCGGCCACGCTAACCACAGCCTGTTCTGGAAAGGCCTGAAAATCGGCACCACTCTGGGTGGCGATCTGAAAGCAGCTATCGAACGTGATTTCGGCAGCGTTGAGAAATTCCAGGAAGAGTTCGAGAAAGCCGCAGCGACCCGCTTCGGTTCAGGTTGGGCCTGGCTGGTACTCAAAGGCGACAAACTGGCTGTAGTGTCTACCGCTAACCAGGACAGCCCGCTGATGGGCGAAGCCGTTGCCGGCGCTTCAGGCTTCCCAATCGTGGGCCTGGACGTGTGGGAACACGCTTACTACCTGAAATATCAAAACAAACGTCCAGACTACATCAAGGCATTCTGGAACGTGGTTAACTGGGATGAAGCCGCTGCACGCTTCGCTGCGAAGAAGTAATTCGCCCCCAGAAATGAAGATACCCGCTTAATGCGGGTATTTTTTTGACCAAAATTCGCTAAAGTTTGACCGTTCTTTGCCGATGGTTTGTTCAATTGACGTTCGCCCGAAGGAAAGGAAAATCATTATGGCGGCATTGAAAACCTTGGCAGGAAAGTTTGTTCATCTCACCGTGGGTAAAAAGCTCGGCCTCGGATTTGGCCTGATGCTGCTGCTGACGGCGATCATCGCCGGTACCGGCGCCCAGTATCTGAATATCATCGAATCCCGCGCCAACCGCATCGATTTCAGCAACCGGCTGAACGACGAGATCAATCAGGCCAAATACAACCGTGCTTTATTCGGCCAAACCTACAAACCGGAATACCTGAAAAATAACCGCACCAATATCGAAAATGCGGTCAAGCTGATCAACCAGGGCCAGGAGCTGAACTGGGATGCGCAGAGCCGGAAAGATCTGCAGCGTTTGGTCGGGCTGATTGGCCAATACCAGCAACAGCAAAACGCCTTCGAAAAGGCAGTGGCGGCAAAAGATGCCGTACGCCAAAGCTGGAACATGTCGGAAGTGCAGGACAGCCTGAATCAGGTGGAGCGGCAAATCACCAATGCCGACCTGCAACTGGCCTTTATCCAGTTGAACCAAAAGCTGACTCTGGTGCGCTACGGTGCTCGCGGCCTGTTGCTGAGCCTGAGCGCGGAATCCGAAGCCCCTCTGGTGGCGGCGATTGACGATGCACGCAGCGCGGCCAATGCGCTCAGTCGCCGGCTCAGCGATGCTCAGCGCCCCTTACTGCAACCCCTGCTGACCGCACTCGACGACTACAAAAACCGTATCGAAGCTTACCTGCCGGCCTATCAGCAGGAACAAGCGGTCAGTCAGTTGCTGGGCAACAGCGCGCAAGAAGTCGGCACCCTGGTTAACGCCTTTATGCAGGATGAACTGACGCAAACCCATAACGACATCAATTCGGCGCAGTTGCAGATGGGCATCACCACGCTGATCGCCATTATCGCCGGATTACTGGTTGCCTGGCGTATCACGTTGCAAATTACCCGACCGCTGCAAAGCACGCTGGCACTGGCGGAACGCATCGCCAGTGGCGACTTGCGTCAGGCGCAGACCAGTACCCGCCGCGACGAACTGGGCCAGTTACTGAACGCGGTGGCAGCCATGAGCCAGAACCTGCGCGATATGATTGAAAAAATCCAAATGGGCGTCAGCCAGGTGTCCACCGCCGCCGCCGAGATTGCCGCCGGTAACACCGATTTGTCCTCACGCACCGAACAGCAGGCGGCCGCAGTGGAAGAAACGGCCGCCAGCATGGAACAACTGACCGCCACGGTGAAGCAAAACGCCGAAAACGCCCATCATGCCAATCAGTTGGCTACCGACGCCTCGCAGACTGCCCAGCAGGGCGGCAAGCTGGTGGAAAGCGTGGTCAGCACCATGCGCGATATTTCCAGCAGTTCGCAGCGGATCGCCGAAATTACTACCCTGATCAATGGCATTGCCTTCCAGACCAACATTCTGGCGCTGAACGCGGCGGTGGAGGCTGCACGTGCCGGCGAACAGGGCCGTGGCTTCTCGGTGGTCGCCAGCGAGGTGCGCAATCTGGCACAACGCAGTGCCCAGGCGGCAAAAGAAATCGAAGGGCTGATTGCCGAGTCGGTCAACCGGGTGCAGACCGGCACCACACTGGTGGAAAACACCGGCAACACCATGGAGCAGATTGTCCTGTCGGTCACCCACGTGCGTGACATCATGGCGGAAATCGCCGCGGCCTCCGACGAACAGACCCGCGGCATCGCCCAGATCGGCCAGGCGATTGTCGAAATGGACCACACCACCCAGCAGAACGCCGCACTGGTGGAAGAGTCCGCCGCCGCCGCCGACTCGCTGGAGGAACAGGCAGAAATGCTGCTGCAAAGCGTCTCGGTATTCCGTCTGGCGGAGCATTCTGCGCCTGCCGCCGCGAAAGCCGTCGCGGTCAAAGCCCCGATCGGCAAACAACCGGCCAGCCAAACCGCCGGGCAAGACAACTGGACCACCTTCTGATGCCTTAAGGCGAAGAGTGGAAACATTCTTCGCCTTATTCTCGGGTTAGCAGATGTGTCGCCATGCCCCAGGTCACAAGTTCAAAACTTCCGTAATTCACATCGATAATGGCGTAGCCACAATTGTGATGACTGTATTGACGGAGATCGTCCTGCGGATCTTCACCTTTCAGTTTCCATATCAACGCCTGTAACGCATGCCCATGAGTGACGAGACAACACGTTTGATTATGATGATCGGCGCTAAGGCTTAGCAGGCAGGAAGCCATACGCCAGGCAACCTCAGGCGTACTCTCCCCTCCTGGCGCCCATGCGTCGGACTCACCGGAAAAAATGCGCCGGGCCGCATCAGGATAATCTCGCAGTACCTGCGCATGCGATAATCCCTCCAGCATGCCAAAGCTCTGCTCCTGTAGGCGCTCATCCGTCCGACAAGGACAATTGAACTGCGCCGCCAATGGCTGTGCCGTGGCGCAGGCTCGTCCAGCAGGCGAACTGATCACCCACGAAATAGGCATCGCTTGCAACGCCAGCCAAAGCGCGGTGATTTGGCTATGGCCCTCTGGAGTCAACGGGCTATCCCTTCGCCCCTGAATTATCCCCTCGCGATTCCACTGTGATTCCGCGTGCCTCAACACGATAAAACGCATAGCTGCTCCTGCACGGAAAAAAAATAACTATAGACTGACAAACAACATTTTTCAGTTCCGCTGAAAGCCAAGTGGTCTGGCCCAGCAACTCGGGCTATGCTGGACCTTCGACGCGAGACAAGGAGGCGCATATGCATCACCCAGAGGTTTACATCGGCACTATCCAACCCTACGAAGGCGGGCGGCCCAGCGGCATTGCCAAGCGCCTGGTGGACGGTGCCGTCAAGCTGACCCCGCTCGGCCTGGAAGGCGATGAACAGGCGGAGAAAAGTTATCACGGCGGGCCGGATCGCGCGCTGTGCCACTATCCACGTGAACATTATGACCACTGGCGTCAACAGTTCCCGGCGCAGGCGGAACAGTTCAGCGCGCCCGCTTTTGGCGAGAACATTTCTACCCTCGGGCTGACCGAACATAACGTGTTTATGGGCGATATCTTCCGCTGGGGCGAAGCGTTGATCCAGGTCACCCAGCCGCGTTCTCCCTGCTTCAAGCTCAACTACCATTTCGATATCGACGACATCTCGGTGCTGATGCAGCAAAGCGGCCGCTGCGGCTGGCTGTACCGCGTGGTATCTGCCGGCAAGGTCAGCGGCGATCACCCGCTGGAACTGGTGACGCGCAACAGCGATATCTCGGTCGCCGAGGCCGTCGGCATCGCCTGGCATATGCCGTTTGATGAAGAGCAGTATCGGCGTCTGCTGGCGGTGGCCGGGCTGTCTGCCAGCTGGAGCAAAACCATGTTGACGCGCATCAGCGAAGGCCGTCTCGAAGACTTTAATCGCCGCTTGCTGGGCCGCTAAAATAGACCGGTTGAAAATAAAACCTGGCGCAGCCTACAGCGCTAAACATTTTCACCGGCCTATACTGTTCAGCGTCGGTCGTTCCGGCAACCTCATTCAGGCAGGAGCAAAGTTATGAACACCCCGTCTCATTCGATTCACCCTGCAGCAGCCGAAGGCTACCAGGCCAACGCCGATCGTTACGTTAAAGGGCGTCCGGATTACCCGCCAGAAATAGCTACCTGGCTGCGCGACACCATCGGCCTGCACGCCGGTATGACGGTGATCGATCTCGGTGCCGGAACCGGCAAGTTCACCCCGCGCCTGTTGGAAACCGGTGCGCAGGTGATCGCCGTCGAACCCGTGGCCCAAATGCTGGAAAAGCTGTCGGCGGCGCTGCCGCAGGTGAAAACCCTGGCGGGCACTGCGGAGTCGATCCCGCTACCGGATGAGTCGGTCGACGCGGTGGTTTGCGCGCAGTCCTTCCACTGGTTTGCCACGCCGCAGGCTTTGGCCGAAATCCAGCGTATCCTCAAGCCCGGTGGCAAGCTTGGTCTGGTGTGGAACATGCGCGATGCGCGCGTAAGTTGGGTGCGTAAGCTCAATCAGATTGTCGACCGTCACGAAGGCGACGCGCCGCGTTTCTACACCGGTGAATGGCGTAAACTTTTCCCGTCCAAAGGATTAGAACCGCTGCAGGAACAGGTGTTTATGCTCGGCCACCAGGGCGCGATAGAAGATGTGATTTATAACCGGGTGCGCTCCACCAGCTTTATCGCCGCCTTGCCGCACGAGCAGCAGGAACAGGTGATCGAACAGATTCGGCAGTTGGTGGCAGAGGAAGGGGAATTGCAGGGCAAGGATACGGTGACCGTGCCTTATCAGACCAAGGCATATTTCACCACCAAGCGTTGAAAACCGGGCGCCACAAAAGGCGCCCCGGCAATCAGAATGCTTTTCTGGCGTAGCCGGTGACCACTTTCAGGCCCATTTCACGGCCCAGTGCGGTCATCGGGTGCACCACGATCAGGCCGCGCACGTTTTTCTTCAATGTGCCCATATCCGCCTGCTCTTTCTTGGTGATTTCACGGCTGAACGGCAGTTGGCTCAGCTTTTGCGCTTCGGCGCTCAGCTTTTCAACGCGCACGCCTTTCAGGCGCTCAATTTCCGCTGCCATCTTCTCTTTTTCTTTGGTGTGCTGTGCGATCAGGTCAAGATTGCCCTGTTGGATAATCAGGGTGTCTTTGTGCTTGAGGGCATCCAGCAGGTCGCTAAGGCGCTTGATCTCTGCCTTTTCTATTTCTTTCATGGTTTCTGGCCTGTTGTGCCGATACGGCACGCTAATCAATGATGTCCACATTGTAGCAAAATGCGCGCGTGGTTACTCGTCTTGCGCAATGCCCGGCGGCAAGCCGCTCATCTCGCAGGCTTTGGCGCCGACACGCGCCAGCGCCTGACTGTAACGTGCATTAAACGGGTAGCAGCAGGAAAGTCGCAACGCGTTACGATAGCGGCCACTGGGGGAGTACAGCGTGCCGGGCGTCAGGCAGATTTGTTCCTCCAGCATCTGGTGGAATAGCGCTACGCTGTCGACCCCGGCCGGGAACTCCACCCAGAATACAAAACCGCCCGCGGGTTGTGTCGCCCGGGTACCGCGTGGGAAGTGACGCGCAATCAGCGCCCGCGCCTCATCCACCTGAGCGGCGTAGCGTTTTCGCAGGTTGCGCAGATGGTGATCGTATCCGCCGGTTTCCAGAAACATCGCCAGGGTTTCCGACAGCAACTGCGACTCGGACATCGACGACACCGCCTTCAGCTTGCGCAACGCCTCGTTAAAGCGGCCACCACTGATCCAACCGATGCGAAAGTCCGGTGCCAGGGTCTTGGTAAAGCTCGAACAAAACAGCACCCAACCGTCGCGATCGAAAGATTTTACCGCCGGGGACAGCGCACCACCGAACTGCAGCTCTGCGTACAGCCCATCTTCAATCAAGGGTACCTGATGATCGTTCATCAACCGCGCCAAACGTTTTTTCGCCGCCAGCGGCATGGTGCTGCCCAAGGGGTTTTGCACCGTCGGCATAGCGATCACCGCGTTCAACCGCTTCTCATTGAGCAACAGCTCCAGCGCATCCAGCGACAGGCCGTGCTGCGGATCGGTAGGAATTTCCAGCGCCTTCAGCCCCAGGCTGGCCAGCAGTGGCAGCAGATAAAAATAGGTCGGTGACTCCAGGCCGACGCAGTCGCCCGGCCTGGTAGTCACGCGCAGCGCCAGTTGCAGCGCCTCCATGCAGCCGTGAGTCAGCGTGATGTCGCCGGGCTCCAGCAGCATGCCCAATGTCATCGAACGCCGGGTGATTTGCTGGCGCAGCCGCAGGCTACCGGGCGGCAACGCGTACTGGCCAATCAGATTCGGCTGGCGGCGTAACTGTGACGAAAGCATCCGCCCCAACTTGCCGCCGGGATAGAAATCAGAAGTCTGCGGGCAGGCCAGCGAAAGATTGGTGAACGCCGGATTTTGCTGGGCGGCAAACACCGTGTCGATCAACGCCAGTACGTCGTCCGCCGGTGGCTCTATCCGGCTGCTGGTCGGTGAGGCGGCTTTCAACGCCGGCAAGGTGTTGCAGACATAAAAACCGGACTGTGGCCGTGCTTCTATCAGCCCGCGATCTTCCAGGGTGCGGTAAGCCGCCACCACGGTATTGATACTGACGCTATGGCTCTGCGCGCAACGGCGCACCGAAGGTAAACGGCTGCCGGGTAGCAGCGTGCCGCGGCGTATGGCTTCTGCCAGCGTATCCGCCAGTTGCTGGTAGCGCGTTTCCGGCATTTCATCGAGCAAGGTCACAGTTTGTCTCCAGGTAATGGGTACAGTTTGAATTTGCTACAACTGTATCCATGACAATAGCGGGTTTTTGGTTCTGTCACCATCTGCCTGTAGGTTTTATGCTGGTTCCCTTGCTTCTCAGCCCTTGTAAGGTACCCGTTATGCTGGACTCCGCCTTTATCAGTTATGTCACCGTCATGTCGATCACCCCTGGCCCCAATAACCTGCTGCTGGCCTCGTCCGGGGTCAATTTTGGTCTGCGTCGCACCCTGCCGATGGTGTTTGGCATTAGCGTCGGCTGTGCGGTGCAGCTGGCCCTGACCACCACCCTGCTGGCACTGATCCTGAGTTCAGCCGCTATGATCCGCTTTCCGTTGGCGGTGATCGGTTGTACCTATCTACTCTGGCTGTCATGGAAATTATTCAGGGCGGCCTCGCCTGACGGCAAACAGCAGGCACAGCCGATGCGCTTAATCAGTGGCGCGCTGTTTCAGGCGGTGAATCCCAAAGCCTGGCTGATGGCGATTAACGTCGCCATTCTGTTCACCCCGCGTGAAGGTGCCAGCCTTGGCCATACGCTGATGATCATTGCCGGTTTCACCGCCCTGAACATTCCTTGCGTACTGGTGTGGGCGATATTGGGCGATCGGCTGCGTGATGCGCTGCGCGTGACCTGGAAACTGCGGTTGTTTAACGGCGTCATGGCGGGCTTGATGGCAGCCACGGCACTGTGGCTGTTATTCGACGAGTGGCGCGCGGCCTTTGCTTAATTGCGGCCGAGCGGGGAAAGCCGGGACGGTTGCTTGGCACCGATACCGGCGATCAGATCGGTGACCGAAAGCACCATGGTGGAGCGTAACACCTGCTGGTATCGCTGACGCTGCATGGCGATCAGCGATTCTTCCGCTTCGCCGGGCTGCAGGAAGGTTGGTACCGGCGGCAGCGCAGCCACGCAATGCAGTTCGCCGAACGGCCCGAGGATTTCATCATCGACAAAACGGTATTCCGCCCCGTCGTGGTTCAGTTCTTCGCGCATTGCCATCAGCAGTTCGGCGTCTTCGTATTCGTGACGTGAGATCACCCCCAGCCCATACATCAGCTTCAGGCGTACCGACAGCTCACCCAATGGACCGGCGCCGGACAATAGCGGTTCGACGGCATACTTCACCGCATAGTCATCTTTGCGGAACACCTGCACCACCAGCACGTTCAGCGCTTCCGCCAGCAGCTCTACCGCCGCGATCAGGAAACTGCGCACCGTCTTGCCTGCGTTCAGCCGTTCCAGAACCTTATTTTCAAATGCCTGTGCTTCTTCCATCGTCGCTTTTCGAATGGCCTGGGTGGCGCCGTCAATGCCGAAGTCGGGGTGTAGGGGCGCAACTTGCTGCGCCCGAAGATTCATCATATCGAATCTACTTTTGCATGGCGTTATACACAGCAACCGCCTGTTCTACAACCTCACTTTCCGCCGGCAGGCCGGAAATTTGCGCCAGCGCCGCTTTTGGCCCCAGTTTGGCCAGCAGTTCCACCAGCTCTTTGGCCTGCGGATCCTGCTCGCTGCGGTAGCTCATGGCGGCGGCAATACCCTGAATCAGGTTGGCGTGCGGCAGACCGTACTCCAGCGTGCCGAGCAGCGGCTTGATCAGGCGATCGCCGGCGCTCAGCTTGCGCAGTGGCTGACGGCCCACACGCTCCACGTCGTCGTGCAGATAGGGGTTTTCAAAACGGCTGAGGATTTTTTCGATGTAAGCGGCGTGTTTGGCGGCGTCAAAACCGTAGCGTTTGATCAGTACCGCACCGCTTTCTTCCATCGCGCCTTTCACCACGCGGCGGATCGCCGGGTCGAGAATGGCATCGCGGATGGTCAGCAGGCCGGCCTGCTGCCCAAGATAAGCGGTAATCGCATGGCCGGTATTGAGCGTGAACAACTTGCGCTCAACAAACGCCATCAGGTTATCGGTCAGTTCCATTCCGGCAATCGCCGGTGGCTGCCCCTTGAACTGGGTTTGATCGACAATCCACTCGCTGAAGGTTTCTACCGTCACTTCCAGCGGATCGCTGCTGCCCGCTTCCGCCGGCGGTACAATGCGGTCAACCGCCGAATCAACGAAGCCAACATGCTGTTCGACCCACGCCTGATCTTCCTGCGGCAACACATCGAACACGTGCTGTTTTAACTGGCTGGTGCCACGCACCATGTTCTCGCAGGCGATGATGTTCAGCGGTTGGCTGTTGCCCTGCTGATGACGTTTGATTAGCCCTTTGGCGATAGTCCCGGCAATCTTGGCCAGGATCTGCGGGCCCACGGCGGTGGTCACGATATCCGCTTCGGCGATCAGCGCAACCGCCTCTTCACTGCCGCTGTTCACTGCGCTGACGTTGTTGACCTGCTCGACCCGGGCCTGCTCACCGACCACGTTGACCTGGTAGCTTTTACGGCTGTTCAGCAGGTCCAGCACCGTCTGATTAACGTCGGCAAAGGTCAGCTCGGCCCGCGCGTCCGCCAGCAGCTTGCCGATAAAACCACGGCCAATATTTCCCGCACCGAAATGTAATGCTTTCATATTCCTACCTTTCTAATGTCGAAGGGTGCAGCAAGCTGCACCCCTTAAAATGATTCCGTTATCCGCGTTTTTTGCCGCCCAGCAGATCCAGCACTTCCTGCACGCTGGTGGTATTCGCCAGCCGCTCGATGACGCCGTCGTCATCCAATGCATTGGTCAGGCTGGTGATCACCTGGATATGTTCGTTATTGCGTGCGGCAATACCGATGACCAACCGCGCCACCTCGTCTTCTTCATCACCGAAACGCACACCCTGCGGGTATTGGCAGAACACCACGCCGGTGCGTAGTACCCGGTCTTTGGCTTCGATGGTGCCGTGCGGCACGGCGATCGACTCGCCCAGATAGGTGGAGGTCAGTTTTTCGCGCTCCAGCATCGCAGGAACGTATTCCGGTTCGACGTAGCCGCCTTTGACCAGTTGCTCACCGGCAAAGCGGATCGCCTGTTCCTTGTCGCTGGCCTGCAGGTTAAGGAACACGTTGCTTTCGCTGAGACGGAACAGGTTTTGCTCGCTCGCTTCAAAGCTATCGTCCAGCGTGCTGATCACTTTCTGCTGGTTGTCGGTGGTTTTGTTGGCCGCCACCAGACGCTCGGTCAGATCGCTGTACAGCTTGCTGTCGAGGAAGTTGGTCAGCGAAATATGCTGAGCCTGTGGCGCATGGCGCATCGCTCGCTCGGTCAGATCGCGGTGAGTGATCACCAGATCCACATCGTCCGGCAGGCTGTTGATGGCACTGTTGGTTACCGAGATATTTTTCAGCCCGGCATCCGCCACTTTCTTGCGCAGTACCCCAGCCCCCATTGCACTGGAGCCCATACCGGCATCACAGGCAACGATGATTTTACGCACCGTGGTCAAATCGCCATCGACCGCTGCATGAGCCGCCGCGCCGCCTTTAGACTGCGCTTTCATATCCTGCATGCGACGAGTCGCCTCTTCCAGGTCGTCCTCTTCTTTCACTTTTGAGGTCTTCAGCAGGAAGCTGGCGACCACGAATGACACCACAAAGGCCGCACCGATAGCCGCCAGGTTGGCGAAATAAGCGCCCTTCGGCGTCATCGCCAACACCGCCAGAATCGAACCCGGTGAAGCCGGTGAAACCAAACCACCATGTAACAGGGTCAGGGTGAATACGCCGGTCATGCCACCCAGGATCACCGCCAACAACAGGCGTGGGTTCATCAGCACGTACGGGAAGTAGATTTCGTGGATACCACCGAAGAAGTGGATGATCGCCGCACCACCGGCAGACTGCTTGGCACTGCCGCGGCCAAAGAACATGTAGGCCATCAGCACGCCCAAACCCGGGCCTGGGTTGGCTTCAATCAGGAAGAAGATGGATTTACCGGTTTCTGTCGCCTGCTGGATGCCCAGCGGTGAGAAGATACCGTGGTTAATCGCGTTATTCAGGAACAGGATTTTCGCCGGCTCCACGAAGATGGACGCCAGCGGCAACAGGTTGTTGGTCACCATGATATTTACACCGGCAGCCAGGATATGCGACAACCCTTCAACCAGCGGACCAATCGCCATAAACGACAGAATAGCCAACAACATACCGATAATGCCGGCGGAGAAGTTGTTCACCAACATCTCAAAGCCGCTTTTGATCTTGCCGTCTACCCAGCGGTCAAAATGCTTAATCGCCCAGCCGCCCAGCGGACCGGCAATCATCGCACCGAGGAACATTGGCATGTCGGCACCGACAATCACACCCATGGTAGTGATGGCACCGACCACGCCGCCGCGATCGCCCCCCACCAGGCGGCCACCGGTGAAACCGATCAGCAGCGGCAGCAGGTAAGTGATCATTGGGCCAACCAACTTGGCTAAGGTTTCGTTCGGCAGCCAACCGGTAGGAATGAATAACGCGGTGATGATACCCCAGGCGATAAATGCGCCAATGTTGGGCATCACCATGTTGCTTAAGAAGCGGCCAAAGTTCTGAACTTTGACTTTGATATCTGGTGAAAACATAAAACACACCCCTATTGTTACGCGCTGACAATAGAGCGCGTGATTATTGTTGTTACGATCCAGCTGTGTTGTGGCTGTATGCGAAATGGACTCTATCACGCTGCTTTTACCGTGCGAACTTCACGAATTTTTTGTGATGCAGATCACCAACACCACCCCACTCAATGGGCACTTATGGTGATTTGCATCACATTTAATCGGTGTAGAAAAAATACAACGCGCTAAATCCACCCTAAAATCCCGGAAAAATGCGATGCACGTCACATTTTCATATTGCGTGTTTGTTTTTAAATTGTGACGTTAATCACAATTTATTTGTTGATGGCTACCGAATCCTGGTCTGGAGGTGTTCTTCCCTGTGAGCATTCATCCCGTCGGGAAATAACAGTGCGATGGATGAATGAAAGAAAACTACATGTCGGAAAAGGATGATTAATTGAAGTGTAGTACAGAAGCGACGAGCAAGAAGTGAGCAAGTGATTGGAAAGACTGGCAGGGAATGGCTGAAGAGAAATGGCAGAAGCCGGGATGCCGGCCTCTGCGTTTACACTATTACTGGGTGACGCTTGAGACGGTTTTCTGTGCGTTCAGTAAATCCTGCTGCTTGGCGACCAGATTCGACATCATGGTGTTGTACTGCGTTGCCTGCTGAGAAGTACGGAATTGCACGCCGTTATTGTTAAAGCTCACCTGATTGCCCTGAGTGCGCAGGAAATCCCCCACCTGCACCAGATCCTGAACGAAACTGGCGGTAGCTGGAATAACCGGCATCAGCGCATTGGCAGGCCCGGTGACAATTTTGTCGTAGGCCTGGTTATACACCGCTTTCAGATCGTCAGGTTGCTTCAGCGCTGCCCGGGCGGTATCCGCCTGTGACTTGGCTGACTGGATCTGCTGCCCCAGCAGGTTCAGAGCCCCAACGGACTGTTGCAGCGAATCACGCTTGCTCATGTAGTCCTGTGCGGTGCGGATCTGGTTAATCTGATCCAACGCCGGCGTCAGGCTGGCATCCAGTGACTTGGACAACTGCTGTGAAAAACCGACCAAAATAGCGTAATCACCGGCATAGTTGCCGAACTTCTGTTTCTGATCTTCGCTCAGCGTCGGGATTTTCGCGCCGCTGCGCATCACCGTATTCTGTATGTAATCAATAAACGCCTTGCGTTGTTCCGGCTCTTTATCGCCGCAAGCAGTCAGCTGCATGACCACCAACAATGCCAATACCGGGGCCAACCAACGCGCGAAATTTCTGCTCTGGATCCCTACCGCCATGTGACATAACTCCTGTTATAAACCTGCTTTTTCATCGGACTCCGTCCCTTTTGCTGCACTCCCTGCGCCTATAAGAATAGATCAACTGAGTGCGATACGATACGCGATTCACCTTTCGGGGGTTATTCTTCGGTGAAAGGTGGGCAATGACGAAGTCCTACCCCCCAAGTCAGCCCCCAAGTCCCCCCCCAAGTCGGCGAGCTTTTGGCCGCGTTAAAAGGAACTGGTTTGACACAAAACCGTCCACTGCGGAAACAGCAATAAAAAAGGCGCCCTAAGGCGCCTTTTCACAGCAAAACCGCTTATTGCAGCACGGAGATATCCGCGACCTGCAGGAACAGCTCACGCAGCTTGCTCAGCAGCGTCAGACGGTTCACACGCACCGCTTCGTCTTCTGCCATTACCATGACGTTGTCGAAGAACGCATCGACCGGCTCACGCAGGTCAGCCAGCTCCACCAACGCATCCTGATAGTTGCCTGCCGCAAAATACGGCTCCAGCTTATCGCGCAGCACCACCAGATGGGTCGCCAGTTGGATCTCAGCCGCTTCTTTCAATACCGAGGCATGGACGCGGTCATTGAGCGTATCGGTAGATTTCGCCAGGATATTGGAAACGCGTTTGTTGGCCGCAGCCAGCGCAGCTGCCGCTTCCAGGGTACGGAAGTGGGTCACCGCTTTGACGCGCGCATCGAAGTCCGCCGGTTTGGTTGGACGACGTGCCAACACCGCCTGAATGGTGTCTACCGCGTGACCTTCTTCCTGATACCAGGCGCGGAAACGGCCCAGCATAAACTCAACCACTTCATCGACCACCTTGGCGTTGGTCAGCTTGCTGCCGTAAAGGCGCACGGCCTCTTCGGTCAGGGTCTGCAGATCCAGCGTCAGGTTTTTCTCAACGATAATACGCAGCACGCCCAGCGCAGCACGGCGCAGTGCGAACGGGTCTTTATCGCCTTTCGGATGTTGCCCGATACCGAAAATACCGGCTAGGGTGTCCATCTTGTCAGCGATCGCCAGCGAACAGGCCACCAGCGACTCTGGCAGCGCATCACCGGCAAAGCGCGGTTGATACTGCTCATTGAGTGCAACCGCCACGTCTTCAGCTTCGCCGTCATGACGCGCGTAGTGCATGCCCATCACGCCCTGGGTGTCGGTGAATTCGAAGACCATGTTGGTCATCAGATCACACTTCGACAGCAGGCCCGCACGGGTGGCGTGGTTAACATCGGCGCCAATCTGGCCGGCAACCCAGCCCGCCAGCGTCTGAATACGATCGGTCTTGTCGCGCAGGGTACCCAGTTGCTGTTGGAACAGCACGGTTTCCAGACGCGGCAGGTTATCTTCCAGACGTTTTTTGCGGTCGGTGTTGAAGAAGAACTCGGCATCGGCCAGACGCGGGCGCACCACCTTCTCGTTACCGGAGATAATTTGCTGCGGATCTTTGGATTCGATATTGGCCACAAAGATAAAGTTCGGCATCAGTTTGCCCGCGGCGTCATACACCGGGAAATACTTCTGATCGCCCTTCATGGTGTACACCAGCGCTTCCGCCGGCACCGCCAGGAATTTCTCTTCGAATTTGGCGGTCAACACCACCGGCCACTCGACCAGCGAGGCCACTTCTTCCAGCAGGCTTTCGCTCAGATCGGCCTTGCCGCCAATGGTCGACGCAGCCAGCTCGGCGTCACGCTTGATCATTGCCTTACGGGTTTCGTAATCGGCGATCACCTTACCGCGCTCCAACAGGATCTGCGGATATTGGTCGGCGTTGTCGATAGTGAACTCGGCTTCACCCATGAAACGGTGGCCGCGAACCGTACGGGCAGAATCGATGCCCAGCACGGTGCCTGGGATCAGTTCCGCACCCAGCAGCATCGTCACGGTGTGCACCGGACGCACGAACTGCACGTCGGAATCACCCCAGCGCATTAGTTTCGGGATCGGCAGCTTGGCCAGTGAATTACTGACCATGCCCGCCAGCAGCGCTTGCGCGGACTGGCCTTTAACGTGGGCGCGATACAGCAGCCATTCACCTTTGTCGGTCGCCAGACGTTCGGCCTGATCGACGGTAATACCACAACCGCGTGCCCAACCTTCGGCCGCTTTGCTTGGCTTGCCTTCGGCGTCAAACGCCTGGGCAATGGCCGGACCGCGTTTTTCGACTTCGCGATCGGCCTGTGCAGCGCTCAGATTAGCCACTTTCAGCGCCAGACGGCGTGGAGCGGCAAACCAGCTCACTTCGCCGTGCTCTAGGTTGGCGCTATCGAGCTCGGCGGTAAAATTCGCGGCAAAAGCTTCTGCCAGTGAACGAAGAGCCTTCGGCGGCAGCTCTTCCGTGCCGATTTCCACCAGGAAAGTCTGTTGAGTCATGGCTGCCTCTTAGCTCTTGTTCTTTTTGCACATTGGGAAGCCCAGCGCTTCGCGAGAAGCGTAGTAGGCCTCGGCAACGGCTTTGGTCAGCGTGCGAATACGCAGAATATAACGTTGACGCTCGGTCACCGAGATCGCCTTGCGCGCATCCAACAGGTTGAAGGTGTGGCCAGCCTTCAAAATACGTTCGTAAGCCGGCAGCGGCAGTGGTTTTTCCAGCGCCAGCAGCGACTGGGCTTCTTTCTCGTACTGCTCAAAGCAGGAGAACAGGAAGTCCACGTCGGCGTATTCGAAGTTGTAAGTAGACTGCTCCACTTCGTTCTGGTGGAACACGTCACCATAGGTGGTCACACCCAGCGGGCCGTCGCTCCACACCAGATCGTAGACGCTGTCCACGCCCTGGATATACATCGCCAGACGTTCCAGACCGTAGGTGATCTCGCCGGTTACCGGCTTGCATTCCATGCCGCCAACCTGCTGGAAGTAAGTGAACTGAGTCACTTCCATGCCGTTCAGCCACACTTCCCAACCCAAGCCCCAGGCGCCAAGCGTCGGGTTTTCCCAGTTATCTTCCACGAAGCGGATGTCGTGAATGGTCGGATCCAGACCCAGCTCTTTCAACGAGCCCAGGTACAGTTCCTGAATGTTGTCCGGCGATGGCTTAATCACCACCTGGAATTGGTAATAGTGTTGCAGACGGTTTGGGTTTTCACCGTAGCGGCCGTCGGTCGGGCGGCGGGACGGCTGCACGTAGGCGGTGGCCATAGGCTCCGGCCCCAGTGCGCGCAGGCACGTCATCGGGTGTGAGGTTCCCGCGCCGACTTCCATGTCCAATGGTTGAACGATGGTGCAGCCCTGGCGCGCCCAATAGTCCTGCAGTGTCAGGATCAGGCCCTGAAAGGTCTTGGTATCAAACTTTTGCATGTTGAATTCGCACGCGATACAAGTGGATTTAAATGGGATGCGCCAGTATACCCGTTGACCGTAAGATATACAGCCCGAATCCGGTAACAAGTGTGATTCATCAAAGAAGCGGGGCGTTTTTGCGCACTGAAATGGGGCAGATGCGCCCGAATGGCACTGTTTCACTCTGCGGATACATCACGGCCCCCTGCCCACCCTGGCCGCCGAGACTGGCACTAACCTTGCTAGCTTCCTGATAACCAACATTTCAGGAGGTTCGCTGATGACTACCGCCTTAACCGACAGCCGCTATCGCTACCGTATTTTCGCCATGGTGTTCTTTATTGCGTTGATCAATTACGTCGATCGCGGTGCGCTGTCCTTCGCCGCCAACGATATCTCCCGAGAATTCAACTTCAACAAGGCCCAGTTGGGTGCCGTACTCGGTTACTTTGGCTTTGGTTATTTATTCGGTTCGCTGTGCGGAGGCTTTCTGGCCGACCGCGTCGGCACCAAAAAGGTCTGGCTGATCGCCGGGGCCCTGTGGTCGCTGCTGGAGATTGCCACCGCCTGGGCGGGTGAACTGGGGGTGGCACTGTTCGGGGGTTCGGCAATCATGGGCTTCGCCGCACTGCGCATCATGTTCGGTTTTGCCGAAGGCCCGGCCTATGCGCTGATGAACAAAACCATCGCTAACTGGGCACCGCGCAAAGAACGCGGATTTTCACTGGGCATCGGGCTACTGAGCACCCAGGTGGGGTCGCTGCTAACCGCACCGCTGGCGGTGGGGCTACTGCTGCTGACCGATGACTGGCGCAGCATGTTTATTTTGCTGGGGCTGTTCTCGCTGATCGCCATTTTGCTGTTTGCCCGTTTCTTCACCGACACGCCGCAAGAGCATCCGCAGGTCAACGCCGCCGAACTGGCAGTTATCAGCGCCGATCAGGAGGCAGACAGTCAGCAACCGCGTCTGCCGTGGTGGGCTTTCTTCACCAACCGCACTCTAGTGTTTAACGCCCTGGGTTACTTCTCTTTCCTCTATGTCACCTTTGTGCTGGTCACCTGGGGGCCTAAATACCTGCAAGATACCTTTAATTACGATCTGCACTCGCTGTGGTATGTAGCGATGATCCCGTGGAGCGGAGCCTGTTTCACCGTTCTGCTCGGCGGCCGCATCGCCGATGCGCTGCTGAGACGCTTCGGCAACCTGCGGCTGGCCCGCAACCTGTTTGCGGCGGTAACGCTGCTGTTGACCGCCACCTGCTTCCTGTTGATCCCCTTTATGAGCACGCCAACCGAAATCATTTTGCTGATGACGTTGGGAAACGCGCTGAATGCGCTGGTGAATAATGTGTATTGGTCGGTGGTGATCGACGTAACGCCGAGAGCTTCCGTAGGGGCTTATAGTGGCATGACGCTGGCGATTGCCAATATTGCCTCGATCACCGCACCTATGCTGAGCGGCTGGCTGGCCCAACACCACGGCTATGGCGCCATGTTCTTGGCCACCGCCGTGGTGTCTTTCTGCAGCATGCTGTGCATGACTGTACTGCAGCCGGAACGAAAGATCGGGGCTGGCAGCGCGCAACCGAACCACAGTGGCATGCAACACGTAGCGCAGTGATAACAACAAAACCATGAGGCAAGGATGCCGTCAGATTCACGCATGTCGAGTTAAGTTAATTTTGCTACCCGCCGGTAATGACGCTTCATTTTCCCTATCGCGGAAATTAACTGGTTTGCATACATATTACGATACTCGTCCGTTAGCCTTCCGCGTCGAAGAGGACAGGCCGGATTAGCTGAAGCTCAACCCCAAGCCTAATGGCATGTTTAGCGTTAGTAACACCCAGTTTTTTTACGGCGTTACCAATGTGGTATTTTATTGTCGTCAGCTTAACACCCAAGATAAGTGCGATTTCAGGATAGGATTTCCCCATACTTGCCAGATAAAGCACCTCATTTTCACGAACGGAGAATATTTCCTTATCGTTTATCTTTTCAAAATAACCCGTACTGTTCAGACTCTGGTACTCTCCAATTAATCTTTCATGCATTGTTATTAATAACATTTGCAGTTTGTTTTTATTTTTCTCTATCAGGTCTATATTCCCAGATTTTTGGCCACCCAGGAAGAAAGATAACACAGCAAGATTGTGATGATGATCATGCAGGACAAATGTATAGCCATTGGCAATATTATAATTTTTAGCGGCGTCAAATAACTTTGAAAATTTCACGCCTGATTCCACAATCAGATTCTCATCCCAGGCAAAGGGAGTTATGCGATTGGATGCAGTAATAAGCACGGGGTCAATAAATTGAAAGTTATTTTTCGTATAAGTCTCAAACCAATCCACTCTGTTTGATATAACAGAAAAGTTTGCCGGGTTCCTTTTGTTCATTATAGCATAAACATATTTTATGTTATTATAATTGATAATGTGACTCTCTAAATCCCTTTTGATTCCCTCGTTGATTAATTCATTATCAAAGAATGAGCTAGTCACGTATACGCCTCCGTGGAAGAAAGTAAAGGTATAATATAGCAGTATTTGAAATGTGTATTAAGAACCGATCCAACGGAGGCGACCATAGGGTCAAAAAACAGGCTATTCGTCCAACGGCATGTCTGGATAAGTTTTAACGCGAAGTGACAGAGCGATGAGTTGAAAAATCAGCAATCGGTGCGGTTACCCGGTCTGAAATGAACATCTTGGTGCAACCTTGATAACACGGAGAACACCAGAGCTGTCCGGCAGGGAAACTGAAGCGCCCAGAAGGGCACATTCCAATTTGTACTACAAATTCCATCTTATTGATTAATAATAATTCCCTGATGTTGAAGCATAAGTTGTAAAGCGACTTTTTTCTGTAATTGCCTATTTCGTCGCTGTAAAGCGCCCGTCACCAAGCACCCTACTAAAGTACAGTGACAACACTATGCTTTTTCCAATGGTATGTAAATACCCTATAAGGCCAGCCCCTGACTGCTTCGGTGAAAGATTCAATAAAAAACCTAATTTTCAATCATTAACAGCAAAAACCTCAGCCAGAGAACTCTTCCAAATCAGACAGCCCTCTTTGAATGGGCCTGTACTTTAGGCCCATACGTTTGAACTATCAAAACCGAGCACTGACGCCGACGTTATACATAAACTGTTCGCCGCTGCTCAGGCCGCCGGTCTGCGAAACGGTGGCGAACGCGGCCACCTGATCGGTCAGCGGCATGTTTGCTCCCAGGGTCACATCCACCCAGTTTTTATCCTGATTGGCGCTGTCGCGGGTAAAAGAGGTCTGGGTGGACTTCAGTCCACCGCCGGCCCGATAGACATCATCGCCAAACTGATGCTGATAGCTCACCTCGGCGTACGGATTAAACAGGCCGAAATTGCTGTCTAACCGCCAGCCCAGCGCACCAATCTGCGAATGGTAGTTCTGGTCATTGAACCGCATGGCGGTGCTGTCGTTGCCGTCCTCGCTGTAACCGGAGACGTTACTGTAATCCCAGGCGAACTGCGCCATCGGTCCGGTGGTCAGGTAGGAGGTAACAGGGAAGTCATAACCGGCGGTGACCCGTGCGCCCCACTGCTTGCCATCGGTGCTACCGGTTTCGGTGCGGGTTAACGACCCTAGCTGCATGCTGCGGCGAATATCATCGTAATCCATTGTCGCGTAGTGCAGATCGGCGTTCACCCAACCGTGCTCAAACACATCCAGGGCGGTAAAGGCCGAAAACAGCAGGCCGCGCGCCTTGTACTCATAGCGGCTGGAAGGCTGCTGATCGTCATTGGAACCGGAAATCAGCGCCCCAATTAACCAGCCGTCCGTCAACTGGTAGTCCACCCCGACCGTCAGATTATGGGTGGTGGCGTTGCCGTCACCTGCCGCCAGATTGGAAGAATAGTCATAGTGTTGTCCGGCATAACCGCCGAACACGCCCAGCGCCCCTTGCGGGTTGTCGCCATTGCGTAGCTGTTGGAAACGGCTGTCGAGGGTAGCGCGGCTATCACGCGCCATGGCCGCCGTCGCCTGATTCAGCGCCACTGCCTGCGCCGGGCCGTCCAGCACCGCCTGAATGTAATCGGCAATCAGTTGATGTGCCTGCGGGCTGGGGTGGAAATGATCGGCAAACAGGTAGGATTGGCTGCTGTCAAAACCCGGCATCGCAGAGCTGCACACCGCGGAAGAAACACCTGGCGGGCAGGCCATACCGGCGGTATTGGTAAAGCCAAACTGCGCCGGATTGGCGATGGCTTCGCTAAACAGCTTATTTACGTCAACCCGAACGATATTGCCACCACCCTGTGCCAGCAGGCGGTCTTCGCTTTGGTTATAAAAATCGGTCAGTTGCCCGGCCTGAGCGCTCAGGCTGTCAAAGGCGGCAATCAGCTGTGCGGCAATCGCCTGCTGCACCTGCGGGATGGCACTGCCCTGCGCCGCCGCGGCCGTCAGCGCCTGGTGGATGGCCTGAGTCCGCGAGTCATTGTCCGGTGTCGCCAGCGAATTAAGGGTGGCGTAGGCCGCCTGCACTGCCGCGTTTTGCACCGGAGTCAGCGCCTGCTGGATAATCAGCTCCATCAGTTGCGGCGTAGAGCCAATATTCGGCACCGTCGGAACGATCACCGTACCGGCGCCGGCATTTAACAACGAGTGAACCTGCGCGGCGGCGGCGGCCGCACTGTTGTAGGCCACACCCGGCGCAGTCGTCGGGTTTAACGCCGCCGCCGCCAGGTCATTGCCACCAATCCAGTGAATATACAGGCCGTCACCATCGGCCCGGCCATTGACCCGGTTGAGATAGCTCTGCACCTGATCCTGAGTGTTATCCGCCGGGTTAAGCGCCGGCACCGCCACGCCACCACCGGCGGCATAGTTGTCACCACCGTTATCCGAGGCCACCAGCGCAGCACCGATACGTTGCGCCAGCACTTCGTCGTATAACAGGTGTTTATTACTGTCGTAGGTAAAGCGGCCATTGTTGCCGGTGTCGCTTAGGCTGTCGCCAAACACGTAGAGTTGGTCATAGGCCAGCACCGGGGTCGTCATACTGCATAATATTGCCACTGCAAGCACCGCTGGGCGGGGCATACGAGTTATTTTTAGAGGCATGAACAGACTCCTGAGAGCCAAGCAAATGAAGGAAAATACCTTTTTATCATTGGCCTTTTTGGCTACCGGCCATCTAGTAAATATTGCTGGCTTTTTCGCCACGTCAAGCCGGTTGTTGATAAAACAATCAGGGGCTTGCCAAGTTCGCAACTTCGGGCGATGCTTACTGTAAATAAACACAGCACAAGGACAGTCAGTATGGTCAATGAACGTTGCGGTTGGGTGACGGCAGATCCGTTATATCTCGAGTATCACGACAAGGAATGGGGCGCGCCGACCACCGATGCGCAGGAACTGTTCGAAATGCTGTGTCTGGAAGGACAACAGGCCGGACTTTCCTGGATCACCGTGCTGAAAAAGCGTGAAAACTACCGTCGCGCCTTCCACAATTTCGATCCGCAGCGGGTGGCGGCCATCACTGAACAAGAGGTGGAAACCTTGCTGCAGGACAGCGGTATTATCCGCCACCGGGGCAAAATCGAAGCCATTATCGCCAACGCCAGGGCCTATCTGGCGATGGAGGCGGCCGGAGAAGACTTCGTCAGCTTTATCTGGGCGTTTGTCGACGGCGAACCGCTGCTCAACCGTTGGCAACAGTTAAGTGAAGTACCGGCAAAAACCGAACGCTCGGACGCCATGTCCAAAGCGCTGAAAAAACGCGGTTTCAAATTTATCGGCTCCACTACCTGTTACGCCTTTATGCAGGCCAGCGGGCTGGTGAACGATCATCTGACAGGCTGCCTCTGCTACCCAAAGCCATAGCGATCCGCCCTTGCCATCCGGGCGATCTGCCGCGACTGATGGCCCTGTGGCTGCCCAGCACCATCGCCGCCCATCCGTTCGTGAAGGAAAGCTACTGGCTGGAAAGCGCCACCCTGGTGCAGGAAAACTACCTGCCGCGCGCACACAGTTGGGCGTATTGGCACGAAGGGGAAATCGTCGGCTTTATCAGCGTGTTGGATCAACGCTTTATTGGCGCGCTGTTTGTTGACCAGGCATTTCACGGCCGTGGCGTCGCCCAGGCGTTGATGGCGTATGTGCAGCAGCGCTATCCCCGGTTAAGTCTGGAGGTCTATCAGCAAAACCTGCGGGCCTGCGCGTTCTACCATAAGCAGGGTTTTCACGTCACACAGCGTTTGTTTAATGAAGAAACTCAAGCCCATACGTTGATCATGAACTGGGCCGCCAGCGTTTGATTTTTGTCATTTCTGGCTAAAAACAGCGCACTCCGCACCGGGGTGCGCTCAATTCAGAATCCGCTGCATGGTATTCCCCTCCGTTTTACCGGATAACAAGCGCAGCCCGTGAGCCGCTTATAAATTGTCACGTTTTTTTCCGGAACTGCCGGAGGAGATGCGCGTCATAGTAGCGCCGCAACCTGGCGTGCCAGGCGGCCAACGGTTTTTTTAGCGTCCCCGAGATTGGACTGACGCACACAGATTTTGATGCCACAAAGGAAAAAACATGAATAAACGCATTGCGATTATTGCCGGCGCGGTGAGCCTGGCGCTCACGCTGTCAGCCTGTACCACCAACCCGTACACCGGGGAATCTGAAGCCGGAAAATCCGGCATTGGCGCAGGGATCGGCGCGGCATTGGGCGCAGGCGTCGGCATGCTGTCCTCGTCTAAAAAAGACCGCGGCAAAGGTGCACTGATTGGTGCCGCTGCCGGTGCAGCACTGGGCGGCGGTGCCGGCTATTACATGGACGTGCAGGAAGCCAAACTGCGCGACAAAATGAAAGGTACCGGCGTTAGCGTGACCCGTCAGGGCGACAATATCGTGCTGAACATGCCAAATAACGTCACCTTCGACAGCAGCAGCGCTACCCTGAAACCGGCGGGTGCCAATACCCTGACCGGCGTGGCCATGGTGTTGAAGGAATACCCGAAAACGGCAGTTAACATCATCGGCTACACCGACAGCACCGGCTCCCGTGCGCTGAACATGACCCTGTCGCAGCAACGTGCCGACGGCGTCGGTAGTGCGCTGATCACCCAGGGCGTAGCGGCCAACCGCATCCGCACCTCAGGTGCCGGCCCGGACAACCCGATCGCCTCCAACAGCACCACAGAAGGCAAGGCGCAAAACCGCCGCGTTGAAATCACCCTCAGCCCGCTGCAGTAATCCCGTGCGGGGCGCTCTGCCCCGCCACTTCTTATCCCCCGGCGCTCCGCCATTGGGCATTCCGGCTCTGCGCCGGGTGTGTTAGTCTCCTTGGCAATTAACCACAGGGGAGATCGGCTGTGAGCAGTGTTAAGGCAATGCGCGCCTCGGGGCGGGCCACCATCAGCGATGTGGCGAAAACCGCCAAGACCGGTAAAACCAGCGTATCGCGCTATCTCAATGGTGAGCAGCACCTGCTTTCTGACGATCTCAAACAGCGCATCGAACAGGCGATCCACCAGCTCGACTATCGCCCCAGCCAGATGGCACGCAGCCTGAAGGGCGGCCAAACGCGGCTGATTGGCCTGATCATCGCCGATATCACCAATCCCTACTCGGTGGACGTGATGCGCGGTATCGAAGCGGCCTGTCGTCAGCATGGTTTTACCCTACTGGTGTGTAATACCAATAACGAGGTCAATCAGGAACAGCACTACCTGCAACTGCTTAGCAGTTACCGGGTAGAAGGCATCGTGGTCAATGCCGTCGGTATGCGCGAAGAGGCGCTGTCGACCCTGCAACAATCGATGTTACCCATGGTGCTGATTGACCGCAAAATCTCTGATTTTGCCTGTGATGTGGTGGGCCTCAACAATCACGAAGCGGCAACCGTCGCCACGGAACACCTGTTGCAACAGGGTTTCGAAGCCATTTTGTTTCTCAGCGAGCCGATCGGCACGGTCAATACCCGCCTGGAAAGGCTGCACGCCTTTAACCAGACTATGGCGCAACATGCCGGACTGTTGGCCGAACAGGCCGAAACTCCGCTTAACGACGTTAAGCAGCTGGAAGGCGTGATCCGCGACTTTAACGCCCGCCATCGCGGTATGCGCAAGGCGGTTATTTCCGCTAATGGTGCCCTGACGCTACAGGTGGCACGCGCCATGCGCCGATTGGGTATCCAATGGGGCAGCGATATCGGCCTGCTGGGCTTTGACGAACTGGAATGGGCCGAACTGGCTGGGGTGGGCATCACCACTCTGAAGCAACCTACCTATCAGATGGGCCATGCGGCACTGGAACAACTGGTGCAACGCATTCAGGGTCTGAATACCCCTATCAGCGAACAGATGTTCCCCGGTGAACTGATCGTACGCGGCTCCACCACCCGATAATCTCCCTTCTTTCCCGCCGGGGCGCGCCTGTGACGCCCCTTCATCACATCATCCAGACTATTTTTTGCTCAGGTTCGTGATTGCGATCATATTTTTACACTCTGTCGCTTTCACCTGGAACCGGTACCATTTAACTTGTGGTTAACAGCATCGGTGGGACTAACACCACCTCAGGAGCAAAAATGACCAGAGAAATTATCATAGTGACCGGCGCCTATGGCACCGATACCGTCCAGCAGCTCGGTGGCCAGGCCGCTTTACTGCCGATTATCGCCGCGGCAGGTGCCGACGGCGTAGAAATCCGCCGCGAACTGTTTTCTGCTCAGGATCTACAGGCCCTGCCGGCTCTGGCTCAGGCCATCGAACAGCAGCAACTGTTTGCCGTTTACTCCGCACCTGAAGCCCTGTTTACCCCACAGCACACTCTGAACCCCAACCTGGCGGCTCTGCTGGCGGAAGCCCAGACGCTGAACGCACGCCAGTTAAAATTATCCCTGGGCCATTACCAGCCCGGCTTCGATTTTACCGAACTGAAAGTGGCACTGGAGCAGCATCCGGTCAGCCTGGTGGTGGAAAATGACCAGACCCCGGACTGCGGCATTCTGTCACTGCTGAACGCCTTTTTCCACGCGGCGGAAGATAACCGTCTGCCGGTCAGCATGACTTTCGATATGGCCAACTGGCACTGGGTCGGGCAAGACGCCTTCGCCGCTGCCGAGCGTCTGGCTCGCCACGTCAGCTATGTGCACGTGAAGGCGGCCACCCATGGCCTGCGCGGTTGGCGCGCCGTGGCGCTCGACGACAGTGACGGCCGCTGGCGTGAGTTGCTGACCCGCCTGCCACAGGATGTCCCACGCGGTATTGAATTCCCATTGCAGGGCGACAGTCTGGAAGACGTAACCCGCTACTACGTTAACCTGTTACGCGCGGAGTAAAACATCATGACAATGCTGACAGCCGCGCATAGCGCACCCTTGGACGTCGTCACCCTGGGTGAAGCCATGGCCATGTTCGTGGCAAGCCAAACCGGCGATATGGCGGAAGTAGAAACCTTCACCAAACGCATTGCCGGTGCCGAGCTGAACGTGGCGATCGGTCTGGCACGTCTGGGCCTGAACGTCGGCTGGGTCAGCCGCGTCGGCAATGACAGTTTCGGCCGTTTCACCCTGCAACAATTGAAAAAAGAAGGCATTAACGCCCAGCAGGTCACGGTAGACGGCAATTATCCGACCGGTTTTCAGATCAAATCGAAAACCACCGATGGTACCGATCCCAAAGTGGAGTATTTCCGCAAAGGTTCGGCGGCCAGTCACCTTTCTGTGGACGATTTCAACCGCGATTACTTCGGTTCCGCACGCCATCTGCACCTGAGCGGCGTAGCGGCAGCCTTGTCCGGCCAGTCGCTGGCGCTGTGTCACCATGCCGCGCGTGAGATGCGGGCAATGGGCAAAACCATTTCGTTCGACCCTAATTTGCGTCCGGTGCTGTGGTCCAGCCAACAGGTGATGATCGAGCAGCTCAATAAGCTGGCGTTTGCCGCCGACTGGGTGCTACCGGGGCTGAAAGAAGGACAAATCCTCACCGGCCAATCAACGCCGGAAGGCATTGCCGATTTTTATCTGGAGCGCGGCGTACAGGCGGTGATTATCAAAACCGGCCCGGACGGCGCCTGGTTTAAAACCGCTGCTGGCGATCAGGCGGCAGTCGCGGCCATCAAAGTCGACAACGTGGTGGACACCGTGGGGGCAGGCGACGGTTTTGCCGTCGGCACCCTTAGCGCTCTGCTGGAAGGCAAAACGCTGAAACAGGCGGTTCAACGCGGTAACAAAATCGGCTCGCTGGCGATCCAGGCCATCGGCGATAGCGAAGGCTTGCCGACCCGCGCGGCACTGGCTGAATAAATATAACAAACATAATCGGTTAACCGACTTCTCCACACGACGTGTACCTCTGGCCCTACAACCAGGACGCGTTGGGAGAACACTGAGGAATCTGAACATGAACAAAGCGACTATCGCGGCTAAACGCTGGTGGTACATCATGCCCATCGTGTTTATCACCTACAGCCTGGCCTATCTCGACCGAGCCAACTTCAGCTTTGCTTCGGCTGCCGGTATCAATGACGATCTGGGCATCACCAAGGGCATGTCCTCGCTGTTGGGGGCGCTGTTTTTCCTCGGCTATTTCTTTTTCCAGATCCCCGGCGCCATCTATGCCGAACGCCGCAGCGTTAAAAAACTGATTTTCTGGTGCCTGATCCTGTGGGGGGCCTGCGCCTCACTGACCGGCATGGTCAGTAATATCCCCATGCTGGCCGCTATCCGCTTTATCCTCGGCGTGGTTGAAGCCGCGGTCATGCCGGCGATGCTGATTTACATCAGCAACTGGTTCACCAAATCAGAACGCTCACGCGCCAATACCTTCCTGATCCTCGGCAACCCGGTAACGGTGCTGTGGATGTCGGTGGTTTCCGGCTATCTGATCCACGCCTACGGCTGGCGTGAAATGTTCATCTTTGAAGGCATTCCGGCGGTGATCTGGGCCTTCTGCTGGTGGGTGCTGGCCAAAGACAAACCCGCCCAGGCCAAATGGCTGAGCGACAATGAAAAGCAGGCGTTGCAACAACAGCTGGAAGAAGAACAAAAAGGCATTAAAGCGGTACGGAACTACGGTGAAGCCTTCCGCTCACGCAACGTTATTCTGCTGTGCGCACAGTACTTTGCCTGGAGTATTGGCGTGTATGGCTTCGTGCTGTGGTTGCCTTCCATCCTGCGCAGCGGCATGCAGATGGGCATGGTGGAAGCCGGCTGGCTGTCGGCGGTGCCTTATCTGGCGGCGACTATCGCCATGATCCTGGTGTCCTGGGCCTCCGACAAAATGCAAAACCGTAAGCTGTTCGTCTGGCCACTGTTGCTGATTGGCGCGCTGGCTTTCTTCGGCTCTTACGCCGTCGGCGCCAACCATTTCTGGGTCTCTTACACCCTGTTGGTAATTGCCGGTGCCGCCATGTATGCCCCTTATGGGCCTTTCTTCGCCATCATTCCTGAAATGCTGCCGAAAAACGTTGCCGGTGGCGCCATGGCACTGATCAACAGCATGGGTGCGCTGGGCTCCTTCTTCGGCTCGTGGTTTGTCGGTTACCTGAACGGCGCTACCGGTAGCCCGGCGGCTTCTTATATGTTTATGGCCATTGCCCTGCTGGCAGCGGTGGTGCTGACGCTGGTAGTCAAACCCGCTCGCAACGAGGCCCAGCCACAACTGGCCTGATCGACCTGAATGACCGGGGTGACGGGCGCTGCGCCCTTCACCCTTTTTGCTTTATGTTATGTTGGATCCCCAACGTCCTAATCGTTAGCTTGCTGGAGTTCGTGATGAAGCCTTCTATCGTTTTATACAAAAACATCCCTGCCGACCTGCGTGAACGACTGGAACAGCACTTCACCGTGCACGCCTTCGACGGCCTGACCCCGGATAACCGCGATGAGCTGCGCCAGGCGTTGCAACAGGCGGAAGGGATCATCGGTTCCGGCGGCAAAATTGATGAGGCTTTCCTGCAGCAGGCGCCAAAACTGCGCGCGGCCTCAACCATTTCCGTCGGCTACGACAATTTCGACGTCGACGCGCTGAATGCCCATAACGTGCTGCTGATGCATACCCCTACCGTGCTGACCGAAACCGTCGCCGATACCATCATGAGTCTGGTGCTGGCGACAGCGCGCCGGGTGGTTGAAGTCGCCGAACGGGTCAAGGCCGGCGAATGGCAGGGCAGTATCGGGGCCGACTGGTTTGGCGTCGATGTGCACCATAAAACCATCGGCATTCTCGGGATGGGCCGAATCGGCCTGGCGCTGGCGCAACGTGCGCACTTCGGTTTCGGCATGCCGGTGCTGTATAACGCCCGCCGCACGCACGAAGAGGCGGAACAACGTTTTAACGCCCGCCGCTGCGACCTGGATACCCTGCTGGCCGAATCCGATTTCATCTGCATTACGCTGCCGCTGACCGATGAAACCTTCCATATGATCAGCCGTGAGCAACTGGCGAAGATGAAAAAGAGCGGCATCCTGATTAACGCCGGTCGCGGCCCGGTGGTGGATGAAGCGGCACTGATTGAAGCACTGCAAAACGGCACTATCCACGCTGCCGGGCTGGACGTGTTCGAAAAAGAACCGTTGGATGTGTCTTCACCGCTGCTGAAGCTGCCAAACGTAGTGGCGCTGCCGCATATCGGTTCTGCGACCCATGAGACCCGCTACGGCATGGCCGAATGCGCCGTCGACAACCTGATTGCCGCCCTGACCGGCACGGTCAAAGAAAACTGCGTGAATCCGCAACTGCTGAAGAAATAGTCATGAAGGGCGGCGCCCGCCGCCCATTTCGTTCCATCCCTCTCCCCCTGCCACCTCCTCCCGGAAAATTATCTGTTGGGATGAGG
The DNA here is from genome assembly GCF_013337185.1 of Serratia proteamaculans. Lineage (GTDB taxonomy): Bacteria > Pseudomonadota > Gammaproteobacteria > Enterobacterales > Enterobacteriaceae > Serratia > Serratia proteamaculans_D. Next base: position 238,898 of record NZ_SWDE01000005.1, read on the forward strand.
CGACTTTTTCATCATTTGTCACACTGGGCATTACCCTACAAGAAAAACGCTTCCTGCCACGCGTAAGGAGAGCCATGAAACGCCTGACCCTTTCCCTGCTGATGCTGCTGTCACCGGCGGCAATGGCGAGCTGGACGCTGCAAGGCTTCCCGGCCTTTGACGAGTCCGCCAGCGGCTTGTTCACCAGCCACGCCACCTTGCCCAAGGGCGAACTGCCGCTGAAGATTTACCAGGACCAACAGTGCTGGCAGCCGACCACTGCGGCCAAACTGAATCAAGCCCTGTCGCTGCAACCTTGCGGCGATAACCCACCGGTTAACTGGCGGCTGTTCCGCGCCGGCGAATATCAGGTGCGCATCGACACCCGCAGCGGTACGCCGACGTTGCAGCTCAGCCTAAAAACCGCACCGGAAATCGCCGCCGCTACGGTAGCGCGCACCTGCCCACGCTGGAACGGCTTGCCGGTCACTCTTGACGTGGCGGCGACCTTTGCCGAAGGCGAAAGGGTGCGTGATTTCTATTCTGGCCAAACGACCAGGGTCAGCCAGGGCAAAGTCACCCTGCAACCGGCCGCAGGCAGCGGAGGATTACTGTTGCTGGAGTCAGCAAACAGCGAGAAAGCCGCGCCGTTCAACTGGCACAACGCCACGGTCTACTTCGCCCTCACCGATCGCTTTGAAAACGGTAACCCGGCCAACGACCACAGCTACGGCCGTCGCAGCGACGGTATGCAGGAGATAGGCACCTTCCACGGCGGCGATCTGGCCGGCCTGACGCAAAAACTCGACTATCTGCAACAGCTTGGCGTCAATGCGCTGTGGATCAGTTCGCCGCTGGAGCAGATCCACGGCTGGGTCGGTGGCGGCACCAAGGGCGACTTCCCGCATTACGCCTATCACGGATACTACGCATTGGACTGGACCCGGCTCGATGCCAACATGGGCAGCGAGCAGGATCTGCGCACGCTGGTCGAGCAAGCCCACCAGCGTGGTATCCGCATTCTGTTCGACGTGGTGGTGAACCACGTCGGTTACGCCACGCTGGCGGATATGCAGACCTTCCAGTTCGGCTCGCTGTATCTGAAAGGGGCAGAGATCGAAAAAACGCTGGGTAAAAACTGGGGGGACTGGCGACCGGCGGCAGGCCAAAACTGGCATAGCTTCAATGATTACATCAACTTCAGCGATAAGGCCGGTTGGGATACGTGGTGGGGTAAAAACTGGATCCGTACCGATATCGGCGACTACGACTCGCCGGGCTATGACGACCTCACCATGTCGCTGGCCTTCCTCCCGGACATCAAAACTGAAGCGCCCGGTGCCAGCGGTCTGCCGCTGTTTTATCGCCATAAACCCGACACTGCTGCGCACGAAATTCCCGGTGCCACAACCCGCGACTACCTGACTACCTGGCTCAGCCAATGGGTACGCGATTACGGCATTGACGGCTTTCGCATCGACACCGCCAAACACGTAGAGAAACCGACGCTGGCGCTGCTGAAACAGCGTGCCACGGCGGCGTTGGCCGAGTGGAAAGCCGCTCATCCGCAACAGGCGCTGGATAACGCCCCATTCTGGATGACCGGTGAGGCCTGGGGCCATGGCGTGATGAAAAGCGACTATTACCAGAACGGCTTCGACGCGATGATCAATTTTGATTTTCAGGATCAGGCGTCGCAGGCGCTGAATTGCTTTTCCAGTATTGACACCACCTATCAACAGATGGCCGACAAGCTGCAGAATTTCAACGTGTTAAGTTATATCTCTTCGCACGATACCCGGCTGTTCTTTGCCAGTGATGCCAAAGGGTCGCTGGCACTGCAACAGCGTGCCGCCGATCTGCTGTTGCTGGCCCCCGGCGCGGTGCAAATTTACTACGGTGATGAAAGTGGCCGTCAGCTTGGGCCGAGCGGCTCGGACCCGTTGCAGGGCACCCGTTCCGATATGAACTGGAGCGAGCTGCAGGGCGACAAAGCCCCGCTGCTGGCGCACTGGCAGCGGCTGGGTCAATTCCGCGCTCGCCACCCGGCAATAGGTGCAGGTAAACAACAGTCGCAACAAACGGCGCAATACTACGCCTTCAGCCGTCAGCTCGGTGACGATAAGGTGATGGTGGTGTGGGTCGGCGATCGGTCACATTAATTGAGATAAATATGCTGTGAAATAACCATCAGGTGAAGTTTACGCCTGATGGTTATTTTATGAACCGCATTGCGCCGGAAATTGTCAGGCGGTATGGTGGGCGATTACCTGCTAAAAACACTACAGCTGCACCTATGACTTTTTCACTTTTCGGCGACAAATTTACCCGTTACGCGGGCATTACCCGTTTAATGGATGACCTGAACGAAGGCCTGCGCACCCCCGGTGCCATCATGCTTGGCGGCGGTAATCCGGCGCAAATTCCAGAGATGGAAAGCTACTTCAAGCAACTGTGTCAGGACATGCTCGACCAGGGCAAACTGACCGAGGCGCTGTGTAACTATGACGGCCCGCAGGGCAAAGACTCCCTGCTGAAAGCGCTGGCCAAATTGCTGCGCGACGAGCTAGGCTGGCAGATCTCTCCACAGAATATTGCACTGACAAATGGCAGTCAGAGCGCGTTTTTCTACTTGTTTAACCTGTTTGCCGGCCGCTATGCCGACGGCAGCCGCCGCCGCGTACTGTTCCCGCTGGCGCCGGAGTATATCGGCTATGCCGATGCCGGGTTGGACGAAGGGCTGTTTGTCTCGGCCAAACCCAACATCGAACTGCTACCGGAAGGTCAGTTCAAATATCACGTTGATTTCGAACATCTGAACATCGGCGATGATATCGGCATGATCTGCGTATCACGCCCGACCAACCCGACCGGCAACGTGATCACCGACGAAGAGCTGATGAAGCTCGACCGACTGGCGCAGCAGCGCAACATTCCGCTGGTGATCGATAACGCCTACGGCGTGCCCTTCCCCGGCATTATCTTCAGCGACGCAACGCCGCTGTGGAACCCCAACATCATTCTGTGCATGAGCCTGTCGAAACTCGGCCTGCCCGGTTCACGCTGCGGCATTGTGATCGCCGATGAAAAGACCATCAGCGCCCTGACCAACATGAACGGCATCATTAGCCTGTCACCGGGCAGCATGGGGCCGGCGATGGCAACGGAAATGATTGAACGCGGCGACCTGCTGCGCCTGTCCAACGAAGTGATCCGCCCCTTCTACAAACAGCGTGTCGAGCACACTATCGAGATCATTCGCCGCTACCTGTCACCGGAACGCTGCCTGATCCATAAACCGGAAGGGGCCATTTTCCTCTGGCTGTGGTTCAAGGACCTGCCGATCACCACCGAGCTGCTTTATCAACGTTTGAAAAAACGTGGCGTGCTGATGGTGCCGGGCCACTACTTCTTCCCGGGGCTGGAGCACGAATGGCCGCATACCCATCAGTGCATGCGGATGAACTACGTGCCGGATCCGGAGAAGATTGAGCGTGGCGTGGCGATCCTGGCGGAAGAGATTGAACGCGCGCATCAGGAAGCGGGCTGATCGTTGAGACGGGGCACCCAAGTGGCGCCCCGTCGTTTTACATCGCCCAGTTTTTTACATTGCCCAAAAAAGTACCGCCAGCAACTGCGGTGACATGATGCGCAGGAACATCGCCAAAGGATAAACCGTGGCGTAAGACAGCGCGGCAGCACCGCTGGTCGGGTGCAGGCCGTTAGCGAAGGCCAGCGCCGGCGGATCGGTCATTGACCCCGCCAGCATGCCCGACAGCGTCAGGTAGTTCATCTTGCCCACCGTCCGTGCCAATACGCCCACGCTGAACAGTGGGATAGCGGTAATCAGCGCACCATAGCCAATCCATGCCAGCCCTTCGCCATTGATCAGCGTATCGACAAAATTGCCACCCGACTTCAACCCGACCACCGCCAGAAACAGCACGATCCCCAGTTCCCGCAACGCCAGATTGGCACTGGGCGGCATAAACCAGTACAGCTTGCCGATGCTGCCGATACGCCCAAGGATCAGCGCCGCCACCAGCGGGCCACCGGCCAACCCCAGCCGCAGTGCCGCCGGGAAGCCCGGTATAAACAGCGGGATAGATCCCAACAGCACGCCCAGACCAATACCGATAAACACCGGCAGCATTTGCACCTGCTGGAGCTTCTGCTGGGCGTTGCCGACAATCGCCGCCACCGCCTCGATGGATTCGGGCCGCCCCACCAGGTTGAGGATGTCACCAAATTGCAGCGTCACATTGCTGCCGGCCACCAGTTCGACCCCGGCACGGTTGAGGCGCGAGATCACCACATCGTATTTTTGCTTGAGATTCAGATCGCGGATTTTGCTGCCCAACACCTTCTCATTGGTCACCACCGCTCTCACCACCTGCAGCTCTGTACCGCGCGTTGAAAGCGAGACGTCGACCTCTTCGCCAATCACCAGCCGGGCATTTTCCAGGCTTTCGCGCTTGCCCACCAGATGCAGGTAATCGCCCAGTTCCAGCCTCTCCAGCGGGGCCGGCACCATCAGCAAATCGCCGCGTTTCAGGCGAGAACAGATGATATCCTCACCGTTCAACAAGGGGACATTTTTGATAGCCATTCCCTGTAGATTCGGGTTTCGCACCGCCACGTTCATGGTGTGCAACAGTTCGCGCTGGTTGCCCAGGCTGCTTTCAAACGCCTGCGCCTCTTGTTCGATATTAATGCGGAAAAACAGGCGTATCAGCCACATCACCAACAGAATGCCGCAGATGCCAAACGGATAGGCCATGGCGTAACCCATACCCATGCGATCGACCAGTGCCGGATCTGAACCCAAATCGGTAAGGATTTGCTGCCCGGCACCGAGCGCGGGAGTATTGGTGACCGCCCCGGAGAACACGCCGAGAATGATTGGCAACGGCACGGCAAACAGCTTGTGAACTACCGCCGCGACCAGCCCACCGACCAGCACCAGTAAAATGGCAAAGCCGTTGAGCCGCAGCCCAGAGACCCGCAAGGAGGAGAAGAAACCCGGTCCGACCTGAATACCAATGGTGTACACGAACAGGATCAGGCCGAACTCCTGAATGAAGTGCAGCATGTCGCCATTAAGATTGAGCTGCCAGCTCTGGGCGAAATGCCCAACGATAATGCCACCGAACAGCACCCCACCGATGCCCAGCCCTACCCCATAGATTTTCCAGTTACCCATCCACAGCCCGAGAACGGCCACCAACGCCAACATACTGACGGTCAGGGCGATTTCGCTCATAGCTCACATCCTTGCCAGAAGTTTAACAACCGGTTTGCGGTTAAAAGCACACAATTAACAGGGATTCTGGCACAGGCGGGAAAGGGTGACTGTGGCTTGTGCCACAGAAAGCAAAGGGGGAAGCCCATAAGGACTTCCCCCTGAAAATTTAACTGTTTCTCAGTCGGTTATTTGGCTTCCAGCCCTGGCGTGGTGCCGATGGCAATCCGCTGTGGCTGCAGGGCTTCCGGCACCTGGCGCACCAGATCGATATGCAGCAGGCCATTTTCAAACTGGGCCTCGGACACCTGCAAATGCTCAGCCAGCGTGAAGGTCAACGTGAACTCTTTGCACACCAGCCCCTGATGCAGATATTCCACCTGTTTTTCCGATGGCGTCGGCTTACCGCGCACGGTCAGGCGTGGGCCTTCGACTTCGATATCCAGTTCGCTTTGTTTGAAGCCGGCCAGCGCCAGAGAAATGCGGTAGTGGTTATCGTCGCTTTTCTCGATGTTGTATGGCGGGAACCCTTGCGGCTCCTGGCCGCCCATTGAACTGGCCAATTTGTCAAAGCCGATCCACTGACGCAGTAGTGGGGATAAGTCGTAATTACGCATAATATTAACTCCTTCTATGAAGCGAGATGAGGTTTAATCGCCCCCTGACGGCAGGCAAGTTAACTAACATTCATTGCAGCGGCGGTTCATTCCGCCGATGAAATAAGAATTATTTAATTTCTATCCGGCGCGGTTTTAATGTTTCCGGCACGATACGTTCCATATCGATATACAACAGGCCGTTTTCCAATTTGGCGCCTTTAATTTGGATATGCTCGGCCAACTGGAATTTACGTTCAAAGTTGCGCTCGGCAATGCCTTGATATAAGTAGGTTCTTTCCGCTGGTTCGTTATTATGAGCACCACGCACAATCAACAGGTTATCCTGAGTCGTGATCTCGAGTTCTTGCTCGGCAAACCCAGCCACCGCGATGGCGATGCGGTAATGATTTTCATCCACCAGCTCAACGTTATAAGGGGGATAGCCGCCATTACCCTGACTCTGCCCCGCCTCCAACGCATTAAACAAACGGTCAAAGCCAATCGCGGAACGGTAGAGTGGAGAAAGATCGAAATTACGCATAAAACAGCCTCCTAAGGCACTTCAGCGAGGTTTAATAATTAGGCCTTCCATCATGGACAGGCTAAATAATCAGAATTCCCTTACGGCGAATTCTTAATTTACTTCTGATAAGAAAATGGGGGTGGCTTTCACCATTTCAAGCGGCGATGATCAAAAAAATGATAATCAGTGCGGCGAAAGTTTTTTTATCCCTTACAATAAACTGAGACGGCCGCCACAGAGCGGGCTCTTGCTCCTTTTAAAACATCCACAAGATGTTATAGATCAGCAGATTTTTGGGGAACAGCACCCTGCAGGATGGAATAATGAAAACGATAAGAGTCATAGCAACCAGTTGCATGCTGTTAGCGACCAACGGCTGCTCCAGCGTGATGAGTCACACCGGCCCGAATCAGGGCTACTATCCGGGTACCCGTGCCAGCATGGACGTGCTGAGGGACGACAATACCAGTTGGGCGATGATGCCACTGGTGGCGCTGGATCTGCCATTCTCGGCGGTGATGGACACGGTGTTACTGCCTTACGACTATATGCGCTCCGGCAGTGACGGTACCGCAGACTCGCCGAAAGCGCGTATCTTGCGTGGCGAAGAACAGAATCTGGCCGCCAGCGGTGACCCCGCCCATGCCGCCACGGCAACCCCACATTAAGCGACTCTGATGCGGGCTGTTCGCCCGCCGTTACTCACACCTCGGCCACAAAAATCTGGCTGAATCCACCGATCTCACGCATAAACGCCACTTTGCTACCGTCAGGTGAGAACACAATAGCGTCCCCCGAAGGCGGTAATGTCGTTCGCTGCGTCAGGCGTTGCATCCGTCCGCTGGCTACCTCACATAACATCAGGCTGTTATCACACACCAGCGCGATACGACCGCCCTGCGGATGCCAACTGAACGCCGATTGAATACCTTGCTCACCCTGCGTGACCTGACGCGGATCGCCGCCGTTGGGTGAGACAACCCACAGCTGTACCACGCCCGCGTCATCCTTCATCAGGCAGGCAATCATACTGCCGTCGGGTGAACTGCGCAGCCAGTGGCGGGGAGTGGTCGCCACACCGGGGAAACGTCGCTGGCCGGTAAAGGTCAGTCGACGTTGGCGTACCCCCAGCGGGGGGGCAGGTAAATGGGTGGCAGTACCTTGCAACGGCCGGGCACCGGCTTTGGCGTAATCAGCATCATCCTGCGGCAAATCAACGATGAACACCTCCGGCAGCTTTTCGCCGCTGCTGGAAATCGTATCGCCAATAAACGCCAGCGCCCAGCGCTGTTGCCGCCCATCAGGCCGGGTATAACCGCCCAGGCCAACCCAGCCCTCTTCATAGGCCCGATTAATTTGGTCACTGCCCGGCTGCGGTTGTGGCGTTGTCTCGCTGACCAATACGCAGTAATGGCTGCCGTCATATTCACGCGGATGCTGCTTGGGAGGATTCACGCCCTGTAATGGCACGGCTACCCCCACGTTGCGCAGATCCAGCGCCGGGTCCAGCTCATGCATCACATGGTCATTATAAGTAAAGCTCAGGCGGCTGCCGTCCGGACTAAATACGTGCACGTGAGTGCCGCCGCGCAGTGCGCCGGGAGTATAGGGCGCGGTGATATCCATCGCATCGAGGGTAATGGCCAGCTCGCGATCCGGTTCGCTGACAATCACTCCGCGACGATGGTGAAAATCGTAATGCCAAACGCTATCAGGATGCTCCGGGCCGTGGATAAATACATAACGGGCCGGTGCGTCCGGGCTGACGGTCACCACGCCCACGTGAGCACCGTGTTGGGCACGGTACACCACTTCTACCACGCCGCTGTCGACGTTCACCCGCTCAATGCTCAGGCCGGTGAAAGAAGCGCCGCTCGGGCGTACGTCGTAAGCCAGCCACTGGCTGTCCGGCGTCCAGACGTTAATATTGGTTAGCTGATGCCCACGTGGATCAAAAGTCAGCTGTTTTTCCCGATGGCTCATGGCGGCTCCCCTGCTCATGCTGGCACTGAGCCGCCATCTTACCGGATCAGCCGACGCGTTTCACATCACCCACCAACAGCAGATACGACAACGCGCCGAGTAGAGCCACAACGGCGATATAAATCAGTGAGGGTGCAAAACCATAATCTTGCGCCAGATAGCCCACCACCAGCGGTACTGTGATGCCCCCCAGCCCGCCGACAAAGTTAAACACCCCACCGGTCAAGCCAATCAACCGGGTCGGTGCCAGCGATGACACCAGCGACCAGGTAATGGAGGCGAAACCGTTGCCAAAGAATGCCAGCGCCATCAGCACCATAATCCACAGCGGATCGTCAGTGTAATTGGCGCCCATGATGCAGGTAGATAGCAACAACCCGCAGATGATCGGCGTTTTGCGCGCAAAACCAATTGAACGACCGCTGCGCAGCAAGCGATCGGCAACAAAACCGGATAACAACACACCGCAGAACGCCGCCAGGAAGGGCACCGTGGTCATAAAACCGGCGGTCAGTGCGGCAATGTGTTTTTCCTGCGTCAGATAATTCGGGAACCAGGTGAGGAAGAACCACAACGTAGAGGTAATGGCGAACTGGCCGAGATACACCCCCACCAGCTTGCGGTGAAACACCAGTTTCCAGTCAGCGGCGGTGAGCGCGACGCGGTTTTTCTTTTCCGACGCCACGTCGCCGTCCACCATACCGCCACCGGCCTGAATATATTTCAGCTCGGCGTCATTCACCCCTTTGCTGTTGCGCGGCGACTGATAAACACGCTGCCACACCAGCGCCCAGACGATACCGACACCGCCGGTGATGATGAACACCCAGTGCCAGCTAAGGATCTCTTGTACCCAGATCAACAGCGGCGTCAAAAACGCCAGCCCGACAAACTGCCCGGAAGTATAGAACCCCACCGCCGAAGCACGCTCCTGCTCGGGGAACCAACTGGTGACGATGCGATTATTGGTGGGGAATGCCGGCGCTTCAAACAGTCCGGTCACCGCACGCAGGCCAATCAGTGATACCAGGCCACTGGCGAACCCCTGCAGCAAGGTGGCGATCGACCAGCCCATAATGGCAATAAAATAGGTCAGCTTTGAGCCGACACGATCCAGAAACCAACCGCCAGGGATCTGACACAGGGTATAGGTCCAGGCAAAAGCAGAGAAAATATAGCCCATCTGCGCCTTGCTGATGCCGAACTCCTGCTGAATATGCGCCGAAGCCACTGCCAGATTAGCGCGGTCGACATAGCAGATCACCACGGTGACAAATATCATTAATAACGTTAGATAGCGGCGCTTACTTTTTGGTGCTGAGGTCAAGGTTGTATCCATTATCGTTATTCCGTTATTTTTCGGATTTTAATAATAGCGGTGCGATGTTGTAGGGTAGCGCCGCCGAGTAGATTTACTGGTGATGATTTAAAATTCTCAGATGACACACTGAGGAAAACCCACCTGACGGCGGCATTAACCTGTTATGGAAATACGTTAACGATATATGTTTTTCTTAAAAGAATAATAAAACCCACATAATTGAGAATTGCGACTGATTATTCATTGCTTAGCCTCTCATTATTTATTTCATGTTTGTCCCTCGCCTGACGGCGACGTCAAGCGAGACACCATTGAAGTATCTTTTCAGAATGAATTTAATAATTATTATTTAAAGCTGTATTACCACTCGGCAACTGCGCCGTCAGGATAGCGCCACACGGGATTACGCCAGTCCGTCGCTTGTTTGCTGCGCTCGATCACCAGCTCTTCGTTAATCTCCACCCCAAGACCCGGTTTAGTCAGTGGGTAGAAATGGCCATCGGTCATTTTGAAATCGTCTTTATTCACTACGTAGTCCAGCAGTTCGGCCCCCTGATTGTAGTGAATGCCCATGCTTTGCTCCTGGAACACCGCGTTACGCGCCACAAAATCCACATGCAAACAGGCAGCCAACGCAATCGGCCCCAGTGGGCAATGCGGTGCCAGCGCCACATCATAGGTCTCGGCCATGGCAGCGATCTTGAAACATTCGGTGATGCCACCGGCGTGAGACAGGTCGGGCTGAATAATCGCCAGGCCGCCCTCTGCCAGCACCCGTTTGAAATCAAAACGCGAATACATACGTTCACCGGCAGCAATCGGGATATGCGTCTGCGCTGCCAGGCGCGGATAGTACTCGGCCTGTTCCGCCAGCACCGGTTCTTCGATAAACAGCGGGCGGTACGGCTCCAGTTCTTTAATCAGGATTTTAGCCATCGGCGCATCGACACGACCATGGAAATCCAGACCGAACTCGATACGATTGCCAAAGGCTTCGCGGATCTGCGCCACCACCGCCACCGCAGCATCCACCTTGCGCGCACTGTCGATAATGCCCATTTCTTCGCAGCCGTTGAGCTTAAAGGTGTCGAAGCCGATTTCCGTCAGCTTGTTGATACCGGCGATCACGTCGGAAGGACGATCGCCCCCGACCCAGCTATACGCCTTGATTTTGTCGCGCACCAGACCGCCCAGCAGCTGATAAACCGGAACCCCCAGCGCCTTGCCTTTGATATCCCACAGCGCCTGATCAATACCGGCGATCGCACTCATCAGGATGGGGCCGCCGCGATAGAAACCGCCGCGGTAGAGCGTCTGCCAGATATCGTTAATCCGCGCGGGATCCTGGCCCACCACGTATTCCGACAGCTCGTGCACCGCCGCCTCCACGCTGCGCGCACGCCCTTCAATCACCGGCTCGCCCCAACCGACGATGCCTTCATCGGTTTCAATCTTCAGGAACATCCAGCGCGGCGGCAGCCGATAGGTGGTCATTTTGGTTATTTTCATTGAGTGGCTTCCTTATAGGCTCGAACAAAAGCGGCCGCCTGCTGAGCGGTGCGTTCCACCGATTGGCCGGCGCGATACAGATCGCCCCCCAACCCGGCCCCCACGCAGCCTGCGGCCAGATACAGATGCAAGTTTTCCGGCGTGATGCCGCCGACGGCAAAAACAGGGATCTGAGGCGGCAGTACCGCTTTCAGCGCCTTGATGTAATCCGGGCCAAAGGAGACCGAGGGGAAAATCTTCAATGCCTGGGCACCGGCTTCCAGCGCGTTGAATGCTTCCGAAGCGGTGGCACAACCGGCGCAAACCGTCATGCCCAGCGCCACGGCCCTACGGATCACCGCCGGTTGGGTATTGGGGGTCACCACCAGCTGGCCCCCCAGCGCGGCCAACTCTTCCACCTGCGCAGGTTGCAGCACGGTGCCGGCACCGATCAGGGCGCGATCGCCGAATTTCTTCACCGTATCGCCGATGCTTTGCTGCCAGTCCGGCGAATTCATCGGTATTTCAATCGCATCGAACCCCGCCTGCAGCAAGGTTTGCACGTGATCAGCCACTTCCTGCGGCGTAATGCCGCGCAGGATGGCGATCAGCGGCAGTTCAGTGTTCCAGCTCATGCACAATACTCCTTATTCCCGATTGGAAAGCCCGATCGCCCTCCAGGATCTGGTGGCGTATCCCGGCCATAGTCAGTGCCTGGGCATAACGCTCGCCAAGCTGCGGGTTGCCGATCACCGTTAATGCGGCATCAGGCGGCAGCGGGTATTCACGCTGCATCTGCGCCACTTCGTTACCGATCAACAAGCCGGAAAGCCAGTCACTGACGGCGCTTTTTTCCAGTTTGCCGAGCACGTGAGCGGCGCGGGTTTCAAATAAACGTCGCACGATGTGGCTTTCATTCATGCCGACTTCCAATCCGTTGGTAAACGCCAGTGGATTAGGCCGTTGTTCATTCACTCCCACGCCAATCAACGAATGGCTGAGCAGCAAATGATGCAATTCGCCGGTCATCACCGTGCGGAAATCCGCCAGGGTGTCACCCTCCATGCGCACCCATTTGCTGTGGGTACCGGGCATGACATACAGCGTCGCCGGCTGTTCGGCATAGGCGCCAATCAACTGGGTTTCTTCACCGCGCATGACGTTGCAGTTATCTTCACGTTCGATACAGATGCCCGGAATAATCCAGGCCCGATAAGGTAAAGCCTGCTCTACCGTCGTTAACTGTTGGGCAACCTCGGTCAGGCGGGTTGGGCAATGCAGATAAGGCACCTGCAGCCAGCCGGCATTGCTGCCGACCATCCCTGCCATCACCACCGGCAGCGGCTCCGCCCAACGCGCCATCAGCTCGCTGAAAACCTGCTGCGGCGTGCGGCCATCAAGGCGGGTAACACCAGCCTGCGACTGCAAGCTATCAACGCAGATGCCCTGTTCGTAACGCCAGGCGCGCAGGTTGGTGGAACCCCAGTCAATCGCGATAAAGCTGTCACTCATGTTATATCCTTTAAGCGTTTGGTCGAGCTGGCGATCATCGCCAGTGCCGCCTGCTCTGCGGCATTCGCATCCTGATGACGGATGGCGTCATACAACTCCTGATGCTCGCGCAGAGTACGTGGCATATTGTCCTCATCCGACATGTAGGTGCGCTCAAACACCGCGCGCTGCAGCGAGCTGATCGCCACGCTAAGCTGCTGCAAAACCGGGTTGTGCACCGCCGCCAGCACCGCTTCGTGATAGCGAATGTCGGCCTCATTAAAGCGTTCGCGATCCTGATGGTGGATTTTCATGTCGTTCAGCGCCGCCTCGATCACCGCCAGTTCACTGGAGGTAGCACGCTCCGCCGCCCAACGGGCAATAGTGGGTTCCACCAGGTTACGCACCTCACTCATCGAGGCGATCAGCCGTGGATCATAATCCTGTGCCAGCACCCAATTAAGGACGTCGGTATCCAGATAATTCCACTGGCTGCGTAGCGTCACGAATGCGCCACGATAGCGCTTCACCTCCACCAACCGTTTGGCCATCAGCGCACGCAAGACTTCGCGGATGATATTGCGCGAGGTTTCAAACTCTTCGCACAGCTCCGTTTCTGCGGGGAGTGCCGCCCCCGGGACATATTTGCCACCGACGATCTGCTGGCCCATCTCGATAATGATGCGGTCGGTTTTACCGATCTGCTGCTTGTTCATGATTTCTCCGTGGCATTCGCCATGCTGTGATAACGGATTTACTTTACCCGCGTCTCCCATTGGCGTCCTGCGGTTGCAGCACAATCTTGATAACTCACCTCAACAACAATGGTCATATTGTAGCTCCAAAAATAAATGTTGTACTACAATATGGATCACAAAATAGACAACTCAAGTTGGTGGGGATGCCAATAACCAATGGCAGTCGTCGAATGATCATCGTTGGAACGGATCCGAAAGCTTATCGGTTTACAAATTAGAAAATTAATTCTAAATTGGATTTTTAAATCCAAATGAAAGTTCACCATGCTGAGTCGCTACCACGCCATCGCCGATGCCATTACGCTGTTGTTTGCCCCTTACGCCGAAGTGGCACTTCATGATCTCGCCAGCCAGAAGCTGGTTTACATCAGCAATAACCGCTCACAGCGTGAGCTGGGCGAAGACTCCAACCTGAGCGAGCTACAGGGCGATCAAGGCTTGCAGGTGATCGGCCCCTATCTGAAGCGCAATTGGGATGGCAGCCAACTGCGTTCTATCAGCGCGGTATTGCGCGACGATAACGGTGGCCCCATTGGCCTGTTGTGCATCAATCTTGATATCACCGTGCTGGAAAGCGCCAAAGCTGCGCTGGAAGTCTTCCTGGGTGGCAATGCCCTGCAACCACAGCCGGACGTGCTGTTCCAGGATGACTGGCAGGAACGCATCAACACCTTCATTCATCAATGGTTGCAACAGCGCCAACAAACGCTCGGCACCCTTAACGGTGCGGGCAAGCGGGCCATGGTGGAGGCGCTCTATCACCAGGGGGCTTTCAAAGGAAAAAACGCCGCCGGCTACGTCGCCAAGATCCTTGGTATCGGCCGCGCGACCGTTTACAACTATCTGAAAAATATCAAGGAGTCTGTATGAGTCAGCTATTTGACGCGATTGTTTCCGCCCATCAGCAATTGCGCCCGCAGGTTCGCGTGACCCCGCTGGAACGCAGCGTACTGCTGTCACAGCAGTTAGGTTGCGAGCTGTATCTGAAGTGCGACCATCTGCAACATACCGGCTCTTTCAAATTTCGCGGCGCCAGCAACAAACTGCGGCTGCTGAATGACCAGCAGCGCAGCCGCGGGGTGATCGCCGCCTCGACCGGTAATCACGGCCAGGCCGTCGCGTTGGCTGGCAAACTGATGGGCGTCAGCGTGACGGTATATGCCCCAGAAACGGCGGCTGCGATTAAACTGGAGACCATCCGTGCGCTGGGTGGCAAAGTGGAACTGATACCTGGCGACGCACTGAATGCCGAGCAGGCGGGAGAAAAGGCAGCCACTGAGCAAGGCAAAGTCTATATCTCGCCCTATAACGACCCACAGGTGATTGCCGGTCAGGGCACCTGCGGCATGGAGTTGGTAGAGCAGCAGGCGGAGTTGGATGCGGTGTTTGTTGCCGTGGGTGGCGGTGGCTATATTTCAGGAATTGGTACCGTTTTGCAGCAATTATCGCCGAAAACCCAACTGATTGCCTGCTGGCCGGAAAATGCCACCAGCATGTATAGCGCACTGCAGGCGGGCCACATCTATCCGGTGGAAGAACAGGACACGCTGTCAGATGGTACCGCCGGCGGCGTTGAGCCGGATGCGATCACCTTCCCGCTGTGCCAGCAGGTGATTGACCGCAAAGTCTTGGTCAGTGAAGCGGAAATCAAACAGGCCATGCGCCAGATTGCCGCCAGCGATCGCTGGATTATTGAAGGTGCTGCCGGGGTGGCCTTGGCCGCTGCCATCAAACTGGCACCGGAATTTCAGGGCAAAAAAGTGGCGGTGGTACTGTGCGGGAAAAACATTGTGCTGGAGAAATACCTCAAGGCAATCGCCGATGAAAATCCTTAATAAGCGGCAGATCCTTGAAGCTTTCGATGCAGATGCCGTCACATTGTTGCTAAAAAAGGGATTTATTGCCTATTCCCAACGGCAGGTGCAACAACCGCCGGTGCAGCATTTTCTGTTTGAACAGGCGGCGGGTGACTGCTGCATTAAATCGGCCTGGCTGGAGGGGGACGAACAATTTGTCGTCAAAGTTTCCTCTGGCTTTTACCGTAATCCCGCGCAGGGGCTGGCCAGTAATCAGGGGCTGATGATGGCCTTCTCGGCGCAAACCGGCGAACCCCAGGCATTGTTGCTGGACGAGGGTTGGTTAACTGCGTTACGTACCGCGCTGGCCGGACGCATTGTCGCCGAGCTCTGTGCTCCAGCATCGATCCCGGCGATTGGCATTGTCGGCTGCGGCATGCAGGCCAGACTGCAGTTACAACAGCTAAAATCCCTGACCGCCTGCCGTGAGGTTTGGCTATGGGGCCGTAACGAAGAGGCTTTGCAAGCCTATCGGCGCGATGTCGAAGCCGAAGGCTTCCGGGTGAATATCACCCAGGATGCCGCGGAACTGGCGGCGCACTGTCGGTTGATTGTCACCACCACCCCGAGCCGCGAACCTATTCTGCAAGCGGCGGATATTCAGCCCGGTACCCACATTACCGCCGTCGGTGCTGACGCCCAGGGCAAGCAGGAGCTGGCGGCCGATCTGGTGGCCAGGGCGGATGTGCTGTTAGTGGATGCTTTGGCACAGTGTGCAGATTATGGTGAGATCGCCACCGCTTATCGGCAGGGTTTACTTAAATCGACGCCGATCGTCGAATTGGGTACGGCATTGGCTCAGGGGATAAAAGTGCGCAGCGATGCTCAGCAAATCACGCTGGCCGATCTGACCGGGCTGGCGATTCAGGACGTACAGATTGTGAAGGGTATTTTGGCTCGGATATAGAATGTTTTTAGGGGCGCGACTGCGCCCCTTTAAATCGAATCACTGTCAGGCATTCAGCACAAACTTCTCGATGGCGCGGGCTACACCGTCTTCGGTATTGGTGCTGGTAACAAACTGCGCTACCGCTTTCAGTTCCGGGATGGCATTACCCATCGCCACGCCAACGCCGGCATACTCGATCATCGCGGTGTCATTGGCCTGATCGCCCAGCGTCATCACGTTTTCACGCGCAATACCAAGATGATCGGCCAGCATTTTCACCCCGGTCCCCTTATCTACTTTCTGGTGCAGAATTTCCAGGAAGTAAGGCGCGCTTTTCAGGATGGTGTAACGTTCCCGAGCTTCGGCCGGGATGCGGGCAATGGCGCTATCGAGTAACTCTGGCTCGTCGACCATCATCAATTTCGGGAAACGAATCTCAGGATCCATCTCTTCCACGCTGCGGTACTTCAGCGGAATACCGGTCATCTCCGACTCATGTACGGTGTATTTGCCGATATCCTTGTTTGGGGTATACAGAGTGTCAAAATCAAATGCCTGGTAATGGACGCCCAACTCGCGAGCCATCTGCTCGAAATAGAGATAATCCTCAAAACCCAGCGTTTCCTGCAGGATGCAGGCACCGTCTACCGCCTGTAAAACCAGTGCGCCGTTATAGGTTATACAGAAATCACCGGGCCCCTGAATATCCAACTGTCGCAGATAGTCCTGCACGCCGACATAGGGCCGTCCGGTTGCCAGCACCACATGCACCCCTTTGCGGCGTGCCTCGGTGATCGCCTGCTTTACCGCCGGCGTAATCTGGTGCTGCGGGTTGAGTAGCGTGCCGTCCATATCAATCGCAATCAATTCAATAGCCATTCGAGCCTTCTCCCAGTGGTTTTTCCCCATGCTAACGCGTTTCAGCGTGTAATGTCAGCGCCAAAAAAGGCGTAAAAAAATCCGCGCGGGTTGCCCGGCGCGGATTTTCACAGCCATCAATGCGTTAGATATCGATGTTTGCCGCTTTCAGGGCATTTTCTTCGATAAAGGCACGACGAGGCTCAACCGCATCACCCATCAGGGTGGTAAACAGTTGGTCAGCAGCAATGGCGTCCTTCACGGTCACGCGCAGCATGCGGCGGCTTTCCGGATCCATGGTGGTTTCCCACAACTGCTCTGGGTTCATTTCGCCCAGACCTTTATAACGCTGTACTGCCAGTCCGCGGCGTGACTCTTTCACCAGCCACTCCAATGCCTGCTCGAAGCTTTCAACGGGTTGACGACGCTCACCACGTTCGATGAAGGCATCTTCTTCGATCAGGCCGCGCAGTTTTTCACCCAGCACGCAAATTTTGCGGTATTCGCCGCCGTGGATGAAGTCGAAGTCCAGCGCGTAGTCGGTATCCACACCGTGGGTACGGATGCGCAGTACCGGCTCAAACATCTGGCGCTCACGGTTCTCAAAGATCACCGAGTCATAGCTGCTGCCGTGCTGTTCTTTGTCGTTCAGCAATTTCACCAGCGAATCAATCCAGGTCTTAACCTTGGCCTGATCGCTCAGATCGCCTTCCAACAAAGTCGGCTGGTAGATCAGGTTGTTCAGCAGTGCGCGCGGGTAGCGGCGCTCCATGCGACCGATCAGCTTCTGCACGCTGTAGTGCTCGGCAACCAGTTTTTCCAATGGCTCACCGGCAAGCGCTGGGGCGCTGGCGTTGGTGTGCAAGGTTGCACCGTCCATCGCGATGGCGATTTGGTACTGATCCATCGCCTCGTCATCTTTGATGTACTGTTCCTGCTTGCCTTTTTTCACCTTGTACAGCGGCGGCTGAGCAATGAACACGTGACCGCGCTCAATGATTTCCGGCATCTGACGGTAGAAGAAGGTCAACAGCAGCGTACGGATGTGCGAGCCATCGACGTCGGCATCGGTCATGATAATGATGCTGTGGTAACGCAGCTTGTCCGGGTTGTACTCATCGCGGCCAATGCCGCAGCCCAGCGCAGTGATCAGCGTCGCCACTTCCTGCGAAGACAGCATTTTGTCGAAGCGTGCTTTCTCAACGTTGAGGATTTTGCCTTTCAACGGCAAGATTGCCTGGTTCTTACGGTTACGTCCCTGCTTGGCAGAGCCGCCCGCAGAGTCCCCTTCCACCAGGTACAGTTCGGACAGCGCCGGGTCACGTTCCTGGCAATCTGCCAGTTTGCCCGGCAAGCCGGCCAGATCCAATGCGCCTTTACGACGGGTCATTTCACGCGCTTTACGTGCCGCTTCACGGGCACGTGCCGCATCGATGATTTTACCGACGACAATTTTCGCATCGCCCGGATTTTCCATCAGATAATCGACCAGCTTCTCGTTCATCAGTGTCTCAACCGCGGTTTTCACCTCGGAAGAAACCAGCTTGTCTTTGGTCTGAGAAGAGAACTTCGGATCCGGTACTTTCACCGAAACCACGGCAATCAGGCCTTCACGCGCATCGTCACCGGTGGCGCTGATTTTGGCTTTTTTGCTGTAGCCTTCTTTATCCATGTAGCTGTTCAGGGTACGGGTCATCGCGGTACGGAAACCAACCAGGTGGGTACCCCCATCACGCTGTGGAATGTTGTTGGTGAAGCAGTAGATATTTTCCTGGAAACCGTCGTTCCACTGCAGCGCCACTTCCACACCGATGTCGTCTTTCACGGTTGAGAAATAGAACACGTTTGGATGGATCGGAGTTTTGTTCTTGTTCAGGTACTCAACAAACGCCTTGATACCACCTTCGTAGTGGAAGTGGTCTTCTTTGTCGGTGCGCTTGTCTTTCAGGCGGATAGACACGCCAGAGTTCAGGAATGAGAGTTCGCGCAGGCGCTTGGCCAGAATGTCGTACTCAAATTCGACATTGTTGGTGAAGGTTTCATAGCTCGGCCAGAAGCGCACCGTGGTACCGGTCTGATCGGTTTCACCGACCACTTTCAGCGGCGCCTGTGGCTCGCCCATGGCGTAGGTTTGCTCGTGCACCTTGCCTTCACGACGGATAACCAGTTCCAGCTTCTCGGACAGGGCGTTAACAACAGAAACCCCTACGCCGTGCAGACCGCCGGAAACCTTGTAGGAGTTGTCATCAAATTTGCCGCCGGCATGCAGTACGGTCATGATCACCTGTGCCGCAGAAACCCCTTCCTCTTCGTGAATACCGGTCGGGATACCACGGCCGTCATCCTGTACCGAAACGGAGTTGTCGGCATGGATGGTCACCTGGATGTCACTACAGTGGCCAGCGAGTGCTTCGTCGATAGCGTTGTCCACAACCTCGAATACCATGTGGTGCAGACCGGTGCCATCATCGGTGTCGCCGATATACATGCCCGGGCGCTTACGCACCGCGTCCAGCCCTTTTAATACCTTGATACTTGAGGAGTCATAAGAATTCGACATCAACGTTTCTCGCTCATTTTAGTCCTGTGGTTGAACCTCTATTTTACCTTGTTCCACGCGGAACATCTTGCCCTTTTCACCGGCCATATCGGTCACTTGTTCAGCACTGACAGCACTGACAAAAACCTGGGCCTGGGTGGCTTTCAGGCGATCGGCCAGCAACCGGCGACGGCCGGTGTCCAGCTCGGAGGCAAAATCATCAATCAGATACAGGCAACGCCGCCCGCTCTGCCGGGTGAGAAACTCACCCTGCGCTAAGCGCAACGCGCACATCAGCAGTTTCAGCTGACCGCGCGATAACAAATCCTCTACCGGCGTGCCATCGGCACGGATGCGAAAGTCCGCTTTATGCGGCCCCACCGCGGTATAGGTTAACGCCCTGTCGCGCTCAAACTGGCGCTCCAGTAGCTCTCCGTAGTCACTCTCTTTGTCCCAGCCACGCTGGAAAGAGAAACTCAGGGCAAATTCGGGCAAAAACTGCGCGCATGTCGCGGTAATATCCGCGGCAATCGCGTCGCTGTAAGCTGCCCGCCACTCGCTGATACGCTCGGCCAACGGGATCAATTCCTGATCCCAGGCACGGATCTGCGCATAGCGACTGACCTGGCGCAGCGCGGCATTGCGCTGCTTCAGTAACCGTTTCAGGTTGCTCCAGGCGGTGAAAAAACCGGGTTCGTTATGAAAACAGCCCCAGTCCAGGAAGGCGCGCCGGAATTTCGGCCCACCGTTTAGCAGGGTAAAACCTTCGGGGGTAATCAGTTGCATCGGCAAAAGCTGCGCCAGTTCAGCCACTTTGTGGCCGTCGCTGCCATCGATGCGCACCTTGCTGTCCCCCTGACGGCTCTTGCTTAATCCTACGGATATTTCACGCTCTGCACCGTCAATACGGCCGTGCAAAATAAACTCAGGCTGGTCGTGGCGGATCACCCGACCGGCCTGCAGGCTGCGAAACGCCCGCCCGTGCCCAAGGGTATACACCGCCTCAAGCACGCTGGTCTTTCCGCTGCCATTGGCACCCACCAGAAAGTTGAATCCCGGCGCCAGCGCCAAATCGGCAGCTTCTATATTACGGAAATCTTTAATCAGTAAACGCGTCAGAGCCATGCAATCTCTTTACCCATGACGGTAAGTTATTCAACCTTATATACCCTATGGATTTCAAGTTGCGGCTAGGCGGCCAGCTAGCTTATCCCCAGGCGCTTACTTAACTAAGTAACTGGGGTAAGCTAGTGCAGCTAACAACGCTGCAGCTTGAAAGACGACGGGTATGAACTACAACCGCATTGGCATGACGACGTACGCAGCAGACTTACTGGCACCGTCTTCGATCTGCACGCTGGAAACCGAGTCGGTCAGCAGCAGGCGCACATCTTCACACTTGAGCGCGTTCAATACGTCCAGCACGTAGCTGACGTTGAAACCAATTTCCATCTCGGTGCCGTCGTAGCTGACATCGAGGATCTCTTCCGCTTCTTCCTGTTCAGGGTTGTTGGCGGTGATCTTGAGTTGGTTTTGGCTGACATACAGGCGCACGCCGCGGAACTTTTCGTTCGACAAAATGGCCGCACGAGCAAACGCCTGCTTGAGCAGATCGCAGCCGGCTTCCAGCGTTTTGTCCGGGTTCTTCGGCAATACGCGACGATAGTCAGGGAAACGGCCATCAACCAGCTTGGAAGTGAAGATAAAGTCACCGACGTGGGCGCGAATGTTGTTACTGCCGATCTGCAGCTGCAGCAGCGTATCGCCACCGTCCAGCAGACGCACCAGCTCCATCACCCCTTTACGCGGCACGATCACCGAATGCGATGGCAATTGCTGGCCGATCGGCATTGAGCACACCGCCAGGCGGTGACCATCGGTCGCCACGGTACGCAGTTCTTCACCTTCGGTTTCGAACAGCATGCCGTTTAAGTAGTAGCGCACGTCCTGATGAGCCATCGAGAACTGCGTGGCTTCGATCAGGCGCTTAAGGGTCGCCTGCGGCAGAGAAAATTCAACTTCACTCTGCCAGTCGTCCAGGTTCGGGAAATCCACCGCCGGCAACGTAGAAAGAGAGAAGCGACTGCGGCCGGAACGCACCAGCATACGCTCGCCTTCCAGCGTCACAGTGATCTCGGCCCCTTCAGGCAAGCCACGGCAGATATCAAAGAGTTTACGCGCGGGGACGGTAGTCGCGCCCGCCTCATGAGGTTGGGACAGGGCAACGCGTGCCACCATCTCCATCTCCAGATCGGTGCCGGTCAACAGCAGGCAGCCTTCCGTCACCTGCAACAGCAGGTTACCCAGAATTGGCAGCGTTGGGCGGCCGCCCAGCGGGCTGCTCACCTGTTGCAGTGGTTTTAGCAGATGCTCACGTTCAACGATAAATTTCATAGCGCTAGGAAGATAATGTTCTGATTAAATTGGAGAAATCTTCTTTGATGTCGTGACTTTCCTCACGCAGCTGCTCGATCTTCCGGCAGGCGTGCAACACCGTGGTATGGTCGCGGCCACCAAACGCATCGCCGATTTCTGGCAGGCTGTGGTTGGTGAGCTCTTTTGCCAGCGCCATCGCCATTTGGCGGGGACGGGCAACGGAACGCGAGCGCCGCTTGGACAACAAATCAGCGATTTTAATTTTATAGTATTCCGCCACCGTCTTTTGAATATTATCGATGGTGACCAGCTTTTCCTGCAGTGCCAGCAGATCGCGCAGCGCTTCACGCACGAAATCAATGGTAATGGCACGGCCGGTAAAGTTTGCGTTGGCGATCACGCGGTTCAACGCCCCTTCGAGCTCACGCACGTTGGAACGCAGGCGCTTGGCGATAAAGAACGCCACTTCGCCCGGCAGACGGATATTATTCTCGTCGGCCTTTTTCATCAGGATCGCTACGCGGGTTTCCAGCTCCGGCGGTTCGATCGCGACCGTCAGCCCCCAACCGAAGCGGGATTTCAGACGATCTTCCACGCCGTTAATCTCTTTCGGATAACGGTCCGAGGTCAGGATAATCTGCTGATTGCCTTCCAACAGGGCGTTAAAGGTATGGAAGAACTCTTCCTGCGAACGCTCTTTGTTGGCAAAAAATTGGATGTCATCGATCAGCAGCGCATCGACCGAACGGTAATAACGCTTAAATTCTTCAATGGCGTTGTTCTGCAAGGCTTTGACCATGTCCTGCACAAAGCGTTCAGAGTGCATATAGACCACTTTGGCGTTGGCCTTGCGTGCCATGATGCCGTTGCCCACCGCATGCAACAGGTGAGTTTTACCCAGACCGGTGCCGCCATAAAGGAACAACGGGTTATAGGCACCGCCCGGGTTATCGGCCACCTGACGGGCCGCCGCACGCGCCAACTGGTTGGATTTACCCTCAACAAAGTTATCAAAGGTGTGCTTTGGGTTAACGTTGGAGCGGTAAGAAAGCTCAGGCTGCGGCGCCGCGTTGTCCCAGCTTGGGCGGGATGGCGCTGCAACGCGAACTATTGGCGCGCTGGGTGCGCTAACGCTGGCGGTGACGGTCTGGCTGATGATTTGGGAGAGGGGTTTACTGCCCACTTCAAAACGCAGCAATGGGGCATCCGTACCGCAGAAATCATTCAACAGGCCATTGATATTGTTTAAGTACTTATCGCGAACCCAGTCCAGCACAAAACGATTGGGCGCATAAAGCGCCAGGGTGTTGTCACTCAGTTCCGCCTGCAATGGGCGTATCCACATACTAAATTCTGTGGCAGGTAACTCATCCTGCAATCGGGCAAGACACTGCTGCCAAAGCGAAAGTGACACGGCGGACTCCACTCGAACAAGATCAATAAAAGAAAAGAATCAGGCTAATTTTTTTATAACTCATGATTTTTGACACATACCCGGCATCGGCTGTTTGCCTGTGGGGGATGCGAACCGCCTTTCACGGTTTATGTCCCTCACGATCCCCGCTTGAGAGATCGCGATCGGAATGACGGATCATAGCGCAATCCGCGCAAGAGATCCTCCTCTTCATCACAGATTAGATCCATTTTATCCACAGGCCCCGGCCTGCGGCGATCTTTTCGCCAGCCTCGCTACATTGCAGGCAAAAACCCGCCTGCGGAAAGGTATTTTTTACATTGTCAACCGGTTATACCCTGTTATCCACGCCGGATCCTTGGCTTTCCCCCCAAGGATCGCATCGGGATCCTTGCGATTTACCCCCGAGTCCGTATAATCTTCGCCCTACGTGTGTACCTGGTTCCTAAATGGTGTGTCATTAACCGGACAGGATTCTGCGGTGACCACGGGCCAATACCGGATTTTACTCCGAATTGGCAGACAACCAGGTAGGCTAGCGCAATGTGAATTGACTCAGGACTGTACAATTATTACAATCCCGCCTCTTTATATATTGCGATTGAGGCGTCGGTCGTCTTCACGCCGAATAGCCAAACGCGTTTACTGATCAGTAATTATTTTAAGTTTAGGTAGAAATCGCCATGAAACGCACTTTCCAACCGTCCGTATTGAAGCGTAACCGTAGCCACGGTTTCCGTGCTCGTATGGCCACCAAAAATGGTCGTCAAGTTCTGGCCCGCCGTCGTGCGAAAGGCCGTTCTCGTCTGACTGTTTCTAAGTAATAAAAGCTAACCCGCTGAGTGGTTAAGCTCGCTTTTCCCAGGGAGTTACGTTTGTTAACTCCCACTCACTTCACTTTCGTCTTCCAGCAGCCACAACGGGCTGGCACGCCGCAAATCACCATCCTCGGCCGCCTGAACCAGCTGGGGCATCCCCGCATCGGTCTTACCGTCGCCAAAAAACACGTCAAACGCGCGCATGAACGCAACCGGATCAAACGCCTAACCCGCGAAAGCTTCCGTTTACTTCAGCACGAGTTACCGGCGATGGATTTTGTCGTGGTGGCCAAAAAAGGGATAGCGGATTTGGATAACCGTGCACTGACGGAAGCTTTGGAAAAATTATGGCGTCGCCACTGTCGCCAGGCTCCCGCATCCTGATCGGGCTGGTGCGGGCTTACCAGCTCGTCATCAGTCCGCTGCTTGGGCCTCGTTGTCGCTTCCAGCCGACATGCTCTCATTACGCAATTGAGGCATTAAGCAGGTTTGGCATGATAAAAGGCAGTTGGTTAGCATTGAAACGCGTATTAAAATGCCACCCCTTGAACCCAGGTGGCGATGATCCCGTGCCGCCGAAACCCGACGATAACAGAGAACACTAACGATGGATTCGCAACGCAATCTTCTCCTCATCGCTCTGCTGTTCGTGTCTTTCATGATCTGGCAAGCCTGGCAAACGGACAACGCTCCGCAACCAGTCGCGCAGACCACGCAACAGACTTCGAACCCTGCTACCGGTGATGCCGCAAGCTCAGCAGTTCCAGCCAGTGGCCAAGGTAAACTGATTACCGTAAACACTGACGTGCTGTCGCTGACCATCAACACCCGTGGTGGTGATATCGAGCAGGCTAAACTGTTGGCCTACCCGGACACTCTGGGTTCATCGACGCCATTCCAGCTGCTGGAAACCACACCGGCATTTGTTTATCAGGCGCAAAGCGGCCTGACCGGCAGAAACGGTCCGGATAACCCGGCAAACGGCGAACGTCCTCTGTTCCAGGCGGCGCAGGACAGCTACACCCTGCCGGAAGGCCAGGAAGAGCTGCGCATCCCGCTGACCTTTACCGGTAAAGACGGTGCAATCTACACCAAGACTTTCGTGCTCAAGCGTAACCATTACGCGGTTGGCGTTGACTACAACGTCGACAACAAAAGCACCACTCCGCTGGAACTGACCCTGTTCGGCCAACTGAAGCAGACCACCGAGCTGCCTAAGCACCGTGACACCGGCAGCAACAACTTCGCCCTGCACACCTTCCGTGGCGCGGCGTACTCTTCCAGCGATGACAAATATCAGAAGTATGCGTTCGATAAGGACGAGAACCTGAGCGTGACCACCCAGGGCGGTTGGGTTGCAATGCTGCAACAATACTTCGCCACCGCGTGGGTACCGGCAACTCAGGGTAGCAATACCTTCTATACCGCCAAGCCTGGCGACAACCTGTCTACCATCGGCTTCAAATCGACTCCGGTAGTGGTGCAGCCTGGTGCGCAGCAGCAACTGAACGCCACCCTGTGGGTTGGCCCGGAGCTGCAGGATCAGATGGCCCAACTGGCGCCGCATCTGGACCTGACCGTGGATTACGGTTGGTTGTGGTTCATCTCCCAGCCGCTGTTCAAACTGCTGAAGTTCATCCACGGCTTTATCGGTAACTGGGGCTTCTCAATTATCATCATCACCTTCATCGTGCGCGGCATCATGTACCCGCTGACCAAAGCGCAGTACACCTCGATGGCGAAAATGCGCATGCTGCAGCCAAAACTGCAGGCGATGCGTGAGCGTATCGGTGATGACAAGCAGCGCATGAGCCAGGAAATGATGGCGCTGTACAAGTCTGAGAAAGTGAATCCGTTGGGGGGTTGTCTGCCGCTGGTTATCCAGATGCCAATCTTCCTGGCGCTGTACTACATGTTGATGGGCTCGGTTGAACTGCGTCATGCGCCGTTCGCTCTGTGGATCCATGACCTGTCAGCGCAAGACCCGTACTACATCTTGCCAATCCTGATGGGCGTGACGATGTTCTTCATTCAGAAGATGTCGCCGACCACCGTGACTGACCCGATGCAGCAGAAAATCATGACCTTCATGCCGGTGATCTTCACAGTGTTCTTCCTGTGGTTCCCGTCCGGTCTGGTGCTGTACTACATCGTCAGTAACCTGGTGACCATCCTCCAGCAGCAGTTGATTTACCGCGGCCTGGAAAAACGTGGTTTACACAGCCGCGACAAGAAAAAGACCTAAGCGTATTGTAGGGGTTCGGCGCGCTGAACCCTTGCTGCGAGAGATAAGAGGCGGTCATTAGACCGCCTTTTTGCATATTGAATTGCCAGAGAAGAGAATCACTATGAGCACCACCGATACCATCGTAGCCCAAGCCACCCCGCCGGGACGCGGCGGCGTCGGCATTCTGCGTATTTCCGGCCGTGGCGCCAAAGACGTCGCCCAGGCCCTGCTTGGCAAACTACCCAAGCCGCGTTACGCCGATTACCTGCCGTTCCGCGATGCCGCAGGTGCCACCCTCGATCAGGGCATCGCACTGTGGTTCCCGGGCCCTAATTCGTTTACCGGCGAAGACGTACTGGAGCTACAAGGCCATGGCGGGCCGGTGATCCTCGATCTGCTGCTCAAACGCGTATTGGCGCTGCCAGGCATGCGCATCGCGCGGCCGGGCGAGTTTTCCGAACGCGCATTCCTCAATGACAAGCTGGATCTGGCGCAGGCCGAGGCGATTGCCGACCTGATCGATGCCAGTTCCGAGCAGGCGGCACGCTCAGCCATGAACTCGCTGCAGGGGGCTTTTTCCACCCGCATCCACCAGCTTGTGGAAGCACTTACTCACCTGCGGATCTACGTAGAAGCGGCCATCGACTTCCCCGATGAGGAAATCGACTTCCTGTCTGACGGTAAAATCGAAGCGCAGCTCAACGGCGTCATGGCCGATCTGGACAGCGTACGCGCCGAAGCACGCCAGGGCAGCCTGCTGCGTGAAGGGATGAAGGTGGTGATCGCCGGGCGGCCAAACGCCGGTAAATCCAGCCTGCTTAACGCATTAGCCGGCCGCGAGGCAGCCATTGTTACCGATATCGCCGGCACCACCCGCGATGTTCTGCGCGAACATATTCACATCGACGGCATGCCATTGCACATCATCGATACCGCCGGCCTGCGTGAAGCTATCGACGAAGTTGAGCGCATCGGTATCGAACGTGCATGGAACGAGATCGAACAGGCGGATCGCGTACTGTTTATGGTTGATGGCACTACCACCGCGGCCACCGAACCGGCTGAGATTTGGCCCGAGTTTATGGCGCGTCTGCCGCACCGCCTGCCGATCACCGTGGTGCGCAATAAAGCCGACATCACCGGTGAGACGCTGGGTATGACAGAAGTGAATGGCCACTCACTTATTCGCCTGTCGGCGCGTACCGGTGAAGGCATCGATCTGCTGCGTGACCACCTGAAGCAGAGCATGGGCTTCACCAGCAATATGGAAGGCGGCTTCCTGGCACGCCGTCGCCACCTGCAGGCGCTTGAACAAGCGGCCCAGCATCTGGTTGAGGGCAAAGAACAGTTAGTGAGCGCTTACGCTGGGGAGCTGTTGGCCGAGGAATTGCGCCTGGCGCAGCAAGCGCTGAGTGAAATCACCGGTGAATTTACCTCCGACGACCTGTTGGGACGCATTTTCTCCAGTTTCTGCATCGGTAAATAAGCCAAAAATACGGCCCAGGGCTGATTTTTCACCACCAGAGCGGGTAAATCATTTTACCTGCTCTCGGTGATTGATGCCTGAGCGGCCGGTCACAGCACCCTTCAGTGCCAACGCGATATACTGAGCGGCCAAGGATCCCCTCTCAGGAAAGAGCAGGCATGGCATTAACCCTCAGAGTGTTGCTGGAAAACCGACGCGCCGCCGGCGTGGACAAGTCATTGCAGGCTAAAGCCGGGTTAAGCCTGTTGATTCAGGATGAAACCGACTCGGTTTTATTCGATACCGGCCCTGACGGCAGTTTTCTGCATAACGCGACGCTGATGGGCATCGACCTGTCCGGATTAACCGCGACCGTGCTGTCACATGGCCATTATGACCACTGCGGTGGCGTCCCCTGGTTACCCGATAACAGCCGTATCATCTGCCACCCGCAAATCGCCGACGAGCGCCACGCAGCCATGAAACTGCTTGGCCGCACAAAAAAAATCAAAAAACTCTCGCTGGATATCGATTATTCGCGCCATCGCATGGAATACAGCAGCGCCCCCCTGCATATCACCGATCGCTTTATGTGGTCAGGGGAGATCGCGGTTGCCAAACCGAAGGCCTATGGCGTGATCAATGGCAAAACTGAAGCGGTGGATTACGTTATCGACGAGGGCGTGCTGATTTATAAGTCCGATCGCGGGCTGGTGATTATTACCGGCTGTGGGCATCGCGGGATCATTAACATCGTGCGCCACTGCCAAAAGATCACCGGGGTCAGTAAGATCCATGCGTTGATCGGCGGATTCCATCTGCGTTGCGCATCGCCGCGCCAGATATGGCAGGTTCGCCAGTTTCTGAATCAGCAAAAACCGGAAAAACTCATGGGCTGCCATTGTACCGGAACCTGGGGACGGCTGTGGCTGCCGGAGATGATATCACCGGCGACGGGTGACACTTTCGTTCTGGAATAATACGCCAACAAGTACATTCGTTTTCCCCGCCGAACGGTTGAACAAGGTCCGCTACCTCCTCCGACTTGCCAAAACTCACCTAAGCTTATCTCTGTAACTTCTGTCGGGAGAGATAAGAAAAAATGAATGAACCACTGGATCTACTGGGTGTCGGCCTTGGCCCCTTCAACCTCAGTCTGGCCGCCCTGGCCTATGAAAGTGGCGTACTCAATTATACCTTTCTCGATCGAAACGCCAGCTTCCGTTGGCACCCCGGCATGCTGCTGCCTTCCGCCTATATGCAGACCTATGTCCTTCAGGACCTGGTTACGGCAGTAACACCGCGTAGCCAATTCTCCTTTATCAACTATCTGGTCGAGCAGAAAAAAATTTATCGATTTTTGATCACAGAACAGCAAATTATCAGCCGTGAAGAGTTCTCCGACTACCTGAGCTGGGCCTGCGATAGATTAGATGGACTACAGTTTTCACAGTCGGTTGAAAGTATTGATTTTGACGATGACAAGCAGCTGTTCGAGGTCCGCACCATCAACCAGACTTTGTGGGCGAAGAATATTTGCCTGGGTACCGGCCACGACCCCTGGCTGCCGGAGGAGTTTTACCCTGCACTGGGCGAAAACTGCCTGCATGCCGCCGAAATAGCCATTCGCAACCCGGATCTGACCGGTAAGCGGGTAACCGTTGTCGGGGGAGGCCAAAGTGGTGCAGATATTTTCCTGAACGCACTACGCGGCCATTGGGGAGAAGCCGCACAGCTGGACTGGATTTCTCGTCGGCCGAATTTCCAGCCGCTGGACGAGTCCGCCTTCACCAATGAATATTTCACCCCTGAATATGTCGATTATTTTTATACGCTGCCGCAGGAGATCCGCGAACGCGAAATCAAGGCTCAGAAGTTACCTGCCGACGGCATCAGTAATCATACGCTGCGCACGCTGTACCGTGAGTTGTATATGCGTTTCGACGTGATGCACCAGCCGCGTAACGTCCGGCTTTTACCACACCGAACGCTGCTGGCGATCGAACCGACGGACAAAAGCTATCAATTACGTACCCGCCACGGTTTGGAAAATCGACAGGAAGGATTTCACGCCGACGTCGTCATTTTAGCGACAGGTTACCGCCCTTCGCTGCCGTCCTGCCTCAAACCGCTGCTGTCACGCATTCCTTTCGACGACAAACAGCGCTTGCCGCTACAGCCGGATTTTAACCTTCAGTGGCAGGGGCCTGAGCAGAATCGCATTTATGCGGTGAATGCCGGAATACATAGCCACGGCAGCGCAGAAGGAGGACTCAGCCTGATGGCCTGGCGCTCAGCCCGCATCCTCAATCACCTGCTCGGCAAACCCCATTTTGATCTGACGCCGAACGCATCGATGATCCAATGGTGGAGTGATGCCCCTCCGGACAATGATAGTGCTTATCCAGATAAATAGGATAAAACGCATACTGTTTTTTAATGATAAATCCGCGACTTATGCTTAATCTAACTCCCCAGCGTTTTTAGCGACCCTCGGTTATGGAGTGAATAATGGCGTGTCATTTTGCCCGATGGATCCCCACATCCACCGCACTGGATACCCGCAGATTATCCGCCGACGTAGTCGCTGCAACCGCTGCTTTTTCCATTAAACGTCGCCAGCGCTTCCTGCAGGGGCGCATCCTGCTCGCAGAAATGATGTTTTATCTTTATGGGCTGTCGACATTGCCGGCTCTCGCCACCACCCCCACCGGACGCCCCTGTTTCGTCGATAATCACCTGCCCGACTTCAGCCTGGCCTATGCCAGCGATACGGTGGGGGTTTTGCTCAGTCAGGAAGGCAAGGTAGGGCTGGATATCGAAGTGATGCGTGCCCGTGCCGGGCAAAATAGAAAGCTGCAACACCAATACCAAACGCCGGCAGAAAACGCCTGGATCAGCGCACAATACGACCGGCTGGAGGCGGAAACCCAACTGTGGAGCATTCGCCAGAGCGTGCTGAAGCTTTCCGGCCTGGGTAACAGCGGGCAATCGACGCTGCTGCTGCACCCTTTTTCCGGTCATTTGCGCTCCAGCATCACTCCTCAGGTTCATGTGATGAGCGATGCCGACGAATATCTGAGCTGGGCTTGCGCACGTGAACCCAACCTGGAGCGCTTAATCTGCTGGCAATACGAAGCGGGTAAAGGCCTGCACAAGCACGGCGAAATCTCCCCGCGAGCCCCTGCGCTCTCCACCCGCTTTGTGAAATTAACCAGTCTGGCACTCCACCGCTGACATCGGCGATTGATCGCGAATCTGTAAGATAAAACTTTCTTTAACGGATAAATTTCTGCATAAAACTGCAAAGTCAGCCAATTATTCAGTAATCATCTATTCTCACCGCTCTCTTTGCCCTAGTATCTTCAGGTGTTCCAAGCTGAATCTGTTCATTCGAAAGGGAGAATCACCATGTCAGACCAAGCATTAAAAATCGTCACCCTGCTCGGCAGTTTGCGCAAAGGCTCTTACAACGCTATGGTAGCCCGCGCCTTGCCCGGTCTTGCGCCACAGGGTGTCACCATCGAAGCACTTCCCTCTATCCGTGATATCCCGCTGTACGATGCCGATGTACAACAGGAGGAAGGTTTCCCCGCCACGGTGGAAGCCATTGCCGAGCAAATCCGCCAGGCCGACGGCGTGATCATCGTGACCCCGGAATATAACTATTCGGTACCAGGCGGGTTAAAAAATGCCATCGATTGGCTGTCCCGTCTGCCGAATCAGCCGTTAGCCGGTAAACCGGTGGCGATCCAGACCAGTTCCATGGGGCCGATTGGCGGCGCGCGCTGCCAGTATCATCTGCGCCAGATCCTGGTGTTCCTCGATGCAATGGTGATGAACAAGCCGGAGTTCATGGGCGGCGTGATCCAGAACAAAGTGGACGCACAGGCCGAGGAACTGATCGATCAGGGAACCTTAGACTTCCTGACCGGACAGCTGTCCGCCTTCAGCGACTATATTCGTCGTTTGAAATAAATGTCTTTTTTGACGCCTTCATAAAAAATTCGATTGAAGGCGTCATTTCAATCAGAGAGTCACTGCCAACCCATTAAAAATAAAGTCATTAAATTATGTATTTTTTTATTTTAGCCATGTTACTGGCTTTCACCACCAGACCACTATTCGCTACAGAAATGCGTTATCCCGCCGGAGAAGAGCCGATCGAGCTACCGGTACATAGCCCACTAAGCACCCAACTGCCCCGTACCACCCAGAGCCAGGAAGATAAAAAGATCGCAGCCATGTCGTTGTATCTGACGCTGATGCGTGAAGACGGCCGTAACATATGGGCGCCTTATCAACTGGCGGCTTCCTCAGCGGAAAAGGGCCAGACCGAACTGGCAGAGCGCTATCTGCAACTGAGTGCCGATCGCGGGTTATGGTATTACTACAATCTGCTGGAAGATGACGCCTTCAACAACATCCAACACGGCAGTACCTACCAGTCGATCCTGGCGGTAACCAAAGCCCGCTATCTGCAACATGCTCATTGGTTCGAAGGTAAAGCCAGCTATGCCATTCCGGACGGCACGCCGCCGCCCGGAGGCTGGCCAACGGTGGTGTACCTGCACGCCTATGGCAAAAGCGCCGGTATCACACCGGAAGAACGCCTGTTTTTTAGTGAGATCGGCGTCGCCTATATAGAGATCAACGGCACCCAGATGCTGTCGGAAAACAGCTTCCGCTGGTCAAATTACAGCGACGAAAGCACCCAGAGCGCGATCCAGCGGGCTCTGCAGTCATCAACCGGGGAATTAAAGCTCAATCCGCAAAAAATCTACCTTACCGCCCGCGGACAGGGGGCGCTGCATGCCGCCAATCTGCTGGCCAAGTACCCGCAACTTTATGCCGGCGCGCTGCTGATTGCCCCCAACGGCGGGATCAAGCAGGCACAGCAATCGCTGGCGACCCATAAGCGGCTGGTGGTGGCCTACTACGATCGGCAAAACTTCAGCGATCAGGCACTGGCGATGCACTTTGCCAATCTGTTCAGCGAGAATAATCAGGTGGAGGCTTTGCATTTTGCCCAGGGCGAGAGCCCCGATGGCGGCTGGCAGGCACGTTTTAAACGGCCATTGCAGTGGATGTTGCATCAGGTGCCCGACGCAACGCCGGGCGCCTGATGTGACTACGCGCATTGACTTGCAGGCTATGAGAAAGTTGATTATTAGGGAGAGCGTGCCGAAGGGGCGCTAGGCCCGAGTATCTCAGGCTAAAAGCAAACCCAGGGCCGATATTTGTCGGCCCTTTTCTTTCGTATCAGTGACCGTCGACAAAAACAATCTTCAGCACAAACAGCAGCGCAACCACCACCACGCATGGGCTGATTTCACGCCAGCGGCCGGTACCCAACTTCATTACGCAGTAAGAAATAAAGCCGAGCGCGATACCTTCGGTAATTGAGAAGCTGAACGGCATCATCACCGCCGTCACAAACGCCGGTACGGCTTCGGTCAGGTCATCCCACTTCACCCGCGCCAGGCTGGATGTCATCAGCACGCCCACGTAGATCAACGCACCGGCAGCGGCGTAAGCCGGCACCATGCCTGCCAATGGCGACAGGAAAATCACCAACAGGAACAGAATACCGGTAACCACCGCGGTCAGACCGGTACGGCCGCCGACGGAAACCCCGGCGGAGCTTTCAATGTAGGCGGTAACGGAAGAGGTGCCGACAAAGGATCCGGCCACCGAACTGATGCTGTCCACGTACAGCGCCTGCTTCATGCGCGGGAATTTGCCCGTTGCGTCGGTCAGACCTGCCTTGTCGGTCACGCCAATCAAAGTGCCGGAGGAGTCAAACAGGTTCACCAGCATAAAGGAGAAAATCACCCCTGCCAGACCAATGTTCAGCGCACCCGCCAAATCAACCTGGCCCACCACCGAGGTAATGTTCGGTGGCATGGAGAACACACCGCCGTATTTCACATCGCCCAGCGCCCAGCCGATCAGGGTAGTTACCACGATGGAAACCAGCACCGCCGCATGGAAATTACGTGAGGACAGCACGGCAATAATAAAGAAGCCCAGCGCGCCCAGCAGCACGTTGTGCGAGGTCAGGCTACCTATGGTCACCAGCGTATCCGGGTTAGCCACCACGATGCCGGCGTTTTTCAGCCCCATCATGCCGATAAACAGGCCGATACCGCTGGTGATGCCCACCCGCAGGCTCATGGGGATATTGGCAATCATCCAGTAGCGGACGCGGAAAATAGTCAGCAGCAACAAGCCGACCGCGCCCCAGAAGATGGCTCCCATGCCGACCTGCCATGAAATGCCCATCGCACCCACGACCACAAAGGCGAAGAACGCATTGAGGCCCATAGCCGGCGCCAGCGCCACCGGCAGATTCGCCAGCAGACCCATAAAAATACTGCCGAAAGCGGCAATCAGGCAGGTGGTTACGAACACCGCCTGCGTATCCATGCCCGCCGCACCCAGAATTTGGGGGTTAACGAACACGATATACACCATGGTCAAAAAGGTAGTAATACCGGCAATCGTTTCCGTACGCGCCGTAGTGCCATGTTGCTTGAGCTTAAACACACGCCCAAGCAAGCCTTGCTCAACGTCAAGGCCAGTGACTTGTTTGTTCATTTTCAGAAATTCCGAAGAGGGGAATGGACCGTCGCTGGCTATCCTATAACAAAAAGTCAGGGTTTTGACGCCGCTCACAGCTTTTTTTCGCCGTCTTTACGGCTAAAAAACTCAACAGATTGTATTTACAGAGATTGATCGGCAATCGGTGATTCTGGGGTCGCAATCCTGCCTGATGCGGTTAAAGTGGCATTATCACCGCATAACCTAAGGACACGCCCCCTGATGAACCAAATTGACTGTATTTTGTTTGATTGCGACGGCACGCTGGTGGACAGCGAAGTGCTGTGCAGCAAAGCCTATGTGCACATGTTTGCCCACTATGGCATTCACCTTTCGCTGGACGAGGTATTCAGGAAGTACAAAGGGGTCAAACTGTACGAGATTATCGAACAGGTTAATGCGGAGCACGGCGTCGCCTTGCCGAAGGAAGAACTGGAGCCTTTATACCGTCAGGAAGTGGCCCGTCTGTTTGACAGTGAACTGCAGCAGATTGCCGGTGCGCG
The DNA here is from genome assembly GCF_013337185.1 of Serratia proteamaculans. Taxonomy (GTDB): domain Bacteria; phylum Pseudomonadota; class Gammaproteobacteria; order Enterobacterales; family Enterobacteriaceae; genus Serratia; species Serratia proteamaculans_D. The sequence continues at coordinate 273,830 of NZ_SWDE01000005.1, forward strand.
CGAGCTGCTGGCGCAGGTGGCAGTACCAATGTGTACCGTGTCTAACGGCCCGGTCAGCAAAATGCAGCACTCGCTCGGCCTGACCGACATGCTGCACTATTTTGATGACCGGTTGTTCAGCGGCTATGACATTCAGCGCTGGAAACCGGACCCGGCGATCGTGTTTCACGCCGCCGAAAAAATGCAGGTTGCCGTGGAACGTTGCATCCTGGTGGACGACTCCGCTGCCGGTGCACAGGCAGGGATCGCGGCCGGGATCCCGGTATTTTACTTCTGCGCCGATCCGCACAACCAACCGATCGACCATCCGCTGGTCACCGCATTCGACGATTTGGCGCAATTACCTGCGCTGTGGCGTGAACGCGGCTGGCAGTTGACTAACTAGCCGGCAACGGCGGTTTGTTGCGCCACCAGCGCCATGAGCGTTTCAACGCCCGGGTCTGCGGGCTAAAGCGGCGGTTGACCGCATTGGCCAGCAGATCCAGCGCCAGACAGAACACAAAGTACACCAGGGCGATAAACAGGAAGACTTCCATCGGGTATACCATGCTGCGGTTGTTGACCTGGGTCGCCAGGAACGTCAACTCACCGACACCAACGATATAGGCCAGCGAAGTGTCCTTGATCAGCGAAATCCACTGGTTGATAAACGAAGGCACCATCATCCGCAACGCCTGCGGCAACACGATCATCCGTAGCGTTTGCCAACGGGTCAATCCCAGAGACAAACCCGCCTGCCACTGGCCGGGGCCGATGGCGATAATCCCCGCCTTCACCGCATGCGCCAGATAGGCCGAGGCGATCAGCGCCAATGCGCAAACTACGGTGGTGATTTCCGGAATATCCACACCAAAAACGATAGGCAGCAGGAAATAGGTCCAGAAAATCAGCATGATCACCGGGATGGCGCGGAAAAACCCCAGCAGCATGGCCAGCAACCCGGCCGCCACGCCGCGCGACATCGCCAGAGCCACCCCCAGCAAGGTGCCGATAATGGCCGAAACCACGCCGGCCATCAGGCTGATCGCCAACGTCAGCGCTGCGCCCCCCAGCGGCCCGTCCGGCCAGGTGCCCCACAGCAGATAACCCAGATTGTCGTAAATGACGCTGAAATCCATCTTAATGCCCTCTCAGCGGTTTACGCTGCTGTCGCCACATGCCCCAACCTTCCAACAGGGCAATGATGGCGATGTACAGCACCGTCGCCACGCCAAACGCCTGGAAGGTGCGTAGCGTCTCGGTTTCCACCTGACGCGAAGCATAGGACAGCTCGGCAACGCCGATCGCCATGGTCAGTGAGGAGTTTTTTATCACGTTCATATACTGGCCCAGCAGCGGCGGCATGGCGATTTTCAGCGCCTGCGGCAGCACCACATAGCGCATCGCCTGCCAGCCGGTTAATCCCAGCGCGTTGGCCGCATATTTTTGCCCACCGGCGACACCTCGGATGCCGGAACGGATCTCTTCGGCGATAAAGGCACTGGAGTACAGCGTCAGGCCGAAAAAGCCGGCGAGAAATTCAAACGACGGCCACTCAAGCGGACCGATTTGATGTGAAGTGTTGAGCCACTGCATGGCGGCAGAAGGCAGGATTTGCCCGGCGGCGAAATACCAAAAGAACAGCTGCACCAGCAACGGCGTGTTGCGAAACAACGAGCTATACCCCACCGCCAACCAGCGCAGTGTCCACAGGGGGCTGTCACGCATCGCGGTCAGTAAAAATCCCAACAGCGTGGCGGCCAGGCTCGCACAGGCGGAAAGCCACAGCGTCAGCAGGAAACCCCGCCATAGCCAGCTCAGATACTCCGGCGCCAGCAGCCAGTCCAGATTCATGGTCAATCCTTGTCTTGCAAAATGCGTCAGGGGCGCAGCAAGCTGCGCCCCTCCAAACAGATTTCAGCCCCGTGAAAATCAGGCCTTCGGCTGTTGATCCAAAGGCGCGATTTTGAAGTCACCGCGCGGCTGCGCGGTTTTGGTTTCCGGGCCAAACCAGCGATCGTAGATCTTCGCCGCTTCACCGTCTTTTTCCAGCTTGATCAAGGTGTCGTTAACGCTGGCGGTCAGGCGGTCTTCACCTTTGGGAATACCCACCCCCTGGTACTCTTTGGTGATGCTGAACGGCGAGATTTCGAAGTCCGCTTTCTGTGCTGCCGGCAGGTTGCCGAGCAGGCCCACCAGCTTGGCATCATCCTGAGTAATCGCCTGCACGTTGCCGTTGCGCAGTGCTACGAACGCCAGCGGAGTATCGTCGTAAGAGATCACTTTGGCCGTCGGGTAATGTTCACGCAGGGTAATTTCCTGCACCGTGCCTTTGTCCGCGCCGATGCGCAGTTTTTTGATATCTTCCGGGGTTTTCAGCACGCCCTTATGGGCGATAAATTTCTGGCCGGTAGCGAAGTACGGCACGCTAAAGTTCACTTCCTTGGCGCGCTCGTCAGTAATGGTGAAGTTGGCGGCGATCAAATCGACCTTTTTCGCTACCAGTAAAGGAATACGGTTGGCCGGGTTAGTGGCACGCAGCTCCACCTTCACCCCCAGCGCTTTGCCGATCGCATCGGCCACATCAACGTCATAGCCCACCAGCTTTTTGCTTTGCGGATCGATATAACCGAACGGCGGATTGCTGTCGAACACCGCGATACGCACTACGCCGGCTTTCTTGATGTCGTCGAGTTTGTCCGCATGCGCGGCACCGGTGGCGAGGCTGGTCAGGCTGGCTAACAAAGTTAAGGCCAAAACGCGATGTTTCATGAATTGCTCCTAAGGGGTTGATGTCCTGCTGGCTGCTACGCTAACAAGTCCCACTTAGGTCAGGAAATAATATAAAAAGCTATATTTATAACCTTTTTGTCTTTGGGGGTTTTTAATAGCATAAAGGCGCAGTTTTCTGCGCCTTTATGAGGTCACTCGAGGGGAAAGTTACTCTTTTTTCTCGTCTTTACCGTCGGAGGACAACAGCTTTTCCAGCGCATCGCCACCAATATGACGGAAGTCCTGACCTTTCACGAAGTAGAAGATAAATTCGCAGATGTTCTGGCAACGGTCGCCGATACGCTCGATTGAACGGGCGCAGAACAACGCGGTCAGCACGCTGGGAATGGTGCGCGTGTCTTCCATCATGTAAGTCATCAACTGACGCACGATGCCTTCATACTCCTGATCGACCTTTCTGTCTTCGCGATAAATTCGGATCGCTTCATCCAGATCCATACGCGCGAAGGCGTCCAGCACGTCATGCAGCATCTGCACGGTGTGGCGGCCCAGCGACTCCAGGCTCACCAACAGCGGCTGGTGCTGGTGCGAGAACTTTTCCAGCGCGGTGCGGCAGATTTTATCCGCCACGTCGCCGATACGTTCCAGCTCGGAGATGGTCTTGATAATCGCCATCACCAGGCGCAGGTCGCTGGCGGTCGGCTGACGTTTGGCAATGATCCGCACGCAGGCCTCGTCGATCGCCACTTCCATCATATTGACCTTGGCGTCGCCTTCAATTACGCGCTTGGCCAACTCACCGTCCTGGTTATGCATCGCGGTAATGGCGTCAGTCAGTTGCTGTTCCACCAGCCCGCCCATGGTCAACACCTGGGTGCGGATGTGCTCAAGTTCTGCGTTGAACTGGCCGGAAATGTGTTTGTTTAAATTCAGGTTATCCATGATGCATCCTATCAACCATAACGGCCAGTGATGTAGTCTTCGGTCTGTTTTTTCTGCGGCGCAGTGAACAGGGTATCAGTATCACTGAACTCGATCAGTTCGCCCAGATACATAAATGCCGTGGAGTCGGAGCAACGCGCAGCCTGCTGCATGTTGTGGGTTACGATCACCACGGTGTAGTCAGACTTCAGCTCGCTGATCAGCTCTTCAATCTTGCCGGTGGAAATCGGATCCAGCGCCGAGCAAGGTTCATCCAGCAATAATACGTCCGGACGAATAGCGATGCCGCGGGCGATACACAGACGCTGCTGCTGGCCGCCGGACAGGCTGTAACCGCTCTGTTGCAGCTTGTCCTTGGTTTCGTTCCACAGTGCAGCCTTGGTTAAAGCCCACTGTACACGCTCATCCATATCGGCACGCGACAGCTTTTCAAACAGACGCACACCGAAGGCGATATTGTCGTAAATCGACATCGGGAACGGCGTCGGCTTCTGGAACACCATGCCGACCTTGGCGCGCAGCAGGGCGATATCCGAGTTGTCGGTCAGAATATTCTGCCCATCGAGCAGGATGCCGCCTTCGGCACGCTGCTCAGGGTATAACTGATACATCTTGTTGAAAGTGCGCAGCAGGGTCGATTTACCACAACCGGATGGGCCGATGAACGCGGTGACCTTGTTCTTGGCGATATCCAGCGTGATGTTTTTCAGCGCATGGAATTTGCCATAGTAGAAGTTCAGATCGCGTACCTGAATTTTGCTGCTGGAAGCGTCGTTAACCATACTCATCAAGACTTCTCTCTTTTCATCAGCGCCGCCATGGCCGCGCTCAAAATTTTATGAATGTTTTTGCTTGGCGAAAACCACACGCGCCAAGATATTCAGTAGCAGTACACACAGGGTAATCAACAGCACCCCGGCCCAGGCCAGTTCTTGCCATTCTGCGAACGGGCTCATGGCGAATTTGAAAATGGTCACCGGCAGGTTGGCGATCGGCTGCATCAGGTCGGTGCTCCAGAACTGATTCGACAGCGAGGTGAACAGCAGCGGTGCGGTTTCCCCGGCAATGCGCGCAATCGCCAGCAGCACGCCGGTGATAATGCCGGACACCGAGGCTTTCAGCGTGATGGCGGAAATCATGCGCCATTTCGGCGTCCCCAGCGCGTAAGCGGCCTCACGCAGCGTATCCGGCACCAGCTTGAGCATATTCTCGGTGGTACGAATCACGATCGGCACCTGCAACAGCGCCAGGGCGATGATCCCGGCCCAACCGGAGAAGTGCTGCATCTTCGCCACCACAATGGTGTAGACGAACAGACCCACAACGATCGACGGTGCCGATAACAGGATGTCGTTAATAAAGCGGATGACTTCCGCCAGCCAGGATTTACGGCCGTATTCTGCCAGGTAAATGCCGGCCATAATGCCCAGCGGCGTACCAAAAATCGTCGCCCACATGATCAACAGCCCGCTACCGGCAATGGCGTTAGCCAGGCCACCACCCGCAGTGTTCGGTGGCGGGGTCATTTCGGTGAACAGCGCCAGCGACATGCCGTCGATGCCTTTGGTCACGGTGGAAAACAGGATCCACACCAGCCAGAACAGGCCAAACGCCATGGTCGCCATCGACATGAACAGCGCCAGGCGGTTTTTCTGACGGCGCCAGGCCTGCATTTTGCGACGGCTTTCCAACAGCGCCTGGTTGTTTTGCATTTCCATAGTCGCCACGTTAGCGTCCCTCCTTCTTGGCCAAACGCATGACCATCAACTTCGACAGCGCCAGGACGATAAAGGTGATAACAAACAGGATCAGGCCCAGCTCCATCAACGCTGCGGTGTGAACCCCAGACTCCGCTTCGGCGAATTCATTGGCCAACGCAGAGGTAATACTGTTGCCCGGCATATACAGTGAGGCGCTGTCGAGCTGGTAGGTGTTACCGATGATAAAGGTCACCGCCATGGTTTCCCCCAGCGCGCGGCCCAACCCCAGCATCACACCACCAATCACGCCATTCTTGGTAAACGGCAGCACGATACGCCAGATCACTTCCCAGGTGGTGCAGCCGATGCCGTAGGCCGACTCTTTCATCATCACCGGGGTCTGTTCGAACACATCGCGCATCACGGCAGCGATGTAAGGAATAATCATAATCGCCAGGATGACCCCGGCAGCCAGAATACCGATACCGAACGCCGGGCCAGAGAACAGCTCACCAACAATCGGAATGCCGGACAGCACGTCGCCAACCGGAGTCTGGAAATATTCGGCAAACAGCGGGGCAAACACGAACAGGCCCCACATGCCGTAAACGATACTTGGGATTGCCGCCAGCAGTTCAATGGCGATACCCAGTGGACGTCGCAGCCAGTTTGGCGCCAGCTCAGTCAGGAACAACGCGATACCAAAACTGACGGGAACGGCAATAATCAGTGCAATCACCGAGGTGACCACGGTTCCGTAAATCGGTACCAGCGCACCGAACTGTTCGGCAGGCGCGTCCCACTCTTTGGTCCACAGGAAGGAGAAACCGAATTTCTGGATGCTTGGCCAGGAGGCGAAGATCAGCGAAACAATAATGCCGCCCAGCAACAATAGGGTAATCAGCGCTGCCAGTTTAACCAGCGCGCTGAAGATGACGTCACCATTTTTACTCGGTGCTTTCATGGTCGGCTTGTACTCAGCCATAGATCACTCTCTGTTTTAACCCTGGCAGGCCCAACATAGGTCAGACCCTGAAAAACTGAGTGGGGCGCGCTTAATCACGCGCCCCTGCGTTGTTAGTACAGCGCTTTACCGGAACTGTCTTTTACGTTGGTTTTCCATGCTGCACGCACCTGCTCGACAACTTCTTTCGGCAGAGTGGCGTAATCCAGGTCATTAGCCTGCTTGGCGCCAGTTTTGTACGCCCAGTCAAAGAACTTCAGCACTTCGGTGCCCTGAGCCGGGTTTTTCTGCTCTTTGTGCACCAGGATGAAGGTGGTAGAGGTGATTGGCCAGGCGTTGTCGCCTTTCTGGTTAGTCAGGTCCTGTGCGAAGGTCTTGCTCCAGTCCACGCCTTTGGCCGCGGCGCTGAAGCTCTCTTCTGTCGGACTAACCGCTTTGCCATCGGCAGAAATCAGCTTGGTGTAAGCCAGGTTGTTCTGCTTGGCGTAAGCGTATTCCACGTAGCCGATAGAGCCTGGCAGACGTTGTACGAAGGCGGCGATGCCGTCGTTACCCTTGCCGCCCAGGCCGGTTGGCCAGTTAACGGTAGAGCCTGCACCAATTTTCTCTTTCCATTGGGCGTTGGCTTTGGACAGGTAGCTGGTGAACACGAAAGAAGTACCTGAACCGTCAGCACGACGCACAACGGCAATGTTCTGATCCGGCAGTTTAACGCCTGGGTTGAGCTTGGTGATCGCCGGGTCGTTCCACTTCTTCACGTTACCCAGATAGATATCGCCCAGAGTTTTACCGTCCAGGGTCAGCTCACCGGATTTGATGCCCGGGATGTTAACTGCCAGCACCACGCCACCAATCACGGTAGGGAACTGGAACAGGCCATCAGCAGCCAGTTTTTCGTCAGTCAACGGCGCATCAGAAGCACCAAAGTCAACGGTGTTGGCAATGATTTGCTTCACGCCACCAGAAGAGCCGATGCCCTGATAGTTAACTTTGTTGCCGGTTTCTTTCTGATAAGAATCTGCCCACTTGGCATAAACCGGAGCGGGGAATGTCGCACCTGCACCGGTCAGGCTAGCAGCAGCGAACGCGGACACGGCGGTCAGGGAGAAAGTCGCTGCCACAATACTGGCGACGGTGGTACGCATCAGTTTCATAATCCCTCCTAATGGGATATTCAAAAATCGACTTCAAGTCGTTTTCATCAGAGTAAGTATTGCTGCAGGAGGGAAAATAGGACAGTTTGGTGACAGTAAAATGTACGAAATATGACAGTTATATTACAGTGCACCAATAGTGCAATTAACATCTTGATTAGGCTATTCTTTCATCTGAAACATTCAATAATATCTTGCTCACGCAAAGGGATCTTCCATGAAAAAAACACTTATCTTGTCAGCGGTTAGCCTTTGTTTGCTGGCTTCAGCAAACGCCACGGCGTCAAATGAATATCAGCGCCTCAAGACATCGGGAGACGATAGGGATGAAATCCTTGTTTGGAGCAACAACGCCCCTGGCTATGCTATTTCTAATTATAAACTTAGGGATTTAAACAACTTCAAAGAACAATTAAGGCTTCAGGAACAGACGATTAAGAAACTGGAAAGCAAGCTGAGCGATATGGAGAGAGTCAGCCAAAATCAGAACCGCGAGATCGGAAATCTGCAGCGAAAGTTACAAGAACAAGACAATAATCAACGCGAAATCAGCAATCTGAAACGCTCGGTGCAAGACATAAGTAACAAGATAAAATAGTAAAAAAGCCGGCACAGCGGCCGGCTTTTAGAGATTAACAGCAGCGAGTTACTCTACCGTGACAGACTTCGCCAGGTTGCGCGGCTGGTCAACGTCGGTGCCTTTGATCAGCGCGACGTGGTAGGACAGCAGCTGCAACGGCACGGTGTAGAAAATCGGTGCCACGATTTCTTCAACGTGCGGTAACGGGATGATGGTCATGCCTTCGCTGCTGACAAAACCGGCATCCTGATCGGCGAACACGTACAGCTGGCCACCGCGCGCGCGCACTTCTTCAATATTGGACTTCAGCTTTTCCAACAGTTCGTTGTTCGGCGCCACCACGATCACCGGCATATCGGCATCGATCAACGCCAGCGGGCCGTGTTTTAACTCACCGGCCGCATAGGCCTCTGCGTGAATATAGGAAATCTCTTTGAGCTTCAGAGCGCCTTCCATAGCAATCGGGTACTGATCGCCACGGCCGAGGAACAACGCGTGATGCTTGTCGGAGAAGCCTTCCGCCAGCGCTTCAATGTTTTTGTCCAGCGACAGCATCTGCTCGATACGCGCCGGCAACGCCTGCAGGCCGTGCACAATTTCATGCTCAACGCTTTCCGCCATGCCTTTCAGACGACCCAAACGCGCCACCAGCATCAACAGCACCGCAAGCTGGGTAGTAAAGGCCTTGGTGGAAGCCACACCGATTTCGGTACCGGCCTTGGTCATCAGCGCCAGATCGGACTCACGCACCAGTGAAGAACCGGCCACGTTACATACAGCCAACGAACCGAGGTAACCCAGTTCCTTCGACAGGCGCAGTGCCGCCAAGGTATCGGCGGTCTCACCGGACTGCGACAAGGTAATGATCAGGCTGCCCGGACGTACGGCAGATTTGCGATAGCGGAATTCTGACGCGATTTCCACGTCGCAAGGCACGCCGGCCAGCGATTCGAACCAATAGCGGGCAACCATACCGGAGTGGTAAGAAGTCCCACAGGCAATGATTTGCACGTGCTGTACCTTCGCCAACAATTCGTCGGCACGCGGGCCCAGCTCGCTCAGGTTGATTTGGCCATGGCTGAAACGCCCTTCCAGGGTGTTCTTCAGCGCCAGAGGCTGTTCGTAGATCTCTTTTTGCATGTAGTGGCGATAAGCGCCTTTGTCACCGGCGTCGTACTGCACCTGGGATTCGATTTCAGGACGTTCAACGGCGTTGCCCTGCTTATCGAAAATGTTGACGGTGCGGCGAGTCATCTCCACCACGTCACCTTCTTCCAGGAAGATAAAGCGACGGGTTACCGGCAACAGCGCCAGTTGATCGGAAGCCAGGAAGTTTTCACCTACGCCACGGCCGATAACCAATGGGCTGCCGGAGCGCGCTGCCACCAGCACGCTTGGGTCACGGCTGTCCATCACCACAGTGCCGTATGCGCCACGCAACTGAGGGATCACGCGCTGAACCACTTCCAGCAAGGTGCCCCCCTGGCGCTGTTCCCAATGCACCAGGTGAGCAATCACCTCGGTATCGGTTTCAGAGCTGAAGTGATAACCGCGTTCGATCAGCAGTTCACGCAGCGGCTCGTGGTTTTCGATGATGCCGTTATGCACCACCGTAATGTAATCAGAAACATGCGGGTGCGCGTTAGCTTCGGTAGGTTCACCGTGCGTTGCCCAGCGGGTGTGAGCAATACCGGTGCCCCCATGCAATTCATGTTGTTCAGCGGCTTCGGCCAGTTTATTGACTTTGCCCACGCGGCGTAAACGGCTGACGTTACCTTCGGCATCCACCACCGCCAAACCGGCTGAGTCATAGCCACGGTATTCAAGACGGCGTAACCCTTCCAACAGAATCTCTGCAATATCACGTTGCGCTACTGCGCCTACAATTCCACACATCAGTTGTATTCCTAATTAAACGCCTTTCGGGGCGCTTTCGATGTCTTGACCTGATTTTGCCGGTTTTTACCGTGCGTCCCCGAGCCTGTAGAGAATGGGGATTATTATGTTTTGTATTGGGCTCTTAAGCAGAGCCCAACGCAAAACACACGGGTTACTTCTTCTTGACCGGGCGCTGCCAGCCCTGGATATGCACCTGCTTGACGCGGCTCAGTACCAGTTCATCTTCACCGATATCACGGGTTACCGTAGTGCCGGCGGCAATGGTAGAACCTTTGCCGACAGACACTGGCGCCACCAGCTGGGTGTCGGAACCGACGAACACGCCATCGCCGATAATGGTTTTATGCTTATTGGCACCATCATAGTTACAGGTGATGGTACCGGCACCGATATTCACATCGTCGCCAATCTCGGCATCACCCAGGTAGCTCAGATGACCCGCTTTAGAACCTTTGCCCAAACGCGCCTTTTTCATTTCGACGAAGTTGCCAACATGGGCACCCACCGCCAGCTCAGCACCCGGACGCAAGCGGGCAAAGGGACCCACGGTGCATTCCGCTGCCAGCACGGCATCTTCCAGCACGCTGTACGGGCTGATTTCGCAGTCATCGCCGATCTCGCAGTTTTTCAACACGCAGCCAGCACCTATTTTCACCCGATCCCCGAGCTTGACCGTGCCTTCAATAATAACGTTGGCATCAATAGAGATGTCGCGGCCGTGCACAAGTTCCCCGCGCAGGTCAAACCGCGCCGGATCCAGCAGCATTACGCCGGCCAACAGCAATTTTTCAGACTGTTCTGCCTGATAGATGCGCTCAAGCCGAGACAGTTGCAGACGGTTATTCACGCCTTCCACTTCACTCAGGCGTGACGGATGCACGGCTTCAATTTTCTTGCCGTCGGCATGGGCCAGCGCAATGATATCGGTGATGTAGAATTCACCCTGTGCGTTTTCGTTATTCAGCATCCCCAACCAGCGCTTGAGATCGCGGCCGTTGGCCACCAGGATACCGGTGTTGATTTCATTGATTTGGCGCTGGGCTTCGCTGGCATCTTTATGCTCAACAATCCCCACCACCTGGTCATTTTCACGCACGATGCGACCGTAACCACTTGGATCAGCCAGCTTCACCGTCAGCAGGCCAATGCCGCCCTGTGGCTTCGCGGCCATCAGACGCTGCAAAGTATCGACAGAAATCAGCGGGACGTCGCCGTACAGCATCAGCACGTCTTCATCATCGGCAAAATGCGGGGCCGCCTGCTGCATGGCATGGCCGGTACCCAATTGCTCGGCCTGCAGCACCCAGTTCAGTGCGCCGTCGGTCAGGGTGTTTTTCAACAAGTCGCCGCCATGGCCGTACACCAGATGGACGTTTTTCGCGCCCAGTTTCATCGCGGCATCAATGACGTGCTGCACCATCGGCTTGCCGGCCAACGGATGTAACACCTTGGGAAGATCGGAATACATGCGTGTTCCCTTGCCCGCGGCGAGGATCACCACACTCATTGCGCTGTTCGACATAAGCAACCTGATAACTCCATTTTAATAGACGAAAGTAGAACCCTTTAGTGACGATATTACTACATATTTCTCTGCACGAACCCAGCGCAGGCCTTGGGGCACTAAGCACGCCGAAGTTAACGCCCCAGTAACCCGACGGTGGGGAGAACTGTCGGCGATCGGCGACATTTCCAGCCGCTATTGAAGGTTATACCTCACAATGCCTGCCGGGGTATCAGGCTTATTTTAAAACAAAAAAAAAGCGACCCAATAGGCCGCTTTCTTAATTTTGGCTGCGTTATGCACGCGCCAAAATATTACATCGATCTTCTGGTGAGCTCGATAACGCGCAGTTTTGCGATCGCTTTCGCCAGTTCTGCAGATGCCTGAGCATAGTCGACATCGCCATGAGAGCTACTGATATGTTCTTCAGCTTTACGCTTAGCTTCCAGCGCTCTCGCTTCGTCGAGGTCCGTTCCACGGATAGCAGTGTCAGCCAGCACGGTGACCACGCTCGGTTGTACCTCAAGGATACCGCCGGACAGGTAGATGAACTCTTCTTCACCGTGTTGTTTAACAATACGCACCATGCCAGGCTTGATGGCAGTCAGCAGCGGCGCATGACCAGGGAAAATCCCTAGTTCGCCTTCGCTACCTGTCACCTGGATCTTTTGCACCAGGCCGGAAAACATATGTTTTTCCGCGCTGACTACATCCAGATGGTAAGTCATAGCCATATCACCCTCCTCTCAAGACGTTACAGTTTCTTGGCTTTTTCCACTGCTTCTTCAATGGTGCCAACCATGTAGAACGCTTGTTCAGGCAGGTGGTCATAGTCGCCGTCCATAATGCCTTTGAAACCACGGATGGTGTCTTTCAGCGATACGAACTTGCCCGGAGAACCGGTGAAGACTTCTGCCACGAAGAACGGCTGAGACAGGAAGCGTTGGATTTTACGCGCACGGGATACGACCAGTTTGTCTTCTTCAGACAGCTCGTCCATACCCAGGATTGCGATAATATCTTTCAGTTCCTGATAGCGTTGCAGAATCGACTGCACGCCACGCGCTACATCGTAGTGCTCCTGGCCAACTACCAGCGGATCCAGCTGACGGCTGGTAGAATCCAGCGGGTCAACGGCCGGGTAGATACCCAGAGAAGCGATATTACGGCTCAGTACCACGGTTGCATCCAAGTGAGCAAAGGTGGTGGCTGGTGACGGGTCAGTCAAGTCATCCGCAGGGACGTAAACGGCCTGTACGGAGGTGATTGAACCAGTCTTGGTAGAGGTGATACGTTCTTGCAGAACACCCATCTCTTCCGCCAGCGTTGGCTGATAACCTACCGCCGATGGCATACGGCCCAGAAGTGCGGACACTTCGGTACCGGCCAGGGTATAACGGTAGATGTTATCAACGAACAGCAGAACGTCACGGCCTTCGTCACGGAATTTCTCCGCCATGGTCAGACCGGTCAGAGCAACGCGCAGACGGTTACCCGGTGGCTCGTTCATCTGGCCGTAAACCAGGGATACTTTGTCCAGTACGTTGGAGTCGTTCATTTCGTGGTAGAAGTCGTTACCCTCACGAGTACGCTCACCCACGCCCGCAAACACAGAATAACCGGAGTGCTCGATCGCGATGTTACGGATCAGCTCCATCATGTTTACGGTTTTACCAACGCCCGCACCACCGAACAGACCGACTTTACCACCCTTGGCGAACGGGCAGATCAGGTCCATTACCTTGATACCGGTTTCCAGCAGATCCTGGGAGTTGGCCAAATCTTCGTAGCTTGGCGCCGGACGGTGAATCGCCCAACGTTCTTCTTCGCCGATATCGCCCTTCATGTCGATTGGTTCACCCAATACGTTCATGATACGGCCCAGGGTAGCTTTACCTACCGGTACTTCAATTGGGTGGTCCAGGTCTGTGACTTTCAGACCGCGACGCAGACCATCAGAGGTCCCCATTGCGATACAGCGAACCACGCCACCGCCCAACTGTTGCTGAACTTCCAGCACCAGCTTATTGGCACCGTTTTCTACCTCAAGAGCGTTGTACACTTTTGGTACGGCATCCTGAGGGAACTCGACGTCCACTACGGCGCCGATTACCTGGATAATCTTTCCAGTAGCCATCTTGAATCCTCTACGTAATTCGTAAACCTAGCTTAAACCGCGGAGGCTCCCGAAACGATCTCGGTGAGTTCCTGAGTGATGCTGGCCTGACGAGCCTTGTTGTATACCAACTGCAGCTCTTTGATCAGGCTACCGCCGTTATCGGTTGCGGCTTTCATCGCTACCATTCGTGCGGCCTGCTCGCTGGCCAGGTTTTCCACGACGCCCTGATAAACCTGAGATTCCACATAGCGACGCAGCAAGGTATCAAGCAGCACTTTTGGATCGGGTTCATACAGGTAATCCCAAGATTTTTTCTTCAGCTCACCGTCATCGGCAGGCGGCAACGGCAGCAGCTGAACGATCTGTGGTTCTTGGGACATCGTATTGATAAATTTGTTACTGACAATGTACAGCTTGTCCAAACGACCTTCGTCGTAGGCTTGCAGCATCACTTTCACCGGACCGATCAGCTCCGACAGGGAAGGGTTATCCCCCATGCCGGTGACCTGGGCAACCACGTTGCCACCCACGGAACCAAAGAAAGAAGCGGCTTTAGAGCCAATCAGTGCCAAATCAGTTTCGACACCTTTTTCGGACCAGCCTTTCATCTCTGCCAACAGCCGCTTGAACAGGTTAATGTTCAAGCCACCACAGAGACCACGGTCAGTAGACACCACCAGATACCCGACGCGCTTAACATCACGCTCATCCAGGTACGGGTGCTTATATTCCAGATTACCCAACGCAAGGTGACCAATCACTTTGCGCATGGTCTCTGCATAAGGACGGCTGGCCGCCATGCGTTCCTGCGATTTACGCATTTTGGAGGCGGCGACCATTTCCATCGCTTTAGTGATCTTTTGCGTGTTTTGCACGCTCGCGATCTTACTACGTATCTCTTTTGCGCCGGCCATGTCTGCTTCTCCTCATTGCCAGACGGCCTGCTGTCTTTCAACTGCAGGCCGCTGAGCGTTACCAGGACTGGGTTTTCTTGAAGGTCTCGAGGATGCCTTTCAGCTTGCCCTCGATCTCATCGTTGAAATTGCCAGTTTGGTTGATGTGGTTCAGCAACTCGGCATGCTCGCGGTCTGCGTAAGCAACCAGCGCGGCTTCGAAGCTCACGACTTTCGCGACTTCAACGTCGTTCAGGAAGCCACGTTCTGCGGCAAACAGCACCAGAGACTGTTGTGCGACGGACATCGGCGCATACTGTTTCTGTTTCAGCAGCTCGGTCACTTTCTGACCGTGGCTCAGCTGTTTGCGGGTCGCATCATCCAGATCGGAAGCGAACTGAGAGAACGCAGCCAGTTCACGATACTGTGCCAGCGCGGTACGAATACCACCGGACAGTTTTTTCATGATCTTGGTTTGCGCTGCACCGCCCACACGGGATACGGAGATACCCGGGTTAACTGCCGGACGAATACCGGAGTTAAACAGGTTGGATTCCAGGAAGATCTGACCATCGGTAATCGAGATTACGTTGGTCGGAACGAACGCGGAAACGTCACCCGCCTGGGTTTCGATGATCGGCAGAGCAGTCAGTGAACCGGTTTGGCCTTTGACTTCACCTTTGGTGAAGGCTTCAACGTAGTCGGCGTTAACACGCGCAGCACGCTCCAGCAAACGGGAGTGGAGATAGAATACGTCGCCTGGGTAAGCTTCACGACCTGGTGGACGACGAAGCAGCAGGGAGATCTGACGGTATGCAACGGCCTGTTTGGACAGGTCATCATAAACAATCAGCGCATCTTCACCGCGGTCACGGAAGTATTCACCCATCGCACAACCGGCATATGGCGCCAGGTATTGCAATGCAGCGGATTCAGACGCGGTAGCAACCACAACGATGGTGTTTGCCAGTGCGCCGTGCTCTTCCAGTTTGCGCACCACGTTAGCGATGGTGGACGCTTTCTGGCCGATAGCCACGTAAACACATTTGATGCCGGAATCGCGTTGGTTGATGATCGCATCGATCGCCAGGGCAGTTTTACCTGTCTGACGGTCACCGATCACCAGCTCACGCTGGCCACGGCCGATTGGGATCATGGCGTCAACAGATTTGTAGCCAGTTTGAACCGGCTGATCTACGGACTGACGCTCGATAACACCAGGGGCAATAGCTTCAACCGGGGAGAAACCGTCGTTATCAACCGGGCCTTTACCATCGATAGGTGCGCCCAGGGTGTTAACTACACGGCCCAGCAGGCCACGGCCAACCGGAACTTCCAGAATACGGCCGGTACATTTTACCTTCATGCCTTCGGCCAGATCCGCGTACGGACCCATGACCACAGCACCTACAGAGTCGCGCTCCAGGTTCAATGCGATTGCGTAACGGTTGCCTGGCAGTGCGATCATTTCACCCTGCATAACTTCGGCCAGACCGTGTACGCGGATGATCCCGTCACTGACGGAAACAATAGTACCTTCATTGTGAGCTTCGCTCACCACATTGAACTGAGCAATGCGCTGCTTGATCAGTTCGCTGATTTCGGTGGAATTCAGTTGCATGCTCCAGTCCCCTTAAGACTGCAAGACGTCTGTCAGGCGTTCAAGACGACCGCGAACGCTGCCATCAATCACCATATCGCCAGCACGGATAATTACGCCGGCCAGTACAGACTTGTCAATTTTGCAATTCAGCTTAACTTTGCGTGACAGACGCTTTTCCATCGCAGCGGCAATATTAGCCAGCTGTTTGTCGTTCAGTGCGCTCGCAGAGAGCACGTCGACTTCGACGGTGGATTCCAGCAAGGCGCGCAGTTCGATGAACTGCTGCAGCACCGCAGGAAGAACCAGTAAACGTCCATTTTCGGCCATTACACGGATAAAGTTCTGGCCATGTTCGTCGAGTTGTTCGCCACATACCGCGATGAACGTTCTGGACAGCGTCTCCGGTGCGACAGCACCAGCCAGCAGTTCAGAGATCTGTTCATTGCGAGTGACATCAGCAGCAAACGCCAGCATATCCTGCCAGCGATCCAAGCTTTGATGCTCAACGGCAAAGTCAAAAGCTGCTTTGGCGTAGGGGCGAGCTACAGTTACAAATTCAGACATCAGCCCCTCCCTCCTTACAGTTCAGCGACCAGTTTATCAACGATGTCGCTGTTAGCAGCTTCATCCACGGAACGTTCGATGATCTTCTCGGCGCCGGCAATTGCCAGCATCGCGACTTGCTTACGCAACTCTTCACGAGCGCGCTTACGTTCGGCTTCGATCTCAGCCTGAGCCTGCGCCACGATTTTGTTACGTTCCTGCTCGGCTTCGGCTTTCGCTTCATCCATGATCTGAGCTTTGCGTTTGTTTGCTTGCTCGATGATCACCTGAGCTTCTGCCTTGGCAGTTTTCAGCTGGTCGGTCGCATTGGCTTGCGCTAAGTCCAAATCTTTTTTGGCACGTTCTGCAGAAGCGAGACCGTCAGCAATTTCTCCCTGACGCTTCTCGATGGCTGCCATGATCGGCGGCCATACGTACTTCATGCAGAACCAGACAAACAGAACGAACGCGATGGCCTGGCCGAGGATTGTTGCGTTAAGATTCACAGCACAATGCCTCTTTAAAAGTTAATAGTGTGGTTTCAGTGTAGAGAAATTCTCTACTTACGCGACAGCAAACATCACGTACAGACCCAGACCAACAGCGATCATCGGGATGGCGTCAACCAGACCCATAACGATAAAGAACTGTGTACGCAGCAAAGGAATCAGGTCAGGCTGACGTGCAGCGCCTTCCAAGAATTTACCACCCAGGATGCCGATACCGATCGCAGCACCGATTGCCGCTAAACCCATCATCACAGCGGCAGCCATGTACAGCAGATCCATACTCAGGTTTTCCATGACAGTCTCCAGTTTGTTTCAGTTTAAAAGTACAAGTGTTTTAAGAAAATCAGTGCTCTTCAGATGCCATCGAGAGATAGACAATCGTCAGAACCATGAAAATAAAGGCTTGAAGCGTAATGATCAGGATGTGGAAAATAGCCCAAGGCACATTCAGAAGCCACTGTGACCACCACGGCAACAAACCGGCAATCAGGATGAAGATCAACTCACCCGCATACATGTTGCCGAACAGTCGCAGGCCCAGTGAAACAGGCTTGGACAGCAGGCTGACACCTTCAAGAATCAGGTTGATTGGAATGAATAACGGATGGTTGAACGGCTGCATGGTCAACTCTTTAACGAACCCACCAACGCCTTTCATTTTGATGCTGTAGAACAGAATCAGGATAAATACGCCCAACGCCATCGACAGTGTAATACTCACGTCTGCGGTAGGAACCACACGCAGCGCCGGCAAACCAAACACATGTTCGCCAATAAACGGCAGCAGATCGATTGGCAACAGATCCATCATGTTCATCAGGAATACCCAGACAAACACGGTCAGCGCCAGCGGAGCAATAACCTTGCTCTTGCCGTGATACATATCACGAACGCTACTGTCGACGAAGCCCATGATAAGTTCGACGGCAGTTTGAAGTTTCCCCGGTACACCACTGGTGGCTGTATTGGCTACTTTCTTGAAAATAAACAAGAACAGCGCGCCCAACACCACAGAGAAGAACAATGAGTCAATGTTCAACGTCCAGAATGTCGGATTACCAGAGTGTGGTTCAACTAACTGAAAAGTACGCAGATCCAACTGAAGGTTATTCAGATGGTGGCTGATATAGTCCTTTGCAGTCCCATTTTCTCCAGATGCAGACATGATGCCTCTTACCCTTTTAGTTAAGTTCGGTAACTGTTAATCACGGCCGGTGCCACTATCTGCACCACTAACACCGCTAAATAGGTCAGGCCAAGCGGTATAAACGCCGCTTTAAACACCCCAAGCGCCACGATCAACAAAACTATGGTGATCAGGACCTTTAATCCCTCGCCGATGGCGAACGACCAGGCAACCCGACCGGGTGCCGGCGTCTGCGCCTGATGGCGCAAGGCAAACAGCATAAACATGGTACTCGGCAACCAGGCAGCGAGACCGCCTGCCAGCGCCGAACCGCTCCATTCCAGGCTTTTCAGACCGAAAGCAGCGCTGATCAGAACAAAAGTCATTAACTGCAGAAACAGCAATTTGCGAGCAACTTTTCCGCTGTAAAGGGACACAGACATGACGTTTGTTCTCTCCGTACCCCTGAGGAGGTATGCTGAGTGACGTATAAAACTTTCTTTGCTGCTCTGAGTCAAGCAGCAAAAAACGAGCAAATTATACGGGGCATACCAACGAATTCAATCGATAAGTAGCGAAAAGGTGAACAATTATTTAAATTTCCCCATTTCAGGCTATTTTCACAAGAAAACGGTCGGAATAATAGAGCTCATTTAATTGTCTGATTATTCCAGTGTTACAGCAAGAAACGTGTAGTTGCTCACAATAATACCTATTTCTGATTTATAGCCCACTGCCAGTCAAAGCGTCTTTAGCAAATCGGGCGATCAAAAAGATATTATAAATCAGAATATTACAAGTTAACTGTTCAAAAACAATCCGTCTACCCACTAAAAACCTTTTATTGACAGCTTCAGGGATAATATTCCAACAGCTAATTAACATTAGCAGCAAAGCAAGATCCTTCACTTATGGTTGCTAACGTAACTATTACGATCTGCAATTACCCTATTGTCGCCAATTGGTGGCTATTTTTGTGTTAATAAAAAGTAAATTAACTAAAAAAACCACCCATTAATTAGCCTGCTTACTTTAACTACTGCCACTATCTTTTAATTCGTGCTTACTTGATCAAAAACAAACTCAGTTTGCCTTAAGAACTACCAGATGACGTTCACCTTCGAGTTCCGGTACCTGCAGACGAACGACCGACTCCAACTCGATACCTTCCGGCAACTGCGTCAGCTCTTCGTCTGGACGCACTCCTTTCAGCGCGTAGAAACGCCCCTGCCCTTTTGCCGGCAAATGATGGCACCAAGACAGCATATCCTGCAGCGAGGCGAAGGCACGGCTGATGACACCGTCAAACGGCGGCTCGGCAGGGAACTCCTCAACGCGGCTCTGCACCGGCTCAACGTTGGTCAGGCCCAGTTCATGCTGCACCTGACGCAGGAAGCGTACACGCTTACCCAGGCTGTCCAGCAAAGTGAAATGGGAATCAGGACGAACAATCGCCAGTGGAATGCCTGGCAGGCCAGGGCCGGTGCCCACGTCGATAAATCGGTTGCCCTGCAGATGCGGGTTGACCACGATGCTGTCGAGAATATGGCGAACCAGCATTTGCTGCGGATCGCGCACCGAAGTGAGGTTATACGCCTTGTTCCACTTATCCAGCATGCCGACATAGCCCAGCAACTGCTGTTTTTGCTGATCGGGAAGCGTAATGCCTGCCGCTTTGAGCAACGAATCTAATTTTTTCTGCACAATGAGTCCTTAGACTGGCGCACAACGGCAAGCCAGGTAGGGCTGCCCAAGAAGGTGACCATAATAATTCAGGCCTGAAACGATGTCAGCGGCCGTTTGCTTATCAAATAAACAAACGGTCGCCCAAAACAGGATTTATGCGCTGCGGCGCAGCAGCCCCTGCTTTTTCAGCCAAATCAGCAGAATGGAGATCGCCGCCGGCGTAATACCAGAAATGCGTGACGCTTGGCCGATCGAGTTCGGCTTGTGGTCATTCAACTTGGCGATCACTTCATTCGACAGACCGGAAACCTGTTGGTAATCGAGATCCAACGGCAGCACGGTGTTCTCATTGCGCTGCTGTTTTTCGATCTCTTCCTGCTGACGAGCAATATAACCTTCGTATTTTACCTGGATCTCAACCTGCTCGGCGGCCTGGGTATCGGCCAGCGGCGGTGCAAATGCCGCGACGGAGGTCAATTGGGTGTAATCCATTTCCGGGCGGCGCAGCAGTTCTTCACCGTTGGCCTCACGCGACAGCGGTGCTTTCAGCAGCGCGTTCACCTGCTCGACGTTTTCAGAGTGCGGATGCATCCAGATGTCACGCAGGCGCTGACGTTCCTGTTCGATGTGCTCGAGCTTTTCGCTAAAGCGTGCCCAGCGGGCATCGTCCACCAGGCCCAGTTCGCGGCCTTTTTCCGTCAGGCGCAGATCGGCATTGTCTTCACGCAACATCAGGCGGTATTCGGCACGTGAAGTGAACATGCGGTACGGCTCTTTGGTACCCAGGGTGCTGAGGTCGTCCACCAGCACGCCCAGATAAGCCTGATCGCGGCGTGGCGACCAGCCTTCGTCTTCATTGGCGTAGCGTCCGGCATTCAGACCGGCCAACAGACCCTGTGCAGCCGCTTCTTCGTAACCGGTAGTGCCGTTGATCTGTCCGGCAAAGAACAGGCCCTGAATAAATTTGCTTTCCAGTGTCGGCTTCAAATCACGAGGATCGAAGAAATCGTATTCGATGGCATAGCCAGGTCGAATGATTCGGGCATTCTGCATGCCTTCCATCGAACGAACGATCTGCATCTGTACGTCAAACGGCAGGCTGGTGGAGATGCCGTTTGGATAAATTTCATTGCTGGTCAGGCCTTCCGGCTCGAGGAAGATCTGGTGCGCGTTACGATCGGCAAAACGCATCACCTTGTCTTCGATCGACGGGCAGTAACGCGGCCCGATCCCTTCGATGATCCCGGCATACATCGGGCTGCGATCGAGGTTATTACGGATCACATCATGGGTTTTTTCATTGGTGTAGGTGATGTAACACGCCATTTGCTCAGGATGTTGCCCGGCGTTGCCCATGAACGAGAACACCGGGATCGGCGTATCACCGTGTTGAGGTGCCAATACGCTGAAATCTATGCTGCGGGCATCGATACGCGGCGGTGTGCCGGTTTTCAGTCGGTTAACACGCAAAGGCAATTCACGCAGTCGCTGTGAAAGCGAGATCGATGGCGGATCTCCGGCACGGCCACCGCTGTAGTTCTCCAGGCCAATATGGATCTTGCCGTCCAGGAAGGTCCCTACGGTCAATACCACCGCCTTGGCGCGGAATTTCAGTCCCATTTGGGTCACGGCACCGACAACGCGATCGTTTTCCACGATCAGATCTTCGACTGGCTGCTGGAAGATCATCAGATTGGGCTGGTTCTCCAGGGCAGTACGTACCGCTTGGCGATACAGTACCCGGTCAGCCTGAGCTCGGGTGGCTCGTACCGCAGGGCCTTTACTGGCGTTTAGTATCCTAAACTGGATACCCGCATGGTCGATCGCCGTGGCCATCAGGCCGCCAAGTGCATCAATTTCCTTAACCAGATGCCCCTTACCAATACCGCCAATCGCCGGGTTGCAAGACATTTGCCCCAGCGTATCGATATTGTGAGTCAGTAATAAAGTCTGACGTCCCATACGTGCCGCAGCCATAGCGGCTTCGGTACCGGCATGGCCACCACCGATGATGATGACGTCAAATTGCTCTGGATAAAACATGGAACTGCACCTCGTCGTATTGCGAACGATCGTTGTTTGCCCTGGGGTGGAGGATTCTACTCAAGTTTAGTCGATCGACCAAGTGGTCAGGATCCTTGAGTAATTAAAAGAAGATCTTTTTATTTAAAGATCTCTTTATTAGATCTCTTATTAGGATCGCGATCTTCTGTGGATAAGTGATTATTCGCGATTGAGATCAGCTAATTAAGGAGGATCGTTAGCTGTGAATGATCGGTGATCCTACGGCTTATAAGCTGGGATCTAAATGGCATGTTATGCACAGGACAAAAAGCGACCTAAGGTTGTTATTGGGATAACTACCGGTTTTACCCTGCTTTTAAGCTTAGTTATCCACAATCGTTCGGGTGATCTTTGAACAAATTAGAGTAAATTAATCCAATTTTTCACCCATTCCTCGGCTGGATCCTCAGGAATTTCGTGTTCAGTCACGTCGATCTCGAGCCGATCGCCGATCCTTTTCGCTCCACGAGCAATCAGAAGATCGTCGATCCGTTGGATCGCACCACAGAAAGTATCGTATTCAGAGCTGCCCAAACCGACTGCGCCGAACTGCACCTGAGACAAGTCAGGAAGCTGTTCTTCTATTTGTTCCAGCAGCGGTTGCAGGTTATCCGGTAAATCCCCGGCGCCATGGGTCGAAGACACCACCAGCCAGCGTCCGGACAGAGTCAGTTCATCCAATTCAGGGCCGTGCAGCGTCTCGGTCGTAAAGCCTGCGGCCTCCAGCTTTTCAGCCAGGTGCTCGGCTACGTACTCGGCACTGCCAAGCGTACTGCCACTGATCAGAGTAATGTCTGCCATGAAATGAATGATCCCAGCCTTCTCAAAGTGGCAGCATTGTACGCTGTGAATCGGCTGGGATCTACCTGTGGATAATATGGGTATAGTAAATAGTTGGCTAGGGGGTGATGGTACGCATGATGGGGTTCTGCAGCGAGATCAGGGTTTCAGTTGACTGGATCTCGTCAATCGTCTGGATCTTGTTGATAAGTACTTGTTGCAACGCATCTATCGAGCGGCACATCACCTTGATAAACACGCTGTAGTGGCCGGTGGTGTAATAGGCCTCGACCACTTCCTCCAGGCTTTCAAGCTTTTTCAGTGCAGAAGGATAGTCTTTGGCACTCTTTAATATAATGCCGATAAAACAGCAGACGTCGTAACCCAGGCGTTTGGGGTTCACGTCTACCCGCGCGCCGGTGATGATACCGGCCTGTTTCATCTTCTCCACTCGCACATGAATGGTGCCGGGGCTGACGGCAAAGTTCTTCGCCAGTTCGGCATAAGGCGTGCGCGCGTTTTCCATCAAGGCATTAAGGATGCCGCGATCGAGATTATCGATCTGATAATTTTCAGCCATTTAATCCCCCACTAATTGCTGATTGTTGAATTATTACCGCATCAAAATGAACGATTAAAAGTGAAAAGGCAATATTGATTAGTGGATATTGAATTGTGGTGCCGTTCTGTTGCTTAATCGTTGGCAACGAGACAGGTTTATAAGAGATACGGCAATGAAAAAACAATTTATTCAAAAACAACAACAAATCAGCCTGGTTAAATCCTTTTTCTCCCGCCAGTTGGAGCAACAGCTTGGCCTGATTGAAGTGCAGGCGCCAATCCTCAGCCGTTTGGGTGACGGTACCCAGGACAACCTGTCCGGCAGCGAGAAAGCGGTACAGGTAAAGGTGAAAACCCTGCCGGACGCCACCTTCGAAGTGGTGCACTCGCTGGCCAAATGGAAGCGTAAAACACTGGGCAGCTACGACTTTGGCGCCGGTGAAGGCCTGTATACCCATATGAAAGCACTGCGTCCGGACGAAGATCGTCTGAGCGCCATCCATTCGGTCTACGTTGATCAATGGGACTGGGAGAGGGTGATGGGTGATGGCGAACGCAACCAGGATTACCTCGAAAGCACCGTGCGCAGCATTTATGCGGCGATTAAGGCTACAGAAGGGGAAGTGAGCCGCGAATACGGCTTAACGCCGTTCCTGCCGGAGCAAATCCATTTTGTGCACAGCGAAACCCTGCTGCAACGCTACCCAGAGCTGGATGCCAAAGGCCGTGAGCGGGCGATTGCTAAAGAGCTGGGCGCGGTATTCCTGATGGGGATTGGTGGCAAATTGTCGCACGGCAAATCACACGATGTGCGTGCGCCGGATTATGATGACTGGACCACCCCAGCAGCTGCAGGGCTGGCTGGCCTGAACGGTGACATCCTGGTATGGAACCCGGTGCTGCAGGACGCCTTCGAGCTTTCTTCGATGGGGATCCGCGTTGACGCCAGCGCGCTGAAACGCCAATTGGCACAGACCGGTGATGAAGATCGCCTGGCGCTGGAATGGCATCAGTCACTGCTGCGTGGCGAGATGCCGCAAACTATCGGTGGCGGAATAGGACAGTCACGCCTGGTGATGCTGTTGCTGCAACTGTCGCATATCGGGCAGGTACAGTGCGGCGTGTGGTCACCGCAGGTGCGTGAAGCGGTAGAAGGGTTGCTGTAACTCAGCGCCGCCAGCGGCGCATTAAGCGGCTTTTTAACCCGGTATCAAAGCGCCAGATATGATCGAAGATGCGCATGATACCGGGCTTGCCGTAGTTGGACATCGCCACTGCGTGAAAGCGCTGCTGGTGGTTTTGCTGCTGTTGTTTCACCTTCTTTATTACCTCTTCCGGCAATCGCTGGGCAATAAAGTCAGAAATGATCACCGCGTCGGCGTCGAACCAGCCGCTTTCCGTCATTTTGCTCAACGTGGCATTCAGGCAGGCCGCCAGATCGGTACCGCCGCGAAAATGCTGGCCGAGAAAGCGCACCGCCTGCTCAATACCGCTGGCGGCAGTCAGTTCGTAATGCACTATCTGGTTGGCAAACAGCATGATGTAGCAGCGGCGGTTATCCGCCAGCGCAATGCGCAACAACGCCAGACAGAAAGCCTTGGCGCACTGCTCGTTGAAACCGCCCATCGACCCTGAAGTATCCACACAGACAATAAACGGCCCGCGAGGTTGTTGATCCTGCTGCTGGTGAGTGACCTGGCGGATATGGATCTGTTCCTGCCAGACATCGCCCTGCAGACGATAGCTCAATAGCCGTTTTTCCAGCAGGCGGCGGTAAAACTCAAACTCCAGTTCTTCAATGCCCAGCGTGACCAACTCGGGTGGCAGCAGGCGCAGAATATCATCGCTCTGGTGAATGCCGCTGACCTCTTCCGGCAGCGTGGCCGGCACCTGCACCATTACGCGGAACGGCTCCGGCAAGGCATCCTGCTGTTGCACCGCCTTGGCCTGATAGCTACGCCCAAGCTGCTGCGCCAGCTTTTTCAGTTCCGGTTGCTGCTGCAAGAAATTGCCGTATTCCACCAGCCGTTGATAGTCACCCCGTTGCAGATGGCCTTTACTCATATCCCACAGTCGCCCGGCAGCGGTGTCGTTTTCCGACAGCAGCGGCTCCAGTGCACCACTCAGCGCCAGACGTTCCTGCAGCTCCGCCAGCAGCTGTTCGCGTTCCTGTTCCAGCAATTGGTGATGCATCATAGTGGCCTGCAGCGTCAGGCTGATGCGCCAGCGCTGCAGAAACAGGGTTTGGAAACTGTCATCCAGCGGATGGTTGGGCAGATCGGCGGCGTCCACCAGTGAGCGCGCCTGCTCATAAAAGGGGGAAACCAGCTGGCGCAGCAGATCCAGGGTGTCATTGAGGTTATGGAAGAACTGGGAGTTGTTCTCTAGCTGGCACTGTTGATAACGATAGAATTCCTGCGCCAGCGCGGGCGGCACCATGGCTTCATGCAGGCGCTCTTTCAGCTGTAGCTTCCAGCGCGGCAGGTCGCGATCCAGCGCCCGGCGGATGGCCGGAAACTTTTTGAAGAAGATCGACAGCTGCGGCGCCGCCAGCATGCCGATGATCATCTCCTCGATCAGCTCACCTTCGGTGATCGCCAGCAGCAGATCGAGAGTTTCCAGGCTGAGCATAATTACTGGCCGCGCATTTGCTGGTGCTGCTGTTTGATTTGTTCCGCCACCTGCAGCAGGCTGGCCTCAATGTTTGCCAGCCTGGCGGCAGGGGTAAACAGGCAGGGCTGATGCTGACTGAACAACCGACGCTGTTCTGCCAGGCGCTGCGCCAACTGATCCATTTCGTCCAGCATTGCCTGCGGCGTGCCGCTGGTCTGTTTGCCGGGCTGGGCCAGTAGAGAGGGTTGGCGGCTAACGTCCAACACCGTCAGATGCAGTTGCTCATCGACTTCCAGGTCAATCTGCTGAGCGAAGCCAATGCCGTTCAGCTTGGCGCGCACGTCGCCGCCTTTTTGCAGCCAGTTTTCCAGCGCGCTGTTTTCAATACTCAGATGGTTGACCTGAATATCATGCAGTTGCAGCGGTTTTTGCAGCAACAGGGTCAGGGTGCCGGTACCGAGCGGTGTTGCCAGGGCAAACTGGGGCTTTCTGCTGAACATGCCGCCCTTTTTTACCAAGGCGATCGCCTGACTGTCGCTCTGCTGTTGTTGATGCTGCAGCCAGCGGGTATGGATCTGTTGCAGTTGGATCAGCAACGTTTGCTGTTGATAGGCCGACTCGCTTAGCAACTGCTCAACTTGCTGTTGCAGCAGTTTCAGTGAGCTGAGGTCGTGCCACAGGCAGTCTTTCAGCAGCAGCAGGTCGATCGGCGCTACGGCGTCGCGACCGCTGAAGAAGGCACAGGCCTGCAACAGTCGCAGCGCTTTTTTCCAGCGACGATCGGAAACGTATGGGGCACTTTCCAGCGCATCGAGCCGTTGGCGCAGTTGGAATATCAGTTCAAAGCAATTTTCAGGCAGCTTGATTTTGTCGATCTGCGGCTGCCACTGGTGATATTCCTCGTCACTGATGCTCAGTGCTTCGGGCACCGGGTTTTCATTCTCGTTCTGGCGGCTGACCAGCAGTGAGCGGAAATTCTGTTTATCCTGCACTTTATCCAACCACAGGCGTATCAACATGCGGTCATACAAGGCTTCCAGACTGTTGTCGGCTTCCGGCAGTTCGTTGGAGGCGGTGACCAGCAGCCGCAGAGGGATCGGTTCTTCGTTATTACCGTTTCGGAAACGGCGTTCGTTAATCGCCGTCAGCAGGGTATTGAGGATCGCCGGACCGGCCTTCCAGATTTCGTCCAGAAAGACGATTTCCGCCTCGGGCAGATAGCCGGCGGTCAGGCGTTGGTAGCGCCCTTCATCTTTTAAAGCCTGGATAGATAATGGGCCGAAGACTTCTTCCGGCGTTGAAAAGCGCGTCATTAGATATTCAAACGAGCGCGCGCTGCGAAAGGCGAATTTTAACCGGCGGGCAATCAGGCTTTTGGCAATGCCCGGTGGGCCAAGCAGAAACACGCTTTCACCGCTGAGTGCCGCCAGCAAACACAGGCGAATTGCTTCCTGCCGTTCATAAAGACCGCTCTCCAGCGCGCTGCTGAGGCGGGATATCCGTTCTGCCAGAAGTGATGATGGCGCCATATTATTGTCGTGTTGTCCGAGAGTTAGCCAATCTTGGTGGATAATCCGATGATAAACCACCATTATTTTTAATGGTATAGCTTGTTGATTAGTAAAATCTTTCTATTATCAAAAGGGTGGCTGGTTCACATTTTGTTTATTTTTAAGGTCTGATATAAGGATAGGCAAGCAGTATAAATCGTGCATACTGTGCGCCTTTTAGTGGGCGTAACGGATCTTAGAGCCCGTATCTTTGGCTGATGCGGATGCATCGCTAACGGATGTTCTAATAAAGAAACGAATTATGAGCACAGAGCATAAACAGTCCTTATCGGCGGTAACCCTGGCGGCAATTGGGGTGGTTTACGGTGATATCGGCACCAGCCCTCTCTATACTCTCCGAGAGTGTTTCTCCGGCCATTACGGCTTCGATGTTCGTCCAGATGTGGTTTTTGGCTTTCTTTCGCTGATTTTCTGGATGTTAATCATCATTGTTTCCCTCAAGTACCTTACCTACGTCATGCGGGCGGATAACGCCGGTGAAGGGGGGATACTGACGCTGATGTCGCTGGCCGGGCGCCATACTTCGGCGCGGACAACGTCCATATTGGTGATCCTGGGTCTGATTGGCGGCAGCTTCTTCTATGGCGAGGTGGTGATCACCCCGGCGATATCGGTGATGTCGGCGATAGAAGGCCTGGAAATTGCCGCGCCGTCGCTTGATGGCTATATCGTCCCGCTGTCGATTCTGGTTTTGACCCTGCTGTTTGCCATCCAAAAGCACGGTACTGGCAGCGTCGGCAAGCTGTTTGCGCCGGTCATGCTGCTGTGGTTTATCGTTCTGGCGGTGCTGGGGGCACGTAGCATCATGGCCAACCCGGAAGTGCTGCAGGCGTTAAACCCGAAATGGGCGCTGAACTTCTTTATCGAATATAAGAAGGTGTCGTTCTTTGCTCTGGGTGCGGTAGTGCTGTCGATCACCGGCGTTGAGGCGCTGTACGCCGACATGGGTCACTTTGGCAAATTCCCTATTCGTCTGGCCTGGTTCACCGTGGTGCTGCCTTCGCTGGTGCTGAATTACTTCGGCCAGGGTGCCTTACTGCTGAAAAATCCGGAGGCGATCAAGAATCCGTTCTTCCTGCTGGCACCGGATTGGGCGCTGGTCCCACTATTGATTCTGGCAACGCTGGCCACGGTTATCGCCTCACAGGCGGTGATCTCCGGCGTGTTCTCGCTGACTCGCCAGGCAGTGCGTCTGGGATATCTGTCACCGATGCGCATCATCCATACTTCGGAGATGGAATCCGGTCAAATCTATATCCCGGTGATCAACTGGACGCTGTATATCGCGGTCGTGCTGGTGATTATTGGTTTCGAACACTCCAGCAATCTGGCGGCGGCATACGGTATTGCCGTGACCGGCACCATGGTATTGACCAGTATTCTGGTGACCTCGGTGGCGATCAAAAATTGGCACTGGAACCGTTTCTTCGCCGTCGGCATTCTGGCTGTCTTGCTGATTATCGATGTGCCGATGTTCTCCGCCAACGCCTTGAAGCTGTTCTCTGGCGGTTGGTTGCCGTTGCTGCTGGCACTGGTGATGTTCATCATCATGACCACCTGGAAGAGCGAGCGTTTCCGCCTGCTGCGCCGCATGCACGAGCACGGTAACTCTCTCGAGGCAATGATCGCCTCACTGGAGAAATCTCCGCCGGTACGGGTGCCGGGGACTGCGGTCTTTATGTCGCGTGCCATCAACGTGATCCCTTTTGCGCTGTTGCATAACCTGAAACACAACAAGGTGCTGCATGAGCGAGTGGTGCTGTTGACACTGCGCACTGAAGACGCACCTTACGTCCACAACGTGCGGCGGGTGACCATCGAACAGCTTTCGCCGACCTTCTGGCGGGTGGTGGCCAGCTACGGCTGGCGTGAAACGCCGAACGTGGAGGAAGTGTTCCACCGCTGTGGGCTGGAAGGGCTGCCGTGCCGGATGACGGAAACCTCGTTCTTTATGTCGCACGAGTCGTTAATCCTGACCAAACGGCCTTGGTACCTGTTCCTGCGCGGCAAGCTGTTTATCGCGCTGAGCCGTAACGCGCTGCGTGCGCCGGACCAGTTTGAGATCCCACCCAATAGGGTGATCGAACTGGGAACCCAGGTCGAGATTTAACGTCCCCCAAGGGCTCAGCAACCGCTGGGCCCTTTCTGTTTATGTTCTCGGTAACACGAGCGAAACGTTTCGATGGCGATCACATTTCTGCACCGTCCCGGTTGCCTTCTGTTGGCGTTTTTTTAAACTCCAGACACAAGCGAAACGTTTCGCTGGTGGAGTGAGAAGAAAAAGATGAAAAAAGGCGTGCTGCTCAATGCTGATGTTTCTGCCGTGGTTTCCCGCCTCGGCCATACCGACCAGATCACCATCTGTGATGCAGGGCTGCCTATTCCGGCGGCAACGCAGCGTATCGATCTGGCGCTGACCCAGGGTGTGCCGACGTTTTTGCAGGTACTCGGGGTGGTTACGCAGGAAATGCAGGTAGAGAGCGCCATTCTGGCGGAAGAGATAGTTAAACAAAATCCGCAGCTCCATCGTGCGTTGTTGGCTCAACTGACCGAACTTGGCCAACACCAGGGTAATACCATCAGCGTGAGCTATATCAGCCACAGTGCGTTCAAAGCGCAAACTGAACATAGCCGGGCAGTGATCCGCAGCGGGGAATGCTCGCCGTACGCGAATGTGATCCTCTGCGCCGGCGTAACTTTCTGAGGCATTTATGCAACCTTTACTGCAACTGAAAGGGATCGATAAAGCCTTTCCCGGCGTGAAGGCGCTTTCCGGCGCCGCACTCAGCGTTTATCCCGGCAAGGTAATGGCGCTGGTGGGGGAAAACGGTGCCGGGAAGTCCACCATGATGAAAGTGCTGACCGGGATTTATAACAAGGATGCCGGCAGTCAGTATTTTCTCGGTAAAGAGGTGGCATTCAACGGGCCAAAGGATTCACAAGAAGCGGGTATTGGCATTATCCATCAGGAACTGAACCTGATCCCACAGTTGACGATCGCGGAAAACATCTTCCTCGGGCGCGAATTTGTTAACCGTATCGGCCGCATCGACTGGAAGCGCATGTATGCCGAAGCCGACAAACTGTTGGCGCGGTTAAACCTGAGTTACAGCAGCCACCGGCTGGTGGGCGAGCTGTCGATCGGTGATCAGCAGATGGTGGAAATCGCCAAGGTGCTGAGCTTCGAATCCAAAGTGATCATTATGGATGAACCGACGGATGCGCTAACCGACACTGAAACCGCCTCTTTATTTAAAGTGATCAACGAGCTGAAGGCCGAAGGGCGCGGCATTGTTTATATTTCGCATCGCCTGAAAGAGATTTTTGAAATTTGCGACGACGTCACGGTGTTTCGTGACGGGCAGTTTATTGCCGAGCGGCCGGTCAGCGAGCTGCAGGAAGATTCACTGATAGAAATGATGGTCGGCCGCAAGCTGGAAGAACAGTATCCACGTCTGAATCAGCCGCGCGGTGAAAAGCGACTGGAGGTCAGCCAGGTTTCCGGCCCGGGTGTGGATGACGTCAGCTTTACCCTGTACCGGGGCGAAATTCTTGGCGTGGCCGGGCTGATGGGCGCCGGGCGTACCGAACTGATGAAAATTATCTACGGTGCCGCGCCGCGCAAATCCGGTACCGTCAGCCTCGATGGCCGCCCGGTGGTTACCCATTCTCCGCAGGACGGCCTGGCGAACGGCATTGTGTATATCTCCGAAGACCGTAAGCGCGATGGCCTGGTGCTGGGGATGTCGGTGAAGGAAAACATGTCGCTGACGGCGCTGCGCTATTTCAGCCGTGCCGGTGGCAGCCTGAAACAGGCCGAAGAGCAACAGGCGGTGGGCGACTTCATCCGTTTGTTCAATATCAAGACGCCGTCGATGGAACAGCCTATTGGCCTGCTCTCCGGCGGTAACCAACAGAAAGTGGCGATCGCCCGTGGCCTGATGACGCGGCCAAAGGTGTTGATCCTCGATGAGCCGACACGCGGCGTCGATGTTGGCGCAAAAAAAGAAATCTATCAGTTAATCAACCAGTTCAAGCAGGAAGGGCTGAGCATCATTCTGGTGTCTTCGGAAATGCCGGAGGTGCTGGGCATGAGTGACCGCATCCTGGTGATGCACGAAGGACATCTCAGCGGTGAGTTCCCGATTGAACAGGCCACCCAGGAAGCGTTGATGGCTGCGGCCGTTGGCAAGCAATACGGCGTAAAGCAGGAGTAATCAGATATGAGTTCCCAGAGTGCGGCAAAACGCTGGTTCAGTAAAGAGTGGCTGTTAGAGCAAAAATCACTGATTGCTCTGCTGGTGCTGATCGCCGTGGTCTCTTCAATGAGCCCGAATTTCTTCACCGTAAATAACCTGTTCAATATTCTGCAGCAAACCTCGGTGAACGCCATAATGGCGGTGGGGATGACGTTGGTGATCCTCACTTCTGGCATCGATTTGTCGGTGGGATCGCTGCTGGCGCTGACCGGCGCGGTGGCGGCATCGATCGTCGGTTTCGAAATTAACGCGGTGGTAGCCGTGGCGGCTGCTCTGGCATTGGGGGCGGCAGTCGGCGCCTGTACCGGGGTGATCGTAGCCAAAGGCAAGGTGCAGGCGTTTATCGCTACTTTGGTGATGATGCTGCTGTTGCGCGGTGTCACCATGGTGTACACCAACGGCAGTCCGGTGAATACCGGCTTTACCGACGTGGCCGATACCTTCGGCTGGTTCGGCATCGGCCGTCCTCTGGGCGTTCCCACCCCGATCTGGATCATGGCGATCGTGTTTATTGCCGCCTGGTACATGCTGCACCATACCCGTCTGGGTCGTTATATTTATGCCCTGGGCGGTAACGAAGCGGCGACCCGTCTGTCCGGTATCAGCGTTGATAAAGTGAAGATTATCGTTTATTCGCTTTGTGGACTGCTGGCGGCACTGGCGGGGGTGATTGAAGTCGCGCGCCTGTCTTCCGCGCAGCCAACGGCCGGTACCGGCTATGAGTTGGATGCCATTGCCGCGGTGGTGCTGGGTGGTACCAGCCTGGCCGGTGGCAAGGGCCGCATTGTTGGTACGTTGATCGGGGCGCTGATCCTTGGCTTTCTGAACAACGGTCTGAATTTACTGGGTGTTTCTTCGTACTACCAAATGATCGTGAAGGCAGTGGTAATACTGCTGGCGGTTCTGGTAGAGAACAAAAGCAACAAATAACCTCCCCCTACAGGAATCACGATGATGAAAATGAAAAAACTGGCAATTCTGGCTTCAGCCTTCGCGCTGAGCGCCACCCTGAGTGCTAACGCGTTGGCTAAAGACACCATCGCGCTGGTGGTTTCTACCCTGAATAACCCGTTCTTTGTCTCAATGAAAGAGGGCGCACAGCAGGAAGCCAATAAGCTGGGTTACAACCTGGTGGTGCTGGACTCGCAAAACAACCCGGCGAAAGAACTGGCGAACGTACAGGACCTGATGGTGCAGGCACCCAAGTTGTTGCTGATTAACCCAACCGATTCTGATGCGGTCGGCAACGCCATCAAGATGGCCAACCAGGCCAAGATCCCGGTTATCACCCTGGACCGTGTGGCAAGCAAAGGTGAAGTAGTCAGCCACATCGCTTCGGATAACCGCGTCGGCGGTAAAATGGCCGGTGACTTTATTGCCAAGAAAGTGGGCGCAGACGCTAAAGTGATCCAACTGGAAGGCATCGCCGGTACCTCCGCCGCCCGTGAACGTGGCGAAGGCTTCAAACAGTCGCTGGATCAGAACAAATTTAAACTACTGGCCAGCCAGCCGGCAGATTTTGACCGTACCAAAGGCCTGAACGTGATGCAGAACCTGCTGACCGCTCATCCGGACGTGCAGGCGGTGTTTGCCCAGAACGATGAAATGGCGCTGGGAGCACTGCGTGCGCTGCAAACCGCCGGTAAAACAGACGTGGTCGTGGTAGGCTTCGACGGCACCGCTGACGGCGTGAAAGCGGTTGAAGGCGGCAAACTGGCAGCGACCGTGGCACAACGCCCGGATCAGATCGGTGTGATTGGTGTTGAAACGGCGGATAAAGTGTTGAAAGGCGAAAAAGTGCCGGCCACTATCCCGGTTGATCTCAAGCTGGTCACCAAATAACACTCTGTAGCACCAAGCGCCATCAAAACGGGGCGTTTATGATGGCGCGCAATTCAGGAATCAATGCGATGGCAACAGGTAAGCTGGTGGTTCTGGGCAGTATCAATGCCGACCATATCCTTAATATTGAGCAGTTTCCCCAACCGGGCGAAACGGTGATCGGGAAGCAGTATAAAGTGGCGTTTGGCGGCAAAGGCGCCAACCAGGCGGTGGCAGCAGGGCGCAGCGGCGCGGATATCGCTTTTATCGCCTGCGTGGGCGCTGATGACATCGGCGAACGCATTCGTCAGCAGCTGGCGACCGATCGCATTGATACCCAACCAATAGAGGCGATTGCCGAAAACACTACCGGCGTCGCGCTGATTTTTGTCAATGCTGAAGGCGAGAACGTGATCGGCATTGATGCCGGCGCCAATGCCGCAGTGACTCCCGATTATCTGGCTCGCTATCAGCAAAAAGTGATCGATGCCGACGCGCTGTTAATGCAGCTCGAGTCGCCGCTGGAGACGGTTATCGCCGCTGCCGGCCTGGCGAAACAGCATCAGACTCAGGTGATCCTCAATCCTGCGCCGGCCCGTGAACTGCCGGACGAATTATTGGCAATGATCGATATGATTACGCCAAACGAAACCGAAGCCCAGCGCCTGACCGGTATTGCGGTCAATAATGATGATGACGCCGCGCGTGCCGCACAGGCTTTGCATGATAAAGGCATTGCCACGGTGATCATCACCCTTGGCAGCCGTGGCGTTTGGCTGAGTGAGAACGGCAAGGGTAAGCTGGTACCTGGCTTCAGGGTTAAAGCGGTAGACACCATCGCCGCCGGCGATACTTTCAATGGGGCGCTGGTCACAGCGCTGCTGGAAGGCAAAACCATGGCAGAGGCGGTACGATTTGCCCATGCGGCAGCAGCCATTGCGGTGACTCGTCCTGGCGCGCAGCCTTCCGTACCCTGGCGCGAAGAGATCGACACCTTCTTGCAGCAGCAGGAGTAATCCCCTTGGCCACCATGAAAGACGTCGCCCGCCTGGCGGGCGTTTCAACCTCGACGGTCTCGCACGTCATTAATGACAATCGCTTTGTCAGCGACAGCGTGCGGGCCAAAGTCATGGCGGCCGTTGAACAACTGAACTATGCGCCTTCTGCACTGGCGCGTAGCCTCAAACTGAACCAGACGCGCACCATTGGCATGCTGGTGACCTCCAGCAATAACCCGTTTTATGCCGAAGTTGTGCGTGGCGTTGAGCGCAGTTGCTATGAGCGTGGTTACAGCCTGATCCTGTGCAATACCGAAGAAGATGCCGCACGCATGAATCGCAACATGGAGACGCTGCTGCAAAAGCGCGTCGATGGCTTGCTGTTGATG
Organism: Serratia proteamaculans; assembly: GCF_013337185.1. GTDB lineage: Bacteria > Pseudomonadota > Gammaproteobacteria > Enterobacterales > Enterobacteriaceae > Serratia > Serratia proteamaculans_D. The sequence goes on from NZ_SWDE01000005.1 coordinate 308,820, forward strand.
TGTACCGAAAATCATCGGCCATCGCAGGACGCGCTGAGCCGCTATCCTTCGTTGCCGATAGTCATGATGGATTGGGCGCCGTTCGAAGGGGCCAACGATATCATTCAGGATAACTCGCTGCTGGGTGGTGAGATGGCGACCGATCACCTGATCGCCCGTGGATATCGCAAGATTGCCTGCATCGCCGGCCCACAGGATAAAACTACCGCCCGCCATCGGTTGGAGGGCTACCGTCGAGCCATGCAGCGCGCCGGGTTGGCCGTCTTGCCGGGGTACGAAGTGCACTGCGATTTTGAATTTGAAGGCGGCGTGGATGCCATGAAGCAACTGCTGGCACTGGCTGAACCCCCGCATGCGGTATTCGCCGGTAACGATGCGGTAGCCGTAGGTGCCTATCAGGCGCTTTATCAGGCCGGCTTGTCGGTGCCGCAGGATATGGCGGTGATGGGCTACGATGATATAGAACTGGCCAAATATCTGGCGCCACCGTTAAGCACCATTCACCAACCGAAAGATTCACTGGGGGAATTGGCGATTGATACGCTGATTAACCGCCTGCAGAATCCGGAACGCGCAGCCCAGGTTCTGGTGTTGACCCCTGAGCTGGTGGAGCGTGCTTCTGTCGGTTACCGTTAGCCTGCAGTTTTAACCGGTTTTTTCGGGTCCTGGCCACTGATCAGGTTACGGCCGTCCTTTCTTCTCAGCAGCATAAACACAAACGCCGAGGCCACGGTGACAATCCCCATGGTAATAAAGGTGTAGTGGAAGTGATCGACCATGGTTCCCGGTGACATGGTTTGATAGAAACGCAGCACCGCCGCGCTGATCGCCACCCCGAAGCTAATAGAAAGCTGTTGAGTCACTGCCAGCACGCTGTTGCCGGAGCTGGCATTGGCATCGTTCAAATCTGCCAGGCTGATGGTATTCATGGCGGTGAATTGCGTAGACATCGCCATCCCCAGCACGAACAACGGCAGGATCATCAGCCACAGCGGCATCCCCGGGCTTTGCAGCGCGAACTGGGCAATCAGCACGCCGATAATCATGGTGATGCCCACCAGAGTTTTACGATAGCCGAACCAACGCAGCACCTGAGTGACGGTGGATTTGGCCATCAATGAACCGACCGCCGTCGGCGCCATCATGCAACCGGCAATAATCGCCGAGTAACCGAAACCCACCTGCAACATCAGTGGCATCAGGAACGGCACGCAGCCGGTCCCCAGCCGTGAGGCTACGTTACCGGCAATCCCCACCGAGAAGGTTCGCGTCTGGAACAGGTCCAGGCCAATCAGCGGTTGAGGGTGCCTGCGAGCATGAACGATGTAGCCGAACAGCATCACGACCCCACTGAGTAAAATACCCAGCGAGATATAGCTGGCAAGTACCTGCTCGCCAAACAGCTCAAGCCCGGTGGAAACCAGTACCAGGCTCAGCCCAAACAGCATAAAGCCCATAAAATCGAAGCGCCGTTTGGGGGTAGTAAAGTCCGGCATATATTTACGCGCATAGAAGATACCGAGCAGGCCAATCGGGATATTGATAAGGAAAATCCAGTGCCAGGTGGCGTAGGTCACCAGCCAGCCGCCCAGCATCGGCCCCATGATCGGCCCAACCAGCCCCGGCATGGTTACGAAGTTCAGCACCGGCAACAGTTCGCTGCGTGGGTAGGCGCGCAGCAGAGCCAGGCGCGCCACCGGCATCATCATCGCTCCGCCGACGCCCTGAATGACTCGAGACGTTACCAACAGGCTTAACGTCGGAGAAAGTGCACACAGCAGCGAACCGAGAGTAAACAGAGAAACCGCGACGATAAACACCCGGCGGGTACCGAAGCGATCCGCCAGCCAGCCGCTGACCGGGATCAGCATCGCTACCGTCAGGGTATAGCTGATCACCGCCGACTGCATCGCCAGCGGTGAACGCTCAAGACTTTGAGCTATCGCCGGCAACGCCGTATTGAGGATGGTGGCGTCCAGTGCCTGCATAAAGAACGCCATGGCGGCGATCCAGGGTAGCCCTGCCATACTGCGCGCGGATTTAGTCATTGTGAGTTCCGGTTAACTGTCGTCTTCGTCCCTTTCATCTTCTTCTATATATAAGTAGGGGCGTTAGTCTTTCTCTCTAAGCAAAACCTGGCAGGCGGTTAATGCCGCTGCGCTTTCACCGGCGAGTATCGCATCGACGATGGCCTGATGGTGCTGGAGCTTAATCACTTCGTTGCCGGTGATGGCGCGGAAGTAACTTTGATATACCGAACTGAACAGATTGGCAAACGAGGTCAGAAATGGGTTGCCGCTGGCTTCATAGATCAGCTGGTGGAATTGGGTATCCACCTGGATCCAGTGCTCCCGGTCGAACTGGATATGCAGGGCGCGCATTTCCGCCATCAGTTCAGCCAGTCGTGCGGTTTGCTGATGGCTGGCATTGGCCGCCGCCAGTGAGCAGGCCTGAGGTTCCAGAGAGGTACGCAATATAAGGAAGTGCTGCATGACCTGATCAAAGTTTTCCTTGGTCATCCACCAGGTCAGCAAATCCTGATCGAGAAAGTTCCACTGGCTTTGTGGCATCACCCGGGTCCCAATGCGTGGTCGGGGTAACAGCATACCTTTGGCGGCCAGCATCTTCACGGCTTCGCGTACTGCTGTGCGGCTAACACCGAATTGTTCTCCCAGTTCCATCTCTCCGGGCAGGATGCTGCCGGCCTGATAATCGCCTGCCAGAATTTGTTGGCCGAGTTTTTCTGCAAGCAGATAAGAAAGATTGCGTTGGGCGGCCTGTTGTTGAGCATTAAATTGCATGGCTGCGAGTCCTTAACTGACATTGTTACTCTTATTTTACTCTACGGATCGCCAGCTTTTGCGGCTGTTTACCGGAAAAAGTGAT
>NZ_SWDE01000006.1 GCF_013337185.1 Serratia proteamaculans
ACAAAGCCTCATGCGAAAGCATGGGGCTTTTTGCTGTGTGCGGCTATAAGTAAATGACCGTTATCCCATCAATTTTCACCCCACTCTTCAATGCGCATCACATAAATCACGCTATATTCTTCGCCCGCTATTTGTTTTAATCGTTAACTAAACACCAACAATTAAATCACATTTAAACGGCAGGACGCCGACTTCACTGTTTATCTGGCTCGGAGAATATAAAATGACAGAAACAACCTCGGCCATTGAGGATGGAGGGGCCGCCGATCTGGCGGTTCAGGACAAAAAGAAACGCATTTTCGCGATTGTAGGGGCTTCATCAGGGAACCTGGTGGAGTGGTTTGATTTTTACGTCTATTCCTTCTGTTCTATCTACTTTGCCGCCTCGTTTTTCCCCGCCGGCAACAGCACTACCCAACTGCTGCAAACGGCCGGTGTGTTTGCCGCAGGTTTCTTCATGCGGCCAATCGGTGGCTGGTTATTCGGTTATATTGCCGATAAACATGGCCGTAAAAACTCGATGCTGATCTCGGTCTGTATGATGTGTGCAGGATCGCTGGTGATCGCCTGTTTACCGACCTATGAGTCGATCGGCAGTTGGGCACCGGTGCTGCTGCTGGTTGCCCGTCTGTTCCAGGGGCTGTCGGTTGGCGGTGAATATGGCACCAGTGCTACCTATATGAGCGAGGTGGCCATAAAGGGGCGGCGCGGGTTCTATGCATCATTCCAGTATGTCACGCTGATTGGCGGCCAACTGCTGGCATTGCTGGTTCTGGTGGCGCTGCAGCAAATCCTCTCTGCCGGTGAACTCAAGGCCTGGGGCTGGCGTATTCCTTTTGCGATAGGGGCGGTATTGGCCGTGGTGGCGTTATATCTGCGTCGTTCGCTGAATGAAACCTCCGATGCCAAGACCCGTAATCATAAGGATGCCGGTTCACTGAAAGGGTTGTGGAAGAACCGTAAAGCTTTCCTGATGGTGCTGGGCTTTACCGCCGGTGGTTCGCTAAGTTTTTATACTTTTACTACCTATATGCAAAAGTATCTGGTCAATACCTCTGGAATGGACGCCAAGCTGGCCAGCGGTATTATGACCGCAGCCCTGTTTATCTACATGTTGATGCAGCCGTTGGTTGGGGCGTTATCGGACAAGATTGGTCGCCGTAGCTCAATGCTGATCTTTGCTTCCTTCGCCACCTTACTCACAGTACCTATTCTGCTAACCTTGAAAAATGTCAGCAACCCTTATGCGGCATTTGGACTGATCGTGCTGGCGTTGTTTATTGTCAGTTTTTATACCTCGATCAGTGGGTTGCTGAAAGCCGAGATGTTCCCGCCGGAGGTGCGGGCGTTAGGCGTTGGTCTGTCTTATGCGGTGGCTAACGCGATGTTTGGCGGGTCTGCAGAATATGTTGCTCTGTCGCTGAAATCGTACGGTATAGAGAATACCTTCTTCTGGTATGTTTCCGGCATGTGCCTGTTGGCGTTGATCGTTTCACTTCGCTTGCATCGCAAGGGGAAAGAAATCCAACTGTGAATCAGCGGGTGGCGTGGTACAGGCTATACCCCGTGGCCGCCCCCGCCACATCCCAGGCAAAATCCTTCCAGCTCCAGCCAGTGCCGCCTTCGCGACTGTCATACAGTTCTTTGGCGGCACCCAGTCCGATAGAGAACATCAGGCCAAAGCTGCGGCTGCGAGCCTCACTCCAGTTTTGATGATCGCCATAAGCGGCACCGGCGGCGGCAAAGGCTGCGGAAGAGACAAAATGTTGCGCCTTGTCTTTTCCGGTCCAGCTGTCATTTGCCCAATGGGTGCAACCGCTGGTGAACAGGACAAAGGGCAGCACAAACAGACAGTGGAGTGGGCGCATAATGAAAACATCCTGTTGTCATGGCTCATAAAAAACCCCGGCATGGGCCGGGGTCTGCGATAGCTGAATTATAGCGCGCTTACAGTATACGGCTAATCAATCGGTCGATACGGATACGGCGCAGACGGCGGATCAGCTTACGCACTTTGATCGGATACTCCTGGATGCTTTGCAATTCCAGATAGTGTCCCACCACGGTGGTATGGGTACGGATGCACTCCAGCTCTTTATGCCGCTGCTCACGCATTTCCTGCTTGGGATCGTGGATCAGAATGGCATTTTCCAGATCCAACCGCCAGGCGCGTGGGTTGAGGTTATTACCGGTAATCAACTGCCATTCGTCATCTACCCACATGCCTTTCAGGTGATAGCTGTTATCGCCGTCTTTCCACAGACGAACAATCAGCTGACCGGTATCGATATAACGTTGCAGACGGCTGAGAAAGCGTCGCAGATTGATTTCGTACAGGTAAGGCAGCGCACCGATAATTTTGAATGGCTGATCTTCCGGAATATAGAAGTCATTAGCGGTTTTATCACCGACAATGATTTCCACCTGCTTGCCCTGGCGCAACAGGTAGATGATATTGCGCACCAGCAGCGCCGGCAGGTTGAAGTAGGGGGTGCACAGCGTCAGTTTCTGATCGGCGCTGGACATCAGGTGGTGAATGGTTTTATTCAGAATGCTTTGTTTGCCCAGCCCAACCAGCGGAGTTACCGCCAGTTCATCGTTACCGGCGTTGTTGCGAAACTGATAGCCGGCACGGCGCAGGCCGAAACGGAACAGGCGAGTTTCGTTTTTGATCTCAGGGCTTTTCGGGCGATCGTCACGATCCAGACGTTGTACGGCACCGGCGGTTAGCAGATGCTGCTTGATGTAATCGACCAGGGTATTGGCCAATTCACCGTTGGTGATCAGTTGGTAGCGATCGTAACGGTATTTTTCATGCTGATGCAGGTAAACGTCATTGATACTGGCACCGCTGTAAATCACGGTATCGTCGACAACAAAACCTTTCAGGTGCAACACGCCCAAGGCTTCACGGGTGTTGACCGGCACGCCGTATATCGGTACCGGCAGCCCCGGGTGCTGGTCTGCCATTGAGCAGTACCAGTCGGCGTTGGTATTGGCGGCCGCGGCGCCGATGCGCCCACGCTGGGCACGATGCCAGTCGACCAGAATGCAAATCTCCAGCTCCGGACACCGCTGCTTCGCCTGATAAAGTGCATTGAGAATATCGCGCCCGGCGTCGTCGTGCTCCAGATACAGAGCGACCAGATAAATACGTTGGGTGGCGTTAGCGATTAATTCCAGCAGGGTGGCGCGGTAATCAGACGGCGTGTACAAAGTGCGTACATCAGCCACCGTCTGGGGGAGTTTGGGCAGTTGTGCAAGGTGTTGTTGATGTTTGCTACGTTTAAATTTTGACAACATCACAGTGCGCTTCTTCTCTCATGATTAGATGGCCTGAACGCCAAATACGGAAAAACAACAAATCGAATAATCGGGCGATAATACCACTAGTTGCCTCGATTGTGCGTATGTTTTGGCGTTAAGTGGTGGATTCGTAGCGCATTGCGACACAGGTCACTGCGCTTCCTCCGCCTGCAGCGGCAGGGTCAAATTGACGATACCGTCCTCTATCTGCACATCGATACCAAAGCCCAACCGCTGTGCCAGTCCGATCATTCCGCGGTTGTTTGGCATAGTGATACCGGTCAGACGGGTCAACCCATGGGCTCGGGCATAGGCGATCATTTTTTCCAGCAGTTGGCGTCCCAGACCGAGTCCTTTCAGGTCGGAACGCACTAGCACGGCAAATTCCGCATCGGTATTGTCCGGGTCGGACAGGGCGCGCGTTACGCCGATGATCTGTTCATCACGTACTGCGACAAAAGCCATTTCTCGATCGTAGTCGATCTGCGTCATGTTAGCCAAATCGTCATGGGTAAACTCGTTGATCTCACTGAAGTAGCGATAGTAGAGATCTTCCTTGGTCACGCGATCGATAAAGTGTTTCAACGCCGGCTCGTCTTCCGGCAGGATCGGCCGGAACAGGCATTGCGAACCGTCTTTCAACCCAATGGTTTCTTCCAGTTCATGAGGATAAGGACGGATCGCCAGCCGCGCCTGCGGGTCACCCACAAACGGGGCAAGCTGCATGGAAACGTCCAGCAGGGTGAATTCGCTGCCGGACGCCAGTACCGGGTGGATATCCAGACGAGTGATTTCCGGGCAGTCGAGGATCAGATTGGAGACTTGCACCAACAGGCGGCTCAGCCCGGGAATATCCAGCGGCCTCAGGGCGCTGCGCCCGCGGATTTTTCCTCCTTTTACCGCCTGCAATACCAGATAGCGCGCCAGCGCCATATTCAGCGGCGGCAGCGCCACCGCGACCTGATTTTCCTGCCGCCATTCGATGCCGCCTTCGCCCAGCATGATCAATGGGCCAAAAATGGCATCCTGTTCTACCGCAATACGCAGCTCTTGTGCCCCGGCGCGGTTGGCCATGCTTTGCACCAGCAAGCCGTGGATACGTGCCTGTGGATAGGTGCGTTTCACCCGGTCAAGAATGGCTTCTGCGGCACGCTGCACTTCAGTCGCGGTACGCAAATAGAGCATTACGCCCTGAACTTCAGACTTGTGGGGAATATCCGGCGAACGCAGTTTCAGGGCTACCGGGTAGCCAATTTGTTCGGCGATATGCACCGCTTCGGCGCTGTCTTCGGCAATCCAGGTCGGCAGAGTGGTCAGGTCATAGGCCTGCAGAATCGATTGCACCTCGTGGGTATCGAGTTGTGTAGCGCCTTCGGCCAGCGCCTGTTGAATTAATCGGTGGGCATCGGCGGTGTTGGCGGTCAGGCCGACCGGGAGCGCCGGGGTTTCTTTTAGCTGCTTCTGATTACGGCGATATTCCACCATATGCATAAACGCGGTCACCGCACCTTCCGGGGTGCGATAGGTGGGGATACCCGCCTCGGTAAACAGCCGTCGGGCTTCCTGCGAGGAATATTCACCGCACCAATTGGTGAGCAGCGTAATGCGTTTGCCACGCGGGTGTTGACGCACCGCTTCGATAATACGTTCGGCGGTAATGGTGCCCGGGGCCGCCGCGCTTGGGGCATGGATCAGCAGCAAGGCGTCGTAGTCATGGCTGTCGAGCAAAGTTTTAACCGCCGCCAGATAACGTTGCGGTGTCGCGTCATCACGCAGGTCAATCGGGTTGCCCGCGAGGATAAACTCGGGCAAAGCCTCGCCAAGCTGCGTCAGGATCTCGTCCCCTAACTGCGCCAGCTTGCCATTGCGGCCCAGCAGCTCGTCCAGAGCCATAGCGGCCGGTGCGGCACCGTTGCTGACGATCATCAGCCGCTCGCCGCGTAGCGGGTGCATATGGCTCAGGGTTTCTACTGCGGAGAACAGCTCATGAGTATCCTGCACGCGCAACAAACCGGCGCGCTGAATAGCGGCATCGTAGGCGGCATCCAGCCCCTGCTGGCTGTTAAGCAACAGCTGGGCCTGCTGGCTGCGGCCGCTTTTGACCACCAGAATCGGTTTGTTGCGTGAAGCGCTGCGCGAGGCGGATAAAAAGCGCCGTGCATCGCTGATGTTTTCCAGATACAGCAAAATGGCACTGGTCTTACTGTCGCGCGCCAGAAAGTCCAGCAGGTCGTCGACGTCAATATCCAGGCTATCGCCCAGCGCGATAAAATAGGAGAAGCCAACCTCACGCTGTTGTGCCCAGTCGAGAATGGTATTGGCCACAGCGGCGGACTGGGAAATAAACGCCAGCTTGCCTTTGAGAATGGGGACCGGTGAGAAACTGGCGTTAATGCCTTGCCACGGCGCCAGCAGGCCCAGGCTGTTTGGGCCCAGCAGGCGCATCGAATAACGCTGCGCGCAGGCTTTCAGTTCTGCGAACTGTTCAGGCGGGGAGGAGAGCACAATGGCGGTTTTGCAGCCACGCTTGCCCAGATCTTCAATCAATGTCAGGTTGCGCTGCGCATGGGTACAAAGTATCGCCAGATCGGGGCTGATGGGCAGGCTGGCGACGTCCGGGTAGGCCATCACGCCGCACACCGCCTTGTAGCGTGGGGTGACCGGCATCACCGGCCCGTTGAAACCGCCGGCCAGCAGGTTGCTCATCATCAGGTTACCGGCACGGCCGGGCTGTTGTGAAGCGCCGAGAACGGCAATCGATTTAGGACGTAAAAGCGCTTCTAACCCTCGCTGGCTCATGCACGACTCCTTTAGGCAACGTTACGCCTGATTCTAGGCGTTTTGCGACGGCTTTGCTGTGACCGGTGCCTCCGGGCGGGTAGGTTTCCCGGCCAGATACTGTTGACGGAAATAGTGAAAATGCTCGACCAGTCCGTCGGCGGCGGCCACATCCCCGGCCTGCTGCAACAGCGCTGCCGCCACTTCGGCCGTGCAGTGCTGCTCGGTGCGGCTGGCTTCGCGCAGTTGGTAATTCGAAGCGGCGGTCACGTTGAGTGAAAACACCGGGAACTGATTAAGGTACGGGCTTTTACGGAACATTTTGCTCGCCTCGGTCCAGGTGCCATCGAGCATAATAAACAGCGGCGGTTTGCCACCGGCAGGCAATTCGCTGAACACCGGCCGCTCGGGGGCGACATAGGAGGCGGGAAACACCACGTAAGGCTGGCGCTCGGGATCGTTAATCGCCGCCAGCAGGGCAGGGTCAACCTCGGTGCGCGACCAAAGAAATGCCTGGGTTTCCGGCAGAATATCGGCGATCAGTCGGCCGGTATTGCTCGGTTTCAGCGGCTCTGCTCCAAACATGATCAGGCAAAAACGGCTGGCGGCCGGCTGCGGTTGGATAGTGTCACACAGGCAGTTTTTATGGGGTAGCAGGCAGCCCTGACAACGCGGTACGCGGTTGCCACGCGCCAGAAAAGGGCGGGTAGAGCGTTCCAGGCGAAATTGGCGCAGGCGAAGGACGGCGTTGTCGGTCATAAAAGTCTCGGGGAAAACCGCTATTGTAACGCAGAAAAAAGCCCGACGGGAGCGTTCGGGCTGGATTGAGTCACGGCGGTGTCACGGGCAATGGGCAACACCGCCTATTGAAAGGCGACGGGTGTAGACTTTCTGCGTTAAACTAGTTCATTGAGCCAGTTATCGAACGGCGTTTTCGGCATGGCGCCGTTAAGCATGTCGACCATTTTCCCTTCGCGGAACAGCATGATGGTCGGAATGCTGCGGATGCGGAAACGGGCGCTCAGTTCGGGTTCCGCCTCGGTGTTGACTTTAACGAAGCGAACTTTGCCGGCGCGCTCTTCGGCGACGTCTTCAAAGATCGGGGCAAAACTGACGCAAGGGCCGCACCACGGCGCCCAAAAATCGACCACTACTGGCAGGCCATCTTGCAACAACGAGTCCAGTGTGGCAGCGGTGGCATTGATCACCTCGCCGTCAAAGAGCGCATGGCCGCAACGGCCGCATTTCGCGCCGTCAGCCACTCGTTCTTCAGGCACGCGGTTGGTGGCATTACAAGCTGGACAAACTGTATTCATGATGACCTCGGATACGGTGAAAGCACGACATACCGCACTCGGGTTGCGGATATGTATCTTTAATGCTGCTTATTATCGTTAAAAGTAGGGCAATGAACAAAGAGGTTTGTTCGATGAATACGATAGTTGTTAGCTTTTAGCGCAAGTAGGTGGCTTAGCACCCCAACATCAGGTAATCTTCGCGCCCTGCGCGTTGGTGGAGAAGAAAATGAACGATTCATTTAGTGGCAAGAACGGTAAAGTTAAAGTGATGTACGTCCGCAGTGACGACGACAGCAACAGCGACGACCGTAACAAGAATAAGCGTCCGGCCGGCAAAGGCCGTCCGGCAGACGGTGCGCGCTCTTCGGGCCGTACCGGTCAGGACAAGCCGCGCGGTAATAACGATCGCCGTGGCTCTGGCTCTGATTCCCGCCGCAGTGAAAGCGATCGTCCTCGCCGTCCAGCGCAAACTGAAGACCGTGGCGGTTATGATTCGCCGTGGAAAACCGTGTCACGTGGCCCGGAAGAAGAGCCGGCGTTTGATCACGGCGGCATCAGCGGCAAGAGCTTTATCGATCCAGAACAGTTGCGTCGTCAGCGTGCGGAAGAAACCCGCGTGTACGGCGAAAACGCCTGTCAGGCCCTGTTTGCCAGCCGTCCGGACGCTATCGTCCGCGCCTGGTTCGTACAGTCGGTCACGCCACGTTTTCGTGAAGCACTGCGCTGGATGGCGGCAAACCGCAAAGCCTATCACGTGGTGGATGAAGAAGAGCTGGCCAAAGCGTCCGGTACCGAACACCACGGCGGCGTTTGCTTCCTGATTAAAAAGCGTCAGGGTCTGGATGCACAAACCTATCTGAAAGAAGCCCCGGCGAAAGACTGCGTGCTGGCGCTGGAAGAAGTAGGCAACCCGCACAACCTGGGTGCTATCGTCCGTTCTTGCGCCCACTTTGGCGTTAACGGCGTATTGCTGCAGGATCCGGCGGTGCTGGAATCAGGTGCCGCGGTGCGTACGGCTGAAGGCGGTGCGGAACACATCAAGGCGATTAACGCCGATGACTTCCTGTCGGTGCTGGATACCTTCCGCAAGGCAGGTTACGCCATCGTCACCACCTCGAGCCACAAAGGCACCCCATTGGCGCAGGCTAAACTGCCGGCCAAAATGGTACTGGTACTGGGTCAGGAACGTGACGGCCTGAGCGACAGTGCCTGGCAGCAGGGCGACATGAACGTGTCTATCGGCGGTACCGGCAAGGTAGAAAGCCTGAACGTATCGGTCGCGACCGGTATTTTGCTGGCTGACTGGTGGCGTCAAAACCAGGCCTAATATACCCGTCGCCTTTCAAGCCGCAGCGTTGTGACCTGCTTTGGTTCTGTAGGGTGCGAATATATTCGCACCGAATAACACGGGCGCAGCATGCAGCGCCCCTACAATTCCTGGGGATGAGTGAGTTGGTCTGAAATTCATAGGGTATAGGGTCAAGAATAAAAAAACGGGCGCCTCAGGGCGCCCGTTTTGCTTTCTACTGTTTAGTGAGCGCCGCCGCCCCCACCGCCGGAGCTGAATGGCGGTTTCGCCACCCAGACCAGCGCCAGCAGGATCAGGAACACCCCAGCCGATAGCCAGAATATCTCGTTAGCCGAGATAATCAGCCCCTGCGCGGTGATCTCGTTGGCGATATAGGCCGACGCCTGCTGCTTGCTCATGCCAATCTGTTCCAACTGCCGGTACATCTCTTGCGACTGCGGGCTGTAAGGGTTCACAAATTCCGCCAGCTGCGAGTGATGCTGCGATTCACGCTGAGTCCACAGCGTGGTGGTGATCGACGTCCCGATCGACCCCGCTAGCGTACGGGTAAAGTTCGACAGGCTCGACGCCGCCGCCATACGCTCCGGCGGCAGGCCGGACAGCGTAATGGTGGTCAATGGCATAAAGAAGCAGGCGATGGCGAAGCCCTGGACAAACTGCGGCCACGCCGAAGCGCCAAAGTCCATTCCCGGTTCAAACGTATAAGCGCGCCAGTAAAAGCACACGGCATACATAATGAAGCTGAAGGTCACCAGTCGTCGCATGTCGAGCCGGTTACCGAACTTGCCGATGATCGGCGACAGCAATACCGGTATCAACCCGATAGGTGCCGAAGCCAGCCCCGCCCAGGTGGCGGTATAGCCATACACCTCCTGCAGTAGCTGCGGCAATAGCACGATAGCGCCGAAATACAGCATATAGGCCAGGCTGATACACAGGCAGCCGACGGTAAAGTTGCGCGACTTGAACAGCGACAGATCCACCACCGGGTGGTCGTCCGTCAGTTCCCAGATGATCAGGAACACCAGCGCCACCACCGCCACTACCGTTAGCACTATTATTTCGGTGGAGTTGAACCAGTCCAGCTCCTTACCCTGATCGAGCATCACCTGCAGCGAACCAATACCGACGATCAACAGCACCAGACCGATGGTATCGATCGGTTTGATCTCGGTTTTGGTTTCCCTGCCTTTCAACGTCGACATCGCCACCAGGATCACTACGGCGCCAATCGGAATGTTGATGAAGAAGATCCAGCCCCAGTGATAGTTATCACTGATATAACCGCCGAGGATAGGCCCGAATATGGGCGCGACGATCACCGTCATTGACCATAGCGCCAGGGCCATCGCTCGTTTGGCGGGTGGATAGTTGTTCAGCAACAGACTTTGCGACAGCGGGATCAGTGGCCCCGCGACCACGCCCTGGATCACGCGGAAGAAGATCAGCATGCCCAGACTGTTGGAGATGCCGCACAGCCAGGAAGCGAGCACGAACAGTGCGGTGGACCAAAGGAACAGGCGCACTTCACCGACGCGCTTCGCCAGCCAGCCGGTGATCGGGATCGAGATAGCGTTTGCCACGCCAAACGAGGTGATCACCCAGGTCCCCTGCGAGTTGGAGGACCCGAGGTTACCCGCGATGGTCGGGATCGCCACGTTGGCAATGGTGGAGTCCAGCACCTGCATAAAGGTCGCCATGGCGAGCGCGACCGTCATCCAGGCGAGCTGGGCACCTTCAAGCGGTTTCTGTGCCAAGGTAGCCTCCCACGCGCTTAGCCGGCATTCGCATGGATCACGTCGGCGATCATCTGGTTAACCGGTGTCAGGTTCAACGCCAGCGCGTCGGTCTGATACAGCGGCTTGTCACGCACCACGTCAGACAGCACTCGGCCGTCCAGGTTGGTGGTGTCAACTTTCACCAGCGTCGACAGACCGATACGCAGCGGATGATCGGCGATTTGCTTGGCATCCAGCTCAATACGTACCGGCAGGCGCTGAACCACCTTGATCCAGTTACCAGTAGCATTCTGCGCAGGCAGCAGTGAGAAGGCGCTGCCGGTGCCCATATCGATACCGACCACTTTGCCGCTGTACACCACATCGTCACCGTAAATGTCACTGACTACGGTGGCCGACTGACCGATGCGCATATTGGCGATCTGGGTTTCTTTAAAGTTGGCGTCCACCCAAATGTGATCGGCAGGCACCACCGCCATCAGCGGGGAACCGGCGGCGATTTGCGCGCCAACCTGTACGCTGCGGCGAGACACATAGCCGGTGATCGGGCTGATGATCTTGGTACGCTGCAACGCCAGCCAGGCGTCACGCATTTGCGCAGAGGACTGTTGGATAGCCGGCTGTTGCTCCAGCGGGGTGTTCAGCACCATTGCCTGGTTAGCGTTATATTGCTGAACCGCCACTTCCAGTGCTGCTTTGGCGCTGTCGACCGCATCACGAGCATGTTGCAGTTCTTCACGGCCGATGGCGTCAAGGCTGCCCAGTACCACGCGGCGCTTGAGATCGTTTTCCGCCTTGCTCAGGTCAGACTTGCGCAGGGCAATGTTGGCCTGATACTGCTTGCTGTTGATGATCAGCTGGTGGGTCTGACGCACGCTGTTGGCCAGGCCGGTTTTGGCGCGTTCAAGCGCCTGTTCGGCATCGGTCGGATCCAGCGTGAGCAGCACATCCCCCTGCTTCACATAGTCGGTATTGTCGAAGTTGACGCTGTTCACGCTACCGTTCACCTGGGCCATGATCTGCACCTGGTTACCGGACACGTAGGCGTCGTCCGTTTCCTGGTGATGACGCAACACCAGGAACCAATACACTAAATATGCCACCCCAATAACAATGAAAATAACCGTCATCAACAGCAGCCAAAACTTGCGCTGCTTCTTTTTGCCGACAGGTTGTGGCGGGGTCTGAGTCTCCGCGCTTGCGCTCATGGTGTTCTCCAAGCTCTCTATTTTATTATGCTTTTGAATCCGCAGCGACCGGGGCCTGATAGCCACCGCCCAGCGCACGGATCAGTCCTATCTTCGCCTGCAGCAAGTTGCTGTTGGCATTCAGTTCCGCCTGTTGCTGCTGCAAGAGCTGCGTCTGGCTGGTTAACAACTGGTCGCGCCCGATAATCCCTGCCTGGTATCGAGCGTTAGCGACGCGGTACACCTGTTGCATCGATTGGGACGCAGATGCCGCCTGCAGCTGCTGTTGCGCAGTGCTTTGTTGGACGGTGATGGCATCGGCAGTTTCCTGCACGGCATTCAGGATGGTTTGGTTATAGGACTCCACAGCCTGGTCGTACAGCGCGGACTCCTCACCCAGTTTGCTGCGCAGCGCACCGGCGTGGAAGATCGGCAATGAAATCGCCGGTACCACGTTCCAGGCCTGGCTGGCCGCTTCAAACAGATTCGGGCTGGTCCCACTGGTGTTGGTGGTCGTCAGGCCGGCAAAGGCTGAAATGGTCAGGCTGGGGTAAAATTCTTTGCGGGCGGCGCTGACGCGTTGGTTATAGGACTCCACCAACTGACGCTGCGCGGCGATATCCGGGCGTTTGCCCAGCAGATCGGCGGTCAGTTCACCTTTTGGCGCCATCAGATTACTGGCGGGCAGGGCCACCGGACGCAGATGCTGCATGGCGCTCGGGCCCTGGCCGGCCAACGCGGCCAACTGGTGTCTTAGTTGTTCAATCTGCGACTGCAGTTGCAGGATCTGCTGCTTGGCACCGTCGGCCTGCGCCTGGCTTTGTTGCGGAACATCAACGCCGGTGATGCCGGCTTTATATTGTTGTTGGCGCAAATCCGTCAGGCGTTGGTTGTTGTCGACTTCCTGCTGGAGCAGTTTTTCCAGCGCGAAATTGCTCTGCAACTGGAAATAGGCGGAGGCCACCGAGCTGGTCAGCGTCAGCGCAGCCTGTTCCTGCTCGGCACGGGCCGCATCGACCTGTGCCTTGGCGGCGTTAACCTGATTGCGGTATTTGCCCCACCAGTCAAACTCATAGGCCAGATTCAGCCCCAGCGAGTTGGATGACTCGTAGATCGGCTGATGCGGATAGCCCAACCCCAGGTTGACGTTCTGCGGAATTTTCTGGCGGTTGCTGCTGGCATTCAGATCCAGATTCGGGCCGTTGGCTGCACTGGCTTCGCCCACCACGCTTTGTGCTTCACGCACGCGCCCGGCGGCTTGCCTCAGCGTCGGTGAGCTTTGCAGCGTCTGGGTCATCAGGCTGTCGAGCTGCGGATCGTTGAGCGAACGCCACCACTGTGGGCTAACGTTCAGCGAGCTGACTTTCGGCTGTGACAATTGCAGGCTCTGCGGATCCATCAGGGTGGATTGCGGGGCAATATTGTCGGTAGAAGCGCACCCGGCCAGCAGCAATACGGCGAACAGCGGGGTGAATCTCCAGTTAAACGGGGATCGCATAGTAGGTTACCTGAACAGAAATTATTGGGATAACTGTCCTGAAACTTCCATCTGGTCCAGACGCGTTAACAGCTTGCGCGTCAGCTGTTCAAGCTGTTGCTGTTCATCATCGTTCAGCGTGGACCACAGGAAATGCAGACATTTGTGCTGCGGTGGCAGCAGTTGGTTGAGAAACTCTTCTCCCTGCGGCGTCATGTGCAAATGCAGGCAACGACGGTCATGGTCGCTTTCCCGGCGTTCAATCCAGCCGCGCTTTTCCAGTTCATCGGCAATCCGCGTGGCATTGGTGCGTGACGAGCCCAGAGCAGAGCTTAGCTCAGAAGGCTGGATGCTGTGATTCTCCTGCGCATCCAGAGTAATCAGCGCCATAAACAGTGTTTCGTTAATCCCTTGTGCCTTGAGCATTTTATTGCGATTTTCCAACAACTTGCTTTGCATGTGCATGCACAGCCGGGTCAGCAGAATTTCCTGATAAGGAAAATCTTTCTGACGTTTTGCGCGGAAATTAAGCATTTGTTCAATGGGAGTAAACGAGCTTTCCATAATTTGGGGCCTCATTAATTTCGTTCGAGATAGTAACGATAGTGATTAATAATGTAAATCTTCAGCCGTGCGAATAATTTAGCAATTCGTGTCATTTGTAAGTTATTTGTCAACGCCCCATTGGCGAGCGACAGCTCAGAATGGGGATGACGGATAAAATCAAAGGCTGGCAGGACCGAAAATCATAAATATTTTTAACGTTATGCCAAAGGCGAGTGCACCGATCAAGGTAGACAGAATGATGCTTTTGCTGCGGTAAAAGCATAGCCCCAGAGCGGCGAAGCCGAGCAGGGTTGGCCACAGCTTGTCCGGTTCACGCATCACCACCGGCGTGCTGGATACCACCAACAGTGCGCAAATGGAGGCGATACCAATGCTGTCGAGCAACAGCGCGGTTTTACCGCGTTTAATGCCCGGTTGGGCACGCGCCGGTGCCAGGCGTAAGGGCAAGTAACGGAACAGGTAATTAGCGCAACCGACCACCAGGCCAATCACCACCACATCAGTGTTCATCGATGGCCTCCGTTGCGGTGGGTTGGAACAGGGCGGCAATACAGCCGGCGCTGATGCCGGCTAAAATGGCGACGGGAATAGAAAACAGCACCACGCCGAGCAGCGCGCCAGCCAGTGCGGCGAAGATAGTCAGGCTTTGTGGACGCCTGAAGGCGGCCAGCAGGAAGCTGAGGAACAGCGCCGGCAGCATAAAGGACAACGAGGCTTCAATCGCCGGGTATTGGTCCAGCGGCCCGTTACCGAACAGTGCACCGATGGCGGTGCCCGCTACCCACGACAGCCAGGAGCACAGTGAAATGCCGAGCATCCAGTTCTCGCTCCAGCTGCGGTTATTGCGCATCAGTTTGGCGGTCGCGGCAGCGAATACTTCGTCGGTCAGGCCGAAGGCCCAGAGTGCGGTTTTACCGCCCGACATGCGTGAGACGATGCGGTGGCGCAGAGCGGGGCCATACAGCAGATGCCGGATATCCATGGCCATCACGGTCAGCGCGGAAACCCACAGCGACATGCCGGCGCTCAGCAGGGCGGTGATCACGAACTGGCTGGCACCTGCATAGATAATGCAGGAAAAGAAGATGCTCTCCAGGGGGGAGAACCCCAGCTTAACGGCGCTCAGGCCAAAGGCAAAAGCCACCGGCACATAGCCGATGACGATCGGTAAACTGTCGACGATGCCGTGGGTGAAGGTCGAGCTGACGGCAGGGGGATTGAGGTTTTCTGCAGCTTGGCTTTGCATTTTTATTAGTGTCGCAGGATAGAGAGATCAATAGTTCATCTGCAGAACATTACCAGAGAGTGAGTAATGTTTATACCCTGCGGCGCTAATAAATTCCTGATATGACTATTCGCTTGCTAATCAGATTGTCGCTGGTCCTTGCGGATCATGATGCTTGCCGCACCACCAGGTCAGTAGGTTGAGCAGGCATAAAACGCCCCCGGCAGCGGCAACGCCGGTCCAGCCCGCATGTTGATAGGCTGAGGCTGACAGCAGCGAGCCGAGTGCCCCACCGATAAAATAGCTGGTCATATAGCCGGCGGTCAGACGGTTACGCGCTTCCGGCATAATGCGGTAAATCACGCTCTGATTGGTGACGTGTACGGCTTGTACGGCCAGATCGAGGATCAGAATACCGGCGATCAATGCCCATAGTGATTGTTTAGCGAAAGCGATGGGTATCCACGAAAGCAACAACAGCACCAGGCCCACGCTGGTGGTTAACCCGGCTTTGCCCTGATCCGCCAAATGTCCGGCGCGTGAAGCTGCCAGCGCACCGGCAGCGCCGACCAGGCCGAACAGACCTATCACCCCTTCGGAATAACCAAACGGCGGTGCGGCCAGTAAAAAGGCCATCGAAGTCCACAGCACGCTGAAGTTGGCGAACGACAGCGCCCCGAGTATCGCGCGGGTACGCAGCAGCGGAGTACCGCAAAACAGGGTGAAGATCGATTTCAGCAACTGCGGGTAATTCAGTCCCGAATGCTGCTTGTAGCGCGGCAGTGCGCGCCACAGGATCAGCGCCATCAGGATCATCAATACGCTGGCGACCCAATAAATGGTGCGCCAGCCGCCGATCGAGGCCAGCGCTCCGGCCACGGTGCGTGCCAGCAAAATGCCGAGCAGCAGTCCGCTCATGATAATGCCGACGGTTTTGCCGCGTTTTTCCGGGTGTGCCAGCGTCGCCGCCAGCGGCACCAGGATTTGCGCGACCACCGAGAATAGCCCGGTGAGCGCGGTACCGAGGATCATCATCGGCAGGGTGGTGGAACTGGCGGTGATCAACATGCCGCCCGCCGCCAGCAGAGTCATAAAGACGATCAGTCCGCGGCGTTCAAACATATCGCCGAGGGGCACCAGCAACAGCAGGCCAACGGCGTAGCCCAACTGGGCGGCAGTGACGATAAAGCCGGCCTGATTCACCGATAAATCGAAGTTCTGGGCGATGGTTTCCAGCAGCGGCTGGGCGTAATAGTTACTGGCGACCGCCAGACCGGTGGCGATGGCGATCAGCACGATCAGCGCCGGGCTGAGACCTGGCTGTGCATGTTGTTGGCTCATAAGATATTAATCACAAAGAGAAGTTGAGCGCAGTATCGGGCAGGACAGCGCGTTAAACCAATGTATAATTTTCATTTGATTAATCTCATTTTGCGATAGATACCATGAACCTGAAACAGATCCGCTTTGCGCTGGCGGTAGCCGAAGAGCAGAGCTTTACCCGTGCGGCACAGCGCTGCCACACGGTACAGTCAGCCCTTAGCCACCAGATAGCCAAACTGGAGGAGGAACTGGGCTGTGCATTGTTTGAGCGTACCTCACGTCGGGTCAGACTGACCACCGCCGGGCAGGCGTTTATTCAGCCTGCACAACGGCTACTGGCGGCGAAGCAGACGCTGGTGGAAGAAGTGCTCGCGGCCAGCGGCACGGTATCCGGCACCCTGACCATTGGCACTATTTCGACCATAAACGCGATTGATCTGACCGAAAAACTGGGCAACTTCCATCGCCACTATCCGGCGGTGAATATCCGGCTGTACGTAGGCATGAGCGAAGCATTGCTGGAAGACGTCCATCAACAAAAAACCGATGTGGCGTTTGTCGGTATCTGGCCGGGGGATATCGATATGCTGCCGGTGTCACATCGGCAGCTAACCGATGAGCCGCTGGTGGCGCTGATGGCGTCGCAGCATCCGCTGGCCAGCCGTCAGCGGGTCAATCTGCAAACCCTGTCGGAAGTGCCGCTGGTGGACTTTTACAGCGGCACCGGCGCCCGACGGCAAACCGACCGCGCGTTTCAGGCAGCGGGTATCAAGCGGCATGTCAGTTTTGAAATTGATCATATTGAATGGTTGGAGAATTTGGTGCGGCGTGGTTTGGCGGCGGGCATTGTGCCGATTTCTACGGCGCAGCGTTTGAGTTCGCTGGTGTCGATCCCGATTGAGGACGGTCCGCGGCGACAGGTGTATTGCGTATGGCCGCAGCCGCTGTCCAGAACCGCCGAGCGTTTTTTGCAGTTTAGTGGGATAGATATTGCGGAATGAACAGAGCAGGGGCGCAGTGGTGAACTGCGCCCCCTGTGCGATTACTTCTTCGCGGCTTCGGCGGCGGTTTTCACCCAGCCGTCAAAGGTGGCCTGATGCGCTTTGATCCAGCCATTAACATGGTTCTGGATATCGGCTTCGGACGCCTGACCTTGATGCATACGCAGGTTCTGCGCATTCACATCGCTAATCGGCAGCTTCATGATGGCAAACAGCTTGGCGGCTGCCGGGTTGGCCTGCGCCCACTGTTTGTTGGCGACGATGCGCATGACGCTCACCGGGAAACCATAGTTGGCACCGTTGGGCAGCTTGGTGTCGATATCTTTCTGACTGCCAGGCAGGGAGGAGAAAGGAACTTGCAGCCAAACCACATCGCGACCCGTGACCAGTACGTCACTGAGCCAATAAGGGGTCCAGGTGTAGTACAGGATGGGTTTGCCTTCCTTGTAGCGGGTAATGGTATCGGCAACCATCGCCGCGTAGTTACCCTGGTTGTGTTGGACGGTTTTATCCAGGCCGTAGGCCTTGATCTGGTGATTAATCACCGCTTCACAACCCCAACCTGGCGTACATCCGGTCAGATCGGCCTTACCGTCGTCGTTGGAGTCAAACAATTTGGCAATTTTGGGATCTTTCAACTGCGCAATGTTGGTGATGTGGTACTTATCGGCGGTTTTCTTGTCGATCAGATAACCCTGCGCGGCGTTGTTTACATAAATGCCTTCGCGATAAAATTTGGCATCACCGCCGGCGGCCTTGTATTGATCGTTGTGCAGTGGCTGCCAGTTCACTGCCATGAAGGTTGCGTCGCCAGAGGCGATTGAGGTGTAGGCGACGTTATAGTCCACTTCACGGGTGTCCTTGACGTCATAGCCCAACTTTTCCAGCGCCTTGCTGACCAGCATCGTCTGGAAGGTTTCTTCAGAGATGGTGCTTTGCACCGGCTGAACGCTAATGCCTTTACCCGGCAAGTCCGCGGCGGAAACCGCCTGTGAGCCAATCAATGTGGTAAGGGCAACTGCCCAGATTCCTGTAGTGCGCATAGTGAAATACCTTTTTATGTTATGAAGCCGGGATTTCCGGCACGTCGGGATTATTTCGCTGCCGCCGCAGCGGTGCTGACCCAGCCGTCAAAAGTGGCCTGGTGGGCTTTAATCCAGCCGTCTACGTGACGTTGTATATCGTCGGCGCTGTTCTCGCCCTTGTGCATACGCAGGTTCTGCGCATTCACGTCTGCCAACGGCAGCTTCATGATGGCGAACAGCTTGGCCGCCGCCGGGTTGGCCTGTGCCCATTGCTTGTTGGCAACGATGTGTTCGTCGTTGACGGCGAAGCCGTAATTTTTACCGTTCGGCAGTGCGGTATCCTTATCTTTCAACGAACCTGGGCTGGCGGAGAAGGGGACGGTCAACCAGACCACATCACGGCCGGGTGCCAGCTCGTCGCTGACCCAGTACGGCGTCCAGGTGAAGTACAGCACCGGTTTACCCTGCTTGTAGCGGGTCAGGGTGTCGGCGATGATGGCGGTGTAGTTGCCCTGGTTTTGGGCCACCGTATCGCTCAGACCATAGGCCTTGATTTGCGTGTCGATCACTTTTCCGCACGTCCAGCCAGGCTCACAACCGGCCAGATCGGCCTTGCCATCACCGTCGGCGTCAAACAGTTTGGCCAGCTTGGGATCTTTCAACTGCGAAATATCGCGGATGTGGTATTGATCGGCGGTTTTCTTGTCGATCAGATAGCCCTGTGCCGCATTAGTGATATAGGCACCCTGGCGATAGAACTTGTTGTCGCCGCCGGCGCTTTGGTACATGTCGGTTTGCAGTGGGTCCCAGTTCACCGCCATATAGGTGGCGTCACCGGAGGCGATAGAGGTATAGGCGATGTTGTATTCCACTTCGCCGGTCGGCTGGACGTCATAACCCAACTTGGTCAGGGCGCGGTTAACCAGTTCGGTCTGGAAGCTTTCTTCGGCGAGGGTGCTTTGCAAGGGCTTAACCGTGACGCCTTTGCCGGGAAGTTCGACGGCGAACGCCTGTGTGCCAAGCAATGAAGTCAGGGCCAAAGCCCAAATTCCTGTCGAGCGCATAGTGGTTCCTTCGATTTTATTGGTGCTTGTCGGTGCCCCCGACGCGGGCCGGGGGCAGGGCGATTAAGGCTTTTTGATGAAGGGCCGGGTGATCAGGCCGATGGGGCCGTGTGCGAACCAACGTCCCATGCCTTTGCTGCGGCGATCGCGCCCCAGCGACTGGGTGAGACGGTCGAGTATAATTGCCAGGATCACGATACCAACCCCACCGACCGCGGCCAGCCCCATATCGAGGCGACCGATACCACGCAGTACCATCTGGCCCAGACCGCCGACGGCGATCATCGAGGCGATCACCACCATCGACAGTGCCAGCATCAGCGTTTGGTTTACCCCGGCCATTATGGTCGGCATCGCCAATGGCAACTGCACTTTAAACAGCAGTTGGCGTGGGCTGGCACCAAAGGACTCCGCGGCTTCGATCAGATCTTCCGGCACCTGCTTAATGCCCAGAATGGTCAGCCGGACGATTGGCGGCAGGGCGAAGATAATGGTGACCACCACCCCCGGCACGTTACCGATACCGAACAGCATGACGATCGGTACCAGATAGACGAAGGCCGGCGTGGTTTGCATGGCGTCCAGCAACGGCCGTATGACCTTGCCTGCGTACTTGCTGCGCGCCAGCCAGATGCCGAGCGGCAAGCCGATGACGATACAGAAGAACAGGGCGGTCAATACCAGCGCCAGCGTCACCATGGCCTGTGACCAGGCACCAATAGCGCCGATGGCAATCAGGGAGACCAGCGTGGCGGCACCCATACCGAGGCTGGAAAGCTGCCAGGCAATCAGCGAGAACAGCAAAATGGCTACGGGTGCCGGCATGCCCAGCAGCAGTTGTTGAAAACCGCTGAGGATAAAGTCGACCGGGACGCGGATCCCCTGGAACAGCGGGCGAAAGTGCATTACCAGCCAATCAATGCCGTGGGTTACCCAGGAGTCAAACGGCACCCAGGTCTTGTGGAACGGATCCAGCAGGTTGAAATGCTCCGGCTGGGCCGGTGCGCTGTTAAGCCAGTCGGAACCTTGAGCGGCCTGATTAACGGCGTCATGGCTTGCCGGTGGCGGCGCGCTGGACCAGGCATCGCCGGCGGGAGCCGCTGAATTTGCAGCGTCAGTGGCCGGTGCGGCACTGGCACCGGCGTCGGCAGGCGCAGTGGCCCATGGATCCTGTGTAGTATCACTCATTCGTTGGGCCCTCTTTATCCAGGGCCTGCAACAGCATGGCCTTGGAAATAATTCCGATATAGTTATTTTCTTCGCAGACCACAGGTACCGCGCAAGGCGCCAGAGCGACCAATGAAATCAGTTCGCTTAGCGGCATGTCGGCCGGTACCGGGGCGGGAGCTTCCAGCAGGGCGTCATCCAGTGTCTGGTTGGCCGCCAGCGCCTGCTTGAGCGAATCTACCGACACTACGCCGATAAATTTCTTTCCGCGTTCAACAACATAACCATAATCACGGTCTTCATCGCGCAGCAGCTGTAATGCTGAGCGCGGACCAAAACCGGGGGTTTTACGAATAAGCGCTACCGGACGACGCTTGGCGATATCCCTGGCGCTGAAAACATGGCTGACATCAACGCCACGGAAGAAGGTGCGCACATAATCGTTGGCCGGATTATTTAATATTTCCTCCGGCGTACCGACCTGAATCACCTCACCGCCCTGCATAATGGCAATACGATCGCCAATACGCATAGCTTCGTCCAAATCATGGGAAATAAAGACGATGGTACGCTGATGTTGGGCCTGTAATTTAACCAGTTCATCCTGCATTTCGGTACGAATTAATGGATCAAGTGCTGAGAAAGCTTCATCCATCAATAATATATCCGGATTATTAGCCATAGCACGGGCTAATCCAACGCGTTGACGCATCCCACCGGAAAGTTCATCGGGATAAGAATGAGCGTAATTCTCCAGACCGACCTGACGCAGGGCCTCCAGGGCTTTTTCCTGACGTTCCTGCGGCGGAATACCGGCTAATTCCATACCGAATGCGGTGTTATTCAATACATTCATATGTGGCATTAAAGCGAATGATTGAAACACCATGCTGATCTTATTGCGGCGCACGGCGCGCAGTGCGGTGTCGGATATTTTCGATATATCCTCACCGTCAATCAGCACCTGCCCACGGGTGGGTTCTATCAGACGATTGAGAAGGCGTACCAGGGTGGATTTTCCCGAACCGGAAAGCCCCATGATGACAAAAATCTCGCCTTCTTCAATGGCCAGAGAGGCGTCTTTTACGCCTAGTGATAACCCGGTTTTTTCAAACAGTTGATCTTTTGTCAGACCTTTCTCAATCAGTTTGAATGCGCGATCCGGATGTTCGCCAAATATCTTATACAGGTTCTTTACTTCGAGTTTAATTGCCATGCAATTTGCTGTTTCCTCTGATGAATTATCAAACGATAAAAAATGTCCCAATAGAAAATAATAGTCCCCTATACCCTAACACAGTGAATATCTGAGACAACCCTCAATGTCCGATGAATGGGATATTAGCGATTTACATCAACATTTCTATTGGTTATGGTAGTGGGGTGGATATTCAATTATTTGAATCTACTATTTGCCTTAAATGCTTGGTTTTAAGTAAAAATAATCCTGCTGCATTAATGTTATTATTTCCCCGTTCGGCGCTGAATTCAGACAATAAAAAACCCGACCATAGGCCGGGTAAAAGTCATCAGTATTTCATTAATTTCAACGACAGGTGCCGATATCGAGGGGATATCGCCGCAGTCATATTATCCGCCTAATATGACAGGCAGATGTCAGATTAAACCTTGCGATACAGGCGGCGTGGATGGCCGATATTGCCGTACATCATCTCTACGCGCACGAACTGGGTAGCGACGCAATATTCCAGATAACGCCGGGCGGTGGTCTTGCTGATACCCACCTGTTTGACCACGTCTTCCACCGCGTGCGCAGCCTCCGGCTGTTCGATAAACAGCGCCTGTACCAACTCCAGCGTGTTGGTTTCAATGCCCTTGGCACTGGGCTCGCTGGAGAACTGTTTGGATTGCAGGTTATACAGCGCGTCGACGTTGCTTTGGTCGATCACCTTAAAGGTTCGCTGGGTTTGAACAAACTGCATAAAACGTTCTAGCGAATTGCGCAGCCGCTTGTAGGACACCGGTTTGATGATGTAGTCGAAGGCACCGTTGCGGATCGCCTGGCTGCAGGTGTTCATATCGCTGGCGGCGGTAATGAAGATCACCGAACAACCGGGGTTTTTCACCGCAGTTTCTTCCATCAGTTCGATGCCCTGGCCGTCCGGCAGAAAATTATCCAGCAGGATCAGACGTGGCTGGTGGGCGTTGACTTTGGCTCTGGCCTCGGCCAGCGTGGCGGCATAAGCCACCACCCGCAGAGCAAAGTTCTGCTCAATAAACTCGGCGTGCAGCGTGGCCAACTGCGGCTCATCTTCCACGATCAAAACGTCCAGTGCTTCTGGTTGCATCATTCGGGTGCTCGAAACGGGTTATAAGGTTTTAGGGATAAATAAAGAAAAAATAGCCCCGTGCGGCTCGTTGTCCGACACTTCTATACTGCCATGGGCCTGCGCTACGTGGCTGGCGACCAAATGCAAACCTATGCCGTGGTCGCCTTTGTCATCTTTGGTGGTGATGCCCTGCTCGAACAGCGTGTCACGCACCTCGGCTGCAATGCCGGTACCGCGATCGGCCACTTCAATCACCAGCTCATTGCTGTTATCGCTAATATAGAGTTCTACCGCCTCGTGTGGTTCGGCGCAATGCAGCGTAGCGTCTACCGCATTATCCAGCAAATTGCCGATGATCGACATCAGTTCGGTTTCATTCAGCGCCGCCGGGATTTGCCGTAGCTGACAGGCGGGATCGAAGCGCAGCTCAACGCCTTTTTCCTTCGCACTGGAGTACTTGCCCAACAGCAAACCACAGAGCGCCGCCGAGCTGAAACGCTGTGAAATAAAGTCTAGGATCTCCTGCGCGCCTTCCGATTGAGCCTCCACATAGCGGATCGCCTCGTCGTAGCGCTGCATATGCAGCAGCCCGGCCAGGGTGGCCGTCCAGTTAAGCTGCTCATGGCGCATGATGCGCAGGTTGTCAGCGTAGCGTTTGACCTGGCTGAGCTGGCTGCTCAGGGTATTGATGTCGTTCTTGTCACGGAAGCTGATCACCCAGCCCTGCAACTCTTGTTCCTGCATGATACGTACCCGGCTGGCGATCACCCGCACGTGGTTAAAGCGACAAACCTCGTCGTGGGTGTCGTGCCCCAACTGGGAAGCACCGAAGAAGTCCGGCTGTGACTGGATAATCTCGCCGATATTGCGGCCCATCAGAGCGGCGGCAGGCTGGCGTAGCTCCAGCAGTTCGCGCGCCGCGTGGTTAATGGTGATGATCCGCAGTTGCGGGTCGACGGCAATCACCCCTTCGTAGATGGCTTCCAGCAAGGCTTTTTGCTGACGCACCAGCAGCGCAATTTCTTTGGGTTCCAGCCAGAACATCTGGCGTTTTAAATTCTTCGACAACAACCAGGAAAAAACAAACAGAGCGATTAATAACAACACAATAGATCCGACGATTTGCGTCAGGGTTCTGGCATTCAGGTTGTCGATATGGGATTTCAGATAGCCGACCGAAACAATGCCGATGACGTTATTATGCTCATCCATAATGGGCGCTTTACTGCGCAGTGAAATTCCGATGCCCCCTTTGCGGATGGAAATAATACTTCTCCCTTCCAAAACTTCTTTATTATCACCTCCGACCATCGGGGTACCAACAATATTGGCGTATTCGGAGTGGTAAAGGTGCCGGGTTTGCTTATCGCCGATGACGATATAGCTGGCATCGCTGCTGGCACGTATTTTTTTCATCAGCTCGGCAATTTTAACCGGGTCGTTTTGTTCCACCGCGCTGACCAGCGAAGGGATCAGGGCAATCTCCCTGGCCTGCACCTGCGCTCGCGCGCCAAGATCGCGATGCAACTGGGCATCGAGCTGGTAGTAGGTGTAAGCGCCAATAAAGGTTAACAGCACGCAGGAGAAGGCGACCAGGCACAGGAACAGCTTGATTTGAAATGAGAGTTTTATGCGCATGGCCTGGGGTTCACCCTGAGAGATCCTGAGTGCTTACCCTATCATGAGTCGCCGTTAATGTAATATTGCGCCGGATCAACTTGTGATCGCAGCCACGGGTTTATTCTTGGCGGGTCGCCACATTCACGGCTGCAATAAAAGTGATAAGTTTTAAAGTTTAAATAACATTAACACCATTAAAACCGCGCTCTATTTTACATAACCTCTATTAACACCATAGAAACCATAACCACCATTAAAAACCCTTTTTTAATTTGAACAAAATCACAGCAGATAATCCGTGCGTTTCTCTATGATGGCTGAACAAACTAATAAGAGGCCAGATTATGAGCACAACCGATGATTCTTACCTCGTCGCCAAAGACAAAGCAGCTGAAATACCGTTGCGTGAAAAATGGTGGCGCATACTGGATACTTACAAAGTAGGGATTATTCCGTTGCCGTTCTTTGTTCTGGCCGGCATGCTTATTTTACTCGATTGTCTGGAAGGGAAATTACCCAGCGATATCGTAGTGATGGTCGCTACCTTGGCTTTCTTTGGCTTTGCCTGCGGTGAGTTCGGTAAACGCCTGCCGTTGATTGGCAAAATGGGAGCCGCGGCGATCTGCGCCACCTTTATTCCATCCGCGATGGTGCATTACGGCCTGCTGCCGGATGTCGTGGTGGAGTCGACCACCAAATTCTATAAGTCGACCAATATTCTGTATCTCTATATCTGCTGCATTATCGTCGGCAGCATTATGAGTATGAACCGCCAGGTGTTGATCCAGGGGTTCCTGCGCGTCTTCGCACCAATGTTGTGCGGTGAGGTTGTTGGCATGCTGGTGGGCATGGCCGTTGGCATGGCTCTTGGGCTGGAACCCTTCCAGATTTTCTTCTTCCTGATCTTGCCGATCATGGCCGGCGGCGTCGGTGAGGGCGCTATCCCGCTGTCGATGGGCTACGCGGCCATCCTGCATATGGACCAGGGGGTTGCACTGGGCCGCATTCTGCCAATAGTGATGCTCGGCGGCCTGACCGCGATTGTTCTCGCCGGCTTGCTGAACCAACTCGGCAAGCGCTACCCGCACCTGACCGGCGAAGGCAGCCTGATGCCCAACAAGCAGGGCGACAGCGAGATGAGCGCGGTAGAAAAATTCAGTGGCAAGGTGGATGTCAGCACCATTGCCTGTGGCGCACTGCTGGCGATTCTGCTGTACATGGTAGGGATGTTGCTGCACCGCATGATTGGCCTGCCGGCACCGGTCGGCATGCTGTTTGCCGCAGTGGTGGTGAAGCTGGCGCACGGCGTGTCGCCACGTATTCAGGAAGGTTCGCAGGTGGTGTACAAGTTCTTCCGTACGGCGGTGACTTACCCGATTCTGTTTGCCGTCGGCGTAGCTATCACCCCGTGGCAGGAATTGGTTGATGCCTTCACTATCCAAAATCTGGTGGTGATTGTCAGCACCGTTTGCGCACTGGTGGCGACCGGTTTCTTCGTCGGCAAAAAAATTGGTATGCACCCGATCGACGTGGCGATTGTCTCCTGCTGCCAGAGTGGGCAGGGCGGTACCGGTGATGTGGCCATCCTGACTGCCGGTAACCGTATGTCGCTGATGCCGTTTGCCCAAATCGCCACCCGCATCGGCGGCGCGATTAACGTCTCCCTCTCTTTATTAGTCCTGGCCAAATTCTTCGTATAAATAAAAGAACCTCAGTTTTCTTTGCCTTTCCCCGCCCCCGCGGGGATTTTTTTTGCCTGTGTCATCGCTCTTCCGGGCAGGCTCTGGGTTTTGCGTTAATACTTAGCGCTGCCAAATTTACAATATGGAGTCGTTATGTTCTGGAAACGTTACCTGCTGGGGGCGGCGCTGGCCGTCATGTCACTGCAAACTCTGGCCGCTGCGGCACAGGTGAAAACCCCCGCGCCGGGTTTTTATCGCATTATGCTGGGCAGCTATGAAGTCACCGTATTGTCCGATGGCATCATCCGTTTGCCGGTGGACAAACTGCTGCTTAACAGCTCGCCAAAGCAGATTGAAACCGCCTTGGCGGAGCATCATCAGAAACTGCCGTTAGCCACCTCGGTCAATGCCTATTTGATCAACACCGGCAGTAAGCTGATCCTGATTGATACCGGTGCCGGCAAATTGCTGGGGGACGGGTTGGGCAAGCTGGTTGCCAATCTGAAGGCTGCCGGCTACCAGCCGCAGCAGGTGGACGAAATTTATCTGACCCATCTGCATCCGGATCATCTCGGCGGCCTGTCGCAAAACGGCAAGGCGGTATTCCCGAATGCGGTGGTGCGCGCCAGTCAGCAGGATGCCGATTTTTGGCTGAGCGAGAGCCGACTGAAGCAGGCGAAGAGCGAAGACAAAGCCTCGTTTGAAAGGGCCATCGCGGCGATCAAACCTTATCAGGCTGCCGGGCACTTTAAATCTTTTGCCAGTGACGGTGAGTTGTCTCCGGGGATCAGCGCGTTCGCGGCTCACGGCCATACGCCGGGCCACAGCATTTATCAGGTAGAGAGCCAGGGCAAAAAGCTGCTGGTGATTGGCGATCTGATCCATGTGGCGGCAGTGCAGCTTCCCGATCCGCGCGTTGCAATAAGTTTCGACAGCGATGCCAAAGCGGCGGTGGCTCAGCGCCTGCGAGTCTTTAGTGATAGTGCCCGACAGAGTGTGCTGGTGGGCGCAGCGCATCTGTCATTCCCGGGTTTGGGCTATCTGAATCAGCAGGGTGAAGGCTACAACTGGGTACCGCTGGATTACGGCACCCTGTAAGCCATTGACCGCCCTTATGGGGGCGGTTTTTTCAGCGGTTGGCTGCGGCGAACACCTTGCTGAACCAGTCGATAAATACCCGTACCCGGGGCGAAAGCTGGCGACTGCGCGGATACAACAGCGATACCGGCATCGGCGTGGAGGGGAATTGTGGTAACAGCGGCAGCAGGCTGCCTCTGGCTAAGTCTTCGCGCAGATGATAGCGCGGAACCTGAATAATCCCCAATCCCATACGGGCCGCTGCCACCAGGCTTTCCGCCGCGCTGACCGACACCGTGCAGGGCAAGATTATCTGCTGCGGCTGGCCTGCGACGTTAAACTCCAGTGGCATTATGCTGCCGCTGGCCGAGGAGCGAAAACCCACCATGCGGTGTCCTTCAAGTTCATTGATGCCAAGCGGCGTGCCGAAGCGTTGCAGATAGTCCGGCGCAGCGCAGGTCACTTCCTCCAGCTCACCCAGCCGACGCGCCACCATATCGCTGTCTTTCAGTTTGCCGACGCGGATCACGCAGTCGATGCCTTCCCGCACCGGATCCACCAGCCGATCGCCTTCGCTCATAAAAAATTCGATATCCGGATATTGCGCCAGAAAGTCGGGCAACCCTGGCAGCAGAAAGTGCCGTGCCAGCGTGCCGTGTACATCAATGCGTAATAACCCACGCGGTTTTGCGCCGGCAAAGGCCATCTCGGCATCTTCGATATCCGCCAGAATAGTCAGGCAGCGCTGATAGTAGGCCTCACCATCTAGCGTGGGGCTGACGTGGCGAGTGGTGCGCTGTAGCAGCCGCACCTGCAACCGGGCCTCCAGCTGTTTGATAGCATCGGTCACCGTCGATCGTGGCAGAGCCAGATCCTGCGCGGCCTGGGTAAAACTGCGTTGTTCCACCACGCGGGTGAACAGACGCATGGCGTCAATTCTGTCCATGAGATTGTTCGCTAAATTCGAATAGTGATACCGAAGATTAGGGGATTATCCGCCATTGCGAAAGGTGCATGATGACCTCACGCCAGCAAGCCTGCCGGCGCAGCGCCGACGAGGAGAGATCAGATGAACACTACTACCCAACAAGTTGCCATCGTAACCGGCGCATCACGCGGCATCGGTGCCGCCATCGCCGAACGGCTGGCCGCCGACGGTATGACCGTGATCGTCAATTATTCAGGTAATCAGGCCCTGGCCGATCAACTGGTGCGCAAAATTGAGCAAAATGGCGGCCGCGCGCTAAGCGCCAAAGCGGACGTCAGCGATGCCGCAGCGGTGGCAAAAATGTTTGATCATGCCGAACAGGCCTTCGGCGGCGTGGATATTTTGGTCAACAACGCCGGGGTAATTGCACTGGCCCCAGTGGCGGAAATGAGCGATGCCGATGCCGACCGGCTGATCGACATCAACCTGAAAGGCACCTTCAATACTCTGCGTGAAGCGGCGAAACGTCTGCGCGACAATGGCCGCATCATCAACTTTTCTTCCAGCGTGGTCGGGCTGTTGCAACCGAGCTACGGCATGTACGCCGCCAGTAAGGCCGCCGTTGAGGCGTTGACCAGCGTGCTGGCGAAAGAACTGCGCGGGCGTAATATCACCGTCAATGCGATAGCACCAGGCCCGACCGCCACCGGATTGTTCCTGGACGGTAAAACGCCAGAGTTAATCGAGCGACTGGCGAAAATGGCGCCGCTGGAACGCCTGGGCCAGCCGCAGGATATCGCCGCGGCGGTGTCATTTTTAGCCGGTGCCGACGGGGCCTGGATCAACGGCCAAACCCTGCGTGCCAACGGTGGCATTATCTGATGCCTGCGGCCGGTTTTTCCGCCACGGGATCGGGTATCCTGTGGCAGGAAATCCACCGTGAGGAAGTGTTTAATGGTAGGCCGTAGTAGAAGAAGGAAGGCGGGCAGCCAGATTGACGATGGCGTCCGTTCCCCCTGCAATAACGTTTGCCAGATCGACACCGAAAAGGCGTGGTGCCGTGGCTGTTGGCGTACGCTGGATGAAATCGCCACCTGGTCGAGCGCCGATGACGATGAAAAGCGGGCCATCTGGCAACGCATCCGGCAGCGTGCAATGGCGATTAAATGAACAATGCTGTTGAGTAATCAATGTTGATGTAGCACAATTGAGCTACATTCGCTTTGTCTGTGTCGAGGTTTGTTGACTATGCCGACTACCACCATCCGTATACCAGAAGAACTTAAAGCCCGAGTTGCGGCCGTAGCAGAGCAAGCCGGCGTGACTTCACACAGCTTTATTCTGCAGGCTATTGCCGAGAAAACTCAGCAGGAAGAATTGCGGCGTAATTTTGAAGAAGAAGCGGAAAAACGTTATGCCAACATTGTTGCTACGGGGGAAACTATTCCCTGGAGTGATATGCGTAGCTATCTGGAAAGTTATGTAGCAGGGGACACTGCTGCAGCCAAACCTTCTGTTAAAAAGCTGGGGGACTAATGACAAAAGTCGAGTTGGCGCCAGAGGTCAGGGATGATATTGAGCGTATTCTCGTCCATTTGGCACATTATGAGGTTGCAGACTCAGGACGGCGAATTGAGGAAATTATCCAGGCTATTGCAGTACTGGAACATAATCCGCTAATTGGTCGGCCGCTTGGGTCAGGAAAGCGTGAGTTGATCATTGGTCAGCAAACTCATGGATATTTGGCTCTTTACAAATACATTCCTGATATTGATACGGCATTTATTCTGGCGATCCGAAGTCAGAAAGAGCTTGGTTATTAATGTTGCGATACCGTCCTCATTAGGACGATATCGCGATAATTAACCTCAGAAATCCCAGTCGTCATCCTCGGTATTGACCGCTTTGCCAATCACGTAAGACGAGCCGGAGCCGGAGAAGAAATCGTGATTCTCATCGGCGTTTGGCGACAGCGCAGACAGAATCGCCGGATTGACCTCCGCCATCGACGGCGGGAACAGCGCTTCGTAACCCAGGTTCATCAGCGCCTTGTTGGCGTTATAGTGCAGGAAGGTTTTCACGTCTTCGCTCCAGCCCACGCCGTCGTACAGCTCCTCGGTGTAACGCACCTCGTTGTCATACAGGTCCTGCAGCAGATCGAAGGCAAAGTTTTTCACCTGTTGCCGGCGGGCGGCATCGACTTTCTCCAACCCCTTCTGGAATTTATAGCCAATGTAATAGCCGTGGACTGCCTCGTCGCGGATGATCAGCCGGATCAGATCGGCGGTGTTGGTCAGTTTGGCGCGGCTCGACCAGTACATCGGTAGGTAGAAGCCCGAATAAAACAGGAAGGACTCGAGGAACACGCTGGCGACCTTTTTCATCAGCGGATCGTCACTGCGGTAATGGGCCAAAATGATGCTGGCCTTTTTCTGCAGCGCACGGTTTTCCTCGCTCCAGCGGTAGGCGTCGTCGACGTCCGGCGTTTGGCACAGCGTGGAGAAAATCGAGCTGTAGGAGCGGGCGTGTACCGCCTCCATAAAGCTGATATTGGAGTACACCGCTTCCTCGTGCGGCGTAATGGCATCAGCGATCAGCGCGGGTGCGCCGACGGTATTCTGAATGGTATCCAGCAGCGTCAGGCCGGTGAACACCCGGATGGTCAGTTGCTGTTCCTTCGGCGTCAGCGTGGCCCACGACGGAATATCGTTCGACAGCGGCACTTTCTCCGGCAGCCAGAAGTTGGAAGTCAGACGGTTCCACACCTCCAGATCCTTGTCGTCTTCAATGATGTTCCAGTTGACTGCGCGCACCAGCTGCGCCGGTTTAATGCTATTCATAATTTGCCTCACAGCGCGCAGGACACGCAGCCCTGCACCTCGGTGCCTTCCAACGCCATCTGGCGCAGGCGGATGTAATAAATGGTTTTGATGCCTTTACGCCAGGCGTAAATCTGCGCGCGGTTGATGTCGCGCGTACTGGCGGTATCGCGGAAGAACAGCGTCAGCGACAATCCCTGATCAACGTGCTGGCTGGCGGCGGCATAGGTATCAATGATCTTTTCCGGCCCGATGTCATAGGCATCCTGGTAATACTCCTGGTTGTCGTTGGTCATATAGGGCGCCGGATAATACACGCGGCCAATCTTGCCCTCTTTGCGGATCTCGATGCGTGACACGATCGGATGGATGCTGGAGGTCGAATTATTGATGTAAGAAATGGAACCGGTCGGTGGCACCGCCTGCAGGTTCTGGTTATACAACCCGTGCATCATTACCGACTGGCGCAGCGCCAGCCACTCTTCACGGCCTGGAATGGCAATATTGGCGTCGGCGAACAGGGCGCGAACCCGTTCGGTCTGCGGCAGCCAATCCCGTTCGGTGTATTTGCTGAAATACTCACCGGAGGCGTAGGTGGAATCCTCAAAGCCGGCGAATGCGCTGCCGCGCTCGATAGCCAACTGGTTCGAGGCGCGAATGGCGTGGTAAGCGACGGTATAGAAATAGATATTGGTGAAGTCGATGCCTTCTTCAGAGCCATAGAAGATGCGTTCGCGTGCCAGATAGCCATGCAGGTTCATCTGGCCCAGACCGATGGCGTGCGAGCTGCGATTGCCTTCGGCGATCGACGGCACCGAACGAATGTCGCTCATGTCCGCCACGGCCGTCAGCGCACGGATTGCGGTGTCGATGGCTTTGCCGAAGTCCGGTGCATCCATGGTTTTGGCGATATTCAGCGAGCCGAGGTTGCAGGAGATATCCTTGCCTACCTGGTCATAGCTCAGGTCATCGTGGTAAGTGCTGGCGCGGTTAACCTGCAAAATCTCCGAGCACAGGTTACTCATATTGATGCGTCCGGCGATCGGATTCTCACGATTGACGGTATCTTCAAACATCATGTACGGGTAACCGGACTCAAACTGGATCTCCGCCAGCACCTGGAAGAACTCGCGCGCATTGATGCGTGATTTGCGGATGCGTTTGTCATCCACCATTTCGCGGTATTTCTCGCTGACGCTGATTTCAGAGAAGGGCACGCCATACACCTGCTCGACGTCATACGGCGAGAACAGGTACATCTCTTCATTATTCTTTGCCAGTTCGAAGGTGATATCCGGGATCACCACGCCGAGCGACAGCGTTTTAATGCGGATCTTTTCGTCGGCGTTTTCGCGCTTGGTGTCGAGGAAACGCAGGATATCCGGGTGGTGAGCATTGAGATAGACCGCCCCGGCCCCCTGGCGTGCGCCCAGCTGGTTGGCGTAAGAGAAGGCATCTTCCAGCATTTTCATGATTGGAATGACGCCGGAGGACTGGTTCTCAATGCGTTTGATCGGCGCGCCGACTTCACGGATGTTGGTCAGCAAAAATGCCACGCCGCCGCCACGCTTCGACAGTTGCAGCGCAGAATTCACCGCCCGGCCAATCGACTCCATGTTGTCTTCAATGCGTAGCAGGAAGCAGGAAACCAGTTCGCCGCGCTGCTGTTTGCCGCAGTTGAGGAAGGTTGGCGTCGCCGGCTGGAAGCGACCGGAGATCATCTCTTCTACCAAATCCTGCGCCAGTGCGGTATCGCCAGCGGCCAGCGTCATGGCGACCATGCACACCCGGTCTTCATAGCGTTCCAGGTAGCGTTTGCCGTCAAAGGTTTTCAACGTGTAACTGGTGTAGTACTTGAAGGCCCCGAGAAAGGTCTCGAAGCGGAATTTTTTCGCGTAGGCCTGCTGGAACAGCTGCTTGATAAAGGCGAAGTCGTACTGCGCCAGCACGCTTTGCTCGTAATAGCCTTCTTCCACCAGATAACGCAGCTTTTCTTCCAGGTTGTGGAAGAACACGGTGTTCTGATTGACGTGCTGCAGGAAGTAGTGCCGCGCCGCCAGCCGATCCTTGTCAAACTGGATGCGACCTTCGGCATCATAAAGATTGAGCATCGCGTTGAGCGAATGGTAATCCAGCGCGCTGGTGGCGGGCCGGGTCAGTTCTGTCGTTGCCAAAATGCGGTTACTCCCTGTCGAACGTTTGCAACGTCTTGTGTGGTGCCGAGCAGTTCAAAGCGGTAAAGAAAAGGCACCTGACATTTTTTGGCGATGATATCGCCGGCAATGCCGTACGCTGCACCGAAATTGGTATTCCCGGCGGCGATAACGCCGCGCAGGAAGGCGCGATTCTGCGGATCGTTGAGAAAGCGGATCACCTGGATCGGCACGGCTCCCACGGCGCTGCCGCCGCCATAGCTGGGCACGATCAAAATATAGGGTGTTTCCATCAACAGTTTGCTGCGGGCACCGGCGATCGGTATGCGCATCGCCGGCAAGCCCAGCTTTTCAACGAACCTGTGGGTGTTCTCCGAGCTGCTGGAGAAATAGACCAGCGGGTTCATGGTCGGCCTCAAGGCACCAGGGCGTGAGCCAGTGCGCCAATTTTGTCCGGGCGGAAACCGGACCAGTGATCGTCACCGGCGATAATTACCGGAACCTGCTGATAGCCAAGGGATTTGACATGGCTCAGCGCCTGCTGATCCTGGGTGAGGTCGATCACCTGATAACCAATCCCTTGTTTATCGAATGCGCGATAGGTGGCGTTGCACTGGACACAGTCCGGTTTACTGTAAATAATAATGCTCATGATTCGCATTTACCTTTTAAGCTGAAGGAAAGGCGGAAAGGTCAGATAACGGAGCATTGAACGGCGTTTCTGACGGCGTTATCGACCGCGACATCGTCCCTGCGGTTGATGGACTAAATACTATATGTAGATATTTAATTTATCAACCGCGCTATATATGGTGTTTTGATGGATTTTACGTGCAGGGCGCAGCCGGGCTGGGAAAGCGGTGGGTAAATATTTTTTGCAGAGGGTTATTGACGGAAAACCCCTCTCGCCGCGAGAGGGGAAATGCGGTTTTATCACTGACGCATGCTGATGGCCAGGCGGTTAAAGGCGTTCATGATGCTGATGGCGAAGGTCAAATCGGCAATTTCCACGTCGCTGAAGTGCGCTTGCAGTGCTTCAAACGCGCTGTCCGGTGCGCCGGTTGTGGCGATCAGGGTGACGGACTCTGCCCATTCCAGCGCCGCACGCTCGCGCTCACTGAATTCATGGCTGACGCGCCAGCCTGCCAACTGGTCCAGTTTGGCGTTATTGACGCCGCTTTCGCGTAGCGTTTTACCGTGCATATCCAGGCAGAA
The DNA here is from genome assembly GCF_013337185.1 of Serratia proteamaculans. Classification (GTDB taxonomy): domain Bacteria; phylum Pseudomonadota; class Gammaproteobacteria; order Enterobacterales; family Enterobacteriaceae; genus Serratia; species Serratia proteamaculans_D. Next base: position 34,252 of record NZ_SWDE01000006.1, read on the forward strand.
GGCACAGCCGTTGATCTGCGAAACACGCATGAACATCAGTTCAATTGTCGCTTTGTCCAGCGCGCCTTTCTCCAGCGCCATCAGGGCGCTCACCATGCTTTTGTACGGCGCGGGGGAGAGTACGGAATAGTTCAAACGTTGCTTAATCATGGTCAACCTCGGTGAGCGAATAACAGGAACATGACGCTACTTTAGCGGTGATATGGACTATGCTATAGGGCCATAAAATGATTATTTAACCGGGCCATGATGCGTCAGTTTCTTTCCTCCCTACCGCTGGACAGCCGGCTCGCCGACCCGCTGTACCGGCAGATCTATCTGCGGATCAAAGACGCCATAGCGCAGGGAACCCTGCCGGCGGGCAGCCGCTTGCCTTCGGTTCGTGGACTGGCGAGCGATCTGGGCGTGGCGCGCGCCACGGTAGAAAGTGCCTATGCCCAGCTGATTGCCGAAGGTTTTCTGCAAAGTCGGGGGCAGGCGGGTACCTATGTTTCGCCGCAGTTGCAGAACCTGCCGGTGCGTGCGGCGCTGGCGGTGGAGCCGTTGCCAACGGTGACGGCAAATCCGCTGCATCCGAACGGCGCCACCCAGCCGTTTCAACTGGGGCTACCGGCGTTGGATGCCTTTCCTCGCGCACTGTGGCAGCGGATTGTCGGCCGCCAATTACGCACCAGTCCACTGGCTGCTTTGGCCCATCCTTCAACGCAGGGATTGCCTGAACTGCGTGCGGCGATCGTCAATTATTTGCAGCTTTCACGCGGCATCAGTTGCCGACCGGAACAGGTATTTATCTGCGCGGGCTATCAGGCGCTGCTGGATCTGGTGATCGGTACCCTGCTCAAGCCGGACGATCAGGTCTGGCTGGAGGATCCGGGCTATCCGGTGACGCTGCCGCTGTTTCAAGCCGCCGGCATGCGGCCGGTGGCGGTACCGGTCGATGAACAGGGCATGAATATTGCCAGCGGCATGGCCAGGGCGCCTCAGGCAAGGATGGCGGTGCTGACGCCGACCCATCAAAGTCCGTTGGGGGTTTCGCTTAGCCTGGCGCGGCGCATGGCATTGCTGGAATGGGCGCAGCAACAGGCGGCATGGGTGATTGAAGATGATTACGACAGTGAGGTTCGTTACCACGGCAGGCCGTTGCCGCCGCTGAAAAGTCTCGATCGTCAGGGGCGGGTACTCTACGCCGGAACCTTCAGCAAAACGCTGTTCCCGGCGTTGCGCATGGCGTATTTAGTAGTACCGACAGGGCAGGTGGAAGCCTTTGGTCACAGCAGTCGGCTGCGTGGCTGCGGTTGCCCACCGCTGTTACAGGCCAGCGTGGCGGACTTTATTGAACAGGGGCATTTCTATCGTCATTTGAAGCGCATGCGGCCAATCTACCGTCAGCGCAGGGCATGGCTGGCGCAAGCGCTGGAACAACAGTTGAGCGACTATTTGACGGTGGCGTCGCAGGACGGCGGCATTCAGCTATTGGCGCGTTTTAAACAGGATGGACAGGATCGGCGTTTGGCGCAGGACGCCTGGCGGTGCGGGTTATCGGTGCAGGCGCTATCGGACTGGCGAATCACAGAACCTGCAGGGACTGGCTTGCTGATGGGGTTTGCCAACTTTACTCAGCAGGCCGAGACGGAACGTGCGGTGGCCAGATTGGCTGAGTTGTTCAAAGGCAGAAATTAAACGGCCCACGGTTTCCCGTGGGCCAGACGCACATCTGTTTTATCTTTATGACTGCAAGGGGTGTTAACGCCGGGCCAGCAGTACGCCAAGGACGATGCCGACAGCGGCCCCAATCCCAACGCCCTGCCAAGGTTTGTCGCGCACGTAGCTGTCGGCTTGTTCGACGGCATCGCGGGCGTGCTGTGTCAAATTGCTGGAGCCATTGAAGCGCGCACGGGCATCGCGTAAAACGCCTTTTGCCTTACTGTGCAACTCTTTCAGTTCCTCCTTGGTCTTGTCACCGGATTCGCGTAGCACCTCATCCAGCGTATCCGCCAGCAGGGTGACGTCCTGATCGATGTCGCGTTCAACTTTTTCAGATCTCTTAAACATTCGATTCTCCGTTTCGACACATGTCTTTTAAGTGTAGACCATTTTTCAAACTGTGTAGGCGATCACGGAAAAAACGTCCATTAGGTTCTGTTTTCGCGGCAGATAGCGACGTAATGGATGCCATCAGCATCCGGCGGCAATAAAGTCGCCGTTGGCACTGACCGGGATGACCGAACTGAACAGCACCAGCGCGAACAGGACCAGCAGCACACCGCCTAAAATAACCGCCAGCCGCGATGCTTGTGCCAGGCGCTTGCCCGTTAGTTGACCGTTGGCAGCGATAAATTTTTCACGCGCGTGGTGTACCAAAGTGGCGAGGATCATGATCGACAGCGCGGTTCCCAGCGCCATGCTCATGGTTGAAATTACACCCCAGGTGAACATGCCAACGGCGTTGGCAAATACCAATATGAGGATCGCGCCGCTGCAGGGGCGAATACCGATAGAAACGATAAGCCACAGCGCATTGCGCCAGCCGCCGGTCAGGTCTGCAGCCTCGGGCAAATGCCGGTGGCCGCAGTCACAATCGTCTTCATGGCTGTGTTGAGCGGTGGCTGTTAACGGCCTTGGTGCTTTGAACGTCGGTAGCTTGCGCCAGCGCCACCCGGTGGCGCGCAGGATCACCATCAGGCCGAAAGCGGCAATAAACAGCGCGCTGCCTTTTTCCAGCCAGTAACGGCTCAGGCTGAGATCGCCCATTGACAGGTTCAGCGTCACCGCCAGTATCAGCACGAAAAGGATAGCTACAACGCCCTGCATCAGGCTACCGAGCAGAGTGATAAGCCGGCTGGCGTTCAACTGCCTGCGGTGAGTGGCCAGGTAAGTGGTGATAACAAACTTGCCGTGGCCGGGGCCAACGGAGTGTAAAAAACCGTAGATAAAGCTGCCCAGCGCCAGCATCACCCCACCGCTGTACTGATGATTGCGCTGTTGCAGCAGGTACAGCACCAGATAGCGGTGCATATAGATCTGGGCATTGATGCAATATTGAACGAACTCAGCCCAGTGGCGGATAAACAGATAGAGCAAAGCCAGCAGCAGCAGGGCACCAGCGCTCAGCCCGGCAAAGTTTGCCGGGGTCACTTTTATCGATGAGGTTTTCATGGCGCTGTCAGCCTGTCGTAAAGGGGTTTTCAGCTTCCAGCATAGACTTGTGTACGCGGTTCACAAGCGCTGTACATTTGGTTACTCGGCGAAACCAATCACTCACGGAAGCCGCTCATCGATTCCTCTAGTATCTGCTTCAACGGCCCAACGGGGCTTACTGAAAAAACACTCTGAGGAATTAAAGATGAAAAAAGTATTAGCCCTGATCGTTGCAGCTACCATGGGTCTGTCTTCTGTTGCTTTCGCTGCTGATGCAGTGGCTCCAGCAGCTGCAGCTCCAGCGGCAACCATGACTAAAGCTGCACCAGCAGCCGCTGCTGAGAAGGCTCCAGCTAAAGCCACTCATCATAAGAAAACGCATCACAAGGCAACCAAAAAAGCCCCAGCACAGAAAGCTCAGGCTGCTAAAAAACACCACAAAAAAGCCGCCGTGCAGAAAGCTCAGGCCGCTAAAAAGCACCACAAAGCGGCCACTAAAGCCCCAGCCCAGAAAGCCCAGGCTGCTAAAACTCACCACAAAGTAAGCAAAAAAGCCCCAGCTCAGAAAGCTCAGGCTGCTAAAAAACACCACAAAAAAGCGCCAGTGCAGAAAGCTCAGGCCGCTAAAAAGCACCACAAAGCGACCAAAAAAGCAGCTCCAGCCGCTAAATAAGTGAAGTCTGCGGGTACCGCAGCATCCAGACGCTATGTAAACACCCGGTTTTGCCGGGTGTTTTCTTTTGAGGGCTAGCTCTTGATGATCAATCGTTATTTATTCGAAGTGATTTTCAGCGCCGTTACCCTGTGTGGGCTGATTGTCGCCTGGGAGCTGTTCCTGGCCGACGGCTTTCTCTGATTACTGTGCCAGCGTGGTTTCATGCAGGTGCCGCCAGCCCAGCCCGGCTTGGGTCTGTTCGAACACCACGGTGGAGTTGCGTAGCGTTGCCGCCTGCCCAGGCAACATTTGCTTTTCACGGTAGCTGACCACCGCACCCGTCGGCCATTCGGCCACTAACGTCATCTCTTCTATAGTAATTTCCAGCCCCGGTTTAGCGGCGCGATGCGCGTGGAAAAAAGCGCTCAGTGCGGCGAAATCCAGCCGACTGCCGTTTAGCGCGATCATGCTGAACGCCGGATCAAAACGTGCCAATAAGGCCTGTTCTTCCCCTGCACCTTTCTCCAGCCAGTTTTCAATGGCGACATGAGCGTCTATCACTTCGGTAAAATAGCGGTTCATCAGTTTTCCTGTTGAGTATTGAGACGGCGCACGATGGCGCGGTTAGCGATGCGCAGACACAGCAGCAGTGGGATCAGCGTGCTGGCGGCGGCCAGGTAAAAACAGCTTTGGTAAGCGACGGCGGGTGAAAAATGTTCAAGCAGCAGATTCAGCAGCAGGCTGAGCAGGGCGACCCCCAGGCAAAAGCTGAGCTGCCGATTGATATTCCACAGTGCGCTGGCATCCGCCAGTTGCTCATCGGCAATCTGCAGGAAAGCGCTGCTTTGCGCGGTGCTGCTGCACAGGCTGCCGCCAAAGCCCATCAGGGCGAAGGCCGCCAGTTGCAACCCATGATCCCCGGCGTGGCTAATTTGCGATAGCGCCAGAATGCCCAGCCCCTGCAGCAGGCAACCGGCGATAAACAGCGGTCGTGGGCCAAGGCGGTTAAATTTCTTGCCGGTCAGCGTAATGGCCAGGAACGAGGCCAGCGACCAAGGGAGCATCAGGCTGCCGACCTGGGCGGCGTGCATACCCAATTGATTTTGCAGATACAGCATGGCGACCAGGCTGACGCCGATAAACAGGCCGGGGATGCATTGATAAATCATCATTGAAGTGCGCAGCAACGGATCTTGCATCAGCCGCAAATTCAGCAGCGGTTGGGCAATGCGCAGGCTGCGTCGCAGGTAATAGGCCAGCATCAGTGCTCCGGCAGCCAACAACACCATGCCCTGCGTCAGGCCATCGGTTTCACCCAGCCGGGTCAGTCCCAGCAGGATTAGCGTCAATGCGGCGCAGGCGCTGAGTAGCCCATTGAGATCGAGCGGCCTGCGCTGAGTATCCGCTGCCTGCGGGCGTAACCACAGCGCGGCCAGCAACAACGCCAGTGCCGCCAGCGGCAGGTTGGCGAAAAACACCCAGCGCCAGTCAAGACTGTCGACAATCAACCCACCCAATGCAGGTGACAGCGCCGGGGCCAGCAGGCCGACCAGCATAATGGCGGCGGAAAGCCCAGCGCGTTCGTGGCTGCGATACAGCTGATAGGTTAGCGTTTGGCCGATAGGGATCAACAAGCCGCCCCCCATACCTTGTAGCACCCGCCAACCAATCAACTCGCCAATGGAGCCGGCGTAGCCCGCCGCAGTCGTCGCCAGCATAAACAGCGTCAGCGACAGCAAGAATACCCGCCGTCCCCCGATACGCTGTGCCAGCCAGGCGCTGAGCGGGATCACCAGCGTCAGGCCGAGAATATAACCGTTACTGACCCAGGCCAGTTCACCGACCGAAGCCTGCAGCGCATGGCCGATCGACGGGTAAGCGACATTGGCGATAAACATGTTGATCAGATCGACAAAAAATCCGAGCAGATAGACGATTGCGACTTTGATGCGATAGGGCATGGGGCCTCCGGTTGAAGGCCCGCAGTGTAGCGGGTGGGAAACTGCGGATAAATCGGCTGCGAACGATTACACTGTCAAAATAATTTTGACAATAACGGGCAACACTATGCTTAACCTGCAGCGTTTGGCGATTTTTGTGGCGGTGGTAGACGCGGGAAGTTTCACCGCCGCAGCGGTGGCATTGGGGCAAACCAAGGCGGTGGTCAGTTTCAATGTCAAACAGTTGGAAAGCGAGTTGGGCGTATCGTTGCTGGTGCGCAGTACCCGGCGGCTGGCGTTGACCGATGCCGGCGAGCGCTTTTATCAACGCTGCCTGCGGCTGCTGCAAGACGCGGAGAATGTGCTGGATGACGTGCGCCGCGATCACCACGGCCTGAGCGGGGTATTGCGTATCACCACCACGCCGGAATACGGCGCGCAGGTGGTGGTACCGGCGCTGGCGGCATTTTCCCTGTTGCATCCGCGCTTGCGCATTCAGCACGTTTCTTCTTCTTATCATGCCGATTTGATTTCGGAGCGCTTCGACGTGGCGATCCGGCTGGGGCAACTGGCGGACTCCAGTCATCACGCCGCACGGCTCGACAGCTTTGCTATCCTGCCGGTCGCCTCACCGGCGTATCTGGCCCGCCATCCCGTTGGCTCGCTGGCGCAACTGGCACAGGCGCAGTGGATAGCCCACAGCCGACTAAGTTCCCCCTTGAACTGGCAGGTGATTACCCCGGAACGGCAGGCGGTGCTGTTCAAGGTTGAAGATGCCGCCACGCTGATGGGGGACAGCGCCGCCGCCCTGTTGGCTTTTGCCCTGCACGGTGCCGGGGTGGCATTGCTGCCCGAATGGCTGGTGCGGCCCGCCATTGCCGAAGGCAAGCTGTGCCCGCTGCTGGCAGACCATCAATTTCCGGCGCAAAGCATTTATGCGCTTTACCCAAACACGCGCCACGTGCCGGAAAAGGTGCGGGCGTTTATTGATTTCCTGCGGGCGCGGGTAGCCACGGGCGAATAAACGTCATTATGGCCGCGAGGGTCTTCTGGTGTACCCATTCACGCTGCGTATTGGAGGAAGCGCATAACACCGCTGCCTCTTCCTCCTCTGCGGCCAGAATTTGGCGGCCATTCGGCTGACACAGCGGAATAAAATCGAAATGGTTACCCTTCGACAGCCGTAGTGCATCAATTGGTTGCTGGCCTGCGTCTTTGGCCAGTGCGGCACCGCCAAGGCCGGGGAGCCGACTGTCGGGTTCAAAACGCTGAGGTTCGATGACCAATAAAGGGGCGCTGAGCCGACGCAGGCTGGCAGGCAGCAGATAAGGCACCATGCCGGGATCGAGGGCAACGGCAAAGCGGATGCGTGGGTCGGTATAATCAGCCTCAAATTGCCGGGCGGAAAGCGCGCCCAAATCAACCTTGGCCTGGGTATAAAACTGGCAGTTGGGTGACTGCGGGGCCTGTCGGCAGCCGCTGATGAAATCGGCCAGCCGGACTCGCCCACCGATGGCGGCAATGGCACTGTAACCGCCCTTGGAGTGGCCGATAACGCCAATCATCTGGCGATTAATGACTTTATCCCACTGGGGTTCGGCAGTGATGGCGCTGATCAAGGCGGAAATATCTTCGGTCTGTAACCACAATTCGGCGGAGAGTGCCGGGACAGAGTTGCCGGTGGTACTGCCGGGGTGATTGGCCGCCACGACAATGATTCCCTGTTGGGCTAACGCCGCCGCCAGCCAGGCCTGACTGGCATTGTTGCCGCCGCTGCCGTGGCTGATAACGATCAGCGGGAAACGTCCACCGGCGACAGCGGCATCCGGTTGGCTGTTGATACCGGTAAAGACCGGATTCGCCCCGATGACCCTTTGTTGATGGGTCTCGGTGGTGGGGTAGTAAATTCGGCTGTTCAACGAACGTGAACCGGCCTGAAAGACTTCATCGCGGGTGGCGACCTGATAAGGGGTAGCGCTGGCAACGCCGCACAGCAGTATCCACAACAATAACGCTCTGTTCATTTTCACTCCTCAAAATGTTGACCTGGGGAGGGTGGCATTGGCGGCGCTATCCGGCGACCTCGATCGCGATCCGGGTCGTTAAATGATTGTTTTGACAGTACACTGCCGGTTCTGTGTGAACACAACAAGATGCCGATAATGCCACTTATTCCGCTCACTTTTCTGTTTGGTTTGCTGTGCCTGGGGCTGCTGTACCGCCTGGGACGACCACGGGCGCAGCTTTGGGTTTTCCAGCTATTGCTGCTGTTATGCGCCTGGCAAAGTTTGCTGGTGGGAGTTCGCTACGGCTATGGCGTGACGCAATTCAATGGGTTGCAACCCTTCGGCGCGGTGGCGATCCCGGCGTTGACCTATCTGGCCTTTTTGGTCAGTACCCAGGGCCGGCTTCGCTGGCGTGAACTCGGGCACCTGACGCCGCTGGGGCTGACGCTGTTGGCCAGCCTGATCGCGCCTTTCTGGCTGGATACCCTGATTGTTAGCGCTTATCTGGGTTATGGCGTGGCACTGTTGTACGCGTTGCGGCGCGGTGAGAACGCTTTACAGCAGGTGGCGCTGGCGGAAAGCTGGCTCAGTTACCGGTTGTGGCGCGGTTTGGGCATGCTGCTGATAGCCATCGCGCTGGCCGAACTGGTGATTGCACTCGATTTTTCACTGTTCGATGGCCGGCAAGCAGGCGTGCTGGCGACCATCGTTAACTTGCTGGTGGCCTTGAGCCTATACCTGGTGCTGTCCCGTAGCCGCCCTCTGGATAACCCGGTGGAGCCGCTGCCGGAGCCGACACCGGAGGTTATTGAAAACGAAGGGCAACTGGCCGAGTGGTTTGACCGGGTACAACAGCGGCTGCGGCAGGATGATCTTTATCTGGAGCCCGAGCTGAATCTGGCCCGATTGGCGCGTAAAGTGGGCTTGCCGACACGTCGGGTGTCACAAGCCATCAATCGGCATGCGGGCATGAATGTGTCGCAATATGTGAATCAGCTGCGTGTCCACCAGGCGGCGCAGTGGCTGCTTGCCAGTGATGATCCGGTGACAGATATCATGCAGGCGGCGGGCTTTACCACCAAGTCGAACTTTAACCGCGAGTTCTTGCGTATTTATGGCGTCAATCCGAGCGAATGGCGCAGGCAACAAACGCGTAGTTAAATAATAATTCGTTATAACTCTCGCATTTATCATCGGATCCCATCGGGGTATGCTGAGCACTGTTGCTTACCCCGTTCGATGCGAGCCACCTTCGATGACCGCAATCAGTTCCAAAGAAAACCATCTCCAACTGAATAAACGTATTTTGTCGGTCGTGATGTTCACCTTCGTCTGTTACCTGACCATCGGCCTGCCGTTGGCGGTGCTGCCTGGGTTTGTGCATAACGACCTGGGCTACAACTCGGTACTGGCCGGTTTGATTATCAGCGCCCAGTATTTCGCTACCTTGTTTAGCCGCCCGCATGCCGGGCGCTATGCCGATCAGCTCGGGCCAAAAAAGGTGGTGCTGTTCGGCCTGGCCTGCTGCGGTGCAAGCGGTCTGTTTTACGCCGCGGCCTTTTGGTTCAGCGGCCTGCCGTTGTTGAGTTTAATTCTGCTATGTGTCGGCCGGGTGTTTCTCGGCGTCGGCGAAAGCTTTGCCAGCACCGGCTCCACGCTGTGGGGCATTGGTCTGGTGGGGCCACTGCATACCGCCCGGGTAATTTCATGGAATGGGGTGGCGACATACGGTGCCATGGCGGCCGGAGCGCCACTCGGCGTCTATCTCAACCAGCATTGGGGATTGGCCGGGGTGGCGGCGCTGATTGTGCTGGCGGTCGCGGTTTCGCTGTGGCTGGCGAGCGGTAAGCCCAATGTGACGATCGCCGCCGGTCAGCGCATTGCCTTTAGCGCCGTGTTCGGCCGCATCTGGGCTTACGGCCTCGGACTGGCGATGGGCACCGTGGGTTTTGGCGTGATCGCCACTTTTATCACCCTCTACTATGCTGATAAGGGCTGGAGCGGGGCCGCGTTCTCACTGACGCTGTTCAGCGTTGCCTTTGTCGGTATCCGCCTGATATTTAGCCAGACGATTAATCGCCACGGCGGTTTGAAGGTCACGCTGGTGTCGTTCCTGATCGAGATTATCGGCTTGTTGATGATTTGGCAGGCTGGCGATCCGCTGATGGTGCAGGCCGGGGCTTTGCTGGCGGGGGCCGGTTTCTCGCTGGTGTTCCCGGCACTGGGCGTGGAGGCGGTGAAACAGGTGCCGCAACAGAATCAGGGCACTGCGCTGGGCACCTACTCGGCGTTTCTCGATCTGGCGCTGGGGATCACCGGGCCGTTGGCCGGTTTGCTGATGAGCCGCATGGGCGTGCCATCAATCTATCTGGCGGCGGCGCTGATAGTGTTTCTGGGCGTGCTGTTGACGCTGCGCTTGCTGCTGCAAAACCGCCAGAATCCATAATTAAGGATTATTCCTAAACCCACATCCATACCGAAAAATTTATTGTTTCATCTCATGATTACGGTAAGGTCGCTCAGCGGTCCAGAACGAGAGGAGAAATCGATGTATTTACGGCCGGATGAAGTGGCTAGGGTGTTGGAGAATACTGGCTTTGAGCGTGATTATGTCACCGACCAGTCTTATGGTTACCGCAAGGGTGAGCACTACGTATATGTGAATCGTGAAGCGCGGATGGGCAGAACCGCGTTGGTGATCCACCCGGCGCTAAAAGAGAAAAGCGTGCATTTTGCCACGCCGACCTCGCCGGTGCGCATCAGCAATCAGTACCTTGAGTTTCCCCTGGATTTAAGCAGCGATGCCCCGAGTGCGCGTTATGGCATTCCACACGGCTTCAGCTCGCGTGATGCGCTTTCGCGCTATATCTACAGCATGTTCCAGTAATGCTTCCCCCGCCTGCGGGGGACACATTCTTACCAGTTCGCAATCGCTTCCTGATTAAAACGCTCATTGTAAGCGCGGCGAAACTGCGCCAGTTCGAAAGCGTCGATATCCAGATCGGCAAAGTAAAACAGCGCGGCTTCGGTATGTTCGGCATGCAGCTCCGGCGACAGCCCGGCGCGTATCAGCGTTTCCCGCCACAGAGCTATCTGGTGGTCATCCGCCTGTTTGATAAAGGTCAGATAGATAAACAGCAAATAGACCGCCTGGTGCATCTCTTCGGTGTAACCGTTGTTCAGCACGCGGATAAAAGTCTGGCTGTTGCGGCTGCCCATCTCCTGAATCATGGATTCAATCAGCATCGGTTTGACTTTCAGCAGGTGGGCCAGAGAGTCGATGGCTTTGCGAGTATCGGAAGTCAGAATGCGGTAACCAATAATAAATACAACGATCAGGGCAGCGATGATGATCCAGGTCATTTATGATTTATTACACTCTCATAGCGCCAGTATTTGGCAGGAGGCGCTGCGTGACAGCGCCCGGTGTCAACGCTGTTCGCCGCTGAAATTGTCGGCTGCCCGCTGTTGATGACGCAGGTGGTGGTTAAAGGTGGCTGCATCCTTGGCCAGCGCGTCCAGATGGGCGCCCAGCATTTTGATTTGCTTCACTAACGCGTGCTGTTCCGGCACTGAACTGGCGGTGCTCAGCTTGCGCACCAGCTGCTCATTTTGCATACGCAATGCGACTTCGCGCTGTTTAGCCTCTTCCAGCAACTGCTGCAGTGCCTGATAGCTGTGCTGCCATTCACGGTGCTGCTTTTCGAAGCTGGCCTGCAACTCGCTCATGGCATTTTGAAACTGGGTTTCCAGCTCGCGCATTTTCATGGGATCGATCCTTTGCGGCACTCAATAATGGTTTAGCAGTATAACGAAAACTGCACAGAACCTCACCCGTTGACGACGATTGCGGAAAATTCCCGGCTTGCAACCGGGGTGAGGCGTCTTACAATCAGGGTCATTCCCGGCATTAAAGGCCCAGTCTAGGAGTGGCAGAGCGATGAGCAACCAGGACAAAGACTTTTTTGAACAGGCGATGGCGGATGTGATCCCGTTATCCAGTGCCCCCGAGACCTTGTACCTCAAACCGCAGGACACGGTGGATAAAAGCGCACGCCGTGAGGCCGAGGCGCTGCGGCAGGAAAACTTTCTCAGCACCGGCTTTCTCGAACTGATCCCTTGCGAAGTCCCGTTGGAATACAAAGGCGAGGGCATTCAGCAGGGCGTTCTGGACAAGCTGAGCCATGGCCGCTATCCGCCGCAGGCCAGCCTGAACCTGCTGAAACAATCGGTGGAGGCTGCGCGGCAGGCGCTGTTTCGCTTTATTCTGCAGGCAGAAAAGCAAAACCTGCGTTCGCTGCTGATTATCCACGGGCGTGGGCGGGAAGAGGAGAGCCATGCCAATATCATTCGCAGCTATCTCGCCAAATGGCTGGCACAGTTTGAACAGGTGCAGGCTTTTTGCCGGGCGCTGCCGCGTGACGGCGGTGAAGGGGCTTGCTATGTCACGCTGCGCAAATCGGCGCAGGCCAGGGCGGATAATTTCGAGCGCCACGCCAAGCGCAGCCGTTAGGGTATTGTGGAGGATCAGCCGGCAGCGCTGCCGCCGGCTGGAAGAGATTATTTATTGAAGAATTTGTAGTCCAGCGAATAACGCCCGGCACCGGTGACCGCCAACAGCAGCAGACCGCCGATAATGCTGATATTTTTAAAGAAGTTTATTTCGTTGCCCATCATTTCCATGCCGGTCATTTTCCAGAACGGGTGACCGATAAAAGCGGTGCCGAGGACATAGACGGCAAAAATAACCGCAATAGGGCGGGTAAATAACCCGAGAATAAGCGCGATGCCAAAAAAGAATTCAACCACCACGGCGATAATCGCCGCCAAATACGGCATTGGCGTACCATAACCCTCCATTGCCGTCACGGTTGCGCCAAAGCTGGTCAGCTTCATCCAGCCAAAAATGATAAACAGGATCATCAACAAGATTCGAGATAGCAGAATAACGCCGTCTTTTGAGCTTTCACCCATTTTGAACTCCTTAGCCACTGTCAACATTATGCTGTATTACTGTTTAAATAGTAGTCTAATATCAGGTTTGTTCTAGCGATCACCAACAGTTACGCACTTTTAAAATGGGATAAATTTATGGATCTTGAAATTCTGGCAGACGAGAAACGTTTCTATATAAACGATCGGCAGGGAAAAATGATCGCCGAGATCTCCTTTGTACCGAGCGGCGACAAATTAACCATTATCGATCACACCTGGGTGGATGAGGTATTGAAAGGTCAGGGCGTCGGTAAAAAGCTGGTGGCGCTGGTGGTGGCGAAAATGCGGGCGGAAAACCGTAAGATTATTCCGCTGTGCCCGTTCGCCAAACATGAGTTTGACACCACGCCGGAATATCAGGATATCCGTGCCTGAAGGTTAGGCCATAGGTGACATTGGGGGAGGCAGCCTCCCCAATATTGGATGTGTTAAGAATTTACTGTGGCAGGGGATAACTACGCGGGTTTATGGGCAGCCAGAATAAAAATCATCGGGCGTTCTTTCTCTTCGTCCAGCGCGGGGGTTTCTGCGATTTGCTGCGCCGAAGGGCCCCATTCATTGAGATAACTCACGACAAAACCTTGCTGCACCAGCAGATTAAGGTAGCTGCCGAGCATGCGGTGCTGCTTGATCACCCCTTCCGCCAACCAGTTTGAAATGCGTTGGCCTTCCTGCTGATAACCGTTGACCGGCCAGGATTTTTGCCCGTTCTCATCCACCAACCAGCCCTGCTGTTTTGGTGCGGTGTAAATCGGGTGTTCGGCGGTAAAGATAAACTGTCCGCCCGGCACCAGCGCCTGATAAACCGTGGCGAACAGCCGGGCCAGATCTTCGATGTAGTGCAGCGTCAGCGAGCTGTAGGCCAGATCAAAAGAAGCCGTTGGCAGTTGAAGCTGCTCCAGATCCTGTTGGCGGTATTCTATACCGGCATCCTGAGTCATCGCCCGTGCCTTATCGAGCATTTTCTCCGACAGATCCAATCCCAAAACGCTAGCGGCGCCTTGTTCACGCGCGCTGCGGCAGAACCAGCCATAACCACAGCCGAGATCGACCACTTTTTTATCCTGCAAATCCGGCAGGATGCTACGGATGGTTTGCCATTCCGGTGCACCGTCCAGCCCGTGCACCGAGCGGCTGAGCTGGGCATAGCCGTCGAAAAACGCCTGATTGTCATAAATGTTTTGTGTCATAACGACTCCTGTTTGAGTAAACCACTCACTGCACTAGACCAATCGATGTTCGTGCAGCTTGATGGTATTCATGATGCTGTCCATCATCACCTGCACCCGGTGGGGGAGCACGCCGCGTTGGCGGTAAATAAGATACGCCTGCATATCGATGCAGCGTTCGCGTTCAATGCAGGGCAGCAGCGAACCGGACTCCAGCGCCGAGGCCACCGAGTAATAAGGCGCATGAACAATCCCCAACCCCTGTTTGGCCAGTTCGACCGCCGGCAGAATATTGTCGCAGATGCTGGTGCCATTGACCTCCACCTGCTCCAACTGGCCCTGCAAGTTATAACAACTCCAGGTATTACGGCTGCCGCCCAATACCCGCAGGGTAATGCAGCGATGCTGCGTCAGTTCCGCCAGTTCGGTTAGCGGGGAGCGGGCAATATAATCTGGTGAGGCAAACAGCCCGACGCGAAAACGGGTCAATGGCCGAGCAATCAGGCTTTCGTTTTGGGGCTGGAAGAAGCTAATCAGCAGATCGCAGTCGCTGTCGAAAACCGCGCCGTACTTTTTCTCACGCTCATCCGGGTTACGGGTGACCAGGTCGATAATCAGTTCGGGGGATTCTCGCAGCAGGGGCGGCAGAACATAACGGGTCAGGAAAGAATGAATGCCGATCGGCGCACCGAGCGTCACCATGCCATTCAGGCTTTGTTTATAGGTGCCGGACATATCGAGCAGGTCGTTATGCTCATCCAATAGCTGAGCGGCACGGCGTAAAAACTGCTCACCAAACTCGGTCAAAGACAGCGTTCTTGGGCTGCGTAGAAATATCTCCAGGCCAAGCCGCCGCTCCAGCGCCGTCAGGGTGCGCGACACATTGGATTGCGGCATATCCAACAGCTGTGCCGCCTTGCTGACGCTGGCGGTTTCGGCGATGGTGCGAACGATCCTGAGTTCATCGATCCTGAAGTCTTTTGCTTTCACGCGGTGAGCCATTCTGAGTTTGCATATCAAAAATGATATACATTTTTGCCGGTATTGTCATATGACTTATCACTGACCGGCGGGTATTCTTTTGGTCAATTATTTGCTATGCATTAAAATTGACATGGAAGATTATAATGAAAATAACCTGCGCGATAATTTTACCCGTGACGTTAACATTGGCCGCCTGCTCATCATCGGTCACTGAAAAAGAGAAATACTCGACGTTTCTGCCTAATTATAATGATATTACCAAGAGCCAATCGGCCTCCGGTAAGGACGTATTATATTGGAAGGATAAGAACGTTGATTTCTCCAAGTATAAATATCTGGTTTATCAGCCGATGATCTTTTTCCCACGGCCAAAACCTAGTGAGATGGTGAGCCAGCAGGCGCTCGATAATATCCTGGCTTATACCAACAGAGAATTCAAGAAAGCCATGGGTTCTCATTTTATCCTGAAAAATACACCGCGTGAAAATACGCTGATTTTCCGTGGCGCCATCACGGCGATTGACACGCAGAAGAAGGGACTGCAGGTGTATGAGGTACTGCCGATTACGCTGCTGGTTGCCGCAACACAAAGCGTAACCGGCCACCGCACCATGGAAAGCGCCGTTTATATGGAAGGTGAGTTTATCGACGCTTCAACCCACCAGCCGGTAATCAAAGTGGTGAGGAAGGCCTCCGGAGACAATCTGAATAATGAAAAGTCGCAGTTAAAAGTGGCCGATGTTAAAAATGCCATAGATACCATTGCCAATGATATTAAAGAATATAAGACGTCATAGGCGTCGATAATTATTTTAGCCTTATTAACCAGGGTTTCGCATGTTTCTAGATTACTTCGCTTTAGGCGTATTGATCGCCGTGTTTTTAATTCTGTTTTACGGCGTGATTATTATTCACGATATTCCTTATCTGCTGGCCAAAAAACGCCAGCACCCGCATCAGGATGCCATCCATGTGGCGGGCTGGGTCAGCCTGTTTACCCTGCATGCCATTTGGCCACTGTTATGGATTTGGGCGACCTTATACCGGCCGGAACGGGGCTGGGGAATGAGCGATAAAGCTGAGCAACCTGATGTGTTGCAGGCGCGAATTAATCGGCTCGAAAGTGAATTGCAGCGTATGCAGACGCAGGTTGCAGATCAAAGCTCGTCGTCCAATAAAGGTTAAACAACAGTATGGATCTCTTAATTATTCTCAGCTACGTTGCGCTGAGCTACGGCGTATTCAAACTGTTCCGTATCCCGGTCAATAAATGGACGGTGCCGACGGCGGTGCTTGGCGGTATTTTCATTGTGGGTGCCTTAATCCTGGGCATGAATTACAACCATCCTTATACCTACCGGGCGCAGAAGATCGCGATATCCGTGCCGATCGTCCCGCAGGTCTCGGGGATGATTGTAGAAGTCACCGATAAAACCAACGTATTACTGCGCAAAGGGGAAATTCTGTTTCGCCTTGATGATACCCGCTACCGCGCCCGACTCAACAAGCTGCAGGCGGAGCTTGCCGGTGCGCAGGCGGATGTACGCGGACGCCAGGCAACATTGAATGAGTCTGCCGCGAATGTTCAGCGGGTAAATGCCGAGTATGAGCGAGCCCGCAAGGATTATCAGCGCTATGCCAAAGGCGCGACCATGGCAGTCAACCCTTTTTCTGAGCAAGACATCAGCCATGCGCAGCAACAATACCAGGCACAATCCGCCGCGCTGCAGGCCGCCAGGGCTCAGCATCAGCAGGCGAAGGAACAGCTTTCGGGCCACTTCAATGGTGAAGATGCCCATATCGCCAGCCTGAAGTCACAGATTGCAGAGGCCACTTATAACCTGGAACAAACCACTATTCGCGCACCCAGCGACGGCTATGTTACCCAGGTATTGGCCAGACCGGGCACCACGGCGGTGCGTTTGCCTTTCAAGCCGGTGATGATTTTTATTCCGCAGCAAAAACGGCAGGTGGTGGCGGTATTCCGGCAAAACTCGATTCTGCGCTTAACCGAGGGCGATAAGGCCGAGGTGGTATTTAACGGCTTGCCGGGTAAAGTCTATGGCGGTTCGGTGACGCGGGTGTTGCCGGTGGTACCGGACGGTAGCTACCAGGCCAGCGGGGCATTGCAGGGGTTAAATGTCGGTGCCCAGCAGGAAGGGGTTTACGTGATGATTGATCTGGCCCCCAGCAAGGAACTCGACAAACTGCCCGATGGCGTAACGGCGCAGACTGCGGTCTATACCGAGCACTTTGAGCATCTTTCCATTATGCGCAAAGTCCTGCTGCGCATGACCAGCTGGATGCACTACCTGTATTTGGATCACTAGCTGTTATCTGTTTTACAGACACAAAAAAGCCCGCAACGTGAATTGAACTGCACCCCAAAAGTTGGAGATCCAACTGAGTAAGGTGCAGTTTTTTATGGCAAAACCAAAATACTCCCTCGAAACCAGACTGGCAGTGGTCACGCATATTCTTCCTTTCATCTGCCTATTTTCGCTCATTTCACGCTATGGCTGCCTCTGGATAAGGCATATTATTAGACGGTCTTTATTGATACCCAATGAAAGGATTCGGATGATGGCATTTGAAGATAAGAAGAAAAAGGCAATAGCCCTGATGGAAGATAAAAAGATGTGGCGGAGCAATTATGCACCACCGATCTTGCGCCTGTTTTGGAAAATGGGGGGTAAAATGCCACCGCCACCGTTTGCCCCCTTCTGGCTGAATACGTTGTTCTTCGCCGTCTGGTTCGGCCCTCTATGGGGCATTTTCATGTGGTTTAGTAGCTGGAAAAATCAAGGCTTAAGCGTATTGCTTGCGGTGTTTACCGCCCTCTTTGCCGGTTTGCTGTTTGGTTTATTCATGGCGCTAATTCACTCTTGGCGCAAGCGGGCCAACAAACTGCCTGACTGGAAGAGTCTCTAACAGGGCAATAATCTGAACGCCAATCGGAGCTGCGGAGAAGTCCGATGCTACGGATGCAGGTTGCTAACGAACTGAAGGAAAAACGCCAGCGCTTGCAACAATAAGGGGCCACGCAGCCCGTTGTGTACCCATTCTTGGCATACGGTTATGGCATACATTTCCATGCATACCAATAACTCCAATATTTATCAGGATATTCTCGGACTATTACAGACACAAAAAAGCCCGCAAACCTAGGTGGTATGCGGGCTTTCCGTACTTCTCCGGACTTATCTGGTAATACCCGGATCATCATTTGGGGCTGGGGGAATCTGAATAAATCGATTAGTCTGTTGTAATCATTGATGAAAATCGAGTTCAGATTTGTTGGGTATACCTAAACGTATACCAATGCAGGAAAGTGACACCGATTTAGAGGGGGATTTTAGAATCTGGTACCACCAATTAGCGCCTTTTTTCCCATGCTTGCTTGATGAGCTGCACATCAGGTTTGAAGCGCGACATGTGGCGGATACCTACCACAGGCACATCGAATTGCTTAAACCGTGCTGTAAAGCAGAACGTGGAGTAGTAGCGGTTTCGGCTTATGTACTCGGGTTCATCGCCATCGCCGAATGCTTTTAATAGCAAGCGAGCTGCTGAGTGAGAGTTCATTCCGTTACTGTAAGCAATAATTAGCTCAGGTTTGCATAGGGGGACGGTAACGTTTTCAAAGAAACTCATTGATTTTTCAATCAGTCGATCCAAACTGCCAATCGCGCTCTCTTGAGCACATTTTTTGAGCGACAGGGCATCTTTAGAACACATGAGTAGTGCATTGGTATAGACAGTATCTTGCCATCTAAAGCCTAGCTGTTCAGGGACTGATTGCAGGCGGTTTGCCAAATGTTTGATACCCCATTCACCTTCAGTACCGGCCTGAACATTAGAGAAATAAGGTGAATTAAAGCCGCTTATCACTGCTTCAGCATTTGTAAAACCGTCATCCGCAGATGAACCATTGAACCCAACCATGATTAAACGCTTTCTTGCTGGCTTGGCGGCCAGTAATTCGAAGGAACAGTCATAAGGGCGGCCGGGGAGTTTGCTTAAACCATGCCGCTCTAATCCTTCCATAATTATTTTCTTGGTCGTTTCCATCTTAGTGGTTACCCCTTAAATGAGTCTGTTTTTGGCTCTGCCCCATGATAGATCCAATCCGTCATCTCACTCAGAAAAAAAAGATTTATAGAAAAACTGGTCACACTGTTCACTTTTGGTTTTAGTTGTTTTAAAACAATGAATTAACTGGTGATTAGTCGGTGATGAGTTTGCCCTGACTGGTCACTTACCGTGAACAGTCAGCCCCAAAAAGGCAAAATGCCGACTTGAACCGATTATTGAGTTACTTTTCACTATGATGTCGGTGATTTCTGCTGTCGCAGAATTTGAGCGGGATCTGTTGCTTGAGCGCACGCACTCAGGTATTGCGAGGGCAAAACAGCTGGAAAGCGATTTGGTCGTCCTTCAGCACTGAATGAAGAACAGCAACTTACTGTGATTATACGTATAAACACCGGGATCAGTATCAGCGCCTTTGCACGGGAATTTGATAACACCTGATAAACAATACTCTGGGTTAACAGGTTGCTATGTGCCAGAAGCAAACCCTGCGAGCATCATTGTGTAGTAAACGGGTATTACCATATCTCCAACCTTTATTAATCAGGCTTTTTATAAATAGGTTTTTAGTAATGTGATGCTCTCCCAAGTTAAAGGCAGCAGTTAGAAGTATGATGCTGGCTGGATTGTGGCAGATGCCCATTACATCGCTGCAAAAATGACCAAGCCCAACAAATTTAACAAGATATCCGAGAAACCACGTTATTTGAGATTTTCATTTACCTGTTGGAGTGATTTAATCGAGTCTCAATTTATTTAGGATACCTGTAGCCTCGGGATTGCTTAGATGCAATATTTTGAAGTGGATACGTTTTATGACGAGGTCCCTACATGGGCTGCTACTGCTCTAAGTCTGGGCTATCGGTGGAACCTAGGTTGCGGTAATGCTCGTCGGATCGGTCTGTTGTCTATGCCGTGCGAGTCGGAGGCTGCTGGTCTTATCGCTCTGGGCGCCCTGCGGAATGATCTGGAGCGTACGACGGCAAACCACGTGGATATGCACTTCGATTTTCTGCTGCGAACATGCCACGAGCGTATTGCCGCGAAGGTGCGATGCGGGGCCCATCCTGAAGAGCTCTCGTGGGATGTGCGTGACTCCGTTGACGATACTCGCTGGCGTTTTGTTGCCTTTAATGGCGAGTTAGATGCCATTGTTCTCGAGAAAGCTACATACCGGCCTTTTGTCAAAAGGAAGGGCAAAAGCATCCCTAATCCGCACGGGGTCTGCACCTGTTACATCATGCGTGGCAACGCCATCCGCTGGCAGTTGCGCGATTGCCCCTTGCCGCAGTTACCTCATGACGGGAAGGGGCTGGAATACTCCGAGTATCGCGATCTCCCGGGATGCGCCGGCCCTATCTTGGAAGCAAATCTGCGTCAGTCCTATGATGGCCTAGTCTTGGTTGGGCAGGGGGGGGCGCGTGACTCCAGTTATATGCAGAAGCTTTATGCTGCGGGTTTCGCAACAGCTGACCGCAGATTTTCGCTGGGCGATCTGCTGACTCTGCATCACACTGAGCGGCAATACATACGGCGCCTTCGCTTCCTCAACGAGAGAGTGCATCAAGACGAGGCCATACATGCGGCCTGGTTAGTGGTGGCCGATGGCATATCGGCGCTGCTCTGTGCGGAGAAACTGTTCCCTTCGAGCGACATCATTGGTGTCTGCAACCGTGATGCATCTGTCGAGTCGATCCTCCAGCTCAAGGACTGGTTGAATAATATCAGCCGCTACTACAAAGATAGGGACGCCAGCAATTGTCTGTTGGGTGAAATGCAAACCGGAATGCAGCTGCGCGTGCTGCAACGAAGGATGTGACCATGATTATCCCGACAACCGCGCGCTTGCAGTTTCTAGATAGTAATCCGCCGTTCCAAGAGCTCTTTATTGGCGAGTCTCCGCTTTTTTCCGCGATCCGCCACCATATGCGGATACTTTATTCAGCACTTTACCAGCTAGATAGCGGCCCTGACGTGAACGAGTCGGCCCTGCTGCTTCGCTTCGAGATGCAGAAGTGGCTGACGTCACCTTTGATACCCGATATTGGCCTCTTTCCCCGCTGTGGCCTTGCCGATGCAGCGCAGATTCGCCGGCAGTGGGGGGCGAATGCCGTACAAACCGTCGAGCTCCTGAAAGACCTGATCACCTGTTACGCTGAGGAGGGCTCTGTACTTAATGCGGAGTTCGTCCGGTTATTCATCGAACTTAAGTGCGAATATGGGAAAGACAACGTCAGGATTTGGTGCCATCCCAAAGAACGCGACCTTTTTCGCAAGCTGCTCGAAGGGTTGGTGGACCTCAATGATGGGGGATTCGTAAGCACACTTGCAGAGTACCGCAAGATCCCTCCGGCAGATGCGTTGATCCGATTCGGACCTTTGCGCACGCGTGGCTTCGGCAGTGCGCCGGAGGCATTAATTACTTCCCCATCATACCGTCGTCTGGTCCGCTTTGTTTGGTCAGGGCTGGCAGATGAGGAAGGATTTGCCGATGATCCGGTACTGCCCACCTACAACTATCTGGCCAGCCTGCGTTCAGTTCGGACTACCGTCAGCGAGAATCCCAGAACGATGACTGTGCCTCCTACGGCTGAACAAGTTGATGATCTTGTGTACCTTGACAATAAGACGTCCACGGGCAAAGCCTTGCATCGATGTGTGCTAGTGGAGTTTCCAGCTGAGTACGGAGTGCTTCTTCGTCCGGGGTCCCGCTTGCTGGTATTCAGTCCCCATCGCACCGACATTGAGGCCATTGGCTACAGACAGATTAATGAAGTAGAAGCAGATGATTACCTGCTGATTCACGATGCTGATGCTGACCTTGGTGAGGTTAGTGTCGATGCCTCTAAAGCGCCGCTGGCTGCCCTCTGGAAAAAGGCGCTGGCTGATGCTTGGAAACGACATCCCAATATATGTCTTCAGAAAATGCAGCAAGCCGGCATTGATCTCCAAGATCTGCATCGTGCGGTCCACAAATGGAAAGAAAGCAATGGTACTGTGATTCCGGCGCCGCTGCGTAAGAGGCATTTCGAAGCATTGCTGATAAAGGTACTTGATCCGGATCTTATTCCACCGATGGTGGTTAATGGCAGAACTGTTCCTGGATGGCGTCGGGCGTGGAGAGAGGTCGAGGCCTCTCGGGTTAACGCGATACAACATGGAGCGGTTGAGCATGCCATTGTAAACGAACAACTAACTGCGGAGCTGCGTAGAGAATTGCCTGCTATTCGCAGTATGCTCTCGTTAGTATATGTATATCCTCACCGGCTTGAGCCGGAAAGTGGCCTGACCGGCAGCGTGTTATTTAAACCTGTGATTAGTATTTCGCCGGACTTTGCTGCTCCGGCAGAGGTGCTGGAAAAACTGCTCAAGCTGCCGATTGCTGAACGGTATCGCGCAGGCTTAGGAGGCGAGCATTTGTGCGCATGATTCCCGGATTTATCGACGAGACTTCACCGCCCGGTGAGATTGACCTTTACCGGAAACTCGAAAGTGCCCGGTGCAACTGGACCGTTATCCATTCGCTGGATCTGGCACCGAGCAACCATAACAGGCGCACCGAACTTGACTTTGTGATTGTGATTCCCGACGTTGGCATTCTCTGCATTGAGGTCAAATCGCATCGAGAGATTGGCTTCGACGGCGATCACTGGTACCCAAAAAGCATTACAAAATCGCCGTTCCGCCAAGCACAGGATGCTCGTTATGTTCTGCGGCGTCGGCTGGTGGAGCGGTTAGCGATCTTTTCTCAAGTCCCAGTGATTCATTGCTGTGTTTTCCCTCGGGCAGATTTTACCGTGCCGCCCAATCTGTCGGTTAGTCCATACGAGGTGATGGACCGTTACCGGTTCGATGCCTGTACAACGGGCGATGCGCTGTGTGAAGCTCTTAAAAAAATGGCCCTGCGGATCATCTATGCGGATCCAACGATCGCCCTGCTGAAGGCACCACTGTCAGGGGCGCAGGTAGAAGATTTCGTCAGTTTCTGCTTCCCCATCCGTACACGCCGGCCGGAAAAGTTCACCGAAATTCGCTATCGCGAGGAGGAGCTTGAGAAGCTATTGCGCGATCAACAATACCCGGTGCTTCGTTTGACGGATTACAACCCGAGGGTGCTAGTTGAAGGGGGGGCAGGAACCGGTAAGTCACTAATAGGTATTAGCGTGGCTCGGCTCAAGGCGGCTCAAGGTCTAAGGGTAGGTTATCTCTGTTTTAACAGGCTGATCGGTCAATGGGCTGCCAGTCAGCTAGAGGAAGAACACAACCCGCTTTTGGTCGGGGGCTCTGCCTTAAGCGTGTTGATGTCCCTTACTGGGGTAAGTGTGCCGGAAAATCCAAACGATGATTTCTGGTCCAGCGTAGCGCTGGAGGTCCAAGACCGCCTCACGGATCCATCTTGTGCGCATGATGCTCGGTTCGACTATCTGGTCATCGACGAGGCGCAGGATATTCTCGGGCGCCCAGACCTGTTGGACTGCCTCCGTCTGCTTATAGATGGTGACCTAGATGGCGGCCGCTTCCTTATGTTAGGTGACTTCCGCAATCAGGTACTGACAGGAGCAACGGCACTGGAGGTCCCCCTAGCTACCGTGCGGAAGAATTCAGCCCGCTGGGTACTTACGGAAAACTGTCGCAACTACAAGACCGTTGGCCAGTTCGCAATGAAGCTCTCTCAGGCAGACAGGAGCACCTACTCCGGTTACCTACGACAGGGGGGCGGCCTGAATGCATGGAACCTTGAGCTGTACAAGGACGCAGCGGATCAAATCCGCAAGATCATGATATGTATAGATTCAGCTTTGGCCAGCGGATTCCGGGAGGCCGACATTACGGTGCTTTCCTTCGGGTCTGAACGTCGCTCAGTGCTCCCATTGCTTCGCGAGGCCTGCAACCGCGCATTCGTCTCCGTCGGAAATTCGAGCACCAAGGGCATACGCTACTCCACTGTTCCAGCCTACAAGGGGCTGGAGAACAAGGTCATCATCATCACTGATGTAATTCCTTCTGATAGTGGGTTTGATCGCAACCGCTTTTATACGGGAATCACCCGGGCCCAAGAGCGGCTCCATCTATTTTGTCATGCATCAGGTGCATCACAGCTAGCTGAATGGGTGACAAGTGCCAGGTAAAAAGTATGAATAAGGAACGATCTGCAGAAATCGAGTTTCTTCGTGGAGAGCTGGTGGGGCCCTCGCGCGTCATCGAAACCGTTACAACCTTCGGAATGGTTACTATTGATGCACAAGGCAGCTTCCGGCTTTCCGGGGAAGAGTTCGGGCCCCTTTACTACCAATGCGGAGACAGCGATGTTCTGCAGGAAATCGTCCACTACAATGGCGAAACGCCTATGCAACGTTATGGCGCGGGCCTTTTGTACCCACGTAAATATATGCAGGGGATGGTAATTGACGATCATGCGGACCCTGGATCATCCGCTGGGCTAATAAACGACGGTGAGAATGGAGAGAACGCATTGACTGAGACAGTGCTGGCAGTGGTCTCCAATCCGGAAGTGTCGACGTTGCCTGCAATGTTTACCAGCGGTGACCCAGCTTCAGAGGGAGGTGGCACTGAGGCGGATGACGATGATTTCGAGGTTGGCAGTGACGATATGTACCAACCCTCGGTCATGGGTATTAGCTTCTGCCTGGAGGAGAGTGAAGGCGAATTTGTCGTATCGCTTCCCGCTGCTAAAAAGTTCTTTTGGCAGCTACCAGAGGCCGCCGCGTTCCCAGTCAACGGAAGGTATGAACCCTGTATTAAAGTAACGAGCAAGGAGAATGGTGAACATCGTGCGGAGGCGTGGCGGCGTGTGCCGGCTACAACTGTTGCTACGTGTGAACGATTTCTGTTGGCTAGCCTAAAGCCCGGAAAAACCGAGTCAAGGAGCCTGAGCTTGCCTGGGGGGCTTGCTTTACAGATCCAAGTTTTTCCACGACGCATGCATGGCAAGTGGATTGTCACATGCGTACTGCGCAACCAACAGGATGCCCAAGCGGCCAAGAGCAAAGCAGATCAGATCCGAAGCATCCTCTTTCAGGCGTACTTCCAGGTGCGGGTGCAGGGCGGTGCAGTCTTTAGCCGTTACCCTGAAGGAGTCAGGCCGTTCGAACAGCTCGATGATGACGAGAAAACGCTCTCCCTGCTGTACCGTGACCAAGCTACTTGGGCGATCGGACACGGTTGTGCGGCGGGATGGGATCTTGTCGAAGGGGGAGTACCGGATGCTATTTTCGCGGATGTGATGCCGGCCGTGGAACTGCCGAGTATGACTCCTGACATCACGGACCGCGAGGGAGACCCTGTCACCCTATCTATGCGTGATCTAGCGGGGCTTACAACCTTTGCCCCGGGCGCTCAGGACTGGGCACCACTCGATAGTCTCGTGCAAGAGTATGCTGCTTGGATTGATGCTCGCGAGGCAGGCAGCGAGAAGCTATCGCCCCAGTTGCGTGATGTAGCCACAAGCCATCTGGATGACTGCCGCCAAAGCCTCAAGCGCATCAGACACGGCATTGCGATCCTGCAAACCGACACCACTGCACTAGAGGCATTTCGTCTGGCCAATCAGGCAATGCTGCTCCAGCAGGTAGCATCCAAACAGATCTCTCGTCGCCCGCTAGTCCTCCTCAACAACTATGTGGTTGCTGAGGAGGTACCTGAAGGACAGCCACGCACACCATGGGAGGTGTGGATTGATGGTTCCGAAAAACAGGGTGTCGGCAAATGGCGAGCCTTCCAGGCAGCGTTCTTGCTTATGAGTATCGCCGGACTGGTTGAGGAACGTTGTGATGACCGGGAAATCGTCGACCTGATCTGGTTCCCCACAGGCGGAGGCAAGACCGAAGCCTATCTCGCAGTCGCCGCTTTCTACATGTTCCACCAACGCTTGATTTCGCGCGTAGATGATGAACTGCGTCGTGATGGCACCAATGTATTCATGCGCTACACCTTGCGGATGCTGACCACACAGCAATTCCAGCGTGCTGCCAGCCTGATCTGCGCTATGGAACAAATCAGAGTACGCCGGGAAAAGGAGGCCGCCAGCCCCTCGCTAGGGACCTCCTGCTTCACACTTGGACTCTGGGTTGGTGGTGATGGTTCACCAAATAAATGGGCTGATGCCAGCAAAGCGGTCCGCAAATATGACTCCGGAGATGTGACAGGAAATCCGTTAGTCTTGACGGAGTGCCCTTGGTGCCGGAGCACAATCGGCCGGTTGACTCAAGCCTCGTCCAGTAAAGGCAAGAAGAACAAGAACAGCAATCTCGCTGGGCTGGTCGGTGGAAAGCAGCCGTACCTGATGTGCTCTGACACTGGATGTGAATATGGTGGCGAACGCAGTAGGCTACCTGTCGAGGTTATCGACGAAGCCATCTACAAAGATCCACCATCCATGTTCATCGGGACCGCTGACAAGTTCGCAATGATGGCCTGGAAGCCGGAAACCGGCGCACTGTTTGGCTTGGATCATGGCAAAGAGGGAGAAGTGATTCCTGTCAGACGCCCCCCAGGATTGGTGATCCAAGATGAGTTTCACCTGATTTCAGGGCCTTTGGGTACGATCTATGGGTTATATGAGGGGGTGATCGAGCAGCTTTGCAGCGCAAAGAACAGGCGTTATCTGATAAAGCCCAAGATAATCGCCTCGACCGCCACCATTCGGGGGGCGGCAGAGCAGGTACGTACTGTCTATGCCCGTGAGAAGCTGCAGCTGTTTCCCAGCCCAGGGCTGGAGATGGGCGACTCGTTTTTCGGCCGTTACGCCAAGGACAAAGATGGACAGCTGAAACAAGGCCGACTCTACCTAGGAATTCACGCCAGCGGTTATCGGTCTTTCCTGACAACTCAGGTCCGTGCATTTTCGACTGTGTTGTTCAGAGCGTGGATGTTCGATGACAACAAGAAAGATGCATGGTGGACCCTGCTGGCGTTCTACAACAGCTTGCGTGAGCTGGGTGGTGCCCAGACCCTGTTCCAGTCTGACATTGCTGCGCGTCTAAAGGACTATTCATCGCGTTATGGGCTCAAAGGCGGCCCTCAACGCTACCTCAATACTGTGGAAGAGTTGACCAGTCGTCAGAGTCAGGCACAGCTGGTTGAGTTAATGGATCGGTTGGCGCTCCCTTGGGATGCCAAGGACAGCTTGGATGCCTGTCTTGCGTCCAATATCATCGAAGTTGGAGTGGATATCGACCGGCTAGCGTTGATGGCTGTTGTCGGTCAGCCCAAGTCAACCGCTCAGTACATTCAGGTGACAGGCCGGGTAGGACGGCGCTGGTGGGAACGTCCTGGACTGATTCTGAGCATGTTCAACCCGGGGAAGAGTCGCGACCGCTCGCACTTTGAGCAGTTTCATAGTTATCACCGCCGTCTCTATGAGCGGGTCGAGCCGACTTCGGCTACACCATTTTCGGTTGAAGCAGTGGAGCGCGCACTGGCAGGAGTAATGCTGCTCTGGGCACGGCAGCGGCATGGTGCCAGCTCGCCTGGTGAGGCCTTCGGCGACTATGCCGACTATTTGAACGAGGCGCTTGAGCTGCTGCTTGAACGATGCGGAGCCATCATGGAGGTTCAACCAGATGAATTGGATCGAGTATGCGAAGCCATGCGCAAAGTACACAGTGAACTCCTCAATAAGTGGAAAACCAATCCACAAGAGTGGTGGGCGTACCCGCAAAAGAAAGATGGAGAGTATCTGATGCTATGGACAGGTGAGTTCGCGACTAGGGAGCAGAAACGAAAAGGGATGCGGGTTCTCAGCAGCATGCGCAATGTTGACGGCACTGCCCGGGCAGCAATCAGCAGCAACTATTTAGGCGAGGAGCATACAGAGCATGGCCAGTGACATTCGGCTGGGGCAATTGATTGTCCCCTTCGGGCCGGGGAGCATCTATACCGACAAGAACGGTGTACCTAATATAATCTGCGGGCTAGACTTCTGGCATAAACAGATGGATGAGAAAGGCAAGTGGACGGTGGATGAGGCCGCCATGCGCAGGCATGTGATTGACGAGCCTCGACTATCTGCTCTGCTTCAGGTTCCACAATTCCGCCAGCCGCCAGAATACTGCCGTGACGACCAGAATCCAGGGCTATCGGGGCTGGAAATCCAGACTCACCGCTTTCCTACTTGGTATGTCGACAGCTACAGCGGAAAAATGCGCCGTTTCAGCCTAGATACCCGGAAACTTACCCCGCTCCCAAATGACAAAAAACCAAATTGGCGCCCCGTGCGTTTCATCAGCGTCTGCAGCCAAGGGCATATTGCAGATTTCCCATGGAAAGCTTGGTGTGGATGTACCTGCCCAGGGGATAGCGGACTGGTGCTTAAGGATTCCGGCGGCCCAGACCTGAGGTCCGTTAAAGTCACCTGCTCGATATGCAAGAAATGGAAAACCTTGGCGGGAGCAATGAGCATGGTTCGCGATCCCGACAGTGGCAAAATCGATAAATCCGGACTTAAGTCGGCAGGGATCTTCTGTAGTGGTGAGCGTCCTTGGCTGGGCTTGGCAGCTCAGCCATGCCAAGAACCCCCTGTTGCAGTGCTGATCAACCAGTCGAACATCTATTTTGGAAAAGTGCTGTCTTCAATCTATCTGCCGAATATGAGCAGCGAACAATGCGTTACTGACATTCAGAAGATACTGAGAAATGATGATCTGGATTTAAGCGTCGTAAAGCTATTTATCCAGCTCGGAATTATCTCGGAAGCACTAAAAAAGCTCCATGAGATCCTGCTCCCCTATTACCCCAGCCTGCCTGATGACGCGTTGATAATGCAGGCCATGGACGCTCTCAACCAAGGCAGCTCGCTGGCAGATGGAGGCCCTCAGCCTGTAATGGCAGAATCAGAGTCCCAGAAATACCGCCGGGCCGAGTACAACGTACTACGCAATGAAGTAGCCCTTGGAGTAGACAACGAACTAAGGGTAATTCCAAGCTTGGTTCCGCTTGGGCTGAAATCTTGGTTCGGGCGGATCAATCTGGTTGAAAAGCTGCGTGAAACCCGGGTTTTTTGTGGCTTTGACAGACTTATACGGGAAAGGGAGCCGTTGGCTAGCATGCCGGACTCAGCTATGAACCAGCTTTTCCTTCACCCGCCGGCACCAGAATCCCAGTGGCTGCCTGCTATCAAGAATTATGGTGAAGGTATTTTCGTCGAGTTGGATGAGGGCGCCGTCAGCAATTGGCTTGCAGAGAATGCCGAGTGGCTTGCACACCGGCTGGATCAGGCGTTTGTGGCACGCATGGCTGACGAGAAAAACCTGATGCCACCGCTCCAGAGTAATTACGTTACGCCACAATGGGCTGCCCGATACCTTCTGGTTCACACCTTGGCTCACATCATGATCAATCAGATGGTGTTTGAATGTGGTTACTCCTCAGCTTCGCTGAAAGAACGCATCTTTGTATCTAGCGATCCAGAGGCACCGATGGCGGCCTTTCTCATTTTCACCGCAGCCGGAGATTCGGAAGGTAGTCTGGGCGGGTTGGTTCGTATCGGCCGGCCTAAGCTTTTTGAGCCGATGGTTCTCAGGGCTCTTTCTCGGGCGTCTTGGTGCTCTGCTGATCCTGTCTGTTCGGAGGATTTGGGTGGGACGGGTTCGCGACGGGTCAACAAAGCAGCCTGCCATGCCTGTGTACTATTGCCGGAAACAGCATGCGAAACAGTCAACAGCGGGCTGGATCGTGCTATGGTCATCGGGACGCCGCAGGCACCGCATCATGGATTCCTATCGGAATTGATTAAAGGGGGTTCCATCTGACTTGCTTTAGCCACTCAGCACAGTAATCCAAGAAAAGGCTATGATTGAAACTGATCTAGGCGGTCCCCTTAAAGTGATGAAGATATAATCTCACATTTTCTCAACAGTTTAGAGCTATGCCGTGTCCCGCGTTAGCTGTTATCAGCTGAACAATGCACAATGGGGCTCATCGAGCCCCATTTTTCTTATCGTAGTCTGAGTGGACGGCCTACACGTGAACCAGGCTTAGTGCTCAATGGTATTCTCTTTAATTACGAGCCTGTGAACAAGCTTGTGTGGCTCTACCACCGAGCAAAGCATTAGGAGCAGACCACAACAGGCCAATCCAGCTGGTTTGTGTCACTTCTAATAAGTTTCGGTAGCATTTCTAGTGCTGACTTATCAGTGTAAACATTGCGCTTAACCTGACTATTCACTTTTAGAAATCTTCCGGCAAACCAACTTCTGCTCTCGCCCAAAGCTGCCTGTCAGAACCTGTTTATCTTAAAAAGTCTTAGAGTGGGATTTTTTCCGTTTTCCAAACGGCCCCTCTATGGCTGACTCTGGATAAGGCATATTATTAGACAGTCTTTATTGATACCCAATGAAAGAATTCGGATGATGGCATTTGAAGATAAGAAGAAAAAGGCAATAGCCCTGATGGAAGATAAAAATATGTGGCGAAGTAATTATGCGCCACCGATCTTGCGCCTGTTTTGGAAGTTGGGGGGTAAAATGCCACCTCCACCGCTTGCCCCCTTCTGGCTGAATACGTTGTTCTTCGCCGTCTGGTTTGGCCCGTTATGGGGCATTTTCGTGTGGTTTAGTAGCTGGAAAAATCAAGACTTCAGCGTATTGTTTGCGGTATTCACGGCCCTCTTTGCCGGTTTGCTGTTTGGTTTATTCATGGCGTTAATCCACTATTGGCGTAAGCGGGCCAACAAACTGCCTGACTGGAAGAGTCTCTAACAGGGCAATAATCTAAACGCCAGAAAAAAAAGATTTATAGAAAAACTGGTCACAGTGTTCACTTTTGTTTTTAGTTGTTTAAAAACAATAAACTAACCAGTGACTAGTTGGTGATAAGTTTGCCCTGACTGGCCACTTACCGTGAACAGTCAGACCCCAAAATGTAAAATACCGGCCTGAGCCAGTGATTGATTGCACAGTCGGTGAGTGACAGTGAGAGATTTCAGGCAAAGAAAAGGCCTGCAAAGCAGGCCTGAGTAGTCACCGCTACGGGGTTCCCCGGTGTTGGGTGTATGCGGTTTGTACAGAACGACTATAAGCGGCCCCACGCAACAGCGTCCAATGGGTTCGGCAGATCAATAACCGCGTATTGATCGGCAGAAACGATCGTGACGCTATTTGCTCAGCGCATTTCACACTTGGGGAGCCAGTCGGCTTCGCAGTCTTCGCTCAATATCAGGTTGGTCTGCATCCCCTGATTGGTCTTGCGTTTTAACAGCGCTATTTCGTACTCACGCAGGGTTTGCGGCACCGCACGCCCGAACGCGGTCAGATTCAATGGGTACTTGTGTCCCCGAGCCTCCATGTAAGAGAGGTAAGCGTGATATAGATACTTGCGTGGGTTCGCCGGGGTAATGTTGGCATTACCGATATACAGACCGTCAGGCGCACTGACTGCCAGCAGGTAGCCGCAGAAGTCGACCAGCGGATCGGCACTGCGTTTAATCTCCAGCGCTTCGTCGGAGTTCTGTTGGGCTTCGAGTAATATGCGTGCGTCATTGGGCGCGGCAAAACGCTGCATCAGGTGGCGCACGATCACCGCCAACTCACCGGTGATTTTTGCCAGCAACTGCGGGTCACGTTCGTTGGCCGGTATCACCTCCGGGAACGGCAAGATCACCCGGCGACGGGAGACACCGCCGCTGCGGTCACTGAATTGCATCGGGTTGTTGTTTACCGCCAGAATTACCGCCGGAATGTGCGTGGAGTAGGCATCCCGGTATTTCGGATCGATAGCCACCGCATCGCCGCCGGTGATCGCTTTGATGCCCGCTCCGTCACCGCTCCATTTCTCTTGGTCAGGCAGGATAATCAGCGAGAACCCGACCACAGAGGCGCGTTCCCGTGAGGATTCCAGCGTATCAATGGTGGCCGACGTGGTGTTGTCTTTCCCCGCCAGCAAGCTGGCTATTGCGGCCATCACGCTTTTACCGCTGCCGCCAGGGCCGGTGACCTCAAGGAACAGTTGCCAGTCATAGCGGTTCGCCAGAACCATAAACAGCGCGGCAAGAATGCGCGCCTGCTTGTCGGGTTGCTGTCCGGCGGCGCGTGTCAGCCAGCGGCAGAAGTGCGGGGCGTGGTCGACCAGATTCTCCCCGGCCTTAGGCGGCGTGTAGTCCACGCTGTTGACGGTGCGCAGCCAATGCGTTTTCTGGTGCGCACTGAATTGCCCAGTGGTGGTATCAAATACCCCGTTACGAAAGCCAATCAGGTGACGTGCCGGCGTGCCCATTTGCGGCACCATCAACCTGAGCGTATCCAGAATGCTGTTGATACCCGCCGCTGAGAACGGGGCGCGGATTTTCTGGAACAGCGCGGCAATCTCCCGGCTGAGCACCCGGTACGATAACACCTGCCATGCGCCGTTTTCATAGCGGCACAGGTCTTCACCGACCGGTGGCACGGCCAGCAGGTGCTGGTAGTGCTCTGCCAGCAGTTCGGCCTTCTCACTGGCGCTCAGGGCTTTCAGGTCGGCATCGCTGAGCGTATCAAACGGGCTGGGTTGCTTGGGCTGGCTGAAGGCTGTCAACTGCGCAAGCGTGGCCAGCTTGCCCTGTTGCTGGTATACGTCGTTCCAGTCGCCTGTTTCTGACGGTAACGCCGGTGTGCCGCCGATCAGTTGCGCGGCCTCGGCGGCGCGGCTCTGGCCGGTGCCGTTTTCGTCATTATCGGCCGCTAGCAGCAACAGCGCGTCAGGGTAGTGGGTGCGCAACTGCTGCGCCATGGCGGGCAGGTTATTGGCGCTGAGCGCGACACAGACACTTTCCCCGGTTAGTTGATGCACGGTCAGGCCGGTAGCGTAGCCCTCGGTCAGCCAGATAACGGTATTATCCTGCCCTGGCAGGAAGTGGCAGGCGTCTTTTACCTGCCCCCCGGGCAACGTGCGCTTGATACCTGCGGCATTGATTAACTGGACGTTAACCACGTCTCCGGCACTGTCGGTCAGGGGTAACAGCAGGTCGCCGGGCTGATAAGTGATACCGCCCACGCGCAATGACGGCCCCTGTAATGTCAGGGCGTCAGTGTCCGGCCAACCCTTGGCGGTCAGGTAGGCATTCCCGGCCTGTTGTCGGGCGCTGGCGAGCAGTTGTCTGGCCTGTTGCGCTGCGTGATACCGTGCCTGTGCTTTGTCCTGCTGTTCCTGTTCGGGATTGTATTCGGGCAAGGTGTTGCCCGACGGTTCACCTAATACACCAGCCACCTTCACGGCGGCCTCTTTGGTGGTCACGGCCAGTGCCTTTTCGACCAGATTCAGGCCATCGCCACCGCCGCACTGGTTGCAAAACCATGTGCCGCGCCCCTGCAGGTTGTCAAAGCGAAAGCGGTCTTTGCCGCCGCAGACCGGGCAGGGCTGTGCCCGGCACCCTGCAGTAATGTGAATGCCTAGCGCGGGAAGCAAGACCGGCCAGTGGCCGGTCGCAGCACGTGAGGTGTGAGAAACGCTTGATGCGGTCATTGTTTGGCTCCCTCAGTGCACGGTGGTGTTGCAGGTGACGGCCATCCGGCCACAGCACAGCTCGTCCATCATCTTTTGCCCAAGCGTTGTCAGACGCGGTGGCGCAACCAGAATATCCGGCTGCACCATGTCACTGAGCATGGTACAGGCCATGTCCATACCCACCTCAGCGCCATGCTGGCGGACAAAGTAGCCCTCAATGTCCATTGCAATCGCCATTTGCAACTCATCCAGCGTGTAGCCGGGGGTCACCCGGTAAAAGGCGCAGGTATCGAGATAGGCATGGGCCAATGCACGGCGGTAAACGGCGGTGCGGACTTCAACGGGTAAACAAGACTGTGGGGCGTTCATGCGGCGGAAGCCTCCATGCTGGCGAGAATGTGGGAATCACAGGTTTTTACGACCTGTCCGAGCTGGTCAGTGAGCACCGCTATGACCGACGCAAAGGCAGCTTTCTGAACGGCATCCGGGCGTTGGCCGGTTGACTCGAGGGTGTCCAGCATGTCGAGGAACAACACGCCGGTAGAATGCGCGTGCTGAAGACGCAGGAAATCAGCATGCGGAATAGGGTAATGGGTTTCACTGTGGAAACGGGCGGCTAGCGTATTCATGCTACCCCCTGCACAGGCAGACGGCCCGCAAACGACAGAATGTAGTCACGCGCCAGCAGGCGGCGAGCGCTGTGCTCGGAATCCGCCACGGTGCGCAGCATGCGCGGGGTTGCCGTTAGGCTAGTACGGCGAATGGCCGCAAACAGGAAACAGAATTCAGGGTGAGTCGGGGTGAGGGTCGTAGCCATGGTGGCAGCCTCCATTGAGTAATGGTTATTGCTACCACCGAAGTTCCTACGCTTATGGGTGGTAGCCCAGACGGGGGTAGGAATACCGGCCTCAATGGATACCGGCCAGCCCGAAGGCTGCCCCGCCTGAGCCACCATTGTTTGATAGCCACAGTAGCATAAATAGCACTGTGCAAAAAATGAGCGCGCAAAGGCTGCGACGAAAAAAAACACGCTCGGCGCGTGTTGTGTCGCCATTGAGTAACACGGGTTCCTACGCCCGGCTGCCGATTGTGCGACAGCGGGGGGACTATAGCGCAGGGCCGGACGTGGGGGCAAGCCGTAAGACGCCCACGGACGTTCAATCGATCGCATAGTGATCAACAATCGGTAAGCGGGTCATTGCGGGTATCGGCTCCCGCATCGGTCAAGGGGATCGGCCCGGCGCGGAATAAACGCGGTTCGGCCAGGTGACTGGCCAGGCGGATCACGCCGTGTTTATCGCTACGGTGTTCCGGCAAGGCAATATCCGGCTGTTTGCGTTGCAACAGGATGGCTTCTGCGACAAACAGCGCGTCGTTGTCGTTCAGGGTAAAGCTCTGTCGGCCCAGGGTTAACTGCATCATGCTGCGGCCCCCTGATGACGATTGGCGATACGTTCAGCCATCCAGTTTTCGATTTCTGATTCGAGCCATGCCACAGTTTTACCGCCCAGGGAGATTTGGGCCGGGAACTGACTGCGGGTCATCATCTCGTAGACGGTAGAGCGTGACAGCCCGGTGGTGTACAGCACTTCCGGCAGGCGAATGAAGCGATCGCGTGGCGTGTAATCAACCGGGACGGGCGAGAGTGTGGAAGGGGTCTGTATGGCAACTGCAAGCATGGAATGCTACCTCGTTTATACCCGGTGGGATCTCACCGGCGCTGTGTGGGTTCGTCTGGTAGCGCCCTATTATGTGAATATTTTCCCGGTTGGCAACAAAGTATTGTTGTGTGATTGACTAAGAAATTGTACGTAAAAACAATGAATTGCACTAAGTTGTATTAGACCATCCTTCCTCCTGCTTCCTCACCTTTATTCAATAGTTTTCAGCAATCAATAAGCGATTTATAAATAGGCAGAAACAGCAAAAATAAATCTAACCATGGCTAGCCAGAGAAAAGGTCTTTTTTAGAAAAGTGAACAGTAATGAACACTCGGTGATGAGTTTTAGATGAACTGCTCACTACTTTATTTACTGATTTATATAACTTTTTAATTAAAGTGAATAGTAGTGAATAGTTTTTATAAGAACTAAAATCTCGTTGGTGGTTTTCTCTTCAGATTTTGGGGCTGTTGTCCTGCGGACAGTCTAACAGGGATGAATGGCGATGTTGTACGGCAGTCAGCAGAATAGCTTCACATTGACTGACACCGGAGATAACTCTATGAGCACGACTGCATTACCCAAGCGTATCAACGACAAGCTGCAAGCCCTGCGTGACGCCCGCGCTCCCATGACAAAAACTATCAGGCGTTGACAGACGTCATTACGGGGGGCGCCCGCTGCCATCAGCAGAAGAAAGACACGGAGGTGGAAAGTCACGAGGCGGAATGCCAGTGGCGAACCTTGCACCACAAGCTGCGTGGGGAAATGACCCCGGAGCTGCAAGCACAGCACCACAACCGGATCTCCAAACGGGAGCTGGCGAAAGAGTTTGACGGTCTGGTTGAAGAAATGCAGATGGATAAAATGCAGCTTCACTTCAGTTGCGGCGGCACACGAAGCGGCCCTGAAGGTCTTTGCCGAACATGCGATGAATAAGGCCGTAGATGCCCTTGATGCGGCCATCCTGAGCGCCGAGGAGGTTAATCCTGCGTACTGGCTAAATGGGCTTATGGCGTATATTGGCGCGACCCGCAGGAAATGATTGAAAAACGCCTGCTGGGGGAGCTGAGTGGTCGTGTTATTGCGGCCACAGTGCTACAGAACATTGAACACTCGGTGCTCAATGACATCGGCCTGACGATCCCTACTGAGACGGGGATATTGCCGGAACTGAAAAATAGGCCGACCACACGGATGCAGGTCGCGAGGGAACTGGCGGAAAAACGTCAGCGTTTCCAGCAGAAGGGGGCAAAATCATGATGCGTTGCCCATTGTGTACTCATTCGTTTTATACCCGTACCAGTCGTTATGTCACGGAACAGACAAAAGAGGCCTATTACCAGTGCCAAAATATCGTGTGCTCCTTCACATTTAAAACGGTAGAGAGCGTCGATAAGATTTTATGTCAGCCTATAAAAACGGAGACGGTTACCGGTGATGATTTACCGCCGCCGGAAAAAAAAGACATTAAATCGTTATCACCGTTATAGTCGAAATCAAACACTTCACTGATTGAAGTAGCCCCGCTGCAATGCTGATTTTGCTACGAAGCGTTTACCGTTCCCCAGGCCCGAAAGCAGCTTTTTTCTGGCTAGCCTGCCTCAAACCTGGCGTGCACGCATAAGGTGCATGATTTTGCATTAATCCCTAGCCCCTCAAAACAGCCGAACCCCCGCGCCACAAGGGCTTACAAGGCCTCTGTGTAATGCATGAAATATGCATGATGAAGTCAGAGCGCGTAGGCGAGGGAGTATTGCGCGCGCAGAGGTTTGAACAACTTTTCGTTTAATGCGTCAGCGTGCCTCTGCTGCGTTTAAGAGGCTAGGGTGAGTAGTGCCGTTATCGCGCCCTGACTGGCCTCCAAGTGAACTTTTTCTGATTTGTGAATGGGGGATGGCAGAGACGCTCATGCACATTGGTGGGCCTGGTACTCATTGATTAACATAGCACGGTGTTAGTAACATCCGCTTCTGGCACTGAACGGCCCAGGTACCGCTCACTGGCAGATTTAGCGAAAAGCGGAAGTTCGAATAAGGTAAATTAATAACATTCCCGTGTATTAATCTACGGTAAGCAAGTCAATAGTAATTAAGAAAACCGCCATCCAAGAGGGATGGCGGATAAAAACCTGAGAATGAGTCCACTATTGCGTTTAATCCTATTCAGGTAGGGGCAATGAAGGCAGGTTTGATCCGTTCCTGAAAACCAGCGTTAATAAGATTCTCCTTTAATTCTTTTAGGCATGATTCAGGCACTGCGAGCCAGAATAGGTTTTTTGCCCTGGTGATTGCGACATACCCAATCCGGCCTTCTTCATCATCTGTGCCTGAAAGCAACGCTTCTATATGGGGTTTCTTCGCCAGGTACATAACTGCGCCGATAGACTCCCCCTTAACCTGGTGTACCGTCTCTACCCTGAGTCCATGTGCCTGAGTGACTGTTGCACTGGCCAATGGAAGGTCCGGTAGGAATTTTTTTGTCAGTTTTTTGCCAAGCGTGCCAGCAATTTTGTATTCGTATTGTTTCTCAATCTCTGAGAGAAGCGCTTTGACATTCGTTAATAGCTTGGTGTGCCAGTCAGTTTTCGCTGAAAGCGCAGACGAGGGAAGCCCCACATCTGCGCTGCGACTGAAACGCCATAGTAGTCGCTTCAGCCCGCTCATTCCGTCTTCATGTGAGAGCCCCTGAAGTCCCGAACTGAGTCCATGGGGTGTATTGTCCAGTAAGCCAATGATTGCCCTGCAGACCAATTTGAAGCAGCCATGATAGTCATTATGTTGATCTCGTAACAACGATGCTTCTGCTAAGACTTTGACCATACCTTGCCCATGTGAGGAAGCTCTACCCGCAATTACTTCGGCTCTCGCCGCCCCGCGACAAAGAATCACTGAATCCTGAAGCCGCATGCCTAACTCATCAATATGGTCCTTGAATGCTTCAGTTAATTTGGGCAGTTCAGATTCCTTGTATCCGAAGAAAAATGCGCCACCTTGCTCGTTCTGTCGGTCGGGCTCGTCATTACGGTTGCAGAGAGAATTGGCGATGTTAATGATTGGCGGCAGGGAACGATAGTTGCGAGTAAGCTTGTAACTGGTCACCTCAGCACGAGCTTCATAGCTCTTCAGGAACTCTCCGTCAGCACCTGCGAATCCATAAATCCCTTGGTTAACATCCCCGATAAGAGTTACCTGAACCCCTGCTCCTATAAGTAATTCTAAGATTTCCTGATGTACTGTACCCAAATCTTGGGATTCATCGACAAGGATTTGAGGGTAGCGGGCTGCCAGCGCACGCAGTACGGCTGGTTGTGAGACTAAAGTCTGATAAACCCAATACCGGCCAAGATCATGAGTGTAGGCGCCTGTTTTTCCCAGTCTATTGACGATCTTTATAACCTCAATTTTATCAAGCAGCTCCAGCTCATCCCCTTTGCTTGTGACGAAGTAGAAATCTTTATTAAACATACCTACTTTTATGTCTTTTAATGGCAATGGATAGCTGTCTTTACGCCAATATTGAAAGCTGGTTAGAAAAGGCTCCGAGCCTGACACTAAGTACGCAGCCCGATCCGTGGCCATAGTCCGGTAGGCATGGGGGCGTAAAATATGTTTGGTGAAAAAACCGTCAAGTGTATCGACCTCCACCCGACGACGGTTAATATCGTCCGGTAGGGCAGAAGTAAGCCCTGCATACCCAGTATTAAAGGTATTGACCGCTACATTGGAGAAAGACAACAGCACGACCCGTCCTCGGCTGCTTTCCATCTTCTCTCGTACGGCAATCAGGCGCCGAATGGCTGTTTCCGTTTTCCCGCTTCCGGCGCAAGCAGTCACAGCAATTGGTCCTAACGGCGCATCGATAATGTCTCTCTGTTGCTTTGATAGTTTCACGGTTTGACCACTCCCAGACAGACATACTGAATAGCTTTTTTAAGATAATCAGGAACTTCAAAACCTTTATCTTTCGAAATCTCTTCAGCTAATGCCTGAGCAAATCGACCTTTCTGGATGTTGCCGCTATCTTTGCGCTCAAACATGCCGCAGAACAGCGCTTTGGCTTTTGCCGTGTTGTCTGGCTGGCTATCTACGAACTTACGAAGAGCCTTTGAGATCCTTGGATGGGGATCGGCCAACGCAGTAAGCATGGGACCGCGGTTTGCCTCAATGAGTGCCAGATCGTATTCTAGGGTTTTCACTCCGTGAAAGATCTTTACGAAGTCATCTTCCAGTTTCAGCATCTTAAGGGTATTGCCCGATAACCTCACCTGGCCTCCAAGAGCTGGATATACCTCTTTCCTTTTGACTTTTTTCTTTTTCTCATCATCGCCAACAGCCTCTTCGTCATCAGGATCGTCTGTCTCTTCCTGGTAGGCAGCCTCAGCTAGTATGTTGTCAATTTTTCCCTCATCTTGTCCGTCCTCTGTCTTGGCCTCTATCTCTTCTTCTTCAAAAGGATCTGCATCGGTCACTACAGCAACGGGAATTCGCAGCCCCTGTTCACCAAAAAGCGGGAGGAAGGAGTCAAAATTAAGTCCTTCAACGCTAATCAGGCTGACCCCATATTTCCTGAGATCAAGATCCATCTTCTTAGCAAGTGCATCAATCAACATAAGTTCTGCTGCGCCCTCGACGAAAATAACTCGGCGAGCAAAAAAGAGTTCAGCCCTGGTTACGTCCAGATACCGTTCCAGCTTTTCACGCTTTCCCTTTTCAAATTTGATATCACGTGGGAAGAACGTCTCTACAC
The DNA here is from genome assembly GCF_013337185.1 of Serratia proteamaculans. GTDB lineage: Bacteria > Pseudomonadota > Gammaproteobacteria > Enterobacterales > Enterobacteriaceae > Serratia > Serratia proteamaculans_D. The sequence goes on from NZ_SWDE01000006.1 coordinate 74,078, forward strand.
CGGACTTGTTCTCGATAAGGCATACAAGAGAGTCCAGCTTTGAATTGCTGGCGAAATTAGGTGAGTGGCTGGTGACGAACAGTTGTACAGGCTTTTCGCCTTCGCCTGTTGGAATACCTGCAAGGTACTGCAGCAGCACGCGCTGCAGCTGGGGATGCAAATGCGCTTCGGGTTCCTCAATAATCAAACTCCTGAAAGCAGAGCCAGTATTTTTGGCCAGTTCACTGAGTACTACTGCCATGAAGATCAGATTATTGAAGCCCAATCCATTTTTCTCAATCTCCATAGCTTCAGCCGTCAAGGTCAGCCGGGAAGAGAGACGCTGAAAATCAGTCACGCTGAGCCCGACGGCAAGCTCCTGCGCTAACTGAGCACCCATCATGGAATCATGTCTGGTTGATATCGCTTTATGGGTGCTCTGAATAGATTTGTCTTGTTTAAGTGTTTCATCGAGTTTTTTCAAAGCCGTGTTTATAGTGTCACGGCCTGCCTCATCGGTGAGCAAATGAAGTAATCGAGCCAGCTGGCTGTTACGGTTAGGACGAAGGCCCTGCGCGGCATCGCGGAGAGGCGGGAGATAAACGCCGCGAAGGTTCTCCATCATATCTGAGGTAAGTGAAACTTCTGGGTGATCGCCACACCAGCGCCGGACTTTGAATCGGCCCGTCTTATCCATATCGGTATACTGAACATGGATATGCGCCTCCATGTTCTTGTCCCCATTTGGCTTGAGGGCAGCTATAAAGTCCGCTTCATCTTCAAGACTGAGATCTCTGAACACAAAATGGAAGCTGATGTCTCCAGTTGGCTCGCCCTCATGCGGGCGGTGTCTGTCAGAATCATCGAGGCGAGGATAAGTCTCATCATGACCTGCGAGAAGCGTCCGGAGTGCATCGACTACTGCACTTTTCCCTACGTTATTTGGGCCTACCAGAACATTTAAACCGGGTTGAAATTTAAGCTTAGCTTTACGCAGTTTGCGAAAATTCTTTATCGTGAGCTCTGCAAGATACATAAAGGTCTCCATCCTATGATGCTGTTCTGAATGAGAAATAGCACGAAGTGTAAAATCATTCCAACTTGAATGACGAGTCGATTACAAGCCAAATTCTGATATTTGAGGTGCTGTCATCTTAGCATCACTGGCATTAGCTAATAAGCACGTATCCACTGACCTTTGCCCAAATTATGTGACACACGATTGATTGCTACAGAAAGGTCTATTTATGGCACGAAGGGGACGAGCTAACTGAGCTGAAGGTCCGCGGTGAGCGAGGAGCAGAAGTTCGCAATTACTTACGCAGTTGATGGCGCATGTTAATCTGCGTGATACAGGTCAGAAATATTAATTTTTACTGTAAATCTCTGTTCGCACTGGTGTAAAATTTTTGCTTGGTGGTATCGATTTTCCCAGCCGTTTTTAAGCTTTTCTCGATAGAGTGAATGAAAGGCGCAATTAGTAAGGATCATGAATGGATTCGGCTTACTTCAAATTTGAAAAAGCATGATGACGTTCGTGTTGGTTTTTAAACATGACTACTCGCTCAGCGTAAACTGTTTATGGCTTCTTTTTTTGTGTCATTAAAGAGGGCGTGTTTACTCTAAATTCTTATATTCACAAGCAGTACAAGAATGATGCGACTGCTTTTTCTTATAATCGTTTTATTAATCAGGCAGTCCTGCACCTGTTTAAAATAATTAAGGAGTTAAATAAGGTAGTATTTAATGGTGTCCGAGGGGAAGGTGTCAATGAATATTCTTGTAGCAGCATCATAGAAATTATTAAGATTGCTATCCCGGATAGAACAGATATTCTTTCCAGACGAATATAAAATAAAATTTATAATGGTAAAAAAATAAAAGTTCTTATTCATTAATATTCAGTAAAGTGAATTATATCGAAAAATTTGAGTTAATCGGACAGTTCATAATGCTTGAAAATCAAGGGCGGAATGGTCATAAAATACCTTATCATTCTATGATATTCGGTAGGTAATATTAGAAGGTCGTTGTCAGACCTTATGTATAGAAGATAAGGTCTTTTTAAATTTTTGATCTTATGGTATATGTCCATGAAATAGTAAACTAAGTATCACATCATTTTATTTATCGACACATATTAATTATATTCACCATAACTAAATAGCAAAAAAGTAACAAGTAGCTCCGAGCCGTTTATGGAAATGATAACAAATTGTAGACATGAATTCATAATCAAATTGATAAGTTGATTATTTTATGATAGCTACTTAGGTTTTTTTTGTATATATCTTCATTCCTATTGTTTAAGTTATCCAACATATTTTCATATTCAAATTTCAAACCTATAATATTCCCAAGAATTTCAGTTTCAGCTGATATAATATCAATGGAGCTAGCTAGTTGAACTCGACCTAAATGGTTCGACGCATTCCATGTATATTTTGGAGAGTGCTTAAGCATAGCTATAAGCTTGACAACCTCACTCATGACTAACTTCTCATTTAAGCCTTCATAAGGCGAATTAATAAAATCCGGGTATCGAAACCATTTGAATTCATCTATTGTAGAAAAATCAATTAAACTCTTTCTTGGAACAAATGCTAAATCTGGGATTTTTTTTAACTCAGATACTAGTTCTTGTTTGATAAATACTCTTGCGCCTTTACCTGCTCCTTCAAGTCTTACTGCATCGGTTACTGCACCACCACAAATGAACATGCCTAATTTAGTATTTATTTTATCGGGCTCAACGATCTGTCCATTTGCCATTCCTCCCCTACAAAGAAGCCCGCCTAGTACACTTTTCCACATTATATCCCTAGCGACATTAACTACTATATCAGGATCATCTGACCAGATGAATGCACAATCAGACAGTTGAGCCACTTTAATGTTTTTTACACTTTTTGTAGCTTGTACTAATATTCTCCTGAATTTCAATAATAATTTTGCGAAAAACTGATGCTCTGAAAATTTGCTTTGATATCTAAAATTATGTGATGAAAAATCATTTTCACTAATTTCTATTTTCCCTTGAGTTAAGGCTCCAACTCCAAGGATATCTACAAAAAAAACTGCTCCAGTATATTCTTTCAAAATATATCCTATTTGTAACTATATTCATCAAAATCAACATAGGCTACAAAAAGTAGCACTATCCCTTATCATGCCAGCGATATTACATTCTAATTTAAATTCAGTCACATTTTGAATCATAGTATTAGTAAAATAAGCAAAGTCCGCTCGTGGCACAGCGCTGCTGTTGCAGCCCTGACATCCTTAGACCTCAATCGACTCAGAGATCTCTAACGCATCATCGACTTCAATGCCCAGATAACGAACTGTGCTTTCCAGTTTCTTATGGCCCAACAGAAGTTGGATCACCCGGAGATTCTTAGTTTTCTTGTAGAACAGGTAAGGTTTTGTTATTCTTACGGAATGTGTGCTGTAAAGTGAATCTTCAAGACTACCCACCCATGAAAAATTCGGTTGTATTGTCGGGTTGATATGTGCTGGTTAGTTCCGACCCGAGACCGGAACAAGAAGTCTTTACTGTGTAAATTTCCAAGTTTTATCAATGCAGCAACAGCTTCTCTTGTCCCTTTGGTTATCTCAAATTGCACAGGGCTACCGGTTTTCTGTTGCAACACCGTTGCTCTACTTGAAACAGAGCTGCCATATGCAACATCAGATACTTTGAGTTTGACCAGATCACAGCCTCGTAGCTTACTGTTCAAGGTCATATTGAACAGGGCCAAATCGCACGTTTTATCTTCAAGTTCAAGCCTGATTCGGATCCCCCAGATATGAGATATCTGAAGTGGTCTTTTTGGCCGATGATACGGTATTTGTTCCAAAGTGACGTGTTCATACTCAAATCTCCTGCAATGTGGGAGATTTGAGTATGGTTGTCCCTCAAGAGCGAGAAGCGGAAGTTCACTTTAAGAGTAACCTAATCCACATGCATAGGAATTCTAAGAGAATTATGCGTTTTCGTATAGCCTGCATCAGACCCACTAGCTGCTCTAATACTTTTTATAGCCATCAAGTGGTAAGCCTTTATCTCCAGAAATTTTAAGAATATTACAAACAATCTCAAAATATTGCGGCTGAATACCTTCAATTCCTTTAAATTCACCATGATCGTTTAACGAACGAATAGTTTTGAAATTATCCCACAATCTATTTTTGGTTATAATTTCGTTAACTTCGTGGTGTTTCGTGCAACCATGATCTCGATAAATTTTTATGTACTCGTTGATTTCCTTAGTTTCATTCGAAGAAAGGGGGCTGCCTCTAATAATTGACTCAGAAATCTGTCCCTGCAGGGAATACTCTCGGTAGAGAAATACCATTTTACTGAATCTATCTGAACCACTAGAGACTAGTAATTGCAAGCTTTGCCACGAAAGTTGCGTTATATTTGTGATATGGATAGTACTTTTTCTACCTTTTCTATTAGATACTTGAACGAATTTATTTACACTAAAATTTGCGATTTCTCTGTAAAGACTTACGTCATAATCAATTTTCATAACGATCTCCAATTATACTCATCCTTGAATTTAACACAAAGTTAAGGGGGGAACGCTGTAACCGCCGAAATTTACATGACGCATAATTTCGCGTTTGGCGGATTGTACGTTAGACCGTCGTCAACCGGGCAGCGAAAAAATAGCCATTTGGAGCGAAAAACCACTGATTGCAACGTCTCACATAGCTGGTACGGATAAATTCTAATTCATGACATCATAAGAGTACTCATCGGCACATACCAAACATGCTTCAAAAATAGACTAAATCCTAGTGCCGGAAATTTCGACGGTTCCGTACAGGAACCCCTGGATGGAAAAAAGGCAGCGCTGAACCAACGTCTGCTCTTGGCAAGGCGGACGTTCAGAGCCGGAATCATCATTAGGCTCAAGACTTGAGCAGTAATAATGCAGCCAGCTCTTAAATGCCGCTTCAGCGGCATGAAGGCGCCAGATGACGATGAAGGAAAGACGCCGTACGCCCGGCGAAGACGGTTACAGTCGTATAAATCCTTCCATCCCCGACCTTTCCCTGAAGAGCCATTCGGGCTTTCAGCAATGAAGCGGTTTACGTAACCCCTTTTAACCCCGGCGAGCGGGCTTTACTTTGCCTGCGACATAAAGGGCGTGATTTCCGAGGCCTTGGTGTCGGCTGCCTGCTGCTGACTCGTAGGGGGGCAGAATAACATTCACCGACAGCCACGGAACTTAACACGGTAGCTCTCTGATAACATTGTTTTAGTCTTCACGAAGAGAATGATCTCTCATGAATTCATCTAAGGTTAAAATTTTCACGTTCAATAAATCTTTTGGGAAGCGTTGATAAATTTTGTCGTTGGAAATAAATAATTCGACATGATTGCAGTACGCTATATGACATATATCGTGATTATCATTTTTACCCGGTTGGTTACCTGTTTCCATTGCATCTAAAATATATGCAGTCAAGCATTTTAAATAATTATCTAGAATTTTATTCTGATTGTATTTATTGATGGCATTTAGATATTCAGGGGTAAAACTCCTTTCAGGGTACAGATTCTGTACCCGCCCTAAATTTTCTTATTCCGAGATTATGCAGGAACTTTATTAAAGTTATGTCAGTTTGTACTCTTATTTTTTCTGCTGTGTAAGGGTTGTCTCGAAGTGATTCTCTATCTTCTTTTTTTGTTAACATTGTTTTTTTAAAACTGATGTTGAATCCCCTACAAGCATATTGTCATAATTAGTTAACGTCTCGATAGAATACACTTCCCCACCGAGTTCAATTTTTATATTTTCTGCCTCGGACAGTGTGTTTGTTTTGATAATCTTTTCCATTAACAACTTTGTGGCTGGCACATCATAATCATTGAAGTCAATACCAAATGCCTTAGCCTGTAAGGTACCTACGGATTCCCATATAATTTTTACCCCACGATTCAAAATGTTAATCAGAGAAATTTTCCGTATGTAGTACTCTTTTTCTGACGTCATCCCTGCAATCAGTTCCATGATGCCAAGCTGTGAACATATCAATTCAATATTATTTTCTTTCGGGATTTTATTTAGTTGTCTTAGTATATTTGTATCCAGATATGCTTTCATGTTTTTTAAATACACCTTTTTTCTTTATTTTTTATAGAGTGATTATTTATCACTGAGTGAATACTCGTACATTTATAAAAAAAACTCAAGAGGCAGCTTTGCTCACTTATTGCTGATGACCGTTCCTAGAGTATTTATCGCCACATGCAACTCTGACGCGAGAGGGGCTTTTCCCGCACCCTTTATGGCCCGACCCCGGGAAAACGCCCCTGATGAATTCTGCGCGTCTGCATGCCTACGCACTGAGATCTTTTCGCTTCAGATTAGTAAATACAGATTTTTGTGATGCTCGCTTTTGGCACAGAGCTGTCCGTGGGATTGGGTATAACCCTGGGCCGTAAAAGTGTAAGCTCATGTCTGAGCTAATACATATATGACTATTTTTTTGAGTGTACTTCCGCTCCCCACCAATCCATTAACGTACGTCGCTGCTCAAGGTATGTGGAACGGTTATAGGCCCTTCGAACCTCATTCTTATCACAGTGTGCCAAAGCTGCCTCAATCATATCTGCATTAAACTCTGCCTCATTCATAGCTGTACTTGCGATAGAACGTAACCCATGCGCGACTAATTTTCCACCATACCCAATACGTTTTAACGCAGCATTCGCTGTCTGGCTGTTCATGGCCTTACGCGGGTCATTGCGGCTTGGGAATACGTACTCACGCTGGCCGCTGATAGGGTACATGATTTCGAGTATCTCTAAAGCTTGGCCTGAGAGTGGAACGACATGATCACGCTTGGCCTTCATACGTTCCGCCGGAATACGCCATTCACGATTTTCAATATCGATCTCGGCCCATGCGGTTGCGGAGGCTTCAGCAGGACGAATCAGCGTCAGCAACTGCCATTCAAGCAAGCAGCGGGTTGGAATTGATAGATTGCTCATCGAGATCGTGCGCATCAGCTTAGGCAGCTCTTCTGGTCGTATAGTCGGCATATGCTGCTTCTTAGGGCGCTCGAACGCATTGCCGATACCAGAAGCCGGGTTAGCATCAATCAATCCGGTGTTGACGGCGTAGATCATGATTTCGTTAATACGCTGTACTAAACGTCGAACGGTCTCTAACGCTCCACGGGCCTTGATAGGTTCCAGCACCTGGATCAGCAAACGCGCCTTGATATCCTGAACTGGGACATTTTCGATAGACGATAATATGTCCTTCTCGAGAGAACGCCAGATGTCTTCAGCATGCTTAGTGCTGACGCTGGCCTGTTTCAATGCGAACCATTGCTTTGCCACATTCAGGAAAATGCTTTCTTGGGCTACCTGCTTCTGTTCCGCTTCTTCTGCCTCTTTGGCCTGTGGGTCAATGCCTCTCGCCAGTATCGCGAGCTTTTCGGCACGTATTTGTCGGGCATCGGCAAGTGACAGGGCAGGGTAGGCACCGAGGCTAACCATAGTTCGTGAACTGGTGCCGGGGCGAAGGTAGCGGAAACGCCACAATTTTTTGCCGGTGGTTTTGACTAACAGGAACAGGCCGTCACCGTCGTGCAAAGTGAGGTCTTTCTCTAGGGCTTTGGCTTTTTGTACTTCGGTATGTGTGAGGGGGCGTGTAGTCCGCGCCATGCAAGGGTTCTTCCATAATTGGTATACGTTTATGGCATACATTTTAACGTATACCTAAACGTATACCAATAAATCCCGGATTTAGCTGGATGTTCTCGGACTGCTACAGATACAAAAAAGCCCGCAAACCTAAGTGGTATGCGGGCTTTCCGTACTTCTCCGGACTTATCTGGTAATACCCGGATCATCATTTGGTGGAGCTGGGGGGATTTGAACCCCCGTCCGGAATTACTACACCGTCGGCACTACATGCTTAGTCCAATCTTCACATTCGCCGGTCAGCTGCGGATGGACACGCCACTAACAAACTAGCCTGATTGGGTTTAACGCTTCAGCCCCAGGCAGGACATCCACGCGATCTCTTTTGGGTTTGACCTCTCTTGATCCCCGTCCTAAGAGCGGAGGCTAGGGAGAGAGGGAATCTTCAGTTTCTTAGGCTGATTAAGCTGCTAAAGCAGCAGATTCGAATTGCGAGTCGTTTGCAATTATTTTTTTTGCGGCTTTTAACGAGGCAAACCGCCCCTCGGCATGCTCCTAAGGCCTCACAATCCCGTCGAATCCAGAATCAGCCCCAAGTTACGTCGCGCAGTATAACAGAAGTTTTACCCGTTAAGCCAGTGGCTTATCGGTTGGCGTGCTTCATGATACGGGATTTCGCCGTCTGCCATTCACGATCTTTGATGTCATCGCGCTTATCGTGTTCTTTCTTACCTTTGGCTACGCCGATTTTGATCTTGGCCCAGGCATTTTTCCAATACATGGACAAGGCAACCACGGTGTAACCGTCACGGTTTACACGGCCGAGCAGTGAGTCCAGCTCACGTTTTTTCAGCAGGAGTTTACGGGTACGTGTCGGATCGCAGACCACATGAGTAGAAGCTACGTTGAGCGGTGAGACAGTGGCGCCAAACAGGTAGGCTTCACCATCGCGGAAGGTCACGTAGCTGTCACTAATGTTGGCTTTGCCGGCACGCAGTGATTTGACTTCCCACCCTTGCAGGGACAGGCCCGCTTCGAATTCTTCCTCAATGGAATATTCGAAACGCGCTCGCTTGTTTTGCGCAATGGTGGCAGAGCCGGGTTTGTGTGCTTTTTTCTTTGTCATAGTGTGTTCATTATACTGGATGCGTCAGCGAAAGAAATCCTTTACCTCTCAGCACCTGCGCAATTTTTCGCATTTTTGGCCTCTGGGTTGCATAGCAGATTTTTTGTTTGCCGATAGATAAATGGTATGATTTGTACGTTTTGTGTCTCACAGGAAATGATATGCCCCAGATCAGTCGATCTGCGTTAGTGCCGTTTAGCGCCGAGCAGATGTATCAGTTGGTTAACGATGTTCATTCTTATCCCGATTTTCTGCCAGGTTGTACCGGCAGCCGGGTGATTAACGCGTCCAACAATGAAATGACCGCCGCGGTAGATGTTGCCAAAGCCGGTATCAGCAAAACTTTTACCACGCGTAACACGCTGCTGGATAACCAGAGCATCAATATGCAGTTGGTTGATGGTCCGTTCCGCTCCTTGATGGGGGGCTGGCACTTTACACCGCTCAGCCCGGAAGCCTGCAAGGTTGAGCTGCACCTGGATTTTGAATTTACCAACAAACTGATCGAGTTGGCGTTCGGCAAGGTGTTTAAAGAGCTGGCGGGTAACATGGTGCAGGCATTCACCCAGCGGGCGAAAGAGGTCTACAGTGTCTGAGATACGGGTCGAGGTGGTTTACGCCTTGCCGGAGCGTCAGTATCTTCGCAATGTCACACTGGCGGAGGGCAGCAGCGTTGAGCAGGCGATTGTCGCCTCCGGGCTGCTGGAACTACGGGGTGATATTGACCTGCAAAGTAACAAGGTGGGCATCTATAGCCGACCGGCCAAGTTGGCAGATGTGCTCAACGATGGCGACCGGGTGGAAATCTATCGCCCCTTGATTGCCGATCCCAAAGAGCTGCGCCGTCAACGGGCAGAGAAGGCAAAAAAATAAGGCGCTGATAGCGCCTTATTTTTTATCAGAATTTTATCTTCCGAGTTGCAGCCTGGTACTGTCATGAAGAACTTGACGCGTCCCTCACGGGCCGGACGATAGTTCCTGCGCGGATTACTTGGTCAGCGCCGGCTTGTTCTGAATATCGGTCAAGACACCCGCGCTGTTAAAGGTCAGCGTCAGGGTTTGCTGGGTGATATTTTCATGACCAGGTTGCTGGCGGAACACATAGAACCACGTCTGAGTACCGAACGGGTCCTGCAGCATTGGGGTGCCCAATGTATAAGCGACCTGTTGCTGGGTCATACCTTTTTGAATTTTAGCTACGTCGGTTGACGTCAGGTAGTTCCCTTGGTTGATGTCAGGCCGGTAAACCACCTTCTCAAAAGTAGAACAGCCTGCAGTCAGCATCACAAGAACCACAGCGGCGGCAGTCAGCGTTTTACAGCGCATAGTAATCACATTCCTTTAGGGCATAGGATGCCGATGATAATAGACCTTGCAGCAGTTGGAAACCTTTACAGGGCCCCAATATGACCTCAGGAAAGTAAAAAAGTTGAGCTTTTCTATGCAGCAAGCAGTTCTTTCGCGTTTGCCAGGGTATTTCGGGTGACTTCACTGCCGCCCAAAAGGCGCGCCAATTCTTGCAAGCGGGCGCGTTTATCCAGTGGTGACATCTGTGTTTCGGTTTCTGTGCCGTCGGTCTGTTTGCTGACGAACAGATGCTGATGGCCACAACCGGCGACCTGCGGCAAGTGAGTGACGCACATAACCTGGGTCGATTCCCCCAACTGGCGCAGCAGGCGACCGACAATGGCGGCGGTTGGGCCGCTGATACCTACGTCCACTTCGTCGAAAATCAGCGCCGGTGTTTCCATTTTGCGGGCGGTAATCACCTGGATTGCCAGCGCGATGCGTGACAGTTCGCCGCCAGAGGCCACTTTCGCCAGCGCCTGCAGCGGTTGGCCCGGGTTGGTGGAAACGCAGAACTCGGTGCGGGTCGCGCCTTCAGCACTCAAATATTGCGGTTCGAAGCGTACGTCGATATTGAATTTACCGTGCGGCATGGAGAGTGCCTGCATGCTGTCGGTAATCAAAGTGGTCAGCTCAGCGGCATAATGCTGGCGTTTCTGATGCAGTTGCTCTGCCAACAACAGCGCTTGCTGATGATGCAGCGTCACCGCTTCGGTCAGGTGTTCGTGGTCGCTTTCTTGCTGTGACAGCAGCTGTTGTTCATCCAGCATTTGCTGGTGCAACTGCGGCAGCTCTTCTGGTGCGACGTGATGTTTGCGCGCCAGGTTGATTTGCCGCGACAGGCGCTGCTCGAGTTCTTGCAGACGGTTGGGATCCAGATCCATGCGATCGGCGTAGTGGCGCAGTTCATCGCTGGCTTCACTGATTTGGATTGACGCCTCTTCCAGCATATCCAGCAGGCCACTGAGCTTTTCATCCATGCCGACCAGCTCAAGCAGCAGGTGCTTGGCGGTATAGAGCTGGCTCAGCATATTACTTTCTTCGTTATCAGCCAGTAATTGCAGGGTTTGCTGGCTGATGGTCAGCAACTGGCCGCTGTTGGCCAGGCGTTTGAATTCGGTGTCGATTTGTTCAAACTCACCGGCCTGCGGCGCAAACTCGTTCAGCTCTTTCAATTGGTATTGCAGCAGTTGTTTGCGTGCGTCGCGCTCGATGGACTGTTGCTGATGATGAGCCAGTTCGCGGCAGCTTTGGTGCCAGCACTGGTAAGCCTGTTGCATTTGCGTCAGCAGGGCGGGTTCGTCGGCGTAGGCGTCGAGCAGTTGTTTTTGGTGCTCTGGCTTGAGCAACAACTGGTGGGCATGTTGGCCATGGATTTGAATCAGGCGCTGGCCGAGTTCGCGCAGTTGCGAAAGCGGGACGGCGGTGCCATTGATAAAGCCGCGTGAACGGCCATCTGCGTTGATCACCCGGCGCAGCAGGCACTCATTGCTGTCGTCCAGCTGGTTCTGCTCGAGCCATTGCCGTGCAGAAGGGGTGTCCGCCAGTGAGAAACGGGCGCAGATATCGGCACGGGCGGCTCCCAACCGGACGACGTTACCATCGGCGCGATTACCGAGGCACAGCCCCAACGCGTCGATGGCGATCGATTTGCCGGCGCCGGTTTCACCGGTAATCGCCGTCATACCCGGTTGAAAATCAATTTCCAACTCACGAACGATAGCAAAATTGCTGATGGTCAATTGCGCCAGCATGGGAACCTTCCTGTGTATAAACACATAACTGTAGTTTCATACAGTATAGACTGGTTTTATATACAGTAAAGAGGCTGGCGCAGTTTTTAGAATAATTTTTTTGACCAGCCCAGCTTGGTGCTTAACGTATTGAAATAGCTGTAGTCCTTTGGATGAATAAGATTCAAATGGAAATCACTACGGCGTATCAATACCTCTTCACCCTCCTGGATAGGCAGGGCGATTTGGCTGTCGCAGCTGATCTCCAGATCGCTGCCAATCTGCGAAAACTTCAGCCGGATAGTGCTGTTGCCGTTGATCACCAACGGGCGGGCCGAAAGGGTGTGCGGGAACATCGGCACCAGCGCGATGGCTTCCAGCGACGGCGTCAGGATCGGGCCGCCGGCAGAGAGCGAATAGGCGGTCGAACCGGTCGGGGTGGCGATGATCAGGCCGTCGGAGCGCTGCGAGAAGGCGAAGCGATCGTCGATATACACTTCGAACTCAATCATGTGCGCCACTTTACCGGGGTGCAACACCACTTCGTTGATCGCGGTGCTGATGCGGCACTGCTGGTTTTCCTTGTGTACGATGGTTTCCAGCAGGAAGCGCTGTTCATCGATATATTCGCCTTCCAGCACGTCGGCCAATTGCTGCAATGCGTTGTCGGGATCAAGATCGGTCAGGAAACCGAGATTTCCGCGGTTAACACCGATCACTTTAATATCGTAACGAGCCAGCACGCGCGCTGCGCCCAGCATATTACCGTCGCCACCGACCACTACGGCCAAATCGGCCTTTTGGCCAATCTCTGCCAGGCTGCCGGTGACCGCGTCTTTCAGCCCCAAATCCTGGGCTATCTGCCGTTCAACCATCACCGAATAGCCTCGGGCGACCAGCCAGTGAAATAACATCTCATGCGTTGCCAGCGCCGAAGGGTGACGCGGGTGGCCAACAATGCCAATACAGGCGAATTTTTTATTCATTGTTGTGATTTTCCTCACCGGGACCAGTTTATGCCCCACATTGTGACCGGTTGACTTGAAACCCCGGTTTTGATCCCCATAATAAGCCAAGTTGCGAGATTAATGCTAAAACGCGGAGATATTCATGAGTAGTAAAGAACAGAAGACGCCAAACGAGCAAGTCTCGGAAGAAATGGAACAGCAGGAAGTCTTGCCGGAAGCGGCTGAGGGCGTCGATCTGCGGGATGAGCGCATTGCTGAGCTGGAAGCTCAACTGGCCGAAGCCCAGCAGCATGAACGCGACAGCCTGCTGCGTGCCAAAGCGGAAATGGAAAACGTCCGCCGCCGCACCGAGCTGGATATTGAAAAAGCGCACAAATTTGCACTGGAGAAATTCTCCGGTGACCTGCTGCCGGTGTTGGATAACCTGGAGCGTGCGTTGGATCTGGCGGATAAAAACAATCCGGAGCTGACGGCGATGATCGAAGGTATCGAGCTGACGCTGAAGTCCCTGCAGGACGTCGTGCGTAAGTACGGTATCGAAATCGTTGGCGACACTAACGTGCCGTTCAACCCGGAAGTGCACCAGGCGATGAGCCTGATGGAATCTGCCGATCACCAGCCAAATCACGTAATGATGGTGATGCAAAAAGGCTATACGCTGAATGGTCGCCTGCTGCGCCCAGCGATGGTCGCGGTTTCCAAAGCCAAGGCTTAAGCGAATTAAGTAAAGAAAAGGCACCTTCGGGTGCCTTTTTTACGTCTGAATCAGCTCTGCGGCAGTTGCGGCAGCCAGTCGATAGGTTGCAACCCCTGTTGCACCAGCAGCTGGTTGGCCTGCGAAAAGTGTCGGCAGCCGAGGAAACCTCGATGGGCGGAAAGTGGTGAAGGGTGCGGCGCTTTCAGCACGTGGTGGCGGTTGCTGTCGATAAAGTTGCCTTTCTTCTGGGCGTGAGCGCCCCACAGCAGAAACACCACGCCTTCGCGGTTTTCATTCAGCGCGGCAATCACCTTGTCGGTAAAGATTTCCCAGCCCAGCTTGGCGTGCGAATGTGCCTGGCCGCCTTCCACCGTCAACACCGTGTTCAGCAGCAGCACGCCTTGTTCCGCCCAACTTTGCAGACAGCCGTGGTCAGGACGTTCAAAGCCCGGGATGTCGGTTGCCAGCTCTTTATACATATTCACCAGTGAAGGGGGAGCAGGCACGCCGGGCAGCACCGAGAAAGACAGGCCATGGGCCTGATTTGGGCCGTGGTAGGGATCCTGCCCGAGGATCACCACCTTCACGTCTGCCAGTTCGGTATAACGAAAGGCGTTGAACACGTCTTTTTGCGGTGGATAAATGGTCTTACCGGCCTGACGTTCAGCGGCAACAAAGGCAAGCGTTTCATGAAAATAGGGCTGCTCTTTCTCCTTGCCGATGACATCATGCCAGGTGAGGGAGGTGGACATAAACGCTCTCCTTTGTTTTCGTTAACAATTCACTGGGCATAGCTTACCGTTTAGCTTCACTCAGTGAAACCCGCTTTTATCCTGGCGTCTTCTCGTTTTATACAAATATTGTTGAAAATTTACAAAAATAATTGCGAGGTGTTCTGCGGGGAAAATTGACATAAAACATAAACTTGCCCCTTTTAGGCGTGTGGGTACCCCGTAAAAATTGACTTTAATCAAAGAATTGCCCCGGTCAGACTGGTATACAGAACAACAAGACAACAATGGTTTTACCAAATGGCCGAAACCAACATTGGGTTTTTTCTCGAAGTAGAATTTTTCGCCCTTGTACGGAGGCAACAACATGATTACTGGTATTCAAATCACTAAAGCGAACGACCAGGCGCTGGTGAACTCTTTCTGGCTGCTGGACGATGAAAAATCTGAAGCTCGCTGCGTTTGTGCGAAAGCCAACTACGCGGAAGATCAGGTCGTTCCGGTCAGCGAACTGGGCCAGATCGAGTACCGTGAAGTGCCGCTGGAAATGCAATCTACCGTGCGCGTGGAAGGGGGGCAGCACCTGAACGTGAACGTACTGCGCCGTGAAACGCTGGAAGATGCGGTTAAGCATCCGGAAAAATACCCGCAATTAACCATTCGCGTGTCCGGTTATGCGGTGCGTTTCAACTCGCTGACGCCAGAACAGCAACGCGACGTGATTACCCGTACTTTTACAGAAAGCCTGTAATTGTCCGCGTGATTAATAAGGGAGCTTCGGCTCCCTTTTTTATTGCTGTGCCCGCCAGAAAGTGAATCCTGATCACATTCCTCGCAAAGATAATCGCTCGCATTACAGAACTGCTCCGACCTGCCGATAGCTACAGCAGCACTCATTTGGGTGCGGCATAGATAAGTCTATCGACAAGGAGTCGGCATGAGTATGTCTTTGAGTTTTACCTCTGCGGTCAGCCCTGCGGCCATTCAACCCCCGGTGGCCCGTGCGATACCGGAACCCCTGAATTCGCCACAGCCGATTGAATCCCCAGCGACCAAAGCCCCTGCGGCCACGCTTTCCCCAAACAGCCTGAATGCTCAGAATCTGCTGAATACGCTGGTGAGCGATATGTCGGCCGCTGTGCCGGTGGCTGCCACTCAGGGCGTGACGCGTGGGCAACAGTCACAGCAAGGGGACTATACGCTGGCGTTGCTGGCCAAGGACGTTTATAGCAGCGAGAGTCAGGGCGTTGGCGGTTTCACCCGCTTGAACGACAGTGCCTTGCTCGGCGCAGGCATTGACCCCGCCAGCCTGCATGACTCGGCATCGGGTTTCCAGGCCGGGATCTACAGCGATAATCAGCAGTATGTGTTGGCCTTTGCCGGCACCAATGATATGCGTGACTGGCTGAGCAATGTGCGTCAGGCGACCGGCTATGATGATGTGCAGTACAATCAGGCGGTCGCGGTTGCCAAAAGCGCCAAAGCGGCGTTTGGTGAGGCGCTGGTGATTGCCGGTCATTCGCTTGGCGGTGGGCTGGCAGCTACGGCGGCACTGGCGACCGGCACGGTGGCGGTGACTTTTAATGCCGCAGGCGTTTCCGATTACACGCTGAACCGGATGGGGATCGATCCGGCAGCGGCGAAACAAGATGCGCAAGCGGGGGGGATCCGCCGTTACAGCGAACAATACGACATGCTGACCGGCACGCAGGAATCCACTTCGCTGATCCCGGACGCAATCGGACATAAAATCACGCTGGCCAATAACGATACTCTGAGCGGCATTGACGACTGGCGGCCAAGCAAACATGTGGATCGCAGCCTGACCGCGCACGGAATCGATAAGGTCATCAGTTCGATGGCGGAGCAAAAGCCATGGGAGACCAGGGCCAATGCCTGACAGACGGCGCGTACGGCAGACCTTGATTATCGCCATACTGGCGTTGGTTGCGATCGCCGGTTTGCTGATTATGGCTAAGGAGCAACAGATGAATCAGGAAAACTCTCCCTTCAACGGGCACGGCAATCTGGCGCTGGCCCAGGCGGTAGCGCGCGGTGACACCAAGGGGATCCTTGAACAGGCCACCCAGGGGCGACTGCGCGAGCAGGGCGACCGTCAGGTTACTTTGCTGCAATGGGCGATACTGTCGCAGCAACCGCAAAGTCTGGCCTTACTGCTGGAGCTGGGAGCTGATGCTTCCATTCCGGGGCTGGATGGCAACAGCGCACTGCATACCGCGGCGGCGGTGCAGGATCCGCAGTATTTGCGGCTGTTGCTGGAGCAGGGGGCAGCGGTTAACCCACGTAATGCGGTAACCGGCGCCACACCCCTGGCGACTGCCGTGTTGGCCGGGCGGGAAGAGCAACTGCGGTTACTGTTGGTCTCCGGGGCGGATGTCACGCTGAGCGATCGGCTGGGTGATACGCCTTTGCATGTCGCGGCAAAAACCAACGCGCCGCAGTTGGCGATGATGCTGTTGCAGGCAGGGGCGGATGCCAAGGCCCGCAATCAGCAGGGGATGGCCTTTCAGTTTTATTTCTCACAAACGCCAACATCGTTGCAGAATGAAGAAATGCGCGAGGGTTATCGACAACTGAATGCCTGGCTGAAAGCCCATCAGCAGGCAACGCATTATGCGCAGCAGTAAGCGGGCATAAAAAAACCGCCTTCAGGTTAATGGAGGCGGTTTTTATTCACTACGGCAGCATTACTTCGCGCCGTTGCTCTCAGGTTTGGCCTTCGGCTGGCGACGTTTGCCCACGTTTTTCGCATCGCGATGACGTACTTTCACCTTGGCTTTTTCTTTGTTCTTTTCTTTGTCGGCTGCGCGTTTGGCAATCACCTTCTTGGAAGGTTTGCCGTTGCTTTTTTCGCTCGGCACTTTGGTCGACGGACGCAGCTCTTCAATCACCCGCGCTTTCAGCGGCTCGTTCAGGTAACGGCCCACTTTGCCCAACAGCAGGTGGTCGTGTGCTTCAACCAGAGAGATCGCGGTGCCCTTACGCCCGGCACGACCAGTACGGCCGATGCGGTGCAGGTAGGTATCCGCCGTGCGCGGCATGTCGAAGTTGAACACGTGGGTGATATCCAGGATATCCAGACCACGGGCAGCAACGTCGGTGGCAACCAGTACGTTGACACGGCCGTCCATCATGCGTTTTACCGCTTCGTTACGCTTGGCCTGCACCATTTCGCCTTCGAGGTAACAGGTGTTGATGCCCGCCTCGCGCAGCCAGGCTGCCAGCTCATGCACGCGCTCACGCTTACGCACGAAGATCACGGATTTCTGCACGTCCGGTTGCTGCAGCAAATGCACCAACAGGGCGGTTTTATGCACCACATCGTCGGCGCGGTAGTACCACTGCAGGATCTTTTTGCGCTCACGGCGTGACGGGTCAGCCTCGACTTCTACCGGCTCTTTCAGAATGCGTTCGGCGAATTCGCGGATGGCATCGCCTTCCAGCGTCGCGGAGAACAGCAGGGTCTGGTTACGCCAGCGGGTTTCGGCGGAAATGGTTTCGATGTCCTGCGCGAAGCCCATGTCGAGCATGCGGTCGGCTTCATCGAGGATCAGCGTTTCTACCGCGCGGCAGTCGAAGTTTTCTTCTTTAATGTACTGCAGCAGACGACCGGTAGTGGCAACGACCACGTCCTGGTTTTCGCTGAAGACTTCCGCGTGGTTCATATAGGCGACGCCACCGGTGATGGTAGCGATATCCAGCGAAGTATGAGCAGCCAGTTCACGTGCCTGATCGGCTACCTGCATCGCCAGCTCGCGTGTCGGGGTCAGGATCAGTACGCGCGGTGGGCCGGACTTCTTGCGTGGGAAGTCGAGCAGATGTTGCAATACCGGCAGCAAAAATGCAGCGGTCTTGCCGGTGCCGGTCGGCGCCGAACCCAATACGTCGCGCCCATCCATCGCAGGCGGGATCGCCTCGGCTTGAATGGCGGTTGGGCGTTCGTAGCCTTTATCACGCAGGGCGTTTATCAGGCGTTCATCGAGTTCGAGCTCGGAAAAATTGGTTACTGTCATGGTCTACCTCTACTTGGGGCGCCGATTATAGACGGGTTGGCCGCGTTCTTCACCTATTTAAGCGGAAAGCATCCCTTTTCCCAAAAATCAGATTGCCTTATGCTACGCCAGTTTTGTATTCAGGTGGTTATTGTGAGCACTCAATCGAAAGCGAATTTTACTCCGCGTCGCGGCGGTTTTACCTTTAAGCAATTTTTTGTTGCTCACGATCGCTGTGCAATGAAAGTGGGTACCGATGGCGTGTTGCTCGGTGCATGGGCCCCCCTGGCGCAGGCACAGCGGGTGCTGGATATCGGCAGCGGCAGCGGATTGATCGCGCTGATGCTGGCGCAGCGTACCGCCGAGAACGTGCAGATTGACGCTGTAGAGCTGGATGAAGCCGCCGCTGCACAGGCGCATGACAATGTGCTGGAATCCCCTTGGTCGCCGCGCATTCAGGTGCATGCGCAGGATATTCACCATTTTGCCCAGCATCATGCCGGCGAATATGACCTGATCGTCAGCAACCCGCCGTATTTCGAGCCTGCGGTCGCCTGTCGCGACCAGGCGCGTCACAACGCACGTTATACCGAAACCCTGACCCATGATGCCCTGCTGGCCAGTGCGGAACAGTTAATCGCTCCGCAGGGGACCTTTTGCGTGGTGCTGCCGCATGACATTGGTGAAGCTTTCGAAACCAATGCCCAACGCCGTGGCTGGCATACTGCGCAGCGGCTGAATGTCAGCGATCGCGCCGATACGCCGATGCACCGGGTATTGTTAGCCCTGACGCGTCAGCCTGCGGAAGATGCAACCGAACAGAAGCTGGCGATTAAGTTGGCCGATGGCAGTTATACCGATGATTTTCGCCGTCTGATTACCGATTTTTATTTATTTTACTGAGATGAAAAGGGCACCGCTATGGGTGCCCTGGCGATGCGATTAAGGTTGCAGAATGGTCGGCAACGCTTCCGGCAGCAGATCCGGATAGTCCAGCGTATAGTGCAACCCACGGCTTTCCTTGCGCTCCATGGCGCTGCGGACGATAAGCTCCGCCACCTGCACCAGATTGCGCAGCTCCAGCAGGTTGTTGGAGATGCGGAAGTTGGCGTAGTACTCGTCAATTTCTGCCTGCAGGGTATTGATGCGGCGCAGCGCTCGCTCCAGCCGTTTGGTGGTGCGCACGATCCCTACGTAGTCCCACATAAACAAGCGCAATTCATGCCAGTTATGTTGGATCACCACTCGTTCGTCAGCGTCGTCCACCCGGCTTTCATCCCACTGCGGCAGCTGTTTCGCCAGTTTGATAAACGGCAGACGCATCATGATGTCTTCCGCCGCCGACCAACCGTAGACCAGACATTCCAGCAGTGAGTTGGATGCCATGCGGTTAGCGCCGTGCAGGCCGGTATAGCTGACCTCGCCAATGGCATACAGCCCGTCAAGGTCGGTACGGCCATGCTGATCGACCATCACACCGCCGCAGGTATAGTGCGCGGCGGGGACGATAGGGATCGGCTGGCTTGTCAGGTCAAAGCCCAGCGTCAGCAGTTTTTCATGGATCATCGGGAAATGCTGGGTAATGAATTCAGCCGGTTTATGGCTGATGTCCAGATACATGCAGTCCGCACCCAGACGTTTCATTTCGTGGTCGATGGCTCGCGCGACTACGTCCCTCGGTGCCAGTTCGCCGCGAGGGTCAAAATCGGGCATAAAGCGGCTGCCGTCCGGGCGCTTCAGATAGGCACCTTCACCGCGCAACGCTTCGGTCAGCAGGAAGTTACGCGCCTGCGGATGGAACAGGCAGGTCGGGTGGAACTGATTGAATTCCAGGTTGGCGACGCGGCAACCTGCGCGCCAGGCCATGGCGATACCGTCGCCGGATGAGATATCCGGGTTGGTGGTGTATTGGTACACCTTGGCTGCACCGCCGGTAGCCAGCACCACGGTTTTGGCACGGTAGGTTTCTACCTGCTCCAGCTCGCGGTTCCAGACGTAGGCGCCGACGACCCGGCGAGTGCCCGGCAGGCCGATTTTGTTCGAGGTGATCAGATCGACCGCATTACGGCGTTCCATCACGCAAATATTGGGGTGGTTGCTTGCTTTCCCCACCAGGGTGGTCTCTACTTCTTTACCTGTAGCATCAGCGGCATGCAGGATACGGCGGTGGCTGTGCCCCCCTTCCCGCGTCAGGTGGTAATGGGCTTCGCCCTGAGCGTTGACCTCGGTGTCGAACAGTACCCCCTGATCGATCAGCCACTGTACGCAGTGGCGCGCATTGCCGGCGATAAACTCAACGGCGTCTTTGTCACACAGGCCGGCTCCGGCAATCAAAGTGTCATCTACGTGTGAGGCAATGCTGTCCGTTTCATCGAAAACCGCGGCGATCCCGCCTTGGGCATAAAATGTGGCGCCTTCGTTGAGCGGCCCCTTGCTGAGTACGGTAACCTTGCAATGCTGCGCCAGGCGCAGCGCCAGTGACAGGCCGGCAGCACCGCTGCCGACGATCAGTACATCGCTAACATGTTCAGATGATGGTTGCATAGCGTATGATGTGTGCAGAAGAAGAGTGAAATTCATGTTAGCCTAATTGTCCGGGCAAAAGCCACGGATGGGTGACATCAACATAAAAAACAATGGCAATACGGAACTTCGTGTTCTGTATGAACTCCAAGCGAGTGCTTGCTCAGGAAAATAATGTATGGCTGGCAGTACAATTTTACGCGTGGAGACGGATTTGGGGAGAGTTTACCTCGGATGAGCGAGCAGTTAACGGATCAAGTTCTGGTTGAGCGGGTCCAAAAGGGCGATCAGAAATCGTTTAACTTACTGGTAATTCGTTACCAGCATAAAGTGGCGAGTCTCGTTTCCCGGTATGTACCGCAGGGCGATGTGCCGGATGTGGTACAGGAGTCGTTTATTAAAGCCTATCGCGCACTGGAGTCGTTCCGTGGGGATAGCGCTTTTTATACCTGGTTGTATCGAATTGCTGTGAATACGGCAAAAAATTATTTGGTGGCTCAGGGCCGTCGTCCGCCATCCAGCGATGTGGATGCCAACGATGCCGAAAATTACGAAAGTGCGGGTGCACTGAAAGAAATTTCGAACCCTGAGAACTTAATGTTGTCAGAAGAGCTGAGACAGATAGTTTTCCGTACCATTGAGTCTCTCCCTGAGGATCTTCGCATGGCGATTACCCTGCGGGAGCTGGATGGTCTAAGCTACGAAGAGATAGCTGCCATCATGGATTGCCCGGTCGGAACAGTACGCTCACGTATTTTCCGCGCCAGGGAGGCTATCGATAATAAAGTTCAACCGCTGATTCAACGTTAGCAATGGCGGACACAGGAAGGGTACTTAGGCATGCAGAAAGAAAAGCTTTCCGCTCTGATGGATGGAGAATCGCTCGACAGCGAGCTGCTGAGTTCGTTGTCTAAAGACAGGGCGCTTCAACAAAGCTGGCAGAGCTATCACCTGATACGTGACACACTACGGGGTGATATCGGACAAGTCATGCATCTCGATATCGCAGATCGTGTTGCTGCTGCACTTGAGAAAGAACCTGCACGTCTGGTTCCTTCTGCAGTTCCGGAATCTCAGCCGCAACCTCACACCTGGCAGAAAATGCCGTTCTGGCACAAAGTCCGCCCTTGGGCTAGTCAGATCACACAGATTGGTATGGCGGCCTGCGTGTCGCTGGCAGTGATTGTAGGCGTACAGCAATACAATCAACCGGCTGCACAGTCTGGCGCCGCTGAATCACCGGCGTTTAATACCCTGCCAATCATGGGGCAGGCGTCACCGGTCAGCCTCGGCGTGCCGGCAGACAGTTTCTCCACCGGCAGCGGTCAACAGCAGCAGGTGCAGGAACAGCGCAAGCGTATTAACGCTATGCTGCAGGATTATGAGTTGCAACGTCGTTTGCATTCTGATCAGCTGCAGCTTGAGCAAAGCACCCCACAACAGGCTGCCGTTCAGGTACCCGGAACTCAGTCTTTAGGAATGCAACAGCAGTAATGAAGCAAATTTGGTTCTCCGTCTGTCTATTGACGGGCAGCCTGCTCTACTCAAACATCGCCCCGGCGCAGCCCTCTGCGTCCGGGGCGTTGTTACAACAGATGAGCAGTGCCAGCCGTTCGCTCAATTATGAACTCGCCTATATCAGCATCAGCAAGCAGGGGATCGAATCGCTGCGCTATCGCCATGCGGTGATTGACCAGCAGCCGCTCGGCCAATTACTGCATATGGATGGCCCACGCCGTGAAGTGCTGCAGCGTGGCGAGGGGATTAGCTACTTCGAACCCGGCCTGGAGCCTTTCACGCTGTCCGGCGATCACATCGTCGATGCGTTGCCGTCCATTGTTTATGCTGATTTTGACCGTCTGGCGAAATATTACGATTTCATCTCCGTCGGTAGCACCCGCATTTCCGATCGTCCATGCGAGGTGATCCGCGTGGTTGCCCGCGATGGTTCACGCTATAGCTATATTGTCTGGATGGATGAAGCCACCAAACTGCCGTTGCGGGTGGATTTGATTGACCGCGATGGTGAAACGCTTGAGCAATACCGGGTGATTTCGTTTGTCGTGGGGTCGCAGGTACAAGGCGCAATGCAGGGGCTGATCAAGGCTAATCTGCCTCCTTTGCTGTCACTTCCGGCGGTAGATAAAATCAAGTTGAGCTGGAGCACGGGCTGGTTGCCGGCTGGGGTCGATGAAGTCGCACGTAACCGCCGCAAGCTGCCGAATGTGACCGAACCTGTTGAATCGCGACTTTACAGCGACGGCTTGTTCAGTTTCTCGGTCAACGTCAGCCCAGCGGGCAGCGGTGCCGGCCAGCAGTATTATCGCCAGGGTCGTCGCACTATCCAAACCGAAGTGCGTAACGGAAATGAGATCACTATCGTGGGCGAACTGCCGCCGGCGACGGCCAAGCGTATCGCTGACAGCATTTCCTTCAAGGTGTCACCACAATGATGAAAGAGTGGGCCACGGTCGTTTCGTG
Source organism: Serratia proteamaculans (assembly GCF_013337185.1). Lineage (GTDB taxonomy): Bacteria > Pseudomonadota > Gammaproteobacteria > Enterobacterales > Enterobacteriaceae > Serratia > Serratia proteamaculans_D. Next base: position 97,348 of record NZ_SWDE01000006.1, read on the forward strand.
GCAACAGGGCGTGGCGCTGCTGCGCTGTGAGCCGAAAGCCGGATGTGGCAGTTGTACTGCCCGTTCTGGCTGTGGCGCGCGGGCGTTGAATGAACTGGTGCCGGAAACCGAACACCAGCTGCAGGTGCATATCGCGCAGCCGCTTGAACCAGGTCAGCGGGTCGAGGTGGGTATTGCCGAAGGCAGCCTGCTGCGTTCGGCAATGCTGGTTTATCTGACGCCGCTACTGGGCATGATGCTGGGGGGCAGCCTGTTGCAATACTGGCTGGGTACCGATGCTTCTGCCGCGCTTGGCGCACTGCTCGGCGGTGGCGCGGCCTTTATGCTGGCGCGCAGTCTGGCACGCCGCCTCGGTGAACAGGCAAATTACCAGCCCATCGTTCTGCAAATTGGTTTACCGCCTGGCGCCCTGCGCCTGCAAACGGAAAACCAGCCTCTGCATTAAAACTGCTGCCGCGTCATCGCCGGGTTATGGTAGGCGGTGATGCGGGTGTAGATCATATGCTCCAGCAGCGCGATAAACAGATCGGCGCTGAGCAGCGAAAAATATCCGATAGTAAATAACGCGTTGCCCTGATTATCCAACAGGCGAATGGTGCCGCGCTGCGGATTATTTTCCAGCTCGCGGATCTGCTCAATCGGGATAGATCCTTTAGCTGTGATCAGTGCCGTCGAGCTCAGGCTCAACGTTTGGGCTGATTGTCCTTTCCGATGGCCAGGCAGCAATTGAGTCAGCCAGCGAGCGCCGCAACTGAGATAGTGAAACGACAACACTTCCCCCTGGTACAGTGCATTCAACGCCAGCGGTCCACGCTGTTGGATCTGCTGAGCAATAATGGTATCTGCCAGCCGCAAGGAGTGGGAAACATTGCTGAACACCGGACACCAGGGTTGATCTGCCGACGCGCGAAACGCCATTACATCCAATACCCCTCCAAACAGACGACCGCCGCGAAAACGATAAATATCCCCAATTTTTTCAAAGGGGATAAACCGTTCTTTATGACTATGTGGGTTAATCACCCGAACACCGTGTTCGTACAGGCGATAGGTCAAGGTTGGCCGCAGATAATGGCGTAGTGCCAGCAGAATACAGCCGAGTAAAATAGTTGCTGCGCCGGTTTGCAGTAAGGTCAGTACCTCATTTTCATCCATGTTGCTCAGCAGCGGCAGCAACAGCAGTGCCGCACCGAGAGTTAACAGCAGCGCTGCCGCTGCCAGAATGCCCCAATTGACCTTTGAAAAATCGTGCCGGCTCAGCATTTGCCCTTTATCGATCATTATGCACCTTCCAATCAACACGCAGAGATATGCTGGTGAACCCCGGTGGGCATGCCGATGTAGTGCCCTGAATTATGTTTTATCGCGGTGTTCACCCTCATTTCTATAGGAGTGGTCGGCGAGCGTACATCGGGTTTTTCCTAAAGGCCGGGGGGTAAAGTTCAATTCTAAGATGTTGATCCAGATATTATTTTATCCAGAATTAGGAGAGGGTTTATTGCGTTATTGGCGGTTATGTATTAACGGCCGATCCCGCCAGCGGCAGGAGAGGAAATATCGGAGGGAAGGATTGTTATAACTTACCGTTTTGACCGCGTCGGGCTTTGTTAACATCCGCTTTCATAACCCGGGGCGCTCTGTAACATTAAAGTGTACATAATAGAATGCCTTCACTGCACCGATCGCTAGGTTTTCAGTGTTGTGGCATGTAGAATGCTGCGATTCAGGCGCAAGACGGCCGAACCCATTCACTGTCGCTTTAGGTCCATGCGGGTTTCTATAGGCGAGTAATTCAGAAATACCAAGGCAGAAAAACTTTTATAATGAAGCATATACGAAATTTCTCCATTATTGCCCACATTGACCACGGTAAGTCGACGCTGTCCGACCGTATTATCCAAATCTGCGGTGGCTTGACCGAACGTGAAATGGCCGCGCAGGTGCTCGATTCTATGGATCTTGAGCGCGAGCGTGGCATCACCATCAAAGCGCAGAGCGTGACGCTGGATTATAAGGCGCAGGACGGCCAAACCTACCAGCTCAACTTTATCGACACGCCTGGGCACGTTGACTTCTCCTACGAGGTTTCCCGTTCACTGGCCGCCTGTGAAGGCGCACTGCTGGTGGTCGATGCCGGGCAGGGCGTAGAAGCCCAGACGCTGGCCAACTGCTACACCGCGCTGGATATGAATCTGGAAGTGGTGCCGGTACTGAACAAAATTGACTTGCCGGCAGCCGATCCCGATCGCGCCGCGCAGGAAATTGAAGACATCGTTGGCATCGACGCTACCGATGCGGTGCGTTGCTCGGCCAAAACCGGCGTTGGCGTACCGGAAGTGCTCGAACGTCTGGTGCGTGATATTCCGGGGCCGGCAGGCGATCCGGAAGCGCCACTGCAGGCATTGATCATCGACTCCTGGTTCGATAACTACCTGGGCGTAGTTTCCCTGGTGCGCGTCAAGAACGGCACCATGCGCAAGGGCGACAAGATCAAGGTCATGAGCACCGGCCAAACCTATAATGCCGATCGTCTGGGTATCTTCACCCCGAAACGTGTTGATCGCGACGTGTTGAACTGTGGTGAAGTGGGCTGGTTGGTCTGTGCAATTAAAGACATCCTTGGCGCACCGGTGGGCGATACCCTGACACTGGCTCGTCAACCGGCGGACAAAGCCTTGCCGGGCTTCAAAAAAGTGAAGCCGCAGGTTTACGCTGGTCTGTTCCCGATCAGCTCCGACGATTATGAATCCTTCCGCGATGCGCTGGGCAAGCTTAGCCTGAATGACGCCTCGCTGTTCTACGAGCCAGAGAGCTCCACTGCGCTGGGCTTCGGCTTCCGCTGTGGCTTCCTCGGCCTGTTGCACATGGAGATCATTCAGGAACGTCTGGAGCGTGAATACGATCTGGAGCTGATCACCACCGCGCCAACGGTAGTGTATGAAGTGGAAACCACCAGCAAAGAGACTATCTACGTTGATAGCCCATCCAAGCTGCCGCCACTCAATAACATCGAAGAGCTGCGCGAACCGATCGCCGAATGTCACATGCTGATGCCGCAGGAATTCCTGGGCAACGTAATCACTCTGTGTATCGAGAAACGCGGTGTGCAGACCAACATGGTTTATCACGGTAACCAGGTTGCGCTGACTTACGAAATTCCGATGGCGGAAGTGGTACTCGACTTCTTCGACCGTCTCAAGTCTACCTCGCGCGGTTACGCGTCACTGGATTACAACTTCAAACGCTTCCAGACCTCTGACATGGTGCGTGTCGACGTATTGATCAACAACGAGCGCGTGGATGCGCTGGCGCTGATTACTCACCGCGACAATTCGCAGTACCGTGGCCGTGAGCTGGTAGAGAAGATGAAAGAGCTGATCCCACGCCAGCAGTTCGATATTGCCATCCAGGCCGCTATCGGGACTCATATCATCGCGCGTGCGACGGTGAAACAGCTGCGTAAAAACGTTTTGGCGAAATGCTACGGCGGTGACGTCAGCCGTAAGAAGAAGCTGCTGCAGAAACAGAAAGATGGTAAGAAACGCATGAAGCAGGTGGGTAACGTCGAGTTGCCGCAAGAAGCGTTCCTGGCCATTCTGCACGTTGGCAAGGACAAGTAAGTAACAGCGATAAAGTCGCGAAACTAGGGAGTTTGCATGGCGAATATGTTTGCCCTGATCCTGGCACTGGCCACATTGGTTACCGGGATCATCTGGGCCTTTGAGCGCTTCAGATGGGCGCCGGCCCGCCGAGCGAAGATTGCGGCGGTGAATGCACAGACTGCGGGCGCCGTAGACGATAAAACGCTGGCAAAAGTGGCGAAACAACCGGGTTGGATTGAAACCGGCGCGTCGGTTTTCCCGGTATTGCTGCTGGTCTTTGTGGTGCGTTCGTTTATTTACGAACCTTTCCAGATCCCGTCCGGTTCCATGATGCCGACGTTGTTGATTGGCGATTTTATTCTGGTGGAGAAATATGCCTACGGCATTAAAGATCCTATTACCCAGACCACGCTAATTGAAACCGGTCATCCAAAACGCGGTGATATTGCGGTATTTAAATATCCGCTGGATCCGAAACTCGATTATATCAAGCGCGTGGTTGGCCTGCCGGGCGACCGTGTGAGTTACGATCCGATCAATAAGCGTGTGACCGTTCAGCCTTCGTGTAATAGCGGTCAGCCATGCAATACCGCATTGGCAGTGACTTATAACGATGCGCAGCCAAGTGACTTTGTGCAGCTGTTCAGCCGCAGCGGCATGGGTGAGGCCAGCAATGGTTTCTACCAGATCCCGCTGAGTGAAAACGTGCCACAGGGCGGCATTCGCCTGCGTGAACGCCAGGAAACGCTGGGTAATGTTTCTCACCATATTCTGACCGTGCCGGGCACGCAGGATCAGGTGGGTGCTTACTATCAGCAGCCGGGTAAACAGTTGGCGGAGTGGGTTGTGCCGGCGGGTCATTACTTCATGATGGGTGATAACCGCGACAACAGCGCCGACAGCCGTTATTGGGGCTTCGTACCGGAGAAAAATCTGGTAGGCAAGGCCACGGCTATCTGGATGAGTTTTGAAAAGCAGGAAGGCGAATGGCCTACCGGCGTAAGATTTAGCCGCATCGGTGGAATTCATTAATCCAGTGTTTCTGCCCTATGAATTTCAAGCTGTAGCTAGGCGACCAGCTCGCTCATCCCCAGGCGCTTACTCAAGTAAGTAACTGGGGGGAGCGAGTGCAGGTAACAACACTATAGTTTGAAAGGCGACGGGTATATTAACGCAGCATTATATTTCCACTCGTTGTAGAATACCGGCTCGAGCGATAAAAAGTTGGCTCCCTGTTGGGGGCCACTGCAAACGAAACAGCTTTGGATTGGCTTTCGGCAAAGCAGGCCTGTTCCGTATGCTGCAAGTTTTTGACGCATTCTTGATCTATTGGTAACTCATGAACCCCATCGTAATAAATAGGCTACAGCGGAAGCTGGGCTACACTTTTCAACAGCAGGAGCTCTTACTGCAAGCGTTAACTCACCGTAGCGCCAGCAGTAAACACAATGAACGTCTTGAGTTTCTGGGTGACTCCATTCTCAGTTTTGTCATCGCCAATGCGCTGTTCCAGCGTTTTCCTCGCGTAGACGAGGGCGATATGAGCCGTATGCGCGCCACGCTGGTGCGCGGTAATACGCTGGCAGAGATGGGTCGTGAGTTTGATCTGGGCGAATGTCTGCGTCTTGGCCCGGGTGAGTTGAAAAGTGGTGGATTCCGCCGCGAATCAATCCTGGCGGATACGGTGGAAGCCTTGATTGGCGGCGTGTTCCTGGATAGCGACATCCAAACTGTTGAACGACTGATTTTGGACTGGTATCGCAGCCGGTTGGACGAAATCAGCCCCGGTGATAAGCAGAAAGACCCAAAAACCCGTTTGCAGGAGTTTTTGCAGGGTCGTCATCTGCCGTTACCTTCTTATCTGGTGGTGCAGGTTCGCGGTGAGGCGCACGATCAGGAATTTACTATCCACTGTCAGGTGAGTGGTTTGAGCGAGCCCGTCGTGGGAACCGGCTCAAGCCGCCGTAAAGCCGAACAAGCGGCAGCGGAACAAGCGTTAATTAAGCTGGAGCTTGAATGAGCGAAGAGAAACAATACTGTGGTTTTATTGCGATAGTCGGTCGTCCCAACGTGGGCAAGTCCACGTTGCTGAACCAACTGCTGGGGCAAAAAGTCTCCATCACCTCGCGTAAACCACAGACGACCCGTCACCGCATTATGGGTATCGACACCGATGGCGCCTATCAGGCCATCTACGTCGACACCCCGGGTCTGCACATCGAAGAAAAACGCGCCATCAACCGTTTGATGAACCGCGCGGCCAGCAGCTCAATCGGCGACGTCGAGCTGGTGATCTTCGTTGTGGAAGGGACTAACTGGACCGCCGACGATGAAATGGTGGTCAACAAGCTGCGTAGCCTGAAATGCCCGGTCCTGCTGGCGATCAACAAGGTCGACAACGTCACCGACAAATCCAAGCTGTTGCCGCACATTGCGTTCCTCAGCCAGCAGATGAACTTCCTCGACGTAGTGCCGATTTCTGCCGAAAAAGGCATGAACGTGGATACCATCGCGGCTATCGCGCGCAAGGTACTGCCGGAAGCGGAACACCACTTCCCGGACGATTACATCACCGACCGTTCCCAGCGCTTTATGGCGTCGGAAATTATCCGTGAAAAGCTGATGCGTTTCCTGGGTGAAGAACTGCCTTACTCGGTGACGGTTGAGATCGAACAATTTGTGCCGAATGAACGTGGCGGTTACAACGTCCACGGGCTGATCCTGGTTGAGCGCGAAGGCCAGAAGAAAATGGTCATCGGCAACAAAGGCGCCAAGATCAAAACTATCGGTATCGAAGCCCGCCAGGATATGGAACAGATGTTCGAAACCAAAGTGCATCTGGAGCTGTGGGTGAAAGTGAAATCGGGCTGGGCGGACGACGAACGTGCGTTGCGTAGCCTGGGCTATACCGACGACCTGAAATAAACTATCCAATGGACGGCTGGGAGCGCGCTTTCGTCCTGCATGGACGACCGTACAGTGAAACCAGCCTGATGCTGGATATGTTTACCGAAGGTCATGGGCGGGTGCGTTTGCTGGCAAAAGGCGCGCGCAGCCGCCGTTCCAACTTAAAGGGTTGCCTGCAACCCTTTACTCCTCTGCTGGTACGCTGGGGCGGTCGTGGCGAAGTCAAAACGCTGCGTAGCGCTGAAGCGGTCTCTCTCGGTTTACCCCTTAGCGGCATGATGCTCTACAGCGGCCTGTACGTGAATGAACTGCTGTCACGGGTGCTGGAGCAGGAAGCCAACTACTCGGTATTATTCTTCGATTATCTGCAATGTTTGCAGGCGCTGGCGGCAGAAGACGTTTCGCCGGAGCAGGCGTTGCGTCAGTTCGAATTGGCCTTGCTCAATCACCTGGGCTACGGCCTGGACTTCCTGCACTGCGCCGGTAGCGGCCAGGCAGTGGATGACGGCATGACCTATCGCTACCGCGAGGAAAAAGGCTTTATCGCCAGCCTGGTGGTAGACCATTACAGCTTTACCGGCCGCGAGCTTCGTGCGTTGGCAGAGCGCCAGTTCCCGGATGTACAAACCTTGCGTGCCGCCAAACGTTTCACCCGCATGGCGCTCAAACCCTATCTGGGGGGCAAACCACTGAAGAGCCGCGAGCTGTTTCGTCAGTTTGTTCGTAAACAGCCGGACTCGCCGGTCGACGATGCCTGACCTTTTCCCCTTTTGCAGCACTGTTCCGGCGTGTAAACTACGGCCACTGAAAATCGTTTTTTAGAGGGTTGTCATGGCTGATTTGCTGCTGGGCGTCAATATCGATCACATCGCCACGTTACGTAACGCGCGCGGAACCCAATACCCGGATCCGGTTCAGGCGGCATTTATTGCCGAGCAGGCAGGGGCCGACGGGATCACCGTACACCTGCGTGAAGACCGCCGTCATATCACCGATCGCGACGTTCGCATTTTGCGCCAGACCATCCAGACGCGCATGAATCTGGAAATGGCCGTGACCGATGAAATGCTGGATATCGCCATTGAGCTGAAGCCGCACTTTTGTTGTCTGGTACCGGAAAAGCGTGAAGAAGTAACCACCGAAGGCGGACTGGACGTCGCCGGGCAGCAAGACAAGATGGCGGTCGCTGTTGAGAGCCTGACGAAGGCCGGCATTCTGGTTTCGCTGTTTATCGATCCGGATCATCGACAGATCGATGCGGCGGTCGCGGTGGGCGCGCCCTACATTGAAATTCATACCGGCGCCTATGCCGAAGCCGAAGGCGAACTGGCGGTGAAAGCCGAGCTGCATCGCATTGCTGTTGCGGCGACCTACGCCGCAGAGAAAGGCCTGAAGGTCAACGCCGGCCACGGTCTGACTTACCATAATGTTCAGCCGATCGCGGCCCTGCCGGAAATGCATGAGCTGAACATCGGTCATGCAATTATCGGCCAGGCAGTGATGTGTGGGTTGCCGGCAGCGGTGACAGACATGAAGTTACTGATGCGCGAAGCGCGTCGCTAATGGCGGTGCTGGGGCTGGGTACCGACATTGTCGAAATGGCGCGCATTGAAGCGGTCGTGGAGCGCAGTGGCGATCGTCTGGCGCGTCGCGTGCTGAGCGAGGCTGAATGGGAACTGTACCAGCAACATCAGCAGCCGGTACGCTTTCTGGCCAAGCGGTTTGCGGTGAAAGAGGCCGTCGCCAAGGCGTTTGGCACCGGTATCCGCAATGGGCTGGCGTTCAATCAGTTTGAAGTGTTCAACGACGGTCTCGGCAAGCCGAATATTCGCCTGCATGCTCGCGCCGCCGAGCTGGCGCAGGAAATGGGGGTAACCTCAATTCATGTCTCGCTGGCGGATGAACGCCGCTATGCCTGTGCCACAGTGATTATCGAAGGGTAACAATTTCATCCGGCTACAAAACTAAAGGGCGCCTGTTGGCGCCCTTGTTGATCTGACCGCTGCGGTCAGAGTCGGTCGGCGTGGTGCAGCACCACAAACTTGTCCCACAGCTGTTCGTTGGTTTCGTTGTGCTGCGGATCAACCACAATGGTGTTATCGATCGGGCACACCTGCTGGCAGGTGGGAATATCGTAATGGCCGACGCATTCGGTACAGCGATCGGTATCAATCTGGTAGATATCCTCGCCCATCGAAATGGCCTGATTAGGGCATTCGGGTTCGCACATATCGCAGTTGATGCATTTTTTGGTAATCAGCAGTGCCATGTCAGTTATCTTTTAATCGGTGCACACGCACAGGCGCGCAATCTATCATAAAACCCATTTTCCCGGGCGCTTTTCCACCTGTAGCAGCAGATGCGCTTAACCGGGCCGTCATAGTAACTCCGGCGGGTCGTTGGCCAACTGATCAAAATCAACCATTTCCTGACCATTGAAGACGTGCCTCTTGCCTTGCGCCGTTACCGCTGAAGACAATTGTGGCCGGGTAATGGTAATCCCCGCCTGTTGAGCAAACAGACTGAGGAAATCAAAGGCACTGTGCGGATCCTCAATAAGGGTCCGTTGTCGGTCCGAATCAGAAAGCACCAGCAGTGGCACTTCATAATTCTGCCAATAATTGCCACCGTGGCGCAGGTAAAGTTTACCGTCAATTTCTCGGTGAGAAAGGCCGTGGTCAGAAAAATAGATTAATTTAAACGGTGAGTGAGTCGTTTGCAGCATCTGATAAGCATGCTCGATGAAGCGGTCTGTCTTGCGGTAGGTTGAAAGATAACAAGCGAGCTCAGCGTTATCGCTGGTGAAAACCGGCAGTTCGTCACCGAGGCGTTCGCAAAAGTCTGAGTGAGACCCCATGATATGCAACACATACAGATTTCCCAGACCATTGTTAGCCAATGCCCTTTGTAGCAAGGGTAACAGCTCATCATCATCGGTATTACGTGACTGATAGTCCCCTTTTTTCAGGAAACGACGTTCATCACTGAACATGGCTATTTTGGAAACCGGTGAATCAAATTGGCCAAGCAACCCTTGATTGGAAAACCAATGGGTGTGTAATCCAGCAGCTTTCGCCAGCGTAATAATATTATCTGCAATAAAACTGTTTCTCCCCTCGCTCATTGCCAGGGTTCTGGGCAATGATTCGAACGTGTTCGGTGCAGTGGAAATATAATTACTGTAAAAGGTCCCGTTTACGTTATCCAGAAAAGGGGTAGTCGGCGTCGGGTAACCGAATAATGACATGTAATCCCTACGCATGCTTTCGCCAACGATTACCACATAGTTAGCTTGGTTGCTATTCCCTGCGTCCACTATCCAGTCAGGGTGAGCCAAGGTGCCGATTTCAATTTCTGCCATTTGTTGGTTATAGCTCTGGTACGAAGAAATTAGCGAGGAAAAGAAGTTCACTAATTTAAGATTTTCCACTCCCCCACTGAGTATTCTGGCGAACAGCAAAACGATAAAAATCACCAAAAATGGCAATGTTTTTTTAGTCGGGAGTGGCCGCTGCCAGCTATAGCGAGCAAGAATAAACAATGTGAGCAGTGTGGCGCAGGGTAACAGATAGCAGCCGGCAGGTATGGCGTGCAGAAACTCGATGGCTTCCGCCCGGTTGGTTTGAAACAGGGCCGACACCACAGAGACTGAAGGCGGGCCGTAAATCACGCCTACGGGGGCATAAAGGGCACAGAATAGAATGTAGGGGATGACCAGAAAATATCGAGTGAGGGGGATTACAGATAATAATAACAGGCTAAGTGATATAAACAGGATATCAATCCCTTTGGCGCCCCCATACCCCATCGCTTTTATTAATATCAACGAAGCGACAACAAATAGCAAAAAATTGCGGATCATTGGGGATGTTGCGAGTATGTGGGTTCTATTTAAAATTACTGTATGTGTTTTCATTAAACTCTATTATCAATATATTGCTGTCCATGCCTGTTTAAATTCCGGTCGGGATTTAAACAATAAACGCCACACACTCTATTTTTAGATGTGTTTTTTATATTCTGGTGTTTGTGGCATGGGCATTATACGACTCAGACGAGTTTTTTCACTAATTGTTCGCTGTGTTTTATTCTATCGCGGGCGTGATCAAGATCGTGCTGAATTAAGGCCATAAACAGCAGATCGGTGAGGGCATATTGAGCGGTGCTGGAAGAGATAGCCGCGCTGCGGGTGTTGGGTTCTTCGGCGATGGTATATAAGCAGTGGTCGGCGCGTTGCTGCAGGCCGTTCGGTGAGAAGCTGGTCAGCGCCAGTACTTTAGCGCCGGCCAGGCGGGCTTCTTCTGCCGCCAGGTTGATTTCCCGTCGTTCGCCGCTAAATGAAATAGCCAACAGCAAATCCCGTTTGTCCAGCGCCTGAACCGTTGCCAACTGGACGTGCATATCCTGCTCGGCTACTGCCATCACGCCAATTTTAAGTAACTTGTAGGAGAAATCTTTGGCGACCAGGCCGGAAGCCCCAATCCCCAGCAAAATAACCCTTCGTGCCTGACGTAACATTTCCAGTGCCTGATGCAGGCGTTCCTCACTGTTGATATCCAGCGTGGCGCGCAGCGCTGCCTGTTTTTCTACCAACAGTTTTTCACCGACGGTTTTCAAGGCATCACTGCTGAGGATCTGGTTATGTACCGTAACTACGGGGGCGGTCTGCGGTTGGGCCAGGGTCTCGCTCAGCGCCAGTTTTAGTGCCGGGAAGCCTTTGTAACCCATCTTCTGAGCAAACTTCACCACGCTCGACTGACTGATGCCCGCCAGTTGGGCCAGCTTTTGCGAGCTGAGATGGCGCGCCTGTTCGGCGTTATGCAGCAGAAAGTCCGCCAGCTTGCGGTCATTTTGAGCCAAAGTTGGATACATCTGGCGAATACGAAGAAGGGTACTCATTGATAATTCCCTGGAAACCAGACGTCATTCTGCCACGCCGAGGGCGAAAACGCGCAGTGAAAATTTTTTGTGAGCCAGTCTCTAAAATAGCAAAAAGCGCTCGCTTTGTTGAATAAAATATTCAAATAATGATTTTAGTTTGTGAATTAAAAATTCAAAGGTGAAAAAATGAACTTGGGCGCATTAGTATCCGAAACCCGCAATCCGGCGACCATGGGGCTCGACGAGATGTCGACGCTGGAGATGGTGAGCTGCTTTAACCAGGAAGACCGCAAAGTACCGGAGGCGATTGAAAAAGTATTGCCGGCCATCGCACAAGCGGTAGATCTGGCGGCCGCGGCGTTGAAGGCCGGTGGGCGGTTGATTTATCTGGGTGCTGGCACCAGCGGCCGCCTTGGGGTGTTGGATGCCTCCGAATGTCCGCCGACCTTTGGCGTGCCGCATGGCATGGTGATCGGGTTGATTGCCGGTGGCCCAGGCGCGTTGCTTAAAGCGGTAGAAGGCGCAGAGGATGATGCGGCGCTGGGTGAGGCTGATCTCGTCGCGCTGGATTTGACCGCCACCGACATGGTGGTAGGGCTGGCAGCATCCGGGCGGACGCCTTATGTGATTGGCGCACTGCGCTATGCCCGCCAATTGGGCTGCCCGACGGCGGCGATTTCCTGCAACCCGGATTCGCCGATTGCCCATGAGGCGCAGGTGGCGATTTCTCCGGTGGTGGGGCCGGAAGCCCTGACCGGTTCGACGCGTTTGAAGTCCGGCACTGCACAGAAACTGGTGCTGAACATGCTGTCGACCGGTGCGATGGTCAAACTGGGTAAAGTTTATGAAAACCTGATGGTGGACGTGAAGGCTACCAACGTAAAACTGGTGGATCGCGCCTGCCGCATCGTGGTGGAAGCCACCGGTGCCGAGCGCAGTCAGGCCGAAGCGGCGTTGACGCAGACCGGTTTTGAAGTCAAACCGGCAATCCTGATGATTCTGGCCGGTATCGACGCACAAGAGGCGCAGCAGCGCTTACAACAGCATGACGGCTATTTGCGCGCGGCATTGACGCGCTAAACCACACCTGGGGCGGGCGATGGACAAGACAACGGCACTGGCGACACAGATCCTGGCGGGCATTGGCGGTGAGGAGAATATCCTCCGGCTGGAAAACTGCATGACACGAGTCCGTGTCGAGGTTAACGACGAGCAACGCCTTGACCTGGTGGCGCTCAAGCAGTTGCCGGGCATTAAGGGCTATATCAAACAGGGTGAACAACACCAGTTTATCGTCGGCCCAGGGGCCGCCGCCAAGGTGGTCGATGCCATGCGTTCACTGCTCACCGGCGCACCGGCTGCTGTGGCTAGCGGAGATCATGTCGCCCGTAACAAGGCGCAAGCCAAACAAAAGTATGCTGCGCCAATGAGCGGTGCGCTGAAAAAGCTGGCCGATGTCTTTATTCCGTTGATACCGGCGTTCATCGCCTCCGGCCTGATTACCGGCATCATCAACCTGCTGAAACGGCCGGATATTGCCGGCGAACTGGCGTTAAATTATCCCAACGTGCTGGGGCTGCTGGCTATTTTTGGCAGCGCAGTATTCGCCATCATGAATATTCTGGTCGGGGTTAACGCCGCCAGGGTGTTTGGCGGTTCTCAGGCGATGGGCGGCGTTATGGCCGGTATCCTTTCCAGCCCGGCGTTGGCGCAAATCACCCTGTTTGGTGAGGCATTGCAGCCTGGTCGTGGCGGGGTGATTGCGGTGCTGCTGGTGGTGGCGCTGATGTGCTGGGTAGAAAAGCGCCTGCGTCATTGGCTGCCTGAGTCGATTGAGCTGATCCTCAATCCGCTGATCACCACGCTGGTGACCGCGTCGTTGGCGATTGTGATCCTGCAGCCGTTGGGCGGCTATATTTCTGATGCTATCGCCCACGGTGCTAACCTGGCGATCGACAAAGGGGGGTTGCTGGTGGGCGCAGTGCTGTCCGGGCTGTTCCTGCCGTTGGTGCTGTCCGGTTTACATCAGGGTCTGGTGCCGATCCACGTCGAACTGGTGCAGGCACACGGTTCCAACCCACTGTTGCCGATTTTGGCGATGGCGGGCGTCGGTCAGGTCGGGGCGGCGCTGGCCGTATTAATGAAAACCCGTAATGCACGGCTGAAAAAGGTAATAAAAGGGGCGTTGCCGGTCGGCATTCTCGGCATTGGCGAACCTTTGATTTTCGGGGTGACCTTACCGCTGGGCAGGCCCTTTATTGCCGCTTGTCTCGGCGGTGCGGTGGGTGGGGCGCTGATCAGCTACTGGAAGGTGGCGACGGTGATCACCTTCGGTATCTCGGGTTTACCTTTGGCGTTAACCATTGTCTCGGGTAAGGTGATGTTGTATCTGACGGGGCTGGTGATTACCATTGCCGCTGGATTTATTTTCACCTGGATAATGGGATTCAACGATCCTGAGGAGTAGCGCTTGAGCGAGAAACAGAGCCAACAGGCCGCGGAAGGCCGCCGTGTGGTGTTCTTTGATCTGGACGGCACGCTGCATCAGGAAGACATGTTTGGCAGTTTCTTGCGTTTCTTGTTGCGCCATCTGCCATTGAATCTGTTGCTGGTGGTGCCGTTGTTGCCGGTTGTCGGGCTGACGCTGTTGGTGATGGGCCGTGCCGCCCGCTGGCCGATGAGCGTGCTGCTGTGGTCGATTACCTTTGGTCGCTCAGAGGTCCGCTTAAAGGCGCTGGAACAGCGCTTTGTCAGTTATTTCCGCGATAAGGTGACCGCCTTCCCGGTGGTGCAAATGCGTCTGCGCCAGTACCTTGAAGTGCATGATGCACAGGTATGGCTGATCACCGGTTCGCCGGAGCGTCTGGTGGAACAGGTGTATCAGGACTCTGCTTTTTTACCGCAGGTCAACCTGGTAGGTAGCCGTATTGTACGGCGTTACGGTGGTTGGGTGCTGGCTCTGCGTTGCCTGGGGATACAGAAGGTGACTGAGTTGGAACAGCGTCTCGGTACGCCGCTCAAGCTATACAGTGGCTATAGCGACAGCAAGCAGGATAACCCTTTGCTGTATTTCTGCGAGCACCGCTGGCGGGTCAGTAAGCTGGGTGAGTTGCAACAGCTGGAATAGCAAAAGGGCGGATTATCCGCCCTTTTATATTTTTGAAGCTTACATAGCCGCGCGGAAGATGGCGACAATCTGTTCGTGGGTGGCTTGTATCGGGTTGGTGAAGCCGCAGGCATCTTTCAACGCGTTGGCCGCCAGCGTATCGAAATCCTGTTCTTTCACTTTTAAATCGAGCAGCCCAGCCGGGATACCGACGTCTTTTGCCAGCAAACGAATGGCGGCGATACAGGCAGCAGCGCCCTGTGGGTCGTTAAGATGCTTCACATCCAGCCCCATGGCGACGGCGATGTCTTTCAGTCGTGGTGCACAAACCCGGGCGTTGAACTCCTGCACGTGTGGCAGCAGCACCGCGTTACATACCCCATGCGGCAGATCGTAGAAACCGCCGAGTTGGTGCGCCATGGCGTGCACATAACCGAGAGAAGCGTTGTTGAAGGCCATTCCGGCCAGGAACTGGGCATAGGCCATATTTTCACGCGCCTGCATATTGCTGCCGTCGGCGACCGCGTCGCGCAGCGATTCGGCAATCATGGTGACGGCTTTCAGCGCGCAGGCGTCGGTAATCGGGTTGGCGGCGCTGGAAACATAGGCTTCAATCGCGTGGGTTAATGCATCCATCCCGGTGGCGGCGGTCAGTCCTTTTGGCATGCCGGCCATCAGGTGCGGATCGTTGACCGACAGGATTGGGGTGACGTGTTTATCGACAATCGCCATTTTGATGTGGCGTGCTTCGTCGGTAATGATGCAAAAACGGGTCATTTCGGAGGCGGTGCCGGCGGTGGTGTTGATGGCAATCATCGGCAACTGCGGTTTGGCAGAGCGATCGACACCTTCATAATCCTTGATCTCCCCGCCGTTGGTCGCGACCAGCGCGATACCTTTGGCGCAGTCGTGTGGCGAGCCGCCGCCAAGAGAAACTACGCAATCGCAGCGGTGTTCTTGCAGCAGGGCCAGACCCTGCTTCACGTTAAGGGTAGTTGGGTTAGGGTGGGTGCCGTCATAAACGCAGCTTTCAATCTGTTGGGCGGCAAGTAACTGTTGAACCTGAGCGACCACGCCAATGTTATTCAGCACTTTGTCGGTCACGATCAATGCGTGGCGCAATCCTTGTTGCTTCATGGTGTTTGCCGCTTCGTTCAGACAGCCGGAACCGATCATATTGACGGAAGGGATAAAGAAAGTTGAGGCAGCCATAACTCACTCCTTGATAAAAGCTTTATTGCTTGCCTCAAACATTACTCCGCTAATTATTAAGCGTTTATGATCTATCGCAATTTCGCGCTATACCCGCTGTCTTTTAAACCACCCTGTTGTTAGCTGCGCAGCAGAAGTGGCCTGATGTTAATCATCGGTCAGGTCGTGCGGTTTGCGGCCCAGTTGCCATATTTTTTCAGCGTAGTGGCCTAATGCCCACAGGCTCAGGCCGAGCAGCACAAAGAAAATCGCCTTCGGCATCGCGCCCCAGAAAAATTCGAAGAAGCGGGTATAGAGGTTAATGCCAAGGAAAGTCAGGCCGAATCCGCGCAACATGCCGTCGTCACGTTTCAGCCCCAGCCAAATGCAGCCGATGGCGACCAGGCCGAACAACAGGCTCCAGTGGAACAGTTCAATCTGACGCGCGTTGTACCAACTGTCGAGGTCACCATAGTTGCCAAAGATTGACAGCAACCACAGGGCAATAAACAGATACAACAAGCCCATCGCCAGGGAAACTCGTTCCAGCCCGCGGCTGGCGAGCACCGGTCGTAACAGCAAGGCCGCGGCGATCAGGACCACCCCGAAGGCGATAAAGCGCATCGGGAAGCTCATGCCCAGCCAATAAGCGCCCCAGCCGGACATATAACCGGTTTCGGCGCCGAAGGCGTTGCCGAGTGACAGCAGGGCAAACCACCACACCAACCCGGAGCGGCTGAACCAGCCAATCACGCCATACAATAGGGCGGCGAATATCAGCAGCAGCGAAACCCGGCCGCTGCCGTTATCCAGCCAGACGCCCATCTGCCACAGGGCACAGGCGGTAAACAGCACGGCAACGAACAGCGCGGCCTCATTACCGTAGCGTTTCTCCGGATGGTGCCGACGGCGACGCAGCGCCCAGACATAGCAAAGTGCGGCTACCACGGCTGTGATAGTCATGCGCACCGGTGCGTCGAAGCGGAACAGCTCGCTCAAACGATAAAGCAGCTCGCTGTCGGCGAACAGGCTGCTGATGGCAATCACCAGCGAAGCCAGCGCGGCGAGAAACGCATAACGCGCCAGTCGTCGCCAGTCGAAGGGCTGCACTTCGAGATGTTGCAACAGCTGTTGCTGCTGTTGTGTGGTTAATGCCCCTTCACCGACCCAACCGTCCAGCGCCTTGCGCACCACGACGGCATTCTTTTTGCTGAATTTCATGTTTCCTGTCCCTGAAAAACACTGTTATTCAATCAGTATATACCCGTTGTATTTCAAGCAGCAGAGTTCAACTTTGCTCCCACCTGTAGGGGGCGAATATATTCGCCCCGGCTAACACGGGCGCAGCATGCAGCGCCCCTACTGTGTATAATGCCCGCCGCAAAGTGCACGAGGAATGATGCAATGACTGAATATAACGATGAATACTGGATGCGTCAGGCATTGCGGTTGGCCCTGCGTGCGCAGGAAGAGGGTGAAGTACCGGTAGGTGCACTGCTGGTGCTGGATAATCAGGTGATTGGCGAAGGCTGGAACCGGCCGATTGGCCGCCACGATCCGACGGCGCATGCGGAGATCATGGCGTTACGGCAGGGCGGGGCGGTGCTACAGAACTACCGTCTGCTGAACGCGACCCTGTACGTGACCCTGGAACCCTGCGTCATGTGCGCCGGGGCGATGGTGCACAGCCGCATTCGTCGGTTGGTGTACGGTGCGGCCGATGTAAAAACCGGTGCGGCAGGGTCGCTGGTGGATATTTTGCGCCACCCGGGCATGAATCATCAGGTGGAGATCCTGTCCGGCGTGCTGGCCGAGGAGTGCGCCGCTACTCTGAGCAACTTTTTCCGTATGCGTCGTGAGCAGCAAAAGGCGTTGAAACAAGCGCAGCGCACCGATGTAGATAATAAGCCGGAATAATCAGAAATTCAGTGCCAGTTCCGGCGTCACGGCCGGATAGCCTTTCCCCAGTTCGGCCTGTTCGGCCGCTTCCTGTGCCGCTTTTCTCTCTTTTTCCAGCAAGTAACCCACCAAACTGACCTGATAGCGGCGAATGTTTTCCACGTAGTTATAGGCTTCGCGCCCACGCGCATAGCCGTAGGTTAATTGCGGGTAGTAGCGTTTCTGGCTGAGCATCGGCAGGCGTTGTTTGACGTCGACCCAGCTGTCCGGATTACCTTTTTGCATTTTGGTCAGTTTACGGGCATCGAGCATATGGCCCCAGCCCATGTTGTAGGCCGCCAGTGAGAACCAGATACGCTCATCTTCCGGCACGCTGTCGGGCACCTTGGCCATCAGCCTTTGCAGGTAAAGGGCACCGCCCTGAATGCTTTCCTCGGGATCGAGACGATCGTTAACCCCCAGGCCGTCGGCAGTGGCTCGTGTCAGCATCATCAGGCCACGCACGCCGGTCGGTGAGGTTGCCTGCGGGTTCCAGTGTGATTCCTGATAGGCAATGGCCGCCAATAGCTTCCAGTCGATCTCGCTAGCATATTTTTCGAACAATGAGCGGAAGGTCGGCAGTACCGAATCGATGGCGGACAGGAAGGTCTTGGTGTCGACGTAATCGAAACTGCCTACGTGGCCGAGGTACTTCTCTTCCAGCCGCGCCAACGTGCCGTCGTCAACCATCTGGCTGTAGAAGTCCAGCATGGCAGCATACAGGCTGTCGTCGGTGCCACGCTTAAGGTACCAGGTAACCGGTTCTTCATCGGTGACGTCGAAGGCCACCGCCAATTGCGGGTGGATGCGTTGCAGCAGCGCGATGGTAACGGAATCGCCGAGGGTATAATCCAGCTTACCGTCGGCCACCTGTTCCAACAGCTCTTTGGAGGTGAGATCGCTGGAGGCTTCCCAACTGAGATCCGGGAATTTACTTTGCTTGAGCTGTTTCAGGGTGCTGACGTGTGCCGAGCCGGAGGCCACCGCCAGTTTGCCTTTAATGTCGGCAAAGGTTTTCGGCCGGGCAGTACCCAGGCGATAAACCAACTGTTGGGAAACGGAATAATAGGCCGGGCCGGTGCGCGCGCGGCTGAGGCGATCCTGATTGTAGATCAGACCTGCGGCCAACAGGTCGGCATCGTCATCGTCCAGATCGTCAAACAGGTCATTAATGTTCTTGTGCGGGATCACCACCAGTTTCACGCCCAGGTAGTTGGCAAAGCGTTTCGCCAACTCGTAGTCGAGGCCGCTCGGCCCCTGCTTGGTGGTGAAATAGGTTAACGGCGAGTTTAGCGTACTGATACGCAACTCTCCGCGCGATTTGATCTCTTCGAGTTGCCCGCCCTGGCCGCCGCGCCAGGTAATATTGGGCCACAGGGCGAGCGCCAGAAGCAAGGTAACAACACCGATTAGAATGTAGTTTATTTTAAGGCGTTTCAAATAGTTATCCAGTGGTGGCACACATGCACTGCTGACGGCTGCTAAGCACTTTCTTATGGTTAAATCACCAGTGCCGGGGCATTTTGCGCAACAAAACGCCAGCGTGCAACTTTATTGACACGTTATGACAATTCGAGTGTGCGGAGAGCTTTTATCAATAATAGCTACGCAAACGGTTTCGTCGGCGGCGTAGATTCTCTATAATGGCGCGCGTTTTCCCCCTGTTGCGCCCAATGAAGTGCTGAAGTCAGTTGCTTCGAAGACGAGAGAACTTTGATTATGGAAATACTGCGTGGTTCGCCCGCTTTGTCGGCTTTTCGTGTTACCAAACTGCTGTCCCGTTGCCAGGACGCTCACCTTCCTGTCAGTGATATCTACGCCGAGTACGTCCACTTTGCTGATGTTAGCGCACCGCTAAATACCGAAGAGCACGCCAAGCTCGCGCGCCTGCTCAAGTACGGCCCCTCTCTCGCCGAACATGCCCCTGAAGGCCGCCTGCTGTTGGTGACGCCGCGTCCGGGTACCATTTCTCCATGGTCTTCCAAAGCCAGCGATATCGCCCATAACTGCGGTTTGAAGCAGGTGCTGCGGCTGGAGCGCGGTCTGGCGTTCTACGTCAAGGCAGAGACGCTGACCGAAGCCCAATGGCAGCAGCTTGCCGTCTTGTTGCACGACCGCATGATGGAAACCGTCTTCAGCAGCCTGCAACAGGCGGAGCAATTGTTTACCCAGCATCAGCCGGCACCTTACCAGAGGGTCGATATGCTGGGGGAAGGGCGCAGCGCGCTGGAGCAGGCTAACCTCAAGCTGGGTCTGGCACTGGCCGAGGACGAAATCGACTATCTGCTGAATGCCTTTACCGGTCTGGGGCGCAACCCGACGGATATCGAACTTTACATGTTTGCGCAGGCCAACTCCGAGCACTGCCGCCATAAAATTTTCAACGCCGATTGGATCATCGACGGCGAACAGCAACCGAAGTCGCTGTTCAAAATGATCAAGAATACCTTCGAACAGACGCCGGATTACGTGCTGTCGGCTTATAAAGACAACGCGGCGGTGATGGAAGGCTCGCAGGTCGGTCGTTTCTTCGCCGCACCGGAAAGCGGCCAGTATGACTACCATCAGGAGGAAGCCCATATCCTGATGAAGGTGGAAACCCATAACCACCCAACGGCGATCTCCCCATGGCCGGGTGCCGCTACCGGCTCCGGTGGTGAGATCCGTGACGAGGGCGCAACCGGTCGCGGTGCCAAACCCAAGGCCGGTCTGGTGGGCTTCTCGGTCTCCAACCTGCGTATTCCCGGCTTTGAACAGCCCTGGGAGCAGGATTTCGGCAAGCCAGACCGCATTGTGACGGCACTGGACATCATGACCGACGGCCCATTGGGCGGTGCGGCGTTCAACAACGAATTCGGCCGTCCGGCGCTGGTGGGTTACTTCCGTACCTATGAAGAGCAGGTCAACAGCCATAACGGCGTGGAACTGCGCGGCTACCACAAGCCGATCATGCTGGCGGGCGGTATCGGTAACATTCGCGCCAACCACGTACAAAAAGCAGAAATCACCGTCGGTGCCAAACTGGTGGTGCTGGGTGGCCCGGCGATGAATATCGGCCTGGGCGGCGGCGCGGCATCATCTATGGCTTCTGGCCAGTCTGATGCCGATCTGGATTTCGCTTCGGTACAGCGCGACAACCCGGAAATGGAACGTCGTTGCCAGGAAGTGATCGACCGCTGCTGGCAGTTGGGCGAACAAAACCCGATTCTGTTTATCCACGATGTCGGCGCCGGTGGCTTGTCCAACGCCATGCCTGAACTGGTCAGCGACGGTGGCCGCGGTGGTCGTTTCGAACTGCGCGATATTCTGAACGATGAGCCGGGCATGAGCCCGCTGGAAGTCTGGTGTAACGAATCACAGGAACGATATGTGATGGCGATTGCACCGGCACAGATGGCGCAGTTTGACGAGATTTGCCGCCGTGAGCGCGCGCCTTATGCGGTGATCGGTGAAGCCACCGAAGAACAGCATCTGACGCTGAATGACAGCCATTTCGACAACCAACCGATCGACATGCCGCTGGACGTGCTGCTGGGCAAAACGCCGAAGATGACGCGTGACGTGACTCGTCTGCAGGCCAAAGGTCAGCCGCTGCAGCGTGATGAGATCACTCTGAATGATGCGGTCAACCGCGTACTGCATCTGCCGGCGGTTGCAGAGAAAACCTTCCTGATCACCATTGGCGACCGTACCGTGACCGGTATGGTGGCGCGCGATCAGATGGTAGGCCCGTGGCAGATCCCTGTCGCCGACTGCGCGGTGACCACTGCCAGTCTGGACAGCTATTACGGTGAAGCGATGTCGATCGGCGAACGTGCGCCGGTGGCCCTGCTGGACTTCGCCGCCTCTGGCCGCCTGGCGGTCGGGGAAGCGCTGACCAACCTGGCAGCGACCGAAATCGGTTCGCTCAAGCGCGTGAAGCTTTCCGCTAACTGGATGGCGGCAGCCGGTCACCCGGGTGAAGACGCCGGTTTGTATGAGGCGGTAAAAGCGGTGGGCGAAGAACTTTGTCCGGCGCTGGGTATTACTATTCCAGTGGGCAAAGACTCTATGTCGATGAAAACCCGCTGGCAGGAAGGCAACGAACAGCGCGAAATGACCTCGCCGTTGTCACTGGTGATCACCGGTTTTGCTCGTGTAGAAGATGTGCGCCACACCGTGACGCCACAGCTGCGTACTGATAAGGGCGACAGCGCACTGCTGCTGATCGACCTGGGTAACGGCCATAACGCGCTGGGTGCCACTGCGCTGGCGCAGGTTTATCGTCAACTGGGCGACAAACCGGCCGACGTGCGTAACGTTGAGCAACTGGCAGGCTTCTTCAATGCCATGCAACAGTTGGTGGCCGATCGCGCGCTGTTGGCTTACCACGACCGCTCCGACGGCGGCCTGCTGGTCACGTTGGCGGAAATGGCGTTTGCAGGCCACTGCGGCGTGCAGGTGGATATCAACGCGCTGGGCGACGACGCACTGGCTGCGCTGTTCAACGAAGAGTTGGGCGCGGTGATCCAGGTCACCAATGACCAGCTTGCTGTGGTACAGCAGGTGTTTGCTCAGCATGGCCTGGTGGACAATGTTCACCACATCGGTAGCGTGCAGGCCGGCGATCGCTTTGTGATCACACAGGGCGATAAAACGGTATACAGCGAAAGCCGCGCTACGCTGCGCACCTGGTGGGCGGAAACCACCTGGCAGATGCAGCGCCTGCGTGATAACCCGGAATGTGCCGATCAGGAGCACCGGGCCAAGCAGGATGAACGCGACCCTGGCCTGAACGTCAAACTGAGTTTTGCTCCGGAAGAAGACATTGCTGCGCCGTATATCGCCAAGGGCGCACGCCCTAAAGTGGCGGTGCTGCGTGAGCAGGGGGTTAACTCCCACGTTGAGATGGCGGCAGCATTCCATCGCGCCGGTTTTGATGCGGTAGACGTGCATATGAGCGATTTGCTGGAAGGCCGTCGCGACCTGCAGGACTTCCATACGCTGGTGGCCTGCGGTGGCTTCTCGTACGGTGACGTACTGGGCGCCGGTGAAGGCTGGGCGAAGTCGATTCTGTTCAACGATCGCGTGCGTGACGAGTTCGAATCCTTCTTCCACCGTCCGCAAACCCTGGCGTTGGGCGTGTGTAACGGTTGCCAGATGATGTCGAACCTGCGCGATCTGATCCCAGGGGCCGAACATTGGCCGCGTTTCGTACGCAACCTGTCAGACCGTTTTGAAGCGCGTTTCAGCCTGGTGGAAGTGGCGGCCAGCCCGTCGCTGTTCATGCAGGGCATGGCGGGTTCACGTATGCCGATCGCCGTCTCGCACGGTGAAGGGCACGTCGAGGTGCGCGATGCGGCACATCTGGCGGCATTGGAGCACCATAACCTGGTGGCATTGCGCTTTGTCGATAATGCCGGTCAGGTAACGGAAACCTACCCAGCCAATCCGAACGGTTCACCGAACGGGATCACCGCAGTGACCAGCAGCAATGGCCGCGCGACGGTGATGATGCCGCATCCGGAGCGGGTATTCCGCACCGTCAGCAACTCGTGGCATCCGGAAGAGTGGGGCGAAGACAGCCCGTGGATGCGCATGTTCCGCAACGCCCGTAAGCAACTGGGCTAAGCGAGCATTTAGCGGTAGCCTGAGGGGCGCAAGAGATTGCGCCCCTTTTTATTGCTCCGCCTGCCGAGCGTTGTCGGCATTTTGCGACAGGGGCTATTTTCACTGTCTCTAAAAAGAGACACTTAACACATTGATTTTTAAGGGTGGAAAATTAATTGACTTAAGTTGTCGGTTTTTGGCGACAGGATGGCGTTTTTTTCTTCGCCGGATAGGCTACTTATTTTATAACTCTGGCGATGGTTTTATTTTTTATTTAATAATATCAATAAGTTAAAAATAACTTGAAAAGTTGGCACGCTAAGTGCATTATCCTCTCCAGTTGCTCATTCAACTATTTATGACGGCCCCGTATTTAGACGGAATTGTTGCCTCATAAGCCTCCGAATGATGCCAAAGAAATGGTGCCTATCGTCCAACCAAACCGATAACAGACGCGCAAGCGCTTTATCAAGCATCGGGCGACACGTGGAGTGAGGCACCGCCTGTATCCAACTGTGATGAGTGTTCATCAATCCCGGATACGTACGGATGCTATTCGTCCTGTTCGATGCCAGCCTGGTGCTACATCACCCTGGGGACGAGATTCAAGGGCATCCACACATTCTTGCGATGGGGCAGCCCTGCCCCAGCGTTAAATCTTCAAATTCCTGTTACCTCTCTTTCATTAGCGCCAGATCCAAACGCAAACTTCTGCCCAAGGCCCACTTGCCGGTATTTTCCTGACGCTGCGCTGAACGCCGGGCTTTCCTCTCATCGGCGACTCGGTTAGCATCAAAGCAGACTAGAGACAATGAGATGATTTCGTTGAAAAGATGGCGTTTATTTCCCCGTTCGCTGCGCCAACTGGTGCTGATGGCGTTCCTGCTGGTGCTGCTGCCATTGCTGGTGCTGGCCTATCAGGCTTACCAGAGCCTGGATCACCTCAGCGCGCAGGCGGCAGACATCAACCGCACCACGCTGGTGGATGCGCGACGCAGTGAGGCAATGACCAGCGTGGCGCTGGAAATGGAACGCAGCTACCGCCAGTATTGCGTACTGGTCGATCCCACTCTGGCGCGGTTGTACCAAAACCAGCGCAAACAGTATTCACAGATGCTCGATGCCCACGCGCCGATCCTGCCGGATGAACGTTATTATCAAACCTTGCGCGATCTGCTGACTCAGCTTGCGGCGATTAAATGCCAAAGCAGCGGCCCGGACGCACAGGCTTCGACGTTGCTGGAGTCATTCTCGCGTTCCAATGCCGAAATGGTGCAGGCCACGCGCGCCGTGGTGTTCTCTCGCGGCCAGCAGTTACAGCAGGCGATTGCCGAGCGCGGTCAGTTCTTCGGCTGGCAGGCATTGATGCTGTTCCTGGTCAGCGTGATGCTGGTGGTGTTATTCACCCGGATGATTATCGGCCCGGTAAAAGCGGTAGAGCGAATGATCAACCGTCTGGGGGAAGGGCGAGCGTTGGGCAGTACCGACACCTTCAAAGGGCCGCGTGAACTGCGTTCGCTGGCCCAGCGGATTATTTGGTTGAGTGAACGGCTGGCGTGGCTGGAGTCGCAGCGCCATGAGTTCCTGCGCCATATCTCGCATGAATTAAAGACGCCGCTGGCCAGCATGCGTGAGGGCACCGAGCTGCTGGCGGACGAAGTGGCCGGTCCGCTGACCTCCGATCAAAAAGAGGTGGTGGCCATTCTCGACGGCAGCAGCCGCCACCTGCAGCAACTGATTGAACAACTGCTGGATTACAACCGTAAACTGGCCGATGGCCCGGCAGAGCATGAGAATGTCGAGCTGGAAGAGATGGTCGAAATGGTGGTGGCGGCACACAGTTTGCCGGCCCGGGCAAAATTGATCCGCACCGAGATCCAATTGGATGCGGAAATATGCTGGGCAGAGCCTACGCTATTAATGCGTGTGCTGGATAATCTCTACTCCAATGCGGTGCACTACGGCAAGGAATCCGGTAACATTTGGATCCGCAGCCGTCAGGTTGGGCAACGGGTGCAGATTGATGTCGCCAACAGCGGCACGCCGATCCCCGAAGCCGAGAGAACCATGATTTTTGAGCCTTTTTTCCAGGGTAGTCACCAGCGAAAAGGGGCGGTAAAAGGAAGCGGTCTGGGGCTGAGCATTGCGCAGGATTGTATCCGCCGCATGCGTGGCGAACTGCAGTTGGTTGACGTCGCCGGCACAGACGTCTGCTTCCGTATTGAATTGCCATTAACCGCCGAGAATGAATAATAATGTATACATGGTCTAAACGCCTTCGTCTCTCGCAGACCGAACGTTCACCGCGTGCCACACAGGGCACGCCGCTCGGCAAGCGTCGATTTTCCTTTTTAGGCAGCGTTCTTTTTATGCCGTTTCTGTTGGCGGGTTGCGTCGATCGTGCGGTCAGCGGTGGCCTGAATCAGCCGCAGCAGGAAGCGATCCCGGACACCAAAGTGGTGGATTACCGTATCGCAGCGTGCGACAGCCTGTGGCCGCTCGATGAAAAAGACGCGCTGAATAACTCACTTTACTGGCTGCGTGCCATGGACTGCGCCGATCGCATCGGTTCAACCCAGGCTCGTGCGCTGGCGAAAACCCTGCCCGGCAATAGCTGGGACGGTATTTTCAAGCAAAGTATCCTGCTGGCCAGTGCCGAGCCGACCTCGGGCGAACGTCGCCAGATGATCGACCGCCTGAACAGTTATCGCATGGAGTTCCCAAGCTCACTGCGCCCGCTGTTACAGCTGTGGCGTCAACAGCAGGTGCTGCAGATCACCCTGTTTGATGAAAAGGCGCGCTATCAGCACCTGCAGGAAAGCTCCGACAGTCAGATAGATACGCTGCGTCAGAGTCAGGTGCGTTTGCAGGCGCAATTGCAGGACACCTCGCGCAAGCTGGAAAACCTGACCGATATCGAACGCCAGCTCTCTTCGCGCAAGCAGATGCAGAGTGACATCCCGGACAACAGCGGAACGCAGCAAAAAACCGACGCCACGGGCAAGAAAGTCGCGCCGGCCAAGGCTGCAGAACCGGATGCTGAACCTGAGAAGGGTACCGCTTTGCCGGTGGAGCCGGAAGATACCTACGCGCCGCCCCCCGCTAACAAGGAGTCTCACGCGCAATGACCGCACGCAAACCGGCCAATTTGTTATTGGTTGACGACGATCCCAGCCTGCTTAAGCTGCTGGGAATGCGCCTGACCAGCGAAGGTTTTCATGTCACCACCGCCGAAAGCGGCCAGGAAGCGCTGCGCCTGTTAGGGCGCGAGAAGATTGATCTGGTGATCAGCGACCTGCGGATGGATGAAATGGACGGCATGGCGCTGTTTGCCGAAATCCAAAAGCATCAGCCTGGCATGCCGGTGATCATCCTGACCGCCCATGGCTCAATTCCGGACGCGGTGGCGGCTACCCAGCAAGGGGTGTTCAGCTTCCTGACCAAACCGGTGGATCGCGATGCGCTGTACAAAGCCATCGACGATGCCCTGTCGCTGTCACTGCCGGCCGGTGATGACAGTTGGCGTGAAGACATCGTCACCCGCAGCCCGATTATGCTGCGCCTGCTGGAGCAGGCAAAAATGGTGGCGCAGTCTGATGTCAGCGTACTGATTAACGGCCATAGCGGCACCGGTAAAGAGGTGTTGGCGCAGGCGATCCACGGCGCCAGTCCTCGCGGTAAAAAGGCGTTTATCGCCATTAACTGCGGTGCATTGCCGGAGCAACTGCTGGAGTCCGAGCTGTTTGGTCATGCCAAAGGGGCCTTCACCGGTGCGGTCAGCAGCCGCGAAGGGTTGTTCCAGGCGGCAGCCGGCGGCACGCTGTTCCTCGACGAGATCGGCGATATGCCGCTTTCGCTGCAGGTTAAGCTGTTGCGCGTATTGCAGGAGCGCAAGGTGCGCCCGCTGGGCAGCAACCGCGATCTGGACATTGACGTCCGCATCATTTCCGCCACCCACCGCGATCTGCAAAAGGCGATGGCGAAAAACGAATTCCGCGAGGATTTGTACTACCGCCTGAACGTGGTGAACCTGAAGATCCCGGCGTTGAATGAGCGTGCCGAGGATATCCCGCTGCTGGCCAATCATCTGCTGCGCGAATCTGCCAAGCGCCACAAACCCTTTGTCCGCAGCTTCTCAACGGATGCCATGAAACGCCTGATGACCGCCACCTGGCCGGGCAACGTGCGCCAACTGGTGAACGTGATCGAACAGTGTGTGGCCCTGACCTCTGCGCCGGTGATCAGCGAAGCGCTGGTTGAGCAGGCATTGGAAGGGGAAAACACCGCCTTGCCGACCTTTGTCGAGGCGCGTAATCAGTTTGAATTGCACTATCTGCGCAAACTGTTGCAGATCACCAAGGGTAACGTGACCCAGGCCGCGCGTATGGCGGGCCGTAACCGTACCGAGTTTTATAAGTTGCTGTCGCGCCATGAACTGGACGCCAACGATTTTAAAGAATGATGTTTTCCGCCGTAGCCTGCGCACGCAGGTTCTCAACAAATGCGGCGGAATGATTTACACTCCGTTCTCTTGTTAGTGGCGTGGCCCAACACAGAGCACCATGGAACGTATTAAGCGGGATCCTAAACAATGAGCAGATCACTTTCCATCGCACTGGCCCAGCTGAATTTGCTGGTCGGTGACATTGAAGGCAACACCGAACGCATGTTGCAAACCGTGCAAGAGCAGCAGAAGGCGGGAGCCGATCTGGTCATGTTCACCGAGTTGGCGCTCTCCGGCTATCCGCCGGAAGACCTGCTGTACCGCAACGATTTTTATCAGCGCTGTGACGCGCAGCTGCAGCGTCTGCAGCAGGCCTCTGCCGAGGTCGCCATTCTGGTTGGCCATCCGTGGCGCGAAGGCGACAAGCTGTATAATGCGCTGTCGCTGTTTTCTGAAGGACAGCTGCTGGCGCGTTACTTCAAGCAGCAGTTGCCGAACTACGGCGTTTTCGATGAG
The DNA here is from genome assembly GCF_013337185.1 of Serratia proteamaculans. GTDB lineage: Bacteria > Pseudomonadota > Gammaproteobacteria > Enterobacterales > Enterobacteriaceae > Serratia > Serratia proteamaculans_D. Next base: position 125,522 of record NZ_SWDE01000006.1, read on the forward strand.
AAACGCTACTTCCAGGCCGGCAGTGAAACCTGCGTGGTTGAGCTGAAAGGCTATCAACTGGGCCTGCTGATTTGCGAAGATCTGTGGTTCCCGGAGCCGGTCGATGCCGCCAAGGCTGCCGGTGCCGAAATGATTTTGTCGATCAATGCCTCACCGTACAATCGCGAAAAGCCTTACATCCGCAAGACGCTGATGGCCGGCCATTGCCAGCGTACCCATCTGCCGCTGGTGTATCTCAACCAGATTGGCGGGCAGGATGAACTGATTTTCGACGGTTGTTCGAAGGTGTTCGATGCGGCCGGCAATATGACCCATCGGCTGACGGCGTTTGCCGAGCAGGTAACCCTGCTTGAGCTCAATGAGCTGGAGGTGGTGCCAATGACCGCACCGGCCGCCGAGCTGCCACAGCTGGCGCAGGTGTACGAAGCTCTGGTATTGGCCGTGCGTGATTACGTCACTAAAAACGGCTTTAAGGGCGCGGTGCTGGGGTTGTCTGGCGGTATCGATTCGGCGCTGACGTTGGCGATTGCCGTTGATGCCTTGGGCAAAGATAAAGTGCAGGCGCTGATGATGCCGTTCCGCTACACCGCGGATATCAGCATCGCCGATGCCAAAGAAGAGGCGGAAATCCTCGGCATTGAATTCGATATCGTCTCGATTGAACCTATGTTCGACGCCTTTATGGGTCAACTGACGCCAATGTTTGCCGGTACCGAACGCGACACTACCGAAGAAAACCTGCAGGCACGCTGCCGCGGCGTGGTGTTGATGGCGCTGTCCAACAAGCGCCGTAGCATCGTGCTGACCACCGGCAACAAAAGCGAGATGGCCGTAGGCTACGCCACGCTGTATGGTGATATGGCAGGCGGCTTCGACGTACTGAAAGACGTACCGAAAACGCTGGTGTTCAAACTGTCTGAATACCGCAATACTGTTTCTTACGTGATCCCGCAGCGGGTTATCGATCGTCCACCGTCCGCAGAACTGGCACCGGATCAGCTCGATCAGGACAGCCTGCCGCCGTACGACATTCTGGATGCGATTCTGGAAGGTTACGTCGAACGTGATAAGTCGGTTGCCGATCTGGTGGCCGAAGGCTTCGACGAGGCGATCGTGCGCAAGGTTATCCGCCTGGTGGATATCAACGAATACAAACGGCGTCAGGCTGCCGTTGGGCCGCGCATCACCGCCCGCAATTTCGGCAAAGACCGCCGCTACCCAATCACATCCGGCTTTGGCCGCAAAAATTGGTAAAGGAAACAAGATGAAAAAGATCGACGCTATTATCAAGCCGTTCAAACTCGATGATGTCCGTGAAGCGCTGGCTGAGGTTGGCATTACCGGGATGACCGTCACCGAAGTGAAAGGCTTCGGCCGCCAGAAGGGCCACACCGAGCTGTACCGTGGCGCGGAGTACATGGTCGATTTTCTGCCAAAGGTGAAAATTGAGATCGTGGTGGCCGACGATATCGTCGATACCTGCGTGGAAACCATCATGCAGACCGCGCAAACCGGCAAAATCGGCGACGGCAAAATCTTTGTCTTCGACGTGGCGCGCGTAGTGCGTATCCGTACCGGCGAGCAGGACGAAGAAGCGATTTGATGTGACGTTTCTGGTCTGAAATCCCTGAGGGCGCAGCATGCTGCGCCCTTGTCATATCTGCAGTCTGTTATCTCCTCTCCCCGATTTATTTCTCCTTCTCTGTCATTGCTGCCGTTAGCGTTCTAAAAAAGCGAATGCTGTCGCATTTTTGATAGTTTATTCGATCGCTTTCCTCGCGGCATCTTACACTCAGCCCAACTGTTTTGATTGAGGTTGTGACCCATGATGACGCTGCGCCAAATCCGCCACTTCATTGCGGTGGCGGAAACCGGATCGATCTCCGCCGCCGCGCAGGCGGTGTTTGTTTCCCAATCCTCGCTGACGCTGGCCATCCAGCAACTGGAGACCGACATTGGCGTACGGCTGTTTGATCGCCACGCCAAGGGCATGAACCTGACGCACCAGGGCCACCAGTTTCTCCGCCAGTCTTATCTGATCCTCGCTACGGTGGACAATGCCAAACGCAGCCTGCAATTGGGCACCGAAAGCCTGACCGGCAAGCTGACCATCGGCGTGACCAGCCTGGTGGCCGGGTACTTTTTGGTCGAGCTGCTCAAGCGGTTTAAATCGGCCTATCCCAATGTCACCATTCAGATGATAGAGGATGAACGTCCTTATATTGAACACCTGCTGGTGAGTGGGGAGATCGATATTGGCGTACTGATACTGTCGAATATTGAGGATCGTGATGCGCTACAGACCGAAGTGCTGATGCATTCGCCTTATCGTCTGTGGCTACCGCCACTGCACCCGCTGCTGGATCATGAAAGTATCGGGCTGGCGGATGTGGCGAAGCTGCCGCTGATCCAGCTTAACGCCGACGAAATGGACGTGCATGCGCGGCGTATCTGGGCGCGCGCCGGAGTGAAACCGGAGATCGCCATGAAAACCGGTTCGACGGAGGCGGTGCGCAGCCTGGTCGCGGCGGGCATGGGCGTCTCAATTCTGCCAGACATGGCCTATCGCGCCTGGTCGCTGGAGGGCAACATGATTGAGGCTCGCAAGCTGGTGGATCTGCTGGAGCCGCTGGACATCGGCCTGGCGTGGCGACGCGGCAGTGCGCGGCCGGAACTGGTTACGCCATTCCTCACCATTGCCCGTGAGAATGGCAATATGCACGCTGCCGGGCTGAAGCATTCGATTTAATCGAACGCGGCGTTCAGTATTTAGAATTTGTTGGCTGCCTGATGCTCGCTTAGTCTGATTGAAACTAACTTATTCACATTTAGTTAACGTTTTGGTCACTTAGGGGCAATACACCATGGCAGATGTGCACCTCCTTTCAGGTTTATCCTGTCAGCAATTCATTAACGGTCAGTCGGTCGAGGGCGAAGGCCAGCAGGAGTGCATCGTTAATCCGGCCAATGGTGAAACGCTGGTTTCCATCACTGAAGCCTCATCGGCGCAGGTGGGCAGCGCGGTTAAGGCGGCACAGCAGGCTTTCGGCCACTGGTCGCGCACCACGCCGGCCTTCCGTGCTTCCATTTTGCTACGTATTGCCGACGCCATCGAACGTCAGGCCCCGCGCCTGGCCGGTCTGGAGGCGCTCAACTGCGGCAAGCCACTGCATCAGGCGCTCAATGACGACCTGCCGGCCGCCGTCGACGTGTTTCGTTTCTTTGCCGGCGCGGTGCGTACCCAGCAGGGGCAACTGGCCGGTGAATATATTGAAGGGCACACCTCGATGATCCGCCGCGACCCAATCGGCGTGGTGGCCTCGATTGCGCCATGGAACTACCCGCTGATGATGGCGGCGTGGAAGATCGCTCCGGCGCTGGCGGCGGGCAACACCGTGGTATTCAAACCTTCCGAACATACCCCGCTGACCATTCTTGCGCTGGTGCCTGCGCTGCAGGACATCCTGCCGCCGGGCGTGCTGAATATCATCTATGGCGGTGGCGAAGGGGTTGGCAGCCATCTGGTTGGGCATCCTCAGGTGCGCTTGGTCTCGGTGACCGGCGATATTGTCACCGGGCAAAAAATTCTGCAGGCCGCGGCGAAAAGCGTCAAACGCACGCATCTCGAACTGGGCGGCAAGGCCCCGGTGATTGTCTGTGACGACGCCGATCTGGATGAAGTGGTTAACAGCATCCGTACCTACGGCTATTACAACGCCGGGCAAGACTGTACCGCCGCCTGTCGCATCTACGCGCAGGCGGGGATCTATCCCAAGCTGGTGGAAGCGTTGGGCGAGGCGGTTGCCAGCCTGCGTTTTGCCCGCAAACGCGATGAAGATAACGAAATCGGCCCGCTGATCAGCAGCCGCCAGCGCGATCGTGTCGCCAGCTTTGTCGAGCGGGCGCTCAGCCAGCCGCATATTGAATTGATTACCGGCGCCGCCGCGCATTCCGGCCCGGGTTTCTATTACCAACCCACGCTGCTGGCCGGCTGCCTGCAAAGCGACGAAATCGTCCAGCGTGAGGTATTCGGCCCGGTGGTGAGCGTCACCCGCTTCGAACATCTGGAGCAGGCGGTCAACTGGGCCAACGATTCCGAATACGGCCTGGCCTCGTCGGTCTGGACGCAGAATATCGATCGGGCGCTGCATATTGCCGCGCATCTGCAATACGGCAGCACCTGGATCAACACCCATTTCACCCTGGCAAGTGAGATGCCGCACGGGGGCCTGAAACGCTCTGGCTACGGCAAAGATCTGTCCAGTGATTCACTGCAAGACTACAGCGTAGTCAGGCATGTAATGGCGAAGTTTAAAGCCAGCTTCTAATGAAACTAGAGCGGCAGCCGTTCCCTGCCGCACACAGATACGCAACACAGGGGTCATTACGATGGGAAAAACTACCGCAGTCACCACCACAGTTTCCGCACTCTGTTTCACCGTGCTTTGCGGCCTGGCTCAGGCGGCCGACTTGCCGCAGGCGCTGGGCAAAGGCGAAGGCCGTCTGGATATCATCGCCTGGCCGGGCTATATCGAACGTGGCCAGTCCGATAAAAACTATGACTGGGTCAGCCAGTTTGAAAAGCAAACCAGCTGCGCGGTGAATGTGAAAACCGCCGCCACCTCCGATGAAATGGTCAGCCTGATGGCCAAGGGCGGTTATGACCTGGTCACCGCTTCCGGCGATGCCTCGCTGCGATTGATCTTCGGTAAGCGGGTACAGCCGATCAACCCGGCGCTGATCCCTAACTGGAAAAATATCGACCCGCGTTTGCTGAACGGTGCCTGGTACACCGTAGACGGAAAAACCTACGGCACGCCCTATCAGTGGGGGCCAAACCTGCTGATGTACAACACCAAAACCTTCCCGACGCCGCCAGACAGCTGGGCGGTAGTGTTCCAGCAACAAAATCTGCCGGACGGCAAGAGCAATCAGGGCCGGGTGCAGGCCTACGACGGGCCGATTTACATCGCCGATGCGGCGCTGTTCCTGAAGGCTACTCAGCCGCAGCTTGGCATCAGCGACCCGTACCAGTTAAACGAAGAGCAATATCAGGCGGCATTGAAGCTGTTGCGCACCCAGCATGCGTTGATTCACCGCTACTGGCATGACACCTCGGTGCAGATGAGTGATTTCAAAAACGAAGGTGTGGTGGCCTCCAGCGCCTGGCCGTATCAGGCCAATGCCCTGAAAGGGGAAGGCCAGCCGATTGGCACCGTGTTCCCGAAAGAGGGGGTTACCGGCTGGGCGGACACCACCATGCTGCACAGCGATGCCAAGCATCCGAACTGTGCTTACCTGTGGATGAACTGGTCGCTGGAGCCGAAAGTGCAGGGCGACGTTGCCGCCTGGTTTGGTTCGGTACCGGCATCACCGGCGGGCTGCAAGGCCAGCACGCTACTGGGCGACAAAGGGTGTGAAACCAACGGCTTCAACCAATTCGACAAGATTGCCTTCTGGAAAACACCGCAGGCACAGGGCGGAAAATTCGTGCCATACAGCCGCTGGACTCAGGACTATATCGCCATCATGGGCGGTCGCTAACCCGCGGGGGCGTAGCCTGCTACGCCCGATGAATGCCTATCAGGAGCGCAGATCATGACCATTGCCGTGCAATTTATCGATGTTTCGCGGAGCTTCGGCGAGGTTCGCGCCGTAGACCGGGTTTCTATCGAAATACAAGACGGGGAATTTTTCTCCATGCTTGGGCCTTCGGGTTCGGGCAAAACTACCTGCCTGCGACTGATCGCCGGCTTTGAACAACTCAGCGCCGGTTCAATTCGTATTCACGGCCAGGAGGCGGCCAACCTGCCGCCGTATCAGCGCGACGTGAATACCGTATTCCAGGATTACGCCCTGTTCCCGCACATGTCGGTGCTGGAAAACGTGGCCTACGGATTGATGGTGAAGGGCGTCGCCAAACGTGAACGGCTGGCGCGGGCACAGGAAGCGCTGGACAGCGTGGCGCTGGGATTCGTCGCCGAGCGTAAACCGGCGCATCTTTCCGGTGGCCAGCGTCAACGTGTGGCACTGGCCCGCGCGCTGGTCAATCGACCGCGGGTGCTGTTGCTGGATGAACCGCTGGGCGCGCTGGATCTCAAGCTGCGTGAACAGATGCAGGGTGAACTGAAAAAGCTGCAGCGCCAACTGGGGATCACCTTTATTTTCGTCACCCATGACCAGAGCGAAGCCTTGTCGATGTCCGATCGGGTAGCGGTGTTCAACAACGGGCGAATCGAGCAGGTGGATGCGCCGCGTGAGCTGTATATGCGGCCGAAGACGCCGTTTGTCGCCGAGTTTGTCGGTACCTCTAACGTGGTGCGCAGCGAGCTGGCGCAGCGCTTGCTCGGCCAGACCGCCACCTTCTCGATCCGCCCCGAGCATATTCGCTTAATGGATCAGGCCGGTGCCGCACAGGGTGAAATCCAGGTACAGGGATTGCTGCAAGAGATCCATTATCAGGGCGCGGCTACGCGCTACGAAATTGCGTTGAGCAGCGGTGAGAAACTGCTGGTCAGTGAGGCGAATCCTCAGTGGCACGCCGCCGGGCAGCAGCATCTGATCGGTCAGCCGGTCACCGCCTGCTGGTCACGTGAGGCGATGGTGCCGCTGCTGGAGGAGAGGTGAGATGGAGATGAGCATCGACTATCCCGCGCCGCGCCGCGGTACCTTGCGCACCCTGTCGACCTTTCTCTATCGCCGGCCGACGCTGTACCTGCTGCTGTTACTGGTGCCACCGCTGTTGTGGTTCGGCGCGGTGTACCTTGGCTCATTACTGACGCTGCTGTGGCAGGGGTTTTATACCTTCGACGACTTCACCATGACGGTGACGCCGGATCTGACCTTCGATAACCTGCGGGCGCTGTTCAACCCGGCCAACTACGACATCATCCTGCGCACACTGACCATGGCGGTGCTGGTGTCTCTGGCCAGTGCGGTGTTGGCGTTCCCGATTGCCTACTACATGGCGCGTTACACCAGTGGCCGCGTCAAAGCGTTCTTTTATATCGCGGTGATGATGCCGATGTGGGCCAGCTATATCGTCAAGGCCTACGCCTGGACGCTGCTGCTGGCAAAGGATGGCGTGGCGCAGTGGTTCCTGCAACATCTGGGGCTGGAGCCGGTGTTGGCGGCAATCCTGACCGTGCCGGGCGTGGGGGGCAACACCCTGTCGACCTCCGGGCTGGGGCGTTTTCTGGTGTTTGTTTATATCTGGCTGCCGTTCATGATCCTGCCGATCCAGGCGGCGCTGGAACGCCTGCCGCCTTCGTTGCTGCATGCCTCGGCGGATTTGGGCGCACGCCCGTCGCAGACTTTCCGTTACGTGATCCTGCCGCTGGCGGTGCCGGGCATTGCCGCCGGGTCGATCTTCACCTTCTCGCTGACGCTGGGAGACTTTATTGTGCCGCAGCTGGTGGGGCCGCCGGGCTATTTCATCGGCAGCATGGTGTACGCCCAGCAAGGGGCGATAGGCAATATGCCGATGGCCGCGGCCTTTACCCTGGTGCCGATTGTGTTGATCGCGATTTATCTTTCCATTGTGAAACGTCTGGGGGCCTTCGATGCACTCTGAGCGCGCGCCATTAGGGCTGAAACTGGCCGCCTGGGGCGGTCTGATCTTCCTGCATTTCCCGCTGGCGATTATCGCCATCTACGCCTTCAACACCGAGGACGCGGCGTTCAGCTTCCCGCCGAAGGGTTTTACGCTGCATTGGTTTAGCATCGCGGCCGGTCGGCAGGACATTATCGATGCGATGCTGCTTTCCGCGCAGATTGCTGCGCTGGCGACGGCGGTGGCGCTGGTGCTGGGCACTCTGGCAGCGGCGGCGCTGTACCGGCGTGATTTCTTCGGCAAGGACAGCATTTCACTGTTGCTGCTGTTACCGATCGCGCTGCCGGGCATTGTTACCGGTCTGGCGCTGCTGGCGGCGTTCAAGGCGCTGAATATCGAGCCGGGAGTACTGACCATCGTGATCGGTCATGCCACCTTCTGTGTGGTGATCGTGTTCAACAACGTCATCGCTCGTTTCCGCCGGACTTCCCATAGCCTGATCGAGGCTTCGATGGATCTCGGTGCCGACGGCTGGCAAACCTTCCGCTACGTGATGTTGCCCAACCTGGGTTCAGCATTGCTGGCCGGTGGCATGCTGGCGTTCGCGTTGTCGTTTGATGAAATCATCGTCACCACCTTTACCGCCGGGCATGAGCGCACGCTGCCGCTATGGCTGCTCAATCAGCTCGGTCGCCCGCGCGATGTGCCGATCACCAACGTGGTGGCGCTGTCGGTGATGTTGCTGACCATGATCCCGATTTTGGGGGCTTATTACCTGACCAAGGGCGGCGAAAGCGTCGCCGGCAGCGGCAAATAAATAGCCTCTTGACCCTAATGCGTACCAGACATCTTATAAAGGATAATCCTATGCAAAGCCAACTGTTGATTAACGGCCAACTGGTTACCGGCCAGGGGGCGTTGTTGCCGGTGTATAACCCGGCAACCGGAGAGGTAGTGGTACAGGTGGCTGAAGCCAGTGCAGAGCAGGTCGATCAGGCGGTGCTGGCGGCCGACGCCGCATTTGAACACTGGGGGCAGACCACGCCGAAGGAACGTGCTGAACACCTGCTGAAGCTGGCGGATTTGATCGACAGCCATGCAGAAACCTTCGCCCGCCTGGAATCGATTAACTGCGGCAAACCCTATCACTGCGTGCTGAATGATGAACTGCCGGGCGTGGCTGACGTCTTCCGCTTTTTCGCCGGAGCCAGCCGTTGTTTGAGCGGGCTGGCGGCCGGTGAATATCTGGCGGGACACACCTCGATGATCCGCCGCGACCCCTTGGGCGTGGTCGCCTCGATTGCCCCCTGGAATTACCCGCTGATGATGGCGGCGTGGAAGCTGGCTCCGGCGCTGGCGGCGGGCAACTGCGTGGTGCTTAAGCCGTCGGAACAAACACCGCTGACCACCTTCAAGCTGGCCGAGCTGGCCGCCGGGCTGTTTCCGCCGGGCGTGTTCAACGTGCTGTTTGGCCGCGGCGCCAGCGTCGGCGACAGGCTGACCGGTCATAGCAAAGTGCGCATGGTGTCGCTGACCGGCTCAATCGCCACCGGCGAACATATCATTGGCCATACCGCGTCCGGCATTAAGCGCACCCATATGGAGCTGGGGGGCAAGGCGCCGGTGCTGGTGTTTGATGATGCCGACCTGCAACAGGTGGTGGAAGGGATCCGCAGCTTTGGTTTCTACAACGCCGGTCAGGACTGTACTGCCGCCTGTCGCATTTACGCGCAGAAAGGCATTTATCCGCAGTTGGTGAAGGCGTTGGGCGAGGCCATTGGCAGCCTGAAGATCGGACCACCGGAAGAGGCCGACAGCGAACTGGGCCCGTTGATTACCGCTCAGCATCTGGAGCGCGTGGTGGGGTTTGTCGAGCGCGCCAAGGCATTGCCGCACGTGCAGGTGGTGACCGGTGGTGAGCGGGTTAACGGCCCTGGCTACTATTTCCAGCCGACGCTGTTGGCCGGTGCTCGCCAGGAGGATGAAATCGTGCAGCGTGAAGTGTTCGGGCCGGTGGTGACCGTCACGCCGTTCGACGATGAGGCGCAGGTGCTGGCCTGGGCCAACGAGTCTGACTACGGGCTGGCGTCGTCATTGTGGACCCGGGACGTGGGGCGGGCACACCGTCTGAGCGCCCGTTTGCAATACGGCTGCACCTGGGTGAATACCCATTTCATGCTGGTGAGCGAGATGCCGCACGGTGGCCAAAAGTTGTCCGGCTACGGCAAGGATATGTCGATGTACGGCCTGGAAGATTACACCGCTATCCGCCATGTGATGTTTAAGCATTGATTAATCAGGTTATATCTGCAAAATAACGCGGCTTTCAGACCGGCTCCGGCCGGTCTGATGATAATAAAAATAGAAGGAAGCCAATTATGAGCATCACCAGACGCGATTTTCTTAATGGGGTGGCGATCACCATCGCCGCCGGGTTAACGCCGATGCAGATCCTGCGGGCATCGCCGCAAACCGCCAATCAAACCCTCTATTACCCGCCGACGCTGACCGGGCTGCGCGGCAACCATCCCGGTTCGTTTGAGCATGCACACCAGCTGGGGCGTGACGGCAAGGCCTTCGATTTTGCCGCAGTACCGGCCACAGAGGAGTTCGATTTGGTGGTGGTCGGTGCCGGTATCAGCGGCCTGGCCGCGGCCTGCTTCTGGCAGCAAATGAAAGGTCAGCAGCAGCGTATCTTGCTGATCGACAACCATGATGACTTCGGCGGCCACGCCAAGCGCAATGAATTCAGCAGCGAAAATGGCACCATTCTCGGCTACGGCGGCAGCGAGTCGCTGCAGTCACCGCGCTCCAACTTCAGTCCGGTGGCGATGGGGCTGCTGCAAAAACTGGGCGTCAGCATCGACAACCTGGAAAAAGCCTTCGATAAAACCTTCTACCCGGATCTGAACCTGAGTCGCGGCGTCTATTTCGATCGCAAAAACTTCGGCGTCGACAAAGTGGTGAACGGTGACCCTGGCCGTATGGTGGCGGATGATATTCCCCATGATCGTCTCAATGGCCGTTCCTACGAAGCCTTTATCGGTGATTTCCCGCTGCCGGAAAGCGATCGCCAGGCGCTGATTGCACTGCACACGGTGGATAAGGATTACCTGCCGGAGATGAGCCAGGAGCAGAAAAGCGAATGGCTCGACAAGCACAGCTATACCGAGTTCCTGCGTGACAAGGTCGGTCTGAGTGAAATGGCGATCCGCTATTTCCAGCAAACTACCAGTGACTTCCAGGCGGTGGGCATCGACGCCACTTCTTGCAGCGATGCGCGTATTTGCGATCTGCCTGGCCTGAACGGCATGAACCTGCCGCCGCTGGATGAAGAGTCACAGGCGGATCTCGACGATCCTTACGTGTTCCACTTCCCGGATGGCAACGCCACGCTGACACGCTTAATGGTGCGCCATCTGATCCCGGCGGTAGCGCCTGGCGGCAAGGATATGAATGACATCGTGCTGGCGAAGTTCGACTACAGCCAGCTTGACCGCGCGGAGTCACCGGTAAAACTGCGGTTGAACAGCACCGGGCTGCATGCGGCCAACGTCGGCGACAAGGTCGAAGTGACCTACCTGACCGGCGAGAAAATGACCAAGGTGCGCGCCGGGCAGGTAGTGATGGCCGGCTACAACATGATGATCCCTTATCTGGTGCCGGAAATGTCGCCGGAGCAGCAGCAGGCGCTGAAGCAGAACGTCAAGTCGCCGCTGGTGTACAGCAAAGTGGTGATCCGTAACTGGCAGTCGTTTATCAAACTGGGCGTGCATGAAGTTTACTCGCCAACGGCGCCTTATTGCCGTGTGAAGCTGGATTATCCGGTGAGCATGGGCGGCTACCAGCACCCGCGCGATCCGAACCAGCCGATTGGCCTGCACATGGTGTATGTGCCGACGCTGGCGGGCAGCGGGTTAAGCCCGCGTGAACAGTCGCGCAAAGGCCGAGCCTTGCTGTTGGGCACGCCGTTTGAAGTGCATGAGCAGATGATCCGCGAGCAGTTGCAGGGCATGCTCGGCTCTGCCGGTTTTGATCACCAGCGTGATATCGAAGCGATTACCGTAAACCGCTGGTCGCACGGCTATTCCTACTTCCTCAACGGGTTGTTTGACGACGAGGACGAGGCGAAGAAAATTATTGAAACGGCGCGTAAGCCGATCGGCAAAATTGTGATTGCCAACTCGGACTCCGACTGGAGCCCATACGCCAACTCGGCGATCGATCAGGCGTGGCGCGCGGTTAATGAACTGGCTTTCGGCCATGTTCCCGCTGCTGCCAAGGAGGGAGCATGAGCATGCGTTCACTGTATTTACTGACCTTACTGGCGGCTGGCGGTTCGGCGCAGGCGATGTCGGCCGGGGAATATGTCGCCAGGGCCGGTGACTGCACCGCTTGCCATACCACGCCGGGTGGCGCGCTATTTGCCGGTGGCATGAAGTTCCCGACCCCGATGGGCAATATTTACGCTACCAATATTACGCCGGACAAACAGCAGGGCATCGGTGCCTATTCCTTTGACGAGTTTGACCGTGCGATGCGCCAGGGGATCGCCAAAGATGGCCATCGACTGTATCCGGCGATGCCATACACCTCTTACGCCAAAATGAACGCGGAAGATATGCGCGCGCTGTACGACTATCTGATGAAGGAAGTCCCGGCGCAGAACACCGCCAACCGCGCCAGTGATATCAGTTGGCCGCTGTCGATGCGTTGGCCGTTGGCAATATGGAACCAGCTGTTCCATGAGGATACGCCTTATCAACCGGACAGCAGCCAGAGCAGTGAGTGGAACCGTGGCGCCTATCTGGTGCAAGGGGCGGGGCACTGCGGCAGTTGCCATACGCCGCGCGGCTGGGCGATGCAGGAGAAAGGGCTGGACAGCAAAGATCCGGCCTTCCTGAGCGGTGCCGAACTCGATGGCTGGTACGCTTCTGGAATTCGCGGGCTGAAACAGGATGAAGTGGTGGCCTTGCTGAAAACCGGGCGCAGCCAACATGCGGCCGTCGCAGGGCCGATGAGTGACGTGGTTAGCCACAGCACGCAATATCTTACCGACGGTGATTTGAACGCCATTGCTACTTACCTGCACAGTCTGGCGGCAGAAAAACCGGCGGCGGAGAAACCTGTAGCCATGGCGGTCGACAACTGGCAGGCGGGGCAACGCAGCTATGCCATGTACTGTTCAACCTGTCACGGTAACAAAGGTGAGGGCAGCTCCAATACCATTCCGGCATTGGCGGGTAACGCAACGGTCACGGCGGATAATCCACTAACCGCGCTGCGCGTGGTGCTGGAAGGAGCACATACGCCGATCACCCAGCATGCAACTGCGCTCGCCATGCCGGGTTACGCCTGGAACTTGAATGACCAGCAGGCTGCCGATCTGATGAGTTATTTACGGGGAAGCTGGGGCAACCAGGCGGCACCGGTCACGGCGCAGCAGGTAAAAGAGACTCGCAAGCTGGCGGAAAAATAACGGAAGGGCGCGGTAACAGGCCGCGCCCCTTTCAATTACATGACCTTGTGCGGACCGAAGCATTCATAGTGGATGCGATCGGCCTCTACGCCCATCTCCAGCAGTTGGCTGGCCACAGACTGCATAAACGGCAGCGGCCCGCAGAAGTAGTAATGCATCTGCGGCGTGGCAAGCGTTTCGCGCAGGGCACTGAGGTTCATCAGGCCACGGCTCTGGTAGTCGCGGCCTGCCACATCATTGGCACCCGGTTGGTTGTACCACACGTGACGGCTCAGATTCGGCATGCGGCCGGCAATATCCGCCACTTCATCGGCAAAGGCGTGAACGCTGCCGTTTTCCGCCGCGTGCAGCCAGTGCACGTCCGCTGGGTGCTGGTTATCGTGCAGAGTATGGAGCATGCCAAGCATCGGTGTTTGGCCGACACCGGCGGAGATCAGTGCCACCGGGGTTTCCGGCTGCGCTTCGAGGAAGAAATCCCCGTGCGGCGGGGCGATATAAATTACGTCGCCTTCTTTGGCCTGCTGGTGCAGGAAGTTCGATACTTTCCCCTGATCCTCTCGTTTCACCGCAATGCGATAGTATTCGCCGTTCGGTGAGGTGGTCAGTGAGTATTGGCGAATTTCCTGATTTTCCATGCTGTCGTGCTTGATGTAGACCGCCAGGTATTGGCCAGGTTTGAAGTCGATGACCTTGCCCCCGTCAACCGGTGCCAATACGAAACTGCAAATCACTTCGCTCTGTGGCTGCTTTTTGACGATGCGGAATGCACGTCGATCGCGCCAGCCGCCCTCGGCAGTTTCGCTGGCCTGGTAAATCTGGCCTTCGCGCTGGATAAATACGTCCGCCAACACCCCGTAGGCTTTGCCCCAGGCGTCCAGCACTTCCTGGCCTGGGCTGAACATCTCGTCCAGCGTGGCAATCAGATGGCTGCCGACAATCTGATACTGGTCCGGGCGAATATTCAGGCTGGTATGCTTTTGGGCGATACGTTCCACCGCTGGTAACAGCGCCGCCAGATTCTCGATATTCACGGCGTAGGCGCAGATGGCATCGAACAGGGCCTGACGCTGATCGCCATTGCGCTGGTTGTTCATATTGAACACATCTTTTAACTCGGGATTATGCTCGAACATACGGTCGTAGAAGTGGGCGGTCAGCTTTGGCCCGGTAGCGGCCAGCAGGGGAATGGTAGATTTTACGGTGGCGATGGTTTGGCTATCCAGCATGGTGGCGCTCCTTGGTCGGACATTATTGGAATATTCTAATGATGCATTTAAAATGCACCTTTGTGTTTGAACGCATCCTAACGGTTTCTGCCGTGGCTGTAAATACCCCTGTTTTTCTTACGGAGTCGCCAGCCGACGATCTCGCTCACAGAACATGAAAAAACCGCATTCTCAGCATGAGTAAAAGTCCGTTGTCGAATTGGGTGCTTTATCGGATCAAAGCCTTGCTGCGCCTAATGCCAATCGTTTGCGTAAAAACCTCTGTCAAGACCTATCCTCGGTGGGGCGAAACAGTTTACACTGTGGCCCAGAACCCGAACGGGTAGTTATTTGGTGATTTTTTAGTTAGCTGATTTAGTCAGGAGAAGCCGGATGTTAAAGCGTGAAATGAACATTGCTGATTACGATGCCGAACTGTGGCGTGCAATGGAGCAAGAAGTTGTGCGTCAGGAAGAGCACATTGAGCTGATTGCGTCTGAGAACTACACCAGCCCGCGCGTAATGCAGGCCCAGGGCTCCCAGTTGACCAACAAATACGCTGAAGGTTATCCGGGCAAGCGTTATTACGGCGGCTGCGAATATGTGGATATCGTTGAGCAACTGGCCATCGACCGCGCAAAAGAGCTGTTCGGCGCAGATTACGCCAACGTCCAGCCGCACTCCGGCTCCCAGGCGAACTTCGCTGTCTATACCGCGCTGCTGCAGCCGGGTGACACCATTCTGGGCATGAATCTGGCGCACGGCGGCCACCTGACCCACGGTTCACCGGTCAACCTGTCCGGCAAGCTGTATAACGTGGTGCCTTACGGCATCGACGAAAAAGGTCAAATCGATTACGAAGATCTGGCTAAACAGGCTCAGACTCATAAACCAAAAATGATCATCGGCGGCTTCTCTGCCTTCTCCGGTATCGTTGACTGGGCAAAAATGCGTGAAATCGCCGACAGCATCGGTGCTTACCTGTTCGTTGACATGGCGCACGTAGCGGGTCTGATCGCCGCCGGCGTTTATCCGAACCCGGTTCCTCACGCACACATCGTGACCACCACCACCCACAAAACCCTGGCAGGTCCGCGCGGCGGCCTGATCCTGGCGAAAGGCGGTGATGAAGATCTGTATAAAAAGCTGAACTCCGCCGTGTTCCCAGGCGGCCAGGGCGGCCCGCTGATGCACGTGATCGCCGGTAAAGCGGTGGCGCTGAAAGAAGCCATGGAGCCTGAGTTCAAAATTTACCAGCAGCAAGTGGCCAAAAACGCCAAGGCTATGGTGGAAGTGGTGCTGGAGCGCGGCTACAAAGTGGTTTCCGGCGGTACCCATAACCATCTGTTCCTGCTGGATCTGGTTGATAAGAACCTGACCGGTAAAGAAGCTGACGCAGCCCTGGGCCGCGCCAACATCACCGTGAACAAAAACAGCGTGCCAAACGATCCCAAGAGCCCGTTCGTCACCTCCGGTGTGCGTATCGGTACTCCGGCAGTGACCCGTCGCGGCTTCAAAGAAGCTGACGTGCGTGAACTGGCCGGCTGGATCTGTGACGTGTTGGACAACATCAACGATGAAGCCACCATCGAACGCACCAAGAAGAAAGTACTGGATATCTGCGCCCGCCTGCCGGTTTACGCATAATTTCCATTACGGGTAAAAAACGCTGAGGCGTCAGGCCGGTCACTTGGGTGACCGGCTTTTTTTTATCCCTCTGGCGATAGTTAGAGTTCGAATGTCGTATATATGTTTCTGTCATTAATATTAGTTATTAATATATTTAATAAAAACAGGTTGTGATATTCATCGCCTTTTAATTAATCGCAGGGTTTTGAGAGCCTGTTATGTGATGTGAGTCTATATGATTGTTATTTACTCTCATGGTATACCTTAATAAAGGACGGTTATATACTATGGAGTGTCGTATGACGCAGGTGATTCACTTTATTCTCTCTTGTCTGTTAGTGACGGTAATGGCCTTGCTGGTAAGCCATAACCGAAAGTTAATTAAAATTCGCTATATTATTCAGCTGCTGGTGATTGAGGTATTACTTGCCTGGCTGTTCCTGCGTTCTGATATTGGTACCGGATTTACCGCGCAGGTTTCCACGGTGTTCAACGGCTTGATGCTGTTTGCCGGTGAAGGTACTGACTTTTTATTCGGCGGAATGCAGGCGCAAGGGTTGGCATTCTTCTTCCTTAATGTGTTATGCCCCATTATTTTTATTTCTGCATTAATCGGTATTATTCAGCACATCAATTTATTGCCGGTTATCATTCGGGTGGTGGGGACGGTATTATCCAAAGTCAATGGCATGGGCAAGCTGGAGTCTTTTAATGCCGTCAGCGCATTATTGCTGGGGCAGTCAGAGAACTTTATCGTTTATAAAGACGTGCTGGGCAAGATGTCCGAAAACCGTATCTACACTATGGCTGCCACCGCGATGTCAACCGTCTCGGTTTTTATGGTCGGTGCCTATATCAATATGGTCGATGCCCGCTATGTCGTAGTTTCATTGATTCTGAATATGTTTAGTACATTTATCGTGCTGTCACTGATTAATCCTTATCGTGTCGATTTGGAAGAAGAGGTTCAGATGCAGGATCTGCATCGTGGACAAAGCCTGTTTGAAATGCTGGGTGAATATATTCTTGCTGGCTTTAAGGTCGCAGTAATCATTGCGGCCATGCTGCTGGGCTTTATTGCCCTGATTGCCGCCATCAACGCGTTGTTTAGCAGCCTGTTCGGCATCAGCTTTCAGGGGCTGCTGGGTTATCTGCTTTATCCTTTTGCCTGGGTTCTTGGCGTGCCGGCCCATGAGGCGCAGCAGGTCGGCAGTATCATGGCGACCAAGATTGTCGCCAACGAGTTCGTTGCCATGACTGATCTGCAACAGATTAAAGCTGCGCTGTCGCCACGTGCCGAAGGGATCCTGTCGGTCTTTCTGATCTCCTTTGCCAACTTCACTTCGGTGGGCATTGTGGCCGGGGCGATTAAAGCGCTGAACGAGGAGCAGGGGAACGTGGTTTCCCGTTTCAGTCTGAAACTGTTGTATGGCTCAACGTTGGTGAGTTTCTTATCGGCCGCGGTAGCGGGCCTGGTTATTTAACTCCTCTTGCAGGTTCGACTCAGGAAAAATTTATTCCCGGCGGCGTTTAAAATCAACCGACATAAGGAAGTGTTGCAATGAAGATTTTGTTTATTGGTGAGTCATGGCATATTCACATGATCCATTCCAAAGGCTTTGACAGTTTTACCTCGAGTAAATATGAAGAGGGTGCAGACTATCTGTTGTCCTGCTTACGTGGCTCTGGTATTTCCATCGACTACATGCCGGCGCATACCGTACAAACCGCCTTTCCACAAACGTTGGACGAATTGCTGATTTATGATGCTGTGGTGATTAGCGATATCGGTAGCAACACCTTCTTATTGCAAAATAAAACCTTTTATCGAATGGAGGTAATGACCAATGCCCTGTCGCTGATAAAAGACTTTGTCGCCATGGGGGGCGGGGCGTTAATGATAGGCGGTTATCTTTCCTTTACCGGCATAGAAGCAAAGGCAAATTATAAAAATACCATTCTTACCGAAGTATTACCGGTTGAAATGTTAGACCACGACGACCGCGTTGAATTACCACAAGGCTGTAAACCCCTCACGCTGAACAAGAGTCACGAGATCACCCGTGGGCTAAATGAATGGCCGCCTTTACTGGGCTATAACAAATTTATTGCCAAGCCCGGTAGCGAAACCCTGGCTGAGATTAACGGCGATCCCTTGCTGGTGGTTGGCAAGTATCAGGAAGGTCATGTTGCCTGTTTTGCCAGTGACTGTTCCCCCCATTGGGGCGGGCCGCAATTTATGCAATGGGAAAACTATAGCGGCTTCTGGTGCAATTTAATGAATTCAATCAAAAGGAGAAATTGAAATGGATGACAAAGACCGGATCCAGCAAATGATTGCCACGGCCGCTAAAGCCAGGGAGTTCTCTTATGCCCCTTATTCGAACTTTACCGTGGGGGCGGCATTAATCACCAAGAGCGGTAAGGTGTTCACCGGCTGTAATGTCGAATCCGTCTCTTACTCGCCAACCACCTGCGCAGAACGCGTGGCGATCCTGAAAGCGGTCTCCGAAGGTGAGCGCAGTTTTGAGATGATTGTGGTGATCGGCGGCCCCAGAGTGGGGGAAAGCAAGGCTAAAGGTTATTCCGGGCCCTGTGGCGTTTGCCGCCAAATGATTTATGAATTCGGCAAGGATACCCAGGTCATTATCGCCAACAGCCTGGAAGAATACTATGTGCACGATATCTCTGAGCTTTTCCCACTTGGGTTCGGCCCGGATCATTTGTTGGGCTAAATAGCGGCTTCTCCATAATCAGGGCAATTGCATGCTGTGCCCTGATTATCGGGCTAAACTGTGAACTGCCTTGCAGTCTACTCCCTCGATGGTGAATGCACATTGCTAGCCAGTGTGAGCTCTGTCAAAGTATCGCCCTCACACCGGAGGGATCATGGTTCTGCAATCTACGCGTTGGCTAGCTCTCAGTTATTTCACCTACTTCTTTTCTTACGGCATTTTCTTACCTTTTTGGGGCGTTTGGTTAAAAGGTGAGGGCATACCGCCTGAAACCATCGGTATTCTGCTTGGTGCCGGTCTGGTTGCACGTTTCCTCGGTAGTTTGTTGATTGCTCCCCGGGTAAAAGATCCCTCTCATCTGGTGACGGCATTGCGCCTGTTAGCGTTGCTGACGTTGGCTTTTGCCATTGGGTTCTGTTTCGGCAACGGCTGGGGCTGGCTGATGCTGGTGATCGCCGGCTTCAACCTGTTCTTCTCGCCGCTGGTCCCGCTGACCGATGCGTTGGCCGGCACCTGGCAAAAACAAATCACCATGGATTACGGCCGGGTCAGGCTATGGGGCTCGCTGGCGTTTGTGATTGGCTCGGCGCTGACCGGGCAGATGGTTTCCGTCTGGGGCCATAACGCTATCCTCTACAGCCTGATAGCCAGCATACTGGCGATGCTGTTGGGCATGATGCTGAAACCGAGCGTGATGCCGCAGGGGGAGGCGCGAACCCACAGCGAAACCGAGCGTTCTTTGTGGGAGATGCTTAAGGAAGGGCCAGTCTGGCGTTTCCTGCTGTGCGTAACGCTATTGCAGGGCGCGCATGCCGGTTATTACAGTTTCGGTTCTATCTACTGGCAGGAGGCGGGCTACTCGGCTTCGACCATTGGTTACTTGTGGTCGCTGGGCGTGGTGGCAGAAGTGATTATTTTCGCCAGCAGTAATTTCCTGTTCCGTCGCTGGAATGCGCGCAATCTGCTGCTGCTCTCCGCCTGCTGCGGGATACTGCGCTGGAGCCTGATGGCCAGCAGTACCGAGTTAGGGTGGCTGCTGGTGATCCAAATTCTGCACTGTGGCACCTTCACCGTCTGCCACCTGGCCGCGATGCGTTTTATCGCCGCGCGCAAGGGGCCGGAAGTGATCCGTCTGCAGGCGGTTTATTCAGCGCTGGCGATGGGCGGCGGCATTGCGATTATGACGGTAATCGCCGGTTTCCTGTTCGAGCATCTGCAGGGTGGCGTGTTCTGGGTGATGGCGGCAGTGGTGTTGCCGGCGCTATTTATCCGCCCGCCGGCCGTTATGGTCAGCAGCAGCCGTTAAGAGGTTTCCAGCAGCGCACGGATGACTTTGCGCTGCTGGCGCGCCAACGGTAATTCGGTATAAATCAGCGGCGGCTGTGGCGCACTGTGCTCCGTGGCATAGGGGGTGATCACCAGGGTGACTCCCTGCGGCGCGCCAGAATGCAGATAGTCGCGCAGTGGCAAATACTTGATATTCAGCGGCAGCAGCGTTAATTCTCGGATCTGATATTCCACTTCATCTTCCAACTGCGGGTTGTCCAGCGTCAGCAATAACACCTGCTTTTCCTGCAACGCATTGCCCTGCATCAACCAGGCACCGAAACTGATGGCGACCAGCCCGGCTTCCTCGCTGGAGAAATGAATACCATATTCCTGTTCGAGCGGGGCCAGCGCCTCCTGAGCGGTGCGCATCAGGCGCGGATACTTGCGTTCAACTTCTTCCAGCAGCGTGTTATCGATACCGATCTCGAAGCGACAGCGTTCAACCGCGGGGGCCAGATGGGCAAACAGCTGGCTGATCAAATCTTCTTTACTGCTGAAAGTCATGCCAGAAATCTGTTGGAAGCGCTCGACCATATTTTCAATCGCGGCCATCAATCGCAGATCTTCCGCAGAGTCATTGCTGTGGTAGCTGTGGTTTTTCAGCATGGTAAACATCAGCAGCAGAAAATCGCTTTCGCTGGTTTCGGGGGGCAGGGAAAATAGCTGATTCAATGATTGCTGCAGCAAGCCGGTCGCCTGATGCTCCGGTTTCTGATGCAGCCAGTCGCGTTGTGCGCGGCTGAATGTCGGGTGCCGCTGGCGTTGGTTCTCCCATGCGCAGTAGCGCAGGTAATGTTGCAGAAACTGACGATCGCGCCGATCAAAGCTGCGGTTGATCAGTGCTTCATACTCGCTGATGCACTGTTCCAGCTGCGGTGTCAGGTCGGTACTTTGCCCCAGAGCTTGCTGCAACCAGCGGGAAAAATGTTGCTCGATAAATTCCGGGCTGCAGCGCAGGGCTCTGCGCAGCCAGTGGAGCAGGCAGAGGCGTTGATTGAGTGCGCTGCCCCTGATCCGGTAACCCTCGTCGGGATTACCGTCGATCTCCAGATGGTGGAAACGCTGGATTTCACTGGCAACCTCGGCTATATCTTGCCGGGTAACCGGGGGGGAAACGCCATTAATTTGGCTGATAGTCTCCAGTTGTACTGCGGGCACCGGCGCATACAACATCAATAACAGATGGCAGCGTCGTTGTTGACCGGAGAGCTCAGGCACGGGGGCAGTGTCCAGGCTCATATCACCTTCGGGCAGGTAACGTTTAAATTATGAATAAGCATAGCAAAAGGTGATGCGCGGCGCGGCAACGGCACCCGGTTTTACTTCGGCTTACAACTTTCGTCACAAATATTGGGCGGAAACGCGGTGGTTGAGGAACGGTTGATGTTACTTTATAACAATAATGAGTATCGTTTGATGATGAAGTTACGTTTTATTCTGGCCGGTTTTTTAACGCTTTTCAGCGTCGGCGCTATCGCACACCCGCACAGTTTTATTGATATGAACACCACCTTTGTGGCGAAGGATCAACAGCTGGTCGGTTTGAAAATGGTTTGGGTTATGGATGAAATCACCTCGGCAGATCTGCTGTACGATGCGCAAAATGCCAAAAACGACTCGGAAATGTGGAAAAAGCTGGCGGCGCAAGTGATGGCCAATGTCCTGGGGCAACACTATTTCACGGATGTTTATCGCGACGGCAAGCCGGTGAAATACCTGAATCTGCCAACGGAATACCATCTGTCGCGCCAGGGGCATCAGGCGGTGCTGGAGTTTGTGCTGCCGCTGGCCGAGCCGCAGCCGCTGGCGGGCAAGCCGTTTGAGATCTCCACCTACGATCCGACCTATTTTGTAGATATGACCTATAAAGATAAAACGGCACTGCATTTGCCGCCGGAGATGGCTTCGCAGTGCAAATTCAAACTGATGACGCCCAAACCAGACTCTTCTTTACAGGCTTACGCCTTGTCCCTCGATAAAAACGATTCACCCGGCGAAGATATGGCGCTGGGGCAGCAGTTCGCCCAGCGGGTCAGCCTGCAATGTCAATAAACCTCAGCCAACACACGCCGCGTAAGCGACACTGGGCTTTCAGCCTGTGGCCGTTGTTGCTGTTTGCGCTGTTACTGGCGCTGGGCGCGCAGTTGGCGTGGCACTATTGGCCGCAATTACTGATGCAAAGCGTGGTGTGGCAGAAAGGGCTGCACCTGCAGTTGGCGGGGCTGTTGCAGCAGGTAAAAGCGGCACCGCAGCAGGCCGGACTGGCGTTGATGCTATTCAGCCTGAGTTATGGCGTGTTGCACGCCCTTGGCCCCGGCCACGGTAAAGTGGTGATTGCCACCTACCTGGCCACCCATCCGGCGCGGTTGAAAAGCAGCCTGAAACTGACCTTTGCTGCGTCGTTGGTGCAGGGGCTGGTGGCGATCGCGCTGGTGACGTTGATGCTGGTGGTATTGCAACTGTCGTCCCGGCAACTGCACCAGAGCAGTTTCTGGCTGGAGAAGGGCAGTTTTATTCTGGTGATGTTGCTCGGGGTGTTGCTGAGCTGGCGAGCGCTGAAGCGTTTGTATTATGCGGTGAAGGCCATGCGTCCAGTTCCGGCGCTGCGAATCAACAGCCTGCAACCGCTGCCGGCGGATCACGTTCACAGTGAGCATTGCGGCTGTGGTCACCGCCATATGCCGAGCGACAGCGAACTGCAGGCCGGCAGCGACTGGCGTACACAGACCGCCATCGTGTTGGCGATGGGAATGCGGCCATGCTCGGGCGCAATACTGGTGTTGCTGTTTTCCAAGGTGATTGGCGTGTTTGTCTGGGGCGTTTTCTCGGCGTTGGCCATGGCGCTGGGCACTTCACTGACCATCTCATTGCTGGCTTTGTTGGTGCATTACAGTCGCCGATTGGCGGTACGTCTCAGCCAATCACGTGCACCTGCGGCCTGGAGCGCGGTGGCCTGGGGTTCACTGGCGCTGGCCGGTGGCCTGATTCTGCTGTTCGCCGGGCTATTGCTGTATCTCACTGCCCAGTCGGAGTTTATCGGCGGCATCCGGCCTTTCTCCCGCTGACAGGCATAAAAAAAGCGCTGCAATAAATTGCAGCGCTTTTTCTTTATTCATTCACTTCGCGATATTAACGCTTCAGCGCTTCGCTCAGTTCTTCACGCATGGTGGAAAGCATGGCTTTCACTACGCGCGGGTTGCCGGCTACCACGTTGCCGGAGCTGAAGTGGTTGTGGCCGCCAACAAAGTCGGTCACCAGGCCGCCGGATTCACGCACCAGCAGTTCACCTGCGGCGAAATCCCATGGCTTCAGGCCAATTTCGAAGAAACCGTCAACGCGGCCGGCGGCCACATAGGCCAGATCCAGCGCGGCAGAACCGGTACGACGGAAGTCGGCACACTGAGTGAACAGTTTGCCAACCACATTAATGTAGGGAGTTGCGTGCTGCTTAACCTTGAACGGGAAGCCGGTCGCCAGGATGGTGCCATCGAGATCTTTGGCATTGGTGCCGCGCAGACGGTAACCGTTGAGCTGTGCGCCCTGGCCGCGAGTGGCGGTAAACAGTTCGTTGCGCATTGGATCGTAAACCACAGCCACTTCAGTACGGCCTTTAATGCGTACGGCGATGGAAACTGAGAAGTGTGGGAAACGTTTGATGAAGTTTGATGTGCCATCCAGTGGATCGATCACCCATTGTACATCTTTGTCTTCGCCGGCCAATTCGCCGCGTTCTTCGGTAACAATAGTATGTTGCGGATAGGACTTGCGAATGACGTCGATGATCAGATGCTCTGCATCGCGATCGACGTTAGTGACAAAGTCATTGGTCCCTTTCTGGCTCGCTTCTACAGCGTCCGGGGTTTCGTAGTTTTTGGCAATCAGGTTACCGGCCTTGCGCGCAGCGCGCACGGCGATCGTCAGCATCGGATGCATGGGTATCTTCCAACTAGGATGTTAAAGAACAGGAAACGGCGCGAAGTATAGCAGGTGTTCGGCAAAATGCCTACGGCTGTGTTAAGCTGCTGTGATTTTCCGCTACGCTCAGAGTTTGTATGCTGCATAACATCCGCATTGTTCTGGTAGAAACCTCTCATACCGGTAACATGGGCTCGACCGCCAGAGCCATGAAAACCATGGGATTGACCAACCTTTATTTGGTTAATCCGCTGATAAAACCTGATTCTCAGGCGATCGCCCTGGCCGCTGGTGCCAGCGACGTGATCGGCAACGCCACTATCGTAGACACCCTGGATGACGCCATTGCCGGCTGCAGTCTGGTGGTGGGAACCAGTGCGCGTTCACGCACCCTGCCGTGGCCGATGCTGGAACCGCGTGAATGCGGCATCCGCGCCGTGCACGAAGGTGAACATGCGCCGGTAGCGCTGGTGTTCGGCCGTGAACGTGTCGGCCTGACCAATGATGAGCTGCAAAAGTGCCATTACCATGTCGCCATTCCTGCCAACCCGGATTACAGCTCGTTGAATCTGGCGATGGCGGTGCAAATTCTGGCGTATGAAGTGCGTGTGGCTTACCTCGATCGTCAGCAGGTCGGCGCGCCGCAACTGGAAGAAACGCCGTATCCGTTGGTGGACGACCTGGAACGCTTCTATCAGCACCTGGAACAAACGCTGCAGCACAGTGGCTTTATCCGCCCATCCCATCCGGGGCAGGTCATGAGCCGTTTGCGCCGTTTATTCACCCGCGCGCGGCCGGAAGCTCAAGAGCTGAATATCCTGCGCGGTATGCTGACGTCGATCGAAAAACAGGACAAACATCAAGGTAATTAATTTGATGTGAAATGACGGCTTGCGGTAATAGTATTAGTTATCTAACGGTTATAATGTGTATTTTATATGCATATTATCTGGCTTAGTCCAAAACGTGCTAATACTTGAGTAAATTACTAGGTTAAATAGTTGACTGATTTACTCAGGAATGTCAGACTTTCGGCCATGTTTGACCAACAGGTAACCACTTAGCTATGAGACTGACATCCAAAGGCCGTTATGCCGTAACCGCTATGCTTGACGTGGCATTGCACTCCCAGGAAGGGCCCGTTCCTCTGGCGGATATTTCTGAGCGCCAGGGTATCTCGCTCTCTTATCTGGAACAATTATTCTCCCGTCTGCGCAAGAATGGCCTGGTGGCCAGCGTACGTGGACCGGGCGGTGGTTATCTGCTGGGCAAAGACGCGAGTGAGATTGCCGTAGGTGCAGTCATCACTGCTGTCGATGAATCGGTAGACGCAACCCGTTGCCAGGGTAAAGAAGGCTGTCAGGGTGGCGATCGCTGCCTGACCCATACCCTGTGGCGCGATCTGAGCGAGCGCATCAGCGGGTTCCTGAACAACATTACGCTGGCTGAACTGGTGAACAACCAGGACGTGCTGGTGGTGGCGGACCGTCAAAACAACGATACCCGTCGCACGGCCAACGGTCGTCAGCAAGAAACTATCAACGTTAATCTGCGCGCATAAGCAGCTGGCGATATTTTTTTAGTTTTTGGAAGTGATGTACGGAGCACAAGAGCAATGAAATTACCGATTTATCTGGATTACTCAGCAACGACGCCGGTTGACCCGCGTGTTGCTGAGAAAATGATGCAATTTTTGACTCTGGACGGGACTTTTGGTAACCCGGCTTCCCGTTCCCACCGTTTCGGTTGGCAGGCGGAAGAGGCGGTAGATATCGCCCGTAACCAAATTGCTGAACTGGTTGGCGCTGACCCGCGCGAAATCGTGTTCACTTCCGGAGCCACCGAATCCGACAACCTGGCGATCAAAGGCGCTGCCAATTTCTATCAAAAGAAAGGCAAGCACATTATCACCAGCAAAACCGAACACAAAGCCGTGCTGGACACCTGTCGCCAGCTCGAGCGTGAAGGCTTTGAAGTGACCTATCTGGCACCGCAGAGCAACGGTATTATCAGCCTGCAGGCCCTCGAAGCCGCGATGCGCGAAGACACCATTCTGGTTTCTATCATGCACGTGAACAACGAAATCGGCGTGGTGCAGGATATCGAAGCTATCGGCGAAATGTGCCGTGCGCGCGGTATCATTTATCACGTTGATGCTACCCAGAGCGTGGGCAAATTGCCTATCGACCTGAGCAAGCTGAAAGTTGATCTGATGTCATTCTCCGGCCACAAAATTTATGGCCCGAAAGGCATTGGTGCACTGTACGTGCGTCGTAAGCCACGTATCCGTATCGAAGCCCAGATCCACGGCGGTGGCCATGAGCGCGGCATGCGTTCCGGTACCCTGCCTGTCCATCAGATCGCCGGTATGGGCGAAGCCTACCGTATTGCCAAAGAAGAAATGGCGACGGAAATGGCACGTCTGCGCACGCTGCGCGATCGTCTGTGGAACGGCGTGAAAGATATGGAAGAAGTGTATCTGAACGGCTCGCTGGAGAACGGGGTGCCTAACATCCTGAACGTCAGCTTCAACTATGTTGAAGGCGAGTCGCTGATTATGGCGCTGAAAGACCTGGCCGTCTCTTCCGGTTCTGCCTGTACCTCCGCCAGCCTTGAGCCATCCTACGTGCTGCGTGCGTTGGGCATGACTGATGAATTGGCGCATAGCTCGATCCGTTTCTCTCTGGGGCGTTTCACCACAGAAGAAGAGATCGATTACACCATTCAACTGGTGCGTAAATCTATCGGCCGTCTGCGTGACCTGTCTCCACTGTGGGATATGTTCAAGCAGGGCGTGGATATCAACAGCATCGAATGGGCACATCATTAATTCTCAGGATTCAGGAGCAAGGTCATGGCTTACAGCGAAAAAGTAATCGATCACTATGAAAACCCGCGTAACGTGGGTTCTTTCGACAACGAAGATCCTAGCGTTGGCAGCGGCATGGTGGGTGCACCGGCCTGTGGCGACGTGATGAAGTTGCAGATCAAAGTCAACAATGAAGGTATCATTGAAGACGCCCGTTTCAAGACTTACGGCTGCGGTTCCGCCATCGCCTCCAGTTCGCTGGTGACCGAATGGATGAAAGGCAAGTCTCTTGATCAGGCCGAAGCGATCAAAAACACTCAGATCGCCGAAGAACTGGAATTACCGCCGGTAAAAATTCACTGCTCAATCCTGGCCGAAGACGCCATTAAAGCAGCGATTGCCGACTACAAGAGCAAACACAGCGCCAAGTAATTATTTCTGAGTCATTTAGCCCGGCCTTGGTTGGGCTTTGAAGTGTGAGGTTGTGATGTCAATTACCATGAGCGACAGCGCTGCACAGCGCGTTCAGGCATTTATGAATAACCGTGGCAAAGGCCTTGGCCTGCGTCTGGGGGTGAGAACCTCTGGCTGCTCCGGGATGGCGTACGTGCTGGAATTTGTTGACGATATGAACGATGACGACATCGTTTTTGAAAACAAAGGCGTTAAGGTGATCATTGACGGCAAGAGCCTGGTCTACCTTGACGGCACCGAGCTTGATTTCGTTAAGGAAGGCCTGAACGAAGGCTTCAAGTTCAACAACCCCAATGTCTCAAGCGAGTGCGGCTGCGGCGAAAGTTTCAACGTCTGACAGTCCATCGTGCTCCCCCGCCAGGTGCGGGGGAACTTCATCCGATAACGCCCAGAGCACGCTATGGATTACTTTACTTTATTCGGGCTGCCAGTTCGCTATCCCGTGGACGGCAGCCTGCTTGCCTCTCGCTATCAGGATCTGCAGCGCCAATTCCATCCCGATCGTTTTGCCAGTCAGCCAGAACGCGAACGCCTGATGGCGTTGCAACAGGCAGCGACTATCAATGAAGCCTACCAAACGCTGAAGCACCCATTAAAACGCGCGGAGTATATGCTATCTTTGCACGGCTTTGATTTGGGCAACGAGCAGCACACTATGCGTGATACCGCGTTCCTGATGGAACAGTTGGAACTGCGCGAAGAGCTTGATGCCATTGAGCGCAAAGCAGATGCACAAACCCAGTTGGCCAGCTTTGGCGCGCGGGTGAACGAGACGGTGAAACAGCGCAGCGCTTTGATGATTCAGCAACTCGAGAGCCAGCAGTGGATTGATGCCGCCGACACCGTGCGTAAGCTGCGCTTTTTGGACAAACTCCAGCAACAGGTTGAACAACTCGAAGAAAAACTGCTGGGTTTTGAGTAACACATTTTTGATTGTGGAAGCTTCAATATGGCCTTATTACAAATTAGTGAGCCCGGCCTAAGTGCTGCGCCGCACCAGCGCCGTCTGGCTGCCGGTATTGATTTAGGCACCACCAACTCTCTGGTCGCCACGGTGCGCAGCGGGCAGGCGGAAACGCTGGCCGATGCCGAAGGGCGCGATTTACTGCCCTCGGTGGTGCATTACCAGGCTGACACCTTGCGCGTCGGTTGGGATGCGCGCCGGCAGGCAGCAGAGGATCCCGCCAATACTATCAGCTCAATCAAACGCATGATGGGCCGCTCATTGGCCGACGTACTTGCGCGTTACCCGAACCTGCCGTATCAGTTTCAGGCCAGTGACAACGGCTTGCCGATGATCGTCACTGCCGCCGGTGCGGTTAACCCGGTAGGGGTTTCTGCCGATATCCTCAGAACCCTTGCCGAGCGCGCGAAAACCGCGCTGGAAGGGGATCTGGACGGCGTGGTGATCACCGTTCCTGCCTATTTTGATGATGCACAGCGCCAGGGCACCAAAGACGCCGCGCGTCTGGCCGGGTTGCACGTGTTGCGTCTGCTGAACGAACCGACGGCGGCGGCGATTGCCTATGGCCTGGATTCCGGGCAGGAAGGCATTATCGCGGTGTACGATTTGGGCGGCGGTACCTTTGATATTTCCATTCTGCGGCTGAGCCGTGGGGTGTTCGAAGTGTTGGCCACCGGCGGGGATTCCGCGCTGGGGGGCGACGACTTTGACCATCTGCTGGCCGACTGGCTGCGTGAACAGGCCGGTGTGGCTGACCGTAGCGATCACGGTGTACAGCGCCAACTGCTGGATGCGGCCATTGCGGCCAAAATTGCACTGAGCGCTGCCGACAGCACTGTTGTTGAGATTGCCGGCTGGCAGGGCGAAGTGACCCGGGCACAGTTTGATGCGCTGATCGCCACTCTGGTGAAACGTACCCTGATGGCCTGCCGCCGTGCGCTGAAAGATGCGGGCGTGAGTGCCGAAGAAGTGCTGGAAGTGGTCATGGTTGGCGGTTCCACCCGCGTGCCTCTGGTGCGTGAACAGGTGGGCACGTTCTTCGGCCGCACGCCGTTAACTTCGATCGATCCGGATAAAGTTGTCGCTATTGGCGCTGCTATCCAGGCGGACATTTTGGTGGGCAACAAGCCGGACAGTGACATGCTGTTGCTGGATGTGATCCCACTTTCGCTGGGTCTGGAAACCATGGGCGGTCTGGTAGAGAAAGTGATCCCGCGTAACACCACCATTCCGGTGGCGCGAGCGCAAGAGTTCACTACTTTTAAAGACGGCCAAAGCGCGATGATGATCCATGTGCTGCAGGGCGAGCGCGAACTGGTGCAGGATTGCCGCTCGCTGGCGCGCTTCTCACTGCGTGGTTTACCGCCTCTGCCTGCCGGTGGCGCTCATATTCGCGTTACCTTCCAGGTGGATGCCGATGGCCTGCTGAGCGTCACCGCGATGGAGAAATCCACCGGCGTTGAGGCTTCAATTCAGGTTAAACCGTCGTATGGTCTGTCCGACGCCGAAATCGCCGGCATGATCAAAGATTCGATGGCCAATGCGCAGAGCGATGTTGGCGCGCGCATGCTGGCGGAACAGCGGGTTGAGGCGTCACGGGTGCTGGAAAGCCTGCAGGGCGCACTGGCCAGCGACGCCGCATTGCTGAGCGAAGCAGAAAGCACGGCAATCCCCGCAGCGGTAGAAGCTTTGCAACAGGCGACGCAGGGCACCGATCCTGCCGCTATTGAAGCCGCAATTAAAACATTAGATGCACAAACGCAAGACTTTGCCGCGCGCCGCATGGATGCTTCCATTCGCCGTGCGCTGGCTGGCCATTCTGTGGATGAGGTTTAATCATGCCTAAAATTGTTTTCCTGCCCCATCAAGATTTATGCCCGGAGGGGGCAGTACTGGAAGCCGAACAAGGGGAGTCAATCCTCAACGTTGCGCTGCGTAACGGTATCGAGATTGAGCATGCCTGTGAGAAATCCTGCGCCTGCACCACCTGTCACTGCATCGTGCGCGAAGGTTTCGACTCTCTCGAAGAGAGCAGCGAACTGGAAGACGACATGCTGGACAAGGCCTGGGGTCTGGAGCCGGAAAGCCGTCTGAGCTGTCAGGCACTGGTGGCCGACGAAGATTTGGTGGTTGAAATGCCGCGTTATACCGTTAACCACGCGCGTGAAGGGTAAGAGGACTGTAGAAATGGGATTGAAGTGGACCGACAGCCGTGAAATCGGCGAAGCCCTGTACGACCAATATCCGGATACCGATCCGAAAACCGTACGTTTTACCGACATGCATCAGTGGATTTGCGATCTGGAAGATTTTGACGACGATCCACAGGCTTCCAACGAAAAAATACTGGAAGCTGTTCTGCTGGTCTGGTTAGATGAAGCGGAGTAAATAGCGTAACGGGCTGCCATAGGCGGCCCGTTTATTTTGTATCCGACACGATTAATAAAAGAATAATCCGGAGTAAGAAGGCTATGACAACTGAATTTATGCTGGTAACGCTGTCGAACCAACCTGCTGACGCTCGCTGGGGCGAGAAAGCGCTACTGAGCACCGGTACAGAAGGGATGACCATCCACCTGACCGGCAAAGATAAACTGGGCAGCATTCAACGTGCGGCTCGTAAGATTGACGGCCAGGGCATCAAAAACGTCAAACTGGCCGGTGACGACTGGGATCTGGAAAACAGCTGGGCATTCTGGCAGGGCTTCCGTGGGCCGAAAGGCAAACGCAGCGTCGAATGGGCACCATTGCCGGAAGCGGAAAGCAAAGAGCTGGAACAGCGCCTGAAGATTGTTGACTGGGTGCGTGACACCATCAACATGTCGGCGGAAGAGTTGGGGCCGGAGCAGCTGGCTACCCGCGCGGTTGATCTGATGTGTGACATCGGTTGTGAAGCCGTCAGCTACCGTATTACCAAAGGTGAAGATCTGCGTGAGCAAAACTACGCCGGTATTCACACCGTGGGCCGTGGGTCAGATCGTTCACCGGTGCTGTTGGCACTGGATTTCAACCCGACCGGTAACCCGGAAGCGCCGGTATTTGCCTGCCTGGTGGGCAAGGGCATCACCTTTGACACCGGTGGCTACAGCCTGAAACAAAGCGCCTTTATGGACTCCATGAAGGCGGATATGGGCGGTGCAGCCACCATTACCGGCGCACTGGCGCTGGCGGCAGCTCGTGGTCTGAAACAGCGTGTGAAACTGTACCTGTGCTGTGCCGACAACATGGTCAGCGGCAATGCTTTCAAACTGGGCGATATCATCCGTTACCGCAACGGCAAAACCGTTGAGGTGATGAATACCGATGCGGAAGGGCGTCTGGTATTGGCCGATGGCCTGATCGATGCGTCCGCGCAGAACCCTCAGTTGATCATCGACTGCGCCACCCTGACCGGTGCGGCGAAAACGGCGGTGGGTAACGACTACCATGCGCTGTTCAGCTTCGACGACGCTCTGGCGCAAGAGCTGCTGGCCAGTGCGGCTGCAGAACAAGAGCCATTCTGGCGTCTGCCGCTGGCTGAATTCCACCGCAGCCAACTGCCGTCCAACTTTGCCGAACTGAACAACGTAGCCGGTCCGGCCTACACGGCGGGGGCCAGCACAGCGGCTGCCTTCCTGTCGCATTTTGTGACTAACTATCAGCAGGGCTGGCTGCACATTGACTGTTCCGCTACTTACCGCAAGGGTGCAGTAGATCAATGGTCAGCAGGGGCGACCGGTCTGGGTGTCCGTGCACTGGCCAACCTGCTGCTGAGCAAAGCCAAATAATTGAATGCCCACCCCGGTGGGCGTTATACCCGTCATCTTTCAAGTTGCAGCGTTGTTACCTGCACTCGCTCACCCCAGTTACTTACTAAAGTAAGCGCCTGGGGATGAGCGAGCTGGGCGCCTAGCTGCAAAATGAAAGCTATAGGGTATAGAATGTCATTTACCCTCGGGGCCCAGCATGCTGGGCCCCGTTATTTGATTGCTGGAGTTTGCCATGAGTTCTCACCATCACGAAGCCGCCGCAGGCGAAAACGAACTTGAACGCCTGTTGAAACTGGCGGTGACGGAGCCGGCCCATCGTCCGGCATTCTTCCGTGAACTGCTTGAGGCTACGGTGTTGATCCTCGGTGACAGCGAACAGGTACAACTCGGTGGTGACATCACGCTCAACGCCGACACACCGGTGAATATTCAGCATTGGGAAAAGCAGGAAGGCGGCAGCATCATCCCGTTTTTCACCTCGGTGGAAGCGCTGCAAAAGGCCGTTGAGGATGAACAGCCCTTTATCGCCATGCCGGCACGAGTCTTATTCGAGATTACGCAGGGTGCGGATCTGTTCCTCAACCCGAAGGCCGAGTACGGCAAAGAGTTTTATCCTGAAGAGGTGGCTATGCTGCTGGCCACCGGCGGCGTAAGCAAACCGGCAGAACGCTATATCGACAAGGATACCCAGATCCTGTTGGGCCAGCCGGAAGAATATCCGTCGGCGATGGTCGATGCCCTGACCACATTGTTCAGCCAGCGCAAGCCGGTCCGCCGCGCGTTTCTGGCGCTGATGCACGATCAGGCGGTCGACGAAAAACCCAATCTGCTGGTCGGGCTGGAAGTAGACGGCGAACAAGGCGATATCGAGGCGCTGATTAATGAAGCGGGCAGCGTGGCCAGCGAAACCGCGCCTAATGACGAACCGGTGGATTTTTGCCTGGTATCGGAAAAGGAACGTGGCGTCAGCCATTACCTGATCACCCATACCCAACCCTTCTACCAGCGCCGCTGGGGCAGTTGGTTGCGCAATATCATTCCTTCAACCGATAAAACCCAGTAATTCTGTTGTTGCCGTTGTTCTCTGTATCAAGGCAAAAGAGAGCGGCCAGCCTCGAAAGGCTGGCCGGATACAAAAATGGGCGCTGGAAAACCACTGCGTCACATCAAAATAAGAGTCAGTTTGGGGCTTTCTTCTTTCTGCTTCCCACCCAGGGCCTGAAGCAGAATGTACGACGTTGTTTAAGTGGGCGCCCCCTCTTCAGAGGGAGAGGGCCGGGGTGAGGGGCTTTGGCGTTGGTATGTATCCCCTCACCCTAACCCTCTCCCAAAGGAGAGGGAACAATATCACCTTAACTGACAAGCATTACCCCGTTTGGGACCTTTCATACGCTGGTGATTGTGGTTCAGGGTTTTAACCGGGCGAGCCCCGCGATGGCTTGTTCAAGATATTGACGAGGGCAGCCGAGGTTGATGCGAATAAACCCCTTTCCCTGCTCGCCAAAGCTGATGCCCATCGAGGCGGCAATTTTTGACTGCCTGATCAACGCCTGCTGTAGGGCGTTATCATCCAGGCCTAAAGCGCGACAATCCAGCCAGGCAAGGTAGGTTCCCTCGGCTGGGGTCATTTTGCACCAGGGCGCAGCATAGGCCAATGCCTGTTCAAACCAACGCCGGTTGTCGGCCAGATAACCTTGTAAATCATCAAGCCAGGCTTCCCCCTGTTGATAGGCTGCCGTTGCGGCAGTCATCGACAGCGCATTGAAGACATCCAACCCATGGGCATTGAGGCGTTCGATGAACGCATTGCGGGTGCGAACATTGGGGATCAGGAAATTGGAGATCCGCAGTGACGACAAGCCAAAGCTCTTGCTCGCCGAGGTCGCCGAAATCAGGTGGTCATGCCAGGCTTCATCCAGGTGCAGCACCGAGGTGAAGGTTTCGCCGGGCAGCGTCAGGTCGGCCCAGATTTCATCGGAAATCACCGTCACCCCATGACGGCTGCATAGCGTCATCAATTGTGTCAGTTCGCTGCGGGTCCAGCATCGCCCGGTGGGGTTATGCGGATTACACAACAGCAGTAACGGCGGTTTACGCTGCTCAAAGCAGATTTCCAGATGCTCGAAATCAAATTGATAGCCCTGCGCGCTTTCCTTCAGCGGATTTTCGAGGACTTCACGGCCGTTCATGGTGATGATCTTGGCGAAAGATCCATAGTATGGTCCCTGGATCACTACCGGATCGCCAGGCTGGCTGAGCAGTTGGATCAGCATCGCCAGACCGGGCACCACCCCTTCTATTGAGGTGAACCATTCACGCTGCAGCGGCAGGTTATGCCTGCGCAAAAACCAATCTATCGCCGCCTGATAATACGGGTCATCACGCTCGCTGTAGCCAAATACGCCGTGATCCACACGCTCATGCAATGCCTGCCGGACTTCCGCTGGGCACTGGAAGTCAAAATCAGAGACCCACATCGGCAAAAGGTCGGTTTCATCGAGATGCAGATAGCGATCGATAAAGTCCCATTTCACCGAACCGGTATGGTGGCGGTCGACTATCTGATTAAAATCGGTCTGTTTCACGTCAGGCTTCCTCACGCTGTAAGTCATTTTGTGGCTGTATTCTGGCAATCCCAAACCCGGTAAAACCATAAATCAGGGCGAAGACCACGGCGGCGTAGCATTGGATGGCCCACGGCAGGAGATCCAGCGTACTGACCCCCAGAGTGGTTGCCATATAAATGCCTGCGGCGGTCCAGGGGATTAAAGGTTCGATGACGGTGCCCGCATCTTCCACGGTCCGCGACAGGTTTTTATTGTCTAATCCCATGCGACGGTATGCGCCTTTGAACAGCTCTGCGGGAATGAGCAGTGCCAGCTTGCCGTCGCTGGTGGCACCGGTCACCAGGATGGTGGTCGCGACCGTTGCGGCGATCAATTGGCCGGTGGTATGAACCACTTTCAGCAAGCGGTTGATGATAACGGTCAGTGCGCCGGTCAGCGTTAAGGCCCCGGCAAAGGAAAATGCACAGAACACCAGAAGAATGGTACTCATCATCGAGAACATGCCGCCGCGGTTGAGCAGGCGCGGAACATCCGCGACGACGCCAGTAATGTTGTGTCCCTGAGCGGTGAACATTGAAAGATTAAAGCCGTCCATCAATGCATTTAAGCCTTGCTGCAGGTTGAACCCCTGGAGCAGTACGCCGATGGCAATGGCCAGGGTACAGGCTGCCAGCATCACGGGGATCACCGGTCGTTTGGTGACGGCCCCCCACAGAACCAGCACCGGCGGAAGGATCAGCAGCAGGTTAAAGTGATACATGCCTTCCAGGGCGGTGACGATTTCGGTGACTTTTTCCGGCGTGGCTACGCTGCCGACGGCGCTGGTGTGCCCGGCAATCAGATACACCACCGCGGCTAAAACGAAGCTCGGCAATGTGGTGTACATCAGGTGCTGGATATGGCTGTAGAGATCGGTATCGGCGACGATGGCCGCGAAATTGGTGGAGTCAGACAGCGGGGAGATCTTATCGCCAAAGTAGGCGCCGGAAACCACGGCACCGGCGGCGGCGGCCAGAGGCACATCCAGACCGGCGGCGACGCCCATCAGTGCGACACCCACGGTGCCAGCCGCGCCCCAGGAGGTGCCGGTACAAACGGAGATCACGCTGGTAATAAAGAACGCGGCGATCAGGATATATTGCGGACTGATCAGTTTTAAGCCCCAGTACACCATGTAGGGAATAGTACCGCTGAACATCCAGGTGCCGATCAACCCGCCGACGCAGATCAATATCATGATCACCGGCATTGCCTTGGCCAGTTTGGCGACGATGGAGTCGATAATGTCGCTCCAGCGATAGCCTTGCCACCAGGCCAGTGCGGCGGCAATGGCGGCCGAGACCAGCAGCAATGGCTCGATCCGCAGCCCAAGTTGGCCGTAGCCGATGATGAGCAGCAATAGCATCGCCACAATGGGCAGCATCGCCAATCCCAGGTTGAGTTTCTTTTTGTTATTCATTAACAACTCCGGTTAAGGATGAGGGTGTGACGCAAGCCTAATGAATTCGTTTTGATTGAGGTGTGAGCGCGGGCAACTGTCCATGTAATCGGTTTCATGAGTAGGCGTTGTGTGCGTCGCCTCTCATTTTTCAGCCTTGTTTTCTTGATTTGAGGTGTTTTTCTCGAGGGAGGCGACCGAGTCTCGCAGGATCAACTCAGCGGAAAACATATTATTCTGTGGCGCCACAGTGGCAGCAGAGTTAAGCTGCAGCGCCAAAGTAGCCGCGCGTCGTGCCATTTTCTCAACCGGATAATGCACGGTGGTCAATGCCGGGTAGAGATATTTTGCCAGGGCCACGTCATCAAAGCCGACAATCGAGATATCTTCTGGCAAGTTCATTTGGCGTTGGCGAAAGGTTCGCATCATACCGGCGGCCATCACGTCATTGAACGTCAGTGCGGCGGTAAAAGGGTGATCGCTGGCCAGGATCTTTTCTGCCGCCAATTCGCCCCCTTGCTCATTGAAGGGGACGCTGATGATCCAGCTACCCGGCACCGAGATCCCAGCATCATTCATGGCACTGCGGTAGCCTTCCAGACGCTGTTTTCTGTCATCGATGGGCAAGTCTGTAGTGATACAGGCGATATTCCGGTGCCCGTGCCGAATCAGCATCTGGGTGGCGGCCCGAGAGGCGCTGACGTTGTCCAGCCAGATGCAGCGGTTGGCGATGGCGGGCAAATAGCGATTGATCACCACCATCGCCGGGGTATGGGCGGCATAGCGTAAAACGTCAGCATCGCTCATCCGGGTCACGTGGGCCACGATGGCTTCGCAACCCTGATTGATCAGAAAATCGAGGCCGTTCTTCTCCAGTTCGGCCTGATGGCCGCCGCTGCAGACCATTAATCTTACGCCGCCTTTGCGCGTAATATCTTCGACTCCCCGTGCCAGACGCGAGAAAAAAGGGTCGTCGAGATTACCGGTCAACAGCCCCAGCATATTGCCGCTTCTTTTCGCCAGGGCCAGCGCGGCGGCATTGCGGTGATAGTTAAACTCGCGCATGGCTTTTTCAACCCGTTCACGGGTGACTGGCTCAACATAGGCGGTGCTGTTGATCACCCGGCTGACGGTGGCCGTCGATACGCCAGCCCGTCGGGCAACATCTTTCATTGTGGCCATATCATTTCCTGCTTCAGGTTTGGGTGACCCTTTCTGTTGAAGGGGAAAAATTGAGCTGGGTCTGATGCTAACAGCGCTGCTATCATTCATCCATATTCGGATATTGCGCCGACGGGTGTCGTTGCGTAAAGGCTGCCAGGGAGTTAAACGATGAAACCATGCCGTTCAGGGGCATTTGCATCAGGCAAGAAGCTTTGTCAGGGGATCGCATTGGCGGGGGGCCTGCTGCTGCTGGCCGCCTGTGATGACGGCGGAAAAAAACCAACCGCAGCGCAGGCTGATGCACAGGCGAGTAGCGTCACGCAGGCCAAACGACCGGACGCCGCCGCGTTGGCGGCATTGGCGAAACGCGACGCCGGTAAGCCGCTGACGCTGCTTGATGCCTCCGAACTGCAACTCGACGGCGCCAGTGCCATGGTGCTGACGTTTTCTTTGCCGCTGGATCCGAGC
Source organism: Serratia proteamaculans (assembly GCF_013337185.1). Classification (GTDB taxonomy): domain Bacteria; phylum Pseudomonadota; class Gammaproteobacteria; order Enterobacterales; family Enterobacteriaceae; genus Serratia; species Serratia proteamaculans_D. Next base: position 162,999 of record NZ_SWDE01000006.1, read on the forward strand.
CAGGATTTCGCCGCGCGAGCGCATCTGGTCGACAGCGTTAGCGGTAAAATCGACGGTGCCTGGGAGCTGTCCGATAATCTGATGGAACTGCGGTTGCGTCATCTGCAGCCCAATCGCAAGCTGGTACTGACCCTCGAGGGCGGCCTGAAAGCGGTCAACGGTGCCGAACTGGGCAAACAGCAAGAACAGACTATTACCACCCGCGACATCAAACCGAGCGTCGGCTTTGCCGGCAAAGGCTCGCTGCTGCCGACCAAGCTGGCGCAGGGGCTGCCGGTGATGGCGTTAAACGTCGATAACGTCGACGTTAACTTCTTCCGGGTGAAGGCCGATGCCTTACCGGCATTCCTGGCCAACTGGGAATACCGCAATTCTCTCTCCAGCTGGGAGTCGGAAGAACTGCTGAAAATGGCCGATCTGGTCTACAGCGGCCGCTTCGATCTCAACCCGCAGCGCAATACCCGCGAACGCCTGCTGTTGCCACTGAGTGGCATCGAAGCCTTGCAGCAGCCGGGAGTCTACCTGGCGGTAATGCAACAGGCCGGGCATTACGGTTATACCAACCCGGCGACCCTGTTCACCCTCAGTGATATCGGCGTCTCGCTGCACAGCTATCACGACCGTCTGGACGTGTTTACCCAGGCTCTGGATGGCGGCGCGGCATTGGGCGCGGTTGAACTGCGCCTGCTGGATGAAAAAGGTCAAACGCTGACCCAGGGCACCACCGATAAGCAAGGGCACGCCCAGTTGGTGAAAAACGCCAAGGCGCGGTTGTTGCTGGCTACCCAACAGGGCCAGACCAGCATGATCGATCTGTCGACGCCGGCGCTGGACTTGGCTGAGTTCGATATTGCCGGGCCGGAAGGCTACAGCAAGCAATTCTTCGCCTTCGGCCCGCGTGATCTTTACCGTCCAGGTGAAACGCTGATCGTTAATGGTCTGCTGCGTGACGCCGACGGCAAACCGCTGCCGGCCCAGCCGGTGAAGGTGGATATCGTCAAACCGGACGATCAGGTGGCGCGCAGCTTTGTCTGGCAGCCGCAGGACGGGTTGTATCAATATCAGTATCAAATCCCTGAAGGCGGGCCGACCGGTAACTGGTCGCTACGTTTCAATCTGGGCGATAACCAGCCGCGGCTTTATAGCTTCAAGGTCGAGGATTTCCTGCCGGAACGCATGGCGCTCGATATTACCGCCGAGAAAACCCCGCTGCGCCCTGATGCACAACTGGTGTTCGACGTCAGCGGCCGCTACCTCTACGGTGCCCCAGCCTCGGGTAACCGTCTGCAGGGGCAGGTGTTCCTACGGCCTCAGCGTGAGGCGGTCAGCAGCCTGCCGGGCTATGAGTTTGGTTCGGTAACGGAAGAAAGCCTGTCGCGCAATATGGATGAATTCGATCAGGCGCTGGATAACGCCGGTAAGGCGCAGGTCGCGGTGGACAGCAACTGGGCAGAAGTGAAATCCCCACTGAAGGCTATTCTGCAGGCCAGCCTGCTGGAGTCCGGTGGCCGCCCGGTGACGCGCCGCGCCGAACAGGCTATCTGGCCTGCCGATGCGCTGCCCGGCATTCGACCGTTGTTCAACAAACAACAGATTTATGATTATCGCAGCAACAGCTACCAGGCCCAGCCGGTGGTGGATGAAAACACCCAGGCCGGGTTTGATATTGTCTACGCCAATGCCGCCGGTGAAAAACTGGCCGTCAGCGGGCTGAAGGTCCGTCTGGTGCGTGAGCGCCGCGACTACTACTGGCAGTGGTCAGAAGGCGAAGGCTGGCAGTCGTTATACGACAAAAAAGATCTGCCACTGGCGGAACAGACTATCGATATCGCCGCCAACGGCAGCGCCAAGGTCAGTTTCCCGGTGGAGTGGGGCGCGTATCGTATCGAGGTAGTGGATCCACAGAGCAATCTGATCAGCAGCCTGCGATTCTGGGCCGGTTACAGCTGGCAGGACAACACTAACGGCAGCGGGGCGGTACGTCCGGATCAGGTGAAGCTGAAGCTGGACAAACCGGCCTACCAGCCGGGTGAGAAAGTGAAGCTGCATATCGAAGCACCGGCCGCCGGCAAGGGCTACCTGCTGGTGGAATCCAGCGACGGTCCGCTATGGTGGCAAGAGCTGGACGTACCGGCCAAGGGCGTTGATGTTGAAGTGCCTATCAATCAGGAGTGGAAACGCCACGATCTGTACCTCAGCGCATTGGTGATCCGCCCGGGTGACAAGCAACAGCAGTCGACGCCGAAACGGGCGGTGGGGCTGTTGCATCTGCCGCTGGTGGACGAAGGGCGCAAACTGGCGCTGCAACTGGATGCACCGCAGCGTATGCGGCCGAACCAAATGCTGACGGTGAAAGTGAAGGCCGCCCACAGCAGCGGTAAACCGCCACAGCAAATCAACGTGCTGCTTTCTGCGGTGGATAGCGGCATCCTCAATATTACCAATTACACGACGCCGGATCCGTATCAGGCCTTCTTTGGCCGCAAGCGTTACAGCGCCGATCAGTACGATGTTTATGGTCAACTGATTGAAGGCAAAGGGCGTTTGGCAAACCTGCGCTACGGCGGCGACGGCGATGACGAGGATGCGTTGTCACGCGGCGGTAAAAAGCCGATCACCGCAGTCACCATTGTTGCCCAGCAGGCGCAGCCGGTTAAGCTGGATGCCAATGGCGAAGGCGAAATTCAGATTGCCATTCCTGACTTCAACGGTGAATTGCGTCTGATGGCGCAGGCGTGGAGCGATGAAGACTTCGGCAAGGCGGAAGGCAAGACCGTGGTGGCCGCACCGGTGGTGGCAGAGTTGGCGACACCGCGCTTCCTGGCCGGTGGCGATAGCACCCAATTGGCGCTGGATGTCAGTAACCTGTCGGGTCAGCCGCAGACATTAACCGTGAAACTGGCTTCCAGCGGGTTAGTGGCGCTGCAGGGGGCTGCCGAACAACAGGTCAGCCTGGCCAACGGCGAACGTACCACGCTGCAAATTCCGGTGCAGGCGCTGATGGGCTTTGGTCAGGGCGAGGTCGCGCTGACCCTCAGCGGTCTGGTGCTGCCGGGGGAAACGCTCAAGGACTATCAGCACAGTTGGAAGATTGGCGTAAGGCCGGCCTATCCGGCGCAGACCCGCCAGTTCGCCAGCGTGATCCACGCCGGTGAAAGCTGGGGCCTGCCGACAGATGCCGCCGCCGGGCTGGTGCAGGCGACGACCGAAGGGCAACTGCTGTTGACCAGCCGTCCGCCAATCAACCTGGCGCGCTATATCAGCGAACTTTATGCCTATCCTTACGGCTGCCTGGAGCAGACCACCAGCGGGCTTTATCCGTCGCTGTATACCAACCGGGCGCAGCTCAGCGCGCTCGGGATCAAATCCGGCACTGATGAAAGCCGCCGCAACAGTATCGACGTTGGCATCGAGCACCTGCTCAGCATGCAGCGCTATAACGGCGGTTTTGGTTTATGGAATCGCGACAGTCAGGAAGAGTTCTGGCTGACGGCCTACGCGACCGACTTCCTGTTCCGTGCCAGTGAACAGAACTACAGCGTCCCGGCCGATGCGTTGACGGCGGCGAACAATCGTCTGCAGCGCTATTTGCAGGACCGCAGTCAGATTGACGTTGCTTCCACCCAATATCCAGACCACACCCGCTTTGCGGTGCAGGCCTACGCCGGCCTGGTGTTGGCACGTCAGCAACAGGCACCGCTCGGGGCATTGCGACAGCTGTTTGAGCGCCGTGCCGATGCTCGTTCGGGCCTGCCGCTGGTGCAGCTTGGCGTGGCGCTGAAGCTGATGGGCGATATGCCGCGTGCCAATCAGGCTATTAAGCAAGGGCTGGCAACGCAGCGCAATGCCAAGGATTACTGGCTGGAAGATTACGGCAGCCCGTTGCGTGATGACGCCATGATCCTGGCGCTGCTGACCGAAAATAACCTGTTGCCGGCCGAGCGTGACCAACGCTTGCTGACGCTATCTGAACGTCTCAACGGCGAGCGTTATCTGTCTACGCAGGAGAGCAATGCCCTGTTCCTGGCGGCGCGCAATCTGATTGGCAGTGCTGAAACGCCATGGCAGGCGCAAACGGCGCAGGGCAAGAGCCTGTCCGGCAGCCAGGCGCTGACGCAAAACCTGTCCGCTGAACAGCTGGCTACCGGGTTGCAACTCACCAATACCGGCAGCGGTACGCTGTACAGCCGGGTCGATTTGGTCGGTTATCCGCAACAGGCGCCGCAACCGCAGAGCAACGTGTTGAATATCCGCCGTGAATTCCTGGGGCTGGACGGAAAATCCGTGGATCTGACCCAACTGAAAAGCGGCCAGTTGATCCTGGTGCACCTGGATGTCTGGGCCGATAACCAGGTGCCGGACGCGCTGGTGGTGGATCTGCTGCCGGCCGGGCTGGAACTGGAGAACCAGAATCTGGGGGACAGCAGTGCCAGCCTGGGCGAAAGCGCCAGCAGCGTGACCGAACTGCTGCAGGACATGCAGCAGGCTGACATCAAACATCAGGAGTTCCGTGATGATCGCTATGTGGCTGCGGTGAATATCGACGGCTACCGTCATACCACGCTGCTGTATCTGGCACGGGCCGTGACGCCGGGCACTTATCTGGTTCCGGCACCGCAGGTAGAGTCGATGTATGTGCCTGCCTGGCGTGCGCTGGGCGCGACGCCACAGCGGCTTGAAATTGCCAAATGATCTTCCTTGCCCCGCCCCGGTGGATTAGCCGGTGGCGGGGCAAGGGAGTGATACCTTCCTGATGAATCGACTTCTCACCCATTTGCGTCGCCGGGCAGCCCTCTGGCTGCTGGTGATTTTGCTGCCGCCCGCTTTGCTGTGGTTGGCGGATCGGCTGTGGCCGTTACCGCTGAAAGATGCCGAGATGGCACGGGTGGTGGTGGCGGAAGACGGGACCCCGCTGTGGCGCTATGCGGACAGTGACGGTGTATGGCGCTATCCGGTCAGTCTGCAGCAGGTCTCTCCCTATTATTTGCAGGCGCTGCTGACCTATGAAGACCGCTGGTTTTATCAGCACCCCGGTATCAATCCATTGTCGCTGGCACGTGCCGCCTGGCAGGATCTGCGCAACGGGCAGATCGTTTCCGGCGGCAGCACGCTGTCGATGCAGGTAGCGCGCCTGATTGATCCCCATCCACGCACGCTGGGTGGCAAGCTACGACAGGTGTGGCGTACCGCCCAGTTGGAATGGCATCTGTCGAAGGATCAAATCCTCGAAATCTACCTTAACCGGGCACCTTACGGTGGCACGCTACAGGGGATTGGCGCGGCCAGCTGGACTTATTTGGGCAAACCGCCTTCGGCGCTGACGCGTGGCGAGGCGGCGTTGCTGGCAGTGTTGCCGCAGGCTCCCAGCCGTTTGCGGCCGGACCGCTATCCGGAACGGGCGCAGGCTGCGCGTGACAAGGTGCTGGAACGCCTGGCGTATTATCAGGTTTGGCCGGCGCAGCAGGTGGCGGAAATCCGGCAGGAAGCTTTGTGGTTGGCTCCGCGCCAGGTACCGCAGTTGGCCCCGTTACTGGCGAGACGGATGACTCAGGGCAATCGTAGCCAGGTGGTGACCACCACGCTGGACGCCACCTTGCAACGGCGGCTGGAAGAACTGGCTCGCGGCTGGAAGAGCCAACTGCCGGAAAAAACCTCGGTTGGCGTATTGGTGGTTGATCACACCAATATGAAAGTACGCGCCTACCTGGGCTCGCTGGATTTGAACGATAACAGCCGTTTTGGCCATGTCGACATGGTGGCCGCCTGGCGGTCGCCGGGCTCGACGCTAAAACCCTTCTTGTATGGCCTGGCACTGGACGACGGTCTGATCCACGCCGAATCGCTGTTGCAGGACGTACCGCGCCGTTTTGGGGATTATCGGCCCGGTAATTTTGATACCGGTTTCCACGGCCCGGTCAGCGCCAGTGAAGCATTGTCGCGTTCACTCAACCTGCCGGCGGTCCAATTACTGGAAGCCTACGGGCCGAAGCGCTTTGCCGCCAATCTGCGTAACGTGGGGGTTGAACTGCGGCTGCCGGCGCACGCCGAACCGAGCCTGGCGCTGATCCTGGGCGGGGCCGGAGCCCGGCTGGACCAGTTGGTGGCCGGGTTTAGCGCGCTGGCTCGTCAGGGCCGGGTGTCACCGCTGCGCTTTACGCCTCAGCAAGGGATTTACGATCGCCAGTTAATGTCGCCGGGCGCCGCCTGGATTGTACGGCGAATACTGGCAGGAGAGGCACGTCCATTGCCGGATGACGCGTTACCTGCCAGCGTGCCGCTGGCGTGGAAGACCGGCACCAGTTACGGCTACCGCGATGCCTGGGCCATCGGCGTTAATGCGCGCTATACGATAGGCATTTGGGTGGGGCGACCGGACGGTACCCCGGTGGCCGGGCAATTCGGCTTCGCCACGGCGGTGCCTCTGCTAAACCAGGTCAATAATCTGCTGCTGACCTCTTTACGCCAGCGTGGTGAAGGCATTCCGGCCGATCCGCGCCCTGCCAGCGTCAGCCGTGCGGTGATTTGCTGGCCGGGTGGTCAGCCACTGCCCGCTGGGGACAGCAATTGCCGCCAACGACGTCTGAGCTGGACTCTCGACGGGACTCTCCCGCCAACGCTGCCCGCGCCCGGTCAGGAAAGCGTGCTGGGCAGTCAGCCGCTAATCTGGTTGAACGCGCGTGGGTTGCGGGTGGCCGCGGATTGCCCAGGGGCGACGCCGCGTCGGCTGGCACTGTGGCCTACGCCGCTGGAGCCCTGGTTGCCTCCGGCGGAGCGTCGTGCCCAGCGCATGCCGGCTATTGATCCGCAGTGCCCACCGTTACAGCAGCAAGAAGCCCCGCCGTTGTTAATGCTGGGTGTGCGTGACGGAGCGGTGCTGCGTCGCCTGCCGGGCAATAATACGCTGGATTTGCGGGTCAGCGCCCAGGGTGGTGGTGGACAGCGCTGGTGGTTCCTCAATGGCCAGTTGGTGGGGGAAGGGGAGTCGCTGCTGCAGACGCTGACCCAGCCTGGTCGTTATCAACTGAGCGTGCTCGATGAGAGTGGTCAGGTGGCATTGCGCGAATTTAGCCTCGATTAAGCCAAGTTTTCATAACCTGTGCTCTGGGCCGCAAAGTGAAGAATAAAGATAATGATTTTTTAATGAAATGTTGATTTTCCCGTAGGCAAGCGTTGGCAGCGCACATATAATCTGCGCCACTTGAGAAGGCCGGCACCCTGTTTGCAGACCGGCCTGTTTTGGAAGTTATACAGAGGCCATCATGACCGTAGAACGTACCTTTTCCATCATTAAACCAAACGCTGTAGCTAACAACGACATCGGCGCAATCTATGCTCGCTTTGAGCGTGCCGGTTTCAAAATCATCGCATCCAAAATGCTGCGTCTGACTCGCGAACAAGCCGAAGGCTTCTACGCTGAGCACAAAGGCCGCCCATTCTTCGATGGTCTGGTTGAGTTCATGACCTCTGGCCCGATCGTGGTTCAGGTTTTGGAAGCAGAAAACGCCGTACAGCGTAACCGTGACATCATGGGCGCGACCAACCCGGACAACGCACTGGCCGGCACCCTGCGTGCTGACTACGCGGACAGCTTCACTGCCAACGCCGTACACGGTTCTGACGCAGTAGAATCTGCACAGCGCGAAATCGCGTATTTCTTTAACGAAAGCGAAATCTGCTCACGTTAATAATACCCGTCGCCTTTCAAGCCGCAGCGTTGTTACCTGCACTCACTCCCCCCAGTTACTTACTTAAGTAAGCGCCTGGGGATGAGTGAGCTGGGCGCCTAGCTGCGACTTGAAATTCATAGGGTATAAGTGGATGAGCCCTACGTTAGAATATGGCATTCATCGGCTGAAACAATAAAAATGCCCTGAATGTCTTTCAGACGTGGAAAGCGGCTACTAAAATTTGTACAATGCCGCGCCCCTGATGAGGCTTCTTGTCAGGGGCGCGCTTTTAGCGCCGTCACCGCAATTGATGCGGGTTGAACGACGCACTTACTTTCCACTCTTTCGCGCCGTAACGTGTAACAACGAGGCCAGAGATCAATTATGTTAGAACCCATCACGTCCGAGCACATCGTGTCTGAAAATAATTCGCTGACTACTCAATCCGTTAACGCGGAACAACCGGCTGTGGCCAAAATTAACCTGCTGGATTTGAACCGTCAGCAATTGCGTGAGTTTTTCGCCAAAATGGGCGAGAAACCCTTCCGTGCCGATCAGGTCATGAAGTGGATGTACCACTATTGCTGCGATGACTTTGAGCAGATGACCGACATTAACAAGGTCCTGCGCAATAAATTGCAGAGCGTCGCCGAGATCCGTGCGCCAGAAGTGGCGGAAGAACAGCGCTCAGCCGATGGCACCATTAAATGGGCGATCAAAGTGGGCGATCAGCAGGTCGAAACCGTGTATATCCCGGACGGCGACCGTGCGACCCTGTGTGTCTCCTCCCAGGTGGGTTGTGCACTGGAGTGCAAATTCTGTTCGACCGCTCAGCAAGGCTTTAACCGCAACCTGCGCGTGTCGGAAATCATTGGCCAGGTGTGGCGTGCGGCGAAAATCATCGGTGCGCTGAAAGTGACCGGCGAACGCCCGATCACCAACGTGGTGATGATGGGCATGGGTGAGCCGTTGCTCAACCTGAACAACGTGGTACCGGCGATGGAAATCATGCTGGACGACTTCGGTTTTGGCCTGTCCAAGCGTCGCGTGACCCTGTCTACCTCCGGCGTGGTGCCGGCACTGGACAAGTTGGGCGATATGATCGACGTTGCGCTGGCGATCTCGCTGCATGCGCCGAACGACAAGATCCGCGACGACATCGTGCCGATCAACCGTAAATACAATATCGAGACCTTCCTGGCGGCGGTACGTCGCTACCTGGCAAAATCCAATGCCAACCAGGGCCGGGTAACGGTTGAGTACGTGATGCTGGATCACATCAACGACAGCACCGACGACGCGCACCAGCTGGCAGAAGTCCTCAAAGACACGCCATGCAAGATCAACCTGATCCCATGGAACCCCTTCCCGGGCGCACCTTACGGCCGCAGCTCCAACAGCCGGGTGGATCGTTTTTCCAAAGTGTTGATGGAATACGGCTTTACGACTATTGTTCGTAAAACCCGTGGTGATGATATCGATGCCGCCTGCGGGCAACTGGCGGGTGAAGTGATCGACCGTACCAAGCGTACCCTGAAAAAGAAAATGGCCGGGGAACCTATCTCAGTACGTGCGGTCTGAACCCTATAGCATGATTTTTTTGTTATCTTACAGTCTGTTATGTAATCAGACGCTTAGGTAACATCTGACAAGGAAATGAATGCAGGCATGAAGCTGACTCTGTGGGGAACGTTGCTGGCGGCCGGTTTACTGGCCGGCTGTTCTGGTTCAACGCCGGAAGAAAAAGACGCACAGTCGCAAGCGGGCCAGACGCGTTTGCAACTGGGTCTGGAATATCTCAAGCAGGGCGATTTACCCGCCGCGCGACAGAATCTGGAGAAAGCGGAAGACGCTGCCCCACAGGATTACCGTACCCAATTGGGCATGGCGCTTTATGAGCAGCGGATGGGCGAAAATAGCGCGGCCGAACAGCGTTATCAGCAAGCGCTCAAACTTGCGCCGAACAATGGCACCGTGCTGAATAATTACGGTGCGTTTCTTTGCAGTTTAGGGCAGTATGTACCGGCACAACAGCAGTTTAGCGCTGCGGCAGTAGCACCGGATTACGGTCAGGTTGCCGACAGCCTGGAAAACGCAGGTTACTGTTTTCTCAAGGCCGGACAGAACGATGAAGCACGTACCTTGTTAACGCGTGCGATGAAGATCGATCCGGACAAAGGCACTCCGCTGTTAGTGGAGGCAGAAAAGCAATTTGGAGAAGGGAAGCGCGCGCAGTCGCAACTTTTACTCGATAGTTATCAGCATGTTCTGCCGGCTAGCGCCGACAGCTTATGGTTACAGATTCGTTTCGCCGCGTTAGCCGGGCGCCAGGATAGCGTGCAACGCTATGGCAAGCAGTTATCGCGAAGTTTTCCACAATCCAAACAGTACCAGCAGTTCTTAGCTAATGAATACTGAAGCCTCCCAAGATAAAACTGTATCAATGACGACAGGCGAACGTCTGCGTCAGGCCCGTGAACAACTCGGGTTGAGTCAACAGGCCGTTGCAGAACGCCTGTGCCTCAAAATGTCAACCGTGCGCGATATCGAAGAAGACAATCTGTCCGCAGATTTGGCTTCAACCTTCGTGCGGGGTTATATCCGTTCCTATGCCAAGCTGGTGCGTTTGCCAGAGGATGAACTGCTGCCGATGTTGGCCAAGCAGGCTCCGCTGAAGGTAGCGAAAGTTGCCCCAATGCAGAGTTTCTCATTGGGCAAGCGCCGCAAAAAACGCGACGGCTGGCTGATGAGCTTCACCTGGCTGATCGTTTTCGTGGTGGTTGGCCTGACCGGCGCCTGGTGGTGGCAAAACCACAAGGCCCAGCAGGAAGAGATCGCCACTATGGCCGATCAATCCTCTGCCCAGCTTTCACAAAACAATGAAGGCCAGTCTGTGCCGTTGACCGACAGCAATGCCGACAACAGTGCGCCTCTGGCTGACAATGGTTCCACGCCGGTTGATACCGGCGTTGCTCCACAGCAGTCTCAGACTCCGGCCGTGACCGGCAGTGCAACCGCGCAGCAACCTGCGGTGGTTTCACCAAGCCAGACAACGCTGCCTGAGACAACGCCTGCGGCGCCAACCGCGCCGTTGCCAACCGCTGATGCGGGCGTGGCTGCAGCGGCGGTTGATCCTAACGCGCTGGTCATGGAGTTCTCCGCCGACTGTTGGCTGCAGGTGAGTGATGCCAGCGGTAAAACGTTGTACAGCGGCAGCCAGAAAAGCGGCGGCAAGCTGAGCCTGGCGGGTACCGCGCCGTACAAACTGACCATTGGCGCACCGGCCGCAGTACAGATTCAATATCAAGGTAAGCCGGTTGATTTAAGCCGGTTTGTTAAGTCAAACCGTGTTGCTCGTCTGACCGTTGCCGCGCAGTAATTGCGCGGCCATTGTCGTTGAGTCAGGGCAACAATGGAGAGTAAGTAATGCATAACCAATCGCCCATCATCCGTCGAAAATCAACGCGAATTTACGTCGGCAATGTGCCTATTGGTGATGGTGCGCCGATTGCCGTGCAGTCGATGACTAACACCCGTACCACTGATGTTGAAGCAACGGTTAATCAGATCAAAGCGCTGGAGCGCGTGGGCGTTGATATCGTCCGCGTTTCAGTCCCCACCATGGATGCCGCCGAGGCGTTCAAACTGATCAAGCAGCAGGTTAACGTGCCGCTGGTCGCCGATATCCACTTCGATTACCGTATCGCGCTGCAGGTTGCCGAGTATGGCGTAGACTGCCTGCGCATCAACCCGGGCAATATCGGTAACGAGTCACGTATCCGTTCGGTCGTAGACTGCGCGCGCGATAAAAACATCCCAATCCGTATCGGGGTGAATGGTGGTTCGCTGGAAAAAGACATCCAGGAAAAATACGGTGAACCTACGCCGGAAGCGCTGCTCGAATCTGCCATGCGTCACGTTGATATCCTTGACCGTCTCAACTTCGACCAGTTCAAAGTGAGCGTCAAGGCATCCGATGTGTTCCTGGCGGTGCAATCCTATCGTCTGCTGGCTGCGCGTATCGATCAGCCGCTGCATCTGGGCATCACCGAAGCCGGTGGCGCACGCAGTGGCTCAGTGAAGTCGGCGATTGGTTTGGGGCTGCTGCTGTCGGAAGGCATTGGCGATACCCTGCGTATCTCATTGGCAGCCGATCCGGTGGAAGAGGTTAAGGTCGGTTTCGACATTCTGAAATCGCTGCGCATCCGCGCCCGTGGCATTAACTTTATCGCGTGCCCGACCTGTTCACGTCAGGAATTTGACGTTATCGGCACGGTCAACGCGTTGGAACAGCGTCTGGAAGACATCATCACGCCGATGGATATTTCGATTATCGGCTGTGTGGTCAATGGGCCGGGCGAAGCGCTGGTTTCCACGCTGGGCGTGACCGGTGGCCATAAAAAGAGCGGTTTCTACGAAGACGGCGTGCGCCAGAAAGAACGTTTCGACAACGAGCAGATGATTGACCAGCTGGAAGCCAAGATCCGCGCCAAGGCGTCGATGATGGATGAAAGCAATCGCATCGCGGTCAACCTGCTGGAAAAATAAGCATTACACCGATACGGCGGGCTTTTTAGCCCGCTTGTTTATGAACCCGGGAGCAGAACTCGGTATTCGCGTTGAATACGGAGCGGCAAAGTCCCTATAATCGGGTTCATTTTTATAGACAACGGACAGAGAACTCACGTGGCAAAGAACATTCAAGCCATTCGCGGCATGAACGACTACCTGCCGGAAGAAACGGCATTATGGCAGCGTATTGAAGGCATCCTCAAGCAGGTGCTTAGCGGCTACGGTTACAGCGAAATCCGCTTGCCGATTGTAGAGCAGACCCCGTTATTCAAACGCGCGATCGGCGAAGTGACCGACGTCGTGGAAAAAGAAATGTATACCTTCGACGATCGCAACGGCGAAAGCCTGACGCTGCGTCCGGAAGGCACGGCTGGTTGCGTTCGCGCCGGCATCGAACATGGTCTGCTGTACAATCAGGAGCAGCGTCTGTGGTACGTCGGTCCGATGTTCCGCTACGAGCGCCCGCAAAAAGGCCGCTATCGCCAGTTCCATCAACTGGGGGCTGAAGTATTTGGTCTGCAGGGCCCGGATATCGACGCTGAGCTGATCCTGCTGAGCGCCCGCTGGTGGAAAGCGCTGGGGATCTCTGAGCACGTCAAGCTGGAGCTGAACTCCATCGGTTCACTGGAAGCGCGTGCCAACTACCGCGATGCTCTGGTGACCTTCCTGGAACAGCATCAAGAGAAGCTGGACGAAGATTGCAAACGCCGTATGTACAGCAACCCGCTGCGCGTCCTGGACTCGAAGAACCCGGAAGTGCAGGCGCTGTTGAACGACGCTCCCCGCCTGTCCGAGTATCTGGATGAAGATTCCAAAGCCCACTTCGAAGGTCTGTGTGAACTTTTGGCGCAGGCAGGCATCCCATATACCATCAATGAACGCCTGGTGCGCGGTCTGGACTACTACAACCGCACGGTATTCGAATGGGTAACCACCAGTCTGGGTGCTCAGGGTACGGTGTGTGCCGGTGGTCGTTATGACGGTCTGGTAGAGCAACTGGGCGGGCGTGCAACGCCGGCGGTCGGTTTCGCCATGGGCCTGGAGCGCCTGGTGCTGCTGGTTCAGGCGGTTAACCCGGAGTTCAAGGCTGCGGCGACCATTGACGTGTATGTGATCTCCTCCGGTGCCGGTACTCAGAGTGCAGCAATGCAGCTGGCGGAGCGCGTGCGTGATGCAGCGCCGCAGCTCAAACTGATGACCAACTACGGCGGTGGTAACTTTAAGAAGCAGATCACCCGTGCGGATAAGTGGGGCGCGCGCGTCGCCCTGATCCTGGGTGAGAACGAAGTCGCAGCCCAGCAGGTGGTGGTTAAGGACCTGCGCAGTGGTGAACAAGAAACGCTGGCGCAAAGCGAAGTCGCAGTGCGCCTGGCTCTGATGTTAGGTTAAGGAGAAGGACACCGTGGAAGTCTATACCACTGAAAACGAACAAGTCGACGCCGTGCGTCGGTTCTTTGCCGAAAATGGCAAAGCGCTGGCAGTGGGCGTGGTGCTCGGAATTGGTGCCCTGGTCGGCTGGCGTTACTGGCAGAGCCACGAAAACTCCAACATGATGGCTGCGTCCCAATCTTATCAGGAAGCCAGCGATCGTCTGGCTGTTGGTAAGCCGGATGATGTCGCCGCCGCGGAGAAGTTTGCCCAGGCCAACAGCAACAGCTACGGCGTGCTGGCCTCTCTGGAGCTGGCGAAGCATTTTGTTGAACAGAATGAGTTTGCCAAGGCAGATCAACAATTGGTGTTGGCTCAGGGCCAGACCAAAGACGAAAACATGCTTTCGATGATTAACCTGCGTCTGGCCCGTGTCCAGCTGCAGGAGAAAAAGCTGGATGACGCGCTGAAAACGCTGGATGGCGTGAAAGGCGAAGGCTGGGCGGCGATGGCGCAGGATACGCGCGGCGACGTGTTGTTGGCTAAAGGTGACACCAAAGGTGCGCGCGAAGCTTACAGTAAAGGCATTGAGTCTAACGCTTCTCAGGCGCTGCAGGTTCTGCTGCGCATGAAATTGAATAACTTGTCCAGCTAAGGGGAATTCCCATGCAATTGCGTAAAACACTCTTGGTCGGACTGGTTTCCGTTGCCTTGCTGAGTGGTTGCTCACTGTTCAACAGTGAAGAAGACGTGGTTACCATGTCGCCGCTGCCGAAAGTTGAAAATCAGTTCACGCCGAACAAGGCGTGGAGTACCTCGGTTGGTGACGGTGTCGGTGAGTTCTATTCTCACCTGCGTCCGGCTTTCCAGGACAATACTATTTACGCCGCCGATCGTCATGGCATCGTGAAAGCGCTGGATGCCGATAACGGTAACGAAAAGTGGAAGGTTGATCTCTCTGAGAAAACCGGCTTCCTGTCCAGCAACCTGCCGGCACTGCTGTCGGGTGGTATGGCGGTCGCGGGCGACAAAGCTTATGTCGGCAGTGAGAAAGCCGTGGTTTACGCGCTCAATACCTCAGACGGTACTGTAGCCTGGCAAACCAAGGTGGCCGGCGAAGCGATTTCACGTCCGGTGATCAGCGACGGTATGGTACTGATCCACACCTCCAACGGTTTGCTGCAGGCGCTGAACGAATCTGACGGCGCGGTGAAGTGGACGGTTAACCTGGACATGCCTTCACTGTCGTTGCGCGGTGAATCCGCACCGGCCGTTGCCTTTGGCGCAGCCATTGTTGGCGGTGATAACGGTCGCGTAAATGCCGTGCTGATGCAGCAAGGTCAGTTGATTTGGCAGCAACGTATTTCCCAGCCGAGCGGCGCGACCGAAATCGATCGTTTGAATGATGTCGACACTACGCCGGTGATTGTTGAGGGCGTTGTCTACGCATTAGGTTACAATGGCAACCTGACGGCGTTGGATCTGCGTTCCGGCCAGATCATGTGGAAGCGTGAACTGGGCTCGGTGAACGACTTTATCGTTGATGCAGGTCGCATCTACCTTATCGATCAGAACGATCGCGTGGTGGCGTTGAGCACCGAAGGTGGCGTGACCGTATGGACGCAGAGCGATTTGCTGCACCGCAACCTGACCGCACCGGTGATGTACAATGGTTTCCTGGTGACCGGTGACTCTGAAGGTTACCTGCACTGGATTAACACCACGGACGGCCGTTTTGTTGCTCAGCAGGAAGTGGATAGCTCCGGTTTCCTGTCTGCGCCGGTGGTAGCTGGCGATAAGCTGGTCATCCAGGCGAAGGGCGGAAAAGTTTACGCTTTCACCCGCTAACGCCGATCGTCGCACGGATTGCCAACGGCTCCTGAATGTTCAGGGGCCGTTTCGTATTTTTATAAGCTGCACTTCTGGTGTCTATCCATAGTGTAGTAACGCATTGATTATTAAGTAATGAGGCTTCACAATGATACCTGTCGTCGCGCTAGTAGGGCGCCCGAATGTGGGTAAATCCACCTTGTTTAACCGTTTAACCCATACGCGCGATGCGCTGGTGGCGGATTTCCCCGGGCTAACGCGAGACCGCAAGTATGGTCGTGCTGAGGTTGAGGGTAATGAATTTATTATCGTCGATACTGGGGGCATTGACGGCACCGAAGATGGCGTTGAAACACGCATGGCCGGTCAGTCGCTGCTGGCGATCGAAGAAGCAGACATCGTGCTGTTTATGGTCGATGCTCGCGCCGGTCTGATGCCGGCGGATCTGGGCATTGCCCAGCATCTGCGCAACCGTCAGAAAGCCACCTTCCTGGTCGCCAACAAAACCGACGGTATGGATCCAGACATGGCCGCCGCCGATTTCTATTCGCTGGGCCTGGGCGACGTGCATCCGATCGCGGCTTCCCACGGTCGTGGCGTAGCGCAGTTGATCGAGCACGTACTGGTGCCGTTCGTTGGTGAAAAGCCGGAAGAAGTCGAGCTGACCGAAGAAGAGGCTAACGCCGCTTATTGGGCCGAGCAAGAAGGTGAAACCCTCGAAGGCGCAGAAGAAGAGCCGGAAGACGACTTCAACCCGCAGGATCTGCCAATCAAGCTGGCTATCGTGGGTCGTCCTAACGTAGGTAAGTCCACGCTGACTAACCGCATCCTCGGCGAAGATCGTGTCGTGGTATACGACATGCCGGGCACGACCCGTGACAGCATCTATATCCCGATGGTCCGCGACGAGCGCGAATACGTGCTGATCGACACCGCCGGGGTACGTAAGCGCGGCAAGGTGACGGAAACCGTAGAGAAGTTCTCGGTAATCAAAACCCTGCAGGCGATCGAAGACGCCAACGTGGTGTTGCTGGTGGTGGATGCCCGCGAAGGCATTTCCGATCAGGATCTCTCGCTGCTCGGCTTTATCCTCAATAGTGGGCGCTCACTGGTGATTGTCGTCAACAAGTGGGACGGCATGAGTGAGGAAGATCGCGATCACGTGAAAGAGATGCTCGATCTGCGTCTGGGCTTTGTCGATTTCGCCCGCATTCACTTTATCTCTGCCCTGCATGGCAGCGGCGTTGGCAACTTGTTCGTTTCGGTACTGGAAGCTTACGAGTGTGCGACCCGCCGCGTGAACACCTCCATGCTGACCAAAATCATGCAGATGGCAGCCGACGATCACCAACCGCCGTTGGTACGTGGCCGCCGCGTGAAGCTGAAATATGCGCACGCCGGTGGGTATAACCCGCCGATTGTGGTGATCCACGGCAACCAGGTGACCGATCTGTCCGATTCGTACAAACGCTACCTGATGAACTACTTCCGTCGTTCTCTGAAGGTAATGGGTACGCCAATCCGCATCCAGTTCAAAGAGGGTGAGAACCCGTTCGCCGGCAAGCGCAACCTGCTGACGCCGAACCAGATGCGCAAGCGTAAACGTCTGATGAGCCACCTGAAAAAAGGCTAATAATCAGTATTAAGGGCGCGGTATCACTACCGCGCCCTTTTTTATTGGGTCGAAATCGTTTTATTATCTGACTATTACCGCCGTCAGCCTGAAGGAACATCATGTCCTGGGAAACCTGGAGTTTTGCATTCAACGTCACCGTACCCAATCTGTTAATGATGTTGCTGGGCATATTGCTGCGCCATTGGCGCTTGATGGACGACCGTTTTATCGACGGCGCCACCAAACTGGTGTTTAACCTGGCGCTGCCCTGTCTGTTGTTCTTCAGCATCGCTACCAACCACCCACAGCTGTTGGGTAACCTGCCGCTGGTGATCTTTGGCGCTATCGGTACTCTCGCCACCTTTTTGTTGCTGGAAGTGGCCGCCGTCTGGCTGGTCAAAGAGCCGCGTGAGCGCGGTGTCTTTGTGCAGGGCGGTTTCCGCGCCAATACCGCCATTGTCGGCCTGGCCTATGCCATGACCGCCTACGGCAGCGAAGGAATAGCGTTGGGGTCGCTGTACCTGACGGTGACGGTGATCCTGTTTAACATACTGTCGGTGATTACCCTCACGCGCAGCCTGCAAGGCGGGCAGGGCAAGAGGATCAGCCGTCTGTCGCTGTTGCGCAGTATAGTCACCAATCCGCTGATTATCGGCCTGGTGTGCGGGCTGGCTTATGCACAGACCGGTTTGGGAATACCTCAGGTGATCCGGCAAACGGGCAGCTATATCTCCGCACTGTCGTTGCCGCTGGCATTGCTGTGCACCGGGGCCAGTTTGGATCTGCGCGCCATGTTTCGTTCGTCCAACGTGGCGGCGCTGTCCTCTTCGGCCAAGCTGTTTGTCGTGCCGGTGATAATGACGCTGAGTGGCTGGCTGTGCGGTTTTCACGGCGCGGCGTTGGGGATTATCTTCCTGTTCTCGGCTACGCCTACGGCTTCTGGCAGCTACGTGATGACGCGTGCGATGGGGGGCAATGCCACGCTGGCGGCGAATATTATTGCTATCACCACCGTAGGCTCGTTTTTCACTACCGCGCTGGGCATTTATTTCTTGCGCTCATGGGGCGTGATTTAATCTGGGAGTGACTATGGAAGCGCAGTGCCCGCAATGCGATCAAACGATGGAGTGGGTGAATGGTCACTACCATTGCGCCGCTTGTAACAGCGATTATCAACAGTTGGCCCACTGCCCGGATTGCGGGCAGCCGTTACAAGAGCTTAAAGCCTGTGGCGCGGTGGACTACCTGTGCCAGAATGGCCATGGGTTGATATCCAAAAAGCGGGTGTTATTCAGCTATCAGCCGTTGTAAGCATTCACTCATCCACCTGACCGGTTTTCCACAGGTCGACCAACGCCTGCGGGGCGCTGGCTTCCGGGATCAGCAGTACGATTTCGCTGCACAGGGCCTGACTGTAGTAGCTGATCTGCACGCGAAAATAACGTTGGTCACCGCAGCCGGGTGAGTCCGGTTGTCCCTCTTCCTGGGCGTAGGGCAGCGCCTGGTTCAACAGTTGATTCAGGCGCTGCCGTTGCTCTGGCGTAATGTCGGCCAGCGCAATGCGCCGCTGGCCCGCCAGTTTGGGAATAAAGGCGAAGCCGCCTTCACGCGCCAGCTCAATGACCGTATTCTGATTGAGTGCCGGCAAGGGTTTCATTACTCAACCCCCACCTGGTGCCAGGCCTGCTGTACCTTATCCGCCACGGTACTGTCGAAGCGCTGTTTGGCATGTTTCACCGTGGTATGGGCAAAGATGGCGAAGTCAGCGTCCTGCGGCAGTGCCTTGTCGCAAAGAGTGTCGTACCAGATGTAACCGGCTTTCTCCCAGGCAAAGCCGCCCAGAGCGGTGGCTGCCAGATAGAAGGCGCGGTTGGGAATACCGGAGTTGAGGTGAACGCCGCCGTTATCCTCTTTGGTCTGAATGTAGTTTTTCATGTCGGCCGGCTGCGGATCTTTCCCCAGCAGCGGATCGTCGTAGGCGGTACCGGGCGCCGACATCGAACGCAGGCCCTTGCCGTTGATGCCTTTTGCCAGCAGACCTTCGCCAATCAGCCAGTCGGCCTTATCCGCGGTTTGCTTGAGGTGGAACTGCTTGACCAAAGAACCAAAGACGTCAGACAGCGACTCATTCAGCGCCCCGGCCTGCTGGAAGTAAATTAGCCCGGCTTCACTTTCGGTCACGCCGTGCGCCAGTTCGTGGCCGACTACGTCGATGGCGATGGTAAAGCGGTTAAAGATTTCGCCGTCACCGTCGCCGAAGACCATTTGCTGGCCGTTCCAAAAGGCGTTCTGGTATTCCTTGCCGTAATGCACGCTGCCGGTCAGCGGCAGGCCCCGGTTGTCCAGCGAGTTGCGTTTGAATGCCTGCCAGAAGAAATCGTAGGTGACGCCGAGATAGTCATAGGCTTCATCCACCGCTACGTCATGATTACTGGCCTGGCCCTCATTACGCACCTGTTTACCCGGCAGTTGGGTACCGTTCTCGGCATCAAAAATATCGCGGATAACTTCACCGCCGGTCGAGGTTTTCGCCCCGGGAGCGCGCAACGGCTTGTTGCCGAGCAGGCTTTGAACGTGGTTTAGAGTGTGTAATGCGCAGTCGCGCTGCGGCAGGCTGCCGTGCTCGATGATCCGGCGCAGCATATAAGGGGGGATGACCGATCGTGCGGTTAGGGTCGGCATAGTGGCTCTCCTTAGGCAAAAAATTTTACCCGTCATCTTTCAAGCAACAGGGTATCTATAAGGATTCAGCCACTAAGTGTAGTTCAGACATCGTAAAGGCGGTGATCGTGAGTGCTGACCGCCGGGCTGGTTTTATGGGGACTGACGCGTTTGACCGAGGCGCGAACCGCCAGTTTGCCGTGCAGCAGCAGGTTGCACGGGGGCGCATCGGCGCGCAGCATGCGGCGCTGCAGGAGTTGAATGGCCTCATAACCCAGCTCGTCGCGCGGCACATGCACCGAGGTGAGCGGCACGTCATGAATTTCCGCCAGATTAAAACCGTCGGTGCTCATCACCGAAATATCGCCGGGTACGCTCAACTGCAATTTGTTGAGTGCCTTGACCGCGCCGACCGCCATATAGTCGCCACCGGCAAGAATGGCCGTCGGCAGTTGTGAGCGCTGACTGACCCGGTTGATAAAGGTGGTGAGTGCCTGTTCGGCCTCTTCACTACCGAAACCGGAGGTGGTGACCAGATGGCGGCCCTCGTCGAAGGCGATATTGTGCCGCGCATAGGCTTGTTTAATGCCCGCCAGCCGCAGCTCCATGGTGTGCCGACGCAGGCACTGCAGGTTCAGAATATGGCTGTGGCCCTGCTGGAACAGGTAATTGGCGGAGAATTCGCCAATCAGTTGATGGTCGGGTGACACGCTATCGAGCCGCATTTGCCGGTCGCTGCAGTTAATCAGCACGCAGGGTTTATTCAGATCGGCGGCTAACTGGTGGATATGCTCGTCATCGATACCGATAATCAGCGCCGCCTGGGTCTGCGGATCGCTCATCTTCTCCAGAAACAGCGCGCCGTCGCTGTGCAGTTCTTCAAGCCCACAATAGCGAATACGCACCTCATGTTCTGCCAGTGCAGCGGTAATGCCCTGGATCACCTTGTAGTAAAAAATATCGGTACGTACGTCAAAGGCGCGTTGTGGCGCGAAGACCATCACGCTGTTCAGCATCAGTCGGCCGCTGGAAATTCCCTGCAGGATCCCTTTCTGTTGCGCGCAGGCCAGCACCTTCTGGCGGGCTTCGGCACTGGTATTGGATTTGCCGGCTAAAACGCGTGAAACGGTGCTGATCGACAACCCGGTTTGGTGGGCGATTTCCTGTATTTTCAGCTTTCCGTTCATTCTGTGATCTCCTTCAAATTTGGCGATGAAAATATTTTCACTGCATTTTTTCAGCGTACTGTCAGGCTTTGGTAGCCATTATGGCGAGCTTTTATCCTTTGTATGAAAATTTTTGCAAAAAACCACGTTTCGCTCACGCTTCCGGCTGGCTAGTCTGAATTGGTATGCCAACTTTATAGATTTATCAGTCCAATTAATGGACTGGATTATAAATAAAATGAAAATAAATCATGTGGTTGTGAAGGTGAGGCGCCTGCTTCTGGGAAGCGCAATGCAATTTAACCCCCCACATACCTTCGCTAGCCAAACGTACCCTACCAAAAAACGCGCTGTGTCACCGGGCAGCCGTCGTGGAGAGAAGACAGATGAGTGTGGAAATTAATCAGACGGTCGTCGACAGCGGCCGGCGTAAATTTAAATCACTGCGCTGGTGGATGCTGGCGCTGTTTCTGCTGGGTGTCACGGTTAACTACATCACTCGCAACTCGCTGGGTATCCTGGCGCCGGAGCTGAAAACCAGCCTCAACATGACCACCGAGCAGTATTCCTGGGTGGTGGCGTCGTTCCAACTGGCCTATACGGTGTTTCAGCCGATCTGCGGCTGGCTGATCGATGTGATTGGCCTGAAGATGGGGTTCCTGATCTGCGCCAGCATCTGGGCGGTGGTTTGCATGATGCATGCCGGGGCCGGCACCTGGGTGCAACTGGCGATCCTGCGCTTCTTTATGGGCGGAGCAGAAGCGGCGGCCACGCCGGCCAACGCCAAGGCGATTTCCGACTGGTTCCCGAAAAAGGAACGGCCCATCGCCGCCGGTTGGGCAGGCGTCGGGTTTTCTATCGGCGCCATGCTGGCACCACCGATCATCGTTATTGCCCACGTCTCCTTTGGCTGGCAGGGCGCTTTCCTGTTTTCCGGCGCGCTGGCATTGCTCTGGGTGCTGCTGTGGTGGCGGTTCTACCACTCGCCGCAGCAGCACCCCAATCTGAGCCAGCAGGAGCTGGATCTGATCCGCGAAGACAACGAGCCGGAGTTACCCCGACTGCCTTTCCTCAAGTCGCTGGCCATTCTTTGCCGCAACAAAAAGTTCTACGGCATTGCCATTCCGGCCTTTCTCGCCGAGCCGGCCTGGGCGGTATTCAGTTTCTGGGTGCCGCTGTATTTGGCTACCGAACGCGGTATGGATTTAAAACATATCGCCATGTTTGCCTGGCTGCCGTTTTTGGCGGCGGACATCGGCAGCGTCGCCAGCGGCTATCTCACCACTTTGTACCGTAAATGGTTTGGCTGCAGCCGCGTCAACTCGGTGGTTGCCAGCTCGGTGACCGGCGCATTCATGATGGTCTCGCTGGCGTTCGTCGCGATCACCAAAGATCCCTACGTGGCGATCGCTCTGATCTCGATCGGCGGTTTCGGCCATCAGGTGATCTCCTGCATGCTCAGCGCGCTGGTGGTGGAATCATTTGATAAAAATCAGGTAGCGACGGTCAACGGTATGCGCGGCTCCAGCGCCTGGATCGCCAGCTTCCTGTTCACGCTGCTGATCGGCGCGGTCTCCGATACCGTCGGTTTCAATCCGCTGTTTATCGCCATGGGCTTCTTCGACCTGATCGGTGCCGTATTCCTGATTGCCTTAATCGCCGAACGCGGCGGTAAAAAAACACTCAATAGTTAAGTTGGATACCTATGAAAACCTTAAAAAACTGGATGTTGAGCGGTCAGTATGCCGATCGCATTGAGCTGTTGGTCGACGAACGTCACCTGTTCTGCCTGTACGTGCTGGAAAACGACCTGTTCCGCGTGTTGATTAAACGCAATGGCGAATTGGCGCTGGATCGCACCTGGAGCATCGCACCGCAGAATGACGTGCCCTGGGAAGGGCGTGACCGGTTGAGCGTGGCCGGCTTCGGCCTGCCGGGTTACCAGTTGCAGCAACATGACGATCGGCTGGTGGTAACGACGTCTGCACTGCGCGTTACCGTGCATCAGCCGCTGTGGCTGGAATGGGAGCACTGCAACGCCGCCGGTGAATGGCGCCCGCTGGCCGCCGATCGGCCAACCAGCGCTTACCTGTTGAACCCGCATGGCGACGGCGTGGCCCACTATCAGCGCCGTCAGGCTAGTGAGCGTTATTATGGCCTGGGTGAGAAGGCCGGTGATTTGGAGCGTAGCGGCCGTCGCTTTGAAATGCGCAACCTGGACGCCATGGGCTACAACGCCGCCAGCACCGATCCGCTTTACAAGCACATTCCCTTCACCATCACCCGTGGGGAAGAGGCCAGTTTCGGGCTGTTTTACGACAACCTGAGCAGTTGCTGGCTGGATCTGGGCAACGAGATCGACAACTACCATCTGGCCTATCGCCGCTATCAGGCCGAAGCGGGGGATCTGGATTATTACCTGTTCCTCGGCCCCAAGGTACTGGACGTGACCAAGGCGTTTGTGCGCCTGACTGGCAAGACTCACTTTGGGCCGAAATGGAGCCTGGGCTACAGCGGCTCCACCATGCATTACACCGATGCGCCGGACGCCCAGCAGCAGCTACAGCAGTTTATTCAGCTCTGCCGCCAGCATGATATTCCCTGCGACTCGTTCCAGCTGTCATCGGGTTACACCTCGATCGGCAATAAGCGCTACGTGTTCAACTGGAACTACGACAAGGTGCCGCAGCCCAAACAACTGAGCCAGGCGTTTCATGATGCCGGGTTAAAGCTGGCGGCCAACATCAAGCCGTGCCTGTTGCAGGATCATCCACAGTATCAGCAGGCGGCGGATCAGGGGCTGTTTATCCGGGATTCCGAAAGTGACCGGCCGGAGCGCTCCAGCTTTTGGGATGACGAAGGCTCGCACCTCGACTTCACCAATCCAGCGGCGGTGCAATGGTGGCAGCAGGGCGTGACGCAGCAACTGCTGGAGATGGGCATCGATTCCACCTGGAATGACAATAACGAATATGAAGTATGGGACGGGGAGGCGCGTTGCCACGGTTTTGGCACGCCTATCGCCATCAAGCACATTCGCCCGGTGATGCCGCTACTGATGATGCGCGCTTCAATGGAGGCTCAGCAACGCTTTGCTCCCGAGCTGCGGCCCTACCTGATTTCGCGCTCCGGTTGCGCCGGCATGCAGCGCTATGTGCAGACCTGGAGCGGCGACAACCGCACCAACTGGCAGACTTTGCGTTACAACATTCGCATGGGATTGGGCATGAGTCTGTCCGGCCTGTATAACCTGGGGCATGACGTCGGCGGTTTTTCCGGTGACAAGCCGGACGCAGAACTCCTGGTGCGCTGGGTGCAAAACGGCGTGATGCATCCGCGTTTTACCATTCACTCCTGGAATGACGACGCCACGGTTAACGAACCCTGGATGTATCCGGCCGCCACCCCGGCGGTGCGCGAGGCGATTAACCTGCGTTACCGACTGATGCCGTATTTCTACACCCTGTTGTGGCAGGCCAGTGCCGACGACGAGCCGATGCTGCGTCCGACCTTCCTCGACCATGAACATGACGAGCAGACCCTGAAAGAAACCGATGATTTTATGATTGGTCGCGATCTGCTGGTGGCCAGCGTAGTGGAGCAGGGGCAACGCCAGCGGCCGGTGTATTTACCGGATAACGGCGATGGCTGGTATTGCTTCTACAGCGGCCAATGGTTCAGTGGCGGTCAGACGGTGGTATTGGAAGCCCCGTTGGAGCGCTTGCCGCTGCTGGTGCGTGCCGGTGCGGCATTGCCGTTGTCATCCCGCCTGGCACATGTTGACGTAACGGCAGACGATCGACGTGAGCTTAAATTGTATCCGCTAAAAGGCTGTGGCAGCGCTTCTGGGCTGTTATTCGAAGACGACGGGGAAAGTTATGGCTGGCAGCAGGGCGACGCGCTGTGGCTGCGCTGGGAGATGCTCAGTGACAATCAGCGCATCACGCTGAACATTACTACCGAGGGCCGCTTTAAACCGGCATGGCGCACCCTGACCTTCAGCTTGCCTGCCGGAGAAGCGCGCGAGTTGTGGATCAACGGCGTGCCCGGCGACAGTTTTACGCTGGAATAAGCGGAGTTATTCGGCCGCGCGCTTTTTGCGCGGCTTTTTGGCCAGGGTAATGGTTTTGACTTCGCTTTCCACCCAGCCATCCTGCAGACGGGTTTTCAGCAATTCACCTACCTGCGCCTGTTTGGTGGTTTTCAGCAGTTCGCCGCGTGGGGTTTGCGTCACGCTGTAGCCACGCGCCAGTGTTGCCAGTGGGCTGACCGCCTCAAGCTGGCTGCAGGCCACGCCAAAGCGTTGACGCCAGGCGTTGAGCTGCCGCTCCAGCGCCTGCTGCAGTCGGTATTCCTGCTGCTGCACGCGTTGCTGATAGCGATGAATGCGTGCCTGTGGCTGCATCTGTGCCAAGCGCTGTTGCGCCCGCTCGCTGCGGCGTGAAGAGACCCGCAGTTGGTTCTGCATGCCTTCTTCCAACCGGCGCTGCAGTTTGAACAGCAGCGTCTGCTGACGCGCCAGGCGCAGGTGCGGATGCTGTTGCTGCAAACGGTGGTTGATGCGGGTGAACTGTTGCTGGCGCTGGGCCAGATAGTAATCCATCGCCATTTCCATCCGCTGCTGCTGGGACTGCAACTGGCGCAGCAGCTCCAGCTGATTGCGGCTGACCAGTTCGGCGGCGGCAGAAGGGGTTGGCGCACGCAGGTCGGCGACAAAGTCGGCAATGGTGACGTCTGTTTCATGGCCGACGGCGCTGACGATCGGAATGCGGCTGGCGAAAATTGCCCGCGCCACGCGTTCGTCATTAAAACTCCACAGATCTTCCAGCGAACCGCCACCACGGCCGACGATCAGCACGTCACACTCGTCGCGGCGGTTAGCCGTTTCGATGGCACGCACAATCTGCAATGGTGCTTCTGCACCCTGCACCGAAGTGGGGTAAATAATAATAGGCAGTGAAGGGTCGCGCCGTTGCAGCACCTGCAGTACATCGTGCAGCGCCGCACCGCTGGCGGAGGTAATGACCCCAACGCGTTTGGCTGGGCTGGGCAAGGGTTGCTTGAACTGTTGGTCGAACAGGCCTTCGGCGCTCAGGCGCTGTTTCAACTGGTCGAACTGCTGTTGCAACAGGCCGTCACCGGCAGGTTGCATGCTTTCGGCAATCAGCTGG
This sequence comes from Serratia proteamaculans, assembly GCF_013337185.1. GTDB lineage: Bacteria > Pseudomonadota > Gammaproteobacteria > Enterobacterales > Enterobacteriaceae > Serratia > Serratia proteamaculans_D. The sequence goes on from NZ_SWDE01000006.1 coordinate 189,049, forward strand.
TAGTCGCCGCGGGGTTCATACAGCGTAATGCTGGCGCGAACCAGAACCTGTTGGCCATTCTGCGGACGGAAAGTGGTGCGGCGGTTAGTGTTGCGGAACATCGCGCAACGGACCTGAGCACGATCGTCTTTCAGCGTGAAATACCAGTGGCCGGAAGAGGGTTGGGAGAAGTTGGAAATCTCTGCGGAGAGCCAAATCTGGCCCATTTCCATTTCCAGCAGCTGTCGAACCGTCTGATTCAGGCGGCTTACGGTAAAAATAGACGGCGAAACAGGTAGCGGCATGTGACCCAGATCAAATTTCAAAACAAGCACTTAATTGGTCGATACTACATGGCTGAAAAAGGTAATCAAGAGTTTTTGTGAGAAAGTGCTGGAGGCAACCGATTACGCTCTGTATAATGCCGCGGCAATATTTTATCTTTTTCACAGCCCACTCTGGTGAGATATTGCCCATGCTACGCATCGCAAAAGAAGCACTGACATTCGACGACGTTCTCCTGGTTCCAGCTCACTCTACGGTTCTGCCTAATACCGCTGAGCTCGGCACCCAATTGACCAAAACCATCCACCTGAACATCCCTATGCTGTCCGCAGCCATGGATACCGTTACCGAAGCCAATCTGGCTATCGCGTTGGCGCAGGAAGGCGGTTTAGGCTTCATCCACAAAAACATGTCCATCGAGCGTCAGGCTGAAGAAGTCCGCCGCGTGAAAAAACATGAAAGCGGCGTGGTCACTGACCCACAGGCCGTAACACCGACCACCACCCTGAAAGAAGTGAAAGAACTGACCGCGCGTAACGGCTTTGCCGGCTACCCGGTAGTGACCGAAGAAAACGAACTGGTTGGCATCATTACCGGCCGTGACGTCCGCTTCGTCACCGATCTGAACCAGCCTGTAACCGCCGTGATGACGCCGAAAGAGCGCCTGGTCACGGTGAAAGAAGGTGAAGCGCGTGAAGTCGTGCTGCAGAAAATGCACGAAAAACGCGTTGAGAAAGCGCTGGTGGTAGATGACCAGTTCCATCTGCTGGGTATGATCACCGTCAAAGACTTCCAAAAAGCGGAACGCAAGCCTAACGCCTGTAAAGACGAGCATGGCCGTCTGCGCGTTGGTGCTGCGGTTGGCGCTGGTGCAGGTAACGAAGAGCGTGTTGATGCGCTGGTCGCTGCCGGTGTTGACGTCCTGCTGATTGACTCCTCCCACGGCCATTCCGAAGGCGTATTGCAGCGCATTCGTGAAACCCGCGCCAAATACCCGGACCTGCAGATCGTTGGCGGTAACGTCGCGACCGCTTCAGGCGCCAAAGCGCTGGCTGATGCCGGCGTTAGCGCAGTGAAAGTGGGTATCGGCCCTGGCTCCATCTGTACCACTCGTATCGTTACCGGCGTTGGCGTACCGCAGATCACCGCTATCGCCGACGCGGTTGAAGCGCTGGAAGGTACCGGTATCCCGGTTATCGCCGACGGCGGCATCCGTTTCTCCGGTGACATCGCCAAAGCTATCGCGGCGGGTGCATCCTGTGTGATGGTCGGCTCCATGCTGGCGGGTACCGAAGAATCTCCGGGCGAAATCGAGCTGTATCAGGGCCGTTCGTTCAAATCCTATCGCGGTATGGGTTCACTGGGCGCGATGTCCAAAGGTTCCTCCGACCGTTACTTCCAGACCGATAACGCCGCCGACAAACTGGTGCCGGAAGGTATCGAAGGCCGCGTGGCTTACAAAGGCATGCTGAAAGCCATTGTTCACCAGCAAATGGGCGGCCTGCGCTCTTGCATGGGTCTGACCGGTTGCGGCACCATCGACGAGCTGCGCACCAAGGCTGAATTTGTGCGCATCAGCGGCGCCGGTATTCAGGAAAGCCACGTGCATGACGTGACTATCACCAAAGAGTCACCGAACTACCGCATGGGTTAATGCTTTAACTTCTCTTGCGGGAGAAGCCGGGGTGGGGCGGTAACGCTTCACCCCGAAAACACTATTTTCGCTCTTTTTCTCTGTTGCTGGAATTCGCCTCACATGACAAAAAATATCCATAAGCATCGCATCCTTATTCTGGATTTTGGTTCGCAATACACTCAACTGGTAGCACGCCGCGTGCGCGAAATCGGCGTTTACTGTGAGCTGTGGGCCTGGGACGTTAGCGAAGAGCAAATCCGCGAATTCAATCCAAGCGGCATCATCCTGTCCGGCGGCCCGGAAAGCACTACCGAAGCCAACAGCCCGCGCGCGCCAGAATACGTGTTCACCGCCGGTGTCCCGGTGCTGGGCGTATGCTACGGCATGCAGACCATGGCGATGCAGTTGGGTGGCCAGGTAGAAGGTTCCAACGAGCGTGAGTTCGGTTATGCCCAGGTGGAAATCACCACCGAAAGCGCATTGGTGCGTGACATCGAAGACGCCCTGAGCCCGGCCGGCAAACCGCTGCTGGACGTGTGGATGAGCCACGGCGACAAAGTGACCGCTATCCCGGCTGACTTCGTGACCGTTGCCAGCACTGATACCTGCCCGTTTGCCATTATGGCCAACGAAGAAAAACGCTTCTACGGCGTGCAGTTCCACCCGGAAGTGACCCACACCCGTCAGGGCCAGCGTATGCTGGAGCGTTTCGTACTGGATATCTGCCAGTGTGAAGCCCTGTGGACCCCGGCCACCATCATTGAAGATGCGGTAGAGCGCATTCGTCAGCAGGTTGGTGAAGACCACGTGATCCTCGGCCTGTCCGGCGGCGTAGACTCTTCCGTTACCGCCATGCTGCTGCACCGTGCCATTGGCAAACGCCTGACCTGCGTGTTTGTCGACAACGGCCTGCTGCGCCTGAACGAAGCCGACCAGGTGCTGGAAATGTTTGGTGACCACTTCGGCCTGAACATCGTTCACGTAGCGGCTGAAGATCGCTTCCTGAACGCCCTGGCCGGTGTTGATGAGCCGGAAGCCAAGCGCAAGATCATTGGTCGCGTGTTCGTTGAGCTGTTCGACGAAGAAGCTTGCAAGCAAGCCGACGTGAAATGGCTGGCGCAAGGCACCATCTACCCGGACGTGATCGAATCCGCCGCTTCTGCCACCGGCAAAGCGCACGTGATCAAGTCGCACCACAACGTGGGCGGCCTGCCGAAAGAAATGAAGCTGGGCCTGGTCGAACCGCTGAAAGAGCTGTTCAAAGACGAAGTGCGCAAAATTGGTCTGGAACTGGGCCTGCCGTACGACATGCTGTTCCGCCACCCGTTCCCGGGGCCAGGTCTGGGCGTGCGCGTGCTGGGCGAAGTGAAGAAAGAGTATTGCGACCTGCTGCGCCGTGCCGATGCTATCTTCATCGAAGAACTGCACAAGGCCGATCTGTACAACAAGGTCAGCCAGGCATTCACCGTATTCCTGCCGGTGCGCTCGGTGGGCGTGATGGGCGATGGCCGTAAATACGACTGGGTTGTTTCACTGCGCGCAGTGGAAACCATCGACTTTATGACCGCGCATTGGGCGCACCTGCCGTACGATTTCCTCGGCCGCGTGTCCAACCGCATCATCAACGAAGTGAACGGCATTTCCCGCGTCGTTTATGACATCAGCGGCAAGCCACCGGCTACCATTGAGTGGGAATGACCCCACGTCCGGCTTAGACCGGTAGCAAATGGCATAAAAAACTGAAGCCCGCGTCATTGCGGGCTTTTTGCGTTTTCGACCTCACATTTTTTGGCAAATTTTCGCATCGCCTAGAACCCTGTTTTTATGGCATGGTAGATGGTACGACCTGACCATGATGCCGTTGCTAGCATGGTGTCTTGCCCGACCATCGCTCTTACAACCCCTAGCGAGCAGTTATCATTGGGGCGGTGATGCTAGCTTAGGTGGGATAAAGTGCTTACTCACGGTGCCTCTGCTGGGAGACTGGCGATGTTTGAAGAAACAATCCGCGCATTAAAAAAGCTTGGCGACGAAAAATCTACCGTCGCAATCTCCACAGACGATGACGATTACTTTGATCGCGAATGTCCCGCGCCAGAATGCTTAGCTCAGTTCAAGGTTCTTATGGCAGATTGGAAGGGCAAGGTTAGGGACGAGGAGGTATTTTGTCCGTTCTGCGGCTATACGGCTGATGCTCAGAAGTGGTGGACGCAGGAACAGCTGAATCACGCGCGGGACGTTGCTCTGGCGAAGGTTCAAGCGACTTTAGGTGGTGCACTTCGCCTTGACGCGCAAAGATTTAATCAGAGGCAGCCTAAGGGGGGATTCATCTCGATGAGCATGAAGGTGGACAGTAGACCTCAACATGTCCCGATCCCCTATGCCGCGGCAGCACCCATGCGTCTCAAGATCACCTGTGGTGAATGCGGATGTCGGTATGCCGTTGTCGGGGCGGCGTACTTCTGCCCGTCTTGTGGGGCAAACGCGGCGGAACTTGTATTCGATCTCACGGTTCAGGGCATCCGGCAGTCGCTTGAAGCGGTTGACGCCATCAGAGCTGCTATTGCAGACGCAGACACTGCTGAGAACACGTGTCGTCTGATCGTTGAGAGCGCTTTGCAGAACGCGGTGACGGCATTCCAGAGGGTTGCAGAAGCGCTTCACGCGCGCATAGCACCGACAGCGAAGGCCCGGCGCAACGCATTTCAGAATCTTGCCGAGGGTTCAGTTCTTTGGGCTGCCGCGATAGGGGGCGGTTACGATAAGCATCTTACGGCCGTTGAGATGGAACAACTGACAATTGCCTTCCAACAGCGTCATCTGCTCGCTCATACACAAGGCGTTGTCGATGATGATTACATCCGGAAAACCGGTGACACACGGTATAAATCTGGGCAGCGGTTGGTGATCAAACGTGAGGCTGTGATTGAAGCGCTTAATCTGGTTGAACAATTGACGCATGGCATCCGCGAGGATGCCATGGATAAAGGGTGATCTCATTAACAGCTGGTTTTGCCAATAACGGAGGCCCGTAAGAGGCAGCTATTGGCGCCTAGATCCGTCTTTGTGCTGCAGAGTTAGCTTCACTAACTCTACGCTCTCGCTCTTTCTCTCGCTTTACGTGTAAGACTAATGATGTTTGGCCGCGCACCCTTTCGTTTCATATTTAGTCCAACCCTGAACAGCTCTGGAACCTCAAAGCTCCCATCTTCGGAATAGGCAACGCCATATTTTTCAAGAATATCCAGTTCTTTTGCTTCTATGCCGTTTGCGGCAGCTTCAGCACGATCAAAGGGAGTTGTCAGGCTCTGGAGTGATTTAAGCTTATCAAAGATGGGTAGAAGTTCACGAACTTCCTTCGGATACTCGTCAACCTTTTGTTTGCTCGTATATTCAACTGCTTTACGCATTGAGCTTGGAGATAGTAGGCGGTCATTAGCTACTTGTTCACGCGCACCTAGAGCAGCCGTATGCATGAACCTGACAAGATCACGTGCAGTCAAACGACCAGTGAGATCAGTCAAGACAGCAAGTACCCATTCGGTCGATCTAGCCTCTCTGCTTGAGTCGCTTCCTAATTTCATTCCCCATATCTGCTGTAAGTCAGCCTCTCGCTGGAGCTCGGAGCGAAGTCGCCAATCTGAACTCCAGAGATCTGGTAAAGCTCCACTGTTACCCACAAGCCAGACAGCAAGCTCTTGAATGTCAATGTCGAGCCACGTTAGCGCGTAGCTGCGGTAAGAGGCTCTAAATTGCTGGACATTTTGTTCAATTACCGCCTCTACCATATCGCTGCGCACGAAGATTAGCACGCCGATTGGACGTCCTGCCTCCTCTCGCAGCCGGATCGGTATCTCACGAAGAAGAGCCCTCAACGCATCTGCTTGCACCTCTTCGGTGTAAGGGTTGGTAAATACCTCTTCGAGGCCTTCAAACATTGCAACTGGTCGAACCATTTCAGAGGTCCGGACCGCTTCTACGAAAGTTTCCCAGCTATCGAACCCAGTCGCTTGCGCAATTGATGTAAGCCAAAAATCGGTCCATTTAGTAATGTCCCAATTTGAGTTGATACCCTCACGAATCTTAGTTGTTGTAGCAGAAAAAAGACCAGGTGAAGGATTGCCCAGCCGCGTAGCTACTTGAGCTCGCCCCTCTGCAACAAGACTTTGCATGCTCTCCGAGCTATTGATCGACCCAAGGACAGGTAGCAATAGGCCTTCAAATGCTGGTGCCTGAGCCCCTCCCACTGCAGCTGTTGCTCTAGCCCAAGTCTTATGTTCTAAAAGATACCGAAAAGTCAGAGTCTTGCCTGTTCCCTTAGTGCCTTCCATAACCGCAATGGGTGGATGTTGAACAAAGTCACCAAGTAAGCGTTGTAGCGGAGGAGTAATTAAAGGACTCTGTATACTTTTTACTGTCTCCGCAAACTCAAATTCGTTCGCAAAATTCGCAAGCATGGAGCAGGCATTTGCACGGTCACCTGCGGCAATTTTCAACTCTGTTCGTGTTGGAATGTTAGGGGTCACAATTCGGCGCCCAACTACCCAGCTCTCCATTTCAGACTTTAAGCTAGTAGAAAAGCCTGTCTTTTTCAGATCTGTCACATAGGTCTCCCAGTCGTCAGCAGAGGCAACAAGATCGGAAGTGTGAAAGTGAAAGCCAAATACAAGCGAACTCTCTCGAGCGGGAGTTACCGTGAATTCGTGTTGATCATCTAAAGTTTGCGGGACAAAGAATGATTTTTCTGCCTGGACTTCTAACTGGGCCTGTAATTTCCCTCGAAATACGGGGTCATCGTACTGCAGTCGGGGAATCTGATTGATTAATACAAAAGGTTGCCGGCCAGCCTCGCCGGCTTGTTTTTCGACCTGCCCAATTGTGTGGAGCATTCCTTTTAATGCGTTAATTGACTGTCCGCTTGCCGTAGACACGAAGACGCGCTCAACTGTTGGGTCAGTCAAAAACTGAATCGCGATATCCACTAGCCCAGCACGAAGGTCTACAACAGCAAGTTTGCAGCTCAATTTTTCCGCGAGCTTACGGATAAGATCTACAATAAGATAAGGTTGGTTGCGGCGCGCGTTAACCAAGTGCTCAGGTCTTATAGTGAACCCCGTTAGGTCGTCGAGTAGGCGCTTTACTGGCAGAACAAATACGTTACCTATACGCTGATCCAGCATTTGTGCAGCCACGAAGTCAATAGTTGAACTAAGATCCGCAGACGCATCTGCGTGCGCTATAGCCATTAGATCTTCAAGTGAGATGCTAACCTCTGGTTTGCGTGTTCGATAGAGGTAGCTGGCACCGGGGGCTTCGAAGTCAGCATCTACAAACAGTACTGTTTCAGTAGCGCCTAGAATGGAAATCATGTTCTGCGCGAAAGCCATCGCAGCCGTGGTACGTCCGACACCTCCCTTCACGCTGTGAAATGCAACAACTGTGGGGGACGTGCAGTCGCGTACCGGATATTCAATTGCGTAAGGTCGATTGCCTTCAAGTGACGCGCTTGGTCTAAATACTGATTTAGATTTGCTGACACCTGAAAATTCGTAAGTTATTCGTAAAAGAGATCTAGCAGATGGGCCGTCAAGTCGTATCGACGGAACTTCATCGTTAAAAATTAGCCATGTGCCGAAAATACCCCGTAGCCACTGATTAACTCCTTCGACGTTCTCTGGACCCTCTAAGGTTAGGGTCAGTCCTGTCCAGAAAACCTCAGAGGCGATAAGTCCAAGTGGCGGATCATCTTGGGTTGATTTATTGATGCTCCCTCTCATTGGCGCTGCTGAAAGTCTTCTCGCAACATCAATCCATGAAAGTATCGGCAGTGTTGATAATTCGCTAAAATTCATTGTATTTCAGCCTCAATATACGAGATGGCATGCGATAGAAACGCTTCAAGTAAAGCTTGATCATCTGGGTCAGTTTGCAGGCCATACCGCCATGCTTCATGCGCCCCACCTAAGTCAAATTGCTGACCACCGTTGTAGCCTTGCGTTACTTTAAAAGGGCCTGTGGGAACAGGAACTGAAGCGGCAGAGACCTTAAGCCTACTTAGCATTCGAGGGAGATTATGGGAGTATTTCTCGACCTTTGATGGAAAACCTGCAGTAGAATCAGGAGCAATGTTTAGGTCGTCCACTTCATAGCTAAACGGCACTTTCTCAACACGGTTCAATAAATATTTCAGGCCAGACTCGACTGCATAAAATCGAAGCAGCGAAGGGCCAAACGCTGAAAGAGAGGCCGTTGTATCTGTCACTGCCGAAAGAGAATCGGCAAGGTTCCGGGTACGAGAAAAGTTCTGCTTATGATCATCACGTTGGCTTATCAACATCCTAGAAATCATCCATTTTCGTTTAGTTCGTGCACCGCGCGGCACTTTGATATACCGACAACAAAGTTTGACTAGAGGAGAACAAAGATACTCTATGGGTCTCACTTCTAAAAGCATAATTCCCGGCACTTCAATTTTGAGAGTTTCACGTCAACTCCTTAACTTAACTGCATCGCTATTATGGTTTGAGCGGCGAAATGGTTCATGAATGCCCCGCCACGCTCGACCGCTAAAGGCCGGTTTTTGTCAGTTGTGACAGGTAGTATCGGCCTTGTGGTGACCTGAGCAGGCTATTCTTGAGGCTTGGGAATGGGGGGATTGATGAAATACCTGAATCACGATGAGGCAATGGCAGAGCTTTTATAGGCCGATCCGTCTTATTCGTTGGCGCTGCTGGCGAGGTTGTTTGTGATGATAATGTGGATAGAGAGGCAGCTATCCGTAGCCTTTGCCGCGATAATGGCTTATCCGACTTCTTGAGCGTTTTTTTCTGTGCATGGCATTTTTAATGGTTTTTCGATTTCGTCACGGATTAATCATTTGTTTTATATGAATTTTGTTAGTCAATTCATAATCGAGTGGGAATGATTTAGTGGCCGGTCTAGACTGGCGCTAAATAACAGCCATAACATCTAATCCCGCGTAACTGCGGGATTTTTTTATTATGTGAGGGGCTTTTTATGGAATTATCTGGCATAAGTTCACAACGCATTTAAACCAAAGTACTGTATATCTCTGTATCGGCGGTTAGCTCGACCGCCAGGTTTTGAAAGACCCGCTGGAGGTTCTATGACGACATTGCCAACACGAATACCGTTACCTGACGAGCTTTACGCGTCATTAAGGCCGCTGAGATTAGACGATGTTGATGCATGGTCGGCGTATTTGAGTAAACCTGGCGTGATTGAACATACCAGTTGGGGGGACGTCGGGCCGACCAACCTCGAAAAGCTGATTGCTGACTATGCCGAAGGCAAAGACTCTCTTCGTTGGGCCATTGTGGATCCGAGTGACAGTTTGCTCGGCACGGTAGGGTTGAACGAAATATCCCGCGATCATGGCCGGGCGGAAATTGCCTACGATCTTGACCCGAGCCACTGTGGTCGGGGGTTGGCGACAGAGGCGGCGCGTGCCGTGATTCATTGGGCGCACACGGCGTTGGGCCTTCAGCGTGTTCAGGCTACGGTCCTTGATAGCAACATATTGTCCATTGCCGTCCTGGAGCGGGTGGGCATGCAGCGCGAAGGTTTAATCAGGCAATACCGCCGCGTGCGCGGGCAGGCACGAGATTATTGGATGTACGCAGCCATTAATCGCACAGGGAATTGAGGCTGCCACCCTCAATTTTCACCCTGTTGGCTTTGCTCATCATATTTTCTCTGGCAGTCCTGAATTGTCTCCATATTCCCCAGCGTCCAATTAAATAAAATAGAGAACGGCCCCTGCAACGATTCGCCGAGCGGTGTCAGTGAATATTCGACGCCCAGTACTCGGCCATCCAACACCCTGCGTTTTACCATGCCGTTGCGCTCAAGCTTACGTAATGTCTGGGTCAGTACGCGTTGAGTGACGCCATCGAGGCGACGCTTGATGGCGTTGAAGCGCCGTGGCTCGCGCAGCACCTCCAGCACCATCATTGACCATTTATCCGCGATCTGGTCGAGAATAATGCGGCTTGGGCAGTCGGCGCGGTAGATCGGATCGGTCTGGTTCATCGGTATCCTCCAGCATCCCTGGGATGCTTAAAGTGCGTAATTGACCCTAGGTATGCAAAGTATACCATGCAGTGAGCAGCACCCAAACCCGGTGCCAATGTCCCGCAAACCACCCAGGAAATTGACATGACTGATACAGATTTCGGCAGACTGAGTATTTCCCATGACCATGGCGTATCGACGATTACGATCGACAATCCCCCGGTTAATGTTCTTGATGTGTCCTTGATGTCGGAGATCAGCCGCTTTCTTGTTGCTGTTCGTCACGATCCCAAGGTGAAAGTGTTGGTATTCCAGAGCGCAAATCCCGAGTTTTTTATTGCTCATGTCGACATGACCTTAATCGATGAGCCGCACGCTTTCGATGAGCTGGCACGCCATGCGCCTGAAGGCCTTAATCCGTTCCAGGCGTTTGGCGAGCTTTTGCGGGAGCAGCCGCAGGTCACGATCGTCAAGCTTGCCGGGCTGGCTCGCGGCGGTGGGGCAGAGTTTGTTGCGGCGGCCGATATGGCGTTTGCCGCCGAGGGGCTGGCGGGGCTGGCCCAGTGTGAGGCCTTGATGGGTATCACGCCTGGCGGTGGGGCTACCCAGTATCTGACAAGCCGGATGACGCGTGGTCGCGCGCTTGAAGTGATCCTGGGTGCCGATTTGATCTACGCGGCTACGGCGGAACGTTACGGATGGATCAACCGTGCATTACCTGCTGCCGAACTCGATGACTTCGTATATCGGCTGGCTCGTAATATCGCGGCACTGCCCGAGGGCGTTATCGCAGCAGCCAAACAGGCGATGCCTGCACCGGATCTGCGGGAAGGCTTTTATCGTGAGCACGATGCCTGGGCAGGGCTGTTCGCACGGCCCGCAGCGGAAAAACTTATTCGCGGTGGGCTTAAGGCGGGTGCCCAGACCCGGATTGGCGAGCGAAACCTTGAAGGCCTGCTGCGCGGTCTTGAGATCTAAAGGGATGTCTCTTCTGAAGTCGGACCCATGCGGAAACGAAATTCCGGCATGGGTTCACCGGTATAAAGCCTCCTGGCTAACAGGAGGATGCCCATTGCGACAGCAATGCATAGAGTTTCGCCGGTTCCAGCGGTTTTCGCAGAACCAGATAACCTTCCTGCTCGGCTTCCTGCAAAGTGGGCGAGTTAAATTCCCCGCTGACCATGGCACCGCTGGTATTCGGCAGGCGTTCAAACAGCGCTTTCAAGATATCGAACCCGCTCTCGCCAGAACGGAGCCGTTGATCGCACAGCACGGCAAAAGGGCTGAAGCCTTCATCGATAATCGCAAACGCCTCCTCTGCACAGGCCGCACAACGTACGGTGAGGCCCCAGGTGCTCATCAAACTAGACCAGGCGGAAGTCACCAGCGGGTCATCATCCACCACCAGGCAGGAACCGTATAACGGCGCATAGCGGATGGGAGTGAGGGTACTTGAGTAACTGTTTGCGCTTTCTGGTAACTCGCATTCTCCATTGTAAAGGGCGAAGCGCATCCAGAAACGGGAACCCTTGCCTTCAACGGATTGCATGCCGTATTTCACTTTCATCAGTTTGGCGCAGCGTGCCACTACCGCCAGCCCTAATCCATGGCCGGCACTGTCGATTTTCCATGCCAGCTCGGGACGATAATAGGGGGAAAAGACTTTGCCTTTCTCTTCGTCGGCAATGCCAACGCCGGTATCCCAAACCTCGAACAGACATTCACTCCCTTGTGGACGGATGGCTATCAGCACGCCCCCTTTTTGCGTATAACGCAGTGCATTTTGTATCAGGTTAATCAGTGATTGCCTGATGAGTAGCTGATCGCCCACCACGAGAATTCGTCGCTTAGGCCGCCAGGCCCGCAATGACAATTTCCGACTATTTGCCTCTTCACGAAACAGGGTAATCACCGAATCGAGCAGGGTACCAATATCTACATGGGTCGTTGCCGTGCTGACATTGCCGGATTCAATCTTGCTGAGATCGAGTAAGGAATTAAACATAAGATGCACGGATCTTACGCTTTGCTGCAGATCCAATAGCTGGGGGATGAGCGTGACATCGTGGTTTTTATGGATGATGGCTTCGATCAAAAAACCCATGGCGTGCACCGGTTGACGCAAATCATGACTGGCGGTAGTAAGGAATTGGTTTTTATCCAGTAAGGCCTGCTCCGCTTCCTCTTTAGCCTGCCTGAATTGCTCCGCAAGACGAGAGCTTTCCTCTTCGAGGCGGGCTTGCTGGATAAAGAATTTATGGGAACTCAATGCGTGGCGGTAGATGGCGAACCCATAAAGCAGATTAAGCATCAGCACAATAAGCATGACATCATTTAATCGCCAGATGATGCCAATATTCAATATGCTCCAGCAGGAAAAGAAAAACAGGGTAAAGGTGCTAATGACTGGCGTTAAATGTGTGGCGTTGGCTGCAACGATAGCCGCGATACTGATGTTCAATAATAAGAAAAAGTCAAAATTGTTTATCTGTGGCGTGATTATATATAACGAAGAAATACCCAGTCCATGAACAAAGGCAACTTTATTGATATGGGGTAGCCAGCGGCGAAGAATAACTTCTGCATCTTTTGTTGTTTTTTCTTTATTATAGCTGCTATGCCATAACCTGATGGCGACAGCGCAGAACAAATATAAGACTATCCATATGGTAATCGGCCATAGAGGTTCACCCAGTAAATAAATCCAAATAGCGAAAGGCATGCCAACAAAGGGTACTGCGCTGAAGCTAAATACCAGGCGTATAAAGGTATTGTCCAGCAAACGGATTTGCGCACGGGGAGAAATACCATCATCTTGTAAAGATTGAAGTAACTTCATTGTAACGGCCCCGACCTGCCGTGGAGCAGGGTGATCGCTTCCACTCGACTATTCACACCTATTTTTTTCAGAATATTACTGATGTGTTCTTTCACTGTGGGTTCTGAAATAGAAAGTTGCAAAGCTATTCTTTTATTAGGGAAACCACGCAACATCATGGCAAGCACTTCAACCTGTCGCGGTGTTAAATTTAAATTTTGCAGATGTTTTTGGGCGGAGGCTACGCCCATCGCATTATCCTGAGGAAACCATAGTCGATTATCGGTGAGTGTGGTTACGGCTTTGGCGAATAATTCAGGAGATTCGTTTTTAAGCACGAAACCGTGGCCACCGGCCTCTCGCACCTTTTGCCATATTTCATTGTTGTCGTCGCCACTGACTACTAATAAACGAACCTGTGAATAACGCTCACTCACTTCTTTAAGTAATTTAAGGGCTGTGCCATTGGATAACCAAAAATCTATAACCATTAAGCGAGGAGGGCCATTTAGCATAATGTGGCGATAGCAATGATCTTCGTTGGTCGCCATGTGGACATGTTTAAATCGACAATGCGTATTAAGAAAATTGGCGATACCACTTGCCACCAGAGGATGATCATCAACGACCAGTGCATATTCCTGTCCCAAAGCTATCTCCTTCGTATAAACGTATCGGATGGTTCCAATGATCTTTTATTATCCACCCTCCCTACTTTAGGAGGGTTTTTTCGTTTAGGAAAGGGAAATATATTATGTGGGGATTTGGATAAGGTAAAACATAGAACCATTCAGCGTTTGGATCTGTTTGGTTGAAAAGGATAATTTATGAAGAAACCATTTATCGCTCTGGCCGTCACTTTACTGATCGCCGGTTGTTCAACGTTGAAAACCGATCAGGCAATACCCTTGCTGCAGGCGGAAACGGCTAAAATGCTGGGTCTGGGCTCATCAGACGAAATTACCGTGACCAATGTTAACGGCGCCCAACCCGACGCACTGGGTGGACAAAAACTCTCTTACCGCGCCACCACTGAAAAAGGGCGGATTTTCGACTGCTCTTCGATGATGATGCCAGGGTTTTTAGGATCTGCGCCATCGCTGACCGCCCCGAGCTGTACCCCGGTTGTCACGCATAAATAATCTCCTGTGGGCGTGAGCCGAGGGGAAAATCAGTATTGATCCGCAAGCCTAATAAGTTTGGCATTGAGGCATTAGCGCTGGGGGGCAATAAGCTGACGTCTCGATGGCAATCCGTTTATGTTTGCGGCATTACGCACTCTACACCCTCTAATACATTGAATTTTTCATATAAATAATAATTTTGATGGTACTAAGTTAATTAGGCCGGAGAGAAAACATGAAAGATAAAATATCGCATCACTTAGCGGTAAGAAAACCGCTTTCCAAAGTTTACCTCGCACTTTTTTCCGCGCCATTGATATTGATCGGATCTGCCGATATTGCTCGGGCCGACGACGTTATATTCGATGGTGAATCCAAAGTGACAGAACCCTTAGCCTACAGCGGCAATGTTTACGTCGGTCGCAATCAAAGTGGCAACCTGTTGATAGATAATGGTCAGGTCGGCGGCTATAACATCAATATCGGCACTCGCTCAGACGGCAAAATTTATGAAAGCCTGGTCACGGTCAGAGGACCGAACGCGGTATTGAGCGCCGTCAACGATCAAAATGTTCTGCGTGGCAGTTTGAACCTCGGCCAGGGGACATTACGGGTTGAAGATGGCGGGCTGGCCAGTGCGAAAGAAATTATCGTCGGCACCACCGGAGGTTACGACAGCCATTTGAATGTCAAAGGCGCCGGTTCCAGGGTGACCAGCGACAGGCTTGGCATCGGCTTTGGGCAAGGAGCGCGTTCCACTCTGTTGATTGAAGATGGCGGGGTGGTGACAACCACGGCCGCCGCCAGAATAGACAGCGGATTCATCCCCGATGAGGCTGACAAACTGAACCCCAAAGCCACGGTGACGGGCAAAAACTCGCAGTGGAACATCAGCCAAACGCTCACGGCCAACGGCGATGTGGACGTGCTCAATGGCGGCGTGGTTAACGTCGGTAGCGCGGAAATTGCCGGCGTTTCTGGCTCGCGCAAAACTGCCGAGCTTTATATCGCCGGTGAGGGCTCGCGCTTTACCAGTGCCGGCAGCGTCAACGTGGGGGACTATGGCAACGGTGTGCTGTCGCTGGTGGACGGCGGAACATTCTCCGCCGGGGCCAACGAGCTGCGGTTGGGCGATACCGGCTCCGGTTCGAACAGGGGCGCGCTAATCATCGGCAGCCGCGGCAATATGGATACCGGCACCGGTCTGACCGAACCCACGCTAGGTGCAGCGGGCGGTGCGGGTACTCTCGATGCCCAAACGGTGGTCAATCTGCGCGGTGGGTTATTCGGTAGCTACGTGTACTTTAACCATACCTCTGACAGCTACGATTTCCGCAATAAGATGGTTGGCGAAGGTGAAGTGATCAACACCGCTGGGCGGACGACGCTGAGCGGGGATCTTACCCAGCTTAAGGCGAACGTAACCGCCCGTGGCGGCAAAATCATCATTAACAGCGATATCAATACGCAGCCAGAAGACAGTCCTTTCGACGTGCAGACGCTGAGTGCCGAGAATGGCAGTACGCTGATCCTCAATGCGACAGCCGGTTCCGACGTCAGCAATGGCCTGGGCTACAGCAGTGCTGCTTCGATCAAATCCGGCGGCACGTTGGGCGGCAATGGCACTTTAGGCCAGACAGAAATTCAGTCCGGCGGCCATATTTCTCCCGGCGACGGGAATATTGGCACTCTGACGCTGAAACGCTATCTGAATTTCATTGGTGAATCTTTCTACGACGTCGATATCGCCGGCGATGGCAGCAGTGACAAACTGGTGGTTACGGGTAAAACCACCATCAGCGATCAGGCCAAGGTGCAGGTGACCGCGCTGGACCCGCAAACCAGCTATAAGACCGGCCAAAGCTACCGTATTTTAACCTCGGAAGGGGGAATTGACGGGCAGTTCGCCGAAGCGGTCTCAAAATCTGCGTTCCTGGACGTGGCGCTCAAACACGATGCTAACGCTGTGGATCTGATGATTGCGCAGAAAGGCGGCGGCGAGAACCCAGGCGGTGAAAATCCAGGTGGGGAAAACCCAGGCGGTGAGAATCCGGGCGGTGAAAACCCAGGTGGCGAAAATCCAGGTGGTGAGAATCCGGGAGAAGGCAGCGGCAAGCCCGGTATTTTCCAGACGGTGGCACAAACCGACAACCAATGGAATACCGCGGGTGCTCTCTCTACTCTGGCGCAAGGCGGCCCTTCATTGGCCCTGTACAACTCACTGTTGTTATTGAGTGCGCCCGAAGCACGTGAGGCATTCAATCAACTGTCTGGTGAGGTTTATCCCTCCATGCAATCTAACCTGATTGCCGGCAGCACCATGCTGTTCAATGTGCTCAATCAGCGTATGTTGCGCGCTTTTGATAACGATACGTTGCCTGTTCCACCATTGGCGATGACGCTGGTTCAACCGGCGCAGGCCGAAAACAGTGGCGTGTGGGGGCAGACGTTTGGCTCATGGGCAAGAAACAGCGGTAACGACAACGTCGGAAAACTCGATGGCAACACCAGCGGTTTCCTGCTGGGGGCAGACCATAAATTAGCGGATAGCAGTGTTCGCGTTGGCGGGTATTTTGGTTATAGCCGCGGTGATTATGATGTCGATAGCCGCCGCTCCAAGTCCGACAGCGATAACTATCACCTCGGTCTGTATGCCGCAGGGCAGCAGGGCGCCTTCTCGTTACGTGGCGCGTTGGGTTACACCTGGCACCGGCTGGAAAATGAACGCAACGTTAACTTCGGTAATTACTCGGATCGGCTTAAGGCAGACTATGATGCTGACTCGCTGCTGGCGTTCACCGAAGCGGGCTACCGTTTTGGGCAGTCGGACGCGAATCTTGAGCCTTTCGTCAATCTGAGCTACATCCGTCTGCATACGGATAACTTCGAGGAAAGTGGCGGTGCCGCCGCGCTCAGCGTGCGTAATGAAACGATGAATACCTTCTATTCCACGTTGGGCGTGCGCGGTACGGTTGAACTGCCGCAGAACGTCAGTCTTTACGGCTCATTGGGTTGGCAGCATGCCTACGGTGATAAAACTACCTCTTCGCGCATGGCCTTTGCCGGCAGCGATGCGTTTACCACACAGGGCACCGCGGTTGACGACAACCTGATGGTGGCAGACGTTGGGGTGAGCGTGAAGCTGTCGCGATCCACTAGCCTGGATCTCGGCTATCAGGGGCAATACGGTTCTGATACCCAGGTTAATGCCGTTAATGCCAACATCCGATGGTCATTCTGATTTTTTGATAAATTCGGTTTCAGTTATAACGGGGTATCGTTGGGCAGCAGGTTATTGTTGCCTGGCGGTATCTCGGCTCCCGGCAGGTCGAGGTCCTCAGACGAAGAGTGCTCAAGCAGCTTGAATAACTCGGTCCGTTCATCCTCGCTCAGGTCCCGCCATTCGCCCAGCGCCAACCCTGCCAGACTGATGTTCATAATGCGCACGCGCTCAAGTCGGGTGACTTGATAGCCGAAGTATTTACACATACGGCGGATTTGGCGGTTAAGCCCCTGCACCAGCGTAATGCGAAACACCTGCGGAGTTTCCTGCACCACCTGGCATTTATGGGTCACCTTGCCCAATATCGGCACGCCCGCTCCCATGCCCTGAATAAACTCATCGGTCAGCGGTTTATCGACGGTGACCAGGTACTCTTTTTGGTGATTGTTGCCGGCGCGCAGGATCTTATTGACCAGTTCACCGCGGTTGGTCAGAAAAATCAGCCCCTGAGAATCTTTATCCAGACGGCCGACGGGGAAAGTGCGCTGGCTATGATTAACGAAATCACCGATGTTGTTCGGCACGTGTTTGCCCATGCTGGTGATGATGCCCACAGGTTTATTCAGCGCGATCAGCACCAGACCTGCATCATTACGCGGCGCTATCTGCTGCCCGTCAACACTCACAACATCGCCAATAAATACCGGCGCACCCACTGCGGCCAGGTTATCGTTGATAAAAACCTTACCCAGTTTGATACAGCGATCGGCCTGACGGCGGGAACAGATACCGCTGTCGCTAATGTATTTATTCAGGCGAATGGAAGATTGAGTTGGCATGGTGTCCCCGTAAAACGCGGACTATACATCACCCGGGGGGTATTGCGAAGATTGCATAAAATTGCACATCGTCAAGGCCCTGTTTTTTATGGCAGTATGGTGCTCCCAATAACGGGCGCTCTGCCATTAAACGAGGCTGACTCATTGAATAAAATAGCACTTTCATTCTCACTGACTCTGCTGCTTGCCGCATCTGCGATGCCTGTGCAGGCGAAGCAAAACTCATCCCTCAAGTCGCCGGCACCAGGCGTGTTGTGCGACCGTTATACCTGTGCGAATGGCACCGATGGCGTTTCCCGCCCATTGACCGAAAAGTATCTCGGCAAGAAAGTCGCCACCAAACTGTTTTCGCAAGGTGACTTCGACCCGACTGAGTTCACCTTTGCCAATGGCATTTTCTGCGATGTCAAAGAGCGGCTGTGCCGCGAGGATCGCTACTACGGCGAAGGCGGTAAACGCACCGGTGCCGTTTCCAGGAAATACACCGAGCTGCTTTTCGGCCACTAAACTGCCAGAGCCTGGCAGTTGCACGAGCTAACTTAAGGAGTGAGTTGCAATGATGAAATCTACGGTCAAGATGATGTTGTTAGTGTTTTTTTCGCTATCTCTGACGGCTTGCACCGGCAGTGAGAAGGCCGCTAGATCACCATCAAATTCAGTAACAGCCCTGCAGAAGCCACAAACCGACTTCGCCAGGGTTAAATTTGACGTTGATACAGAGGGGCGTGTTCAGAACATTCGCCTTCTTGAGTCTCATCCCAGCGGTATTTTTGACAATGAGATGAGGTTGGCAATGCAGAAGTGGCGTTATGAAAGCGATAAACCTAAGAAAGATGTCATTGTTAACATCCGTTTTAAAAGCGAGAGTCCTGCGGTAGGTGAATCATTTTAGTTTTCTCTGCACTGCTAGCGCAGGCCAACTAGTGAATGGCAAGCTTTGGCTCACCCGCGGCATCAAAGCGACGTTTCCGCCAATCATCTGGCGCAACAGCTGTAGTACTTTACTTAGGGACTCTTCAGTCAGTCTCGTGGAGTGGGAGCAGTCAGTAATTTCTCCCGATCGCGCTACGTAAAACCTGAAGTCCCCCAATTCCCCGATAAGAAATTATTTTTCACGTAGCGCTATATGATAATAAATTCCCCACATTCAAGAGAGCTGAAGGGACGATGTCGGAAAACTCAGGCGCTATTGTGCCTGAGAACGCCGCAGTGATCGTTTGCAATAAATCGGCTGCCGCAGAACTGTAAATCGGTAAAACTGATGTATAACGGAAAAATACCGAAGAGTAAGGATAGAAATAGCGGCTGCGATTGACGTCCGTAAAACTGCTACCGGGGGGCATAAACGCCCTATGTTGTGTTAAAAACCGGAGCCAATATACCCTATAGGGATTATCCACAAAAACAGGGGGTAGGTCTGTGGGGGCGGCTTTATAGGGGGTTACCCGAAGGCCAACACAGGACAAGAAAAGCCGGCCTCGGGAAGGTTAGCATAACAACATCATCGCAGCGGAAAATTCTTATCAGCCAGGGTGAAAAGCGACGGTATTGTCGGTGGGAATGCGACGTAATTAATTTATGATCAGCAGCTAAAGCGAGCTTACTGATTCTTAGCTGAAGTTTTGCTAAGTAGAAAGACTAGGCAGAGAATAGATATACTGCATATCCATGTCGATACAGGGATCACTTCACCCACAAATACCCCTGAAAGAAGGAGAGTCAGTGGGAGTCTGATATAACTTACTGAACTAACCTCTAACCTGAATGGTGTAGAGAGTGAGATAATATTCATAATACTTCCGGCCATTGCGAGCATCCCACTGATAGCCAGCCAACTAAATTTTATGGCGTCAGGTGGAGGTATTTCATTATATAAAATATAAATTAAAGTCAAAGAAAAACCACAAAGGTTGTAAACGGAAAGATAATTAACTAAATTATCTTTCCCCCGATTTAATCCCGAAAAAACAAATGCCTGAAAGGCCACGCTTGCAATATAAATGTAATTCGCGGAAAGAGCAATGTTGCTATCACCCCTGAAGAGGACAAAACTAATTGAAATAATCGATAAAAACAATAACCAAGACTTTAAGTTGTAAGCCACTTTAAAAACGATGGAGCTAAATAAAATAAAGAGGGCGGGTCTCAGTTGTCCTGCAAGGGCAAACCCAGACAAACTGCCCGCAATAATTGCATACACCCCGCACACTGAATTGATTATATTAGCCCCTGCAAAAGTTAAGGTTTTTCCATCTCTAAAAGCCTCTGGATTACAAAAAAATAGAAGAGGTAGACCGAAACTGAACCGAAAAAGTGCTATCCACGCTACAGGTACATCGCTCAAGAACAATTTTGACAAAAAATCTGAACCCATGTAGAGGAATAATGAAACCAAAGCAATGAGTATTGTCGAGTTTTTAGATGTAAAACGGGCCGAAGCCCGTATAAATAAATCGTTAGAGTGGGCTTCAGACTGACTCATTGTGTCCTTTCCTGTCCAGATAGTATTTCAAATAGTGAACATACTCATCATCCATGTTATCCGGAAGCTTGCAGAGGCTGAAAAAATCAAGTGCCTGTCCTTCTTTCGGGTCGTTAATTATCTCACCAGACCAATTTTCTGAATAATAAAGAGAGGTGAT
This sequence comes from Serratia proteamaculans, assembly GCF_013337185.1. GTDB lineage: Bacteria > Pseudomonadota > Gammaproteobacteria > Enterobacterales > Enterobacteriaceae > Serratia > Serratia proteamaculans_D. The sequence goes on from NZ_SWDE01000006.1 coordinate 209,629, forward strand.
GACATTGATTTCATCTTTGTTTTTCAACGTAAAGGTATATTCGGGACCAGAAAAAACATTCAGGTGATGCAACTCATGAATATCAATGTTTGTTTCTTCTTTTACCTCGCGTAGTGCCGTCTGTTCCAGTGATTCTCCCGGCTCAAGCAGTCCGCCAGGTAGCCCCCAACTTCCATCGGTTCGATGTTGCAGCAGCACGTGTTGATTCTTATCCAGAATGATAACGTTAGCCCCGGCCAAAAGCAGTAATTGATGTCCTATCATGCTTCTTATCTGTTTGACGTATGACATTTTTTTCCCGTGATTATGAATGCAGTTCCTGAATAGCACGTATAGCCCGTGCGACTTTTTCGGCATCATTTTTCGATAGATCAGGATATAAAGGAAGGCAAAGGATACTCCGCGCAATACTTTCCGTGATGGGGAGAGTAGTGTGGGAGTACTCACGAAATGCTCTCATCTCATGCAATGCCGGATAGAAGTATTTTCGTGTTGGGATACCCATTTGCAGCAATGCTTGAGCCAGCCTGTCTCGGTCACAGCCGAAGCGCTTTGCATCGATAACTATCGATAGGTCTTTATAAGTTGTTTTCACATTGGTAGGAACAGTTTGAAGCGAAATTCCGGGTATATCACTGATGATTGCTTTGTAGGTCTCTGCCAAACTCGTACGAAGGTGAATGCTTTCACTAAGATGATTGAGAGAAGCGATGCCGAGTGCGCACTGCATCTCGCTCAACCGCCCATTTAATCCAGCAAAGGCGTTATCATAATCTCCACCATTACCATATTCTTTCAATATTCTGATACGATCTGCCAGCGCTGCGTTATTCGTCGATATTAACCCGCCTTCTCCGGTTACAAGGGTTTTTGTTGGTGTAGTACTAAACACTTCCACATCCCCGAAACCTCCAATCTTTATACCGTTGAGTTCTGAACCCATCGCATGAGCAGAATCATAAATAAGTTTGAGGTTATGTTTACCTGCAATTTCTTGTAATTTTTCACACTCTGCAGGGATGCCAAAAACGTGAACGGCCATGATGGCTTGCGTTTCAGATGTGATTTTACTTTCCAAATCTTTTGGGCAAATTGTGTAGGTATCAGGGAGGCAATCTACGAATACTGGTTTGGCTCCTGCCCGTACGATAGCATTTGCAGTTGCACAGAAAGTGAATGCCGGAACGAGCACTTCTCCTGTGATTTCCATGGCAAGTAGGGTGAGAATAAGGCCTGTTGTTGCCGAAGAAACGGCAATGACGTTTTCTGTGCTGATAAATTCACTGACATTACTCTCGTAAAGGGTATTAAGCTTACCCTTAGTCAGCATCCCTGAAGTCATTACCGACTTTAAACTCTCCTCAATTTCGCTGAAATCTGGCAAAAATGGCTTCAGGAAAGGGAGACCTGCAGGAAAGACCTGTTGATGCTTTTCGGGTACGAGTTGTGCTAAAACGTCCATTTAAGCCGCCTGTTTCTCGGTGGTTTTGAGATTGCTGTAGATGTTTAATGTAGGGCTAGGGATAATATGGCTATCCAGTAGACTTATGATCTGACTAATGCCTTTATCTACGGAGATGCTGGGGATAAAGTCGAGAGTTTCCCTGATTTTTTGAACGAAACCTGATAGCTGCGGTTATCTGATAGTGCTCCGTGGACTTCCACTTTTGAATTTTTGACCAACTGTCCGATTTTATTTCCCAGTTGTGCAAGGGTCATATTCAAATCATCTGATCCAACATTAAACGTTTGATTTATTATCAAGTTTTCTGGTGAAAAGATGATTTTACACAAGGCCTCTGCAACATCATGACAATGAATAAATGGGCGCCACTGGCCTCCGCCATGAACGTTGCATACGCCATCATTCAGCGCTGAAGCTGTCATCCCATTCACGGCAAGATCGAATCGCATTCTGCGAGATGCACCAAATACTGTAGCGAAGCGGCAGTTCGTTATTGTCATATCTGACGAGAACTGTTTAATCACTTCCTCACCCGAAATTTTACTTTCTGCGTAATAGTCCACTGGGTTGAGTACAGATTCTTCTGTAAATAGCGCATCCCCGTAACCGTAAACACTGCAGCTTGATGCAAATACAAACCTGCTGATGCCGGCTTCTGCTGAAGCGCTGGCGAGACGTTCTGTAGCTGTCACGTTGACATCTTGACAAGTTAGTTTGTCGAAGCTGCATGCAGGATTACCAACAATCCCTCCGAGATGGATCACCCCTTCAACACCTTTAAGTGATTTTTTGAGATCAGATATATTTCTCAGGTCACCCCTTACTAACTCAAACCGAGTGTTTTCATAAAAGGGGTAAAGTGCCCCAAATCCAAACATGCCGTTATCTAGCACCCGAACTTGTTTATTATTCTGAAGCAAAATTTCTACAACGTGACTCCCTATATATCCTGCACCACCAGTGACTAGTATCTTTTCCATTGTTTTCCCTGTCTTATTTTGTTTTTGGTGGGTAATTTTTATGAGCTAAAGACCTAAATGTCAATATTAACTTATGTTTTATTAAAGTTAATTAAATCTTCACATTTTTGTAGTAATTTAGTGATGGCGTTATATTTACGATGCCATTTTTTTATTAATTCCATGCATCTTAAAATTTAATTAGGGTGAGATTAGATTTTGTTTAATTATTTCCGCAATATCTGATCTATTTGGGGTTATCGGGTGGTGCAGGGGAACCTCCCCTCATTACACATGGTTGATGTCAGTTTGTATAAAAAAGAGGCTTGGCGTGGGATGCTTTCCGTTTTCTAAGCGGACCCTACTCACAGGATTTCATTCATCACCGACCTTCACCACCAAAGTATTCAGCGGCGTAAGAACCTGCCCGGTGCTGCCGGTTGGCGTCATGCGCGGGATCGGTTGGCGGGTGTCGCTTTCTACCAGTGTTGATCTTGCCTCCTGTGCGTCAAACAGATAATCCTCCCCCCACTGACGCAGGCCGACAATCACCGGGAACAGGGCGCGGCCCTTGTCGGTGAGAATATATTCCTGATAGGCGCTGCCGTCCGAGGCAGGGGCAACCTCCAAAATTCCGTGCGCCACCAGGGTGCGTAGCCGGGTAGAGAGGATATTCTTCGCCATCCCCAGTCCCTTTTGAAATTCACTGAAGCGCCGTACACCGTCGAAGGCGTCGCGCACAATCAGCAGCGACCACCAGTCACCAATCACATCCAGCGTACGTGCCACCGGGCACTGTGCATCTTCCAGACTTTTACGTTTCATGGCTTTCCCTTCCTGCAGCGATATCTGGTTGCATTATAAAACCTCCGTGCGTAAAGTTCATTGGGTTTAATAATGAAACCACTTTGGAGCGAACGATGAGTGATAAAACGCTGGATCCGATTTGTGCCGCGCAGGGCGGAGCGCTGAGTCGTCTGCCTGCGTCGCTGGTGTTATTGCTGGCGGGGGCCAGCGCCTTTAGCGTGGCGAATGTGTATTACGCTCAACCTTTGCTGGATGCCATTGCCCTGGATTTTCATATCAGCCTGGCTTCGGTGGGCATGGTGATCACCGTCACTCAGTTAGGCTGTGCATTGGCCTTGTTGCTGGTGGTGCCGTTGGGCGATCGGGTTAATCGCCATCGGCTGTTGGCGGTTCAGCAACTGCTGTTGATTGCCGCACTTTGTGTAGTCGGTTGGGCGAACAGCAGCCTGTTATTGCTGGTCGGCATGCTGCTGGTGGGGTTACTGGGGACCGCCATGACCCAGGGATTGGTTGCCTTCGCCGCCACCTTGGCAGCGCCGCATGAGCGGGGACGGGTGGTGGGCGCTGCGCAAGGCGGGGTGGTTCTCGGGTTGTTATTGGCGCGCACGCTTTCCGGCGCACTGGCGGACATCGGCGGCTGGCGAGCGGTTTACTTTTTCTCGGCGGCGGTAACCCTGGTTCTGTTGCCTGTATTGGCTCGTCTGTTGCCCGTACACCAAACAGCGCCTTCAACACTCAGCTATCCGGCGCTGTTGCGATCAATGCTGACGCTGCTGTGGCGCGACCGGACGCTACAGATCCGCGGCATGCTGGCGCTGCTGATGTTTGCGGCATTCAGCATCTTCTGGAGTGCCCTGGTGCTGCCACTCAGTCAGGCGCCGTTTAATTTTTCACATTCGGTGATTGGGGCCTTTGGTCTGGTGGGGGCAGTGGGTGCGCTGGCGGCGGTACGTGCCGGACATCTGGCCGATCGCGGCCTGGGGCAGTTGGCAACCGGTATCTGTCTGTTGCTGTTGGTGCTGGCCTGGTTGCCGCTCGGCCTGCTGAGTTACGGGCTGGGATGGCTGATTATGGGCATTGTGCTGCTCGATCTGGCCGGGCAGGCCATTCACGTGTTGAATCAGAGTCTGATTTTCAGCGCACATCCGCAGTCTCATAGCCGGTTAGTCGGCTGCTACATGCTGTTCTACGCGGTGGGCAGCGGGCTGGGGGCCTTTGCCAGTACCCACGTATTCGCTCTGGCGGGCTGGTATGGCGTGTGTTGGCTGGGGGCGAGCGTCAGCCTGACGGCCTTGTTGTTCTGGGGGCTGACGCTGCGTGTGATGCCAGCCTCAGATGCGGCGCATTAGCGGCATCCTTTCGGTTCTGGGACAGGAGTCACATATAAAATTCGGTGCCCCCATTGTTTGTCATAATTCACCGCGATACTGTTATGCAATCTGGTTTAAACCAACAAAGTGAGCTATGGAAAACAACTCTACCGTTGAACTGGCCAAGCAAAGGCTCAATGACTGGCTGAGTCAGGGCGCGATAGCCCCCGGCGACAAGCTTCCATCGGAGCGAGAGCTGGGGGAATTGCTGAACATTAAGCGCATGACACTGCGTCAGGCGCTGCTGTTCCTGGAAAGTGAGTCGAGGATATTCCGTAAGGATCGTCGGGGTTGGTTTGCGGCATTGCCACGCTTTAACTACAACCCCAATTCGTCGACCAGCTTCAAACAGGCGGCGATTGAGCAGGGCCGTTTTCCTTCCTGGGGCTATATGACCAAGGAGCGGGTTTTGACGGCACCGGCGGCTATTTGCGATTTACTGCAGCTTAGTGAAGGGGCAGAGATCTACAAAATCTGTGGCTGGGGGGCGCTGGACAATCATATCGTGTTTTATCACGAAACCTTTATCAGCCCGCAAGAGGCCCCCGGTTTTATCGATCTTTTAGGTGATGGCTCTTTCGCCGATGTGTGGGAAAACGCCTATGGAACCCCGACTCGTACCCATCATCTGGCCTTTAAACCGACCCGATTGTCCGGTGATGCCTGCAAGGTGATGGGCGGCAACGCCAGCACGCCGTCGATTCTGGTAGAGAAGCATCGTGCCGATGCCCAGCGCCGTATCGTGCAGGTGGATATCGAATACTGGCGCTTCGAGTCGGTGGATTTTTTCATTAACTTATAGGTGAACACCATGGATCGCTTAACGGCGGAGAAAGTCCTTCTGCGGGCGCAGAATTTGCCGCTTTATCTGCATGCCTACGCCTTTCATCTCAATATGCGCATGGAGAAAATCCTGCCTGAGGATCTGCTGACCATTGCTCATCAGCAGCAACTGCGCGGCGTGAAAGTGCACGTGTTGGATGGAGAAAGTCGGGCGCTTTGCCACGCCGATGATGCCCGCCTTCGCAACTTTGGTGAGCAGGCACAGCGCTATGGATTGGATATCCATATCGAAACCAGCGCTTCCGACCCGCAGACCATCGATCAGGCGGTGAATATTGCCCTTAAATCCGGTGCCAGTTCGGTGCGCTTCTATCCGCGCTATCAGGGGGCATTGCAGCAAGTGTTGGCGCGCATTGCTGAAGATATTCAGTACATCAAGCGGCGTTATCAGCACTGCGGTCTGAGCTTTACTTTGGAGCAGCACGAGGATCTTAAAAGCCATGAACTGGTTAGCCTGGTGCGAGCGGCAGATTTCCCGCAGCTTTCCCTGCTGTTTGACTTCGCCAACATGATCAATGCCAATGAAGAGCCGCTGGCGGCATTGGCGGCAATGGCTGAAAACATCACCCAGGTGCATATCAAGGACGCACTGATTGTGCGTGAGGATCAGGGAATGGGGCATCGGGCCTGCATTTCCGGACAGGGGGATTTGCCCTTCCGGGAATTGTTATTGGGGTTAATTTGCCTGGGCGAAGAGCGGCCGCAGGTCACCGCTTATGGGCTGGAAGAAGAAGTGGATTATTACGCGCCGCCGTTTCGGTTCAACGGAGAGGGCGATAACCCGCATATTCCATGGCGGGAGATGAGTGAAACCGCGTTACCGGAACAAGGGCTGGAGGAGCGACTTAAAAAAGAGTCTCAGGATGCATTAAATCAAATTCACCATGTTCGAACCATTACTGACAGTTTGATAAAGCAAGCCCGGGAGCTGCTAACCCCGGAATAATATAATAAATAAATTTATAAATAACACATTCTCAATGATGTGGGGAAACACTCGCCCTGTCACTGAGGCAACAACACCGCTTATTATCTAATGGCTGTGAGGGGATTATGCTGACTAAAAAAAGATGGGCACTATTTAGCTTATTGGTCTTGTGTGGAGGGACAATATATAAATTGCCCTCGCTTAAAGATGCGTTTTATGTGCCGATGCAAGAATACTTTCACCTGAGTAACGGGGAAATTGGTAACGCCATGTCGGTCAACTCGATTGTTACCACCATTGGCTTCTTCTTATCGATTTATTTCTCCGACCGCCTGCCGCGACGCTTTACCATGTCATTTTCACTGATCGCTACCGGCTTGCTCGGTATTTATCTGTCCAGCATGCCGGGTTACTGGGGCATTCTGTTTGTCTGGGCGTTATTTGGGGTCACCTGCGACATGCTGAACTGGCCGGTGCTGCTCAAGTCGGTGAGTATGCTGGGGGACAGCACTCAACAGGGGCGACTGTTCGGTTTTTTCGAAACCGGACGCGGCGTGGTAGATACCGTCGTGGCGTTTTCCGCACTGGCGTTGTTTACCGCATTTGGCAGCGGCTATCTTGGCTTCAAGGTTGGGATACTGTTTTATTCGGCTATTGCGATTATCGTAGGGGTTATTATTCTGTTGGTGATGAAGGAAAGCCCGGAGGAAAAAATTTCATCTCCAAGTGAAGCGCCGGTTGATAAAAAACCTGGCATGAGCAGCGTATTAAAAAACAAAACGGTTTGGCTGATTGCCTTCAGCGTCTTCTGTGTTTATGCCGTCTATTGCGGGCTGACGTTCTTTATTCCTTTCCTGAGCCATGTCTATGCATTGCCGATTGCGCTGGTGGGCGCCTATGGGATTATTAATCAGTATTGCCTAAAAATGGTGGGTGGGCCGATTGGCGGTTTGATTGCGGATAAAGTATTAAAATCCCCGAGCAAGTATTTATTCTACACCTTTATTATCAGCGCCATTGCGCTGGCATTATTGATCCTGTTGCCGCATGAGCAAATGCCGGTGTATTTGGGTATGGCCTGTACGCTGGGATTTGGTGCGGTAGTCTTTACCCAACGCGCGGTGTTCTTCGCCCCGATCGGTGAGGCGGGTATTGATGAGGAACACACCGGTGCGGCGATGGCGTTAGGCAGCTTTATCGGCTACGCCCCGGCGATGTTTTGCTTCAGCCTGTACGGCCACATTCTCGATGCCTTCCCAGGGCTAACCGGCTACAAGATTGTCTTTGGCCTGATGGGCATGTTTGCCTGTGCCGGGATAATCGTGTCGGGGCTGCTGGTCAGAAATATCCGCGCACGCGGCAAATTGACCCCGGCGGTTTCTGCCGTCTGACCTGGGGGTTACGAAAAGGGGCGCCGCAGCACGGCGTCCCTCTTACTTTGTCGGCGAGTGCATCAGGTAATAGTCTTCCGCGCCGTCATTGCCGGTAGCGATCGTCCGCCAGCCGTGTTTGTGGTAAAAAGCCAGCGCCTTCTCATTCTTCACCAGGCATTTCAGCGAGCCGGTGGCGGTGAACGTTTGTTCCGCCGCCTGCAGCAGGGCGCTACCGACGCCAAGAGGGGGGAGCTGAGGGTCGACATACAGATTGTGAATAAAGTTATCCTGCCGATAGATCGAGACGAACCCCAGCCGCCTGCCGTTTTCTTCTGCCACCCAAATGTCCTCACCCAGCGTCGAGCGATCGAAATCCTCCAGTCGGTAATCTTCGGTATCACGCCAGGGGAACGCCGCCTTGCGCGATGCCAGATACAGGGTGCGCAGGAAGGGGCGATCGGCCTCTTGGTATTTTCTTATTCGCATGGCGGCTCCTTTTTATTTTTTTGCCACTATAGCGCGATTGACCTCACCGGCGGCAACCCCAATAATGGCGGTCTGACTCGGGGTGCCTCTAGGGGCTGAGATTTTACCCGTATTACCTGATCTGGATTATGCCAGCGTAGGGAAGTCTCGGTGCCCCAACCGGTACCCGCCTTCTTGAACGCCGGTTGGGAGGAATATGTTCGCTCGACCTGATGCTTTACCCGGCGCCCGCGCCGCGGCCTGTTTAACCCAATTTAAACGCCAACCCCCATTGATTCACTGCCTGACCAACGAAGTGGTGCAGGAGCTGACGGCTAACGTGTTGCTGGCGCTCGGCGCTTCCCCGGCGATGGTGGTGGAACCGACCGAAGCGGCACAGTTCAGCCAACTGGCGGATGCCTTGCTGGTCAATATCGGCACCCTCAATGCCTCGCGGGCCGAATCCATGCTGGCAGCAGTAGAAGCCGCCAATGCGGCAGGCACCCCCTGGACGCTGGATCCGGTCGCCGTCGGTGGACTGGCCTATCGCACCGCCTTTGCCCAACGTTTGCTGGGCGAAAAGCCGGCGGCAATCCGCGGCAACGCTTCTGAAATCATGGCGCTCAGTGGCCTGCAGGCGAATGGGCGCGGTGTCGACAGTGCTGACGATTCACTGGCAGCGTTACCGGCGGCGCGTGAGCTGGCTCGTCTCAGTGGCGCGGTGGTGGCGGTGACCGGCGTGGTGGATTACATCACCGATGGCCAGCGTGACTGGGCAGTTGCCGGTGGCGACGTGCTAATGACGCGAGTGGTGGGTACCGGCTGCGCACTTTCGGCCGTGGTGGCGGCATTTTGCAGCCTGCCGGGCGATCGCCTGGACAACGTGGCGACCGCCTGCCGGGTGATGTCACTTTGCGGTGAGATGGCCACGCGCCGGGCCGCCGGGCCGGGCAGTTTTACCCCGGCATTCCTCGATGCTCTGTACCAACTGCGTCCGGAGGACCTGCAATGAAACGGATTAACGCGTTGACCATCGCCGGTACCGATCCGAGCGGGGGGGCCGGTATCCAGGCCGATCTGAAAGCCTTCTCCGCGCTGGGGGCCTATGGCGCCTCAGTGATCACCGCTCTGGTGGCGCAAAATACCCGCGGCGTGCAGTCGGTGTATAACATCGAACCGGCTTTTGTCGCCGCCCAGCTTGATTCCGTGTTCAGCGATCTGCGTATCGACAGCACCAAGATTGGCATGCTGGCCAACGCCGATATTGTGCAGGCGGTCGCGGAGCGTTTACGTCACTATCAGCCGTCTTTTGTGGTACTGGATACGGTGATGCTGGCGAAAAGCGGTGATCCTCTGTTGGCGCCGGAGGCGGTGGAGTCGATTCGCCGCGAGCTGTTGCCGCTGGTGTCGATCATCACGCCGAACCTGCCGGAAGCGGCGGCCCTGCTGGAATGTGCCCCGGCGGAAAATGAAAGCCAGATGCGTGAACAGGGGCGGGCACTGTTGGCGATGGGTTGCCAGGCGGTATTGATGAAGGGGGGTCACCTTAGTGAAAGCGAAAGCCCGGACTGGCTGTTCAGTGCGGGGCTGGAACAACGCTTTACTGCACCGCGCGTAATGACCCGCCATACGCACGGCACCGGCTGCACGCTGTCTGCCGCATTGGCCGCCTTGCGTCCGCGTCACGACGACTGGGCAGGCACGGTGGCTGCCGCCAAGGATTACCTGCAAAAAGCCTTGCAGCAGGCCGATACGCTGGAAGTGGGGCACGGCATCGGGCCGGTGCATCATTTTCACGCCTGGTGGTGAGCCAACTTTTTGCTACCCTTGTGGTCTGACTAGATCCAGGCCCGGCATTGGCCGGGCGCTATCAAATTTTATCAAGGGAGAAGGCCATGACAGGACAAAACGCACTTCGCGGCGCCATCTTTGGCGCGTTGATCAGCTTCAGCGTAGGTGGCTTTGCCCAGCAGATCGTCACGACCTCGGACGTGATCCAGCAGCCTGGCTATCAGACCAGTTGGCAGAACATGGTAAAGGGGCAGGCTCGCTTGCCTGGCTGGGCACGCAAAGGCGTGGGGACTTCGACTCCGGCGCAAAGCCTGAGCTGGAAGGGGCAAAACTATCTGGTGGGTAATATCTGTAAACCCCACGACTGTGCCAACAACTTTATGATGGTGGCATTTAAAGAAGACAAGTCGCAGGCCTGGGCAGTACGCGTCGAAGTGGCTAATAAGCCGGAAGCGATTGACCATCCAAAGAAATATGCCAAATACCAATGGCTGGGCAAGCCTGACGACGACATGAAGGCGCTGCTGAAACAACAGTTTGAGAATAATCCCGACTGGAAATAATCAGTTTTCGGCTGAATGCAGATGCCTTCAGCCGAATTTTTAAGGTATGTGTCTATTATTGAAATGAAATTTATATAAAATAAATCCTGGTTAGGAATATATTGCTTCATAATGAATTAATTATCTAATTGTATCTATGCTTTATCATTTTGTTTTTCCTGTTATATATATTCCTTTGCCATTTAATTGGTTGCATGATTTATGGTTGTTTTTTTCCGATAACCTTGTTGGATCTATGGCTTTATTTTATTTAGTGTCTATGATCTTGTTTGGCGAATTTATTTCACCTGAAATAAATAATCATTGTTAATTTTGCAATGGTGTCTGGGGTTAAATATCCAAACGGAGCATTATGATCATGGCAACTAATCACGTCACTCTTTCTGAAGATGAAAAAGCCTCTTTGTATTTGTTGGATCAAACGATGGGATTCACCGTGCAGGCCGCCTTGCGGGCTGCGGCTGAGCTGTGCGTGGCCGATCATCTGATCGACGGCCCCAAAACGGCCCAGGAGCTGGCAAGGAAGCTGGAAGTAAATAGCAGAATGCTGCATCGGGTCTTGAGTATTCTGGCATCGCGCAATATTTTTTCCGTTTCCGAAGACGGACGTTTCTCGCTTAACCCAGTAGCGCAATATTTACGTTCAGACTTGCCGGATTCACTGCGCGGCGGTGTAATGATGCTGACGGATGAAACAATGTGGCGTCCGTTGGGAAAATTGGCAGCAACGTTACGCGGCGAACCGGTATTTAAACAAATATTCGGCATGCCATTCTATGATTATTGGTCGCAAGAGGATATTCCTGACGCGGAAAATGATTTCCATATCGGCATGGCATCGATGTCGGCGTTGGAAAATAAAATTTTGATGCGTAGTTATAAATTCCCCGAGCATTCTACGGTGGTAGATATCGCTGGGGGATTTGGCGGATTACTGCTGAGCGTATTACGTGCCAATCCGACGGTTAAAGGCATTCTTTTTGACCAACCGCAGGTATTGCCAAGAAACCGCCTTGGTGAGTTGGGTGATGATTCGCGTTGGGAAACCTGCGCGGGCAGTTTCTTTGAAGCCTGCCCGACGGCAGACTTTTATCTGTTGAAATTTATCGTCATGGACTGGGCCGATGAGCCGGCCAGCCGCATATTACGCACCTGTCGTAATGCGATGCACCCGCAATCGAAGCTATTGCTTATTGAACCTGTAATAGTGCCGAATAACACCGCCTGGGACAGCTGCCGGGAGCTTGATTTGGTTCTGATGGGCAGTTTTGACGGTGGGCAGGTGCGCACCGAAGAAGAACTGAAGGCGCTGTTAGCCAGCGCCGACCTGAAGCTGAACCGGATTATCGATACCGGTTGTTATTTGTCGATCGTCGAGGCTGTACCGAATTGATACCCGAGATGAATAGGCAAGGAGGAACCCGCATTGCTGCGGGTTTCTTCAGTTTAATTAGCCGATTCCGGCCTGATGCAGGTCGTGCAGGTTGATGGCACCCACCAACACCCCTTCCAGATTGACCACCGGCGCAGCGCTGATGTGCTGTTCGTGCAACGCTTCCAGTGCTTCTCCGGCGCGCCATTGTTCCGGTAAACGGTAGCCGGGGCGGGTGATCGCCGGGCTTAATGCATCTTGCAGACTATTGCCCTTCACCAGCCAGCGACGCAGGTCACCGTCGGTAAATACCCCCACCACTTTCTGCTGTGCGTCGCACACTGGCACCAGTCCCAGCCCGGTGCGGCTCAGTTCAAGCATCGCTTCCATCACGTTGGCGCTTTCACTGACCTGCGGCAGGCGATCGCCGGTACGCATCAGGTGGTGTACCCGGTTCAGCAGGCGTGCGCCCAGACTGCCGCCCGGATGCGAACGGGCAAAGTCTTCGGCGTTGAAACCGCGTTGACGCATCAGCGCCATTGCCAGTGCATCGCCCATCATCAGCGTATTGACCGCGCTGGAGGTCGGCGCCAGCCCCATCGGGCAAGCCTCGCGCTCAACGCTGATATCCAGTACGCAGGCCGCCGCTTGGGCCAACGGCGATTCTTTGCCGCCAGTAATGGCGATCACCGGGATGTTATTTTCCGCCAGTAACGGCAGGATCAGATCCAGTTCTTTGGCTCGGCCAGAGTAGGAGATAAACACCACTACGTCGTCGGCGCCAATCATGCCGAGATCGCCATGCAGTGCTTCTGCCGGGTGCACGAAGAACGACGGAGTACCGGTACTGGCCAGCGAGGCGGCAATTTTTTTACCGATGTGGCCGGATTTGCCGATGCCGGAAATCACCGCCTTGCCGCGGCAGTTCAGCAGCAGTTCGCAGGCACAGACAAAGTTGTCGTCCAGTCTTGCCAGCAGGCGTTGTGCTTCGGCCAGCTCAATTTCCAGCGTTTCGCGGGCAAAGGCCAGCAGGGCGGCGCTATTACTCATCAGAGGCTCCGGTAACAGACTTAAGATGAAAGACCATGTCTTATAAGGCAAAAATATCACGGCTTGGATCAAAGGGATAATAAAAAACCCGGCGAACCGGGTTGTGAAGAACAGGTTTGCTAAATAGCGGGATTAGGCGATGGTGACTTTCTTGTCCAGATAGGTGTCCTGAACGGCATTGATCAGCGCGACACCTTCTTTCATCGATTTCTTGAACGCTTTACGCCCCAGAATCAGGCCCATGCCGCCTGCACGCTTGTTGATGACCGCGGTGCGCACCGATTCCTGCAGATCGTTCTCACCGGCGGCACCACCCGAGTTGATTAACCCGGCGCGGCCCATATAGCAATTGGCTAACTGGTAACGAACCAGATCGATCGGGTGGTCAGTGGTCAGTTTGCTGTAGACGCGATCGTCGGTATAACCGAATTTCACCGCGCGGTAACCGCCGTTGTTTTCCGCCATTTTCTGCTTAACGATATCGGCGCCGATGGTGGCGGCAATATGGTTGGCCTGGCCGGTGAGGTCGGCACTGGAATGGTAATCCACGCCGTCTTTGTTAAAGGCCGGGTTACGCAGGTAAGCCCACAGGACGGTAACCATGCCCAGTTCGTGGGCGCGCTCGAAGGCGCTTGATATTTCCTCTATCTGGCGGCGTGACTGCTCGGAACCAAAGTAGATGGTGGCGCCGACCGCGACCGCGCCCATATTGAAAGCCTGCTCGACGCTGGCATACAGGGTTTGGTCATATTGGGTCGGATAACTCAGGGTTTCGTTGTGGTTCAGTTTGACCAGGAACGGAATTTTGTGGGCATAGCGGCGCGATACCGAAGCCAGCACGCCGTAAGTGGAGGCGACGCAGTTACAACCGGCCTCAATCGCCAGTTCAACGATATTTTTCGGATCAAAGTACAGCGGGTTGGCGGCGAAAGATGCGCCGGCGGAGTGCTCAATCCCCTGGTCAACCGGCAGAATCGACAGGTAACCGGTGCCGGCCAGGCGGCCGTGATTAAGCAGGCTTTGCATCGAACGCAGAACGGTGTTGGGACGGTTGTTATCGATCATGATCCGGTCGACAAAGTCGGCGCCCGGCAGGTACAGATTTTCAGCAGGGATGGTGGTACAGCGGTGTTGCAACAGGTCTTCCGCTTCCTTTCCTAACAACTGCGCAATATCAGTCATGATTAACTCCTGATTAGCTTCTTCATACACCGACAATAAAAACCATAGGGGATATTTATTCACCGGCGTAGTAAAAAGCGGTGATTGAAGCTGTAAAAACGATAGTAATGAAATCCTGATAGCAAGGAGAAACAATAGATGCGATTGAGAGGAAATGCCATTTGCAAAGCCAAATAGCGAGGGGCGATCGCCTAATACCGGTCAGCTAAGCAAAGTTCTGAATAGGAATGTATGACGTTGTTTAAGTGGGCGTCCCCCTCTCCAGAGGGAGAGGGCCGGGGTGAGGGGCTTTTGCGTTGTGCTTGACTATTCGGCGTCGAACCACTCGGTATTTTGCAAAGAAATGGGGGTAATGGAGTAGATCATCTCTTGCAGGTGCTCATGGATGGCACGCTCGGCGGCATCGGCATCCTGCGCCTTCAGCGCGGCAAAAATGCGGTAATGTTGCTGCAGCAGGCTTTCCGGCGGCGAGACTTCGCTCAGGCTGAGAAAACGCACCCGGTCCATGGTGGCCTTGATGGTTTCTATGGTCTCCCAGGCCAGCGGGCATTCGGCAAACTGGGTGAGCAACTGGTGAAATTCATCGTCCAGCGCCAGGAATTCACGCGTCTGTTTGTTCTGCGCCGCCAGCTCCTGACGGTGCAAATTATGCTCCAGCGTCATCAGCTGTTCCTGGGTGATGCGTTCTGCCGCGCGGCGCACAATTGCGCATTCAACTGCCTGACGAATAAAGCGTCCGTCGGCTACCCGTTTGGCGGAAATCTTCATCACGAAAGTCCCGCGCTGCGGCAAGATCTGCACCAATCCGGCCTCTGCCAGCTTGATAAAGGCTTCGCGCACCGGTTGGCGAGAAACGCTAAAGCGGGTGGAGATCTCTTTCTCTGACAACAGCGTGCCGGGGGGAATGGTGCAGTCGACGATATCCTTACGCAGGAAACGGTAGATCTGCTGATTAACCGGGAGGCTATTGGTGAGATTGTAGGATTCAGACATGGTGACGATCGGTCATCTGGCTTGGATTTGGATGCCACCATACTAGCAGATTATCTTGCTGCCGCGGCGGATAATTCTTAATGCAGCCAGGCGAACGCTGAGTGGGTTCACTCAGCGTTTTATCCAGATCAAACGGGCAGCAATCTGGCCACACTCTCTTTGGCACCCTGCGTCAACAGCGCCAGATAGGCATCGGTTACGGTACTGACGAATCGTGGGCTATCAGGAAGATCGCGGCCAAAGACCGTATCGAGCTGCAGCAGCGCCAGCACCCGCTGCGGGCCTTCGCTGCTGTTGTCGACCAGTTCTGTCAGGCGTTCACTTAATGGGTCGCTGATCTCGATTGTCCGGCCCTGTTCATCCTTGCCGCCAACGTAGCGCATCCAACCAGCGACGCCTAACGCCAGGCAACTGAAATCGCTGCCGTGCGCCAGATGCCAACGAATGGCGTCCAGCATGCGCTGCGGCAGTTTTTGCGTGCCGTCCATGGCAATTTGCCAGGTTCGGTGCTTTAGCGCGGTATTGCGGTAACGGGCCAGTAGCGAGTCGGCGTAGTGCGTCAGGCTCAGATTACGCACCTGCAGCGTCGGCGCCTGCTCGGCCAGCATCAGGTGACGTGCCACTTTAACGAAATCCTCGTCCTGCATGCAGTCGCTGATATGTGTATAGCCGGCCAGATAGCCCAGATAAGCGAGAAATGAATGGCTGCCGTTGAGCATCCGCAGCTTCATTTCTTCGTAGGGCAGCACGTCGCTGACCAGTTCGGCACCGGCTTTTTCCCACGCCGGGCGTCCCTGCGGAAAGTTATCTTCGATCACCCATTGGCGGAAGGGCTCACAGGCGACAGCAACTGGATCGGCGATGCCACCGAGTAAAGCCTCGATGTGTTGCTGTGTTTCCGCCGTGACCGCCGGGACAATGCGGTCGACCATGGTTGATGGAAACGCGACCTGTTGTTCGACCCAGGCGGCCAGTTGCGCATCCTGCCGCTGTGCCAACTGGCTGAGTACGTTGCGGGTTACCTGACCGTTGGCCGGCATGTTGTCGCAGGACATCACGGCAAACGCCGGCAGGCCCCGTTGCCGCCGCCGCCGCAGTGCGGCCAGGATCAGACCGGGGGCGGATTGCGGGTGCAGCGGGTTGGCGATGTCATGCTGAATATCCGGATGTTCCGCCAGTAACTGGCCACTGGCAGGCTGGTAACAGTAGCCTTTTTCACTGATGGTCAGCGAAACGATGGCCACCTCCGGCTGCGCCATGGCCTCGAGCACGGCTTCCAGTCCGTCAACCTGCAGGTGTAACGCCTGCCTGACAACGCCGATCACCTGACCCTGCCAGCCATCGCTGTCCATTTCGGCGACCGTATACAGTAAATTCTGCTGCCGCAGGTCGGCGATTTTTTGTTGGCCGTTGTGCATGCTGATGACGCAGTAACCCCAGTCGCTGGCGTGCTCGTTAGCCAGCTGTTCGGCATACACCGCCTGATGCGCGCGAAAAAATGCGCCAAAGCCCAGGTGCACGATGCGCGGTTTAATCTGTTCGCGAGGGTAACCCGGCTGCGCAACCGCCGACGGCAGCACGCTGTTGCTGGAAAGTGTCATGCTGGAATTCCTGAAAGTGGGGGCAGAAAAGGGGGCGACGTTAGCCGCCCCGGATGCGTTAGGGTTTTGAGATTTGCGGTTGCACGCTATTGCGTGGCGCTTTGATCACCAGCAATACCAGCACCGCCCCGAGCGCGGCCACGCCGCCCGCCAGCATAAAGGCGCTGTCGAACTTGCCGGTGTTTTGCACAATGTAGCCGGTCACCACCGGGCCAATGATGCCGGAAACGCTGCCGACCAGATGGATAAAGCCGCTGGCGCCACCGACCCGGGATTTATGCACCACGTCCTGGATAATGGCCCAGTAAATCGCCCCGGTGATGTACAGGAAGAAGATTGATACCGACATTAGCATGACCGCCGGAACCACGCTGCTGACGGTACCCGCCAGTGCCACGCAGACAGCCGCCGCCAGCAGGCTGGTGACCAGTACAATCTTGCGCGACAGCAACAGCTTGCCGGTGATATTGAAAATCTTGTCGGAGATATAGCCACCGAGCGCCAACCCGACAAAGCCGACAATCCATGGGATCATGGTGGTGAGGCTCATTTCCTTGATGTTCAGGTTGTGCGCCTGCACCAGGTACGACGGGAACCAGCTCAGGAAGAAGAACAGGATGTAGTTGTAGCAGAAGAAGGCGAATGCCGTGACCAGGATGATCGGCTGCTTCAGATAATAACCCAGCCCGTGCGCGGCATTGCTCAGCTCTTCTTCGGCGCTGTGAGTTTCTTCTTTCAACTGGTTAATCAGCGCCAACTCTTTATCACTGACGCGTTTGCTTTTCGCCGGGTTATCCGCCACCACGAAGAACCACACCAGCATCCAGACGATGCCGATCGAGCAGATGATCATAAACGCCGGTCGCCAGCCGAACGCTAACGCCAGATAACCGACGATCGGCCCGGCCACGGCACCGCCCAAAGGGGAACCGGCGCTGAGCAGGCCCATCGCGGTCGCCGCCTGCTTCTTCGGGAACCAGCCGTTGATCATTTTATTGGCGGAGGCGCAGATCGGCCCTTCGGCCATGCCGAACAGCACGCGCAGGATCAGCATGGAATAGAAGCCGGTGGCTAATGCCGTCATGCCACAGAAGATAGACCACAGGCCGACGGCGATGCCGAGTACCAACGTCGGGCCGAATTTGTCTACCGCCAGCCCACCGATAAAGTTAAAGATGGCGTAACCGAAGAAGAAGCTGCCAAAGATGATGCCGAACTGCTCGGCATTCAACATCAGATCCTTCTCGATCATCGGTACGGTAATCGACAGCGCGACGCGGTCAAGGTAGTTGATCATGTAAACCATAAACAGCAGGAATACGATGGTCCAACGCAGGTTTTTAAACATAAAAGCACTCCACTTGGTGTTGTTTTAATCGCGATGCTTTGTTGTCTGCAAAGGCGGCGCTAAGCCGCCCGATGCCCCGGTGAAAAAAATTAACTAAATTGCAGTAATACCTTGCAGCAGGTGCGCTGATCTTTTTCGAACATCAGCATCGCCTGTTCAACCTCGTTGGCCGGCACGCAGTGAGTAATGAGTTTCTGCGGGTCGATTTTCCCGCTGGCCATCCAATCGATCACCTGTGGGAAGCGTGCGCTGTTGAGGCGCGAGGAGAAAATTGACAGCTCTTTACTGGTGATGCTTTGTTGAGTAATGGTGCAGGCCTCGCCGGAGAACCCCATGATGCCGATGCGCGCTGCCGGGGAAGCCAGATTGATCGCCTCTTGCAAAATGGTCGGATGGCAGGCGGCGTCGACGATCAACGTCGGGCGGATGCCGCGTCGTTCCAGCTCGGCGGGCAATGACGCTTCGGCATTGTTGAACGTCCAGTCGGCGCCGTTTTCCAGTGCCATCTCCAGCCGTTCCCTGATGCGGTCGGTGACGATCACCTGCTTCACGCCGTAGACGCCTTTCAGCGTTTGGATCACCGTCAGCCCCATTGGCCCGGCACCGTAGACCAGTGCAATATCATCGGCATTGGGCTGCAGATGAGCGGTGATATTGGCGGCAATGGTGAAGGGTTCGACCATGGCGGCGTGACGATCGCTGATGCTGTCCGGAATGCGGTAGGCGTTGCGCGCCGGGGCACAGGCGTAGTCACTGAAACCGCCATCGCGATGCACACCGATCACTTGCAGCTCGGTGCAGACGTTGGGACGACCGATGGAACAAGGATAGCAATGGCCGCAGCTGACGACCGGATCGACCGAAACGCGTTCGCCGAGCCGCAGCGGGCTGACATCGCTGCCCACCTGATCAATCACGCCAAAAAACTCGTGGCCGATCACTCGTGGGTAGCGGGCGAACGGGTTATGCCCATGATAAATATGCACATCAGAACCACAGATACCGGCAAATTTAACCTTAACCCGCACTTCATTGGCCGCCGGTTGCGGCAAGGGGCGCTGCTGGATAGCCAGCAGGCCGGGCTGTTCAATGACCACGCTTTGCATGGCGCTTTCTCCTGTTACCAGTTCCATAGGGTGCCATCCTCCAGGCGTGCGACCGGCAGATAAGCCGGTTCGTACGGATAACGGGCGGCCAGTTTTTCGTCGAACTCAATGCCCAGTCCCGGTTTGTTGCCGGGGTGCATATAGCCGTCGTTAAAGCTCCAGCTATGTGGGAACACCTCGAGCATTTGTTCGGAGTAACCCATGTATTCCTGGACGCCGAAGTTCGGCACCCACAGATCAAAGTGCAGCGCCGCAGCCATGCAGATTGGCGACAGATCGGATGGCCCGTGTGACCCGGTACGCACCTGATACAGCGAGGCAAAATCGGCGATACGGCGCATGCCGGTAATGCCGCCGGCGTGGGTCAGAGTAGTGCGGATATAGTCGATCAGCTGTTCTTCAATCAGCTGTTTGCAGTCCCAGATGCTGTTGAACACTTCGCCGACGGCGATTGGTGTAACGGTGTGCTGGCGGATCAGGCGGAAACATTCCTGATTCTCCGCAGGCGTTGGATCTTCCATCCAGAACAGGCGGTACTGCTCAATGCTTTTACCGAAGCGCGCCGCTTCAATCGGCGTCAGCCGGTGGTGCATGTCGTGCAGCAAGTGCTCGTCAAAACCAAAGCGGTTGCGCACCGCTTCGAACAGTTTGGGGGTGAAATCGAGGTATTTTTCCGTTGACCACTGCTGCTCTTCCGGCCAGTTACCCTTGGTGGCGGGCTCGTAAGCCAGCCCTTTGCCTTTGGCCATGCCGTAGGTGGTTTTCATGCCGGGTACGCCGCATTGGGCGCGAATGGCTTTAAAACCCAACTCTTTATGTTTGGCATAGTCGTCGAGTACTTCGTCGATGGAGTGGCCGGTGGTGTGGCAGTAAACCATTACGCCGGTGCGCGATGCGCCGCCCAGTAGCTGATACAGCGGCATGTTGGCGGCTTTGCCCTTGATGTCCCATAACGCCATGTCTACGGCGGAGATAGCCGACATGGTGACCGGACCGCGCCGCCAGTAAGCGCCTTTATAGAAGAACTGCCAGATGTCTTCGATCTGATGAGCATCACGACCAATCAACTGCGGGCAAACGTGATCTTTCAAATAGGAGGCAACCGGCAGCTCGCGACCATTGAGGGTAGCATCGCCGATACCGGTAATCCCTTCGTCAGTGGTTAACTTCAGCGTGACAAAATTCCTGCCAGGGCAGGTCACAAACACCTCTGCGTTGATAATCTTCATGTGTCTAATCCTGTTCCCACGGGTCATCATAATGGACGAAAAATACGCCATGAACTAACTACCATACAAGTATGATTTAGTGAATTTGCCGGAGAAGATCACATTTTGTCGCGGAAAAGGAGGGGAGAGAACCGAAGACCAACAGGGGCTCAGCGCACAGGCCGAGCCCTATATCAAGCGGTTATTGAGGAGACTGGGGTTGCCCAAGCAGCTCGCAGTTGGGGGGCAGACGGCATTCGATGGCGTTCGGCAGTACTTCAATGCGGAAATGCTTACCCTTAAGCGGTTCGCCGTCGAGATTAAAGGTCATTTCATGGGGCGCATCGATTTCCAGCCACGGCAGGGCAGCACCGATCACGTTTTTGTTTTCTTCATCGTTAAACAGGCTGGCGATCAGTGCCGGTAACAGTTCGTCAGCAATCAACAGCCGCAGTTGCAGCAGGCCATCGTTGATCAGGGCATCCGGGCATAATTGCTGTCCGCCACCGGCCTGCTTGCCATTGCCGATACCAATCACCAGCGCGTCGCCGGACCAATGGAAATCCGGACCGCGGATCTCGCAGCGATCGGCTTTTAGCGTGTCCATGCGTAGCAAGCCGTGGATAAAGTAGGACACGCCACCCAACGCTGCCT
This sequence comes from Serratia proteamaculans, assembly GCF_013337185.1. GTDB lineage: Bacteria > Pseudomonadota > Gammaproteobacteria > Enterobacterales > Enterobacteriaceae > Serratia > Serratia proteamaculans_D. The sequence continues at coordinate 230,707 of NZ_SWDE01000006.1, forward strand.
TCAGTTTTTCCGGCGTTTCGGTAGTGATTCGGGTACCAAAACCGCCGGTCGCCATATTGATGAAATAGCGATGATCGTTAACTTTTGCCAGGTCTATCGGGACGGCACGGCCTTTCACCGCCAACCGCAGCGCCTGTTCCGGCATCAGCGGGATATTGCAGGCCATGGCGAAGTCGTTGGCGGTACCCAGCGGCAGAATGCCCAGTACCGGGCGTCCTTTGGCCGGTAACGCGGCCAATGCTGCAGCCACCTCATTGATGGTGCCATCGCCACCACCGGCAATCAGCGTGACCACCCCAAGTTGACAGGCTTCCTGTACATAGCGCGCGGCGTCACCCTGTTCCCAGGTCACGCGAACGTGCAGAGTTTGGTTCTCATCCCGCAATTTTTGTACCGCCAGGCGAACCTCTTCGTTGCCGGCGCCTTTGCCGTTGATGATAAGCAGCGCTGGTGCTGGTGGATGCATTCCCGATATCTCCCGGCTGTAAAACAGATAATGAGCAACGATAAACTACCCACCCGCGACAGGCCATCAGAATATTCAGTTAATTCTGGCTAATTGCCGTCTGGCAGAGATTATTCCTGCATAATTGACTTAATTTGAGATTTGCGCGGTAGATAAGTTAGCGATTTTTGTTAATGAATTAATTAATCTCTGCCGCATTATTTTTATATCATCGGAAGAACGGCAGATTATTAAAAGTAGATAACATGACGATTTGAATAAGGAAGCGTTATATTAGCGAGGCTATAAGGAATTGTGAGCTGAAACCAAAGAAAAAGCCAGTCCAAGGGAGATTGGACCGGCTAAGGAGGTGGTTCCTAGTATTGCTATGCAAATATTTTTCGTTCTTAGTTTTAAGCAGCCTGATGTTAACCAAGCTGCGCACTAATTGATGTGATCTAATTCTAATATTTGCCAAAAACCGCGATTAAATGGTGGCTCGCGGAATTTTTACACCGCAGGACTATTGGTATCCGGCAAATTGCGGATCAGCAACGCGTAATTGAGATCGATATCTGACGGAATTGGCAAATAAACGATATGCCCGTTGCCCGGAGCCACATCGATTGCTTCACCTTTCTTATTTTGCATGCTCTCCAGGGTAAACAAGACGTTACCGCCGGGGGTCATCATCTCGACACTGTCGCCGACCATGAACTTGTTTTTAACATCCACTTCTGCCCAACCATCACGGCGGACGCCGGTGAACTCACCGACAAACTGCTGGCGTTCAGACAGTGAGGAACCGTAATCGTAGTTTTGCTGAGCTTCATGCACATGACGGCGCAGGAAACCTTCGGTGTAACCCCGGTGGGCCAGACCTTCCAGCGTGGTGAGCAGGGTGGGATCGAATGGCTTGCCCGCGACGGCATCGTCGATGGCGCGGCGATAGACTTGTGCGGTACGCGCGCAGTAGTAGAAGGATTTGGTGCGGCCTTCGATTTTCAGCGAATGCACGCCGAGCTGAGTCAGGCGTTCCACATGCTGGATGGCACGTAAATCCTTCGAGTTCATGATGTAGGTGCCGTGTTCATCTTCAAAGGCGCTCATGTATTCATCCGGCTTTTGCGCTTCGGACAGCATAAACACTTTGTCGGTCGGCGCACCGATGCCCAACGTCGGCTCTACGGTCTGCACCGGGATCGGCTCATGCATATGTACGATGTTACCTGTCTCGTCCTCTTTGCCTTCTTCCGCTTTGTACTGCCAGCGACAGGCGTTGGTGCAGGTACCCTGATTAGGGTCGCGCTTGTTGATATATCCGGACAACAGGCAGCGGCCGGAATAGGCCATGCACAGAGCACCGTGGACGAAGATTTCCAGTTCCATCTCCGGTACCTGGCTGCGGATCTCGGCGATCTCCTCCAGCGACAGCTCGCGCGACAGGATCACTCGCGTCAGCCCCATTTGCTGCCAGAATTTCACCGTCGCCCAGTTAACCGCGTTCGCCTGTACCGACAAATGAATGTCCATCTGCGGGAAGGCTTCGCGCACCATCATGATCAGGCCGGGATCGGACATGATCAGCGCGTCCGGGCCCATGTCTATCACCGGTTTAAGATCGCGCAGGAAGGTTTTCAGCTTGGCGTTGTGCGGGGCGATATTCACCACCACGTAGAATCTTTTGCCCAGCGCGTGGGCTTCGTTAATCCCCTGCGCCAGGTTCTCGTGATTGAATTCGTTGTTGCGCACCCGCAGGCTGTAACGCGGTTGGCCGGCATAAACGGCGTCTGCACCATAGGCAAAGGCGTAACGCATGTTTTTCAGCGTACCCGCCGGGGAGAGGAGTTCCGGTGTAAACATAATGAGTCTCGGTCTGATTTCAGGTCAGTACCGCACCACCAAATGGCGCAGTAAAAGCGGGGGATTGTAGCGGCAGAGCGGCAAGAAATCAGCAGGTAACCGGATTTATTACAGGGAGATTGATCCTGGTCATAAGAAAAACGCGCGATGCTGACCATCGCGCGTCGCCCAGATGATGTTATGCGCTCAAATCGCGCACGTCAGTGTTCGGGCCGTTCTTGATTACCGACTGAATACCGTTTTTTGCCGCTGTTTCAGAGCTGTACATTTCGCTGACGCCAATCACCTGATGGTTTTTGGCTTTCAGCACAAAGTAAGGCTGATTGCTGGTGCTGTGCTTGAGTTCATATTGCGCTTCGTGGGGAGAATTGGTTTGCACCGAGGCAATGCCATTTTCCGCCGAGGCCTTGCTGGCGTACATTTCACTGGCCAGAATGATTTCGCCATTACTGGCTTTCAGGTTGAAGTGGTACTGTCCATTCTTTGCTTTTTTCAGCTCATAGTGACCGATTGCCATGGTTCCTCTCCTGTGGGTTCCGATAAGTGATGTAAGTGTAGCCAATAGCTTGAAATTGGGCGGCTAATAAACCTGACTTGCGCACAGTAGCGCAAAAAACAGGCGATTTTTTTGCGCTGGCGTTGAGTTTCAGCCAGCGAAAAGTGCTGTAGCACGAGATGCTAATGGCGGATTGTGATGCCGAAAGTTTGCGCAGCTTGCCGCATTCTTGCCAGGGCCGTATTTCGCCGGCGACGGTGACGCGTTAAGGTTGGCCCGCTGTGTAAGTGGTGGTTAAAAAATGATCACGGCATCTTGGCATCGACTCTCAACAGGCATATGCTTAGGCCTATGCCTGACAGAGGAGATGGAAATGGAAAGAATCGCGAAGCTGTTTAAAAACGGCAGAAATCAGGCGGTGAGATTGCCCGTGGAATTCGAATTCGACACAGATCGCGTGTATATCCGCCGCGATCGGGAGGGGAACGTGATTTTATCAAAATATCCGGCGAAACCTGACAGCTGGGCCCCGTTGCTGCAAATGATCGCACAAACTCAGGTGCCGCAGGACTTCCTGACCGCGGAGGAGCGTCAGCAGGGGATGGCCACCCGCGATCCGTTTGCCGGGGATGAATAAGCATGTATATGTTTGATACCAACACCGTCAGCCAGCTGTTTCGCCGGCACCCTCGTCTGCTCGGCTTAATGGAAAAGATCCCGCCTTCTGCGGTCTGTATTTCCAGCATCACCGAGGCGGAATTGCTCTATGGCGTCGCCAAACGGCAGAGCCTGACGCTGAAAGCGACGGTCGCGGCATTCCTGGATTCCGTGACGGTCTATGCCTGGGACAGCGAAGCTGCGCATTGCTATGGCGCTATGCGGGCGGAGATGACGAAAAACGGACGGGTGATGGGGGCTTTGGATCAGCTTATTGCCGCACACGCGCAAAGCCGTGGTGCGACAATAGTCACTAACGATAAGGCGTTCGCCATGGTGCCGGGCCTGGCAGTAGAAGACTGGACTTAAAGCCCATTCACCAGCCGACAAGGCTCGGCTTCCCAGCGATAGCCCACGCCGTACACTGAACGGATAAAGGATTTTTCGCCGTCGATCAGCTCCAGCTTGCGCCGCAGGTTTTTGATATGGCTGTCGATGGTGCGGTCGGTGACGACCCGGTAGTCGTCATACAGGTTATTCAGCAGTTGCTCACGTGAGAACACGTTGCCCGGCTGGCTGGCCAGCGTTTTCAGCAGGCGAAACTCGGCCGGGGTGAGATCCAGCATTTGGCCCTGATAGCTGGCCTGAAAGCGCGGTTCATCAATGTGAAGCTGGGTTTCTTCCTGCGTATTATCCAACGGGCGATAGCAACGACGCAGAATGGTTTTCACCCGGGCGACCACTTCACGTGGGCTGTAAGGCTTGCAGATATAATCATCTGCGCCGATCTCCAGCCCCAGCAGGCGATCGATCTCCTCGATTTTCGCCGTCACCATCACCACCGGAATATCGGTAAAACGACGCAGTTCACGGCAAACCGTCAAGCCATCACTGCCCGGCAGCATCAGATCCAGCAGGATCAAGGCAGGGGAGTGAGCATGTACCGCCGGTACCACTTCGCTGCCATTGGTCAGCCAATGCGTGGCGTATCCCGCAGCCTGCAGGTAGTCCACCAGCAGTTGGCCCAGCTTGGGTTCATCTTCAACAATCATAATTTGCAACGGCTGGTTCTGGGTTTCCATCATGACGCCTTATTCATTACCGGGGTGGCGAATTCTACCGTAATCCGCACGCCGCCCAAAGGCGAGTGCTGTGCGTAGATCTTCCCGTTGTGTGCTTCCACTATGTTTTGACAGATCGATAGCCCCAGTCCGGAGCCGCCGCTGGCGCGATTACGCGAACCTTCGGTACGGTAGAAGCGTTCAAAAATGAGTGCCAGTTGCTCGTCATTGACGCCCGGCGCGCTGTCCTGCCAATAAATTAGCAGGCGGCCCGGCAACGATTCAGCGCCGATCTCCAGCTTACCGTCTGCGTCGGTATAACGCAGGCTGTTTTCCAGCAGGTTGTTAAACAGCTGATTAAGCCGGTCGGGGTCGCCAAACAGCGGTGCCTGCTCCGGTAGCCGGGTCACGATTTCCAGCCCCTTGGCGTGGAACCGGTCGCGGAAGCTGGCGACCGCAACTTGCAGCAGGTGCACACAGTCGACCGGTGATTTACGGTAGGCGAGCGCGCCGAGATCGGATAACGACAGCTGGTGCAGGTCATCCACCAGCTTGGTCAGGGTGGCGACCTCTGCCAGCAGTGAGCTGAGTGAGGCCGGGGTGGGTTGACGCACGCCATCTTGCAAGGCCTCAAGTTCGCCGCGCAACACCGCCAGTGGGGTGCGTAATTCGTGCGAGACGTCGGCCATCACGGCGCGCCGCATCTGTTCATTTTTTTCCAGCGAGGTGGCAAGCTGGTTGAAGTCCAGCGCCAGTCGGCCCAGTTCATCCTGGCTGCTGACCGCCACGCGGGTGCTGAAATCCCCCGCAGCCAGCCGATGGGTGCCTGCGACCAGGCGTTTGACCGGCGCCAGTAATCCGCGCGACATCAGCCAGGTCACCGCCGCTGCCAGCAGGGTGGAGAGGGCGACAATCATCCAACTGGTGCGTCTTTGCTGTTGGTCGAAGTTGATGTCGGTATTACGCGTCAGCCTCTCTACCGGGGTGGTAAGCACCCAGCCGACAATTTCATTGTTGTAGCGGATGGGATGACGCGGGCCTTCCTTTGGCAGCGGGCCGGAATGCCCCACCAACCGGTTAAACTGGCTGTCTACCACCCAGAACTGGGTACGCCAGCCCTTGGGTGGCAGATTGTGGCTGCTGTCGCTGTTTTGTTCGAACGAACGCATGATCTGGTAAACCACCTGATCGTTATTGCGCAGAAAGACCCAGTTGCCGTGGCGGCTGTACTGCTCTTCCAGCGCTTCACCCAGCATGTTGATGCGTTGTTCGTTGCTGTTTTTGATGTAGTCGATAAAACCCCGCTCGAAGCTGACACGTACACCCCAGTGCATGGTGATTAACACCAGCATGCAGGTGGCGAAAATCGCCATGAACAGTTTACCGGTAATGCCTATTTTCATTATTGCAACCTCGTGGAGCCTGTACCCGGCTCTTTGGTCAGCGTACGGTTAGTGGTGGTATCGGCCGGGACGCGGGCGAAGGCCAGTGCGGGCAGGGCGATGATTAACGCCATGCAGCAGTAGCTGTAAATAAATGCGCTGTGGATAGCCGGGCTGTCGGTGACCACCTGGTGATGGGCGAAGCTGCCGATCAGAATACCGGCGATGCTGACACCAAGGCTCATCGATAGTTGCATCACCATCGACAGCAGGCTGTTGCCGCTGCTGGCCAGCCGGTCCGGCAAATCTTTCAGCGTCAGGGTATTCATCGCCGAGAAGCGCAGTGAGTTAACCATGCCCTGGAAGAACAGCACCACCGGCAGCAGCCAGATCCAGCCGATCATGGCCACCAGTGGGAAGCTCAGGCTGACAAACGCCAGCATCAGCGTTGCGGCCACCAGCACGTTGCGGTAACCGAAACGGTTGACCACCCGCACCACTATGCGTTTCATCCCCATGCTGCCGATGATCATCGGGATCATCATCAGTCCGGCATGGAACGGGGAAAAGCCCATCCCGACCTGCATAAACAGCGGTGTCATAAACGGCAGCATGCCGCTGCCGATACGGCCCAGCAGGCTGGCTGTCAGCCCGACCTTGTAGGTCTGGGTTTTGAACAGACGCAGCGAGAACAGGGCCCGGCTGTTGCCGTGGGCATGCCACCAGTATCCCGCTAGCGCCGCTATGCCAGCCACCACCAGCCCGGCGATGGCGGCAGCGGACAGCCCCATGCCTTTGTGGCCGTCAAGCGCCAGCGTCAGCGTTGCCATACCGATTGCCAGCATGATAAAACCGCTGATGTCGAAGCGCCGGGTCTGCATGCGGTAGTTGGGCATCAGCAGCAGCGTGGCGATGGCCCCGGCGATCCCCACCGGAATATTGATCAGGAAAATCCAGTGCCAACTGGCGTACTGCACCAAAAAACCGCCCAGCGCCGGCCCCATCAGCGGACCTATTTGGCCGGGCAGGGTGACGAAGGTCATTGCCGCCATATATTGTTCGCGCGGGACGATTTTCATCACCGTCAACCGACCGACCGGCACCATCATTGCACCGCCGATACCCTGAACCACGCGTGAGGCGATCAATTCGTTCAGCGTTTCTGAGCGGGCGCACAGGATTGAACCCAAAGTGAACAGCACGATGGCGCTGAAGAATACCCGCTGCACGCCAACCCGATCCGCCAGCCAGCCGCTGGCCGGCAACATCACCGCCACCGTCAGCACATAGGAGACGATCACCGACTGCATGCGCAGCGGGTTCTCCCCCAGGCTGACGGCCATCGACGGCAGGGCGGTGTTGACGATGGTGGTGTCCAGCGTCTGCATAAAAAAGCCGAAGGCCACAATCCAGAGTTGCCACTGTACTGAGGCGGTGTGTTTTATCAGCATCAATCAGCCATTATTGGGGCAAAGGATCCAGTTTCTTGCCGCGACGGAACTTCATCTGCAGCCGGTCAAAATACAGGTAAACCACCGGGGTGGTGTAGAGCGTCAGCAGTTGGCTGACGATCAGCCCCCCGACGATGGTGATACCGAGCGGTTGACGTAACTCGGCGCCATCGCCGTGGGTCAACACCAGGGGCAGTGCGCCGAAAAGTGCCGCCAGCGTGGTCATCATTATTGGCCTGAAACGCAGCAGGCAAGCCTGGAAAATGGCGTCATGTGCGCTGATACCGCCGTTGCGTTGTGCATCCAGGGCAAAGTCGACCATCATGATGGCATTTTTTTTCACTATGCCGATCAGCAGCATAATGCCGATCAGCGCAATCAGGCTGAACGGTGCGCCGAACAGCTCCAGCGCCAGCAGTGCGCCGACTCCGGCAGAGGGCAGGGTGGACAGGATGGTCAGCGGGTGAATATAGCTTTCATAGAGAATGCCTAGCACGATATACACCGTGGCGATGGCGGCGGCGATCAGCAGCAACTGGGATTTCAGCGTTTCCTGGAAGACCTGAGCGGTACCGGCAAAGGCACCACGAACGGTAGCGGGGACGCCGAGCGCCGTCATACTGCGCTCTACGGCGGCGGTGGCGTCAGACAGGCTGCCGCCATCGGGCAGGTTAAACGAGATGGTCGAGGCGGCCGACAACCCCTGATGGTTGACCGACAGCGGCGCATTGGCCGGTCGCCAACTGGCGAAGTAGGACAGCGGGATCGCCTTGCCGTCCTTGTTGATCACAAACATCTTGTCCAGCGAACTGACGTCCTGGGTATAGGGCGGTGCGACTTCCATGACCACTTTGTACTGATTGAGCGGCTGGTAGATGGTCGAAATCTGGCGCTGACCGAAGGCGTTGTTCAGCAGGTTATTGGCGTCTGAAACCGAAATCCCCAGCCGGGCCATGGTCTCGCGATCGTAAACCAAATCCATTTCCGAGCCTTTGTCCTGCTGATCGGAGTTGACGTCGGCCAGCTCCGGCAAGGCGGCCAGCGCGGTGCGGATTTTCGGTTCCCACTCGCGGAGTGCGGCGAGGTCATCTGCCAGCAGCGTGTACTGGTAGCTGGCATTAGCCTGCCGACCACCGACGCGGATATCCTGCACCGCCATCAGGAACAGGCTGGCACCCGGCTCTTTGGCCAATTTGGCGCGCAGGCGGGCGATCACTTTCTGTGCATCATCGCTGCGCACCGACAGGGGTTTCAACGAGATAAACATCGAACCGCTGTTGGTGCGTGAGCCGCCGGTGAAACCGGTGACGTTTTCCACATCCGGATCTTCACGCACGATTTTCATGAAATCTTCCAGCTTAACGCGCATCGCCTGGAAGGAAATACTCTGATCGGCCTGGATAAAGCCCATCAGCCGGCCGGTATCCTGCTCCGGGAAGAAGGTTTTTGGAATACTGACGTACAACCACACGTTGAGCGCGATGGTGGCCAGAAACACCGCCAGCACCCAGCGCGAGTGGCCAAGTACCCAGCTTAGCGAACGGCCATACCCCTTTTGCAACGCCAACAGCATTTTACCGAAGCCGCGTATGCGCCGCTGCGAGCGCGGCGGTTGGTGGCGCAGCAGGTAGGCGCACATCATCGGGGTCAGCGTCAGCGAGATAATCAGCGACAGCCCGATCGACACCGACAGAGTGACGGCAAACTCGCGGAACAGGCGGCCGGGCAGGCCTTCCATCAGCAGCAGCGGAATAAACACCGCCACCAGCGACACGCTCATCGACAGCACGGTGAAGCCCACTTCACGCACCCCGACCAGCGCCGCATTAATGGGTTTCATGCCGGCCTCGATGTGGCGAGAAATATTCTCCAGCACCACGATAGCGTCGTCGACCACGAAGCCGGTAGCGATGGTCAGCGCCATCAGCGACAGGTTATTGAGACTAAAACCGCACAGATACATGGCGGTGAAGGAGCCGATCAGCGAGACCGGAACCGCTACCGCCGGGATCAGAGTAGCGCGGCCGGAACGCAGGAAGATGAACACCACCAGGATCACCAGCCCGATGGCGATCACCAGCGACTGCTCCACCTCGGCCAGTGAGGCGCGGATGGTCGGTGAGCGGTCCTGGGCGATATTCAATTGGATCGACGCCGGGATATTGTCTTGCAGCGCGGGCAGTTCGGCGCGGATCCGATCGACGGTTTCAATGATATTGGCATCCGGCGCCCGGCTGATGGCCAGAATAATCGCCGGCTTGGCATTGGTCATCCCGGCGTTGCGCACGTCCTGTACCGAGTCGTTGACTTCGGCCACGTCGCTCAGGCGCACCGCCGAGCCGTTGTTGTAGTGGATAATCAGCGGCCGATAGGCATTGGCGGTTTTCAACTCGTCGTTGGCCTGGAGCTGCCAGCGCTGCTGAGGATCCTCCACCGCGCCTTGTGGCCTGCGCACGTTGGCATTGCTGATGGTCTGGCGTACGGCATCTAGTGATATGCCCTGATTGAACAGGGCGCTTGGGTTGAGTTCGACCCGCACCGCAGGCAGTGAGCTACCGCCAACCGAGACGTCGCCCACCCCTTCGGTCTGGGCGATTTTCTGTGCCAATTGGGTAGAGGCAAAATCGTAAAGCTGGCCCTGGCTGTAGGTATCCGAGGTCAGCGTCAGGATCATGATCGGCGCATCGGACGGGTTAACCTTACGGTAGCTGGGGCGGCTTGGCATACCGGTGGGCAGCAGGCTCTGTGCGGCGTTAATTGCCGCCTGCACGTCACGCGCGGCGCCGTTGATATCACGATCGAGATCGAACTGCAGAATCACTCTGGTGCTGCCCAGCGAACTCATCGAGGTCATCTCATTGACCCCGGCAATCCGGCCCAGCGCCCGTTCCAGCGGCGTTGCCACCGACGAGGCCATGGTCTCTGGGTCAGCACCCGGTAGTGAAGCGCTGATTGAAATCACCGGATAGTCGACCTGCGGCAACGGCGAGACCGGCAGCAGGCTGAAGCTGATCACGCCGCTGATGGCGATGGCCAATGTCAGCAGCGTAGTGGCGACCGGCCGATAGATAAACAGGGCGAAGAATTTCACGGCAGCTCCTGCACATCCGGCTGGTGACGAGTGTTACGCGCCAGCTTGTCAAACAGCAGGTAGATAACCGGCGTGGTGAACAGCGTCAGGATCTGGCTCATCACCAGCCCGCCGACCATACAGACCCCGAGTGGGTGGCGCAGCTCCGCGCCGACGCCGGTGCTGAGCATCAGCGGCAGGGCGCCCAGCAACGCAGCCAGCGTGGTCATCAGGATCGGCCTGAAACGCAGCAGACAGGCCTGATAAATCGCGTCATACGGCGTCATTCCCTGTTCCCGTTCGGCGGCCAGGGCAAAGTCGATCATCATGATGGCGTTTTTCTTCACGATGCCGATCAGCAAAATGATGCCGATAATGGCGATCACATCCAGTTCGCTGCCGGACATCATCAGCGCCAGCAGGGCGCCGACCCCGGCGGTGGGCAGGGTAGAGAGAATAGTTACCGGGTGAATAAAGCTCTCATACAGCACGCCCAGCACGATATACATCGCCACGACTGCCGCCAGGATCAGCCATAAGGTGCCGCCCAGCGCTGCCTGGAACGCCAGCGTTGCGCCCTGGAATTGGGTGGTGATGTCTTTCGGCAGGTTGAGATTTTTTTCCGCCAGGGTGATGGCGTCGACCGCTTCACCGAGCGAATAATTACCCGCCACGTTAAAGGAGATGGTGGCCGCCGGGAACTGATCCAGATGGTTAACCGACAGCGGCCCGAAGCGCTGTTCAATTTTGGCGATGGTGCTCAGTGGCACTATGGTTCCGTTGCTGCTGGTCAGACGGATATCATTCAGCGCCGCCAGCCCTGGGGTGGTGCTGACGTCATGTTCCAGCACTACGCGGTACTGGTTGGCCTGGGTGTAAATGGTGGAGATCAACCGCTGACCAAAGGCGTTATACAGCGCATTATCCACGTCGCTCATACTGATGCCGAGGCGAGAGGCCGAATCGCGATCGACGTTGACATAGGCCACCAGGCCTTGGTCCTGCCAGTTGCTGGTCACGTCCGCCAACTGTGGCGTTTGTTTCAGTTCCGCCATCAACTGCGGAACCCACAGGCTGAGATCGTCCAGCGACATGGCCTGCAGGGTGAACTGGTACTGGGTGCGGCTGACCTGAGTATCGATAGTCAAATCCTGTACCGGCTGCAGATACAGTTTCACGCCGGGGAACTGGGTACTCATTTGTTGCAGGCGGGTGATGATGGCCGGAATGCGGTCTGCACGTTCGCTTAAGGGTTTGAGGTTGATCTGCAGTCGGCCGCTGTTGAGCGTGGCGTTGGTGCCGTCGACGCCCACAAACGACGTCAGGCTTTCCACTGCCGGATCTTTAAGAATTTCTGCCGCCACCTGCTGTTGGCGTTCGGCCATATTGCTGAATGACACCGACTGCGGCGCTTCCAGCGTGCCCTGAATGATGCCGTTGTCCTGCACCGGGAAGAAGCCTTTCGGGATCAGCAGGTACAGCAAGACGGTGAGCACCAGCGTGCTGAATGCCACGCCGAGCGTCAGCCACGGGTGATTCAGCACCGTTTTCAGCCATTTACCGTAGCGGGCGATAACCCGATCAAAGAAACGTTCGGAGGCAGCGGAAAAACGGTTCTGCTTACGCAGCGATTCGTGGCTCAGCATACGCGCGCACATCATTGGTGTCAGCGTCAGAGAAACCACGGCGGAAATCAAAATCGCCACCGCCAGCGTTACCGCAAATTCGCGGAACAGTCGGCCGACGATATCGCCCATAAACAGCAGCGGGATCAGTACTGCCACCAGTGAGAAGGTCAGCGAGATAATGGTGAAGCCGATTTCACCGGCTCCTTTCAATGCCGCGTCGAGCGGTTTTTCCCCTTTTTCGATATAGCGCGAGATGTTCTCGATCACCACGATGGCGTCATCGACCACAAATCCGGTGGCGATGGTCAATGCCATCAGCGTCAGGTTGTTAATTGAGAAGCCCAGGAAGTACATGGCGGCAAAGGTACCGATCAACGACAGCGGTACCGCCACGCTCGGAATAATGGTGGCCGGCACGTTGCGCAGGAACACATAAATCACCATCACCACCAGCGCCACCGCCAGCAACAGTTCGAACTGCACGTCGCTGACCGAGGCACGGATGGTGGTGGTGCGATCGGTCAGTACCTTGACGTCGACCGACTTCGGCAGGCTTTTAATCAGAGTAGGCAGCATCTCGCGGATGCTGTCGGCGGTGGTGATCACGTTCACCCCCGGCTGGCGCTGAATGTTCAGCACAATCGCCGGTTGTTTGTTGGCCCAGGCCGCCAGGCGGGTGTTTTCTGCGCCTTGTTCGATGGTGGCGATATCTTGCAGACGGATCGCCGCACCGTTTTGGTAGGCAACAATCAGTTGGCGGTAATCGTCGGCAGACTTCATCTGATCGTTGGCGGACAGCGTGACCGAGCGCGTCGGGCCATCCAGGCTGCCTTTGGCGGAGTTGACGTTGGCATTGCTGATGGCGGTGCGGATGGTTTCGCTGTCCAGGCCGTAGGCGGCAACGGCCGCGGCATTAAGTTTTACGCGCACCGCTGGCCGCTGACCACCGGATATCGTGACCAGCCCGACGCCGGTGACCTGCGATATTTTCTGCGCGACGCGGGTTTCCACCATGTCTTCCACCTGAGTCATCGGTATGGCGGATGAAGTCACGGCCAGCGTCAGGATCGGCGGATCGGCAGGGTTAACCTTGCTGTAAATCGGCGGATAGGGCAGATCGCTTGGTAACAGGTTGGTGGCGGAGTTGATCGCCGCCTGCACTTCCTGTTCGGCGACGTCGAGCGGCAGCTCAAGCTGGAATTGCAGCGTCACTACCGAGGCGCCGCCGGAGCTTTGCGACGCCATCTGTTTCAGGCCGGACATCTGACCAAACTGGCGCTCCAGCGGGGCGGTGATGGCAGAGGTGACCACGTCCGGGCTGGCACCGGGGTACAGCGTGACCACCTGAATGGTCGGATAGTCGACTTCCGGCAGGGCGGAAACCGGCAGAGCGCGATAACCGATAATCCCCGCCAACAGGATCGCCACCATCAACAGCGTGGTCGCGACCGGGCGCAGAATAAACAGGCGGGAGGGGCCACCGCCGGGGTTAGGTGGCATCACCTGCATCAGGATTTCCCCTGAGTACGCGATGGGTGGCCGGATTGAGTCGCTGCCGGGGTCTTTTGCGGCGTGACGACCTCAACCTGCATGCCCTCGGTCAGGCGATCGATACCGTCGGTCACCACCCGATCGCCGACGTTCAGACCGGCGTTGATCACTACCTGCTGGCTGTCCTGCATGCCGGTGGTAACCAGGTGCTTGCTGACCTTGTTCTCTTCACTCAGGGTCCAGACGAAGTTGCCCTCGTTGCCCATTTGCAGCGCCGCGGTTGGGATGACCATGGCATCGTGCAGCGTCGCCACCTTCAGGCGTGCATTAACAAACTGGTTGGGAAACAGCGCATCGTCCTGGTTGGTGAAACGCGCCTTGAGTTTGATGGTGCCGGTGGTGGTATCAATCTGGTTATCCAGGCTCAGCAACGAACCGGTTGCCAGTTGATTTTGGTTGGTGCGATCCCAGGCTTCGACGCTGACCGGGCCGGCTTTTTGCGCTTTGATCAAGTCGCTGATATTGGCTTCCGGCAGAGTAAACACCACGTCGATCGGATGAGTTTGGGTGATCACCACAATGCCGGTCGTGCTGCCGCTGGTGATGTAATTGCCGACATCCACCAGTTTCAGGCCGACGCGACCGTCAATCGGCGCGGTGATTCGGCTGTAGGTGATTTGCAGTTTGGCACTGTCGACCGTGCCCTGATCGGCTTTGATCGCTCCCTCAGTCTGTTGCACTAATGACAATTGGGTATCCAGATCCTGGCGTGAAACCAGATTGGTTTTGGCCAGTTGCTGGTAACGCGCCAAATCGCGCCGGGCATTAGCGAGCGTGGCCTGGTCTTTTGCCAGTTGCCCCAACGCCTGGGTCAGCTGCACTTCAAACGGGCGCGGGTCGATTTCCACCAGCAAATCGCCGGCCTTGACCTGTTGGCCTTCGGTAAAGTGGATAGCCATCAATTGGCCGTCAACCCGACTGGTAACGGTTACGGTGTTGGCGGCGGTCGCGGTGCCCAGTCCGGAAAGATAGCGTGGCACCGTTTGCTGTGTGACGGTGGCCGCCTGCACCGGTGACATCGGTGCCCCGCGTCGGCCACCGGCAGCCTTGCCATTAGCTGCTTGGCGGGCACCCGGCGCGGCATCCGCCGCCGGTCGCGAAGCGCTGAAGTGACGCCAAATCAGCACGGCGGCAATAGCCACAATGACCACCACCAGCAGGCGCAGTATCAGTGAACGACGTGGGTTTTTTGCATTCATGGTGGCGAAAATCTCTCCAAAAGGCAGGCGTGCGGGCACTCATTGCCAAAAAAGTTACACTCCTTACAGAATACTAGTTTAGCCAGCCAAGACGGCATAAAAATGAAGGAAATATGGAGTAACCGTCAGCATTGTCCTAATAAGTTGCAGATTTGTGCATACCCGCCTTATAAGAGACTTAATCCGACTTATAGCCAATACGTTTTGGCGTATTTTCTGGTTTGGCGTTAATAATTACCATGCGAATCATTATTCCCTTGGAGAATGCAATGAGCAACAGAGAACTGGGCCGTTCGGGCATCAAAGTGCCGGCATTGACCTTCGGCGGTAACGTGTTTGGCTGGACTGCCGATCGCGAAACCTCATTCAGCCTGCTGGATGCGCTGGTGGAGAATCAGCTCAATTTTATCGATACCGCCGACGTGTATTCCAGCTGGGCTCCGGGCAACCAGGGCGGAGAGTCCGAAACTACCATTGGCCAGTGGCTGAAAAAAAGCGGTAAGCGCGAGCAGGTCATCATTGCCACCAAGGTCGGCAAGCCGATGGGCGAAGGCAAACAGGGGCTGTCGCCACGCTATATCCAGCAGGCGGTTGAGGATTCACTGCGTCGTTTGCAGACCGATTATATCGACCTTTATCAGTCACATGATGACGACCGGGACACGCCGCTGGCGGAAACCCTGGCGGCGTTTGATGCGCTGATCAAGGCCGGCAAGGTGAGAGCGATAGGCGCTTCCAACTATCAGGCCGACCGTCTGGAAGAGGCACTGAACGTCAGCCAGCGGGAAGGGTTGGCGCGTTACGAAACCCTGCAGCCGGAATATAACCTGTATGCGCGTGAAGGCTACGAGCAGGGGCTGGAGGCAGTGGCGCAACGCCATGGCTTAGGGGTGATTAACTTCTTCTCGCTGGCCAGCGGTTTCCTGACCGGCAAGTACCGCAGTGAGCAAGATATCGGCAAGAGTCAGCGTGGCGATACTATTATTGAGCGATACCTCAATCCGCGTGGTTTTAATATTTTGACGGCGCTGGATAAGGTTGCGGCGAAACACAACACTTCACCGGCGCAGGTTTCATTGGCCTGGCTGATAGCGCGACCCAGCATCACTGCGCCAATTGTCAGCGCCACTTCGCTAAAGCAGTTGGATGAGTTGGTTAGCGCAACCCGTCTGCGGTTGGATGCTGAGGATATCAGTACCCTGAACCAGGCCAGCGCCTGGTAATCTTACCAACAGCGGCTGGCGGGGTTAGATGTGGAATTTATCCCGCCAGGTTTGTTGCGCCAGCCGATACAGTATATGTTTTTGCAGCGGATGGCCCTGCGGCAGCCGTGGGTGCAGGAAACTTTCGTCACGGGACGTCATGCCAATACGTTCCATAACCCGGCGCGATGGCTGGTTGGTCTCGGCGGTGAAAGATACCACTTCAGCCAAATCCAGCTGTTCGAAAGCGTAGCGCAGTGCGGTGCGGGCGGCCTCAGTGGCGTAGCCTTTGCCCCAGTGCGCTGCCGCTAACCGCCAGCCAATTTCTATGCAGGGGGAGCAGGGCAGATCTTCCGCCGGGATAGCCAGCCCGACAAAGCCGATAAAAGGCGCGCCATCTTTTTCTTCCACCGCCCATAAACCCCAGCCGTTTTGTTGCATGTACTGACGAATTTTGTCAGCTTGCGCGTGGCTTTGTTCAGCTGTCAGCGGGGCAGGGAAATAACGCATCACCTGGGGATCGGCATTAAGGGCGGCAAATGCCGGTAGATCTTCGTCACGCCAGGCGCGCAATAGCAACCGGTCACTCTCGAAGGGGAGTATTTCACTCATCGACTTTCCTCCAATAACCAAGTGCCCCGTGGTTTCATTGTAGGGGCGCTGCATGCTGCGCCCAATAGTATAATCAATGGGTTAAATTGGGTCGAACATGTTCGACCCCTACCGTTTAGCCGTTTTTTTGGTTTATCAGCACCCTGAGATCATTAACGGAACAGCGTTTGCGCCCAGCGTGCCAGCCCGGCGGTGACCGAGCCAAAGTCGTTGCCCCCGACGATAGGAATGCCCGGCAACTGCTGTTGCAACGCAGCGCGCAGCAGCGGTGAGCGCGCGCTGCCGCCGGTGAGATAAATCACCTGTGGTGCGGTCTGGCTGCTGGCCAGCGCAGCGCTGACCTGTTCCTGGATGCGCAGTAGCGGCTGCGAAATGGCTTCAGCAAGCTGATCCTGGCTGATGGTTTCCGCCAAATCAGTCTGGACGAAAGCCAGCGGTGCGCTGATGTTTTGCTGCGCGGACAGGGCGATTTTGCTTTCCTCCGCCGCACGCACCAAACGGTAGCTCAGACGTTGCTGGTGGACTTTCAGCAGGCGTTTGACCTTTTCCGGCTCGGCAGCATCGCGGATCAGATCGCGCAGCATGCGGCCGTTGGCGACGCTGTAAAAGTCGTTCTGTGCCGGCACGTCGTTGGTGGCGACCGCGTTCCAGTAAGGTAGCGCAGGCAGGGCGATGCCCTTGCCGGTTTCGCCGCCCATGCCGAACAGTGGCATCAGCTGTTTGAATGCCAGCATGATATCCAGGTCGTTACCGCCCACGCGGCAACCGCTGTGCCCCAACAGGCTTTGCTGGCGATCGGCGCGGTCACGCCATTGTGGCCCCATCAGCAGCACCGAACAGTCGGTGGTACCGCCGCCGATGTCTACCACCAGCACGGTTTTCTCTTCGGTCAGCGTGGCTTCGAAGTCCAGGCCTGCCGCGACCGGTTCGAACTGGAATTCAATGTCTTTGAACCCGGCACGCTCGGCAGCGCGTTGCAAAATGCCCTGCGCCTGCTGGTTGGCATCTTCACCGCCCATGCCCTGGAAGTTGATCGGGCGACCGATGACCGCCTGACTGATGCTGTCCTGCAGGACGTTTTCCGCCTGGCGCTTGATGTGGAACATCATGGCGCACACCAGATCTTCAAACAGTGCGATCTGCTGTGGCTTCAGGCCGTTGGCACCGAGGAAGGATTTCGGTGAGCGAACAAAATATACCTCTTCCGGATCTTCAACGTAGTGTGCCAGCGCTTGCAGGCCGAACAGTACGCTGTTGCTGGCGACCGGGATATCTTCTTCACGGTTGTAGTTGATCGCCCGGCGCAGCAGTTGCTGGTTCTCTTCGCTGCCGGTGGGGACTTGCCAGTGACGGTGCAAACACTCGCTCACGGCTTCACGCGTCGGTGCGCACAGCATCGACGGTAGATAGGGTTCGTTGTTTTCCAACGTCAGCAGCTCGGGGCCGTTATCACGCATCACTGCAACGGAACAGTTGGCCGTTCCGTAATCGAATCCAATAAACATGTCTTTTCTCACTCCCCATGCCGATGAAGGGGGGCGACTTTACCCGAGACTTGCCCCTCGGGCAACGTGCTAGCGCATAACAGACGAAAATTTTAGCGGCGAACGGGAGCGCGTGCTTAACTTAATGTCCGAATCCCGCACGTCAGCGCAGCAGCCGAGCCGCATAATGAACAAAAAACTGACCCCGAGCCTAGCCATGAAAAACCAGCAACAGGCGCTGTATCAGGCACTGAGTGCGCGCGATCGCAAATTCGACGGCCGCTTTTTTGTCGGCGTTTCTTCGACCGGCATTTATTGCCGCCCGGTGTGCAGTGCCCGCACGCCGAAAATAGAGAACTGTACCTTTTACCCGAGCGCCGCGGCGGCGGAGCTGGCCGGGTTTCGGCCCTGTCTTAAGTGTCGGCCGGAATTGGCGCCGGGGCTGGCGTTGATTGATCTGGGCAATCGCTATGCTCAGGTCGCGGTACAGCTGATTGAACAGGGCTATCTGTCAGAGCACAGCTGCGAGCAACTGGCTGCACGCTTGGGCATTTCCGACCGTCACCTGCGGCGTATCTTTGCCGACCAGTTTGGTGCATCGCCGATTGATTACGCCCAGTCGCACCGGCTGTTACAGGCCAAACGGCTGCTGGCGGATACCGATATGCCGCTGAGTGAGGTAGCGTTTGCCGCCGGTTTCGGCAGCCTGCGGCGTTTCAACGAGTTGTTCAAGGCACGCTATCGGCTGATCCCCTCGGCGCTGCGCAGCAGCAGCGGCCGCAATGAACGCACCGTAGCCAGCGGGCTGGTATTTCATCTGGGTTACCGGCCGCCCTATGACTGGCCGCGTATGTTGAGCTTTTTGCAAACTCGTGCGGTGAGCGGGGTGGAAAAAGTGGAAGGGCAGCAGTATCTGCGGGCGATCGCGATTACTCAGGGCGGTATTGATTATCACGGCTGGGTCAGCGTGCAGCCGGAGGAGAGTCACAATCGGGTGCGGGTGGAGATTGCCCCAGCCCTCAGCCGGGTGACCACGGAAGTGCTGCGTCGCATCCGCCAACTGTTTGACCTCGATGCGGCACCAGATCTGATCGTTCAGGCTTTGGGGCTGCTTGCTGCCGATGCGCCGGGTCTGCGCTTGCCCGGCTGCGTCAACAGCTTTGAACAGGCGACCCGGGCGGTGCTCGGGCAGCTGGTCAGCGTCAAGATGGCGGCGACCTTTGCCGGACGCATGGCTGAACGCTGGGGTATGCCGCTGGAACAGCCTTACGCCGGTATTACTCATGTGTTTCCCAACGCTGAGCAAATTGCACAACTGCAACCCGAAGAGCTGCGTCCGTTGGGGGTGCAATTGAAACGCGCAGCGGCGATTATCGCCATCGCGCGGGCGGTCACCGAAGGGCGGTTACAGTTGGAAAACGTGCTGGATATTGAGCAAGGGATCAAGGCGTTGACCGCGTTGCCGGGGATTGGCAGTTGGACCGCCAGTTACATCGCCATGCGCGCCTGGTCATGGCCGGACGTGTTTCTGACAGGGGATTATCTGATCAAACAGCGCTTTCCTGGGATGACGCCACGCCAGATTGAAAACTATGCCGAACGCTGGCGGCCGTGGCGCTCCTACGCCACGCTGCATCTGTGGCATAACCCGGATTGGGCACCGTCAGCGGACACCGACGGGTAGCCGCGTTATTCTTTGGTGGCAATAAGCGCCAGCAGGCTGTCGATCCCTTCACGCATCAGGAAGGTGAGTACTTTCTCACGTTCGCTCTCGCTCAGGTGATAGTAATACTCCACCCAAACTGCCAGCGGATCCTGGCGTTCAACCTGATATTCAGCGGGATCTTCTTGCAGTACCAACAGGCTGCGCGCGCCGATCGGCAGGCTGTTGATGTGGTATTCCACCGCTTTGCCCTGCACGCCTTTTCGACGGCGACTGATCCAGCCTTCGCGGCGGGCCATCAAATTGATTCCCTGCGGCGAGGAGGGCAGTCCTGCAATGCCGGTAAGCTCTCTGGCGGCAAACCACTCGTTTTTCATAGCCATTATCCCTGAGCAATCACGTTTATAGATGGTGGTGGAAATTAACGCGCGTGCTGATTTCCGTATCGAGGTATTGTTCAAACGATTAACTTTAACTCGTTAGTTATACCACTAACCTCAGGCAGGCTAAGCAAAAAAAATGTGACAGGGAGCATGGGCCAATGCTACCAAGGCCCGAAAGGCAGGGGAGTTCTGTGGGATAAAGAGGATTAGCGAATGCCGCCATAACCCCCGCAATGAGTCAGGGGGGTAGCGTCACTGGCAAGGTCTTGCGCTAGTTTCTGTGGTGTGGCGCGGCGGGGTGCGCCTGGTATAAATAGACCTGCCCACGGCCCTGATGCTTGGCGGTATAGCAAGCGATGTCAGCCTGTGCCAGCAGTTCGGTACTCTTGCCGCTGTCGCTATCGATAAGGGTGATGCCGGCGCTGGCCCCCACGTGATAAATCTTGCCTTCCCAATAAAACGGATGCTGACTGATGTGGTTGACCAACTGCTGCATCAGGGACTTGGCCTGCTGGTACGGACAGTCAAACAGGATTAATCCGAACTCATCGCCCCCGAGCCGCGCCAGACAATCGTTGTGGCGCAGGTGGTGTTGCATCAGTTTTGAGATATCTCTCAGCAAGGCATCGCCAGCCGCATGACCGGCGCTGTCATTGACCGCTTTGAAACGGTCGAGATCGAGGAACACCAGGGCATGCTGCCGTTGCTGCCCGGCGACGTCGGCGATGGCTTTTTTTAGCCGTTTCTCAAAGCTGGCCCGATTGGGCAGGGTGGTCAGGTCATCGTGAGAGGCGTTGTAACTCAGTTTCCGCATCAGTTCGCGAGAGGCGGTGACATCTTGCAGCACCATCACCGCGCCCATGACTTCATCATTGAGAGTTTTCAGCAGCGATACCGATTGTTGAATATCGAAGTGGCGACCATCACGGCTGTGCAGCACCAGGGCATAATCCGCTGAAAGTTGACGACCTTCCTGCAGGCAGCACTGAACCGGGTTTTCGACTTCCGGGCCATCTTTGCCGTGGGTCATGCGTACCACCCCGGCAATCGGCATGCCGACTGCCAGGCTCAGTGGCCAGCCACACATCTGCTCGGCTACCGGGTTCATAAAGGTAATCTGCATCGCGTCGTTGGTTGAGATCACACCTTCACCGATGGCGTCGAGGGTGGTGTGCAGGCGCTCTTTCTCCTGGTGCAATGCTTCGGTCAGATTGCGCACTTCCGTCATGTCAATATTGGTGCCAATCATGCGTAACGCCTTGCCCTCACCGTCCAGAATGACGTTGCCCTGGCCGCGGATATGACGCACTTTCCCCTGGCGAGTGAGTAGCCGGAATTCCAGGATAAACGGCCGTGGCTGGTCCAGCAAAGAGGACATTTCATGGTCGGTACGCTCGCGATCTTCCGGCAGCAACCGCGCCCGCCAGAGTGACAGCGTCGGTTTCTGGTCTGGGCCAAGGTCATAAAGTTCAAACATGCGCTTGTCCCAGATGCGCTCTTCGCCATCCATCATCCACTCCCAAACGCCGATCCCCCCGACCTGATTAGCCAGGGTGATACGTTCTACCAGACGATGATTTTCCGCTGCGGTGCGTTTCAGTTCGCTGATGTCTTCCACCTGGGAAATAAAATACAGCGGCAGCCCTTCAGCATCGCGCACCAGCGATACCGCCAGCAGCGCCCAGACATGTTCGCCATCACTGCGGATATAGCGTTTTTCCAGGGTATAGCTGCTGATATGGCCGTCGAGCAGGTCATGCAACTGCACCAAATCGGCATTCAGATCGTCCGGGTGGGTGATTTCCTGAAACGTCAGCCGTCGCAACGCTTCCGGGGTATACCCCAACAGTTTGCACAGCGCCTGATTGACCTGCAGCCATTTCCCCTGTGGCGACACCAACGCCATGCCGATGGCGGAATACTCCAGCGCATTACGAAAACGGGTTTCACTCTCGACGATATGCTGTTTCTCTACCCGAAAGGAGTGCATTACCATCGCCATAGAATGCGCCGGGATCAGAATCAACAGGATTGGCAGATAGATTACGATGTCGCCGAGCGGGGTGGTGGGGGCACGAAAATGCAACAGCCCGAATGAGATCATCAGCGTGGTGCAAAAGCAGACGGTAAAGGTTTCCAGCCGTGGCAAAGCGATCGCCGCCCACAGTAACGGAAGAATGACGAAGGTGAACGGAAAGGGCAGATAGGTCAGCGCCAGATAACAAAAAACCAGCGACGCTATCAGCACCAGCAACAAGGGAAATGGGTTCAGCTGTTCCAGCATGCGGCGGCGGTACACCAGCCCAATAGGCGTTAGCGACAGCACGCCGATGGCTTCTGAAATAAACCAGGTGTTGAACGGCTGCCAGAAGCTTTGTCCGGGGGCAGGAACCCACCAGGCGGCCAGCAAGGCGCTGAATTACGGGGTGAAAATTACCGCGCAAACCACAAATTTCAACCAACTGGCCAGGCTATTTATTGGGTCGTCCGGCAACAGCATACGGCGCAGCAACAAAGTACAGGTACCGGCTTCCAGCAGGTTGATCAACGACAGTTTGACCGGTAGCCAGCTAAAGCCATACAGCAGCGTGCTGGCGGTGACGATGGCGGCTCCGCTGGCCAACAAGGGCAAGCCCCATTGTTGCGGCGGGTAACGATACAGCACCGTGATGATGGCGGCGGTCGGGAACCACAACGGGGTAAAATGGCTGGACTCACTGGAGAGTGCCAGGCACAGCAGCGCCAACAGGAAAACCACAGCGGCTGCCAGCAACGTATGCGTCAGCAGCGCGCCCTTGCGCGTGGTGAGATGATTCGGTGCGCTGATATCCATAGACAACCTTAACGCTGGCGTCTGTCACTGAACGACGTCATGACGCGGATGAGGTGGAAAGTTCATTGCCAAAGGGTAGTACAGCGCGGCAATAAAGCCTACTGAATCAGGCGGTTTTAGTGAGCTGTTTCAAATGCCGGCGTTGTCGCCGGCCTTCAGGATTCAGAGCAGGAAGAGGGTGGCCAGACCGAGGAAAATAAAGAAGCCGCCGGTGTCGGTTAGCGCGGTAATCAGAACGCTGGAACCGACTGCCGGATCGCGTCCCATTTTTAGCATGGTCATCGGGATCACCACTCCCATCAGCGCCGCCACCAGCAGGTTGAGGATCATCGCCAGCGTCATTACGCCGCCCATCGCCCAGTCGCCATACAACAGCCAGGTGACTATCCCCATGATACCGCCCCAGACCACGCCGTTGATGATGGCGACGCCCAGTTCCCTGAACATCAGGCGCGAGATATTACCGACTTCAATTTGGTGCAGCGCCAGTGCGCGGACAATCATGGTGATGGTCTGGTTGCCGGTGTTGCCACCGATACCGGCGACGATCGGCATCAATGCCGCCAACGCCACCAGTTGCGAAATAGTGTGTTCAAACAGGCCGATAACGCGTGACGCGATAAATGCGGTACACAGGTTGATCGCCAGCCAGGCCCAACGGGTTTTCACCGCTTTGCTGACCGGGGCAAACACGTCTTCTTCCGGGCTTAAGCCCCCCATGCGGCGCAGGTTGCTGTCGCTTTCCTCGTTGACCACGTCAACGATTTCTTCAATGGTTAAACGCCCCATCAGCTTGCCTTTGGCATCGACCACCGGGGCGCTGATCAGGTCATAACGTTCGAACGCACTGGCCGCGGCCTCGGCTTTCTCTTCCGGCAAAAAACGGGTGGGATCGCTGTCCATCACCGCCTGTACCGGTGTTTCCGGATCGTTGAGCAGCACCGCGGTGAGCGGCAACTCGCCGAGCAGGGTATTTTTACGATCGGTGACAAAAAGTTTATCGGTGGCCGCCGGTATGGTTTTGCGCAGGCGCAGGAAGCGATGCACCGCACCGAGGGTGACGTCCGGGCGTACCGTGACCAGTTCAAAATCCATCATCCAGCCGACGGTGTCCTTGCCGTAGTGGATCATCTCGCGCACCTGGGCGCGCTGTTCCGGCTCCATCGAGGTCAGCAGGCGACCCATCAGGTTACGTGGCAGGTATTGCGCCAGATAGGCCTGTTCATCAACGTCCAGCGTTTTGATCGCTTTGAGCAGGTCTTTATCGCTCATTTCTTCGATCAGGCTGTCCCACACCGGTTCTGCGACTTCCACCAGTGCCTGGCCGCGTTTGGCATTACCCACCAGCCGCCACAATGCCAGACGTTCGTCCTGCGGCAGCGCTTCGAGCAAGTCAGCCAAATCGGCGGCATGCATATCGTCCAGCATGCCGGTAATTTCAGCGGTTTGGTTGAGCAGCTCATTTTTGCCAAGGGCGTTTTCGTCCCCCGGTCGGCCGAGAATGCCGTCGACCAGATCTTTGTTATTTAACAGCAGAGAAAGAATGCGCTGGCGGTGCTCAGCGACTTTTTGAACATTATGCGTTGCAGCTGACATGGTATTCCTTACTGGCACTCAGGGGTCCTTGCAGACAAGCTCTGAACAACAGAGAGCTTAGTGAATGCAGACGTCATTTTTATGAAATGGCAGCAGAAGCTGAGGAATAAGTAAGGGGCCTGGCATGCCGAAACGCCGGCAGGCTGCTTAACTATTCGCAAGCCCTGCAGAGCAGCTTGGATCTTTGAAATCAGGGGGAGGTGTCCTGTTTTTCGCCACCGGCCTCGGTGGTGGTTTGATAAGGGGCGAGCTTTTTTTCCTGATGATGGGGTACCGCGACCACCGCCGCATACAGCAGACGGCCAACCAAAATGATAAAGCTGACAAACAACACTATTTTTGTCATCTGTCCGGTGGTTTTTTTACGCATATATCACCCGGCATGCCGGTTTCCTGTGTCATTCAACGACGGTGAAAGCCGATAAATTGTAAACGGAATTTTAGCTATCGATGACAAATATTGTCCATTTATTTCCAGTTGGTACAGCCGGATATTTTACTTATGTTTAGTCCGGGTTTCGGTTTGTCTATAAGATCATGGGGTTAAGATAATACTAAAAATAGACTTACACATTTTTACCCAACTTTTCCTTCTTGCTTGATCGCAGTCAAACCCTTGCTGACCCTGGCGCATAAAATTCCACCCCATTCTCCTGTCGCATATGTTACTTTCACTTTGCCTCATGAATGGATAGAGGTACGTAAAGGAACCTGCCTTATTACCTGAACGCGCGAATGGAATTGCGCCCTGACGGACTCGTTATTTTTATGGTTAAGCCAATATTCTGGAAGCATTTACGCGAGCGCTGGTGGGGTTATCCCCTCATCTGGGGCTTGTTGTTGATCCCGTTCGCCGGTTGGCTGTCACCGCGCATTATGCTGTCCGAGGCTAAAGTCTACCTGCTCTATCTGCCACTGGCTGCCTGCATTGCGTTGCTGATGGTTTACGACTGGCGGGCACTGCCGGGCATTACCCTGGCCATCATGTTTCGATACGCGAGCCGACTGGGGCTGGAGATCGGTATATTGGTCACCTCGCTGTACCTGCTTTGCCTGATCCTGTGCTGGTTGGGGTATCGCAGCCAGACTCAGCGTCGCTGGTGTGCGGCTCCCGGCGTACCGGCCCTGGTCAAAGCGAGGTTGATCTGGCTGGTGGTGCTGCCGGCGTTGCTGTTTGTTTTCGGTCTGAAACTGCTGGTCGGTCTGGCACAAGTGCCTGACGAACTGGGGATGATGCCCGGCAATAGTGACTATTTGTTGGCTCTGGTTAATTTTCAGGCGTTGCTGCTAGGCTGTCTGTCCGCTATGCCGCTGTTCTACTTTATGTTGCGTCTGTTGAACAAGCCCAGGTTCGCACTGACGCTGTGGCGACGTTTTGGCCGTGAAATGGCACCTACTGCCGATAAAAAAGAATTGTCCCTGTGGTTGCTGGTGCTGGTCAGCATGGTGGCCTTGCTGTCTTACTACGCCAAAAACGCCCCCCCTTTGCTGCTGGGAGGCTATGGCCTGATATTGTTGCTGCCGGTGATGCTGTACGGTGCGATGCGCTTTGGCTATCAATTCAACTGTATTATCTGGTCTTCGACGCTGCTGGTGCTGTTTTTCCATTATCCCGGTTATGCGCAGCGCGACAATTTATTGCATAACCTGGCGGTCATCTCTTCGATGATGGTGGTGTTTACCCTGTGCATTTACCTGATGTCGGCGCTCAATACCCGCCAGCGGTTAAGTCATGCCAGAGCGCAAAGCGCCGCGCTGCAAGATCCGGTGATTGGTTTGCCTAACCTGCGCGCCCTCAAGCGCGATCTGGCACAGTCACTCCCTTCAACGCTGTGTTTCCTGCGCGTTAGCGAGTTGGATTTGCTGAGCCGCAACTACGGTATGCAGTTGCGCATTCGTTTCAAACAGCAGTTGGCGGCGCTGTTGTATCAGGTACTGGCACCCGGCGAGGGCGTTTATCATCTGCCGGGTTATGACTTATTGCTGCGGGTGGATGGCGAAGACAGCGAAGAAAAGGTTTTGCAGATCTACCGCGCGCTGGAGAAATTCCGTCTGATATGGAATGGTTTGCCACTCCATCCACCGCTGGGGTTAGGTTATTGCAGCGTGAATGCCGATTTCGAGCACCTCTATCTTCTGTTGGGCGAACTTAGCTCGTTGGCCGAAGTATCATTGACCAGCGGCAAACCGGAGAGTGTGCAAAACGGTGGCCAATGGGTGCAGGAGGAGATCAAACACAAAGTCGCGCTACTGCACGGCGTACAGCATTCGCTGGATAACGACGGGTTCATTCTGATGGCGCAGCCGATCGTGGGCCTGCGCGGTGACCGATATCATGAGATTCTGCTGCGCATGCGTGACGTGAGCGGAGAGATCATATCGCCTAATGATTTTCTGCCGGTGGCGCATGAATTCGGCCTGGCCTATCGCCTGGATCTGTGGGTGTTGCGCAATACGCTGAAATTTATGGATCAGTATCGTGTCGAACTGCCCAGTGCGCGCTTTGCGGTTAATCTGTCACCAACTTCGCTGTGCCGACCTATGCTGCGCCACGATGTTAACAGCCTGCTGGAGCAGTACCAGATTGAGCCATACCAACTGACGCTGGAGGTGACCGAATCGCATCTGTTGCAGGATACGGCCTACGCCGGGGCCAACTTGCAGGCACTGCGTGAGATGGGGTGTCGCATTGCGCTGGATGACTTTGGCACCGGCTATGCCAGTTACGATCGGCTGAAGATGCTGCCGGTCGACATGTTGAAAATCGACGGCAGTTTCGTGCGCGACATGCTGACCAATCCGGTGGATTTCCAGGTGATTACGTCTATCTGCAAGGTTGCGCGCATGAAGCGGCTGACGATAGTGGCGGAATATGTGGAAAGCATGGAGCAGTTGGTCGCGCTGAAAGGGGTTGGCGTGGATTATATGCAGGGCTATTTCATCGGCGAGCCACAGCCCTTGCTGGCGCTGTTACCAACACCGCGTTGAGTGTTGCCCCCCGACAGGCAGGGGGCGACAGACTCAGGCAGAGCGTTGCTCGTTTTGGGTATCTTCTTCTTCGCAAATCAGCTTCCAGCCGACGACGTCATTCCAGTAGGCCTGTTCACGTTCGAGATCCAGTTGCACCAGGTTGTTTAACGCCAGATAACCGGCCGGGAAACGCAGCGTCCAGTGATTATCGTCGGTACTCAGGCGCAGCGTCTCGGGGGTGGTGGTCGACTGACGCTGGTTGTTGAGCAGGGTGCTCAAACGCAGCAGTTGGATCAACGGCAGGTAATGCTTTTTCTTGAACAGGTTCAGCCGCGGCAGTTCTTCCAGCTTGATCCCCTTGCGGTGGAAACGCACCAGCGCCGCCAGCAGCAACTGCTGCTCCTGATTAAAGCCAGGCAGGTTGGTGTTTTGCAGAATATAGGCCGAGTGGCGATGCATGCCGCTGTGGTTGATGCTCAACCCCACCTCATGCAGCATGGCGGCCCATTTCAATAGCGCTTCCAACTGCGGATTTGCCAGCTTGGTGTTTTGCGCCATCCACTGGGCGTACAGCAGCTCGGTGGTTTCCAGCACTCGCTTGGCCTGCTCACGATCGATATTGTAGTGATCGGCCAGGCTTTTGGCGGTACGGCTGCGGATGTCCTGATGGCGGAAACGGCCCTCCATCTCGTACAGCACGCCTTCGCGCAGTGCACCGTCGGAAAGACGCAGATCGCGGATTGCCAGCGCGTCGAACACGCCGCACAAGATGGCCAGACCCGGTACAAACACCGACTGACGGTCTTCCGATAGCCCCGGCAGGCTCAGCGAACTGAAGCTTTTAAACTGTAATACCTGTTCCGCCAGCATTTCCAGGCGTTCCAGGGTGATCAGGCCATCTTTTTCACCCATCTCCACCAGCACTTCGTGCGCGGCCTTGATAGTGCCGGAGGCACCCAATGCGTATTGCCAACCCTGAATACGGTACTGCCAGGCCAGGGTTTCCAGTTTCTGTGCCGCTGCCAGGCGCGCACGCTTGAAATTGTTTTTGCTGATTTCACCGCCTGGGAAAAACTGCTGAGCAAAGCTGACGCAGCCCATGCGGCGGCTTTCCGCCAGCAGTGGCTCAAAGTCTTCACCGATCACCAGCTCAGTGGAACCCCCACCGATATCGATCACCAGCTTGCGGCCTTTTTCCGGCTGGGTGTGTTCCACGCCCATGAAGATCAGACGTGCTTCTTCCTGCCCGGCGATGATTTCAATCGGGTAGGGGATCACTTTAGCGGCACGTTTGAGGAACACTTCCGCGTTAACGGCCTGACGCAGGGTGTGGGTACCGACGATGGTGACGTTATCCGCCGGGAAACCCTGCAGCCGTTCGGCAAACAGCGCCAGGCAGGCCAGTCCACGTTCTATTGCCTCTTCACTGAGCACATTGTTGCTGTCCAATCCATCGGCGAGGTGGACCCGTTGCTTTAAACGGCCCAATACCTGTAAAGCGCCGTTGACGACGCGGGCAATCACCATATGGAAGCTGTTCGACCCGAGGTCGATGGCAGCAATTTCCTGCGGTTTGTTTGTTGCAGTGCTTTTTAGCGGCATAGTTGCTGGCCTACTGTCCTGGTTGTTCCAGAGCTTTTAAATACTCGTAAATGGCAACCTGAGAACGGACTTTACGGCGATTGCCGCGTGGTACGTACTGGTTACTCAGTTCTTTATCGAGGTAACGCGCCTTGACCGTGTCGCTGAACAGGATTTCCAGAATATCCAGAACCCGTTGTTTCAGCGTTGGATCCAGCAGCGAGACCGCGACTTCGATGCGGTAATCTATGTTACGGGTCATCCAGTCGGCAGAGGACAGATAAACCAGTTTGTCACCTTTGTTTTCGAAAACGTAAACCCGGTCGTGTTCCAGATAGCGGTCGACGATGCTGATTACTTGAATATTGTCACTGATCCCCGGCAGGTTGGGAATCAAAGAACACATCCCTCGCACCAACAGGCGGATTTTTACACCGGCGCCGGATGCGGTATATAACCGATCTACCAGCCCTTTATCCACCAGATTGTTGATTTTCAGCATAATGCCGGCGGGAAGCCCGGCCTCGGCATTGGCAATTTCCCGGTCGATCAACTCATACAGCTTCAGGCGCGAGTTCTGCGGCGACACCATCAGGTTGTCGAAGGTGACCGGCCGGTACGGGTTTTCGATAAAGTTAAACACCCGACGCACTTCGTTGGTGATGCGTGAGTCGGCGGTCAGCAACGAATAGTCGGTATAAATACGCGCGGTTTTCTCGTTAAAGTTGCCGGTACCGATATGAGCATAGCGCACAATCTCGTCGCCTTCACGGCGTGAGATCAGGAACAGTTTGGCGTGGATTTTCAGGCCCGGAGCAGAGAAGATGACGTGCACGCCGGCTTCCGTCAGGCGCTTGGCCCAGTGGATGTTGGCCTCTTCATCAAAACGTGCCTGCAGCTCTACCACCACCGTGACTTTCTTGCCGTTGTGGGCGGCGTGGATCATCGATTCGATAATCCGCGAGTCCTTCGCTACGCGGTAAATATTGATTTTTATCGCCAGCACGCTGGGATCAAATGACGCCTGACGCACCAGTTCCAGCACGTGCTCAAAGGTGTGGTACGGGTAGTAAAGCAGCACGTCCTGTTCGCGGATGGCGTCAAAACCGTTGCGGAACTTTTCGAACCAGGTATGGCGCAGGCGCGGCAGTGGTTTGTTGACCAGATTGGCCTTGCCGACGTTCGGGAAGCCGATAAAGTCTTTAAAGTTATGATAGCGGCCACCGGCGATCACCGAATCGTAGTTGGAGATACCCAGCTTGCCGCGCAGCAGCTCCACCATTTCATTTGGCATGTCACGCTGATAAACAAAACGTACCGGCTCGGCGGTCAGGCGCTGTTTCAGGCTGGAGGACATCAGTTCCAGCAGGCTCGATTCCATCTCGGTAACCAGATCGTATTCCGCGTCGCGGGTCATTTTCATCGAATAGGCATTGAGCGCGTCGTAGTCGAAGAAGCCCTTGAAAATATCGTCCAGGCAGTAGCGCAGAATGTTGTCCAGCAGGATCATCGGTTTGCGACGGCGCGGGGCTTCCGGCGGCAGGTTGACGAAGCGCGGCACCTTGTCGGACGGGATCTCCAGCAGCGCGTACTCGATATGAACGCCACGGATAATCTCTACCGCCAGATAGGTGTAATCGTCTTTCAGGAACTGCACCAGGTTGGTTTCGTGGTTGATCAGGATGGGCGTGATGTGCTGACGCAGATGCTGCTTGAAGTATTGTCGCAGCCAGATTTGCTGGTTCTCCGACACCTGACGTTCGTTGATCAGGAAGATCTGATTACGCGCCATTTCCAGCAGCAAATCGTTATACAGGCTGTCGAATTCCTGATCGGTTTTTAATACCTTGGCCTGGATCTTTTTCAGCAGATGGCGTGAAGCGCCGCCAGAGCCTTGCTCTTCGCTGATCAGAATGCGTCGTTTGAGATCGGCAAAGCGGACCTTATAGAACTCGTCAAGGTTATTGGAGTAAATGCCCAGAAAACGCATGCGCTCAATCAGGGGATTGCTCTTATCTGCGGCTTCCTGCAATACGCGTTCATTAAAGGATAACCAGCTTAGTTCTTTTTCGATGTAGAGCTTTTCCTGACCCATTGCCACTCCAGTTCAATTTTAGAAAAGGATCCGGGACGCAGCCCGGATGCCGCTTCAGTGTCCTTCATCATTATTGCGAGAGATTGACAGGAAAGTCCAACATATCCATTACCCTGGCGCGAGGCATTTTGAGGCGTAAAAATATTTTCTGCGGCGTTGGCATCCTGTGCCATTACCAACTGGCATAAAATGGCGCCTTTCCTGCTTTATGCTTATAGATGTGATCGGGTTTATCATCATTTTTCAGCAATATATGTGATTAATAATGCTTATGTGTAGCCTAAAGTTCGCCGCACTCGGCGGGTAACTTTGTCATGCAAACGTCATAAAACTGACATAAGATGCCCGGTTATTCTATGGCGCAAGCCTGCTTACATCAGCGACAGCGAGAGACATGGCACAGACTACGGTAAACCAACATCCCCGGGATCGGCTGCGTGCGCGCATCGACCGTAGCGTGCAGGCGGCCGTGACCGTCAGCGGGCTGCTGGTGCTGATGACGTTAATGCTGATCTTCGTTTACCTGCTGTTTGCGGTGCTGCCGCTGTTTAAACCGGCGGCGATGGGGCAGGCCAAGCCGTTACCGATTAGCGCCACCGCGCCTGCGCTGGCGCTGGGCATGGATGTGCAGCAGCGTATCGGCTATCGCATTGATACGCAGGGTGTAGGGCAGTTTTACTCGCTGACGCCGCAGGACTCCGCCGGGGCCGGCTCACCGCTGACGCAGCAGCCATTGCTGACCAAACCGACGTTGCTGACCCAGGCGGCCGGGGAACGTGACCTGTTTGCCCTGGCGCAGGCCGATGGTCGCTTTATCGTTGCCAGTGCGGATTTCGCCGCCGCGAGCACCTCTGCACCCCAGTGGCTGTTCCCACTGGGGCAGCAACCATTGGCGCTGGATAAACAGGGGCGCCCCCTGGCATTGTTGGCACTGTCTGAAGCGCGGCACGGTCAGTATTTGCTGGCCGGGGTTACCGAAGACCGGCGTTTGGTGTTTGGCCGTTTTGGTAGCGACCAGGCACCGCAGCTGAGTGAAAGCCCGCTGGAGAGCGCGGTGCAGCAGCTGGTGCTGACGCCGGATGGCCGTCAGTTGTATCTGCTGTCGGGTAACCGACTGGCGCGTTACCAAATTAACGACACCCAGTTACAGCTTAAAGAAACGCGTATCCTCGGCGATCGCACTCCCTATCAACTGACGGCCTTGCCCGGTGGCAGTGCGTTATTGATTGAAGCGGCTGACGATAGCCTGCGTGAATGGTTTGATGTTGAAAAAGATCGGCGCTGGCAACTGACGCCGGTGCAGCATTTCGAGCATCAGTCCGAACCACGGGATTTGCTGGTGGCCGAACCTTATCGTCGGGTGTTCGCTACCCTGAGACCCGACGGGGGCTTCTCGCTGTTTTCCAGCATTCAGCCGCAGCCATTGTTGAATGGCAGGTTAAGCACCGGCGTACAACAAATGGCGTTTGCTCCGCGTGGTGACGGCCTGCTGCTGGAAACGGCGCAGGGCTGGCAGCATTATCCAATCGATAACCCTTATCCCGACGTCACCTGGCGCTCGCTGTGGCACAAGGTGTGGTATGAGAATTACCCCGAACCGGCCTATGTATGGCAATCGACCTCCGGTGAGGACAGCTATCAGGCCAAATTCAGCCTGATGCCGGTCATTTTTGGCACCTTTAAAGCGGCGGCTTACGCCATGCTGTTTGCCATTCCGTTGGCATTGGCCGGGGCTATTTATACCGCCTATTTCATGTCGGCCGGACTGCGGCGGGTGATCAAGCCGGCGATCGAGGTGATGGGCGCCCTGCCAACGGTAGTGATTGGGCTGGTGGCCGGTATCTGGCTGGCGCCGGTGATTGAACATTATCTGTTGGCGGTGTTATCGCTGCCGCTGTTGTTGGCGGCGGTGGTGCTGGCCTGCGGCGCTCTGGTGAACAAGCTGGCACCGCGCCGCTTGCCGCCGGGCATGGATCTGCTGATCCTGCTGCCGCTGATGATAATGACTGTCTGGCTGGCGTTCAGCGTGGGGCCATGGCTGGAGCTAAAACTGTTTGGCGAGCCGCTGCATTTTTGGCTGGGCGATGATTACGACCAGCGCAATGCACTGGTGGTGGGTGTGGCAATGGGTTTCGCACTGGTACCGATCATCTTCTCACTGGCGGAAGATGCCTTGTTCAGCGTGCCGGCTACCCTGAGCCAGGGATCGCTGGCGCTGGGCGCGACCCAGTGGCAAACCGTGATACGGGTGGTGTTGCCTTCGGCCAGCGCCGGTATTTTTTCGGCGCTGATGATCGGCTTTGGCCGAGCGGTGGGTGAAACCATGATTGTACTGATGGCGACCGGCAACACGCCGGTGATCGACGGTAGCCTGTTCCAGGGCTTGCGCGCCCTGGCGGCCAATATCGCCATCGAAATGCCGGAGGCGGTGGCCAACAGCAGCCACTACCGGGTGCTGTTCCTGACCGCACTGGTGCTGTTTATTTTCACCTTTGTCTTCAACACGCTGGCGGAGGCTGTCCGTCTGCGTCTGCGTAAACGCTATACCCTGAATCAGGAGGCGCCATGAGGCTTTGGGCCAAGAGCGGCTCGCCGTGGATCTGGCTGACCGCCGGATCGGTGGCCGTCAGCCTGCTGGCGTTGATCGGCATTATGCTGTTGCTGGCCGGGCAGGGGATGCGCTATTTCTGGCCCAGCCCGGTCTATCAGTTTGAACTCAATCAGAGCGCAGCAGGACCGGTGACCCTGATTGGCGAACTGTACCAACAGCAGAGCATTCCGCGCCGTCAATTGCTGGAGTCCGGCGTTGCCTTGCCGCCAGGAGATGCACAGAGTTTTGAGCGCTATTTGATCAAAGTGGGTAATCGTGACAGCGAAGGGCAAGACTTTCGCACGCTGCTGGCCGGTGACATTCTGAGCCAAAGCACGCCGCGCAATTTGCTGGTACTGGAACGCAACAGCAATGGCACCGCTTATGGGTATCTGGCGGGCATGCTGGAGGACGGCCAGCCGTTAACCGGGCGTAATCTCAGCCAGGCGCTGTTGCAGCGTTTGCCGCAAATTGCCGCGCTTTCGCGTCAGGCGCATGATATTCAGTTCCGTGATATGGCGCGTATTAACCAACGGTTTGACGCGTTGCGGCTGCGGGAGAAAAGTCTGCTGCATGACGACAAGCTCGACGCCCGTGCGCAGGCCTCTATCAACGCCGAGAGACTGGAGCTGCAACGCCAGTATCGGTTGCTGTCGGATCGACTGGAAGGCTTGAACCGCGATCGTCACCGTGATGCGCTGCTGCTGCGTGATATGCACGGTCAGGTTCATACCATTGCGCTCAGCCAGGTGCGCGATGCCTGGTATCCCAATGCGATGACTACCACCCAGAAGCTGGTGCACTGGGGCGAGCAGGTAAAGAAATTCCTTACTGACAGCCCACGTGAAGCCAATACCGAAGGCGGCGTATTCCCGGCCATTTTTGGCACGGTGCTGATGGTGATCCTGATGTCGATTGTGGTGATGCCGTTTGGCGTCATTGCCGCGGTTTATCTGCACGAGTACGCCGGTAATAATTTGCTGACGCGGCTGATCCGTATTGCGGTGGTGAATCTGGCTGGCGTACCTTCGATTGTCTACGGGGTGTTTGGTCTGGGCTTCTTTGTTTATATGATTGGCGGCACCCTCGATCAACTGTTCTTCCCGGAATCGCTGCCCAACCCGACCTTTGGCACGCCGGGCGTGTTGTGGGCGGCATTGACGCTGGCGCTGCTGACGCTGCCGGTGGTGATTGTCGCCACCGAAGAGGGGCTGTCGCGTATTCCTGCCTCTTTGCGTCAGGGGTCGTTGGCCTTGGGGGCCAGCCGGGCGGAAACGCTGTGGCGCATTGTGTTACCCATGGCAGCCCCCGCGATGATGACTGGCTTGATCCTGGCGGTAGCGCGTGCCGCTGGGGAGACCGCGCCGCTGATGCTGGTGGGCGTGGTGAAATCCGTGCCGGTGTTGCCGGTAGATGATATTTTCCCGTATCTGCATCTGGAGCGGAAGTTTATGCACCTGAGCTTCCAGATTTACGATATGGCCTTCCAGAGTCCGAGCGTAGAAGCCGCCCGGCCGCTGGTGTTTGCCACCGCCTTCCTGTTGGTGGCGATTGTGGTGGGGTTGAATCTGGCGGCGATGGGCATCAGACATTCGCTAAGGGAGCGGTACAAAGCATGGTCGCAGTAACAATAAAGCTATTGCTGGAGAGTGCCCAATGGGTTTGATGACGCCAGGCAGTTTGCCCCGGCTGGATGTCCAGCATCTTGGTGATGAAGATACCGCGTTGGCGGTAAAGGATCTCAAGTTGTTTTATGGTGAGAAGCAGGTGCTGCACGATATTTCGCTGCGTATCCCGAAGCACCGGGTGACGGCGCTGATCGGCCCGTCCGGCTGCGGTAAATCGACGCTGCTGCGCTGTTTCAATCGCATGAATGATTTGGTGGACAACTGCCGGATTGAAGGTGAATTGCAACTTAACGGCCAGGGCATCTCCGGGACGCAGATCGACGTTGCGGCGCTGAGACGGCGGGTTGGTATGGTGTTCCAGCGCCCGAATCCCTTCCCGAAGTCGATTTATGAAAACGTGGTTTACGGCCTGCGGTTGCAGGGCGTGCGCGATCGACGCATCCTTGATGAAGCGGTGGAACGTTCGCTGCGTGCTGCGGCGTTGTGGCACGAGGTAAAAGACCGGCTGCGCGAGAACGCGTTTCGCCTTTCCAGCGGCCAGCAACAGAGATTGGTGATTGCGCGGGCGATCGCCATTGAACCGGAAGTACTGCTGCTCGATGAACCGACCTCGGCGCTGGATCCGATCTCCACGCTAACCATTGAAGAGCTGATTTCCGCGCTGAAGCAGCATTACAGCGTGGTGTTGGTGACCCACAACATGCAGCAGGCGGCGCGGGTATCCGATTACACGGCGTTTATTCACCAAGGCCGATTGGTGGAAT
Organism: Serratia proteamaculans; assembly: GCF_013337185.1. Taxonomy (GTDB): domain Bacteria; phylum Pseudomonadota; class Gammaproteobacteria; order Enterobacterales; family Enterobacteriaceae; genus Serratia; species Serratia proteamaculans_D. The sequence goes on from NZ_SWDE01000006.1 coordinate 266,911, forward strand.
ACAACGACACCGACGACATCTTCACCTCGCCGCGCCAGCGCCGTACCGAGGATTACATTACCGGGCGCTATGGTTAAGCAGCCATGGTTGCTTTCTGTCGGTGAAATAGAATTCAGGTATTGATGGCGCTAAAACCCGCTTTCGCGGGTTTTTTGTTCACTTCACCAGGGGCTTATCGCTGGCAGCGGTTTTGAACTTGGCCATGTATTGCGGCTGGAAGATGCACATGCGCAGCACGGTGCGGTATTCGCCGTTAACGAAGAACTCGTCAATCAGCTCACCTTCTACCTCGAAGCCCAGTTTGCTGTAAATGTGGATCGCCTTCGGGTTCTCTTTGTCGACGATCAGATACAGCTTATACAGGTTCAGCACTGAGAAACCGTAATCCATCGCCAGCTTGGCAGCGATAGTGGCGTAACCTTTCCCCTGATGAGTCGGATCAATAATGATCTGGAATTCCGCGCGGCGGTGGATGTGGTCGATCTCCACCAGTTCCACCAACCCGACTTTGGCGCCCTGGTGTTCGATAATAAAGCGGCGTTCGCTCTGATCGTGGATGTGCTTGTCGTACAGGTCGGAAAGCTCAACAAAGGCTTCGTAAGGTTCTTCGAACCAATAGCGCATCACGCTGGCGTTGTTGTCCATCTGGTGGACGAACGTCAAATCATCCCGTTCCAGTGGGCGTAGCTTGACGTTGGTAGGGCTGGACATGGGGGTTCCTTATGTCGTGGATGGGTACCAATGATAATACCGGACAATATATTATGGTCAGGATAAGGGGCGGAGTCGCGTATTTTTTCGTAAACAAAGCCGTTATACTGCCTGAAATATAGACAATTCAGAGAGGACGTATTCCATGGCGATAAAACCTCCACTTTCTACCTTGCCGGTGCTGGGTTCGGCCGAAAAAACAGAGAGCTACGATCGGTGGTACCGGGGCAAGATTGAGGCAGCCATTAACAGTGAGCAGCCAAGAATTCCGCACGAACAAGTGATGACTGAACTGCAAACTCGTTTAGCGGCAAAGAAAAAATTGCGCAAAATGGGATGATCAATGCGGATAGAATGGAGCAGTGAAGCTCAGGAAGAGCTATGGAGCATTATTGATTATATTGATGACAGAAATCCGCGGGCTGCGCGAAAATTGCAGCACGAAATCGAAGCGGTGGTACTTTCCCTGCCGTTAAACCCCTTAATGCATCGTTTGGGTAGGGTAGATAATACGCGTGAAATTGTCGTCCATCCCAACTACCTGATTGTTTATAGAATCATCGGACATATAGAAGTTCTGAGTGTCATTCATGCCAAACGTGAATATCCCTAAATAAAAAACCCCGGCTGAAAGCCAGGGTTTGAAGAACTTCAAGAGACGCTTTAGTCCGCCGCATGCCCCTGTTCGGGCAGGCGCTTGCCATCGAGCCAGGCCGCGTCATCACGCATCGCCAACCGACCTTCGACAAACCAGTTCACCACCAGCGGGTAAATCAGGTGTTCCTGTGTTTGCACTCGCTCAACCACCTCATCCTCCCCGTCACCGGGGAAAATCGGCACCTTGGCTTGCAAAATCACCGGGCCGCCGTCGAGCTGTTCGGTCACGAAATGCACCGAAGTGCCGTGTTCGCTGTCACCGTTGTCGATGGCTTGCCGGTGGGTGTGCAACCCTGGGTATTTTGGTAGCAGGGAAGGGTGGATGTTCAGCATGCGTCCGGCAAAGTGCTGCACAAACTGCGGGCTGAGAATGCGCATATAACCCGCCAGCACCACCAAATCCGGTTGATACTGGTCAATGGCTTCTGCCAATGCGACGTCAAACGCCGCACGGTCGGTATAGGCCTTGGCATCCAGCGCATGGGCGGCAATGTCTGCCGCCTGCGCACGTTGCAGGCCATAAGCCTGCGCCCGGTTGCTGAATACCGCCACAATTTCGGCGGCAATCCGGCCCTGCTGGCAGGCGTCAATCAGCGCCTGGAGATTACTCCCCTGGCCGGAGACCAACACCACGATCTTTTTCATCAGTTGATGACCACTTGTTGTTCGTCAGAAGAAGCGGTCAGTTTACCGATCTTCCACGCTTTTTCACCGGCAGCGGTCAACAATGCGATGGCGGACTCAACCGCTTCTTCCGGCAGTGCGATCACCATGCCCACGCCACAGTTAAAGGTGCGGTACATTTCGTGACGGCTGACGTTGCCGGTCTGCTGCAGCCAGGTGAATACGGCCGGCCACTGCCAGCTGGATTCGTCGATCACCGCCTGCATGCCTTCCGGCAGTACGCGTGGGATGTTTTCCCAGAAGCCGCCGCCGGTCAGGTGAGCGATAGCGTGCACGTCGATTTTCTCGATCAGCTCCAGCACGGATTTCACATAAATTTTGGTCGGTGCCAGCAGATGATCAGCCAGTGGTTGGCCTTCCAGATCGGTGGTGGTTGGGTCGGTGTTGCTGACCTCCAGGATTTTGCGCACCAGCGAATAGCCGTTGGAGTGCGGGCCGGAAGCCCCCAGGGCGATCAGGGCATCGCCGGACTGCACCTTGCTGCCGTCGATGATTTCGGATTTCTCGACCACGCCAACGCAAAAGCCGGCCACATCGTAATCTTCGCCATGGTACATGCCCGGCATTTCGGCGGTTTCACCACCCACTAACGCACAGCCGGACTGTTTGCAGCCCTCGGCGATACCGGTGATCACGCTGGCCGCGGTGTCCACGTCCAGTTTGCCGGTTGCGAAGTAATCCAGGAAGAACAGCGGCTCAGCGCCCTGTACCACCAAATCGTTCACACACATTGCAACCAGATCGATGCCGATGGTGTCGTGTCGTTTCAGGTCCATCGCCAGACGCAGCTTGGTGCCTACGCCGTCGGTACCGGAAACCAGTATCGGCTCGCGGTATTTCTGCGGCAACGCACACAGGGCGCCAAAACCGCCCAGACCACCCATCACTTCAGGGCGGCGGGTCTGTTTAACTACACCTTTGATGCGGTCTACCAATGCATTGCCAGCATCGATATCGACACCTGCGTCTTTATAGCTGAGAGAGGTTTTGTCGGTCACTGCGCGATCCCCACGACGGTTTGCGGTTTGAAAACTGTGCATCCGGCATTGATTCCGGACTAAGGCGCGGCAATTCTAACAGCGCAGGCAAACGTTTGCGAGTGGCTTGTGAACCAGCTCCGCTTTTTCGTCATCTATACTGTTATTCAATCTTTTGTTGATCCCGATCGGGCTATTGTGGGTGGCGCAGTCGGCAAAAGGAGGTATAATCCGGCGATTTTTTTGGCCGTCAACCACCTTAATAGGAGAAAAATGATGAAGATCGTTGAGGTGAAACACCCGCTGGTGAAACACAAGCTTGGCCTGATGCGTGAAAATGACATCAGCACCAAACGCTTCCGTGAGCTGGCTTCGGAAGTGGGTAGTTTGCTGACCTATGAAGCGACCGCCGATCTGGAAACAGAGAAAGTGACCATCGATGGCTGGTGTGGTCCGGTTGAAATTGACCAGATTAAAGGGAAAAAAATTACCGTCGTACCTATCCTGCGTGCCGGTCTGGGCATGATGGAAGGGGTATTGGAAAACGTCCCTAGCGCGCGCATCAGCGTGGTTGGCGTTTACCGTGACGAAGAAACTCTGGAGCCGGTACCTTATTTCCAAAAGCTGGTGTCCAACATCGAAGAGCGTCTGGCGCTGGTGGTTGACCCGATGCTGGCGACCGGTGGCTCGATGATCGCCACTATCGATCTGCTGAAGAAAGCCGGCTGCAACAGCATCAAGGTGCTGGTACTGGTCGCGGCACCGGAAGGTATCGCCGCGCTGGAGAAAGCGCACCCGGACGTCGAACTGTACACCGCTTCTATCGATCAATGCCTGAATGACAAGGGCTACATCGTGCCGGGCCTGGGTGATGCGGGCGATAAGATATTTGGTACCAAATAAAAATTGAAGCCGACGTGAGTCGGCTTTTTTTTGACCGGAAAATAATTAGAGGAAAAACCCCATGACTCGTCGCGTCATCGGCGTCAGTGAACGCCCGCCGCTACTGCAGACCATTCCGCTCAGCTTCCAGCATCTGTTCGCCATGTTTGGTGCTACCGTGCTGGTGCCTATCCTGTTCAAGATAAACCCGGCGACGGTGTTGCTGTTTAATGGCATCGGCACGCTGCTGTATCTGTTTATTTGCAAGGGCAAGATCCCGGCTTATCTCGGTTCCAGCTTTGCCTTTATCTCCCCGGTATTGTTGCTGCTGCCATTGGGCTATGAAGTGGCATTGGGCGGTTTCATCATGTGTGGGGTGCTGTTCTGCCTGGTGGGGCTGCTGGTCAAAAAAGCCGGTACCGGCTGGCTGGACGTGATATTTCCGCCGGCGGCGATGGGGGCGATTGTCGCGGTCATAGGTCTGGAATTGGCGGGCGTAGCAGCCAATATGGCGGGCCTGCTGCCAGCCGACGGTGTCAGCGCGGATACTACGACCATAACCATTTCGCTGGTGACGCTGGGCGTGACGATCCTCGGTTCGGTGCTGTTTCGCGGTTTTCTGGCAATTATCCCGATATTGATTGGCGTGTTGGTGGGCTATGCGCTGTCGTTCTTTATGGGCGTGGTGGATTTAACCCCGATCCGTGAAGCGCACTGGTTTGCGTTGCCGACTTTCTACACGCCACGTTTTGAATGGTTTGCCATCTTCACCATTCTGCCGGCGGCACTGGTGGTGATCGCCGAGCACGTCGGTCATCTGGTGGTGACGGCCAATATCGTGAAAAAAGATTTGCTGCGTGACCCTGGTTTGCACCGTTCCATGTTTGCCAACGGCATCTCGACGGTGATCTCCGGTTTCTTCGGCTCAACGCCTAACACCACCTACGGTGAGAATATCGGCGTGATGGCCATCACCAAGGTTTACAGCACCTGGGTGATTGGTGGCGCGGCGGTTCTGGCGATCCTGCTTTCCTGCGTTGGCAAGTTGGCGGCGGCCATTCAGGCGGTGCCGGTACCGGTGATGGGCGGCGTATCACTGCTGTTGTACGGGGTGATCGGCGCGTCCGGTATTCGCGTGCTGATTGAATCCAAGGTGGATTACAACAAGGCACAGAACCTGATCCTGACTTCGGTGATCCTGATTATCGGCGTCAGCGGTGCCAAGGTGCATATCGGTGCTGCCGAGTTGAAAGGCATGGCGTTGGCGACCATTGTTGGCATCGGCCTCAGCCTGCTGTTTAAGGTGATCAGCCTGTACCGCAAGGAAGAGGTAGTTCTCGAAGAGCCGGACGAACCTGCCGAACAGAAGTAATGAATAAAAAACGGGCAGCCGATGAGCTGCCCGTTAGTTTGCTATCCACTAATTATTGTTGCGTTGCCGGCGGGGTATGGTTGGTCCCTGTTGCATCGACATCACTTTTTAATTCTTCCGCTTTATTCTCTGCGCTGTTTTTAATCGCTTCGGTTTTCGCTTTGGCTTGTTCTGTCAGGTCGTTGGCACCATTAATGGCGTCGTTCTTAATGGCTTTAGCCTGATCGACCAACTGCTGGCTTTGTTTGCTGGCGTCATCTTTGATGGCATCGGCCTTGGCTTTGGCATCATTGGTGATGGCATCCGCCTGCTTGCCGGCATCGTCTTTAATCGCCGAGGCCTTGTCTTTAAGCTGGTCAGCCTGAGTGGTGGCTTCTTTCTTGATGTCCTTGGCTACGGCTGCGGCTTCATCGGTCAGATCGTCCGCTTTTTTCTGGGCGGCGTCTTTCATCTGCTCTGCGCTGTCTTTGGCTTTTTCAAGATTGGCATCGACCTTGGATGAGTCATCACAACCGGCAAGCACTAGCCCAATGAGTGAGGCCAAAATCACTTTATTCCATACTTTCATTGTCTATATCCTTGTAGAAACCTTGTTTATGGTAACTGCGTTTCGCCTTTCTATACTAGGATAAGTCTTGGATAAAAGACAAATTTCACCCACTCTGTCCGTGGGGCATTTGGCTTCCCCCGACGCCTTTGCTCACTATTGCGGCATAAAATCCTGCCGGTTCAACAGCAACCATTTTCTGTGGTAGACTGACCGCGTTTTCCTGCCAGTTTTGGTTGAGGTGCTTTTCTGAATACACCGGCACAGCTTTCACTGCCACTTTATCTTCCCGATGATGAAACTTTTGCCAGTTTTTATCCGGGGGAGAACCCATCCCTATTGAGCGCGATCCAGTCTGCCGTTCGTCAGGAACATGGCAGTTATATCTATTTCTGGTCACGCGAGGGCGGTGGGCGCAGCCACCTGTTGCATGCGTCCTGCGCGGAGCTTTCGCTGCGTGGCGAGGCCGTAGGCTATGTGCCACTGGATAAGCGAGCCTATTTCGTGCCTGAAGTATTGGATGGCATGGAGCAGCTGGCCTTGGTGTGTATCGATAATATCGAATGCATTGCCGGTGACGAAGAGTGGGAAATGGCCATCTTCAATCTCTACAACCGCATTCTGGAAACCGGCCGTACGCGCCTGTTTATTACCGGCGATCGCCCGCCACGCCAATTGAATCTCCATTTGCCCGATCTGGCTTCACGCCTGGATTGGGGGCAAATCTACAAGTTACAGCCGCTGTCGGATGAAGAGAAATTGCTGGCGCTGCAACTACGCGGCAAGCTGCGCGGTTTTGAATTGCCGGAGGACGTGGGGCGTTTCCTGTTGAAGCGGTTGGATCGCGAAATGCGCACGCTGTTTATGACGTTGGATCAACTCGATCATGCCTCCATCACCGCCCAGCGCAAGCTGACCATCCCGTTTGTGAAAGAGATCCTGGGGCTGTAACCGGGCTTAATTTTTGCCGTGTTCCAGTAAGCTGACGTAGCTTTCGATCTGGCTGCGTTGTTTGCTGGCTCGGAGCTGCAACGCCAGATTGATATTCTCCAGACATTGCGCGTTATCCGCCAGTTCTTGCCCCAATTTACCCTTGTTTGCCAGCCAGGCAGCAACACTGCGCCAGTTCCATAAGGGGGAAGCCCCTTTGAGCCGTTGGATGGGAGAGGGAAAATCCCCAGAACCGCGAGTGCCGTCTTTCAGCATAGCGATAGCCTGCCGGGACATGCCGGTAAGCTGCGCAATGTCGCTTAGTCCTACCAGATATGAATCGACCGACATTGATTGGGCTCCGATGCCGGCGGATTCGATATCCTTAATGGCGCTGAGAATGGCGTGGGCGAAGCTGTCGCTTTCCCGATCGAACTCCACATAGACCGATTTGCCATAAAAACAAATCAACCCGTCATCACAGCCACTGGCATATAGGGCATCTTCTAAACCTGGAGTTTCTGAAGTCACACCGGCAAGCGTCAATGAGAAATTATAAAGTGTCATCGTGAACCTCTTTTATCCTTATTGGGCAGTTCCAGGCATTGATCGACTTTACGGCGTATCTGTTTGGCATGTTGCTCCGGATTTTTTGGAGTAGACCAGATACTCATCATATGTTCTCTATGGTTGGGAAGAGCGCAATGGAGGCGACCAAACGCGTGTCCATTGCTGGCGTGAAATAACCAACCCCGTGAAATTGCATAGGCTAATGCTGCCTGAATATGTTTATTAGGATGGTTTTTCATCACCCACCTATAGATGTTATTGAGGGTGTTGACGTATGTCAACGGCGATTGTGCATTAAAACAACACACCAGAGGGATGATATCAGCCAGAGTGAGACGGGGTGATGAAAAGTATTTATATAACAAGCAATTAAAAATAGCCCTGATAAGGGCTATTTTCATAATCGGGGTCAATAGGGGCGGATACCAGTTTACAGAATCTCCAGCACCTGCTCAGGCGGTCGGCCGATACGCGCCTTGTTGCCTTTAACCACGATAGGGCGTTCGATCAGCTTCGGATTCGCCACCATGGCGGTTAACAACTGGTCTTCACTCAGGCTTTCATCCGCCAGCTTCAATTCCTTGTACAGGTCTTCTTTCTTGCGCATCAGCTCGCGCGCCGAGGTGAAACCCAGCTCCTTCAGCAGTTTTTTCAACCGCTCGACCGACGGTGGCGTCTCCAGGTACAGCACCACTTCAGGGGTTACGCCATGTTGTTCCAGCAGCGCCAGGGTTTCGCGGCTCTTGGAACAGCGCGGGTTGTGGTAAATAGTGACTTTTTTCAACTAACTCATCCTTTTCAAAATCAGCTGCGTTGGTACTGGCGGAAACGCTCCTGCAACTGGCGCAACTGGTCGATGCGCGCATCATAGCGCGCCTGTTTCAGACTGCCGAGTTTTTGCAACGAACTGGCATTGCTGAGCAGACCGATGGCCTGATCGAGACGGCCGGTTAGCGCCAGGCTTTCAGCGCGGGCGGAAAGTTCTTCATCGCGCAACCCCTGCGCGGCACTGGCCTGGGCCAGCAGATCCCAGGCATTGGGATCGTCAGGATGGGCGAAGGTATAACGGTTAAGAATTTTGGATGCCTGAGCCGGCTGGTTGCCTTCAACATAGGCGTTAGCCAGGTTGAGCTGCAGCACCGGATTGTTGCTTTGGGCTGCATTGGCGGCCTGCAGGCGGGCGATGGCCTGCGGCGCACGTTTCTGGCCAAGGTCGATGTCGGTCATCAGGTCGAGCAGCCAGACGTTTTTTGGATCTTGCGTCAGCAGCGGCTGAATGATGTTACGGGCGTCGTCATATTTTTTCGCCTCATAGAACAGAATGGCACGGCCATACTTGGCGGCGGTCTGTTCACGTATATTGCCTTTGCTGTAGGTATCAAGCAGTTCTTCGCGCAGCCCGTAACCTTCGGAGCTGTACATCCCCAGAGAGCGCACTTTGGCCATCAGGTAATCCTGGGTGGACTGCACCAGATGCTTGGGCATCTGGTTGGCGCGGTTACGTGCGTCAGACAGGCGACTGTCAGGCAATGGGTGGGTCAGCAGCATTTCCGGTGGTTTTGACGCGTAGCGCGACTGGTCAGACAGTTTCTGCAAGAAATCAGGCATGGCTTCCGGATCAAATCCGGCACGTTGCAATACCTGAATACCGATGCGGTCGGCTTCCTGTTCATTTGACTGGGTAAAACTGATCATGCCCTGTTGGGTACCGGCCAGGGTGCCGCTAAGCGCCGCCATACCCATGGTAGGGTTAGCCATCGCCAGCAGGATTGAACCGAGGGCGCCGACCCAGGTCAGCGGGGCATTGCGTTGCTGGTCTTCCATCGCCCGCGCCAGGTGGCGTTGGGTCACGTGCGAGATTTCATGCGCCAGCACCGAAGCCAGCTGGCTTTCGTTGTCGGTTTCGCGGAATAGGGCAGAGTGCAGCACCACGTTGCCGCCGAAGAAGGCAAAGGCGTTGATTTCGTCGTTACGCACCAGATAGAAATGGAATGGCGTACGCACCGAATAGGCGCTTGCCACCAGCCGGTTGCCCAACTGGTTAATATATTGAGTCAGCAGTGGGTCATTGATCAGCGGTGCGCTGGCGCGAAGCTGACGCACGTAGAAATCCCCCATCGCCATTTCCTGGCCAATGCTTAGGGTGCCGCCCGCAGAGGTGCCGATATCCGGCAGTTGATCCTGGGTTTCCGCCAGCACCGGCGCCGTGGCGTTGAGCGTGCCAAGTAACAGTACTGCAATCGCTGTTTTGGTCAACCGGGTGGTCATAGTCAGGCCTTTCCCTTAAAGAGTCATTTCTAAGACGTCAGCATTACCCAAGAGTTCTTGTTCCCTGCCGGACTCGCCAAAACAATCGGTGCGGAAGCGTGTTGGTTCACAAAAATGCACGCGTTGCGGTGGTCTGTTGGCAGTTAACATCATAGTCAGCCGGAAGCGACAATGAAACTTCTGTTCGGCAATATTCGAGCAGAAATGCTTTATTTTTCATTTCTCAATATTGCCATTGGGGTCGTCAGATAAAACAAAGACAAAGTTTGTCCGCGTTTTAAATTGACAGAGTAAACGTGGACTAATATAGTCTGTGTTATTGAATTCATAGATACACCTCAAACCCAATATGGCTTACATCACTACCAGCGTTGAATATGGCATCCACTGTCTGCTTTGGTTAGTCGGCGACAATCAGCGCGCGCTCAGCAGCCGTGAACTTGCCGAACTGCAGGGGATCTCACCGAGTTTCCTGGCCAAAATCTTTCCCAAGCTGGAGAAAGCGGGGATCGTCGCCGCGAGCGAAGGCGTGCGCGGCGGCTATCGGCTGGCCCGCCCGGCGGATGAGATCACGTTTCTGGAGGTCATTGATGCCATTGAAGGGCACAAGCCGTTGTTCGATTGCCAGGAGGTACGCGGCCGTTGCGCGGTGTTTGACGACAGCCCACCTGACTGGGCGGTGTCCGGCAAGTGTGCGATCCATGCAGTGATGCTGCAGGCCGAAAAGGCCATGCGCGATGCACTGGCATTACAAACTCTGGGGGCCGTCGCCTCGCGTTTCGGGCGCAAGGCGCCAGAGGGATTCTTTGGTGAGGTCAACCTGTGGATGGATGAACGCATGAGCGAGCGTACCACCCGAAGCGGCAAACCGGCCCGCACCAAGTCTAAATAACGTCTCAGCAGTTTCTCTGATTCTTTTTTCCCGCCTGTGTGCCACAGGCGGTAGCCCTTCTGCACCCTTTTGACAGGTGGCGGAACGGCGCCACTCGCCTGGAAAATAGTACGGGCATCTGATTAAACCTGTAGGAAGGAGTTATTCCATGACGCAAAAAATAGTGATCGCCGGTTCTGGTTTTGCTGGTTTTTGGGCTGCAGTTTCCGCCATGCGAGCGATAGCACTGGCTGGTAAAGAAGGGGAGATCGAAGTGACGATGGTTTCGCCGACACCGAATGTCACCATTCGCCCAAGGTTGTATGAAGCGGTGCTGGAGAACATGAGCCCGGATATTTCGGCACAGCTTGCCGCTATTGGTGTTCGCCATTTGGCCGGTTTGGTTGAGCAGATAGACAGTGAAAACCAGACGCTGGTGGTAGCCAGCGCTGCGGGGCAAAAGCTCCGGTTGGATTATGATCGCCTGGTGTTGGCGACCGGCAGCCAGCTTTCTGTTCCACAGGTTGCCGGTTTCGCCGAGCACGGGTTCAATGTGGATACGCTGCAAAGCGCGCACCGACTGGATGCCCATTTGAAGGCCTTGGTGGCACAACCGGAAACGCCGGCGCGTAACACCGTAGTGGTGGTTGGCGGTGGGCTCACCGGGTTGGAAAGCGCGTCCGAAATGCCAATGCGCCTGCGTGCGATTCTGGGCAGTGAAGCGGACATCCGCGTGGTGATTGTCGATACTGCGGCAGAAGTGGGGGCGGGTATGGGGGCCGAACCTGGCATCGTGATCCGCCAGGCGTTGGAAGAATGTGGCGTTGAATCAAGGGCCGGGATGCGCGTTACGGCGATCGATGCCGACAGCGTTACTTTGTCGAATGGTGAGCGTATTGCCGCCAACACGGTGATATTGGCTGCCGGTGTACGGGCAAATCCATTGGTCGAGCAAATTCCGGGCGAGCGTGACGGCTCCGGACGCATCGTTGGTGACGCCTTCCTGCATGCGCCGGCGGCGGCTGGCGTTTTCGTTACCGGGGATACGGTTAAGGCAGCGAGCGACGAGTTGGGCAACCATAACCTGATGACCTGCCAGCATGCGATGAGCCTGGGACGCGTCGCCGGGCACAATGCCGCAGCGGAACTGCTGGGGCTGCCGCTGCACCCTTATAGCCAACCCAAGTATGTGACTTGCCTCGATCTCGGTGCCTGGGGCGCGCTCTATACCGAAGGTTGGGATCGCCAGGTGCTATTCACACGTGCAGAGGGCAAAAAGATCAAACAGGAAATCAACACCCAGTGGATCTATCCACCGGCAGCGGATCGCGATGCGTTGTTCGCCGTCGCCAATCCGGATTTTGTGATTGTGCCTTAAGCCTTAAGTTAACAACGGGAACAGAGACGCTCCCGTTGTTATTTCCCCAGGGGTAAAAAGGAGCGCTCGGGGACCACGGTTTTCATCACCAATGTGGAACTGAGGCGCTGAACGCCGGGCAGGGCGGAGAGCTTCTCGTCGTACAGTTGCTGGAAAGCGGGCAGATCGCGGGAGATCACATGCAGCAGATAATCGGGGTCACCGAACAGCCTTTGCGCCTGCACCACCTGAGGAATATCGATCATCGCATCCTCAAAGGCGGCTACGGCGTGGCGATCGCCTTCTCTCATGGTGACGAAAACCAATGCGGAAAAGTTAAACCCCAGGCTGGTGGGTTCAAGCTGTGCGCGATAGCCCCTGATCACCCCTGATTCTTCCAGGGCCTTCACCCGGCGGTGGCAGGGCGAAACGCTAAGCCCGACACGTTCGGCCAGTTCGGTGACAGAAAGTCGCCCATCCGTTTGTAGTTCAGCAAGAATTTTGCGGTCTATCTTATCCATTTAGAAAAATTTCCCCGAATTTGTAGTTTTCAGGCAAGTAATTGGCAGCACATTTTAACGCCCTAAAGATATTCTTTCCAATAATTAAGTGGCCGGGGCCGATCGCACTTAACGCGGTTTGCAGGCCCCTATGATGAGGAAAGTCAGGTGAAAATACGCGTAACAGAGCAACCTCGGCAGTGGAGCAATCTGTCATGACGCCGGCCATTTTTGCCGCCTTCTGGGCAGTTTCGATTCTGTTTGTCATCACGCCGGGCATGGATTGGGCATACGTGATATCGGCGGGTATACGCGGCAGGGTGGTAGTACCGGCAGTCGCCGGATTATTGTTCGGGCATCTGCTGGCTATTGCGGTAGTGGCGGCCGGTGTCGGCGTGTTGGTTACCGGTAACCCGCTGATCCTGACGGTACTCACCGTCGTGGGGGCATCCTACCTGCTGTGGATCGGTATCAATCTGCTGTTGAATCCTCCCGTTCCCAATGCTGCGGAGAAACAGAGTTCAGATTCATGGATGCGCTGGGCGGGCAAAGGGGTTTGCATCAGTGGCATGAATCCAAAGGTCTTTCTGTTATTTCTGGCTCTGTTGCCGCAATTCACCGATCCACATGCCCCGTGGTCGATTCCGACGCAGATCCTGGCCCTCGGCCTGCTGCATCTGGTCAGTTGTGGGCTGGTTTATCTGCTGGTGGGTTATGGCTCGCAGTCAGTATTGCAGACGCGCCCACAGGCGGCACGGGTGGTCAGCCGCATCTCCGGTGTCGCGATGACCCTCATCGCCGTTGTCTTGTTAGCTGAGCAGGCGCTTAAATGAGGGCGAATATTTAGAACGATTCGACAGTGATAGCTGGATGGCAAATGGCCGGCATGGTACAACGATACGCTTGAACCCCGGTTCGTACCGGGGGAGCAATAAATTAAAAAATATCCCACCACAGGAACCGCAATGCCTGCCAGTCAAACCTCTAGGAGCACTCTCTGATGCTGGAGATGTTATTACAGTGGTACCGTCGTCGTTTTACCGATCCGCAGGCCATCGCGCTGTTGGTGATCCTGGTTGCCGGCTTCCTCATCCTCTATTTTCTGCATGGCATTCTGACCCCGCTGTTGGTGGCGATAGTGCTGGCGTACCTGCTGGAGTGGCCGACCGCGCGCCTGCAACGTATCGGTTGTTCGCGTAACTGGGCGGCGAGCATGGTGATGATCATGTTTGCCGGCATCGCAATGCTGCTGGTGTTTGTGGTGGCGCCGACCGCGTGGCAGCAGGGCATCAACCTGATGACCGATCTGCCTGGCATGCTCAATCAGTTCTATAACTATGCCGCGACGCTGCCGAAGCGTTATCCGGCGCTGGTGGATGCCGGCATCATCGATATGATGGCGGAAAACCTGCGTGGACGCCTGTCGGGTATGGGCGAGTCGGTAGTGAAATTCTCACTGGCTTCTCTGGTCGGGTTGCTGACCCTGGCGATTTACCTGATCCTGGTGCCGATGATGATGTTCTTCCTGCTGAAGGACAAAGAGCAGATGCTCAACGCGGTGCGCCGCGTGTTGCCGCGTAATCGCGGGCTGGCCGGGCAGGTGTGGATCGAGATGAATCAGCAGATCACCAACTATATTCGCGGCAAGGTGCTGGAGATGGTGATCGTCGGTGTAGCGACCTATCTGGTATTCGTGGTGCTGGATATGCGCTATTCGCTGCTGCTGGCGGTGCTGGTCGGTGTCTCGGTGCTGATCCCCTATATTGGTGCGGTGCTGGTGACCATTCCGGTGGTAGTGGTGGCGATGTTCCAATGGGGTATCGGAGCCGATTTCTGGACGCTGATCGTCGCCTACCTGGTGGTGCAGGGGCTGGATGGAAATCTGCTGGTGCCGATTCTGTTCTCTGAGGCGGTTAACCTGCATCCGCTGGTGATTATTTTGTCGGTGATCATTTTCGGCGGATTGTGGGGGTTCTGGGGTGTGTTCTTCGCTATCCCACTGGCGACCTTGGTGAAGGCGGTGATCCACGCCTGGCCGGACGAACTGCGAGTGGAAACGGAAGCGGAATAAGCGGGAATAACGAAGCGCAGCAAGTTGCTGCGCTTCGGTTTAATTATTGCTGCAGATAGCTCAGAACGATGTCGTGATGATTGGTGGTCTTGAAATCATCAAACACTTTTTCAACCTTGCCTTTGCCATCGAGCAGGAAGCTGATGCGGTGAATACCATCATAGGTTTTGCCCATAAAGGTTTTCTCACCCCAAACGCCGAACTGCTGTGCTACCTGATGATCCTCATCAGATAACAACGTGAAGTTTAACAACTCTTTCTCGGCAAAACGCGACAGCTTCTCTGGTTTATCCGTGCTGATGCCCAGAACTTCGACACCTGCTTTTTTCAGTTCATCCATGTTATCCCGCAAACCGCAGGCCTGTACGGTACAGCCCGGCGTCATCGCCTTGGGATAAAAATAAACCAGTACTCGTTGTCCCTGGAAGTCGGCCAGATTAATTTCCTCACCGTCCTGGTCAGGCAAACTAAAGTTTGGCGCTGTGTCACCGGCTTTCAATGGGGTCATCACTACTCTCCATCTTTCTCATCATGCTGTGGATAGTTCACAACACTAATACTGCCTTGTGCTTTCAATTCTGTACATAGGCGATGAAAGGCTTGCTCAATATTTGATGCATCGGCGTTGCCAGGGCTGTGTGCGGTGATCTGGATATGAAGCTGGGGCGGCAGGTCGCTTTCTGCCGGTTGGGTGCGCGACACCAGCTCGGCAATGTTCATTTGGCTGGAGTGGAACAGATCGGTAAAACGCTCAATGATATGCGGGGAGTCTTTCACCTCCACCTGCACCCACACCGTAGCCGGCATCGGCGGCCTCTCGTGCGAGTTGGTGCGCTTCATCACAATCAGCAGTTCCAGCTCCGCGCCTTTTTGCGGCAGGGTAGATTCAATCAGGGTAATGGCGTTCCAGCTACCGGAAAGCAGCATGATGAAAGTGAACTCCTCACCCAGCATGGCCAGACGGCTATCTTCGATATTGCATCCGCAACTGCTGACGTGGCGGGTGATGGCATTGACGATCCCGGGGCGGTCGGTACCGAGCGCGGTAATCACGAGATAGTGTTCATCTGGCTTAGGCAAAATGGAGCTTCCTGTCGTGCACAATGGGGTTACCATGGTAAACATAAAAAAAACCGCCTGCCAAGCGCTTACAACGCCGTTGTTTGCTTGCTTTTGGATAGGCAGCAAAAGTACCATGAGTGACTTGTTTGTGGAGGGGACGGCCAATGTTTACGGGAAGTATAGTTGCACTGGTTACGCCGATGGACGACACAGGTGCTGTCGATCGCGCGAGCCTAAAAAAATTGATTGATTATCATGTAGCCAGTGGAACTGCGGCCATCGTTTCCGTAGGGACTACCGGCGAGTCTGCAACGCTTGCCCATGACGAGCACGTTGACGTGGTATTGCAGACGCTGGAACTGGCTGCAGGCCGTATTCCGGTGATTGCCGGTACCGGCGCCAACGCCACCGCCGAAGCCATTTCGCTGACCCAGCGCTTCGAAAATAGCGGCGTAGTGGGTTGCCTGACGGTCACGCCTTACTACAATAAACCGACTCAGGAAGGGCTGTATCAGCACTTCAAGGCCATCGCCGAAAGCACCGCACTGCCACAAATCCTCTATAACGTGCCTTCTCGCACCGGGTGTGACATGCTGCCGCCGACGATTGCGCGCTTGGCAAAAATCAAGAATATTGTTGCTGTTAAAGAAGCAACAGGGAACTTAAGTCGTGTAAGTCAGATCCAAGTGCTGGTTGATGATGAAGATTTCATTTTGCTGAGCGGCGATGACGCCAGCGGTCTGGATTTCATGCAACTGGGTGGCAAGGGCGTGATTTCCGTGACGGCCAACGTGGCTGCACGTGAAATGGCGCAACTTTGCGCGCTGGCAGCACAGGGCAACTTTGCTGAGGCACGCCGCTTAAATCAACGCTTGATGCCGTTGCATCAGGATTTGTTTGTAGAAGCAAACCCAATTCCGGTGAAATGGGCCTGTAAAGCATTGGGATTGATGGCAACCGATACGATGCGTCTGCCTATGACGCCGTTGACCGACGCTGCCCGTCCGGTAGTGGAACGCGCGTTGAAAAGCGCCGGTTTGCTGTAACTCTAAGGGAAATTTGATGGTTTATTCATTGCAAAAGTCGACGGTAGCAAAAGTCGTGGGTATTTCGCTGGTTATGATGCTGGTCGGTTGTACCACTGACCAACGCTACAAACGCCAGGTTAGCGGCGATGAGTCTTACCTCGACGCGTCGGTGCTCAAGCCACTGAACGCACCCGCAGGTATGATCCTGCCGGTGCAAAGCGGTAATTATGATGTTCCGGCCACCACGCTGAAAGGCGGCGTCGGCAAGCAACTGGATATTCGTCCGCCGGTACAGCCACTGGCATTGCTGAGCGGCTCACGCGCGCAATATGCCGGCGACAGCGGTACGTTGCTGTTGGAAAACAGCCCGCAGAACCAGAACCTGTGGTCACGCGTTACCAGCATGCTGCAAGCGAAAAACATTACGATCGCCTCACGTCAGGACGCTACTCAAACTCTGACCACCGACTGGGTGAAGTGGAACCGTCTGGATGAAGACAACCAGTACGAAGGCCGCTACCAGATCAGCGTACAGCAGCAGGGTTACCAGCAGGCGCTGGTGGTGAAAACCGTCGGCCTGCAGCAGCAGGGCAAAACCGAACAGGTGACCGACCCGTCCGAAGTGCAGCGCTACAACGGCATGATGATGAACACCATCGTCGAAGGTCTGGACAAGCAGGACACCCTGGCGAGCAACCAGTCTGCCAACCGTTTCGGTGCGCTTGACGTGCAGAGCGGCGCGGATGATACCGGTCTGCCAATGTTGGTAGTACGTGGTCCGTACACCGTGGTGTGGGATCGCCTGCCAGCGGCATTGGAAAAACTGGGGATGAAAGTGGGTGACCGCAGCCGTCCGCAGGGCACCGTTGCCGTGACCTACAAATCCCCGAGCAGCAGTGACTGGGATGCGTTGGGCGTCAAGGATCCTGAACTGAAAGAAGGCGATTACAAACTGCAGGTGGGTGATTTGAACAACCGTACCAGCCTGCAATTTATCGATCCTAAAGGGAAGCCATTGACCCAGTCGCAAAACGACGGCCTGGTTGCGGCATTCCAGTCAGCATTCAGTAAAACCAGCGTTAAATAATCGAAAAGGGGCTACGGCCCCTTTTTTCTTTGAATGATACGGTATCGTTTGCGTCGCGGATTTGGCACAATAGACGCATCATCCTTGCAGCGTTTTTAAATAATTCTTTTATTGGAGTAAGTCAGATGCAAAAGCTAGCTGAGCTGTATCGCGGAAAGGCAAAAACCGTCTACACCACTGAAAATCCTGATCTGCTGGTGTTGGAATTCCGCAACGATACGTCAGCACTGGATGGTCAGCGCATTGAGCAGTTTGATCGCAAAGGCATGGTGAACAACAAGTTCAACCATTTCATCATGAGCAAACTGGAAGAGGCCGGCATCCCGACGCAAATGGAACGCCTGCTGTCAGACAACGAAGTGCTGGTGAAGAAGTTGGACATGGTGCCGGTAGAGTGTGTGATCCGCAACCGCGCCGCCGGTTCACTGGTGAAGCGTCTGGGCATTGAAGAAGGCCTGGTGCTGAACCCACCGCTGTTTGACCTGTTCCTGAAAAACGATGAAATGCACGATCCCATGGTCAACGAATCCTACTGCGAAACCTTTGGTTGGGTGAACAAAGAGCACCTGGCACGCATGCGTGAGCTGAGCTACCAGGCGAACGACGTGTTGAGCAAGCTGTTTGACGACGCAGGCCTGATCCTGGTCGACTTCAAGCTGGAGTTTGGCTTGTTCAACGGCGAAGTGGTGCTGGGCGATGAATTCTCGCCTGATGGTAGCCGCCTGTGGGACAAAAACACCCTGGACAAGATGGACAAGGACCGCTTCCGCCAGAGCCTGGGTGGCCTGATCGAAGCCTACGAAGAAGTCGCTCGCCGCATCGGCGTCAAACTCGACTAAGCGTTTTCCTGCTATACGGGGTCTCTCCGGCCCCGTCATTATCCTTACTTTCCCCGCCGTCTATTCCCGTTTGCCTGCATTTCCAGAAAAATTCTACATTTCCTTTGCCGCTGAGCATTTATAATGATCTACGTAACATGACAAAAACCTAATCTGGAGTTTACTTATGCGTTGGCAAGGGCGTCGGGAAAGTGACAATGTTGAGGATCGTCGCGGGCAGTCTTCAGGTCTGGGTGGCGGTGGCGGCGGTTTCCGCGTGCCTCGCGGCAAAGGCGGTATCGTTATTCTGGTGGTAGTGTTGGTGGCCGGTTATTACGGCGTCGATCTTTCACCGCTGTTGAACGGTGGGGACGTTAGCCCGCAAACTCAGCAACAGAGCGCCAGCATCAGTCCAAAAGACGATGAACTGGCCAAATTTACCTCGGTGGTGCTGGCCTCCACCGAAGACAACTGGAAAGAAGTTTTCCAGCGCATGGGTAAAACCTATCAGCCACCCAAGTTGGTGATGTATCGCGGCGTAACGCGTACCAGCTGCGGCACCGGTCAGGCGGCGATGGGGCCATTTTATTGCCCGGGCGACAAAACGGTGTATATCGACCTGTCGTTCTATCAGGATATGAAAACCAAACTGGGTGCCGGCGGAGACTTCGCCCAGGCCTATGTGGTGGCGCATGAGGTCGGTCACCATGTGCAAAACCTGTTGGGCATTGAGTCCAAAGTGCGTCAAATGCAGCAGGGTGCCAGTCAGGCAGAAGTGAATCGTCTGTCGGTGAAAATGGAACTGCAGGCGGACTGCTTTGCTGGCGTTTGGGGCAAATATGCCGAGAAGCAGCAAATGCTGGAAGAGGGCGACCTGCAGGCGGCATTGAACGCTGCGCAGGCGATTGGCGACGACCGTTTGCAGCAACAAGGGCAGGGGCGCGTGGTACCGGACAGCTTCACCCACGGGACCTCGCAGCAGCGCTACACCTGGTTTAAGCAGGGCTTCGACAGCGGAGACCCTAACACCTGCAATACCTTCGCATCCCGTTAACATGCATGCCGGAGCCTGACTCCGGCATTTTTTTAGCTCTGGGTCTGGATACTGATGTTACAGGCAATGCAACAACTTATGCATCAGCAGGGCATCAGACGCCTGCTGGTGCTCAGTGGCGAGCCGCAATGGTGTCGCCAGCAAGCACACCGGCTGGCGACCACCCTGCCGGGCGACTGGCCTTGGGTGGGGGAAAACCCGCCCAGCGGCATGCAGTCGCTGGCCAGTGGTGCGGTACGGACATTGCTGGGGCAGGAGCGATTACATGCGGTGTATGACGCGACCGGTGGTTTGGATGTTGAAGCGCTGGCCGCGCTGGCCGGTACGCTGCGAGCCGGCAGTTGGTTGTTGCTGTTAACACCACCCTGGCAGTCCTGGCACCAACAGCCGGATAGCGACAGCCTGCGCTGGAGCGATTGCCCCCAGCCGATCACTACCCCGAATTTCATTCACCATCTGCAGCAACACCTGGCGGCGGACAGCGAAGTCACTGTCTGGCGACAGGATGAGCCGCTGACGTTGGCACCCTTGCCAGTCCGCCCGCAGTGGCAAGCGCCCAATGGCCAACCGACTTGCGAGCAGCAGGCGTTGTTGACGCAATTACTCGGCGCCGAGCCAGGCGTTTGGGTGCTGACCGCCGCCCGCGGGCGCGGCAAGTCAACGCTGGCGGGAATGCTGGTGGCCAACATGCCTCTTACCTGCTGGCTCACCGGGCCCAGTCGAGCAGCTACCGAGGTTGCTGATGAATGGGCGCAGGGCCGCGCGCAATTCTGGGCACCGGACGCGTTGCTGGCCCATTGTCGCGAACATGATGTCAGCGACGTGGGCTGGCTGTTGGTGGACGAGGCGGCAGCGATCCCCGGCCCGTTATTACAGCAGTTGGTTAACCATTTCCCCCGCATTTTGCTGACGACCACGGTACAGGGCTATGAAGGCACCGGCCGGGGTTTCTTGCTCAAGTTTTGCGCCGGGCTGCCTGAGTATCAGCCTCTGGAGTTACAGCAGCCCATGCGTTGGGCGCCGGGTGATGCGCTGGAGCGTATCATCGATAATGCGCTGCTGTTCAACGAACTCCCGCCGTGGCAGGCGACGGATCAGCCCGTCAGTATCACTGGGGCTGAACAAAAGGCGCTGTGTGCCGATCCTCAGCGGTTAGTCCGTTTTTATGCCCTGTTGAGCAGCGCCCATTACCGGACTTCGCCGCTTGATTTGCGGCGGTTGATGGATGCACCCGGCATGCATTTTGGCCTGGCACAGGTTGAAGATGAGGTCGTCGGCGCGTTGTGGCTGGTGGAAGAAGGCGGCCTGAGTCCCGAACTGGCGCACGAAGTCTGGGCCGGCAGGCGACGACCGCGTGGCAACCTGGTGGCCCAATCGCTGGCGGCGCACGGTGGCCAGTGGTGGGCACCGACGCTGCGTTCAAGGCGCATTACCCGCATTGCGGTATTACCCGGCTTGCGTCAGCAGGGCATCGCCCGCAGGCTGATCGAGCAGCAGCGTCAGCAGGCGCAAGGGTTGGACTACCTTTCGGTCAGCTTTGGTTACACCGAGCCGCTGTGGCGCTTTTGGCAGTCCTGTGGTTTTGAGCTGGCACGTATTGGCAGCAAGATTGAGGCCAGCAGCGGTTGCTACAGCGTCATGGCCATTCTGCCATTGAGCGAACAGGGTGAGGCGCTGCGTCATGCGGCACATAAGCATCTGGCGCGTGACTGGCGCTGGCTGCAGTCGCGCATCGATCTGCAACTGGAAATCACCGGTGACGACGGCGACACCCGGCTGGGCGAGGACGACTGGCGTGAACTGGCCGGGTTTGCCTTCGCCCACCGGCCGTTGGAGGCCAGTCTGGGGGCGCTGCAACGTTTACTGCTAGCCAGCCCTATGCCGTTGCCCGCACTGCGGCTGCATCTGCAACAGCAAACGACGGCGGCAGGTTGCGTGGAGCTACTTGGCTTCAGCGGCCAGAAGGCCTTGCTGCGTCGCTGGCGGCAAGAGACGGGAATGGCGCTTGAACAGCTCGATGCGCAGCATTGCCTGCGCTGGCACAACTGGTCGCAATCGTTGGAATAAATTGAAGGTGTTGCTCAATAAAACCTGATTTTCCTGAATTCTCAGCGGCGTATAGTAGCTGACAGGAACCCGGGCAACTGGCGCCGGGCAGAATTTGATCAACACGAGGAGTCACCGATGAAACATGAGCATTTTGTTGTACAGAGCCCGGCAACCCCGGCTGCGCAGCTGATCCTGCTGTTTCACGGTGTTGGCGATACCCCGGTGGCGATGGGCGAGATTGGCAGCTATTTCGCCAAAGACTTTCCGCAGGCGCAGGTAGTCAGCATTGGTGGCCCTTTTGCCTTCGGTAACGGTGGCGGTCGCCAGTGGTTTTCGGTGCAGGGTGTGACCGAAGAAAACCGTGCCGGGCGCATTGCTGAAGTGATGCCGAAGTTTATCGAAACCGTGCGTTACTGGCAGCAACAAAGCGGCGTGAATGATGCCGGTACCGCGCTGGTCGGTTTTTCACAGGGCTCAATCATGGCGCTGGAAGCCCTGAAGGTAGAACCCAGGCTGGCCGGCCGCATCGTGGCTTTCAGCGGGCGTTTTGCCGGGTTGCCTGATAAAGCGTTCGGTGACAGCGTGGTACATTTGATCCACGGCGAACAGGATGCGGTGATTGCGGTGCAACATGCCAGGGCGGCGGCAGAGCGGCTGCAGGCTATCGGCGTCGATTTCACGCTGGATGTGGAAGACGATGTGGGGCATGCCATCAATCAGGGCATGATGAATGATGCCCTCGAACGGCTGCATTACTACGTCCCGCAACGCTACTGGGACGAAGCGATGTTTGGCAAGCGCGGCGATTTGGTCGCCTTTAAATAAACTTCAGGGCGCTTAATGCGCCCTGAAATCATTTTTTCTTCGGCCAGTCGTCGTCGGCGTCCCACTCGGCGTTGTTATCGCGGTGCGGTGGCAGCTCCGGCTTATCGGCCAGATAGCGTTTGACGTCAACGCGGCGCAGCTCTTTGATCCCACTGATGATCATCCCGACCAGAATCAGCAGGATAATCCACCAATAATCTGCTAACCATTCCATATTTACTCCTTCCCTTCAGGGCGTATAAAACGCGAAAATAGCGATGGCAAATGCTCTTCAAGCCATTGGGCACCGGCGACGTCCTTATTTTTCCAGGCTGCCAGCAGTAGCTCCGGCGTCAGCAGCTGCTCGGCTTCAAGCGCCAGCGGACGGTAGCTCAGATGCCAGGGTTCTACCGCCACGCCGTCACCCTCTTCGGTAAACGGACGGTAAAAACCAAATTCGGCCATATGTTCGGTCATCCACTGATTGAGTGGATAAAAATAGCCGCCTTGCTCGTATTCCCAGGGCTCCAGTTGCAGCTTTTGCCCGGCAGGCAACAGCGAAGGATCGTAGACATCCAGATCACTGCCCCAGTGATGGCGACTGGCGCCCGGCAAGGCCGACCAGCGCAGGATCGCTTCGCAAAGTTCGCCGGTGGACAGCAGCGCGACGTCGATTGGCTGACTGTCCTTATCTAATACTGGGCGCTGGCCGCAGAATTTGCCATTCCAGATCGCCTGTTGCCGGCCAAAATCACGAAATGTGCTGGCGGGTTGCAGATCAAACCCGGCCTCCAGTGCCGCCTGCTGCATGGCGAGGAACGCAGCCACCGCGGCGGGCTGCAGCCGGTGATTACCGCTCAGCGGTGCCAGATGCTCGGTTGAGCACCCGGTCAACATTTCTGGCGTGATCATGCGACCAATTGCTCCATGATGCGTTGGTACATGCGGCTCAGCAGTTGCAAATCTGCCGCGTGTACGCATTCGTTGACCTTATGGATAGTCGCGTTGACGGGCCCCAGTTCAACCACCTGCGCCCCCATCTGGGCGATAAAGCGGCCGTCTGAGGTGCCCCCGGTGGTCAGCAACTGCGGCGTTAGTTCGGAGTAGTGTTCAACGGCGTTAACCACCGCATCTACCAGCGCGCCGCGCGGGGTCAGGAAGGGTTGGCCCGACAGGCGCCATTCGATGCTGTAGTTCAACTGATGGCGCTCAAGCAGTTCTTCTACGCGCTGTTTGATCGTCGCGTCGGTCGATTCGGTACTAAAACGGAAGTTGAACTGCACGAACATCTCGCCCGGGATCACGTTGTTGCTGCCGGTACCGGCCTGCACGTTGGCAATCTGCATGCTGGTCGGCGGGAAGAATTCGTTGCCGTGGTCCCACTCGATCGCCACCAGCTCATTGAGGGCCGGCATGGCGCGGTGCACCGGGTTATCCGCCAGATGTGGGTAGGCAACGTGGCCCTGAATGCCGTGAATATGCAGGTTGGCGGTGATCGAGCCGCGACGCCCATTCTTCACCACGTCGCCGACGCGTTCGGTACTGGACGGTTCGCCGACCAGGCAATAATCCAGGCGCTCATTGCGCGCCATCAGCGCTTCCACCACTTTCACCGTGCCATGGGTCGCGCTGGCTTCTTCATCGGAGGTGATCAGGAATGCCAAACGGCCCTGATGATGCGGGTTGGCCGCGACGAAACGTTCGGCTGCCACGACCATTGCCGCCAGCGAGCCTTTCATGTCTGCCGCGCCACGGCCATACAGCATGCCGTCGCGGATGGTCGGCTCAAAAGGCGGGTTGTCCCAGCGTTTTTCGTCGCCGGTTGGCACTACGTCGGTGTGGCCGGCAAACGCCAGGGTTTGGCCTTCGCCACGCCAGGCCCAGAAATTCAGGGTATCGCCAAAAGGCATCGGTTCAACGGTAAAACCAATGGCTTCCAGACGTTCGATCATCAGTGCCTGACAGCCTTCATCGTGCGGGCTGAGCGACGGGCGTTTGATCAACTGTTGAGCCAGTTCGATAACCGGGCAAATCATGCTGTCACCTCGGAAATAAATTGCTGGTAACCTTCGGCACTGAAGCCGAGCAGGGCGTGTCCGTTGCCGTCGTCCAGCAGTGGGCGTTTGATGATTGCCGGCTGCGCCAGCATCAGCGCGATGGCGGCATCGGCATTGTCGCAGGCGGTGCGCTGCGCTTCATCCAGCTTGCGCCAGGTGGTTCCGCGGGTATTGAGCAGCGGTTCCCACCCGAGACGTTCGACAAAGCCGCGCAGTTGCTGTTCGTCCAGCCCGTCGGCGCGGTAGTCATGAAATTGATAAGCCACACCCTGTTCTTCCAGCCAGCGGCGCGCTTTTTTGATGGTGTCACAATTTTTGATGCCGTACATGGTCAACGTCATGGAGTAAGAACCTTCTCTGCAACCTGACACCGGCGCGTGGGGCCGGTGGTAAACCGCCGGTGGCGGTGAAATGAAAGCCAGCGACCAGCATGCCGAAAAATGGCGGGGAGTTCCACCGTACAATGGTCTGAAAGGCAGGGGAAAGCTGAAAAAATCCCGCTCGCGTTTATTGCGGTGCTTTTTTGCTAATCTTAATGTGCTACTCAGTTACCCCACATAGAAGAAGACCATGGAAAATTACCGCATTGAAATCACCGAAAGCGCCATTGACGAAATAGAGGAGCTGATCGCCGAAGGGTTGAATCAATATAACGATGAAGTCACCGGCACCAACGATCGCCGCCCGTTGGCGGTGGTGGTGAGAGACCCGAACAGCGGCGAGGTGTTGGGCGGGATTAGCGGGCGTTCATCGCTGGGCATGCTGTTTGTCGATCTGTTTCATCTGCCAAAATCGTTGCGCGGCTCAGGGTTGGGCAGTGAGTTGCTGCGCCGTTTTGAGCTGGAAGGGCGACGCAGGGGCTGCGTTTCCGCCGTGCTGTACACCATCAGCTTTCAGGCGCCGAAGTTTTATGAGTTGAACGGCTGGACGCGTTTTGGCGAGGTGCCCTGTCTGCCGGCAGGCACCAGCCGAGTCTTTATGATGAAAACGCTGTAGATGACTGGCCGGAAATTATTCTCTGGCCTGAGGTAATTTATACTTCAGGCTTTTTCCCCTGATCCTGGGACCAATGTTTCATTTCTTCGCTGATAAAATAATTGACCAGATCGCGATACATTTTTTCTATCACCTCCGGGCTTAAACCTTGCTCATCGGCCCAGGCTCGTCTTTGCAGCAGCATGGCCTCAAAGCGTTCTTTGGCGCGTACCGCATCGGGGCTGGTCTTGAATTTGGCCGCCGCCTTTACGTAGGCGAAGCGCTGGGCGATCAGCTTAATGATGTTTTCGTCCATCATGTCTATTTCAGCGCGAATATCATTCATGTTCGCACAGTCCTGCGGAGACAGCCGATTTTCAATGAGCAATGGGAGGTTCCTTTAAGGTTTTTTCAGCGGACATAGCCGTTTTGCTGCAGGCGCGCCAATGCCGCGTTGTCGGCATAGACCATGCCGGTGGTCAGCTCACGGAAGTGGTATTTTTTGTAGAATTCCAGCTTGTCGGGTACCGAGTAGATAAACACTTTGCCGAGCGGGGCCAGATCCTGCATCACCCGATCCATCAATTGACGTCCCAATCCCCGGCCCTGAAAATCTGGATGCAGGGCTACGTCGGCCAGATAGGCAACCGAAGTCATGTCGCTGATGGCGTGCGCGGTGGCGATCAGCCGACCCTCCAGGTAGCCCCAGTAGCAAAATTGGCTGTGTTGATAAACGCGCTGCAAGACCTGCGGATCGCGCTGGCCCAATCCGGCGGCTTCCAGTAGCCCGGCCAACTGCAGCCAGTCGACGCCGTAGCGGTTTGGGTCGGTCACTATTTCCATATCAGCCTCGCTTAGCCAATCCGATCCAGATCGGCGGCGTATTGACGGATCGCACGCTGGTAGCTGCTGATGTCGCTATGCGAGGAGGTTTCCGCCAGCAGTAACAGCAAATCCGCGACCGCCTGTTTGGTTTCGCCCAGGTTGTACAGCGTCATGGCGCGGAACAGCGTGAGCTCTTTGGCCTGCGGGAACTCGCTCAACCCGTCGTCGAAGGCGGCCAGCGATTGTTGGTACAGGCCTAACGCCCGGTAGGTACTGCCCAGGCCAAGCCAGGCTTCCTGCCGCTGCGTTGCCGGCAAAGTGCGCGCGAGCGCTGCGAGGTAGCAAGGAATGGCCTGCTGCTCAAACCCCTGAACGTCATACAGGCAAGCCAATTGGTAGTGCAGCCCGGCGGCTTCCGGTTGTTGCAGTAACTGTTGTTGCGCCAGTTCGGTCGCTTCCTGATAGCGGCCCAGCTCTTTCAATTGTTCGATGGTCAGCGTAGGGGACATCACATGGCCTTGGGTGAGTAGGGTTTTTGTACCTTTTGCACGCTACTACGGAAGAATTCATCGCACAAGGGGTAAGGCATTACAGAGGGAAGGTTGGCCCCGTGGTTCGGGGCCGTTTTACTGTCAAAGTTGTCTTTTAGCCCGAGATACCCGGGCCTAGCGCACCGAGGGGCACTCCGGCGGACAAGTCGCTACGACCCCTTCGGCACGCTCTCCCTAATAACTGGCTTTTCAACGGGTTACTGTGGGCGATCAGAACTCGTGTTTGAGCGTCAGCATGAAGTTGCGCGGTTCGCCATAGTTACGGGTACTGTAGAAATTAACCTGCGAGTAGTATTTCTGGTCGAAAACGTTGTTCAGGTTAAGTTGCACCGAGGTCTGCGGCGTCAGCCTGTAACGTGCCATCGCGTCGACCAGCACGTAAGATCCTTGTTCGGCTTTACGATTGACCATTTCACCGTTATCGGCCCCGCTAACGTTGGCGTAAACCTTACTCTGCCAGCGTGCGCCGCCGCCCAGCGTCAGGTCGCGCAAGGCCCCCTTCAGTTGGTAGGTGGTGAACAGGTTGATGCGCGTTCGCGGCTGCTCGGTATTGAGATCGACCTTATCCTTGTCCTTCAGTGAGAAGTGCGTAATACCAAACTGCGCGTTCCAGCCCTGCGCCAGTTCGCCGCTCAGTTCGAACTCGATGCCCTTGCTGGTGGCCCCCTGGCTCTCATGATAGGTCTGCTGCAGCCAGTCCAGATTGGCGGTGTCTTCGTCCAGCACACCCAGTTTGTCCTGTGTGATGCGGAATGCCGACAGCGACAGATTGAGCCGGTCATTGAGCAATGCGGCTTTAATGCCCACTTCCTTATTCACCCCTTCAATCGGTGCCAGGTAGTGACCGCTGCTGTCGAGCAGGTTCTGATCCTTGAAGATGTCGGTGTAACTGGCATAGGCAGAGACCTGATCGGTTAACTTGTAGACCGTACCGACGAATGGCGTGACCTTGTTTGCGGTGGTGGTAGTGGTGTTCTTAAAGCTGTTGAAGCGGGCGCCGAGCACCAGATCCAGCCGGTCGGTTAGCGAAAAGTCAGCGCTGCTGTAGAAGCCGATTTGCCGCGTGCGGTAATCCATCTGTGGCATTTTGTCCGACCACTCGGGTTCGCCCAGACCACCGTTCCAGTCCAGTAAGCTGCCGCTAAACAATTGTGAGGCGCTGGCGCTACGATAAGTGCTGTAACTGTGCTGCCAGGCGGAAGAGCTGCCCACCACAAATTTGTGGTTGCGGCCCAGCAGGCTGAAATCACCGTTCAGTTTCAGGTCTACGGCATGCTGATCGCGGTAACCCTCATAACGCCCGGCATAAGGGCTTGAAGGTTTCACCGCCCAGGTATCGGGATCGATCAGTCCGCCCAGGCTCATCGCCATTTTGGCATCGAAAGCCTGACGGCTATGAGTGTAGTTGGCCACGCCTTTCCAGTCGTTGTCGAACTGGTGCTCCAGCGTCGCGAACTGGGTGCTGAGTGTGGTATCCCAGCTCGACCAGTCAGAGGCGCCGCTGTAGTGGCGATCCCAATTGATTTCGCTGCCGTCGCTGAACCAGCCGGTCGGCAGGGCACCGCCCCAGGTGGAGGCTTTAGGCCGGTTCTGCTGATAATCCGCCCCCAGCCGCAGCAGGGTATCGCGGGTCAGATCGGCTTCCAGCGTGCCAAAGATAGTGCCTTTGCGTTCCTGATGCCTGTCCATAAACGAGTGGCTGCGCTCGCCGGCTGCCGCGATGCGCACCCTGACGGTACCTTCGTCATTGAGCGGTGTGCCGACATCGACCGTGGTGCGGTAATGATCCCAGGAACCGGCGGAGAGTTCGACGCGGGCAAAAGGCGAAAGGCTGGAGGCTTTCTTCCTCACCAGATTGATTGCCGCTCCCGGATTACCGACCCCGTTCAGCAAACCGGCGGCACCCCTGACGATTTCAACATGATCGAGCGTGATCGAGTCAATTTCTGACTCACCGCCGGAGTAGCCGGAATCAAAGAAGGTGGGAACACCGTCGTATTGATAATTATCGACGCTAAAACCGCGGTAATTGAACGAGGAGCGTTCGCTATCATAGTTGCTCTCACTGACGCCGGTGGACCAGCGCAAAATATCTTTCAGCGAGTAAGCGTTGATATCGTCAATCTGCTGACGAGTGATGACCGAAACCGACTGCGGCGTATTTTTGATGCTCAGCGGCAAGCCGGTCGCGGTGCTCATTTGGCTGGTGGTGTAAGAACCGGTGTTTTCGGTGCTGCCGTCATCGCTCAGTGGCGAAGCGACCACCTCCAGCGTTTCTTCTTTCTGTGGGCGGGGAGCCTGCTCGGTGCCCGCAGCCTGCGCTACCATGACCGGCAGGCAAAGCAGTACCCCACCGGAAAGGCGAGTCATAAAATTGGCCATTGCCTGCCTCACAGTCCGCCAAGGTTAATCTTGAGCAGATAATCCTGCTTTTTCTCCATCTCTTCCTTGGACTGCTTGATGCTGGCAAAGAGGGTATTGCCGTCCGCAGAAAGGGCCAGGCTGTTGGGCAGTGCGGTGGTGGTGATGCTGTTTTTGACCTGATAGCTGTTGCTGTCCACGATGCTGATGCGTTTGGCCTCGCGGTGCGTGATGTAGATTTCACTGCGGACCGGGTTGAACAGCACCGCCAGTGAGTTGATCACCTCTATCTGGTGCAGGATTTTTCCGCTGTTGATATCGACAACCAGCACCTTCGGCAGGTCAGGATCGGTGATGAAGGCACGGCCGGTTTTGCTGTCCAGGCTGATGTTCAGGAAGAAGTGTTTCTTGGCGGGGTCCACCACCAGGCGCTTGAGGATTTTGTGGCTGACGGCGTCCAGGGTAATCAGTTCACCGCCGCCGTTAACGCAGTAGATATGACCACGTTCGGTGTCCAGGGCAAGACCGGTGGGGTATTCGCCGACGTTGCTGATGGTGGCAATCTTTTCCCGTTTGGCGGTGTCGATCACCCACAGCACGCCTTGCTTCGCAGTGCCAGAGACATACAAACGCTGATTTTTCTTATCGAGCACCATTTCACGCGTCGGGGTGAATTGGTCCTCTTTCATGCTTTCGCTGAGTTGGATGGTGGCGAGTTCTTTACCGCTCTGGGTATCAATCAGGGTTACGGAACCGTCGACGGTATTACCGATGTACAGGACATGGCGCTCTTCATCCAGCGCGGTGGCAAAGGCGCGGCGTTGGGTAACGATTTTCCCCTCTGTGGCCAGCGTGGCTGGATTGATGCGGTAAACAATGCCGCTGTTGTTGCCTTTGGCGAATGAAGGGGTAGAGGCGGCAAACAGGGTGCTGTTTTGGCCATCAAATGCCAGTTCATACAGGCCGTATCCCACCGGTTGGGTTTGGAAATGGCTTTCTGGCTGCTCAGCAGCCAGCGTTGAGCAAGACAGCAGCAGCATGGCGGAGGTCAGGGCGCTGAGAGAAAAACCTTTGCCTGGGGTGAACAGGGGCAACTTCATATACATTCCTTTACATCAATTTACGATTTGAGAATCGTAATGATATTGATAATTAATATCAATATCATTTTGTAATCATATGAAGTTATTGATGTCGACCTTGGTTGAGCGGCTGGTTGCCTGTGCGTTGGCCTACAGCGGTTGGGTTAGATCTTTTCTGCCCCTGATTTGATGAGTTAATAACGGAAGGGAATAGCCGGCATTATAGATTGATCAGATAAATACGAAAATGTGCACTATCCCCGGTTTTCGCGGGTGGCATCGTTCCCGAAACTCTTCACTTGCTCAAAAAACAGGCGTAGAATTCGCTTCGTCTATTAATTGAGGTTGTAAATTATTATGGTTGATCGTGAGTTGGGAAACTGGAAAGACTTCATCGAAGAGATGTTAGGTAACTGACACTGCGCTGAGGTTGATAACAAGGTTGGTTTATTTGTCCGTGATTAAAGCACCCTAGGAACGAGACGCTCGTTCGAGATAAAGCAGCATCGGTTTCCCGACGCTGCTTTTTTTTACCTGTTATTCCGCGCCGTCTTGCGCTTTGGCGGTGGCTGCCGTCTTACCCGGGAAGCGGCGGCGTACCAGCACAAAGAACAGCGGTACGAAGAAAATCGCCAGCAGGGTGGCGGAAATCATACCGCCCATTACCCCGGTACCCACCGCATGCTGGCTGCCTGAGCCGGCCCCACTGCTGATGGTCATCGGCAGTACGCCGAAGATAAAGGCCAGCGAGGTCATCAAAATCGGCCGCAGACGCATGCGCGAGGCTTCCAGGGTGGCCGACATCAAATCCTGACCTTTATGGTTTAGCTCGTTGGCGAATTCGACGATCAAAATGGCGTTTTTCGCCGACAGCCCGATGATGGTCAGCATCCCGACCTGGAAGTAAACGTCATTCTCCAGCCCGCGTAGCCAGGTGGCGGCAACGGCACCAATCAGGCCCAGTGGCACTACCAGCATCACCGAGAATGGAATCGACCAGCTCTCATACAGCGCCGCCAGACACAGGAACACCACCAACAGCGAAATGGCATAAAGCGCCGGTGCCTGCGAGCCGGACAGGCGCTCCTGGTAGGACATGGCGGTCCATTCCAGACCGAAACCGGTCGGTAACTGGCTGACAATTTTTTCCATTTCGGCCATGGCAGTACCGCTGCTGACGCCTTCTGCCGCTTCGCCAACAATCTCCAGCGCCGAGCTGCCGTTATAGCGTTCCAGACGTGGAGAGCCATATTCCCAATGGGAGGTGGCAAAGGCGGTGAACGGCACCATGCCGCCCGCGCTGTTGCGCACGAACCATTTATCAATGTCGCCAGGCAGCATGCGGAACGGTGCGGCGGCCTGCACATAGACTTTTTTCACCCGACCGCGGTCGACGAAGTCGTTAACGTAGGTTGAGCCCCAGGCAGTTGATAACGTGTTGTTGATGTCATCGATTGAAACACCCAGCGCCTGCGCCTTGCGTTGGTCAATATCAATCTGCAACTGCGGGCTGTCATCCAGGCCATTGTGGCGCACGCGGGACAGCAGCGGGTTAGCGGCGGCCAGTTGCAGCAGTTGATCGCGTGCCGCCATCAGTTTGTCGTGGCCCAGACCGGCGTGATCTTCAAGTTCCATATCGAAGCCGGAAGAGTTGCCCAGACCGGTAATCGCCGGTGGACTGCTGGCAATCACCCGCGCCTCGATAATCTGGTTAAACTCTTTGGTGGCGCGATCGATGATATCGAATGAGCTGTTGGCACCGGAGGTTCGCAAATCCCAGTCTTTCAAGCGAATAAACATGCGTGCCACGTTCTGCCCGTTGCCGCCGGGGCCGGCACCAATGGTGGAGAACACGGACAACACGTCCTGTTTTTCTTTGGTCAGGAAATAGTGTTCAACTTTCTCGACCACTTTGGTGGTCTGCTGCAGGGTCGACCCTGGCGGCAGCTGTACCTGCACGGTGAATACCCCACGGTCTTCCTGCGGCAGGAACGAGGTCGGCAACTTGATAAACAGTAGCGCCATACCGCCAAGCAACAGCAGGTAAATCACCATATAACGAACGCTGGAGTGCAGCACCCGTGCCACACCGCGCTCGTAGCGGTCGGCGTTGCGGTTGAACATGCGGTTGAACCAGCCGAAGAAGCCACGTTTGCCGTGATGGTGGCCTTTGGCAATCGGTTTGAGCAGGGTGGCGCATAGGGCAGGGGTCAGGATCATCGCCACCAACACCGACAGCACCATGGCAGAAACGATGGTGATCGAGAACTGGCGGTAAATGGCACCGGTGGTACCGCCGAAGAACGCCATCGGGATAAACACCGCCGACAACACCATGGCGATGCCGACCAGCGCACTCTGGATCTGCCCCATGGATTTGCGTGTGGCGTCTCTGGGCGACAGGCCTTCTTCGCTCATCACGCGTTCGACGTTTTCCACCACCACGATGGCGTCATCCACCAATAGCCCGATGGCCAGCACCATGGCAAACATGGTCAGGGTGTTGATACTGAATCCGCAGGCCGAAAGAATGGCGAAGGTGCCCATCAACACTACCGGCACGGCGATGGTCGGGATCAGCGTGGCGCGGAAGTTCTGCAAGAACAGGTACATCACCAGGAATACCAGCAAAATGGCTTCCAGCAGGGTTTTTACCACGTCCTTGATCGAGGCTTTAACGAACGGGGTGGTTTCATAGGCGACCTTTGCCTCCAGCCCATGCGGGAAATACTGCGACAACTGGGCGATTTTGTCTTTCACCAACTGGTCGGTTTGCAGTTCGTTGGCACCGGAGGCCAGCTTGATGTTCATGCCGGCGGCTTGCATGCCGTTATAGCGGCTGAGATAGTCATAGTTCTCGCCGCCCAGCTCAATGGTGGAAACATCGCCCAGCGTCACCAGTGAACCGTCCTGGTTGACCCGCAAGGTGATTTGTTTGAACTGTTCCGGCGTTTGCAACTGAGACTGTGCGTTAATGGTGGCGTTAAGCGCCTGTTTATCGACGGAGGGCGTGCCGCCGAGCTGGCCGACCGCGACCTGGGCGTTCTGCGATTGGATCGCGCTGACGACGTCCTGGGTGGTGAGTTGGTAGCTATTGAGTTTGTTGGGATCGAGCCAGATGCGCATGGCGTATTGCGAGCCATAAACGTCCATGCTGCCCACACCGTTGATGCGGCTGAGCGGATCCTGCAGGTTGGAGACGATGTAATCGGCAATGTCCTGCTTGTCCATGCTGCCGTCGGTGGAGACAAAGGCCACCATCATCAGCGTGGTATCACCGGATTTCGATACCGTTACGCCCTGAGTCTGCACCGCCTGCGGTAGCCGCTTAATCGCCGCCTGCAGTTGGTTTTGTACCTGCTGCATCGCCTCGTTAGGGTCGGTACCGGCCTCAAAGGTCAGCGTTACCGTGGCCCGCCCGGTATTGGTGCTCTGCGACGACATATACATCATGTTGTCCAGGCCCGTCATGTTCTGTTCGATAATCTGGGTGACGGTGTTTTCCAGCGTTTGTGCCGAAGCGCCGGGGTAGGTGGCGCTAATGCGAACGTTCGGCGGGGCCAGGTTCGGGTATTGTTCCACCGGTAAGGAAGAAATCGCCAAAGCGCCGGTCAGGCAAAGAATAATTGCCAGAACCCAGGCGAAAATCGGGCGATCAATAAAAAAATTGGCCATGCAGCGCGAACCTCGTTATGACTTGTTCTATCTTTAAGACGCATCGGAATTGCGTTTATCAGCGGCTGGGAAGGATTCCGGCGCTTATGCACTTTACTCGGGTAGGGGGAGTAAAGCGTGGAGAAAAAAAGGAGATAATGTAAATAACGGTAGAAGAACCCCCTAATTACGCCGTCATTGCCATTAACACCGCGATTAAGACAATTTAATGACAATCAAGGACCTGGCCATTCGGGTTTCTCAAAAAATAATCAGGACTCACTTTAATGCAGGAGCAAGGTATGGAAATTAACCCGGTATTCGCCCGCCGTCTCTATCTGTGCTGGCTGATCAGCCACAGCGAACGGCCAAACGTCCCGCGTCTGATGGAGCTGACCGGCTGGCCGCGCCGTACCCTGCAAGACGTGTTGAAAGCCTTGCCTGGCCTGGGGGTGGAATTGCAGTTTATTCAGCAGGGCGTACGCAATAACGACGGTTTCTATCAGTTGGAAAACTGGGGGCCGATCAACAAGGGCTGGGTTCACCAGCATCATCAGGCGCTGCTCGCCGCCATCGAATAAAGCCTCCCCGGCACGCCGGGGAAGGATTATTGACTCTTGTGCTCCAGATACATCACCGTTGCCGCCACGCGTGAACGGACATCCAGTTTGCGCAGCATATTGCGGATGTGCACTTTCACTGTCTCTTCAGAAATGTGCAGCTGGGCCGCTACCTGCTTATTGGACAGGCCACGCGCCACTTCCTGCAGCACGTCCAGCTCGCGTTCGGTCAGCTCGGCAAAGGGGTCGTGTTGTTCACTACGGGATGACAGATAGTCCGCTACCGCGTCGCTGATCACGTTCTGTCCTTCTGCCGCCGCGCGAATGTGCTCCAGCAATTGTTCCGGTTCACTGTCTTTCAGCAGGTAGCCGTCGGCGCCGGCGTCGATCAACGCGTACACGTCGTTGCGTGAATCCGATACCGTCAGTACGATAATACGGGCGTCCACGCCTTCATTGCGCAGCGCTTTCAGCGTGTCCAGACCGGACAACCCTTTCATATTCAGATCGAGCAGGATCACGTCCGGCGTGTGCTGCAGTGCGAGCGAAATGGCTTCGTTGCCACTGCTGGCTTCGGCCAGCACGCTAAACAGCGGATCCAGCCCCAGCAATTGTTTGATGCCGCGGCGCATCAGCGGGTGGTCGTCGACGATCATCACTCGGTAATTCTTCATCACCATGAAATATGCTCCCTGTAGCGAGTAAAGCCACTCAAACGCGCCGTGCTGCACGCTTCACAGTGGGACAGACTCTTATAAAATAGTGGCAATTGGTGCCTCAAACATCCTGAAATAGACCGTTAGACTCAGCTAAACCGTAACGAAGGGTGAACAGTCCTGATTTTATGGCGGGAAAGTCAGGCGGACTTCCGTGCCGTCCGGCTCACCCCGCTGGATGCGCAGCGTTCCTCCCAGTCGCGCAGCTCGCTCGCTCATGATGGTCAAACCATAGTGACCTTCAGGTTCATTCAGGCTGGCGATGCCGCAACCGTCGTCAGCGATGCTGATGCTGTTATCACCCTCGGCCGTCATTTCGCAGCGAATCACGATTTCCTGTGCTTCGGCGTGTTTGATGGCGTTAAGCACCGCTTCGCGCACAATCTGTAGCGCATGCACCTGCTGCTGGGCATTGAGCGCCTGGGAGGAAAGCCGACAGTGTAACTGAATCCGCGCACCGGTAAGAACCTTTAATGGCGCCAGCAACTGGTGCAGCGCGGTGTTCAAATCGGCCTCCTGAATGTTCAGGCGGAAGGTGGTCAGCAGCTCACGCAGTTGGCGATAGGCATCGGCCAGCGCCTGGTCAAAATCGCTAATAATCTCTTGTGCTTCAGGGGGACTGTCCGCCAGCGTACGCTTGAGCAGGGTTAGCTGAATACGCAAAAACGACAGTGCCTGAGCCAGAGAATCATGCAACTCGCGGGCGATGGTGGCGCGTTCTTCCATCAGCAAAAATTGCATATGCTGTTTTTGCGCGCGGTTAAAATAGATCCCCCGGCTCAGCATATTGGCCACGCTCTGCATCAGGTGCGGGTGGGGTGGCTGTTCCTTTTGCTGCCAGCTCAGTTCACCCAGGGGTTTGTCGCCCTGGACGATGGCCAGCGATTGCCACGCCAGCGTTGCCGAAGGGGTGCCGCTGTGTAATTGCCATTCGCTGAGGCTGTCTGCCACCTTTAGCCGCATACAGTGCAAATCTTCGCTTTGGCGCACAATATGCAGGATTTTTTCGAATGCCTGCTGGTCTATCTGCCGCACGCTCAGCGCTTGCGAGCAGGTATACAGCACTTCCAGCGTTTTGTTTGCCTGCTGCAGACGCTGGGTTTTCTCCCGCACTTTCTGCTCCAGCGATTGATATAATTTGGCCAAGTCGCCCGACATGGCGGTAAAGGCCTGTGACAAAACGCCCAGCTCATTCGGCAGGGCGATATCCAGTGGCGGATGGTTAAAGTCCCGCTGCTGCACGCGCTGGCTGGCATCCACCAGGTGCTTGAGCGGGGCAACCACCTGACGGCGCATAAAACGGATGCAAAACAGCACCAGGCCGATGATGGCAATAAAGCCCAGCACGCTGATGGCCGCCACAATAGTCAATTTCAGTTCTGAATAGCGCTGTAGCGCCAACACAAAATGGTCAATCTGGTTAACATAGCCGGCGATATTGGCCTGATAGTCGGCCGACTGGCCAGCCCGGATCTGCTGTGCCAGCGGTTGCCAGGCATGCTGCAGAGACAGATACTTTTCTCGCACCTCCGCAGGCACGTAAAAACGATCCAGCTTCTGCAACGCCGGGGCCTGCAGGGATTGCTGATACTGCAACAGATGCTGTTCCAGCTCCGGAGCCGGGCGAGTGAGATCGTAGGCCAGCCGGTAGCTCTGCATGCGCAACGAACCGGCAATGTTGACCGCTTCGGCGTCGCGCAGGCTGTCAGCCACGGTGGTCAGCGCCAGCCCGGTAGAGAGCACGGACAAAATCACAATGCAAAACAGCGCCTTGGCCAGGCTGCTGGTCACTGAACGTTTAACAAGCAATCATGCATCCTTTTCTCACGGGCGATGGGCATCGCCGGGTTTCATTCGAAAGCAAAATTATAACTTTTGCAACTAAAATGCGTAGCGTTTTGCATTAAATTGGCTGCCACCTTCATAAAAGGTCGACGCTGTATAATCAATTAGATAGCGACTGGAAGGGGATTTTGCGGCTAACGACTCGAATAGATTGATCTGGCGCAAGCTACCCCCGCATTTACCCATTTAGGGTAATTATATACCCCCCGTACTCCTCTTATCTTACCCCCGTGTTTATCAAGGTTTATTCCTGCCGTCTTTCACGTCATGACGGCAACGGGAAATTACTTGGCAACGAATCAATAAAAATACAAAAACAGGCTCTATTTATTACTTATTACGCGCGGTGGCGCGTTTGCAATGTCGAGGATAACAGCATGACCGTATTGTCACGGCGTAACCTGCTCGGTGGACAATGGCGTCAGCCAGTCGCAGCGATCCGCCCCCCGTGGTCGTTGCAAGGATCCCTTTTTATTACCGGTTGCACTCGCTGCCAGGCCTGCGTTCGCGCCTGCGAAACCGGGGTGCTGATTAGCGGCGGCGGTGGTTTTCCCGAAATTGATTTTCAACGAGCAGAATGCACTTTCTGCGGGCGCTGCGTGCAGGCCTGCGAAGAGCCTCTATTTCGCCCGTTGGCAGAAACCCCCTGGCAACAACATGCGGTATTCGGTACCGGCTGCCTGGCGCAGCGGGGCGTGGAATGCCGCAGTTGCCAGGATAGCTGCGAGACCCAGGCGATCCGCTTTCGGCCCCGTTTGGGGGAAATGGCTCAACCGCTGCTGGATGCTACGGCCTGCACGGGCTGTGGCGCCTGTGTCGCCGGTTGCCCGGCCGGTGCCGTCACCCTAACCCAGAGCGAAAATAATGATGAATAACGAATGGCACGTCAGCGGGCTGGTGGTACAGGCGCGGCCGGAAAAAATTCCACGGCTGGTTGCCGATTTGCTGGCGATAGCGGACACGGAAATTCCGGCCCAGGACCAGCCGAACGGCAAGCTGGTGGTGGTGATGCAGGCAGCTTGTTCCGATCAGCTGCTGGAGAAAATTGAGTCGGTACGCAATTTGGATGGCGTGCTGGCGGTATCGCTGGTTTATCACCAGCAGGACACTCAAGGTGAGGTAACGCCATGAAACTCAGTCGTCGAGACTTCATGAAAGCAAACGCCGCGGTCGCCGCTGCGGCAGCCGCCGGGCTGACTATTCCCACGGTGGCGCAGGCGGTGGCAGGCAGCGCCGACTCTATCAAATGGGACAAAGCGCCCTGTCGTTTCTGTGGCACAGGCTGTGGCGTGCTGGTCGGTACCCAGAACGGCCGCATTGTTGCCTCACAAGGCGATCCGGAAGCGGCGGTCAACCGTGGGTTGAGCTGCATCAAAGGCTATTTCCTGCCAAAGATCATGTACGGTAAAGATCGTCTGACTCAGCCACTGCTGCGCATGAAAGACGGCCAGTACCACAAGGAAGGCGAGTTCACGCCGGTCAGTTGGCAGCAGGCTTTCGACATCATGGCCGAAAAGTTCAAGCAGGCCCTGAAAGAGAAAGGCCCGGAGGCCGTTGGCATGTTCGGCTCCGGCCAGTGGACGGTGTGGGAAGGCTATGCCGCCGCCAAATTGCTCAAAGCCGGTCTGCGCTCCAATAACCTGGATCCGAACGCCCGCCACTGTATGGCGTCAGCGGTTGTGGGCTTTATGCGCACCTTCGGTATGGACGAACCCATGGGCTGCTATGACGATATCGAGCAGGCCGATGCCTTCGTGCTGTGGGGCTCCAACATGGCAGAGATGCACCCGATCCTGTGGTCGCGCATCACCGACCGTCGCCTGAGCAATGAGAAGGTTAACGTATCGGTACTGTCGACATTTGAACACCGCAGCTTCGAACTGGCGGACAACGGCATGGTGTTCACGCCGCAGACCGACCTGGCGATCATGAACTACATCGCCAATTACATCATTCAAAACAACGCGGTCGATCAGGACTTCCTTAATCGGCACGTCAACTTCCGCCGTGGTGCGACGGATATCGGTTACGGCCTGCGCCCAACCGACCCACTGGAAAAAGCGGCGAAAAACCCGGGCAGCGACGCTTCGGATCCGATGAGCTTCGAGGAATACAAAACCTTCGTAGCGGACTACACGCTGGAAAAAACGGCCAAAATGAGCGGCGTGCCGGAAGACCAATTGGAAGCGTTGGCAAAACTGTATGCCGATCCGAACATCAAGGTGGTGTCGTACTGGACCATGGGCTTTAACCAGCACACGCGCGGCGTGTGGGCCAATAACCTGTGCTACAACCTGCATCTGCTGACCGGCAAAATCTCCAAACCGGGCTGTGGGCCGTTCTCGCTGACCGGCCAGCCTTCCGCCTGCGGCACCGCGCGTGAGGTTGGCACTTTTGCCCACCGTCTGCCGGCCGACATGGTGGTCACCAACGAAAAGCACCGTCAGACCGCCGAGCAGAAGTGG
Source organism: Serratia proteamaculans (assembly GCF_013337185.1). GTDB lineage: Bacteria > Pseudomonadota > Gammaproteobacteria > Enterobacterales > Enterobacteriaceae > Serratia > Serratia proteamaculans_D. Next base: position 306,301 of record NZ_SWDE01000006.1, read on the forward strand.
CAACTGCCGGCCGGCACCATCCCGGCAAAAGTCGGGCTGCATGCGGTAGCGCAGGATCGTGCGCTGAAGGATGGCACGCTGAACGCTTACTGGGTGATGTGTAACAACAACATGCAGGCTGGGCCGAATATCAATGAAGACCGGATGCCGGGCTGGCGCGATGCGCGCAACTTTGTGGTGGTGTCGGATCCTTACCCGACCGTCAGCGCCCTGGCCGCCGACCTGATCCTGCCGACCGCCATGTGGGTGGAGAAAGAGGGAGCCTACGGTAATGCGGAGCGCCGCACTCAGTTCTGGCGTCAGCAGGTGAAAGCGCCGGGTGAGGCCAAATCCGATCTGTGGCAACTGGTGGAGTTCTCCAAGCGCTTTAAGGTAGAAGAGGTGTGGCCGGCCGAACTGCTGGCGCAGAAACCGGAGTATCGCGGCAAAACGTTGTACGACGTGCTGTTTGCCAACGGTGAGGTCAATAAATACCCGCTGACGGAGATCCCGGCGGATCAGCTTAACGATGAGGCTCGTGACTTCGGCTTCTATCTGCAAAAAGGGCTGTTTGAAGAATATGCCGGTTTTGGTCGCGGTCATGGCCACGATCTGGCGCCGTTCGATAGCTACCATCAGGCTCGCGGTCTGCGCTGGCCGGTGGTGGAGGGCAAAGAGACGCTGTGGCGCTACCGCGAAGGGACTGACCCCTACGTTAAAGCCGGGGAAGAAGTGCGTTTCTACGGCAAGCCGGACGGCAAGGCGGTGATCTTCGCGCTGCCATTCGAACCGGCGGCGGAAAGCCCGGATAAAGAATATGACCTTTGGTTATCCACCGGTCGGGTGCTGGAACATTGGCATACCGGTTCGATGACCCGCCGGGTACCCGAGCTGCACCGTGCCTTCCCGCAGGCGGTGGTGTTTATCCACCCGCTGGACGCCAAAAGCCGCAACCTGCGCCGTGGTGAGAAGGTCAGGGTGCTGTCGCGCCGTGGCGAATTGATCAGCACGGTCGAAACCCGCGGCCGTAACCGCCCGCCAAGGGGACTGGTGTATATGCCGTTCTTTGATGCGGCGCAGCTGGTCAATAACCTGACGCTGGACGCCACCGATCCGCTTTCCAAAGAAGTCGACTTCAAGAAATGCGCGGTGAAGGTGGAAAAGGTGTGAGGCTGACGAATTGTGCGATGAACACCTTATTTAATGACCCGGGAGCCAAATAAAAATGAAAAGCCCTGTTGTGAAAAAGACGCTTGCCCTGTGGGTGACCTTGTTGTCGCTGGCCTTTGCCGGCCTGGCGTTTGCTGCCAGCGATGTCGATCTCAGTAAGTCTCCGGAAGTGTCCGCGACTGCCAGCGGGCCGATCTCGATGCCAAAGCAGCAGGAACGGATGGCGCTGAACTACGTCAATCAGCCGCCGATGATCCCGCATAGCGTGGATGGCTATCAGATCAGCAAGAACACCAACCGCTGCCTGCAGTGCCACGGCGTGGAACATTACCGCACCACCGGTGCGCCGCGTATCAGCCCGACGCATTTTATGGACAGGGACGGCAAGATGCTGAGCGAAGTCGCGCCGCGTCGCTATTTCTGTCTGCAGTGCCACGTACCGCAAACCGACGCGGCACCGATTGTCGGCAATGATTTCCAGCCCATGCCGGGCTTTGGGCATTAAGCGGGGGAGCTATGAGCAAAGACAAACACACCACCACTGAAAAAAAGCCCGGCCGCCTGTTGCGGGTCTGGCGCTGGTGGCGCAGGCCAAGCCGCCTGGCGCTGGGAACGCTGCTGTTGCTCGGCTTTGGCGCCGGCATCATCTTCTGGGGCGGTTTTAATACCGGCATGGAGGCAGCCAATACCGAACAGTTCTGTATCGGCTGTCATGAAATGCGCGAAAACGTCTATGAGGAATACATGGGCACGGTGCATTACAACAACCGCAGTGGCGTGCGCGCCACCTGTCCGGATTGCCACGTGCCGCATGAGTGGGGGCCGAAAATGCTGCGTAAGATTAAGGCCAGCAAGGAGTTGTACGCCAAGGCGTTCGGGTTGATCGATACGCCACAGAAATTTGACCAGCATCGGTTAGCGATGGCGAGCAATGAATGGGCACGAATGAAGGCCAATGACTCGCAAGAGTGCCGCAACTGCCATAATTTTGAATATATGGACTTTAGCGCGCAGAAAACCGTGGCGGCGAAGATGCACGACAAGGCAATAACCGAAGGCAAAACCTGCATCGATTGCCACAAGGGGATCGCCCATAAGCTGCCGGATATGCGCGACGTACCCAACGGCTTCTAAATACTATTGATGGTAAAAACCCCGTGGTTCTGTATGAGCTACGGGGTTTTTTGTTGCAAATCGGTTGTCACTTCGGCGCTTAATCGCGGTATCATTTTTGCGTTTCAGCTAACGGAAAAGAAGAAGGGTTCATGTCAGCGAAAATTGAGAATGTGAAAAAAGAGCTGTTGTCGGATAACTGGTATGTACTGCACAAATATACTTTTGATCTCAAGCGCAAGGATGGCGGTTCCGTTCAGCAGATGCGTGAAGTCTACGATCGCGGTAACGGGGCGACCATTTTGCTGTATAACCGCGCCAAGGGCACGGTGGTGCTGACCAATCAATTCCGCATGCCGACCTATGTTAACGGTAATGAGAGCGGCATGCTGCTGGAGGCCTGTGCGGGCCTGCTGGATGCGGATTCACCGGAACAATGTGCGCGACGTGAAGCGGTGGAAGAAACCGGTTTTCAGGTTGGTGAGGTGAAGAAGGTTTTCGAAGCCTATATGTCGCCGGGCGGCGTGACCGAAATTATTTATTTCTTTATTGCCGAATACCATGACGACGAACGTCATGCGGCCGGTGGCGGTATCGAAGACGAAGATATTGAAGTGGTGGAACTGCCCTTTACCGAGGCGGTGGCGATGATCGCCGACGGGCGGATTAAAGACGGCAAGACCATTATGCTGCTGCAGTACCTGCAAATTCACCGCATTATGGAATAAAAAAACCCGGCATCGCTGCATGCCGGGCTGATGAGAGCAATATATTCAGTCACCCTCTCCAGGGGGAGAGGGCCGGGGTGAGGGGCTTTAGCCTCTGTTCTGCCTGTTTCCCCTCACCCTAAACCCTCTCCCAAAGGAGAGGGAACTAT
>NZ_SWDE01000007.1 GCF_013337185.1 Serratia proteamaculans
TATTTAAATTATGCCTGCTAACTTTAGCAGGCATAATGTTAAGCATGATTTAGGGGCGTAGCTCAGTTGGTAGAGCACCGGTCTCCAAAACCGGGTGTCGCGAGTTCGAGTCTCTCCGCCCCTGCCATATTAGAAACCCTTTGCGAAAGCGAAGGGTTTTTTTTGCTTTCTGCTTTTCCAAAATCCTCGCTATTCCTCTGATAAATTGCTTAAAAACCCTACCAAAACTGCTTCCAATTTAGACATTTTTAGCTGGATCCATGTACAAAATGGTTGTTCTCCCGTGATGTGATGCCGCTCATTATTCCTGCCTGATTTTCGACTACACCTAATGGGTGTCCGGGTCTTTGGATACCCACTTCACCAGAAAAATATGCAGCATACACAACAACAGTTACCACTGCCTGAGGCCGCCTGATGCCTGGGCAGTGCGGGGAGAACACAAACATGATTAAACGTCTGCTGTTAGCGGCTGCCATCACTGGCGCATTGATAAGTACGGTACAGGCGGCACCGCTGGTCGTCGGTTTTTCTCAGATTGGTTCGGAATCGGGCTGGCGTTCTGCCGAAACCAAGGTGTCGAAACAGGAAGCGGAAAAACGCGGTATTACGTTAAAAATCGCCGATGCGCAGCAAAAACAGGAAAACCAGATCAAAGCGGTCAGATCCTTCATCGCCCAGGGTGTTGATGCCATTTTCATTGCGCCGGTAGTCGCCACCGGATGGACTCCGGTACTGCAAGAGGCCAAAGAGGCCAAGATCCCGGTATTCCTGCTCGACCGGATGATTGAAGTGAACGATCCCTCGCTCTATACCGCGGCCGTGGCGTCCGACAGTGTGCACGAAGGTAAAGTCGCAGGAGAGTGGCTGGTGAAAGAGGTCGCCGGCAAACCCTGTAACGTGGTGGAACTGCAGGGAACCGTGGGGGCCAGCGTCGCTATCAACCGCAAGAAAGGCTTTGCCGACGGTATAGCCAATGCTGCTAACGTTAAAATCATCCGCTCGCAATCTGGCGATTTTACCCGCAGCAAGGGCAAAGAGGTGATGGAGAGTTTTATCAAGGCTGAGCAGAACGGTAAAAATATCTGTGCCGTGTATGCGCATAACGACGATATGGCAATCGGCGCTATTCAGGCAATCAAAGAGGCAGGTTTAAAACCGGGTTCACAAATCAAAATCGTCTCTATCGACGGTGTGCCTGACATATTCAAAGCAATGATGAATGGTGAAGCCAATGCCTCGGTCGAATTGACGCCGAATATGGCCGGCCCGGCGTTTGATGCGCTGCTGGCGATGAAGAAGGAGGGTACCCAACCGCCGAAGTTTATCCAGACCGAATCGAAACTGTTGCAGCCAGATACCGCGAAACAGGAATTCGAGCTGAAGAAAAGCATGGGTTATTAATCCACTTACCGGCGGGACAGAAGATGGCCACATCTCAGACCACGTTATTGGCGATTAAGGGATTATCCGTTGAGTTTCCCGGCGTCAAAGCGCTGGAGCAGGTTGATATCACGTTACAGCGCGGAGAGATCATGGCGTTGCTGGGTGAGAATGGCGCGGGAAAGTCCACGTTAATCAAAGCATTAACCGGGGTCTATCAGCGTTCCGCCGGTGAAATACTGCTGGAGGGGCGCGCCATTGCCCCACAAAGCACCGCACAGGCCCAGGTGCTGGGGATTGGCACGGTTTATCAGGAGGTTAACCTGCTGCCGAACATCTCGGTGGCGGCCAATCTTTTCATTGGTCGAGAGCCCACGCGGTTTGGTCTGGTTGATCAAAAAAAGCTGCTGAGCCAGGCCCAACAGCTTTTATTGGGGTATGGATTAGAGTTGGATGTCAGCCAACCGTTGGGGAATTACTCGATTGCGATCCAGCAGATTATCGCTATCGCGCGGGCGGTCGACCTGTCAGCCAAAGTCCTGATCCTGGATGAGCCAACCGCCAGTCTGGATGCTAAAGAAGTCAGCATGTTGCTGGGTATTCTCAGCCAGCTCCGTACTCAGGGTATGGGGATGATCTTTGTCACCCACTTCCTCGATCAAGTTTATCGCATTTGCGATCGCATCACCGTACTGCGCAACGGTAAGTTAGTGGGGACCAAGATAACCGCTGATTTACCGCGTCTGGAATTGGTACAGATGATGCTTGGCCACGCGTTTGACGAGTCGCTCCTCAAACGTGGTGAGCACGGACTAACTGAGGCGCCATATCTGGTTGAATTCAGTGGCTACGGGCGGCGCGGCATGGTTGAACCCTTCGATCTGCAAATACGTCCGGGCGAGATAGTTGGCCTGGCCGGCCTGCTGGGATCGGGGCGCACGGAAACGGCTCAGCTGATATTCGGCATCAAGCCGCGTGATAGCGGCAGTGCGAAAGTTGAGGGACGTACGGTGAACATCCGTACGCCTCGTAAAGCTGCCAGTCTCGGTTTCGGCTATTGCCCTGAGGACCGAAAAACCGACGGGATTGTCGGCGCTGCAACTGTGCGGGAAAACATCATTCTGGCTCTGCAGGCGCAACGCGGTTGGTTAAAACCGTTATCGTTGCGGGAACAAACCCGCATTGCCGAGAGTTATATCCAGCTGATGGGCATCCGTACTCCGGGGCCGGAACAGCAGATCCAATATCTGTCCGGTGGCAATCAGCAGAAAGTGTTGCTGTCCCGCTGGTTAGCGACCAAACCGCGTTTTTTGATCCTGGATGAACCGACGCGCGGAATAGACGTTGGCGCACATGCTGAAATCATTCGTTTAATTGAAAAACTCTGTGACGAAGGGCTGGCGCTGCTGGTGATTTCTTCCGAACTGGAAGAACTGGCGGGCTATGCCGATCGTATCTTGGTGCTACGCGACAGAAAGCACGTGGCGCAGCTTGAACATGACGCCATTACGGTGCCTGCAATCATGCAGGCGATTGCCGCGCAACAGGGGGTTGAATGAACCTCAGGAGTTTTTCCATGTCCAATGGGCCACGCAAAGTCAGATGGGTGTTGCCCGCTGGGGCAACGCAACTGGGGGCGCTGGCGGTGATTTTGTTGATCGACAGCCTGGTCGCCCCGAATTTCTTTTCCATCCACATTCAGGACGGCCGACTGTTTGGCAGTGTGATCGACATCGTTAACCGTGGCGCGCCGGTAGCGTTATTGGCATTGGGCATGACGTTAGTGATTGCCACCGGGGGGATCGACCTTTCCGTGGGGGCGGTGATGGCGATAGCCGGTGCCACGGCCGCAACCTTGACCAGTGCCGGTTATCCGCTGGGTTACGTGCTGGCGGCTGCTTTGGCGGCCGGAGCGCTGTGTGGCCTGTGGAATGGCTTTCTGGTGGCGGTACTGCAGATACAACCGATTGTCGCCACGCTGATGCTGATGGTGGCCGGTCGTGGCATTGCACAACTGATCACCGAGGGACAAATCGTCACCTTTGAGCGGGAAGGGCTGGCGTGGCTCGGTAGCGGTGCGTTGATGTATTTACCGCTGCCGGCGATCATTGCCGCAGTGATGCTGCTGTTGATCTGGCTGCTGACGCGTAAAACGGCGCTGGGGCTGTTTATCGAAGCTGTGGGCATCAATCTGCGCTCGGCCCGTAATGCGGGGGTCAGTACGCGCTGGGTGGTGATGGCGGTATATGTGATCTGCGGGCTCTGTGCTGCGGTGGCCGGGATTATCGTCACGGCGGATATCCGGGGTGCAGACGCCAACAATGCCGGGCTGTGGCTGGAGTTGGATGCGATCCTGGCGGTGGTGATTGGTGGTGGCTCATTGCTGGGCGGGCGTTTTAACCTGCTGTTGTCGGTGGTGGGGGCATTAATTATTCAGGGGATGAATACCGGTATTCTGCTCTCCGGCTATCGGCCGGAGTTTAATCTGGTACTGAAAGCGATCGTGGTGCTGGCGGTGCTGATGGTTCAATCACCCAGCGTTTCGTTGCGTCAACTGCTTAGGAGAAAAAGGCCATGATCAAGCGCAATCTGCCTCTGTTGATGACGGTCCTGGTGTTCCTCCTGGGCTATGGTTTTTGCCTTACTCAGTTTCCCAGCTTTGCCTCAACGCGGGTGTGGTGTGACTTGCTGACCGACAACGCCTTTCTTGGCATCGTCGCGGTAGGCATGACGTTTGTGATCCTTTCCGGCGGTATTGATCTGTCGGTCGGCTCGGTGATCGCCTTCACCGGGGTGCTGTTGGCAAAATTGATCGGCACCTACGGTATTGCTCCGGGTTATGCGTTTGTTATTGCGCTGCTGATGGGGGCGTCGTTTGGCGCACTGATGGGCTGGATCATCGATGTATTGAAGCTGCCGGCGTTTATCATCACGCTGGCCGGAATGTTCTTCGTGCGGGGCATGAGTTTTATCGTCTCGGAAGAGTCGATTCCCATCGATCACCCTTTGTACGCGACGCTGGCGAACTACGCCTGGAAACTGCCGGGCGGCGGCCGTTTCACGCTGTTGGCGTTGGTGATGCTAATGGTGGTGGCGGTCGGCATAGTGTTGGCGCACCGCACCCGATTTGGTCACAACGTCTACGCCATCGGCGGTAATCGGGTGTCTGCGGCGCTGATGGGCGTACCCGTGCAACGGACCACGGTGCTGATTTATATGCTCTCAGGCACGCTGGCTGCGTTGTCCGGGATTATTTTCTCGCTGTATACCTCTGCGGGCTACGCGTTGGCGGCCAGCGGGGTAGAGCTGGATGCCATTGCTGCGGTAGTGATTGGTGGCACCTTGTTGACCGGTGGGGTTGGCACCGTATTGGGCACGCTGTTCGGCGTGCTGATCCAGGGGCTGATACAGAGTTACATCACTTTCGACGGCACGCTCAGCTCCTGGTGGACCAAAATTGTCATCGGCATTCTTTTGTTCGGCTTTATCGGCCTTCAGAAGGCGATGAGCGCGTTTTGGCTCGGTAGACGAACCAAACCCCGGCATCCTCGCTTGACGCCGTTATAAGGCCTTATGCCGTAGTATTTAAAGGTATTTTCAACAGTTGCCGGATCAGCGGCTGTTGGTCGCTATTTTGCAGCCAAACGGCATACAGCGGACGGATTATTGGCGGGATGTCGGCAATGGCGGCCAACTGCGGGTAGTCCTTCTCCCATTGGCTGGGCAGGAAGGCGCAACCGCCCGTGGTTTCCAACAGTTGTCGGGTCAGGTGTGCTGAGGTGGTGGTGAGCACCGGCAGGTTATCCCCCTCCAGCATACGGCTCTCCTGCTGATGAAAATCCGCACCCCATTCCAGCTTGATATACGGCATCGGCGCATGTTTATCACGCAGGGTGGAGGAGAACAGCCGCAACGAGAAATTGCCCAATAGCTGACTGGCCAGTTCATCCATCTTTGGCGGTTCGGTGGTGATGAGCAAATCGAGCTGTCTTTCATGCAGCTGTTTTACCAAAGAGTGCCGTAACGCCACCCTGGCTTCCAGCTGTAATGCCTCTCGTTGTTGATACAAGGATTGCAGCCACGGGGTCAGATAAGCTTCCCACAATGACGCGGTGGCGCCGATGGACAGTTCAGTATGTTGCAGCGAACGCACCACCTCTTTTTTCGCCAATTGCCAGGTCGTCATCAGGCTCTCAGCATAGGGCAGAAGCCGCTCCCCTGCTGGCGTCAGACGGATATTGTTACGATGACGGGTGAATAAATTCGCGCCCAATTGGGTTTCTAACTGGCGGATACGGAAACTAACGGCAGACTGCGTTAAGTACAGGGATTCTGCGGCTCGGCCAAAGTGACGCGTTCTACTGACCTCCAAAAAGGTTTTCAGTAATTCGGTATCCACACCCATCTCCAGAAATTTTTATCGTTAAGATTTAAATGTTTTGTTTTACACAATGTCAAGCCTATCTAATACTCCGCGCCATAAACAGCACGGCCATGAGAGAATTAGGAGCGTGTCAGATGGCGGATAGCTTCACCACGACCAATCGTTTTTTTGATAATAAACATTATCCTCGCGGGTTCTCCCGTCACGGCGATTTCACCATTAAAGAAGCGCAATTGCTAGAGCGTTTCGGGTATGCGTTCAATGAGCTGGACGCGGGCAAACGTCAGCCGGTCACTGAAGAAGAACAGTTGTTCGTCGCAGTGTGCCACGGTGAGCGTGAGCCGGTTACCGAGCAGGAAAAAGTATGGGCTAAATATCTGGTGCGCACACGCCGCCCGAAAAAATTCCATACCCTGTCCGGCGGCAAGCCGCAGGCTGACGCGGTGGAAGATTACACCGATAGCGACGATTGATAACGATGGGGCCTTTGGGCCCCATTTTTATTCCAGGCTGCGGTGCAGCTGTAGCAACAGGCGATCCATACTGCGATAGCCAAGCGCTTCGCTCAAATGGCGCTTATCAATATCCCGATCTCCCGCCAAATCCGCCAGTGTGCGGGCCACTTTTAAAATCCGCTGCCAGGCGCGAACCGATAATCCCAATCGATTTAACGTCGTCTCAAGAAAATCTGCATCCGCCTCGCTCAATGCGCAATCACGCTCTACCTCGTGGTTATTCAGCAGGGCGTTGATCTTCCCTGAACGGTTGAGCTGCCTTTCGCGTGCCAGCAGCACACGCTCCCTTACCTGGATACTACTTTCACTGGTGATACGCCGTTTGCTCAGCACGCCCGGTGGCAGCAGGGGTACCTCAATCGATAAATCGAAGCGATCGAGAAACGGCCCTGAAAGCCGCCCGAGGTAGCGCAGAACCTGTTGTGGGGACGCGCGGTTATGCATGCCCTGATAATGCCCGGTGGGGCTGGGGTTCATGGCGGCGATCAGCTGCACTCTGGCCGGAAAGCAGACTTTGGCCGTAGCGCGAGAAATGACTATTTCGCCGGACTCCAGCGGTTCACGCAGAGCATCCAGCACTCGCCTTCCAAATTCAGGCAACTCATCAAGAAACAGCACGCCATTGTGCGCCATGGAAATTTCACCCGGCCGCGGCAGCGAGCCGCCGCCAACCAGCGCGGCCATCGAGGCACTGTGATGCGGTGCGCGAAACGGTCGCTGTCGCCATGGCAGCGCTTGGGCAGGGTGATGCAGCAGGCTGGCGACGCTGATGCTTTCCAGTGCCTCCCTTTCGGTCAGCGGGGGCAGCAGGCCAGTCAAACGGCTGGCCAGCATGGTTTTCCCGGTTCCCGGTGGGCCGACCAGCAGCAGGTTGTGGCCCCCGGCGGCGGCGATCTCCAGCGCCCGCTTCGCCTGTTCCTGGCCCAGGATATCTTGCAGGTCGGCAGGTTCTTGTGTGCTCTCCGTTGCCGGCGGCGCGCTGGCTATCGGCAAGTCACCTTTGCCCAGTAAAAAGGCGCACACCTCCAGCAAGTGTTCTGCCACGAGGGTTTCGCTCTGGGTAATCAACCCCACCTCCCGGCTATTGGTGGCTGCCAGAATCAACTGCCTGCCCGCATCCATTGCGGCCAGCGCGGCGGGTATCGCGCCACTGACCCCCCGTAGTGCGCCGGATAACGCCAACTCCCCAAGGAATTCATAACGGGCCAGCTTATCGGCCGGTAACTGTTCGGAGGCGGCCAGGATCGCCAAAGCGATTGGCAGGTCGTAACGCCCACCTTCCTTGGGCAAATCGGCCGGTGCCAGATTGACGGTGATGCGCCGTGCAGGAAAGGTGAAGCCATTATTAATCAATGCGCTGCGTACCCGATCGCGGGCTTCTTTCACAGTGGTTTCCGGCAGACCGACCATGGTCAGACCGGGTAGCCCGTTGCTGATATGCACTTCCACCGTAACCGAAGGGGCCTGAACGCCCAGCGTGGCTCGGGTATAGATAACCGCCAGTGACATATTGCTCTCCTTGCTGTAGGCAACATGATGCGGCAAAGGCCCTGCCGGGGCGCGGTAACCTTGGAGTATTTGCGTGGAAAGTCGTAATTAAAATAATTAATTTCATAAGGATAACGATTTTTTGTGCAGCACTGCGCAAGTGACGGCAATACCCCTTAACAATTACGTGAATGCTGCAACAAATTAGCAAGCTAACCAAGTTGCAGTGGGAGGGGTAATGGGTGTATTTAACAATTGAGCAAAATAAAAATCACTTCGTTAACAAACTCCGACCGCCGTCGCCTTCCGCTGCGGCAGCCGCTAAACCTCATGACCTCGTATTCCAGAGTAGGGATAACACTATGTTTGGTTGGACTCCGCTGCAACGCAATGCAGCCATCGCCAGCTTTTCAAGCTGGACGCTTGATGCTTTCGATTTTTTCGTGCTGGTCTTTCTGCTCAGCGATATTGCGCAATCTTTCCATGTCGGCATGGAAGAAGTGACGTTGGCGATCCTGCTGACGTTGGCAGTACGCCCGATTGGCGCACTGATCTTCGGCCGGGCGGCGGAAAAATACGGCCGCAAACCGATTTTGATGCTGAATATCGTGTTCTTCTCAATCTTTGAACTGTTGTCCGCAGCGGCACCGTCGTTGACGGTATTCCTGATACTGCGGGTGTTGTACGGCGTGGCGATGGGGGGGATCTGGGGCGTAGCCTCGTCGCTGGCGCTGGAAACCATTCCGGACCGCTCGCGTGGCCTGATGTCGGGTATTTTCCAGGCCGGTTACCCCTTTGGATATCTGTTGGCGGCGGTGGTGTATGGCCTGCTGTTTGAGGTGATTGGCTGGCGTGGGATGTTCGTGATCGGCGCAGCACCGATTTTACTGTTGCCGTTTATTTACTACTGCGTGCAGGAATCGCCGGTGTGGTTGGCGGCGCGTGAACGCAAGGAAAGCAGTGCCCTGCTGCCGGTATTGAAAAGTCACTGGAAGCTGTGCGGCTATCTGGTGTTACTGATGGCGGCATTCAATTTCTTCTCGCACGGTACCCAGGATATGTATCCGGTATTTTTGAAAGTTCAGCATGGTTTCGATCCTAAAACCGTCAGTATCATCGCCATTAGCTACAATATCGCTTCAATCATCGGCGGCGTTTTCTTTGGTTCGCTGTCGGAAAAAATTGGTCGCCGCAAGGCCATTATCATTGCCGCGTTATTGGCCTTGCCGGTGATCCCACTGTGGGCATTTTCCAGCGGTTCGCTGATGTTGGGGATTGGCGCCTTCCTGATGCAGTTCATGGTGCAGGGGGCCTGGGGCGTGATACCGACTTATCTCACCGAACTGGTGCCGGCCAATACCCGTGCGGTGCTGCCAGGGTTTGTTTACCAGTTGGGTAACCTGATTGCCTCGGTCAACGCCACGCTGCAGGCGACCATAGCCGAACATCATGGCCAAAATTATGGCCTGGCGATGGCGATTATCGCCGGCACGGTGGCTATTGTCATTGCGCTACTGGTGTTCCTGGGCAAGGACACGCGCGGCAAGGCGATTTCGGGCGAGGCGAAATCTCCGGGCGTGCAGGCTAACGTTTGAAATCCGGGCATTTTGCACGAGGTATGACCAGATTGCGCCGAATAATAACGCAAAAAAAGTGTTGTCATGCCGCGCGGGACTATGGTACCTCTGTAGGCATTAGTTCGAAACGAGCACAGTGAACAAACCTATTATGAAAGCCTTTGCCCAAGTGATTAGCCTAGTCGTGATTAGCGTGGTGGTGATTATTATCCCACCGTGCGGGGCTGCACTTGGACGAAGAATGGCTTAGAAAACAAGCCGGAATCGCAAGAGAACCCCCGCACCGAAAGGTCCGGGGGTTTTTTATTGGCAAGAGAAAAGTGAGACGAGGATAACAATATGAATAACAGAACAAAATCCTGCAGTTGTCGAAGTAAGGCGGGGAAATAACTATGAACGGGGCTCAGTGGGTAGTACAAGCATTGCGTGCACAGGGAGTTGATACGGTATTCGGCTACCCGGGCGGCGCAATCATGCCGGTCTACGATGCATTGTATGACGGTGGGGTAGAACACCTGCTGTGCCGCCACGAGCAAGGCGCCGCGATGGCGGCCATTGGCTATGCCCGTTCCACCGGCAAGGTGGGCGTTTGTATCGCCACTTCCGGCCCCGGCGCCACCAACCTGATCACCGGCCTGGCCGATGCGCTGCTGGATTCTGTTCCGCTGGTGGCGATCACCGGTCAGGTAGGTTCAGCACTGATCGGCACCGATGCCTTTCAGGAGATCGATGTCCTCGGCCTGTCTCTGGCCTGCACCAAACACAGCTTCCTGGTGGAATCACTGGATGCGCTGCCGGGCATCATGGCGGAAGCCTTCGCTATCGCCAGCAGCGGTCGTCCTGGCCCGGTGCTGATCGATATCCCGAAAGACATCCAACTGGCGCACGGCGAATTACACCCGCACCTGATGCCGGTAGAGGAAGAACTGCACTACCCGGCAGCGGAGCTGGCGCAGGCCGTCGAATTGCTGGCGCAGGCGCACAAGCCGATGTTGTACGTCGGCGGCGGTGTTGGCATGGCGCAGGCGGTACCGGCGCTGCGTGAATTCATCGCGGTGACCCAGATGCCCAACGTAGCCACGTTGAAAGGGCTGGGCGCACCGGACGCTGAGCAGCCGTACTACCTCGGTATGCTGGGGATGCACGGCACCAAAGCCGCCAACCTGGCGGTGCAGGAGTGTGATTTGCTGATTGCCGTTGGCGCCCGTTTTGACGATCGCGTAACCGGTAAACTGAATGCTTTCGCCCCGCATGCCAAGGTGATCCACATGGATATCGACCCGGCAGAAATGAGCAAATTGCGCCAGGCGCACGTAGCGCTGCAGGGCGATTTGAAAACCCTGTTACCGGCGTTGCAGCAGCCGCTGAGTATCGCCGCCTGGCAGCAGCGAGTGGTTGAACTGAAAGAAACCCATAGCTGGCGTTATGACCATCCGGGCCAGCCGATCTACGCGCCGCTGCTGTTGAAGCAGCTGTCCGAGCGCAAGCCGGCCAACAGCGTGATCACCACCGACGTGGGCCAACACCAGATGTGGACCGCGCAGCACATGACCTTTGAACGTCCGGAGAATTTCATCACCTCCAGCGGTTTGGGCACCATGGGCTTTGGCGTTCCGGCCGCGGTGGGCGCCCAGATGGCCCGCCCGGAGGACACGGTGGTCTGCGTATCGGGTGACGGTTCGTTCATGATGAACGTGCAGGAACTGGGCACCATCAAACGCAAGCAGTTACCGCTGAAAATCGTTTTGCTGGATAACCAGCGTTTGGGAATGGTTCGTCAGTGGCAGCAACTGTTCTTTGACGGACGCTACAGCGAAACCAATCTCTCCGATAACCCCGATTTCCTGATGTTGGCCAATGCCTTTGGCATCCCCGGCCAGCGTATCACCCGTAAAGACCAGGTAGCAGACGCGCTCGACGCCTTATTCAACAGCGAAGGGCCTTATATGTTGCACGTGTCGATTGATGAACTTGAAAACGTCTGGCCGCTGGTGCCGCCGGGTGCCGGTAACGAAACCATGTTGGAGAAAATATCATGATGCAGCATCAACTCTCGATCCAGGCCCGTTTTCGCCCTGAAATGTTAGAGCGCGTATTGCGCGTCGTGCGTCACCGTGGCTTTCAGGTTTGTGCTATGAATATGGCAACGGCTGCAAACACCGACAAGATTAATATTGAATTGACCGTTGCCAGCCAGCGCCCGGTGGATCTACTGTCATCTCAGTTGAGCAAACTGATGGATGTCTCCTGCGTTGAGATCCAGCAACAAACATCACAACAAATACGCGCCTGACGCGCGAGAAGGATAAATAACAATGACGAAGAAAGCCGATTACATTTGGTTCAATGGTGAGATGGTTCCTTGGGCTGACGCCAAAGTGCACGTGATGTCGCATGCGTTGCATTACGGCACTTCGGTGTTTGAAGGGGTCCGTTGCTACGACTCCCATAAAGGCCCGGTGGTGTTCCGTCACCGTGAGCATATGCAACGCCTGCATGACTCGGCAAAAATCTACCGGATGCCAGTATCGCAAAGCGTTGACGAGCTGATGGAAGCCTGTCGCGCCACGCTGCGTAAAAATAATCTGGGCAGCGCTTATATTCGTCCGTTGGTGTTTGTCGGTGACGTCGGCATGGGGGTTAACCCACCGGAAGGTTACAAAACAGACGTGATTATCGCGGCGTTTCCTTGGGGCGCGTACCTGGGTGAAGAGGCGCTGGATCAAGGCATCGATGCGATGGTTTCGTCCTGGCACCGTGTAGCACCAAACACCATCCCAACCGCGGCCAAGGCCGGCGGTAACTATCTTTCCTCCCTGCTGGTGGGCAGTGAAGCACGCCGCCACGGTTATCAGGAAGGGATCGCGCTGGATGTGCACGGCTATATTTCCGAAGGCGCAGGTGAGAATCTGTTTGAAGTGAAAGACGGCGTGTTGTTCACCCCGCCGTTTACCTCTTCCGCGCTGCCGGGCATCACCCGCGACGCCATCATCAAGCTGGCGAAAGACATGGGCTTTGAAGTGCGTGAGCAAGTGTTGTCACGCGAGTCGCTGTATCTGGCCGATGAAGTGTTCATGTCAGGTACCGCTGCAGAAATTACCCCGGTACGCAGCGTTGACGGCATCAAGGTCGGCATTGGTAAATGCGGCCCGGTGACCAAACAGATCCAACAGGCGTTCTTTGGCCTGTTCACTGGCAAGACCGAAGACAAGTACGGTTGGCTGGATCCGGTAAATCCATAATTTACCCATCGCCTTTCAAGCTGAAGCTTGAAATTCATAGGGTAAATTGACAGACAGATAAGAATATCCAGGCGGTTCGTTCGCCGCCTGTAATAAATACATTTGGAGTGAAGAGCATGCCTAAGTACCGTTCCGCCACCACCACCCACGGCCGTAACATGGCGGGTGCCCGCGCATTATGGCGCGCGACCGGAATGACCGACGACGATTTTGGCAAACCCATTATCGCGGTGGTCAACTCATTTACCCAGTTCGTTCCGGGCCATGTGCATCTGCGTGATTTGGGCAAACTGGTTGCAGAACAGATCGAGGCCTCAGGCGGCGTTGCCAAAGAGTTCAACACCATTGCGGTGGATGACGGTATCGCCATGGGCCACGGCGGCATGCTCTATTCCCTGCCGTCGCGCGAATTGATCGCCGACTCGGTTGAATACATGGTGAATGCCCACTGCGCGGATGCGATGGTGTGTATCTCCAACTGCGACAAGATCACCCCAGGGATGCTGATGGCGTCACTGCGCCTGAATATTCCGGTGATTTTCGTTTCCGGTGGCCCGATGGAAGCCGGCAAGACCAAGCTGTCCGACAAGATAATCAAACTGGATCTGATCGACGCCATGATCCAGGGCGCCAACCCGAACGTCAGCGATGCCGACAGCGCACAGATTGAACGTTCCGCCTGTCCAACCTGCGGCTCCTGTTCCGGTATGTTCACCGCCAACTCGATGAACTGCCTGACCGAAGCCCTGGGCCTGTCCCAACCGGGCAACGGCTCGCTGCTGGCGACCCACGCTGACCGTAAGGATCTGTTCCTCAACGCCGGCAAACGCATTGTTGCGCTGACCAAGCGCTACTACGAGCAGGACGACGAAAGCGCACTGCCACGCAGCATCGCCAACAAGGCCGCGTTCGAAAACGCCATGACGCTGGACATCGCCATGGGCGGCTCGACCAACACCGTATTGCACCTGCTGGCAGCGGCTCAGGAAGGTGAAATTGATTTCACTATGGAAGATATCGATCGTCTGTCACGCAAGGTACCGCACCTGTGCAAAGTGGCACCGAGCACCCAGAAATACCATATGGAAGACGTACACCGTGCCGGTGGTGTACTGGCGATTCTGGGCGAGCTGGATCGTGCGGGTCTGATGAATCGCGACGTCGACAACATCCTGGGCCTGAAGCTGACGGAAACGCTGAACCAGTACGACATCATGCTGACCCAGGACGAAGCGGTGAAGAAAATGTTCCGCGCCGGCCCGGCGGGCATCCGTACCACCCAGGCGTTCTCGCAGGATTGCCGTTGGGACACGCTGGACGATGATCGCGCAGAAGGCTGTATCCGTTCGCTGGAAAATGCCTTCAGCCTGGAAGGTGGCCTGGCCGTGCTGTACGGCAACATGGCACTGGACGGCAGCATTGTGAAAACCGCCGGTGTCGACAAAGACAACCTGACCTTCCGCGGCCCGGCCAAAGTGTACGAAAGCCAGGACACCGCGGTGGAAGCGATCCTCGGCGGCAAAGTGGTTGCCGGTGACGTGGTAGTGATCCGCTATGAAGGGCCGAAGGGCGGACCGGGCATGCAGGAAATGCTCTATCCAACCACCTACCTGAAATCCATGGGCCTGGGTAAAGCCTGCGCGCTGATCACCGACGGTCGTTTCTCCGGCGGGACTTCTGGTCTGTCTATCGGCCACGTTTCTCCGGAAGCGGGCAGCGGCGGCCTGATTGCGCTGATCGAAGACGGCGACATGATCGACATCGATATTCCAAAACGCAGCATGGTGCTGGATGTCAGCGACAGCGAACTGGCGGCACGCCGCGAAGTTGAACTGGCGCGTGGCGATCGGGCCTGGACACCGAAAAATCGTGAGCGCCAGGTTTCCTTCGCTCTGCGCGCCTACGCCACACTGGCGACCAGCGCGGATAAAGGCGCAGTACGCGACAAGAGCAAGCTGGGAGGCTAAACACCATGGCGGTATCGCAACCCCTACCCGACGCCCCCTGTGGCGCGGAGTATTTGCGAGCGGTGCTTCGCTCGCCGGTTTACGAGGTGGCTCAGGTCACCCCGTTGCAGACCATGAGCAAAATCTCTTCGCGCCTCGGCAATACTATTTTGGTGAAGCGCGAAGATCGTCAGCCCGTGCACAGCTTCAAGCTGCGTGGGGCCTACGCGATGATCGCCAGCCTGAACGAAGAGCAAAAGGCGCGCGGCGTGGTGACGGCTTCGGCCGGCAACCATGCGCAAGGCGTGGCCTATTCCGGCAAACGGCTGGGGATCAAAACGCTGATCGTGATGCCGTTGACCACCGCAGACATCAAAGTGGATGCGGTACGCAGCTTTGGTGGCGAAGTGCTGTTGCATGGCGCCAACTTTGATGAAGCCAAGGCCAGAGCGATAGAGCTTTCACTCAAGCAGGGCATGACCTTTGTGCCGCCGTTCGACCACCCAACGGTGATCGCCGGGCAGGGCACGCTGGCGATGGAACTGCTGCAGCAGGACGCGCATCTCGATCGGGTGTTTGTACCGGTTGGCGGTGGCGGTCTGGCGGCGGGCGTGGCGGTATTGATCAAGCAATTGATGCCGCAGATTAAGGTGATCGGCGTGGAGGCGGAAGACTCCGCCTGCCTGCGCGCGGCGCTGGATGCCGGACATCCGGTGGATCTGGCCCGTGTTGGGCTGTTTGCTGAAGGCGTGGCGGTAAAGCGCATCGGTGACGAAACCTTCCGCCTGTGTCGGGAATACCTGGACGATGTGATCACCGTCGACAGCGACGCCATCTGCGCAGCGGTCAAGGATCTGTTTGAAGACGTGCGCGCTATTGCCGAGCCGTCCGGTGCACTGGCGCTGGCCGGGCTGAAAAAGTATGTGCAGCAGCACAACATCCAGGGTGAGCGTCTGGCGCACGTGTTGTCCGGCGCCAACCTGAACTTCCACGGTTTGCGTTACGTGTCGGAACGCTGCGAACTGGGTGAACAACGCGAAGCCCTGTTGGCAGTCACCATTCCAGAGCAGAAAGGCAGCTTCCTGAAGTTTTGCCAACTGCTGGGCGGGCGCTCGGTTACCGAGTTCAACTACCGTTACGCCGATGCCGATAACGCCTGTATTTTCGTCGGTGTCCGCCTGACGCGCGGCCATGCCGAACGCCTGGAAATCATCGATGAACTGCAGGCCGATGGTTATCAGGTGGTGGATCTGTCCGACGATGAAATGGCCAAGCTGCACGTGCGTTATATGGTGGGGGGGCGTCCTTCGAAGCCGTTGCGCGAGCGTCTGTACAGCTTTGAATTCCCGGAGTCGCCGGGCGCGCTGCTGAAGTTCTTGCAGACGTTGGGTACCCACTGGAATATTTCACTGTTCCACTACCGCAGCCACGGCACCGATTTTGGCCGCGTGCTGGCAGGTTTTGAGCTGTCGCAGACCGAACCCGAGTTTGAGCAGCACCTGCAGGCGCTGGGCTATGACTGCCACGATGAAACCGACAACCCGGCGTTCCGCTTCTTTTTGCAGGGTTGATAAGAAATACATAAGTAATCGTGACCTATAAGCCAGTTTATAGGTTGCGTGGTTGTGATTTTGTTGTGCATTTTTATACTGCCAAGACTTTTGACGTATAGGGATGCGCGACAATGACAACGGCTTTTTCTTCGCCATTTGGTTCTCCCGAAGATCAATTAACCAGCGCCGAGTTCGCCCGAATGCTCGGTAACGGCAATGTGCAGGCAATGTATCGGGATATTGATTTACAAGCCCTGCAAGACTCCCTGGATTGCAGTATCGCTTTTCATGGGGTGGGGATTATTTTTTCAGACGGCCAAAATTCGTATTTGGTCAGGCCGACCAAACATACCGGTTACTCAACGTCCTCACAGGTCACCCATGTGGTGATCACCAAAACCGTTGCGCATACTTCACGTACCGCGGCGACCAATACTTTATCTGAGGCTTTGACAAAACCGAGCGTCGGCAAAGAACTGGCTTCGGCAGCGCTATCTTGCGGCACACTGTTGGTCTCCGTTTTTTTACTGGCATCGGGGAGTGTTGCGGTACCCTTTACCGGTGGCACCAGTTCGGCCATCGCCTATTTAGGTTATGCCGGCATGGCTGCCAGTGCCTTACAGTGTGGTAATGGCTTGTATCGCGTGAATAAGCTTTATGATGGAAAAGGTGATGAGCTTGCGCAGTTAGATTCAGAGCAATGGTATGTCGCCACCAGCACCATTCTGGATGTGATCTCTTTGGCTAGCGCTGGGGCAGCATTGAAAGAAGCGGCCATGACTTATCGTGCCATGCGAAGAGTTTCATCGCGTAAGGCGACGGAGTGGCTAAAAAGCATGCCCCGAAGTGAAAGGAAAAGACTCACTGAGAGTATCATAAGGGCGGAGAATCCGGGTATTTCCAATCAAGTGTTAAAACAGATGGTTAATGCCGGCTTATACCCGAAGCGCTATCCAACACAGGCCCTTCAGAACGGACTTCGACAGCAATTGCGGTCGGCACTGAATAACTCTATGGCCTTTGTGGGCAGCGGTATCAGCGGCACTTTGTCCTCGCCCGCGAATGTGAAGGAAACGGGGCAATATTTTGTTGGGATCATGCAAAAATTACCGCAGATGGTGAGGTAATGTCGGACTGGATGATTAACCGCCTGATATCTCAAGGGCGAGAAATGGAACAGCAAATCCTGCAGCGGGATCCGACGGTCTATGCCGGCGTGGATGCGCAACTTGAGCAACATTTTTTGACGCCGGGGCAGCGTTTGTCGCCGCCGGGCGTGGGCAATGTCATGTTGCTGCTGATTTGTCTTACGCTGGGGTTGGCGGGAACCATGGGGTTATTGGCCGATATGGCCCTTGCCATAACCGGCAGTGCCTCTGCTGTCACATTATTAGGCAGTGGTGCCATTATGGCCCTGTGGATGACGCTGATCCTGTTTCACCTGGTTCAGGGTAAAAACACAGGGGTGGTATTGCTGAAATATTATCTTGGCATGCTGGTCGCGTTTTTGGTTGGCGCAGTCGTGGCCTGGACAGCAAACATCACCGGTATTGCCAATGGCCTGATGTTGCTGTGTGCCTGTATTGGTGGAATTATTTTCAGTAACCGGACGGTGTTTTATCTGTATGTTGCCTATTTCAGGACGCGCCGGCGCGTTTTTCTAAAGCGCCGTTGGCAGATGGAAGCCATGCATAATCCCCGATAGAAAGCTTGTTACGGGAAGCAATATGACGCAGCAATTTAACGGCTTTAGCCAGCAGGGCCTGAATTTTCTTCAGCAGGTACGCATCGAGAACGACAAGGAATGGTTTGAGACCAACCGTGACGTTTACGATCGTGAGCTGCTGACGCCGTTTCGTACGTTGGTTACCGAACTGAGCCCGGCGATGTTGGCGATCGATCCCTTGTTCGAGATCCGGCCGGCGATCGGTAAAACACTGTCGCGCATTCATCGCGACACACGTTTTTCCCACGACAAATCGCGCTACCGCAGCCGGATGTGGCTGACGTTCAAACGACCGAGCAAAGACTGGAAGGATGCGCCGGTCTACTTCTTCGAACTGGGGCCGGACATGTTGCGCTACGGGCTGGGTTATTACAGCGCCAACAAACAGACCATGGATCTGTTTCGCCACACGCTGCAACGCCGACCGCAGCCCTTTTTAGAGGTCGCGGCCTGCTGCCGACCGCCGTTCGAGCTGGTGGGTGAAAGCTACAAGCGGCCGTTAGTGAAAGAGCAGGCGGCAGAAATTGCCACCTGGTACAACCGCAAATCCTTTGCAGTGATGGCGACCGACAGTCAGGTGGAAAAGCTGTTCAATGCCGGTTTGGTACAGACACTGGCGCAAGGCTTCCTGCAACTGGAGCCGCTCTACCACTGGCTGATGCAGGTAGAGGCGATGAAGCAGGTCGATCCTTCTGACTTATGAAAGCAGGCGCCAGAAAGCGTCGATCAGCGGATCGCTGAGGCGTTTTTTCTGCACGCAGACCCCCAGCTCGAACGGCTCGACCATGGAGATATTCTCCAGTTGCGAAATACGATTACGCACCGGTTCCGGGCTGTTTTCTACCACCACGCCGGGGATCAGCGCGATACCGCAGCCCAGCGCCACCATCGAAACGATGGCCTCATGGCCGCCAACGGTGGCGTAAATCAGCGGATTGGCGATGCGCTGGCGACGGAACCACAGTTCGATGCGTTTTCGCGACGGGCCGTGCTCCGGCAGGATAAACGGAATATTGGCCCAGTCGGGCTGTTCGGCAAACGCCTGGCTGCGTACCGCGCAAGGCAGCGCCGGAGCAATCAGCACCAGCGGGATCTCACCGATTTTAGTGAACGCCACGCTGGTGGGCAGGGTTTCGGGCCGACCGGCAATGCCGAGATCGGCTTCGTTGGACTGCACTTTATCGACCGCATCGGCGGCGTCACCGGTGGTCAGTTTTATTTCTACCAGTGGATGCTGCGCGCGGAAGCGATCGAGGATCGGCGGCAGGTGGCTGTAGGCGGCGGTAACAGAGCAAAACAGCCGTAATTCGCCACTCAGCGAAGGACCGTGTTGACCCAGCGAATGTTTCAGTTGTTGGTATTGCAGCAGTGTCTGCTGGGCAAAATCTTTTAACTGTTCACCGGCATCGGTGAGCTGCACGGTGCGGTTATCGCGCAAAAACAGCGGCTGCCCGAGGATCTCTTCCAGCCGTTGGATCTGGCGGGACAGCGTCGAAGGACTGACGTGCATCGCCTTGGCGGTGCGGCCAAAGTGATGGCTTTCAGCCAGATGGAGGAACAGCTTTAAATCACGCAAATCCATATCAGTACGCTCGCAGCAAGAGTGTTGCATAAATTGCAATATCACATTCGTAATATATCAATTTAAGCAACGCGTTTCCTGTTATACATTGAGTTTAACGAATCTCCGCACAGACAGGGCGGGGAATGAAAATAACAGCAAGACACAACATCTAACTGGAGTACCACCATGGCTAACTATTTCAACACCTTGAACCTGCGTCAGCAGTTGGCGCAATTGGGCAAGTGTCGCTTTATGGCACGTGAAGAATTTGCTGATGAAGCCGGCTACCTGAAAGGCAAAAAAGTGGTGATTGTCGGCTGTGGTGCGCAGGGGCTGAACCAGGGTCTGAACATGCGTGACTCCGGTCTGGACGTAGCCTATGCCCTGCGTAAGGAAGCCATCGACGAAAAACGCCCTTCATGGCGTAAAGCGACAGAGAACGGCTTCAAAGTAGGGACTTACGAAGATTTGATCCCACAGGCAGATCTGGTGGTTAACCTGACGCCGGATAAGCAGCATACCTCGGTCGTTCGTGCCGTACAGCCGCTGATGAAAGACGGCGCGGCGCTGGGCTACTCCCACGGTTTCAACATCGTAGAAGTGGGCGAGCAGGTACGTAAAGACATCACCGTAGTGATGGTTGCGCCAAAATGTCCGGGCACCGAAGTGCGTGAAGAATACAAACGTGGTTTCGGCGTACCGACTCTGATTGCGGTTCACCCGGAAAACGATCCGAAAGGCGAAGGCATGGCGATTGCCAAGGCCTGGGCAGCAGCGACCGGCGGCCACCGTGCGGGCGTACTGGAATCTTCCTTCGTTGCCGAAGTGAAATCTGACCTGATGGGTGAGCAGACCATTCTGTGTGGCATGCTGCAGGCGGGTTCGCTGCTGTGCTTCGACAAGCTGGTTGCTGAAGGCACTGACCCGGCTTATGCAGAAAAACTGATCCAGTTCGGCTGGGAAACCATCACCGAAGCGCTGAAGCAGGGCGGCATCACCCTGATGATGGATCGCCTGTCCAACCCGGCCAAGCTGCGTGCTTATGCGCTGTCTGAGCAGTTGAAAGAGATCATGGCACCGCTGTTCCAGAAACACATGGATGACATCATCTCCGGCGCTTTCTCCGGCGGCATGATGGCTGACTGGGCAGAAGACGACGTGAAACTGCTGAACTGGCGTGAAGAGACCGGTAAATCGGCGTTCGAAAATGCGCCACAGTTCGAAGGTAAAATCAGCGAGCAGGAATACTTTGACCATGGCGTGTTGATGGTTGCGATGGTGAAAGCCGGTGTTGAGCTGGCATTCGAAACCATGGTTGATGCGGGCATCATCGAAGAATCCGCTTACTACGAATCACTGCACGAGTTGCCGCTGATCGCCAACACCATTGCACGTAAGCGTCTGTACGAAATGAACGTGGTTATCTCTGATACCGCAGAATACGGCAACTACCTGTTTGCCAACGCGGCAGTGCCGCTGCTGAAAGAGTTCATGACCACCCTGCAGGCGGGTGACCTGGGCAAATCTGTAGCCGGTACCTCGGTAGACAACGCGCAACTGCGTGACGTGAACGAAGCGGTACGTAATCACCCGATCGAATCCGTTGGCCGCAAGCTGCGCGGGTATATGACCGATATGAAACGTATCGCGGTGGCGGGTTAAAAACCCGGAGTCTTTCAAGGGCGCGGCATACTGCGCCCGTTCAGATCGGCTCGATTTATCGGATCAATTAAAAAGGCCAGCCTCGTTGCTGGCCTTTCGCATTTTATTGCGGCATTGCCGCCAGCGGAATAATGGCTCCGCGGTGTTGGATCACCGTACTGGCGGTCAGATGACCGCGCAGCGCCGCCTGCACGGCATCACCGCCGGTTAAACGCACTGCCAAATAACCGGCGCTGAAGGAGTCGCCCGCCGCGGTAGTATCCACCACCTTTTCTTTAGGCAGACGCACTGCCGGGATCTCAAATTCGCTGCCTTCGGCGCTGAACACCAGGCAGCTATCTGCGCCGCGTTTAATCACTATCTCCGTCACGCCGAGCTGCTGAGTGCGCTGCACCACCTGTTCCAGCGGCAGTTTGCCCCATAGCAGGTCTTCGTCATCCAGGGTCAGGAAGGCAATGTCGGTGCAGGCCAGCACTTCGCGGTAAACCTGCTGCGTTTCTTCCTTGCTTTGCCACAGGCGCGGCCGATAGTTGTTATCGAAAATCACCTTGCCGCCGTTGGCGCGACACTGCCTTAGCAATGCCAGCAGCTTGCTGCGGCTGGCCGTATCGAGGATCGCCACGCTGATGCCGCTGAGGTACAGATAATCGAATTGGGCCAGTTGTTCGCACAGGCTTTCCGCCTGCGGGCCAGCCAGCCAGTAGCGGGCGGCAGCGTCGTTGCGCCAGTAATAGAAGGTGCGTTCGCCGGTGGCATCGGTTTCAATCACGTACAGCCCAGGCAGCTTGTTCTCCAGCCGTTGTATCAGGCTGGTGTTGACCTTTTCCTGCTGCCACGCCTGCAGCATTTCCTGGCTGAAACTGTCGGTGCCGAGTGCGGTCACGTAATGCACCTGCAGCGCGCTTTCCGCCACCTGGCGGGCAATGTAGACGGCGGTGTTTAACGTATCGCCGCCAAAACCGCGGCTCAGATCCGCGCCTTTCTGCGACAGTTCAATCATGCATTCGCCGATCACGGCAAGATTTTGGGTGGTCATAGTCAACGAGCCCTGGCTGAAAGAAGAAGATGAATTGATGCGAAATACAGCCAGTCTCAATGCAAGGGGCGGGGGAGTCAATGAAAATAAAACAACGTTTTAATTTATTTATGACCGCGATCGGGAAACTAAAAAGTTTCCCGATGCGTAGCCAACATCCGGCCGTTATTTGGCGGCGGCGCGCAGGTCGGTGACGCTTTGGCCACCGATCCCCCAGTTGTCGGTTTCTACTTCGTCAATGACCACCACGGTAGTGGCCGGGTTCTTGCCCAGCGTATCCACCAGCAGCTGGGTCACCCCGGCGATCAGCTGTTTCTTTTGCTCCGGCGTCGCGCCTTCACGAGTAATTTTGATATTTACGTAGGGCATGTTTTTTTCCTTCGATTTTGATACCAGTATTCAATGTAGAAGGCTTTCGCCGCTGCTTAAAGTTTTATTGTCTGTTGCCGATAAACCCAGGGAGCCAATAGCGCAGCCAGAGCGTTTTCAATCCCCTTCAATGGCGACAGTACCAATGATAACCAAGATGAGCACGGGCCTGCTGGCGCCACTCCTCGCCGTATGCACGCAGATCAAGGCACAGCATTATTGGCGGCAATGCCGACGGCAATACACCTTCCAGCCGATCTATCGCACCTGTGGCACTTTAATGGCGCTCGAACTGCTGACGGCGGTGTATCACCCGGCCGCACCGGAAAAACCTCTGTCGCCGGAGCATTATTTCGCTGCTATCGATGTCCGCAAACGTCTACAGATCATTCAGGAACAGCTTGAACTGCTGCAGCACTGGCAACCGCTGCTGACCCGCCACGGGTTGATGGTATCGGTCAATATCGACGGTATTGCCCTGCAGGCGTTACAGCAGCATGGCGCGTTGCAACGTCAGATTGCAGCCATGCCCTATCTGCGTTTTGAGCTGGTGGAGCACGCCGGGATGGCATTAAACAGTCCGTTGCAGCAGATTGCCGGTGCAGAGCGGCTGTGGCTGGATGACTTCGGTAGCGGTCTGGCGAATTTCTCTGCCGTCAGTACCTGGCGATATCAATATATCAAGGTTGCGCGAGAGTTATTCACCTTGCTCAAGCAAACGGAAGATGGCGTCCAGTTACTGGTCACCCTGATTAAAATGATGAACCAGCATAGCGAAGGGGTGATCGTCGAAGGGGTGGAAACCGAGCAGGAATGGGTACTGGTACAGCGCTCTGGCGCGCTGGCTGCCCAGGGTTACTTTCTTTCTCGCCCGGCCCATTTCGACACTCTGCAAACTCTGCCTACGCGATTTTCCTTGCCTGCCGCCTGAACCCCATCTCCCTCTAAAGCGTGAACTCTTGCCTATCCTCGGCTAGGCTTGGTAAAGCCATATGGGCAAGTTATCGCGTTCAGGGAGCCGTTATGACAAGAACAGGAAAAGCGTTTACTTGGGTTGGCGGCATTGTGCTGCTGATCATCGCCGCGTTGGTGGTCTTTGTGCTGACCTTCGACTGGAACCGCCTCAAACCGACCATCAATGACAAGGTGTCGGCCGAGTTGCATCGTCCGTTCGCCATCCGTGGCGACTTGGGGGTGGACTGGTCACGCGGTGATAAAGATGAAGGTGGCTGGCGCGCCTGGGTACCCTGGCCGCGAATTCATGCTGAGGATGTGGTACTGGGCAACCCGAAAAATATCCCTGGCGACAGCATGGTGCAGTTGCAGCGCGTCGAAGCCAGCATCTCGCCGCTGGCACTGTTGGGCAAGCAACTGTTGATCCCGCGCATCTGGCTGAAGCAGCCGAACGCCAGCTTGCAGCGGCTGGCCAACGGTGACAATAACTGGACCTTCAACCTGGCCGCTGACCCTAACCAGCCGCCGTCTGCCTGGTCGGTGAACATTCATGACATCGTCTTTGACCGCGGCCAGATTGCTTTCAAGGACGCTACGCTGAAGGCCGATTTTCGCGCAGAGATTGATCCACTCGGCAAGCCTTTGCCATTCAGTGAAGTGACCGGCAAAAAAGACGCCGGTACGGCGATCCCGCAAGACTATATCTTCGGCTGGAAGGTGAAAGGCAAATACAACGGCGAGCCGTTATCGGGCAGTGGCAAGATTGGCGGCATGCTGTCGTTGCAGAATGCCGAGGTGCCCTTCCCGCTGCAGGCCGATGTTCGCTCCGGTTCCACACGGGTAGTGGTGGCGGGGACGTTGTCCGACCCGATGAACCTTGGCGGGTTGGATTTGCGGCTTAAATTCTCCGGCGACAGCCTGGGTAACCTGTATGCCCTCACCGGCGTGTTGCTGCCCAATACCCCGCCATACTCCACCGATGGTCACCTGACTGCCCGGTTGCACGAGAAAGGCGGCGCGGTGTTCCAGTACCAGAAATTCGACGGCAAAATTGGCGACAGCGATATCCACGGCGATTTGAAATATGTCGCCGGCAAACCCCGGCCTACGCTAAGCGGCGAAGTGTTGTCGAAACAGCTGCGTTTTGCCGATCTGGCGCCGCTGATTGGTGCCGACTCCAATACGGAAAAAGCCGGTCGCGGTGAGAAGAGTCGCCAGCCTGCGGGCAAAGTGCTGCCGGTAGAGAAATTTGATACCAAAAGCTGGAAGGTGATGAATGCGGACGTCAAATTCACTGCCAAACGTATTGAACACGGCAGTTCGTTGCCGTTGAGCGATCTCTATACCCATCTGAAATTGGATAACGGCGTCATTGTGATGGATCCGCTGCGTTTCGGCGTGGCGGGCGGTAACCTCAATTCGACCGTTCGTCTCGATGGCAGCAAAAATCCGATGCAGGGGCGGGCTGATTTGCATGCGCGTAAATTCCAGCTCAAGCAGTTGCTGCCGGATGTCGGGTCGATGAAACGCAGCCTGGGGCAATTGAACGGCGATGCCAAACTGACCGGCAGCGGCAATTCGGTGGCCGATCTGCTGGCGACCAGCAGCGGCGATTTGCGCATGGTGATTAATAACGGGGTGATTAGCCGTGGCCTGATGGAAATTCTCGGGTTGAACGTCGGCAACTATCTGGTGGCACAGCTATTTGGCGATGACGTCGTGGGGATAAACTGCGCGGCGGCAGACGTCGGTATCCGTGACGGCCTGGCGACACCACGGCTGTTTGTGCTCGACACCGAGAATGCGATTATCAATATCAGCGGCAATACCAACTTTGCCACCGAGCGGCTGGACCTGTCCATCGATCCGGAAAGCAAAGGCATGCGGGTGCTGACGTTGCGTTCGCCGCTGTACGTGAAAGGCACTTTTGCGCATCCGGATGCCGGTGTGAAGGCCGGTCCGCTGATTGCACGCGGTGCGGCGGCGGTGGCACTGGGCGTGGTGCTGACGCCGGCAGCGGCCCTGCTGGCACTGGTTTCCCCCAGCGAAGGGGGTGAAGAAAACCAGTGCGGGACCATCCTTCAGCAGATGAAACAGAAGAAATAATCGCAAGGGCCCGCGGATACCCCGCGGGCTGTTTTACTTCAATACCCGGCAGTCATGATCCTGGATCTCTTCTGACGAAGCCAGAGTAAACGGCAACAGGCTACGCTCGGTGGCCAGCAACAGAAAATCGCCGCCCGGCAATGCCGTCATCGCCAGGCCAAAGCTCCCCATGCGGCCCTTTGAGCGTGCTACCTCATCTGCCAGCAGGCGGAAAGCGCCCTGTTTGTGCAACTCTTCAGGCGTCACCCGGCGCACCAGATAATCATGGCCCAGCAGGCCGCCAGGCATCGGCTCCCACCGCTCGCTGTAATCTGCCGCATACTGCGCCAGCTGCGTTTTTACCGAAGGCAGCAGGCAGGAGATATGAATGTGCAGCTGGTTCTGAGTGCGGCCATAGGCTGAATTAATCGCCAGCGAAACATCGGCGTCGTCGATCGCCTTGCCATACTTATCGGCCATAAAGTGCCGTGCCTGCCAGGCCTGCTCAAAGAAGTTCGGAGTGGAGGCTGCCAGCACCGCAGGGCTTTCAATGCCGGTGATTTTAGCGCTTGGCATCAACAGATATTGCAACGGGCCGTTACGGTCTTTGAACACCACAAAACCGGCCTGTGGGTCCACCTGCGCGCAGGGAGCCGGATTGTTATGCGCCTGCTGGTTGGGCAGACACTGTTGGCTGACGATACGCCACAGCGCGCTTGATTGGGGTGGCTTCACCCATATCCAGAGCGCACCAGCAATGACAATGGCGGCCATTAGCAACGGCGCAACGTACAAAAACAGCCTGCGGCGCAAAGACATGATTGATTTCCATTTCCGTAAAAGGAGAAGCATTCAGCATAGTCTGATTTTATGACAGGAGACAGCGCGGGAAGTGCGGCCCCGCAGGCAGGGGCCGCATAAACAGGGTTACAGCGACTGGTCGCGGGTTTCTTTCATCAGCAGCAGGGCGATCAGTGTGAGACAGGCCATAGATGCCAGATACAGCCCGACGTAGAACAGGCCGTAGTGGGTTGCCAGCCAGGTAGCGATATAAGGTGCCACCGCCGCCCCGAGGATTGACGCCACGTTGTACGAGAACGAAGCCCCGGTATAACGCACCTCGGTCGGGAACAACTCTGGCAGCAGCGCCCCCATCGGGCCGAAGGTCAGGCCCATGATGCTCAGACCACACAGCAGGAAGCCCATCACCAGCGCCTGGTTACCGGAACCCAGCATGCTTGGGAACAGGAAGGCGAAAGCGATCATCAGCAGGGTGATGGCGATCATGGTCTTGCGGCGGCCAAAGGCGTCGGCCAGCAGACCGGCAATCGGCACCATCACGCCAAAACCAATCACCGCCACCATCAGCATCCACAGGAAACTGTTGCGTGAGTAGCCCAGCCCCAGCGGTTGCGCCGTGGTGCCGTAGGTCATTGAGTAAACCGTCATCAGGTAGAACAGGGTATAGGTCGCCAGCATGATAAAGGTGCCGAGGATGGTCGCCTTCAAATGCTTGCTCAGCAGGGTACCGAGCGGAATTTTCACCTGTTTTCCGGCTTTGGCCACCTTGGCGAACACCGGGGTTTCATGCAGCGATACGCGTACGTACAGGCCGATCAGCACCAGCGCAGCGGACAGGATAAACGGCACGCGCCAGCCCCATTCCATAAACTGTTGGTCAGTCAGCAGCCAGGAGAGCAGCAGGAAGGTCCCGTTAGCGAAGAAGAAACCGATAGGCGCGCCCAGTTGCGGGAACGAACCGTACAGCGCCCGCTTTTTGGCTGGGGCGTTTTCGGTCGCCAGCAAGGCCGCTCCGCCCCATTCACCCCCCAGCCCCAGGCCCTGACCGAACCGCGCCAGTGCCAGCAGGATTGGGGCGAAGATGCCGATGGTTTCGTAGCTTGGCAACAGGCCGATCAACACGGTGGAAATCCCCATGGTCAGCAGCGAGGCGACCAGCGTCACCTTGCGCCCCACGCGATCGCCAAAGTGGCCGAACAGTGCCGAGCCAATCGGACGCGCCACAAAGGCGACGGCAAAGGTGGCCAACGACTGTAGCGTCGCGGTGGTGGGATCGCCCTGCGGGAAGAAGATATGCGGGAATACGATCACCGCCGCAGTGGCATAAATATAGAAATCGAAAAATTCGATGGCGGTCCCGACCAGCGAGGCGACAATCACTTTTCCGCGTGAGTTGACTGGTGTTGGCGCGTCGTCGGCGTCCAGAGTTGGTGCGATGGAGGCTTGCATAATTTTTCTTATATTTTGGATTGGTAAAAATCCATCTTAGTCATAGCAAAATGCCTTTTCAATGGTGAAACTTTGTACAATGCCGTAATTAACCGGTTAAAAAGCTTAATGTTTCATTGCTGTGTTTCTGCGTGGTTTTTAACGTTGCCAAATGAATGATTTGCAGACTTAACATCTGTAAAAGCCGCAAAGAAAAGTTATCAGGTAGTTTGTTATGCTGGATTTGGCCGGTGAGGTGGCTTTGTTTTAGTTTAATATGCTGGGTTGTCGGCTTAATTCTGGAGTAAAACACCAGCCACCAGAGGGTGGCCGGTATGATTGCATTGCTTTAGGGGGCGGATTGCTCGGAGGCTGGCAGGGTTTTGTCTTCTTTATACTGCGCAGTGGCGATCCAGGCGGCGCAGAAAAGCGTCAATCGGGCAAAGAAATAGAAAAACGCCATCAGCCCGATGACCGAACCAAAGGCGGCCCCGGAAGGCGATTTAGCCACCTGTGGCAGCGTCATGGTCATCACAAACTTAATCACTTCGAAACCGATG
The DNA here is from genome assembly GCF_013337185.1 of Serratia proteamaculans. Taxonomy (GTDB): domain Bacteria; phylum Pseudomonadota; class Gammaproteobacteria; order Enterobacterales; family Enterobacteriaceae; genus Serratia; species Serratia proteamaculans_D. The sequence goes on from NZ_SWDE01000007.1 coordinate 28,274, forward strand.
GCGGCAAGCAGCGTGCCGCGCAGCAGCGCCTTTTTCTTTGGCTTATGCCGCGGCAGCATCCAGAAGATCCACAGGAACAGCAGATAGTTGGCGAAGATGGAGATCGACAGTGCAATCAGCGTCATCGCCGGCCGTAGCCACTCTATACCTTCCAGGCCCAGCGCACGGACAATTGCCGCCTGTGCCGAACCGGCGATGGAGGTCAGCGTCAGGGTGATAATCAGCGCTACCACCAGCCCACTCAGCGAAATAAAGTCGCGGGTGTATTTGAAGTAGATTTTTTCCTGATCCTGCGGGTTACGTTCCCATACGTCACGCGACTGCGCACGGATCGCCTCACGCAGGTTACCCATCCAACTGATGCCTGAATACAGCGCCAGCGCCAGACCGGTTAGCCCCACGGTGGTGCGCTGCTGAATCGCCGTATTGACGGTATTTTTCAGCGTGCTGGCCAGCGTAGGGTCACTGATGCTGCCAACAATCTTATTAATTATCCCGGTCAACAGGTCGGGGTTGGATGCCAGCACAAAACCGACGGCGGCAAATGACACCATCAAAATCGGGATCAGCGAAAGAAACGAGAAATAGGTGATGGCGGCGCCAAACTGGCTGCCCAGACGATCGTTAAAGCGCTCGGTGGCGCGCAGCAGGTGAGCGATGCTTGGCCAGGCCTTGATGCGTTCGACCAGGCGTGAAAAACCGGAGATGCGCCGGTCAATAGTCTGGTGGCCGGTTTTGATGGCGATCAGCGGCTTTTGCGGCGCTTCACTGTTGGGCTGTCGGGGGTCTTTATCTGATCCTGTAGGCATTACGTCACGATTTCCTTAACGATAAATAGGCTCTCTCAGCCTTGATTATAGCCAAAAGGCGCGTTGATTTGGCCGCCGGGTAGGGCAACCGGCTAATTTGTGAGCTTAACGCGTTCGTTCACCGGGCGAAATGTTACTGCCGGCCGATAGGTAAAATTCTTATGCCGGCCCCGTGCCAGCGCGGTTTTTTTCGTTCATCGACCTCCAATTTTTATCTGTTTCATCACCAAGAAAGCGTTTACTCATGATGTGGCGCTGCGGTTTACCAGCCGCAGCGTAACTGCAGCCGTAGGGGCTGGAACGGTTTCACCTGTTATCACTGGATAAAATGGAAGGTCATATGAAATTACTTAATCACCCCACCTGTCGTCCGTTTACCGAAGCGGGCAATTTGACACAGATTTCCGCCTACTATGAGGAGGAGCGGCAGATCATGTGGATGCTGCTGCGCGCTGAGCCGCGCCCTTGTTTTAATCAGGCGTTAATCGAAGACATCATGACGCTGGCACAGGCCGCCAAAGAGTCATCATTGCAGTTTGATTTTTGGGTTACGGGTTCGCTGGTACCCAATATGTTCAACGTGGGTGGCGATTTGCAGTTCTTCGCCGAGGCGATTAAAAATCGCAAGCGTGAAGCGATGATGGCTTACGCACGGGCCTGCATTGATTGCGTGCATGCGGCGGCACGCGGATTTGATACCGGAGCGGTCAGCATTGCGATGGTGGAGGGCAGTGCGCTGGGCGGTGGCTTTGAGGCGGCGCTGGCGCATCACTTCGTGCTGGCGCAGAACAATGCCCGCATGGGCTTCCCGGAAATTGCGTTTAATCTGTTCCCCGGCATGGGCGGTTATTCGCTGGTGGCGCGTAAAGCAAACATGCGCCTGGCGGAAGAGCTGATTTGGGGCGGTGAGTCGCATACCGCGGAGTGGTTTGAAAGCCGTGGCCTGGTCGATCAGTTATTCCAGCCCGGCGACGCTTATATAGCTACCCGTACCTTTATCGATACCATTCGGCCCAAACTGAACGGCATGCGAGCCATGTTGCGCGCCCGTCAGCGGGTGTTGCAGTTGACGCGTTCGGAACTGATGGACATTACCGAAGACTGGGTGCATTCGGCCTTCACCATCGAGGAGAAAGATCGCGCCTATATTGAACGTCTGGTGATGCTGCAGGACCGTCACACCCTGAACCTGCGTCGTGCCGGCTAATGATGCCCTGCCCGCCTTACGCTGAGGAGGATGGCGGGCGATAAGACTGCAACCAATGCTCCAGCTGTTCCGGGAGCATTGGCCGCGCAAACAGGAACCCCTGTTTTTCATCCACGCCGATTTCGTCAAGGAACCGATTTTCGCTTTCTGTCTCCACGCCTTCGGCGATCACCCGGAATTTAAGCGCTTCGGCCGCCGCGACGATGGCACGCACCAGCGATTGTGAAACCGGATTATCATTCACCCCACGCACAAAGCTTTTATCCAGTTTGATTGCATCGAGCGGAATACGTGCCAGCTGTGCCAGCGAAGAGTAGCCGGTGCCAAAATCATCAAGATGGACCTGTGCACCCAGTTGGCGTAGCCGGGTGATCACTTCGCGAGCGCGTTTCTCATCCTCTATCAGGCTACTTTCCGTGAGCTCGAAATCCAGCAGGCAGGGGGTCAACTGATTGTGCTGCAACACCTGCACCAGATCTTCAACGATAGAGTCATCCACCAACTGGCGGGCGGAAAGATTGACCGCGACCCGCAGTGGTAATCCCTGCCGTTGCCACTCAGCGGCCTGTTTGGCGGCGGTTTGCAGCACCCAACGGCCAAGCGGGCCGATCAGACCCGACTCTTCCGCGTAGGAGATAAACTGCAGCGGCGGGATCAGGCCACGCTCGGGTGAATCCCAGCGCACCAGCGCTTCCACGCTACATACTCTGCCGCTGGCCGCCTCGATTTTGGGCTGGTAATACACCACCAGTTGATTTTGTTCCAATCCCTTGCGCAGGTTGGTGTCCAGCCACATATATTCCGCGACGCGTTTATTCATTTCCGGCGAGAACACGGTATAGGTCCGTTTGCCGTGCTCTTTGGCGACATACATGGCGGTATCGGCACTGCGGATCAGGCTGTCGAGGTCGTTGCCGTGTTCGGGACACAGTGCGATACCAATAGAACAGCCGGTATAAACTTCGATAAGCCCTATGCGGAACGGCGTTTTCAGCCGGTCGATAATATGCTGGGCCAGGCGTTGCAGCATTTCTCGGTCGGCCTGCTGGGCCAGTACCAGAAATTCATCGCCGCCCAGGCGTGCCAGAGTTTGGTCTTCACCCAGACAGCCGAGCACCGCCAGCGACACCTCTACCAGTAAACGGTCGCCGAACATATGGCCGTAGGCGTCGTTAACCTTTTTAAAATTGTCGAGATCGAGATACACCAAGCCAACACTATGGCCATCGCGGGTGGCGATCGACTGGGTGATTTTGTCCTGAATGGCATTGCGATTGGGCAGGCCGGTAATGATGTCGGTATTGGCCAGTACCCGCAAACGTTCCTGGGCGCGGCGTTCTTCGGTGATATCGGTACCGGAGCAAATCAGAAAAACTTCATTCTTACCGCTGCCACTGTGGACGAACTTGTTGCGGAACAAAAACAGCCGCTCGCCTTTCACCGTTTTAATCCAGCGTTCCACCTCATAGGATGAGCCATTACGGAAAAAACCGGCGATGTTGCGGCGTGAGGCGGAGGCTTCCTCCGGGCTCATAAATAACTGAAAGACGTTTTTACCAATAACATCATGTTCGTGCAGGCCGGTGTACTCTTCGCTCAGGCGGTTGAAGCGCTGAATGCGGCCGTGTTGATCGACAATCACAATCACGGAGTTGGCTTCGGACACCACCTGCTCGGCAAAGGAAAGGCCGTGCACCAAATCACGGGCGACCGATTGGGTGTCGCTGAAGGCGGAGGCGGTACCTGCCCATTCCAGATTGTTGACTCGCCTTCCGACCAGATGCAGATGAATCAGTTCACCGCCGAGCGTAATGGTGATATCAAGGCTGGCGGTAATCCCGCTCAGGCGACGTATTTTAGCCGCCTGCATGGCGCTGAGCGCCACGGCCATATGGGTTTTGCCTTTGACTGCCGACAACGCCAACGCATTGCTGTCAAACGCCAACCGCCAATAAGGGCTGTTGGTGCCGAAGTGGGCGTTAAGAAGCATAGGGCCTTGGTCTGCGAACATGATGATTCCTCAAAAGGGCACGACAGCCAGGTCTGTGCGATGAGCACAGCCGCAGGTTTCTGGCCCGGGAGTGACCGTAGTGCACGTATCTCCATCATATAACACGTTTTTCACCGGCGGGGGATGAAACTATTATATAAGCAATAATTAGTTTTGCCCTGTAATCGTCAGATTGCCCCACGTTTTAAAGTGTAAGTGAGAACCTGAGATTTCGAGAGGTGGGTACGATTTTAGCGTACCAGCGCTGCGATCATTTTGTTGCAGAGCGGTTGTAGCAGAGAGACCTACATTATAATAAAGTGGGCCTACGGCAGGAATAATCCTATAGAAACAGACACCATGTTGTGGTGCATTTTATGCGCTGGGAAACCAAACTTTCCAAATAATACGCACCATCTTCATAATTCATTCATTATTGATGAATAAAACTGTTTCGGGCTTTAATAAATTTACACTCCATCGCATTACTATATATTTATCGGCCTATTATTATCTCCGACGAAAGATGAGCCTGTTCACGTACAGCGCTCCTGATGAAGAATAATTTTAAGGAAATGATTATGCGTAAACTGACCGCTTTATTTGTCGCCTCTACTCTGGCACTGGGTTCTGCTTCCATGGCTTTTGCTGCAGATACCACGGCAGCACCGACCACGACTGAAGCCACCCCGATGAACATGAAAATGATGCATCACAAAGGTGAAGGCAAAGGTGGGCCGTTTGCCGGCCTGAACCTGACCGAGCAGCAGCGCCAGCAAATGCGCGATATCATGAAAGAATCGCACCAGAAACGCGGCGAAGGGACTAAAGAAGAACGCCAGGCCTTGCATAGTATGGTCGCTTCCGACAGTTTCGATGAAGCCAAGGCGAAAACCCAAATTGATGCCATCAGCAAAGCACAGTCCGAACATATGCTGGAGCGCGCCAAAGCTGAAAATAAAATGTATAACCTGCTGACCCCTGAGCAGAAAAAACAATACAATGAGAATTATCAGAAACGCGAACAGAAAATGATGGAACACATGAAAAACATGAAGTCGAAAATGACGACAGCACAGTAATAGTTTCATGTGGTAATTAAAAAGGGCCAGAGTAATCTCTGGCCCTTTTGCTTTTACTTAACCCGTACTAAATCGCGTTGACACATTTTACTCACGCACTGAGGGAAAATGTGATGAACCAATATGTTAAATGCACGCAACGCGATTACTTTCTATCCTTTAAATTAGCCGTCATCGAACAGGTCGAAAAAGGCGAAATGGCCTGCCGCCTGAGGCATTACAGCGGGTGATTCATTCTTTCTCGCTGATCTATGGTTCCGAAGTGTTCCTGGTACTGAAAGATATTTGGGGTCTGGATCTCGGTGGCATTCAGGATGTGACGCAATGGATGGCGAAAGCCATCATTCGCCAGGCCGAAGAAGATGCGATGAACAGCAGAAAACCGCTAGCATGATAGTCCAATTTTTACGGTCGTTCTCGGCGAAAACCAGCACATTTCACTGAGTGAGTATTGGCAATAGTTATAATTAAAACTGATAAAAAGAGCGTCATAAGCATTTTTTAACCGGCCGCCAGAAGATGTTTCTGCGGCCTGTTTTGTTTCTATTATCCCTATTTTTCATTGAATTATATTTTATCCTCAGCACCATAAATTCACTCTTCTCGCTGGTGATAGCCATCGAAGATCCTTATGTCTTTCCCCCTGTTTTATCGATCCTCAGGTTTGCCGTTTAGGTCATCCAGCGCCTTGACCCATTAGGCGCGCTTGAGATTGTTGTGCTTTATTTATTTGGTGTTACGAAACTGTTACACAAAAAAATCAATAAAACATTTGCAAACAACAATGGACGGTATCTGGGATGGAAAATAGACGTAGAGGAGTCAAGCCTGTTCAGGCGGCCTTCGGCTGGCCTGAAATTGGTGTTAATCGTGCACAGTGGAGTGCGATGCTTTTTTGCCTGGCGGCGATCGGTGGGGTGCAGGCTGCGCCTTATGTTGAGAGCGGTAAGCCGGGCGATCCTGCCAGTTGGCGCAGTAATGAATTCAACGCAGAATGGGGCCTGGGGGCGATCCACGCCGATCAGGCCTACGCCGCCGGTTATAGCGGGAAAGGCGTAAAGCTCGGCATTTTCGATCAGCCGGTATATGCCAAGCATCCGGAGTTTGCCAGTCAGAACAAGGTGATCAATCTGGTCACTACCGGTATCCGCGAATACACCGATCCCTACATTCCGGTGAAAAAAGGCGACGTATTCCGCTATGACGGCACGCCGAGCGTGGATTCCGACGGCACCCTGGGTTCACACGGCACCCATGTGGGCGGCATAGCTGCCGGCAATCGCGATGGCGGTGAGATGCACGGCGTGGCGTTTAACGCACAAATCATCAGCGCGGAAAACGGCGACCCCGGCCCGGAAGACGGCATCATTCTTGGTAACGATGGAGCGGTGTACCAGGCCGGTTGGGATGCGTTGATCGCCAGCGGCGCGCGCATTATCAACAACAGCTGGGGTATTGGCATCACTGAGAAGTTTGATCAGGGTGGCAAGGATCCGGCCTATCCCCACTTCACGCTCGCCGACGCGCAAAAGCAATTCGATCAAATCAAACAGATCCTCGGCACCAAAGCCGGTGGCGCTTATCAGGGCGCGATCGATGCGGCACGCAGCGGTATCGTCACCATTTTTGCCGCCGGTAACGATTACAACCTCAACAATCCGGACGCCATGGCGGGTCTGGCCTATTTTGTGCCGGAGATAGCCCCCAACTGGCTGTCGGTCGCCAGTCTGCAGGATCCGAACAACACCGGCGATTACAGCATCAGTACCTTCTCATCACGCTGTGGCTATACCGCCAGCTTCTGCGTTGCCGCGCCGGGCAGCAAGGTGTACAGCTCAATCATCGAAGGCAACAGCGTAGATAACCTGACCACCGGTTACGCCAAATACAGCGGGACCTCAATGGCGGCGCCACACGTGGCCGGTAGCGTTGCGGTGCTGATGGAGCGCTTCCCGTACATGACCGGCGCACAGGTTGCTTCGGTGCTGAAGACTACCACTACCGATATGGGCGCGCCGGGTATCGATGCACTGTACGGCTGGGGGATGATCAATCTGGGCAAGGCGATTAACGGTCCGGGCATGTTTGTTACCGAGCAGGATATTCCTGAAGAGTTTCGGGTTAGCGGCGCTTACGGCCCGGAACAGTTCGTGGTGAATCTGCCGGGCGTCGGTGGGGTGCTGGACAAGGGCAAACCGACCGAACGCGTGTGTGACGATACACATTGCGGGTTGGATGTCTGGAGCAACAACATTTCCGGTCACGGTGGCCTGACCAAACAGGGTATTGGCACCCTGGTGCTGACCGGCAACAACAGCTACGCGGGGCCGACGCTGATCAATCAGGGCCTGCTGGCGGTTAACGGCTCGGTGACCTCGGACGTCACGGTGCAAAACGCTGGCGTGCTGGGCGGTTCCGGCACTGTGGGGTCACTGACCGCCCGCAGCGGCGGTACCGTGGCACCGGGTAACTCGATCGGCACGCTGAATGTCACTCGTAACGTCAGCTTCGAGCCGGGTTCTCGCTACGCGGTGGAAGTGGCGCCCAATGGCCAGAGCGATCGGATCCAAAGCAGCGGATCGGCAACGATCGGTGGCGGTGAAGTGGCCGTCTCGCTGGAGAACAGCACCAATCTGCTGTCGCAAAGCGAAGTCCGCAGCCTGCTCGGCCAGCAGTACAACATCCTGACCGCCCAGCAGGGCATCAGCGGGCGGTTTGATTCGGTGGCACCGAACTACCTGTTCCTCGGTACCGGGCTGACCTATCAATCCAATCAGGTGACGTTGAACGTGGGCCGTAACGACACCTCCTTTGCCAGCGTGGCAGCCACTCAAAACGAGCGTGCGGTAGCAGCCGCGGCGGATGCTCTGGCGGCGGGTAACCCGGTGTACGAGAGCATCCTCAACGCCGGTTCGGCAGGGGAAGCGCGTCAGGCGTTCCGTCAGCTGTCCGGGCAGATCCATGCGGATATCGCCTCGGCACAGGTCAACGACAGCCGTTACCTGCGTGATGCGCTGAACGGTCGTCTGCGGCAGGCGGAAGGGCTGGCGACCTCGCCGGACATCAAGGCGGACGATGACGGCGGCGCTTGGGCACAGTTGCTGGGGGCCTGGGACCATGCATCGGGCGACGCCAATGCGACGGGCTATCAGGCCTCGACCTACGGCGTGCTGGTGGGGCTGGACTCGGCGCTGGCGGATGACTGGCGCCTGGGCGTGGCGACCGGTTACACGCGGACCTCGCTGGACGGCGGCTACGGCTCGAATGCCGACAGCGACAACTACCACCTGGCGGTGTACGGCGGCAAACAGTTCGGTGAACTGGCGCTGCGTGCCGGCGGGGGCTACACCTGGCACCGTTTCGATACTTCACGTTCGGTCAATTACGGCATGCAGTCAGATCGCGAAACCGCGAAATACAGTGCGCGCACCGAGCAGGTGTTTGCCGAAGCGGGTTACAGCGTGAAGGCCGACTGGGTGAATCTGGAGCCGTTCGCCAACCTGGCGTACATCAACTTCCAAAACAACGGTATTTCGGAAGATGGCGGGGCTGCGGCGCTGCACGGCGACAAACAGCACACCGATGCCACGGTATCGACGCTGGGGCTGCGTGCGGATACCGAGTGGCAGGCGAGCAAAACCACCAGCGTGGCGCTGCGCAGCGAACTGGGCTGGCAGCATCAGTACGGCGATTTGGATCGCGGCACCGGGCTGCGCTTCAACGGCGGCACTTCCCCGTTCGTGGTGAACAGCGTGTCGGCCTCGCGTGACGGTGCGGTGCTGAAAGCCAGTGCGGAAGTGGCGGTGAACAACAACGCCACACTGTCATTGGGCTACGGCGGGCTGCTGTCGCAAAACTACCAGGACAACAGCGTCAACGCTGGCTTCACCTGGAAATTCTGATTTTAAAAAAACAGAGGGACAAACCGCCTCGTCGGGAGGCGGTTTGGCTAAAACAAAAAAGGATAAGGGAATGAAGCAAGCTACAGGAAAGAATAAACCGGCATTGACGCCGACATGGAAACTGAACGCTTTGTTATGCGCACTGTTGGCGGCCGGTGGCGTACAGGCTGCACCCTATACGGAAGGCGGCAAGATAGGCGATCCGGCAAGCTGGCGCAGTAATGAGTTCAATGCCAACTGGGGGCTGGGGGCCATTCACGCTGACGAGGCCTATGCCGCGGGTTATACCGGTAAAGGGCAAAAGGTGGGCATCTTCGATACCCCGGTGAACCAGCACCCTGAATTCGCCGGTGACGGCAAACTGGTGAACGTGGTGACTCAGGGTAATCGCGCCTATACCGATCCGCATCGCGAGGGGATTAAGGCCGGCGATCGTTTTTACTTCGACGGCACCTTCCATTTCTACAGTGGTTCACAGGGCATGTTGAGTAACCACGGCGTACACGTGGCCGGCATCAGCGGGGCCAACCGCGACGGCACCGGCATGCATGGCGTGGCCTTTGATTCACAGATAATCAGCGTTGATAACGACAACGATGGCCCGGCCTATGGTGAATTCCTCGGGCTGGATGGCAGCGTAACCAACGCCGGTTGGCAGGCGATGATCAACAATGGCGTGCGGGTCATCAATAACAGTTGGGGCGTCAGTATTCCCGATTTCCTGTCGGATAATGGCAAAAAGCCAGACGCGCTGCATTTCGAACTGAAAGACGCACAGGAACAGTTTGATCAGGTGAAACCGCTGCTGGGCAGCCTGGCGGGTGCGGGTTATCAAGGCGCTATCGATGCGGCACGTAAAAACATTTTGGTGCTGTTCGCTGCAGGTAACGACGGCAACTACAACCAACCGGACGTGATCAGCGGCCTGGCCTATTTTGTGCCGGATATTGCGCCTAACTGGTTGTCGGTTGCCAGCGTTGCGCAGGATGAGGCCTCTACCAACAGCGTGCCTTATACCATCAGCAGCTTCTCTTCACGCTGTGGTTACACCGCCAGTTTCTGCGTTTCGTCACCGGGCAGTAAAATCTACAGCACCGTGGCCAACGGTTCCGATCCGCATCAATTGGTCTCGGACTATGGCAATAAAAATGGTACCTCCATGGCGACGCCACACGTGACCGGTGCGGTTGCCGTGTTGTTGCAGCGTTTCCCGTACATGACGTCGGCGCAAATTGCCGACGTGTTGAAGACCACCGCCACCGATATGGGCGCACCGGGCATTGATGCACTTTACGGCTGGGGGATGATCAATCTGGGCAAGGCGATTAACGGTCCGGGCATGTTCTATACCGTCGAAGATATTCCTGAAGAGTTCCGCATTCCGGATCCGACAGGCGTGGCTTACGGCTCGTCACAGTTTGTTGCCAACATTCCCGGCTTCGGGGCGCAAATCGATCAAGGCACTTTGCAAGCTCGCACTTGTGATGACTACCACTGTGCGGTGGAGGTCTATTCCAATGACATCTACGGCCATGGTGGCCTGACCAAGGAGGGCCAGGGGGCGCTGGTACTGACCGGTACCAATACCTATTCCGGCCCGACCTGGGTGAATACCGGCCTGCTGGCGGTTAACGGCTCAGTGACTTCGGATGTTACGGTGCAAAACGCTGGCGTGCTGGGTGGCTCCGGTACGGTAGGGTCACTGACCGCCCGCAGCGGCGGTACCGTGGCACCGGGTAACTCGATCGGCACGCTGAATGTCACTCGTAACGTCAGCTTCGAGCCGGGTTCTCGCTACGCGGTGGAAGTGGCGCCCAATGGCCAGAGCGATCGGATCCAAAGCAGCGGATCGGCAACGATCGGTGGCGGTGAAGTGGCTGTCTCGCTGGAGAACAGCACCAATCTGCTGTCGCAAAGCGAAGTTCGCAGCCTGCTCGGCCAGCAATACAACATTCTGACCGCCCAGCAGGGCATCAGCGGACGGTTTGATTCGGTGGCACCGAACTACCTGTTCCTCGGCACCGGGCTGACCTATCAACCCAATCAGGTAACGCTGAACGTCGGCCGTAACGACACCAGTTTTGCCAGCGTGGCAGCCACCCAGAACGAACGTGCGGTGGCGGCAGCGGCGGATGCCCTGGCGGCGGGAAACCCGGTGTACGAGAGCATCCTCAACGCCGGTTCGGCTGGGGAAGCGCGTCAGGCGTTCCGTCAGCTGTCCGGGCAGATCCACGCGGATATCGCCTCGGCACAGCTCAACGACAGCCGTTACCTGCGTGATGCGTTGAACGGCCGTCTGCGGCAGGCGGAAGGGCTGGCGACCTCGCCGGACATCAAGGCGGACGACGACGGCGGTGCCTGGGCGCAGTTGCTGGGGGCCTGGGACCATGCATCGGGCGACGCCAATGCGACGGGCTATCAGGCCTCGACCTACGGCGTGCTGGTGGGGCTGGACTCGGCATTGGCGGACGACTGGCGCATGGGTGTGGCGACCGGTTACACGCGGACCTCGCTGGACGGCGGCTACGGCTCGAATGCCGACAGCGACAACTACCACCTGGCGGTGTACGGCGGCAAACAGTTCGGTGAGCTGGCGCTGCGTGCCGGCGGTGGCTACACCTGGCACCGCTTTGATACCTCACGCTCGGTCAATTACGGCATGCAGTCAGATCGCGAAACCGCGAAATACAGCGCGCGTACCGAGCAGGTGTTTGCCGAAGCGGGTTACAGCGTGAAGGCTGACTGGGTGAATCTGGAGCCGTTCGCCAACCTGGCGTACATCAACTTCCAGAACAACGGTATCTCGGAAGACGGCGGGGCAGCGGCGCTGCACGGCGACAAACAGCACACGGATGCCACGGTATCGACGCTGGGACTGCGTGCGGATACCGAGTGGCAGGCGAGCAAAACCACCAGCGTGGCACTGCGCAGTGAACTGGGCTGGCAGCATCAGTACGGCGATTTGGATCGCGGCACCGGGTTGCGTTTCAACGGCGGCACTTCTCCCTTCGTGGTGAACAGCGTGTCGGCCTCTCGCGACGGTGCGGTGCTGAAAGCCAGTGCGGAAGTGGCGGTGAACAAAAACGCCACGCTGTCACTGGGTTACGGCGGGTTGCTGTCGCAAAACTACCAGGACAACAGCGTCAACGCTGGTTTCACCTGGAAATTCTGATCTACTTATCTTAATTTTTGTTACCTAACACTGGGGCCAGCTTGCTGGCCCTATTTTTTTGCATTTTAACGGCAGGGATCACCTATGCTGCAGCACGCGGTGGGGGTTAAAGCGGCAATAAAAAAACCGGGACCCTTGCGGATCCCGGTTCAAAGTGGGGTAAAACATATTTTAGCGCTACGGCCCAAATTACGACGAGGATCTATTGCATACATTCTCTACGTCGTAACTGAAACGAGCTTTCCCTGGTGTCATTATGATTATTGGTGATGCGATCTTACTATTGTTATATTTTTATTGTGGTGTTGCTGTGTGTCTCTTCTGATACCATGTTTGACTATATAATGTGGTATGTCAAGCAATGTTTAGGTTATACATTGTACCATATACCAGTTTTGGATCGCTTTTTTGCACGGCAAGTATGAAAACGACTGAAAAAACAGCAAAAAAAATCGAAGGAAAAAATGGATAACAATCACCAGAAATTCGATTCACAGTCGATAGCAAACCGGGTCAGGGAACTGTTTGTACATTATGGGATTGGTAAGCGTCAGCATGCCAAAGAGCTCAGCCGCATTCTGGACCTGAGTTTTTCGCATGCGCATCGTAAGCTAAAGGGGCAAAGTCCCTGGACTCTGGAGCAAATTAACAACGTCGCTGCGGCATTAGGGGAAACGCCTGCCGCGATCGTGGACACCGGCACTGAAAATGACATCTCTGCGCAAACTATGGTGCGAGATGCCATCTTTTACGTGGGTGGCGTGGAACTGGCCTGTGTAGGTTATATCGGTCATGAGCTGGTTGGCGGACGTTCGTCGGAATATGTCGCGTTGCAGCAGGCAGGGCAATGGTGTCTTTATCGCGCGGATGATGCGCCGCTGGGGCAGCGTTTTTGCGTGGAGCTGATAGAGCTTCGCTCAGCCGCCGTTGAAGATGAGCGCCTGAGCATTGCGGTACTTGATGATTCACACCAGGCGGCCGATGAGCTGACAAAATACCTGAACAGCCGTGGTTTTCATGCGGTGGCATTTTATGATGTCAGCAGTTTTAACCTGGCGTTGCAGCAGAGCCTGTTCGATGGTTATGTGGTCGACTGGTTGATTGGTCAGGAAACGGCAGACCAATGTATTGCAGCCATCCGCACCTCGGATAACCCGGATGCGCCGGTATTGGTCCTCACCGGCCAGTTAGGGACCGATCAGCGTGAGTCTGAAATCGCCAGGGCGATGCGTGACTATGACGTACTGGGCCCTTATGAAAAGCCAGTACGGCTCCATGTGATTGAAGCCGCACTGTTGCGCTGTTTTAATCTTTAGTGGCCAGTAGTGAAGCCAGAGCGGAAGACAACGCGTCCAGCCTGACCGGCTTCATCAAGTAATTGTCGAACAGCGCCCGCTGTTCGGCAGACAGTTGTTCCGGGGTATAAGCGCTGATGCCCACGATAGGAATACCGCGATTGGGGCCACGTTGGTTGCGTAATTGTTTAGCCAGCGCGGCACCGTCAATGCCGGGCATTTGCAGATCCAGCAGTAACGCGTCGTAGGGGCGCCTGAGCAGCTTTTGCAGCGCCCGTTCCGACGAATTGCACAGTTCATGTTGATAGCCGAGCTTGTCCAGCAGCGCCGCGAAGGCGTCACTCACCGATTTGTTGTCATCAACCACCAGGATATGTTGCTGTTTTTGCCCCAGGCCCTGGTGGTGGTGAGGTATTTCGTCCCGCTGTTCTTCATTGCTGATTTCAACCGGAATACTGACGATAAAGGTACTGCCTTTTTTGGGCTCACTGTAGACGGTAATACTGCCGTCGAGCAGCGTGACCAGCCCGTGGACAATCGCCAGCCCCATGCCGACGCCGCCATACTGCCGGGTATGTGACTGATCAAGCTGAGTGAAGGGCTGGAATATCTGGTCGAGCATCTCTTTTTCGATGCCGATGCCGGTATCAGTAACTTCAATAATCAGTGAATTGCCGCTGGGTTGCCGCCGCAGGCTGCTATACAGCGTGATGGTGCCGCTCTCGGTATATTTGAATGCGTTGGTCAGCAGGTTGACGATAATCTGCCTGATGCGCAGTGGGTCGGAATGTATCTGCAGATGGCCGCACTCCACTTCACACAGTAGCGTCACCTGTTCTTTCTGACTCAGCGTATTAATTTCATTCGCCGTTTCTTCGACCAGCCGCTGCACGTCGAAGGGAGCGATACGTAGTTCCATCATCCCGCTGTCCAGATGAGCGTAATCAGTCAGATCTTTCATCTGGCTTTCAATTTGCTGCGCGGCGGTTTCCAGTCGTTGGAAAGTATCCGCATGTTCGGCCGACACCTTGGTATTCACCAGCACATCAATGGCAGACATAATGCTCTGCAGCGAGGTGCGCAGCTCGTGACCAATGGCTCCCAGGAAGGCATTTTTGGTGCGAGTGGCTTTCTCCGCCTCAATCGCTTTGGCCTGCTGCCGGATGGTCAGGCGCTGCTGGCGCAGCACAATCAGGGTGATGGCGATCAGCGCGATCACCGAGAACATCACAATCACCAGACCATAAAAAATGATGTGTCGTTTTTCGATATAGTCTTCGTAGGCGGCGGTGCGCTGCTTCACTTCGGCGTGATCGGTCAGATTGGCCATCTCAATCGCATAGGGCTTGATTTGCCTCATGGCCTGCGAAATAAGCGAGAAATCAATCTTCGGGCTGTTGAGCAAATTATCAATCTGATCCATTTTCTCGCGCATGTGTGCGATCACTTCGGGATAACCCGGTTCGGCGTACAGTGGCTGGGTGGATTCGGACACCGTTTCCAGTACGTAAAAGCGAGAATAAAGGATTTCAAATTTAAGCCGCAGATCTTCGCTATCCACCTTCGGTGCGTTTTTCTGCTGTTCGACCAGCGTCTCAAACTCAGCCAGCTTGATGGAGAATTTGGCGATCGACCAGGAGTAGTTCTCCTGGGTGCCGGCGATAGCATACAGCCCCTTCTTTGACAGGGTTGCGCTGTAGTAATACAGCGTCACCGTAGAGGCCACCAAAAACAGTGCGGCAAAAATAGCCGGGATCGCCAGCCTGCTGTTGCTTTTAAACCCTGTGAGCTTCATTTGATCACTATCCTGTCCACTTGCCAGATAAAGCGTGAGTTATACAGCGGGGAATTCAACTCAGGCCCTGCGGCATCCCTGGGATAAACCAAAAACAGCGGGCCGAAGTTTCGGATCTTCAGCATTTCGCCATCCATCTTGTAGGCCAAAATCATATTGTATTTCTCGACGTCGGACAGCGGCACGTCGATGTAGTAATCATTCAACGCATAAAACGTCAGCGTGCTGCCTTTGGCCCCGACACGTGCCAGAATGTCCGCTACGGCAACCCCTTCGAACTTTCTTTGCGGCGTCCAGGAGGTTGAGGTGGTGATGCTGCTCACCGGCATCGCCAACAGTTGTTTATCGGTAAACAGATAGCTTTTCTTTACCGGGTCGGTGGTGTTTTGGATGTTGCCCGAGACTTCCAGAGTAAAACTCAGCGCGCTGGATTGGACGACCATCAATGCAAAAAATGCCAACGTGATGTTTTTAAATAGTTTGAACAGCATCGGTGTTCTCCAGTGTCGCGGATGCTTACATGAGCTCCGCCCATTGATCAGGCAAAATAATGGCAGAAAATAACAGTTTGTGTTGAAGGGAATGGTAAAGAGCACGAAAAGAAAAGGCCAGGGATTACCCTGGCCTCGGTTTGTGCTGATTTTTGCGCTTAGCGCATAGTCACAAATTCTTCGGCGGCGGTCGGGTGGATCGCCACGGTGTTGTCGAAGTCTTTCTTGGTGGCGCCCATTTTAATCGCCACGGCGAAGCCCTGCAGGATCTCGTCCATGCCGAAGCCAATGCCGTGCAGGCCAACAATCTTCTCTTCTTTACCCACGCATACCAGCTTCATGCGGCACGGTTGACGGTGCTGCGTCACGGCGCTGTACATGGCGGTGAAGGAAGATTTATACACTTTCACGCTGTCCGCACCGAATTTCTCGATGGCTTCCGGCTCGGTCAGGCCGATAGTGCCGATTGGTGGGTGGCTGAACACCACGGTAGCGATGTTGCTGTAATCCAGGTGTTCTTCCGGCTTGTTGTTGAACAGGCGTTCGGACAGGCGGCGACCGGCGGCCACGGCAACCGGGGTCAGTTCAACGGCGCCGGTGTTGTCACCTACGGCATAAATGCCCGCTACGTTGGTGTTCTGGTATTTATCGACGTCGATGTAGCCATTTTCGTTGGTTTTCACCCCGGTAACGGCCAGGTTCAGATTATCGGTCGCCGGTTCACGGCCGATCGCCCACACCAGGCTGTCGACGGTGAATTCCTTGCCGTTTTCCAACTGCAGCGTCAGGCTACCGTCGGCGTTTTTGACGATGGCCTTCGGCACCGACTCGGTGTGCAGGCTTGGCCCTTCGGTGTTCATCACTTCCACCAGGGTTTCGACAATCATCGGATCGAAGCTGCGCAGCGGCGCGTGTTTACGCACGAACAGGTGCGTTTCGGCACCCAGTGCATTCAGCACACCGGCGATTTCCACCGCGATATAGCCCGCGCCCACAATGGCAACGCGTTTTGGCATGGCGTCCAAATCGAAGAAACCGTCTGAGTCGATGCCATATTCTGCGCCCGGAATGTCCGGATGGCTTGGGCGCCCGCCGGTGGCGATCAGAATATGGTCGGCGGTGATTTTCTCACCGTTGACTTCAACCGTGTGGGCGTCGATAAAGCGCGCAAAGCCTTTGATCACGTCGACTTTGTTTTTGCCCAGCACGTTGTCGTAGGAATTATGGATGCGGTCGATATAAGCGGTGCGGTTAGCCACCAGCTTTTTCCAGTCAAAGGCGTTGACGGTGGTATCGAAACCGTAGTCCGGGCCGTACAGATGAATGGCCTCGGCGATTTGCGCCGCATGCCACATAACCTTTTTCGGTACACAACCCACGTTGACGCAGGTGCCGCCCAGTTCTTTGGCTTCAATCAGCGCGCATTTCTGGCCGTACATGGCTGCCCGGTTGATTGATGCTATGCCGCCGCTGCCGCCGCCAATTGCTAGATAATCGTAATGTTTGGTCATCTGGGATTTCCATGAATTGTGTGAATCGAAGAGCGTAAGAGTTTAACGCCTGATGCAGGTTTGTCGCAAAGATTGCGTCGATGGCTGTGATAGGTGGGGTAAAGGCGCGGCAGGCCGCGCCCCGGATGCTTATTCCGGCACCACCCAGTTCACCAAATGGTGACCATGGCCCGACGGCACCAATATTTTGTGCAGCCATGGCAGCACGTTTTTCATTTGCTGTTCCAGCTTCCAAGGCGGGTTAATCACGATCATGCCGGAGGCAGTCATGCCGCGTTGGTCACTGTCGGGTTTTACCGCCAGTTCGATCTGCAGAATATTGCGGATGCCGGTGGCTTCCAGCTCTTTGAGCATACGTTTGATCTGCTGGCGCATCACCACTGGATACCACAACGCGTAAGTGCCGGTGGCAAAGCGCTTGTGGCCTTCTTGCAGGCCTTTGATCACGTCCTGGTAATCGGTCTTCATCTCGTACGGCGGGTCCATCAGGATCAGCCCGCGGCGCGACAGCGGCGGCAGTTGGGATTTCAACTGCTGGTAGCCATCGGCGCGTTGTACCTTGGCGCGTTCGTCCTTCTGGAACTCGCTGCGCAGCAGCGGGAAGTCGCTCGGGTGCAGTTCGGTCAGGTGGATTTTATCCTGCGGGCGCAGCAGCTGGCGGGCAATCAGCGGTGAGCCAGGGTAGTAGCGCAGCTTTTCGGTACGGTTAAAGTGGTGCACTACACTCATGTAGGCCGCCAGTTCTTCCGGCAGATCGTCACGTTGCCACAGCAGACCAATACCTTCCAGGTATTCCCCGGTGCGTTCAGCGTGCTCACCGCTCAGCTGATAGCGCCCTGCGCCGGAGTGGGTATCCAGATACAGGAAAGGTTTGTCTTTTTCTTTCAGCGATTCAATGATCAGGCTCTGAACGGTGTGCTTGAGCACGTCGGCGTGGTTGCCGGCGTGGAAACTGTGGCGGTAACTTAACATGGCTTGTGGTAATTCCTTGTGCTCCCGACGGAGCGTGCTGAACAGAATAAAGGCTTATATTCTGCACAGTATAAACTGTCTGGGCGGGAAAAACCGGAATGCGTTACCACAGACCCTCTATCAAGGAGCAGGACAATGACCGAGTCGGCTATTCTGGCTAACTATCCCGGCGCGTCGCGCTGGCAATTCGGCGACAGCCCGGCGCTGGCGGATGAGCTGCTGCAACGGGTGCTCGACGGCGACAAAACCGCAACCTGTGGTTCCTATGTCGCCTATCAACAAGAGAAATCACCGCTGGTTGGGGATTATAACGTGATCCTTAATGGTCGGGGTAAGCCCGCCTGTGTGATCAGAACGCTGTCACTGAAGCTGGTTCGTTACTGTGACGTCACCGCCGAGATGGCCGCGCTGGAAGGCGAGGGGGATAAGAGCCTGGCCTTCTGGCGCGAGGGACATCAGGCATTTTTTACTCGCGAAGGGACCTTTTCGCCGCAAATGTGGTTAGTATTTGAAGAGTTTGACCTGGTTGAGGTCCTCTAGTTACGCGGCCGGTTGCTCTAGCGCAGCAACCACCTGCTCGCGCAGCCAGCTATGGGCCGGATCCAGGTGCGATCGTTCATGCCAGACCATCACCATGTCATAACCTGGTAGTTCCAGCGGCACCGGACAGGTGCGCAGACTGCCCAGCAGTTCCCCCAGCATGCGCGAAGGCAGCATCGCCACCATATCGGATCTCGCCAGCAGCGTGGGAATGAACAGGAAATGCGGCAATGACATCACGACCCGCCGTGTTAATCCCTGAGCTTCCAATAGCGTATCGATCTGAGTACGAAAACCGCCGCCGTCCTGTGAGACCATGACAAATTCAAGCTGGCAGAACTGCTCCAGCGAGGGCGGGGTCTGCAATAACGGATGGTCATGACGACCCACCAGCAGGTAATTCTCGTGGAACAACTGGCGATGTCGCAGCTCGGCGGGGGCCTCTTCACGGGCCAGAAAACCCAGGTCGATCACGCCGTCGGCCAGATCGCGACTCATGTTTTTGGGTGAAGCTTCACGGATCGCCAGACGGGATTGTGGTGCTGCCAGCCGCAGTTTGGGCAGCATCGGCAGCAAAATGGCATATTCGGCCGCGTCGGCGGCGGCCAGTTGCCAGGTCATTTCGGCCCGTAGCGGATCAAACGGCTGTTCCGGCGCCACCAAACGGCCGAGATCGGCCAGCGTCTGGCGCAGTGGCGTCAGCAGGCCGAGTGCGCGTGGCGTGGGCAACATAGCGCGTGAGCCGGGCAGCAACAGAGGGTCATGGTAAATCTCGCGCAGTTTGGCGAGCTGAATACTCACTGAGGGTTGGCTCAGGTTAAGGCGTGCGGCCGCCCGGGTTACGCTGCGCTCAGTGAGCAGCACTTCCAGCGTAACCAACAAATTGAGATCGACCCGCTTTAAATTGTTGATAACTATTCCTCGCATTAAATCTATCAATTTCAACTATAGCGTTAATCCTCTTACCGTGGAACGGACGTCGGAAAAGCCGACGATGCCCTAACGGATAAGGACGAAAAGATGAAACTGAGCGAGTACGTTGGCTACGACGCACTGGGGTTGGCCGAACTGGTAAAGAGCGGCGAAGTCAGTGCGCAGGAGCTGCAACAGGCGGCGCAGGCCGCGGTTGAGGCAGTGAACCCGGCGATTAACGCAGTGGTGGAACATTGGACGCAGCCGCTAGCTGAGGGCGAAGGCCCACTGTCTGGCGTGCCTTTCCTGATTAAGGATATCGCCATCAGCATGGCCGGTAAGCGTCTGGAACTGGGGAGTCGATTGGCGCAGGGGAATATCGCGGCGGCAGACAGTTATCTGATGAGCAATATTCGTCGAGCAAGGCTGGTCACCTTTGGTCGCACCACCACGCCGGAAATGGCGTTCAGCACCACCACTGAAGCGGTGCTTTATGGCGCAACGCGTAACCCCTGGAATCCTGATTTCAGCGCGGGCGGCTCCAGCGGCGGAGCCGGTGCGGCGGTTGCTGCCGGGATCGTGCC
This sequence comes from Serratia proteamaculans, assembly GCF_013337185.1. GTDB lineage: Bacteria > Pseudomonadota > Gammaproteobacteria > Enterobacterales > Enterobacteriaceae > Serratia > Serratia proteamaculans_D. The sequence goes on from NZ_SWDE01000007.1 coordinate 48,536, forward strand.
TATCGCTCATGCCACTGACGCCGCAGGATCGATCCGCGTACCCGCTTCGTCGAATGGCTTGTTCGGCCTTAAACCGACGCGTGGCCGGGTTTCACATGGCCCGGCGATGGATGAAGTGTTCAACGGTTTTGGCGTCCAACTGGGGCTAAGCCGTACGGTGCGCGACAGCGCGGCCTTGCTGGATGCCCTGCAGCATCCACATCCCGGTGAACCCTATTACACCGCGCCTCCGGCACAGAGCTGGCTGTCACAGGTGACGTCTGAACCTGGCCGACTGCGCATCGGCATGATGACTCAGGCATGGAACGGCGGCAAAACCGATCCGCAAATCGCTCAGGCCACGGCCGAGACTGCCGTGCTGCTGAGTGGATTGGGCCATCAGGTTAGCGAGGTGGATATGGCGATCGGCGTCAGTTGGCAGGAGCTGGTGTTCGCCAATGCGCAAATCTGGTGCGCAAATCTGGTCGGTTGGGTCGATGGGTTGAGTCAGGCGACCGGGCGGCCGGTATCAAATGAAACGCTGGAGCCGGAGACGCTGGCTTGTTACCGCTACGGTTTGGCTGCCAGGGCGGTGGATATGGTCGCAGCCCTTGAGATGCGTAACCGGGTGACTCGCGGCGTCGCGGCCTATTTTCAACAGTACGACCTGCTGCTGACCCCGACTCTGCCCGACCTGCCCTGGCGGATTGGCCGCTATGGCACAGGGACTGCGGGCATGAGCGGCCTGGAGTGGACGGCGCATTTATTCGATCACTCGCCGTTTACGCCGGTATTTAACGTGGCGGGCGTACCGGCGATGTCGGTACCCTTGGCGCAGGATCCGCAGCATAACCTGCCGATAGGCATGCAATTTGTCGCCGGTTTTGGCCGTGAAGATTTGCTGCTGAAACTGGCCGGCCAACTGGAACGTGCGGCACCCTGGCAGCAGCGACGTCCCGCGATTTGGGCGGGAAATACGTTACCCCAGACCCTCGTTCCAGGAGCAGGACAATGACCAGATACGGCGATATCAACAGTGTCTTTAAAAACTTACAGGCAGCAGCATTCGGCTACGACATTATCAGGGGTAATAGGTAAAGCCATTAAGCCCCCGTTGCTCACTGCAAATTCGTAAACATCGCTGCGGCACAGGGTTTCACTGAAGGCCAACACTTCCCCAAGCGCATTTCGGCTGGTCTGTACAATTTGCAGCAGTGGTGTACCGCTATGCACGTTGAGCAGACCGGCTATTTCCTCATTGCAGGCCACTGCCTTCAGTTGGAAATGTTTACCTTCCGGCACGATATTTCGCGATTGCCATAACGCATACAGAGAGTTTTCCAGTTTTTCCGGGTCCGGTAGGAAGCGCAGGGGAATATAGGTGGTTTCCAGAGATACCGGATTTTCGTCAATTAGCCGTAGCAGGCGCAGTGTCGCCACGATGGCGTTGCTTTCCAGTGCCAGGAACTTTGTTACGTGAGCCGGTGCCGGCAGGCAAGCACGTAATAGCCACTGGTTGCTGACATGGTTGCCGCTGCGTAAAAGTTGGGCGGTAAAGCCACGCTCCTGACTGAGTGAATAGCCGGCATGCTTCACTACCTGCGTGCCGATCCCTTGTTGGCGAGAGATGAGGGCTTTTTCCTCCAACAGCTTCATGGCTTTGCTGATAGTCACTCTGGACAAGGCCAGTTCTTCCGCCATCAGTCGTTCCGACGGCAAGTAATCTTCCGCTGCCAGTATCCGCTGTTTAATGGCCGTTTCGATCGCCGTTGCCAATTGCATATAACGTGGCGCCGTGGCTCCCTGAGCCAGTTGCTGGCGCAGCCAGGCTATTAAATCACTCATTCAGCTCGCTCCCTGTGTTCCGTATGACTTCCGTAGCCTTGCTTTTATCATATTCGCTACGACAGTAATGATAGCGTACCCAGATTTTCAATGGATTTAGATTGGCATCACATTTTTCATCAATTGGACTTTAATTGGATTTGTATGCTGCGTAAGGTGGCCCAAAGAATGCTTATAATATCAAGTGCAACAATATCAAGGTCTCGCCATGTTGAATGCGACAAAAGGTAGGTTGTTGGTCATCCAGGAGGAGAAAATGAGCGGGGTGGCTGCAGTAAAATCGATGAGGGCTTTGGATGGTGCAGCCAGAGGTGAATGATGAAAACCAAAACGCAGAGGTGGCAGACTGATGGCGAGGTGTTTAACGGAGCGTGGGGGAAGTACCGCCCGTTGTTTTGCCAGCAGCTATCCCTCAATTTCACCCGGTGTGTCAGCCTGTCCACCTTGCAACAACGTTTTCTGGGATAACGCCTATGGCGGAAATTATACGTGGAAGATATTAACAAATCAGAAAATACAATATTTTTTTACTTTCTTAATTGGCCGGAATTAAATATTTTCACCCGGTTTGACGCCTGCTTTACTCGGGAAGAAATTGACGATGAATTAGTTGATTAATTTGCATTAATTGTGAGCTGAAAAATAGACGGCAAGTTGGGGGAAACCAGTGTGCTCCTGTTTGAAATTGATTTAATATCGAAAGCATTCGGTTATGAATAGGAAGTGTTTTCATTTAGAGAGGTTACATTTAGATATGGTTTTACGATAACATCATATACTTTTAAACACCTTCAATAGATAAATGCGTAATTTTACATGGTAAAAATAGTTGAGTTGATTCTTAATGGTGTTCATCATCATTGTATTCTAATAAACATTCTGTAGAGGAATAAAGCGATTGTGATTTCAGGATGTTTAATTTGAGTGGATATGCATAATGAATGATTATAAAGCAGTAAAAATACTGCAAAATAGAATAATTAATCAAACGGATTCGGAGTTGAAAACCTTTAAAAAAGGATGCAAGGTTGAATCAAAAAATAACATTGTTATGTTGATTAGCGGGGAGATTTCGGTTAGGCGCACCAAAGATGATATCCTGATGAGCAAAGGAAAGGCCCCGGCCATTTATGGATTGATAGATGTGTTCAAATTGAATTATCAAGTGTGCAACTACTTCAGATGTGAAACAGACTGTGTGATTTTCATTTCATCCGTTGATTCTGCACTGGACGTGATAAATAAAGAAAATTTATGGTATCACGTGTCTTCAAACTTCGCGAATCTCATCGAGTCCTTTTGCAGCAGGGAGCTGCTGGTATCTCACAGTGATGTCTATGGCATTGTTCGTTCACATCTGGAGTATATCTGGACACTGCCGGCCAAAGAGAGGTTGGAGATGTCAATCTTCAGCTTCATTATGCAAAGGGCTCCAATCTCCAGAAGTTCAATACATAAAATAATAAAAGAACTAAATAAAGGGGGGTTTATAGTCACAGAGCGTGGGAGGTTAATTGAACTAAACTCAATACCTAAGGGTTTTTAATCATTAGCTTATGCTTCTACAGCAGCAATTCACGCTTTACCTTCCGCTACCTTCCCTGGCGACTTATCTTTTAAGGCTGAGAATTGACTATATCAGCCCCAGGCTAGTGTATTTACGAAAACGATTCGACTGATGAAATAATGAGCAGCTAACGGCCAGTGTAGTTTCCCAGTGAGCATTGAACCTTTCCTAGCCAGCGGTTGATTTCAAGCGTGTTCTTGATCCCTATTCTCTTGGCGAAAATCTGACGATGATGAGATAAGTTTTTGTATTCACATTGAGATTTTTTGGCTGCTGACGTTAATGTGTCGCCGCTGGCCTGGGCCAGGATGCCGTCTAACTCTTTCAGGTTTATTTTATAAATGGAGGATTTTATCGCTGCAACCTCAGGGCTGAGTCTCATTTTGGTTTTTGACAGAGATAAGTTCGTCATAAACTCCCTGAACACGGACAGGGATTCTTTGCGTAGCATGACAGAGTCAGGGCGTAATTTGAAAATTGCATTAAGTATAACGGGGTCTTGAAGTGCGGTATAAACCATTACGCCATAGCGGCCCGTTGTACATCTCAGTGCTGAAATTTCGTTAAGAAACTGATAGCTGTTCTTAAGTGTATCTTCGTCAGTTGCCAACTCCATTATTATGAAAACTTCTGATTCTTCTTTTAATGCTGCAATGAGTATAGGTCTGACCTGTGAGATAGAGTTTACATGGAGTATTTTTTTTGTTTTCACACACTGGCTTACGATGTTTTTTATCGCTTTTCCTGTGAGATCAAGCCTATCAAGTATAATAACGTACCCATTATTGTTCATCTGTCTTTACCTATCCATACCTATAACTTTTACTGAACTAAAATCTAACTGAACAGTAGGACTGCAACGCCAATAAGAATTGCCCAAAAAAAACTGCAAATAATAAGCACCCACAGGCATCCTGTGTTTTTTATCTTAGACATAGCAATGGTAATCCAAAGAAAAAAACAATAATACACGGAAGGGGTGCTACTTCAAGCGACTAAAATATACAATCAAAATTAAAACATGTTCATATTTACACAAATTACACGGTTTAAATGCAGGGTGAGATAAGGCACCATTAGCAGCAGGGAAAGCTTGTTCTCGCGAGTTCATTGACTATTTTTAACGATGGTTTTAAGTCGCACGGCGCAGGCTGGTTTAATCATTTGCCACGAGTGCCATTATGACTGGGTGCAAGCAGATAATAAGATTGCCATCTAAATAACCTGTTGAAATTAATAAATTAAATTATGACTGGATTTTAAGTCTACCTATTTAGTATTAATTAAATAAGTAAAGTAATCAAGTGGAGTTGTTATCCAGGATCGTATCTACATGGTTAATTCAGCGCGCGTTTCCTCTTCTGCCCCTGCATGGGGTGATGAATATATCAATTTGTCTGTTTTCTCTGGTGATTGAAGGACAGAGTCCATTGAGACCAGATTTACATATTTTTCCAACTACACCACCAACATTGTCTGTTCCCAGCCAGCGGACGACATCTAAAAAGTGAAACACATTATGAATAGCGTTTATCGTATTGTCTGGAATATAGCAAAACAATGTTGGATGGCGGTTTCTGAATTAGCCAGGGGGCGTGGTAAAAGCGGCAGGAGCAAAGTGTGCCGCGGCGCAGTGATACTAGCGTCGTTTATGATGTGTGGAACGGTGCAAGCTTCGACGGTCTCGTGGTCGCCTTCGGGGCAGAACTCGGGCGGATCCGGCACCTGGGATCTCGCCAGCGGTGAATGGTTCAACGGTACGGTCACCTTGCCCTGGAATAACCTGGCAGGGGACAGCGCTCAGTTCGGCGGGACGGCGGGAACCGTCACCCTGGGGAGTGCGTTTACCGTTCAGGATCTGTTGTTTGCGACCAATGGCTATACCCTGAACGGCGGCACCATCAACTCCGCTTCGGGTACCATGGTGATTAGCGCGGGCAGTGGCAGTACAGCCACCATCAACTCGGTCATTGCCGGTAGTGGCCGCCGTGATATTAAGGGCGGCGGCACTATCGTGTTGGGTGGGGTCAATACCTACACGGGGAACACCACCGTCTCCGGTAACAGTACCTTGCAGGTGTCGACCGACGCCAATCTTGGCGCGTCGACCGGTACACTCTCGCTGGGCGATGCCTCAACTCGCGGTACGCTGGCCGTCACCGGGAGTCTGTTCAATACCACCCGCAGCGTCACCCTGGGTCAGGGCGGCGCAACAGTTAACGTTGCCTCGGGTGGCCAGGCCATTATGGGCGGAGCCCTCGGCGGAAGCGGTGCCTTCACTTTTGATGGTGCCGGTAAGCTGATCCTGTCGGGTGCGAATACCTATAGCGGCACAACCACGATTAACGGCGGTACCCTGCAGATTGGCAATGGCGGAACCTCAGGGGCATTGGGCAGCGGTGCGGTGACCAATAACGGCATCCTCGCCTTTAATCTCAGCAACAGTTATACCACTGCCGCAGCGATTTCCGGCTCCGGTCAACTCCAGCAAAACGGTAGTGGCACCACCCTGCTTGCAGGCACCAATACCTACACCGGTGGCACCATTATTAACGCGGGCACCTTGCAGATCGGTAATGGTGGCGCGACGGGTTCAATCACCGGTAACGTTACGAACAACGGTGTGCTGAGCTTCAGTCACAATAATACCTACACTTACGCTGGCGTAATTTCGGGTCGCGGTGCGGTACAGCAAAATGGCGGCACCACAGTATTGAGCGGTGCTAACACCTACACCGGCGACACCCTGATACGCAGTGGGGTATTACAGGTGGCCGATGATGCTAACCTCGGTGCATCGTCAGGCCAGTTACACTTCACCGGTAGCGGTAACTTCCATACCAGCGCCACCTTGACTACCGCACGTAATGTGGTTATCGACAGCGGTGTTAACGCTTATGTGGGCAGTAACAACGCCGCGCTTCCATTGACTCTCAGTGGTGTGGTGTCTGGGGCGGGTGCCTTGGGGGTTGATAGCGGGAACGTCATTCTGACCGGTGCAAATACCTATACCGGCGGCACCAACATCTGGGGCGGGACGCTGTCGGTATCAAGCGATGCCAACCTCGGTGACGCGTCCGGCGTTATACGCTTCGTCAATGCCGGCACCCTGCGTGCTACCACCGATTTCAGCACCTCTCGCAATATCGCGCTTAACAGTAACGGTTGGATAGAAGCCTTCAATGGCGCCAATGTGACGCTGAACGGGGTGATTTCGGGTGGGGGCTACCTTGCACTGAACGGTGCAGGTACACCTGGTGGCACGGTGACACTAACCAATAACAATACCTATACCGGCACCACTTTTTTGCTGGGGGGGATCAAGGCTTATGTGTCGAATGCCGCCAGTCTTGGCAGCAGTAAAAATGTGAATCTCAATAACGGCACCTTGGCCACGACCAAGAGCATGACCATCAACCGGATTGGTCTCGATAACGGTGCCGGAGGCGCCACTATCGATGTGGCACCGACCACCACGCTGACGGTCAATAACGATGTCTACGGCAGCTCCTCTACATTACGAAAAACCAACACCGGTACGCTGGTGTTGGCCGGTGCCAATACCTCGAGCAGTGCCGTTTTCATTGATGGCGGTACCTTGCAGGTCGGCAATGGCGGCACCTCAGGCGCATTGGGCAGCGGGAATATCACCAACAACGGCGCACTGGCTTTTAATCGCTCTGATGCTTATGGGTTCGGTAGTCTGATTTCTGGTACCGGCACCTTTACCCAGATGGGGACGGGGACCACCACACTTAGTGGTAACAATACTTATACCGGTGCGACGCGGGTGGCGGCAGGTTCGCTTTACATCAATGGCGACCAGACTGCGGCTAGTGGCATGACCACCGTGGAATCCGGTGCCACGCTGGGCGGTTCGGGCACCCTTGGTGGTGATGTCAGGGTGCTGGACGGCGGCATTCTGGCTCCGGGCAGCTCGGACGGTGCGGCGGGGACTCTGGCTATTCGTCGCAGTTTGCTGCTGTCTGGTGGCTCAATCCTCAACTATAACCTCGGCCAGCCCGATGTGGTTGGGGGGCGGTATAACGACCTGACGACCGTGGGGGGAGACCTCACGCTGGACGGTACGCTGAATGTCAGTACCACCGAAGGGGGGGCATTTGGCGCCGGGGTTTACCGCATCATCAGCTATTCGGGCGCGTTACACGACCAGGGGCTGAATCTGGGTACCATGCCTGCCGGTGCCAACACGGCGTTACAGACCTCGGAACCAGGCCAGATCAACCTGATTAACACGCTGGCGAATATGCGCTTCTGGGATGGGGCTACGGCGGGCAATGCGAACAATGGTGCGGTGAACGGGGGCTCCGGCATCTGGAACAGCGGCGCGGGCGCCAACAGCAATTGGACCAATATTTCCGGGGCCACCAACGGGGTCTACAGTCCTGGTTTCGCGGTGTTCCAGGGCACTCCTGGTACGGTGACGGTTGACGATAGCCTGGGTGGGGTGACGTCCACAGGGATGCAATTTGCGACCCACGGTTATAGCGTCAACGGCGACGCCATTAACCTGGCCGAAACCACCACGGGCGCGGGGAGTGCCACGGTTCGAGTCGGCGATGGCACGACAGCCGGAAATGGCTATGTCGCGACTATTGGCGCGGTATTACAGGGCAGCGTGGGTTTGACCAAAACCGATATGGGCAAACTGGTACTCACGGGTGCCAATACTTATACCGGTGGAACCACCATCAGTGCAGGTAATCTGCAACTCGGTAATGGTGGCACTTCGGGTTCGGTGGTCGGCAATATCCTTAACAACGGCACCCTGGCCTTTAATCGTAGTGATATCGCCAGTTTTAACGGTGTGATCTCCGGCAACGGAGCCGTCCAGCAGATGGGGTCAGGTACCACGGTACTGACTGGCAACAATAGTTACAGCGGCACAACGACCATCTCATCAGGCGTTTTACAGATCGGCGATGGTGGGACAACGGGGTCGTTGGGCATCGGCGCGATGCTTAATAACAGCAGCCTGGTCTTCAACCGAAGCGATGCGGTCACTTATGGCGGGGTAATTTCCGGCACCGGTACGCTGGCGCAAAATGGTAATGGCACCACGGTATTGACGGCTAACAATACCTATACCGGCACCACCACTATCAACCGCGGGACTCTGCAATTAGGTGATGGTAGCGCAAATGGTAACGGCTCACTCGTGGGTGATGTTACCAACAATGGCACCCTGGCTTTTAACCGCAATGCTGGGTACACCTATGCCGGGGTCATTTCCGGCAGCGGTGCAGTCACGCAGGGCAGTGGAACCCTCACTCTGAGTGGAACGAATACCTACCGCGGTGGCACTGCAATTAATGGTGGTCAATTGCGGGTTGCCAGTGACAGTAATCTCGGGGATGCATCGGGTAATCTGACGTTCAATAACGGTTGGCTAGTGGCGACGTCGGGTTTCCGCATGAGCCGTGATATCACTCTTCGCGGTAATGGCGGTTTAAGTGGCATCTTGACGGTCGATGGAAATGTCTCCGGACCTGGCCGGTTACTTATCGGTTCTGGCGCGAATATAGCGCTGTTTGGTAACAATACTTACAGCGGTGGTACAGATGTGGCTGGGGCGACAGTCCAGGTTAACTCCACGAATAGCTTTGGTACCGGTACGATCACTCTTCATGACTTTCCTGTCATACAGACCATTGGCAGCTTTACTCTCTCGCAGGGCATTTATTGGCAGCCGGGATTGGGTGGCGGAACAATTATTGTGCAGCCGGACGAAACCGTCACTATGACCGGCTACCAGTCAGGGAGTTCGACATTCAGAAAAAACGGGGCGGGTACCCTGGTGATTGCTGCCGATAACGGTTTTGGCGGTAGTTTGGTGATATACGCCGGGACGGTACAGTTAGGCGATGGGGGGACGGTTGGCAACCTTGGTGGCGCTGTCAACGTTGGCGCAGGAGCCGTGCTGTCTTTTAACCGCAGCGATCTTTTCAGCTATGGTGCACCAGTTTCGGGGGCGGGTTCGGTGCAGCAGAACGGCACCGGTACTACCGCCATTACCAGCAACCTGGCCCAGACCGGTGGCACAACGATCAGCGCGGGTACGTTGCAGATAGGTAATGGCGGCGCGTCGGGTTCGATAGCCGGTGACATCACTAACAACAGTAATCTTGCTTTCAAACGCAGCGATAGTTACACCTTTGGCGGTGTGATCTCCGGCTCTGGCAATCTACAACAAAACGGCACTGGCACCACCGTCCTGACGGGGGCCAATACCTATAGCGGTCTCACCACCATCAATGCAGGCACGCTGCAGTTGGGCAATGGTGGCACCACCGGTTCGCTGGTCGGCGATATCCTCAACAATGGCACTCTGGCCTTCAACCGCAGCGATGCCATGGCGTTTAACGATTTTGTGTCGGGCACCGGTGGCTTGCTGCAAATGGGGCCGGGTAACCTGATCCTGACGGGCAACAATACCTATAAAGGCACCACCAGAGTGTCCGCCGGTCGGCTGACCATCAATGGCGATCAGTCGGCGGCGACGGGGGACACGATGGTCTCTGGGGGGGCCAGTCTCGGCGGTACCGGCATTATTGGCGGCAATGTGTCCATTGCCAATGATGGCATTCTGACGCCGGGCAGCACCAATGGTACTGGCGGGACCTTGACGATCAAAGGCAATCTGGCGCTCAACGGCACCTCAATCTTGCGTTATACCTTCGGTACGCTCAACGGCGCCCCGCAAAACAGCCTGACCAATGTTAAAGGCAATCTGACTCTCGATGGTCGCCTTGATGTCAATATACCGACCGGGGGCTCATTTGACCCGGGCATCTACCGTATCTTCAACTATGACGGCACCCTGACCAATAACGGTCTGGCACTGGGCAATATGCCTCCGTCAACCACCGTCGCATTGCAGACCGGCGTTCCGGGGCAAATCAACCTGATTAACACCACCGGTATTTTGACGGCGGTCTGGGATGGCAGCAACCCGGCGGACTACAACAACGGTGTCGCGGATGGCGGCGCGGGGGTGTGGAGCCGAAACCTGGCTAACCAGTCGTGGGGCGATGCCAGCAGTTCGATTAACTCGACCTATACCCCTACCTCATTCGTTATCTTCCAGGGCGCGGGCGCACCGGTCACGGTGGATACCAGCCAGGGGCCTATTTCGACCAGCGGCATCCAGTTTGCGGTCAATGGCTACTCGGTTAACGGCGGCGCGATAACGCTGCTTGAAACGGCTTCCGGCACCGGCAGTACCACCGTCCGCGTTGGCGACGGCAGTGATGCGGGGGCAGGTTACAGCGCGACCATCGGCTCTGTGCTGCAGGGGAACACCCGCCTGACGAAGATGGACCCGGGCAAATTGATACTGACCGGCGCCAATACCTGGAGCGGCGGGACGGCTATTAACGGCGGTACGCTGAGCGTGGCAAGCGACAGCAACCTCGGTAGCAATGCCGGCGCGCTAAGCCTGGATGGCGGTACGTTGGAAACCACAGGCTCCTTCACGACGACGCGCGCGACCACCCTCAATGCCAAAGGGGGAACGTTCGATATTGATGCCAACCAGACGCTGACGATGAGCGGTGTTGTCGACGGTGCGGGTAAGTTAACCAAAACCGACGCCGGTAAGCTGGTGCTTGGCGGCACCAATACTTACAGCGGTGGCACGGCGATTAATGGTGGTACGGTGAGTGTCTCCAGCGATGCGGGTCTCGGTGCGACCACGGGCGCATTGAGTCTGGATGGCGGTACGCTGGAAGTAACCCATACCTATGCCTCGGCGCGTGCCACAACGCTGGCTGCGGGTGGCGGTACGCTGGATATCGACAACGGCAGCACATTGACGCTCGAGGGGATTGTCGATGGCAGCGGGAAGTTAACCAAAACCGACGCCGGTACGCTGGTGCTGACCGGCAGCAATACTTACAGTGGTGGCACGGCCATTAATGGCGGGATCCTGCAGATCTCAAGCGACGCCAACCTCGGCGCCGACACGGGCACTCTGAGTCTTAATGGCGGCACGCTGGCAACCACAGCGACGCTGACCTCCTCACGCAGCACCACGTTCAATGCGGGTGGCGCAACGCTGGCTGTGAACGGCGGCACTACGCTGACGTTAACCGGTACGGTTGATGGCGCAGGCGCACTGACCAAGTCCGATGCCGGCACACTGGTATTGGCCGGAGCCAAGACCTACAGCGGTGGCACCACTATCGCGGATGGGCTGCTGACACTGACCGACGCCGACAGCGCGGGTTCCGGTGCGGTGAATGTGGCCACGACGGCAGGTCTGGAGTTGGCGTTCACCTCGGCCGGTATCTTCGACAATCTGCTGACCGGCGCGGGTATTACCACCGTAAGCGGAGCACAGGCCACCATCACCGGTGCCAACTCGGCCTACACCGGTGACTGGCGTATTACTTCCGGCGGTTCGCTGGCCGTGGCCAATAGCGCCACAAACAGTAATACCAACCTGGGAGGCGGTGGGGTCGATATCGCGGCGGGGGGGGTGGTGAATATCAACACGACGGGGATATTCAGCTTTAACAACCTACTGACCGGCGGCGGCCTGCTGAATGCGGCCAGCGGTGGGCAGGCATTCTCCTTCGGCAGCGGCGTGGGCACCGGCTTTACCGGCACCATGGTGCTGACCAACAACACCTTTGATTTGTCCGGCGATAATACCGCGGCCCTGACCCATGCGACGTTGGAAATGGGGGCGGGTAACCTGACCACGGCAGGTGTGGGCAACCAGACTATCGGTAACCTGACCTTTAACGGTGGCACGCTGAATCTGCGAAATCTGCCGACTGGCACCGTGACGGCTAATACTCTGGCACTGACCACGGGCAGTGTCGAATTGGATCCGCAAGATGCGGGCAGTTCGGGCAATTTGTTGGCGCAGGACGAAGGCACCACCCGGCGCCTGGTCTCTGCTAACACGGTGAGTGGTTCGGCGGACAACCTGGTGCTTAAGGATCTGGCTGGCAATGTCCTGACATCGGGCACGTCGAACGTCGTTCAGGGCGGTAATACGGTCGCCATCGGCACCTATTCATACGGCCTCGATACTCGTGCGGCAGGCAGCAGCACCGTTGATGGGTTGTACGCCTCTTACCGTCTGACCCAGTTGGCGCTGCAAGCCAACCAGACGACCACGCTATCGGGGGATACTTCAGCTTCTTCGGGGGCCGATGAGCTGCATGCCAAATTGACCGGTGCCGGGAATCTGGCTATCGATGCGACTGACACTCTGACACTGAGCAATGCCACCAACGATTATACCGGCGAGACCAGCGTGAAAGCGGGCACGTTGCGGGCAGGTACCGATAACGCGCTGGGGCAGACCAGCAAGCTGAATCTGGCCAATACCACCGGATTTGACCTCAATGGCAAGACGCAGACCCTGGGTGCGCTGAACGGCGCGGCGGGCTCGACGCTGAATATCAACGGCGGCACGCTGAATGTGAGCAATGGCGGCACTTCGCTGGGTGCGCTGACTGGCGCAGGTCAGTTGAATGTCACGGGCGGTACGCTGGACGTGCAGGGCGCGAACAGCGGCCTGACCGCAGGCACCCACATCGCCACCGGCGCAACGGTCAGCCTCAATGATGTTGATGGTCTGGGCAGCGGCGCGATCACCACCGACGGCACACTGGCGTTAAACGGCACCAGCGGTACGCTGGACAACACCATCGCCGGTACCGGTGTGGTTGAGCTGAACAACGCCGCCGACGTGACTTTGGCAGGCAATAACGCGCTGTCCGGTAGTTGGGACCTGGCGGCAGGCACGCGCCTGACGGCAACGCAGGCCGGCAATCTGGGCACGGCGGCGATCAATAACAGCGGCACCTTTAATGTGGACACCACCACCGACTGGACGCTGGCCAATGCGCTCAACGGCGTGGGTGTGCTGACCAAAAACGGCAGCGGCACGCTGACTGTCGATCAGGCCAACAGCTACAGTGGTGGCACCACCGTTTCGGGTGGCGTATTGCAACTGACGGATACCGACGGCGCAGGCAGCGGCACGGTCAATATCGCTGGTGGGGCGACGCTGGATCTGGCGCTGACTTCGGCGAGCGTCTTCGATAATCAACTGGCCGGTGTGGGCAGCACCCGGGTCAGTGGGGCGCAGGCCACCATCACCGCGGATAATAGCGCCTACACCGGCGACTGGCAGGTGACCGATACGGGCACGCTGGCGGTGGCGGATAGCGCGACCAGCAGTACCGATAACCTGGGCAGCGGTACGGTGGCTATTGCGGCGGGTGGCGTGGTGAATACCCTCACCACAGGGGCCTTCAGCTTCGATAATGCGCTGACCGGCAGCGGTACGTTGAATGCCTCCAATGCCAACCAGGCGTTCTCGTTTGGCAGCGGCGTGGGAGCCAACTTTGCCGGTACAGTGGTGCTGACGGACAACACCTTTACGCTGGCCGATAACAACACCACGGCACTGACCGGAGCGACGCTTGAAGCAGGCAATGGCAACGTGACCACCGTCGGTGATGGCGATCAGCATATCGGCGGGCTGACCATTAACGGCGGTACCCTGCAGTTTAATGCGTCGGCACCGGAACAGATCGTGGCAACCAGCCTGATCACGGCGGTGAAGGAAGATGTCAGCCATGCCGGTACGGTGCGTCTGAATCTGCCGATGCCGTTTACCCCAAGCCCGCCGGATACGCCAAACACGGTCAATCTGCTGATGCAGGATGAGGCCAACGTCGGCGTTCAACTGGTTAAGGCGAGCTCGGTGAGCGGCAGCGGTGGTGCCATTACCCTGACCGACCAAAATCGCAAGGTCATTACGGCACCACGCCAGCTTGATATCAGCCAGAACGGCAACATCGTGGCGCGTGCGACCTACGACTACCGTCTGACCTCAGGCCCGGCAATGGACGGTCTGTATGTGAACTACGGTCTGAAAGAGCTGGACCTGCAGGCAGGCCAGACCCTGACACTGGCCGAAGATAGCGGGGCGAGCGGGGCGGCGGCGGATATGTCGGCCAAAGTTACCGGCAGTGGCAACCTGGCGATTGATGCCGGTACGGGGGCGTTGTCACTGTCTAACGCGCTCAGTGATTACACCGGTGAAACGAGTGTGAACTCGGGCACATTGCGCTCTGAATCGGACAACGCACTGGGGCAGACCAGCCAACTGAATCTGGCCGACACCACAGGATTCGACCTCAATGGCAAGACGCAGACTCTGGGGGCGCTGAACGGCGCGGCGGGCTCGACGCTGAATATCAACGGTGGCACGCTGAACCTGAGCAATGGCGGTACCTCGCTGGGTGCGCTGACTGGCGCAGGTCAGTTGAATGTCACGGGCGGTACGCTGGACGTGCAGGGCGCGAACAGCGGGCTGACCGCAGGCACGGATATCGCTACCGGCGCGACGGTCAGCCTCAATAATGTTGATGGTCTGGGCAGCAGCGCGATCACCACCGACGGCACACTGACGTTAAACGGCACCAGCGGCACGCTGGATAACACCATCGCCGGAACCGGTGTGGTTGAGTTGAACAACGCCGCCGACGTGACTTTGGCCGGTAATAACGCGCTGTCCGGCAGTTGGAACCTGGCGGCAGGCACGCGCCTGACGGCGACGCAGGCCAGCAACCTGGGCACGGCGGCGATCAATAACAGCGGCACCTTTAATGTGGACACCACCACCGACTGGACGCTGGCCAATGCGCTCAACGGCGTGGGTGTGCTGACCAAAAACGGCAGCGGCACGCTGACTGTCGATCAGGCCAACAGCTACAGTGGTGGCACCACCGTTTCGGGTGGCGTATTGCAACTGACGGATACCGACGGCGCAGGCAGCGGCACGGTCAATATCGCTGGTGGGGCGACGCTGGATCTGGCGCTGGCTTCGGCGAGCGTCTTCGATAATCAACTGGCAGGCGCGGGCAGCACCCGGGTCAGTGGGGCGCAGGCCACCATCACCGCGGATAATAGCGCCTACACCGGCGACTGGCAGGTGACCGATACGGGCACGCTGGCGGTGGCGGATAGCGCGACCAGCAGCACCGATAACCTGGGCAGCGGTACGGTGGCTATTGCGGCGGGTGGCGTGGTGAATACCCTCACCACAGGGGCCTTCAGCTTCGATAATGCGCTGACCGGCAGCGGTACGTTGAATGCCTCCAATGCCAACCAGGCGTTCTCGTTTGGTAGCGGCGTGGGAGCCAACTTTGCCGGTACAGTGGTGCTGACGGACAACACCTTCACGCTGGCCGATGACAACACCACGGCACTGACCGGAGCGACGCTTGAAGCGGGCAATGGCAACGTGACCACCGTCGGTGATGGCGATCAGCATATCGGGGGGCTGACCATTAACGGCGGCACCCTGCTGTTCAATGCGTCGGCACCGGAACAAAGCGTGGCAACCAGTCTGATCACGGCCAATACGCTGGATGTCAGCCACGCCGGTACGGTACGTATTAATCTTCCCAAGCCTTACGTTCCTGGCGGCAGGGATACCGACAACTCGGTCAATCTGCTGATGCAGGATGACGCCAACGTGAGTGTAAAACTGGTCGGCTCGAAGGTGACCAAAGGCAGCGGGGGGGCCATCAAACTGGTCGATCAGGACGGTAATGCCATTACCGAGGCACGACAGTCTGACATCAGCCAGAATGGCCAGATTGTGGCCCGTGGCACTTATGATTACCGCCTGACCTCAGGTACGGCGGCGGATGGCCTGTATGTGAACTACGGCCTGACCGAGCTTGATCTGCAGGCGGATCAGACGCTGACATTGGCCCAAGATAGCGGGACGAGCGGGGCGGCGGCGGATATGTCGGCCAAAATTACCGGCAACGGCAGCCTGGCAATTGATGCCGGTACGGGGGTGGTGTCACTGTCTAACACCACTAACGACTACCGCGGTGAAACGAGTGTGAAAGCCGGTACGCTACGTTCCGAAGCCGACAATGCGCTGGGCCAGACCAGCAAACTGAATCTGGCGGCTTCAGGCGGGTTTGACCTGAACGGCAAGTTGCAGACTATTGGCGCCCTTAACGGCGCGGCGGGTTCGACGCTGAATATCAACGGTGGCACGCTGAATGTGAGCAACGGCGGTACCTCGGCCGGATCGCTGACCGGCGCAGGCAAGCTGAAAGTCAATGGCGGCACGCTGGACGTGCAGGGCGCAAACACCGGGCTGATGGCCGACACCAATATCGCCACCGGCGCGACGGTCAGCCTCAATGATGTCGAGGGTCTGGGCAGCAGCGCGATCACCACCGACGGCAAGCTGGTACTCGATGATGCTGCCGGCACGATGAATAACAACATCAATGGCAAAGGTGAGGTGGTCAAACAGGGTGACAGCGAGACCGTACTGACGGGTAAAACCGACTGGACGGGCAACACCTATATCGACGGCGGTGAACTGGTGCTCGATGGCAGCAAAGGTGGCGCACAACTGGTCAGTAATATCATTGCCAAAGACGATACAGCTTTGTCTCTGCGCAATGGCGCGAGCCTGACCGGCTGGATTGATCCAACGGATGTCAACATCGATGCAGCCAGCCGCTGGAACATGACGGCGGACTCGCTGGTCGACGACGTTAACCTCGCCGGTACCCTCAACTATGTCGCGCCTGCTTCACCGATGACGGCCGGACGCACGCTCACGGCCAATAACTGGAACGGTCAGGGCGGGACGCTGGTACTGAACACCGTACTGGGTAATGACTCATCCGTTACCGACAAGCTTCTGGTCAACGGCAATACCAGCGGGAACACCTTTGTTAAGGTGAATAATGTCGGGGGCGGCGGTGCGCAAACGGTAGAAGGTATCCGTGTGGTGGAAGTCAAAGGCCAGTCCGATGGGACCTTCACCAAATCGGGCCGTATTGTTGCCGGAGTCTATGACTACAGCCTGACGAAGAAAGGCGCTGACTGGTTCCTGACCAGCCTGGATACCACCGTACCGGCAGAAGATCCGCAGAAAAAAGCCAACATTCGTCCGGAATCGGCGAGCTATACCGCCAACCTGGCTGCGGCGAACAGCATGTTTATCACCCGACTGCACGACCGCCTGGGTGAAACGCAGTACACCGATGCGCTGACCGGCGAGCAGAAGGTCACCAGCATGTGGTTGCGTCAGGTCGGTGGGCATAACGGCTGGACTGACTCCAGTGGTCAGCTTGATACCCAAAGTAACCGTTACGTCACGCAACTGGGCGGAGATATTGCCCAGTGGAGCCCGGATGGCCTGCAGCGCTGGCATCTCGGTGTGATGGCCGGTTACGGCAATAACAGCAGCAATACCGATTCGAACAGCACCGGATACCATTCAAAAGGTTCTGTCGACGGCTACAGTGCGGGGCTTTACGCGACCTGGTATCAGAATAATGAGAGCAAACAAGGTGCTTATCTGGACAGTTGGGCGCAGTACAGCTGGTTTAACAACTCGGTGGACGGTCAGGATATTCAGGGTGAGTCCTACAAATCGAGTGGGATAACCGCGTCGCTTGAGATGGGTTACACGCACAAACTCGGCGAGTTTGCCGGTAGCCAGGGTTCACTGAATGAATGGTTTATTCAGCCTCAGGCGCAGGCTATCTGGATGGGCGTGCGGGCCGATGACCACCGCGAAAGCAATGGTACCCGTGTCAGTGGTGAGGGTGACGGCAATCTCCAGACTCGTCTGGGTGTGCGTACTTACCTGAAAGGACACAGCAAAGTCGATGACGGTAAAGACAGAACCTTCCAGCCTTTTGTTGAAGTGAACTGGATCCACAATACGCAAAGTTTCGGTACCCGAATGGACGGCATGAGTGAGTATCAGTCTGGTACCCGCAATATCGGGGAAGTG
Organism: Serratia proteamaculans; assembly: GCF_013337185.1. GTDB lineage: Bacteria > Pseudomonadota > Gammaproteobacteria > Enterobacterales > Enterobacteriaceae > Serratia > Serratia proteamaculans_D. The sequence goes on from NZ_SWDE01000007.1 coordinate 66,760, forward strand.
AAAACCGGTGTTGAAGGCCAGATCAGCCCACGTCTTAACCTGTGGGGAGACGTTGGGGTTCAGGTCGGGGACAAAGGGTATAGCGATGCTTCCGCAATGGTCGGAGTGAAATACAACTTCTGACAGGTATTCACACACTAAGCAATCAGTCACGTCAGGGCGGCTGATTGCTTATTTTTTTGTATTTAATTTCACATTCTGTGAAGAGAAATTATTGAGGTTAAGGTTATGAAAAGAACGAATGGCTCACAGGTTAAAAAACTCTTACTTCTGGGCGTAGTGGCGGCCCTCTTGAGCGGATGCGATCAGATGGCTTTGACTTCCCCCAAAATGGCCTACGTTGACGTAGCCAAAACATTGAGTGACTCGCCAGTGGGGAAACAGGAGTTTGAGCATAACCAACAGGTCAGGAATGTTTTAATCCAGGCTAATAATGAAGCTCAGGCCAAATATAAAACGATGCCGGAGGCCCAACAGCAGCAGAGTCGTGCTGCCGATAGTTTGGCGCTGAATCAACTATGGCAGGGTGAACAGAACAATGCCCGTGAGCAGAGTATCAAGGCGATCACTGCGGTAATCGAAGATTATCGGGTGAATCACAAATTGGATATGGTGATGGATAAGGCGACCGTTCTTGCTGCAGATAAAAAAGATGACATCACCAATGAGATTATTGTCCTGCTTAAAGACACACAGGTGAAATATGGTGAGTTGCCTAAAGTGACGATAAAAGACTCATCACCCAAAACGAGTACAGATATTGGCGCGCCGGGTAGCAAACTCGATAGCGGGAAATGATTGTTAAGTCATAGACGACGATCATCGGGCTGCGCTGGCGGTGCAGATCCTGCTGAATGCGGTGCAAGGCACTATCTATCAACGCCCGGCCATTGATTTTCCTGCTGCTTGGCTCCATGTTAGATATTCATACGCATTTTAAGGCCTGCCCGCTGCGGCGGGCCCCAACGCTAATCAGGACTGCCCTATGACAAATCCGTTGCTGACCCCGTTTTCCCTGCCACCGTTTTCCGCCATTCGCCCAGAAGATATCGTGCCTGCGGTGCAATCCGCGTTGGCCGATTGCCGCGCTGCGGTAGAGCGCGTTGTCGCGCAGCCGGGGCCGTTTACCTGGGATAACCTGTGTCAGCCGCTGGCGGAGTCTGACGATCGCCTGTCTCGCATCTGGTCGCCGGTGGGGCATTTGAACTCGGTAAAAAACAGCCCGGAGCTGCGGGCTGCCTATGAGCAGGCGCTGCCGTTGCTGTCTGAATACGGTACCTGGGTAGGGCAACACGAAGGCTTGTACCAGGCTTACCGCAGCCTGAAAGAAGGGGCCGGGTTCGAAAAGCTGACCGCGCCACAGCGCAAGTCGGTAGAAAATGCGCTGCGTGATTTTGAGCTGTCAGGCATCGGCCTGTCGCCGGAAAAACAGCGTCGCTACGGCGAAATCGTCGCACGTCTGTCCGAGCTGGGTTCTACCTACAGCAACAACGTGCTCGATGCCACCATGGGCTGGAGCAAGTTGATCACCGATCAAGCCGAGCTGAGCGGCCTGCCGGAAAGCGCGCTGGCCCAGGCTCAGGCGATGGCACAGGCCAAAGAGCAGGACGGCTGGCTACTGACGCTGGATATGCCGAGCTATTTGCCGGTACTGACCTACGGCGACAACCGCGCCCTGCGTGAAGAGATGTATCGCGCCTTCGCTACCCGCGCCTCCGATCAGGGGCCGAATGCCGGTAAGTGGGACAACAGCGACGTGATGGCAGAAACGCTGGCGTTGCGCCACGAATTGGCCCAACTGCTGGGCTTTGACAGCTACGCCGACAAATCGCTGGCGACCAAAATGGCGGAAAACCCGGAGCAGGTGCTCGGTTTCCTCAGCGATCTGGCCAAGCGTGCCCGTCCGCAGGCCGAGCAGGAGCTGGCACAGCTGCGCGCCTTCGCCAAACAGCATTACGGTGTGGATGAGCTGGAAGCCTGGGACATCACCTATTACGGCGAAAAACAAAAGCAACACCTGTTCTCAATCAGCGACGAGCAACTGCGCCCGTACTTCCCGGAACAGCGGGTGGTGGAAGGCTTGTTCGAAGTGGTCAAACGCATTTATGGCATCACCGCCAAAGAGCGCAAGGATGTTGATACCTGGCATCCAGAGGTGCGCTTCTTTGACCTGTTCGACGCCAACGGCGAACTGCGCGGCAGCTTCTACCTTGACCTGTATGCGCGTGAAAACAAGCGCGGCGGGGCATGGATGGACGACTGCGTCGGCAGCCTGCGCAAGGCCAACGGCGAGCTGCAAAAGCCGGTCGCTTACCTGACCTGTAACTTCAACCGTCCGCTGGGCGACAAACCGGCGCTGTTCACCCATAACGAAGTGACCACGCTGTTCCACGAGTTCGGCCACGGTCTGCACCATATGCTGACCCAGATCGACACCGCCGGCGTTTCCGGCATCAGCGGTGTGCCATGGGATGCGGTCGAACTGCCAAGCCAGTTTATGGAAAACTGGTGCTGGGAGCCGGAAGCACTGGCGTTTATCTCCGGCCACTATCAAAGCGGCGAGCCGTTGCCGAAAGAGATGCTCGACAAGCTGCTGGCCGCCAAAAACTACCAGGCGGCGCTGTTTATTCTGCGTCAGTTGGAATTCGGTCTGTTCGACTTCCGCATGCACGCCGAATACAGCCCGGAAAAAGGCGCGCAGATCCTGCCAACCTTGGCGGAAGTGAAGAAAATGGTGGCGGTGGTACCTTCACCAAGCTGGGGCCGTTTCCCACATGCTTTCAGCCATATCTTCGCTGGTGGTTACGCGGCGGGCTACTACAGCTACCTGTGGGCGGAAGTGCTGTCGGCCGATGCCTATTCGCGCTTTGAGGAAGAGGGGATTTTCAACGCTGAAACCGGTAAATCCTTCCTCGACAACATCCTGTCGCGCGGCGGTTCGGAAGAGCCGATGGAACTGTTCAAACGCTTCCGTGGCCGTGAGCCGCAGCTGGATGCTATGCTGCGCCATTACGGCATTAAAGGATAACCCCACCGGTGAGCGTGTGTTTATTGTGTGAAGAAGGCGCCGACCCCGGCGCCTTGTCTATTCTGGCGCAGCGCTGGCAGTTAACTTCGGACGACGAGGCGCTGATGGCGCTGGTGTTGACGCCCGAACGGCTGGAGCTGCGCAAGCGTGACGAACCCAAACTCGGGGCGATCTACGTCGATTTCGTCTCCGGCACTATGGCCCATCGGCGCAAATTTGGCGGCGGGCGCGGTGAAGCGGTGGCGAAGGCAGTCGGCATCAAGGGCAGTTACCGGCCTGACGTGGTGGATGCCACTGCCGGTCTGGGGCGCGATGCCTTTGTACTGGCGTCTCTGGGCTGCCGGGTGCGGATGCTGGAGCGGAATCCGGTGGTGGCGGCATTGCTGGATGACGGCCTGCAGCGCGGCTATCAGGACGCAGAGATCGGCCCATGGTTGCGCGAACGCATGACGCTGTTGCATGCCTCCAGCCTGACGGCGTTGGGTGATATTGATCCCCGGCCGGAGGTGGTGTATCTCGATCCGATGTACCCGCACAAGCAGAAAAGTGCGCTGGTGAAAAAGGAGATGCGGGTGTTCCAGTCGCTGGTGGGCAGCGACGATGACGCCGATGGCCTGCTGGAACCGGCACGCCGCCTGGCAACCAAGCGCGTGGTGGTGAAACGCCCGGATTATGCCCCGCCGTTGGCTAACGTACAGGCACATGCGGCGTCGACAACAAAAAGTCACCGTTTCGATATCTACATGCCCTATCCCCGTTAATTCGGGCGCGGCATGCAGCGCCCCTACAAGCGGCCTTGATACAACGCCAATTATTTAGGGCATAGAGGGTTAAATAGGGAGGTATTCATTGATCCACCTCCCAATTTTATTTTTTACCTTGCAAAGATACTGGCAAGCTTGTGTTCCAGATCGCATGATTCCTTTTCGTTTCCCTTCCTATAATTAAATAAATGAAAAAGACACTCCTTGCTGTTTTGCTTTGCCTGGGTACCTCTGCGATGGCCTCTGAACCTGTCAATATCACCATTCTCGGCACCTCTGATCTGCACGGCACCTTTGTGCCCTGGGATTATTCTACCGACACCGCCAATCTGGCCGGTAGCCTGAGCCAGATCGCCACTCAGGTGCATCAGGTACGCGCCCAACAACCGAACGTGATCCTGGTCGATGCCGGTGACACCATTCAGGGCAACTTTGTCGAGACCTTTAAGAACGACAAAACCAGCCCGATGATCCTCGGCTTTAACGCGCTGGACTATGACGTCTGGGTGATGGGCAATCACGAATTCGACTTCGGCCTCAAACCGCTTTCCACTTCACTTAACCAGTTCAAGGGCACGGCACTGGCTGGCAACATTCTATGGGACAGCGGTAAACCCTACCTGCCGGCGTATAAAATCATTGAGCGCCAGGGGGTGAAAATCGGCATTATCGGCATGGATACGCCGATGACCGCTGAATTCGCCAAAGGCACCGACCGGGTGAAAGGGCTGAACTTTACCGATCCGGTTCAGGCGGTGAAGCAGGTGATCCAGCAGATCCAGGGACAGGTGGACGCCATCGTGCTGGTGGCACACATGGGGATCGACAACGAGAACCAGCGGCCGGGCACCGGCGTGGGCGATATTGCCCGGGCTAACCCGGAGCTGGCGGCGATCGTCGCCGGACATATGCACGTAAAAGTCGATAAAGAAGTGATTAACGGTGTGATCGTCACCGAACCGGACAAATATGGTCGCGCGTTGTCACGCATCGATCTGCAGTTTGAGCAGCACAACGGCAAGTACGTGCTGATCAACAAAGACAGTTACACCTACCCGATCAAAGGCATCGCCTCGGATAAAAAACTCGAAGAGATTTATCAGCCGTACCACAAGATCCTGCGGGCCAATGCCAATCGGCCGATTGCCCAGCTCAGCGGCCAGGATCTGGTGCCGCCGGATGCGGTGAAGGGCATTCCGCAGGTGCATGTTCAGGATACCGGCATCAGCAAGCTGTATCAGGAAACCGGGCATTACTATGCGCCGCAGGCGCAGGTGATCGCGTTGCAGATTGATAACGACCGGCCGAAGCTGAACGTCGGTACCATCACCGCCAAGGACATTGCCTTCAACTACCAATATGCCGGTGGTGAAATCACCGTTTATCAGCTCAGCGGCAAAGAACTGAAGAAGTACATGGAATGGTCGGCAGGCTATTTCAATCAGCTGCATGATGGCGACGTGACCTACAGCTTTAACCCGCAGCGCCGCGCATCGAAATACTCGACCAATGACTTCTTCGATGGCGTGACCTACAAAATCGACCTGCGCCAGCCGGCCGGGCAGCGCATCCTGGACCTGCGGATGGCCGACGGCACGCCGGTGACCGACAGCACGCCAATCCGTCTGGGGATGAACAGCTACCGTATGGGGCACTTGACGCAAAAAGGCGGCGCGCTGGAAGGCATGCAGTTCCCGGTGCTGTCTGACAGCAAGGTGGAATACGGTGAAGAGGCCGGTACCATCCGCAATCTGACCATCCGTTATCTGACCGAGGTGAAAAAAGGCCAGTATCAGGGGCAGGCGGTGCAGCGCTGGCAGTTGGTCGGGCTGGAAGGTTATGATCGTGAGCGCAAGATCGTCGAAAAGCTGCTTAACGACGGCAAAATCAGCGTACCCACTAGTGAAGATGGGCGTTACGGCAACGTGGCGTCATTCAACGTGAAAGGCTTGCTGTTCAGCGAGCCGAAGGCACGTCAGCAGCAACAGGCCGCGCTACAGGCGCAGTTGAGTGCCGCCAGCGATCCGCTGGTGAAAAAGCGTTTGAGCGATCAGTTGGTGATTATCGAGGCGATTAACAAGGCTTGATAATGATTACGGGCTCGGCATGTGTGTAGGGGCTCAGCATGCTGAGCCCTGTTACCTTAATGCCCCTGCAGTAAACGCTTGCCGACATCACCGCCCGGGTGAACCGCCAGCAGCGTTTCCTTGTTGTAGCCACTGCGCTCCATCAGGCAGGCACAGGCCGCGTCGAAAATCGCCAACACCAGCACGATAGAGGTAGTTGCCAGCATATTCAGCGGATCTATCTCATTTTCCACCCCAGTGCGGATCACAAGCTGTGATGCCTGAGCGATCGCCGAGTCCGGATTCTCCGTCACGCCAATCAGCGGCACGCCCTTGGCCTGCAACGTCGGCAGCAGTCGGGTCAACTCGTCGGAATTGCCGCCGCGCGAAATCAAAATCATCAGATCATCGCCGCGCAGAAAACCCAGGTCGCCGTGCGCCGCGTCGGTGGCATTCAGGTAAATAGCCGGTCGCTCCACGCAGGCCAGCATATGGGCAACCTTGCGTGCGGCGATGCCGGAGGTGCCAACGCCGGTGACCACAATTTTACCCCGGCACTCCGCCAGCAGGGTCAGCAGCCGTTGCCAGGTCTGTGGGTCGATGCGTTGCCCCAATTGGGCCAACTCCCGGCTGTAGATTTCCCAGGCCTGCGTTGCCCGTTGCCATTCCTGCTGCATCAGGCGTCCTCCTGCATCAGTTGGCGGTATTTCATATGGTCGTTATACAGCTCATGGAACACGCGGTATTTACGATCGTAATAGCGTTTGATCTTGTTGGTCTGCGGCGTCACGGTTTTACCGATACGGCTCATGGCACTCATCGCTTCCGGCAGGCTGTCGAACACCCCGGCCGCCACGGTGCCCATCATCGCGCCGCCCAACAGCATCGCCTCGCTCTCTTCCGGCAGCAGCATGGCACAGCCGGTGGCATTGGCATGTTCCTGCACGAAAATCGGGTTCTTGGTACCACCGCCGCTGGCCATGATGGTATCGATGCTGTAACCGCTTTGGTTCATGGTTTCGATAATATGGCGGGTACCGAGCGCGATGGCCTGGATGGTCGCCAGATAGTGCAACGCCATGTCTTCCGGGGTGCGTGACAGCTTCAGCCCGGTCAGGGTACCGGTCAGCGTCGGATTGGCGCGCGGCGAGCGGTTGCCGTGGAAATACGGCAGCATATGAATGTCTTTGGTCAGGTAGGCAATATCCTCCGGCTCGCCCGCCATACGGCGCAGCAGGGCATTCAGCACCTCATAGATGGTCTGCCCCTGGGTTTTAGCCTGCGCCAGCAGCTCCTGATAACAAGGATGTGACTGGATGATGTGGTCAATCAGCGCGCCGGTGGCGGACTGGCCGCCTTCGTTCAGCCAGTATTCCGGCAGAATGGCCGAGTAATACGGCCCCCACACGCCGGGGATAAAGCGTGCGGTGCGCGACATCGCCATATGACCGGTCGAGGTGCCGCCGATCAGTGCGACGCGGCGGTTAAAGTCGGCCACTTCACCGGAAGCCCCGGTAGCCCCCAGCGTGCCGAGAGTACCGGCGTGGGCATCAATGATCGACACGCTGACCGCGGTGCCGGCAATCAACCCCATCTCACTGGCGGCGCGCTGGGTCAGGCCGTGACCGAGCGGTTCACCCATCATTTTGACGTCGCTGCCAATCTTGGCGGCATCGTGTTCCAATACGTCTTCCAGCCCAATCTGTTTGAAATAGCTTTTGTCCCAGCGCTGTTCATGGCCGAGATAAGTCCATTTGCACACCGTCGAACACAGCGAACGGGTGGCGTCCTGAGTGGCGCGCCAGGTGAGGAAGTCCGGCAGATCAAACAGGTAACCGGCGTTGGCCCAGGTGGTCGGCATATGCTGCTTCAGCCACAGCATTTTGGGGGTCTGCATTTCCGGTGAGATGATGCCACCGACGAAATCCAGCACCCGGTGTTTGGTGGCGTTAATGCGCTCGGCCTGGGTGATGGCCCGGTGATCCATCCACACGATAATGTTCTGTTCGGTACGGCCGGAAGGGCTGATGGTCAGCGGCTTCCCCTCTTTGTCCAGCACCACCAGCGAACAGGTAGCGTCGAAGCCCAGCCCTTTGACCTGAATCGGGTTGATGTCGGCCTGATTGACCGCATCGCGCACCGCGTTGCACACCGCCTGCCAGATATTGTCCGAGGACTGTTCAACAAAGTCGGCCTTCGGCCGATACAGGTCGATAGACCGGCTGGCCTGCCCGACCATATGGCCGTTGAGATCGAATACCCCAGCGCGCGCACTTCCGGTGCCGACATCTACGCCAATAAAATAGCTCGCCATTATTTTTCTCCTAGGCTTTTCGATTCTGTAACGCGATAAACAAGATCAACACCGCGCCCCACAGGGCCATGGTCAGATAGCTGCTGACGCCCAGCAGGTTGAGGCCGCTTTCCAGCATTTGCAGCACAATCAGTGCCAGCACCAGGCCAAGCACCCGGCCAAACCCGCCGTCCGGGTTAATCCCACCCAGCACCGAGGCCAGAATGGTCACCAGCAAATAGGATTCGCCGTAACCGGCCTTGGCCGAGTTGAACTTGGCCATCATCAGCAACGCCGCACCCCAGCCGAGCAGGGCGGACAGCACATACACCGCGATTTGCACCCGGGCGGTATTCACCCCACTGAAACGGGTGGCCTGCTCGTTGGAGCCGATTAAATACAGGCTGCGCCCCAGCGTAGTGTGCTCCAGCAACAGCCACAGGCCCACGGCGACCAGCAGGAACAGCAGCAGTGCCACTGGAATACCGAGCAGGTTGCCGTTGCCGAGATACTGAATCGCTGCCGGGAAACCTGAGATCACCGCGCCGTTGGACAACAGAATGTTCAGGCCGGTGATCAGCGTCATGGTGCCGAGCGAGGCGAGAATGGGCGAAACACCGACCCAGGCGACCAGCACGCCGTTAAGCGCGCCAATGGCGACGGCGACCAGCAACCCGGCCAGTAGCGCCAGCACCAGAAACAGCGGTTGATCCGGGTGGCTGACGATAATGGCCGCCATCACCAGCGAGCAGGCGTTGGCACCGGCGATAATCGACAGGTTGATGCCGCCGGTGAGCATGGTAATGCCCATGCCGAGCGCCAGCATGCCGAGGATCGGTAACTGTGAGGCGATCGACTGGAAATTGCCCAGGCTGAAGAAGCGCGATCCAAGCAGCCCGGCGAACAGCAGCGCCACGACGATAATGATCGCGCTTTGCAGACGGATGATCCGATCGTTTGGGATCAGGCGGGTTAACTGGGTCATGTCATAGCTCCTTGGCCAGCTTGCGTTTTTCATTCCAGGCGGTGCTGCTGATGCTGATCAAAATGATCGCGCCGCTGAACACCTGGTGCCAATAGGCCGATACGCTAAGCAGCGTCAGACCGTTCTGCAGGAAGGCCAGCAGCACCACGCCCAGCAGCGTCCCGGTCAGCGAGCCGCGCCCGCCGGTCATGCTGGTGCCACCCAGTACCACCGCCGCCAGCACCGTCAGTTCGAAGCCGAGCAGGGAGTTGGGCGCCACCGACTGGGTGATCTGCGCCTGCACCACGGCGGCTATGCCCGCCAGAATGCCCATGTAACCGTAAACGTAGAAGTGCAGTCGCAGCAGGTTCAATCCCAGGCGCGACGCTGCATCGCGGTTGCCGCCCATGGCGAAAATCTGGCGGCCAAGACGGGTGAAGTTCATCAGCACGCCGGTGACGATAATCACCGCCAGCAGGCACAAAAGCGGCAGCGTCAGGCCGTAGTCATAGCCGTCGGCACCCTGGAACGAGAACCAGCTGATGCCGTCCATAAACCAGTCGGGGAAACCGTACAGCCAGGTGCCGTTGGTGGCGTACACCAGCAGGCCGTAGAACAGGTTCAGCGTGGCGATGGTGATGATGATGGCCGGTACTTTCAGCCAGTAGACCAGAAAACCGTTCACCAGCCCGAGCAGCAGGCCGACGCCTATCGCCAGAGCGAACGCCAGCGGGAAACCGCCGCCGTGCTGGATCACCCAACTGGCCATCACGTACTGGGCGATAGCGGTGATCGCCGGGAACGAAATGTCGATGCCACCGGCAATCAGCACCACGAACAGGCCGCAGGCGAGAATGCCGAGAATGGCATAGCTGGTGGCCACGTCGGTCAGGTTGCCCAGCGTCAGAAACTCGCTGGTGCTAACGCTCAGGCCGATGGCCAGCAGCAACACCAGCAGGCCAAGGTAAAATTCGTGCCGCCCGGCCAGGCGGGCCAGTAATGACTTATCCATTCACCACCTCGGCGATCTGTTGTTCGGTACTCTGGTGCGGTGAAAATTCGGCGATCAGCTCGCCCTTGCGCATCACCAACACCCGATGGCTGTTGTAATAGGCTTCCGGGATCTCGTCGCAGATCATCAACACCGCCATGCCGAGCGCCGCCAGATCTTTGGCGATCTGGTAGATCCCCTCTTTGTTGGCGATATCTACCCCGACGGTCGGCGAGTCGAGGATCAGGATCTTCGGCTGCGTGGCGACCCACTTGGCGATCGCGATGCGCTGGGCGTTGCCACCGGACAGGGTTTTGACCGGGAGCGCGCTGTCGGAAACCTTAATGTTCAGATCGCGGATCAGGCGATTCACCAGTTCGCCGGCTTTGGCATGATCCAACAGCCCGAGCGGGGTATGCAGTTGATCAAACACCGTGACAATGGTGTTGTCGTAGATCGACTGCTCCATGATCAGCCCCTGCGTCAGACGATCCTCCGATACATAGCCGATGCCCTGGCGCACCGCTTCACGGTTGTTATGCAACCGTACCGGCTGGCCGTCGATCCTGATTTCACCGCTGTCCGGACGGGTCATGCCGAACAGGCTGAGGCACAGCTCGGTGCGGCCTGCGCCCAGCAAACCAACGATCGAGACGATCTCGCCGCCGTGCAGCGACAGATTGATATTCTGATATTTCCCGCGTCGGTTGAGATTGCGCACTTCGAGCAGTGGCGCACTCTCGGCGGCTGGCCGTGGGGGTAACTGGCTGTAGTGGAAGCGTTGGCCGGTCATCAGGAACGCCAGCTCATGGCTGTCGAGTTCACTAGCCGGGTAAGTACCGACCAGCTTGCCATCGCGCATCACGCTGATTCGGTCGGCGACTTCCATCACTTCGTCCAGCCGGTGGCTGACAAACACCACGCAGATGCCCGCGGCTTTCAGCTCGTTGACTACCCGCAGCAGGCCGTCGACCTCCTGACGCGTCAGCGAGGCGGTAGGTTCATCCATAATCACCAGCCGCGCTTCGGCAGCGATGGCGCGGCAAATCGCCACCAGTTGGCGATCGGCAATCGACAGCTTTTCAACTTTCTTGTCGGGATCGATATGCACGCCGACGCGCGCCATGGCAGCCAGCGCGGTCTGGCGCATCACCCGTTTGCGTACCCAGAAATGACCGCCGGGCAGGTAGCGGTGAATGGCAATATTTTCCGCCACCGTCAGATTGGGGAATAACGACAGATCCTGATAAATCACCTGAATGCCGTAATAACCCGATAGCTGCGGCGTCAGTGAATGAAAGAGTTTGCCTTCCAGCGAAATATTGGCGCCTTTCTCCGGCTGATAAACGCCGGAAATAATTTTAATGATGGTGCTTTTGCCACAGCCATTTTGTCCGGCCAGGCAGTGCACTTCGCCAATATTCAGCGTCAGGTTGATCTGGTCCAGTGCCAGCACGCCCGGAAACTTTTTACTGATATTTTCCAGGCTGATAAATGCGGTGGATGTGGTCATAGCGGTAACCTGTGCAGGTTCTTATACCCGTCATCTTTCAAGTTGCAGCGTTGTTATCTGCACTTGCTCACCCCAGTTACTTACTAAAGTAAGCGCCTGGGGATGAGCAAGCTGGCCGCCTAGCTGCAATTTGAAAGCTATAGGGTATTGTTATAATAGTGATTGAAACTCGGGGCGCGATAGGCTGCGCACCGACGTTATTTAATTATTTTTCCGGTGTGGCGCAATATTACTGAAGGCTAGAAGCCCAGTGATTTGGCATTATCTTTGGTCACTTCAAGAATTTTATTAAACCGAATCACTTTCTTATCCATATCGACGTCGGCTTTACCCAAACCTTCAATCGACAAGTCTTTGGTCACTTCCTTACCCTGCAGCAGTTGATCGGCCACCGTCACCAGTGCATAACCGGCGTCTTTTGGATCCCACAGCAGCGCTTTCTTGATGTCGCCGCGCATCAGGTAAGGGGCGGCCTGCGCTGGCATGGCGATGCCGACCACGGCAATTTTGTCCTTGGCGCGTTTCTTGGCGACCGCCTGACCGGCACCAATCGGGCCGAGGGAGCCAAAACCGATAATGCCTTTCATCTGTGGGTAAGTTTTCATCAAATCCAGCGTGGTGGCGTAGGATTTATCGATGCTTTCCGCTACCGGCAGACGTGACGTCACTTCGAACATGTCCGGGTATTTGGCTTTCTGGTACTTGATAGCGGAATCCGCCCAGGCGTTATGCAACGGTACGGTCAGCGAGCCGACGTAAATGGCATAGCCGCCTTTGCCGCCCATGTCTTTTGCCAGTTCATCGACGTTGGCCTGCGCATACTTCTCGCTGTCGATGGTTTCAATATCCCACTGGCCAATCTGCTGGTCCGGCGACTCATGGGTCAGCACCACGATGCCTTTCTCACGCGCCTTCTTCAGTACCGGCTCCAGCACCTTGGCGTCGTTCGGCACCACGATGATGGCGTTAACGTTCTTGGCGATCAGATCTTCAATCACTTTGACCTGTGCTGCCGGGTCTGGGGTTGCAGGCCCGGTCTGATAGGCATTAACGTCGAGCTTTTTCGCCGCGTCGTTGACGCCGACTTCCATACGGTTGAACCAGGGAATGCCGGTCACTTTGGCAACCACGGCAATCTCGTACTTTTCAGCAGCCAGAACAGGTGTTGTCGATAACATGCACGCAGAAACCACACATGCATTTAATAATGCGAGGTTAAATTTCATTTCGCTGTACCTTTTTTATCTGTAGGGGTGGTTGTTTTTCCACCTGAGCAGATTACAAAGGAAAGGAAGAGGGGACGTAACCCGAAGTGGCAAACTGTGAGCTGTGCACATTGAGGTAAAATTATGACGGTTTTAATGTTAATTAAATGTTTAATAATTTAGTGGTGGTAATTTTACCACCTAAAAATACCAATAAATTAACAATATAAATTATATTAATTTACATAATTTAAACAATTTGATTGTGGGTACAGAGATCTTTGAGGGTAAAAAATGCCGGCTTAAGCACCGGCATGGAAGCATTTGAACGATGTGTGAACGAGATCACCTTATGCGGCGGTTACAGCACGCCCTGTGCCAGCATGGCGTCGGCAACCTTGACGAATCCGGCGATGTTGGCCCCCTGTACATAGTGAGTTTGCTTGCCCTCACCGCCGTATTCCACGCAGGCTTGATGAATATCCGCCATGATATGTTGTAAACGTACATCCACTTTTTCTGCTCGCCAGCCGATGCGCGCGGCATTCTGCGCCATCTCCAGCCCGGAGGTGGCCACCCCACCGGCGTTGGCGGCTTTGCCCGGCGCGAACAGCACGCCGGCATCCAGGAACGCATCGGTCGCCTGAATGGTGGTCGGCATATTGGCGCCCTCGGCCACGGCTTTGACCCCGTTGCGGATTAGCGTTTGCGCCGCCTCCAGATCCAGCTCGTTTTGGGTGGCGCACGGCAGAGCGATATCTACCGGGACGTTCCAGGGCTGCTGGCCGGCCAGATAGGTCAGGCCGCGTTCACGGGCATAGTCTTCTACCCGGCCATAACGCTGGTTCTTGATCTCAGCCAAATGGGCCAGTTTTTCGGTGGTGAACCCGGCCTCATCGACCAGCGTACCGCCGGAGTCAGAGACGGTGATCACTCGCGCATCCAGTTCCAGCGCCTTCTCAATGGTGTACTGCGCCACGTTGCCGGACCCGGAAACCGCCACCCGCATGCCTTCAAAACCCAACCCGTGACGTTGCAGCATGGCATCGGTGAAGTACACCAGACCATAGCCGGTGGCCTCGGGGCGGATCAGACTGCCGCCGAATGACAGGCCCTTGCCGGTAAACACGCAGGCGGTGTTGTTGGACAGCTTCTTCATCATGCCGCTCATAAAGCCGACCTCACGGCCGCCGACGCCAATATCCCCGGCGGGCACGTCAGTGTCTGGCCCCAGATGGCGGTACAGCTCGGTCATCAGCGACTGGCAGAAACGCATGATCTCCGCCTGGCTTTTGCCTTTCGGATCAAAGTCCGAACCGCCTTTGCCGCCGCCCATTGGCAACGTAGTCAGCGCATTTTTGAAGGTCTGCTCGAAGCCGAGGAATTTAAGAATCGACAAATTGACCGAAGGATGAAAACGCATGCCGCCTTTATAAGGCCCAATCGCGGAGTTGAACTGCACGCGCCAGGCGCGGTTGACCTGCACCTGGCCGCGATCGTCCACCCAACTGACGCGGAATTGGATGGTGCGTTCCGGTTCTACCAGACGTTCCAGCAGGGCGTATTCGCGGTAGCGCGGATTACGTTCGATAAACGGCCACAGCGAGGAGAAAACTTCTCTTACCGCCTGCAAGAATTCAGGTTGATGAGGATTTTGCTGTTGTAGTGAGGACAAAAATGATTCTACCGACTCCATGGATAACTCCTTTTAGCATTGAATTTCCCCCACCATTTTTATAGCTATAGGTTTAGGTAAAGCGTGGGGAATGATGTTGTGTCTTTAGCGACTATATCACCGGAGGGCGGTTGATTATCAAGCGATTAATGAGGGCGGCAGAATGAAAAACGCCCGCAGCAGCGGGCGTTGGGGTATTTAGTTGGTAGGCGCTTACTTAGTCTTCGGCTTTTTCATCTTCGTCACGCAGTGGCACAATCAGCATGTCGATGTGCACGGTGTTGATCAGCTGACGCGCGGAGGACATCAACTTGCTCCAGAAATCCTGATGGTGGCCACACAGAACCAGGTCCATATCGTATTTCTTGATCGCGTCGACCAGCACCTGCGCCAAATCGCCGCTGCCACTCAGGGTTTCGGTAATCGGATAGCCGGCATTTTGTGACAGCTCGGTCAGTGCATGGTGGGTTTCTTCCGAGATACGTTTTTGCATATCGCCGAGATTAACGTCGATCAGGCCGGTATACAGGTCGGAATAGTTAACATCTACGTGGATCAGGGAAACTTTGGCGTTGTACGGACGCGCCATAGATACGGCTTTTTCCACCAGGATTTTACTTTCCGGGGACAGGTCTACCGCGATCAGAATGTGTTTGTAAGCCATGAGAATACTCCTTCCATATAATGCCGATTAAAAGGTTAGCAGGCATTCAGCGTACCAGCCTGGCGCTTTAGGTTTCATTTTATCATTCAGTTAACGCAATGATATGTTGAGGCGATCACACTGCATCGCATCAAAAAATCTCTTTATTTCAACCCGGTCAGTTTTACACCCGCCAGCCGGAAAATCCTATCGCTCGTGGTGCTATTGGCGTGTTGACCGCTTGAAATATAAGCATTCTTAAACAGAGTATAGTCCCAAATGCCCCATCGGGCAGGAGAAAAGGCCCGGTGGGCTATTCAGCACGGTAATCAGTTATAACTATTGAGTAGCTGACAAATCGGTGGGGTGCGGTAAATTTTATCTACTGCTCAGGCCAGTTTGCGTTTCATTAACCTACAATAATGAATATGGGCCTTATCATTACTCCACTGAGTGAAACCCTGCGTTGAGTTTTTGCGTGGCAAGGGTTTGCTTTCAGTGGCGGTGGGTTATGCGCGGCCTGTGCGGTGCCAAGGGGATCGGAGCGGTAGGCTCCAGCAGTAATGGGTATAGAGGTAGGGCAGTTGGACCCGGCGGAGCGCCGTGGATTACAACGCCTTGAGGAGGCAATCATGATCAGTACCGTCGCGCTGTTTTGGGCTCTGTGTGTGGTGTGTGTGTTAAACATGGTGCGGTATTACTCTTCTCTGCGCGCGCTGTTGGTGGTTTTGCGCGGCTGTGACCCGCTGCTGTACCAGTATGTTGACGGAGGTGGCTTTTTTACCGCCCACGGCCAGCCGAGCAAGCAGATACGGCTGGTGCGTTATATCTTCTCGCAGCGCTATATCGAGCATCACGATCCGGAGTTTATCCGCCGCTGTGAACGGGTGCGCGGGCAGTTTATGCTGACTTCCGCCCTGTGCGGGCTGGTGGTTATCAGCCTGCTGGCGTTGATGATCTGGTATTAATCCCGGCCTGTTTGCCCTGCAACAGATAAAGAAAAGGCGGCCACCTGGGCCGCCTTAAACATTTAGCAAACTGCTTAGATTACCTTAAGCGCCAACCAGTACAGCGAACCGGAAAGCAGAATCGAAATTGGCAGGGTCAACAACCAGGCCAACAGGATATTCTTCACGGTTTTGCTTTGTACGCCGCCGCCGTCCACGATCATGGTCCCGGCGACTGCCGAAGAAAGCACGTGGGTGGTGGAAACCGGCATACCGGTATAGCTGGCGACACCAATCGACAAGGCTGCGGTCATCTGAGCCGACACGCCCTGAGCGTAGGTCATGCCCTTCTTACCGATTTTCTCGCCAATGGTGGTGGCAACGCGCTGCCAGCCGACCATGGTACCGAGTGACAACGCCAGAGCAACCGCGACGATAATCCAGATCGGTGCATACTCAACGGTTTGCAGCAGATCCTGACGCAGGTTTTTCAGGAAACGTTGGTCCTGGCTAGAGGTTTCCGGCAGCTTGGCAATCTTGTCTGCGGTATCTGTTACGCACATCAGCAGGCGACGCAGGTGGCTGCGCTGCTCTACCGAGAGTTGATCGTAACTTTGCAGATTGTTCAGCAACCCGGAGGCAAGCTGAATGGCCGGCATGGCGCGGGCACTGTCACAGTGGAACTCGACGGGTTTATCCGGCGATATGTCCTCATCCGGGCTTGGCACCAGCGGAGTGAGAGCGACCACGTGCGACAGGGCATCGCTGTGCTGCTCATAATATTGCTGCAGGTGGGCCACGGCATCACGCGTACGGGTGATGTCATAACCGGTTGCATTCATATTGAGCACGAAGCCGGCCGGCGCAACGCCGATCAGTACCAGCATAATCAAGCCGATACCTTTCTGGCCGTCGTTGGCGCCGTGCGAGAAGCTAACGCCGATAGCCGACAGGATCAGAGCGATACGGGTCCAGAACGGCGGCTTGCGTTTGCCGTCGACCTTTTCACGTTCCGCAGGGGTCATGTGGATACGCTGGCGTTTCTTGGTGCCACTCCAATAGCGGCGCAAGGCAAACACCATCAACCCGGCGACCATCATGCCAACCAGCGGCGAGATGAGCAATGACAGGAAAATACCAATCATTTTCGGGACGTTAAGCGCATCCACCACCGAAGTGTGGGTCATCAGTGCGTTGGTCAAACCCACACCAATAATTGCGCCAATCAGCGTATGAGAACTGGAGGCCGGCAGACCGAAATACCAGGTGCCGAGGTTCCAGATGATAGCCGCCAGCAGCATGGAAAAGACCATGGCTAATCCGTGTGCTGAACTGACGTTCAACAACAGATCTGTTGGCAACAGGTGAACAATGGCGTAAGCAACACTCAAACCACCGAGCATCACGCCAAGAAAGTTGAACAAACCAGCCATCACGACCGCAAGTTGCGAGCGCATGGCACGGGTATAAATTACTGTAGCAACCGCATTGGCCGTATCATGAAAACCGTTAATGGCTTCATAAAACAACACGAACAACAATGCGAGAATTAACATCAGGCCGGTATGGAAATCCAGGCCAGCGAACAAATGCAGCATAAGCGTTACGCCAGTTTGTGGACATGAACGCCGCGCATTATCAGTGACAACCGGGGCCGGGGAAAAGGAAAATATGACGTTTTTTTGATTTGGATATGACGAAATGATGGCGTTGCTATGACAAAGATATGAAATATCAGCGTGTTATGCTGTATGGCCCGCTGTAATATTTTCTTACTATGGCGTTGTCGGCGCCATGGCTTTACAATCTGCCGCCGTAAAGTTGCCGGTTACCGGCGGCGATTCGGCGTAATATGGCGGCCTTTTGTCGCGATTGTGGTTTTTATAGAGAGGCGCAGGTGGAACAGTTTGATGTCGTGGTGATAGGTGCGGGCGCAGCGGGCATGTTTTGCGCGGCGCAGGCAGGGCAACTCGGTCGCCGGGTACTGCTGCTCGACAACGGCAAAAAACCGGGCCGAAAAATCCTGATGTCTGGCGGCGGACGCTGTAACTTTACCAATATGTACACCGAACCGGCGGCTTACCTGTCGAATAACCCGCATTTTTGTAAATCGGCACTGGCGCGCTACACCCAGTGGGATTTTATCGATCTGATTAACCGCCACGGCATTGCCTACCACGAGAAAACGCTCGGGCAGCTGTTCTGCGACGACTCGGCGCAGCAGGTGGTCGAACTGCTGGTTAAAGAGTGTGAGCTGGGTCAGGTGACGACACGCCTGCGTAGCGAAGTGCTGGCGGTGGAAAAAACGGAAGAAGGGTTTGAGCTGGCGCTGAATGGCGAGAAAGTAAGCGCTCGCTCACTTGTGGTGGCCAGTGGAGGGCTGTCGATGCCGGGTTTGGGCGCGACGCCGTTCGGCTATAAGCTGGCGGAGCAGTTTGGCCTGAAAGTATTGCCGACGCGCGCCGCGCTGGTGCCCTTCACGCTGCATAAACCGCTGCTGGAACACCTGCAAACCCTGTCTGGCGTCTCTGTGCCGGCGGTGATCACTGCCGAAAACGGCGTCAGCTTCCGCGAAAGCCTGCTTTTCACCCACCGTGGCCTGTCCGGCCCGGCGGTATTGCAGCTTTCCAGCTACTGGCAACCTGGGGAGTTTGTAAGCGTTAACTTACTTCCTGCGCTTGACCTGGCGGGCTTCCTCAACGAACAACGTCAGGCGCACCCGAATCAAAGCCTGAAAAACACCCTGGCATTGCACCTGCCGAAACGCCTGGTGGAGTGCCTGCAGACCTTAGGGCAATTACCGGAAGTCACGCTGAAGCAACTGAACCCGACGCAGCAGGCTGCGCTGGTAGAAACCTTGCAGAATTGGCGCGTGCAACCCAACGGCACCGAAGGCTACCGCACGGCGGAAGTGACGCTTGGTGGTGTAGACACCAAAGAGCTGTCTTCCAAGACCATGGAGGCCGCCAGGGTGCCGGGCCTGTACTTTATCGGCGAAGTGGTGGATGTGACAGGGTGGCTGGGGGGCTATAACTTCCAGTGGGCCTGGAGCTCGGCCTGGGCCTGTGCTCAGGCTTTGGCTGTTCAGGGGCAGTAAAGCCTGGCGAGTGGCAATATAGATTGCGCTTGTGCGACTCGATAGAATTACCGCCCAACACTAACCCGCATGGCCGAAGGCGTCAGGCCAAAATAACGGCGAAATTGGGTGCTGAATTGCCCTGGTGAACTAAAGCCGCACTGCAGGGCAATGGCGGTCAGCGTAAGCGGTGTTTGGGTCACTTGCTGGCGGGCGCGTTCCAGGCGGCGCGAGAGCACGTATTGGTACGGCGGCAGGCCAAAATGTTGGCGAAAGGCGCGCGAGAAATGATAAATGCTCAGGTCGGCAATATTCGCCAGCGCCTGTAAGGTAATATTCTCACCCAAATTGTCTTCTATATAACTGGCCAGTCGTTCGCATAGCGGCCGGGAAAGAGTTTCACGGTGTAACTCGGCTGGAATTGCTGCTTGCTGATAACGCGCCGTCTCTGCCAACATCGCTATCATCAATGAAGTGGCATGTAATTCGCTATCGCTTTGCTGCAGGCCAAGACAGAGTTGTTTGAGCAGCGGGTTGCGCAGATTTGCCCCGGGTTCAATCACCAACCCCGCCTTACCTCCTGGCATTGACTCAATCAACTGCGGCGAAATTGAAATGGCGGTATAGCTTAATGTGCCTTCGGCATAACTCATGGCGTCAAAATCGCATCCTGACGGAATGATATCGGCGACCTGGCCGATAACCCGGTTTGCCGACGTACGTTTTTGGTCAAACCAGACATCACCGTTGATGGTGGCACTGCCATCCTCAGAATGATAACCATCATAGATGATCAGAGTATGGGCTGGACGAACCAGACGGGCCTCATGAGGACCAGTGACGCGTACGCGATCGACCCGGCCATAATCCCAGCAACGTGAAGAACGCTGTAATTCTTTTTCATCGGTATAGACTAATCCGTCAGATTCCATTGTTAACCTTCTTTCTTAATGAAAGTAAATTCCATGTTATTTATTTTATTAACTAATGATTCCTGTTGAGATGATATTCATCAATAAAAAAACTGTTAGTTTTCATTTCTTGCTTTTCATAATGACTGTTTTATTTGTTTGTGTGAATTACATTATGTAATTTCATCTTTAACCAGCAGTATGTTTACAGCGTTTTTTTAAACTATAGCTTTGCTGCTGTGGAAGTGGTCCTATTTGTCGGAGTTTTCTTGTGGCGCAGGATAATGCCCAGGGGACTTGACCGAACTCAGTTCTCAATGATAGAGGAAATGAATTATGCATCATGACGATTTAAAGCATGCCGGCGAATTAATGAAAAAGATGTTGGATAACTTCGCCAATGATCCAGAAAAAATCATCGATCTGTTTGCTGACGATGCCGTGGTCGAGTTTCCTTTCGCTCCGGGTGAAGCCTACGGGTTCCCTAAAAAAGTTGTCGGTAAAGCGGCTATTCTTAAGTATGCGCAAAGCTTGAAGTTGTCGCTGCGTGACTACAAAATCAATCCTCTGAATGAGTGGGGCCGTTACTCATTGAGCCATTCAAAAATGTATCTTTTTGAATATACAGGGGATGCATTCACCGTACCGGCGAATAAACCTTATCATCAGGATATACATGCATTTGTTGAGGTATCACACGGGAAAATCACTCTCTTCCGTGAGTATTGGGATGCATTTTATGCATTGATGGTATTTGGCGCCATAACAGTTAAGTCGGCCTGAGCATTCCATAAGATAATTTTTGTGCGCTATGAAATAAAATAGCGCGCAATTTAAACACCGGCAGCTCAATAACATTATTATGCTGAAGCCGGTTGTAACGTGGCCACTAAAAAATCCATCAGGCTGCGCAGTGCCAATGACTTATGGCGTTGATGCGGGTAGACCATAATAAAGGGCCGCGTAGTACCGCCATATTCGGTCAGGACCTCCACCAGTTCGCCGCTCGCCAGTAGGTCCGCCACGGTAAAGCGGTAAGTCTGAAAGACGCCCATGCCATGTTTTGCCAGCGTTAACCCACCCAAAAAATCCCCATTGCA
The DNA here is from genome assembly GCF_013337185.1 of Serratia proteamaculans. Taxonomy (GTDB): domain Bacteria; phylum Pseudomonadota; class Gammaproteobacteria; order Enterobacterales; family Enterobacteriaceae; genus Serratia; species Serratia proteamaculans_D. The sequence goes on from NZ_SWDE01000007.1 coordinate 87,936, forward strand.
GCTCACGTTGCCGCGCGTGGTGACATCTATCGATTTGTTATTGTGCTTAAGCGTCCAGGGGGCGCTTTTGCCGGTGCTGGGCAACTCAAACTGAATGCAGTTATGTTGCGCCAGATCTTCCGGCTGCGCGGGTTCACCGGCTCGTGCCAGATAAGCGGGCGAGGCGACCACCACCAGTTCGGCATCTTCCAGCTTGCGGGCTATCAGGTTCGAGTCGGCAGGGTGATAACCGCGGATCGCCAGGTCATAGCCGCCATCGGTGAGGTCGACATTATAGTTGTTGAGGTTCAGAGCCAATTGGATTTTAGGATAGAGTTGGCTGAAGGCGGCCAACACCGGCAACAGGCGAAAGTGGGCGTAGGGGGTAGGAATGCTGATGCGCAGCAGCCCAGCGGGCTCCAACTGCTGCCCCTGTATTTGCCGCTCTGCATTGTCGATTAAGGCTATCGCCTCACGGCATTGCTCGGCATAGCTCTTACCCGCATCCGTCAGGTGAATATGGCGAGTGGAACGGACAAATAGCCTGACACCCAAACGATCTTCCAGCCGGGCTATCGAACGGCTAACTGCGGCCGGCGTAATGCCCGACGACACCGCCGCGGCTGAAAAACTGCCCACCTCGGCGACCAGACAAAATAGCTCCAGCGTGCCCAATTGAAGATCGTCAAATTTTCTCTGCAATTTGTTCCTCCATGTAATAAGCCCTGTGTTCGTCACCTTATTTATCATTGTGCAAGGGGGAAGTACAGTAGCTTTCTCACGAGCAGCACTGGATATATAAGGAGATAACTGATGACTATTTTGGGTTATGAAACTGGCGAGATCCTTGCCAAAGCAGCAATGACGTCCGATTTTGAATTAGTTGGTGATATTCCGAATCAGGTGCTGGTCGATCAAATGGAAATAGAACGACGCAGCATGGATATTCGTCCTGGCATGAACCGTAAATATTCACCGCTGGGTTTTCATGCGGCTACGGGCACGCAAATTAATGGTGGTCGCTATTTATTTGATACCTGGGAAAATGTTAGCGATTACTCACATTTTACCGGCGAAGAGCTAGAGTTTGAGCCAGGGGTTAAATTCTGGGATCGCGAAATTTTTGGCCCGGTGGATCGCCACATTTGGAAGGTGATCGGCGCCCACGACTTTACCCCGCTGGCGACCACTCACCATGTGAACCGCTTTGAGCGCTGGACATTCAATGGCGATAACCCAGAGCAGTTGCTGACCCGCATCTGGCCAACTTTGCGTAAACAGGCCGAAAAGAATGGGCTGGCGGCGGTGTGGTTAATGTACCAGCCGGATGAGAAACAAATCGCCATCCTGAGCGTCACCTGCAAGGTGGATGGTGACCAACCGAGTGATGTTGCAACCCGTTCAATCGATCGTCTGGCGCTAATGCCATCGGCCGAGCCGCTACTGCCAGTAGATCTTAACGTACAGAAAGTTTTTGATCGCACCACGCCAATTCTGACGATGTGGTTACCGCTGTCGCGGCATTTGCATGGCGAGCCTTCGGCTTACCCAATGTCACCTCCTTTCTGCCAACCGCAGGTTGCACCGCAACGGGTGTGAGAGGCTTTTCTATCAATGGAATATATCAGCCGCTTTGTTGTGGGCGGCTGATGAATACAGTTTTCAACTTTAAGAGATCCTGTTTACCCCCAGCAAGGTAACCCTGATTTGGTTCTGTTTAATAAGTAAGGAAATAATATGTTCACTAAAAAAACCGTATTGATCACCGGTGCATCCTCAGGGTTGGGGAAAGCGATGGCCGAGCACTTTTTGGCCAAGGGCGCCAATATTGTTATTAACGGCCTGACGGCGTCTAAATTAGATAAATTTCTCGCAGAGCACCTTGCCGATAAAGATCGCATTGCAATGGTTGCCGGCGATATCGGCCTGAAAGCCACCAGTGAAAATATGGCACGGGCGGCCATGGAGAGATTCGGCAGCATGGATGTGCTGATCAATAACGCCGGTATCTTTGTGCCCAAGCCTTTCCTCGATGAAACCGAAGAGAATTTGGATCGCTATTACGCCAGTGGCGTAAAAGGTACTTTCTTCGCGTCGCAGGCGGTGATCCCGACCATGATCAAGCAGGGCGGTGGTTCGATTATCAATATCGGCTCAATGTGGGTAGAACACCCGCTGGAAGCGACGCCAAGCTCTGCTTCTCAGGTGGCAAAAGGGGGCATGCATACCCTGACCCGTCATCTGGCAATCGAATTTGCCAAAGACAATATCCGGGTTAACACCATCGCACCGGGCGTGATCGAAACCCCGCTGTACGATGACCTGATGGATAAAGAGGCGTTCCGCACGCTGGCTAATCTGCATCCACTGCGCAAATTGGGCAAAATATCCGACATTGTCGCCTGGGCGGATATGCTGGCCGGCGAAGGCAGTCGCTTTGTGACCGGGCAAACCCTGTTTATCGACGGTGGCATCACCGCAGGTAATCATGTGATTTGAGTACGCTGAGTTTTCAGAAGGCAAATAACGATATGGCCATGTCTACACTGACAATGGCCATATCGGCGTGGGCCAGGCGGCTCGGCCGATAGTTCTTGCTGCTGTTTCAACCGTTTTTCTTGAAAGCCGCACCGGATAAAAACATAGTCACCGCATTGCTGACCATTTCCCTGATGCGCGACAGACTGACCGGCTGCAATTCGCGCTGGAACACCCGCATATCAATCTCCGCCGTGAGCAATGAGAGGAACTGTGTCGCCTTGAGATGAGGGTCGGCCAGCCGTAGTTCCTGACGATCCATGGCGGCAGACATCAACACCGACAGTTTTTCTACGCTTTCGCGTGGCCCTGCCTCATAGAACAGCGTACCAATGTCTGAATGCCCGGACTCGGCAACCACCATGCGATACACCGCCATCGCGCTGTTATCGTTGGTTAATATCAACAGCATCTGTTCGCCGAAACGCGTCAGCGTTTGTTCCAGCGTTTCCTTGGCCTGTTTTTCATTGTTCAACGCGGCGGCGGCTTCTGACAAATGCTGGGTGGCGTGTTGGCGAACCACGGCGGTAAATAACTCTTCCTTGGCGGGAAAATAGCCATAAAGTGTCGCTTTTGAGCCGCCGACGCGCTTCGCCAGTTCGTTCATCGACGCCCGTTCATAACCCATTTCCTGAAATAACTTTGCTGCCTCTTCCACAATGGCATCGCGGCGCTGGTTGGTCCGTACTTTCATCATCTCTCCTGTCAGAAAACCGAGAAATCGCGCAAGAAAAGACATCTTCTTGACAAGCGAAGAATATCAATGCAAAACTCAACTGTACAGTTTTGTTTTGGCGGTTATATGTACGCACCCATCGGTGGAATGCGCCAGCTGCAACTCTGTACAGACCCTTTTGGTCGCATATTCGGGCGTACGCAGCGGGCAAATACCGTCGCTGAAACAGCACGTTCTGACCGATATTGATGGCGTTATCTTCTACAGGATCACCTAAATGTTCTCATACCTCAAGGTTTCTCGCCCGGCAATGCTGACACTGGCCATTGCATTGGTGGGGTGCGCCGGGACCCCACCGGCACGCTACGCCAGTATTGACTCGTCAGCTCAATTAAAGCCTAACACTGACGATCAATCGGACCGTATTCCTTACCGTTACTCCAGCCCGGTGGATTGGAAAAAATACTCCAGCATCATCATTGAACCGGTGGCCGTTTATCAGGGCGCGGACAACCAGTTTGGCGAGATGTCGCCGGAAGACCGCAAAGCGCTGGCGGACTACATGCACAGCAAGTTCAGTGAAGCATTGCGTCCCCGTTTTCGTGAAGTGAGTGCCCCGGCCCCTGACGCCATCCGCTTGAAACTGACGCTGACCGGGGCAGAGACCACCACGCCAGTTGTCGGTACCTTCACCAAGTTTGACCTGGCGGGCGGGCCTTACAACATCGTGCAGTCCATCCGTGGCAAGGAAGGGATGCTCAACGGCTCGGTAAATTATGCCGTCGAAATTTATGACGCTTCAAACCAGCGCCTGCTCAACGCCTACATCGCGAAACAATACCCGAACGCCATGAATGTCGGCGCGAGTATTGGGTCATTGAGCGCCGCCGAGGTAGGGATCGATAAAGCGGCCGACGAACTGGCAGAGATCCTGAAATAAAGATCGCGTTGTTGAGAAAAAGTCAGTCAACACCAGGGAAAACAGGCGAGTAGATATCGCCTGGTATTAAAAAATGAAACAGACAACCGACGGCAGATGCCGGTTGTCTGCTTTCAACATCTTGCCAGGAGTTTTATTCCCATTAACGTGATGAAAACTTTCCCTCATTGGGTGATTTGTCGGCACTGCGACAGCCTATACCGGTACCGGCCATTGACTGCGGGGCAACAGGCTCGCTGCACGCGTTGTTGCTGTAGGCTTTACCGAACTGAGCAGGTTAATACCGAGCGAATGTTGGCGTTGGCACTGACTGCCGCCGTGGTCTTTGTCGTAGCGAATGTTTGCCCGGTGATCGGCGTCAGTTTCCATGCGGTGCAGAATGTGGCCACAGTCTGGCAGGCGGCCATCGCTTTGGGTCATGGCGCTATGCTGCCGTTGGCGGTATGCCTGGTGTTTTTATTGATAGTGGCCCCCTTGCTGCAAATTGTGCTGTTCGGCTGGGTGGTGATGTTTGCTCATATGGGGCGCTGTGCTCCGGGTTTTATCGGCGCCATCAGGTTGCTGAAAGGGCTACGCCCCTGGAGCATGGTGGAGGTCGGCATGCTGGGTTTTTTGGTCGCGGCGATCAAACTGTCCGGTTTTTTGCAGGTGGCTACCGGCCCCGGTTGCTGGGCAATGGCGGGACTAATGCTGCTGATTGTCATCATCGGCAGCCAGGATCTTCAACCCTTGTGGCGGCTGATGCCGATAGCACCTGATACGGGGGCGGCGGATCATGAATAGGCCACTCTATGCGCGGCAAATGAATGTAGTGGGTTGCCCGACTTGCGGACTAGTGTGCCGTAGCCTGCCCCGTTGCCCGCGTTGCAGCACCCGGCTGCATTACCGATTGCCCAATACTCTGGCGCGCTCATGGGCTTTGCTGATCGCTGCCATCCTCTTTTATATCCCGGCAAACCTGCTGCCGGTGATGTACACCAGCCTGTTCGGCCACGGCAGCGAAAGCACCATTATGGCCGGAGTGATCGACTTCTGGCGTGGAGGTTCATACGGCATCGCCATGCTGATCTTTGTCGCCAGCGTGGTCATTCCCTGTATGAAGTTTTTGACTCTTGGCCTGCTGCTGATCGCCTCACACCGCCAAAGCACCTGGGCGATGCGTGAAAGGGCAAAGTTGTACCGGCTGACCGAGGGGATCGGTTACTGGTCAATGTTGGACGTAGTGGTGGTGGCGGTGGTAGCGGCATTAGTACAGTTCCAGGCGCTGAGTGAGGCCGAACCGCGTAGCGGTATTTTGTTTTTTGGCCTGGTGGTCATCTTGACCATGTTGTCCGCCATGGCTTATGACCCCCGCCTGATCTGGGAAGGTGACAATAATTGAACCCGATATATCAACAACCCGATGAACCAGAGATGACCCGTCGGCACCGGCTTTCGCTGATTTGGCTGGTACCGGTGCTTGCGCTGCTGATCGGCATCTCGATGCTGGTCCATGCCTGGCTCTCCTCTGGCCCGGAGGTCACCGTAACCTTTCAGACCGCCAGCGGCCTGGAACCGGGAAAAACGGCGGTGAAATATAAAGACGTGACGGTGGGCATAGTCAAAGACATCCGGCTGGGAGGCGACGGTTCTCAGGTGCTGGTTACTTTAAGCCTTAACAAAAGTGCCGAGGAGCTGGCCCGTGCAGACACCCGCTTTTGGGTGGTGCGCCCGCGTGTCGGTATCGAAGGGGTTACCGGCATAGATACCCTGTTATCAGGGGCTTATATCGGTGTCGACAAGGGGAGTTCACCCCACGCCGGCAGTGAGTTCACCGGGTTGGAATCCCCACCGGCGATCATCAACAACATGCCCGGTTCGCGCTTTGTGGTGCAGACCGATGATTTGGGCTCACTGGATATCGGCTCACCGGTCTATTACCGGCGGGTGCAGGTAGGGCGGATTGCCTCTTATCAATTGAATGAGAATGGCAAGAGCGTCAGCCTGCAGATTTTTATCGATGCCCCTTACGATCGCCTGGTGACGCCGAATTCACGTTTCTGGAACGCCAGTGGGTTGGATCTTTCCGTCGGTGCCAACGGTTTTCGCCTTAGAACGCAAACGGTCGCCGCCATTATGGCGGGAGGGATCGCCTTTGTGACACCTGAAACCAACGCAGAGGCTCCCTCCGCCGCTACGGCGGGCGAGTATCTACTGGCAAAAGATCAAGAATCCGCGCTGGCTGCGCCTGATGGCCCGCCCATCCTGTTCAAACTGCGCTTTGAACGTTCATTGCATGGTTTGGAAGTGGGGGCGGCGGTTGAGTTTTCCAGTATTAAAATCGGTCGGGTGGTCTCGGTCGATCTGGATTACAGCCCCAAGGGATACCGTTTTCCTTCCGTGGTCGGCATCGAGGTTTATCCCAACCGGCTGGGTAACGTCCTGAGCAAATTGCCCAAGCCGACCCAGGGGCTGGAGCAGGAGACGGCGATGTTTACCCGCGATCTGGTTGAGCACGGCTTGCGTGCGCAGGCTACGCCGAGCAATTTGCTCACAGGACAGCTCTATATCTCGTTGGACTTTATGCCTAATGCGACAAAGGTCCCCTTTGATATCCACGCTCGCCCGCTGATTTTGCCGACGATCAACGGGGGTTTCGATCGGTTGCAGGAGCAGATCGCCAGCATCGTCAGCAAGGTCGATAAAATGCCGCTTGAGTCGATAGCGCAGAACCTGAACGCCACGCTGGCCGGGGTGGATAAAACCCTCAAACAGGTCAATGGTCAGACATTACCTGCGGCGAACCAACTCCTCAGGCAGATGAACCAAACGGCCCAGACCGCGCAGGATTTGCTGGCGGAAGACTCACCGTTGTTGCTGACGTTTAGCCAGTCCTTGCAGGAAGCGCTGCGCGCCATGCGTGCGGTACGTAACCTGGCTGACCAGCTTGATCGCCACCCCGAGTCGCTGCTGCAAGGGCGCTCAGAGGATCCTCCTTTGCCCAACGAAGGCAGCCATTATTCTTTACAGCCAGGTACGAAAAAATGATCTCATTGCCACGGTTTTGTTTGCTAACGCTGATGGTTTCACTGTCCGCCTGTTCCTCGCCGTCAGTGCGTTATCACACGCTGGTGGCGCCGGTTGCTGAGTTGCCAACGCCGGCACAACCGGCACCCTTTCTGATTGCTGTTTTACCGGTCGGCATCCCGTCACAGATTGATGTGCCGCAACTGGTAGTGCGTGAGGGAGAGAGCGGCGCCCGGGTAATGGATAATGAACGTTGGTTAAGTCCACTCGGGGATGAAATTCGTACGGCGCTTTCCGCCGCCTTGATGCAGCGCCTCGGCACACAGGACGTTGTCGGGCTGGCCAAAACCGAGGAAATTCCGACGATCAGAATACAGCTTCAGGTACGACGTTTTGATACCTGGCCTGGGCGCGCGGTTGAATTCGAAGGGGGTTGGAGCCTGAGCTCACAGGGCAAGCGACTGGTGTGCAGCACCCGTCTGACGCAGGCAAGCAGCCCAGGCTACACCGCCATGTTACAGGCTCAACAACAGATTATCGCCAGCCTGGCGACTCAGATTGCGGCCACCGCGCGGCAGTGGTCAGTTGATGACAAGGGCCACTGTATACCTTGAGGGTAGGATAAGTCTGCAAGTCAGGCCGACGCTGATATTTTCTTGACGGTTGAATTAAAATAATGCAAAACTAAACCGTACGGTACTGTTATGGTTCGGTACATTCACCTAAACAGATGTCATTGGAGAGGTTATGAAAAAGCTGGTTTTGCTGGGCTGCGGTATTGCTTCGGTATTTTTACTGAGCGGTTGTTTATCCATCGGTTGGTAAGGGCTTTGAATCAGACGGTGGCCGGCAGCATTCCCACGAGAATGCGGGGCCACCGCTTTTAACTTTATTTATCGTTGATACCTGGGGAAATAATATGAAGAAGATGATCGTAGTGGGATGTTGTATTGCCTCGGCATTTTTATTAAGCGGCTGCATTTCTCTTGGCAAGCAGAGCCACCATAGTCGTTCGCATTATGATAGTTCACAATATGAAAAAAACACGACGTCTCAAGACGAACGTGCCCGAGGGAGGGATTATCGGAGATAATTGATCATGATGGGTATGCCGCTCCTGAGCGGTATTAATTAACCTGATAGTCAACTTCCGTAGGGCGTAATTATGAACGCTGCGCTTCCTGAGTTGAATTCTCTGATCGCCACCTTTGCTGAGCAGCCGTTCCAGGCCAACAGCGACGACAATCTTATTCGAGCGGCCAAGGCCGCACAACAGTTACTGCCGTTCATGCAGCAAGCCGGCATCGCTGAAACCGAGCTCGGTATTGCCGCGTTTATCGCCAATTTACTGCATTTGCAGCACTACCTGTATCTCAATAATCAGAGCGCACATACGATTGACCAGGTTGTTCAATTGGCATTCCTGCACTTTGACATAGATACGCGGCAACAGTAGATCGGAACCATGTCCAAGGCTGCCGGGTAGTCTAAGCTGATTTTTTAGGGTTAACATGACTTCAGATTAATGCGGTCACGGCCTTCCCCGGCAGTGGCCGCATGCGTTATATACCTAATATTTATTATTTACGATTAAGACGAATCGGTAAGAGAAGAACAGTTTTAACAACGTCGATCCCTTGTTTTATCACCGCGCTGATTACTCATTATTTAATTATTAATAATTTATATGTATTTGGACGTGGCGTTGAAAATCTGTGATCTCCATGTTTTTATTTTATTGGTATCGGCTTGATTTTGAGTGTTCTGCGGGTTAACAATAAATTTTATAAAAATCCGCAAAGAGGGGATAGTATGGCAAGTCGAAAATCCTGGATGCCGTCAGCCGTAGGCGCTTGTTCCTTTAATATGTGGATTGTCAATCAATCATCATTGCAGATTGCCCAGTTTTGTGGGGATGTCTTTGATATCATTGTCGCGATTCTTTCTTTTGTTGGGTTTTATACCTTGTCGATGAATGTATTTGCTTTGTACTTTTGGCATAAGGGGGAAGAGTTTAAGTAACAGTTATCAATTACCGTTTCTTTTTAATATAACTCGCAAAAGGAGAGGGGCATGGAAAGCCGAAAGTCCTGTAGGCCGTTAGCTGCGGCTGCCAGTTTTTTTAATCTATGGTTAATCAATAAATCATCATTGCAGATTGTCCAGCCTTGTGGGCAGCTGATAGACGTTATCGTCGCAGTTCTTTCTTTTGTCGGGTTTTATACCCTGTGGATGAGTATCTTCGCTTTATACTATTGGTGTAATGATAAAGAGTTTAAATAAAAGCCATCACTTACCGCTTCGTTTTCGTTTTAATTTTTTACCCACCTTCAACGCCGGAGGCGATGTTTTGCCTCCGCGCAGCCTGAGTTGAGTGGCCAAGGCTTGATGTCCCGCAGCAGGGGATTCAGCTGTCGGTTGGTTCGGGCAACGACACCAACAAGACATCGGTTTTAGCATTGTTAATCAGATGCCTGGACGTCGGCATCAGCCGGCTCAAAAAGTTATGTCGATGTCCGCAGATCAGCAGCTCAATATGCTTGTCGAACAGGATTTTCTCGATTTCCCGGTTAAAGTCGCCGACCACCTCCAGCGCTTCAACAATCGGTGACGTGTCATAGCCACCATCACTCAGGAATTGCTTTAGCAGGCTAACGTCATCGTTAATCACCCGGGTTTGAAAATTATCCAGGTGGTTGATCACCACGCCGGAATAAAGCTCGCCGACGTCAACGCCAACATGCACCACATACAATTTTGCCTGGGTGGCACTGCTGAGAGAAAGGGCACGGTCCAGCAGTTTCTTGTTGTTGTCTTTTAAATCCAATGCCACCAGTATATTTTTATAAAGCATATGACTCTCCTTTTCTATTATGACCTTCTTGATAATAGAGTCTACGCAGAAGGGATTTAAATCAAACCTGAATAACCGGTTAGGATAACTACTTTTTTATATTAACGTGGTCGTTGAATTTATTGGTTAACAATGTTTATTATCAATCGTCGAAAGCAAAGTCATCGAGAAGCGTAACATCAAAGGAGGTGAATATCAGTTAATCCTAGGTAGCTGCGTTAAGTATGCAATTTGTGAATCCAATTTTCTGGTTTTGGGGGGGCGATTATTTCCGGCTTTTGCCCCCTCATTTTTTTAACGTGAAAAGTTAATTATTAACATGATGCCAACAACATACTGACGAGGAATAAAGATGAAAGATGTGCTGGATAAATGCAGTGATAAAGGGTGCTCCATTGATATCGGCTCGGTGCTGGACAACGAGAGTTGCACGGTGACCGTCACCAACCGTTTTGATACTTATGAGCAGGCCATGGCGCACTTTGAGGAGATGGAGATCAGTGCCAACAATGTGGCATCTGAAAGGTACCCTTGCCATTTGTCTCATACCGTCAAGATTTTGAATAAAAAGTATATTGCCAGGATCGACATGACGTTCTCCTGCCAGGCAGAGGCGATTATCTTTGAGTTGGAGATGCAACATCGTATCCACGGCTAACCCCTCCCGTTTAATTTTTTAGGTCTGAAATCATGAAAGATATGACAATAGCGATCGTCATTTGTGAGAGAGAGCTGACTCGTTTTATTCAGGGGCGAATTTGTGACATCAATCAGGGGACGGAAACCCCTCGTTTGGCGGTGGCTTTTATCCAGAAATACGGCAGAGGTATGGCCGATGCGTTGTCTTCGGTCTATGGCACGGCGGTCGCGGGTGAAAGTATTATTAAAATAACCGAAGGGAAGCTAAGCCTGATAGATCCAGACTGGAGTGAACATAATAGAGACAGATTTCGTGCACGCCCAGCCGATCTAAAGTTAACTCCTCCTTAAATTATAAATAAAATACCAGGAAGGATAATGCAATGGATTATGCTGTTGCTGGCTATCTTATTTGAGGTGATGGGAACCATTTTCATTAAATACGCGCAGGTCTATCAGTGCAATAAACTTCACCTTATTACATTAATAGCGATATGCATTTCCTATTTTTTCTTTGCTAAAGCAATCAGGACCATTCCTCTGGGCATTGCTTATGCGCTATGGGAAGGCATTGGCATTCTGCTGATCGTTTCTTTGAGTTATCTGCTGTTTCATGAGTCGGTATCGCCCCTCAAGCTATTGGGTTTTTTATTCATTATCTGCGGTATTGCCTGTTTAAAATTTGGGGTAGTCAAACCTCCCGTGAGCCGTTAAGCCTTGTGCGTCGACAGCAGGATACTGGTCTCGGTGCCGGCGATGCCGGCAATGCGCCGGATGCGGCCCAAAATTTTATCGAAGCTCTCCAGGCTGTCGGTGCGGATCTCCACCAGAATGTCCCACTTGCCGTTAGTGGTGTGCAGGGTGAAGACCGAAGGTTCGCCACGCAGTTGCTGCAACACGCTGGGTGCCTTGGTGCCTTCTACCGCCACACACATCCAGGCACGGATGCGGTTATGCTCCACGCCCGGTTTGATGCGGATGGTATAGCCGGTAATGATCCCTTGTGCCTCCAGCGCCTCAATTCTTTTTTGCACCGTAGCGCGCGAAACCCGCACCTTGTTGGCGATCTCGGTGATGGAGGCACGGGCGTTTTCGCGCAGCAGCGCGAGGATCTGGCGATCGGTATCATTCATGTTTGCAATATGTCACTGAGTTGTGGCGATTTGTAAAAATATAGAGCAATTTAATCGTTTTTCATACTGACTGGTTTCAAATTGATTATCCATAATGGTGTCGCGCCAGCCCCTGGCTAATCCTGAACCCGGTGATAAATAACATGCAAACCACCCAATCCGTTTTTATGATCAGGCCGTCTGGCTTTACCGCTAATCCGGAAACCCGGCACAGCAATTTTTTCCAGAAAATCACCGAGAAACATGAGGATCACACGGCTGGGGCCGTCATTGCCTTTAACGGCTACGTCGATGCATTACGGCAGGCCGGTGTCGACGTCAGGGTGATGGATGAGATTGAAGGGCAGGAAACGCCGGACGCATTATTTCCCAATAACTGGATTGCCCTGTTGGCGGACGGCACCCTGTTCACCTTTCCGATGGAAGCCGTCAACCGACGACGGGAACGCCGCCAGGACATTATCGCGCAGCTCGCCAATGACTTTGTGGTTGAACGATGTGTCGATCTTTCAGCCCACGAACTGGCCGGGCGCTTTCTGGAAGGCACCGGCTCGCTGATCCTGGATCATCAACACCGGCTGGCTTACTGTTGCCAGTCGTCCCGCAGTTCGCCGCAGGTCGGCGACGAATTTGAGCGCCATTCGGGTTATCAGATTGTCTGGTTTGACGCCGCGGATGCTAATAATCAGCCGATCTATCATACCAATGTGATGATGAGTGTCGGAGTGCGATACGCCATAATTTGCCTTGAAAGTATCTGCAACGAGGCGCAAAAAAGCGTGTTGATCGCCACGCTGGAACGCAGCGGAAAAACCATTATTGACGTCAGTTTTGCTCAGATGCAGGCATTCGCCTGCAACGTATTGGAACTGCGAGCCGGGGACGGCAGCCCGGTCTATGCCATGTCGACCCGCGCCTGGGCCAGTTTCACCCCGCAACAGCAGGCGTTGATTGGCGGCTATGCCCGGCTGGCGCTAGGATCGATCGACATTATTGAAGATCTTGGCGGTGGTGGCGCACGCTGCATGCTGGCGGAGATCTTCCTGCAAAAGAAACCGCGGTCAGCTTAACCCCATCTGATTTAACAGCATTTTGTTCAGCTCGGTGCTTTTGTGCACGTTCAGTTTGCGCATCGCCGAGCGCTTATGGGCGCTGATGGTCTTCTGGCTGCGGTGCAGCATACCGGCGATGGTGCAGGCGGACATGCCGGTGCTCATCAGTCTCAGCACCTTCTTCTCACAACTGCTCAGGGCGGCGATGCGACATTGCCGACATTTCCAGATACCGCTGGCATGCAGCGCCACCCAAGGTTGTTGGCAAAACTGTTCCAGCGCCATCTGCAATTTGTTGCGGACCGTAGCGGTGGCGTCACGGCGGTTAATGCTGAACAGCGCCGGATGGGCGTGCGAATAACGGGTGTCCCGGTCATCAAGGATCAGCACGGTCATTTGCCGGTGACGAGGTGTCTGGTGCGGGCTTTGATAGCAACGTGCGCAGCCGCAAGCCTCTTCCAGAGTACGAAACACGATTTCGATTGGCTCCAGATTTTGCAGATCGACCGAATATCTGCGGCTGCTGGTATTCAGGTCATACAGATATTCTTCCAGCAGTCGCCGTAAGCCGAATTGATAAAAGTTATCGCTGCCCAGTAGGCTGAACTGAATATTAAGCATGATTACTCCTCAAAACGCATATCGTGCGGGAACAGTCGACGAGCCTGATGTTGCAGTTCGGCGGCCCGCTGGGGCTGTTGCAGTAGGCGGCTGACCGCCACCAGATTGATGTAGATATTGGCGTCCGGCCGCACGCGGATTTCGTTTTCTGCCCATTGCCGGTAATTCAGCAGCGTGGCGGCATCGCGGGTTTGCGGATATTGCAGCAGTCGCTGTAATTGAACGTCGTAGTCATAACGTACCTGCCAGGGCGTCGGCGTTATCACCCGGCTCATGGGGCCAAACTGCCGCAGGCCGCTCTTCTCTACTGCGGTAACGATCAGCGCACTGTGCAGGCCGTTGAGCAGATAGGGCAGGATCAGTAAGGCTGCGGCACCGGTGAGCAGACGCAGTGTCTGCTGTGCCTGGAGAGGCAACCGCCAACGGCGGCGTACGTCGCCCGCGCGCAAGATTGCCAGCAGCAGCACGGCGTGGGCGGCGGAAAGATAAAGCGGGTACTCCACCATCATGTGCAACAGGATCGGCAGCGCCGCCATCCAGGGAGCAGGGCGCAGTGGCAGGGCGCGAGTACGTTGCAGTAAACGCCATAATCCCCAACCGACCATGGCAATGCCGCTCAGGCTCAGCAGGCCGCCTTCGATGCCCCACAGCAAAATTTCGTTGTGCGGGTGGCTGATGGCGACGCTTTCCATTCCGCTGCTATGGGTGGTGTAGAAATGGTGCAGGAAAGCGTGCTGAAAATGACCGTAACCCCAGCCAAGCCACGGACGTTCGGCGATCATGCGCAACGCTTCTTGCCAGTAAGCCAACCGGTAGAAAATCGGCTCTGCCACTGTGACCGCCCGCGTCGCACCGTTGATCAGTATCAGCAGTAATCCGGCGGCTACCCCGGTCAGCAGCAGCAACAGGGAGAGGGCGGCGCGGCGGCGATTAAGACGGTACAGCATCCACAGTTGCAGCGGTGACAGCAGCAGAGCAGCCAGCAGCCCGACGCGGGAGGCAATAACCACCAGCAACAGCGGTGCCAGCACCAACATGGTGGTGCTCAACCCTTGCAGGGCGCGCGACAAGGGACGACGGCTACTGAGCAAATACAGCGTCAGCGCCAGACCGGTAGCCATAAAGCTGGCCATCAGGTTCCACTGTTGGAAGATGCCGTAAGGGCGGTTTTTCAGGCTGTTATAGCCGATCCAGTTACCCGGTTGCAGCAGGCTGTATTGCACCAGGCCGAACAGGGCCTCGATCACCGTTGCCGCCAGTAACAGAGTCAGCAGCCTGCGCCGCCCTTGGCGGCTGAGCGGGATCTGCAGCAGTGCGAAGTAGCCCATGATGCCCAGTGCCAGACCCATCAGGCGCGGTAGGGCTTCGCTTAGCCAGGGCTGTTGCGTCCACAGCAGCGGCAAAAATAAAATCAGGCCACCCAGCACCAGTAGGTTAAAAAAGCCGGAGACCGCCAGCGGCGGTCGGCAAAATAGCAGGGTGCCGAGGATAGTCAGGGCGATAAATATCCCACCGACCAGATTCCACGGCAGATAAAAACCGCTGCCACCGCGATTGGGCCAGTATATATGCATGGCAATCAGGCAATAAAACGCCGCCAGCCCGAATAACCAGGCTGTTTTGGGTTTGGATATCATCACTTCTTCCTGCTGACGCCGGGCTTATTGATAGGCCAGTACGAAATTGGCCACCGAGCTGAACTCGCCCTCGGTAATGGTTTTATTCTGTATCGCGCTGGGGTGGCCCTGTACATAGGCGGTAAAGTTCAGAATATTGGCGCCGTCCTGCAATGCCACCGCGCTGGTGGCCTGGTTCAAATCAATATCCGCCCCCTGGTGATCAAACAGGGCGATAGCGGCGCCGTTGGTGCCGTTATTAATCGCCAGCTTGCCCGGCAGTTCGCTGTCTTCGGTGCCGCTGAAGGTGACGTTGACGGATTTGAATACCGACGTTTTACAGTCGGTCAGCTTGATATTGAACGGCACCGGGTTGCTATGCCCATAGCGGTACAGGGTTTTGACGATCACCGTGTCCATTTCCACCACCTGATCGGCCGATTGCGGCTCGATATTGCACGGCCGGCTCACCACGGTGCCGTGGAACTGCAGCGGAGAACCGACCAACTCGGTATCCGCCAGGGCCGGCAATGTTGTAAACCAAAAGGGCGTGCAACTGAGCATCGCTAAAGCGTGTAAACGCATCGTCTGTTTCTCCCTGAATTACTCGAAGGCCGCCACAATGGTGGCCGAGGCGTTAAACTCCCCTTCCGCGATTTCTTTGCCGCCGTTGGCCAAGGGTGCAGCAACCAGGTTCCAACTGCCGCCGTTACCGATATTTGGCACCGGGTAAAACTCATTCGGGATAACCAGTTGGCCGTTATGTTTGATCTCGATGCCGAGATCGGTTTTATCGGTTTTAAATGCGTTATTGGTGAAGGGCGCTGGGGTACCGGAGACCGCCAGTTTGATATTCAGCGTGCCGTCCTCAAAGCTGCCGCCTTCACACTGGAAACGCACCGGAATGCTTTGCGGATAACTGGTGCCGTTCAGGTTACTGCCGCTGATTTCGCCAAACTCAACGTTGATCAACTGCCCTTCGTTCACCACGCATTTATCGGGTACATAGAGGATGGCGGACTGAATAAATACCTGCGCCATAGGGTTGGGGCCGAAACCGCCATCGGTCGACCCTAAGCGGCCATACATCTCGATGATCTGTCGGTCATTAATTTGTACGCCGTTGATGATTTTTTTGCGCACCCGAAAGGTGACCCTACCTTTGGAGCCGCTTTCGTAGTTATTAATCTGCACATAGGGCGGTTTGCATGAGTGATTGGTGTATTCGTTGGAGACGTTGTAAAAAGGCACGGTGACATAGGCCTTTTTTTGACCCGCGATCCAAACTTCGGCTTTTAAATCCAGGTAATCATTCAGTTGTAAAAAACCGTTACCGAAGTCGGAAGCGGGTAACGCCGAATCCGATTTATAAAAGTGCGGGCTGCGTTCTATCGGCGTATCACAATAGGCCTTACCGGTATATTGGCCGCCTAGTGCATAGAGAAACTCTTTGGTGAAACCGACCTTATTGGTAATGTTGGTTTCATTCAGATCGATATAAAACTGTTTTGGGCCGCCGTCCGGCGTTACGTAACCGTTGGCCCAGACGGCAGGGGCTGACAGCACTAACGCCAGCGGCAGGCAGTGGCTCAGGTAGGTTTTTTTCATAGCGTTTGTGAACCTCACAGGTAAATCACCTGAATATGTGCCACACCGGAAAAACCGGCTGCCATTACCGCCCGCTGCGTGGATTCCACGCTGGCGCTGAACCACAGCGTATTGCTGCCGGGCTGCAGAATGTAGGGGCGACTTTGCTGGTTGAGTGCCAGCGCACGGCCTTGCTGATCCTTGAGCCGCAGGCCGATGCCCTGTACGCCGCCGTTAAGTTTTAGCAGCTCCGGGTTGTTGATATCGCTGTCGCCGAGAAACACCAGCGTGGCAGCCTGTTCACCCTGTAAATAAAGCTGCCCGGCATCACCGTTGCGTTGCCCTGCCGGGTTATCCGCCAGCGCTTTGGCACCCAGCAGGCAGTTGCGGAAAGAGAGGCGAAAGCGCACCGGCGTGCTCTGATCGCCGGCATTCTGGAAGTCACGCGCGTTAACGTCACCCAGATCAATCGATTGATCCTGGCTGTCCGGCGTCAGGCTGCAGGGGGAACTGAGCAGGCCGCCATGAAAGCTGACGGTGCCGGTGGTGCCTTGGATCACGCCCAGTGGCGTCGCCGCCGCGGCGCTGCCGGTGAACAGCAACGCGCCGAGCAGCAGGGGCCGCAGGCGGCCGCCGGTGAATTCAGCCATGCGCTATCTCCTTATTTTTTGCTATCGGGCACGGCGTTGCAGACGCTGCCGTTGCAGGCGAAGCGCAGCTCCGGATGGCCGCCGTAATCATTGATATAGCTGATGACAAAGCCGTTGAGGCCAGAGTCACTCAGCTTGAGAGTTTCGCTGGATTTTGGCTTGAGCATCACCGGCTGGAAGCCACTCAGTGCGCCGCCGCCCTGTTTCTGCGTCTGACGGGTCATACCGGTCAGGGTGATATAAAAAGGCGTGGGGTTTTCAACGGTGAAACCGCCGGCACTTTTGTGAAACACCAGCTTCTCCTGCCACACTTCGCCTTTCGGCGCGACGATGGCCTTCGGGCGATAAAACAGTTTGATCTGGGTTTGCAGCGCCAACTGCATCACATTGGTTTTGCTGCTTTTCGGCGGGATCTCGCGCAGGTTGAAATAGAACACCGATTCACGATCCTGCGGCAGGCGATCGGCCTCCGGCGTCTTGGTGATGCGCACCACGCTGCGTTCGCTGGCCTCAACCCGTTGCAATGGCGGCAACACCACCAGTGGTGTGGTGACTTTCTGGTGCTGCTCGTTTTCCAGCCAGGACTGCGCCAGGAATGGCAGTTCCTTGTTTTCATTGACGATATTCAGGCTTATCGATTTCGCGTCGCTGAGGTAAACGGCACGGGTGCGATCCAGCGATATCGCCGCGTTGGCGACCGGGGCTGCTGCGGCCAATGCCAGGCCCAGCGCGGCCATTTTTGCTAACGGGAAGTTGTTCATCATCTTCAATTCTCTGCGTTACGGATTACAGTTTGGCGCACGGCAGCAATAGCTGATCCAGCGGCTTGGCGGCGCCCGGTATGACAATGCGGCACTGGCGCTGGCCTTCCCAGGCGACGTCCAGTTGCTCTTGCGGCTGCACGCCGGTCAGGTAGACCGAGCCGCCGTCATTCACTACGGCCACTTCACGGCCACGCTGGCTCAGTACCGTGGCACCGAATGGTGGCTCACTGCCGTCGGCCAGTTTGATGGTGGCCAGCAGCTTGCTGCCTTTCACCACCTCAAAGTGGCGGTAGCCAATGGCACCTTCGGTCAGCGTGCCCTGCACCACAGCACGGGTGGCCTCCACGTCGTCCGCTAACGTATTGACGTCGATGCGGGTGTCGGTGTTGTAGTAGCTGGTGATGTCGGAGATCACCGCCAGGCCGAAGCGGTTGCTGTAGGCGCGGCCGTTGTTGATTGGCACCCCGGCAATGCCGTCGGTATCGAGCATCATCCGGCTGCCGCCGTTGCTGGAGTTCTGGTGTGCGGCTATGCCGTGTCGGGTGGCGGTAATGCCACTGCGGAAGGTACCGCCGATCGACGAATAGCTGTCCTGTTGATAAGAGGCGCTGGCGTTGAGCGAGCCAAACGAAGCGTTATGGCTGTAGTAACCCCGGGCCAGTGATTTTCCTGACTGGTTAAAGCCACCGCTCACCTGCCAGGTGTTGTTCGGATCGGTGTAGTCGTTGTAGGACGCCATCTGCGTTACGTCGCTGTTGCTGGTTTGCAGCGAGTAACCCACCCGACGGCGATCGCCAATCGGCACGCTGAAGTTCACCATCACGCTGTCGTCGGTGCGGCCGTGATAAGTGGTGCGATAGGCCGACAGCGAGGCGGTGATGTTGCTGACATTGCCGACGTTGAACAGTTTGCTGGCAGACAACCCGTAACGATCCTGCGCCCTGGCATCCCAATAGGTTTGGTGCGAATAGGTCAGGTAAGCGGTGATCGCCTTGGCGCTGTCTTCCGCCATAAAGGTTTTGCTGGCGGTAATGGTGTACAGCTCTTTTTGGCGTCCGTCGTAGCGCTCGTCGTAATCGTTGTAGCGTTCCTGCAGATACTGCGACATGTTCATGAATTTGCGCTGTGAGAAGCGGTAGCCGGCAAAGGTGATCTGGCTGTTCATCTCATCAAAGCGCTTGGCGTAGTTGACCTTGAACGACAACCCACTGGCGGTTGGCTCATTGGGCAAGCGAGCGATAGACTGCGTCACGTCCACCGACATGGCGCCAAACACGTTCAGGTCACGACCCAGACCGAGTGCCCAGGCGTTGTAATCGCCGCCAAGCAAAGCACCGCCGTACAGCGACCAGGCGCTGGTTAATCCCCAGGAGAAATCACTGGCGGAGAACAGCGGCCCTTGGGTACGGTGATCGTAAGCCGAGGGCTTGCCCACGGCGACGTTGTAGCGGACATAACCGGGGCGCGTCAGGTAAGGAATAGTGGCGGTGTCGACCTGGAAGGTCGATACGCTGCCATCCTGTTCTTCTACCTTCACATCCAGCCGACCGCGTACCGAACTGTTGAGATCCTGAATGGCAAAGGGACCGGCAGGCACGGTGGTTTCGTACAGCGTGCGGCCTTCTTGCGACACGGTTATCTTGGCGTTGCTTTTGGCAATGCCGCGTACTTCCGGCGCATAACCCTGCAGGTTTGGCGGCAGCATACGCTCGTCGCTGGCCAGGTTAAGGCCGGTGAAGCGGTAGGAGTCGAACACGCCCGAATCGAGGAAGATTTCGCCGAGGGTCAGCTTGGCGGCCTGCATCGGCAGTGCGCGATAGGCGTAAATCTGGTTCCAGTCGAAGTTGCTGTCACGCTGACCGGCCTGCTGATTGTAATTGGCCTGATAGTCGGCGCGCAGACGCCAGGCACCCAGGTTGGCGCCGACCGTCCCGTAGCTGCTGAGGTTTTCTGCGGTGTTGTTATTGTGGCTTTGCTTACCGACCTGGCCGCTGATGCTGTAGTCCAGCAACAAGCCAGGGATGCCGTCATCCCACTGTTCCGGTGGCGTCCAGTCCGGATCGGAATATTTCATCCAGGCCTGTGGAATGGTGATCGCCAGCACGCCTCCGCCGATGCGGTCGGAAATAGTCGCTCCTTTGATGCCACTGATATCGGCGCAGCTGTTGTCGTGCCACAGGGTGACTTTTTTGACCACTTCATCTTTCAGCGCCATTTTTTCTATCAGATCGGGCGGCAGACAGACACGGGAACGATCCTTTTGATCCGGCGACGGGTAATACTGGATGCTGCGCTGCGGCAGAGTTTTCTGGTTGATCTTGATATCCAGCAGATAGGCACCCGGCATGACGTAATCGGCGTCGGAAAAACGCGATAAATCCACTTTGCTGCGATCGCCAATATCTAATACGTCGGTATTAAATTCCGTGGCGGTAAAAGCCGAAGGCACCCAGAGGAAAGATAGAATGACGGTGAGGGGTATTTTTTTCCGTGTCAGTAATGACGTCATAGCATAATCACTCATGGCAAATCCGCGCCCAATAGCAGGTCATCCTGTACGACCTGAATACGTAATACGTGATGTCATTCAGTGCCCTGTGAAGGCACCCGCCTAACGAGGCGCTACAGATAAGACAGGGTGAATTTCGCCAGAGAGCTGAATCCACCGGCTCTGGCCCTGTCAGGGTGAATACGTAGCTGAGCGCTAAAGCGCAGCGTATTGTCGCCGGCGACAATCTGGTAATCCGCCGTGGTGCTGCCCAGAGGGATCGGGGTACCGGCAGCGGTCAGCAGCTCAATGGCCACGCCTTGTGCTTCGCCGTAAACGGCCAATAATTCGGGATCCCGGCTGTCAGCCGTGCCGTCGAAGGTGACGTTTGCTGCGCGGTAGATAAAGTCGGGTTTTACCTGGCTGGCCAATTCGCAATTCACCAGCTTGATCTCAAAATTACGGCGGCTGCCAATCAGTACCGGCTGCGTATCCAACGCGGCATCGGTCATGGATATCAGCCCGAAATCAACGGTCTGGTCCAGGCTTTCGCCGGCAATCCCACAGGGGGTTTCGACGATCTCGCCGCCGAGATTGAGCGTGCCGTGGCCCTGATTTTTTGCCGTCGCCTCGGCGCTGCAAACGCTGAGCGCGATAAGCACTACGCCCCAAATCCGCTTGGTCATGCTGGCTCTCCCTGTTGCCGTTGGTGCCGTTACCCAATATCCGTGCAGGTAAAGCGGGGATACCGCAGTGATATCCCCAGCGAGGGATTACAGGTAAGCCAGAGTGAAGTTTGCAACGCTGGTGAATTCGCCTGGAACCACGGCGCCAGAAGCGCTGCTGCCTTGCAGATAAGCGGCGAATTTCAGGGAGTTATTGCCTTCGGTCAGGCCCTGACCATCGGTCGCAGTGCCCAGCTCAACGTCTTTGGAGTGCAGGTTGTCATAGATCATGATGCCAGCGCCGGTTGCGGTGCCGCTCAGAGCCAGCAGTTTGCTGTTATCCGGATCCGGAGTGCCGGTGAAGGTCACCTGGACGTTCTTCATGGTGGCGATGGAACAGTCTTTCAGTTCAATGCTGAATGGCTCAGAGCTGGATTTACCTTCTTTTGCCAACAGACGGCTGCTGATCTGGCCCATTGGTACAGTTTGGTCAACAGATTCCGGTGCTACGCTGCATGGCGCATCAATAATTTCACCGGTAAAAGTGACTTTACCGCTACCCTGGTTAGATGCGGCATGAGCAACAGATGCAGAAGCGAAAGCAATCACGGTTGCCAGCATTAATTTATTCAGTTTCATTTCTCAAGTTCCTGTAGAGAGTATTTAAATAAAAAGAACAGCACATCTAAATCCCCCACAGCGACAGCAACTTCATGTCACCGACGCGGTAGTTGGAGCCAGATCCTTTTGCTCTGGGCAATACGCCACCGTCCGTTATTCATGAGTGAATAACGAAAGGTTTTGTAAGTCGAATAGGCGAAATCCATAGAATTAAAATAGGTATATCGCCGTAGCGTTTTGCTGGGATTATTCTTGCAAATAATACGCTTGATTGGAAATAGCTTTTATTAAGTTGAGTCAAATACAGAATATAAACCCAAAAGGAAAAAGAAATATATATGATTGAAAATCAATAGATCGTATACAACTATTATCCAGAATAAATGACTATATAAATAGAAATATGCGAGATATTAGATCGCCAGAATTAGTCTTCACACTACAATTGGCAATATTGTTTTGATAATATCGCCTTCAGACAGCAGATGATGAATTCTGGCTGTTAATCATAAGTTAAAAGTTAACTCGTTGTTTTAAAAAGCGTATTAGCCATAAATACTGGCTTGTAATGCGATTTTATTCATTGTGACGCGGCTAACCCTCTTCGTGAAATTAACAAGTTTATAACAATGTGGTTGGCTGTCGGATTATTACCAATATCCGCCTGCTGCCGCGCTCTTTTGTTATTTAACTCGTTAGGATTAATCAGAAGAAGTGAGATCTGGCAGGGCTTCGCGACATAAAAATGACCTAAGTGATAATTAAGGGATGATAAACGGAATGATTACAATAACTGATGTTTCAACTCGCCGTTCTGCCACCGTTATGGCCGCGTTGATAATGACCTGTTTACTGTTGTCCGGCTGTGTTGGAAGAAATAGCACGGGGAACGTTGCCGTGAAAAAAGTTTCACAGAATAATCCTAATGAAAACACCGATGAACAACGCATTGCGCTTTGTCAGCAACGGGTAAATTCACTTAAAAATATTAATCCGCAAAGCTACCAGAAAAGGATAGCTTATTTTAACGGGCTGTTATCCAACGCCTCCGGATATGCCGGCATTCGCAGTAATGTTGATGAGAGCACCCGTAAGGCTATAGACGCACTTTATAAATACAAGACCGAGAAGTTCTGCGCTGACGTTGAATACGAGCTGATGTCCAGTCTGTCCAGCCGGGTGGAGAGCCTGTAGCCATGAAAAAGTACGCGGAAGGAGCCGCGGCTTTACTGCTGTTGATCGCAGGAGGCACCGCGTTAGCGGCAGGTAATGCGTCTGGCGGGGATGACGGCATCCCTGCATTGCTGAAATTTGCCGAGCAACAGCAGATGGTGCCGGTGATGGAAAAAGTGCCACCGACGCCCAAACCGGTGGCCAGCAAGCCAAAACCTGCGTCCGTTTCGCGTGGGGATAGCGCCCGGCTAACGGCGTTGAATCAGGCGATGCAGCAGCAGGCCGACATTATCCGCCTGTTGGAACAGCAGTTGGCGATTCAGGCTAAGACAGCGGCGCCGGTACCGGAACCCAAGGCGGCACCTGTGGATATCCGGCCGCTGGTGGCGGCGTTGAAAGGCGTTCGCCGGGCCATTGCTACACCGCCGGACCTGATTGCCATGGCGGCAGCACTGGCGCGGCAACAGCGGTTGGTCGCGGAGCAAGAGCGGCAATTGCAGCAGTTCAAACGTCAGCTAGCCGCTCAGCGTCAACCACCAGGTTTGGTCAGTGAGGCAGATAAACAGGCCTACGCCGCCGGGGTTTCGCTCGGACGCGACATCCTGCGGCTGCAGGAAGAGAACCGACGGCTGGGGATTGAGGCCGATCGGTCGCGTCTGTTGGCGGGCATTGGCGATACGCTGGCGGGCAAGCCGCGGCTGGACAACACGGCTATCGACAGTGCGCTGCAGGCCGCAGACGCCGCATTGCAGCAGGCCCGGCAGCAACGACAACAGGACATGCGGCAGGATGGTAAAGCCTATCTCACCGATTTTGCCAAACAGCCGGGGGTGCAAAAAGATGCGCTCGGCTTCTATTACCGCGTGGATTACGCCGGGAGTGGGCAGATAGCGGCAGGCGACAATGTCGATATTGTGGTGCGTGAAAGTCTGCCCGACGGGCAGGTAATCAAGGATATGGAATTGGCCGGCACGGTGATCTCCCAACCCCTGGCGCAGTACCCGCCGCTGTTCCGCGCAGCTATCGGCAAACTGAAAAAACACGGGTCGATGACTCTGGTGGTGCCGGCGGCGCTGGCCTATGGCGATAAGGGAAGTCCACCCGCCATACCACCGGGAGCCACCATGATTTACACCCTGCGCGTGGCCGACGCCTTGCCGCAGGACAGGAGCAGGCAAAAGTAACTCAAGGAGAACGCGATGGCCAAGGTGCCGATAACATATGAAATCAGGAAGTCACATATGCTAAACGTGTTACGAAAACTGTGTATGGAACGTGCGGCCGGGGCAGGTGGGCAGCATCCACCCGCGCCGGAACACTGGCCAAAAACCAGGGAGTTGGCGGATAAATGCGGTGAGAATATTTACACTACGCGTACCTTGCTATTGGCGTTGGAAAAAGAGGGAAAAGTGAGTTGTACCCATCGCAGCATCAATAATTCGTTGCGCTGGTATATTTGCACATCAGCCAAAAAAGCGTAATTCCTTTCCCATTTTGTGTTTTTGACTACCTTTCACAGCAGAGATTTATAGGGCTGACGGGGCTAGATGCCTCTCAGCCCGTTTCCTTTGTTACCACCGATGACCAACCATTGTCAGTGCATTTTTTTAAGCTCTATACTGGTGGCCTGAGCACCAATATTTTCATGAGGGATGCGGTTTTATAATGAAGGAAAGCAAAGAAATACTGTTGTTGGATGATATTCATTATCAAATAGGTGACCAGGTTATTCTGGATTCTGTCTCTTTCGGCCTGAGTCAGGGCGAATTCAAACTGATTACCGGGCCGTCCGGCTGCGGTAAAAGTACCCTGCTTAAAATCGTTTCCTCGCTGATCGACCCGACCCGGGGAAAAATTACCTTTGCCGGTAAGGCCATCACCGAAATACCGCCGGAAGAATATCGCCAGCAGGTATCTTACTGTTTTCAAACCCCCTCACTGTTTGGCGACAGCGTGTATGACAATATTGCGCTGCCCTACCAGATCCGTAAGCAAAAGCCGGACGAGAAAAAAATGCAGGCCGATCTGGTGCGCTTTGGGCTGCCGGAAAATATGCTGAAAAAAAGCGTGAACGAATTATCGGGCGGGGAGAAACAGCGTATTTCCTTGATCCGCAATCTGCAATTTATGCCCAGGGTGCTGTTATTGGATGAGATCACCAGCGCCTTGGATGAAGATAATAAGCGCAACGTTAACGAAATTATTCACCAACTGGTGGCGCAGCATGGCGTGGCGGTGCTGTGGGTCACGCATGATAAAGACGAAATCAAACACGCGGATGATGTGATTACCCTGAGTGCGCACGGTGCACGCGCACAGGAGACGAACGATGAACCAGCATAATATCAGCAATGAATCCCTGGTGCTGTCGATGGTATTGGTGATGATCGCCATTTTCATCAGCCATAAAGAAAAGTTGGCGCTGGAAAAGGACATTATCTGGAGCATTTGCCGGGCGGTGGTGCAGCTGATTATCGTCGGCTATGTGCTGAAGTACATTTTTGATGTGAACAACGCCATTCTGACGGTACTGATGGTGCTGTTTATCTGCTTTAACGCCGCTTACAACGCGCAAAAACGCAGTAAATATATCAGCCATGCGTTTATGACATCGTTTATTGCCATCACCACGGGTGCGGTACTGACGCTGGTGGTGCTGGTGCTGACCGGCTCGATAGAATTTACCCCGATGCAGGTGATCCCGATTTCCGGCATGGTGGCCGGTAATGCAATGGTGGCAGTCGGGCTGTGTTACAACAACCTGGGGCAGCGCTTCAAAAGCGATCAGCAGAAGATTCAGGAAATGCTCAGCCTGGGGGCATCGCCGAAGTTTGCCTCGGCTGCGCTGATCCGCGACAGCATCCGCGCTTCGTTGATCCCGACGGTAGACTCGGCCAAAACCGTCGGCCTGGTCAGCCTGCCGGGCATGATGTCCGGTCTGATCTTCGCCGGTATTGACCCGGTGAAAGCCATTAAGTACCAGATTATGGTGACCTTTATGCTGCTTTCCACCGCCAGCCTGTCGACCATTATCGCCTGCTACCTGGCCTACCGTAAATTCTACAACGCCCGTCACCAACTGGTGGTGAGCACGCTGAAATAGCGTCATAAAAAATAAGGGTAGGGGCGAGCATGCTCGCCCCTACGCTGCGGCTATTACCCCTGCAGCAGAGCGATACTCTGGCGGATTTCACGTTCGATATCCGCCTCTGTCCAGCTATCCAACTGTGAAGAGAACGGCTCGAAGGCGTAAATGCCGGTGTAGCCCAGGCGCTCCAGATTCTGCACCTGCTTTCTGCTCTCCAGCCGATCCTGTTGACTCAACATAATGCGCTCTTCGTCGCTGAGCGTGCTTTTGCTCCGCGCATCTTCCACCCCAGACAGGTGTACCAGACCGATACCCTCAATCTGAATCTGCTCATCAAACTCAGGCTGCGCCACATCACTTAAATAGTGGTGGAAGGTATCGAGCACGATCTTGTACGGCGCGCCGGAGTCGCGTATCAGGGATTGCGTCAGCAGCGATGAGCGCAGCGAACTGATGCCGAACCCCAGCGGCTCGACGTAACCCTGCACACCGTATTGTTTAAACAGCGGTGCCAGCAGCTTCAACGCCGCCAGTGTATCGTTTTTTTTCTGCTCCTCACTGCGCCGATCGTCCGCGCTGCAGTGTGGGCACAGCACCAGCGCCTGACTATGGATCGCCTGAGCCTGCGCCAGCAGCGCCTCGGCGTTTTTCAGCAGCCCGGCTTGATCGTCAACCAAGTTAAACTTGCCGAGGGCGTTAATGGTGACGATTTCGATTCCGTATTTGGCTGCCAAAGCATTTAATTGATCGTTGCTCAGGTTATCCGTCACCTTGCCGCTCGGCATATCGTTGCGCAGCTCAACTTTGCTGAGCCCGCACTTTTTTACCAGGCTGAAAAACGACTCCAAATCGAGATTGGGTGCGATCTTGCGGTTGATACAAAAACGGTCTGGCGCAATGGTCATGATGCATTACTCCTGGATAGTTTGATAAAGCCTGAGAGTTGCCGACTTACAGCGGCGTTCGTTGTGTTTCGGGTTGCGGCTGGCGATAGCGTTTGGCCATCACCACGTCTTCCATTTTTTCCAGCGAGACGCCTTTGGTTTCCGGAATATAGCGGCTGATAAACCAGTAGCTAAACAGGCAGCAGGCGGCAAAGACCCACATTGGGAAGGCACCATGGAAGCTGGAGAACAGATAAGGGTTGTCGTTGATCATCGGGAAGCTCTGCGAAACGACAAAGTTGGCCAGCCACATGCAGCCGACGGCGATGCTCATGCCTTGCGCTCGCATGCGATTTGGGAAGATTTCTGACACCAGTACCCAGGCGCCGACTCCCCAGGACAGGGCGTAAAACACCATAAAGAACAGCATGCCGAACAGGGCAAAGTAGCCGGTGGCCTGGGTGTAGAGCGCATAAGAGGTGATCAGCAGCCCGGCGATGGCACCCAGGGTGCCGTAACGCATCAGCGGAATGCGGCCCATGCGATCCATCAGCATGGCGCCGATCACTGAACCAACCAACTGCAGCACGCCGATCCAAATGGTCTGGAACAGCGCCTCCTGGGCATTTTCGGTAACGGTTTTCAGCACCATTGGCGCGTAGTACATCATTACGTTGACGCCGGTGACCTGTTGCAGCATGGCGATCATACAGCCGACAAACAGAATAAAGCGTACCCGTACGTCGCCGAAGTTCAGCTTCTGCTGGCTTTTTTGTTGGTCCTGCTGCAATGAGTCTTTGATTTCCTGCAGTACGCTTTGCGCATGGGCAGCGTTGGAGACTTTGGTCAACATCGCCAAAGCCTGGCTGTCACGGCCGACCATGACGCTCCAGCGTGGCGATTCCGGAATGATAAACACCAGCATCAGGAACAGTATGCACGGGATCACTTCCGACCCTATCATCCAGCGCCAGCCCATTTCTACCAACCAGGCTTCGCTGGCGATGCTGGCGATTTTGAAGTTAACATAGAAAATCACGATTTGGCCGAACACGATGGCGAACTGCTGCATGCTGAGCGCGCGACCACGCATGTCTTTAGGTGAGACTTCCGACATATACATTGGTGAGACGGTGGCGGCGATGCCCACGGCCAGACCGCCGATAATGCGGTAAATCACAAACCAGGTGAAGGTGGCCGCCAGGGCTGCGCCAATCGCCGAGATAGTGAACAATACGGCGGCCAGCATCAGGGCCTTTTTGCGGCCGTAACGCGCAGCCAACGGCCCGGCACCAAAGGCACCCACCACACAACCGATCACCACGTTAGAGACTGCCCAGCCGGTTTCTGCCGGGCTGAGATCAAAATAGGTTTTTAGGGCATCGATAGCGCCGGAAATCACGGCGGTGTCATAACCAAACAGAATGCCGCCGAGTGCCGCAATGCCGCAAATTCGCAGTATGTACCCGGTGTTGTGCTTACGCTGATGTGACATGTGTTGCTCCGATTTTTTTCCTGGCTTCCACCCGCGCAGTAGGTCGTAGGGAAGAGGGAGGCGGAAGGGTGTGAACCGTGCCTGTCATCAAGGCGGTGATATTCGAAAGAATCTTCGCTAAACAAGAACATTTATTTCATAATTAGTGAATAATGAAATATTGATTTTTAGATCCAGTTCAAAAAAAACCGCAAACAGCCGACAAGCGTTGCCGGGCGATCCTGTTGCTTCAGGTTTCGCTATATTGTCCGGTGGGCTGCCTATTTCTGTATAAAAGTCAGGGCTAATTCCCGCCGCTCGACGGATAAGGGGTATGACGAGTTTTTTCCGGCATGAAATGGCTTTGCACAAGGGCATGGCAAAACTGCGACCTTCCGCACTAAAAACAAATTTTCTAAAATAATTTATTTGAAACTTTTTTTTCAATGAAATAGAGTTTGCTTCATCCGGTCAGGATTTAGCCTGCTTGTGGGCCGTTTCCGGCAGGCGGTGTGATGAAAACGCTACGGCGTGCGGCGGTGCCGCAGGCGGTCAGGCGACAGCGGACTTAAAAGAGGGTGAGACATGAAAACCGTGGGTAACTTTATTGGTGGGCAAGTGTGCCTGAGCAGCAGCAATCAAACCGTCGACGTGCATAACCCGGCTACCGGGCAGGTTGAACGCCGCGTTACGCAGAGCACTGCCGCCGAGGTGAAACAGGCCATTGATGTGGCTCACCAGGCCTTTGCCGACTGGTCGCGAACCACGCCGCTGCGCCGGGCGCGCATCATGTTCAATTTTAAGGCGCTGCTGGAACAGCATCGCGACGAGCTGGCGGCGCTGATTGTCAGTGAGCACGGCAAGGTTTACTCCGATGCACTGGGCGAACTGACCCGCGGCATTGAAGTGGTCGAATTTGCCTGCGGTATTCCGCATTTGATCAAGGGCGAGTATTCGGCGGACGTCGGCAGCGGCGTTGACAGCTTCTCGCTGATGCAGCCGCTGGGGGTGGTCGCAGGTATCACCCCATTCAACTTCCCGGCGATGGTGCCGATGTGGATGTTCCCTATCGCGTTGGCCTGCGGTAACACCTTCGTGCTTAAGCCACCGGCGCTGGTGCCTTCGGCTTCGGTGCGGATGGCGGAATTACTGAAAGAAGCCGGCCTGCCGGATGGCGTATTCAACGTGGTGCACTGCGCTAACGAAGATGCTGCGCAGCTGTGCACCGACCCGCATATTCAGGCAGTGAGCTTTGTTGGCTCGTCCGCCGTGGCGGAACATATCTATACTACTGCCAGTGCCCACGGCAAGCGGGTACAGGCCTTCGGCGCGGCGAAAAATCAGGCGATCATTATGCCGGATGCCGATCTGGACGCGACGGTAAATGCCCTGATGGGCGGTGCTTTCGGCTCTGCCGGCGAACGCTGTATGGCGCTGCCGGTAGCGGTGGTAGTCGGTGACGACACGGCCGATAAATTGATCGCCAGACTGAAACCGCTGATCGCGCAGCTGCGTGTTGGCCCGGGCATTCAGCAGGGCGGCGAAGAGAACGAAATGGGGCCGCTGGTTTCCTCGGCGCACCAGAAAAAAGTATTGGGCTATATCGATCTTGGCGTGGAAGAAGGCGCAACCCTGGTGGCCGATGGCCGCAATTATCAGGTGGCGGGCTACCCGGATGGCTACTATGTCGGCGGCACCCTGTTTGACCACGTCAAACCGAACATGCGTATTTATCGCGAAGAGATTTTCGGGCCGGTGTTGGGGATTGTCCGCGTGCCGGACTACCAGACTGCCATCGACACGGTAAACAGCCATGAGTTTGGCAACGGCAGCGCCATCTTTACCAGCAACGGCCACTACGCACGTCAGTTCGTGCAGGAAGTACAGGCCGGTATGGTGGGGGTTAACGTGCCGGTGCCGGTTCCTATGGCATTCCACAGCTTTGGCGGCTGGAAACGTTCGGTGTTCGGTGCGCTAAATGTGCATGGTACCGACGGGGTACGTTTCTATACCCGCATGAAAACCGCCACTGCCCGCTGGCCAACCGGACAGCAAACGGTGTCTGAATACAGTATGCCGACGTTGGGTTAAGTCCATTTAGGCAACAGGGGCCGTTATTCCAATGGGGTAGCGGCCGTTGTCGTTTTACCGAATCGCCAGGTTACAGGAGGAGAATATGTCTTCATTACTTGCCAAATGTCAGCAGCCTGATGGTCAGGGCCGTATTCAGCATGTCACCCCAGAGAATGCCGACTGGCGCTTTGTCGGGTTTGATGTTTATCGCCTTGAGGCCGGTCAGTCCTTGCAGTTGGAA
Organism: Serratia proteamaculans; assembly: GCF_013337185.1. GTDB lineage: Bacteria > Pseudomonadota > Gammaproteobacteria > Enterobacterales > Enterobacteriaceae > Serratia > Serratia proteamaculans_D. The sequence goes on from NZ_SWDE01000007.1 coordinate 118,698, forward strand.
AGCGGTGACAAAGAGCTGTGCCTGGTGCTGGTCGCCGGCATTGCTTCCGTTGCCACTCTGCGTGCGGAATACCCGAGCATCGGCAAACGCATGAGCCCATTTGAACGCACACCGCCTTATGCGGTATACGTGCCACATCACGACAAGATTGAAGTGCGGGCGGAAAGCGCTCTGGAATTGGCGGTCTGCAGTGCTCCGGGCCATGGGCACCTGCCTTCACGTTTGATCACCCCGGCGGAGGTCGGCGTCGAACGTCGTGGTAAAGGGCGTAACCAGCGTCTGGTGCATAATATTCTGCCGGACAGCGAACCGGCCGACAGCCTGCTGGTGGTAGAGGTGTATACGGATGAGGGCAATACCAGTTCGTACCCCAGCCACAAACATGACCAGGAAGACTCGCCGGATGAAACCTATCTGGAAGAGACCTATTATCACCGCATTCAGCCGGAGCAGGGTTTTTGCATGCAGCGGGTATATACCGACGATCGCTCACTGGACGAGTGCATGCCGGTGTATAACCGTGACGTGGTCAAGGTACCACGTGGCTACCACCCGGTGGCGACGATGGCCGGTTACGACAACTACTATCTCAACGTGATGGCCGGGCCGGTACGGCTATGGAAATTCACCTGGGAAAAAGACCACGCCTGGATTAATACCGACGGCTATCCCGCAGCTAAATAATTGCATATTTACCACGTTGCCAAGATGAGCGTCACCCTCTCCAGGGGGAGAGGGGCGGGGTGAGGGAATTTCACGCCACTATGCCTACCCTTTCCCAAGGGAAAGGGTAATTCTTCGTTACTCTTCTTTGGCGTTATTCAGCGCCAGCGATACCGCCAGGGTCTGCGCCAGACACATTGAAGCGACCTGAGATCGGAAGCCATCCACCTGCGCTTCTCGTACCACAAAGCACACGTCGCTGAAGGCAGCCAGCGGGCTGACCTGGCTATCGGTAATGGCGATCTGCTGCGCTCCGTTCTTGGCCCCCAATTCAACCAGCTCCAGGGCTTCCTGCGCATACGGCGAATAGCTGATGGCAATCACCACGTCATTTGGTTTCACCATGCTGAGCTGTTCGGTAAACATGCCGCCCAGTCCGTCGATCAGGAACGCCCGGCGCTCCAGATGGCGTAATGCGTAGGTGAGATAGGATGCGACGCTGAATGAGCGACGCAGGCCAATCACGTAGATATTCTCGGCGTTGTTCAGCAGTTCAACCGCCCGATCCAACTGCTCGGAGCTGGTTTGCATCGCCAATTGTTGCAGCGCCTGGGCATTGACCATGGTGAAAACGTTAAGGATTTCCGCTGGCTTTTCCGGGGCCACGTTACCGTCGGTAGAGGTTTGTCGGAACAGGCGTGCCCGTTCGGTGTAGTTGACCGTTTCCTCCATCAGGTGTTGGCGGAAAACCTGTTTCATTTCGTTGAAACCGCTAAAGCCAAAGGCGTTGGCAAAGCGGATCAGGGTAGAGGGGGGGACGCTGGCCTGTGCGGCGATGGAGGCGACGGTATCGAAAGCAATGCTGTTACTGTTATCCAAAATGTAACGCGCCACCTGTTTCAAACGCTTGCTCAGCGTTTCATAGCGGTGACGGATCTCGTCCTGTAACAGCGAAAGTTGAGTTGGGTTGTTCATCCATTCGGCTCGCAGTGGGGGCTAAGGCGTATCGGCCTGACGCCTGAGTTATTGACGGGTTATTCTAACAGATGGATTGGAAATTTCATTTCACCAAAAAGCGATTTATTCGATTGCAAGTTGCGTTACTTCACAGAAAACAGGCAAAAAAATCCCCTTAAAGCGGCGAAAATCCGTTTAAGGGGAGGGTTCAGCAATTAATGCTGGTGAGAGGTTGGGCGGTATTGACGCCAGAAACCAATCAGCGTCAGGTATTTTTGTTTCACCTGTTCGATTAACGCGGCGTCATCCAGCTCCCCCTGCAGCCAGCGGCGTGAAGGCTGGCCAAAAATGGTGCGTCCGACGGCAAAACCTTTTACCCAGCGTGCATCCGCCGCCGCAGCAAAACCCGCCTTCAGCGTTTCTTCCGGCGAATCCAGCCCCAGGATCAACACCCCGCGACACTGTGGATCGTTAGCATCGATCAACGCCCCGACCCGCTGCCAGTTTTCAGCACTTAACGGCGGCAACTTCCACCAGTCCGGTTTAATACCCAGTTGATAAAAGTGCTGCAGCATCTCCAGATAGTGGCTTTCATCCTTGTCGGCGTTGCTTTCCGGCAGGATCACTTCCAGCAGCAGTTCATGGCCTGATTTGCAGCAACCGCGGTACACATCGTCAATCAGTTCATCTTGCTCGCGGCGCAGTTCGACGGCGTCATGTGGGTGGTAAAACACCAGACATTTCACCACGTGCTCCTGTGGCCAGTCGATCAGCTGCGAGCCAATATTACCGTGCTCCAGCCGCAGCGGACGCGAGCCGGGCAGTTCGACCGGCCGGCCGATCCACCAACCCTGGCCGGTGATTTGGTTAAGCGCCGCCTGGCCATAGGTGGTATCGGCCAGAATGCCGCTGTTACCCTTCAGTCCGGCGACCTCGGCGGCCTGTTGCGCCGCCGTCAGCAGCAGCGTTTTCAGTTTTGGAATACGTTCTTCACTGACGTTGGCTTCTCGCGCCATATCTGCCAGCTGCTTGCGGTGATCGAAGGCGAACACGCAGAGTTCGGGCCATTGCTGTTTACGGGTGGTAACCCGATGCAGATGGTTAAGCCGTTCATCGCGGTCCGGACGTTTCACTTCCTGTTCACGCTGCAGATAGTCATCCAGCTCCTGCTTGCTGGGCATCGCCGGTGCGCAACCATGGCGCGAAACCACCAATGCACCGCAGGCATTGGCATAGCGGCAGGCTTGATCCCAACCTTCATCGTTCAGATAGCCACGCAGCAGGCCGGACATAAAGGCATCGCCCGCGCCCAGCACGTTCAGCACTTCAACCCGCACGCCGGAATGCAGTTTTACCTGCTGCCAGTCGGCGGCGATCTCGCCTTCAAATACCGAACAGCCCTGTGCGCCGCGCTTACAGACCAGCGTGGCCTGCGTTGCTTTACGGACGTTTTTCAGCGCGGTCAGGGTATCGGTACTGCCACCGGCAATATGAAACTCTTCTTCGGTGCCGACGATCAGATCAAAGTGATGCAGCACCTCCTGCAGTTCGCGGGTCACTTTCTCTGACTCGACAAAGCGCGTTTCACCGTCACCCAGCGACGTCAGGCCCCACAGCACCGGTCGGTAGTCGATATCCAGCGCGGTGCGCAGGCCATGGCGGCGGGCGTATTCCAGCGCTTTCAATACCGCGGCGCGGGTATTTGGGTGTGAAAGGTGAGTACCGGTTATAGCCAGCGCGCGCGATGACGCGATGTAGGACTCATCGATATCGTCCGGCGTCAGCGCCATATCGGCACAGTTCTCACGGTAGAAAATCAGTGGGAAGGTTTCCTGATCCTTGATGCCGAGTATCACCAGGCCGGTCAGCCGCTGGGGGTCGGTGATCAGGCTCTGGGTATCGGCACCGACGCGTTGCAGTTCTTCACGCAGGAAACGGCCCATATGCTCATCGCCGACGCGGGCCAGCATGCCGGACTTCAGACCCTGAATGGCGGTGCCATAAGCCACGTTGCCGGAAGAGCCACCGAGATATTTGGAGAATGTGCTGGCATCTTCCAGACGTGCGCCGATCTGTTGTGCATAGAAATCGACGGCAATACGCCCGAGACAAATGACATCAAGCTGTTTTTCTTGTGTAGCCATACCCGTTTCCTTCTGTATTAAGCCAAACCCCGACTACGAAGCATTTTTGGAGTATGAGGAATAAAAATTTCAATTTCAAGATTGAATGAAATTTACACCCCAAAAATGTGATGCATTTAAAACAGCGCGAATACGCCAGCTGAAAGCACTAAAAACCGCGTCCTGCCTGATTCGAAAACACCGATCAACGGCAAGGGTATAGCTAGCGTTACAAGCCGACAGCGCCAAGGGTTGCGGCACTGTCAGCGGTGGGTGGACTGAGAGGGCGGTAGGAAGAGGGCGAGCTAAGTCAGTGAATTCTAAAGGCATGGATGAAACGCCGTTTTCATCAATATGCGATCTTTATCGCAAAATGAAATGTTTCTTCTGTAATGTGATTTTATGAAAAATATATTTGTTTATAATCGCTTCACGTTTCAGGTTGTCGGCTTAAGTAGCGCAGCGCGCTTGAAGGCGACGGGGACCACAGAGATTCCAGGCTCGGCATGCAGGTATTTTGCCGGAGCGGGCGCGACTAATCTAAAAGGGTGAGTAAATGGGCAAGATCCGGTTAACCATGGCACAGGCACTCGTCAGGTTCCTCGATAACCAGTATCTGGTAGTCGACGGCGTGGAAACCAAATTCGTCAAAGGCATCTTTGCGATTTTCGGCCACGGCAACGTACTCGGTCTGGGGCAAGCGCTGGAACAAGACAGCGGTGATCTGATCGTGCATCAGGGGCGCAATGAGCAGGGCATGGCCCACGCAGCGACCGGTTTTGCCAAGCAGAAACTGCGTCAACAGATTTACGCCTGTACCTCTTCTGTCGGCCCCGGCGCCGCCAATATGATCACCGCCGCCGCGACTGCCACCGCCAACCGCATTCCTTTATTACTGCTGCCGGGCGATGTTTATGCTTCTCGTCAGCCAGACCCGGTATTGCAGCAAATTGAACAAACTTATGACCTCAGTATCAGCACCAACGACGCTTTCCGCGCGGTGAGCAAGTACTGGGATCGCATTGTGCGGCCGGAACAATTAATGAGCGCCTGTATCAACGCGATGCGTGTGCTGACCGACCCGGCGGAAACCGGCGCGGTGACGCTGAGTTTACCGCAGGACGTGCAGGGCGAAGCTTATGATTACCCTGACTACTTCTTCCAGAAACGCGTGCACCGTCTGGATCGCCGTCCGGCGACCGAAGGCATGTTGGCCGATGCGCTGGCGCTGCTGACCACCAAGCGTCAACCGCTGCTGGTGTGCGGCGGCGGGGTGAAATATTCGCAGGCCGGTCAGGCGCTGCGCGAGTTTGCTGAACGCTTCCAGATCCCGTTTGTGGAAACCCAGGCTGGCAAGGGCACGGTCCCGTCCAGCCACCCGTTTAACCTGGGCGGCATCGGTGAAACCGGCTGTCTGGCGGCCAATACCCTGGCTCGACAGGCCGATCTGGTGATTGGCGTGGGTACCCGTTATACCGATTTCACCACTTCGTCCAAATGGCTGTTCCAGAATCCTGACGTTGATTTTCTCAACGTCAACGTCAGCGCCTTTGACGCCGGTAAGCTCGATGGCCTGCAGGTACTGGCCGATGCCCGTGAGGCACTGACTGCCCTGGGGACGCTGCTGGCACAGGCCGATTACCGTGCCGGCTGGGGCAACGCCATTGCCGAGGCGCGTAGCGCGCAACAGTACGAAACCGCCCGTGTTTATGCGGTGGAATACACCGGCGAAGGTTTTGTACCGGAAATTGACGACCACCTCGATCGCGACAGCGTGTTTGCCGAATTTATAGAAAAGACCGATTCACTGCTAACCCAAAGCCGGGTACTGGGGGTGCTGAACCAGCATCTGCCGCAGGATAGCGTGATCGTCGCCGCTGCCGGCAGCCTGCCGGGGGATTTACAGCGCGTGTGGCAGAACCATGGCGAGCATGGCTACCACGTGGAATACGGTTATTCCTGCATGGGCTATGAGGTCAACGCCGCGCTGGGGGTCAAGCTGGCCGAGCCGCAGCGCGAGGTGTACGCGATGGTCGGCGACGGTGCCTTTATGATGCTGCACTCCGAACTGGTCACCTCAATTCAGGAAGGCTGCAAAATCAACGTGGTGCTGTTCGACAACATGACCAACGGCTGCATCAATAACCTGCAGATGGAACACGGCATGGACAGCTACACCACCGAATTCCGCTTCCGCAACCCACAGGGCGGCCAACTCGACGGCAAGCTGGTGCCGGTCAATTTCGCCATGCTGGCGGCGGCTTACGGTTGCAAAACCTACAGCGTGACGACCGAACAACAACTGATTGAGGCGCTGGCCGATGCTCGCCTGCAAAGCGTTTCTACCCTGCTGGACATCAAAGTGCTGCCAAAAACCATGGTGCACAAATATCTCAGCTGGTGGCGCGTGGGCGGTGCTCAGGTGGCCGACAGCGAAAAAATTGTCGCCGTGGCTCGCAAGCTGCAAGAGAACATCGACAAGGCCCGCGACTACTGATTAACACATTGCCTGATTACCCAGACCTTGCGTCTGCCGCAACTATTTGAAGAGGATAACGAAAATGACATTGAACATTGGGGTTATTGGCACCGGCGCAATCGGTCGGGATCACATTCGTCGCTGCAGCAAAGTGTTGCAGGGCAGCCGCATCGTGGCGGTCAACGATATTAACCGTGACAACGCCGCCAAGGTGGTGAGCGACCTGAAGCTGGACGCCAAGGTGTATGACAATGGCCACGATCTGGTCAAGGCAGCGGACGTTCAGGCGGTGCTGGTCACCTCCTGGGGCCCGAGCCATGAAGAGTTTGTGTTGGCGGCGATTGCCGCCGGCAAGCCGGTATTCTGCGAAAAGCCGCTGGCGGTTACTGCGCAAGGTTGTAAAAACATCGTTGAGGCCGAAGCCAAACACGGTAAACGCCTGGTGCAGGTAGGCTTTATGCGCCCTTACGATCAGGGCTACCGTGCGCTGAAGCAGGTGCTGACCAGCGGGCAAATCGGCGAACCGCTGATGCTGCACTGCGCGCACCGCAACCCAACAGTGGGTGAAGCTTACACCACGGATATGGCGATCACCGACACCCTGATCCACGAGATCGACGTGCTGCGCTGGCTGCTGGATGACGACTACGTCTCGGTTCAGGTGGTGTTCCCGCGCAAAAGTACCAAGGCCTTCCCGCACCTGAAAGATCCGCAGATTGTGCTGTTTGAAACCGTTAAGGGCACGCGTATCGACGTCGAAATCTTCGTTAACTGCCAGTACGGCTATGACATCCAGTGTGAAGTGGTGGGTGAAACCGGCATTGCCAAACTGCCGGAGCCATCTTCAGTGCAGACGCGCAGCGGGGCCAAACTCTCTACCGAAATTCTGACCGACTGGAAAGATCGCTTTATCGATGCTTATGACGTCGAGCTGCAAGGCTTTATCAACGACGTGTTGGCGGGCAAGTTGACCGGGCCTTCCGCCTGGGACGGCTACGCAGCCGCCGTGACGGCCGATGCCTGTGTGGCTGCGCAGCTCAGCGGCGAGATCGTACCTGTGACTCTGCCGCCGCGCCCGGCGTTCTACAACAAGTAGTGTGCTGAACGCGGTACTCACGTTTAAAGGGGAATCACCATGAAGATCGCTTTTGATGTTGATGTCATCAGGGACCTGGGCATCACTAAAATGGTTCAGCAGGTGGCGGACTGGGGCTATCAATATATTGAGCAGTCGCCGCATCCGCAGATCAATCCGTTCTACAAGCACCCGAAAGCCGGGCGTGAAGTGATGGCGGAATATAAAAACGCGCTGAAGGCCACCGGCGTGGAGATTTCCTCATTTATCGTGGTGTATCGCTGGTCCGGCCCGGGAGAAGATCGTCGCCAGGCGGCGGTCAAAAACTGGCGTCGGATGATAGAAATCGCGGTGGAAATGGGCGTGCAGGTGATTAACACCGAACTGGCAGGCAACCCTAATGAGCCGGAGATCTGTGAAGAGCTGTGGTATCGCTCCATGGAAGAGCTATTGCCGATTATCGAGCGCGAAGGGATTCGCATGGAGATTCAGTCTCATCCGTGGGACTTCTGCGAGTTGAGCAACGAAACCGCCGATATCGTCAAATCGCTACGTAGCGATCACGTTAAGTACCTCTACAGCGTGCCGCACACTTTCTACTACGACAAAGGCCAGGGCGACGTGGCCGGCATGCTGAAATATGCCGGTGACGATCTCTCGCATGTGTTGATCGCCGACACCATGAACCATACCAAACACTGTCGCTATATCGTCAATCCGCCGGGTGTCGATGCCGCCGTGCACCAGCATATGGGCATCGGCGAAGGGGAAGTGGACTTCGATACCCTGTTCCAGACCCTGCGCGATATGGAGTTTGCCAATCGTAACTTTAAGGTCGGCGGCGAGTCGATTATCTGCACCTCGCTGTTTGGTTATCCGGAAAGAATGAAAACCCAGGCGGTAGCGACCCGCGAGCGCATCGAAAAAGAGCTGTTGGGTAAATAAATTTCTCGGCTGCGCGGGTGAAAATCACCGCCAGGCCGATCTGATGATTGAGGGTGACAATGAATAAAGACAACGTAAAACTGGCCATCGCCCCGATTGGCTGGACCAATGATGACATGCCTGAACTGGGCAAAGAGAACACTTTCCAACAGTGCGTCAGTGAAATGGCGCTGGCCGGGTTCACCGGTAGCGAAGTGGGCAGCAAGTACCCGCGCGATCCGGCGGTGCTGAAACCGATGCTGGATATCCGCGGCATTAAGATCTGCAATGCCTGGTTCAGCACTTTCTTTGCCGATGGCCTGAAAGAAAAAACCATCGATGAGTTTATTAACCATATGAATTTCCTGCATGCAATGGGGGCCAAAGTGATTGGCTGCTCCGAGCAGAGCAAGAGCATTCAGGGCACCACCAAAGGGGTGTTCGAAGAGAAGCCGTATTTCACCGACGAAGAGTGGCAGCGGGTGGCCGATGGCTACAATGAGCTGGCGGGTATTGCCAAAGGCAAAGGGATGCAGGTCTGCCTGCACCACCATATGGGCACCGGCATCCAGACTACTGCGGAGATTGACCGCTACATGAGCATGGTGAACGACGACGTCTACCTGCTGTTTGATACCGGCCACGCCTATTACTCCGAAGGCAGCCAGCAGGCGATGATGGCAATCCTGGAAAAATACCTGCCGCGCATCAACCATGTGCATTTGAAGGACGTGCGCGACGAGGTGGTAGCAGAGGTGAAGGCCAATAAACTGAGCTTCCTCGACGGTGTGAAGAAAGGCACCTTCACCGTGCCGGGTGACGGAGTGATCGACTTCCTGCCAGTCTTTAAACTGCTGGAAGAGCGCGGTTACAAAGGTTGGATGGTGGTGGAGGCCGAGCAGGATCCGGCGTTGGCCAACCCGTTTGAATATGCGGTGAAGGCACGGCGTTATATCAAAGAGACTGCCGGCATTTAATCCGGCAGAGATCGGCAAGGGGCGCTTGATTAATCAATGCGCCCCTTTTTATTCTGTCTGTCAGACGAGGGTTTTCCAGGTGGTAACCAGCCCGCCAGTCACGAACGAAGGCCTTTTGGCGTTCGCTCTTAAAATTATACGCATTGGAAAACGAGCTTTGCGACGCCATTAATCAAAAGGTGCGAATCGGTTTCTGATTTAACTTCTTTCATCGCCTTGTTCTGCAGTTTGCAATAATCTGCAGCATCCTTTGCCACCAGCGACTCGGCGCCAGTCACTCTGCCACGGCCAGGTGAAGCTTCCACTGCCGCCGTATAATCTCCGTTCGGCAGTTTCTCTATGTTGCTATGATAAGATAAACCAATAAATCCGACCCGGGTATTGTCATTCTTTACTGCGCAACCCGATAAAATAAGTGCAGTCCCTAATAATAAAGTACAAAAACGCATTGTCATTTGATAGTTACTCCGTCTGTGTATTGTTGTCTGTCCCAATGTAAAGACAGCCGTTATTAACCTGAGTTCTTATCCAGGAATTTCAAATCAATACCGTTTAGACTTCATTAAAAATACATATCAAAATATTGCTATCTAACAGCCATGGTGGTTGCGTTATTTCATGTATGGCAGTGATTTTAATTGGCTTTGAGGCGGGTTGTAGTTTTGAAGGTACATTTATGGTTGGTTTATTGATTAACGGGTAAAGATGTGTGCGTTTATTTATAACGCGACTTTATATCCTTGTGGGATATAAAGCGGTGTGTCTTTATTATTGCAAGGGTTAATAGCCAATCCTCTTTTCTATTTAGTCCATTATATAGTTCTTCATTACCTCAAAGAAACCGCCGGCATTTAAGCCGGCAGAGATCTGCAAGGGGCGCTTGAGTGATCAATGCGCCCCTTTTTATTCCAGCTGTCAGGCGAGGGTTTTCCAGGTGGTGACCTCTCCGCCGGGCCATGGGGTCGCCGCGTAAACGCCACGGGCGATCGCTCGCGCCAGGGTGTCCGCCGCCAGCGCGCCAATCTGCAGCACCGCTAACTCTCGGCTGCCTTCGACTTCACGTTGACCGGTGGACAGGGCAAACACTACGTCGCCGTCGAACGGGCTATGCAGTGGGCGAATGGCGCGGGCCATGCCGTCCTGCGCCATGATCGCCACGCGTTTCAGTTCTACCCGGGTCAAAGCCAAATCGGTGGCGATACAGGCCAGGGTAGTGTTCTTCCTGCCACCCGTTGGTTCTTCGGGCATCCAGTCTTCGCCCTGGCCGTGCAGTTGCGCCAGCGCAGCGGTGCCGCCGTTACCAAACTCGCCGTTGATTTCATAGGGCGTGGCCCAGAAGGCACGGGTGCCGGGAGCCACCACAGAACCCAGGCTATTGACTGCCACCAGTGCGCCGACGGTGGCGCCATTAGCCGCCACGATTGAAGCCGACCCGAGGCCGCCTTTCAGCTTGCCCATACCGGTCATTGCGCCATAGCCTGCACCCACGGTGCCGAGCGGGAAGTCGTGACCTGCTTTGCTCGCAGCCTCGATCCCCAGTTGACGATAAGGTGGATTGAGCTGCCAGTCTTTATCACCCGCGTTACTGAGATCGTACAGGCAGGCCGTGGGGACTATCGGGGAGACGGGCACACCCGCAGCCGGGCGCAGGGCATAGCCTTTGCCCTGTTGCCCCAGCCAGGCGGCCACGCCGTCGGCTGCGGCCAGGCCATACACCGAGCCGCCGCTCAGCACCAGTGCATCGACGGTCTGCACCAGGTTATCTTCCCCCAGCGCGTCGGTTTCCCGGGTTGCCGGGCCGCCGCCACGCACGTCGACTGCGGCTGTCGCTGGGCGATCCGGCAGGATCACCGTGGTGCCGGTGCGCACCCGACTGTCCTGGGCGATACCGACCCGCAGGCCGGGTACGTCGGTAATCAGGTTACGGGTGCCGGTACGTACGGCAGGAGAAGTTGGCATCGCGGCCCCCAGGAAGGTGGTGGGAGAAAGGATGCCGATGGCACCCGTTACGCAGGCCAGCGTTTGCACAAAGGTACGGCGGCTGACGGTTAAGGGGCGGTTTTCCGCCCCTGATCCACTGTTGCTATCACTCATATGAGGGTTTTTTCTGCTGTTCGCTGCGAAAGCGCGCCATGTGATGGGAATCGACCAGTTCGCCGTCGCGTATCGCGTAGGCGCGGCTGGTGCCTTCAATTTCAAAACCGAACTTGCGGTAGAGCGCAATAGCGGCCTGATTGTCGGTAAACACCGTCAGTTCAATGCGTTCTATGGCTGCCCAATTGTCGCAAAGGTCAATCATCGCCTTCATCAGGCTGCTGCCGACGCCTTTGCCGTGATGGCGGTCATCGACACCAATGCCAAAGGTTGCCACATGACGGCGGCGCACGCGTTGATTGAGCATCAGGCTCAGTTGGCCGACGATCTGCCCGTCGATACAGGCCACCAGGTTATGGGTACCCGGCTCCAGATTGGCGAGGCGCTTGTGCCACAGCTCGATTGAAGGTAGTGGTAGATGTAGCGTGTCACGGTAAGCCTTTGGCTGAGAGTAAAGCTGATGTAGGGCCTGTGCATCTGCCGTTTCCACGTGACGAACCACTATTTCGCTCATTGCGCTGCTCCTTTGGCTTACCGTTTGAATAACCTCTGAATTTATCCGTTTAATGTGTCGAGTCAATATTATTACGTATTGGTTAAAAAAACGCTTTACAGGTGCGAATGATAATGATTATTATTGCGATGCGTTCTCGGGAGAGTATCAACCTTTGGTACCCTCGCTGTGAAGGCACGACATTGCTCACATTGCTTCCAAGTATTACTTAGCCAGCTCGGGTGCTGGCTTTTTTTTTGCCTGTTTTCCGCTCCTGCCAGTCTTCAACAAATCCACTGCCCATCGCTTCAAAACTCCATCTAATTTTTTGAACAGAGGGAAGAGTTTTTTGCGCTTTCTTATTCTGCTGTCAGGACTAGACTGTAAAAAACATTGAGGAGAGTTGAATATGATTTATTTACGTAAGGCAGAAGATCGCGGTCATGCCAATCATGGTTGGCTGGATAGCTGGCACACCTTCTCATTTGCCAACTATCACGATCCTGATTTTATGGGCTTCTCGGCGCTGCGGGTGATCAACGAAGATATGATTGACGCAGGGCAGGGGTTCGGTACCCATCCGCATAAAGATATGGAAATCCTGACCTACGTGCTGAGCGGCACGGTAGAACATCAGGACAGCATGGGCAACAAAGAGCAAATTCAGGCCGGTGAGTTCCAGATCATGAGTGCGGGCACCGGGGTGCGTCACTCTGAGTACAACGGCAATAACGATCGTCCGTTGCACCTGTATCAGATTTGGATCATTCCCGATCGGGTGGGGCTGGAGCCGCGTTATGAGCAACGCATGTTCGATGCGCCACAGGGCCGTCAACTGGTGCTGTCGCCGGATGCACGTGAAGGTTCACTGAAGGTGTTCCAGGACATGACGCTGTCCCGTTGGGCATTGGGTAAAGACGAACTGGCAGAGTGCCCGATTGAAGCCGGACGTCGCGTGTGGATCCAGGTGGTGCGCGGCAAGGTGCTGGTTAATGGTCAACAAGCCGGCACCAGCGATGCTTTCGCGGTGTGGGATGAAACCGCACTGTCGATTAAGGCCGATGAAGACAGCGAAATCTTGCTGTTCGATCTGCCGCCAGTCTGATTAAGCGGTAAATATCAAGGGCTCACAGGGTGAGCCCTTTTTGCGTTTGGTCTTCCCATAACCAACAATATCGGCCCCGGTTTTTTTTTGCTAAAATGAGCGCCCATTCACGGTTAGCCAGTTCATTGATAATGAAGAAAAAACGGCCGGTACTCCAAGATGTTGCAGACAAGGTTGGCGTGACCAAGATGACGGTGAGCCGTTATCTGCGTAATCCCGATCAGGTTTCTGCCGTCTTGCAGCAAAAAATTGCCGTCGCGCTTGATGAGCTGGGCTACATTCCCAACCGTGCGCCGGATATCCTTTCCAACTCCACCAGCCGCGCCATTGGCGTCTTGCTGCCGTCGTTGACCAACCAGGTGTTTGCCGAAGTGTTGCGCGGCATCGAGAGCGTCACCGATGCGCACAATTACCAGACCATGCTGGCGCACTACGGCTATTTGCCGGAGCGTGAAGAACAGCGCTTGACTTCGCTGCTGTCTTACAATATTGACGGATTGATCCTGTCTGAACGTCACCATACGCCACGCACCATGAAAATGATCGAGGTGGCGGGTATCCCGGTCGTCGAGCTGATGGACTGCGTTTCGCCCTGTATCGATCTGGCGGTAGGTTTCAATAACTTTGAGGCCGCACGTCAGATGACCCAGCAAATCATCGCGCACGGCCATCGCCACGTGGTGTATTTTGGCGCGCGTCAGGATGAACGTACCATTATCAAACAGCAGGGCTATGAACAGGCGATGCGTGAATCCGGCCTGCAGCCGTACAGCGTGATGACTGCGCGTTCGTCGTCTTATTCCGCTGGTGGTGAACTGCTGCGCCAGGCGCAACGTGACTACCCGCAGATTGACAGTATTTTCTGCACCAACGATGACCTGGCGATTGGCGCGACCTTCGAGTGCCAGCGGCAAGGATTGTCGATCCCCAACGATATGGCGATTGCCGGTTTCCACGGCCACGATATCGGCCAGGTGATGGTGCCGAAGCTGGCCAGCGTGTTGACCCCGCGTGAACGCATGGGGCAAATCGGCGCCGAACGGCTGTTGGCTCGACTGCGGGGTGAAACGGTCAGCCCGCGGATGGTGGACGTCGGCTTCACCGTGATCCCCGGTGGCAGTATCTGATCGCTTTTAAGTCGTTGTTTGAGCCATTTTAATTCTGAAACCGCGCCGCCCGGCGCGTTTTTTATCCCCGTTGTAAGCTCGCCTCCTGTTAACCCCATAAGTTTGATCTCTGTCCCATAACGCGAATTTTAGCCGCTTACCCGGTTCCGGCGATCAGGTTGTTACCGGTATCATGATACCGGTAACAATGAGTGTGCGGTTATCTTGTATGAGATAGAACCTTTGCCTCAGCACTACCTACAGCTCGTCTTCTAACACCGGGAAGAGCCTAAAAATACAACAAACGCGCGCTTTACGATCTATCGTAAAGAGGGTCTGCGATAAAAAGGTTGGAGAAAAATTATGCCATTAGTGATTGTTGCAGGCGGCGTAGCGCTGCTGCTGCTGCTGATGATTCGTTTTAAGCTGAACGGCTTTATCTCTTTGATTCTGGTTGCTCTGGCGGTCGGGATCACCCAGGGGATGCCGGTCGATAAAGTGATCGGTTCTATCAAGGCCGGCGTTGGCGGCACGTTGGGCAGTCTGGCGCTGATCATGGGCTTCGGTGCCATGCTCGGCAAGCTGCTGGCGGACTGCGGTGGTGCTCAGCGTATCGCCACAACGCTTATAGAAAAGTTCGGCAAGAAACACATTCAGTGGGCAGTGGTGTTGACCGGTTTTACCGTCGGCTTCGCGCTGTTCTATGAAGTGGGTTTCGTGCTGTTGCTGCCGCTGGTATTCAGCATCGCCGCTTCTGCGCGCGTTCCTTTGCTGTATGTTGGTGTGCCAATGGCGGCTGCGCTGTCGGTAACCCACGGTTTCCTGCCGCCGCACCCCGGCCCAACGGCAATCGCCACCATCTTCCATGCCGATATGGGTAAAACCCTGCTGTACGGTACGCTGCTGGCTATCCCGACGGTGATCCTGGCCGGTCCGGTGTATGCCCGCTTCCTGAAAGGCATCGACAAGCCGGTACCTGAAGGCCTGTATAACCCAAAAATCTTTACCGAAGCAGAAATGCCAAGCTTTGGCATCAGCGTTGCGACCTCTTTGGTGCCGGTGATCCTGATGGCGATGCGCGCGGTAGCCGAAATGGTACTGCCGAAGGGCCATACTCTGCTGCGCTTTGCCGAGTTCTTCGGCGATCCGGTAATGGCAACGCTGATTGCAGTGCTGATTGCTATCTTCACCTTTGGCCTGAACCGTGGCCGCACCATGGATGAAGTGATGGGTACCATCACCGACTCCATCAAGATTATCGCCATGATGCTGTTAATTATCGGCGGTGGCGGCGCGTTCAAACAGGTACTGGTCGACAGCGGCGTAGAGAAATATATTGCCGCGCTGATGGAAGGCAGTAACGTATCGCCGATTCTGTTGGCCTGGTCTATTGCCGCCGCGCTGCGTTTGGCACTGGGTTCGGCTACCGTGGCGGCAATCACCGCCGGGGGTATCGTTGCCCCGCTGATCGCCACTACCGGTGCCAGTCCGGAACTGATGGTGATCGCGGTCGGTTCAGGCAGCGTGATTTTCTCTCACGTTAATGACCCGGGTTTCTGGCTGTTCAAGGAGTACTTCAACCTGAGCATCATGGAAACCATTAAATCCTGGTCGGTGCTGGAAACCATCATTTCAGTCTGTGGGTTGGTAGGCTGCCTATTGCTGGCGACGGTCGTCTAATATACTGAGGTTTCTGGTGCCCCGGCGGTGCCGGAAACTATTTTGAGTTTGGGGCGCATTTGATGACGCTGCCAGCGTCATCTGACTCCATAAGGGCATGACATATGAGCAATCCACAGCACCACGTATTTATTTTGATGGGCGTTTCCGGCAGCGGTAAATCCGCCGTGGCCAACGCCGTAGCCCATGAGGCCAATGCCGCCATGCTGGACGGCGACTATCTGCATCCTCGTGCCAACATCAATAAAATGGCTGCAGGGCATGCATTGGACGATAACGATCGCGCCCCGTGGCTGGCGGCGTTGAATGACGCGATTTTTGCCATGGAGCGCACCAACGATGTCTCGCTGCTGGTGTGTTCGGCGTTGAAAAAAAGCTATCGTGACCGTCTGCGCGAAGGTAACCGCAACCTGCATTTCATCTATCTGAAGGGTGACAAGGCGGTGATTGAAGAGCGTTTGAAACAGCGCAAGGGCCACTTCTTCAAGCCGCAGATGTTGGTTTCCCAATTCGCCACTTTGGAAGAGCCGAACGAGCAAGAACAAGACGTGCAAGCGATTGAGATTGACCAGCCGCTGGACGGCGTGGTGGCCGATACCCTGGCCTATATTCGTCGTGTTGCAGCCCAGTAATCCGGGCTGCCGTCACTTCTCGGCGCCGCACTGGCGCCAGTATCTTCACTACAACTTCATGTAGGCTCTCACGCCGTCCAGGAACATCTGGGTCGACAGCATCACCAGAATCAGCCCCATCAGCCTTTCCAGCGCGCTCACCCCTTTGCTACCCAGCAGGCGCAGGAACAGGTTCGACATCAGCAAAATGGCGGCGGAAATGCCCCAGGCAATCAGCAGCGCCACCACCAGATACGAAATATGGTTCGGATACTGGTGCGACAGCAGCATCAGCGAAGCCAGAATCGAAGGGCCGGCGACCAGCGGGATGGCCAATGGCACCAGGAAAGGCTCTTCACCGGCGGAAAGCCCGCTGCTGTCACCCTCCTGTGAGGGGAAGATCATCTTGATAGCGATCAGGAACAGAATAATCCCGCCGGAAATGGACACGGTTTCGGTGCGCAGGTTAAGGAACGCCAGAATTTTTTCACCGGCAAACAGGAAAATCAGCATCAACAGCAGGGCGATCAGCAGTTCGCGGATCAACACCACCCGGCGACGGCGCGGCTCCAGGTGCTTGAGTACCGACATAAAAATCGGCAAATTGCCCAGCGGATCCATGATTAAAAACAGCAACACCGTGACCGAAATCATCTCTGTCATCACTACCTCTGAATCTGAAAAGTGCGTCGGTCATCCCGACCGCTTAATGGCCTATAGCCTATGGCTTTCAAGTTACGGTCAGGCGACCAGCCAGCCCATCTCCCAGCTATATAAGAAGGATTGCTGAGAATCGCTCACCCATCGAATAAATTCACTTTGCGCCTGCGCCGACATTTTGTAAGGTGGAGAGATATTACACACAACTTATAGCAGTCATCCTCCAAGGCAGGACAGTCATTATGAAAAACGTTGGTTTCATCGGTTGGCGCGGCATGGTCGGCTCCGTACTCATGCAACGCATGACACAAGAGCGCGATTTTGACGCCATTCGCCCGGTCTTTTTCTCTACCTCGCAACACGGCCAGGCGGCGCCCACCTTCGGCGGCCAGCAGGGCTCGCTGCAGGATGCTTACGATGTTGATGCACTGAGTGCACTCGACATTATTATTACCTGCCAGGGCGGCGATTATACCAACGAAATTTATCCAAAGCTGCGGGCAACCGGCTGGCAAGGGTACTGGATCGACGCGGCTTCTTCTCTGCGCATGCAGGATGACGCGATTATCATCCTGGATCCGGTCAACCGTGCGCTGATCCAGCAG
Source organism: Serratia proteamaculans (assembly GCF_013337185.1). Lineage (GTDB taxonomy): Bacteria > Pseudomonadota > Gammaproteobacteria > Enterobacterales > Enterobacteriaceae > Serratia > Serratia proteamaculans_D. Next base: position 136,250 of record NZ_SWDE01000007.1, read on the forward strand.
GGTCTGGATAAAGGCATCAAGACCTTTGTCGGTGGTAACTGCACCGTCAGCCTGATGCTGATGTCGTTGGGCGGCCTGTTCGCCAATGATCTGGTGGAGTGGGCGTCCGTTGCGACTTATCAGGCGGCCTCCGGTGGTGGTGCACGTCACATGCGTGAACTGCTGACCCAAATGGGCATGCTGCACGCCGACGTGGCGAAAGAGCTGCAGGACCCGGCTTCGGCGATCCTGGACATCGAACGTAAAGTCACTGAGGCCACCCGCAGCGGCAAACTGCCGACCGATAACTTTGGCGTACCGCTGGCCGGCAGCCTGATCCCCTGGATTGACAAGCAGCTCGATAACGGCCAGAGCCGTGAAGAGTGGAAAGGCCAGGCGGAGACCAACAAAATCCTTAATAGCGGCCTGGTGATCCCGGTCGACGGTCTGTGCGTGCGCGTTGGCGCGCTGCGCTGCCATAGCCAGGCGTTTACCCTGAAGCTGAAAAAAGACGTTTCGCTGCCGGAAATCGAACAAATGTTGGCGACTCATAATGACTGGGTGCGGGTGATCCCGAACGACCGTGAACTGACCATGCGTGAACTGACGCCGGCCGCGGTCACCGGGACGCTGAACACTCCGGTGGGTCGTCTGCGCAAGCTGAACATGGGGCCGGAATACCTGTCTGCGTTCACCGTGGGTGACCAGTTGCTGTGGGGCGCGGCCGAGCCGCTGCGCCGCATGCTGCGCATCCTGCTGTAACCTGAACTGTACTTCCCGGGGGCTGGCCTCTTTCAGCCCCCAAAAGCCTTATTTTCTTCCTTTTTCTTCGTTTCGGCGCGCTATGGACCAAGTCGCTGCAAAGGGGGAAAAGCACACAAGTCATCAGCATTTCTCCACGCGGGCAGCAGCGCAAAGACGCTGTCAGGCTGGCAGTTTTCTTAATGAAGATTTTTCCTTGCTAATGGGCAATGTTTTTAACCGGCATTGGCTATGCTTAAAGGGCTGGCGGATACATTTTCACCAGCGCTAAAAATAAGCATAAAGAGCGGAATTCGGGTCGGGAAGGTGAGAATTGATCAATAACCGACCGCAATCACGCTTTAGATACCGAATGAATTGCATGATAACCAAAACGGCTATGGATTAAGCGTTACGCCCTGTGGATCTCAAGGTGCAGCCATTTCGCTGCAACCTGAAAGACGATGAGCTTACGCGGCCCCTTATAAATCATGCTCTTAATCTTAGGAAGAAGACTATGCCTGTACTTCCCGATCGTGACGTGATTGATCAGCTTTTCTCCGGCAATTCTGCCGACCCCTTTTCTCTGCTGGGTATGCATGCGGCCGATAACGGCCTGCAGGTGCGAGCGCTATTGCCTGACGCCAGCGAAGTCTGGTTGCTGGAGCAGCAAACCGGTCGCCGCCTGGTGCAACTGAACTGCGACGATGCGCGCGGCTTTTTCAGCGCGACGGTACCGCGTCGCAAAACCCCGTTCCGTTATCAATTCGAGGTCCGCTGGCAAGATAACCAGCAGATTGTCGAAGATCCCTACCGTTTTGGCACCTTGCTGCAGGATATTGACAGTTGGTTGCTGGCAGAAGGCACCCATTTGCGTCCTTATGAACGCCTGGGGGCCCATCTCACCACGCTGGATGAGGTTGAAGGCGTCAGCTTTGCCGTCTGGGCACCGAATGCCCAACGCGTCTCGGTGGTTGGCGAGTTCAACTTCTGGGACGGCCGCCGCCACCCGATGCGCTTGCGCCGTGAAAACGGGATTTGGGAGTTGTTCTTGCCGGGAGTGAAAGCCGGACAGTTGTACAAGTACGAAATTATCGACTGCTACGGCAATACCCAGTTGAAGGCCGATCCTTACGCCTTCGAGGCGCAAATGCGGCCGGATACCGCGTCGCTGGTGACGCCGCTGCCGGAGGTGGTGGAAAACACCCCGGAACGTCGGCGAGCCAATGACTTTGACCGACCGATTTCAATCTACGAGGTGCATCTTGGCTCGTGGCGACGTCACACCGATGATAATTTCTGGCTCAGCTATGGCGAACTGGCGGAACAGTTAATTGGCTACGTTAAAGACATGGGGTTCACCCATATCGAACTGTTGCCGATTAACGAGCACCCGTTTGACGGCAGTTGGGGTTATCAGCCGTTAGGGTTGTACGCCCCGACCCGGCGCTTCGGTACCCCGGCCGACTTTAAAGATTTTGTCGCGGCGGCGCACCGGGCGGGCATCAACGTGATCCTGGACTGGGTGCCGGGGCATTTCCCCAGCGATGCCTATGGCCTGGCGAATTTCGACGGTACCGCGCTGTATGAATATGCCGATCCGCGCGAAGGCTTCCATCAGGACTGGAATACCCTGATTTACAACTATGGTCGCCATGAGGTGCGTAACTATCTGGCGGGCAACGCCCTTTACTGGCTGGAACGCTATGGCATTGACGCATTGCGTGTCGATGCGGTGGCCTCGATGATCTACCGCGACTACAGCCGTGCCGAAGGCGAATGGGTGCCGAACCACTACGGCGGCAACGAAAATCTGGAGGCCATTGCCTTCCTGCGTTACACCAATCAGAGCGTCGGCAAGGAGCGGCCCGGTGCGGTGACGCTGGCGGAAGAGTCCACCGATTACCCGGGGGTGACGCTGCCACCAGAATCTAACGGGCTGGGGTTCCACTACAAATGGAACCTGGGTTGGATGCACGACACGCTTAACTACATGCAATGCGACCCGGTACACCGCAAGTATCATCACAATCAGATGACCTTTGGCATGCTGTACGCCTACACCGAAAACTTCGTGCTGCCGATTTCCCATGACGAAGTGGTGCACGGCAAGAAATCGATTCTCGACCGTATGCCCGGCGACGCCTGGCAAAAATTCGCCAACCTGCGTGCCTACTACGGCTTTATGTGGGCGCACCCAGGCAAGAAGCTGCTGTTTATGGGGTGTGAGTTTGCCCAGGGGCGCGAATGGAACTTCGACAGCAGCCTCGACTGGCATCTGCTCGAGGGGCTGGATAACTGGCATCACGGCGTGCAGCGGCTGGTGCGCGATCTTAACCATTGCTATCAACAGCAGGCGCCGTTGTATGAGCGTGACTACCGGCCGGACGGTTTTGAGTGGCTGGTGGTGGACGACCATGACAACTCGGTGTTTGCCTTCGCCCGCTATGATGCGCATGGCAATGAGCTGATTGCTGTCAGCAACTTTACCCCGGTGCCGCGCCATCATTATCGCATCGGAATTTCCCGCCCCGGTGAGTACCGGGAAATCCTCAATACCGATTCGCACCATTATCACGGTAGCAATACCGGCAACCAGGGCCGCGTGGTGTCCGAGCAGATAGGCAACCACGGCCGCGAACATTCGATTAGCGTCACCGTGCCGCCGCTGGCGACCATCTACCTGCTGCGGGAGGCGCAATGACTGAGCTGACGCCCGGCATCGCCGCGCCTCTCGGGGCGCACTATGACGGTAACGGCATCAACTTTAGCCTGTACTCCGCCCATGCGACGGGGGTGGAGCTGTGCCTGTTTGACGAACAACAGCGTGAAGTGCGCCTGCCTCTGGCGACGCGCAGCGGGGATATTTGGCACGGTTATCTGCCGGGCGGCAAACCGGGCCAGCGTTATGGCTACCGGGTACATGGCCCGTTTGATCCTGCGCAGGGGCTGCGTTTTAACCCCAACAAGCTGCTGTTGGATCCCGCAGCCCGTGCGGTTGAAGGGCCGGTGGCCGATGATCCTTATTTGCATGGTGGCTATGACCAACCGGATCCGCAAGACAGCGCGGAGCTGATGCCAAAGTGCGTGGTGATCGACGAAGCCTACGACTGGCAGGATGATTGCCCACCGGCGACGCCGTGGGGCAAAACGGTGATCTACGAAGCGCATGTGCGCGGATTGACCCTGCAACACCCGGATATCCCGCAGGTGCTGCGTGGCAGTTTTGCCGCGCTCGGACATCCGGTGATGATCGCCTACTTCAAGCGCCTTGGCATTACCGCGCTGGAACTGCTGCCGGTGCAGCAACACAGTTCCGAGCCGCGCCTGCAACGCCTCGGGTTGATTAACTACTGGGGTTATAACGTGCTGGCGCCCTATGCGCCGGATAACCGCTACTCCAGCCTGCGTACCGATATGACGCCGCTGCGGGAATTTCGCGACGCGGTGAAGGCACTGCATAAGGCCGGGATTGAAGTGATCCTCGACGTGGTGTTCAACCACAGCGCCGAGCTGGATATGGACGGGCCAATGCTGTCGCTGCGCGGCATCGATAACCCGGGTTATTACTGGCTCACTCCCGATGGCGGTTATGTGAACGATACCGGCTGCGGCAACACGCTGCGGCTGGATCAGCCACCGGGCGTCGCCTGGGTAATGGACTGCCTACGTTTCTGGGTGGGGGAGTGTCACGTTGACGGCTTCCGCTTTGATCTGGGAAGCGTGCTCGGCCGTACGCCGGCGTTCGACCGTGATGCACCGCTGTTCCAGGCGATGCTGGCGGATGACCTGCTGTCGCGCTGCAAGCTGATCGCCGAACCCTGGGATATTGGCCCCGGCGGCTATCAGGTGGGGGAATTTCCCGGGCGTTTTGCCGAGTGGAACGACCACTACCGGGACGATATGCGTCGCTTCTGGCTGCAGGGAGATATTTCGCTCGGCCAGTTCGCCCAGCGTTTTGCCGCTTCCAGTGACCTGTTCAATCGACGCGGACGTGCGCCGTACGCCAGCATCAACATGCTGACCGCTCATGACGGTTTTACCCTGCAGGATCTGGTCAGCTTTAACCGTAAGCACAACCAACTGAACGGCGAAGGTAACCGCGACGGCAGCGACCGTAACTTTAGCAACAACCACGGTGTTGAAGGCCCGATAGCCGACGATGCCATTGTGCAACGCCGTAGGGCCAGCCGGCAGGCACTGCTTGCCACGTTATTGCTGTCCCAGGGAACGCCGATGCTGCTGGCCGGCGACGAACATGGACACAGCCAGCAGGGCAACAACAATGCCTATTGTCAGGACAACGCTATCACCTGGCTCGACTGGGCCAAGGCGGATGACTCACTCACCGCTTACACCGCCGCACTGATCCACCTGCGCCAACAAATTCCTGCCCTGCAGCATGACCGCTGGTGGCTGGAGGGCGACGGTAACGTGCAGTGGCTGAACGCGCAGGGGCAATCGCTCAGCGCGCAACAGTGGGAGCAGGGTGAACTGCAGTTGCAGATCTGTCTGTCACAACGCTGGCTGGTGGTGGTGAACGCCACGCAGCAGGCGGTGGAGATGACGTTGCCCGCCGGCGATTGGCAGCTTGTCGCCCCCTTTACTCAGGAAGATTCGCGGGCGGTCTTACCCGCCTGGAACCAGGCTGCGCACTCGATTTGCGTGCTGGTCAAGAAAAAATAAAAGGAGTCAGCTATGGTTAGGTTTGAAAATAAAGACCCCCTGATGTTGGCACGCCAACTGCCGATTAAGTCCGTTGCCCTGATTTTGGCCGGTGGCCGCGGTTCGCGTTTGAAAGATTTAACCTCAACCCGTGCCAAGCCGGCCGTCCACTTTGGCGGTAAATTCCGCATCATTGATTTCGCCCTGTCGAACTGCCTGAACTCGGGGATCCGCCGTATCGGTGTGATCACCCAATACCAGTCTCATACCCTGGTGCAGCATATTCAGCGCGGCTGGTCGTTCCTCAATGAAGAGATGAATGAGTTTGTCGATCTGCTGCCGGCCCAGCAACGCCTCAGTACCGAACACTGGTACAAGGGCACGGCGGATGCGGTGTACCAGAACCTGGACATCATTCGCCGCTACGAGGCCGAATATGTGGTGATCCTGGCGGGCGATCACATCTACAAGATGGATTACTCGCGCATGCTGATCGACCACGTGGAGAAGGGCGCGCAGTGTACCGTTGCCTGCCTGCCGGTGCCGCGCGATGAGGCCAGCGAGTTCGGCGTGATGGAAGTGGACGAGAACGATCTGATCCTCGAGTTCCTGGAGAAACCCAGCAATCCACCACCGATGCCAGGCAACCCGGATATGTCGCTGGCCAGCATGGGGATCTACATCTTTAACGCCGACTACCTGTTCCAACTGCTCGAAGAGGACATGTCGACACCGGGGTCAACCCATGACTTCGGCAAGGATCTGATCCCGAAAATCACCGCCCAGAAAGCGGCGTGGGCGCACCCGTTCACGCTGTCGTGCGTGACCTCCAACCCCGAGCTGCCGCCGTATTGGCGCGACGTGGGGACGCTGGAAGCCTACTGGCGCGCCAACCTCGATCTGGCCTCGGTGACGCCGGAGTTGGATATGTATGACCGCGCCTGGCCGATCCGTACCCATATGGAGCCGCTGCCGCCGGCCAAGTTCGTGCAAGACCGTTCCGGCAGCCACGGCATGACCATGAACTCGCTGGTGTCCGGCGGCTGTATTGTCTCCGGTTCAGTGGTGGTGCATTCGGTGCTGTTCCCGCGGGTGCGGGTGAACTCGTTCTGCACCATCGACTCTACTGTATTGCTGCCGGACGTTAACGTCGGCCGTTCCTGCCGTCTGCGACGCTGCATCATTGACCGCGCCTGCCATATCCCCGAGGGCATGGTGATTGGCGAAAACGCCGATGAGGACAGCAAACGCTTTTATCGCTCGGAAGGCGGCATTGTGTTGGTCACGCGCGAAATGTTGTCAAAATTGTGAGTTAAGGTATCCGGCAGAACGATAGCCTGCCGCCATGTAAACGGATTGACTGATGGCTTGCAAAACGCGGATTAACAACAGCGGCAAGCCTGCTTTATTTCTTATCCAGAGGCATTTTTTGCCGACTCTCAGGAGTGATAATGCAGGTTTTACACGTATGTTCTGAAATGTTCCCCCTGTTGAAAACCGGGGGGCTCGCAGACGTGGTTGGCGCATTGCCGGCGGCTCAAATCGCCGAGGGCGGCGATGTTCGGGTGTTATTGCCCGCTTTCCCTGACGTTCGTAACGGTATACCGGACTCCGTGCTGGTGGCGGAAATCGATTCCTTCGCCGGCCGGGTCGGCCTGCGTTACGGTACCTATCACGGTGTGGGCATCTACCTGATCGACGCACCCTGGTTGTACGAACGCCCCGGTAGCCCTTATCACGACCAATCGATGAATGCCTATTCCGACAACCACCGACGCTTTGCCCTGTTGGGTTGGATGGCCTGCGAACTGGCCAAGGGGCTGGACCGCTACTGGCGGCCACAGGTGGTGCATGCCCATGACTGGCACGCCGGGCTGGCCTGCGCCTATCTGGCGGCTAACGGCCATCCGGCGCGTTCTGTTTTCACCGTGCACAACCTGGCCTACCAGGGGTTGTTCTCCGCCCATCACGTACCGGAGCTGTGGTTGCCGCCTTCGTTTTTCAACATCTATGGCCTGGAGTTTTACGGTCAGATGTCATTCCTGAAAGCCGGTTTGTTCTACGCCGACCATATCACCGCCGTCAGCCCGACCTATGCGCGTGAGATCACTCGGCCGGAATTCGGTTATGGCATGGAAGGGTTGTTGCAGGAACGCCAGCGACAGGGGCGTCTTAGCGGCATTCTTAACGGCGTGGATGACAAGATTTGGGATCCGTCCCACGATCCGCGCCTGACCGCGCGCTATGACGCCGACAATCTGAAGAACAAGGCCAAGAATAAACTGCACCTGCAAAAAGCCATGGGGCTGAAAGTGGACGAATCGCTGCCGGTGTTTGCGGTCGTCAGCCGTCTGACCAGCCAGAAAGGTTTGGATTTAGTCCTGGAAGCGCTGCCGGCGCTGCTGGAGCAGGGCGGGCAACTGGCGCTGTTAGGGGCCGGTGATGCGGTGTTGCAGCAGGCATTTCTGGCTGCGGCCGCCGACTACCCTGAACAGGTTGGCGTGCAGATTGGTTACCACGAGGCCTTCTCGCACCGGATTATCGGCGGAGCCGATGTGATTATGGTGCCGAGCCGTTTCGAGCCCTGCGGGCTGACCCAACTCTATGGCCTGAAATACGGCACGCTGCCGCTGGTGCGCCGCACCGGTGGGTTGGCGGATACGGTAGTGGACTGCGCGCTGGAGAATCTGGCCGACGGTAGCGCCAGCGGATTTGTCTTTGATGATTGTGATGCTGCCGCACTGGCTAACGCCATTCGGCGTGCCATGGTGCTGTGGAGCCGACCCAAGCATTGGCGTCACGTCCAGCGCCACGCCATGAGCGTGGATTTTGGCTGGCAAGTTGCGGCACAGGAATACCTGTCGCTTTATCAACGCTTATCCTAAGCGTTATGACATACAGCGGCACCCACGATTGCAGGTTGTAGGGGCGCAGCATGCTGCGCCCATGTTTAGTGGGGCGCATGTATTCCGGGGCGAATATATGCGCCCCCTTCAGGGGATCGAAATGCTATGACTTCACCGATTAGTTACACCTCACCCACGGTCAGTGTTGAAGCGCTGAAACACTCCATCGCCTATAAGTTGATGTTTATTGTCGGCAAGGATCCGGCTATCGCTACCGAGCATGACTGGCTGAATGCCGTGCTGTTTGCGGTTCGCGACCGTATGGTGGAACGCTGGCTGCGTTCTAACCGTGCGCAACTTTCACAGGATGTGCGCCAGGTGTATTACCTGTCGATGGAGTTCCTGATCGGCCGCACCTTGTCTAACGCCCTGTTGTCGATGGGCATTTATCAGGATATCGACGATGCGTTGAATGAGATGGGGATGAACCTGAGTGAACTGCTGGAGGAAGAGAACGATCCGGGCCTTGGCAACGGCGGCCTGGGGCGACTGGCCGCCTGTTTCCTTGATTCGCTGGCGACGCTGGCGCTGCCGGGGCGTGGCTACGGTATCCGCTACGAATACGGCATGTTCAAACAGAATATCGTCAACGGTCAGCAGATGGAATCACCCGACTACTGGCTGGAATATGGCAACCCATGGGAATTCCCACGTCACAACACGCGCTATAAGGTGCGTTTTGGCGGCCGTATCCAACAGGAAGGCGCCAAGGCACGTTGGGTCGAAACCGAAGAGATTATTGCCACCGCTTATGATCAGGTGATCCCCGGTTTTGATACCGATGCGACTAATACCCTACGGCTGTGGAGCGCCCAGGCCAGTAATGAAATCAACCTGGGGAAATTCAACCAGGGCGATTACTTCGCGGCCGTTGAGGATAAAAACCACTCGGAGAACGTGTCACGCGTACTGTACCCGGATGATTCCACCTATTCCGGGCGTGAACTTCGCCTGCGGCAGGAGTATTTCCTGGTGTCGGCCACGGTGCAGGATATCCTCAACCGCCACTGGACGATGCATAAAAGCTTCGCCAACCTGGCAGACAAAATTGCCATCCACCTGAATGACACTCATCCGGTACTGTCGATCCCGGAGCTGATGCACCGATTAATCGACGAGCATAAATTCAGCTGGCTGGATGCCTGGGCCGTGGTGGAAAAGGTGTTCTCCTATACCAACCACACGCTGATGAGCGAAGCGCTGGAAACCTGGCCGCTGGATATGATCGGCCGGATCCTGCCGCGTCACTTGCAGCTGATTTTCGAGATTAACGATCACTTCCTCAAACACGTACAGGAGGTCGCGCCGGGTGATAATGATCTGCTGGCGCGAGTGTCGATCATTGATGAAACCAATGGCCGTCGGGTGCGTATGGCCTGGTTGGCGGTGGTGGCCAGCCACAAGGTTAACGGCGTTTCCGCACTGCATTCCGAGCTGATGGTGCAATCGCTGTTTGCCGATTTCGCCCATATCTTCCCCGATCGCTTCTGCAATAAGACCAACGGTGTTACGCCACGCCGCTGGCTGGGGCTGGCTAACCGGCCGCTTTCCGCCGTGCTGGATGACAGCATCGGCCAGACCTGGCGCACCGATCTCAGCCAACTGAGCGAGATCAAGGCCAATGTCGACTATCCGAGCTTCCTGCGGGCGGTACAGGCCGCCAAACGACAGAACAAGGAACGACTGGCCACCTACATCGCCAAGACGCTGAATGTGGTGGTCAACCCGGACGCGTTGTTCGACGTACAGATCAAGCGTATCCACGAATACAAACGGCAGTTGCTCAACGTACTGCACGTGATCACCTTGTATAACCGTCTGCTGCAGGATCCGGAAACCGAGCGGGTGCCGCGGGTGGTGATCTTTGCCGGCAAGGCGGCTTCGGCTTATTACGCCGCCAAGCAGATCATTCGCTTGATCAACGACGTAGCCAAGGTGATCAACAACGATCCGCGCGTGCATACGCAGTTGAAAGTGGTGTTTATCCCGAACTATGGCGTCAGTCTGGCGCAGATGATCATTCCGGCGGCGGATCTTTCCGAGCAGATCTCACTGGCGGGCACCGAGGCGTCCGGCACCAGTAATATGAAGTTTGCTCTTAATGGTGCGCTGACTATCGGCACGCTGGACGGTGCCAACGTAGAAATGCTGGAACACGTGGGTGAGGAGAACATCTTTATCTTCGGCAATACCGCCGAGCAGGTAGAAGAGCTGCGGCGCAACGGTTACAACCCGCATCTTTACTATGAGCAGGATCCCGAGCTGCATCAGGCGCTGACCCAGATCGCCACCGGTACTTTCAGCCCTGAGGAACCAAAGCGTTACACTAACCTGTTTGATTCACTGGTTAACCTGGGCGATCACTACCAACTGCTGGCCGATTACCGCAGCTATGTGGATACGCAGGACAAGGTGGATGAGGTGTATCGTAATCAGGATGACTGGACGCGGCGGGCAATATTGAATATCGCCAACATGGGCTACTTCTCTTCCGACCGCACCATTCAGGAGTATGCGGACGAAATCTGGCACATCAAGCCTATCAAGCTGTAAAAGAAGAGGGCCGGATATCCGGCCCTTTTTATCTTTGGCGAGTTACGATGCCAGAGACAGCGTTTTCGCTTTCGCGTGTTCTGCCAGCCAGGCTTTCACCCGTGCCTGCTGCGCTTCGTCCAGCCACATACCCAGCTTGGTACGGCGCCAGATAGCGTCATCGAGTTCCACCACCCATTCTTTGTCGATCAGGTAGCGTAACTCAGCTTCATGCAGGCCATGGCCGAAATCTTCGCCCAGGTCGCTGAGGCTATTGGCATTGGCCAGGATCAGCTCGCTGTGGCTGCCGTAGGTGCGTGCAAAGCGGCGTGCCAGGGATTCCGGCAACCAGCTGTGCTCACGGCGTAGTTTTGCGGCGTAGCTGTCGCGATCGCCACCGATATCACCACCGGGCAGCGAACCGTTTTTGGTCCACGCCGGGCCGCAGCCAGGGTAGTAGTGCGCCAGTTTTTCCATCGCATGCTCAGCCAGCTTGCGGTAGGTAGTCAGCTTGCCGCCGAACACGGACAGCAGCGGCGCTTTGCCCTGCTCGTCATGCACGTCCAGCGTGTAATCACGGGTCACCGCCTGCGGCGAATCTGACTCGTCGTCGCACAGCGGACGCACGCCAGAGTAGGTCCAGACGATATCGTCACGGCCCAACTGCTTCTTGAAGTGGTCGTTATACACTTTAAGCAGATAGTTGATTTCGTTATCGTCGATCTTCACGTCTTTCGGATCGCCGTGATACTCCACGTCGGTGGTACCGATGATCGAGAATTCGTCATTCCATGGGATCACGAAGACGATACGGTGGTCTTCGTTTTGCAGAATATAGGACTGTGGCTGATCGTGTACGCGCGGCACCACGATATGGCTGCCTTTGATCAGACGAATACCATAAGGGGATTTCAGCTTCAGACCATCGTCGAAGAAGTGTTTCACCCATGGGCCGGTGGCGTTCACCAGGCCCTTGGCGCGCCAGGTAAAGGTTTTGCCACTGTCGACGTCGACCGCTTCCACCATCCACAGGCCGTTTTCACGCCATGCACGGGTCACTTTAGTGCGGGTGCGAACTTCACCGCCGTGCTTTTCCACTTCCTGGGCATTGAGTACTACCAGGCGAGCATCGTCGACCCAGCAGTCAGAATATTCGAAACTGCGCTTCAATTCAGGCTTCAGCACCGATTCTGGTCCAAAGCGCAAACCCTTGCTGCCTGGCAGACTGGTGCGTTTACCCAGGTGATCGTACAGGAACAGGCCGATACGGATCATCCAGGCCGGGCGCAGGTGCGGCTGATGCGGCAGGCGAAAACGCATCGGGAAGGCGATGTGCGGTGCCAGCCGCAGCAACACTTCACGCTCGGCCAGCGCTTCGCTCACCAAACGGAATTCGTAGTGTTCCAGGTAGCGCAGGCCACCGTGGATCAGTTTGGAACTGGCGGAAGACGTAGCACAGGCCAAGTCTTGCGCTTCCAGTAGCAGAACGGACAGCCCGCGCCCGGCAGCATCGGCCGCGATGCCGGCACCGTTGATGCCGCCACCGATAACGATCAAGTCTTTGGTTTCCACGTCAACTTCCTCCAGATGTTCGAAATAGCTCTTTCATGTTCGTTTTCGCTCATGATTGTAATCAAAAACCAACAAACAAGCCAAGACTTAACCAAACAAAAACATTTAGGCGTGATAGAGGTAACAGTTTGATGATAGTAGTTATACAAAAAGGAGGGGTATTTCAGTCAGGAATTACAGGGTCCAGTAGACTGAACCCTGTATAAAACGGTAGGCACTACGGGCGCGACAGGCAGCACCGCTGGGGATAGGTGTGGTGAAAAAGACTTAGCAAAGCTCGAGTTGTACGTCGTACTGCTCGATGATTTTCATCACGCTTGGCGGCGGCAGCTGATCGGTAAACAGGTAGTCGATCAGGTTCATATTACCGAGGTTAACCATCGCGTTGCGGCCGAATTTGGAATGGTCGGTGACCAACATCACGCAGCGTGAGTTTTCGATAATTGCGCGTTTGGTACGTACTTCGTGATAGTCGAATTCGAGCAGCGAGCCGTCCATATCGATGCCGCTGATACCGAGAATGCCGTAATCGAGGCGGAACTGGGAGATAAAGTCCAGCGTGGCCTCACCCATGATGCCGCCGTCGCGGGTACGTACCTCGCCACCGGCCAGGATCAGACGAAAATCTTCCTTGGCGGTCAGCAAAGTCGCGACGTTCAGATTATTAGTCACTACACGCAGGTTCTTGTGATTCATCAGCGCATGGGCGACCGCTTCCGGCGTGGTGCCGATGTCGATAAACAGCGTGGCGCCGTCCGGGATCTGGCTGGCGACGCGTTGGGCGATACGCGCTTTTTGTTCCGACCACATCACTTTGCGATCGTTGTAGGCGGCATTGACCGAACTGGAAGGCAGGGCTGCCCCACCGTGGTGGCGTTGGATTTTGTTCTGATCGGCCAGGTCATTCAAATCACGGCGAATCGTTTGCGGGCTAACGTCAAAATGTTCGACCAGCTCTTCGGTACTGACATAACCCTGCAGGCGCACCAGCTCGATAATAGCGTCATGACGCTGTGTTTGCTTCACGGTAATCCCCTAAAACGCCTGGCTTGTACCTGGCTGTTATTGTTCGTTATGCGCGCGATGACGCGTGTCCCAAAATGCCATCAATAACCCTAACACTAAACCGGCCACGTGTGCCGCGTTAGCGATCGACATTCCTAAAATATCGAAATATCCGGCCACCAGCCACAGGACGGAAAACACCATCAGGCCGCGCGGTAGCATCAGACCGCGTTCCGGCGCTCGCTCGCCGCTGAGCCAGCAGTAACCCATCAGCGCGTAGACTACGCCGGACAGGCCGCCGAACAGGGCACCGCTAAACAGTGACTGCGCCCAGCCGCTGAAGAAGGCCGAGACCACGGCCAGCACGAACAGTTTTCCGCTGCCGAGGCGTTTTTCCAGCGGGCCGCCGAGATACCACCACCACAGCAGGTTGAAGGTGATGTGCAGCAGTGAGAAATGGAGGAAAGCGTGGCTGACCCAGCGCCACAGCTGCAGGTACTGGCTGCTGTCTTGCGGCCAGGAGAGCCAATACATCACCGTATTATCGCCCAGCGCCTGCATCAGGATATACACCGCAATGCACAGTACCATCACGCTTAACGTCAGCGGCCCGGCCTTGCTGCGCAGGGTTTGCAGATAAGAAAAACCCTGATAGTGCAGATCGGCTTCGGTATTGCCGGCCTGCCAACTGGCAGCGCGATAGCGACTGTTGAGCGGGTCGATCAGAAATTGCTGCAGTTCGTGTTGTACCTGCTCAAGATGGCTGTCGTCCGCCAACCAGATTTCCGCCGCCTCGCCGGTATTGTGCACCCTAAGCTCAATGCCCTGTGTCGTCATGTAGTCGACAAAGGCCTGCGCCAGGCGGGGATTGGATACGGCGATTACTCTAACCATTGCTCTTCCGTCTAAGTGAATGATTTTAGCCGCCGGTGACCCGATGGCGTTGACGGCCGATTATAGCGTCGAAATCCTGAGCGCAGGCAAAGGATCTGCGAAAAACCAGTAAAAACACTCACTAACGGCGCGAGAAAGGAACCCGCCGCAGGAGGCGGGGAGAGGATTATGCGGAGGTTTCAACGTCCTGCGGATACTGGCGCGCCCAGGCCTCAAAGCCGCCGTCGATGCTGTACACCGCGTCAAACCCCTGATGCAGCAGGTATTGCGCCGCGCTGCGGCTGCTGTTGCCGTGGTAGCACATCACCATCACCGGCCGTTCAAAATCATTCTGCTGCATAAAAGTCTGCAGGCTGGCGTTGGTGAGATGGAAAGCGCCCGGCGTGTGCCCGGCTTCAAAACTTTGTGGATCGCGGATATCAACCAGGGCGGCGCTGCCGTCTTTCCAACGGCTGTATGCCTGCTCAACGTTGATCGCTTCAAACTGTTCCATGACTTCCGACTGCCTCGTAATTAGATAATGTCGCTATTGTAACCAACTCCGAGGCAATTAAGACCAGAGCGACGTTGTGGTTTTTGGGGGCGTATATTTTTTAAATTTACCCTGTGGGCTGACAGGCATGTCTTGAGGGACAGAAACAAAAAAACCGCCGAGGTGGCGGTGTTTTCGTGCTAGTCCGGTAAGCGGCCATTCCAGCAGGTTCGGTACTAATATAGTGCAAGCACGATCCGGTGTTCATATTTTGTTCTGCTTAACATGAAGTGTCAAGTGTCAGACCGGTATAAAAGGCATATAGTATTTGTGGGCTTTTCCGCCACCTTAAGCAAGTGGGCATCGGTTTTGGGGAAAGGATTCCAATAGCCGTAAATGCAAGCACGACCCGGTGCTTGTCTTTCACGGCAGTATCACCGGTGGTGCTACCGTGAAGCGGTTTGAGCATGGACCGCACAATGAAACGATACTTTTGTGTTGTGCTCGTTGTATCTGGTGCGATGTTGTCGTCTGGAAAGGGAAGTTGGAATCTCTCCGACAACGTTATTTCAGTAACAATCTATCACCAGAGCAAGTAAGCCAGATGGCCGCTTTGCGGCCACTTAACTGATGACAAACCTCATTCCTGACCAGAGCGAGTAGTGGTCGATAAATAAAAATCAGGAAAATCAATTTATTGATTTTCGGCTGATCACTACAAAGCAGGAAAAACCACGCTTTTTCCTGCTTTGTCAGCAACCTAATGGCCGCTTGGCGGCCATCTTTTTACATCAAAAGTACTTCCGTTAAGCACCATACCCCATCATCTTCAGCAGCTGTTGTGCCTGCTGCACCGCTTCCTGGCGGTGGGCTACGCCCAGCTTCTGGTACAGGTTACGGATATGGGTTTTGATGGTGGTGGCGGCCACCGCCAGTTCGCCGGCGATCTGGTCGTTGCTGTAACCGGAATAAATCAGCCCCAGCACCTGCCATTCGCGCTGTGTCAGCGGACTGGTGCGGATCAGCTCCGGCACCTGTGGGTGGGTTAGCAGCTTATCGACGAAGTTCTCGTCAAAATGCGCAAACTTATGCCGATGATGCTGGTTGATGTCGCGCAGGATACGTTGGGCGCGGTGGTTTTCCAGCTCCGGCAGCGTATTGAGCTGGATCAGTTGGCGCAGCTGCTGCGCCATCGCTTCACCTTCAATGACGAAGTGGCTGATAAATCCGGTGCGGCTGGCCAGTGATAAAGCCTCCATCAGCACCTTTTGCGCGTCGCTTTTGCGTTCCATCTGCCAGTAAAGTTGGTTGCTGAGCAACAGGTTACGGTTCAGATCGCTGACCAGCCGCAGGCGTCGGGCGTTTTCGTTGAGTTCATCCAACACCACTTCGGCCTCTTCATACTGGCCCAGCATGATTTGCACCCGGGCAATGTTGCGCCACTGGCCCTGCATAAAGTGGTTATGCGCCATGCCGGGCTTTTCAGTCTGGCGCAGCCATTGGGCCGCGGCGGCAGTATCGCCGGTCATCTGCCAGTGGATCACCCGCGGTTTGTCGGCGTTGGTCAGCCAGTCGCGATGATACTGGGTACCGTGCAGCAGCACTTCGCAACGTTGCATGTGCGCATTGGCGTTATCCAGGTCACCACGGGCCAACGAACACTTGGCCAGCAGCGCGATGCATTGCAACTGTTGCTGGGGCTGGTAGTTGGCCAGGATTTTAAGACCTTCACGGGCTGCATCTTCCGCTTCGTCCAGCCGCGACCATGACCACAGGATTTGTGAACGGATGCGCAGCAGGAACTCATGCATCGGCAATTGTTCCAGGTGCTGTTCACGTACCAGTTCAAACGCTTTGTCCTGGGTCTCAAAGGCGGCCTGCAGGAAACCCTGAGCGATCAGAATTTCGCTCTGCTGCAACAGTGCCCACAGCGCGTAGTGGTAAGCCTGATGGCGTCGCGCCATCTGCTCGGTTTGCTGCATCATCGGCAGTGCACGGGCCAGTTCGCCCTTGCAGTGATGGACTTCGCCGGTCACCGAGGTGGCGACAATACGGCTGTAATAACTGGAAAGTGGCAGGAACTTCAGCGCTTCGGTAGCCAGGCGTTCGGCTTCTTCCGGCTTACCGGCGTTGATCGCCACCTGGGCGCGCAGGGCGTCAAATTCAGCCTCCAGGGTGCGATCGACCTCAATTTTTTGCTCGCGCATCGCCTGTTCGGCGCGTTCCAGCAGGGTGTTCACTTCGCTGTAGCGGTGTTGGCTTTGTGCCAACCAGGCTTGCAGCAGCGCCAGCTTGGGATTTTGGATCAGCCGTTCATACGGCAGCGCATTCAAACACTCTTCCAGCAAGGCCAATTCGCTGTGATGAAACAGCGACCAGGCGTGCTGCAGCAGGATGTCGCGCAGCATGCTGACGTCGCTGGCGGCCAGCGCGTGGTGAATGGCCTCTGCCGGATAACCCAGCGCCAGCCAGCCTTCGGCGGCGGCACGGTGCAAGCCCGGCAGTTCCAGCGCCAGTTCCCACTGGCAGCGTTGACGCAGGAAAGTGGCGAATAGCGGATGGAAGCAGAACCATTCGCCGCTATCGTCCATGCGGTGGATAAATAATCCCTGACGTTCCAGCTCTTCCAGCCGTTGCTGGCCGTTGTCTTCGCCGGTCAGACGTACGATCAATGCATCATTCATCGAGCGCAGCACCGAACAGCGTAGCAGGAAGGCGCGCGCCTCGGCGTCGACGTGATCCAGCACTTCGTCCACCAAATAATCCGACAGATGGCTGGCGTTCAGCCCGGCCAGGCGCTTGGCAGACTGTTGGGCGGAAGAGGTGGACTGCCGGGCGGACAGCGCGATCAGCTGCAGCGCGGTGGCCCAACCTTCGACCTCATCGCACAGGCGGCTGCTGTCTTGCGATTCCATTGGTGCCACCAGACGGCAGTCGAAGAACTGTTTGGCTTCCTGATGGGTAAAGGCCAGCTGTTGCGTGCCCATTTCCAGCAGTTGGTCGCGCACGCGCAAGTTGGCAATGCCCAGCGGTGGCAGGGTGCGGGACAGCAGGATCAGCGTCAGGTTTTCCGGCTGGTGGCGCAGGAAAAAGCGCATGGCTTCATGAATGACATCATTGGTGATCAGGTGGTAGTCATCAATCACCAGATACAGCGGTTGGTGCCATTCGGAAAGTTCGATAAACAGCTGGGCAAACAGCGCCGACAGGCTGGCGTACTGATGTTTTTGGCTCAGCGCCTCGCTCTTCACGCAGTGGCCGCCGCTGGCGAGTTGCAGGGCGGCGATCAGATAGCTGGCGAAACGCTCTGGCTGGTTGTCGCTTTCATCCAGCGAGTACCAGCCCAGATCTGATTTTCCGGCCGCCCATTGGGCGACCAGCGTCGTTTTTCCGTATCCCGCAGGGCAATTGACCAATGTCAGGCGATAGTTGGCCGTGCTGGCGAGTTTGGCCAACAGGCGATCGCGGATCACGGTATTTTGCAGCCGTACCGGACGGCTCAGTTTTGATGGGATCAGCATAGTATTCCAGAGTGAAAAGCGCGGTTCCCGCCGCCGTAGGCCTGCCCGATGGCGTTTTTTTCATCGCGACGCCTGCCGGGATCGGAGTGCGACTAATTATTTTATGGCTCGTAATTAATCCCCCTCCTAAGTTCTGACAACGTTAAACGTATTGCAACAAGGTTCAGCATTGGCTTGGAGTTAAATTGCTATTGATCACACTTTTTTACGTTTGCAGGCAAATCCCTGTGGAATAGCGGCGTGGTGGTGCGGTTTGGTGACACAGAGGCAGAAAAGCATTTCCGGCTGTGTGCAACACTATAGCCGCTGCAATAACTATGCTAACGTCATTGAACAAGTTTTCACCTTATTCTCGGTGCTCGCTGCCTTCGTCGGTGGGCTTTTTTGCATGATGCAAGGGAGTCAAAAAGTGCCTGAGATCACAATTTTAGCTACGCCCCAATCCTCCTCCCCAGCTAATCCCCAGGCGGGATGATGCCTTCACTGTTTCTCCCCGGCACGATAACGGTAATTTGACCCACTTACTGGATAGAGAGTTTTCCTTATGTCACAGCCTACGCTTAAAAAGGATGCTTTTCTGGCGGCACTGACCCGTCAGTGGCAACAGTTTGGCCTCAGTTCTGCACAACAGATGACCCAGCACCAATGGTGGGAAGCGGTCAGCCGCGCACTGGCCGAGCAGCTTGCTGCACAACCGGCTCCGCGTAAAAGCAATAAGTCGCTGCGCCATGTGAACTACATTTCGATGGAGTTTCTGATTGGCCGCCTGACGGCTAACAATCTGATTAACCTGGGCTGGTACGATACCGTCGAGCAGGCATTGGCGGAGCAGGATATCAAGCTGGCGGATCTGCTGGAGCAGGAAACCGATCCGGCGCTGGGTAATGGCGGGCTGGGGCGCCTGGCAGCCTGTTTCCTGGACTCGATGGCGACGGTGGAGCAACCGGCCACCGGCTACGGGCTGAATTATCAGTATGGGCTGTTCCGTCAGTCATTTAGCGGCGGCCAGCAGCAAGAGGCTCCGGACAACTGGCAGCGTGAAAGCTACCCGTGGTTCCGCCACAATGCGGCGCTGTCGGTGGATGTCGGTATCGGTGGGAAACTGGAGAAACTGGCCGATGGCCGCGAACTGTGGCGCCCTGAGTTTACCCTGCGCGGTGAAGCCTGGGATCTGCCGGTGTTGGGCTTCCGTAATGGTGTGACCCAGCCGCTGCGCCTGTGGCAGGCCACCCATCAGCATCCGTTTGATCTGAGCGATTTCAACGACGGCAAATTCTTGCAGGCGGAGAAACAGGGCGTGGAAGCGGCCAAGCTGACCAAGGTGCTGTACCCGAATGATAACCACCAGGCGGGCAAGCGCCTGCGCCTGATGCAGCAATACTTCCAGTGTGCCTGTTCGGTGGCCGATATTCTGCGTAAACACCATCTGGCGGGCCGCAAGATTGAAGACCTGCCGAAGTACGAAGTGATCCAGCTCAATGATACCCACCCGACCATCGCCATTCCGGAAATGCTGCGCATTCTGCTCGATGAGCATCAGTTGGACTGGGATGCCGCCTGGGCGATTACCAGCAAAACTTTCGCCTACACCAATCATACCCTGATGCCGGAAGCGCTGGAGTGCTGGGATGAGAAGCTGGTGCGAAGCCTGCTGCCGCGTCATTTCTCCATCATCAAGCAGATCAATGCCAACTTCAAAAAGCTGGTGGATAAACACTGGCCGGGCGACGAGGCGGTGTGGGCCAAGCTGGCGGTGCACCATGATAAACAGGTGCGCATGGCTAACCTGTGCGTGGTCAGCGGCTTTGCGGTTAACGGCGTGGCCCAGTTGCACTCCGATCTGGTGGTGAAGGACCTGTTCCCGGAATATCACCAGCTGTGGCCAAACAAATTCCATAACGTCACCAATGGCATTACGCCACGCCGCTGGCTGAAGCAGTGTAACCCGGCGCTGTCAGGGCTGATTGATGAAACGCTGAAGGTGGAGTGGGCGAACGATCTCGACGCTCTGAAAGGGCTGGAGAAATACGCCGATGATGCGGCGTTCCGCCAGCGTTATCAGCAAATCAAACGCGATAACAAAGTCGTATTGGCCAACTATGTGCACGACGTGATGGGGTTGACGCTCAATCCGGACGCGATTTTCGACGTACAAATCAAACGTCTGCACGAATACAAACGCCAGCATTTGAACCTGCTGCACATTCTGTCGCTGTATCGCCAACTGCGCGATAACCCGCAACTCGATATCGTGCCGCGGGTATTCCTGTTCGGCGCCAAAGCGGCCCCGGGCTACTACCTGGCGAAAAACATCATTTACGCGATCAACCAGGCGGCGGAAAAGATCAACAACGATCCGCTGGTGAAGGATCGACTGAAAGTGGCGTTTATTCCTGACTACCGCGTGTCTGTGGCCGAACTGATGATCCCGGCGGCGGATATTTCCGAGCAGATCTCCACTGCCGGCAAAGAAGCTTCCGGCACCGGCAACATGAAGCTGGCATTGAACGGCGCGCTGACCGTCGGCACCCTGGATGGCGCCAACGTGGAAATCGCCGAGCAGGTGGGTGAAGACAATATCTTTATCTTTGGTAACACCGTGGATCAGGTGAAGGCGCTGCTGGCAAAAGGCTATGATCCGCTTAGCTACCGCAAGAAAGACAAACACCTGAAGGCGATCCTGGATGAACTGGCGAGCGGAGCGTTCAGCCACGGCGACAAGCATGCTTTCGACATGATGCTGCACAGCCTGCTGGAAGGCGGCGACCCTTATTTGGTGCTGGCGGACTTTGCTTCTTATTGCAAAGCTCAACAGCAGGTAGATGAACTCTACCGTGACCGTGATGAGTGGACGCGTCGTACTATTCTTAACACCGCGCGTGTCGGTATGTTCAGTTCGGATCGTTCGATTCGTGACTACCAGCAGCGTATCTGGCAAGCCAAGCGTTAAGGAGAACGAATGGAGCACAAGGTCATCGATCAGGCGGCAGCTCAGGCGGGTATCGCTGCCGATTATATTAATGCCCACGGCCAACAGCAGGCGATCGCTGAGGACACCAAGCGCCGACTGCTGGACGCTATGGGGCGCAGTACGACCCCATTGGAGGCCGCAGTGCTGCCACTACCGGCGGTGAAGGTCTTCTATCAGGGGGCACCGGTGGCATTGCTGCCGGCAGGCAGCGGCGAGTATCTGTGGACGCTGCAGCGCGAAGACGGTGGCCAGCTACAGGGACGTGCCAGCGCGCGTAAAACCTTTACCCTACCGGGCGAATTACCGCCGGGTTACCACCAGCTGACACTCAAGCAGGGCGAGCAGCAGTGGCAATGTCGGCTGATCGTGGCACCGAAACGCTGCTTTGAACCGGACGCTTTGTTGACCGGAAAGAAGCTGTGGGGCGCTTGCGTCCAGCTTTATACTCTGCGTTCAGACCGTAACTGGGGCATCGGTGACTTTGGCGATCTGCGCCAGATGGTAGAGCAGGTCGGCGAACGGGGCGGTGCTTTTGTCGGACTGAACCCGATCCACGCGCTGTATCCGGCCAATCCGGAAAGCGCCAGCCCGTACAGCCCGTCATCGCGCCGCTGGCTGAACGTGATTTATATCGATGTGAACGCGGTGGAAGATTTCCAGCGCAACGACGCCGCACAGCAATGGTGGTTGAAACCGACCACGCAGAAAAAACTGGCCGCAGCGCGTAGCACTGAACAGGTGGATTACAGCACGGTGACGCAGCTGAAGCTGGCGGCGCTGAAGCTGGCATTCCCGCAGTTCCAGGCGCGTAAAGCGGGTGACGAGCAGCGTCAGGCATTTGAGCAGTTTGTTCTCGAAGGCGGTGACAGCCTGTATCAACAGGCGGCCTTTGATGCGCTGCATGCCCATCTGGCCGCCAAAGACAGCAGCCTGTGGGGCTGGCCGGCCTGGCCGGAGCAATATCAACAGGGCGATAGCGCTGCGGTGCAGCAATTTTGTCAGCAACAGCAGGATCAGGTGCAGTTTTACCTGTGGCTGCAGTGGCTGGCCGCCAGCCAGTTCGCCGATTGTTTCCGCCAGAGCCAGCAACAGCAGATGCCAATTGGCCTGTATCGCGATTTGGCGGTCGGGGTGGCGGAAGGGGGGGCGGAAACCTGGTGCGATCGCGAGCTTTACTGTCTGAAAGCCTCGGTGGGCGCACCGCCGGATATTCTTGGGCCGCTCGGGCAAAACTGGGGCCTGCCACCGATGGACCCGCATGTGATGGCGGCGCGCGGCTATCAGCCGTTTATCGATCTGCTGCGTGCCAATATGACCAGCTGCGGCGCGCTGCGCATTGATCACGTGATGGCGTTACTGCGCCTGTGGTGGATCCCCTACGGTGAAACCGCGGTTCACGGTGCCTATGTGAAATACCCGGTGGACGATCTGCTGGCGGTGCTGGCGCTGGAAAGCCAACGCCACCGTTGCATGGTGATTGGCGAAGACCTCGGGACCGTGCCGGTTGAGATTGTCGGTAAGCTGCGCGACAGCGGGGTTTATTCCTATAAGGTGCTGTACTTCGAACGTGACGGTGAGAACCACTTCCGTGCACCGCAGGCCTATCCGGTACAGGCCATGGCGACCATCACCACGCACGATCTGCCGACGCTGCGCGGCTATTGGCAAAGTGGTGACCTGCAGTTGGGTAACCAACTGGGGCTGTACCCGGATGCGGAGATCCTCAAAGGGCTGTTTGCCGACCGTGAACGAGCCAAGCAGGGCCTGCTTGACGGGCTGCACCACTATGGTTGTGTGCCACAAAAGGTAGGAAAAAAGGCGGCGTTGTTACAGATGAGCCCGTTGCTTAACCGGGGTTTACAGCGTTATGTCGCCGACAGTGCCAGCGCCTTGCTGGGTCTGCAGCCGGAAGACTGGCTGGACATGGCGGATCCGGTCAATATTCCAGGTACCAGCAGTCAGTACCCTAACTGGCGGCGTAAATTGACCCAAACGCTGGAGGAGATGTTTGCCGATCAGCAGGTTAACCGGTTACTGAAGGATTTGGACAAGCGGCGGCGTAAGGTATCGGTAGGCTAATTGAGGTAAAAATGCCGGATTGGGTAAACCGAATCCGGCATTTTTTTATCCGCTGTGGGGCATCTGGCCCTAAAACAGAGGATTAATAGTAGGAGTGCTCACCGCGCTGGTGCTCGGTCAAATCGCGCACGCCTTTCAGTTCAGGGAACTTCTGCAGCAGCTCTTTCTCGATGCCTTCCTTCAGGGTCACATCGACCATGGAACACCCGTTACAGCCGCCACCAAACTGCAGGATCGCCAGGCTGTCATCAGTGATTTCCATCAGCGTCACACGGCCGCCGTGGCCTGCCAGCTGTGGGTTGATCTGTGACTGCAGTACGTATTCAACACGCTCCATCAGCGGGGCATTGTCGTCTACTTTGCGCATTTTGGCGTTTGGCGCTTTCAGCGTCAGCTGTGAGCCCAGTTGGTCGGTGACGAAATCAATTTCGGCATCATCCAGATAAGGCTTGCTCAGTTCGTCGATATAGGCGGACAGCTTTTCGAACTTCAGCTCGGTGTCTGTCGCTTCAACCGCGTCCGGCGGGCAATAAGAGACACCGCATTCGGCCGTAGGCGTACCCGGGTTGATCACGAATACGCGGATTTGGGTGCCTTCCTCTTGATTTGCCAGCAGTTTGGCAAAGTGTTCCTGTGCAGTATCTGTTATACGAATCATGGCATTAGCTCGTTAGTTCAAATAGTTGACTTCTATACTAGGTTATAATACGCCCATTGCCGTGGCACTACAACGTGCGGCAAACGCACCAGATCTGTATTGATGCCACACCCTGCCGCTGCAACAACCTGGCAATTTCCGCCACCGTACTGCCTGTCGTTACCACATCGTCCAACAGAGCGACGTGTCGGCCCTCGAGGGACTCATGGCAACGAAATGCTCCGCGCAGATTACGCCGCCGCATGCGGGCCGGCAACCCTTGCTGCGGGGCGGTTTTGCGTACCCGGCTCAGGGCCGCGGGGCGGTAGTCGCAGCCCAGCCAGTAAGCCAGTGGCCGTGCCAGCAGGTTGCTCTGGTTATAACCGCGTCGCCAGCAACGTTTTGCCTGCAAGGGTACCGCTAAAATCACATCAGGTCTGTTCAAATGCTGCTCCCGATGCGCTTGTTGCCAGTGTAGCAAAATTAGCCGAGCCAGCAGCGGTGCCAGCTCCGGCGTATGCTGAAATTTGAATTTTTTGATTAGCTGACGCAACGGGGCCTGGTAGTCGCTGACGAACACCAGCGCCTGCCAGGGGGGCGGTTGCTGCAGACAGCGGCCACAGGGTAATGCGGTATCGCCGGCGGGCAGGCCGCAGCGGGGGCAACATAAGGGTTTGGCCGGCAGGTGGCGCAGGCAATAGCTGCAGATGCCATGATGGCTGAGGCGTAATGGCTGTCGGCATAGCCAACAGCGGCTGTAGATTGATAGCATAGCCGTCCTCCCTGACGGATGAGAATGAAAGGACAATAACCGATGACAGCGTTGTACTGGCAAACAATAGGTGAAGGCGATCGCGATCTTGTGCTGCTGCACGGCTGGGGGCTGAACGCGGAAGTGTGGAGTTGCATGCTTGAGCGGCTGACGCCGCATTTTCGCCTGCATCTGGTCGATCTGCCGGGTTATGGCCGCAGCCAGGGGTTTGCTGCCATGTCGCTCGAGCAAATGGCGGAAATTGTGTTGGACGCCGCGCCGGCGCAGGCCTGGTGGTTGGGTTGGTCACTCGGTGGGCTGGTGGCCAGCCAGATTGCGTTGATGCAGCCGCAACGAGTGCATGGGTTGATCACCGTGGCTTCTTCGCCATGCTTTGCGGCACAGAATGATGACTGGCCAGGGATCCGCCCGGAAGTGCTGAGCGGTTTTCAGCATCAGCTGAGCCAGGATTTTCAGCGCACCGTAGAGCGTTTTCTGGCATTACAGACGCTGGGAACGGAAAGCGCACGACAGGACGCCCGCCTGCTGAAATCGGTGGTGCTTAACCAGCCGACGCCGAGCGTTGAAGTCCTGAACGGCGGTCTTGAAATATTGCGGACTGCCGACCTCCGCCAGCCGTTGGCACAGCTGTCGCTACCCTTGTTGCGGGTTTACGGTTATCTGGACGGATTAGTGCCGCGTAAGGTCGCCCAATTACTCGACGTCAGTTGGCCACACTCACCGTCAATCATCATTGCGAAAGCAGCCCACGCGCCATTTATTTCTCAGCCTGATGAATTCGCTGAAATTATCTGCACCTTTGTGGCCGAAAGTGGGATCCGCCGCGAAAACGCACAATAAAGCGTTAAAAAAATAGCCGCTTAGTGGATAAAAAATAAACCTGTCCGATACTTAGGGGGGTAACTGCGTTGGCTGGGAAATGAAAAAACCGTTGATGGTTTTTTTACTTTGGCGTTTCGTCTCTGGGAAAACGGCTCTCGTCAGGGAAAGCAACGAGGTCAGAAGATGTCACGGCAGCCGGTGTTATGACGCATTTACCCTGGACAGTTTTCATAATAAATAAATTATCCATTGAGAGGTATTGTAATGAAATCTTTGAAAATGATTATTGCCGCGTTAGTTGTAGGTTCAGTGTCTTTCAGCACCATGGCAGCGACCCTGCTGACCAAGGAAGATCTGGACAAGAATCCGGGTAAATACGAGAAAGTGGGGACAGTAACCACTACCGCACAGACCACGTCGCCAATGGACGCAAAAGATGAGCTGTCCAAACTGGCTGATGAAAAAGGCGGCCAATATTACGTTATTCTGGCAGGTCGTGAACACGGTAAGTTCAGCGCTATTGCTGACGTGTATAAAGACAAGAAATAACGACTGATTAAACAGGGGCGCGCCTGTGCCGCGCCCCGATCCTTCCTTACGACTTCAAACGATAGACTACCGTACTGCATCCCTGGCCCTCAGGGCAGCTTTTGCAACTGCCGCTCAGGCAGGCGCTGTTATCCTGCTCGATCCGTTCCACTTTCCCCATCGCGATTAAACGCTCCAGCATTGCCTGCACTAACGGCAGCGGGGCCGCCAACTGACGGCTGAGCTGAAGCGCCTGCACGTCGCCGTGCAGCGCTATGGCATCGCGGATCTGCAACAGACCGGCCATCAGTGACAGTTGCCCTTGGCACCCTGACAGCAGGCTGCGGGTGTGGCGTTGCCCAGACGCACCGTGACTCGGCTGCGCGCCCGGCGCAGGCCGAACAGGATCAATACATTGAACAGCACCACGATGGTTATCGCCGTCAGGCTGTACTGCGGGTGCTGGCTGAAGGTGGCGACCTGATAAAACAGCGTGGCCAACGAGTAAGCGACATTCAGCCCCCAGAGAATGGAGAAGGTCATCCAGCCGCGGCTGGATTCACGGGCGATGGCCCCCATGACCGAGACGCAGGGGACGTACAGCAACACGAAAATCAGGTAGCTGTAGGCGGAGACTCCTGAACCGAATTTACTGCTCATCATGCCCATCGAACCGACGTCCATTTCGCCGTCGCCCTTGCTGGCCTCAATCGGGTTGGACAGCACGCTCAGGCTGAAGGTGTCTTTCAAACCCTGCCAGGTGGTATCCAGGGCGCCGCCCAGTTCGTCCAGCAGGTTAAAGTTGGCGGCATCAAACTCGGTGTTGTTGATGTGTTCGGCGGTGTACAGCGTGTTCAGCGTACCGACCACCACTTCTTTCGCCATGGCCCCGGTGACCAGGCCGACGGTGGCCTGCCAGTTATCATTGTGTACGCCCATCGGCTGCAGCAGCGGCGTCAGCACTTTGGACACCGATGCCAGAGCGGAGTCATTGATGTT
Source organism: Serratia proteamaculans (assembly GCF_013337185.1). Taxonomy (GTDB): domain Bacteria; phylum Pseudomonadota; class Gammaproteobacteria; order Enterobacterales; family Enterobacteriaceae; genus Serratia; species Serratia proteamaculans_D. The sequence goes on from NZ_SWDE01000007.1 coordinate 163,345, forward strand.
ATCCACCGGCTTGCCGCTGAACGAAAAGCTGTTCAGACCGCCAATGAAGATGCTGGCAATCACGATCACTTTACCGGCACGCAGGACGAAGCCTTTCAGTCGCTGCCAGGTTTGCAGCAGCAGGCTTTTCAGGTGCGGCACGTGGTAGACCGGCAGCTCCATAACAAAGGGAGAGGCTTCGCCGCGCATGATGGTGTACTTCAGCACCAGCCCGGTGAGGATCGCCACCACAATGCCGAGCATATACAGGGAGAACACCACGCCTGCTCCATCCTGGCCGAAGAAGGCGGCGGCAAAGACGGCGAAGATTGCCAGCCGGGCACCGCAGGACATGAAGGGCGCCATCATGATGGTAATCAGGCGTTCGCGCTGGGCATCCAGCGTGCGTGCACCCATGATCGAAGGCACGTTGCAGCCGAAACCGACAATCAACGGCACGAAAGATTTACCCGGCAGGCCGAGCGCCTGCATCAGGCGATCCATCACGAAGGCTGCTCGCGCCATGTAGCCGGAGTCTTCAAGGAATGACAGGAACAGATACATCATGCCGATTTGTGGCACCAGCGGCAGCACGGTGTTGATACCGCCACCGACCCCTTGCGCCAGGAAAATGGTCAGCCATTCCGGGAAATGCAGGTTATAGCCCACCCATTGAATGCCCTGGATAAAGATGGCTGCCGAGCCAATATCGAAAATCGGCTGTAGCGCGCCGCCGATGTTGATCGCCAGCAGGAACATCAGATACATCACCAGCAGGAAGATCGGCACCCCCAGCCAGCGATTGAGGATCACTTTATCCAATGCCTCGGTCAGGCGATTTGGCATCGCCTGCTGAGAATTACTGACGGCGTCACAGAGGGTGGCGATCGACTGATAGCGCGCATCGGCGATCACCAGTGCCGGGTCTTCCTGTTGCTGCTGTCGCAGCGCCTCTTTGGCTGCCGGTAGCAGAGCCGCCGCCGGGCCGGCCAAAGTATGACTGTAGATATCGCCTTCCAGCATCTGCAGTGCCAACCAGCGACGCTGTTCGCTCGGCAGGCTTTGCGGCATCGCGTCGCTCAGCGTGGTCATTTCTTTCAGCAGCACCGGCGGGTAGAGCACCAGCGCTTTCAATTCGTTGAACTGATGATTGTCGATCATCTGCTTTAGCACGCCAATACCGTCGGCCTTGGTGGAGACCAGTGGTACCACCGGGCAGCCGAGGCGTGCGGACAGTGCGGCGATATCAATATCAATTTTCTGGCTTCTGGCGATATCCAGCATGTTCAGCGCAACGATGCAGGGAATGCCCAGTTCTAACAGCTGCAGCGTCAGGTACAGATTGCGCTCCAGATTGGAAGCGTCGACCACGTTGATCAACAGGTCGGCGTCGCCGCTCAGGATGTAGTGGCAGGCGATTTGTTCGTCGAGCGAGGTTTGTTCCGAGATGGTGGTCAGGGAGTAGGTGCCGGGCAGATCGACCAGTTTGACCTGGGATTGCGGCGTGGTGAACTGGCCTTCTTTACGCTCTACCGTCACCCCCGCCCAGTTACCGACCCGCTGGCGCGCGCCGGTAAGCTGATTAAACAGCGTCGTCTTACCGGAATTAGGATTTCCTATTAAGCCAATAGTGAGTTTTTTCATAATTTTGCGTGATATCAGTCAAGGGAAATTGGGCCAGGCAATGTGCGTGGCCAAGGCAAGGCGGCTCAGCGTCAGGATTGGCCGTCGAGCAGGATCAGGGCCAGATCTTTCCTGCGCAGCACCAGGCTGACGCGGCGGGTTTTAATTTCTATGGGATCGCCCAGCGGCGCTACGCGCACCACTTCAAACGATGAACCCGGCAGCATGCCGAGCGATAAAAGTTTCTGGCGGTAGGCTGGGCCGATTTCATTGGCGAAGCCGGCGATCTTATACGACCGTTTAGGCAGAAGATGCATGTAACCTTCCCTGAGCCCAGTTGATTGGGCTGATGATGATAAAAGAACGTTCCAAAGGAAGCGCCGTGGTAAACATGACGCGCCACCGACGTTTTCAATCCATGAAGTAATGTAGTGAACACGCAAAATAATAATAGTGAGAATCATTATCGTATTCAATACAAGAAATAGGGGTATTGGTAACCAAAGGTTGTGGCGATCACATTTAACGATCGAGATTGCCTGACGGGACTACTTTTATCACCCGGCCAGGCCCGGTGCAAATGAGAATGGTGAGTTAAATCAGTTGCGTGATTGTAGTAACTTTTTCCAGATTGAAAAAATTAGCGACAAATTCGACAGCTATGATCCGGCAGCGTCACGATTGGTCTTTATTTGGCAACATCTCATCGGCTGAATACGAGCGGTAACTATTTGTGTTTCTCTGAGAAATACCAAAATGAGAACCTGATGTTAATAACGGTGTTAATCGATGGCGGTGTGGCGCTATTTTCAGACCTGAAATAGGGCGGGATTATGGCCGGCGGCAAGATTGGAGAAAAATGCAGGTTTATTGAGGCGGGTCAAAAAATCGCGGGGATATTTTATTGGGAAAGGGCGGAATTCATTCCGCCCTGTGTACCCAGGCATAACTGCTGGTTAGGATTTTTTGCCGAATGCCGCTGCCAGCGCATCACCCATGGCGCTGTTACCCGCCGAGGTGTTGTTGTTGCCGCCGCGCGGTTTGCTCTTATTAGCCGGAGCCCGGTTGGCGTTGTCCCTGGCCGGGGTGGCGTTACCGCCGCGGCGTGGTGAACCTTCACCCGGTTGCTCGTCCAGACGCATACTCAGCGCGATGCGTTTGCGCTGCAGGTCAACTTCCATCACCTTCACTTTGACGATGTCGCCGGCTTTCACCACGGTGTGCGGATCTTCGACAAACTTGTCCGCCAACGAGGAGATATGTACCAGTCCGTCCTGATGCACGCCGATATCGACAAAGGCCCCGAAGTTGGTGACGTTGGTCACCGAACCTTCCAGGATCATCCCCGGCTGCAGGTCATTGAGAGTTTCAACGCCGTCGGCGAAGGTGGCAGTTTTGAATTCCGGACGTGGATCGCGGCCCGGTTTCTCCAGCTCCTTCAGGATGTCGGTCACCGTTGGCACACCGAACTTATCGTCGGTGAAATCGCTGGCCTTCAGGCTGCGTACGGTTGCCGGGTTACCCATCAGGTCCTGCAGTGCCTGGCGGGTGGCCGCCAGAATGCGTTCGACCACCGGGTAGGTTTCCGGGTGAACGGTCGAAGCGTCCAGCGGGTTGTCGCCGTGGTTGATACGCAGGAAGCCGGCGCACTGTTCAAAGGCTTTTGGCCCCAGGCGGCTGACTTTCAACAGTTGCTCGCGGTTGCTGAAACGGCCGTTCTCGTCACGCCAGGTGACGATGTTCTGCGCCATCATGCGCGTCAGGCCGGCCACGCGGGTCAGCAGCGGCACCGAGGCGGTGTTCAGATCGACCCCGACGGCGTTTACGCAGTCTTCAACCACTGAATCCAGCTTTTTCGCCAGTTGGCTTTGGCTGACATCGTGTTGGTACTGACCGACACCGATGGATTTCGGATCGATTTTTACCAGCTCGGCCAGCGGATCCTGCAGGCGGCGGGCGATGGAGACGGCGCCACGCAGCGAGACGTCGAGGTTCGGGAACTCCAGCGCCGCCAGTTCAGAGGCGGAATACACCGAGGCACCGGCTTCGCTGACGATCACTTTCTGCGCTTTGACTTCGCCGAACTGCTGTTGCAAATCAAGGTAAAAACGCTCGGTCTCACGCGATGCGGTACCGTTGCCGATGGCGACCAGTTCCACTTTATGTTTGATGCACAGGGCCGCAACGATGGCGGCGGCTTTGGCGGCCTGGCCGGTGTGCGGATAGACGGTATCGGTGGCGACCAGCTTGCCGGTGGCATCCACCACCGCCACTTTCACCCCGGTACGCAAGCCCGGATCCAGCCCCATGGTTGCACGCATACCGGCCGGTGCGGCCATCAGCAGATCGTGCATGTTACGGGCGAAGACGTTGATTGCTTCGTCTTCTGCACGCTCACGCAGGGTACTCATCAGTTCGGTTTCCAGGTGCAGCAGCACCTTGATACGCCAGGTCCAGTTGACCACCGCTTTGCGCCAGGCATCTGCCGGGGCGTTATTCAGGCGCAGATCGAGATGGCTGATGATGATCTGTTCCGCCTGGCTTTCGCGCGGGGCTTCTTCAAACTGCGGGTCGGCGTTCAGCGCCAGTTGCAGCACGCCTTCGTTGCGGCCACGGAACATGGCCAGCGCACGGTGTGAAGGCACCTGGGCAATAGGCTCATGGTGATCGAAGTAGTCACGGAATTTCGCGCCGGCTTCTTCTTTGCCTTCCACCACTTTGGATACCAGATGCGCGTGCTTCCACAGGTAATTACGAACCTTGGCCAGCAGTGCGGCGTCTTCGGCGAAGCGCTCCATCAGGATGTAACGCGCGCCGTCGAGGGCGGCTTTAACGTCCGCCACGCCTTTGTCGGCGTTAACGTAGCCTTCGGCCAACTGTTCAGGTTGCTGCTGAGGATCCTGCCACAGGGTGTTTGCCAGCGGCTCCAGACCGGCTTCAATCGCGATCTGCCCACGGGTGCGGCGCTTGGGTTTGTACGGCAGGTAGAGGTCTTCGAGTTCGGTTTTGCTTTGCGTGGCGGTGATCGCCCCCGCCAGCTGTTCGGTCAGTTTGCCCTGCTCGTCGATCGATTTAAGGATGGTCTGACGGCGGTCTTCCAGTTCACGCAGATAACCCAGGCGGGTTTCCAGCTGGCGCAGTTGGGTATCGTCCAAACCCCCGGTGACTTCCTTACGATAGCGTGCAATAAAGGGCACGGTATTACCTTCATCCAGCAGACGGATGGCGGAGTCAACTTGCTCCGGCCGGGCCTGCAGTTCTGTTGCAATAATGCGGCTCAGTGGGTCATTCATAGGTCTGGTATCTGTTGAGAATGGTTAGTAAACAGGGGGACAGTTATACGGATTGCGCGCGGAAAATGCCAGTGAAGCGGGCCGCCTCTCGGCAGCCATGATGCGCAAAGCGGCCTGTACCGCGGCGGTGGGCGGCCGCTCGGAAAAAACTGAAATCTTATTTAACGTACTCGATCTCATTCACATACCACAGCGCATCGCCTGCCGGGGTGTTGACGGTGGCGGCATCTCCCACTTCTTTTTTCAGCAGGGCGCGGGCCATCGGTGAGTCGATGGAGATATAGTCCCGGCGGCCAAAAATCTCGTCATAGCCGACGATACGAAAGCGTTTGGTCTCGCCATCTTCGTTTTCCACCACCACCCAGGCGCCGAAGAACACTTTACCTTCCTGCTGCGGCGAGTGGTCGACGACCTTCAACTGTTCGAGGCATTTGGTCAGATAACGCACCCGGCGATCGATCTCTCGCAGCCGTTTTTTGTTGTACTGATAGTCGGCATTTTCACTTCTGTCACCGAGACTGGCCGCCCAGGTCACTTTTTTGGTGACCTCTGGCCGATCTTCACGCCAGAGGTAGTCCAGCTCTTGTTTCAGTTTTTCGTACCCTTCGCGGGTAATAAGCGGTGTTCTCATACAACCTTGTTACCGTGGCAATAGTGGAACCTATAGCGCGAAGTGTACGACAGATACGGGGCCAGAGGCATCGAAAATAGGGCCAGTCAGGGGACGCTGTCGGCGATCGTGACCGACATCGCACCTATGCGCTCGATACTGACGTCGATGCGGTCGCCTGCCTGTATCGCGGAGACCCCTGATGGCGTACCGGTATAAATCACGTCCCCCGGCCACAGGGTAAACATCGCCGAGGCATAGGCGATCAGGCGTTGTACGTTATAAATCAGGTGGCGGGTGTTGGACTGCTGCCTGAGCTGGCCGTTGACCCGAATGCTGAGATCCAGTGTGTTCGGGTCGCCGATTTCGTCGGGGGTGACAATCCACGGGCCCAATACCGAAAAGTTATCGGCCGATTTACGGAAAGAGGGAAATTCCGAGCCGCGTACGGTCATGTCTATGCCGATAGCGTAGCCGAATACTGCCTCCAGCGCCCGCTCGACAGGCAGGTTGCGGGCGCGTTGACCAATGACCACTGCCAGTTCGACCTCTGGATCGGTACGTCGCCCGGGGATGGGCAGAGGTATGACTTCGTTCGGCCCGCACAGCGAGCTGTTGGCTTTGAGAAACAGGCCGTATTCGCTGATATCGGTATAGACCTTGCCATGGTTGATTTGCTGGTCGGCATTGGCTTCGGCGATGTGATCGCGGTAATTAATTGGCGCGGCGACAATTTTACCTGGATTGGCCACCGGTGCGTTCAGGCTTACCTGCTCCAGCGGGTAGTTCTCCAGCCGTTCCCAATTTTCGCCCAGTGCCTTCGCAATGAAGGGGAAATGGCTAATCATCCAGTCGGCGGGCGGTGCGGGCCAATGGGCGGGAGGGAGGTCGTGAAACATCGGCGTGATGTCGTACACCCGCTGCTGCCGGATGATCCCTATCCGGTCGTGATTGAAGCGGCAGATCTTCATGATATAGGTCCTCTGAAAGCAAAAATAGGATGGCGTTGGCCGCTGAATGGGCCGGTTGAACGGGGGATATCAGCCTTCTGGCGTGATCTCATGCCGCCAGATCCCCAGTTTTTCCAGCACCGGACGATCGGAAAAGCTAAAGCAGACCGCATCGCCGTCAGGTGCCGACAGCTGGTAGCTGATCCATGAAGGCAGCGCAAAGATGTCTTTCGGTTTTAGCCTGAAGCGGATCCCCCCGGTTAGCCGGACCTCCAGCTCTCCCTCCATCACCACCAGCACCTGGCTGGCATTGCCACGCTGGTAGAGGCTGGTAAACCCCTTGGGCAGCAGCGTGATGACGGTGCCGAGGGTGGGAATGGCCCAATCGCCGTTGGCCGGGTTGATGTAACGCAGGCTGATGGCGCTGGCCGGGTCTATTTCACTATGGCGCTGTAACTGTTCCAGCGCTTCGCGGGTGCGTTGATACGGATAGTTAAATATCGGCGAGGGCTGGCTCTGCCCCGTTGGATGGTACTCCAGCGGCATCAGGCCGGCACCGTAGCGGGCTAGGGCATCGCCCTCCGGACGTGGCTCCAGCGTTTGGCCTGCGGGCAGGCGATCTTGCCGAAACCCGGCCTTGAGAAAGTGCAGCAGCGGGGCATCCAGGCCATCGAGCCAGAATATCGGTTTATCGGTGTCATTTTGGTGCTGGTGCCAACGCCATGAAGGGGTAATGATAAAATCCCCCGGATGCAGCGTAGTCTTTTCGCCGTCCACCGTTGTGTTACCGCCTTCGGCCTCCAGAATAAAGCGCAGGGCGGTGGGGGTGTGGCGATGTAAGGGGGCAATTTCACCCGGCAGCACCATTTGCATCCCGGCATACAGCGTGTCGGTGATGCGTGACGAACCCGGTGGCAACGACGGGTTTTCCATGACCAGCACGCGACGTTCGGCACGTTCGATGTCGATCTTTGAGCCGATATCCAACAGCGCGTCTTTGACCTCAGCGTAATGCCATTGATAAGGCGTAGCCTGAGGTTCCGGCTGATTGGGGACCAGGCCATGCAGCGACTCCCATAGTGGGAACAGGTGTTTCTTTTGCAGTTGCTGAATATCGATGTTCATTTATTCATTCCCCTGCGGGTCGGTAACCCCCACATTTTGATAGACGTGTTTGTATTCCATAAAGCTGTCCAGCGAGGCGATACCGTTCAAACGCCCGAGGCCGCTCTGTTTGTACCCACCCTCTTCGAACTCATCGTGAATTTGCGCCCAGTCGTTAATCCACACGCTACCGGCCTGAATTTCCCGCGCTACCCGATGCGGGCGGTTGGCATCCATCGACCAGATACTGGCGGCCAGTCCGTAGTCGCTATGATTGGCGGAGGCGATCGCTTGCGCTTCGTCGTCAAAGACCTCCAGCGTGAGCACCGGCCCGAAAACCTCCTGCTGCACAATGTCCATATCGCTGTTGGGCACTTCCAGTAGAGTAGGTCGGTAGAACGCGCCTTTGGCTAATGGACCTTCCACGACCGGCCCACCGCGAACTACAGATTTGGCCCCTTGGGCCAGCGCGGCAGTGACCATGGCATCGACCCGCAGGACGCTTTGTTGGTCGATCAACGGCCCCAGCTCAACGCCTGGCTCCAGCGACGGCCCGATTTTTACCGCCTCCAGCAAGGCGGCCATGCGGGCTTTAACCTGCGGATAGATCGCGCGCTGTACCAGTAAACGGCTGCCGGTAACGCAGAATTGACCGCTGAAGGTGGTGAGTGAACGCACGATCATCGGCAAGGCGCGATCCAGGTCGGCGTCTTCGAACAGCAGGTGCGGCGTTTTCCCACCCAATTCCAGCGAGATGCGTTTGACCCGCTGCATGGCGTTGGCCGCCAATGTACGTCCGGTGCGGGTGCTGCCGGTAAAACTGATGCCCGGGACTGCCGGGCTGCTGACCAGTAACATGGCGCCGTCACTGCCGCTTTCGGTGAACAGGTTCACCACCCCCTGCGGCAGGCTGTCGACTTCGGCCAGAATGCGGGCGAATGCGGCGTTAACCTGAGCGGTCTGAGCCGGCAGTTTGATCACGACGGTATTGCCCGCGGCCAACGCCGGGGCCAGCGATCTGATGGTAAGAATGGCCGGTGAATTCCACGGAGTGATCACCCCGACCACGCCCAGCGGTTCGTACAGTACCCGGGATAAGGCGCCGGGTTGGATCTCCATGGCACGCCCATAAGTGGTCAGCGCCAGTGCGGCGGCGTAGCGCAGTTTGCTGGGAATGAACTGAACCTCAAAGCGGGCTTCGCTCAGTGGTTTACCGTTGTCTTGCGCCAGGATCCGGGCCAGGGTTTCCGCATGCTGTTCAAATCGATCGGCCATTTGATTCAGGCAGCGGGCCCGCAGCTGTCGGTCGCGGCTCCATGCCGGCACAAATGCGCGTTGGGCTGCGGCAATCGCCATCGCGGCTTCCTCGGTGCCGCCGTCGGCAAATTCTCCCAGTTCGGAGCCATCCGTCGGGCTGATACTGATGCCTTGTTTGGTCGAATCCTGCCATTGGCCATCGATCCAGTGCAGTGCTTTTGGCCTGGCTGAGTGGGTCTGGTCACCTGTCTGCATAACCGCTCCTGTGATGCATTTTTGTTAATGAAATGAAAATTCCTATGTACTGGGAGAATATCTGCTGCCTACAATCAATCAATCGAATGTGATTTATTGGGCGAATAAGAAAAATGAATTTGAAGAACGTCGATTTAAATTTATTGGTGGTGTTTGACGCTATCTTTCGCCAGCGGAGCGTCGGCCTGGCGGGGCAGTTGCTGGGCATCAGCCAGCCAGCGGTGAGCCATGCGCTGGCTCGCCTGCGGCAGCTGTTTGACGATCCGATGTTTGTGCGGATTAATAACGAAATGTGCCCGACTGACCGGGCCAGCGAACTGATGCCGTCCGTCGAACGGGTGCTGTCGATGATCCGCGATGATGTTTTGCAACCGGTGGGATTTGATCCTGCGGCTAGCCGCAGAACGTTGACGCTCTGTATGCCGGACATCGGCGAGCAGTATTTTTTACCTCCCCTGATTAACCACCTGGCTAAGGTGGCCCCAGGGATGGCGGTGGTCAGCCATGAGCTGGCCCCGGCGCAATTGGAAGAGGCGCTGGAAAGCGGACGGGTCGATCTGGCTATCGGTTATTTTCCCGATCTGCGCCGCGCCGTTTTTTATCAGCAGCGGTTATTTTACAGTGGGTTCTGCTGTGCGGTACGCCAGGGCCATCCGCAGATTGGCAAAACGCTGTCTCTGCCGCAGTTTTTGCAGGCTGAACATGTGACCGCCCGTTTGCGTATTCGCAGCCAGGAAATTGCCGAACAGGCGATGAGGGAGCAGGGGATTGTGCGTAACGTCAAACTGCAGACCAGCCATTTTCTGAGCCTGACCCATATCATTGCCCAAACCGACCTGCTCGCCACGGTGACCTATGAGGCGGCGCAGTTACTGCAGGCTGCGGGCAAGGTGCATATTTACCCGGTGCCTTTCTCAATACCTCAGTTCCCGGTGATGCAGTATTGGCATGAGCGCGCTCATCATGACCGCGGCAATCAATGGCTACGGGGGGAAATACGTGGGTTATTCCAACGCGATGACGACAATAGTGCCGATGAATGCCCCGGAGAACATTAGGTGCATTGTCGCTGGCGGCTTAGACTGAAGGCACGCTCGCCTGAACCAGGGCTAATCAGGTTATAAATACGTTATTAATTTGAGTGTCGACCCCTGCGGCCCACGAAGGCGATGTCATTCTTGCGGGAGGGCTGAGTGGGCTTTTTACGGCGAAACGAGACAATAATGTGTGGATTAATTAGTCTGCTGTATGAAAGATATTGATAACTCGGTAAAAGAATAAGCTTTGTAACAATTTAGTCTAGAATATATACCAATAATCGCTGTCCGAATTGGCATGGTTTTTTAACAATATTCACGTCAGGCAATACAGCCTTTGGGAGTAATACAATGCAAGAGAATCATAAGATTCTGGTCGTCGATGATGACATGCGCTTGCGCGCGCTTTTAGAGCGTTATTTAACCGAACAGGGTTTTCAGGTTCGCAGCGTAGCCAACGCTGAGCAAATGGATCGCTTGCTGACACGTGAATCCTTCCACCTGATGGTGCTGGACCTGATGTTGCCGGGCGAGGACGGGCTTTCTATCTGCCGCCGTCTGCGCAGCCAAAGTAACCCTATGCCGATCATTATGGTGACCGCCAAAGGTGAAGAAGTCGACCGTATCGTTGGCCTGGAAATCGGCGCTGACGATTACATCCCAAAACCGTTCAACCCGCGGGAACTGTTGGCCCGCATCCGTGCGGTATTGCGTCGTCAGGCCAATGAACTGCCGGGCGCCCCTTCGCAAGAAGAAGCGGTGATTGCCTTTGGCAAATTCAAACTGAACCTGGGTACCCGTGAAATGTTCCGTGAAGACGAGCCTATGCCGTTGACCAGCGGCGAGTTCGCGGTACTGAAGGCATTAGTGAGCCACCCGCGTGAACCGCTGTCGCGTGACAAGTTGATGAACCTGGCACGCGGCCGTGAATACAGCGCCATGGAACGCTCCATCGACGTGCAGATTTCTCGTCTGCGCCGTATGGTTGAGGAGGATCCTGCGCATCCACGTTATATCCAGACCGTTTGGGGTCTTGGCTACGTCTTCGTCCCGGACGGCAGCAAGGCATGAGACGATTACGCTTTTCACCGCGTAGCTCGTTTGCCCGAACCCTGCTATTGATCGTCACCTTGCTGTTCGTCAGCCTGGTGACGACCTATCTGGTGGTGCTGAACTTCGCCATCCTGCCCAGTTTGCAGCAGTTCAACAAGGTATTGGCCTACGAAGTTCGTATGCTGATGACCGATAAGCTGCAGCTGGAGGATGGGACCTTGCTGGAGGTGCCACCGGCGTTCCGTCGTGAAATCTATCGCGAACTGGGGATTTCTCTCTACACCAACTCGGCGGCGGAGGAGAGCGGTCTGCGCTGGGCGCAGCACTATCAATTCCTCAGCCAGCAAATGGCTCAGCAGCTCGGCGGGCCAACCGACGTCCGGGTAGAAGTGAACAAAAACTCACCGGTGGTGTGGCTGAAGACCTGGCTGCAGCCGGATATCTGGGTGCGCGTCCCGCTGACTGAAATTCACCAGGGCGATTTCTCGCCGCTGTTCCGTTATACGCTGGCAATTATGCTGTTGGCGATAGGCGGTGCCTGGCTGTTTATTCGTATCCAAAACCGTCCGCTGGTAGAGCTGGAGCATGCAGCTCTGCAGGTCGGCAAGGGCATTATTCCGCCGCCGTTGCGTGAGTACGGCGCATCTGAGGTACGTTCGGTAACGCGGGCCTTTAATCAGATGGCATCGGGCGTTAAGCAACTGGCGGATGACCGCACGCTGCTGATGGCCGGCGTCAGCCATGACCTGCGTACACCGCTGACGCGCATCCGTCTGGCAACCGAGATGATGAGTGCCGAAGACGGCTATCTGGCGGAGTCGATCAATAAAGATATTGAAGAGTGCAACGCCATCATTGAGCAGTTTATTGACTATCTGCGCACTGGCCAGGAGATGCAGACCGAGCTAAGCGATCTGAATGGCATTCTGGGTGAAGTGGTTGCCGCCGAGAGCGGCTATGAGCGGGTTATCGAAACTGCTTTGGCCCCGGGTGAGCTGATGATGAATGTGCATCCTCTGTCGATCAAGCGTGCAGCGGCGAATATGGTGGTGAATGCGGCGCGTTACGGCAACGGCTGGATCAAGGTCAGTAGTGGTCGTGAACTGCAGCGTGGCTGGTTCCAGGTGGAAGACGATGGCCCGGGCATTAAACCGGAAGAGTTGAAACATCTGCTGCAGCCGTTCGTCCGTGGTGACAGCGCACGTAGCACCAGCGGAACCGGGCTTGGCCTGGCTATCGTACAACGTATTATTGATGGCCATCACGGTGCTCTGGATATCGGCACCAGCGAACGCGGCGGGTTGTTGATCAGGGCTTATATTCCGTTACCGATGGAAAAGAAAGAGTTGGCCAACGGCCATCAGACAGTGAAAGACAGCGCCAAACTCCCCTGACAGTGAAGCTGCCCTGTCAGGGTTTTCTGCTCATCACGTAATATTCCGCCGCTTCTTCATGCAGACGCCGACCGGTGCTGGCCTGCCAGGGGTCGATTAATTCAATCCCGCAGTGGATAAAGTCTTTGGTATTACGCGTGGCCAGGGCGGCACCGTAATGCAGGCAGGTGGCGGCGATCTGGGTGTCTGGGAAACTGACGCCGATGCCTTGGCGGCGGTTGGCACCCATTAACTCCGCATGCTGCAGAGCGCAGCCAGTGTCAAAGGGTAAAACCCTGTCCAGAAACTCTTCCTGCAGCATTACGCCGAGATTGGACTGTAACTCAAACTGCTTTTTGCCATGGGGCATGCAGGTTATGCCAGTATATAGCTCCGCTACCACGACAGCGCTCAGATAGAATTGATACGTATTCTGTTGATCCAGCCACCTTAAAACATGGTAATGAGGTGCCGGGCGCAGTAACTCTGAAACTACATTGGTATCGAGAATGATCATACCTGGTCATCATCGTCATCAAAGGTGACAATGCGCGCGGGTGTTTTATCACGCGGTGGGATTTCCAGTTCAACTCCGCCCAACTCGGCAAAGTGTTGATGTATGCGAGTGCCTAAACCATAGCGCGGCGGTTTTTTCACCAACGCCTGTTTCAAAATCATACGAGCTTCCTCCTCCATGGAATGGCCATTTTTCGCTGCCGAAACGCGCAGCAACTCTTTTACTTCGTCGTCCAGATTCCTGACGGTTATGGTAGCCATTGAAACCTCCTTTGCTATCAATGATTGCAGTGCTTATTATCCCTTTGCGTTGATTAAATAACAACCAATAAAAATAAAAAAAGGCGTGGGATCCACGCCTTAGCTGAAGCTGTAAAAAGAAGGTATTACAGTTTTGGACCGGCGCTGACCAATGCGGCACCTGCCGGAGTATCGGTGTATTTGTCAAAGTTGGTGACAAAACGCTCGGCCAGATCCTGTGCCTTCTCTTGCCATTGCTCAAGGCTGGCGTAAGTGGCGCGTGGATCCAGGATATCCGGGTTAACGCCCGGCAGTGAGGTTGGCATCGCCAGGTCGAAGATAGGCAGAGTAATAGTTTCTGCCTTATCGATTTCACCGCTGAGGATCGCGTCGATAATGCCGCGGGTATCCTTGATCGAGATACGTTTGCCGGTGCCGTTCCAGCCGGTGTTCACCAGATAGGCCTGCGCGCCGGCAGCCTGCATGCGTTTCACCAGCACTTCAGCGTACTGCGTTGGGTGCAGTGACAGGAAGGCTGCGCCGAAGCAGGCGGAGAAGGTTGGGGTCGGCTCGGTCACGCCGCGTTCGGTACCGGCCAGTTTGGCGGTAAAGCCAGACAGGAAGTGGTACTGGGTCTGGTTAGCGGTCAGGCGAGAGACCGGCGGCAGTACGCCGAAGGCGTCTGCGGTCAGGAAGATCACCTTGGTGGCGTGACCCGCTTTGGAAACCGGCTTCACGATATTCTGGATGTGATAGATCGGGTAGGAAACGCGGGTGTTCTCGGTTTTCGAACCATCATTGAAATCTATGGTGCCGTCAGCGAGAACGACGACGTTTTCCAGCAGCGCATCGCGTTTGATGGCGTGATAGATATCCGGCTCGGCTTCTTCAGACAGCTTGATGGTTTTGGCGTAGCAGCCGCCTTCGAAGTTAAATACGCCATCGTCATCCCAGCCGTGCTCGTCATCGCCAATCAGCTGGCGTTTCGGATCGGTGGACAGGGTGGTTTTGCCGGTGCCGGACAGGCCGAAGAAGACCGCCACGTCGCCTTTCTCGCCTACGTTGGCCGAGCAGTGCATTGAGGCAATGCCTTTTAGCGGCAACAGGTAGTTCATGATGGAGAACATACCCTTTTTCATTTCGCCGCCGTACCAGGTGCCGCCAATCAGTTGCATGCGCTCGGTCAGGTTGAAGGCGACAAAGTTTTCCGAATTCAGGCCCTGTTGCTGCCAGTTCGGGTTAGTGCATTTGGCGCCGTTCATCACCACGAAGTCTGGCTCGAAATCCTGCAGCTCTTCATCAGTCGGGCGGATGAACATGTTTTTAACGAAGTGTGCCTGCCAGGCTACCTCGGTAATAAAGCGGACTTTCAGGCGGGAGTCGGCGTTGGCGCCGCAGAAGGTATCCATCACAAACAGACGTTTACCGGAGAGTTGTGTGGTGACCAGCTGTTTCAGGTCTGCCCAGGTTTCCGGGCTAAGGGGTTTGTTGTCGTTTTTGCCTTTACCCTGATCGGCCCACCAGACGGTGTCGCGGGTGATGTCGTCACGGACGATGTACTTATCTTTCGGGGAACGGCCGGTAAAAATACCGGTGTCGACGGATACGGCACCCAGCTTGGTTACCACCCCACGCTCAAAACCTTCCAGAGATGGGTCTGTTTCTTCCTTGAACAGCAAGTCATAACTCGGGTTGTGAACGATTTCGCCGACGTTATGAATCCCATAAGCGGCCAGATCCTGAGGGGTTATACCTTTAACACGCATGTCACTACTCCTTGGTCACAGAATTTCTGGCGCCAATTGTAGGGATTCAGCAGCGAGTAACCGCGATAGGTATCAAATATTTAACGTTTTAGTCGGTTTTTCGTTACGTTATGAGAGATAGCACACGGAAAAAAGCAAACGTGCAAACGGAGTAAACAGGCAGGCGCAGGGCGCGCCCGCCGATATGAGGTGCTACTTAGTGCAACTGCTCACTTTCGTCGGTGTTACCGGTGTACAAGGCGGCAACGTCCACGGCATCAAACACATAGTGATTGCCGCAATAATCGCAGTGCATATCAATATTGCCATCTTGCTCCAGCATCTGAGCCACTTCTTCCGCCGGTAACGTGATCAGCGCGTCAGCGCAACGCTGGCGTGAACAGGTGCAACGGAAGACAACGTCCTGCGGTTCATACAGGGTAACTTCTTCCTGATGGTACAGGCGATAAAGCACTTCGTTGGCCGGCAGGCCGAACAGCTCTTCGCTTTTCACCGTGTTGGTCAGTTGCACCAGATGATCGAAGTCATCGGCATTCCCGTCCTGCGCCGGCAGAACCTGCAGCAGCATGCCGCCCGCGGCCGGTTGACCTTCAGACTCACCGGTACGGATGAACAGGCGGGTCGGTAACTGCTCTGACTGACGGAAGTAAGCCTCGAGGCACTCGGCCAGCGTTTCACCTTCCAGTGCCACTACGCCCTGATAGCGTTCGCCCTCGGTAGGGGCAATGGTGATCACCATGACGCCATTACCGATCATTTGGTGGAGCGTGCTGTCATCAGCAATTTCGCTTTGTACGCGCGCCACGCCACGCATTTCCTGGCGGTTGTTACCGTTAATCACCGCCAGCTTCAGCGGGCCGTCGCCTTGTAACTGCACGGTGATGTCGCCGTCGAACTTCAACGTTGCGGTCAGCAGGCTGGTGGCAACCAGCAGTTCACCCAGCAGTTTCTTGACGGGTGCCGGATAGTCGTGGTTGTTCAGTACCTGCTGATAGGTTTCGCTGACGGTAACCAGCTCACCGCGCACCGCGTAGTTTTCAAACAGGTAACGGTGCAATTGGTCATGGTTAGACATAGTTTTCTCTCATTGCGGTGAGGGGTTATTCCTGCTCACCAAATTTAAATTTAATCAGGTCGCGCCGCTCTTTCTTGTCCGGACGGCGGTCCGGATGCGGCATGGTCAGCGCATTCATTTTGCGCGCGAGCGCCACTTTCTCTCGGTTGGCGATGCTGGCCTCGGTTTCCTGATACATTTGTTGCGCCTCTTCGGCGCCGCGCCGTTGGCTGGTCACTGCCAGCACGATCACCGTGCGTTCTTCGTTTCCCTGACGCAGTTTGATCTCGGCGTTAAGCTCGACAATCTTGCTCGGCTTGCCGCGCTGTCCGTTGTAGTGCACCTTGCCGCCGTCGATCATCTCCCGTGCCAGCGCGCGGGTCTTATAGAAACGTGCCGCCCATAGCCACTTGTCCAGCCGGACGGCTTCGTCGTCTGCTGCTTTTCCTTTCATCCATTCCCCCTGGCCAGCGCTGGTATCAACAGGCGGTAATCGCGCATCGATGGGTGATGCTGGAAGGTTTTCTCCGCCATGCTGGAATCCGGGTTTTGTACGCCCAGACAGTAGCGAATACCGAAGGCACGGGCGGCATCCAGAATCGGTTCGCCGTCGTCGACAAACAGCGTACGCTGCGGATCAAAACCGGTGTGTTGCTGCACTGCCTGCCACAAACGCTGATCTTCTTTCGGATAACCAAATGTGTGGGTGGAAAGTAATAAATCAAGGTGCCTGTCCAAACCGGTATGCTCAATTTTTACCGCCAGGCTGTGCGGATGGGCGTTGGTCAACAAAATAGTCTGGTGGCCTGCCGCACGTAATGCCTGTAAAAACGGCTCGGTATCTTCACGCAGACGAGCACGGTTGCCTACCTCGCTGGTCATTCGGTAAATATCCATGTCCAGCCGTTCGCTCCAGTAATCGAAGCAGTACCAGTTCATGGTGTGCTGCACGGCCAGATATTCCTGATGAATAATTTTACGTGCTTCATCGAAGGGAATAGCCCGCTGCTCGCTCAGGGCTTGCGGCACCAGGCTGAGCCAAAAGTGGCTGTCGAACTCCAGATCGAGCAGGGTACCGTCCATATCCAGCAGCACGGTATCGATCTCACTCCAGTCAAACTCGGGAACCATGAAAACTCCATAGGCGAACCGTCGGCGGTCCGCAGGATAAAGGTAATAGCGTTAGCGTAGCATAAGCTGATGACAGGGCGCAGGCCGGCTGGTGACTCAGGGCATCGGCCGTAATGACATCGGGGCGAGCTGCGGGTTAAAGCAACTTTCGTAGTAGCGCTGGATATCGGCGATGCGGTGCTGATTGATACGACGGCGCTGCACCAGTTTCCAACTGTTGTAGCCCAGCACCACGGCGACGCTCAGCAGCAGCAGGCTGGTGCCGAGATAGCGCCACAGGGTGATGATATCCGGCTCGCTATGCAGTGCAATATGACGGGTCCCATTGGCATCGACGCTGATATTGGTGATCACGCCCTGCGCCTCGAACGGCGTATGCAGCAGCATGCCGGCAAGGCGCTGTAGCTCATTCCACTGGTCAAGTGCGTTGTATTCGTTTAACGGCACCGTCGGCTGCGGGTGATTCACCAGCTGTTTGCCTTCATCGCTGGTGATCAGGAACCCCCCCGGTGGTGGGCTGTTGAGCGCGGCTGCGGCCTGCCTGGTTTCGCTGTAGACGAAGGATGATGCGGCCACTTTGGTCAGGCTTTCCAGCGATTCGGCGCTCACCGGGCGCAGCAACACGTTCACCCCTTGCAGCGAGCCTGATTTGGCGCGTTTCACCAGGGTGCTCCAGTTTTTGACGTTGCCCAGATTGACCAGTGCGTTCTTCAGTCGGACGCAGTCATTATCCGCTTGGCACAGATCCTGCGTTTTCAGCACGATATCGGAAAAATCATCCAGCAGGATCATGCCGGATTTTTCGATTGCGCTGGCCAACTGTGGGTTGAGCTTTTGGTCGGTGCCGTCAGGGTGCAACTGGGCGTTAACCGTCGCCAGCAGGGCAGACGCCTTGTCGATCACTTCCGATTCCGGCTGTGGCAGTGGCGCCGCGTTGTTCCAGTAAATCCCTGAACAGTCGAACGGCATAAAGCTGGCGGAGCGCGTGCCGCTGGTTAACGGTGGCACATAGCACATGCCCGTACCCTGGGCTTTGAGGGTATCCCCGATACGCAGCGTTGCGCCTTCCAGTGTCTGTACGTTGGTCACTTCAATTTTTTGTGCGCCCTGCAGCCAGGCCATGCTCAGCTTGAGCGGCAGGCTGAGCGGGATATAGGTCAGCAACAGCAGCAGCACCAAAAGTGAACTGGCCATGAGTACCGCGTTCCTGCCCCATTGCTGCAGCGGGAAGTTCTTCACCTCATCATGCAGCGAAAGGTAACGACCCTGGCGCAGCACCTGACGGTTAAGGTAGATATCCACGTCGGTGGTTTTACCCAGATCCTGAGTGATGTAGGGCTGCCAGTGCGGCGGATAAATCAGGTCAATGATGCCGAGTGAAATGTTGCTGATCTGCCCCTGATTGGATTCGCCAAACAGCCCCCAGCGCTTGGGGGTACCCCGCAGGCAGTGCACTTCTTTTAGTTCGCGGGTGGCGGGGCGGCGGAACAGGTTCCAGCAGCCCCAGGCGATCATCAACACGGCGACGACAATCATCCAGGGGATCACCACGACCGGGCTTATCAGGCTGAAGAACAGCAGCAGCAGGGCAGCCGAGATAATAGCGGCTTCCTTGATACCGTTCGGGCGATTGAGTGCGTGTTCTTCCGAGGTTTCCTTGCGGATATTCAGCAGTTCGACATGCTCGCTCTCTTCCTTGCGGATAGAGGCGTTTTGGCTCGGGGTTGCCTTCACCACCGGCGGCAGCGGCCGATCGTGAATATGGTCTTTCAGCGAATGCCCGTTGAGCGAGATCACCAGCGGCAGCGTCTGGGTTCTAATCACTTCCACATGGTTATCGGCGCTGATGTACTGCTCCCAGAACGGCGGCAGATGCACCTCTTCGGCGTCCAGATAATAGCGCCATTTATTAGGCTCATCGCTGGCCAGCCCGTAGCGGGTGATAGCGTGGGTGATCGGGTAGACGTTGTCGCTTTGTGGGGTCAGCGCCAGCTTGGCAGAAGGCAATGAATTGCTGCCGGGCAACAGTTTGTTGCTCAGCTTGTTTTGTTGGCCGAGATAGTGCTCAACGGCGGCGCGTTCTTCGCCGGTCAGCTTGCGGTGTGTGGGTTTGATAAAGGGCAGCGTACGCGTCAGCAGCGGCTGATTGCGGGCTTTGAACCAAAGATACAGGCCGGCGGCAATCAGGCAGGCAAGCACTAAGGCCAATATCAACACTATTGTGCTCATGCTATCCCCATCCTGAACCCGTGAACCTCACCAACCTGATGAATCCTGGACTATTATACGCAGCCAAATCACCAAGAGACACCCTGATCCGTAACGAGAGAGCAGATTCTCCGTCGGGATCTCACTTATTGATAAAAATTTCAGTCTTATTGCCCTGTCTTACCTGCGTGATGATAGCAACCAGGTTGCACTGCCGATATCGGCATTATCTTATTTTAATGCGCTCTTTTTGCAGGATGAGAACAGAAAAGCGGCGGGTACTGGCTACGCTTGTTAAAAAAAAGTAAATTACTGCTTGTGCTCGTTGCGGCAAAGGTTCTCATTAACGCACAATGTGATCAAGATCGGATTTGGTCAGCGTTTGAACGCATGCGGACCGCGCGTCACGCCAATCATTATTCTGGTTACCCGCGTTATCACGCCCGATGCTGTGGCCTGCTAGCGGATAACTCATTTGAGGCAATCATGGATAAACACCTGCAAAAACCTAAAATTCTGAAAGTGGAAACGGTCGCACGTTCGCGTTTATTTAACGTTGAGTCGGTCGATTTGGAGTTCAGTAACGGTGTACGGCGGGTGTATGAGCGGATGCGGCCCTCAGACCGCGAGGCCGTGATGATTGTGCCGGTGATTGGCGACGATTTGCTGCTGATCCGTGAATATGCCGTGGGCACTGAATCTTATGAGCTTGGCTTTCCCAAAGGTTTGATTGATCCGGGTGAAGGCGTGCTGGAAGCGGCCAATCGCGAGCTGATGGAAGAGGTGGGTTTTGGCGCCAGACGCTTTGATTTCCTCAGCAAGTTGACGATGGCCCCGTCGTACTTTTCCAGCAAGATGAATATCGTACTGGCGCACGATCTCTACCCGCAGAGTCTGGAAGGGGATGAGCCGGAGCCTTTGCCGCAGGTGCGTTGGCCAATAGCCGACATGATGGCGTTGCTGGCAGAGCCTGATTTCCGCGAGGCGCGCAACGTTAGTGCGTTGTTCCTCACCGAGGCATTTTTACGTGGTTCCCGCTAAGCGCGACGGTTAAATGAAAAGGGCCCAGATTTATCTGGGCCCTTTTTTTATTAGAACAACTCGTGGCTTTCGCCGCCGGGATCCGTCAGCGTCGTGCCGGTATCCCGCGATGGGTAGTCCGTCGGCTGAGTCCCTTCGATAAAGTACTCGGAACGGCTGCCGCCGCCGCCACCGGAAAGCTTACCGCTGCTCTTGTCGATGGTGACGCTGATAATGCCCGGTGGTGGGGTCACCTTCTGCTCTGGAATGCCTTCCAGTGCGGTTTTCATAAAGTCATCCCATGCCGGTTGCGCACTCTTGGCGCCGCCTTCACCGCCGGAAGCCTGATCCGGGATCGCACCGGATACCGTTGTACGGCCAAGGTCACGGCGGTGATCATCGAAACCAATCCATACCGACGTCACGGTATCCGGGCCATAGCCGGAGAACCAGGCGTCTTTTGAACTGTTGGTGGTACCGGTTTTGCCACCGATATCACGACGTTTCAGGTCACGGCCTGCACGCCAGGCGGTCCCCATCCAACCCGGTTCGCCATAGATATTGCTGTTCAGCGCATCGTGCATCAGGAACGCCAGCGGGGTGCTGATAACGTGTGGCGCATACTGCTGATCGCCATCCTGCTGAACCTGAGCGGGGGTCACCTGCTCCAGCTGAGGCATTGGCACGTTGCCATTTTTACCTTCCTGCGACGTCGCGACATTTTCAATGTTGTCTTCGGAAAGTACGGCCGAACGGTGAGTGTCACCATAAATCACCGGTAGATTACAGCTGTCGCAGACAATCTTCGGCTTGGTTTCGAACACTGTGTTGCCGTTATCGTCTTCAATCTTGGTGATGAAGTACGGATCCACCAGATAACCGCCGTTGGCCAGCACCGCGTAACCGCGGACCAGCTGCATTGGGGTGAACGAAGCCGAGCCCAGTGCCAGTGATTCGGTATGCACGATGTTTTGCGCCGGGAAGCCGAAACGCTGCAGGTATTCCGCTGCGTAATCAACGCCCATGGCACGCATCGCACGCACCATCACCACGTTCTTCGACTGTCCCAGCCCCTGACGCAGGCGAATCGGGCCATCGTAGGTTGGCGGTGAGTTCTTCGGCCGCCAGTCGGTACCGGCGCCTGGATCCCAACGGGTGATCGGCAGGTCATTGAGGATAGTGGCCAGGGTCAGGCCCTTGTCCATCGCTGCGGTATACAGGAAAGGTTTGATGTTGGAACCAACCTGACGCAGCGCCTGAGTCACGCGGTTGAACTTGCTTTGGTTGAAGTCAAATCCGCCGACCAGCGCTTTCACCGCGCCGTCATTCGGGTTGATAGAAACCAGGGCTGAGTTGACGTCCGGCACCTGTGACAGCCACCAGTTTTCGCCCACCTTGCGAACCCACACTTGTTGACCGGCCTGCACCACATCGGTGACGCGTTTCGGCGTTGGGCCTTGCTGAGTGTCGGATCTGTAAGGTCGTGCCCAGCGCATGGTAGACATCGGCAGCGCCACATGGCTGCCGTCAGCCATCATGGCTGTGGCCTCTTCGGCGCTGGTTGAGACAATCACCGCCGGCGACAATGGGCCGTAGTTTGGCAGATTCTTCAGGGAATCGACGATCTGCTTTTGGTCCCAGGCCGCTTCACCCACTTTCCACAGCACGTTGGACGGGCCGCGGTAGCCGTGGCGCATATCGTACGCCAGCACGTTGTTACGCACCGACTCCTGCGCCGCCAACTGCAGTTTCTTGGTGACGGTGGTGTAGACCTTGTAGCCGTCGGTATAAGCATTGTCACCGTAACGCTTGATCATCTCCTGACGCACCATCTCGGAGAGATAGGGGGCGGAGAAGCTGATTTGTGGCGCATGGTAATTGGCCACCAGCTCTTCACTGCGCGCCTGATCGAACTGCGCCTGAGTGATGTAATGCTCATCCAGCATCCGCGACAGCACCACGTTGCGGCGAGCGACGGCGCGATCGTGGGAGTAGAGCGGATTGAAGGTTGACGGGGCTTTCGGCAAGCCGGCGATGGTCGCCATTTCGCTTAAGCTGAGCTGGCTGACGTCTTTACCGAAGTAAACCTGCGCCGCAGCACCCACGCCATAGGCGCGATACCCCAGATAGATTTTGTTCAGATACAGCTCGAGGATTTCGTCTTTGGTCAGCATCTGTTCGATGCGTATTGCCAGGAAAGCTTCCTTGATCTTGCGCATCAGGGTGCGTTCCGGGCTTAAGAAGAAGTTTCTCGCCAGCTGCTGGGTAATGGTACTTGCCCCCTGTGACGCATGGCCAGACACCAGCGCAATAGAGGCAGCACGGAAGATACCGATTGGGTCGACGCCATGATGCTCATAGAAGCGGCTGTCTTCGGTGGCGATAAACGCATGCACCATAACCGGCGGAATTTGGTTCAGTTTTAGCGGAATACGGCGTTTTTCACCGTATTGGGCGATCAGCTCGCCGTCGGCGCTGTAAACCTGCATCGGTATTTGCAGCCGCACATCTTTCAGCGTTGCGACGTCAGGCAGCTGTGGCTCGACATATTTGTACAAGCCAAAGATCGAGGCTGCCCCCAACACGATGCAACACACTGCAAGGATTAGTAAATACTTTACGAACTTCACCTGAGATTTCCCATTTTCATGTCATTTGGGCAGTTTATAAACAACCGCGCGGTAGTATAAAGGCAAGCCTGCAACATGGATATGTTCTTTTGTTATCTGACGATATGGAGGTCGGGCAAAATATGATCACTCAAGCATGGCAGGTGGGGCTGGATATACAAAGTCACTGCGTTCGTGCCCTGGCGGCACAGCGCCGCCGCAATGGCTGGCAACTGCGTCACTGGTGGCAACAAAGGTTGCCGCAACCGGTGCTGCGTGAGGGCTGCTTGGAGCAGAGTGACGCGCTGATCCAGGCGTTGCGGCAATGGCGGGTTCAGTTACCAAGACATATTTCCTTACGCATTGCTCTGCCCGCGCAGCGGGTTTTACAGCATCGATTGCCCCTGCCGGACGCCAGGCTGAAAGAGCCGGCACGCGGTGACTACATCACCAGCCAGGGGCTGAAAAAGTTTCCGCTGGATAGCCAAACATTGGCGCTGGACTACCGTCAATCATTGCCCGAACACGCGACTCTGCTGCTGACCGCCGCCCGCCAGCAAGAGTTGCAACAGTGGCTGAACTGTCTGCGTCAGGCCAATTTACAGCCGCAGGTGGTTGATATTGCCCCATGCGCACTGCGCGTGATGGCGGCCGCCGCGGGCGTGGCGGGTGAAGCCGGTTTGCTGCACCGCCTCGATGAAGAATGGCTATGGGTGACCGCACACCGAGCGGAGTTTGCCTATGGCCTGGTATCGATTCGAGAAGCGGACGAGGCAAATCAGGCGTTGGCCGCAATGCATGCCGCCTGTCCATCACTCAGCGAACATCAGATTTACTATAGCAGCGTGATGGATGAGCAACCTCCGTCAGGCAGCTTGTCGTGGTCACCGTTTAGCGCTTTCAGCCAGCTGCGTCCCCCGTTACCCACATTGCCGGCGGCCTTTGTTTTGGCTGGCGGTCTGGCGCTGCGCGCTGAGGACAACTGATGTATCAGGTTAATCTTTTGCCCTGGCGCATTCGGGGCCAGCGTCGTCGTTATGCCTTTTGGTTACGCATTTTCATTTTGCAGCTGGTGCTGGTGCTGGCGGTACTGATGGTGGTCTTTGGCCTGTTGAGTCAGCAGCAGGCACAGCGGCATGAGGCGCTATTGACGCTGATCGGTCAGCAGGCAGAACTGACCGAGCGTTATCAACAATTGCAACAGGCGGTGGCACGTCTGGCACGTTTAACTGCGTTGGCGCAACAGTATGACAACAACCTGGTGCATAACCGACGTTATCTACAGCTGTTGCAGCAGTTATCCACTTCGCTACCTGATCCGCTGTGGCTTATCGCGCTGGAAAGCCACCCGCAAAATGTCACTTTACGGGGACTTGGCCGGCGTTATGAAGCGGTGCTTCAGTTTGAACAACAACTGACGGCGTTACCCCTGTTACAGAACTACCGCCTGGCAGAGGTGGTACAGCGCCAGGACGGTCTGTTCTCGTTTACCTTGGTGGCGCAATGGGGGCCGGGTGGATAAGTCATTACCGCTGTGGTTGGCGAGAGGGCTGGGCTTGCCGGGGTGGAAGCTGTTGTCCATCCAGTGGCTGGTGTTGGGCAGCCTGATCTTGCTGTTCGGCCTGTTGCTGTTGCAAGGAAAATGGCAGCAACTGGCACAAACCGAGGCGCAGCAGCAGCGCCTGATGCAACAGATGACCCCCTTGTGGGAGCAACTGGCCGGTATGCCGACGCTGGATCAGGTGAATCAAAGCCTGCAGCAGGTCACCCGCCCGCCTGCCGCCGATAGCGATTTGGCGAGCACGTTGCAACGGGCGGGTGCCGGGCTGCAGCGTTGGCAGCAGCAGGACAACTCGCCGCGGCAAACTCTGATACTCCATCTCAATTACGGCAGTTTATTAAGGCTGCTGGACAGTTGGCCGGCTCAGTTGCGTATTGATCAAATGACCGTTGAAGCGCAGGTGGGGGAGCTGACGACGCATTTCATACTCCAGGCGGCTTTGGCAGAGGCAGAGGCGGCAAACCCCAATGAATAGATGCTGTGGGTTCTGGTTACTGTGGCTGCCTCTGGCGTTGATGGCCCAGCCTCAGCCACGCGATCCTTTTAAGCCGTTACCCTTGCCCGACTGTCCGAGCGCAGCGGAGTCGCCGGTGAACTGGCAATTGAAGGGCACCATCGGGAAAGCGGCGTTACACCATGCCTGGGTAGTTACGACCGCCGGACAGTGGCTGCGATTAAAACCCCAACAAACCTTATTAGCCGGGCGTTGGCGGGTGGAACAGGTCCTTAAGGGGCAAGTGACGCTGAAAGAGAACCTGGGCGATCCGCTGTGTCCGGTCGCTGAGAATGCCGTGGTGTTGACCCTGGGAAACCATAAGGAAGAAAAATGAAAGGATGCCGTTGGCTGGCGGTGCTGCTCTGGGGTGTGGTTATTTCCGGCGTAGCACAGGAGCAAGAGCCCGTTTCGCTGGAGTTTCAGGATGCTCCGATTACTCTGGTGTTGCAGGCGCTGGCGGATTATCAGCAGCTGAATATGGTCACCGCCGCAGGTGTGGGGGGCAACCTGACGCTAAGGTTGGATAATGTGCCCTGGCACCAGGCACTGGCGGTGATTTTGCGTATGGGAAAGCTGTCAATGACGCTGGAGGGGAATGTCATGATGGTTTCCCCTGAACCCAATGAGCAAGAAAAGCAGCGCCAACAGCAGGCGCGGGTACAAAAACAGCCGCTAAAAAGCGTGACCCTGCCGTTGAGCCATGCCGATGCGGAAGAGGTTGCTGAAAACCTGAATGCGCAGGGCGGAATATTGCTGAGCGAGCGTGGCAGTGTGGTGGCAGATAAACGCACCAATGCGGTATTGATCCGCGATACAGCATCGATCGTGACGTTATTAACGCAAAGGATCGCCGAAATGGATGCGCCTTTGGCACAGGTGCAATTGGCGGCACATATCGTTACCATCAACACCGAGAGTCTACGTGAGCTTGGCGTGCGCTGGGGGTTGGCCCCAGACGAACGACAGGCCAGGTCATGGCAGATGGACGGTTTTAATGTGGGGTTACCGCTGGAGCGCAGTGCCGTCAGCGCGGGTTTCCATCTGGCACGAATTGGCGGGCGATTATTGGATCTGGAATTGATGGCGCTGGAGCAGGAAAACCGGGTGGAAATCATCGCCAGTCCGCGCTTGCTGACCGCGAACCTGCAAACCGCCAGCATAAAGCAGGGGACTGAGATCCCCTATGAAGTGAACAGCGGCTCCAGCGGGGCGACGTCGATGGAGTTCAAGGAAGCGGTGCTGGGCATGGAAGTGACGCCTAAAGTTTTGCCCAATGGCCGCATCACCCTGACGCTGCAAATCAGCCAGAATATGCCCGGGCGCTCAATCAGCCGTGCGGCAGGCGAGACGTTGGCGATAGATAAACAGGAAATCAAAACCCAGGTGACGGTAAAAGATGGCGAAACCGTTGTTTTGGGAGGCGTATTTCAGCGCCATAGCGCCGAAGGGGCAGACAAGGTGCCCGGGATCAGCGACGTGCCGCTGCTGGGTTCCTTGTTCAAACAGAGCAGTAAACAACATAAACGGCGCGAGCTGGTGATATTCATTACTCCGACATTGATTAAGGCCTGAGCAACCGGGTGTGCGGTTCGTGGGAAATCGCCTAAAGTTGATGAGCAGATGCACTTTTTTATCACCTTCGGGGCATCTGCGTTTGACGCTGCGACCGATTTAGCTTACAAGGGTTACCGAATTGAGCACCGAGGTTTTTTTGTTAGCGCCAAGACGCCGTTAAAAACGTATGGTTTCCCTCCTGCGGCGTGGATTGCGATTTATTCGGTTGCCAAACTACCAAGAGTGTTGAGATAATTTTCCGTCTGATCTCGCACTATCGTTTATGAGGTTTCAGTTTAGGTCCCGCCGCTGATTTGATTGGCGGGGCGGGTTAACATTAACGAATTGTCTTAGTAATACCGAAAAACATGGCAGAGAAACGCAATATCTTTCTGGTTGGGCCTATGGGTGCCGGCAAAAGCACTATTGGCCGTCAGTTAGCTCAGCAACTCAATATGGAGTTTTTCGACTCCGATCAAGAAATTGAGCGACGTACCGGAGCTGACGTGGGCTGGGTATTCGACGTGGAAGGTGAAGAAGGTTTCCGCGATCGTGAAGAAAAAGTCATTAATGAACTGACGGAAAAGCAAGGCATCGTGCTGGCTACCGGCGGTGGTTCGGTTAAATCGCGTGAAACGCGTAACCGTCTGTCGGCGCGTGGCGTAGTGGTGTACCTGGAAACCACTATCGAGAAGCAGTTGGCCCGTACCCAGCGTGACAAAAAGCGTCCGTTGCTGCAGGTTGATTCTCCTCCGCGTGAAGTGCTTGAAGCGCTGGCGAAAGAGCGCAATCCGTTATACGAAGAAATTGCAGATGTCACCATCCGCACCGACGATCAAAGCGCCAAAGTGGTTGCCAACCAGATCATCAACATGCTGGAAAGCAACTGATAGCGGTTTCCGTGTTCGCCACGGCAAATGCGGAAGACTGATTGTGTTCCCCGCGTTGCGGGGATAAACCACATTGAGAACTGAGCGCGACATGGAGAGAATTACCGTAACGCTTGGGGAGCGCAGCTACCCGATAACCATAGCCGCCGGATTGTTTAACGATCCGGCTTCTTTTATGCCGCTGAAGGCGGGTGAACAGGTCATGCTGGTCACCAACCAAACCCTGGCGCCACTCTATCTGGACCACGTTCGGAAAGTGTTGGAGCAGGCAGGCGTCATGGTGGATCAGGTGATTTTACCTGATGGCGAACAGTATAAATCTCTGGCCGTACTCGAGCAGGTGTTCTCGGCACTGTTGGAAAAGCCGCACGGTCGTGATACCACGCTGATTGCCCTTGGGGGCGGCGTGGTTGGCGATCTTACCGGCTTTGCCGCCGCTTGTTATCAGCGCGGTGTCCGCTTTATTCAGGTTCCTACCACGCTGCTGTCGCAGGTGGACTCTTCCGTTGGCGGTAAAACCGCCGTCAATCATCCGCTCGGCAAGAATATGATCGGCGCCTTCTATCAACCCGTTTCTGTGGTGGTTGATCTCGATTGCCTGAAAACCTTACCGGCGCGTGAGCTCTCCTCTGGTTTGGCTGAAGTGATCAAGTACGGGATTATTCTCGACCACGATTTCTTCGTCTGGCTGGAAAACAATATCGATGCCCTGGTGGCGCTGGATATGCAGGCTCTGGCCTACTGTATCCGTCGCTGCTGCGAGCTGAAAGCTGAAGTGGTTGCTGCTGACGAACGCGAAAGCGGGCT
Source organism: Serratia proteamaculans (assembly GCF_013337185.1). Lineage (GTDB taxonomy): Bacteria > Pseudomonadota > Gammaproteobacteria > Enterobacterales > Enterobacteriaceae > Serratia > Serratia proteamaculans_D. Next base: position 191,731 of record NZ_SWDE01000007.1, read on the forward strand.
GCGCGCGCTGCTGAATCTGGGCCATACTTACGGCCATGCGATCGAAGCCGAAATGGGCTATGGTGTATGGTTGCATGGTGAAGCCATTGCTGCCGGTATGGTGATGGCGGCAGAAACCGCGCACCGTCTCGGTCAGTTCTCCCGCGAAGATATTGAACGTATTAAAGCACTGTTGTTGCGCGCCGGTTTACCGGTGTGTGGCCCGCAGGAAATGGCTCCGGGAGCTTATCTGCCGCATATGATGCGCGATAAGAAAGTCCTGGCCGGTGAATTGCGCCTGGTACTGCCGAAGGCCATTGGCCAGGCGGAAGTCCGTGGCGGAGTGGGGCATGATATGGTGCTCGCTTCGATCGCAGCTTGCCTTCCTGACGGAATGTCTAAGTAAATCGGACGAAGTAACAGTGGCTTAGCCGCCGTTTACATCTATATTAATTAATGTGCAAAGCCTGACTGACGTCGCTTTGCCATCATCGGGTTAATCTGCCCGTGCCACGGTAGGTATACCGTGGTGGGCTTTTGCCTCTAGTTGGAGGGTTTCAGATGGATGAGTTTAAACCGGAAGACGATCTCAGACCTGATAGCAGCGATCGTCGTCCTGCACGTTCGCGTAAACCGGCTCCGGGACCGCGTTTTGCCATTTCACGTCAGCATTTAATGATTGGTATCGGTATTTTGGTGCTGTTGCTGCTGATTATCGGCATTGGTTCGGCGTTGAAGGCGCCTACCAAGCATGAAGCGGCACAGGAAAGCGCACAGAATGGCGCAGCCAAGGACATTAATCTGTCGGGCTCTTCGTCACTGACTGCCGGTAATACCGGAGTTCCGGGCGGCACCACGGATACCAACGACAATAACGGCGTGAGCAGCAGCTCGCAGCCGCAAACCGTCAGCGTCCCTCCGATCTCCAGCACCCCGACGGAAGCGCAACCGCAGCCACCGCAGGGCGGCGCGCAGCAGCGTGTCGATCTGCCGGGCAATATGTCAGATGCACTGTCAGCGCAGCAAGGTCAGGTTGATGCCGCTACGCAGGGCATGACGGGTCCAGCTTCGACGTTACCAACGGCCCCGGCTACCCTGATGAACGGCGCTGCGGCGAAAGAAACCGTCCGTCCGGTTCAGGGCACTGCGCCACAGCAACATAAAACTCCGGCGAAAACCGTCAGCAAGCCGACGGCCACGGCCACACAGCATAAATCGCCAACCACGGTGTATACGCCGGCGCCAGCCTCTTCCGCTAAAGCGGGAGCAGCCAGTGCCAAGGCGGGAGCCGTTAGCGGCAGCGGCGGTTCGCTGCAGTCTGCACCGGCAAGCCATTACACTCTGCAACTGAGCAGCGCCTCGCGTTCCGATACGCTGAACGCCTACGCCAAGCAGCAGAAATTACAGCATTATTTGGTGTATTCGACTAAACGTGACGGCAAACCCTGGTACGTGCTGGTGAGTGGCAACTATGCCTCTTCTGCGGAAGCCAAGCGTGCCATCGCGACGCTGCCGGCGGATGTTCAGGCGAAAAAACCCTGGGTCCGACCTGTAAGTCAGGTTCAGCAGGACCTGAAAAAGTAACCCGATAGATTTCAAGCTGCATTCAGGCATTGAAGGGGCGCACAAATTGCGCCCCTGTTACTCAGGGCGGACAGAATCGCCCATGACCGATGGCTGGAGTTGCCTGCGGACAGGCCGAATAACTGTGCGTGGCCAAGGGTGCTGCGGCTTGAAGGATGAAGGGTATCAATCACTTAAATTTGTGCGCTGATGTGCTGTCTGAAACAGAGTACAATCCGCCGCTCTGAATTGTATAATAAGTAGCTAATTGACGGCATGAAGAAAAACCGCGCTTTTTTAAAATGGGCTGGTGGAAAATACCCGCTGGTGGACGAGATCCGTCGTCACCTGCCAGCAGGCGACTGCTTAATCGAGCCCTTCGTGGGTGCGGGTTCAGTCTTCCTGAACACGGAATACGACGCCTATATTCTCGCCGACATCAACAGCGATCTTATTAACCTGTATAACATCGTTAAACTGCGTACGGATGACTTCGTGCGTGATGCCCGCCTGCTTTTCACCGATGAATTCAATAAGTCAGAACAGTTTTACCTACTGCGCGAAGAGTTCAATACTAGCGCCGATCCCTATCGTCGCGCGTTGTTGTTTCTTTACCTGAACCGCCACTGCTATAACGGTCTGTGCCGCTATAACCTGCGTGGGGAGTTCAACGTGCCGTTTGGACGTTATAAGAAACCGTACTTCCCGGAGGACGAGCTGTATTGGTTCGCTGAAAAATCCCGCAACGCCACTTTTGTCTGTGAGCATTACCGCGATACCATGGCAAAAGCCGAGCGTGGTACCGTGGTGTATTGCGATCCGCCGTATGCGCCATTATCGGCGACGGCGAATTTTACTGCTTACCACACCAACAGCTTTAGCATGGCCGACCAGCAGAGCCTGGCGCTGATGGCGCATCAGCTTTCGGTAGAAAGCCAGGTGCCGGTATTGATTTCCAACCATGATACCGAGCTGACGCGTGACTGGTACCAGCACGCCTCGCTGTACGTGGTGAAAGCGCGCCGTACTATCAGCCGCAATATTCTTGGCCGCAGCAAAGTGAATGAGCTTTTAGCGCTGTATCGTTAAACCGGGGTTACGCCCCGGCGTAGTTATCCTATGGATTTCGAACCCTACGTTTGGAGATAGCGGATGAAAAAATTTTTGATTGCCCCGTCCATTTTGTCAGCAGACTTTGCCCGCCTGGGTGAAGACACTGCCAACGTGTTGGCCGCAGGCGGCGACGTAGTGCATTTTGACGTAATGGATAACCACTACGTTCCCAATCTGACCATCGGGCCGATGGTTTGTCAGGCGCTGCGTAATTACGGCATCACCGCACCGATTGACGTTCACCTGATGGTGAAACCGGTTGACCGCATCGTGCCGGATTTCGCTGCAGCGGGTGCCAGTTACATCTCTTTCCATCCGGAAGCTTCCGAACACGTCGATCGCACCATTCAACTGATTAAAGAGCACGGCTGTAAAGCCGGCCTGGTGTTCAATCCGGCAACGCCGTTGAGCTACCTCGATTACGTGATGGATAAAATCGACGTGATCCTGCTGATGTCGGTCAACCCTGGTTTTGGCGGTCAGTCGTTTATCCATGGCACTTTGGATAAGCTGCGTCAGGTGCGCAAAATGATCGACGAAAGCGGTCGTGATATCCGACTGGAAGTGGATGGCGGCGTGAAGGTCGACAATATCGCCGAGATCGCTGCCGCGGGCGCAGACATGTTTGTCGCGGGTTCCGCCATCTTCGGCAAGCCGGATTATCGTCGGGTGATCGACGAAATGCGCAGCGAGTTGGCGAAGGTGACGCATGGCTGATTTCGGGGCGATCCGCGCTCTGGCCTTCGATCTCGATGGCACGCTGGTCGACAGCGCGCCGGGGCTGGCTGCTGCTATCGATCTGGCATTGGCGGAAATGGGCCTGCCACAGGCCGGTGAGGCCCGGGTGGGCACCTGGATTGGTAACGGTGCCGACGTGCTGGTGCAGCGCGCGCTGCGCTGGGCCGAAGTGGAGGCCACGCCGGAACACTGTCAGCAGCTTCGCGAGCGCTTCGATCATTTCTATGCGCAAACCGTCGACAGCGGCAGCCGCCTGTTCCCACAGGTGAAAGAAACCCTGGCTCAACTGGCTGCGCAAAATTACCCGATGGCGCTGGTGACCAACAAGCCAACGCCGTTTGTCGCGCCGTTGCTGGCCGCATTGGGCATTTTGGATTACTTCTCGCTGATTATCGGCGGTGACGACGTGGTGGAAAAGAAACCGCACCCGGCGCCCCTGTATCTGGTCCTCGGCAAGCTTGGTCTGCGCGCCAATGAGTTACTGTTTGTCGGCGACTCCCGCAATGATATTCAGGCGGCACAGGGGGCAGGTTGCCCAAGCGCCGCACTGACCTACGGTTATAACTACGGCGAGGCGATTGCCCTGAGCCATCCCGACCGCGTGTTGGAGCGCTTTGCCGACTTGTTGCCCGCTCTTGGGCTGTCATCTTTAGAGAATCAGGAAATTTAAACATGAGTAAGCCCATCGTATTTAGCGGCGCGCAACCGTCCGGTGAACTGACCATTGGCAACTACATGGGTGCGCTGCGTCAGTGGGAGAAAATGCAGGATGATTACGACTGCATCTACTGCATCGTTGACCTGCATGCGATCACCGTACGTCAGGACGCAGAGAAATTGCGTAAAGCCACGCTGGATACGCTGGCGCTGTACCTGGCCTGTGGTATCGATCCGCAAAAAAGCACCATCTTCGTGCAGTCGCACGTACCGGAACACACGCAGCTGAGCTGGGTGTTGAACTGCTACACCTATTTCGGCGAACTGAGCCGCATGACCCAGTTCAAGGACAAGTCCACCCGTTACGCGGAGAACATCAACGCCGGCCTGTTCAGCTACCCGGTATTGATGGCGGCGGATATCTTGCTGTATCAAACCAACCAGGTGCCGGTCGGCGAAGACCAGAAACAACATCTGGAGTTGAGTCGTGACATCGGTCAGCGTTTCAACGCGCTGTACGGCGACGTGTTCAAAGTGCCTGAGCCGTTTATTCCCAAGTCCGGCGCTCGCGTGATGTCGCTGCAAGAGCCGACCAAGAAGATGTCCAAGTCGGACGATAACCGTAATAACGTGATCGGCCTGCTGGAAGATCCGAAAGCGGTGGCTAAAAAGATCAAACGCGCGATGACCGACTCGGAAGAGCCGCCAGTGGTGCGTTATGACGTGGTGAACAAGGCGGGGGTGTCTAACCTGCTGGATATTCTCTCCGGCGTGACCGGCAAGAGCATCCCTCAGTTGGAAGCCGAGTTTGAAGGCCAGATGTACGGCCACCTGAAAGGCGCCGTCGCTGAAGCGGTATCCGGCATGCTGAGCGAGCTGCAGGAGCGTTATCATCGTTTCCGCAATGACGAGGCCCTGCTGCAGCAAGTCATGCGTGATGGCGCTGCCAAGGCCCGTGCACGCGCTCAGGAAACGCTGGCGAAGGTTTACCAGGCGGTTGGTTTTGTCTCACCGCAGTAACGGCTTTGATTCATCAGGAAAGCGGCCAGTGGCCGCTTTTTTTACGTCTGTATCAGGCCATTTTCGCCGATGGCTGCGGCGACTGCTGGCTGGAGAACCAGTTCAGCTTGCTGCGCAGGCTGACTACGCTACCGACGATGATTAAACTTGGGCTGGCAGCCTGTAAGGCCAGCGTCCCCAGTTGGCTCAATTCACCTTCGATGACCCGCTGGCGGCAGGAAGTCCCATTTTCTACCAGCGCCACCGGCGTAGCGGCAGCCATGCCGTGCGCGATCAGTTGGCGCTGGATCTCTGCCGCCTGTGTCAGGCCCATGTAAAACACCAGGGTTTGTTGCCCGGCGGCCAGCGTTGACCAGTCCAATCCGCCGTCACTCTTGGCGTGGCCGGTCACCAGGCGCACGCTCTGTGCATGGTCACGATGGGTGAGGGGAATGCCGCTGTAAGCCGAACAGCCGGAGGCGGCGGTAATGCCCGGCACCACCGAGAACGGAATATTGGCGGCGGCCAGCGTTTCCAGTTCTTCGCCGCCGCGGCCGAAGATAAATGGGTCACCGCCTTTCAGCCGCACCACGCGTTTACCGAGCTGTGCCTGCTGCAGCAAAATTTGATTGATCTGCTCCTGCGGCACGCAATGGTCGCCCGCTCGTTTGCCGACAAAAATGCGTTCGGCATCGCGGCGCACCAGCGTCATGACTTCATCAGACACCAGCCGGTCGTAAACCACCACGTCAGCCTGCTGGATTTGCTGCAGGCCTTTCAGCGTCAGCAAACCGGCATCGCCCGGACCGGCCCCCACCAGTACCACTTCGCCGCGTGCTTGTGGTTGATGGCTAAACAGTTGCTCAGTTTGCCGCTCCGCCAGCGCTACGTCATTATTGGCCAGCGATTGTGCCAGCCGATCGTGGGCAAACAGTTTTTCCCAAAAACGGCGGCGTGAGCCGATGTCGCTGAAGTGCTTTTTCACCCGTTGACGCAATGAACCCCCCAGCTGTGCCAACTTGCCAAGATGTTGGGGCAGCACGGCCTCCAGCTTTTCACGCAGCAGTCGTGCCAGCACCGGGGCTTTACCGCCGGAGGAGACCGCGACCATAATCGGTGAGCGATCGATAATCGACGGCATGATAAAGCTGGCGCGCTTCGGATCGTCGACCACGTTGCAAAATACCCGCTGCTGGTTGGCACACTGGTACACCAGAGCATTGACCTCGACCCGGTCGGTGGCGGCGATCACCAGCCACTTTTCCGCCAGTAACTCTGCACTGAATTCACCCTCCGCCAGCGTGAGGCGGCCAAGAGCTGCCCACTCGTGGAACTGCGGGGTGAAGGTACAGGCGTTGACGGTCAGAGCCGCACCGGCGTCCAGCAGCAGGCGAGCCTTGCGCTCGGCAATCTCACCGCCACCGACCAGCAGGCAGGCTCTGTGTTGCAGTTGGCAGAAAATCGGCAGGTAATCCATCGGCACTCCTCGGGGCAATCAGCAGTGGGGCGCAAGGCGCCCCGGAATATTATGCAGTCTGGCGTGCTGTGGCTTTCTCCGGCTGTGGCCGTTCGGCACGCGGCGTGGCGTACCAATAACCCAGCCCCATCAATACCGCACCGGACAGGATATTGCCCAGCGTCACCCACAGCAGATTATGGCCGATCCCGCTCAGGGTATAGGCCTCGCTGTGATGACCGAACCAGGACAGGGCGAACAGCGTCATGTTGGCGACCGAGTGTTCGTAGCCGGAAGCGATAAAGGCCAGCAGACACCACCAGATGGCGATGAATTTGGCGGCACCCTCAACGCGGATGGCCATCCAAATCGCCAGGCAGACCAGCCAGTTACACAGCACGCCCTTGAAGAACAGCACTTCTGCCGGTGCAGTGGTTTTTGCCAGCGCCACGGTATGTACCAGACTGGTGTCTACCGGCAACAGGCTGCCGCCGCCGTAATAGTACATCAGCGCTACCAGCACCGAACCCAACAGGTTACCCAGCCAGGTTTGCGGTAATACGGCCCACATCTGGCCCTGCGTAATGGTGCCGGCTTTGACGCCCAGCGTCAGGAACATGGTATGACCGGTGAACAACTCCGACCCGGCAATGATCACCAACGTCAGCGCGATGCCGAAAGTGGCGCCCATGACCAGCGGGCGAAGAGACGGATCGACCAGATTGCCGAGGGTGAAGATTAAAATGATGCCGAGGCCGACGTAGGCCCCGGCCATCGCCGAGCTGATCCAAAAGCCCAGCGGGCTGTGCTTTGCCAGCCTGACGATGCGCGCCGCGTTGGCGGCGCATTTGTTGATGGTATCGGTGAACATGCTGCTTCCCCTGAGGTTAAATAGAAAATATCAGGCCGCGACCTGTACCATGCCGTCCACAACCCGGCTGGTGAAATGCGCGACGCTGCGGCTGTCATCTTCCAGACAGTAACCGTCGTGCAGGCGGAAATGTTGTTTTTTTAACGGGCTGGCGACCCACAGTTCACCCTGATGTTCGGCAATCAGACCGCGTGACAACACGCTGGCCTGGGCGAAGGGATCAATATTGCTGATGGCAAACACCTGTTCGTCGGCACAGGGGCGGAAAATCGCCACCTGCTGATCGCCGACCAGGGCACACACGCCGGTGCCGGGCAGAATATCGGTGATGGCGCAAAGGGTTGTCCACTGGCTCATGCGTTGTTCTCCTCGGTTTCCAGCAGGGTGACGGGAATGCGTTCATCCGGACGTGCCGGCCGGTGCTGTTCGCGCTCGGCGACCACCTGGACGCTAGGATCGCGCAGGCCGCTGTTGATAAAGTGGGCGAAGCGCACCTGGGTTTCAGGATGCTCCAGGGTTTCTTTCCACTCGCAGACAACCGCGTCGCGCAGGCGGGCGATCTCGGCTTCCAGTTGGTCGTTGATCCCCAGTTTGTCGTCAACTATCACCTTACGCAGGTAATCGATACCGCCTTCCAGGCTTTCCAGCCATACCGAGGTGCGTTGCAGCTTATCGGCGGTGCGGATATAGAACATCATAAAGCGATCGAGGTAGTGCTCCAGCGTCTCGCGGTCGAGATCGGCTGCCAGCAGATCGGCATGGCGTGGTTTCATCCCGCCGTTACCGCATACGTACAGGTTCCAGCCGTTTTCGGTGGCGATAATACCGACGTCTTTGCCCTGAGCTTCAGAGCATTCACGGGTACAGCCGGAAACGCCAAACTTCATTTTGTGCGGGGTGCGGATGCCCTTGTAGCGGTGTTCCAGCTTGACGCCAAAACCGACGCTGTCACCGACACCAAAGCGGCACCAGGTGCTGCCGACGCAGGTTTTGGACATGCGCAACGCCTTGGCGTAAGCGTGGCCGGTTTCAAAACCGGCGGCAATCAGTTTGCTCCAGATGGCTGGCAGGTCGTCTTTCTGTGCGCCGAACATGCCGATACGCTGGGAACCGGTCAGTTTGGTGTAAAGGTTATATTCCCTGGCGATCTGGCCAACCACCATCAACCCTTCCGGGGTAATTTCGCCGCCGGGGGAGCGTGGGATCACCGAATAGGTGCCGTCTTTCTGGATATTGCCGAGGAAGTTGTCGTTGGTGTCCTGCAGCGCCGTGTGTTGCGGCTTGAGAATGTACTCATTCCAGCAGGAGGCCAGCAGCGAGCCAACGGTCGGTTTACAGACTTCGCAACCGTAGCCCTTGCCGTATTTGGCGAGCAGTTCGTCGAAGGATTTGATGCCTTCGACGCGGATCAGGTGGTACAGCTCCTGACGCGAATAAGCGAAGTGTTCGCACAGGTGATGGTTCACCTCGATGCCCTGTTTGCTCAATTCGGCGTTCAGCACCTGGGTGATCAGCGGAATACAGCCGCCGCAGCCGGTGCCGGCCTTGGTTTCTGACTTGAGCGCCGCCACGGTATGGCAACCCATGCTGACCGCTTTGATGATATCGCCTTTGCTGACGTCGAAGCAGGAACAGATTTGCGCGCTTTCCGGCAGTGAATCGACGCCGATGGCCGGTTTGCTGCCTGCATGTGCCGGCAGGATCAGACCGTCCGGATTTTCCGGCAGTTCGATGGCGTTCAGTGCCAGCTGCAGCAGGTTGCCGTAGTCGCTGGTGTCGCCGACCAGCACCGCGCCCAGCAGGGTTTTGTTGTCGGCACTGACCACGATGCGCTTATAAACTTCTTTGCTCTCGTCCAGGTAAACGTAGCTGCGCGCGCCTTCGGTGCGGCCGTGGGCATCCCCGATACCGCCGACGTCGACGCCCAGCAGTTTTAGCTTGGCGCTCATGTCGGCACCGAGGAAGGTATTTTCACGGCCCAGCAGATGATCGGCGGTGACCTGCGCCATTTTATAACCCGGCGCGACCAGACCAAAGGTGCGCTCACGCCATGAGGCACATTCGCCGATGGCGTAAACGTCCGGATCGGAGGTCTGGCAACTGTCGTTAATTACGATGCCGCCGCGGCGGGCAGTGGCCAGACCGCACTGATGGGCCAGCTTGTCCTGGGCGCGGATGCCGGTGGAAAAGACGATGAAGTCCACTTCCAGCGCGGTGCCGTCGGCAAACTGCATGGTTTTGCGCGCCTGTTCGCCGCCGTTGACGATTTCCTGGGTATTTTTACCGGTATGGACTTTGACGCCCATGCGTTCAATCTTGCGGCGCAGTTGATCGCCGCCCATCGGATCGAGCTGTTCGGCCATCAGTACCGGCGCAAACTCGATAACGTGAGTTTCAACCCCCAGGCTTTTCAGCGCACCGGCGGCTTCCAGTCCCAGCAGGCCACCGCCGACCACCGCACCGCGTTTGCTGCGGCGGGCGCAGGCTTCGATGGCGTTCAGATCTTCAATGGTGCGGTAGACGAAACAGTCCTGGCTTTCGGAGCCTTTAATCGGCGGGATCCACGGATAAGAGCCGGTAGCCATGATCAGCTTGTCGTAATAGACGGTGCGGCCGGTATTGGAGTGAATGACTTTCTCGCTGCGGTTAATGGTGATGGCGCGTTCGCCGACCAAAACCTTCACGCCCTGCTTCTCGTAAAAGCCTTCACGTACCAGTGAAAGTTCTTCGGCGGTGTGGTGGGAGAAATAAGAAGAAAGGTGTACGCGATCGTAGGCGATGCGCGGCTCTTCGCAAAATACGGTGATGTCGAATTGGTCTTTGTCTGCTTTTTCCAACAGATCTTCGATAAACCGGTGGCCGACCATGCCATTGCCGATGACAGCAAGTTTGACTCTGCTCATTATTGCCTCAAAATTCTGGTTTCCTAGCGTTACCTTATTCCTCCCTGTGGGCAATTTATTGATGCAAATCAAGCACTCCTCCATATACCCCTAATGTGGTATATGAATGATTTTTATCGTTATTTGATAAGTTGCGGTTTTTATTCATCTTTAGCTGAAACGAGCCAGTTAATGCGAACTCTACCCATTTGAGAGTAATGAGGACTTTAATAAATTATTGGTGGCTTTGTCAGTCTGATCAGCTGCCAGTATGATGAATGAAACAGGCTGGAACAGCAGAGGTGAAGGGTGGCCAAGAGTCCATTGAAGTTTATCGATAACCTGCGTCTGAGCGGGCATGAAGGGCTGTGGCAATTGGCCATTGAGCAGGGGCGCATCGCCCATATCGTGCCGCAGCCGGAGGGGCTGGAATGGCGCAGCGATGTGCTGGATGCGCAGGGAGGGCTGGCGCTGCCGGCATTTGTTGAACCGCATATCCATCTCGATACCACCCAGACCGCCGGGCAGCCGGCCTGGAACCAGTCGGGCACCCTGTTTGAAGGCATTGAGCGCTGGGCCGAGCGCAAGGCGTTGCTGACCCACGAGGACGTCAAACAACGCGCCTGGCAGACGCTGAAATGGCAGATTGCCAACGGCGTGCAGTACGTGCGTACCCACGTTGACGTTTCCGACCCAACCCTGACCGCGCTACGTGCGATGCTGGAAGTGAAACAGGAAGTCGCCCCCTGGGTCACGCTGCAAATCGTCGCTTTTCCGCAGGAAGGTATCATGTCTTATCCCAACGGCGAAGCGCTGTTGGAAGAGGCGCTGCGGCTGGGGGCCGATGTGGTGGGGGCCATCCCGCACTTTGAATTTACGCGTGAGTACGGTGTGGAGTCATTGCACAAGGCGTTTGCCCTGGCGCAGAAATACGATCGGCTGGTGGATGTTCACTGTGATGAGATAGACGACGAACAGTCGCGCTTTGTCGAAACCGTGGCGGCGCTGGCGCTTAAGCTGGATATGGGCGCCAGAGTCACCGCCAGCCACACCACGGCGATGCACTCTTACAATGGCGCTTACACCTCACGGCTGTTCCGCCTGCTGAAAATGTCCGGCATCAACTTTGTCGCCAACCCGCTGGTCAATATTCACCTGCAGGGGCGTTTCGACAGCTACCCGAAACGGCGTGGTATCACCCGGGTGAAGGAGATGCTGGAGGCGGAAATTAACGTCTGCTTCGGCCATGATGATGTGTTCGATCCCTGGTATCCGCTGGGCACAGCCAACATGCTACAGGTACTGCATATGGGGTTGCACGTGTGCCAACTGATGGGATACGGCCAGATCGACGACGGGCTGAAACTGATTACCAGCCACAGCGCGCGCACTCTACATCTGACCGACTATGGCCTGACGGCGGGCAACAGTGCCAACCTGGTGATATTGCCGGCCGATAGCGGCTTTGATGCGGTGCGCCGACAGACGCCGGTGCGTTACTCGATACGTCAGGGCACGGTGATTGCCGAAACCCAGCCGGCAGAAACCACGCTGTATCTGGCGCAGGATGAGAAGGTGGATTTCCGGCGTTGAGGTTGGCTGCAACTCTATTTTCTTTTGTTGCCAAAGCCTTATACGCTTTGTTTTTAATCATTACGCAACACATCTACGTAGGCCTGATAGACGTAGCTTTTGCCTCTTAGCCGACCAGTCGTTTCCAGCAGTATCCCTGCATTTTCCAGCGCTTTGATGGCGGCGTTGGCAGTAGGGAAGGAGACGGCTAACTCCGCCTGAGCTCGTTCCACCGTTAACTTTGGCATTGTAGGTAATAACTCAAAAAGGCGCAGCGTTTGTAATGTACTTGATGCAGTTGCGAGAATTTTCTTCCTGTCAGTCGCGATCAACGAAGCTATCTGAATGATGCTCTGCTGCGCTTCCTCTGCCGCTATTTCAACCCCTTTGAGAAAGAAAACCACCCAGGACTCCCAATCTCCATGGCTGCGGATTTCAGACAAACAGCGGTAGTACTCAGCCTGATGGGCCTTCAGATACCCCGATACATACAATAATGGTTGGGGTAAAAGTTTCCATGTTTCAAGCAGCATGGCGATTAACAGACGACCTATACGGCCATTGCCATCAAGAAAAGGGTGAATGGTCTCAAATTGGGCATGTGCCAAAGCGATCCTCACCAGGGGAGGCAAGGTGGTTTTTTCATCGTGTATAAATATCTCAAGATCTGCCAGTAAATGGGTGACATGTTCTGGCGGCGGTGGGACATACGCTGTATTACCTGGACGCGTGCCACCAATCCAGTTCTGACTGGTACGTAGATTGCCCGGCTGCTTATTCGCCCCACGAACGCCATCCAGCAGAACTTTGTGGGCTTGGGTGAGCAAGCGGACTGATACAGGTAATCCCGTTGGAGAGAGTATCTGCTCACGGACAAATTTGAAGGCTTGTAGGTACCTGGTGACCTCCTCGACGTCATTCGCATTGGTCACAGACAACCCGGCTTCTTCATCAAAAACATCTGTCAGCGTCGCCTGAGTCCCTTCAAGCTGTGAAGTGAGCAGGGCCTCTCGCCGTATTGCACTGTAAATGAGCCATTCTCCGGATGTCACCAGTCCTGTCATGCCTGATAGTCTGGCCAGAGCAAGTTCAGCTAGGTGATTGGGTTGTTGATAGGATTTTGCGTCAAGATCAGGGGCCGTTGGCGGTAAAGGCTCAGGCATAAAGGCATTAACGGTTTCGTGATGGCTTTGGGTTGCCACAAATCGGCCAGATGTGCGTTTCATTAAACACTCCTTTAATAAGTCTGAACGTTATTAAACAACTCTTTAATAACATGAGTGCTCATTAAAAGTCTTTTTAATTAGTTGAGGCAGTGATGACGAATAGCAAAGGTTTATGTGCTCAGACTCACTTTGTCAGCAAGCGACATATAAAAAATCCGGTGAGGGGGACTCACCGGATTTTGATCTGTTGGCAAAGGTGCTTTTTACATCATGCTGGCAGATCAGTTGGTTACGTGACCGTGGCTGCGGTGCTTGGTGACGAAACCGAGCAGCAGGCACATCACGAATACCGCCAGGTACAGACCATTGGCGGTAGTCAGCGCCGCGTGTGCGCCGCCTTTGGCTACGATCGGGCCGGTGACCACGAAGGTCAGCATGGTGCCGATGGTGCCGCAGGTCAGGATGAAGTTAACCAGTTTCGGTGAGGAAACCTTGGTCTGCAGCGAGCCCAGCGTGATCAGCGTGGTGTAGATCGCGCTGGAAACGAAGCCCAGAGCCATAATGTAGTAGCCCAGGTGTTCCGGGTTATCGGTGCTGACGAACAGGTACATCGCACCGGTCGCCAAAGCGGCCAGGATAGTGACGATACGCTGCAAATCGAAGAAGCGCAGGATAAAGCTGAACACCCACATGCCGATCATGTACGAGGTCCAGAAATCGCTCACCAGCTTACCGGCCTGGCTGATATCCATTCCGAACGACTTGGTGGCGTATTCCGGTACCCACTGAATGAAACCCAGCTGGCCAAGGATGTAGCACAGTGCGGCGATCGACAGGAACAGCACGCCGATACCCCATTTTTCTTTCACCACCGGCTGGCCGGCGTCGGCACCTTTGTTGCCCAGTACCGGGAACTCGGAGAACAGGGCCAGCACAAAGATACCCACGTACAGCAGGCCGATGCAGGCGTACACCCAGTACCAGCCGATCTGACGCGCCAACAGCATCGCGGCGACAATCGGGAAGATCATCCCGGCCATGCTGAAGAAGGAATCAGTGAACAGCAGGCGCGAACCGCGTTGGCGGCCGGCATACATATGGGTAATCAGGAAGGTGCCTATCGACATGGTGATACCGCTGACCACGCCAAGGATAAACATGCACAACGAGAACATGGTCAGGCTTTTGCCGAGCATCAGGCCAGCAATCGCCAGCACCATCAGCACAAAGCCAAACATCAGTTGACGTTTCAGCGGGATAATTTCCATCAGCCAGGCATTGAGGAAGATCGAAATCAAAATACCGGCGTTAAGGAAGGTAAAGGTATTACTCATGCTGGAAACCGGCAGATTAAAGTACTCTGCAATGTTCCCCATCACCATCCCTGTGACGATAACTAAAGCACCGGTCAGCGCGTAAGAAAAATAGCTGATCCAGGTAAGCCGTAGACGGTTGCTGTCATTCATTATATAGGCCTGATTATGTCTGTTAGGATTATTCCCGTCGCCTTTCAAACCGCAGCGTTGTTACCTGCACTCGCTCACCCCAGTTACTTAACTTTTGTAAGCGCCTGGGGATGAGCGAGCTGGTCGCCTAGCTGCAATTTGAAATTCATAGGGTATAACGCTGGATTAAGGCCGCTGGCTTTTCCTGGCAAAAGCAGAAAAAAGTCCCGATCAGGCCACCAGGGAGCGGATCCTAGCACAGACAACGGGAGTTTTTGTGATGGCTATCTATTTTTTGATGCAATCAATGAGAGGCGCTGAAATATTTTTGTGATCTATTTGCTCGCCGTCACGATCGAGTCGCGGCTGATGACTGTCGGCGCAAAGCTAACCGGTGGCGTGGCCGGGTCAATCAGCAGGCGGGCGGCATATTGCGCCATTTCACTGATCGGGAAATGTACGCTGGTCAGCGCCGGGCGGACAAAGGGCGCGCGTTCACCGCTGTCGTAACAGATCAGCGAAATATCTTGCGGCACCCGCAGGCGGTGTTCGTTGACGGCCAGCAGTGCGCCGATGGCCATCTCTTCATTGCAGCAGTAGATGGCGGTGGGCAGGGTTTTCATTTTCAGCAATTGATCGGCGCAGCGATAACCGCTCTCCAGATCGTAAAGCCCTTCGGTGCAGGCGAGCGGTTTGATATGCGCGGCCTGCATGGCCTGTTCAAAACCCTGCAGCCGCAAGAGACTGGAAGGGCGGTCTCGCGGGCCGCTGATACAGGCGATATACCGGTGGCCGGCATCAATCAATTGTTGTGTTGCCATGCGGCTGGCGTACTGGTGATCGAAGGTGACGCAGTGCGCTTCCAGACCGGGCACCAGACGATCGAGCAGCACAAAGCGACGTTGTTCCGCCGCCAGTTGGCGTAACTGGTCATCGCTGAGGAAACGCACGTGCAGGATCACGCCATCGCAGCGCAGATTGAACAGTCGTTGAATCGCCTGCCATTCGTTTTCCGCACTGTTACGTCCCTGGGTCACCAGCAATTGTTTGCCGTGGGATTCGGCTTCGGTTTGCACAAAGTCCATCAGTGCGCCGAAGAAGCCGCCGCGATAGGAGGTGGTGACCAACCCCAGGGTATTGCTGTGGCTGGAGGCCAGCGCGCGGGCGGCCGGGTTGGGGGTGTAGCCAAGTTGGGCCACCGCCTTTTCAACCTTCTCGCGGGTTTGACTCTTAACGTTGGTATCGCCATTCACTACGCGTGACACGGTGGCGCGGGACACGCCCGCCAGGGCTGCGACATCTTCCAGTGTCACCATCATCCGACTCCTGATTACGACAAAAATGGGGTCGACGCAGCGACCCCTGTACATTAGGTATAGCAATGTATCAGCAACCGCGATTGGCCCGACGGTTATTTGAACTGAGGCAGATAAGGCGCATTTACCGCCAGCACTTCATCCAACAGCGGCTGCGCCACATTGGCATTGCCGACCAACGGGTTGGTGACCAACGCCAGCAGGCCACTGCGGCGATCGCCATGCACTGCGGCTTCGATGGTCAGGCGCTCATAGGCTTTGACCTGTTGGGTCAGCGCGTGCATCGAGTCCGGCAGCGTGCCGAAGGTCAGCGGATGGGCACCCTGAGCGTCGACGATACAGTTGGTTTCTATCACAGCGTCGTCCGGTAAACCGCGAATAGCGCCACGGTTTGCGGTATTGACGACTAATTGCGTCCCGAGATTATTATGGATCGCACGAATTAGCTCCAGCGCCACTTCCGAATAATATGATCCACCGCGGAAACTTAACTGTTCCGGTTTGCTGTCGAGATGCGGATCGGCGTACAGCTCAAACAGCTCTTTCTCCACCTTCATCACCTGCTCGGCGCGGGTACCGCGTTCGGCCGCAGCGGCAATTTCTTCGGCCAGCATCTCTTTGGTCTGGTAGAAATAACGGTGATAGGGACAAGGGATCGCCCCGACGGCGCGCAGGAAGTCCGGCTGCCAAGGTTCTTCCTTGATGTTGTTCATGGTCAGCGCCGCGCCGTCGCACAGCATGTCGATCACCTTGTCGGTGACGTCATGCCCGTTTTGCAGCACCTGATGCACCCATACCATGTGATTGAGCCCGGCGAACTGCAACTGCACCTCTTGAGAAGGGACTTTCAGCATATTGGCAATCATGTGATGCATGCTGATCGGCACGTTGCACAGGCCGATGATTTTCGCTTTGGTGTAGCGAGAGACGGCTTCGGTGACGATGCCGGCTGGGTTGGTGAAGTTGATGATCCAGGCGTCAGGTGCCAGTTTTTCTACCCGGCGTGCGATATCCAGCATCACCGGAATGGTGCGCAATGCTTTGGCGAAGCCGCCAACGCCGGTGGTTTCCTGGCCGATTAAATCGTATTTCAGCCCTAAACGCTCGTCGGCGGCGCGTGCCGGTAACTGGCCAACGCGGAACTGGGTCAGAACGAAATTGGCGTCGCGAATGGCCTCATCCAGTTCGAAATGCACGCTGACCTTCACCTGCTCCAGCCCGTGGCGCGCCAGCATGCGTTCGGTCAGGGCGGCAATAATCTCGACCTTTTCACGGCCAGGCTCAACGTCCACCAGCGCCAGTTCGGTGACCGGCAGTTCTTCGATACGCTGGATCAAGCCATCGACCAATTCCGGCGTGTAGCTGCTGCCGCCGCCGATGACAGCGATTTTTAACGATTTCATGCGCGAACCTCCATCTGGGCCTGACGGCGGTAAAGCTCGATCATGTCATCTGCCAGATCCTGGATCACCATGGCATTCATCAGATGATCCTGGGCATGAACGGTAATCAGGTTGATGGTCAGTTTGCCGCAGCCTTCGTCCAGGCCGATCAGTTGGGTCTGGATCAGATGGGCCTTTTTTACCGACTGTTTGGATTCGGCCATGTGTTTGGCTGAAGCGGTAAAGTCGCCGGCACGCGCTTGTTGCAGCGCCATCAGCGCACTGCTGCGGGCGCCACCGGAGAACACCAGCAGCTCCATGATGGTGCTTTCAAAATCGGGGCTGATTTCAGTTTCAGTCATCAATTCACTCACATTATTTCTCCTGTATTGCTCGGCAGTGGTGCCGGCGGACATTCATGATTCTTATCGTTGCGCCAAAATGAGAGCGCTCTCATTTGTCTAGAGTAACGGGAATGGAAAATGAAACCGGGAGTTGTGTCGCAAAAAACAACCAAGGTGTAAAAAGGGCAAAAAATGCGTGATGCAGTTGGCAAAAAGGTCTAAGGCGATCATACTTTTGGCAGTAAAATCCGGGGCTGACTGAGATATGTCCCAGTATTACGTAAATATAGGTAAATGGCTGGCACTCGCAGGTGCAGCTCTTTAGAATCAAGGCGCTTTTCCGTTGTTTGTCTCTCAGAGAAAGGACCCGTTAATGTTCAAACGTACTTTAGTGACCTTCGTTGCGCTGTGTTCCCTGACAGCAATGGCACCTGCCGCGCTCGCCGCCGGCGAAACTCATGTCATGCTGACTACCTCGGCAGGGAATATCGAATTGGCGCTCGACAGTCAGAAGGCTCCGGTTTCCACCAAGAACTTCGTCGACTACGTGAACAGCGGCTATTACAACAACACCATTTTCCACCGTGTGATCCCGGGCTTTATGGTTCAGGGCGGTGGCTTTACTGCGGATATGCAGCAAAAATCCACCCAGGCACCGATCAAGAACGAAGCGGATAACGGCCTGCGCAACCTGCGCGGCACCATTTCGATGGCGCGTACCGCCGACAAAGACAGTGCCACCAGCCAGTTCTTCCTCAACGTGGCGGATAACGCCTTCCTGGATCACGGCCAGCGCGATTTCGGCTATGCGGTATTCGGTAAAGTAGTTAAAGGCATGGACGTGGTAGATAAAATCTCCCAGGCACCGACCGGCAACGTCGGCCCGTACCAGAATGTTCCGAGCAAACCTATCGTCATTCTGTCAGCGAAAGTGCTGCCATAATGATTTTGCGCCGGCCCCAGGTGGGCCGGCTGCGTTGCTTTCCCCGGAAGCCTTGCCTGCATCACTGTTTTTTCCCCCTTCACATGCTTTAATCGCCAGCTTATAACCAGACCGGAAACCCGGCGTTCTGCATCTGTTTTGTTAAGGGATGAGCTGCTGCCATGTTTGAATTTAGCCAGGTTCTGCTGCTGTTGCAGCAGATGTGCGTTTATCTTGTCATTGCTTATTTACTGAGCAAAACCCCGTTATTCATTCCGCTGACGCAGGTGACCATTCGCCTGCCGCACAAGCTATTGTGCTACGTCATTTTCTCGGTGTTCTGCATCATGGGCACCTATTTCGGTCTGCATGTCGAAGGTTCCATTGCCAACACCCGCGCGATCGGCGCCGTATTGGGCGGCCTGCTGGGCGGGCCTTCGGTGGGGCTGCTGGTGGGGCTGACCGGTGGCCTGCACCGTTATACTCTGGGGGGCATGACCGATATCGCCTGTGCGGTATCAACCGTGGCGGAAGGACTGGTGGGCGGACTGGTGCATAGCATCGCCATGCGTCACCGGCGTATCGACCTGCTGTTTAATCCGCTGTTTGTCGCCGGAGTTGCGCTGGTGACCGAAGTGCTGCAAATGGTGATTATCCTGGCGATCGCCCGCCCGTTCGACGAGGCGCTGCGGCTGGTGGAACATATCGCTTTGCCGATGTTGATCGCCAATACGGTGGGGGCCGCGATGTTCATGCAAATCCTGCTGGACAGGCGAGCGATGTTCGAGAAATACACCGGTGCGTTTTCCGCCAAGGCGCTGAAGATTGCCGAACGTACCGAAGGGATTTTGCGACAGGGGTTTGATCAGGAAAACAGCATGAAGGTGGCACGAGTAATCTATCAGGAGCTGGGCATCGGCGCCGTAGCGATAACCGACCGCGATAAACTGCTGGCGTTTATCGGCATCGGTGACGACCACCACCTGCCGGGCACGCCGATTTCATCAAAGCACTCGCACCGTGCGATCGACAACAACGAAGTGGTCTACGCCGACGGCAATGAGCACTCCTACAGCTGCTCGATTAACTCCAGTTGCAAACTGGGCTCGACGCTGGTGATCCCGCTGCGCGGTGAAAATCAGCGGGTGATCGGCACCATCAAACTGTATGAGCCGAAGAGCCGGTTGTTCAGTACCATCAACCGTACGCTGGGGGAAGGTATCGCCAGCCTGTTATCCGCACAGATTATGGCCGGCCAGTATGAGCGACATAAACAGCTGCTGGCGCAGTCAGAAATCAAATTACTGCATGCGCAGGTCAATCCGCACTTCCTGTTTAACGCCCTGAATACGCTGGTGGCGGTGATCCGCCGTGACGGTGACCGGGCCTGTGAGTTGGTGCAAAACCTCTCGACCTTTTTCCGCAAGAACCTCAAGCGTTCCGGTGATGAGGTCAGCCTGGCGGACGAACTCGAGCATGTGAATGCCTACCTGCAAATCGAACTGGCGCGTTTTGCCGATCGGCTGGAGGTCGTGGTTTCGTTACCGCAGGATCTGTTGGCAGTAAGGCTACCGGCATTTTCACTGCAGCCGATCGTTGAGAATGCCATCAAGCATGGTACTTCGCAGTTGTTGGGAGTGGGGCGGATTGATATCGGTGCGCGGCGCGAAGGAGAGTGTTTGTTGCTGCAGGTAACCGACAATGCGGGATTATTCCAATCGCAGCCGAACAACAGTGGGCTGGGGATGAACCTGGTGGATAAGCGTATCCGCGTACGCTACGGCGACGACTATGGCGTACAGGTAGCCTGTGAGCCGCAAACATTCACTCGCATTACGATCAATGTCCCTTTGGCGAGGGCTGCCTGATGTTAAATGTACTGATTGTCGATGATGAACCTTCTGCGCGCGATAACCTGCGGCATTTGCTGGAGGCTGAAGAAGGCATCGCTATTGTTGGCGAATGCGCCAATGCGATAGAGGCCATCAGCGGGATCCATCGTCTGCAGCCGGACGTGGTGTTTTTGGATATTCAGATGCCGCGCATCACCGGGCTGGAGATGGTAGGCATGCTCGATCCCAACCGTATGCCGCATATCGTCTTTCTGACCGCCTATGACGAATATGCGGTGCAGGCCTTTGAAGAGCATGCGTTTGACTATCTGCTGAAGCCGGCGGAACCGAAGCGGCTGAGTAAAACGTTGCAGCGCCTGCAGCAGCAACGGGGGCAGCAGAATATCGCCGCGCTGGATGAAAGCGCCGGCTACCTGAAATACATCCCCTGCACCGGCCACAGCCGCATCTATTTGCTGCGCTTTGACGAAGTGGTGGCGATTCGTTCACGGCTGAGTGGGGTGTTCGTGGTCCGCAATGACGGCATGGAGTGCTTTACCGAGCTGACGCTGCGCACGCTGGAAATGCGAACGCCGCTGGTGCGTTGTCACCGCCAGTATCTGGTTAATCTGGAGCAGGTGCGCGAGATTCGCTTTGATGACAACGGCGCGGCGGAAATGATCATGCCGGTCGGCGAGCCGGTACCGGTCAGCCGTCGCTACCTGAAAGCGCTGAAAGAAGAGCTGGGGCTGCGTGGTTAGGGCGATTCTGAAATTCTTGGCTTTGCGGGCGTCTTGATGACGCCCTTTTTGTTTGTCCTTGACGGGGTTACGCCACGCTTATAGCTTTATTGACATCCACTGGCGCTTTTCGCGCCACGTCAGCGTCCAAGGAAAAGAAAATGAGTGAAGCACGGATTATTGCCAAAGCGATGAAAGACGGGAAACCCGAACAGGATCTGGTTATCTTGCCCGCATTGGCCAACCGCCATGGTCTGATCACCGGCGCAACCGGGACCGGTAAAACCGTGACGCTGCAAAAAATGGCCGAGCAGTTCTCGCGTATCGGCATTCCGGTATTTTTGTCCGACGTGAAGGGTGACCTGTCGGGGATTGGTGCCGAAGCCGTGCCCTCCGAGAAATTGCAGGCACGCCTGACGGCCATTGGCGTCACTGACTGGCAGCCGCAGGCCTGTACCATTATTCCATGGGACATTTACGGTGAAAAAGGCCACCCAATCCGCGCCACCGTGTCTGATTTGGGCCCGCTGCTGCTGGGCCGTTTGCTGGATTTGAACGAAGTGCAAAGTGGCGTACTGCAGTTGGTGTTCAAAATTGCCGACGATAACGCGCTGCTGCTGTTAGACATGAAAGATCTGCGTGCCATGGTGCAGTACGTGGGTGACAACGCCAAACAGTTCCAGACCCAATACGGCAATATTTCTTCGGCTTCGGTGGGCGCTATCCAGCGTGGGCTGTTGACGCTGGAAGAGCAGGGTGCCAACCAGTTCTTCGGCGAACCGATGCTCGACATCAACGACCTGATGAAAACCGATGCCAATGGCCACGGGGTGATTAACCTGCTGGCGGCGGACAAACTGATTAATCAGCCGAAGCTGTATTCGGTGTTCCTGCTGTGGCTGCTGGCCGAACTGTTCGAACACCTGCCAGAGGTGGGCGACCCGGAACAGCCAAAGCTGGTGTTCTTCTTTGATGAAGCACATCTGCTGTTCAACGATGCGCCGGCGGCATTGCTGACTAAAATCGAGCAGGTGGTGCGCCTGATCCGCTCCAAAGGCGTCGGCATCTACTTTGTGACCCAGAACCCGCTGGATATTCCGGACAGCGTGCTGGGTCAGTTAGGCAACCGCGTACAGCATGCGTTGCGTGCTTTTACTCCTCGCGACCAGAAGGCGGTGAAGGCGGCGGCA
This sequence comes from Serratia proteamaculans, assembly GCF_013337185.1. GTDB lineage: Bacteria > Pseudomonadota > Gammaproteobacteria > Enterobacterales > Enterobacteriaceae > Serratia > Serratia proteamaculans_D. Next base: position 213,898 of record NZ_SWDE01000007.1, read on the forward strand.
CAAACCATGCGTGCCAATCCGGCCTTCGACGCCGAAACGGCGATCACCGAACTGGGCGTAGGCGAGGCGCTGGTGTCGTTCCTGGATGAGAAAGGGCGGCCAAATGTGGTAGAGCGAGCGATGGTGATCGCACCGGAATCCAAAATGGGTATGCTGGGGGCCGAAGGGCTGAACAGTGCGATCAACAAGTCGCCGCTGTATGGCCGCTACGAGGACATGATTGACCGCGAATCCGCTTATGAGAAGTTATCTTCGGCAGGTTTTGCTACCGTCGGCACGCCGCAACCCGGTCAGCCGGCGCAGCAACCGCAGGCACAGCAGCAGGCGGGCGGTGGCTTGATGGGCGGCCTGAACGATATCCTGTTTGGTTCCACCGGCCCGCGTGGTGGCAAGCGTGACGGTATCGTCCAGACCGCCGCCAAGAGCATGGCGCGGGACCTTGGCCGACAGATCCTGCGTGGGGTGCTGGGGTCGATTATGGGCGGCCGCAAAAAGTAAGCTGCAATTATCGCTGGCGGCAGTATTGCAGGGGCGTTGTATAATGCACCGGTGTCAATCGGGGCGAGCCCCTTACCATGCTGTCTGTTGGAACCCCTATGCTGCTGCTAATCGATAACTACGATTCTTTTACCTATAACCTTTACCAGTACTTCTGCCAATTAGGCGCCGAAGTGCTGGTGAAGCGTAATGACGAACTGCAACTGGCCGATATCGAAAGGCTGGCCCCGCAGCATTTGGTTATCTCCCCTGGCCCTTGCACCCCAAACGAAGCCGGCATCTCGCTGGCGGCTATTCGGTATTTCGCCGGCAAGCTGCCGATCCTTGGCGTTTGCCTGGGGCACCAGGCTCTGGGGCAGGCCTTTGGCGCCAAGGTAGTGCGTGCCCGTGAGGTCATGCACGGTAAAACCTCGGCGATCCGGCATTTCAACAGCGGTGTTTTTCACGAACTGAACAATCCGTTGACCGTGACCCGCTATCACTCGCTGGTGCTTGAGGCCGCTACTTTGCCGGACTGCTTTGAAGTGACGGCCTGGAGCGAGCGCGACGGCGTACGCGATGAGATTATGGGGATCCGCCACCGCCAACTGGCGCTGGAAGGGGTGCAGTTCCACCCGGAGAGTATCCTTAGCGAGCAGGGTCACCAGCTGTTGGATAATTTCCTTAAAAGTTAATCGGTTAGGTTTTTTTTAATCGCGAAGACGATTTGCGTTTGCCCTTTATTGGTTTTTTATGCATATTTTGTGATTATATTTTCACTCAATCGCAACCAAAAGACTGAGTCACATTCAGGGTGGGCCCCATAATGACCGAAAAATCCGCAGTTAGCCGCAGTACCTTTGACCAGGTTATCCTGCCTGTTTATGCACCCGCGCAGTTTGTTCCTGTCAGGGGCAAAGGTAGCCGCGTGTGGGACCAGGAGGGGAAAGAGTATATTGATTTCTCTGGTGGCATTGCGGTGACGGCGTTAGGGCATTGTCATCCGGCTTTGGTCGAGGCGCTGAAACAGCAGGGCGAAACCCTGTGGCATACCAGCAACGTTTTCACCAACGAACCGGCGCTGCGTCTGGCCACCAAGTTGATCAACGCCACCTTTGCCGACCGGGTGTTTTTCGCCAACTCCGGTGCAGAAGCCAACGAAGCGGCCTTCAAGCTGGCTCGTCATTACGCCATTACCCGCCACAGCCCGTACAAAACCAAAATTATCGCGTTTTATAACGCTTTCCACGGTCGCACGCTATTCACCGTCTCGGTGGGTGGGCAGGCCAAGTATTCTGATGGTTTTGGGCCAAAACCGGCCGACATCGTTCACGTTCCCTTCAACGACCTGGCGGCGGTGAAAGCAGTGATGGACGACCATACCTGTGCGGTGGTGATGGAGCCGATCCAGGGGGAAGGGGGGATTACCCCGGTTGATGCCGAATTCCTCAAGGGCGTGCGCGAACTGTGCGACAAGCACCAGGCGCTGCTGGTGTTCGACGAAGTGCAAAGCGGCATGGGGCGCAGCGGTAAGCTGTTTGCCTATATGCACTATGGTGTGACGCCGGACATTCTTACCACGGCCAAAGCGCTTGGCGGCGGTTTCCCGGTCAGCGCCATGCTGGCCACCGAAGAGATTGCCTCGGTGATGCAGGTCGGTACCCACGGCGCCACTTACGGCGGTAATCCGCTGGCCTGTGCGGTGGCGGAAGCGGCGTTGGACGTGATCAATACGCCGGAAGTACTGAGCGGCATTGAGTTGCGTCATGGGTTATACGTACAGGCGTTAAAGAAAATTGGTGAGAAGTACGGTATTTTCAGCGATATTCGCGGCATGGGTCTGCTGATTGGGGCTGAATTAACGCCGCAATACCATGGCAAGGCGCGCGATTTCCTGACCGCAGCTGCCGCTCGTGGGCTGATGATCCTCAATGCCGGACCAAATGTGATCCGCTTTGCCCCTTCGCTGGTGGTGGAAACCCAGGACATCGACCAGGGCATGGCGCTGTTTGAATTGGCGGTGCAGGACGTGATTAACGCTTAATTTGTTGCATGGATAACCGGGCGCCATAGGGTAATGCCGGTCAGTTAAGCAAAGTTCTGAATCAGAATGTACGACGTTGTTTAAGTTGGCGTCCCCCTCTCCAGAGCTGTCTCTTGATCAGGAGATCTGATCAAGAGACAGCCCAAAGGAGAGGGAACAATATCACCTTAACTGACAAGCATTAGGCGCTATAGGGCGCCTTTATTCATCGCGCAGTTTGCGTTTCAGCCAGATGCCGTGGTGTGGGCGTTGGCTCCAGGCTAATGACGAGATGGTATGCATGACGCTCAGGTGCGAAAGAATGCGCCGCAGGTGGCGCTCCATTTCGGTCACCGGCATATCCGGGTGCAAATCCGGCGGCTGCATAATGCTGTTGCCACTGCTCGGCCCGTCGTATTCCAACCGCTGCTGACAGCTTTGCAGCGCAATCTCACAAGATTGCAGATACTCCTCCGCCAGTTTTGGCGTCAGCATATAGTGCTCGCGCGCCAGGATGGTCATCGCATTCAGATGCTCGACAATAAACTGGCTGTGCGTCACCCACAGGCGCATATCCGCCAAATAATTCGACTCAAACCCCGGCTCCTGCATGGCCTGATTCAGCGAGGTGAACAACGCATTGTGCGCCTGATTGACCTGCATGCGGGCATAGGCCAGTGCGCTGGGGTCGGGTTCCTGTTCCTCCAGCAACAGACGCAGCGCCTGCTGATCGTTCTCTAGCGCCTGGTGGGCGTTCTTGCGCAGCAGACCGCTTTGCCACTGCGGCCACAGCCAGATGGTACTGCCGAACACCAGCACGCAGCCAATCAGGGTGTCGATCAGGCGCGGTACCAGGAAATGGGTGCCGTTGAGTGCCAGCAGTTGCAGGGTGTAGACCGCCGTCACCGTAAAACCAATAACCGCCAATCCGTAGTTTTTACGTGATACCAGATAGGCCAGCAGCGTAATCACCAGCATCACGCCCAGGGTCTCGGCTTCGGGCAGTTGTAATTGCAGCAGACCGGCGGCGATGACGAGTCCGGCCAGGGTTCCGAGCGCACGGTGCTGGATGCGCACCCGGGTGGCATTGTAGCCGTTCTGGCTTACCAGCATGATGGTGAGCAGGATCCAGTAGGGTTTCGGCAGGTTGAACATCATCCCGAGGCTGCTGCCTGCCGCCAGCGTGACGCCTAATCGTGCCGCATTACGCAGGGCATTGGATTTGAACGACAGATAACTGACCAGCGCCGGCCAAAACGGCAGGCGGTTTTGATTGGCCATCAAGTCACGCCGGTAGAGTGGATGCTGGGTACGCAGCAGACGGGCGATGCGGCTGAAGTGGTAGTAGCAGAACTGCCCAACCGGATTGTCCGGGTGCTGCGCGGCCACTTTTTCCAATGCCAGCAGTTCATGGTCCATTTTGAAGCGCTGCGAATGCTGGTGGTAGAGAATATCGTGCGCCACCGTGCGTAGCCGGCCGGCAATCACCTGCGCGTTGCGGCGGATAATCGCTTCGGCCTGGCTCTGTTCTACCAGCTTTTGTACCTCTTCCGGCAGGTGCAGGCTGACGGTGATGTGTTCCTGCAAATCCAGCGCGACCTGAAAAGTACGTTGCAGACGTTTTTGCTCGAGGTTGCTGGCGTGCGGCAGAAAGTTCAGTTGCTGATACAGCAGGGTGATCAGATCCATCACCTTTTGCTGACGTACCAACAACGGCGGTAACGCGGTCTGTGGATCGGTATGCTGAGTCAGCAGTGAGTATTTGGCTTCGAAGTAGTCCGCCAACTCCAGATAGAGCTGATTGAGCGACTCGCGCATCGGCTGCTCTTTCCACAGCTTGAACCAGAACCAGGTGAACAGCCCGTACCAGGCGGTGCCGACCACATATAACAGCGGCGCATGCCAAAGCGGTACTGAACCGGCCATGCTGAGGGAGAAGATGGCGGCAACCAGTGCAGCAGGCAGCAGACGGGCGTGTAGCGGGCTTATTTCACCGTTGACGCCGAGCAGCAGCGCCAGGCCGAGCATCAGTATCGGCAGCGGTAATTGCCATAACAGGGCTTGCTGCAGTAACAGGCTGCTGAATGCGAACAGTGAACCGCCGACGATCAGGCGTTTGAAAAAACGTTTGTGAGGCGTGTCCAGCCCGGCGATGTTACAGCAGGCGGGAACCAGAGAAAATAACAGGCCGTATTGCAGTTGGCCGATCAGCAGGCCAAGCAGTACCGGCAGGCAAAGCACCAGCGTTTGCCGCAGTGCGTAATTAACTTCCGGGTGGTAGATCAGTCGGCGCCACATGATGACTCGGGGCATAAAAAAACGGCGCGAATCATCGCGCCGTTTTTTCAGTGATTAACGCGTGCCGTAAACGACAATGGTTTTGCCGTGGGCGGAGATCAGGTTTTGATCTTCCAGCATTTTCAGAATACGACCAACGGTTTCACGTGAGCAACCGACGATCTGGCCAATTTCCTGGCGGGTAATTTTAATCTGCATACCATCCGGGTGGGTCATGGCATCAGGCTGTTTCGCTAGGTTCAGCAGGGTTTGCGCGATGCGGCCTGTAACGTCCAGGAAAGCAAGGTTACCCACTTTCTCAGAGGTGATCTGCAGACGGTTTGCCATCTGCGCTGACAGGCGCATCAGGATGTCCGGGTTAACCTGAATCAACTGGCGGAATTTCTTATAGGAAATTTCAGCCACTTCACAGGCGGTTTTCGCCCTAACCCAGGCGCTACGCTCCTGACCTTCTTCAAATAATCCAAGCTCGCCGATGAAATCCCCCTGGTTAAGGTAGGACAGGATCATCTCTTTACCTTCTTCATCCTTAATCAGCACCGCGACGGAGCCTTTGACGATGTAGTAAAGCGTTTCGGCCTTTTCACCTTGGTGAATCAGCGTACTTTTGGATGGATATTTGTGGATATGGCAATGAGACAGGAACCATTCGAGAGTAGGGTCTGTTTGCGGTTTGCCGAGAACCATTCGCTGTTATCCTCTGTTGTTATCGCTGCCTTGTGTCACAGGGGTCAGAGTTCCCTGTAAAACGTGCTGTCGCCGTTCTTTTAATGGTGGCTGGCAGCAGGTTTTGAGGCGTGTCATAAATATACGCTGTCGCCCTAGCATATTAACTTGCCGGGAGAGCTGCAAGCTACATTCTGTTAACATACCGGTAAAGGAGCCTTTCCCTGGGAGTTTCCCTGAAATCAGTGTCCCGGAAAGATTTATTGCGGCTCTGTTTGTAGCACAGAGTGAGGCGGGTGTCTTGTGTTGTCTCGCTTCAGCATGATTAGCATCAGGTTCCGTTGCCAGTTTCTATGCGAAAGCGTAGTCTGATTTTAAGAAATTAACCGGAGTGACCAGTATGCAGGCAAGAGTTAAGTGGGTGGAAGGGTTGACGTTTCTGGGCGAATCCGCGTCTGGCCATCAGGTGCTGATGGACGGCAATGCCGGGGATAAAGCCCCCAGCCCAATGGAAATGGTACTGATGTCGGTGGGGGGCTGCAGCGCGATAGATGTGGTGTCGATCCTGCAAAAAGGACGTAACGATGTGCGCGACTGCGAGGTGAAATTGACCTCTGAGCGGCGTGAGGAAGCGCCACGACTGTTTACCCATATCAACCTGCATTTCATCGTCACCGGTAAAGATTTAAGTGACAAAATTGTTGAGCGCGCGGTGAATCTTTCCGCCGAGAAATACTGTTCGGTGTCATTGATGCTGAGCAAGGCCGCCAGCGTGACCCACAGCTTTGAGATCCGCGCGGTGTCCTGACGGAGAAAGGGGCGCGGCCCGTTGCCGCGCTCCGGTAGTTATTCGATTTTTTTGCCTTCCAGCAGTTGCTGCACCAGCGGCGCCATAATCAACTCCATTGCCAGCCCCATTTTGCCGCCCGGCACCACCAGCGTATTGATATGCGAGATAAAAGAACCCTGCAGCATTGCCAGCAGATACGGGAAATCGATCTGATCCAGGCCGCGGAAGTGGATCACCACAAAGCTCTCGTCCAGCGAGGGGATCGCCTTGGCGGCGAATGGGTTGGAGGTATCTACCGTCGGTACCCGCTGGAAGTTGATATGGGTGCGCGAAAACTGGGGCGTGATGTAGTTGATGTAGTCTTCCATCGAACGCACTACCGAATCCATCACCGCTTCACGGGAGTGGCCGCGCTCGCCGGTATCGCGGATTAACTTTTGGATCCATTCCAGGTTAACGATAGGCACTACGCCGACCAGCAAATCGACATGCTTGGCCACATCGTTGTGCTCGGTCACTACGCCGCCGTGCAGCCCTTCATAAAACAGCACGTCGGTCGGTGCCGGTAAGGCTTCCCACGGGGTAAAGGTCCCCGGCACCTGGTTATAGGGCACCGCTTCATCGTAGGTGTGCAGATACTTGCGTGAACGACCGGTACCGTTGGTGCCGTACTCGCTAAAGCTTTGTTGCAGCAGGCCAAAGTCGTTGGCCTCGGGGCCGAAATAGCTGATATGACGGCCGAGATCGCGTGCTTTGCGGATCGCCGCGTCCATTTCCGGCCGGGTATAGCGGTGGAAACTGTCGCCTTCCAGCTCCGCGGCGCGGATGTTCAACTGCTGAAAGATTTTCCGGAACGCCACGCTGGTGGTGGTGGTGCCGGCGCCGCTGGAGCCGGTCACTGCGATAACGGGATGTTTGGCGGACATGGTGATGGGTCACTCCGTGTTTAATGCGCAGGCGTCAGATATGGTTATTGGTCTGTTTGACGCCCTTTCGCCAAGGGCAAAATTCCGCGCGTTGGTTTGCAATCCCTCATTGTTACCTGATTTTTTCCGTCAGTCATAGAACCGACAGCCACTAAATTTCTTCTTGCCCGGCACGGAACTGCCCGCGCGGCATGATGTTGATGGTCTCATGCAGTTCTGACCACACCAGCAGTACCTCGCCGTTTTTCAGCTGGCGGCGCACGTCTTCCACTTTCTGTTCCAGCGAGCGCTCATGCTCGCCGTAGTCGGTCCCTTCGCGCAGTACAAAGGACTCGATCAGGCTATTGAGGGTTTCGGTTTCCAGTTCTTTCCAGGGGATGATCACTTGGTTGTTTCCAGGTAAGGGGCAAGCCAGGATGGAATACGGTATTCCAGCCACATATGGGGTTTTTTCAATGTACCGCCGACAAAACCGACGTGGCCGCCAAACTCGGTCAACTGATATTCAATGTTGTGCGGCAGCGTGGCGGTTTCGGGGATCACTTCGTCGGTCATAAAAGGATCGTCCTTGGCATGGATGATCAACAGCGGCGTTTGGATCGACGGCAGCAGCGGCAGGGCACTGCAACGGCGGTAATAATCGGTGGCATCGCTAAAGCCATGGATGCGCGAGGTAATGGCATCATCAAAGTCGCGGATCCGGCGCAATGCCTTGAGCTGTGGCAGCTTGAGCGGCAGGGTATCAGGATAGTGCAGCAGTTTGCGGGTGGCGTTTTGTTTCAACTGGCCGAGCAGGTAGTGCTGATAAACCCGCGAGAAGCCTTGATCCATCCGCCATGAACAGGGTTCCAGCATCAGTGGTGCAGAAACCACCACCGCCGCCTGCAGCAGACTGTCGGTACCCTGCTGTGCCAGATAACAGGCCAGCATATTGCCGCCGAGCGAGACGCCAACGGCAGCGGTGGGGGCTTCTCCGTAGGTCGTACGTAGCCACTGGAGGAAGAAGCGAGCATCTTCCGTTTCACCGGAATGATAGATGCGCTGCTTGCGGTTCGGCACGCCACTGCAACCGCGAAAATGCATCACCACCCCGAGCCAGCCTTTTTCACGCCAGGCGTTGAGTTGGCCATGGGCATAGGGGCTGTAGAAGCTGCCTTCCAGGCCGTGGAACAGTACCACGCGCGGCTTGCTGCCGGCCTGAGCCGGGTCTTCGCTCCAGGCGAGATCGACAAAGTCACCGTCGGGCAGTTCCAGCCGTTGCCAGTGAGGTTTCAACTGCACGCGGCGACGTACCAGCCGTGGTAGCAGCGTTTGCAGATGGGGATTACTGGCCCCGGTCAACGGGCGAAAGGATTCATGCATAGCTTGAATTAAATTCTTATTGGCAACTCTTGTGGGATGATTAGTGCGCTGATAGCTTCACTAGCCTGAGTTAACAATAATACTGCAAAAAATGACCTGGGTGAGGAGCGCCCGCCTGATGGATGCGAGTTTATTTCTTTCGATGTTAGGTTTTCTGTGGGTTGCCGCGATCACCCCAGGCCCCAACAATATGTTACTGACCACTTCCGGCGCCAACTTTGGCTTTATGCGTTCACTGTTGCTGATGATTGGCATCATGCTCGGCATGCAAAGCATTCTGCTGTTGGTGGCGTTCGGCGTTGGTAGCCTGATTCTGGTTTATCCGGCGCTGCACCTGGTGCTGAAAATTCTCGGTAGCCTGTATCTGCTGTGGCTGGCATGGAAAGTGGCTACCGCCGCTTATGAAAAACTGGAAACTGACGTGGCACCGCCCAAACCGATACGCTTGTATCAGGGTTGGCTGCTACAGTTCCTTAATCCCAAGGCCTGGCTGATGGCGCTGGGCGCGGTGGCCAGCTTCAGTCTGGCTGGCGCTCAATACAACTCCTCGATTCTGGCGATCTCACTGGGCATATTCGTGGTGAACATCATTGCCGGCGTGATTTGGCTGGGATTTGGCACGGTGATCGGCCGCCTGCTGCGCAGCAAAAAGGCCTGGATCATTTTTAACGTTTCTATGGGGTTGCTCACTGCGGCCTGTGTGTTACTCATCTGGCATTAAGGAATTGCGGATGGCAGAAAATTACTTCCATATTGCGGCCTTCACCGGTCAAGGGTTGCGGGGCAATCCGGCCGGCGTCTGCCTGCTGAAACAACCGTTGTCGGCTGCGGAGATGCAGGCCATCGCCAATGAACTGAGCCTGCCGGAAACCAGCTTTGTCTGGGACGATGGCGATATGTCGGCCATCCGTTGGTTCACGCCCCAGCGAGAAGTCGATTTGTGCGGTCATGGCACGCTGGCGGCGGCGCACGTGATGTTCAGCGTAGTGAACCCGGCGCTGCAGGATATTCGTTTCCGCTCGGCGAGCGGCGACTTGTACGTTAAACGAGACGCCGAAGATGGCGAACGTCTGGTTCTGGATTTCCCGTCCCGGCCACCGCAGAAGGTTGTGGAACCTGAAGGGTTGGCGGCGCTGTTGGGGGCTCATCCGCAGGAAGTGTGGCAGGCCAAGGCGCTGTTGGTGGTAGTGGAAAACGAAGCGCAGGTCAGGGCATTACAGCCGGATATCCCGGCACTGATTGCTCTGGTCGGCCGGGCAGTGATTGTCAGCGCTCCGGGTGCGACGGCGGATTTTGTCTCGCGCTATTTTACCCTCGACGGCGGCGAAGACCCGGTGACCGGCTCCGCACACTGCACGCTGATGCCATACTGGAGCGCACGTCTTGGTCGCCATCAGTTGCACGCACGGCAGATTTCGGCGCGTGGCGGAGAGTTGTTCTGTGAGCAGAAAGGCGATCGCACCTTGATTGGTGGCTATGCGCACACGTTTTTGCGTGGGGAAATAAAACTCTGAGGGTCCGCAGCATCGACGATGCTGCGGAGGCGCGATTACTTGAAGCCGTCGGTTTTCAGCAGGCTATTAAGCAGGCTTAAATCCGTGCTAAACGCCAGCGTATCGTTTTCCAACAGTTGGGCATGTTTTTGTCGGAAGGCCGAGTGCAGAGCATGCAACATATCGAGGCTTTGTTGGTCAATAGCCTCAGCATTGCCGTGCATTTCCAACTGGCCGGAAAGCTTGTTACTTTTCTCTAATAGTGCCGTGATGGCTGGCAAATAGCGCTCCAGAAACTCGGAGCCTGGTTTGACATCATTTGGATCATCTATCATGCATTGCTGAATCAGACGGGCATATTTAATGATGCCGTCCAGTTCCGATTGAAAGATCTGCGGGAGGCGTTGTTCCGACTCCAATTGGCTTATTGCTTGTTCGTATGGGGGGGTATCCCCATTTTGCCAGTTTGTTATTGGCGCTGCCTGATCGTCAGGAAGTGGGGTGCTGATGAGTTGTATATCCAGATACAGTTCCTTGAGCGTCTTTAGCGTATTAGCGAACATGTCCTCGATAGTGCTCATAATCTCGTAAAACGGATCGTCTTGTTCCGGATTTGGTTCCAGGTAATAGATTTCGTTGAACGTTTTTATGTGTACATAAAAAGTGGGTAAGGTCTTACGATAAAAGGTGCGAAGCGCAGACACATATTCGGCGGAGTTCAGCGGAGTTTCAAGGAGTCGCTCAGCATAGTAAATCAGTCCATATAATGAAGCTTGCAGTTCTGCCTTGCCACCTTCGCTTTTTTTCAATAATTCCAGAGTCTGACGATAAAGTTTTTTTTCAATCGATGAAAATTCAGTAACGTTTTCCCGGCTATACAGTGCGTAACGGGCATATAGTGCACCAACGGCTACAATCGCAAAAACGGCCAGATAATCCCCGTGGTAAACCGACTGATAGACGCTGTTGTAACAAATAGTCGCCACTACCCATAACGCCACATACCAGAAGTACGAAAACTTCAGCGATCTTCGGTGCGTTACCACGTGCAGCAGGGTGTACAGGGAGGCGCTCCAGTAGATGAATGCAATACTGTCGCCGAAAGATAACCACAACAGACCAGCCAGCAATCCCCAGGCTAAATTGACCTGATCGTAAAGCAAACCCCGAAAAAGAATAGCTAAGCTGAGCCAACAGAACCATAGGGTGGAGCCCTTGTCTTCAGCACCTTCAGGCAAGTTGGCAAGCACGGCTTGCATTTCCGGTGAGCTGTTTCCGTTCAGCATGAAGGTGATATAGATGGCACTGACAATACAAAGGCTGAATTGGATCAAAAATATCAGCCATTTGCGTTCTTCATACTTGGCTCTGAAGCCTGATACATCAATAAAATGATACATAATTCACGATCGTCCGGGGAGCAATGATTAAAGAAGAACGGCATTAATAGAATGATTTTAAAAGCGTTAACCCGCGGAGGTTTGTCGTTGACCTGCCGCAATGGATGCCAGGCGATTGCGTAGCTCCTGCTCCATAGTTCCCAGCTCTTTCTCAACTTCGGCTCGGCGGCTGCGGGCATCGCTGGCGATGGTCACGGTATCTTCTATTGTGCTCAGTAGGCGGGCCTGTACATCGCGCAAGGTTTCAATATCTACGATGGAGCGTTCGACCTGGCGTGCTGTTTCCAGAGTGCCGGTTTGCAACAGTTCGGCATTGCGGCGCAGCATGTCATTGGTGGTGTCCGCCACGTCTTTTTGCAGTTTGGCAGCCTGACGTTGGGAGTTAAGTGACAACGCCAGCACGATCTGGCTTTTCCAGATCGGTATGGTGGTGAGAATGCTGCTCTGGATTTTTTCTGCCAGCGACTGGCTGTTGCTTTGCATCAGGCGAATTTGCGGCGCAGTCTGAACGGCAATGGTGCGTGACATCATCAAGTCGTGCAGACGGCGTTCAAAACGTTGGATACCTTCCAGCAGATCGCGCACGTTTTGGGCATCCATGGCGTCGCTGGATTGGTTTGCTTTCTGCTGTGCCTGTGCCAGCTCTTCGGTTTGCACCAAGGCCAGCTTCTGTTTACCGGCAATGACATGCAGGTTGATCTGCTGGAAGAAATCACGGTTGCGAATGAACAGTTGTTCCAGGACGGCGATATTGCGCAGCAGGTCAACCATGGTTTGCTCAAGCTTTTTACCGATGTTATCTACCTGTTGTGCCAGCGTCTGGTATTCCATCATGGTGCGTTCGACTTTGTTGAACAGGCTTCCCAGCAGAGGGATTGAGGCCAGCAAACTTTTCTTCTCGCCGAAGGCGCTGAGATCGACAGCTTTAACCTTACTCAGCAGATCGGTGAGTTGATCGCCAATCATACCGGCGTCTTTGGCACGCACTTCTTGCATTAACGATTCAGAAAAGCGCGAAATGCTGTTCATGGTTTTTGCGCCGTAGGCGATCGACAAGACGGGATCGGTGATATCGATTTGGTTGACCAGTCGGGAGACCTCTTCCTGATCTTGCTGACTGAGTCGTTCATCGGCAACCTTTGCCAGCGCTTGATTCAACGGCGAAGTGAAACTGCTGCCAGCCTGTTGGGGCAGCAATGAAGAAGAGGTATTTTCCGTCACTCGGGACATCCTTTTGCGAAATGGCGTTATGCGGCACTGTTGCGGAGTGTTTTCGCCGCTGCATTATTAGAGGTTATTTCAGATAATGTTACCTTGTGCTTTCTCCTTAAGCCAGATACATGCACGTGTTTCCCCTGTGCATTGGCGGAGCGGAGCGGCCTGCGTGAGTGTCTGGTATGCCCTGTCCGAAAAAGGTTGAAAGAATTCATATTCCCATAAGTAATAACGCAGTTTTTTTTATTCTTTTATAGCTCGTCACCGCTCAGATAAAACTGTCAGCAACTGAACAGACTTTTATCAACGGAGTGGAACATGGCGAGCAAACTGTTTTCATTACGCAGCGCGGCACTTTTGGTGTTGTCACTCAGCGCAGCCAGCGCTTATGCGGTGGACGTGACCGTGGCTTACCAGACGTCGGCGGAACCCGCCAAGGTGGCGCAGGCGGAAAACAGCTTCGCCAAACAATCCGGCGCTACCGTTGACTGGCGTAAATTCGACAGCGGATCCAGCGTGCTACGTGCGTTGGCTTCCGGTGACGTGCAAATCGGTAATATCGGCTCCAGCCCACTGGCGGTGGCCGCCAGCCAAAAACTCCCTATCGAAGTCTTCCTGATCGCCTCCCAGCTCGGCAGCTCCGAAGCCCTGGTGGTGAAAAAAGAGATCAAAAGCCCGCAGGATTTGATCGGCAAGCGTATCGCCGTGCCCTTTATCTCAACCACTCACTACAGCCTGCTGGCCTCGCTGAAGCATTGGGGCATCAAGCCTGAACAGGTCAAGATTCTTAATCTGCAACCGCCGGCCATTGCCGCTGCCTGGCAGCGTGGTGATATCGACGGGGCCTACGTCTGGGCACCGGTGGTGAATGAATTAGCCAAGCAGGGCAAGGTACTGACCGATTCCGCCCAGGTTGGACAATGGGGCGCCCCGACGCTCGACGTTTGGGTAGTGCGCAAAGACTTTGCCGAAAAACACCCGGAAGTGGTGACTGCCTTTGCCGCCAGCGCGCTGAACGCGCAAAAAGCCTATCTGGCGCAGCCGGAGCAGTGGCTGAAGGACAAGGGCAATCTCAGCACGCTGGCCCGCTTGAGCGGCGTACCGGAAGAACAGATACCGGTGCTGGTGAAGGGCAATACCTATTTGCCGGTGGCGGAGCAAATAACCCAACTTGGCCAGCCGGTGGACAAGGCTATTCGCGATACTGCCGAGTTCCTTAAACAGCAGGGCAAAATTCCGCAGGTCGACAGCGATTACAGTGCCTACGTCACCGATCGGTTTGTAAAACAGGTGCAGGCTGCGCCGCAGTCGTAGGGGAGCAGAATGTTAAACGTTAATCACCTTTCAGCAGAATATCAGGGGCGCCCCGCGCTGCGCGACGTCTCTTTCCAGATTGCCGCCGGGCAACTGGTGGTGGTACTCGGGCCTTCGGGCTGCGGCAAGACCACGCTGCTGAATTTGATCGCCGGGTTTATTGAGCCTTCAGCTGGCAGCATCACGCTTGATGGAACGACCGTTAACGGCCCCGGAGCCGAGCGGGGCGTGGTGTTCCAGCATGAGGGTTTACTGCCGTGGCGCAACGTGGTGGATAACGTGGAGTTTGGTCTGCAATTGGCCGGTGTCGGCAAACAGCAGCGACGTCAGGTAGCGCAAGAGATGTTGCAACGTGTCGGGTTGGCCGGTTATGGGCAGCACTTTATCTGGCAGCTCTCCGGCGGTATGCGTCAACGGGTGGGCATTGCCCGTGCACTGGCCGCCGACCCGCGCCTGCTGTTGCTGGATGAACCGTTCGGCGCGCTGGACGCTTTTACCCGCGAGCAAATGCAGGAACTGCTGCTGACCATTTGGCGTGATAGCGGCAAGCAGGTGTTGCTGATCACCCACGACATCGAAGAAGCGGTGTTCCTGGCCAGTGAACTGTTGCTGCTGTCGCCAGGGCCGGGGCAGGTGGTGGAGCGCCTGGCGCTTAACTTTGGCCAACGCTATGCCGACGGCGAGGCCTGCCGTTCGATTAAGTCCGACCCCGAATTTATCGCGCAGCGCGAATATGTGCTGGGCAAAGTCTTTCAACAGCGCGAGGCCTTGCTATGAGTCTGCACTCCGCTCTCAAAGAGGTGTCTCAGCCGCAGGCTGCAGCACCGACGCGTCGTTTTAGTGTGCCGCGTAACGTTTGGCTAAGCAGTGCCACCCTACTGGTGGTCTTGGCCATCTGGTGGGGCGTGACCGCGCTGAACCTGATCAGCCCGTTATTCCTGCCGGCACCGCAGCAGGTGCTGCATCAACTGATTACCATCGCCAGCCCGCAAGGCTTTATGGACGCCACGCTATGGCAGCATTTGGCCGCTAGCCTGGGGCGTATTCTGGTGGCGCTGTTGGCGGCGGTGATTATCGGCGTGCCGGTGGGTATCGCCATGGGACTCAATGATACGGTGCGCGGCATTCTCGATCCGTTGATTGAGATTTACCGCCCGGTGCCGCCGCTGGCCTATTTACCGCTGATGGTGATTTGGTTCGGCATTGGCGAAACCTCGAAAATCTTGCTGATTTATCTGGCGATCTTCGCCCCGGTGACGCTGTCTGCCGTAGCCGGTGTGCGCAGCGTGGCGCAGGTTCGCGTGCGGGCCGCCCGAGCGCTGGGGGCAAACCGTTGGCAGCTGCTGCGTTTTGTGGTGCTGCCTAGCGCCTTGCCGGAGATATTAACCGGCATCCGAATTGGGCTGGGGGTCGGCTGGTCGACGCTGGTGGCCGCAGAACTGATCGCCGCCACCCGCGGCCTGGGATTTATGGTGCAATCCGCCGGTGAGTTTCTGGCTACCGACGTGGTGCTGGCCGGTATCGGGGTGATTGCGATTATTGCATTTGGGCTGGAGCTGGGGTTACGCGCCTTGCAGCGTCGATTGACCCCGTGGCACGGAGTAAACCAATGAACGAACGTTTAAGTATCACCCCGTTGGGGCCTTATATCGGTGCGCTGGTGGAAAACGTTGAGCTGGCGCGCCCGTTGGGCGATGGCCAGTTCGAACAGCTTTACCATGCGCTGTTGAAGCACCAGGTGCTGTTCTTGCGCAATCAGCCAATCACGCCGCTGCAACAGCGTAATTTGGCCGGTCGCTTCGGCGATCTGCATATCCATCCGGTCTACCCGCAAGCCGCCGAGGTGAAAGAGATTATCGTGCTGGATACCCATGACAATAATCCGCCGGACAACGATAACTGGCACACCGACGTGACCTTTATCGAAAACCCGCCGCTGGGGGCGATTCTGGCGGCGAAAACCCTGCCCTCCACCGGTGGCGATACGCTGTGGGCCAGTGGCATTGCGGCCTATGAAGCCTTGTCTGAGCCGTTCAGACAATTGCTGGCCGGGCTGAAGGCGGAGCATGACTTCACCAAGTCATTCCCGGAGCACAAGCATCGTGGCAGTGAAGAAGAACGTCAGCGCTGGCAGGTAGCGGTACAGAAAAACCCGCCGTTGTTGCATCCGGTGGTGCGCACGCATCCGGTCAGCGGCCGGCAGGCTCTGTTCGTCAATGAAGGTTTCACTACGCGGATTGTTGATTTGGCACCGAAGGAGAGCGACGCGCTGCTGAACTTCCTGTTCGCCCACATTACCAAGCCGGAGTTCCAGGTGCGCTGGCGCTGGCAGGAAAATGACGTTGCCATCTGGGATAACCGCGTGACGCAGCATTACGCCAACGCGGATTATCTGCCGCAGCGGCGCATTATGCACCGCGCGACCATTCTGGGGGATAAGCCTTTCTACAAGGCGTAAGGGCAGAGGCCTTAAAGGTCAAACTCGTTGGTGAACTGTTCCAACTGCTCTTGCGCATCCAGCCAGGTTATTTCCGTTTCTTCCAACGCGGATTTGGCCTGGCTTTGCTGTTGCAGACAAAGCGTTAAATCGGCCTTGCGGCTGATGTCGTACAACGCGGAGTCCGCCAGCTTCTCTTCCACCGCCGCCAGTTTGGCACTCAGTTTTTCCATCTGCTGTTCCAGCTTGGCAATCTGCTTGCGCAGAGGCTGAGTCTGGCTACGGAACTCGGCTTCCCGACGTTTCTGATCTTTACGGGCTTGCGCGCTGTTGGCGTTGTTTTCCTTGTCCGGCGCGTCCTGCTGGTTTTCCTGGCGTTGCAGGTCGACCAGCCATTGCTGATAGTCGTCCAAGTCACCGTCGAATACTTCCACCTGGCCATCGTGCACCAGATAGAGATCGTCGGTAGTGGAGCGCAACAGGTGACGGTCGTGCGAAACCACCACTAACGCACCTTCGAAGTCGATCAGCGCTTCGGTCAGCGCCTGGCGCATATCCAGATCCAGGTGGTTGGTCGGTTCATCGAGCAGCAGCAGGTTAGGACGCTGCCAGACAATCAGCGCCAGTACCAGCCGGGCTTTTTCGCCGCCGGAGAAACGCTCGGTGGCCTCGGTGACCTTATCGCCCTGGAAGCCAAAGCCGCCCAGGTAGTCGCGCAACTGCTGTTCCAGCACCCGGGGAGCGATGCGGCTCAGATGCTGCAGCGGGGATTCGTCGGCGCGCAGGAACTCCAACTGATGCTGGGCGAAGTAACCCAGTTTGATCCCTTTCGCCAGACCGATTTCACCGCTCAGCGGCTCCAGCGAACCGGCCAGCATTTTGATCAGGGTGGATTTACCGGCGCCATTACGGCCCAGCAGACCGATACGTGAGCCGGGCACCAGGTTCAGTTTGATCGAGTTCAGGATCACCTTGTCGCCATAACCGGCGCTGACCTTTTCCATGCGCAGCAGCGGGTTGGGCAGGCTTTCCGGCTGACGGAAGCTGAAGCTGAACGGGTTATCGACGTGGGCCGGTGCGATCAACTCCATGCGTTCAAGCATTTTGATACGGCTTTGCGCCTGCTTGGCCTTGGTGGCCTGCGCGCGGAAGCGGTCAATATAGCTTTGCAGGTGCGCCACTTTCTCCTGTTGGTTCTGGTACAGCGCCTGCTGCTGTGCCAGTTTGGTCGAACGTTGACGTTCGAACGAGGAGTAGTTACCGGTATATTCGTTAATGGTTTCTTGTTCGATATGCAGAATTTTATCGACGATCGGATCGAGGAAATCGCGGTCGTGCGAAATCAGCACCAGCGTGCCTGGGTAGTTTTTCAACCAGCGTTCCAGCCAGATCACCGCGTCCAAATCCAGGTGGTTGGTGGGTTCGTCGAGCAGCAGCAGGTCTGAACGACAGACCAACGCTTGTGCCAGGTTCAGACGCATACGCCAACCGCCCGAGAAGGCGCGTACCGGATTGAGCAACTGTTCGTTGGAAAAGCCCAGACCGTGCAGCAGGCTGGCGGCGCGTGAACGGATGGTCCAGGCATCAAGGGCATCGAGTTTGCCGTGCAGCGTGGCGATGGCGTGGCCGTCGTTTTTATCGTTTGCCACCTGCAGTTCGGCTTCAAGCTGGCGGAATTCGCGGTCGCCGTCGATCACATACTCAAGCGCGGGGACGTCCAGCGCCGGTGTTTCCTGATTAACCCAGGCCAGGGCCCAGTTGCTGGGAAAGGTGTAGCTGCCGCCATCCGCGGCCATCTCGCCCTTCAGCAATGACAGCAGCGTAGATTTGCCGCAGCCGTTTTTACCCACCAGGCCGACCTTCTGACCTGGATTAACCGTCGCCGTGGCGTTGTCCAACAGGACGCGGGTGCCGCGTCGGATTTGTAGCGAGGAAAATACAATCATAAAGTGCCGTATGTTCAGAGTATGTTAAATTGAATGAGTTCTAAGTTAACAGGACGCAGACTGTCCTATTATTAGTCTTTGCGGAGCATGGTAACGGAAAACCGCTACCCTGACGACGCTTTGGAGGGGAATGATGTCGCAGCCGCCGAAGGTCTTGCTGCTGTATGCCCATCCGGAATCCCAGGACTCGGTCGCGAATCGGGTTTTGCTTCGACCGGCACAGCAGTTGGAACATGTCACCGTGCACGATTTATACGCGCACTATCCTGATTTTTTTATTGATATTCACCACGAACAACAACTGCTGCGTGAACATCAGGTCATTGTTTTTCAACATCCTCTCTATACCTACAGTTGCCCGGCCCTGCTGAAAGAATGGCTGGACCGCGTGCTGTCGCGTGGTTTTGCCAGCGGCATGGGGGGCAATGCGCTGGCGGGAAAGTACTGGCGTTCGGTGATCACCACCGGTGAACCGGAGGGAGCCTACCGTACCGGCGGTTATAACCGCTATCCGATAGAAGATATTTTGCGCCCGTTTGAGTTGACCGCCGCCATGTGCCATATGCACTGGCTGACGCCGATGCTGGTGTATTGGGCACGTCGGCAGAAGCCGGAGGTGCTGGAAAGCCATGCCACGGCGTATGGCGACTGGCTGCGCAACCCGCTGCCACACGGAGGGAGGTAAACATGGAAGGCTCAACCTTACTGACCGCAATTTTACTGTTTCTGTTCGCTGCGGTGGTCACGGTGCCGATTGCGCGCCGCCTGGGTATTGGCGCGGTATTGGGCTACCTGATCGCCGGCATTGCCATCGGCCCCTGGGGGCTGGGTTTCATTCGCGATGTCGACGAGATCCTTCACTTTTCCGAACTGGGCGTGGTGTTCCTGATGTTTATCATCGGGCTGGAGCTGAACCCCAGCAAGCTGTGGGAATTGCGGCGTTCAATCTTTGGCGTCGGTGCCGGGCAGGTGCTGATTACCGCCGCGGTGCTGGGAGCTCTGCTTTACCTGACGCATTTTGCCTGGCAGGCCGCCGTGATAGGCGGTATCGGGCTGGCGATGTCGTCAACTGCCATGGCGCTGCAGCTGATGCGCGAGAAAGGCATGAACCGCAATGAAGGCGGCCAACTGGGGTTCTCGGTGCTGCTGTTCCAGGATATGGCGGTGATCCCGGCGCTGGCGCTGATCCCCATTCTCGCCGGGGCCGGTGGCAGCAGTGACGACTGGGCACAAATTGCACTCAAGGTGGCGGCGTTCGGCGGCATGCTGATTGGCGGGCGGTTCCTGTTGCGGCCACTGTTCCGCTATATCGCCTCTTCCGGGGTACGTGAAATATTCACCGCGGCCGCTCTGCTGGTGGTGCTGGGGGCGGCGCTGTTTATGGATGCGCTCGGTCTGTCGATGGCGCTCGGCACCTTTATCGCCGGCGTGTTGCTGGCCGAGAGTGAATATCGCCATGAGCTGGAGATTTCAATCGAGCCGTTCAAGGGGCTGCTGCTGGGGCTGTTCTTTATCTCGGTGGGCATGGCGCTGAATATCGGCGTACTCTATACCCATCTGGCCGAAGTGCTGCTGGGTGTGGTGCTGCTGGTGGCGATCAAGTCGGGGATACTGTATTCGCTGTCGCGTATTTTTGGCCTGCGCAGTTCGGTGCGTTTGCAGTTTGCCGGCGTGCTTAGCCAGGGCGGAGAGTTTGCCTTCGTCCTGTTTTCGGCGGCGGGCACGCAGAAAGTACTGCAGTCCGATCAACTCGCGCTGTTGCTGGTGGTAGTGACATTGTCGATGATGACTACGCCACTGTTGATGCAAATTATTGACCGCATTCTGGTACGGCGATACAACGCCAGGGATGAAGACGAAGAGACGCCGTATGTGGAGGACGATGACCCGCAGGTGATCATCGTCGGCTTCGGGCGCTTTGGTCAGGTGATCGGCCGATTGCTGATGGCCAACAAAATGCGCATCACCGTATTGGAGCGCGATGTCAGCGCCGTTGGCGTGCTGCGCCGCTACGGTTACAAGGTCTATTACGGCGACGCCACCGAACTGGAGCTGCTGCGTGCGGCCGGTGCGACCAAGGCCAGGTCGATCGTGATCACCTGTAATGAGCCGGAAGACACCATGGAAATCGTGCGCCTGTGCCAGCAACATTTCCCCGACCTGAGCATTTTGGCGCGAGCACGCGGTCGCGTGGAGGCGCACGAATTGCTGCAGGCCGGGGTCAAGCAGTTCAGCCGCGAAACCTTCTCCAGCGCGCTGGAACTGGGGCGAAAGGCACTGATGGAGTTAGGCATGCATCCCCATCAGGCCTACCGCGCGCAACAGCACTTCCGCCGGCTGGACATGCGTATGCTGCGTGAATTGATGCCGCCGCATCACGGCGATGTGGCGCAAATTTCCCGCGTGAAAGAAGCGCGGCGTGAGTTGGAAGAACTTTTCCACCGAGAAATGCAAAAAGAGAGTCGCCAGTTCGACGGCTGGGATGAATACGAATAATTTGGAGCACTGAGATGTCTGCAACACGTAAAAGATTTATCGCCGGAGCGGTCTGCCCGAGCTGTAAGGCTATGGATACGCTGGCAGTTTGGCGTGAAGACCAGGTCGAAGTGGTGGAGTGCGTCAAGTGCGGCCATCACCAGCGGCAGACCGAAGAACAGGTGGAAAAGCACGTCCGGCCGCAGGAGCAGGTGATCGGTATTTTCCATCCGGAGTAGCGTTATCGGGCGCGATTTTTTATGCTGAAGGGTACAGCGGGAAAGATTTCCGATACAATCTGTCCGGTTAAGGCGCGGCCCCCATGACGGTTGCGTCCAAGTATCCAACGGTAGGAGATATCATGAAAGTAGCAAAAGACTTGGTGGTCAGCCTGGCTTACCAAGTACGTACAGAAGACGGTGTTTTGGTTGATGAGTCTCCGGTGAGTGCGCCGCTGGACTATCTGCATGGGCATGGTTCACTGATTGCGGGTCTGGAAAAAGCACTCGAAGGCCACGAAGCGGGCGATCGTTTTGACGTGAATGTTGGCGCTAACGATGCGTACGGCAACTACGACGAAAACCTGGTGCAGCGCGTGCCGAAAGACGTCTTTATGGGCGTTGACGAGTTGGAAGTGGGTATGCGCTTCCTGGCTGATACCGATCAGGGCCCAGTGCCGGTCGAAATCACCGAAGTGGATGGCGACCACGTAGTGGTTGACGGTAACCACATGCTGGCGGGTCAGAACCTGAACTTCAACGTGGAAGTTGTCGCGATCCGCGAAGCTACCGCTGAAGAACTGGCGCACGGCCACGTACATGGCGAGCACGATCATCACCACGACCATGAACACGGTGACGGCTGCTGCGGCGGTCATGGCCATGACCACGATCATGACCATGCACACGACCAGGCTCCGGCCAAGAAAGGCGGTTGCGGTAACGGCGGTTGCGGTTGCCACTAATCGCAATGCTGTAACGGCAAAAAAGGGCGGCCCTGGGGCTGCCCTTTTTTATGGTTTATCAATAATGTGGCGGAGGAGTTTCTTCCGACTGTGAAGCGATCATTGACGTTTGGCTAGAACGCAGTTTATCGGTCAGCACGCGCAGGTGCTCTTGTAATTTCAGCATTTCAAACTGGTGCTGCACCACGATCTGATTGAGCTCTTCGATGGTGACTTCCTGGAAGGCCTGACGACTCTCCAACTCTTCCAGCCGCAGTAACAGGCTGTGGTTATCGGCGTTGTGCATGGTGCTACCTCTGACGCGGTTTAATCCTGAATCTGACGCTATGTTAACAGCTGCCGCCGGCTTTGCGCTGCGCTATTTCACCCCGTTTCGCGGGTGCGATAACCGAACGCGTCACAGCACTGTGTAAAGTGCTGAAAAATAGAGCGCTTACCTTGAGCAGATTTGTTACCGTTGGGCATCGGATGATGGAAAAATCTGATTTATCATATGGGTAGCAGATTAAAGGAAACTTCTGTTTAAAGCTGGAGTCACACTTTGACTCGATTGGTTACCTGTGTGACTGTTTTGTTTTGTTTCGGACAGCTATAGTAGCCCGGTTATCTTACTTAATGATTGTTTGGGGCATCGCTTCAGACACTGGAGAAATGGATGAAATCTTTGTTTAAAGTCACGCTTCTGGCAACCACCATGGCTTTTGCTTTGAATGCGACCCAGGTTATGGCTGCTGATGCAGCTAAACCAGCAGAAGCGGCTAAAGCTGCCGATGCGGCACCAAGCACTGGCAAGTTCAAGAGCGATGACGAGCAAGCGGCTTACGCACTGGGTGCATCCCTGGGCCGTTACATGGACAACTCGCTGAAAGAGCAAGAAAAACTGGGCATTAAACTGGACAAAGACCAGTTGATCTCAGGCGTTCAGGACGCTTTTGCTAACAAAAGCAAGCTGAACGATGCAGATATCGAAAAAACCCTGCAGAGCTTTGAAGCACGCGTGAAGGCTTCCGCTCAGGCGAAGATGGAGCAGGACGCGAAAGATAACGAAGCGAAAGGCACCAAGTACCGTGATACCTTCGCTAAAGAAAAAGGCGTGAAGAAAACCGAGTCTGGCCTGCTGTATCAGGTAGAGAAACCAGGTACCGGCGCGGCGCCTAAAGACAGCGATACCGTTGTGGTGAACTACAAGGGCACCCTGACCGACGGTACCGAGTTTGATAACTCTTATACCCGTGGTGAGCCACTGTCATTCCGTCTGGACGGTGTGATCCCAGGCTGGACTGAAGGCCTGAAACACATCAAGAAAGGCGGCAAAATCAAGCTGGTTATCCCACCGGCGCTGGCCTACGGTAAAACTGGCGTCCCGGGTATTCCGGCTAACTCCACTCTGGTGTTCGACGTCGAGCTGCTGGATGTGAAAGCCGCGCCGAAAGCGGACGCCAAGGCTGAGAAACCGGCTGACGCAGCGGCTGATGCCAAAGCGCAGTAAGTCTGTCTGAGTCCCACACCGCCGCGAACATTCTTCGCGGCGGTGTTCATTTCAGCCTGCTAAATCAGGCGTAACTTTTACTTCCTCCCCCACTGATCGCTTGACGCCTGCCGGGCATCGGGCTTAACGTCAATACCACGCGCAAACGCAAGGGCTTTACTCTGGCTGTTTTGCTAGACTAATTATCCGGACTTATAAGTCATGCGCCTGCCCCTTAGGGCGTGTACCTAAAACTGTTCCTGGCCGTCAAGGCCGGCGGACGCACATTGTGCTGTTTCAGACTGATATCAGCCAGCCACCCTGCGGAATCACAAGGGTGTGCCGCCTGTGGAAGGGAACCCGCACGAGCAGTTTTAGCTGCGCCCCCTGGCACAGGCGATCTTTGAGGGTGGTATTTTCGATGTCTAATTCGCTTTTATCCAGCGAAGCCAGCGAACTTGATTTGCTGAACGAACGTCCGTTTACCCAAACGGATCATGAAATTTTGAAGTCTTACGAAGCGGTAGTTGATGGCCTGGCGATGTTAATCGGTGGGCATTGTGAGATCGTGCTGCACGCACTGGAAGACTTGAAATGCTCGGCGGTACGTATTGCCAACGGTGAGCATACCGGGCGGCAAATCGGTTCGCCGATTACCGATCTGGCGCTGCGCATGTTGCATGACATGGCCGGCAATGACAGTAGCGTATCGCAGGCCTATTTTACTCGCGCCAAGAGCGGTGTGCTGATGAAGTCGGTGACTATTGCCATCCGCAATCGCGAGCAGCGAGTGATCGGCCTGCTGTGTATCAACATGAACCTCGACGTGCCTTTCTCGCAGGTGATGCAGACATTTATGCCGCCGGAAACCCAGGAAGTGGCCCCTTCGGTCAACTTTGCGTCCTCCGTTGACGATCTGGTGGCACAAACGCTGGAGTTCACCATCGAAGAAGTTAATGCCGATCGCAACGTTTCCAACAATGCCAAAAATCGTCAGGTGGTGCTGAACCTCTATGAGAAGGGCATTTTTGACATCAAGGATGCGATTAATCAGGTGGCGGATCGTCTGAATATCTCCAAGCACACCGTCTATCTGTATATCCGCCAGTTCAAAAGCGGCGACCTGGTGGGAACCGAACGCTGATGCTGAATTACTGCCTTGTGGTCACCGGTCCGGCGTATGGCACCCAGCAGGCCAGTAGCGCCTATCAGTTTGCTCAGGCTCTGCTGGCGAAAGGACATCGCCTCTCCAGCGTGTTTTTTTACCGTGAAGGGGTGTTGAACGCCAACCAGCTGACAGCGCCTGCCGGTGATGAGTTTGATTTGGTTCGTGGCTGGGCACAATTGGCGCAGCAACATGGCATCGAGCTCAATGTCTGCGTGGCAGCTGCGTTGCGACGTGGGGTAACCGATGAGCAGGAGGCTGCACAGCAGGGGCTGCCTGTGGCCAACCTGCAGCCGGGTTTTATCCTCAGCGGGTTAGGCTCACTGGCTGAGGCTGCGCTGAGCAGTGACCGCCTGGTGCAGTTCTGAGAGAATTTATGAAACGAGTTGCTTTTGTTTTTACCCAGGGGCCTCACGGCAACGCAGGCGGCAGGGAAGGGCTTGATGCGTTACTGGCCACCTCAGCGCTGAGCGAAGATCTGGGCGTGTTTTTTATCGGTGACGGCGTATTGCAGCTATTGCCGGGGCAGCAACCGGAAAAAATCCTCGCTCGCAATTACATCGCCACCTTTGGTGTACTGCCATTGTATGACGTTGAACAGTGTTATCTGTGCCAGGCATCCTTGCAGGAACGGGGTCTGAGTCAGGTGACTGACTGGGTGCTGGACGCCGAGGTATTGGCACCGGATGCGCTGCGCCAGCAATTGGCCGGCTATGATGCGGTGATGACTTTTTAGGAAATTCTGATGCTGTATACCCTTAGCCGTTCCCCCACTCAATGCGATTTGCCTGCGTTGCTACGCCTGACAGCCGCGGGCGACGACCTGCTGCTGTTACAGGATGGTGTGCTGGCCGGCCTGGCCGGTAGTGCGCATCTTGAATTGCTGCTTAATGCCCCCATATCCCTTTATGCACTGCAAGATGACCTGGAGGCCAGAGGCCTGATTGGTCATTTTTCGCACAAAATCACTGTCATCGGCTATAATCACTTCGTTGAATTAACCGAAAAGCATCGCAGCCAAATGTCCTGGTGATGAGAGTAATGTTGTATATTTCTTGACACCTCTACTACTCAGCCATAAAATTCTGCGTCCCGTACTTTGCCTGTAGTGCATACGGGGGGATTTATCACATGTTTACGAAGCAACAAACGAAGCAAAAACCAGGAGCTTTTTAATGGCAACAATTAATCAGCTGGTACGCAAACCACGCTCTGTGAAGGCTGCTAAAAGCAACGTTCCAGCGCTGGAAGCTTGCCCGCAGAAACGTGGCGTATGTACTCGCGTATATACCACCACTCCTAAGAAACCAAACTCCGCACTGCGTAAAGTATGCCGTGTGCGTTTGACTAACGGTTTTGAAGTTACCTCCTACATCGGCGGTGAAGGTCATAACCTGCAGGAGCACTCCGTGATCCTGATCCGTGGCGGTCGTGTAAAAGACTTGCCAGGTGTGCGTTACCACACCGTCCGTGGTGCACTTGACTGCTCCGGTGTTAAAGACCGTAAGCAAGCTCGTTCCAAGTACGGCGTGAAGAAGCCAAAGGCTTAATGGTTCTCCGTTAAGTAAGGCCAAACATTTTCACTTTAATGTCAAAATAAACTCGTAGAGTTTTGGACAATCCTGAATTAACAACGGAGTATTTCCATGCCACGTCGTCGCGTAATCGGCCAACGTAAAATCCTTCCAGATCCTAAGTTCGGATCCGAACTGTTGGCCAAATTTGTAAACATCCTGATGGTAGATGGTAAAAAATCTACTGCAGAAGCAATCGTCTATACCGCGCTGGAAACCCTGGCTCAGCGTTCTGGTAAAGATCACCTGGAAGCTTTTGAAGTAGCTCTCGACAACGTTCGCCCGACTGTAGAAGTTAAGTCGCGCCGCGTTGGTGGTTCTACTTATCAGGTACCAGTTGAAGTCCGCCCGGTCCGTCGTAATGCTCTGGCAATGCGCTGGATCGTTGATGCTGCTCGTAAACGCGGTGATAAATCCATGGCTCTGCGCTTGGCGAACGAACTTTCTGATGCAGTTGAGAACAAAGGTTCTGCTGTTAAGAAACGTGAAGACGTTCACCGTATGGCAGAAGCCAACAAGGCGTTCGCCCACTACCGCTGGTAATTGCCACGCAGTAGTTATGCTAACCAAGCGGGCGCTTCAAGAAGCCAACCCGCTTGGGTTAACTGAACTTGAACGCCTAAGGCAATAGAGGAATCAAATGGCTCGTAAAACACCCATTGAGCGCTATCGTAACATCGGTATCAGCGCCCACATCGACGCCGGTAAAACGACCACTACCGAACGTGTTTTGTTCTACACCGGTGTAAACCACAAAATCGGTGAAGTGCACGACGGCGCTGCTACCATGGACTGGATGGAGCAGGAGCAGGAACGTGGTATTACCATCACGTCCGCTGCGACTACCTGTTTCTGGTCTGGTATGGCTAAGCAGTTCGACGCACACCACATCAACATCATCGACACCCCAGGACACGTTGACTTCACCATCGAAGTAGAACGTTCCATGCGTGTTCTTGATGGCGCGGTAATGGTTTACTGTGCAGTTGGTGGCGTTCAGCCACAGTCTGAAACCGTATGGCGTCAGGCTAACAAATATAAAGTTCCACGCATCGCGTTCGTTAACAAAATGGACCGCATGGGTGCTAACTTCCTGAAAGTTGTTGATCAGATTGAAAAACGTCTGGGCGCAACTCCGGTTCCTCTGCAGCTGGCTATCGGCGCAGAAGAGAAATTCACCGGTGTTGTTGACCTGGTGAAAATGAAAGCCATCAACTGGAACGAAGCCGATCAGGGCGTGACCTTCGAATACGAAGAGATCCCGGCTGATATGCAAGAACTGGCTGAAGAATGGCGTCAGAAGCTGGTTGAATCCGCTGCTGAAGGTTCTGACGAGCTGATGGAGAAATTCTTTGGCGGCGAAGAGCTGACTGAAGAAGAGATCAAAGCTTCTCTGCGTAAGCGCGTTCTGAAAAACGAAATCATCCTCGTTACCTGTGGTTCTGCGTTTAAAAACAAAGGCGTACAGGCAATGCTGGATGCTGTTGTTGAGTATCTGCCAGCACCAACTGACGTTGAAGCAATCAACGGTATTTTGGATGACGGTAAAGACACTCCAGCAGTTCGTCGTTCTGACGATGCTGAGCCGTTCTCTGCTCTGGCGTTCAAAATCGCTACTGACCCATTCGTGGGTAACCTGACGTTCTTCCGTGTTTACTCCGGTCTTGTTAACTCAGGTGACACTGTATTTAACCCAGTGAAATCTCAGCGTGAACGTCTGGGCCGTATCGTTCAGATGCACGCTAACAAGCGTGAA
The DNA here is from genome assembly GCF_013337185.1 of Serratia proteamaculans. Classification (GTDB taxonomy): domain Bacteria; phylum Pseudomonadota; class Gammaproteobacteria; order Enterobacterales; family Enterobacteriaceae; genus Serratia; species Serratia proteamaculans_D. The sequence goes on from NZ_SWDE01000007.1 coordinate 241,647, forward strand.
GAGATCAAAGAAGTTCGCGCAGGCGACATCGCTGCAGCTATCGGTCTGAAAGACGTGACTACCGGTGACACTCTGTGTGATCCGAACAACGTGATCATTCTGGAGCGCATGGAGTTCCCTGAGCCGGTAATCTCCGTTGCAGTTGAACCAAAAACCAAAGCTGACCAGGAAAAAATGGGTCTGGCTCTGGGCCGTCTGGCGAAGGAAGATCCATCATTCCGCGTATGGACTGACGAAGAATCAGGTCAGACTATCATCGCAGGTATGGGTGAACTTCACCTGGACATCCTGGTTGACCGTATGCGTCGTGAATTCAACGTTGAAGCTAACGTGGGCAAACCTCAGGTTGCTTACCGTGAAGCGATTCGTTCGAAAGTTACCGATATCGAAGGTAAACACGCCAAGCAGTCTGGTGGTCGTGGTCAGTATGGTCACGTTGTGATCGACATGTACCCACTGGAGCCGGGCTCGAATCCGAAAGGCTACGAGTTCATCAATGACATTAAAGGTGGTGTGATCCCAACGGAATACATCTCTGCCATTGATAAAGGCCTTCAGGAACAGCTTAAATCAGGTCCACTGGCCGGTTACCCGGTAGTTGATCTCGGTGTGCGTCTGCATTTCGGTTCTTACCACGATGTTGACTCCTCCGAATTGGCGTTTAAACTGGCCGCTTCTATCGCCTTTAAAGATGGCTTTAAGAAAGCGAAACCTGTTTTGCTTGAGCCAATCATGAAGGTTGAAGTTGAAACGCCGGAAGAGAACACTGGTGACGTCATCGGTGACCTTAGCCGTCGTCGTGGTCAACTGAAAGGTCAGGAATCCAACGCTACTGGCGTTCAGATTCACGCTGAAGTTCCGTTGTCCGAGATGTTCGGTTACGCAACTCAACTGCGTTCTCTGACCAAAGGCCGTGCTTCTTACTCCATGGAGTTCCTGAAGTACGATGATGCGCCGAACAACGTCGCTCAGGCCGTTATTGAAGCCCGTGGTAAATAAGCTTTCGGGTTTAACACATTGATCAGTGCTCTCTCCATGAGGGGAGAGCATAAGAGTAAGGAATATAGCCGTGTCTAAAGAAAAATTTGAACGTTCCAAACCGCACGTTAACGTTGGTACTATCGGCCACGTTGACCACGGTAAAACTACCCTGACTGCAGCAATCACT
>NZ_SWDE01000008.1 GCF_013337185.1 Serratia proteamaculans
ATTCACATGTTCCGTGTCGATGGAGGCGCATTATAGGGAGCTGGTTCAGAATGACAAGGGTTTATATTCACTTTCCATCTGACCGCTCACTATTCACGCACAACGCCTACTAAACCCGCTTTTTGATGGCTGCCGGCAGGTCTGCCAGGCTGTTTATCACCCAATCCGCCAGTTTCTCACCTTGTTCAGTGACAGGTTTGCCGGTACGCACCAGTACTTTAGTCCCGACGCCTGCCGCTATTGCTGCCTGCATATCTTCCGGTTTGTCGCCAACCATATAAGAAGCAGCCATATCAATGTTCAATTCCTGCTGCGCTTGCAGCAACATGCCCGGCTGAGGTTTACGGCAGTCGCACACCTGACGGAACTCTTCTACTACTGCATCAGGAAGATGTGGACAGAAATAGATACCGTCCAGGTCAACATCGCGATCGGCCAGCGACCAGTCCATCCACTCGGTCAGGTACATAAATTGGTCTTCGCTGAACATGCCGCGCGCGATGCCGGACTGGTTGGTCACCAATACCAGAGCAAAGCCCATCTTTTTGAGCTCGCGACAGGCGTCAATCACGCCATCTATAAAGTGGAAATTATCGATTTCATGAACGTAGCCATGATCGACATTAATCGTGCCATCACGATCGAGAAAAATTGCTGGAACGCTTTGTGTCACCGGTTTGCTCCTGAGGGCCTGAAAACGCCGACAGTATCGCATGTTTTACCCGGCACTGAGAACGGCAGAGAACAGCGTTGATCGTTGACTTGGACGTCTAGACGCCTTAACATCTGACTCATACCTTGGTCCACGCCAGGGTTTACTTTTATCTAGCCACGGGCAACCACGCTAAAATAAGAAGAATATGATTAAACTTTCTAACATCACCAAAGTGTTCCAGCAGGGTTCGCGCACCATTACCGCGCTCTCTGACGTGACTCTTCACGTCCCTGCCGGGCAAATTTATGGCGTTATCGGTGCATCAGGCGCCGGTAAAAGTACGTTAATCCGCTGCGCCAACATGCTTGAGCGTCCTACCTCCGGCCAGGTACTGGTTGATGGACAGGATCTGACCTCGCTGTCCGAAGGCGAACTGACGCGCGCTCGCCGTCAGATCGGTATGATATTCCAGCACTTTAACCTGTTGTCTTCCCGCACGGTGTTTGGCAATGTTTCATTGCCGCTGGAGCTGGACAACACGCCACGCGCTGAAATCAAAAAACGCGTAACCGAATTGCTGGAACTGGTCGGGCTGTCAGACAAACATGACGCCTACCCGGCCAACCTGTCGGGCGGCCAAAAGCAACGCGTGGCAATTGCCCGTGCGCTGGCAAGCCAACCCAAAGTCCTGCTGTGTGATGAAGCCACCAGCGCGCTGGACCCAGCAACCACCCGCTCCATTCTGGAACTGCTGAAAGACATTAACCGTCGTCTCGGTTTGACCATCCTGCTGATCACCCATGAAATGGATGTAGTGAAACGCATCTGCGATCAGGTTGCGGTTATCAGCCAGGGTCAGTTGATTGAAAAAGACAGCGTCAGCGAAGTGTTCTCGCACCCGAAAACCCCGCTGGCCCAGCAGTTTATTCAAGCCACGCTGCATTTGGATATCCCGGACGACTATGCCAAGCGTCTGGTGCCGGAACGCAGTGGCGGCCGTCAGCCCCTGTTGCGTCTGGAGTTCACCGGTCAATCCGTTGATGCGCCGCTGCTGTCAGAAGCCGCCCGTCGTTTCAACGTTAATAACAACATTATCAGTGCACAGATGGATTATGCCGGCGGTGTTAAATTCGGCGTGATGTTGGCAGAGCTGCATGGCAGTGATGAAGACGCGCTGGCAACGATTAAGTTCCTGCAGGAAAATCAGGTAAAAGTAGAGGTTCTGGGTTATGTCTGAGGCAATGATGTGGTTAATGGCTCGTGGCGTGTGGGAAACCGTCATGATGACCTTTGTCTCCGGCTTTTTCGGTTTCGTGCTTGGCCTGCCGGTTGGCGTGCTGCTGTATGTCACCCGCCCGGGGCAAATCGCCGCCAACAACACGCTCTATAGAACGCTGTCCGGACTGGTGAACGTTTTCCGTTCCATTCCGTTCATTATTCTGTTGGTGTGGATGATTCCATTTACTCGTTTGATCGTCGGTACCTCGATCGGTCTGCAGGCGGCTATCGTACCGCTGACCGTCGGCGCGGCACCCTTTATTGCTCGTATGGTGGAAAACGCCCTGCTGGAGATACCTTCCGGTCTGGTGGAAGCCGCCCGCGCGATGGGGGCTACCCCGATGCAAATCATCAAGAAGGTGCTGCTGCCGGAAGCCCTGCCGGGCCTGGTTAACGCCGCCACTATCACCCTGATCACTTTGGTGGGTTATTCCGCCATGGGTGGCGCAGTCGGCGCAGGCGGTCTGGGACAGATTGGCTATCAATACGGTTATATCGGTTATAACGCCACAGTAATGAATACCGTATTAGTATTACTGGTGGTGCTGGTCTATTTGATTCAGTTCTTCGGTGACCGGATCGTCAAGGCCGTTACCCATAAGTAGTTTTTACAGCAACTGCGCTCACACAGCGTATTTCAAATGCGAGTCTAATGAGGAAGGGATATGTCGTTAAAATTTAAATCCATCGCGGCAATCGGCGCACTGATCGGTACTCTGGCTCTGGCAGGCTGCGGTCAGGAAGAAAAAGATCCGAACCATATCAAAGTCGGCGTCATTGTCGGTGCCGAACAGCAGGTCGCTGAAATCGCGCAAAAAGTGGCAAAAGAGAAATACGGTCTGGACGTCGAACTGGTGACCTTCAATGACTACGTGCTGCCAAACGAAGCGCTGAGCAAAGGTGACATCGATCTGAACGCCTTCCAGCACAAACCTTACCTGGATCAGCAGATCAAGGATCGCGGCTACAAGCTGGTGTCGGTCGGCAACTCCTTCGTTTACCCGATTGCCGGTTACTCCAAGAAAATCAAATCTCTGGACGAACTGAAAGACGGTTCTCAGGTTGCTCTGCCTAACGACCCAACCAATCTGGGCCGTTCCCTGCTGCTGCTGCAGAAGGTTAACCTGATCAAACTGAAAGACGGTGTTGGCCTGCTGCCGACCGTATTGGACGTGACTGAAAACCCGAAAAACCTGAAGCTGGTTGAACTGGAAGCACCACAGCTGCCACGCTCCCTGGACGACCAACAAATCGCTCTGGCGGTGATCAACACCACTTACGCCAGCCAGATTGGCCTGACGCCGGCAAAAGACGGCCTGTTTGTTGAAGATAAAGACTCACCGTACGTTAACCTGCTGGTTGCCCGCGAAGATAACAAAGACGCGGAAAACGTGAAGAAGTTCGTTCAGGCTTATCAGTCTGACGAAGTCAATGAAGCGGCCAACAAGATCTTTAACGGTGGCGCAGTTAAAGGCTGGTAATCATTAATTACCGAATTTATTCCTATAATTGTAAGACGGGCTACGGCCCGTCTTGTTATTTCCACCATAGATTGCTTCAATAGCGCCACTTAACTATTCCATCAAGGCAGAGGAATCTCAATGCGTGCTTTACCTCTCTGTTTGTTAGCGCTTGCGCTGGCCGGGTGTTCGTCGCAGCGTTTCGCGCCCCCGTCAACAAACAGCACCAGCAAACCGGCAGTAACCACTCCGACCAAAACCACGCCAGCAGCGCGTCCGGCTCCGGTTAAACTGTACAAAAGTGCAGAAGAATTAGTGGGCAAACCATTCCGCGATCTGGGTGAAGTCTCTGGCGAATCCTGCCAGACAACCGTTCAGGACTCACCACCGAATCTGGCGACCGCCCGTAAGCGCATGCAAATCCGCGCCTCTTATATGAAGGCCAATGCCGTGCTGTTGCATGACTGCCAGATAGTCAGCGGTGTTGCCGGCTGTTACCAACAGGCCATTTGCCAGGGTTCAGCGCTTAACGTTTCGTCCAAATGACCGAATTTGTTTTCAACCAGATCGGTACCATCCGTTCACCGTATAAAGAAAAGTTCGCCGTCCCCCGCCAACCGGGGTTAGTCGAAGACGGTGGCAGTGAGTTAGTGCTGCTGCCGCCCTATAATCAGGCGGAAGCGGTACGCGGACTCAGCGAATTCAGCCATCTGTGGGTGATGTTTATTTTCCATCAAACCATGGAAGGTGGCTGGCGCCCCACCGTCCGGCCACCCCGCCTCGGCGGTAATGCGCGGATGGGGGTATTTGCCACCCGCTCAACCTTCCGCCCCAATCCGCTCGGTATGTCACTGATCGAATTAAAAGGCGTACGGGTGCAGGGCGGTGAAGTGGTGCTGGAGTTGGGCAGTCTCGATCTGGTTGACGGCACGCCGGTAGTAGACATCAAACCTTATCTGCCGTTTGCCGAAAGCCAGCCGCAGGCCCGCGCCGGCTTTGCTCAGGCCGCACCTTCCGGGGATATGCCGGTATGCTTTGCTCCAGAGGCGGAACAACAGCTGCTGCAACATCAGCGGCGTTATCCGCACCTGCGGCGCTTTATCAGCCAGGTGCTGGCTCAGGATCCGCGACCAGCCTACCGCAAGGGGCAAGCAGCAGAACGGGATTATGCCGTCTGGCTACTGGATTTCAACGTGCGCTGGCGAGTGGTGGGTCAACAAACCGAGGTGCTGTCTCTCGACCTGCGTTAAAATTCCACCGTCTCTCTTTTGACAACCCGCTCGCACTGGTAAACTAAATTACTTTCGAAAATTTTGGCTGCCCTACTACTGGCAGCCGGTTGCAATTTGCAGTTCTAACGGAACCAAAACACCATGCGTACTAGCCAATATCTGCTCTCCACCCTGAAGGAGACACCTGCCGATGCCGAAGTGATCAGCCACCAGTTGATGCTGCGCGCCGGGATGATCCGCAAGCTGGCCTCCGGTCTTTATACCTGGTTGCCTACCGGCCTGCGCGTTCTGAAAAAGGTTGAAAACATCGTTCGCGAAGAAATGAACAATGCTAACGCGATCGAAGTCTGCATGCCGGTAGTACAGCCTGCCGATCTGTGGCAGGAAAGCGGCCGTTGGGAACAGTATGGCCCTGAGCTGCTGCGCTTTGTCGATCGCGGCGATCGTCCATTCGTACTGGGGCCAACTCACGAAGAAGTGATCACCGACCTGATCCGTAACGAGATCAGCTCTTACAAGCAGCTGCCGCTGAACTTCTTCCAGATTCAGACCAAGTTCCGTGATGAAGTCCGCCCACGTTTCGGCGTTATGCGCTCGCGCGAATTCCTGATGAAGGATGCTTACTCGTTCCATACCTCGCAGGAGTCGCTGCAGGCAACCTACGAAGCAATGTACGAAGCCTACAGCAAAATCTTCAGCCGTATGGGCCTGGACTTCCGTCCGGTACATGCCGATACCGGCTCGATCGGCGGTAGTGCATCACACGAGTTCCAGGTACTGGCCGACAGCGGTGAAGACGATATCGTGTTTTCCACCGGCTCCGACTTTGCCGCCAATATCGAACTGGCAGAAGCGGTTGCACCGGCTGAACCGCGTGCGGCAGCCAGTGAAGAACTGCGCATTGTAGACACCCCGAACGCCAAGACCATTGCTGAACTGGTAGAGCAATTCCAGCTGCCGGTGACGAAAACCGTCAAGACGCTGCTGGTGCGTGCTAAAGAAGAGAGCGGCCACAAGCTGGTTGCCCTGTTGGTGCGTGGCGATCACGAACTGAACGAAATCAAAGCCGAGAAGCTGCCGCAGGTTGCAGCTCCTCTGGTCTTTGCTACCGAAGAAGAGATCCGCGCTATCGTGGGTGCAGGCCCTGGTTCACTCGGCCCGGTCAATTTGCAGGTTCCCGTGGTTGCCGATCGCAGCGTAGCGGCGATGAGTGATTTTGGCGCCGGTGCCAACATCGACGGCAAACACTACTTCGGCATCAACTGGGAGCGCGATCTGCCGCTGCCACAGGTTGCCGATATCCGTAACGTTGTTGAAGGCGATGCCAGCCCGGACGGTAAAGGCACATTGCTGATCAAACGCGGTATTGAAGTGGGCCATATCTTCCAGCTCGGCACCAAATACTCGGAAGCGATGAAAGCCACCGTACAGGGCGAAGACGGCCGTAATCAGGTGCTGACCATGGGTTGTTACGGTATCGGGGTCACCCGCGTGGTCGCTGCCGCTATCGAGCAGAACCATGACGAGCGCGGCATCATCTGGCCGGACGCTATCGCGCCATTCCAGGTGGCTATTCTGCCAATGAACATGCACAAATCCTTCCGCGTGCAGGCGCTGGCGGAGGAGTTGTACAACACTCTGCGTTCCCACGGTATCGACGTGATCCTCGACGACCGTAAAGAACGTCCTGGCGTGATGTTCGCAGATATGGAACTGATTGGCGTACCGCACTCTATCGTGATCGGCGATCGTAACCTCGATAGCGAAGAAATTGAGTACAAAAACCGCCGTGTCGGCGAGAAGCGAATGATTAAAACCGGCGAAGTCATTGATTTCCTGCTGGGGCAGATCAAGCGCTAATCCGCTATCGCAGAAACTAAAAACCCGCCTAGGCGGGTTTTTTTATGGCTGTTATTTGCTATCGCAATTTTTACTGCGGTCGAAGGCTATTTTACCGTCCGGCACCAGCGCCTTCTCGGTTAACCCCTCTTCCATTGACGGCTGAACGCTAAAGTGACCATTCAGGGTCAGGAACACCGGTTCGCCCGGCGTTTTGTACGCCTTGGCATAACCCTGCTCCAGCGCGATAGTATTGTCGACCGGGAAAGTTTTGCCGGTGGCGCAATCTTTAAACACCGCCGCATCCGCCATGTAGGTGTAGCTGCCTTTCAGCGACATCGGCGTTTTAGGCAAAGCTTTTTCTACCGGATCAAGGCGGTAATTCAGTTTCGACTCAATCTGCATGCCGGTTTGATCGAGCATTTCCAAACTTTTCCCCACCGGGCGGAAATAACGCTTGTCACCACGGCTGTCGGTCAGCACCAGCTTATCAGCGGTACGCGCCCATTTGCCGTAGTCGGCAAAGGTTTGATCGCCACTTTTGGTGCCGCGATAGGTTTCCTGCAGCACGAAAGTACCGTCTTTATCCAGGAATAATGCGGTATCCAGACCACCGCAGTCAGCGCAAGGCAGCACGCCCTGATAACTTTGTTGCATTGCCTGAAGCGGTTGTTCCTTCGGCTGGTAGTGATTATTACATCCCAGTAACGAAAGTGCCCCTGCCGCTAAAAACAGGGCTAGTGTTATTTTCTTCACAGTTATTCTCCTACTGTGTTCATGTGTCCTTAAGTGCGGATCTTGCCGCGCAGCGCTTTAGTCGCGCCTTTCCGTACCTTGCCTTCCAGACGACGTAATTTTGCCCCTTTGGTGGGCTTGGTCGCCCTGCGAGTTTTCTCTACCACCATCGCCTGCTGGATCAAAGTGACCAGTCTGGCCAACGCCGCCTCGCGGTTTAATTCCTGACTGCGATATTCCTGCGCTTTGATAATCACCACGCCATCGGCGGTAATTAAATGATTATTCAGGGCTAGCAGCCTTTCCTTATAATACTCTGGCAGGCTGGATGCCCGGATGTCAAAGCGCAAATGAATAGCCGTTGAGGTTTTGTTCACGTGCTGACCACCCGCGCCCTGCGCGCGGATCGCCGTCAATTCCACTTCGTTATCCGGTATGGCTACATTTCTTGACAGTTCAAGCACCGGTCACACCTGCGCCTGTTGCCACTCGGCAAACTGGATTTCCAGACTATTCTGAGCATCGGAAAGCCAGATAGTTCCCTCTTGCAGCGTGGCCTGCAGCGTCATATTGCGGCTGGCCAACGCCGCCAGTTTGCCTAATTGTTCATCATCCAGGAAGCGGATGCTTAGGTTTTTGTGGTTTGCCACTTTGCCTTGCATCGATTGCCACCACACGTGGCCGGCACGTTCGCCGTAAGCATACAGCACCACTCGCGGTGACTGGTTGCAGGCCTTCTTGATGCGTTTTTCATCCGGCAGGCCCATTTCAATCCACATTTCCAGCCCGTTATGATCGTTTCGTCGCCAGATTTCCGGCTCATCATCGGCGCTCAGGCCTTTGGTAAACACCAGTCGCTCATCGGCATGACAGATCCAGGCCAGCAGACGCAGCATCATGCGCTGTTCAGTTTCAGAAGGATGTTGGGCCAGGGTAAGCGTGGCGTCGTGGTAGAAGTGACGATCCATATCAGCGATATTGACCGTGGCTTTATAAATAGTAGCTTTCAGCGCCATGGGTGACCTCATTATTATCAGGCGACAGTGTACTTGATTTGGCCCAACCGCGGCCAGCACGGCCGGGCAAAGCCCGGTACGAAAGCCGCGCGGAGGTGCTAATAACTCCACAATAGCTGTGCTATAGTCGTCTAGGATAGAGTCAAGCTCCGAGTGCCTGCGCCTCATCGCTATAAGGCTTCGATGACGCAGAGGTTCTTAAGGGAGGAAACTGTGCAACAATACTGTGAGTTAGTACGCCGTTTTTACGCCGAGATCGGCAGTGGTGATCTCGGCTACGTGCCTGATGCGTTAGCATGTGTATTAAAGGCATTGGACGAAGTTGCTGCGAATAGCACGCTACCGTCCTCCGTTAGGGAACAGGCGGCCTTTGCCGCCGCTAACTTATTGGTGAGCGACTATGTTGATGAATGATGAGTACCAATCCATCAATTGCGATGACTATGAAAGCCTGGAACTCGCCTGTCAGCATAACTACATTCTGAAGCTGGAGTTACGCGACGGAGAAAAATTCGAAGGCAAAGCCACCGAGCTGAAGTTTACCAAGGGCGTTGAGTACCTGATTATCGATCGGGCCGGCGACGCTCTCAGCTTGCGTCTGGATCACATCCTCAGTTTCAGTCATCCGGAAATCGGTACCGTGGTCGTCAGCCTGTCTGATTGATTTAGCGGTAACGCCATCCCAACAGGGCAGCCCAACGGCTGCCCTCGTCATTTATGGTTTTAAACTGGCTAGGGTTTGAGACTGGCCTAGGGTTTGAGACTGGAATAGTAGGCCGCCAGATCGGCAATATCCGCATCAGACAACGGTGAAACATAGGCTTTCATCACTTCCGCCTGCCCCCCGTTACGCTCGCCTTTCTTATAAGCCTGCAACGCATGCTCGAGATACATGGCGTTTTGCCCCGCCAAATTCGGGTACATCGGCATCGACACCTTCCCTTCAGCCCCATGGCACGCCATACAACTGGCAGACTTATCCTTCCCCGCAGCCGCATCGCCCGCCGCCATTGCAGGCAGGCTGAACAGACCCAACACTACCGCCATTGCGCTTACAAATTTCATCATGGTTCCTCAGTCTATTATTATTTTTTACGCCACTGCAGCCGCCAGGGTTGCTGCCCCTCGGGCGTTTGTCCGGCCTCACAGACAAAAATCTCCAGCGCCGCAATCAGCTGGTCATCATAATAGATCAACGGGGTACGCTCACGCTGCCACGGAGGAATACCCAACTCCTGCCACAATTTTTTGATCGGACGAGAATGCGCACGACCCAGGATGCGGTGTTTGCCCTGAGCGGTAAAACGAATGCTCACTTTTTGCTGTGATTGTGGCGCACGCAAACAGATGTCGCCTTCCCCACTGACCAGTTCACCCAATCCATCTGGCAGCGTCAACGGATCGCCCAATGACCAGCTTAGACTGATTTCACGCAGATCGACCATCAACGGCAACAGATACAAGCGACGGCGGAAGCGGCGGAACTGATATTGTCCCAATTGCAGCTGGGGTTCGGCGTCCTCGCGGCTGAGCGCCACTTCTTCCCATAACCGTTGCAACTGTTCGCGAGAAGGCATGGTGACGCCAAATAGCGCGATCCAACGGCGTAACAAGGCGAAACGCCGGGCCGGTGAGCACGTCAGCAGACCATCAATCGCCAGCGCACGGTCTTTGTCGAGTAGCTTGTGCAGTTGCTCGGCCAGCAACTCATCCAGCAATTGCTCTTGCTCGGCACACAGGCTGGCACTACGTGCCGTCGCCGCAGCAAAGTGCGGCCAGCGCTGATTCAGCAGCGGCAACACCTGCAGACGCAGAAAGTTGCGATCGAAACGTGGGTCCTGATTACTGTCGTCGTCAATCCAACTGAGCTGATGTTGCTGCGCATAGGCCTCCAACTGCTGACGAGAGTGACCCAGCAGTGGGCGCAGCAAATGATTATTCCCCAGCGACGTCTGTGCAGCCATGGCCGACAGACCCGCCGGGCCGCTGCCACGCTTTAGTGCCAGCAGGAAGGTTTCACATTGGTCGTCAAGGTGCTGCGCAGTAAGCAAGGTTTCACCGGCCGCCAGCGTGCTGGCAAAAGCCGAGTAGCGCGCCGCCCGGGCTGCGGCTTCGATACCACCCTGCTGGCTATCAACCTGCACGTGCTGAACCACCAGGGGTAACTGCCAGGCAACGCATTGTTGCTGACAGTGTGTTACCCACTGGTCGGCAAAAGCACTCAGGCCATGATGCACGTGCACCGCGCGAAGCTGCAAGTCCGGCAATTGCTGCCGTAAACCCACCAGCAGGTGCAACAGCACGCTGGAATCCAGCCCGCCGCTGAATGCCACCAGCAAGTGCCGGTGTGCACCCAATTGCCGGGCAAGCTGTGCGGATAATTGATTGTTATTCATTGATTAGGCTTAATGACGTCCAGATAGCTGCACGTTAACCCCCGTCATACCATCAATCAAGCATTAACCGCACGGATATGACGGCCGGCCAGCAACCACCACATGGCCAACACCGCCACCACTGCCGCCGTGCACCCCATCGCCCACCAGCCAATTTGGGCAAACAGGTGGACATAGGCCTGCGCCGTCGCCCCTGTAGCCGGGTCATCAGCGGTTTGACCGGCGATAATACCGGCCAGATAATTGGCTATCGAGCCGGTGGTCAACATATAGATGCCGGTCAGCACCCCGGTAGCACCAGGGATATTCAGTCGGGTAATCTGTGCCATGGCGACCGGATCGATAAACAGTTCAGCAAGCCCCATCACCGACAGCCCGGCGATCATCAGACTCATCGAGCCCTGGCCGTAACGGGCGTTAAGCGCCATCAGGGTAAAACCCACGCCAATCAGCAGTAAACCAAAGGCGAACTTTCCCCAGATACGCAGAGTACGGCTGCCATTGCCATTGCCTCGCACCAGCCAGGCCAGCATCACACCGCCAAACATCACGGCAAAAGCGTTAACCGACTGGAACAATGCCGTTGGCACCGTCCAGGAAAACCATTGGCGGTCGACAAAGTGATCGATAAACAGGCTGATCGAACTACCGCCCTGCTGGGCAAAGGCCCAGAACAAGGTGCCCAACAGCATCAACATCACTATCTGCCACAGCCCACGGCGCTGCACTGTTGTCGCCCGGGCCATAATACGGATCACCATCACGACGGCGGCGGCACACACCAGCATCAGTAATTGACCGGCCAGGTCGTAAATGAACAGTGAAGTGAAGAACAGAGGGGCTAGTAGCAGCATGGCGCTCAGCCATACCCAGTTAGGGACCCGCAGCGTGGTGACGCACATCTGCGCCCGATCCACACCGCGTGTGTGGCTGAAATGACGGCTGCCAAACAGGAAAATAGTCAACCCGGCCAGCATGCCGATCCCCGCCAGCGCAAAGCCGACGTGCCAGCCGTAGCGTTCTGCCGCCAGCCCACAGGCTATGGGCGCCAGGATCGAGCCCACATTACCGGCGGCATACAACAGTGAAAAGCCCCCTTCCCGGCGCGAATCTTGCGGTTGATACAACTCGCCCAGCAGGCAGCTGATATTGGATTTAAACAGGCCGTAGCCACAGATGATGATCGACAGCGCCAGGTAGAGTGAATTGGCAGATACGGCGCTCAGGCCGAGCACGATATGGCCCAAAGTCATCAATACTGCGCCAGCAATGACCGCAACGCGGTTGCCCAGCAGGCGATCGGCAAGCAGGCCGCCGAGGATCGGCGTGACGTAGACCAGAGAAGCGTAGGCGCTATAGAGGCTAATGGCGCGGCTATCGGAATAACCAAGTTGGTGGGTAAGATAGAGAATAAGTAACGCACGCATGCCGTAAAAGCTGAAATATTCCCAAATTTGTATGGCTACGACATAGTAGATTGCGCGCGGCTGTGAGGGTGTTTTCATGGTTTTCTCCCATCAGTCGGGGAACGACAAAAGGGGAAGCGCAAGCGCCTCCCCCTTGTTATTTCACTTATTTATCGTTTTTCAACACCTTCACGGTGTAACGTCCATCCGCCTGGCGATAAGCGCCGTGGATATCAGTTTCGAAGCCTGGATAATGCGCGCCGATTTCGCACAGCATTTGCAGGAATTCCAGTACCGGACGGCTTTCTTCGGTGAGCATTTCACCCGGCATCACCAGCGGAACACCCGGAGGATATGGCAGGATCATGTTGGCATTCACTTTGCCCACCATGTCTTCCAAATAAACCTCTTCCACTTCACCGTGCAGTTCTTTCTGGAAGGCCTGGAACGGGTTCATGACCATCGCCGGCAGCACTTCAAAGGCGCGATACATCAGATCCGGCAGGTTATGGTGTTTCACCAGGTTGTGAATGTTCTGGGCCAGTTCCTGGATGCGCATGTCTTCATAAAACTCTGGTGCCTCTTTGTACAGCGAAGGCAGCATGTTTTTCACCCGCAGGTTCAGGTCGAACGAGCGTTTAAAGTCAGTCAGGCCGCGCAGCAGGCTAAGAGCTTTGGTTTTATCGATGCCGATGCTGAACAGGAACAGCAGGTTATACGGACCGGTTTTCTCAACAATGATGCCGTGCTCATCAAGATATTTGGCAACCAGGCTGGCCGGGATACCAAACGACTCCATTTCACCATCTTTGCTCATCCCTGGTGTCAACATGGTGACCTTGATCGGGTCAAGGTACATATGTTCGTTATCAATACCTTTGAAACCATGCCATGCACTGTCGGAACGCAGCGGCCAACACTCGGCTTCATCGATATGTTCCGGCTGCCAAACGTCAAAGAACCAACCTTCAGATTCGACATTCAGACGTTTGATTTCTTTACGGAACTTGATAGCTCGTTCAATTGAACCGTTAATCAGACGCTTACCGGCATTACCTTTCATCATCGCCGCTGCGGTTTCGGTAGAGGCCACGATGCCGTAGTGCGGTGAAGTGGTGGTATGCATCATGTAGGCTTCATTGAAGGTTTCTTCGTTGATGTCCCCTTTCACGTGGATCATTGAAGCCTGTGAGAACGCCGCCAGCAGTTTATGGGTGGATTGGGTTTCATAGATCACTTTCCCTTCCACGCGGCCGCCGCTCATGCCGCACTTGCCTTTGTAGATCGGGTGGAAGTTGGTGTAAGGCACCCAGGCAGAGTCAAAGTGGATGGATTTCACATCCAGCGTGCTCTTGATGAAATCGGTGTTATACAACAGACCGTCGTAGGTCGAGTTGGTGATCACCGCGTGTACCGGCCAGGTAGCGTTAGGAGTATCTTTCACGCGTTTGGCGATGGTGGCGCGGGCAAATTCGCTCTGTGGAATACCGCCGAGGATGCCGTAAGCGTTACGGGTCGGGCGGAAGTAGATCGGCGTAATGTCGCTCATCATCATCAGATGGGTCAGCGATTTGTGGCAGTTACGGTCAATCAGCACCGTGCTGCCGGCAGGCGCAGAGTACATACCAACAATTTTGTTGGCGGTAGAAGTGCCGTTAGTCACCATATAGCTGCGTTCAGCGTTGAACACGCGGGCAATGTATTCTTCGGCTTCTTTGTGCGGGCCGGAGTGATCCAGCAGTGAACCCAGCTCAGAGACCGAAATTGACACGTCGGATTTCATCGCGTTCGGGCCAAAGAAATCGTAGAACAGGCTACCGACCGGGCTTTTCTGGAAGGCGGTACCACCCATGTGCCCGGGAGTACAGAAGGTGTATTTACCTTCACGTACATATTTGAACAGCGCTTTGGTCAGCGGTGGCAGGATGGTGTCCACGTACTCATCGGTGTTCTGTTTGATCTTGTCGGCAATGTCGTTGGCCGCACCGAGCGCATATTCAAAGAAACGTACCTGCATACGCAGATCGTTAAGGCTGACGTCCAGGGTTGAATAAGTATTGGCAAAGGCATACAGCGGCATGTACTCATTCAATTCGCTGATTTCCTGGCACAGCTCAAGGTTGTATTTATCCCAGTCGAAAATCACACCGCACAGACGGGCATTATTCTCGATCAATTTGAGCAGGTCTTCGCGGTCGTTCGGGTAAACAATGCGGAAGTTCAGTTTTTCCAACGCGTTGTGCAGTTCGCGGATGGGCTCTTCTTTGAAGTAGACACCCATGTGGTTCATGATAGCAATAACGTTCATAATCATTTCTCCAGGTAATGCGAGCCCCTTGCCATCACGGATGACAATTGTTGTTGCAAGGGGCTGAATTAAGAAGTGGGTCAGTACGTGCTTAGTGCGCTTTGGCCGTCGTGCTGTTGTCGATGGCTACAGCATTGGCTTTCGCTGTCTGACGGGTATTCATTTTGCGGGCGTAGAACATCAGGATGATCAGGCTGATGATGAAGGTGCCGGCCAGTTCGAACGATTCGGCGCCCATCAGTGCGATGAAGCAGAAGCCACAACCCAGAACCGAGGCAATCAGGCTCAACAGGTTACGTATATTGACGCCTTCAAAGCGGATCAGGTCTACGCAAGAGTAGAAGTAAGGCAACATGGTCAGCAGTACTGCAATACCGGTCAGCATCCCGAACAGGTCGGAAGCTTTACCACCGCCGGAGCTCATGGCGGTAATCAGCACCATCAGCGCGGTCATTTTGCAGCTGGCCAGCAGCAGGCCTTTTCTAGGAATGCCGTTCTTATCGAGTTCGCCGTACACTTTCGGGAAGTTACCGTCGTTGGCGGCACGGACCCCAGCCTGGCCAACCAGCATCATCCACGAACCGAGTGAAGTCAGACAGGCAAAGGCGGTGAAGGCAGAGACCAGAGGTGCAGCCCAGTTCCCCATAATGGCGGAGGCGCTGACGGCGAACGGTGCACCGCTGGCAGCCATTTGGCTAGCCGGGAACATACCGCTCATCACCTGAGTGGCCGCAATGTAGATAATCCCGGCCAGCGCGGTACCCAGCATGGTTGCCAGCGGTACGGTGCGTTTCGGGTTTTTCACCATGCCGGTACTCACAGCGGCAGACTCTACGCCGATGAACGCCCACAGGCACAGCAGGATACTTTTGATTACCGCATGGCTGTCGGTGGTACCGGAAGTATTCCAGTTAGCGTGGTAGGTTGCAGCGTCGAACCAATGCCAGCCGGCAGTCGCGGTGACAATCACCGGGATTAGCACCAACACCAGGCCGAGGGTGGTCAAACGGCTGACCCAGGTCCCGCCGAGCAGGTTAATAAAGGTGAATACCCAGACGATAGCAATACAGGCAATACCCGCCGGTACCGGGTTATTCAGTGCAGGGAAGAAGGTAGAAAGGTAAGAAACTGCGGTAATACCGATAGCCAAATTACCGATCCAGTTCGCATGGTAATAAAGCACGCCGGTCTGGAAACCAAACGCCGGTGAAATTTCACCCGCGTAAGCAATAGGGCCACCCTGTTGGGGATTTTTGGTGGCCAGACGCGCATAGACATAAGCCAGTGACATCGCGCCAATAATAGAGATTACCCATCCCCAGATCGCGATAGAACCGAGACTTGCCAGGTTCGCGGGTAATAAGGCAATACCGCTCCCCATCATATTACCGGCAACCACACCGGTACAGGCAATAAGCCCTATTTTCTTGGATGAAGCCATGGTCAGTTTCTCCTGATTTTGATTTCTTATAAGTCTCGGCCGTTATGCAAATTTGCTAATGACCGGACTTGATAGTCAGGATGCTAATGATCGGCGGGAATAAAGTCCTAAAGATAAAGTGATATTACGCTCATGATCATACAAATGATAAACTGAGGTTTTTCATTAACACATCAAGAGATAAATACGGGCTCAAGAAAAGATAAACAACCAATAAAAACATTAAGATAGCCATGTTATTTTCACTAACAAATGAAAATAAAAGAGAGAAATAAATCAACCAATGAGTTAATGGGTTTTAACAAATAAAACCCAATAAATAACACCGCCGGTCAAAAAAACTGACTCGGCGGCGTGGCTTAATTGGGTTGTTTATCCGGATTGTAGTTTTCGAGGTAGGGAACGACGGTGTTTATTGAGGTATGGAAGACGGCATTACGGATCCAGTGCAAGGTATTCTCGCCCGGACGCAGGTTAAATGCCGTGATATAGGAGTCAGCAGCCAAGCGATTGTAGCCCTGCATTTCATAAACTTTGCCTAGTAACACATAATTCATCCAGGACATCTGCAGCTCAATGCCTTTATTTATCGCCTGATAAGCCTCATCGGTTTTCCCCTCCCCCAACGCCCGTATCGTATGGATCTGCTGAATTATCGGGCTGTCTTTTAAAGCGGGCAGCGCATCCAGGCGAGCTATCTCGGTATCCAGTTGCGCCAACTGTCCGCTATCAAAAGGTTGATAAGAGTTACGCAGTAAGTCTGCCAGCGCTTTTTCCGCCGCGACATAAATAAAGTCCGGTGTCGATTTTATCATTTCACCCAACATGCTACTGGCATGGGTCAACGAGTCGATATCCCCCTGGATCAATAACTGATGCGCCTGGTAATACTGCTGCAGTTCTGGGCCTGAATTGGGCAAGAGTTTCATCAACCGCTGCTGCAAAGGGGCTGGCCACGGCTGATTGAGGGCCACAGACAGACTGCTCAGGAAGTCCTCCTGAATTTTCAGTTGATTGTCTGTAGTCACAAAATAGCGCTTATCCAACATGATCGAGCTGTCCGCATTGTCCACCAGCCGTACCGACAGGAAACATTGCTGCGCACGATAATGGCGCTGGTTGACGAACTCAATGGTCAGCGATTTACCCGAACTGCTTGGCCCGGTGTAGTTATAGTTGGTCTGATCGTGCACCAGGAAAGTCGAATAGGTGTTTAGCGAGTCCGTGACGACTTCGCTCAGGCCGACGACATAGGAAAGTTGCGGCGTCCAGTTACTGCAGCTGTTGCCCCCCTGAATGCGGATATCAATATCCCGCGGGTTCATCAGCACCGGCATGGTGGATTCCGGTATGCGGCGCGACAGAGTTGCGATGGCCACGAACACCACGCAGGCGCTCAACGCCGCCAGGAAAGCCAGCCACACCCAAAACGGTGATTGACGATAAAAAGCCACCTTCGC
Organism: Serratia proteamaculans; assembly: GCF_013337185.1. Taxonomy (GTDB): domain Bacteria; phylum Pseudomonadota; class Gammaproteobacteria; order Enterobacterales; family Enterobacteriaceae; genus Serratia; species Serratia proteamaculans_D. Next base: position 17,227 of record NZ_SWDE01000008.1, read on the forward strand.
CTTTGCCGGGGGTGTTTTTTTCTGACTGGGTTTTGGCGGCTCGTACTCAGCGCCATCGTCTTCACTGCCATCTTCCGGCTCATGAGTGATGACCGCCACCCGCGGTGCCGCAGGCAGGCTTGTCTCTTCCCCTTCACACCACATCACTGGCGCAGCCAGTTTATAGCCACGCTTGGGCACGGTAATGATGTATTCCGGGCTGTTGCTGTCACCGTCCTTCAGGTATTTGCGCAGTTCGGAAATACTCTGAGTCACCACATGATTGGTGACGATGTTGCGCTTCCAAACGTTATCGATCAGCTCATCGCGACTCAGCACCACATCCGGGTGTCGGGCGAAATATTGCAGCATATCAATTAAGCGCGGTTCCAACGCCAACTGGCGCCCATCACGGCTTATTTTGTTGTCTGCGGGAGTAACCAACCACTCACCAACGCGAAAAACGGGTTCTTGCATAGTGAAAATAACTCAAAAGGGGGTGCGGCAAGCGCGGGATAATACCATATGAGCGCCCGACCTGCGTCGATATGCCCCGATTAAGCATTCATACCTCATATAATTCTAGAGGCAAGCCATCGGGATCGCTGAAAAAAGTGAAGCGTGACTGGGTATAAGGATCGATGCGTACCGGCTCGCAAACTACGCCAGCAGCCTGCAAATGCTCTATGGCCTGCTCAATGTCCTCGACGCTGAATGCCAGATGGCGCAGGCCACAGGCTTCCGGACGACTGACACGAGCCGGGGGGGACGGGAAGGAAAACAGTTCGATGCTGTATTGGCCATTGAGTGCCAGATCGGCCTTCCAGGAGTCACGCTCCTCGCGGTAAAACTCGCCGAGTAAGGTGAAACCCAGGATATCGCAATAAAAATGCTTACTGGCCGCATAGTCCGAACCAATGACGGCAATGTGGTGTATCTGACGGAGTGCCAACATAGTGTGTCTCATTATCGGTGTGATGAGGCACGGTATCCGGCGGCAGTGGCGACGTCAACGACAAAAAGCCCCGTATATAAGACGGGGCCGTCATTCAGAAATCAGCAACGCAACCGGCAGATCAGGCTTTAAGATCGGCCAGTGCAGCACCGTAGTTGATGTGCAGCACCTGCCCATCCACCACCAGCGCCGGTACGCTCTGTACCCCGGCTTTTTCTGCTTCGGCGAGACGCGCCGGTTTTTCACCCAGATGCACCACATCCACCTGTACATCCTGGCTCAACAGGCCCAACAACTGCTGCTCTGCGCTGACGCAAACCGAACAACCGGCATGATAGAAAACGGCTTTGGTCATGATAATTCTCCTTGGTTCTGACTGTGTGTGAAATGAATTCACTTATTTAGTTTCGATTCGAAACCAAATGCACAATAAATCCTCCATCACGACTTGTCAATATAGTTTTTAATCGATACTATTTTCCCACACTAACGAGGATCCCATCTTGAGACTGTTTGATTTATTGGAGCGGCTGAATAGCCTGCAACGCAGCTGGTTGCGCAGCCATGAAGAATTGGAGAGCCTGCCCCCGGTACAGTTGAGTGCGTTGTACTATCTGGCACGCTGCAACCATTACTCCAACACCCCGATGGCGGTGGCGGAATATCTTGGCCTGACCAAGGGTACGGTATCGCAATCACTGAAAAAGCTGGAAAGCAACGGGATGATCGCCCGCACTGCGGACGAGAAGGACCGCCGCAGCGTCAGGCTAAAGCTGACCGACAAATCACGCGTATTGATGGATGCCCTGTTCCCACCGGCCTATTTACAGGATGCGCAAGATGCCATGCAGCAGGATGGCGGGCAGTTAGTGGAGTTGCTGACGCAGTTGTTACGCCAGTTGCAAAAGCAGGATGACAACGTGGCGTTATTCGGCGAATGCCATCGCTGCCGCTATCACCAACGGCAGGATGGCCAACCCTTTTGCGGTCTGACGCAGGAACCGCTGCCGGTAAGCAGCGTGAACCTGATTTGCCGGGAATTTGCTTAAGCCAACGGCATTTTCAGCACCTTCACCAGATAACGTCCATCCTCGGTGAGTTTCGCGCCGTGGATATCGGTTTCAAAGCCCGGATAACGCTCGCCGATCGAGCACAGCATCAGCAGGAAATCGAGCACTGCACGGCTCTCTTCGGTGATCATCTCGCCCGGCATCACCAGCGGTACCCCTGGCGGATAAGGCAGGATCATGTTGGCCGCCACCTTGCCGACCAACTGATCCAGCTCGCAGGTTTCTACGTTGCCGCGCACCTGTTGCTGGAACATCTGGTGCGGCGTCAGTTTCATTTCAGGCAGCACGTCAAACGCCCGCTGCATCAGCCCCGGCAGATCGTGCCGACAGATTAAACGGTGGATCCCGGCAGCCAGATCCTGAATGCGCATATTGCGGTAGAAATCCGGGTCTTCCGCGAACAGATCCGGCAGCATGTTCTTCACCCGCAGGTTAAGATCGTAAGCGCGTTTGAAATCGGTCAAACCGCGCAGCAAACTCATCGCCTTGGTTTTATCGATACCGATGCTGAACAGGAATAACAGGTTATAAGGCCCGGTTTTTTCCACCACGATACCGCGTTCGTCCAGATACTTCGCCACCAGCGCCGCAGGTATCCCGCTCTCTTCCAGCATGCCCAACTCATTCATACCCGGTGTCAGGATAGTGACCTTGATCGGATCGAGGTACATGTGGTTGCTATCGGTGTTGCCGAAACCGTGCCAATTATCATCCGGGTTCAGCGGCCAACACTGCGCCTCGTCGATCTCCTCCGGCTGCCAGATGTCGAAGAACCAGCTATCGCTCTCCTCCCGCAGCCGCTGCACCTCACGGCGGAAATGCAGTGCGCGCTCCACCGAGCGATTTATCAATCGCCGCCCCGGATTGCCGCGCAGCATCGCTGCGGCAGTCTCCATCGACGCCACGATGCCGTAATTCGGTGAGGTGGTGGTATGCATCATATAGGCTTCGTTAAAGGTGCTTTCGTCGTAGTCACCCTTGATGTGAATCATTGAGGCCTGCGAAAACGCCGCCAGCAGCTTGTGCGTAGACTGGGTTTCGTAGATAACCTTGCCGGGCGTGCGCTCGCCGCTCATACCGCTCTTGCCGTCGTAGATGGGATGGAAGTTGGTATAGGGCACCCAGGCCGAATCAAAGTGAATTGAGGGTACGTCCAACGTCTGTTTGATGTAGTCGGTGTTGTACAACAAACCGTCATAAGTGGAGTTGGTGATCACCGCATGTACCGGCCAGCTGGCGTTAGCCGTTGCCGCGACCCGGCCGGCAATGCTCTCGCGAGTAAATTCATGCTGCGGAATACCACCGAGAATGCCATAGGCATTACGCAGCGGACGCAGGTAGATAGGCACGATATCGCTCATCATCAGCAAATGGCATAAGGATTTATGGCAGTTGCGGTCAATCAATACCGTGCTGCCGGTCGGCGCCGAATACATGCCGACAATCTTGTTGGCGGTGGAGGTGCCGTTGGTTACCAGATAGCTCTGCTCGGCGTTGAAGGTACGGGCAATATACTCTTCGGCTTCCAGATGTGGGCCGGTGTGATCCAGCAGCGATCCCAGTTCAGTCACCGAGATTGAGACATCTGCTTTTAGCGTGTTGGCACCGAAAAAGTCGTAAAACAGGCAGCCGACCGGGCTTTTCTGAAAGGCAGTGCCGGCCATGTGGCCAGGAGTACAGAAAGTGTATTTTCCTTCGCGCACATAGTTGAACAGCGCCTTGGTCAACGGGGGCGTAATGGTATCTATGTATTCGGCGGTGTACTGCTGAATACGCTGCGCAATATCATCCGCCGCATTCAGAGCGTACTCAAAGAAATACAGCGCCATGCGCATTTCATGCAGGCTGACGTCGAAGGTGGAATGGGTATTGATGAAAGCATACAACGGCAGATATTCATTCAGCTCATTGATGTCGCTGCACAGCTCCAGGCTGTAATCGTCCCAGTCAAAAATCACCCCACAAATGCGCGCGTTGGCCTCGACCAGTTTTAACAAATCACCGCTGTTTTTCGGATACACCAGTTGGAAATCCATTGCAGTCAGTGCGGTGTGAAGCTCGCGGATCGGCTCGTCTTTGTAATAAACGCCCGCTGGGCTCATGATCGCGATGATATTCAACGGCTGCTCCTGTCAGTTAACCACCAATCGTCTATAACAACATGAAAAAACCGTGCTGTGTACCCCAACCCCCCCTTTTCATCAGCCAAAAAAAACCGCCCGAAGGCGGTTTCTTGCAACGCATGACAAAACTCAGCAGTAGCCGTAGTTCATCAGGCGCTGGTAACGACGGTTGAGCAACTCTTCGTTGTTCAGGCCATCGAGATCTTTCAGGTCAGCCAACAGTTGCGCTTTCAGCGCGGCTGCCATTGCCGGCACGTCGCGGTGAGCAGAACCCAAAGGCTCCGGGATCACCGAATCGATCAGCTTCAGCTCTTTCAGACGTGGAGCAGTAATGCCCATCGCTTCTGCAGCCAGAGGTGCCTTATCAGCACTCTTCCACAGAATGGATGCACAGCCTTCCGGTGAAATAACCGAATAGGTGCTGTACTGAAGCATATTCACTTTGTCGCCCACGCCGATAGCCAATGCACCGCCAGAACCGCCTTCGCCAATCACGGTGCAGATCACCGGGATGTTCAGGCGAGACATTTCACGCAGGTTATGGGCAATCGCTTCAGACTGGCCGCGTTCTTCCGCGCCCACACCCGGGTATGCCCCTGGAGTGTCGATGAAAGTGATCAACGGCATCTTGAAGCGAGAAGCCATTTCCATCAGGCGCAACGCTTTGCGATAGCCTTCAGGTGCCGGCATGCCGAAGTTACGGCGGATTTTCTCTTTGGTTTCGCGGCCTTTCTGATGACCGATGATCATCACCGGGCGACCATCCAGACGCGCAATACCACCGACAATCGCTTTGTCATCGGCATAGGCGCGATCGCCAGCCAGTTCTTCGAAGTCGGTGAAGATGTGTTTGATATAATCCAGGGTATAAGGACGGCGTGGGTGGCGTGCCAATTGAGCAACTTGCCAAGCCCCAAGATCGGAAAAAATCTTGCGCGTCAGCTCAACGCTCTTTTCACGAAGGCGCTGAACCTCTTCGTCCAGATTAATATCTAATTTTTCGTCTTGACGGCTGACTGCAGTCAGCGAGTCAATTTTCGCTTCCAGCTCTGCAATCGGCTGTTCAAAATCAAGAAAATTCAGACTCATAGCATTCCTATTTTAGTCAAATTCCAGTTCCACCTGCTCATTACCTACCAAAGTCCGCAAATCTATCAATAAGCGGTCGGTGGGCGTCACGCGCCAGGTTGCGCCAAAACGCAGCTTGGCCCGCGCATCTTCCCGTTGATAGTAAAGATGCACTGGAATCGTCCCCGAGCGATGGGGTTCCAAAGACTGACGGAGACGGTTCAAAAGCTGGTCATCAATTTGCCTGTCCGTCAGCGAGATAGCAAGTCCGCGAGCGTATTTTTCACGGGCTTCACTGATGTCCATTAGCTCGCGGGCGGTCATTTTAAGCCCACCGCTAAAGTCATCAAAGCTGACCTGTCCACTGGCGATCAGGATACGGTCTTTTTCCAATAAATGCTGGTATTTTTCTAACGCATCGGTGAATAACATCACTTCCAGACGGCCTGAACGGTCATCCAGCGTACAAATTCCGATGCGATTACCACGCTTGGTGACCATAACCCTTGAGGCAATCACCAGCCCAACAGCGGTCGTCATTTTGCCCCGATCCGTCGGATGCATATCTTTCAAACGCTGGCCACCGGCATAGCGTTCGATTTCCTTCAGGTACTGGGTGATCGGGTGCCCGGTGAGGTACAACCCCAACGTTTCCCGCTCACCGTCCAGTACCACCTGCTCCTGCCAGCGGGGCACGTTGGCGTAGGATTGCTCCACCTGCTCCGGCGCTTCGGCCAGTACGCCAAACATGTCCACCTGGCCGATCGCTTCGGCTTTGGCATGCTGATCGGCCGCTTTCAACGCGTCACCCAATGAGTTCATCAGCGCGGCGCGATGCGGCCCAAGGCGGTCGAATGCCCCGGACATGATCAGCTTTTCCAGAATGCGGCGGTTCAGTTTCTTGATATCAGAACGTGCGCACAGGTCAAACAGGTCTTTGAAATAGCCCTGCTCGCCACTGTTACGCGCTTCAAGAATAGCTTCAATCGGCCCTTCCCCGACGCCCTTGATCGCGCCGATGCCGTAAACGATCTCGCCTTCATCGTTAACGTGGAAATGGTACTGGCCGCTGTTGATGTCCGGCGGCAGGATTTTCAACCCCATACGCCAGCATTCATCCACCAGGCCCACCACCTTATCGGTATTGTCCATATCGGCGGTCATTACCGCCGCCATAAACTCGGCTGGATAGTGCGCCTTCAGCCACAACGTCTGGTATGACACCAGCGCATAGGCGGCGGAGTGCGATTTGTTGAAGCCGTAACCGGCGAATTTCTCCACCAGGTCAAAGATTTTTACCGACAGCTCGCCGTCGATACCGCGTGATTTTGCCCCATCTTCGAAACCGCCACGCTGCTTGGCCATCTCGACCGGGTTCTTTTTACCCATCGCACGACGCAACATGTCCGCGCCGCCCAGCGAATAGCCGGCCAGCACCTGGGCAATCTGCATGACCTGTTCCTGGTACAGGATGATGCCGTAGGTCGGTTCCAGTACCGGCTTGAGCGACTCATGCTGCCACTGAATATCCGGGTAGGAGATCTCTTCACGGCCGTGCTTACGGTCGATAAAGTTATCTACCATGCCTGACTGCAGTGGCCCAGGGCGGAACAGCGCCACCAGTGCGATCATATCTTCGAAGCAGTCGGGCTTCAGGCGTTTGATCAGATCTTTCATGCCGCGCGATTCAAGCTGGAAGACCGCGGTGGTCTCCGAACGCTGCAGCATGTCGAAACTTTTCTTGTCTTCGAGCGGGATAGCGGCGATATCGATCGGTTCCAGCCCGGTCTTCGCGCGGCGGGCGTTGATCATCGCCAACGCCCAGTCGATGATGGTCAGGGTACGCAGGCCCAGGAAGTCGAACTTCACCAGCCCGGCGTATTCCACGTCGTTCTTGTCAAACTGGGTGACCGGGTGCTGACCTTCTGCGTCGCAGTACAAGGGAGCGAAGTCAGTGATTTTGGTCGGTGCGATCACCACACCACCGGCGTGCTTACCGGCGTTACGCGTCACCCCTTCCAGTTTTCGCGCCATATCGATCAGCGCTTTGACTTCCTCATCGGCCTCGTAAATTTCCGGTAACTGCGGCTCGGCGGCAAAGGCTTTCTCCAGCGTCATACCCGGATCGGGTGGCACCAACTTGGAGATACGATCGACGAAGCCATACGGGTGACCCAATACGCGGCCCACGTCGCGAATAACCGCCTTCGCCGCCATGGTACCGAAGGTAATGATCTGGGATACCGCCTCACGGCCGTACATCTCTGCCACGTGATCAATCACCAGATCGCGTTTTTCCATGCAGAAGTCGACGTCGAAGTCGGGCATCGAAACACGTTCCGGGTTAAGGAAACGTTCGAACAGCAGGTCAAATTCCAGCGGATCAAGATCGGTGATTTTCAGCGCATAGGCCACCAGTGAACCGGCACCAGAACCACGGCCTGGCCCTACCGGCACGTCGTTGTCTTTCGACCACTGGATAAACTCCATCACGATCAGGAAGTAACCCGGGAAGCCCATCTGGTTGATGACTTTCAGCTCAATGTCCAGACGTTCGTCGTATTCAGGGCGGCGCTGAGCACGCACCTCCGGATCCGGGAACAGGAACTCCAGTCGATCTTCCAGCCCTTCCTTCGACTTAAGGACCAGGAAGTCCTCGGTGGTCATATCACCGGTTGGGAACTGCGGCAGGAAGTATTCGCCAAGGCGAATTGTCACGTTACAACGCTTGGCGATCTCTACGCTGTTGAGCAACGCCTCTGGGATGTCGGCAAACAGCTCACACATCTCGTCTTCGTCACGCATGTATTGCTGCGAGGTATAGTTACGCGGGCGCTTGGGATCATCCAACGTAAAGCCGTCGTGGATAGCAACGCGGATCTCGTGGGCGTCAAAGTCATCCGCTACCAGAAAACGCACATCGTTGGTGGCCACTACCGGCAGCCCACGCTCGGTCGCCAGGGCTACTGCCGCATGCAGATAGTTTTCTTCGTCCGGCCGACCGGTACGGATCAGTTCGAGATAATAACTGTCGGGGAAATACTGCTGATAAAACTCCAGGCACTGCTCCACCTGCGGCTGGTTGCCGCGCAGCAGAAACTTGCCGACGTCGCCCTGACGGGCACCTGAGAGCAGGATAAGCCCTTCACGATGCTCAATCAGCCAGTCGCGGTCGATGATCGGACCGGCGGCGCCGTAACCACGCTGATAGGCGCGGGAAATCAGCAGCGTCAGGTTTTGGTAACCTTCATTATTGGCGGCCAGTACGGTGAGCTGCGCCAGCTCGTCGCCCAGCACTTCGCTTTGCACATGAAAATCCGCGCCGATGATCGGTTTGATCCCGGCGCCGTGCGCGCTGCCATAGAACTTCACCAGGCCACACAGGTTGGTAAAGTCGGTAATTGCCAAAGCGGGCATGGCTAACGCGGCGGCTCTTTTCACCAACGGTCCGATCTTGGCTAATCCATCAATCATGGAGTAGTCACTATGAACGCGCAGGTGAATAAAACGAGGTTCGGCCATATCCAGATACCTGAATCTAGGGGCTCAGCGAACTGAACCCGGGTTAACTCTATCGCGTGCCTGGCCCGGCTAGGGCCGGCAGATTACAGCGCCAGCACCCTTCTAACCGGGGCAAAGCTGCGGCGATGATGCTCGGTCGCACCCAGCGCGGCCAGCCGCTCCAGATGGAAAGCGGTTGGGTAGCCTTTATGCTGCGCAAAACCGTAGTCCGGGAATTCCCGATCCAACTCGGTCATTTCGCGGTCACGCGTGACCTTCGCCAAAATGGACGCGGCGCTGATTTCTGCCACGCGGCTATCGCCCTTCACCACCGCCTGCGAACGCATCGGTAATTTAGGACAACGGTTACCGTCGATCAATACCATGTCAGGCGCGATATGCAATCCGGCAACCGCTCGCTGCATCGCCAGCATGGTGGCATGCAGAATGTTCAGTTGATCGATCTCGTCCGGCTCGGCTCGCCCCAGACTCCAGGAGAGTGCCTTCTCGACGATTTCGTCATACAGCGCCAGGCGGCGCTTTTCACTGAGTTTTTTCGAGTCCGCCAGCCCAACTATCGGTCGCGCAGGATCGAGGATCACTGCGGCGGTCACTACCGCCCCGACCAAAGGGCCACGGCCGACTTCGTCCACGCCTGCAATCAGCGTGGCGACAGGATAAATGAAAGGTTCAATCATGCTTTTGCCAGCTCCAACACAGCCTGAGCGGCCTGTTCATCGGCACCACAACGGATGCTTTGGTGCAAGTTAAGGAAAGTCTGTTTCAATTCGTCGGTTTGCGGGCTGTCTTCCAGCAACGGCATGATAGACGCCGCCAGCTTGTCCGGCACGCAATCGTGCTGCAACAGCTCGGTGACGATCTCACGACCGGCCAGCAGGTTGGGCAGTGAGACATAGGGGGTCTTCACCAACCGCTGCGCTATCCAGAAGGTAAACGGCTTCATGCGGTAACCCACCACCATCGGGCATTTAGCCAGCATGCACTCCAGTGCCGCAGTGCCGGAGGCCAGTAAAGCCGCGTCGCTGGCGATCATCGCCTCACGGCCCTGGCCATTGAGCAAATGGACCCTTAACTCAGGTGCCACTTCCGCCTTGATGCGTTCGAACTGCTCGCGTCGCTTGGCGTTAACCAAGGGCACTACCAGTTCCAGCTCCGGATAGCGGGTGCGCAGCAACTGTGCCGTCTTCAGGAAGTCAGCGCTAAGCATCTCGACTTCAGCACCGCGGCTGCCCGGCAGCAGGGCCAGACAACGCGCATCAGGGGCAATGCCCAGCGTAGCGCGCGCAGCCAGTTTGTCCGGTTGCAACGGCATGGCGTCGGCCATGGTATGGCCAATAAACCGACAGGGAACGTTGAAACGATCGTAAAACGCTTTTTCGAAAGGGAGAAACGCCAACACCAGATCGGTGGCTTTGCCTATTTTGAAAACGCGCTTTTGACGCCAGGCCCAAACGGACGGGCTGACATAGTGAATAGTGCGGATGCCGCGCTGTTTCAGGCGACCTTCCAGGGTGATATTGAAGTCCGGCGCGTCGATACCCACAAACACGTCAGGCTTCAATTCGCTGAACCGGCGGGTAAGATCCTTACGGATCTTTAACAGGCGTGGCAGGCGCTCAAGCACCTCGACCACGCCCATTACCGCCAGTTCTTCCATTTCGTACCAGGTTTCGCAGCCTTCAGCCTGCATCAGCGGGCCGGCGACGCCAACAAAACGCGCGTCTGGGATCTGCGCCTTGAGCGCGCGAATTAAACCGGCGCCAAGAATGTCACCGGAAGTTTCTCCGGCGACCAATCCGATGGTCAATGGACGATTTTGCATAGGTCAGCGAATAATTCCGCGGGTGGAACGACCAAAGAAATCAAGGAACTGCTGCACCACCGGCTGTTCTTTCGCCAGGGCTTCGATTTCTGTTTTCGCTTCATCCAGCGTTTTCTCGCTGCGATAAAGAATTTTGTAGGCGTTACGAATGGCCTGCATTTCATCTTTATCAAAACCACGACGCTTCAGGCCAACGGCGTTAACACCGAATGGCGTGGCGTGGTTACCCTGCGCAATGACAAAAGGAGGCACGTCCTGGGCAACGCCGGAACAACCGCCAACCATCACGTGAGTCCCGATAATGCAGAACTGATGAATCGCCGTCATACCACCGATAATGGCATGATCGTCAATTTCCACATGGCCGGCCAGCGTAGCGTTGTTTGCCAGGATACAGGAGTTACCCACCACACAGTCGTGCGCGACATGCACGTTAACCATCAGCAGGTTGTCATTACCTACTTTGGTCAAACCGGTGCCCTGCGCGGTACCGCGGTGAATGGTGACGCTTTCGCGGATGCGGTTGCGATCGCCAATCTCGACACGCGTCGGTTCACCCGCATATTTCAGATCCTGATTCACTTCGCCAATAGAGGCAAACTGATAGATCTGATTATCGCGGCCGATTTTGGTCAAGCCATTCACCACTATGTGGGACTTCAGTACCGTGCCTTCGCCGATTTCCACCTGGGAGCCGACGTAACAGAAGGGACCGATGTGCGCACCAGCGCCGATAACGGCGCCTTCTTCAATAATCGCGCTAGGATGGATAAAGGCGGTTTTGTCGATCACGGATTAAGCCTCCCGGCTGCGCGCACACATCATGGTTGCTTCGCAGACAATTTTGCCGTCGACGGTCGCCACGCCTTTAAAGCGCGTCAAACCACGACGAGTTTTCTCAAAGGTGACTTCCATGATCATTTGATCACCAGGCACTACCGGACGTTTGAAGCGAGCTTCGTCGATACCGGCAAAGTAATACAACTCGCCCGGCTCCAGTTTGCCGACGCTTTTAAACGCCAGAATACCGGTGGCCTGCGCCATGGCTTCCAGAATCAATACGCCTGGGAAAATCGGCTTACCAGGGAAGTGTCCCTGGAAAAACGGCTCATTTACAGATACGTTCTTCACCGCACGCAGGAATTTGTGCTCCTCAAACTCGAGGACGCGATCGACCAGCAAGAACGGGTAACGGTGAGGAAGCAACTCTAAAATTTCTGCAATATCCAGAGTATGAGTGTCAGTAGTCAAAATACTCTTCCTGTCTCTAAAAACTGATGGCATCAACAACACGGCCTGCGCTGCCCCCAATAAGGAGGAAGTCATGCAGGCCGCAAATTAACAACTCTTTGCGCTTTTGGTCTCATGACCAACGCGTTTCGTTTTGTACCCAGCGAGGCGGGCGGTAGTGATTAGTCTTTTCCGACTTTTCGTTCGACAGCTTTTAAGCGCTTGCTAATCTCATCGATATTCATCACCAACGCAGCGGTTTTACGCCAAACTTTGTTGGGTTGTAACGGAATGCCCGAAGAGTATACCCCAGGTTCGGTGATTGGTCGCATAACCATTCCCATTCCGGTGACAACAACCTTGTCGGCGATCTCCATGTGACCGTTGATCACGCTGGCTCCGCCGATCTGGCAGTAGCGGCCGATTTTCAGGCTACCTGCCATGATCACACCGCCGGCGACGGCAGTATTGTCGCCAATCACCACGTTATGTGCAATCTGACATTGGTTGTCGATGATAACACCATTCCCGATCTGAGTGTTATCCAGCGCGCCGCGGTCAATGGTGGTGCAAGCGCCAATCTCGACGCGATCGCCGATAATTACCGTGCCCAATTGAGGAATTTTTATCCACTCGCCACGTTCGTTGGCATAGCCGAAACCATCAGCACCAATCACAGTACCTGATTGGATCAGGCAGCGTTGACCGATCTCGACTTCATGATAAATCGTTACGTTCGCCCACAGACGTGTACCCGCGCCAATGCGCGCACGTTTGCCGATGAAGCAGCCAGGGCCGATAACCACGTTATCGCCAAGCACTGCGCCCGACTCGATCACCGCATTGGCCCCAATGGCAACATGCTGACCCAGAGAGGCTTCAGGTGAGATAACCGCGCTTGGCGCGATATCCTGAGCCGGGGACGGCGTGGTATCCATCAGTTGCGCCATGCGCGCGTAAGTCAGGTAAGGGTTTTTAACCACCAGCGCCGCAGAACGGCAGTGTGGTAAATCCGCCTCGGTAAGCACTACTGCGCTTGCCTGGCAGGAAGTCAGCTGCTCTTGATAGCGGCTGTTTGACAAAAACGTGATTTGGCCAGCCTGTGCCGAATGCATAGAAGCAATGCCGGTGATGACGAGATCGCCATCACCGTGCAATTGTGCATCCAACTGCTGCGCTAGATCAGCCAGTCGAATTGAAGGCATGTTGTTATTTAACCTGTTTCAGCACGTCAGCAGTGATGTCTTTAGAAGTCCCTGCGTAGGCAACAGCGTTAGCATCGATAACTACGTCGTAGCCTTCTTTGCTGGCAACAGATTTCACAGCGTCCTGAATACGGCTCAGGATTTTGTTACGCTCTTCCATCTGACGGCGACGGTTGTCCTGCTCAAAAGCCTGTGCTTTCTGAGAGAACTGCTCGCGCTGTGCCATCACGTCTTTTTCCATCTTGCTGCGATCGCTGGCTTTCATGGTAGCGCCATCACGCTGCAAACGTTGCATTTTGGTCTGAAGGCTACGCTCCATGTTCTGAAGCTCACCCGCACGGCCTTTAAACTCGTTTTCCAGCTGTTTAGCTACGGTTTCACGAGCCGGCAACTGTTGGAAAATGCTGGAGACGTTAACTACAGCGATCTTATCTGCTGCCTGAACGCCAGCTGAAGCAGCCATTGCTAAACCGAGGCCTGCGGCACACAACCACTTTTTCACTATAAACTCCTTACCATCACCCATTTGTGTCATATGACACTTGAAGTACACAATCTGCCAGACTTATCCCGCAAAACAATGAGAATCATCTCTCTGTGCTCTGACGGGCGCCTGGCATTTGCGATTCTTAATAACTGCTATGCCCAGAAGCCGGACCTGTTACCAGGTCTTGCCAATGTTAAACTGGAACTGTTCGGACTTGTCGCCTTCGTATTTCTTGATCGGGTTGGCATAGGAGAACACCAACGGACCCAAAGGTGACATCCACTGCAAGGCGATACCGGCAGAAACGCGGATATTGCTCGCCTTACTGTAGTCCGGAATATCGTACATGCTGGTCTGCGCAGTATTCTGCCAGTTGGTATCCCACACGGTACCCGCATCCACGAACAGGGAAGTACGCACCGAGTTGGCGTATTTCTCGCTGATAAATGGCGTTGGCGTGATCAGCTCCATACTGGCGACTGCCATGGCGTTACCGCCCACCGCATCGTCTGAACTACACACAGCGGCACCATTGGTACAGCTGTACGAGTTGGAGTTGTAGTACGCAGCTTTTGGACCAATGGTGTTGGAGCCGAAACCACGCACGGTGCTGGAACCACCGGCATAGAAGTTCTCATAGAACGGCATTTCTTTGCCGCCCAGACCATCTGCATAACCCAGACGGCCACGACCCAACAGCACCCAGGTGCGATCGTCGTTGATCGGAACGTATTGCACACTGTCCAGCGTCAGCTTGTAGTATTCGTTATCCGAGCCTGGAATGGTGACTTTACCATTGAGCGTAGTGCGGTTACCCGAAGTTGGGAAATAACCACGGTCAAGGTTGTTATAGGTCCAACCCAGGTTCAGCGTGAAGTCATCGGCAGAATAGCTGGCGCGATCGGTGGTGTTAGGGTTCAGACCCATCGAGTCCAGATAACGCCACATGGCAATCTGCGGCTGCATGTTGGACAAGCCGTTATGCACATAACCCAGACCGGTACGCAACGAGTTGTTTTCGTTGATCGGGAAGCCCAGGGTACCGTCTATACCGTAACTCTTGTTGGTATAGTCGGACAGGTCCGCGTCATCGGCTTTAAAGTCGTTGTAGAAGATACGGCCACCCAAACTCACACCGTCAACGGTGAAGTACGGGTTGGTTACCGACAGCTCGGTGTAAGTCTGGTAATCGTTCTTGGTACCGCTGATGCCGACGGAATAGCCGGTCCCCAGCCAGTTGTCCTGCTGAACGCCTGCCTGGAAGCTCACGCCACTCTCGGTGCCGTAGCCGACGCCGAAGTTGAAGGTACCGGTGTTACGCTCTTTCACCTTGTAGGTGACATCAACCTGATCCGCAGTGCCTGGCACGCGTTGGGTTTCCACATCTACCGTTTCAAAATAGCCCAAACGGTTCAGACGTTCTTTGCCCTGCTCTACCTGAGCATTACCCAGCCACGCACCTTCCATCTGACGCATTTCACGGCGCAGTACGGAATCTTTACTGGTGTCGTTGCCTTCGAACTTGATGCGACGGACATAGAAACGGTTACCCGCATCAATATTCACGTGCAGCTTCACGGTTTTATCCGCGTCGTTGATTTCAGGCTGGGTAGAAACACGCGGGTAAGCGTAACCATAACGGCCCAACATCGTTTTGATGTTGTCTTCCATTTTGGTCACTTTACTGCCGTTATACAGCTCACCTGGCTCAATCTTGGTCAACTGGGCAACTTCCGCCGAGTGACCGGCCAGATTGCCGTTCACCACCACGTCAGTGAGCTTGTATTGCTCGCCTTCGGTGATATTGATGGTGATGTAGATGCCTTTTTTGTCCGGCGTCAGGCTGACCTGAGTCGAATCAATATTAAAGCGCGCGTAGCCGCGGTCCAGATAGAAACTGCGCAGGGTTTCAAGGTCACCCGCCAGCTTTTGCTTCTGGTATTTGCGATCGCCAACCACGTTCCACCACGGCACTTCATCACGCAGTTGGAAGCGTGAAATCAGTTCATCATTGGTGAAGGCATGATTGCCGACAATGTTGATTTGTTGAATCTTGGCGGAAACCCCTTCCGTGAACACCAGTTTCAGGTCAACACGGTTACGCGGCAATGGCGTGACAATGGCTTTCACCGAGGCACTGTATTTACCGACGCTGTAGTAGAAGTCTTCCAGCCCTTTTTCAATGCTGGATATCGTGGTGCGGTCGAGCGCTTCGCCAACCCGGACGCCAGAGGCCTCCAGGTTTTGCTTGAGCATGTCATCTTTCACCGACTTGTTGCCGGAGAAAGTGATGCTGGCAATGGTAGGGCGTTCCTTAACCTGAACAATCAGCGTATTACCATCGCGCAGCACGCGAACGTCCTCGAAGTTGCCAGTGGCAAACAAGGCACGGATGGTATTACTGATATCATCGTCAGAGACGGTATCGCCTACGCGAACCGGCATGTTGAGTAACGCCGCACCGACGGCGACTCGCTGCAGGCCTTCGAAATGAATATCCTTCACTACGAACCCGTCTGCACCGTATACGGTGGCGCTGCCAAACAGCAGCGACGCTATGAGCAACTTTTTCATCGCCATCGTTGTTATGCGTTCTTCCTAACCTATCCCCGCCCCTAAAGACGAGAAAAATCATTGAAAAGTGCAAGACCCATTAAAAGCACCAACACGATCGAACCTATGCGGTAACTGTAGTCCTGTACTCGCTCGGAAACCGGCCCACCCTTCAGCTTTTCTATCGCCAGGAAGAGGAGATGCCCACCATCTAACACCGGTAATGGGAACAGGTTGATGATACCCAGGTTGACACTGATCAACGCCAGGAACATCAGATAATACACAAACCCGACCCCAGCTGACGCCCCTGCTCCCTGTGCAATCGAAATCGGGCCACTCAGGTTGTTCAGCTTTACATCACCGGTTATTAATTTACCCAGCATTTTGACCGTAAGGCTCATAAGCTGCCAGGTCTTGTCCCCGGCCTGATACAGCGCCGGGAAAGGTCCATACTGGCGAATCGTCTTATACTCGTCCGGCAGCGGCAACACTTTCGGAATGATGCCGGCAAAACCCACCGATTTGTCTTTTCCCACCGGCTTTGTATCCGGTATCAGCGTCAAAGACAAGGGGGCGCCGTTTCTTTCGATCTCTAAAGCCAGCGGTTGCCCTGGACCGTTGTGTATCCGTTTCACCAACGTTTGCCAACGACCCAATAGCTGACCATCGACTTTAACGATCCTGTCCCCCGCTTGTAAACCCGCCTTTTGCGCTGCCGACCCCGGCTGCACTTCGGCAAGGACAGATTCTATCTGCGGGCCGCGTGGAATGATACCCAACGCCACCACGGGATCCTGTTTGTCCGGCTCAAAATTCCACTGGCGCAAATCCAGGGTTTTGGTCACCACACTGGAAGAACCAAACGGCGCGATACCCACCTCGGTTTCTGCGTCGCCAATCTTCGCCACCAGCGCCAGACGAACTGATTCCCAATCAGGCGTTTCGATGCCATCTACGGACTTAAGTTCCATTCCAGGCGAAATTTCAGCGTGGGCTGCAATCGATTGGGGAGCGATTTCACCGATTACCGGGCGGAAACTGGGCACGCCGATAATGAATACCAGCCAGTAAGCAAGGATAGCAAACAGGAAATTGGCGATAGGACCGGCACTGATGATAGCGGCACGCTGCCAAACGGTTTTGTTGTTAAACGCCTGATGGCGGAGTTCCGGTGCGACCGAATCAACCCGCTCATCGAGCATCTTCACGTAACCGCCAAGCGGGATCAGGGCAACAACGTATTCCGTACCCTGACGGTCGGTACGACGCCATAAGGCACGGCCAAAACCGATGGAGAAGCGTTCTACACGGACGCCGCAGCGACGGGCAACCCAAAAGTGCCCGAACTCGTGCACGGTGATCAATACACCGAGCGCAACAAGAAATGCGACTAAGTTCCAGAGCACGCTAACCATAATCCCTTCACTCCCCGCCATTGACGGATTAAAACACTAACAGCATCAGGCAGGCAAATACAGGCACTGCTGCGGTCAGGCTATCGATACGATCCAGTATGCCGCCATGACCCGGTATCAAATGACCACTGTCTTTGATACCCGCTTCGCGTTTGAACATGCTCTCGGTAAGATCGCCCAGCACGGAGGCCAGCACGGCAATCACCGAACAAATCAGTAAGGTTGTCGGCACCACATTGAGCGGGGCATAACGACCAAACAACCAGGATATCAGGGCCGAAGTAATCAGGCCACCGACCAGCCCTTCCCAGGTTTTCCCCGGAGAAACTTTCGGCGCCAGTTTATGCTTGCCAAACAGTTTGCCGAACATATAGGCACCGGAATCCGCGCCCCAAACCAGCAACATCACATACAGTAGCCACCAGGCACCGGTGAAGTGGTTTTGTTCATAGCCGAACTGGCGCAGCGATAGCATACCCCAGAAGAACGGCACTATGGTCAGCAGACCGAAAACCAGACGTATCGGGCGCGAGTTACGCCACAGTGAGGCCGAGCCGGGATAGAACAGCACCAGCAACAGCGCCGCCAGCCACCAGGCCAGTGACAGCCACAGCGCCCCACCTACCTGAGGTAAATGGACCGACTGATGATAGGCCGGAATACTGAGCATCATCAACGCCAGCAGGAAGCCGCACAATATCGCCAACCAGATACGCTGCGAGCGGGAGGTAAATCCGGCCAGTTGGCCCCACTCCCAGGCAGCTAACATGCACACCACGAGTGTTACCAGGGCAAAGCCCACCGGCGGCAGCAAAAACAGCGCCGCGATAACAATCGGAATTAAGATCAGAGCAGTTATGAGGCGATACTTCAGCAAAAGTTCCCCCTAGGACGCATTGGCGCCGATAGGTGTTGTTCCCCCGAAGCGACGCTCGCGTTGTGCAAATGCATTCAGCGCACCTTCAAAGACAAGTTCATCAAAATCTGGCCAGAGTACATCAGTAAAGTAAAGTTCGGCATAAGCAATTTGCCACAGCAAGAAGTTACTGATGCGATGTTCGCCACCGGTACGGATCACCAAATCCACCGGCGACAGATCGTTCATGCAGATCCGCTCACCCAGTAACTCTTCGCTGATTTGATCCGGACGCAGTGAACCGTCCTTCACCTGCTCAGCCAGTTCCCTTACTCCCTGAATAATATCCCAACGGCCGCCGTAGTTGGCAGCAATGTTGAGCGTCAGGCCATCGTTATTTTCTGTCAGCTGCTCGGAGCGACGGATCCGCTCCTGCAAGCGCGTGCTGAAACGGCTGATATCACCGATCACTCGCAGTCTGACGTTATGTTTATGCAGGCTTTTTACTTCACTGTCCAAGGCGCGGACGAAAAGCTCCATCAAAGCGGAAACTTCCTGCACCGGACGATTCCAGTTCTCGCTGCTGAAGGCATAAAGCGTGAGTGCATCTAAATGGTTGTTGGCGGCAAAACTGACCGCGCGACGCACCGATTTCACCCCTGCTTTATGACCGAAGACACGTAACTTACCCTGACGTTTAGCCCAGCGCCCGTTGCCGTCCATAATAATGGCGACATGTCGTGGCCCCAGAGTGGACAGATTAGCCTCTTGTTGATTTGCGGACGACATAACTCGTACTTATTTCCTCAATAGAAATACAACTGCCCTTCCGGAACATCAGGCCCTTACGCGCAAAAAAAGCCGTGTGCCCGACACGGCTTTTCTGTCTGCCTTGCGACAGCCGGTAATCTGCGCTGCGCTATCGGCATTCGAGATGTCAATCAGGCCATAATTCAACGGTATAACCGCTGAAAGGTGGCGCAGACTATATCACCTCAGCAGGGCCTGAACAAACGGCCCCACTGCGGCACGCGTAATTTGCGAACAAAATAGGATAATTGCCGGTATCAGTTATGCAGTGATTTAACCAATCCAACCGCAACCTCACGCGCCTGGCGATCTATTTCTAAGACCGCATCAATGCAGGACGGTTCCTGCAGTGACAGCCGTTCGAGTACTTTTTGGTTCACTGCCGCAATATCGGTAAAGCGAATCTGCTCCTGCAGGAAAGCCGCCACGGCCACTTCATTTGCCGCATTCAGTGCGGTAGTCGCCGCCTGACCGGCATCAAAGGCCTCAATGGCCAGATACAGGCAGGGATAACGCTCCCGTTCAGGTTCGGCAAAGGTCAGCGAGCCGATACGGCAGAAATCCAGCGCTTCCACACCGGAATTAACCCGCTGAGGATAAGCCATCGCATGGGCGATTGGCGTGCGCATATCCGGCGTGCCCAACTGGGCCAGCACGCTGCCATCGGTGTAACGAACCATCGAGTGGATCACCGACTGCGGATGCAGAATCACTTCCATTTGTTCGGCCGAGGCGTTAAACAGCCAGCGGGCCTCAATATATTCCAGTCCTTTGTTCATCATGGTAGCGGAGTCCACCGAGATCTTGCGCCCCATTGACCAATTGGGATGGGCGCAGGCTTGATCCGGCGTCATCGCGGCGAACTGCTCCAACGGCGTGGTACGGAACGGGCCGCCAGAGCCGGTAAGCACAATGCGTGACACACCATGACTCTCTAATGAAGAGTATCCCAACTGACGCTGAATGCTCTCAGGCAAACTCTGAAAAATGGCGTTATGTTCGCTATCGAGCGGCAGTAACTGCGTCTTGCTCTGTTGCACCGCGTCCATAAACAGACGCCCGCAGGTGACCAGCGACTCTTTGTTCGCCAGCAGTACCTGCTTGCTGGCACGAATTGCCGCCAGCGTTGGCAGCAGTCCGGCAGCACCCACAATGGCTGCCGTGACCTGGTCGACGTCGTCCAATGCCGCCAGCTCACAGGCCGCCTGCTCGCCCGCCATCACCTCGGTGGCAATACCGTTTTCCGCCAGCAGAATACGCAGTTCACGCGCAGCGCCTTCATCCGCCATCGCGGCGTAGGCCGGGCGAAACTCGATGCACTGTTGTGCCATGACTGCGACATTGCGGCCGGCAACCAGCGCTTTAATCGCAAAACGGTCGGGATTTTCCCTGACCACGGCCAGGGTACTGGTCCCCACAGAGCCGGTGGAACCAAGAATAGTCAGTTGCTTCATGAGCTCACTCTGAATAACTGTCTGATGAGATCGGAGGTGCTCCAGTGTGTAACCTTGGCCACCACTTGTCCATGATCAATCAGTACGATGAAACGGGATCTGCGCCACAAAAAACAAAGCGCCGCCCAGGCGACGCTTTTTTTCTGCGCGATGCTGATTAGAAATCCATCAGCTCTTTTTCTTTTTCTGCCAGAGCGGCATCCAGCAGTTTAATATAGGCATCGGTCAGTTTCTGAACGTCGTCCTGTGAACGACGATCTTCATCTTCACTGATTTCCTTGTCTTTCAGCAGCGCCTTAACTTTGTCGTTGGCATCGCGGCGCACGTTACGTACCGCCACACGGCCCTGCTCTGCTTCGTTACGGACGACTTTGATCAGATCTTTACGACGTTCTTCAGTCAACGGAGGCAGTGGAACGCGGATCACGCTGCCGGCTGAACTTGGATTCAGGCCGAGATCTGAGGACATGATGGCTTTTTCTACCGCTGAACCCAGGGAGCGATCAAACAGGTTGATGGCCAGAGTACGGGAGTCTTCAACGGTCACGCTGGCCAACTGACGCAGCGGCGTGGCGGAACCATAGTATTCGACCATGATGCCGTCCAGGATGCTTGGAGAAGCACGGCCGGTACGGATTTTACTGATTTGGTTTTTGAATGCTTCTACGCTTTTTTCCATGCGTGAATCAGCATCTTTTCTGATTTCATTAATCACGTTGCGAACCCTTGAAAGCTGGATACTTGGCAGGCCATACCACAGTATAGCCCGTGAATTTTACTCAAGGGAAGCGCGCTACGCCTGGCGTTACCCGCTCCCGCTAAATTTGACAGAACAGCCTTATTTGCTGATCAGCGTGCCTTCGTTTTCACCCATCACCACCCGGCGCAGCGCACCCGGCTTGTTCATGTTGAATACGCGGATTGGCAGACCGTGATCGCGAGCCAGCGTAAACGCCGCCAGATCCATCACTTTCAGCTCACGTTCCAACACGTCCTGATAGGTTATATGTTCGTACAGTGTGGCATCCGGGTTTTTAACCGGGTCAGCGGAGTATACACCATCCACTTTAGTCGCTTTCAATACCACATCCGCTTCAATCTCGATCCCGCGCAGGCACGCCGCAGAATCGGTAGTGAAGAACGGGTTGCCGGTACCGGCGGAGAAGATCACCACGCGATTATTACGCAGCAGGCTGATCGCCTCGGCCCAGCTGTAGTTGTCGCACACGCCGTTCAACGGAATTGCCGACATCAGGCGAGCGTTCACATAGGCACGGTGCAGTGCATCACGCATAGCCAGGCCGTTCATCACGGTGGCCAGCATTCCCATGTGGTCGCCCACTACGCGGTTCATGCCGGCTTGTGCCAGGCCCGCGCCGCGGAACAGGTTACCGCCGCCAATAACTACACCGACCTGAATTCCCAGTTCGACCAGCTCTTTAACTTCCTGAGCCATGCGATCCAAAACGCTAGCGTCGATACCAAAACCTTCTGCACCTTGCAGGGCTTCGCCACTCAGTTTAAGCAGAATACGCTGATATACGGGTTTTGCATTGGTTGCCATGGTGATCTGTCCTAAGAAGCAGTATTAGTATTGGGGATTTCAGCCGATGAAACGCGCCTATGCTGTGTATCATGCCACAGGGCTTGCCACCGGTGTAATTCTGGCTGGATAAAATGGAACCGCCAGACGGCGGCCCCATTAACAGTCATTAAGACTGCTTGCTCATTGCTGCAACTTCAGCAGCAAAGTCATTCTCAACTTTAGCGATGCCTTCGCCCACTTCGAAGCGGATGAAGTTAACCACGTCAGCGTTGTGCTCTTTCAGAGCCTGGCCAACGGTTTTGCTTGGTTCGATAACGAAAGGCTGACCGGTCAGGGAAACTTCGCCGGTGAATTTCTTCATGCGGCCTTCAACCATTTTCTCAGCGATTTCTTTCGGCTTGCCAGACTGCATGGCGATGTCCAGCTGAACCTGGTACTCTTTTTCTACCACGTCAGCAGACACGTCTTCAGGCTTAACGAATTCAGGCTTGCTTGCCGCAACGTGCATGGCAATTTGCTTAACCAGCTCTTCGTCAGCACCGGTAGCGGCGATCAGAACGCCGATACGCGCACCGTGCAGGTAGCTACCCAGCACTTCGCCTTCCAGGGAAGCAACGCGACGGATGTTGATGTTCTCACCGATTTTTGCAACCAGCGCTACACGTTCTTCTTCGAACTGTGCTTTCAACACTTCAACGTCAGTGATTTTGCCGGCAAAAGCAGCATCCAGCACTTTGTCAGCGAATGCCTGGAAACCAGCATCTTTAGCTACGAAGTCAGTCTGGCAGTTAACTTCCAGGATCAGGCCGTAGTTGCCTTCAATCTTGGTTTTGATCACGCCGTCAGCAGCTACGTTGCCTGCTTTTTTCGCCGCTTTGATCGCACCAGATTTACGCATGTTTTCAATTGCCAGCTCGATGTCGCCGTTAGACTCAACCAGAGCTTTTTTACAATCCATCATGCCAGCGCCAGTACGCTCGCGCAGTTCTTTTACCAGAGCAGCGGTAATATCAGCCATTTCTTTTTCCTCGGTTATCTCTCGTGGAGACAGTTCTCATTCAGATAAGCAAAGGGGGCCTATAAAGGCCCCCCTAACCAACATATTCAATACCTGGTTAATAAGGGCTCAGTGACGAGCTTGCCTTATTATTCAGCTTCTACGAAGCTTTCTTCCGCTTGAACGGCCAGATCTTGAGAACGACCTTCACGGACGGCGGCAGCAACGGCAGTCAGGTACAATTTGATTGCACGGATTGCATCGTCGTTACCAGGGATGATGAAGTCAACGCCGTCTGGATCGGAGTTGGTATCAACGATAGAGAATACCGGGATACCCAGGTTGTTGGCTTCTTTGATCGCGATGTGTTCGTGATCAGCATCGATTACGAACAGAGCGTCAGGCAGACCACCCATGTCCTTGATACCACCCAGGGAGTTTTCCAGCTTGGCCAGTTCGCGAGTACGCATCAGCGCCTCTTTCTTGGTCAGCTTGTCAAAGGTGCCATCTTGAGACTGGATTTCCAGATCTTTCAAACGCTTGATTGACTGACGAACGGTTTTCCAGTTAGTCAGCATGCCGCCCAACCAGCGATGGTTCACGAAGAACTGGTCGCAGGTGTTAGCATATTCTTTTACCGCTTCGCTTGCTGCGCGCTTGGTACCAACGAACAGGATCTTACCTTTACGGGAAGAGATCTTGGTCAGTTCAGCCAGTGCTGCGTTGGCCATTGGTACGGTTTTTTCCAGGTTGATGATGTGAACCTTGTTACGTGCGCCGAAGATGAAAGGCTTCATTTTCGGGTTCCAGTAACGGGTCTGGTGACCAAAGTGTACACCGGCCTGGAGCATGTCGCGCATGGAAACAGTTGCCATGATTAAACCTCTATAGAGTTAGTTGGGGTTATGCCTCCACGTATCCCATAACGCCGACCCTGGCGGTGATAAATCACCTCAGGGCACCCCGGCGGATGTGCCGATACGTGTGTGTTATTTACACAAAGTGAGTGCAGTTAAAGTATTTTCGGCCTATTCCGCCATTATCACAAGGAAGATGTGCGGATCTGCCGGCGCGCTTTATACCATAAACCCACCCCAGACACCAACTTTTGTTGCCGTGAAAAGGCCGGCGAGAAATCAAATTTGGCAGCCTCTGGCCGGGCTGATACCATAAGAGACTGCTTCTTATTTCTTTCTGTTGTCGGCGAGCACGACACCTGCGGACGAATTTCATGGCAATCTCAATTAAAACACCTGATGACATCCAAAAAATGCGCGTGGCCGGCCGACTGGCTGCCGAAGTGCTGGAAATCATTGAGCCGCACGTCAAACCTGGCGTGACCACCGGCGAACTCGATCGTATCTGTCACGATCACATTACCAACCAGCAGCAGGCGATCTCTGCCTGTCTGGGCTACCACGGCTTCCCGAAATCCGTGTGTATCTCGGTGAATGAAGTGGTCTGCCACGGCATCCCGAGCGATGACAAAGTCCTGAAAGACGGCGACATCGTTAATATTGATGTAACCGTCATCAAAGACGGTTTCCACGGTGACACTTCCAAAATGTTCATCGCCGGTAAACCGACCATTCTGGGCGAGCGCCTGTGCCGCATCACTCAGGAAAGCCTGTATCTGTCGCTGAAAATGGTGAAGCCGGGTATCCGCCTGCGCACGCTGGGCAAAGAGATCCAGAAATTCGTCGAGGCCGAGAATTTCTCGGTGGTGCGCGAATACTGCGGCCACGGCATTGGCGAAGTGTTCCACGAGGAACCGCAGGTGTTGCACTATGACGCTGACGACGGCGGTGTGGTGTTGCAGGCAGGTATGGCCTTCACCATCGAGCCCATGGTCAATGCCGGTGATTACCGCATTCGCACCATGAAAGACGGCTGGACGGTAAAAACCAAGGATCGCAGCTTGTCGGCGCAGTATGAGCATACTATTGTGGTCACGGATAACGGCTGCGAGATAATGACGTTGCGCAAGGATGAGACCATCCCCAACATCATTACGCACGAGATGTAAGCGCCGCGGCATTTTGCCGCGATGCATGATGTCACAGGCCGGCTTTTGCCGGCCTTTTTTATGGGCTGCGTATTATGTCTGAAAACTTTCGCCAACAAGACACCTCGGTCATTTCGCCTCAGGCCGTACCGCTGCAGCCTGAATATCCCAACGCCTATGGCGATGAGGAAATTAACTGCATTGCGCTGAAACAACGCCTGGAGCAGTTCCAATTATGGCTGGCGGCCGCGTTCAACGCCGGTTCCAGCGCCGAAAGCCTGGTGGCGGCCCGCAGCGACTTTATCGACCGCCTGCTGCGCCGCCTGTGGGTCTTCCACGGATTCGAGGATATTCCGGAAACCGCGCTGGTTGCCGTTGGCGGCTATGGCCGTGGCGAGCTACACCCGCTCTCGGACATCGACGTACTGGTGCTCAGCCAGCGCCGCCTGAATGAACAGCAATCCCAACGCGTGGGGGAATTTATCACCCTGCTGTGGGACCTGAAGCTGGAAGTCGGCCACAGTGTGCGAACGCTGGAAGAATGCCTGCTGGAAGGGCTGGCGGACCTGACCGTCGCCACCAACCTGATTGAATCGCGGATGATCTGCGGCGATGTCGCGCTGTTTCTGCAAATGCAAAAGCATATCTTCAGCGATGGTTTCTGGCCCTCCCCGCAATTTTTCCACGCCAAGGTGGTTGAGCAGCAGGAACGCCATCAGCGATACCACGGCACCAGCTACAACCTTGAACCGGATATCAAGAGCAGCCCCGGCGGCCTGCGCGATATTCACACCTTGCTGTGGGTGGCGCGTCGTCACTTTGGCGCCACCTCGCTGGACGAAATGGTCGGCTTCGGTTTTCTTACCCAGGCCGAACGCAACGAGCTGAACGAATGCCAGAGCTTCCTGTGGCGTATCCGCTTTGCACTGCACCTGGTGCTGCCGCGCTACGACAACCGTTTGCTGTTTGATCGCCAGCTCAACGTGGCACAGTTGCTACGTTATGAGGGGGAAGGCAACGAACCGGTTGAACGCATGATGAAGGATTTTTATCGCATGACGCGCCGCGTCGGCGAGCTGAATCATATGCTGCTGCAGCTGTTCGACGAGGCCATTCTGGCGTTGGACGCAACGGAAAAACCGCGCCCGCTGAACGACGATTTCCAACTGCGCGGCGATCTTATCGACCTGCGTGATGAAACGCTGTTTATCCGCCAGCCGGAATCCATCATGCGGATGTTCTACCTGATGGTACGCAACCGCGAGATCAAAGGCATTTATTCCACCACCGTGCGCCAGCTGCGTCATGCGCGCCGCCATTTGAAACAGCCGCTGTGCACCATTCCTGAGGCGCGCGAACTGTTTATGGCCATACTGCGCCATCCGGGTGCGGTCTCCCGTGCGTTGGTGCCGATGCATCGCCACAGCGTGCTATGGGCCTATATGCCGCAGTGGGGCAAAATCGTCGGGCAAATGCAGTTCGATCTGTTCCATGCCTACACCGTCGACGAACACACCATTCGCGTCCTGCAAAAGCTGGAAAGCTTTGCCGATGCCGAAACCCGGCCGCGTCATCCGTTGTGTGTCGAACTGTACCCGCGCCTGCCAAACCCGGAACTGCTGCTGCTGGCCGCACTGTTCCACGATATCGCCAAGGGGCGCGGCGGCGACCATTCAATCCTCGGCGCGCAGGACGTGCTGGAGTTTGCCGAAGTCCATGGACTCAATTCCCGCGAGGCCCAACTGGTCGCCTGGCTGGTGCGCTGTCATCTGCTGATGTCGGTGACCGCCCAACGCCGCGACATTCAGGATCCGACCGTTATTCAGCAGTTCAGCGCCGAAGTGCAGAGCGAAACCCGCCTGCGTTATCTGGTCTGCCTGACGGTGGCGGATATCTGCGCCACCAACGAAACCCTGTGGAACAGTTGGAAACAGAGCCTGTTGCGCGAGTTGTATTTTGCCACCGAAAAACAGCTGCGCCGCGGCATGCAAAACAGCCCGGACCTGCGCGAGCGCGTGCGCCATCATCGCCTGCAGGCTTTGGCGTTGCTGCGCATGGACAATATCGACGAGGAGGCGCTGCACCGTATCTGGAGCCGCTGCCGCGCCGATTACTTCCTGCGTCATTCACCCAACCAGTTGGCCTGGCATGCCCGCCATTTGCTGGCCCATGATTCCACCAAGCCGCTGGTGCTGGTCAGCCGACAGGCAACACGTGGCGGCACGGAAATTTTCATCTGGAGTCCGGATCGCCCTTACCTGTTTGCCGCCGTGGCCGGTGAGATGGATCGCCGTAACCTGAGCGTACATGACGCGCAGATCTTCACTAACCGCGACGGCATGGCAATGGATACCTTTATCGTGCTGGAGCCGGACGGCAGCCCGCTGGCACAGGACCGCCACACGGCGATCCGCCACGCACTGTTACAGGCCATTACCCAGCGGGAATATCAGCCACCGCGCGTGCGCCGGCCGTCTTCCAAGCTACGCCATTTTAGCGTGCCGACCGAAGTCAGCTTCCTGCCGACCCATACCGACCGCCGCAGCTATCTGGAACTGACCGCGCTCGACCAGCCAGGTCTGTTGGCTCGGGTGGGCGAAGTGTTCGCCGATCTCGGCCTGTCGCTGCACGGCGCTCGCATCTCCACTATCGGCGAGCGGGTTGAGGATTTATTTATTCTGGCCGACAGCGATCGACGCGCCCTTAACACGGAAACGCGCAGAAAGTTGGAACAACGGTTGACAGAGGCCCTCAATCCAAACGATAAAATGTGATACAAGTAACTTTTTCGTAGACAACATCAGGACAGAGAACAGCATGCAGCAATTACAAAACGTTATTGAAAACGCCTTCGAACGCCGTGCGGAAATCACCCCGGCGAACGCAGACACCGTAACGCGCGAAGCGGTAAACCAGGTGATCGCCCTGCTGGACAGCGGCGCCCTGCGCGTTGCCGAGAAGATTGACGGTCAGTGGGTAACGCATCAGTGGCTGAAAAAGGCCGTGCTGCTTTCTTTCCGCATCAATGACAACAAAGTGATGGACGGTGCCGAAACCCGTTATTACGACAAAGTGCCAATGAAATTCGCCGATTACGACGAAGCACGCTTCCAGAAAGAAGGTTTCCGCGTGGTGCCACCAGCCACCGTTCGCCAGGGTGCATTCATCGCTCGCAATACCGTACTGATGCCGTCCTACGTGAACATCGGTGCCTACGTTGACGAAGGCAGCATGGTGGATACCTGGGCAACCGTCGGCTCTTGCGCGCAGATCGGCAAAAACGTTCACCTGTCCGGCGGCGTCGGCATCGGTGGCGTACTGGAGCCACTGCAGGCCAACCCGACCATCATTGAAGACAACTGCTTTATCGGTGCGCGTTCAGAAGTGGTTGAAGGCGTGATCGTGGAAGAAGGCTCAGTGATTTCCATGGGCGTCTACCTGGGTCAGAGCACCCGCATTTACGACCGTGAAACCGGCGAAGTGCACTACGGCCGCGTACCGGCCGGTTCGGTAGTGGTTTCCGGTAACCTGCCGTCCAAAGATGGCTCTTACAGCCTGTATTGCGCGGTGATCGTCAAGAAAGTCGATGCCAAGACGCGTGGTAAAGTCGGCATTAATGAGTTATTACGTACCATCGACTAAAATAGACATGGCGGGTTAATCACCCGCCATTTTTTTATCTTCATTACGTGAGCTGTCACAGTCTCTGGCGCGGTTATTCGCCATAATCCCAGACCGTGGAATATAGTCTATTTATAAGGTGGCGCTATTATGTATGACAACCTGAAAAGCTTAGGAATCAATCAACCGGAAGATGTCGATCGCTATAGCCTGCGTCAGGAGGCCAATAACGACATTCTTAAGATTTATTTCCGCAAGGATAAAGGCGAATTCTTTGCCAAGAGCGTGAAATTCAAATATCCGCGCCAGCGCAAAACGGTGGTGGCGGACAATGCCGGCCAGGGTTATAAAGAAATCCACGAAATTAACCCGAACCTTCGCTACGTCATTGATGAACTGGATCAGCTATGCCAGCGCGATCAGGTGGAAGTCGATCTGAAGCGCAAAATTCTTGATGACCTGCGTCATCTGGAAGGCGTGGTCTCCCACAAGATTGCCGAGATCGAATCCGATCTGGAAAAACTGACTCGCGGTAAGTAAGAGTTCAGCGAACTGATACTACAGATTGCAGGGGCGCAGCATACTGCGCCCGTATTAATCGGGGCGAATATATTCGCCCCTACAGACGACGGGTAATTCTATTTCAGCAACGTGCCCCACTTCTCAACCCACGGGCAAGAAACCACTTCCGGTTCAGGCTGTTCCATCGCATCGATTTCCAGCACCTCACCCACGCGGGTGGCCCCTTGCTCCTGCAGCAGCGCATCAAACGCACGTCCGGCACCGCAGAAATTGTCGTAGCTGCTGTCACCCAGCGCGATCAGCCCATAGCGCAGCTCCGGCTGGTAGCCAACCTGGTCTCGGATAGCGTGAAACAGCGGTGCAATGCTGTCCGGCAAATCCCCCTGGCCGGTCGTTGAAGTAATCACCAGCGCGTAGTGCTGACGGTAAAACTGCCAGGCCTCAAGCGTGCCTTCTTCAAACAGTTTGACCTCATGGCCCTGCTCGCTGAGGATAGTTTCAGCCTCTTCCGCCACCAATAACGAGTTGCCGTAGACCGTTCCCACGAAGATTCCAACCTGAGCCATTGCCCCTACTCCCTTAAATATCTTTGAAAATGATCAGTTATCCTGACCGCTAGCCGAAGGAAACTCAACCCTGGCAAGCTCAGGGAGACTCTCTGTCCAGCCAAACTGTGACATGACTCCCTGCCAGGGTTCATCCCAGCGCGCGGAAATATGCAGCGGTTCACCGGTCACCGGATGATTCAGTTGCAGATGACTGGCGTGCAGCATCAGGCGTGGACAGCCAAAATGCTGGGCCATACCCCGGTTCTGGTTCAGGTCACCGTGTTTGCTGTCGCCAATAATCGGATGGCGGATATGCACCATATGGCGGCGCAACTGGTGCTTACGGCCATTTTCCGGCTTCAGCTCAACCAGGCTGTAGCGCGCGGTTTCATAACGACCAATCGCCACCGGCATTTCTACCTGCGCCAGCGGCCGATAATGAGTGACCGCCGGCTGCGGGCCTTTGTCTTTCGAGGCAAACTTGTCGGCGATCTTGTCCAGCTCTTCCGTCAGCGGGTAATCAATGGTCGCGCCTTCCAGCACGTAACCACGCACCACCGCGTGATAGGTTTTCTGCATCTGATGCTGTTCAAACTGCTGCGACAGCAACCGTGCCACCTCACTGGACAGCGCCATCAACAGCACCCCAGAGGTAGGCCGATCGAGGCGATGCACGGTAAACACGTGCTGGCCAATCTGATCGCGTACGGTTTGCATCACAAACCGGGTTTCATGGCGATCCAGCCAACTGCGGTGTACCAACCAGCCGGAAGGCTTGTTCACTGCCACCAAATGCTCATCCTGATAGAGAATCTCAAGCATTATTGCAGCTCTTTATTCAGCATGTTATCCAGGCGCTGCAACAACACCAATAGCGGCATGCAGTTGGGATCGTTATCTTTCAACGCCTCTTCGAAATAAGGCGTGATGGCAAAACGTGTCGGCAGCGGCGCTCCCGCATCCAGCAACGCGTACATGCGTGGCAGAAAGACCCATTGCAACCAGGCTTCGGCCGACATGCTGTCAATGCAAAATGGCTCGGGGCTGGCGAAGGCTTCAGGCTCGGGCGGCGTAGCTTGCCACAGCGCCAGCTCTCGCATTGATTGTTCAATCGCCTGCAAACTAAGGCGAACCTGATTTTGTATACTCATCTGCATTCCCGATCTGTTTAAACCATGATATTCAGCGGCGCGGCTGAAAGGCGGCAAAGCATAGCATTTTACTTTTTATAGCCCAAATCCAGCTGAGTTGATGGCCAAGATAGATTTGAACTGGTGGCCGGCACGCTCACACGGCACAATATGTTCACCAAATAAACCACACAGATTAGACAGATGCCTGCAATCACTCCGACAAAAAATCACGCCACGCCCGGCAAAGCCATGGTGGCTTCGGTCACCGGCTACGCCATGGACGGCTTTGACCTGCTGATCCTCGGCTTTATGCTGCCGGCCATCAGTATTGAAATGGGGCTAAGCTCCTCCGCCGCCGGTTCACTGGTCACCTGGACGCTGATCGGCGCGGTACTGGGCGGCGTGATCTTCGGCCACCTCAGCGATCGCTTTGGCCGTATCCGGGTGCTGACCATTACAATTTTGATGTTCTCACTGTTTACCGGTCTGTGCGCGCTGGCGCAAGGCTACTGGGATTTGCTCGCCTACCGCACGCTGGCGGGCATCGGACTCGGCGGTGAGTTCGGTATCGGCATGGCGCTGATCGCCGAAGCCTGGCCGGCAGAGAAACGCAATCGCGCTTCGGCCTATGTGGGTATGGGCTGGCAGCTAGGCGTCTTGGCGGCGGCGTTCCTTACCCCACTGCTGCTGCCCCATATCGGCTGGCGTGGCATGTTCCTGGTTGGGCTGTTACCGGCGCTGGTGTCGTTCCTGATCCGCCGCACTCTGGGTGAGCCGGAAGAGTTCGTCCGTCAGCAAAATACCGGCCAGCAACTGTCATTCGCCCAGCGCATAAAGCTGCTATTCAAGGATCGTGCGACCAGCAAGGCCAGTATCGGCATTTTCATTCTGTGCTCGGTGCAGAACTTCGGATATTACGGGCTGATGATTTGGATGCCGACCTACCTGGCAAAAAACTTCGGATTCTCACTGACCAAATCCGGCCTGTGGACAGGCGTCACGGTGATCGGGATGACCTTTGGCATCTGGCTATTTGGCGTGTTGGCCGACCGCTTCAGCCGCTGGAAGATTTTTATCTGCTATCAGATTGGCGCGGTGGTGATGGTGGTGGTCTACGCACAGCTTAGTGACCCCACGCTGATGTTGTTTGCCGGAGCGCTGATGGGGTTATTCGTTAATGGCATGATTGGGGGCTACGGCGCATTGATCTCCGATACCTACCCGGTTCAGGCGCGTGCCACGGCACAAAATATTCTGTTTAACCTGGGGCGAGGCGTCGGCGGACTGGGGCCATTGGTCATCGGCGCGTTGGTGACGCAGGTTTCGTTCACTGCGGCGATCAGCCTGCTGGCGGCAATTTATTTGCTGGATATCTACGCCACGCTGTTCCTGTTACCGAAAAGACAGGGCGATGGCGATACGCTGGGTGCGATTGGTTAATAACTGAGATGAATGCAAGCAGGGTTAAGTATTCTTGATACTTAAAGCATGAACCCCTATAAAAAGTTGAGGGCACTGCGCTAACAGTGCCCTCGGTTCGTTTTATAGCAGTCCCGCTACACAGTGTGCTCCCTGCTCAATCCTTGAAAACTTTTCCTGCGGCCATCCTGACCAAAACCATCCTGGCTCTATCCTGTAGCATCATCCTGACGCGGTTCCTCAGTCTTCATGACCCGCCAACCATCCTGTGCCGGCTCTCAATCTCCATCCTGGAGGTGTCCCTGGTTTCAATCCTGAAACATCCTGGCATCTCCTGACGCCGTCCTCCGCTCTTCACTGAGCGCATCCACTTCTTCATCCTGAAGCTGCATCATCCTGATGCTTCCTGCTCCACCGTATCCCTTTCGGTGAACATAAGATCGCTTAATTATCCCGGGTTCACAAGAGCTTACTGGCTGGCTGACAGGAAATTAATGCTAAGAGTTATCCTAAAGAAAATCTAACCAATTGATCTGGATAACAATAAACCGTACCTAAGCTGCCGCGAGGGAAAAATTAAAAGCGATCTCTCACAGCCCGTGTGAGAGATCTCGCACACGGACTTCGGGGCAAAAAGGCTCAAACCCCCAACGTCGGGCGCAATGCATCGAGGAAATTGCCCAACGAAGCCGCCAGCAAAGTGCGTTTATCACTGCCAAACTGCTCCAAAACCACATTGCCGCTGACGTTACACAACGAGACCATGGTCATTTCTGATTCGGTGGTTGCCAGGAACAGCGTTGGCGACAGTTTCAGGCGCTTTTGCGTCACCAGATGACCGATCAGGTTTTCCTGCAGACGAATAAAGTCGTCCTCGCTCCACACCTGCAACAGAGTCACATGGTGCTCACCAAACTGGGCGCTCATGTCACCGGCATACTGCTGGGTATAAAACAGGTTGATATCCGGCTGCAAGCGCAGCTCGAGCGCGGTCTCTACCTTTTCCAGCGTCGCCGCCGGGGTAAACGGCTGGGGCAACCACAGCACTTCGTCATCACGATTTTCTACCAGGCAAGGCGACGGCACACCGTACAGATCCTGGCTGGCTGGGGCATGACCGCGCTGTTGCTGCCAAAGGTCAACATAGCGCTGGGTAAATTCACGCAGGGCGTGCGGTACATCATGGTCCATATTTTTTCTCGCATACGGTAAACTGGCAACCATTGTACCTATCTATTACCAAGGTGACAGCAGATGTCCTCCTACCAAGACCATCACGCCCTGTCGGCACTGACACTGGGCAAAGCCACCGCGTACCGCGACCATTACGACGCCACGCTGTTGCAGGCGGTACCGCGCAGTATGAACCGTGAGCCGCTGGGATTGTATCCGGATAACCTGCCGTTCCACGGGGCCGATATCTGGACGCTGTACGAACTCTCCTGGCTGAACGACAACGGCTTGCCGCAGGTGGCCGTCGGAGAGATCAGCCTGACTGCTGACAGCATCAACCTGATTGAGTCCAAGAGCTTCAAACTTTACCTCAACAGCTTTAACCAAACGCCTTTCAGCGACTGGGAGACGGTGCGCAATACCTTGCAGCGCGATCTGTCTGCCTGCGCTCAGGGCGAGGTCAGCGTCTCATTGTTCCGCGTAGCTCAACTGGAAGGCAGCCCGATCGCCCGGTTAGATGGCGAATGCATCGATAACCAGGACATCCGTATCGATAACTACGAGTTCAATGCCGATTATCTGCAAAATGCCACCGGTCCCCTGCAGGTAGAAGAGCAGTTGGTCAGCCATCTGTTGAAGTCCAATTGCCTGATCACCAACCAGCCGGACTGGGGTTCGGTGCAAATAGATTATCGTGGTGCGCAGATCGATCGCGAGGCGCTGCTGCGTTATCTGGTGTCCTTCCGTCATCACAATGAATTCCACGAACAATGTGTCGAGCGCATCTTTAACGACCTGATGCGTTACTGCCAGCCGCAAAGCCTGACGGTGTATGCACGCTACACCCGTCGCGGCGGGTTGGACATCAATCCATGGCGCAGCAACACTGACTTTGTCCCGTCACATGGCCGTCTGGCACGCCAATAGTGCGAAACAGTGCTCAACAACTGAGCTAACGAGCGGTTTGTATTGGTAAAAAACAGGGGACGGCGGTAAGGTTAAATCAGGAGCGCTGGGCATTCCGGCAGGCAAACGATGATGTTGCTGCCGTGCGCTAACTATAACGAGATGCTGTTCTGCTGCGTATGGATTACTACTGCCCCTTTCCGGGTGCAAAGGAGTTACCTTGATTACACACATCAGCCCGCTTGGCTCTATGGATTTGCTGTCGCAGCTGGAAGTAGACATGCTGAAGCGTACCGCCAGCAGCGATCTATACCGTTTGTTCCGCAACTGTTCGCTGGCCGTCCTGAACTCCGGCAGCCAGACCGACAACAGCAAACAGCTGCTGTCACGCTACGAAACCTTTGATATTAACGTCCTGCGCCGTGAGCGTGGGGTCAAACTTGAACTGGTGAATCCGCCGGAAGACGCCTTCGTTGACGGGCGAATCATCCGTTCGCTGCAGGCCAACCTGTTTGCCGTGCTGCGCGATATCCTGTTCGTTCACGGGCAGATCGACAGCGCCGGCCGTTTCCAGCATCTGAATCTGGAAAACTCGACCCACATTACCAACCTGGTGTTTTCTATCCTGCGCAACGCCCGTGCGTTGCACCTTGATGAAGATCCTAATCTGGTGGTGTGCTGGGGTGGTCACTCGATCAACGAAAACGAATACCTGTACGCACGTACGGTCGGTAGCCAACTGGGCCTGCGCGAGCTGAATATCTGTACCGGCTGCGGGCCGGGCGCCATGGAGGCGCCGATGAAAGGCGCGGCCGTAGGCCATGCCCAACAGCGCTACCACAACAGCCGCTTTATCGGCATGACCGAGCCGTCAATCATCGCCGCTGAGCCACCAAACCCATTGGTCAATGAGCTGGTGATCATGCCGGACATTGAAAAGCGTCTGGAAGCCTTCGTCCGTATCGCCCATGGCATCATCATCTTCCCGGGCGGTGTCGGCACGGCAGAAGAGCTGCTTTATCTGCTGGGTATCCTGATGAACCCGGAGAACAGCGAACAGGTGTTGCCGCTGATCCTCACCGGGCCAAAAGAGAGCGCCAACTACTTCCAGGTGTTGGATGAGTTCATCATGAACACGCTGGGAGACGAAGCGCGCCGTCACTACACCATCATCATCGACGATCCGGCCGAAGTGGCGCGTCAGATGAAAAAAGCCATGCCGCTGGTGAAAGAGAACCGCCGTAATACCGGCGATGCCTACAGCTTTAACTGGTCGATCCGCATTGCGCCGGATCTGCAACTGCCGTTTGAGCCAAGCCATGAAAATATGGCCAATCTCAACCTGTATCCCGACCAGCCGGCCGAACAGTTGGCTGCCGCGCTGCGCCGCGCGTTTTCCGGCATCGTCGCCGGTAACGTGAAGGAAAATGGCATTCATGCCATCGAACAGTTCGGTCCGTACAAGCTGCACGGCGAACCACAGATGATGAAGCAAATGGACAGTCTGCTGCAGGGCTTTGTCGCCCAGCACCGGATGAAATTGCCAGGCACCGCTTATGTGCCCTGTTACGAAATAGTCGCGTAATGAGCAATCCGGGGCGGCCTAATAACCGCCCTTCTTTTTTCTGACCTTGTAAGCCCATGATGATACACCTACTGATTGTCGATGCCCTCAACCTGATCCGCCGCATACATGCCGTGCAAGGGTCCCCCTGTGTGAATGCTTGCCAGCACGCACTGCAGCAGTTGATCCAGCACAGTCGGCCAACGCACGCCGTGGCGGTGTTCGATGAGGACGACCGCAGCGAAAGCTGGCGCCACCAAATCCTGCCCGACTACAAGGCAGGACGTTCGCCAATGCCGGACAATTTGCAGCAGGAAATGCCGCAGTTACGGCAAGCATTTGAAGCGCTTGGCGTTGCCTGTTGGCACTCTCCTGGCAATGAGGCCGACGATCTGGCGGCAACGCTGACCGCCAAGGTTGCAGGCGGCGGCCATCAGGTGACCATAGTGTCCACCGACAAAGGCTATTGCCAACTGTTGGCACCCAGCGTGCAGATCCGCGATTATTTCCAAAAACGTTGGCTGGATATGCCGTTTGTGCAGCAAGAGTTCGGCGTATCACCACAGCAGTTGGCGGATTACTGGGGGCTGGCGGGAATAAGCAGCAGCAAAATCCCCGGCGTGACGGGTATTGGGCCGAAGACGGCGGTATTGCTGTTACAGCAGGCAGGGTCGCTGGATGGGTTATATCAAAGTCTGGAACAGGTGCCGGAAAAATGGCGCGGCAAGCTGGAACAGCATCGCGAGATGGCCTATGTCAGCAAAAGAGTCGCTACCTTGCGCACCGATCTGACGTTAACCGGCAACCTGCAGCAACTGCGGTTACCGGTTTAATCACGGGCGCTGTAAACAGCGCCCTGTCATTTAATCGCGCTCGTCGCGACGGCCTGCCACGGCCGACCACATACGGCGAACGTGCACGGTAACTTCTTCACGATCGTGATACAGCTGTTTGGCATGAATTTCTGAACTGATGCCCGCCGAATCCAACGCTTCCTTGATGGCCAGCAGATTCTGCGAAACCTCTTCGTAACGTTTTTTCATCGGCAGTTTCAGGTTGAAGATCGCCTCACGGCACCAGCCTTTCACCAACCACTGGATCATCAGGCTGGTCACCTTCGCCGGCTTCTCAACCATGTCGCACACCAGCCAGTAAATCTTGCTGCTGGAGGGTTCATATTTAAAACCGTCGGCGCGGTGATGCGTCACCTGGCCGGTATCCATCAGGCTCTGTGCCATGGTGCCATTATCCACCGCGTGCACCATCATGCTGCGTTGCACCAGTTGATAGGTCCAGCCACCCGGGCAGGCGCCCAGATCGACCGCGTGCATACCGCTGGCCAAACGCTCTTCCCACTCATCGGCAGGAATGAACACGTGGAACGCCTCTTCCAGCTTCAGGGTAGAACGGCTCGGCGCATCGGATGGGAACTTAAGACGCGGAATGCCCATATAGAACGGTGAGTTGTTGTTGCTGAAGGAGTAACCCACATAGCAACACCCCGGAGCGATAAAGAACACATGCACCACTGGGCGGGTCTTGTTCTCACGCGCCATCAACACCTTCTGCTCACGCATCGCAGTACGCAACGGTACCGTCAGTTTGCGACAGAACTTCAGCAGTTCTTTGCTTTCGTTGGTATCCGGCACTTCCACGCGCAGCTCACCGCCACGATCGACTACGCCAATCAGCATGCCAACAATTGGAGAAACCCGATCTTCCGGTGGTAAATCGCGCAGCAACTCGCCAACCACCAATATCTGACGGGCAAAAATCAGCTCACGGAACGGGATTTCCTTCGCCAGGCGATCGGCGTCATCCGGCTGGTAGCACTCGAACAGCACGTAGCCGCTGTTATCCTTTACTCTGGCGAAACCGAACACTTCCAGTTCGGCAGCCTTGGCGGTAATTTCTGCCGCACACTCTTTTTCAAAGCCTTGACGGCAATACAACGCAAGTCTATTCATGGCGCTCGGCCTTTTTCCTCAGACGCAAAGCGCCAATCAACATCAATACCCAACCGCTCAGGAAACACACGCCGCCAATCGGCGTGATATAAACCCAGAACTTCAGGTGTGACAGCGCCAGACAGTACAGACTGCCGCTGAACAATACGGTACCGAGCGCCAATAACGCTCCGCTCCAGTAAAACCACAGGCTGACGCGGCGTTGCATTGCCACCGCCAGCGCCAGGATCGCCAGGGTATGAAACCCCTGATAGTCCAGTCCGGTACGGATCCAGACCATCTCGTTGGCACCCAGGGTGCCACTTAAAACGTGTGCGCCAAACGCGCCCAGAGCAACAAATACAAAGCCACTGATAGCGGCAAAAATCAGCATTGAACGACTGCTCATCGTTATTTACCTTTATTGAAGAAAACCGGCTGCGGCAAAGTGGCGACCGGCCTCATTGTTCGTAGCGAAAGCGGAACTTTTCTTGTTCGCTGGCTGCCCGAGCCAGGATCCACTGACGAAAGGCGGCTATTTTACCCAGTTCTGCCTGACTGTCATGACATACCAGATAAAAAGCATTTTTACTGACCAAAACCTCGTTAAACGGACAAACCAAACGCCCGGCTTCAATCTCGGTCTGCGCCATCACGTTATTCACCAGCGCAATCCCCTGCCCATGCACCGCCGCCTGAACCACCATCGCGCTATGGCTGAAAATAGGCCCCTGCTGCACATTAATGTGCTGCAACCCCAACTGACGGGTATAGGCCAGCCAATCGCGGCGTGAAGTATCATGCAGTAGCGTGTGATAAGCCAGATCGCTCGTCATTTTTAACGCATGTTCCCCGGTCAGCAGGCTCGGGGAGCACACAGGCAACAGATATTCCGCGTATAAACGTTCGGCTCGCAATCCGGTCCAGTTGCCGCGGCCATAGAAAATCGCCACGTCGACATCATCCGCCAGCTTGTCTTCTTCGCGGTCCACGGCCTGGATACGCACGTCGATTCCCGGATAAGCTGAGTTAAAGCCGGACAGGCGTGGCACCAGCCACTGAATAGCAAAACTCGGCGGCAAACTGACGGTTAATGCCCCCTTGGCGCTACGTGCCTGCAGCTTGCGGGTGGCCTCATTGATTGAGGTGAAAATTTCTTTGATATCCAGGTAATAACTTTGCCCTTCTTCCGTCAGCAACAACGAGCGGTTGCGGCGCCGAAACAGCTTCAGGCCGAGGAAGTCCTCCAGCGACTTGATCTGGTGGCTCACCGCGGCCTGGGTGACAAACAGTTCTTCTGCCGCTTTGGTAAAACTCAGGTGACGGGCAGCCGCGTCAAAGACCCGCAGTGCATTAAGAGGTGGTAAGCGTTTAGACATTTATTAGCTACTTTTGTGTAACAATAATCCGAGTGATTCGGCATAAAAAATCAGGCGGCGTTGTCTGCCGTGCGATAGGCACCAGACAGCAAAGCGCTACCATTAGTTTTTTTAATCCGAGCCATTATAAATTGTCCGTTGAGCATGCGCCAGTAAATACCTATAGTGGCGGCACTTCCCGGGCCGGAACGAAAAGGGAGTGGGTGTCGAGGACGCCGATGAACTTTTGGCTTGTGGTTGTGATGTTGTGTTTGCAAATTGTCTGGCAATCCAGACGTGGTAGCTAAGCTACTGTTTTTCACTTCCTGTACATTTACCCTGTCTGTCCATAGTGATTTTATGCAGCACCGCAATCTTTGCGGTGCTTTTTTTTTGCCCGGCGTTATTGGTCGTTTTCAACCATTTCCTTCACGTCTGAACGGTTGATCTGCTGCTCAACGCCGTTGGCGTCTTTATAGCTGATCATCCCGGTGTCGTTATCCAACGCGGGTTTTCCTTTAGCGACAATGGTGCGTCCATCATTGGTCTGCATCACGTAGTTGCTGGAGCAGGCGGCCAGGGTAAACGTTAGCATCAGGGCAGAGATAACTGCGGCTGTTTTCTTCATTGTGGACTCCTTGTAGTTTTAAATGCTGTAAAAACCTTTTATGTTATTTAACGCCATGACTTAGTGCGCACTTAACAGCATAACAAACTTACCTATAATTTCCAGCCGATGAATCCTAATATGCGGGATAGCTTGTCTCTGGCGGTAAAATAAGACAGGATCGGCCATTGACTCAAGCCAGTGACAATCAGGTTATGACACCTTTTAATCCCATCGCCTTTCGTAATCAGTTTCCTGCCTTGCAGCAAGCGGGCATTTATCTCGACAGCGCCGCCACCGCGCTGAAACCGCTGGCGGTCATCAATGCCACACAGCAGTTTTACCGTGACGATGCCGCTACCGTGCACCGCAGCCAGCATCGAGCGGCGCAGGATCTGACCGCACGCTTCGAGCAGGCTCGCCAACAGGTCGCTACGCTGGTCCATGCTCCTTCAGCCGACGACATTATCTGGACCCGCGGCACCACAGAGGCCATCAATCTGGTGGCGCAGAGCTATGCCCGCCCCCGACTGCAGCCCGGCGACGAAATCCTGGTGAGCGAGGCCGAACACCACGCCAACCTGATCCCCTGGCTGATGGTGGCGGAACAAACTGGCGCTCGGGTGGTGAAACTGCCGCTGGGTGCAGACCGCCTGCCGGATCTGTCCCAATTACCAAAACTGCTGAGCGATAAAACCCGCCTGCTGGCACTGGGCCAAATGTCCAACGTCACCGGCGGTTGTCCGGATCTGGAGTTGGCCATCCGGCTTGCCCATAGTGCCGGTGCTCTGGTGATGATCGACGGCGCGCAGGGCATAGTCCACTGTCCGGCTGACGTTCAGCGGCTTAACATCGATTTCTACGCTTTCTCCGGGCATAAACTTTATGGTCCCACCGGTATCGGTGCGCTATACGGTAAAAGCGAATTGCTGGCGCAGATGGCCCCCTGGCAAGGTGGCGGCAAGATGCTGACTCAGGCGTCCTTCGACGGCTTCACGCCGCAAAAACCGCCGCACTGTTTTGAAGCCGGTACGCCGAATATCGCCGGTGTGTTGGGATTGGCCGCCGCATTGGAATGGCTTGGTACGCAGGATCTGGCAGCAGCCGAACAATACAGCCGCGAACTGGCCGATCTCGCCGAGCAACTATTGGCGCAATTGCCGGGGTTCCGCAGCTTCCGTTGTTCCGGTTCCAGCTTACTGGCGTTTGATATTGCCGGTATCCATCACAGCGATATCGTCACCCTGCTGGCAGAACAAGGGATCGCGCTGCGGGCCGGTCAGCACTGCGCTCAGCCACTGATGGCAGCGCTGGGTGTCAGTGGGACGCTGCGCGCCTCCTTTGCGCCATACAACACGCGGGAAGACGTCGATACCCTGGTAGCCGCACTGCAGAGCGCCATCGACCTGCTGGCCGATTAATTGAATCCCGGAGACACTATGCTTGCCCCCCATCCTTTTGGCCGCGAAATCACCGCCGAAGCGCTGGTCGAAAAATTTACCGCTCTGAAACAGTGGGAAGATCGCTATCGCCAACTGATCATGCTGGCGAAACAATTGCCGCCGCTGCCAGAGGCATTACGCGCAGCGGAAATGGAGTTGAGCGGCTGTGAGAATCGGGTCTGGCTGGGGCATCAGTTACTGGCGGAC
Source organism: Serratia proteamaculans (assembly GCF_013337185.1). Lineage (GTDB taxonomy): Bacteria > Pseudomonadota > Gammaproteobacteria > Enterobacterales > Enterobacteriaceae > Serratia > Serratia proteamaculans_D. The sequence continues at coordinate 58,773 of NZ_SWDE01000008.1, forward strand.
GGCACGCTGCACTTTTATGGCGACAGCGAAGGCCGCATCGTGCGCGGCCTGTTGGCGATACTGCTAACGGCGGTAGAAGGAAAAACGCCGCAGCAGATAGCAGCGATGGATCCCCTGGCACTGTTTGAACAACTGGCGTTACGCGCTCAACTCAGCGCCACCCGAGCCAGCGGGCTGGCAGCACTGGCTGCTGCCGTGAAGGAAATGGCCGCTCGCTACGCCTGACGTGCGGCTTTCGCCACCATCTTCTTCAGCGCATGGGAAACGGCAACAAAACCAAAGGTAGCGGTAACCATGGTTGCCGCGCCAAATCCCGCACTGCAATCCATTCGTTTTGGCCCTTCCGCGGTACTGCGCGATGCGCAAACGCTGCCATCCGGCTGCGGATAAACTAGCGGTTCGCTGGAAAATACGCAGTCGATGCCCAGTTTGCCCTTGCTGTTCTTCACCACGTTGAAATCATTTTTCAACCGCTCACGCAGCTTGGCCGCCAGCGGATCCTGAATGGTTTTGGCCAGATCGACCACTGCAATCTGGGTCGGATCTATCTGACCACCTGCACCGCCGGTAGTGACCACCGGGATCTTGTAACGGCGACAATAGGCCAGCAGTGCCGCCTTCGGCCTCACGCTGTCAATCGCATCGATGACATAGCTAAAATTGTTATTCAGCAGCTCTGCAACGTTGTCCGCAGTAATAAAGTCGTCAATGCAAGTCACCCGGCACTCCGGGTTGATCGCCAGAATACGCTCCGCCATCACTTCCGTTTTTGACTGGCCCACATGCTGACGCAGCGCGTGAATTTGGCGGTTGGTGTTGGTGACGCAGACATCATCCATATCAATCAGCGTAATAGCGCCGATACCGGTGCGCGCCAACGCCTCTGCCGCCCAGGAGCCCACGCCACCGATGCCAATCACGCAAATGTGCGCCTGGGCAAACAGCGCCAGGGCCTGCTGACCGTACAAACGTGCCGTGCCGCCAAAACGCTGCAGATAGGCTTCAGAATAGGCTGTGCTCATAACGCTTTAAATACCTTAACATTGCAAATGATAAGGGCCGGAAAGCCCGGCCCTTGCGGATCTAACCCATTAACCGTTAACGGGTAACCAACAGCGAACCACCGGAAGCGGAACCGTTCTGGCTGGTGAACAACGGCGCGTTAACGTTGGCGCCTTTCAGCACCCAAACGCGGCCGTAGTGATTGTAAAAACCGGCCGAGTGACCGGCATCCGGCCCGATACCCTGGTACATATCGAAGTGCTGGCCTTTGATCGCCCCACCCACGTCCAGAGCCACCATCAGGCGCATCTCATATTTTCCCGTGAATTTACCCTTGTTGTCCAGCAGCGGCACCTCTGCCAGCAGCGTGGTACCCGCCGGGATCAGTGAGCGGTCGGAAGCCACCGACGCCTTGGCAACCAGCGGCACGGCGCTGGCACCCCGTACCGGCGCAAAGGCTTCAGGACGGAAGAAGACAAAGGAAGGGTTCTGCTCCAGCAACTCGCGCACTTCGGCGGCGCTGTGGGTGTCCGCCCATTGGCGGATAGCCTGCATCGACATATCCGCTTTGGCCACTTCACCGCGATCGATCAGCACTTTACCAATGCTGCGATACGCATGGCCGTTCTTGCCGCCGTAGCCGAAGAACACCAACGGCTGGCCGTTACCATAATCCACATAACCACTGCCCTGGACTTCCATCATAAAGTTGTCCATCAGCGAGTTGGTGTACGCCACAATATAGCGGTCATCCAGTGCGCCCGAGTAAATGCCCGCGCGATCGGGCAGACGGCCTTTACCTTTTGGCGGCATGCGGTACAGCGGGTAACGGAACTCGCCCTGCTGGGTATAACGTGCCTGCAGCACCGGCGTGTAGTAACCGGTAAACTGCACGTTGCCATAGCTGTCCACGCCTTCCATTTGGTAAGCGCTGAGGCCGTATTGGTTCAGAGTGCGAGTGTCGGCACCGGATGCCATCCAGCTTTGTACCGCCTGGAAGGTAGTATTGTTGCGATTAAAAAGTGAAGGAGAGGCATATTTAATCTCCATCAGCTGATCCGAGTAATCCTTGGCATTAACCGGTACGCCCCTGGCGTTGGGTTGGTTCACCAACTCCAGCGACTGATCCAGGTGACCATCCTTATATTGTTGTCCCCGGTCGGTCGGCTTGGAAGAACAGCCCGCCAGTACCGCTACCATTAACCCGCCCAGCAGGTATTTGCCCCAACGTCCTTTCATCGCGCACACTCTCTACATATATGATCTACCGGCGAACGATAACAAACGCCCATAGATAAAGGAATCGCCGCCAATAAAAAAAGCCCCAGGGGCAATAACGATGAAAAAGAACGCAGATTGCGGACTAATCCAGCAGAAAGACTGTTTTAGTTCAATTAAATGCAAAAAGGGTTGCAACAAAATGCACGGAGAGTATAGTGCGCTTCCATCGGACGCGGGGTGGAGCAGCCTGGTAGCTCGTCGGGCTCATAACCCGAAGGTCGTCGGTTCAAATCCGGCCTCCGCAACCAACCGATATTGCCAGAGGCAGTATCAAATAAAGTGTTGGATTCGATGAAAAAGAAAGTATTATACGGACGCGGGGTGGAGCAGCCTGGTAGCTCGTCGGGCTCATAACCCGAAGGTCGTCGGTTCAAATCCGGCCTCCGCAACCAACAGATACTGTACCAGCGGTATCACATGAATTGTTGGTTTCGATAATACAAGCATTAAGACGGACGCGGGGTGGAGCAGCCTGGTAGCTCGTCGGGCTCATAACCCGAAGGTCGTCGGTTCAAATCCGGCCTCCGCAACCAATCTTGATGACTACAAATAAGCACCTTAACGGGTGTTTTTTTGTATCTGAAATCCGCCAAAAGCTGATTCACCGCGATCGGACAGAACCATCCCACACGTAAATGACACCAAACCAGAGTCCCGCTTATCAATCATAATGGCTTTCGCGTTTTTGCAGCCACATCCCCCATACAGCCAATGCAGATATCACCGCGGGCACGGCCGCAAGCAACAACAAGTCAGAAGCTATCCAATGCCGGGCAATCAACGCAGCACCCAATAATGGGCCGAGCATAGAAGCCCCCCGTCCGATCCCCAATCCCCAGCCCACGCCGGTTGAGCGCAAAAATGTTGGATACCCGTTTGCCGAAAGCGTATTCACACCCGGCATGCCCCCGACGACGAAAATTCCCGTGACGAAGACGGAGCTGAAAAGCATAAGCAGGTTTTTCGGATCAAAACCGATGGCGGCTATTGAAAGGGCTGCGATCGAAAAACCGGTGATGAGTACCGTGTAAGCACCCAATTTGTCAATGAGACGGCCAAGCGCCAGGGTGCCCAAAACTCCGCCAAACTGTAATGCCCCCGTTGCCAAATTGGCTATTTCCAGCGACAGACCGGCGTCTTTGATAAGGGTTGGCAACCAGTTGGCCAAAAAGTAGAGATCGATAAGATTCATAAAGTTCACCAGCCAAAGTAGCAGTGTGAAGGTGGCTCGATTGTCGCTAAAGAGATCAACCACCGTTGCCTTGGCTCGCACCGTACCAACATGACCGACGGAAAGGTCAACACTAAGTACTTGCTGCTCGGAAAACACTTTACGCAGGGTTGAACGAATCGCCTTTTTCCCTTTTCCACACCTCAACATCCATTGTGCCGATTCCGGCAGGTACACCCACATAGAAATCGCCAAGATAATAGGCACAAGACCACCGAGCATAAAAACAGCTCGCCAGCCGAATTGGGGGATCAGTAAGGCAGCGGCAATGCCGCCAAGCCCGCCGCCAATAGCAAAAAAGCAGCTTATGGTGGTGATATAGGTCGCACGCTGACGCAAGGGGCTATATTCGACCACCAGCGCAATGCAGTTTGGCATGACGCCACCTAAGGCTATGCCGGCAAGGAAACGAAATACCGTGAGTTGATTAATATTCTGCGCAAAGGCCGAACAAAGTGTGAACACGCCGAAAACCAACGTGGCAGAAATGATAGACGGCCTTCGGCCGATCCTGTCGGCCAGCCACCCAAGTGCAAAACCCCCAATAGCAATGCCGGCCAAACCGGCGCTAAATACCGGACCCAGCAATGCCGTTTCGAGCGACCATGCATCTCGAATTGCTGGTGCGGCATACCCCATAGCCTGGATATCGAAACCATCACACATCAGACAAAGCGCACATAAAGTCAGCAAAAAGAGCTGGCCGCGACGCGTCCCCACTCTGTCTACCATATCCTGGATACTCTGTTTTCCTTCATTTACAGACGCTGACATGGGAGATCCTTTTCGACATGACACAAAAATATATTTTTTAATAAAATATATTTTTTAATCACTGTCAATGTTCGAGGCTGATTTTTGAGCGCATGAGCTTATCGACAAACGAATATTTGCGGTTTCGCCGACCAGGCGGCAATCGAAGTCGCAGTTTGCATAGGGATTTAGATGGGGGATAACGACTGTTGTGGCCGCTCACTGTCTCGGACACGGCCAATAAGCGGGTAACTAAACGGGTTTAACAGGAAGGTGCGCGAAGCCACTTTCTCACTAAGAATTTGAAAAATGAAATATTTTTACTTCCAATAGACAGAAAAGCCTCAGTACATCTCCCTAATTTATCTGCGCGCTACCGCACCACCGTTGGCAAAGTACGCCTTGATACCCGCCAGAATAGATTCCGCCACCTGCTGCTGGAAATGTGTGGTACGCAGCTTGCGTTCTTCTTCGATGTTGCTGATAAACGCCGTCTCAACCAGAATTGAAGGGATGTCCGGCGCTTTCAATACCGCAAAACCGGCCTGATCGACACGATTCTTATGCAAACGGTTTATTTTACCCATTCGGTTCAGCACTTCCTTACCGAATTTCAGGCTGTCATTGATGGTCGCGGTTTGTATCAGATCAAACATGGTGTGATCCAGGTAGCGGTCACCGCTTTTGCTTACGCCGCCGATTTGGTCGGATTCATTTTGGGTCTGCGCCAGGAACTTCGCCGCCGAACTGGTGGCACCTTTGGTCGACAGCGCAAATACCGATGATCCACGTGCGGCCCGGCTGGTAAAGGCATCGGCGTGGATGGACACAAACAGGTCAGCACGCTGCTTACGCGCCTTCGCCACCCTCACCTTCAGCGGAATGAAGACGTCTTCATTGCGCGTCATAAACACCTTCATATTCGGCTCACGCTTGATTAGCGTGCTTAGCCGGCGCGCAATCTGCAATACGATGTCTTTTTCACGGGTTTTGAATTTACCAATCGCTCCTGGATCTTCACCGCCGTGACCGGGATCCAGCATGATAACAATCGGTCGGTCACGCCCCGCCTTACCGGCCTGTGGCGCTTCCGCCGGCAACGTACGCTCAAGATCGCCCTTGTTGTAATCTTCCAGTAACGCCAGCAGCGGATCATAGTCTTCGCCGCTGCCGCCCTTGCTCGGGTACAAGTCCATCACCAGACGATTGCGGTATTCCGGCACCGGCGCCAGAGTGAACATGTGCGGGCTGACGCTGCGCTTAAGCTCCAGCACCAACCGGACGGTGTTTTGATCAAACTGACCAACGCGCGCCTGTTTCAGGTAGGGATCGTCGTCACGTACCTGGCCCACAATGCCCTTCAGCACGCTGTTGAGCTGCACGCCTTCAATATCCACCACCACACGATCGGGATTGGTCAGCGCAAACTGCTTATATTTCAGTTCAACGTTAGATTCGAGCGTCACCCGGGTATAGGTGGAGGAAGGCCAAACGCGTACGGCAATGACATGCGATGAGGCAGCGAAACCTGTGCGACTCACACTCAGCAACCAGCTTGCGGCAACCCCCTGCAATAAACGACGGCGGCCCAGATTGTGATTTGAGTTTGGCATGCGGCTCCAGCAGTGGTAACAGATTAAAACAGATGAAAAAAACACCAGTTAACAGGAATGCCGAAAACTTTAACCAATCATTCCGGTGCTGTCATCAGAAAATCTTTTTATGGTTTTTCAATTTATTAACGATTCAGCGCCCCCGACAAGGAAATAGAGATAATTTCTCACTTGCCATTAGGGCGATAAAAGAATAAAAATACAAAAATATCGTATAAATATGCAAATGAGGTTTGGCCGTGAAGGAACGTAGTACAGAGCTGGTCCAAGGATTCCGTCACTCAGTTCCCTATATCAACGCCCACCGTGGCAAGACGTTTGTCGTTATGCTTGGTGGCGAAGCCATAGAACATGAGAACTTTGCCAACATCGTTAACGACATCGGGTTGCTGCATAGTCTGGGTATTCGTTTGGTGGTGGTTTATGGCGCGCGGCCTCAGATCGACGTCAATCTGGCGCAGCATAATCTCGAACCGATTTATCACAAGCACACCCGCGTCACCGATGCCCATACGCTGGAGCTGGTTAAACAGGCGGCGGGTCTGCTGCAACTGGATATCACCGCCCGGCTGTCAATGAGCCTCAACAACACGCCATTGCAGGGCGCGCATATCAACGTGGTCAGCGGTAACTTTATCATCGCCCAGCCGCTGGGGATTGATGACGGTGTGGACTACTGCCACAGCGGCCGCATCCGCCGTATTGATGAAGAAGCCATTCACCGTCAGCTCGACAGCAATGCCATCGTGCTGATTGGCCCGGTGGCCGTTTCCGTCACCGGCGAAAGCTTCAACCTGACCTCGGAAGAAGTGGCAACCCAGTTGGCAGTCAAGCTGAAGGCCGAGAAAATGATCGGCTTTTGTTCGTCACAGGGGGTCACCAATCAGGAAGGCACCATCATTTCCGAACTGTTCCCCAACGACGCGCAAAAACGCATTGAAGAGCTGGAGGAGCATGGCGACTATCATTCCGGCACCGTGCGCTTCCTGCGTGGTGCGGTGAAGGCCTGCCGTAGCGGCGTGCGCCGCAGCCACCTGATCAGTTATCAGGAAGACGGTGCGCTGGTGCAGGAGCTGTTCTCCCGTGATGGTATCGGCACCCAGATAGTGATGGAGAGCGCTGAACAAGTGCGCCGGGCGACGATTAACGATATCGGCGGCATCCTCGAGCTGATCCGTCCGCTTGAGCAGCAGGGTATTTTGGTACGCCGCTCACGTGAGCAACTGGAGATGGAGATCGACAAATTCACCATTATTGAGCGCGATAACCTGACCATCGCTTGCGCAGCGCTGTATCCGTTCCCGGAAGAGAAGATTGGCGAGATGGCCTGCGTTGCGGTTCATCCTGACTACCGCAGTTCGTCACGGGGTGAAATGCTGCTTCAACGGGTGGAAAGTCAGGCACGCCAGATGGGCCTGAGTAAACTGTTTGTGCTGACTACCCGCAGCATCCACTGGTTCCAGGAGCGTGGCTTCACGCCGGCGGAAGTCGACGTGCTACCGGTTGAAAAACAGGCGCTGTACAACTATCAACGCCGTTCCAAGATCCTGCTGGCGGATCTGTAATTGTTGGCGGGCGCAGCGTGCTGCGCCCTGTCCATCATCGCTTAAGCCTTGATCTGCAATCGCTCCGCCAACCCGCTACGGCGCTGGGTCGGGGTACGGATCGCCCGCATCAAAACTGCATCGATGGCATACAGCGAAAGCTGCCTGCGAGCGCGGGTGATTGCGGTATACACCAGTTCACGGGTCAGCACCGGCAGGAAATGATTGGGCAGCACCAGTACCGTATGGTCAAACTCCGAGCCCTGTGACTTGTGCACCGTCATCGCATAAGCGGTTTCATGCGCCGGTAACCGGCTCGGCTGCACCGACTTGATGCTGCCGTCCGGCAATTGAAAGTGAACACGCAGTTCACCGCTCTCATCCCGCAAGGCAATGCCAATATCGCCATTAAACAGCCCCAGAGCGCTGTCATTGCGACCAATCATCACCGGACGGCCGGAATACCAACGCCCAGCGGCTCCCGGCTTACGCTGGATCAGCCCGGCACGTTGCAGCCCCGTCTCAATGCGTTCATTTAATCCGGCGATGCCGAAAGGCCCCTCGCGCAGCGCGCACAGCACCTGGAAATGACCGAACGCCGCCAATACCGCCGCGGCGTCCGCCCCTTCGCCCACCAATCGCAGATAATCACGATAACCCGCCACGCAGGCATCCAACAGCGCCTGATAGTCTTGCGTTTCCGCCAGTGGATAACCGCTAACGTCAGCGAAACTGCCGCTGAGCGCCGCCATTGCCCGCTTGCCATCACCGGCGTTCACGGCAAAGGCCAATTGACCAATGCCCGAATTGGCATCAAACCGGTAGCTTCTGCGCAGCAGGCACAGACTGTCGCGTACCGCAGCTTCCGCCTGGGCAGTTTGCCCCTGCAACAGGCAGCCGGTCAGCCGCGAAAGTTGCTCCGCACGCGCCACACTGTAACCTTGCTCGGCAAAGCGGCAAATATCTCCCAGTACCGCCCCAGCTTCTACCGACGCCAGTTGATCGCGGTCGCCCAGGAAAATCACCCGTGCCTGAGCTGGCAAGGCGGCAATCAAACGCGCCATCATAGGCAGGTCGACCATGGAGGCCTCATCGACCACCAGCACGTCCAGATGCAGCCGGTTGCCACTGTGATAGCGCATACGCTGACTGTTGGGCTGAGCGCCCAGCAGGCGATGCAACGTGGAGGCCTCGGTAGGGAACAGCGCACGCTGCTCCGGGGTTAACGCCAGTTGTTTGCCGGCGCTGCCCAGGGATTCGGTTAAACGCGCCGCCGCTTTGCCGGTAGGCGCCGCCAACTGGATGCGCAAACGCCTCCCTTCGTCGAGCTGCACCAGCGCCGCCAGCAATTTGGCGACCGTGGTGGTCTTACCGGTGCCCGGCCCACCCGAAATCACCGCAATACGTCGCGTAGCGGCCACCGCGGCAGCAATTTTCTGCCAGTCGGGTTCATCGGTCGCCTCACCAAATAATTGGTCGAGAATGGCACGCAGGTCGGCCTCTTCAACCGTCTGAGTCAGGCTGTCGCTGCTGATGCTGCCATCACTGATAAAGGCGGCAACCTCACCCTCGTTCTGCCACATGCGCTGCAGATACAAGCGCTGTTGTTGTAACACCATCGGCATCGCGGTGCTGCCGTCGCCCACCGCCGCACTGGCCGACAGCCGCCGTTGCCAACCGGCCACATCCAACTGCCCTGCCGCCAACCACGCAGCCTGAGCCAGCTCCGGCTGACGTCCGTCAAAAAGGTTTTCCGGCAGCAGCTGCTCCAGCATCAGGCAAACGTGCCCCGCACCAGCCTCCGCGCTGAGGCAGGCAGCAGCCAGCAGCATCTCAGGCTCATCCGCTCCAGCGACTACGCGAGCGAACTGCAAATCCAGTGGGCGTAACACGCCAAGCGCCTGCGCCTGTTCCAGTAGAGCGATCATGATGCATCCTCCACCGCAGCGGTTTTACCGCTGAATAACAAATCCATGCCTTCCACCAATGGCTCCTGCGGGCGGCAGGCGAAAATGCCGTTGCCCGGATGCTGTGCATCCACACCGCGCAGGAAAAGATAAATCACCCCACCGAAGTGCCGCTGATAATCATAATCCGGCAATCGATGGCGCAGATAGCGGTGCAGTGCCAGCGTGTATAGCTGGTACTGCAAGTCGTAACGATGTTCCGCCATCGCCTGCTCCATCGCCGGTTGGGTATAGGCGCTGCTGTCTTCGCCCAACCAGTTGGATTTGTAGTCCAGCAGGTAATATTTCCCCTGCCAGCAGAACACCAGGTCAATAAATCCTTTCAGCATCCCCTGCACCTGCTGGAAATCCAACTCAGGGCAGCGGGCAGAAAGCGGATCGTAACTTTTCACCAGCTTATCCAGTTCACGCGCCTGCAACAGCTGCTCGATCGGCAGATAAAACTGCAGCTCGGCCTGCTTATGCTGCGGGGCCAGCGCTGACAAAGCGACGCCGGTATCATTAAGCGGGGTGTTCAACAGCACCTGCATCCACGCCAGCAGTATCGGTTGCCAGTGTTCGGCAAACCCTTGTTGTTGCAACTGCTCCAGCAACCACGCCTCATCGAGCGGTTGGGTAAAGTCGATCGTTTCAAACAGACTGTGCAGGAAGGTTCCCGGACCGGCGCCACGCGGAAAGGTATGCGGTGTGAGCGCTGGCTCACTGTCCTGCGCCTGCTCGCCGGCGGCATCTACATCCAACCGAGGCAACAAATCCTGCATCAGGCTGGTGCCGTGCTGTTGCAGACCGGTATAGCTGGTCACCCGCCAGAAATCCTGCACCTGACGTGAGAAGTGTTTCGCCGCCAGCTCGCTCAAGTCTGGCGTTTGCGGCTGCCAGGGCTGCTCGTCCAGGGTTTCGACCAGCGACAGCGCAACACCATCGACGGCCAACTTTTGCAGACGTTGCTGCAGATAAGCCGCATCGCCGGCCTGGCCAGCCTGCACCAGATAGCCCAGCGCGCTGCGGTGTAAATCACTATCACCCTGTTTCTTGCGGGTACCCTGAATCAGCGGCGCAATGCCGATGCTGCAGTGGTAGACCGAACGGGTCAGCGCGACATACAACAGGCGCAGATCTTCCGCCAGCCGCTCCTCCTCCGCCCATTCGATACTTTGCTCATCGGCGTTGAGATCCAGCAGGGCCTGGAAGCTGTGGCGATCGTGGTAAAGCACCTGCTGCTGCTGACGGAAATTACCAACGAACGGCAGCCATACCAGATCGAACTCCAGCCCTTTGGATTTATGGATGGTGATCACCTGCACCAAATGGCGGTCACTTTCCAGCCGTAGCTGCTGGTTGTCGGACTGCCGATTGGGCTGAGCAATCTGCTGCGCCAGCCAACGCACCAGCGCATGCTCGCTGTCGAGCTGTGCGGAGGCTTCCTGCAATAGCTCGCCCAGATGCATCACGTCGGTCAACCGGCGCTCACCGCCGAGGCTGGCCAACAGGTTCTCTGCCAGATGGCGCTGATTCATCACCTCACGCAGCATCGGCAACACGCCGCGGCGCAGCCACAGCGTGCGATATTTATCGAACTCATTGACCAGGGCATCCCAGGCACGCTCATCCCGGTTCAAGCCGTCCAGCGTCGGAGCGTCCAGCCCCATCAGCCCGGTCGCCATGGCACTGCGCAGCGTACGTTCCTGCTCCGGCGCCAGCACTGCCTGCAGCAGCCACAGCAAATCCTTGGCTTCTGGCGTATCGAATACGCTGTCGCGGTTGGACAGATAAACCGAAGGTATCGCCAGCGCACTCAGGGCGTCGCGCACTAATGCCGCCTCATTGCGGCTGCGCACCAGCACGGTAATGTTTGACGCCTCTACCACCCGCCGTTTTTTGCCGTCTACCAGCCAGGCCTGTTGGTCTTGCCCGGCGCTGAGCCAGTCGCGGATTTGCGTGGCGCACAGGCGTGCCATCAATTGTTGGTACTCACTAACGCCAACACCTTCCCCCTGCTGCAGCCAGAACTGCATCGCCGGCTGCGGCTGGTTGTGCAGCTCAAACGCCAGCCCCCGATTTTTCTCGGCGGCGGCCACCTCAATAAAGGGAATTTGGCCGAACAGGAAAGGTTTTTCCACCTGCGCAAACAGATGGTTAACGCTTTCCACCATCGCCGGTGAGGAGCGCCAGTTGGTTTCGAGCGTGTAGTGGGCGCTTACCTCTGAACGGGCGCGCATATAGGTAAAGATATCGGCACCACGGAAAGCGTAAATTGCCTGCTTGGGATCGCCGATCAGCAACAGGCCGCATTCAGGCCTGCCGACATAGAGTTTTTGGAAGATGCGGTATTGCTGTGGATCGGTATCCTGGAACTCATCGATCATCGCCACCGGGTAACGCTGGCGGATCGCCTGTGCCAAACGTTCACCACCGTCACTCTGCAACGCACTGTCCAGCCGACTTAACAGGTCGTCAAACCCCAGCTCAGCCCGCTGGCGTTTCTCCTGCTGAATGGACAAACGTATCTCGCTCAGCGCCCGCGCCATGATCAAATCACGCAGTGTCAGCGGTTCATCGAACAGGTCGTCGATCGCCACAAACAATGCATGGCGCGGCGGTTCGCCTTTTTTGGTTTTCTCCAGCAGTACCGACTGACGGAATTTATCCAGCTCTTTCGGCAGCTGATAGTCCTGAGTTTCCAGCACGACCCATTCACCGACTTTGTGCAGCCAGTTAGGCAGGTTTTTGCTGCTGTAACTGCGCTTATCAACGCCAGACTGGTTGATCAACGCTTCCAGATCGCCCGCAGCTGCCAGCCACTGCGCTTTAATGGCGTCAATACGCGCCACTATTTGCTCATGGCGCATCAGCACCGTTTCTTCATCCTTCGGCGGCCGACGCAGCATGGGAGCTTCACCATGCAGATAGCCGGAAAGATCGGCCAGCAGCGCTTCCGGGCCGCTCCACTCCTGGCTCACCGCCCTGGCAACACCGATCGGCAACGGATAACAATGACGACGCCAAAAGTCCGCACAGGCCTGACGGCGCAGCGGCAGTTCATCCTGCACCAGCGTTTGCTCAAACAGAATGCCGGACTCGAAGGCGTTGTGGGTCAGCATACGCTGGCAAAAACCGTGGATGGTGTAAATTGCCGCTTCGTCCATCTGCCGTTCGGCGGCCAGCAACTGTGCAGCGGCATCGGGCAGATCGTCAATTTCCGCCATTAACGCGTTAAATAACGGATCTTTACTGCTGCCACGCACACAAGCAATGCGTAAGCCATGGATATTGCTACGGATACGTCCACGCAGCTCCTCGGTGGCGGCCTCGGTAAAGGTCACCACCAGGATCTCCTCTACCGTCAGCGGCCGGGGAAAGGCCGCCGCCTGGCCCAGGCCAAGCAGCAGGCGCAGATACAGCGCACCGATGGTAAAGGTTTTACCGGTCCCCGCCGACGCTTCTATCAACCGCTCGCCAAACAGCGGCAACGTTAGCGGATCAAGTCGCTGCGGGGTGGTCTCTGTCATGGCGTCGCCACCTTACGCGGCAGGGTTTTCTGCAGCGCAGAGGCGTTTGGATAAGTTACCCAGCTCGGCTGCACGGCGTAATCCGCCTTCTCTTGCCCACTGCCACTCACCTGCGACAGCACCGCCAGCCCCTGCGGCTTAATCACCGCCTGGTGGAAATAATCCGCCAGTTTGCTCGGCGTCAACTGCTTGATCTGCTCAATCAGCTTATGACGAGTATCAAATGCGAAGTTGCCACGGTCGAAGTCATTGGAGAAGCGGCCGGCTTCTTCGCTCAGGGTTTGCGGACGCTGTTTCAGTTCGTTGATCATCGCCTGCTTATACTGCTCGAAGTCCGCTTCTTTCATCTCTCGCAGGCGCTTCTCGGTTTTCGGGTAGAAATCCTGATAGCGCTGATACAGGTACGCCGGTTGCTTGCTGTTACTTTGCAGCAGGAAACCAATCCCCCACTGACGGCCGACGGACATCGGGAAAGCAAACACCGCGTAGCCCAGCTGTTCCTGGGTACGCAGTTGGCTGTAGAACCATGGCTGGATAATTTGGCCCAGCAGCGAGCTGTAAGCCATGCCGGTCACTTCGTCGTAGCCGGTCGGCACATACACTGCCGCCAGCGCCGAGTCGGTGCTGCTGCCTGCCCGCTGCAAATTGGCCAACTGGCTTTTAGTCACTTCAACGTCTTCGCCGTGCCACCATTCAACACCGGTACAACCCAGACGGTGTTTCAGCGTGGAGGCCAGGGTATCCACCTGCTGCTTACTCATATTGCCCACCACCAACAACTCCGGTGTCGCCTCGGCCAGCAGGCTGTCACGGTAGGCCAGCACGTCTTTCAGCGTCAGGGTTTTCAGCACCTCACGGCGCTCGCTGCGTTCGGAGTAAGGCACGCGGGACACCATCTGCACCGGCTGGATAGCCAGTTCAAACGCTTTGCCCTTCTCGGCGGAATCCAACTGTTCCAGATACCAGGATTTGGCCTGCGTCAGCTGATCTTCGGTCGGTGTGAAGCTGGAGTAGCCCTCGATCAGTGAGGTCAACAGTTGCGGCAGACGCTGGGTAAAGCCATTGGCGCTGAACTCCAGACCGTTGTTCGGCGAGGTTGAGAAACTCAGCCCGCCAACCGAAGCCTGATAACTCAGTTGATCCAGTGAAATCCCTGCCAGATAGTCAGTCAAAGAGAATAAGACCTGGTTGCGTGCAGAATCCATGGTTTTCGCATTGCGGAACGCCACCGTGACGTCAGCCTTAGGCTCGTCGGCAAAGTAACGGCTCGGCATATACAACACGCGCAGGCCCGGTTGGTCGACCACCATCTCCGGCTTTTTAAACTCGTGCGAAGGTTTGGTCAGGCTGAAATCATCAGGAATATACGGGTTCAGCGTGGGTAACGACAGGCTGATCCCTTTACCCAGTTGCTGCCACTGCTCAAAGCGCTGCGGGGTGATTTTATCGACCTGATACGGCGCATTGACGAAGTAGGCCATCTTGTTGTGCGGCTCATTCGGGCTGACGAACCAGATACGCGCATTTTGCGGCGTCATGGCGTCCAGACGCTCGGCAATGGCCTTGGCGTCATAGCGGTCGGCCAGGTAAGGCGAATCCAGCGTATGTTCGACCGGTACGCGCAGCATGGTATCCACCAGCCATTCGATGTAGTCCATATCACGGGTGATCGACGGATAGCGGAAATCCAGATTCAGTACGTGGGAAATCTCATCAAAATAGCTTTGCTTGATGCCTTCGCTACGCAACATTTTCAGGTAATTGAAGATGGCCGCGACCACTTCGTCACGCTTGGCCAGGCCTTTATCGGTCAGCGAGACGCTGATCGAGAATACGCCGCCGTTGCGATCGACCATAGGATCGGCCCCGGCATTGATGGCATCCGCCAATCCCTGCTTTTGCAGCCAGTCAGACAGGGTATTTTGGCTGCGGTTGCCAATCAGGTAACTGATATAGGTATCGGTCTTGCTGCGGAATTCGGCACTGTTGTTGTCGATGCGGAATTCTACTTTCAACTGTTTGCGCGGCTGGGCCGGCACATAATGAATAATGATGCCCTGCTGTTCAGGGGTGACCGCCGGGACTTTGATCGGCGGTACGCTGGCGTCTCGGTTAGGGACCTTGCCAAAGGTTTTGGCCGCCAGTTCAGCCAGTTCCGGCAATGGCTGGTTGCTGTACAGCACCCCCATCATCAGATTGGCAGAATAATAACGTTGGTAGAATGCCGTCAGTTCATCGTGCAGTTTGCTGCCCGGCTTGTCTTTTAAGGTATCGAGGTTACCGCCAGAGAAACGCGCGCTCGGGTGAGCCGGGTTCAGCGTTTCCGCCCCGACCTGCGCCATGCGCATACCGTCGCGTGAGCGTGCCATCGTCAGTTCGGCGTTGACCGCATTACGTTCACGATCGGCGTTGCCCGGATCCAGCAGCGGCTCGGCGATGGCGTCCGCCATGCGGTCTACCGCAGGGGCCAGCGCGTCGTTTTCCACTTCCAGATAGAACGCAGTGCGGTAAGACGCGGTGCTGGCGTTATGGCTGCCACCGTGCTTCTTCAGGAACTCCGACAGGTTTTCCGGTTGCGGATAGCGCTTGGATCCCATCAGCACCATGTGCTCCAGGTAGTGCGCTAACCCAAGCTGACTGTTCGGATCTTCCAGCGAGCCGACCGGCAGCGCCAGCGCCGCCAGTGATTTCGGCGCCTGAGCATCGGAAACCAACAGCACGGTCATGCCGTTGGTCAGCTTGATCGCCTGATATTGGCGCGGATCGTGATCGCTTTTATTGATCTTCTCCGCCAGCGGTTGCCATCCCTGTGCGGCCCAGCTCAACGGCGCCCAAAACATAACCACTAATACTAACCCGGTGATGCGGGCCAATTGTCTGCGCATATCCAAAATAAACCCCTATTCAGACGCCGTCGCGTCACATCCCTGACGTTGACGGCGTACATCAAAACAACAAAAGCTATATGCCTGTACGTTATGTAAGACCGGGACTAACCCCGATAGTTGAATATAACCCTGATTATTTTTACCACCTCAGGGCAATCAGTACCACCGGGGGATTGTTACCCAAGGTTATGCCGTGCCACCGGCAACAGATAACGCTCTGTTTCGTCCAGAATTTGCGCTAAATAAATATTATCCAACTGGCGGAATACCCGCTGCACATAAGGGTCTTCACCCTCACCCGGAATACGCTGGTCGCCCTGCCAGGTTTGTAGCAGCTTGCCCCGGGCCTTGACTTGCACCTCTTCATCCCAGTCAATCTGCTGCGTTTGCGACTGGTAACACTGGCTCAGCCACGCCCAGCCACTTTTATTCAGCAACAGTAACGGCTGACACAGGCCGCGCTGATAACCCGCCACCAGTTCGGCCAATTGCTCGCGGGCCTCTTCCACGCTTAATGCAGCAAAACGCCAGACAGCCCCTTTGCGCCCGTAAATGCGGCTTTCGCCGCTGCCCCCGACGCAGCAGTACACCAGATGTTCCAGCCACAGCAATATACCGTCGACGGCCGATAAGGTTGATGGCCGCCAACGCAGCAGTCCATCGCCTTGTACCTGATGTAACCAGCCGCTGATGTGCACACCGGCAATGTCGATATCCAGTTCCAGGCTGTGCCCTTCGCTACGTTCGGCGCGTATCTGTTCGGCCAGCTCGCTCATCTCCTCTTGCTGTTTCTGCCAGTAAATTTCGCCGAAGGGGCCAAAAGGCAACCCGCCGGCAGCTCGTACCCGCTGAAACAGGCGGCTGGCGTCCTCACCCTCAATCAGGGTGTTCAGCAGTTGGCTGTTGAACTGATAACGGCTGAGATTATCCAGGGTGAAGGGTTCTTCATCCGGCAGTTCGGTTTCTTCCAGGATGAAACTGACCCCCAGCCGCAATTGGAAGAAGGCGCGGATCGGGTGGCGGTAGAAGCGCAACAAATCGTCCAGCGAGATCTGAGTTTTCTCATCCGGCAACAGGGGCTGATTAAACGGCGGATGCGCCGCACCGCGCCGATCGGCGGCAGGCAACCATTCTGCCGCATAGCTTTGCTCCTCGGTGTCGGGCAGAAAATTCTCAGCAGCGAACGGCATGCGTGAATGCCAGTTAAGCAAGTGTTTACCCACCCGACGTGCGCTGCCATCAGCGTCCAGATGTTCATCGCCCGGCAGACAATAACTTTGCTCAAGGTACTCCAGCAGTTCGGTCACTAACACAGAAGGATAACGCTCGCTGTTATCCTGAATGGAGCGGCCGATAAAGCTGATATACAGCCGTTGCTGCGCCGACAAAATCGCTTCCAGGAACAGGTAACGGTCATCATCCCGGCGGCTGCGGTCACCACGTTTGACCTGTTGCGCCATCAGATCAAAGCCTAGCGGCGGCAGAGTGCGCGGATAAACCCCGTCGTTCATGCCCAACAGGCAAACCACTTTGAATGGGATAGAACGCATGGGCATCAGCGTACAGAAGTTGATTTGCCCGGCCAGGAAACGCTGGCTGATGCGTTCCTGATCGAGGCGTGCAGCCAACTCATCCCGCAGGATAGACAGCGGGACCTCATCGGGATAGCGCGCCGCCAGCCCGAATTCAAACAGCTTGTTCCACTCCCGCTCTATCAGTGCCAACACCACTTCCGTTTCGCCGTCCTGCTCAAAGAAGGTCTCAAGCAACTGGCGACACAGTGGCTGCCACTCCGGCAAAGAGCGTGCCTGCCCCAGCCGTTGCCGCCAACGACTCAGCGCCGCCAGCAGTTCCGCCAGTTGCCCGGCCAGTTCGGCGACCAGCCCGCTCGACTCGTCATAAGGCAAAACGCCCTGCCAATCACCGGCATTGCTGTCCATCGCGTAGCCCAGCAGCATGCGCGTAATGCCAAATTGCCAGGTATGCTGGCCGGTAGCGGGCAGATCCAATTCACGCACGTTGTCATCATCCAGCCCCCAGCGCACGCCAGACTCACCAACCCAGTGGCGCAGCAGGCGCAAGCCTTCCTCCCGAATGGAGAAACGCGCCGCCAGTGCTGGAACCTCCAGCAAAGCCAGTACCTGTTCTGAGGTAAAACGGCTCTGCGGCAGATCCAATAACGAAATAAACGCCTGTAGCGCCGGGTGCGCCTGGCTGGCTTTTCGGTCAGAGATGGCAAACGGCAGATAACGTTCGGGCGAGGCGTTACCGAACACCGCCTGAATATAAGGGGTGTAACTGTCGATATCCGCCACCATCACGATGATGTCCCGCGGCGTCAGCTCAGGATCACCTGCCAGCATGCTCAACAGTTGGTCATGCAGCACCTCTACCTCACGCTGCGGGCTATGGCAGGCGTGCAGGCTGATAGACCTGTCGGCCGGATCCAGTCGACGTTTGGTGTCGCTGCTCTCCAGCGTTTCCGGGGTGGTGCCTATCACCGCGCTATTCTTCAGCTCCAGCATATCGTGCTGAATGCCATGCAACAGATTGTCCGCAGGGATATCCACAAAGGCAAAAACCTCTTCTGAAGATTCAATCTGCGAAAGTAAAAAATGGTGGTCGCGCCCCAGCTTGCCCCATGAGGCCAACAGCGGGTTCGGCAGGTCTTGCTCGCCGGCGTCATTAAACAATGCCGAGGCGTTATCCGGATCCCTGAATAACGAATATTCCGTTTTATCGCGATAATGCTGCCTTTTGCGGCTCTGTAATTTCGCCAGGAAGGACTGGCTCTGAATGTCCCCCCAATAGTAGCGGCAGGGGTTGGTGAACATCAGATGAATATCGATATGCTTGCCCAGCGCCTGCAGCGCTTCCAGATATACCGGCGGCAAGGCCGAGATGCCGCAGATAAACACCCGAGGCGGCAACCCCGCAGGTGGGGATTCAGCTTTATCTAACGCGCTGATAAAACGGCGATACAGGTTGGCACGATGCCATTCCGGTTGCCCCAGCTCCTGGGTGTATTCGACCAGTCGTGCCCACAGGGGGGCCTGCCACTGCTGTGCCTCCGCCAGTCCGTCAATGCGTTCGCCTTTCTGCCAGCTTTCCAGCCATTGCGGGCGATACACCAGATATTGGTCAAACAGGTCGGCTACCCGGCCGGCAAGCTGGTGGATCTTCCGCTTGTCGCCGTCGTCAGTGAGGTAATGCTGCAGCGGGGCGAATTCAGGCTGAGTGAGCAGATCGGGCAGCAGCCACATCAGCTTCCAGGTCATAGCATCTTTGCTGAAGGCACTCTCTTTCGGGATCCCCGGTAACACCCGGGTAAACATGTCCCAGATGAAGGTAGCCGGCAGCGGGAAAGCGATGTTGGCAGCAATGCCAAACTGTTCCGCCAGTTGCATCTGTAGCCACTGCGCCATACCGGGGCTCTGCACCAGCACCACTTCCTGTTGAAAAGGATCGGCCAATGGCTCTCTGGCTATCAACGCGCTGGTTAACGTTTTCAGCAAATCCAACTGATTGGAATGATAAACCCTAAACATTGGGAGCTCCCTTAAAACAAAATATCTGCCGGATCACTGACGTATGCAGTACCAACGACTGAGTTCCGCCCACTGCCGTTGGGGCGTTTGTATTCTTACCGTCAGCCGTTGGCAGTCGGCTTGCGGGGTGCTTAACCCGGTCTGACGCTGCCATCCGGGTGTCGGTAGCGGTAGCCCGACATCCACCCGCCCGGTAGCGGCGAAAACTTCCAATTGCTGATGCGCCAACGACCAGGCCTGTCGATACTGCCACTGACGCTGGAACGACTGCAACAGCACCTGATGATACTGTAACAATCCCAGCAGCGACACCGCGAACAGCAACGCGGCAATCAGTACCTCCGGCAGGCTGAATCCCCGTTGGTTACTCCGCACAGTCAGCCTGCTTTTTTTCAGGGCAAAAATCCAACCAGCCGCCGGTCTCCGCTCTCAGCGCAATGGCGCCCCCTGAACCATCAGGCTGGGTTCGTTGATATAACCGCAACGGTTCCCCACGGCTCATCTGCGCATCACCACGTACCAGCACCATGCCTGCCTGAGAGGATAACTTTGCACAGGCCCGCAGCTCGCCGGTTTGCTGGCACCACCAGCCGTTGGCGGCGAGCCTGCCGCTTGGCCAGGGCTGCGCAACACCCCAACTAAGCGCCGAAGCGGCCTGATTGTAAGCCTGTAAATATTGCTTCTCGTCGGCAGCCAGCAGCAAAGCACTGTCCAGTTGGCGATGCTGGGCATTCAATAGCATCAGCCCCATCACCAGCAGCATCATCACCGCCGCCAGAGTGCTGCCTCCCTGCTGCCCGCCAGCGCTCATGGCAGCGAGGCCATATTAACCGCCCACTGCAGACTGCGCCGTATACCGCCATCCGCTTTTGAACGGCCACTCAAGGTCAAGACAACCCAGCGTTTACCACTGTCGCCCGCCTTCACCTTGACGCTGAAGGCTTCAATACGCACTTCGTCGTTATCCAGCAGACGCTCCCAGCCAGCGCCATGGCAGTGTCTCACCCCACGTTGCCCTTCCAGCCGACCTTGCCGTAAGCGGTAACCGAAGTATCCGGCGTCAGCGCCGAAAGTTTCCCAGCGCCCACTGCGGGTGATGTCATAGGCGACTATCACACAACTGCCCACGGCCTCCCCGCCCACCCGGCCAATCAACAAGGGTTGCCCCTGGCACTGA
This sequence comes from Serratia proteamaculans, assembly GCF_013337185.1. Taxonomy (GTDB): domain Bacteria; phylum Pseudomonadota; class Gammaproteobacteria; order Enterobacterales; family Enterobacteriaceae; genus Serratia; species Serratia proteamaculans_D. Next base: position 79,286 of record NZ_SWDE01000008.1, read on the forward strand.
CCGGCACAGAAACCGGCGCGGCGCAGATCTTTCTCAATGCCAAAGGCTAACTGCCGCAGCACCGATTCCAGCCGATAATGCCGACCCACATCGACACTGTGCTGACGCAAGACCGGATAAGTTTTAGCCGCCGCCAACGCAATCAGGCTGCCAAACGTCAGCGCCAGCATCACCTCCGGCAAGGTAAAACCACGCTCTAGGGCTGGCATGTCGCGATCCCTCTCATGCTCACGCCTTCACTGCATAGCCGTAGCCGCCCCTTGGCAGACAGCACCAACCGCAGGCGGCCTGCGCCATTGCTGAGCAAGATGTGCCCGGCCTGCGCATTGTTACGCAGACCATAAAATCCCATATCCTTTTGAGTAAAACCCGCCAGTTGCACGTCCCGATAGCCGGGGCTGAACACATCATCGCCGAGCGCTGCACAATCCACTGGCGCTTCACCACTGCCGATACACCAGGGATCGCCGGTTTTAAACCCCAGCAGTGCCGTGCGGTTGCGCCAGTTGGCGTCAGCCTGTAACCGGGTGAGAAATGCCAGTAGTTGCTGCGCGGTATGTTCCAGCCGCAAAGCCTGTTGATAATGACGCCAGTGGCTAACCCCCCAGCCGGTCAGCAGGCCTGCCAGGGTTATCACCACCAGCAGCTCAATCAGCGTCATCCCGCGCTGGCCATCAATGTTGAAAATCATCTTGTCGTTCATGGCGGCCAGTGTAACCAGGGGCACCACAAGATAAAGACGGCGTTATCCGGCCTGAAGCGCGCCGCGCAACCTTTCTATGAAACTGGCGGGAGAAACCAACAAAATGCGAAGCGGAACGCAGAAACAATCAGGGCGGATCGGCAGAAATAAACAAGGGCGCAACCAGTGCGCCCTTGGGGATCAATCATCGGGTAAAAATCAGATGGCAACCGGTGCCTTGATGGCTGGGTGCGGATCGTAACCTTCGATTTCAAAGTCTTCGAAACGGTAATCGAACAGCGATGCCGGCTTGCGCTTAATCACCAGCTTCGGCAAGGCACGCGGTTCACGGGTAAGTTGCAGCCGGGTTTGTTCCATATGGTTGCTGTACAGGTGAGTGTCGCCGCCGGTCCAGACGAAATCACCCACTTCCAGGTCACATTGCTGCGCCATCATATGTACCAACAGCGCATAGCTGGCAATGTTGAACGGCAGGCCGAGGAACACATCGCAGGAACGCTGGTACAGTTGGCAAGACAATTTGCCATCCGCCACGTAGAACTGGAAGAACGCGTGGCACGGTGCCAACGCCATCTGATCCAACTCCCCCACGTTCCAGGCTGAAACAATGATACGGCGTGAATCCGGATCCTGTTTCAACTGGTTCAGCACGGTGGTCAATTGATCGATCTGACGACCATCCGCCGTGCCCCAGGCACGCCACTGTTTGCCATATACCGGCCCAAGACTGCCGTTTTCGTCGGCCCATTCGTCCCAAATGCTGACGTTGTTTTCCCGCAGATAAGCCACGTTGGTATCGCCATTCAGGAACCACAGCAGTTCATGGATGATCGAACGCAGGTGACACTTTTTGGTGGTGACCAGCGGAAACCCTTCCTGCAAATTGAAACGCATCTGGTGGCCGAATATCGACAAGGTGCCAGTGCCGGTACGGTCGGCTTTAGGGGTGCCCTCGGCGAGCACTTTGTTCATCAAATCCAGATACTGTTTCATTTGTTCCTCACGACAGTTGTTGCTGCGGGCGGCGGCGATACGCCCAAATCATCATAATAATACCGGCCACCACCATAGGAACGGACAGGATCTGCCCCATGCTGATTACGCCGTCGAACAGGCCGAGCTGGGCATCCGGCTGGCGGAAAGCTTCGACAATAATACGGAATGCACCATAGCCAATCAGGAACAGGCCGGAGACGGCGCCCATCGGCCGCGGCTTGCGGATAAACAGGTTCAGAATGATAAACAGCACCACGCCTTCCAACAGCAGTTCATACAGCTGGGACGGGTGACGCGGCAACACGCCGTATTGGTTCAGGATAGGCAACAATTTCGGGTCGGCGGCGGCAAGCGCCACGTCTTCTGCACGCGAGCTTGGGAACAGCATCGCCCATGGGGTATCGGTAGTCACACGGCCCCAGAGTTCACCGTTGATAAAGTTGCCCAGGCGACCGGCGCCCAGGCCGAATGGGATCAGCGGGGCGATAAAATCAGAAACCTGGAAGAAGGTACGTTTGGTGCGGCGAGCGAACCAGAACATCACCAGGATCACCCCCATCAAACCGCCATGGAATGACATGCCGCCATCCCAGACTTTGAACAGATAGAGCGGGTTTTCCATGAACAGCGGCAGGTTGTAGAACAACACATAACCCACGCGCCCACCGATGAACACACCGAGGAAACCGGCGTACAGCAGGTTCTCTACTTCATCCTTGGTCCAGCCGCTGCCGGGTTTGTTAGCCCGGCGTACCGCCAGCCACATGGCAAAAACAAAGCCAACCAGGTACATCAGACCGTACCAATGCAGAGAAACCGGGCCGATCGAGAAAATCACCGGATCAAATTTAGGAAACGCCAGATAGCTATTGGTCATCTATCACCACAACATGTCTATTATTCTTCCCCATCCGGGGGCGGCAGGTGCCAAACGCGGTGAAACTCAGCGGGAACACTATTTTTCCGTGGCTTTCAACGCAGTTGAGGAAGCGGATAATAGCATAAGCTTAACCGCCTTCGGACTGGCACGCCGGGAAAAGTTCTGTAAAAAAATCAGTCAGCCCGCGGCCTTACTTGCCGCCGCGGATCAAACCGCCCATACCACGACGTTCCATAAATGCCGCCACCTGATGGCGCACTTCGGTGGTCATTTGGGCGTTAAGCACCCGCTGGGTCAGCACTTCGGCGTCGGACAGCTCAATGTGTCGCAGCAGATATTTTATCCGCGCCACGCTGCGGCCATTCATGCTCAGGTTGCGGTAGCCCATCCCCACCAGCAGCAGAGCACCCATAGGGTCACCGGCCAGTTCACCACACAGGCTGACCTGCAGCCCGACGGCCCTGGACTGAACGGCTATCAGCTTCAGCACCTGCAACATGGAAGGATGAAGGCTGTCGTACAGTGAAGCCACCCGGGTATTGTTGCGATCTACCGCCAGCAGGTATTGGGTCAGGTCGTTGGTCCCCACCGAAATAAACTCAACGCGCCCGGCCAGATGCGGGATCATGAAGATCATCGAAGGGACTTCCAGCATGATGCCCAATTTGGGTTTGGGGATTTCATAACCCAGTACCTCTTCCACTTCCCGCCCTGCGCGGTCGATCAACCTGCGTGCCTCGTCGATCTCCTCCAGGCTGGTGATCATCGGCAGCAGTATGCCCAGATTGCCGGTACCGGCATTGGCGCGCAGCATGGCTCGCACCTGGATCAGGAAGATCTCCGGTTGATCCAGGGTAATGCGGATACCACGCCAGCCCAGGCACGGGTTTTCTTCGCTGATCGGCATATAGGGCAGTTGTTTATCGGCACCGATATCCAGCGTGCGTAGCGTCACTGGCTTATTCGGGTACATCTGCAACATGCCCTGATACTGGGCGACCTGCTCCTCTTCGGAAGGGAAGCCGCTCTGTAGCATAAAAGGAATTTCGGTACGGTACAGACCAACGCCATCAACCCGCCCGCCCAGCAGCTTTTCATGTTCCGGGCTGAGGCCGGCATTAAGCATTACCTGAACTCGCTCGCCGCTTTTGAGCTGGGCCGGTTGCTCAACGTCATCTTCCGCCAACCTGCTTAATTCCAGCTCTTCGCTGATCAGCCGTTGGTATTCCTGCACCAGCACCGGTTCGGGGTCGACCAAAAGTTCGCCGCGATAACCGTCGACAATCAGCAGCCGCTGGCTGAGCAGCGCAGGCTGAATATCCGCGCCCATCACCGTCGGTACGCCCATTGCCCGCACCAATATGGCTGCATGGGAGTTGGCGGCACCGTCGCGCACCACCACGCCGACCAGCCTGTCCTGCGGCATTTCAGCCAGCAGTGTCGCGGTCAGCTCATCGGCCACCAGCACAAAACGTGCCGGCCACTGGGTAGCGCCCTGGGTGGTGTCATCGAGATGGAATAGCAGACGCTGGCCGAGCGCGCGCAGATCGCTGGCGCGCTCACGCATATAGGTGTCCTGCAGGCTGGCAAACTGGGCGGCAAAGACTTCGATCACCTGTTTAACCGCCCATTCCGCTACGGAGCCGGCATCAATCTCGGCAAAGAGTTCGCGCTTGAGGCGAGCGTCGTTGAGCAGGTGAGAGTAAAGATCGAAGATCGCCGCGCTCTCTTTTTGCGAGCTGGCGGCAAAGCGCTTGCTGAAACGGCGGAATTCCGCACCGGCTTCTTCAAGTGCCTGAGTCAGGCGTTCGCGCTCGCTGGCGGTATCGAGCGTCGAGGCTTTGTAAACCTGGTCGAGAGACGGCTGGCTGCTGTCCTGCCAGCCTTCCGCTACCGCGACGCCCGGCGATGCCGCCAGTGCACGAATGCGCGTCTGACGATACTGACCAAAAATGGCGTTAAGCTGTGACTGCGAGAGGATCCCGGCCATTTGCGTGGCCAGGGTCACCATGAAGGATTCTTCGCTTTCGTCAAACTGGCGCAGCTCACGCTGCTGCACCACCAATACACCCAGCAGCTGGCGGCGATGAATGATCGGCACGCCGAGGAAGGATCGGAAACGATCCTCTTTCACCTGGGGAATGTATTTGAAGCTGGGGTGGCTCTGCGCGTCTGCCAGGTTAATCGGCTCCGCACGGCGTCCGACCAATCCGACAATACCTTCATCAAATGCCAGTGCGATAGCGCGCCCACGCGGTTTTTTTAACCCGCGTGTCGCCATCAGGTAATAGCAGCGGCGGTCGTTGTCCGCCAGGTAGATGGAACAGACTTCTGTATCCATTGCCAGACAGGTTTCATTGACCAAAAGATCCAGCGCATCTGTCAGGCTGGCCGCCGCGGCCACCTTCTCAACAATTTCTCGCAAGCGCGTGAGCATAGTCGGCTTAACTTAACCTCTCTTCCGGCGATAAGCGGGGGTCTGCCGCTGTGCTGCCTGCTCCTGCATCGGCATCACGGTGACGGCGAATTCTTTCATCACCCGGCGGTAAACGTCGCGTTTGAACGACACCACCTGGCGCACCGGATACCAAAAACTCACCCAGCGCCAGCCGTCAAACTCCGGCGTGCTGCTGCGTTGCATATTGATATCAGCGTCATTGCACATTAACTGCAACAGAAACCATTTCTGCTTTTGGCCGATACAAACCGGCTTTGTGTCCCAACGCACCAAACGTTTTGGCAATTTATAGCGCAACCAGTTGCGGGTTGAGGCCAGGATACGCACATCCTTTTTACTCAGCCCCACTTCTTCGAACAGCTCACGGTACATTGCCTGTTCTGCGGTTTCACCAGGGTTAATCCCACCTTGGGGAAACTGCCAGGAGTGTTGACCGTAACGGCGAGCCCACAGGACTTGCCCCTGACGATTACAGATTACGATACCAACATTCGGGCGGTAGCCATCATCATCGATCACCGGACTACCTCGATAAGCTTAAATTCGCATAGATACCCTGATTGTTTCACACAAGCTACAGGCGGTAAACCACTGCTTTGCGGCGCTGCAAACCGGATAACATTGGGATAACTCACAGATAATGGCAAAGTTATAAACATGCAGAAGGATTTACACCGGGTTTTATTCACTTTTTCTGTGGATAGGTATGTGAAGAACTCAAGGGATAAGCCGGTAAAACTCTGGTGAGCCTAAAAACCCCGGAAATATAAAAATCACATTAATTACTTAAAAACATATACATATGTAATTATCAACAGCCCTATACAGAGCAAAAATGTGATCTATGTCCGTTAAGGATCTTACCCTGGCGAAAGATCCACCAACGTCGTTTTTATCCACAGATTATCCGTATGAGTTACGCACAAAACGGACAATTTCGCAAAAAAGTGCCTGCGTCAAGGCTGTAAATCGAACCAGTGATCGGTAAAAATTTGGGTTATCCCATAAATCTGTGGATAAATAGGTGTAAGATCCTGTTTATTGTCGGTGGCTACAGGTGCACAAGCGTCAGCCGGAATTTTTCCTCTGTCGGGGGAGAGAGAAAAAGTCATGGAAAATCATGCTACTATTATTCTTTTCCCCAGTCCTTTCCGGTCAAAGTTCTCTGTGGACAAATACAGTACGTTTTTCAACCAAATCTAACAGGCTTGTATTATGGCGTTTTTATCTCCTTTGCCCCCTCCTCCAGAAAACGAACAACAGCTGTTTGAAAGGGCACAGCGGCTTGCCGGCTGTCACCTGGGCGAACTGGCCGAAGGTGCGCGATTGGCTATCCCCAGGGATCTGAAACGTGATAAAGGCTGGGTTGGCATGCTGCTGGAGCAGTATCTTGGCGCCATGGCGGGCAGCAAACCGGAACAGGATTTCCCCGAGCTGGGCATCGAGCTGAAAACCATCCCGATAGACGCCGCCGGCAAACCGCTGGAAACCACCTTCGTCTGCGTAGCCCCCTTAACCGGCAACAGCGGTGTCACCTGGGCCAGCAGCCATGTACGCCATAAGCTGGCGCGGGTGCTGTGGATCCCGGTAGAAGGCGAGCGGCAAATCCCGTTGGCGCAGCGCCGTATCGGTTCACCGCTGTTGTGGAGCCCAAACGCCGAAGAAGAAGAGATGCTGCGCCGCGACTGGGAGGAACTGATGGATTTGATTGTGCTCGGCCACGTAGAGCGGATCACCGCCCGCCACGGTGAGGTGCTGCAACTGCGTCCCAAAGCGGCCAACAGTAAGGCCCTGACCGAAGCTATCGGCGAACAGGGTCAGCCGATCCTCACATTGCCGCGCGGCTTTTATCTGAAAAAAAGCTTCACCGGCGCCTTATTGGCAAGACATTTCTTGGTCTGATCCTTTTTGTTTAGGTCGCGTTTAGCTAACAGTGTCGCTGTATCAATAAACGCGTATAATTCAGCCTTTGTTTTTTATTAAGGTGTGGCTCGACAATGTTTGAGTGGATTATGGATCCCAATGCCTGGTTAGCGTTAGGTACGCTGACCATTCTTGAGATCATTCTGGGTATTGATAACATCATTTTCCTTTCGCTGGTGGTGTCCAAGCTGCCGAAAGCGCAGCAGAACAAGGCTCGCCGCATCGGGCTGGCCGGCGCAATGTTAATGCGTCTGGGGCTGCTGGCCTCTATTGCCTGGGTGATCCGTCTGACCCACCCGCTGTTTAGCGTTATGGACCACAGTATCTCGGCACGCGATCTGATCCTGCTGCTGGGTGGGCTGTTCCTGATTTGGAAAGCCAGTAAAGAGATCCATGAAACCATCGAAGGTTCAGAGGAAGAGCACAACACTAAAGTGCACGGCTTCTTTGGCGCCATCGTGCAGATTATGCTGCTGGATATTATTTTCAGCCTGGACTCGGTGATTACCGCGGTAGGCCTGTCCGACCATCTGTTTATTATGATGGCGGCGGTGGTGATTGCCGTTGGCGTCATGATGTTTGCCGCCCGACCTATTGGCGAGTTCGTTAACCGTCACCCTTCGGTGAAAATGCTGGCGTTGGCGTTCCTGATCCTGGTGGGCTTCACCCTGATGCTGGAAAGCTTCCAGGTACATGTACCGAAAGGTTATATCTACTTTGCGATGTTCTTCTCAATGTCGGTCGAAGCGCTCAACCTGATGCGCAGCAAGAAAAAAACCGTCTCTGAGTAATTCCCCACGGGAGTGCGCGCCAGCCACTCCCGTTATTATTTTGCTCGCCTTACCGTTTCAGCGTCACTTTCCCTTATCAAGATAAAGACTTATCCGAAACACGGCGCATACATATTTTGCTAATCTTAAAAGAAGCTTCTTTTTTGCATATATAACTGAGGATCCGCAGGATGAAAAAGTGGGTAATGGCAGTGTCTGCGTTGGTCATCGCCGCCGGTTTGGCGGGATGTTCCAGCGATTACGTGATGGCAACCAAAGACGGCAATATGATCCTGACTCAGGGCAAGCCGGAGATTGATAAAGATACCGGGCTGATCAGCTATAAAGATGAAAAAGGCAACAGCCGCCAAATCAACGGCGATCAGGTTTCACAGGTTATCGAACGTTAAACTCCCCGTCGGCTATCGCTCTCGTACTGCGTGATAGCCTTCCCCGCACTTAATCCACTTCCCCCATCTTCCCGGCTTGGTTATAGTCGGCAAAGGCGATATCACCGCCCTGCGGGTTGTTTGCCACAGCCTGCCATTTGGCTCCTGTTTCACCGGGCGGTTCAGCCCGTAAGCGCTAACATGAAAGGAAGGCCGTTAATGCAATACCACCGTATTCCCCACAGTTCTTTAGAAGTGAGCGTGCTGGGACTGGGCACCATGACCTTTGGCGAACAGAACAGTGAAGCCGATGCCCATGCGCAACTCGACTATGCATTAGCCGCTGGCGTCAACCTGATCGACACCGCAGAGATGTACCCGGTCCCGCCCCGTCCTGAAACCCAGGGGCTGACCGAGCAATACATCGGCAGTTGGATCAAGGCACGCGGCAACCGTGAGAAGATAGTGCTGGCCAGCAAGATTGCCGGGCCGGTGCGCGGCACCGACAGCAGCATCCGCCCACAGCAGGCGCTGGATCGCAAAAATATTCGTGTCGCGCTGGATGCCAGCCTGAAACGACTCAACACCGATTATCTCGATCTCTACCAACTGCACTGGCCACAGCGCCCAACCAACTACTTCGGCCAGCTCAATTATCAATACACCGACGATAAAGCCACCGTCACGCTGCTGGAAACGCTGGAAGCACTGACCGAACAGGTGCGTGCCGGTAAAATCCGCTATATCGGGGTGTCTAACGAAACGCCATGGGGCGTAATGCGTTACCTGCAACTGGCTGAAAAACATGAGCTGCCGCGTATCGTTTCGATTCAGAACCCCTATAGCCTGCTGAACCGCAGTTTTGAGATTGCCCTGGCGGAGATCAGCCAGCACGAAGGGGTCGAACTGTTGGCCTATTCCAGCCTGGCATTCGGCACCCTGAGCGGCAAGTATCTGAACGGTGCCAAACCAGCCGGTGCGCGCAACACGTTATTCACGCGCTTTAACCGCTACTCTGCGCCACAAACGCAGCTGGCGATTGCCGAGTATGTCGCGTTAGCCAAAAAGCATGGGTTGGATCCATCGCAGATGGCACTGGCGTTTGTGCGCCAGCAGCCGTTCGTTGCCAGCACTCTGCTGGGGGCAACCACGCTGGAACAGCTGAAAACCAACATCGACAGTTTCGATGTGGTATTGAATGAAGACGTACTGCAGGGGCTGGAAGAGATCCACACCCGCTTTACTATTCCGGCACCATAAAAACACGTCCGGCACCATAATAAGATGGGGCGCCTCATCAGCGCCCCATCCGTTATTTTGCCCGCCGCTGCGACAGCCACAGCGCGCTAATCGCCAGCGCAAACACTACGCCAAAGCCAATCCCCACGCCGACCACCGGCACGCTGACTTTAACGGCCAGCGAATACAACCCGAGCATCAGCAACATGGCGGTGTTTTCCCCCAGGTTCTGTACCGCGATCGCATTGCCCGCCCCCACCGAATTTTTGCCCCGTTCCTGCAACAGCGCATTCAGCGGTACCACAAAAAAGCCGCCCAATACGCCGATAATCAACAGCAGCGCATAAGCGTTAAACAGAGTGGTTTGCAGCGCGAATATCGCCACCGCCACGCCGATCAGGATCCCGGCGGGCATGCAACGTTTCACCGTCTCCAGCGTGACGAAGCGCGCGGCGGCCCCGGCGCCTATCACAATCCCGACCGCCACCATGGCATTGAGCAACGTCGGCGTGGCGTTGTCGGCGATACCGAGAGCCACCGGCACCCACAGCACCAACAGGAAGCGCAGCGTGACCCCGGCTCCCCAGAACAGGCTGGTACCGATCAATGAGAAACGCGTCTGGCCATCGCGCCACAGCACCACACAGGCGTTGAAGAAAGCCCGCGTCATGGCACGCGGCGTCCAGGAAACGGCAGGATGTGCCGCCGGCAAGCGTGGAATATACAGATTAGCGATCACCGCCGCCGCGTAGACCACCGCACACACCGCCAGCGCCGCCACAATGTGCCAGTCAGCCAATACGCCGCCGGCCACCGAGCCAATCAGGATCGCGGCGATGGTGGAAGCCTCCATCAGGCCGTTGGCCTTGACCAGCTTTTCGCCGCTGGTGATTTCCCCCAGAATGCCGTATTTGGCTGGTGAATAGGCTGCTGCCCCTACGCCGACCAGCGTATAGCCAAGGAACGGATTAAGCCCGAAACAGATCACCAACGCACCGGCCAGCTTCAGGCCATTGGCCACCATCATCACCCGGCCCTTGGCGAAGCTGTCGGCGATCTGGCCGACAAAGGGCGCGAGAATGATATAAGTGGCGACAAACGCCATCTGCAAAATCGGTTGGCTCCAGTCGGGGTAGAGCTGCTGCTTAATCAACGCCAGCGTGGCAAACAGCAGCGCATTATCACCGAATGCGGACAGAAACTGGGCGCAAATCACGGCGATCATACTGCGTGAAAGCAAAGGTGAATCAGTAGGCAACGTCGGGTTCATCAGGCAATCTCCGGCTGTTCAGCCATGTTACGCAGAGTCACAAAGTCCGGCTTACCGCTGCCCAGCACCGGTAAGGTTTTCAAAATACGGATATCACGCGGCACCGTCAGCTCAGGGCTGCCCAATTCACGCGCCACCTTCAACAAGGCTTCACGGGTGATGCCGGTGTCGGTGGTAAACAGCACCAACGCCTCCCCCTTGCTGCTGTCGCTTTTTACCGTGGCGGCATGCTGCGCTTCCGGCGCGATACGCTGCGCCAGCAGTTCAACGCTTTCCAGCGAGACCATTTCACCCGCCAGTTTGGCAAAGCGCTTCACCCGGCCGCGGATCACGCAGTACCCCTGCTCGTCCAGGCTGACAATATCGCCGGTATCGTACCAACCCGGCTGCAGGTTGCCGTGTTCATCTTCCGCCGCCGGTGGCTCCAGTTCGCCCGGACGTTCCACCCGCAGATAGCCTTTCATGATATTAGGCCCCTTCAACTGCAGACGCCCGCCGTTATCGATGCCCGGCACCTTCATCAGCCGTGCCTCCATGTTCGGCATAATACGGCCGACGGTACCCACTTTGGCCGCCAGCGGCACGTTGATCGACACCACCGGCGCGCATTCGGTCACGCCATAGCCTTCCAGAATACGGATACCGTATTTGTCCTGATAAATCTGTTTGGTACTGTCCGCCAGCTTTTCCGCACCGGCAACCACATAGCGCAAACGGGCAAAATCATAGGGGTGAGCGAAACGCGCATAGTTATTGAGGAAGGTCGCTGTGCCGAACAGTACGGTGCAGTTACGGTCGTACACCAGCTCCGGTACCACACGGTAATGCAGCGGGCTGGGGTAAAGGAAAATACGGCTGCCGGTCATCAGGGGGGTCAGCAGGCCGACCGTCAGGCCGAACGAGTGGAATAACGGCAGCGATGACATAAAGCGGTCACGCGGGGTGAAATCAGCGATGGTCCGGATCTGTTCTACGTTGGCCAACAGGCTGGCGTGAGAATGCACCACGCCTTTCGGATTGCCCTCCGAACCCGAGGTGAACAGGATCAGCGCCGCATCGTCAGGCTGTTGCGGCAGCATGGCCCGTGCCGGTTGCAACAGATGACGCAGGATCCACAGCTTGTCCGCCAGAGTCACCGTATCTTTCAGATCCTCCAGGTACACCCAGTTGGCCTCCGGCACCTGCTCGGGCAAATGGGTCAGCTTGCCCTTTTCCAGAAACTGGCGCGACGTGACGATAGTTTTGAGACTGGCGGCGGTCATGGCGCTTTTCAGGCCTTTGGAACCGGCGGTGTAGTTGAGCATCGCCGGAATGCGGTTGCGCAGTGAAGCGCCAAAAATAGCCGCTACGGTGATGGTCGCGTTCGGCAATAACATGCCGACATGTTCGCCCTCAGCGGTAAAGCGTTGCAGGATACGGCTAACGCCCAGCGCTTTCTTGGTCAGCGTCCGGTAACTGTCCTCCTTGAAGTTAATATCCTCGATGCACGGCTTGCTACGACCATAACGGTGCTGCGCCGACAACAGAGCCTGAAACAGGGTCTGCGGCTCACGGGTATCCATCCGCGCCTGCATCATGATTTGGTGCAGCCGATCCCCGGCCAACGCACGGCGATCGCGGGCGCGTGGCGCTACCGGCATCGGCAACGAGGTCGGCGGTAAAATACGGATGCTGATCTGCGGGAACCAGCGGATCTTGAACACCCCGGCCATGCGGCCAAAGGGGCTGAACTCGGCGCCATCGAGCCGTATCGGCACCAGGGTCGCCCCCGATTTGGCGGCGATAAACGCGGCACCGTCATATACCTTCATCAGCGAACCGGTAACGGTAATGCGCCCTTCGGGAAACACCACTACCGGCCTGCCCTGTTCCACCGTGCGCACCAGCTGCTTAATGGCCATGGGTTTGGTCGGATCGAGTGAGACAAAGTCGATATAGGGCCGCAGCCAGCGCATAAACCAGCGATCGCCAATGCTGGCGTAAACGGCAAACACCGGTTTGATCGGCAAAAACAACGCCAGCAAAACGCCGTCGAGGAAGGAGATATGATTGGGCGTAATCAGCAGCTTTTGCTGGTCGAAATGCCGGATATCGCCCTCGACACGTACCCGGTACAGCAGGCGGAACAGCACCCGCAGTATAGAAAAGATCATGCCCTTCTCCCCTTGGCCAAGATGAGCGTAAATGGTTGTAGGGAAAAGAATACTATATGGCAGGCAAAAAAAAACCTACGCATCCGCGTAGGTTGGTGCAATTGAAAATGGCTTCAACATACAGAGTATGCTGATTTCTCACCAATCAATACCTCTGGGATCACCTACTCTAGAGAGGTAGCGATTAAGAAACTACCGACCAATCGCAAGAGTTTTGCTCTAAATGCAACCAGCTGTAAATTTCCCGCAATTTTCGGAAATAACTCAATGAAACTTAAACAGTCCTGGTACAGAAAAATACAAAATAGGATTTTGTGCAGGCGGGTTGGCTGGGTTTTTGGCAAAAAAAAACCTACGCATCTGCGTAGGTTGGTGCAAATTAATATGGGTTCAACAACAAGTTGCTGAAACTCACCAATCAATACCTCTGGGACGTTCAATTTACCCCGAGCCGGCAAAAGCCAGCCAGCAGGCAATCGCAACATTGGGGCGCAAAGTGTAACCAGCTGTTTATACCCGTCGCCTTTCAAGCCGCAGCGTTGTTATCTGCACTCGCTCACCCCAGTTACTTACTAAAGTAAGCGCCTGGGGATGAGCGAGTTGGTCACCTAGCTGTGCTGTACAGGGATGTACAAATGCCGCGAGCGCATGGACGCGCTAAAGCGGCCAACTTGAAATTCATAGGGTATATTACCTATCGGACGCTCACCTCGACCAGGCAGCTCATGGCGTTCGGCCCCTGGGTGAGCGGCGAGGTGCCGATATCCAGCGTTAATACGTTCGGATTGCCAGACTGTTCCACCTGCAGCCGCTGGCTGCCGAAGCCCGGATCAAACCAGGCACCGGTGGCCATCACGACCACGCCCGGAGTGACGCCGTCGGTAATAGAGACGCCCGCCAGACAACTGCCACGCGCATTGCTGACCAACACCTCCGCCCCATCGGTAATAGCGCGTTTTGTCGCATCCTGCGGGTGCATATACAGCGTTTCGCGCCCGGCGGTTTTATTGCCCTGCGCCAGAGGGGCCGGATCCATCTGACTGTGTAAACGATCGCTCGGTTGGACGGAAATCAGATGCAGCGGCCACTCTTTGGCCTGCGGCGCCCCCAGCCATTCGACCGGCGGCTGCCACTGCGGGTGCGGTGCAAAATCGGCGTAGCGGTAACCGGCGATTTTCTCGCTGAACAGCTCAATCTTGCCGCTCGGGGTTTGCAGCGGGTTGGCCTGTGGGTCAGCGCGGAAGTCGTCAAAGAACACGAATTCTTTCGCCGGTGCCGGCAGCTCGACATAGCCCTTACGCCAAAAATCTTCGAACTCGGGCCATTCCACACCGGTACCGGCCTGCGCCTGTCCGCACTGCTGATAAATAGATTCGATCCAGGCTCGTTCATCGCGATTTTCGGTGAACTGTTCGCGGTACCCGAGCCGCTCTGCCAGATCGGCAAAAATATCAAAATCATTTCGCGCCTGATGCTGCGGCGCAATGGCCTGATGCATCGCCAACACGTAGCGATCGCGCGATGAGCCGCCGATATCGTTACGTTCCAGTGAAGTGGTTACCGGCAGCACGATATCTGCCATTTTGGCGGCCGGAGTCCACCAGATATCCTGCACAATTACCGTATCCGGCTTCTGCCAGCCTTCCACCAGCCGGTTTAACTGCTGGTGATGATGGAACGGGTTACCACCGGCCCAATGCACCAGATGGATGTCCGGGTAATGCAGCGTCTCGCCACGGAACGGGTAGGGTTCGCCCGGTTGCAGCAACATGTCGCAAATGCGTGCCACCGGGATCGCCAACCCGCAAGGATTAGGGCCCACCGGCATCATTGGCCCTGGCGTATCCACGCGCGGGTTGCCAACGCCGTTCATGGAACCGTGTCCGAACGAGAAGCCACCGCCCGGCAGCCCGACCTGCCCGAGCATCGCCGACAGGGCAATCATCATCCAATAGGGCTGTTCGCCACGGTGAGCTCGCTGGACGGAATAGGAACAGGTGATAAAACTGCGCACGCCGATCAATTGCTGCGCCAGCAAGCCGATGCGCGCCGCCGGGATACCGGTGATTGCACTGGCCCATTCAGGCGTTTTCGCCACGCCGTCATCGGTGCCGCGCAGATAACTCGCCAGTTGGTCATAACCGGCACAGTGGCTATAAAGAAATGCTTCGTCCTGCGCGCCCCGCCGCTGAATTTCATACGCCAGCGCCAGCATCAACGCCACATCGGTATTCGGGCGGATCGGGATCCACTCGGCATTCACAAATGCCGGGCAGTCATCCCGCATCGGGCTGATGTTGATCACCGGGGTGCCTTTCTGCACCAGCTTTTGCAGCCAGGGTTTGAGCGAGTGTTCCGCCGCGCCACCGGACGATACCTGGGCATTTTTCAGCGCCAGGCCACCAAAGGCGACAAACAGCTCACAGTGCTCAACCACGCTCGGCCAACTGGTGACGCGCCCGGTCAATGGGGTGAAGGTACCGATCACATACGGCAGGAAAAACTGCGCTGCACCCCAGCTGTAGTTGCCTAACTGATCAACGCCACCGCCGCCGCCGAAATAAAAGCGCCGCACCAGCGAGCGCGCATGATGCAAACGCCCGGCGGATGACCAACCATAGGAGCCGGTAAACAGGCCCGAGGGGCCGTAGCGATCGCGCACGCGGCGGTTTTCTTCCGCCACCAGATCGAGCGCCAGATCCCAGTCGACTTCAACAAAATCCTCGCGGCCACGCAGCGTGCGATCGCTGCCCTCACGCTTTTGCAGCCAGGAACGGCGTACCGCCGGCTTGCGGATCCGTTTGTCGGAATAGGCCATCGGCGCGATGGAGTCGAGCATCGGGGAAGGATCCGGATCGTCTGCGAAAGGCTCACAGCGGATAAGCCTGCCGTCTTCAACCACGGCGGTATACGCCCCCCAGTGAGCGAGTTGCGGGTAACGTTTAATCGACATGTGGTTCTCAAACAAAATTGGATGCACAAAAGTAACATTAGCTGCCGTGCGCCACCAAAGCACAAATGGCTCTATTACTGAGCTACCCAAGTCTAAGCACAGAATAAATCGCCCATATCTGCAACAGCCGCCACAAGTTGCGATCGCCAGCGCTTGCAGCCCCGGGTTTTTTCCGCAAGACTGAGGAATGTAAGCGATTACCCAGGATGTATGACAGATATGGCTACCATAAAGGATGTTGCCAGGCTGGCGGGTGTTTCCGTGGCCACGGTATCCCGCGTAATAAACCATTCCCCGAAGGCCAGCGAAAGCTCACGCACCGCCGTGCAGGCCGCGATGGAACAACTGCAGTACCACCCAAACGCCAACGCCCGCGCGCTGGCGCAGCAATCGACCGAAACGCTGGGGCTGATTGTCTCCGACGTGTCCGATCCCTTTTTTGGCGCTATGGTCAAAGCGGTCGAACAGGTGGCCTACGCGACCCACAATTTCTTGCTGATTGGCAACGGTTACCATGAGGCGGAAAAAGAGCGCCAGGCGATTGAACAATTGGTACGTCACCGCTGTGCCGCACTGGTGGTCCATGCCAAAAAGCTGACCGATCGCGAGTTGGGCGGCTGGATGCAGCAGATCCCGGGCATGGTGCTGATTAACCGCACGCTGCCGGGCTTTGAATCGCGCTGTGTGGCGCTGGACGACCGCTATGGCGCCTGGCTGGCGACTCGCCATCTGATTCAGCAGGGGCATCAGCGCATTGCCATCGTCTGCTCCACCCACCAAATCTCCGACGCCGCAGACCGTCTGCAGGGTTATCTCGATGCGTTGCAGGAGCATGGCATCGCGGTAGATGAAAGGCTGATTGCCTACGGCGAGCCGGACGAAATCGGCGGTGAACAAGCGATGACCGAGTTGCTCGGGCGCGGCAAAAACTTCACCGCAGTGACCTGTTATAACGATTCGATGGCCGCCGGTGCGCTCTCGGTGCTGAGCGACAACAGCGTGGATGTGCCGGGCCAAATGTCGTTGATTGGCTTTGATGACGTGCTGATTTCACGCTATCTGCGCCCCCGCCTGACTACCATCCGCTACCCGGTGGTGGCCATGGCGACCCAGGCGGCTGAACTGGCACTGGCGCTGGCCAATAACCAGCCGCTGCCGGAGATCACCAATATGTTCAGCCCGACGCTGGTACGTCGCCACTCAGTGGCCAGCATCAATAACGTGTACGAGCAGAACTAGTTCAGTTCGCGGTGATAGAGCCGCACCGGGCGGTCAGGGTAGTCCAGCGCGTCGCCGATATAGTGCCAGCCGTGTCGTTCGTAATAGCCGCTGAAGTCACTGTAGAGATACAGCTCGTTGAAGCCGGCCTGGCGGCTGTAGTCCTGCACATGCTGCTGCAGCCGCAAACCCAGACCGCTACCGCGCTGGCTTTCATCGACATACAGCGCCGCCAGCCAGGGCGTCAGATCCTGGCGGCTGATCAAATCGCAGCGCCATAGACCGACGGTGCCGACCAGTTTGTCCCCCTGCAAGGCGATAAAAGTGATGGGCAAATCTGCTCCACGCAGCCCACTGTCCACCACGCTGGCGAAAAATGCCCTGCTGCTTTCACTGCCGAACGCCCGCCATAGCCAGTCGATCACCTGTTGCCGGTGCTGCGGATAGTCCGCCAGAAGCGCAATATTAGTCATCCCGCCGTCCCTTTATTCTCGTTGCCTGAAAGCAGTCTACGGGCGTTTCATCACAACGCAATCACCGCGATAAAAAGCCGCGCAGCCAAGGGCTAACCCTATGCTAAACTGAGCATTATTTGCCACAGCGGATGTTGAAGGGGTAAGCCATTGATGATCACCATGTTGGATGTTTCCATTCGCGCGGGGGTATCTAAAGCCACGGTTTCACGCGTGTTGAATGGCACCGGCCAGGTGAAAAAGAGCACCCGCGACGCGGTGTTCAAGGCCATGGACGATCTGGGCTACCGCCCGAATTTCCTGGCCCAATCGCTGGCGAATAAAAGCTCCAACAGCATCGGGCTGGTGGTTTCCAACTTCGATGGCCCCTACTTCGGCCGTCTGCTGCGCAAAGCCGCCAAGCTGATCGAGGCCAGCGGCAAGCATCTGATTGTTACCGACGGCCACGACACGCCGGAAGACGAGCTGCAGGCGGTGCAACTGCTGGCCGATCGCCGCTGTGACGCCATCATCCTGTATACCCGTTTTATGTCCGAACCCACGCTGATGAAGCTGTTGGACAGCCTGCCGGTGCCGATCATGGTGATCAACCGCGATCTTCCACAAGCCCGCGCGCGCTGTGTGTCCTTCGAACAGCAGGAAGCCGCCTTCCATGCGGTGAATTATTTGATTCAGCAAGGGCACCGCGAGATAGCCTGTATTACCGGGCCGATTGCCACGCCGACCGCCCAGGCTCGGTTAGCCGGTTATCGGCAGGCGCTTGAGCATCACGCCATTGCCTTCGACGACGCCCGCGTAGCCTATGGTGACAGCAGCGTACAAAGCGGCCATCAGGCCGTGCGTAATTTACTGACCAAAGGTAGCGGCTTTAGTGCCCTGTTCGCCTGTAACGACGACATGGCGGTCGGCGCAATGAAGGCATTGCACGATGCGGGCAAACGCCTGCCACAGGATGTCTCACTGTTCGGCTTTGACGACGAACCCAGCGCCGCCTATTTGCAACCGGCGCTGTCTACCGTTTATCTGCCGATCGACGTGATGATCGAAGCCGCCATCAGCCAGGCTTTCCGCCTGATTAAAGGGGAGGATATACAGCCACTCACTCCTTTCACCGGTGAACTTCGGCTGCGGGAATCCGTGGTACCCGGCCCCTACGCCATCTGACTTGTTTGGGCGCTGCCACCGATTGCGTGCCGCGCCGCATTTCCTCCGCTTCGATTTTCTTTCCCTGCCGGTTAGCTGCATATTGTTGCCACAATAGCCTTTACACTATATAGCATAGGAGCTATATTCGGAGCGTCGCATGTGGCAGGTCGTGACCGTCGAACGATTCGACGACTGGTTTTTATCATTAAACGACGATGAGCAAAAAAGCCTGTTGGTGGGCATCTTTAAACTGCAGGAATTTGGCCCCTTGCTGGCGCGTCCGCATGCCGACACGCTGCATCACAAAGGTCAGATACAGCATCTGAAAGAATTACGCATTCAACATCGCGGTCGCCCGTTTCGGGTTTTCTTCGCATTCGACCCACAACGACAAGCGGTGCTACTGTGCGGCGGCGACAAAACCGGCGATAAACGCTTCTATCAGCGGCTGTTGCCCATCGCTGCCAGAGAGTTTTCACATTATTTGGCAACCCAGAGGTAAAGCAAATGGCCAAGCCTTTAGCAAACCTGATCGATAAACTTGACCCCGCCGTGGTTGAGGCAGCGAGACAAAAAGCGGACAAGGAAATTTTTGAGCTGCGGCTGGCGATGCTGCGGGAAGAACTGGCGGTTTCTCAGGTGGAACTGGCGAAACGGCTGGGTATCAGCCAGCCTTCGGTCGCCAATCTGGAAAAGCGCGGCAGCGAAATCAAGCTTTCATCGCTGAAACGCTATATTGAAGCCATGGGCGGTACCTTGTCGCTGGAAGTCCAGCTTCCCAACGGTCAGCATAGGCGAATGACGTTGTAAAACGGGCGCAGCACCGAACTGCGCCCAAATCATCAGATCAATTCCAGTGCAATCAGCTCTTCAATGGTCTGGCGGCGGCGGATCAAGCGCGCTTCGCCGTTTTCAAACAGCACTTCCGGCAGCAGCGGACGGCTGTTGTAGTTCGATGACATTGACGCGCCATAGGCACCGGTGTCATGGAACACCAGATAATCGCCGACCTGCACCGGCGGCAGTTCGCGGGTTTCAATGCCACCACCGGCCTGTTGGGTAAAGACATCACCGGATTCGCACAGCGGCCCGGCAATCACGGTATCGCGCAGCGGCTGGTGGGCAGTATCGCGGCCATCGGCCGGCAGCAGAGAAATATGGTGGTAACTGCCGTACATCGCCGGACGCATCAAATCGTTAAAACCGGCATCCACCAGCACAAAGTGACGGCTGCCCATGTCTTTCACCGCGCGCACCTCGGCCACCAGCACCCCAGCCTCCGCCATCAGGAAGCGCCCAGGTTCAATCTCCAGGCTGACCGGATGACCCAGGTGGGCGGCAATGCGCTCACGGGCACTGTTCCACAGGCCAAAATAGTGTTCGGTATCAATCGCCTCTTCACCGTACTGATAAGGGATAGACAGGCCGCCACCGGCGGAGATGGCGCTGACATCCTGACCGAGATCGATCACCTGCTGCACCATGGCATCACACACCCGCTCCAGATGCTGGTAATCCACGCCCGAACCGATATGCATATGCACGCCAATCAGTTTCAGGCCGTACTGTTGAATTTTCTCCACCGCCTGCGGCAAATCGGCATACCAAATGCCGTGCTTGCTGTTTTCGCCGCCGGTATTGGTTTTCTGACTGTGGCCGTGGCCAAAACCTGGGTTGATGCGCAGCCATACCGGGTGCTCAGCAGAAACCTGGCCCAGTTGCTCCAGCATGTCGACTGAACCGACGTTAACCGGAATTTTCAATTCGCTGACGCGTGCCAGGGTCGCGTGATCCAGCACATCGGCGGTAAACACGATCTCACTTGGCTCACCACCCGGCTGGAACCCGGCCTGCAGCGCACGCTCAATTTCCCCCAGCGACACCGAGTCCACCTTGACGCCCTGCTCACGCATCAGGCGCAGAATATGGATATTCGAGCAGGCCTTCTGGGCAAAACGGACAACATCAAAATGACGCAGTTGGCTGATGCGCTCGCTAATGATAGCGGCGTCATAGGCCCAGACCGGGCAACCAAAGCGCTCAGGCAAGGTCAACAGGTTAGCGGCATTGAGGGCAGTCGTCGTATCGTGTAAAGCACGTGGCATAGTAGTGTTCCCGAATCAAAATTTGCTTACCCGTCGCCTTTCAAGCCGCAGCGTTGTTACCTGCACTCGCTCACCGCAGTTACTTACTTAAGTAAGCGCCTGGGGATGAGCGAGCTGGTCGCCTAGCTGCAACTTGAAATCCATAGGGTATGGTTGAATACCCCAATATTGCCGCACGCTTTCCTGGATGGAAAATATCTATTTAGCCAGAGTCTATTCATTTATGATATGGCTTTGCTGATTAAAAGAGCTGCCGATGCACGCGATAACGCTACGCCAGATTGAAATCTTCTATGCGGTGATGACCACCGGCAACCTGACCGAAGCCGCCGCGCTGCTGCAAACCTCGCAGCCCACCGTCAGCCGTGAGCTGGCGCGCTTTGAGAAGCTCATCCAGCTGCAATTGTTCGAACGGGTACGCGGCCGATTATCCCCAACGGTGCAAGGCCTGCGGCTATTGGAAGAGGTGCAGCGCTCCTACTACGGTCTGGATCGTATCACCGCCGCCGCCGCCAGTATCCGCCAGTTCCAGCAGGCTCAGCTGTCGATTGCCTGCCTGCCGGTGTTCTCGCAATCACTGCTGCCCGCGGTGTGCAAACCTTTTATCGATCGCTATCCGGAAGTGAGTTTCAGCGTCATACCGCAGGAATCACCGCTGCTGGAAGAGTGGCTGTCAGCGCAGCGCCACGATTTGGGACTGACAGAAAATACCCTGACCCCGGCAGGGACCGAGCGCATGACGCTGATGACTCTGAACGAGGTGTGCGTGCTACCGGCGGGGCATCCCCTGTTGGCGAAAACGGTGTTGACGCCGCAGGACTTTGCCGGACAAAACTTTATCAGCCTGTCGAACACCGACAGCTATCGCCAACTACTGGATTCGTTGTTCAGTGAGGAAGGGGTCAACCGCCGACTGGTGATGGAAACCCACAGCGCCGCATCGGTCTGCGCCATGGTGAAAGCGGGAGTGGGAGTGTCAATCGTTAACCCGCTGACGGCGCTCGATTACGCTGGCAGCGGTGTCCACGTGCGGCCATTCAGCGTTGAAGTGCCCTTTACCGTTAGCCTGATCCGGCCGCTGCACCGCCCATCGTCGGCGCTGGTCACGGCCTTTACTCAGCATTTGCAACAGCAGGCGCAGACACTCCCCGCCCGTCTGGCAGCGGTAATTACACGCTAGCCGGACGCTTGGCGCGACTGAAGGTCACCAGACAAAGTACCAGTCCCAGCAGCGCGATCCCCGCGGCCGCCAGCGGTACGCTGGTCAGGCCCAACCCCTGCGCAATCACCACGCCACCAACCCAGGCACCAATCGCATTGCCGACGTTAAACGCAGCAATATTTAGCGTAGACACCAGATTCGGTGCCTTTTTACCGTAGGTCACCACGTTGATCTGCAATGCAGGCACCGCGGCAAACGCCGCAGCGGCCCACAGGAACAGGGTGATTTCCGCCGGTACCATTGAGTGACTGGTCCAACTGAACAGCGCCGCGAAACAGGCGATCACCAGGAAAGTACAGGTCAGAGTGAGCGGCAAACGCCAGTCAGCCAGACGGCCGCCAAGGATATTGCCCAGCGTCAGGCCAACCCCCATCAACAGCAGCGTCCAACTCACGCCATGTGAGGAAACCCCGGTCACTTCGGTCAGCAACGGGGCAATATAGGTAAACAGCGCGAACATCGATGCGGCAAAGGCCACGGTCATCAGCAGCGAAAGCCAGATGCCGCCGCCTCGCAGTGCCGTCAGCTCTTTTTTCAGGTCAGTCGGCTGTTCATCCTTCACCGTCGGCAGCTTGCTATACAGCGCCAACAGGGATAACACGCCGATCACCGTCACCGCCCAGAAGGTTGAGCGCCAGCCCAATGCTTGCCCCAGCGCGGTGCCGAGCGGCACCCCCAACACGTTGGCCAATGTCAGACCGGTGAACATCAACGCCACGGCGGAAGCCCGACGGTTTGGCACCACCAGGTTAGCTGCTACTACAGCGCCAATGCCGAAGAACGCACCGTGGCACAGGGCGGTGATAATGCGCGCCAGCATCAGGAAATCGTAGCTGTAACTCAGCGCACACATAATATTGCCGAAGATGAAAATCACCATCAGCAGTAACAGCGTCTTTTTGCGCGGCAGCTTCGCCGTTAGCAGCGCCATGATCGGTGCACCGATAGCCACGCCAAGGGCATAGCCGCTGATCAACCAGCCAGCGGAAGGAATAGAGACCTGCAGATCCCTCGCGACCTCCGGCAGCAACCCCATAATCACGAACTCGGTGGTGCCGATAGCAAATGCACTTAATGCCAGTGCGAGCAGAGAAACAGGCATGCGTAACGCTCCCAATCAACAAAGCCCCGGCGTCAGGCGCGCGAGGCTGGTAAAAAAACACAAAATTATCGGCCAGCCTGGCAGGCTGCCCGTGGAAAGGTCAGAGAGGATGTTCAAAGAGCCGGGTTATCTATTTAACCCTATAATTATTAAGTCTTATTCACTCTTCTCACGCTACAAAAACTACACGTCGCCCCATCAGTTAACCAGTGACAGAGCCGCGACAGCGCACAAAATGCCCCGGTAAACTCGCTAACCGCTTGAATGCGCTGATGATGAAAAATGTGTGAAAATGTTACTGCGGCGTTAACGATATCAGCGCAGCGTCGCCCGCCAGCCGGCATCGGTGGCAAACCACTCCACTAAAAAGTCCAACATGGTCCTCAGCGTCGCCGGCATCTGTCGACGGGAAGTATAAATGCCGTAAATGCCCATCGACTGGGGCCGATAATCCGGCATCAGCTCAATCAGTTCGCCGCTGCCCAGCAGCGGTGCCGCCGAATAGTAAGGCTGCATGGAAATCCCTGCCCCCTGCACCGTTCCCGCCATCAATACCACCGACTCGTTGGCGCTCAGATTACCGCTGACCGCGACTGCCGACTTCACCCCCTGGTGGTCAAAATGCCACAGGCTTTTACCGAAGTAGGAGTAAGTCAGGCAGTTGTGCAGCGCCAGATCCTGCGGATGACGCGGCGTGCCATGCGCCGCCAGATAGCCCGGAGCAGCGCAGACCACCGAGGCGCAGGTAGACAGCGGGCGGGCGATCAGATTGGGATCCAGCTCATTGGTAATTCGCAGTGCCAAATCGATACGCTCTTCGACCAGATTCACCGTGCGATTATTCATTTGCAGATCCACCGCCACCTGCGGATGACGCTTCAGGTATTGCGCTACCGCACCCACCAACGCCGTCTGGCCCAGCGACTGCGAGCAGGTGATCCGCAGCAGGCCGCGCAGTTCATCACTCTGTTCCCCTTCGACCAGGTCTATTTCCCCCGCCAGCGCCAGCATCTGTCGGCAACGCTCTAATGTGCGCTCACCGGCGTCCGTCAGACTAAGCTTACGGGTAGTACGGTGCAGCAAACGTGCCCCGGCCCATTGCTCCATCTGAGCCAGATAACGCGTCACCATGGCGCGCGACATTTCCAGCGTTTCCGCCGCCGCAACCATGCTGCCACGGTCAACAATGGTGATAAAAACCTCAGCTGCAGTGATGCGATCCATGATTCGTCCGATTTACGCAATGAATAATTGCTCATTATCCGGTTTTTCTATCGCTTTATGCAACCTAACATCTACTCAACATTTAATCGCTACCCAAGGACCTCTGACCATGTTTAACAAATCATTACTGACCCTGGCCTTCGCCGGCATCACCACCTTTAGCGCCTACGCCAGCGCCGCTGACACTCTGACCATGGAAGTGTACAACCCGGGTGAGAAAAGCGTGTTCCCGGTGTCTTCTGAAATCATCAGCGGCAAGCACGAAGTGGCGCTGATCGACGCCCAGTTCCAGCGCAACGACGCAGAAGAACTGGTGAAAAAGATCAAGGCCACCGGCAAGAAGCTGACCACCGTCTACATCAGCCATTCAGATCCGGATTTCTATTTTGGCCTGGACGTGATTAAAGCAGCGTTCCCACAGGCGAAAATCATCGCTTCACCGGGCACCATCGAAGAAATCAACGCCACCAAAGACGGCAAAGTAGCCTACTGGGGCCCAATTCTGAAAGACAACGCGCCGAAAGCGGTCGTGGTTCCACAGGCGTTGCAGGGTGACAGCTTCACCGTTGACGGCCAGAAAGTCGAAGTGAAAGGCCTGACCGGCCCAACGCCGGAGCGCACCTACGTGTGGATCCCGGCGCTGAAAGCAGTAGTGGGCGGTGTTCCGGTCGCGGGCGACAACATCCATCCGTGGATCGCCGATAACCAGACCGTTGAATCCCGCGCACACTGGCAGCAAACGCTGGAAGGCATCAAGGCATTGAAACCGAAAGTCGTTGTCCCTGGCCATTTCCTGCCGGGTGCCGACCAGACGCTGAAATCCGTTACCTTTACCCAGAACTACCTGACCACGCTGGAAGCTGAACTGCCGAAAGCCAAGGATTCTGCGGCACTGGTGGCGGCAATGAAAAAGCATTATCCGAACCTGAAAGATGAATCCAGCCTGGAACTGAGCGCCAAGGTGCTGAAAGGCGAGATGAAGTGGCCGCAATAAGCCCGCCAAAATAAACTGAGCAAAGCGTTACTGCACCCGCCCTTGAAAGGGGGCGGGAATAACGAGGAAGACTTATGACCGGCACGACTCTGCATTACATTTTCGATCCGCTGTGTGGCTGGTGTTATGGCGCAGCCCCACTGGTGAAGGCGGCCAAAACCATTCCAGGGCTGAACATTGCCCTGCATGCCGGTGGCATGATGACCGGCAACAATCGCCGCCAAATCACGGACGAATGGCGTAATTATGTTATCCCGCACGACAAACGTATTGCGGAGTTAACCGGACAAACCTTTGGTGAAGCCTATTTCAATGGCTTGCTGCGTGATACCAGCGCAGTTATGGACTCAGAGCCGCCGATTACCGCGATACTGGCGGCGCAGGCGCTGGCGGGACGTGGGCTGGATATGCTGCATCGCATTCAGGAAGCGCATTATCAGGAAGGTCGACGCATCGCCGATACCCCGGTGCTGGAAGCTCTGGCGAAAGAGCTGGGCCTGGCTTCAGCCCCGTTCATCGCCGAGATGCGCTTTAATGCCGGTGCCCCGACCGCGCAACACATTGCGCAAAGTCGGGCATTGTTGGCCAAAGTTCAGGGACAAGGGTTCCCGACCTTTGCGCTCGAAGACAGCGAAGGCCAGCTACGCCAGATCCCGGCGGGCAACTATCTGGGGAATGTTGAAGCCTGGAAAGAGTTGCTGAGCGGTGCCGCTACCTGGGCATAAATCTGTTTACCCTGTCCGGGCATCCACTCTGTTGGCTGCCTGGGCTATTTACTCAACCCGCACAAAGCGCCCTTCCGCCCGTACGTTAAAACCAAACCCACAGTCGCCTTTGGTATGCATTTGCAGCGCATCCGCCGTGAATTGTATCGCCACATCACAGGCTATCGCGTCCTCCGGCTCCCGCTGACGGTACAGCGCCTTGCCCTGTTCAATCGGCAACACCTCGGCGAACTCACCCATATTCGGGCCGTAATACAACCCCATCTGCGGCATGTAATAACCGGAATAGTCGATCAGCCAGCGACCGTCCTGCGGCTTGACCACCACTTCGCTCCATACGCCGCGCCCGGCATACTGCCAGTAGACGCCGCCCGGTCCATTCGACGGCGGTTGCTTCGCCAGGCGTTGCTGCAGCAGTTTTAAATTATGTTGGGATTTACTGTCCTGCGGTGCCAGTTCCAGATAGGCGCGTGCCTTGAGCAGTTCACCGGCATGCATCAGCGCCAGCGCCACGTTGTTGTAAGCGGTGGCGGTTGCCTGACTGTCGAGACCACAGAACTCGCTCCAGGCGGCCTGATCGCGGAAAACATCGGCAGCGCGTGGGTAATCACCGCGCTGGTAGGCACTTTTCCCCAGCTCGGCATAGCTCGCCACCTTGTGGCAATCGGCATCAATATCCGGCTCATCAATATGTGCCCTGGCCTGAGCGCTGGCAAACGCACCACAGGTCAACAGCAAGGGAACCAACGCCTTCATTACTTTTCCTTTCCGCAGTAAACACCCCAAATTCGGCGCCAGTATAACCGCCATTGCTCCCGGCGGCACCTCTGACGAACCAGGCTTAATATTTCAAACGGTTAGCTGCGTTAGAACTGCTTACAGTCCAGGTTTGTTTGTTACTGGTCCGCGGCTCATGCTGAAGAAAATACAGAATCGACGAGAGCCCATGAACACGACCCCAACCCCCAAACACGCCGTCTGGCAACTGATCAAGCCCTTCTGGGTCTCGGAAGAGAAACTGCGGGCCTGGTCGATGCTGATCGCCATTGTCGCTTTGTCTCTCGGGCTGGTGTACATCAGCGTGCTGATCAATCAGTGGAACCAGGTGTTTTACGACGCGCTGCAAAACAAAAACTATCCGGTATTCAAGGCACAGCTGTGGCGCTTTACCTATCTGGCGCTGATCTTCATCGTGCTGGCGGTTTATAAAATTTACCTGACGCAGGGCCTGCAGATGCGCTGGCGGCGCTGGATGACGGAAAAGTTTATGGGTAAATGGCTGGCGCATCAGGCCTATTACCATACCGAACAGCAACAGATCGTCGATAACCCGGACCAGCGTATTGCCGAAGATCTCAATGTACTGACCCAGTACACGCTGTCGCTGTCGCTCGGGTTGCTCTCCAGCCTGGTGACGCTGTTTTCCTTTATCACCATTCTCTGGCACGTCAGCGGGCCAATGACTTTTGTTATCCATCAGCATGCCATCACCCTGCCCGGCTATATGGTGTGGTTCGCCCTGCTGTACGCGGTGCTGGGTTCGCTGCTGATCTGGTGGGTCGGCAAACCGCTGGTCCAGCTCGGCTTTAATCAGGAGCGCTATGAGGCAAACTTCCGTTTTGGGCTGATCCGTATCCGGGAAAACAACGATGCCATCGCGCTTTATCACGGCGAACCGCGTGAGGCGCAACAGTTGGGTGACCGCTTTGACAGTATCCGTACCAACTGGTGGTCCATCATGCGCATTACCCGCCGGCTTAATATCGCCTCCAACTTTTACAGCCAGTTTGCCATTGTTTTCCCATTGTTGGTGGCGGCACCGCGTTACTTCTCGGGCGCTATCCAGATGGGAGGCATGATGCAGATCGCCTCCGCCTTTGGTCAGGTGCAGGGCGCGCTGTCATGGTTTATCGATGCCTTCAGCGATCTGGCAACCTGGAAAGCCTGCGTTAACCGTCTGGCCGGTTTTAACGCCGCCGTGGATCAGGTTCACCATCAGCAACGTGGCATTCAACTGCAAGCGGAGAACGACCAACCGCTGATCCTCGACCGCCTCAGTCTGCAACTGCCGGACGGTCAAAGTTTGTTGGGTTCAACGTCGGTGACGCTGAAACGCGGTGAGAAAGTGCTGGTCGTCGGCCCTTCGGGCTGCGGTAAATCCACGCTGCTGCGTGCTATCGCCGGGATCTGGCCCTACGGCTCCGGCAGCATTGGCCGCGACGAGGCCAGCAGCGCCCTATTCCTGCCACAACGCAGCTATATTCCCATCGGCACGCTGCGCGAGGCGCTCAGTTATCCGCATCTCGCAGCCGAATACAGTGATGAACAACTGCTGAGAGTGCTGGAAAATTGCCGTCTGAAGCATCTGCAACGCTGGCTGGACACCAGCGCCAACTGGAGCCACCGTCTGTCGCCGGGGGAACAACAGCGGCTGGCGTTCGCCCGCGCCATTCTGACCCGCCCGGACATTTTGTTCCTCGACGAGGCCACCAGCGCGCTGGACGATGAAACCGAGCAGTTGATGTATTGCCTGTTGGTCGATGAGCTACCGCAGGTGACGTTGGTCAGCGTGGCGCACCGCAACAGCGTAGCGAAATACCACCAGAGCTGCTGGCGCTTTAGCCGCGCAGAAGAGAACCAGCCGGCCCGTATGGCACTAAGCCCCCTGCCTATCGCCGGTTAATCAACCGGGTGACGCTCATCGCAGCGTCACCCGGCTTGCCTCAAATGCCGTCGGTCTGTACATCCTCGCATTTTACCCGACGTCTTTCGTGCCACAGGCTGGTCAACCCACGCTTACCGCACTCCAATGCCACTTCGCGGAACTCGTCCAGGCTCAGGCCATCCCTTTCCAGCATCATTTCCGCCGCCAACTGCATATTCACCCCGGTCAGCACCTCACAATCTCCGTGCGCATCCGCCAGTTCGCTGGCACAGCGAAAAGGCGAACCACCGAGCATATCGGTGAGAAATACCACGCCGTCCGGCTGCGCCACTTCGGACAATGCCGAGATCAACGCAGCCTTTAACTCGGCGGTACTCATCTGTTCGGGAAAATTGACCGCAACACAGTACGGCTGCGGCCCCACCACCTGTTCAACCGCCTGCAACAGCCCACTGGCGAAGCCACCGTGGCCGGTAATTACAATGCCTGGCATAAACCGCTCCTCACAATAAACCGATAAACTTGCCCACCACCCCAATCACCACCGTCACGCCAATCAGCTTCACCGGTGAGAAGCCGCGCTTCATCAGGAAGAAAATCAGCAGCGTAAAGCACAGTGGCAACAGATTTGGCATCAGCTTGTCCAGCACATCGGTCTGTAGCGCTACGCTGGCTTTGCCGGCATGCATCACCAGCGGGGTAGAAAGATGAACATAAGAAGCCACCAGTGCACCGATCACCGTCATGCCGACAATCGAGGCGGCGTGGGATATTCGCCGGGTATGGGTTTTCAGCAGCGCCAGCGCGCTGGTACCGGCCTGATAACCATAGTGAGCCAGCCCGAAGCGCAGCCCAAAGTGAAATACGTTAAACAGCAGCAGAAAGACGATCGGCCCAAACAGGCTGCCTTCCAGCGCCAGCGAGGCACCAATCCCGGCGCAGATCGGCAGCAGCGTCAACCAGAACAGCGCATCGCCAATCCCGCCCAGCGGCCCCATCAGCGCCACTTTTACCGCGCGAATGGTGGAGATCTTCTCTTTATTTTGCTCCATCGCCAGCACCAACCCGGAAAGGAAGGTGACGTCAAACGGATGCACATTGATAAACTCCATGTGCATTTTCATCGAGTTGGACAGATCCTGCGGATTGCGGTGGATCTTGCGTAACGCCGGGATCAACTGATACAGCCAGCCACCGGCCTGCATACGCTCATAGTTGAACGACGCCTGCAGCAGCAACGAGCGCCAGGCCATGCGGTTGATATCACCGCGAGTCAGAGCCTCGGCGGGCTGGTTATCGACGTAGTCGTCCTGCTCCACCTGACTGGTGGCCAGCGCCTGCGCCATACGTTTTTCCGCTTTTTGCGCCAGCAGATCGTCGGTATCGTTAAATGCCATCTTCAGCATCCTCCTGGGGGACAGGTTGTTTGAGCGGGTCGGCAGCGGCCCGTTGACTGTTAAAGAAGTCGATCAGGGCGATCGCCAGCGCGCCCAGCGCCACCGCCAGGATCGGCAATTTCAGGAAGGTGACGGAAATAAAGCCGAGGATGAAATAGGCCACATAGGTTTTTTTCATCATCACTTTCATCAGCAGCGAGAAACCAATCGCCGGCATCATGCCACCCGCCACTGCCAGGCCATCCAACAGCCAGACCGGCGCCTTTTGCACCATGGCACTGGCCGCGTCGGCACCGAAATAAATCGGCAGAAACGCCACCACAAAATAGAACGCGAACAGGATGCTGATACCGAG
Source organism: Serratia proteamaculans (assembly GCF_013337185.1). GTDB lineage: Bacteria > Pseudomonadota > Gammaproteobacteria > Enterobacterales > Enterobacteriaceae > Serratia > Serratia proteamaculans_D. The sequence continues at coordinate 109,646 of NZ_SWDE01000008.1, forward strand.
ATAGTTCACCCGTTCAATACCGCGCCAGTTCAGTTCTTTCACCATGCGATCGCAGCGATGCATCATCGGTGAAAACAGGGTGAACAGCAGCGTGATACCCCCCTGCACCGCAATCGAAAATGGCACCGCAACGCCAATCGCCACCTTGGGATCGGCTTTGGTAAGAATGGCGAATGCCGTGCCAATCACCCCGCCGATCACCACGTTCGGCGGCTGGGCCCCCGCCAGCGGCACCATGCCCATCCACACCAGTTCCAGCGTACCGCCGACCAGCAGGCCGGTGTAGACATCCCCCAGGATCAGGCCGACCAGCGGCCCCAGAACCACCGGACGGTGGAAGTGGGTCAGGCCGTCGAACAGATCGACCCCCGCCAATCCGGCCAGCAGTGCAATCAATAACGCATCAGTCAACATGATTTCCCCCAACTCAAAACAGCAGTTTGCCGACGGGCTCACCCGCTTCATCCGGCACCCGGCGCACCTCACATTCGACGCCCAGCGCCGCCAGTTCGCGAAAGGCGGCCACGTCACCCTCATCCAGCGAGACCGTTTTATGCACCTGCCGCTTGCCCTCGGCGAAATGCATGTTGCCGACGTTGACGAAATGGATCGGTACCCCGCCCTGCACCAGCCGCAAAACATCCTGCGGCGTTTTGCACACCAAAAAGATCTTCTGGCGATCCGCCGCCTTGTGGATCACGTCGATGGTTTTCTGCAGCGTGAAGTAGCGCGTTTGCACCCCCTCGGCCACCACCATGTCCATCAGGTTCTGCTGCACCGGATCGGCCGCCGCTTCATCGTTGGCCACCACCACCAGATTGGCTCCCAGGGTGTTGGTCCAGGTAACGCCGACCTGGCCATGGACCAGTCGGTTATCAATGCGGGTCATCAGGATATTCGGCATTTCAATGCACCTCCGGGTAACAGGCAGCGTGATAATCATCGAGCACCTGCGTGACCTTGTGCATCACCCAGTCCTGCGGATCGTTGCTCAGCTCACCAGCATTCATCGCCCGGGCCTGATCGGGCAGATATTGGCTTAACAGCGCCAGCGGCACCGGATTGCGACGCAGGTTGTCGATCAACCCCTCGACCGCTTGCTGAACCTGTGGCTGCGGCCAGTAGTAACGCACCCGGTCGCTCAGGCTGTAATGGCGGTCGAGATATTGTTGATGTGGATTGCCGTGGTAGTAGCGACTCCACTGCTGCGGCTGCTCGCGCATCACCTGTTCCAGCGTGGCACACAGCTGCGCCGACTGATGTTCGCCCAGCCATTCACGTTCAATATGATCCAGGGCGAACAGCGCCTCACGCAGGGCAAAAGTCAGCGCCGGACCGACTTTCAGGATGGCGAAATGGTCGCCCACCAGTTGCCGGTAGGCCTGCGGGGGTTGGTAATCCGTTGAATGTGCCTCGTAGACCATGCCCGGCTGCCGTTCGATAAAGCGGCTAAGCTCATGGGCCCGCTGAGGTTGGTAGTGTTCTACGCTGTGATGATCAAACTCCACGCCCGGTTGTACCACCAGCGCAATGGTTCGCCTCCAGGCGTCAACCAGTTCCGCTCGCTGCCAGGCCAGGCGATGTACCTCAAGCGTTTGCTGTACTGCCTGCGGTGTGGTGACCTGCATGCCTTCCAGCGCCTCCTGCGCGCCGCCCGGCACCGGCACTTCGGTACCTATGACATACACCGGTGGCTCACCGCCGCTTTCCTGCCAGGCTCGTTCCGCGACGCTGCACAACCGGGCCGCACGAACGGCCACGGTTTCATCATTCAGTGGGAAGGGATCGCCCACGCAGGACATGGAACAATCGAGGTGAATTTTGCGAAAACCGGCGCGGACATAATCGTCGATCAGCGTTTCCGCCAACTGCATGGCTTCTTCTGCCGGTCGATCCTGCCAGGCATTGGGGCCGAGATGATCGCCCCCCAGCCACAGACGGTCACGCGACAGCCCGACTTCATCCGCCAGTTGCCAGAGCGCATCGCGGAACTGCTGCGCCGTTTGGCCGGTGTAACCACCAAACTGATTGACCTGATTCGAGGTGGCCTCAACCAGCACCGGCGTGCCACGCGCCCTGGCCTGCCGCAGGGCCGCTTTCAGCACCCAGGGGTGAGCGGAACAAACGGAAAATACGCCAACCGGTTTTCCGGCCTTGTGCTGCTCAACAAGCTGTAACAACTGCTGCATGAAACCCCCACGCAGGCGCCGTACTACCGATCGGCGATGACAACCTCCACGCCCAACTCGGTTAACGCCCGCTCGTAATCGTCCGGAAGAAGGCTGTCGGTAATCAGCCGATGAATTTGTCCGGCTTCGCGGATCATGCAAAAGCTCTTGCGACCAAACTTGCTGGCATCCGCCACGGCGATGATCTCGCGCGCCACCTCGCACATCACGCGATTGAGGTGGGCCTCACCGGGGTGAGGCGTGGTGATACCGGCAACCAGATCGAAACCGTCGACACCCAAAAACAGTTTGTCGAAGCGGTACTGGCGCAATTGCTGCTCGGCAGCCGGACCGTAGAGCGAGTAGGAGTTACGGCGCACGCTGCCGCCCAACACCATCACCTCTGCCCCATCGTTACCTGAAAGCTCATAGGCAATGTTCAACGCATTGGTCATCACCACCAGGTCGCGTCGCCCTTTGAGGAACGGCACTATCTGGGTAGTGGTGGAACCGGAATCGAGGATCAGCGCATCGCCATCACGCACATAGCTGGCCGCTACGCTTGCGATCTGCGACTTCACGTCGCGGTTTAACCGCCCTTTGTCATGCAACGGGCGATCGAAGGCGAATTGCTGATTGAGCATCGCGCCGCCATAAGCCCGCAGCGCACACCCTTTTCGTTCCAGAAAGCGCAGATCGTTGCGGATCGTCACCGTGGATACTGCAAACTGTTTGCTGAGCTGCTCCACGCGCACGCTGCCGTGCTCGCATAACAGATCGATAATGTGTTCACGTCGCTTTGCGGTATTCACTGGCATGAGCTGCGGTCCTCAGGTTTCCGGCCGGGCCGGGGAGAAGATGGCTTTCGCTCTACTGCGCTGGCATTACAGCAAAGCGAAAGCAATGAAATTGTGATCGGGGTTACAGCGCTGTTTTAGCAGAAAAAGCGGCTAAAAACCTTTCGGATCGAAATGAAGTGAAAATATTAAACGGCAGTGAAAGGCAAAGTGAAATATCAGGGCGGGCGCGGTTGCCGGGATGAGGCCCCCGAAGCGCAGCAGCAAACGAAAGCGGTGACTTTACGGGCCGGCTGGCCGACTTTTAGTTCATCAGGTGATCGGGATCACATAACAGCAATTATCCCCTCCCGGCATTGCGTCGCAGACGCCGAAATGGCGCGTTTGTCGCAAAACCTGCCCCTTGTCAGGTCAGGGGTTCTTCCCTACACTTGCGCGCAGATATCGGCCCCCTGCCGGTACGTAAGCGTTAACGTCAATCAACGCATCATGCCATGCAGTATTGATTGACTGCCTGCCCTGGTGCGAGGAACTGATGCCCCAATCTGCCTTATCCCCAACGTCTGCTCCCCTAAAACGCAGCCGTTTACGCCATCCATTATTACTGGTCACCGGCATTATGCTGGTCGCGGCCAACCTGCGCGCCGCGCTAACCAGCGTCGGGCCGTTACTGGAACAGATCCAGCAGCAGTTGTTGCTGTCCGCCACCTCGGCCGGTCTGCTTAACTCGCTGCCGTTGATCCTGTTTGCCGTGCTATCGCCGGTGACTCCCGGCCTGGCCAAACGCATGGGGATTGAACGCACGCTGGGTATGGCGCTGTTACTGCTGGTGATGGGTATCGCACTGCGTTCCCTGCCGCAACCCGGCATGTTATGGCTGGGCACTGTCTTGATAGGCGCAGCCATCGCCTTTGCCAACGTGGTATTACCAACGCTGGTGAAACGCGACTTTCCAGGTCGGGCCGCCGCGATGATTGCCGGTTACGCGGCGGTGATGTCACTGGTGGCCGCTACCGCCTCGGGTCTGGCAGTGCCGCTGGCGGCGTTGAATGGTCTCGGCTGGCGTTTTTCCCTGCTGTGCTGGAGCCTGCCTGCATTGCTGGCGTTGATGGTCTGGCTTCCGCAGTTGCGCCGCCCAGCCGCTTCAGCGAGCGCTGATGCCCCCGGAGTTCAGTCTGCGCCGTCCCGTTCCCCCTGGGGCAGTGCGCTCGGTTGGCAGGTGGCGCTGTTTATGGGCTTACAGTCCATCACCTTCTATACCATTATCGGCTGGTTTAGCGCCTTCGCCGCCAGTCATGGCACCTCGCCGCAGCAGGCGGGTTTTGAGCTGTTTATCTATCAGGTGGTGGCCATCGCCGCCAACTTTGTGATGGTGTTTATTCTGCCGCGCGCACGCGATCAGCGAGCTATTGCGCTGTGCAGTTCACTGCTGATTTTTACCGGCGTCGCCGGGCTGCTGCTGCTGCCGGCCTATTCTCTGATATGGTTGATTTTTGCCGGTCTGGGGGCGGGAAGTTCTTTGGTGCTGGCGCTGTCGTTCTTTGGCCTGCGTAGCAGCCATCATCACCAGGCCACCCAACTGTCAGGCATGGCACAATCGGTAGGCTATTTGCTGGCCGCGCTGGGGCCAACGCTGTTCGGTCTGTTACATGACCTGACTCAGGGCTGGCAGTTGCCACTGACCATTCTGCTGGGCCTGACGCTGCTGCAGATGCTGTTCGGCATATTGGCCGGGCGCAATCGGGTTATTCGTTAACGCCGGGGCGGGTAGCCGGTTTCGGTACGGGTTCCGTGGCATCGTCCTGCCAGAGATCGTTAATAAAATCCCGTTGTTGTTGGGTCAACTGCCATGAAGGGGGGATTTTGACCGGGCTGTCATCCCGGGCGCCCCCTTTCTTCTTTACGCGCTTTTCTTCCATCAATTTGTTTCCTAAACAAGCAGCCAATAAATCACGGCGGCGATGGCCAGCCAAAACACCCCGCAGCCGATAAATACGCACAGCCAAGCTTTACGTTTGATATCCGCGTCATCCTTGCTTATCACAGCCGCCTCATCTAATAGATTAAACTAATCAAAAACAAATTATTGATCTATTTAAACGATCAATAAAGGGGTTTCTTCCTATGGATATTTAAAAAATATCTGCTAGTCATGTACCTAAAGCCAGGTACACTGCAGAAAGACAGTAGGATTAGTCAGGTCATTGGCGCCAGATTTGGGATGGATTAATCAACAAGCAGCAGTGTGGCACAAACCGATAGATCAAAATTAAACCACTACTCAATAAATCAAAACACAATTAATCAACATTACTTAAGTTAAATTGGCAACAATTTAGGCTGGGGAGTGACACTGAAGCGCGGGGATATGCTGATTTTAGCGGATAGTGCCATATGAGGAGAATGAATCACCCAGCCCATTAGTACAGGCCGGGTGATATTAATATCAGTCAATCTGCGAAACAGAGTCCTTGCTGGCGCGTTCACGTTCACTGCCGGTCAACTCACTGAGTCGCCCGTCACGCATTTGCAGCAGCCGATCGGCATGTTCGAAGTAATGATCGTCATGGCTGATGGCAAATACCGTTTTGCCCAAAGCGCGTAACTGCGGTAGCAGCTCACGATAGAATATACGGCGAAATTGCGGGTCCTGATCCGCCGCCCATTCGTCCAATAGCAAAATATCCCGCTGTTCCGCCACCGCCAGTAACAGCGCCAGACGCTTGCGCTGCCCCTGCGACAACTGCGGATTGGTTACCCGCAGGCCATCGAATTGCAATTTGCTTTTCATGTTCAATCGGTTAAGCCAGCTTTCCACCAGTTCGGCGTCCGGCTGTGCGCCTTCAGGCCCCTGCAAATGGTGAAACGGATGAAAGTCGGTAAAAATGGCGGAAAACAAGCGGCGGTAGTCGGGCATATCAGCCGCAGTTTGCACAACGCCATCCAGCAAGATTTGTCCACTGACCGGCTGATATAACCCGGTCAACAACATTGCCAGCGTCGATTTGCCACTGCCGTTGCCGCCAATCAGGAAGACCAGTTCACCGCGTTGCAACCTCAGGTTGATCGGCCCAACGGCGAACCCCGCTTTTTGCTCCGTCGCACCATAGTGGAACATCACATCGCGCAGCTCCAGGGTTTGCCAGGCTTTGGCCGCCACCGCAGGAAACTCGGGTTGATAATCGGCAAGCCGCAGCGCTTTGACCTTGCCGAAGGCGACTTCGGCAGCAATCAGCGTAGGGAATGCCCCCACCGCCTGCAGCAACGGGGTACGCAGGAACAGCAACGTCAGGGAGTAAGTTGCCGCAACGGTGGTATTGGCCCAGCCCAGGCTATTGGCCATATAAAACACCAAACCAATCGCACCCAGCATCATGATATTCGACCAGTTCACCGCGCTGAGATGGTAGGTATCGGCGCGGATAATGTGCTGTCGATAATCTTCTGCATCCGGCTGGTAGGCCTGCCGGTACAGCGCTTTTGCACGATCGCGGTTCAATGCCAGCTCTTTGCGGCCGTCAATCGCAGACTGATAGTGTTCATAGAGGCGCTCTTCGGCCTCTCGCACGCTGGTCAAATGACGATATACCCGCGACACCAGGCACCCGCTGCCCAATACCGTCACCGCGACCCAAACGGCGGTGACCGCCAGCATCTGCGGAGATAGCCAGCCCAGATAGGCCGCCGACCCCAGCGTCAATATCACCCCTTGCACCAGCTCCGGCAGGCGAACAAAGGCAATGGTGATATTGCGTATATCACTGGCCAGGCTCGCCAACAGCGAGGCGCTGCCCAGTTGCTCTATCCGCTCAATATCGGTATCCAGGATCTGCTTCACCAATTGGCCACGCAAACGGAACACAAAATGGTGGCCGAGCGTGGTCAGCGCCAACTGCGAACCCAGCGTGACCGCCATCAGCAACGCCAGCAGCCCGAGGAACTCCGGCAATACGGCCAGAGGGTTGCCCGCCACCGTCATCAGCCGCAAATTTATAAAGGCGATGATGCCTATACCCAGCGCCGCACTGGCCATGGTCAACGCCATTACCGCCAGAAACGGCCAGCGATATTGGTGGTAGACCACCCGTAGCAACTCCATGAAGAACCCTTAACCTGAAATCTTGAGATGGCTGGCATTGTAAGCGGCCAAAAAGTGATATCAATAACAATTCTCATTTTGTCGCCGGCGTTGGCTTCCTGAACCTGAGGATTTACACTGGCGGTTACTCCGGGACGAGGAAAATACCCACCGATGTTGCCCACACATGAATATGCCAACGACCTGATCCTGTTCGCCCTGATTGTTGACTGCGGTTCTTTCAGCAAAGCCGCTGAAACCGCCGGTATCACCAGTTCGGTGGTCAGCAAGCGCATCGGCCGCCTGGAGAAATCCCTCGGCGCGCGCCTGCTGTACCGCACCACCCGCAGCCTGACGCTAACCGAAAACGGCCAAAGCCTGTATCGACAGGCCAAAGAAATCAGCGCAAAAACTCAGGAAGCCCTGAACGTCATCAGTGAAAACAGCGATGACCTGACCGGCGTGATCCGCATGTCGGTGCCGACCATTTCAGGCGAACTGCTGCTGAGTGAAAGCGTGGCGGAATTTTGTGCCCTTCATCCGAACCTGAAGGTGGAAATGCGGCTGGAGAACCGCTTCGTCGATTTGGTCAATGAAGGGATCGATCTGGCGATCCGTACCGGCACCCTGCCGGACTCCAGCCTGATTGCCCGTCCGATCCTGGATTCCCGCTGGGTGATCGTTTGTTCGCCCAGCTATCTGCAACAATATTCTGAACCGCAGTCAGCAGACGACCTGCTCAAGCATAACTGCCTGACCTATACCTATCAGGAAAGTGGCACCGACAACTGGCTGATGAAGCAGCCGGGCAGCAGCGAGATTTACGAACTGCAGGTTAATGGCAATCTGTCCGCCAATAACGCCCGGGCGATCCGCAAAGCGGTGATCGGCGGTTATGGCATTGCCATGGTGCCACGCTGCATGGTGTATGAGGATTTACAAGAAGGTGCCATGGTGGAAATTTTGCCCGGCCACTGCGGAAAAGTATTAGGTATTTACGCAGTCTACCCCTATACCCGCAATTTGCCGTTAAAAACCCGACTGCTGATCGAACATATCATCACGTCCTATAAAAATATCAGCCACTATTTTTGAAGTAGGTCACATAATTATTCTGCCCGGCTCGTGAGCGAGCCGACGGGATTACCCCACATTTGAATATAATCCATTGATAATTGTTGTGTAATCAATGTGATCCTACACATTCATCACACAATAACTTATTCTATCCATCTGATTTTTAATACAATAAAAACGCCTCCCTCGATAAAGAAAGGTTCCGAAAAGTCGCTATATCGCCCCACCTCTCCATTTTGGAAAATTGCAGAATAGAACATTAGCCAGCGTTGTGATTAGAATGAAAATGTTGCGGTAATTAACCTTTCGGCTACATACCTCCACAAATAACAATAATAACGCTGAGGCTTCTATGTCCCTACTTTTCAGTATTGCGCCCATCGTCCTGCTGATTTGGATGATGACCAAAAAACACGGTGTTCCCTCTTATATCGCGCTGCCCTTAACCGCCGCCGCCGTATATGCCGTACAGATGTTTTGGTTCGATAGTCTGCCACTGCTGCTGCACGCCAATATCATCACCGCACTGGTATCGGTTTTCACCCCGATAACCATCATTGCCGGTGCGATCTTGCTCAATAAACTGATGCAAATCAGCGGTGCGGAAAATGTGGTTCGCCGTTGGCTGGAAAATATCAGCCCCAACCCTGTAGCCCAGTTAATGATCATCGGCTGGGCATTTGCCTTTATGATTGAAGGTGCCAGCGGGTTTGGCACCCCAGCCGCCATTGCCGCGCCCATTCTGGTTGGGCTGGGCTTTAACCCCCTGCGCGTAGCGCTGCTGACGCTGGTCATGAACTCGGTTCCCGTCTCATTCGGTGCCGTCGGTACCCCTACCTGGTTCGGCTTTGCCAACTTGGGCTTGTCCGACGCCAGCCTGCTGGAAATTGGCCGTCAGACTGCGTTGATCCACTTTGTCGCCGGATTTGTTATTCCATTACTGGCACTGCGCTTTATCGTTTCCTGGCGTGAAATTCGCCTCAATCTGCCCTTTATTTTACTCAGCGTCTTAAGTTGTACGGTGCCTTATCTGTTGCTGGCGCAGGTTAATTATGAATTTCCGGCTCTGGTGGGCGGTGCCATTGGCCTGATGCTGTCGGTTCTGTTGGCGCGTACCGGCGTTGGCCTGACCCGCTGCGAAGGCAAAACCGATTCCCAACCGGTGGAATTCATTCAAGTAATAAAAGCAATGACGCCAACTCTGCTGCTGATTGCTATTTTGATAGTGACGCGTATTCACCAGTTGGGGATTAAGGCACTACTCAACAGCAGCACGCCTTTATGGCAGGGCAAGCTCAGCGGGTTGGGCGAGTTACGCGTCAGCAATGCCCTGATCGTTGAATTGCAGCAGGTGTTAGGCACTTCCGCCGCCGCCAGCTACAAAACACTGTATGTCCCTGCATTAATTCCTTTTTTATTGGTGGTATTGCTGTGCATTCCCCTGTTCCGACTGAACGGCAGGCAGGTAAAACAAATGTTCGCAGAAACCGGTGGGCGCATAGCCAAACCCTTTATCGCCCTGTTTGGTGCCCTGGTGATGGTCAATCTGATGATGCTGGGCGGCGACAAAGCTCCGGTGATCCTTATTGGCAAGACACTGGCCTCACTTACCGGAGAAAGCTGGCTGCTGTTCTCATCCTTCCTCGGCGCCCTGGGATCGTTCTTTTCAGGCTCCAATACCGTTTCCAATCTGACATTCGGCGGCATTCAGCATTCGATCGCCCTGAGCAGCGGGCTAAACGTCAACCTGACGCTGGCACTGCAGTCCGTTGGCGGTGCCATGGGTAACATGGTATGCCTGAACAATATTATCGCCGTTTGCTCAATTCTTGGGATCGGCAACGCCGAAGGAAAAATTATTAAAAAGACCGTATTACCCTTGCTGGTGTACGGGGGGATCGCCGCAGTGATGGCGCAGATCATGATTCTCTGAGCGTAAAGAAATAAGGTAAAAATATGATTATCTCCGCTTCCACCGATTACCGGGCCGCCGCAAAGGCTAAGCTCCCGCCTTTTCTGTTTCACTATATTGACGGCGGGGCCTACGCGGAGCATACGCTGCGGCGCAACACGGAAGACCTGGCGGGCATCGCGCTACGCCAGCGCATACTGCGCAATATGTCCGACCTCAGCCTGGAAACCAGCCTGTTCGGTGAAAAACTGGCAATGCCGGTGATCCTCGGCCCGGTCGGGTTGACCGGTATGTACGCTCGCCGCGGTGAAGTTCAGGCAGCCAAAGCCGCCGCGCAGAAAGGCATCCCTTTTACCCTGTCGACGGTCTCGGTATGCCCGATAGAAGAAGTGGCACCGGCAATCGATCGGCCAATGTGGTTCCAACTGTACGTATTGAAAGACCGGGGTTTTATGCGCAATGCGCTTGAACGCGCCAAAGCGGCCGGGGTGAAAACCCTGGTATTCACCGTCGATATGCCGGTGCCCGGTGCGCGTTACCGCGACGCCCACTCCGGCATGAGTGGCCCCAATGCCGCCGCACGCCGCATACTGCAGGCTATGACCCATCCGCAATGGGCCTGGGACGTTGGGCTGTGTGGTAAGCCGCACGATCTGGGTAATGTTTCGGCCTATCGCGGCAAACCCACCAGTCTGGAAGACTATATCGGCTGGCTGGGTGCCAACTTCGATCCCTCTATTTCGTGGAAGGATCTGGACTGGATCCGCGAGTTCTGGCAAGGCCCAATGATCATCAAAGGCATTTTGGATCCCGAAGACGCCAAGGATGCGGTGCGCTTTGGTGCCGACGGTATTGTGGTTTCCAACCACGGCGGCCGCCAATTGGATGGCGTGTTGTCCACTGCCCATGCGCTGCCGGCGATTGCCGAGGCGGTAAAAGGCGATATTACCCTGCTGGCGGACTCCGGCATTCGCAACGGGCTGGACGTGGTGCGCATGATTGCTCTGGGTGCCGACGGCGTACTGCTGGGCCGCGCCTTTGCCTATGCGCTGGCCGCCGCCGGGCAGGCCGGTGTCGCCAACCTGCTCGAGCTGATCGATAAAGAAATGCGCGTTGCCATGACGCTGATCGGCGCGAAAACCATTGCGGACATCAGCGCCGACTCGCTGGTCCAGGGGTTGCGTTAATCGTATTCCCTATATAACTAATGCTGAAATAGCAATTATAAATTGCCATTGGTGTTATTTATTGCAATTAATCGGCATGCAAGAATTAGGCTCATCAATCATAGGGGTAAATCCCCTTAATGGAGTCAATGATGAGCATCAGCAAACTTATGCAGGATCCGCTTTCTATCGGGGTTGAACTCCCTCTGGATAATGACTGGTCCACCGGCGGTGAGCTGAAACGTCAACGCGATCATCGCCCTTTCGGCGTACCTGATATGACCCAGCACGCCGCGTTGATCAAACAGGCCGATGAACTGGGATTTCGCGCCGCCTGGGTGCGTGATGTACCGCTGTATGACCCTGGCTTTGGCGATGCCGCTCAGGTATTTGAGATCTTCACCTACCTGGGCTATCTCTCCAGCCTGACACAAAACATTCTGCTGGGCACTGCCGCCGTGGTACTGCCGTTGCGCCAGCCGTGGTTGGTGAGAAAGGCAGCGGCAACGGTACAGGTATTGAGCCAGGATCGCCTGTTGCTCGGCATTGCCAGTGGCGATCGTCCGACGGAATACCCGCTGTTTGGTGAGGATTATGCCAGTCGTGGCGAGACTTTCAGGAAAGGCGTAGAGATCCTGAAGGGGGCGGTCGACGGCCAGCTCCAGCCTGGACAAAAACTGCTGCCGGAGCGGCCAACGCCACCGCTACTGGTCGCCGGTCTCGCGCAACAATCGCCACAATGGGTGGGCGCTAATATGGACGGCTGGTTGTCGTACCCAGGCACGCCTGCCGATCATATTTCCCGCGTGAAGCTGTGGCGACAGGTAGCTGGAGAAAAGCCTTATATCAGTTTTATTCACTTGGACCTGACTGATGATGCCAATGCACCGATCCGGCGTCACCACTTTGGGATTAAAACCGGACGTAACGGCTTGATTCAGGAGTTGAACGCCATGCAGGCCGCCGGCGTAAACCACATTGGGTTGCACTTTCGCCGCAACCAGCGCCCACTGGATGAAACTCTCAGTGAGATCGGCCAGTTTGTGCTGCCGGAGTTTCATCAACCGCAATAATGGTTTTTTCTAACCCTGCAACAGCCTCTTCACCGGGGCTGTTTACCGCTGCGTTACTCTAATCTCAACGCCCTGTGGGCGAAAAGCCCTCGGCAAAGGCACCGCGCAGATAACGGCTGAATTCCGCCACGACCCGCGAGACCTGGGGCGCGTAAGGGCGTACCACATACAGACTGTCAGCAAAGGCATCGATCGGCCGCCAGGACGGTAATACCTCGATCAATCTGCCGTCCGCCAATGCCTGCTGCGCGCTAAAGTCTGGCAACAGGGCAATGCCCAAGCCTTCCGCTGCCGCATCGCGTATCGATTCGCTGTTATTGGTGGCAAACGGGCCGCTGACCGGTACCCGAATCTTTTCTGTCTTGCCCTGCGCTGCCTGTTTGGCGACAAAGCTCCAGCTCGGGGGTTCACTGCTGCGGGGATAATAAAGACACTGATGCCGTTGCAGATCCGCCGGCGAAACCGGCATGCCTTGCCGTTGCACGTAGTCCGCCGACGCCACCGCCAGGGTGGCGGTTGGGCAAAGTCGCCAGGCAACGTGGGTATCGGGCAGGTGGTCACTGTGGCGGATCGCCAAATCGAACCCTTCGCCGGTTAACGACACCAGCCGATCGGACACCTCAAGCTGTACCCGCACCTCTGGGTTGGCACGCAAAAAACCGGTAATACGCGGCACCAACTGCTGGCGGGCAAATGCCACCGGGGCCGTCACCCGTACCGAGCCACGCAGCGGCCCGGTCGAATCGCAAATGCCGGAAAAGCTCTGCTTTATCTGCGCGAAAGGCTGGCGCAGTTCTTCCACCAACCGCAGCCCGGCATCGGTCAGCCTGACGCTGCGAGTCGTGCGCTGTACCAGAGGCACCCCGGCCAGCGTTTCAATCTCTTTGATTTTTTGACTCATCGCCGCTTTGCTGACATCCAACCGTTCCGCCGCACGGGTAAAACTCCCCTGCTCAGCCAACACGGTAAGCCAGTGCAAATGGGTCCACAGGGTTTCTACATTTGGGTTTTTCATCGTCGACTGTTCATTTTTATAAACAATGAGTTCAAGTATAGCGCTTCTTCCCCTGTCGGCGCTTAGCTAAGATAGGTTCTCCAGGGCGAAGATAACTCGCTGCCTTATATCGAGATTAACCCACTGACAGGATTATAAAAATGCCATTACTTATCTTTGAAGTCATTGAGGGCCGCAGCGAAGCCGAACTGAAAACCCTGCTCGATGCCGCCCACCGTGCGGTGCTCAGCGCCTTCGATGTGCCACCACGTGACCGCTACCAGATTGTTCATGAAAACAAAGCTCATCATATGGTGATTGAAGACACCGGCCTGAACCTGACGCGCACCCGCGATTTGGTGGTGGTGAGGGTGATTACCAGCCCGCGACCCGAGCAACAGAAACAGCGGTTTTATGCCGATCTCAGCCGTGAGCTGAAGGAGAGTTGTGGGATTGAAGGCAGTGACCTGATGGTGTCTGTCACCACTAACGACAAAGGTGACTGGAGTTTCGCCAACGGCGTGGCGCAGTATCTGACCGGCGATCTTTAACCGGCGATCCCCCAGGCGTTATCTACCGCCTGGGGTTAAACGCCCTCAGGGCTGCTGCTCATCGTTATATTGGTTTTGCCACATCGCGGCATAGCGGCCGTTGGCTGCCAGCAAGGCTTCATGCCGTCCACGCTCAACGATTTCACCGGCCTCCAGCACGATAATTTCATCGGCATCCACCACCGTCGATAAACGGTGCGCAATCACCAGCGTGGTGTGGTCGCGGCTCACTTCACGCAAATGCGACTGGATTTCGCGTTCGGTCTGGGTATCCAATGCACTTGTCGCTTCGTCAAACACCAAAATCGCCGGGTTTTTCAGGATGGTGCGGGCAATCGCCACCCGTTGCTTTTCGCCGCCGGACAACTTAAGCCCACGCTCCCCCACCCGGGTTTGATAGCCGTCGGGCAGGCTGACGATAAACTCATGGATATGCGCCAACCTGGCGGCCCGCTCGATCTCTTCCTGGCTCGAGCCGGTTTTACCGTAGCCAATGTTGTAGCCCAACGTATCGTTAAACAATACGGTGTCTTGCGGCACGATGCCGATCGCCGCGCGCAGGCTGGCCTGTTTCAGGCTGCGGATATCCTGGCCGTCAATCGAGACCGAGCCACCGCTCACGTCATAGAAACGAAACAGCAGCCGGGACAGCGTGGACTTGCCCGCCCCCGAAGCACCGACCACCGCGACCGTGTTACCGGCCGGAATCGTGAAGCTGACGTTTTTCAGGATCGGCCTGCGCGCATCATAGCCAAAGCTGACCGAGTCGAAACTCACCTCGCCGGCAGTCAGCTGCAGCGCCTTCGCATCCGGCCGATCGACGATCTCCTGCTCTTCCTGCAACAAATCGAACATGTTTTCCATATCGATCAGCGCCTGTCTGACTTCGGCATAAATAAAGCCAAAGAAATTCAGCGGCTGATAGAGTTGCAGCAGGTAAGCATTCACCAATACAAAGTCACCAATCGTCATGCGCCCTTGCACAATGCCCTGCGCCGCCATCGCCATCATCACAATCAGGCCGATGGAAATAATGGCCGTTTGCCCAAGGTTCAGGGCGGTAAAACTGAACTGGTTCTTGATGGCAGCATATTCATACAAGCGGCGCGACATATTGAAACGCTCGGCCTCGAAGTCTTCGTTACCGAAGTATTTTACCGTTTCATAATTAAGCAGGCTGTCGATAGATTTAGTGTTGGCATCGGCATTCGCCTGATTCAGCTCGCGCCGAAAACGGCTACGCCAACTGACCGCCATCACGGTAAACAGGATATAACAGCCGACCGTCGCCAAAATGGCCAGCGCAAACCAGCCGCTTAACAGATGCCACATGATCACCGCAACCAGGGTGATTTCGAACAGGATCGGGAAAATGGAGAACAGCAACCGCGATAGCACGGTTGCCACCGCCTGAGTGCCGCGTTCAATCGATAACGATAACCCGCCTGTTTGGCGCTCCAGATGAAAACGCAGGCTCAACGCGTGCAACTGCCTGAAAACCCGCAGCCCCAGTAATCGGGTTGCATTCTGGCTGACATGCACAAACATCACGTTGCGTAATTCTTCAAATAACGCCCCGCCGATACGGGCAACGCCATAGGCCAGAATCAACCCCAGGGGAATGGCCAGCATTTTGGCGGTTTCGCCACTCAGGGCGTCGATCATCGCTTTGTATGCCAGCGGCACCAGCGTGATACTGACCTTGGAAATCACCATGAAAGCAAAGGCGATAACCAGGTAATAACGCAGTTTGGGGTTATCTTTAGGCCAAAGATAAGGCAGCAGGAATTTCAGCAAACGGGAAGGAGCCATCATCGGATATCTATTATCTCGCTCAGCATAGCGGCATCGGTTTTATCTCTATTCTGGCACGTATGCCATGAAAAACCTTACCTAATCCACCTGGACGGCTCTTTTTGGTACGGGAAGAAATACACCGCAGCCATACATCATCCTCAAGGTGGCGTGTTCCACTATACTCAGTGGTGAACAGTACAGGACATTCACAACAAGGGAGTTACATCATGCTTAATATGAATCATCTTCATTCGCTGAACATCGACGAACAGAGCCTAAAGAAACAACGCACCCCGCTGTTAATCATCTCGCTACTGCTGTTATTGGGCGGCCTTTTCTGCCTATTCAGCCCCTTTGCCTCCGGCGCGGCAATCAGTATGGTTGTGGGGATTTTCTTGTTGCTGAGCGGATTCGGGCTGATTTTCGCCATGGTTGCCAACCGACTGCAAAATACCTGGCCGATGATCGGCGGCATTCTGCTCGGGGTGGCTTACCTTATTATCGGCTACGTCTTTATCACCCACCCGGCAGTGGGCATTTTCGCCATGGCGATTTATCTCGCTGCCCTGTTTGCGCTGGGCGGGATTGTCCGGCTGATTGCCGGCTATAAGCTGCGTGAAGTTAAAGGCAGCTGGTTGCAACTGGTGATTGGCGTTTTGGATCTGGCGATTGCCTGGCTGCTGCTTAGCGCCGATCCCGCGACGTCGGTGGTGTTGGTCACCACCATTGTCGGCATTGAAATGCTGTTCAGTTCTTTCAGCCTGTTCCAGGTTGCCCGACTATTGAAACGGGCGTGATACCGCTGCGGAGCCGCTCGGCTCCGCTTTTTGGTTGCCAAACCGCCTGATTACATCGGTACGTCAACGACAAACGGCCCGACTAAGAGTAAAGTTTCACCCAATACAGGTTCAACTATCCCCCTGATGAAAGATTGAAGTGAGATGATAACGCTATGGAATTCAAGGACTACTACGCCATTTTAGGGGTTAAACCAGCGGACGATCTCAAGGCAATCAAAACTGCCTATCGCCGACTGGCACGAAAGTATCACCCCGACGTCAGCACCGAATCGAATGCCGAGGAACAGTTCAAACTGGTCGCCGAAGCCTATGAAGTGCTGAAAGACGACGAACGCCGCGCCGAATACGATCAACTGCGGGAGCACCGTAACGATCCCAATTTTGGCCGCCAGACACAGCATGGCAGTGCCCATAACGCCGAAGATTTTTCCGATATTTTCTCCTCCATGTTTGGCGAACATGCCCGTGCTCAGCAACATCGTCAGCGGCGTCAGGGCATGCGCGGCCAGGATGTTGAAATGGAAGTGGCTATCTTCCTGGAAGAAACCCAGGCCGAGCAAACCCGTACCATTCGCTATAGCCTGCCGGTGTATAACGCTTTCGGCATGGTGGAGCAGGAAATCCCTAAAACCCTTAATGTGAAAATCCCCGCCGGCGTTGGCGATGGTGAGCGCATTCGTCTGAAAGGCCAGGGCGGACCAGGAACTGACGGTGGCGCCAGCGGCGATCTCTATCTGATCATCCGCATTGCTCCGCATCCACTGTTCGACATCGTCGGACACAATCTGGAGATCGTGCTGCCCGTCGCCCCATGGGAAGCGGCGCTCGGTGCCAAAGTACCGGTACCCACTCTGAAAGACAGTATCCTGTTGACCATTCCTGCCGGTAGCCAAACCGGGCAGCGCTTGCGCATCAAGGGAAAAGGCCTGGTCGGCAAAAAAGAAACCGGGGATTTGTATGCCGTGATCAAAGTCATGATGCCACCGAAGCCGGACGAAAAAAGCGCCGCGCTGTGGCAACAGTTGGCAGAAGCCCAGCAGACCTTCGATCCGCGCAAAGAGTGGAGTAAGCAAAATGGCTAACGTAAAAGTAACTTTCACCATTACCGAGTTTTGCCTGCACACCGGCGTTTCACAGGATGAGCTAACGGAAATTGTCGGGCTCGGTGTGATTCAACCACGCGATCCCGCAACTGAAGAGTGGATCTTTGACGATCGTGCATTAATCACCTTCCATCGCGCTGAGCAGTTGCACCGCGAGCTGGCTCTGGATTGGCCCGGTATTGCGGTAACGCTGACGCTGCTGGAAGAGATTGAACATCTGCGTAAAGAAAACAGCCAATTGCATCAACGGCTCGCCCGCTTCATCGCTAAGCCCTGATAGGGTTAAAACCCGCCCGTTGCTTCGGCGGCGGGCTATGTCAGGGACTGCCTTTCTCTGTTGCCCCAGCTATAATTTTGTTTTCCTTAATTAATAAAAAAATAAGTTTCACCCTGCCCTGAGCGAACAAATTTTGAGCACAATAAATTCCCCCGAGACTCCAGATTCCGGGCTAAAAATAAGCGTTAGATGATGCTTAGTCGATGATTATTATGAATACTGTTAATAAAGACATGTCATTAAAAACATGTTATTAAAAACAGTATTGACACCCCTTAAAAAACCAGTAGATTAGTAATCATCAACAGCGTAATAATAGCTTGTTGATAATGGTAAAAGTATTAAAGGTAAGTTGTTACAGTTATTTTTGCGATAAAGGCCACGAAGTATTTTTTGTATGGGCATCAGTATCGAGATAAGCAACATTCTCTATTGATGACGCTTTCAGGCCATGTAGTCAGTACCTACAATCGCAGGGTGTGTACCAACACGCGATGATGTAAGGCCATGTTCTAATTGTTTTTTGTTTGCGATTTTTCAGTTTAGTGCAACAGATCGCAATAGAGGTGAGGCCACGCATCAAAGAGTCTATATCGCGAGGGGAGATGTACCTGGTTAAGCCATCAATCTTTGAATATCTATTAAGATTGATGATAAACGTAAACTGGTAAATATAGGGGAGGTTTTAGTTCGCCCAATATTATCTGCGATAAACCTGTACATTTAACGATAGAAGCTTAGTAGTAACAAATCAGTAAGTTCATTAATGTTAAATTTGAAGTCGATAGTACCTTAAAAGCCCTGGCAACCATTGTCAGGGCTTTTATCTTTTATGCATCAGCCACATGACGATAAAAAGATGCCCACCACCCAGCCTGAGCCCTGTCATTATCCCTCATGCGGTGCCAAGGCAATATTGGCCTGCCAATGACATTAAAAAAATTAATCCTTGCTTAATAAATCAAACCAGGCCTACTATGGCGGCATCGGTTTGGAACACAGACCTTATGAAAGCAGTTTTAGTAAAGCAGTTCTCAGTTCAAGCGTTATCTCTAGATACCCTTCTTCATGAGCCTCCTCCTAAGTGCCCCATAAGTAAAAATCTGCAAAACAGGCCATGTTCGCCACGTTGAGTGGCTCAAAAAATGAAAAGGATATATCTATGTCTAACAAAATGACTGGTTTAGTAAAATGGTTTAACGCTGACAAAGGCTTCGGCTTTATCACTCCACAAGATGGCAGCAAAGATGTTTTCGTACATTTCTCCGCCATCCAGAGCAGCGATTTTAAAACCCTGGATGAAGGTCAGAAAGTAGAGTTCTCAATTGAGAACGGCGCTAAAGGCCCATCTGCTGTTAATGTTATCGCGCTTTAATCGCCGATAATCTCACTAAGACTTACGATAGCGATGAAGGCACCAGCCTGAGCAGTTAAGCATTAGTGATAAAAAAACCCGCTTTGAGCGGTTTTTTTGCATTTCACATCCAAGAAAAAGAGCGATTCATCAACAAACAGCATTATCCAGCGCTGTGCCCCACCCCGTTACAAGAAGCCGTATGCCGCCGCCAGCACCCAACCCATCACGCAGGATACGGAAACCCCGATCAAACCCACCATGATGAAGCTGTGGTTAATGACGAACCGCCCGATGTTGGTTGTTCCAGAGCGATCGAACTGAATGGCCGCCAAATCGCTTGGGTAGGTAGGTAATATATAGTAGCCATAGCAGGCAGGGGCAGAGGCCACGATATAGGCTGGGTCAACACCGATAGCCAACGCGACAGGTACGATTGCTGCAAGTGCAGCGGCCTGGGAGTTAACAAACTTGGAAACCAGCAGCAAAATGATAGCGTAGGCCCAGGGATACTCTTTCACCAAAGTTCCCAGTACAGACTTTATCTCTTCCAGATGCGCGCCAAACATGGTTTCGGCCATCCAGGCAATGCCGTAAACCGCCACTATGGCAATCATTCCGGAACGGAAAACTTCGTTTTTAGAGATATTGGCCGGATTCGTTTTGGTCGCGATAATAATTACTGCACCTGCACACAGCATAAACATCTGGATAACCAATACCATGGAAAGTGGTTTTCCATTAATTAATGGCCGCAGTTCAGAAAAAGCGCCCAATAGCGCAACAATGGCTATGGTAGCCAAAAAAATCCACATGGCTACCCAGTTGCTGGTAGGCAATTTCTTATCCAGTAAGGTTGCCGTGTCGCCATAAACGTATTTATAGTTTTCCGGGTCTGAAATGAAGCTCTGGAACTTTTCATCCTTATCCAGATCCTTACCCCGGAACCAACTGAAGATACCGATAGCAAGAATGCCGCACAGGGTTGAGGGAATAGTAATGGCCAGCAAATCGAGAAACTCGAGGTGTTTACCATTGAAGGTAAAATTACCCAGCATGGCGACCAGCGATACCACCGCGACGGATACCGGGCTGGCTATAATGCCCATCTGTGCCCCGATAGAACTGGCCGCCATCGGCCTTTCCGGACGAATGTTATTCTTGATCGCCACATCATAAATAATCGGCAAGATGGTGTATACCACGTGGCCGGTACCGCAAAGAATGGTCAGGATGCAGGTCACGAAAGGAGCAACGATGGAGACATATTTAGGATTGCGGCGCAGCATACGCTCGGCAATCTGCAGCATCACGTCAAGCCCACCTGATGCCTGCAGCGTCGCGGATGCGGCCACCACGGCGATGATAACCAGCATGACATCCACCGGCGGTTTTCCGGGGGGTAAATGAAAAACGAAAACCAGGATGATTAATCCAATACCGCCGAGCAGCCCCAGTGCAATTCCACCTTTTCTGGCCCCATAAAATAGACAGATAAGTATGACAATAAGTTGAATGGTAAATAACATGCTAACCTCATTATTATTGTTAAGAAGCTTAATAATTAACTTCTTTTCATTTTCATTGAGGGATAGCGATCACAGATAGATGGTTTTTTTAGTTAAAAAAAGGCCAGATAATCAAGTGGAAATCAGTTTGTTTAAATACGGTTATTATTATGTTTGTTTTGTAAAAAAATGGAAATTAATTATCATCAATCTCGGTAAATAAATATAGCTGTAAATTTCCCTTAAGACTGCCGACAATGCCGGCAGTGATTAATTAAACTTCGGAGCAATGTTGTTTCAGCCATCCGCGAACATCCGTCACCTCAATACCCTGCCGAGCATTGTAGGTTTTCGCTTTATCCCAGGAAACACCATCAGCACGGGCAAACGCCAGTCGGTAGGCCGCGGTGAGACTTTCAGGCTTTGCAGTCACAGCATCCTGCAAAGCCTGATGATCCTCGACCACCAGCGTATAAGGACATCGGTCATGCTCACCAAGCAGTTCAGCCAACTGACGGTAAGTAATGCTGTCCCCTGCGATATAAATAATTTCATTGTCGATCAGTGGCCGCTGGAAGAAAATCTTCGCCGTCAGCTGACCAATATCTTCGGGCGTGGTCAGGGTGACCGAATAGTCAGCAATACCCGGTGCATTAACCCTGTAGAGTTCCCGCTCAACCACCCCAAAGCCAGGGTCGAAAAGATAGCTGGTGAACATTCCGGTCGATACGATGACCCAATTTGTCCTCTGCTGCGCACGTAGCAGACTCCGCACGGCAAGCTGTTCATCCCATACCGGTTGACCGCTTCCCATGCCGATACGATCGTAATCAACGCCAAACTGCCAGGGGAAATAACGGGCGACTCCGGCTAACAGAACCGCACGAGTAATTTTAAGCTGTGTTCCTTTACCGCCGACAAATCCACTACAGTTTATGACGGCATCATACCTGGCAAAAACCGTTGCCAGTTCTTGCTCCGATTGTAGGCTAAAATCGGCGGTAACGATATCAATCCCCCATGCCTCGAGCTGCCTTCGACGCAACAGGTTTTCCTGCGAGCTATTGCCAGGTGATAATGGCCGCAGCAGTACCGTCAATTCGACATCAGGCCGCCGTTCTTTCTCCTTCACAAATCCGTTCAACATGGCCATGCCAAGCTCGCCGGCCCCCAGAATCAGAATATTAGATATTTGACGACTATTTGAGATGCTCATACTCTCTCCTGCTGTATTGGTCGACCTATCCTGTCAGCCTGATAACAGGGGATCAATCAGGTACACCGTTGATACTGCGAGGATGAAATGAAACTCAACGACGAACAAAAAACAAAATTTGCCGCGATATGCAGTGCGCTCAGCGATGAAGATGACAGCTTAAAACGTGAAGTGCTGGCGCATACCGGCAATCGTTGGTCTCTGAGTATCATCTATACGCTGGGCACCCATGGGCCTTTACGTCA
Organism: Serratia proteamaculans; assembly: GCF_013337185.1. Taxonomy (GTDB): domain Bacteria; phylum Pseudomonadota; class Gammaproteobacteria; order Enterobacterales; family Enterobacteriaceae; genus Serratia; species Serratia proteamaculans_D. The sequence goes on from NZ_SWDE01000008.1 coordinate 131,762, forward strand.
TGCGGAACTCGGCCGGGCGCTATCCGGTGTCACACAGCGCATGCTGACAAGAACGCTGCGCCATTTGGAGCGTGACGGATTGATTACTCGTCACGACTACCAACAAAAATACCCGCATCCTCACGTTGAATATCAATTAACCCCAATCGGTGAGGGCGTGCTGATTAATATGCTGCCAATGTGGGAATGGGTCCTGTCAAACATGCCTGAGATCCGGGATTCCCGTAGCAAATTTATGGCTGGGGCTATGGATGATCAAGGTGGACAGACAGCGCTATAATTAGGAGTTACACCTAAAAACCTCCAAATGGTTTTGGATCCTGTTGATCGCCATCATCGGTGCTCTGGTCGTCATTTCGTGAAGCGCAGGCTCCGGGTCAGTGAGAGGAAATAAAATCTGAAGGGGTCACTGGCGCAGGTAGCGAAAAGTTGTGCCTCATACGTTCAACTTCATTAAGCGGTGTTAGCCCGAACAGGCGTTTAAACTCACGACTAAACTGAGAAACGCTTTCATACCCCACCCGCACACAGGCCGCCGAGGCGGAAAGATTATTTCGCAGCATCAGTAATCTGGCCTGATGTAGTCGCGTAGACTTCAAATATTGCATCGGCGAAGTGTTGGTCACGGTTTTGAAATGGCTATGGAATGTTGGCAGGCTCATGCCCGCCTCTTTCGCCAGCGCATTCACATCCAGATGCGAATCATATTCGGCGTGCAATTTTCGCAGCGCTTTCGCCACTTTGCCAAACTGACCCTGGGTGGTCAGCGCATTTCGCAACATCTGCCCCTGCGCCCCGGTCATTACGCGGTAATAGATTTCCCGCATCATCGCCGGCCCCAATATCTCGGCATCCAGCGGTGAAGCCATGACCTGCAGAAAACGTAAAACCGAACGGCTGATAGCGTCATCCATCGGGCTGGAGACCATACTTCGTGGAGGCTCGCTGAGCGTCGGACCGCGATCGTCGAGTTGCAACATCAGCTCCGCCGCCAAACTGAAATCCAGCCGCATATAAATCGCCAGCATCGGCTCGGCAGCGCTGGCATCCGTTTCCATGGTAAAGGGCACCGGCACCGAGACCATCAGATAATGCTGCGCATCATACAAATAGACATCACTTCCTAAAAAACCACGTTTTCGCCCCTGCACCACAATGACGATCCCCGGTTCATATAAAACCGGCGTGCGCATCAGCGGACGGTTGGAACGTAAAAAGCGCACGTCCGCCAGAGCCGTAAGATTGTAGCCTTCACACGGGGTTAACCGATCCAAAAGCTCAGCCATCTGGCCGCTAATCGTCGGAGGGGGAATGGTCATAAGCACCTGCCAAAAGAGGCTGAAAGTGAACGAAGTGTGACACTCAGCGTCAGAGCCGTCCAGACAACTCAGAGGAATAGGCAAACATCAGAGAGGATCCGGGCTACGGATTTTATCCTGTCCCCCCTATTCTGCTTCTCCACATTACAGAGGAGAGTGTCATGAATCATTCAAAATTATTTTTCATCACCGGGGTCAGCAGCGGTTTAGGCCGTGCGTTGGCCGAAGAAGCGCTGAAAGCAGGACACCGCGTGGTGGGAACATTACGCAACCAGCAGGCCAAAGATGAATTCGAAGCCCTGGCACCGGGCCGCAGCTTTGGCCGCATTCTCGATGTCACTCATTTCGCTGCGATTGCCCCTCTGGTCAATACCGTAGAACAGGAACTGGGAGCCGTTGACGTACTGGTCAATAATGCCGGTTATGGCCACGAAGGGACTATGGAGGAGTCGCCGTTAACTGATGCTATCCACCAGTTTGAGGTCAACGTGTTCGGTGCGGTAGCCGTAATTAAAGCCTTCCTGCCTTATTTTCGGGCGCGTCGGGCCGGCCATATTCTCAATGTGACCTCCATGGGCGGCTTCATTACCCTGCCGGGGATCAGCTACTATTGCGGCAGCAAATTTGCCTTGCAGGGTATTTCCGAAACGCTGACCAAAGAGCTAAAGCCCTTTAATATTGCAGTCACCGCCATTCAGCCCGGAGCTTTCCGAACCGACTGGGCAGGACGTTCGATGGTACGATCAGCGCGTAGCATCAGCGATTACGATCAGAGCTTCGGGCCCATCCGTGAAACACGCGAAAAATACAGCGGCAATCAACCGGGCAATCCGATGAAGGCAGCCCAAGCCATCCTGCAACTCATCAATACCCCTGAGCCACCGGCATTACTGCTGCTGGGCAGCGATGCCCTGATGTATGTCAGAGAAAAACTGCACCAAATGAACAGCGATATCGATGCCTGGGAAACTGTCAGCCGTTCAACCGATGGCTAATACTGCCTGCGTTCATTCTTGTTTACAGCAACATATAGCTTGAAGGTAGTCGGCGCTGGCTAAAAATTGCGTTGGCAATAGTGTCGACTACAATTCAATCGAAATACCTCCCTACAAAGTCAGTCTTGATTCATATTTGAGGTGATTATGTTACATAAACACGAAAACGTAATAAGTATGACTGCACTTAGCCACCAGGCCACCCAACAATTAATGCCGTCATTTTCTGGATTGCCCCATACCCAGCATGCCGACGGCAAGTACCGCTTACGTCGCTATTCGGTCGTCAAACATCTCGATGGTCATGTGGTTGAGATTGGCCCGCGCAATTTCGTTCAGTCGGATGAAATCAACCACTTTCAGGGCAATGTGGTGCGCCATTTCGAGCCGATTGACGAAGCCGTATTGCAAAGCGCCGGCATGGAAGAAATGTGCAATCTGTTTGCTGAAAGCAATGATTTACCTGAAGGAACGGAAATAGAAATCCATCAGATGCGCGTTGTCGCTATTGATAATGAAACGCAGGTAGCGCCGGAAGGGATCCATCAGGATGGTTTTGATCATATCGCGATGATTGGTATCCATCGGCAAAATATTGTCGGCGGCGAGATCATGTTATATGCCGATAATCACCAGCCTCCGTTCTTTAAAAAAGTGTTGGCGGACGGTGAAGCCGTTTTGCTGGCGGACAGTAAGCTATGGCATAACGCCACGCCGATCAGCTCCGTTGTCCCGGAACAAGAGGGGCATCTTGATCTGTTTGTCCTGACCGCGCGGGGAGAAAAAGCATGACATTTACTCCCGAACTCGCCCGCGCCCAGTTTAGTGCGCTGACCCAGCGCTATGATGACAAACCCGTTATCTTTTTCGATGGGCCTGGCGGTTCTCAGGTTTCGCAAGGCGTGCTGGAGAAAATGACCCACTATCTGGGGAAATATAACGCCAATCTGGGCGGACATTATTTTTCCAGCCATAAAACAACCGAGGTGATGAGTAATGCGAGGGAATCGGTACGCACTTTCTTGAATGCGCCCTCGCCCGATAATATCGTTTTTGGCATGAACATGACCTCGCTGACGTTCCACCTCAGCCGCATTATTAGTCGTGATTGGCAAGCCGGGGACGAGATCATCGTTACCGAGCTGGATCACTACGCCAATGTCTCCAGCTGGCAGCAGGCGGCCAATGACAAACAGGTCACCGTGCATCAAATCCCCCTGCAACTATCGGATTGTTCTTTGGATACCGCCCGGCTGTGCGAAAAGATTACCGCCAAAACTCGCCTGGTCGCCGTCAGCTATGCGTCTAATGTTACGGGCAGCATTGCCGATATTAAAGCCATCACCGAAGCCGCCCACAGGGTCGGCGCACAGGTTTACGTCGATGCAGTGCATTATGCCCCGCACAACCTGATCGATGTGCAAGCGCTGGGTTGCGACTTTCTGGTGTGTTCTGCCTATAAGTTCTTTGGCCCGCATATCGGCATGGCCTATATCGCGCCGCAATGGCTGCAACGGCTGCAGCCCTATAAAGTCGAGCCAGCCACCGACATTGGCCCAGGCCGTTTTGAGACCGGCACCCAAAGCTTCGAAGGGTTGGCCGGTGTCACGGCGGCGATTGACTACCTGGCGCAATGGGGCACGCCAGGCGCTCCTTTAAGGCAGCGTTTGCAGGAAAGTTTTGCCAGCTATCACCGCCATGAAGAGAATCTGTGTCGGTATTTTTTGCAACGCTTACAGCAAATCGACGGCGTGCAGCTCTACGGTACTCCGCAGGCAGACATTCACCGTCGCACTCCGACTTTTGCCCTGACCTTCAGCAACCATGCGCCTGAGGAGATCGCCCGTCGACTTGGCCAGCACAATATCTGCGCCGGCAGCGGACACTTCTATGCACTGGGGTTAATTCGACGTTTGAACCTGCAAGACAGCGGCGGCGTGCTGCGCATCGGGATGATGCATTACAATACTCAGCAGGAAATTGACATGCTGTTTGAGGTGCTCGCCAGCGAACTGACTTTAGCTCGGAAACAAGCGGCAATAGGGCAAATTTAATACGTCGGTAATGGGACAGGGATGTCGGTAATCAGCAGGGAATATGGCGGAAATGGAGCGGGTGAAGGGAATCGAACCCTCGTATGCAGCTTGGGAAGCTGCCGTTCTACCATTGAACTACACCCGCATCGGTGTGCGGCTGTCATTATAACCGGTTATCCTCGGCGGGCAAGCGGAGATAACGCGTAACTGCTGATGTTTTAAGCAGTTAGCGGTAATAGGCTCTATCCTCGCTCATCAGACGAAAAAAAACCGGCACAGATACCTGCGCCGGTTGATATTCATTACTGCGAAGTTATTTCTGTGGGCGCATTGCCGGGAACAGGATCACGTCGCGAATAGTGTGGCTGTTGGTGAACAGCATCACCATACGGTCGATACCGATGCCCAGACCTGCGGTTGGTGGCAGGCCGTGCTCCAACGCGGTAACGTAGTCTTCGTCGTAGAACATCGCTTCGTCATCACCTGCGTCTTTCGCATTAGCCTGGTCAGCAAAACGCTGCGCCTGGTCTTCTGCGTCATTCAGCTCGGAGAAGCCGTTGCCGATTTCACGGCCGCCGATGAAGAACTCGAAACGGTCAGTGATTTCCGGGTTAACGTCGTTACGGCGCGCCAGAGGCGAAACTTCTGCCGGGTATTCAGTGATGAAGGTCGGCTGAATCAGATGGCTCTCCGCCACTTCTTCGAAGATCTCGGTCACTACGCGGCCCAGACCCCAGCTCTTCTCAACCTTGATGCCGATGGATTCAGCGATAGCCACCGCTTTACCCATATCAGCCAGGTCAGCCAGATCGGTTTCCGGACGGTATTTCTTGATCGCCTCGGTCATGGTCAGCTTCACGAACGGCTTGCCGAAGTCGAACACTTCATCACCGTACTGCACCTGAGTATTGCCCAACACGTTCTGGGTCAGGGTGCGGAACAGCGACTCGGTCAGTTCGATCAGATCTTTGTAATCCGCGTAAGCCATATAGAGTTCCATCATGGTGAACTCTGGGTTATGACGCGGAGAAACGCCTTCGTTGCGGAAGTTACGGTTGATTTCGAACACTCGCTCGAAGCCGCCTACCACCAGACGCTTCAGGTACAGCTCTGGGGCAATACGCAGGTACATATCGATGTCCAGCGCATTGTGGTGAGTCACGAATGGACGAGCAGAAGCCCCGCCCGGGATCACCTGCATCATAGGGGTTTCGACTTCCATGAAGCCGCGTTCCACCATGAAGTTACGCATTGCCGCCATGATCTGAGAACGCACCTGGAAGGTCTTGCGCGACTCGTCGTTGGCAATCAGATCCAGGTAGCGCTGACGATAACGGGTTTCCTGATCGGCCAGGCCGTGGAACTTGTCCGGCAGCGGGCGCAGTGCCTTGGTCAGCAGGCGCAGTTCGGTGCAGTGGATGGACAGTTCACCGGTCTTGGTTTTGAACAGCTTGCCGCGTGCGCCAAGGATGTCACCCAGGTCCCACTTCTTGAATTCTTCGTTGTAAACGCCTTCCGCCAGATCGTCGCGGGCGACGTATAACTGGATGCGGCCACCAACGTCCTGCAGCGTGACAAAGGATGCCTTGCCCATGATACGGCGGGTCATCATACGGCCGGCAACGGTGACTTCTACACCCAGTGCTTCCAGCTCTTCGTTGTCTTTATCGCCGTACGCAGCGTGCAGCTTGTCGGACGTGGTGTCGCGACGGAAATCATTCGGGAACGCAATGCCGTTCTCGCGCAGCGCAGCCAGTTTTTCACGGCGTGACTGCAACTCGTTATTGAGATCCAGCGCCTGTTCGGCGCCTTGTGGTTGTTGCTCAGACATTTCTGTTCCTTATAACCCGGCTTTCAAACTTGCCTCAATGAATTTATCCAGGTCGCCATCTAATACGGCCTGCGTGTTGCGCGTTTCAACGTTAGTGCGCAAATCCTTGATTCGGGCATCATCCAGCACGTAAGAGCGGATTTGGCTGCCCCACCCGATATCGGACTTGTTGTCTTCCATCATCTGTTTATCAGCATTTTTCTTTTGCATCTCAAACTCGTACAGCTTGGCTCGCAGCTGTTTAAACGCTTGATCCTTGTTCTTATGCTGAGAACGGTCGTTCTGACACTGCACTACGATGTTGGTCGGCAAGTGGGTAATACGCACCGCCGACTCAGTTTTGTTCACGTGCTGACCACCCGCACCCGAGGCGCGGTAAACGTCGATTCGCAGGTCCGCCGGGTTGATGTCGATATCAATATCGTCGTCCACTTCCGGGTAGATAAACACCGAACTGAACGAGGTATGACGACGGCCGCCGGAATCGAACGGGCTCTTGCGCACCAGGCGATGCACGCCGGTTTCAGTACGCAACCAGCCGAACGCATAATCGCCGATAATCTTGATGGTGGCGGACTTCAACCCTGCTACGTCGCCGTCGGACTCTTCAATCACTTCGGTCTTGAAGCCTTTGGCCTCGGCCCAGCGCAGGTACATGCGCAGCAACATGCTGGCCCAGTCCTGTGCTTCGGTGCCGCCGGAACCCGCCTGGATATCCAGGTAGCAATCAGCACTGTCGTATTCACCAGAGAACATACGACGGAATTCTAATTGTTCCAGCTTGGCAGACAGTTGATCAAGCTCAACGACGGCTTCGTTAAAGGTTTCTTCATCGTCGGCTTCAATCGCCAATTCCAGCAGGCCAGAGACGTCTTCGCCCCCCTGCTCCAGCTGATCGATGGTTTCAACGATGGCTTCGAGCGCCGCGCGCTCTTTACCCAGCGCCTGTGCGCGCTCGGGTTCGTTCCAAACGTCAGGTTGTTCCAGCTCTGCGTTAACTTCTTCTAGGCGTTCTTTCTTGGCATCATAGTCAAAGATACCCCCTAAGAACGGCAGTCCGCACGGACAGGTCCTGAATTCGGTTTTTTACCGGGTTAATTTCAAACATGTTTTTTGCGTTCTTTTACGTTGATGTCGTCGATGGCGAAATGCCATTGGAACCGGTAATTCTAGCGGATCCAGGCGTCAGTTTATAGCCGGTTGGTTAGTTTTTGTGGGGGAAGAAAACATGCCGGGGTTTGGCAGAGCAAACCCCGGGATAAAGCAGCCACAAATCAACGCGGCCAGAGATGTTGGATCAGTAACTGCACGTTGCGGTTGCCACGGAACTCGTTGACGTCGAGCTTGTAGGCCAGTTCCACTTCGCGCACGCTGCTGTCGGGCCACAGGGTGGTGTCGACATTGAAAGCGATACCGTCCAGCAGTGGGCCGCCGCCAAGCGGTTCCACCATCAGTTTCAGGTGTTTCTCGCCCACCAACCGCTGCTGCAGAATGCGGAATGTGCCGTCGAAGGTCGGCTCCGGGAAGGCCTGCCCCCAGGGGCCTCCTTCGCGCAACAGCTCCGCCGTTTCCAGCGAAAGTTCCTGCATCGCCAGTTCGCCGTCGGACCAAATCACCCCTTCCAGCATCGCCGGATCGAGCCATTCGCCCACCAGATCGCCAAAGCGCTGGCGGAACTCGTCGAATTTACTCTCTTCCAGCGACAGCCCGGCCGCCATGGCATGACCACCGAACTTCATCATCAACCCCGGATTCAGCGTATCCAACCGCTCCAGCGCATCACGCATGTGAAGACCGGCTATCGAACGCCCGGAACCTTTAAGAATGCCCTCACCTGCCGGGGCAAAGGCGATCACCGGGCGATGAAAGCGCTCCTTGATGCGCGAAGCCAAAATCCCCACCACGCCCTGATGCCACTCCGGATGATACATCGCCAGCCCGTATGGCAAGGCGGTGCTGCTGCGCTCGAGTTCGTCGCACAGCTGCAGAGCTTCAACCTGCATGCCCTGCTCAATCTCACGCCGCGTCAGGTTAAGCGCATCAAGATCGTTAGCCAACATACGCGCCTGCGCGATGTCATCACTTAACAACAACGCCACGCCGATCGACATATCATCCAGTCGTCCGGCGGCATTGAGCCGTGGCCCCAGCGCAAAGCCGAGATCGTTGGCTGCCAGTTGACGTGCATCACGATTAGCCACTTCCAACAGCGCCTTGATGCCCGGCCGACATTTGCCGGCACGGATACGGTTCAGGCCCTGGTACACCAGAATGCGGTTGTTGGCATCGAGCGGTACTACGTCGGCTACCGTACCGAGCGCGACCAGATCCAACAGTTCTGCCAGATTCGGCATCGCCAACGCACGTTGTTCGAACCAGCCGCTGTCACGCAGGCGGGCACGCAACGCCAGCATCAGATAGAAAGCCACGCCGACACCGGCCAGGGATTTGGAAGGGAACTCACAACCACGCAGGTTCGGGTTGACGATCGCTTCCGCCGCCGGCAGGGTTTCCCCCGGTAGGTGGTGGTCGGTCACCAGCACCTGCATGCCTTTGGCGTGGGCCACGTCCACTCCCGCGTGGGAAGAGATGCCGTTATCCACCGTCAGGATCAATTCCGCACCGCGCGTTGCCGCCTGCTCAACCACTTCAGGGCTCAGGCCGTAGCCGTCCTCAAAGCGGTTCGGTACCAGATAGTCGACCGCGCTGCCGCCCATACTGCGCAGCGCCAGCACCGTCAACGCGGTACTGGTGGCGCCATCGGCGTCGAAGTCTCCCACCACCATGATGCGGCGATGTTCGGCCAGCGCCTGTTGCAGAATGCCCACGGCGGCGTCAATGCCATCCAACTGCTGCCACGGCAGCATGCCTTTGACGCTGCGTTCCAATTCCTGCTCGGCCTGAACGCCACGCAGCGCATATAAACGGCGCAACAGCGGGTGCAGGCTGGCTGGCAGATGGCTGTCGTCCGCCGTCGCACGGCGGCGTAGTTGTGTTTTGATGCTCACCGGCGATTAACCACCGGTTTTGGTTGCGGTCTGATGCGCGTCCAGCATGGCGGCCATCTCTTTTGGCCCCTGATACCCTGGGATCATCATGCCGTTTTCCAGAATGATCGCCGGGGTGCCCTGAATACCGAACTGCACGCCGAGCGCATAGTGTTTGCTGATGTCGGTTTTACAGGTCGCCGGAGAAACCGCGTCGCCTTTCATGGCGCTATCGAAGGCCTTGGCCTTGTCGGCGGTACACCAGATTGACTGCATGTCTTTCTCGGCCTGGGAATTCAGCCCCTGACGCGGGAACGCCAGATAACGGACGGTAATGCCCAGATCGTTATATTCTTTCATCTGCTGGTGCAGCTTGTGGCAATAGCCACAGGTGATGTCGGTAAACACGGTGATCACGTGTTTCTGCTTTGGCGCTTTGTAGACGATCATTTGATCTTTCAGCGCTTCCAGCTTGCCGGTCAGCAGTTGGTTGGTGACGTTAACCGGCTCTTTGCCACTGACGTCGTACAACGGGCCTTGCAGAATGTGTTTGCCGTCTTCGGTCACATACAGCACGCCGTTATCGGTCAGCACGGTTTTCAGGCCGTTTACCGGTGAAGGCTGCACGTCCGCCTGTTGAATGCCCAGGCTACCCAGTGCTTTTTGGATTGCCGCGTCGTCGGCATGGGCCGCGCCGGTCACTGAAGCCACCAGCATAGAGAGCAGCATTAAACCTTTCTTCATTCTTCCAATCCTTTTGAACCCGGCGTGTCAGGCACGCGGGTGGTGCTGTTGATGTAGCTGTTTAAGTCTTTCGGTCGCTACATGCGTGTAAATTTGTGTGGTCGAGAGGTCGCTATGCCCCAATAACATCTGTACGACACGGAGATCGGCCCCATGGTTCAGCAAATGGGTGGCAAACGCGTGGCGCAACACGTGCGGTGACAGCCGCTCGCTGTCAATGCCCGCTAGGATCGCATAGTGTTTGATGCGATGCCAGAATGTCTGTCGGGTCATTTGCTGGCTGCGGTTGCTGGGGAACAACACGTCCAGCGCCTGACCGTTGACCATCCACGGGCGGCCGTGCTCCAGGTAGTTTTCTATCCAGTACACCGCTTCTTCACCCAGCGGCACCAGTCGTTCCTTGTTGCCTTTACCTATCACCCGCACCACGCCCTGACGCAGGCTGACATCGCTGATGGTCAGCCCGACCAGTTCGGAGACGCGCAGCCCGGTAGCGTACAGCACTTCCAGCATCGCCTTGTCACGCAGCTCCAGCGGCTGATCGACACAGGGTGCCTTCAGCAACGCATCGACCTGCGCTTCGCTCAAGTCTTTCGGCAGGCGCTGCGGCAGCTTCGGCGAAGCCAGCAGTGCCGTGGGATCGTCGCTACGCATATTTTCGCGATACAGGTATTGGAACAGACGGCGCATGGCACTCAGCAAACGAGCGGAGCTGGTCGCTTTATAGCCCCCTTCCACCCGATCGGCGAGAAACGCCTGTAAATCCAGCGCCTGTGCCTGTAACAGCGAGCTATTTTTCTGATTCAGCCAGGCGCCCAGCGCCTGCAAATCCAATCGGTAAGAGGCCAGCGTATTTTCTGCCAGATTACGTTCGAGCCACAGCGCATCCAGGAATTGCTCAATCAACGCACTCTCTTGCTGTTGCACGCGGTCCTCTCTTTGTTACGTTTATGCCACAGGCATTATGCCTTAAGCCGGGACAAATCGGGTATACTCGCTGCAATTCTACCTACGGCAATATAAACGGTTTAAACATGAAGATTGGTCTGTTTTACGGCTCCAGCACCTGCTACACCGAAATGGCGGCAGAAAAAATCCGTGAGATTTTAGGTGAAGACCTGGTCGACCTGCACAACCTGAAAGACGTTTCCCCCAAGCTGATGGAAGACTATTCCATCCTGATCCTCGGCATGCCAACCTGGGATTTCGGTGAGCTTCAGGAAGACTGGGAAGCGATTTGGCCACAGTTGACCACGCTGGATCTCCAGGGGAAAATCGTCGCCATGTATGGCATGGGCGATCAACTCGGTTACGGTGAATGGTTCCTCGATGCACTCGGCATGCTGCACGATCACATTGCCCCGCTGGGCGTCCAGTTTATTGGCTTCTGGCCGATCGACGGCTTCGAATTCACCAGCCCGAAACCGCTAAGCGCCGACGGCAAACACTTTGTCGGCCTGGCGCTGGATGATGTGAATCAATACGACATGAGTGAAGAGCGGCTGCAACAATGGTGCGAACAGATCCTGCTGGAGATGGAACCGCTGCTGTAGTGCCCATGGGCGCGGTGACCGCGCCCAATCCGATGCTTATTTCCACAACCGGAAGCGTTTCTCACCTTCGCCGGTTGGCGTTTCGCCGTTCATGCGCGCCGGATCGGCCACCTGATACCAGTCCAATTTACGCGTCAGCAGCATAATTCCCGCCAAAATTGCGAACAGCAGCCCTGCCCCCAGCACCAACGCATTATCTTCCGACTGCAGCAACAGATACAGCACGCCATACAACATCAACAGACTGGCCGCGAACAGCGCCGCCCGCAACCTGCCGCGCAGTACCGCACTGAGGTAAAAGGCGATCAGTCCGCTACAGGCGATGCTGGCCAGCAGATAAGCGGTGCCAAAGCCAAAATGCTCGGAGAATGCCAGTAATATCAAGTAGAACAGCACCAGCGCCGCGCCAACCAGCAGGTACTGAATCGGGTGCACCCGCAAACCGGTCAGGGTTTCGAACAGGAAGAACGCCATAAACGTCAGGCCGATAAACAGCACCGCATACTTCACCGCGCGTTCAGTCAGTTGATAGTGATCGACCGGTTCAATCAGGCTGGTACTGAAGGTGGGCAGCTTGTCTTCGCCAAGAATTTCGTCGTCGTAATGGAAAGCGCTGTTGATGTTGTTGGCAAACCAGGTGCTGCGCCAGCGGGCACTGAAGCCTTTCTCCGTCACCTTGCGTTCGTCCGGCAAGAAGTTACCGAGGAAGTTCGGGTGTGGCCAATTGCTCTGCAACGTCAATTCACTGCTACGCCCGAGCGGGACCAGTGACAGGCTGCTGGTGCCGGCCAGCGTCAGGGTGAACTCGGCATCCAGCCCCGCTTTTTGCAATGTGGTCAGCGCTAGTGGCGCATGAATACCCTGAGGTAACACGTTTACCTGGGTACCCGGCTCAAACACCGTTTGAGACTCTGCGCTGCCAAGCGGCGAGATGCTCTTGATGCCGCGTGAATCGCTCAGCGAAACCAGCAGAAACGGCTGACCCATAGTCACGTTGCTGCGCTGCAAGTCTGTCACATCCGGCTGGCCAAACTTCACCTTAAACTGCAACGGTCCCTGATAGACCTGAGTCTGGTAAATGCCCAGCTTGCGCACCTCCACGTTCGGCTTGCCGCTGACTTGCAAAGTCTCGGGCAGCAGATAGCGATGATGCCGAACTATCTGCACCACCTTCTGCCCCTTGTCGTCCGTCTTCTCTTCCCGCTCGCTGTAAGGGATGACGATCAACGGCCCCAAAATGCGCTGTGCCCGGCTGGTGCTTTCGCTGACCTGCCCGACCACGCTCTGGCGATAACCGCTGCGCTCATCAATCACATTCATCAACATCGTTACCGGGATGATCATTAAAATCATTAATCCCAGCAGAGTGGTTATTTTCCAAAACAGTACCGATTTCATCATCGCGCGCTCCATGTAGTTAATGAAGTCACGATAAAAGTCTCAAGTGAAAACAGGATGTGGTTATGTGAAGGGACGGTGAAGTCAGAGCGATAAGGTAAAAATAGCCGTCACGCCGTGCGGCTGACGGTTGCTCAACTGGATGCTGCCACGGTGTAAACGTGCCACTTCCTGCACAAAATTCAGCCCCAGACCGCTGCTTTTCGGCTTATCCGAACGGGCCAGCGAATAGAAACGTTCAAACACTTTTTCCAGTGCATAATCCGGAATGCCGCTGCCGTCGTCGCTGACGGTGACCTGGTAGTGGCCTTCGTGGCGTTCACCGCGCACCTTGATGGTGCCGCCTGCTGGGGTGAAGTCCAGTGCGTTGTCCAGCAGGTTGGTCAACGCCTGGCTAATCAGCAGCCCATCGCCGCTCAGGGTGATATCTTCCACTGCCTCAACCTGTAGCAAAACGCCACGCCGCACTGCCTGCGCCTCTTTGCCTGCCACGGCCTGACGCACCAGCGTCGCCATTGCCAGCGGCACCCGTTCCAGGACTGGCCGGCTCTCCAGCCGCGCCTGTACCAGCAGTTTATCCACCAGTTGCTGAATGCGTGCGCTCTGCTGTTCGATATTGGTCAGAAAACGCTGGGCAGTGGCCGCCGGTGGTTGTTCCTGCAACAGTTCCGCCGCACCGCGGATCGCCGCCAGCGGGCTTTTCAGTTCATGGGTCAGGGTATGTACGTACTGCTCAATGTAGGCTTTGCCCTCCAGCTTCACCCGCATGCTGTCCAGCGCCTGTGCCAACTGGGTCAATTCGTGGCCGCCCATTTTCGGCAACGATAGGCTTTCGCCCTGCGCCACGCCGTCAGCGTAGTGCACCAGCCGCCCAATCGAGCGGTTGATCCACCAGACAAAGCCCAGGCCGATCAGCAAGGCAATGCCCAACAGCAGCGCACCGGCCCACAGAATACGGCGCTCGCTGCGCTTGATCACCGGTGTCATGGTGCTGTTGGGTTTACCGACGCTAAGCACGCCGATGATTTTCCCCTGCTCCATTACGGGTGCGGCAACGTACATCACCGAGCTGTTTTCATCCTGCGGATCGCTGCGCGTGCTGCGCGCGCCGTACTGACCAAGCAGCGTCAGATAAACGTCATTCCAGCGCGAGTAGTCCTGGCCGAGCGCCTTGCCGCTGGAATCAAAAATGACCTTGCCGTTTTGATCGGTAAGATAAACGTGATATTCGCTGCGATCCTTACGGATACCGCCAATATTGGCACCAATGGGGCGTTGATTGAGTTGAGAGAAAGCTTGAGCCAGTTGCCCATGCGCCACATCGGCGCGTTGCATGTCCAGACGCGCAATCTGCGCCAGCAGATTGGCGGTATCCACCAGTGTGCCTTCGGTCGCGCGCCGCACACCGGGCTTCACTTCCTGTACGAAAATGCTCAGTACGAAATAGCCCGCCACCGCCACAATCAGGAAGTACCCCAACAGCAGGCGCAGGCCTATTCTCATGGCTGGCGACTCACGCTGTAGCCGAGGCCGCGATGAGTGTGGATCGGGGGTTCAGCGGGATTGATGGCGCGCAGCTTGGCACGCAGCGTTTTGATATGGGTGTCGACGGTGCGATCCAGGCTTTCTTCGGCCAGCGCCCAGACGCTTTCCATCAGTTGCTGGCGTGAAAATACCCGGCCGGGGGCCAGCAACAGCGTTTTCAACAGCAAAAACTCGTAACGGGTCAGCAGCAACGGCTGCTGATGGTAATGGATGGCTGCGGCCTGTTCATCCAGGCTAAAAGGGCCGAAGTGGTACAGTGCCGGTTGCTGCAGACGCTGCTGTTTTTGCAAACGGCGCAGAATAGTGCGCACCCGGGCGCTGACTTCTCGCGGGGAAAAGGGTTTGGCGACGTAATCATCGGCACCGATTTCCAACCCAATCAGGCGATCAAGCTCATCGCTGCGGGCGGTGAGGAACAAAATAGGCAAATCCGCCGACTGCGATAACAACCGGCGGCAGAGTTCAAAACCATTGATGTCCGGCAGACCCACATCGAGGATCGCCAGCGCAGGTGCCCCTTGCGCCAACGCCTGCAATGCCGGTTCACCGCGTTCGAACCAGCGCACCTGAAAGCCTTCGCTCTCCAGAGTATAAATCAGCGTGTCGGCAATGCTGGGTTCATCTTCCACCAGCCAGAGCGTCGGCTTCATCAAAGTTCCTCGTCATCACTGGCGGGCGGATACAGCAACCGTTGGCGCAAATGCCGCCAGTCGGCTTTAGCCATAGAGTCGGAAGCCAGCCACAGCCGACGGCGTTTTTTGCCCCCCACCGGCTGTAACGTCAACAAAATGCCGTAACGTGGCATCCAGGGCTGCTTTACTAGTTGCCACTCCTGCCCATGCCAACCCAGGCGTTGGTTCTCCAGCAGGCGCAACTCGCCCTGCCGCGACGCAATACGCTTTTGGCTGCGAATGCACTCAAACACCACCAGCGTCAGTAACACCAGCCAGATCGGGCCATAGCCTTCCGGCCAGGGTGAAATCAGGATCAGCAGGATCAATACGCCATGTGTCAGCAGCGAAAATAACTGGGTGCGCCAGGAAATACGGACGTCACATCGCCACTGGGCCACGGTCTTTATTTCGCGTCTGGATCAGTGTCACCATTCTCCGCAGTTCACTGTCCTGCGGAGCGCCATGATTCATCAGCCAATTGAAGAGATCGGGATCGTCAGACTCCAGCAGACGAATAAACAGCGCTTTGTCTGTATCGTTCAACAGGTCATATTCATACTCGAAGAAGGGCATGATGGAGATGTCCAGCTCACGCATACCGCGGCGACAAGCCCAGTGGATACGTGCTTTATTATTAATATCCATGTTGTTATGACTAACCTCTTTTCAGCGTGGCAACGCCATCGCAGGGTTCAACTGACACACTGTATGGCAACACCGGCGCGATATAATTCCATCAGCCAAAGATCTGTCTGCAAGGGTTACCTTTGGCCGCAAGGCTATAGAGTAACAATTTGACATACTCGCCGGGAAGGACGTTCTCTGTGTAAAGCGTAATAAAGCGCTAAATGTCAAAAAAAGCGCTGTCAGGGAGGCAAGCGTGAATAACAGTTTGCAAAGGCCGCCACCTCTTTTACCATGGGGCCAACACACCTTCAGGTAAGCTAAACGTTAAGCAGGATCTTACTATGGCGTATAAAATTCCATTTCCACCCCGTCAACCTTCCGCTTCCTCCCATCTGCCCCTGACCCTGATCTCTCTGGAAGACTGGGCGCTGGTGACATTGAACGGGCCGGACCGGGTGAAATACCTTCAGGGTCAGGTGACTGCCGATATCGAAGCGCTGCCGGCCGATAGCCACGTGTTGTGCGGTCACTGCGACGCCAAGGGCAAAATGTGGAGCAATCTGCGTTTATTCCATCGCGGTGAAGGCTTTGCCTATCTGGAACGCCGCAGCGTGCTGGACAGCCAACTGGCCGAAATCAAGAAGTACGCGGTATTCTCCAAACTCACCATTGCCGCCGACAACGAAGCGGTGTTGCTGGGCGTGGCCGGTTTTCAGGCACGCGCGGCGCTGGCTGGCGTTTTCAATAGCCTGCCGGATGCTGAACATCAGGTCGTGCAGGACGGTGAAACAACCCTGTTGCACTTCTCGCTACCGGCAGAACGTTTTCTGTTGGTCACCACCGCCGCCGTTGCCGAACAGTTGGTTGGCAAACTGCACGAACAGGCCGAACTGAACGACAGCCAGCAGTGGCTGACGCTGGATATCGAAGCCGGCTACCCGGTGATTGACGCCGCCAACAGCGGACAGTTGATCCCACAGGCCACCAACCTGCAGGCGCTGGATGGCATCAGCTTCAGCAAAGGCTGCTACACCGGTCAGGAAATGGTGGCGCGCGCCAAGTTCCGCGGGGCCAACAAACGGGCATTGTACTGGCTGGAAGGCAAGGCCGGGCGAGTGCCGCAGGCCGCTGAGGACGTGGAGTTGCAGTTGGGTGAAAACTGGCGCCGTACCGGTACGGTGTTGAGCGCCGCCAGGTTGGCCGACGGCACGCTGTGGGTACAAGTGGTGCTCAATAACGATCTGGATGCCGACAGCAAGCTGCGGGTTCGCGACGATGCCGCCAGCCAACTGGCCATCAAACCGCTGCCATATTCACTGGCGGAAGAAAAATAAAAAGTGGGAGCCGTCAGAACTTCCTAATCTATCCGCAATAGATTTCGCACTGCAGCTAGGCGGCAAACGGGCACATCCCCAGGAGCTTACTCAAGATCGTTCCTGGGGTGGGCACGCGCAGCCAACAACGCTGCAGTGTGAAAGATATCAGCGGATATCAGACGTACAGATAAATCGCCATAAAGTGGCACAGGCTGCCGCCAAGCACGAAACCATGCCAAATCGCGTGGCCGAAGCGGAAACGCTTCGATGCATAGAAGATCACGCCCAGGGTATAAACCACGCCACCGACCGCCAGCAGCGTCACACCGCCCAGCGCCAGACGAGTCGCCAACTGATAAATCACGATCAGCGACAACCAACCCATGGTCAGATAGGTCACCAGCGAGAGCGCTTCAAAACGGTGGGCGAACGCCAGTTTGAACAGCACACCCAGCAGTGCCAAACCCCAAATTACCGCCATCAACCCCTTGGCGAGCGGCGAGTTCAGCCCCACCAACAAAAACGGCGTGTAGGTACCGGCAATCAAAAGATAAATGGCGCAGTGGTCAAATTTTTTCAGCCAGTGCTTGGCTTTTTGGTGGGGAATGGCATGGTACAGCGTGGAGGCAAGGAACAGCAGGATCATACTGCCGCCATAAAGACTGTAGCTGGCGATGGCCGTCACGTCAGCGCCGGTATTTACCGCCTGAACCAACAACAGTACCAGGCCGACAATACCAAAAACCAACCCTATGCCGTGACTGATGCTGTTCGCGATTTCTTCCGCCCACGGATAGGCCGTGGTGGCCATTTTTTCAGTACCGGCTTTCACTACGCCCGTTTTTCCCATTACACACAACCCCTCAAAACAGCCAACATTGTTCGAAATTACCGCAAAGCAGCTTAACTGAGAATAATTTCAGTGTACACGTGTACGCTAAAATAAAACTGTGTGCGCGTGTAACCATCGAAATCCCTCGCCCGCTGGTCTACAATCGTTCGGCTTCAACCCATCTACCTTGAGGTTTACACCATGTCATCCGCTGTACCCGCGTTAGATTTCGGCTCCATGACCCAGGTCATCCAGTTCCTGATGGAAATCGACAAGTTGAAAAGCGTGCAACGCCGCACCAAAGTGCTGGGCACCCAACGCCAGGAAAACTCCGCCGAACATAGCTGGCACTTTGCTATTGCTGCCATGAGCCTGGCCCCCTATGCCGGTGAAGGCGTAGATATCCAGCGAGTGATCCAGATGGCGCTGCTGCATGACATCGTTGAGATCGATGCCGGTGACGTACTGGTCTACGATCTGGCGGCCCGCGCAGCGATCCATGATGTGGAAGTGGCGGCGGCACGCCGGTTGTTCGGGATGCTGCCGGACACTCAGCGCGAGTATTTCACCGCTTTATGGCAGGAATATGAAGATGGCGAGAGTGCCGACGCGCGCTTTGCACTGGTACTGGATCGCACCATGCCAATGCTGATGAACCTGCACAACCAGGGCCAAAGCTGGGTCGAGAACGGTATCAGCCTGGAACAGGTACTGGCGCGCAACACCACCATCGCCGATGTTCAGCCGGAATTGTGGAAGTACCTGCTGCAACACCTGCATGACGCACAACGCAAAGGCTGGCTGAAGTAACGCCGTTGCTCTTGTGACACGCCGGGTGATCCCTTCACCCGGCACGCCATTCATAACGGCTTGTGTGCCGTTTCCCTGGCGGCAATCACCGCCCACAGCGTGATGAGCAAAGCCAGCACCACATAGGCCGAGATCGCCAGCGTGCTGTCGTAAGACTTGAACAACGAGGCGATGATCAGCGGCGCAAAGCCACCGCCGATAATCCCTGCCAACGTATAAGCCAATGACGATCCCGCATAGCGCACCCGGGTTGGAAACTGTTCGGTAATAAAAGCCGCCTGTGGGCCATACATTGCCGCATGGATCAACAACCCCACCACCACCGCCAGACAAATCAGCACCGGCTGGCTGCTGTCGAGCAGCATAAAGAACACAAATGCCCAAACTATCGCCGCCAATGCCCCACCGATATACACCGGT
The DNA here is from genome assembly GCF_013337185.1 of Serratia proteamaculans. Classification (GTDB taxonomy): domain Bacteria; phylum Pseudomonadota; class Gammaproteobacteria; order Enterobacterales; family Enterobacteriaceae; genus Serratia; species Serratia proteamaculans_D. Next base: position 150,849 of record NZ_SWDE01000008.1, read on the forward strand.
CGACGGCCAAAGCGATCGGACAATGCGCCGAACATCGGCACGGTAATCGCGTTACCGATAGCCCCCAACATGGTGGCGGCCAACGCCAGCGGGCGCGGCAGATTCAATACCGTGGTGACGTAAGTCAGGGTAAAAACCACCACCAGCGCATACAGCACGTCGGAACCAATACGCGAACCGCCGGCGATCAGCAGCGGACGTCGATACTGGGTGAAAACTTCGCGGATCGGGGAATGGGTAACGTCCTTCGATGCCTCCAGTTTCAGAAACGCGGGCGTTTCCCCCACGCCACGGCGTAGCCACAGGCCAAACACTACCAGTACCAAACTAAGCAGGAAGGGAATACGCCAGCCCCACTGCTGGAAATCCTCCGCCGTCATCGCCACCGTCACCAGCGTGATAAGCCCGGTGCCGATCAGCGTTCCGCAGGAAGGGCCAACCTGAGCAAACGAGGCGTTGCGCCCGCGCTGATGAGGCTTGCCGTGCTCCATCGACAACAGTACTGCCCCCGCCCATTCTCCTCCCAAAGCGATCCCCTGGATAAAGCGCAGTGTCACCAGCAGCAGTGGGCTCCAAATCCCCCAACTGGCATAACCGGGTAGCAGCCCCATCAACGCGGTTGTCACCCCCATGATCACCAGCGTGGTCACCAACACAAAACGTCGACCCAGCACGTCACCAAGATGACCAAAGACGATCCCGCCGATCGGCCGCGAAACATAACCGACCGCGTAAGTGGAAAACGCCAAAATGGTGCCCACCAGCGGATCGAAAGAGGGGAAAAACACGTGGTTGAAAATCAGCGCCGCCATGATGTTGTAGACGGTGAAGTCATACCATTCCAGCGCGGTGCCAATCGAACTGGCCGCCGCCAGCTTGCCGGTATTCGGCGGATGGGCGGCAGTATCGCCAGCAGATACATCCGCGATCGGTGTTTCCGTGGTTGAAGTGCTCATGATGAAAGCTCCTGTGTGGTCAGTTGCCAGCCAAGGGCATAATGCAGGGCATCGGTGGCGGGGATTTTCAGTTGGCTGCAAGCCAACTCACTCAGCCGCTGGCTGGCTTCGGCGCTGCTGCTTTCGATCAGCATCATCGGCAGTAACCGGCGGTTTTCCCGCGACTCTTTCGGCAGCGGCGAGCTGAGATCTGCGTCCGGTGACAACAGGCTACTGCGTACAAAACCGGGCTGTTCCGCCAAAAGGCTCCCCAAATGATTGATGCAGGCCTTCAGCACATGCGGCTCCGCCGGTTCGAGGGTAAGGATAGCCAGATGGCTGCCGCAGCCCTGACCGATCACCGCCTCCACCGCGCAGACACGACGCATCGGATCGCACATTTTATCGAGACTCGCCACCGACCAGGGGGTCTGTTCGGTAAACGCGGCGCGGTAGGCCGCCGAGGTAAAGCTGGCCAGGGATTCGGTTTTATACAGCCCGAGGTATTTGCGCCCGCCCTGTAGTGCCTGATAACGCGTGCCCGACAAGAAACCAGGCACTCGCACTCGCTCTTCCACGTGCTCGCGGTCGTACCACTTATTGAAATCCGCCTCGTCCTGCGCGGCGACATCTGTTGCGACAAACAGCATTCCGTTTGGGGAACCGGTCATGGGTACTCTCCTGTTAGCTCAAAGTAAGGCGGGCGACATCCCGCCGGAAAATCACGCCTCGGCGAGGCAGCGTTCGATCGCCAGCGCCCAACCCAGCAGCGCCTCGTCATGCAGCGGTAGCCCGGCCACCATCAGCCCCACTGGTGCCGTACCGGGCCGCTGGCAAGGCAGAGACAGCGCACAACCATCGAGGAAGTTGATCACCGAAGGGTTACGCAACGCGGCACCGTTGATACGGAAATAGGCGTCTTCATCCTCCTGCAGTTCGGCAATGGTCGGCGCAACGAAGGGCACGGTTGGCATCAATAACGCGTCAAATCCTTCTACTGCCGCGCTCACCCGCCGTTGCCAATCGGCACGCTGCATCCACAATTGCCGCAGATCCTGCTCATCGAGCAACTGGCCGCGACGAATACGTGACAGCACCCGTGGGTCATAGTCTTCGGCATGCTCGCTAATCAGCGGCTGGTGCCAGCGCCAGGACTCCAGTGCGGTGAAACCACCGGCGGCGTTGATCGCTGCCAGCTCGGCGAACTCATGACAGGGGATAGATTCAATCTGTGCCCCGGCCTGCACCAGCCGCTGGACGCTGAGATGAAAGGCGGCGGTGACTTCATCATCCAGGCCATCCAGCACCAGCGTTTGTGGCACGGCAAAGCGCGCCTGACTCAGCGCTTTCTGCTGCGGGTGCAGCGGCTGTTCGGCGATCACCGCATCCAGCGCGATGCAACCGGCAACGTCATGGGCAATCACACCAATCGAATCCAGTGAGGGTGACAAAGGCAGCAAACCACGACTGCTGATGCGCCGGGCAGTGGGTTTATAGCCGGTCAGGCCGCAGAAGGCCGCCGGAATACGTACCGAGCCGCCGGTATCGCTGCCTATCGCGCCAAAGCACATGCCATCGGCCACCGCAACCGCCGCACCGGAAGACGAACCACCGGGAATACGACCTGCTGGGCGATCCCACGGGTTGGCGGGTGTGCCATAGTGGGGATTGATCCCCAGGCCCGAATAAGCAAACTCGGTCATGTTGGTTTTGCCGATCACCACTGCGCCAGCCTGCAACAAGCGCGCCACCACGGTGGCATGGGTGTTAGCTACCGGCGCATCGGCCAACACCCGCGAACCGGCAGCGGTGGCTTCCCCGGCGACATCAAACAGGTCTTTGACCGATACCGGCACACCGTCCAGCGCCGACAAAGGGGTGCCCGCCGCACGCCGCCGATCGGCCGCCAATGCCTGCTGCTGTGCCCAGTCGCTATAAACATGAGTAAAAGTGCGTGCGCCCTCCCCCTGTGGGTCGGCGATTTGCGCCAGCGCGGTGGCGGTCAGTTGCACAGCAGTGAATTCACCACTGGCCAAACCGGTGGTGACCTGCGTTAAAGTCAGCTTTTTCATCACGCCACCACCGGCAGTTCTATGCTGCGATAGCCGTGGCTGATGGTACGTCCCAGCACTTCATCCACCAGTTCCATACGAAACTCGGCCGCCGGACGGATACCGCCAATCGCCGCTACCGTGCCACAGGCCATCGCCAGGCCATCTCGCGGCTGAGGAACCGTCAACCCGCCCTCTGGCACCTGCTGACCACTCAGATAATGATCCAGCAGATCGTCGGGAGTACGCAGATTGGCAAGATAACCCTGCTGATAAAGCCGGAACTCACCGTTCTCTTTGATCCAGGAGCGCAGGATTAGTGAATCCCAGTGGGCAATCACTTCCCGGAGTGGCCAGGCGGCGCGAGCGACCGGTTTGACGCAGAGTTGTTTGGATAGCGCGACACTATGCGCCTCCAGTTGACGATCGGTATGATCTGAGGCCAGCGAAACAAACAGTTCCCCCTGATGAGTAAAGATCAGCGGCTCCGCTTCGCCGGAGCTGGCATTGCCGATCACTTCTATGCAATCGCTCTGACTGAGCTGATTAACGGCTACCCGATAGAACAGCGGAACTGCACTGGGTTGGGGCACGCCCAGCTCCGCCAATTCCCTAATATGGTGCAGGATGGCCTCGCGATCGCGACCGGTCCAGCCGGCGATCACCAGATGGTCAATCTCAACATCCAGCACCCCGGCACCGCTGGATTCAGGTAAAGTGAAGGTCAGTCTCATGGCGTTTGTGCCTCTTTGGTTAAAATACTGTGAAATTTCACTATATCTTTAGTTACCAAATAAGCGATTTCCATGCCATGTTTTTGTGTACTATGTCTAAAAACTTTCTTCTTGCAGGAGCAGAACGTGATGAGCCTTGACGCAGAGAGCCAGGAACTCCCGACGGCAGAGGAAGCCGGAATGTCACTGAATGAACTGGCCTACCGGCGCTTTAAGCAGGCACTGGTGACGTTAAGCTATAAACCTGGTGAATATCTCAATACCGCGCAGGTAATGAGTGAGCTGGATATGGGCAGAACGCCGATAAATCAGGCGATCCACCGGCTGGCCAATGAGGGATTGCTACAGGTGATCCCGCGTAAAGGGGTGATGGTCTCACCGCTGTCGATGGATGACGCGCTGGAACTGATTGAAGTCCGCCTGGCCAATGAAATGCTGTGTATGCGGCTGGCAAGCAAGCGAATTACCGAATCACAGGTTGCCGCACTGACGGCCCTCAATCAACAAATCGAAGCCGCCAGCCAGCGTCGCGATCGGGTGCAGATGATGACGCTGGATCACCAGTTCCACCAGCAGCTGGCGCAGATCGCCGGGAATAATATGCTGGCGGACATCCTGAGCGTGCTGCACGCCAGGGCGCAACGCTTTTGGGCCAGTACGCTGTCACGCGAAGGTCATATGCGAGAAGTGATCGAAGAACATCGGGCGATTATCGCTGCACTGGCCGCACAGGATGACAACGCAGCCGCCAATGCGGCAGAAGCGCACATTCTGTCTTTCCGCAGTGCGCTGCTGCATGAGGGCTGACATACCTATCTTGCATGCATGGCTGACACCGAACACTTTGATATGCAAACGCTCTTTCCCGTGATCGTTTGCATCATTATACGAATAATCGACTATTCATATATTTATCAGTCTATTGCTCTCATAAACATAAATACTATGTGCAATTTGTATTATTAAAAATAAAATAATATACGCCTTTCAGATCCTCTGCCGCTATCCAATGCTTTATCAATACCATTAAATATTTACCCGCCTTCTTGCCATCCTATTATTTTGAGCTTAAATAATGATTGGCACATTTCTTTTTCTGGGGATAAAAAGCATGAATTTCATAACATTGCAGCGTGATGTGGCGGCAATCTTCTATGGCGTTTTAGGAAAACAGGCAGACAGAGCCGCTCTCGAATACTTCGCAAAAAACCTTCAGAACGGTAAGCTCTCTATCGGTAATATGGCTGACCTTTTCATAAATTCACAGGATGGGCAAAACCGGTTGGCCGCCCTGGATGACGCTAATAAAATCCAGTATATTTATCATAATATCCATGGTGTCAATGCCAGCGAAGAACAGCTTTCAGTATTGATAGACCAACTCCATAACGGGATGACTCTGGGCCAGATTACCGCCGAATTAACCAACACATTACGCAGCTATCAAGGAGATAACACCGAAATTCTGTCGCAACAGACAGTGCTGGACACCACTATTCAGCAAAGCTTGTTCCCATCCTATGCAGGAAGCCCTACAGAAAATTCAGGTGCTGCTGACATACAAGCAATTTATTACGTATTACATTCGACTATGGTACCGCAAGGCATTAACTATTGGGGAAGCAAGTTGGATACTTCCCAGGCAACAATAAATTACATTGCCGATGCATTTGTTAAAAATAAAGCTTCTTTAACACTATTAAACAATCAAGATTTCGTGAAAATCATATTTGAACAGACATTCAAAAAACCACCAAGTGAAAGTGATATAAATAAATACATTATTGGTTTAAATAATCACTCGCAATCTCGTGGCGATGTTGTCGTCAATATGATAAATGATATCAGGAATGACTCATCCAGCGAAAACTCCTCGGCAAAAGAAAGCTTCCTATTAGCAACTCATGTCTATAAACCAGGAGAATTGCCAGAAAACAAGTACCAGGAAACGGTTGCAGCACTTTTCTATGGTGTGGCTGGATATAAGGTGGATGCTACTGCTCTGGACGTTTATAGCAAACAATTAGCTGCAGGTATGAGTACGGCAGACCTATTGCATCAACTGGCAACAGCACCGGCTTTTTCCAATACTCAGAACTGGGAGCAAACCTACCAGAATTTATTGAATAATTTCCTGTACCCCTCCGATGTAAATAATATCAGGAAACTTAGCGGCAATGATGCTTACCAAGCCACCAGTTTAATTATTGATAAACTTTTAAATGGGGGACAACCAGAGAGTGATCGTGCCTGGGGTTGGACGTATAATGCCAAAAGCTATGACACCATCTCCAACATATTGGGATACACCGACCATGCAACCCTGACCATCAATGATTCCGGTGAGTTAATTGGTGAAATAAATCATAGCTCAGCTCACAGACTCTCCGATATCGAAATTTACGCACTGAGAAATGCTCAAATAAAAGTCGATCATGAAGCCAACATCACAATAAATTTCACCCCCAACCTTGAGACACTGAGGATTACGGGTGATAAAAAAGCCACATTAGACTTTAGTAAAAATTCCGCAACTGATTTTGGAACAAACTCGGCGTATCCTCATATCACTACAAAAGTTATTATTGAAAATACTCTTGTTTCCTTTATTGGTTCAAGCGGCGACGATAGAGTCATCATAGCGCCTAATGCCGATATGATAAATGCTGAGGCTCAAATTCAACTGGGGCTGGGTGATGACTGGTTACTTTGGCAAGGCAATGCTGGAATTGATCGTGCCAACGTTGTCAGTGATAAATTTAAAGCGGCTGCAGCGCATTATGACTCTGAGGACAAAAATCATAACAATGTAATTTCAGCAAATTTCCTGACTAAAAATATTTATCTGACGACCAATGAAAATGGAGGAGTAAATGGCGTTATAGAAAGTAACATCAATAACTTCTTACTTTTTCCGATGATCGACTTAGCCCACTATAAAGGGACGGGTTCCATTTACCTGGATGGGAAACTGGTAGCAACTGAAGGGAAGAACGTATTTGATTTCGGGGTCATCCGTGAGGTGGCCAGTATTCATAATGCCGATTACGCCAATGTTGATCACCTGACACAGGCTACCCCGCCTCCGAGCAGCACATGGAATTATGCAACTGGCGATGCCGGGCTGGCTCTTACAGGCTTTGCCGATAACGTTACAGTAATTAATATGCCAGTTGATGACTGGGGTACAACTTACTCGTTCCGCACGTTAAATGTGCTTGGAGATGCTACAGCCAACAGCCGAATTCATTTCGATTATATCGAAGACGACCGTTATACTCGTACAACACCGGTAATGGACATACGATTCAACGGTCAGAACATCGATAAAATTGATGCCGGCACTCTCAGTTTCGCCATAAAGTTCCCAAATGGAAGCGATGAAGGAATTGTTGAAGCTATTACTATCGACTCATCCGGTTCGGCGGAAAACACGCTCCGGCTGACTGGCGATCAAAATGCTATAGAAGCCATTGATATTTCCGGCGACAAAAAATTAAACCTGGTTATCAAAGATGACTTCAGCACACATTTATACATGATCAGAAATGAAATGAGTGCTCATGGTTCACTGAATTTGTTAGCAGAAAAAGGTGGAACAGGCGGTGGGGAATTATTCAAACTATTGCCTTTCGGCCAATATTCGGCAATTCGTAGTGAGTTATCAGGATATCAATTAAAAATTACAGACTCGCTTGAAAGTGACACGATTAACGTTGTGGGGAACACAACCATCACTCGAGATATCATAAAACAGATCGGCAGCGACACCATCATTTTTAAAAACAGCACCATTAACAGCATGGTGACATTAAATGCTAACGATCCAGGTGGCAGTGCCCTCCCAACTATCAGGGTCGGTGATAAAATCATCGTCGGCGATAGTAGTAATCCGTGGATATTCTCATCTCAGGGGGATCATGTCATGGCCCTTTACGGTGAATACTCGGAACAAGATGAAGCTGCAGAGTTATTTGCCTCATTAAATCTAGGCTCCACTGCCAACGCGTTTGATTTGTTTAGTCAATCATTGTCTGCTGCAACGCAAGGCGCCAGCCAGGATCACCTTAGTGACGTTGGCATACTGAAGCTCGGCCAAAGCAGTTTTATCATTATCGACAACAACGCTAATCACTCTTTCGATCATGACGACATCGTTTTCTCTCTGGGAAATATTGCCGTCAACGACGCCCTTAAACTTGCGCACTATACTCCTCCCAAAATTGAAATCAGTGGGGCGACCGAAACCATGCAAGAGCCGGCATTTATTGGTTAAGTCCTGCAAATAGGGAAAGTACGTCCCACAGTACTTTCCCTGCATGCGCTGTCAACGGCCGCCAGCGGCCTCGATAAAGCTGCCGGTGACGTAAGAAGCGGCATCGGACAGCAGCCAGGCGATGGCTTCTGCCACCTCTTCCGGGGTGCCGCCGCGCTGCATCGGCAGGTTGCCTTTCACCCGGTCAACGCGCCCCGGCTCACCGCCACTGGCATGCATCTCGGTGTAAATGCACCCCGGCCGCACCGAGTTAACGCGAATACCTTGTGCCGCCACCTCCAGCGCCAGTCCGGTGGTCAGGGTGTCGACGGCCCCCTTTGATGCGGCATAGTCGATATACTCCCACGGAGCCCCTAAACGAGCGGCGGCGGAAGAAACGTTGACGATGGCCCCGCCCTGTCCACCATGACGATGCGCCATACGCATCACCGCCTCACGACTACAGAGAAAATAGCCGGTGACGTTGGTGGTCAAGACCTTGTTGATACGCTCGGCGGTCAGTTGCTCAATGCTCGACTGCTGAAACAGAATACCGGCATTGTTGACCAGTGCGTCAATCGGGCCAAGGGTAGCATCCAGTTGGCTAAACATTGCCACCACCTGGTTTTCATCGCCAATATCGGCCCGCAGCGCCAGCGCCCGACCGCCCAGTGATGCTATCTCCGCGACCACCTGTTGCGCTGCAACTTCATCCTTCAGATAGTTAACGCCCACTGCATAACCCTGACGGGCCAGCAGCAGAGCCGTAGCGCGGCCAATACCCCGGCTGGCGCCGGTGACCAATGCAACTTTAGTCATGCTGTTCCTTTCTCTGGTTGGGAAGTCAAAAGCGATAGCTGACGCTCAGCCACCTTATCCAACAGAGTATAGATATTCATGCTGCAGAATATCCAAAGGTATTTTCCACTTGTTTCCCTATTAAAATAAACCTTATAACTGCACCCAACGACGCAGTTGTTTTTTAATTCGTGGTTTTAAGCTTTTATAAAAAGTCAGGGATGCCGCATGCTGAATATGCGGCAAGGGCGAGGAAATTCGGGTGGGATGATTCCCCCCTTGCGCGCCAACGTGGGCAGGCATAGTGACCAACGCCAACAATAAAATTGCGCCTGTACAGGTAACCACCATTGAAAAGTTGTCGACACGCATGTTTCCCTCCCCTGATGATTTATGCAGGAGTCAGCGTACGCGAAATATATCGACGTTCCCTTAACGCCAAATTAATCCCAGATTAAGGTTTGCTTAAGAACGATGGTGCTAAAAGGATGACGCCGTTGTCTTCCCATGATGGTTGTAGTTATATAGCCGCCAGCGCCGTGACATAAACCGGATACCCCGTGAACATATTGTTAGTGGAAGACGATCTGCAATTGGGCAAGGCCCTGTGCCGTGCATTAGAGCTGGCGGGCTTTGAGCTATGCTGGGTGCGGCTGGTGCATGATGCGCAAACCAGGCTCTCACAGGGCAGTTTCGATTTAATGCTGTTGGACCTGACCCTGCCTGACGGGGATGGATTAAAAAAACTGGTCGAGTGGCGAGCAGCCGGACAAAATATCCCGATCATTATTCTGACCGCCCGCGACCGTATCGAAAGCCTGGTCAATAGCCTGGACTCCGGCGCGGACGACTTTCTGGCCAAACCTTTCGCCTTGCCCGAGTTGATATCACGCGTGAAGGCGGTTAACCGCCGCATGGCCGGGTTTGCCTCCCAAACCTGGAGCCTGGGCAATCTGTATCTGGACCCCATCAATCACCAGGTGACGCTGGATGACGAACTGCTGCTGTTATCGAAAAAGGAGTACCGGCTGCTGCATGAACTGATGCGCTGCGCCGGCACCGTGGTGCGTAAAACCGCACTGGAGCAGAGCCTGTTCGGCCATGGCGACAGCGTTGAAAGTAATTCTCTGGAGGTGCATATGCATAACTTGCGGCGCAAGATTGGCAAGGAAAAAATTATCACCGTGCGTGGCATCGGCTATTTATTAAAAAAAGAGATTCTGGGATGATAAGTTTTAAATCCTTTTTTATGCGCACCATTATTTTTCAGGTCTTAGCCATATTACTGCTCTGGGCCGCATTAGTAGGTTGGGTAAAATATTCATATTACCCCGACGCGGAAAAGTATTTAGATAATCAGCAACGCATTGTCGCACGCGGCATCGCCAATATTCTCGATAAGACCGATGTGACCAACCGCAGTTATCTTGAGGTGATTAAAGATATCGAAGTCATGTATATCGACTCGATCAAAAACGGCATGCAGGACGAAATAGACTACCGTCCGCTATTTGTGGTTTACGATAGCAACAACCAGATGCTTTACGCCTCACCGTCACAGGAAAAACCGCTGCTCCTGCCCCCATCAGTGCTGTCAGGCACCATCAGCTACGCCAATGTGAAATGGCATATTGCCGGCAGTTGGAGCGATAAACAGCAATTTAGGGTGATCGTCGGCGAATCCTTTGACAACCGCACCACTATTTTCGGCAACCCGGCAGAAAGCACCGCGATCCCGCTGTTGGTCACTCTGGCAGCCATCATTGTCACTTTGCTGTTCACCGCCTATTTCAGCCTGCGGCCACTGCGGCAAATTGCCAGAATGATCTCTGATCGCAAGCCCGGTACGCTGTCTCCAATCAATGCGGCCGAACAATATCAAGAAATCCGGCCAATCGTTTTGGAAATCAATAAGCTGATGGCGCGCATCGATGCTGCCAATCAACGTGAAAAGCGCTTTATGGCCGATGCGGCGCATGAGCTGCGCACCCCGATCGCCGCCGTGCTGGCACAGTTGCACCTGTTGACCCAGGTGGCGGATAAAACCGAACGGCAGGAAATCATTGAAGACATGCAGCAGGGGTTGGATCGCGCCGCATCGCTTTCGCGCCAGCTGATTGACCTGGCCAAACTGGAGTCGGAAGACTTCCCGCTGAAGATTGAAACAGTGAATATCCACGCGGAAATCAGTAAATGCATTGCCCAGCATGTACCCTATGCGCTGGAGAAGAACGTCGAACTCTCGCTGGATGGCAGTGAAAATGTGATGATTGATACCGATCGTCACTCACTGATTACCATTTTTACCAACCTGTTGGAAAACGCCATCAAGTACGCACCTGAGGGTGGCCGAATCGAAGCCAACATCCGTTCGCTATCGCCACTGGGTTGCTATATTACTCTGCGAGACAATGGCCCCGGTATTAACCCTGAATACCATAAACGGTTATTCGAACGTTTTTATCGCGTGCCCGGTACTCTGCAAATCGGTAGCGGTCTGGGGCTGGCGATTGCCAAAAATCTGGCGGATAAAATCGGTGCGCAACTGCGGGTAGCCGAAGGGCTTGATGAACGCGGTATCGGGTTCGTTATTGATCTGCCGGAGAATTACCTGGCGTCATCGGAGAGTTAAACCAACATCGCCCGTGTTAGCACCGCGCTATCATATTGATTTAATAATCATAGTTAATGGGCAAAATCCTATTTGCCCATTAACAGAAAATAGCTATCCGGCAATGCGGATCACCGAGCGCACGTCGCTTTTCTTGTTCAGATCCCACACTTCGGCAATCTCGGACAAGTTGTGTTCCTGTGTTTCGACCGAAATCTGCCCGGTAGCCGCCAACGCCAGGATCTCACTGGCATATCTCTGCATCTCAGCCACCGGCGGGAAGTTGCCGGTACCGCTGCCCATAATCTGCAGTTGGTTGCTGCGCAGAACTGCCGCCGGCAAGCGAATGTCTGGCCCGGCCATTGAACCTACATTGACCAGGCGAATGCCGCGTCCCCCGGCATAGGAAGACAGGTCGTGGTTGCTCAGCGTAGCCAGCAGCGCTTCGGTCGCCGTACCCCAGATGTAATCGACAATCACCTGATAGCCTTTTGGCCCTGCGGCAGCAGCAAAAGCCTGCACCAATGCATCCCCTTCCAGACTGAGGTCCACCGTAGCATCGACATCCAACGCATCCAGCACGTTCTGACGACGGCCCGCAGCGACAATCCGCCCTGCGCCAGCCTGACGAGCCGCCGCCACCGCCAGCTTGCCAGAGGTGCCGGTCGCGCCAATAATCAGCACCGTTTCGCCCGCCTGAAGCTCGGCACGCCAGTGCAGCGGCAGCCAGGCGGCGAATGCCGGGTTAATCAATGCGGCAGCGGTAGCGTCATCCACCCCCTTCGGCACCGGCACAGTCCAGGAAGCGACGGTGCGCTCCGCCAGAGCACCGTGCGGCTGCCGGAAAGAGGCGAAATAAACCCGCTGACCATCCGGCGCATAGCCAACGCCATCGGTACCGGGCACGATGGGTAAAACTTTCGGGCTGGAGTAATGGGTTCCCGCTACCATGGCACGATCCAACTGTTTGATACCGGCGACAATCACCTCTATCAGGGTTTCCCCCTCTTTTGCTTGCGGCTCATCCGCATGGCCAAATACCGGTGCCTGACCTAACGCGTTCACTATTGCAGCTCTCATCATTGCTCCTTATTCCGTGTGGGTTGCTATGCAGCGACAATAAAAAAGGGACACAGCATCATGCAGTGTCCCTTGATAACACGCTTTGCCGAATGTGTTATGGGGTTTTACTCAGCGGCAACCTGCTGAAGAAATCAGAAGCGCCAGTTCACGGACAGATTGCCCTCTAACGAATTGCTGCCCTGACGGAACAGCTCGCTGGAAAGGCCGGCCCCGACAGAAACATCTTTAGTAAGCTGATATTGCACACCCGCCTGCGCCGCCAACCCATCACGCCCGGCCAAAGTGCTTTTGCTATCAAAAGCAGAGGCGTCATAACCAGCGAACTGTGCACGTTGGGTGACATTGTTGCTCAACAACTCATGCTGCCAACCAAGACGCAGGGTGGCAGACAAAGCCGGAGTCCCCTGATACAACGCCTCAACGCCCAGCGTACTTTGCAGTGAATCGGCATAACGGCCCTTCATCTGCATTGGCACAGTGCCAGAGCCGGACTCTTTAATTGTACGATGCTTGGTGGCGGTATAATCCAAAGCCGCCACCGGGCCGAAGCTAAACGACTCGGTCAATGCAAAGTGATAGCCGCCACCCAGGGTTAATGAACCGTTCCAGGCAGTCCAGTCACTCTTGCTGGTTCCGCTTATACCGGCAACATCAAACTGACGCTTCATATGATTATCCTCAGCCCCCAAACGCCCCAGGCCATAGGCAAACGGCCCGGTCATGGGATCCTGCGCGAAGCTGAACTGCAGACCGACATCAAACGACGTGCTGTGCGTTCGCGCCCGATCGGCGCTTTTGGCATTGACGGTTTGCCCGCCAACCGCCGCATGGAAACCGGTGGTCAGCCCTGGAACCAGTACGTTGCGTTTCTCTGCCCCAAACAGCACGCCATAACGCGATGCGTTATAACCCGTGATATTGCCCGCATTGCGCTGCCAGTTCCCGCCCCCATAAGGCAGAGCAAAGCTTATCCAGTCTTGCTCGTCGTCGACCGGGGGCAAAGTCAGATTACGTTCCGGCGCCGTCAACGCACGGGTTAACTGACGCTCACGATCAAAAGAGGCCTGGATCAGGCTGTTGTAGGCCGACGGCTCCAGTTGCGCCAAAGCGCCGTTAACCTGCTTGCCATCAGGGGTGGAGAAATCCAGCGCTGTCAGCAACGGACGCATATCATCACCCGCTGTCGCCGCCGCGCGGGCCAACGCCAGCCCGACATTTCGCTCATTCGCACTTTGCGCATACTGGCTGTAGGCAGATGCCCCGCGGGTCGCACTGATTTGATATTCCCCGGCCGCTAACGGCGCTGCATTGAAGCTCAACGTCGGTGATTGCGTCTGCACGCTGATTTGACTGAACTCACCGCTGACCTGCCCCATTTGCAGCAGAGAAGCGCTGTTCAACTTCCAGTCGGATGCATACCAGCCCGTTACCGGCATCAACGTCAAGGTCCCCCCCAAACTGGACGTTCCGCTGATTTGCACCCGATCACCACGCCCGAGATTGTCGAACATCAGTTGCAAACGCCCCTGTGGCCCCTGCAGGTAATCACCAATGATAGAAACCAGGCCAAAAGGCGAACCGGTAGTCAGCAAGCCGTTATTGGTGAACAACCCGGCATCCGACAGCTCATAACGGCTATTGCCCGCCAACTGGGCGCCCGGTTCAATGTCCACGCTATACACCTGATGATCGCCGTTTAAAGTGGTTTTCCCGCCCTCGGCCACCAGCGCCAAATTATCCTTACCGCGAATATTGCCGTTATAGGTAAAATCAAAACCGCTATCCGCCACAGCGGTCACTTGCCCCAGCGCATCCGGCTGCAGACCAAAGGTTAAACGGGTAAGCCGCGCCTGATTATTTTCGTCCCATTGGGCATAGTCAGAAATGATATCGCCCTGAATATCGGCACCGCGCATCACGTTGATTGCGCTGGCCAATGCATTCTCGGACTGGTAGATAGCCGCTTTACTGCCCTTCAGCGAGCCGGTGATATCAAAATTGGACACCAGCGGTGCCGCCCGGTATTTGGACAAGTCGAGCCCGCCCCACTGCCAGATATAGGAGCCGCGGTATTCGGCGTCATTGCCCAACAGGTTGTTGCCAAAATCCAGACGCGTAGCGACCCCTTCTTTGCCGATCGCCTCCAAACTGCCACGTTGAATAATATTGTGCCGATCGCCGTAAGCCACCAACAAGCCGGTGCCGTAGTCACCGTTGGCCTGCACCTGGGTACCCGGCGCGATGCTGAGCGTATTGCCCGCACCGTCGACGCGAATACCGGCGGCGGCCACGCCATCGGCCAGCAGGTCGCCACGTTGCTCTATCCGATTGTTACTGCCGTAGATATGCAACCCGACGCCCCGGGCTGCGGTATTGGCTTCACCATCGATATACGCAGTGCCTGCGGCGTTACGCGCGAAATACCCTTGCTGGTTAACCACATCCAGACCACTGCCATAAACCGAGCGGCCAAAAAAGTTACGCCGGTCGATGTCGTACCCCATGTCCTGCAACAGTGCCAATTCGGCTTCCATCATTGAGGTGTAATTGCGGTAGTTTTGGTGGCTCATCAGGCTGCGATCCAGCTCGATGTGGGACATGTAATCGTCATCCAAATCGCCAAATACGTCGAGGATACGCACCGGAACCCCTGGCATCGCACCTTCCAGCACCTCTTTGACATGGCTGCCAGCGAAATAACCCTGATCCTTGCGCACGTCAAAAGCGGAAGGATTGTCCGGCCCCTCGCAAGCTTTGCACACAATAGCCTGCCCCGGCTGGGCAGGGTTGCCGTTGTCGTCAAACAGATGCGATGTCCAGCTCCCTTGCGTCGGGCCGAACTGGGTCACACCATCGACTACCGCGGCCTCGTTACTAATTCCCAACGCATGGGCAATTTCATGAAATAGGGTGACTTCCAGATCGGTACGGTGATCGGTCGGGATCTGTGCTGGTAAAGCCTGTGAAGGAGTAAAATCCAGCTTGCCAATGCGGACGATGGCGTGAGCACCACTGTCCAACTCGCCCGCTTCTTGCCCCTGCAGCACGGCCTGAAGTTGGGTCAGACTAAAGGTGTCGTCACTGACGTTTTGACTCATCGCGCCGGCATTTTTTTCGTCAAAAGTACCGACGTTGATCACCCCCGGCAATTGGCCTGGCTTGGGCTTGATAATATCGGCCCAGCGCTGTGCGGCGCTGATGACCTGCGCCTTTTGCGCCTCGTCCAATACCCAGGATGAGTGCTGGGGAACACCTTCATCAGTAAAATAGCCGTCATCGGTGGGAGTATAGAAATTCAGTTTAAATACCGTTTGCCCGCTGTTATTTCTCACTTCATAACTTTCAACCGCCTGCGCGGAGCAGAAGGGTAAAGCCGCAATGATTGCGATAGCCAACCTTTTCATAGGACACTCCTTGTGAGTAAATTTTCCCTGCAAAATATTTTGCTGATGTCAATTTAACCACGCGAGTTTAAACGGAATGTATACCGGAAAGCGTCTTGAACCCGATTGGAAACAAACTGCGGAGAGCTGCACAAAAAATAAGATAATTAGCAATATATCAAATATATAAGCAAGAAAAGCATATGGCGTGGCGGGCAAAAAAAAGCAGCGCATAAAGCGCTGCCTCTTGAACATATAATTGCAGTAGAGCTTATTCGTATTCGCTCATCGGTACGCAGGAACAGAACAGGTTACGGTCGCCATACACGTCATCCAGACGCTTAACGCTCGGCCAGTATTTGTTCTCGCGCACACCGGCGATAGGGAATACCGCCAGTTCGCGGCTGTAAGCATGCTGCCAGTCGCTGACCAGTTCCGCCTGAATGTGCGGCGCGTTCACCAATGGGTTGTCTTCCAGCGGCCATTCACCTTTCGCCACCCGATCAATCTCGCCGCGGATAGCCAGCATCGCGTCGATAAAGCGATCCAGTTCTACTTTGCTTTCCGATTCGGTTGGCTCAACCATCAGCGTGCCCGCTACCGGGAACGACATGGTCGGCGCATGGAAACCGTAGTCAATCAAGCGTTTGGCAATATCCATTTCGCTGATGCCGGTCTCTTCCTTCAGCGGACGAATGTCGAGAATACATTCATGCGCCACACGGTGATCGCGACCGGTATACAGCACCGGGTAAGCGTCTTTCAGACGGGTCGCAATGTAGTTGGCATTAAGAATTGCCACCTGGCTCGCCTGCTTCAGCCCTTCCGCGCCCATCATGCGGATATACATCCAGCTGATTGGCAAAATCGAGGCGCTGCCGAACGGTGCAGCGGATACTGCGCCCTGCTGAGTAAGCACACCGTCGATCTGCACTACGCTGTGGCCTGGAACGAACGGTGCCAAATGCGCTTTTACACCGATTGGCCCCATGCCTGGACCGCCGCCGCCGTGCGGGATACAGAAGGTTTTATGCAGGTTAAGGTGTGAGACATCCGCACCGATATAGCCTGGCGTGGTGATGCCCACCTGAGCATTCATGTTGGCACCGTCGAGGTACACCTGACCGCCGAACTGATGAACGATTTGGCACACTTCACGGATAGTTTCTTCATACACGCCGTGGGTCGACGGGTAAGTCACCATGATGCAAGACAGCTCTTCGCCCGCTTGCTCTGCCTTGACGCGCAGATCGTGCAGATCGATGTTGCCGTTCTTGTCGCAGGCCACCACCACCACGCTCATCCCTGCCATTTGGGCAGAAGCCGGGTTGGTACCGTGCGCGGAGCTTGGGATCAGGCAGATATGACGGCCGGCTTCGTTACGGCTTTCATGGTAATGACGGATCGCCAGCAGCCCGGCGTATTCACCCTGCGCGCCGGAGTTCGGCTGCATGCAAACCGCGTCGTAACCGGTCAGTTGCACCAGCCACTGTGACAACTGGCCGATCATCTGCTGATAACCTGCTGCCTGCTCTGGCGGGCAGAACGGGTGCAACTCGGAAAATTCAGGCCAGGTAATCGGGATCATTTCAGCCGCGGCGTTCAGCTTCATGGTGCAGGAACCGAGCGGGATCATCGCCTGGTTTAGCGCCAGATCCTTGCGCTCCAGACGGTGCATATAACGCATCATCTCGGTTTCGCTGTGATAGCTGTTGAATACCGGGTGGGTCAGGATCGGATCCTGACGCAGCATGCCCGCCGGGATCGACTGGCTGTTTTTGCTTACCGCTACGTCCAGTGCGTCGATGTCCAGACCGTGATCGTCGCCCGCCAGCAAGGCGAACAGCGTTTGTACGTCTTCACGTGAAGTGGTTTCGTCCAGCGTGATACCTACCGCACCGTGAATGTCGGTGCGCAGGTTGATGCCAAAGCTCAGCGCACGTTCCAGCACTGCGGCCTTGTCTTTCACTTCCACCGTCAGGGTGTCGAACCAGGTTTTGTGGCGCAATTGCAGCCCGGCCTGTTGCAGCCCGGCGGCCAGAATGTCGGTCAGGCGATGGATACGCCCGGCAATGCGCTGCAGGCCCTGCGGGCCATGGTACACCGCATACAGGCTGGCGATGTTGGCCAGCAGTACCTGCGAGGTACAGATATTCGAGTTGGCTTTTTCGCGACGGATATGTTGCTCACGGGTTTGCATCGCCATGCGCAGCGCGGTGTTACCGGCGGCATCGCGGGAAACGCCGATGATGCGACCCGGCATCGAACGCTTGAATTCGTCACGGCAGGCGAAGAAGGCGGCGTGTGGGCCACCGTAGCCCATCGGCACGCCAAAGCGCTGCGCGGAGCCGAATACCACGTCGGCGCCCTGTTTGCCCGGTGCGGTCAACAGCACCAGTGCCATAATGTCGGCAGCCACGCTGGTGCCGATTTTACGGTTTTTCAGTTCCGCCAGCAGTGCGCTGTAATCGTGCAATTCACCGGTAGTGCCAACCTGTTGCAGCAGCACGCCAAACACGCCCTGCAGTTCCAGCACCTTCTCGGCTTTATCGACAATCACTTCAAAACCGAAGGTGGCGGCGCGGGTACGTACTACGTCCAGTGTCTGCGGATGCACGTCGTCAGCCACGAAGAAGCGGTTGGCGTCTTTCAGCTTGCTGGCGCGTTTGGCCAACGCCATCGCTTCGGCTGCCGCGGTGGCTTCGTCCAGCAATGAAGCGGAGGCCAGATCCAGACCGGTCAGATCGAGAGTCACGGTCTGGAAGTTCAACAGTGCCTCAAGACGGCCCTGCGACACTTCCGGCTGATAAGGAGTATAAGCGGTGTACCAGCCTGGGTTTTCCAGCATGTTGCGCAGGATCACCGGCGGCGTCAGCACCGCGCTGTAGCCCATACCGATATAGGATTTGTAGCGCTGATTCTGCGAGGCAATCGCCTTCAGTTCGGCCAGCGCCTGATGTTCAGTAGCCGCATCGCCCACCGGCGGCGGCGCAGGCAGTTGAATGTCTGCCGGCACAATCTGTTGGATCAGCGCGCTGAGTGAGCGTGCACCCACCGCTTCCAGCAACTGCTGCTGTTGCTGCGCAGAAGAGCCGATGTGGCGTTCGATGAACGCTTCGCTGTGTTCAAGTTGGCTGAGTGTCTGAGTCATTGCTACAAATTCCTGAATGCTTACGGGGTACGGGATATAGCCTGATCTATAACTAAAACGCCCCGGCCAATCGGCCCGGGGCGTTGCAACGCTTACTCGTCGATAGAAGCCTGATACGCACCGGCATCCAGCAGCTTGCCAAGTTCGGCACTGTCGGAAGCCTTGATGCGGAACAGCCAGCCTTCACCGTACGGATCGCTGTTGACCAGCTCCGGGGAACTTTCCAGCGCATCGTTGGCGGCGATGATTTCGCCGCTGATTGGCGCATAGATATCGGAAGCGGCTTTCACCGACTCCGCTACTGCACAATCTTCGCCAGCGGCAACTTCACGGCCCGCTTCCGGCAGGTCGACAAACACCATATCGCCCAGCAGTTCCTGCGCGTGTTCGGTAATACCTACCACGTATTCGCCATTACCTGCATCGCGCACCCACTCATGGGAAGATGCGTATTTCAATTCTGTTGGCACATTGCTCATCGCCAGCTACTCCTTCGAAGAAATAAAGAATCAATAAACAAAAAATTAATTGGTCAGTGGCTTACCGGCACGAACGAATCCTGGTTTAGTCACCTTGACCGGCATTTCGCGGTTACGGATCTGTACGATGGCCTGCTCACCGATACCGGCGGGCACACGGGCCAGGGCAATACTGAAGCCCAGGGTCGGTGAGAATGAACCGCTGGTGATAATCCCTTCATGCGTCTGGCCAGCTTCATCGGTGAAACGCACCGGCAGCTCATTACGTAATACGCCTTTTTCCGTCATGATCAAGCCGACCAGTTGTTCGGTGCCCACCTCACGCTGTTTTTCCAGCGCTTCGCGGCCGATAAACTGACGATCTTCCGGCAGCCAGGCAATGGTCCAGCCCATGTTGGCGGCCAGTGGCGAAATACCTTCGTCCATTTCTTGCCCGTACAGGTTCATACCCGCTTCCAGACGCAGGGTGTCGCGTGCGCCCAGACCGGCCGGCTTAACGCCTGCGGCCAGCAGTTTCTGCCAAAAATCAACCACCTGCTCTTTCGGCAGGGCGATTTCATAGCCTGCTTCACCGGTATAACCGGTGGTGGCGATAAACAGATCCCCGGCCTGTACGCCGAAGAATGGCTTCATGCCTTCAACCGCGTTTTTTTGCTCCGGGGTAAATAAGGTGGCGGCGCGTTCTTTGGCCTGTGGGCCCTGCACCGCAACCAGCGCCAGATCGTCACGCACCGTCAGGGCTACGCCGTAAGGGGCTGCGTGTTCTTCGATCCAGGCCAGGTCTTTGTCGCGCGTGGCGGAGTTCACCACCAGGCGGAAATAGTCTTCGGTAAGGAAGTAAACAATCAGGTCGTCAATCACGCCGCCGGACGCATTCAGCATACCGGTGTACAGCGCTTTGCCAGGTTGAGTGAGCTTGGCGACGTCATTCGCCAGCAGATAACGCAGGAACTCGCGGGTGCGGGCACCGCGCAGATCCACAATGGTCATATGGGAGACGTCGAACATACCGGCATCCTGACGCACGGCGTGGTGCTCATCGATCTGGGAGCCGTAATGCAGCGGCATCATCCAGCCATGAAAATCTACCATGCGCGCACCGCACGCCACGTGCTGGTCGTACAGTGGGGTTTGCTTTGCCATCTTTTCCCTCATTTCACTCAGAAGCTGAAGATAGGGTGCTGCTACGCAATACATCAGATAATGGCTCGCGGCCGGATTGCATAGTGCACTGACTGCCCAACAGAAACGCTGCGCCGAAACGTGCAAAAACTGCGGCTAACCGCCGCGACGCAAACGATACCTTTACCCTGACGTTATCACCGAACGACCTCATTAACCATAAGTAAAAATAGGTTTGGCGTCGCTCAAAGCCAGTAAATTGCCGGGCTAGTGTGCAGAGTTTTTGACTGGAAAAATGCGCTTTAAGGCACAAAACCAACAATTAGAGCACCAAAAATCCGAAGTTATATAACAAACCCAAGCCAGGATACGGAATTTCGACTTTTGATAACCGAACATGGAATTAGAAAAACTAATGACAAAATCAACCTGAAATTAGATTTTTTCAAATGAAGGGTTTTATAAGGAAAAGCCATGGGTCTCAGGCGCAGGGGTGCGCCTTTGGGATCGAGGTTAATTCGGGGAAATAAGGCAGAGAGGCCTGACACCTCTCTCAGACAGCGGTCAGGCCAGCCACTCCGGCAGGTCATTAAGGCCCATCGCCTGGCGTACCAATCTGGGCTTCACGCCCGGCAGGCTATCGGCCAGGCGTAACCCGACATCACGCAGCAGCTTTTTCGCCGGATGGTTGCCATCAAACAGTTCGCGGAACCCCTGCATGCTGGCCAGCATCACCGCCGCGCCGTGTTTGCGGCGACGCTCGTAACGACGCAGATACAGATGTTGGCCAATATCCTTGCCCTGGCGTTGCAAACGGCGCAGTTCGGCGATCAACTCGGCGGCATCCATAAAGCCCAGATTCACCCCCTGACCCGCCAGCGGATGCACGGTATGTGCTGCATCGCCTACCAGCGCCAGCCGGTGCGCGGCAAAGCTGCGGGCATAACGCCCGGTCAATGGGAAGGTCTGACGTTCACTTTCCACCGTGCAGGCACCGAGGCGCAGGTCAAAAGCCATCGCCAGCTCGCGGTTAAACTGCTCCGGCTCCAGTTGCTTGAGCCGCTCCGCCTCCTCCGGCGCCACCGACCAGACGATCGAGCTTAAATGCGGATCGCTGAATGGCAGAAACGCCAGAATGCCATCGCCGTGGAACACTTGCCGCGCCGTTGCCAAATGCGGTTCTTCAGTGCGGATAGTGGCCACCAGCGCATGGTGGCGATAATCCCAGAAGGTTAGCGGGATATCGGCATGCTGACGCAGCCAGGAATGGGCACCGTCGGCCCCGATCACCAACCGGGCAGTCAGCATGCGGCCATCTTCCAGGGTGATAAAAGCGTCGTTTTCGCCCCAGGCTACCTGCTTGAGCGCCGCCGGGGTAATCAGCGTAACGTCGCTCAGGCTTTCCGCCCGTTTCCACAACGCCTGCTGGATCACCGAGTTCTCGATGATATGACCGAGATGACTGAAGCCGCACTCGTCACCACGGAAGGCTATTTTGCCGAAGCTATCGCGATCCCAGACTTCCATCGCGTTATAGGCGCTGGCGCGCAGGTTGAGGATCTCGTCCCACACGCCAATGTGCTGCAGCAGGCGCTCGCTGGCGGCATTGATAGCGGAAACGCGCAGTTCCGGCTGTGGTTGCGGCGGCATCATGTCCGGTTGCTGCTGTTCCAGCACCGCAACGCGCAGACCGCTGCCCTGCAAACCACAGGCCAGAGCCAGCCCCACCATACCGCCGCCGGCGATAACCACGTCAAATGATTGCATGCTGCTTAATTTCCTTAAATGACTCGCTGTGCCATTGCCCAGCGCTTTGGGCGCAGCACGCTACGCCCCTGCTAATACACCGCTTAGCGATCGACCCAGCCCAAAGTGCGCTTGGCGAAGGCGTCTCGCACCGCCGGTAGCCGGGCCATCGCCATCAGGCCCAGATTGCGACCGACCACCAGGGGGCCGTAGCGATTGGCGAACAGCCGGATCAAGCCGTCTGTCACGCCGATGGTCGCCTGCTGATCTTGCTGCCGCCGTTGTTGATAACGCCCCAACAGCGCATAGCCACCGGGATCTTCTCCGGCCTGCTGCGCCTCGGCCAGGGTTTCCGCCAGCGACATCACGTCACGCAGGCCGAGGTTGAACCCCTGCCCGGCAATCGGATGCAGCGTCTGCGCGGCATTGCCCACCAGTGCCAGGCGATGGCTGACATGCTGATTGGCGGTCAGCAGGCTGAGCGGATAGCTATGACGTTTCCCGGCGCGAAGGATGCGCCCCAGGCGCCAGCCAAATGCCTGCTGCAATTCACTGATAAAACGTTCGTCGTCCCAGCCGTCAACCTGCTGGCGATCTTCACGCGCATGGCACCACACCAGTGAGCTTCGTCCCTGAGACATCGGCAATAATGCCAGCGGCCCGTACCGGGTAAAGCGTTCAAAAGCGCGCCCCTGCGGATGCTCGGCGGTGGTGACATTGGCGATGGTAGCAAACTGTGGGTAGTCATTTTGCTGCCACTGCACATTACAGGCCTGTGCCAGCGCCGAACGCGAGCCGTCTGCCGCCACCAGCAGTTTCCCGCTGATACGCCGGCCGTTATCCAGCAGCACTTCGGCCTGCTCCGCCGTGCGCACTACATCGACCACTCGGGCCGGACAATGCAGCGTGACGCCAGGTGCCTTGGCCAGCAAAGCAAACAACCGTTGACCGGCGTCGTGCAGCTCAATCACCTGCCCCAACGCGTCGACCTGATAATCCTGCGCGTGCAAATTAACGAACCCGGCGTGGCCGCGATCGCTAACGTGCACCTGGGTGATGGCCGTCGCACAGTCACGCAGCGCCGGCCAAACGCCGATGCGCGTCAACTGCTGACAGGTGCCCTGCGCCAGGGCAATGGCGCGGGCGTCAAATCCCGGATGGCTGCGGTCGTCCGGTCGGGTTGCTTCGACCAGATCAACCGCCAATCGTCCCTGAGTAAGCGATGAAATGGCCAACGCCAAAGTCGCGCCCGCCATACCACCGCCAACGATGATTACACTCATGCTATTACCTTGCCGCCGCCATCAGTGCTTCGATGGCGTCAGCATCTTTCACTACGCTGGCCGTCAGGTTCTCAATGCCGGTCGCGGTGATCAGGATATCGTCTTCAATACGAATGCCCATGCCGCGATATTGCTCCGGCACGTCGGCATCCGGCGCAATGTACAGCCCCGGTTCAACGGTCAACACCATGCCCGGCTCCAGCGTACGGTCGCGATCCGGCGTGCCATAATGGCCGACATCGTGCACATCCAGCCCCAACCAGTGACCAAGGCCGTGCATATAGAACGGACGATGGGCCTGTTCGGCAATCAACTGTTCGACTTCGCCTTTCAGGATCCCCAGCTCCACCATCCCGGTGATCATAATGCGCACGACTTCATCATTCACCACGCGGATGCTGATGCCCGGTTTGAACATCTCCAACGCCCGCGTCAGTGACGCCAGCACGATGTCATACACCGCGCGCTGCGGTCGACTGAATTTGCCGTTGACCGGGAAGGTACGGGTGATATCGCCGGCATAGCCTTTAAACTCACAGCCGGCGTCGATCAACACCAGATCGCCATCGCGCAATTCGCTTTCGTTCTCGGTGTAATGCAGGATGCAGGCGTTGTCCCCACCGCCGACAATGGTGTTGTAGGACGGGGAACGCGCGCCAAGGCGAGTAAACTCATGATGAATTTCCGCCTCAAGCTGATATTCGAACATCCCGGGACGGCATTTTTCCATCGCGCGGGTATGGGCCAGTGCACTGATTTCACCGGCACGGCGCATGATAACCATCTCTTCGGACGACTTGAACAGGCGCATTTCATGCAGCCACGGACGCCAGTCGGTCAGGGTCGCCGGTGCCTGAAGGTTCTGACGGAAGCCCTTGCGCAGCTTGTCAAGCGCGTCGAACAGGATTTGATCGGCATAGGCGTATTGGCCCTGCGCGTGGTAAACCACGTCCAGGCCATTGAGCAACAGAGGCAATTGGTCATTGATTTCATTGAACGGCAGAGCGCGATCCACACTCAGCTTCGCCGGAGCGGCATCCTGGCCCAGACGGCGGCCAAACCAGGTTTCCGCCGCCAGATCGCGTACCCGGTTGAACAGCACGCTGTGGTTATGCGTCTCGTCACTCTTCACCAGAATCAGCACCGCTTCCGGCTCATTGAAGCCGGTCAGGTACCAAAAATCGCTGTTCTGACGGTAAGGATATTCAGTATCGGCACTGCGCGTTGCTTCCGGCGCAGAGAAAATAATCGCCGCGCTGGCCGGAGCCATTTTCGCCAACAGCGCCTGACGGCGGCTGTTGAATTCCTGCTGAGTCATCACCTTCTCCTGAAATCAATCTGCCTGTGCTCACGGCCTTAAGGTCGTGAAATCGGGTATTTAGTGCAAGGTCGGTTTGGCATTTTCCGGTGCCGTCGGCTTACGGCGGGTAAATTCGGTGTGGCACAAAATGGCCGCCATCCGCACATACTCCACCACTTCCTCCAGAGAGTGCTCAAGCTCTTCCTGGTCTTCGTCTTCTTCATAACCGAGTTGGGCGATGTTGCGCAGATCGTCGATCGCCTCACCCACTTCGTCTTTCACCTGAGCCAGTTTCGGCTGCATCATGCCGAGCCCGAGCAGGAAATGGTTCACCCAACCGCTCAACGCGTCGGCGCGATCGAACACGCTGACCGTCTCGCCTTCCGGCATCATCAACTGGAACATGAAATCGTCGTCTTCCAGCGTTTCACGCGTGATTTCATGAAGTTGCTGGAGAGGTTGGCTCAATGCCTGCGGGAAGGCCACGCCTTCGTTAGTCAGATCGTACACCAGCGACTGCCAGCCGGCGTCGCGGCTGCCACCGCACAGCAGGCCGCTGATCAGGCCGTGCATTTCTGCTGCGGTCAACGCCACCGCTTGCTGGTTAAGGGCAAGGGTCAAAGATTGGTAACTTGGAAATGTATTCTGTATAGACATGCGTATTCGTCATCGTTGGCAGGATAAGTTCGTGTTATGCTACCACCAAGGTCCGTCGCTGTACCAGATAAGCACGACACCTCAGTGGCTAGTTATAATCGTGATGTGTCAGATCTCACACACTGCCGGCAGGGAACAAAATGAAGCTAAATACGCATTTTGAAACCCTTTTTTGACTGGTAATGTCTGTCGCAGTAGATTACAACCAGGTACTGAAAAAGGGGTTGTATCTTGGTACCGAGGTATATATAGTGGCGCCCGCTTTAGACGGCCCGGTAGGGGTTGGTTGAGGCTGGCGCGAAATTTAGGCAGGAAGGTGGCATGTCTGCACAACCAGTAGATATTCAAATTTTTGGTCGCTCTTTAAGAGTCAATTGCCCGCCAGAACAACAAGATGCGTTGAACATGGCAGCGGTCGATCTTAACGAACGGTTGCAAGATCTTAAAGTTCGCACTAGAGTCACAAATACTGAGCAGCTCGTTTTCATCGCGGCATTGAATGTTTGTCACGAACTTGCTCAAGAACGGTTGAAAACCCGTGATTATGCGTCCAATATGGAACAACGCATTCGCATGCTACAACAGACCATTGAACAGGCATTGCTTGAACAGGGTCGCATCTCTGAACGTCAGGATGCACAATTCGAATAACTTAAGTTGCTGAAATCCAAGGTTTCGGCAACGAGTACAAAATTTCTCTGAGATGTTCGCCAGCGGGCCAGTCCCCTGAGCCGATATTTAGTACCAACAGAATGTGATGATCCGCGATCGGTGTGCATGCTCGGCCCGCCGAGAAGCCTTAAGATTGCGACAGCACGTTCACCTTGAACCATGGGTTCAAGGGTTACAGCCTGCGACGGCATCTCGGAGATTCCCCCTTCCTCAGCGGTAAGTGTGCTGACTATGTCTTTTCAAGCCCAGTATGCCCAGCAGCGGCAAAACATCCGTAACCAAATCCGTCAGCGTCGACGCGCCCTAACCTCTGAACAACAAAATAATTTTGCCCTGCAAACTGCCGATCGTATCTCTGAGCATCCACGCATCCAGGCGGCACACAGCATTGCAGTATTTTTGTCGTTTGACGGCGAGTTGGATACCCGTCCACTGATTGAACGGTTATGGCAACAGGCCAAGCAAGTCTATCTGCCGGTATTGCACCCGTTTAGCCCCGGCAACCTGCTGTTCCTGCGATACACCCCGGAAACGCCGCTGATTAACAACCGTTTCAATATCCTTGAGCCACAGCTCGATGTACGCAACGTCCTGCCGGTCGGGTCACTCGACGTGGTGCTGACGCCGTTGGTGGCGTTTGACAGCTCGGGCCAGCGTTTGGGGATGGGCGGCGGTTTTTACGACCGCACTCTGCGAAATTGGCAACAACTCGGTCCCTACCCGATCGGGTTGGCGCATGACTGCCAGCAGGTGGAACAGCTGCCGGTGGAGCATTGGGATATCCCGCTGCCGGAAATCGTTACCCCATCGAAAAATTGGACATGGCGGATCGCCGAATAGCAAAAGGCCGGATAAATCCGGCCTTTTTTGTCACCGCGTTTTCAATCAGAGCAGCAGGCGAGCACGGATAGTGCCGTCAATCGCCTTCATGCGCTGCAGTGCAGCATCAGCACGTTCGGTTTCTGCTTCGATATCGATAACCACATAGCCGATTTCCGGACCGGTTTGCAGGTACTGCGCGGCGATGTTCACCCCTTCTTCAGCAAAGATCTGGTTAATCTGCGTCAGTACGCCAGGGCGGTTTTCATGGATGTGCAGCAGGCGGCTGGCGTTAGGGCCATGCGCAGGCAGTGACACTTCCGGGAAGTTAACCGCCGACAGGGTCGAACCGTTGTCAGAGTATTTCGCCAGCTTGCCGGCCACTTCATCACCGATGTTCTCCTGCGCTTCCTGAGTAGAACCGCCAATGTGCGGGGTCAGGATCACGTTGTCGAACTCGCACAACGGTGAGTTGAACGGCTCGCTGTTGGTCGCAGGCTCTTCCGGGAAGACGTCGATCGCCGCACCGGCCAAATGCTTGCTGGCCAATACTTTGCACAGTTCAGGAATATCCACCACGGTACCGCGCGAGGCGTTGATCAGAATCGAACCCGGCTTCATCAACGCCAGCTCTTCTGCGCCCATCATATTCTTGGTCGACAGGGTTTCCGGCACGTGCAGCGTCACTACGTCGCTCATATTGAGCAGATCGGACAGGTGGCGCACCTGCTGGGCATTGCCCAACGGCAGCTTGTTCTCGATATCGTAGAAGAACACTTTCATGCCCAGGCCTTCAGCCAGGATCCCCAGTTGGGTACCGATATGGCCGTAGCCAATAATCCCCAGTTTCTTGCCGCGCGCTTCAAACGAGCCGACGGCCAGTTTCTGCCATTCGCCACGGTGCGCTTTGGCGTTGGCGGACGGAATGCCGCGCAGCATCAGCAGCAGTTCGCCCAGCACCATTTCAGCCACGGATCGGGTATTAGAGAAAGGTGCGTTAAACACCGGAACGCCGCGTTTGGTCGCCGCCTTCAAATCAACCTGGTTAGTACCGATACAGAAACAGCCTACCGCCACCAGCTTCTCTGCGGCAGCGAAAACTTCTTCGGTCAGATTCGTGCGCGATCGGATACCGACGAAGTGAGCATCGCGGATCGATGCCTTAAGCGATTCGGTGTCTAACGCACCTTTGTGATATTCAATGTTGGTATATCCGGCAGCCAGCAGATTATCTACCGTGCTCTGATGAACCCCTTCCACCAACAGGAATTTAATCCTGTCTTTCTCCAATGATACTTTTGCCATTTACCCGACCCTATGTTCAGACTTCAGAAGCGGCTGTTGTGAAACAGCACACATCCAACATAACAAAAATAACGCAGGCGGCAATACAAACGATTGCCCGCCCGTCAGTACAAGGCTCAGCGTTGTTGGTGGTTTCTGGCAGAAAATGCCATAGGGAAAGAAATAGGCAGAAGCTTCGTGGAGCTATCGCTCGCAATGTGACATATGTCACCAAATTTGGCGCTTTTAATAAAAGATATTTTAACCAGTGAATTATGCGGCCCGGTGGGATCCAAGACCGCATACCTGCTGGGGTACTACATTACTCGACCACTTTCACGCCGTCAGGCGTACCCACCAGCGCGACATCGGCACCCCGGTTGGCGAACAGACCCACGGTCACGACACCGGCGATGCCGTTGATTTTGTTTTCCAGCGCGATGGCGTCCATGATGCTCAGGTTATGCACATCGAGGATCACGTTGCCGTTATCGGTCAGGACATTCTGACGATATTCCGGCAGCCCGCCCAGCTTCACCAGCTCACGCGCGACGTAAGAGCGCGCCATCGGGATCACTTCTACCGGCAGCGGGAATTTACCCAACACTTCAACCTGTTTGCTGGAATCAACAATACAGATAAATTTGCGCGCGATAGCAGCAATGATTTTTTCACGCGTCAGCGCAGCACCGCCGCCTTTGATCATCTGCATATGACGGTTGATTTCATCCGCGCCGTCGACATAAATATCCAGTGAATCCACTTCATTGCTGTCGAACACATGGATACCGAGGCTTTTCAGCTTGGCGGTGGAGGCGTCAGAGCTGGACACCGCCCCTTCGATCTGGTGCTTGATCGAGCCGAGCGCGTCAATAAAGTGGGCGGCGGTCGAGCCAGTGCCGACCCCAACGATGGTGCCCGGGGTCACGTAATCCAGTGCTGCCCAGCCAACCGCTTTTTTCAGTTCATCCTGCGTCATAATATGTCCATTGCCTCTGTACGAAAACGTGTGCGTATTATAGGGTAAATCGCTAATTTTCACTTAGGCAGGATCACACTTCTTCACGCCAGGCCGCATTTTTAGGCGCGGTGCGGCAAGATGGCCCGGTGATTTTCCACCTGTAATACACCAGAGATGTGGCATAGTGCCTGTATCAATTTACTTTAAGGGATATCTTTCCGATGAAACGCCCAGACTATCGAACGCTACAAGCGCTGGACGCGGTGATCCGTGAGCGTGGCTTTGAGCGCGCCGCGCAAAAACTTTGCATCACACAATCGGCAGTATCCCAGCGCATCAAGCAGTTGGAAAACCTGTTTGGCCAACCGCTGTTGGTGCGTACCGTGCCGCCACGCCCGACCGAGCAGGGCCAAAAGCTGCTGGCGCTGCTGCACCAGGTAGAATTACTGGAAGAAGAGTGGCTGGGTAACGATACCGGTATTGATACGCCGCTGTTGCTGTCGCTGGCGGTTAACGCCGACAGCCTGGCGACCTGGCTGCTACCGGCATTGAAACCGGTACTGACCGACTCCCCTATCCGCCTGAACCTGCAGGTAGAAGACGAAACCCGCACTCAGGAACGCCTGCGCCGTGGTGAAGTGGTGGGCGCAGTGAGTATCCAGCCGCAGCCGTTGCCAAGCTGCCTGGTGGATCAACTGGGCGCGCTGGATTATCTGTTTGTCGCCTCGAAAGGTTTTGCCGAGCGCTACTTCCCGAACGGGGTTACACGCTCTGCGCTGCTCAAAGCGCCGGCGGTGGCGTTCGATCATCTCGACGACATGCATCAGGCTTTCCTGCAGCAGAACTTTGATCTGTCGCCGGGCAGCGTGCCCTGCCATATCGTGAACTCGTCGGAAGCCTTCGTGCAATTGGCGCGTCAAGGCACCACCTGCTGTATGATCCCGCATCTGCAGATTGAGAAAGAGTTGGCTTCGGGTGAACTGATCGATCTGACGCCGGGCCTGTTCCAGCGCCGTATGCTGTTCTGGCACCGCTTCGCGCCGGAGAGCCGCATGATGCGTAAAGTGACCGATGCCCTGCTGGAGCACGGCCGCCAGGTTCTGCGCCAGGATTAAATAGAAAAGGTTCGCCGCGGCGAACCTTTTTCTTACTGAAACCTGCCTGCGTTATTGCGCTGCGTTACGCTGCAACTCAAATACCACATCCACCTGATCGTCAAAGTGAATGCTTTGCTGTTCATAGGTTTGCGCCGCGTCACTTTCCGCTGCCGCACCCGCAGATTTATACATGCGCGCTACCGGCATCGGCTGGTAGTTGGCGACATGGTAACGAATGCTGTATACCGGCCCCAGCTTGGCGTTAAAGCCTTTCGCCAGGGAAGCGGCTTGCTGAGTCGCGTTCTCGATGGCCTTCTGACGCGCCTGCTCACGGTAGACGTCCGGTTTTGCCACGCCCAGCTCAACGGAGCGGATCTCATTGAGACCGGACTTCAACGCCCCGTCCAGCAGCTCGTTCAACTTGTCCAGTTGGCGTAAAGTCACCTGTACCTGGCGTACCGCACGGTAGCCTTTCAGCACCGACTCACCGGTTTTCAGGTAATCATATTCCGGCTGGGTGCGCAGGTTGGCGGCGCTGATGTCTTTCTTCTCAATATTGTTTTTCTGCAGGAAATCAAAATATTGCGCTACACGCTCATCAACCTGCTTCTTCGCCTGGGCGGCGTCTTTGGATGAAACGCTAACCTCGATCGCCAGGGTAGCGATGTCTGGTGTCGCGTCAACGCTTGAGGTGCCCGAGGTCACTACGTGCGGCCCTTCCGGCACTTCTGCCGCCTGCAGCGCCAGAGGTAACGTCCCTAATCCAATCATTGCGGCCATAGCCAATGCTTTAAGCTTCACGGTGTCTCCTTGATGACAGGCTCTAACTGATTACCGGCCTGAAGGCCAGTTCCTTGGCATCAAAGCTAGCATATCGCACGGGTTTTTGAATTCGGATTAGTGACAAATTCTTATAAACTTGCCCCTTGCCAGGCCAACTGCAAGGCGATGCCCCACATCACCACCCCAACCAAGGTATTAATGATGCGCTGCGCCATTTGGGTTTTCAGCCAGGGTGCCAGCCAGGAAGCCAACAGCGCCAGGGCGAAGAACCACACGACGGAAGCGCTCACCGCCCCCAGCGCAAACCAGGAACGTACATCCGGCGTCAGTTGGCCGCCCAAACTTCCCAACACCACAAAGGTGTCGAGATAGACATGCGGGTTCAGCCAGGTCACCGCCAACATGGTCACCACCAGCCGCCAGCGGCTTTGTTTCAGCTCCTCGGCCGTCGCCAGCGCCAGTTGCCGACTAAATGCGGTACGAAACGCTCCCCAGCCATACCACAGCAGAAAAGCTACCCCACCCCAGGTGACCAGCGCCAACAGCAGCGGCGAGCGGCTCAGTAAGGCACTACCACCGAAAATCCCGCCGCAGATCAGCACGATATCGCTCAACGCACACAGCGAAGCGACCATCAGATGATACTGGCGGCGAATGCCCTGATTCATGACAAAAACGTTTTGTGGGCCAAGCGGCAGGATCATCGCGGCGCTCAGGGCGAAACCCTGTAAAAAGACAGCTAACATGGTATTCCTCACAGAGAAAAAAGCGCCGGGCAGCGGCGCGTATCGGGCAATACGCGCATCATAGGAGGAAAAAATTATTAGGTGAAATTGATATTTCTAATCAACTATCAGCAATGCTAATAATCAGGCGGGAATAACAAATCCCAGCTCCTGAGAAATACGCTGTGCGGTCGCCAGCACCGGCTTAATCAGGGCTTTGACACCAATCTGTTGCAGCTTGGCGGTCGGTAACGAGACCGACACCGCATAGGGCACCCGCTGTTGAATATCAAATACCGGCGCCGCCACGCAGGACACCCCCAGCTCATTCTCTTCGCGATCCATCGCCATGCCCTGCTGGCGAATATCGGCCAGTTCCTCATACATCTTCGGCAACTCGGTGATGGTATTGCGCGTCAGCGTCTGAATTTCATGCTGATGGGTTTGCCAGTAGCGATCGGGATAATCGCTGTTGCCGTAGGCCATAAAAATCTTGCCCATCGCCGAGCAATACAGCGGCATATGCTGGCCAATATAGGCGCGGGTGCGCATCATGCCGGTGGTCGGCTCCAGCTTGTAGATCAAAATGACATGGTCATCTTCACGGCTGGAAAAGTTGACCGTCTCCCCCACTTCCAGATTGAGTCGTTCCAGGTGTGGCGCAGCGACATGGATAATATTCAGCGAAGAAAGCGCCTTCTGACCGACAGAAATAAACTTGGTGGTCAGGCGATAGCTGCCGGGCGACGGCGCCTGTGTGACATAGCCGCTGGTATGTAGCCCCTGCAGCAGGCGATGGACGGTACTTTTGTTCATGCCGGCCAACTCGGACAGGTGCGCCAGTGGGCAGCCGTTAGGGAAGTTGCTCAGGATCTCAATCAGTTGCAAACCGCGGAACAGGCTTTGGCTGCCCAGGGGTTTGTCTTTCTTGTCATCTTTCTCGTCGACAGCTTTCAGGCTCATAGCGCAATTTCTCCAGTGTCGAGCCGCCAGCCAACGCCACGGCGTGGTAAACGGCCCCTTTGCCGGGAATGTTACCCCAAGGCCCGCATCAGGTGAAGACGGAACGCCGTTTCATTGTCGTCAGCGGGTTAAAAACCCGCAACATTCCGCTAACTTCCGAAGTGAGTTATGCGTCACAATTCCGCAAAGATATAAATAACCAATTGTTTTAAAAAGATAATTAAAACTCCTCCGGCTTTGCTTTAGATCGGCAATCGGCATATTATTTTTGAAATTGAATTTCGCATATTGAAATTTAAAGGCGATATAACCACCAGCTGGCATCACGCCGATCGCGGATGCAAGGACCAGGGGCGCATCACATGACACCAGAAAATGCGGAACAACCCATTCTCACCCTCAGCCATATCGTCAAACGCTTTGGCGGCAATGTCGCGGTGAATGACGTCAGCCTGCAGGTGATGCCGGGCGAAGTGCTGGCCTTGCTGGGCGAAAATGGCGCGGGCAAATCGACGCTGATCAAAGTACTGGCCGGGGTTTACCCACGCGACGGTGGCAATATTCAGTTTCAAGGGGCCAGCATAGCCTCCGCCGCGGCGATAAAAAGTGACAGCCGCCAGCCTATTGCCTTTATTCATCAGGATCTCGGACTGATCGAATGGATGACGGTAGCGGAAAACATGGCGCTGGTGATGGGTTTCCCGCGTCGTTTCGGCCTGATCGACTGGCGTGCCATTCGCCGCCGCGCCGTTCAGGCACTGCAGGATGTCGGCATAGAGTTGGATCCCGACGCCAGGGTCTTCGAGCTGTCACGTACCGAAAAATCGCTGCTGGCGATAGCCCGGGCGGTGGCGGTCGATGCCGAACTGCTGGTGCTCGATGAACCCACTGCCTCGCTGCCCGCCAACGATGTGCGCCACCTGTTCGCGGTGATTAACCGGCTGCGTGCCAAAAAGGTCGGCATGATTTACGTCACCCATCGGCTGGATGAAGTGATCGAAATTGCCGACCGGGTGTGCGTCATGCGCGACGGCCGCTATGTGGCGGGTGGCAATACCGCCGACTATTCGCTGCGCGATCTGGTGCAGATGATCGTCGGCGAAGCGATGGCGGACGATCAGCGTGAACCCCTGCCCGAAAATCGGCCGCCCGTGCTGCAGCTCAATAACGTGGTGGTCGGCGATATCGGCCCGGTCAGCTTCAATCTGCAACCCGGGGAAATGCTGGCGCTGGCCGGCCTGCGCGGTGCCGGACAGGAAGAGATTGGTCGGTTGCTGTTCGGCCTGCGTCGCGCTGATGAGGGCGAAATCCGTTTTCGCGACCAAAGCTACACCGCCAGCAGCCCACAGCAAGCCATGGCCTGCGGCGTCTCTCTGGTGGCGGGCGACCGTACCGGCGAAAGCCTGGTGATGTCGATGAGCGTGCGTGAAAACCTGTTTATCAACCCCGTGGCCAGCGGCCACAAACTGCTGTCACGCTACAGCCGCCGGGCCGAGACCGGGGCCAGTTGGTGGAAAGTGCAGTTGTTCGACGTGCGGCCCAAGGACGTCAATATCGATATCAGCGCCCTGTCCGGCGGCAACCAGCAAAAGGTGGTAATGGCACGCTGGATGCATTTAGGCGCCCCACTGCTGATCCTGGAAGATCCCACCGCTGGCGTAGACGTCGGCGCACGAGCGGAAATCTACCATCTGTTAAATAAATCCCTGGAGGAAGGCGTGGCGGTATTGGTTATCTCCAACGACTTTGAGGAGATCGCCCATATCTGCAACCGCGCACTGGTGTTTAACCGGGGAAAAGTGGTCGGCGAGCTGAAAAATCAGCAGGTGTCATTCGCCAATTTATTGGAACTGGCCTCCGCCAGCGCCGGGGAAATTCTCGAGACAAGGTTAGAATCTGAGGTGGGTCATGTCTAAAACATCTGTTAAATCAACGGCACTGGAGCAAAGGGTCAGCCTGTCGCAGGACGGCACCGGCCCGTGGCTGATGCAGGTCCTTACCCGCTATGGCCTGCTGCTGCTGTGCATTGCGCTGGTGATCCTGTTTTCACTGATCTCCCCCACGTTCGCCTCAATGCTGACGCTACAGGCGATCCTCTCCAGCAAAGCCAAGATCGCCCTGTTGGCGCTGGCGGCGACCATCCCGATGATCGTCGGCAAAATTGACCTTAACGTCGGCTTCGGCATCGTGCTGTGGCATATCCTGGCCATTACCTTGCAGGTGGAATACGGCTTTTCGTGGCAGATGGCGGTGCTGACGGTGCTGGCACTCTCCGCGCTGTACGGCCTGTTGAACGGCATTTTGGTGGCGCTGGCGGATATCGACAGTTTTGTCGCCACCCTCGGATCCGGCACCGTGCTGTATGCCATTGCGCTATGGCACTCCGGCGGGCGACAGATCGTCGGCGATCTGCCGGACTCCTTTATCGCCCTGCATCACACCGAGATCGGCGGGATCCCGATCGTGGCGTTCTACGTGTTGATCGTCGCGGTGGTGCTGTGGTTGGTAACCGAACACACTCCGCTGGGGCGTTGCATGTATGCCGTTGGCGGTAACCCGGCGGCGGCGCGGCTGAACGGCATTTCGGTCAATCGCTTTACCATCGGTGCCTTTATCGCCTCCAGCGTGCTGACCGGCTTTAGCGGAGTGCTGATCGCCGCCGAGCAGGGGGTTGGCCAGGCCAGCGTCGGCATGGACTATCTCTTGCCCGCGCTGGTGGGCGCCTTCCTCGGCAGCACCACCATTCGTCCCGGCCGGGTTAACGTCTGGGGCACCGTGGTCGGCATCGCCATTCTGGCTATCGGTATCGCCGGTATCCAGCAGTTCGGCGGTGAGTTCTGGGTCGAACCGCTGTTTAACGGCGCGACGCTGTTGCTGTCAATCACGCTGGCGGGCTATGCCCAACGCCGTCGGCTACTCAATCAAAAAGCGGTTCAACGCAGCCCAGCCACTCCGGCTGATAAAAATAACCATAAAGCGATCAATCCTTAACCAGGAGTTTACCGAATGAAACGTCTTTGGATATTGCCCACTACCCTGCTGCTGGCCAGCTATACCTCATCCGCCTGGGCCGATGCCTATCTCGATCAGGCCACGGCGGCGGTCACCAAGGCCACCGCCAGCGTGACCCAATGGGACGGACCAACCAGTGGGCCAAAGTTACTGGCCAACAAAAAAATCATCTTTATCGCTTCGGACATGAAAAACGGCGGCGTGCAGGGCGTACAGGAAGGACTGAGTGAAGCGGCGAAAGCGGCCGGCTGGAAATTGGAAACCCTGGACGGCGGCGGCTCGGTGAAAGATCAGCTGGCATCGCTGAACCAGGCGATTGCCCAGAAGCCGGACGGCATTGTGATCGGCGGCTGGAACCCGAACGTAGCCAAGATCCCGCTGAAAAAAGCCATCCAGCAAGGCATTGTGCTGACCGCCTGGCATGCGGTGCCTGAGCCGGGACCGATCGCCAAAT
Organism: Serratia proteamaculans; assembly: GCF_013337185.1. Classification (GTDB taxonomy): domain Bacteria; phylum Pseudomonadota; class Gammaproteobacteria; order Enterobacterales; family Enterobacteriaceae; genus Serratia; species Serratia proteamaculans_D. The sequence goes on from NZ_SWDE01000008.1 coordinate 187,207, forward strand.
ACAACGTGTTTTACAATGTCACTTCCGATTCCAACGAAGTGGCACGCATCGCTGCCCAGTATGCGGTGGTACAGTCCGGCGGCAAGGCCAGCGTGTTGATCTTTACCGATTCGCTGTACCAAATCGCGCTGGACAAGGCCAACGTGATGAAAGAGGAAATCGGCAAATGCAGTGGCTGCAAGGTGGTCGAGTTTATCGACACCCCGCTGGCGGATACCGCCAACCGCATGCCGGCCATGACCTTCAGCCTGCTGCAAAAATACGGCGACCAGTTCCAGTACGCACTGGCCATTAACGATCTGTATTTTGATTTTATGGCGCCGGCGCTGAAAACTGCCGGTAAAGGCGGCAACAATGCGCCCTACAGCATCTCCGCCGGCGACGGTTCTATTTCCGCCTACCAACGCATCCGCTCCGGCGGCAGTCAGTCGGCTACGGTACCGGAACCGCTCAAACTGCACGGCTGGCAACTGCTGGATGAGTTCAACCGCGCCTTCGCCAAACAGCCGCCTTCCGGCTATGTCACCCCGGCGCACCTGGTGACCCACGACAATATCACCGCCGACGGTGGCAGCAGCAACCTGTATGACCCGCAGAATGATTATCAGGGCCACTACAAAGCCATTTGGGGCGTGAAGTAAGCGGAGGTCAGCATGAATGAACTGATGGCGGACCACCCGCTTGAACGCCTGTGCTCACCGGCCATCTGGGCCGAGGGGCCGGTGTGGCTGCCGCAGCAGGACGCGGTGGTGTTCAGCGATGTAAAGGGCAACCGCATGTTCCGCTGGTCGCGACAGGGGGAACTGAGCCTGTGGCGCTCCCCGTCGCACTACGCCAACGGCAATGCGCGCGACGTCGAAGGCCGGGTGATCAGTTGCGAGCACGGGCAGCGTGGTATCAGCCGCACCGAAAGCAACGGCGAGGTGCAAATGCTGGTCGATCGGGTAGACGGCAAGCGCTTCAACTCCCCCAACGATCTGGCGGTTCGTTCCGACGGCACAATTTGGTTTACCGACCCACCTTATGGCATCACCAGTGATGAAGAGGGTTACAAATCGGAAAGCCAGGTCATCGGCTGCTACCTCTACTGTTTTGACCCGGGCGATGGCTCGCTGAACATTGCCGCCAGTGACCTGCAGCGGCCAAACGGCCTGGCGTTCTCACCGGATGAATCACTGTTATACGTGGCGGACATGTCGATCGTCGATTTCCCGACCCTCGGACGCAGTGAACTGCGGGTGTATCAGGTTAATGGGCGTGAACTGGACGCCGGTCGGCGTTTCGTCGGCGTGGCACCCGGTTTCCCGGACGGCTTTTGTGTTGATGGGATAGGTAACATTTTTTGCAGCTGTGCCGACGGGGTACTGATCTTCAACAGCGAGGGAAAACAGCTCGGTAAGATTGAAGTGCCTGAACGCGTCTCTAACTGCACCTTCGGCGGGCCGGACGGCAATGAGTTATACATTACCGCCAGCACCTCGCTATACCGTAAGATACTGAATACTCGCGGATAACGGGGAAAAATGATGTTGGCAGAGCGGGCCTGTTCCGCTCTGCTTTGCCACGTCTGAAGCACGTCAACGCCCCAAAACGTGTCGTCGATCACAAATTCATCAGATTAATTTAACGCACTGTTTTATATAAATAACTTTCTCCTCCGTCGCTTTGACTTCGCTTAACCGCAGGTATAGCATTTATTTGAAATGCAATTCCGTATAATGAAATTTAAAGAACACAAAACAAGCAAATGCGCCGTAGCGGAGAATCAGCATGAGAGTGAGTTACACCGATCTAAAGCAGCAATTCAAACGCGTGCTTCTGGCGCGGGGCGTGGCGGAAGCCACCGCCGATGACTGTGCCGGTATGTTCGCCGACACCTCCGCCAGCGGCGTTTACTCCCACGGCGTTAACCGTTTCCCGCGTTTTATTCAGCAGTTGGACGCCGGCGATATCGTGCCGGATGCCGAGCCCAGCAAGCTGCTGTCGCTGGGTGCCATCGAGCAGTGGGACGCCCATCAGGGCATAGGTAACCTCACCGCCCGCAAGATGATGGATCGCGCCATGCAGTTAGCCGACGGCCACGGCATCGGGCTGGTGGCGCTGCGTAATGCCAACCACTGGATGCGCGGCGGCGGCTACGGCTGGCAGGCGGCGGAGAAAGGCTATATCGGTATTTGCTGGACCAACTCGGCAGCCGTGATGCCGCCCTGGGGGGGCAAAGAGTGCCGCATCGGTACCAACCCGCTGATTGTGGCGGTGCCGGGTAATCCCATCACTATGGTGGATATGTCGATGTCGATGTTCTCCTATGGCGCGCTGGAGCTGAACCGGCTGGCGGGCAAAACCCTGCCGGTGGATGGCGGCTTTGACAACGACGGACAGCTGACGCGCGATCCGGCCACCATTGAAGAAAACCGACGCATTCTGCCGATGGGCTATTGGAAAGGATCCGCGCTGTCGGTAGTGCTGGATATGATCGCCACCCTGCTTTCCGGCGGATCTTCAGTAGCGGAAGTCACCGAGGACAACAGTGACGAATACGGCGTGTCGCAGGTGTTTATCGCCATCGAGATCGAACGCTTAATCGACGGACCCACCCGCGATGCAAAACTGCAGCGCATCATGGACTACATCACCAGCGCCGAACGCGATAACCCGGAGGTGGCGATCCGCCTGCCAGGCCATAAATTCCCGCGCATTCATGCAGAAAACATGCGTGACGGCATCCCGGTGGATGATCGCATCTGGGCGCGCATTCAGGCGCTGTAACAGGAGAAAAACCATGATTTTCGGCCATATCGCCCATACCTCACCGGAGCAATACCCGGCACCGGTGGCTCACGCCATCGCCTATTTGCAAGGCACGGATTTCAGCACCCTGCCCGCCGGACGTTATCAGGATCCCGCTACCGGCTACGTGGTACAGGTGCTGGATCTGCATACCCAACAGCCGGGCGATCTGCGGCCCGAAGTGCACCGGCAAAATGTTGACGTGCAGTTTCTGGTCAGCGGCAGCGAATTGATCGGCGTGGCGGCGGATCGTGGCGATAACCCGATCCACCAGGAATTACTGGCGCAGCGCGACATTATTTTTTATCAGGACGTCGCGGATGAATCCTGGTTAACCCTACAGCCCGGTAATTTTGCGGTATTTTTCCCGCAGGATGTTCATCGCCCGGCCTGTATAAATCAACAACCCTGCGCTATTCGCAAAGTGGTGGTGAAAATACCGCTGGCATTATTTAGCGCCTGACCGACAGCAAAGAAATTAAAGATAAAAAATCATCGGCCTACGGGTCGGTGTGGGCGCCCCTGCGCCTTAAACCACCAAAACAATAAAATCTGACCCTACAGGTGTATATATGAATATTGCCTCTGTTTCTGTCACTCAAAGCCAGGCGATCCCCAAATTACGCTGGCTGCGGATCGTGCCGCCGATCCTGATTACCTGCATCATTTCCTATATGGACCGGGTGAATATCGCCTTCGCCATGCCCGGTGGTATGGATGCCGAGCTGGGTATTACCGCCTCGATGGCCGGGTTGGCCGGTGGCATCTTCTTTATCGGTTATCTGTTCTTGCAGGTACCTGGCGGCAAGCTGGCGGTGTACGGCAACGGCAAGAAATTCATCGGCTGGTCGCTGCTGGCCTGGGCGATTATTTCGGTGCTGACCGGGCTGGTCAGTAACCAGTACCAACTGTTGTTCCTGCGCTTTGCCCTGGGTGTCTCCGAGGGCGGCATGCTGCCGGTGGTGCTGACCATGATCAGCAACTGGTTCCCGGACAAGGAACGTGGCCGGGCCAACGCCATCGTCATTATGTTCGTGCCGATCGCCGGTATTCTCACCGCCCCGCTGTCCGGCTGGATCATCACCGTCTGGGACTGGCGCATGCTGTTCCTGGTGGAAGGCGCGCTGTCGCTGGTGGTGATGGTGCTGTGGTATTTCACCATCAGCAACCGCCCGCAGGAAGCCAGGTGGATTTCAGCAGCGGAAAAAGACTACCTGATCAAAACGCTGCATGACGAACAACTGCTGATCAAAGGCAAAACGGTACGCAACGCCTCGCTGCGCCGGGTACTGGGCGACAAGATCATGTGGCAACTGATCCTGGTGAACTTCTTCTACCAGACCGGGATTTACGGCTACACCCTGTGGCTGCCAACCATCCTCAAGGGGCTGACCAACGGCAATATGGAACAGGTGGGGATGTTGGCGATCCTGCCCTACATCGGCGCCATCTTTGGCATGCTGGTGATTTCCTCACTCTCCGATCGTACCGGTAAACGTAAAATCTTCGTCGCGCTGCCGCTGGCCTGCTTCGCCATCTGCATGGCGTTGTCGGTACTGCTGAAGGATCACATCTGGTGGTCCTACGCCGCACTGGTCGGCTGCGGGGTCTTCATCCAGGCGGCGGCCGGAGTGTTTTGGACCATTCCTCCCAAACTGTTCAACGCTGAAGTGGCCGGTGGCGCACGTGGCGTGATCAACGCGCTGGGCAACCTGGGCGGCTTCTGCGGCCCCTATATGGTCGGCGTATTGATCAGCCTGTTCAGTAAAGACGTCGGCGTTTACAGCCTGGCGGTGTCACTGGCCATTGCCTCGGTGCTGGCGCTGATGCTGCCGAACAAATGCGACCAAAGCGCGAGGGCCGAATAATGGACTATTGGCTGGGGCTGGACTGCGGCGGCACCTTTATCAAAGCCGGATTGTATGACCGTCAGGGAACAGAGCTGGGCATCGCCCGCCGCAACCTGGAGATTATTTCGCCCCAACCCGGCTGGGCGCAGCGCGATATGCCTGCACTGTGGCACACCGCTGCCGAGGTGATCCGTGAACTGCTGACCCGCAACCAGATTGCCGCCGGAGATATTCAGGCGGTCGGTATCTCGGCGCAGGGCAAAGGTGCGTTTCTGCTGGACCAGCAAGGGCAGCCGCTGGGCAACGCCATGCTGTCTTCTGACCAGCGCGCGCTGACGCTGGTGCAGGAATGGCAAAAACAGGGTGTACCGCAAGTGCTGTATCCGCAGACCCGGCAAACGCTGTGGACCGGCCACCCGGTGTCGCTGCTGCGCTGGGTTCGGCAACATCAGCCGGAACGTTATCGCCAGATTGGCAGCGTGCTGATGGCCCACGATTACCTGCGCTACTGCCTGACCGGCGAGCTGGCCTGTGAAGAAACCAATATCTCCGAATCCAATCTTTACCAGATGGCAAAGGGTCGCTATGACCCGGCACTGGCACAGCTGCTGGGCATTGGCGACATCATGCCCGCCCTGCCGTCGATTGTCGGTTCGGCCGAAATCGCCGGGCGAGTCAACGCCGCCGCGGCAACGGCAACCGGGCTGCTGGCAGGTACGCCAGTGGTCGGCGGGCTGTTCGACGTGGTGTCCACCGCGCTGTGCGCCGGGTTACACGATGAAACCAGGCTCAACGCAGTGATGGGCACCTGGTCGGTTACCAGCGGCATTACCGACACAATCACCGAGGGCTTCGACCACCCGTTTGTCTATGGTCGCCACGCCGAAGCCGGCAAATACATTGTGCACGAAGCCAGCCCAACCTCTGCCGCCAACCTGGAGTGGTTCTGCCGCCAATGGGGCTTGCAGGACTACGGCCAGCTCAACGACTGGGTGGCAACGCTGCCGAAGGCCGACAGCAGCCTGCTGTTTGTTCCCTTCCTGTACGGCTCCAACGCCGGGCTGGGCCTGAGCGCCAGCTTCCACGGCATGCAGGCCTTCCACCAGCGCGAGCATTTGGTACAGGCGATCTACGAAGGCGTGGTGTTCTGCCATATGACCCACCTCAACCGCATGCGGCAACGCTTCCCTGCGGCCACCGCGCTGCGCGTCACCGGCGGCCCGGCCAAATCCGCCCCCTGGATGCAAATGTTCGCCGACGTCAGCGGCCTGCCGGTGGAGCTGCCGCAGGTGGAAGAAACCGGCTGTCTGGGTGCCGCCATGGCGGCGATGGTCGGCAGCGGCGCCTTCAGCGATTTCACCGCCGCCCAGCGGGCGCTGGCACCGCGCATCGAACGGGTGCTGCCGGACGCCGCCGCAGCAGAGGCTTACGGTAAAAAATATCACCGTTATCAGGCTCTGGTAGCCACGCTACAAACGCTCAATCAACCCGGTAAGGAGGCCCTATGAGCAATAAACCGCGCCTGCAACTGGCGCTCGATCATACCCGGCTGGACGCCGCCCTGCAGGCGGCGCAGCGCCTGCAGCCGCACGTCGACATTATCGAGGCCGGCACCATTTTATGCATTAGCGCCGGTATTCAGGCGGTGAGCGCACTGCGTGAACGCTGCCCACAACATACGCTGGTGGCCGACCTGAAAGTGGCCGATGCCGGTGGCACGCTGGCGCAGCAGGCCTTCAGCCACGGCGCCAACTGGATGACGGTGATCTGCGCCGCACCCTTGGCCACCATGGCCAGCGCACTGGAAGTAGCGCAGCAGCATCAGGGCGAGATCCAGATTGAGCTGTTTGGCCGCTGGACGCTGGACGATGCCCGGCAGTGGCGCGAGCTTGGCATCCGCCAGGCGATCTATCACCGTGGCCGCGACGCGCAGGCCAGCGGACAAACCTGGGGCCGACAGGATTTGGATCTGATGAAAGCCTTGTCGGATCTGGGCATTGAGCTGTCGGTTACCGGCGGCATCACACCGACCGATTTGCCGCTGTTTAAAGACATCGCCGTCACCGCCTTTATCGTCGGCCGGGCGCTGGCAGAGGCTGCCGATCCGTTGGCCGCCGCCAGTCAGTTCCGCACCGTCATTGATGACATCTGGAGAAGTTGATATGCGCCAGCACCCATTGGGAATTTATGAAAAAGCCTTGCCGAAACACCTGACCTGGCCCGAGCGGCTGGCGCTGGCCAAGGCTTGCGGTTTTGATTTTGTCGAAATGTCGGTGGATGAAAGCGACGAACGGCTGGCACGCCTGAGCTGGAGCAAAGAACAGCGCCTGTCACTGGTCAGCGCCATGCTGGAAACCGGCATCAGCATCCCGTCGATGTGCCTGTCCGGCCACCGCCGCTTTCCGTTCGGCAGTCATGACGATGCGCTGCGCCAACGCGCCTTCGAAGTGATGGAACAGGCGATCCAACTGGCGAAGGATGTGGGTATCCGCACCATTCAGCTCGCCGGTTATGACGTCTATTACGAACAGCAGGACGAAAGCACCCTCGCCCGCTTCACCGAAGGCATGCAATGGGCGGTCGAACGCGCCGCCGCCGCCCAGGTGATGCTGGCGGTGGAAATCATGGACACCGCTTTTATGAACTCAATCAGCAAGTGGAAGGCCTGGGATGCCTGCCTGGCATCACCCTGGTTCACGGTCTATCCGGACGTCGGCAATCTCAGCGCCTGGGGCAATGACGTGGCGCAGGAGCTGGCGCTGGGCATTGATCGCATCGCCGCCATCCATCTGAAAGACACCTATCCGGTCACCGAAAGCTCGCCGGGACAGTTCCGCGATGTGCCTTTTGGCGAAGGCTGTGTCGACTTCGTAGCGCTATTCCGCACGCTGAAACAGCTTAACTATCGCGGCGCTTTCCTGATTGAGATGTGGACCGAAAAAGCCGAAGAACCGGTGGCCGAAATCGTACAGGCGCGCCGCTGGATCGAACAAAAAATGCAACAAGGGGGTATGACATGCTAACGCTGCCGCAACTGAAACAACAGGTACTGGAAGCCAACCTCGACCTGCCGCGCCACAATCTGGTGACCTTCACCTGGGGTAACGTCAGCGCGGTGGATCGCGAACGCGGGCTGGTGGTGATCAAGCCTTCCGGTGTGGAATATGAACACATGACCGCCGAGGACATGGTGGTGGTCAGCCTCGCCAATGGCCAAACCCTTGAGGGCAGCAAAAAGCCTTCCTCGGACACCGCTACCCACCTGGCGCTGTACCGTGAGTTTGCCGATATTGGCGGCATCGTACACACCCATTCGCGCCATGCCACCATCTGGGCGCAGGCCGGGCTGGACATCCCCGCCTGGGGCACCACCCACGCCGACTATTTCTACGGTGCCATTCCCTGCACCCGGCTGATGACCGAGGACGAGATTGCACATGATTACGAACTGGAGACCGGCAAGGTGATTATCGACACCTTTCACCGACGCGGTATCAGCCCAAACGCCATCCCGGCAGTGCTGGTCAATTCACACGGCCCCTTCGCCTGGGGCAAGGACGCGCACAGCGCGGTGCACAACGCGGTGGTGTTGGAAGAAATTGCCTATATGGGGATTTTCTCGCGCCAGCTGACACCGGGTATCAACAGCATGCAGCCCGCGCTGCTGGATAAACACTACCTGCGCAAACACGGCAAGAATGCTTATTACGGGCAATAGCTTGGGTTGACAGGTCTCAGCTCCAGTATCAATAGTTTTCACCAGATGCTTTGAGGCGTCTGGTGAAAACAAATCGCAGGAATAACCACGGTGATAACTTATCTGGAGTTAATTTAACCACAGCACTAATGGAAAAAGATAAATTAACCCTCAAGTTTGTAGAGGTTACTTAGCGCTTGCTGAACGCCAGCCGGGCTGCGAATAACAGAAAAATCATACCGGTTGTGCGATCCAGCCAGCGGATCACTTTCTCTTTTTGCAGCAGGGATGCCAGCGGACGCGTTGCACCAATCAGCATCATCGACCAGGTAGTACCAATCACCATATGAATACCCACCAACACAAAAGTCCAGATAATGGGCGAATGTCCCTGTGGAATAAACTGGGGTAAAAAAGAAACATAAAAGATACCCACTTTAGGATTTAGGGCATTACCGAGAACACCTTTCAAGAACCAGTTTGAAGCCGGCTTTTCAGAAGTATCAGCCACTGCAAACTGCTTCCTTGGGCGTAGCAACATATTTAAGCCTAACCAGGTCAGGTAAGCCGCACCGCAGTATTTTAGAATGTCATAGGCAAGTTCTGAAACAGCGACAAGTGCCCCCAGCCCGAAGGCTACCGCCGCGCCCCATATTAAACAGCCGACACTGATGCCAAGCGCTGCGCGAACGGCCTGGTTTCTTCCTTCTACGGTGGCCGTTCTTAATACCAGGGCGGTATCCAGGCCCGGTGTTAAAGTCAACAACACGGCAGCAAAACTAAACGCCAGAAGCGCGTCCATAACGGACATAGCAAAATCTCCAGGTGATTAAAATTACGGGCTCATTCTGGATTTTGGACTCCAGCCCCTTTCGGTTTACGGACACATCGTATAAAGCTTATTTATCCGGGTCACGGCTTTTCTTATTTCATCAACGAAATGTGAGAGGCCGTATTAAAGCCCTGTGACTTTGAACCACCAGGGCAATCCGCATCCTATTATTACCCCCCGTGGTGTAACAATATCAACGTCCGGCACCAGGCGGCTCTGAACACAAACCGTCGTAATTCGTCAGCCGGTTTAAAATTCGTTATCATCCGCCCTCACTCTCCCGCCGGTTGGCCTGATGTCCAAGATTATCGATACCTTTATTGCCCCGCCATGCCATGAACAGGTCGAGATCCTCTATCAGGATGAGAGTCTGCTGCTGATCAACAAGCCCAGCGGGCTGCTCAGCCTCTCGGGGAAAAATCCGCAAAATCTCGATTCGGTGCATCATCGGCTGGTGCAGCAATTCCCCGGCTGTACCCTGATCCACCGCCTGGATTTCGGCACTTCCGGGCTGATGGTGATTGCCCGTAATAAAGCTATCAATGCCGCCCTCTGCCAGCAATTCAGCCAGCGCAGCGTGACCAAAGTGTACAGCGCACTGCTGTGCGGGCATCTGAACGACAATGAAGGGGTGATTGACGCCGCGATTGCCAAAGATCCGGCGTTGTTCCCGCTGATGTCGATTTGCGCCATCTACGGCAAGCCTGCTCGTTCCGGCTATCGGGTCGTTGAGCGCTTTTATCATGAGTTGGAAGACGGGACGTCACTGCCATTGACGCGGGTGCAACTAACCCCGGAAACCGGGCGCACTCATCAACTGCGTATCCACTGTCAGCAGTTGGGCCACCCTATTTTGGGCTGCGACCTGTATGGCGGTCTCCTGCTGCCCGGCACCGAACGGACAGCGCGGCTGATGCTGCACGCCAGTGAGCTGCATTTTGTTCATCCCATAACTGAAGAGCCGATCAAAGCCCAGAACGCCAGCCCGTTCTAAAGGAGAAAGGCGTTACGGCGCAGGCTGCCGTTTAAGGGTGTAACTCTGCAACGGTCATCGTAAAGATAAGCTCTTCATGACTGTTATTGGCATATTGATGCGGGAAATCCGTTCTGGCTATGGCAGAACAGCCGGCAGGGACCATCAACGTGGTCTTATCGACAGCAAGCTGGAGCGTCCCTTGTTCCACATGCAGTAGTTCGCATGTACCAACAGGGTGACCGGGTGAAGCGAATTGCTCTCCGGGATACATATGCCAGCGCCAGAGTTCAACCATATCCGGGCCACTGGTACCGGCCAGCAACCGTGCGCTCCCGCCCTTTTCACCGACCCATAGAACCGGAATGTCATCCTGTTGAATCACATGGACCGGTGGCTTGCTGGCCACATCGACGATATCGGCAACGGACACCCCCATGGCAGCGGCAAGCTTGCACAAAATGGCGATGCTGGGGTTAGCCGCTCCTTTTTCGATTTCTACCAACATGCCCTTGCTGACACCCGCACGTCGAGAAAGCTCATCCAATGAGAGTTTTTTTTGTTTCCGGAAGGCTTTGATCCGTCCGGATACCGCTGCGCTGACTGAATGGATGTCAGCGCCCGGATCGGTCGATTTATTGACTTTAATGGTCACTGGTCGATATCATGTAATAAATTAGTCATTATGGAATTATCCAATGTTTTCTGTTACTCCGTCAATTAATAGCGATATTGCCAATATCGCGCCGGGATTTCGGGCTATCAGCATTCTCGTCAAAGCGGCACCGGTCATACGTCCTGAAGTGGGTGAAATTGCATTGAAACAGGCCTGTGAGCTGGTTGCAGCGGGAGCACCTGAATGGGCAGAACCCCATCTGGCAGCCTGGGCGGAAGTTTTCAAACACTTTGGTGCAAAGCCCAAGCGGACCCCTTGTTCCGCCGAAGCACTTCGTAAAAGAGTTCTGCGGGATGGCAACATGCCTGGAATCGATCCGGTGGTAGATCTCTATAATGCGGTCAGTCTGCGTTATGCCATCCCGGTAGGAGGAGAAAATCTGGCCGCCTATGCGGGAACCCCACGGTTGACCGTAGCAGATGGCAATGAGCTGTTTGATACGGTGAAAGAGGGCCAACCGGCTCACGAATCTCCCGAACCCGGCGAAGTGGTGTGGCGGGATGATATTGGGGTGACATGCCGACGCTGGAACTGGCGGCAAGGGACAAGAACCCGTCTGAGCGTTGAAAGCCAACAAATGTGGTTTATTCTGGAAAGCTTGCCCGAGATGCCCCTGACGGCCTTACAGGAAGCCGGGGAAATGCTGATTAAAGGGCTGCAGGATATGATGCCAGAAGCAGAAATCCAACAAAAACTCATTGGGCCAGGAGCTTGATAAATTTTGTCATCCAGTCAGCGGTCTCTCTTCTGACAGAACTGTTTGAGTTTTATATTAACGGGCATATTGTTCGGTGGGTTTTCAGCGCGAGACACGACAAATGTCGTCTCGGCCTGTAATAAAAAAGGGGCCAAGGCCCCTTTCCGTTATTCCGCTTTCGCGGTGGTCGCATCGTTGCGATACAGATGAACGTCCATCTGCGGGAACGGAATACCGATGTTGTTGGCATCCAGTGCGCGCTTGAAGTTCTCCATCAGATCGAAGTACACGTTCCAGTACTCCGCATTGGTGGTCCAGGAGCGGGTCACGAAGTTCAGTGAAGAAGGTGCCATCTCGTTCAGACGCACGGTCACGCCTTTGGCGTGCATGATGCGCTTGTCAGCGGCGATCACGTCGCCCAGTACCTTTTTCACCACATCGATGTCGGCGTTATAAGCCACGCCAACCACGATATCCACACGGCGGTTCGGCTCGCGGGAATAGTTGATGATGTTACCGGCGATGATTTTACCGTTCGGTACCACGATGGTTTTGTTGTCTGCGGTGCGCAGCGTGGTGGAGAAAATCTGCACCTGGTCGACGGTACCGGCTACGCCGCCCAAGTCGACATACTCACCGGCACGCAGTGGACGGAAGGCCACCAGCAGCACGCCAGCGGCGAAGTTGGACAGTGAGCCCTGCAGCGCCAGGCCGACGGCCAAACCTGCGGCACCCAGCACGGCGATCACCGAGGTGGTCTGTACGCCAACGCGCCCCAGCACCGCGATAAAGGTGAAGGCCAAAATGCCGTAACGCGCCATGGCCGACAGGAAATCTGCTACCGTGGCATCAATGCCGCGCAGCTTCATCACGCGGTTTACCGCATTGCTGACTACCCGGGCAATGACCGAACCAATGATGAAAATAACAATCGCCGCAACGATGTTCACCGCATACTGAATCAATAAATCCTGGTTCTGCACCAGCCAGTTACCGGCACCATTAATGCCGTCTACTACATTCAGATCTTTCATTCGTGTCGTCCTAACTTGTCCCTAAGGGGATAAACTCGCAAAAAAACTGACATCTGGCGTCAGTCGGAAACCACCGCCCTAGGTTAACTAACATTTCCGCAGCATGCCAACCGTAAGCGGTAAAAATCGCCGAACTTCCTCTATGCTGAACATAGCGCTATCGCCTTTTTAACGATAAGGAACTTCGCCCGTCATGCACATGCCATCGTCGATTCAACACTATTGGCGGGTTCGCCCCAGGCTGCTGCTTTCCGTCGCGGCGGGCATTCTGTGCTACCTGCTGCTGCCGGACAGGCTCAATCAATTACAACGATTAATGCTCGGCTGGAATGTGTTGGCCTGGATCTACCTGCTGTCGCTCTGGCGGCTGATGTTGGTCAGCACGCCGAAGCATATCCGCCAGCTCGCTCGCGAACAGGATGAAAGTGCCAGTAAAGTGCTGGCCCTGGTCAGCCTGGGCTGTCTGGTGAGCATTCTGTCGATTCTGTTTGAGCTGAGTACCACCAGGCAGGTCAGCGACTCGCTGAAAACACTGCATCTGGCGCTAACCGGTGCCACGCTGGTGGTGTCCTGGCTGCTGCTGCCCACCGCGTTCACCATGCACTATGCCCATCAGTTTTACCGCCAGAGCGCGCAGCAAGATCCGCTGCCACTGCTGTTTCCCGGTGACCTCAAAGAACCGACTTATTGGGACTTCGCTTATTTCTCCTTCACCATTGCCGTGGCGTCGCAAACCGCCGACGTGGCGGTCGGCGCGGCCGAGGTGCGCAAGGTCGCCCTGCTGCAATCGGTGATTTCCTTTGTCTTCAACCTGGTGATTTTGGGGCTGTCGATTAACGTCGGTGCCGGCCTGCTGAGCTAGAAATAGAAAAGGCTCCCCGAGGGGAGCCTTCATGTAGAGCTAACAGCTAACCGAGATTACAGAACGTCTACTGCGTTCAGATCTTTGAAAGCCTGTTCCAGACGAGTAATCATCGAAGTCTGGGCTGAACGCAGCCATACGCGTGGGTCGTAGTATTTCTTGTTCGGCTTGTCAGCGCCTTCTGGGTTACCCAGTTGGCCTTGCAGATAGCCTTCGTTCTTTTTGTAGTACTGCAGGATGCCGTCCCAGGTTGCCCATTGGGTATCGGTATCGATGTTCATTTTGATCACGCCGTAACCTACGGACTCTTTGATCTCTGCATCGCTAGAACCAGAACCACCGTGGAACACGAAGTTCAGGCTGTTGTGCGGCAGGTTATATTTCTTGGAAACATAGTCCTGAGAATCACGCAGGATGGTCGGAGTCAATTTCACGTTGCCTGGCTTGTAAACGCCGTGCACGTTACCGAAGGACGCCGCGATAGTGAAGCGTGGGCTGATCGCATTGAGTTTTTCGTATGCGTAAGCCACGTCTTCTGGCTGAGTGTACAGGGAGGATGCGTCCATATGGCTGTTGTCCACGCCATCTTCTTCACCGCCGGTGCAGCCCAGTTCGATTTCCAGGGTCATACCGATTTTCGCCATGCGAGTCAGGTATTTGCTGCAAATTTCGATGTTTTCTTCCAGGGACTCTTCAGACAGGTCGATCATGTGGGAAGAGAACAGAGGTTTGCCGGTGGTAGCGAAATACTTCTCGCCAGCGTCCAGCAGGCCGTCCAGCCATGGCAGCAGTTTCTTCGCGCAGTGGTCGGTGTGCAGAATAACCGGCACGCCGTAATGCTCAGCCATCTGGTGAACATGGTGTGCACCGGAGATAGCGCCCAGAATTGCTGCACCCTGTGGAACGTCAGTCTTCACGCCTTTGCCGGCGATAAACGCGGCACCGCCGTTGGAGAACTGAACGATAACCGGAGCGCGTACCTTCGCGGCTGTTTCCAGCACGGCGTTGATAGAGTCGGTACCTACACAGTTAACTGCTGGCAGAGCAAAGTTGTTCTCTTTAGCTACTGCGAATACTTTCTGAACGTCATCACCAGTGATGACACCCGGTTTTACGAAATCAAAAATTTTAGACATGTTACTTTGTCCTGTTTCGTCGGCCGTAGATGGATGTAAATCGATTTTTCATGCCGCGCCGCCTATGCCGCGCGGTATAAAATAAACGGGCGACTTTCGCCTCCCGCTGTCTGAATTACTGCTTGGCGCGCTCTTCCAGCATCACTACTGCCGGTAACGCTTTACCTTCCACGAACTCCAGGAAGGCACCACCGCCGGTAGAGATATAAGAGATTTTATCTTCAATACCGAACAGATCGATAGCTGCCAGCGTATCACCACCACCCGCGATAGAGAATGCCTCACTGTCCGCGATAGCGCGTGCGACAATTTCAGTCCCTTTGCGGAAGTTAGGGAATTCGAATACGCCAACCGGGCCATTCCACAGAATGGTTTTGGCTTCTTTCAGCAACTTGGCCATAGCCAGCGCGGTTTCGTCACCGAAGTCCATGATCTCTTCATCATCGTTGACTTCACTGACTTTTTTCAAGGTGGCAGGGGCAGTTTCAGAGAACTCCGTACCTACGCGAGAATCGGTAGGAACCGGAATTTTAAACTCGTCACGCAGTTTTTTCGCTGCATCGACGAAGTCAGGTTCGTACAGAGACTTACCAACATTATTGTCGATAGCTACGAAAGTGTTGGCGATGCCGCCACCCACGATCACCGTATCGGCGATTTTCACCAGCGAGTTCAGCACATCGAATTTGGTCGAAACTTTAGAACCGCCAACCACGGCAACCATTGGGCGAGCCGGGCTTTTCAGCGCCTTACCCAGGGCTTCCAGTTCTGCAGACAGCAGCGGACCCGCACAGGCAACAGGAGCAAACTTGCCCACGCCGTGGGTGGAAGCCTGCGCACGGTGTGCAGTACCGAAGGCGTCCATCACGTACACGTCGCACAGCGCCGCATATTTTTTGGACAGGGTTTCGTCGTCTTTTTTCTCGCCCTTGTTGAAACGGACGTTTTCCAGCACCACCAGTTCACCTTCTGCAACGTCAACACCTTCCAGGTAGTCTTTAGCCAGACGAACCGGGTTTTTCAGGTGTTCTTTCAGATAGTTGACCACAGGCAGCAGGGAGAACTCTTCGTTGTACTCGCCTTCGGTAGGACGACCCAGGTGGGAAGTTACCATCACGCGGGCGCCTTGTTTCAGCGCAGCTTCAATAGTCGGCAGGGAGGCACGGATACGTGCATCGGAAGTCACTTTACCGTCTTTCACTGGAACGTTCAGATCGGAGCGGATCAGAACGCGTTTACCGGCCAGATCCAGATCGGACATGTTAATTACAGACATGGTGAACCCTCTTGGTTGATTCTCTAGAAACTATAAAGTTGCCTGGGCGGGGCACCGGTCATGCCGATGCCGCCGTACTAGAAACCGCTTGCGGCCATTGCCCGTGTTGTATCCAACATCCGGTTGGCAAAGCCCCATTCATTATCGCACCAGACCAAGGTCTTGATCAGGTGCTGACCGCTGACCCGGGTCTGCGTACCGTCGACGATAGCGCTATGCGGGTCATGGTTAAAATCGATCGAGACTAATGGTAGTTCCGTATAGTCAACTATACCACGAAATGATCCCCGTGCGGCCATTTGCAGCAGCTGGTTGACCTCTGTCACTTTCACCGCCGAACTGACGCTGACGCTGAGATCGATGGCCGTCACGTTGATGGTCGGCACGCGTACCGAAATCGCTTCGAAACGATCGCAAAACTGCGGAAAAATACGGGTAATGCCCGCAGCCAGCTTGGTGTCGACCGGAATAATCGACTGGCTCGCCGCGCGGGTACGCCGCAAATCCTGATGATAGGCGTCTATCACCGGCTGATCATTCATCGAAGAGTGAATGGTGGTCAGGGTGCCCGATTCGATGCTGTAGGCATCGTCCAGCAGCTTGATCACCGGAATAATGCAGTTGGTGGTGCATGACGCATTGGAAACAATGCGGTGTTCCGCCAGCAGCGTCTGATGGTTGACCCCAAATACAATGGTAGCATCCAGATCGTTACCGCCAGGGTGAGCGAACAACACTTTTTTCGCCCCCGCCGCCAGATGGGCCTCACCATCTGCCCGGCTACCGTACACGCCGCTGCAATCGAGCACCACGTCGACGCCCAGTTCCCCCCAGGGAAGCTGTTCCACCGCCGGCTGATGCAGCAAGCGAATGGTGTCGTCCCCGACGGTCAACATGTCGCATTCCTGGCGAACATCCCAGGCAAAGCGGCCATGGCTGGAGTCATACTTCAGCAGGTGGGCCATCCCCTCGGCGTTTGCCAATTCGTTGATCGCCACCACGGAAATTTCCGCTCTTCGTCCCGATTCATACAGTGCGCGTAAAACGCTGCGGCCAATGCGGCCAAAGCCGTTTATCGCTATGCGGATTGTCATGCTGCTCCTGAAAAAGGGCCTTCCCTCACCGGGCGTGTTCACCGTGATCGAGAGGGCGCTGACTGGGGTATCTGGATAACCCGCATAGAGTACTGTAGCGCACCACCCGCTGTGAATCGTCGCATCACATTATTCCTTCGGTCCGGCGCTGTTTCGCCAGCCTCACTCCGACGTTTCTGTTGAAAACAGCTACAACTGAAACGCTTCAGCCGAGCATAAACCAAAGTTTTGCCAAAAGGAACAGATGCGACAGTCTGCCTGGCAACCGGACGACACTTTGCGGGAATAAGATGATCTAGCGCACACTTTTTCATAGCCAACCCTACAGTCGTGGGCTGGAAATTCTGCCGACAGACGAAATACGCGGGCGCTGGATCTGTCGTTGGGAACACCGCGTCCCTGAATAGGACGCGGTCAGTTTGACGGGCTAAACTTTAGGAAAAATCCACAGGTGCTCGGGCGGTAGCGAAAGCCGGCACAGGGTTTGACCACGCACTTCGGTGCCATAAGCGCGTACCACAAAATCTTCGGCAACGGTACGGAACAGGTATTCCCAACGGTCGCCGAGATACATGCTGGTCAGCAGCGGCAGCTCAAGCTGATTGCCCTGCGGGTCATCCCCCAGGCGCACGCGCTCTACACGGATCACCGCCGTGGCCTCTTCGCCGGCTTTTACCCCTGCCCCCGCCATGCCCCACAGCGCCCAGTCTTTGCCTTCAATGCGCGCTTTGCCCTCACTCACCTCGGTGATCTTGCCGTGCAGGCGGTTATTGCTGCCCATAAATTCGGCGGTAAACAGGGTCGACGGCGAACCGTACATTTCCTGCGGCGTGCCCTGCTGCTCAATTTTTCCGTTGTTGAGTAACAGGATGCGATCGGAGATGGCCATCGCCTCGTTCTGATCGTGAGTCACCATCAGCGCCGAAAGCCCCAGTTTGATGATCAGCTCACGCAGGAACACCCGCGCCTCTTCGCGCAGCTTGGCGTCGAGGTTAGATAACGGCTCATCGAGCAAGATCACCGGCGGGTTGTACACCAGCGCCCGACCAATCGCCACGCGCTGTTGTTGGCCACCGGACAACTGATGCGGATGACGCTGGCCCAGATGCCCCAACCCAAGCTGGTCGAGCACGCCCTGTACCCGCTGGTTGATTTCCGCCGAGGCGACTTTACGCAACTTCAGCGGATAGGCGACGTTTTCAAACACCGTTTTATGCGGCCACAGGGCATAGGACTGAAACACCAACCCCAGGTTGCGCTCCTCCGCCGGAATTTCGCTGCGCGCGCTGCCGTTGTAAACGGTATTGCTGCCAATGATAATGCGGCCCTGAGTCGGTTTCTCCAGCCCGGCGACCGCACGCAGCAGCGTGGTTTTACCACTGCCCGACGGCCCCAACAGCGAAACCACCTCGCCACGCTTTAAATCCATCGAGACCCCCTTCAACACCGGGTTGTCGCCGTAGGTTAAATGCAGGTTTTCTACCGAAAGTTCAATCATGTAATTTCACTCCAAAGCGCAGGGCGATACCCAGCCCCAACACCACCAGCAGGATGTTAATGAACGAGAGAGCCGCAACGATATCGATGGCGCCCGCCGCCCACAGGGAAACCAGCATCGAACCTATGGTTTCGGTACCCGGAGACAACAGATACACCCCGGTGGAATATTCGCGCTCGAAAATCAGGAACATCAGCAGCCAGGAACCAATCAGGCCGTAACGCGACAGCGGAATGGTGACGTGACGGGTGATCTGCCCCCGGCTCGCGCCAGCGCTACGCGCTGCCTCTTCCAGCTCCGGGCCCACCTGCAGCAGCGTCGAAGAGATCAGCCGCAGGCCATAGGCCATCCACACCACGGTGTACGCCAGCCAGACGCTGAAGATGGTGCTGCGCAAGGAGCGCAACCAGACGATCAGGTTCTCCCGCAGCCACTCGGCCACCGGCAGCGCCGACAGCCAGCCTTCTTTCAATGACTTGTCCAGCCACATCGGCAGGAACAGGAACACCCACAGGAACGCCAGCCCCGCCAGCAGGCCCGGCACCGCTCGCGGCACCAGCACGCTGTAATCGAGGAAACGGGTAGCCCCGTCGGGTTTGCGGTGCATGGCGATGCCGATAAACAGATAGCAAACCACCGCCAGCGCGCCGCCGAATACCCCAATCGCCATCGAGTTGACGATCGCCCGCAGCAGGTTCGGCTGCTGCCAGATAGTGCGGAAGGTATTGAGCGACAGCTCGTCCCAGATTGAAACGCCCACGCCCCAGTTGGAGATAAAGGCGCGCAGCACCACTCCCACCAGCGGTACGCCGATGGTCACCGTCAACCAGAACACCACTACCGCCCCGGCAACCCAACGCCATTTACCCAGCGGCAATGCCCGCGCCTGCGACGCCTTGCCCTTGACGGTGACGAAGCGGTTCGCGGTGCGCATCAGACGACGCTGCAGCATCACCAGCGGAATAGTGATGCAAATCAGCACCACCGCCACCGCCGCCATCAGATGGTAAGACGGCGTGCCCAGCTTATTGGTCAGTTGATACAGATAAGTCGCCAGCACCAGGTTACCTTCCGGATCGCCCAGCACCAGCATCAGGCCGAACACTTCCAGCCCGAGGAAGAACAGCAACACCCCGGCGTACAGAATCGAGGGCCGCACCATCGGCAAGCTAACGGCCGTCATCACCTGCAAAGGCGAGGCCCCCGCCGTGCGTGCGGCCTCTTCCACGTCGGAACCAACGCTACGCAAGGCCGAAGAAATATAAAGATAGGCGTGAGGTACATGCGTCAGCCCGGCGATCACCACGATGCTGGCCATCGAATAGATATTCCACGGCACAAAGCCCAACAGCGACTCCGCCCACAGCGAGAAGAAGCCGACCGGCCCGGCGGCCACCACGTAACCAAACCCCAGAACCATCGGCGAGACAAAGATCGGTACCAGGATCAGTGGCTCAATAAAGCGCCGCCCGGGCAAGTCTGTTCTGACCATTAAAAAGGCCAGAATGCCCCCCAATGGAATAGCGATCACCACCAGGCCGAAAGCCAGAATAAACCCGCTTTTCAGCGCCTTGTAAAAATCCGGATCGGTGAAAATAAACTGGAACGCCTCCAGGCTGAACACCTTGGAGGGGGAGAAAAAGGGAGCGGAGAGGAAGCTTTGGATCACGATAAACGACAGCGGCACGTAGATAACCAGTGCGGTTATCAACACCACCAAGCCGCGCGGCAGGCTCTGCCACTTTCTGCGCCATGCTTTCATAAAGATATCCCGATGGTTGTAAACGACGACGACCAAAGGGCGCGCGCCACAATGGCAGACGCGCGTCCGGAACCTTGGTTATTTCGCGGCGGCGGTACGCCATTGCTTGATGTAATCCAGGCGTTTGGCCGGCTGCAGATACTCCAGCAGGCTTTCATCTACCGGGATCGGTTTGAGCGCTTTGCCGAGCATTTTGGTCAGGCCGTCAATGTCGTTTTTACCTTCGATGTCATTACGAATCGAAGGAATGTCGGCCTGGTTGGCAAGAATGCTCTGACCCTTTTCCGACAGCACATAGTTAAGCCACAGTTTTGCCGCGTTGGCATTAGCCGCTTCTTTACTGATAAAGGACACACGCGACAGCACCAGGGTGTAATCCTTCGGATAAGAGATGCCCAGCGAAGGGTCGGTTTTGGCACGGGCTTCGGCGTAGGAGCCCAGGATGTTGAAACCAATCAGGTTCTCCCCGGATGACACCCTTTCCATCATGGTACCGGTAGAAGATTGTACCGCCAGCCCCCCTTTGGCGACGTCAGCCAGGGTGGCAAAATAGTTTGGATCTGCCTTGAAGTCCTGCACCGACAGCATGAAGCCCAACCCTGACTTTTCAATGTCATAGGTGGTGACTTTCTTTTTGAATTTGTCGGTCTGGCTGGCAATCAGCTTGGCCAGCGCGGCGTGAGAATCCGGCACATCCCCCTGCGGGATCAACCGTTTGTTATAGATGAAGACCACCGGCTCGTAGGTGGTGCCGTAAGCTTTCTCTTTCCATACCGCCCACTTGGGCAGTTGGCCCTGCTCCGGTGAAGCGTATTCCTGCGCATAATCGGTCGCCAGCTTTAGCGCAGTATCCATCGACGAACTCCATACCACATCGCCGCTGGTGCCACCCGCCGCCTGTTCGCTGATATAGCGGTTGTACAGCTCGGTGCTGTTCATGTCGTTGTATTCGACTTTTACGCCAGGATACAGCGCCTCGAATCCCTGGATCAGCGGGCCGGCAGCCTTGGTATCGGTGGTGGAGTACACCACCACCTTGCCCTCTTTCTTCGCGCCATCCACAATTTTTTGATAGTCGGCTGGATAGCCTGCCGGAAATTCAGCGTAAGCAGGCACCGCGCCCAGTACCGCCATCGCCACCACCGACGCGCCGATTTTTGTCAACATGATCAACTCCTAGTTACATTTAAGAAACTAAAAATTAACATATAGTTAATAAGTGTTCTTAAGCAACGCCGTTGATTTTTTATCTTCGGGTTTTGTGAGGTTGGCCGATTTTTGGCCAATAAAAAAGCCCGCTCAGCGGGCTGTTTCCGGATAACGGCGTTAAAAACCGATGCTATTACACTAAATTGGATCGCCGTAACAGGCGGATCCTTTGCACAATGGCCACCCCAAGCAGCGTCAGCATAAACCCCGCCAATTGCACCAGCGAGAGTGCTTCGCCAAACAGAAAATACGCCTGCAGCGCGGCAGCCGGGGGCACCAGCAGCATCAGCGCGGTAATGCGAGTCAGATCGCCATGGCGTACCATCCAGATAAACAACGCGGTGCCGCCCAGCGAAAGCACCCCGGCGGACCACAGCAGTGAGAACCACAGCGTGGGGGAATTATCCCACTCGCCGGAGCCCATCACCGTTGCCAGAACGCCGGTGACCAGCGCTGCGCCAAGGTGCTGAATAGCCCCAGCAGCCCGCAGATCTGCCGCCGCCAGCGAAGACTTCTGCACCATAATGCCGATCGTCAAGGCGACGATACTGCCAAAGCCCAGCAGGATCGGCAGCAGCGCCATATTGCCGACGTCGATGCCGGTCAACCTCGGTGACAGCACCAATGCCACGCCAATAAAACCGAGCGCCAACCCCGTCCAGGAACGCAACCCTATCGGCTTGCGCAACACCAGCGCAAAGATCAGCGCGGTGAACAGCGGCTGGAGGCCGCCGATCAACGACATGACGCCAGCCGCCAGACCGTTCGCCACCGCCCACCAACTGGCGGCAAGATACACGCCGTTCATCAGCATTCCGGTAAGCAGGTGCATAATCAGTTGTCGTCCCTTAGGCCAGGCGCAGTGGGCGGCCAACAGGGCGAACACCGCGGCGGCGATCAGGAAACGGAAGGTCAGAAAGAGATTGGGATCTGCATGGTCGGCCACCGCGCGAGCGGCTATAAACCCGGTCGACCAGATCAGTATCAGGAAAAACGGCGCAATAATGGATTTGCGCCGATAGAAGCTTTCCTTGCCGGTAATTACCATAAAGATACCTGAATAATGCTGTTGGTGGTTCACTACGAAGCATACTAACTAATTTAACATTGCCTTAACATCGTTTGTTGCAGGAAGTTTTGGCGACGAAATTGGCGGAAAAAATAGCTCGGCGCAATTAAGTGAAAACCATAAACCAGATGAGCTTATGGGCCGAAAGCCGGATGAGGATGGTCATGTCTCGTTTAAATATGATTCTTTCAACCCACACGCCGAAATACTACTTGCCCTCGGCATGCTTGCCAGTGCTGGCTAACGCTTTACCTGATATAAAAAAACCCGGCATCGCCGGGTTTTCGTCATCATGTTCAGGGCGCAGCCTGCGACGCCCTGACTTACGGCTTAC
>NZ_SWDE01000009.1 GCF_013337185.1 Serratia proteamaculans
ATGCGCGAAAGACAAAAACAGACGCCGCTACGCGGCGCCTTTCAGCCATTCGGTGATAAAATCGGCAATGCTCTCCGGCTGGTTGAGATCCAGGGATCTTGTCTTGACCGCTATCGATTTATCGCTGGCAACGGCGATAACAAATTCATCCAACATATCTTCAAGCGGCCTGCCTATCTCTTCACGATAGAGAATAATTTTACTGATGGGCTCATGTTTAAACCCCTCGACTAAAATCATATCCACCTTGCTACGATCAAAACGACTGGCCAGATACTGAAGATCCAAAGGTTGCTGTTCCGGCGTTTCAGTCATTAAGGCCCAGCGACGATCGCTGGCGACCAAGGTTTGGTCGGCACCTGCTTTGCGCAGTTCATAACTGTCTTTGCCTGGTGTATCCACATCCATATCATGATGAGTATGTTTGATTAGCCCTACGCGAATTTCCCGCTGTTTTAATAAAGGAATTAATTGCTTAAGCAGCGTAGTTTTACCCGTTCCGCTATAGGCGGCAATCGCCAGCAAGGGGGGAAGAGCATTATGCATTGGTGAGTCCTTTTTCCTGCTGCCAGCGCAGGCAGTCTTCCCGGGTATTAAGATTATGGAATGCCGTCTGATGGCCACTGAATACGATCTGCCGTGCACCTGCCGCATCCAGGAACAACATCAGCTTGCGTTCCCCGCGGGCCAGATACTCTTTCAACTGAGGCGCCAGGCTGGTATGCAACAGTGCCAGAGTGGGGTGTGCCCGCTCCCCATCGCTGGCATAGGCGGCCAGAGAACTGCCTTTCTGTTGCCAGAGTTGATTAACCAGCGTGGCGGGAAAATCGGGGACGTCGCAGGGAACAAAAACGACCCATTCGGTGGTCGCTTGTTTCAATCCGGCCAGCATACCTGCTAGCGGGCCAGAAAAGTCTGGAGTCAGATCGCTGACGATTGGCAGACCGCTTTCGCCATAGCGCGCCTGATTGCGATTGGCACTGATGGCAATCTTTCCTACCTGCGGGCGTAACCGAGAAAGTACGTACTGATACAGCGGTATACCCGCAATCTGAATCAGGCCTTTATCTTCCCCACCCATACGTGTGGCGCGCCCACCGGCTAAAATAATGCCGGTAATCTCCTCATGCATATCCATCATCCCGAATTTATGGCTAACGCCCTGATTGTAGCGCTAAAGAGGGTGCGGCATCAGGATTTACCTTTATTGACAAGCTGCTTCTTTCACTGCGTTGTTAAGCCTGTTACTTTGTGTGTTTATTGATTCTATTGGATGATATTGCGATGAAAACGCACCGCGTAAACGAGCTGATTGAGCTGCTACAGTCGGCCTGGCAGGAAGATCCGGATCTCAACCTGATCCCGTTTTTGCAAAAACTGGCACAGGAAGCCGGTTTCCAGGGCAATCTGGCCGACCTGAGCGATGATATCCTGATCTACCACCTGAAAATGCGCGGTAGCGCCGGCACCGAACAGATCCCCGGCCTGAAAAAGGATTACGAAGAAGACTTCAAAACGGCATTGCTGCGTGCCCGTGGGGTGATAAAGGATTAGCATTCGTGCGGTAAGGTGAACCAGTTACTCGTGAAACCTGCCATTAATGCTACTATTTCTCATTCCCGGCACAGTGATGTCACCAAACGAAACCGAATGTTGTTATGAACAACTCAGCTTTTAATTTTCAGACCCTGTCGCCCGACCTGATTATGGACGCGTTGGAGGGTATTGGTCTGCGTGTAGATTCCGGGCTGACAGCGCTTAACAGCTATGAAAACCGCGTCTACCAGTTTATGGACGAAGATCGTAAGCGTTACGTGGTGAAGTTTTATCGGCCCGAACGCTGGAGCGCAGAGCAAATTGGTGAAGAACACCAGTTCTCTCATGATCTTGCCTTGGCGGAGATCCCGGCAGTTGCACCACTGGTCCTGCAGGGTCAAACGTTGCATACGCACAGCGGTTTCTTTTTTACTGTCTTTCCCAGCGTTGGCGGACGGCAGTATGAGATCGATAATCTCGATCAACTGGAGTGGGTGGGGCGTTTCCTGGGGCGTATTCATCAGGTAGGCAGTGAAAGCCTGTTTGTGGAACGTCCGACGATGGGTATTGAGGAGTATCTCACTGCGCCACGTCAGGTATTGGCTAGCTGTGAACTGTTACCGAAGGCCCAGCGCGAAAATTTCCTGAATGCGACCGACAGGTTGATCGAGGCGATTAAGCAACATTGGCATCTGGACTGGCAGCCGCGGCGTTTGCACGGTGATTGCCATCCGGGCAATATCCTGTGGCGTGATGGCCCGCTGTTTGTTGATCTGGATGACGCGCGAAATGGGCCGGCGATACAGGATCTGTGGATGCTGTTGCACGGTGAACGTCGTGATCGCCTGATGCAGTTAGATATTCTGCTGGAAGCTTACTCGGAGTTTGCTGAGTTTGATCAAAGTGAATTAGCGTTGATCGAGCCTCTGCGGGCCATGCGCATGGTGTACTACCTGGCATGGGTTGCTCGGCGTTGGCAAGATCCCGCATTTCCTAAAAGTTTTCCGTGGATGGCGGAGTCTGATTTTTGGTTATCTCAGACGGCGGCATTCACCGAGCAGGTTAAGCTGTTGCAGGAACCCCCTTTGCAGCTGA
The DNA here is from genome assembly GCF_013337185.1 of Serratia proteamaculans. Lineage (GTDB taxonomy): Bacteria > Pseudomonadota > Gammaproteobacteria > Enterobacterales > Enterobacteriaceae > Serratia > Serratia proteamaculans_D. The sequence continues at coordinate 2,632 of NZ_SWDE01000009.1, forward strand.
TGCCAATGTATTGAAGCTTTAACACAATGGAGAGTTTAGTCTTATGAAGAAAATATGGTTGGCACTCGTTGGCATGGTAATGGCGTTCAGTGCCTCTGCTGCGCAATTTAGCGATGGTGCTCAGTACGTAACCCTGGATAAGCCGGTGACCGGTGAGCCTCAGGTCCTGGAGTTCTTTTCCTTCTATTGCCCGCACTGCTATCAGTTCGAGCAGGTGTATCACGTTTCCGAAAATGTGAAAAAAGCGCTGCCTGCGGGCACTAAAATGACCAAGTACCACGTTGAATTCCTGGGGCCGTTGGGTAAACAACTGACTCAGGCCTGGGCTGTGGCAATGGCGCTGGGTGTGGAAGATAAGGTTAGCCCGCTGATGTTTGAAGCGGTGCAGAAAACCCAGACCGTGCAAACTCCGGATGATATCCGCAACGTGTTTGTAAAGGCTGGCGTAAGCGCGGCTGATTATGATGGGGCCTTGAACAGCTTCGTGGTTAAATCCCTGGTGGTTCAACAGGAGAAAGCGGCAGAAGATCTGCAACTGCGTGGCGTGCCAGCGGTATTTGTTAACGGCAAATACATGGTTAAAAATGATGGCCTGGATACCAGCTCGATGGATGCTTACGTGAAGCAGTTCGCCGAAGTGGTTAAATTCCTCAGCCAGCAGAAGTAACCGAGATTTAAAGTAAAAAAGCCGGCTTAGCCGGCTTTTTTTTACCCTACAGCTGCTTCAACTTATCCAGCAGCCGGTCTTTATCCTGCCAGAGCGTATTCAACCAAAGCTGGAAGCGACGCTTAAACTGCTTATCGTTAAAGTAATCGCCATGCATGGTTTCATCGATTGGCAGCAGCTCAACTCTTACCACAACGCGTTTCAATCGTCCGCACAGCATATCCAGAAAAGGCCGCTCAGTATTTTCAGGATAAAGCAGAGTGACGTTTAACACTTTATCGAACTGCTTACCTAATGCACTGAGTGTAAAAGCAATACCGGCGGCTTTTGGGGCCAGTAAATTGCGGTAGGGGGAGTTGGTCTTAATTTTCTTGGCTTCAGTAAAGCGCGATCCCTCCACAAAATTGACGATGGTGGTAGGTCGTTTACGGAATTTTTCGCAAGAGCGGCGCGTGGTTTCGATGTCATTACCGCGTTTTTCTGGGTGTTTAAGCAAATAGGCTCGTGAATAACGTTTCATGAATGGCATATCCAGCGCCCAGCAGGCCAGCCCGACAAAGGGCACCCAGGCTAGCTGTTGCTTAAGAAAGTATTTATTCATTGGAATATGGTTACGGAACAACACGCACAGCACCACAATATCCGACCAGCTTTCGTGATTGCTGATCAGCAGATACCAGTTTTTTCGTTCCAGACCTTCCAACCCTTCAATATCCCAACGCAGTTGCCCGTTAATACGTAGTAGCAGTGCCAACCCAACGCACCAGCACCACATCATAAAATCGGCAAAGGCTGAGATACGCCGCCAAACTGCAGGAAAGGGCACCAGTAGCTTAATGATACCGGCCAGCGTGATGGGGACTGAACAGAGTACGGTCACCAAAATGGCGAGCAGGGCAGAAAGTATAAAAATAACAGGGGATAACAATCTTGGCATGGTTATGGGCTGACGGTTGATGGCAACAGCGTTACATGCCGGTATGCATGAACAAAAAAATATTTTAACAGAAACCAGAGAGGGAAAGCGCCCGTTAACAGTAACTGTTTTATAGAGGAAGAAATAGGCATTTGCTGCGTTTTCGTGCAACTTGCTCATCTTGTGCTATGGTAATTGAGGCGCCAAATTTGATAAATAGTGCTATTAAAATTGGGTGCAATATATATCCACAAATTGTGTAAAAGCCGATAATTACCCTCAGTTAAAATTACGCAATTTAACGCAGTGATTTCAATAGGAATTTTATTTCCACTTATAACGATAATCACATCGTTATAATTTGCTGTCTTTTCTATGCACAAAGTTATCCACAGGCAGGATCTTGCGGATCGCTTCGCAGGATCACATGATTTTTATCTTCAATGCACGCTAAGGTTCGTCTCAGGCGTCTAGCTATGGCATGCTTACCGCCATGTCCGGTCACGATAAAGATAAAGTAACGCTATGGCTCAAATTGCAGAAAACCCATTAATCCTGGTTGACGGTTCCTCTTACCTCTACCGCGCTTATCACGCCTTCCCTCCGCTGACCAACTCCGCGGGTGAACCGACCGGGGCAATGTACGGCGTGCTGAATATGCTGCGCAGCTTACTGCTGCAGTACCAGCCAAGCCACGTTGCGGTGGTGTTTGATGCCAAAGGAAAAACCTTCCGTGATGAGCTGTTCGCAGAATACAAATCACACCGGCCTCCGATGCCGGACGATCTGCGCGCGCAAATCGAGCCGTTGCACAAAATGGTCAAGGCCATGGGGTTGCCGCTGTTGGTCACGCCCGGCGTTGAAGCCGACGACGTCATAGGCACCCTGGCGCTGGAGGCGGAAAAGGCCGGTCATGCGGTGCTGATCAGCACCGGCGATAAAGACATGGCGCAGCTGGTCACACCGAACGTCACCCTGATCAATACCATGAACAACACCATTCTCGGCCCGCAGGAAGTGTGCGACAAGTACGGTATTCCACCGGAGCTGATTATCGACTTCCTGGCGCTGATGGGGGATGCCTCGGATAACATCCCAGGCGTACCAGGCGTGGGTGAGAAGACCGCGCAGGGGCTGTTACAGGGACTGGGTGGGTTGGATGTGCTCTATGCCAATCTGGACAGTATCGCCACGCTCAGCTTCCGTGGGGCCAAGACCATGGCGGCCAAACTGGAACAGAACAAAGAGATGGCATACCTCTCTTACAAGCTGGCCACCATCAAAACCGACGTCGAACTGGATCTGACCTGCGCCGATCTCGAAGTGTCTGCGCCGGACGTCGACGTATTGCAGCAGTTGTTCAAACAGTACGAATTTAAACGCTGGCTGGCCGATGTCGAAGCCGGCGTTTGGCTGGAAGGCAAGAAAGGTGCCGGTGTGAAAGCAACCAGCGCGGCGAAATCTTCTGCCAGTGCAGTGGCAGAAACCGGAAAAGCCCCGGCAGAAGCGACGCTGTCGCAAGAGGGTTACGTCACCATTCTGGATGAAGACACCTTCGCTGAATGGCTGGAAAAACTGAAAAAAGCCGAAGTGTTTGCGTTTGATACCGAAACTGACGGCCTGGATACCCTGACCGCTAACCTGATCGGCCTGTCATTTGCCATTGCGCCGGGTGAAGCCGCTTATCTGCCGGTGGCACATGACTATCTTGACGCGCCAACACAGTTGGATCGCGCTCATGTGTTGGCCACGCTGAAGCCGCTGCTGGAAGATGAGAAAGCGCTGAAGGTCGGGCAAAACCTGAAGTTTGATATGAGCCTGCTGGCGCGTTACGACATTACTCTACGTGGTATCGCCTTCGATACCATGCTGGAGTCCTATGTGCTGGACAGCGTGGGCGGCCGTCACGATATGGACAGCTTGTCCGATCGTTACCTTGGCCACAAAACCGTGACCTTCGAAGAGATTGCCGGCAAGGGTAAAAAGCAGCTCACCTTCAACCAGATTGCATTGGAGCAGGCAGCACCTTACGCCGCTGAAGATGCCGACGTGACGCTGCAATTGCATTTGGCGATGTGGCCGCAATTGAAGGAAAGCGCCGAGCTGTTGACGGTATTCAATCAGATTGAAATGCCACTGTTGCCGGTGTTGTCGCATATCGAGCGAACCGGGGTGTTGATTGACCAAAGCATTTTGGCCACCCACTCTATTGAATTGACCAAACGCCTGGCTGAGTTGGAAATTCAGGCCCATGAACTGGCGGAAGAGCCTTTCAACCTGGCGTCGACCAAACAGTTGCAGGCGATCCTGTACGAAAAGCAAAAGCTGCCAATACTGAAGAAAACTCCGGGCGGTGCGCCTTCGACCAACGAAGAAGTGCTGGCTGAGTTGGCACTGGATTACCCATTACCGAAGGTAATCCTGGAATACCGTGGCTTGGCGAAGCTGAAAACCACCTATACTGACAAGCTGCCGCTGATGATTAACCCGGTGAGTGGTCGGGTGCATACCTCTTATCATCAGGCGGTGACGGCTACTGGGCGTCTCTCTTCCAGCGATCCCAACCTGCAGAATATTCCGGTGCGCAACGACGAAGGGCGGCGTATCCGTCAGGCGTTTATTGCTCCTGAAGGCTACCGCATTGTTGCTGCCGACTATTCGCAAATTGAACTGCGTATTATGGCTCACCTGTCACAGGATGAGGGGTTGCTGAAAGCCTTTGCGGCTGGTGAGGATATTCACCGCGCCACGGCGGCCGAGGTGTTTGGCCTGCCGCTCGATAAAGTGACCAACGAGCAGCGCCGCAGCGCCAAGGCGATTAACTTCGGTCTGATTTATGGCATGAGCGCATTTGGTTTGGCACGTCAGTTAGGGATCCCACGAGGTGAAGCGCAGCGTTACATGGATCTTTACTTCGAACGTTATCCGGGCGTACTGGAGTATATGGAGCGCACCCGCCAGCAGGCCGCCAGTCAGGGCTATGTCAGCACGCTGGATGGCCGCCGTCTGTATCTGCCGGATGTCAGTTCCAGTAACGGCATGCGCCGTAAGGCGGCCGAGCGAGCGGCGATTAACGCCCCAATGCAGGGGACGGCAGCCGATATCATCAAACGTGCGATGATCGAAGTGGACGCCTGGTTGCAAGCTCAGGAGAAGCCACTGGTACGTATGATTATGCAGGTACACGATGAATTGGTGTTCGAGGTTCATGAGTCGGTGCTTGAGGAGTCCAACCAGCGTATTCGTGAGCTGATGGAAAACAGCATGGCGTTGGCCGTGCCGCTGAAAGTCGACGTTGGCGTGGGTGCCAATTGGGATGAAGCTCACTGATAATGCGGTAATTCGTCAGCCTGCTCCCCTGTGGGAGTGCTAACTGGCGATAACCTAAGCAGTTTTTGTAATTAAGCTACAAGATACGGCGATTGTTTCCGCAACCTCGCCGTTATTACGCACTAAACTGTGTAAGTAAACTACAAAAAATTCTTTTGCACTGCGAAAAAATCATGTAAAGTTACTCGCGTAGGGTACAGAGGTAAGATGTTCTATCTTTCAGACCTTTTACTTCACGTAATCGGATTTGGCTGAATATTTAGCCGCCCCAGTCAGTATTGACTGGGGCGTTTTTTATTGTAAAAACAAAGCTGAGCCATAAGTTTTCCCTATTCTCTCCGAAACACTTTTTCCTCGTTCGCTCCCCTGAATTTGCTCATCCGCCGGGTTCCCATCGTTAAATGGTCATAAGAATTTATGATGGATTTCAGTCAAAACTGTAATTAGATAACGAAAAAGGCCTGACTTTGCGGATCGCAGGCGTAAAAAAGCCGATGCGTTTCCACATCGGCTACTGCGGCACCTGGGGCGTTATTATTCGCCGGCGGTGTCGTCATCTTCCGGCAGCACTTCCGGTGGGATCTCGTTAAACCAGGTATTCAGTTTCTGGCTCAGCTTGTCGACGCCGATTTTTTTCGGGGAGGAGAAGGCTTCAACCTGGATATCACCCATAAACGGCACTACCGCTTCGCGCACCATATTGAGCTGCGCCTTGCGCGCGCCAGATGCCAGCTTGTCCGCTTTGGTCAGCAGGATCATGACCGGCGTACCGACATCTACGGCCCATTGAATCATCTGTTGGTCGAGATCTTTCAACGGATGGCGGATATCCATTAGCACCACCAGGCCTTTCAGGCAGTTACGCATTTGCAGGTATTCACCCAGCGCACGCTGCCATTTGCGTTTCATCTCTTCAGGAACTTCGGCGTAGCCATAACCTGGCAGGTCGACGAGGCGAATGCCTTCTTCCACTTCAAACAGGTTAATCAGCTGGGTACGGCCCGGCGTTTTACTGGTACGCGCCAGGCCTTTCTGGTTGGTCAGGGTATTTAACGCGCTGGACTTACCGGCATTAGAGCGACCGGCGAACGCAACTTCAATACCTTCATCCCCCGGAAGATGGCGAATATCGGGCGCACTGGTGACGAAATGGGTCACATGATAATTGTAATTCTTGCTGGTCAAAATTTTTCGTCTCCGCAAGGATGGCTAACTGGTTGGCGATTATAACTGCATCAGCGGTAAAAATGGTGTGTTTCTCTGTTTTTAAGCATCGGGCCAGCAGAGCATGGCAGCCAGACCCAAGCGAGCTTGTGAGACATTCGCCATTCGAATAGGGGGCAATGTCGCTTTATTCGAAAGCTGTTTTTATTCTTTGTCTTTAAAAACAGAATGTTAATTCTCCGTTGTGTTTTTTGTTATGCCAATTGCCCGGCAACTACCTTGAGCCTGATTCCCGATAGCGTAAAGTAGATTGCAGCACAAGGCTGTGCAGGATTAAGGAACATCCGGGAAGGGTGATAAATCTCACGGAGTGCACAGGAAGTGCTGGAGTGCCAGGATGAACCCAGAAGGAATTGACCTATTTGCATCTGAATATGCGAATAGCACAAGGATGGTGAAGTCACTGCAATTTGGATGCCCGCGGGAAGCGCGCTCAGGAAGAGTGGATGCGCATGGATTGTGCCATGGACGATTTTTCTTTCAGGATGAAGGACGTAGTGCGGCAGGGAATGCGTTTATAGCAAAAGGAAAAACCAGGATGTTGAGTGTGCGCACGGAGCGCGTAGCAGGAATATCCTTCGAAAGAAGGTGCAAATAGGCGGCGGGTTTAACCTGCCGCCTTTTTTCTTTGTCCGCTTTCTGCTAGATTCCGCCGCAATCGTATAGCATCTATCTCTATACTGAATCTACATACCTAAGAGCATACGCTATGAACCAGCCATCAAAAGCACCTCGCGCCCCACGCAGCAGCGCGGCGACGCCGAAAAACAAAAAGAAAAGCCGTGCGGAGCTCGATCAGGAAGCCCGTGAACACAAGCGTGCGAAAAAACGCCGTGGTCTCGCTTCCGGTTCTCGCACCCAGGTTGAGTCCGCTAATCAAAAAAATAAAGCGGCGGCTCAGGCCAAAGACCCGCGTATTGGCAGCAAAGTGCCGGTAGCGCTGGTGGTTGAAGATAAGCCAAAAGCCAAACCGCAACCCAAGCCGAAAGCGGAAGCCAAGCCTAAGCCACGTCTGACGCCGGAAGAAGAACTGGCCAAGCTGGAAAATGATGAGCGTCTGGACGCATTGCTGGATCGCATTGATGACGGCGAGACTCTGAGCGCCGAAGATCAGACTTATGTTGATCAGACTCTGGATCGTATCGATGCCCTGATGGAGCAATTGGGCATTGAATTGGGTGATGACGACGAAGAAGAAGAAGAGAAGCGGGAAGATATCCTGAAACTGCTGAAAGGCGGTAACCCAAAAGACGTAATTTAACGCGTCATGTGGCTGATCCTGACAATAGCCCTACTCTTGATGTGTTATCTGCTGTGGTTATTCGGTAAACTATGGCGGCTGTCTAAACGCAAAACGCGTTTTCGCAGCGCTTCCGCGGCCAGACAGCATAGACAACTGCCCATTTCCCGGCCCGGTAGGAAAAAATATCGGAAGGAGTGAGCATGTCAGAGCAGGCAATTGTCTGGGATCTGGCCCTGATCCAGAAATATAACTATTCAGGGCCGCGTTACACCTCATACCCCACAGCGCTGGAGTTCAACCAGGGCTATGACGAAGCGGCGTTTCAACGCGCCGCTGCGCGTTATCCAGAGCGTCCGCTGTCACTGTATGTGCATATCCCTTTCTGCCACAAACTCTGCTATTTCTGTGGTTGCAACAAGCTGGTGACGCGTCAGACGCACAAGGCCGATGAATATCTGGCGGTGCTGGCACAGGAGATAACCCAGCGTGCTCCCCTGTTTGCCGGGCGTAAAGTCGGTCAATTGCATTGGGGTGGCGGTACACCGACCTACCTGAGCAAGTCGCAAATCAGCAAGCTGGTGGCAATGCTGCGCCAACATTTTGATTTTCTCCCCGATTTGGAAATGTCGATCGAAGTCGATCCGCGCGAGATTGAGCTGGATGTGCTCGATCATTTACGCAGCGAAGGTTTTAATCGCCTGAGCATGGGGGTACAGGATTTCAATAAAGAAGTGCAGAGGCTGGTGAACCGTGAGCAGGATGAAACCTTTATCTTCGCTCTGATCGCCCGCGCCAAGGCTTTGGGCTTTAACTCCACCAATATCGATTTGATCTACGGGCTGCCAAAGCAGACGCCGGAGAGCTTCGCTTACACCCTGCAGCGGGTGGCGGAACTCAATCCGGATCGCCTCAGCGTATTCAACTATGCCCATATGCCGAATCTGTTTGCGGCCCAACGCAAAATCAAAGATGCGGATTTGCCGAGTGCGCAGCAGAAACTGGATATCCTGCAGCAGACCATCGCCTCCCTGACCGAGTCCGGCTATCAGTTTATCGGCATGGATCACTTTGCCCGCCCGGATGATGAACTGGCCGTGGCACAGCGCGAAGGAAAACTGCACCGTAACTTCCAGGGATACACCACTCAGGGGGACAGCGATTTGCTGGGGCTGGGCGTGTCCGCCATCAGCATGCTGGGGGACAGCTATGCCCAGAACCAGAAAGAGCTGAAGACCTATTACAGTAGCGTTGAGGCGCAGGGGAATGCCTTGTGGCGCGGCCTGGCGATGACGGAAGATGACTGCCTGCGGCGTGAGGTGATCAAAACGCTGATCTGCAATTTCAAACTGGACTATCTGGCGATAGAACAACAGTTCTCTATCGACTTCGCCGACTATTTTGCCGAAGACCTGCAACTGCTGGCACCGTTTGAATGCGATGGGCTGGTGGAGCGTGACGAGCAGGGTATCCGCGTCACGCCACGGGGTCGGTTGCTGATCCGCAATATCTGCATGTGTTTTGATATCTACCTGCGGCAACAGGCGCGCACTCAGCAATTCTCTCGGGTTATTTGATTGATAAAGAAACGGCCGCATTAGCGGCCATTTTTTCAATTAGCAATTCAACTGAAGAAATTAATCAGTGCTGCGCACAGCACCGCAGCAACGGCTGCCTGCGGCGTGTGGCTGGCGGCAGAGCCAAGCTCCGCGCCTTGGGAAATGAATGCGACCAATGAGTCCAGCATCGAGAGCCTCCAGAGTGTGCGCCCCGATCATACTGCCGCCAGAGCGGCTGTAAAGCCTGAAACAGTCGATTTTTTGTGCGCTTGATTGTGTTTTCTATAATCAACAACGCAAACTATTCCATTCCCAACTCTTTCAACTTGCGAGTTAACGTATTGCGGCCCCAACCCAGCAAGCGAGCGGCTTCCTGCTTATGCCCCTGGGTATGGCGCAGCGCGGTCGTGAGCAAAGTGCGCTCCATTTCCGGTTGCGCTTCCGACAGCAGGTTTTGATGACCGGAACGCAGTGCCCGGTCGGCCCACTGCGCCAGTAGCGTAGCCCAACTGTCCGGCAAGCTGTGGCCGGCCGTTTCCGGCGCAGCGGTTTCAAACAGCTCACTCGGCAGATCCTGAATCAGTACTTCCTGCCCGGCAGCCATCACGGTTAACCAGCGGCAGGTGTTTTCCAACTGACGAACGTTACCTGGCCACGGCAGGCGGGTCAGGGCGGTTTCTGTTTCCGGATGCAGATTCTTCGCCTCAACGCCCAGCTCTTTGGCCGCAACTTGCAGGAAGTAGCGTGCCAGACGCGGTATGTCCTCACGACGTTCACGCAACGGTGGCAGATGTACGCGAATGACGTTCAGGCGATGGAACAGATCTTCACGGAATTTGCCTTCCTGTACCCGCAGCTCCAGGTTCTGGTGGGTGGCGGCGATAATGCGCACGTCCACCTTCACCGGTGCATATCCACCGACCCGGTAGAATTGACCATCTGCCAGCACACGCAGTAAACGGGTTTGCACATCCAGCGGCATATCGCCGATTTCATCCAGGAACAGTGTCCCGCCATCAGCCTGCTCAAAGCGACCCTGACGGATCTGATTGGCGCCGGTAAAAGCCCCTTTCTCGTGGCCGAACAGCTCGGATTCGATCAGGTCTTTAGGGATCGCCGCCATATTCAACGCGATAAACGGAGATTTGGCTCGTGGGCTGTGGCGATGCAGGGCATGGGCCACCAGCTCTTTACCGGTGCCGGATTCACCGTTGATCAGCACGCTGATCGATGAACGCGACAGGCGGCCGATAATGCGGAACACGTCCTGCATCGCCGGGGCTTCGCCGATAATGTCCGCCACCGGATCGTTGGCCGGCTGGCTGCGTGCCGGTTGTTGCTGTTCCTGATAATGGCTGATGGCGCGCTCTACCAGCGCCACCGCCTCATCAATATCAAAGGGTTTTGGCAGGTAATCGAACGCCCCTTGCTGGTAGGCGCTGACCGCGGCGTCCAAATCCGAATGCGCCGTCATTATGATGACCGGAAGCATGGGGTGACGCTGCTTGATCTGCTTGAGCAACGCCAGACCATCCATACCCGGCATGCGGATGTCAGACAGCAACACGTCAGGAGTTTGCGTGGCCAGGGCTTCCAGTACCGCATTGCCACTTTCGAAGCTCACGCAGCTCACACCCGCTCCAGTGAGCGCGCGTTCAAGCACCCAGCGGATGGAGCTATCGTCATCGACGATCCAGACTATCCCTCGTTGCATAGAAAACCTCACTGGCGAATAGGCAGGTAAACCGAGAATTCGGTATGTCCTGGCCAACTGTTAAATTCAATTTTTCCGCAATGCTGATCGATAAGATTACGGGCGATGGATAAACCCAGGCCGGTTCCGCCTTCGCGGCCGCTGACCATTGGGTAAAACAGCGTGTCCTGCAACTGCGCCGGTACGCCGGGGCCGTCATCCTCAATATCGATACGTGCCGCTAACCGGTAGCGGGTGCCGTGCAGGGTGATCTGGAATGCGGTGCGGGTGCGCAGCGTGATGGTACCGCCGGCTTCACCCAGCGCCTGCAGCGCATTGCGAGTGATGTTCAGCAACACCTGTTCGATTTGATCCGGGTCGTGCGCCAACTCCGGTAGGCTCGGGTCGTAGTCGCGCACCAGCGTCACGTTATCCGGCTTCTCCAGCGACACCAGTTGGCAGACTCGCTCCGCCACCTGATGAATACTCTGAGTAATGTGCTGGCCCGGCCGTTGCGGGCCCAGCAGGCGATCGACCAGATTGCGCAGGCGGTCGGCCTGTTCAATGATCACCTTGGTGTATTCGGTCAGCGACGGATCGGGCAGTGCCTTGGCCAGCAACTGTGCCGCACCGCGCAGCCCGCCAAGCGGATTTTTAATCTCATGGGCCAGGCCACGAACCAGGTCGCGGGCGGCAACCTGCTGAGCGTGCTGCAGCTGTTCCTGGCTCAGGCGGCGTTGGTTATCCATCGGCGCCAGTTCGATCAGGATATAGCCTTCAGACAGCGTCTGGGCGGTCAGGGAGAGGATATGTGCACGCCCGTCAACCACCAGGGTTACTTCGCTATCGGTAAAGCCCTGGCCGGCGCGCAGGCTCTCACGCATCAGATCGACATTCAGCGAAAAATAGCCGAGCAGATCGGGTAACGGCGTACCGAAAAGTTTACGGGAACTTTGTGCCAACAGTTGTTGTGCCGCCGGATTGGCATAATGAACCGCCAGCGAGTCATCCAACAGCAGGATGCTGTTGATGAGAGAATTGAGGATCTGCCCAGCATCGGGCAGCTTGCCAGTTGCCATATAGCAGACTCCTGCACCTTTTTAGTGCATCTATCCTACTCCATCCGCCATGCGTGCGGTACGGAATAGTTTTGCAGAAAATACGGTGGAGAAAAAAACCCATCCGAAGATGGGCAGAAAGTTTCCACGGCAACAAAAAAAGACAACTAAATCTGAGCGCCGTCCGCAGACGGCGCGGTAAAACTTAAACGCTGTAGTACAGTTCGAACTCAACCGGGTGTGGCGTCATGCGAACGCGGTCCATTTCTTCTTTACGCAGATCGATGTAAGCGTCGATCGCGTCGTCGGTGAATACGCCACCACGGGTCAGGAACTCGCGGTCTTCGCTCAGTGCAGCCAGCGCTTCATCCAGAGAGCCTGCAACTTTTGGAATTTCAGCTTCTTCTTCCGGTGGCAGGTCATACAGGTTTTTGTCCATGGCATCGCCAGGGTGGATTTTGTTAATCACACCGTCCAGGCCTGCCATCAGCAGAGCCGCGAAGCACAGGTATGGGTTCGCCGCTGGATCCGGGAAACGGGCTTCGATACGGCGCGCTTTCGGGCTGGCTACCACTGGGATACGGATGGAAGCAGAACGGTTACGGGCTGAGTAAGCCAGCATTACCGGTGCTTCGTAGCCTGGGACCAGACGCTTGTAAGAGTTGGTGGTCGGGTTGGCCAGGGCGTTGATCGCTTTGGCGTGCTTGATGATGCCGCCGATGTAGAACAGGGCAGTTTCAGACAGGCCGCCGTATTTGTCGCCGGCGAACAGGTTAGTCCCGTTCTTGGACAGTGACATGTGGCAGTGCATACCGGAGCCGTTATCACCGAACATAGGTTTCGGCATGAAGGTTGCGGTTTTGCCAAATGCGTGAGCCACGTTGTGAACCACGTATTTGTAGATTTGGATTTCGTCGGCTTTCTTGGTCATGGTGTTGAAGCGGGTTGCCACTTCGTTCTGACCCGCGGTTGCCACTTCGTGGTGGTGCGCTTCAACCACCAGGCCCATTTCTTCCATGGTCAGACACATGGTAGAACGGATGTCCTGTGACGAGTCGACCGGAGGAACCGGGAAGTAACCGCCTTTGACTGCCGGACGGTGGCCTTTGTTGCCGCCATCGTATTTGGTGCCGGAGTTCCATGCGCCTTCGATATCGTCGATAGCTACGTGGGAACCACGGATGCTGCTGCCGAAGCGAATATCATCGAACAGGAAGAATTCTGGCTCTGGCCCGAACAGCACGGTGTCCGCGATGCCGGAAGAACGCAGGAAATCTTCTGCACGCTTGGAGATTGAACGCGGGTCACGGTCATAGCCCTGCATGGTGCCTGGCTCGAGGATGTCGCAACGAATGATCAGAGTGGATTCTTCGAAGAACGGATCCAATACCGCTGTGCTGGCGTCTGGCATCAGCACCATGTCAGATTCGTTGATGCCCTTCCAACCACCGATCGAGGAGCCGTCAAACATTTTACCTTCTTCGAAGAAGTCGGCATTTACCTGATGAGAAGGGATGGTAACGTGCTGTTCCTTACCCTTGGTGTCAGTGAAACGCAGGTCTACGAATTTCACTTCATGCTCATTCAGCATCGTCAAAACGTGTTCAGCGGACATACTTAACTCTCCCGGATTTGTCATTGTCTTCGTCGTGGAACGAATCGGTGGAACTGGCTTTTTTTGTCTTGAAAAGACTAAAGCGAAAACTGTGCCAACTTTGCGAAAGCGCTTTAATCGCCTTTCTGTGCGGCTTTTGCACAGAATCAGTATGCACCATTAGTGATGCATTGCACTTAAATGGTGCAATCAATGCGAGGTGGGGCACTGTAATGGTGCAAAAGTGCACCAGATGCTGCTTTTTGCACCGTGAAAGGGATCACATACTGACCTGTACACAGTTGTTTATAAGAGACTGTTGTGATCTTGTTTAGTCCCTCGCTTAATACGTGTACAATAGCGCGCTATTTCTAATGCCTGAGGCAAAGCTGTGATCGAAAATTTGCGTAACATCGCCATTATTGCCCACGTTGACCATGGTAAGACCACCCTGGTTGATAAGCTGCTGCAACAATCCGGTACTTTCGGAGAGCGTGTAGAAGCCACCGAACGCGTAATGGACTCCAACGATTTGGAGAAAGAGCGTGGGATTACCATCCTCGCTAAAAACACCGCCATTAATTGGAAAGACTACCGCATCAACATCGTGGATACCCCAGGACACGCCGACTTCGGCGGTGAGGTTGAGCGTGTGATGTCAATGGTTGACTCGGTGCTGCTGGTTGTGGATGCAATGGATGGCCCAATGCCGCAAACCCGCTTTGTGACCAAAAAAGCTTTTGCTAATGGTCTGAAGCCGATCGTGGTAATCAACAAGGTTGACCGTCCAGGCGCACGTCCTGATTGGGTTGTTGATCAGGTCTTCGACCTGTTCGTTAACCTCGACGCGACCGACGAGCAGCTCGACTTCCCAATCATCTATGCTTCTGCACTGATGGGGATCGCGGGTACTGACCACAACGAGATGGCGGAAGACATGACCCCGCTGTATCAAGCGATCGTAGACCACGTGTCTGCACCGCAGGTTGAGCTCGAAGCACCGTTCCAGATGCAGATCTCTCAGCTGGACTACAACAACTACGTTGGCGTTATCGGCATCGGCCGTATCAAGCGTGGTAAGGTCAAGCCGAACCAGCAGATCACTATCATTGATAGCGAAGGCAAAACCCGTAACGGTAAAGTTGCCAAGGTTCTGACCCACATGGGTCTGGAGCGTATCGAAGCGCCTATCGCTGAAGCGGGTGACATCATCGCTATCACCGGTCTGGGCGAGCTGAACATCTCTGACACCATCTGTGATGTGAACGCGGTTGAAGCGCTGCCGGCACTGTCTGTTGATGAACCGACGGTAACCATGTACTTCAACGTCAACACCTCTCCGTTCTGTGGTAAAGAAGGCAAGTACGTGACTTCACGTCAGATCCTTGACCGTCTGAACAAAGAGCTGGTGCACAACGTGGCACTGCGTGTTGAAGAAACCGAAGATGCTGATGCATTCCGCGTATCTGGCCGTGGTGAACTTCACCTGTCGGTTCTGATCGAAAACATGCGTCGTGAAGGTTTCGAGCTGGCGGTTTCCCGTCCTAAAGTTATCAACCGTAAAATCGATGGCCGCATGCAAGAGCCATTCGAAAACGTGACGCTGGATATCGAAGAGCAGCACCAGGGTTCAGTCATGCAAGCCATGGGTGAGCGCAAAGGTGACGTTAAGGACATGATCCCGGACGGCAAAGGTCGTATTCGCCTGGATTACCTGATCCCTGCACGTGGCCTGATCGGCTTCCGTACCGAATTCATGACCATGACTTCCGGTACCGGTCTGCTGTACTCCACCTTCAGCCACTACGATGACGTGCGCCAGGGTGAAATCGGCCAGCGCCAGAACGGCGTGCTGATCTCTAACGGCCAGGGCAAGGCAGTAGCATTCGCCCTGTTCGGTCTGCAAGATCGCGGCAAGCTGTTCCTGGGTCACGGTGCAGAAGTGTATGAAGGCCAGATCATCGGTATTCACTCACGTTCTAACGACCTGACCGTGAACTGCCTGACCGGTAAGAAGCTGACCAACATGCGTGCTTCCGGTACTGACGAAGCGACTACCCTGGTTCCTGCTATCAAAATGTCCCTGGAGCAAGCTCTGGAGTTCATCGATGATGACGAACTGGTAGAAGTTACGCCAACGTCCGTACGTATTCGTAAACGTCACCTGACTGAAAACGATCGTAAGCGTGCAAGCCGCGGTCCTAAAGAAGCTTAATCGCTGATTTAGTCTGCAACACTTAGGGCGCGTCCAGCGCCCTGAGTTTTTTCCTCTGTCTTTTCCCATTTCTGCCGCGTGCTATACGCTTTTCCACCTGCTCTCTATTCAGCCTCTGTTTTTCCCGCTACAGTAAAATCTCACCGGCCCATCAGGAGAGGACTATGCTGTATATCTTTGATTTAGGTAATGTGATCGTCGATATCGATTTCAAACGTGTACTGGGTGTATGGAGCAATTTAAGCGGTACGCCACTGGCGGTGTTGTCCGAACGTTTCACTATGGGCGAGTTGTTCCAACAGCACGAGCGCGGTGAAATCAGCGATGAAGATTTTGCCGAGCAACTCAGTGAAGAGATGGGCATCGCTCTGAGTTTCGAACAGTTCGCTACCGGCTGGCAGGCGGTGTTTGTCGCCCTGCGCCCGGAAGTGATCGACATCATGAAGCGTCTGCGTAGCGAAGGTCACCGTGTCGTGGTGCTGTCGAACACCAATCGCCTGCACTGCAACTATTGGCCACAGCACTACCCACAAGTGGCAGAGGCCGTCGATCATCTGTACCTGTCTCAGGACATCGGTATGCGCAAACCGGACGCCAACATTTTTCAGCACGTATTAAGCGCAGAAAATACCTCTCCGGAGCAGGCCGTGTTTTTTGATGACGTGGCGGCTAATGTGGCCGCGGCTGAGGCACTGGGTATTAAAGGGGTACACGTGACCGATCGTGACGTGGTGCCGGCTTATTTTGCCCAATGACTGCGAAGGGTTAAGCTTAAGGCGTACAAACTGACATCAAGGAGTGGCTATGTCATTTTTCCGCCGCAAGAAGCTGCCCTCAGCGATCAAACCTAGCGTCACCTTCGGGCGGCTGCTGATCAAACGCGTCGACAGCGATGGCCTGACTATGCTGGCAGGCCATTTGGCTTACGTCTCCCTGCTGTCGCTGGTGCCACTGGTGACCGTAGTCTTCGCGCTGTTTGCCGCCTTCCCGATGTTCTCCGATATCAGCGGCCAGTTGAAGAGCTTTATCTTTTCCAACTTCATGCCTGCCGCCGGCAACGTGATCCAGAGTTATCTGGAGCAGTTTGTCGCCAACTCCAACAAGATGACTGCCGTCGGCACTTGCGGGCTGATTGTCACCGCGCTGCTGTTGATCTCCTCAGTCGATAGCGTGCTGAATACCATTTGGCGCAGCAAGAACAAGCGCCCGATTGTGTTTTCTTTCGCGGTGTACTGGATGGTACTGACCCTGGGGCCGCTGTTGGTCGGTGCCAGCATGGCGATCAGTTCCTATCTGCTGTCGCTTCACTGGCTGGCGCAGACCGGCGTTAATAGCCTGGTGGATCAGGTATTGCGTATTTTTCCACTGATCCTGTCGTGGATATCGTTCTGGCTGCTGTATTGCATTGTGCCGACGGTTCGGGTGCCACCCAAGGATGCATTGATTGGCGCGCTGGTGGCCGGGGTGTTGTTTGAGCTGGGCAAGAAGGGTTTTGCACTGTACGTCACCATGTTCCCGTCTTATCAATTGATTTATGGCGTGCTGGCGGTGATCCCCATTTTATTCCTCTGGGTCTACTGGAGCTGGTGTATCGTGTTACTCGGCGCGGAAATCACGGTGACCATTGGGGAATACCGCAACTACCGTCAACAGAAGGCGGAACAACAGGTTCAGCCACCAGAAGGGCAGTTATGATTGCGTTAATCCAACGGGTATTAAATGCCAGCGTCACGGTCGAAGGCCAGACGGTAGGCAACATCGGCCCAGGTTTGTTAGTGTTATTGGGTGTGGAACAAGGCGATAACGAGCAAAAGGCCGTGCGTCTGTGCGAACGTGTACTGGGGTACCGCATCTTTGGCGATGAGAACGACAAGATGAATCTCAATGTCCAACAGGCAGGGGGTAGCCTGCTGGTGGTCTCGCAGTTCACGCTGGTGGCCGATACGCAAAAAGGCATGCGTCCGAGCTTCTCACGCGGTGCGCAACCGCAGGAAGCCGATCGGTTATATCAATATTTTGTTGGCCAGTGCCGCGAGCGCGGCATAGAAACCCAAACCGGTGAGTTCGCTGCGGACATGAAAGTCGCGTTGGTGAACGATGGGCCGGTGACGTTTTGGCTTCAGGTTTAAGCATTTTCAAAGAGAAGGCGTCTATGTATCACCTACGAGTACCGGTAACAGAACAAGAACTGAAGGATTATTACCAGTTCCGCTGGGAAATGCTGCGCAAGCCGCTGCACCAGCCGGTGGGGTCGGAAAAGGATGCCTATGACGCCATGGCGCATCACCAAATGGTGGTGGACGAGGCCGGAAAAATTGTCGCGATTGGGCGGCTGTATATAAATGCCGACAACGAGGCAGCGATTCGTTTTCTGGCTGTAGACCCGACGGTGCAGGACAAAGGTCTGGGTACGCTGGTGGCCATGACCCTGGAGTCCGTGGCGCGTCAGGAAAGCGTGAAGCGTGTAGTGTGTAGTGCCCGTGAAGACGCGGTGGATTTCTTCGCCAAACTGGGCTTTGTCAATCAGGGTGAGATCACTGCGCCGCAAACCACGCCGATTCGTCACTTCCTGATGATCAAACCCGTGGCGACGCTGGACGACATTCTGCATCGCCCCGACTGGTGCGGTCAGTTGCAGCAGGCCTGGTACGATCATATTCCACTCAGTGAGAAGATGGGCGTGCGCATTAGCCAATACACTGGCCAACGCTTTGTCACCACCATGCCGGAGATAGGCAACCAGAACCCGCACCATACGCTGTTTGCCGGTAGCCTGTTCTCGCTGGCGACCTTAACCGCCTGGGGATTAATCTGGTTGTTGCTGCGCGAGCGCCATTTGGGCGGCACCATTATTTTGGCGGATGCCCATATCCGTTACAGCAAGCCGATCACCGGTCGGCCGCGAGCGGTGGCGGATCTCAGTTCGTTGAGTGGTGATTTGGCGCGGCTGGCGCGTGGTCGTCGTGCGCGCGTGCAGGCGGAGGTTCACCTGTTCGGTGACGACGACAGAGGGGCGGTATTTGAAGGCACTTATATGGTGTTGCCTGCCGAGCCGGAAGTGCCCCTGGACCAGGGCGGCTGCGAGGCGATCGAAGATTAGTACTGTGGCCCTCTGTGCTGAGAGGGCCACTTCAAATTCAAGGCAGTTGTTGTTCCAGCGTTTGCCCTGTTTTACTCGTAGCCTGCAACCGGCCCTGCAAAGAAGACTTAAACGGCCCATCGCTGCTTAGCAAGCCTTTCAACTGTAATTGCAGGTTACCGTCACCTTCCAGTGGCACCGGCTGCCAACCCCATTGTTGTAGCGTGTTCACCGGGACCGAGCGGCCGTTTAGCGACAGTGTGAAGGGTTTGCCCGGCAGTTGCTCAATGGTGGCTTTGGCCTCCAGCAGTCCCTGCGGCATAAAGGCACTGAGATCGGTGACGTTGATTTGGCCGTCATTGGCATTCAGCGCCAGCGATGGTCGACGAACGTCGATCTTGTTGAAGGTGGCTTCGCTACCGTTGAGATTCAGCGTGCCGGACCAGATGCCCCATTGGTGGTCGCGTGCCAGCAGCAGGTTACTGCCGTATCCGTCCAGCGCGGTTATCTGGAACGGGAAAGCCGGATTGATATCGATGATCAGGTTGCGGTTGGTGGTCAGCTTGTTGACGTACACCTCTGCCAACCAGTGCGGCAGTTGTTGCAACCACAGCCCGCGCCAGTCGCTTGGCAAGGTGTATTCCAACGCGGCGACTGCTACCTCATCGAGCTGCAACCGGTTGTTGGCGCGCAGCCAGTTGCCGGAAGTGCGTAACAGTCCACCTTCCCAACGGGTGGTGAATTGTTGAATGGCAATGCCGGCCGGCGAGAGCCGCATGTTCATGATCGGATCAATCAAATGGAAACTGCCGTTGATCAGATCGCTGGCGTTGAAGTTCAGCGAACCGTCCGGACTACTCCAGTCGCCCTGCTGGAAGGTGACGTTTTGCAGCGACAGGTCGAGATCGTTGAACGCCCACTCTTTACCTTCCAGCCGGGCATCGATCAGATCAAAACGTTTAAGCGTGATCGGCGGCAGGGCGGTAAAGCGCTGCCAGAATTGTTCCAGCGTCAGTGGCGTCTGCATGCGCACACCACTCAGCCGCAGGCGTTCTACCTGCCAGCTGCCGTCAGCGGCGCGGGTGGCTACGCCAGTCAAATCACCTTGCGCCAGATCGGCGCCGAAGTTGCTGAGCAGCAACTGGTTTTGTTTGAGTTCGCCCTGCACCAATACCTGAGAGGCGGGGATGCCGTTTAGCGTCATGGAACCGGCGCTGAACTGGAACTGATTGTTTTCACCTAATGGATGACCGGCTTTCGGTTGCCATGGCGTGATGCCGGCATTGACCTGTTGCGCATTAAGCTGCCAGGTTTCATCGTTGGATTGCAGCGCCATCTTGCTCAGTTGCAGTACATCGGCCTGTATCGGCAATACTGCATTTTGCTGTGGGAGCTTAAGCGTACCTTCGCGTAGCGTTACGCTATGGAAATAACGCGGCTCGGTAAGTTGGCGCAGACTGAAGCCGAGATCCACCTGTTTGGCGACCAGTGAGGGGGGCTGATTTTTTGTCGCTAGCTGAACGTCTTCCAGGCTGATTTGACCCGGCTGGTCCCAGGAGTGCGAGATTTTCGCTACCGACAGGTGATATTCACTGTTATCGCTGACCCAGCGGCTCAAGTAGCCCGCGGCCCAACGGGTTTGCCCAATGACGTACAGCAGCGCAATGGCAAGCACTACCAGCAGCAGCAACGTCAGCAACAGTTTCCCGATAAATTTCATCGTCTACATCCGCGTCGGTCAAAAAAGATACCCTGTTTATGCCGCAATTGGCCGGGCATCTCAAGTGCAATGGTCTGATAGGCAATAAAAAACGGCCGCGAGCGGCCGTTTAATGGTCAATGTGGCCGATTATGGTTTTTCGTGTTCGTGCGGGAACACCAGGTTCAGCACGATAGCGGTGATACCGCCGGCAGCAATGCCTGAGGAGAGCAGGGTTTTCAGCCAGTCCGGCGCGAACTGCAGGATCAGCGGCTGCTGGGAAACGCCCATACCCACCGCCAGTGATAGCGCCATGATCATGATTGCGCGGCGATTCAGTCGCTCGCGTGACACGATACGCACGCCAGACGCGGCGATGGTGCCGAACATCACCAGGGTTGCACCGCCCAGGACCGGCTCAGGAATATGTTGTACGAAACCGGCGACTGCCGGGAACAGCCCCAGCACGATCAGCATCAGTGCTACCACGAAACCGACATAGCGGCTGGCGACGCCGGTCAGTTGGATCACGCCATTGTTCTGACCAAAGCAGGAGTTGGGGAAGGTGTTAAATACTGCCGACAGCATCGAGTTCAACCCGTTGGCCAGCACGCCCCCCTTCAGGCGCTTCATATACAGCGGACCGCTGACCGGCTGTTCCGACACGTCCGAGGTGGCGGTGATATCGCCGATGGTTTCCAGTGAGGTGACCATAAAGATCAGCATCAGTGGCAACAGCAGATTCCAGTCAAAGCCCAGACCGTAATACAGCGGCGTTGGGATGATGATCGCTGCCGTTTCGGGTGTCGGTTGGTTTTGCGGCAACATGTCCATGGCCCAGGCAAGCAGATAACCGACCGCCATGGCAATCACCAGCGAGGCTACGCGCAGGTAGGGGTTGCGCTGACGGTTAAGCAGAATGATGACCAATAATACCGCGCCGGCCAGCAGCAGGTTTTTGGGCGCACCGAAGCTACCCCCGTTCATCGCGGCATAACCGCCGCCGATGGAAGTCAGCCCGACCTGAATCAGCGATAAACCGATAATCATCACCACGATGCCGGAAACCAGCGGGGTGATAATGCGTCGTGCCAAATGCAGTACGCGTGAAAGCAAGATCTCGGTGCAGGAGGCGACCATCAGCGTGCCAAACAGCGCCGCCATCATGGTCGGCACGTCGGCACCGCCGTTTTTCAGCGCCAGCCCACCCATAATCAGCGGTGCCACAAAGTTAAAACTGGTGCCCTGGATAGACAGCAGACCAGAACCGACCGGTCCCCAGGTTTTAATTTGCAGGATAGAAGCCAGGCCGGAGGCGAACAATGACATGCTGATAATATGCTGAGTATCTTGTGCCGGTAAACCTAACGCCTGACAGATCAACAGAGCCGGGGTGATCACCGCAACAAACATCGCCAACAGGTGCTGACTGGCAGCAAACAGCGTCTGCGGCAGTGGTGGACGGTCTTCCAGGCGATAAATCAGTTCACTGTTGCGGGCAGGGGAGGATGCTTTTTGCACAGCATCGAGCTCGGCGGATGGCATGGTCATGGTGTGGCATTTCCAGAAACGGCAAAGCAGGCATTTTAATGATTTGCTTCACAAAAGCAAACGGTTGCGCGTTAAAGTTATGTTAGTGTTATCGCCGGTTATGTCGCATTTTCATTCATTTTTTCTTGTGTTATCAGCGTTTTTTACTTCTAATCCTGCACTCATCAAGTTTTAAAAACTAAGCGGTTTTCTATAACTTATTATTTCTTAATTGGATCTTTCCCCTCACATGGAGTACCTGGATGTTTCATCTTGATACTTATGGCACGTTAGTCGCGGCAACATTGGTTTTGCTCCTTGGGGGCAAATGCGTTACCAGCATTCCTCTGTTGAGAAAATACACCATCCCCGCACCTGTCGCCGGTGGCTTACTGGTGGCGCTCCTGTTGTTAGCCCTGAAAAAGCTGGTTAACTGGGAAATCAGCTTCGATATGTCGCTGAAAGACCCGTTGATGCTGGCTTTCTTCGCCACCATCGGTCTGAATGCCAACCTGGCGCGATTGCGTGCAGGCGGCAAGGCATTAATGGTGTTCCTGTTTGTGGTGCTGGGCCTGCTGCTGGTGCAGAACGCCATCGGCATCGGCATGGCAAAAATGCTGGGTCTGGATCCGCTGATGGGTCTGATCGCCGGCTCCATCACCTTGTCCGGTGGCCATGGCACCGGGGCGGCCTGGAGCAAGCTGTTTATTGAGCGCTACGGGTTCGAAAACGCCACGGAAGTGGCGATGGCCTGTGCCACCTTCGGGCTGGTTCTGGGTGGCTTGATCGGCGGCCCGGTGGCGCGCTACCTGGTGAAGCACTCTTCCACGCCGGAAGGTACGCCGGATGACAGCGTCCAGCCAAGCGGTTTTGAAAAGCCGGAGAGCGGTCGTTTGATCACCTCGCTGGTCATGATTGAAACCATCGCCATGATCGCTATCTGTCTGAGCCTGGGTCAGCTGATTTCCGGCTTACTGAGTGGCACGGTGTTTGAACTGCCAAACTTCGTCTGCGTACTGTTTGTTGGCGTGATCCTCAGCAATACCCTGGCCTTCACCGGTTTTTATACCGTGTTTGAACGCGCGGTATCGGTACTGGGTAATGTCAGCCTGTCGCTGTTCCTGGCGATGGCGTTGATGAGCCTGCGGTTGTGGGAGCTGGCTTCACTGGCCTTGCCGATGTTGGCTATCCTTGCGGTGCAAACGCTGGTGATGGCGCTGTACGCAATTTTCGTCACCTACCGGGTGATGGGCAAAAACTACGATGCAGCGGTACTGGCCGCGGGTCACTGTGGCTTCGGTATGGGCGCGACGCCAACGGCGATCGCCAATATGCAGGCGATAACCGATCGCTTCGGCCCATCGCACCTGGCGTTTCTGGTGGTGCCTATGGTGGGGGCGTTCTTTATTGATATCGCCAACGCGATTGTGATTAAGCTGTATCTGCTGTTGCCGGTGTTCCCGGCGATTAGCTGATTAGCGGGCCGCAATAAATCATAAGGGCGCCAACTGGCGCCCTTTTCTATTTCTATAGCAGATGGTCAAGCATTGGAGTAACGCGCTTTTTCCGGTAACCAGCGTTCAATCAGGGCGTGGGCATGTTGCGGATACTGCTGATGGATATGACGAGCGACGCGTTGTACTTCCGGGATCATCGCCTGATCGCGAAGCAAATCGGCTACCTTAAACTCGGCGCTGCCGGTTTGGCGCGTGCCAAGCAGCTCCCCGGGGCCACGGATCTCAAGATCCTGCTGGGCAATGACGAAGCCGTCATTACTGTCACGCAGCACCTGCAGCCGCTTCTGTGCGGTTTTACTCAGTGGCGTTTTGTACAACAACACGCAATGCGACGCCACGGCACCACGGCCCACGCGGCCACGCAGCTGATGCAACTGTGCCAGCCCCAACCGCTCCGGGTTTTCGATGATCATCAGGCTGGCATTCGGCACGTCGACACCGACTTCGATCACCGTCGTCGCCACCAACAGCTGGAGTTCGCCTTGTTTAAAGGCCTGCATCACCGCCTGCTTCTCTTGCGCTTTCATTCGGCCATGTATCAGTGCGACTTTCAGCTCCGGCAGCGCAGTTTTCAGTTCTTCCCAGGTGGCTTCTGCGGCCTGGGCTTCGAGTAGTTCAGACTCTTCGATCAGTGTACAAACCCAATACGCTTGTCGGCCTTCTTCCAGGCAAGCGCTTTTCACCCGCTGGATGATATCGGCGCGTCGTGTATCGGGTATCGCGACGGTAGTGACCGGCGTTCTCCCCGGGGGCAGCTCGTCGATCACCGAAGTGTCGAGATCGGCATAGGCGGTCATCGCCAGAGTGCGTGGGATGGGCGTGGCGGTCATGATCAACTGATGGGCATGGAAGCCTTGCTCCTCACCCTTTTCCCACAGCGCCAGCCGCTGATGTACGCCAAAACGGTGCTGTTCGTCGATGATCACCAGTGCCAGACCGGAAAATTTCACCTGTTCCTGGAAGATGGCGTGCGTGCCGACCACCATCGACACCTGACCACTGGCAATCGCCTCTTGCTGTGCGATACGCGCCTTGCCTTTTTGCTTGCCGGCCAGCCAGCCGACTTCCAACCCCAGCGGTTCAAACCACTGGCGGAAATTGTTGGCGTGCTGTTCGGCCAGCAGCTCCGTGGGGGCCATCAATGCCACCTGTTTGCCGTGGGCGATAGCGCGTAGCGCGGCCAGTGCGGCCACCAGCGTTTTACCGGAGCCGACGTCGCCCTGTACCAGGCGCATCATCGGGAAGCCTTTTTGCATATCAGCTTCAATATCTGCTACCACGCGGTCTTGTGCGCCGGTCGGTGTAAACGGTAACTGGGAGAGAAATTGTGTTTTAAGCCGATCATCCGGCATCAGAGGCAGCGCCTGATAGCTCTGAGCGCCGGCGCGTACCGCCAGCATACTGAGGTTATGCGCTAGCAGCTCTTCCATGATCAGGCGTTTTTGCGCCGGGTGTTTGCCCTGTTCCAAATCAACCAGCTGGATATCCGGCGGCGGGCGGTGCAGGGTATGCAAAGCCTGTGGCAGGCTCATCAAACCACCGCTCAGTTCGGGCGGCAGCAGTTCGGTGATGGCGCAGGTATCCAACAGTTCCAGAGCCTGATCGGTCAGTTTGCGTAGCGTAGCCTGCCGGATGCCTTCAGTCGTTGGGTAGACCGGGGTCAGTGACTCTTGCAGCTCAACTTCACTGCTTTCCCCCTGAATACGGTATTCAGGGTGAATAATTTCTGCGCCGTGGTTGCCGCGTTTGACTTCACCATAGGCGGTTACGCGACGGCCGGTTGCCAGGCTGTTTTTCATCGCCGCATTGAAGTTGAAGAAGCGCATGGTGAGCAGGCCGGTACCGTCACTGATCTGGCAGGTCAGCATTCGTCGACGGCCAAAACTGATGTCCGTACGCAGTACTTCACCTTCCACCGTGGCAAAAATGCCCGGTTGCAGGTCGTTTATTGGGTAGAGGCGGGTGCGGTCTTCGTAGCGCAGCGGCAGGTGTAGCAGCAAATCCTGAATGGTTTCCAGGCCAATTTTGGCCAGTTTTCCCGCCTGGCTGGCACCCACGCCGGAAAGTGTGGTGAGTGGGACAGCGTCCAGCAGGCGGCCTTTCATTTGCGAACCGTCGCTTGCATGGCTGCCCACCATTCGGCATCGGCGACCACCTGGCCCTGTTCATCAATGTGCGGACGCGGCAGTCTTTTACGTTTGGCCACGTTGGCCAGCACCGGATAACCGCCTTCAAACAGCAGGCGCTGTTGTTCTTCCTGGTCGAGCATGCTGTGCTCACGGCGATACAGACCGGCATTTTGCCGCTGGCGTTGCGCTTCGTACAGGATCAATGCTGAGGCGACCGACACGTTGAGTGATTGCACCATGCCGATCATCGGAATGATGATGTCCTGATCGGCCAGTGCCAGCGCTTCTTCGGTAATACCGGTTTTTTCCTGGCCCAGCAGCACGCAGGTCGGGCGGGTGTAATCCACCTCGCGGAAGTCTACTGCGCGCGCGGAGAGGTTGGTTGCCAGGATCTGCATACCCTGATCTTTCAGATGGGTCACGGCGTCGACAATGGTGGGATGGGTTTTGACATTCACCCAACTGTTGCTGCCGGCAGCGGAGGAAACCAGGGTGCGCATGCGTGGGGTGGGCCACACGGCATGCACCTGATGCACGCCGACGGCGTCGGCGGTGCGGATAATGGCGGAGACGTTATGCGGTTTGTGAACCTGTTCCAGGCAGACGGTTAAATCCGGCTGCCGGGTGGCCAGCATTTCACAAATCCGCGCATAGCGTTCAGGGCTCATAAGCGCTAATTTCGGTTACGGTTAACTTTAATCACATCCGGCATGATACGGATTTTACGCATAATATTTGCCAGATGGATGCGATCGCGGGTTGTCAGGCGGATAAATGCACTATAAACCCGGCCGTCTTTTTCTTCGGTATTCAGGCTTTGAATATTGGACTCAGCCGCATTGATGGCTGCCGTCAGGTTGGCCAGCGCCCCCTGATGATTAAACATGTCCACTTTGATCTCGGCGATGAATTCCTGCTCGATATCTTGATCCCACTCTACTGCCATGAATTTTTCAGGTTCTTTCTGGTAGCCGCGGATATTTCGGCAGGACTCATGGTGGATCACCAGGCCTTTGCCTGGGCTGACGTGGGCGATGATCGGATCGCCTGGAATAGGTCGGCAACACTTGGCGAAGGTGATCAACACGCCGTCTGAGCCCTTGATCGCCAGGTTACGAACCCCAGAAGAAGTCCCCAGATTCGACTGGTCACCCTGCAGGTTTTTCGCTACCACTACGCTCATGGCATTGCCCAGGCCAATCTCAGCCAACAGGTCGTCCAGCGTCGCCAGTTTCATGCGATCCAACTCGTGTTGGATATTTTCTGCCGGAACCTCTGCCAGTTTGCGGCTGCCGCCCAACGCATGATTTAACAAGCGACGGCCAAGGCCGACCGAATCGTCGCGCTTGAGGTTTTTCAGCATCTGGCGGATTTTTGCGCGCGCTTTTGAGCTGACGACAAAGTTCAGCCAGGCGGCGTTAGGTCGTGCGCCCGGAGCCGTGATGATTTCGACAGTTTGCCCGCTGGTCAATGACTGTGACAGCGGATATGGCTGACGGTCAACACGTGCGCCAACACAGGCGTGGCCGATATCGGTGTGCACCGCGTAGGCGAAGTCGACCGGCGTTGCGCCCGCAGGCAATTCAACAATGCGGCCTTCCGGGGTGAAAACGTAAATCTCATCCGGGAACAGATCGGATTTTACGCTCTCGATAAATTCAAACGAACTGCCGGCGCTTTGTTGCAGCTCCAGCAAGCTCTGCATCCAGCGCTGAGCGCGGATTTGTGCGGTGGTGCCGGTTTCACCCTGTTCTTTTTCTTTATAAGCCCAGTGCGCGGCGACCCCCATTTCGGCCATCTGATCCATATCTTCGGTACGGATCTGCACCTCAACAGGTACGCCGTGTGGGCCGATCAGTGATGTGTGCAGCGATTGATAGCCGTTGGCCTTGGGAATGGCGATATAGTCTTTGACCCTGCCCGGACGCGGTTTGTACAGGCTGTGAGCCTGGCCCAGCACGCGGTAGCAGGTGTCGACTTCCTTCACGATCACCCGGAACGCGTAGATATCCATAATCGAATGGAAACGCTGTTCTTTCAGGTGCATCTTGAGGTAGATGGAATACAGATGTTTTTCCCGCCCGCTGACGCGGCAGGGAATGCCGGCCTCGGTCAGTCGCCCTTCGATCTCGGAGAGAATCTTCTGGATCATCTCTTTACGGTTACCGCGTGCGGCTTTCACCACTTCTTTGATTACGCGATAACGGTTCGGATACAACGCCTCAAAGCCCAGCTCTTCCAGCTCGGTTTTCAGGTGGTGAATACCCAGACGATGGGCCAGAGGGCTGTAGATTTCCAGGGTTTCACGCGCGATACGCCGCCGTTTGTCAGGACGCAGCGAACCGAGAGTGCGCATGTTGTGCGTACGGTCGGCCAGCTTGATCAGCACGACGCGGATATCCTGCACCATCGCCATGATCATCTTGCGGAAGTTTTCCGCCTGAGCTTCTTTTTTATCCTGGAACTTCAGCTTGTCGAGCTTGGATACGCCTTCAACCAGTTCGGCAACGCTTTTGCCGAATAGCTGTTCCATATCCTGGTAGGTGGCCGGGGTATCTTCGATGACGTCGTGCAGCAGTGCTGCCATCAGCGTCTCATGATCGAGACGCATTTCCGCCAGAATGCAGGCCACGGCAACCGGGTGAGTAATGTAGGGCTCACCACTGGAGCGTGTCTGTCCCTCGTGAGCATCACGTGCAACGAGGTATGCCTGTTTGAGGCGCTTAATCTGCTCCTCAGGCAGGTAACGTTGAATCAGCAGATTCAGGCTTTCAAACAGGTACAAAGGCAGACTCGCAGTCTAATTAACGACGACCTTCAGCAATGGCGGTAACCGCTTGAATCTCTGCGGCTTCCTGCTCTTGCTGCTCCTGACGATCACGAACATCGAGGATTTGGCTGGTGATCAGGCCTTCTTCGATTTCGCGCAGCGCGATAACGGTGTACTTGTCGTTTTCTTCCGGAACAAGTGCATCTTTACCGCCAGTCTGGATTTGACGTGCCCGACGAGCAGCGACCAACACCAGGTCAAAACGGTTACCAATTTTCTCTACAGCGTCTTGAACAGTTACGCGTGCCATATTTGTGCTACTCCACAGGTGACGAAAAGACTGGGCATAATACTGAAACTGTCTTCAGTCTGCCAATAGTTTGCTGATTAAAGCGTCATGCCGCAGTAATTGGCGGCCTAAACGCAGGCGTTCGGCGCGAATAATGGTTTTCAGATCGGATAGGGCCAGATCGAAATCATCGTTCACGATTAAATAATCATACTCCGCGTAGTGCGCCATTTCTGCCACGGCCTGCGCCATGCGTTTGGCGATCACTTCATCCGAGTCTTGCCCGCGGCCACGCAGGCGGCGGCCAAGTTCGTCCTTCGACGGCGGCAAAATAAAGATGCTGCGCGCCTGTGGCATTTTGGCGCGAATTTGCTGCGCGCCCTGCCAGTCGATATCCAGGAAAACGTCTACACCGGTCGACAACACTTGCTCAATGGCGGCGCGTGAGGTCCCGTAATAGTTGCCGAACACTTCGGCGTGCTCAAGAAACGCATCCTGCTCAATCATTTGGCAGAATTCATCTTTTGAGACGAAGAAATAATGATCGCCGTGCTGTTCACCCGGGCGGCTGTCGCGCGTGGTGTGCGAAACCGAAACCTGCGTGTCGTACAGCGGTTGGGTCTTTAACAAAGCCTGAATCAGACTTGATTTCCCTGCGCCACTGGGGGCAGAGACAATATAAAGCGTGCCTTGAGCCATGATGATGTTCGTTGATAGCGGTTGATATGCCAATAACAGCGGATGAGTATTTTCTCCGCACAGTATACACGGCTAACGAGCCGGATGCAGCGTTAGCTCGCATTTTGCCCGCTGCTTTGTGCTGAAAAAACCTCAAACTGGCGAGTTTGCGCAGCGTATCGCTAAGTTTTGGCAGTTTTCTGCAACGCGATCTGCTTTTCTCGAGGTGTTTTGCAGAACGGCAGTTTGGTCATTGCCGTGTTTCCACTTCCCGGATTTACTGCCGGTTATCAGGGAGGTGCGCAATGCAAAAGAGTGTCATGAGGATCGGGATGATCCTGCTGGGCTGTTTGGCGTTTAGTGGGTCGCTGTGGGCGGAGACTTGCCCGACATGGCGGCCGGAGAGGCTGCAACTGGAGATAACCACGTTAAAAAACCAGCTTGAGCGCTGGGATGTGGCTTATTACCAACAGGGAAACAGTTTAATTGAGGATGAAGTTTACGACAGCCTGCGGAAAAAGCTGCGGCTGTGGCTAGGTTGCGCCGGGCTGGCACCGGCAGATGAATCTGTTCCGCTTTTACCGATGGGCAAGGTGGTGCATCCGGTCGCGCATACCGGATTACGTAAATTGCCGGATACAGCCGCCGTGGCTCAATGGCTAGAGGGCCGTAGCGATCTCTGGGTTCAGCCAAAGGTGGACGGTGTGGCCATTACCCTGGTTTATCGTGATGGAGAACTGGCGGCGGCGATCAGTCGGGGAAATGGGCTAAAAGGAGAGAACTGGCTGGAGAAAGTACGTGAGATACCGGCGGTACCCACCAGTATCAAGGGGGCTCCACAGGCGCTGACTTTGCAAGGTGAGCTGTTCCTGATGGTGAACGGTCATCAACAGAAGGTCAGTGGCGGCATCAATGCCCGGGCCAGGGTTGCCGGTGCATTGATGAAAAAGCAGCGTTCGCCGCTATTGCAACAGGTTGGCCTGTTTGTCTGGGCTTGGCCAGACGGTCCGCAGGCCATGCCGCAGCGTTTGCAACAACTTGCGGCAATGGGATTCCCCTTGGCCCTGGCTTACTCGCAACCGGTGAAATCATTGGCGCAAGTGCAGCAATGGCGGGAGCACTGGTACCAGGCTGCTTTGCCCTTTGTTACCGATGGTGTGGTGATTCATCAGGCGCGTTCACCGCAGGGCAGGTATTGGCAAGCGAAGCCCGGTGATTGGGCCGTGGCCTGGAAATATCCACCGGTGCAGCAGGTTACGCAGGTCAATGGGGTCGATTTCAATGTGGGTCGTACCGGGAAAATTGCCGTGGTACTGAGGCTTGAGCCTGTCAGGCTGGACGACAAATGGGTGTCACGGGTTAATCTCGGTTCGCTGTCACGTTGGCGGCAGTGGGCAGTTGCGCCAGGAGATCAAGTGGCGATAAGCCTGATGGGGCACGGTATTCCCCATCTGAATAAGGTGGTCTGGCGGGTAAAAGAAAGGTCGGTGCCCAGTGCGCCATCTGCAGATCATTATCATCCGTTGAGTTGTTTTAGTTGGCGGCCGGATTGCCGTCAGCAATTTCTTGCCCGGCTGGTGTGGCTAAGTGGTCGACAGGGGTTAAATCTGCACGGCGTCAGTGAATCCACCTGGCAGACTTTAATCGAGCAGGGGTTGGTACGGCATCTGTTGGACTGGCTGGTGCTGACGCCGGAACAGTTGATCTCTGCCCCTGGTATTGGTGATAAGCGAGGGCAGAGTATTTACCGGCAATTTCAGTTGGCGCGGCAGCAGCCATTTTCCCGCTGGTTAATTGCTTTAGGTGCGCCATTGTCTCCACAGCAAGCGGTGACGTTGAAAAGCTGGCATCAGGCCCAGCAACGGCCAACCGAGGCGTGGCGGACAGTTGCTGGTATTGGTATAAAAAGGGCGCGGCAGATTACTGATTTTCTCCAGCATCCACCACTGTTGGCATTAGTCAATACGCTAGAGACCCAGGAAATAGCCGGCTTTGTCCCTGAGGCGGTTCCTGTTAATGGTCCGGATGCTGGTAATTAAATACCGGCAGCCCCAAACGAAAACGCAGGGCGAGCAAGCGGGCGCTGAGGCCGACGACCAGCGTGATGATCACTACCAGATTATGCGGTAGGCTAAAGTGTTGCAGGCCGATGTACAGCCAGGCGGCGCCAAAGGAAATACCGGCATAGATTTCTTTCTGAAAGACCAGTGGAATACGGTTGCAGAGCATATCGCGCAGTACACCGCCGAACACACCGGTGATTACGGCGGCAATCGCGGCAATGATGGCGCCGTGACCCATATCCAATGCGACTTGCGCGCCGATGATTGAAAACACAATCAGGCCAACGGCATCCAAAACCAGGAACAGACGGCGCAGGTGACGCATCAGGGGGGCCAGCCAGGTAGTGACAATCGCCGCAATGGCGACAATAACGATGTATTCAGGATGTTTGACCCACCCCAGTGGGAAATGCCCTAGCAGCATATCGCGCACTGAACCACCGCCGATCGCGGTGGCCGAAGCGATAATAATTACGCCAAACATATCCATCTGGCGACGGCCTGCGGCCAGTGCGCCGGTCATGGCTTCGGCGGTGATGCCAATGATATAAAGAATGCTCAGTAACATAAGGTATTCACAGGATGGGCGGGAATGAGTGTAATGGTGGAAGGGTAATCGCCGACGGGGCAGATCGCTACTGAGTTTTTCTAACCGGTTACGCTTCGGATTACTTTAATTAATCCATTAATGATTTTTTTAACTTGTTTATTGCCTTTTATAGGCTTTTATAGGCTTTTATTGCTAATCGATGCATTAGAAATTCAGTGTTAGTTTCTATGGCTGACTATATTTATTGCAGTAGGTCCGAGGCCGCTGGTCGACAACGGATAATGGCATTCACTGAGGAACATAAAGATAAATGAAAAATACTCCCCTGCTGGCGACGGCTTTAACTGCGATCTTACTGTTGAGCGGTTGCGTTGCTCCGGCTCCAAACACTGCGCAGCAAAAGTCTGCGATTTGCACCTTGGGCGATCCTATGACGCAAACCACGCTTTATTTTGGTCTGAATCGCCCGACGGGGCCGGTGATTAGCGCAGCAGAGTGGCAGCGTTTTGTTGACCAGCAAGTGACGCCGCGCTTTAAAGATGGGCTGTCGGTATTTGATGCCAAAGGGCAGTGGCTGGGTAATGACGGCAAGCTGGCACGTGAGAACAGCAAAGCGCTGATGCTGATCCATGCACCGGGCAAGGAAAGTGAAACCAATATCGAAGCGCTGCGTAGCCGCTATAAGCAACAGTTTGCCCAGGATTCTGTGATGCGGGTTGATACTCCGGTCTGTGTCGCGTTCTGATGAAGTCCCGGCCCGCAGGCCGGGATAGGCTTACAGTACCAACCCGGCGATTGCCGCCGAAAGCAGGCTAACCAGCGTTGAGCCGTAAACCAGCTTCAGGCCAAAACGAGAAACCACGTTGCCCTGTCGCTCGTTAAGCCCTTTGATTGCCCCGGCCACGATGCCGATAGAGGCAAAGTTGGCGAAGGACACCAGGAATACCGACAGAATGCCCAGGCCGCGTGGTGTTAGCTCCGCCGCAATTTTCTTCAGTTCAATCATTGCTACAAATTCATTGGCTACCAGCTTGGTCGCCATGATGCTGCCAGCCCGCAGCGCATCCGGTGCCGGGATGCCGATTAGCCAGGCCAGCGGATAGAATACATAACCCAGGATCTGCTGGAAGCTGATACCGAACACGGCGGAGAACAGGGCGTTTACCGCAGAAATCAGTGCAATAAAACCGATCAGCATGGCAGCGATAATCATCGCAATTTTGAAGCCCGCTAAAATGTACTCCCCCAGCATTTCAAAGAAGCTCTGATCTTCATGCAGCTTGCTCAGCTTAAGCTCAGGTTCATCGTCCAACTGATAGGGGTTGATGATCGACAAAATGATAAAGGTACTGAACATATTAAGGATCAACGCAGCGACTACGTATTGCGCATCGATCATCGACATATAGGCGCCAACGATGGACATGGAGACTGTCGACATGGCAGTTGCCGCCATGGTGTACATGCGGCGCGGCGAGATATCGCCAATGATGCCCTTATAGGCGATAAAGTTTTCCGATTGTCCGAGCACCAGCGTGCTGACGGCGTTGAAAGATTCCAGCTTGCCCATGCCGTTAACCTTGGACAGCAGGGTGCCGACCACACGGATAACCAGCGGCAGAATGCGGAAATGCTGCAAAATACCGATTAGCGCGGAAATAAAGATAATCGGGCACAAAACCCCAAGGAAGATAAACGCCAACCCATCTTTGCTCATGCCGCCAAACACAAAGTCGGAGCCTTGTGCGGCGTATGTCAGCAGCGTTTCAAAGAAGCCGGCGACGTGTTTGATGACGCTAAGGCCACTTTCTGAATGCAGGAAGAAATAGGCGAGTGCGCCTTCGATGACCAGAAGCTGAATAATATAGCGCAGGCGGATTTTCTTGCGGTCGTTGCTGACCAGCAGTGCCAGGGCGATGATCACCACCAGGGCAAAAATAAATTGCAGAATTTGCGGCATAAAGGGTCCGTACGGCTTGCGGGCATGAAAAAACACATTTAGCCACAGCTTGGCCCACCTTTCATTACCTTAGGTGATAATTGGAATAAAATACTATCAGTCAGCGAGATAAGTTACCCATTGCCACCCGTGCCCACTCGGTCGCAGTTTTTCATAAACCCAGGTCGATCCGCATCCGATGTGGTTTTTGCGTTATGGCGCGCAAAGGTTCGCCTCTGCCAGGGTTGTTGCATAACGGCCTGGAGCCCAATGCTCAGAATGCACAACGGGTTGTTCTAATAGATTGGTTTATTAAGGAGTAACCACGAAAATAGCCTGACATTTTTTCGTAGAAGATCAGCGATTTTTTTCTCAGGATGAGGAGACAGATGATGAACACCAGTACCTTATTGCGGGCATTAGCTAATGGCGTTAATCCCGATACCGGCGAGTTATTGAAACCTGCCTCAATGGCCAGTTCGCCGGAAGCGATACGCCTTTTGTTCGCTCTGGCCGAGGAGTTTCAGAGTGAAACTGAGCGCCAGAAAAAAACCAAGCTAACGCCTGAGGAAAGGCGACAGAAGAATATTTTCGAGGGGCGGCCGGCAAAATCTTATTTCCCCTGGGATGAAGAAGAGAAGCAGCGGTTGCAGGAAAGCCATGCAGCCGGTATGACGCTGGAGATGATGAGCAGTGAATTTGAACGTTCGACCTGGGGCATTGCCGTTCAACTGCAGAAAATGGGATTGATTACCGAAGAGCAGGCCGCTGGTTTACCCAGAGCCTAGCTCTAAAAAAGCCCGCTGACGCGGGCTTTAAACGAATGAAGGAACACATCACTCGATATTCTGGATCTGTTCGCGCATCTGCTCGATCAACACCTTCAGCTCGATGGCGGAAGTGGTGACGTCGGCATTGATGGACTTGGATGCCAGGGTGTTAGATTCGCGGTTGAACTCCTGCATCATAAAGTCGAGGCGACGGCCGACGGCTTCTTTCTTCTTCAGGATGTTGTGCGTTTCTTTTACGTGCGCTTCCAGGCGATCCAGCTCTTCGGCGACGTCAACACGCTGCGCCATCAACACCAGTTCCTGTTCCAGACGGGTATTTTCCAGCTGTACCTGAGCTTCTTCCAGCTTGCTGACCAGACGCTCACGCTGCCATTGCAGAATGTTTGGCATCTGGGCACGTACCTTGATCACTTCGGCGCTAACGCCGTCCAAACGCTGTTCAATCAGCGCTTTCAGTGCGGTACCTTCGCTTTCGCGAGCAATAATGAAGTCATCCAGTGCGCCGTCCAGCGCCTGCATTAGCTGTGCGCTGATAGCGTCCAGATCCTGCTCCTGGGCAGACATCACGCCTGGCCAACGCAGTACGTCGATAGGATCAATTTCCCCTTCGTCGCTTTGCATTTTTACCCAGTTGGCGGCTTCAACCAGCTGTTTTGCCAGTTTTTCGTTCAGGATCATTGAGCTTTGTGCGCTCGGATCCAGTTCGAAGCGCAGGTTGCACTCCACTTTGCCACGGGTCAGGCGGCCACGAATACGTTCGCGGATCACCGGTTCCAGGCTGCGGAACTGCTCCGGCAGGCGGATGTAGGTTTCTAGATAGCGTTGGTTCACGGAACGCAGCTCCCAAGCTGCGCTGCCCCATTCACCCTTGATTTCACGCCGGGCGTAGGCTGTCATGCTGCGGATCATTGATGCGTACCCGTAATAGGAAAAGATGAAGCGATTATAGCGTTGGAGATGCGGGCAGGATAGGCATTACGTCACTAAGCCCGTATAATGCGCAGCCAATCGTTGATTAGAAGCCGGAGAGAGCCCATGCGTCCTGCAGGCAGAGCACCACAACAAGTTCGCCCACTGACACTGACCCGTCACTATACCAAACATGCAGAAGGCTCAGTGCTGGTTGAGTTTGGCGATACCAAGGTTTTGTGCACCGCCACGGTAGAAGAAGGCGTTCCGCGTTTCCTGAAAGGTCAGGGCCAGGGGTGGATCACCGCTGAATACGGCATGCTGCCGCGTTCTACCCACAGCCGTAACGCCCGCGAAGCCGCAAAAGGCAAGCAGGGCGGCCGTACGCTGGAAATTCAGCGCCTGATCGCCCGTTCGCTTCGTGCAGCGGTAGATCTGAAAAAGCTCGGTGAGTTCACCATTACGCTCGACTGCGACGTCTTGCAGGCCGATGGTGGCACCCGTACCGCGTCTATTTCCGGTGCCTGTGTTGCGCTGGCCGATGCGTTAAATACGCTGGTGGCCAACGGCAAGCTGAAAGCTAATCCGATGAAAGGAATGGTAGCGGCAGTTTCCGTTGGTATCGTTAACGGCGAAGCGCTGTGCGATTTGGAGTATGTCGAAGACTCTGCGGCAGAAACCGACATGAACGTAGTGATGATGGAAGATGGCCGCATGATTGAGGTGCAGGGCACCGCCGAGGGCGAGCCGTTCAGCCACGATGAGCTATTGGCGCTGTTGGCGCTGGCCCGAGGGGGCATCGATACCATCTTCCAGGCGCAGAAAGCGGCGCTGGCAGACTAATTATTAAGGCGACTCAATAGTCGCCTTTTTTACGCCCGGCGATCGGGCGGCAGTATTAACAGATCTAACCGACCAGACGAGGAGACGCAGTAATGAAAGCCTATCAGCGCCAGTTTATCGAGTTCGCGCTTAACAAGCAGGTATTGAA
Organism: Serratia proteamaculans; assembly: GCF_013337185.1. Lineage (GTDB taxonomy): Bacteria > Pseudomonadota > Gammaproteobacteria > Enterobacterales > Enterobacteriaceae > Serratia > Serratia proteamaculans_D. The sequence continues at coordinate 39,062 of NZ_SWDE01000009.1, forward strand.
ATTCGGCGAGTTTACCCTGAAATCCGGCCGCACCAGCCCGTATTTCTTTAATGCCGGCCTGTTTAATACCGGGCGTGATCTCGCGCTGTTAGGGCGTTTCTATGCCGAAGCGCTGGTGGATTCCGGTATTGAGTTCGACCTGCTGTTTGGTCCGGCTTATAAAGGCATTCCGATCGCCACCACCACGGCGGTCGCATTGGCGGAACATCATGAGCGTGATGTGCCGTACTGCTTTAACCGTAAAGAAGCCAAAACCCATGGCGAAGGGGGCACGCTGGTAGGCAGCCCACTGCAGGGCCGTGTGATGCTGGTGGACGACGTCATCACTGCCGGTACGGCGATCCGTGAATCGATGGAAATCATCGGCGCTGGTGGTGCTTCGTTGGCTGGAGTATTGATTTCTCTCGATCGCCAGGAGCGCGGCCGCGCGGATATTTCTGCCATTCAGGAAGTTGAGCGTGATTATCACTGCAAGGTCATTTCCATCGTGACGCTGAAGGATTTGATTGTTTATCTGGAAGAAAAACCGGAAATGGCGGATCACCTGGCGGCAGTTCGTGCTTATCGCGAGCAGTACGGGGTTTAACGCGGGATCTACTATGCCGGGCGCATTTGACTGCGCCCGGCATAGGATTTACTGCAGTTGTGCTGCCAACAGTGGCCAGCGGCCATCGAATTCTTGCGTTGGGCGGTAGCGGAATTCAGAGCGCACATAGCGTGACAGCATGCCTTCACAGAACGCCAGTAACTGGCTTGCCAGCAACGTTTCGTCCACGATAAAGCCTTTTCCTTCCCGCAGTTTTCGTTCTTTCAACACCTGGCGTAGCTGCGCCTCGATGCGTTCAAACAGCTGGTTGATTCGCCCCTGCAGCCGATCCTGCTCAAACATTAGTGCGTGGCCGGTCATGATGCGCGTCAGGCCCGGGTTACGTTCGGCAAACCCCAGCACCAGTAACAGAATCAAACGCAGGCGGTTAAAGGTTTCTTTCTCATCCTGCAGGATCAGGTTGATGCGGGTGATCAGGCTGTCTTCAATAAACTCGATCAGACTGTCGAACATCCGTGTCTTACTTGGAAAGTGCCGGTACAGTGCAGCTTCGGAGACTCCGACGTTAGCGGCAAGTTTAGCGGTGGTAATACGCTGGCTGCCGTCGCTGGATTCCAGCATTTGGGCTAACGCCTGCAGTATTTCTTCGCGCCGGTTCCTTTTGATTTTTTCTTTTTCTGCCATGTCTGATTAGACCCTTGCTAAAACTGCTTAGACTTTCGAAAACCCGGGCACCGGCCGCTGCAGAGATTATCCCTGTGCGGCTTATGTGATAGCTTTTTTACGATGCTGGGGTCAGCGGCCTTAACGACCTGTATTCTCCGCGCGTCCTGGTCTGCGCTGAAATCGTAGCCGGCCAAACCTTGCCGTAGAGCTGTCCTTCTCTCCGGAGTGGCAAGATTTCAGGCGACGTTTCCCTGTCGGCAATCGGGTATCGCTTAGTGACGGCCGGAATGGCCAAAACCACCGGCACCACGTTCGCTGCTGTCAAATTCTTCGACCAGATTGAACTCAGCTTGCACCACTGGCACGAATACCATCTGTGCGATACGTTCGCCGGGCTCAATAGTGAAGGATTTTTGACCGCGGTTCCAGACGGAAACCATCAGTTGACCCTGATAATCGGAATCGATCAGGCCGACCAGGTTGCCCAGTACCACACCGTGTTTATGGCCCAGGCCGGAGCGTGGCAAGATCACTGCCGCAAGATCGGTATCGGCGATATGAATCGCCAGGCCGGTAGGCAGCAACTGGGTTTCACCCGGTGCCAGTTCAACGGCGCTATCCAGGCAGGCGCGCAGATCGAGCCCGGCAGAGCCCGGGGTGGCGTAGGTCGGTAATGGGAAATCCTTGCCGATACGCGGGTCCAGGATTTTAACGTCGATTTTTTTCATCATAACGGCTGACTATCTCGTCTATTAAACGTTGGCCAAGGAGTGCCTTGTCGCTCAGCGCCAGGCGCTTTTCTCCATCCTGCCAAAAAAGGTGCAAGGCATTGGTGTCACTGTTGAACCCATGCTCTGCAAGCGATACATCATTAGCGCAAATTAAATCCAGTTTCTTACGCGCCAGTTTTTGTCGCGCGTATTCTTCCACATTCTGGGTTTCGGCGGCAAACCCGACGACAAAGGGGCGCTTTTTCGTCATTGCGGCAACGCCGGCAACGATGTCGGGGTTTTTTACCATTTTGAGGATGATTTCATCACCCTGTTTTTTTATTTTTTCATCGGAAATCTGTTCCGCACGGTAATCGGCTACTGCGGCGCAAGAGATAAAAATATCTTGCGCTGCGGCGCGTTGCTGTACCGCCTGCTCCATTTCCAACGCGCTGATGACGTCTACCCGGGTGACCCAGGGAGGGGTTGGCAGATTGACCGGCCCGGCTATCAACGTGACCTGCGCACCCCTGGCGGCGGCGGCGCGGGCGATGGCAAAGCCCATTTTGCCGGAGCTGTGATTGCTGATGAAACGTACCGGATCCAAGGCTTCACGCGTCGGGCCGGCGGTGAGCATAATCTTCAAATGTTGCAGATCTTGTGGTGCAGAGAAATGGCTGTTCGCCAGTTCGACAATTTCCAGCGGATCGAGCATGCGGCCAGGGCCGATGTCACCGCAGGCCTGGCTGCCGCTGTCTGGCCCCCACAGCAGCATGCCGCGTGCCTGCAGAGTTTGCAGGTTGGCTTGGGTGGCGACGGCACGATACATCTGTTGGTTCATGGCGGGTGCAGCGGCAATGGGGGCCGCAGTGGCCAGGCAAACCGTGGTCAGCAGATCGTTGGCCATACCGGCGGCGACGCGCGCCAGCAGATCGGCGGTGGCCGGAGCCAGGATCACCAGATCTGCCCATTTACCTAGCTCGATATGACCCATTGCCGCTTCGGCGGCGGGATCCAGCAGATCGTCTGAGACCGGATGGCCGGAAACGGCCTGCAGCGTCAGCGGCGTGATAAAGGCTTTCGCCGCGTTGGTCATAATCACACGCACTTCGGCGCCTCTGTCACGCAGGCGGCGTACCAGTTCTGGGCATTTGTATGCGGCGATGCCGCCACTGATGCCAAGCACAATATGTTTGCCGGAAAGTCCCGTCATCATGATTGTCCGATTGAATCCGAAAGATGTGCCATTTTAGCATAACCGCCAGACAGGTGAGCGATTCTGCTGAGACTGCAGTGCGTTACATTGTGCTTTGCGCAGTACTTCGCAATGTTATCAATCACCTGTCGTTGGCCTCTTCGCTGCGTGGCATGCTGTGGCGTTTTCAGGGAGGCGAAGATGAGCAGTCAGGTAATCACCTTGTGGCCGGACACGCTGGCACCACGGGAAAAACTATTGCGTTACGGTGCGTCGGCACTGTCAGATGCGGAGCTGTTGGCCATTTTTCTGCGCACCGGTTTTCCTGGGGTGCATGTCATGCAACTGGCTGAACAGTTGTTGGAGCAGTTTGGCTCGCTGTATCACCTGATGTCGGCGGATCATTCGGTTTTTTGTAGCCATAAAGGGCTGGGTAATTCCAGTTATGCGCAACTGCAGGCGATTTCCGAGTTGGCGTTCCGCTTCTTTTCCAGCCATCTGGCGCAGGAAAATGCCATGCTTAATCCCAGGATGACCCAGCATTATTTGCAAAGTTTGCTGGCACATCATGAGCGGGAAGTGTTTTTGGTATTGTTTTTAGACAATCAGCACCGTGTTATTCGCCATCAGGAGATGTTTGCTGGTACCATCAGCAGCGTTGTCGTATACCCGAGAGAAATTGTGCGTGAAGCGTTGAAGGCTAATGCGGCCGCCATTATTCTGGCGCATAATCACCCTTCGGGTAAGGCGGAACCCAGTCATGCCGATCGTTTGATAACCGAGCAAGTGGTTAATGCCTGCCTGTTATTGGAAATCCGAGTGCTCGATCATTTGGTGATAGGTCGGGGTGAATGTGTCTCTTTTGCCGAGCGCGGATGGCTTTAAGCGATTTTTTCGCGATCCTTCTGGGATCTTTAGCTGTTCGGGACTTGAGCACTTACGCTTCAGAGCGTATACTACGCCACCTTTGAGAATCTTGGGTTTGGCGTAAGAGCCTATCTCAGCAGGTTTCCAACCTGATGTGTGGTTTCTAACCTGATGACGAGAGTCTCCTCAGTATGAAGTTTGCTGAGATGGGCTCTAAAAGCCTGACGAGGCGGCCATACTCTATACGAAGCTCGAGCTGATTTGATTTTTGGAGAATAGACATGTCACGAGTCTGCCAAGTTACTGGCAAGCGCCCGGTGAGCGGTAACAACCGTTCCCACGCAATGAACGCGACCAAACGCCGTTTTCTGCCGAACCTGCACTCACACCGTTTTTGGGTTGAGGCTGAGAAGCGCTTTGTAACGCTGCGTGTATCTGCTAAAGGTATGCGTGTTATTGATAAGAAGGGTATTGAGACGGTCTTGGCCGATCTGCGTACCCGTGGTGAGAAGTATTAAGGAACTGCATCATGGCTAAAGGTGTTCGCGAGAAGATCAAGCTGGTTTCTTCTGCTGGTACTGGTCACTTCTATACCACCACGAAGAACAAGCGTACTAAGCCGGAAAAATTGGAACTGAAGAAATTCGATCCAGTTGTCCGCCAGCACGTGATCTACAAAGAAGCTAAAATTAAATAATTTTAGTGGATTAATAAAAACCCGGCCTCGGCCGGGTTTTTTGCGTTATAAGAGTAGAAAACCGACAGGAGAGCGCCAGATGCCTGAATTACCAGAAGTTGAAACCAGCCGCCGCGGTATTGAACCTTACCTGGTGGGTCATAGCATTCAGTATGCCGTGGTACGCAATGCGTGCCTGCGTTGGCCGGTCTCCGAGCAAATTCTGGCGTTGAGCGACCAGCCGGTACTTAGCGTACAGCGTCGCGCCAAGTATCTGCTGATTGAACTGGCTAGCGGCTGGATTATCGTCCATCTGGGGATGTCAGGCAGCCTGCGGATGTTGGCGGAAGAAACCGAGGCTGGAAAGCACGACCACGTCGATCTGGTGATCAGCAATGGCATGACGCTACGTTATACCGATCCGCGCCGTTTTGGTGCCTGGCTATGGTGTGACGACCTGGCGACCAGCAATGTGCTGGCTCACCTTGGGCCGGAACCCTTGAGTGAAGCCTTTACCGCTGCCTACCTGTACGAAAAATCACGCAACAAGCGGACGCTACTCAAACCCTGGCTGATGGATAACAAGCTGGTAGTGGGGGTGGGTAATATCTATGCCAGTGAATCGCTATTTACCGCCAGGATCCTGCCTGACCGGCCTGCAGGCTCGCTGAGCAAGGTCGAGGCCGAAGTCTTGGTGGAAACCATTAAAGCGGTATTGCTGCGTTCTATTGAGCAGGGTGGCACCACGCTGCGTGATTTCCTGCAGTCGGATGGCAAACCGGGGTATTTTGCGCAGGAATTGCAGGTTTATGGCCGTGCGGGTGAGCCTTGCCGCGCGTGCGGTACGCCGATTGAATCCGCCAAGCACGGGCAGCGTAGCACTTTCTTCTGCCCACGCTGCCAGCGTTGATTATTGTGCGGCCAGCTTTTCGAACAATGCCTGAGTGACCACTGCCGGCAGGAAAGGGGCGATGTCACCGCCGTGACGCGCCACTTCTTTCACCAGCGAGGACGAGATAAACGACCACTCTTCGGAAGGCATCAGGAATACGCTTTCCAGCGTCGGCATCAAATGGCGATTCATATTGGCCAACTGTAGTTCATATTCAAAATCAGAAACCGCACGCAGGCCGCGAACCAGAATATTGGCATTCTGATGGGCAGCGAAATGCGCCATCAGTTCACTGAACCCCAGCACTTCCACATTATCCAGATGAGATGTCACCTGGCTGGCTAAAGCTACGCGCTCTTCCAGTGTGAACAGCGGCTTTTTACTCGGGCTGGCGGCAATCGCCAAAATGACGTGATCGAACATCAATGACGCACGGGTTACCAAATCCAGGTGGCCGTTGGTCATGGGGTCGAAAGTACCGGGATAAATGGCTTTACGGGTCATGATTCACTTCTCTGAAAAGTTGCGGCCCAATGCCCAGAGTGCGGCATATTTATTGAAAGTATATTGCGCGTTGACCACGGCTAACAGCAACCCCTGTTTACCGTCCAGGAAGCCGGCACGCAATAGCCAGGTCTTGCAGAAGGCGCCAACAGTGTGGGTTATTATCGAGAGATAGCCGCAGCGCTTGCCGGCCTGGTGGCGTTGATTGGCCCATTCTTCGGCATAACGTAGCTGTTTGCGTTGGAAGGCAAAAAAGTCGCGACAGGTCAGGTGCAGTAGATCGCCATTAAGAGGCACCACTTTCGCCCCGTTGATATTGAGCGACTCATGCACCAGATTATCGTTATAGCGATAGCGCTGGTTGGCGTACAACCGGTTGACGCGATCCGGGTACCAGCCGCTGTGACGCATAAAACGTCCGAGGAACAGGTTGCGGCGTGCGCAGCTGTAGACTTGATTATCGTCCGGCGCGGTCAACGTTTGTTCAATTGACTGGCGCAGCTCCGGTGTAACGCGTTCGTCGGCGTCGATCATCAGAATATAGTCGTGGCTGGCGTAACTCTGAGCCAGTTGACGCTGTTTGCCAAACCCCTGCCAGTCGATGTGGGTGAATACTTTGGCGCCCAAACTTTCAGCCACGGCGACGCTGTCATCCTGACTGCCTGAGTCGAGCATGACAATTTCATCTGCCCAGGCTACGGATTGCAGACAATCCGGCAGCAGCCCGGCTTCGTTCTTGGCGATAATCACCACCGACAGGCTTTTGCGCTCGCTCATTTAATGGCTCCGAGGCGGCAGGTGCGGTTCTAACAATTGCAGCAGGCGCTGCAGCGCTCCCTGATTTTGATACAGCACTTCTACCGCGTGGCGGCCGTAATAGCGGCGATAGTCTTCGTCGGTGAGTAGCGTAGCCACTTCCTTGACCAGCGAATCCTCATCGGTCACGGTGATCAGGCCTTCGGCCTGTGACAGCTTGGCGCAGATATCCTTGAAGTTGAAGATATGTGGCCCCATCAGCACCGGGATGGCGTGCGCAGCAGCTTCCAGCGGGTTATGTCCACCGCGCTCCACCAGGCTGCCGCCAACGAAGGCCAGATCGGCAATGCCGTACAGCAGCATCAGCTCGCCCATGGTATCGCCGATCACCACCTGGGTACCGCCTGACGGAATTTCACCACTGCTACGCAGGGTGTAGCTGAAGCCGGCTTTTTGCACCAGCTCTTTGGCTGTAGGGAAGCGTTCTGGGTGACGTGGCACCAGGATCAGCAGCAGGTCAGGGTGTTTTTCCAACAGTCTACGGTGTGCGGCCAGCAGAATGCTTTCTTCACCTTCGTGGGTGCTGGTGGCGATCCACACCGGGCGACGCGGCGCCCATTGGCGGCGTAACGTGATTGCGCGCGCAGCCAACTCTGGCGTAACGGAAATATCGAATTTCAGGCTGCCGGTTACAGTCAGTTGTGAGCGTTTCAGGCCAAGTTCGACAAAACGCTCGCCATCTTCCTGATTTTGCGCGGCGATCAACGTAATGCGGCGCAGCATATCGCGGACAAAACCGCCGATTTTTTTATAGCCTGCGGCAGAGCGGGCGGAAAGTCGGGCGTTGGCGATCACCAGAGGGATCTGACGCTGATGCAGGGCGTTAATCAGATTGGGCCACAGCTCGGTTTCCATGATGATAACCAGCTTGGGGTTCACCTGATCCAGGAAACGGCGCATCGAGCCGGGCAGGTCATAAGGGAGATAAACATGATGAACGTCTTTACCGAAGGCGGACTGCACGCGTTCTGAACCAGTCGGCGTCATGGTGGTCACAGTAATCGGTAAATAGGGGTAGCGGTGGCGTAACGCGCGAACCAACGGGATGGCGGCCAGCGTTTCACCCACGGAGACAGAATGCAGCATGATGCCGCCCGGTACGACTTTTCCGGCGCAGAAGCCATAGCGTTCTGCCCAGCGTTTACGGTAGGCTGGAGCTTTGCGGCTGCGCAACAGTAAGCGGAGCCAGATCAGGGGTTGGATGAGGTAGAGTAGTACCTGATATAAACGCAGCAACATTCTATCAATTTCATTTATATGGGTTATTCAGAATAGTACCATAACTGGAAGGGAAAGGCGCTAATTTGGTAACCTTGGGTGTCAGTTTCAGACAACAGGCGAGAGATTTCGCTGATAGGCTTGGAATGAAGAATATTTTAATTATTCGCCGCGATAATATTGGCGATCTTGTTTGTACCACTCCGCTGATCGAAGGGGTGAAAATTGCCTATCCGGATGCCAAACTTTATCTGTTAATCAATAAAGTCAGTCAGGATGTTGTTAAAAATAACCCGCACCTTGAAAAGGTTTTCGTCTATAAAAAGGCCAAGCACAAGGCGAAAAATGAAACCACGTTGGGGGTTTATTTCGAACGCCTGATGATTTTCCTTAAACTGCGCAAAATAAAATTTGATGCAGCGATCCTGGCCAACCCGGTTCCCTGCAAGTACAGCCTGCGATTGGCGAAAATGGCGGGGATCAGCAATATTATTGGCGCTGACTTGGGCACGGCTGATATTCATCATCCTTTTCGTAAGGAGAATTTCAGCGGCAAGCATCAGGTAGAGCACACTTACAGCTACCTTTCGGCGATTACTGACCAGAGCATTCCGATCCCGCCGGTACGGGTGTACCTGACGGCTGAAGAGCGCCAGCAGGCGGCGCAGCGTTTGCAAAAATGCTTACCACCGGTCGAGCGAGTTTTTGCGGTGCATATCAGCAGTCGCAGCCCTAAGCGGCGCTGGCCGATCGAACGCTATGCCGAAATTATCAACCGCTTACTCGCCGATCAGAATACGGCGGTACTGATTTTCTGGTCTCCTCAGGGCACGTTAACGCCGGATGATGTTGGCGATCAGAAACGCGCAGAGCAGTTGTTGGCGCTATGTCAGAGTGAGCGTGTGGCGCTGTACCCAACGGCGTCGGTGCGTGAACTGCTGGCCGGTTTTGATTTATGCGACAGGGTGCTGTGCAGCGATGGTGGGCAGATGCATCTGGCCGCCGCGTTGAATAAAGACATGGTGGTGTTCTTTGGCGATACGGATAAAGAGTCCTGGCATCCATGGACTGGTCGCTATCAGATCCTGCAAACCGAATCGGGCGACTGTATTGATGTTTCTGTGGAAGACGTCTGGCAAAAAATACAGACGTTAAATTAATTAAAGATGAGGCAGGGATCCCCTGCCTTATTTATTTTTTGAGTGCCAGATATTGCTGACAAATAGGCTCTAGTCCATAACTCAATAGTTGTTGGTAATTAATCTCTGGTGGGTTGGCATAAATATCTGTCATTTTTTCCGCCAGTGATTTTTCATTGAGTTCCGCCAGTGCGTTATCCATTCCCGCTTTTTCCAGAATTTCCGCAGGCCCGCCGGGGCAACGGGTACTGACTACTGGGGTACCACAGAGCAGCGCTTCCACCAGCACGTTACCAAAGCCTTCGCTGTCGGAGCTAAGTACCAGCAGCGATGCGTGCCGAATAAACGGGTAGGGATTGGCCTGGAAGCCGAGGAACAGCACGCGGTCTGCGATACCCAACTGGTTTGCCAGCTGTTTCACTTCCCCTACGCTGGCTTCGTTGCCGGTGCCAATCAACGCCAGCGGGGCTTTTATGCCCGATTGCGCATAGGCTTTTAGTAGGCGGTCGTGGCGCTTATGAGGATGAAACCGTCCGACGTGTACCAGATAATCTTTGCCTGCCAGCTCGCAGGGTTCCGCTGCCTGCTGCTCGATGGCGGCAATATCAAAAGGATTATTGATCACCGCCAATCTGTTTGGGCGGATCGGCAAATTCTGCTGCAAGTCGTTGCCCACGGCTTGTGAGACGGCAACGATATTTCTGCCCTGGTAAACCCCGGCGATTTTCCGTTGTTTCAGCCAACGATCCAGCCCCTTGCGATGGCCCAGATAAGAGGTCGACAGAATACCGTGAATGCAGAACCACAGGCGGTCTGACGAGAGCAATTTGCTGCGGCTGACGATGCGATCGGTTTTATGCAGATTCGAGAACACCAAATCATAGGCACCCTGTTGGCGCTCATTGTCGGCGATCGCCCGATCCAGCGCGGCGGCGCGGCGTGACAGTTCGGTCAGTTTGCGCCATGGCGAACGGCTGCTGTCCGCGACCACCTGATAGTGAATGCCTGCGGGGATCGGGTAGTTACAGACATCGCGCAATGAAATCAGACTGACGTCATGGCCCATTTGCTGCATTCCCTGGCACAGGGTCAGAACCACTTTTTCAGCGCCTCCGCCGGGCAGGCCGTCGATTATCATCAGAATACGCATAGTTAATCCAGCAGTCGGTTATAAAGGGAGATCAGCTGTTCCGACAGGCGTGCCGGGGTAGCCGACATGATACGCGCTCTTGCTGCCTCACCCATGGCGGAGCCCAGGGCCTGGTGTGGTAGCGCTGCGATCGCCGCGATCATCGCGGGGACATCAAGGGCATCGGTAACAAAGCCATTTTGGCCCTGGGTGATAAACTCCGAGCCGCCACAGGTGGTGCTGGTAATGACCGGCAGACCGCAAGACATGGCTTCCAGAATGACGTTGGGGAACGGATCGTACAACGTGGGCAACAGCAGCGCATCGGCGGCCTGATAGAACGGCAACGTTTGTTTCTGCACCCCCATAAATCTCACCCGATCGCTGCAGCCCAGTGATTGCGCCAGCGCCTGATAACGTTTTTCCGCCTTATCCTTGCCTACCACCAACAGATAGCTTTCGGTCGCCGCGACGGCACGGATGGCAGCGGCCAGCCCTTTGCGTTCAAAACCGGAGCCGACAAAAACCAGGCAGTGGGCCTGTTGCGGGATCTGATATTGCAGACGCAGCTGCTGGCGTAGTTCGGCATCGGCGGGCGGAAATTTTTGATTATCGATGGCGTTGTAGATCACCGTGATTTTATCGGCGGGGACTCCGAAGTCATCGATGATTTCCTGCTTAATCATTTCGGCATTGCAGATAACGGCCTTCAGTTCCGGCGCAGCGTACATTGCCCGTTCTGCGCACATCACGTAACGGTGATAGCGATTGGAGAACAGCCATTTACGACGCCACTCCGGCAACAAACGTGCCCGCTGCAATAACCAGCGGCGATGGACGCCATCACCGGCGCGGTAAATATCGCAGCCTGGGATGCGCTCATGGCTTTGCACCAGATCGAAGTTTTCTTTCTGCCACAGCGCTCTGGCCGCTTCGGCAAAGCCACGTTCACGGCTGATGCGGCCGAATTTTAGCGGATTACACAGGTGGATATGCCAGTTTGGATTGGCGTCACCCTGCCATTCGCGGGTGATAACGTTCAGATCGAGGTCCTGCTGTTCCAGCGCCTCAAGGGCGCGGGAAACGAAACGCTCAGCGCCACCGTCCGGGCGGTATTTTTGGCGAACGATCGCCAAACGAAATGCTTTCATGCAAGCTGGCTCCGCGCGGCTGCAATCACCGCGTCTGTAGGAATAAGGTCCAGATAACGTTCATCGGTGCCGGTATTGATGGCGTCCGGATCGGGTAAGTCGCCGTAGTCTCCGGCCCATATCACGTGGCCAATGACCTGCCAGGGGCGCCAGAACACCAGTTTGGAAGGACCAAACAGTGCGATGCAGGGGGTCTGTAGCGCCGCGGCCATATGCATAGGCACCGAATCTACGCCGATAAACAGTTTAGCGTGGTCAATCAGGGCAGCCAGTTGTCTCAGCGTCAGTTGGCCGGCCAGTGAAACCACGCCCTGCGGCGGACAAAGCGCCAAAATACGTGCCACCATTTCACGTTCTTTTGCGTCCGGCCCAGAGGTTATCACCAATTGGTGACCATCGGCCTGTAGCGCACCGATCGTGGCCGCCATTTTCTCTTCGCTCCAGCATTTGAAGAACCAGCGAGAGGTGGGTTGCACCACAATAAAATCACCGCTAATGCCTTGTTGCTGCAACAACTGCTCGCAGGTCTGCCAGTCCTGCGGTGGGTAGCTCATGGTCACCTGTTGGCTGAGGATTGGCAGGCCGAGTGGTTGCAACAGTGACAAATTCTGTTCAACCGTATGCAACCGGGCGTGATTGCTCACCGGTACCAAATGGGTATGGCAATGGCGCCATAAGAAGCCCTGACGCTTGGGAAAATCGAAACCCAGACGAATACGCGCGCCGGTCAGCCTGGTGAGCAGGGCGCTGCGCCACTGATCGGCCAGATTGACCACCAGATCGTAACCCTGGGCCTTGAGCTGCCGTATCAGGTTAAGTTCATGGTTCAGATGCGCTTTAGTGCCCTGTTTTTTCCATTGACGATCGATAGCGAAGACGTTTGTCAGAGCCGGGTGGCTGGCCAGCATCTCCTGGGTTTCTTTATACAGCAGTACGTCGATCTGCGCCTGCGGGTAATTTTGTCGCAGGGTATTGATGACCGGCGTGATCAGCAACATGTCGCCGTGATGGCGAAGTTTAACGATCAGAATACGCTGTATCGAAGTATCAGGCGTTAGGGCTGGCGCGTCGTTCATCATGAGTCGCTTTCAGGGAAACCAATCTTTGATTCTAAATGACCCGATCGCATGTGGCTACTGTTGCAGAGTTTTCTCGTTATACAGTGAAAAAATCATGGGGAAGAGAGACAAAAGGCCTTCAACGTTGTCCAAACCAGGCAGCGAAGTCGTTTGCCCTGGTGAAACGCCCTGCGTAACATAATGTATATCTATGGATATCAGGCTTTCTATTTATGACCAAACCGGCATTTCTCATCACCATTGATACCGAAGGCGACAATCTGTGGCAAAACCACGATCGTATTTCGACCGAAAACACGCGCTTTTTGCCGCGCTTTCAGACGCTGTGTGAGAAATATGGCTTTAAGCCGGTGTACCTCACCAACTACGAAATGGCGGTGGATGCTGAGTATGTCGAGTTTGCCCGCGATGTGATTGCGCGTAATACCGGGGAAGTTGGCATGCATTTGCATGCCTGGAACAGTCCACCGCTGACGCCCTTAACCGACGACGACTGGCGACATAAACCCTATCTGATCGAATACCCGGCCGATCAAATCCGCGCCAAGGTCGATCATATGACCAAGTTGCTGGAAGACAGCTTCCAGACCAAGATGCTCAGCCACCGTGCCGGGCGCTGGGCGTTTAATGAATACTATGCGGGTTTGCTGCTGGAATATGGCTACCAGGTGGATTGTTCGGTAACGCCGCGAGTGAACTGGCAATACTCACCGGGTAACCCGCAGGGTAACGGCGGCACCGACTATCGTAACTTCCCGTCGCAGGCCTATTTTATCGATCCGGAAAATATCGCCAGGGCGGGTTCCTCCTCGCTGCTGGAAGTGCCGATGAGTATCCAGTATAAGCATTCAGCGCTGATGAATACGCTAAAGCAGGGTTACGATAGCCTGCGTGGCAAACAGCGTTCACCGTCGGTCAATTGGCTGCGGCCCAGTGGCGGTAATCTGGAAAAAATGAAGTCGGTCGCTGAACGCTGCCTGGCGCAGGGGCATGACTACGTTGAATTTATGCTGCATTCGTCCGAGTTTATGCCCGGCGGCAGCCCGACCTTTAAAACGCAGCAGGATATTGAAGTGTTATATCGTGATTTGGAGCAGCTTTTTGCCTGGCTGCAGCAACGCACGGTGGGTATGACGTTGGCCGAGTATTATCAACTTAAAGTGAACTGACATGTCGAAAAAATGGAAAATTAAGGTCGCGGATTGGTTTTTGCGACGCTATACCGCAAAGTCTGACCGCTTCAAGGATAAGGCGACTTTCGACAGTCAGCTGCAGTTTGACAATATCGTTATCTATTCCACCACGGCGCTGGGTGACTTTATGTTCAACACGCCTGCGCTGCGTGCGATGCGGGAACGCTACCCTGACGCCCACATTACGTTGGTGGTGCATAAAAAGAACCAGGAACTGGTAGAGAACGGCCGTTATTACGATCGGGTGGTGTACTGGGACAGTAAAATCAAAACCATGCGTCCATTGCTAAAATCATTGCGCGAGCATCAGCCTGACTTGGCGTTGATCCTGCACTCACATCTGCCGTATGACATTATTAGCGCCGTCTTATCCGGAGCTAAATATATTATCAGGGATAACTACAGCTCCGGCATTTGCGGGCTTGAACCCTGGCTGACCAACTATATTTTCCATTACTACGGTCACTTTATTCGCCGCAAGCTGGAGCTGATTTCAATTCTGGGATGCCGTAGCGATGATCCCACCATGGAAATTCCAGCGCCTTACCAGCCAGGTGTCAAAAGCACTGAGCACTGCACGATTGGATTCCAGCTTGGGGCCTCTACCGAGTCACGCTGCTGGCCGGTTTCGCATTTTGTCCGGCTGGCTGACGAACTGGTGGCCAGGCAGGGCAACGTACGCATAGTATTGATTGGCGGACCTTTTGATGAAGGCAAAGCGCAACAATTCCTGAGTCAGGTCAGTCCTGAAACCCGGGCATGTGTGGACAATCGGATTGGAAAAACAGGGTTGCAGGCATTATTGACGCTGATCGACAGTTTCCATGTGCTGATCACCGGGGATACCGGGCCGTTGCACCTTGCGGTGGCACTGAAGGTTAAAACCATCAGTTTGTTTGTCACCGCCGATTCACGTTCTACCGGGCCGATTCAGGATCTGGAACTTCATCGGATTATTCAGGTTTCCCGCACCGGCTATACCATGCCACTGGAGGCGGAAAGCCCGATGGGGGTGATCCAGCCGCAGCGTATTTACGCCGAAGTGGTGGATCATCTGTCGTTGGATAAAGCGCGCATTTAGCGCTTTTTCAATCGCCAGCGAATTTTTGACAGCCAGCTATCTATTGGTGCGAATTGCATTTGGCGGATTTTTTTACGTGGTACATCACTATTGCGGCATACGTCAGCCAGCCGGCGAAGGATGTGGAGCACCTCCGGCTGATAGTGATAGTACCCGTACAGCACCTTCGACATGCCCCTCATTTCAGAAAAACAGTTGGCGAGCATTAAGGCCGCCAACTGCCGCAGCGCTTCATCACCGGGATGTTGGTCGATATAGCGCAGCATTTTGTTGATAGCAAACAGCATATCTTCAATGTCTTTGGCTTTGACATTGCGGGTGATCCCGTGGCCATTGTCACGGTAGAAATAAAGCACCTGATTGATATGGGCAATCTTCCTGGTTTTGAAATACAGGAAAGGGGTGAAGATCACGTCTTCATAACGTCGACCGTTTTCGAATGACTCGTTCCCCAACAACGTACGTCTGTAGACCCGGCTCCAGAGATGCCACATTGAGTTGGCAAATAATGGGGTTAAACAGGACAGTCCGCGATGGGCAAAGTCATAAGCGCTGCTGTTAGCGACTGTCTCGACAGCTTGTGTTGGCGGGATTTCGTTAAATTTCTGATAGTTAAAGTCAATCAGGTCATATTCATTGGCAATCAGCAATGGCCGCAAGATGGTCAGGTAGTTACTGCTCAGTAAATCATCACCGTCAAGGAAAGTGATATAGCTCCCTTTGGCGTGATGCAGCCCGATGTTACGGGCGTAAGCGATGCCACCATTTTTCTGCGAGATAAAAGTCACATGCGGATGCTGCCGTTCGGCCAATAGTTGGCGAACCCTTGAAGCGGATGCATCCGTTGAGCCATCATCTATGATAACTACCTCAATATCATCACCAATCTGGTTGAACAGCGAGCTCAGGCTGGCGACCACGAAATTTTCGTTATTGTAAAACGGTACGATAAAGCTGAGCAGGTGTAGTGATGAATCCATGTTTTTTCAATCCTGAGCCGGGGGCGTTTTCTTCACTGATAACACGCTGGCGATAATCGCCAGGCAGAACATGGCAGTGCCTTCGGTGCTGAAGAAGATAACGTCGCTGAGTCCATAGACAAACAGGCTGAATGTCACTCCCAGCAGCATCGCATTACGATATGGCTTAAGTGAAGAAACGAATAGGCCGATGTAGAGCGCCAGCAAAAATAACACCCCCCAAACACCTTTGAGTGAATAGGTCTCCAGCAGTTCGTTATGCAGATGCACATTAATATAAGGCATGACGCCATACAGTTCAGGCTGCTTGGCGACAATGGTTTTTATTTCCTCTCCGCGTTGCTCTGCAGACTGCCCCAGGGGTGCTAAGGTACCAGTACGTACGCCGATTATTTGCATCGAAAGGCGGGACATAATTGAGTTATCGATTTCCGGAGTATTCACCAGTTGCATATTGGTTTTAAAATCGGCAATGCGCTGTTCTATCTGCGATTTAAAGATGAAGCCGCAGACAAGGAGCAGCAGCGGCACGGAGGCAATCAACTGAAGTTTATGTTTATGGGAAATCAGATTTTTTGTTGCCAATATCGACAGGGCAACCGCAACCGGATAAACCAACATTGCTGCTCGCGTGCCGGTGATCACCAGTGTGGAGAAGGTCACCAGGAATCCGATAATGTATAGCGGGATGCGGTATTTGGTCTGTAGCATCAGTATTGCCTGCATCATCACCAGGTTGATGGCAGTAATCAGATAGGCGGCAACGGTGGCACGATCAAAATTGAGTTCTACGCGTGAAATATCCAGCCATAGCCCCTGATAAAGCGAGTAACCATTGACGGTGATCCCGGTTACTAATGCGACGACAATAAATGCGCGTTGCATGCAAAGTCGTTCATTTAAGGCAATCAACAGAATAAATGCGGTAGCAATCTGCAACTTACCGGTCGACATATAGGATCGGTAAATGTTGATGTAATCGCCCGGCTGTTTGAAATGATTCATCCAGAAAATAGTCGCCATACCCACGCAGAAAAACAGTATTGGCAGGATCAAATTACGTTTGTTTTTAAAGAAATATCGCAGATTCAGACAAACGGCAATGAAGGAAATGTAGCTGGAAATATAGAAAATATTTCTTCCGGTATCGGAGCCGAAAGGGATCGTGCAAAAGGCGATAGCGCATCCGAGATAGATGAGATAACTGAAGGCGGGATGCGGTATTGTATCTTTTAGTAGCATGGGTCTTGGTTTCCGGCTCACATTACGGTTGGACAATAAATGATTTCATCGCGTCTTCAAACTCGGTTTTGAACAGGGTATAGCTGAAATGTTCGGCCGGGTAACGTTGCGCATTTTGACTCATATTTTGATAGGTTTCCGGCACCATCAGCCTTTCTACCGCATCCGCACACTCAAGGTGTGACAGCAGTTTCGGCGTTACCAGGGTATCGCTAACCGGATCGTAGACATCGTGTGGGAAGTCCACCAGGATGCCGGTCAGGCGTTGATGTTCTTCAATCGCCACCGAGGGGGACAGGCCAATACCGCATTGTCCGTCTTGAATCACCTCGGGCTGGCCATCGACCTGCGGGAAAATCACCGGTACGCCGAAATATAACGATTCCATGCAGGATAAGCCGAAGGGCTCGGTGATCGGCGTACTCATATAAATATGTATACGGTTAAAGAAGTCGGCCACGTTATCCTGAAAGCCGCTGAAAGTGACTTTATCACCCAGCCCAAGTTTCTCGGCCAGGGCTTCAAATGCTGCCCGATCCGGGCCCTTGCCAGCGATCTCCAATGTCACGTCATGTCCACGACGCAGCAGCTCTTGCATCATCAGCAACGAAACACTAATGCCTTTCAGGCTCACCAGGCGTGATGCCGTGCCGATCCTGACAGGTTTACTGAGCGGTTTCAGACTATCGCTGATGCCCGAGGGCGTCTTCAGTCGATTTATCACCACGTGATTAGGGCAGGGCAGGTTAAACCGTAGCGCCATAACCCGTTTTGAGGCGTAGGACGCAGAGATGCAACCGTCCAACATCGCCAGAAAACGCAATGTCTTGTGGTTTTTCGGATAGCGCCATGAACAGCCGTGATCGTAATACACCAGCTTGCCGCGTTTAGGTTTTCCAGCCAGGCCCGGAATCAGGTCCCAAACGATCACCACGTCGGCGTTGGCCCGCTCGATTTTTCTTTTCAGCAGGTATTTACGCAAAAACTGCGGGCAGCGCAGGGGGAGCGCGTTGATCAGTCGATTGGCAAAGGTCACTTTCTGGCCAGGCATTTGCCGACGTATTTCTTCGCCGACTTCACTGCTGATGCAAATCACCTCATTGCTGCCGTCGCTGGTGTCGTTGATATACTGCAGGAACAGGCGTTCAACGCCCCCCATTTTCCCCAAATTGATAACATGCAGTTTTTTCATTCAATAACCTTTTGCAACTCTGCCCAGACTGCGTCGGCGGTGAGGGTTGCCATGCTTTTTTCTGGGGAAATCAATGAGTGTTGATTCTGACCATAGCCGCCGATCAAGCCTGGATCGGTAGGGCCGAACAGGGTGATATTCGGCCTGTCGAGCGCGGCGGTCAAGTGGCTGAGGCCGGTATCAACCGAGACCACGGCTTTTGCTCCTGCCAGGACTTCGGCAACCTGTTGCAAACTGAGTTTTGGCAACACATCTACGTGCGGAAAGCCTTCCGCCAGACGCAGCGCGCGCTGGCGTTCGTGCTCAGCGCCCCATGGCAGTTTAATCTTTAATCCGCTCGGTGCGGTTAACGCAATCAGATCGCGCCAATGAGCTTCCGGCCAGTGCTTATCATCGCGGGTGGTGGCGTGCAAAAACACCAGATACTGTCCGGCGTCGGCCGGTGGATGGCTGAGAAAACGGGCCGCAATGGCGTAATCACCGTAGCTGTCCGGTTTATCATAGCCCAGGCTTTTGGCGAACAGCTCACGTGTGCGTTCTACCGCATGCTGCTTTTTGTCGATCTCATGGCGGTGGTTATAAAACCAACTGGCGAAGGGCTCGCGGGCGCTTTTACTGTCCTGGCCGTGCTTGCTGCCTTTGGCGATGCGGGTGATCAGCGCGGAACTCTTGATTAGCCCCTGGGCGTCGATCACGACATCGTAGTCACGTTCCTGAACCACACGTTTAAAGTCGCAGCGTTGCTGGCGAGTTTCGCTGCCGAACCAGTTTTTGCGCCAACGGCGGATCGCCACCGGGATCACGCGGTCTACCGCCGGGTGCCAGGTAGGAATTTGGCTGAAACCTTCCTCGACCACCCAGTCAAAGCGGATGCCGGGAATAGCCCGCATGGCGTCGGTCAGTGCCGGCAGCGTATGGAGCACATCCCCCATGGAGGAGGTTTTTACAATCAACACCTGCATGTTTATTCCTCGCTGGCGGCAAGTAACGGCGTCAGCGCGTCCAACACCTGCTGTGGCTGAATATCGATCAGGCTCTGATGATAACCCTGGTCGGCATCGCCTTTGCGTATCTTATGGTAACCACTGATTAAGCGGATCACTTTGGCCTTGTCGGACAGCGGCGGTGTGAAGTCCGGGCTGCTTGGGCCGTACAAGGCAATCAGCGGCTTATTCAACGCGGCTGCTACGTGCATCAGGCCGGAGTCGTTACTGACCACGGCCGAACAGGAAGCCAGCAGGATCACCGCTTGCTCAAGCTGGGTTTCTCCAGCCAGATTCATGCAAAAACCGCGGGAGTCATCATCCAGCGCGGCCCGTATCTGCTCACCGGCTTCATTATCTTTGGCGGAGCCAAACAGGGCGATTTGATAACCCTGGTCAATCAGCTTCTGCGCCAGTGCGGCGTAGTGATAGTGCGGCCAGCGTTTGGCCGGGCCAAATTCGGCGCCTGGACAAAAGCCGATAATCGGCCGGTGATCGGTCAGATTGAAGGCAGCGGTGGTTTCGGCAATTTCTTCGTCGCTGACCTGCAGTTGCGGCCATAGCAGTGGCTGCGGCAGATCTGCGGCGCTTTGAATGCGTTGTTTATCGTAGGCCAGCGCCACGTAACGCTGCACCATCAGTGGAAAGGCGGCTTTGTCCAGCAAGCGAATATCATTCAGCAGGCCATAGCGCATTTCTCCGCGCCAGCCGGTGCGTTGCGGCACCTTGGCAAAGAACGGCACCAGCGCGGATTTGAATGAATTTGGCAGCACATAAGCGCGATCGTAGCCGTTGGCTCGCAGGGCATGCCCCAGTCGTCGGCGTTCACCGAGCGCCAGCGCACCGTGGCCCAATGGCATCGACAGGGCCTGACTGACCTCTGGCATACGTGCCAGTAATGGACGGCACCAGGCCGGCGCCATCACATCAATTTCTGCCGTTGGGTGCTCGGCCTTCAGGGTGCGGTAGAGACTTTGCGACATCATCATATCGCCAACCCAAGAAGGGCCGATAACCAGTATTTTCATACCCTACGTCAAATCCCTTCAGCTTAAGCGGTGCGGTTTAACCAGGCCATGTACTCTTTCACGCCTTCGGCGACCGTTTTGAACGGTGCGTCATAGCCGGCATCGCGCAGCTTGGTCAGATCGGCCTGGGTAAACGCCTGGTAGCGGCCCTTCAGCTTTTCCGGGAACGGGATGTTTTCTACCGCACCTTTTTGGTGGAAGTCGACTACGGCATCGGCTACCGCCTGGAAGGTTTCCGCACGGCCGGTGCCGCAGTTGAAGATGCCGGACACGCCACTTTTCAAGAACCACAGGTTGACTGCCGCCACGTCGCCGACGTAGATGAAGTCACGTTTGAAGTCTTGGCTGCCGTCGAACAGTTTTGGGCTTTCGCCGCGGTTGATCTGGCCGTTCAGGTGGAACGCCACGCTGGCCATGCTGCCTTTGTGACCTTCGCGTGGGCCATAAACGTTGAAGTAACGGAAGCCGCAAATCTGCGACTCCGCCTGCGGCAGAATTTCGCGGACATATTGGTCGAACAGGAATTTGGAGTAGCCGTAGACGTTCAGCGGTGCTTCAAATTGGCGCTCTTCGATAAATTCTACGCGGCCGCCGTAGGTAGCGGCAGACGAGGCGTACAGGAACGGGATCTCCCGATCCAGGCAGTAGTGCAGCAGGTCTTTGGAGTACTGATAGTTATTGTCCATCATGTACTTGCCGTCCCACTCGGTGGTGGAAGAGCACGCGCCCTCATGGAAGATGGCGTCGATTTCGCCCAGATCGTCACCGGCGATGATATTGGCGATGAAATCTTCTTTATCGATATAGTCGGCGATATCGAGATCAACCAGATTGGCGAATTTGGTGCCGTCTTTCAGGTTATCTACCACCAGGATATCGCGATACCCTGTGTCATTGAGCGCTTTAATGATATTGCTGCCGATCATGCCGGCGCCACCAGTGACGATAATCATTGGGTTACCCCTGTTATTCTGCCCGGTGGGACAGGCTGTCCCACACACAATGTCGCTTATAATAGCATTTCATGTCGCCGCAAACATCGGACGGGCTCCGAATATCCCGCAATGTCGAGCACCGCAGCACTTTGCCGTGATATCTGCTGCAATTTTCATATTCTCTCCCGCAGATTCTCGTCAGTTTGGTTACAAATCAGTAAAATATGTTGAAAACAGACCCATCCTGGAGATAACCGAATGTCCGCGTCTTTTTATCAGCAGTTGGAACAACAACTTGAGACCACCCGTAGCGAAGGTTTGTTCAAAGAAGAACGCATCATCACCAGCGCTCAGCAGGCGGATATTGCCGTTGCTGACGGCCGCCACGTGATCAACTTCTGCGCCAACAACTATCTTGGCCTGGCCAACCATCCGGCAATGATCGCGGCAGCCAAGGCCGGTATGGACAGCCACGGTTTCGGCATGGCGTCGGTACGCTTTATCTGTGGCACCCAGGACAGCCATAAACAGTTGGAACAAAAGCTGGCCGATTTTCTCGGTATGGAAGACGCCATTCTGTACTCCTCCTGCTTTGATGCCAACGGCGGGCTGTTCGAAACCCTGTTGGGCCCGGAAGACGCGATTATCTCCGATGCGTTGAACCATGCGTCGATCATTGACGGTGTCCGCCTGTGCAAGGCGAAGCGCTACCGCTACGCCAACAACGACATGACCGAACTGGCCGCGCAGCTTGAGCAGGCGAAAGCCGACGGCGCCCGCCACATTATGATCGCCACCGACGGTGTGTTCTCTATGGACGGCGTGATCGCCAACCTGAAAGGGGTGTGTGACCTGGCGGACCAATATCAGGCGCTGGTGATGGTAGATGACTCCCACGCGGTTGGTTTTGTTGGGGCCAATGGGCGCGGCACCCACGAATATTGTGAAGTCATGGGGCGCGTCGACATCATTACCGGCACCCTGGGTAAGGCATTGGGCGGCGCTTCCGGCGGTTATACTGCGGCGAAGAAAGAAGTGGTGGAATGGCTGCGTCAGCGTTCGCGCCCTTATCTGTTCTCCAACTCGTTGGCGCCGGCGATCGTTGCCGCTTCGATTAAAGTCCTGGAACTGCTGGAGCAGGGTGACGCGTTGCGCGACCGCCTGTGGGCCAATGCCAGCCTGTTCCGTGAAAAAATGACCGCGGCGGGCTTTACGCTGGCCGGGGCCGATCACGCCATCATCCCGGTGATGTTGGGTGAAGCAAAACTGGCGCAGGAATTCGCCAATGCGTTGCTCAAGGAAGGCATCTATGTAACGGGTTTCTTCTATCCGGTGGTGCCGAAAGGCCAGGCGCGCATCCGCACCCAGATGTCCGCCGATCACACCCCGGAGCAAATTGAACGAGCGATTGCGGCGTTCATTCGTATCGGTAAGGATCTTGGCGTTATTGCATAAGGTAAAACCATGAAAGCATTGTCAAAACTGAAAGCGGAAGAAGGGATTTGGATGACCGATGTGCCTCAGCCGGAGCTGGGCCATAACGACATCATGATTAAAATCCGTAAAACTGCGATCTGCGGTACCGATGTTCATATTTATAACTGGGATGAATGGTCACAGAAAACCATCCCGGTCCCTATGGTGGTCGGCCATGAGTATGTCGGTGAAGTGGTTGCCATCGGTCAGGAAGTTAAAGGCTTCACCGTTGGTGACCGTGTTTCCGGCGAAGGCCATATCACCTGCGGCCATTGCCGTAACTGCCGTGGTGGCCGTACGCACCTGTGCCGCAATACCACCGGCGTAGGCGTGAACCGCCCAGGCTCGTTTGCTGAATATCTGGTGATCCCGGCGTTTAACGCATTCAAGATCCCGGACAATATTTCCGATGAACTGGCGTCTATCTTCGACCCGTTCGGCAATGCGGTGCACACCGCGCTGTCGTTTGATCTGGTTGGCGAAGACGTGCTGGTTTCCGGTGCCGGGCCGATCGGCATCATGGCGGCGGCGGTGTGCAAGCACGTTGGTGCCCGCCATGTGGTGATCACCGACGTTAACGAATACCGCTTGGATTTGGCGCGCAAAATGGGCGTGACCCGAGCGGTAAACGTCAGCAAAGAAAACCTGAATGACGTGATGGCCGAGCTGGGCATGACCGAAGGCTTTGACGTTGGGCTGGAAATGTCCGGTGCGCCACCGGCGTTTCGTACCTTGCTCAATGCGATGAACCACGGTGGGCGTATTGCCATGCTGGGTATTCCACCGTCGGATATGTCGATCGACTGGAATCAGGTGATCTTCAAAGGGCTGTTTATCAAAGGGATTTACGGCCGTGAAATGTTTGAGACCTGGTATAAGATGGCAGCGCTGATCCAGTCTGGTCTGGATCTGACGCCTATCATCACCCACCGTTTCTCAATCGACCAGTTCCAGCAGGGCTTTGACGCCATGCGTTCCGGTCAGTCCGGCAAAGTGGTTTTGAGCTGGGATTAGTTTTAAACAACTGCTCAGGAGTAAAAGGGGCCGGGATTCCGGCCCCTTTCTTTATGCTTTGACCCGTCCTAAATAGCGTTGACACATTTTACTCACGCGCAGAGGAAAATGTGATGAACCAGTATGTTAAACGCACGCAACGCGATTACTCTCTATCCTTTAAATTAGCCGTCGTCGAACAGGTCGAAAAAGGTGAAATGACCTGCCGTCAGGCCACTGACCGGTACGGTATTCAGGGAAACGCAACGGTGTTGAACTGGCTACGCAAGCACGGTCAACTCGACTGGCGTTCATCCTCCCCCACAAGAACGTGCGGAGTCACCATGCCCAAAATGCCGCTTACGCCCGAACAACGCATTAAAGAGCTGGAACAGCAACTGGCTGAATAAGAAGTCAAAGCCCAGTTTTTTGAAGCCGTTGTGAAAGTGATGAATACCGAGTTCGGAGCCACACTGACAAAAAAGCAGTTGGCCGTCTTATCACGCAAACACAAACGCCGAGACTCACAATAACGCGCGTCTGCCGGTATATGGGCATCAGTCGGCAGGCGTGGTATCAGTCATTGCAACGCGAGTGCGGGAAAGAAAGACAGGCCCGGCACATCGTTGAGCACGTGACCGCCATTCGGCTGCACCAGCCCCGGCTGGGCACACGCAAACTGCATTACTTGTTGCGACAGCAGCCAGAGCCCGCGTTGCACGTTGGCCGGGACCGCCTGTTCCAGATACTGCGCTGTTCACGGCTGCTGGTGATGCCCAAACGGGCCTATCACAAGACGACACACAGCCATCATCGTTTTTACCGCCATCCCAATTTGCTGAAGCCGGGTGCAAATCAGGTCATTGCCCATCGCCCGGAACAGGTGTGGGTAGCGGATATCACCTACCTTCCGCTGCGGACAGGCACGGCGTATCTGAGTCTGGTAACCGATGCCTGGTCGCGAAAAATCGTGGGTTATCATGTTCACGATAGCCTGCATACCCGGCATGTGGCCAACGCGTTCAAAATGGCGTTAGCCGGCAGGCGCACAACCCATGCGCTGGTTCATCACTCAGACCGGGGTATCCAGTACTGTTCGAAGGAATATCAGGAATTACATCAACGGCATGGTGTTACCTGTTCAATGACGGATGGGTATGACTGTTACCAGAATGCCCTGGCGGAACGGGTAAACGGGATATTAAAAATGGAGTATCTGCTTGGCAGACCGGAAGATATCGGGCAGGCAAGGAAGATGGTCAGGCAGTCAGTGGAAATCTACAACACACGACGGCCACATCTGTCGCTACAATACAAAACGCCCGATGAAGTACATCGGGCGTTATAAGGCTGAAAAGTGTCAACCTATAGCAGGACTAGTCATTTAGGTTTGTCTACCGCTGACCCTGTCCAGCGTTGCCATTGGTGTTTGATGAACGTCACGGCCGGCGACTGTGCCACGCTTTCGCCGATCACGCTTATGGCTTTGCCTGCACTGACTTTTTCCTTCGGCAACTTGACCTTACACTGCTTGATACCGCCGGTGAACGGGTTCTTCGGCTGCGGTTTCGGCGGTTTGACCGCTGGTGGGACGTAACTGCCACCGCTGCCGCCCTGCGGTTCATTCAGCAGTGAGCTGGGTTTTACCAACACAATATCGGCCGGCAATGTCGGCAGCATTTGCTGTAACACTCTTACCGTCGCCGGGCGCGGGTGACCAATGGCGATGGCGGAACCGTTGCGTCGTGCCAACTCGACCGCGCGGTTGAACTGACGGCGGATATCGGCTTCGTTGGCGGTATCGTCCAGGAACACCTTCCGCTTGATCACCTTCACGTGTGTGCCGGCGGCAGCGCGAGTGGCCTGGCTATTGCCAATGGTCATGCTGTCGAGGAAATAGAGCTGGTAGCTGTCGAGCGCCTGCATCACTTTCTGCATGCCCGGCAGGCTGGAGGTCATGGCGCTGCCCATGTGGTTATTCATACCTACCGCATAGGGCACATTATTGACCGCATTGCGGATAATACGCTGGATCTCTTCGCTGCTCATCGAAGGCTGCAACGTATCGCGTTCCAGCGGTTGTTTGCTGAGCGGTGCCATTGGCATATGGATCAGCACTTCACGCCCCTGACTGTGGGCGCGGGTAGCCATTAAGCGGGCATGGGGTGCGTTGGGCAGTACGGCGACGGAGATCGCCGTTGGCATCTGCAACACCGCGCCTTCTTCATGCGGTCGATAGCCCACATCATCGATAACGATGGATAATTTTCCTGCCTGTGCGGCGCAAACCTGCAGCAGGCAGCCAATCAATACGACAGTACGGGTTTTGATATAGCGCAAATCTATCTTCCCAACCACGGCAGTGGGTTAACGGCCTGACCCTGGCGACGAATTTCGAAATAGAGCGACGGCGTTCCCTGGCCCCCGCTGGTACCCACTAAGGCGATTGGTTGACCGGCACGCACCTGCGCCCCGACATTGACCAACGCGCTCTGGTTGTAGCCATACAGGCTCATGTCACCCTTACCGTGCTCGATGACGACCACCAGACCATAGCCCTGCAACCAGTCGGCCAGCAATACGCGGCCATCGGCGATGGCTTTCACTTCGCTGCCTTCTCTGGCCTCGATGACCATGCCTTTCCAGCGTAACTCGCCTTGCAGCTGTTCGCCAAAGCCGTGCAGTGTGCGGCCGCGCACTGGCCATATGGCCTGTCCATTTGGTCGGCCGAGGCCACCGGTACGGGCCATCAGCGAGCGATCGGCTTCGCTTGGTTTATAACTGGTGCCGGTTTTCTTCGCCTGTTGTTCTTTGACGCGAACCTGTTCGCGCACCTTGGCGGCTTCACGCGCTTCACGTTCCGCGCGGGCGCGGGCTTCACGTTCGGCCCGGGCAATTTTGTCGCGCATGCGGGTTTCGTTCTGACGCAGTTCCACCAGACGCTGCTGGTCTTTTTCCAGCGAGGCTTCCAGTGCGGTCAGGGTTTTCTTACGCGCTCCGCGTGCCTGCTCCAGCTTTTGCTGTTGCGTCTGTTGTTCGCCCAGCAGTGATTTCTGTTGGCCTTGCTTGGCGACCAGCGTGGTTTTTTGCTTGGCCAGTTCGGCGCGGGTTTGTTTCAGCTCTTCAATCGTTTGCTGACGTGCTTCGTTCAGATAACCGAAGTAAGCCAAAATACGCTCGCTGCGCTGGCTTTCTTCACCGCTGAGTACCAATTGGACGGCGCTGTGCTGGCCCTGCCTAAAGGCGGCATCGAGTTGTTTGGCCAGGATTTCCTGCTGGGTAGACTGCTGCTTTTGCAGCTTGGCGATTGAGGCGTTCAGGCCGGAGATATCTTTCCCCAACTGGCTCAGTGTGCCCTGGGTATCACGCAGCAGGCGGCTGGCCTGGGCAATGGTTTTTTCTTGCTGCTTAAGTTGATCCTGCAGTGAGCTGCGCTGTTGTTGCTGCTGTTTAACCGCCTTTTCTTTCTCGGCGATACTCTGCTGGATGTCTTTGAGCTGGGATTTGTTGTCCTCCGCCGCCTGGCTGGCTAACGGCAACAACAAGACGCCAGCGTAAAATACGCTGGCGCACATGGTGGTCAACTTCCTTGGCGCGGTGCGTTCAGGCAGCGGTTGGCTGCCTGCGTTTGCGCTTCGGGTTACCCTTGATAGTGCAAAAAACGCCTTTTCCCTCATGGAGAAGGATTATTCCACGATGAACAGCGGCTTACCAGTCATCTCTTGCGGGATTTCCATTCCCATCAGCGTCAGCATGGTTGGCGCGATGTCCGAAAGCTTGCCACCATTGACTGCCTTGGCAGGCTTGCCGATGTAAATCAGCGGTACCGGCAGGCTGGTGTGAGCGGTATGCGCCTGACCGGTAGCCGGGTCACGCATCTGTTCGGCGTTGCCGTGATCGGCGGTGATCAGCAACTGCCCGTCAACAGCCTTAACCGCCTCGACTACCTGGGCGATGCAGTTATCCAGCGTTTCTACTGCTTTCACCGCTGCGTCGTAAACCCCGGTGTGACCTACCATGTCGCCATTCGGATAGTTGCAGATAATAGCGTCGTACTTGCCGCTGCCAATGGCTGTCAGCAGTTTATCGGTCAGTTCGGCCGCGCTCATTTCCGGCTGCAAATCATAGGTAGCGACCTTTGGTGAGTTGATCAGCACGCGATCTTCACCGGTGAACGGCTCTTCAACACCGCCGTTATAGAAGAAGGTGACGTGGGCGTATTTTTCGGTTTCCGAGATGCGTAGCTGGGTCTTGTCGTGTTTCATCAGCCACTCGCCGAAGGTATTGCTCAGCGATGCCGGCGGATAGGCGCAAGGGGCTTTGATGTCGGCGGCATACTCGGTCAACATTACGAAATCACCAAAATTGATGACTTTGGCGCGAGGGAAACCGTCGAAATCGGCATTAACGAAGGAGCGGACGATCTGGCGTGCGCGATCGGCACGGAAGTTCATGAAGATCAGTGCGTCGCCATCATGTAATTCGGCAGAGGCTTCACCGGCGGCTTGCAGCACGGTCGGCTTGACGAATTCGTCGTTTTCACCGCGCTCATAGGCGGCCTGCAGGGCTCCCACGGCATTATCGGTGAGGTAATCGCCCTTGGCCTGAGTCAGCAGATCGTAGGCCAGCTGAACGCGGTCCCAACGGTTGTCGCGGTCCATGGCGTAATAACGGCCAATCAGTGATGCGATACGCCCGGTACCCAGTTTGGCAAAGGCTTCGCTAAAGCGTTGCAGAGAGGCTTCTGCGCTGCGCGGCGGGGTATCGCGACCGTCCAGGAAAGCGTGCAGGTAAACGGCTTTGGCGCCGCGCTGTGAAGCCAGTTCAATCATCGCCAGAATATGGTCTTCGTGGCTGTGGACGCCGCCCGGTGACAGCAGACCCATGATATGCACCGCTTTGCCTGCCTGCACGGCCTTATCGACCGCTGCCGTCAGCGTTGGGTTAGCGAAGAAATCACCTTCTTTGATTTCTTTATCCAGTCGGGTCAGGTCCTGATAAACGATGCGCCCGGCACCCAGGTTGACGTGGCCGACTTCGGAGTTGCCCATCTGGCCGTCAGGCAGGCCGACATCCAGCCCGGACGCGGCGATTAGCGTATGGGGTTGCTGTTGCCACAGACGATCCATCACCGGCGTTTTGGCGTTCAGAATGGCGTTGTCCTGTTGTTCCTCGCGGTGGCCGTAACCGTCCAGGATCACCAGTACCATCGGCTTTTTGTTGCTCGACATTGCGTTAACCTCGTTATGAACTTTATGAACTTTTAAGTTGTGAATAGCCATCAACCCATGGCCGGGCGGATGGCTATTCACTCTCAAAACTGCCCGATTTTACAACGCAACCGCTTAAAAAGAGCCCAGAGAGATCAAAGTTGCGGTGAACAGGGGCGGCTTTTATGCTGTGGTATCGTGAATTTCTCAGCGTAGCCCGCAGTTTCTGCAATAGCGCTTGCTTATTGGCTGTATTTGCTGCACTCGGCAGGTATACTCTGGAACCTTGAGTTATTTTTTCCCTTAACTAACGGGAGTTGTTACACCCCATGCTGCAAGAAATTATGCAATTCGTTAGCAAGCATCCCATACTGAGCCTGGCCTGGATCGCCCTGCTGGTTGCGGTGATCGTCATGACGTTCAAGAGCAGTTTCTCCAAGGTGAAAGAGATCACCCGTGGTGAAGCCACCCGCCTGATAAATAAAGAAGATGCCGTTGTGGTTGATACCCGCAGCCGTGATGATTTCCGCCGAGGCCACCTGGCCAACGCCATCAACCTGACCGCCAGCGAAATCAAAAGCGGCAGTCTGGGCGAGCTGGAAAAACACAAGGCTCAGCCGATCATCGTGGTTTGTGCCAACGGCACCACCTCCCGCGAGCCGGCAGAGAACCTGAGCAAGGCCGGTTTTGAAAACGTAGTTACGCTGAAAGACGGTATTGCCGGCTGGAGCGGGGAAAACCTGCCGTTAGTGCGCGGTAAGTAATTCTTTAACGTATTTGAGGTGGTAATCCATGGCTAACATTGATATCTACACCAAAGCGACCTGCCCGTTCTGTCATCGCGCCAAAGCGCTGCTGAACAGCAAGGGCGCCGCGTTTAACGAAATCGCCATTGATGGTGATAATGAAAAACGCGAAGCGATGATTGCGCGCAGTGGGCGCACCACCGTGCCTCAGATTTTCATCGACGGCCAACATATCGGCGGCTGTGATGATTTATATGAACTCGATGCTCGTGGTGGTCTGGATCCGCTGCTTTAAGCGGATGACTGCCGGTTACTGAGTATCAATAAGGACGTTTAACCAAGGGTATTACACACATGTCAGAACAAAACAGCACCGAGATGGCTTTCCAGATCCAACGTATTTATACCAAGGATATCTCCTTCGAAGCGCCAAAGGCTCCGCAGGTTTTCCAGCAGGAATGGCAGCCAGAAGTTAAACTGGATCTAGATACCGCTTCCAGCCAGTTGGCTGATGAAGTGTATGAAGTTGTACTGCGCGTAACCGTGACTGCGTCCCTGGGCGAAGAAACTGCGTTCCTGTGTGAAGTGCAGCAGGCGGGTATCTTCTCCGTAGCGGGCATCGACGGTACTCAACTGGCGCATTGCCTGGGTGCATACTGCCCGAACATCCTGTTCCCGTATGCGCGTGAGTGCATCACCAGCCTGGTTTCTCGCGGTACATTCCCGCAGTTGAACCTGGCACCGGTTAACTTTGACGCGCTGTTCATGAACTATCTGCAGCAGCAGTCAGAAGGCGAAGGTGCCGCCCCACATCAGGATGCCTGATGAACACCGTCAATGCTTCAATGACTGTAATCGGTGCCGGCTCGTACGGCACCGCATTAGCTATTACGCTGGCGCGTAACGGCCACTCCGTGGTGCTGTGGGGCCATAACCCCGAGCAAATTCAAAAAATGCAGCACGATCGCTGCAACCAGGCATTTCTTCCCGATGTAGCTTTCCCCGATACGCTGTTGCTCGAAGCCGATCTGGCGCGCGCGCTGGCTGCCAGCCGCGATGTGCTGGTGGTGGTGCCAAGCCATGTGTTCGGTGACGTGCTGCGCCAGTTGAAACCGCATCTGCGTCCGGATGCCCGCATTGTGTGGGCCACCAAAGGGCTGGAAGCGGAAACCGGCAGGCTGTTGCAGGACGTGGCGCGCGAAGCGCTGGGCGAGGCTATTCCGCTGGCGGTGGTCTCAGGGCCGACGTTCGCCAAAGAGCTGGCTGCCGGGCTGCCGACCGCGATTGCGCTGGCCTCTACCGATGCACAGTTCGCCGAAGATTTGCAGCAGTTGCTGCATTGCGGCAAAAGTTTCCGCGTATACAGCAACCCCGATTTTATCGGCGTTCAACTGGGCGGAGCGGTGAAGAACGTGATTGCCATCGGTGCCGGGATGTCTGACGGTATCGGTTTTGGTGCCAATGCGCGTACTGCACTGATTACCCGTGGCCTGACAGAAATGACCCGTCTCGGCTCTGCATTGGGCGCTGATCCATCGACCTTTATGGGCATGGCCGGGTTGGGCGATCTGGTGTTAACCTGCACCGATAATCAATCGCGTAACCGCCGTTTCGGTATTATGCTGGGGCAGGGTAAAGGCGTACAAGAAGCGCAGGACAGCATCGGTCAGGTAGTCGAAGGTTATCGCAATACCAAAGAGGTATTGGCGCTGGCGCAACGCTACGGCGTAGAAATGCCGATTACCGAACAGATTTATCAGGTGCTGTATTGCCATAAAAATGCCCAGGAAGCTGCGCTGAGCCTGCTTGGGCGTACCAGAAAAGACGAAAAGCACAGCGCATAACCTATAAAACCGATATGCGGGGCGGCATGCTGACCCGGCAATTGAATTGGGCTGTCTGACTGCGATGCGGTGAGGCAGCCTGTTTTGCAAGGCGGAGAGGAACCTGATGTCGTCAGAAGAGTTAGAGCAGGTCTGGAATAGCATCAAATCAGAGGCGAGAGAGCTGGCTGAGTGTGAACCGATGCTGGCTAGCTTTTATCATGCGACGTTGCTCAAGCACGACAACCTGGGTGGTGCGCTCAGCTATATTCTGGCAAACAAGTTGGCTAACCCGATTATGCCCGCTATTGCGGTGCGTGAAGTGGTGGAGGACGCCTACCTGGCCGATCAGCAAATGATCGCTTCGGCGGCTCGCGACATCCTGGCGGTACGCTTGCGTGACCCGGCAGTAGACAAGTACTCGACGCCGCTGCTGTACCTGAAAGGCTTCCACGCGCTGCAGGCATACCGTATTGGCCATTGGTTGTGGTTGCAGGGGCGGCAGGCACTGGCGATCTATCTGCAAAACCAAATTTCGGTCGCTTTTGGCGTGGATATCCACCCGGCGGCAACCATTGGCTGCGGCATCATGCTCGACCACGCCACCGGCATTGTGATCGGTGAAACCGCGGTGGTAGAAAACAACGTCTCTATTCTGCAGTCGGTCACCCTCGGCGGTACCGGGAAGACCAGCGGCGATCGCCATCCGAAGATCCGCGAAGGCGTAATGATTGGCGCCGGGGCTAAAATTCTCGGCAATATCGAAGTGGGAAAAGGCGCGAAAATCGGTGCCGGTTCAGTAGTGCTGCAATCGGTGCCACCGCATACTACGGCTGCCGGTGTGCCGGCGCGCATTGTCGGTCGGCCGGAAAGCGATACGCCATCGATGGATATGGATCAGTATTTCAACGGTACCAACCACGGCTTTGAGTACGGCGATGGCATTTAAGCCGGTGGGTTACAGAATAAAATCAGGGGAGCTTCGGCTCCCCTGATGCTTTTTAGCGCGGCGTTAACCCTGTTTCGGGAAAGCTACGGTATCGGCGACCATTTCATCGATTGCCGCTTTGACTTCTTCTTCCGTTACCGGTGAGCTGCCGTTGTTGACGGTTTTGCCGTAGTTCTTGCGCACAACCTCCAGCACCGTCTTGCCGGTATCTTGATCGATCAGCTGCGCTTCCAGGAACAGGGTGGTGTTTTGCGTCCGGTGCCCGGTGGCGGCCATGGTGCTGGCAACGACTGCGGCAACGGGCACCACTTCATAGAATTTCACGTCTTCATCTTCGGCGGAGACGGCGGTAATCGCCACTTTTGCCAGCAAGACGCGAGAACCCGCCGGGCTTTTCAGGATTGTCGTGCGCTCGGCTACCGCTTTTCTCATGCTTTGGTCGGTATAGTTCCTGATTTTATCCAGCGTTTGCTGGCTGACGCGATCGTTGGGTTTTGCCGCTGGATAGTAGACTACAGGGGAGAAATACACGCCTCGGTAGTTGGATTCTTTAAAGTCAGGATCGATCCAACGCAGCGTTTTATGTCCGCTTGGCGAGCTGGTTTCCTGCAGTTTGCTGTAGTCCGGCAGGAAGCCCGAGTACTGCTCTGTTTTAGTCACTTTCGATGCACAACCCGCCAGCAACAGGCCAGCCGCCAATACTGCAATGGCAACGCTCAAGCGTTGTTTTTTCATACGATTTCCTATGATGAGTGCCGATTACCCTTACAAAACATAGCTCATTATCTTCTGCTACAGCGATTGTTTTGGCGCCGAGCGTGCCATGTTTCAGAGCGGCCTATCAGGATCGTGATGTACAGCTTGTTTTTACCTGCAAAGCACGTGGTCAGGATTTGATCAGTGCGCCAGCATAGTCCAGCTGCCGCCAGGCTTCATACACCACCACGGCCACGGCATTAGACAGGTTCATGCTGCGGCTTTGCGCCTGCATGGGAATGCGGATTTTCTGCTGGGCGGGCAGCGCCTCGAGGATCTCTGCAGGAAGGCCGCGGGTTTCCGGTCCAAACAGCAGGTAATCGCCGGCCTGATAGCTGACCGCGCTGTGTGCCGGAGTGCCTTTGGTGGTCAGGGCAAACAGCCGCTGAGGGTTTTCGCTGGCGATAAAAGCGGCGTAGTCGGCGTGACGTCGGATGCTGGCGAATTCATGATAGTCCAGCCCGGCGCGGCGCAGGCGTTTGTCATCCCACGGGAAGCCCATCGGTTCTATCAGGTGCAGTTGAAAGCCGGTATTGGCGCACAGGCGGATGATATTACCGGTATTGGGTGGAATTTCAGGTTCGAATAAAACAATGTTCAACATGTAAAAAGCCCCTCATGACGAGGGGCGCAGAATAACAAAATCTTACCGACCTGTCTTAGGCGATCAGCGCTGATGCAGCGGTAGCCATAACACCAACCGCAGGCCACCGAGCGGACTGTCTTCCGCTTTTACCCAGCCGCGATGCTGGTTGACCGCCGCCTCTACGATTGCCAGGCCCAAACCGGTGCCACCGGAGGCGCGATCGCGTGCTTCGTCGGTGCGATAAAACGGACGGAAAATTTGCTCGCGATCTTCCGTACTGACGCCCGGGCCGTCGTCGTCGACCACAATAGTGATGCCCTGGTTGTCCGCGCTGAACGCCACGGCGATCCTGGTGTTTGAGTAGCGCAGCGCGTTACGCACAATGTTTTCCAGTGCGCTGTCCAACGCGCCGGCGTTGCCGAACAGCGTCCATGGACCGGGAGGGGCGGTAACTTCCAAATGCTTGCCCATTTGCTCGGCTTCAAAGCTGGCGTCATCGAGTACATTGGCCCACAGTTCATTGGCCAGCAGCCGCTCACGGACCAACTCGCTTTTCTGCTGTCCTCGTGACAACACCAACAGATCGTTGATCATCGAGTCCAGACGCTGCGCCTCGGTTTCGATGCGCTCCAGCTCACGCCCTTCGCCGTGGCGACGACGCATTAACGCGGTAGCCAGCTGCAGACGGGTTAGCGGGGTGCGCAGCTCATGCGAGATGTCGGAGATCAGCCGCTGTTGGGCGGTCATCATGCGTTCCAGAGAACTGACCATTTGGTTGAAACTGGCGCCGGTGGCCAGGAACTCTTGTGGCCCGGCTTCCAGTTCCGGATGCTGTTTCAGGTTGCCACGGGCGACGTCATCGGCCGCGTTTTTCAGCTTACGTGCCGGTTTCGCCAGACTCCAGGCCAGCCATAGCAGCAATGGGGCGCTGATCAACATGGTGACGATCAGCAACAGTAGCGGCCGGTCGAACATCAGGTTGATGAAATCGGATTGTGGGCTGTTGGCGGGGCGAATTAGATACAACTGGTAATTGTCTTCACCATCGCGCACGGAGAAGGGACCGACCAGCTCGACACGGCCGTATTTCTTCTTCTTCGGGTGGTCGGAATTATCAGATTGGCCGATAAAATTACGTACCAACTGCATTTCGTTGCGCTGCATGTTACCAATCACCCGGCCTTCGCTGGTGACCAGGATCAGACGCTGCCCTGGCGGGGCCCATTTTTCAATGGCGCGGAATAAACGCCGCCACCACATCAGGTCGTTGGCCGGATCGTTTTGCAACTCGGCCTCGACATGTTGTTCCAGCATCAGCCCCTGCCGCTGCTCGCTGTCCAGCAGCGAGGTCATTTGGCGGGAGTCGAGCTTGGGCACCATCAACACCAGCATCAGCACCAGGGCTAATGTGAACCAAAAAATGGCGAAGATGCGTGCCGTCAAACTGTTGATCATGTTGCAGATACCATTAAGTAACCCCGTCCACGCAACGTTTTGAACCACGGGTGGCCGTCTTTGCGGTTCGGTAGTTTACGTCGCAGGTTAGAGATGTGCATATCGATGGCGCGATCAAACGGCGTCAGACGTTTGCCCAGCACTTCCTGGCTAAGCAGTTCACGTGATACCACCTGGCCCAGATGCTGTGCCAGCAGGTACAACAGGGTAAATTCGGTGCCGGTAAGATCCAGCGTTTGGCCGTCAAAGCTGGCTTCCTGGCGGCCTGGATTGAGCTGCAAGCCGTCAACGTCCAGCGTGGGCGCGCCCGTATCGACGTTTTGCTGCTGTTCGCTCCAGTTGGAACGGCGCAGGATCGCCCGAATGCGAGCTACCAGCTCACGATCGTTAAAAGGTTTTGGCAAGTAGTCATCGGCACCCAGTTCCAGACCCAGTACGCGGTCCAATTCGCTGCCGCGTGCGGTCAGCATAATCACTGGCGTCTGGTGGTGCTGACGCAGCTCTTTTAACGTATCGATACCGTTTTTCTTCGGCATCATGATATCGAGCAACAGCAGATCAATGGAGCTGTCCAGAAGCGACAACGCCTGTTCACCATCGTAGGCCACGACGATGGTAAAACCTTCCATTTCAAGCAGTTCTTTTAACAGCGAGGTCAGCTCGCGGTCGTCGTCAACTAACAGAATTTTGTTCATTGTATTTTTTCCTCCTGACGCAAAATACGTCATCAACTGTTGGCATTCCATGACTTTACGTAGTTTTACATGCACTGACGCATGTTTGCAGGTGCAGCAGTACACTGCTCCTCGTTGATTCGCAAAGTGAGAAAGCACGAGGAGTTAAAATGCGTAAGGTGACCGCATTAGTTATGGCATCAATGCTGGCAATAGGTTCTACCGCTGCGTTTGCTGCTGACACTACATCGGAAACTGTACCGACTCCCGGCAACGACACGATGACTCGAGCACCAGGTCAGCACCACATGTTTGACGGTGTCAGCCTGACCGAAGAGCAGCGTCAGCGAATGCGCGATTTAATGCGCCAGGCCCGCCACGATTTGCCTGGTGTCAATGTAGCTGAAATGGAAGCCATGCATAAGCTGGTGACCGCAGACAAATTTGATGAAGCCGCCGTGTATGCCCAGGCGGAACAGATGGCTCAGCAACAGGTTAAGCGTCAGGTCGAAATGGCCAGAGTACGCAACCAAATGTATAACCTGCTGACGCCACAGCAAAAAAGTGTTTTAGACCGGAAACATCAGCAGCGCATGCAGCAGATGGAGCAACAAATTTCTGGTTTGCAGCAAACTTCTGCCCAGAAGTTAAGTATGACTGAGTAGTCCCTGTTTTTCCTTGCCATAGACACCATCCCTGTCTTCCCCCGCCATGATGGCGGGGTTTTTTTTGTCAATTTTTTAGTCGTTCTTGAGTTGTTGATTAAGATCACGGCATTAATGATTGTTCTTAGATGCACTCTATCCACTAATTGTATAGTAGCGATTGATTTTCTCTGTTATTTCTGTTTTTTCACCAATGCTCATTTTTGAATTTTTAGTGTTAACAATGAAACTTCCAATAGCCGTAGTATTCTCAAAGACACTTGAACAATGACTGTCAAATAAAGAGCAGCCAAGGAAGTAATTCCCTCCATTCTTTACTCCAAGTATATCCAGCAGAGTTGGAGCCAGAGCTAGTGAGTTTTTACCATCCACATCAAAATTTATTGTTGGTGCGTTTTTCTTATAAATCATCAATGGTATTTTATCAACAAATACATCGCTTTCTGAGTTAAATGTTTCCTTGAATTTTGGCGTAGGGAAGGCAGCATGATCAGCTGTAAATACAAGGATGGTATTGTCTGCAATTTTGCTATTTTTAAACTTCTCAAAAAAAACGCCGAACTGATGGTCAAGATTATGGAATTTATTATTGTATTCGTTATTGCCGTCACCAAATTTTTCGTCCGGACTATCCATTCCAATATGAGTGCCTACGGTGTAGACGCCTATAAAGAAAGGTTTATCATGGGGTTCATTAATTTTTTCCCACAGTAACTCATAGGTTTGTTTATCGGTTAACTTAATATCTGTGGCATCATTGAAATCCTCGTTACCATAAACATCATCAAATCCTAGTGTGGATATCATTTGGCTAAGATTTTCTTGTCTGCTGTTCGGAGCGATAAAATAAGATGTATAATTATGCGTTGCAAGTATGTTTGGTATACTGATCAATTTTCCGTTAAAACGTCTCTTTACCGTGGTAGCTGATACTTCACCTACACCAACATGTTCTGGATTGAATCCACCGAGGAATTGATAACCTGATGTCAGTTGTCCCCGGATACCACGAAATGTCGCTGCTGTATGGTTATAGTAATTTAAAAAATTGAAAGACTGCCGGGAGAGCTTGATAAGATTAGGTGTCATATTATCACTCATAACCACAGAGGATAGTCCTTCGGTAAAGATGACGACTATATTTTGGTTTTTTGAATGTAGCGACAGAGGAAGGCTGTCTTTTTCAGATGAGATAGACTCCCTTTTAAAGTATTTCGCATTGCTTGGGTTTATCGCATAGATGCTGCTATATTGGTTATATGCTTCATAAACGCTATTTGAAAATTTATATATTGGTGTGTTTTTCCATAATAAAATTGCCATCACTGAAGAAAATAATAAACAAACCAGTGGTAAGCCTTTAAGCGGTTTTTGAGATGATTTAAAAGATAAAGCAAAATAAAGTAGAGTGATTAATATTGTTGATGCAATAATTTCAACGCCTACCACTCTAGCTTCGCCAAGGTTTGTTATGGTTAATGGCTGTATGTAAAATCCCGTGTTAAATATTGAGGACAGCTGAACCCCTTCAATTACAACAAAAAACAGCGCAATTATTTTAATTAATAAGTATGATCTATATCGCACGAGCAAAGTGATTGCTGTCATTTCCATGATGAAGGGGAGTAAAAAACTGTGCGAAAAACCAACAATGTAAATTATTATAAATAATTTGATGGGGTAGGTTAAATTTGTGATTAATTTGTTCATTGCCGCTTCTTGTGATTATATACAGTTTAAACTAACTGTAATTGAAAGATGAATGGTATTTTATAGTGGGATAGTTGTTATTTTCAATAAATTGTTTTTTGTTTATGATTGAGGTTGTAGTTGTAATATTTTTGGTTTTTTGTCAGTGGTATTTTTATTTAATCATAATTATTATTTTTTTGTGAAAAAATAATAATTTAAGTTATCGGATGAAATAATTTAGATAGGTCGCGCCCAATATAAAAAGTATTTTTTTTGCGTAACCGGTTCCGAAGATATGCATTCCGTGACGTATAAAGCTAAATATTACATTTTTTCGTAGCACCAAAACTGGCCAGACTTAGGCAATATCATGCAAGGTGAGTCTTCCCCCGCCATGATGGCGGGGTTTTTTTTGTCCATCATTCCGCTATATTGACCCTCTCAATGTTTAACATGGATGGGTTATGGAACCGCAATATGCGCGTCTGGTGAAATCCGCCGCGTTAGCTGCCACTGCGTTGGCCTCCATACTGCTACTGATCAAGATTGTCGCCTGGTACCACACCGGTTCCGTGAGCCTGCTGGCGGCGCTGGTAGATTCATTGGTGGATATTGCCGCGTCGCTGACAAACTTGCTGGTGGTGCGTTATTCGCTGCAGCCAGCCGACGAGGAACACACCTTCGGGCATGGTAAGGCCGAGTCGCTGGCCGCGCTGGCGCAGAGCATGTTTATTTCCGGTTCGGCGCTGTTTCTGTTTCTGACCGGCTTCCAGCATCTGTACTCTCCGGAAACACTGCGCGATCCCGGTATTGGTATTGCCGTGACGGTGGTGGCGTTGTTCAGCACCTTGCTGCTGGTCACCTATCAGCGTTGGGTGGTAAGGAAAACCCGTAGTCAGGCAGTACGAGCAGATATGCTGCATTATCAGTCAGATGTCATGATGAATGGTGCTATTCTTATAGCGCTTGCGCTAAGCTGGTACGGTTTTCAACGAGCGGATGCGCTGTTTGCATTGGTCATTGGCGTCTACATTCTTTATAGCGCGTTGCGGATGGGTAATGAAGCTGTGCAATCGCTGCTGGACAGGGCATTGCCGGATGATGAACGTCAGGCGATCATTGATGTGATTTCTTCCTGGCCAGGGGTGAAAGGGGCGCACGATCTGCGGACCCGCCAGTCCGGTCCGACGCGTTTTATCCAGTTGCATCTGGAAATGGACGATGCGCTGCCGCTGATGCAGGCGCATCTTCTGGCCGAGCAAGTGGAGCAGGCATTGTTGCATCGTTTCCCCGGGGCGGATGTCCTCATCCACCAGGATCCCTGTTCTGTGGTACCAGAGGGCCGACAGGGGCGTTGGGAGCTATAATCAATGCAGGGCCTGTAAGATTGGTGCAACGGGTGAATGGCGGAGTTAGCTCGGCGTGCCATAGTGGTTTTTTACCGCAATATTGCGTGACTTGAATCAATTCAGCTGGGTGTTTTTGTTATAATATCCAGCAATAAGCCGTAAAGCTGATTTTCTGCAGCCGGAGAGGTTCCAAGACAATCGGCGAATACAGAATTCTTAAGAAATTGCATCTACAGTTCAGAGGTAGTCATGATCAAGAAAATCGGTGTACTGACGAGTGGCGGTGATTCGCCGGGTATGAACGCTGCGATCCGTGGCGTTGTGCGTGCTGCACTTTCAGAGGGTCTGGAAGTTTTTGGTATTTACGATGGCTACCTTGGCTTGTACGAAGATCGCATGGAAAAATTGGACCGCTACAGCGTGTCCGATATGATCAATCGCGGCGGCACCTTCCTTGGTTCAGCCCGTTTCCCGGAGTTCAGAGACGACAGCGTACGTGCCAAGGCGATTGAAAATCTGCAAAACCGCGGCATTGATGCGCTGGTGGTGATTGGCGGTGACGGTTCCTATATGGGCGCTAAACGCCTGACGGAAGAAGGTTTCCCTTGTATTGGCTTGCCGGGCACTATCGATAACGACGTGGCCGGTACCGACTACACCATCGGTTTCTTCACCGCGCTTGAAACCGTGGTGGAAGCGATTGACCGCCTGCGTGACACCTCATCTTCACATCAGCGTATTTCTATCGTTGAAGTGATGGGGCGTTATTGCGGCGATCTGACGCTGGCGGCGGCGATTGCCGGCGGTTGCGAGTTCATCGTATTGCCTGAAATTGAGTTCAACCGCGAAGATCTGGTGTGTGAAATCAAAGCCGGTATCGAAAAGGGTAAAAAACACGCGATCGTGGCGATCACCGAGCATATCTGCGATATCGATGAGCTGGCGCGCCATATCGAGCAAGAAACCAAGCGTGAAACCCGCGCTACCGTGTTGGGGCATATTCAGCGCGGCGGTTCTCCGGTAGCTTACGACCGTATTCTGGCTTCCCGCATGGGCGCTTACGCCATCGAGCTGTTGTTGCAGGGCTACGGTGGCCGCTGTGTCGGTATCCAAAACGAGAAGATGGTGCACCACGACATCATCGATGCGATCGAAAATATGAAGCGTCCATTCAAGGGCGACTGGCTGGATACGGCGAAAAAGCTGTACTGATCCCGTTTTTATTCAGGCAATCGAAGCCTCCGCATGCGGAGGCTTTTTTTATGTCTGCCGCGGTATATTCCAGAATCGTCTAGCCCAACATTTTTTATTCTTTAATTGATAGACCAGTTTCTGGCAGGCTCTGATGCTAAATCAACCGATTGAGGTTGCGATTATTTTTCCTGGGGAGCGAGTCGATGCGTACGAGTAAATGGGGTGTAGGTCTGACAATCATGCTGCTGGCGTCCGGCGCTATGGCGAAAGATATCCAATTGCTGAACGTTTCATACGACCCGACGCGTGAATTCTATCAGGAATACAACACCGCATTCGGTAAATACTGGCAGCAACAGACCGGCGATAAAGTCACGGTTCGCCAGTCGCATGGCGGCTCCGGCAAGCAGGCGACCTCGGT
The DNA here is from genome assembly GCF_013337185.1 of Serratia proteamaculans. Classification (GTDB taxonomy): domain Bacteria; phylum Pseudomonadota; class Gammaproteobacteria; order Enterobacterales; family Enterobacteriaceae; genus Serratia; species Serratia proteamaculans_D. The sequence continues at coordinate 80,274 of NZ_SWDE01000009.1, forward strand.
GATTAACGGCATTGAGGCAGACGTGGTGACACTGGCGCTGGCCTATGACGTGGACGCTATCGCCGAGCGCGGGCGCATTGACAAAGCGTGGATCAAACGCCTGCCGGACAACTCGGCGCCTTATACCTCGACCATTGTGTTCCTGGTGCGCAAAGGCAACCCAAAACAAATTCACGACTGGGCGGATTTGATCAAACCGGGTGTCTCGGTAATCACGCCGAACCCGAAAACCTCTGGCGGCGCGCGTTGGAACTATCTGGCAGCCTGGGGTTACGCGCTGCATCAGAACAATAACGATCAGGCCAAGGCGCAAGAATTCGTTAAAAACCTGTATAAGAACGTCGAAGTGCTGGATTCCGGTGCACGAGGCTCAACCAATACCTTCGTTGAACGCGGTATCGGTGATGTTCTGATCGCCTGGGAGAACGAAGCGCTGCTGGCGGAAAAAGAGCTGGGTAAGGACAAATTTGAAATTATCACTCCAAGCGAATCGATTCTGGCTGAGCCGACCGTGTCGGTAGTGGATAAAGTGGTTGATAAGCGCGGTACCCGCGATGTGGCTACGGCTTACCTTAAGTATCTGTATACGCCGGAAGGGCAGACCATTGCGGCGAAAAACTATTACCGTCCACGCGATGCGGCAGTGGCGGCCAAGTTTGCCGACCAGTTCCCGAAACTGAAGTTGTTCACCGTGGATGATACTTTCGGTGGTTGGACCCAGGCGCAGAAGGTGCACTTTGCCACCGGCGGTGTGTTTGACCAAATAAGCAAACGTTGATGCTCAATGGGCAGCAATAAAAAACCCCGGCAAGCCGGGGTTTTGTTATTTATTAGCCGGGTGAAATCAGGCTTTTTTAGCTGCTGCAGCGGCTTTGACGATCACGGCGAAAGCATCGGCTTTCAGTGATGCGCCGCCAACCAGCGCGCCGTCGATGTCCGGCTGAGTGAACAGCTCGGCAGCATTTTTATCGTTCACGGAGCCGCCGTACTGGATGATCACTTCTGCAGCCACGGCTGCGTCCTGCTTGGCGATGTGATCGCGGATAAATTTGTGTACTGCCTGTGCTTGCGCAGGGGTAGCAGATTTACCGGTACCGATAGCCCAAATTGGCTCATAAGCGATAACCGCGCCTTTAAAGGCTTCTGCACCCTGGGTTTTCAGTACGGCGTCGATCTGGCGTGCGCAAACTTCTTCGGTTTTACCCGCTTCGTTTTCAGCGTCTGTTTCACCGATGCACAGCACTGGGATCAGACCGGCAGTTTTCAGCACGGCAAATTTCTCGGCGATCGCAGCGTCAGTTTCTTTGTGGTAAGTGCGACGCTCGGAGTGGCCGATGATGATGTATTGCGCACCAATATCTTTCAGCATGTCGGCGGAAACTTCACCGGTGAATGCGCCGGACAGGTTCACGTCTACGTTTTGGGCGCCCAGAGCGATGCGGCTGCCGGCCAGTGCGTGCTTGGCCTGGTCCAGGTACATGACCGGTGGTGCGATAGCGACGCCACAACCGTCAACGCTGCTCAGTTCATTGCGCAGCGCGGCGATCAGTTCGTTAACCATGTGAGTGCTGCCGTTAAGCTTCCAGTTACCCATAACTAATGGATGACGCATGTTTTTTCCTCCAACAAGGGAACGCGAGAGTCGAAATAACCACTGCCGGACCGGCAGTTTACCTGCCCAACAGTATAGAGATGATTAAGCGCGAAGGCTTTGCTTTTCGTCATTAAATGACCAGCTGTTACGGCTCGGATAGCGTCAGCTTAACCGGTTCAACAGCGAAAGTTACCCCTTTATCGCCGTTGTCCGCGACCACATAACGGATCGCACCGACCTGCTGTTGGTAAAAGCGTGACCCTTTGCCTTTCTCCAGCAGGTTGGCTACTTTGCTCAGGCTTTTTTCCACCGTCAGCGCCGGTTCAAACTGGCGCATCAGTGCGGCCATATAGCTGATGGCAATGGTACGGGCCGCCTTTTCTTCGCTGCTTTGCTGCAGCGGCAGATGGGTAATTTGCAGCGTTTTGATTTTGCCGGTGCCCTTCTCCAGCGCAGTGGAGGCATAGAGATTTTCGTTCAGCTTGCTGGCGGCTCGCGTCAGCAGTGGCGTATCGTCTTCTGCGGTGGCGATGGCGCGAAATTCGCCAATCGGCAGCGCCGGGTTGTCGCGGTTATATTTTTCGCGGAATTTTACCACTGTCAGATCAAACGTCGGCGCCCCTGCCTGCAGGTACGGCGCGGTGGGTGATGCACTGACTGTGGCATCCGGCGGATCGGCCCAGGCGCTGCTGATACTCAGCAACAGGCCGGCGATGGCGATGGTTTTTCTCAGCATGGTATAACACGGCATCAAGAACAAAGATGGCTCCGATTAAAGCGATAACCGAGGGGGATTGTCAAAGATCCCGCGTCATTATCGCTTGCTGACAGGAAAGCTGTGCGTTACTCCGCGTAATGCGGGGCAGAAATCTTCGCCCGGCAGTGCCTATGTTACACTGCACGGCAGAATATGGGCAGGCTAACAACGCAGGATTCAATGACAATACAACAGTGGTGCTTTTCGTTTAAGGGCCGAATTGGGCGGCGTGATTTTTGGATTTGGATGGTGCTGTGGCTGGTGCTGATGGTTGTGGCTTTTTCTCTCGCCAGTCGTGAGCTGGTGGATATCCAGACCATCGCATTCTTTATCGTGGGCTTGCTATGGCCGACGGCGGCGGTGCTGGTGAAACGGCTGCATGACCGTAATAAAGCCGGTTGGTGGGCGTTATTGCTGATCCTGGCGTGGTTGCTGGCGGCGGGCAACTGGGACATGCTGGCACCGCTCTGGCAATGGGGCGTCGGGCGTTTTATCCCGACGCTGATCATTGTGATGATGATGATCGATTTGGGCGCCTTTGTTGGCACGCCCGAGACCAACCGTTTTGGCCCGCCGGCCGAGCCGGTGAAGTTCAGCGCACAATGAGGTGGCAGCTTACCAGTATTGCTCGCTGGTGATATGGCCAGGCTTGCGGCGCAGGTGCTTGCGCATCTGCCGCTGCTCCTTCAGCGTTTGCTGGGTATCCCGCACCATTTGCGGGTTACCGCACAGCATTACATGGTCGGTTTCCGCGTTGAGGGGTAATCCCACCGCCGCTTCCAGCCGACCATCCTCGATCAGTGCCGGCACGCGGCCGGTCAGCGAGCCGGTGACTTCTTCACGGCTGACAATAGTCTGAATGCGCAGTTTGCCGTTGTAACGCTGCTGTAATTGCTGCATCAGCGGCAGGTAGCTGAGATCGCGCGCAAAGCGGGTGGCATGCACCAGCACCAGATTTTTGAAGCGCTCCAGGTCTTTGCCTTCCTGCAGCATCGACAGGTAAGGGCCGATGGCGGTGCCGGTCGCCAGCATCCACAGGGTGTCGCATTCAGGCACTTCCTCCAGCACGAAAAATCCGGCGGCCTCTTTGGTCACCATCACTTCGGAACCTGGTCGCAGCTGATTGAGGCGTGGGCTCAGTTTGCCTTCCGGCACGGTGACCAGGTAAAACTCCAGGTTCGGATCGCTGGGGGCGTTGACGTAGGAATAGGCGCGTTGCACGCGTTCGCCGTCGATTTCCAGCGCCAGTTTGGCAAATTGCCCGGCGAAAAAGGGAGCAATGGGGGCATGGACGGTGATGCTGAACAACCCGTCGGTCCATTGCGTGACTTGCGTAACCTTGCCATTAACCCAGTCAGCCATACTCTAAAGCTCCAATGGTCGAATCAAATAAGCACAATGTCGTGAGCCGGAAATGGCGTGCGCAGTACGTTCTATGCGATAGCCTTGGCCAAACAGACGGTTAAACAGTTGTAGCTCCGAGTTGCACAGGCTGCTGCAAGCGGTGGCCGCCACGCCGATTGGGCAGTGGTTTTCCACCAATAGCATGCCTTGCGGGTGCTCTAACAGTTCGGCCATGTAGCCATCATGCTGCCGCAGGCGCACCAATCGGGCGAGTTTGGCCTGATGGCAGTCCTCCTCAGACAGTTCTTCAGCATAGCGCTGATAAAGCTTGTCTTCGCGCGCGCTGAGCAACTGCTCCACTCCTTCGGCACCAAACAACTGATGAGCCGATCCCAACAACTCTGTCGCCAGCCGATCGTGGCCATTGGCAAACTGGGCGTGGCCCTGCTGGGTCAGCGACCAGTAGCGTGTGGGGCGACCTACCTTGGTGCGCGCTTCCTCGTAACCCACCAGCTCACGTTTTTCCAGAGATTGCAGATGCTGACGAATACCCATGGGGGTGATGTCCAGACGCTCAGCCAGCATTTTGGCGGAATGCGGCCCCAAGGTTTTTAACTGCAATAAAATCAGCTCTGTTGTCTTCATAAACCCAATCCCTATGGCGTTATTTTATTTCAAGATGATGAAAATAATTATCGATTAAATGCTAAAGCCAAACTATTGAAAGTTTGCCATTTTTAACCCATAAGCAGTAGACGTACAGTTTAATTTACGAGGCTGGTTGGCTTTGCTGCCACTGTGACGCAGATCAATATCTGTCTGAAACTCGCTAAAAAAATTAAATTTGTTAGCTTATGCCGCCATAGAGGGCTGCTCGCCGTTCTGGCTGAATTTGGGGCCATACCGGGACGCTGTGACGAGTTAATACGTTAACGAAGATAATGAGAAAAATAGAAAACTTTCACCTGTTGGTGATGCTTACACTGTTAGTGGCCGTCGGTCAGATGGCACAAACCATTTATGTCCCCGTGATTGCTGATATTGCCAAGGATCTGTCGGTGCGCTCCGGTGCCGTGCAGCGGGTGATGGCGGCTTATCTGATGACCTATGGTTTCTCGCAGTTGATTTACGGCCCGCTGTCGGACCGTATTGGCCGTCGGCCGGTGATCCTGGCCGGGATGATGATCTTCATGATGGGTGCGCTTGGCGCGCTGTTGTCCACGAACCTGACGATGCTGGTTGCCGCCAGCGCCATTCAGGGGATGGGGACCGGTGTGGCGGGGGTGATGGCGCGAACCATGCCGCGTGATCTGTATGCCGGTACTTCGCTGCGCTATGCCAACAGCCTGCTCAACATGGGCATTCTGGTCAGCCCGTTGCTGGCACCGATCATCGGTGGGGCATTGGCGATGGTATTTGGCTGGCGCGCCTGTTATGCCTTCCTGTTGGTGTTGTGCGCCGGAGTGGCCTTCGCCATGTTCCGCTGGCTGCCGGAAACCCGACCGCAGCAGACTGAAAAAAGGCGTATGTTGGCAAGCTTCCGCAAGCTGCTGGCGGACAGTACTTTCAGCTGTTATCTGGTGATGCTGATTGGTGCTCTGGCGGGGATCGCGGTCTTTGAAGCCAGCTGCGGCGTGCTGATGGGGGGCGTACTCGGCCTTAGCGGGCTGACCGTCAGTATCCTGTTTATTCTGCCCATCCCGGCGGCGTTCTTTGGTGCCTGGTATGCCGGTCGTGACGGCAAAAGTTTCCACAGTCTGGTGTGGCATTCGGTGATCAGTTGCCTGCTGGCGGGTCTGATGATGTGGATCCCCGGGTGGTTTGGCGTGATGAATATCTGGACGCTGATTGTGCCGGCGGCGCTGTTCTTCTTCGGTGCCGGGATGCTATTCCCGCTGGCCACTACCGGGGCGATGGAGCCGTTTCCCTATCTGGCTGGTGCGGCGGGCGCATTGGTCGGGGGCATGCAGAACATGGGTTCCGGTCTGGCGACCTGGCTTTCCGCCATGCTGCCGCAGACCGGGCAGTTCAGCCTCGGCCTGCTGATGTTTGCCATGGCATTACTGATTCTGCTGTGCTGGTGGCCGTTATCGCACCGGATGCAGCATCAGGGACATACCGTATAAAACTGACAGGGCGCCTTCGGCGCCCTGATCATTTACAGCAGGAATTCGTGCAGCGCCGGGTCTTTACGATCCAGATAATGGGTCGAGCGGATGCGGCGGATAGTGCGTGATTTGCCGCGGATCAGCAGGGTTTCCGTGGTGGCCATATTGCCCTGACGGCTAATGCCTTCCAATAAATCGCCCTTGGTGATGCCGGTAGCGGAGAAGATCACGTTGTCGTTGCGTGCCATATCATCCAGCAGCAACACTTTGCCGGCTTCAATGCCCATCTCTTTGCAGCGCGCCAGTTCTTCCTCGCCGATACGGCGATTCTCGGCGCTGTCGCCCTTCACCTGGTGGCGTGGTAACAAACGCGCTTGCATATCGCCATCCAGTGCGCGGATCACCGCAGCGGAAATGACCCCTTCAGGCGCGCCGCCGATGCCGTACATCACGTCGACTTCACTGTCGGGCATACAGGTCAGGATCGAGGCCGCCACGTCGCCGTCGGGAATAGCGAAGACTCGCACCCCAAGTTGCTGCATCTGGGCGATAACTCCGTCGTGACGCGGCTTGGCCAGAATGACCACCGTCAATTGACTCAGCGGCTTGCCCAGACAGACCGCGACCTTGTTCAGGTTCTCAGCCAGCGGCAGGTTAAGGTCGATAGCGCCGCGTGCTGCCGGGCCCACCACCAGTTTTTCCATATACATGTCGGGGGCGTGCAGGAAGGTGCCGCGATCGCCCACTGCCAGTACTGCCAACGCATTGGGCTGGCCCATGGCGGTCATGCGGGTGCCTTCGATAGGGTCGACGGCGATATCCACCGCGTCGCCCTGGCCACTGCCGACCTGCTCGCCGATATACAGCATTGGCGCTTCATCAATTTCGCCTTCGCCGATCACGATGCGGCCATCGATATCCACTTTATTGAGCATAATGCGCATTGCGTTGACTGCAGCACCATCGGCGGCGTTCTTGTCGCCGCGTCCCAACCATTTGTAGCCCGCCAGCGCGGCGGCTTCGGTAACACGGGAAAATTCGATGGCTAATTCACGTTTCATGGCAAAACCTGTCTGTGAGAAAGGGAGAAAATATCGACAAAGTTTATCACAGCGGGCGATGGTGGGGCGGGGCAAAAAAAACGCGCCGCCCGGAGGCAGCGCGTGATGGGGTTAACCTGACCAAACAGCGTTAGTCGTGTTCTTCCCATGCTTGCGCGCGGGCTACCGCTTTTTTCCAGCCGCTGTAACGGAAGTTACGTTCGGTGGTTTCAATGCTTGGACGGAACTCACGCTCGATGACCGCCTTGCTCTTCACTTCATCCAGGTCATTCCAGTAGCCGATAGCCAGACCGGCGAGGAATGCCGCACCGAGCGCAGTCGACTCCCGCACTTCAGGACGCTCTACACGGGTCCCGAGGATGTCAGACTGGAACTGCATCAGGAAGTTGTTGGCGACCGCACCACCGTCCACACGCAGCGATTGCAGGCGGGTGTTGGAGTCAGCCTGCATGGCATCCAGCACGTCGCGCGTCTGGTAGGCAATGGATTCCAGCGTGGCACGGATGATGTGGTTGCTGTTCGCGCCACGGGTCAGACCGAAGATCGCACCGCGGGCATACGGGTCCCAGTAAGGCGCGCCCAGACCGGTGAAGGCAGGTACCACATATACGCCGTTGCTGTCTTTCACCTTGGTGGCGAAGTATTCGGAGTCGGCCGCATCGCTGATCAGTTTCAGCTCATCGCGCAGCCACTGAATAGAAGCGCCGCCGATGAAGACTGCGCCTTCCAGTGCGTAGTTCACTTCGCCGCGTGGGCCGCAGGCGATAGTGGTCAGCAGGCCGTGGTTCGAACGTACCGCTTCTTTGCCGGTGTTCATCAGCAGGAAGCAGCCGGTGCCGTAGGTGTTTTTCGCCATACCCGGTTGAACGCACAATTGGCCGTAAAGTGCCGCCTGCTGGTCACCGGCAATACCGGCGATAGGAATACGCGTACCGCCTTTACCCCCGATGTTGGTCTGACCGTACACTTCAGAGGATGGACGGACTTTCGGCAACATGGCGCGCGGGATATCCAGCGCTTCCAGCATGCGCTCATCCCAGTCCAGCTCATGGATATTGAACATCATGGTGCGCGAGGCGTTGGTGTAATCGGTCACATGCACCCGCCCCTGGGTCATTTTCCACACCAGCCAGGTGTCGACGGTACCGAACAACAGTTCGCCACGCTTGGCGCGTTCACGGGCGCCTTCAACATGATCGAGGATCCATTTTACCTTGGTGCCGGAGAAGTACGGGTCAACCACCAGGCCGGTGTTGTGACGGATGTACTCTTCCATGCCATCGCGCTTGAGTTTTTCACAGATATCGGCGGTACGGCGGCATTGCCAGACGATGGCGTTATAGATCGGTTTACCGGTCTCTTTTTCCCAGACGATGGTGGTTTCACGCTGGTTGGTGATGCCGATACCGGCGATCTGATCGGAGTTTATGTCGGCTTTCGCCAGTACTTCCACCAGCGTGGAGCTCTGTGATGACCAGATCTCCATCGGGTCATGCTCAACCCAGCCGGCTTTCGGGTAAATCTGCGTGAATTCACGCTGCGACACCGCAACAATATTGGCATCGTGGTCCAGCACTACGGCACGTGAACTGGTAGTTCCCTGGTCGAGCGCGACAATGTATTTTTTTTCTACAGTCATGATTTTAGTCCTGCTGTTGTTAACCGTTTTAAAACTGTGCCAATCACGCTTTACGCTGCTGAGCCTTGGCGGCGGGTTTTTCTTCTTCTACGCAAACGTCACACGGCAGATTGCGGCCAATGAGCATGCGGTAGCCGAAGGCACCCAGGCAGGCACCGATGATTGGGCCAAAGATTGGCACCAGGAAGTACGGGATATCACGTGCACCGGTGAAGGCCACTTTGCCCCAACCGGCCAGATAGGCGAACATTTTCGGACCGAAGTCACGTGCCGGGTTCAGCGCAAAGCCGGTCAATGGTCCCATAGAGGCGCCGATCACGGCAATCAGAATACCGATTAACAGCGGTGCCAGCGGGCCACGTGGAATGCCGTTGCCGTCGTCGGTCAGCGCCAGGATCAGGCACATCAGGATCGCGGTAATCACCGTTTCAACCAGGAAAGCCTGACCCACGGAGATGTGTGCATTAGGGTAAGTGGAGAAGATGCCGGCCAGCGCCAGGCTTTCGTCGCTGCCACGCACCATATGGTTGGCCGCTTCAAAATCGAAGAACAGGTTGTAATACAACCCGTAGACCAGCGCTGCGGCGCAGAAGGCTCCGGCGATCTGCGCGACGATGTAAGGCAGTACCTTGCGTCCGTCAAAGCAGGCGAACAGCCACAGTGCGATGGTGACTGCCGGGTTGAGATGCGCGCCAGAGATGGCAGCGGTCAGATAGATGGCCATGGCAACGCCCAGGCCCCAAATGATACTGATTTCCCACTGGCCGAAGCTGGCGCCAGCCAGTTTCAACGCGGCAACGCAGCCTACGCCAAAAAATATCAACAGGCCGGTGCCGAGAAACTCGGCGATACATTGGCCTTTTAGGGTCGGACTGGTGGTTTGGCTCATAATGTTGTTGTCCTGCAAAACGGCGGTTATGGGTTTATAGGCTCGGGATGTGTATCGATCTGGCCTATGGGTACAGTTTTTTCATCTCGTCCAATTATTAATTGAGGACGTGATGTAAATTTATCGTTAACGAACATAAACGAGAAATAGCGAAATCAAAATGTGTGTGCTTCGTCATAAAATTGAGCGAATTCGCGTCGTTTTGTGTTCTTTCTGCTCCATGAAACTGTGATCTGACCAGTGATTTGCCCACCGTTCGTTAACAAACCCATTTACGCACGCTGGGCATTTTCAGTTTTTGCTGATGGTCGCGGCAGGAAAATTGCAACAGACTGCGCGTTGAGCCGGATGTTGCTAGACAGTCGGGGACAGGCTACTTACAATCGTTTTTATCGAAAGAAGCGTTTTATCGAGACAGGCGCGTTATTTTCAATAAAAGCGTGTGTCACTTGGCGCGATGCATATTCGCAGCAGTTGCAACCAAAGTTGCGGCCGTTACCTATAGATGTACGCCTTGCTATCATGAGGGGACTGAAGAATGTCATTTGAAGTATTTGAGAAATTGGAATCAAAAGTTCAGCAGGCGATCGATACCATCACCCTGCTGCAGATGGAAATTGAAGAGCTGAAAGACAAAAACAACACTCTTTCACAGGAAGTTCAGGCTGCCTCTGGCAACCACGAATCGTTGGTTCGCGAGAACCAGCAACTGAAAGAAGAGCAGCACGTATGGCAAGACCGTCTGCGTGCGCTGTTGGGCAAAATGGAAGAAGTCTGATTCCGTATTGCACGATCGAAAAGGGCGCCTAAGGCGCCCTTTTTCATATCTGAAGATTACTCGATATCGAGTGGATCCTCGGACAGGATAATACCGGTATTGTCGGCATACAGATGATCGCCGGAGAAGAAGGTCACACCGCCGAAGTTAACGCGGATATCGCTTTCGCCAATGCTTTCACTGGCGGCGCCGACCGGAATGGCCGCCATAGCCTGAATACCAATGTCCATCTCTTCCAGATCGTCTACCTGGCGAACCGCGCCGTAAACCACGATGCCTTCCCACTCGTTCTGGGTGGCCAGACGTGCCAGTTCTGCGTTGATCAGGGCACGACGTACCGAGCCGCCACCGTCAATCACCAGGACGCGACCGCGGCCGTTTTCTTCAAGCAGCTCGAATAACAGACCGTTATCCTCAAAGCATTTCACCGTAGTGATTTGCCCGCCAAATGAAGTACGCCCGCCAAAATTGGAGAATAGAGGCTCAACTACGTTCACCTCTTCGTGATAGATGTCGCAAAGTTCGGAAGTATCGTATTTCATAGGATTTTACGTCTGTTTGCCGCTGGAATAACCAGTATATCCCTTTATTCGCCCTGTTGGCAAAATCATCAGTTCGATGGCTAACTGAGCACCACGCCGATAGCGAACAATATGTTGGCCAGTAACGCCGCCTTGACCATATGCTCAAGCATCGGTCGCATGCCGGCTGGCGTAGGGTCGCGCAACACGCGCAAGCCATGACGTACCAGCAGCGGGATAGCCAATACAAACAGCCAGCCCCACAGGCTATGCAGATTGAGCAGCGTGAACAGCGTAAAGCACGCCACTGCGCCGATCAGCAGCAACAGGTGGTAATAACGCGCCTTCTGCGGCCCGAGCCGGACTGCCAGGGTATTCTTGCCGTTGGCGCGATCGCTTTCGATATCGCGCAGATTATTGATATTGAGCACGGCCGCTGCCAGCAGGCCACAGGCAGTGGCCGGCAGCATGACGATGCTGTCAAAGGTGTGGGTTTGCAGGTAGAAAGTCCCCGCCACGCTCAGCCAGCCGAAGAACACCAGCACCGAGATATCGCCCAGCCCCAGATAGCCATAAGGTTTGTTGCCGACGGTATAGGTAATGGCGGCAACGATAGAAAGCCCACCCAAGACCAGGAAACCCACCACATCGCTGGGTTGTTCACAGGCTACGGCGATCAGCGAACTGCCGGCGATGGCGATCAGTACCACCGTCACCACCAACGCCCGTTTCATCTGCGCCTGGGTGATCATGCCTTTTTGCATGCCACGTAGCGGCCCGATGCGGTCTTCCTTGTCGCTGCCTTTTATCGCATCACCATAGTCGTTCGCCAGGTTGGAGAGAATTTGCAGCAGGCCGGCCGTCAGCAGCGCCAACAGCGCCACGCCGGGTTTCAGGCTACCTTGCCAGGCGGCAATGGCAGAACCGACGACGATCGAGGCAAAGGCCAGCGGCAGGGTGCGCGGTCGTAAACTTTCAAGCCAGGCTCTGGCCGGGGAGATGGTAGTTGATGAGCTCATTTTTCGCTTCAGAGTTAGTGGCTGTGTCCGTTAGAAATAATTGTGGGAGGCGAAATGCCTCCCACAGATGACTGACTGGACATGATTGAGCGATTATAGGATAAAACGACTCAAATCTTCATCCGCTACCAGTTCATCCAGATGATTACCTACGTAATCCGCATCAATTGTAATGGATTGACCATTAATTTCACTCGCATCATAGGAAATATCTTCCATCAGACGCTCAAGCACGGTGTGTAAACGACGCGCGCCGATGTTTTCGGTGCTTTCGTTAACCTGCCATGCGGCTTCGGCGATGCGGCGGATGCCTTCGGCGGTGAACTCGATATTGACGCCTTCGGTGCCCATCAGCGCTTTATACTGCTCGGTCAGCGAAGCGCTTGGCTCGGTCAGAATACGCTCGAAGTCTTCGGTGGTCAGCGCCTGCAACTCAACGCGGATCGGCAGACGGCCCTGCAGTTCCGGGATCAGGTCTGACGGGCTGGCGGTCTGGAATGCGCCGGAAGCGATAAACAGAATGTGATCGGTTTTCACCATCCCGTGCTTGGTGGAAACGGTACAGCCTTCCACCAGCGGCAACAGGTCACGCTGCACGCCTTCGCGAGACACGTCAGGGCCGGAGCTTTGGCCGCCACGCTTACAGATTTTGTCGATCTCGTCGATAAACACGATGCCGTGCTGCTCAACCGCTTCGATCGCCTGTTCTTTCAGCTCTTCCGGGTTCACCAGCTTGGCCGCTTCTTCTTCCACCAGCAGTTTGAAGGCTTCTTTGATCTTCAGCTTGCGTGGTTTCTGCTTCTGGCCGCCGAGGTTCTGGAACATTGACTGCAACTGGTTGGTCATTTCTTCCATGCCAGGAGGCGCCATGATTTCTACGCCCATCGGTGCGGCAGCCAGATCTATCTCAATTTCCTTGTCGTCCAACTGGCCTTCACGCAGTTTCTTGCGGAATGCCTGGCGAGCTGCGGACGGCTCCTGATGCTCTTCCGCCTGGCCCCAGTTGTTCTTGGCCGGCGGGATCAACGCATCAAGGATGCGCTCTTCCGCCAGCTCTTCGGCGCGGGTACGGTTCTTGTCGATGGATTGCAGACGCACCATTTTGATCGCAGCATCGGTCAGGTCGCGGATAATAGAATCCACTTCTTTCCCAACGTAGCCCACTTCGGTGAACTTGGTGGCTTCAACCTTGATGAACGGCGCATTGGCCAGTTTCGCCAGACGGCGGGCGATTTCAGTTTTACCGACGCCGGTCGGGCCGATCATCAGAATGTTCTTTGGGGTGACTTCATGGCGCAGCATCTCGTTGAGCTGCATCCGGCGCCAGCGGTTACGCAGGGCGATGGCAACGGCACGTTTGGCCTTGTTCTGGCCAATGATGTAGCTGTCCAGTTCGCTGACGATCTCGCGCGGGGTCATTTCAGACATAGTATTCGATCCTTACGCTTTGGAAGGCAATTCTTCAATGGTGTGGAAATGGTTGGTGTAAATACAGATGTCACCGGCGATGTTGAGGGACTTATCAACAATTTCGCGGGCGCTCAGCTCGGTATTTTCCAACATCGCGCGGGCGGCTGCCTGGGCGTACGGACCGCCGGAGCCAATCGCAATCAAATCATTTTCAGGCTGGATCACGTCACCGTTGCCGGTGATGATCAGCGAAGAGTTTTCATCCGCTACTGCCAGCAGCGCTTCGAGCTTGCGCAGCATGCGGTCGGTACGCCAGTCTTTCGCTAATTCAACGGCTGCTTTCACCAGGTGACCCTGGTGCATTTCCAGCTTGCGCTCGAACAGCTCAAACAGCGTGAAGGCATCCGCGGTGCCACCGGCAAAACCGGCAATCACTTTGTCGTTATACAGGCGACGCACTTTCTTGACGTTGCCCTTCATTACCGTATTGCCCAAGGTAGCCTGGCCATCGCCACCGATCACTACCTGGCCGTTACGGCGTACGCTTACAATTGTTGTCACGAGCAGACCCTCGTTGAAGACGGAAAGAAGCCCTCGCAGTATCTGCTTGCACAGACACTACGAGGCATATTGAGAGTATAGATGGGGGGGGATTGAAGCTTTTCAACCCCCAACGGAGAGGGGAATGCAACTTGACATGCCTACGCCCTTCAGGCGCGACAGGGTTTTGTCCGCAGCAGCCCGGCTGCTGTATGGGCCGAGCACCACACGATTCCAGCCGCCGCCGGCGGTGATGCGGCTTTCGATACCTTCAAACGCCAGGCGTGCGCGCACGGATTCCGCCTGATCGGTTGCGCGGAATGAGCCACACTGCACCATCCACTTTTGCTTCGATTCAGGTTTGGTTTCCTGCTTGGCCGTTTCCTGTGTCACTTCCGGTTTGGTTTCCGGTTTCGGCTGCGGTTTCGGCTCTGGATGCTTAACCTGAACCGGCGGCTGGGTTACCGGCTGCGGCTTGGGTTGTGGCTTCGGCTGCTGTACCGGGGTGGTCGTCGCGCCGTTGTTAAACGGGTTACGCGGTTGAGTCACCTGCGGTTGCTGCACCTGTTGCTGCTGAATCTGCTGTTGTTGCACCTGTTGCTGTTGCTGCTGCTGACGGCTACGTGCGGCGGCCTGTGAAGGGTCGTTATACGGCACTTCATTGAGCTGTGTCGGACGTTGTTGCATATCCGCCTGCATTTGATCCAGCAGTTGGCGTTGTTCCGCCGTGAGCTGAGTCTTGGAGTTGGCTTCACCGCCTGCCGTAGGTTCGGTAGGGGTTTGCACGCCAATCTGACGGTTCTCCAGCTCTTTGATGTAGCGCCAACGTTCTTCCGGTTTCGGCGGCAAGCCGTTACCTGGACGAGCGCTGTGCACAGGTAGCAACTGCGTATCATCCGGCTTGTTGTGCGTAATGAAATAGAGGCCACCGATAAAGACAACCAGAAGTGCGACGGCCAGCGCCAACACGGTTTTGGAGACCTTCGGAGAACTGCGTTTTTTACGGCTGGGGGTTTTACGCTTAGCTCCTGCTGCGCGCCCACGGCTTACATAGTCTTTTTGTGCCACTATTATTCCGCTGTGTCCTGATGAGGGGATAAGTCCGTCATGTTACTGAACCCTAAAATATTTGACTAGCGTTTCGGGGCAGCGGTGCTGCCTCTGATAATCAATTCACTGTCCAATAGCCGGGAGCCGCTTGCCACGGTCTGCCCGTGTAGCTGCTCCAACAGCAATAACATTGCCTGCTGGCCAATCTGGTAGCGCGGTTGAGCCACGGTGGTTAACGGTGGATCGCAATACTGCGCCAGTTTGATGTCGTCAAAGCCGATGATAGAAAGGTCCTGCGGTACCCGCAGCCCCATCTTTTTCGCCTGTGACAGCACGCCGATTGCCATTACGTCACTGTGGCAGAACACTGCCGTCGGCGGTTTTGGCTGTGCCATCAACGTTGCCAGCGCCTGAGCGCCAGCTTCGTAGGTGAAATCACCCCGGGTAATATAGCTGCTTTCGACGGTAATGCCATTACGACGTAGCGCCTGAATGTAACCTTGCAGGCGATAATGGCTGAGCGGCATCTGCTCCGGCCCGGCGACACAGGCAATTTGCTGGTGGCCGAGCTGATGTAAATAATGTACGGCTTCGAAGGCGGCGGTCAGGTTATCGATGTGCACCGTCGGCAGTTCCAGCTCCGGAGCAAACTCGTTGGCCATCACCATCGGCGGCAGGTTGCGCTGCTCTTCCTTGCTGGCGTCGAACGGCAGGTTGGAGCCGAGCAGCAGCATGCCATCGATTTGTTTGGTGATGATCAGATTGACGAAGGTGCGTTCCTGCTGGTTTTGCTGAGCGCAGTCGCCAATCAGCACCAGGTAGCCCTGTTGTGCGGCGGTTTGCTCGATCCCCTGGATCACATCGGCGAAAAACGGATCGCAAATGTCGGGGACGATCACCAGGATAGTCCGGGATTCGTTACGCTTGATATTGCGTGAGAGGGCATGAGGAGAATAGCCCACGGCCAGTACGGCCTGTTCCACTTTCTGACGCGTCGGCGTTGACACCTTTTCCGGGTTCATCAGCGCACGCGACACGGTTGCCGTTGAAACGCCCGCCATTTCGGCAACGTCTTTCATGGTTGCCATGGATAATTCTTTCTTGTGTTCCAACGCCTTTCTCCTTGCGTTAGCCCCATGCCAACGCGACGACTTCAGTTTGCTCACAAATTCTGGCGTGCGGTGGTGTTGTTATCATTTAGCGCCATCCGCGCTCAAACATTCCGTCACTGTCCTGCAAGAGGTGACAAAATTGCCTTCGCAGTTATTCTAAACAGAATATGTCCTGCCTTTGTTACCTAATTTGCATAAAAAGTGTGACCTGGGAAGGTTTTTTAGCGTTCGCTCGCAATTTCAAGGGTAAACGTTTGCATTGGATCAACTGAATCAGACTTTTCTGGGTTCAGCTGTCTATCGGATCGATATCCAGCGTCCATTTCACCTTACGTGCCTGTGGCAGGGTGCCGACCAGTGGCAGGGAGCTCTTCATTAACTGTTGCAGTACCCGCCGGGAAGGGTGTTGCAGCAGCAGTTGCCAGCGGAAACGACCGCCGCGTTTCGACTGCAGCGCCGGGACTGGCCCCATCACCCATAGCGAGTCGTCTTTCAGCGGGCTGGATTCCAGCAGATTGCGCAGTTGCTGCAGGAACTGAGGAGCCTGCTGGTTATCGTGATCTTCCGAACGCACGATGATATGGCTGGTATAGGGCGGCAGGAACACGCTGTTGCGCTCCGCCAACGTCTGTTTGGCAAAGGCGTCGTAACCCTGTTGCAGCAGAATTTGCAGCAGTGGGTGTTCCGGATGGTGAGTCTGCAACAAGACCTCTCCAGGTTTACCGGCACGGCCGGCGCGGCCGGAGACCTGGGTATACAACTGGGCAAAGCGCTCGGCGGAACGGAAGTCGGCCGAGAACAGAGCGCCGTCGACATCCAGCAGGGCTACCAGCGTCACATCCGGGAAGTGGTGGCCCTTGGCCAGCATCTGGGTGCCGATCAAAATGCGTGAGCCGCCACGGTGAATATCCGCCAGATGCTGTTCCAGTGAGCCTTTGCGGCTGGTGGTGTCGCGATCGATACGGGTGATCGGTGTTTCCGGGAACAGCGGCGCCAGTTCGTGCTCCAACTGTTCGGTACCGACGCCGACCGACACCAGATGAGTCGAGCCGCACTGTGGGCACTGGTGGGGCACCGGACGCTGGCTGTCACAGTGGTGGCAGCGCAGTTGACGATGATTCTGGTGAAAGGTGTAGTAATGATCGCAACGCTGACATTCGGCGATCCAGCCGCACTCGTGGCACAACAGCGCCGGTGCGTAGCCGCGCCGGTTAAGAAACAGCATCACCTGATTACCGGCCTTCAAATGATGCTGCATGCTTTTCAGCAATGGTTGCGAAAGACCCACCTTCAGCGGCAGGCCTTTCAGATCGATCAGGTGTTGAGTCGCCGGTTTGGCGTTGCCCGCACGCTGGGTGAGTTTGAGCTGGCGATATTTACCCAGTTGCACATTGTGCAGCGTTTCCAGCGCCGGTGTGGCGGTGCCCATGACCATCGGGATGTTTTCCTCGCGGGCACGGAATACCGCCAGATCGCGGGCGTGGTAGCGCCAGCCTTCCTGCTGTTTATAAGAGCTGTCGTGTTCTTCGTCGATGATGATCACGCCCAGGCGTGAAAACGGCGTAAACAGCGCCGAGCGGGTGCCGATAACAATTGCTGCCTCGCCGCTGCGGGCGCGCAGCCAGACTGCCAGCCGTTCACTGTCGTTAAGGCCGGAGTGCAGCACTTCCACCGGGGCGTTGAAACGTTCGCGAAAACGGGCAATGGTCTGCGGTGTCAGGCCGATTTCCGGCACCAGTACCAATGCCTGTTTGCCCTTCGCTAAAATGTTTTCCAGTACGCTGAGATAAACCTCGGTCTTGCCGGAACCCGTGACCCCGGCCAGCAGCCAGGTGGCGAACTGCTCGTCTTCGCTGCGAATGGCACCCACGGCGGTCGCCTGTTCGGTGTTCAACCGCAACCGTTCACCCAACACTTCAAAACCGGGCCGCCAGTCCTGCGTGGCCACAGTCTGTGCCCGTAAATCGACCAGCCCCTTGGTACGTAATGCCTGCAAAGCGCTCTCGGTTAATTCCAGTTCACTGACCTGATGGCGATAGACCGGGCGTTGCAGCAACGCGGCCAGCGCTTGCTGCTGCTTGGGCGCGCGTTTCAGGCTTTCCGGCAGCGTAGCGCGGCCCTGTTCGGTAGCGAACCACTGCCACAGCGGCGCCGTTTCAGCCGGTTTTCCCTGGCGCAGCAGGATAGGCAATGCGTGGAACAGCACTTCACCGATCGGGTAATGATAATAGTCGCTGGCCCAGCGCAGAATGCGCCACAGGCTGGGGGAGAACAGCGACGCGTCGTCGAGAACGCTGTCGATGGGTTTGAGCTTGTCCAGCGGCAATTCGCTGGTTTCGCTGCAGCCGGTGACGATGCCGATCGCCCGTTGCTTGCCCCAGGGCACACCTACGCGCGCGCCGACCGCCGGCTGCAGGCCCTGCGGCAGCAGATAGTCGAAGGTGCGGGCGAGGGGGACCGACAAAGCAACGTGAACAACAGGCATGGGGTCATCCAGAGTGAAAAAAATAGTCCATCAGTTTACACTGCGCATCGGCAAATGTACGGTTCCGATTGCGCGGCATTTTTAATTTCTGTATAATTTGCCGCCTTTGGTATAATTCGATACCAAATTCTTTATCAACCACGTGTGGTGTCTGGCGAAACAGGGCTGGATAGCGACACGGCCTTAACTGAGGTTTCCCATGAAACAAGGTATCCACCCAAAATACGAAGAAGTTACTGCTAACTGCTCTTGCGGTAACGTGATCAAAATCCGCTCTACAGTGGGTCACGATCTGAACCTGGACGTTTGTGGCGAATGCCACCCGTTCTACACTGGCAAGCAGCGTGATGTTGCTACCGGTGGCCGCGTTGACCGCTTCAACAAGCGTTTCAGCGTGCCAGGCGCTAAGAAATAAGATTTCTTATCGTCAGATGAAAAAGGCGCCTTCGGCGCCTTTTTTCGTTTCTACCGTCTGCAAGCAAGTGCAGACCGGCGCTTAGTATTCCCAGGTATCGGGATCCACACCCAATTCACGCATCAGCAGTTTCGCGGCTTCCGGGATTTCATCGCTGCGTTCTTTGCGCAGGTCTTCGTCGTTCGGCAGCGGCTGGCCGGTAAAGGCGTGCAGAAATGCTTCGCACAGCAATTCGCTGTTGGTGGCATGGCGCAGGTTATTCACCTGGCGACGCGTCCGTTCATCGGTAAGGATTTTCAGGACCTTCAGCGGAATGGATACCGTGATTTTTTTTACTTGCTCGCTTTTTTTACCGTGTTCAGCGTAAGGGCTGACATACTCGCCGTTCCACTCAGCCATGGGACACCTTAAAATTGTCAGAAAAATTACAAAATTCTAAAAACCGGCCAATTATGCCCGATCTTCACTGTTCTCACTAAATAAATGTCAATTTTACGCGACCAGGGTCACTGAATGCGGACGATCAATAGGCGTCGCCTATGCATTCCGGGTTAACATCGTATCGTCATCTAAAACTGGCATAATTTTAGCGGGTATTAGGCTTTTGCTCAATCTATACGCAAAGAAGTTTAGATGTCCAGATGTATTGACGTCTATCCTCGCTGCGATTAATCTTTAGGCCTCATTCATCCCAATCCCGAGAGCCGAGAGACCCTATGACGCGTAAACCTGCCACGATTGCCGTACGTAGCGGCCTGAACGATGACGAACAGTACGGCTGCGTTGTCCCGCCGATCCACCTATCCAGCACCTATAATTTCACCGACTTCAACCAGCCTCGTGCTCATGACTACTCACGTCGCGGTAACCCGACGCGTGACGTGGTCCAGCGTGCGCTGGCAGAACTGGAAGGCGGCGCCGGTGCGGTGATGACCAGCAGCGGGATGTCGGCAATCCACCTGGTGACCACGGTATTCCTGCAACCCGGCGATCTGCTGGTGGCACCGCATGATTGCTATGGTGGCAGCTATCGCCTGTTCGACAGTTTGAGCAAGCGTGGCGCTTACCGCGTGCTGTTTGTCGATCAGGGGAATGAAGAAGCATTGCAGCAGGCGTTGGCGCAAAAGCCCAAGCTGGTGCTGATTGAAAGCCCAAGCAATCCGCTGCTGCGCGTGGTAGATATTGCGGCGATTTGCGATGCGGCACACGCCGTGGGGGCGTTGACGGTGGTGGACAACACCTTCCTCAGCCCGGCGCTCCAGCAGCCGATTGGGCTGGGTGCCGATTTGGTGGTGCATTCCTGTACCAAATACCTCAATGGTCATTCCGACGTGGTGGCCGGTGCGGTGATCGCCAAAGATAAAGACCTGGCGGTGGAATTGGCGTGGTGGGCCAATAATATCGGTGTGACCGGTGGCGCGTTCGACAGCTATTTGCTGCTGCGCGGCATGCGCACGCTATCGCCGCGTATCAAGGCAGCGCAACAAAACGCCGATGCGATTGTCAGTTATTTACAGCAGCAACCCTTGGTGAAAAAGCTGTATCATCCTTCTCTGCCTCAGAACCCTGGGCACGAGATTGCACGTCGTCAGCAACGCGGCTTTGGCGCGATGCTCAGCTTTGAACTGGACGGTGATGAAGCGCTACTGCGTCGTTTTCTGTCTGCCCTTGAGCTGTTTACTCTGGCAGAATCCCTGGGCGGCGTAGAAAGCCTGATCTCGCATGCAGCGACCATGACCCACGCAGGTATGGCGGCAGAAGCCCGTGCGGCGGCCGGTATTTCCGAGAGCCTGCTGCGTATCTCCGTGGGTATTGAAGACAGTGAAGATTTGATTGCCGATCTGGAACGAGCCTTCCAGGCGGCGGCAACGAGGTAAGCATGAATGCAATTGCGGTAGCAGGGCCGGTGAGCGGCCGTCAACTACACAAGTTTGGCGGCAGCAGCCTGGCGGACGTGAAGTGTTATCTGCGGGTGGCCGGGATCATGGCCGAATACAGCCAACCGGGTGACATGATGGTGGTATCGGCTGCCGGTAGCACCACCAACCAACTGATTAGCTGGCTGAAGCTCAGTCAAAGCGATCGCCTTTCTGCGCATCAGGTTCAGCAGACGCTGCGTCGCTATCATAGCGAATTGATTGGCGGTCTGCTCCCACCGGAAACTGCCGAGCCGTTGATCGCCGAATTTATTCAGGATCTGGAGCGTTTGGCGGTATTGCTGGACGAAAAGCTCGACGACGCTGTGTATGCCGAGGTGGTTGGGCACGGTGAGATTTGGTCGGCGCGGCTGATGGCAGCGGTACTGAACAAGCTGGATATGCAGGCCGCCTGGCTGGATGCGCGTGACTTCCTGCGCGCAGAACGTGCCGCTCAACCCCAGGTTGACGAGGGCCGCTCTTATCCATTGCTGCAACAGTTGCTGGCTCAGCACCCGGGCAAACGCCTGGTGGTGACCGGCTTTATATCACGCAACGACGCTGGTGAAACCGTGCTGTTGGGGCGTAACGGCAGTGACTATTCCGCTACCCAGGTCGGCGCGCTGGCCGGTGCGGAGCGCGTGACCATTTGGAGCGACGTGGCCGGGGTGTACAGCGCCGATCCACGCAAGGTAAAAGATGCCTGCCTGCTGCCACTGCTGCGTCTGGATGAAGCCAGTGAACTGGCGCGCCTGGCGGCACCGGTGCTGCATACTCGTACCCTGCAGCCGGTGTCCGGCAGTGATATCGATCTGCAACTGCGCTGTAGCTATCAGCCGGAACAAGGCTCAACGCGTATCGAACGCGTGCTGGCTTCCGGCACCGGCGCGAAGATTGTCACCAGCCATGACGACGTGTGTTTGATTGAGCTGAACGTTGCCAGCCAGCATGACTTCAAACTGGCGCAGAAAGAGCTGGATTTGGTGCTTAAGCGCGCTCAGATCAAACCGCTGGCGATCGGCATTCATCCTGACCGTAATCTGGTTCAACTGTGCTACACCTCGGAAGTGGTGAACAGCGTGCTGCGTACCTTGCAGGATGCGGCATTACCGGGGGAACTGCGGCTGCGTGAAGGCCTGGCGCTGGTGGCGCTGGTGGGCGCGGGCGTTTGCAAGAATCCGCTGCACAGCCACCGTTTCTATCAACAGTTGAAAGACCAGCCGGTAGAATTTATCTGGCAGGCCGAAGACGGCATCAGCCTGGTCGCGGTACTGCGTCAGGGGCCGACTGCGTTGCTGATCCAGGGCCTGCATCAGACCCTGTTCCGCGCCGAGAAAAGCATTGGCCTGGTGCTGTTCGGTAAAGGCAACATCGGTGCACGCTGGCTGGAGCTGTTTGCCCGCGAGCAGAAAAACATTTCCGCCCGCAGCGGCTTTGAGTTCAGCCTGGCGGGCGTGGTGGACAGCCGCCGCAGCCTGCTCAATTACGATGGGCTGGATGCCAGCCGCGCCCTGGCGTTCTTTGAGGACGAAGCACAGGAGCTGGACGAAGAGTCCTTGTTCCTGTGGATGCGTGCGCATCCGTTCGACGATCTGGTGGTGCTCGACGTGACCGCCAGTGAGGAACTGGCCGAACAGTATCTGGATTTTGCCAGCTATGGCTTCCATGTGATCAGTGCCAACAAGCTGGCGGGCGCATCGTGCAGCGATAATTATCGTCAAATTCGTGATGCCTTCGCCAAAACCGGTCGTCACTGGCTGTATAACGCGACCGTCGGTGCCGGCCTGCCGGTCAACCATACGGTGCGTGACCTGCGCGACAGCGGCGACAGCATTCTGGCGATTAGCGGTATTTTTTCCGGCACGCTTTCCTGGCTGTTCCTGCAGTTCGATGGCACGGTGCCGTTCACCGAGCTGGTGGATCAGGCCTGGCAGCAGGGGCTGACCGAACCGGATCCGCGGGTTGACCTGTCCGGCCAGGACGTGATGCGCAAGCTGGTGATCCTGGCGCGAGAAGCGGGCTACGATATTGAACCGAATCAGGTGCGAGTCGAATCGCTGGTGCCTGCGGGGGCCGAACAGGGCTCCGTCGATCAGTTCTTCGAAAACGGCGATGCGTTGAACCAGCAGATGCTGCAACGTTTTGAGGCCGCCAGTGAAATGGGGCTGGTGCTGCGCCACGTGGCGCGTTTCGATGCCAACGGTAAGGCGCGAGTCGGCGTGGAAGCGGTACGGCCTGAACATCCGCTGGCATCGTTGTTGCCGTGCGATAACGTGTTCGCTATCGAAAGCCGCTGGTACCGCGACAACCCGTTGGTGATCCGCGGGCCGGGTGCCGGGCGTGACGTCACTGCCGGTGCGATCCAGTCAGACCTTAACCGTTTGGCGCAACTGCTTTAATTTTCTTGTGGGCGCGGATCTGCCGCGCCCTTCGTTTTTCCTGCCATAATTCTTCTTATTCTGAACGTGAAGTTCTTTCTCTTAACGGGTGAGGATTAATCATCTTATTCCCCTCAGTTTCCTGTTGACTCTTTAGTCAACATACGGCATTTTCTATCTAGACGTCTAAACGTATAGACGCTTAATAAGATAAAGCAAAACAGTGATCGATAAGAGGCGGACAGGGTATGAGTTTTTTTCACGCAAACCAGCGGGAAGCGCTGAATCAGAGTCTGGCGGAGTTAAACGGCCAGATTAACGTATCATTCGAGTTCTTCCCGCCGCGTACCAGCGAGATGGAAGACACCCTGTGGCAGTCCATCGATCGTCTGAGCAGCCTGAAACCCAAATTTGTCTCTGTGACCTATGGTGCCAACTCCGGCGAGCGCGATCGTACCCACAGCATTATCAAAGGGATTAAGGAGCGTACCGGTCTGGAGGCAGCACCGCACCTGACCTGTATCGACGCCAGCCCGGCTCAATTGCGTGAGATTGCTACCGACTACTGGAACAGTGGCATCCGCCATATCGTGGCGCTGCGTGGCGACCTGCCACCGGGCGGCGGTAAGCCCGATATGTATGCCACAGATTTGGTGGCCTTGCTGAAAGACGTCGGCGATTTCGATATTTCGGTGGCGGCCTACCCTGAAGTGCATCCGGAAGCCAAAAGCCCGCAGGCGGACCTGATTAACCTGAAGCGTAAAATCGATGCCGGTGCCAACCGCGCAATTACCCAGTTCTTCTTTGATGTGGAAAGCTACCTGCGTTTTCGTGACCGCTGTGTGGCGACCGGCATTGACGTGGAAATCGTACCGGGTATTCTGCCGGTGTCCAACTTCAAGCAGTTACAGCGTTTCGCCACCATGACTAACGTACGTGTGCCGAGCTGGATGACCAGCATGTTTGAAGGGCTGGACGACGATGCCGAAACCCGCAAAATGGTCGGGGCCAATATCGCGATGGATATGGTGAAAATTCTCAGTCGCGAAGGGGTGAAAGACTTCCACTTCTATACGCTGAACCGCGCCGAGATGAGTTACGCCATTTGCCATACGTTGGGCGTGCGCCCAGGTCCCGTGGCGGTCGCCTGAAAAAATGCCGGTCAGTATATTCTGACCGGCATTGTTGTTTGCTGATGACCGCTTAAAGATCCAGCACCAGCGTGGGTGAACGAGCGCGGGAAACGCAGATTAGAATCGAACGGTTGGCGGCGCGTTCTTCATCGCTTAAAACATAATCCCGATGGTCTGCTTCACCCGCCAACAGCGTGACTTCGCAGCTGCGACACAGCCCCTCACGGCAGTTGAAAGGCAGATTGATGCCGTTTTGTTCCAGAGTTTCCAGAATCGAGATACCCGGCAACACCCGATAACGCCCACCGCTGCGCTGCAATTCAATATCAAAAGCCTCTCCCTCCTCGCTGACAACATCCCCGGCGGTAAAGCGTTCGAAATGGAGCCGATCGGCAGGGATTTGTTGTGCCTGGGCAAGGCGTTGTACTTCTTCCATCAGCGACTCCGGCCCACAACAGTAAATGTGCTCCTCCGGCGCAATGGCTTTCATGGCCGACACCAGATCCTGGCTGCGGGTTTGGCTGTCGGTATGGATCCGTACGTTATTTCCTGCCGCTAACAAAGGCTCCAGCCAGGACTGAGGGTAGTGAGAGCGGATAAACCAGTCCAAATGCCATAAATATCCGTGCCGCTGACACCACAGGATCATGCTGCGGATCGGGGTAATGCCAATGCCCCCGGCAATAAAGCGGTAGTGCGGAACACCGGGCACCAAAGGAAACAACGAACGCGGTTCACCAATGGTCAGTTGTTCCCCTACGCGCAATTGCTGATGAATATAGGAAGACCCTCCACGCGAAGCGCTGGCCAGAGCGATCCCCAGACAATAGCGATGCGTTTCATGAGGATCGTTGCATAACGAGTAAGGCCTGACCTGGCCATTGGGTAAATGCAGATCCAGGTGATCGCCGGCGGCAAAGGGCTGCAGGGGACGATCGTCGGCCGCTGTTAGCTCAATGCCGATGACGTTTTCCGCCAGGTGATAAAGCCGGGAGACCTTAACCGTCCTCATGGTGCTTCCCCGCTGCGACTTTCCTGCTCCAGACGCTGTGTGACATGCCAGCGGAACTGCGCCAGGGCGGCATCAATGGCAAAGGGCAACATCTTGAAGTCCGGTGCCAGCGCCAGGCTCTGTTGCTGGGCGGTGATAATCACGCGGTCTTCATCAAAAGCCTGCAGGATAGCGCGGTGGATCTGAGCGGTGACCTCTGGTTTATCCAGCGCAAAATTATGTGGCTGGCAGAAAAAATAGTGGGTGCTGTTTTCCGTTTCCGGCGTGAGCGCCTGACAACTGTAAAATTCCAAAGCGCCATTGCGATTACCCTCAGGTGCACCCTGACCGGCCGGGGCGACGCCGGAATCCATCCGCAGAATGCCCGGCAGGGTGAAATGGTAAATATTCCAGCGGTCGACCCGTTCGGGGCAGCCTTCAATATCGCCGACAAACGGCGGCGGCGGCATATTCATCAGCCAGCGGGTGATGCGAACGCCGTCTTCCATTTTTTCCACTTTGGGCTGCACATTGGCGTATTCCTCACCCCCACCCAGGGTGGTGCTGTGCACGTAGGGCAAGTGGGAAAAGTCGAGCAGGTTGTCGCAGATCAGCAGGTAGTTGACGTCATAATGCAGATAGCCGGGGATATAGCGCCATTGCGGCGAGTCGAGCCAGGGCGTGTCGGGAATGGTTGCCGGGTCAGCCAACTGCGGGTCACCGGGCCACAGCCAAATCCAGTTATTGCGCTCTACCACCGGGAAGCTACGCACCCGCGCCTGCGGGGGTAAACGGCTTTGCAGCGGGGCTTCAACGCAGACGCCTTCTGAAGTGAATCTCAGCCCGTGATACATGCAGCGGATATCGTCACCTTCACGGTTTCCTAAAGACAAAGGTGCGCCGCGATGGCAACAACGGTCTTCCAGCGCCTTCACCGCTCCGGATTCGGTCCGATAAAATACGATGGGAATACCAATGATGGTGCGAGCAAACAGCGCATCGTCGAGAATTTCATGTGACCAGGCAGCGACATACCACGTATTGCGAATAAACATAGCACACTCCTGTGTAGGGGTTTTGTGGCCGCCTAAAGGCAGCTCGTTGCATTCCCTGCAAGCTATGTAATTATATTGTTAAATTCAACGCGAAGAGATTCATCAGGAGATGCATGCTATGCATATGAAAGGACTTGATTTAAATCTCCTTATTGTTTTTGATGCGCTTTTGTGTGAAAAAAATGTTACATGCGCAGCGCAAAAGCTCGGTCTTTCTCAAAGTGCGGTAAGCCATGCACTGGCACGTTTGCGGACTTTCTTTGACGATCCTCTGTTTATCAAAGGGGCGGTTGGCATGGAGCCGACCCCCAGAGCCTTGCAACTGCGCGCGCCGATCGGCCGGATATTGTTGGAAGTGCGCCAGCATATCCAGTCGCCGACCCCTTTTGAACCCGCCTTGGCGCGGCGCCAATTTACCCTGGCCTTGACCGACCTGGGGGAGGTGGTGATGCTGCCCACGTTGCTGAGGCAGTTTCGGCAATTAGCTCCGCGTTGCACGCTGCGTAGCGTGCAGATCCCGCCGGAGCAGATGGAGCAGGCGTTGGCCGGAGGAGAGCTGGATTTGGCGGTAGGGGCATTTCCCTCACCGGCGGAAGTGTTGTTTCAGCAACGGCTTTATGATCACACTTTTGTGGTGCTGGGCAGTAGCCACAATAGCCAATTACACAAGGGCATCACGCGCGAGCTCTTTGAGTCCTTGCCTCATGTGGCGGTCAAATATCCCGGCCGGTTGGGGGCCTGCTATGACGCGGTGCTGGAACAGTTGGAGATACGGCGCAATGTATGCCTGACCACCCCGCATTTTCTGACCATTCCGTTTTTACTGGAGCAAAATCCAGATCTGATTGCGACGGTGCCGTTAGAGCTGGGGCTGATTTTTGCCCAGAGTCGCCACATCACATTGTTGCCACCGCCTATCCTGCTGCCATCCTTTACTCTGCGTCAGTATTGGCATCCGCATTTTCATGATGATGCGGCAAATCAATGGTTACGGCAGTTGATACGGCATACGTTCGAGAATTATCCCGAAGTTGACGGCAACCGGCCGTTGCGGCTGAGTGCCTTATAACCCATCAGCGACGGATAAAAAAAACGGCCCCTGTAAACAGGAGCCGTTTTTTACAACGCTCAACCTAGCCGGTGTTGCGCATCCCGGCGGCGACGCCGGCAATGGTCACCATCAGCGCCTGCTCAACGCGGGCATCCGGTTGCTCCTGCTGACGTGAACGGTGCAGCAGTTCGGCCTGCAGCACGTTCAGCGGATCGGTATACACGTTACGCAGCGCAATGGATTCGGCGATCCATGGCAGGTCTTCCATCAGGTGCGCGTCATTGGCGATGGTCAACACCACCTTGATGTCGCTTGCCAACTGGTCGCGCAATTGCTGGCCCAGTGGCCACAGCGATTTGTCGACCAGACGCTGATCGTAGTATTCCGCCAGCCACAGGTCGGCCTTGGCGAACACCATTTCCAGCATCGCGATGCGGGTGGAGAAGAATGGCCAGTCGCGGCACATGGCTTCCAGTTGATCTTGCTTGCCAGCTTTCACCGCCTCTTGCAAACCGGCACCGGCACCCAGCCAGGCCGGCAGCATCAGGCGGTTCTGCGTCCAGGCGAAGATCCATGGAATGGCGCGCAGGCTCTCAACGCCGCCGTTTGGCTTGCGTTTGGCCGGGCGTGAACCCAGCGGTAACTTGCCCAGCTCCAGTTCCGGCGTCGCAGCGCGGAAGTACGGCACGAATTCCGGATTTTCACGCACGTAACCACGATACATTTTACATGAGGTGTCTGACAGGTCATCCATCAGTGCACGCCACTCTTTTTTCGGCTCCGGCGGCGGCAACAGGTTGGCTTCCAGGATCGCACCGGTGTACAGCGCCAGACTGCTGATGGTGACTTCCGGCAGGCCAAATTTGAAGCGGATCATCTCGCCCTGTTCGGTGACGCGCAGGCCGCCTTTCAGGCTGCCCGGCGGTTGCGACAGCAGTGCCGCATGCGCCGGAGCGCCACCACGGCCGATCGAGCCGCCGCGGCCGTGGAACAACGTCAGCGCTACGCCGGCCTTTTCACAGGTTTTGATCAGGGCGTCTTGCGCGCGGTACTGCGCCCAGGAGGCGGCCATCACCCCGGCGTCTTTCGCCGAGTCGGAATAGCCAATCATTACCATCTGTTTGCCCTGGATAAAGCCGCGGTACCAGTCAATATTCAGCAACTGGGTCATCACGTCGTCGGCATTGTTCAGGTCGTCGAGGGTTTCGAACAGCGGGGCCACCGGCAGGGCGAACGGGCAACCGGCTTCTTTCAGCAACAGGTGAACCGCCAGCACGTCAGAAGGCGTACGCGCCATGGATATCACGTAGGCGGCAATCGAACCCTGCGGCGCTTCGGCAATGACCCGACAGGTTTCCAGCACTTCCTGGGTGTCGGCACTCGGCTCCCATTTAAGCGGCACCAGCGGGCGTTTGGAGTTCAGTTCGCGGATCAGGAACGCCTGTTTGTCGGCTTCCGACCAGCTTTCGTAATCGCCCAGCCCCAGATAACGGGTCAGCTCGGCAATGGCCTCGGTGTGGCGAGTGCTTTCCTGACGTACGTCGATACGTACCAGCGGCACGCCAAAGCAGCGCACGCGACGCAGGGTATCGAGCAACTGGCCATTGGCGATGATGCTCATGCCGCAGGCCTGCAGCGACTGGTAACAGGCGAACAGCGGTTCCCACAGCTGTTCGTTATTCACCAGCAGGTCGTGTGGTTTGAGTACGCGCTCACCCTTCAGGCGACCTTCCAGATAAGCCTGAGAGCTCATCAACTGGCTGCGCAATTGCTTCATGATCTCGCGGTATGGCTCTTGCACCTCGTCGCCACCGGCCCGTGCGCGCAGTTCCGGAGTACATTCGGTCATCGACAGCTCGGAGACCAGCACCTGAATGTCGCGGGTGAACAGGTCGCAGGCCTTCCAACGGCTGAGCAGCAGCACGTGGCGGGTGATTTCAGCCGTCACGTTAGGGTTACCGTCGCGGTCACCGCCCATCCAGGAAGTGAAACGTACCGGCACGGCTTCCGCCGGCAGGCTGTAATCGATGGAGTTTTCCAACTGTTCGTTGAATTCACGCAGGAAGGCAGGCACCCCTTCCCACAGGCTGTTTTCCACTACCGCAAAGCCCCATTTGGCTTCGTCGATCGGGGAAGGGCGATGTTTGCGGATCTCGTCGGTATGCCAGGACTGGGCGACCAATTGGCGCAGGCGGCGCATGATCTTGTTGCGCTCGTAGTCGGCCAGATCGTTATGGTCGAGCTGGCTGAGGCAGGTGTTGACCTCAACCAGCTTGTGGATCAGGGTGCGGCGGGTGATTTCCGTCGGGTGCGCGGTCAGCACCAGTTCGATGGAAAGCTGGGATACCGCATTTTGCAGCTCTTTGGTGCTGAGCTTTTTGTCTTTCAGCCGGGTGAACAACTGCGCCAGCGCTTCCGGGTTGCTGGCGGCTTCGCCATTGGGTGAAATGCTGTGGTACTGCTCGGCGACGTTGGTCAGATTGAGAAACTGGCTGAAGGCGCGTGCCACTGGCAGCAGTTCGTCGTTGGACAGGTTTTGCAAGGTAGAAAGCAGCTCCTGGCGATGTGCCTCGTTACCTGCACGTGAAGATTTGGAAAGCTTACGGATAGTTTCAACGCGATCGAGAATATGCTCGCCCAGCGCTTCTTTGATGGTATCGCCGAGCAATTTGCCGAGCATACTGACATTACTTCGCATTGCCGAATATTGTTCGTTCATATAACCCCTGACCCAGTTCTGTATGATTTTTATCTTGTAAGTAAATTTCACGTGTCAGGCAAACCGCGCCTGTTTCATCTCGCCACGTTCCTGTCCAATGGCCAATTGACACTATTTTTAGCAAAAAAACATCAAAATCGGCGCATTTTCTGAAATTTAATTACGGCGCGCCGGTTATCAGTCTGGCTTATTTCATTGGTTTTCTACTTATTAGGAGGTAGGGGAATGATAAATCATTAACCCTACCTTGTATCCGGTTTATTGGCGACAGAAGTGGCTGACCAATTGACCCAGCAGCTTGCGTGTCGGTTCGATAAAGCCGGTATCTATATATTCGTCCGGTTGATGCGCCTGGTCGATAGAGCCGGGACCCAACACCAGCGTCGGGCAGACCTGCTGGACGAACGGGGCTTCGGTGCAATAGTTGACCACCTGCGTGCGGGTGCCCAGCAGTTTCTCAATCACCGCCACCATATGGTGATCGGTCGGGCACTCATAACCCGGTACCGAGGCATGCAGCTCCTCAATGCTCAGGCGGCCCGGCCAGCGCTGGCTGATCGGTTCGAGGGTTTGCTGCATCAGTTCGTTGATGTTGTCGAGCGTCATGCCCGGCAACGGGCGGATATCCAGATGCAGCTCGCAGCAGGCGCAGATACGGTTGGCCGCATCGCCCCCGCTGATATGACCGAAGTTCATGGTCGGGTAGGGCACGGCAAAGGCCGGGTTGTTAAAGCGCTCTTGCAGCGTTTTGCGCAACTCCATCAGGCGGCCGATAGTTTCATGCATCAGATCGATGGCGTTCACGCCGCGCGCCGGGTCGCTCGAGTGGCCGGATTGGCCGACGATGCGGATAGCGTTGGCTATATGGCCTTTATGCGCCCGCACCGGCTGCAGCGAGGTTGGCTCCCCGATAATGGCGAAGTCCGGACGAATGCTGGTGGAAGCGGCAAAATAACGTGCGCCGGCCATCGTCGTTTCTTCATCTGCGGTGGCCAGAATGTATAAAGGCTTGGTCAGTTGGCTGGCGTCGATGTCGCGCACCGCATCCAGAATAAAGGCAAAGAAGCCTTTCATATCGGCGGTACCCAGACCGTACAGCTTATTGTCGTGTTCGGTCAGAGTGAAAGGATCGCGCGTCCAGCGGCCTTCATCATAAGGCACGGTGTCGGTGTGGCCCGCCAGCAGCAGGCCGCCGCTGCCTTCACCGATACTGGCCAGCAGGTTGAATTTGTTGCGGCTATCCGGCACCGGTTGCACGTCGACGCGAAAGCCCAAATCGGCAAACCAGCCGGCCAGCAAGTTGATTAACGCTTCATTACTCTGATCGAGGGCGCCATCGGTGGCACTGATCGACGGAGTGGCGATCAACGCCCGGTACAGCTCAATAAATGGAGGTAATTTCATCTTCACTGTTGACAGCCTTTGGTTAGGTTGGTATCAATATTCATGCATTTATTGTGAATAAAAATACAATAAGCTGGAGCGTAAGGGAACCCGATTCCCGGATGATTATAAAAACATCAACGCTCGACCTCGTGGGTGAACGGCAAAACAACGCTGGTGAGCCTGGAAACCTGAGTCGAATACGACCAAACGCAAGTCTAGAAGGTGAAAGGCCCCATGTTGAATACGCTGATTGTCGGTGCCAGCGGTTATGCCGGAGCAGAGCTCACGGCGTACCTTAATCGTCACCCACACATGAACATAACCGCTTTAGCGGTTTCAGCGCAAAGTGCAGATGCAGGAAAATTGCTTTCCGATTTGCACCCCCAGTTAAAAGGCATTGTCGATCTCCCCTTGCAGCCGCTGGTTGACGTAGCCGCCGCCGCTGTGGGTATCGACGTAGTGTTCCTGGCGACGGCACACGAGGTCAGCCACGATATCGCGCCGGCATTCCTGGCCGCAGGTTGCGTGGTGTTTGACCTGTCCGGCGCATTCCGCGTGAAAGATGCCGCCTTCTACAGCCAATATTACGGTTTTGAACATCAGCATGCCGACCTGCTGGAGCAAGCGGTGTATGGCCTGGCGGAATGGCAGAGCGACAAAATCAAACAGGCGCAGCTGATCGCCGTACCGGGTTGTTATCCGACGGCGGCGCAGTTAGCGCTGAAACCGCTGATCGACCAGGAGTTGCTGAACCTGGATCAGTGGCCGGTGATCAACGCGACCAGCGGCGTCAGCGGTGCGGGCCGTAAGGCCAGCGTCACCACCAGTTTTTGTGAGGTGAGCCTGCAGCCGTACGGTATTTTCAACCACCGTCACCATCCGGAAATCGTCGCGCATCTGGGCGTGCCGGTCATCTTCACGCCACATTTGGGTAACTTCCCGCGTGGTATTCTCGAAACCATCACCTGTCGCCTGAAAGCCGGCGTGACTGCGCAGGACGTGGCCGCCGTTTATCACGCCGCCTATGACGACAAACCACTGGTGCGGCTGTATGACCAGGGCGTACCGGCATTGAAGTCCGTCGTCGGGTTGCCGTTCTGCGACATCGGCTTTGCCGTACAGGGTGAACACCTGATCGCCGTAGCGACGGAAGACAACCTGTTGAAAGGCGCGGCCGCTCAGGCGGTGCAATGCCTGAATATCCGTTTTGGGTTCCCTGAAACCCAGTCATTACTTTAATAAATCACCAGCGTGGGATGTATACAGCGATGAACCCGTTAATTATCAAGTTAGGTGGCGTGTTATTAGACAGTGAAGAGGCGCTGGAGCGTCTGTTTACCGCACTGGACAGCTACCGTCAGCAGCATCAGCGCCCGTTGGTGATCGTCCACGGCGGTGGTTGTCTGGTGGATGAGCTGATGAAAAAGCTTTCCCTGCCGGTGGTGAAGAAGAATGGCCTGCGGGTGACCCCGGCCGATCAGATTGACATTATTACCGGCGCGCTGGCCGGCACCGCCAACAAAACCTTGCTGGCGTGGGCCATCAAGCACCAGATTAACGCGGTCGGCCTGAGCCTGGCAGACGGTGGCAGCGTCACCGTCACCCCGCTGGATCCGGCGCTGGGCCACGTGGGCAATGCGCAACCGGGTTCCCCGTTGCTGCTCAATACCCTGCTGGCTGCCGGTTACCTGCCGGTGATCAGTTCCATCGGTATCACCGCCGATGGGCAGTTAATGAATGTGAACGCCGATCAGGCGGCGACGGCTCTGGCCGCCACCCTGGGTGCGGATTTGATCCTGCTGTCGGATGTCAGTGGCATCCTCGATGGAAAAGGGCAACGCA
Organism: Serratia proteamaculans; assembly: GCF_013337185.1. Classification (GTDB taxonomy): domain Bacteria; phylum Pseudomonadota; class Gammaproteobacteria; order Enterobacterales; family Enterobacteriaceae; genus Serratia; species Serratia proteamaculans_D. The sequence goes on from NZ_SWDE01000009.1 coordinate 113,467, forward strand.
TCGCAGAAATGACGGCGCAAAAAGCGGAACAACTGATTGCCCAGGGCATCATCACTGATGGTATGGTGGTGAAGGTGAATGCGGCGCTCGATGCGGCCCGCACCCTCGGTCGCCCGGTAGATATCGCCAGTTGGCGCCATGCCGATCAGCTTCCTGCACTGTTTAACGGCGTGTCAATTGGCACCCGGATCCTCGCTTAAATTTAGAATTAAAAAGGAAAAGACCATGCAAAACCAAGGCATCAAAAAAATCGTTCTGGCGTACTCTGGCGGTCTGGATACTTCGGCCATCATTCCCTGGCTGAAAGAAAACTACGGCGGCTGCGAAGTGGTAGCCTTCGTGGCGGATATCGGCCAGGAGCGCGGCGATCTGGAAGGTGTAGAGCAAAAAGCCCTGCAATCCGGTGCCTCTGAGTGTCACGTGGTTGATCTGCGTGAAGAATTCATCCGTGACTACGTTTACCCGGTACTGCAGACCGGCGCCCTGTATGAAGGCAGCTATCTGCTGGGTACCTCCATGGCGCGCCCGATTATCGCTAAAGCACAGGTTGAACTGGCGCTGAAAGTCGGTGCTGACGCACTGTGCCACGGCGCAACCGGTAAAGGTAATGACCAGGTGCGTTTCGAAACCACCTATACCGCACTGGCCCCACATCTGAAAGTGGTTGCCCCTTGGCGTGAGTGGAACCTGCGTTCCCGTGAAGCGCTGCTGGACTACCTGAAAGAGCGCAACATCCCGACCACTGCGTCGCTGGAAAAAATCTATAGCCGTGACGAGAATGCCTGGCACATCTCTACCGAAGGCGGCGTGCTGGAAAGCCCGTGGAACGCACCGAACAAAGACTGCTGGGTCTGGACTGTAGACCCGCAGGAAGCGCCGGATCAGCCTGAGCAAGTGACCATCACCGTAGAAAAAGGCTGCGTAGTGGCCGTTAACGGTAAAGCTCTGAGCCCGTACAAATGTCTGGAAACCCTGAACGTGCTGGGTGCCAAGCATGGCGTGGGCCGTATCGACATCGTAGAAAACCGTCTGGTGGGCATCAAATCCCGTGGTTGCTACGAAACCCCGGGCGGTACCATCATGGTGGCGGCACTGCGCGGCGTTGAGCAACTGGTGCTGGATCGCGACAGCTTCAAATGGCGTGAGCAACTGGGCCTGGAAATGTCTTACGTGGTGTACGATGGCCGCTGGTTTGCTCCGCTGCGTCGTTCACTGCAGGCCTCCGCCGAAGCGCTGGCCGAAGAAGTTAACGGCGAAGTGGTGTTGCAGCTGTATAAAGGCCAGGTGACGGCGATTCAGAAGAAATCCGCCAACAGCCTGTATTCCGAAGAGTTCGCGACCTTCGGCGAAGATGAAGTTTACGATCACAGCCACGCGGGCGGTTTTATCCGTCTGTTCTCACTCTCTTCACGCATTCGCGCGCTGAACGAGAAAAAGAACAAGTAACTTAGTAATTATTCGGCGTGACTTGATAGGGGCGCAGCATGCTGCGCCCCTATTCGCATAAAAATCAGGAGTAAGGTATGGCACTTTGGGGCGGACGGTTCAGTCAGGCGGCAGATCAGCGGTTCAAACAATTAAACGATTCTCTGCGCTTCGATTATCGCCTGGCGGAACAGGACATTGTGGGTTCGGTGGCCTGGTCGAAAGCGCTGGTCACCGTCAACGTATTGACGGCAACCGAGCAGCAGCAGCTTGAGCAGGCGTTGAACGGGCTGTTGGCGGAAGTGCAGGCCGATCCGCAGGCGATTGTCAGCAGCGATGCGGAAGATATTCATAGCTGGGTGGAGCAGAAGCTGATCGACCAAGTCGGCGATCTGGGCAAAAAATTGCACACCGGTCGTAGCCGTAACGATCAGGTCGCGACCGATCTGAAATTGTGGTGTAAACAGCAGATTGGCGATTTGCATCAGGCCATTGTGCAACTGCAACAGGCGCTGGTGGAAACCGCCGAAGCCAATCAGGACGCAGTGATGCCGGGCTATACCCACCTGCAGCGTGCGCAGCCGGTGACTTTTGCCCACTGGTGTTTGGCCTATGTGGAAATGCTGGCGCGTGACGAAAGCCGTTTGCAGGACACGCTGAAGCGCCTGGATGTCAGCCCGCTGGGCAGCGGTGCGCTGGCTGGCACTGCCTATCCGATCGACCGTGAACAACTGGCCGGTTGGCTGGGCTTTGCTTCGGCCACCCGTAATAGTCTCGACAGCGTTTCCGACCGCGACCATGTGCTGGAGTTGCTATCCAATGCCTCCATCAGCATGGTGCACCTGTCGCGCTTTGCCGAAGACCTGATTTTTTTCAACAGCGGCGAAGCGGCATTCGTCGATCTGTCTGACCGTGTGACTTCCGGCTCATCGCTGATGCCACAGAAGAAAAACCCGGATGCGCTGGAGCTGATCCGTGGCAAATGTGGCCGCGTGCAGGGTGCATTGACCGGAATGATGATGACGTTGAAAGGCCTGCCGTTGGCATATAACAAAGACATGCAGGAAGACAAGGAAGGGCTGTTCGACGCGCTTGATACCTGGATGGATTGCTTGCAGATGGCTGCGTTGGTGCTGGATGGGATTCAGGTGAAACGCCCGCGTTGTAAAGAAGCGGCGGAGCAGGGCTACGCCAACTCGACCGAACTGGCGGACTATCTGGTCGCCAAAGGCGTGCCGTTCCGTGAGGCGCACCATATCGTCGGTGAAGCGGTAGTGGAAGCCATTCGTCAGGGCAAGGCGCTGGAAGCCCTGCCGTTGACTGATTTGCAGAAATTCAGCGCAGTGATTGGCGACGATGTGTACCCGATCCTGGCACTGCAATCCTGTCTGGATAAGCGCTCAGCCAAAGGCGGCGTTTCTCCTCAGCAGGTCGCCAGCGCGATCGCCGCAGCGAAACAGCGTTTGGCTTAATTAGGTTACTCAATATCAAGGGCGCAGTTCATAGGCAGAACTGCGCCCTTTGTTTTTGGCCGGATTACTCGCCCGGGCAGCGCTGGCAGCGTTCGGCCTCGGCCTCGCCCAGTTTTAGTTTGGCCTGCAGATCGCGCAGTGCGGTGCGCAGGCCTTCTTCGATCACCGGATGGTAAAACGGCATGTCCAGCATCTGGTTGATAGTCATTTGCTGTTGGTGTGCCCAGGCCAGCAGATGGGCGATATGCTCAACGTCCGGGCCCATCATCTCTGCACCGAGGAAACGCCCGGTACCCTGTTCGCCGTAGACATGCAGGATGCCCTTATTGCGCAGCATCACGCGCGAGCGCCCCTGATTCTCGAACGACACCTCGCCGACTTCAAAACAACCACAGGCGCTAAATTTCTCGCTCAATTCGCGAAAGGTAGAGCCGACCATGGCAATTTGCGGATCGGAGAAGACTACCGAGATCGCGCTGCGGCGCAGGCCTGGGCTGACTTCCGGGAAGCTGCCGGCGTTGCTCCCGGCAATACGTGCCTGATCGCTGGCTTCATGCAACAGCGGCAGTTGGTTGCTGGCGTCACCGGCGATAAAGATGTGCGGAACGCTGGTTTGCATCGTCAGGCGATCGGCCAGCGGCACTCCTCGGGCATCCAGCTGCAGGCCGGTATTCTCCAGGCCCAGATTATCGACGTTTGGTCGGCGACCGGTGGCGGCCAGTACATAATCCACCATGATCTCCTGCGGCTTGCCGTGTAAATCCTGATAACGGATAAACACTTTGTCGCCTTCGCGCTGCATCATCTCCACTTTCACATCGGCATCAAGATAGAACTCTTCACCCAGGGTTTTAGCGGCGTAGTTGCGAACTGCGCTGTCAGTCAACGGGCCGACGGCGCCGCCAACGCCAAACACTTTGGTCTCTACCCCGAGACGATGCAGCGCCTGACCCAGTTCCAGGCCAATCACACCTGGCCCGAACACTGCCACCGACTGTGGTAAATCATCCCAGTTGAAGACGTCGTCATTGACGATCAGTCTGTCACCCAGTGCATTCCAGGGCGCGGGCCAGCTTGGGCGGGAACCGGTGGCGATAACAATGCGCTGCGCCACGATGCGCGTATGTTCATCCACCTGTAGGGTGTTGTCGTCGATAAAACGGGCGTAGCCGCTAATTTTGTCGGCCGCTGGGATCTCGTCGACACCTTCCAGCACAAAGCCGACGAAGCGGTCGCGTTCGCGTTTGACGCGGTCCATCACTTCACGACCATTAATGGTGGTTTTGCCCGCGGGATACACGCCAAAGCCCGGCGCCCGCTCGATTTGATGCACCGCCTCGGCGGCGGCGATCAGTAACTTGGATGGCATGCAGCCAACGCGTGCGCAGGTGGTGCCGTAGGCCCCGCCCTCAATCATCACTACACTGGGGGTCGAAAGCTTGGCGGCGCGATAGGCGCCCAGACCGGCGGTGCCGCCACCGATAACGACGACGTCAACATTCAACTGTTTCATATCCACTCCTGAAAGCTAAAAAAAGGGCGGGCCGGAGCCCGCCAAAAGTTCACGTTGGCTTTGTTATTACTTATAAATCAGGCTGACAGGAAGGTTTCCAGGTCATCGCTACCGCCAATATGACGGCCGCCGATGAACACCTGCGGTACCGTGGCACGGCCGCTGACGGCGCGCAGGCTGACGGTAGTCGCGTCCTGACCCAGTACGATCTCTTCATACTGGATGCCACGATCCTGCAGCATTTGTTTGGCTTTGGCGCAGAACGGGCAGCCCGGCTTGGTAAACAGCGAAACCGACTCCTGCACTTTGAATTCTGGTGCCAGATATTTCAGCATGGTGTCGGCGTCAGACACTTCAAACGGGTCGCCCGGCTTGTTGGGCTCGACGAACATTTTCTCTACTACGCCATTACGCACCAGCATCGAATAACGCCATGAGCGTGGGCCGAAACCCAGATCGGCTTTCTCGACCAGCATGTTCATGCCTTTGGTGAATTCACCGTTGCCGTCCGGCACGAAGGTGATGTTTTCAGCATGTTGATCGGCTTTCCAGGCGTTCATTACGAAGGTGTCGTTCACCGAGACGCACAGGATGCTGTCAACGCCATGCTGTTTGAATACGCTGGACAGCTCGTTGTAGCGCGGCAGGTGGCTGGAAGAGCAGGTCGGAGTAAAGGCACCTGGCAGTGAAAACACGATAACGGTTTTATCTTTAAACAGGTCGTTGGTCGTTACATCGATCCATTGGTCACCCTGACGGGTGTGGAAGGTGACCTGAGGAACTTTTTTGCCTTCTTGACTGGTAAACATGAATTAACCCCTTAATTAGGAAAAATAATTTTTAGCTTTCAGCGTTATGCCGCTTTGATGGGACACATTATTGCCGCCGGGGGTTGATAGATCTAATCGCTCATTGCTATCTTATCTATCGCCATGAGCTATCGTGGTCTGGAGGGAAACAATGAATATTCGTGATTTAGAGTACCTGGTCGCCTTGGCCGAGCACCGGCATTTCCGCCGTGCCGCCGATTCATGCCATGTTAGCCAACCCACGCTCAGTGGGCAGATCCGCAAGCTGGAAGACGAACTGGGTGTGATGTTGCTCGAACGCACCAGCCGCAAGGTGTTATTTACCCAGGCGGGCCTGTTGCTGGTGGAGCAGGCGCGTACCGTGCTGCGCGAAGTCAAAGTTCTGAAAGAGATGGCCAGCCAACAGGGCGAAGCCATGTCCGGGCCGCTGCATATCGGCCTGATCCCGACCGTTGGGCCTTATTTGCTGCCGCAGATCATCCCTACGCTGCATAAAACCTTTCCCAAGCTGGAAATGTACCTGCATGAGGCGCAAACCCAACAGCTGCTGGCGCAACTCGACAGCGGTAAACTGGACTGTGCGATCCTGGCGCTGGTGAAGGAAACCGAAGCCTTTATCGAAGTGCCGTTGTTTGATGAGCCAATGAAGCTGGCGGTGTACTCCGATCACCCATGGTCGCAGCGCGACCGCGTGGCGATGCCGGATTTGGCAGGGGAAAAACTGCTGATGCTGGAAGATGGCCACTGCTTGCGCGATCAGGCAATGGGCTTTTGCTTCCAGGCCGGTGCCGACGAGGATACCCATTTCCGGGCGACCAGCCTGGAAACGCTGCGCAATATGGTTGCGGCAGGCAGTGGTATTACGTTGCTGCCGTCATTGGCGGTACCGCCACAGCGTGAGCGTGACGGCGTGTGCTATCTCGACTGTTACAAACCTGAACCCAAGCGCACCATTGCGCTGGTGTACCGCCCCGGCTCTCCATTGCGCAGTCGTTATGAGCAATTGGCCGAGGCGATCCGCGAGCACATGCAAAACTACCTGGGTACCACGCTAAAACAGGCGGTTTAAGCCGTTCAGCGCTGCCACCCGGTAGGCTTCGGCCATGGTCGGATAGTTGAAGGTCGTATTAACGAAATACTCGATAGTATTGCCTTCACCTTTCTGTTCCATGATCGCCTGACCGATGTGAATGATCTCCGCCGCACGCTCACCGAAGCAGTGGATCCCAAGGATCTGCAGGGTGTCGCGATGGAACAGGATCTTCAGGCTGCCGACGTTCATCCCGGCAATCTGCGCACGCGCCAGATGTTTGAACTGGGCGCGGCCCACTTCATACGGCACCTTCATCGCCGTCAGTTCCTGCTCGGTTTTACCGACGGAGCTGATTTCCGGAATGGTATAGATACCGGTAGGGATGTCTTCAATCAGATGCCCGCTGGCTTCGCCGGAGGCAATTGCCTGCGCAGCAATACGGCCCTGATCGTAAGCGGCAGATGCCAGGCTCGGATAACCAATTACGTCACCCACGGCATAAATGTGCGACAGCGCAGTCTGGTACATGCTGTTCACTTTCAGCAGGCCACGGCTGTCTGATTCAAGACCGACGTTCTCCAGCCCCAGTGAGTCCGTGTTACCGGTACGGCCGTTGGCATACAGCAGGCAGTCCGCTTTCACTTTCTTGCCGGATTTCAGGTGAACAATCACGCCGTCGTCGGTGCCTTCGATCTTCTCGAACTCTTCGTTGTGACGGATCACCACGCCGTTGTTCCAGAAGTGGTAAGACAGCGAGTCCGACATTTCCTGGTCGAGGAACGCCAGCAGGCGATCGCGGGTGTTGATCAGATCGACCTTCACGTTCAACCCACGGAAGATAGACGCATATTCGCAGCCGATAACCCCGGCGCCGTAAATGATCACGTGGCGCGGTTCGTGGTTCAGTTCGAGGATTGAATCGCTGTTGTAAATGCGCGGATGGTTGAAATCGACGCTTGACGGGTTGTAAGGGCGCGAGCCGCAGGCGATAACGATATGATCGGCGCGGATGGTGTCCTGGGTGCCGTCCATATAGCTGACGCTGACGGTGTTGGCGTCGATAAAGCGTGCATCGCCGGCAAACAGCTTGCATTGGTTACGCTCATAGAACCCTTGGCGCATCCGGGTTTGCTGGTTAATCACGTTATCGGCATGGCGCAAAATATCAGGGAATGTCGCGCTGAGCGTGCGTGAATTGTTATAAAGCGGGTTCTGGTTGAATTCGATAATGCGGCTAACGGCGTGGCGGAGGGCTTTGGACGGGATGGTACCCCAGTGGGTACATCCGCCGCCTACGTTATTGTACCGTTCGATAACGGCCACGCGGGCGCCCTGTTTCACCAACCCCATAGCGGCACCTTCACCACCAGGGCCCGAGCCAATAACTATGGCATCAAATTGATAGTGCTGTTGCATAGGGGAGAGACCTGTCTTATACAAAATTACAACGGTATCTTAACATCATAGCGCTGAGTGCCCAATCACCATTAGGCTTTTTGAGGCAAAGCACAAATGGTGCAGGCGGAAACTGTGACAGGGCGCGTTTGTATAAATGCTGTTGCAATAAAATTTGCTATATTGCCGGGTCTACGGCGTTAGACTGACAAAATGGATCTTATCTGGATATGCATATGGGCGTCAGAGCACAACAAAAAGAACGGACTCGTCGTTCCCTCATTGAGGCGGCCTTCAGCCAGCTAAGCGCCGAACGCAGCTTCGCCAGCCTGAGCCTGCGTGAAGTCTCGCGTGAAGCGGGCATCGCACCGACGTCATTCTACCGTCACTTTCGTGACGTGGATGAGTTGGGGCTGACCATGGTTGATGAGAGCGGCCTGATGCTGCGGCAACTGATGCGCCAGGCGCGTCAGCGTATTGCCAAGGGCGGCAGCGTGATCCGCACCTCTGTCTCCACCTTTATGGAGTTTATCGGCAATAATCCCAACGCCTTCCGCCTGCTGCTGCGTGAGCGCTCCGGTACTTCATCGGCCTTCCGTGCGGCGGTAGCGCGTGAGATCCAACATTTTATCGCCGAACTGGCAGATTACCTCGAGCTGGAAAACCATATGCCGCGCAGTTTTACCGAAGCGCAGGCTGAAGCTATGGTGACCATCGTATTCAGCGCCGGTGCTGAAGCGCTGGATATCGATATCGAACAACGGTGTCGTCTTGAGGAACGTTTAGTGCTGCAACTGCGGATGATTTCCAAAGGTGCTTATTATTGGTATCGCCGCCAACAAGAAAAAGCTTCTGTATCCCACGTATAAAAGGTAGAAAGCGATGGAAAAACCAAGCCGTGAGAATGGCACCTTACTGCTGGCGTTGATTGCCGGCCTTTCGATCAACGGTTCGTTCGCCGCGCTGTTCAGCTCGGTGGTGCCGTTTTCGATTTTCCCTATCCTGACTTTGGTGTTGGCGGTTTACTGCCTGCATCAGCGTTATCTGCACCGTGCGATGCCGGACGGCATGCCCAAGCTGGCCGCAGCGACCTTCCTGTTGGGGGTGTTGTTGTACAGTGCGATTGTCCGTGCCGAATACCCGCAGATTGGCTCCAACTTCCTGCCGGCTATTGTTTCCGTGGCGCTGGTGTTCTGGATTGGTATCAAGCTGAAAGCGCGTAAGGCGCTGGATGAGAATACGACGGCCTGAAGGGTGTAAAGCAGGGGCGCAGCAATAATAGCGCCCCTGTCAGATTAAACGCGTTTTTCCAACAGCACGCCGCATTCCATATGATGGGTGTACGGGAACTGATCGAACAGTGCCAGGCGGCTGATACTGTGGGTTTCCTGCAGGGTCTCCAGATTGGCGCACAGCGTTTCCGGGTTGCATGAGATATACAAAATACGCGGATAGGCCTGCACCATTTTCACCGTTTCATCGTCCAGCCCACTGCGTGGCGGATCGACGAAAATGGTTTCACAGTTATAGCTGCTTAAATCAATATCTTTCAACCGATTAAACTCGCGTACTCCGTTCATGGCTTGGGTGAAATCCTCCGCTGCCATACGGATAATCTGCACGTTATCGATCTGATTGGCCGCAATGTTGTACTGTGCCGCCGCGACCGAAGGTTTGGCGATTTCGGTAGCCAGCACCCGCTCGAAGTTACGCGCCAGTGCCAAAGAGAAGTTACCGTTCCCGCAATACAGCTCCAGCAAATCGCCTTTAGAGCCGGTGGTCACGTCCAGAGCCCACTCCAGCATCTGTATATTCAGTGCCGCATTCGGCTGGGTGAAGCTGTTTTCCACCTGGCGATAGATCATGTCGCGGCCGGCAACCGGCAGCACTTCGTCTACATAATCCTGATCCAGCATGATTTTCATTTTAGACGCGCGGCCAATCAGCTGCAGGTCAAAGCCCTGCGCGCGCAGATCATCACGCAGCTTTTCTGCCTGCTGCTGCCATTCGTCGTCCAGCTTGCGGTGATACAGCAACGAGGCGATGATTTTGCCGCTGCGGGTCGACAGGTAGTCAATCTGGAACAGCTTGCGGCGCAGAATAGGCTCTGGCTTGATGGCGGCGATCAGTGCGCTCATCAGGCGGTTAATCAATTCGCTGGCGGCAGGGAACTTGTCGACGCGGATGCGTTGTTTGGTCTGCTGATCAAACATGATGTGGTACATCTCGTCTTCATCATGCCAGATGCGGAATTCGGCGCGCATGCGGTAGTGGCTTACCGGCGAGCGGAACACTTCCGGCTCGGGTGCCGTGAACGGTGACATCAGCGTTTTCAACCGGGCAGTTTTCTCCGCCAGTTGGTCATCGTAACGTTCAATAGGCAAATTCTCGGGCGTCATGTTTCTTCTCGTCAGGCAAAATTGATCAGCGGAGATTGTAGGGAATCAGTCCGTGAAGTCCAGTTTTGTCGTGTTTATTATTTGTAACATTGGTAGCAGTCTAGACATCTATTTACATTGATCGTAGCATTGTCGTCCGGCCTCAAGCAGCGAGTGAAAAGGGAATCCGGTTCGAATCCGGAGCTGACGCGCAGCGGTAAGGGGAAGTCACGGCGATAGCGTTTACGCAGACACTGTCCATTGCAGGATGGGAAGTCATCGCCCGGTGCAGGTAGCTCACTGGCCACCCGCAACTCCCAAGCCCGAAGACCTGCCGGTGTTACGTCGCAATGCCCGTGGCCGTCGCGAAATACCGGCCATGTTCCTGCGGCATCCGCCAATTAAGTTTGGATGCTTTTTCATGACAATTACAAAAAATACACTGCTGGCGGTGGTTTCTTCGATCACGGCTTTTTCTGGATGGGCGCAAGACAACACCACAGCCAAGAACAGCGATGACCTGGTGGTTTCCGCCAACCGTTTTCCACAGCCGGTTTCTTCCGTGCTGGCACCCACTTCTGTCGTCACCCGCGATGATATCGACCGCTGGCAGGCAAAAAGCCTGACCGATGTGATGCGCCGCCTGCCGGGCGTAGATGTGTCGCAAAATGGTGGTCTGGGGCAAGCCAGTTCGCTGTTTATCCGCGGTACCAACTCCAGCCATGTCCTGGTACTGATTGACGGCATTCGTCTGAATCAGGCGGGCGTCAGTGGTTCTTCCGACCTCAGCCAAATTCCGATCTCGCTGGTGCAGAAAGTCGAGTTTATCCGTGGACCGCGTTCGGCGGTCTATGGCTCCGATGCCATCGGCGGTGTGATCAACATTATTACCACTCGTGAAAAAAACGGGACTACGCTTTCTGCCGGCATGGGGTCAAACGGCTATCAGGCCTATGACGCCTCTACCCAGCAACAGTTGGGCGACAGCACGGTGGCGACCCTCGCCGGCAACTATACCTATACCAAAGGGTATGACGTGGTGGCGAATCTGCCAGACAGCTTCGGTAACCCGGCGCAAACTGACCGCGACGGTTTCATGAGTAAATCTCTGTATGGCAGCATAGATCATAAGTTTAATGAGGCTTTCAGCGGATTCGTTCGCGGCTACGGTTATGACAACCGTACGGCTTATGATGGTAATTACAGTTATTCCGACCCGGCACATTCAGACGCACTGCCGGATACCCGCCAGCTGTATAGCCAAAGTTGGGATAGCGGCCTGCGTTACCAGGACGGTATTTATGCCACTCAATTGATTGCCAGCTATAGCCACAGTAAGGACTATAACTACGATCCCAAGTATGGCCCTTATTCTGCCTCTGCAACTTTGGATGATTCCACCCAATACAATGTGCAGTGGGGTAATACCTTCCAGGTTGCCAATGGCAATATCAGTACGGGTGTTGATTGGCAGGATCAGAAAATAGAGCCAGGCACGGCTTACATTACCGACAGCAAGAGTCAGCGTAATACCGGGCTTTATCTGACGGCACAGCAGCAGATCGATTCCTTTACTCTGGAAGGGGCGGTGCGGGGTGATGATAACTCGCAATATGGCTGGCATGGCACTTGGCAAACCAGTGCTGCGTGGGAGTTTGTTGAGGGTTATCGTGCCATTGCCTCCTACGGGACTGCGTTTAAAGCACCGAATCTGGGACAACAATACGGCAGCTTTGGCGGCAACCCGGATTTGAAGCCAGAGGAAAGCAAACAGTGGGAAGGGGGCTTTGAAGGATTGACTGGGCCGGTGACCTGGCGTGTCACGGGTTATCGTAACGATATAGACAACCTTATTAGCTATGCATCCAGCGGCTCTGGTTCTGCTTATTACAACGTTAATCAGGCAACCATTAAAGGCGTTGAAGCTACGGCTTCCTTTGATACCGGGCCGTTGACCCACCAGATTGGCTATGACTATGTTGATCCACGCAATGCCAAAACCAACGAAGTTCTGCTCCGTCGTGCCAAGCAGCAGGTGAAATATGAGCTGGACTGGCAGGTCTATGATTTCGATTGGGCCGTGACCTACCATTATCTTGGGGAGCGTTATGATGGCGACTACAGTGGTTACACTACGCGCACGGTCAAACTCGGCGGTGTCAGCCTGTGGGATCTCGCAGTTTCGTATCCGGTCACATCTCATCTGACAGTTCGTGGTAGAATCGCCAACCTGTTTGATAAAGATTATGAGACGGCTTATGGCTACGCTACTCCAGGAAGAGAATACTACCTCACTGGAAGCTATACCTTCTAACACCACCGCGAAGGCCCGTCCGACGGTGCTGGTATTTGATTCCGGCGTCGGCGGGTTATCGGTGTATCAAGAGGTTCGGCAATTGCTGCCGGACCTCCACTATATATACGCTTTCGATAATGTGGCGTTTCCCTACGGTGAGAAATCCGAAGAGTTTATTGTTGAACGCGTGCTGGAGATTGTCAGTGCGGTGCAGCAGCGCCATCCTCTGGCGATAGTCATCATCGCTTGTAACACCGCCAGTACCGTATCCTTACCGGCCCTGCGTGAACGCTTTACCTTCCCGGTCGTGGGTGTGGTACCTGCCATCAAACCTGCCGCCCGTCTGACCGCCAATGGCGTCGTCGGCCTGTTGGCTACCCGCGGTACCGTCCAGCGCACTTATACCCATGAGTTGATTGCCCGCTTCGCCACCGATTGCAAGATAGAGCTATTGGGGTCCTCAGAGCTGGTGGAACTGGCAGAAGCCAAACTGCATGGCGAAGCCGTACCGCTGCCAACGCTGAAGAAAATCCTGCATCCATGGCTGAGCATGCGTGAGCCGCCGGATACTGTCGTGCTCGGCTGCACCCACTTCCCTTTATTAGCAGAAGAGTTAATGCAGGTATTACCTGAGGGAACCCGGCTGATCGATTCCGGCGCGGCAATAGCCCGTCGCACCGCCTGGTTGATCTCGACACAGGAAAATCTGGTGTCTACGCAGGAAGATAATCTAGCGTATTGCATGGCGTTAAATGAAGACACTGACGCTTTATTGCCCGTTCTGCAGGGATATGGCTTTAAATCGTTGAAAAAACTGCCTGTTTAAGGCTGTTTTGGTCAAACATTCAACGGTCAGAAAAAATATTGAAATTAGGGGTTGCGGCG